>NZ_CP084035.1:90000-5262101 GCF_025809295.1 Bacillus sp. 41-22
TCGAAACTTCGTTCTCTCTTGAATGTATCCTGAGTACGGCGGAACACGTGAAATTCCGTCGGAATCTGGGAGGACCATCTCCCAAGGCTAAATACTCCCTAGTGATCGATAGTGAACCAGTACCGTGAGGGAAAGGTGAAAAGCACCCCGGAAGGGGAGTGAAAGAGATCCTGAAACCGTGTGCCTACAAATAGTCAGAGCCCGTTAATGGGTGATGGCGTGCCTTTTGTAGAATGAACCGGCGAGTTACGATCCCGTGCAAGGTTAAGCTGAAGAGGCGGAGCCGCAGCGAAAGCGAGTCTGAATAGGGCGTTTAGTACGTGGTCGTAGACCCGAAACCAGGTGATCTACCCATGTCCAGGGTGAAGTTCAGGTAACACTGAATGGAGGCCCGAACCCACGCACGTTGAAAAGTGCGGGGATGAGGTGTGGGTAGCGGAGAAATTCCAATCGAACCTGGAGATAGCTGGTTCTCCCCGAAATAGCTTTAGGGCTAGCCTTAAGTGTAAGAGTCTTGGAGGTAGAGCACTGATTGAACTAGGGGTCCTCATCGGATTACCGAATTCAGTCAAACTCCGAATGCCAATGACTTATCCTTAGGAGTCAGACTGCGAGTGATAAGATCCGTAGTCAAGAGGGAAACAGCCCAGATCGCCAGCTAAGGTCCCAAAGTGTGTATTAAGTGGAAAAGGATGTGGAGTTGCTTAGACAACTAGGATGTTGGCTCAGAAGCAGCCACCATTTAAAGAGTGCGTAATAGCTCACTAGTCGAGTGACTCTGCGCCGAAAATGTACCGGGGCTAAATACACCACCGAAGCTGCGAATTGATACCAATGGTATCAGTGGTAGGGGAGCGTTCTAAGTGCAGTGAAGTCAGACCGGAAGGACTGGTGGAGCGCTTAGAAGTGAGAATGCCGGTATGAGTAGCGAAAGACGGGTGAGAATCCCGTCCACCGAATGCCTAAGGTTTCCTGAGGAAGGCTCGTCCGCTCAGGGTTAGTCAGGACCTAAGCCGAGGCCGACAGGCGTAGGCGATGGACAACAGGTTGATATTCCTGTACCACCTCTTTATCGTTTGAGCAATGGAGGGACGCAGAAGGATAGAAGAAGCGTGCGATTGGTTGTGCACGTCCAAGCAGTTAGGCTGATAAGTAGGCAAATCCGCTTATCGTGAAGGCTGAGCTGTGATGGGGAAGCTCCTTATGGAGCGAAGTCTTTGATTCCCCGCTGCCAAGAAAAGCTTCTAGCGAGATAAAAGGTGCCTGTACCGCAAACCGACACAGGTAGGCGAGGAGAGAATCCTAAGGTGTGCGAGAGAACTCTGGTTAAGGAACTCGGCAAAATGACCCCGTAACTTCGGGAGAAGGGGTGCTTTCTTAACGGAAAGCCGCAGTGAATAGGCCCAAGCGACTGTTTAGCAAAAACACAGGTCTCTGCGAAGCCGTAAGGCGAAGTATAGGGGCTGACACCTGCCCGGTGCTGGAAGGTTAAGGAGAGGGGTTAGCGTAAGCGAAGCTCTGAACTGAAGCCCCAGTAAACGGCGGCCGTAACTATAACGGTCCTAAGGTAGCGAAATTCCTTGTCGGGTAAGTTCCGACCCGCACGAAAGGTGTAACGATTTGGGCACTGTCTCAACCAGAGACTCGGTGAAATTATAGTACCTGTGAAGATGCAGGTTACCCGCGACAGGACGGAAAGACCCCGTGGAGCTTTACTGTAGCCTGATATTGAATTTTGGTACAGTTTGTACAGGATAGGCGGGAGCCATTGAAACCGGAGCGCTAGCTTCGGTGGAGGCGCTGGTGGGATACCGCCCTGACTGTATTGAAATTCTAACCTACGGGTCTTATCGACCCGGGAGACAGTGTCAGGTGGGCAGTTTGACTGGGGCGGTCGCCTCCTAAAGTGTAACGGAGGCGCCCAAAGGTTCCCTCAGAATGGTTGGAAATCATTCGTAGAGTGCAAAGGCATAAGGGAGCTTGACTGCGAGACCTACAAGTCGAGCAGGGACGAAAGTCGGGCTTAGTGATCCGGTGGTTCCGCATGGAAGGGCCATCGCTCAACGGATAAAAGCTACCCCGGGGATAACAGGCTTATCTCCCCCAAGAGTCCACATCGACGGGGAGGTTTGGCACCTCGATGTCGGCTCATCGCATCCTGGGGCTGTAGTCGGTCCCAAGGGTTGGGCTGTTCGCCCATTAAAGCGGTACGCGAGCTGGGTTCAGAACGTCGTGAGACAGTTCGGTCCCTATCCGTCGTGGGCGCAGGAAATTTGAGAGGAGCTGTCCTTAGTACGAGAGGACCGGGATGGACGCACCGCTGGTGTACCAGTTGTTCTGCCAAGGGCATAGCTGGGTAGCTATGTGCGGAAGGGATAAGTGCTGAAAGCATCTAAGCATGAAGCCCCCCTCAAGATGAGATTTCCCAT
This sequence comes from Bacillus sp. 41-22, assembly GCF_025809295.1. Classification (NCBI taxonomy): domain Bacteria; kingdom Bacillati; phylum Bacillota; class Bacilli; order Caryophanales; family Bacillaceae; genus Bacillus; species Bacillus sp. 41-22. The sequence goes on from NZ_CP084035.1 coordinate 92,430, forward strand.
AGCGTAAGCTAGTAAGATCCCTGAAAGATGATCAGGTTGATAGGTTCGAGGTGGAAGCATGGTGACATGTGGAGCTGACGAATACTAATAGATCGAGGACTTAACCATATAATATGAAGCAAATGTTATCTAGTTTTGAAGGAATATACCTTCATAGTTTGGTGATGATGGCAGAGAGGTCACACCCGTTCCCATACCGAACACGGAAGTTAAGCTCTCTAGCGCCGATGGTAGTTGGGACCTTGTCCCTGTGAGAGTAGGACGTCGCCAAGCAAGATAAAAACACAAGTCTTTTGACTTGTGTTTTTTTGTGTTTCTTTTTACAATTCATAGTAATTTAAAAAATCTTTACTTAAAGAATCGTCCTTTTGATTAAAGACAGGGAAATGTGGCTAGGATAGTGAATAAGCAAAAGAGTTGCAAATTTTTTTAATACGTATATAATTAAAGTCAAAGATAGTCAAAGTCAATAAAGGTGGCGGATAAATGAGAAATATATCTGATATCATTGAGAAATATCTAAAGCAAGTTATTGACTTAAGCAATAATAATGCGATTGAAATCAAGAGGAATGAGGTCGCTGATCGATTCGATTGTGTGCCGTCTCAAATCAACTATGTAATCAATACCCGTTTTACGTTAGAAAGAGGATTTGTAGTAGAAAGTAAACGAGGTGGAGGAGGTTACATTCGCATTATAAAAGTCAAACTGCATGATGATATAGACATTATTGATCAAATGCTTCATATGATTGATCATAGCGTTGCACAAGGAAATGCTGAAAGTATGATTATACGTTTAATAGAAGAAGGAATTATAACAAATCGTGAAGCTAAACTTATGTTAAGCGTACTAGATCGTTCTGTATTATTAATGGATGTTCCTTCTCGAGATGAACTTAGGGCTCGAATATTATGCGCAATGTTAAGAACACTGAAATATAAATAAATATAACTTTTGTTAAGAATGATAGCTAAGATAATGCAGTTTAATATTGTAGGGATTTTGAAAGATGACATGTGCTTTTACTAAATGGATTAAGGAAAGAGAACAATCTAGTAATGTATGAAAAGTATCATGAGATAGATCGTTCCTGTTGTAAAGGTGGGGGATAGCGATGACTTGTCAAAACTGTAATATAAGACCAGCAACTTTACATTATACAAAAGTAATCAACGGAAAAAAGGCGGAAGTTCATCTTTGCGAGCAATGTGCAGAACAAAGTGGCTATACGTCTTTCTTTCAATCACCGCAGTCTAATTTTTCATTCCATGACCTATTAGCCGGATTATTGCATAGTGAACCAGTAATGTTTGAAGAAGGGCAAGATGCATTTTCAAATACAAATATATCAAGATGTCCGAATTGTAAGATGACATATGAACAATTTACAAAAGTGGGACGCTTTGGATGTGCTTCTTGTTACGATACATTTAAGGGGCATTTAAAACCATTGTTAAAACGACTTCACGGTGGGCATACGGATCATTGTGGAAAAATTCCTGAACGTATAGAAGGAAATATCTACTTAAAGAAAGAATTAGATGAACTAAAACTCAATCTGAAACAATATGTACAGAAAGAGGAATTTGAGAAAGCGGCTGAAGTACGAGATAAAATTCGAGGTCTTGTAAATCAGCTTAGTGAGCATAGAGAGGGGGAATAGTTCTATGTCACTGGACAGAATCATGAATGAAGCGATTAGTCCATGGATGAAGGGAGATGGCCCTGATTCTGATATTGTTTTAAGTAGTCGAATTCGTTTGGCTCGTAATTTTAAAAAATATCAATTCTCTACTATGCAAAACGAGGAAGAAGCTAAGCAGATTCATGAGTTATTTAAGAAGAAGTTTATAAAAAAACCTGTAGAACCTTTTGGGGAGTTTGAACTATTAAAAATGAATGAATTAAATCCTCTTCAAAGGAGAGTTTTAGTTGAGAAGCATTTAATTAGTCCAAATCTTGCAGGAACAGAATACGGAGCATGCCTACTATCAGAAAGTGAACATATAAGTATCATGCTTAATGAAGAGGATCATGTTAGGATTCAGTGCCTATTTTCAGGCTTACAGTTATCAGAGGCGCTTCAAAGTGCCAATCAAATAGATAATTGGATCGAGGAGCAGGTTGAATATGCTTTTGATGAATCGCTTGGATATATTACGAGTTGTCCCACTAACGTCGGTACAGGATTAAGGGCTTCGGTAATGATTCATTTGCCGGGACTGGTTTTAACGAAAAGAATTAACCGTATTATACAAGTAATTCAAAAATTAGGGTTAGTAGTAAGAGGAATATACGGTGAAGGTAGCGAAGCGTTAGGTAATATATTTCAAGTGTCAAATCAAATGACACTAGGGAAATCAGAAGAAGATATTATTGCAGATTTAAAGAGTGTCATTCAACAAATCATCCATCAAGAAAAAACGGCTAGAGAATTAATTGTACAAAATTCAAGCATTGAGCTTGAAGATAAGGTATATCGTTCTTACGGAATACTAGCTAACAGTCGTTTAATTCAATCTGCAGAAGCAGCCACTTGCTTATCAGATGTACGGCTTGGTATTGACTTAGGATATATACAAGGTATATCGAGAAATATTTTAACTGAGTTAATGGTTCTTACTCAGCCAGGCATTTTGCAACAATATGCAGGAGGACCTTTAGGACCAGAAGAAAGAGATTATCGAAGAGCAACCTTAATCCGTGAGCGATTACGAATTGAACAAAATTAAGCGCAAGTAGGAGGCGATTTCTATGATGTTTGGAAGATTTACAGAACGAGCACAGAAAGTATTAGCTTTATCTCAAGAGGAAGCAATTCGCATTGGGCATAATAATATTGGAACAGAACATATTTTACTTGGGCTTGTACGCGAAGGTGAAGGAATTGCAGCAAAAGCGTTAATTGCTCTTGGATTAAGTCCAGAGAAAGTTCAAAAAGAGGTAGAAGCATTAATTGGACGTGGAACGGAAGCTTCTCAAACAGTACATTACACACCTCGTGCTAAAAAAGTTATTGAGTTGTCTATGGACGAAGCTCGTAAGCTAGGTCATTCCTACGTTGGAACAGAACATATTTTACTTGGTTTAATCCGTGAAGGTGAAGGTGTAGCAGCACGCGTTTTAAATAATTTAGGTGTAAGCCTAAATAAAGCAAGACAACAAGTGTTACAACTCCTTGGAAGTAATGAAGCTAGTTCAGGTCACCAGGGTGGTTCATCAACAAATGCGAATACACCTACACTTGACAGTCTAGCACGTGATTTAACAGTTGTTGCACGTGAAAATCGTTTAGATCCTGTTATTGGACGTAGTAAAGAAATTCAACGTGTAATTGAAGTGTTAAGCCGTAGAACAAAAAACAATCCAGTATTAATTGGAGAACCTGGTGTAGGTAAGACAGCAATTGCGGAAGGATTAGCACAGCAAATTGTAAATAATGAAGTTCCTGAAACTTTAAGAGATAAGCGTGTTATGACATTAGATATGGGTACAGTTGTTGCTGGAACAAAATATCGTGGTGAATTTGAGGATCGTTTAAAGAAAGTGATGGATGAGATTCGCCAAGCTGGTAACATCATTCTATTTATTGATGAGCTTCATACGTTAATTGGTGCAGGAGGGGCGGAAGGTGCAATTGATGCATCGAATATTTTAAAACCATCTTTAGCACGTGGTGAATTACAATGTATTGGTGCAACAACTTTAGACGAATATCGTAAATATATTGAAAAGGATGCGGCATTAGAAAGACGTTTCCAACCAATTCATGTTGATGAACCAAACTTAGAAGAATCAGTTCAGATTTTAAAAGGTTTACGTGACCGTTATGAGGCGCATCACCGCGTATCTATTACAGATGATGCAATCGATGCGGCTGTAAAACTTTCAGATCGTTACATTACAGACCGTTTTTTACCTGATAAAGCAATCGATTTAATTGATGAGGCTGCATCAAAAGTGCGCTTACGTTCTTATACAACACCGCCAAACTTAAAAGAGCTTGAAGTGAAGCTTGAGGAAATTAGAAAAGAAAAAGATGCAGCTGTACAAAGCCAAGAATTTGAAAAAGCTGCTTCCTTACGTGATATGGAACAACGTTTGCGTGAAAAGTTAGAAGATACAAAGCGTCAGTGGAAAGAGAAACAAGGACAAGAAAACTCAGAAGTAACAGTAGAAGATATTGCAAATGTCGTTTCCACATGGACGCGTATTCCAGTTTCTAAACTTGCACAAACAGAGACAGATAAATTATTAAACTTGGAATCAATTTTACATGATCGTTTAATTGGGCAGGATGAAGCAGTTGTAGCTGTGGCAAAAGCTGTTCGTCGTGCGAGAGCGGGATTAAAAGATCCGAAACGTCCAATTGGCTCATTTATTTTCCTAGGACCTACTGGTGTAGGTAAAACAGAACTAGCAAGGGCATTAGCGGAATCTATGTTCGGTGATGAGGATGCAATGATCCGCATCGATATGTCTGAGTACATGGAAAAGCATTCTACTTCTCGTTTAGTTGGATCTCCTCCAGGATATGTTGGATATGAAGAAGGTGGACAATTAACAGAGAAAGTTCGTCGTAAGCCATATTCAGTTGTCTTATTAGATGAAGTAGAGAAAGCTCATCCTGATGTGTTTAATATTTTACTACAAGTATTAGAAGATGGCCGTTTAACAGATTCTAAAGGACGTACAGTTGATTTCCGTAATACAATTGTTATTATGACGTCTAATGTTGGTGCAGACGCATTAAAACGTAATAAACATCTTGGATTTAACGTACAAGATGAGAGCCGCGATTATTCAGATATGAAAGGTAAAGTAATGGATGAATTGAAAAAAGCATTTCGTCCAGAATTCTTAAACCGTATTGATGAAATTATCGTGTTCCATATGCTTGAGAAAAAACATATTCAAGAAATTGTAACTCTTATGGTGAATCAGTTAGTGAATCGCTTAAAAGAACAAGAGATTGAATTGCATTTAACAGAAGGAGCAATTTCAGCAATTGCTGATAAAGGATTTGATCGAGAGTACGGTGCTCGTCCGCTTCGTAGAGCAATTCAAAAACATGTAGAAGATAGACTATCAGAAGAACTGTTAAAAGGTGCTATTGAGAAAGGACAAAAAGTTATCTTTGATATAGAAGGAGAATCATTTGTCATTCATAGTGCGGAAAAGGTAAAATAAGTATAGACAAACAAAGAGGGCTACGCGATAGCCCTCTTTCTTGTACGAGAAGGATAAACGTTTGTAGATGAAAGTGAAGTGAACTATAAAAGATATGGCTAAAAAGAAAACAAAATTTACATGTCAAGAATGTGGTTATCAGTCGCCAAAATATATGGGGAAATGTCCAGGATGTGGTCAATGGAATACGCTTGTTGAAGAGATGGAACCAGTTGTATCATCAAGACGCCTTAATTATGCCAATGCAATTCAATCAGAAGTAACAAAACCAAGACGCTTAACAGAGGTAGAAACAAAGTCTGAGGCGCGTATTGAAACGAAATTTCAAGAGTTTAACCGTGTACTTGGTGGCGGGATTGTAGATGGATCTTTAGTACTTATTGGTGGAGACCCTGGGATTGGGAAATCAACATTGTTATTACAAATTTCATCGCAATTAGCAGATTCTTTATATGATGTACTATACATATCAGGTGAGGAGTCAGCAAAGCAGATCAAACTTCGTGCAGATCGTTTGCATGTAAAGGGTAGTAATCTATTTGTTGTAGCAGAGACTGATTTACAGAGAATTGCAGCGCACATTGAGGAGATGAATCCAGCTTTTGTTGTTATTGACTCCATCCAGACGATACATTTACCTGAAGTGACGTCAGCCCCAGGGAGTGTAACGCAAGTACGTGAATGTACAGCGGAATTAATGAAACTTGCAAAGACGAAAGGGATTCCTATTTTTATCGTCGGACATGTGACAAAAGAAGGGGCAATTGCAGGACCACGTATGCTAGAACATATGGTTGATGCAGTTCTTTACTTTGAAGGAGATCGTCACCATACATATCGTATTTTGCGAGCTGTGAAGAACCGTTTTGGTTCCACAAATGAAATGGGTATCTTTGAAATGAAGGAACTAGGTCTTGCAGAAGTACTAAATCCTTCTGAAATTTTCCTTGAGGAACGTCCAGTTGGAGTTGCAGGATCCACAGTGGTTGCTTCAATGGAAGGAACAAGGCCGGTTTTAGTAGAAATACAAGCATTAATCTCCCCTACTAGTTTTGGAAATCCTCGAAGAATGGCGACGGGAATTGATCATAACCGCGTTTCACTTATTATGGCAGTGCTAGAAAAAAGAACAGGTTTATTGTTGCAAAATCAAGACGCATATTTAAAAGTTGCGGGTGGCTTGAAATTAGATGAACCAGCAATCGATTTAGCTGTCGCCTTAAGTATTGCTTCAAGTTTCAGAGATAAAGCTACTGCACCAGCCGATGCGGTAATAGGAGAAGTAGGCCTAACTGGAGAAATAAGAAGAGTATCAAGAATTGAACAACGTGTACAAGAAGCAGCGAAATTAGGATTTCAACGTGCTATTATTCCTAGAAAAAATTTGGGAGGATGGACAATTCCAGATGGGATTGAGGTAGTAGGTGTTTCTAATTTAGGAGAAGCGCTTCGTTTGACATTAGGAGGCTAGGCTATGGAGGAAAACAAGCAACGTGTCAAAAGTATGATTAATATTCTACAGCTTGTTGCCCCAGGAACACCACTACGCGAAGGGATAGATAACGTACTTCGTGCGCAAACTGGAGGGCTAATTGTTCTTGGGTATAATGAGCAGATTAAAAGTATTGTTGATGGAGGATTTCACATTAATTGTGCATTCTCGCCGGCTAGTTTATATGAATTAGCAAAAATGGATGGGGCACTTATTTTAAATGAAACTGGGAGCAAAATTTTAATTGCAAATGCACAATTAGTTCCAGATCCATCCATTGATTCTATTGAAACAGGTATGCGTCACCGAACGGCAGAGCGTGTAGCAAAGCAGACGGCTAGCCTTGTTGTGGCTATTTCACAAAGACGTAACGTAATTACACTATATCAAGGGAACTTACGTTATACACTAAAAGATATAGGTGTAATTTTAACAAAGGCAAACCAAGCTATTCAAACGTTAGAAAAATATAAAGCTGTATGGAATGATGGGATTACGAATTTGGGCATTCTAGAATTTGAAGAGGTCGTTACAATGTCCGAGGTAGTTCACGTTTTACATAGTGTTGAAATGGTACTGCGTATTAAAAATGAAATAGTGAGCTACATTCATGAGTTAGGAACGGAAGGAAGATTAATTCGTTTACAACTTACAGAATTACTAGCCGACTTAGAAGCAGAGGCAGCGTTATTAATTAAGGATTATTATCAAGAAAAAACGCAGGATCACCATCAAATTTTGAAAAAGTTACAAGATCTTGCAAATACACAGCTTTTAGAGGATAGCGATTTAGTTAAATTGCTCGGCTATCCAGGGCAAATGAGCTTAGAAGAAAGCGTGACACCGAGGGGATACCGAATCGCAAGCAAAATTTCTCGTGTTCCACCACTTATCATTGAAAATTTAATTAATCGATTTAAAACATTGCAAGGTGTTTGTCGTGCAACTATTAATGAATTGGATGATGTGGAAGGAATTGGGGAAGTTAGGGCGAAGAAAATACGAGAGGGCCTAAAAAGAATTCAAGAGCATCTCTATATGAGTAGACACAATTAAGAATATTACATTGATTCCATAATATAACGACACTAGAACATTTTTGTTATATGATATGGTATATTGGTAAATAAAACTATTTACAAAAAAACACGTCCGCTTTTGCATTCGGCGTTTTGATTAGCAAAACAATGGTTAATAATGAGTAGGAGGTGGTTGGATGTTAAAAAGGATCGTACAGCTCTTCTTTTTAGTGATCGGGGGAGCGTTAGGGATTTTTCTAATCCCAAAAGTTATTAATGTATTGGACGTTGGTGCTGTTCCTTTGCTTGAGGGATCGTACGTTCGTGCAATTATTGGTGCAATTATTTTATTTTTAACAACATTTTGGCTTGTGGATTATATTGTTCAACTTATTAAACATATCGAAGAAGCCCTTGTAAAGGCACCGGTAGCGGATGTTTTATTTGGTACATTAGGGTTGATCTCTGGTCTTATTGTTGCATATTTAATTTTGATACCAATTCGTGAATTTACGATTCCAGTCATTAGTACAGTATTACAAGTGTTCTTTACTCTTTTACTTGGTTATTTAGGATTCCAAGTAGGATTTAAAAAGAGAAATGAATTGCTAGGATTATTTACATTACCCCAGCGTGGAGGTAAGAAGAAAAACAATAGCGAGAACGAAGAGGTAGAGGTAGAAAAATCTACAACTCATTGGAAAATTCTCGATACAAGCGTAATTATTGATGGACGTATTGCGGATATTTGCCAAACGAAGTTTTTAGAAGGAACAATTGTGATTCCACAATTCGTATTAGAAGAGCTTCAGCATATTGCCGATTCTTCTGATGCTTTAAAGCGTAATCGTGGTCGCAGAGGATTAGACATTTTAAATCGTATTCAAAAAGAGCTACCAATTCCGGTGGAAATTTATGAAGGCGATTTTGAGGATATCCAAGAGGTGGATAGCAAGCTTGTAAAGTTAGCTAAAATCACTGGTGGAACTGTTGTAACAAATGATTTCAACTTAAACAAAGTTTCTGAATTACAAGGAGTAACAGTATTAAACATTAACGATTTAGCAAATGCAATTAAACCAGTCGTACTCCCTGGCGAAGAATTAAGTGTTTATGTTGTGAAAGATGGTAAAGAACAAAATCAAGGTGTGGCATATTTAGATGATGGCACGATGATTGTAGTAGAAGACGGTAGAGAATATGTCGGTTCGCAACTTAATGTACTAGTTACAAGTGTGTTGCAAACATCGGCAGGTCGTATGATTTTCGCAAAACGTAAATTATTAGAAAAAGCATTATAAGTAGAGGATTATTAATATGTATACGTTAATTATTCCAGCAGCGGGTCAAGGGAAACGGATGGGTGCTGGCAAAAACAAGTTGTTCTTACTTATAAATGGAGTACCTATCATTGTGCATACATTACGTGCTTTTGAAAAAGATAAAGCATGTAAACGTATTATCATGGCAATTAACGAAGAGGAACGCCCTTATTTTGAGGAGTTAATGCAGAAGTACCCGGTTGAAAAGCAGGTGCAATTTATTCAAGGCGGGGCCGAAAGACAAGATAGTGTGTATAATGCGCTTCAGTATGTGAGTGGTGTTGAATATGTTCTCGTACACGATGGTGCGCGCCCGTTCGTAACGAATAAGATGATGCAAGATGTATTAACTGCAGCAGAGAAATATGGTGCTTCCATTTGTGCGGTGCCAGTGAAGGATACCATTAAGAAAGTAGAACAGGGTGTTGTTGTTGAAACGGTAGAACGTTCTCAGCTTAAAGCGGTTCAAACACCGCAAGGATTTTCTGTTCCTCTTTTATTAGAAGCTCATAGAAGTGCAAAGCAAAGTTGTTTTCTTGGTACAGATGACGCGAGTCTCGTAGAACGTGTAGGGAAGAAAGTAGGCGTAGTAGAGGGGAGTTACTATAATATTAAAGTGACGACTCCAGAGGATTTACTAATTGCTGAAAGTTTCCTTCATGTTCAGAAAAAATAGAAGTGATGGTATTATAGTAAAGAAAAGCTCGGCAGTTGCCGGGCTTTTCTTTATAGAGATAGCAATATAATATAGAATTCATAAAGTAGTTTAGATTGAGGAGGATGTAAAGAATGTTTCGAATTGGACAAGGTTTTGATGTACATGAATTTGCGGAAGGTAGACCGTTAATTATCGGTGGAATTACAATTCCTCATGAAAAAGGATTAATCGGTCACTCGGATGCAGATGTATTGTTACATACGATTGCTGACGCATGTCTAGGAGCAATTGCAGCAGGAGATATTGGAAAACATTTTCCCGATACAGATCCTGCCTTTAAAGATGCGGATTCAGCTGTATTGTTACAAAAGGTTTGGGAATTTGTGCGTGAACAAGGTTATGAGCTAGGGAACCTAGATTGTACAATTATTGCCCAAAAGCCAAAAATGGCACCGCATATTGAAAGCATGCGTAAACGCATTAGTGAACTATTAGAAACGTCTATTGATAATATTAATGTAAAGGCAACAACAACAGAAAAATTAGGATTTACAGGTAGAGAAGAAGGGATTGCTTCTCAAGCGGTTGTTTTATTACAGAAAAAATAGTGGTTTTTAATTCGTAAGATGGATAATCACGTTTTTTTGGTGTACAATTATAGAATGTGTTGACATTAAGATTGGAAGGTGTACCAACTATGGAAAAGCAAGTGAGAGTGCGCTATGCGCCAAGTCCAACAGGACACTTACATATCGGAAATGCGCGTACGGCATTATTTAATTATTTATTTGCTCGTCATCAAGATGGTAAGTTTATTATTCGTATTGAAGATACTGATGTGAAACGTAATGTTGCTGGTGGAGAAGAAAGCCAATTAAAATACTTGAAATGGCTCGGTATGGACTGGGATGAAGGTGTTGATGTTGGTGGTGAATTTGGACCATATCGTCAAACAGAGCGTTTAGATATTTATAAAAAATTATATAAAGATTTATTAGAGCGTGATTTAGCTTACAAATGTTATATGACAGAAGAAGAGCTAGAAGCAGAGCGTGAAGGTCAAATCGCTCGTGGTGAAACACCGCGTTATGCAGGAAACCACCGTGATTTAACTGAGGAGCAAATTAAAGGATTTGAGGCTGAAGGCCGTATTCCAAGTATTCGCTTCCGTGTGCCGGCTGATAGCGACTACACGTTTAAAGATCTCGTAAAAGATGAAGTTGCATTCCATTCAAATGATTTTGGTGATTTCGTTATCGTGAAAAAAGATGGAATTCCAACTTATAACTTTGCGGTAGCGGTAGATGATCACTTAATGGAGATTACACACGTACTTCGTGGTGATGATCATATTTCAAACACGCCAAAACAAATGATGATTTATGAAGCTTTCGGTTGGGATATCCCGAAGTTCGGTCATATGACTTTAATTGTAAACGAAAGCCGTAAAAAGCTAAGTAAGCGTGACGAATCTATTATTCAATTTATTGAGCAATATAAAGAGCTTGGATATCTTCCAGAAGCAATCTTTAACTTTATTGCATTACTAGGTTGGTCACCAGTAGGTGAAGAAGAAGTCTTCTCTCAAGATGAGTTTATCAAAATGTTTGATGCAGCTCGTTTATCAAAATCACCTGCATTATTTGATTCCCAAAAACTAAAATGGATGAACAACCAATATATGAAAAAACAAGATTTAGATACGGTTGTTGAACTAAGCTTACCGCATTTAGTGAAGGCGGGTCGCGTAGGTGAAAACTTAAGCGAACAAGAACAAGCGTGGGTTCGTGATGTAATTGCTTTATATCATGACCAAATGAGCTTTGGAGCTGAAATTGTAGAGCTTTCTGAAATGTTCTTTAAAGATCATGTTGATCATGAAGAAGAGGGACAAGAAGTATTGAAAGGTGAACAAGTACCTGAAGTACTTCGTGCATTTGCCGATCAATTAGAAGCTTTAGAAGCAATGGAGCCAGCGGCAGTTAAGGCGGCTATTAAAGCAGTTCAAAAAGAAACAGGACATAAAGGTAAAAACCTATTTATGCCAATCCGTGTTGCTACTACTGGACAAACACATGGTCCAGAGCTTCCTAACGCTATTGCTCTTCTTGGAAAAGAAAAAGTTTTAAATCGTATTCAAAAAGTAATTGGTTAACATTTTCTAGGTTTAGCAATATAATAAGTATATCTAAAATCTAATAAGGAAAAGCGACGAGAAGGAGAAGTAGAAAATCAGGCTTTTTACAGAGAGAACCACCCTTAGGCTGGAAGTGGTTTATAAGCGGATTTTTGAAATGCCCCTTCGAGTCTTCTGTTGAACAGCGAAGTATTTCGCGGAACGTCTTAGGGCGCAAAGTAAACAGAAGCGGTGTAAACCGTTATCATGGATGAGTTTGAGGCTTCTTTAGCCTAAACAGAGTGGAACCGCGCTTAAAAGGCGTCTCTGTCTATATGACAGAGGCGTCTTTTTTTTATACCATGTAAATGGTGTGAGTATAAGTTTTATCCCCTTGTATAAAGATTTAGGGGGAAGTGGGGAGTTAGTTCACTCGAAAAAAGCAGCCCATAAAGGGGAGGGAACATCGATGTTTAAGAGGCTTCGGGAAGATATTGAAGTCGTTTTTGAACAGGATCCAGCGGCAAGAAGTTATTTCGAAGTCATTTTAACTTACTCTGGATTACATGCAGTTTGGGCCCATCGAATTGCACATGCTTTTTATAAAAGGGATTTTTTCTTTATGGCACGTTGGATTTCGCAAGTTAGTCGTTTTTTTACTGGCATTGAGATTCATCCAGGAGCAACTATTGGTCGTCGTTTTTTCATTGATCATGGAATGGGGGTTGTAATTGGAGAAACGTGTGAAATTGGCGAAAACGTAACAATTTATCAAGGTGTCACATTAGGTGGTACAGGTAAAGAAAAAGGAAAGAGGCACCCTACAATTCAGGATAATGTATTAATTGCAACAGGTGCTAAAGTACTAGGATCTATTACTATTGGAGAGAATTCTAAAATTGGAGCAGGATCTGTCGTGTTAAAGGAAGTTCCTGCGCATTCTACAGTTGTAGGTATACCTGGCCGAGTCGTTATTCAAAATGGAGTAAAGATTGGTCAAGAATTAAATCATTCTGATCTTCCGGATCCGATTTTTGATAAATTAAAGGTTATGGAAGTAGAACTTGATAAATTGAGAAAGCAACTCGAAGTAAAGGTAGGAAGGAAGGATAAAAATGACTATTCACATTTATAATACGTTAACGCGTCAAAAAGAAGAGTTTATGCCATTAGAAGAAAATAAGGTAAAGATGTATGTGTGCGGACCTACAGTGTATAACTACATTCACATTGGGAATGCAAGACCACCTATGGTGTTTGATACAGTACGCCGTTACTTAGAATATAAAGGATATGATGTGCAGTATGTATCTAACTTTACTGACGTGGATGATAAATTAATTAAGGCGGCAAACGAATTAGGTGAAGATGTGCCAACAATTGCAGATCGTTTTGTTGAAGCTTACTTTGAAGATGTAACGGCACTAGGTTGCAAACATGCAACGGTTCATCCACGTGTAACGGAAAATATGGATATCATTATTGAATTTATTCAAGAACTTGTGAATAAAGGGTATGCATATGAATCAGAAGGTGATGTGTACTTTAAAACGAAAGAATTCGAAGGTTACGGTAAATTATCACATCAACCGATTGCAGACTTACGTCACGGTGCACGTATTGAAGTAGGAGAAAAGAAACAAGACCCTCTTGATTTTGCTTTATGGAAAGCTGCGAAAGAAGGGGAAATCTTCTGGGAAAGCCCTTGGGGGAAAGGACGCCCAGGGTGGCATATTGAATGCTCAGCAATGGCGCGTAAATATTTAGGGGATACAATTGATATTCATGCTGGTGGTCAAGATTTAGCGTTTCCTCATCATGAAAATGAAATTGCGCAGTCTGAGGCGTTGACAGGAAAAACATTTGCACGTTATTGGATGCATAACGGATATATTAATATTAATAACGAGAAGATGTCTAAGTCGCTTGGAAACTTCATTTTAGTTCACGATATCATTAAACAATATGATCCACAGTTAATCAGGTTCTTTATGCTATCGGTACATTACCGTCACCCAATTAACTTTAGCGAGGATTTATTGCAAAGTACTAATAATGGACTAGAAAGAATTAAAACAGCTTACGGTAACTTAAAGCATCGTATGGAAAGTAGTACGGATTTAACGGACCATAATGAAAAATGGTTAGCTGAAATGGAAAAGTTCCAGGTTGCATTCGAAGAAGCGATGGATGATGATTTCAATACGGCTAATGCGATTACTGAATTATATAACGTAGCAAATCACGCAAATCAATATTTGTTAGAAGAACATACTTCTAAAGTTGTAATTGAAGCGTATGTAAAACAACTTGAAACATTATTTAGTATTTTAGGATTAGAATTAGCGCAAGAAGAGTTGCTTGATGAAGAAATTGAAGCACTAATCCAAAAGCGTATTGAAGCTCGTCAAAATCGTGACTTCGCACTATCTGATCAAATTCGCGATGATTTAAAAGGACGTAATATTATTTTAGAAGATACCGCTCAAGGTACAAGATGGAAAAGAGGATAAGAATGATTGATGCAAAGCAATTAAACAGCTTAGCTTTAGCATATATGGGTGATGCGGTATATGAGCAATATATCCGCTATCACCTCCTTCAAAAGGGGAAAGTTCGCCCTAATCAATTACATCGCTTAGGGACGAGCTTTGTTTCGGCAAAAGCACAGGCGAAAGTTGTTTATCATTTATTAGAAACGGCATTTTTGACAGAAGAGGAAGAGGCGGTATTAAGAAGAGGGCGTAATGCGAATTCGGGTACTGTTCCAAAAAATACAGATGTACAAACATATCGACACAGTACAGCCTTTGAAGCGCTAATCGGTTATCATCACTTGTTGAATAATCGTGAAAGATTGGACGAGATTGTATATAAGGCGATTGACGTTTTGGAAGAAAAGGAAGGGAGCACATCATCATGAGTAGTGAATATATTATCGGACGTAACCCTGTAATTGAAGCTTTAAGAGCGGGGCGAGATATTAATAAAATTTTGGTAGCGGAAGGTGCTGCCAAAGGACAAGTGCAAATTGTACTAGCATTAGCAAAAGAGAATAAGGTTATCTTGCAACACGCACCAAAGAAGAAATTAGATCAATTGGTTGAGGGTAATCATCAAGGTGTAATTGCTCAAGTAGCTGCATATCAATATGCTGAGTTAGAGGATTTGTTTAAATTAGCAGAAAAACGCAATGAAGATCCGTTCTTCTTAATTTTAGATGAAATTGAAGACCCACATAACTTAGGCTCTATTATGCGTACTGCGGATGCAACAGGGGCTCATGGGGTTATTATTCCAAAAAGAAGAGCGGTGGGGCTTACAGCGTCAGTTGCGAAAGCGTCGACTGGGGCAATTGAATATATTCCTGTTGCACGTGTAACAAACTTATCGCGTACAATTGATGAATTAAAAGAACGTGGACTTTGGATTGCTGGTACAGATGCCAAAGGGAAAACAGATTATCGTAATTTAGATGGTAATATGCCAATCGGACTAGTAATTGGTAGTGAAGGAAAAGGTATGAGTCGTATTATTGGTGAAAAGTGTGATTTCCTAATTACTTTACCGATGGTCGGTAAAGTTACATCCTTAAATGCTTCAGTAGCCGCAAGTTTGTTAATGTATGAGGTATATCGTAAACGTCACGAAATTGGTAAATAAAAAATGAACGATATTTTAATCGTTGACGGTTACAACATTATCGGGGCTTGGGGAGACTTGAAGAAACTGCGGGATGTAGATTTACAGTCATCAAGAGACGCACTTATTGATAAGATGGCGGATTATCAAGGCTATACAGGCACAAAGGTAATGATTGTCTTTGATGCCTATACAGTCTATGGTATTGAAAAAAAGATGAAACAATCACGGGTGGAAGTAATATTCACGAGAAAAAATCAAACTGCAGATGAAAAGATAGAACAACTTGCGATTGAGCTTAGAAATGTAAATACACAAATATACGTTGCAACTTCGGATTATACGGAGCAATGGATTATATTTGCGCAAGGTGCACTTCGAAAATCTGCGCGTGAATTAGAGTTAGAAGTGCAAGCGATGGAACAACAAGTAAGAAGGTGTACAAAAGACACGAAAGAAAAGCAACCCGCCATGCGAAAGATATTTAGTGAAGATATTACAGAAAAATTAGAAAAATTAAGAAGAGGAGAGCGTTGAAGCATTGACGCTCTTTATCTTTTTACTGTATAATATTGCTAAATATATAGCGGTCGGAGGGATCAGGGTGGAAGCAGGCTTCGTAAGTGTAGGCGACGTTACATTTCGTGATTTAGAGGATGAGGCAATCGTTGAGTTAGTTCGAAAAGGTAATACTGACGCTCTAGAATATTTAATTCACAAATATAAGAACTTTGTTCGCGCGAAATCAAGATCTTATTTCTTAGTGGGTGCCGATCGAGAAGATATTGTTCAAGAAGGCATGATTGGATTGTTTAAAGCTATTCGTGATTATAAAGGGGACAAGCTGTCTTCGTTCAAAGCATTTGCTGAACTGTGTATCACTCGACAAATTATTACCGCTATTAAAACAGCAACAAGGCAAAAACATATTCCGTTAAATTCGTATGTGTCTTTAGACAAGCCAATTTACGATGAGGAATCTGATCGAACATTATTAGATGTTATTTCGGAATCGAAAGTAACTGATCCAGAAGAGATGATTATAAGTCAGGAAGAATATACAGACATAGAATCTAAAATATCTGAATTATTAAGCGATTTAGAAAGAAAAGTGCTCTCTTTATACTTAGATGGTCGTTCCTATCAAGAAATTTCAGAACAGTTAAACAGGCACGTGAAATCTATTGATAACGCATTGCAGCGTGTAAAAAGGAAATTAGAAAGATATATGGAGATGAGAGAGAGCACAACTTTAAATTCATAGCAAGTGCCGCAGGTGTAAAATAATTCACCTGTTTTCTTTTTGTTAAGAGAGTGAAAGTCATGACATTGACATTGTCTTTTGTTGTATGATACATTTTTAGGGACAATGTTACAAGGTTGGTGTAACTAATGAGGAAAAAAGTTGTACTCTCATGTGAAGAGTGTAAAAATCGAAACTACTCTACGATGAAAGATACGAGCTCAGTAGAGCGACTTGAGATAAAGAAGTTTTGTAAAACATGCAATAAGCATACAGTTCACAAAGAAACAAAATAAATAATTGAAATAATAAACTGGAGGTCCCGTAGATGCGTTTAACGAACTTTTTCGGCGATGTAGGTCGCGAAATGAAAAAAGTAAGTTGGCCTAAAAAAGATGAATTACTCCGATCAACAACGACTGTTATCGCGACAGTTGTGTTCTTTGCGATTTTCTTCGCAGTGGTTGATATGGGCATTTCTTCTTTAATTCGGTTAATTCTTGGTTAATTCTTGAATAAGAAGCACTTATCCATGATATAATGTTATTTATAAGAACTGTGTAAAAGCCCGGTGAACGGGTTTTTTCATTTGCGCAAAAAAATGTACGTCAGGGAGGGAAGGACGCTCGTCCTAAATGAATGGAAAAAAGTTGGTATGTTGTCCATACTTATTCTGGATATGAAAATAAAGTAAAAGCAAACCTAGAGAAACGTGTAGAATCAATGGGTATGCAAGATAAAATTTTCCGTGTTGTTGTCCCGGAAGAAGTAGAAGTAGAAATGAAAAATGGTAAAGAAAAAATAACGAAAAGAAAAGTGTTCCCAGGTTACGTATTAGTAGAACTAATCATGACTGACGATTCTTGGTATGTTGTTCGTAATACGCCAGGTGTAACAGGCTTTGTCGGTTCTTCTGGTTCAGGATCTAAACCATCGCCTCTATTAGAAGAGGAAGTTGTTACCATCATGAAGCATATGGGAATGGACAATGAAGTGGTTGATTTCGAATTTGAACTTCATGAAACAGTGCGTGTAAATGAGGGGCCATTCGCGGATTATACAGGTGCGATTGAAGAAATT
This sequence comes from Bacillus sp. 41-22, assembly GCF_025809295.1. Classification (NCBI taxonomy): domain Bacteria; kingdom Bacillati; phylum Bacillota; class Bacilli; order Caryophanales; family Bacillaceae; genus Bacillus; species Bacillus sp. 41-22. The sequence goes on from NZ_CP084035.1 coordinate 110,195, forward strand.
GATGTGGAAAAGAAAAAAGTTAGCGTGCTTGTAGACATGTTCGGTCGCGAGACTCCGGTTGAACTTGATTTCCATCAAATTGAAAAATTATAAAATGAAACTTGAAATGAATTGTAAAAAGTGATAATATCTTTTAAGTCAGTACGTCTTCGGTAACGGAGACGTTTTTTGAAAAAGATTTTATCATAATGATAAAATATGAAGTGGGAGGGCAAATCACTGCCCAATTGACCACATCACGGACTTAAGGAGGTGTGTCTCGTGGCTAAAAAGGTAATTAAAATGGTAAAACTTCAGATTCCTGCAGGTAAAGCTAATCCAGCTCCGCCGGTTGGTCCAGCATTAGGACAAGCAGGTGTTAACATCATGGGCTTCTGTAAAGAGTTTAACGCTCGTACAGCTGATCAAGCTGGTCTTATCATCCCTGTTGAAATTACGGTATTTGAAGACCGTTCATTCACTTTCATTACTAAAACTCCTCCTGCTGCTGTTCTTCTTAAGAAAGTAGCTGGTATTGAGTCTGGTTCTGGTGAACCAAACCGTAATAAAGTGGCAACTGTTAAGCGTGATAAAGTACGCGAAATCGCTGAAACTAAAATGCCTGACCTAAACGCTGCTAGCGTAGAAGCTGCAATGCGTATGGTTGAAGGTACTGCGCGCAGTATGGGCATCGTTATCGAAGACTAATTCGATTTGTTTTTTGTAAAAAAGGTTGCGGGTCTGGAATTCCAATTCGCAACCTTTATTATCGTAAATGATCATCATTTTTAAATAAATGGATGGGCGCACATCCTCGGGGGTTCCCGGAATGAAGGCGTAAACGTGGGAGGTTATTCCGCTAAAACCACATTCAAGGAGGAAACAAACATGGCTAAAAGAGGTAAAAAGTACGTTGAAGCTGCGAAGCTTGTTGATCGTGCATCTGCTTACTCTGCAACAGAAGCAGTAGAATTAGTAAAGAAAACAAACACAGCTAAATTTGATGCAACTGTAGAAGCTGCATTCCGTTTAGGTGTTGACCCTAAGAAAGCTGACCAACAAATTCGTGGTGCAGTTGTTCTTCCACACGGTACTGGTAAAGTACAACGTGTATTAGTATTCGCTAAAGGCGAAAAAGCAAAAGAAGCTGAAGCTGCTGGCGCTGAATTCGTAGGCGATGCTGATTACATCGGTAAAATCCAAAAAGGTTGGTTCGATTTCGATGTAGTAGTAGCAACTCCTGACATGATGGGTGAAGTTGGTAAACTTGGTCGTGTATTAGGACCTAAAGGTTTAATGCCAAACCCTAAAACTGGAACAGTTACTTTCGATGTAACTAAAGCTGTTAACGAAATCAAAGCTGGTAAAGTTGAATACCGCGTTGATAAAGCTGGTAACATCCACGTTCCAATCGGTAAAGTATCTTTCGAAGATGCTAAATTAGTAGAAAACTTCAAAACAATTGCTGACACGCTACAAAAAGCTAAGCCAGCTGCTGCAAAAGGTACTTACATGAAGAACGCAACTGTTGCTTCTACAATGGGACCTGGCGTACGCGTAGACGTTTCTACACTTGCGTAAAAATTGGAAGTTGACTTCATAAAGAAGTTTTAATATAATCATTTATGTTGTGAATTTTAATAGTGTACCGTAGACAGTAGGAGTCGATTCGACTTAATTTCCTACCTAGGTGTTAATATACGAAGCGGAATCTTTTTTCTGTGACTATATGCCTCCATGTCTACAAGTTGGGCATGGAGGTTTTTAGTGCACTTTCGGTACATCTTCTATATAATCTACAGGAGGTGTAATAACATGAGCAAAGTAATCGAAACTAAACAACAAGTTGTAACTGAAATCGCTGAAAAACTTCGCGCGAGTAAATCTACAATTGTTGTTGACTACCGTGGTTTAACAGTTTCTGAAGCAACAGAATTACGTAAAAACTTACGTGAAGCTGGCGTTGAGTTCAAAGTTTACAAAAACTCTTTAACTCGTCGTGCTGCAGAGTCTGCTGAAATGGCTGAGTTAAACGAATTCTTAACAGGACCAAACGCAATCGCGTTCAGTAACGAGGATGTAGTTGCTCCTGCGAAAGTATTAAACGACTTCGCTAAAAATCATGAAGCTTTAGAAATTAAAGCGGGCGTAATCGAAGGTAAACTTGTAACACTTGATGAGGTTAAAGCTATCGCTACTCTTCCATCACGTGAAGGCTTACTTTCTATGCTTCTTAGCGTTCTTCAAGCTCCAATCCGTAACCTTGCACTTGCTACTAAAGCAGTTGCAGATCAAAAGGAAGAGCAAGGCGCTTAATTTTTTAAAAGATAATTACTTGTTATCTATAAAACAATACAAACCTATTTAAGGGAGGATATTTACAATGACTAAAGAACAAATCATTGAAGCAGTTAAATCTATGACTGTATTAGAACTTAACGACTTAGTAAAAGCTATCGAGGAAGAATTCGGCGTAACTGCTGCTGCTCCTGTAGCTGTAGCTGGTGGCGCTGGTGAAGCTGCTGCTGAGCAAACTGAATTTGACGTAGTACTTGCAAGTGCTGGCGCTCAAAAAATCAAAGTTATCAAAGCTGTACGTGAAATCACTGGTCTTGGCTTAAAAGAAGCTAAAGAATTAGTTGACAACACTCCAAAAGCAATCAAAGAAGGCGTTACTAAAGAGGAAGCTGAAGAAATGAAAGCTAAACTTGAAGAAGTTGGCGCTGCTGTAGAAGTTAAGTAATTAACTTTTGGTGCTTTAAAAAAAGCTCGCTCTTATGCGAGCTTTTTTTTTAACTGTAAAGAAAAGAGGTGGCCATATGGCAGACCATTATTTTTCTAACGACCCTTCTAGTAAAAGTGATCGTAAACGATGGGAAGTTACACTTCGTGAATCTCGATTTACTTTTTTATCTGACCATGGGGTGTTCTCGAAAAACGAAGTGGACTTTGGTTCTCGTCTTTTAATTGAAGCGTTTCAAATGCCAGATGTTAAAGGTAATGTGTTAGACGTAGGATGTGGGTACGGTCCAATCGGTTTGTCGTTAGCGAAAGAGTTTCAAAATCGTGAAATTCACATGGTGGATGTGAATGAAAGGGCCTTGGGACTTGCAAAAGAAAATGCCGCTAATAACAGAATTGAAAATATACGTATTTTGCAAAGTAGTGTCTATGAAAATGTAGATGGCAAGTATGCTGTTATTCTATCTAATCCTCCAATTCGTGCTGGTAAAGATATCGTGCATGAGATTTTAGAAAAGGCTGTGGAGTATTTAGTTTCAGGTGGAGAATTGTGGATTGTTATTCAAAAGAAACAAGGTGCGCCATCTGCGATGAAAAAACTAGAAGAAGTATTTTCTGAAGTTGAAGTTGTAGAAAAGAAAAAAGGATATTATATCATAAAATCAAAAAAGCGTTGACGGTTATTTTTGGCTATGTTAACATTATACAATGCCAATATATGATTTTCTGCGTTGAGAAAGATGTATATTTTTGCTTCTCTTGGAAAAGATAGTAAAATCAGCAGATTATGAAACAGAATGATGGTTTTCTTATAGAAGCCATTTTTCTTTTTTGAGCAGGTAGAAAGACTCAACGTATCTATCTTTAAGAGAAAAAAACTACGCTAATAGCAGTAGTTGTATTTATTTGTGATTTTGCACAAATTTTTTTGTGCATTTATAATACTCATGATTTGAGGGGTGAAGCAGTTGACAGGTCAACTAGTTCAATACGGACGCCACCGCCAACGAAGAAGTTATGCCCGTATTAGTGAAGTATTAGAGTTACCAAATCTTATCGAAATTCAAACCTCTTCTTATCAGTGGTTTCTTGATGAGGGTTTGCGAGAAATGTTCCAAGACATTTCTCCGATCGAAGACTTTACGGGAAATCTATCGCTTGAATTTATCGACTACAGCTTGGGTGAACCTAAATACTCTGTAGAAGAATGCAAAGAGCGTGATGTGACGTATGCAGCACCACTTCGTGTAAAAGTGCGTCTAATCAACAAGGAAACTGGTGAAGTAAAAGAACAAGATGTGTTCATGGGAGATTTCCCACTCATGACAGAGACTGGAACATTCGTAATTAACGGTGCAGAACGTGTTATCGTTTCCCAGTTAGTTCGCTCTCCAAGCGTATACTATAGTGGCAAAGTGGATAAAAACGGAAAACGTGGTTTTACTGCTACTGTAATTCCAAACCGCGGAGCTTGGTTAGAGTATGAAACAGATGCTAAGGATGTTGTATATGTGCGTATTGACCGTACGCGTAAACTTCCTGTAACTGTTTTGTTACGCGCATTAGGGTTTGGCTCTGATCAAGAAATCACCGAGCTTTTAGGTGATAACGAATACTTAAGCAATACGTTAGAAAAAGACAACACAGATAGCACTGAGAAGGCATTGCTTGAAATTTATGAGCGTCTACGCCCTGGTGAACCACCAACAGTAGAAAATGCAAAGAGCTTACTTGTGTCTCGTTTCTTTGATCCGAAGCGCTACGATTTAGCAAATGTAGGTCGCTATAAGATCAACAAAAAGCTACACATTAAAAACAGATTGTTTAACCAACGTTTAGCTGAAACACTGGTGGATCCAGAAACTGGTGAAATTTTAGCGGCAGAAGGAACAGTCTTAGATCGTCGTACACTGGATCGCATTCTACCTTACTTAGAGAAAAACATTGGATTCAAAACAGCGAAACCAATGGGTGGAGTGGTAGCAGGCGATGTTGAGCTGCAATCTATTAAGATTTATGCTCCAGAATCAGAAGGCGAACGATCTATAAACGTAATTGGGAATGCAAATATTACTCGTGATATAAAACACATCACACCAGGTGATATTCTTGCTTCTATTAGCTACTTCTTTAACTTGCTATATAAAGTAGGGGATACAGATGATATTGACCACTTAGGAAATCGTCGTCTGCGTTCTGTAGGAGAGTTACTACAAAACCAATTCCGTATCGGTCTTTCTCGTATGGAACGTGTTGTTCGTGAGAGAATGTCGATTCAAGATACAAATGCAATTACACCACAAGCGTTAATTAACATTCGCCCGGTTATTGCATCTATTAAAGAGTTCTTCGGAAGTTCTCAGTTATCTCAGTTCATGGATCAAACAAACCCATTAGCAGAGTTAACTCACAAACGAAGACTATCTGCATTAGGACCCGGTGGTTTAACGCGTGAGCGCGCAGGCTTTGAAGTACGTGACGTTCACTACTCTCACTATGGTCGTATGTGTCCAATTGAAACACCAGAGGGACCAAACATCGGTTTGATTAACTCATTATCTTCGTTTGCGAAAGTAAATGAGTTTGGTTTCATTGAAACGCCATACCGTCGTGTTGACCCAGAAACTGGTCTTGTAACAGGGCAGGTTGATTATTTAACAGCAGATGAAGAAGATAACTATGTTGTAGCCCAAGCGAATATGAAATTATCTGAAGTAGGGGAATTCCTTGATGAAGATATCGTAGCTCGTTTCCGTGGTGAAAACATTGTCACAAATAAAGAACGCATCGACTACATGGATGTATCTCCAAAACAAGTAGTGTCGGCAGCGACAGCTTGTATTCCGTTCTTAGAAAACGATGACTCTAACCGCGCACTTATGGGAGCGAACATGCAACGTCAGGCGGTTCCGTTAATAAATCCGGAATCTCCGATTGTAGGTACAGGTATGGAGTACGTATCAGCAAAAGACTCAGGTGCTGCAGTAATCTGTAAACAGCCTGGTGTTGTTGAGCGCGTAGAAGCACGTGAAGTTTGGGTACGTCGCTATGTAGACGTTGACGGTCAAACAGTAAAAGGCGACTTAGATCGCTACAAAATGCAAAAATTCATTCGTTCTAACCAAGGAACTTGCTACAACCAACGTCCAATCGTAAGTGTTGGAGACCAAGTTGTAAAAGGTGAAATCCTTGCGGATGGTCCTTCTATGGAACTAGGTGAACTGGCGCTTGGACGTAACGTGCTTGTTGGCTTTATGACATGGGACGGTTATAACTATGAGGATGCGATCATCATGAGTGAGCGCCTTGTAAAAGATGATGTGTACACTTCTATCCATATTGAAGAATATGAATCAGAAGCTCGTGATACGAAGCTTGGACCAGAAGAAATTACACGTGATATCCCGAATGTTGGAGAAGATGCACTTCGTAATCTTGACGAGCGCGGTATTATTCGCGTCGGTGCTGAAGTAAAAGATGGAGATCTACTTGTTGGTAAAGTAACGCCAAAAGGTGTAACAGAATTAACGGCAGAAGAACGTCTATTACATGCAATCTTCGGTGAAAAAGCACGTGAAGTACGTGATACATCACTACGTGTACCACACGGTGGTGGCGGTATTATCTTAGACGTAAAAGTGTTTAACCGTGAAGATGGCGATGAATTGCCACCAGGCGTGAATCAACTTGTACGTGCATATATCGTTCAAAAGCGTAAAATTTCTGAAGGTGACAAAATGGCCGGTCGTCATGGTAACAAAGGTGTTATCTCCCGTATTTTACCGGAAGAAGATATGCCTTACTTACCAGATGGTACGCCAATCGATATCATGTTAAACCCATTAGGGGTACCATCTCGTATGAATATCGGTCAGGTATTAGAGCTTCATCTTGGTATGGCAGCAAGATACCTTGGTATTCACATTGCAACACCGGTATTCGATGGTGCTCGTGAGGAAGATGTATGGGGCACAATTGAAGAAGCTGGTATGGCAAATGACGCGAAAACAATCCTGTATGACGGACGTACTGGTGAGCCATTCGATAACCGTGTATCTGTTGGTGTCATGTATATGATCAAACTTGCGCACATGGTTGACGATAAACTTCATGCTCGTTCTACTGGACCATACTCACTTGTAACGCAGCAACCTCTTGGAGGTAAAGCTCAGTTCGGTGGACAGCGTTTCGGTGAGATGGAGGTTTGGGCACTTGAAGCTTATGGTGCTGCTTATACTCTTCAAGAAATCTTAACAGTGAAGTCTGATGATGTTATTGGACGTGTTAAGACGTATGAAGCAATTGTTAAAGGTGAAAATGTTCCAGAACCAGGCGTTCCTGAATCATTCAAAGTATTGATTAAAGAACTGCAAAGTTTAGGTATGGACGTTAAAATGATGTCTATCAACGATACAGAAATTGAAATGCGTGATACGGAAGATGACGATGATCATCAATCAGCAGATAAATTGAATGTTGAAGTTGAGACAACTAAGGAATAATTGGGATAACCTGTAGACTAAAAGGGAGGTAGGCCCCTTGATAGATGTAAATAACTTTGAATATATGAAGATTGGACTTGCTTCACCTGACAAGATTCGTTCTTGGTCATACGGTGAAGTTAAGAAACCAGAAACAATTAACTATCGTACGTTAAAGCCTGAAAAAGATGGCTTGTTCTGTGAGCGTATTTTCGGACCACAAAAGGACTGGGAATGTCATTGCGGGAAATATAAACGTGTACGTTATAAAGGTGTAGTTTGTGATCGATGTGGCGTTGAAGTAACGCGTGCAAAAGTTCGTCGTGAACGTATGGGTCATATCGAATTAGCTGCTCCTGTATCTCATATTTGGTATTTCAAAGGTATCCCGAGCCGCATGGGACTTGTCTTAGACATGTCCCCTCGCGCGCTTGAAGAAGTAATTTATTTCGCTTCTTATGTTGTAACAGAAAGTGGAGATACACCACTTGATAAGAAGCAATTACTTTCTGAAAAAGAATACCGTGCATATCGTGATCGATATGGCAGTACATTCCATGCTGCTATGGGTGCAGAAGCGATTAAAAAATTACTGCAAGACATCGATTTAGATAAAGAAGTAGACTTCTTAAAAGAAGAATTAAAAACAGCACAAGGACAACGCCGTACTCGTGCTATTAAACGTCTAGAAGTATTAGAAGCATTCCGTAACTCTGGAAATCACCCATCTTGGATGATCTTAGAGGTTCTTCCAGTTATCCCACCAGAACTACGCCCGATGGTACAGTTAGATGGTGGACGTTTTGCTACTTCTGACTTAAACGACTTATATCGTCGTGTAATTAACCGTAACAACCGTTTAAAACGTCTATTGGACTTAGGTGCACCAAGCATTATCGTTCAAAACGAAAAACGTATGTTACAAGAAGCTGTAGACGCATTAATCGATAATGGTCGCCGTGGCCGTCCAGTTACTGGACCAGGTAACCGTCCATTAAAATCACTATCTCACATGCTTAAAGGTAAACAAGGACGTTTCCGTCAAAACTTATTAGGTAAACGTGTTGACTACTCTGGCCGTTCTGTAATCGTCGTAGGACCGAACTTAAAGATGTACCAATGTGGATTGCCGAAAGAAATGGCACTTGAATTGTTTAAACCTTTCGTTATGAAAGAGTTAGTTGGAAAAGGATTAGCACACAACATTAAGAGTGCTAAACGTAAAATCGAGCGTGTACACCCTGAAGTTTGGGACGTTTTAGAATCTGTGATTAAAGAGCATCCAGTACTTCTAAACCGCGCACCAACACTTCACCGTCTTGGTATCCAGGCGTTTGAACCTACACTAGTAGAAGGTCGTGCAATCCGTCTTCACCCACTTGTATGTACTGCATACAACGCGGACTTTGACGGTGACCAAATGGCGGTTCACGTTCCGTTATCATCAGAGGCACAAGCAGAAGCTCGTATCCTTATGTTAGCGGCACAAAACATCTTGAATCCAAAAGACGGAAAACCAGTTGTTACTCCATCTCAGGATATGGTATTAGGTAACTATTACTTAACACTTGAGCGCGAGGGTGCAATCGGTGAAGGTATGGTCTTCAAAGATGCAAACGAAGCAATACTTGCATACCAAAATGGATATGTACATCTGCACACACGTGTTGCAGTTGCTGCGAGTTCGGTAAATAATGTAACGTTTACTGAAGAGCAAAAGAGTAAGCTTCTATTAACGACAGTTGGTAAATTAATATTTAACGAAATCTTACCAGAGTCGTTCCCTTATATTAATGAACCAACAAACTCAAACCTTGAAAAAGAAACACCAGCGGAATATTTCGTTGAAAAAGGTGCGAACATTAAAGAAATTATTGCTAGTCGCGAAGAAGTGGCACCATTTAGCAAGAAAATCCTTGGTAATATTATTGCGGAAGTATTCAAACGTTTCCAAATTACAGAAACGTCTCGCATGCTTGACCGTATGAAAAACTTAGGATTTAAATACTCTACAAAAGCTGGTATTACAGTTGGGGTATCAGATATTCTTGTATTAGGTGAAAAAGATGAAATTCTCCATGAAGCACAAGCAAAAGTAGATAATGTAATTAAACAATTCCGTCGCGGTTTAATCACGGAAGAAGAACGTTACGATCGTGTTATCTCTATTTGGAGTAATGCAAAAGATGTTATCCAAGGAAAGCTGATGAAATCCTTGAATAAACGCAACCCAATCTTCATGATGAGTGATTCCGGTGCCCGTGGTAACGCATCGAACTTTACTCAGCTTGCTGGTATGCGTGGTCTGATGGCCAATCCATCTGGTCGTATCATTGAGCTTCCGATCAAATCGAGTTTCCGTGAAGGTTTAACAGTACTTGAGTACTTCATCTCTACGCATGGTGCGCGTAAAGGTCTTGCCGATACAGCACTTAAAACTGCCGATTCTGGTTACTTAACACGTCGTCTTGTAGACGTTGCACAAGATGTAATTGTTCGTCAAGATGATTGTGGAACAGATCGCGGTTTACTAATTGGTGCGATTAAAGAGGGTAATGAAGTTATTGAGTCACTATATGATCGTCTTGTTGGACGTTTTGCAAGAAAAACTGTAAAACATCCTGAAACAGGTGAAGTATTAGTTGTTGAAAATCAATTAATTACTGAAGATATTGCTCATATCGTTGAAAAGTCGGGTGTTGAAACTGTAAACATTCGTTCAGCGTTTACGTGTAATACTCGCCATGGTGTATGTAAGAAGTGTTACGGTCGTAACTTAGCAACTGGTACAGACGTAGAAGTAGGAGAAGCGGTAGGTATTATCGCAGCTCAATCTATCGGTGAGCCAGGTACACAGTTAACGATGCGTACGTTCCATACAGGTGGGGTTGCCGGGGATGATATCACACAAGGTTTACCTCGTATCCAAGAGATCTTCGAAGCTCGTAATCCGAAGGGTCAGGCAGTTATCAGTGAAATTGACGGTGTTATCGCAGCGATCAACGATGTTAAAGATCGCCAAGAAGTAGTTGTACAGGGTGAAGTTGAAGCTCGTACGTATGCTATTCCTTACGGTGCTCGTCTGAAAGTAACTCTAGGACAGCCAATTAGCCACGGTAAAGAGTTAACAGAAGGTTCTATTGATCCGAAGGAATTACTAAAAGTAACGGACATTACAGCAGTTCAAGAATACTTATTACGTGAAGTTCAAAAAGTATACCGTATGCAAGGGGTAGAAATTGGTGACAAACACGTAGAAGTAATGGTACGTCAAATGCTACGTAAAGTTCGTGTAAGTGATGCGGGTGAAACAGATGTATTACCAGGAACATTACTAGATATTCATCAGTTTACTGATGCGAATGCGAAGGTGTTACTGAAAGGTAAACAACCAGCAACGGCTAGACCGGTTCTACTTGGTATTACAAAAGCTTCACTTGAGACAGACTCGTTCTTATCTGCGGCGTCATTCCAAGAAACAACTCGTGTTCTAACAGATGCAGCAATTAAGGGTAAACGCGATGAGCTTCTAGGATTGAAAGAGAATGTTATTATCGGTAAGCTTGTTCCTGCTGGAACAGGTATGAATCGTTATCGCAAAGTGGATCTTGTAAAAACAACACAAGATAACATGAATGTAGAAAACGATGAAGTTTATGTGGAACAGTAAAATTTTCCGTCGTAAATTTTGTATAAAAACAGCTGATCCTAGTTGACATTGTATGAGACAAAATGTTACTATAATCAAGGTTGCTCCTGAACGATGCTTTGGAGGATATTTAAATGTCTTATCAAAAAGTGTCAAATGCTGAAAATGTAGTCGTTGGTCATAAACGAACATTGGAAGCAATCAAAAATGGTATAGTTAAAGAAGTTGTTATTGCGGAAGATGCTGATGTGCGGTTAACCCATGTTATCATTCGTACTGCCTTGCAACATAACATACCCATAACCAAAGTTGAATCAGTTCGTAAGCTTGGAAAAGTTTCGGGGATTCAAGTGGGAGCTTCAGCAATAGGAATAATAAGTTAAAACTGTTTTTGTGAGGAGAGAGCATTTGCTCTTCCTTGCAAAAACTTTGTTTTCAACTAATAATGAACCACCTGGATATGTGGTCATACAAACATGCGAAGGGAGGATAATCAAATGCCTACTATTAACCAATTAGTGAGAAATGGTCGTACTGATAAAGTATGGAAGTCTAAATCACCTGCGTTAAACAAAGGTTTTAATTCTTTAAAGAAAAAATCAACTGATATCTCTGCACCTCAAAAACGTGGTGTGTGTACTCGTGTTGGTACAATGACTCCGAAGAAACCGAACTCAGCGTTACGTAAATACGCTCGTGTACGTTTAACAAACGGTATTGAAGTTACAGCTTACATCCCAGGTATCGGTCATAACCTACAAGAGCATAGCGTAGTATTAATTCGCGGTGGTCGAGTAAAGGATTTACCAGGGGTACGTTACCACATCGTTCGTGGTGCGCTTGATACAGCTGGTGTTGACAAACGTATGCAAGGACGTTCTAAATATGGTACTAAGCGACCAAAACCTGCTAAAAAATAATAAACTTATAATGAAAGGAGGAACTCAATATGCCTCGTAAAGGACCTGTTGCGAAACGTGACGTGTTACCAGATCCAATGTACAATTCTAAACTTGTAACACGCCTAATCAACAAAATGATGGTTGACGGTAAAAAAGGTAAATCTCAAACAATTCTTTATAACGCTTTCGATATCGTTCGTGAACGTTCAGATAAAGAACCAATGGAAGTATTCGAGCAAGCTCTTAAGAACATCATGCCTGTTCTTGAAGTACGCGCTCGTCGTGTTGGTGGTGCTAACTACCAAGTTCCAGTTGAGGTTCGTCCAGAACGCCGTACAACTTTAGGTCTTCGCTGGTTAGTAAACTATGCTCGTCTTCGTGGTGAAAAAACTATGGAAGAGCGTCTAGCTTACGAAATCTTAGATGCAGCTAACAACGCTGGTGCATCTGTTAAGAAACGTGAAGACACTCATAAAATGGCAGAAGCTAACAAAGCATTTGCTCATTACCGTTGGTAGGATTCAACGTAAAATAAATTGTAAGCATAAACCGCTTTATTTGTCGCTTATGGAAGTGTGGAGAGGGAGAATGCCTCTCCCTTTCGTTGGGCGCTCGTTTTACATAATGAGGGTACTGGACACTGGCATATGTAACAATATAAAGTGGCTTTTTTGCTACTTAAAATAAAATAATCCAATCCATATATGGAAGGAGCAAGACACCAAATGACTAGAGAGTTCTCTTTAGAAAACACTCGTAATATTGGTATCATGGCTCACATCGATGCTGGTAAAACAACAGCAACTGAGCGTATTCTGTATTACACAGGACGTATTCATAAAATCGGTGAAACTCATGAAGGTGCATCTCAGATGGACTGGATGGAGCAAGAGCAAGAACGTGGTATCACAATTACTTCTGCTGCAACTACAGCACAATGGAAAGGTCACCGTGTAAATATCATTGACACTCCAGGACACGTAGATTTCACAGTAGAAGTAGAACGTTCTTTACGCGTACTTGATGGCGCAGTAGCAGTACTTGATGCACAATCTGGTGTAGAACCACAAACAGAAACTGTTTGGCGTCAGGCTACTACTTATGGTGTACCTCGTATCGTATTCGTTAACAAAATGGATAAGATTGGTGCAGATTTCTTATACTCTGTAGGAACAATCCACGATCGTTTACAAGCAAACGCACATCCAATTCAGTTACCAATCGGTGCTGAAGATGAGTTCAATGGTATCATTGACCTTGTTGAAGAGTGTGCTTACATGTACTCTAACGATTTAGGAACAGACATCGAGCGTGTCGAAATTCCTGAAGAGCATAAAGAATTAGCTGAAGAATACCGTGGAAAACTTATTGAAGCGGTAGCTGAGCTTGATGAAGAAATGATGATGAAGTACCTAGAAGGTGAAGAAATCACTGTAGAAGAGCTTAAAGCTGGTATCCGTAAGGCTACAACTTCTGTAGAATTCTTCCCAGTAATCTGTGGTTCTGCATTCAAAAATAAAGGTGTTCAAATTCTGTTAGACGCAGTTATCGACTACCTACCATCTCCATTAGATGTACCTGCTATTAAAGGTACTCTTCCGGATACAGATGAAGCTATCGAGCGTAAGTCTAGCGATGAAGAACCATTCGCAGCTTTAGCATTCAAAATCATGACTGATCCTTATGTTGGTAAGTTAACGTTCTTCCGTGTGTACTCTGGTGTGTTAAACTCTGGATCATACGTGAAAAACTCAACTAAAGGTAAGCGTGAGCGTGTAGGTCGTATCCTACAAATGCACGCTAACAGCCGTGAAGAGATTTCAACAGTTTACGCTGGTGATATCGCTGCTGCTGTAGGTTTAAAAGATACTACTACTGGTGATACTCTTTGTGACGAGAAGAGCCTTGTTATCCTTGAGTCTATGGAATTCCCAGAACCAGTTATCTCTGTAGCTATCGAACCAAAATCTAAAGCTGACCAAGATAAAATGGGTACAGCATTATCTAAGCTTTCTGAAGAAGATCCAACATTCCGTGCTCACACTGACCAAGAAACTGGCCAAACAATCATCGCTGGTATGGGTGAACTTCACCTTGATATCATCGTTGACCGTATGCGCCGTGAATTCAAAGTGGAAGCAAACGTTGGTGCTCCTCAGGTAGCATACCGTGAGACTTTCCGCGCTGCTGCGAAAGTTGAAGGTAAGTTCGCTCGTCAATCTGGTGGTCGTGGACAATTCGGTCACGTTTGGATTGAGTTTGAACCTAATGAAGAAGGTAAAGGTTTTGAATTCCAAAACAAAATCGTCGGCGGTGTAGTTCCACGTGAATACATCCCAGCTGTTGGAGCGGGTCTTGAAGACTCACTTAAAAATGGTGTACTAGCTGGTTATCCACTAGTTGACATCAAAGCTGCGTTAGTTGACGGATCTTACCATGATGTCGATTCATCTGAGATGGCGTTCAAAATCGCTGCATCTATGGCGCTTAAAGCTGCGGTTTCTAAATGTAGCCCAGTAATTCTTGAGCCAATGATGAAAGTTGAAGTTGTAATTCCTGAAGAGTACATGGGTGACATTATGGGCGACGTAACATCTCGTCGTGGACGTGTAGAAGGTATGGAAGCTCGCGGTAACGCTCAAGTTGTTCGCGCTATGGTTCCACTTTCTGAAATGTTCGGTTATGCAACGGCATTACGTTCTAACACTCAAGGACGCGGAACATTCTCAATGACATTTGATCATTATGAAGAAGTACCGAAGTCTGTTTCTGAAGAAATTATTAAAAAAAATAAAGGTGAATAATTGATTTTTATCGATTGTTCAAGTATAACTACTTATGTAAGCTTAGAAAGTGAGACGCAAGTTTCACTTTCTAGTCTAAATATAAAATAACCCATATAAACTAAGGAGGAATTTAGAATGGCTAAAGCTAAATTCGAACGTTCTAAACCCCATGTTAACATCGGTACAATCGGCCACGTTGACCATGGTAAAACTACATTAACTGCTGCGATCACTACAGTTCTTGCAAAAGCTGGTGGTGCTGAAGCACGCGGATACGATCAAATCGACGCTGCTCCAGAAGAAAGAGAGCGCGGAATCACAATCTCAACTGCACACGTTGAGTACGAAACTGAAACTCGTCACTATGCACACGTTGACTGCCCAGGTCATGCTGACTATGTTAAAAACATGATCACTGGTGCTGCTCAAATGGACGGCGGTATCTTAGTAGTATCTGCTGCTGATGGTCCAATGCCTCAAACACGTGAGCACATCCTTCTTTCTCGTCAAGTAGGTGTTCCTTACATCGTTGTATTCTTAAACAAATGCGACATGGTAGATGACGAAGAATTATTAGAATTAGTAGAAATGGAAGTTCGCGACCTATTATCTGAATACGGATTCCCAGGCGACGATATTCCTGTAATTAAAGGTTCTGCTCTTAAAGCTCTTCAAGGAGAAGCTGAGTGGGAAGAAAAAATCATCGAATTAATGACTGAAGTTGATGCTTACATCCCAACTCCAGAACGTGAAACTGACAAACCATTCTTAATGCCTATCGAGGATGTATTCTCTATCACAGGTCGTGGTACAGTTGCAACTGGTCGTGTTGAGCGTGGAATCGTTAAAGTTGGTGACGTAGTAGAAATCATCGGTCTTGCTGAAGAGAATGCTACTACAACTGTAACTGGTGTAGAAATGTTCCGTAAGCTTCTTGACCAAGCTCAAGCTGGAGACAACATCGGTGCTCTACTTCGTGGGGTTGCTCGTGAAGACATCCAACGTGGACAAGTTCTTGCTAAAACTGGCTCTGTAAAAGCACACGCTAAATTCAAAGCTGAGGTTTTCGTATTATCTAAAGAAGAAGGTGGACGTCATACTCCATTCTTCGCTAACTACCGTCCACAGTTCTACTTCCGTACAACTGACGTAACTGGTATCATCCAATTACCAGAAGGTACTGAAATGGTAATGCCTGGTGACAACATCGAAATGACTATCGAACTTATCGCTCCAATCGCTATCGAAGAGGGAACTAAATTCTCTATTCGTGAAGGTGGACGTACAGTAGGTTACGGTGTAGTTGCTACAATCGTTGCTGAGTAGTCTTTAATTAGATTATTAAAAACTCAAGGGATTCTCCCTTGAGTTTTTTTATTGCTTATTACTATAGAAGAAAGAGATGTA
Source organism: Bacillus sp. 41-22 (assembly GCF_025809295.1). NCBI lineage: Bacteria > Bacillati > Bacillota > Bacilli > Caryophanales > Bacillaceae > Bacillus > Bacillus sp. 41-22. The sequence continues at coordinate 126,141 of NZ_CP084035.1, forward strand.
TTTTCTATTTTTGGATGAGTTTCTTCTATAGTATATAAAACGAAAACAACACCCAAAAACTGTAAGGTGAATAAGAGTAGATGAAAACTTGATATTCTTTAAAGTGCCATGTATAATAGCAAAAGTAGAGAAAAGCAGATGCGAACAAAAAGATGCTTGCATCTAGACGAATAACATTGTATAATAGACAATGTTGGTCTTTGACTGCGATGAAGTGGAAGGTTGCTGACACACCCGGCCGCTTTGCCATGGCATGGTGTGGGGAAATTTCCATGGAGAAGGTCTATTTTAGAAATAGGCGAACGAAGGAGGGAAAATAATGGCAAAAGAAAAAATTCGTATCCGTTTAAAAGCTTATGATCACCGTATTCTTGATCAATCAGCTGAGAAAATTGTAGAAACAGCTAAGCGTTCTGGGGCAACAGTTTCTGGTCCGATCCCATTACCAACTGAGAAGACTATTTACACAATTCTTCGTGCTGTTCATAAGTACAAAGATTCTCGTGAACAATTCGAAATGCGCACACACAAACGTCTAATCGACATCGTGAGTCCTACTCCGCAAACAGTAGATTCATTAATGCGTTTAGATTTACCATCTGGTGTAGATATCGAAATCAAACTATAATTCATATAACTTAAAAATGTAGGAGGTGTAACTCATGACCAAAGGAATCTTAGGAAGAAAGATCGGTATGACTCAAGTATTTGCTGAGAACGGTGAGTTAATCCCAGTAACGGTAATCGCTGCTAATCCAAACGTTGTTCTTCAAAAGAAAACAACTGAAACTGATGGCTACAACGCAATTCAGTTAGGATTTGAAGATAAACGTGAAAAGTTAACTAACAAACCTGAACAAGGCCACACTGCTAAAGCATCTACAACTCCTAAGCGCTTCATTCGCGAAATCCGCGATGCAGACGTGGACGGATTAGAGGTTGGTCAAGAGGTAAAAGTTGAAGTTTTCGCTGCAGGTGAAATCGTTGACGTAACAGGAATTTCTAAAGGTAAAGGTTTCCAAGGTGTTATTAAACGCCACGGACAATCTCGCGGACCTATGTCTCATGGTTCTCGCTATCACCGTCGTCCAGGTTCAATGGGGCCAGTTGCTCCGAACCGTGTATTCAAAGGCAAAAAACTTGCTGGACGTATGGGTGGAGACCAAGTTACTATCCAAAACTTAGAAATCGTTCAAGTTGACACTGAGCGCAACTTATTACTAGTAAAAGGTAACGTTCCAGGTGCTAAGAAATCTCTTGTAGTTGTTCAAGGCGCTGTGAAGGTTAGCAAATAATTCACAATAGGAAGGAGGAATTCCAATGCCAAAAGTTACTGTATATAACCAAACTGGTTCACAGGTTGGTGAAATCGAATTAGCTGAAGCTATTTTCGGTATCGAACCAAATGAAGCTGTACTATTTGAAGCTGTAATGATGCAACGTGCATCTTTACGTCAAGGTACACACAAAGTAAAAACTCGCTCTGAAGTTCGTGGTGGTGGTCGTAAACCATGGCGTCAAAAAGGAACTGGACGTGCTCGTCAAGGTTCTATCCGCTCTCCTCAATGGCGTGGTGGTGGTACGGTATTCGGACCTACACCAAGAAGCTATGCGTACAAACTTCCTAAGAAAGTTCGTCGTTTAGCAATCAAATCTGCATTAGCTACTAAAGTAGTTGAGAACAACATTGTAGTTCTTGAGGACCTAGTGTTAAATGCACCAAAAACAAAAGACATGGTAGCAGTACTTAAAGGATTAACTGTTGAGAAGAAAGCTCTTATCGTAACTGCTGATGCAAACGAATCTGTAGAGTTATCTGCTCGCAATATCCCTGGAGTAACAGTAATCACTGCTGATGGCGTAAACGTGCTAGATGTGCTTCATCATGATAAGCTAATCATGACAAAAGCGGCAGTGGAAAAAGTAGAGGAGGTGCTTGCATAATGAGAGATCCTCGTGATATCATTAAGCGCCCAGTTATCACTGAACGTTCTATGGAAATGATGGCTGAAAAAAAATACACGTTCGACGTGGACGTTAAATCTAATAAAACAGAGGTTAAAGACGCTATAGAAGCGATCTTTGGTGTTAATGTAGACAAAGTAAATATCATGAACTACAAGCCGAAAGCAAAACGTGTTGGTCGTCACGCTGGTTTTACTAGCCGTCGTCGTAAAGCAATCGTTAAGCTAACTGCTGACAGCAAAGAAATCGAAATCTTCCAAGGCGTTTAATTCTTACTAAAGAAGGAGGGAAATTGAGATGGGAATTAAAAAGTATAATCCAACTACTAACGGTCGTCGTAACATGACTACGAATGATTTCGCTGAAATCACGACCGACAGACCAGAAAAGTCTTTACTTGCTCCTTTAAGCAAAAAGGCTGGTCGTAATAACCAAGGTAAAATTACTGTACGTCATCAAGGTGGCGGACATAAGCGTCAATACCGTATCATCGACTTTAAGCGTAACAAAGATGGAATTCCAGGACGCGTTGCTACGATCGAATACGATCCAAACCGCTCTGCGAATATCGCATTAATTAACTACGTTGACGGTGAAAAACGTTACATTCTTGCTCCTAAAACTTTAGAAGTAGGTATGGAAGTTATGTCTGGCCCTGAAGCTGACATTAAAATCGGTAACGCATTACCATTAATCAACATTCCAGTAGGTACTGTTGTTCATAATATCGAGCTTAAGCCTGGTCGTGGAGGACAATTAGTCCGTTCTGCTGGTACATCTGCTCAAGTACTTGGTAAAGAAGGAAAATACGTACTTGTACGTTTAACTTCTGGTGAAGTACGTTTAGTATTATCTGCTTGTCGCGCTTCAATCGGTCAAGTTGGTAACGAACAACACGAACTTATCAAAATCGGTAAAGCAGGTCGCTCTCGCTGGTTAGGTAAGCGCCCAACAGTTCGTGGTTCTGTAATGAACCCGGTTGATCACCCACACGGTGGTGGTGAAGGACGCTCTCCAATCGGACGTAAGTCTCCAATGTCTCCATGGGGTAAACCAACTCTTGGATTCAAGACTCGTAAGAAAAACAAAGCGTCTGATAAATTTATCGTTCGTCGTCGTAAAAAATAATGGGATTGTAGTACGGTTCATTTCAAGAACCGTACGCCAATCACGAAGGGAGGCACCAAAATGGCTCGTAGCTTAAAAAAAGGACCATTTGTCGATGATCACTTAATGAACAAAATGGAAAAATTAGTTGCATCTGAGCAAAAACAAGTTGTTAAAACTTGGTCTCGCCGTTCAACAATCTTCCCTCAGTTCATCGGACATACAATTGCTGTATATGATGGTCGTAAACACGTACCTGTGTACATCACTGAGGATATGGTTGGCCATAAGTTAGGTGAATTCGCACCAACTCGTACGTATAAAGGTCACCTTGCTGACGATAAGAAAACTAGAAGATAATGAGAGGAGGCACTTCAATGCAAGCTAAAGCAGTAGTGAGAACAGTTCGTATTGCTCCTCGTAAGGTTCGTTTAGTAGTAGACTTAATCCGAGGTAAGCAAGTGGGTGAAGCGATTGCTATCCTTAACCACACACCAAAAACTGCTTCTCCAGTTGTAGAAAAAGTTTTAAAATCTGCAATCGCAAATGCAGAGCACAATTATGAGATGGATATTAACAACCTAGTTGTTGAAAAAGTCTTCGTTGACGAAGGTCCAACGTTGAAACGTTTCCGTCCACGTGCAATGGGTCGTGCAAGCCAAATTAACAAACGCACAAGCCACATCACAGTTGTGGTATCAGAAAAGAAGGAGGGATAATCGATGGGTCAGAAGGTTAATCCAATTGGTCTTCGTGTCGGTATTATCCGCGACTGGGAATCTCGTTGGTTCGCTGAGAAAGATTATGCTACGTTATTACATGAAGACATCAAAATCCGTGAGTACATTACTGTACGCTTAAAAGATTCTGCTGTTGCTAAAGTAGAAATCGAACGTGCAGCAAATCGTGTAAATGTTACAATTCACACTGCAAAACCTGGTATGGTAATTGGTAAAGGTGGTACTGAAGTTGAAGCACTTCGTAAAGCTCTTAACCAATTAACAGGCAAGCGTGTACACATTAACATTTTAGAAGTTAAGAGAGCTGATCTTAACGCTAAATTAGTGGGTGAAAACATCGCTCGTCAATTAGAAAACCGTGTATCATTCCGTCGTGCACAAAAGCAAGTTATTCAACGTGCTATGCGTGCAGGAGCAAAAGGTATTAAAACACAGGTTTCTGGTCGTCTTGGCGGGGCTGATATCGCTCGTGCAGAATCTTACAGTGAAGGAACTGTTCCACTTCATACACTTCGCGCTGATATTGACTATGCAGCAGTTGAAGCTGATACAACATACGGTAAATTAGGCGTAAAAGTATGGATCTACCGTGGAGAAGTCCTTCCTACAAAAAAGAAAGCTTCTGAGGAAGGAGGAAAATAATATGTTAATGCCAAAACGCGTAAAATATCGTAGAGAGCATCGTGGTAAAATGCGTGGTCGTGCAAAAGGTGGAACTGAAATTGCTTTCGGTGAATTCGGTTTACAAGCACAAGCTGCTTCATGGATTACAAACCGTCAAATCGAAGCTGCTCGTCGTGCAATGACTCGTTACATGAAACGTGGCGGTAAAGTATGGATTAAAATTTTCCCTTCTAAACCTTACACTGCAAAACCTCTAGAAGTACGTATGGGTTCCGGTAAAGGGGCACCAGAAGGCTGGGTAGCAGTAGTAAAACCTGGGAAAATTATGTTTGAAATCGCGGGTGTATCTGAAGAGGTAGCACGCGAAGCATTACGTCTTGCAGCTCACAAACTACCTGTGAAATGTAAGTTCGTAAAACGTGAAGAAAATGGTGGTGAATCTAATGAAAACTAATGATATTCGTGAATTAACCACTGCCGAAATCGAAACAAAAGTTAAAGCTTTAAAGGAAGAATTGTTCAATCTTCGCTTCCAACTTGCTACAGGACAATTAGAGAATCCAACTCGCATCCGTGAAGTGCGTAAAGCGATTGCTCGTATGAAAACTGTAGTTTGTGAAAGAGAGATCGGAATTAATCGATAAATTGAGGGGAGGTTTGCATAGTGAGCGAACGTAACCAACGCAAAGTTTATACTGGTCGTGTTGTGTCTGATAAAATGGACAAAACGATTACAGTTTTAGTTGAAACTTACAAAACTCATTCCTTGTACGGAAAACGTGTTAAGTATTCTAAAAAGTACAAAGCCCATGATGAGCAAAACCAAGCAAAACTTGGCGATATCGTTAAAATCATGGAAACTCGCCCGCTTTCTGCTACTAAGCGTTTCCGTTTAGTTGAAATCGTTGAAGAAGCGGTTGTTATCTAAATAGACGAATCGGAATTTTTAGTCCGAAGGGAGGTTTCATAACATGATCCAACAAGAATCTCGTTTGAAAGTTGCTGACAACTCTGGTGCACGTGAACTTTTAACAATTAAAGTATTAGGCGGCTCTGGTCGTAAATATGCTAATATTGGTGATATTATCGTTGCTACGGTAAAACAAGCAACACCAGGTGGCGTTGTTAAAAAAGGTGACGTTGTTAAGGCAGTAGTGGTACGTACGAAGAGCGGAGCTCGTCGTCCGGACGGTTCTTATATTAAATTTGATGAAAACGCAGCGGTTATCATCAAAGACGATAAGAGCCCACGTGGTACTCGTATCTTCGGACCAGTAGCTCGTGAATTACGTGATAGCAACTTCATGAAGATCGTTTCTTTAGCTCCAGAAGTTCTATAATTTAAGGTATTGCCTTGCTAAGGAGGTGCAGAATTAAGATGCATGTAAAAAAAGGTGATAAAGTTCAGGTAATCACTGGTAAAGACAAAGGAAAACAAGGCGTTATCCTTGTGGCTTTCCCAAAGCAAAACCGTGTTATCGTTGAGGGTGTTAACATCGTTAAAAAACACTCTAAGCCATCTCAATTAAATCCACAAGGTGGAATTATTACGAAAGAAGCACCTATTCACGTTTCTAATGTTATGGTATTAGATCCGAAAACAGGCGAACCTACTCGCGTAGGCTTCAAAGTAGAAGATGGTAAAAAAGTTCGTATTGCAAAAAAATCTGGTGAATTATTAGATAAATAATTTTCTTAAGAAAGGAGGTCACTTCATTGAATCGCCTTAAAGAGAAGTTCCAAAAGGAAATTACTCCTGCTCTAATGAGCAAGTTTAACTATAAATCTGTGATGGAAGTACCGAAAATCGAAAAGATCGTAATCAACACTGGTGTTGGTGACGCGGTATCTAACTCAAAAGCTTTAGACAATGCAGTAGAAGAATTAACGCAAATCGCAGGTCAAAAACCTGTTGTAACTCGCGCTAAAAAATCAATCGCTGGTTTCCGTCTTCGTGAAGGTATGCCAATCGGTGCGAAAGTAACTTTACGCGGACAACAAATGTATGAGTTCTTCGACAAATTAGTATCAGTTTCTTTACCACGTGTACGTGATTTCCGTGGTGTTTCTAAGAAATCATTCGATGGTCGTGGGAACTACACATTAGGTGTTAAAGAGCAACTAATTTTCCCTGAGATTGATTATGATAAAGTAAGTAAAGTCCGCGGTATGGACATCGTAATCGTTACTACAGCGAAAACTGATGAAGAAGCTCGTGAACTTTTAACACAATTCGGTATGCCATTCCAAAAATAATGGAAGCCAACGCTAAGTAGAGGAGGCGAAAACGTGGCTAAAAAATCTATGATCGCGAAACAAAAGCGTACTCCTAAGTTTAAAGTACAAGAGTATACACGTTGCGAACGCTGCGGTCGTCCGCATTCTGTATACCGCAAATTTAAGCTTTGCCGTATTTGTTTCCGTGAACTTGCATATAAAGGTCAAATTCCTGGTGTTAAAAAAGCTAGTTGGTAAAACCCACAAATGGGAAGGAGGTAAAACACATGGTGATGACAGATCCAATTGCAGACATGCTTACTCGCATCCGTAATGCGAACATGGTACGTCATGAGAAATTAGAGGTTCCTGCTTCTAAAATCAAAAAAGAGATCGCTGAACTTTTAAAACGTGAAGGTTTCATTCGTGATGTAGAATACATTGGGGATAACAAACAAGGTATCCTTCGTATTTTCCTGAAATATGGTGCAAACAATGAACGTGTAATCACTGGATTAAAACGTATCAGTAAACCTGGCTTACGCGTTTACGCAAAAGCTGATGAAGTACCACGTGTACTTAACGGATTAGGTATCGCTCTTGTTTCTACATCTAAGGGAGTAATGACAGACAAAGACGCTCGTCAATTACAAACTGGTGGAGAAGTAGTAGCATACGTTTGGTAATATATATTTAAAACGAACGGAGGTGTGACCACATGTCTCGTATTGGTAAAAAGATTCTTGAAATCCCTGCAGGTGTTACTATTACAGTTGCAGAAGACAATACTGTAACAGTAAAAGGCCCTAAAGGTGAATTAACTCGTACTTTCAAAACTGATATGTCTATCAAAATTGAAGAAAATACACTAACAGTTGAGCGTCCATCTGAACAGAAGGAACACCGTGCATTACACGGTACAACTCGTGCTTTAATCGGAAACATGGTTGAAGGTGTAACTACAGGTTTCGTACGCGGACTTGAATTAGTCGGTGTTGGTTACCGTGCTCAAAAACAAGGAGATAAACTTGTTTTAAGCGTAGGTTATTCTCATCCAGTAGAAATGACTCCAGAAGCAGGACTTGAAGTTGAAGTACCTGTACCAACTAAAATCGTAATTAAAGGTATCGACAAGCAACGTGTTGGCGAATTTGCTGCTAACATCCGCGCTGTACGTGCTCCTGAACCATATAAAGGTAAAGGTATTCGTTACGAAGGCGAAGTTGTTCGTCGTAAAGAAGGTAAAACTGCTAAGTAAACCCGTTAGGTGAAAGAAAGGAGTGACAAGAATGATCACTAAAGCTGCTAAAAATGCGACTCGTAAGAAAAGACATGCACGTGTACGTGCTAAACTTACTGGTACTGCAGAACGTCCACGTTTAAACGTGTACCGTTCTAACCAACATATTTACGCTCAAGTTATTGATGATGTAAATGGTGTAACATTAGTAAGTGCATCTACTCTTGATAAAGACCTTGCTCTTAACGGTACTAGCAATACTGAAGCTGCTACGAAAGTTGGAGAATCAGTTGCTAAGCGTGCTGTAGAGAAAGGCGTTAAAGAAGTAGTATTTGATCGCGGTGGTTACTTATACCATGGCCGTGTTAAAGCTCTAGCTGAAGCTGCTCGTGAGGCTGGATTACAATTTTAATGGTCAAAGGAGGGAAAATTGATGCAACGCATTGACCCAAGTAAATTAGAACTTGAAGAACGTGTAGTTACGATAAATCGTGTCGCGAAAGTTGTTAAGGGTGGTCGTCGTTTCCGCTTTGCTGCACTAGTTGTAGTTGGCGATAAAAACGGTCATGTTGGATTCGGTACTGGTAAAGCACAAGAGGTACCAGACGCAATCCGTAAAGCTATCGAAGACGCTAAGAAAAACCTAATCGCTGTACCATTAGTTGGTACAACAATTCCTCACACAATCAACGGTCATTTTGGAGCTGGTGAAGTATTCTTAAAACCTGCTGCTGAGGGTACTGGTGTTATTGCTGGTGGACCTGTTCGTGCGGTACTAGAATTAGCTGGTGTACAAGATATTCTTTCGAAATCTCTTGGTTCTAACACACCAATCAACATGATTCGCGCTACTGTGAACGGATTAAGCGAACTTAAGCGCGCTGAAGATGTTGCAAAATTACGCGGTAAATCTGTAGAAGAGCTACTAGGTTAAGGAGGGAAAACAAATGGCGAAAAAGTTAGAAATTACCCTCACTCGTAGTGTAATTGGTCGTCCACAAGATCAACGTGCGACGGTAGAAGCTTTAGGTCTTAAAAAGTTGAATTCAACTGTAGTTAAGGAAGAAACTCCTGCTATTCTTGGTATGATCAACAAAGTTTCTCACCTTATCTCTGTAAAAGAAGCTTAAGGATAACTCATTAATATAAGGAGGTGCCTGGGAATGAAACTTCATGAATTAAAACCTGCAGAAGGTTCTCGTAAAGTACGTAACCGTGTCGGTCGTGGTATCGGTTCTGGTAACGGTAAAACTGCTGGTAGAGGTCATAAAGGACAAAACGCACGTTCTGGCGGCGGTGTTCGTCTTGGCTTCGAAGGTGGTCAAACTCCACTATTCCGTCGTTTACCAAAACGCGGCTTCACAAACATTAACCGTAAAGAGTTTACTATTGTAAACTTATCAACGTTAAATCGTTTTGAAGATGGTACAGAAGTAACACCTGAATTATTGCTGGAAACTGGCGTTATCAGCAAATTAAACGACGGTGTTAAAATTCTTGCAAGCGGAGCAGTAGAGAAAAAATTAACTGTTAAAGCGCACAAGTTCTCTTCAAGTGCTAAAGAAGCAATTGAAGCAGCTGGCGGATCAGTTGAGGTGATCTAATGTTTCGTACAATCTCCAACTTTATGCGCGTTGCTGAGATAAGACGTAAAATATTATTCACTTTAGCGATGTTAGTCGTATTCAGGATTGGCACGTTTATCCCAGTGCCATTTACAAATGGAGACGTACTGAAAGCACAAGATCAATTAAATGCCTTAGGTATCCTAAATACATTTGGCGGTGGCGCCTTGAAAAACTTCTCCATCTTCGCGATGGGAATCATGCCGTATATTACAGCATCCATCATCGTGCAATTATTGCAGATGGATGTTGTTCCTAAATTTTCGGAATGGTCGAAGCAAGGCGAAATGGGCCGTCGTAAACTAACGCAATTCACGCGTTACTTTACAATTGTTCTTGCGTTTATTCAGGGGTTTGGTATGTCAATCGGTTTTAACGGTATGGTAGGTGGGCAATTAATTTTGAATCCAGGTTGGAGCACTTATTTATACATTGCTACGGTACTGACTGCTGGTACTGCATTTTTAATGTGGTTAGGTGAACAGATTACAGCTAAAGGTGTAGGTAATGGTATTTCCATTCTTATCTTTGGCGGTATTGCCGCAGCGATCCCAAGTGTTATATCTCAAGTGTATCAACAACAGTTTCAAAATATCGGAGATCAATTGTTCATGAGTATCGTTAAAGTTGCATTGATTTTACTAGCTGTGCTAGCGGTTATTGTTGGTGTTATTTTCATTCAACAGGCTGTTAGAAAGATCCCAATTCAATACGCGAAGCGTGTAACAGGAGGGAATGGGAATCATGCTGGAGCACAAAACACTCATTTACCACTTAAGGTAAATAGTGCGGGTGTTATTCCAGTCATTTTTGCTGTTTCATTCTTAATTACGCCTCCAACTATTGCACAGTTCTTCCCGAAACATGATGTGTCGCAGTGGATTATTGCAAACTTTAACTATTCTCACCCAGTGGGAATGATCATATATGTTGCGCTCATTGTAGCCTTCACATATTTCTATGCATTTGTTCAGGTTAATCCAGAGCAAATGTCAGAGAATCTAAACAAGCAAGGTGGATATGTTCCAGGTATTCGTCCGGGTAAGAATACAGAACAATATCTAACAAAAATCTTGTATCGTTTGACCTTTGTGGGATCAATTTTCCTAGCAGCGATTGCAATCTTACCAGTTATCTTTACGAAATTGGGAAATCTTCCTCCATCTGCACAGATTGGTGGAACGAGTATGTTAATCGTTGTCGGCGTTGCTTTAGAAACAATGAAGCAGCTAGAAAGCCAATTGGTAAAACGCCATTACAAAGGGTTTATCAAGCAGTGAGTAAGTGGGAAGAACTGTCTTCCCTACATGCTCATGTACTGAGGGGGAACAAGGATGAACTTGATTTTAATGGGGCTTCCTGGTGCTGGTAAAGGTACACAAGCCGAACAGATTATTGCCAAGTATAACATCCCTCACATCTCAACAGGAGATATGTTCCGTGCAGCTATGAAGGCTGAAACTGAACTTGGTTTACAAGCAAAATCTTTTATTGATAAAGGTGCGCTTGTTCCAGATGAAGTTACAATTGGAATTGTTCGTGAACGTTTAAGCCAAGAAGACTGTATTAAAGGCTTCTTATTAGATGGTTTCCCACGAACTGTTGCACAAGCATCAGCTCTTGAAGAGATTATGAAAGATCTTGGCAAAAAAATCGACTATGTTTTAAACATTAATGTGGATTCAGGGTTGTTATTAACACGCCTTACAGGCCGTCGCATTTGTAAAGAATGCGGTGCGACTTACCACTTAGAATTCAATCCGCCAGCAAAAGCTGATGTGTGCGATAAATGTGGTGGCGAATTATATCAACGCTCTGATGACAATGAAGAAACTGTAGCAAATCGTTTAGATGTAAATATTAAGCAAACAAAACCTTTGCTTGATTTCTACGAGGAGCTTGGCTACTTACAAAGCATTAATGGTGAGCAAGATATCAATAAAGTATTTGCTGATATCGATGTTCTCATCGGAGACTTAGCGTAATGATCATCTGCAAAACTCCTCGCGAGATAGAAATCATGCGAGAAGCTGGCAGGATCGTTGCTTTAACTCATCAAGAGTTGAAACAACATATTACTCCAGGAATTACAACGAAAGAGCTCGATCAAATAGCGGAAAAGACGATTCGAAAATATGGTGCTACGCCATCTTTTAAAGGATACAACGGATTTCCGGGGAGCATTTGTGCTTCTGTAAATGAAGAGCTTGTACACGGGATTCCAGGGAAGCGTAAGCTCGAAGAGGGCGATATCATCAGTATCGATATTGGTGCGAAATACAATGGGTACCATGGTGATTCTGCATGGACGTATCCAGTTGGAAACATTTCTGAATCTGTTCAAAAGCTACTTGATGTCACAGAAAAATCGTTGTATCTTGGTCTAGAACAAGTAAAACCAGGCGAAAGATTATCAAATATCTCGCATGCGGTTCAAACACATGCTGAAGAGAATGGGTTCTCGATCGTTAGGGAGTATGTTGGTCACGGAATCGGGCAAGACTTACATGAGGACCCTCAAATCCCGCACTATGGTCCACCAAATAGAGGCCCTAGATTAAAGCCGGGAATGGTCATCTGTGTTGAGCCGATGGTGAATCAAGGAAGACGATATGTAAAAACACTATCTGATGACTGGACAGTGGTAACGGTAGATGGTAAATGGTGTGCCCATTTTGAGCACACGATTGCTCTTACAGAAGCAGGATACGAAATCCTTACCACTTTATAAGTAGCTGGCTCTCCGGGATTTCAGAGCAGTGTAAAATGTTACTGATTTGAAGAAGGGAGAACTATTGAATGGCTAAAGATGATGTAATTGAAGTCGAAGGTACCGTTCTTGAAACGTTGCCAAATGCTATGTTCAAAGTAGAATTAGAGAATGGGCATGTCGTATTGGCTCACGTTTCTGGTAAAATCCGTATGAATTTCATTCGTATTTTACCAGGAGACAAAGTTACGGTAGAATTATCTCCGTACGATTTAAATCGTGGTCGTATTACGTACCGTTTTAAATAATATAGCACTCCGTAATCTTTAAGGAGGTTCGAGACATGAAAGTAAGACCGTCAGTTAAACCAATCTGCGAAAAATGTAAAGTTATTCGTAGACGTGGAAAAGTAATGGTTATTTGTGAAAACCCTAAACATAAACAAAAACAAGGTTAATCAGAAGGAGGTGCATTCAAAATGGCACGTATCGCAGGTGTAGATATTCCTCGTGACAAGCGCGTTGTTATTTCTTTAACTTACGTATTCGGCATTGGTCGCACAACTGCTGAAAAAATTCTTACAGAAGCTGGTATTTCTTCGGAAACACGAGTTCGTGATTTATCGGAAGATGAATTAGGACGTATCCGTGATATCATCGATCGTATTAAAGTTGAGGGAGACCTTCGTCGTGAAGTATCTCTTAACATTAAACGTCTAATGGAGATCGGTTCTTACCGTGGTCTTCGTCACCGTCGTGGTTTACCAGTTCGTGGTCAAAACTCTAAAAACAATGCTCGTACACGTAAAGGTCCACGTCGTACAGTAGCAAATAAAAAGAAATAATAAGTAAAGGAGGTTGAACTAACAATGGCACGTAAAACAAACACTCGTAAAAAACGTGTGAAAAAGAATATTGAAGCTGGTATAGCTCATATTCGTTCTACTTTCAACAACACAATCGTAACACTTACAGATACTCATGGTAACGCACTTTCTTGGTCTAGTGCTGGTGCACTTGGTTTCCGTGGATCTCGTAAATCTACTCCATTCGCTGCGCAAATGGCTGCTGAAGCTGCTTCTAAAGTTGCAATGGAGCATGGTTTAAAAACTTTAGAGGTTACTGTTAAAGGTCCTGGTGCTGGTCGTGAAGCTGCAATTCGTGCTCTTCAAGCGGCAGGTCTAGAAGTAACAGCAATTAGAGATGTTACTCCAGTTCCTCATAATGGATGTCGTCCACCAAAACGTCGTCGTGTGTAATTTTTCTGTATAGAATTTTCCCTTTTGTCTATAATGGATATGATGCATTATCGAGAAATTTCGTACAGAAACATCGCTTGTTGTGCACAATCGGGAACTGCCTAAGGGGGACTTTCGGTTAAACAGAGGTTCTTCCTTTGTTTAACCGGGGTTTCGACGTTTTGAAGGAGGGTTTAGTTAATGATTGAAATCGAAAAACCGAAAATCGAAACGGTTGAACTTAACGAAGATGCTAAGTATGGCAAATTCGTGATTGAACCGCTTGAGCGTGGATATGGTACTACTTTGGGTAACTCCTTACGTCGTATTCTTTTATCCTCACTCCCTGGTGCCGCTGTAACTGCTATCCAAATCGATGGCGTTTTACACGAATTTTCAACAGTTGAGGGCGTAGTAGAAGACGTTACGACGATGATCTTAAACTTGAAAAAGTTAGCTCTTAAAATCTACTCTGAAGAAGAGAAGACGTTGGAAATCGATGTACAGGGCGAAGGTATTGTCACAGCTGCTGATATTACTCACGATAGTGATGTTGAAATCTTAAATCCAGATTTACACATTGCGACGTTAGCAAAAAATGCGCATTTCCGCATGCGTTTAACTGCAAAGCGTGGCCGTGGGTATACGCCAGCTGATGCAAATAAAAGCGAAGATCAACCAATAGGAGTAATTCCTATTGATTCTATTTATACTCCAGTATCACGTGTGACTTACCAAGTGGAAAAGACACGTGTCGGACAAGTGGCTAATTATGATAAGCTTACGCTTGATGTATGGACGGATGGAAGCATCGGGCCAAAAGAAGCTATCTCTTTAGGTGCCAAAATCTTAACTGAGCATTTAAATATCTTTGTTGGTTTAACTGACGAAGCACAAAATGCTGAGATTATGGTCGAGAAGGAAGAAGATCAAAAAGAAAAAGTTCTTGAGATGACTATCGAAGAACTAGATCTTTCTGTTCGTTCTTATAATTGCCTAAAACGTGCAGGAATTAATACTGTACAAGAGCTTGCGAACAAAACAGAAGAAGATATGATGAAAGTTCGTAACTTAGGACGTAAATCCTTAGAAGAAGTTAAACATAAACTTGAGGAATTAGGTTTAGGTTTACGTAAAGACGACTGAGGATTTAAACCCATCAACAAAGGAGGGAACTACGAATGGCATACAGAAAATTAGGCCGTACAAGTGCGCAACGTAAAGCTATGTTACGTGATTTAGCTACTGATTTAATTATCAACGAGCGCATCCAAACGACAGAAACTCGTGCAAAAGAACTTCGTTCTGTAGTGGAAAAAATGATCACTTTAGGTAAACGCGGAGATCTTCATGCTCGTCGTCAAGCAGCAGCTTTCATCCGTAATGAGGTTGCTAACGCTGAGACTGGTCAAGATGCACTTCAAAAATTATTCGCTGATGTAGCTCCACGCTATGCTGAGCGCCAAGGCGGATACACTCGTATTGCAAAAATTGGTCCACGTCGCGGAGACGCAGCACCAATGGTAATTATCGAGTTAGTATAATGATGATTAAAAGGGCAGGACAGTTCTTTTCAAGTAACTGGTCATGGCCCTTTTTTTTTAAGTATAAAAATAGGCTAACTTGACGAAAGAAAGGGTGCCTTGTATTGAAAAAAGAGAAACTTCGGACAGAAAATATATCATTTCAATATCCTGGGGCAGCCTCTTATGCATTAAAAGATGTTTCGTTTTCCTTATATGAAGGAGAATGGGTATCTGTTATTGGACAAAATGGTTCAGGGAAGTCTACACTTGCAAAATTATTGAATGGCTTATTTTTACCGGAATCAGGGAAAATTACTTTAAATGATACAATGATTTTATCAGAGGAAACAGTATGGGATGTTCGAAAGCAAATTGGCATGGTATTTCAAAATCCAGATAATCAATTTGTTGGAACGACAGTACAAGATGACGTTGTATTCGGCCTAGAGAACATCGGAATGCCAAGGGAGCAGATGATAGAAAGACTAGAACAAGCTCTGCAACTTGTCCGTATGGAAGATTTTTTAAATGAAGAACCCCATTCGTTATCTGGTGGACAAAAGCAGCGAGTCGCAATAGCAGGTGTTCTAGCACTTCAACCATCTATTTTAATACTAGATGAAGCAACTTCAATGTTAGACCCTCAGGGGAGACGTGAAGTAGTAGAAACGGTCAGACAACTTGTTGATCAAAAGGGTATTACGGTATTATCGATTACGCACGATTTAGAAGAAGCGGCACAGTCAGACCGTATTATTATTTTGAACAAGGGAGAAATATTAGAGGAAGGTACTCCAGAGCAAATTTTCAAATCCTCTCATATGCTCCAAGAGATTGGATTAGATGTACCTTTTTCGGTGAAAATAGCAGAATTATTAAAAAGAAATGAAATTCACTTGCAAAATACGCATCTTACAATGGAAAGCTTGGTGAACGAACTTTGGAGATTACATTCCAAAAAGTAGAACATCGTTATCAATATAAAACTCCATTTGAAAGACGCGCACTTTATGATGTAGACGTGTCGTTTCCAAGTGGGGGCTATTATGCCATTATCGGTCATACTGGTTCAGGTAAGTCGACGATGATTCAACATTTAAATGGTTTATTGCAGCCGACAAATGGTACGGTTCAAATTGGTGAACATTTAATTTCAGCAGGGAAGAAAGAGAAAAAGCTTAAGCCGCTACGAAAAAAAGTAGGGGTTGTCTTTCAGTTTCCAGAACATCAACTATTTGAAGAAACAGTTGAAAAGGACATTTGTTTTGGACCGACTAATTTTGGTGTATCTGAAGAAGAGGCAAAACAAAAGGCGAAAGATGCAATCCAGCTTGTTGGATTGGACATAGAGTTATTAGCACGTTCTCCGTTTGAATTAAGCGGTGGGCAAATGAGGCGTGTTGCAATAGCAGGCGTACTTGCGATGGAACCCGAAGTGCTTGTATTAGATGAACCTACAGCAGGGCTTGATCCAAAAGGACAGCACGAGCTCATGGAGATGTTTTACAATTTGCATAAGGAACAGGGGCTTACAGTCATTCTTGTTACCCATAATATGGAGGATGCCGCTAAGTATGCAGATCAAATAGTGGTCATGCATAAAGGAACGGTCTTTTTGCAAGGAAGAGCAGAGGAAGTATTTTCATATGCTGATGAATTAGAACAAATCGGTGTGGATCTTCCAATGTCTTTAAAGTATAAACGTGCAATTGAAGAGAAGTTTGGTATTTCAATTTCGAAGGCTACCTTATCTTTAGAGGATCTTACTCATGAAGTTGTACAGGTGTTACGAAAAGGTGGTCATGAATCATGCAGCAGTTGATTATTGGGAGATATATTCCAGGTCAGTCACTCATTCATCAACTTGATCCTCGTACGAAGCTGTTGATTGTCTTTTTATATGTATTTGTTGTTTTCTTAGCAAATAATGCGATTTCATATGGATTTTTATTTTTATATGCACTCATTGCTTTATTTTTTGCAAAAGTGCCGATTCGTTATGTACTTTCGGGCTTAAAACCAATTCTGTGGATTTTTCTTTTTACATTTTTCCTGCATATTTTTACAAATAAAGAAGGGGAAGTACTATTCCAGCTTGGTTGGTTTTCGATACATGAAAAAGGATTAGAGCAAGGAATATACATTTCTATACGATTCTTCGTTATTATTTTAATGACGACATTATTAACGTTAACGACGACACCTATTGAAATTACAGATGGGTTGGAGACGTTATTAAAGCCGTTCAAGCGTATAAAAGTTCCTGTTCATGAAATCGCATTAATGATGTCAATTTCACTACGTTTTATCCCGACATTAATGGATGAAACGAGTAAAATTATGAAAGCACAAGCGTCACGTGGCATTGATTTCGCCGGGGGACCGATAAAAGATAGGATGAAAGCTATTATCTCACTACTCGTTCCATTATTTATCAGTGCTTTTAAGCGTGCAGAGGACTTAGCGATTGCGATGGAATCTCGTGGATATAAAAGTGGCGAAGGACGTACTAAATTTAGGCAACTACGCTGGAAAATAAGTGATACAGTAACAATTGTAAGCTTACTTTGTTTAGCTTGTATTTTGGCATGGGTGCGGTCGTAATGGAGAATAGAGAAATGGAAAGAATAAAATGTACAGTTGCATATGATGGCATTCATTTTTGTGGTTACCAAATTCAACCACAGCATCGGACTGTTCAACAAGAAATAGAGAAAGCATTGCAGAAGTTGCATAAAGGAGAACTTGTTCGTGTGCAGGCATCAGGCAGAACGGATTCTACCGTTCACGCCAAAGGACAAGTGATACACTTTGATACACCTTTGTCTCTTGAAGAGTGGCAATGGAGTAATGCTTTAAATACAATGTTGCCGGATGATATTATTATCAGGCAGGTAGAGAAGAAAACAGAAGAATTTCATGCACGTTACGGTGTCGAGAAAAAAGAATATCGCTATCGTGTATTATTATCAAAGACTGCGGATGTATTCCGTAGAAATTATGTATATCAATATCCATATCCACTCGAAATAAACTCTATAAGAAAAGCGATTCCTTATTTTATTGGAACGCATGACTTTACTTCTTTTTGTTCGGCAAAAACTGACAAAAAAGATAAAGTACGAACAATTTATGAAATCGAATTAATTGAGCAAGACGATGAATTAATTTTTCGCTTTGTAGGTAATGGATTTTTATATAATATGGTCAGAATTATTGTTGGTACGTTACTTAGCGTAGGTCAAGGAAAGCTTGATCCAGATAGTATTCCAGAGATTTTAGCGAAACAAAATCGCCAGTTTGCTGGAAAGATGGCTCCAGGTCATGGACTTTACTTATGGCAGGTAAACTATAACAACTAATCCTGGTGTAACATTTGCTTGACATTAGAAACTCAAAAGTATATCATAACATATGGTATTGTTTCTAAAACCACGATTAGCCCCGGAAGGAAATCGTGTTTAAGATAAACAATAGATTTTTTCTATGGAAAAGATAACGAGGAGGGAAACACATGCGTACGACTTTTATGGCAAAAGCTAACGAAGTTGAGCGTAAATGGTATGTGGTTGATGCTGAAGGTCAAACTTTAGGTCGCCTATCTACTGAAGTAGCATCCATTTTACGTGGTAAACACAAACCAACATTTACACCACACGTTGACACGGGTGATCATGTAATTATTATTAACGCTGAGAAAATTCATTTAACAGGTAATAAATTAAACGATAAAATTTACTACCGTCACACTAACCACCCAGGTGGACTTAAGCAAAGAACAGCTCTAGAAATGCGTACAAACTACCCTGTACAAATGTTAGAGCTTGCAATTAAAGGCATGCTTCCAAAAGGACGTTTAGGACGTCAAGTTTCTAAGAAATTAAACGTGTATGCTGGAGCAGAGCATCCACACCAAGCACAACAACCAGAAGTTTACGAACTTCGCGGATAATTAATTAAAGGAGGGCTTACTTTGGCACAGGTTCAATACTATGGCACTGGACGTCGTAAGAGTTCAGTAGCGCGCGTACGCCTAGTTCCAGGCGAAGGACGCGTTATTATTAACGGTCGTGATTTTGAAAACTATATCCCATTTGCTGCATTACGTGAAGTAGTGAAACAACCTCTAGTTGCAACAGAAACTTTAGGTAACTACAATGTACTTGTAAACGTAAATGGTGGTGGATACACTGGTCAAGCTGGTGCTATTCGTCACGGTATTTCTCGCGCTTTATTAAAAGCTGATCCAGAATACCGTCTAACATTAAAACGTGCGGGTCTATTAACTCGTGACGCACGTATGAAAGAGCGTAAAAAATACGGTCTTAAAGGCGCACGTCGTGCACCTCAGTTCTCAAAACGTTAATTTTTGCGAACTACAAACCCCAACCATTTTGGTTGGGGTTTTTTTATGTTTAATTCTTCTTTTGTAATTTTTTTAGCTTGGAATATTTTAGTGCTACCGTCCTACGTATGCTTCTTCTTTAGAAGTTTAGACTAATACGTATTAGGGAGGTTTATAAGTACTATGAATGTCATTGTCAGCTTACAAGAAAAACAAAAAGAAAAGCAGTTAAAATACGAGCGGAAGATGCTGCGAGAATTATCATTAAAAACATTGCGTTTAAATATTCGTGATGCCTTTCAGATGCAAGAACTTCATCGTCAGTATGAAGATTATTGCATTGAACTAGGGATAGAATCTTATTTATTAGGAGCGAGATACAGTAAATTTGGTTATCATGGCGAATCATTCTTTGATGTGAAATATAGGGCTTTAGAAGAAGAACAACAATTAACTGAAACGTTATTTCAATTTTTAACGAGTATGACTATACGTGAAATTAAGTTGCAAGACGAGGAATTGCTTTTTGAATCTTGCCAGCAGTTTATCGGCTTGTGGTGGCAGGAAGGCTATGAAAAAGGCGAAAGAAGATATCGATTAAAGCTACACTAAGACAAGCATAAACTTTCCTCTTGTCCCATATAAGTAATTAGAGGGACTAGCTGGAGGAGGAAAGGTATGAAGAGAATTCGAATTATCTCTTTTGCGCTCGCTGCGGTTGTTTTGTTTTTTTTAGTTAAACAAGAATTTCAAATTACAAAATCGTGGCGAGCTTGGAATTTACCCTTATCAGGGAAAGTGATTGTACTAGATGCTGGGCATGGTGGGCCAGACGGAGGGGCTGTTGGTGGAAAGGATATTGTAGAAAAAGACATTACACTTGAGATTACAAAAAAGGTACAAGATTATTTACAAGAACAAGGTGCTTTAGTTATTTTAACGCGTGAAGGAGATTATGATTTAGCTAATAAAGATACAAAGTCATATAGTAGACGTAAAGCAGAGGATTTAAAAAAGCGTGTTGAGATCATTAATAAGCCTGATGTAGACTTTTTTGCGAGTATTCATTTAAATGCCCTAACTAGTAGTGGATCTAAAGGCGCACAAACGTTCTACTATCGTTCTTCGATTGAAAATGAACGGGCTGCGAAATTTATACAAGCTGAATTGAGAACAAGCTTAGAAAATACGAATCGTTCTGCTAAAACAATTCCTCACGTGTATTTATTGAAGTATGCCAAAACACCAGGTGCTTTAATTGAGGCGGGCTTTTTATCGAATGTGAATGAAAGATATATGTTAAATTCGGAGAAATACCAACAAAAAGTAGCTGCTGCAATATATCGTGGTATATTACGTTATTTTACGGAAAAAGGAAATCCTCCAGAATAAGGAGGATTTTTTCGAGTTTCTCTCGTTAACGAAGTTTTCCGAAAATATGTTATACTGGAAATGTAAACGCATTTATTTTAAAAATAAAGAGAGATAAATTTAATTAACAATACGTTATTTTTCATACAGGGGGCTGGGCTAATTATGGTAACAAAAGAGCAGGTAGTGGAAGCATTGGAAGGGATTGTAGATCCGTTTATACATAAAACGTTAAAAGAAACAAATGCAATTAAAGAGGTGACAGTCAAGCCTGAGAAGGAACATGTAAGTGTTAAAATTGCAATTGTAAAGACGGGTACAGCGGAACAAATGCAGTTGCAGTCTGGAATTGTAAAGTTAGTAAAAGAACTTGGAGCAACAACAGTGGGACTTCGTTTTGCAGAATTTACAGAAGAGGAATTAGCTCAGTTTGCACCACCGCAAGAGGAAGAGAAAAGTGAATCCTTATTATCACCGAATTCAAATACAACATTTTTAGCAGTGGCAAGTGGAAAAGGTGGAGTAGGGAAATCAACTGTTTCTGTTAACCTTGCAATTGCTTTAGCTCGTTTAGGCAAAAAGGTTGGTATCATCGACGCGGATATTTACGGTTTTAGTGTACCGGATATGATGGGTATAGAAAAACGTCCAATCGTAAGAGGTGATAAGATAATACCAGTGGAGCGTCTAGGCGTGAAAGTAATCTCAATGGGATTCTTTGTAGAAGATAACGCACCTGTTATTTGGAGAGGACCGATGCTTGGGAAAATGTTAAATCACTTTTTCACAGAAGTAGAGTGGGGTGATTTAGATTACTTAGTATTGGACCTACCACCAGGTACGGGTGATGTTGCTTTAGATGTACATTCGATGTTGCCGGCTTGTAAAGAGATTATTGTAACAACGCCGCATCCAACAGCGGCATTTGTAGCAGCGCGCGCTGGAGCCATGGCTTTACGTACAGAACATAGTATTCTTGGTGTTGTTGAAAATATGGCGTATTTTGAAAGTAAAGCAACTGGTGAAAAAGAGTATGTGTTTGGAAGAGGTGGAGGAGATAAATTGGCTACGGAACTCCAAACGGATATACTTGGCCGAATTCCACTTCAACAACCTGATTGGAATAAAGAGGACTTTGCGCCGTCAGTATATGAAGATACACATACAACGGGTCTCATTTATCGTACGATAGCTGAGACAGTTATTGATAAAACAGCTGTTACACAAAAATAAAGTAGTAATGAGTGGACAATATATACATTGTCCACTCAGTTCTATAATTTTTATTATTGTTCTTTGTTCCCATCTTGAGAACCGCCTTCACCACCTGCGCCTTTCTTATCAGACCCACCTTTTTCGGCTTTTTGTACACCTTTACTAATGATGTCAATCATCTTAGCTTGGAAGAGAGGACTTTCGGCAGTTTCAGTTAGTACTTGCTGTAAATATTGACGATATTCTTTACTCTTCATTGTTTGTAACATAATTTTCTCTACTTCAGGATTTTTCATAATCTCTATAACACCTGATTGGTATTCAGGATCTTTTAGTAAAGTTTTCATTAAGTTTGTTTGTTCTTTTCCCATACTTTTAGCAAATTTCGATGAGAACTCAGGGTCTTTAAAGAGCTTTTCCCAGAATTGTTGCCCTTTTTCAGATACCAGTGCATCTTCAATCGTTTTCTTTACTACTGTTTCATCTAGTATGAGTGCTTGTTTCATTTTTTCATCAGTTAATACATCTTGGATCGCTTTTTTTCCTTGATCGGTTTTTAAAATATCAACAATCATTTTTTTTGTTTGATCATAATCAAGTTCGGATTTTGCTTCTTTTTCTTGTGCACATGCCGCTAGTGCTATAAATAGAAAAGAAGAAATCAAAACGAGCAGCATCCGTTTCATAAGTTGGAGCTCCTTTCAGCAAAGTTCTCTTTTTTTAATATAAATCTCTTTAAGGAATTTATACATTAACATGGCTAGCTTTTTGAAATTGTCATTGTTACAATTTAATTAGAAATATAAGAATAATGGGGGATGTGTTGTGAATAGCCGCAAGTGGGTACGACTATTTTTTACGACGTTGTTTCTTGGTGGGATTAGCACAGTCTTTATTGGTTTTGTTTTAGAGTGGGACAAGTACGCTAAATTTTTTCAAAATTTCGACGGAAAAGAGATTTTAGCAATTTCCTTTTGGTTGATGGGCGTAGGATTTATTTTTAGTGTTATAAGTCAAATGGGGTTCTTTGCGTATTTAACGATCCATCGTTTTGGATTAGGGATGTTTCGGTCATCTTCTTTATGGAATACAGTGCAACTGTTCTTTATTGCGTTCGTATTGTTTGATTTCGTTTATTTAAGGTCAGTACTTGTTGCGAATGGGGAAGTTTCATTAGGGAATAACATACTTGTTGCTGGGATGTTATTTGTGTTTGGGGCAATTGTCGCTTATATAAAGAGTAAAGAAACGAATAAAAAAGCATTCGTTCCCGCTCTGTTCTTTATGGTTGTTGTAACAATTCTTGAATGGGTACCAGCGCTCCGGATTAATGATACTGATTGGTTATATTTAATGGTGATACCACTTTTATTATGTAATTCATATCAGTTACTTGTATTGCATCGTTTAATTGGACAAAAGAGTAAGTCAGCTTAATGAGGAGAGTGGATTTTTAATTATCCAGATTCTTATCGTCTGTAAATGCTAGGATAAAAAAGCTCTGCTATCTTAACAAAAGATAGCAGAGCTTTTTATGTGTGAAGAACCGTGTAGAAAGGAACTACTTAATATCTTCACTTTTTGTACTTGTGTTGGAAATAAGTTGTGATACAGATGTTTGTTCATATCCGTCGCTCTTTAATTTTTGTAAGAGTAATGGTAAAGCCTTATTTGTTTGAAGGGCAGAATCAGAAGCATGTAATAAGACGATATCTCCACCCTTTAAATTGCTAGAGACTGTGGAAATGATTTTATTTACGCCGGGATTTTTCCAGTCATTTGAATTGTTACTCCAATGAACGATGGTGTATCCGAGTGATTCCGCTATTTTAAGAGTTGTTTTGTTAAAATCGCCACTAGGTGGACGTAATAGCTTGACTTGTTTTACGCCAAGTTTCGTAAAAACATCTTGTGCCCGCAAAAGATCTCGTCGTATTTCATTTGCTTCTAGTGAAGTGTAGGATGTGTAATTATAGCCCATACTACCAATCTCATGTCCATCTTTCATGATGCGTTCGACAATATCAGGGTGTCTTTCAGCCCATGCAGCAGAGAGAAAGAAGGTTGCATTCTTAATTTCTCTTTCTTTGAGTGTATTAAGGATTGGAATAGCTTTTTTGTCCCCCCAACTAATGTCAAACGTGAATGCAACTTGTTTTTTTGCAGTGTCCCCTTTGTAAATCACTTTAGGGCCAGTAGCAGTTGAAAAAGCAGATTCATGTGAATATGTTTTTAAAAAGAGTAGCCATGCTGTAAATAAGGAAAGTACGATTATTAAGCTAATGTGTTTAAATGTTCTTTTACTCGTAATAAAAAAGAAAAACATAATATTACGCCCCTTTGTCCAATCCTTTTCAGTTACATATATGCTTTAAATTAAAAAAAGAGAACAAGGGATTAATATCGTAAGTGGTGGATATAATGAGTGATAGAATTTTGTTTTTTGATGATACAGTATTGATAATTGAAAATGAGTGGGCGTTTATCGGTACACGTAAGGAGTTATTGGGGTGATAATTTGCTTGGGATTATGTTGACGAAGGAAGAGAAAAAAGAAATTGAATACATACTGAAGAGAGAGTTAGAGGAACTTTTATTTGATTTTGAAGATGAGCGTATACATAGCGTTGTAAAAAAGGCGATGGAAGAAAGGTATAAAATCATTTTTTGTTTATTTCGGAGAGTTGCTAATAGGGAAGAATGTATTCGTTATGTAAGAAAAAGATTTTTTTATTAAAAAGTGTTGACGCTAAGAGTAAGGATATGATAAATTAATAAACGTCGCTGATGCAGAAACGCAGAAAACGACAAAAAAGAAATTAAAAAACTTAGTTGACATCGAAAAATGAAGATGTTAACATAAGGAAGTCGCAAATGAGCGACTAAGTAGTTCTTTGAAAACTGAACGAAACAAACAACGTGAACGTCAATTTTTATTTTTAGATGCTAGACAAACTAACTTTATTGGAGAGTTTGATCCTGGCTCAGGATGAACGCTGGCGGCGTGCCTAATACATGCAAGTCGAGCGAATGGATTAAGAGCTTGCTCTTATGAAGTTAGCGGCGGACGGGTGAGTAACACGTGGGTAACCTACCCATAAGACTGGGATAACTCCGGGAAACCGGGGCTAATACCGGATAATATTTTGAACTGCATAGTTCGAAATTGAAAGGCGGCTTCGGCTGTCACTTATGGATGGACCCGCGTCGCATTAGCTAGTTGGTGAGGTAACGGCTCACCAAGGCGACGATGCGTAGCCGACCTGAGAGGGTGATCGGCCACACTGGGACTGAGACACGGCCCAGACTCCTACGGGAGGCAGCAGTAGGGAATCTTCCGCAATGGACGAAAGTCTGACGGAGCAACGCCGCGTGAGTGATGAAGGCTTTCGGGTCGTAAAACTCTGTTGTTAGGGAAGAACAAGTGCTAGTTGAATAAGCTGGCACCTTGACGGTACCTAACCAGAAAGCCACGGCTAACTACGTGCCAGCAGCCGCGGTAATACGTAGGTGGCAAGCGTTATCCGGAATTATTGGGCGTAAAGCGCGCGCAGGTGGTTTCTTAAGTCTGATGTGAAAGCCCACGGCTCAACCGTGGAGGGTCATTGGAAACTGGGAGACTTGAGTGCAGAAGAGGAAAGTGGAATTCCATGTGTAGCGGTGAAATGCGTAGAGATATGGAGGAACACCAGTGGCGAAGGCGACTTTCTGGTCTGTAACTGACACTGAGGCGCGAAAGCGTGGGGAGCAAACAGGATTAGATACCCTGGTAGTCCACGCCGTAAACGATGAGTGCTAAGTGTTAGAGGGTTTCCGCCCTTTAGTGCTGAAGTTAACGCATTAAGCACTCCGCCTGGGGAGTACGGCCGCAAGGCTGAAACTCAAAGGAATTGACGGGGGCCCGCACAAGCGGTGGAGCATGTGGTTTAATTCGAAGCAACGCGAAGAACCTTACCAGGTCTTGACATCCTCTGAAAACTCTAGAGATAGAGCTTCTCCTTCGGGAGCAGAGTGACAGGTGGTGCATGGTTGTCGTCAGCTCGTGTCGTGAGATGTTGGGTTAAGTCCCGCAACGAGCGCAACCCTTGATCTTAGTTGCCATCATTAAGTTGGGCACTCTAAGGTGACTGCCGGTGACAAACCGGAGGAAGGTGGGGATGACGTCAAATCATCATGCCCCTTATGACCTGGGCTACACACGTGCTACAATGGACGGTACAAAGAGCTGCAAGACCGCGAGGTGGAGCTAATCTCATAAAACCGTTCTCAGTTCGGATTGTAGGCTGCAACTCGCCTACATGAAGCTGGAATCGCTAGTAATCGCGGATCAGCATGCCGCGGTGAATACGTTCCCGGGCCTTGTACACACCGCCCGTCACACCACGAGAGTTTGTAACACCCGAAGTCGGTGGGGTAACCTTTATGGAGCCAGCCGCCTAAGGTGGGACAGATGATTGGGGTGAAGTCGTAACAAGGTAGCCGTATCGGAAGGTGCGGCTGGATCACCTCCTTTCTATGGAGAATTGATGAACGCAGTTCATCAATAAACGTTGACTTGTTTTGTTTCGTTCAGTTTTGAGAGAACTATCTCTCAAGTTTAAATGTATGTTCTTTGAAAACTAGATAACAGTGTAGCTCATATTTTTTTAATTTTAGTTTGGTTAAGTTAGAAAGGGCGCACGGTGGATGCCTTGACACTAGGAGTCGATGAAGGACGGGACTAACGCCGATATGCTTCGGGGAGCTGTAAGTAAGCTTTGATCCGAAGATTTCCGAATGGGGAAACCCACTATACGTAATGGTATGGTATCCTTACCTGAATACATAGGGTATGGAAGACAGACCCAGGGAACTGAAACATCTAAGTACCTGGAGGAAGAGAAAGCAAATGCGATTTCCTGAGTAGCGGCGAGCGAAACGGAATCTAGCCCAAACCAAGAGGCTTGCCTCTTGGGGTTGTAGGACATTCTATACGGAGTTACAAAGGAACGAGGTAGACGAAGCGACCTGGAAAGGTCCGTCACAGAGGGTAACAACCCCGTAGTCGAAACTTCGTTCTCTCTTGAATGTATCCTGAGTACGGCGGAACACGTGAAATTCCGTCGGAATCTGGGAGGACCATCTCCCAAGGCTAAATACTCCCTAGTGATCGATAGTGAACCAGTACCGTGAGGGAAAGGTGAAAAGCACCCCGGAAGGGGAGTGAAAGAGATCCTGAAACCGTGTGCCTACAAATAGTCAGAGCCCGTTAATGGGTGATGGCGTGCCTTTTGTAGAATGAACCGGCGAGTTACGATCCCGTGCAAGGTTAAGCTGAAGAGGCGGAGCCGCAGCGAAAGCGAGTCTGAATAGGGCGTTTAGTACGTGGTCGTAGACCCGAAACCAGGTGATCTACCCATGTCCAGGGTGAAGTTCAGGTAACACTGAATGGAGGCCCGAACCCACGCACGTTGAAAAGTGCGGGGATGAGGTGTGGGTAGCGGAGAAATTCCAATCGAACCTGGAGATAGCTGGTTCTCCCCGAAATAGCTTTAGGGCTAGCCTTAAGTGTAAGAGTCTTGGAGGTAGAGCACTGATTGAACTAGGGGTCCTCATCGGATTACCGAATTCAGTCAAACTCCGAATGCCAATGACTTATCCTTAGGAGTCAGACTGCGAGTGATAAGATCCGTAGTCAAGAGGGAAACAGCCCAGATCGCCAGCTAAGGTCCCAAAGTGTGTATTAAGTGGAAAAGGATGTGGAGTTGCTTAGACAACTAGGATGTTGGCTCAGAAGCAGCCACCATTTAAAGAGTGCGTAATAGCTCACTAGTCGAGTGACTCTGCGCCGAAAATGTACCGGGGCTAAATACACCACCGAAGCTGCGAATTGATACCAATGGTATCAGTGGTAGGGGAGCGTTCTAAGTGCAGTGAAGTCAGACCGGAAGGACTGGTGGAGCGCTTAGAAGTGAGAATGCCGGTATGAGTAGCGAAAGACGGGTGAGAATCCCGTCCACCGAATGCCTAAGGTTTCCTGAGGAAGGCTCGTCCGCTCAGGGTTAGTCAGGACCTAAGCCGAGGCCGACAGGCGTAGGCGATGGACAACAGGTTGATATTCCTGTACCACCTCTTTATCGTTTGAGCAATGGAGGGACGCAGAAGGATAGAAGAAGCGTGCGATTGGTTGTGCACGTCCAAGCAGTTAGGCTGATAAGTAGGCAAATCCGCTTATCGTGAAGGCTGAGCTGTGATGGGGAAGCTCCTTATGGAGCGAAGTCTTTGATTCCCCGCTGCCAAGAAAAGCTTCTAGCGAGATAAAAGGTGCCTGTACCGCAAACCGACACAGGTAGGCGAGGAGAGAATCCTAAGGTGTGCGAGAGAACTCTGGTTAAGGAACTCGGCAAAATGACCCCGTAACTTCGGGAGAAGGGGTGCTTTCTTAACGGAAAGCCGCAGTGAATAGGCCCAAGCGACTGTTTAGCAAAAACACAGGTCTCTGCGAAGCCGTAAGGCGAAGTATAGGGGCTGACACCTGCCCGGTGCTGGAAGGTTAAGGAGAGGGGTTAGCGTAAGCGAAGCTCTGAACTGAAGCCCCAGTAAACGGCGGCCGTAACTATAACGGTCCTAAGGTAGCGAAATTCCTTGTCGGGTAAGTTCCGACCCGCACGAAAGGTGTAACGATTTGGGCACTGTCTCAACCAGAGACTCGGTGAAATTATAGTACCTGTGAAGATGCAGGTTACCCGCGACAGGACGGAAAGACCCCGTGGAGCTTTACTGTAGCCTGATATTGAATTTTGGTACAGTTTGTACAGGATAGGCGGGAGCCATTGAAACCGGAGCGCTAGCTTCGGTGGAGGCGCTGGTGGGATACCGCCCTGACTGTATTGAAATTCTAACCTACGGGTCTTATCGACCCGGGAGACAGTGTCAGGTGGGCAGTTTGACTGGGGCGGTCGCCTCCTAAAGTGTAACGGAGGCGCCCAAAGGTTCCCTCAGAATGGTTGGAAATCATTCGTAGAGTGCAAAGGCATAAGGGAGCTTGACTGCGAGACCTACAAGTCGAGCAGGGACGAAAGTCGGGCTTAGTGATCCGGTGGTTCCGCATGGAAGGGCCATCGCTCAACGGATAAAAGCTACCCCGGGGATAACAGGCTTATCTCCCCCAAGAGTCCACATCGACGGGGAGGTTTGGCACCTCGATGTCGGCTCATCGCATCCTGGGGCTGTAGTCGGTCCCAAGGGTTGGGCTGTTCGCCCATTAAAGCGGTACGCGAGCTGGGTTCAGAACGTCGTGAGACAGTTCGGTCCCTATCCGTCGTGGGCGCAGGAAATTTGAGAGGAGCTGTCCTTAGTACGAGAGGACCGGGATGGACGCACCGCTGGTGTACCAGTTGTTCTGCCAAGGGCATAGCTGGGTAGCTATGTGCGGAAGGGATAAGTGCTGAAAGCATCTAAGCATGAAGCCCCCCTCAAGATGAGATTTCCCATAGCGTAAGCTAGTAAGATCCCTGAAAGATGATCAGGTTGATAGGTTCGAGGTGGAAGCATGGTGACATGTGGAGCTGACGAATACTAATAGATCGAGGACTTAACCATATAATATGAAGCTAATGTTATCTAGTTTTGAAGGAATATATATTTAAAATTCCTTTTGACATTCTCAAAAGAATGTGTATAATGTTAAAAGTCTGGTAATGATGGCAGAGAGGTCACACCCGTTCCCATACCGAACACGGAAGTTAAGCTCTCTAGCGCCGATGGTAGTTGGGACCTTGTCCCTGTGAGAGTAGGACGTTGCCAGGCTTATATTATTCCGCAGTAGCTCAGCGGTAGAGCTATCGGCTGTTAACCGATCGGTCGTAGGTTCGATTCCTACCTGCGGAGCCATTATGCTTCCATAGCTCAGCTGGTAGAGTACTTCCATGGTAAGGAAGAGGTCACCGGTTCAAGCCCGGTTGGAAGCTTGGGAAAAGTTTTGTTTTTTTTTGGCCCGTTGGTCAAGTGGTTAAGACACCGCCCTTTCACGGCGGTAACACGGGTTCGAATCCCGTACGGGTCACCACTTTTGGAGGATTAGCTCAGCTGGGAGAGCACCTGCCTTACAAGCAGGGGGTCGGCGGTTCGATCCCGTCATCCTCCACCATATATTTTTAAATGTCGGAGGGGTAGCGAAGTGGCTAAACGCGGCGGACTGTAAATCCGCTCCTTTGGGTTCGGCAGTTCGAATCTGCCCCCCTCCACCATTTTCTTTAAAATAACCTGAGAGGGTTTATTTTTTTGAAAAGATAACCATACTAGTAAATATTAATGGGCTATAGCCAAGCGGTAAGGCAACGGACTTTGACTCCGTCATGCGCTGGTTCGAATCCAGCTAGCCCAGCCATTTACGAGCCATTAGCTCAGTTGGTAGAGCATCTGACTTTTAATCAGAGGGTCGAAGGTTCGAATCCTTCATGGCTCACCATTTTCGCGGAAGTAGTTCAGTGGTAGAATACAACCTTGCCAAGGTTGGGGTCGCGGGTTCGAATCCCGTCTTCCGCTTAATTACTAAGGGGCCTTAGCTCAGCTGGGAGAGCGCCTGCCTTGCACGCAGGAGGTCAGCGGTTCGATCCCGCTAGGCTCCATATAAATAGGAAAAGCTTACATCAAATGATGTAAGCTTTTTTTGTGTTTAAATTCCACTCAAAAAGGAAACTTTTCCGTATATCGTTTAAAATGAAAAAAAGGGATTGAATAAGGGGGGATAATTATGAAAGTTGTCATTGCATCGGATTCATATAAAGAAAGCCTGAAAGCTATAGAGGTATGTGAAGCTATTGAAAGGGGTTTTGCAGCAGTTTTTCCTAAAGCAGAGTACGTTAAAGTACCAATTGGAGATGGAGGTGAAGGAACGGTCGAATCTCTTGTTGGTGCTACAATGGGGGGCATTATATCACTTAATGTGACAGGGCCGCTTGGAGTGTGCAAGCCTATTATGGAATGTCTAAGGATAAGGAGACAGCATTTATTGAAATGGCGGCAGCATCAGGATTACAACACGTTCCAATTGAAAAGAGAAACCCACTTATTACAACGACAAAAGGGACAGGTGAACTGATATTACATGCATTAGATCAAGGAGCTAAACACATTATTTTAGGGCTTGGAGGAAGTGCTACAAATGATGGTGGGGCAGGTATGTTGTCTGCTTTAGGCGTAGAGTTTATTAATAGGAAAGGTGAAGTAATTGAGCCCTCTGGAGGAACATTACATTTGATTACTGCTCTTAACCTTTCTCGTATGGATACACGTTTGAAGGATATAAAGCTAGAAGCAGCATGTGATGTCGACAATCCATTAGTTGGACCAAAGGGAGCGTCTTTTGTATTTGGGAGACAAAAGGGTGCGAATGTAGAGATGATGAAAGAGCTAGACGGGAATTTAAAACATTATGCTAATATACTTAAACAGTACGTATCTTTTGATGTGTCCCTAATACCTGGTGCAGGGGCAGCTGGAGGAATGGGAGCCGCTGTCGTTGCAGTACTAAAGGGACAGCTAAGAAAAGGGATTGAAATTGTATTAGATTATACAAATTTTGATAAGTGTATAGAGGGTGCCGATCTTATTGTAACTGGTGAGGGAAGGATAGATGAACAAACAGCTTATGGAAAAGCTCCTGTTGGTGTCGCGAAGCGGGCGAAATGCCGTCATATTCCTGTAATTGCTATTGGTGGATCTGTATCTCCGAACTATACAATTGTTTATGAAAAGGGAATTGATGCAGTATTTAGTATTACAGCAAGTCCAATGACATTAGAAGAGGCATATAAAAGGGCAGAAGAGAATATAGAAATGACAGCGAGAAATATTGCAGCAGTGTGGAAACTAGCATCAGAAAAACGCTTCTAAGTGTAGAAGTGTTTTTTAAATTCAGTTATTTGAGGATGTTTTGTGTAATTCTAGGTATTGATGGAGAAAGGCACGGATAAAAATATTAGCTGATAGAAAAGTTAGTTGGTTCATTAAGTTAACTTTATACATAGAATAGTTTAAAAATCGGGAGTCCAACGTAAATATAAGTGAATAAAATGTATATCCATGCAGAAAAATGTCGAGTTGAGTCAGACTATATAAAAGATTTAAAATATTTAGTGAAGGCATAAAAGGGGGATACTATCTATGAAAAAAGAAATCTCAGTTATTGGAGTTCCAATGGATTTAGGACAGATGCGTCGCGGGGTTGATATGGGACCAAGCGCAATCCGTTATGCAGGGGTAGTTGAAAGAATTGAACAAATTGGATATGACGTAAAAGATATGGGAGATATATGTATAGAGAGAGAAAAAGAAGTAGATGAAAATACAAAGTTACGAAACCTTACTCAAGTTGCAACTGTATGTAATGAACTAGCGACTAAGGTTGATCATATTATAGAAGAAGGTCGTTTTCCACTTGTATTAGGCGGTGATCATAGTATTGCTATCGGTACGCTAGCTGGTGTGGCGAAACATTATAAAAATTTAGGTGTTATTTGGTATGATGCACACGGTGATTTAAATACAGAAGAAACATCACCATCTGGAAATATTCACGGTATGTCACTTGCTGCAAGTTTAGGTTATGGACATTCTTCACTTGTAGATTTATACGGGGCATACCCGAAAGTAAAAAAAGAGAACGTTGTAATTATAGGTGCACGTGCATTAGATGAAGGAGAAAAGGACTTTATTCGTGAAGAAGGCATTAAAGTATTCTCAATGCATGAAATTGATCGTATGGGTATGACGGCTGTTATGGAAGAAACAATTGCGTATTTATCTCATACTGACGGTGTTCATTTATCATTAGATTTAGATGGGCTTGATCCTCATGACGCACCAGGAGTTGGAACACCTGTAATTGGTGGTCTATCTTATCGTGAAAGCCACTTAGCGATGGAGATGTTAGCAGAAGCTGATATTGTTACATCTGCTGAATTTGTTGAAGTAAATACGATTTTAGATGAGAGAAACAGAACAGCAACAACAGCGGTTGCTTTAATGGGTTCTTTGTTCGGTGAAAAACTAAAATAAATGTAAGAAAAGCAACTGAGAAGTTGCTTTTTTTATTTGAAAATAGGCGTATAATAATGACTTATATTATACTGTAGGATAAGAAAGTTTGACATCTTACCAATTTAAGCTAAAGGGGGGCGTTTGTAATTGTCGTTTGGTTCATGTATGGTATAATTAACTAGTTGTTGGAAATACATACAGATAGAGCATAAAATAATATTTCAATATATGGATAGAATTGCTCGTAAGTAGGAGGAAGGGTTAGCATGCCTTTTGAAGATACGACCATTTTGAAATATCTTAGTACGGCATTAGATATTGCTGTTGTATGGTTTATTATATATAAGCTAATTCTTATAATTCGGGGCACGAAGGCTGTGCAACTTTTAAAAGGTATTACAGTTATTATTGTCGTCCGGATGATTAGTATTTTACTTGAATTGCATACGCTATATTGGCTAACGGAACAAGTATTAACGTGGGGATTTTTAGCCGTTATTATTATCTTCCAGCCAGAATTGAGAAGAGCACTTGAGCAGCTAGGACGGGGTAGCTTATTTTCGCGTGTGGGAAATCAGGGGGAAGATGAACCTGAAATTGTTGCAACAGCGATAGCTAAAGCAACGGAATATATGGGAAAACGTAGAATTGGTGCACTAATTACTTTGTCAAAAGAGACTGGGATGGATGATTATGTAGAAACGGGTATTCCGCTAAATGCAAATGTATCATCGGAATTACTCATTAATATTTTTATCCCTAATACCCCTCTTCATGATGGAGCAGTAATTATGCAGGGAAGTACAATTAAAGCAGCAGCATGTTACCTTCCGTTATCAGAAAGCCCATTTATTTCTAAGGAGTTAGGAACTAGGCATCGCGCTGCAATGGGAGTTAGTGAAGTCACTGATAGTATTACAGTAGTTGTGTCGGAAGAAACAGGCCAAATTTCTTTAACGAAAAACGGTAAGTTACATCGTGATTTGAAGACAGAACAGCTGAAGGACATGTTGTTAGCAGAATTTAGTGGGAACGAAAAAACGACTTCTTCGTCTTTATGGAATTGGAGGAGAAAGCGTCATGGATAAGTTAATGGAGAATCATTGGTTTTTAAAAGGAATCTCATTACTATTGGCGTG
This sequence comes from Bacillus sp. 41-22, assembly GCF_025809295.1. Lineage (NCBI taxonomy): Bacteria > Bacillati > Bacillota > Bacilli > Caryophanales > Bacillaceae > Bacillus > Bacillus sp. 41-22. The sequence goes on from NZ_CP084035.1 coordinate 160,224, forward strand.
TATGCTTTTCATGTCAGCAACTTTAACTGAAAAAAATACGACATCGAGTATATTACCTTTCGTAAATGAAACGAAAGAAACATTAACTGATTATCCTATTACCCTGAAGTATGATGAAGAGAAATATATTGTAAGTGGTATTCCATCAGGTGGAGTTAAGGTGAAGTTGGAAGGTCCAAAATCAGCAGTTGCTACAGCAAAAGCAAAAAAACAATTTGATATATCAGTTGATTTGCGAGATAGTCAAAAAGGAACTTATGAAGTTTCTTTAAAAGCGAATGGGCTTCCAGATGATGTGAAAGGAACAGTCCAACCAGCAACAATCAAAGTTACTCTTCATGAAAAAGCGAGAAAATATGTTCATGTAGACTTAAAATTATCAAATGAGGATCAGATGCCAGCGGGTGCTACTCTCGAAAAATCAAACATTAAACCTGATACTGTTGAGGTAGTTGGGACGAAAGAAGAAATCGAAAGTATTTCATCTGCTAAGGCGTATATTGATTTAAAAGGTGTTAATAAAACTGTTACAAAAACAGCCGAAGTTACATTATACAATAAAGAAGGAAAACGTTTAAATGTAAGAACGAGTCCATCTAAAATTAGTGTAACATTGAATGTGGCGACGCAAGCTACGGCCAATAATACTGAAAAAACTGTTCCTGTGACGTATACGAAAAAGGGGAGTTTGCCAGAAGGATTGACTGTTACAAATATTAGCGTTGAGCCGAGAGAAGTAACGATAGCAGGTCCAAAAGACATTTTGGATAATATACAATCTATAGAGGGGGTCGAGGTAGATTTTAGTCAATTGACGGATTCTACAACATTCGATGCCTCTGTTTTATTGCCAAAAGGTGTAACAAGTGCAAAACCAAATCAAGTGAAGGTTTCCGTAGGGGTACAAAAGGTAAAACAAACGAAAAGTAAAACTATTGATGGTATCCCGATTCAAAAAAGTGGAATTCCGAATGATGTTACTGCGCAGCTACTTTCGCCACAAGATGGAAAGATAAGCGTTGATATTTCAGGAGAAGCAAGTATAGTAGATAAAATAACAGCTGCTCAAATAACAGCGGCGATTAATCTTCAAAATGTATCTCCGGGGACGAAAGATGTTTCTATTCAAGTGAGTGGTCCTGGTAATATTTCGATAGAAGCAAAACAAAAAAGTGCTAAAGTCACAATTGTGAAGAAAGAAAAGCCGGATAAAGAAGTACAGGGTAATATTGAACAACCAGATTCAAAAAACAACCAAGAAAATCAAACTGAAAAACCAAAAAATCCTGAACCAGATCCAGAAAAGGATCAGGAAAAAGAAAAAGACAAAGAAAAAGAAGAAGACAAAGAAAAAGAAAATGGCCAAGAAACGAGCCAAGAACCAACAGTAGATAATCAAAAAGAGCACGAAAAAGGAGCGAATAATAATGGGTAAATATTTTGGTACAGACGGAGTACGCGGGGTTGCAAATAAGGAATTAACACCTGAATTAGCTTTTAAAATAGGACGTTTTGGCGGCTATGTATTAACAAAAGATACAGATCGTCCAAAAGTGATTATTGGCCGTGATACACGTGTATCTGGACATATGCTAGAAGGAGCTTTAGTAGCAGGCCTATTATCAACTGGAGCGGAAGTAATGCGCCTTGGTGTTATTTCTACACCAGGTGTGGCTTATTTAACAAAAGCTTTAGGGGCGCAAGCAGGTGTTATGATCTCTGCATCTCATAACCCAGTACAAGATAATGGAATTAAGTTCTTCGGTTCAGATGGATTTAAATTAACAGATGAGCAAGAAGCAGAAATTGAAGCGTTATTAGACAAAGAAGTTGATGAGCTACCACGTCCAACAGGTACTAACCTTGGACAAGTGAGTGATTACTTTGAAGGTGGACAAAAATATTTACAATACATTAAACAAACTGTAGAGGAAGATTTCTCTGGTTTACATATTGCTTTAGATTGTGCACATGGTGCTACATCTTCTTTAGCTCCATATTTATTTGCAGATTTAGAAGCTGATATTTCAACAATGGGAACTTCACCGAACGGTATGAATATTAACGCTGGAGTAGGTTCTACGCATCCAGAAGTGTTAGCTGAATTAGTAAAAGAAAAAGGTGCTGACATTGGTCTTGCTTTTGATGGTGACGGAGACCGTTTAATCGCAGTAGACGAAAAAGGAAACATCGTTGATGGCGATCAAATTATGTTTATTTGCGCGAAGTATATGAAAGAAACTGGTCAATTGAAACATAATACAGTTGTTTCAACAGTTATGAGTAACTTAGGTTTCTACAAAGCGCTTGAAGCAAACAATATTACAAGTGATAAAACAGCAGTTGGTGATCGCTACGTAATGGAAGAGATGAAACGTGGTGGATATAACCTGGGCGGAGAACAATCAGGTCATATTATCTTACTTGATTACATTACAACTGGTGATGGAATGTTAAGTGCACTTCAACTTGTAAACATCATGAAAATGACGAAAAAGCCATTATCTGAGCTTGCAGGCGAGATGACAAAATTCCCACAATTACTAGTAAACGTTCGTGTAACAGATAAAAAACTAGCATTAGAAAACGAGAAAATTAAAGAAATTATTCGTGTTGTAGAGGAAGAAATGAACGGAGACGGTCGTATTCTTGTTCGTCCATCTGGAACAGAACCACTTATTCGTGTAATGGCAGAAGCACCGACACAAGAAATTTGTGATGGGTATGTACATCGTATTGTAGAAGTTGTGAAAGCGGAAGTTGGAGCTGAATAATTTACCAAATTTGTTTTAAAAGGAGCACAAGAAGTGCTCCTTTTTCATATGTTTTATAGATAATGAAAAAAATTTCATTGACGATTTATATTGTTTGTTATACGATGGTCTTGTTCTTTTTCTCAAAGGAAATATTGTAAATTATAAAAGCGCCAGAACTACAAGTAGTGTAGTTGACGAGGTGGAGTTTATCGAGATTTCGGCGGATGACTCCCGGTTGTTCATCACAACCGCAATCTTTTACTTAAAACATTAAGGTGACTTAGTGGACAAAGGTGAAAGTGTGATGAGAGAAGAGGAACGGATGAATACTAGCTGTATAAGTATATACGGACTTTAACCCAATCGAGAGGAAGGTGAAAGCCGTTACAAGCTTACAGGGCTAGCAATATGTAATCCGTTTTTTAGTATAAATAAAAATGGTATCGGACTATGTCGTTACATGTTCGCAGAGCAGTGTAAGCATTTGTAACGGCGACTAAACATGTGTGGAATCGTAGGATTTATTGGAGAGCAAGATGCAAAGGAAATTTTATTAAAAGGTTTAGAAAAGCTAGAATATCGCGGATATGATTCAGCAGGTATTGCAGTACAAGCAGAGAACGGTGTTGTTGTATACAAAGAAAAAGGCCGTATTGCAAAACTTCGCGAAGTCGTAGAAGAGAACGTAGCAGCAAGCGTGGGAATCGGTCACACACGCTGGGCTACACACGGTGTTCCAAGCAAACTAAACGCGCATCCGCATCAAAGTACATCAAAACGCTTTACACTAGTTCATAACGGTGTAATTGAAAACTATGAGTTAGTGAAAAAGGAATATTTACAAGATGTAACGTTCGTAAGTGAAACAGATACAGAAATTATCGTGCAACTTATGGAACAACAAGTAAGTACAGGACTAAGTGTAGAAGACGCGTTCCGTCAAACGTTATCTCTTTTACATGGTTCTTACGCAATCGGACTACTTGATGCTGAAAATCCAAACATGATTTATGTTGCTAAAAACAAAAGCCCGCTATTAGTAGGTGCTGGTGATAACTTTAATGTTATTGCAAGCGACGCTATGGCGATGTTGCAAGTTACAGATCAATTTATCGAGTTAATGGATAAAGAAATGGTAATCGTAACAAAAGAAAGCATTACAATTAAAAACTTACAAGGTGAAACGATTGAACGTGCACCGTTTACAGCGGAATTAGACGCAAGTGATATTGAAAAAGGAACGTATCCTCATTTCATGCTAAAAGAAATCGACGAGCAACCACTTGTAATCCGTAATATTATTCAAAAGTACCAAGATGAAAATGGCGAAATTGAATTAGATCAAGATATCCGTAACGCAATTTTAGATAGCGATCGCATTTACATCATTGCATGTGGAACAAGTTATCATGCAGGTCTTGTTGGAAAGCAATTCATTGAGAAATTTGCGAAAGTACCAGTTGAAGTACATGTAGCAAGTGAATTCTCTTACAACATGCCATTATTAACAGAAAGACCATTCTTCATTTATATTTCACAAAGTGGTGAAACAGCTGATAGCCGTGCAGTACTTGTGCAAACAAATGAAATGGGTCATAAAGCATTAACAATTACAAACGTACCTGGTTCTACGCTTTCTCGTGAAGCTGATTATACACTTCCTTTATATGCAGGACCAGAAATCGCAGTTGCATCGACGAAAGCATACACAGCACAGCTTGCAGTACTTTCAATCTTAGCGGCTGACATTGCAAAAGCAAAAGGTGAGGTTCTTGATTTCGATTTAACACATGAATTAGGACTTGTAGCAAATGCAATGGTAGTACTTTGTGATCAAAAAGAAGAAATGGACGCATTAGCAAAACAATTTTTAGCAACAACGCGTAACTGCTTCTTCATCGGACGTAGCGTAGACTTCTTCGTAGGTTTAGAAGGTGCGTTAAAACTAAAAGAAATCTCTTACATCCAAGCAGAAGGATTTGCTGGAGGAGAATTAAAACACGGTACAATTGCCTTAATCGAAAACGGTACACCAGTTATCGCACTTGCTACACAAGAGCACGTAAACCTTGGAATTCGTGGTAACGTGAAAGAAGTAGTAGCACGCGGAGCTAACCCATGTATCATCTCAATGAAAGGCTTAGAAATGGAAGGTGACAGCTTCGTATTACCAGCTGTACACGAAGCACTAGCACCGCTAGTAGCAGTTATTCCATTCCAACTTATCTCATACTACGCAGCGCTTCACCGCGAATGTGACGTTGATAAGCCACGTAACTTAGCTAAGTCTGTTACTGTTGAGTAGGAGATTGGTAGAGTAACTAGATTATTGTAAATTTAAAATAAAGTCACGACGTTTATAAAAAAGTTGTGAAGCTTTGCCCCTTTGGATATGATTATCTAAAGGGGCATTTTTGTGTCGAAAAAAAGAATATCTAAAATCGATAAGTGGATTAAAGAGGGGCAAGGAACTGGCAGTGGGAGAGATTATCAGCCTTGTCTTGAAATTCAAGATGATCCCTCATTAGATCGGTCAGTGGGATTTAAAAAGTATAAAAACCGGCAGATAGCATGAGGTTTTATCGGATTTGGGACGGAACTACTTTCATTTAACTGAATTTTCTGTTGTTATTTCAGATATTCGTTGATGGAAAAAAACACTGATTAAAGTTTCACTTTATTGAACAAATTAGATTACTAGACATTACAAGGGGGTTTATTAATGAAGGTGAAAGAAAAAACATATTTAAGTATAGAAGAGATTATTTCATTACCAACCTTATCAGGTGCAAATATAAGTGATGACGGCAAAGGCGTAGCATTTGTTAAGAAGACAGCTAACTGGAAAGACAATACATATAGGAATCATATATGGATATATGAAAAAGATAAGGAGCAGAGTTACCTATTAACAACTGGGGATATAGATAGTATACACCCATTATGGTCCCCAGATTCTAGGGATATCGCATACCTTAGCCCAGTTGGTGACGGAGATAATAAGAAAAATCAAATCTTTGTTAAGTCAATAGATGGTTATAGTGAGTTACAAATTACTGATGAGAAAGAAGGGGTCAGTACATTCAAATGGGAGCCTACTGGTAAAGGTTTTTATTATGTTGCACAGTCAAAAGAATGTGAGGAAATAAAGAAACGTAAAGAGCTATATGGGGACTTCCAACATGCAGGTAAGGAACATCGGAATAATTGTTTATATTACATTGAAATAGAAAAAGGGATACAAAATGATAAAGAGGAACGTGAGATTAGCGGTGTTTATCAACTAACGGATGGTAAGGATTTTTATATACATAACTTTGATATTTCAAATGATGGGACAAAGGTTGTATTTATGGCTACACCAAGCCTAAACGATCATATGAATGGTGATCTATACATATTAGATGTTGAAGCTGAGGAACTACAAAAGATGAATGTAGATAAGTTGTTGGGCGGGAGCGTTTGCTTTTCTCCTGAGGGCAGCAAAATATGTTACTCAGCAAGCATAAGAGAGAAGGATTACTATAGAAACCATATACAAGAAAGTACATTAGAGATATATGATATGAATACTGGAGAGGTAATTCAGCCTCTAACAAACTTTGATAGTACGGTTATGCCATTACAGTGGACAGATAAGGGGATTTTAATTAGATGGCAGGATAAAACTAACTATCGTATTGGATTGCTATGTGAGGATGGCACTGTGGAAATGTTAGGTGACAAAGTAGATGGCTTTATAATGGATGCTTCTATAACAAGGGATGGAAATCATATATCCTATAGTAAGGCTATAACAAATGAAACCTTTGAAATCTATTTAGACGATAAAAAAATAACGGATGAAAATAGCCTTTTTAAAGGGAAGCTGAAAAGTAACAGGGAAATAATCTCATGGCAAAGTAGTGATGGTCTTGAAATAGAGGGTGTTTTATCAACCCCAGTAGATTTTGATGCCAACAAAAAATATCCTTTATTAGTAGTAATCCATGGTGGACCAGCTTGGGCATCTTTTCCGATATTCTCAGACTGTTTTAATGAGAAATATCCGATTGAGCAGTTTATCGAAAAAGGCTTTATAGTTTTAGAGCCAAACTATAGAGGAAGTTCTGGCTATGGTAATGAGTTCTTAAAAGCCCACTATAGAAAACAGGGAATTGCTGACTACGAGGATGTTATATCTGGAGTGGATGAACTAGTTGAGCAAGGGATTGTAGATAAAGATAGAGTAGGAGTTATGGGATGGAGTAACGGAGGATATATATCAGCCTTCTGTTCTACGTTTAGTAATAGATTTAAAGCTATTTCAGTTGGGGGCGGAATTACTAACTGGAGTACCCATTATGTAAATACAGATATCCCTTACTTTATTAGAATGCATTTAGGAAATACTCCATGGAATGATCCAGATATATATACAAAAACATCGCCAATGACATATATTAAATCAGCCTGTACGCCTACCTTAATCCAACATGGCGAAAAGGATGCAAGGATTCCAACTTCCAATGCATATGAGCTATATCAAGGGTTAAGGGATATGGAAGTTAATACAGAATTAATTATTTTTAAAGGAATGGCATATAGTTCTGACCAGCCAGGAATTAATGTGGCTATTATGAAGCAGAATTTGATGTGGTTTTCACACTATATTCTTGGAGAAAGTATGAAAGAATTTAGGGTTTTATAATGGCTTGTTTTAGTCTTTAAGCTTTTTAGGTGCTTGAAATAAAGTCGTACACATTTATTCGGTTATATATGATTGAGTTTAACATTGCGGATAAGGCAAACTGTGAAATGTTTTGGTGTAAATGAGAAAAGAGCCTGAATGTAGGCTCTTTCCTTATTTATATTTAAAAGATGAACTATTCTTATGCAGTTTTACTTAATTTATATGCTTCACGGTTATTTTTTTTGAAAAGTTTTGGGAAAACATAACCATCTAATCCAATACGTCCAGCATTCTGTCCTGCAACTAAAATGAACATAGTTAAAATAAGCAGGTTTGGGTTTACACTAACAGTTCCGCTTAATAAAAATGAAAGGTTCATTATGATGCCGAAAAATGCAGCTGTTTTTGTTAATCCACCTAAAATCAAACCTAGCCCTACTAAAATTTCTCCCCATTGAACTAAAAAGCTAAATAGGTCTGCGTTTGGAAGAACAAAATGTTGAAGAAAATCTGCCCACCAACCTTGTACTGCAGGATGGGCACCTGATGCTTGAGCGATAGCTCCTTTTAGAAAACCACTTGCGTCAAAAGATTGTCCAAAAACTTTTCCTATTCCAGCAGCAAGCCATGCATATCCTATGTAAAGTCGTAAAAATAATAATATGAAAGTAGCGCGTTTATCAGTTCTTAAAAAATTGATAACCATTGAAATCCCTCCAATGTATTGTATTTACATGTTTATTATATATCCATTGTGAATAAATTCACAATGGAGGAAATGTGAACAAAAATAGGTTAGGAGTAATTGTTTTATTGTTTGTAACATTTCATCTATTTTGGTAGACTAATAATGGAGATATATCAAAAGGAGGCAAAGAATAGATATGTGGATGAACTTGTAATGATTAGAAATTAGATAGATGAATTTTTCTCTCGTAAGTGAGGGTTTATTTAGCTACCTATAAATCATTCAAGGAATGCATATTTGTTTTGTACATCCCTTTTGTAAGGATAGATGTCTATGTGGGGAAATTTATATCTCTTATATAAAATATGCGTCCTTTAACTTTGGAGGAGTATATGATGAATCAATTAAAAAATAAAGTAGCAGTTGTTACAGGTGTAAGTCGTCTAGACGGTATAGGAGCAGCTATTTGCACGGAGTTAGCAGAGGCTGGATACGATATATTTTTTACGTATTGGACAGAATACGATAAAGAGATGCCTTGGGGCGTTGATAAAAATGAACAAATACAATTAAAAGAAAAGTTGATACAAAATGGTGTCAAAGTATCGAGCATGGAGTTAGATCTAACTCAGAATGATGCATCAAATCAGCTTATAAATAAAGTTACTGAACAATTAGGGTACCCTCATATATTAATTAATAATGCAGCATATTCTACAAATAATGATTTCTCTAATTTGACTGCTGAAGAACTAGATAAGCACTACATGGTAAATGTTCGTGCGACTACATTGTTAAGTAGTCAATTTGCCCAAGGTTTTGATAAGAAATCTGGTGGTAGAATTGTGAATATGACGTCGGGACAATTTAAAGGACCTATGGCAGGAGAATTAGCGTATGCAACAACGAAGGGAGCAATTGACGCTCTTACTAGTACGTTGTCAGCGGAAGTGGCCCATTTAGGGATAACAGTGAATGCAATTAATCCAGGTCCAACTAGTACAGGATGGATGACTGAGGAGATAAAGCAAGGATTAAGACCGATGTTTCCTTTCGGCAGAATTGGTGAGCCAAAGGATGCAGCAAGGCTTATTAAGTTTTTAGTGAGCGAAGAAGCGGAATGGATTACAGGGCAAGTTATTCATTCAGAAGGTGGATTTAAGAGATAATTTTATAATTAAAAAGAAGGTATCTCATTTCAATGAGATACCTTCTTTTTAATCTTTCTTCAATCTTCGTGCAACACCATTCCCTAAAGACTGTAATCCTTGAACGAGGATAATCAAAATAAAGACGGTTGCATACATTACTTCAGGTTCGTAGCGTAAATGTCCGAATCGATATGCTAAATCACCAAGGCCGCCAGCACCGACAAGTCCAGCCATTGCTGTTGCACCGATTAAGCCGATCGTTGCGATTGTTAATCCAAGTACGAGAGACGGGCGAGCTTCTTTAACCATAACGTGCCAAATGATTTTTAAAGTAGAGACTCCCATTGCTTGATATGCTTCAATGACACCGCGATCCACTTCTAATAAAGCAGTTTCCATTAAACGGGCAATGTAAGGGGCTGTGAAGACAACAAGTGGTACGATAACACCTTGCACGCCAATGGACGTTCCCATTAGAAACTTTGTAAAAGGTAAAATGAAGAATAATAGAATGATAAACGGAAGAGAACGAATGATATTAATAACTGTATTAAGAATAGGATAGATAATTTTATTTTCTCGCTGTCCACCAGGTCTCGTTAAAACAAGTGTGACACCGAGTGGTAATGCAATAAGAATAGAGATAAGTAGTGAAATAGATGTCATTTGAAATGTTTGAATTGTTGCTTCCCATATTACGTTACCCCACTCATCCAAAAAGGACTTGTTTCCCATAATCTGTTCTACCTCCTTCTACGATGATCCCTTGTTCTTGTAAAAATGATAAGGCACGGTGTACTTCACTTTTTTCACCTTGCATATGAACGATCAGTTTTCCATATGCCTCATGTTTTAACTGTGTAATATTGCCTGATAAAATATTAGGATATACGTGGAAACGTTTTGTAGCGACAGCTAACGCTGGTTCTCCTGAAGCGGTTCCTATAAATGAAAGTGTTACGATTTCCCCGGTGCTTTGCAGTTCTTTCTGTACCTCTTCTGGAATTTTAGCTGCAAACGCGCTATTTACAAATTTCTTCGTTGTTACATGTTGTGGATTTGTAAAAATGTCCTTCACTGTTCCACTTTCAACGACAGATCCATGTTCCATTACAGCAACTTGGTCACAAATACGCTGGATGACATTCATTTCGTGTGTAATTAGCAAAATCGTAATTCCGATTTCTTCGTTGATCTTTAATAATAAATCAAGAATAGAATCAGTCGTTTCCGGATCTAATGCGCTCGTTGCTTCATCACTTAATAAAACTTCAGGCTCATGAGATAGTGCGCGAGCGATCGCTACACGTTGTTTTTGACCACCAGATAATTCACTTGGATAGGCATCTTTTTTATTAAAGAGATCAACAATGCGTAAATACTTTTCTACCCTTTTTTCAATTTCATTTTTGGGAAGACCAGATAGACGTAAGGGTAGTGCGATATTTTCATAAACGGTAACGGTTTTAAGTAAATTGAATCCTTGAAAAATCATGCCGATCTTTTTTCTCGCCTTTGCGAGTTCTTTTGTCGATAAGGTTGTTAACTCTTGTTCATTTATAATGATATCTCCTGTCGTTGGTTTTTCTAATAAATTTACACAACGGATTAATGTACTTTTACCAGCGCCACTATATCCGATGATTCCAAATACTTCGCCCTTTTTTACTTTAAGGGAAGTTGATTTAAGAGCCTCAACATTCCCTTTTTTTGTTGTAAATACTTTGGAGACGTTTTTTAATTCAATCATTATAGTCAGCTCCTACCAAGACGGTAAAACAGAACCATCGAATTTTTTCTCAATGAAATCTTTTACTTCTTTAGATTGATAAGCTTTCTTTAATTTATTAACAACAGCATCATCTTTATTTTCAGTACGAACAACGACCCAATTCACATATGGTGAATCTTTTCCTTCGCGGAAAATAGAATCTTTCGCTGGGCTTAATTTTGCACCTAATGCAAAGTTTGTATTAATTGCAGCTGCCTTTACTTCACTTAGCTGTGTTGGTAATTGAGATGCCTCTAATTCAACAATCTTTAAATTTTTCGGGTTTTCAATTACATCTTTTGCAGTCGCTTTTTCTGTAGCTTTTGGATCAACCTTTAAAACACCTGCTTTTTCAAATAGCTTTAAAGCACGAAGCTCATTTGTTGGATCATTTGGGACAGCGATTGCATCGCCCTCTTTTAATTCTTTTACATCTTTTAAGCTTTTAGAATATACACCCATAGGGAATGTTACTGTGGAAAATACTTCAGTTAATTTCATGTTGCGTTCAGCTTTAAATACGTCTAAATAAGATTTAGTTTGATAGCTATTTACATCGAGGCTTTTTTCATCTAAAGATACGTTTGGCGCTACATAATCATTAAATACCTTTACATCAATTTCGAGACCATCTTTTGCTGCCACTTCTTTTACCTTTTCAAAAATTTGTTCATGCGGTCCACCCGTTACGCCGACAGTAATCTTTTTCTCATCTAATGCTTTTACCTCTTTATCAGAATTAGCACCACATGCACCTAACAATAATACCGCTCCACTTACAATACTTAATAACACCTTTTTCATCTATAATTCCCCCTTAATATACGTTCCAAAATAAAAAGCACCTCTCAAAAATAAGAGAGGTGCCGAATAGACGAAATAGGTTCCTCTCTTATCTTCCAAAACGAAAATCGTTCTGCAGGAATTAGCACCTTAGCTTATACGTTATAAGCTCGGTTGCCGGGCATCATCGGGCCAGTCCCTCCGCCACTCTTGATAAGAGTATGTGTATGTAGTTTTTTAATATGGTACTAATAGTAAATCTTACAAAAAGAATTGTCAATATTATTTTCTGAATATATTTTATTTTAAGGTAATCGAAACGTTCCCTTTTTTATGTCCCTTTTCCACATACATATGAGCTTCAGCAATTTCTTCTAATCGGTAAGTTCTATCAATAACGGGCTTTAGTTTTTCCGTTTCGACTAGTTTTTTTAATAGAATCATATCCTCTTTACTTACCTTGGCCATCATTCCATTAACAGATACATATTTTCCATTGGGTGTTAATGTATTTGTACAAAGGGATTTTTTATACTTCCCAACTGCATCAAATATAATATCGTAGCATTTGCCTTGCTTAGTAAAATCTTCTTTCGTATAATCAATTACTTTATCAGCTCCTAAAGATTGCACGAGTTCAAAATTTGAATTACTACAAACAGCCGTAACGGTCGCGCCGAAATATTTAGCAAGTTGTACAGCAGCTGTTCCTACTGATCCGGAGGCACCATATATGAGCACTTGTTGCCCTTTTTTTATACGGCCCTTTCTCAGGAAATGTAATGCTGAAGTTCCGCCAAAAGGAATAACTGCCGCTTCTTCATACGTCACATTGGTAGGTTTTAATGTTATTAATCCACTTTCATGTACGCATGTGTACTCGGCATAACCACCGAGGTTTAGTTCTGTTAATGCAAAAATTGGATCACCTTTTTTAAATTGAGTTACATCTGTTCCTACTTCTTCGATTTCACCGGATAACTCTACGCCGAGTACAGGTTTTCTCGGTTTTCTGAAACCTAATATGATCCTCATAGGAATCCAAAATAAGAGGGGGCTATTAAAGCCGCGTATTCTACAATCTCCAGTCGTTACACTTGTTGCGTGAATTTTAATTAATACTTCGTTCTTTTTAGGTGTAGGTTTCTCTATATTTTGAAGCTGAAGAACGTTAGGTGGTCCATACTGTGTGCAAATGATCGCCTTCATAATGACCTCCTGAAATGAGTTGTTGTTATTTACATCATATTTAAAACCTTCATTAAACATGTCGCTATATAGCGAATAAAGATTAAAAATTATATAGATTTCGTAGGAAAAGAGGTGATATTATTTTGGGAAAGGGGGCGACATTATGAAAAAAACTATTATTATTTCAAGTTTAGTGCTTGCAATCAGTCTAGGGGTAGGGTGTAGCAATGAGAAAACAACAAAGACTGATGAACCGAAAAAAGAAGCCATGCAAAAAGAAAAGGAATTAGAAGCGAAGGATGTTTTCAAGAAAACGAACGAAGCTTTTAAAAATGAAGAAAATGTAACGATGACATATGATGTAGGGTTAAAAGCTGAGGGAACAGAGATGGATATATTAAAGGCTAAGATGCAATTAGAGCCAAAGACAAAGAATTCTCGTTCTGAAATGAATATTTCTGGTACAGATGTTGTAGTGTATACTGTGGATGGTAAAGTTGCTGGTGAGGTGAAAAACCCTAATACAGGAGAAGTTATAACCGTACCAGAGGAGCAATTAAACGCTGGTGGAATGAAAGCGACTCAAGATATTATAGATAATTTAGAAGTACCAGCAGTAGTTTTAGATAAAATGAAGATGGAGAAAAGCGGAGATAAATATAAACTGAAATTTACATTAAAAGGGCAAGAAACAGAAAGTATGTTAACTAGCATGGATGAAACGCAGAAGAAAATGTTACAAGCACAAAATGCGAAGATAGAAGAAGTGGATGCAGAATATATCATTACAAAAGATTTTAAATATGAATCAGCGAAGATAGATATGATTATGAGTAGTAATGGTAAGGATAAGGCACACATTATTACGAATGCAAAATATACGTCGTACGAAAAGTTTGACCCAATACAATTGCCGGCAGCAAAGTAACAGTTTTGATCAGGGGGGACCTAAAATAAGGTGCCCTCTCTTTTTTATACTTTCTTCTTAGGAAAATAGGTACAATATGAAGAGGGAAAACTGTGGAAGAGGAGAGTGTCATTTGAAAAAAAGAAAGATAGCGGTGGTCATTGTAGCTTATACAGTGTTGCTTGCGACATCTATAAATACATATAAAGAGCAACTAGAACATCCTATTATGAGCGATGTAGGAAAGTTGCTTCCAACGAAAATTAAACGTGTTGAAAATGCTGAGGATGAACGTTCATTAAAACAGTTAGTGCAAGATGCAAATGTTTCTGGAGAGAAGATTTCTATTGCAGGTATGCAACATAGCCAAGGCGGACAGACGTATTATCCGAACGGTACGATGCTTGATATGAAAGGATATAATGAAATATTAGAATTCGATCCGGAGAAGAAGAGGATTAGGGTGCAAAGCGGTGTCACATGGAATGACATTCAAAAGAAAATCAATCCATATGGTCTTGCAGTTCAAGTGATGCAATCTCAAAATATTTTTACTGTTGGTGGTTCATTAAGTGTAAATGTACATGGGCGTGATATTCGTCATGAAGCATTGATTGATACAGTAGAGTCGTTCAGATTGTTAATGGCAGATGGTACGGTGCGTAATGTAAATAGAGAAGAAAATGCTGACTTGTTTCCGTATGTAATTGGGGGATATGGATTATTTGGTGTGATTTTAGATGTGACGCTACAGTTAACAAACGATGAATTGTATGAAACGCATACGAAAGTACTAGATTATAAAGAATACTCTTCATACTTTAAGAATAAAGTGCGAAGGGATGAGAATATACGTATGCATTTAGCACGTATTTCTGTTGCCCCAAATTCATTTTTAAAAGAGATGTATGTGACAGATTATGTACTGGCAGAAGATCAACAGAAGTTGAAAGAGTACAGCAAATTAAAAGAAGAAAATATTATAGCTACGCCGAAATTTTTGCTCGGGTTATCACGTTATAGTGACTGGGGAAAGGGCGCATTTTGGGACATACAAAGAGGTTATTTTGAACGTACAGATGGTAAGTACGAAACGCGAAATAACGTAATGAGATCTGATAGTACTTTTATGGAATACGATAATCCAAACTTGACCGAAGTTTTACAAGAGTACTTTGTACCGATAGATGGTTTTGCAGCGTATATAGATGATTTGCGAAGCGTTTTAAATGAAGAGGAATTAAACCTTCTTAACATTACAATCCGCTATGTAGAAAAGAATGAGAATGCGGTGCTATCTTATGCGAAAGATGATATGTTTGCGCTTGTGCTTCTAATTAATCAAGGGCGTTCTGAAGATGAAATAAAGAAAACAAAAGTGGTCATTCAAAAGATGATTGATGTTACGTTAAAGCATAATGGAAGTTATTATTTACCGTATTATTCTTATCCGGAAAAGGAGCAACTAAAGAAAGCGTATCCTCGCATAGAAGAATTCCTTCAGAAGAAGAAGGAAGTAGACCCAGAGGAAAGGTTTGTGAATTTATTTTATAAGGAGTATAGCAAATGACATATAGAAGATTTGTAGCCTCACAAAGCATTATTATGATGGCGGGTAGTATGGTATTTCCTTTTTATATACTATTGCTTCGAAATGTAGGAAATAGTTTCTCGCAATTTGGCTGGGCGTACGGCTTATTTGCCTTAACTTCAGCTCTAGTATATCCGTTAGTTGGAAGAATCTCTGATAGGGTAGGTGATAGAAAGTTATTAATTATATACGCATGGTCCATGGCTATATTAATGCTTTTTTTCCCTATTGCAACAGAAGTTTGGCATGTATACATTCTCCAAATTTTAATGGGTATTTTAGGTGCTGTGCAGCGTAATACGGAGAAGACATCGTTAGCACGAAAGGTAGCGCATAAGGAAGCTGGTTACGAAATTGGAAAATACCATGTATGGACATCAATTGGGGGCGGAGTAGCTATAATTGCAACTGGTTACCTAGTGGATTTCTTTACGATAGGGACTATTTTTTACATTGCTTCAGTTTTATATGTAGTTAGTGGATTTGTATTAAGCCGCGGTGATAAGTAATTAAAAGTATTTCCATTCCCATTTTTACCTGATTACCCTTTATTTGTTATACTTATGGAGAAGACAAAAGAAAAGGGGACATTGCCTTTGATGAAATTTATAGTTTTAGCTATTCTCACTTTGTTTTTGATTCCATGGACTAGAAGCGGTAATAAAATTCGCGCGGTGGATAAAGGAGGAAATGAGAAAGTTGTAAAGGGTAAGAAATCATCTATTTTAGTTATTCCTGTTTTATTTTGGATAGGTATTGCAATCTATGAATATTTCTGGCTAATTGATGATCGAGCAGATTCTATTCTTACTCATTATTCTGTTGCAGTAGCGATTTTAATTGGGCTTGTTTTATTCTCACAAGAGCAGGTAGGGAAATTAGAAGGTACGTTAAAGGGACTTCTAATGTTTGTTTTACTCGCAAGTTACGGCTATTTTGGTTATTTGCACGATATAGTAATCACGCAAAAAAAATATGATTCTGTTGTGAAGATCGAGAAAGATATTTCAGAGCCATTTACTGAAAATGATCAGCCGTTTACAGTGCCGCCAAAGACAGCGGAGAATAAGATGAAAAAAGTATTTGGGGATATTCCGAAAGTAGCTTATTTTGAGCTAGGAGAATTAACGCCACAAATGGTAAATGGCGAGGCCTTATATGTAGCACCAATTGAAGTTTCAGGATTTTTTAAAGCACGTAAAGCTGAGACAATTCCAGGGTACGTAACGATGTCAGGTACGAATCCTGATGCGGAAGCGAAACTGCACCTTGGTTATAAAATGAAATATGTGCCAAGCATGTTTTTCGGTAATAAATTAGAACGTGTCGTTCGAAAAGCAGAGCCAGATTTAGTTTTTAAAGGGAAACCAAAATTTGAAGTTGATGATAAAGGGAAACCGTATTATACAATGACGTATGGTGAATTTATTTCAGGAAGATCTGGATTTGAAGTAGAAGGTGTTGTAGTAGTAGACGCACAAACAGGTGAAGTGAAAAGATACGACAAAGGAAAGGCACCTAAATTCGTTGATGGCGTATTAAATCACGAGACTGCATCTACATTAAATACGTATTTTGGTAAATATATTCACGGATTTTGGAATACAAAATTCTCACAAACGGATATGAAGATTCCGACTGAGTGGGGAACGAAAGAAGGAGTTACACCAATCTTCGGTAAGGACGGAACGTTATATTATTTTACTGATTTCACCTCTCCGAAAGAAGGAGTAGATTCTGCACTAGGCTATTCGCTTATTGATGCGCGTACAGGTAAGTTGTATTACTATAATGGAAAAGAAGTAAAGGGAATTATGGATGGTTCGGCTGCTACAGAAGTAGTGGATAATTCCTTTAAGAGAGAGAAATGGCACGGAACGATGCCGGTTATTTATAACGTGTACGGTAAACCTTCTTGGATTGTACCTGTTATTGATGACGGAGGATTAGTACGTGCTCATACTGTCATATATGCTTCTAATGCAAAAGTGTTTGCAACAGGTTCAACGCAAAAAGAAGCACTTGAGAATTATAAAAATGCGCTGAGCGGAAGTGGTGATTCATTTAGACCGACTTCAAATGGGAAAGAAGCGCAAAAAGAAGGTACTGTACAACGTGTGTATAAAGAAAAATCAGGTGAAAATACGATTGTGTACGTACTATTAGAAAACGAGCAAAAAGTATTCATGGTACCGGCGAATAAATTCCCATATGCAATGTTTACAGAAGTAGGAGATCCAATTCAAATCACATATTTAGACACAGGAGAAATGATGGCATCTGTATCTAAATTTACAAATAGTAATTTGAAAAAGTAAAGCGATAGAGATTCTATCGCTTTTTTTACATTATTAAACAGGAAAATACGGTATACTTGACGTATATTCATGTTGTAACTATAATTGTTACGATTAAGTGTTTATATGAAAGGGTGAATGGAAAAAGTGAATGGAGTTAATCACGAAATATATAAACCTGTAAAGACAAACAGGTTATGGATGATTCTTGTATTAGGGACACTTACGGCAATTGGGCCGTTATCTATTGATATGTATTTGCCTTCTTTACCAAAGTTAACGGATGATTTACAAACGGGTGCATCCCTCGCGCAGCTTACATTAACTGCTTGTCTGCTTGGGCTTTCAGTAGGGCAGTTATTTATTGGTTCAATTAGTGACATTTACGGAAGACGCAAACCTCTTATTATCGCTCTTATTATTTATGTTGCTTCTTCTTTACTTTGTGCTGTTGCACCATCGATTTGGAGTTTAGTGCTTTTACGTTTCTTACAAGGTGCTTCAGGATCTGCTGGTATCGTTATATCACGTGCAATGGTACGTGATATGTATTCAGGTTCTGAAATGACGAAGTTTTTCTCACTGCTTATGTTAGTAAACGGAGCAGCGCCTATTTTGGCACCGATTATTGGAGGGCAATTATTACAGTTCACATCATGGCGCGGCGTTTTTATCGTTCTTGGAGCAATTAGTGTATTCATGCTAATATCAGCTACTTTCGTATTACGTGAAACATTACCTCCTGAAGAAAGAGAGACAGGTGGATTATCAGGAACGCTTGCAACATACGGAAAGCTTCTGAAAGATCGTTTATTTATGGGGTATGCATTGTCGCAAGGATTAGTAACAGCTGCAATGTTTGCTTATATTTCTGGTTCACCGTTTGTGTTGCAGAACATATACGGAGCATCACCACAGCAATTTAGCTTATTCTTTGCGATTAACGGTATCGGTATTATTATTGCTAGTCAGGTTACGGGCCGTTTAGCAGGGAAAGTTAATGAGAAAACTTTATTTGTTGCTGGTATTATTATTGCGGCTGTTGGCGGTCTATCATTACTACTTACAATCGTATTAGGAATAGGGCTAATCGGTGTTTTATGCTCGCTATTTCTTGTTGTATCAAGTGTTGGGGTTGTATCAACAACCGGCTTCTCGTTAGCGATGAGAAATCAAAAACAAGCAGCAGGAACAGCATCAGCTTTACTAGGTTTATTACAGTTCATTTCAGGAGCACTTGTTGCACCATTAGTAGGTATTGGCGGAAGCAATACCGCATTACCGATGGGGGTTGTGATAGCGCTTTGTGAAATTGGTGCTGTGTTATGTTATCTATTTATGGCCAGAAGAAGTGAGAAGCAGTTTGAACTGCAACAAAATAAAAATTTAGAAGCTTAATACAAAAGAGCTGATTCAAACATTTCTTTGAATCAGCTCTTTTTTTCATTTCTTTGAAATAACTCATACATATTATTCATGATCGCATCATATAAGAAAGCAAGTTTATCCCATACCCAGCGGTTACTGTCGACCTCTTTCTCCCCGCAATCAATAATATCAGTATGATCTGTAATTCTATATGCCCTCTCAACGATAATAGGAGCAATCTTCGGTATGCGTGGAATTTCTTTTAAGACATCTGCAAAATTTCCAATGTAGACATGACTGATAATCTCGATTGTTAAAGATTTATCGGATATATTTAGCACAGTATGAAATTGATTTATATGTTGTTGCTTTAAATATTGGGCCAGCTTAAATGGAGCATGCTTCTTCTTTAATACGCGGCGAAGGCTCTCTGTATTTTCAATATGAAGTGACTTTTCGCGAATAAGGACGCGAATATCTTCGCCCATAAAGGGTATTGTATTGTACATTGATGATTCTCCTTACAAACTGAACTACGCTTACTTTATGCATATGTAAGTCTAGCATGGTTTGTTCTCTATGTGTGCTTACAGTTTTGTAAGGTGATGTAGTAAAGTGATGCAAAAGTTATTTGCATAAAGTGACGATACTGTGACAAAAATGTTGGTATGTATATTAAGATATCGTCTTAAGTGTAAAAAGTGGGGCGTTCTCGGTATAATAACAAGTGGAGATAAAAGAAACTATAATGAGTAATAGCTGTAGATAAAAGGAGAATTCGAGATGAAGAAGGTTTTGGGTATTGCTGTAATGGGAAGTATGATCCTTCTAGCAGGATGTAATGGAAATAAAGATACGAAAGAACCGAAAGAAAAGGTAGAGCAATCCACTGAGCAAACAGAAGAAATGAAAGAATACAGCGCAGTACATGAAAAATATGATGCGAAAATAAATAAAGAAATTAATAAGGCGTTACAGTTATTTGAAGTGGCAAAAGAAAAGGGCGGTAAGGAAATAACGAATGCTACATATAAAGAAGATGTGCAAAAGGTAACAACGAGCATGTTAGAAGATATTGATAATATACGTAAAGAAATTCGTGTTCCAAAGTCGAAAGAGCAAGAACATGAGGTATATGTTGGTTTCTTGAATGAATCGGAACAAGCGATGAAAAAATTACAGAAGCTAGCTAAAGAAGAAGATTCATCATTAATTCGTGATATAGAAATTAATTTTGCAACAGCATCCACATACTATAAACGCTTTCAAACAGAGGCGAAAAAATAACCTTGCGCATGCGCAAGGTTATTTTTTCTTTTTACCATCTCCGTCTTCATCCTCGGATACTAATATCTTCTGTTCTTCGTGAAATTCTGAAATTGTTTGTCCAGTAATATTATCGAATGGAGTGTAAAAAGAAGTGATGCTTTTCTTTTTAATGAAGAGTTTATAGAAGCCGATGATGACGAGTATGACGATTGTTAATGGCAATCCTATAGTAGCCAGAAGTAGTGGATCCATCTTATAACTCCTTTAATACAATTTCTTTTTATTATAAGTGAAAGATTGTAATTTCAATAACTAATATAATAGAAAACTGATTTTTCTAAATATATCCAATTTGATTGACTTTTCATTTTTTCAGAATTATAATTCAAAATATACAATTTGAACCAAATAATAATATAGCAATTTACTTATCCAGAGAGGTAGAGGGACTGGCCCTATGACACCTCAGCAGCGGGTTCTGTAACAGGAACACCGTGCTAATTCCAGCAAGCAAGTCTTGAAAGATAAGTGATGGGCCTTCGTTTATTAAGCCTTGATCTTATTTTTTAAGATCAAGGCTTTTTGTGTTTTAAGAAGTAGAGAAGGAGTAATGGCAACAAATATGTCAATAAAACAAAGTAAATCCATTTGTTTAGGGGGGTTATTGAAGTGTATGTTATTAAAAAACTATCGGTTATGGTATTCACGCTATGGGTCATTACGACAATAACATTTTTAATTATGCATATTATTCCAGGTGATCCGTTTTCATCAGATGCGAAAATCTTTCCTGAAGAAGTAATACAAAACATGAGAGCGAAGTATCACCTTGATGAACCGTTATGGAATCAGTATGTTGCTTATTTGGATGGGGTAGTTCATTTTGATTTTGGCGAATCTGTTCAATCGACAGGTCAAGGTGTATCGGAAATTATAACAACTGGTTTTGGACCATCGGCAATTATTGGTTTACAAGCACTTGTTATTTCATTGTTAGTCGGAATTGCCGCAGGTACATTTGCCGCGCTATATCATGGGAAAGTGATTGATTATAGTGTGAGCTTGCTTGCGATTCTCGGTATTTCTATTCCTAGTTTTATTTTAGCACCACTATTTATACAAGTATTCGCCATACAATTTGAATTACTACCAGTGGCGTCTTGGGGAACATTTGAGCATACTGTATTACCCTCCTTCGCATTAGCGTTAGGACCAATTGCAGTTATTACAAGATTTGTTCGCTCTAATATGATTGAAGTGTTGCAGAGTGATTATATTAAGCTAGCGAGAGCGAAAGGTATACCAATTAAGAAAATCATTATAAGACATGCTCTTCGAAATGCGATTGTTCCGGTACTTACATTTGTTGGCCCATTAATGGCTGGACTTTTAACAGGGACTTTCGTTATTGAAAAAATCTTTTCAATTCCTGGTTTAGGAAAATATTTTGTAGACAGTATTTTCAACCGAGATTATCCGGTGATTATGGGAACAACCATTTTCTATAGTGCGCTATTAATTGTATGTATTTTTATTACAGATATCATTCATCGTATTGTTGATCCGCGCATTCGTTCTATTACGTAAGGAGGGTGATGTTTAAATGGGGGCTTATGAAATTAATGACCAGTTATTAACGAATGAAGAGAAAAAAGAATTAACGATAAATAAAGATCAGCAAACGATTAGCCGGAAAAAGGAAGTGTTTCGCAAGTTTATATTAAACCCTATAGCAGTTTTAGGGGCAGTGACGTTATTACTAATTATTGTTTTCTCGCTTATTGGCGAAAGTTTAACACCATTTACTGCGAGTGAACAAGTAAAAGAAGCAACTAATTTACCGCCTAGTAGTGAGCATTGGTTCGGAACAGACGATTTAGGGAGAGATATTTGGGCGCGTACTTGGGCTGGTGGGAAAATTTCATTAACAGTTGGATTGGTAGCAGCAGCTCTTGATATTGGGCTAGGTGTACTAATTGGTGGCTTTAGTGGATATGTGAGAGGACGTAATCGTCTTGGAACGTTAATTGACGAGTGGATTATAAGAGGGATTGAAGTGTTATACGGTATTCCATATTTGTTAATTGTTATTTTACTATTAATTGTTATGAAACCAGGCCTTTTTACAATTATTATCGCCCTTGCATTGACGGGATGGATTGGCATGGCACGCCTCATTAGAGCGCAAGTCTTGTCTTTAAAACAAAGAGAATTTGTTATTGCAGCAGAGCGATTAGGTACACCTCATATGAAAATTATATATGGGCATTTAATTCCAAACTTAACAGGGATTATTATCGTAAATTTATCATTTACCATTCCAGCAGCTATTTTCTCAGAATCATTTTTAAGCTTTATCGGACTTGGAGTACAATCACCGGCGGCAAGCTGGGGCACGATGACGAACGATGCACTTGGGACGTTACTAAGCGGAGAATGGTGGCAACTATTCTTCCCGGCAATCATGATTGCATTCATCATGTTCGCATTTAATGCGATTGGTGATGGTTTGCAAGATGCAATTGATCCGAAAATCGTAAAACGTAATCGAAAGGAGAAAAAACATGGCACAAATCTTATCTTTAGAAAACGTAACGTTGGCCGTTGAAAAAGAGAATAGTAAGCAAGCGATTGTGAAGCATGTTTCCTTTTCTATTAACGAAGGTGAAATAGTTGCACTTGTCGGAGAAAGTGGTTCAGGGAAAAGTGTTACAGCACAATCTATTATCGGCTTAAATCAAGAATCAATTCATATTGATGATGGAAATATATCTTTCCAATCAAAGGAATTAACGGATTTACAAGAATCAGAATGGAATCAAATTCGCGGGAAAGATATTTCCTTTATCTTTCAAGACCCGCTTTCATCTTTAAATCCGACGATGAAGGTTGGAAGACAAATTACAGAAGTAATTGTGCAGCATGAAAAGAAATCGAAAAAAGAGGCAAAAGAAATTGCAATTAACTTACTAAATGATTTAGGGATACATGAAGCAGAGAAACGCTTTGAACAATACCCGTATCAGTTGAGCGGAGGTATGAGGCAGCGTATTTGTTTAGCAATTGCATTTGCTTGTCACCCGAAGCTCGTTATTGCAGATGAACCTACAACAGCATTAGATGTAACGATTCAAAAGCAAATTATGGAGTTGTTAAAAGAAAGAAAGGAAAAACAAAATACGAGTATTTTATTAATTACACATGATTTGGCACTTGTACGTGAAGTAGCTGACCGAGTAGTAGTTATGTACGG
This sequence comes from Bacillus sp. 41-22, assembly GCF_025809295.1. Lineage (NCBI taxonomy): Bacteria > Bacillati > Bacillota > Bacilli > Caryophanales > Bacillaceae > Bacillus > Bacillus sp. 41-22. Next base: position 183,921 of record NZ_CP084035.1, read on the forward strand.
GGGACGTGTTGTTGAAAAAGGAACGATTCAAGAAGTAATTGGCTCACCTAAGCACCCTTACACAAAAAGTTTATTGCAAGCAATTCCGAATATGGATGATTCAGAAAAGGTACTTAGAGCAATTGAGGGAACAACACCTTCAATTGAAACGTTAAATAGTTTTGGATGCCCGTTTGTGAATCGTTGTCCTGTAGCGATAAAAGAATGTATTCATCGCTTCGCAGAGAGAACAACATATTCTGAGGAGCATAGTTCACATTGCTGGCAACATATTCTGGAGCATAATAAAGCGAAATCAAAAGAGAAGGTGAATGCCTCATGACGACAGATTTAATTACTGTAAAGCAAGTAACGAAAACGTATGGAAGTAAAAATAAAGAAATCGCAGCTTTAAAAGATATATCACTTTCTATCCCGAAAGGAACAACGCTTGGCATTATTGGGGAAAGTGGTTCTGGAAAGACAACACTTGGTAAGCTCATAGCTGGGATCGAGCGTCCAACGTCTGGTGAAATTGATTATAACGGTCAAGTTGTTCACAAGCTGAAGTCAGCTCATAAGCGGGATTTCTTACAGAAAGTACAGTTCATTTTTCAAGATTCCACAGCGGCATTAAATCCGCGCTGGAAAGTACGCGATATTGTAACAGAAGGCTATATTTCATTCGGTTTAGGCGATAAAGGATTGAAAGATAAAGTCGCAGGTGATGCACTAGAGCGTGTTGGATTAGATAGACGATATATTGATCGCTATCCACACGAATTTAGCGGCGGACAACGTCAACGTATTGCTATTGCAAGAGCGTTATTATGTGAGCCAGAAGTTTTAATCCTTGATGAACCAATTTCAGCATTAGATGTTTCACTTCAAATCCAAATTGTGCACTTGTTGCAAAAGATTCAAAAGGAACAAGGCTATACATATTTATTTATCGCGCATGATTTACCGATGGTTCACTATTTATGTGAAAAAGTGGCTGTCTTATACAAAGGAGAACTTGTTGAATTTGGATATACGGACGAAGTATTCCGTAATCCACAACATTCTTATACAAAAACATTATTAGCATCAACACCAAAAATTTCAGGTTAAAGGAGAATGTAGGATGAAGAAGTTTTTACTGTTTGTCATTATGACTGTTTTAGCAATTACTTCTGTTGCTTGCGGTAAGAAAGAGACGCAAAAGGCGAGTGCTGGTAAGGGTGAAGGCGATCGATTAGTAACGAATATTAGCAGTGATCCGTATACGCTTGATTCTGCCATTGCGACAGATAGCACGTCAGGTTATGTAATTGGGCAATTGTTTTCAAGTTTATATACGCAAGATAGTGACGGGAAATATCAAAATGAATTAGCAGAGAAAGAAGAAGTAAACGCTGATGGAACTGAATATACAATTCATTTAAAGAAAGATATTAAATGGTCAGATGGTTCTCCTATTACAGCAAATAATTTTGAGTTTGCCTGGAAGCGATTATTAAATCCGAAAACGGGTTCTATGAATGCGACAGAAATGTATTTTATTAAAGGAGCAGAGGCATATAATACTGGAAAAGGTGAAGAAGGACAAGTTGGTATTCAAGTCGTTGATCCTCAAACATTAAAGGTAACACTTGAGCACCCAGTTGCTTCTATTAAACAAAAATTAGCAAGTTCATTATTTATTCCATTATCTAAAAAATCAATTGATGATAATAATAAATTAAAAACAGATCCAAAAGAGTTAATTACGAACGGACCATTCACATTAAAAGAATGGAAGCATAACCAAGCTATTACAGTACAAAAAAATAAAGAATACTATGATAAAAAGGTAACATTAAAAGAAATTGAGTTTCGTATTATTCCAGATTCTAAAACAGCGTACCAATTGTACAAGTCAAAAGAATTAGATTTGCTAAGTAGCTTACCACAAGAGATGATTGAAAAAGAAAAAGGAAACAAAGAATATAAGCGTGTTGCAGGATTCTCATCTTATATTTATTCGTTTAACGTAGAAAAAGAGCCGTTTACAAATGCAAAAGTACGTAAAGCATTTTCATTAGCGGTTGATCGTAAGTTTATCGTTGAAAAACTGTATAAAAATAATGCACAAGAAGCATATGCTTTTGTTCCAGAAGGGGCAAAAACACAAGGTGGTCGTGATTTCCGTAAAGAAAAAGGCGATTACGTAAAATTCGATTCAGCAGAAGCGAAAAAATTATTAGAAGAGGGCATGAAAGAGCAAGGTTGGTCTACATTACCTGAAGTAACATTAAAATTCACTACAGATACACAACATAAAAAAGTAGCAGAAGCAATGCAAGAAATGTTTAAGAAAAATCTTGGTGTAGATATTAAATTAGAGAATAAAGAGTGGAAGAGTTACATCGACACATACAAGCAAAGTGATTTCCAATTAGCTTATATGGGATGGGGCGGCTCTCTATTGGATCCGATTACTAAACTAGATTTATATGCAGGTGATGGTCCAAACAACTATGCAAAATGGCATAATAAAGAATTTGATGCTTTAGTAAAAGAGGCAAAAGTTGAACAAAACGAAGATAAGCGTTTTGACTTATTGCATAAAGCAGAAGATATCATGTTTGATGATACACCATTAATCCCAATTATTTTCCCAAGCTCTTCATATTTACAAAAATCATCAGTATCTGGCGTCCAATTCATTATCGGTTCTAGTCCAGAACTAAGATACGTAAAAATTAAAAAATAAAGAAGTAGGCAATCGCCTACTTCTTTATTTTATTTCTCTTTTATATTCTTTTTTCGTTCCATCAGAGAAGACAACTTCTAAATCGAATTTTTGGTAGTCTTTATCAAGTTTGAACACGTTTACTACTTGATCAATTACTTCTTGGTCAGGAGTATCTTTATCAAATTTTAATTCTTGTAGAAGTGGGCTTAATTTTGTAATAGCCTCGTCGCCTGTTAATTTTACATCTGCTTTATGGTCTTCAACTTTTGCTTCCATTTTTTTATCGGCTGCTACATTTTTATAATCAGCTTCGTAGTCTTTCTTTGTATCCTGATAGTCCGCTTTTAAATCGAATTCATTGAAGTTTAGCTTTAAATCAGCAGGAGCTTCGTTTTTTGCCTCTTCTGTAGTCTTTTTATTAGAAGTTGTGTCTTCTTTTGCAGGAGCTTTACATCCTGTTAATGCAGGTACTAGCATAAGAGCTAATAAAATTGATAGTAAAATTCTCATTATAAATTCCTCCTTATGTAAATTTGTTCTATACAAGTTTTTCCCAATTTCATGTAATTATGTATGTGTTGAAAATAAATTATTTACTTATAGCTTTAAGAATTAATCCGCAATTTAAATCAAAAATGATTTGTATGTGTATGGTAAATTGAAGTTGTAAGGAGGTACTGAAATGCATGAAGAATATAAAGAGATGATAAAAAAAGCAATCGAATATATAGAGAATCATTTACATGAAGAGCTTACAACAGAAAGAGTGGCATTTCACGGGGCAGTATCGATGTACCATTTACATCGTATTTTTCAAAGTTATATTGGGATGAGTGTAACGGATTATGTTCGTAAGAGAAGATTAACTCATGCTGCACAGGCTTTAGTATCGACTGAAAGAGCAGTCATTGATATTGCAGTGCAAAATGGCTTTTCCTCACAAGAGGCATTTACTAGAGCTTTTAAAAGAATGTTTCAATTACCACCAAAAAAATATCGGAAATATTTCCAGTCATTTTATATAGAAAGAGAGGGCGTTTCAATGGAAAAAGGTATACCGAAAGGATGGGTATTAAGTGGAAGTCATCCTGCTGAATATGAGATGGGTTTAGATTACGAAGTTGTTCATCAAGGAAAAGTATCTGCATATATAAAAGGAAAAGAGAACGTTACACACGGAGGGTTTTCAACATTAATGCAAATGTTCCGAGCGGATAAATATGTAGGTAAGAGGTTGCGTTTAACAGCATTTATTAAGAGTGAAAATGTAAAAGACTGGGCAGGATTGTGGATGCGAGTAGACGGAAAAGATACAGAGCCTATTGCTATGGATAACATGCAAAATCGTCCAATTAAAAATACGAATAACTGGCAATCATACTCGGTTGTACTAGATATAAAAGAAGAAGCACTTGGTATTGCATTTGGTGTTTTATTATCAGGAGAAGGCTGTGTCTGGCTAGATAGTATTCGTTTTGATGAAGTGGATGAAAAAATTCCTTCAACAGATTTGGCAGAAAATTTTTATGAAACACTCCTAGAAGAGCCGGTGAATCTGCAATTTGAAGAAATAGAAAATTAAAAAGTAAGGAGAAAAGATATGCTCAAATATGTGAAATTGATAAGTATTAGTTTAGTAGTATCATCGTGTATTATGGGAATCAACTATTTAATTAGTTATCTTTGGTCAGGGCATATACCTTCTTTGACGTGGAGAACATATTTGATATTTATGGTTATATTTATGATGAGTTTTGGTTCAATACAAAAAGAGAGCTATGAAGAGAGTTGATAATCGTCCTTTTAGTCTTCTTAGTATTAATACATATGTATTTATCACTGCATTGGAAAAACAGGTTTGCCGTTCGGGATTATTTCCCGCAACATATGCAGCGAATGGTTATTACACAATAATATTTGGTGGAGTTAATTTAGCGGAAAATATTATTTCATTATTACTTATTATACTAGTTACACAATTGGTAGCGGGAATCACTATAGGTATAAAAGTGATAGTAAAGAGGGGAAGTTCTGTAGTTAAAGAAGCATAAAGTAAAAAAAGGTATCCTTCGTGGGATACCTTTTTTACTAGTGTTTATTATTTTGCAACTTCTGTCCACTTGTAGTTAAATTCACCGCCGAAGTCAGTTGTTACAAGTCCTTTAATGAAAGAGCGTTGTAAGTAAGAGCGACCTTGTTGGTATAAAGGAGCGACAGCACCATCTTGTAATAAGATTTTTTCAGCTTGCTTCATTGCTTCCCAGCGACCTTTTTCATCACCAGCTAAATCAGTTTTTACTTTACGAATAAGCTCGTCGTACTCTTTGTTAGAGTATTTATCGAAGTTATAAGCACTATCTGTTGTGAATAGATCTAAGAATGTAATAGGATCTGCGAAGTCAGGGCCCCAGCCATCGATTCCGATTTCGTAATCACCACTTAATAGTAGTTTTAACTGTTGTTTACGTGGTTGAGGTTTTAAAGTCACTGTTAATCCATCTAGATTCTTTTCTAATTCACCTTTTAAATATTCGCCAGTCTTTTTAGCTAAAGCATTATCGCTTGTTAATAGTTCAATTGTTACTTTGTCAGTACCAAGTTCTTGTTTCGCTTTTTTCCAGTTTTCTTTTGCAGATTTCACATCATCTTTGACTAGATTTCCATTTTCTTTACGGAAGTCATTACCGTCTGGACTTTTTGCGAATTTCGCAGGAACCATTCCTTCTGCTGGGATTGCACCGTTATTTAAAATTGTTTCTACGTACGCTTTTTTATTCATTGCTTCGTTAATAGCGAGGCGTGCATGTTGATTTTTTAATACTGCATTTTTCTGATTTAGTCGTAAGAATTGGATACCGACTTCAGCGCGTTCCTTGAAGTTGGAATCGTTCTTATACTTATCAACAAACTCCGCAGTTAAAGCAACACGATCAATTTGTCCTGAATCATATAAGTTAACTTCTGTAGATTTATCTTTAACGACATTGAAGTTGATTTCTTCTAGTTTTACAGTTTTAGCATCCCAATAGTTAGGGTTCTTCTTCAATTGGAAGCTTTGTTCATGTTTCCAGTTATCTAATGTGAAAGCACCATTGTAAATTAAATGATTTGTTTCTAAACCGTATTTATCGCCTTGAGATTTTAAATACTCTTCATTGATTGGTAAGAATGTTGCAAATGTCGTTAAGCTTAAGAAGTAGGGAACAGGGCGGTCCAGTTGTACTTCTAAAGTTTTATCGTCAAGAGCTTTAACGCCTAATTGATCGATTGCTACTTCTTTTTGGTTTATTTGTTTCGCATTTTTTATATCAAAGAATAAGAATGCATATTCAGCAGCTGTTTCAGGGTTAACGGCACGTTGCCAAGCGAAAATAAAATCTTTTGCTGTAACAGGAGTACCGTTTGACCATTTTGAATCACGAAGATGGAAAGTATACTTTGTTTTATCTGGACTAATGTCAACCGATTCAGCAACACCAGGGATCGGTTTATTATCTTCTCCTATAGCATATAAACCTTCAAAAACATTTCTCATTACATTCATGGATTCCCCATCCGTCGCTTTTGCAACATCCATTGTTGGAATTTCTGAAGCAAATGATAAGTTAATCGCTTGTTTATCAGGTGCTTTATCGTTCGCTTTTGCTCCGCCTGCATTATCTTTATTTCCCCCGCAAGCAGTTAGTAGTAGACTTGCCCCTAAAACAGATGCAACAACAGGTACAACTTTTTTCTTCATTGTTCTTTCCTCCCTAAATGTGTTGTTCGTAACGTCATAATGTCCATGTCTTGAAGTGTAGCTATAGAAGGAGAGAAAACCTATTATAAATATGTGTATATAGGTAATCAGGTATTCTATATGTATATACATGTTGAGCTATAATCTATCGTTATATGTTTCAACTTAGTAGACATTACATTTTGATGATAAAATATTTTGTTTCTTTGATTATTTAGAATATTAACACTGGAAAGAACTATATGTCAATAATAAAAAGTGGAGTGTTAATTTCTTGGAATAATATATTGAAAAAGCAGAGTTCCTCATATTAGGGAATCTGCTTTTAATATATTTTGCTAAAAAAACAATGGGGGTGGGTGAGAACACGATGATCTAAGTTGCATTTTATCCCGCATTAACGGGCAGTAAGATCCTCGCCTCAAAATTCAGTGAAAGCAAAGAAGTTAGGGGGGATCAACTGCCCGTAAAAGCCCGATTGGTGAGGGCTGATTAAAGTTTCACTTTATTTTTCAATTTTTGCCCATTTGAAGTTTAATTGACCTGCAAAGTCTACTTGCACAATGCCTTTCACATAAGAACGCTCTAAATAAGATTCTCCTTTTTGGTAAAGAGGAGCGATAACAGAGTCCTTAAATAAGATTTTTTCTGATGCTAGTAACGCTTCCCAGCGAGCTTTTTCATCACCAGCCAAAGTAGTTTTAACTTTTTCAATTGTCTCATCAAACTCTTTATTAGAGTAATGATCTAAATTGTAAGGGTTATTCGTCGTAAATAGTTCAAGGAATGTAATTGGATCAGCAAAGTCAGGGCTCCAACCGTCAATTCCAATCTCGTAGTCACCTTTTAATAAGAGTGAAACTTGTTGTTTACGTGGTTGCGGTTTTATATTTACCGTTAAGCCATCTAAATTCTTTTCTAGTTGTCCTTTTAGGAACTCACCAGTTTTCTTCTCAAGGTCACCATCACTTGTTAATAATTCTAATGTTATCTTTTCAGAACCAAGTTCTTTTTTTGCTTTCTTCCATAATTCTTGTGCAGATGTTGTATCAACTTTTGTTAAATCGCCGTTTGCAGTACGGAAGTCTTTTCCATCAGGCCCTTTTGCAAAGTTTTTCGGCACGAGACTAAAGGTTGGTGTAGAGCCATCATTTAATAACGTATTTACAAAAGATTTTCGATCAATTGTTTGATCGATTGCTTGGCGTGCAGAAACGTTTTGAAGTACTTTGTTTTGCTGATTCATACGTAAAAACTGTACCCCTACGTTCGGACGTTCTTTAAAGTTAGCATCCTTTTTATATTTATCAACGAAGTCAGATGTTAGTTTTATACGGTCTAATTGTTTGGATTCGAATAAATTTACTTCTGTTGATTTCTCTTTCACAACGTTGAAATTGATTTCTTCGAGTTTGACATTATCTTTATCCCAATAGGTAGGGTTTTTCTTAAATTTAAAGCTTTGTTCATGCTTCCAATCGCTTAGTGTAAAAGCTCCGTTGTACAAGATTTTGTTATCTTCTAAAGCGTACTTATCACCTTGTGCTTTAAAGAATTCCTCGTTGATTGGTAGAAATGTTGGGAACGCCGTTAAGCTAATAAAATACGGAACAGGGCGCTCTAATTCTACTTCAAACGTATGGTCATCAACTGCTTTTATACCAAGTTGATCGGATGGGAGTTCTTTGCTATTAATTTTTTTAGCGTTTTTAATATCCAGGAATAAAAAAGCATATTCAGAAGCTGTTGCTGGATCGACAGCTCTTTGCCAAGCGAAGACAAAATCTTTCGCTGTTACAGGTGTGCCGTTCGACCATTTTGAATCTCGTAAATGGAATGTGTATTTCGTTTTATCAGCACTTACTTCATGAGATTTCGCAACGCCAGGAACAGGTTTATTACCTTCACCAAGATTGTATAAACCTTCAAATACGTTTCTCATTACTTGACCAGAATCAGTATCTGTAGCACGAGCCGTATCCATTGTTCGAATCTCAGTAGGAGAAGATAAGTTTAAAACTTGCTTACTAGGTGCCTCATCTTTTGCATTTGCTCCGCTCGCTTCGTTTTTATAACTACCGCAACCAGATAATAAAATACTTACTCCTACAACTGATGCAATACCGGGTACAAACTTCTTTTTCATTTGATTTTCCTCCTAAATAGTTAATAAGATTGGATGATGATGAGGGAAATGAAAAACAAAAAATCCCTCTTTTCGTATTGAGAAAGAGGGATTTTTACGTACAAGTTATGCACCCGTATATAAACGAAGTCCCTCATTCTATCTTTCAAGCACAAAGCTTGCAGGAAGTGGCACAGTATTCAAAATGAACCTGCTGCCGAGGTTTCAAAGGGCCAGTCCCTCCACCTCTCTTGATACAATGAGTAAACAAATAAATTTTATTAATTTTTGTGTTTCTTTGATAATTCAAAATCTTACACCTTAGATAATGAAGTGTCAATCAAATGGGATATAGTTTGAATTTTCAGTTTTATTTTTTTAAAAAAACCACTGCATATGGCAGTGGTTTCCCTACTAGAAGTTAAAGTTATCTGGATCTGGACCAACGCGATGATTTTCATTTAAAGCTTGAATTGCTTTCATATCATCCGAGCTTAATTCAAAGTCAAAGATGTTTGCATTTTCAATAATGCGGTGTTCTTTAATAGACTTAGGGATTGTTACAACTTCATTTTGTAGATCCCAACGTAAAATAACTTGTGCAGTCGATTTATTATATTTCGTAGCGATTTCTTGTAATGTTGGGTGATTAAGTAGCTGCCCCTGCATTAATGGTGACCAAGCTTCAAGCTGGATGTTATGTTCTTTACAGAAGGCATGTAATTCTTCTTGTGCTAAACGTGGGTGGTATTCCACTTGGTTAACCATTGGTTTAATTTCTGCAATTTCAAATACGTCTTGCAAATGGTGAATATGGAAATTACTCACACCGATAGCACGAACACGACCATCTTTATAAAGCTGCTCTAAAGCTTTCCATGATTCAGTGTATTTTCCTTTTACAGGCCAATGTACTAAATATAGATCTAAATATTCCAGACCTAATTTTTCTAATGTAGTTTCAAATGCTTGTAGTGTTGACTCGTAACCTTGATCACTATTCCACACTTTTGAAGTGATGAATAACTCTTCACGAGGAATACCAGATTCTTGAATTGCCTGTCCAACGCCTTCTTCGTTTTTATATATCGCAGCAGTATCGATACTACGGTATCCATTTTTTATAGCTGCTTTTACAGAATCAATTACTTCTGTACCATCTTCAACTTTAAAAACACCCAAGCCGAACCAAGGCATTTTCACGCCGTTATGTAATGTTGTATAGTCGTTTAAACTTGTTAAAGTCATATTAATTCCCCCTAGCTTTTTTATTGGTCGCTTCAACTGCTTGTTGAATGACTTCTGAAAAATTATTTTCATATAGAACTTTTAAGCCTTCAGCCGTTGAGCCTCCTGGTGTTGTTACTTGTTCGCGGAGCATAGCTGGATCCTGATTTTGCTGGAGCATAGCGGCAGAGCCAGCAATCATTTGAATGACAAGGTGTTTTGCTGTTTCCTCATCAATCCCATAGCTTTTCGTTGCTTCAATTAAACCTTCAGCAAAGTGATAGAGAAAAGCGGGTGCACTACCAGTAACTGCGGTAAGTTGGTGAACTTCCTCTTCGGTACAAAACTGTGAGGTACCGATACCTTTTAAAAGAAGTTGTAACGTTTCTTGATGTGTTTCATCTACAGAATGTCCCGTCGTATATAAGGAGATAGACTTTCCAATCCCAGCAGCTGTATTTGGCATAATCCAAGCAACAGGTGTCCCTTGGGGAAGTCTTTCTTCTAGATAAGATGGTCCGATTCCGGCAGCAACTGTCACGACAAATTGATTAGTTAGAAGAGGGGATAGATCCGCTAATAGCTGTTCATGTGCGACAGGCGGCATTGCTAAAACGATTGTATCTACAGATTTAATATGCTGTTTCCAATCTGTTGTAATCGATAGATCATATTGAGTTTGTAATTGCGTTAGTTTTTCTATGTTACTTCGGTTGGAAACAATAATTTCTTCGATGTATTCTTTACTTGTTGTAAGTAGTCCAGTAAATATAGCTTCTGCCATACGACCGGCACCAATAAATAAAATTCGATGTTTATTAGGCATATCCTTTATTCCTTTCTGATGAGAATATGTTATAAAAAACGATACCATTTTTAAGAGAATTTTGTAAAAAGAAATGGCTTATCGTAAGTGGAATAGATGAGTGGGGGGGGTTACAGGAGAAAATTTATAGTAAGTATAAGAGTTATTTCTTATACTGTTGATAGGGAGTTTATTACATATCTGGGGAGAGATAAATATGGTTAGAAGTCCACTTTTTTTACTCATTTCTAGTATTATTTGCATATTAGTTGGATTCTATATCCGATCAAGTTATATTGAAATTTTCGCATCGGTTATGGGGATTATTAATGTTTGGTTACTTGCAAGGGAAAAGGTATCAAACTTTTTATTTGGGATGATTACAGTTGCGGTATTTCTGTATATTTTCACTACACAAGGCTTATACGCAATGGCAGTATTAGCAGCCTTCCAATTTATATTTAATGTGTACGGTTGGTATTACTGGATTGCGCGTAGTGGAGAGGAGAAGGTAAAGCCGACAGTTCGCTTAGATTTGAAAGGATGGATTATTTATATACTTTTTATTTTAGTTGCTTGGATTGGTTGGGGATATTATCAAGTCCGTTATTTAGAATCGACAAGTCCATATTTAGATGCTTTAAACGCTGTATTAGGATTAGTAGCTCAATTTATGCTGAGCCGAAAAATCTTAGAAAATTGGCATTTATGGATTTTGTATAACATAGTTAGCATTGTGATTTATATTTCAACGGGCTTATACGTCATGTTAGTATTAGCTATTATTAATCTATTTTTATGTATCGATGGCTTGCTAGAATGGAAGAAAAACCATAAAGAGCGAGAACGTGTAAATAATTATATTTAGAAAATAATTGTAATCAAAAACCCCCCTGAAGCATATACGTTTCAGGGGGGTTAAATATAGTGTGAATTTATGCTTTTGTCATACCAAGCAATACAGCGCCGCCGATAATTAAAACACTACCTAGTGCAATAAAGATCAATTGACGTTTTGTTTTCTTTTCACCTAAGAAGACAATCGCACCGAATGTTGAGATAACGATTCCAGTTTGAGATAATGGGAAGCTTGTCGCTACTCCGACACGTGGTAATGAAAGAAGTAAGAATAAGTTTCCTGTTCCCCATAGTAAACCAGATAAAGCATTACGAATTGCATATTTGTTAAATGGTTTATGTTTAGACGTCAGTACAACCGCACCAACGAACATACCAACTGCCTGTGGTAAAATAGCAGACCAACCATCAATGTTATACCAACGAATAATAATTACATATACAAGATAACCGAAAGTAGAAACAATTAAAGTAAGAAGTCCCTTTTTCAATTGTCCTGGTGGCTGTGCATTTTCTTTATCATCTAGTGATGTGAATACAACACCAACTACGATTAATAGGATTGCAATCGTTCCCAGAACAATCGTTGTTGTAGTAGTCCACTCACGGAAAGCGATAACCCCAAAGATAGAAGTTGCAACAAGTTGCATACCAGTAGAAATCGTTACAGTAGTTGAAACACCTAGTTTTTCAACTGTTTTTAATTGGTTTACTTGTCCTAAAGCCCAGAATAAACCTGAAATAAAACCAACAATCAAGACTGTCATTGTTAAAGCTGGTTGAGTAAATACATACATAACTGTTGCGAAGAATAGAGCACCGATTGTCATACCTACCGTTTGGCTATATGCACCACCGCCCATTTTTACGCTTACTAATAAGATGTTTCCCCATGCGATTGCAGGAAGAAGCGCTAATAAAATGTCCATTACAAGACTCCCTTCGGTTTTCTATACCAATATAATTACATATCGTTCTAACGATCGGTAATGCCCCACTAATAGAGTAGAAGATTACCGATCGCTAAAACAGGATGAAGAACTTACGATATAAATGCGTTTTCATTTCTTCACTTTTTGAAACACTTTCATATAATAACAGGAAATTACCTATTTTAGAAAGTGAATTCAAATAAAATGTATATTTAAATAAGAAATAAAATTCAGTCATTATTTAGGCCATTTTATTTTTCGGGAAATAAAAAAAGCAGCTTTTGTCGAAAACTGCTTTAGGAAGTGGTAATTCGCTTGTTAATGATTTGAATACATAATAAAAATAGTAATGACATGCTAATTGTTATGATGACAAGAGTCCAAGCGAGTTGCATATTACTTGCATCAATAGCCATATAAATTGCAGTTGGAATCGTTTGTGTTTTGCCAGGTATATTTCCTGCAAACATTAAAGTAGCACCAAATTCCCCGAGTGCGCGAACGAAGCTTAAAATCATACCGCTAAGTAGCGCGGGGAATGCAAGTGGGAGTGTAACGTGTAGAAAAACTTGATATTCACTCGCACCAAGGTCGCGCGCACCATCTTCAATTTGCACATTCGCGATGGAAAATCCTGTTTTTGCTGATTGATACATGAGCGGAAATGCAACGACTGTAGAAGCAATGATAGCAGCAGTAGATGTAAACATAATGGACTGCTGAAATAATGATTCAATCCACTTTCCAACGGGACTGTTATTTCCAAAAATGATAATTAGAAAAAAGCCGATAACAGTTGGTGGAAGCACCATTGGTAATAAGAAAATAGTTTCTAGTAGTACTTTATATCGCCACGAGGAGCGCGCTAATGCTCGTCCAATAATCGTTCCTAAGATCGTAACGATAATGGTGGCGCATGCAGCTACTCGCAAGGATAGAAAGACAGGTGACAAAATTGTATCAAAGCTCATAGCAATTATGGCAGGATTGTAAATCCATATTTCTTAAAGATAGATTGTGCATCTTTTGATTGCAAATACTCATAGAATGAAGTCGCCTCTTTCTTATGCTTAGATTCCTTTATAACACCTAAAGGATAGTGGATTGGCTCATGAGAATTAGCCGCTACCGCCTCTACAATTTTCACCTTGTCTGAAACGAGAGCGTCTGTTTTATATACAATACCAGCATCAACATTACCTGTTTCTACATATGTTAACACTTGGCGAACATCTTTTGTAAATACGATTTTATTTTGAACGTCATTCCAAAGATTTTCATGTGTGAGAGAAGCTTTTGCATATTTTCCTGCAGGTACAGATTCGGGTGTACCAAGTGCGATTTTCTTGATTTTCGCATCCTTTAAATCTTGAAATTTTGTAAGAGAACTATCTTTTGGAACGACTAGAACTAGTTCATTTCCAAGAAGGTTTTTCCCTTCTTTTTCATTAATGAATCCTTTTTTAACAAGAGTTTGGAATTTATCTTCTGCTGCAGAGAAGAATAAATCAGCAGGTGCACCTTGTTCGATTTGTTGTTGAAGTGCACCAGAAGCACCGAAGTTAAAAGAAAGTTTAATGTTTGGTTCTTTCTCTTTATATTGTTTTTCAATTTCTTTTAGTGAATCTTGTAAACTTGCAGCCGCTGATATAGTCAGCTCCACTGATTTTCCCTCTTTAGCAGCTGACTTTTCTTCGCTTGAACAAGCTGCACTGAATATAAGGAGAAAAGAAAGTATAAGTACCCCAATGGATCGTAATGTAAATTTGTTCATAAAAAATCCCCCTTCGTTTACTAAACTAATTATAACTAATTATAACTAAATATAACTATTTATAATTGAATATAATTTGAACGATATAGTTGTTTTTAAAAACTAGGAGAAATATTCTTTTCTTTGTTACAATGAAGGAAGAAAGTGAGGAATCGTCTATGGATCATCATTCCTACACAACGGAAGAAGTAGCAAAGCGATTAAAAGTATCAAAACTAACTGTATACGACTTAATTAAAAAAGGAGAACTGCCTTCTTATAGAGTTGGTAGACAGATGCGCATTGATGCAGCTGATTTAGAACAATATATAAAGCAAATGAAAACAGGGAAGGTACAATTTACTCCTGTAAAGAAGGACGAAATTAGTAGTTCGAATACACGCATCATTAGTGGTCAAGAACTAACGTTAGATATGTTGGCAAAGCATATAGAAAATCGATTGCCAAATTCTAATATATTGAGAGCGTATCAAGGTAGTTTAACGAGTTTAGTGAAGATGTACCAAGGAGAAGGAAGCGTCGTTAGTTTACACTTATTTGATGGTGAAACGGGTACATATAATGTTCCTTACGTAAAACGTATTTTAGTTGGACAACCATATATTATGATGAATTTATTAGCAAGAAATGTTGGGTTTTATGTGCAAAAAGGGAATCCACAAAATATAAAAACATGGGCTGATTTAGCTCAGTCATCTATACGATTTGTAAATCGAGAAAAAGGTTCTGGTATTAGGGTGTTAGTGGATGAGCAATTGCGAATTCAAAAATTAAGTAAAGAAGATATTAACGGGTATGAATGGGAAGAATCGAATCACCTTGGCGTTGCCTCGCAAGTCGCGAATGGAAAAGCTGATATTGGGGTAGGATCAGAAAAGTTTTCCCAAATTGTGAACGTAGACTTTATTCCAATAATGAAAGAACAGTATGATTTAGTACTTCTGAAGAATAAAGAAAATGAGGAACTTATTGAGGTTATAAAAGAGGTTTTGCAATCTGAAGAGTTTCACAATGAATTAAAGGCAATTGGTGGATATGATATAAGCAAAACAGGCCAAATTATATATGAAACAAACTAAAAGGCTGCTTGTCTATAAGACGAGCAGCCTTTTCTATATATAAAGGGGTTGGGGGAAACAAAGTGTTAAATAAGACTTTGAGCAAGTGCATAAATGAATGCAGTAAGAAGAGTAGCTCCACTTGCAAGTCCGATAAAGTCTGATTTGTTGAAAGTAATGTTGTTCATTATAATCTCTCCTTATTTGTTTAATGTAGTTGCAACTGCTTTTGCATCGATAAGTGCGGATAGCACCATGCCCATTGTATTGAAAAATTTGTTTGATTTCATTTTGTTCATCATGCGTATCCGCTCCTTTTCGAATTGTTGTTGCCCTGCTTTCTGTCTTAATTATATGAAATATAGCAGCCTGCAACTATCGAATTGGCTTACGTAAGACTTACACTTTTGTAAGAAAAAAAGACATTCGTGTAAGAATGTCTTTTAAAGCATATTGATATGATGATGTGCTTCAATTGTTTTTAAAAAGCTTCGCATCGAATTGGTCATGTAACTATCTTTACGGCGTATGAAAACAGTTGAAATACTACCATATTTCTCTGGAATTGGATGACAGTGTACTTTACCTGCTGTAGAAAGGTGCTGCACCGCAGACTGGGGGACGAGTGTAATCCCAAGACCGAGCGCTACGCTATTTAATATAGTTTCTAATATGTTAAACTCCATAATTCTTTTTGGTAGCAAACCTTCATCTTTAAGCCATCGTTCAAGCTTGGAACGGTATCCACATCCTTGATTAAAAACGAGTAGGGGCGTCGTAGTAAATTCTTCTATATGAAAAGCTTTATTTTGTGTAACAAGCATTAATTTCTCAGTACTAACATCGTATTGTTCAATTAGTGGATGTTTAATAGGACCTGATATAAAGGCGCCATCTAATTGGTGATCGAGTACTTCTCTAATAAGCTCTTCCGTTAGACCAGCTTGTAATGATAAATCGACATTTGGATAGCTTTTGTAGTAAGAAGACAAAATGGTAGGCAATGTACTGACTGTTTCGACTGTACCGATTTTTAATATACCAGATGGTGTTTCACTATCTAAAAACACTTGTTTTAGCTCTTCAACATCTTGCAAAATTTTATGAACGTAAACGAGCATTTTTCTTCCTTCAGCTGTTAAAGTCATGCCTCGCTTATGACGGTAAAAGAGAGGTGTTTTCAGCTCGTTTTCTAATTGTTTAATACGTGCGGTTACATTTGATTGTACGTAATTTAATTCCTTTGCTGCGCCGCTTACACTACCGCGGTCGGCAACGCTCTGGAAGATTTGTAAGTCTCGTAATTCCATTTTATGCTCCTCCTTGATGTTAACTATCATTATAAATGATAGTTAACATCATTTTGAATCATTTTACGTGATATATTTTTTCTTTTACAATTCTCTTTGTGCAAATAGAAAGAAGCGGGGGATTGTGGTGAGAAAAGGTCAAATGATAATAGGTGCTTTGGCATGTTTAATTGCAAGTATGTCATGGGGAGCGATGTTTCCGGTTGCTGATCATGCTCTAGAATACATAGATCCATTTTATTTTTCGTTTATTCGTTATGGTGCGGTAGCAATTGTATTGATTGTATTATTGCTAATGAAAGAAGGAAAGAAGGCATTTCGCTTAGAAGGAAGAGGGAAGTTACTCGTCTTTTTTGGAACAATGGCTTTTACCGTATATAATGTATTAATTTTTCTAGGACAAATGTTAATGGGAAAATCAGGTGTAATGGTAGCTTCTATTATGGAGGCGCTTATGCCAATGATTTCAATTTGTATTTTATGGGGATATAAAAATATAAAGCCGAAGAAATATATGATAACGAGCATGATTATTGCGTTTGTAGGGGCTGTATTTGTTATTACGAAAGGTGATATGAGTTTCTTTTTAACATTGAAAGATAACATGTTTTCGCTAGCATTTATATTTGTTGGTGTTGTAGGATGGGTTATTTATACGATGGGTGGTCAAACGTGTAGTGATTGGTCAACATTACGCTATTCTACTTTGACATGTGTATTGGGTACAACTGTCACAGGGATTATAACTGTGGTCATTACAGTGCTTGGATATGTATCTGTTCCAAGTATGGAAACGATTTCTATTGTGAAGTATGATTTGTTATTTATGATGACATTACCAGGTATCGTAGCACTACTTGCTTGGAACTACGGTGTGAAAATCTTATCATCCATTAATGGTATTTTATTTATTAACTTTGTGCCAATTACTACTTTAGTTATTATGATGATGCAAGGGTATAAAATAACAACATTTGATATTGTAGGAACATTATTTGTTATTGCAGCGCTTATTCGTAATAATGTTTGTCAGAGAAAAGAAGAAAATATAAATAAACAAATTTTGCAAGAAAAGCAATTGCGTCAAGCTGTTTAATAGGCAACTGGAGGATTTTATATGTTAGAAAGTTTATTGTTTTTCTTTGCTGCTGGAGTTGCCTGCGAGCTTGCAGCAATTAATCGAAACGGTCGTAAAAATATAAAACAACAAGCTGAATTGATACAGCTTTTAAAAGACTTGAAGGAAAGAAAAAATTAAAAGACGACCGGGCATAGACGGTCGTCTTTTCTATTATTATTTATATAAAGGGGAAAGGGGACACAAAGTTATATAAGCGTAGCAGCGTAAATGAAAGCAGTAAGAAGAATCGAGCCGCTAGCTAGTCCTAAAAAATCTAATTTATTAAAAGTCATGTTATTCATTATAAATTCTCCTTACTTGTTTAATGTAGAAGCAACAGCTTTTGCATCGATAAGAGCGGAGAATACCATGCATATTGTATTTAAGAAATTGTTCGTTTTCATTTTGTTCATCATATAGATCCGCTCCTTTTCAAATGGTTGTTGTTACTTTCTGACTTAATTGTATAAGATAGTGGAGGGAGCCGCTATCGAATTAGCTTACAAGAAAATTACACTTTTGTAAGAATTGAAATTTAACAATAAATACTTATTTTTATTACCAACTCCTAAAACTTAGTGTTATAATCGTTGTAAGAAAATGATTATACTTCGGATATTCAGAAAGGAACGAAACAAATGTATAAACCAATTACATTTTCGTTGAAATATATATTTAAAATGGCTGGGAAGGTAGAAGTACAAGGGAGAGAGAAATTACCGGAAGGTGGCCCTTACGTTGTTGCGTGTACACATACAAGTTTTATGGATGTTTTAATGTTAGCGGCAGGAATGTACCCAACCCAAATTCATTACATGGCAAAAAAAGAATTGTTTGAAGGGAAATTTAAAAATTGGTTTTTTAAAAATGTAAATGCATTCCCTGTAGACCGTGCGAATCCAGGGCCAAGCACATTAAAAATTCCATCACGTTTATTAAAAGAAGGAAAAGTAGTAGGGATTTTTCCGAGTGGGACGAGGTCATCAGAAGACGTTTCACTAAAAGCTGGGGCTGTTACGATTGCAATGCGTTCTAACGTTCCGTTAATACCGGCAGCTTATGTTGGTCCATCAAGTATAAAAGAATTGATAAAAGGAAAAAAAGCGCGATTAGTTTTTGGAGACCCAATTCAAATCGATGCTGAAGAACAAATAGACCGAAAAACGGCTATGAAAATGATGACAGATGAATTAAATGCAAAGTTTGAAGAACTAAAGGAAGTTTTGCAGCCGAATCAAAAATAAGAAAAGACGATCGTGCATAGACGGTCGTCTTTTCTATTATTATTTATATAAAGGGGAAAGGGGACACGAAGTTATAGTGTAGCAGCGTAAATGAAAGCAGTAAGAAGAACCGTGCCGCTAGCTAGTCCTAAAAAATCTAATTTATTAAAAGTGATGTTGTTCATAATGCATTCTCCTTACTTGTTTAATGTAGAAGCAACAGCTTTTGCATCGATAAGAGCGGAAAATACCAAGCTCATTGTATTTAAGAAATTGTTCGTTTTCATTTTGTTCATCATATAGATCCGCTCCTTTTCAAATGGTTGTTGCCCTGTTTCTGACTTAATTATATGAAATGTTGCGGAGAGTCACTATCGAATTAGCTTACAGAAAAATTACACTTTTGTAAGAAAAACGAATGAAAGTGTCATGATGAGAAGATTTGACATATGTTCATGTGATTCATTAAGTTAAAAGTAGAGGTGAGTGTATGGCTAATATTAAAGATATTGCAAAGATGGCTGGGGTTTCAGTTACGACTGTTTCGAGGGTATTAAATGATCATCCATATGTAAGTGAAGAAAAAAGGAAAGTTGTTTTAGAAATAGTTGAGAAATTGAATTACTCGCAAAATGCAAATGCTGTTCATTTATCAAAAGGGAAGACGAATATTGTTGGCGTGATTTTACCTTATATTAATCATCCGTCTTTTGATGCGATGGTGGGTGGAATGATGGAAGTTGCGTTAGCTCATAATTACAGGGTGCTTCTTTGTCAAACGAACTACAATAAAAAAGAAGAAATGAAAAGTTTACATATGTTGAAAACAAAGCAACTAGACGGTCTTATCATTTGTTCTCGTGCTAATGAGTGGGAAACTATAGAGCCTTATGCAGCGTATGGGGCGGTTATTGCTTGTGAGGATAATGATATTGAAAGCATATCGAGTGTATATACAGATCATTTTAATGCCTTTCAATTAGGGATGAGTTACCTTATTGAAAAAGGTTATAAGAAGATTGGATATTGTACGGGAAGAAAGTTAGGGCCAAGTAGTAAGAAACGTTTTGATGCTTATAAACAACAGCTACAATTAATAGATGAAGAAGTGATGGAAGATCGGATTTTCACAGAATGCTTTACGTTAGAAGATGGTGTAAGAGTTGCACATCAATTCAAGGAGATGGAGAATCCTCCTGAAGCATTAATAGTGGCAGGAGATGAAGTTGCTATTGGGATCATGACAGAAGTTGAAAAATTAGATATTGAAGTTCCTGAGGATTTAGCGATTATTGGTTTTGATAATCAACCGATTTCTCAAGTTTTACAACTGACAACCATTGACCAAAATTTAAAGGGAATAGGTAAGACGGCTTTTGAAATGTTTTATAGGCAAGTAAGTGATGAGGGTTCTAAACAAGAAAAGATGGAAATTCCGTATAAACTTGTGGAACGCTCGACGGTTTAGTATTTATCCGTTATGTGTATAATCACATAACGGATTATTTTTTGAAATGTCTTTGACAGGAAACGCGTTTCATACTTTATAAAAGAGTTACACCGGTCTGTAATAATCCATGGATTCTTTTCAAGTGCTAAAACAATGAATAGAATTTGGAGGAATATGCATGAATGAACTTTTATTAAGTATGAAAAAATATGTAGAGGATGACGAAAAGATTTTAGCGTTTGTCGTAGGGATATTTGAAAAGGATGACTTTACTTTATGTTATCAACATGGGATTTTTGTTGCCACTACTAGACGTCTTCTATTTTACGGGAAATTTTCGTGCTATCCTGCGATATTTGAAGAGTATTCATATTTGCATATAGATGACATAGATTTCCGTCCATATTTCGAATGTACTTGTAATCGTGAAACCATTAGAGCTAAGTATATTCAGAGTGGGAATGTGGAGCGCTTTGTCCGTACAGTTAGAGCTAATATGAATAATTAATCACCCCTTTGTTTAAACATAATATCTTGGTCTTTGTGAGGGGAAATGCGGAATAAAAACAACTTCTAAACCTCTAGGAGATAGTGATACAATGTCAAATGGGGGGAGGTATGAACTATGGTTAATCAACGTATAAAGGAAATAACACTAATTACAATTGGTTCATTATTATTCGCAATTGGTATTAATTACTTTGCAATTCCAAACCGTTTATCAGAGGGTGGAATTATTGGTTTAACGGTTGTTACGTACTATTTATTTGATTGGTCACCAGGAATTGTGAATTTTGGTTTGAATGCAATTTTATTAGCTGTAGGTTATAAATTTTTTGATAAGAAAACGATGGTTTACACAATTATAGGTATTGTGGAAACCTCTTTGTTTTTATATGTTACAGAACATATCGAATATCAAGTAAATAGTGATACGTTACTAGCAGCTTTATTTGCTGGTGTATTTGTAGGTATCGGATTAGGCTGTATGTTCAAAGCTGGAGGTACATCAGGAGGATCGGCAATTTTAGCTCGACTAGCAAATCAATATTTAGGTTGGAGCGTTGGTAAAGGCGTACTTATTATTGATATCGTTGTAATTGCGGGTTCTGTATTTATAATAGGACAAGAAAAGGCAATGTATACACTTGTAGCTGTATTTGTCGGAGCGAAAGTAATTGATTTCATCGTGGAAGGTATGGATACAAAAACAGCTGTTACAATCATTTCAAATCAACCGGATTTAATACGTGAAACTATTACAAAAAACATGACACGCGGTGTCACTGTATTAGAGGGACGCGGCGGATATACTGGTAAAAATAAAGAAGTTTTATATATCGTTATTAATAAACAAGAGCTTGTTAAGTTAAAGCAAGTTATTAGTAGAGTTGATGAAGATGCCTTCGTTGTCATTCACGATGTGCGTGATGTACTTGGCGGTGGCTTTAAAGCAAGCTAAAAGGTGAACGAGAAAATTCGTTCATCTTTTTTTTAGCCCGTAAACGCCCGATTGGTGAGGGCTGATTAAAGTTTCACTTTATTCTTACAAAAATGTAAGGGTAATGTAATGGGATTGAATGGTAGATTAAATTCCTGCTCTTTAGAATGGATGTATAAGTATCCTGTAGAGGAGGAAGATCAGTATTATGAAGAAAAAAATAATTACTACTGTAATAGCCATGGTAGTGATAGTGGTAGTATTACTACCTACGAAACTTGGACCGGTTATTGATAAATATAATCCGCTTTATACGACGAAAGAATACTATACAATTGTGGATGCGATTGGTCAGCATGTCGGTGATGAATGGTATGAATATGAATTTATTGCATTTGATGAACGTGGAAGAGAACAAAAAATAAAGAAGACTGTTAAGCATATGTTAAAGAGAGATGAAGCATTAAAGGTGTACGCAAAAGGACGCTACGGCGAGGCAATTGAAGAAATTGAAGCTGGAAATATTCCTATTAATGCGAAGAGTAAACTTTTAACGATGAGATAGCGAATTATACCCCCGCCTATTTTTTGTCGAAAATAAAAATACTAGGTAGGGGTATTTTAGATTCGTGAAAAAGCCTTAGTCCATATGGACTAAGGCTTTTCTTATTATATAAGGGGGAAGGGGGTACATTGTAGTAGCATGAGTGAAAGGTATAAGAAGAGTCGGCTACTAGCAATGTAATTTGGTTATGTGAGTATTCTTCTTATTTGGCTTACTTTCTAACCTTATTGTACAAAGTATAGGTAAGGGGAACTATCGAATTACATTACACATAGCTTACAAATATGTAAGACTCCTGTAATGCAATTCGATAGTTAAAAGATAGTAAATTTAATATAGTGTAACTAGAAAGTCTCATTTTATTACTTTCTGATTCGCAATGTTAATGAAGAACGAAAAACCAACTAACTTTGAATAGTCCTCATCTTAGCTTAAGATGAGGCTTTTTTCAAACCTTACAACATTGTAAGGTTTACGTAAGTTAATTCGATAGTAAATTTGTCATATTTTTTGCATAATAGATACAAATAGATAAAAAATAATTAGGGATATATTAAGAAGGGAGAAAACTGGGATGCGTAAAGAAGAAGTAGTGAAGTTTCCAATTAAAGATTTCTGTAGCTACTTTACTGTTGCCGTAGTATGTATTGGATTATTTGATATAATAACAAATTTAATTGTTAACTAATATAGATGATAAAACAAGAAGGAAGACCCTTTCTTGTTTTTTTTATGGGGGCATAAAGATGAAATTGATTGATAGCCATATACATGTTGATCAATATGAGAATAAAGAGAAAAGTAGATTATTTATAGATGTGGAAAACAGTAAAGAGATACAAGGGCTTATTGCAGTATCTATGAATTATCAATCATGTCTAGAAACTTTATCTTTAGCAAAGCGATATCCTTTTGTACATCCAGCAATAGGTTTTCATCCGGAGCAGCCGATTCATAAAGAGGAATGTGAGAAAATTTATAAATTAATTGAAGATCATGTAGATGAAATTGTTGCGATTGGTGAAGTGGGACTCCCATATTATTTAAGGAAAGAAGATGAAAATATTGCTATTGATCCATACATAGCGGTGTTAAAAAAGTTTGTGGAACTAGCTAGTAAATACGATTTACCAATTATATTGCATGCGGTTTATGAAGATACTGACACTGTATGTGGTTTACTTGAAGAATATAAAGTTTCGCGTGCACACTTTCATTGGTTTAAAGGAAGTGAAGAGACAATGAAACGGATGATGAGGAACGGTTATTATATTTCCATCACACCGGATGTTTTACATAAGGAGAAAATTAGAAAAATAGTTTCGTATTATCCGCTTGAATATATGATGGTAGAAACAGATGGGCCGTGGGAATTTCAGAAGGATACGATGACACATCCTTATATGATAAAAGATGTATTACAAGAAATTAGTATAATAAAAAAAATATCAGTAGAGAAAGTTACTGAGCAAATATATGCGAATACGGTGCGATTTTATAAAGTTAGTGAGTCATAAAAAAACACCAAGCATCTCGCTTGGTGTTTTTTTTATGACTCTAATTTTTTCGCACGTCTTAATAATAAAAGAAAGACAATTATAATGAACCCAATTATAAGGAAGAACCCATATTGTTTTATATAATCAATTATGTCATTCGCACTTGTTGGTTTTTCAACGTGAATGCCTTCTTTATTAGTAGTAATATGAATATCTTTCATTTTTACTTCATTCATGTCTTTTTGTAAATCAATCCACTCTATGTTTGGAATACTTTCTAGTTCTTTTAATACTTCTTTTAATGGTTCAACGCCCAAGTAAGGATGATAAAATGCACCGATAATTCCATCAGATAGTTTAGTGATAGATAAAGCACGTTCTTTCATTTTTGCTATAGCTTGTGGCTTCCCTTCTTCAATAAAGCCAACAGTTTCAGGAATTAATTTCATCCCATGCAAAAATGACGGTGTACTTATATAAGCTGGTGAGTGCATTGATTTCCAAGTTGTATCGTTTAGTTGTATTTGTCCTACATAAGTTGAAAAATATTGTGATAGTATTTCATATCCTTTTTGAGACATTGTATAGTGCGGAGCTTCAAAGGCAACTGGATATAATTTAGCTTCTACAAGCTCTGTAATCCCTTTTTCAATATGATCTTTAATATATTTTTCTTCGAAGGCTTTCCCGTTTTTTACGTATTTATTATAGTCTTCTGTAGACTGAAAATCTTTTTTTGTTTTTGATTTTTCATGGTTTGGTTGGCGAATTGGTTGATCTGTTTTTACATCCCAAAATTCAAAACCTTCGCCAGTTTCACTATCATAAAACTGATGTGTGTAACCATGCATAACGATAGAGCCACCATTATCTTGCATAAAGTGTAAAACATCGATTAATTCAGAGTTATCCTTTAAATGTACTGTTTTTCCTGTGTCTGGATCTTTGTAAACAGGGATAACGGTAATCATATAAGGGAGCTTTTTCTCTTTTAGTAATTCAGCGATTTCTTTTAATTGCTTTACATCTACAGCTGGATGAACGTCTTCAAGACGTAAATAAGCTGAAGTTTTATTTGTTTCAGGTTTTTGTCCGAAATAAGAAAATAACATTTCACCGACGTAATGAGACATCCAATCGAAAAGGTTTGGAGTTGCAACATAATAGGATGTTCCTTGCTGAATGATTAACGGATGAGTTCCATCAGCACTCAAGGCGTAAGCAAGAGTTGTTCCTTTTGTTTCAATTTTCTTCATTAAGCGTTCTTCATGTAATTCATTTTTTAACTGGTTAGTCGGATATTCTATAGTGTGAATTCGTATATCGGTTTCTTTCGAGGTAATGAAAGAAAAACGATTAGATAATTGTTCAACATTTTGTCCTAAAACTAATATGGGACCTGAGAAGTTTTCTAGAAATTGTTTTGCTGCAATAGAAAAATCTTCTTTTTTCTCTCCGATATAAACAATATGTGTATAAGAAGAGGATTCAGTACTTTCCTTTACTTCCTTTAAGCTTTTTACTGTTATATCTTTTGTAAAGTGCCCTAACTGAGTATTAAGGATTTGTACATTGTTTGTAATTTTGTTGTCTTCTGTACTATACAAAACGAGTACTTTTGATTTTGATGATGTTTGTGCAGAGGTATGTATAGGAATGAGTAGTAAAATGCTGAAAAAGATTAGTAGAGTTCTTTTCATTTATTTATGCTCCTATTCTATATATAGAATTCAATTTACAATTATATACAAGAAATAAGTTATAGTCCATGTAAGTTACATTTTTGCACGTATTTACCATATGTTTTTTCGCAAAATCGGTCTAAAGCATGATGATAATATGTATAGTAATTTGCTATGATTGAAAGGTAAGAGAATGATAGAGTGTTGGTAATTGTAAAAGGAAGGCTGAAAGGGGACAAATTTCAGCGGAGAAAGAGGTAGAGGTAGTGAAGAAATTCTTTGTAGGATTTTTAGTTGTTCTTGGAGTGTATTTATATTTCCAAGGAAAGTCTGAAGGAATGGGTAAGCTAATGAATGAAACAAGCTATGTTGATTCAGAAGAAGCAAAACAGATGAAACAAATCATTATAGAGGAAGCAAAGAAAGTAAACCTTCCGGAATGGATACCTCTTACAATTGCCGAACATGAAAGTAGGTTAAATCCAAGAAGTGTTGGAGATAACGGAACTTCATTCGGATTGTTTCAATTACACCGCGGTGGTGGGCTTGCGCCAGATCATTTAACTGATGAAGAGCTGAAAGATCCACGTACAAATGCGCAAATTGCAATGCCGCATTTAATGAAAGGTTATAAGCGCGGGGTGCAAAAAGGTTTGACTGATTTTGCATTACTGAAATATATAGCGAATACATCTGGATGGCCAGGGAATTTAGGACCAGAGTGGACGGATAACAATATGAAGTATAACATCGGATTAGAGGATGTATACTATCGAAATAAAGGTGTAATCAAAGAGTAGGTTTTCTATACCTACTCTGTTTTTTTATGAATAATTTCATCCTTTTCTTTCGCGAAATACTGCGCTAGTTGTATTTTCACATCTTCTAGTTTTGTAGAAACTTGCGGTATTTTATATCCTACATACAACGGTGAAACGACAAACCTAGGAACAACTTTACAAATGATTTTCCTGTTTAAGTAATAGAAGAATAAGTTATAACTACTACATCCTTTATGGAAATCTGTCAGTATGTAACGTACAGTTTGCTGAATATAATTGGCCATTTCATCTATAAATGCAATATCTTCAATGATGATATTAAATTCAGTAAAGCCGATAATAGGACGCTCTGAAATATTGAGTTCAATGCGTTCATTTTTTTGAACAATTACCCCTTGGAAATTTGCTTCCTCAATATTTTCAAGATAGTCTACATGTTTCATTCCGATAATTTGCATATGTGCATGATGCAAACTTCCGCCTGAAAATGGACCATGATTTTTGTATAAAATCACAGAAGTGAATTCTTCATTTTCCTGTAAGTTTAACCAATGGAGAATAGAGAAGCGAATTAGTTTTCTCATATGTTCTTCTGTATATGTTGCGATATGGTCTTCGCAATTATCTGTTTCGATTAGCACGGTTTGAAAGGTATCCTTTAATGTAGGAAATTTATTTTTTAACCAAATAATAGAGCCCTCAGTTGCTAAAATATCCGTTAAATTTTCTCTGTCACAAAAAGGACATGCAGCGCTTCTGTTCCGAATGCTTTCTGGTTTTTGTTTACCGATATCGTTTAAAAAATATAGTTGTTGTGTATCCATTTGTATATGCCCCTTTAAAATATATGTAAAAATCCCGCTTAATACATTCGGGAAAAGGAGAAGGAAATCCTTTAAAGGGAATAGAGAAAAATAAAAGACAAGATATCCTCATTGCAATAGGGTACCTTGTCTTTTATTTTTTCTTTAATAGTGTGTATGGATAATATAGAGCATTTTCATTTTGTTTCTTTTTTCTATTTTTTATTGTGTATAAGGCAATTGCTGTACTTGCGATTACAATAATGGCTTTCTTCATATTCATATACCCCTTTTTATTGTTGGTTTAATTCTTGGCTAACTGCTTTCGCATCAACTAAAGCATGTAAGATCATTTTTAGCATGTTCATCATAGTTCTTTCCTCCCTTTTATAGTTCGTTTAGTTCTTTTACAACTGCTTGTCCGTTCACTAATACCTCAAAGATTGCTTTTACGATTTCTTTCATCATGATTGTTTCCTCCTTGTTTTTGTCTCTCTTGTTTATATCTTTATTGTATAGGGAGGCATCTTTTCGTACTATCGCTTTCCATTACGTGAACATAACAGTTTTGTAAGATTTGATGTCACTTATTGAAATGTTTAGTCTATCTTCATTATTTTCAGAAAAATGACTATTCAAACATAAATCGGGGAAGTATAATAAAGAAGTAAGTATTAAATTCCGTACGAAAGGAGTGAATGAGATGAAATGTTCTTTAGCTACGCGCGCAAAATTTTTAGATTATATCTATATTTGTCGTGCGATTTTTCATGATGCAGTTGTTAACGGGATACGTATGCCCTTTTTTAACAATTGCATAGTAGCTATTGAACGATAGAAGTCTCTTCACCCATTTTTGATAAACGTGTGAAAAGGGAGCTATTTGGCTTCCTTTTTCTATGACAAAAACCATGGGGAATGTTTCTTTCCCATGGTTTTTTATATTGAAAGGAGTACGGAAAATGACAATTTGTAGTGTAAATAATGTAAAGAAATCTTTTGGTGGAAACATCATATTTGAAAATATATCGCTTGAAATAAAGAATGGAGAACGTATTGGATTAGTTGGTCGTAACGGTAGTGGGAAGACAACTATCTTTCAGCTTCTAACAGGAATGGAGAGTTTGGATGCAGGAGCCATTCATATGAAGAAAGGTACATGCATCGGTCATGTAGCACAAATTCCAAAATTTAATAATGAAATGAATGTATATGATGTATTAAGCTCCGCTTTTAAAAAGGAAAAAGAGTTGGAGATAGAAATGCATGCTTTAGAAAAAAATATGGCGGAAGAACAGGAATCATCTGCTTTACAAAAATTGATGGAGAGATACGGAGTAATTCAAGAAAGGTACGCGTTTCTCGGTGGTTATGAAATAGAAGCGAATATTATGAAGGTAGCAAATGGTCTACAGGTGACGGAACTATTTCCAAGATCATTTATGGAGTTAAGTGGTGGAGAACAAACAAAAGTAAGCCTTGCGTATATGCTATTGCAGAAACCAGATCTACTTTTGTTAGATGAACCAACAAATCATTTGGACTTATTTGCAGTCGAGTGGTTAGAGCAATTTCTAAAAGAATATACAGGAACAGTTATGGTCATTTCGCATGATCGCTATTTCCTTGATGAAGTTGTAACGAAAATTTTTGATTTAGAAGATGGAGAAATTCACGTATATCATACGAACTATTCACAGTTTGTTGAGGAAAAGGAAGAAAGGCTGCTTCAAGAATTTCAAGCGTATCAAGAACAGCAAAAGAAAATAAAGAAAATGAAAGAAGCAATTAAGCGTCTACGTGAATGGGCAAATCAAGCGAATCCGCCGAATGAAGGATTGCATAAGAGAGCCAGAAATATGGAACGTGCATTAGAGCGCATAGAGAAACTAAAGAGACCCATTTTGGATAGAAAACAGATGGGACTTCAGTTTGAAGGGCAAGAGAGAAGCGGGAAAGATGTTGTTGTAATGAAAGAAGTGAGTAAAGGATTTGATGAACGGTCTTTATTCGAGAAAGTAAATTTGCATATTCGTTTTCAGGAGCGCGCAGCTATCGTTGGACGTAATGGTACAGGAAAGACTACGTTATTAAAACTATTACTAAAAGAAATGCAGCAAGATGCTGGAGAAATTCGGATTGGTAGTAGTGTGAAAATTGGTTATTTATCGCAACATGCGTACGGGAATATGAAGAACAATGTATTGGAAGCTTTCAGAGATTGCGTGGCTGTAACAGAGGGAGAAGCAAGACATATATTAGCTCGTTTCTTATTTTATGGTCCAGCTGTTTTTAAGAAAGTAACGCAACTTAGCGGTGGAGAAAAAATGAGGTTAAGGCTCGCGCAACTTATGTATCAAGATGTTAACTTTCTTATTTTAGATGAACCGACGAATCATCTTGATATTGAATCAAGGGAGGTTTTAGAGGAGGCCCTTGAACAATATAATGGGACGATTTTAGCTGTTTCACATGATCGTTATTTCTTAAATAAATTGTTTGAAAAGACATATTGGATTGATGAGCACAAATTATTTGAGTTTGCAGGGAACTATGCATGGGCTCGTCAAAAGTGGGAAGAAAGAATTGAGAAACAGGTAGTAAAACAGAAGCAGCAACAGCAAGGGAATAAAGCGTTAGAAGTAATGCCTATAAAAAAGAAGAAGTCTAGGGATTTAGAGGCAGTTGAAAATGAGTTAATGCATATAGAAGAAGATATATATGCACTCGAATGTAAAATGGAAAATGTAGTTGATGTTGAAATGCTTGAACAATTATATGAAGAAAAAACGAAAAAAGAGTTTTTACGAGCGGAGTTATATAATGAGTTAGAGAATATTGTGGAGTAAAGAAAATAGAATGAAAAAGAGCAAGTTGTTTCCTCATATTTTGGGGGAGGGCTTGCTCTTTTTAGTATAATGAAAGCGGAAAAATTGGTATAATTTTCTTGCTGCTGTGATAATAGAATGAACTTTAGGTCACTAAAACGTGGGGAGAATTTTATGTTAGGATATGCGCGGATTGCTACAATCGTCATGATTTGCTTAGTTTACGCAAATCATGTTTCACGTGAAACAGAAAATTTACAAATTTTTGTCGGTATTGCACTTTTTATTTATATTGTGAATCATATTTTGCTTGTAAAAGCAAAAGGGAGTAGGAAACTTGTTTTTTATACCTTGCTCACAAACGGTATTGTCACAGCGTTATTAGGGTTTTTATTTCCCGAGACATGTTTGTATTTAATTATATTTGGAATTGATGCGGTAGGATTATTTATTCATGATTGGCGTAAAAGGATGACTTATTTTTTTATCGCTTTTTTCTTTCTTTGTTGGTTTATAAATATACTACATACGTATCAACATACAGAGAGTCTGGAATTGGAGAGTAATGCAATTAACTTTATGTTTATCATTTTCAGTGCTTTAGCTGGAAACTTAATAAAAAAACTTACAGCTGCTCGGCAAATGGTAGATGAGCAATATGGGGAATTAGCATTATCTCATACAGCTTTAAAAGAAGCACATGAGCAATTACGTCTATATGCAAAAGAGGTAGAAGAATTGACAGCTGTTCGGGAGAGAAATGATATTGCCCGAGAAATTCATGATACTGTTGGTCATAATATGACGGCATTACTTGTTCAGTTACAACTGGCGGAGGTTTTATGGAAACAAAAATCGGACGCTACAGAAGAGGTTTTACATACATGCCATGGGTTAGCTAGAAAATCACTTCAAGAAGTGAGAGCTTCTGTGCATGCCTTAAAAGAGGAAAGTAAACTAGGGAACATAATAGAGAATATGCGTGAAATGTTACATGGATATTCTAAAGTGACGAAAGTACAAGTATCTTTTCAATTACAAGGAGATCCGGTTTTGATTCCATTGTCACTACAGCCTACGTTGCTTCGTATTATGCAAGAGTCTTTAACGAATGCAAAACGTCACGGAAAAGCTAGTTTATGTGAAGTGAGTTTAGTTTGTTCAGTGGAACAAGTTAAGTTATGTATTTTGGATAATGGTATGGGAGTCAATGAAGTAAGCCCTGGATTTGGCTTACTTAATATGAAAGAACGTGTAGAGGAGCATGGTGGAATCATTCAATTTGAGAGTGAAATAGAAAAAGGTTTTCGCCTAAAAATCGAATTTCCACTCCGAGAAAAAACATGGGTAATAGGGGGAGCGTTATGATTCGAATTATGATTGTTGATGATCAATCACTGATTCGTGATGGATTGGCAATGATATTAAATTTACGTCCGGAACTGGAAGTGGTAGGGACGGCTAGTGATGGGGATGAAGTCGTACAAAAGGTGAAACAATTACAGCCTGAAATTATTTTGATGGATATTCGGATGCCTCGTATGAATGGTGTTGAAGGAACTCGTTTAGTTAGAGAAAAGTTTCCTTATATAAAGGTTCTTATGTTAACAACTTTTAGTGATAGTGAGCTTATTTTTGAGGCATTAGAGCAAGGAGCGAGTGGTTATTTATTGAAGGATATGGAGACAGATGCAATCGCGCAAGCAATTTTAACGGTGCATAGTGGCGGGGTTGTGCTTCCTCAGGATATAACAGCGCAAATTATAGAGGAATTAAAAAAGACGAAAGTGGCAGTAGAGTGTAACCCACCAGAACAACTAAAACAATTAACTGAGCGAGAAGTAGATGTTTTAAGAGCAATTGGACTGGGGTTAAATAATAAAGAGATTGCCGAAAAGCTATTTATTACAGAGGGAACTGTTAAGAATCATGTTTCTAATTTGATTAGTAAGCTAGAACTGAGAGATCGAACACAAGCAGCAATATACGCAGTAAGGTATGGCGTCACGATGTACACATGACTTTTGGCATATATAAGTGTGAAAAAGCAGCAGAATTTGCTGCTTTTTTATTTTGTATTTCTATCTTAAGGGTGATGGAGAGAAGAAGAAATTTTTCTACAATGAAAGTGTAGATGAATACAAAGGGGCTGAATCAATATGTTAGTCATAGATCATATTACGAAATCATTTGGCAAGAAGGAAATCGTAAAGAATGTTTCTTTTGAAGTGAAAAAAGGTGAAACATTTGGATTGCTTGGACCAAACGGAGCGGGGAAATCAACGACGATATCAATGATTTGCGGGTTAATTCCATACGATAGTGGTGATATAAAAGTTGGTGGGAAATCTGTAAAAGAGTATCCATTAGAAGCGAAAAAGAAAATCGGTATTGTCCCGCAAGACATTGCGCTGTATCCGACACTTTCAGCAAAGGAAAATTTAATCTTCTGGGGAAAGATGTACGGTTTAAATGGAAAAGTTGCAAAAGAGCGGGCAGAGGAAGTGTTAGCTTACGTCGGTTTACAGGATCGGGGAAAAGATAAAATTGAAACATTTTCAGGTGGAATGAAAAGGCGTATTAATATTGGTGCAGCACTTATGCACGAACCAGAGTTATTAATTATGGATGAACCGACAGTCGGGATTGATCCGCAGTCGAGAAATCATATTTTAGAGACTGTTAAAAAGTTAAATGAAAAAGGTATGACGGTCATTTATACGAGTCATTACATGGAAGAAGTTGAGTATTTATGTGAGCGAATTGCCATCGTTGATCATGGAAAGGTAATTGCACTAGGAACGAAAAGAGAGCTATGTAATCGTCTAACAGATGGGTTTATGGTGAAATTGCAATTAAATCGCTACAGTACGGAACTGCTACAAAAGTTGAAGGCACTACCTGTTGTTGAGCGGATTATTTTTGACGAAGATAGTAGCACGATTGATATTGGACTAAATGGTGGCGAGGCAATTGGCATAGTTGTTTCAGAAGTTGTTGAAAACAAAGCTCAAATTTTAAAACTGGAAGTAAAAGAACCGAATTTAGAGGCACTTTTTTTACAATTAACAGGACGTTCACTTCGTGATTAAGGGGGTTAGTACGAGATGAGAAGTTTCATTATTGCATGGAAAGATTTAAAAATCCGTTTAATTGATCGGCGCGGATTTATGATGATGTTAATTATGCCACTTGTATTAACGGCCATTTTAGGTTCAGCATTAAGTAATGTATTTGAGAGTGGTGGACTACCGAAAACAGTAATTGGCTATTATCAAGAGGGAACGGATGAGTTTGCAGATGTCTTTCAAAAAGATGTATTGCAATCTAAAGAAATAAAAGATGATGTGAAAGTAAAGGTAGTTAACTCTCGGGAAGAGCTTGAAGATATGTTAAAGGAAAAGAAAATAGATGTAGGAATTGCCATCCCAAATAAATGGAGCGAACAAGTACAAGATGGAAAATTAAAAGAACCAAAGGTGCTTATAGACCCATCAAAAGATATACAAGCAAAAATTGCTGAGTCAATGATCCGCTCTTTTTCAGAACGTGTTCAAACAGTCGCAGTATCTACTAAAAGTGTTGTAACAGAATTAGCAAAATCTCAGCAGAGTGATGTAGCACAAGTTGCAAAAGAGGTAAGTGGAAGTCTACAGACGATAGCAACTGCAAGTGTGGGTAACATCCAAAAAGGAACGGTAGGAAAAAAAACAGTTGCAGCGATGCAATATTATGCAGCAGCAATGTTAGTCATGTTTTTACTATATAACATAACAGTAGGTGCAAAGTCAGTTGTAACAGAGCAACGAACTGAAACGTTGGCGCGTTTGTTCAGTACACCGACGAGCTCATTTTCAATTTTATTCGGGAAGTTTTTAGGTACATTACTATTTGCCTGTATACAATTTGGAATATTTATAGTTGCTACACACTTTATGTTTCATGTGGAATGGGGCGCAGATGTGTCTCAAATAGTAGTGTTGGGAATTTCTTATGCAATTTGTGTTTCTGGTTTATCTATGTTAATCGCCGCTTTTATTCGTGAGGAAAAAACGGCAGACTTAATGGGGGGAATCGGTATTCAAATACTAGCTATATTAGGAGGATCAATGTTACCGATTTACGTATTTCCCGATACACTTCAAACAGTTGCAAATATTGCTCCGAATAAATGGGCACTTACGAGCTTTTTAAATATTATGTCGGGAACATCTTGGGATGTGCTATTCCCTGTCATTTTAAGTTTATGTAGTGCAGGAATTATCTCCGTTATGATTGGAACGTTACGTTTACGTACGAGATAGGAGGGGAAATGATGAAGAAAGTTTGGGCGCTTTGTTGGCTAGAATTAAAACAAATTTTAATTAAGCCACAAAGTTATATACTCATGTTTGGAATGCCTATTATTTTTACACTCATATTCGGTGGACTTTTAGGCGGAAGTGGGAATGAGAAAGTAAATATTAGTTTAGTAGATAAAGATGGTTCTGTATTATCTGGCAAGTATTATGAGGAAATAAAGAAAAGTGATTTAATTTCTATAGAAAAGGTAACGTATAGGGAAGGGACACAGAGGATCGAAGATAAGAAAGCATCTGGTATAATCATCATTCCGAAAGATTTTCAAAAGAGTATGCTAGATGGAAAAGTAGAAAATATCCAATTTCAAGCCAGTGCTGATTTTACGGGTGGAACTTCTGTAGAGCAAGTATTAGCAAGTGCATTAAAAAAGATGGAGATAGAAGTTAGTGCAGCAAGAGATTTTGAGAAGAAAAGTAACACTTCGTGGGAAACGATGTATGAAACAATTTATACAAAAATAGATCCTGTTTCGATTCAAAAAGAATTGATTTTACACGATGATCAAAAGTTAAATAACGTTACAGGGCGAGCGGCAGGTTTTTCAATTCTATTCGTCATGATTGTCATGTTAAGTGCGACGGGAACTATTTTGAAAACTAGACAACTTGGTGTTTGGTCTCGTTTATTAGGGGCACCAGTTTCAAAAGTTCAAATACTAGCAGGATATATCCTTTCCTTCTTTTTAATAGGGTGGATTCAATTTGGTGTTTTAATGATATTAACGCATTCATTATTTGATGTGCAGTGGGGAAATTTATTAGGGGTTATTACACTCGTTTCAGTATTGCTATTAGCGGTTATTGGTCTAGCTTTATTATTGGCAAGTATCGTGAAAACAACAGAACAGCAGTCCGCACTAGGGAATATCGTTGTAATTTCAACGTGTATGATTGGTGGTCTTTATTGGCCAATTGAAATTGAGCCTTCATGGATGCAAGCGGCGGCAAATTTTGTTCCGCAAACGTGGGCGATGCGTGGCTTTACTGAGTTAATTGTAAGGGGAGGTACATTAGCTGATATAGGAGGATATATTGGTATACTCATTTTATTTGCAGGAGTATTTTTCGTAATTGGTTTAACAAGAATACGTTATGACTGAAAAAAGAAAGCAGAGTTACAGCTTTACGCGCTGAACTCTGCTTTCTTTTTGTGTGGTATCTTCCCTTGTTGAAATTATAATAGCGATCCCGAGCATAATAAAAAAAGCTAAAAAGAGGACGAACTTTGGGAAGAAAGGGAATAGTAATAACGCCCCGACTATTATGATTGTTAATAATACATAGTGCAGGACATATTGGAATAGGTTGTCCATATTTTCGCCCCCTTCTTGGTAGTTAATTGTTATTATTCTATGCGGGACTATTAGGTAATAGAAGGTGTTTTTTATTTTTTGAAAGACATCAATTAGCAAGGATTGACATAACTAGTGAAAAGGAATAATCTTGAAATTAATTCATACTATTTTTATAGGTAAAGTAAAGATAATTACAGAATTGGCGTTATGTTACCACTTAATAAAAAAACAGGAAAGTAAGGGTGAGAATTATGCGAAAGGTTTTTAAAGGGTTACTTTTTACGTTTCTTAGTACATCGGTTTTATTAGCAGGATGTGCTCAAGAAGAGACAAGTACAAATGAAGCAACAAAGATGCCGAAAGTAAAAGATGAGTTTATTAAAGCGAGTGACAAAGCAAAAAGTCCAGCAAAGGCAAAAGAAAGAAAGGATACCTTTGTAGTGGGAATGCCGAGCCCTGGCGGGATATTCCTTCCGCATTTTATGGAAAATGGGTGGGATGGTAATATAACACAAGCTATCTTTGCTCCTCTCGTTGGATTGGATAAGGAGGGGAAACCAATTCCAATTCTAGCGAAGAAATGGGATATTTCGGAGGATCAGCTTACATATACGTTTCATTTGAAAGATGATTTAAAGTTTAGTGATAGTTCACCGTTAACAGCGGATGACGTAGCATTTACATTAACTTTACTACATGATCCAACTTATAGTGGTGCAACGGACATAAGCCAAACAGCAATAAAGGGTGGGCAAGCATATAAAGAAGGAAAGGCTACATCTATTGAGGGGATTCAAGTCATCGATCCGAAAACAATTACGATTACAACTGAAAAGGTAAATGCCCAAACATTATCGTTAATTGGTGGAGAAGTTATATCAAAAGCTTATTACGGTAAAGAATATAAGCAAGGGAATTTAGAGTATTTAAAAGAGTTATATGGAAAACCGATGGGAGCAGGAGCTTATAAACTAGATAAATATATTCCAGGTCAAGAGGTTCGTTTTGTAGCAAATGAAAATTATTTTGAAGGTAAACCGAAGATTGAGCACTTTATTTATAAAATTACAAAAGGTGATACGAAGCTGCAACAATTTCAAGCGGGCGAAGTAGATTATGATGGCTTCACGACAAATGCGGAGACGATTGAACAATTAAAAGAGTTAGGCTTTGCTAATGTTAATGTGTATACGGGAAGTTCATACGGTTACATTAAAATGAATTATAAGAAGTCATACTTTAAAGATAAACGTGTACGCCAAGCGTTTATTTATGGATTAGAGCGTCAAAAGGTCATTGATACATATTTCCAAGGATACGCTTCACTCGTTAATGTACCAATTACACCAGTTTCGTGGGCGTATACAGAAGAAGGAATCAATAAATACGAATATAATTTAGAAAAGGCGAAGAAATTGCTCGATGAAGCTGGGTGGAAAGCTGGATCAGATGGTATTCGTGAAAAAGATGGCCAAAAATTGAAGGTAAGTTATTTTGCTTCTTCTGCAAGTAAAATCAATGATGTGATGATCCCCGTTATGAAGGAGGATTATAAAAAGATTGGGGTAGATTTCAATCCTGAATACATGGACTTTAATACGATGATTTCCAAGGTAATTAAAGGAGATTATGATTTAGCGATGGTCTCCACACCGATGATTGATGATCCGAGCGGAACAATTGAGGAGTTTGTTTCGACAAGTAAGCGTAATTATGATGGATATCATAATCCGAAAGTAGATGAATTAGCTAAGCAGGCATTAGAAACATTGGATATTGAAAAACGAAAAGAAATCTATAAAAAACTATATCAAGAGTTAAGTGAAGATCCACCTGTTATTTTCTTAAACAATAGTAAAGTCGTGTCTGCACATAATGCACGAATTCAAGGATTACAAGAAGATAATTATAATGGTATTTTGTTAAGTTTACCTAAATTGAATATTGCTCAATAATTTCGAAAGAATTATCGAAATATTTATATAGAAATAATTGACAAAATATACTGAAAGATATAAGCTAATAACTATAAAGTCTACCGGAAAGGTCGGAATAAGATTGTTACCCCTCAAAAACAACTATTTTTTTATAACCAAAACCGACTTTTCCGATTGGCTATAAAATGTTGCTGTGGGAGGCATACATTAGGCAAGCAGTTCATAAGGTGTAATTATTAAAAAAAAGTTAGGGTGGGGACAATGAAGAAAAAGACAAAAAAATGGGCTGGTGTATTTTCGGTATTACTGAGTAGTTCGCTTGTGTTATCTGCTTGTGGGGGACAGGAGGATACGGCTTCTACAGAACCAGTAAAACAGCAAGATTTAAAAAATATAAAAGTTGAAAATATTGCTGCGACAGATAAGACGAAAGTACCAGATAAAGCGAAGAATAGAAAAGATACGTTAGTAGTTGGCATTAGTAAACCAGGCGGCGTATTTTTACCATATTTCCAACAAAATGGTTGGGATGGAAACGTCACTTCAGTTATTTTTGCATCCCTTGTATCTACAGATAAACAAGGAAAACCAACTCCAGAATTAGCTGAGAAGTGGGATATTTCCTCTGATCAGTTAACATATACATTCCATTTACGTAAAGATTTGAAATTTAGCGATGGTTCACCATTAACAGCAGATGATGTAGCGTTCACATTGACGCTTTTACATGATAAGGCATATGAGGGTGACAAAGACATTTCTCAATATGCTGTTAAAGGTGGTAAAGAATATAAAGAAGGAAAAGCAACTTCTATTGAAGGAATTCAAGTTGTTGATCCACAGACAATTAAAATTACAACTAAAAAAGTTAATTCACAGGCACTAACAGCCTTAGGTGGAGAGGTATTATCAAAAGCTTATTATGGAAAAGATTACAAACAAAATACAAGCTTAGATTACTTAAAAGCGTTATATGAAAAACCGATAGCTGCGGGTCCATATAAATTTGAAAAGTATATCCCAGGGCAAGAAGTGCGATTTGTAGCAAATGAAAATTATTATGCGGGTAAACCAAAAATTCCAAACTTCATTTATAAAATTACTTCTGGTGATACGAAGCTTCAATTATTCCAAACAGGTGAGGTTGACTACACTGGCCTAGGTACTGGTGACGAAGTTCTTGAACAGGCTAAGGCTTTAGAATTTGCAAATATCCAAATCGAAACAGCAGCGTCATTTAGCTATATTTATATGAATAATAATAAGCCGTACTTAAAGGATAAAAAGGTTCGTCAAGCACTTATTTACGGATTAGATCGTAAAAAATATGTTGATACAGCATTGAAAGGATACGGTACGGTAGCTAATGTACCAATTCATCCAACTTCTTGGGCTTATACGGAAGAAGGAGTTAATAAATATGAATACGACAAAGAAAAAGCGAAAAAATTATTAGATGAAGCAGGATGGAAAGTTGGTTCGGATGGAATTCGTGAAAAGGATGGTCAAAAATTAAAGCTTTCTTATTTCGGCCCAAGTTCGGCTAAAGATAGCGATTTATTAATTCCGATTGCAAAAGAGAATTATAAAGAAATAGGTGTAGAATTTAACCCTGAATTTATGGACTTTAATACTATGCTTTCGAAGGTAAACAAAGGTGATTATGATTTAGCTTCTGTTTCGACACCAATTACAAGTGATCCGAGTGAAACAGCTGGTGAATATTTGTCGGGTGTCAATGAGAAGAGTCTTGGTTATAAAAATACAAAAGTAGATGAGTTAATTCAAAAGGGTATTGAAACGGTAGATATTGAAAAACGTAAACCAATCTATAAAGAACTGTATAAAGAATTAAGTGATGATCCACCAGTAATTCTATTAAACTATCGTAGAACAATTACTGGTTATAACGGGAATATAAAAGGAATTGACCCTGAAAAATACAATAGTATTAGTGCAAACTTACCAGCTCTATCTATCGAAAAATAACGAGAAGAATGTATAAGTAGAAGACATTTTTTCATTCGGCAAGTAGTGTGCCGCTTTGAAAAAATGTTCTTCTATTTTAAGCATAAGATTGGAGAGAAAAAGGGTGAAAACATATATCATTCGTAGGCTGTTACAAATGATTCCTACA
This sequence comes from Bacillus sp. 41-22, assembly GCF_025809295.1. Classification (NCBI taxonomy): domain Bacteria; kingdom Bacillati; phylum Bacillota; class Bacilli; order Caryophanales; family Bacillaceae; genus Bacillus; species Bacillus sp. 41-22. The sequence goes on from NZ_CP084035.1 coordinate 223,570, forward strand.
CTGTTGGGGACATCGATTATTATCTTCTTCCTGTTCGCACTTCTTCCAGGAGATTATATTGATTCAAACCCGAAGATTACACCGGAAAGAGCAGCTGAACTTAGGGAATTGTATGGATTGAATAAACCAATTGTTGAGCGATATTTTCACTGGCTAGGTAATGCATTGCAGGGGGACTTTGGTTTTTCTCTTCAATATCAAGAATCTGTAACGTCATTATTAAATAAATTTATATGGAATTCGTTTATTGTTGCGATTATTGCATTGTTCTTTATTTGGCTAATTGCACTTATTATCGGTGTATTTTCAGCGACAAAGCAACATTCTTTATTCGATAAGCTTGTAACAATTGGTGTATTTGCAGCGATGTCATTTCCTTCATTCTTTATCGGTTTGTTTTTAATTAAAGTGTTTGCGGTTGACTTTAAGCTGTTACCGATAGGCGGGATGATTGATGTTGGGAGTAATTCAACTGGGCTTGCTTACGGAATAGAAGTTGCAAAGCATATGGTTTTACCCGTATTTATTTTAACTCTTCTTGGAGTTGGCTCATTAACTCGTTATTTTAGAACGAGTATGTTAGAGGTTGTACGGCAAGATTACATTCGAACGGCTAGAGCAAAAGGTTTAAAGGAGAAGACCGTTATTTATAAACATGCATTAAAAAATGCAATTTTGCCGGCTATTACATTGCTTGCATTTGAATTACCAGGGTTGTTTTCAGGGGCAATTATTATAGAACAAATTTTCAACTGGCCAGGTATCGGTAATATTCAATTAGAAGCACTTAATTTTCGTGATTATACGGTATTAATGGCATTTACGATGTTTCTTTCGTGTTTGACAATTGTTTCAAACTTTTTAGCGGATATTGTATATGCAGTTGTTGATCCACGTATTCGGTTGAAGTAAGGGGGGGAAAGAGATGGAAACTGTTACAGCAACTACGGAAAAAAAAGAAAAAAAGAAAAGAAGGAATGGATCATCGCCGTGGAGGCAAGCTTTTAAAAGGATAAAGAAAAATAAAATGGCACTTATAGGATTTTACGCATTAGTTTTTATGTTTTTATTTTGTTTTATTGGTCCATTCTTTTCACCGTATGCATCAGGAAAAATACAAGTTACGTTAATTAACAAACCACCTAGTTTTTCTCATTGGCTTGGCACAGATCAATTAGGAAGAGACATTTTAACGAGGCTTATGCAAGCAGGACGGATTTCATTAACAATTGGCTTAGCCTCAATGGTGTTATCCGTTATACTAGGTGCTTTATTAGGAGCGATTGCAGGTTTCTACCGTGGTATCGTCGATAATATTATAATGCGTCTCGCGGATATTTTAATGTCGATGCCAGGATTACCGTTACTTATTATAATGGGAGCTATTTTATCAGAATGGAAAGTACCATCTGATTATCGTCTTTATGTCATTATGATCATTTTAAGTTTAGTAGGTTGGCCAGGACTTGCACGCCTCGTACGAGGTCAAATTTTATCGCTGCGAGAACAATCGTTTATGCAAGCTGCTGATGTACTCGGGATAAACGATTACCGGAAAATTGTATATCATTTAATCCCAAATGTTCTGCCGATATTAATTGTTGTATCCACATTAGGTGTTGCAGGTTCTATTTTAGGAGAGTCTGCACTAAGTTACCTAGGACTTGGCGTTGTCCCGCCTACACCATCGTGGGGAAATATGATTAGTGCAGCAAACTCATTAATCGATTTCCAAAAGCGTCCGTGGTTATGGATCCCGCCTGGTTTTGCAATCTTTATAACAGTTGTATCAATTAATATACTTGGCGATGCACTTCGTGATGCATTAGATCCAAAGATGAAGCGGTAGGTGAGAAAGCATGAGTAGAGCAGTAGTAGAGCTAAAGGATTTACAAACACACTTTCAGACGGAAGAAGGTACAGTAAAGGCTGTCAATCATGTTAGCTTTTCAGTTCGAGAAGGTGAAACAGTTTGTGTAGTAGGCGAATCAGGTTGCGGGAAAAGTGTAACGGCTTTATCTATTATGGGACTTATTGCTGAATCTGGCGGCATCGTTGGTGGTGATATTCTTTATGAAGGAAAAAGTCTTTTAGGAATGAAAGAGAAAGAACTTCGTAGTTTAAGAGGAAATGATATCGCGATGATTTTCCAGGAACCGATGACATCACTTAATCCGGTCTTTACTGTTGGAGAGCAAATTGTTGAGACGTTAAGAGAGCATGAACTACTTAGCAAAAACGAAGCATACAAAAAAGCAATTGAATTAATTCGTAAAGTTGGTATTGCTCGTGCTGATGAAATTGTCCATTCTTATCCGCACGAATTAAGCGGTGGTATGTTACAACGTATTATGATTGCTATTGCACTTAGTTGTAATCCAAAGTTATTAATTGCAGATGAACCGACAACAGCTCTAGACGTTACGATTCAAGCGCAAATATTAGACTTACTAAGACAAGTAAAAGAGGAATTTAAAACGTCCATTTTATTAATTACACATGATCTAGGTGTTGTAGCAGAAATGGCCGATTATGTTGTCGTTATGTATGGTGGAAAAGTTATTGAAGAGGCACCGGTACTAGAGATATTTCAAAATCCGAAACATCCATATACGCAAGGGCTGCTAAAATCAAAACCAGTAATGGGGAAACGAACAGATAAACTTTATTCTATTCCAGGGCAAGTTCCAAATTTAGTTGGCTTAGATGAGTTTTGCTACTTTAGTGGCCGCTGTGAACATTGCATGGAAATATGCAAAAATGAAGCGCCAAATCTTAATGTGCATGACGAGGATCATAAAGTAGCTTGTTGGTTATATGAGGAGCGTGCTGGGCAATGAGTGAACCATTATTAGAAGTGAAGAACTTAAAAACGTATTTTCCGATTAAGGGCGGCGTATTTAGTAGAACGATTGGACATGTGAAAGCGGTAGATGGGGTAAGCTTTACAATTGATAAGGGAGAAGTGTTTGGCCTTGTAGGAGAGTCTGGAAGTGGGAAAACGACGATAGGAAAAACAATTCTCCGTCTCGTTCAAAAAACAGAAGGTGAAGTGAAATTTAAAGGTCAAGATGTTCATGCTTTATCAAAAGAAGAGCTGAGAAAGCATCGTCCTAATATGCAGCTCGTCTTTCAAGATCCATTTAGCTCATTAAATCCAAGAATGAGAATTGGAGAAGCGCTTGGTGAGCCAATGTTGGCTCACGGACTAGCGACGAAAGAAAATGTCCGTGCAAAGGTGATAGAAGTATTGGAGTTATGTGGTTTAGCGCCGTATCATATTGACCGGTACCCTCATGAGTTTTCCGGTGGGCAACGTCAACGTATCGTTATTGCAAGGGCGATGGTATTAGATCCAGAATTTATTGTAGCTGATGAGCCTGTTGCGGCATTAGATGTATCTATTCAAGCGCAAATCATTAATTTGTTTAGTGAATTACAGGAGAAAAAGGGATTATCCTATTTATTCATTTCACATGATTTAAGTGTTGTGGAGCACTTATGTACGAAAATTGGAATTATGTATTTAGGAACTATTGTGGAAACAGCACCACGTGATGAGTTATTTGCGAATCCGCTTCATCCATATACAAAAGCATTGTTATCAGCAGTGCCAATACCGGATCCAACGGTTAAGCGAGAACGGATTATTCTAGAAGGGGATATTCCAAGTCCTGCAAATCCACCATCAGGTTGCCGTTTTCATACACGTTGCCCCGTTGCTACAGATATTTGTAAAACGAATGTACCAGAATTCCGTAATGTGGGTGAAGATCATTTTGTTGCTTGTCATCATGTGTAAAAGAAAAGGACTCTTTCAAAATGTGAAAGAGTCCTTTTTTTACCCCGCATTAACGGGCAGTAAGACTCCCACCTGAAAATTCGACATATGCGGGGAAGTTAGGTGGGAGATTAACTGCCCGTAAAAGCCCGATTGGTTCAACTAATAATCAGAGGAACCCCACCTCTGATTAAAGTTTCACTTTATTTACTAGATGAAGTTTGTTTTAATACAAATTGCTCAATTGCATGAGCAACACCGTTTTCATTATTTGTTAATGTAACAACGTCACATAATTTTTTTACGTCTTCTTCAGCATTTCCCATTGCAACTGATAAGCCGGCTACTTGTAGCATTGGCACATCATTAAAGTTGTCACCGATTGCAACAGTATCTTCAATTGGTATATTGAAATAAGCTGCCATTTCTTGCAAACCATTGCCTTTATGGCCATGCTTATCCATAATCTCTACATTAGTAGGAGCTGATGCCGTAACTGAAATGTCCGTATCTTCTTGTAAAGTTTGTAATAGCTGTGAACGATGAGCAGCATTAAATGTTAAAATGAAGAATTTAGATATTTCTAATTCTGGATTATTTACGACATCTTCTATTTTTTGGAAATCAGTAATTAAGTTAGATTTCTTTTGTTTTTCTGTAATTCTTTCAAGTTCCTCAAGTGTAACATCTAGTGTATGTTTATTTTCTTCGAATGCCTGCATGACTTGACCTTGCCATGTATAAGGAGAATAAACCCCTTTATTTGTGTACAACTTATATGGGAAACCTTCAGATTCTAGTAATTTTGCAAGCTTGTATACTTTATCATTTTGTAAACAACGCGAGTTAATTACTTTTCCGTCCACATAAACAATTGCCCCATTGCTTGCTCCAACTGGAAGAGATAGTTTATATTCTTCCAATAATTTCAAAGCATCCTCTTTCGCGCGGCCAGAACAAATCATTACAATATGACCAGCCTCTTTTGCGGTTTGGATAGCTTGTAAGTTCTCTTTGGAGATTTCAAGATTAGATGATAGTAGTGTACCATCCATATCTAGTGCGATTAATTTCAAAATGACCACCTCTTTGTTTCCATTATACATAGTTATATAGAGGAAACATATAAACTTATCTTGGAAAGATAGTATTTTATCCCGCATTAATTTCTAGTAAAAGTGCGATTGGTGAGGGGAATAATTAGTAGGGAATGGAACTCTCGTTGATTAAAGTTTCACTTTGGTTTTTAACAAAATAGAGATGAATAATATTATATTTCGCTTTATGACCTTAATGTTACACTAGTGTTACAAATGTGATTGTAGTAGAAAACGCATTAAAACAAGGTTTTTGAGTGTTTATTTAAAAAAACGTAAAAAAAGTGTAATAAAATTTACGTAATTATATTGCAACGTAATAATAGTTATGTTACATTAGTGTTACAAACGTTACGTAATTAATTTCAATGTAACGTTAACATGAAAACTATGAACTAATCATTTCTTAGTAATTACATATAGATAACTTATAAAAAAGGAGAATGAATGATATGAACAACGAGCAAGTATTAAACGTAACAAAAGGTGACTTCTTAGGATCAGCAAGCGGAGCAGTAGTATTAACAGCATTAATCGTATTTCTATCAAGCGTATTAGTATAATAGAAGTTTTGTAACAAAAATAAGAGAAGGGAGAATGAAAATTATGAACAACGAGCAAGTATTACAAGTGACAAAAGGTGACTTCGTAGGATCAGCAAGTGGAGCGGTAGTATTAACAGCATTAATCGTATTTCTATCAAGCGTATTAGTATAATAGAAGTTTTGTAACAAAAGATAAATGAAGGGAGAATGAAAGATATGAGAGAGCAAGTATTACAAGTAACAAAAGGTGACTTCGTAGGATCAGCAAGTGGAGCGGTAGTATTAACAGCATTAATCGTATTTCTATCAAGCGTATTAGTATAATAGAAGTTTTGTAACAAAAGATAAATGAAGGGAGAATGAAAGATATGAAAGAGCAAGTATTACAAGTAACAAAAGGTGATTTCTTAGGATCAGCAAGCGGAGCAGTAGTATTAACAGCATTAATCGTATTTCTATCAAGCGTATTAGTATAATAAAAGTTTTAAATTGTACAAAATGAAAGGAGAATGAGGAATATGAACAGTGAACAAGTGTTACAAGTAACAAAAACAGATTTATTAGGATCATTAGGCGGAGCGGTAATATTAACATCATTTATTCTATTCCTTGCAAATATATTAGTATGAAAAATATAAATACAATCATTCAAAAAAAATAAAGACTCTAACGTATTAGTAAGTAGTTAATATGTTGGAGTCTTTTTTGTTTTCCTCTCATATATACCTTCAAGTATTAATATTTTCCCCTTACTTTAAAGAGAAAAAAGTCGAATTTTATATGTAAGAAAAAAAGAGGAATTTGACAGAAAAGATAGAAAATTTTAAAGGTCGGAAATTGTTAGCTTGCTAACTAATTTCTATTAATTGATGTTGGAAGCGTTTTCGGTTGGTTTTAAGTATGGACCATTTAATCTATTTACAGGGGGATGAAGATATTATGAAACAAAAATCTATGGATACGCTAGCTGCACAAATGGAGGACTTTTTTCCGGTACGTGATGTAGATCATTTGGAATTTTACGTAGGGAATGCAAAGCAATCAAGTTATTATCTTGCGAGAGCGTTTGGATTCAAAATTGTAGCTTATTCTGGATTAGAAACAGGAAACCGTGAAAAGGTATCTTATGTTCTTGTGCAAAAAAATATGCGTTTTGTTGTGTCTGGAGCTTTAAGTAGTGATAGTCGTATTGCAGATTTTGTAAAGACTCATGGTGATGGAGTGAAGGATGTGGCTTTACTTGTTGATGATGTTGATAAAGCATACTCTGAAGCTGTAAAACGTGGCGCTGTTGCGATTGCTCCTCCTGAAGAGTTAACAGATGAGGAAGGTACCTTGAAGAAAGCGGTTATTGGTACGTATGGTGATACAATTCATACGCTTGTAGAGCGTAAAAATTATAAAGGAACATTCATGCCAGGATTTCAAAAGGTAGAGTTCAATATTCCATTTGAAGAATCCGGTTTAATTGCTGTAGACCATGTCGTTGGTAACGTTGAGAAAATGGAAGAATGGGTTAGTTATTATGAGAACGTCATGGGATTTAAACAAATGATTCACTTTGATGATGACGATATTAGCACAGAGTATTCGGCATTAATGTCAAAAGTTATGACGAATGGAAGCCGTATTAAGTTTCCAATTAATGAACCAGCAGACGGAAAAAGAAAGTCACAAATTCAAGAATATCTAGAGTTCTATAACGGAGCGGGTGTACAGCATCTTGCTTTATTAACAAGTGACATTGTAAAAACAATTGAAGTGCTTCGTGCGAATGGCGTGGAGTTTTTAGATACGCCAGATACGTATTACGATGAGTTAACTGCACGTGTTGGAAAAATTGATGAAGAAATTGATAGATTAAAAGAATTGAAGATTCTAGTAGACCGTGACGAAGAAGGTTATTTATTACAAATCTTTACGAAACCAATTGTAGATCGTCCAACTCTATTTATTGAAATCATCCAACGTAAAGGTTCTCGTGGATTTGGCGAAGGGAACTTTAAAGCGTTATTCGAATCAATTGAAAGAGAACAAGAGCGTCGCGGAAATTTATAAAATTTGTATCCACCAGCAAGAGTTCCTTTGTTGGTGGAAATTTCATTTTCATAGGGAGGAATCACGATGAAATTTGTTACATTTCGTCTCCCATCGAAAGAAATGCGAGCTGGATGGCTTGAAGGTGACAAAGTAATCGATATGAATCTTGCGAGTGATGGACAATTACCTTCTTCTATGTTCGCCTTTTTAGAGAAAGCAGATGAGTATGTAGAAGTATTGCGTAATATTAAGAATCCTGCAAAGGGTATATATTCCTTAGAGGAAGTTCAATTTGCAGCGGCAATTCCTAATCCGAGTAGCATTCGAGATTTTTATGCATTTGAGCAGCATGTAAAAACAGCTCGCGGACGAAGAGGGCTAGATGTTGTACCTGAATGGTATGATATCCCGGTTTTTTATTTTACGAACCACCGTGCTGTTATTGGACCAGATGATTTTGTTATTGGTCCGAAGAAGTCTAAAAAGCTTGATTATGAGTTAGAGATTGCTTGCGTAATTGGGAAAGAAGGACGAAACATTTCTCGTGAACAAGCAGAGGAATATATTTTTGGTTACTGCATTATGAACGACTGGAGTGCAAGGGACTTACAAGCAACAGAAATGAAAGTGGGACTCGGTCCAGCGAAAGGAAAAGATTTTGCAACTTCATTAGGAGCGTATCTCGTTACGAAAGAGGAATTAGACGTTTATCGTAACGGTGATCGTTATGATTTAGAGATGACTGCTCATGTAAATGGAAAGATATTATCAAAGGGAAACTTCCAAGATATTTACTATACATTTGCTGAAATGATTGAACGTGCTTCGGAAGACGTTACGTTATATCCAGGAGATGTGATTGGTTCTGGGACAGTAGGAACAGGATGTATTTTAGAACTTGGTACAGAAGAGTGGCTACAAGATGGAGATGTTGTAGAGCTGTCGATTACTGGTTTAGGTACGTTACGTAATACGATCAAAAAAGACATGAAAGCAGGTGATGGGCATGTTTTATCGTCACATGGGGAAGCTACCTCATAAACGACATGTACAATTTCGTAAAAAAGATGGATCGCTTTATCGTGAGCAGGTAATGGGGACAAAAGGTTTCTCTGGTACCCAGTCTATTTTGTATCATCATTATATGCCAACAGAAGTAGGGCACGCGGCATTATCGCATTCTTGTCAGTTACAGTATGAAGAGGATGCCCCTCTTGCTCATCGCCACTTCCGTACGAAAGAAAATAAAAAAACTGGTGATGCAGTAAGCGGAAGAAACTTTATGCTTGGGAATGAGGATTTATTAATTGGAGTAGTGAGTCCAACAGAAAAAATGGATTATTTTTACCGTAATGGTGATGGCGATGAAATGTTATTTGTTCATTATGGAACAGGAAAAATTGAAACGATGTTTGGAACGATTCACTATAGAAAAGGTGATTATGTAACAATTCCAATTGGAACGATTTATCGTGTTATTCCAGATGAGGGAGAGACTAAGTTTCTTGTTGTAGAGGCAAATAGCCAAATTACAACACCAAGTCGCTATCGCAATGAATATGGGCAATTGTTAGAACATAGTCCGTTTTGTGAAAGGGATATTCGTGGCCCGGAAAAATTGGAGACATATGATGACAAAGGTGAGTTTGTCGTAATGACAAAGTCGAGAGGTTATATGCACAAGCATGTGTTAGGGCACCATCCGTTAGATGTTGTTGGGTGGGATGGTTATTTATATCCGTGGGTCTTTAATGTGGAGGATTTTGAGCCAATTACAGGTCGTATTCATCAGCCACCACCAGTACATCAAACATTCGAAGGGCATAATTTCGTCATTTGCTCTTTCGTACCGCGTTTATACGATTATCATCCAGAATCTATTCCGGCACCATATTATCATAGTAATGTGAATAGTGATGAAGTACTGTACTATGTAGAAGGTAACTTTATGAGCCGAAAAGGTGTAGAAGAAGGTTCTATTACGCTTCATCCAAGCGGGATCCCGCATGGGCCACATCCAGGGAAAACAGAAGCGAGTATAGGGAAGAAAGAGACACTTGAACTGGCCGTTATGATAGATACATTCCGTCCGCTTCGTATTGTAAAACAAGCACATGAGACGGAAGATGAAAAATATATGTATAGCTGGATTGAAGAGGGTTCATATACTGTGAAATAAGTAAAAAGAGGCATGCTCACTACGGGAGCATGCCTCTTTTATGGAATCGACATGTATAATAATACCAAAAAAAGTTATGAAAATATATATAGATATGATTGTCTGAATCTTTTTATCGAAAGGATGATAAGAGTATAGTATGTATCTCGATAGTTTTCTGTTTATTTCGACAAAAGTATTGACTAAAAAACATGCCGTGGGTAAAATGAAAAAGTAAATTAAATTTTCAGAAAACTAAAATCGTGGAGGAGCACAGCATGAAGCAAATTTTTCAAAAGAAGCCAATTTCAACGTTACTGCAAGAAAGTAAACAAAAGACATTATCGAGAACGTTAGGGGCACTTGATTTAACAATGCTTGGAATCGGAGCAATTGTTGGAACTGGTATTTTTGTTCTTACTGGCGTTGTAGCAGCGAAACATTCTGGACCAGCTATTATATTATCATTTGCTATAGCTGCATTAGCTTGTGCCTTTGCTGCATTTTGTTACGCTGAATTTGCTTCTTCAGTTCCTGTCTCAGGGAGTGTTTACACGTACACGTATGCGACGATGGGAGAAGTATTTGCATTCTTAATTGGATGGGATTTAATGCTCGAGTATTTATTAGCCACATCTGCTGTAGCTAATGGATGGTCAGCGTATTTTCAATCGTTATTAAAGGGATTTGGGATTCATATTCCGACCATTCTCTCCTCGGCCCCTGGTACTGGAAAGGGTGGAATAATTGATTTACCTGCAGTTCTAATTATTCTAGTTATGACGGTTCTTTTATCTAGAGGTGTTCGTGAAAGTGCACGTGTAAATAATATAATGGTATTTATTAAACTAGCAGTTGTTCTCATTTTTATCTTCGCCGGATTTAATTATGTAAAACCTGAAAATTGGACACCTTTTATGCCATTTGGGTTAGATGGTGTAATGGCTGGAGCAGCTACAGTTTTCTTCGCATTCATTGGATTTGATGCTGTATCAACAGCCGCAGAAGAAGTGAAGCGCCCACAACGCGATTTGCCGATTGGAATTATTGCATCGTTACTAGTTTGTACGGTTCTTTACATTGTTGTTTCACTTATTTTGACAGGGATTGTTCCATACGGTCAGTTGAATATATCAGATCCAGTTGCTTTCGCACTTCAATTTATTGGACAAGATAGTTTGGCGGGAGTGATATCAGTAGGAGCAATTACAGGAATTACAACTGTAATGCTAGTTATGATGTATGGGCAAGTTCGTGTTTCATATGCAATGAGCAGAGATGGATTGTTACCGAAGCGTCTTGCTAAAGTTCATCCGAAATTTAAAACACCATTTTTAAATACATGGACAACAGGTATTATTGCAGCACTTATTTCAGGATTAATAGATTTAAATGTTTTAGCACATCTTGTAAATATGGGAACTTTGTCAGCATTTGCACTTGTAGCTGTTGCTGTCATTGTGATGAGACGAACTCATCCTGATTTACCAAGGGCGTTTAAGGCGCCGCTCGTACCATTTTTACCAGCATTAACAGTTATCTTTTGCTTATATTTGATGCTTCAATTATCAGCGACAGCTTGGATTAGTTTTGGTGTTTGGATGGTTATCGGTATAGTAGTTTATTTCGCCTATAGTAGAAAGCGTAGTGTTTTAAATAATAGTAAAAAAGAAGAAGATGTAGCAAATTTATAAATGGAAAAATCCATTCTAATTCTGTTAGGATGGATTTTTATTTTGAAAATTTACATTTTTCTGAATGTATTATAAGATAATTGTTGGCGAACTAAAGGGGTGAAAATGTGAAAAATACATGGCGTGAGCTAAGAGAGATGGATCGTAACGTATGGATTCGATTTATCGGTGAGACTTTGAACGGAATTGCGATGATGATGTTAATGCCTTTTTTTGCACTATATTTAAAAGATAAGGTAGATTCTTTATTACAAGTTGGGATTATTATGGCGCTTTCTCCAATTGCTGCAAGCTTTGGCTCGCTTATAGGCGGAAGAATAGCTGATATATATGGAAGAAAGCCAATTATGATATTTTCAATGGCGAGTAATGCGTTATTAATGCTCGGTTTTTTATTTATCGAAGGATTTATTCCATACGCTATTTTATCTATTTTTTTAGGGTTAAGTAATTCTTTATTTCATCCAGCAGCATCAGCGATGGTTGCAGATGTGACGGCGCCAGAAAAAAGAACAGAAGCATATGGTTTATTGCGAATGGGACACAATATTGGTGCTGCAATTGGACCGATAATGGGAGCATCAGTAGTTGTTTTATCAAAGAACCTCGTGTTTATTATTGCTTCATCCGCTATGTTGTTTTATGCGCTACTAGTGTTAGTACTTATTAAAGAAACAATGCCAAAAATTACGGATATGACGGAAAAAAATAAAGAGAAGGAATCCGGAGCAGTTTGGAAAATTTTAATGAGAGATAAGGCGTTAATGATTTATTTGTTAGCGGGGATCATTATTTCTATGGGGTTTTCTCAAACAGAAGGCATGTTACCGCTTCACTTTGATAACGAAATGAAGGATATTTTTGGAGTCAACAATCCATACCCATATTTAATGGCATTAAATGGTCTATTAGTTGTTTTATTCCAATTTCAAATTTCAAAATGGGCGACAGATAAACCTGTTGGAAAGACGATGCTATACGGTGCGTGTTTGTTCGGAATTGGTTTGTTTTTTATAGGATGGTTACCGAAGTGGTTTGGAGAATATGATACAAATGCTACAATTATTTTAATGACGTTAATGTTTGTTTATGCCATATATACGTTAGGCGAGATGATTATGTCGCCTGTACAGATGACGTTTGTAGCGAATTTGGCCCCTGAGCATTTGAGAGGAACCTATATGGGGGCGGCGAGTTTGCAGTGGATTACAGGAAGTGCATTCGGTCCACTTCTTGGTGGTTTTCTATTGGATCGTTTGCTTGGTCACTACTTATTTACAATTTTAAGTGTAGGGTGTGTAGTTGCAGGCTTTGTATATGTTTCTTTAGATCGTCTTGTTGAGCAGAGGCAAAAAGATACGCCTACAAAACAGTCTTCTTAATAAAATGAAACTTTAATCAATGTTTTTTCACCCTCCACAAATGGTAGGGTAATATAGATGACATACACACAAAGTGGATTTCTACATATTTTAGGTACATAACTAGATTAGATAGCAATTTTGCTTTAAAGTTTAATTTTGTTTAGGTGTGTAGAAATTAAAGAGAAAAAGTGTAGAAAACCAATAAGTGGTGTCTTTTAATTATTTGTGGAAGTTACATTTTATTTCAAATAGGAACTACCTATTTTTATAAAAAGTGCTAAAATAGAAAAATGAAAACAATTGGTTAGGGTGATTTCAGTGACAAAAATTAAATTAGGTTTATTATACGGTGGAAAATCAGCTGAGCATCAAGTTTCGTTACAAACGGCTCTTGCTGCTATTAAAGCATTAAATCAAGATAAATTCGAGATTCATCCAATTTATATTACAGAACAAGGCCAATGGATGCGTGGAGAGCGTATTGAAGGCGAAGTAACAAATGTTGAGGCATTACAAATGAGTGGGGAAGAGAATACAATCTCTCCTGTATCATTAAGTACAGAAATTATCCCAACTGCAACTTCTAAACAAGAAGATGCAATTGATGTTATTTTCCCATTATTACATGGACCGAATGGTGAAGATGGAACAGTACAAGGGTTATTAGAATTACTAAACATTCCATATGTAGGTAACGGTGTATTAGCATCATCTGCTGGTATGGATAAAGTTGTTATGAAAAATATCTTTGCAGAAGCTGGATTGAAACAAGCGAAATATGCATCTTTCATTCGTAGCGCATGGGAAAAAGATCGTGAAACAGCGTATGAAAAATTAGAAGAAGTATTAGGATATCCTTGCTTCGTAAAACCAGCAAATCTTGGTTCAAGTGTTGGTATTAATAAGTGTAATGATCGTGAAGAGCTTGAGAATGCATTCGAAGAGGCATTCCAATTTGACCGTAAAATTATTGTAGAAGAAAATATTGTAGGTCGTGAAGTAGAAGTTGGTGTATTAGGTAATGATGAGCCGAAATGTTCAGTTGTAGGTGAAATTGTACCGAAAAAAGATTTTTATGATTACAAATCGAAATACATCGATGGTGATACAGCGTTAATTATTCCAGCTGAAATGACAGAGGAAGAGTCTAATGTAATTAAGCGAGATGCAATTATCGCATTCCAATCATTAGATGGTTCGGGCTTAACACGAGCTGATTTCTTCTTAACGAAAGATGGAGAAGTATATATTAACGAAGTAAACACAATGCCAGGATTCACGCCGTTTAGTATGTTCCCTCTATTATGGCAACATACAGGGTTACCGTATCCGGAATTAATTGAAGAGCTAATTCGCTTAGCGATTGAGCGTCACGAAGAAAAACAAAAAATTAAATATACAATCTAACAAAAAAGGAGGAAGCACTATTCGAAGGAATAGTGCTTCCTCTATGTAAGGAGTGTTTTCATGATAAATCGAACGTTAAAACAAGTAGAGCAGATGATAAATGGTACTGGATTAGCAGAGCGGTATGAGGGAATTACTATACAAGGAGTGTCTATTGATACGAGGAAAATTGAAAATGGAAATTTATATGTTCCAATTCAAGGTGAACGTTTCGATGGACATGCTTTTGTAGACAAAGCTGTTGAAAATGGGGCGATTGCTACATTATGGATGAAAGATGTAGAAAACCCACCTGAAAATCTTCCGGTTATTTTTGTAGAAGATACACTAGCAGCATTGCAAATGTTAGCGAAAAACTATCGTGATCAATTGGATGTAAAAGTTATTGGTGTAACTGGTAGTAATGGTAAAACATCTACGAAAGATATTGTAACAAGTATTCTTGCGACTAAATTTAAAGTTCAAAAAACAGAAGGTAATTTCAACAACCACATCGGTTTACCTCTTACTATTTTAAATTTAGAGGAAAATACAGAAGTAGCTGTATTAGAAATGGGCATGTCAAGCCGAGGAGAAATTAAATTTCTATCTAAGTTAGCTCGCCCTAATGCAGCTATTATCACGAACATTGGTGAGGCGCACTTAATGGATTTAGGCTCTCGTGAGGCGATTGCTGAAGCGAAGTTAGAAATTGTTACAGGTTTACAAAAGGGTGGCGTGTTCGTATATAATGGAGATGAGCCGCTATTAACGAATCGTGTTCCAGAAATGAATTTAGCAGCTGAAACAGTTACATTTGGTGATGCGAGAGCAAATGATTACTATCCAACTACTGTAACATTGCAGGCTACTGGGACACACTTTAAGATGAACAGGGATGAAACTTCGTCATTCTATTTGCCAGTACTAGGAAAGCATAATGTATATAATACGCTTGCTTCAATGGCAATTGCAAAACATTTTGGTGTAACGTGGGAAGAAATGAAACAAGGTTTAGTAACACTTCAAATGACAGGTATGCGTATGGAAATTGTAAAAACAGATAGTGGTTTAACAATTATCAATGATGCTTATAATGCTAGTCCAACAGCTATGGAAGCTGCGTTCCACCTAATGAATGGTTTAGATGGATTTGCTAAAAAAATTGTTGTGCTTGGTGATATGTTAGAACTTGGAAATCAAGAAGTGCAATTTCATTATGAAGTAGGTAAATTAATTGATCCAGCAAAAATTTCATATGTATTCACATATGGTAAATTAGGGGCTCAAATTGCTGAAGGTGCAAAAATTAATTTCCCTAAAGACCGTGTAAAAGCGTATGATAGTAAAGAAGAGTTAATAAAAGAGTTGCAAGCAGTAGTCGGTACGAAAGATGTTGTATTAGTAAAAGCATCTCGCGGCATGAAATTAGAAGAAGTAATTACGATGTTGAAATAATTGGTGTATATAAATAGGGATGATAGCCACGAAAATAGTGGAAACTTATAATAAGCGCTTACAGTAAACGATAAAAAAATAAAAGTAAAGAAAAAAGCTCTGAATATGAAATAAGGTAACAGTTGGGGTTTGCTTTTTACACCTACAAAACTTATAATTGATAAAGTGTAATAACGTTTAGAAGTATTTTCGTGAAGAATATACGCCCGGTTATATACGTAAGTATTCAGGAAAATGGCTTTTCCGCAAGTTCGGAAAACGCCTTTTTTTAAATGATAAGTATAGGATAGAAAAGGAGAAGTAACATTGACAACATTTCGAGAACTAGGATTAAGTGAGTCTTTACTACAATCTGTTGAAAGTATGGGCTTTGAAGAGGCTACGCCGATTCAAGCTGAAACAATTCCACATGCATTGCAAGGTAAGGATATTATTGGGCAAGCGCAAACAGGTACAGGGAAAACAGCAGCATTCGGATTACCACTATTAGATAAAGTGGATACAAATAAAGAAGCAGTTCAAGGTATTGTTATCGCGCCAACGCGTGAATTAGCAATTCAAGTTGGAGAAGAGCTATACAAAATTGGTAAACATAAACGTGTTCGTATTCTACCAATTTATGGTGGTCAAGATATTAACCGCCAAATTCGTGCTCTAAAAAAACACCCACACATTATTGTAGGTACGCCGGGTCGTATTTTAGATCATATCAACCGTAAAACACTTCGCTTACAAAACGTAGAGACTGTTGTTCTTGACGAAGCGGATGAAATGTTAAACATGGGCTTCATTGAAGATATTGAAGCGATTTTAACAGATGTGCCAGAAACACATCAAACATTATTATTCTCAGCGACAATGCCAGATCCAATCCGTCGTATTGCTGAGCGTTTCATGACTGAGCCTCAACACATTAAAGTAAAAGCAAAAGAAGTAACAATGCCAAACATTCAGCAGTTCTATTTAGAAGTGCAAGAAAAGAAAAAGTTTGACGTGTTAACACGCTTACTAGATATTCAATCTCCAGAGCTTGCAATCATATTCGGTCGTACAAAGCGTCGTGTTGATGAATTATCAGAAGCATTAAACTTACGTGGTTATGCAGCAGAAGGTATTCACGGTGACTTAACACAAGCGAAGCGTATGTCTGTATTACGTAAATTTAAAGAAGGTACTATTGAAGTTCTTGTTGCAACAGACGTTGCTGCACGTGGTCTTGATATTTCAGGCGTAACACACGTATACAACTTCGATATCCCACAAGATCCAGAATCATACGTTCACCGTATCGGTCGTACTGGCCGTGCCGGTAAAAAAGGTATTGCAATGTTATTTGTAACACCACGTGAATCAGGACAATTAAAAAATATCGAGCGTACAACAAAACGTAAAGTTGATCGTATGGACGCACCGACACTTGACGAGGCGTTAGAAGGTCAACAACGTTTAATCGCTGAAAAACTTCAAAGCACAATTGAAAATGATAACTTATCATACTACAAGCGTATTGCAGAAGAAATGTTAGAAGAGAATGATTCTGTAACAGTAGTAGCTGCTGCTTTAAAAATGATGACAAAAGAGCCGGATACAACTCCGATCGCTTTAACATCAGAACCACCAGTTGTTTCAAGAGGTGGCGGTGGCGGTTCTAAAAAACGCGGTGGTAACGGAAGTGGATACCGTGATGGTAACCGTAATCGTAGTCGTGATGGACGCGGCGGTGGCGATGGTCGTAACCGTGATCGCAATCGTGATGGACGTGGAAGCGGAAGTGGCGATGGTCGTAACCGTGATCGTAATCGTGATGGCGGTAGCCGTGATGCTGGTAGCCGTGATGGCAACCGTGGTCGTAAAGGTGAAGGTCGCCCTGGATCTTCAAATGGACGCGGCGAAAGAAAACATCATAGCCGTCCACAAGCTTAATAAAAAAGAGAATGCCCTTTGCTGGCATTCTCTTTTTTTATTTCTGTAATTGTGCATACTACATAGTAACTCGTATAGAAATGAGGTGCTATATGCTTGTAAGACTTGGGTATGTTGCGATGAGTGTACATTTGAAGAATGCTTCTCCATCTCAAACGATGACGTATGCACAGTTTCAGCGGATTGATGATCGAGAGGCTGCGATTCGTAAACTTGAAAGAATCGCTAATTCGAATTTGGAAAATTGCTTACGGTTATTAAAACATAATAAAGGGCATGATATATCTTTCTTTCGACTTAGTTCCAAGCTTATTCCTTTAGCGAATCATGAGGAGTTGTTAGATTGGAACTATATTCGTCCGTTAAAAGAAAATCTGAAAGAATTAGGTGAATATGCAATTCGTATGAATATGCGAATTGACTTCCATCCAGATCACTTTGTTGTACTAAATTCACCTGAGGAGAGTATTCTCAAACAATCTGTAAAGACATTGCAGATGCACAAAAAATTGTTAAAGGGTATGGGAATTGAACATAAGCAACGATGTGTATTACATGTGGGAGGAGGTTATAAAGATAAGGAGCTTGCATTAGAACGCTTTATAGAAAATTGGTCAACTGTTCCAAGAGGTATTCAAGAGATGATTATATTAGAAAATGATGACACGACCTTTTCTTTAGAAGAAACATTGTATTTAGGTGAGAAATTAGACATTCCAGTCGTGTTTGATTTGCACCATCATATGATGAATAATGACCAGGAAGATTGGCATGAAGATTGGGCGCGTGTTGTACATACGTGGGAATCGTCTTTGTTACCGGTTAAAATGCACATCTCCAGTCCTAGAGATGGAAAAAACCCGAGAGCACATGCAGATTTTATTGATGTAGATACTTTCTTATCTTTTTTGAAAAAGATAAAGGGGAGTGTTCCGCGAATTGATTGTATGATTGAGGCGAAGAAAAAGGACGAGTCTTTATTTCAACTAATGAGAGAGTTAAGTAAACAAACAGATGTGGAAATTATCGATGGTGCGAGCTTCTATATTAAATAAGCTCTGCGCCATCGTTTTTTTTTGTTAAAAAAGGGGTGCACATGCCGCCGATGATCAGTCCTGTTAAATGGCTTATAGGATTGGCAGAGGGATTAAAGAAAGTAAATAGTAGTAATATAAGTATCATTATTGAAAAAATAGCGATGTCTCTTGGTTTTGAAGAACAATATCGACTATACAATAAAAATAATTGGGCGCCTAGTAATCCGAAAATACCACCAGATGCTCCGGCGTGAATATATTCAAGAGGCATAATAATATAAGAAGAAATATTCCCGAGAATGCCAGAAAGGAAAAAAATAATGATGAAAGAAAAGTGTCCTAGTTGTTTTTCGATGGAAGAACCAAATACGAATAAACAAATACTATTAGAAAGGAAATGTTGTAAGTCTACGTGTACAAGTAAGGAAGTTATGACACGCCACCATTCTCCTTTAGCGATATATTCATTGTGGGCTGCCAGGTGAAAGAGGGAAAAGTCGCTCAATATAATCATGACTAATTGTATAAGAAGTAAAGAAATGATAATCGGTTGTAAGGAAATGCGAGTGGATGGTATTAGCATGTTTTTAGTATCACTCCTTTTGCATCAGAAAGATTCTCTGTTATTCTTACAATATGAATGAAGAAAGCTAAATAGAAGAAGGGGATTTTGAAATGATTGTAGGGATTGGAATCGATATTATTGAGTTAAATCGAATTGAAAAAATGCTAGATGGAAAGCTTAAATTTATGGAACGTATTTTAACTGAAAGAGAACGTGGTGTTGCTGAGGGGCTGAAAGGAAGTCGTCTTACAGAATTTGTAGCTGGAAGATTTGCAGCAAAAGAGGCGTATTCTAAAGCGGTAGGGACCGGTATCGGGAAAGAAGTGAGTTTTTTAGATATTGAAGTAAGGAATGATGATAGAGGTAAGCCGATTATCATTACAAATACAGAGCATATTGTTCATTTATCAATTAGTCATAGTAAAGAATTTGCCGTTGCTCAAGTTGTTTTGGAAAGCTCGTCACGCTAGTCTGCATATTTTATATCTTTGTCTCATATATTTGAGGTAGCGATAAGGAAGGCATATCTTCCATTCATTTATAGGGGCAAAGGGGCTGAAGTGATGAAAAGGCGTCTGTTTTTAGTTCTTGTCGGTTTATTGACCGTTTTTGTGTTGGCAGGTTGTATGGAAAAGAAACAGGAAGATGTTGTGAGAGATTTAGAAACGAAAGTTAAAAGTATGAAGAGTTATCAAGCTGAAGCGAAATTATCTATTAAAACAGGAAATGAACCTCAAGAGTACAATGTAGAAATTTGGCATAAAGAACCTTCGTATTATCGTGTGAATTTGCAGAATGCGAAAAAGGATCAGAGTCAAATTATTTTAAGGAATGATGAAGGTGTATTTGTATTAACACCGGCACTTAATAAGAGTTTCCGTTTTCAAAGTGATTGGCCGCAAAATAGTAGCCAGGCTTATTTATATGAATCACTTGTAAGAGATATTTTGCAAGATAAGAAAAATCTCTCTTTCGAGAAAACAGATAAGTATTATGTGTTTAAAACAAAAACAAATTATCAACATCAAAATATGTTGCCGAAACAAGAAATTAAGCTGAATAAAAGTGATTTAACACCAGTTTCTGTGAAACTGATGGATAATGATCAAAATGTCCTTGTAAAAGTAGATTTCACTAAAGTAAAGTTTGATGCAAAGTTTGATAAAGGTGCATTTGATACGAAACAAAATATGTCTAGAGCACAAGTAGATGTTCAGACGGCAGCGAAAGAAGACAAACCGTTTGCTATTTTGTATCCACGTGATACACCGCAAGGTATGACTTTGAAAGAGGAAGAAGAGTTGAAGACAGACAGTGGCAAGCGTGCAATACTCACATACACTGGAAGTAAGAAATCCTTTACTTTAATACAAGAAAAGTCAAAAGTTGCAGAGGCCTCATCGGCGGTAAGTGTAAGTGGAGAGCCGGTTGATCTTGGTTTCACGATTGGTGCATTGACGAAAGACTCTGTAACGTGGTCACATAACGGAGTAGAATATATGCTCGTGTCTAAAGGTTTAGAGACGAATGAGTTGTTGATGGTTGCTCGTTCGGTTACAGCGAAGCAGGTGAAGTAAACTTCTTAGACGTGGTGATATATGTGCACCACGTCTTTTCTTAGTTTGAAGGTGGATTTCATAAAAGAAGCATATAAAAGAATAAGCTTCGCATATCGTGTATAAGGAAGTGTATTTATGGAAGAAGCACCGTTTTACCGTGACACGTGGGTGGAAGTGGATTTAGATGCGATCTATAACAATGTTACACATATTAAAGAGTACATTCCAAGTGATGTAGAGATTTTTGCTGTAGTTAAAGCGAATGCATATGGGCACGATTATGTACCGGTGGCTAAAACTGCATTAGAAGCAGGAGCAACAAGATTAGCAGTTGCTTTTTTAGATGAAGCTTTAGTGCTTCGGAGGGCTGGTATTACTGCACCGATTTTAGTATTAGGTCCTTCCCCGCCCCGTGATGTAAATGTAGCTGCTGAAAATGATGTAGCATTAACTGTTTTTCAAAAAGAATGGGTGGAAGAAGCGATAAAGCTCTGGGATGGTTCATCAATAATGAAATTCCATATTAATTTTGATAGTGGTATGGGGAGAATCGGAATACGTGAACGAAAAGAATTAAAAGGGTTCTTAAAGAGTTTAGAAGGTGCGCCATTTTTAGAGTTAGAAGGAGTATATACGCATTTTGCAACAGCGGATGAGGTTGAGACTTCTTACTTTGATAAGCAATATAATACATTTTTGCAGCAGTTACGTTGGTTGAAAGAATTTGGAGTGAATCCTAAATTTGTCCATACAGCCAATAGTGCCGCAACGTTAAGGTTTCAAGGGATTACATTTAATGCGGTGCGAATTGGTATTGCGATGTATGGATTATCCCCATCTGTAGAAATACGTCCTTTTTTACCATTTAAATTGGAACCGGCGTTGTCACTTCACACGAAAGTTGCTCATATTAAGCAAGTGATTAAAGGAGATGGGATTAGTTATAATGTCACATACCGAACGAGAACCGAAGAATGGATTGCGACAGTTGCAATTGGATATGGAGATGGCTGGCTTAGAAGATTGCAAGGGTTTAAGGTACTTGTAAACGGTGAAAGAGTACCGATTGTAGGGCGAGTGACAATGGATCAATTCATGATACATCTTCCTTGTGAAGTGCCACTTGGTACGAAAGTTACACTCATTGGGAGACAAGGTGATGAGTATATTAGTGCTACCGAGGTTGCTGAATATTCCGGGACTATTAATTATGAAATTATTGCAACGATAAGCTTCCGTGTACCGAGAATATTTATACGACACGGTAAAGTTGTAGAAGTAATCAATTATTTGAACGATATATAGAAGAAGGTATTATTACTCAGCACCTCGTCATTTGGAGGAGTTTCACTAATAAAGAATAGGCTCTTTTTCGCTGGGGAGCTTCTTTTTATACTTGTTATTAATATAAGTTGCAATGAAATATTACTGAAGGATTGCTTTATTTCTTGTTTGAAAGAGATAAAAAGTAAAAGAAGATGAATGTTTTATTTATGAATTGGAAAACATAAGCAAGGAATAAGGAAGTCTTTGCAACAGGCTCCATACAATGGTATTATTACAATAGGTGTCATATATATATTTGGGTGTGTAGTTGACGGTGGAGGTGTATTTTTGTGTCCGAATCAAGTGTAACTACTGAAATCGTGGTTCGGTTGCCAAAGCAAATGGTAACGGAATTGGACGGAATTGGAAAACAAGAGAATAAGAATCGCCATGAACTAATTTGCCAGGCAACACAACTGTTATTGCGTCAACATAAGACGAAGAAACGCTACCAACATGAATCAATGCGACGTGGGTACATTGAAATGGGAAAAATTAATCTTGGTATTGCATCTGAAGCTTTCTTAGCAGAGTATGAAGCAGCTCATACAGTAGAACGCTTAGTTAGCGGGGGGTAATATTTTGATTGTAAAACGCGGCGACGTGTATTTTGCAGACCTTTCCCCAGTTGTTGGTTCTGAGCAAGGAGGCGTTCGTCCGGTTCTTGTCATTCAAAATGACATCGGAAATCGTTTTAGTCCGACTGTGATTGTAGCGGCTATTACTGCACAGATTCAAAAAGCGAAATTACCCACTCATGTGGAAATTGATGCGAAAAAGTACGGTTTTGAGAGGGATTCTGTTATTTTACTTGAGCAGATTCGAACAATCGATAAGCAACGCTTAACGGACAAAATCACTCATTTGGATGAAGTGATGATGA
Source organism: Bacillus sp. 41-22 (assembly GCF_025809295.1). Taxonomy (NCBI): domain Bacteria; kingdom Bacillati; phylum Bacillota; class Bacilli; order Caryophanales; family Bacillaceae; genus Bacillus; species Bacillus sp. 41-22. Next base: position 246,386 of record NZ_CP084035.1, read on the forward strand.
GTCGTGTAGATGAAGCGTTACAAATTAGTTTAGGACTAATAGATTTTTAAATCGGCAGTTTAAGTTGCTCTCTTTACAGGGCAACTTTTTTTTATTATAGAGGAGGTTACGGTTGGATATGGAAATGGTAGATAATCGACAAGGGTTAATGAAAATGTTAGTGAAAGAATTAGGCTTTACAGAAAAGCAAGTTCGTCATGTTATTCAATTAACAGAAGAAGGTAACACAGTTCCATTTATCGCTCGTTACCGAAAAGAATGGACAGGGTCTCTTGATGAGGTGCAAATTCGTGCAATCTTAGAAAGATGGCAATATATGATGCAACTAGAAGATAGGAAAGAAGAGGTTCTTCGTCTTATTGGTGAAAAGGGTAAACTAACCGAAGAGTTGCGTCGTCATATTGTTGCTGCAACAAAACTTCAAGAAGTAGAAGACTTATATCGTCCATATAAAGAAAAAAGAAGAACGAAAGCTACAATTGCTAAAGAAAAGGGATTAGAACCGTTAGCTGAGTGGCTATTATTATATAAAAAAGAAAATCCAGCAGAGAAGGCTATGGAATTTGTTAATGCAGAAAAGGAAGTGGCGTCTGCAGAAGATGCGTTGCAAGGTGCGCAAGATATTATTGCGGAACTTGTTTCGGATAATGCGGCATATCGTAGTTGGATTCGCAATACTACTTTCCGAAAAGGGATTATGTCTTCATCTGTAAAAGATAAAGAAAAAGATGAAAAGAATATATATGAAATGTATTATGGCTATGAAGAACCGTTGCAAAAAGTAGTGCCGCATCGTGTACTAGCTATGAATCGTGGTGAAAAGGAAGACGTATTAAGAGTTTCTGTTATCACGCCAATTGAAGAAATTCTTCAGTTTTTACATAAAAAAATGATTCTTGATGAAGCTTCTAAAAGTGCGCATTATGTACAATTAGCGATGGAAGATGGATATAAGCGATTAATTCAACCTTCAATAGAAAGAGAAATTCGTAAAGAATTAATGGAAACGGCCGAAGAACAAGCGATTCATATTTTCTCTGAGAATTTACGTAATTTATTATTACAACCTCCGATGAAAGGGAAAGTTGTGTTAGCGGTAGATCCAGCATATAGAACCGGTTGTAAATTAGCTGTAGTAGATGATACAGGAAAAGTTCTTCACATAGATGTTATTTATCCGCATCCGCCTGCTCGTAAATATGAGGATGCAAAAACGAAAATCATTTCAATTATAGATAAATATGAAGTTGAAATGATAGCGATTGGAAATGGTACAGCTTCGAGGGAAACGGAAGAATTTATAGTAGATGTATTACAAAATGTAGAGCGAGATGTATTTTACATTATTGTAAATGAAGCGGGTGCTAGTGTGTACTCAGCATCTGATGTAGCTCGCGAGGAGTTTCCAAATTTACAGGTTGAAGAAAGAAGTGCTGTTTCAATTGGGAGACGTCTACAAGATCCACTTGCAGAACTTGTGAAAATTGACCCTAAATCTGTTGGGGTGGGACAATATCAACATGATGTATCTCAAAAGAGATTAAATGAATCATTAACATTTGTAGTAGAGACAGCAGTTAACCGAGTTGGTGTTAATGTAAATACAGCTTCAGTTGCATTGTTGCAATATGTTTCGGGATTATCAAAAACAGTTGCGAAAAACATTGTAGCTAAGCGTGAGGAAGATGGGAAATTCACGAAGCGTACTGAATTAAAGAAAATCCCACGTTTAGGTGCAAAAACATATGAACAATGTATCGGGTTTTTACGTATATTAGAAGGAGCGAATCCGTTAGATCGCACAGGGATTCATCCAGAACAATATAAAAATGTTGAATTGCTATTGAAGAGCTTAGGGTTATCAAAGAATGATGTGGGGAAACCAAACTTGCAAAAGAGTTTCGAAGGAGTAGATATTTCTAAATTATCTCAAGAGACGGAGATTGGTGAGCCGACATTAGTTGATATTATGGATGCTTTAATTAGCCCGGAGCGAGATATGAGGGATGAGTTGCCAAAGCCACTTTTGAAAAAGGGGATTTTAAAATTAGAAGATTTAAAGCGTGGTATGGAATTAGAGGGAACGATCCGCAATGTTGTTGATTTCGGTGCCTTTGTTGATATTGGTGTGAAGCAAGATGGTTTAGTACATATTTCTAAACTAAGCAAACAATTTGTAAAGCATCCATTAGATATTGTATCCGTGGGACAAATTGTAAAGGTATGGGTAGATGATATTGATACGAAAAAAGGTCGTGTTGCATTATCAATGTTACCGATTGAATAGTAAGAAAAGAGAGCAGATGAAACTGCTCTCTTTTTATGAACTGGAAAGTTTAATTGATTATGAACTTTGATGTATTTTACTATAATAAAACCAGCATTCATTTAGTAACTTGATTTGATACCGGTTTTTCTCGAAATATGCACGTTGCATTTGTTTCTTTAGCCACGTGGGCATAGGAATCCCTCCTTGTTTAATCCTGCTCTCAAAAAAAGTAGCTCCTTTTAGTTAAAGTAACTTTGATGAGAGGTTGGTGAGTGGATTTCTAGCAATGCTGCATTTTTAGAAATCACGCTTCTTGAATGAGGATGGGTATATGTACTATTTACTATATGTATAAGAAGGGAGAAAAGTGTGGAAATATTTTTTAGTTTAGGAGGAATGAGAATGGATGAGCAAGAAATTCAGCGGTTAGTGGAAGAGGTATCGTTACAATGCTTTGGAATGCCGTTTTTACATAAAGCGATGTTTAATAGTAGGTTACGTACAACTGGTGGGCGCTATCTATTGAAGAATCATAATATAGAATTGAATTATCGATATTACGAAGTATATGGAAAAGAAGAGTTAGTCGGGATTGTTAAACATGAACTTTGTCATTATCACTTACATATCACAGGAAAAGGGTATAAGCATCGAGATAGAGATTTTCGGGAGTTATTAAAGAAAGTAGGTGCACCACGTTTTTGTAAACGAATGATTAGTGAGGAGGAAACGAGAGTTTCTATGTATGAATGTATGGGGTGTTCTTTTCAATATGTAAGAAGACGTCAAATAAATACACAAAGATATGTATGTGGAAAGTGTAAAGGACAACTAAAACTGGTAGTGAAAACATCTTGACAGTGAAAACGCAATCCAGTATATTATAAACATGTCACGTTTGCGCAAGATGTTGTGAAAAAACTTCTTGACTTACGATGAGAATTTTTATAAGATACAAATTGTCTTCATTATTCCGCAGTAGCTCAGTGGTAGAGCTATCGGCTGTTAACCGATCGGTCGTAGGTTCGAGTCCTACCTGCGGAGCCATACAGAGAAGTACCCAAGTGGCTCAAGGGGCTCCCCTGCTAAGGGAGTAGATCGCTAACGCGGTGCGAGGGTTCGAATCCCTTCTTCTCTGCCATACATATTGGCCCGTTGGTCAAGTGGTTAAGACACCGCCCTTTCACGGCGGTAACACGGGTTCGAATCCCGTACGGGTCACCACTTCGGAGGATTAGCTCAGCTGGGAGAGCACCTGCCTTACAAGCAGGGGGTCGGCGGTTCGATCCCGTCATCCTCCACCATATAAATTATATAAATAATATTATCGCGGGGTGGAGCAGTACGGTAGCTCGTCGGGCTCATAACCCGAAGGTCGCAGGTTCAAATCCTGTCCCCGCAACCAAATGGTCCCGTGGTGTAGTGGTTAACATGCCTGCCTGTCACGCAGGAGATCGCCGGTTCGACCCCGGTCGGGACCGCCATTTTAACTTCTGCTATATAGCAGTTGTTTTTTATTGGACATTATGGTAAAATAACATTTGTCTTTGAAAAGAAGATAACTATTTCGATGGGCTATAGCCAAGCGGTAAGGCAACGGACTTTGACTCCGTCATGCGCTGGTTCGAATCCAGCTAGCCCAGCCATTTACGAGCCATTAGCTCAGTTGGTAGAGCATCTGACTTTTAATCAGAGGGTCGAAGGTTCGAATCCTTCATGGCTCACTTTTGTTTTTTCCGCGCGGTCGTGGCGGAACGGCAGACGCGCTAGGTTGAGGGCCTAGTGGGGGAAACCCCGTGGAGGTTCAAGTCCTCTCGGCCGCATCAAAAAATCTTTTGAAAAGTACTTGCATTTGAAAATGTAGTATGGTAAGATAATTGAGTCGCCAAAATACAACGACGAAAAAACATCATGAATAAGCGCCCGTAGCTCAATTGGATAGAGCGTTTGACTACGGATCAAGAGGTTAGGGGTTCGACTCCTCTCGGGCGCGCCATAACGGGAAGTGGCTCAGCTTGGTAGAGCACCTGGTTTGGGACCAGGGGGTCGCAGGTTCAAATCCTGTCTTCCCGACCACGCGGGTGTAGTTTAGTGGTAAAACAAGAGCCTTCCAAGCTCTGGTCGAGAGTTCGATTCTCTTCACCCGCTTTTAGTTCTTTGAAAACTGAACGAAACAAACAACGTGAACGTCAATTTTTATTTTTAGATGCTAGACAAACTAACTTTATTGGAGAGTTTGATCCTGGCTCAGGATGAACGCTGGCGGCGTGCCTAATACATGCAAGTCGAGCGAATGGATTAAGAGCTTGCTCTTATGAAGTTAGCGGCGGACGGGTGAGTAACACGTGGGTAACCTACCCATAAGACTGGGATAACTCCGGGAAACCGGGGCTAATACCGGATAATATTTTGAACTGCATAGTTCGAAATTGAAAGGCGGCTTCGGCTGTCACTTATGGATGGACCCGCGTCGCATTAGCTAGTTGGTGAGGTAACGGCTCACCAAGGCGACGATGCGTAGCCGACCTGAGAGGGTGATCGGCCACACTGGGACTGAGACACGGCCCAGACTCCTACGGGAGGCAGCAGTAGGGAATCTTCCGCAATGGACGAAAGTCTGACGGAGCAACGCCGCGTGAGTGATGAAGGCTTTCGGGTCGTAAAACTCTGTTGTTAGGGAAGAACAAGTGCTAGTTGAATAAGCTGGCACCTTGACGGTACCTAACCAGAAAGCCACGGCTAACTACGTGCCAGCAGCCGCGGTAATACGTAGGTGGCAAGCGTTATCCGGAATTATTGGGCGTAAAGCGCGCGCAGGTGGTTTCTTAAGTCTGATGTGAAAGCCCACGGCTCAACCGTGGAGGGTCATTGGAAACTGGGAGACTTGAGTGCAGAAGAGGAAAGTGGAATTCCATGTGTAGCGGTGAAATGCGTAGAGATATGGAGGAACACCAGTGGCGAAGGCGACTTTCTGGTCTGTAACTGACACTGAGGCGCGAAAGCGTGGGGAGCAAACAGGATTAGATACCCTGGTAGTCCACGCCGTAAACGATGAGTGCTAAGTGTTAGAGGGTTTCCGCCCTTTAGTGCTGAAGTTAACGCATTAAGCACTCCGCCTGGGGAGTACGGCCGCAAGGCTGAAACTCAAAGGAATTGACGGGGGCCCGCACAAGCGGTGGAGCATGTGGTTTAATTCGAAGCAACGCGAAGAACCTTACCAGGTCTTGACATCCTCTGAAAACTCTAGAGATAGAGCTTCTCCTTCGGGAGCAGAGTGACAGGTGGTGCATGGTTGTCGTCAGCTCGTGTCGTGAGATGTTGGGTTAAGTCCCGCAACGAGCGCAACCCTTGATCTTAGTTGCCATCATTAAGTTGGGCACTCTAAGGTGACTGCCGGTGACAAACCGGAGGAAGGTGGGGATGACGTCAAATCATCATGCCCCTTATGACCTGGGCTACACACGTGCTACAATGGACGGTACAAAGAGCTGCAAGACCGCGAGGTGGAGCTAATCTCATAAAACCGTTCTCAGTTCGGATTGTAGGCTGCAACTCGCCTACATGAAGCTGGAATCGCTAGTAATCGCGGATCAGCATGCCGCGGTGAATACGTTCCCGGGCCTTGTACACACCGCCCGTCACACCACGAGAGTTTGTAACACCCGAAGTCGGTGGGGTAACCTTTATGGAGCCAGCCGCCTAAGGTGGGACAGATGATTGGGGTGAAGTCGTAACAAGGTAGCCGTATCGGAAGGTGCGGCTGGATCACCTCCTTTCTATGGAGAATTGATGAACGCAGTTCATCAATAAACGTTGACTTGTTTTGTTTCGTTCAGTTTTGAGAGAACTATCTCTCAAGTTTAAATGTATGTTCTTTGAAAACTAGATAACAGTGTAGCTCATATTTTTTTAATTTTAGTTTGGTTAAGTTAGAAAGGGCGCACGGTGGATGCCTTGACACTAGGAGTCGATGAAGGACGGGACTAACGCCGATATGCTTCGGGGAGCTGTAAGTAAGCTTTGATCCGAAGATTTCCGAATGGGGAAACCCACTATACGTAATGGTATGGTATCCTTACCTGAATACATAGGGTATGGAAGACAGACCCAGGGAACTGAAACATCTAAGTACCTGGAGGAAGAGAAAGCAAATGCGATTTCCTGAGTAGCGGCGAGCGAAACGGAATCTAGCCCAAACCAAGAGGCTTGCCTCTTGGGGTTGTAGGACATTCTATACGGAGTTACAAAGGAACGAGGTAGACGAAGCGACCTGGAAAGGTCCGTCACAGAGGGTAACAACCCCGTAGTCGAAACTTCGTTCTCTCTTGAATGTATCCTGAGTACGGCGGAACACGTGAAATTCCGTCGGAATCTGGGAGGACCATCTCCCAAGGCTAAATACTCCCTAGTGATCGATAGTGAACCAGTACCGTGAGGGAAAGGTGAAAAGCACCCCGGAAGGGGAGTGAAAGAGATCCTGAAACCGTGTGCCTACAAATAGTCAGAGCCCGTTAATGGGTGATGGCGTGCCTTTTGTAGAATGAACCGGCGAGTTACGATCCCGTGCGAGGTTAAGCTGAAGAGGCGGAGCCGCAGCGAAAGCGAGTCTGAATAGGGCGTTTAGTACGTGGTCGTAGACCCGAAACCAGGTGATCTACCCATGTCCAGGGTGAAGTTCAGGTAACACTGAATGGAGGCCCGAACCCACGCACGTTGAAAAGTGCGGGGATGAGGTGTGGGTAGCGGAGAAATTCCAATCGAACCTGGAGATAGCTGGTTCTCCCCGAAATAGCTTTAGGGCTAGCCTTAAGTGTAAGAGTCTTGGAGGTAGAGCACTGATTGAACTAGGGGTCCTCATCGGATTACCGAATTCAGTCAAACTCCGAATGCCAATGACTTATCCTTAGGAGTCAGACTGCGAGTGATAAGATCCGTAGTCAAGAGGGAAACAGCCCAGATCGCCAGCTAAGGTCCCAAAGTGTGTATTAAGTGGAAAAGGATGTGGAGTTGCTTAGACAACTAGGATGTTGGCTCAGAAGCAGCCACCATTTAAAGAGTGCGTAATAGCTCACTAGTCGAGTGACTCTGCGCCGAAAATGTACCGGGGCTAAATACACCACCGAAGCTGCGAATTGATACCAATGGTATCAGTGGTAGGGGAGCGTTCTAAGTGCAGTGAAGTCAGACCGGAAGGACTGGTGGAGCGCTTAGAAGTGAGAATGCCGGTATGAGTAGCGAAAGACGGGTGAGAATCCCGTCCACCGAATGCCTAAGGTTTCCTGAGGAAGGCTCGTCCGCTCAGGGTTAGTCAGGACCTAAGCCGAGGCCGACAGGCGTAGGCGATGGACAACAGGTTGATATTCCTGTACCACCTCTTTATCGTTTGAGCAATGGAGGGACGCAGAAGGATAGAAGAAGCGTGCGATTGGTTGTGCACGTCCAAGCAGTTAGGCTGATAAGTAGGCAAATCCGCTTATCGTGAAGGCTGAGCTGTGATGGGGAAGCTCCTTATGGAGCGAAGTCTTTGATTCCCCGCTGCCAAGAAAAGCTTCTAGCGAGATAAAAGGTGCCTGTACCGCAAACCGACACAGGTAGGCGAGGAGAGAATCCTAAGGTGTGCGAGAGAACTCTGGTTAAGGAACTCGGCAAAATGACCCCGTAACTTCGGGAGAAGGGGTGCTTTCTTAACGGAAAGCCGCAGTGAATAGGCCCAAGCGACTGTTTAGCAAAAACACAGGTCTCTGCGAAGCCGTAAGGCGAAGTATAGGGGCTGACACCTGCCCGGTGCTGGAAGGTTAAGGAGAGGGGTTAGCGTAAGCGAAGCTCTGAACTGAAGCCCCAGTAAACGGCGGCCGTAACTATAACGGTCCTAAGGTAGCGAAATTCCTTGTCGGGTAAGTTCCGACCCGCACGAAAGGTGTAACGATTTGGGCACTGTCTCAACCAGAGACTCGGTGAAATTATAGTACCTGTGAAGATGCAGGTTACCCGCGACAGGACGGAAAGACCCCGTGGAGCTTTACTGTAGCCTGATATTGAATTTTGGTACAGTTTGTACAGGATAGGCGGGAGCCATTGAAACCGGAGCGCTAGCTTCGGTGGAGGCGCTGGTGGGATACCGCCCTGACTGTATTGAAATTCTAACCTACGGGTCTCATCGACCCGGGAGACAGTGTCAGGTGGGCAGTTTGACTGGGGCGGTCGCCTCCTAAAGTGTAACGGAGGCGCCCAAAGGTTCCCTCAGAATGGTTGGAAATCATTCGTAGAGTGCAAAGGCATAAGGGAGCTTGACTGCGAGACCTACAAGTCGAGCAGGGACGAAAGTCGGGCTTAGTGATCCGGTGGTTCCGCATGGAAGGGCCATCGCTCAACGGATAAAAGCTACCCCGGGGATAACAGGCTTATCTCCCCCAAGAGTCCACATCGACGGGGAGGTTTGGCACCTCGATGTCGGCTCATCGCATCCTGGGGCTGTAGTCGGTCCCAAGGGTTGGGCTGTTCGCCCATTAAAGCGGTACGCGAGCTGGGTTCAGAACGTCGTGAGACAGTTCGGTCCCTATCCGTCGTGGGCGCAGGAAATTTGAGAGGAGCTGTCCTTAGTACGAGAGGACCGGGATGGACGCACCGCTGGTGTACCAGTTGTTCTGCCAAGGGCATAGCTGGGTAGCTATGTGCGGAAGGGATAAGTGCTGAAAGCATCTAAGCATGAAGCCCCCCTCAAGATGAGATTTCCCATAGCGTAAGCTAGTAAGATCCCTGAAAGATGATCAGGTTGATAGGTTCGAGGTGGAAGCATGGTGACATGTGGAGCTGACGAATACTAATAGATCGAGGACTTAACCATATAATATGAAGCTAATGTTATCTAGTTTTGAGAGAATATAAAAAACTTATTGACTTTAAATGTCGAATGAGTTATGATGATTCTTGTCTTAAATGAATATAGTCTGGTAATGATGGCAGAGAGGTCACACCCGTTCCCATACCGAACACGGAAGTTAAGCTCTCTAGCGCCGATGGTAGTTGGGACCTTGTCCCTGTGAGAGTAGGACGTTGCCAGGCTATTTATATCATCGCGGGGTGGAGCAGTACGGTAGCTCGTCGGGCTCATAACCCGAAGGTCGCAGGTTCAAATCCTGTCCCCGCAACCAAATGGTCCCGTGGTGTAGTGGTTAACATGCCTGCCTGTCACGCAGGAGATCGCCGGTTCGACCCCGGTCGGGACCGCCATTTTATATAAAGAAAAGAACGAAACAAGTTGTTTCGTATTTTTTTATTTGTTTTAACAAAAAACTAATAAAGACAGTCAAACTATCCTTAGGAAAACTCCTAAGGACTTTTTTATATATTTAAAACCTGTATAATAAAGAGCAGAGAACATTGTGAGTAAAGTAGGTGAAGTCTGTGAGTAAATATGAAATAACAACAAAATCTTCCGAAGAAACCCAGCGATTATCAGAAAAATTAGGGAGACTTGTAAAGGAAAAAGATGTAATTATTTTAGAAGGTGATCTTGGAGCTGGCAAGACGACTTTTACAAAAGGACTAGCAAAAGGTCTTGGAGTGAAAAGAGTCGTAAATAGTCCTACCTTCAATATTATTAAAGAATATAAAGGAAGATTACCGCTATATCATATGGATGTGTATCGTTTAGCGGAAAGTGAAGAAGATTTAGGATTTGATGAGTATTTCTATGGTGAAGGGATTACAGTAGTAGAATGGGCTCATTTAATAGAAGCATATTTACCGAATGAGAAGTTGCAAATTAGTTTATTCCATGCTGGAGATGATACAAGAAAAATTGTACTCGAGCCAATTGGAGATCGCTATATTAGATTATGTGAGGAGCTATTACAAGATGAAAGTACTAGCAATTGATACTTCAAATTACGTAATGGGTGTATCCCTTATTGAGGAAGGGAACGTGATTGGGGAAATCATTACAAATTTAACAAAAAACCATTCTGTACGTCTTATGCCAGCTGTAGAGAAACTGTTAAAAGAATGCGGTGTAAAACCGAAAGAATTGACTAAAATTGTTGTAGCAGCTGGACCGGGATCATATACAGGTGTTCGTATAGGTGTGACAGCGGCAAAAACATTAGCTTGGTCACTTCAAATACCAATTGTAGGTGTATCAAGTTTGGAAGTGGTGGCTGCAAATGGTACTAATTTTAATGGACTAATTTGTCCTTTATTTGATGGCCGACGTGGTCAAATTTACACGGGGTTATATACATATGAAGGAGAGCGTATAACTTCAATAGAAGAAGACCGAATTATTCTTATTGTTGACTGGTTGCAAATGTTAAAAGATAAAGAACAGCCTGTTTTATTTATTGGTAACGATGTTAAATTGCATAAAGAAACAATTGTAGAATATTTAGGTGATCAAGCTGTATTTGCTCCGTTCACTAAGAATAACCCAAGACCAAGTGAATTAGCATTTTTAGGATTACAAAAAGAAGAACAAGACGTGCATACGTTTGTTCCTAGCTATCTTCGTTTAGCTGAAGCTGAAACAAAATGGTTAGAAAGTCAAAAACAATAGGGGCCTACAGAAGATGGATATGATATTTAGAAAGATGGCACTCGATGATATTGCTCAAATTGTAGCTATTGAAGAAGCATCTTTTTCAACCCCTTGGACTGCAGATGCCTTTCACCGTGAATTAGAGGTGAATGAACATGCACATTATGTCGTGCTAGAAAAAGATGGTCTCGTAATTGGATATTGTGGATTGTGGATAATTATTGATGAATCACATGTAACAAATATAGCTATCCTGCCGGAATACAGAGGTCAAAAGCTAGGGGATGCCTTATTAAAAGAAGTCATTTCCGAAGCGAAAGGTTTAGGAGTAAAAACAATGACACTTGAAGTACGCATGTCAAATGAAGTAGCAAAGCAGTTATACAGAAAATACGGATTTCAAAATGGTGGGATTCGTAAACGATACTATGCAGACAATCAGGAAGATGGTCTTGTAATGTGGGTGAATATATAATGGAAAAAAATACGATTATACTTGGTATTGAAACAAGCTGTGATGAAACAGCTGTAGCAGTTGTTAAAAATGGAACGGAAATCATTGCGAATGTCGTTGCATCGCAAATTGAAAGTCATAAGCGTTTTGGCGGAGTTGTACCAGAGATTGCATCCCGTCATCATGTAGAAGAAATCACAGTTGTGTTAGAAGAAGCTTTAAAAGAAGCGAATATCACTTTTGAGGATATTGATGCAATTGCTGTAACAGAAGGACCAGGTTTAGTCGGAGCACTTTTAATAGGTGTAAATGCAGCGAAAGCTGTGGCTTTTGCTCATGATATCCCTCTAGTTGGTGTTCATCATATTGCTGGTCATATTTATGCGAATCGTTTAGTAAAAGAAGTACAATTCCCGTTACTATCGCTTGTTGTATCCGGTGGACATACGGAGCTTGTTTATATGAAAGAACATGGTTCATTTGAAGTGATTGGTGAAACGCGAGATGATGCGGCAGGAGAAGCTTACGATAAAGTAGCTCGTACATTATCAATGCCTTATCCAGGTGGTCCTCATATTGATCGCCTTGCGCATGAAGGAAAACCAACAATTGATTTGCCTCGTGCGTGGCTAGAACCTGATTCGTATGATTTCAGCTTTAGTGGATTGAAATCAGCAGTTATCAACACTGTGCATAACGCAAAACAGCGCGGTATAGAAATTGCACCAGAAGATTTAGCAGCAAGTTTCCAAGAAAGTGTAATAGATGTACTTGTAACGAAAGCGTCTCGTGCAGCAGATGCTTATAATGTAAAACAAGTGCTTCTTGCTGGTGGAGTAGCTGCTAATAAAGGGCTTCGTGCACGTTTAGCAGCAGAATTTGCACAAAAAGAAAATATAGAGCTAATTATTCCTCCTCTATCTTTATGCACAGATAATGCAGCGATGATTGCGGCTGCAGGTACAATTGCATACGAACAAGGAAAACGCGCTACATTAGCTTTAAATGCAAATCCAGGATTAGATATTGAAGCATAGTTATACACAAAATTAACCACAGCTTGTGGATAAAACCCGAATTATCTGTTGATAATTTGGGTTTTTTTGTGTACATAAAATGTGTATAACTTTTTATCTAGTTGTGGATAATGTGGAAAAGTTATTTGAAAGTTTATATTATAAAGGTGGATATGTGTATAACCTTGTGGATAACATAGAGGAAGTCTGACCTTTGAAGAAATTCTTTTTTGGGAAATAAAAAACAAAGAGATGTCCAAAAAACATTTTGAAACATCCTCCTCTTATTATATAAGGTGCTACTATTGTCAATCCTTGTCGAATGGTTTGTATAATTTCATTTATTATGGTATTGATTCCAAAACAGAAAATAAAAAGGAGGTCATCTCGTCAAAAAGCCCGACTTATGAGACATCCTCCTCTTTTAAATTCTCTTATATATGCAGTTCTTCCCATTCTGCCATACAAGCTTCAAGCTGTTCTTGCAGTGTTTGTTTTTTAGTTGTAATTTCACTAGCCTTTTCATAATCTGCATATATTTCTGGTAAGCAAAGTTGGTCTTCTAACGTAGCAATTTCTTCTTCTAAGCCTACGATATTTTGTTCCAGTTCTTCAATTTTTCGAGTACGTTGACGCTCTAACTGTTTACGTTCTTTTTCTTCGAGATAATTTAATTTTTCTTGTGCCACCACTTTTTGAACAGGTACTTCATCTTCTTGCTCTAGTTCCGCACGTTCAATCATTTCATTTTTCTTTTCAACGTAATAATCGTAATCACCTAAATATTCTTGTGCACCTTCTGTTGATAACTCAACAACGGTTGTCGTTACGCGATTAATAAAGTAGCGGTCATGAGAGACGAATAGAAGAGTACCTGGGTAATCAATTAAAGCATTCTCCAAAATCTCTTTACTATTTAAATCAAGATGGTTTGTTGGCTCATCGAGAATTAATAAATTGGATTTTTGCATCATAAGTTTTGCAAGAGCTAGTCGAGCCTTTTGTCCACCACTAAGAGAAGATACTGGTTTGAGTACATCATCCCCTGTGAATAAAAAGTTGCCTAGTATAGTGCGAATTTCTTTTTCGGGCTGCAATGGATATTCATCCCATAATTCATTTAAAACTCGCTTCGAAGATGTTAAGTTGGCTTGTTCTTGATCATAATAACCAACAGATACGTTTGACCCGAAAGCAACGTTTCCATGTAATAGCTGTAACTTATTCACAATGGATTTTAATAATGTAGATTTTCCAATTCCGTTTGGCCCAACTAAGGCAACACTGTCACCGCGAGTTAAGCGCATATTTACATGTTCAATAATCGGTTCCTGATAATAGCCAATAGTTGCATCTTTCACTTGTAAAACATCATTTCCACTTTGTTTTTCAATATCGAAGTGGAAGGAAGCTGATTTAGAATCGCCTAATGGTCTAGTTAATACTTCCATTCTGTCTAATTGTTTACGGCGACTTTGAGCGCGTTTTGTCGTAGATGCACGAGCTATATTTTTTTGTACAAAGTCTTCCAGTTTAGAAATTTCATCTTGTTGTTTTTCATAACGCTTCATTTCTTGCTCGTATAGAGCTGATTTTGAGTCTAAATATTTACTGTAGTTACCAACAAATCGTCGGCTTTCCTTATTAGAAATTTCGTATACTTGTGTAACGAGTTTATCTAAGAAATAACGGTCATGGGAAACGATTAAAATCGCGCCAGGATAGCCTTGTAAATATTGTTCAAGCCATGTTAGTGTCTCGATGTCCAAATGGTTTGTAGGTTCGTCTAAAATAAGTAAGTCTGGTCTAGTTAATAATAATTTCCCAAGAGCTAATCGAGTCTTTTGTCCACCACTTAATGTGGAAATTTTCGTCTGATGCGTTTCAACTGGGAAGCCAAGACCGCTTAAAATTGAGCGTATATCCGCTTCGTACTGATAGCCGCCTTGATCTTTATAATCTAATTGTAATTGGTCATAATCAGCTAATAATTTCTCATATATAGCCGCATTTGAAAAGTTTTCTTCTTTTCCCATCTCTTGCTCTAGCCTTCGAAGTTTTGTCTCCATCTGCTGCAAGTGTGTAAAGACGGTTAACATTTCATCCCAAATTGTTAAAGACGTTTCTAATCCGGTATTTTGAGCTAAATACCCCATTGAGACATCTTTCGGTTTTATAATTTCACCACCATCATGAGATAACTCGCCAGCTATTATTTTTAATAATGTAGATTTTCCAGCTCCATTTCGTCCGACTAATGCGATACGATCTTTTGTTTGTACTTCCAATTTTATGTTTGCAAGAATCGTTTCTGCACCGTATAATTTCGAAAGCCCATTCACTTGTAATAATATCAATGTTTTCACCTCAAATAATTTCTTAACTTTGCCATGTTTATATTTCTCAATCATACTAAAAATAGTGTATAGTTTAAAATAAAGAGAGAATACTTCTTCTCTTTATTATACAAGGAAATTCATGAGTACTAAACTTCTGTATTTGATTCAAGTATAAGAATAAAGATAGGAAGAGAGGAGAGGTTATATGGATCAGCAAAAAATTCCACAGGCCACTGCCAAACGATTGCCTCTATACTATCGATTTATCCAAAACTTATCTCTTTCTGGTAAGCAACGTGTTTCATCAGCCGAATTGAGTGAAGCGGTAAAGGTTGATTCCGCAACTATTCGAAGAGATTTTTCATATTTTGGAGCGTTAGGGAAAAAAGGATATGGATATAACGTAAATTATTTATTATCATTTTTCCGTGAAACACTCGACCAAGATGATATAACACGCGTGGCACTTATTGGAGTAGGTAATTTAGGGACCGCTTTCTTACATTATAATTTCACGAAAAACAATAATACAAAAATTGAAATGGCGTTTGATGTTAGTGAAGAGAAAGTTGGAACAGAAATCGGAGGCATTCCTGTATATCATTTGGATGAACTAGAAGAACGTTTATCAACTGATATACAAGTGGCAATATTAACGGTACCCGCTACAGTAGCGCAATCTGTGGCAGATAGATTGGCAGAAACGAACGTGCATGGTATTTTAAATTTCACACCAGCACGCTTAAATGTGTCAGAGAATATAAGGATTCATCACATTGATTTAGCTGTAGAGTTACAAACTCTTGTTTACTTTTTGAAGAATTATCCACAATAAAACGCAGAGGAGATGACCTCTGCGTTTTATTATTGTTTTTTCTTTGTGAATTTAACTAAGATAAGGCGAAGTGCCAAATTAAAATCAATTGTTGCCATAACTGCAAATAGTATTGTCCACATATTCCAGATTGTATCTGTTACGTTCGTAATGGCGAAGCGTGTAAAGATACATCCAAGAAGAAAGTACAATGCAGCCATGAACAATGGTGAGTTTCTCATACTAAAAATCCTCCGATAAAGCCTTGCATTTTTTCAGCTTCTTTAATCATTTCTTGAATTTGCTCATTGCTTACTACAACTTGAGCAACTGCAACTAATGTATTCATTGCAACATGAGCTGCAATAGGAACTATAATTCGTTTCGTTTTTACGTATAAAAAGGCGAATACGAGCCCCATAGAAGTGTATACCAATAAGTGAGTAAAATCAAAATGAATCGCCGCGAATACAAGTGAACTAATAATAGCGGCAATAAAGAAGTTAAACTTCTTATAAAGTGTACCGAATAAAATTTTTCTAAATACAATTTCTTCCAAAATAGGTCCTATTATAGATATGACAATAAGGAACCAAGGTGTCGTTCTTGCGATGTCCATAAGTCTTGCTGTATTTTCAGATCCCGGTGTAATCCCTAATAAACGCATTTCGATCATACCGGCAATGCTTTGCGAGAACAGCGCTAAGAAGAAACCAATAAAAATCCACCCAATTGTAGCTGGAACAGTAGAGCGCATTTTATCTAAATGCCTGTCACGAATGTCTGTTCTGAGTAACCAAAGTACAACGCATAATGCAATGAAAAAGCTAATGATAGCCCAATGACCAGTTATGAGTTGAAGTTTTTCCTCTCTAGTAAATCCCCTATTATCGTATAGTCCAGTTTTCAGGAGAAGCGGTAACCCGGCAATGCCTGATAACTGCATTAAAATGTATGTAACGATAATCCACCAATATTGTTTTTTCAAATGGTTTAACCATCCTTTCTAACGCTAGTGTATGAGATAAGGTAGGATAACATGTAAATATGCTACCTACGATATAAACTTTCATTTGAATTATATTTTTTTTGTAAATAAGTATTTGAAAATAAAATAGGAGACAGGAAAAAGTTGTACGTTTAGCGAAAACAACTTAGGGTGTCTTTCATATTGTAACATACAAGAAGTGGGAACAACGATTCATATAGTAAAGGCAGTAGAAGAAGTAATGATATCTAGGAAAGTGCATAAAGTAATTTGCGAAAAAATTATGATTTTTTTACTTGCAAAAGAAATTGAGATTATTTATTATTAGAAGTGTGTTAGCACTCGTGTGACTTGAGTGCTAATAAATAAAATTTACATAACAAAATGAGGAGGTTATTGTTCATGCTAAAGCCATTAGGTGATCGCGTTGTAATTGAACTTGTTCAAGCAGAAGAAAAAACAGCAAGTGGTATTGTATTACCAGAAACTGCAAAAGAAAAACCACAAGAGGGTAAAGTTATTGCAGTAGGTACAGGCCGAGTGCTTGAAAATGGTGAGCGTGTTGCTTTAGAGGTAGCAGCAGGTGATCTTATCATCTTCTCAAAATATGCAGGTACTGAAGTGAAATACGAAGGTACAGACTACTTGATTTTACGTGAAAGTGACATTTTAGCAATTATCGGTTAATTATATACATTTTAAAAATCCAAGGGGGTCAATTATTATGGCAAAAGATATTAAATTTAGTGAAGAAGCACGTCGTTCGATGCTTCGCGGTGTCGACACTCTTGCAAACGCAGTAAAAGTAACGCTTGGACCAAAAGGTCGTAACGTTGTACTTGAGAAAAAATTCGGTTCACCACTTATTACAAATGACGGTGTAACAATCGCAAAAGAAATCGAATTAGAAGATGCATTCGAAAACATGGGTGCGAAATTAGTAGCAGAAGTTGCTAGCAAAACAAACGATGTAGCTGGTGACGGAACGACAACTGCAACTGTATTAGCGCAAGCTATGATTCGTGAAGGTCTTAACGTAACAGCTGGGTGCAAACCCAATGGGTCTTCGTAAAGGTATCGAAAAAGCTGTTACTGCTGCAATTGAAGAATTAAAAGCGATTTCTAAACCAATCGAAGGTAAATCTTCTATCGCACAAGTAGCTGCTATTTCTTCGGCTGACGAAGAAGTAGGTCAATTAATCGCTGAAGCAATGGAGCGCGTTGGTAACGACGGCGTTATTACTTTAGAAGAATCTAAAGGATTCACAACAGAATTAGACGTAGTAGAAGGTATGCAATTTGATCGTGGATATGCATCTCCTTACATGATTACTGATTCTGACAAAATGGAAGCAGTTCTTGATAACCCATACATTTTAATTACTGACAAAAAGATTTCTAACATTCAAGAAATCTTACCAGTATTAGAGCAAGTGGTACAACAAGGTAAACCACTTCTTATCATTGCTGAAGATGTAGAAGGCGAAGCGTTAGCTACATTAGTAGTGAACAAACTTCGTGGTACATTCAATGTAGTTGCTGTTAAAGCTCCTGGATTTGGTGACCGTCGTAAAGCAATGCTAGAAGATATCGCAATCTTAACTGGTGGCGAAGTAATCACTGAAGAATTAGGACGTGACTTAAAATCTGCTACAGTTGAATCTTTAGGACGTGCTGGTAAAATTGTTGTAACGAAAGAAAACACAACTGTAGTTGAGGGTATTGGAAATTCACAACAAATCGAAGCTCGCATCGGTCAAATCCGCGCGCAATTAGAAGAAACTACTTCTGAATTCGATCGTGAAAAATTACAAGAGCGTCTTGCTAAACTTGCGGGCGGTGTAGCAGTAATTAAAGTAGGTGCAGCAACTGAAACTGAGTTAAAAGAGCGCAAACTTCGCATTGAAGATGCACTTAACTCAACTCGTGCAGCAGTAGAAGAAGGTATCGTTGCAGGTGGTGGTACTTCACTTATGAACGTATACACAAAAGTAGCTTCTATCGTAGCTGAAGGCGACGAAGCAACAGGTATCAACATCGTACTTCGTGCACTAGAAGAGCCAGTTCGTCAAATCGCAATCAACGCTGGTCTAGAAGGATCTGTAGTTGTAGAGCGTCTAAAAGGCGAAAAAGTAGGCGTTGGTTTCAACGCAGCTACTGGCGAATGGGTTAACATGCTTGAGTCTGGTATCGTAGATCCAGCTAAAGTAACTCGTTCTGCACTTCAAAACGCAGCATCTGTTGCAGCTATGTTCTTAACAACTGAAGCTGTAGTTGCTGACAAGCCAGAACCAAATGCACCAGCAATGCCTGACATGGGCGGCATGGGCATGGGCGGTATGGGCGGAATGATGTAATTCCGTTCTCCCGAAAAACATCCACTTCTATATAGAAGTGGATGTTTTTTTATGTTTTTGAGCGCAGGAAAATAATTTCTGTAGAATTTTGTCGCTTTCTCTCTTGACCATACCGATACTTCATTGTTAGAATCTAGGAAGATAATATAAAACAATCCTTCATATATCCTCGATGATATGGTTTGAGAGTCTCTACCGGGTTACCGTAAACAACCTGACTATGAAGGCAGTGCGTCTTATATTTATAAAGAGCGGAAGACTATCTTTCTTTATAAAGCCAGACCCCTGCCTTTTCTTTGTCATGAGACTAGAGGCGGAGGACTGGCTTTTTTTATTATATTAGTAATGCTTTTCGCCAAATTGGTGAAAATATTTATATACGAGAACTAACGTTGGGGTGATTATTTTGAAGAAGCAGCATGATACAATTATCGTTTTAGATTTTGGGAGTCAGTACAATCAGTTAATAGCACGTCGAATTCGTGAGTTCGGTGTATACAGTGAACTTCATCCACATACAATTACTGCAGAAGAAATTAAAGCAATGAATCCAAAAGGGATTATCTTCTCTGGTGGACCAAATAGTGTATACGGTGAAGGTGCATTACATTGTGATGAAAAAATCTTTGAACTAGGATTACCGATTTTCGGTATTTGTTACGGTATGCAGCTTATGACACAACACTTTGGTGGTAAAGTAGAACGTGCCAACCACCGTGAGTATGGAAAAGCTGTTCTTAAAGTAGAGAACGAATCAAAATTATATGCGAACCTTCCAGAAGAGCAAGTTGTATGGATGAGCCATGGTGACTTAGTAACTGGTTTACCTGAAGGATTCGTAGTAGATGCAACAAGTGAGTCTTGTCCAATTGCTGGTATGAGCAATGAAGCGGAAAACTTATACGGTGTACAATTCCACCCAGAAGTACGTCACTCTGAGCACGGTAACGATTTAATTAAAAACTTCGTATTCGGCGTATGTGGTTGTTCTGAAGGATGGAACATGGAGAACTTTATAGAAGTAGAATTAGAGAAGATCCGTGAAACTGTTGGAGACAAAAAAGTATTATGCGCACTTAGTGGCGGTGTAGACTCTTCTGTTGTAGCAGTATTAATTCATAAGGCAATTGGTGACCAATTAACATGTATTTTCGTGGACCACGGTTTACTTCGTAAAGATGAAGCAGAAGGTGTTATGAAAACATTTAGCGAAGGCTTCCATATGAACGTTATTAAAGTGGATGCACAAGAGCGCTTCATGAACAAGTTAAAAGGTGTAGAAGATCCAGAGCAAAAACGTAAAATCATCGGTAATGAATTCATTTACGTATTTGATGATGAAGCTTCTAAATTACAAGGAATGGACTTCCTAGCGCAAGGTACACTTTACACGGATATCGTTGAAAGTGGTACAGCAACTGCACAAACAATTAAATCTCACCATAACGTTGGTGGACTTCCAGAAGACATGCAGTTCAAATTAATTGAGCCTTTAAACACTTTATTTAAAGACGAAGTACGTGTATTAGGATCAGAACTAGGAATTCCTGATGAAATCGTATGGCGTCAACCATTCCCAGGCCCTGGTCTTGGTATTCGTGTATTAGGTGAAATTACAGAAGAGAAATTAGAAATCGTTCGTGAATCTGATGCGATTTTACGTGAAGAAATTATAAAAGCAGGATTAGACCGCGAAGTTTGGCAATACTTCACTGCGCTTCCTGGTATGCGTAGTGTAGGTGTTATGGGTGACGAGCGTACTTACGATTACACAGTAGGTATCCGTGCAGTAACATCTATCGATGGTATGACAGCTGACTGGGCACGTATCCCTTGGGACGTATTAGAGAAAATCTCTGTACGTATCGTAAACGAAGTAAAACACGTTAACCGTATCGTGTATGATATAACGAGTAAGCCACCAGCAACTATTGAGTGGGAATAGTATTGTAATAAAAAGGATCCATCTATCATTTATGTATAGATGGATCTTTTTGTTTTTACCTTTAATACGAACGAAAATATAAAAACTTATAAAAATGTTCGTTTTTAAATTGACAAAACCACCTCCTCGAGTTAATATGAGTATGTAATTCAAACGAAAAGTGAATATTATGCCGTCGTATAATATCGGGGATATGGCCCGAAAGTTTCTACCTAGCTACCGTAAATGGCTTGACTACGAGGCGTTTTGATAAAGATGAGGGGAAACTTGTCTTTATTCATAGAACGCTTCCATGTATATGCAATGGAAGCCTTTTTTATTTTTATAGATAAAAGAGGGCTAGGGTGAAATACGGCGAGTAATCATATAACGGGGGAAACGTAAGATGAAACGCTATTTTCAGTTTGATGAACTCGGCACAAATTATAAAACAGAGTTCATAGCAGGTTTAACGACATTTCTATCTATGGCTTACGTACTATTTGTCAATCCTGCTACGCTGTCGCTTGGAAATGTTAAAGGATTACCGGCAGGTACAGGAATGGATCCAGGTGCAGTATTCGTTGCTACAGCATTAGCAGCGGCGATTGGTTCGTTAATTATGGGGATATTTGCGAAGTATCCGATTGCTTTAGCGCCAGGTATGGGAATAAACGCGTTCTTTGCTTATACAGCAGTGTTAACGATGGGAATTCCGTGGCAAACGGCAATTGCTGGAACATTAATGTCAGGTATTATCTTTATTATTCTTACTGCTTCAGGTATTCGTGAAAAAATCATTAATGCAATTCCAGTAGAGTTAAAGTTTGCAGTAGCGGCGGGTATTGGATTATTCATTGCCTTCCTTGGATTCCAAAACGCTGGAATTATCGTAAAGAATGATGCTGTTCTTGTTGGGTTGGGGGACTTAACAAAGGGCACAACGTTACTAGCAATCTTCGGAGTTGTTACTACAATCATTTTCATGATTAAAAAAATAAATGGTGCAGTTTTCTACGGTATGATCCTTACGGCGATCTTAGGAGTAGCGACTGGATTAATTGATACACCAAAAGCTGTAGTGGGAGCAATACCGAGTCTAGAACCAACGTTCGGGGTAGCATTAACTCACTTTGGAGACATTTTCACTGTTGAAATGGCGATTGTTATTATAACGTTCTTCTTTATCGATTTCTTTGATACAGCAGGTACGCTTGTAGCGGTTGCGAATCAAGCGGGATTAATGAAGAACAATAAATTACCACGTGCAGGTAAAGCGTTATTTGCAGATGCGATTGCAACTGTAATTGGTGCGATTTTAGGTACATCAACAACAACGTCTTACATTGAATCGTCTGCGGGGGTAGCAGCAGGAGGACGTTCTGGATTTACAGCGGTTGTAACAGCAGGGTTCTTCTTACTGGCACTATTCTTCTCGCCGCTATTAAGTGTTGTGACACCAGCTGTAACAGCGCCAGCATTAATTATTGTAGGAATCTTGATGGTTTCATCTTTAGGAGAAATTGATTGGAAGAAATTTGAGATTGCAGTGCCAGCGTTCTTTACTATCATTTCAATGCCACTTACGTATAGTATCGCAACAGGAATTGCAATCGGGTTTATCTTCTATCCAATTACAATGGTTGTGAGTGGTCGTCGTAAAGAGATTCATCCAATTATGTATGTTATGGGAGTTTTATTCGTACTATATTTCATCTACGTTCGTAAATAAAAGGGGTTTTTTGAAAGGTCTAGACTTGAGGGGAGTCTAGACCTTTTTTGCGTCTTCAGAAAATCTTAAGGATTTCCGAGCGTTTTTCTTCAGAAGTTTTCTTATAATAGAAGTTAGGGATTAAAAAAGTGATGGGGGAGATAGTATGGCCGGGGAAACAATACTTGTCGTAGATGATGAAAAAGAAATTAGGAACCTTATTACAATTTATTTAAAGAACGAAGGATATAAAGTACTGCAAGCAGGGGACGGAGAAGAAGGGTTACGTATATTAGAAGAAAATGAAGTGCACTTAGTCGTATTAGATATTATGATGCCGAAAGTAGATGGTATTCATATGTGTATGAAAGTAAGGGAAGCGAAGGAAATGCCGATTATTATGCTTTCGGCAAAAACGCAAGATATGGATAAAATTTTAGGATTAACAACAGGTGCAGATGATTATGTAGCAAAACCGTTTAATCCGTTAGAGTTAATCGCAAGAATTAAATCGCAACTACGTCGTTATATGAAAATGAATGGCTTTGCTATTCAAAATGAGGACGAGTTAGAAATTGGAGAGATGAAAATAAACATCTCCACTCATACAGTCATTGTGGATGGAGAAGAAGTGAAACTGACCCCGAGGGAATTTTCAATTTTAGAATTACTAGTCCGTAATCCGGGGATGGTCTTTAGTGCGGAACAAATTTATGAAAAGGTTTGGAACGAAAGATCTTTCCAGTCGGATAACACGGTAATGGTTCATATTCGGAAAGTGCGTGAAAAGATTGAGGAGAATCCAAGGAAGCCAATATATATAAAAACAGTATGGGGAGTGGGGTATAAGATTGAAAAAGATATTTAATCCATTTACTTATGTTAGGAAAATTCGAGAATTAATTGGAAAGATAGTGAAGAGTGTGAAACGGAGTATACGAATTCAACTTATTACTGCGTTTACTGCTTGTGCGTTGTTAGGGATTTTGTCAGCGAAGGCAGCAGCACCGTTTTTTGAGAATGCGAATCGAGAGGCGACGATCGATTATCGGGTTGGTATGGAACAAATTAATCAACAAGCTCAAAGCGTGGCAAATAGTTCAGTTCATGAAAATAAATTAGAAGCTATATCAACTATGATTGAAATAGAGAATCAAAATTTAGAACAAAACTCTAGAGCTTTAAAAGTATTGGTCACTGACGAGAGCGGTAAAGTTTTATATAAAACGAAGCAGGCGCAAGAAGAACAAATTGATTTGCATAATACAATTCGTAATGCATCATCGTTTGCGATTAATTATATGAATGGTAGAAAAGAATTTGAAAGTACGAGAAAAGAATTTATAGCTTTTGCACCTATTACAATAGAAGATAAGAATTTATACATGTTTGTTAGTGGGATTCCAGAAGGTGAAGTAATATATGATACGCAAGAAGGACCGTTTCCGTTTTTCATAGGTGTACTTGTATTTATTTTCTCTTTCTTCTATATAACAAAGAGAAAGATGAAGCAAATTGAAGCGATGGCACAAGGTGTCAAGGAAATAGAAAAAGGAAACTTAGCGTACCGTATTGAGAAAAAAGGTGAAGATGAGATTGCGTCTTTAACTGAGAATATTAATAATATGGCGGAAGAGCTTATGAATAATATAGAAAAGGAACGTAAATTAGAGAAGCAAAAGAATGAGCTTATTACGAATGTATCACACGATTTACGTACACCACTGACTTCTATAATGGGTTACTTGCGATTACTTCGAGATTCTAAATATGAAAATAAAGAACAACATGATGAGTATACGAGAATTGCTTTTGCAAAGTCGGAGCAGTTAAAGAATTTAATAGAAGATTTATTTGAGTATACGAAGTTAACGAATGAACAAGTTGTATTAGAAAAACAGGAAGTGTGTGTAAATGAGTTACTTGATCAATTAATAGAAGAGTTAGTACCACAAGCGGAAGAGCATGGCCTTATGTTTGTTAAGAAGTTTCCTGAGGAACGTGCATATGCGATGATTGATTCGGAAAAGATGGTCCGTGTATTCGACAACTTACTAATGAATGCAATTAAGTATAGTAAAGATGACGGAGAGATAAAAGTTTCTCTTCAAAGGCAGCGCAGGAATATACAAATTGTTATTGCGAATCATAGTGAAGAGTTTACGAGAGAAGAGTTAGGGAACTTGTTTGAACGGTTTTATAAGAAAGATCAATCTAGAAGTAGAGTAACAGAAGGTTCGGGGCTCGGATTAGCTATTGCGAAAAGTATTGTTGAGTTGCAAGGTGGTAGTATTCGAGCTGAGTATGAGGACGGGATCGTTCAGTTCATCGTTTCATTACCAATTATAGAAAAATAATAAATGAATAGAATGTTATAGGATAAAAAGGCTTATTTTAAAAGGGATAAGCCTTTTTATATTTTTTTAGAAAAACATATTGACGATTAGAGTTTAGAGGTGTAATATAGAACAAGTCGCCGATAGCAACAACGCAGAAAGCGACAAAAGAAATAAAAAAACTTGGTTGACATTGGAATATGAAAATGTTAACATAAGGGAGTCGCAAATGAGCGGCAAACAAGTTCTTTGAAAACTGAACGAAACAAACAACGTGAACGTCAATTTTTATTTTTAGATGCTAGACAAACTAACTTTATTGGAGAGTTTGATCCTGGCTCAGGATGAACGCTGGCGGCGTGCCTAATACATGCAAGTCGAGCGAATGGATTAAGAGCTTGCTCTTATGAAGTTAGCGGCGGACGGGTGAGTAACACGTGGGTAACCTACCCATAAGACTGGGATAACTCCGGGAAACCGGGGCTAATACCGGATAATATTTTGAACTGCATAGTTCGAAATTGAAAGGCGGCTTCGGCTGTCACTTATGGATGGACCCGCGTCGCATTAGCTAGTTGGTGAGGTAACGGCTCACCAAGGCGACGATGCGTAGCCGACCTGAGAGGGTGATCGGCCACACTGGGACTGAGACACGGCCCAGACTCCTACGGGAGGCAGCAGTAGGGAATCTTCCGCAATGGACGAAAGTCTGACGGAGCAACGCCGCGTGAGTGATGAAGGCTTTCGGGTCGTAAAACTCTGTTGTTAGGGAAGAACAAGTGCTAGTTGAATAAGCTGGCACCTTGACGGTACCTAACCAGAAAGCCACGGCTAACTACGTGCCAGCAGCCGCGGTAATACGTAGGTGGCAAGCGTTATCCGGAATTATTGGGCGTAAAGCGCGCGCAGGTGGTTTCTTAAGTCTGATGTGAAAGCCCACGGCTCAACCGTGGAGGGTCATTGGAAACTGGGAGACTTGAGTGCAGAAGAGGAAAGTGGAATTCCATGTGTAGCGGTGAAATGCGTAGAGATATGGAGGAACACCAGTGGCGAAGGCGACTTTCTGGTCTGTAACTGACACTGAGGCGCGAAAGCGTGGGGAGCAAACAGGATTAGATACCCTGGTAGTCCACGCCGTAAACGATGAGTGCTAAGTGTTAGAGGGTTTCCGCCCTTTAGTGCTGAAGTTAACGCATTAAGCACTCCGCCTGGGGAGTACGGCCGCAAGGCTGAAACTCAAAGGAATTGACGGGGGCCCGCACAAGCGGTGGAGCATGTGGTTTAATTCGAAGCAACGCGAAGAACCTTACCAGGTCTTGACATCCTCTGAAAACTCTAGAGATAGAGCTTCTCCTTCGGGAGCAGAGTGACAGGTGGTGCATGGTTGTCGTCAGCTCGTGTCGTGAGATGTTGGGTTAAGTCCCGCAACGAGCGCAACCCTTGATCTTAGTTGCCATCATTAAGTTGGGCACTCTAAGGTGACTGCCGGTGACAAACCGGAGGAAGGTGGGGATGACGTCAAATCATCATGCCCCTTATGACCTGGGCTACACACGTGCTACAATGGACGGTACAAAGAGCTGCAAGACCGCGAGGTGGAGCTAATCTCATAAAACCGTTCTCAGTTCGGATTGTAGGCTGCAACTCGCCTACATGAAGCTGGAATCGCTAGTAATCGCGGATCAGCATGCCGCGGTGAATACGTTCCCGGGCCTTGTACACACCGCCCGTCACACCACGAGAGTTTGTAACACCCGAAGTCGGTGGGGTAACCTTTATGGAGCCAGCCGCCTAAGGTGGGACAGATGATTGGGGTGAAGTCGTAACAAGGTAGCCGTATCGGAAGGTGCGGCTGGATCACCTCCTTTCTATGGAGAATTGATGAACGCAGTTCATCAATAAACGTTGACTTGTTTTGTTTCGTTCAGTTTTGAGAGAACTATCTCTCAAGTTTAAATGTATGTTCTTTGAAAACTAGATAACAGTGTAGCTCATATTTTTTTAATTTTAGTTTGGTTAAGTTAGAAAGGGCGCACGGTGGATGCCTTGACACTAGGAGTCGATGAAGGACGGGACTAACGCCGATATGCTTCGGGGAGCTGTAAGTAAGCTTTGATCCGAAGATTTCCGAATGGGGAAACCCACTATACGTAATGGTATGGTATCCTTACCTGAATACATAGGGTATGGAAGACAGACCCAGGGAACTGAAACATCTAAGTACCTGGAGGAAGAGAAAGCAAATGCGATTTCCTGAGTAGCGGCGAGCGAAACGGAATCTAGCCCAAACCAAGAGGCTTGCCTCTTGGGGTTGTAGGACATTCTATACGGAGTTACAAAGGAACGAGGTAGACGAAGCGACCTGGAAAGGTCCGTCACAGAGGGTAATAACCCCGTAGTCGAAACTTCGTTCTCTCTTGAATGTATCCTGAGTACGGCGGAACACGTGAAATTCCGTCGGAATCTGGGAGGACCATCTCCCAAGGCTAAATACTCCCTAGTGATCGATAGTGAACCAGTACCGTGAGGGAAAGGTGAAAAGCACCCCGGAAGGGGAGTGAAAGAGATCCTGAAACCGTGTGCCTACAAATAGTCAGAGCCCGTTAATGGGTGATGGCGTGCCTTTTGTAGAATGAACCGGCGAGTTACGATCCCGTGCGAGGTTAAGCTGAAGAGGCGGAGCCGCAGCGAAAGCGAGTCTGAATAGGGCGTTTAGTACGTGGTCGTAGACCCGAAACCAGGTGATCTACCCATGTCCAGGGTGAAGTTCAGGTAACACTGAATGGAGGCCCGAACCCACGCACGTTGAAAAGTGCGGGGATGAGGTGTGGGTAGCGGAGAAATTCCAATCGAACCTGGAGATAGCTGGTTCTCCCCGAAATAGCTTTAGGGCTAGCCTTAAGTGTAAGAGTCTTGGAGGTAGAGCACTGATTGAACTAGGGGTCCTCATCGGATTACCGAATTCAGTCAAACTCCGAATGCCAATGACTTATCCTTAGGAGTCAGACTGCGAGTGATAAGATCCGTAGTCAAGAGGGAAACAGCCCAGATCGCCAGCTAAGGTCCCAAAGTGTGTATTAAGTGGAAAAGGATGTGGAGTTGCTTAGACAACTAGGATGTTGGCTCAGAAGCAGCCACCATTTAAAGAGTGCGTAATAGCTCACTAGTCGAGTGACTCTGCGCCGAAAATGTACCGGGGCTAAATACACCACCGAAGCTGCGAATTGATACCAATGGTATCAGTGGTAGGGGAGCGTTCTAAGTGCAGTGAAGTCAGACCGGAAGGACTGGTGGAGCGCTTAGAAGTGAGAATGCCGGTATGAGTAGCGAAAGACGGGTGAGAATCCCGTCCACCGAATGCCTAAGGTTTCCTGAGGAAGGCTCGTCCGCTCAGGGTTAGTCAGGACCTAAGCCGAGGCCGACAGGCGTAGGCGATGGACAACAGGTTGATATTCCTGTACCACCTCTTTATCGTTTGAGCAATGGAGGGACGCAGAAGGATAGAAGAAGCGTGCGATTGGTTGTGCACGTCCAAGCAGTTAGGCTGATAAGTAGGCAAATCCGCTTATCGTGAAGGCTGAGCTGTGATGGGGAAGCTCCTTATGGAGCGAAGTCTTTGATTCCCCGCTGCCAAGAAAAGCTTCTAGCGAGATAAAAGGTGCCTGTACCGCAAACCGACACAGGTAGGCGAGGAGAGAATCCTAAGGTGTGCGAGAGAACTCTGGTTAAGGAACTCGGCAAAATGACCCCGTAACTTCGGGAGAAGGGGTGCTTTCTTAACGGAAAGCCGCAGTGAATAGGCCCAAGCGACTGTTTAGCAAAAACACAGGTCTCTGCGAAGCCGTAAGGCGAAGTATAGGGGCTGACACCTGCCCGGTGCTGGAAGGTTAAGGAGAGGGGTTAGCGTAAGCGAAGCTCTGAACTGAAGCCCCAGTAAACGGCGGCCGTAACTATAACGGTCCTAAGGTAGCGAAATTCCTTGTCGGGTAAGTTCCGACCCGCACGAAAGGTGTAACGATTTGGGCACTGTCTCAACCAGAGACTCGGTGAAATTATAGTACCTGTGAAGATGCAGGTTACCCGCGACAGGACGGAAAGACCCCGTGGAGCTTTACTGTAGCCTGATATTGAATTTTGGTACAGTTTGTACAGGATAGGCGGGAGCCATTGAAACCGGAGCGCTAGCTTCGGTGGAGGCGCTGGTGGGATACCGCCCTGACTGTATTGAAATTCTAACCTACGGGTCTCATCGACCCGGGAGACAGTGTCAGGTGGGCAGTTTGACTGGGGCGGTCGCCTCCTAAAGTGTAACGGAGGCGCCCAAAGGTTCCCTCAGAATGGTTGGAAATCATTCGTAGAGTGCAAAGGCATAAGGGAGCTTGACTGCGAGACCTACAAGTCGAGCAGGGACGAAAGTCGGGCTTAGTGATCCGGTGGTTCCGCATGGAAGGGCCATCGCTCAACGGATAAAAGCTACCCCGGGGATAACAGGCTTATCTCCCCCAAGAGTCCACATCGACGGGGAGGTTTGGCACCTCGATGTCGGCTCATCGCATCCTGGGGCTGTAGTCGGTCCCAAGGGTTGGGCTGTTCGCCCATTAAAGCGGTACGCGAGCTGGGTTCAGAACGTCGTGAGACAGTTCGGTCCCTATCCGTCGTGGGCGCAGGAAATTTGAGAGGAGCTGTCCTTAGTACGAGAGGACCGGGATGGACGCACCGCTGGTGTACCAGTTGTTCTGCCAAGGGCATAGCTGGGTAGCTATGTGCGGAAGGGATAAGTGCTGAAAGCATCTAAGCATGAAGCCCCCCTCAAGATGAGATTTCCCATAGCGTAAGCTAGTAAGATCCCTGAAAGATGATCAGGTTGATAGGTTCGAGGTGGAAGCATGGTGACATGTGGAGCTGACGAATACTAATAGATCGAGGACTTAACCATATAATATGAAGCAAATGTTATCTAGTTTTGAAGGAATATACCTTCAATAGTTTGGTGATGATGGCAGAGAGGTCACACCCGTTCCCATACCGAACACGGAAGTTAAGCTCTCTAGCGCCGATGGTAGTTGGGACCTTGTCCCTGTGAGAGTAGGACGTCGCCAAGCAACTTTAAGACGAGTCAGAATGACTCGTCTTTTTTGTGTTTTAAACTTCTTATCAGCCTCAAGTAAGTAATCCTTATTATTTTGATCCTCTCATATTCATTTTCTTTCATCATTTTTGATGTGTAGTTTAAGATTTTCTATTCTATTTTTTGTAGAAGCAATCTATCGGTGTGTTAAAATAGTACAGTTGTTTTTCGAGGTACTTTAATATAGGAAGATTTAAATTTTTTAAGGAGATAATATGAAGAAGATAGGTGTAATTACTATAGTGGTTTTAGTCCTTCTAGCAATTACTTATATGTTAGTCGGGAATTATTTTTATAATTATGCGTTGAATGCAAAACAAGAGAAAGAGTTTTTAGAGGATAATCCTCACTTAGTAGAAACTGTGAATGCATCGGGAGGTGTGTTTGCTACAAATGAAGAAAAGGATGCGAACTTTGTATCAAATCATAAACCTAATATACGAAACATAAATTCTTTCGATAAGTTGAAATTAACAGGTTATGAATATATGAATGAACAATCTAGCCATAAATGGGCAATTGTAGTTCATGGATATGATAGTAGGGCATCGAAAATGACGAAATATATCCGGAATTTTTATGAAGAAGGATATAACGTCATAGCGCCAGATCTTCGTGGGCATGGAAATAGTGAAGGTGATTATATAGGGATGGGCTGGCACGATCGTAAAGATATTTTGATTTGGATTCAACAAATTGTAAAGAAAGACCCTAATGCTGAAATAGCACTCTTTGGAGTTTCAATGGGGGGAGCAACTGTAATGATGACTTCAGGTGAAGAGTTACCCTCTAACGTTAAAGTTATTATTGAAGATTGTGGATACTCAACTGTTATTGATGAATTTACTTATCAATTAAACGATTTATTCCACTTGCCGAAGTTTCCTGTTATGAATGCGGCAAATACAGTTACAAAATTAAGAGCTGGATATGATTTAGAAGAAGCTTCAGCTGTAAAACAAGTAGCGAAAAGTAAAACACCGATGCTATTTATTCATGGGGACGCTGATACATTCGTTCCTTATGAAATGTTAGATGAAGTATATAATGCTGCAAAAGTAGAAAAAGAGAAATTAATTGTTCCAGGTGCTGGACATGGAGAAGCCGAGAAGGTAGATTCGAATAAATATTGGAATACCATATGGGAGTTCGTGGGGAGATACATTCCAGCGTAATTAGATTGTTTTAGATTTGTATTTTGTATATACGATAATCAGAAGGAACTGTTTTTATACTTTTGATTATCGTTTTTTCTATTTAAAAACTCATTTTAGTTTGTAGTATATAAGGTTTGAAGCATAAATTTTTGAATTCCTTATTACCAGTGCTACAATAATTGAAAACTACATGTTAATGAGGTGTTTCTATGAAAATTGAAGTATGGTCAGATTTTGTATGCCCATTTTGTTATATTGGGAAACGTAGATTAGAAATGGCTTTAGAGCAATTTCCGCATAAGAAAGATGTTGAAGTTGAGTTTAAAAGTTTTGAATTAGACCAAAATGCTCCAATCTATTCTGGAACAAGTATTAATGAAGTACTTGCATCAAAGTATGGGATTAGTATTGAAGAAGCTAAGCGTAATAATATACAACTAGGCAATCATGCAGCTAGTATGGGGTTAAGTTTTAATTTTGAAGAGATGAAGCCGACGAACACTTTTGATGCGCATCGTCTTGCCAAATTTGCAAAGGATCAAGGGAAAGAAAAAGAGATTACGGAAAATCTACTTTGTGCATATTTCACTGAATCGGAAAATTTAAGTGATGTGGATACGCTTGCTACTATTGCTGAAGCTTCAGGTTTAGATAAGCAAGAAGCTCTACATGTTATTAATGATAAAAGCGCATATGCAAATGATGTTAGAATTGATGAAGCGATTGCTCAGCAATATCAAATTTCGGGAGTTCCTTATTTTATTATTAATCAAAAGTATGCTATTTCAGGTGCGCAACCACTTGAAACCTTTGTTGGTGCACTTCAGCAAGTTTGGGAAGAAGAGAATCCTGCACCTAAGTTACAAGAGCTTTCTTCAGAGGGTGGAAGCGATATGTCTTGTACGGATGAAAGTTGTTCTGTACCTTCAAAAGAACAATAGTTTTTATGATGGAATAGCAACCCATAGAGTGTTTCATGGGTTGCTTATCTATTCTTATAGAAGAGGTATATAAATAGATAAATTAATAACGTAAATAGGATTTATAAAAAAATGAAGTTTTTTATAAAAACATATTGACGATTGTAGGTTAGAGGTGTAATATAGAACAAGTCGCCGATAGCAACAATGCAGAAAGCGACAAAACAAAATGAAAAACTTAGTTGACATTGAAATATGAAAATGTTAACATAAGGGAGTCGCAAATGAGCGGCAAACAAGTTCTTTGAAAACTGAACGAAACAAACAACGTGAACGTCAATTTTTATTTTTAGATGCTAGACAAACTAACTTTATTGGAGAGTTTGATCCTGGCTCAGGATGAACGCTGGCGGCGTGCCTAATACATGCAAGTCGAGCGAATGGATTAAGAGCTTGCTCTTATGAAGTTAGCGGCGGACGGGTGAGTAACACGTGGGTAACCTACCCATAAGACTGGGATAACTCCGGGAAACCGGGGCTAATACCGGATAATATTTTGAACTGCATAGTTCGAAATTGAAAGGCGGCTTCGGCTGTCACTTATGGATGGACCCGCGTCGCATTAGCTAGTTGGTGAGGTAACGGCTCACCAAGGCGACGATGCGTAGCCGACCTGAGAGGGTGATCGGCCACACTGGGACTGAGACACGGCCCAGACTCCTACGGGAGGCAGCAGTAGGGAATCTTCCGCAATGGACGAAAGTCTGACGGAGCAACGCCGCGTGAGTGATGAAGGCTTTCGGGTCGTAAAACTCTGTTGTTAGGGAAGAACAAGTGCTAGTTGAATAAGCTGGCACCTTGACGGTACCTAACCAGAAAGCCACGGCTAACTACGTGCCAGCAGCCGCGGTAATACGTAGGTGGCAAGCGTTATCCGGAATTATTGGGCGTAAAGCGCGCGCAGGTGGTTTCTTAAGTCTGATGTGAAAGCCCACGGCTCAACCGTGGAGGGTCATTGGAAACTGGGAGACTTGAGTGCAGAAGAGGAAAGTGGAATTCCATGTGTAGCGGTGAAATGCGTAGAGATATGGAGGAACACCAGTGGCGAAGGCGACTTTCTGGTCTGTAACTGACACTGAGGCGCGAAAGCGTGGGGAGCAAACAGGATTAGATACCCTGGTAGTCCACGCCGTAAACGATGAGTGCTAAGTGTTAGAGGGTTTCCGCCCTTTAGTGCTGAAGTTAACGCATTAAGCACTCCGCCTGGGGAGTACGGCCGCAAGGCTGAAACTCAAAGGAATTGACGGGGGCCCGCACAAGCGGTGGAGCATGTGGTTTAATTCGAAGCAACGCGAAGAACCTTACCAGGTCTTGACATCCTCTGAAAACTCTAGAGATAGAGCTTCTCCTTCGGGAGCAGAGTGACAGGTGGTGCATGGTTGTCGTCAGCTCGTGTCGTGAGATGTTGGGTTAAGTCCCGCAACGAGCGCAACCCTTGATCTTAGTTGCCA
The DNA here is from genome assembly GCF_025809295.1 of Bacillus sp. 41-22. Classification (NCBI taxonomy): domain Bacteria; kingdom Bacillati; phylum Bacillota; class Bacilli; order Caryophanales; family Bacillaceae; genus Bacillus; species Bacillus sp. 41-22. Next base: position 279,843 of record NZ_CP084035.1, read on the forward strand.
TCATTAAGTTGGGCACTCTAAGGTGACTGCCGGTGACAAACCGGAGGAAGGTGGGGATGACGTCAAATCATCATGCCCCTTATGACCTGGGCTACACACGTGCTACAATGGACGGTACAAAGAGCTGCAAGACCGCGAGGTGGAGCTAATCTCATAAAACCGTTCTCAGTTCGGATTGTAGGCTGCAACTCGCCTACATGAAGCTGGAATCGCTAGTAATCGCGGATCAGCATGCCGCGGTGAATACGTTCCCGGGCCTTGTACACACCGCCCGTCACACCACGAGAGTTTGTAACACCCGAAGTCGGTGGGGTAACCTTTATGGAGCCAGCCGCCTAAGGTGGGACAGATGATTGGGGTGAAGTCGTAACAAGGTAGCCGTATCGGAAGGTGCGGCTGGATCACCTCCTTTCTATGGAGAATTGATGAACGCAGTTCATCAATAAACGTTGACTTGTTTTGTTTCGTTCAGTTTTGAGAGAACTATCTCTCAAGTTTAAATGTATGTTCTTTGAAAACTAGATAACAGTGTAGCTCATATTTTTTAATTTTAGTTTGGTTAAGTTAGAAAGGGCGCACGGTGGATGCCTTGACACTAGGAGTCGATGAAGGACGGGACTAACGCCGATATGCTTCGGGGAGCTGTAAGTAAGCTTTGATCCGAAGATTTCCGAATGGGGAAACCCACTATACGTAATGGTATGGTATCCTTACCTGAATACATAGGGTATGGAAGACAGACCCAGGGAACTGAAACATCTAAGTACCTGGAGGAAGAGAAAGCAAATGCGATTTCCTGAGTAGCGGCGAGCGAAACGGAATCTAGCCCAAACCAAGAGGCTTGCCTCTTGGGGTTGTAGGACATTCTATACGGAGTTACAAAGGAACGAGGTAGACGAAGCGACCTGGAAAGGTCCGTCACAGAGGGTAATAACCCCGTAGTCGAAACTTCGTTCTCTCTTGAATGTATCCTGAGTACGGCGGAACACGTGAAATTCCGTCGGAATCTGGGAGGACCATCTCCCAAGGCTAAATACTCCCTAGTGATCGATAGTGAACCAGTACCGTGAGGGAAAGGTGAAAAGCACCCCGGAAGGGGAGTGAAAGAGATCCTGAAACCGTGTGCCTACAAATAGTCAGAGCCCGTTAATGGGTGATGGCGTGCCTTTTGTAGAATGAACCGGCGAGTTACGATCCCGTGCGAGGTTAAGCTGAAGAGGCGGAGCCGCAGCGAAAGCGAGTCTGAATAGGGCGTTTAGTACGTGGTCGTAGACCCGAAACCAGGTGATCTACCCATGTCCAGGGTGAAGTTCAGGTAACACTGAATGGAGGCCCGAACCCACGCACGTTGAAAAGTGCGGGGATGAGGTGTGGGTAGCGGAGAAATTCCAATCGAACCTGGAGATAGCTGGTTCTCCCCGAAATAGCTTTAGGGCTAGCCTTAAGTGTAAGAGTCTTGGAGGTAGAGCACTGATTGAACTAGGGGTCCTCATCGGATTACCGAATTCAGTCAAACTCCGAATGCCAATGACTTATCCTTAGGAGTCAGACTGCGAGTGATAAGATCCGTAGTCAAGAGGGAAACAGCCCAGATCGCCAGCTAAGGTCCCAAAGTGTGTATTAAGTGGAAAAGGATGTGGAGTTGCTTAGACAACTAGGATGTTGGCTCAGAAGCAGCCACCATTTAAAGAGTGCGTAATAGCTCACTAGTCGAGTGACTCTGCGCCGAAAATGTACCGGGGCTAAATACACCACCGAAGCTGCGAATTGATACCAATCGTATCAGTGGTAGGGGAGCGTTCTAAGTGCAGTGAAGTCAGACCGGAAGGACTGGTGGAGCGCTTAGAAGTGAGAATGCCGGTATGAGTAGCGAAAGACGGGTGAGAATCCCGTCCACCGAATGCCTAAGGTTTCCTGAGGAAGGCTCGTCCGCTCAGGGTTAGTCAGGACCTAAGCCGAGGCCGACAGGCGTAGGCGATGGACAACAGGTTGATATTCCTGTACCACCTCTTTATCGTTTGAGCAATGGAGGGACGCAGAAGGATAGAAGAAGCGTGCGATTGGTTGTGCACGTCCAAGCAGTTAGGCTGATAAGTAGGCAAATCCGCTTATCGTGAAGGCTGAGCTGTGATGGGGAAGCTCCTTATGGAGCGAAGTCTTTGATTCCCCGCTGCCAAGAAAAGCTTCTAGCGAGATAAAAGGTGCCTGTACCGCAAACCGACACAGGTAGGCGAGGAGAGAATCCTAAGGTGTGCGAGAGAACTCTGGTTAAGGAACTCGGCAAAATGACCCCGTAACTTCGGGAGAAGGGGTGCTTTCTTAACGGAAAGCCGCAGTGAATAGGCCCAAGCGACTGTTTAGCAAAAACACAGGTCTCTGCGAAGCCGTAAGGCGAAGTATAGGGGCTGACACCTGCCCGGTGCTGGAAGGTTAAGGAGAGGGGTTAGCGTAAGCGAAGCTCTGAACTGAAGCCCCAGTAAACGGCGGCCGTAACTATAACGGTCCTAAGGTAGCGAAATTCCTTGTCGGGTAAGTTCCGACCCGCACGAAAGGTGTAACGATTTGGGCACTGTCTCAACCAGAGACTCGGTGAAATTATAGTACCTGTGAAGATGCAGGTTACCCGCGACAGGACGGAAAGACCCCGTGGAGCTTTACTGTAGCCTGATATTGAATTTTGGTACAGTTTGTACAGGATAGGCGGGAGCCATTGAAACCGGAGCGCTAGCTTCGGTGGAGGCGCTGGTGGGATACCGCCCTGACTGTATTGAAATTCTAACCTACGGGTCTCATCGACCCGGGAGACAGTGTCAGGTGGGCAGTTTGACTGGGGCGGTCGCCTCCTAAAGTGTAACGGAGGCGCCCAAAGGTTCCCTCAGAATGGTTGGAAATCATTCGTAGAGTGCAAAGGCATAAGGGAGCTTGACTGCGAGACCTACAAGTCGAGCAGGGACGAAAGTCGGGCTTAGTGATCCGGTGGTTCCGCATGGAAGGGCCATCGCTCAACGGATAAAAGCTACCCCGGGGATAACAGGCTTATCTCCCCCAAGAGTCCACATCGACGGGGAGGTTTGGCACCTCGATGTCGGCTCATCGCATCCTGGGGCTGTAGTCGGTCCCAAGGGTTGGGCTGTTCGCCCATTAAAGCGGTACGCGAGCTGGGTTCAGAACGTCGTGAGACAGTTCGGTCCCTATCCGTCGTGGGCGCAGGAAATTTGAGAGGAGCTGTCCTTAGTACGAGAGGACCGGGATGGACGCACCGCTGGTGTACCAGTTGTTCTGCCAAGGGCATAGCTGGGTAGCTATGTGCGGAAGGGATAAGTGCTGAAAGCATCTAAGCATGAAGCCCCCCTCAAGATGAGATTTCCCATAGCGTAAGCTAGTAAGATCCCTGAAAGATGATCAGGTTGATAGGTTCGAGGTGGAAGCATGGTGACATGTGGAGCTGACGAATACTAATAGATCGAGGACTTAACCATATAATATGAAGCAATGTTATCTAGTTTTGAAGGAATATACCTTCATCAGTTTGGTGATGATGGCAGAGAGGTCACACCCGTTCCCATACCGAACACGGAAGTTAAGCTCTCTAGCGCCGATGGTAGTTGGGACCTTGTCCCTGTGAGAGTAGGACGTCGCCAAGCAACTTTAAGACGAGTCAGAATGACTCGTCTTTTTTGTATGCTTTCATACCTCTGTTAATTGCCTGCTTAACTCCTTCTAAATAGGCGAATCCATGCCTTTTATCTGGTTCTAAGTAAGTACCTTCTGCCCATTCATTCCACGCATTAATAAATAAAAACTCGCTGTTGTAAAGAGAATAGGTACGCTGGATTTGTTTGCTTAAATATATCGTGAACTTACCAGGGGTAGAACCTAGGAAGATACTGCTATTTAAGTCTTTGCGGCGTGCTGTATTGTCCCAGTCAACAAAGGCACCAGGAAATGTTTTTTTCTCTGGAGGAGATCGCTTTAGTATATACATCCACACTTTATCATAATCCCAAGCGTTTATTTGTTTACCAGACTCATATATTGTCTTATTTATGTCTGAAGAGCTATCATGAGCAATTGTATAAAAAGGCTCGAATTGAATGCTAGCATCAAATCCATTTATATTAGGAAGTGGAAAGCTGTTTAATGTTTCTGCAAAGTATATACCTTTCAAACCATTTTCTTGTGCGAGTGTATTCCAATAATGAAGCATTTGTTCACAATGAGGGATATGCCCAGGGCGATAAATAATGAATAGTGGTTTATCGTCTATACGGATATATCTCTCATCTTGGAAAGCTTGCAATAAATACTCAAAGTGTTCTTTCCAATCCGATAATTCTCCATAATTTTGAGGCATTAATATGTGACTATCAAGACCATCCCAAGTTTTTGTCCACGGTTCATTTGCCCAAGAAAGGCAAAATGGAAAATCTGGTTCCTTCATCTTAAGTACCTCATTAAAGGGTGCCTCCAATAGCCTCTTCCCTTTAAACCAGTAATGGTAATAACAAAAACCATATATGCCATGTGCTTTGGCGATTTCTGCTTGCCATTTTCTTACGGATGGGGTGGTTAAGTCATAATAAAAATCTTGATAAGGTTCTCTAGGTTGGTAATGTCCTGAAAATAAAGGTCGTGCACTTTTAGTATTTGTCCATTCAGTAAACCCTTTCCCCCACCATCGGTCATTTTCTTTTATTTGATGAAACTGTGGTAAGTAAAAAGCGATTATTTTCAAGATATATCCCCCTTATGTTCTTCGTAGTTCAAGTGGTGGGAAGTTACTTTTGATTTTTCGAATCTAGTTAAAACATGAGATATGTTATTTACTTACTGTGTTTATGCTGCATAATGAATTCTTTTGTGCAGTTTGCTTGATATGGAAATCTTTGATGATTTAATATATACGGCTGAGATACAAAATGATCTTCATTATACAATGAGCGAAAAGAGTTAATCTTTTTGGAGAACAAATAGAGCTTGGGGTAACCGGTTTGTATCATCAAAAAAGTCCCGTAGCTTTAAATACTTCTCATAGTGGTTTTTAATATAAGTTCTAGGTATAACGGTTTCCCCATAGAAGCTACTGTTTCTAACGTCTCCAGCTCCCGTAGGGCTGTGGATAAAATTGCCGCTTTCATAATCCGAGATGGCACGATTTATATCTGGAAAAGCATGAGATAAAGTTTTATGCCATCCCGTTTGAATTAATTCAGGGTGTTCCTTAAATTGTTGACAGAAATCGAGAAAATAGCGTGCTTGTGTTGTGGCGATGAAGATTCCACCTGGACGAAGAATTCTTGAAAATTCCTTTATCCAATTTTCTGCAGTTTCTTCGGATAAATGTGAGAATACAGAATAAGCGAATATGATGTCTAATGAATTGTCATTAATAAATTCTACAGGAGGTTGTGGGGGAGCTATTTTATATCTGCCTCTTCCTAACGTTTCGTTACAAAGGTTAATCATTACAGGATCTACATCAATACCAAGTAAATTTTTATGGCGAACATCTTTGAAAAAGAAGCGTATGATTCTTCCCCATCCGCAACCAAAGTCTAAAATTTTCCGTTCTTTATTCAAGGGAACGCCTAAATTATGGGCATATGTTTTTACAAGGCTATAAAACAAATATGCTTCATAAAGAGCATGTTCATAGGAAGCACCTACAAACTGTTGTTGAATTTCTTCGGAGGGGAACGTAGGTACTGGGATGCCATTTATCTTTGTTTGTGAGCAACTTTGTATAAATAGATTAAGAAGTTCAACATCAGAAAGTGGGCTAACAAGGTTATCAAAATCACTTCCTAACTTAAAGTTATTCATTTGTTAACCTCCAAATTATATAGTGCCTAAAAATCATTTTCGTGTTTTTTACTAATAAAAACATGTAGAAATTCAGCATCTAACCCCAGTGATCTATCCTTTTGTAAATAAACAATGGTATACATATTTGCATGTGTATAAATATATTCAATCATATCTTGACCCCAATCAAATGTTACTAAAGACCCGTTCTCATCAATAGGATTACCATGATAAATTGGCTCCTCAATATATTCGATTCCTTCTTTATTGATTCTTGCTCTTTGTAAAGTCTTTGTGAGTGTATGATACCAAGGGACAGTAAACACATGAGCGCCGCCAGGCTTTAATACACGCTCTATTTCTTTAAAGGCTTTGTTTGGCTCCATTACATGTTCAAAGACATCTTGAGTAATGAATAAATCAAAAGATTCATTTTGAAAAGTCATGTCTTCTAAGTTCTCGCATCTAATCCCTTGAAAGTATTGGCCGAGAGGGTAGTTTTTAAAGTATTGAGAGTATGTATAGTTTTTGCAGTTTTTTATTAGTAGTTGAGTTGTAATTCCCCCAGGAGAGGATTCGTGGATATGATAGGAACCCCATTTTGGAAAAAATGTATTTAAAACATGGATTAGAGCGCGCTGCCTTGGTATAGAGTGGCATGTAGAACATAAGTAGTGATCTCTAAGCCAATCATTATGCTCTATAAATGTAGCTTTCTTCTCACAAATAACGCAATATCCATTATTGTGCTTCAAATTACCTTCCACATGACATCACTCCTGTGTAAAAAAAAATGCATATGACACACACGTCAACAACCAGCGAAATCAAAGAGAGTGGGTGGAAATTAGGGAACTCATAAAAGTGAGATTGGTAGAATGGAATAATTAGCGGGAGAGAACCCCACGCTAATTAAAGTTTCACTTTATGCTATGCGATACATTCGCTTTTATTCATTGAAGAATGTATCGACTTAGAATATCCCTTTTGTGTACGGATACATTTCAAAGTCTTGTGCATATATTTCTGTAACTAAATCCATGGTTTCTTTATCATAAAAGCTTTCATATGTTGGAAAGCGGGGGAAGGATGCATCTGTAATGCTAAGTTCTGCATAGCTTCCCGTATAAAGCATCTTATGAGCACGATGATGATCTGAATTTGTAAGAAGCGCTAAATTTGATTCAGTCAAATCGTACGTGTGTTCTATCTTGGTGATTTGTGTATTAAAATCTTCTAAAGGAATATAGCATTGGATGAAGTTTTCTTCACCTGGGACGTATTGCTGACTAAAATGTATATCTATTGCTAGGGAATTAGAACCGAATGCTTGAACGTAATATAAAAATTGTTTAAATGATATTCCTTGATTACTATATTTGTCATTATAAAAATAATGCCGGATACTTTCCCATTGAGGGCTAGCATATGGATTGTCAGCAAGCAATAAAAAGGAGCTGACCGCCCTTGTATAGGGATTCCGTACAAGTTTACAAACATCTTTTTTTGCTGTTAGAAGCCCATTTTGTAACTCTGGTATGTAGTTGGTGTTGTTTTTATACACCCAGAATTCATAGTAATGAATAAAGTCATGGTATTTCTTTGCTTCAGGAAATAATCCAATTTGAAAAAAAGAACCAATTAGCTAAAGTAGTACATCCGCTTCTATGGCTCCAGAATAGTATAAGTGGAAAGTCTTTATGGAAATGTGGGATTCGATCTTTATGTAGGATTACATGATTTAAAAGCTCTTGATTTACATTCTTCATACATGTAGTGCTCCTTTTTGAAAGTTTTATTTATGGAGAAGGTTTTTAAATAGAATAAACGAGAATATGAGAAGGCAAGTTTTTACTAATCCAATATATTCATGGGAATGAGTAAATATTATGAGTGTTTTTGCGGTCATCTTAAATAAAGTATCGATTCTAAAAGGAAAATATAAAATAAAGATAATGAAAATTTATAAGGGGCATACAATTATAAGAGAATGAATAATAGAGGTGACCAAGTTCGTTTATTTGTATTTCTAGGTGTGATAAGCAAAAATCTTATTACTAGAGAGGATATTATGAGGAAGAATAATTATTTAATAGTAGGTGGAAATAGTTTCATTGGTATAAACCTCGCATTAGGTTTATTGAAACAAGGTCAAAATGTAAAAGTATTTTCCAGACATATAAATAATTTCCCTCAAAATATTATAAGTGAGGTTGAATTTATTAAAGGTGATTTAGCGAATGTTAAAGATATATATAAAGCTTTAGTGAGTGTGGATATTATTATTTATTTAGCTGCAACGTCTAATGTAGCAACTTCAATTGAAGATGTTTTCGGAGATATAAACAGTAGCTTTTTTTTTCTTAACTTCATGGAAAGTGTTAAAAATTTTCCTGTTAAAAAAATTGTATTAGCATCTTCTGGAGGGACGGTTTATGGTGAACCGGAATATTTACCTATTGATGAGGAACATCCATTAAAACCACTTTCTCCTTATGGAATAACAAAAGTATCGCTTGAAAATTACTTGTACTTTTATAAGAAAAAATACGGAATTGACTATGTTGTATGTAGATATTCTAATCCATATGGAAAATATCAAAATCCTTTAAAGAAAGTTGGGGCAATAAATTGTTTTTTGTATCAGCATCTCAGTAATGAAAAGATTAATATATATGGGAATCCACAAGAGATTATTCGAGATTATATTTATATCGATGATTTAGTTGAAATCACTATACAACTATCACAATTAAATCGTTTGAAATCTTGTGTGTATAACATAGGGAGCGGCAAGGGTCTCTCTTTAAAACGAATTATAGTAGAATTGGAGAAATTAACGGAAAGAAAAGTGGACTTTACCTGCTATAAACAAAGGCAAGAAAATGTTCAAAAAATCATTTTAAATATAGATAGAGTAAGACGAGAATGTAATTGGGAACCGAAAATAGATTTCAAAAGTGGAATTAGATTAAATAAGCTATGGATTGAAGAGTTCTTATATAGTAAAAAATAATAAGCCATGCCCTACTTTTGTATCAGTAGAGCGTGGTTTATTATTTTATTTCTTTTTTTATTACCCAAAGGTCTTGATGTTCCCACCAAAAACCTTCAGTGTATTTTTTGATGACAGGGTTATAGGGTAATAATTTAATTTTGTCACATACGTAAGAGGGACTAACGATCGTTTGCCCGTATTGATGAACATCTAAATCCAATTGTTCACTAGAAGGGAGAAACCAATAACCCTGTTTATTTAAATCTGGAAAGCTGAAGTACTTTTTACTTTGATAACCATGAGTTGTGAAAATGAGTAAGCCTTCAGGAGAAACAGCATTATACAATGTTTGAAGCCAACGAAACCAAGTTGTATCAGGCATATGAGAAAAAAAGGATAGACAAAAGACGATATCATACGTAGACGAGGCCAATTTTACTTGTTCAGGTTCAGGGTGAGATAAGATAGAAGAAGTATTTAATGTGTTTTCAATAAAAGTAATAGCCTCTTCATGTATATCACAGGTAGTTATACTTAAGTTCGTTTGTGGGTTTAATAAATGACGTGTTACGCAGCCATATCCGGATGCGAATTCTAATAATTTAATTGGAGTGTCTATAGGGGGATAAAAGGAAGTAATTAAATCTAAGAGTGTTTCTGCGGATTTTCTCCCATCTTGAAAATAATAATCTATCGCTTCTTTTTTAGATGGGAAGACTGGATTAGTGACAAGGAATTGAAAGATATGATCCTCTGGATGGATACTTGCATTTACATTGTAGTTGTGTGCAATTTGAGAAAGCAAATCTTTATTTGCTTCTATAAATTCTTTCAAAGAGTAACCCCCTTAAATGATAGTAACGTTTTACAAGAGATACTGATGGCGAAGAAAATATATCATTAAATCTTCAAATATGCTTTAAGGTACTTTCTATATGTGTACATTTTCTTTTTTGAAATGTCATCGATAGTAAAGGTTTCTTTAATGAAATTCTGCATTTGTACAACTTCACTGTAATGGGAATATGAATCTTCTGTTCTCGTTACGCTATTTGTATGTCGTCTATGATAGTTTAGCGGTTTTGGATTGAAATAAATGTTTCCCTCTTTAAGAATAGAAACATAGAAAAACCAATCACCAGCTACTTTAAACTCTTCTAATTGTTTTTCTGTTGTTTTTATATCTATATTTTTAAAAACTACACTTGAGACATTAGGTATGGTGTTTTTGATAAGTAATGTATCTTGTATTTCATCTATCCCTTTTCGGAAATAAGAACTTTTCCATTTTTCTTTATCAATATCATTTGTGTAATCTAAATAATGATTGGCTAGGATATTTCCTTGTTCATCTATTTGTTTTGATTGTGTGTAGCTTAAGGTAACATCACCATTTATATGAAACCCTTGTATTACTTCTTCTAAAAATGTCTGATCACATAAGTCATCGGCCTCTGCAATCCAAATATAATCACCGGTTGCTGCAGAGATGCCTTTTATCCATTGTTTAAATACAGAACCAGAGTTTTTATCATTAATAATCTGCTGAACTTTTAGGTGGGGCTTATTTTCGTTTGAGAGCAGCTGTTCAAATATAGATACGCTATTGTCAGTAGAGGCATCGTCTAGGAAAATTAGTTCGTAAAGGGGATAGGTTTGGTTTAATATGGATTTAACTCGGTCAGATAAGTATTTTTCGTAATTATAGTTCGGTATGATTACGCTTATTTTTTTGTAATTATGATCAAGTAGGTTTAACAGTTGATAAATGTAATGAAGAAAGTTGAAATCTTTTTCAATAAGCTCTTGGCCAAAGCGCCCCTTTTGTAATCGTAATTCTTCATCTCCAATAAATTCATATATTCTTTCCAGCACCTGCGGTAAATTTAAAAAGTCTACTAAGGCGCCAGTTTGTTCCGTAACAACATCTTCAAAACCTCCAGCGTTTTTAAACCCTATAACAGGGACTTTTGTATCTAATGCCTCTAAAACAACGTTTGGAAAAGGATCTTCTCTTGAAGTTAATAAATATAAATCAGCCCCGGCGTTATATAAACCGATATCTGGAGTAGGCTCAACTAATGTGAAATGTGCTGTATATCTTGGGGATAGCGTGTTAAAGAAATGAACATCTGTTCTCCCGACCCAGATAAAATGAATATTCGTATGAATCTTTCTTACTGAGTAAGCAATAAGTGAGAATAAATCTATCCCTTTCCGATGATCAGCGAAACCTACTCCTAAAATGATTTTGCTATCTAGAGGCAGGTTGTGTTTTTTTCGTAATTCGCTTCTAGCTTTTGCAATATTGTTCTTATAAGGATTGTGGTTAAACAAGCCTTGAGGGAGGATGTGACATTTTTGATGATCTAATTGGGTGATTGTACGGAATTTTTCATACACGTACTGTGAAGGGAAGACAATTTTGTAAGCAAACTGGGCAATGTTTCTAGCTTTCCCCTCGGCAGAGTACTGTTGTATTAAATGCGGCAATTCATGTATTAATGAAATAACTTTTATATTGTGTTTAGCTAGCAATGCAACTATATCACCACTTATGACGGTACTACATATGGCGATGGTATAGTCTTGTGATAGTAACTTCTTTATTAATAATTCGACCCTTTTTTCTGTTGGGTAGTCTTCCTCTAGGCAATAAACAGGACCATACTTTTGAAAATCGTGGATTAAAATGCCCGTTCCAATAGAAATAATTGCGACGGAGTAATGAAAGTTTTCTTTAAGAGCTTTAATAGTATGTAAAGAAAGCAGCTGTGCTCCGTGGAAATGGGCATCATGGGATACATAAATGATCTTCTTATTAACATGCATTTCATAACGCCTCCTAAGTTAATTAGATTTTTAGTAAATGCATGGTGTATGTATAATTCCTAAAGAGAAGTGGTAGGAGATAATTGTGAATGCAGCTGGAATGTACTCGAAATAAAAAGTGCTACCTTTAATATATATTTGTTTGGCTTGCTATTCATTCTTTAGAAAGGTGTAAGTAAGAAAGTATAAACTGTCGATTATGAAAGTGATTGCACCAGTCTATTAATCTCTAGGAACGGAGTATAAATGAAGAAGGTTCAATACCCTTTAGAATTTATAAAATAAAAAGGATAAAAGGTATTGACGATTAGGATATAGAGGTGTAATATAGAACAAGTCGCCGATAGCAACAACGCAGAAAGCGACAAAACAAAATGAAAAACTTAGTTGACATTGAAATATGAAAATGTTAACATAAGGGAGTCGCAAATGAGCGGCAAACAAGTTCTTTGAAAACTGAACGAAACAAACAACGTGAACGTCAATTTTTATTTTTAGATGCTAGACAAACTAACTTTATTGGAGAGTTTGATCCTGGCTCAGGATGAACGCTGGCGGCGTGCCTAATACATGCAAGTCGAGCGAATGGATTAAGAGCTTGCTCTTATGAAGTTAGCGGCGGACGGGTGAGTAACACGTGGGTAACCTACCCATAAGACTGGGATAACTCCGGGAAACCGGGGCTAATACCGGATAATATTTTGAACTGCATAGTTCGAAATTGAAAGGCGGCTTCGGCTGTCACTTATGGATGGACCCGCGTCGCATTAGCTAGTTGGTGAGGTAACGGCTCACCAAGGCGACGATGCGTAGCCGACCTGAGAGGGTGATCGGCCACACTGGGACTGAGACACGGCCCAGACTCCTACGGGAGGCAGCAGTAGGGAATCTTCCGCAATGGACGAAAGTCTGACGGAGCAACGCCGCGTGAGTGATGAAGGCTTTCGGGTCGTAAAACTCTGTTGTTAGGGAAGAACAAGTGCTAGTTGAATAAGCTGGCACCTTGACGGTACCTAACCAGAAAGCCACGGCTAACTACGTGCCAGCAGCCGCGGTAATACGTAGGTGGCAAGCGTTATCCGGAATTATTGGGCGTAAAGCGCGCGCAGGTGGTTTCTTAAGTCTGATGTGAAAGCCCACGGCTCAACCGTGGAGGGTCATTGGAAACTGGGAGACTTGAGTGCAGAAGAGGAAAGTGGAATTCCATGTGTAGCGGTGAAATGCGTAGAGATATGGAGGAACACCAGTGGCGAAGGCGACTTTCTGGTCTGTAACTGACACTGAGGCGCGAAAGCGTGGGGAGCAAACAGGATTAGATACCCTGGTAGTCCACGCCGTAAACGATGAGTGCTAAGTGTTAGAGGGTTTCCGCCCTTTAGTGCTGAAGTTAACGCATTAAGCACTCCGCCTGGGGAGTACGGCCGCAAGGCTGAAACTCAAAGGAATTGACGGGGGCCCGCACAAGCGGTGGAGCATGTGGTTTAATTCGAAGCAACGCGAAGAACCTTACCAGGTCTTGACATCCTCTGAAAACTCTAGAGATAGAGCTTCTCCTTCGGGAGCAGAGTGACAGGTGGTGCATGGTTGTCGTCAGCTCGTGTCGTGAGATGTTGGGTTAAGTCCCGCAACGAGCGCAACCCTTGATCTTAGTTGCCATCATTAAGTTGGGCACTCTAAGGTGACTGCCGGTGACAAACCGGAGGAAGGTGGGGATGACGTCAAATCATCATGCCCCTTATGACCTGGGCTACACACGTGCTACAATGGACGGTACAAAGAGCTGCAAGACCGCGAGGTGGAGCTAATCTCATAAAACCGTTCTCAGTTCGGATTGTAGGCTGCAACTCGCCTACATGAAGCTGGAATCGCTAGTAATCGCGGATCAGCATGCCGCGGTGAATACGTTCCCGGGCCTTGTACACACCGCCCGTCACACCACGAGAGTTTGTAACACCCGAAGTCGGTGGGGTAACCTTTATGGAGCCAGCCGCCTAAGGTGGGACAGATGATTGGGGTGAAGTCGTAACAAGGTAGCCGTATCGGAAGGTGCGGCTGGATCACCTCCTTTCTATGGAGAATTGATGAACGCAGTTCATCAATAAACGTTGACTTGTTTTGTTTCGTTCAGTTTTGAGAGAACTATCTCTCAAGTTTAAATGTATGTTCTTTGAAAACTAGATAACAGTGTAGCTCATATTTTTTTAATTTTAGTTTGGTTAAGTTAGAAAGGGCGCACGGTGGATGCCTTGACACTAGGAGTCGATGAAGGACGGGACTAACGCCGATATGCTTCGGGGAGCTGTAAGTAAGCTTTGATCCGAAGATTTCCGAATGGGGAAACCCACTATACGTAATGGTATGGTATCCTTACCTGAATACATAGGGTATGGAAGACAGACCCAGGGAACTGAAACATCTAAGTACCTGGAGGAAGAGAAAGCAAATGCGATTTCCTGAGTAGCGGCGAGCGAAACGGAATCTAGCCCAAACCAAGAGGCTTGCCTCTTGGGGTTGTAGGACATTCTATACGGAGTTACAAAGGAACGAGGTAGACGAAGCGACCTGGAAAGGTCCGTCACAGAGGGTAACAACCCCGTAGTCGAAACTTCGTTCTCTCTTGAATGTATCCTGAGTACGGCGGAACACGTGAAATTCCGTCGGAATCTGGGAGGACCATCTCCCAAGGCTAAATACTCCCTAGTGATCGATAGTGAACCAGTACCGTGAGGGAAAGGTGAAAAGCACCCCGGAAGGGGAGTGAAAGAGATCCTGAAACCGTGTGCCTACAAATAGTCAGAGCCCGTTAATGGGTGATGGCGTGCCTTTTGTAGAATGAACCGGCGAGTTACGATCCCGTGCGAGGTTAAGCTGAAGAGGCGGAGCCGCAGCGAAAGCGAGTCTGAATAGGGCGTTTAGTACGTGGTCGTAGACCCGAAACCAGGTGATCTACCCATGTCCAGGGTGAAGTTCAGGTAACACTGAATGGAGGCCCGAACCCACGCACGTTGAAAAGTGCGGGGATGAGGTGTGGGTAGCGGAGAAATTCCAATCGAACCTGGAGATAGCTGGTTCTCCCCGAAATAGCTTTAGGGCTAGCCTTAAGTGTAAGAGTCTTGGAGGTAGAGCACTGATTGAACTAGGGGTCCTCATCGGATTACCGAATTCAGTCAAACTCCGAATGCCAATGACTTATCCTTAGGAGTCAGACTGCGAGTGATAAGATCCGTAGTCAAGAGGGAAACAGCCCAGATCGCCAGCTAAGGTCCCAAAGTGTGTATTAAGTGGAAAAGGATGTGGAGTTGCTTAGACAACTAGGATGTTGGCTCAGAAGCAGCCACCATTTAAAGAGTGCGTAATAGCTCACTAGTCGAGTGACTCTGCGCCGAAAATGTACCGGGGCTAAATACACCACCGAAGCTGCGAATTGATACCAATGGTATCAGTGGTAGGGGAGCGTTCTAAGTGCAGTGAAGTCAGACCGGAAGGACTGGTGGAGCGCTTAGAAGTGAGAATGCCGGTATGAGTAGCGAAAGACGGGTGAGAATCCCGTCCACCGAATGCCTAAGGTTTCCTGAGGAAGGCTCGTCCGCTCAGGGTTAGTCAGGACCTAAGCCGAGGCCGACAGGCGTAGGCGATGGACAACAGGTTGATATTCCTGTACCACCTCTTTATCGTTTGAGCAATGGAGGGACGCAGAAGGATAGAAGAAGCGTGCGATTGGTTGTGCACGTCCAAGCAGTTAGGCTGATAAGTAGGCAAATCCGCTTATCGTGAAGGCTGAGCTGTGATGGGGAAGCTCCTTATGGAGCGAAGTCTTTGATTCCCCGCTGCCAAGAAAAGCTTCTAGCGAGATAAAAGGTGCCTGTACCGCAAACCGACACAGGTAGGCGAGGAGAGAATCCTAAGGTGTGCGAGAGAACTCTGGTTAAGGAACTCGGCAAAATGACCCCGTAACTTCGGGAGAAGGGGTGCTTTCTTAACGGAAAGCCGCAGTGAATAGGCCCAAGCGACTGTTTAGCAAAAACACAGGTCTCTGCGAAGCCGTAAGGCGAAGTATAGGGGCTGACACCTGCCCGGTGCTGGAAGGTTAAGGAGAGGGGTTAGCGTAAGCGAAGCTCTGAACTGAAGCCCCAGTAAACGGCGGCCGTAACTATAACGGTCCTAAGGTAGCGAAATTCCTTGTCGGGTAAGTTCCGACCCGCACGAAAGGTGTAACGATTTGGGCACTGTCTCAACCAGAGACTCGGTGAAATTATAGTACCTGTGAAGATGCAGGTTACCCGCGACAGGACGGAAAGACCCCGTGGAGCTTTACTGTAGCCTGATATTGAATTTTGGTACAGTTTGTACAGGATAGGCGGGAGCCATTGAAACCGGAGCGCTAGCTTCGGTGGAGGCGCTGGTGGGATACCGCCCTGACTGTATTGAAATTCTAACCTACGGGTCTTATCGACCCGGGAGACAGTGTCAGGTGGGCAGTTTGACTGGGGCGGTCGCCTCCTAAAGTGTAACGGAGGCGCCCAAAGGTTCCCTCAGAATGGTTGGAAATCATTCGTAGAGTGCAAAGGCATAAGGGAGCTTGACTGCGAGACCTACAAGTCGAGCAGGGACGAAAGTCGGGCTTAGTGATCCGGTGGTTCCGCATGGAAGGGCCATCGCTCAACGGATAAAAGCTACCCCGGGGATAACAGGCTTATCTCCCCCAAGAGTCCACATCGACGGGGAGGTTTGGCACCTCGATGTCGGCTCATCGCATCCTGGGGCTGTAGTCGGTCCCAAGGGTTGGGCTGTTCGCCCATTAAAGCGGTACGCGAGCTGGGTTCAGAACGTCGTGAGACAGTTCGGTCCCTATCCGTCGTGGGCGCAGGAAATTTGAGAGGAGCTGTCCTTAGTACGAGAGGACCGGGATGGACGCACCGCTGGTGTACCAGTTGTTCTGCCAAGGGCATAGCTGGGTAGCTATGTGCGGAAGGGATAAGTGCTGAAAGCATCTAAGCATGAAGCCCCCCTCAAGATGAGATTTCCCATAGCGTAAGCTAGTAAGATCCCTGAAAGATGATCAGGTTGATAGGTTCGAGGTGGAAGCATGGTGACATGTGGAGCTGACGAATACTAATAGATCGAGGACTTAACCATATAATATGAAGCAATGTTATCTAGTTTTGAAGGAATATACCTTCATCAGTTTGGTGATGATGGCAGAGAGGTCACACCCGTTCCCATACCGAACACGGAAGTTAAGCTCTCTAGCGCCGATGGTAGTTGGGACCTTGTCCCTGTGAGAGTAGGACGTCGCCAAGCAACTTTAAGACGAGTCAGAATGACTCGTCTTTTTTGTGTTTAATGAAATAAGCTTGTTATTAATGGCTCAAGAAATCCATTGATAACAAGCTTATTTGTTTAAAAATAAATGTATTTATCTAGTATGGACTTCCGGTAAAATCGTTATTTATCATAGCTTCACTTTGTTTTTTACATCGATAAGCTTAAAACGTTCGCAAACGAGCAGCATATCTTCAGAAAAACTAAGACCAAGTTCGCTTAGTTCCTTTGTAAAGAACTGTATATGGGTGTCTCTCCAGTAATTATAAGTAAGATCGCCTTCACCCTCAGCTACAGCAAATTCTTCAGTCACTTCATTCATTGGCATTATAGTTACTTCTATTGTCTTAATAATAGCTACAGGTTCATCCTGACTATTGAGTACAATACTATAATCGTTAGTTGTTGGTAGTGGTTCATTTTCTAATTCGTAAAAAATATGGCCCGAGCATGTTGCGGTTTTCACACCATCAATGACTAATTGAGCGAGATAATCAGGAGAATCACCAAATTGCCAAGCTGTAACAGATTCTGGTTTTTTATTGTTTCCCCAATAAGTATCCCAATATGATTGTGCTAATGGATTCATTTGTATATTTACCTCGCTTTAATTTTTTTATAAGCCTTGAGCAACTTGCTTATTTGTAATAGTTTTGTAGTCATATAAAATCTGGTTTGTTGTATTACGGATTAATACAAGTAATACGCTGAAGGAATATGGTTTATAAACTTGTTCTGTCCATTTATGACCATTTTCCCCGTAGACGCCCATATTAATAGACGGGATGTTCAATTTTCGAATTGTTTCGTATGGTAATGGATATAGTTGTTATGTAGTCTATTTGTGATTTGGGCTGCAATAAAGTTAGGGTCAATGCCCGATCACCTACACGTACTTCGCTTCCATAAATATAGAAACAAGGAAGAAGTGATGTATAGCAAAGGGATGAGAACGTTAGTTCTATCGTGGTGTAATGGGTAGACTCAATCAATTGAGGTGCTTATTTTCACTTCAGTATATGTGTATAAAGAAGAAATGCTATTACTAGGTTCGGATTTCAAATATAGCTTTTAACGTTACATATTTTAATGAAGTGTTGTTTAGAGGTAAAGAATATTCTGATTATTAATATTGATCTATTATCCACTATGCCATATTGAAGTGAGTAATACTAGAGTTGAAATAGATAAAAACCGATATTCCTTGAATATCGGTTTAATAATATGTGACTTATATGAAGCTATAGCAATACGAAAAGTGTAAATACAATGGCTAACAAAATACGATAATATGCAAAAGGTTTTAAACCTATCTTTTCTAAAAGCTTCAGGAAGGTTACTACCGCTAGCATTGCTACAAGAAAAGAGGTAATGAATCCTACCGCAAACATAGGAATATCATCTACACTTAAATACTTCCAACTTTTTAATAAGTCTAACCCTGTAGCTCCGGCCATTACAGGAATGGCAATGAGAAAAGAGAACTCAGATGCAGCCTTATAATTTACTTTTGCTAATAGCCCTCCAGAAATAGTAGAGCCCGCTCTAGAGAAGCCAGGATATACTGCTAAGCATTGAAATAATCCAATTGTTAATGCTTGACGGTATGTTAAATCATCTAGTGAAAAGGCGGTTGCCTCTGCTTTTTTTGCTTCTGCAAAAATCATAAGAATTGCTCCTGCTACAAGTCCGATTACGACAGTATACGGCTGAAATAAGTATGTTTTAATAACATCATGTAATAATAGGCCAACAACTACTGCTGGGAATACACCGAGAAAAACATGTAATGCATTGAATTTTTTCTCTTTCCGTAGAAGGGGTTTAATATTACATAAAGAAACAAGGCGTTTATGATATAAAATCGCGATAGCTAAAATTGCCCCTAACTGTATGACAATTTCAAACGTTTTTGCCCTTTCTCCTTCAAAACCTAATAAATGTCCGACTAATATAAGATGGCCAGTAGAAGAGATGGGTAAAAATTCAGCTAACCCTTCTACAATACCAAGTATGAAGGCAATGATAAGATCGCTCATAGTTTCACTCCTATAAATTAATGAATATCCACCCTTTTAAAATAGAATAGTGTTGTAATAAATCCGAAAATCGCTGTTACTGCAATGATGATATAAGAATACTCTGATGGATAAGTCGGTTGTAATTCGTTATTTGCTATATCTAGAGTAGCGGTCCATGGGAATAGGTCTTTATGTTTTGAATTTACGATCATAAGGTTAGTCATTGTAATAATGATTGTTAATATAATAGGCGGTACATAGGTCTTCATTACAAGAGTTAGTAGTACAATAGGTGAAGACAAAAGAAAGAGAAGTCCACCACATATTAAAAATTTTATGAGAGAGCCTAAAAGTAAGGTGATACTAAACCCAGGGAAGCTACCTATTAGCCCTAATAATAAAGTTAGCGTCCAAGCAACTAAAGTTAGCATCATGATCCAAAGGAATAGAAGGATAAACTTACTTATAATAAAGCTAATACGTGATACTGGGATAGTTAGCAAATTTTTTAATGTATCTTCCGTGTATTCACGGGTAAATAGATAAGCGATCACAACTCCATATAAGGGGAATCCTATAATTAAAGTAGTGTATAGGTTAACTTCAGTGAACAGTTGACCTAATAAAATAGTTGGAGTAGGTTGCTTTGTCTTCATGTGTATATAAGAAGCTACAACCACTAAAAATGGCGCGACACCTGCTCCGATAATACTAATCAAAAACATATTGGATCGTTTCAATTTTAATAATTCTGTATAAAGAAGATTAACCAATTGCGCCACCCCCAACTAGTTTGGTGAAATAATCTTCTAGTCTATCTTCGCTCATCACAATTTTTAATACTTCAACATCATTACGAACTAACGTTCTATTAATGTGTCCTTGCTGTCCAAAGTGAGAATAAACGCGAATATTTCCTTCATCATGTACCTCATAATCAAAAATTTGAAAATGCTTTTCTAATAGCATCGCAGCTTTATTATCATTATTTACCTGGAATTCTATGTACTTACGATTGGCTTTACGCAGTGTATCAAGAGAAACTTCTTCTAATAACCTTCCTTCATGAATAATTCCCATACGATCGACTAGTTGTTCCGCCTCAGCTAATATATGACTAGAAATGAGTATCGTTATATTTCTGTCTTGAGCTAAAGATTTAATGAGTTTTCGCATTTCTTTAATACCGATTGGATCTAGTCCGTTAGTTGGTTCATCTAGTATGAGTAGTTCAGGATAATGGAGAAGAGCACGTGCAATTCCTAAGCGTTGCTTCATTCCTAAAGAGTATTTTCCTACTAATTTTTTTGTTTCGTGCTGCAAGCCTACAATTTCTAATGCTTCTTCAATTGCATTCCTTTTGTGAACTCCAATTATCTTTGCATTAATTAATAAGTTCTCTCTTGCAGTTAAGTTTTCATAAAATCCTGGGACTTCAACGATAGAACCAATTCTTCTTAAAATTTCTTTTGGATTCCGAAGTAAATCCTCACCGAATATTTCTATATTTCCACTTGTAGGTTTTATAAGACTAAGCAGCATACGGATTGTAGTTGTTTTACCAGCACCGTTACGCCCTATGAATCCATAAATCTCTCCTTGCTGTACATTTATATTTAGATTATCTACTGACTTTTGGTTCCCATAAACTTTAGTAAGGTTTGTCGTTTTTATAATTGTATTTATAGGGGGCACCTACTTTCTATAAGTTCTTAATTACATAATAAAAAGGAAGGTTTAACTGCATATTAATCATTTCTTAACTATTTCTTAAAAGTAGTGTGTTTTGGGATGGAAAAACCAAAAGTAGTTCGTTCCCAGGGAATACTGTCAACCCATATGCGCCCACCATTTTTTTCAACGAGGGCTTTAGAAATAGAAAGTCCGAGGCCACTACCACCGTAAGAAGGATTTCTTGATTGTTCGCTGCGGTACATCCGCTTAAATACGTTTTGTAAATCATGTTTTGGAATACCGGGTCCCTTGTCCCAAATAAGAAGCTCATATTCTGTATTGGTTTCTAGTAGTTCGACTCCTACTATTTTCCCAGCTTTTCCGTGATGGATAGCGTTTTTTATTAGATTACCTATAATTCGTATAAGGCTAAGGTGATCTGCAATAATAGGGGAAGTAGATTCTGGTATGAGAACTTGTAGTTCAATGTTATGTTTTGATAGCTCGGGTAAAAATTCGATTAATACTTCTCTAGTAACTTCAGAAAAATCGAGTTCTTCTTCTTTTAATGGAAATTCATCAGCATCTAGCTTGGCCATATTAAAGATTTCATCGACCAGATGTTTTAAGTCATTCGATTTCTTATAAAGTATTTCAAGATATTCTTGCTTTTCTACTTCAGAAGCAGCGACATCATCTTTTAAAGCATCAATATATCCAATAATAGAAGTAAGTGGTGTTCGGATATCATGTGAGATATTAGATAAAAGTTGTTTTCTAGCTTCTTGGGATTTCCTTGCTTCGATCTGACCCTTTTCTAATGCAGTTATTAAGTCGTTTATTGAAAACACGATACTATTTAGTGAACGGTCGTTATTTGTGAATAGCCTCGTTTGTAAATTCCCTTTAAGTGCAAGGCCTAATTTAGTAACCATCGATTCGTTGCTTTGAATAAAGTGAACTCTTGAAAAGAAAAGATATATTGTGATTATGATAAGAGCAATAAATAAAGATATTTTTACATGGTATCCCATATCTATATTTAAAAGTCCGCAAATGATAAGTTGTAATGAAATAAGAATGAGGATCTTATCATTTTTCAACCTTTTCACCTACAAACTTATAACCGATTCCCCATACAGTCTGAATGAATTTTGGATTGGAAGAATCGATTTCTATTTTCTTTCTAAGCTTTCTAATATGCACCATAACTGTATTATCATCTTCTATATAATTATCGTCCCATACATTCCGAAAGAGTTGTGTTTTCGTAAATACTTGCTCTGGGTTTGAAGCGAAGAATTTTAATAGTTCAAGTTCTTTTCCAGTTAAGTTGATTTCTTTTCCGTTCGTATGGACTGTGTATTTTTTAAAATCGATAGTTAGTCCTTTAAATGTTAAAGCTGTTTTCTCTTGTACGTTAGTGTTACTTCCAAGAACTAAAAAACGTCGCATAAGAGCTTTTACTCTTGCAACCACTTCGTGAATACTGAAAGGTTTCGTAATATAATCATCAGCACCTATGCTTAAGCCCAAAATTTTATCAACTTCGTGATCTTTAGCAGTTAGCATTAATATAGGAATGTTGGTTGTATCTCTAAGTTTTCTACACACTTCGATACCATCTACTTTCGGCATCATAAGATCTAATATAACGAGGTTGTAGTTATTTTTGTTAAATAAGCACAACGCTTCTTCGCCATTAATTGCAGTATCTACCATATATAATTCTCGTTCTAAATATCTTTTTAATAAGTCTCGAATTTCTTTATCGTCATCTGCTATAAGAATACGTATATCTTTCATATCGTCACCTGTTTCTAATAGAATGTTATTGATATTACAACTTGATAAACAAAGGGGAATAGGGAGCGGTAATAAAAAATAAAGCAACTTTCTAATTATATACTATTAATTGTTAAAATAAGGTTGCTAGTTTAGCTGAAAAGAATCAATTGTATGAGTTCGGTAAGATGGGGGAAGCGAGTCCTTTGAAATAGAGAAGTGCCTAAATTGAATAGTATTTAGAAGAATAGATTGGTAAAGAAAAGTAGACGATGGTTTCTATTTTAATGAGATCTTTGTAGGTCCTTATCTAGAGTTAAAAGAGTGCAAAGGTACTAAATTAAATTTCTTTGTAAAAAGGTATTGACGATTAGTATATAGAGGTGTAGTATAGGACAAGTCGCCGATAGCAACAACGCAGAAAGCGACAAAAGAAATAAAAAAACTTGGTTGACATTGAAATATGAAAATGTTAACATAAGGGAGTCGCAAATGAGCGGCAAACAAGTTCTTTGAAAACTGAACGAAACAAACAACGTGAACGTCAATTTTTATTTTTAGATGCTAGACAAACTAACTTTATTGGAGAGTTTGATCCTGGCTCAGGATGAACGCTGGCGGCGTGCCTAATACATGCAAGTCGAGCGAATGGATTAAGAGCTTGCTCTTATGAAGTTAGCGGCGGACGGGTGAGTAACACGTGGGTAACCTACCCATAAGACTGGGATAACTCCGGGAAACCGGGGCTAATACCGGATAATATTTTGAACTGCATAGTTCGAAATTGAAAGGCGGCTTCGGCTGTCACTTATGGATGGACCCGCGTCGCATTAGCTAGTTGGTGAGGTAACGGCTCACCAAGGCGACGATGCGTAGCCGACCTGAGAGGGTGATCGGCCACACTGGGACTGAGACACGGCCCAGACTCCTACGGGAGGCAGCAGTAGGGAATCTTCCGCAATGGACGAAAGTCTGACGGAGCAACGCCGCGTGAGTGATGAAGGCTTTCGGGTCGTAAAACTCTGTTGTTAGGGAAGAACAAGTGCTAGTTGAATAAGCTGGCACCTTGACGGTACCTAACCAGAAAGCCACGGCTAACTACGTGCCAGCAGCCGCGGTAATACGTAGGTGGCAAGCGTTATCCGGAATTATTGGGCGTAAAGCGCGCGCAGGTGGTTTCTTAAGTCTGATGTGAAAGCCCACGGCTCAACCGTGGAGGGTCATTGGAAACTGGGAGACTTGAGTGCAGAAGAGGAAAGTGGAATTCCATGTGTAGCGGTGAAATGCGTAGAGATATGGAGGAACACCAGTGGCGAAGGCGACTTTCTGGTCTGTAACTGACACTGAGGCGCGAAAGCGTGGGGAGCAAACAGGATTAGATACCCTGGTAGTCCACGCCGTAAACGATGAGTGCTAAGTGTTAGAGGGTTTCCGCCCTTTAGTGCTGAAGTTAACGCATTAAGCACTCCGCCTGGGGAGTACGGCCGCAAGGCTGAAACTCAAAGGAATTGACGGGGGCCCGCACAAGCGGTGGAGCATGTGGTTTAATTCGAAGCAACGCGAAGAACCTTACCAGGTCTTGACATCCTCTGAAAACTCTAGAGATAGAGCTTCTCCTTCGGGAGCAGAGTGACAGGTGGTGCATGGTTGTCGTCAGCTCGTGTCGTGAGATGTTGGGTTAAGTCCCGCAACGAGCGCAACCCTTGATCTTAGTTGCCATCATTAAGTTGGGCACTCTAAGGTGACTGCCGGTGACAAACCGGAGGAAGGTGGGGATGACGTCAAATCATCATGCCCCTTATGACCTGGGCTACACACGTGCTACAATGGACGGTACAAAGAGCTGCAAGACCGCGAGGTGGAGCTAATCTCATAAAACCGTTCTCAGTTCGGATTGTAGGCTGCAACTCGCCTACATGAAGCTGGAATCGCTAGTAATCGCGGATCAGCATGCCGCGGTGAATACGTTCCCGGGCCTTGTACACACCGCCCGTCACACCACGAGAGTTTGTAACACCCGAAGTCGGTGGGGTAACCTTTATGGAGCCAGCCGCCTAAGGTGGGACAGATGATTGGGGTGAAGTCGTAACAAGGTAGCCGTATCGGAAGGTGCGGCTGGATCACCTCCTTTCTATGGAGAATTGATGAACGCAGTTCATCAATAAACGTTGACTTGTTTTGTTTCGTTCAGTTTTGAGAGAACTATCTCTCAAGTTTAAATGTATGTTCTTTGAAAACTAGATAACAGTGTAGCTCATATTTTTTTAATTTTAGTTTGGTTAAGTTAGAAAGGGCGCACGGTGGATGCCTTGACACTAGGAGTCGATGAAGGACGGGACTAACGCCGATATGCTTCGGGGAGCTGTAAGTAAGCTTTGATCCGAAGATTTCCGAATGGGGAAACCCACTATACGTAATGGTATGGTATCCTTACCTGAATACATAGGGTATGGAAGACAGACCCAGGGAACTGAAACATCTAAGTACCTGGAGGAAGAGAAAGCAAATGCGATTTCCTGAGTAGCGGCGAGCGAAACGGAATCTAGCCCAAACCAAGAGGCTTGCCTCTTGGGGTTGTAGGACATTCTATACGGAGTTACAAAGGAACGAGGTAGACGAAGCGACCTGGAAAGGTCCGTCACAGAGGGTAACAACCCCGTAGTCGAAACTTCGTTCTCTCTTGAATGTATCCTGAGTACGGCGGAACACGTGAAATTCCGTCGGAATCTGGGAGGACCATCTCCCAAGGCTAAATACTCCCTAGTGATCGATAGTGAACCAGTACCGTGAGGGAAAGGTGAAAAGCACCCCGGAAGGGGAGTGAAAGAGATCCTGAAACCGTGTGCCTACAAATAGTCAGAGCCCGTTAATGGGTGATGGCGTGCCTTTTGTAGAATGAACCGGCGAGTTACGATCCCGTGCGAGGTTAAGCTGAAGAGGCGGAGCCGCAGCGAAAGCGAGTCTGAATAGGGCGTTTAGTACGTGGTCGTAGACCCGAAACCAGGTGATCTACCCATGTCCAGGGTGAAGTTCAGGTAACACTGAATGGAGGCCCGAACCCACGCACGTTGAAAAGTGCGGGGATGAGGTGTGGGTAGCGGAGAAATTCCAATCGAACCTGGAGATAGCTGGTTCTCCCCGAAATAGCTTTAGGGCTAGCCTTAAGTGTAAGAGTCTTGGAGGTAGAGCACTGATTGAACTAGGGGTCCTCATCGGATTACCGAATTCAGTCAAACTCCGAATGCCAATGACTTATCCTTAGGAGTCAGACTGCGAGTGATAAGATCCGTAGTCAAGAGGGAAACAGCCCAGATCGCCAGCTAAGGTCCCAAAGTGTGTATTAAGTGGAAAAGGATGTGGAGTTGCTTAGACAACTAGGATGTTGGCTCAGAAGCAGCCACCATTTAAAGAGTGCGTAATAGCTCACTAGTCGAGTGACTCTGCGCCGAAAATGTACCGGGGCTAAATACACCACCGAAGCTGCGAATTGATACCAATGGTATCAGTGGTAGGGGAGCGTTCTAAGTGCAGTGAAGTCAGACCGGAAGGACTGGTGGAGCGCTTAGAAGTGAGAATGCCGGTATGAGTAGCGAAAGACGGGTGAGAATCCCGTCCACCGAATGCCTAAGGTTTCCTGAGGAAGGCTCGTCCGCTCAGGGTTAGTCAGGACCTAAGCCGAGGCCGACAGGCGTAGGCGATGGACAACAGGTTGATATTCCTGTACCACCTCTTTATCGTTTGAGCAATGGAGGGACGCAGAAGGATAGAAGAAGCGTGCGATTGGTTGTGCACGTCCAAGCAGTTAGGCTGATAAGTAGGCAAATCCGCTTATCGTGAAGGCTGAGCTGTGATGGGGAAGCTCCTTATGGAGCGAAGTCTTTGATTCCCCGCTGCCAAGAAAAGCTTCTAGCGAGATAAAAGGTGCCTGTACCGCAAACCGACACAGGTAGGCGAGGAGAGAATCCTAAGGTGTGCGAGAGAACTCTGGTTAAGGAACTCGGCAAAATGACCCCGTAACTTCGGGAGAAGGGGTGCTTTCTTAACGGAAAGCCGCAGTGAATAGGCCCAAGCGACTGTTTAGCAAAAACACAGGTCTCTGCGAAGCCGTAAGGCGAAGTATAGGGGCTGACACCTGCCCGGTGCTGGAAGGTTAAGGAGAGGGGTTAGCGTAAGCGAAGCTCTGAACTGAAGCCCCAGTAAACGGCGGCCGTAACTATAACGGTCCTAAGGTAGCGAAATTCCTTGTCGGGTAAGTTCCGACCCGCACGAAAGGTGTAACGATTTGGGCACTGTCTCAACCAGAGACTCGGTGAAATTATAGTACCTGTGAAGATGCAGGTTACCCGCGACAGGACGGAAAGACCCCGTGGAGCTTTACTGTAGCCTGATATTGAATTTTGGTACAGTTTGTACAGGATAGGCGGGAGCCATTGAAACCGGAGCGCTAGCTTCGGTGGAGGCGCTGGTGGGATACCGCCCTGACTGTATTGAAATTCTAACCTACGGGTCTTATCGACCCGGGAGACAGTGTCAGGTGGGCAGTTTGACTGGGGCGGTCGCCTCCTAAAGTGTAACGGAGGCGCCCAAAGGTTCCCTCAGAATGGTTGGAAATCATTCGTAGAGTGCAAAGGCATAAGGGAGCTTGACTGCGAGACCTACAAGTCGAGCAGGGACGAAAGTCGGGCTTAGTGATCCGGTGGTTCCGCATGGAAGGGCCATCGCTCAACGGATAAAAGCTACCCCGGGGATAACAGGCTTATCTCCCCCAAGAGTCCACATCGACGGGGAGGTTTGGCACCTCGATGTCGGCTCATCGCATCCTGGGGCTGTAGTCGGTCCCAAGGGTTGGGCTGTTCGCCCATTAAAGCGGTACGCGAGCTGGGTTCAGAACGTCGTGAGACAGTTCGGTCCCTATCCGTCGTGGGCGCAGGAAATTTGAGAGGAGCTGTCCTTAGTACGAGAGGACCGGGATGGACGCACCGCTGGTGTACCAGTTGTTCTGCCAAGGGCATAGCTGGGTAGCTATGTGCGGAAGGGATAAGTGCTGAAAGCATCTAAGCATGAAGCCCCCCTCAAGATGAGATTTCCCATAGCGTAAGCTAGTAAGATCCCTGAAAGATGATCAGGTTGATAGGTTCGAGGTGGAAGCATGGTGACATGTGGAGCTGACGAATACTAATAGATCGAGGACTTAACCATATAATATGAAGCAATGTTATCTAGTTTTGAAGGAATATACCTTCATCAGTTTGGTGATGATGGCAGAGAGGTCACACCCGTTCCCATACCGAACACGGAAGTTAAGCTCTCTAGCGCCGATGGTAGTTGGGACCTTGTCCCTGTGAGAGTAGGACGTCGCCAAGCAAAAACCTAAGTCGTTTCGACTTAGGTTTTTTTGTGTTTATTTTTATTTACCGAAGGTTAAAATCCATAAATTTAATAACCCTGAAGATGAAAAAAAGAATGAAATAGAAACGGTATAAAATAAAATTCGGATGATAAAGTAATACGTTTAAATATAAATTGAAGGTAAGGATTGCCTTTTTATGTTAATTTAGTTGTCGAATGAACAATAATGTTTTGATTTAATATGAAAAGGTTATGTAAAAAAGAGCTGGATGGCTATTTTTCGCATAACCTTTTTGTGGTTTTAAAGGATTTTACCTAAGAAAAAATCTATAATTAAGGTAGTTAACATATATTTTTTGATGGGGGTGGGGGATTATGAAAGAAATATGCATGTTATTAGTGGCTGTTATATTATGGGGAACAGCCATTGCACCAACGAAATGGGCATTAGAATCCATTCAACCGTTTACTTTGTTATTTATTCGTCTTTTCTTTGCGGGTGGGATTTGTATGCTTTTCTCATTTAACGAACTACAAAAAGTAGTTATACATAAACATATTCCGTGGAAAAGAATGAGTTTACTGTCTTTTACTGGTGTAGCTGGGTACTTTATGTTCACATCCTATGGTATTTCTTTAACAAGTGGATTACATGTTAGTATTATTGATGCTGCATTGCCATTAGTTACAATTCTTTTTTCAGCGTTCTTTCTGAAAGAGAAAATTCAGATGGATTATTGGATCGGAATTATGTTGGGCGCTATAGGAGTGCTCTTTATTACAATTCCATCTAGCGATACTAATCAAGAGGTGTCTTTAATAGGAGATATACTTATTTTATTAAGTACCTTTTTATTTGCGTTCTACACAGTTTTGTTAAAACGGCCAAAACAAGAACGACGTTTATCTAATAAAGTTTTCACTACAGTAACACTAATGATAGGTGCAGCTATTGTGTTGCCATTTGCAATGATAGAAATTTTTTACTACGGTTTCCCAAAAATCGAAACATGGAAGATTGGATTTAGTGTAGTATACCTTGTTATTGGGGCAACAATTTTAGCATATTGGTTCTGGAATAAAGCGCTAGAGACGGTCTCAGCATCAATAAGTGGACTGTACTTAAATGGATTGCCGTTAATAAGTATCATTACTTCAATTATCCTATTAAATGAATCTCTGACATGGAAGATAATAATGGGAGGGAGTCTAGTTTTAATTGGAGTAGGATGGGCGGATAAGCAAAAGTTACGTAATCTATTAAAGGGTAATAAAATGGATAGTAGGGACTGTTAAATTGTATGTTTTATATAGTTTAAATGTTAAAAAGATACCTCATATATATGTATAAGGTATCTTTTTATATTTAGCGAAGATAATGGACTTAAATTAGTAGGGATATTCTTTGTTATATCTATATGTATCGAAATCTTTTTGAAATATTGTTTTGACGAGCTGTATACATTCATCATCATAAAAGCTTTCAAAAGTCGGGTGACGAGGGAATAAAGGATCAGTAATATCGGCATCGCTGAAATTCCCTTTATAAATCATGGCAGGGGTTTGATGATGCCATGATGTTGAAAACTCATTTATCGGTGCAGGTTTTAATTCGAAACGTTTTTCTAATTCTTTCATTTCCTGATCGAAATTTTCTAAGTATATATAATTGGTTACATACTCTTCTTCACCTGCTATATATTGTTGTGTAAAGTGAGCGTTAATATCATTTGCATGAGCACCTTTAGTAAATAGGTAGTATAAAAATTGTTTGAATGAGATTCCTTTAGGAGAATTTTCATTTTGATATAAAAACTTTCGAATGGGTTTCCATTCTTCATTTTCTACATAAGGAGGTGCAATTAAGGACACGAAAGAACTGACTGCTCTTTTAAACGGATTGCGAACCAGTTTGAAAGTTTCCTTTTGTTTATCTCGTAGTGCTACACTCAGCCGTATATTATAGGCCGGTGTACTTTTGTATATTTCATATTCGAAATTATGGATGAAGGGGTGATAGTTTAAAGCTGTTTGTAATAAATCAATCTGGTAAAAAAACCACTTAGCAAGGGAAGTACAACCACTTTTTTGACTCCAAAATAGAATGAGAGGAAAGTTTCTATGATAGTGTGGGCTTCTTGCATTAGTACTAATGATGTGTAATAAGGAAGGATCCAACAATTGATGCACTCCTTTCATGTATCTTGATTATATATACATATGTAAAATAAAGATGAGGTATGAGTGTTTGGAATTTTTTTTGTAGAAAATGAAAAAGAAATGTTGACTATTATTATATAGGGGTGTAATATAGAAAAAGTCGCCGATAGCAACAACGCAGAAAGCGACAAAAGAAATAAAAAAACTTGGTTGACATTGAAATATGGAAATGTTAACATAAGGGAGTCGCAAATGAGCGGCAAACAAGTTCTTTGAAAACTGAACGAAACAAACAACGTGAACGTCAATTTTTATTTTTAGATGCTAGACAAACTAACTTTATTGGAGAGTTTGATCCTGGCTCAGGATGAACGCTGGCGGCGTGCCTAATACATGCAAGTCGAGCGAATGGATTAAGAGCTTGCTCTTATGAAATTAGCGGCGGACGGGTGAGTAACACGTGGGTAACCTACCCATAAGACTGGGATAACTCCGGGAAACCGGGGCTAATACCGGATAATATTTTGAACTGCATAGTTCGAAATTGAAAGGCGGCTTCGGCTGTCACTTATGGATGGACCCGCGTCGCATTAGCTAGTTGGTGAGGTAACGGCTCACCAAGGCGACGATGCGTAGCCGACCTGAGAGGGTGATCGGCCACACTGGGACTGAGACACGGCCCAGACTCCTACGGGAGGCAGCAGTAGGGAATCTTCCGCAATGGACGAAAGTCTGACGGAGCAACGCCGCGTGAGTGATGAAGGCTTTCGGGTCGTAAAACTCTGTTGTTAGGGAAGAACAAGTGCTAGTTGAATAAGCTGGCACCTTGACGGTACCTAACCAGAAAGCCACGGCTAACTACGTGCCAGCAGCCGCGGTAATACGTAGGTGGCAAGCGTTATCCGGAATTATTGGGCGTAAAGCGCGCGCAGGTGGTTTCTTAAGTCTGATGTGAAAGCCCACGGCTCAACCGTGGAGGGTCATTGGAAACTGGGAGACTTGAGTGCAGAAGAGGAAAGTGGAATTCCATGTGTAGCGGTGAAATGCGTAGAGATATGGAGGAACACCAGTGGCGAAGGCGACTTTCTGGTCTGTAACTGACACTGAGGCGCGAAAGCGTGGGGAGCAAACAGGATTAGATACCCTGGTAGTCCACGCCGTAAACGATGAGTGCTAAGTGTTAGAGGGTTTCCGCCCTTTAGTGCTGAAGTTAACGCATTAAGCACTCCGCCTGGGGAGTACGGCCGCAAGGCTGAAACTCAAAGGAATTGACGGGGGCCCGCACAAGCGGTGGAGCATGTGGTTTAATTCGAAGCAACGCGAAGAACCTTACCAGGTCTTGACATCCTCTGAAAACTCTAGAGATAGAGCTTCTCCTTCGGGAGCAGAGTGACAGGTGGTGCATGGTTGTCGTCAGCTCGTGTCGTGAGATGTTGGGTTAAGTCCCGCAACGAGCGCAACCCTTGATCTTAGTTGCCATCATTAAGTTGGGCACTCTAAGGTGACTGCCGGTGACAAACCGGAGGAAGGTGGGGATGACGTCAAATCATCATGCCCCTTATGACCTGGGCTACACACGTGCTACAATGGACGGTACAAAGAGCTGCAAGACCGCGAGGTGGAGCTAATCTCATAAAACCGTTCTCAGTTCGGATTGTAGGCTGCAACTCGCCTACATGAAGCTGGAATCGCTAGTAATCGCGGATCAGCATGCCGCGGTGAATACGTTCCCGGGCCTTGTACACACCGCCCGTCACACCACGAGAGTTTGTAACACCCGAAGTCGGTGGGGTAACCTTTATGGAGCCAGCCGCCTAAGGTGGGACAGATGATTGGGGTGAAGTCGTAACAAGGTAGCCGTATCGGAAGGTGCGGCTGGATCACCTCCTTTCTATGGAGAATTGATGAACGCAGTTCATCAATAAACGTTGACTTGTTTTGTTTCGTTCAGTTTTGAGAGAACTATCTCTCAATTTTAAATGTATGTTCTTTGAAAACTAGATAACAGTGTAGCTCATATTTTTTTAATTTTAGTTTGGTTAAGTTAGAAAGGGCGCACGGTGGATGCCTTGACACTAGGAGTCGATGAAGGACGGGACTAACGCCGATATGCTTCGGGGAGCTGTAAGTAAGCTTTGATCCGAAGATTTCCGAATGGGGAAACCCACTATACGTAATGGTATGGTATCCTTACCTGAATACATAGGGTATGGAAGACAGACCCAGGGAACTGAAACATCTAAGTACCTGGAGGAAGAGAAAGCAAATGCGATTTCCTGAGTAGCGGCGAGCGAAACGGAATCTAGCCCAAACCAAGAGGCTTGCCTCTTGGGGTTGTAGGACATTCTATACGGAGTTACAAAGGAACGAGGTAGACGAAGCGACCTGGAAAGGTCCGTCACAGAGGGTAACAACCCCGTAGTCGAAACTTCGTTCTCTCTTGAATGTATCCTGAGTACGGCGGAACACGTGAAATTCCGTCGGAATCTGGGAGGACCATCTCCCAAGGCTAAATACTCCCTAGTGATCGATAGTGAACCAGTACCGTGAGGGAAAGGTGAAAAGCACCCCGGAAGGGGAGTGAAAGAGATCCTGAAACCGTGTGCCTACAAATAGTCAGAGCCCGTTAATGGGTGATGGCGTGCCTTTTGTAGAATGAACCGGCGAGTTACGATCCCGTGCGAGGTTAAGCTGAAGAGGCGGAGCCGCAGCGAAAGCGAGTCTGAATAGGGCGTTTAGTACGTGGTCGTAGACCCGAAACCAGGTGATCTACCCATGTCCAGGGTGAAGTTCAGGTAACACTGAATGGAGGCCCGAACCCACGCACGTTGAAAAGTGCGGGGATGAGGTGTGGGTAGCGGAGAAATTCCAATCGAACCTGGAGATAGCTGGTTCTCCCCGAAATAGCTTTAGGGCTAGCCTTAAGTGTAAGAGTCTTGGAGGTAGAGCACTGATTGAACTAGGGGTCCTCATCGGATTACCGAATTCAGTCAAACTCCGAATGCCAATGACTTATCCTTAGGAGTCAGACTGCGAGTGATAAGATCCGTAGTCAAGAGGGAAACAGCCCAGATCGCCAGCTAAGGTCCCAAAGTGTGTATTAAGTGGAAAAGGATGTGGAGTTGCTTAGACAACTAGGATGTTGGCTCAGAAGCAGCCACCATTTAAAGAGTGCGTAATAGCTCACTAGTCGAGTGACTCTGCGCCGAAAATGTACCGGGGCTAAATACACCACCGAAGCTGCGAATTGATACCAATGGTATCAGTGGTAGGGGAGCGTTCTAAGTGCAGTGAAGTCAGACCGGAAGGACTGGTGGAGCGCTTAGAAGTGAGAATGCCGGTATGAGTAGCGAAAGACGGGTGAGAATCCCGTCCACCGAATGCCTAAGGTTTCCTGAGGAAGGCTCGTCCGCTCAGGGTTAGTCAGGACCTAAGCCGAGGCCGACAGGCGTAGGCGATGGACAACAGGTTGATATTCCTGTACCACCTCTTTATCGTTTGAGCAATGGAGGGACGCAGAAGGATAGAAGAAGCGTGCGATTGGTTGTGCACGTCCAAGCAGTTAGGCTGATAAGTAGGCAAATCCGCTTATCGTGAAGGCTGAGCTGTGATGGGGAAGCTCCTTATGGAGCGAAGTCTTTGATTCCCCGCTGCCAAGAAAAGCTTCTAGCGAGATAAAAGGTGCCTGTACCGCAAACCGACACAGGTAGGCGAGGAGAGAATCCTAAGGTGTGCGAGAGAACTCTGGTTAAGGAACTCGGCAAAATGACCCCGTAACTTCGGGAGAAGGGGTGCTTTCTTAACGGAAAGCCGCAGTGAATAGGCCCAAGCGACTGTTTAGCAAAAACACAGGTCTCTGCGAAGCCGTAAGGCGAAGTATAGGGGCTGACACCTGCCCGGTGCTGGAAGGTTAAGGAGAGGGGTTAGCGTAAGCGAAGCTCTGAACTGAAGCCCCAGTAAACGGCGGCCGTAACTATAACGGTCCTAAGGTAGCGAAATTCCTTGTCGGGTAAGTTCCGACCCGCACGAAAGGTGTAACGATTTGGGCACTGTCTCAACCAGAGACTCGGTGAAATTATAGTACCTGTGAAGATGCAGGTTACCCGCGACAGGACGGAAAGACCCCGTGGAGCTTTACTGTAGCCTGATATTGAATTTTGGTACAGTTTGTACAGGATAGGCGGGAGCCATTGAAACCGGAGCGCTAGCTTCGGTGGAGGCGCTGGTGGGATACCGCCCTGACTGTATTGAAATTCTAACCTACGGGTCTCATCGACCCGGGAGACAGTGTCAGGTGGGCAGTTTGACTGGGGCGGTCGCCTCCTAAAGTGTAACGGAGGCGCCCAAAGGTTCCCTCAGAATGGTTGGAAATCATTCGTAGAGTGCAAAGGCATAAGGGAGCTTGACTGCGAGACCTACAAGTCGAGCAGGGACGAAAGTCGGGCTTAGTGATCCGGTGGTTCCGCATGGAAGGGCCATCGCTCAACGGATAAAAGCTACCCCGGGGATAACAGGCTTATCTCCCCCAAGAGTCCACATCGACGGGGAGGTTTGGCACCTCGATGTCGGCTCATCGCATCCTGGGGCTGTAGTCGGTCCCAAGGGTTGGGCTGTTCGCCCATTAAAGCGGTACGCGAGCTGGGTTCAGAACGTCGTGAGACAGTTCGGTCCCTATCCGTCGTGGGCGCAGGAAATTTGAGAGGAGCTGTCCTTAGTACGAGAGGACCGGGATGGACGCACCGCTGGTGTACCAGTTGTTCTGCCAAGGGCATAGCTGGGTAGCTATGTGCGGAAGGGATAAGTGCTGAAAGCATCTAAGCATGAAGCCCCCCTCAAGATGAGATTTCCCATAGCGTAAGCTAGTAAGATCCCTGAAAGATGATCAGGTTGATAGGTTCGAGGTGGAAGCATGGTGACATGTGGAGCTGACGAATACTAATAGATCGAGGACTTAACCATATAATATGAAGCAAATGTTATCTAGTTTTGAAGGAATATACCTTCATAGTTTGGTGATGATGGCAGAGAGGTCACACCCGTTCCCATACCGAACACGGAAGTTAAGCTCTCTAGCGCCGATGGTAGTTGGGACCTTGTCCCTGTGAGAGTAGGACGTCGCCAAGCAAAAACCTAAGTCGTTTCGACTTAGGTTTTTTTGTGTTTATTTTTATTTACCGAAGGTTAAAATCCATAAATTTAATAACCCTAAAGAAGAAAAAAGAATGAAATAGAGGCAGTTTAAAATAATGGTAATGATTTTTTGTGCTCCGGATTTTTCGAATGCTCCTAAAATAATCCCTAAGAATAGGAAAGATTATTTCTATCATAATAATGAGAGTAGAAAAAATGGGGTGATATAAATAAGCATTCAATAATTACAGCAATTACTGTGATAGAGAAAAATAAATAGGATAATAGCACAGTAATTTTTTTCACGGTTATTCCTCCTTTGAAATTAAATCGTTATAATATAGGTTCTATCGATGTATAGAACACAAGAGAGTATATATATTGATTAAAACATACTGAAGTATTATATAAATAGTTATACATAAAATAGATCTCTAGAAATATATATTCTAATTCCCTTTCCTTCTTGCATATAGTTGCAATTCTTCTTTTGAATATAACTAAAACACGAACGTTATCGATGACTAATAAAAAAACATTCGATTATTTATTGACATTGTTTATGAAATATTGTTAATATAGCCATAGAAACAATAATATATAAGACCTCATATAATCGCGGGGATATGGCCTGCAAGTCTCTACCTAACGACCGTTATTCGTTAGACTATGAGGGAAAGTCACTCGGTATTTTTCTATTCACAAGGGATACGTATGCCTGAGTAGAGCACTTTCTCTCATAGTAAAAGAGAAACTGTTCTATTTCAGGCTTTTTTTATTTGAATCGGGGGGATTCTAATATGAAATCACTAGTTGGAGTCATAATGGGAAGCACGTCAGACTGGGAAACAATGAAATATGCTTGTGACATTTTAGATGAATTAAATATACCGTATGAGAAAAAAGTTGTATCCGCTCATCGGACTCCGGATTATATGTTTGAATATGCAGAAACAGCTCGTGAACGTGGATTAAAAGTTATTATTGCTGGAGCCGGTGGAGCAGCGCATTTACCAGGAATGGTTGCAGCGAAGACAAATCTTCCTGTAATTGGTGTTCCAGTTCAATCAAAGGCGTTAAACGGCCTAGATTCGTTATTATCCATTGTCCAAATGCCAGGAGGGGTTCCAGTTGCAACTGTTGCAATTGGTAAGGCTGGTTCAACGAATGCTGGATTACTTGCTGCACAAATACTTGGATCATTTCATGATGATATACATGATGCATTAGAGTTGAGACGAGAAGCTATTGAGAAAACTGTGCGTGAAGGTAGTGAGCTAGTATGACGAGAATCATTTTACCTGGAAAAACAATCGGCATTATTGGAGGCGGCCAGCTTGGAAGAATGATGGCGTTGGCAGCTAAGGAAATGGGTTATAAAATTGCTGTTTTAGATCCTACAAAGCATTCACCATGTGCACAAGTTGCTGATGTTGAAGTCGTTGCACCATATGACGATCTAAAAGCAATTCAGCATTTAGCAGAGATAAGCGACGTTGTCACATATGAATTTGAGAATATTGATTATAGATGTTTACAATGGCTTGAAAAACATGCTTACTTACCACAAGGTAGTCAGTTGTTAAATAAAACGCAAAATCGTTTTACAGAAAAGAATGCAATTGAAAAAGCTGGGTTACCAGTAGCAGCGTATAGATTGGTTCAAAATCAAGATCAACTTACAGAAGCAATTAAAGAGTTATCTTTCCCTTCTGTCTTAAAAACAACGACAGGTGGATACGATGGTAAAGGGCAAGTGGTTTTAAAGAGTGAAGCTGATGTTGTGAGAGCAAAAGAACTTACTAATAAAGCAGAGTGCATTCTAGAAAAATGGGTGCCTTTTGAAAAAGAAGTATCAGTTATTGTAATTCGTAGTGTAAGTGGTGAAACTAAAGTATTTCCGGTAGCGGAAAATATTCATGTAAATAATATTTTGCATGAATCTATCGTTCCAGCCCGCATTACAGAAGAACTTTCTCAAAAAGCAATTGCTTACGCAAAGGTACTTGCGGATGAACTAGAACTTGTGGGAACACTAGCGGTAGAGATGTTTGCTACAGCTGACGGTGAGATTTACATTAATGAATTAGCACCAAGACCTCACAATTCAGGACACTATACACAGGATGCATGTGAAACGAGTCAATTTGGTCAACATATTCGAGCAATCTGTAATTTACCTCTTGGAGAAACAAATTTGTTAAAACCAGTTGTCATGGTAAACATTTTAGGCGAACATATAGAAGGGGTCCTAGGACAAGTGAATAGACTAACCGGGTGCTATTTACACTTGTATGGAAAAGAAGAAGCAAAAGCGCAGCGAAAAATGGGGCATGTTAATATTTTAAATGATAATATTGAAGTCGCTCTAGAAAAAGCGAAGAGTTTGCATATTTGGGACCATCAAGAACAACTGTTGGAGGGAAAAAGATGATTAATCGTTATACACGCCCTGAAATGGGTGCGATTTGGACGGAAGAGAACAAATTTAAAGCGTGGTTAGAAGTTGAGATTTTAGCGTGTGAAGCATGGGCTGAGCTTGGCGATATTCCAAAAGAAGATGTGAAAAAAATTCGTGAACATGCAACATTTGATATTGATCGTATTTATGAAATTGAAAAAGAAACACGTCATGACGTAGTTGCTTTCACTCGTGCTGTATCAGAAACACCAACATTAGGCGAGGAACGTAAATGGGTTCATTACGGTTTAACATCT
Source organism: Bacillus sp. 41-22 (assembly GCF_025809295.1). Taxonomy (NCBI): domain Bacteria; kingdom Bacillati; phylum Bacillota; class Bacilli; order Caryophanales; family Bacillaceae; genus Bacillus; species Bacillus sp. 41-22. The sequence goes on from NZ_CP084035.1 coordinate 317,637, forward strand.
ACAGACGTAGTAGATACAGCGTTATCTTATATCTTAAAACAAGCAAATGAAATCTTGTTAAAAGACTTAGAAAACTTTGTTAGCATTTTAGCTAATAAAGCGAAAGAGCATAAATACACGATTATGATGGGAAGAACACACGGTGTACATGCAGAGCCAACAACATTTGGTTTAAAACTTGGTCTTTGGTATGAAGAAATGAAACGTAACGTAGAGCGTTTCAAACAAGCTGCTGATACAGTTCGCGTTGGTAAGTTATCTGGTGCGGTTGGTACATATGCAAATATTGATCCATTCGTAGAAAAGTATGTTTGTGAAAACTTAGGATTAGAAGCAGCACCAATTTCAACACAAACATTGCAACGTGATCGTCATGCACATTACATGTCAACACTTGCACTAATCGCAACATCTGTTGAAAAGATGGCAGTTGAGATTCGTGGTTTACAAAAGAGTGAAACACGTGAAGTTGAAGAGGCTTTCGCAAAAGGTCAAAAAGGTTCTTCTGCAATGCCGCATAAACGTAATCCAATTGGATCTGAAAATATGACTGGTTTAGCTCGTGTTATCCGCGGTTATATGATGACAGCTTACGAGAATGTTCCGTTATGGCATGAGCGTGATATCTCTCACTCTTCTGCAGAACGCGTAATTTTACCAGATGCTACAATCGCGTTAAATTACATGTTAAATCGCTTTGGTAATATCGTTAAAAACTTAACTGTATTCCCAGAGAATATGAAACGCAATATGACAAGAACATACGGCTTAATTTACTCTCAACGCGTAATGCTTACACTAATTGACAAAGGTCTGGTACGTGAAGAAGCTTATGATATCGTACAGCCTAAAGCAATGGAAGCTTGGGAAACACAAGTACAATTTAAAGAGCTTGTAGAATCTGACGAGCGTATTACAAGTAAGTTAACGCAAGAAGAAATTAACGAATGTTTCAATTATGAACATCATATGCAACACGTTGATACAATCTTTGAACGCCTTGGATTAAACGAAGCGTAAAATTTCATATGGCACAGAATAGAGTCATTCTGTGCCATTCTTTATAAAAATATTATTCACATTTTTCAAACTACAGGGGGCTTGCGAAATGCAAAAGCTAGAATTGCTGTATGAAGGTAAGGCAAAAAGAATTTATCGTACAGAAGCAGCAGATATGGTTTGGGTAGAGTACAAAGATAGTGCGACTGCTTTCAATGGGGAGAAAAAAGCGACAATTACAGGAAAAGGTCGTTTGAACAATGAGATTACAACTTTATTGTTCAGAAAGTTACAAGAAGTTGGAATTAAAACACACTTTGTGGAGAAGTTATCTGATACAGAACAACTTGTCAAAAAGGTGAGTATTATTCCATTAGAAGTTGTCACAAGAAACGTAATTGCAGGCAGTCTTTCAAAAAGACTAGGAATGGAAGAAGGAACTGCTCTTACAACACCAATCGTAGAATTTTACTACAAAGATGATGATTTAGGAGATCCACTTGTAACGGAAGATCATATTCGTTTGTTAAATGTTGCAACACCAGAGCAAGTAAGCGTATTACGAGATGCAGCTCTACAAATCAATCAAGTGTTGATTGAGCATTTCGCAAGCTGTCGTGTAAGATTAGTAGATTTTAAATTAGAGTTTGGCGTAACAGAAGAAGGGGAAATCATATTAGCAGATGAAATTTCACCAGATACTTGCCGTTTATGGGATGAAACGAGCAATGAAAAATTTGATAAAGATGTATTCCGTCGTGATCTTGGGAATTTAACAGAAGCATATGAAGAAATTTTAAAACGTTTAGGGGGAGCTTCACATGTATAAAGTTAAGGTATATGTAACGTTAAGAGAAAGTGTATTAGATCCACAAGGAACTGCGGTAAAGGGAGCACTTCATAGTCTTTCATTTACAGAAGTACAAGACGTTCGAATCGGAAAATATATGGAATTAACAATTGATAAATCAGTATCTGATCTGGATAGCAAGGTAAAAGAAATGTGTGAAAAATTATTAGCAAACGTTGTAATGGAAGACTTCCGTTATGAAGTTGAGGAGGTTGTCGCACAGTGAAATTTGCAGTCATAGTATTCCCAGGTTCGAACTGTGATGTCGATATGTTCCATGCAATTAAAGATGAGCTTGGTGAAGAAGTAGATTACGTTTGGCACGATAGAGAGAATTTAGATGAATATGATGCAATTTTACTACCAGGTGGATTCTCTTACGGTGACTATTTACGTTGTGGTGCTATTTCTCGCTTTGCTAACGCAATGAAAGCAGTGCAAAAAGCTGCTGAGCAAGGAAAGCCAATTTTAGGTGTATGTAATGGATTCCAGATTCTTGTTGAATCAGGATTACTACCAGGAGCATTAATGAGAAACGAAAACTTGAAATTTATGTGCCGTACGGTTCAGTTACGTGTTGAAAATAATGAAACGATGTTTACATCACAATATGAAAAAGATGAAGTAATTAATATTCCAATTGCACATGGCGAAGGAAATTACTATTGTGATGAAGCGACTCTTAAACAATTAGAAGAGAATAATCAAATCGCATTCCGTTACGTAGAAAATCCGAATGGAAGCGTTTCAGATATTGCGGGTATTGTAAATGAAAAAGGAAATGTTCTTGGTATGATGCCACACCCAGAGCGTGCTGTAGATGAATTACTTGGCGGTGCTGAAGGTTTAAAAGTCTTTCAATCTATCTTAAAACAGTGGAGGGAAACATATGTCGTTAATGCTTGAGCCAAATCCAACACAAATTAAAGAAGAGCGTATATATGCGGAAATGGGGCTAACAGACGAAGAGTTTGCCATGGTTGAAAAGATTTTAGGCCGTTTGCCGAATTATACAGAAACGGGACTATTCTCTGTTATGTGGTCTGAACATTGTAGTTATAAAAATTCAAAGCCAGTTCTTCGTAAGTTTCCAACGACAGGTGAGCGTGTCTTACAAGGACCTGGAGAAGGCGCTGGAATTGTAGATATCGGTGATAATCAAGCGGTGGTATTTAAAATGGAAAGTCATAACCATCCTTCTGCAATTGAGCCATATCAAGGGGCAGCAACAGGTGTCGGTGGTATTATTCGCGATGTATTCTCTATGGGCGCACGTCCGGTAGCTCTATTAAACTCACTTCGTTTCGGTGAATTACAATCACCACGTGTGAAATATTTATTCGAAGAAGTGGTAGCAGGAATCGCAGGATACGGTAACTGCATCGGTATTCCTACTGTTGGTGGAGAAGTACAGTTTGATCCATGTTATGAAGGAAATCCACTTGTAAATGCAATGTGTGTAGGCCTAATTAATCATGAAGATATAAAAAAAGGGCAAGCACATGGTGCTGGTAATACAGTAATGTACGTAGGAGCATCAACTGGTCGTGATGGTATTCACGGTGCAACATTCGCATCTGAAGAGTTATCTGAAAGCTCAGAAGCGAAGCGTCCGGCAGTTCAAGTAGGGGATCCATTTATGGAGAAACTTCTTATTGAAGCATGTTTAGAACTTATTCAGTCTGATGCACTTGTTGGAATTCAAGATATGGGAGCTGCTGGTTTAACATCATCTTCTGCAGAAATGGCAAGTAAAGCAGGTATGGGTATTGAAATGTACTTAGATGATGTACCGCAGCGTGAAACTGGAATGACTCCATATGAAATGATGTTATCTGAATCACAAGAGCGTATGTTAATCGTTGTGAAAAAAGGTAGAGAGCAAGAAATAGTAGATTTATTTGAAAAGTATGGTCTTGCAGCAGTTACGATGGGGAAAGTAACTGAAGATAAAATGCTTCGCCTATTCCATAAAGACGAAATGGTAGCTGAAGTACCGGCGGATGCTCTTGCAGAAGAAGCACCAATTTATCATAAACCGTCAAAAGAAGCAGCATACTTTGCTGAGTTCCAGCAGATGAAAATGGAAACACCAAAAGTAGAAGATTATAAAGAAACGTTATTATCTTTATTACAACAACCAACGATTGCAAGTAAAGAGTGGGTATATGATCAATATGATTATCAAGTGCGCACTAGCACAATCGTTACACCAGGTTCAGATGCAGCGGTTATACGCGTACGCGGCACAGAAAAAGGATTAGCAATGACGACAGATTGTAACTCTCGCTACATTTATTTAGATCCAGAAGTGGGCGGTAAAATTGCAGTAGCAGAGGCAGCACGTAATATCGTATGTTCTGGCGGGGAGCCACTTGCAATTACAGATTGCTTAAACTTCGGTAACCCAGAAAAACCAGAGATCTTCTGGCAAATTGAGAAATCAGTAGACGGTATGAGTGAAGCTTGCCGCAAGTTACAAACACCAGTTATCGGCGGGAATGTATCAATGTATAACGAGCGTAGTGGTGAAGCTGTATATCCAACACCAACTGTTGGGATGGTTGGACTTGTACACGATTTAAAACACGTAACAACACAAGAATTTAAACAAGCTGGCGATTTAGTTTATGTAATTGGAGAGACGAAAGCTGAGTTTGGTGGAAGTGAATTACAGAAAATGATCTACGGAAAAATTTTCGGTCAATCACCAAGCATCGATCTAGATGTAGAATTAAAACGCCAAAAGCAAGTACTAGCAGCAATTCAAGCTGGCCTTGTTCAATCTGCACATGATGTTGCAGAAGGTGGTTTAGCAGTTGCAATTACTGAAAGTGCAATTGGTGCTAACGGTTTAGGTGCTACTGTGAAATTAGACGGAGAAGCAACAGCAGTATTATTTGCAGAATCACAATCGCGCTTCGTTATAACCGTAAAACGTGAAAATAAAGAAGCATTTGAGAAAGTGGTTGAAGCAATTCAAGTTGGAGAAGTGACAAATACAAATGAAGTAACAATTCATAATGAAGAAAATGAAGTATTACTTACAGCAAATGTAGATGAAATGAGAAAGGCTTGGAAAGGGGCAATCCCATGCTTGCTGAAATAAAGGGGTTAAATGAAGAATGTGGCGTTTTTGGAATTTGGGGGCATGAAAATGCAGCACAAGTTTCGTACTACGGATTGCACAGTTTGCAGCACCGTGGGCAAGAGGGCGCAGGCATTGTTGTAAATAATGGGGAAAAAATCATCGGTCACAAAGGGTTAGGTTTAATATCAGAAGTGTTTTCAAGAGGTGAGCTAGAGGGATTAAACGGGAAATCAGCAATTGGACACGTACGATATGCAACAGCTGGTGGAAGTGAAGTTGCTAACGTTCAACCATTATTATTCCGTTTTTCCGATCATAGCATGGCGTTAGCTCATAACGGAAATTTAATTAATGCAAAAATGCTTCGTCGTGAATTAGAGGCAGAGGGAAGTATTTTTCAAACAAGTTCAGATACAGAAGTACTTTTACACCTCATTAAGCGTAGTACAAAAGATTCTTTAATTGATAGTGTAAAAGAGGCTCTAAATAAAGTGAAAGGTGCGTTTGCATATCTTTTACTAACTGGAAATGAAATGATCGTTGCGCTAGATCCAAATGGATTCCGTCCTCTTTCAATTGGAAAGATGGGGGATGCTTACGTTGTAGCATCGGAAACATGTGCTTTCGATGTAGTTGGTGCAACATACATTCGTGATGTAGAACCTGGTGAATTGCTTATTATCAATGATGAAGGAATTCACGTAGATCGTTTTACAAATGAAGTAGACCATGCGATTTGCAGTATGGAATACATTTACTTTGCACGTCCAGATTCTAATATAGCTGGTATTAATGTTCATGCAGCACGTAAAAACATGGGGAAACGTTTAGCGGCGGAAGCTCCTATTGAAGCTGATGTTGTTACTGGTGTACCAGACTCTAGTATTTCAGCAGCAATTGGTTATGCGGAGGCGACAGGAATTCCGTATGAGTTAGGGTTAATTAAAAATCGTTACGTTGGACGTACGTTTATTCAACCTTCTCAAGAACTGCGTGAGCAAGGGGTTAAGATGAAGCTTTCAGCAGTAAGAGGCGTAGTTGAAGGAAAACGAGTTGTTATGATTGACGATTCTATCGTAAGAGGAACGACAAGTAAACGAATTGTTCGTATGCTTCGCGAGGCTGGAGCGACAGAAGTCCATGTAAGAATTGCTTCACCACCTCTTAAGTATCCATGCTTCTATGGCATTGATATTCAAACGAGAAAAGAATTAATCGCAGCAAATAATTCAATAGAAGAAATCCGTCAAATCATCGGAGCAGATTCACTAACATTTTTAAGTGAAGATGGATTAGTAGATGCAATTGGACGCCCATATGAAGGAAAATACGGTGGTCTATGTATGGCTTACTTCAATGGAGACTATCCAACAGCTCTTTATGATTATGAGCAAGAGCTTTTAGAAAGTATGAAATAAGAAGAAAAAAGCTTCTACTTCTTTTGATGTAGAAGCTAGCTTCTTTCTTAAAACGGCCGCCCTGGATGGGGAGAAATTAAAAGACGAGGTGTAAAAAACGATGGCGAATGCATATAAGCAAGCAGGAGTAGATATTGAAGCTGGATATGAAGCGGTATCTCGCATGAAAAAACACGTACAAACAACTATGAGAAAAGAAGTGCTAGGCGGTTTAGGCGGTTTTGGAGGTATGTTTGATCTATCAAAATTTGCATTAGAAGAACCTGTATTAGTATCTGGAACAGATGGCGTGGGAACGAAATTGATGCTCGCTTTTATGGCAGATAAACATGACACAATTGGTATTGATGCAGTAGCAATGTGTGTAAATGATATTGTTGTCCAAGGAGCAGAGCCGCTTTTCTTCCTTGATTATATTGCTTGTGGTAAAGCTGAACCTAGTAAAATTGAAAACATCGTCAAAGGTATATCAGAGGGCTGTCGCCAAGCTGGTTGTGCATTAATTGGTGGAGAAACAGCTGAAATGCCAGGAATGTATTCTACGGAAGAATACGATTTAGCTGGTTTTACAGTTGGAATTGTTGATAAAAAGAAAATTGTAACAGGTGAAAAAATTGAAGCTGGTCACGTATTAATTGGCTTAGCATCTAGCGGTATTCATAGTAACGGTTATTCTTTAGTACGAAAAGTATTACTAGAAGATGGAGAACTATCTTTAGACCGTATTTACGGCCGCCTAGAACTACCTCTTGGTGAAGAATTATTAAAACCAACGAAAATTTATGTCAAACCTATTTTAGAACTATTGAAGAAACATGAAGTATACGGTATGGCGCATATTACAGGTGGCGGGTTCATTGAAAATATTCCACGTATGTTGCCAGAAGGAATCGGTGCGGAAATTGAATTAGGATCTTGGCAAGTTCAACCGATCTTCAGTTTACTTCAAGAAGTCGGAAAACTAGAAGAGAAAGAAATGTTCAATATTTTTAACATGGGTATTGGTATGGTAGTAGCAGTAAAGGAAGAAGAGGCAAAAGATATTGTTCGTCTTCTTGAGGAACAAGGCGAGAAAGCTCATATTATTGGACACACTGTACAAGGGTCTGGTGTTACCTTTATTGAGGGAACTGAAGTATGAGTAGATTAGCAGTTTTTGCTTCTGGGAGCGGCTCTAACTTTCAATCTCTCATTAATGCGGTAGAAGACAAAATATTGGATGCAGATATTAGTTTATTAGTATGTGATAAACCAGAGGCACGCGCTATTGGACGGGCACACTATCACCATATTCCGTGTTTTTCCTTTTCAGCGAAAGCATATGAGTCAAAAGAAGCATTTGAAAAAGAGATATTAAAAAAACTAGAAGAGTATGAAATTGATTATGTTATTTTAGCTGGATATATGCGTTTAATTGGAACGACTTTACTAGAAGCGTACGGCGGGAAAATTATTAATATTCATCCATCACTACTACCGAGTTTTCCAGGGAAAGATGCTGTTGGTCAAGCGTTAGAAGCGGGTGTGAAAGTAACCGGAGTAACGATTCACTATGTAGATGCAGGTATGGATACAGGTCCAATTATTGCGCAAGAAGCAGTAGTTGTTTCTGAAGGGGATACGAGAGAAAGCTTACAAAAGAAAATTCAACAAGTTGAACATAAATTATACGTAAATACAGTGAATCAAATTGTTCAGTCTGTGAAAAAACCAACTGTTAACTAACATACAACCAGGGGTGAAGGATAAATGAAAAAGCGTGCATTAGTAAGTGTTTCAGATAAAACAGGAGTAGTAGAATTTGTTAAAGGTTTACTTGAACAAGGGATTGAAGTTATTTCAACAGGTGGTACGAAAAAATTATTAGAAGAAAACGGCTTGCAAGTAATTGGTATTTCTGAAGTAACTGGTTTCCCAGAAATTATGGATGGTCGTGTAAAAACATTACATCCAAATATTCATGGTGGTCTATTAGCAGTTCGTGATAATGAAATGCATGTAGCGCAAATGAATGAATTAGGTATTCAACCAATTGACTTTGTTGTTGTTAACTTATACCCATTTAAAGAAACAATCGCTAAGCCTGATGTAACATTTGCTGATGCAATTGAAAATATTGATATCGGTGGCCCAACAATGATTCGCTCTGCTGCGAAAAATCATAAATTTGTATCGGTAGTTGTAGATCCAGTAGATTATGATGTTGTATTAGCAGAACTGAAAGAGAACGGTGAAGTAACAGAGGGAACGAAACGTAAATTAGCAGCGAAAGTATTCCGTCATACAGCGGCATATGATGCGTTAATTTCTAACTACTTAACAGAGCAAATGGGCGAAGAAAGCCCAGAAACATTAACAGTGACATTTGAGAAAAAACAAGATTTACGCTATGGCGAAAATCCACATCAAAAAGCAACGTTCTATAAAGCGCCATTCGCAGCAACGTCTTCTGTTGCATACGCAGAACAATTACATGGTAAAGAATTATCTTATAACAATATCAACGATGCGGATGCAGCACTTAGCATCGTGAAAGAATTTACAGAACCAGCAGTAGTAGCGGTAAAACATATGAATCCATGTGGTGTTGGAGTAGGAACTGATATTCATGAAGCATATACTCGTGCTTATGAAGCGGATCCAGTATCAATCTTCGGCGGTATTATTGCAGCAAATCGTGAAATTGATAAAGCTACAGCAGAAAAGTTACACGAAATTTTCTTAGAAATTGTTATCGCTCCTTCGTTCTCGCAAGAAGCTTTAGAAGTGTTGCAAAGTAAGAAGAACTTACGCTTACTAACTGTAAATATTGAAAAAGCGACAAGTGCAAGCAAAAAACTAACTTCTGTACAAGGTGGTCTTCTTGTTCAAGAAGAAGATACGTTATCATTAGATGAGGACGCAATTTCAATTCCAACGAAACGTGAACCATCAGAGCAAGAATGGAAAGATTTAAAACTAGCTTGGAAAGTTGTAAAACATGTGAAATCAAATGCAATTGTTTTAGCGAATGATAACATGACAGTTGGTGTAGGCGCGGGACAGATGAACCGTGTAGGTTCTGCAAAAATCGCAATCACACAAGCTGGCGAAAAAGCACAAGGTAGCGCACTTGCATCTGATGCTTTCTTCCCAATGCCAGATACAGTAGAAGAAGCAGCAAAAGCTGGAATTACAGCAATCATCCAACCAGGCGGATCGATTCGTGATGAAGATTCTATTAAAATGGCAGATGCGTATGGGATTACTATGGTGTTCACTGGCGTACGTCATTTCAAACACTAATAGAGGATGTTAAAAAAGTCCGGTCAAGATAACTGTCGCATGTCGTCGTTGCATAGCCAGTGCGGTACTCATGTATGAAAGCTACACTCCGTGTCCTCCTGGCAAATGCGCCTTGACCTGCTCGGTTCTCTTGATCCTCCTTTTTAAACTTTTATTGATATGAAAACAAACTAGGAGCATAGCTTCTAGTTTGTACTTATTTAATTATTGGGGGATGAAATATGAATGTTTTAGTAATTGGCCGTGGTGGACGTGAGCATGCTTTAGCTTGGAAGTTTGCACAATCTGAAAAGGTAGAAAAAATATATGTAGCGCCAGGTAATGAAGGTATGCGAGACGTTGCAACACCAGTTGATATTGATGAGAATGATTTTGATGCATTAGTCTTATTCGCAAAAGAAAACAATGTAGGCTTAACTTTCGTTGGACCAGAAATTCCACTTATGAATGGAATCGTTGATCGCTTTAAGGAAGAGGGACTTCGTGTATTTGGACCTAATAAAGCGGCTGCTGTTATTGAAGGTAGTAAAGCTTTTACGAAAGAATTGATGAAAAAGTATGATATTCCAACTGCGGCATATGAAACTTTTACAGACTATGAAGAGGCAGTAAAGTACATTCAGAAAGTTGGTGCACCGATCGTAATTAAGGCAGATGGGTTAGCTGCTGGTAAAGGTGTAACGGTAGCAATGACGCTTGAAGAGGCATTACAAGCTGTGAAAGAAATGCTACAAGATGTGAAATTCGGCGCAGCAAGCAAGAAGGTCGTTATTGAAGAGTTTTTAGATGGACAAGAATTTTCATTAATGGCATTTGTAAATGGAACAACTGTGTATCCAATGGTAATTGCTCAAGATCATAAACGAGCTTTTGATGGTGATAAAGGTCCTAATACAGGCGGAATGGGTGCATATTCCCCAGTACCACAAATTCCGGAATCAGCGGTTCAAGAAGCGATTCAAACAGTATTACATCCAACTGCTAAAGCGATGATCCAAGAAAATCGTTCGTTTACAGGAATTTTATATGCGGGGCTTATTTTAACGAATGATGGTCCAAAGGTAATTGAGTTCAATGCACGCTTTGGCGATCCTGAAACGGAAGTTGTATTACCACGCTTAGAAAATGATTTAGTTGATGTATGTAACGCTGTATTAGATGAAAGTGAATTAACGTTACAATGGTCAAAGGAAGCAGTTATTGGTGTCGTACTTGCTTCGAAAGGATATCCAGAAGCATATAAAAAAGGTGAAATTATTAACGGATTAGATGCACTGCAAGATGTAATAGTTTTCCATGCGGGTACAGCGATGAAACATGGTGACTTTGTAACAAACGGTGGCCGTGTATTATTTGTTGCTTGTAAGGCGAATAGTTTACAAGAAGCGAAAGATAAGGTCTATAAAGAAATCGGTAAAATTGAGAGTGATGGTTTATTTTACCGAAGTGATATAGGATATCGTGCAATTGGGCATGAGATGACGAAAAGCTAATATATAAAAATCCCGCTGATTTCTCAGCGGGATTTTTATGCATCTTTATTTTTTTTTAATTTTCCTTTTTGCTTTGCCATTTCTCGAAGTAAATACTCGATGTGTGCATTGACGCTACGAAACTCATCATTCGCCCATTTTTCGATGACTGCGTGTAATTCAGGATCAATACGTAATGGAAAGCTTTTCTTTTTGGCCATAATCACTTACAACCTTTAGTATAGGCTTCCTGTATTAATAACTGGTTGCGCACCTTTATCTGAAACGATGGCAACTAATAAATTGTTCACCATATTTGCTTTACGCTCGTCATCGAGTTCCAGTACGCCTTCTTCATCTAACATATGGATTGAATCTTTCGCCATCTTCACAGCACCTTCAACAATCTCTTTTCTAGCAGCTAATACTGCTTTTGCTTGTTGACGTTGGAGCATTGCATGGGCAATTTCTGTTGCGTAAGCTAAATGCGTTAAACGAGTTTCTAATACTTCTACGCCAGCGATTTCAAGGCGTGCTTCTAACTCACGCTTTAATTCTTCAGAGATTTCTTCAGTATTTCCTCGTAACGTGATACAAGTTTCATCTTGGAAATTATCATAAGGATATTTTGTAGCAACGTGGCGGATTGCTGTTTCGCTTTGAATTTCTACGAATCGATCGTAATGCTCAACACCAAACATTGCTTTTGCGGAATCAACAACTTTATATACGATAACGGCTGCAATTTCAATTGGATTGCCCTCAACATCGTTTACTTTTAATTTCTTACTGTTAAAGTTTTCAACACGTAAAGATACAGTTTGACGAAACGCGAATGGAATTGTTAAAAATAAACCATTTTGACGAATTGTTCCTAAATAACTACCGAAAAACGTAATAACTTTCGCTTGATTCGGTTGAACGATACCGATACCTGTAGCTAAAACAGATGCTAATATGAGAGCTAAAATAGCTATTACAAACATTTCTTGTACAAGGCAAAATACACCGATAGCGGCTAAAACTAAAATTCCAATAACGCCGAGAAATCCATTAACATAAAATACTTGTTTTTCTTTCATATGATCGCCTCCTTGATATAAAAATGATATCACTTTTATATCATTACATGCAAGAGGGTTACACCTAATTTTCTGAATTTTATTGTTTGATATCTTTTATGTACGTTTTAAGGGTGAAAACAAGAATGTACGTTCTGTTTCGTGGTAAAATAAAGAAGACTTAGCTGCCCACTGCAGCAGCTAAGTCCCTTTGAGAGCATCTTGCATCGTGACAAATGATTCAAAGCGGTTTTGCCAGGATTAATTCTTCAATCGCTGACTCAATCTCTTTGTCAGAAGTGTCATAACTTCCATCTGACTTTGACTTTGGCTTGTCATGACTGGAAGCTGAATTAACTTCTTCTTTATTATGTCCTTTTTCAGTGAAATTCATGCTAGGCATTTTAAATGCGCTCATATTCATATATTTTCCAAACTTACAGGCTTCAACAATAGGGCAGAAACGAACGATTCCCTCCGCAATTTTCATGGCACCAATCCATAGCAAAACTTTAGACCAAGTGCACCAAGGTTTACGTACGAGTTTAGCTGTACTACAACCGAAGAGGATGAGTCCGAGTGTAATTCGAATTAGAGCACTAATTGTGCCGATGTTTTGCTTCATTAGAAAAACACTCCTTTTTAATTAACTTCGAAATAGAAAATACTATTTCATTTGTTAGTATTCCGTATAAGTTTTTTGATATGTAATCCAACATTTGACGTTGAAAAAGATGTTGGATTGGGCGTGTGTGTAGGTAGCTTTTTTTGTTATAATGAAAGAATGCGTAAAAGGAAGTTCAAAAAGTCCGGTAAAGATAGCTGTCGCATTGCATCGTTGCATACGCCAGTCCGGTACTCATGTAGGGAAAACTACATTCCGTTCCTCCTGGCGAATGCGCCTCGACCTGCTCGGCTCTCTATATCCTCCTTTTTGAACAAATATAGTAGGGAAGTTCAAAAAGTCCGGTAAAGATAGCTGTCGCATTTCATCGTTACATACGCCAGTCCGGTACTCATGTAGGGAAAACACATACCGTTCCTCCTGGCGAATGCGCCTCGACCTGCTCGGCTCTCTATATCCTCCTTTTTGAACAAATATAGTAGGGAAGTTCAAAAAGTCCGGTAAAGATAGCTGTCGCATTTCATCGTTACATACGCCAGTCCGGTACTCATGTAGGGAAAACTACATTCCGTTCCTCCTGGCGAATGCGCCTCGACCTGCTCGGCTCTCTATATCCTCCTTTTTGAACAAATATAGTAAGGAAGTTCAAAAAGTCTGGTAAAGATATAGCAAGGAATGTAAAAAATCTTGATAAAAATTAACTGTTATTTTGAACAGAAATTATATAACTAGAGAAAAGAAAGGGTGTTTTCATGTACGATATTTCCAAATGGAAACATGTATTTAAGCTTGATCCAAATAAGGAGTTAAGTGACGAACATTTAGAAATGATTTGTGAATCTGGAACGGATGCTGTTATTGTAGGCGGAAGTGATGGAGTGACAATTGATAACGTATTACACATGCTAGTTAGCATTCGTAGATATGCAGTGCCTTGTGTGTTAGAGGTTTCTGATGTGGAGGCAATTACACCAGGATTTGATTTTTATTACATCCCAAGTGTTTTAAATAGCCGAAAAGTAGAATGGGTAACAGGTGTTCATCATGAGGCATTGAAAGAATTTGGGGATATTATGGACTGGGACGAAATTTACATGGAAGGGTATTGTGTTTTAAACCCAGAAGCGAAAGTAGCCCAGCTTACAGATGCAAAATGTGATTTAACAGAAGATGATGTTATTGCATATGCGCGTTTAGCAGACAAGCTATTACATTTACCGATATTCTATTTAGAATATAGCGGGACGTATGGAGACATTGAGCTTGTTAAAAATGTAAAAGCAGAATTGAAACAAGCTAAGCTATATTATGGCGGTGGTATTTCTAATGCAGAACAAGCGAAAGAAATGGCGCAGTATGCTGATACAGTAGTTGTTGGAAATATTATTTATGATGATATAAAATCGGCATTAAAAACAGTTAAAGCAGTAAAAGGAGAGTAGGTGCAGGCGCATATGAGTACGACAGATAAGTTATTAAATGGTTTAAATCCGCAGCAACAAAAAGCAGTACAAACAACAAATGGACCACTTCTATTAATGGCAGGCGCAGGTAGTGGGAAAACACGTGTGTTAACACACCGTATTGCATATTTACTTGGTGAAAAAGGTGTGGCGCCATGGAATGTACTAGCAATTACCTTTACAAATAAAGCTGCTCGTGAAATGCGTGAGCGTATTGATAAACTTGTTGGACCAGAAGCAGAAGATATTTGGATTTCTACGTTCCACTCTATGTGTGTACGTATTTTACGACGTGATATCGATCGTATTGGTATTAATCGTAACTTTACAATCTTAGATTCAGGCGATCAGTTAACTGTAGTCAAAAAAATTATGAAAGAGCGCAATATTGATCCGAAGAAATTTGAGCCGCGCTCTATTTTAGCCGGTATTAGTAATGCGAAAAATGAACTGTTATCTGCAGATAAATATGCAAAAAAAATTACAATCGCTGACCCATATGAAAAATTAACGAGCGATGTATATACAGAATATCAAAAACGTCTTTTGAAAAATAACTCATTAGACTTTGATGATTTAATTATGACAACGATTCAGCTATTTGAACGTGTTCCAGAAGTACTAGAGTTTTATCAGCGTAAGTTCCAATATATTCACGTTGATGAGTATCAAGATACGAACAAAGCTCAGTACCTTCTTGTTAAACATTTAGCAGCACGTTTTAAAAATCTTTGCGTTGTAGGTGATTCTGATCAGTCTATTTACCGCTGGCGCGGGGCTGACATTTCTAACATTTTGTCATTCGAAAAAGACTATGAGAATGCGCAAGTTATCTTGTTAGAACAAAATTATCGTTCGTCACAAAATATTTTAAATGCAGCGAATGCTGTAATTGAAAAAAATTCAAACCGTAAACCGAAGAAATTATGGACAGACAATCAAATTGGAAGCAAAATCTCGTATTATCGTGCTGCAACTGAAAAGGACGAAGCGTATTTTGTTGCGAAAAAAATTCGTGATGATATTCAAATGGGGAAACGAAAATATACTGATTTTGCAGTGTTATATCGTACAAATGCCCAGTCTCGTATGGTCGAGGAGATTTTCCTGAAATCTAATATCCCTTACAAAATCGTCGGAGGTACTAAGTTCTACGACCGTAAAGAGATTAAAGACATTTTGGCGTACTTACGTTTAATTGGGAATCCAGATGATGAGATTAGTTTTGCACGTATTATAAACATGCCAAAGCGCGGGATTGGTGCGACTTCTATAGATAAAATTATTAATTATGGTGTGCAAAACGGAATCTCATTAACTGCTGTATTTGATGAGATTGAGCATGTTGGTGTAAGTGCAAAAATAACAAAAGCAGTAAAAGAATTCGCAAGTTTATTACACAACTGGGTAAATATGCAAGAGTATTTATCTGTTACAGAATTAGTAGAAGAAGTTATTGAGAAGACAGGCTATCGCGATATGTTGAAAAATGAGCGTTCTTTAGAAGCAGAAGGTCGTTTAGAAAACTTAGACGAGTTTTTATCTGTTACACAAACATTTGAATCCCAAAGCGAAGATAAGAGCCTTGTTGCATTCTTAACAGACTTAGCTCTTGTTGCGGATATTGATCGTGTAGATGAAGATCCAACTGCTGGTGAAGAAGTTATTTTAATGACGATGCACTCAGCAAAAGGATTAGAGTTCCCAGTTGTCTTTATTGTTGGCTTAGAGGAAGGGATATTCCCGCATACTCGTTCTCTTATGGAAGAGGATGAAATGCAAGAAGAGCGTCGTCTTGCCTATGTAGGTATTACTCGTGCAGAAGAAGAGCTATACTTATCTAATGCTCAAATGCGTACTTTATTTGGTAGAACAAGTATGAATGCAGCATCTCGATTTATTACAGAAATTCCGGCAGAATTAGTAGAACCATTAAACGAAACAGCACCGAAGCGTGAAACTTCGTTTGGTGCAAAAGGAAGAACGACAAGCGCAACTACAACACGCTCTCGTTCAGCTTTCGCGCGTCCGGCTGTTAAGACGACGGGTGGCGAGCAAATTGGCTGGGGAATAGGCGATAAAGCTGCTCACCAGAAGTGGGGAGTCGGTACAGTTGTAAGTGTAAAGGGTGAAGGAGATTCAAAAGAATTAGATATTGCGTTCCCAAGCCCAATTGGTATTAAACGTTTATTAGCAAAATTTGCACCTGTGACGAAACAATAGGAAAGGACTGAGGATATGTCAAAAGAGATAGCCAAAAAACGTATAGAAGAACTGCGTGATTTGTTAAATACATTTAACTATCAATATCACGTATTAGACAATCCTTCTGTTTCTGATGCGGAATATGACCGTGATATGCAGGAGCTTATAAAATTAGAAGCAGAGAACCCAGAGTTTATGAGTGAAGACTCTCCCTCCATTCGCGTTGGGGGGACTGTTCTTGATATATTTGAAAAGGTAACGCATAAATCACCAATGTTAAGTTTAGGAAACGCGTTTAATGAAGGAGATTTGCGTGATTTTGATCGAAGAGTACATCAGGGAATTGATGATGCGAATGTAAGATATATATGCGAATTAAAAATTGACGGACTTGCTGTTTCACTTCATTATGAAAAAGGACGCTTCATTCAAGGAGCAACACGTGGTGATGGTATAACGGGTGAAGATATTACCCAAAACTTAAAAACGATTAAAGCTATCCCGCTGCGTTTAAATGAAGAAGTAACGTTAGAAGCACGAGGCGAGGCTTATATGCCGAAGCGTTCATTCGTTAAATTAAATGAAGAAAAAGAGCAAAATGGTGAAGATGTATTTGCGAATCCACGTAATGCGGCAGCAGGATCGATACGCCAACTTGATCCGAAAATTGCAGCGAAGCGTAACTTATCTATGTTTGTGTATGGTCTTGCTAATGTAGAAGAAAAAACAATTCCATCCCACAGTGAATCACTGGATTTCTTAGGTGAGCTTGGATTTAAGACGAATCCAAATCGTCGTACATGTGAAACAATTGAAGACGTAATAGCCTATGTAGAAGAGTGGCAAGAAAAACGCCCGCATCTTGATTATGAGATTGACGGAATCGTTATAAAAGTAGACGATGTTGCTATTCAAGAAAGCTTAGGAACTACAGCAAAGAGTCCAAGATGGGCAATAGCTTATAAATTCCCAGCTGAAGAAGTTGTGACGAGATTAACAGGGATTGAATTAAGTGTCGGCCGCACAGGAGTTGTAACACCAACTGCAGAGCTGGAGCCAGTGCGAGTAGCCGGAACTATTGTCCGTCGTGCTTCTTTACATAACGAAGATTTAATTCGTGAAAAGGATATTCGAATTGGTGACTACGTTGTTGTGAAAAAGGCTGGAGATATTATTCCTGAAGTTGTGAACGTTATTTTTGATAAGCGTACTGGTGAGGAAGAAGAATATCATATGCCAACGCATTGTCCAGCATGTGAGAGTGAACTTGTTCGTTTAGAAGAAGAAGTAGCACTTCGATGTATAAATCCGACTTGCCCAGCTCAAATTCGTGAAGGATTAATCCATTTCGTTTCAAGAAATGCAATGAATATTGATGGACTTGGAGAACGTGTAATTACACAACTCTTTGATGCGGATTATATTCGTACGTTTGCTGATTTATATTCATTGACGAAAGAGCAATTATTAGAACTAGAACGTTTCGGTGAAAAATCAGCAACAAATTTAGTCCAAGCAATTGAGAATTCTAAGGAAAACTCATTAGAGCGATTATTATTCGGTCTTGGTATTCGTCATGTCGGTGCGAAAGCGGCACGTACATTTGCTGAGCATTTCGAAACGATGGATGAGCTTGTGAAAGCGACGGAAGAAGAATTAAAAACAATTAATGAGATTGGTGAAAAAATGGCTCAATCCGTTGTAACGTATTTCGATAATGAAGACGTATTAGAGCTATTACAACAATTTAAAGAGTATGGCGTGAACATGGCATACAAAGGTATAAAAATTGCTGATTTACAAAATGTTGAATCGTACTTCGCAGGAAAAACTGTCGTCTTAACAGGGAAATTAGAAGTTATGGGCCGCAGTGAAGCGAAGAAGAAAATTGAGGCATTAGGTGGAAAAGTAACAGGAAGTGTTAGTAAAAGTACGGATTTACTTGTTGCTGGTGAAGCTGCAGGCTCGAAATTAGCGCAAGCAGAGAAGCACAATGTTGAAGTTTGGAATGAAGAGAGGTTCTTACAAGAGCTGAATAAGTAAGAGGTGCAAACTTACGATGAAAAAAATAGCGTTAGCGGTATTAAGTCTTAGCCTACTTGTAAGTGGGTGTAGTATGGGTTCCAATAAAGATGAAAAAGCAGTTGAGAAATCGGGGAAAGCGAAAGAACAAGCAGTTATCCCGAAATACTCCATTTCGGATGAATATTATAAGACAACGGTTCAATTTGATCCAGGTAAGGCACGTGGTTTAGTTGTACAAGGTTTAAATAGTCGTCTAGATGTAGATGAATTTGAAACAGGATTAATGCGCATTGCCAAAGAATCGTTTAGTACGAAAGATTATTTCTTTAAAGGCGGAAAGTTTCTAGAGGCTCAAGATATACAAATGCTTGTAAAAAGAAAGCGTACAGATGCTGAACAAAAAGAGCTAGAGGATAAGTTGAAAAAAGATGCAGTTAAATTTCCAAATATCGGACTGAATCCAGCCTTAAGTGAAGGTTCGGAGTCACTAGAAGTGAAAAATAAAAAACATCCAATGTATATCTCAAACATTTTAGAGCATGATTACTACGTGCAAAAAGGTGGGAACGATAATGAACCTGATGGCATTGTAGTTGGATTAGCGATGAATTCTGTTCAATATTATGAGGAAGAGCATGGTTATCCGCGTGAGGCTGCAATTCCAGATGTGAAAATGTTAGCTGAAGGGAAAAGGATGGCCCAAGAAATCTTGAAAGTAATGCAGCAAAAAAAGCCTGAAATAAAAAATATTCCGGTTACATTTGCGATTTATCGTCAAGGTCCAAAGTCTTCGCTTGTACCAGGGAATTTTGTTTCTTATGCTAAGGTAGAAAAAGGCAGTGAAACGGTTGAGGATTGGAAGCCGATCAATGAGAAATACTATTTATTCCCATCTGAACAAGCGAAAGCGGATAATAAACGTGAAGATCTTGCGAGGGTGTCAAACTTTAAAGCAAAATTAAGTGAGTATTTCCAAGGAGATTATACAGCTGTTATCGGTACTGGAATGTATAGAGATGATGAATTAAGAGAAATGAAGCTCGATATTCCTGTCCAATTCAATGGGAAAGCTGAAGTGATTGGTTTTACACAATATGTAGCTGGACTTGTTATGGAATACTTCCCGAATTATATGAAAGTACAAGTAACAATTAAATCTGTAGAACGCCCAGAAGCAATTATTATACGTGAAGCGAAGCAAGATGAACCGTTTGTGAAAATTTTAGATTAAAGATGAGAGCTGTTCCATAAAGGAGCAGCTTTTTTTCTTGAAAAATTTTGTTATAATTTTAAATGTTACAAATAAAGGGGTAAGGGGCAAAGTCATGGAAGAACTAAGCTTTCAAGTCATTATTTTATTAATTGCATTCGGGTTTTTAGCAGCTTTTATTGATTCGGTTGTTGGAGGGGGAGGATTAATTTCGCTTCCTGCACTTATGTTTGTTGGTTTATCACCAGCTTCGGCAATCGCAACGAATAAATTAGCTGCAACGATGGGGACGCTTACGAGCACAATTTATTTTATTCGATCAGGTAAGGTGAATTTTCGGATTGTAGGAAAGTTAATCCCGTTAACTATTATTGGAGCAGTCGCAGGGGCTTTAGTAGTAAAGTTTATTCCGCCTGATATTTTGCGTCCACTAGTACTCGTAATGTTGGTTTTTATTGCCATTTATATTATTGCGAAAAAAGATTGGGGAAGTGCATCTACCTATAAAAAGATGACAAAAGGAAAAACATTAATGTTTTTCTTTGTTATTTTAATGATAGGATTTTATGATGGATTTTTTGGACCAGGGACAGGATCCTTTTTAATTTTTGCATTTTTATTAATTGGTTTGGATTTTATTCAAGCGGCAGCATCTGGAAAACTTTTGAACTTCGTTAGTAATATCGTATCTTTAATTACTTTTTTATTTTTAGATGTGATTCATTTTGAATACGGTATAATTATGGGCTTATCAATGATTTTAGGTGCTTATTTTGGATCGAAGTTTGCGGTTCAAAAAGGTGTTGGATATGTAAGGACTTTATTTTTATTAGTTACTATTTTATTAATCGGGAAAAATGTTTTGGAATATACTCATATTTTGTAGATTCATACGTATGTATGAATCTCTTTTTTTTATTATATTTTAAAAATTTATTAATTTTTAAAATATAAGTCTAGGAATATTTGAATAAATCTAAATTATCGTGTAGAATAATGTTGTAAAATGTAAACGTTTTTCTAAGGGGAGGCTAAAAAGATGGTAGTAGCATACAAACATGAGCCATTTACAGATTTTTCAGTAGAGGCTAACAAATTAGCGTTTGAAGAGGGTTTAAAGAAAGTAGAATCTTATCTTGGACAAGACTATCCATTAATTATCGGGGGAGAAAAAATCACTACAGAAGATAAAATTGTTTCTGTAAACCCTGCAAATAAAGAGGAACTTGTTGGTCGTGTTTCAAAAGCAAGCCGTGAATTAGCTGAAAAAGCAATGCAAGTAGCGGATGCAACATTCCAAACTTGGAGAAAGTCAAAACCAGAAATGCGTGCAGATATTTTATTCCGTGCTGCAGCAATCGTTCGTCGTAGAAAACATGAGTTCTCTGCTATTCTTGTAAAAGAAGCAGGTAAACCATGGAATGAGGCAGATGCTGATACAGCAGAAGCAATCGATTTTATGGAATATTATGCTCGTCAAATGTTGAAATTAAAAGACGGTATTCCAGTAGAAAGCCGTCCAATTGAATATAATCGTTTCTCTTACATTCCATTAGGAGTAGGTGTTATCATTTCTCCTTGGAATTTCCCATTCGCAATTATGGCAGGTATGACAACAGCTGCCGTAGTTTCTGGTAACACAGTATTACTAAAACCAGCTAGTACAACTCCTGTAGTAGCAGCGAAATTTATGGAAGTATTAGAAGAAGCTGGTTTACCAGCTGGCGTAGTAAACTTCGTTCCAGGTAATGGTTCTGAAGTTGGTGACTATTTAGTAGATCACCCTCGTACACGTTTCGTTAGCTTCACTGGATCTCGCGATGTAGGTATTCGTATTTACGAACGTGCAGCAAAAGTAAACCCAGGACAAATTTGGTTAAAACGTGTTATCGCTGAAATGGGCGGTAAAGATACAATCGTTGTTGATAAAGAGGCAGATCTTGAATTAGCAGCTAAATCTATCGTTGCATCAGCATTCGGATTCTCAGGACAAAAATGTTCTGCATGTTCTCGTGCAGTAATCCATGAAGATGTATACGATCATGTATTAAATCGTGCTGTTGAATTAACAAAAGAATTAACAGTAGGTAACCCAGATGCAAAAGATATTAACATGGGACCTGTTAATGACCAAGCTGCATTCGATAAAGTAATGAGCTATGTTGCAATTGGTAAAGAAGAAGGTAAAATCGTATCAGGTGGCGAAGGAGACGATTCTAAAGGCTGGTTCATCCAACCAACAATCGTTGCTGATGTTGCAGAAGATGCTCGCTTAATGAAAGAAGAAATCTTCGGACCAGTAGTAGCATTCTGTAAAGCAAAAGACTTTGATCATGCACTTGCAATTGCAAACAATACAGAATACGGTTTAACAGGAGCAGTTGTTACTAACAACCGTGACCATATTGAAAAAGCACGTGAAGACTTCCACGTTGGTAACTTATACTTCAACCGTGGATGTACTGGTGCAATCGTAGGTTACCAACCATTCGGTGGCTTTAACATGTCTGGTACAGACTCTAAAGCTGGTGGCCCTGATTACTTAGCGCTTCACATGCAAGCAAAAACTACTTCTGAAACTTTATAAGAAATAGTAGAAAAGATCTTCACAGACTGTGAAGATCTTTTCTTTTTGAGAAACTCTCTATAATAGAAGCTAGTTAATTTCAATCAAGAAAGGTTTCTAAATATTACTATTTTTTCTTTTGGATTAGTTAAACCTTGTTAATATCGGGATAAACATGAAAATAGAAACAAAACAGCGAGAAAAATTGACTTATTAGTCATATTTTTTAGTATTCATTTTGAGGATTTCCTGTATAATACAATTTGAAAGAAAATCTATGGTTAGACAAGAGAACACTCCTTTCGGCTTTGCTAACTGAAAGGAGTGTTTTTTTTAGGTCGCTAAAAACTCTTCTGTACTCATTATATTTGCGTATACTCCATTTAAACTCGCCAAAATTGTATTATGAATATAAACAGCTGGTATAGTAGCATTCTTAAATGAAAGATCTTTTGTAGCACAAGCATCGTGTATTACGGTACAGTGAAGACCAAAATCAAAAGCAGCTCTTACTGTAGCATCAATACACATATGGGTCATCATCCCGCATATTACGACGTGCTCAATTCCTGAACGTTGTAATTGTTCTAGAAGATCAGTTTCTCGGAAGCTATTTGGATAATGTTTAAGGATAACGGTTTCCTCTCTAAGTGGACGGACATTTTCGTGAATATGGACACCTTCTGTATTGGGTAGGAAAAAAGTAGCGCTATCTTTTATAGCTACATGTTGGATATGAAAAATAGGTTCGTTTCTTATTCTAAAATGTTGTAGTAGCTGACTAGCATATTCACTTGCTTCTACTGGATTACGTAATTCCATCATTCCGCTTGGAAAATAATCATTTTGAATGTCGACGAGCAAAAGAGCTGTTTTCATATATCTATCTTCCTCCGATTTCATATTCAAATAATGTTATTCAATGAATAGAGAAGATTCTCCTTTTTAAAAGTATGAGTGAGAAGGATTTTACATAACTTTAAAAATCACTATTGTATTGTTACTTCTTATTTAAAAATTTAAATAGAGAAATAATTAATATTTTTCCGAAAAATGTATTGACTCTCATTATTCTGAGTTCTATAATAAGACTTAATTAAACGACAATTAAATCGATACACTCTTATCCAGAGAGGTGGAGGGACTGGCCCTACGATACCTCAGCAACGGGTTTTTTTAATACCGTGCTAACTCCAGCAAGCCTATAAAGGCTTGGAAGATGAGAAGATGTGAATGAGTACATATAAAAGTGCTCTCCTTCTTATCTTTTATTACTGATAAGGAGGAGAGCACTTTTTATTTTACCTCGAAAGCTCTACTTCAAGTTTTACAGCATATAGGAGGGAAGAAAATGATTTCTTTTAACAATGTAAGTAAAGTATATGAATCAGGTGGGCAATCTGTTCATGCGGTTGAGGATGTAACGCTGTCAGTTGAAAAGGGCGAAATTTTTGGCATTATCGGATTTAGTGGTGCTGGAAAGAGTACGCTATTACGTTTAGTAAATATGTTAGAAAGACCAACTGCAGGAACAATTTCAATAGATGATAAAGATATTACATCATTATCGGCGAAAGAATTGCGGACACTAAGACAAAGAATTGGGATGATTTTCCAAAGTTTCAATCTATTTAATTCAAGAACGGTGTTTGGGAACATTGCTTATCCATTAAGGTTAGCGAAATTGCCAAAGAATGAGATAAAAGAAAGAGTGAATGAACTACTAAAATTTGTTGGTTTAGAAGATAAAGCGAACTATTATCCAGAACAGTTATCAGGTGGGCAAAAGCAGCGTGTTGGGATTGCAAGAGCACTTGCGACATCACCCGATATTCTCATATGTGATGAGGCAACATCAGCTTTAGATCCGGAAACAACAACAGAAATCTTAAATTTATTAAAGAAAGTAAATAGAGAGTACAATTTAACGATTCTACTTATTACACATGAAATGCACGTTGTGAAAGAAATTTGTCACCGTGTAGCCGTTATGGAAAAAGGAAAAGTAATTGAAGAAGGAAAACTGTTTGACGTTTTCACACAACCAAAAACAAAGACAACTCAAAATTTTGTACGCTCTGTTATTAATGATCACTTACCAGAAAGTGTTCTAGCGAAAATTCAAAACGGAGGTCAGATTTATCGCCTGACTTTTACTGGGGAAGAGACAGGGCAGCCTGTACTATCATATATTGCGAAAAACTATAACGTCGATGTAAATGTTCTTTATGGAAATATTATTGAACTCCAAAATGTGCTATTTGGAAATCTTCTTGTAGAACTACAAGGTGAACAGAAAGAAATTCAAAAAGCATTACAACATCTAAGACTGCAAGTGCAGCTGAAGGAGGTAGAAGCTCATGCGAGTTGATTGGAGTATATTTTGGCCTCGCATATTAGATGCGACGGGGGATACCCTCTTAATGGTAATTGTAACCCTTATATTTGCTACAATTCTCGGTATACCTCTAGGTTTACTGTTGTATGTAACGAGAAAAGGAAATTTTTTAGAAAATAAATGGGTCTTTTCTATTCTTAATATCATAATTAATACAATTCGTCCGGTTCCATTCATTATCTTTTTAGTAGCTTTAAGCCCACTAACAAGAAGTGTTATTGGAACGACGATTGGAACGGCTGCAGCAATCTTCCCAATGACGTTAGTTGCATCAATTGGTATTGCTAGAATGGTTGAAACCAATCTTGTTTCTGTTCCGAAAGGAGTAATTGAAGCAGCACAAGCAATGGGCGCTTCACCACTTAGAATTGTTTTTGAAATCCTCGTACCAGAAGCTTTAGCACCATTGATCCTAGGTGTCACGTTTATGACGGTCGGTTTAATTGAATTTTCTGCAGTCGCAGGACTTGTCGGTGGTGGCGGTCTTGGTGACTTAGCAATGACATATGGTTATCAACGCTTTGATACGTCAGTTATGTTTGTAACGGTCGTTTTACTTATTATTCTTGTACAGGTGGCTCAAAATTTAGGGAACTACTTTGCGAAAGTCTTTTTACGCAGATCATAAAAAGGAAGAGGGGAAAAGAAAATGAAGAAAATTTTAGCATTTGCATTATCAGCGATCGTAGGAATTACAGCATTAAGCGGCTGCTCAGGTGGAGACACAGGTGCAGGAGCGAAAGAGAAAGTAGTTCGCGTCGGTGTAACTGGAACAGATGGAGACGTTTGGGAAATTTTAAAGAAAAAAGCTGAAAAAGAAGGGATTAAAATTAAACTGGTTGAGTTCTCTGATTACACAACACCCAACAAAGCGTTAGCTGATGGAGATATTGAACTAAACTCATTCCAGCACATTGCTTTCTTAGAGCAATTTAAAAAGGAGCATAAGTTAGATATTACAGCTGTTGGTACAACGCAAATTGCACCGATGGGCTTATACTCTGAAAAATATAAGAAAGCAAATGAAATCCCAGATGGTTCGGAAATTGCTATTCCGAATGATCCAACGAACCAAGCACGTGCATTAAAACTTCTTGATGCAGCTGGATTATTAAAGCTTAAGAAAGATTTTGGTCTATTTGGGGATCCAAGTGGTATCGCTGAAAATCCAAAGAAGCTAAAAGTTACACCGGTTATCGCACAGCAAACACCTCGTGTGTTAAAAGATGTAGCGGCTTCAGTTATTAATAACGGTGTTGCTGGTCAAGCTGGATTAGACCCAGCGAAGGATCCAATTTTCTTAGAAGATCCAAATAATGAAAATGCAAAGGCCTATATTAATATTTTCGCAGCTCGTACGAAAGATAAAAATGATCCAACACTGAAAAAAGTAATTGAGTTATACCATTCAAAAGAAGTAACAGATGCAATTAAGAAAGAAACAAATGATGGTTCAATTTCAGTAGATCTTTCACTTGATGAGCTTGAAAAAATCGTAAAATAATTATTGAGTTTAACGACTAACAGTAGGAACCCCTCCGCTGTTAGCTCGTTCAACATATAATCTACTTAACAAACAAAACCCTAATTCTGTACCTTCTAATTTTGTATAACATAGAATCCAATGTTTGTTAAGTAGAGTGATGGACCAGGAGTTTTCCTGGTCTTTTTTTAATTAAAGCAGCTGGCTAATAATAAGGAAATCCAAATTATGATTGGGTAAGAGATTAAACTAAAAATGAGTGTACTTGCTAATTTCTTTTTAGGGATTAATAGTTTCTTTGATGAAAATAAGAAAAGAGAAAATAGGATAATGATAGATGCTGAGATTACTCCTGGATTATAAGAACGATAAATGAAATACAAGATAATATGCTGAACGGCGTTAAAGAAGATACAGCCCTGTATAAAAATGATCAAATAAATAGAAGATATGATGCTTAATTGATATAGAATGACTATGAGTAAGACGAAGGTTGTTAATATGGAAATTGCAATGAAAAATTGTTTGTTAGTTATAAAATGGATCGAAAATCGATTAGCGATATATTGTGGCATTTGGAAAGCTTCTTCAAGGTTATGAAAAAAGAATAGAAGGGGGATTAGCCAGATTGTATTAGTGGTGAAATGTCTTGTTGAAGATGTTTTTATCAACTTATATCAGCTCCAATAAAGGGATAGAAAGCCTATAAGAAAAGGCTTTCTACAAGGGTATAGTTATTCAATTATGATGCTTTTTAAATTACTCTCAGGTTGCGGTTGTTCTTCAGCATAAGAGGAGAGCTCCTCTTGCAAAATATTTAGTGCGTGCTTAGCTGATTGCTGAATCGGATTCGGTAGCTCTTCTAATATACGCATACCGATTTTTATTTTTGTACGAATTACCTTTCTTAGTAATTCATCATGCATGTACTACACCTCCAAACCGAATGTTTAGTACATCATCTTCAAACTTAGCTCCTTGAATAGAAAGGTGTGTTAATGTTTTTGGTAAGGTGATATTTCGCTTCATAGAGCCGGCTCGAATAATAAGTTCATCACCTTTTTGATTTAATGAAAGTTCACTTTTGTTTGAGAAGGGAATGGACAGTACGAAAATATACTCATCGCCATCTTTTTTTACATATTGTGTGCGGCCATTAAATTTCACTTCAGTAGGAGAGGGGTCTGATTTAAATAAAGCATTTCCTACACGCTCTAACATAGGTAAACCAACAACTTCTTGTTCAAACATGGGAGCTTCGTAAATAGGAAGTGGCTGAAAACTATCTTTAATTAACGCCTTATATTTCTTTTGTGTATCTTTCCATGCCTGAAAGTAAGGGTCGGTAACAGTGTTAGGGATGACGCGGTTAATCATAATGGCATCTACGTTATAATCGTATAAGTTTAAATAAGTAAAACTACGCTGAGCTTCTTTAATGACCATTTTTTCAGGATTTACAACAACGCGAATACTCGTTACTTCTCGGTTTGATAAAATATCTCTCATTTCTCCAAGTTGTTCAAGCGTATTCGTTAATTCGTCCATAATATCATCAGTTGGAAGGGGGACACCAAGAAGTGGTTGAGCTACAGGACGAACAACTTTTAAAATCTTCCTTTTAATAGGAAAGAGTTTTTCCATCCACCAGCCGAGCATGTCTGGAAAGCTAAGCATTGCTAAAGTTTCTCCAGTCGGTGCGCAATCAATAATGATGACGTCGTAAGTGTTGTGTTTATAGTAATCGAGTACTCGAAGTAAGCTAATTAAATCTTCCATACCAGGGAACATCGTTAATTCTTCTGTTGTAATATCATCAGCTGCTTTGGAAGTGAAGAGTAGTGTAATATATTTCTGCAATTTCCCCCAGCTTTTTTCCATTTCATAAATAGTGTTAATTTCTTGTGCCCACAAGTTTTCGCGAATTTCTAGTGGCTCAGAAGATAGTTTTATGCCAAATGAATCCCCTAAACTATGAGCAGGATCTGTACTCATTACTAATGTTTTTAATCCTTGTTTTGCACTTTGGATTGCTGTTGCTGCTGAAATGCTAGTTTTTCCAACGCCGCCTTTACCTGTATACAGAATAATTCTCATCATTAATATCCCCTTTGTTTCGAATATCGAATATTACGAGTGTCGAAATATTTAATTGAATAAAAACCCAACTAGGGTCTTATTCAATCGGAATGTTTTTCATTTTAGGTGTAGAAACCTTTTCTTCTGTTTTTTGCTGTGACGTAGCAATGTGATTCATGATCTTTTGGAATATTTGTAGTAAGAATGCTTTTTCTTCTTCTGACAATGAATCTGTCACTAGGCTAAAGTAATGGGCCGCATTTTGTTTTACTTCTTGAACGAGCATTACGCCGTTTTCTGTTAAACGAATTAATACAATGCGTCGATCGCTTTCATTCCGGTAGCGTTCAATATATCCCTTTTTTACAAGGCGATTTACAACGCCCGTTGTTGTACTCATCGGTATATCAAGAAGATCAGCAATTTTTGTCATTGTAATATCCGTATTTCGCTCCATCCAAAGTAAACAAAATACTTCTGTCTTGGAAAGTGTTAAATCAAGACTTACCCATTCTTCAGGATAGAAAAGTTTCTTGGCGTTATCTAGCAGTAAGTCTAAAAAATGTTCATATTGTAACAATTATTTCCACTCCCGTATATTTCGAGGTTCGTAATATTTGTTTTTATTTTATGTGGAATTGAAATAAATGTCAATGTTTTTAACTGTTTTTTCAGATTAGAAAGAAAATTATCTTCAAAATAGAAATTTTTTGTGATAGATTAATAAATAGAAAAATGATTTTACATAAAAAACCATTGTGATAAATATATTTATCTATAATAGGTGTACAGCTAACGAGGGGGAGAACGATGAGAAGACGAAATACGCAAGCGTTCACGTTTTTAGCATGGACTTCATTTGTTTGTGCGCTTTCAGGAATGCTAATTGGGATTTACACGTTAGATGAAACGCTTAGTGTAAAAGGGTACTATTTAATCGGAACATTATTTTTAACGATGTCTTGTTTTGTATTACAAAAAACAATTCGTGATAATGAGGAAGATAATGAAAGATTTCCGAAAAATAAATCGTTAGATAAAGAGTAAATTGTAAAGAAAGGCACTTGCCTTTCTTTTTTTATGTAAAAATGCCGTAAGTGCCGTGTGTTGACTTGCTTGAAGTACTGAAAATTTGGTA
This sequence comes from Bacillus sp. 41-22, assembly GCF_025809295.1. Classification (NCBI taxonomy): domain Bacteria; kingdom Bacillati; phylum Bacillota; class Bacilli; order Caryophanales; family Bacillaceae; genus Bacillus; species Bacillus sp. 41-22. Next base: position 347,005 of record NZ_CP084035.1, read on the forward strand.
TCATCAATAGTATTGTAGATTGAACGATATATTATGGAGGTGGCCTAGCCGTGTCAAGAATTTCCGTTGAGAATGTAAAGCACGTAGCACATTTAGCACGTCTTGCAATTACTGATCAAGAAGCAGAAAAATTTCAAAAACAACTAGATGCAATTGTTACATTTGCAGAACAGTTAAATGAATTAGATACAACTGATGTAAAACCAACAACTCATGTATTAACTATGAAAAATGTTATGCGTGAAGATGTGCCAGAAAAAGGTTTACCAGTAGAAGAAGTATTAAAAAATGCACCGGATCACAAAGATAATCAAATCCGTGTTCCAGCAGTATTAGAATAGAGGAGGGAATTTCGATGTCATTATTTGATCATTCTGTATCAGAGTTACATAAGAAGTTAAACAACAAAGAAATTTCCGTTACGGATTTAGTAGAAGAATCTTACAAACGTATTTCGGATGTTGAAGATAACGTAAAAGCTTTTCTTACATTAGATGAAGAAAATGCACGCGCGAAAGCGAAAGAATTAGATGCAAAGATTGGTGCTGAGGATAATGGTTTATTATTCGGTATGCCAATTGGTGTAAAAGATAACATTGTAACTAACGGTCTTCGTACAACTTGTGCGAGCAAAATATTAGCAAACTTCGATCCAATTTACGATGCGACAGTTGTACAAAAGCTAAAAGCTGCTGACACAGTTACAATCGGTAAATTAAATATGGACGAGTTCGCAATGGGTTCTTCAAATGAAAACTCAGGCTTCTACGCTACAAAAAATCCATGGAACTTAGATTACGTTCCAGGCGGATCTAGTGGTGGTTCTGCAGCAGCAGTAGCAGCAGGAGAAGTATTATTCTCTCTAGGTTCTGATACGGGTGGTTCTATCCGTCAGCCAGCTGCATATTGTGGCGTTGTAGGTTTAAAACCAACTTACGGACGCGTATCTCGTTACGGATTAGTAGCATTCGCATCTTCACTTGACCAAATCGGACCGATTACACGTACAGTAGAAGACAATGCATACTTATTACAAGCTATTTCAGGTATTGACCGTATGGATGCAACTTCTGCAAACGTTGAAGTAGGAAACTACTTAGCTGGTTTAACAGGTGATGTTAAAGGTTTACGTATTGCTGTACCGAAAGAATACTTAGGCGAAGGTGTTGGCGAAGAAGCTCGTGAGTCAGTACTAGCTGCTTTAAAAGTATTAGAAGGTATGGGCGCAACTTGGGAGGAAGTATCTCTTCCGCACTCTAAATACGCTCTAGCAACGTATTACTTATTATCTTCTTCTGAAGCATCTGCGAACCTTTCACGCTTTGATGGCGTACGTTACGGTGTTCGTTCTGATAATGTAAATAACTTATTAGATCTTTACAAAAACACACGTAGCGAAGGTTTCGGTGATGAAGTAAAACGTCGTATTATGCTTGGTACATTTGCTCTTAGCTCTGGTTACTATGATGCATATTACAAAAAAGCACAACAAGTACGTACATTAATTAAAAATGACTTTGAAAATGTATTTGCTAAATACGATGTTATTATTGGACCAACAACGCCAACTCCAGCATTTAAAGTGGGCGAAAAAGTGGACGATCCAATGACAATGTATGCAAATGACATTTTAACAATTCCAGTAAACTTAGCGGGTGTTCCAGCGATTTCTGTTCCATGTGGATTCGGTGCTAACAACATGCCACTTGGTCTACAAATCATTGGTAAACACTTCGATGAAACGACGATTTACCGCGTTGCACATGCGTTTGAGCAAGCAACAGACTATCATACAAAAAAAGCAAGTCTGTAAGGAGGCGAGCATAGATGAATTTAGAAACAATTATTGGTTTAGAGGTTCACGTTGAGTTAAAAACAAATTCGAAAATTTTCTCTGCGAGTCCAACAGAATTCGGAGCGGAGCCAAATACACAAACAAGTGTAATTGACTTAGGATACCCAGGGGTACTTCCTACTTTAAATAAGGAAGCAGTTAACTTTGCAATGAAAGCCGCAATGGCATTAAACTGTGAAATCGCAACGGAAACGAAGTTCGACCGTAAAAACTATTTCTACCCAGATAATCCGAAAGCTTACCAAATCTCTCAATTTGATAAGCCAATTGGTGAAAATGGTTGGATTGAAATCGAAGTAGACGGTAAAAAGAAACGTATCGGTATTACACGTCTTCATTTAGAAGAAGATGCTGGTAAATCAACGCATGCAGCTGACGGTTCATTAGTAGACTACAACCGTCAAGGGATGCCTTTAATCGAGATCGTATCTGAGCCAGATATGCGTACTCCAGAAGAAGCATATGCGTACTTAGAGAAGTTAAAATCAATCATTCAATATACAGGTGTATCTGATTGTAAGATGGAAGAAGGTTCTCTTCGTTGTGATGCGAATATTTCACTTCGTCCAGTTGGACAAGAGAAGTTCGGTACAAAAGCAGAACTGAAAAACTTAAACTCTTTCACTTACGTGCAAAAAGGTCTTGAGCATGAGCAAGTGCGCCAAGAAAAAGAATTATTATCTGGTGGTATCATCCAACAAGAAACACGTCGTTATGACGAAGCAACGAAGAAAACAATCTTAATGCGTATAAAAGAAGGATCTGACGATTACCGTTACTTCCCAGAGCCAGACTTAGTTGAACTTTACATCGACGATGAGTGGAAAGAAGAAATTCGTGCTTCTATTCCAGAACTTCCAGATGCACGTAAAGCTCGCTATGTTGAAGAAGTTGGCTTACCAGCTTATGATGCGCATGTATTGACATTAACGAAAGAGATGTCTGATTTCTTTGAAGCAACAGTTGCAGACGGTGCTGATGCGAAATTAACATCAAACTGGTTAATGGGTGAAGTACTTGCATACTTAAACAAACAACAAAAAGAATTAAAAGAAGTTGCATTAACGCCAGCTGGCTTAGCTAAAATGGTTCAATTAATTGAAAAAGGTACAATTTCTTCTAAAATCGCGAAGAAAGTATTTAATGAATTAATTGAAAAAGGTGGAGACCCAGAAGAAATCGTTAAAGCGAAAGGTCTGGTTCAAATTTCTGACGAAGGAACACTTCGTAAGGTTGTAACAGAAATTCTTGATAATAATGAGCAATCTATTGAAGACTTTAAAAACGGTAAAGACCGTGCAATTGGCTTCTTAGTTGGTCAAATTATGAAAGCTACAAAAGGACAAGCAAATCCACCGCTTGTTAATAAAATCTTACTTGAAGAGATTAATAAGCGCTAAAAAAAGAGAAGAATTCTTATTTTTGAACGCTAAAATAGTATAGATTCTTAAAGATTAAACAGAAAAAACACCCGTATTTGGGTGTTTTTTCTGAGTTAATCAAACGTTTGTTTAAATGGTGAAAAATAATTTAAACAAACGTTTGATTAACTGTCAAAAGTGAAAAAATGTTTGTATAGCAACTATGGTATGATAGTTGCAAAAAGGTGGGAATAATGATAAATCTAGACATAGAGAGTTTTTCATCTCATGAAATAATAGATAATTATTATTCATTATATGTAAATTGATGTGAGAGAATGGATAGACATAAAGTGAAACTTTAATCAGTGGGAGTTTTACTGCCTGCAAATAGCGGGATAAATTTCTTGGTTAAATAAAGCAAAACTATCAGGAGTGAATAGTTACTTTTGATGAGCTACACGAATCGGGTTCTTACTGCCTGTTTGAGCGGAATTAAAGAAGGATAGGAAGATGAGAGGAGGTAAGCATAGGGATACTGAATAAGGGTTCGGTGTATTCGTTTTTCAATGAATAAGGAATTTCCTGTGCTAATAAATGATGAAGCGAGCAAGAATTATTTATAATCCTACTTCTGGGCGCGAGCTATTTAAGAAGAGCTTACCAGAAGTATTACAAAAATTAGAACAAGCTGGATATGAAGCGTCTTGTCATGCGACAACTGGTCCTGGAGATGCGACTGTGGCAGCGAGGCAAGCTGCGGATCGTAAGTTTGATGTTGTTATCGCAGCTGGTGGTGATGGTACGTTAAATGAAGTAGTGAACGGTTTAGTAGGACATGAGCATCGTCCAAAGTTTGGAATTATTCCAGTTGGAACGACAAATGATTTTGCGCGTGCGATCGGTGTACCTCGTGTTATTGAAGAGGCTGCGGATATTATTTGTGAAGGAACAACGGTACCGTTAGATCTTGGTAGAGCAAATGATACATATTTCATTAATATCGCTGGTGGCGGCCGTATCACAGAATTAACATATGAAGTACCAAGCAAGCTAAAAACGGTATTAGGCCAACTTGCTTACTATTTAAAAGGAATCGAAATGTTACCATCATTACATCCAACATATGTTGAAATTGAGTATGATGGGAAGTTGCTACAAGAAGAAATTACGATGTTTTTAATTACGAATACTCGTTCAGTTGGTGGATTCGAAAAAGTAGCACCATATGCATCTATTAACGATGGATTATTTGATTTATTAGTACTGAAAAAAGGTTCTATCGCTGATTTAATTAAAGCAGCAACACAAGCACAGCGTGGGGAACATATTAACAATCCGAAAGTGCTATATACACAAGCGAATCGTATTAAAGTGCATTCACCTGATAAATTAATGATCAACTTAGATGGTGAATATGGCGGAGATGCACCAATGGAATTTGAAAATATATATCATTGTCTGGAACTATTTGTTCCTGAACATCAAGAGGATGCCCTGTAAAGGCATCTTTTTTTTGCTTTCACCTCACTATTTGCGAGCAATAAGATTCCCCCACTGATTAAAGTTTCTCTATGTGCAGATGAATTGTAAATTGTAAGTTAGTTTGATTTTTATGGTATTTTTACAATCCGTTTATTTTATATCCATATTTTATTGATACACTGGAAGAGATAAGAAATGAGAGGTAGGGTGCTATGGAGAAGGTAAAAGCAATATTATTTGATAAAGATGGGACATTAATGGATTTTCATTCAATTTGGATAAAAGTAGCTGAAGAGCTTGTTGCAGAATGTATAAATTTATATCAATTACCAGAATCAATGCAGCAGGCTTTATTAAAAGAGATTGGCGTAGATGGAGCATTTGTTCATCCGCGTAGTGCGCTCGCTGCTGGAACGAGTCTTGATGTGGCCAAGGGGCTTTGTAAGTATATTGCATCATCTAGAGAAGAAGAGATGCATCAATGGGTGAGTGAAAAGTTGTTTGCTCTTATGTACGAGCATCGTTCCTATATGAAAATGACTGCGGATTTACCGAGAATTTTACAAGGTTTAAAGGATAAAGGATTTATTTTAGGTGTTGTTACAGCTGATGATTTCGCACCGACAGAATTATTTTTAAAACAGTATCAATTAGAGTCTTTTTTTGATTATGTTGTAGCTTCAGATACGTTTCCAGCACAGAAGCCAGATAAAAAAATTGTAGAATCGTTTTGTGAGAGATTTAATTTAGAGACATGTGAAGTAGCAGTCATCGGGGATACACCGACGGATTTATATTTAGCGAAAAATGGTGGCGACTGTTATGCGATTGGCGTACTATCTGGTACGGGTGATCGTCAAACGCTAGAACCACTTGCAGATTTAGTATTACAATCTGTTGAAGATTTAATTTCTCATTCAGGTGAGTTTATTTGGGAACAAGGAAAGTCTAATGTATAAATGAATAAGTCTATAAGGACTCTATATGAGTCTTTATAGACTTATTTTTTATGCCGAGATAGTAAGAGAATGGGATGAATACTAGAAAGAGGAAGTTGGCATACATCTTGCAATATAAAGAGAAAACATTGTATAGAAAAGGATGGGGTACACAGTGAACACAAAAAAATTTGCTAAAGTAAATGAACAAATTCCAGGACCGAAAGCAGCGTCTTTATTAGAACGCCGCCAAAATATAGTACCAAAAGGAGTAAGTAATGGTATTCCAACATTTGTACAGTCTGCAAATGGTGCACTCGTAACAGATGTGGATGGAAATCAGTACATTGATTTCGCAGGAGCAATTGGAACAATTAATGTAGGACACTGTCATCCAGCTGTTAAAGAAGCGCTTCATAAACAAGTAGATCAATATATTCATACTGGATTTAATGTGATGATGTATGAGCCATATATTGAATTGGCAGAAAAGCTGGCCGCATTAGCGCCAGGTAATTTCGATAAACAAGTGCTGTTTTTAAATAGTGGGGCAGAAGCGGTTGAAAATGCAGTGAAGATTGCTCGTAAATATACGAAGAGACCTGGAATTATCGCATTTTCTAAAGGATTTCATGGGCGTACATTAATGACAATGACGATGACAAGTAAAGTAAAACCATATAAATTTGGATTTGGCCCATTTGCTCCAGAAGTATATAAAGCGCCATTCCCATATGAATACCGTCGCCCAGAAGGGTTAACAGAAGAGCAATATGATGATTTTATCATTGAAGAGTTTAAGAACTTCTTTATATCAGAAGTAGCACCAGAAACAATTGCAGCAGTTGTAATGGAACCTGTTCAAGGGGAAGGCGGATTTATCGTTCCAAGTAAGAAATTCGTTCAAGAAGTACGCAGCATTTGTTCAGAGCACGGTATTTTATTTGTAGCTGATGAAATTCAAACAGGCTTTAGTCGTACCGGAAAATACTTTGCAATTGATCATTATGATGTCGTTCCAGACTTAATTACGGTATCTAAATCATTAGGTGCTGGTGTACCGATAAGTGGTGTCATTGGGCGTAAAGAAATTATGAATGAGTCTGCACCGGGAGAACTGGGCGGAACATATGCAGGAAGCCCACTAGGATGTGCGGCTGCATTAGCTGTGCTTGATGTAATAGAAAAAGAGAAATTAAATGATAGAGCGATAGAAGTAGGGAAAGTCGTAATGAACCGATTCCAAGAGATGAAAAACAAATATAATTGCATCGGTGATGTGCGCGGCTTAGGGGCAATGTGTGCATTCGAGCTCGTTCAAGATCGCAAGACGAAAGCGCCTGATAAAACACTAGCGTCTAATTTATGTGCAGAAGCAAATAAGCATGGATTACTTCTACTATCAGCAGGAACATATGGAAATGTTATTCGTGTTTTAATGCCATTAGTGATTACAGATGAGCAACTTGAGGAAGGTTTAACAATAATTGAAGAATCATTGCAAGCTTGTTATGAGCAAGCAAATATCGCTCGTGTTTAAAGAATTGGGATAACTTAAAAAAGGGCATAAAGCTTTTCTTTTTAGGCGGAAGAGAGCATCTGGTCATATATAGAATCGATCAGCCCCTTTTCCTGCCCCATGCCAAGCTAAAACAAAGTGAGGGTGTGGTTGCGATGGCATTCTGTATTTTTCAAGGCAGCGAATTATGTGTTGAAAAATATAAATAGATTTGTATAAATAACAAATTGAAAACATTCTAGCTTACTCTATATAAAATGCAGAAAATTCACTTTATACTAAAGGTAGTGAAGTGAATCGATGGATTTAAAGTAAGGGGTGGCTAGGATGGTTGCAGAAAAGGAACGAGTGTTGATGGATTTACAAGATGTATTTGAATATGCATTTGACGAAATTTTTGTTACGGATGATAAAGGAATCGTTGTACGTGTAAATAGCATGTGTGAAAGACATTACCAGCTCTCTGCTAAGGAATTAGTAGGAAAGCATGTAAAAGAACTACAAAAAGAAGGGATTTTTTATCCGTCTGCAACGTTAGAAGTAATTGAAAAGAAAAGGCCAGTTGAACTTGTTCAAACAACGAAATCAGGAGAGTATTTGCATGTTCGTACAAGGCCTGTTTTTGATGATGAGGGAAATTTAAGAAGAGTGATTAGTTATTCTCGTGATCTTACAGAACTCTATCAATTACGTCAAAAGGTAGAGGAAATGGATAATCAGTTAAAAACATATAAAAAAGAATTAAGAGAAACATATGAACACGAAGGACTTATTTTTAAAAGTATCGCTATGCAAAAAATAATCGAAACAATAAAAAAAGTATCAGTAGTAGATAGTACTGTTCTCGTATTAGGTGAGACTGGAGTGGGGAAAAGCCGATTAGTACGCCATTTGCATGAAGTGAGTCACCGGAAGAATGAAAGTTTCTATGAAATTAATTGTGCGGCATTGCCGACGAATTTAATCGAATCTGAGCTTTTTGGATATTCAGGTGGGTCTTTTACAGGTGCAAATCGTGAAGGGAAAAAAGGGCTATTAGAATCAGCGCATAAAGGAACCCTTTTCTTAGATGAAATTGGTGAAATGCCGCTTGAAATTCAAGCGAAGCTTTTGCAAGTATTGCAAGAAAAAACGTTTCGTCCTATAGGCGGAAGAGAATTAAAAAAGGTGGACGTTAGAATTGTAGCGGCAACAAATAGAGATTTAAGTACGATGGTGAAACAAGGAACATTCCGGAAAGATTTATACTATCGTCTGAATGTCATTCCAATTTCAATTCCACCACTTCGGGAGAGAACAGAAGACATTTTGCCGCTCATCTATCATTATTTACAGCATTTTAATAAAAAGTACGGACGGGATGTAAAGTTAGCTCCTAGTACGTTACAAATGTTTGTAGGGTACCCTTGGGAAGGAAATAATAGAGAGATTGAAAATGTAATTGAACGAATTGTTATCACTGCTGATGATTTTGTAACGGTAGAAGATTTGCCACTATCTATGCAAGAGGCAACAGTTGAACAATCTGGACAAAGTCTTTATAGAATGCTGGAAGAGGTAGAGAGAAATATTATTCTTAAAGCGTATAAAACGTATGGATCAAGTTATAAAGTGGCTGAGTTTTTACAAATAAGTCAATCTGCTGCTACTAGGAAGATTAAGAAGTTCATAGAGGAGGAAGAAAACATTGGATAAAAAAGCGACGTTCGTAAACTTAGAGAAAAAAGCGATGTATATAAATGGTGAGTGGATTACACTGCAAGAACAAATCGAAGTGAATAATCCAGCGACAAAGGAAGTATTTGCAACTGTACCAAAGGGCGGGATTACAGAGGCAAAGCAAGCAGTTGATGCTGCACATGAGGCTTTTAAATTATGGTCAAAATTAACGGCAGCGGATCGCGCAGTAAAGTTAAAAAAATGGTTCACGCTCATTGATGAAAATAAAGAAGAAATCGCAGCAATCATGACGAGAGAGCAAGGGAAGCCGTTTGCAGAAGCACTTGGTGAAGTGAATTATGCAAATAGTTTTGTTGAATGGTACGCAGAAGAAGGAAAGCGAATATACGGTGAAATGATTCCTGCTTCTCATCCGAATAAGCGTATTTTAGTTATGAAGCAACCAGTTGGGGTTATGGCAGCTATTACGCCTTGGAATTTCCCGGCTGCTATGATTACGAGAAAGGTAGCTCCAGCACTTGCAGCAGGCTGTACGGCAGTTGTGAAACCAGCGAGTCAAACGCCATTAACTGCATTGAAGTTAGTTGAATTAGCACATGAAGCAGATATTCCAAAAGGTGTAATAAATATTGTAACAGGTAGTGCAAAAGCAATTGCTGATACGTGGATGGAAGATGAGCGCGTTCGAAAAGTTTCCTTTACAGGATCAACTGAAATTGGAAAAGAATTAATGGCTAGCGCTGCGCAAACGATGAAAAAGGTTTCGCTTGAATTAGGTGGTCACGCTCCATTTATTGTTATGAATGATGCTGATTTAGATAAGGCGGTAGAAGCGGTAATTGGTTCGAAATTCCGTAACGCAGGACAAACGTGTATATGTACAAACCGCATCTTTGTTCAAGAAGAAGTCTATGAAGAATTTGCAGGGAAGTTCACAACAGCTGTAGAGCAGCTTAAAGTCGGAGATGGATTCGGCGAAGGAACAACTGTAGGTCCACTTATTGATGCGAATGCAGTTTCGAAAGTACAAGAACATATTGAAGATGCAATTCAAAAGGGCGGAGAAGTTTTATACGGTGGCCATAAATTTGCAGAGTTAGATGGTTATTTCATTCAGCCAACAGTAATTGGATTGGCAAATGACAAGATGCTTTGTATGAATGAAGAAACATTTGGACCGGTTGCACCAGTTGCGAAATTTAAAACAGTTGAAGAAGTAATCGAACGAGCAAATAATACACCATATGGCTTGGCTGCTTATATTTTCACAAAAGATATTAGCCAAGCATTCCAAATTAGTGAAGCGTTAGAGTACGGAATTATCGGCTTAAACGATGGCCTTCCATCAGTTGCACAAGCACCATTTGGAGGCTTTAAAGAAAGTGGTATCGGCCGTGAAGGAGGCCATTTCGGTATCGAGGAATATTTAGAAATTAAATATATTTCGTTAGGACTATAAGTAGTATACTAGAATCTCTATAAGGTAACAGAGAAGGAGATTCTAGTATGGTATATTGGCTATTATTACTCGTAACAATTATTTTTGAAGTAGCTGGAACGATTGCGATGAAGTTATCGAACGGTTTAACAAAGCTTGTTCCAAGTGTACTTATTTTCGTATTCTATGGAATTTGTTTCAGCGTGTTTGCTATCGTTGTTAAAAAGATTAATTTAAGCATTGCTTATGCAATTTGGTCTGGTGTGGGAACGCTACTTATTACAATCATTAGTGTGTACTTTTTTAAAGAGCATATTAATTTATTCCAAGCATTTTGTATTCTCTTTATTGTTTTAGGAGTAATTGGACTGAAAGTGTCATCGGCATCATAAAAGGCTATCTTCCGGCGTGGAAGATAGCCTTTTATTTTTATTAAAACGCCCAGTTACCTTTACGGAAGATCGGCTCATGTCTTCCATCAGCTGTAATGCCGTCGATATCAAGCTCAGCTGATCCAATCATGAAGTCTTCGTGTGTAATACTAGCGTTTGCGCCATTTTCAGCAAGTTCTTCTTTAGACATTGTTTTTCCGCCAACTAAGTTAAATGCATAAGCATTTCCGATTGCAAGGTGGCAAGATGCATTTTCATCAAATAGCGTATTGTAGAATAAAATATTTGTGTTTGAAATTGGTGAATCATGAGGTACTAAAGCTACTTCGCCTAAGAAGTGAGAACCTTCATCTGTTTCTACTAAATGTTTTAAAGCCTCTTCACCAGATTCAGCTTTATAGTCTACGATACGTCCGTTTTCAAATGTTAACGTGAAGTTATCAATAATGTTACCTGCAAATGCTAACGGTTTTGTGCTAGATACTTGGCCGTTCACACCTGTTTTAAGAGGCATTGTAAATACTTCTTCAGTTGGAATGTTAGCCATAAATGCTACGTTCTTTTCATTTAAGCTACCAGCACCAGCCCATACATGCTTCTCTGGAAGTTCGATTGTTAAGTCTGTTCCAGGGCCTGTATAGTGAAGAGCTTTATAATGTTTTTCGTTTAAGTAATCTACTTTTGTATGTAGTGTTTCATCATGTTCTTTCCATGCTTCCACAGGATTTTCTAAATCAGCACGAGTAGCTTTGAAGATAGCATCCCATAGCTTTGTTTCTTGTTCTTCTGGCGCTACGTCAGGGAATACTTTTGCAGCCCATTCTTTCGTAGGAACAGAAATTACGCACCAGCTTACTTTATCTGCTTGTACATAATCACGGTATACTTTCATCGCTTCTCCAGCTACTTTATGAGCTGTTGCAATTTTCTTTGGTTCTACACCTTTTAATAAATCAGGATTCTCTGCATAGATGGACATAAATGCAGCGCCTTCTTTTGCTAATTCTTCACGAGCATGTGCTTTCCAAGAAGGGAATTCAGAGAAAGCTTCTTCAGGAGCTAGATCGAACTTTAAGCGTGTTAACGTCTCATCATTCCAATCAACATATACGTGTTTTGCACCAGATTTATATGCTTTTTCTGTAACGAGGCGTACAAACTGTACAGCCTCAAGAGGTGCACTGATTGATAAAGTTTGTCCGGGTTGAATATTAACACCAACATTGACTGCAAGGGCAGCATATTTCTCTAACGTTTGTTCAAATGACATATGTATAATCTCCTTTAGTTTGAAAGATTTCTTACTATATATAATACAAGAAAATTCTAAAAATATATATAAATATAACGTAAAAAGAGAGCTCAAAATGTATTGAGCTCTGATAGTTATTTAATCGAAGAAGCAAATTGTTCTACAGTCGTTGTATGGTGTATGCGAACACGCTTCATTTTTAACAATTCATCAGGTTCACCTTTCGTAATGAATTGTCCAGGCTTCGTTGTTGTTGCAAATTGATAGTGTTTCTTTGTTTCTGCGACAACTTTATCATCTACATGACCGAATGGATAAGCAATTGCGATAACAGGCTTACCTGTTATTTTCTCTAGCTTTTCTTTTGATCCTTTTAACTCTTCATCATAGTTTGTAATTTTCGGCAAGTCTGCGTGTGTTGCTGTGTGAGATTGTACAGAAAAAATACCTGAATCAACCATTTCTTTTATTTCAGATGTAGAAAGAGCTCCTTCTACATCAACGTTATCAACAATCATATATTCTGTTGCCGCTGGTTTAAATGTATCGTCTTTTAGTTTTTGTAAAACATGAAATGCATTCATATTATTTTTCATACCGTCATCAAATGTAACGAAAATCGGCTTGTTTACTTTATTTATATCGCCCCAGCGTTCAAACGTTAACAAAGTATAACCATTTTCTTTTAAATACTTCATTTGTGCTTCAAAGTTAGCAGGTGATACGAATAAATCTTTAATACCTTGTCCATGATAATCATCAATTGCGTGGTACATAAGAACAGGAACTTTTTGCTCGAAAGTAATAGTAGATTTCGTAAGTGGAATAGTTTTTCCGCCCTCTGTTGTTCCTGTAGCTTCAATTTGATATTCACCGCGTTTTCCTTCAAATTCTTTTATATCAAAGGGAAGTGTAAATTGTTGATTTTTCTCTTTAGAAGAAAAGGATTTAGCACTTTCCTTTCCATCAGCAGTGCGCCAAATTTTATATTGTACTTCGGTTAAAGAATCTTTTATGTCTGTAATATGAATATTTGCGTTTGTAGATTCGTGCGTAATTGGATTATAAGAAATTTTACCTTGTTCCCGCACCGTCTCTTCTTGTTTTTTGAACTCTTGTACCTTTTTCTCTTTTTTAGGTTCTTGGCTTACATTGCTAGTATTACAGCCTACTAGAATAGCAGATGTACATAAAGCAATCGCTGCGTATTTTCTCATAAAATCACCTTCTATTGTGTATTATGTTGCATGCTTACATTAAAATCCCCACCGCTATAAGAGAGGTGGGGATATACCCTTGTTCATCATATCATTTTTAGGTGAATGGTAGGTTAGTGACTTTGAATAGAGGTATTCTTGCGTTTCTTATTTGATTTGATAATGATATAACCTACTACAAAAATAAGAGGGATAATGAATACATAGATTGGCATTCCCCATACATAATAGCTTTTCATGCTTAAAACTAGTAAGTGTAAGAAGTCGAAAAGGGCGTGAGCTTTCATAATATCCTCCAATATATTTTTTACAAATTATAACATTGTTCATTTGTGATTTGTATATTTTGGTAAATGATTCAAGTTAATTTTAAAGTAAGAGAAAGGTTTATTAATATGCAATTTTGCATATGTAGAGTAGTTTCTATTAAAATATCAGGATCTTGGACTATAATAAGAACCGCTATAAATGTAAGTAAGAATGATGTACGGAGTGGAGAACAGAAATGAAATATAAAAAACTAGTATATATCCTTTTCATATCGCTATTCATAGTCGGTTGTCAAAGTGAAGTGAGTAAAGCGAATAGTGTGGAGGAGTATATTCCATCACGCCTTATGAATGCGGAAGTTACGGCGGATATTATGACGCTAGAATTTCCTTATGGGATAAAAGAGAAATTGGAGAAAATCGGAAATAAGATGAGCGCTAGCATTACAAATAATTTAGATTGGTATTTGAAGTATGCAGAAGAAGAAATTATCCCGAAAAAAACTTTTCCTTATCATCAAAACTTGGGTATTACAAAAGAAGAATATGATTTTATGATAGATGAAATGAATAATGCAGAATATATAAATACAAAAGACGGAAAACTCTTTTTTAAAAAGAAAGACCATGAAATTCAAATTCTCTCTGATGAGAATTTGAAACTAATTAAAAATATTCGAATTGATACAGAGAAGAATACAATTAAAACTCCTTTTGGAGAGTGTGAATATGAAGGTGAAATAAAGGCATCGGATGAACAAAAAGCTACTGGGCCATGGAGTGGGAAGATGTGGACCTTAAAAAGCGATGGATTACTTTATCATTTTTCATTAGGAAAGTTAAAAAACATAAACAAATCTATCATTTATATTTCAATAAAAGGTATATATAAAGATAGGATTATCAATACAGAAGAAGCGGTCGAATTTCACTCGGTTTCATAAAGAATCAAAAAATCACCTTACTTAAACAAGTAAGGTGATTTTTTATTAAATAAACAATCCAGCGATTGTTGCAGATAAAATAGAAGCAAGTGTCGATGCAAATAGCATTTTCCAACCGAATTTTGATACGATGCTTCCTTGCTTTTCAGAAAGGGCACGGATTGTACCAACGATTGCACCAATTTGGCTAATACTTGCAAAGCTAATTAAGAATACAGTAACGATTCCAACTGTACGTGGATCTAATGTTGCAGCAGCGCCTTTTAAATCAAGGATTGCTACAAACTCGTTTAATACAATCTTCGTACCCATAATACCACCAGCTGGGATAATATCATGAGTTGGGATACCCATTAAGAATGCGAATGGAGCAAGTATATAACCGAAGATTTGTTGTAAAGTAACAGCATATCCCATTGCACCTGAAGCAGCGCTAATTACGTAGTTTACAACTTCCATAACACCGATAAAGGCGATCATTAATGCGGCAACGATACCAGCTACTTTTAAACCATCAAGCGCACCGTTAATCATTGCGCCGATAAAGCTGTCTCCGAATAGAGTTCTATCAAATTTTTGAATCACTTCATCTTCCTTTTTCGTATCAACTGGTGTTAATAACGAACAAACGATTAAGCTTGAGAATAAGTTTAGTGGAAGAGCTGCTAGTACATATTTCGCATCTAACATCATTACGTATGATGCTGTAACAGAAGCAGAAACTGAGCTCATCGCAGAACAACAAATGATAAACATACGGTTTTTATTAAAATGCTGTAAATCGTTTTTAATAACGATTAACGCTTCACTTGAACCGAAGAATACAGAGTTTACTGCGTGGAATGATTCAACGCGTGGTAAACCAGTAATTTTTGAAATTGCACCGCCGACAACGCGAACGATGAATGGTAAAACACCTAAATAACTAAAGATAGAAAGTAGTGCTGAGAAAAATACGATAATTAATAATACATTTAAGAAAAAGACAAAATCTCTTTGAATTCCATTAAAGAGAAAATCGACACCTGTCGTACCAAGTTTAATTAGTTTGTTGAAAACTTTACTAATGAAGATGATAATTTGTTGACCAATTTTTGTGCCAAACATAAACCAACCGATTAAAATTTGGAAACCAATCATAATAGCAATTGCACGGAAGTTGATTTTACTTTTGTTGTTTGACAAAGCAAAGCATAAACCTAAAACGACAAGAATACCGATAATGCTCATTACATATTGCATGTAGTTGCCCCTTTCAGAAGTTCGTATAAAGTTTTTACATAAAACGCTCGTTATATTACTAAAAATAAAGTAATGGAAGTTTCATGTCATACGTAAGATGTCTGACCTTTTTGAAAAATAAAAAAAGACCCCTATGGATTCACTTTCATCTATGAGAGAAAGCTAATCAATAGGAGTCTTTTTTATACATAGGCTAATATTCATTAGTTTTCCCCATAGTCCAGCAATTTAAGGTTGCCGGGTAGAAACTCTCGATCCATATTATCGACTATATATGAGGTAACATCGTCCGTATTAAATTAGTAGTAGCGTAACATTACTAGAGAACTATCGTCAATAGCTTTTTTTCTTCCAATAGAAATAGACCATATAAGTATGATAAAATGTAACGCAGTGTTATGAAAAAGAGAGGTCGGAAAATGAGTATAAAAATGACGCCACCAGTTGAAAAAAACGAGTTTATAGATGTAGTGTTTGAAGATTTAACACATGATGGTGCCGGTGTTGCGAAAGTGAAGGGATATCCTATTTTCGTAAAAAACGGATTACCAGGTGAGGAAGCGCAAATTAAAATTATTAAAGTGAAGAAAAATTTCGCGTTTGGTCGTTTAATGAAGCTTCATCAAGAAAGTCCATATCGTAAAGATGCAGAATGCCCCGTGTACAACGAGTGCGGAGGTTGTCAACTTCAGCACTTAACATATGAAGGACAATTAAAAGCGAAAGAAAAACAAGTACGTGACGTTATGCAGCGCATCGGTGGATTAAGTGATGTTCCTGTTCATCCTGTACTTGGAATGAAAAACCCGTGGGTATACCGCAATAAAGCACAAGTGCCAATTGGAGAACGTGAAGGTGGACTTGTAGCTGGTTTCTATCGTCAAGGAACGCATGACATCATTAATATGGAATCATGCTTAATTCAGGCGGAAGAAAACGATACATTAATTCAAGAAGTAAAACGTATTTGTGAAAAGCACGGTATTTCGGCTTATAATGAAGAGCGTAACAAAGGAACACTTCGCCACGTAATGGCTCGCTACGGACAAGTAACAGGGGAAATTATGCTTGTCTTTATTACACGTACAGCTGAATTGCCAAATAAAGAAGCAATCATTGAAGAAATCGCAGCGAAATTCCCAGAAGTAAAATCAATCGTTCAAAACGTAAACACGAAACGTACAAACGTTATTTTCGGAGACAAAACGACAGTACTGTACGGATCAGAATATATTTATGACTTTATCGGTGACATTAAATTCGCGATTTCAGCACGTTCATTCTATCAAGTAAACCCAGAACAAACGAAAGTGCTATACGATAAAACGTTAGAATACGCAAAATTAAATGGTAACGAAACAGTAATTGATGCCTATTGCGGAATTGGATCAATCTCCTTATTCCTAGCACAAAAAGCGAAAAAAGTGTACGGCGTTGAAATCGTCCCAGAAGCAATCGAAGACGCAAACCGAAACGCAGCACTAAACAACATGACAAACGCTGAATTTGGCGTAGGAGAAGCAGAAGTAGTCATTCCAAAATGGTACAAAGAAGGCGTAATCGCCGACACAATGGTCGTAGACCCACCGCGTAAAGGCTGTGATGAAGCATTACTAAACACAATCATCGACATGAAGCCAAAGCGCGTCGTATATGTATCGTGTAACCCAGCAACATTAGCACGCGACTTAAAAGTGCTAGAAGAAGGCGGATATAAAACACAGGAAGTACAGCCTGTTGATATGTTCCCGCATACGACTCATGTAGAGTGTGTGACTTGGCTTAAGTTGGTATAATAAAAAAGCAGTTGATATAGAAAAATCTATACCATCTGCTTTTTGGTTTATAAAAATACCATTCAGCAACGATTTTAGTTAAAATGAATATTGCTGATTTTCACAAAATATAAATGTCCAAATGTACTTTTGCTATTTGGCTTTATATTTTTAAATTGAGAGTTTGAAATTGTATTCATATTGAGAGGATTTGAATTTGAAATGATAGATAATTTTTGGAATGATTTACCACGACCATTTTTCGTACTTGCACCAATGGAAGATGTGACAGACGTTGTTTTCCGTCACGTAGTAAGTGAAGCTGGTAGCCCAGATGTATTCTTCACAGAGTTTACAAACTCGGATAGCTATTGTCATCCAGAAGGTATGAAAAGTGTACGTGGCCGTTTAATTTTTACAGAAGATGAGCAACCGATAGTGGCGCATATTTGGGGAGATAATCCTGAATATTTCCGTCAAATGAGTATTGGTATGGCAGAGTTAGGATTTAAAGGTATTGATATTAATATGGGCTGCCCTGTACCGAACGTAGCATCAAGAGGAAAAGGTAGTGGTCTTATTCTACGTCCAGACGTTGCGGCAGAACTTATTCAAGCAGCAAAAGCGGGCGGACTACCTGTCAGCGTAAAAACACGACTTGGCTTTAAAGGGTTAAGCGAGTGGGAGGATTGGTTAACGCACATTTTTAAACAAGATATTGCAAACCTTTCTATTCATTTACGTACAAGAGAAGAAATGAGCCAAGTAGATGCGCACTGGGAACTAATTCCGGAAATTAAAAAATTACGTGACCGTATCGCACCAAATACGCTAATAACAATCAATGGAGACATTCCTGACCGTCAAACTGGAATGGAACTTGCAGAAAAATACGGTATTGATGGCGTTATGATTGGACGAGGAATCTTTAAAAATCCGTTTGCCTTTGAAAAAGAACCGAGAGAGCATAGCAGTCAAGAACACCTTGACCTTTTAAGACTGCAGCTTGACCTTCAAGATCAATATGCAGAAGTACTACCACGTTCAATCACAGGGCTTCATCGCTTCTTCAAAATTTATGTAAAAGGATTCCCTGGAGCTGCTGAACTAAGAAATCAATTGATGAACACGAAATCAACTGATGAAGTGCGTGCGTTGCTTGATAAGTTTGAGGCGAGTGTTGATAAGGATGGAGATAGTGAAACAGTGTAACTTTTGAAAGTTAGAGGGGATAGGGTGTAGCGATTTTATGAGTGTTTGTTCCATTTTAATTAAGGTGAACCGTATCATAAGTAAGTGAGGTATTCTATGTAAAACAAGGGTAAGAAAAGAATACAGGAGAAAATTGAAAATGGCAGGTTGGTCTTGATTTTCACTGATATTATCATGTTTATTTTATTATGCCTATAACTTGGAGGCTATGTGAATGTTAAGTGATCAGACGAGATATTCTAGGCTCGCGAATATAACAAAAATAATAAATACAAAATTAGAACTACGTGAAGTATTGCAGCGTGTAACAATGGCGATATCAGAGGAGATTGTTAGGTGCAACGCTGTTGGAATTTATTTACCCCAGGAAGATGGAACATTTAGAGGGTTTGCAGGAAAACCAGAGACCATAAATGGCGTAACGCTCGATACTCAGGTAATTGATCCTGAAATAGACTTACTGGCAAAAGAAGTTATTGAAACCAAAAAAACCATCTCTATCCCTGATACCTCAAAGGATCATCGGCCGGATCCGAGACCAGTTGATGCGTTCAAAATTAAGTCCTTATTAGCCCTGCCTATCTCATTTGGGCAAGAGTTATTTGGTCTGGTTTTTTTATTTGATTATGGAGCTCCAATGAACTTAACAGATTCAGAAATTCAAAGTGTTGAAGCTTATGTAAATATGGCTGCGGTCGCAATTCAAAACGCAAATAATTTAAGACAAAAGGAAAACCTTATTGCCGAGAAGCAGCTGTTACTAGATGTTACCCGTGAGTTATCAATGTGTTCCTCGATACAGGAGAGTTTTGATAAATGTTTTTTTTACTTAGGACAGATTTTAGAGAGTAAAAACATGGCTGCCCACCTTTTAGACCCGATAGACAAAACAACGATTAAAACAACGAAGTTAAGCAAGGACTGTGATTGGACAGAAGCGGATTGGATGGAGAAAAGCTATGAAGCCAAGATCCAAGAGGTTATTCAAACAAAAAATATAGATAGTAAGGGTCTACTGATGATTCCATTGGTTTCAATGGGAGAAGTATTAGGGGTAATCGTCGTGGGCAAAGAGGGAAAAGCTCACAATTACGATAATTCCCAAATTCAACTGGCAAAATCTATCGTTGATGCCACAGCTCCTACGTTTTCAAACTTGTTATATATGGATCAACTTGAAAGCATGGTGGAAGAGCGAACGAGGGAACTAGCTGCTGCTAATGAAAAAGTTACAAGTGTGATTGAAATTATTACGGATGGATTCTTTACTTTGAATAATAAATGGGAATTCACGTACGTAAATAAGCATCAATATTTTCCACAAAGAAAAACAGCAAAAGATGTATTAGGTAAGAATATATGGGAGGTCTTCCCGAGTAGCGTCGACGCAGTTATGTATAAGGAATTTCATCGTGCAATGTCAGAGCGAATTACAGTTCATTTCGAATTTTTTTCTATCTCTGATGAATATTGGCACGAAGTTATTGCATACCCGTATGATGATGGTATTTGTTGTATTTTTAAAAACATAACGGAAAAAAAGCAATATGAGCAGGAATTGAAAAGGTTATCCAACATAGATTTAATAGGACAAATGGCAGCAGGTATCAGCCATGAGATCAGAAATCCAATGACAACAGTACGAGGGTTTTTGCAGTTATTAAAAGAAGAGCACACCTATGAGAAACATAATAAGTACTTTAAATTAATGATTGAAGAACTTGACCGTGCCAATTCTATTATTACTGAATTTCTCTCAATGGGTAATACAAAGAAATCGGATTTGCAGATGTTAGATTTAAATTCAATTATCCACGATATTATTCCTTTAATAAAGATTGATACGTATAATCAAAATAAATATATTCAAGTCGATACAAATGACATTCCAGAATTACTTTTAAATCGTAATGAGATACGGCAATTATTAATAAACCTATACCGTAATGGCTTAGAAGCGATGAGCACAGGGAAAATTCTAACCATTAGCACCTACAAGGAATGTCAAAATTGTGTGGTGCTTGCAGTGCGGGATCAAGGAAAAGGTATCAGGCCTGAAGTATTAGAGAAACTGGGTACTCCATTTTACACGACCAAAGATAATGGAACTGGATTGGGATTAGGCGTATGTTATGCTATTGCTACCCGGCATAATGCGAAAATAGAAATTCAAACAGGCTCGGAAGGCACTACCTTTTTTGTTAAATTTAATTATGAAAATAATGAACAATAACCTCATTTAGATTAGTTACGGTGAACCGTACCACAAATAAAAATGGAAAACCTAAGTAAACACAATCAATATATTTCACCTGAATTTTGCGTAACATTCATGTTTGAGTTGCCCACTAAATTAGAGTTGCATAAAAATGGACTAACCTATATCAGGTTAGTCCATTTTTAAGTGTGTTAATTAATAGTAAATCCCCATCCGTAATTTTGCGCGATTATCCCATCCTTTTTTGCTGTTTTAAAATCATCCCCAAAAGCATTAATCCACCTAAGACTACAAAACCTACCTCTAAAATGTTAAAGTAATAACTTAACGATATTAATTTATACATGCTAAAAGCATTACTATAATCAACATTTCAGGAGGAAATACAATGGCAATGAGCAACAACGATATATTAAAAAGAGTAAGATACGCTTTAGATATAAGAGATATAGATATGGTAGAAATCTTTGAACTTGGCGGGATGGAAGTAACGAAAGAGGACGTACTTGATATGCTTACAAAAGTAAAGAGAAGTCCACAACATGAAGCTGAAAATGATGATGTAATCGAAGATGAGTACGTATTAACATGCGACATGATGATGCTAGAGGCATTTTTAAATGGATTTATTACTTTAAAAAGAGGGAAGCAAGATCCGAAACCAGGGCAACCGGCACCTGTACAGAGCAAGGAGAGTGCCAATAACCTTCTTTTAAAGAAAATGAAAATAGCACTATCTTTAACGAGTGAAGATGTGCTTGATATATTAGACAGCGTAGGAGTTATCGTAACAAAAGGAGAATTAGGCGCTTTATTAAGAAAGAAAGGCCATAAGCATTACAAAGAGTGCGGCGATAGATACGCAAGGAATTTCATTAAGGGATTGGCTGTAAAGTATAGAGGATAATAAGTTTGTTAAAGCAGTAAATGATATAATAGATAGAGTAGGGCGTTTGTGTCCTATTCTTTTTTATTTGTAAAATAATACACTAGGTGATGAAATGGTACATACATATTTAGGTGAGACAATTAATTTTCATATAACTTATAAGAAGAAAAAGTCGGTGCGTCTTTTTGTAGATTCGTACGGAAATGTGGAAGTGCAAGCTCCAAAGGGAACACCTGTTGAATACTTAGTCCAGCTGCTAGAGGAGAAATGGGATTGGATTCAGAAAACACGTAAGGAAATGCAGGAGCGAGCGCTTGGTCCACAGGAAAAGGATTATGATCAAGGCGAGGGCTTTCTGTATTTAGGGAATACGTATCCGATACAGATTTCTCAAGATGCAAGTATTACGCAAGACAATGCAGTTTTTGAAGGGGATAAGCTACACATTTATGTGAATGAGCTTAAGGATGAGAAAATCCAGCAGGCTTTAAAACGATTTTACTATAAGCAGTGCAAAGCATTAGTAGAGAAGAGTATTAAAGCGCATCAAAGTAATTTTAAAACAAAACCACGTTCTATTCGTATTACAGATAGTAGTCGTACGTGGGGAACTTGTGATTCAAATCTACAGTTAACGTTTAATTGGAAGCTAGCAATGGCACCTCAAAGGGTAATTGATTATGTAGTTGTTCATGAAATGTGTCATATGGTTCATTTAAATCATGATCGCTCTTTTTGGCGTCTTGTCGGGAAGATAATGCCTGATTATAAGGAAATGGAAAACTGGTTAGCGTTATCTAGTTGGAAGATGACGGTTTAGTTATTACTTTAGATTGTGGAATGAAATAAAGTAGAACCCTAATGAATTAGGGTTCTCTTTGTACATAGATTATCGTCCAAACTTCACAGTGAAAGTATCGTCTATTCTCTCCATCGCATACCCACGATACCCCTCTGAAAGTAACGCTTGCTTTTCACTAACATCACTCATCGGAACACTTTTAACATTCGTCCAATCTCTTTCTGTGTCCTTACGCAATTCCTTCACAAAAACATACCGCATACTACCGCCATACTTCTCCTTCAGTGCAGCAATTTCCATCCCTTGCGCAAATTTATCTTTTAAACTCGGAATGTTAAAAGGTGCAACGGTGCAACAAACATAGTCGTACTGGCTGTCTTCTTTTTGTAATTCATCCATGATGACTGTGGCTAATATTTTTTGCATGCCATTTCCTCGACAGTTTGGATGAACGTTTGAGATTTCTTGATAGATGACGCGGTGTAGCTGACTTTCTGGTAGACCAATATCAAGCCCTAAATGTTCATCGTCGATAGGAGGGACTAGTAGGGCACGAAATGCGATGAGCTCGTTTTGTATAAACGCCCCGATCATCATGCCGTTTCCTTCTAGAATGTATTGAAATTCTTCTAGCGAGAGTGGTTGTAAACGACCTTTATCTTCTAGCGCTTCAACTATAACGTTTTGTAATGATAAAATTTGTTCCATATGTTCTAAAGATAGTAATGTAACGTGAAATGAATCGTTGTTTTGTTTTAATTTTCCTTCGTAAAGAATCGTCATGCGTTAGTCCTCCTTTAGCGTACAACGTCTTGAAAGACGGTTAGTTCTTGTAATATATTTTCGTTTATTTCAATGCCAAGTCCCGGCTTTTCGTTTAAGCGAATAAATGGTACGTCGTAATGTAAGTTTCCGATGTCTTTCGTGAATTTTAATGGTCCCGTTAGCTCGACGCTAGTAATGATTTTTTTTGAGAAAGCGACATGGAATCCTGCGGAAGAGGCAACAGATGATTCGACCATGGATCCAACTTGGCATTCAATGCCTGCCATTTCAGCTTGATGAGCGAGTTTTACAGCTGGATATATGCCGCCGCATTTCATTAGTTTTATATTCACTTTATCAGCTGCGTCTAATTTAATAATTTGGCGCATTTCACGAGAGCCTTTTAGTCCTTCATCAATCATAAGCGGAAGATCTGTTTTCGAACGAATATGAGCCATTGCATCAATATCATCCGCTACAACAGGTTGTTCAATCCAGTCGATGTTTAAATGACCTAATGAACGAAGTGCTGTTAATGTGTTTGCGCTATTTTTCCATCCTTGGTTTACATCAACACGAATCGCGATATCATTTCCTACACGTTCACGTACAGCTTCAATTCGTTTTACATCTTCTTTTACATTTGTACCGACTTTCATTTTGAAAGATTGGTAACCTTTTAGAATCATAGAGGCAGCTTCTTCAGCCATGTCTTCTGGATCTGCAATACTTAAGACGTGAGTGACAGGAAAGTCTTCATGGTAGCGTCCTCCAATTAATTGATATACAGGTTGATTTAGTTTTTTACCCAGTATATCAAAACAAGCGATATCAATCGCAGCTTTCGCAGTAGGAATACCGTAAATTGTATTGTCCATCATATCGTGTATTTTTTCGATATTCATTGGATTTTTCCCAATTAGAGCAGGAGCTAGTGTATGTTTTAAAACATGGAAAGTACTTTCCCATGATTCACCTGTAACGTGATCATCAGCAACGCCTTCACCGTAACCGATAATGCCTTCATCTGTTTCCATTTTGACGATAATAGAAGGCATATCAGAATAAGAACCATAACTAATAACAAACGGATCGCGAAGTGGTAAACGAATTGCGTAAAGATGAATAGCTGTAATTTTCATTGAATAAAGACCCCTTCCTGTTTACAATGGTTTTGTACATTTGATATAGTTGACGTTAAATAGTCGTTAATTAATGATAAGGAGTTAGAGAAAATGATGATAAAAATTGCAGTTGTCGGTTCAAAAGAGTTTATGGAGAATCTTTTACCTATTGCTCATAAACTAGAAGAAATAGAGATTGATCCATATATTTACCTTCATCCGGCAGAATCTTCTGAACTATTAAAGCGTTTAAAACCTTGTGATGCTATCTTTTTCTCGGGTGCCCTACCTTATTATATGGCAAAAGAAATAAGAGAACAATTACCAATTCCAAGTGTATATTTGCAGCAAGACGAGACAACTGTCGCATCTTCACTCCTTTCTATAATATACCATCAAAGTATTCAACCTCATAAAATTTCAATTGATTTAGTAGATCGTTCGTTTATTACAAATGTGTTCCATGACATCGGTCTACAAGAAACGCCGCAAGTGATGGATTATGAAAATATGTTATGGAGTAATGATGAAATTAAGAGAATCATTGATTTTCATTTAGCTAAATATCAATCTGGAGAGGTTGATTTAGCTTTAACTAGTATTCACGCTGTCTACGACGAACTTCAAAAAATAGGCATTCCTTCAGAGCGTATGATAGATCCAACGCAATCAATTATACATGGGTTAAAAGATGCAAAAATAAAAGCTGAGTTAGCAAAAAGCCATTCAGCTACTGTTGGTGCTTGTATTATATCCTTTATAGAGTTACAAGAAAGCTCGCTTGAACAATTAAATGTAATTTCAAAAGAATTACGTGGTTCATTTAAACAAGTTGATGAAATGACTTTTATTTTGTATACAACTCGTGGTGATATTGAATTGAGTATAAAAACAAATACGATAGACCGTTTATTTATGAATATAGAAGGCGCAGTATCTATTGGATTTGGTTACGGAAAAACAGTAAATGAAGCGGAACAAAATGCAAAAATCGCTCGAGGTTTCGCAAAGAATAATCCGATAGAAAGCTGCTTTTATATACTAACAAGTGATAAAGAATTATTTGGTCCGTTCCCGAAAGAACAGAGAGTACAAAGTTTAAAAAACGATAATCCTGAATTAATGAAAATAGCGAAGGAAACGAAGCTTAGTCCTGCAAACTTGTCAAAAATTATTCAGTTTAGTCAATCGCATCCATCATTGAAATTTACAGCGGCGGATCTTTCTGAGTACTTACAAGTGACTCGGCGATCGACGGAAAGGCTGTTAAAGAAATTAGTTGATTACAGATATGCCAATATTTGCGGCGAGGAAATGCCCTATCAACAAGGGCGCCCTCGTGCAATATATGAGCTGAATTTACCGTTGTATTCGTTTCAAAAATTTTAAGCTTCTAGTTGTGCTTTTTGTTTTTTCAGTAGGTCTGCTTTTTCAATATCAGATAGCTTCGTAATTGTGAATCCAGTTATACCATAAATGATTGAGATAATAGGTACGATGAAATTCAATATAGCATAAGGAGCATATTCGAATGCACCGACTCCAAGTGTTGCGAGTATAAATACACCACATGTATTCCAAGGTACGAAAACAGAAGTTAATGTTCCACCATCTTCTAATGCTCTGGATAAATTTTTAGAATGTAGTCCTTTTTCTGTGTACGCATTTGCATACATTCTTGAAGGAACAACAATCGAAATATATTGTTCAGAGCAAGTAAGATTCGTTGCAAAGCAAGATGCGATGGTAGAAGCGATAAGTCCTTTTGATGATGTCGCTAATTTTAAAATTTGATTTACAATTGAGCGAAGAATGCCAGTATGTTCTAGTACTCCGCCGAAAGTCATAGCGACAATTGTCATAGAAACTGTATTCATCATAGAGCTTAAGCCACCACGGTTAAATAGTTCATCTACTAGCTTGTTTCCAGTGTCTATGACAAATCCACTTTGGAGTGCACCGACAGCTGATGAGACAGAGCCACCTTGAATAAAGACTTGTGATAAGAATCCTAAAATAACACCTACGAGAATAGCTGGTATAGCAGGGACTTTTTTAGCGACCAATACCATAACGACTACGGGTATAATTAATAGGAAAGGCGAAATAACAAAGTTTTGTTGCAATACTTGTAACGTTTGATCGATGCTTTTTGCATCGATATTGTTATCGCCGAAGCTTCTTCCTAAGAAAGCATAGACGATAAGAGTAATAATTAAACCTGGAATTGTGGTAAATAACATGTGACGAATATGTGTGAATAAATCTGTATTTGTTAATCCTGCGGCTAAGTTTGTCGTGTCTGAAAGCGGTGACATTTTATCGCCAAAATAAGAACCGGAAATTATAGCACCGGCAACCATTGGAGCTGGGATTCCCATACTTAGGCCAATTCCCATTCCAGCAACACCGATTGTTCCCATTGTAGACCAAGAGCTACCGATTGCTAATGCAACGATAGAACAAATAATTGTAATTGAAACTAAAAATAGTGATGGAGTTAAAAGTTTTAAGCCGTAATAAATCATAGTAGCGACGATTCCGCCGCCAATCCAAGCACCGATCGTTAAACCTACAAGAATAATGATAACGATAGCGGGTAATGCAAGGCGAATTCCTTTATACATCGATTCTTCAATGTCATTCCATTTGTAACCGTACCGCCAAGCGACGATCGAAGCAACGGTTGTACCGATAATAAGTGGGACGTGAGGGCTTTGTTCTAATACAACAATTGTAACCATCATAACTGCAACTGTAATGATAATAGGGATTATTGCTATGCCAAAAGGTATTTCTCTTTTCATAAACTGCCTCCTCATTATGTATGTTTGTATTTTTAGAATTGTCGCAAAATAGACGTTATTAAGTTATAATAACTAAAAATAGATGTAAGCGTCAATATAAAAACAGAAAATATCGAATCTTCTATTTGTATGGATATCTTTATAAGATGAGTTGAAATCGGGTATTAACGGTATTGAAAAATAAACAATTGACTTTTTTCTTAAAATTCAATATGTTCATAAAAACATCTGTTTTTCATAAGTATAATTAATCTGAATGGTTTGTAATTAGGGGAAGGAGAATGAAGCTTTGAAAACATTAGAACTACAAGAGCGTTTAACTGAAATTTTTCAGCATTTACATGAAAACCCTGAAGTAAGCTGGAAGGAATATGAAACGACAGCTTATATTACTAACTTTCTAAAAGAAGAAGGAATTTCATATAAAATATTTGATGATTGCCCTGGCGTGATTGCTGAAATCGGAAGAGGGAATCCAGTTATCGCGATTCGTGCTGATATGGATGCACTATGGCAAGAAGTAGACGGAGAATTTAAAGCGAATCACTCGTGCGGCCACGATGCTCATATGACAATTGTGATGGGCCTTATTTTACAATTGAAAAATATGAGATGGGATAGTGGTACTGTTAGATTTATTTTTCAGCCGGCAGAGGAAAAAGGAAATGGTTCCTTAAAGATGGTAGAGAAGGGCGCCGTGGATGATGCTGATTTCTTATTTGGTGTTCATTTAAGGCCGATTGAAGAACTGCCTTTGAAACAAGCAGCCCCATCTATTCGTCACGGAGCTGCAGCATTTTTAGAAGGGATGATTCATGGAGATGATGCACACGGGGCACGCCCACATCAAGGTATAAATGCAATTGATGTCATTTCGATGATCAATATTGGATTGAAAAATATATGGTTACCGCCGCAGACGTCTTATTCTGTTAAGATGACGAGATGCCAAGCTGGTGGTGATAATCTAAATATTATTCCAGGTAACGGGCACTTTAGTTTAGATGTAAGAGCAGAAAATAACATATTACTAGATGAATTGAAGCGAAAAATAGAGCAAGTAATTCAGTCAGCTGAATCAATGGGATCTAAACTTTCTTATGAGTGGATTGATCTCGCACCAGGAGCTGAAGTGTCAGAAGAAGCTGAGCGTTTCATGCGGAAAGGCATTCTTGAAGTGTACGGGGAAGAGGGATGTACTGGACCACTGTATACGACAGGAAGCGATGATTTCCATTACTATACAGTGAAGAGACCCCATTTAAAAGCTGTCATGCTTGGACTAGGGGCGAACTTACAACCTGGATTACACCATCCGTATATGAAGTTTGATCATAGCTGTATAATGGATGGAGTAGAAATATTGAAACAAACTGTATTGAAAGTATTAGAAGACAGGGGCTAGAAAGCTCCTGTTTTTTTGGTAGGAATTTGTTGTTAAGTCGATATATTCGATTTCGCGATAATATAATTTCACGTACCAATTAATTTGATAAAAATGAGCATTCAGTACGTGGTGTATAATAATAGTAATATTTCTTAATAGGAGCAAACGAATGAACGAACAATATTACGATGCTGTATTAAATATAAAAACTGTCGGCGAGCAAAAAGGATTTAATAAGTCTATGCATTATCACCGTTATGAACCGACGCCATATAGCGGATTAGATGAGTTATTGAATCAATATGAAATAACAAGTAGCGATCGAATTGTAGACTTTGGGTGCGGAAAAGGGAGATTGAATTTTTACATGCACCATAAGTGCGATGCATTAGCGGTTGGAATTGAAATGAATGAAGAGTTTTATAAAGAAGCAATGGATAATCGTGATCGTTATGCGCGAAAAGTGAGAAACAGTAAAGATAAAATTCGGTTTGAATGTTGTTTAGCGCAGGAATATGAGATTGATCCACGTGATAACCGGTTTTATTTCTTCAATCCATTTTCTGTACAAGTGTTTATGAACGTAGTGAATAACATTTTGCTTTCGGTAGAGGAAATAGAGAGGGAAGTGGATATTATTTTATACTATCCTTCTGAAGATTATATTTTCTTCTTAGAGAACCAGACTGCGTTTGAATTGAAGAGAGAGGTTAGATTGCCGGGTGCTTATGAGAAGAATGGGAATGAGAGATTTTTAGTTTATACATTAGGATTATAAAAAAAGCAGGTGCCTTGGCACCTGCTTTTTTAAAACTCACGTCTATATAATTAGTTACGGATTAAGTAATCAAATGCACCTAAAGCTGCATTCGCACCTGAACCCATAGAGATGATGATTTGTTTGTACGGATTATTTGTACAGTCACCTGCACCAAACACTCCTGGTACGTTTGTAGCGCCGTGCTTGTCTGTTACGATTTCACCGCGAACGCGTTCAACTGTTTCGCCTAACCAGTCTGTGTTTGGCACAAGACCGATTTGAACGAATACACCTTGTAATTCAACATGGTGTACTTCTTCAGTTTCACGATCGATGTAAGAAATACCGTTTACTTTATCAGTACCAGTGATTTCTTTCGTTTGAACGTTTTTCAGAACAGTTACGTTTGGTAAGCTGTTAAGACGTTCTTGTAATACAGCATCAGCTTTTAATTCTGGCATGAATTCAAGAACAGTTACGTGATTAACAATACCTGCTAAGTCGATAGCTGCTTCAATACCAGAGTTACCACCGCCGATAACTGCTACATCTTTTCCGATGAATAATGGACCGTCACAGTGTGGGCAGTATGCTACACCTTTGTTTTTGAACTCAGCTTCACCCGGTACGCCAACATTACGCCAGCGAGCACCTGTTGAAACGATTACGCTCTTACTTTTCAGAATAGCGCCGTTTTCAAGTTCCACTTCAATAAGTTCTTTTTTCTCTAAACGTTTCGCACGTTGTAGATTCATTACATCGATGTCGTATTCTTTTACGTGCTCTTCAAGGCTTGCTACTAGCTTAGGACCTTCAGTGCGTTTTACGCTGATGAAGTTCTCAATACCCATAGTATCCATTACTTGACCACCGAAGCGCTCAGCAACGATACCAGTGCGGATGCCTTTACGTGCTGCATAAATTGCTGCACTTGCACCAGCTGGGCCGCCACCAACAACAAGAACATCGTATGGATCTTTATCAGAAAGCTCTGATGCATCTGGACCGTTACCCATTTTAGCTAAAATTTCTTCAAGTGTCATACGACCGCTTCCGAAAGATTCGCCATTTAGGTAAACAGTTGGTACTGCCATGATGTCTTTACTTTCTACTTCCTCTTTAAATGCAGCGCCATCAATCATAGTATGTGTAATACCAGAGTTTAGAACGCTCATCACGTTAAGAGCTTGTACAACATCAGGACAGTTATGACAACTTAGGCTGATATAAGATTCAAAATGATATTCGCCTTGAATGTTTTTGATTTGATCGATTAATTTTTGTTCAACTTTTGGAGCACGTCCACTAACTTGTAGTAAAGCTAACACTAATGAAGTAAATTCGTGTCCTAATGGAATACCAGCGAATACGACACCAGTGTCTTCACCAGGGCGATTTACGCTAAAGCTTGGTGTTCTCTCTAGTTCAACTTTTTCTACTGTAATCTTAGATGACATAGTAGCTAATTCATCTACTAGAGATAACATATCTTTAGATACGTTATCGTCTCCTGCGCTTACTTTAAGTAAAATATCGTTCTCCATTAACTGAAGGTATTGGGATAGTTGTGTTTTTATATCTGCATCTAGTATCATTTTGATCGAACTCCTTAGATTTTGCCTACAAGGTCAAGGCTTGGTTTAAGTGTTGCAGAACCCTCTTGCCATTTAGCTGGGCAAACTTCACCTGGGTTGTTACGTACGTATTGAGCTGCTTTAATTTTGTTAACAAGGATGCTTGCGTCACGGCCGATACCGTCAGCATTGATTTCCATAGATTGGATAACGCCGTCTGGATCGATGATGAATGTACCACGAGCAGCAAGACCTTCTTCTTCCATTAAAACGTTGAAGTTTGTAGTGATTGTGCGAGTTGGGTCACCAATCATAATGTATTCGATTTTGCCGATAGTTTCTGAGCTATCATGCCATGCTTTGTGAGTGAAGTGAGTGTCTGTAGATACAGAGTATACTTCAACGCCTAAGTCTTTTAGAGTTGCGTATTGGTTTTGTAAGTCTTCAAGTTCAGTTGGACAAACGAATGTGAAGTCTGCTGGATAGAAACAAACTACGCTCCATTTTCCTTTTAAACTTTCGTCAGTAACTTGGATAAATTCTCCATTATGGTAAGCATTAGCTTTAAACGGTTTTACTTCTGTGCCGATTAATAACATATTAAAATTCCTCCTAAAGGTTGGTTTTGAGCATCGGAAATTAGTTTGCTCATAAAATATATTTTTTAATTAACTATAATAATTCTAATTCGATATTAATTATCATATAGAAGTGGTTATTTTGTCAAGAGAATAAACCAACTTTATACCAATTTAATTAATATTTATTCTCAATTAAGGCTGCTAGGGAATTAAAAGGTAATTTTCAAGTCATAAATTTTCAATGAGTGTTTGAAAGAGTAGTGTGTATGTTAGAGACATGGTGTAAGTATAAATTCTTAGGAAGGAAATATTTCTTAGAAGTTGTGGATTTGAAAAGGAACTGCTTACTTCTATTTTACAAAGAATTGTGCAATAAATAAAACAAAATGTATCGGAATCTTTGTGAACAATTATTGTCATCATAAATATATATAATAAGAAGTATATTGCAATGAGAAATAGAAACATTGACGCTCATTTCTAACAAGATATAATAAAAGCGAGATATGTATTGCAATAGAGAAGATATAGTATAGATTGAAAAAGTTTCAGTCTATTATTTTTTACGGCTTTTAGAAAACGTTTACATTTAGTGTGGAGGGGAAACCATGTCTAAGTTCACGAAGTATTTTTTAATGGAAGCTAAAGATGTGATTGCATATGTGCAAGAGAAATTACCTAAGTTCGAGCATGCAAAGGGGCTAAAGTGTAAAGAAATAGGTGATGGTAATTTAAATTATGTGTTCCGCGTTTGGGATGAACAGAAGAACATTTCTGTCATTGTAAAGCAAGCTGGGGATACAGCGCGTATTTCAGATGAGTTTAAGTTGTCGACGAATCGAATCCGTATAGAATCAGATGTTTTGCGATTAGAAGGAGAGTTAGCATCTGGACTCGTGCCAAATGTATATTTGTTTGATAGTGTGATGAATTGTTGCGTGATGGAAGATTTATCAGATCACACAATATTGCGTACAGCACTCATAAATCATCAAATGTTTCCGAGGCTTGCTGATGATTTAACTACTTTTATGGTAAATACCCTTCTATTAACATCAGATGTTGTAATGAATCATAAAGAGAAGAAGGAACTCGTGAAGAATTATATAAATCCTGAGTTATGTGAGATTACAGAGGACCTCGTATATTCAGAGCCATTCACAAACCATAATAAACGCAACGAATTGTTTCAATTAAATGAAGGATGGATTAGGGAGCATATTTATAGTGATAAAGAGCTTCGTATGGAAGTAGCAAAACTTAAGTTTTCGTTTATGACGAATGCACAAGCGCTACTTCACGGTGATTTACATACTGGTTCTGTTTTTGTAAAAAGTGATTCTACAAAGGTTATTGATCCTGAATTTGCTTTTTATGGACCTATGGGATATGACGTTGGGAATATAATGGCGAATTTAATGTTTGCATGGGTGAATGCAGATGCAGTGATGCAATCTGGTATTGAGAAAGATACATATATGAACTGGATAGAATCTACCATGCTAGATGTAATTGATTTATTTAAGAAGAAGTTTTTAGACGCTTGGGATATTCATGTGACAGAGATTATGGCGAAGGAAGAAGGCTTTAACCGAGTTTATTTACAATCTGTATTAGAGGATACAGCTGCAGTGACGGGTCTTGAGTTAATTCGTCGTATTGTTGGTCTAGCGAAGGTAAAGGATATGACTTGTATTGAGAATGAAGAGGCGCGTGCTAGAGCGGAGCGAATTTGTCTTCAGACAGCGAAGAAGTTTATTTTACAAGCGAATCAATATAAAACAGGTAGCAGCTTTGTAGAAACGTTAAAAAAACAGTCAATGCATAGTGCGAAATAAGGGGAGAAGATGATGGCAGAGCAATTAATACCAATTCAGTGGAAAGATGATGCTTTAGTGTTATTGGATCAAACGGTATTACCGAACGAAGTAGTCTATGAATCTTTTAAAACGGCTGAGGGTGTGTGGGATGCGATTCAAGTAATGAAAGTACGAGGAGCGCCGGCAATAGGTGTTTCAGCAGCCTACGGTGTGTATTTAGGAGTAAAGGAAGTTGCGGAAAGTTCGGCGGAAGAATTCATAGCGGAAGTAAAAAAGGTATGTGCATACTTAGCGACATCAAGACCGACGGCAGTAAATTTATTTTGGGCGCTTGAAAGAATGGAAAGTGTCGCGAAAGAGAATGCTCACTTATCAATTGCGCAGTTGAAAGATAGATTATTAGAAGAAGCAAAAGAGATTCATAGAGAAGATGAAGAAATTAACCGTCAAATTGGAGAACATGCATTAACATTATTCCATGATGGCATGGGGGTATTAACGCATTGTAATGCAGGTGCGTTAGCAACGACTAAGTATGGAACTGCGACAGCTCCAATGTACTTAGCGAAAGAAAAAGGATGGGACTTAAAAATCTATTCCGATGAAACACGCCCTAGATTACAAGGTTCAACGTTAACGGCATTAGAACTGCAGCGAGCGGGAATTGATGTAACGGTCATTACAGATAATATGGCGGCAATGGTCATGTCACAAGGGAAAATCGATGCAGTAATCGTTGGATGTGATCGTGTAGCAGCAAACGGGGATGTAGCAAATAAAATTGGAACATTAGGTGTTTCGATTTTGGCTAAATATTATAACATTCCGTTTTATGTAGCAGCACCAACGCCGACAATTGATTTGAAAACACTGACAGGAAAAGAAATTCCAATTGAAGAAAGGGATGCTTCTGAAGTGATCAATCGTTTCGGACAATACTCTGCTCCTCAAGAAAGTAAAGTATACAATCCGGCATTTGATGTCACGCCATATGAAAATGTAACAGCGATTATTACGGAAAAAGGAATTGTGAGAGCACCGTTTATGGAGAATTTAAAAAAGTTATTTCAATAAGTAGATAGTTTTTAGAAAAATAGTCATCATAAGTTTCTTACTAGGGGGATGTATATGTTACTGCAAAAAGAAAGAGAAGAAGTTGTAGCGTACGGAAAGAAAATGATTTCTAGTGGTTTAACAAAGGGGACTGGCGGTAATATTAGTATTTTCAATCGTGAACAAGGTCTTGTTGCAATTAGCCCAAGTGGTCTAGATTATTATGAAACGACGCCTGAAGATGTAGTTATATTGAATTTAGATGGTGAAGTGATAGAAGGAGAGAGAAAACCATCAAGCGAATTAGATATGCACCTTATCTATTATAGAAATCGTGAAGATATAAATGCGCTTGTGCATACACATTCTCCTTATGCGAAGACAATCGCATCATTAGGGTGGGAACTTCCTGCAGTATCGTATTTAATTGCTTTTGCAGGCCCGAATGTACGCTGTGCACCGTATGAAACATTTGGTACGGAGCAATTAGCAGAGGCTGCTTTCGAGGGCATGATTGATCGCCGTGCAGTTTTACTTGCGAACCATGGTTTAATGGCCGGAGCGAATAATATAAAAATGGCGTTTACTATTGCAGAAGAAATAGAGTTTTGTGCTCAAATTTATTATCAAACGAAAAGTGTCGGAGAACCGAAATTACTGCCAGAAGACGAGATGGAGAATTTGGCGAAGAAGTTTGAAGGGTATGGGCAGCAGTAAAATGAAATGAAAACACCCTCAAGAAAAAAATCTTGAGGGTGTTTCTCTATGCCTTCTTCAATAACAAATACATAAAGTAAGGTGCACCAATTAAAGCAACGACAATACCAGCTGGAATACCGCTAGGTTCGACGATATTTCGTCCAATGGTATCCGCTAGTAGTAATAACCATCCGCCGATTAAAACGGCGATAGGGATGAATATTTGATGCCTTGGACCTACTAAAGATTTGGCGATGTGAGGAGCCATAAGTCCGATAAAGCTAATGCCTCCTGTTACGGAAACAGCAGCGGCAGCAAGTGCAACGGCTGCGATTAATAAGTATCTTCGTTCTTTTTCAATTTCAATTCCAACACCGATTGCTACTGGCTCGTTTAATGCTAGTATATTTAATCTATTTGCCTTATAGAAAACAAATGGGATTAATACGATTAGCCAAGGAAGCATTGCTAAAACAAATGTCCAGTCATCTCCCCAAATGTTTCCGGCAATCCATTTAGCGATAAAGTCTACTTTCATACGATCTGCAGATGAAATAAGTACAATCATCGCGCCAGATAGTGCAAAGGAAAAACCGATGCCGGTTAATGTTAATCTTATTGGCTGAAGGCCTGTGGATTTGCTATATGAAAATACGTAAATTAGAACAGCTGTTAGAAACGCACCGATAAATCCAACGACTGGTAGTAGGTAAAGAAATGAACCTACGTCTATCGGGAAGTATAGAAAGAAAACAGAAACTGCAACCCCAGCACCAGCGTTAATGCCGAGAATACCAGGTTCAGCTAAATCGTTTCGGGTAATACCTTGTAATATAGCACCTGATAAAGCGAGTGCCATACCGGCTAATAATGTAATGACGATTCTAGGTAGCCTTAAAGAATATAAAACGAATTCTTCTTTAAATGAACCTTGTCCCATAAGTGTTGGGATTAATCTGTCATAGGAGAGAGCGGCAGAACCGAGTCCCATTCCAATTACAATTGTTGTGATGGTAAGTATGAGTAATGCAAGTATGATAAGGCGTTGTTTCTTTAGAATAGATTGCATCATGAGAAAGTTCTTCCTCCTTTACGTACAATAAATAGGAAGAATGGTAATCCTACAATTGCGACGATTGCAGCAACTGGTGTTTCATACGGAGCGTTAATTGTACGTCCGATTGTATCTGCGAGCAGCATAAAGGAAGCACCAGCGATCGCTGACATCGGTATAACAAAACGGTAATCTGGTCCAACGATTGGACGAACCATATGAGGTATCATTAAGCCGATAAATGCCATGTTTCCGACAAGCGCTACAGAAGCACCTGCAAGCAAGATAATAATGATAAATAAAATTGTTTTAATGACGATAATCTTTTGACCGAGTCCAACAGCAACTTCTTCACTGAAACTAAGAACTGTTAATTTCTTTGCAAGTAAGATAGCGATAAATATACTTATTGAAATAACCGGAATAATAATTTTTAATTGGCTCCAACTCGTTCCAATTACGCCCCCAGCCGTCCACATTGATACATCTTGTGAAATTTTAAAGTAAATGCCAACACCTTCTGAGATTGCAAGTAGAAATGCTGAAACAGCAGCACCAGCTAATACAATTCGAAGAGGGGAAAGTCCGCCCTTTTTCACCATGCCAATTCCAAATACCATAATAGCGCCAATTGCAGCACCGATAAAGCAAGCTAGTGTTAAGTAAAGGTAGCTTATAGAAGGATTGAAGGCAAGTGTTAGTGCAAGTGCAGCATTTGCGCCACCAGTTAGGCCAAGTAATCCAGGATCGGCAAGTGGGTTTCGCGTTAATCCTTGCATAATTGCACCAGAAACAGCGAGTCCAGCCCCTACAAAAATAGCAGCAACTTCACGTGGTAAACGTATTTCACGAAGGATGGATAGCTTATCTCCTTTAGCAGAGGAAGTAAGTGCTAACCATACGTCTTTTATAGAAGTATCTGCAGCGCCTAACACCATTGCAAACATAAAAATAAGAAAGAATGCAATGATACTCAAAATTAATTTGTATGTAAAAGCGTTGGAACGTAGGTTGTCTTGCTCTTTTTTCATTCGTTTCACATCTTTTCTTTTCATAGAATAAAGGAAGAGGAATTCTTAAATTAAGAATTCCTCATGTTTGTATTATTGACCAAGAAAGCTCTTCTTGAAGAAGTCTAGTTGGAAATCTAATGTAAGTGGATCATTGAAATAGAATTCCATCATGTTTGCTTCATATACACGATTATTTTTTACTGCTGGAATGTTTTTATATGATTCTGTCTCTTGGAATGAGTTATCAGTATCTTTGTTTTTACTTACGATTAAGTAATCACCAGCAAACTCAGGTAATACCTCAGTAGATAATGCGTAGTATCCTTCTTTTAAAGCTTTTTCTTTTACTTTTTCAGGCATTTTTAATTTCATTTCTTGGTAAAGAATTTCTGTTCCGCGGCCCCAGTTTTCGCCGTATACGTAAAGCTGTTTGTTGAAGTTTTCAACAACAGAAACTGTTGCATCTTCACCAATCTTCGCTTTAATGTCTTTTCCAGCTGTTTGTGCGCGTTTCTTGAAATCATCAACCCAAGTTTTTGCTTCTTTTTCTTTATTTAATAATTTACCGATTTCTAAGTGTTGTGTTAAGTAATCAACTTTTCCGTAAGTGTATGTTACAGTAGGAGCGATTTTCTTTAACTTATCAACATTTTTAATATTTGATAAACCAATGATTAAATCTGGATTTAATTCTGCAATCTTTTCAACATTTTCATCTGATACTTCAGCGACATTTTTCAGTTTGCTATCGAAACGTGGGTTTTGTTTAGACCATGAATCTACCCCAACAAGATTTACACCTAATGACATTACGTTACCAGCGAATGATGATAGGACAACAACACGTTGTGGATTTGCTGGAACTTCTACTTTACCATTTTCAGATTGGTATGTAATTGTTTCTGATTTCTTACCTTTTGCGTCGTTCTTCTTGTCTGTTGAACCGTTGCTACAAGCACTCATAACAAGGACGAACAGAACTGTTAGTGAAATAAATAATTTTTTCATCGTCTTTCTCCTTTTGATAGATGATATGTGATATACAATAAATTGTTTAGCTTTGATCTTTTGAAAAGTTAGTGGTAATACAAAAGTCTTATTAACAATCTTGAACTTGAGATTTTACCATGTAGTATTCACCATAGTAATAGAAGAAGATGTAATCTCACAGTTGCTAATAATTAACAAATTGATAATGATTATCACTATTGATTCTTTAAATACTATAATTTTATATAGGTGTATTGTCAATAGTGATTTTGATTGTAAAATTTATAAAAACAAGTTATATTTTATTGAGAATGATAATCAATTATTAGTAGCTGAGGAGTGACACGAATGAATCAAGAAGAATTGTTTGATGTAACTGTGATAGGCGGAGGACCTGCAGGGCTTTATTCAGCTTTTTATAGTGGACTAAGAGAGATGAAAACGAAAATAATAGAATTTCAACCACAGTTAGGTGGAAAAATACATGTTTATCCGGAGAAAATGATTTGGGATATTGGCGGATTATTACCGGTCACTGGTGAGAAATTAATTGAGCAACTTGTACAACAAGGATTAACATTTCAGCCTGAAGTTGTATTGAATACAAAAATAGAATCAATTATTCGTAATGAAGAGGGTATTTTTACGTTGAAAACAAGCTCTGGGGAAGAACATTTTTCAAAAACAGTGATCGTCGCAACTGGGAGTGGTATATTGAATCCACAAAAGTTATCAATTGAAGGTGCTGAGAGATTCGAAGTCTCAAATTTAAATTATACAGTTAAATCGTTAAAACGTTTCAAAGATAAAACGGTAATTATTTCAGGCGGAGGGAACTCTGCAATTGATTGGGCAAATGAATTAGAACCGATTGCGAAAAAAGTTTATTTAACATATAGAAAAGAAGAATTATCTGGTCATGAAGCACAAGTAAAACAACTTATGAACAGTTCGGCAGAATGTTTCTTTAATACATCGATTACAAAATTAATTGCTGGTGATAACCATGAAGCGATTGAATATGTAGAATTAACAAATCATGAAACAGGAGAGATTTCTCATTTATCTATCGATGAAGTTATTATTAATCATGGATATGAACGTGATATAACATTATTAGAAAATAGTGAGCTAGATGTTGCAATTATAGATAATTTTTATATTGCAGGTAATGCAAATAGTGAGTCGTCTGTAGATGGATTATATGCTGCTGGAGATATTTTAAAGCATGACGGGAAATTACATTTAATTGCAGGGGCATTCCAAGATGCTGGAAACGCTGTGAATAAAGCGAAACAATTTATTCAACCTGATGCAAGTGAGTACGGAATGGTTTCTTCCCATAATGAAGTATTTAAGAAGAGAAATCGAGAATTGATTAAGCAGATGATGAAATAATAAAGGAACAAGTATACCCCCATTTACATCTCTATTTCTATGGACGAGAGATACAAATGGGGTTTTTCCTGTTTACTATATTTTCAATCATTTTCATGACACCGTTTTCATTAGTTCATGTCATATGAATGTATTTCTATAAAAAGGGAACACAAAGACTTGAACATTTTATTTGTAAATATTTCCAGGGAACAATGAATCTATAGTTGGTTTGTGCGGACCATTATTAAATTATGCTGTCCCTTTTTCCTGTTCATTAGGAAATGGAATATTTAGTATAGACGCAATGTATTGTTTTCCATGTTTTCGAGCTAATGATTCTAATATTTGACGAACGCGTTTTGTAAGATGACCCTGTTTTTTTATAGACTCACAATATGCGTCATAGAAAACGTATTTAGCCCAAAGGAAATCATCTTGTTGGAATAAGAAATGATTTTTGTACCATTCGCCAATTGTATGATAGCAATTGTTTTCATGTACTGCTGCACTTTGTGAAAGAATACGATCGGATAAAGAATTAGATAGATGAGAAATTGTGTTTTCTGTTTCAACTTGTAATGTTTTTTCTAACATTGTAATGATGTGACGAGTAGCCATATGTTAACTCTCCTTTGTGTAAATGGGTAATACCATTCTATATTTAAAAAAATACTTACTATACTATTATACAATATATGGAATGCATCTACCTGCTTTTTAATTTGTATTTACAAAATCTTTTTTATTTGTTTACAAAAATAAAGTAAGATACAGTATATATATGAAAAAATAATAAAGGAATGAACACATTGTATATAACGATAGAAGAGGCTGCGGAGTATTTGAAATTACCAAAATCGTATGTTGAAGACTTAATTCAGCAAAAGAAAATTCGTGCACTGTTTGATGGAGAGCAATATTTAATAAACAAGGAACAGTTTAATACACATTTAGAACAAATGGAGAAATATAAGCAGTTAGTGGAAGAAATATTAAACGAACCAATTCCAGAAGATATGGATGTTAAAGACGAAGATTAAATTTATAAAAGCCCCCGTATTAAGATATGCAGAAATGTATCTTAATACGGGGGCTTTTTATATTAAGGGATGAAAAAGTCATCCGAAATCCCAGAGTTACTTTAAGGGAAAGAAGATTTTATAGGGATTAGTACTATTAGTTAAAAGCATATTTTTTTATACAGGGGACAAACATAGAGAACGTAACCTGTACAGATACATATACTATCAGTGCAAAAGCTTATAAATTAATGGAAGGGGTTTTCTCGTGAGTTTATTTCATTGGGATTTTTTGAAAGAATTAATTGGATCTTATGTAAGAGTAAACAGAGGTGGACCGGAATCTCAAAAAGGAATAATAGTGTCAGTATGTACGGACTACGTCGTATTACAGAATGAAAAAGGAGAGTACCATTACTACCAGCTTCGCCATCTGAAAAGCATTACAAAAAATACGAAAGATGGTGGGATAGGTGATTCTGTATGGTCGGAAGAAGACAGTGCAGAAGACTTTGAAACGCTACTTCAAGGCTTCAAATACCGCTGGGTGAAAATTAATCGTGGTGGTCCAGAGAA
Source organism: Bacillus sp. 41-22 (assembly GCF_025809295.1). Taxonomy (NCBI): domain Bacteria; kingdom Bacillati; phylum Bacillota; class Bacilli; order Caryophanales; family Bacillaceae; genus Bacillus; species Bacillus sp. 41-22. The sequence goes on from NZ_CP084035.1 coordinate 388,095, forward strand.
AGTTGAAGGTATTTTACAAGACGTTTCTTGCGATTATGTAACGTTAATTATAAAAGAAGAAGTGGTATTAATTGCACTATCTCATATTAAGAGTGTTAATTATAATGCACCAGTAAGTGGAGAGAATAGTGATGAGAGTAGCGATGAGAAAAGTAATGAAAACAGTAATAATTCAAGTCGCGCTCGTGCACAAAGACAATCAAGTAGAGGAAGATAATAAGAAAGGAGGGTACAAAATTGGAGAGTGTATTATGCTGTGATCAAATTAAAGGTTTAGTCGGTGAAAATGTAAAAGTAAATCTTCGCGGACCAGAAAGTAGAGTAGGTGTACTCGTATCATTAGGAAAAGATTACCTTACACTACAATTGCCTCTTGGAGAATTAGTATATTACCAGTTGAAACATGTGAAGAGTCTAGTTAGGAAAGTGAAAGAAGCACCGGGAGAATATGGTTCATATTTCTATGCTGATGAAGATACTTTTTTAGATGTATTAAATGACTTGAAGTATAAATGGATAAAGATTAATCGTGGTGGACCAGAGTGTGTGGAAGGTTTATTAAGTGATATACATGATGGAAGTATTACACTAGTAAACGGTGATGAGGTCATTTATATAATTAATTCTCATATTAAGAGTGTGAGTCAAATAGTTAAAAACAAAAAGAATGAAGAAGAATAATGTTTAATAAATAAAAGGGGCATTATGATTGAAAGTGAAGAACGATTTCATATTTTGCTGCAATAATTTCGCGGTATATGAAAAAGAATTCTTACTATTAAAAGACGGAACATTGCCCCTGATTATTTTTTTGAAATGGAAGACAGAAAAGCGCAATTTCATAGAAAGGAGGATATAGATGAATGAGTTAAACAAGAACATTGGGGAAAATATATACGTTAAATTAATCGGTGAAAGAAAGTTTAGAGGTATATTAATTGATGTAGGGAATGATATTGTTGTTCTTTACAATGGACAAGACTATGTATATATATCTTTATACCATATCCAATATTATAAATTTTTAAGAGAGCATGATGAAGAAATATTAAAGCCTGGTGTGGACTCTGTAATTAAGAGGGAATCACCTTCAATTTCTTTGAGAAAAGTATTAATCACATCTAAAGGGATTTTTACAGAAATTTATGTGGCAGGAAATGTTCCGATACACGGTTATGTTACAAGTGTAATGAACGATTATATTGTTTTTTATAGTCCAGTTTATAAAACGGTATATATATCTTTAAAGCATTTGAAATGGCTAATTCCTTATAAAGAGAACCAAGTCCCTTATTCCCTCAATAAAAATGAACTCCCCGTAAATCCATTAAATATTACTTTAGCGAGAACGTTCGAAGAACAGCTTATTAAAATGTCTGGGAAAATTATGGTGTTTGATTTAGGTGAAGAATCTAACAAAATCGGAAAGATGGCGAAAATTGATGAAGGGCATATTGAAATATTAAAAGCACGTGATGCAAAAATGTATGTAAATATTCAACATGTAAAATCTGTCCATTGTCCGTAGACTAGTTGAGAGGGCTGGCTTTTTCTTTTATATATAGGGAAGAAAAGGTCGAGCCTATTTGTTTAATTCGATTTGGATATGAGGGGGAAAATGAATTGAATATCATATAGGTATGTTAGTGTGATCTTTGAAGGGGCAATCTTGTACTAAAGGTGTACGAGCTACCTTTTTGTGTATTCAACTCACTTTTGAGGAAGTGCTGCTCAACTACTTTATTAAAGGGGTTTTGTTTGTGGAGCAGTTTCCAGATTCGTTTTCGATTACATTACTTGGCAGTGCGGGTGGAGCAGCAAAAGCAGTGTTAGCAATTTTGAATCAAGCGGTAGTAAATGAAAAAGATCCAATTTATGAAGTGATAAAGAATGTGAACTTCCATTTGGTGGATATAAAACAAAAAGATAAAAGTTATTATGATGAGTTGTTTCCAAATTTGAAAGAGCAATTTTTTTTATATGAAATAAACCTTCAAGATGTAGTCAAATTTAAACATCATTTAAAGGAAAAAAGAACGAAGGTTGTTATTGATGTTTCAGGTGCAGATACAATTAGGGTACTGAGTTGTTGTAATGACCTTGGCATTTGTTATATTAATTCGGCTTTGGAAAATGAGGCAGTAGATCAAGACGATAGTTTACTTGGTTTTCAGCTTACGGAAAGGTATACGAGGTTTGAGAAGGAGAAAGAAACATTTACAAATACAAGAGCGATTATAGGCTCAGGTATGAATCCTGGTGTTGTTCAATGGATGGTTGTTGAGCTTATGAAAGAACGTCCAAATGAAAAGCCGCGAGCATGCTATATTGTAGAACATGATAATTCATTTTTGAATGATAAAGAGCTTATAAAACCTCATACACTTTATGCATCATGGGCAGTTGAGCGTTTTCTTGATGAAGCGATATGGAGTTATCCTATGTATATGAGTCATCATCGTCCACTTTACTTTTATGAGGATGTATATGCTTCAGAGTATAAAGTAAAGTTAGGTGAAAAAGAATTTTATGGTTGCTTAATGCCACATGAAGAAGTTTTAATTTTAGGGAAATCTTTTAATATGGAAGTGGGTTTTCTTTATCGGATCAATGAGTATACAACAAACTTAATTAGACAGAACTTAGACAAAGTGGAAGATTTATGGAATTGGAATCGTAAAGTATTTAATCCAGCAGAAGATGATATTATAGGAGAAGATTTAGTCGGTGTGTTACTCGTTTATGAACATAATGAGACATACATGTATAATGTAATGAATAGTAGCCAAGTTTTTCAAAAATATAAAACAAATGCGACGTACTTCCAAGTAGGGTGTGGAATTTATGCTGGCTTATGTAGTTTACTGTTAGATACTTTTGGACAAGGCGCTTATTATGTAGAAGAATTATTATTAAATACTGAAAGTAAGTATGGGGAATATTTAAATTTATATATGAAGGATTTTGTAGTAGGACATAATAATTTCACAGATGGATTGCTAAATGATAGGGTAAGATGGATATAAATTGTAACTGAAAAGGAAGGAGATGTATCTCCTTCCTTTTAGTATTAGAAGGTTACATGTTGCCCTGAAAGCAATTTCATAATTATAATTTAAAGAGATAATACTTGAAATGTTTTTTTGTATTGATCAAGAGGAGTTTTTATATGAACAAATACAAGAGCTTGATTTATGAAGAAAGAGAAGCTTTAAAAGTATTTATATTATTATTCTATATTATATTATTTTTATATGACGTTATCTATTATTTTATTTATCCCGCTATGAATATTAATGAAGCAAGGGTAGGGTGGCCAGAAGGTGGTATGGGAATAGGTGTATATATATTAGTAATATCTTTATTTCCTATTTCAATATATCTTCAAAAACAAGGTTATGTATATTTTGTGAAATACTTATTTTTAATTGGGTATATGCTTATTGATCTTATTAATAACTTAATGATTTATTTACACAGTGATCGTGTTTTTGAAAATGGAAATATGGTTGAAATATTTTTAATTTTATTTGCACCGATTTTCGTGAACAGAAAATATTTTTATTTCGTGTCCTGTAGTGTAATTGGAAAATATGTATTTTTTACTTTGATATTACAAGATGTAAAAGTTGTGATTCCGCTTGTATTATGTATATTCTTTTTCATCATTTCGCATTCTTTATTAAAGAGATTTCAATCTTATGTAAGGACAGTTGTTGAGATGATGAACAGTATGGAAGAGACAGAAAATTTAGCGGTTATTGGGACTATGTCTACAACAATCGCTCATGAAATTCGAAATCCATTAACAGCTTTAAAAGGATTTACACAAATTCAAAAAGAAAGAAATCCTGAAGATACGATGAGCTATGAGATTATGCTGCAAGAAATTGAGAGAATTAATGGGTTTGTTAGTGAATTGATGTTATTAGGAAAACCGAAACCAACAAATTATGAATGGTGTAATATAGGGGAAATCCTTTTATATGTTGTACAGTTAATGGAAAGCTATGCGACTCAATATAAAGTGAAATTTAATTTGCAAGTAGATGGAAATTTACCCGTTATAAATGGTGATGATAAGCAATTAAAACAAGTGTTGTTAAACATCATCAAAAATGGAATTGAATCGATGCCAGGAGGCGGGAATATTCAGATTCTGGCATATGAAAAAGCTGGAGAGAACTTGTGTATTTCTGTTGAAGATCAAGGTCTTGGGATAGAAAATGAGAAAATAGAAAAGATCGGAAAAGCTTTTTATACAACAAAAGAGAATGGTACAGGTCTTGGATTAATGATTACATATAAAATTATTGAAGAACATCAAGGGAGTATCGCGATTGAAAGTAGTATGGGGATAGGAACGAAAGTGGAAATTTATTTACCAACAGTGTAGTGCATTAGACGAAATTACTTTTCAGAAAAGTGTTCTTGTTGTGTAAATATAAACATTTTATAAAATGTTTCAAGAAGGGTTTTTTTTATAAAAAACTTCGTTTATAATGGAGGAAAATATCGACATAGAGCTTTTAGCTCATGTAACGGTTCAGTAGTGTTATGAAAAGAAAAGAAGGGGTGCACGCGCATCCTTTTTTCTATGCGGATATGATGAAAGGGGTGGTATGATGGAATTAACATTAAATTCGACTGTATGTTTACACACGATTCAATTTCGAAAAGAGCAAAAGAACTATATTGTAAAAGATACGATTACAGGAGAGACATATGAAATGCCGCCACTTTGGATTGATGCACTAGCAATGATGCGTGACGGTTTTTTATTGGGAGAAATTGAGGAGAAATTAAAAGAAGAATATCCAGCAGAAGAAGTAAATATGGTAGCATTTACGAGGCAACTGTTAGAGCTAGAACTTGTCGAAATGGTAGATGGAGAAGAGATAGCTTGTACAAAGAAGAAAGATAAAGATTATTTAGCTTGGATACGCCCAAGGGTGGAGCAATTCTTTTTTAACTTAAATAAAAAATATAAAAGCAAAGGTCAAAAGTGATCTTTGCTTTTTTTGTAGACCATGTTTAAAAAATAACAGCGAATGCCCTTGCGAAAGCACCGTCACTATTTTTAATTTTTAAAGGTGCTGCTGAGAAAAAGAATCGTTTCGCTTTAATGGCATCTAAGTTTGTTAAGTTTTCAATTAAGTAAATATTATTTCCTAACAGTATGTGATGAATCGGTGATGTTTCTGTCGTTACCTCATCAGGAGAAATAAAATCTAAACCGACAGATTTTACTTTTAATTGAACTAGTTCTTCAGCTAATTCTTCGGAAAGATAAAACGCTTCTTTCTCATAAGCTTCGGTATTCCATTTATTAGATAGATTGGAATGGAAAATGACAATATCGCCTTCTTTTATGTCGACAGTATGTAATACTTCCTTAGGTAATTTTCGCTCTTGAACATGAGTCACATCGATAAGAACAGCTTCGCCTACAAATTGATTTAGGGGTAATTGATCAATAGTGGTTGCGCCTGAAATGAAATGAGCAGGCGCATCACAATGCGTACCAACATGAACGACAGAATGAAAATTCGTAACTTGATAACCTGTTTCTTCAACGCTTGTAATGGCTTCTAGTTGGATTTTTGGTGTTCCAGGAAATTGAGACATATTATTTTCAAACGTTTGTGATAGATCAATTACTTTCATTTTACATACCTCCAATATATTTTTTTCAAATAATAAAAAGCCCATCCTTCATAATCAAGAAAGATGAGCTTTACATACTAGTTGAGTTTTATCTTCCAAAATGCAATGCATTTTGCAGGAATTAGCACCTATTCAGTTTGCATAAACTGAGGTTGCTGGGCTTCGAAGGACCGGTCCCTCTGCCTCTCTTGATAAAGGTTTATTCGGTTTTAAATTCGCAATATTTGTGATATTTAAATTGTAATTCATTTCCTTTTTTCGTGCAATACAAATTAGGTGTTCACCCAAATAAAGTTGCTCGCATATTGTAGCTTATGTAAGTAGACTGTTGCGAAGGAGTGAGTGCAGTGACAGGGAATGTATTAAATTATTATGCCGGTGGAAATACAGCTAGAGGATTTCACAGCTTATACGAAGAGAATTTGAAGGGGCTAGGCAGGTTGTTTATTTTAAAGGGAGGCCCAGGAACGGGAAAATCTTCTTTAATAAAGGCAATAGGGCGTGAATGGGTTGAAAAAGGATATGATATTGAACTTTTGCATTGTTCTTCTGATAATAAGTCAGTTGATGGGGTGATTATTCCGAAATTAAAAGTAGGAATTGTTGATGGAACATCACCGCATGTTATTGAGCCGAAAATGCCAGGAGTTATTGAAGAGTATATAAATTTAGGAGTTGCTTGGGACTCAGATAAATTAAGAAAGCAGAAGTTAGAAATTGAACGGTTTGTATTAGAAGCGGGCAAGGCTTTCAAATCTGCTTACGGATGTTTTAAAGAGGCGTTAGTTATACATGATGAGTGGGAGAAAATATATATTAATAACATTGATTTTAATAAAGCAAATGAACTAACAGAACAGCTAATTCAGAAATTATTTGCAGATAAAAAGGGAGAACAATCGATTGTGAAACATCGTTTTTTAGGAGCTGCTACACCGAAAGGAGCAGTTGATTTTGTTCCTAATTTAACAGAAGGATTACCACATCGTTATTTTATAAAAGGACGCCCGGGTTCTGGAAAATCAACAATGCTTAAAAAGTTATCGAAGGCAGCAGAAGAAAAAGGTTTTGACGTTGAAGTATATCATTGCGGGTTTGACCCGAATAGTCTTGATATGGTTATCGTAAGAGAATTAGGATTTGCAATTTTTGATAGTACCGCACCACATGAATATTTTCCAAGTCGCGAAGGTGATGAGATTATAGATATGTATACTCTTATTGTTAAACCAGGGACGGATGAGAAGTATGCTACAGAAATTCGTGACGTTTCCATTCAATATAAAGCAAAAATGAATGAGGCAATGTCTTTCTTAGCAAAAGCAAAATCAGTTCGTGATAAATTAGAACGAATTTATATTGCTGCTATGGATTTTTCAAAAGTGGATGCATATAAAGAGGAAATTCAAAAAGAGTTTGAACGAATTACTGCTACTGTAATTGAAAAGAAAAAATAAGTGCTTTATTGAGCTGTCAGAAATTGTCTGACAGCTGTTTTGGTATATAGTAAAATTAGTCGTATATTTGTCGAATTCCCAGGGAAATAATCAAAAAATGGAGATGGTATGAAATGAGAGAGAAAATTGAATTAGAACTAGAGCGAATTGAAAAAGAGAATGGTGTGAAAATTTTATTCGCTGTGGAATCAGGGAGTCGGGCGTGGGGGTTTCCATCGAAAGATAGTGATTATGATGTTAGGTTTGTTTATATACACCCTGTAGAATGGTATTTATCAATCCATGATAAGCGTGATGTAATCGAATATCCAATTAGTGATGATTTAGACATAAGTGGTTGGGATATTAAAAAGGCATTGCAACTATTCGCGAAGTCAAATCCAGCTTTACTTGAGTGGATTCGATCACCAATTTTTTATTCGAAAAACTCTAACTTTCCAGAGCAGCTTCAGCAAAAGAGTGAAAAGAATTTTGATCCAAAAGCAACGATATATCATTACTTACATATGGCTTCAAAAAATTATCGTGAATTTTTGCAAGGTGAAAATGTAAAGTTGAAAAAGTACTTTTATGTATTACGTCCTATTTTAGCTTGTCAGTGGCTAGAAGAGAAAGGGACATTACCTCCAGTAGAATTTGACCGATTACTTATAGAACTATCTATAGAACGTAGTGTATTGAATGAGATTGAGAAGTTGTTAGTAAAGAAAAAAGCGGGTACGGAATTAGATGTTGGATTGAAAGTTCAGGCGTTAAATCAATTTTTAGAAGAACAAATTGATTATTATCAGCAATACGTGAAAGGGATTGAAAAGGGATTAGGGATTGATATTGAGAGTTTGAATACATTATTTCGAGATATATTGTTTGAAGTATATGAAAAAGAGCACAAATGAGTTTGTGCTCTTTTTTATCCCGCATTAACGGGCAGTAAGACTCCCACCTCAAGATTCGGCTGGAGCGAAGAAGTTAGGTGGGAGGTCAACTGCCCGTAAACGCCCGATTGGTAAGGGCTGATTAAAGTTTCACTTTATTTTGTAGGAATAAAGAAAACAGATATAGCTGCGATAAGACCTGCAAAGGAGAATAAGTAAAAATTCCACGCCAAGTCATATTGCATTGTCATAATAATACCGACAAGAATAGGGCCAGCAATCGCACCAACTCGGCCAAGTCCAAGTCCCCAGCCTAAGGAGGTAGCTCGTATATGTGATGGGAAGTATTGTGTTACATAAGCATTTAATATTTGAGTAATACCGACTGATCCAATTCCAGCAAGACCAATTAAAAGATAAATGATTGTAACAGATGGTTTAATTGTTAATAGTCCAATACATATGGCTGCCATAAGATAGGAGATACTAATAACAATTTTTGCTCCTATACGATCGGCAATCGCCCCAGCAAATAATGCACCGATAGCTGCAGTAATATTTAGTATAAGTAGAAATGATAAACTAGATCCAAGAGGGTATCCTGCCTGGCGCATCATCTGTGGTAGCCAAGTATTTAAACCGTATATTAAAAACATTCCCATTATATAAGTGAGCCAAAAAAGTAGTGTTGCTTTTATGTAATCTTTTGAGAATAACGTAAGAAATCCATTTTTCTTTTGTATATTAGATGGTGTTTCAGGAATTTCATCTTTTACATGGAATTCAATTTGAAAGCGATTAAGAATTTTATTCACTTCTTCTTGTCGATTTCGCGATAATAAAAATTGAATGGACTCAGGTAAATAACGAATAATGAAAGGAATGAGGAGTAGCGGAATCATTCCGATGCCAAACATAATTCTCCATCCGAAATCTTCTAGCATAAACATGGATAAAATAGCGCCTAACACGATACCTAAAGGATAGCCGGTAAACATAAGAGCATAAATAAAAGATTGCCGTTTTTTTGGTGAATATTCAACAGTAAGTGCTGAAGCCGTTGGGATAACACCGCCTAATCCGATTCCTCCGATAAATCGAGATAACCCAAATAATTCAGGAGAAGGAGCAATTGCAGCTAAGCCCATTGTGATAGAAAAAAGGGCTAAACAGCATATAAGTGTCCATTTTCGTCCAATTAGATCTGTAATGGTTCCAACTAGAATAGCACCAATAAACATCCCAAATAAAGCATAGCTGGCAATTGTTCCAGCGTGGGCTGGTGATAGTGCCCAGCTTTTGTCTTCTAGGAGCTTTGGCAGAACGGCGCCGTAAATACCTAAATCATATCCGTCAGCTAGAATGGCTAGCCAACAAATAAAAACAACAAGTTTTGTAATAGAACTTGAAAAGATAGTTTCTGTAGATTCTAGATGAGGTGGAGCAGAAGGTTGCATAGTATTCACTCCTTTTATTTGTAGATGAATATATTATTTTATTTAATGTTAATATTTCCCTGCGTATGTCGAAATTTATATGAAAAGGTGTCATGAAAAATAAAAAAGTTCAACAGGATTCCCGTTGAACTTCTTTGTTTTTTATTCGTTATCAACTCGCTTTAATGGTTGATCTGCTGGACCTTCCATAACATCCCCATCAATTGAAAAACGGGAACCGTGACAAGGGCAATCCCAAGTACAATCACCGCTATTCCATTCAACTTCACAGCCGAGGTGTGTGCAAGTTGTATCGACGATATGTAATTTTCCTTCTTTATCTTTATAAGCACCTGCTCGTTTACCGTTGACATGTACAACAGAACCTTCGCCAACTTCAAGATTTTCTGGCTTACGTAATGCGGTTTCAATTTTTCCTTCAATTAAGTGTTTAGCAACATCAATGTTCTGAGAGAGGAAAGTTTTTATATCCGGATTTGCATGAAAGCGTGATGGTGCAAACAGTTCTTTATATGGGCTGTGGACTTTTAGAATGGAGTCCTTCAGTAAATGAGCTGCTGCAGTTCCAGTCGTCATTCCCCATTTACGATATCCAGTTGCCACAAATATATTTGGATTCCTTTCGTTAATATGTCCGATATAAGGGAGTTTATCTAGCGTGATTAAATCTTGCGCTGACCATCTATAAGGAATTTCATCTACTCCAAAAGTAGATTCAGCAAAGGAATATAGTGCATCATAATGAAGCATCGTATTAATTCCTTGGCCTGTTTTATGGCTCTCTCCGCCAATCAATATCAACCTTTCTCCATTGCTTGTCGTATAACGTATGGAGCGTTTTGGATCATCGATACTTAAATACATGCCCCCTGGATAATCCGTTTTTGCTTTTATTGCGAGGGCATAGGAGCGTTCTGCGTACATTCGCGTAAAGAAAAAGCTATTAGCATCATAAAAAGGAAAATGTGAACAAGAGACAATATATTTACAAGTGATGCGATGGTCACCCTTTGTAATAACTTGTGGATAATCTCCTTTTTCCACATCAATGGCTGTTGTTTGCTCATAAACTTTTCCGCCCATTTCCACAAACTTTTCTAAAAGTGTTTTTAAATAAAGGAGGGGATGGAATTGCGCTTGATTTTTCATCACAAGTGCAGATTGTACGGGAATAGGAATCGACAGGGATTGAACATAGTCACAAGGAATATTTAATTTTTGATAGGCTTCATATTCTTTCGTTAAATTTCGCAGGCCATTATTGGTAGTTGTATATAAATACGAATCTTCATTTGTGAAATTACAGTCGATTTTATATGTTTGTACAGTCTCGTTTATGAATTGTAGAGCTTTACTATTTGATTCGTAGTAAAGCCTGGCTTTTTCGACACCAAAATTGTTTATTAATTCATCATAAATAAGATCATGTTGAGCTGTTACTTTTGCGGTTGTATGCCCAGTTGTTCCATTTAAAACAGAACCAGAATCAATTAAAACGACTTTCATTCCTTCTTTAGCGAGTAAATAGGCGGTGGTAATGCCTGTAATACCAGCTCCGATAACAGCAACTTCTGTCTTTATATTTTCGGATAAATGAGGAAAAGTAGGAAATTGAGTAGATTCAATCCAATAGGATGATGGTAACTGCGGAAATGTGTCATCTGTCATTTTGAAAACCTCCAAATTAGAACAATTTTCCTTTTAATATTTCCATATTATATGGAATTCATGTATGTTGTTTTCGTAGCGTTCTATTCTTACTAAACGAAAGAAAAAATATTTTAATATAATTATTTTATTGGGGCAGTATGAAGAAGTAGGATTTATATAAAGCTAAATTCAAGTGATTCCATTTGTTGATTACATAGAGAGTTCTTGAATAAGATAGAGTCTATGTTGTTTAAGTGGATATGTATATATACCTGATAAAGCCTTATGAAATCTATGCTTTTTCTTTAGTGAAATAAAGTATAATTATAAAAATATAACCAACTTTTATTACTAGGTCATAAAAGTTGTTGACAATATAGAAATTCTATTGTTATGATTCATCATGTGGAAAGGTTGATAGAGAGTAAAAAGAGAAATGTTTTTCATTGATAATAAAAGCGAAAATTAAGTGACGATAGAGTGAGTATATTTTCCTTATGATAAATGCTTTTTGGATCACGTAGTAAAATCAATCTGGAAGCAAGAATTGATATATGCAAGTTGCGCGGGGCGCGGCATAAGAAAGGGGCAAAAGGATGAAGGAGCTTCATACGTTTGGGTGGTATGCAGCACGTGTAGCACCACATTTGCCGAAAAAAGCATTTAAACCAGTTCCTAATCGATTATTTGGTGGACTGGCTTATTTACTTGTGGCATTGGCTGGTTTAATAACAATCGGTGTATTTGAATTGAATGTGTGGGCAAATCTAGGAATTGCAATTGTTCTTGGATTATGTTTTGCTTCACTTGGATTTTTAGGACATGAAATTTTACATGGAACAGTTGTAAGAAAGGCATGGCTTCGTGATTTTTTAGGTGCGATAGCATTTATGCCATTATCAACTGGCCCAAAACTTTGGAGAAAGTGGCATAATGCAACGCATCATGTTCACACACAGCATGAAGAGAATGATCCAGATGCATGGCCGACATTTGAGAAACTGAAAAAGAGTAAGTTTTTGAGTTGGGTATATCGCATGCCTCTTCATGTACGTTCATTCTTTAGTTTCCTGTCACTAACAATTCAATTTACGTTACATTCGACTCGAATGTTCTTTCATTTTATAAAAGAATTTAAGTCATCCAATCAAAAATCTGTATGGCTTCAACTTCTTTTGCCCTGGACAGTTTGGATTAGTTTATTGTTTATTATGGGACCTACAAAGTGGTTCTTTGCATACGTGATTCCGTTGTTAATTGCTAACTTTATTGTAATGGCGTATATCGCAACAAATCACCGCTTAAATCCTATTGTTCCAGTAAATGATCCTTTAGCAAACTGTTTATCAGTAACAGTACCGCGCTGGGTAGACGTTTTACATTTCAATTTCTCATACCATACAGAACATCATCTGTTTCCTGCTATGAGTTCTAAATACTATCCATTAGTAAAAGATAAAATTAAAGAAATGTGGCCGGAACGCTATCACGAAATGCCGATGACAAAAGCTTTGGCAGCACTTTGGAATACACCACGTGTGTATTATCACGGAAGTGAATTAGTTGATCCGCATAGGGAGCATTTCTATGGTTCTTTAGGAAATGGATTGGATCCTCATAATATTTCATATCGTGAGGAACATATAGAGGAAAAAGAGACTATAAAAAAAGTAAATCAATAATAGACATATCTTACGATGAAAAAGCAAGCTCTCTTAGAGCTTGCTTTTTGTTATAAAGAGACTTCTTTCTTGTTCTTAGTCTTGACGTGGACAGAGTTATTTTCTTTTCGTTGTAGTCGTTTTTCTAGAAGACTAACAAGATAAGTAAATAGAAGAACTAGTGCGAGATAGTATACACCAACAATGATATATGTATCTAATTGCTGGAAGTTACCTGCGGCAATTGATAAACCAGATCCCCATAATTCGGACATTCCTACATAAGCGACAAGTGAAGAATCTTTTAATCCAATAATAAATTGGTTCCCTAGAGGGGGAAGAGATAGGCGAAATGCTTGTGGTAATATAATCCGGCGCATCGCTAAAGGATAAGGCATACCTAAAGAGCGAGCAGCTTCCAATTGTCCCCGGTCAACGGATTGAATAGATCCACGGAAAATTTCGGTAATATATGCACCGTTATGAATTGCTAAAGCAATTGCTCCTGCCCAAAAAGGGGTGAAAACAACAACGGATGTAATCCCAAAATAGAGAATAGCAATTTGAACAATTAAAGGTGTACCACGAATAATGGCGATGTATACATGAGCAATACTATTTAAAATTTTATTGTTAGAGATTCGAAAGAACGCGAATAATAATCCAATTAATGAACCGAATACTAGGGAGGTTAATGTTAATTGTAATGTGACAATAGTAGCCTTTAAGAGTGTCGGATAGGTAGAGATAAAGATTTCAAACATGTGTGTCACCTCATATTGGATGGATTTTAGTAGAGAATGAAATACCCCACATAAAGTGAAACTTTAATTAGTGGGGCATGATTTATTGAAACTTTGAAGAGATAACTTACTTCGTTTTTGCTTCTTCTCCAAGAATATTACGCCCAAACCATTTTTTACTGATTTTTTCATACGTGCCGTCTTTAATGATTTCATCTAGCGCTTTATTTACCTTTTCGACCATGTCTTTATTGTCTTTATGAATAGCAATTCCCATTTCATCAAGGTTTAACGGTTTTCCAGCTTCTTTTATATTGGATTTACCTTCTTTAATCATACGAAGACCAACCATTTGATCAGTAATAACTGCGTCTACACGTCCTGGTTCTAAGTCCATAAGTGCAGTAATATCACTATCATATTCTGTAATTTGATCTGTATATTTTGCAACAAGGGTTTTGAAAGTACTTGCTTTTACAACACCTATTTTTTTACCTTTCAAGTCCTCTGGAGAAGAGATAGATGTATTCTTTTTAGCTACAAAAATTTGTGCACCAGAGCGATAATATGGATTTGAGAAATTCACGGCTTTTAATCGCTCTTCTGTAATAGCCATACTTCCTAATATCACATCATATTTTTTTGATTGTAGTCCTTGAATCAATGTTTCCCAAGGATTTGTAACAGGAACAGGTTTCATTCCCATCTTTTTCCCGAGAGCTTCACCTATTTCTACATCAAAACCGACAAGTTTCCCGTCATTTTCTTTATAGTTAAAAGGTTTGTATAAACCACTCATAGCATAACGAAATTCCTTTTTACTATTAGATGAAGTAGTAGAGCTTTCCTTACTACAGGCTCCTAGTATGAAGGATGTAAATAATGTAATACTCGCAACAATGGTTAATAGTTTTCTTTTCATAAAACCCCTCCTATATATTGATCATACGGATGGTTTTCAATATGTTATGGAGATATTTTATTTGGACAATTAGTTGTGCACCGTATGAATGTATTTCTTTACGTTTGAAACAGAAGTTACATTATAAAACGTTGCGTAAGAATTGCTTTGCCCGTTCATGCGATGGAGCGGAAAAAAATTGCGCTGGCGAAGCATCCTCTACAATTTTCCCGTCATCCATAAAGATGACACGGTCAGCTACATCTCTTGCGAAATTCATTTCATGAGTAACAATAACCATTGTCATTCCTTCTTCGGCAAGTTCTTTCATAACTTGCAATACTTCTCCAACGAGTTCAGGGTCTAAGGCTGAGGTAGGTTCATCAAATAGCATAATTTTAGGGTTCATAGCAAGAGCTCGTGCAATCGCAACGCGTTGTTTTTGACCACCTGAAAGTAGGTGAGGAGTTACATCCGCCTTATCTTGTAGGCCGACTTTTTGTAGGAGTTGATTCCCAACATCCTTCGCGTCTGCTGTCTCCAATTTTTTTACGTGAATAGGTGCTTCTATGATGTTTTCTAGTGAGGTCATATGAGGAAAGAGGTTAAAGTGTTGAAAAACCATACCGACATTTTCACGGACTTTGTTTAAATTTGAATGCTTCGGATCAATTCGTTCACCTTGTAAGTGAATTTCACCTTCATCGTACATTTCTAAAAAGTTAAGACAGCGAAGTAATGTACTTTTGCCGGAACCACTGGCACCGATTAAAACAACAACTTCTTTTTCTTTTACTTCTAAATCAATTCCTTTTAAAACATCAAGTGAGCCAAATGATTTTACTAGATTTCGAACTTGAATCATACAAAACCCCCAGTCAAAAATATATTTTACAAATGTTGCCCCTTATTTCTGTTATTAGTCATAAATTGTCAGAATCCTTTATTTTTTTCAGGGGGATTTAATATTCAAAGAAATAATGATTTTTAAAATCCTTATATCTTTCTATAACGAAAATATGGATAATAATATATAGGTAGTACTTATATTGCTTATAAGAAGGGGGAAAGAAGAGATGGGAAAAGAAAGAAAAACATTTTCCTTTGGCTTGCGTATACAGCTTATGTTATTTACTACAGTTTTAGCTTTCATTACATATTCAACAAGTTTAATTTTCATTTACGTTATATATGATTACTTTCAAAGTTATGTAAGTCAAACTGTTTATAATATTATCGTTATGTTATTAGGTGTAGTATGGTCTGGAATTTTAGCGTATGGGGCAGCAATATTTTTAATTAAACCACTTCGAAAGTTGGAAGAAGCAGCAAGGAAAGCGGCTGAAGGTGATATTCGTGAAGATGTCCCATTGCCAAAGACCGATGATGAGATTAAATCTTTAAGTGTTGCATTTAATATGATGCTAGGGAACTTAAGGGGCATGGTAAAAAATATCGATACTACATTTTCGTATACAAATAATCAAGTTCAGCAAATTAGAAAACAAACAGGTGAAGCGACAAAGCAAGCACAAGGTGTGTCTGAAACTCTTGCGGAGATTTCTTCCGGTGCCGAGCAATCAGCAGCATCGATTCAAGCGATCGTTTCTACTGTTGATACAACGACTTCTATTGCAAATGAAGTAGAAGGAAAAGCAAAACAGTCTGACGAGTTGTCTTCAGAAATGGTTCAAGCTTTAGGACAAAGTACACGTGTCTTTACTTCTTTAATTCAAGGTATTCAAACATTGGCGAGAGAAAATGAAGATTCGATGGAAAATGTACAGAAATTAGAAGAGCGAATGAAACAAGTTGAACATATTGTTTCTGTTGTGAGTGAGATTGCTAGTCAAACGAATTTATTAGCACTCAACGCTTCTATTGAGGCAGCTCGTGCAGGAGAGCATGGAAGGGGCTTTGCGGTTGTAGCAGAAGAAGTACGTAAACTTGCTGATGAAAGTGATCATTCCGCAAGAAATATATCGCAGTTATTACGGGATATGCAAGATGAAGTACAGCAAGTCGCATTGAAAATGACAGAGCAGGTGAAGACAGCTAAAGAAGAGGCGAAACGCGGAGAAGCTACAGAATTAATTTTAAAAGAAATGTCATCAAGTGTTATGGAAGTAGCCGATGCAACTAAGCAAATTAGTAGTTATATGAATGAACAAGCGAGTCACATTCATCAAACAGGAGCACAAACAAAGGCTGTAGCAGCAATTGCGGAAGAAACGTCAGCTGGTTCACAAGAAGTGGCACGTGTGACATTACAACAGTCTAAAAATATGATAGCAATCGATCAATTATTAAAAGACTTAGAGAAGCAATCAGCGGATTTAAAACAAACAATTGAACGATTTTCAATGTAAAAAGGAAGAACAGAATTCTGTTCTTCCTTTTTACGTATGGAAAGGAGGAATGCTTTGTTGAAAACGAAAAACATTACAAGGATCATATGCTGTCTTCACTTTACGCAACCTTTGAAAATTAGAGCCATAATAACTAGTTTGCCAATTTTTTATGTCGATATCGGGCCAATTGACATAGTCTCCCAGTGTGTAAGGATCTAAGCTTTCCCGTAAATCTTTAACCCAGCGTATATTTCGGTTTTCTTCATCGTTGCATTTCCAAGAAGTAATATATTCTTGAGCAATAATTGCCTTGCGGTGGAAATAAGCTGTTTCATTAGGCGAAATGTTTTCTACAGCACCTACGAGTGATTGGTGCCAAATACTCGCATCTTTATTTGGTGCATGAGAAAGAAAATATTGTAAGATTTGAATACCTTTAAGAGGGATAGGTTTATATACGTAGGAACCAGAGCGTTTGAATTTTTCAGGAATATTGCCGCTATTAAAGAATTGAACAGCCTTTATATACGGGACTTCATCTATAAAGAGAGAAGGATTACCAGTTTCAAGAAGAGGAGATAATAGAGGATAGAGTTCAGAAGGAGAGCCGACAAATTCACCTTTCACCTCGATTTTATTTCGTTGTTTAGAGAATAATTCAATTGATGAAGTGAGACGTTCATCTATATAAGGTGCCCAGTTTTGCCAAGCTTGAAATGCAGCAATAAAGTCTTTCCATTCCCATGTAAGTGAGAAAATTGATACGTTTTTAATAGGGTGGACTCGAAAGGTTAAGGAAGTAATAATCCCGAAATTTCCACCGCCACCGCCACGGCATGCCCAAAATAGGTTAGGGTTTTCTTGTTCATTTGCACGAATGATTTTTGCACCAAATTTCCCGCACGCTTGTACCATTTCGACTTCTACTAATTGATCACATGTTAGTCCAAATAAGCGTGAAAGCATGCCAATGCCACCGCCGAGTGTTAACCCCACAATTCCGACACTTGCACTTGTGCCAGCTGGTATTGTAACACCATATTTCCAAAGTTCTTTATACACAGTGCCAAGATTTGCACCCGCTTCAATTGTTGCTGTTAATTTTCCTGTACTAACCGTAATTTGCTTCATTTCATTCACATCAATAATAAGCCCGCCATTTAAAAGAGAGAAATTTTCGTAGCTATGTCGTCCACTTCTTAAGCGAAATGGTATATGACGCTCACGTGCCCATTTTAAGGCGTTACACACATCATTTTTATTTTGACAAAAAACAATAATACAAGGAAATTTTGGAATGCTTAAATTTAAATTTATTCGGGCTATGTCATACCTAGGATCCGAGGGAACGACGATACGACCAGTTAATTTTGTTTGTTTCAATTTATATCTCCTTTCTGAAATAATATGAGCTTGTATTAGTATATGAAGAGTGTATTTAACACGCATGGACGGGACGAGAAGAAGAGAAGGGTTAGATTTATCCCGTTATTTGCGAGCAGTAAGACAATCCGGCTGAAACAAAGAAGATAGGGCTGCTCGTAAAAGCTCGATTGGTAAGGGCTAATAATCAGCGGGGAATGGACATCTCCTTAACGATTAAAGTTTCACTTTATCTTTGTGAGAAATAAATAAGGCATAAGAATAAGGAAACTACATAGAGTTCAATGAAAACAGTTGCAAACTATTCATATTTTGTTATGATAGTGTTACGAAAACGTTTGCATAAAAAATCCGATGGGATGCAAAAGGAGAGAATTAGTATGAATAAGACATGGTGGAAAGAAGCTGTCGCTTATCAAATTTATCCACGTAGCTTTATGGATTCAAATGGTGATGGTATTGGAGATTTACAGGGGATTATTGCAAAGCTGGATTATTTAAAAGATTTAGGTATAGATGTAATTTGGATTTGTCCAATGTATAAATCACCTAATGACGATAATGGTTATGATATTAGTGACTATCAAGATATTATGGATGAATTTGGTACGATGGAAGATTTTGATATGCTACTAGATGAAGTTCATAAGCGTGACATGAAGCTTATTATTGATTTAGTTATTAATCATACAAGTGATGAACATCCATGGTTTATTGAATCAAGTTCTTCTAAAGACAATCCGAAGCGTGATTGGTATATTTGGCAGGATGGTAAAGACGGCGCGGAACCAAACAATTGGGAAAGTATCTTTAATGGTTCTGCATGGGAATATGATGAAGTGACAGAGCAATATTATTTACATTTATTCTCGCGTAAACAACCAGATTTGAACTGGGAGAATAAAGAAGTTCGTGAAGTTTTATATGATACTGTTAATTGGTGGCTTGATAAAGGTATTGATGGTTTCCGCGTCGATGCGATTAGTCATATAAAAAAAGAAGATGGCCTCAAGGATATGCCAAACCCAAAAGGGTTAAAGTATGTGCCTTCTTTTGACAAACATATGAATGTAAATGGTATTCAGCCATTACTAGAAGAATTAAAAGAAAACACATTTGCTAAATACGATATTATGACTGTTGGAGAAGCAAATGGTGTGAAAGTTGAAGATGCTGATCTTTGGGTTGGAGAAGAGAATGGTAAATTCAATATGGTATTCCAATTTGAGCATTTAAGCTTATGGGATGCAGAAAAGAAGAAAGATCTTGATGTTGTTGAGTTGAAAAAAGTATTAACAAAGTGGCAAAAAGGTTTAGAAAATAAGGGATGGAATGCTTTATATATTGAAAATCATGATAAGCCACGTATTGTGTCTACTTGGGGAAATGATAAAGAATATTGGCGTGAAAGTGCAACGGCTTTAGGAGCGATGTATTTCTTTATGCACGGCACACCGTTTATTTATCAAGGACAAGAAATTGGTATGACAAATGTTCAGTTCCCAAATATTGAAGATTACGATGATGTAGCAATTAAAAATTTATATCGTGAGAAAATTGCAGAGGGCGTATCACATCAAGATATGATGGAAATTATATGGGCTTCTTGCCGCGATAATTCACGTACACCTATGCAGTGGAACGATGAAATGAATGCTGGCTTCACAACAAGTACACCTTGGTTTAGCATGAATCCAAATTACAAAGAAATTAATGTTGAAAAGCAAAAAAATGAAGAAAAGTCTATTTTCAATTTCTATAAGAAAATGATTGCCTTGAAAAAAGAGCACGATGTACTGAACTACGGTACGTACGATTTACTATTAGAAGACGATCCACAAATTTATGCATATACACGTACGTTACAGGATGAAAAAGTCATTGTAATTAGTAATATCTCAAAAGAGGAAGTTGTGTATAATGAGCCTTTATTCGCACTAGAACGCAAACGTTTGCTTTTAAATAACTATGAAGTTGCGGAACATGAAAAAGTAACTACAATCACGTTAAAACCTTATGAAACAAGGGTTTATCGCATTTTATAATAAAAAAGGATGCTCCTTGAGCATCTTTTTTTATGAAAAAAAATAAATTTCTATTGCAATGTGAAAACGCTTTTATTAAAATAGATTTATGAAAACGGTTGCGTAACAAAAGGAAAAGAGAAAAAGGGATATAAGGAATCGTTTTCATAAGAGGAACAGAAATTATAATTTAAATCATTATGTTGTTATAAATAAAGGGGAGGAAAAACAGATGAAAATTACGTCTTTTGATTTTTGGCAAAAGTTCGGGAAAGCGTTACTAGTTGTTGTAGCTGTAATGCCAGCAGCTGGTTTAATGATTTCCATCGGTAAGTTAATTGGGATGTCTGCTGGGGATGTTAACGCAGTTCATACCATTGCTCGAGTAATGGAAGACATCGGTTGGGCAATTATTACAAATCTACACATCTTATTCGCAGTAGCAATTGGGGGATCTTGGGCGAAGGATCGAGCAGGTGGTGCATTTGCAGCACTATTAGCATTCGTTTTAACAAACAGAATTACAGGAGCTATATTTGGCGTAAACGCTCAAATGTTAACGGATTCAAAAGCGACAGTTTCTTCATTTTTAGCAGGAGATTTACTTGTAAAAGATTACTTTACTTCTGTACTTGGTGCACCAGCATTAAACATGGGAGTTTTCGTAGGGATTATCACAGGTTTCTTAGGAGCTACTTTATATAACAAATACTACAATTATAATAAACTGCCACAGGCATTAGCATTCTTTAATGGAAAACGATTCGTACCATTCGTTGTAATTGTTTGGTCTACAGTCACTGCGATTGTATTATCACTTGTATGGCCATTTATCCAAAGTGGATTAAATGAATTTGGTCGCTGGATTGCAGCATCTAAAGATAGTGCACCAGTTATTGCACCGTTTGTATATGGAACGTTAGAACGTTTATTATTACCATTTGGATTACATCATATGTTAACAATTCCGATGAACTACACAGAGCTAGGCGGAACATATACGATGTTAACTGGCTCAAAGGTTGGACAAATTGTAGCGGGACAAGATCCGTTATGGCTTGCATGGATTACAGATTTAAATAACTTATTAGCAAATGGAGATACGAAAGCATATAACGATTTATTAAATAACGTTGTACCAGCTCGTTTCAAAGCTGGACAAGTTATCGGCTCAACGGCAGCGTTAATGGGGATTGCGTTTGCGATGTTCCGTAATGTTGATAAAGAAAAACGTGCAAAATATAAACCAATGTTCTTATCAGCTGCATTAGCAGTATTCTTAACAGGTGTAACAGAACCAATTGAATTCATGTTCATGTTTATTGCACCAGTATTATATGTTGTGTATGCAATTACAACAGGACTTGCATTCGCATTAGCGGATTTAATTAATTTACGTGTTCATGCATTTGGATTTATTGAGTTAATTACACGTACACCAATGATGATCAATGCAGGTTTAACGAGAGATTTAATCAACTTTGTCATTGTTTCATTAGTGTTCTTCGGCCTTAACTTTACGTTATTCAACTTCTTAATTAAAAAATTCAATTTACCAACGCCAGGGCGTGCAGGTAACTATATTGATAATGAAGATGAGTCAACAGAAGGAACAGGAAATGTACAAGATGGTTCATTAGCAACAAAAGTTATTGATTTATTGGGCGGAAAAGATAATATTGCTGACGTAGATGCTTGTATGACACGTTTACGTATAACAGTAAAAGATTTAGATGTTGTTGCACCAGAAGCACAATGGAAACAAAATGGTGCTTTAGGACTTATTGTTAAAGATAAAGGTGTACAAGCCGTATATGGCCCGAAAGCTGACGTATTAAAGTCAGACATTCAAGATATGTTAGGTGCGTAATAATATGAAATTGCTAACTTTAAATTGTCACTCTTGGCAAGAAGAGAATCAAATTGAAAAAATAAAGTATCTTGCTAAAGCAATTCAAGAAGAAGATTATGATGTGATCGCATTGCAAGAAGTAAGTCAGTCTATACAAGCTGAAAATGTATGCGGTAACAAGAAAAAAGATAATTTTGGGCTTTTACTGCTAGAAGAGTTAAGAGCATTAAATGTAAAAGAATACAATATTATTTGGGATTTCTCTCATATTGGATATGATGTGTACGAAGAAGGATTAGCAATTATAACAAAGCATAACATTGTAAAGGAAGATACGTTCTTTGTCTCAGAAAATAAGGATACAACGTATTGGAAAACACGCAAAATTGTAAGTGCAACAATTGCTTATAATGATAAGAATATAACGTTTTATTCTTGCCATCTCGGTTGGTGGAATGATGAAGAAGAATCATTCAAAGACCAAGTTGATCGTTTAATGGAGCGTGTAAATAGCAATGAACTTTCCTTCTTAATGGGTGATTTTAATAACAATGCTCGTTTGGAAGGAGAGGGTTATGAGTATACGATGCAAAAAGGTTTATATGACACATATGAACTAGCGATAGAGAAGGATGAAGGAACAACTGTCCAAGGAGAGATTGCTGGTTGGGATGAAAATAAACAAAACTTACGAATCGACCTAATATTAAGCAATCGAAGTA
The DNA here is from genome assembly GCF_025809295.1 of Bacillus sp. 41-22. Classification (NCBI taxonomy): domain Bacteria; kingdom Bacillati; phylum Bacillota; class Bacilli; order Caryophanales; family Bacillaceae; genus Bacillus; species Bacillus sp. 41-22. Next base: position 410,838 of record NZ_CP084035.1, read on the forward strand.
AAACAGTTAATTCTTCAAAAGTCATTTTTAATGGAACAAATCGAAATGTAATTTCTGATCATTTCGGTGTAGAAGTACAATTAGATATATAATAGAAGAAACCCTCACAGATAATGAAAAGCTGGGAGGGTTTTTTGATAAATACAAGTATTCCCAAGAGAAAATACTTGTATTTTTTATGACATTTCCTATATATTTGTTATTATTGAATGTAAAACTAATTTGGTCATTTTGTATGCATACTTTTTTTACTTCGTTATATAATGAAGTAAGTGAAATATTTAATGGGAAAAATAGTATGTTTTCGTTTAATCCACGCTGTAGAAAGTGATATAATTGCAAAATGTATGTATCATTTTCCAAAGAAAGAAAAATATATAATTAGGTGATTGCTTATATGAAACAGATTTGGCGTATTTATAAGACAGATTTACGGAATGTAGCCAAACATTGGGCTGCAATTGTTATTGTTTTAGGGTTAATGATTTTACCATCGTTATATGCATGGTTTAACATCAAAGCTTCTTGGGATCCTTACGGAAATACGAAAGGAATCCAGATTGCAGTTTCTAACCAAGATGTTGGATCAAATTTAAGAGGGAAAGATATTAACATCGGGAAAGAAATTGTAGATTCACTTAAGAAGGACAAAAATTTCGGGTGGAAGTTTGTTGATGAAAAGCAAGCAATTTATGGAGTAGAGCGTGGAGATTATTCCGCAAGTATTACTATTCCAAAAGATTTTTCTGAAAAGATTGCAACAGTCTTGAATGAAAATCCACAGAAGCCGGAAATTGATTACTATGTAAATGAAAAGGTGAATGCCATTGCACCGAAGATTACAGCTAAAGGTGCATCGGGTCTTACAGAAGAGGTTAGTAAAAACTTTGTTAAAACAGCAAACGGTGAGATTTTTAAAATCTTCAATGACCTTGGAATCGATTTAGAAACTAACTTACCAAGTATCGAGAAGGTAAAAGATCTTGTATTTAAGTTAGAAGCGCAGTTCCCAGAAATGAATACACTTATGGATAAGGCGTTAGATGATGCAACTCGAGCGGAAGATATCGTGAAAGTAGCACAAAAAGATCTACCTGTTGTAGAGAGTGTAATAAATGATGGGCAAGAAGCGTTGGCAAATTTAGATAAGTTCTTTGCAAGACAAGATCAAACATTAAAGAATGCTCCAGGAACGATAAGAAATGATTTAGTAGTAGCAAAAGGCGTTATGGATAGTGCAGCTGCATTTACTGACTTTTTAATGAATCCAGGTGTAGACTTAAATATTCCTGATTTGTCTGGAATGAATGGATTACCTGAATTCCCTGCAAGACCGGACCTTTCTAAGTTGAATAGTGATGGTTATAAAAATATAGCGCAAAATATTAATCAAACAGTCAATAATGTTTTAAGTTCATCCCGTGCAGGAACAGCTTATGCACAAAGTGTTATGGATGGATTGCAAAATGGGAGCGTTGACCCAGAGATAGCTAAGAAAAATATTTCAACTATATCTAATAATCTTCAAACGCATATTGACAATCTCTCTTATGTAATTGATGTTATGGCTCGTTTAGAGCAAGGAGCTCAAACTGAGTTTGGGCAAAATTTCTTTAAAACAAGAAAAGAGCATTTAACAGCTATTAAAGATGGACAACAAGATTTAAATAATCGATTTAAACGTTTAAATGATTTGATTAGCACAGGTCAAGAAGTAAAACAAGATGTACGAGATGGAATCAATCAGAAACTAAATGAAACAAATGCTTTAATCGATCGAGCTGAAAAAGATTATAATGAAACATTTGTAGCAGATTATCAAAAAGCAGTTAGTACAGTAGATCAAGCTAAAGTTGATGCAAATGCAGCATATGACAATGCAAAAGCAGATTACGATAAAGCAAAAAATGGCCTTGAAGGTGCAAAAGCAGATTTACAAAAAGCGAAAGAAGATGTACAAAATAGAGGTGTTAACGGTTTAGATTCAACGAAAGTAGCTTTAAATAGCTTAAATGGTCAATTCCAATCTGGAATTGGTTTGATTGATGATATGATTCCAGTTCTAGAAAGTACAAATAAGGTTTTAGCGGATGTAAATAGTGATAAAAACCTTAATAATGGAATTACAAAATTAAACAAAGCGAAAAGCAGCTTACAAAAAGGTGTAGAGGCAACGAATAAGGGGATTACACTTCTTAACAATGGCCAGAAACCGACAAAAGATGTAATTGAAAGTATTAACAATGCTGCGAAAGGCGGATCAGCTCAATTAGCAGATGTATTATCGACGTATGATGCAGAAATTGTACCAGGCTTCAACACAGCAATTGCTCGTACAAAAGAGATGTCGAAAAATACAACTCAAATTTTAAATGATGCAGACAAAAAGCTTCCAGATGTTAAAAAATTACTAGAAGATTCATCCAAAGGCTTAGTAGACGGTAGAAAGAAATTAGCAGACATTAAAGCTGAAATGCCGGAGACTGAGAAAAAGATTAAAGAATTAGCAGATAAAATTCGTGATTTTGAATCTGAAGAGGATATAAAAGACATCATACGCTTATTAAAGAATGATGTTGAAAAGCAAAGTGACTACTTTGCAAATCCAGTAAATTTAAAAGAGAATAAATTATTTGCAATGCCGAACTACGGTTCAGCAATGTCACCATTCTATACAGTGCTTGCATTATGGGTAGGCGCATTATTAATGGTTTCATTATTAACGGTAGAAGTACACGAAGAGGGCGCGAATTATAAGAGCCATGAAGTTTACTTCGGACGTTTATTAACATTCTTAACGATAGGTCTTTCACAAGCGTTTATCGTATCAATGGGAGATATATTCTTACTCGGTACGTACGTAGTCGATAAGTTCTGGTTTGTGTTATTTAGTTTATTTATTGGGGGAGTCTTTGTTTGTATCGTATACTCACTCGTTTCTATTTTCGGAAACGTTGGGAAATCGATGGCGATCATTTTACTTGTACTGCAAGTAGCGGGATCAGGCGGAACATTCCCAATTCAAATGACACCACCGTTCTTCCAAGCAATTTATCCGTTCTTACCATTCACATATGCAATTAGTGCAATTCGTGAAACAGTTGGCGGAATGCTTTGGGATATAGTAACTAGAGATTTACTTGTGTTAAGTGTTTTCGTAGTAGTTATGATTGTGGCTGCGTTATTACTGAAAACACCAATTAACAAATCAAGTGAAAAGTTTGTTGAGAACGCAAAAGGAAGTAAAATTATTCATTAAAAATAAAAGGTTCCTACCGATAGTGGTAGGAACCTTTTTGTTTAATCAAATTTTAATTTCTTTAATGCTTCTGCGAATGGATTGTTTAATGGTTCTTCTTCTTTGTTCTGCTGTTTCATATATTTTTGAACGTCGCGTTTATCAGCTTTGCTGCCGGATTCTTTTTTACGTCTCTCTTGGAATGTAGAAAGTTTCTCACGATAGCCACATTTACATGCGAAAATTTGGCCTGCTCCTTCACCACGAAGTTCTAGTTTCTTTTTACACTGAGGACAGCGTGCATTTGTAGTGCGGGATACATTTTTACGGTGACCACATTCGCGATCTTGGCATACAAGCATTTTACCTTTTTTACCGTTTACTTCTAACATTGGTTTACCACAGTCTGGACAAGACTTCGTTGAAATGTTGTCGTGTTTATATTTCTTATCACTCGATTTAATTTCAGCAACAATTTCTTTCGTATAGTTCTTCATTTCTGAAATGAATACTTCTTTCTTTAATTTTCCTTTAGCGATAGCTTCTAACTTTTGCTCCCATTCACCAGTTAGTGTAGGAGATTTCAGTTCTTCTGGCACTAAATCAAGTAACTGACGGCCTTTTGAAGTAATGTGAATATCTTTACCACGTTTTTCAAGCAAGAACGAATTGAATAACTTGTCGATAATATCAGCTCGTGTAGCTACAGTACCTAATCCACCAGTTGACTTTAACGTGTCAGCAAGTTGTTTGTTTTGCGTATCCATGTATTTTGTTGGGTTTTCCATCGCTGAAAGTAATGTTGCTTCATTAAAACGTGCAGGTGCTTTCGTTTGACCTGATGTTTGGACAATTAGTTTTATGTTTAATGTATCGCCTTTTTCGATGCGAGGTAAGATTTGTTCTTTTACATCATCGCTTACATCATCATCTTCAAATCGATTTTCATAAACCTCTTTCCAACCAGCATGTAAAATCGTTTTTCCGCGTGCGATGAACGTTTCGTCACCAATTTTCGTGCGCAATGTTAGTTGTTCATATTCAAAGGCCGGGAATAAAACAGCTAAGAAACGTTTTACAACTAAGTCATAAATTTTACGTTCTTTATCTGTGAAAGCTGAGAAGTTTACATAGCTCTCTGTTGGAATAATTGCGTGATGATCACTTACTTTACTATCATCAACAAATGATTTATTAGATTTTACAGGTTTCTGCAATACTTTATGTGCTAAAGGACGGTATTCTCCAACTCCGCAAGCCTTCAGACGCTCTGGAAGTGTTCCGACAATATCAGATGAAATATAGCGTGAATCTGTACGAGGGTACGTTAAAACTTTATGCTGTTCATATAATTTTTGCATAATGTTTAATGTTTCTTTCGCAGAGTAACCAAATATTTTATTCGCATCACGTTGTAGCTCAGTTAAATCGTAAAGACCAGGGGCGAACGATTTCTTTTGTTTTTTATCAATGTCTACAACAGTAGCATTTTGCTTACTAATTTTGTTCACGATTGCATCAGTTTTTTCTTTATTAAAGCTACGGCTATTTCCTTTTGTATCTTGCCAAGTTAGCTTTAATCTCTCAGCTGTTTGAGCTTCGATACCATAGTAAGTTTGAGCTTTGAAATGTTTGATTTCATCTTCACGGCTTGCAATCATGGCTACAGTAGGTGTTTGAACACGACCACAATTTAGTTGGGCATTAAAGCGAGTAGTTAATGCTCGAGTCGCATTAAGTCCGATATACCAGTCAGCCTCTGAACGTGCGACAGCTGAAGCGTATAGATTGTCATATGCTTTTCCTGGTTTTAAATTTGCGAAGCCATCTTTAATTGCTTTATCGGTAACAGATGAAATCCATAGACGTTTAATCGGTTTCTGCATTTTAACTTTATCGATAATCCAGCGTGCGACCAACTCGCCCTCACGACCGGCGTCAGTAGCTATAATGATTTCATTTACATCTTTTCTAAGAAGCTGACTTTTTACAGCGTTAAACTGTTTCCCTGTTTGTTTAATAACGGTTAGTTTTAAACGCTCCGGTAGCATTGGTAAATCTTCTAAATTCCACTGTTTATATTTCACATCATAGCTTTCTGGATCAGCTAATGTAACGAGATGACCTAAAGCCCAAGTAACAATATATTTACTACCTTCAAGATAGCCGTTCCCTTTTTTATCACATTTCAGTACACGTGCGATATCACGTGCAACAGAAGGTTTTTCAGCAATTACAATACTTTTTGCCATATTTAAAAACATCCTTTCAAATTTCCATACGTTAAATATAGCATACATCTTTGTTCTATTCAGTCTTGCTGACGGTTTGAGTTATTTGTGGTGAAATATACGTGTGAGAGTTTTACTTATATAAAGGCGAAGAATGGTTGAACCAGGAGAGTTCTGATCTCTATCATTCTATAAAAGTAAAGAACTTGTTATTTTACTAGAATAAGAGTAGACTTTGAAGTAGATGAATAATAAACACATGGGAGTTTGTGGATGCAAACTGAGAGTATGACTAGTCCGTCATTGACCATTTGAACCTGTTGGATAATGCCAGCGTAGGGAGAGTGTAAAAGCACATGTTCAGGCACTTTGCGTACGCGCAAAGTGCCTTTTTGTGTATCTCCCATTACTATAGTTAGGAGATGAAAAGGATGAATATGAAAGAAATTAGTAAAGTAGTGGATTTGGTGAGAGAGTCTAATCCACTCGTGCATAATATTACAAATGTTGTTGTAACAAATTTTACAGCAAACGGTTTGTTAGCATTAGGAGCATCACCTATAATGGCGTATGCAAAAGAAGAAGTAGCAGAAATGGCTAGCATTGCGGGAGCCCTTGTTTTAAATATGGGTACACTTCGTCCTGAAGAGGTAGAAGCGATGTTACTTGCTGGTAAATCAGCAAATAAGAATGATGTACCAGTATTGTTTGATCCAGTTGGGGCAGGAGCAACTTCTTATCGAACAGAAGTTGCGAGATATATTCCAGCTGAAATCGATTTAGCTGTTATCCGCGGAAATGCGGCTGAAATAGCTAACGTTATTAATGAGAAATGGGAAATTAAAGGTGTAGATGCTGGTACTGGAAACGGTAATGTTTTAAATATTGCAAAACAGGCAGCGGATGAATTAAATACAGTTGCGATAATTACTGGACAAGAAGATGTTGTTACAGATGGAGAGCGAACTATTCTTATTCGAAATGGCCATCCTATTTTAACGAAAGTTACTGGAACAGGTTGTTTACTAACTTCTGTAATAGGAGCATTTGTAGCGGTAGAAAAGGATTATGTAAAGGCAGCAGTAGCCGCATTAACATTCTATGGAGTAGCAGCAGAAGTAGCGGCTTCGAAAACAGTAGAGAATGGACCAGGAAGCTTTCAAATTGAATTTTTAAATCAGTTAGCGAATACAACTTCAGATGATATTGAGAAGTATGGAAAGATTGAGGTTATACAGTAAGGAGAGGAACTAGATGTCGCGCATTACAATGGATGAAATGTCTAGGTTATTACCAGTATATTTTATTATGGGAAGTAACAATTGTACGAAGGAGCCACTACAAGTATTGAGAGATGCACTAGAAGGTGGTATAACAATTTTTCAACTTCGTGAAAAGGGAGAAGGGGCTTTAACGGGAGAGAAACGTATTGATTTTGCGAAAGAACTACAAGCGCTTTGCAAGGAGTACGGTGTACCATTCATCGTAAATGATGATGTGGAACTAGCCCTCGAGTTAGATGCAGATGGCGTGCATGTTGGACAAGATGATGAAGGAATTACTTCTGTTCGTGAAAAAATGGGTGATAAAATTGTTGGTGTATCTACACATACAATTGAAGAAGCACGCTGGGCGATTGAAAATGGAGCTGATTATTTAGGAGTTGGTCCAATTTTCCCGACGAGTACGAAAAAAGATACAAAAGCGGTTCAAGGAACGGAAGGTCTAAAGTATTTTAGGGAACAAGAGATTACAATACCGATCGTTGGGATTGGTGGGATTACAATTGAAAATACAGCTTCTGTTATAGAAGCGGGTGCGGATGGTGTTTCAGTTATTTCAGCGATTAGCTTAGCGGAATCTGCGTATGAAGGTACGAAGAAATTAGTTGAGGAAGTAAATAAGAGTTTGTAGAGTCGCAAAATGAGTTGTTTCGTTTATCCTGCTATTTGTGGGAGTCTTACGCCGGTAAAAGCCCGATTGGTGCGGGCTAATAATCAGTGGGGGAAGAACAAAACCCCCCACTGATTAAAGTTTCACTTTATTTAAAACATAATTGAAATTAAGAGCATTCCAATTCCGATAGAAGTAAAGGTTGCGATCAGGCCCGGAATCATAAAGCTATGATTTAAAACATATTTACCAATTCCTGTTGTACCAGTACGGTCAAAGTTAATTGCAGCAACGATTGTCCCGTAGTTTGGAATGAAGAAATATCCATTTACTGCAGGGAACATCGCAATAAGTAATGCCGGCGGAATACCAAGTGATAGTCCGAGTGGCACTAAAGCACGAACTGTTGCTGCTTGGCTATACAGTAAAATAGATAGAATGAATAGTGCAATAGCAAATAGCCATGGTGCACTTGTCACTAAGTGTTGAATTGATCCTTGAATTATATTTAAGTTTCCGTTGAAGAAAGTATCTCCCATCCAAGCGATACCAAAAATAGCAACAACTGCTGTTGCGCCTGCTTTAAAGACGTTACCAGTTACAATGCTTTCCACATTTGGTTTACAGAAAATAATAATGAGAGCAGCAATGGTTAACATGACCATTTCAATTGTGTTTGGCATGGAAAGACGAGCTAACTTCCCGTCAACCATCCATCCCGGACGAAGGGCTTCAAATGAACCAAGAAGTACGACAAGGAAAGTTCCTACTAGGAAAAGGATAACTGATAATTTAGCGCCTTTTACACCCGCAAATTCTTTTTTCTCTTCAAGTTTAGGGATCATTCCCTCTTTTAATCGCTTCAAGTATTCAGGGTCTTCATTTAATTCTTTTCCCATTTTACTAGCAACGAATGCAGCTACCATACAAGCAATAAAAGTAGAAGGGATACTGACTTTTAAAATATCTAACAAGGTGATTTTATAGTCGGCTAACATTGCTAAAAGTGCAACTGTTGCAGCCGATATTGGACTAGCTGTAATTGCCTGCTGGGAAGCGATAACGGCAATTGACATTGGTCGTTCAGGTCTAATTCCTGATTCGCGAGATACTTCGGCGATAACGGGAAGTACAGAATAAGCGACATGACCAGTTCCCGCGCATAGCGTGAATAAATAAGTAACAATAGGAGCAAAAAATGTAATACGCTTTGGATTTTTTCGTAATGCTTTCTCAGCAAGGTAGACAAGGTAATCCATTCCTCCAGCAGCTTGCAAAGCACCGGCAGCTGTAATTACGGCTAAAATCATAAGCATTACATCAATAGGAGGAGCTGTAGGTTGTAAGTGGAAGACGAAAACAAGTATTGCCATACCAACGCCACCCATTACTCCTAGACCAACTCCGCCTAAGCGTGCACCAATAAAAATGCAGAGTAGTAACGTAAGAAATTGTAGCCAAAACATGATAAACTACCTCCGAAATTCGTAAGTTAAGATATATTCGAATAATTTAATTTGAAAGAAAATTAAATTAATATCCGGAATAATCCTTGTGTTGTATACGTTTTTTATTATATAACACAAGAAATGTAACATTCACGAACTTTGTTAAATTATTTCGAAAAAATAATACATTAAAACTTCATATTTAAATCTCTAAATAAGTGGACATTTTAATTTTTATGTTGTAATCTTTGAAAGAGAATATTTAAATTCTCATAGAACTCCCATATCGTTCAACTCGTTCAGCGAGAAAGGCAAACTGATGGAAACATGAGGGCGCAAAACTACAGGGGCTAAGGTCAAATGACTATGCTAGCCAGTTACCGGACGGATAGGGTTGGTTTTGACCAATGCTTTTTCATTGGTCTTTTTTTTATTTGTAAACAAATGAGAATTGTTATCATTTGTTGATGAGGTTTATATTTTAATAGTTTTACTTTATACTAAGTTAATTTAGAAAGGTGATGTTAATGGGAAAGTATTGGCACAAGCTATCATTTCTTCAAAAAAATGTATTGTTAACTGTATTAGTTATTTTGACGCTTGTTGGTAGTATGGGGGCGTTAAGTTTTAACATGTTTCAAAATAGTATGATGTCTATATTTGAAAGGCATTCTTTTGAAACAGGAGATACGGTATTACATAAATTAGACGCAGAAATAGTGAGAGATGTTGCAAAAGATCCAACGGCAGAAAGAGAAAAGAGAGAGAAGTTAACAGAGAAATTAGATGAATCAACGGAAGAATTGAACAGTGTTGGACAAACGTATATTGTTGGAGCAAAAGAAAATGAAAAAGGTGAGTTACAAATCGTCGACTTGTCTACAGACTTAGCAAATGTTGTTGAAGTAAAGCCAGGGGACTATTATAAACAACCAGATCTTTGGATGAAAGCATATGATAAGGTAATGAGCACGAAAAAAGCAAACATGACAGTAGTATATGAAGACGCATTAGGATCATGGGTAACGATATTAGAGCCAATTAAAGATGGAGAAGATAATATTGTGGCAATTGTTGCAACCGATGTAGATGCCTCTATTGTTCCTATTACAAAGGGAAAATTCATTATACAAGGTTTAATGTTTATTTGTATTTCTGTTTTAATTGCAACTGTTATTCAATTCTTAATCGTACGTAACGCACTTGCTCCATTGCGGGATTTACGTGAAGGGTTGCGCAAAGTCGGTGAAGGTGATTTAAGTATTAAATTAGAGGAAAGACCAGATGATATTGGTATTATTAATGCGTATTTTAATAATACCATCGAGAAGTTTAAAGGAATTATAGATAAAGTGAAGCAGACAGCAGAACAGGTTTCCTCATCTTCAAAAGAATTGTCAGTGAGTACGAAAGAGAATAGCATGGCAGTTCAAGAAATCGTAAGTTCTATGGTTGAGTTAAGAGCTGGCGCCCAGTCACAAGAAACTTCAGTACCACAGTATTTAGGTATTGTATATGAAATGGAAGATAAGATGGAGGAGATAACGAATGCTGCAAAACAAATGGTGAAAGAGTCTGAAGGTATAGAGCATCATTCAGGAAAAGGAAATGGTGTTATTAAACAGGCGATTAATCAAATGAACATAATACAAAATGCAGTACAAGATTTATCTTCTATTATTTATTCTTTGGAAGCAAGATCAAAAGAAATTAGTGATATTGTAACTGAAATTACAGGTATTTCAAATCAAACTAATTCGCTAGCTTTACATGCTACTATTGAAGCTTCACGTGCTGAGGAAACTGGAGAGGGATTTGCCGTTGTTGCTGATGAAGTGCGTAAATTAGCAGAGCAGACGGAAGCATCAGCAAAAGATATAGCAAAATTAATTGGGGAAACACAAGCTGGAACGGAAGAAGCTGTTGTTTCAATGCAAAAAGCTTCAAAAGAAGTAGAATCAGGAATTAAACTTGTTGAAAGTAGTGGTGCTTTCTTTGAAAAAATTTCGAAATCAGCACAAACTGTTACCAATCAAGTTAGAGCTGTTTCTAGCAATTCAAGTGATATATTGCAAAATAGCCAAAATATTGTTCGTGTTGTAAATGAACTATCACTTATCGCAAATAAGTATGCGAATAGTAGTAGTAATGTTCAAGAAAGTATGAAAGAACAGGAAATGTCTGTACAAGATATTGCTGAATTAGCTAGTTCTTTAAGTTGGCTTTCACAGGAGTTACAAGAGTTAATTGGGGAATTCAAAAGTTAAATGAAGTGATTATGCATGCTTTTGTTTGTTCAATAAAATAAATCATGCTACAATGAAAACGAATTAAGAACCGGGGAGCCAATTGGCTGAGAGGATGTAAGTATACATCGACCCTCAACCTGATCTGGATAATGCCAGCGTAGGGAGTTACTTTAAAGTGATGTAGCATAAGTTATTATAGAATAACTTGTATACAAGGCTTTCCTACATGGTAGGAAAGCCTTTTCTTTTTTTGAAACCATATTTTGTAAGGGGGGTTTTATTATGTCACAACAAGTTACAATTTCATTTTCAGTAGTACCACAAGCGAAGAACAAAGATGTGTATTCCGTTGTTGATAAAGCAATTGAAGTTGTACAACAGTCGGGAGTTCGTTATGAAGTAGGGGCAATGGAAACAACGTTGGAAGGAGAATTAGATGTACTTCTTGACGTCATTAAACGCGCGCAACAAGCTTGCGTCGATGCTGGAGCAGAAGAAGTAATCACTTCTATTAAAATTCACTATCGTCCAAGTACAGGCGTAACGATTGACGAAAAAGTTTGGAAGTACCGTGATGAATATGCAAAACCAGAAGCGATCTAAAATAATCACAACAATTTGGCTTATCCTTCTCATTGCTATATGGGAAGGATCTGTTTCATTATTTAAAATTGAGCCGTGGATTTTACCGAAGCCGTCTGCAATTGTGCAAGAGTTAATTGGAATGAAAGATTTACTATTACCGAATACAGTGCAAACGTTACAGGAAGTAATAATTGGGTTGTTTTTTGCAATTTTACTTGGGACGAGTATTGCTATCATTATGGATGTCATCCCTTTATTTCGGATTTTAATGAATCCATTGCTCGTTATTTCGCAAACAATTCCAATCGTTGTGCTCGCACCATTATTTATTATTTGGTTTGGATACGGAATGTTGCCAAAAGTAATGGTTGTTATTCTTGTTTGTTTCTTCCCAATTGCGCTTAGCATTTTAGAAGGTTTCCAAACGGTAGATAAAAATATGCTGAAACTGTTACAAACAATGAAGGCAACGAAATGGCAAGTTTACCAGAAAGTAAAGTTTCCAGCAGTACTCCCATACTTCTTCTCAGGTTTAAAAATTGCTGTTACATATAGTGTGATGGGGGCGATTATTGGGGAATGGCTTGGTGCCAGCGAAGGATTAGGAGTTATGCTTACAAGAGCAACAAAATCCTTTTTAACGGCTCGAGTATTTGGTGTTGCAGCGATTATCGTCATGGTGACATTATGTCTGTACTTTATTGTTGAATTTATGGCAAGAATAACAGCACCATGGATATACAGAAAGGGCGGCAGAAAATGAAAAAAGGTTTAAAAATTATGTTAGCTGCATTATTAGCAGTAACTGTTGCTGGATGTAATCCGGCGAAGAAAGAAGAAAGTTCAAGTAAAGATAAAAAAGTAAAAGTCGTTTTAGATTGGTTTCCAAATACGAATCATACTGGCTTATATGTAGCGCAAACGACAGATTATTACAAAAAGCAAGGGCTTGATGTAGAAATTATCCAGCCTGGTGATAATGTAACGGCAGAGCAGATGATTGCTTCTGGGAAAGCAGACTTTGCGATAAGCGCACAAGAAAATGTAACATTAGCTCGTGTTGAAGGAATCCCAGTTGTTTCTGTTGGTGCAATTATTCAGCATAATACCTCTGCTTTTGCATCTCTAAAAAAAGATAATATGACGTCACCGAAAGATTTTGAAGGTAAACGTTATGGCGGCTGGGGGGGACCAGCAGAAGAAGCGACGTTAAAGACGATTATGGAGAAACATCAAGCTGATTTTAATAAAGTTGAAAAAATTATTCTTGGACAAACAGATTTCTTTAAATCAATCGGTCGTGATGCAGACTTTGAATGGATTTATTATGGATGGGATGGAATTGAAGCGAAGCGTCAAGGAAAAGAGTTAAATACAATTATGGTAAAAGACTTAGATCCAGCGCTTGATTTCTATAGTCCTGTTATTATTACAAGTGAAAAACATACGAAGCAAGATAAAGATTTTGTGAAAAAATTTATGACGGCAACGACAGAAGGTTATGATTTTGCAATTAAAGAACCGAAAGAAGCTGCGGATATTTTAATTAAAGCTGTTCCAGATGTGAATAAAGAATTAGTACAAGAAAGCCAAAAGTGGTTAAGTACAAAGTATCAAGATGATGCAAAAGCGTGGGGAGTACAGAAGGAAGAGATTTGGACGAATTACATGAATTTCTTATATGACAACAAAGTTATTAAAAAGAAAATCGATGTAAAAGATGCCTTTACAAATGAATTCCTTCCAAGTGAAAAATGAGTGGATTACAAATAAAAGATATTGTAAAAGCTTTCGATGGAAAGAATGTATTAGCAAATATTAGTGCGTCTATACAAGAGGGAGAGTTTGTCTCTTTTGTAGGTCCGAGTGGTTGTGGAAAAAGTACATTATTAAATATGATTGCAAGTGTTGAAGAGCCAACGAGCGGAGAAGTGTTTTATAACGAGGAGTATGTAAAAAAACAAGATGTTGTTAGTTATATGCCGCAACAAGATTTATTACTACCGTGGCGATCGGCTTTGCAAAATATCGTTCTTCCATTGGAAATCGAAGGGAAGCCTAAAAGACAAAGGCTGACAGAAGGAATGGAAGCATTAAAGCAATTTGAGCTAGATGAATACGCAGATCATTATCCAGATGAGTTATCAGGTGGAATGCGTCAAAGAATTAGTTTCCTTCGTACGTATTTATGTGAAAAGCCAATTATGCTGCTGGATGAGCCTTTTGGAAAATTAGATGCATTTACAAAAATGGAAGTACACAGTTGGCTTTTAAATTCTTGGCATCAAGAAAAGCAAACAATTGTTATGGTTACACATGACTTAGATGAGGCAATTTTACTTTCTGATCGCGTATTTATTTTATCTCAAAGACCAGCATCAATAGTTGGCGAGGTCCAAGTGGAATTACCTAGGCCGCGAACGATGGATATGTTAACATCTCTTGAGTTAAAGAAGGATAAGGAAGAAATTTTAAGAGTATTGGCTCCTTACATGAAAAAATAGAAAAAAGTCTTTTAACAGTTTTTTGTATAATTGCTGTTAAGAGGCTTTTTTCTATTGAAGGAGAAAGATGAAATCTATAGGGGAAATAGTGGGTTCATTAACATCGGATAAATTGGAAGAAGGAACAAAAGAAAAAGTAGAGAATAGAATATAACAGAGTGATTTATACTCTTAATATAACAAACGTTAAAGGAGTGAAAGGATAAAATGACTTTATCAACTGTTCTTCAAATGGTTTTAGCTTGATACGGGAGAAGTCTGCCCATTTTTAAAGATGAAGCTAAATTGAAGACAGCAGGTAAAGAACCTTAATCCTTTCTTACGATAATATGTAATGGGTAAGGTGTATTCACCTTACCCATTTTTATATGTATAACTAAATAAGGCTTTATACTGTTGTTCTCTCTATTTAGCTTATGGATCATAAGAAAAGGAGAGAGAAAAGATGAGTATATTAACAGTAGAAAATGTAAGTCATTCATATGGTGAGAAAACCATTTTATATAATACGTGCTTTCGATTATTAAAGGGCGAACATGTTGGGCTAGTAGGGAAAAATGGAATTGGAAAATCAACATTATTACGCTTGTTAACGGGAGAACTTATACATGATGATGGGAAAATTGAATGGTTTCCACATGTGAAGATTGGCTTTTTGCAACAGCATATAGATTTACAAGAAGGCATAACAATTGAAGAATACTTGCAAAGTGCGTTTTCTAACCTGTATGAGTTGGAACGTGACATGTTAAAACTTACAGAAGAGATGGCTGGAGCAGGAGAAGTAGCGAAATTGTTAGTAAGGTATGGAGAGTTACAAACTATATTGGAGAATTCTAATTTTTATCAAATTCATACAGAAATTGAGGAAGTAGCAACAGGCTTAGGCTTGTTTGAAATAGGATTGGAAAAGGATGTTTCAAAGTTAAGTGGTGGTCAGCGGACAAAGTTGTTACTTGGGAAACTCCTTTTAGAAAAAGCGGATGTTTTATTATTAGATGAGCCAACTAACTATTTAGATACAGCACATATAGAATGGTTGCAATCATATTTACAAATGTATGAAAAAGCTTATATTATCATTTCGCATGATGAAATATTTTTGAACAATATTACGAATGTTATTTATCATCTAGACGAACGAAAGGTTAAGCGCTATGCGGGAGATTATGAAACCTTTTTGCAAAGTTATCAATTACAAAGGAAACAATTACAAGCGGCGTATGCGAAACAACAAAAAGAAATTGTACATTTAGAGGGTTTTATTCAAAAAAATAAAATTCGTAAAGCGAAACAAGCGAAAAGTCGTGAAAAAGTATTAGAGAAAATGAAAAAGGTTGAAAAGGTTAACGATGTACCTCGCGCCCGTTTTGATTTTAATGTTTATACTGAGCCAGTGAGCCGTATATTACAGGTAGAGAAACTGAAAATTGGTTATGGTGAACCGTTATTTCCGGAATTGGATTTTCAAGTGAAAAAAGGGGAAAAGATTGCGATTATTGGTCATAATGGGATTGGAAAAACAACAATGTTAAAAACATTACTAGGACAAATAAAACCGTTAGGCGGCTCAGTTTCTGTTGGGGAACGAGTAAAACCCGCTTATTTTGCACAAGAGGAATTTTCCTCAGAAATAACTGCACTAGAAAGAGTATGGGCAGGGAGACCAGATATGACAAGAAAAGAAATCCGACAAGCATTAGCAAAGTGCGGATTGAAAGAAGAACATGTATTAAAACCTATCCAGTTATTAAGTGGAGGAGAACAAACAAAAGTACGATTATGCGAACTTATCGTAACTAAAAGCAATGTTTTAATTTTAGATGAACCAACTAACCATTTGGATACAGAGACTAAGACGGATTTACAGGAAGCGTTAAAACAATATAAAGGTACAGTTTTAATTGTTTCACATGAGCCCTCTTTCTATGAAGCATGGATAACGAAAATATGGAATATCGAAAAATGGAACGTTTAACAATAATCACAAAGAAAAGGCATTAGCTTTTATGAGTTAATGCCTTTTCTTTGTGATTAACATGATTTTCGAGAACTCTCAAATGAGAATTGTATGAAAAAGAACTCTTATGGTGCGCTTATAAGCGCACCATAAGAGTTCTTTTTCTTTGGTTATATTTATAATAATACTAGATGCCTTTCCCTAATAGGCTACTATCTTTTTTATATATATAGATAGTTTGAAATGGAATGGAAATGATTCCTATATGTAAAGGATAATGTGATTAGTATGGGAAGACAATAGAACTTAAAGGAAATTCATGTAAAATTCAGATGAACTTCACGCGAACTTCATATTAGAAACTAAATATAATTATAATAGGTTATTGTAATATGAATTGTGATTTTTCATAAAATTAAAAGTTTGAATTTAGGATAGAGCACTCAAACCTAAATTCAAACTTTAGTGAAATAATTAATGGAGGTTACGTTTAGTTTTCGTTAATGGATGCATTTACAAGTTCGGCGGGATTGCCTGTTCCTGCCCCTCCGATTGTAACTGATCCACCAGGAGGAATTTCACCATTCCATCCTGCATTCGTAATTACGTAATGATTATTTATTTTACTACTAATTTTAGAATCCCAAACTTGTGTTAAATTGCCGTTATAATCAAATTCTAATTTCCAGTTTTTAATAGGGGTCGTTCCGCTATTTTTAATTATAATTGAGAAGTTGTAACCACTTCCCCAATTTGAAGTGACTGAAAAGGTAGCATTGCCATTTCCACCAGGAGGTGTTGTGTTAGCATCATCTGTTTTTATAAGAATAGAAGTAGGTTGTGATTTGTTACCAGCAGCATCTTTTGCTAATACTGAAAATGTGTATTCTGTATTAGGTTTCAAGTTTTTAATTGTAATGCTATTTGTTGTTGTACTCCATTTCTCTTCTCCGGCAGTAATTTCATATTCAGTAACGCCTACGTTATCAGTAGATGCAGTCCAGTTTAATTGAACTGAGTTTGAATTTTTATTTGTAACAGCAATATTTTTTACGTTTGTTGGTGGTTCAGTATCTTTTTGAGTAATAGGTCCACCAAGTAATTCTTTTACTAGCGTATCAAGTAATTTTGGTCCACTACAACTATATTTTGGACTTGTACGGCAATCCCCGCTTAGTTCCCAAAACATTGCGCCACTTAAACCCTTTGTCTTTATATAGTCTGTTTTATATTTCATAGATTCATTGTCATCATAGCTAATAAAGGTTCCTGTAGTCGTATTATATAAATAAGGTACTTTCGCTACATCGTTCCATCCGCGAACAAAACCATTTTTATTCACATAATTAGATGCTAAATCACCATAATCGTACACACCTGTGTCACCGGTAGAATAATCATCCCAAGTACCTTTAGAAGCGAGCTTTCCGTCACTACCTGGTTTACAAGGTTGGTATTGCCCATTATTTTCTTTTCCGCAACTTTTCCATCCACGTCCGTAAAAAGGTACACCTAATACGAGTTTATCCGCTGGAACCCCTTCATTTGTATAAATGTCTATCGCACCATCTACGTAAAATTTCGTATCCGCTGCGGGGTCATTTGGATCTTTGTATAGTGCAGCATTATGGTTAGAAGTAGCTTCCCATCCACCGTGGAAATCGTATGTCATAATATTAATCCAATCCAGTATTTGAGAAATCTTCTTTAGCTCTGTATGATCCGCATAACGTTGGCTTGCACCTGACGCGATTGTTAGTAAATATTGTTTACCATCTTCTGCACCAGCTTTCGTTAATGCATTTCGAACATCTTGAAGCAGAAGGGTGAAGTTTTGTTTATCTTCAGGACGATAACTACCACCAGGAATCGTTTCAACACCCGGGTATTCCCAGTCTAAATCAACGCCGTCAAATCCATATTCGCGAAGAAAAGCTACTGTAGATTCAGCGAACACTTTTCTTGTTTTTTCATCAGCGGCCATATCAGAAAAGCGGTTAGACCAAGTCCAGCCACCAACTGAAATAATTGTTTTTAAGTGAGGATACTTAGCTTTTAATCGTTTCAGTTCTCCGAAATTTCCACAGCGGGCATATTTATCACAATCTTCCCAAGTTGTACCCGATCCCGGATAAGATTTTGTGACATCAGCCCATGGTTCACCGAGTACGAGAGTGCCATTAGGGACCTCTTTATTTTGCAGTGGTACACCAGATTCTTTACAGTTCCACGTTTGTTTATTTGGATTATCGGGGTGAGTAGAAGGGTTTCCATGTTTTCCATTCCAGCAAATATCAGCGAAAGCATAGTTTAAATGAGTTAGCTTTGATGCATCAATGTCTGCAACTTGATAATTACGTCCGTAAACGCCCCATGAAGGAAAATACCCAACAATTTTTTGACCTTGCTTTGGTGAATCTGCTAATGCGAAATTTGGAGTAATAAAGTTTGTGAGAAAAAGAGGTAAGAAAAGTAGTAGGGATAGTAATAGCAGCGTGAATTTTTTTGATCTCATAGTCATTTCTCCTTTCAAAATAAAAGATATATTTAAAGGCATGCGCCAATAAACCAAAGTGAATCTAGACGTATGAAACGTCTAGATAAAAATGATCAGACATCACGAAGTCTATACAAGGGAGCTGGGGGTGATTAAATCGTAGCAAATGCAAGATTTGGTGTAAACGCTTTATTGGATTCACAAAGATTTTCTCAATATTAAATGGCTCTAATACAGACTACACATGAAAATAAAATATTGATTAGGGAGGAAAAGGCTCCTTGTAATTAAATTTGAGAAAAAATTGTATAAAGTCAATTTGTAATAGCGTAGCAAGATGAGAAAATATCATGTAAAATAATAGTAAAAATATGTAAAGGAGCGAATGGTGTGGATGTCTTTTTGAACATTGCTGAAGAAAAAATTCGACAAGCAATACGGAATGGTGATCTCGATCATATTCCGGGGAAAGGAAAACCACTACAATTAGAAGACCTTTCAATGGTACCTCCAGAACTTAGAATGAGTTATAAAATCTTGAAAAATGCAGGTATGATTCCACCAGAAATGGAACTACAAAAAGATATATTAAAAATAGAAGACTTAATTGCGTGCTGTTATGATGAAGTAGAGAGAAAAGAATTACAAGAAGAGTTAACAGCAAAAACGCTGCGTTTTCAGCAGGTAATGGAAAAGAGAAAGATTAAAGATAGTTCAGCTTTTCGTATGTATCAGGGTAAAGTATTTCGTAAATTACGCTAAGAGGGATAAGATGAATACATTTGAAACGATAGAAGAATTAGCGACATATATTGAAGGACAACAATTAGTACTGCTGTTTATTAAAACGGAAAATTGTGGTGTTTGTGATGTTATGTTAAGAAAAGTAAATTGCGTATTAGAGAATTATGATTACGTAGAGAAAGTAGAAATATTACTACAAGACATGCAAGAGATTGCGGGGCGATATGCAGTATTTACAGGGCCAACAGTTTTATTATTTTATAATGGAAAAGAGATCCTTCGTGAATCGCGCTTCATTTCACTTGAAAATTTAGAGAGAACCATTCAATTATTCGAAGATTAAGGGAGGCTTTTATATGGAATTTATTATTGTCATACTATTATTTGTTGTAGTTGGAACGATCGTAACAGCAGTTCGATCAAACAAAAAGAAGGTAAATCTTACAAAACAAAATAACATTCATAATTCATCCAACAGCTCATCACCATTATTTTTCTTTGCTGGATCGGATAATGATAGCTCGCACGATGGCGGTTCACATGATTGCGGAGGTTCTTTTGGTGGAGATAGTGGAGGTAGCTGCGGTGGTGGAGGCGGTGGTGATTGATGAGAATACGCCTTATAGGGGGCGTATTTCTTTTTAAACAAACGTTTGATTAGTTGGCTTACATATGCATAAAAACAGTTAAACAAACGTTTGATTAAATATTTTTAACATGCTAGGGGAAATGAAAAGGGAACCGTATTTCTTACTAAATGAGGATTTAAATTTGGAATAATACATATGATTCGAATGTGGTTTGAAAGTACGTTTTCTTAAATAAGGAGTATAGCCTCTTGCGATAGAGGTTTTTTATTTGTTATTATTAGACTGAACGGTCGGTTTAAAGAGGTGTGAATATGAGAAGAAGCGCAGAAGAGATAAAGAAAGAAATTGCCTATAAAGCAGAAAGTCTGTTTTCACAGAAGGGCTATGCAGCTACATCTATGGAAGAGATTTGTGAAATTACAGAGAGAAGTAAAGGAAGCATTTATTATCACTTTAAAAGTAAAGAAGAATTATTTTTATTTGTAGTGAAACAGCATACGTATGATTGGCTTGAAAAATGGAATGAAAAAGAGAAGTTGTATAGTACTAGTACTGAAAAACTATATGGTCTCGCGGAATATTATGTAGAGGACATACAGCAACCCATTTCAAATGCAATAGAGGAATTCTCTATGAGCCAAGTTGTAAGTAAAGAAATTCTGGATGAACTGTTAGCTTTAACTAGAGAATCATATGTTATGGTTGAGAAATTAATTGAAGCAGGTATACAGTCTGGAGAGTTTCAAGAAGATGATACGCGTGATCTTATGTATATTGTGAATGGATTATTATCGGGGCTTGGAGTACTTTACTACGAGTTAGATTATAAAGAGCTGAAACGTATTTATAAAAAGGCAATAGATGTATTGTTAAAAGGAATGGCAGCTGAATAATAGGTCAGTTGCTTTTCTTACAAAATAAATTAGACCGAACGGTCGGTTTATGAAAGGGGAATGAAAATGAACGCTTTATTTAAAAACCGAGCATTTATGCTCGTTATGGCATCTGATATTTTACAACAATTTGCAATTTGGATCAGAAATATGGCTCTTTTGTATTTCATAATGGAGCGAACGAATAATGATCCAGTTTCAGTTTCTTTATTATCGGTTATGGAATATGCACCTATTTTTATTTTCTCGTTTATCGGTGGGGCGCTAGCTGATCGCTGGAATCCGAAAAGAACGATGGTTGCTGGAGATGTATTAAGTGTACTGTCTATTGTAGGAATTGTCTTGTTGTTAAAGCTGGATTATTGGCAGGCTATATTTTTTGCAACACTCATTTCCGCGATTGTAGGTCAGTTTTCTCAGCCATCATCTTCGCGTATATTTAAACGCTATGTAAAAGAAGAACAGGTAGCAAATGCGATTGCATTTAATCAAACATTACAGTCGCTATTTATGATTTTTGGACCAGTGGTAGGATCGCTTGTGTACACACAACTTGGTTTATTTACGTCACTATATAGCTTAATTATTTTATTTTTGTTATCTGCTATCGCTCTTTCATTTTTACCAAAATGGGTGGAACAAGAGCAAGTGGCGAGAGGTTCATTAAAAAATGATATAAAAGAAGGTTGGAAATACGTTCTTCATACGAAAAATTTACGTATGATTACGATCACTTTCACCATTATGGGCTTAGCTGTTGGACTAACGAATCCATTAGAAGTGTTTCTTGTAATAGAACGGCTTGGAATGGAAAAAGAAGCCGTTCAATATTTAGCCGCAGCTGATGGAATCGGTATGTTAATTGGTGGTATTGTTGCTGCAGTTTTCGCTTCAAAAGTGAATCCGAAAAAGATGTTTGTATTCGGTATGAGCATATTAGCGATGTCATTTTTAGTAGAAGGGTTATCTACATCATTTTGGATTACTAGTTTCATGAGATTTGGAACAGGTATTTGTTTAGCCTGTGTCAATATCGTTGTCGGTACGCTTATGATTCAACTTGTACCAGAAAATATGATTGGCAGAGTAAATGGAACGATTTTACCACTGTTCATGGGGGCAATGTTAATTGGAACTTCACTAGCTGGAGGATTGAAGGAGATGACCTCACTAGTTACTGTATTTTGTATAGCAATGGCACTTATTTTATTTGCGATAGGTCCGGTTTTACGTATGCAAATAAAGAAAGAAGATATTGTGAATCGAGAGGAAATGACGAATTGATTAGTTTCGAAATAGCTATTGTAAGGGAGCAGAATTGCTCCCTTTTCTTGTGGCAATCTTTTGACAATGACATGCCCCAACTATATACTGATGATGTAAAAACGATTTTACAGGTTAGGAAACGGTGTGAAAAATCAAATCTATGAATTGCGCACTGCAAATAATATTTCACAAGGTGTATTAGCGGATAAGTGTAACGTATCAAGACAGACGATAAATGCAATTGAGAATAATAAATATGATCCAAGCTTAGCACTAGCATTCCGGTTAGCAGAAGTATTAGGAACAACTGTCGATAAACTATTTTTGTACAAGCTTTAGAGTTTTTAATTGTAGGGCGTTATCGTTAAAAATATAAGAGAAAGATCCCCTTCTTGTGTGAAGGGGATCTTTCTCTTATATTGTTTTAGTTTTCGGATTAGGTGGTGTAACGGACGTATCATTTTCAGGTACTCTAGTTAATAAGAATCCACCGATAATAAATAGGACAATAATACTAAGGACACCAGCGTTTGTTTTTCCTGTTAATTGTGTTGTGACACCTACTAATACCGGACCCATAATTGCTGCGAATTTACCAAAGATATTATAAAATCCGAAGAATTCATTTGCAGATTCTTTCGGTACTAGTTTTGCGAAATAAGAACGGCTAAGTGCTTGAATCCCGCCCTGAGAAGTAGCAACTAACATTGCTAAAATCCAGAAATCAAACGTCGTTTTTAAGAAATAAGCATATGTGCAAATAATGATATAAATGATAATGCCGACATATAGCATTTTTTTACCGGTAAATGTTTCCGATAGTTTTCCATATAATAAAGCAAATGGACAAGCGACAATTTGTGTTACAAATAAGATGATTAATAGATTGGTTGCACTAATACCGAGATCTGTTCCGTAAGCAGTAGACATAGTGATAATTGTATCTACCCCATCAATGTAGAAAAAGTAAGCTATTAGGAACATAAATACAGTTTTATATTCTTTAATATTTTTAAACGTATTAGCAAGGCGCTTGAAGCTCATTGCAATTGGTCTTGGATGACGTTCAATATAGTGTGTTTGCTCTACATTTTTTAGCATTGGTATCGTAAATAGTCCCCACCAAAGAGCTGTTATTGCAAAGGAAATTTGACTAGCAATTCCGACTGATAAGGGGATAGTTCCTTTTTGAGCAAGAATAATAAGAGCAATACAACCGATAAAAGGAATTGTGCTCCCAATGTAACCTAATGCAAAACCTCGCGTAGAAATTCGGTCCATTCTATCTCCAGAGGTAACATCTACTAGAAATGCATCATAAAAAATATTTGCTCCAGCAAAGCCAACTAATGCGAGCATATAGCATCCTAGTAATAAGTACCACTGAGATGTTGGAACAATTGCTAGCATACTTGTAAATACGATACCGAGTCCAAAGAAGAATGTGAAAAATCGTTTTTTAAATCCCTTATAATCAGCAACTGTGCCGAGAATAGGAGCGAGTATAGAAATTAAAAGTGTAGCGACCGAGTTTGCATATCCCCAATAGGCTGTTGAAGTTGCGCCAGATAGTCCAGCTTCTTTTGCAGCTGCTTTAAAGTAAATTGGAAATAATGCAGTTGTAATGACGAGCGAATATACCGAGTTCGCCCAATCGTACAATATCCAGCTTTTTTCTTGTCTGGACATTTTTTTCATATAATGTTCCCCCTTAAATTTCTTCTACTAACAGTGTACAAAAATAAAAATTATAAAAAGAGAAACAGTGATGATTTTTACATAACTTTTACATATATACACAGTTCTTTACAATTGAAGTAAATCCTCTACAATTGCGCCGTCTGTTTCACCTAAGTGCAAACCGAGTAACCTAGCGATAGTCGGACCTTCATCAATCAGTCTCATATACGGAATTGTAACGCCGCTTTGAATGCCTTTCCCAGCAGCCATAAAAATTGTTTCATAGTTAGGTTTTGTTGGGGAATATCCATGTGTTCCAAATGTATATTTCTTACTAGAATTAACATCTTCTTTATTAATTTCTTTTATGAAATCACCTGTATAATTTTCAATGAAGTAATAACCTTCCATGGCCTCTAGCATAAATAAGCAATTACCATCAGCGCCACGTTCTTTTGCATCTTCATCGTGCAGAATAAATTCAATTCCATTTTGTTTATCCTGAAGAAGCTCTTCAAGAAGAAGTTGAATCTCTTTAATCGTTTCAGTATCATTTTTATCCTTTACATGTACGTAGGCAGATCCATCACAGCTTTGGCAATAAGCTTTCCAATCGTGTATTTTTCCACGTTTATTTACGGATATAAGCCCTTTTTGACAGAATAGGACATTTAATTGGATTGCTTTGTTTTCACTTAAAGCGCTATGGTCACCAAGTGCAATAATTGTACTTTCTTCGTATATACCACTTTCTTTTAATGTATGGATAATTTTTCCGAGGCGTTCGTCGTGTCTGTGGATTGCAGCTACTGTTTCCTCAGACTCGAAGCCATGGTAATGTCTTTGAGTATCTAAATCAGTAAAATGTACAAACATAACATTAGGCTTTTTCGTCTGAATTGTATGTACGGCAGAAGCAAGGACGAAATTATCAAGCTCAGGCTGTGACAATCCATTTCGTATATGGCCGAAACGACGATTTAAATCTAATTGATATAGCGGGCTACC
The DNA here is from genome assembly GCF_025809295.1 of Bacillus sp. 41-22. NCBI lineage: Bacteria > Bacillati > Bacillota > Bacilli > Caryophanales > Bacillaceae > Bacillus > Bacillus sp. 41-22. The sequence goes on from NZ_CP084035.1 coordinate 435,624, forward strand.
GCTAAATAATGAAACTAAAATTTGATTTTGCCACGGTCTATTTGGAAAAATTTCTGGTAAATTGTAATCGATATTTGCTCTTCCAGTAACAGGCCATAGAAGGGCTGCTGTCGTTAAATTTGCTTTGCGTGCTTCATCATATAAAGTTGTCCCGTTAATGGACTTTCGGTACCAATGCCAATCTGGTGACTCACGTCCTGGTTGAAGTAATGTATTGCTGACAACGCCATGCTTATTAGGATAATTACCGGTTACGATTGTTGAGTGGCTTGGATATGTTACAGAAGGATAAATTGGCTCCACTTTTTTCGCAATTGCGCCCCTTTTTATTAAAGTTTGGAAATTAGGTAGTTTTTGTAATATAGGAAAATCTAAAGCTGATAAGCAGTCAAAAGATAAAATAATGACGCGATTTGTTAATGCTTTATCCATAAAGTTTCCCTCCTGATTATATAAAACCTATTCTTATATATTACTATTAATACCTGGTAATAAAAATATATTTTTGAATAAAATTTTGTTATTTATTTTCAGAAAAATTAAACATATAATAAGTATAAGGGAATGAATGGAAGGAGGGAATACTATGGATTGGCTAGATGGATTTGGTATCTTTTACATCATTGGTGGAGTCACCGTTCTCCTTGTATTTTTTATGTCATATTTACTAAAGAAACGTTTTCCAGACAAACAGTTTGATATTATATTTGCACTTAGTTTAGTACTTCTTTGTTTAGCTTTCTTTCCTGTAACAATGATCGCTATTGGTGGTTGGGAAGGAATGGGATACGGATTTATTTGTTTCTTCGTTTTAATTGGTACACTAATTGGTATGGTTGCTCATCAACTTGTAAAAATAGTTCGGAAAAGTTACGTATAAAACAGTGATAATTGAAAATAATGTATAAAAATAAGAAAATTGGCTCTTGTTTTGAAATAAAATTTATATTATGATATTCAACAAATTTATTTTGTTATAACGATGAAAAAGGAATAGTACATGTCTTACCTTTTTGCAGAGAGAGAATCCTTTTGGCTGGAAGATTCTTAAAGAGGCGATATGGAACCTACCTTTGAGTTCTGCATATGCAGCGGGAAATTCCCGTTATCAAAAAGAGAGCATACTCAATTTTTTTGTGTATGAATCAGGGTGGTAACGCCGACAAAGCTCGGTCCCTATTTGGGGACGCGGGCTTTTTCTATTTTCTAAAGGAGGAAGAATAACTATGGTAAAAGAACAAGTACAAGCCATTACGAAAATGGAAGAAGACTTTGCTCAGTGGTATACCGATATTGTAAAAAAAGCGGAGCTTGTTGATTATTCAAGTGTGAAAGGTTGTATGATTTTACGTCCATACGGTTATGCATTATGGGAAAATATGCAGAAAGTGATGGATGAAAAATTAAAAGAATCTGGTCATGAAAATGTGTACATGCCAATGTTTATTCCAGAGAGTTTATTACAAAAAGAGAAAGATCATGTTGAAGGATTTGCTCCTGAAGTAGCATGGGTTACTCATGGCGGAGATGAGAAATTGGCGGAAAGACTTTGTATACGTCCTACATCTGAAACTCTATTCTGTGAGCATTTTTCAAAAATTGTTCAATCATATAATGATTTACCAAAGTTATATAACCAGTGGTGTTCAGTAGTTCGTTGGGAGAAGACGACGAGACCATTCCTTCGTACAACTGAATTTTTATGGCAAGAAGGTCATACGATTCATGAAACGGCAGAAGAATCTCAAATTGAAACATTAAATATTTTAAATCTATATGCTGCTTTTTGTGAAGAGTATTTAGCGATTCCGGTTATTAAAGGGCAAAAAACAGAAAAAGAAAAGTTTGCAGGAGCGAAGGCAACTTATACGATTGAAAGTTTAATGCATGATGGAAAAGCACTTCAAACAGGAACATCTCATAACTTTGGAACGAATTTCTCTGAAGCATTTGATATTAAGTTTTTAGACCGTAACGGTAAATGGCAATACGTACATCAAACATCTTGGGGTGTATCAACAAGAATGATAGGTGGACTTATTATGGTTCATAGCGATAATAACGGACTTGTAATGCCGCCAAAAGTCGCTCCAGTACAAGTTGTTATCGTTCCTATTGCTCAGCACAAAGAAGGTGTGTTAGAAAAAGCAACAGAGTTGCAAGGACGTATTCAGAAGGTTGCACGTGTAAAAATAGATGCTAGCAATAAAACACCTGGCTGGAAATTTAATGAGTATGAAATGAAGGGTGTTCCAATTAGATTAGAAGTTGGTCCAAAGGATATTGAAAAGAATCAAGTTGTACTTGTAAGGCGAGATACGAAAGAAAAAGAGTTTATATCAATGGATCAATTAGAAGAACGCATTCCAGTACTACTTGAGGAAATTCACAATTCTTTATTTAGCAAAGCAAAAGTATTTCGCGATGAGAATACGTATAGTGTGACGAATTTCGAAGAGATGAAAAAAGCGGCTGATGAAAAGCAAGGATTTATTAAAGCGATGTGGTGTGGAGAACTAGCTTGTGAAGAAAAATTAAAAGAAGAAGTTGGAGTATCTTCACGTTGTATTCCGTTCGAACAAGAAAGTTTAGCTGACGAATGTATTTGCTGTAGTAAAAAAGCGAAGCAGATGGTGTATTGGGGAAAAGCGTATTAATGCTCTTTCTACTAGATGGCAAAAAGGACTTTGATTGCATAATAAAATGCAATCAAAGTCCTTTTTAGTTTTATCCCGCTATTTGCCAGGCAGTAAAACTCCCACTTCAAAATTCGGCTGGAGCAAAGAAGTTAGGTGGGAGCCCTGCTGCCCGTAAAAGCCCGATTGGTGAAGGTTAATAATCAGTGGGGGATGAACAAAATCCCCACTGATTAAAGTTTCACTTTATAATCTGTTTCATGTATTTTTAGATGGAAGGATGATTTTTTTATTTTGCGTTTTTACGACGAATAAATAGTAACACACCAATTAGGAATGTCGAAAGACCAATTAAAATAGATGCAGGATAATGCGTTGCAGTATTAGGCAATTTATTGCCTTGTTTTGTTGCATTATCTTTTGCGTTACCGCTTTGAGAGCCGCTATCGCCTTTAACACGGTTGCCTCCCTGAGAGCCATTGCCACCTTGAGAACTGCTGTCGCCTTTAACACGGTTGCCTCCCTGAGAGCCATTGCCACCTTGAGAACTGCTGTCGCCTTTAACACGGTTGCCTCCCTGAGAGCCACTGCCACCAGAACCACTGCCACCAGAACCACTGCCACCAGAACCGTTGCCGCCAGAACCACTGCCACCAGAACCACTGCCACCAGAACCACTGCCACCAGAGCCATTGCCACCAGAACCACTGCCACCAGAACCGTTGCCACCAGAACCACTGCCACCAGAGCCATTGCCACCAGAACCACTGCCACCAGAGCCATTGCCACCAGAACCGTTGCCACCAGAACCACTGCCACCAGAACCGTTGCCACCAGAACCATTGCCACCAGAACCATTGCCGTCAGAACCGTTGCCACCAGAACCGTTGCCACCAGAACCATTGCCACCAGAACCGTTGCCACCAGAACCATTGCCGTCAGAACCGTTGCCACCAGAACCGTTACCACCAGAGCCACTACCACCAGAGCCATTGCCGTCAGAACCGTTACCACCAGAACCACTGCCACCAGAGCCACTGCCGTCAGAACCGTTGCCACCAGAACCACTGCCACCAGAACCACTGCCACCAGAACCGTTGCCACCAGAACCGTTGCCACCAGAACCATTGCCGTCAGAACCGTTGCCACCAGAACCACTGCCACCAGAGCCATTGCCACCAGAACCACTGCCACCAGAACCGTTGCCACCAGAACCACTGCCACCAGAGCCATTGCCACCAGAACCACTGCCACCAGAGCCATTGCCACCAGAACCGTTGCCACCAGAACCACTGCCACCAGAACCGTTGCCACCAGAACCATTGCCGTCAGAACCACTATCGTCCTGAGAACCATTGTTTCCTGGAGGTTTATTATTATCTTTTGAATTACCTTCTGCTAAATTATCGTTATTTTGTACAATAGCGTTTGTTATTGGATTGAAGTTTTCAGTTGCAGCATTACCAATATTTAAGCCGCTAAAAAAGGATAAAGAAAGTGTTGATGCTAAAATGAAGATTTTTGTCATTGTTTTCCTCCTGAAGAAAAAATTATTGTTCCATCTAAAATACACCCCTTTGTAATATTTCATAGGAAAAAGAGTTTTATGCAAAAAAACTATATATAGAAAAAGGGAGGGCACTGAACAAGTCCACTTCATAAGAAAAAGGAGGTGTATTTCTAAAGGGAGAAAAGAGTTAATGTGAATATAGTAGAGTGATGGAGAATTTACACTCATAATAGTAGAGGAAGTGGTAACGGATGAAAGAGTATATTGCATTTGATATTGGTGGTACGCAAATTAAATATGGAATTGTTTCAGAAATAGGGGTAGTACTAATACATAAAAAGGTCCCAACAGAAATTCACTTGGGCGGGGAACAAATTGTTCAAAAGCTTATATATTTATCAAAAAAGTTAATGACTGAACATACTATTTCCGGAATTGGTATTAGTACAGCGGGAATTGTTGATATTGATAAAGGAGTTATAACGGGAGGTGTGGATCATATTCCGCGTTATGCTAATATTTCTATTGTTGAGAGACTACAAGAAGTATTAAAAGTTCCTGTATCTATTGAAAATGATGTTAATTGTGCGGCCTTAGGCGAGAAATGGAAAGGTACAGGGAGGGGAGAAAGCGATTTTATTATGCTTACGCTTGGAACGGGCATTGGTGGAGCAATTGTTATAAATGGGGAGTTATACCGTGGACATTCGTTTGGCGCTGGGGAATGGGGGAGCATGTTAATAGAAGGGAATACTTTTGAGGAGGTTGCCTCAATTTCGGGATTAATTCATCTCGTACGAAGATATAAAGGTGAAAAGGAGTGGGATGGTAAAACAATTTTCGAATTATATGATAAGGGTGATAGCAGTGTTATTCAAGCCGTGAAGATTTTCTTTAAACATTTGGCGATTGGAATTAGTAACCTTGCTTATATTTTTAATCCGAAAATGATTATTATTGGTGGGGGAATTACTGAAAGAGGAGATGATTTTTTAAATGAAGTGAAGGAAGAGATAGGAACATACTTAAATCAAGATATTTATAGTAATTGTGAGATTAAACTTGCGCAAAGCGGCAATTGTGCAGGAATGATTGGTTCTATTTACCACTTATTACATCAGTATAAATAAATATAGTATCTGTTTTCATATAATTGAGAATTTATCCTTTTTCTCATTAGATAAATAATGCTACAATATAAGAGGAGAATACAATGTTTTCCGATTTGGAAAATGCTTTGTAGAAAGGAAGAAACTTCATGCCTATTATTTTAGAAAAAGGACAAAAGATTGATTTAACAAAAGGACAACCGAGAGTAGCGAAACTGCAGGTTGGCTTAGGCTGGGATCCAATTGGGCAATCAGGTGGGTTTCTGTCTTCTTTATTTGGAAGTAAACCAAGTGTAGATTGTGATGCATCTGTTGTTATGTTAGAAGGGGATCGTTTTTTAAACAAAAATGATCTAGTTTACTTCGGCAACAAACTTTCTACTTGTGGTAGTATCATTCATTCAGGAGATAATTTAACAGGTGAAGGCGCTGGTGACGACGAAACAATTTTCGTAGAATTACATAAAGTTCCGAGCCGTATTAATCGTTTAGTATTCGTTGTAAATATTTATGACTGTGTAAATCGTCGTCAAGATTTTGGGATGATTCGCAATGCATATATTCGTATTCAAAACCCACAAACAGGTGAAGAATTAGCACGTTATAACTTGTCAGATAATTACGCTGGCAAAATGACTTTAATTGCAGGGGAAATGTATCGAGACGGAAACGAATGGAAGTTTTCAGCAGTTGGAGAAGGAACACAAGATAAAAACTTAAGTGAGATTGTATCACGTTACCAATAAGATAAACCAAGGAGGAATTGTATATGGCATCAATTTCATTGAAAAAAGGACAAAAGGTAGACTTAACAAAAACAAATCCAGGTCTTTCGAAAGTTCTTGTAGGACTTGGTTGGGATACGAATCGTTATGACGGACAGAGCGATTTCGATTTAGATGTTAGTATCTTCTTAGTAGGTGCTAACGGTAAAGTTTCAGGAGCAGAGGATTTCGTTTTCTATAATAATCCAAAAGGTGCGAATGGTGCTGTAGAGCATTTAGGAGATAACCGTACAGGTGCAGGTGAAGGCGACGATGAAACAATTAAAATAGACTTAAAAAATGTTCCTGCACATATCGAGCGTATTTGCTTCACAATCACAATTTATGATGGAGAAGGCCGTAGCCAAAACTTCGGACAAGTTTCTAACTCTTTCGTACGCATTATGGATGAAGAAAAGAATGCAGAATTAATTCGTTACGATTTAGGAGAAGATTTCTCTATTGAAACTGCAGTAGTAGTAAGTGAATTATACCGTCACGCAGGTGAATGGAAATTCAATGCAATCGGAAGTGGATTCCAAGGTGGATTAGGTTCTCTATGTAATAACTTTGGTTTAGATGTAGAGTAATAGATTTATATATCCATCGGTGAAACGCGTATTTACTGATGGATATATTTTTTGAAATTAAAATATAGAGGTGAAAATATATGGTTATTCAATTGCAAAAAGGACAGAAAATAGATTTAGCTAAAACAAGCCCAGGTTTATCAAGAGCAGTAATTGGTCTTGGATGGGATATTAAATCTTATGATGGTGGATCTGATTTCGATTTAGACGCATCTGCCTTTTTATTAGATGCGAACGGGAAATGTACGAAGGAAACTGATTTTATTTTCTATAATAATTTACAGTCTCCTTGTGAATCAGTTTTACATACAGGAGATAACCGTACAGGTGCAGGTGACGGTGATGATGAGCAACTTGTTGTCGATTTGAAAAAGGTTCCAGCAGATGTTCATAAAATTGCTATTACAGTTACAATTTATGATGGAGAAGGCCGTAATCAAAACTTTGGACAGGTTGCAAATGCATTCGTGCGTTTAGCAAATGAAGAAACAAACGAAGAAGTTCTTCGTTTTGATTTAGGGGAAGATTTCTCCATTGAAACAGCAGTTGTCTTTTGTGAATTATATCGTCATAATGGACAGTGGAAGTTTAGTGCAGTAGGAAGTGGATTCCAAGGTGGATTAGGTGCGCTTGTAAGAGCGTATGGCTTGGATGCATAAGAAGGGAAACGGTATTCGTTTCCTTTTTTTGACCTTTCTATAAATCTAGCAAAGAATAGGGGATAAAGGTAAGATGAGTATTTTGCAAGGAATCCTTGATACGTATGCTCAGTTTTTCGACTTGGACATGTGGATTAAAGTGTTACAAGATCCAGTATCTTGGGGGTTAATAGGTACACTTGTTGTACTTGAAGGGTTATTATCTGCTGACAATGCACTTGTGTTAGCGGTAATGGTAAAACATCTTCCAGAAGAAAAACGAAAAAAAGCATTATTCTATGGACTTATTGGAGCTTATGTATTCCGTTTTATTGCAATTGGAATCGGAATGTTCTTAATTAAATTATGGTGGGTAAAAGTGTTAGGTGCACTTTACTTAGCTTGGCTTTCAGTTAAATACTTCATTGATAAAAGAAAAGGTAATGCAGAAGAAGAGGAAGCTCATGGTATGAACCAAAATGGTATTCTCTTCAGAATGTTCGGTGTCTTCTGGGGGACAGTTGCGATGGTTGAATTAATGGATATCGCATTCTCTGTAGATAGTGTACTTGCTGCATTTGGTGTATCGAATGAAGTTTGGATTTTACTATTAGGTGGAATGCTCGGTATTTTAATGATGCGCGGTATTGCTGGCGTATTCTTAAAATTGTTAGAGCGTATTCCAGAACTTGAAACGACAGCATATATTTTAATCTTAATTATTGCAGCAAAAATGCTACTGTCTGTCATTCATATTGAAGTAAGTCATACGCTGTTCTTTATTATTTTAGTTATAGCGTTTGGAGCAACATTTATACTTCACTACATGAAGAATTCTGGACAAGCTAAAGAAGAAGTTGCAGCTACTAAAAATGAACATAAATAATTGAAATGGGTTTGCTCGTTATGCGAGCGCCCATTTTTTATAACTAAAAATAGTTTATAATAGAAGAGAGACTTTATAAAAAACGTAAATGTTTTTGGAGGTGAACTGTTGTGTTTTCACGTTTTACACTTCAACCATGTGCATTAAAAGATGAATCAGATTTAAAGCAATTTGAAGCGCATTTAGAAAAACGCCCACAATATGAACTGACAGAGAATGAGATGAAATTTAGTTATATAGCAAGTCGCATTCTTGGTGTTCCGAATGATGTAGATGAATATTTCAATGAACTATTTGATTATAATGAAGCAAAAGGGATCGAGGTTTTGCATGAACAAAATTTAAATAAGGTGATTGATCCCGAAAAACTGCGCCATATTCAAGAAGTTTTTGCATTACATCAAGAAGCGCCGAATGGACTTACAGTAAATAGGCTTGTAGCACATTTGTCTGGAAAACAACTATTACCGCAAGTAGACAATCCTGATTTACAGCATTATATACATACGACGTTTATTTCTGTATTGAAATTGTATGAGAAACAACATAATCAATCTTTAAAAACAGAAGGATTCCGGCGTTTCTTAATCGATATGATTAAATTAAGTGAAAATTACGTAGCGAAGTGGTTCTCTACGATTAATTATAAGAAACAAATGCCGCGTATCGTTTGGTACGGTGATGCGACGGAGAGTCGTATATATTTCTTATACTTTCTTATTATGCTCGGCTGCGATGTGCTTTATTATCACCCAGAAGGAAAAGATGGATTTGAGAGTGTAGATGAGGAAGGAAAGACCTTTGTCGTATCTCATTCAGGCCGTATTTCATTGGAACCATTTCCTGATCGGCGTCGTGAACGCGTCGCAACGGTAGCTTATCAAGCTTCAAAAGAAATCGAGCAAGTACTTCACCACGATAATTCATTATTATACAAACCGTGGCAATTCCGTTCGTATACACCTGTAGCCCGTACGCTCAAAACGACGTACGATGAACTCTTTTTAATTACGAAAGAAAAGGCATTTGTACGTCCAACATTCTTTGTTGAAAATAAGCATATTTATATTCCTTCTTTATTTGCAAAAATATCAGGTGTTTCAAAGAATGATAAAGAATATTTTCAGCGATTAAAGGCTGTTACATCATTTGATAACAGTTTCTTGATTAATACATTCCCGTTTACGAAAGAACAAAAAGCGAATTTCCAATATCATTATCGAGATGCATTGGACCGCGCAGGGAAGTTACATCCGGATTTAATTATGAACAGCCATTGGTGGCCACATAAGCGATTACCAGAAGGATTACAACATGGTATTGCAGAAGCAATCATCCATACGTGTGAAAGTGAAATGTGTAAACCAATTGCGAAAGAGACGAAACAAGATGTAGCACTGTATGTTTTCGCACAACTCTCTCAAATACCACCGAACATTTTAGAGCAGCTTGAGAAATTTGATTATTCGCAAGAAGTACCGAAAATTGTTATATTTAATAATGAGAAGAGCGGAGAATTAAGTCGTTCTGATGCTGTGTTATTACTATTTTTAAATCAAATTGGAGTAGATGTATTCCACTTTAATCCAACGGGGAGAAACGATATTGAACCGTATATTGAATCAGGAGCATTTGATTCACATTGGCTTGAAGAAGTTAATTTCGATCTTGAATTTCATGGTTCATCAGCCTATAAAAATTTATCACAAACAATAAAAGGACTATTTCGTCCATTTTTATAAGGAAAGGGAGACTACCATATGAATAACCCAGTCGTACTAGATTCGAAAACAGAATTGAATGAGCAAACCGCACAAGATGTTCGCTTGCAACTTAGACAAGATGCAGAAGTGCAACGTATTTATAACGCAGTAGACATTAAAGATCAATTAGAATTAATTGAACTCGGAAAAGAACCTTCTATGGAAATTTCACGTTTCGCTGATCAAATTTTACATACAATGTCTTTATCGAAAGTAGAAGACTCTGGTGAATTATTAAAACAGCTTGGTAAAATTATGGATAGATTTGATAGTAAAGACTTTGCGGAAGAGAAAAGTGGTTTCTTCTCACGTATGTTCAAAAAAGCAGATAAAATGATTGAACAAATCTTTAGTAAGTATCAGACGATGGGTCGCGAAATGGATAAAGTATACGTAGAAATTACGAAGTATCAAGATGAAATGAAAAAATCAATTGGTACGTTAGATGGTTTATATGAGCAAAACTTAAAGTATTATTTAGACTTAGAAAAATACGTAGTAGCAGGGGAAATGTTATTAGAGCGTTTAAATACAGAGTTAGTTCCGATGTACGAAGAGCGCATACGTAATAATGATCAGTTAGCGGGTATTGAATTAGAATCGCTTAAAAACTCTGTTGAAATTTTAGAACAACGTATTGATGATTTAGAAAAAGCACGTATGGTTGCTCTATTAACAGCACCACAAATTCGTATGATTCAACGCGGTAACAATAAATTAATCGGTAAAATCAATACAGCATTTATTACAACGATTCCTATCTTTAAAAATGGTATCATTCAAGCGGTAAATGCGAAACGTCAAAAGCTTGTTGCGGACTCTATGGCTGAACTTGATCGCCGTACAAATGAATTACTTAAGAAAAATGCACAAAATATCGCAACTCAAAGTGTGGAAGTAGCGAGATTATCAGGTTCTTCTAGTATTAAGATGGAAACACTTGAGGAAACTTGGAACATTATTTCAAGAGGTATGCAAGAAACACAACAAATTGAAGAGCAAAATAAACGTGAGCGTGAAGAAAGCCGCAAGCGCATGGCTACATTAACAGAGAACATCAAAAAAGAATTACAAGGATAAAGTGAAACTTTAATCAGTGGGGGGTGTTCATCTCTCGCTGATTATTAGCCCACACCAATCGGGCGTTTACGGATAGCAGGGCTCCCACCTAACTTTTTTGCTCCAGCCGAATTTTGAGGTGGGAGTTTTACTGCACGGCAAATAGCGGAATAAAATAAAAGGCAATGAGGAACAGTCCTCATTGCCTTTTATTTTTTCTTAAATAATTTAATGATTTCATTTACAACAAGCGGAATGATACTTAATAAGAGAACAAATCCCCAATCTCGCATTGTTAATGCATGCACACCAAATATATTGGCAAGAGGTGGGATGGAGATAATACACACTTGCATAAGAACACCGATTAGAAGTGAGAAGACTAAATATTTATTTGTAAATATCCCAATTGAAAAAATTGATTTCGTTCTTGAACGTAAGTTAAATGAATGAACGAGTTGAGAGAAACTAAGAACGACAAATGCCATCGTTTGAGCGTGTAATAGCGCGTCTTCATCAATTTGGTCTGGGAAGAGAGGAAATAAATTTGTATCTCCTGTATAGAGCTTTGCCCCAACGATAAAGGCTGTTAAAGTAAGAAGTCCAATTACAACCCCATTGAAAATAAGAAAAGGAACGCTACCGCTAAATAAGCTTTCTTTCGCATGCCGTGGTTTTTCCTTCATCACATCTGGATCTTCAGGATCAACACCGAGTGATAATGCAGGCAGTGTATCTGTGATTAAATTTACCCACAAAATGTGAATCGGGCGTAGTGGTGTTGCCCAGCCGAGTAAAATAGCTAAAAAGAGAGCTATAATTTCGCCGAAATTACAAGAAAGTAGGAAGAGAATAGACTTTTTAATATTACGATAAATATTTCTTCCTTCTTCAACAGCTTTCACAATAGATGAGAAGTTATCATCTGTTAAAACTACATCTGCTGCGCCTTTTGCGACATCTGTTCCTGTAATTCCCATTGCTACTCCAACATCTGCTTGCTTTAAAGAAGGAGCATCATTTACACCGTCACCAGTCATGGAAACGATATTTCCTTCAGCACGTAATGCTTTTACAATCTTCACTTTATGTTCTGGAGAGACCCTAGCGAATACATTTAAGTGATTAATTTTACTTGCTAGTTCTGTATCTGAAATGGTATCTAATTCAGTTCCAATCATAATTTCAGATTTTTCTTCAGCAATACCAAGTTCTTTGGCAATTGCAAAGGCGGTATCCTTATGATCACCAGTAATCATAACTGTGCGAATACCAGCTTTTTGACATTCTGTAATTGAATCTTTTACTTCTGTGCGTGGTGGATCAATCATACCGACAAGACCGATAAAGATAAGATTTTCTTCGAGGTGATTTATATTCACATCGTTTGAATCGTATCTTTTATATGCGAATGAAAGTACTCTTAAGGCTTCTTGTGACATTGACCCGGCAGCTTCTAATATTTGATTTTTATCAGAATCTGTTAAGATCTCAATTTTATTATTTATAAAGATATGGGTACAGTGAGGTAAAAGTTTATCAATTGCACCTTTCGTCATGCTATAGTAGCTTTCATCGTACGTATGTACAGTTGACATCATTTTACGATCAGACTCGAAAGGTAATTCGTTAACACGTTCATGTTTATTTTCTAAATGATCTTTTTGAATGTTAAAAGAGCTTCCGGCAACAAGAAGGGCAATTTCTGTAGGATCCCCTGTTTGTGAGTCGGTACTGTAAGAGGCATCGTTGCATAAAACCATATTTTCTAATAATAGACGGTGTACATCATTATTTATATTCAAATTTTCTAGCTGGTCGTATGTGCGATCACTATAAAAGTGAGTAACGGTCATTTTATTTTGAGTTAATGTACCTGTTTTATCTGAACAAATAATTGTGACAGAACCGAGAGCTTCAACAGCTGGTAGTTTACGAATGATAACGTTTTGTTTAATCATACGCTGAACACCAATTGCAAGAACGATGGAAACAATAGCTGGTAAGCCTTCTGGAATGGCTGCAACAGCTAAACTAATTGCAGTCATAAACATTTCCAAAGTATCTCGTCCTTGTAAAAAACCGATGAGAAACATAATAGCGCAAATAGCTACAGCGACAAAACCTAAATATTTTCCTACTTGTGCTAAGCTTTTTTGAAGTGGTGTCATATCATCGTCTGCTTCATGTAAAAGGGTAGCAATCTTGCCAATTTGTGAGTTCATCCCAGTTTCAACAGCAACACCAGCGCCACGTCCATACGTTACTAACGTCGACATAAATGCCATGTTTTTTTGATCGCCTAATGGTACTTGCTCATCACTTTGCATGGAAGGGTGGTAGACTGCATCTTTATCGACAGGGACGGATTCACCAGTTAGAGCAGATTCTTCAACTTTTAAATTTGCAGTTTCGATAAGGCGTAAATCGCAGGGGATATACCGCCCAGCATCAAGCATAACGATATCACCTGGAACGACGTGCTCAGATGGAATTTCTTTTAGTTCACCATCTCGCTTTACGATAGCTTTAGGTGTTGCCATCTTTTTCAATGATTCTAAAGCCTGTTCTGCTTTCGATTCTTGGATTACACCGATAACGGCATTTAAAACTACAACGAGCGCGATAATACTTGCATCAGCCCATTCACCTACAAAGGCGGAAATAAGGGCAGCGATAATAAGGACATATACGAGGACGTCATTAATTTGGGCGAAAACGCGTTGCCATAAAGTACGTTTTTGTTTGGTAGCTAATTCATTATAACCATATTGCTTTAAACGTTCATTTACGATTTCATCTGTTAAACCGTGTTGTTCATTTGTTTCTAGGTCGATTAATGTTTGATTTTTCGTCTTACTGTACCAATTGCTCATAAGTAAGCACCCCCAGTAAAAACAGTTAGCAATGGTAGTGTGGCAATTTTTTTAGAGTAGTATGTATGGAGAAAAAATCTAAGGTGAGATTCTACTTTCATTGTACAGTATTTTAGAATGTGATGAGGAAAAGAGAAGAGTTGTCATGAATTTGTTGAAATTAAAAGAGCCTCGCATACGTGAGGCTCTTTGTTATTTTTTAATTAATGTACCTAGTTCCTCAGTAATAGCTTGCATTTCACTAATACTGAATGTTTCACGTTTCATAACATGCTCATAAATGTCACGTAAGTCCTCGTACATTTCTTCGTTAAAACTAGCAGCTCTCATTGCTCCAGCATTAACCATGCGTAATTTTTCTTTAATAGCTTCTACCATATATTCAACGTTTGCTTCTGATTTCACGGATAAATCCACCGAAGTGTCCCCCTTTAAAATAACATAAGGTTATCTTAACATTTTTTTATCATTTTCGTTAATGAAACTTTTCAATCCTATTAAATTAGTAGGGATTTCCTTTATAATTAATAATTGGTTGCTTATACTATAGATATATATTAAGAAATGCACCAAGAAGGGAAGAAACAAAAATATGGTCCGAGTATTGTTTGTTTGTCTTGGGAACATTTGTCGTTCTCCAATGGCAGAAGCAATTTTTCGAGATTTTGTCGTAAAAGAGGGACTCGAAGAGAAAATTGTCATTGATTCTGCAGGAACTGGAGATTGGCATATTGGTCATCCACCACATAAAGGAACACAAAAAATTTTAAAAGAAAATGAAGTCTCTTTTGAAGGAATTAAAGCACGGCAAGTAGAAAAAGAAGACTTAACAAAGTTTGATTATATTATTGCCATGGACAACAAGAATATAGCGGATTTAAAAAGTTTTGGTAAAACTGGAGGCTATATTGGTAGGCTGTCCGATTTTGTTCCAGACGGTGGCTGGACAGACGTTCCTGACCCTTACTTTACAGGGAACTTCCAAGAAGTGTATGACCTTGTAACAGAAGGGTGTGTAAAGCTATTAGCTTTCATTCGAAATGAACAAGGAATATGAGGAAGCTTAGAAAGTAATACTTTCTAATATAAGAAATGAAAGGGTGAAGGAATATGGCAAAGAAAAATAATATTGCTCGAAACATTGCGATTGGTGTAGCTGCAGGTGTAGCTGTATCTATGTTAAAGAAAGAAAACCGTGAAAAAGTAAAAAATACGGCAGAAAAAGCAAAAACAAAGATGATTGAGATTGGTGAAAATGCGAAGATAAAAGAAAAAGTGCAAACTGTTACAGATAAAGGACGCGAACTTGCTGATTTCAATGTAGTGAAAGCGAAAGTAGCAGAAATTAAAAAATTGACGCCGTCTGTTGTAGAAACGTTAAAAGAAACGAAAGAAATGTTTAGTAAGAAAAAGATTGTGCCAGTAGAAAAGCCGGAAACGATTGAAATTCAAGCTGTATCTCCAAAGGTAGATGAGCTTAAAGCAGAAGAAGAGCCAGTGGTAGCTGAAGATGGTGGTATGAAAGAAGCGCGTGAATTATTTATGAAGGACTCAAATGCAGAGGAAAAAAAAACTGAAGCATACATTGAGCTAAAGCAAAATAAAGAAGAGAAGAAAAGCGTCTAAAAAATATGAGAAAATTTCTAGAAAAAGCAAAAAGAAATCGCACTTTTTCGTTTGGGAAAGATTTATATGACCGGACGATGCGCGATGATGTAGCGGGCTTAGCAGCACAGCTCGCTTATTTCTTCTTGCTTGCGATTTTCCCTGGGCTTGTTTTCTTAATTACGCTTCTTGGCTTTATTCCCATTCAAACAGAGGATGTGCTTAGTTTATTAGAGGTTTATGTACCAGATGATGCGATGAACTTAATTGAGGTAAATGTAGATAAAGTTGTAAATCAGCAAAATGGTGGTTTATTATCATTTGGTCTATTATCGATGTTATGGTTTGCCTCAAATGGTGTTAATGCGGTTATGAATGCTTTTAACCGCGCTTATGATGTAACAGAAACACGCTCCTTTATTAAAACAAGAGCTTTATCTATCGTGTTCACGTTAGCAATAATTTTTATGATCGTGTTTGCACTAATCGTCCCAGTATTTGGACAAGTGATTGGGGCAGCCGTGTTTAAAGCAATTGGTTTATCGGATAGTTTTTCTTATGTTTGGAGCATTACACGTTTAGTAGCAAGTTTCTTCGTTTTAATCGCTTTGTTTAGCTTTTTATATACATTTGCGCCTGATCGTAAGTTAAAGAGAAGAGAAGTTGTTTCAGGGGCGTTATTTGCTACTATAGGATGGATTGTGGTATCGTACTCATTTGCCTATTATGTAGATAAATTTGCAAATTACGCTAATACATATGGTGGTCTCGGTGGTATTATTATTTTAATGTTATGGTTTTACTTAACTGGATGGGTAATTTTACTTGGCGGTGAAATTAATGGTTTACTCCATCATTATAGAACGGGTGACAATAATTCCCGTAATGAAAAATGAGCTCTTGTTCCATAATAAAAGGGAACAGGGGGGATATTTCATGAGTAATAATAAAAAGAACCACAATAATAAAAATAACAAACAAAAGAGCAGTTCGCATCCAAAGCATAAAACGAGCAGCAGTGCGAACGGTCACAATAGCTACCATTAAAAAAAGCGGGTCCTTTATGAGGGACCCGTTTTAATTATTTCCTTTTAATAATCGTAAGCCATTCAAAATTACAAGAATGGTACTTCCTTCATGTCCAATAACACCGAAGGGAAGCGCTAAAAACTGTAAAAAATTTGAACAAATCAGCATTGCAATGACAGCTAAAGAGAAGATAACGTTTTGCTTCACAATACGGTTCATTCGTTTTGATAAACGGATTGCTTGAGAGAGACGAGATAATTCGTTTTTCATAAGAACAACGTCTGCAGTCTCTAATGCCACGTCTGTTCCTTCACCCATTGCAACACCAATACTAGCAGTAGCGAGGGCAGGTGCATCGTTTATACCATCTCCAACCATGGCGACTATGCCGTACTTTTCTTTTAACTGCTTTATCGTTTCAACTTTTGTTTCCGGTAAACATGATGAGTAATATTCTTTTATATTACTTTCATTGGCAATTGCTTTTGCTGTTTCTTCATTATCACCAGTAATCATGATTGCTTCGACACCAATGCTTTGCAAATCACGAATAGCCGCTATCGTTTCTTGGCGAAGGGTATCTTTTAAAGCAATCAGTCCAAGAATACCATCCTCATCACTAATATAAACGACAGTTTTCCCCTCTTTTTCAAGTGAAGCAGAAATGCCATTATGAAATGTTTTTATTTCTTCTCCGATAAAATCAGCTTTACCAATTTTATAAGCTTTGTTTTCTAATATTCCTTTTAATCCAAAACCAGTTACATCTTCAACGTTTTCTGGTTTTTTTATCGTAATGTCGTAAGCATGTTTTGCATATTTAACAATCGCTTCTGCTAAAGGGTGTGTAGAGTGACTTTCAATCGCTGCTGTAATAGAAAGTACTTCACTTTCTGCTATGCCTTCTCGAACATATACATCTGTTACAGTAGGTTTTCCTTGTGTTAATGTTCCCGTTTTATCAAAGGCAATCGCCTTTACTGAAGCTAGACGTTCTAAATGAATACCACCTTTAAAGAGAATACCGTTTCTCGCTCCGTTTGAAATTGCTGATAAAGTTGCTGGTGTAATAGCTGCAACTAGAGCACAAGGAGAAGCGACTACAAGTAAGATCATAGCGCGATAAAACGTTTCATTCCAACTCCAATCAAGTAAGAAATGAGGAACGAACATCATAAGCGCAACAACGAGCAGCACACCTTTTACGTATGTTCCTTCAAATTTTTCGATGAATAGTTGTGATGGTGATTTTTCGCTTTGTGCACTTTGAACGAGACGAATAATCTTTTGGAATAATGTTTGATCGCTCGGCTTCGTAATTTTAACTTCGATAGCACCACGTAAATTTACAGTGCCGGCAAATACTTCATCGCCGAATTTTTTCTCATTCGGAATAGGTTCTCCTGTAATAGCTGCTTCATCAATATTTGTTTCACCATTATGAATTGTGCCATCAGCAGGAACACGCTCACCTGGCTTAATTAAAATAATATCGTTAATTTGTAATTGTCCAACTGGAATACGTTCCTCGGTTCCAGTTGAAATACGTAATGCTTCTTCCGGTTGTAGATTAAGAAGCGCTGAAATTTCTTTTTGGCTTTTACTTAATGTATAAGATTCCATTGCACCGCTTAATGCAAAGATGAAGATTAAAATAGCACCTTCTGCCCAGTAACCGATAACTGCGGCACCGATAGCTGCAAAAATCATGAGCATTTCAACATTTAGCTCTTTCTCTTCAATTGTGTCTTCAATACCTTCTTTCGCTTTTGCAAATCCTCCAATTACATAAGCAAGGATATAGAAAGTAATACCTGCACTTATTGCATCATTTTTTGTGAATAACCAACCAGCTAAAATAAAAATACCAGATGTGATTGCAAATATAAGTTCATAATGTTTCTTTAATGTATCCCATAAAGAGGGATGAGAAATATCTTTTTGTGCTTGTAATGTTTTTACTTCTGCGTTCATTAATACTCGCTCCTTCCGAATTCTTATTGAGAAAAAGAATCAAAATCGAAACCCCTATAAAACGACGAAAGCTGCCATCCATAATGGATAGCAGCATTTCTGTTGAATCTGATTTTAATAGTTATTATGTTGTAGTTATTCTATAGTATAGCATATGTTTTTCTTAGATGATATGTTTTTGTTTTAGTATAAAGTGAAACTTTAATTAGTGGGGGTTTTGTTCATCCCACGCTGATTATTAGCCCTCGCCAATCGGGCTTTTACTGCCCGGCGAATAGCGGGATAAACTGAAAACTTGTGTTTTCGCATTTCCTTTGGTATATATGAATATTGTTCATAAAAAGGTCGGAAAGGAAGACATCAAGTTGAAGACAGAGAAATTTTTTACCCATCCGATTGGCGTGTTTATTGCTGCAATAGTAGCAACATTTTTATGGGGAAGCGCATTTCCCTTTATTAAATTAAGCTATGCTGAACTTGGAATTCAGCCACAAGAAGTCGGGGAACAAATATTATTTGCTGGCTATCGCTTTTTCTTATCTGGTGTAATGCTCTTATTATTTTTTAAAGCGTTAGGAAAAGATATGAAGTTCAAAAAAGGAACAGGAAAGCAGTTAGTTCAAATTGGCTTGTTTCAAACTTTTCTTCAATATATATGTTTTTATATTGGAATGAGTTACAGCTCAGGAATTGAAGGAGCGATTATTTCAGGAACATCATCATTCTTTCAAATTTTACTCGCACACTTTTTATATAAAGATGATGCTCTAAATAGGCGAAAAGTAATTGGAGTAGCTATCGGTTTTTGCGGTGTGATTTTAGTGAATGTACCGAGTGATGGAAGTTTATCATTTCATTTTGGAATAGGTAGCTTATTACTTCTTGGGGCAGCCATGATGTATTCGTATGGAAACATATTAGCGAAAGAAGGTAGTAAAACATTAGATATTGGGTATATGACAGCATATCAGATGATTTTCGGATCAATTGGGTTGCTATGTATAGGTGCATTTCAAGTTGGAATGATGCCATTCACATTTAATCTACATGCAATACTTATGCTCTTATATTTATCGTTCTTATCAGCAGCCGGATTCTGTATATGGAATACAATTATGAAGTATAACAAAGTAGGGAAAGTCTCGATGTATATGTTCTTTATACCAGTGTTTGGTGTGCTACTATCAAGTCTAATTTTAGGGGAAGCAATCCATTCCTTTGTACTATTTGGTTTAGCATGTGTCGCAGCGGGAATTATTGTAGTAAATCGTAACCCGGTTAAAAAGAAAGTTGAGCAAAAAAAACAAGTAGCATAGAGAACAGAAAAACGATTAAAATGGAAGAACAGTATTGTTCTTCTTTTTTTACATAGAAAAAGGAGAACGTGATATATGTAACGAAAAAAGTATAGAATAAAGCATTTATTGAGGAGAACATATTATGAATGTACTTTACATTGTGTTAGTCGGGCAAATTATTCTTTTTTTAATGGGAGCAATTTATGCAATAGGACAGACGAAGAGAACGAGAAATAATATGCCGTTACCTTTAGCAGTTCGTCTTATTCTTAGTTTTTCTTTAACAGGAAGTGCAATTTGGATATGGTTACAAGATCCATCGGCTGAGTACAGTACGTGGGTTGCACTCGGTATGACTTTATCAACTGTAGGGGATTTATTTATGGCAGGATTAATTCCAATTGGTCATCGATTAATTGGAGGAATGGTTACTTTCGCTCTTGCACATTGTTTCTATGTGAAAGCATTTTTACAAACAGGTATTTCATGGAATGGTTTTTGGATCGGTTTATTCGTATACGGACTCTTTCTAATTATAGGGTGGTTTTTCTTTATTCGAAATGAAAAACAAGACAAACTTTTTACAATAGGCGCTCTAATTTACGGTTTGTGGGTTGGAGGAATGGCATGTTTTGCATTCGCCTTATATTACGAGAATATAGGAATATGGTGGATACCAGCACTTGGTGGTTTACTGTTTGTGATTTCTGATTTTATTATCGGCGTGACAGATATCGGAGGGCGCAAACTGAAGTATGAACCGCTTTGGATTTGGTTTACATATGTCGCAGCGCAGATGTGTATTGTATATGTAGGATTATAAAAAGATACTCTCAAAAATAGTTGATAGACTATTTTGAGAGTATCTTTTTTATTGCTATGCTATTATATTTGTTTGTTTAATTTGTGCAGTATCTTATACTTTCTAAGCATAAATTTCATAGGAAAAGTCCTGTTTGATAGATGGAAAATATAGTATATAAAAATAGTGAATTTATAGGGATTATTATTTTATATTTGTAATATTCTAATGTTATAATTCAGAATTTTGTGGAAATTAACCAGTCGGAGTACTTATAATAAAAATAAAAAGATGATGAGATGGTGGAATGATGCAAAAGAAAAAATGTTTGCGTGAATTCTTTGAAATAATTGCAATTGCATGTTTATTAGTGTTTTTGGCAAAAATCTTTTTGTTTTTCCCTACGACTGTAAAAGGAGCATCGATGAGGCCGACGTTACAAGATGGAGATAAAGTAATTATTAATAAACTTGCAAAGAGATTTGAAAGTTATGAGAGAGAGGATATTATTGTCGTGAAGACAGATAATTTCTATGTGAAGAGAGTTATTGGATTACCAGGAGATGTAATTGAGATGAAGAATGATCAATTATATGTTAATCATCAAGTGAAAAATGAAGAGTATTTAAAGAATAATAAAAAACAGGCAGAAAAATTACTTATCAATTTAACTGAAGATTTTGGACCGATTACAATTCCTAAAAATAAAATTTTTGTGATGGGAGATAATCGTTTAGTTAGTAGGGATAGTAGGAACGGCTTAGGGCTCATTGATAGAACAGAAGTATTAGGAAAGTTCATGGCGATATATTATCCATTTGAACATGTGAAAATTGTAGATTAAAAATAAGAAAAACCAAGCGAATTAGTTGCTTGGTTTTTCTTATTTAAACAGTTGGTGTTTTATTTATTGTTTCTTGTGAAGCAATATGTTCATTATTTTGGTCGATATTTAACATGAATTTTCGTTGTAACAATTGCAATTTAAAGAGTGTTAAAGGATCATGATAAGTTTCTGGGTTTGTTCTTAGCTTTGTTAATGTTTGCTCATCTTCTTGTATTTCAAGTTGGGCCGCTTCTACGGTTTGTTTCAATATGCTAAGAGGGTCTTTAAAGAACATCATGATATCCCGTTCTAGCGCACCTTCAAATACTTCAAATTGAAGGAAGAATTGTTTTGAAATCATCTGAGCAACTTCTGTATAATCTTCTGTTTCAATATATTGTTTATATTTATTTGATAGCATAGATTGATTTTTTTGCATATTACCGAATAATTTCCCTGCACTCTTTAAGAAAAATTGTGTCGGTGTAAAGCGTAATAAAATATTGATGTTAGCTACTGTAATTCTATTCGTCATTCTTGCAACATCTCTATCCCAGTCATCTAGTAATTTGAAATCACAAGGAAGTTTAATACGCTCTTCCTCATAGAGCTTATTAAAGGTATCGCTCATTTCATCTAAATAAGCTTGAGCTTGAATGAATTCATTATGAGCAGTTTCAATCCATTCTTGAATAGACCCAGTAAATTTAGGAAGAAGCACTTGCTGTACATGTTTTTGAATTCTTTCATTCATTGCTACATTTAGTTCTTCATGGACCAGTTTGAAATCACTATCTTCTTGAACGAGGTCAGAGCAACTCTGCAACAATTCAGGAATTTGAGAATGTATATCCTGCGTAATCTCTTCTTTCGTTAAGAGATAAGATTCTGTAATAGAACGAATTTTATCTTTTTGAATGGCAGTAAGATTATTAATAAAACCATCAAGTTTTACTAAAATATGTTTATTCCAGCGAACGGATTTCACTAACGTATTTTCTAATTCCACACGCTCATTTACAAGGTATGCAATTGTTTTTTGGATAAACCATAATAATTTTTCAATGCGTTCTTTTTCCACGTTACGCTTAGTAAGGTTAGAAAGAATAGAGTCTGTTACGTTACCTAGCTGTTCACTACTCTCTTGTGAAGGAGAGTAAGGGAAAAAGTGTGCTTCTGGGAAATGTACGAGTATTTTCTTTTTAATGCTGTTCGTGATATTTTCACTAGTATTCGTATCAATTGTTTGTAAGACGAATTTAATTTGTAAATTTGGTACTTGCTCACGAATATATAATAATGTATCGAGCTCTTCATCATGTAATGGTGAAGCTGAATTTAGGACATAGATGAGACTATCTGCTGCCTGTAAGTATTCAAAGTGAGAGCTGTTTTTGTCAAGTTGTCCATGCACAGTAGGTGTGACAAGGAATGAAAACTTATTTTTTCGTAAAAATCTACTTGGTAATTTAACTTCAATACATTTTCTTTCTAGTTTTGACTGAGAAGGTACCGCTAGTATGTTATGAAGTTCGTCAAAGTTTGGTATATTTCGTATATCTAGTTCTGTAAGCTCAGTTATTTCAGTTTGACTATCATCTTTAAATGTAATTGAAGTTGTTATAGCCTCATTTAATATATTTTCTCCTAGTATAGAGTTAATAAAGGCTGATTTATCATAATCGCTAGCTCCTGCTACTAGAAGTTGTGTAACAGTTAAATCGTATAACTCACGAACAAGTAGTGTGAATTGATGACCTAAATCTACATCATTCTTCTCAGCCCATACAGCAATCGTTTCAAATAATGCTGATACGTCTGCCATATCAACATTTGCATGAGCTGATGCATTTGAAAGTAAGGCACCTGCGCTTTTTACGAGTAATGATTCTAGAGTTGTCGGTGAAACTTCATTCCATGCTAATACTGCTGCGGAGACAAGTAAAGAATCTTCCGCTCTCATTAAACTAAACCAATTTGTTAATAAATCTGGTACAAGTCCTTGTAATTCGTGCATGAAATGTTGTCCAGTGATCAATTCGAAGTACGTCTCTTGATAGCGAGTAGAAATTTCATTCCAATCGTCATGAGCATCTACTTCAACATGTAAGAATAGGTGATTTATTGTTTGAATCCAAGGGAGATGGAATGATTCATTTTCATAGCTGTTCCAAAGTGAGATAACAAGCTCTTTAAATTGAACTTGATCAATTGTATATAAGGCTTTTAAAGATTCATAGAAATACTCAGGTTTAATTTTTTTAGTAAAGCCTCTGTTCACATAATTGATTAAAGTATCGAACCAGTGTAATGATTTTGTTCGAATTCCTTCTTGAACAGCGAGTTCAATAGCATTATTCCAATCTTCTTGTTTTTCATAGAACGATCGAGCGATTGCAGTAATATTTGGATAGTCTGGTTGAAATGCAACAGCCTCGCTAATCGTCTTAAATGCTAGTCCTAAACGATTTTGCTCTATATAAAGGGAAAGAAGTTGTAGGGAAACTTCCATTGTAAGAGTTGTATCTTCTGTTTGGATAGATGTATAAATTTCTTCTGCTTTTGGCAAGAAATCTAATTCGAAATAAGCATCTGCAATATTCTTCATAGCCCAGAGAGCAAGTTCATTATTTACTTTCTCCCATTTGAATATAGCGGCTTCAAAGTCGTTAGTTTGAAAATAAACTTCACCTTGTGCAAAGCGAATATTAGATATATTGGAGAATTCATTTTTTGATTCATTTATATATGCTTCACCGAGTACTTCCGCTACCGGAATGGAAGAGTCTTCTGTTAAAAATGTTTTATAGTAAATCTTTTGGATAAATTGTTTTTCAATGGTCATGTTCGTTCCCCCTGTATAATTTAGAAAAATGATGTTGTATGTAAAAGGGTGCATGTTACTCTAATAGGTAGAAGTTGCATTATATAGACCAAACTATGTTTTTGCTAGATATATCATTTTTCTTGAGAGTTAAACCGTTGCAAAAAGTAACTTCCCTTTATTGTAACAAAAAAATAAGCCTATGAATTTTTATTTTTTTATCTCGCTATTTATAGGCAGTAAGACTCCTACTCCAAAATTGAGCGAATGCAAGGAAGTTAAGTGGGAGACCTGCTGCCCGTAAAATCCCGATTGGTTCAGGCTAATAATCAGTGGGGATGGATAAAAAACCACCGATTAAATCTCTATTTAAGGAATGGAATAGAAGTAGAGTTCATTATAAAAACAATGTATAGTGAATATGTATACCATGTTTGTCTTAAAGATAGAATGGGCACAATATGGGATAACGATCGTGTATAGGATGTGTCTTCCGAATGGAACAACATATTGGCGAGTTAATCGCACATTATGGATATTTTGGAATTATTATAGCTTTAGCTGGCGGGATTGTTGGATTACCTATACCGGATGAGTTTTTATTGACTTTTATTGGATATAACATTTCAAAAGGAGTTATGTCAGGAACAGCTGCTTTTTTAAGTGGAATGGCAGGTGCAATGCTTGGCATTACATTAAGTTACATATTAGGTTTAAAACTTGGGCTCCCTGTTTTAAAAAAATATGGTCCGAAAGTTAGAATTAAGGAACATCATATTGAAAAAACACATATTTTATTTGAAAAATACGGTCCATTTCTTTTAATGATTGGCTACTTTATACCGGGAGTACGTCATTTAACAGCATATTTTGCTGGAGTTTCAAATTTAACATTGTGGCGATTTTGTTTGTATGCTTACGGTGGTGCACTAATTTGGATAAGTGTTTTTATTGGCTTAGGTTGGAAACTGGGAGAAAAGTGGCGCTTTGTTGAATATAGTTTACATCATTATGGAATATGGATTTTATTAGTTTCGGCAATTGTAATATTGATTGTGTGGATTTACATAAGGAAAAGAAAAAACCGCTAATAATAGCGGTTTTTTTAGCTGAAAGCAATAAATAATACACCAGCTGTAATAAAGACTACACCAATACCGGTCATAAAGTTTAACTTTTCACCTAATATAATCATCGCGAGAATAATGGAAAATACTACACTTAATTTATCGATAGGTGCTACTTGTGAAACTTTTCCTGTTTTTAACGCAAGAAAATAAAATAGCCATGACGAAGCACCAGCGATTCCACTTAATGTGATAAATAGCAGTGCTTTTTTATTTAGGAGGACATCACCGATATTTTGAAATTTACCTTGTATAATAATAACTCCTACCATAAATAATGCCATAATAATAGAGCGAACCGTTGTTGCGACGTTGGCATCGATTCCATCTAAGCCAATCTTTCCGAAAATAGATACGAGGGCAGCAGCAATTGCTGATAATAGTGCGAATAATAGCCATGAACTCATAGTGAAACTCCTCCAATCTTACATTATTATACATGAAAATCATTCTCATGTATAAAAACGAAATAAACCCCCGCCCTATATTTTTAATAAGGTGGGGGTTTATTATACTACTCTGCTATTTCTTCATATAAAAAGTACGTTACATTATAAATATGCTCTACTTCATCATCCGTCATAAATAATAATTCGTCACGTTCAATCCCTTTTTTCTTTTCAATAAACTCAATCATGTTTTTTCGTTCTTCTCTTTTCATCAATTTTAATTTCTCCCCTCAATCTGTTTTAATACAGTTTATTTAAGTTACTGCTATTATATAACAGAATCTTTAGAAAGTTCCACCTATTTTATTGTTTTTTTCAGAAGAATCTTTCGACAAAACAAGCCCACCTAAGGGGGCTTGTTTTTATTTTATAGTCGTAAAAACTCGGGCTCGGTCGTACCAGCACCATCGATGTAATAAATTGTATCGGGATTGATTTTTATTAGTACGTAATTAGGGTCTTCCGCACCGAGTAACCAGCGTTTTAAGCTATTAGTCCAAAATTTGTTTTTTAATGTTTGATCTTCTTCGATGGAAGCTATACCTTCAACTTCAATGTAATCCTCATCTAATTTCTTTCCTTCACGTCCAAGTAGTACATGTACATTGGGGTTTTTTTCAATATCTGTTATCTTTTTTGAATTTCGATCTGTTGCAACATATAGTACAAAATCTTCGTGGAAAAACATCATAAAGGCGCTATGTGGCTTATCGTTACGTACAGTAGATAATACACCAGTGCGTTGACCTTGAATAATAGTTGCGATTTTTTCTTTTAAGTGCATATTTTTAGCCTCTTTTCATAATTCATAATTTTTTCTGTCTGGACAAGATAATTTAAATATCTTTCATACTGTTTTCTTCAATCCGATTTTTTAAACGTAATTGTGATGAAATCGGACAAGTTAGGAGATGAATAATAATAATATCGAGGAGAAATACATACGATGGAAGGATGAAAAGCATGTTTAATAAAATATTTCTCATAGTAGCGCTTATAGGTGTACCACTTTCTGTAATCGGAAAAACACTTCATTGGCCACAAACTATTATGTTTGCTGTATACTGCATTACTATTATTGCATTAGCTGGTTTTATGGGGAGGGCGACAGAAAGTTTAGCAATTGTTTCTGGGCCTCGGATAGGTGGTTTATTAAATGCAACTTTCGGTAATGCCGTGGAACTTATCATTTCAATTTTTGCACTCCAGGCAGGATTAACAGAAGTTGTTTTAGCTTCCTTAACTGGTTCTGTACTTGGAAACTTATTACTGGTAGGAGGGTTATCCTTCTTTATAGGTGGCCTTAAGTATAAAAGACAAAGTTTCAATGTTTATGATGCAAGACATAATTCAGCTTTATTAATATTTGCTGTTGTCGTAGCCTTTGTTATTCCAGAGATTTTTTCAATGAAGATGGATGCTGGAAAGACGTATCAATTAAGTATTGGTGTTTCTATTATCATGATCATTATGTATCTTGCTGCATTGCTATTTAAGTTAGTTACGCACCGTGGTGTATATCAACATAAAAGTGATGAAGTAGCGCATGAGGAAGAGCCAGAGTGGTCCAAAGCTAAAGCGCTACTCATTTTAGCGATAGCAACACTTGCAGTTGCTTATGTGTCAGAGGCACTCGTACATACTTTTGAAACGGTTGCAAAGTCGTTTGGCTGGTCAGAGTTATTTATAGGGGTTATCATCGTTGCGATTGTTGGTAATGCAGCAGAACATGCATCTGCAATTATTATGGCGTATAAAAATAAAGTGAATATCGCCGTTGAAATTGCAGTAGGTTCTACATTACAAATCGCTATGTTTGTTGCTCCTGTATTAGTACTTCTTTCGATGCTTTTTGCACAAAAGATGCCTCTAGTATTTACAATACCAGAACTTGTTTCTATGATTACAGCTGTTTTCTTAACTATCGCCATTTCAAATGATGGGGATACAAACTGGTTTGAAGGAGGCACTTTATTAGCTGCGTATGTCATTATGGGAATTGGTTTTTATTTATTATGAAAAATAGGGATAACAATGCTTCAGAGGGAAAACACTAAATACAGTAATTTATATACCTTTACGTAGGAAGGAGCCAGACAGGTGAAACGAGTATACAGCATATGTCTTTCAACCATGGTCTCGTTTATTTTATTATTTCCTAACAGTAGTTTTGCAAAGACAACGGTAGAAGTAAAAATGCCTTCATCTGTTTTAAATATTTCAAAGGATAATACATTTCCAAATGACGCACAAGATTTACCGCGTTTACAGCCAAGTAAGTTTGCGCAAGAACTATTGAAAACAGCAAATATCAAAATTGAAAACCCAGATTTAATTCGAATGTTTAATGAAACGACAATTTCGAATGCACCGCTTGCAGTAGGGTACCGAGCGAAAATTTATTTAGGGCAATGGGCATTAAATTATGAGTCAATAGACACATCGATTAATTGGGAATATAAGCAAGTAAATCGAAATGTATATGATAATCGCGGAGGGGATCGCTTATACCCACTTCGCTATAAGCAAGAAACCCAAAAGACAATCGAAGGTGATTTAACAGCAGATATGAAAGATACTACAGATGTGAAAAAAATGATGCTTCTAAAAGCGCTTGAAAAAGTACAATTGCCACTTTCATTTAAAACAACCATTGGTTATGGTACCGGACATGAGCGTGTTTATAATATTAGTCCAAGTCAACTTGGATATTTATATGCGTATACACCAGCAGTAAATGAAAAAGGAAAAGTAACATTTGGAGAAGTCTACCTTGTGTTAAAAGGGAATCAAAAAAAGCTTGTCGTGAAAAATATTACATCTCAAGGAATCGGAGCCGCTATTCCAATTCATGATCATTTATTTTTTAAATTTGTTTCTTCATCGCATGCACAATGAAATAAAAAACGTCAGCCTATAAGCTGACGTTTTTTATTTATCCCGCTATTTGCGGGCAGTAAAACTCCCACCTCAAAATTCGGCTGGAGCAAAGAAGTTAGGTGGGAGGCCCTGCTGCCCGTAAACTCCCGATTGGTGTGGGCTAATAATCAGTGGGGGATGAACAAAACAACCACTGATTAAAGTTTCACTTTATAACATAATGTTTGATGTTTTTGATAAGAAATCTTCTTTTGGATAGTAGCTATTTTTTACAAGAACGTTTGGTCCAAGGCATTTCACGGCAGGACAATGGCAACTTAATGATTTTGCTGTTTTTGAGTCACACCATTTGTCGTAAGCTTCTTGTAGTGTATTTGTTTGTACATTACCTAGAAGCGGGACATCACCGAAGTCGGTCACGATAATATTTCCATCGAAAATATTTACGTTCAAACGAGAACGACCATCTGGATCATTGCGGACAGTTACATTTTTACTTTCATGTAATTTCTTTAGTGTAGCTAAATCGTGTTCATTATCACTACATGCATAGAAAGGTAATGTTCCGAATAACATCCACACATTTTCATCACGGATCTCTAATAAATGTTCAACTGCATTTCGAATTTCTTCTTTTGTTAAAATTTCAAGTGTGCTAGCGAAGTCACTCGGATACATCGGGTGAACTTCATGACGTTTACAGCCCATTTCTTCAACGATTTGACGGTGAATATGTTCAATATGTGGTAGAGTTCGTTTGTTTAACATAGTTTCGGCTGATACGAGTACACCTGCCTCTGATAGAGCTTTACTATTTGTAATCATTCTTTCAAATAATTTAGCGCGCTGTTCATAAGTAGGCTTACGCTCCATCATTGCAAATCCGCCTTCAACGAAGTCATCGATTGTTCCCCAGTTATGTGAAATGTGCAATACATCTAAGTAGGGAATAATTTGTTCGTAACGTGCTAAATCTATAGTTAAGTTTGAGTTGATTTGAGTGCGAACGCCTCGTTCATGGGCGTATTTTAAGAGTGGTGTTACATAGTTGTCGACGGATTTTTTTGAAAGCATAGGTTCTCCGCCTGTAATACTTAAAGAACGTAAATGAGGAATCTCATCTAATCGTTTTAATAAAAGCTCCATCGGAAGCGGGTTTGGATCTTTCGGCTGTAATGTGTAACCAACAGCGCAATGCTCGCAACGCATATTGCATAACGTCGTCGTTGTAAACTCA
This sequence comes from Bacillus sp. 41-22, assembly GCF_025809295.1. NCBI lineage: Bacteria > Bacillati > Bacillota > Bacilli > Caryophanales > Bacillaceae > Bacillus > Bacillus sp. 41-22. The sequence continues at coordinate 465,506 of NZ_CP084035.1, forward strand.
ACGTTTGTTAATAGTAGTTTGCCGTACTCTTCAAGGTCCATATACGCTTCCCATGGATCGTAAGAAGGAGTAATCGGCTTCATTATTTGTGATATCGTCATATGAAATACTCCTTTGACTATTGAAATAACAATTTGTCCATTCTCTATAATAGAAGAATATGTGCTTTTTATAAAGTGAAACTTTTTTGTGAAAAAAGAGAGAGGGCTTACATTATAATGAATTACTGTGACGAAATTGATGAAATTACATGCCCATAGCAATCATTTTTGCGGTATAATAAAAGCAACTCGAATTAAAAGGAGAGTGCCTTCATGGGAAAAGCAATTCAAGGTAAAGATTCACAACTAGTATATTTGAAAGAACGTTTAAATATGTTCATTGAAGTAATTGATACGATTGAACCAGAAGAGGTAGAATTAGAAGATGTAGATCGTCTTCTTGCAATGTTAGATGAATTAGAACTGAAATGTGAGCAATTTAAAAAAGACGAATAATATATTAAAAAGGCTGCCACTACAAAATTGGCAGCCTTTTTCTGTACGGATAATAGAAGGAATATAGAAAAAAAGGTATAATCAAGTTGTGAAAAATTTCATTTAACCTTTAATGGCGTGAAATAAATAAACAGCTGAAGAGTATAACAATGGAATTTTCATTTCATAACGTTTTGGTAGCGTTCACAATTGAGGGGGAAGTAACAATGGAAAAGCTTCAAGAAAGCATGTATCAACTAATTGTTGAAACGTCAACGAACTTACCGAAAGATGTTCGTCGTGCGATTCAACAAGCGAAAGAGCGAGAAAATGCAGGAACTCGTTCAGCGATGGCACTTGGCACAATTACGAATAACATTAAAATGGCAGATGATAATATCTCGCCAATTTGTCAAGATACAGGGATGCCAACGTTTAAAATTTATACACCAGTTGGTGTGAATCAATTAAAAGTGAAGGAAGCTATCTATAGTGCGCTTGAGCGGGCGACAAAAGATGGTAAACTTCGTCCAAACTCTGTTGATTCTCTTTTTGGAGACAATAGCGGAAACAATTTAGGACCAGGTACACCTGTTATTAAGTTTGAACAATGGGAAAAAGATTACATTGATGCACGTTTAATTTTAAAGGGCGGCGGTTGTGAGAATAAAAATATTCAATATAGCCTGCCTTGTGAAATAGAAGGACTTGGACGAGCTGGGCGTGATTTAGAAGGAATTCGTAAATGCCTTCTTCATGCAGTATATCAAGCGCAAGGTCAAGGGTGTAGCGCAGGAGTAATCGGCGTCGGTATCGGGGGAGACCGCACATCAGGTTACGAATTAGCAAAAAATCAATTATTCCGTACATTAGATGATGTAAATCCAGTTCCAGAATTACACAAACTTGAAGAGTACGTATTAGAGAATGCGAATAAGCTTGGCATTGGTACGATGGGATTTGGCGGAGAAACAACTTTATTAGGTTGCAAAGTTGGAGTATATAATCGTTTGCCAGCGAGCTTCTACGTATCTGTTGCGTATAATTGTTGGGCATATCGTCGTCTTGGTGTAACAATTCATCCTGAAACAGGTGAAATTATGGATTGGTTGTACCAGGAAGGTGAAGATACACTTCAGCAAGATGCTGCGCAAGAACAAACAGAGCAGCGTGAAATCGTATTACAAGCTCCAATTACAGAAGAGCAAATTCGTGAACTTCGTGTTGGTGATGTTGTTACAATTAACGGCATGATGTATACAGGACGTGATGCGATTCATAAACATTTAATGGATAACGATTGTCCAGTAGATTTAAAGGGACAAATTATTTATCATTGTGGTCCAGTTGTAGTGAAAGATGAAAATGATAATTGGCAAATTAAAGCGGCAGGTCCAACGACAAGTATTCGTGAAGAGCCATATCAAGGCGATATTATGAAAAAGTTCGGTATTCGTGCTGTAATTGGTAAAGGTGGTATGGGTGCTAAAACATTAGCAGCTTTAGAAGAACACGGTGGTGTGTACTTAAATGCAATTGGTGGTGCAGCGCAATATTATGCTGAATGTATTAAAGAAGTGAAAGATGTTGATTTCTTACAATTCGGTATCCCAGAGGCAATGTGGCATTTACGTATCGATGGTTTTAAAGCAGTTGTAACGATGGATTCTCATGGTAAAAGTCTACATGCTGATGTTGATAAAACATCACTTGAAAAATTGGCGAGCTTTAAAGAACCTGTATTTAAGTAAAGAGAAGTGCATCTCGAATTATTCGAGGTGCATTTTTTTGGTATATATAGAAAAACATGTTCAGCATGAAAGAAAGCAGGGAAACAGAAACTACAGGTACGATTATATATGGAAAGGAGACTATTTATGAAATATAAATGGTTATATATAGGTCTCATTTTTTCAATTATGATGGCACTTGTTCCAGTTTCAACATTTGCTTATACGAATACACCACATAACTGGGGAATCCCACGTCCTAAAAATGAAACGGTGCCAGATGCAGGGAAACTATATACAGAATTACTACAAAAAAATGGTGGGTTTTATTTAGGAGATACGAAGAAAAAAGATATTTATTTAACATTTGATAATGGATACGAAAATGGATATACAGGAAAGATTTTAGATGTACTGAAGGAGAAAAAAGTACCAGCAACTTTCTTTGTGACGGGACATTATATAAAAACACAAAAAGATTTATTATTAAGAATGAAAAATGAAGGACATATTATTGGTAATCATTCTTGGAGTCATCCAGATTTTACAACAGTAAATGATGCAAAACTTCGTGAAGAATTAACGAGCGTAACGGAAGAGATTAAAAAAGTTACTGGGCAAAAAGAAGTGAAATATGTACGCCCTCCGCGAGGCGTGTTTAGTGAAAGAACGCTAGCGCTTACGAAAGACATGGGATATTATAACGTGTTTTGGTCGCTTGCATTTCTTGATTGGAAAGTAGATCAGCAAAGAGGATGGCAATACGCTCATAATAATGTAATGACTATGATTCATCCAGGATCTGTTTTGTTACTTCATGCAATATCAAAAGATAATGCAGAAGCACTTGCGAAAATCATTGATGATTTGCGCGAGAAAGGGTATCATTTTAAAAGCCTAGATGATTTAGTAAAAAGCAATCAACCGTAAGCATGTATGCTTGCGGTTTTCTCATGCTATAATGATGTGTAAAAAGGATGGGGAAACGTATGTGGAGCGAACATGTTACGTTAGAATATCCGTACCATTTTGAGGAAGTACTAAAGCGTTTATCTTTCGACCCGTTAAACGTTATTCAATTAGACGAGAAAGTAATTTATGTCCCGCTTTTTATAGACGAAGAACAGATTGTTGTTCGTTTGCAAGGGATTGGTACTGTTCAAAATCCACAGTTTTGGATCTCTAGTCAGGCAGGAGATCAAGAGAAAGTAATGAAACGAATGAGATCCATTTTTCACTGGAATGAACCGTTTCAAAATATACAAAATCATTTTTTAAACACATCATTACGTCCACTATTTGAAACATATGCTTATACTCCAATTATTTTAGAATTTGATTATTTCGCTTGTCTTCTTCGCTGTATTATTCATCAACAAATAAATTTGAAATTTGCTACTGTGCTAACAGATCAATTTGTAAAACGATATGGGACAGAGAAGAACGGCGTTTTCTTTTTCCCAACACCAGAAAGAGTAGCAAACATTTCAATAGAAGAATTGAGAGAGCAGAAGTTTAGTCAGCGAAAAGCCGAATATATAGTAGGATTAGCAAAACATATTGTAGGCGGTAAATTAGATTTAGCAAGGATACAAAACGAAACAGAAGAAGAAGTATCGGCACAATTGTTACCAATAAGGGGTATTGGAGCATGGACAGTGCAAAACTTTTTAATGTTTGGGCTTGGTCGGAAAAATATGTTTCCAAAAGCAGACATTGGAATTCAGCGCGCAGTGCAAGGTGTATTTCAATTAGATAATAAGCCTGATGATGCATTTTTAGAAAAAGTGAAACAAGAGTGTGAACCATATTGCAGTTATGCAGCGTTATATTTATGGAAAAGTATAGAGTAGAGGTGTAATAATGATACAAAAGCAACAAGAGAGTAAGTTGGAAGTTGGTCAAACGTTTCCTGTGACAATTAAACGTCTTGGGATTAACGGAGAAGGCGTTGGTTATTTTAAGAGACAAGTTGTTTTCATTCCAGGGGCATTACCAGGAGAAGAAGTTGTTGCTGAAGCAACGAAAATTCAGCGTGGCTTCGCTGAAGCGAAAGTGAAAAAAGTTCGTAAATCCTCACCACATCGTGTGAAAGCACCATGTTCAGTATATGAGGAGTGTGGTGGCTGTCAATTGCAGCATTTAGATTATAAAGAACAATTAAATCAAAAGCGTGATATCGTTGTACAAGCATTTGAGAAGTACATGAATAACAGTCTGGAAGAGAAAATTCGTCCGACGCTTGGTATGGAAAATCCATGGCATTATCGTAATAAAAGTCAATTGCAAGTGGGGCGTAAAGACGAAAAGGTTATTACAGGGTTATATAAGCAAAACTCACATCAGTTAATTGATATTTCTCATTGCATGATTCAGCATAAAGCAACGAATGAAGCGACAAAAGTTGTAAGACGTATATTAGAAAAATTAAATGTTTCTATTTACAATGAGAAAAAACAAAAAGGTTTAGTACGCACAATTGTGACACGTACTGCAGTTCAAACAGGGGAAGTGCAAGTCACACTTATTACAACAAAAGAAGAATTACCAAATAAAGATCAATTTATCGCAGAAGTGCAAAAACAAATGCCAAGTGTTAAATCAATTATGCAAAACGTAAACTGGCGTAAAACATCTGTTATTTTCGGTGATAAAACATTTAAATTAGCTGGAAAAGAAGTAATTCAAGAAACACTAGGTGATTTATCATTTGAATTATCAGCACGCGCATTCTTCCAATTAAATCCAGAACAAACAGTTGTTTTATACGATGAAGCGAAAAAAGCAGCTGCTTTAACAGGAAACGAGAAGATTGTGGATGCGTATTGTGGTGTCGGTACGATTGGACTTTGGCTTGCGAATGATGCAGCGGAAGTACGTGGTATGGATGTAATTCCAGAAGCGATTGAAGATGCAAAGAAAAATGCAAAACGCCACGGATTCACAAATGCAAAGTATGAAGCTGGTAAAGCGGAACAATGGTTACCAAAGTGGGTAAAAGAAGGCTGGCGTCCAGATGTCATTGTTGTCGACCCACCGCGTACAGGTTGTGATGATAAATTACTTGAAACGATTTTAAAAGTGAAACCGAAACAAGTTGTTTACGTGTCTTGTAACCCTTCCTCATTAGCACGTGATGTGGAAACATTAATGGAGAGCTATGAAGTGGAGTATGTACAACCAGTTGATATGTTCCCGCATACTGCGCATGTAGAAAATGTAGTGAAACTTGTTAGAAAGTAACATTCAATAAGGATATGTCCCTCACAAAGCAGGAGCTATGTGAGGGTATATTTTATTTAGCGAATGGAAGTAAGGAGAATATAATGAACAATTATAAATTGACGATTCAATATGATGGTGCGCGTTATAAAGGGTGGCAACGTCTTGGTAATAATGACAATACGATTCAGGGGAAAATCGAAAGTATAATATCTGAAATGGTCGGAAAAGAAATTGAAATTATCGGCTGTAGTAGAACGGATGCTGGTGTACACGCTTTGAATCAAGTAGCTAACTTTCAAAGTGATGAGAAGTTAGTAGAACATAAAGTGAAAAAGTATTTAAATCAATATTTACCAAATGATATTAGTATTACGAGTGTAGAAGAAGTACCAGATCGTTTCCATGCTCGTTACAATTCTAAAGCAAAAACATATCTTTATAAAATTTGGAATGAAGAGCATACGAACCCATTTATGCGTAAATACAGCATGCACGTGAATAAACAATTAAATGTGAAAAGCATGAAAGAAGCTGCGAAACATTTAGTTGGTTCACATGACTTCACTGCCTTTTCAAATGCAAAGTCTAAGAAAAAATCTATGGTTCGAGAAGTGTATACACTTGATGTTTCCGAAGAATCAGGATTTGTACAAATTAGAGTAAGTGGTAACGGATTCCTTCATAACATGGTGCGGAAAATTGTTGGAGCATTAATTGAAGTTGGATTAGGGCAATTAGAGGCGGACGCAATTCCAAACATTTTAGAGGAAAAACAACGTAATCAAATTAATTGTCTTGCTGAGGCGAGTGGATTGTATTTGGAGAATGTTGAATTTTAATAATAAGTAAAAAAAATCGAGCTGATAAGGCTCGATTTTTTTGCACTCTGAAATTAAGAAGATTTCTCTTTCTTCATACGTAGCTTCAAATTCCAAAAAGCAGCAAGCATAATAGCTGCAAAGGAGCCGCTAATTGTGCCTAAGAGCTTTGCATGAGGAAAGCTGCTCATATCAATGAATAGTATTATACATAGAATGGTAGGGAAAAGACCTAAGTAGTGTAATAACTTCAACTTCTTATCATTACTCATATACATTGCCCCTTTCTAGCATATTATACGTTTATTATAACATATTTTACCAGTTTCTTTGCGCTTGGAGAAAGATTCATTTCATATGTGTAAGTGCAATTTTTTAATTCGATATTGTAAGTTTTGTCTACTCAATCCTAAAAATTTTGCGGCTTGTGAGATATTACCTTTATTTTCTTTAAGAATTTGATGGATATATTTCTTTTCCACTTCTTCGATTATACGTTTTAAAGTTTGTGGCGTATCAGTATTGTGACTAGTTAGCGGAGTCTGCATATTCAGTTCCTTTTTTGCTAGTTCGCGAAAGTGCGTTGGCATATGGAACGCTGTAATGATATCTTCATCTTCTATTAAGTTCATGGAGCCTTCAATTATATGTTCTAGTTCTCTCACATTACCAGGCCAATCGTATTTATAGAAGAAGTTATTTACGTTTAAATCTACATCTTTTACGCTAAGATCAAATTGGATATTGTATTTTTCAATAAAGTGTTGAACAAGATATGCAATATCTTCTTTTCGTTCCCGTAAAGGTGGAAGACATAAAGTAACAACGCTTAATCGGTAATATAAGTCTTGTCTTAATCGATTGTGTGCTATGGCTTCAAGAGGATCTTCATTAATAGTTGCTATAATACGAACATCAATTTCTTTTTCTTGTGTGCCTCCGATTCTTCGTATTGTTTTTTCTTGTATAGCCCGCAGCAATTTAGCTTGAAGTGCTGGGCTTAATGAGTTGATTTCATCTAATAACAAAGTTCCCCCATTTGCCTCTTCAAATAAACCAGGTTTATCTATTGCTCCTGTAAAAGCACCTCGATTTGTACCAAATAGTAAACTTTCCATTAAGGTTTCTGGTATAGCGGCACAGTTTTGCGAAATAAATGGTTTTGTTGAACGCTGGCTTTCATTATGGATGCTTTGCGCAAATAGCTCTTTACCGGTCCCTGTTTCCCCGATGATAAGTATGGAGGATGGCGTACGTATTACTCTCTTTGCTTCTGTAATGACCGATTGAATAGCTCTAGAATCACCAATTATGTGATCAAAGGTAAACTTAGTATTTTGTTTTCGAGAAAGGTTCGTTTTCATTGTTTGCTTTAAATGACTAATCTCTTTTGAAATTTCAATAGCGCCTTTAATTTTTCCATTTTCTATTATAGGAAAAGTATCGTTAATCGTCGTAATCTCTTGTCCTTTATTGTTAAAATACGTTTGTTTTATATTTTTGTTTGTTTTTCCAAGTTTTAAAGCCTCTATAAGAGTACTATTTTTATTTTCTTCAAATGCAAATACTTCTAAAGGATTTTTATCTAGCACATCTAAGCGATCCATTGATTCAATTTCCATCATTTTACGGTTATAGATAATCGTTTTACTTTCCTCATTAATAATATGGATCCCAATATCTAGTTCATTGAGTAAAGTTTCGTATAGCACATTCATTTCAATAATCTTTTTAAAATTGATTTCTTCTGTATGCATGTATTATCTTCTCCTCGTTATACCCTATGAAGACTGACTTTTTATAATTTTATTAAAATTCTCATAAAATCGCAAAATTTTTTTGCTATTTTCTCTTAAAAATTTTCAAATGATAGAAAATTTTTGCGGTTATGCAGATTTTTTTCGTAAGAAATACTAATTTTACATAGGTATTGAGGTTGGTACGTATTTTGCATGAATAGTAGTTAAGATCTCTAAATTTAAAGAGTAGGGGGATTATGAATCTTTATAGTGTATGCAACGTTTCAGTTTCAATTAATAAGAGGGAGGAATTTATAAAGTGAAGACGGTTATAGAAGGCGTGTATAGTCCTTGTTACGGGAAAGTAGAGAAATTATTTGTTACTGAAAGTTCTTACGTATATGAGTGGGAAAAATTAGCGTTAATTGAAACAATAGATAAGCAGCAGGTGGAAATTAAAGTGGGAATCAGTGGTTATATCGAATCATTAGAAGTGGTAGAAGGACAAGCTATCGCTGATCAAAAACTATTAATAACAGTGAGGGATGACCTTTTAATAACAGGTAGTGATTAATATAAGTAGTATGTATTTTTGCTCTTTTAAATAATTATTTTTACTATGAAGAATTTTAAAAACGCTTACATTAAATGGGTTTGCAAAGTGAAAAGGGGGGATTTATATGATGGATCAAAACCAGGGATTAAAAAGAGAATTGAAAAGTCGGCACATATTTATGATTGCACTCGGAGGGGTTATTGGTACTGGGCTTTTTTTAGGATCCAGTTATACAATTCATGAAGCTGGACCTGGAGGAGCGATTGTAGCGTATCTTGTCGGTGGATTTGTTATGTATTTAACGATGCTCTGTCTTGGAGAGTTAGCGGTTGCGATGCCTGATGCAGGATCGTATCAAACATATGCTACAAAACATATTTCACCTGCAGCGGGTTATGTAGTGGGATGGATGTCGTGGCTAAACTGGACGGCTACGATAGGCATTGAATTAATTGCAGTTAGTATATTAATGAAACGTTGGTTTCCAGATGTATCATCATGGATTTGGTGCGTAGTGTTTGCCGTATTGCTCTTTGTTATTAATGCGTTATCTTCAAGAAGTTTTGCGGAGGTTGAATTCTGGTTTGCAAGTATTAAAGTAATTACAATTATTGCATTTATCATTTTGGGCGGGGCAGCAATGTTTGGTTTTTTAGATATGAAAGGAAATGAACCAGCGCCGATGTTTTCTAGCTTTACTGATTATGGTGGATTGTTCCCAAATGGGTTATCAGCCATTTTAATTACGATGATTGCAGTTAATTTTTCCTTCCAAGGAACAGAACTAGTTGGTATTGCAGCTGGTGAGAGTGAAAATCCAGAGAAAACTATCCCAAAGGCAATTAATAATACAGTTTGGCGCATACTTATTTTCTTTGTACTATCTATTTTTATTCTTGCGGGACTATTTCCTTGGCAGCAAGCAGGAGTGATAGAAAGTCCATTCGTAGTTGTATTTGATAAAATTGGTATTCCTTATGCGGCTGATATTATAAATTTCGTTATTATTACAGCTGTACTATCAGTTGCGAATTCAGGATTATATGCAACTTCCCGTATGCTATGGTCTATGTCTAATCAAGGAATGATTAGCCCGATTTTTGGTAAGTTATCTAAAAACGGTGTTCCTATTTATGCATTGATTGTAAGTACGTTTGTAGGGTGTCTCTCATTACTATCAGGTATTTATGCGGAAGATACAGTTTATTTATGGCTTCTTTCTATTGCTGGGTTTGGAGCGATATTAGTTTGGGCATCTATTGCTTTATCTAACCTATTAGCTAGAAGGACATACGTGAAGCAAGGGGGAGATATTAAGGATTTGAAATTTAAAACACCACTGTATCCATTTGTTCCAATTCTTGCTTTAGTGTTAAATTTAACAGTAATTGTAGCTATGGCTTTTATTCCAGAACAAAGAATGGCATTGTATTGTGGTATTCCATTTATGATTGTTTGTTTACTGTTTTATCGTGCTACTAGAAATAAGAGAAGTAAAGTAGAACATACTGAAAAGACAAATACAACCGAATTAGAAAGTTTATAATAGTGATTAATTTGGAGACTGTAAGATTGTAAACAGTCTCTTTTTTTGTAAAAATAAAGCTGGAAACATACTACGTATGCAAAGGGGAATTAGCAATGAATCGAGAAGTTTCACAGCTATTAGAACAGATTGATTTACGAAAAGAGGAGCTACTAGAACTTACAAAAACTTTAATTCGTTTTGAAACACCAGCACCACCAGCAAGAAATACAAATGGGGCGCAAGAATTTGTAGCGGAGTTTCTAAAAAAACGAAATTTTAGTATTGATAAATGGGATGTATATCCAAATGATCCGAATGTTGTTGGAGTGAAAAAGGGGACAGCAAGTGAGTCACATAAAAGTCTCATTATTAATGGACATATAGATGTTGCAGAAGTATCAAAGGACGAACCGTGGGAAACAAAGCCGTTTGAGCCGTTTATAAAAGATGGTTGGTTAGTTGGGAGAGGCGCGGCAGATATGAAAGGTGGACTAGCTGGAGCCTTATTTGCTATTCAGCTTTTAGAAGAAGTGGGGATTGAATTACCTGGAGATTTAATTTTTCAATCGGTAATTGGCGAAGAAGTAGGAGAAGCAGGGACACTTCAATGTTGTAAGCGTGGTTATGATGCTGATTTTGCAGTAGTAGTTGATACAAGTAATTTACATATGCAAGGGCAGGGCGGCGTAATTACTGGATGGATTACAGTGAAAAGCCCGCAAACGTTTCATGATGCAACACGTAGACAAATGATCCATGCTGGAGGACGTCTATTTGGAGCGAGTGCGATTGAGAAAATGATGAAGATTGTCCAAAGCTTACAAGAATTAGAGCGTCATTGGGCAGTCATGAAAACATATGAAGGCTATCCATCTGGAACAACAACAATTAATCCAGCTGTTATTGAAGGAGGACGTCATGCGGCATTTATTGCGGATGAGTGCCGATTGTGGATAACCGTACATTTTTATCCAAATGAAACGCATGAACAAATAATAGAAGAAATAGAAGAGTATTTAGGAAAAGTGGCAGCAGCAGATCCATGGTTAAGAGAGAACCCACCACAATTTAAGTGGGGCGGAGAATCAATGATTGTGGATCGTGGCGAAATTTTTCCTTCTTTAGAAGTAGATAGCGAACATGTTGCTGTCAAAACGCTAAGTTCAGTACATGAATCTATTTTATCTAAAAATGCAATTTTAGATATGTCAGCAACGGTAACTGATGGCGGATGGTTTAGTGAGTTTAACATTCCAGCTGTTATTTACGGACCAGGTACATTAGAAGAAGCTCATTCAATAAATGAGAAAGTTGAAGTTGAGCAGTTAATTGAATTTACAAAAGTAATAACAGCGTTCATATATGAATGGTGTCATACAAAAAAATAGATTAGTATATTGAAATTGTACAGGTATGTACTTGTACGCTTTTTTAGTGAACTATTTCAGAGTTGAACATAAACAACTGAAATAGTTCTTTATTTTTCTATGTTTTTCGTTTTATTTCAATTAATTTCTCTTTAGCTAATTCAACGGCAATCGCATCATCTAAATAGCCGATTGGAAAAAGATAATCGGGGATAATGTCTGTTGATAAAATGAAATATAGTAAGGCACCCCCAATAATTGCACGCTCTTCGGTTGAAATGGTTTCTGTACAAAATTGTTGGTACATATTTGTTAATTGCTCAATGAAAGGACCAGCACTATCAATTTGTTCTATTTTACTTTTGAAACTCTCGTGAATACGTTTTTCGCCTTCAGTAGTTTGAGCATAGCGCTCGTAATTTTCAAGTTCTTGTTTTACACGAGTTGTTGTGTATTCGAAGTCGAATAGGTTAGAGGATTGTAATGTTTGTTGAATTGTATCGAGAGATGTGTACATATCTGCTTTTTCCTTATTTATGTGTGGAGAGTTAGGGTACATTTCATCAAGTAATAATTGCGGTGGAACTTGTAGACAGTTTGCGAATTTTTGTAAATGGTTTTGCTTCGGTTGTTGTTTGCCATTAATTATTCTTGAAATTGTTGCAGGATCAATATTTGTAAGTGTTCCTAGTTGGCGCATAGATAGAGCACGCTCCTTTAACAGTTTCTTTATTAATTTACCGAGCCGCTCATTTGGATTTCCATTGGGCATAATGTAGGCACTCCTTTTCTATTGTCTATCGTTGAAAAAATGTTGAGCATTTATTACAAGTATATGAAACAGACAGGCACAGTTGCTCAACATTTTCATAATATGCAACGAAAAGTGAGAAAAGGGGTGACTGTACGATGAGTACGGCAGGTTTATTTTCAATTTTTTTAATCGGGATTGCGTCTAATTTAGATAATGCAGGTGTTGGGATTGCATATGGCATTCGTAAAATTCGAATTTCGTGGCTTAACAATTTTATCATCGCATTTTTTGGATTTTTATTTACTTTACTAGCTGGATTTTTTGGGAATTGGATCGCATTATTTATTTCAGAGTTCACAGCAAACATTATTGGAGCAGTCGTTTTAGGAATAATCGGGGTGTTTATTTTATGTCAGCCTTTCTTGAGTCAAAAAGATACCGTAGAATCTAAAGATAGTAGTGTACTTATGGGGGTTTTACGTGATCCAGAAAAAGCAGATTTTGATGGTTCTAAAACAATTAGTTTTTCTGAAGCAATTGTTTTAGGAGTTGCATTGTCCATAAACAATATTGCAGGTGGATTTGATGCTGGAGTAACAAATTTAAATCTTTGGCTTACGGCATGTATTTCTGGAGTTTTTAGTTTTATTTGTATTAGTGGTTTTACGTATGTTGGTAAAAGATTTTTAGCTGAATACTTAGGGAAATGGGCAACTATAATTGCAGGTGTGTTATTAATTCTTATTGGAATTGATCAATTGTTGTAAGAAGGATAGGGAAAACAGTATTCGAGTATTTCCTTGGAAATACACTAAAAAATTGCATATATCGACGTGAAATCTTTTCACGGTAATGAAAGATTGTAAGTATTATACAAATCTTTGGTGTAAAAAGGTTTAAAAAAGTAAAAGCACCTGCATAGGTGCTTTTTAGCGTATATCTTCAATTAGTTGTGCACATTCTTCATCATGCATACTGTACTCACTTAAAACTTGAATACAAAGCCATTTCAGTTCTTCAATACTATGCTCAAGTTCTTCGGGAAGTACATGGTAAATGTCTTCAAGTCCCATTCCGAAATGAATAAGTTCTAATACTTGATCATCGATGTTCCGATCCATTAATAGTTCAAGCACTTCTAAATTGAATATGTATCGGTGAGATTCATCGAGTGAAACAACTTTTAGTTTCAAACTTTCTACAATACTCAATATAAAAAGAAGAATTGTTTTTTCGAGAACAGGTTGTTTCTCCATTTGAAATATGAGTTTCATCTTTTACACCTCCACATACAGCGCTAGGTTGTACTATATTATTCAGGAGGGGGGAGCAAATATGCATAATAAAGAGAACTTTTATTACTGTTTTTTTGAATTGTGTTGATGCCTAGTAGAACGGATTTTTTGTGAAATAAAAAATCCTGCCAATATAGCAGGATAACTTCTAAATTAAAACATACTCCAACCTTCTTGGGCAGAAAGTAATTCAAGAATTTTAAAACCAGCGATACTATTTCCGTTTGCATCTAAAGCTGGTCCGAAAATACCGATTCCCATTTCGCCTTTTACGCAGCCGAAAATGCCGCCCGCTACACCACTTTTTGCAGGGATTCCAACACGAATTGCAAATTCACCAGATTCATTATACATCCCGCAAGTAACCATAAATGTTTTACAAATTTTCGTAATATGTTTAGGGATGATCTGTTTCTTTTTATAAGGATCATATCCATCCATTGCAAAGATTAAACCAATACGTGCTAGGTCGATACAGTTAACCTCAATTGCACATTGACGCGTATATAAATCCATAAGTTCTTCAATATCGTTATCGATGATGCCATTTTGTTTCATATAGTAACAAAGAGAACGGTTTAAGTAAGCTGTTTCTAATTCAGAAGTGGCAACTTTAGAAGAATAACTAATAGTAGGATTGTCTGTTATATCACGCACAAATTGAAGAATGCGTTCCATCTTCTCCTCGTTATCATTACCAGCTAGCATACTTGTAATAGCTAATGCACCCGCATTAATCATTGGATTAAGAGGCTTGGAAGAACTTGTTGTTTCAAGCTTAATAATAGAATTAAATGGGTCACCAGTTGGTTCCATTCCAACTTTAGAAAATACATATTCTTCACCACGGTCTAAAAGGGCAAGAGCAAGTGTAATTACTTTAGAAATACTTTGAAGAGTAAATAGTGTTTGTGAGTTACCAGCATGGATATATTCTGTTTCTTTATGGAAAATGGCAATCCCTAGATCATTTGGATTTGCATTTCCTAGTTCGGGGATATAAGTAGCAAGTTTTCCTTTTTTCGTATATGGTTTTACTTGTTCTAACAACTGCTGTAAGTTGTTTGTTTCAATGCACTGCATAGTACCAACGCTCCTATTTAGAATTAGCTAAGTTTACTTTTCCCGATATGCTCGGAAATAAATAATAACATGAAAAAGTGGAATGATAAAACGAAAGTTGAATGTTCTATAGTGAGTCTTCAGTTTCGATTATTCCGTGTTATAAAAGGAAAATTTTCCTTTTATATAACAGTTTGGAAATAGGAGATTTATCCATAAAAAGTTCGGAAATAAAAACTACACATCTATACAACTATATGTTATTATGGTTATGTAATAGAAAGCGTTTTCTAAAGCGTACTTATAATGATAACGATTTCATAAATTTGATAGGGGGAATTAAGATGTTGCAGTTTTTACAACGTATTGGTAAAGCGTTAATGCTTCCAATCGCCGTACTACCAGCAGCAGGATTATTGCTTCGTTTAGGGCAACCAGATGTATTTAATATTCCTGTTATGGCACAGGCCGGCGCAGCGGTTTTTGATAATTTAGCACTTATTTTTGCAATTGGTATTGCAATCGGTCTTTCAGTTGATGGTAGTGGTGCAGCAGGTCTTGCAGGTGCAATTGGTTATCTAGTTATGAAAAACAGTATTGATGCACTTAGTAAGGGATATTCTACTGCAGAATTACAAGATAAATTAGGTAAAGTCCAAGATTTAATAGGAAATAGCGCAAATGTAGATCCATCTAAGCTTGCAGATACAATGACACAAGTATCTAAGGCAGCCGAATTATCGACTAAAGTGGATATGAAAGTTTTAGGTGGTATTATTGTCGGTGTTATAGCAGGATTCCTTTATAATAAATTCCATAAAATTAAACTTCCAGAATGGTTAGGTTTCTTTGCTGGAAAACGTTTTGTTCCGATTGTTACATCGGTTGTAATGCTAATATTAGGAATTCTATTCGCACAAATTTGGCCAGCAATTCAAAATGGTATCGATGCATTAGCTCATGGAATTGTTAATTTAGGTGCAGTTGGTTCAGGTCTATTTGGTTTATTAAACCGTCTATTAATCCCAATTGGTTTACACCATGTAATGAACACATATTTCTGGTTCGTATTTGGTGACTTTACAAATGCAGCAGGTAATGTTGTAAATGGTGATATCGCTCGCTTCCTTGCAGGGGATAAAACAGCAGGTATGTTTATGACTGGTTTCTTCCCAGTTATGATGTTCGGTTTACCAGCAGCATGTTTTGCAATGATTGCAGCTGCTAAACCAGAAAAACGTAAAATGGTTACAGGTATGTTAGGTGGCCTAGCATTAACTTCATTCTTAACTGGTATTACAGAACCTATTGAATTCTCATTCATGTTCTTATCACCATTATTATATGGTATTCATGCCGTGTTAACAGGTATATCTTTATTCGTAACAACATCACTTGGCATTCACGATGGTTTCACATTTAGTGCCGGTGCAATTGATTACTTCTTAAACTTTGGTATTGCAACAAAACCAGTGTTACTAGCAGGAATCGGTTTAATTTACGCAGCAATTTACTTCGTAGTATTCTACTTCTTAATTAAGAAGTTCGACTTAAAAACTCCTGGTCGTGAAGATGACGATGAGTTAGCTGAAGAGGGTGATGCACCAGTTGCAGGTTCAATTGGTGAAACTTACGTAGCAGCTTTAGGCGGAAAAGAAAACTTAACAGTTATTGATAACTGTGCAACGCGTTTACGCTTACAAGTGAAAGATGCAGGTTTAGTAAATGAACCAGCATTAAAACGCGCAGGTGCAAAAGGCGTTATGAAATTAAGTAACACAAGTGTACAAGTTATCGTAGGTACAAATGTTGAATCTGTTGCCGATGATATGAAAAAACACGTATAAATAGTTAGATAAGAGGATATCCAAAAAGATTGATAACACCAGTCTTTTACAGGATATCCTCTTTTATTATGTTGAAATTTTAAAGGGAATCTTACTTTTGTAAATTTTCTTTTTCTTTTTTATACATATAGGTTGGTAATATGTTCAGCGCATGATAAAGTAGGGATGACATAGAATGGAATGTCTATAATCTACTGAAATGATTTGGAGAAAGTCTTGTGTAGATGAATTAAATTATCGGTAAATAAGGGGAAAAAGGTAATCATGGATCAGGAAAAAAATACTGTTAATGGGAAAGTACGTCGTCCGATTGTATACATAAAAAGAACAATCATTCTCGTCCTACTATTTTCACTTGTATATTTCATGTATACAAAAATTGTTGCGCATAATAAAAAAGAAGAAACTTTAAAAGCAGCAGCAGAAATGAAGAAGCGAGAAGAGATAAAAAAGATAGAAGAAGTGAAAAGGCAAGAAGCTGAAAAACAAAGAAAACAAAAAGAACAGGAAGAACAGATAAAACAGGCGCAAGTTATAGAGAAACCTGCTGAAGGACCGCCTCAAGAAATTAATGAAAACGCTCAATTGGATCAATATTTACAGAGCATGGGATTTAGTGGGACAGCTGTTATTGTGAAGAATGGGAAAGTTCTTGTGAATAAAGGATACGGCATGGCTAATAAAGAGAAGCAAGTGCCGAATAATTCAGAGACGACCTTTTATATTGGTTCTATTTCAAAAGCATTTGTGGCGACTGCTATTATGCAATTAAAAGATCAAAATAAGTTACAAGTAGAGGATACAGTTGCAAAGTATATTCCAGACTTTCCTCAAGGTAATAGCATTCAGTTAAAACATCTATTAACACATACATCAGGCATTCCGGAATATGAGCAGGGAAAAGAAGATATTTCTCATGAAGAGTTGATAAAACGAATAGGAAACCAAAAGCGTATTGCAGGACCAGGAGAGAAATGGAAGTATTCAGATTCGAACTACTCTATACTTGCTTACATTGCTGAGAAGGTAAGTGGACAACCATTAGAAGAATATATTAAACAACATATTTTTGCTACTGCTGGTATGAAGCATTCTGGTTTCGGTAAAGCGTTAGAGCAAACAAGGTTTCCATCGACAGGTTATAAAATAGTGAATAATAACATGACAACACCTAACATTCCGAGCATGTCACAACTATATGGTTGCGGTGATATATATACAAGCGCGCATGATTTATATTTATTTAATGAAGCACTCTTTTCTGGAAAATTAATTTCAAAAGAGAGTTATGATCAAATGTTTACAGCTGTGAAAAAGGATTACGGATTTGGCTGGTATGTAGATCCAGGAAGCTATTCAAATCACGGTGTAATGCCAGGTTGGAATTGCTTAAATGGTTTTAGTAAAAATGGTAGTGTATATGTGGTTTTATTATCTAACATTCAAAATAACATTAAATCATTTGGTAAAGTGAATAACGACATTTATACGATGTTGCGGAATATTGAAGTGTAAGAGGCTATCCTTTTGGATAGTCTTTTTTGTATTGAGGAAATATATGTGCGGTTCGATGATGAAATAAATGGAAAATGGGAGGTTTATGAGTATACATAAGCATCATGCACGCAATGCGAAACGAATTTTGTATATTACGGCGTAGCTGCCATTGTGACAATTGAAAATTAATATATATATAAAGACAGATGGGAAACTATCGATCTTTTTTTATGCTCTGAAACAATTATTTCTTTTAGAAAATGTATGCCTTACCTATCACAAAAAAAGTCTGCTTTGTATAAATTAAGATGTATGGATGTAAATTTTTATACTTTAAAAATAATAGGAGGAGAAGCATATGTGTCTGTTCAGAAAATATTGGCATAAATTATCCAGACTGTTTAATAGACAATTAGGCTATTTTTTAGATGACAAGTTACTGCCTGCTGTGGAACGACTTTTATTTTCACAAAACTTTGCGAGATTTATTCAAAGAAATTCTAAGCAAGCTACGGAAGAGTTTATAGAATCAAGTCAATTTCAATCTATTATTTGTAACATTTTAAAAGAATGCAATACATCACCTTTTAAGGAAATTGCAAAGCAATATTTAGGTAAAAACGTAGAAATTACTGTGACAGTTGGACAGTTAATAGGTGTTATTGTAGCAGTTGGTGACGATTTCTTAACGCTGCAAGAAGGAATAGGAACTGAAGTTTTATTACCATTTACAAGTATTATATCAATGAAAGAAGTGTAAGAAAGGAGACTTATATATGTTATTTACTGATGAATTGCGTAACCATGTTGGTGAATTAGTGCAAGTTGTGACAGCTGTTGAAATTGTTGCAGGTATTCTTTTATCTGTTACGGACGGGGCAGTAAGTGTTCGTACATCTCCTTCTTATGGACCACCTGAAGATGTACTTGTGCGTATTCCTATTATTGCTTATGTTCGCTTGGAAGGGTAAGAGTGATACAAGTATGAGAATATCAGTTGTTATTCCAGCGCATAATGAAGCAAGTACTTTATCACAAGTTTTAGTAGAAGTGGAGAAGCTGAAGCCGTATGAAATTATTGTAGTAGATAATGGATCGACAGATGGAACGAATGAAGTCGCATTACAGCATAGTTGCCATGTAATTTATTATAAACATTCTCTTGGTAATGATGTAGGAAGGGCAATTGGAGCTAGAGAAGCAAAAGGTGAAATTGTATTGTTTTTAGATGGTGACATCGTTATTGAGAGTAAAGAGCTACAACGTTTCGTGAAAGGAGTTCAGCAAGGGCACCAAATTGTTGTGAATAATTTAACATGGTCTGTTTATTTAAAGATGAGACCACACTATACGACAGTTGGAAAATTCATGTTGAATCGTTATTTGAATAAAAAAGAGCTTGTTGTTGGTTCTTTAATCGCAATTCCACATGCGATGAATCGGGATGTTATTGAGAATCTTGGGTGGTGGAATTTAGCAGATCCAGCACTATTTCAAGCGATGGCGATGTCTAGAGGAGTAGATATTGCCGATATGGCTTCGGTCGATGTAATTCACACGAATAAGGTTCGTCCTGTGCATACGGGTACATCACCTGGTTCTCCTTATCCGAAGGCGACTAGTCGTATTATGGGTGATCATTTGTGTGCTTTGCAATACGCAATCGAAACATATGGTAAACGTGGCGGTTTTTCGGAGGGAAACAGGGATAGAGAGTTTATAGGGAAGTATAAACCAGTTTTATTACAAAAGGAAAAAGCGAAATACAGTGCTATTATACCCGTATCAGAAGAAAAAATGACTATAAGATCTGTCATACAGGAAGTGAAAAAGGCAGGTGTAGATGAAATTATAGTTGTTGCGAATGGAGCAGATGCCGAGACAATTAAACAAGCAAAGCTAGAGAATGTTATTGTAGTTGAATTCGCGAAGGCACTTGGACATAATGTAGCACGAGCGATAGGGGCTATGCATGCTACGGCAGATATTTGTTTATTTGTTGATGGTGATTTTGCTATTCCGGCAAAAAAGCTAATTCCATTTTTGCATGCTATTGAAGACGGAAATGATGTGGCGTTAAATGATTTGCAATGTTTGTTAGATATGTTTCACCCGGCAGATCCAATTAGTATGGGGAAATATTTCGTGAATTTGGTAGCGAAACGACCAGATTTATGGAACAATTCATTAACGGCAGTGCCACATGCTATGCATAAAAAGGTAATAGAGAAAATTGGATATGATTCCCTTATCATTCCACCATTAGCTCAAATGAAAGCTATTTTAGAAGAATGCTCTATTACAGCAGTGGAATTTGTAGATGTTATAAAAACAAATCGAGTACGTCCAGAGCAACATGGGTTTGTAAATGGAAGAATTCCTGCATTCGATCGTATTTTCGGTGATCAGCTTGAGGCGATTGCTTATTTATTACAACATACGAATGGGCGCGGGAGTTTTACAGACGGAGAAAGGGATAGAGATATAATACTACAATTGAGAAGGGAAGAAGAGAATATAGATGAGTGCTAGTAGTAAAGTCACCATTATTGGATTAGGATATGTTGGCCTTCCTTTAGCGGTCCTTTTTGCAGAAAGAGGACATGCTGTACTTGGATTAGATAAAGATACTAGGAAGATAGAATCAATAATTAAAGGAGAAAGTTATATTCCTGATGTTTCTTCTAACGTATTACAAAATTTATTGAACGAGAGAAAATTAATAGTAAATACACCAGATAAAGGTGTTGCGGAGTTCCAAAATAGTGAGTATGTTATTGTGACTGTGCCAACGCCAATTAATGAGAATAAAGAACCCGATTTAAGTGCACTCGTTTCAGCCTCCCATTATATACAACAACACCTTCAAGAAGGACAAACCTTCATTTTTGAAAGCTCCACATATCCAGGTACACTGGAGGAAGTTATCATTCCGATTATTTCTCAAACAGGTAAAAAGGTAGGAGAAGATTATTATATTGGGTATTCTCCAGAGCGAATTGATCCAGCGAATAGCCAGTATTCAGTTGAAACAATTCCAAAAGTTATTAGTGGACAAACCGAGCAGTGTAAACAAAAAGTACAGGATTTGTATAGCACTATATTTGATGTAGTCGTTCCAGTTAGCTCTCCGAAAGTGGCCGAGATGTGTAAGCTATTTGAAAATATTCAGCGCTTAGTTAATATTTCATTAGTAAATGAGTTAAATATACTTTGTGAAAGTTTGAATATTAATTTTTATGAGGTGCTTGAAGCGGCATCTACAAAACCGTTTGGATTTACTCCGTATTGGCCAGGACCAGGAATAGGAGGACACTGTATTCCGGTAGATCCTTTATATTTTCAATGGAGAATAAGAAAGGCTGGAGCAATTAGTCAATTAATTGAGGCAGCACATGTAATTAATGAAGAAATGCCAGCGAAAATAATCGGGAAAGTAAAAGGTGTGGTGCAATCACCCGCAACGGTTTTAATAGTAGGGATTGCATATAAGAAAGATGTAAATGATTTGAGAGAATCACCGGCGTTGCCAATTATTCAATTATTAATAAAAGAAGGATACAAGATAGAATATCATGATCCGTATATTTCTACAGCGAAAATTGGAGATACACTATATCAATCTGTTCCATTAGATGAACAAAGAATTAAACAAGCAAATTGTATTTTAATTGTAACGGATCACTCTAGCATCGATTGGAATCTTTTTAAAGGGATTGAGCGATTAATAGATACACGTGGAATCGTAAAGAAGGTGAGTGTATGAGTGAAAAATGTTTAATTACAGGTGGAGCAGGATTTATTGGTTCGCATTTAGCTGAAGAGTTGGTGAAAAGAGGTTATGAAGTTACTATTGTGGATAACTTCTATAAAGGAAAAAATAAATATCATAATGAGTTAATGAAAGAGCTCCGGGTTATTTCAATAAGCGTTTTAGATAAAAATTCAATTTATGAATTAGTGAATCAACATGATGTGGTGTTTCATTTAGCTGCAATTTTGGGAGTCAAAACTACAATGGAAAAAAGTGTAGAGCTTATTGAAACAAATTTCGATGGAACGAGAAATATTTTACAAGCAGCGTTAAAAGGGAAGAAGAAAGTAGTATTTGCATCTACTTCTGAAGTATATGGAAAGGGAGAGCCGCCATTCTCTGAAGAAGGAGATCGTTTATACGGTGCAACTTCCAAAATACGTTGGAGTTATGCAATTTGTAAAACGTTAGAGGAAACATTATGTTTAGGGTACGCATTAGAAGGTTTACCTGTAACGATTGTTCGTTATTTTAATATTTATGGTCCAAGAGCGAAAGATGGTCCGTACGCAGGAGTAATTCCACGATTTATTCGTGCGGCTTTGCAAGGTGACGATATTCTCGTGTATGGAGATGGAAAGCAGACACGCTGCTTTACGTATGTAAGTGATGCGGTCGAGGCAACAATTCGTGCAATGGATGAGAAGGTAAATGGTGAAATTATTAATATAGGTTCTGAGAATGAAAAAAATATAAGGGTAGTAGCGGAAGATATAAAAAAATTAACGAAGTCTATTTCCAAAATTGTGCACGTTCCATTTGAGAAAGTATATCCACATGGATTTGAAGAGATTCCAAATAGAAGACCAGACGTAACGAAATTAAGAGAACTTGTTCAGTTTCAAGCGAAAGTAACGTGGGAACAAGGATTGAAAGAAACTATTAAATGGTTTCGTGAAGAAAACAATGGCTAAGTCGTTATCAGTTATTATTCCCGTATGTAATGAAGTGGATACGATTTCAGATGTGGTTCAATCGGTAAAACCATTGAATCCAGTAGAGATTATTGTAGTAGCAAATGGTTGTAATGATGGTACAGAAGCGATTGCTGAGAGCTTAGGATGTACAGTAATCCAGCATAAAGAGTCACTTGGTAACGACGTTGGACGCGCAGTTGGTGCAAAACATGCGATAGGTGATGTATTACTGTTTGTAGATGGAGATTTTGCTATTCAAACTTCAAAATTACAATTATTCCTTAATCCGATTTTACATGATCAGGCGGACATCGTTTTAAATAATTTGGACGCATTATTTTTAAAGAAACAAAAACCGCACTCCGTGACAGTATGGCGCCAAATATTAAATGCAATGTTAGAGCGTGAAGAATTAAAAATTGATTCTTTATTATCTGTACCTCATGCGCTGACGAAGGAAGTTGTGCAAAGTATTGGAGACGAATGTTTTGTTAATCCTATTGTGGCTCATCTACGCCTAGCACAAAGTAAATGGAGAATTAGTCGTCATTGTGCAATTGACGTTATTACGCCAAATAAATTTCGTCCATTCGAGCATGCTGCATATGGCACGGATCTTTCTCAATCTGAAAAACGAATGATAGGTGATCATATAGAAGCTGTAGCAGAGCGGATATTAGGCAGCGATGGGCGCGGAGGATATTATGATGGAAATAGGAAAAGAGAGAGTGTCTATCATACTCTAAATTTTGAAGATTTTTATCAAGGATGGGGCGTTACATCTAATTTGTATAAAGGAGAGCAATTATCGGTAATTATTCCTGTGCAAAATGAAGAGAAAACAATTGGAAACGTTATAGAAGAGCTTCGCAAAATTGAACCTTTTGAAATCATCGTTGTTGTAAATGGTTCGTCCGATAAAACGGCAACAATTGCAAAAGACAAGGGAGCAACAACAATTGTGTATAAAGAAGCACTTGGAAACGATGTGGGGCGTTCGCTTGGAACTTATTTTGCAAAAGGAGAAATTGTTTTATTTATAGACGGTGACTTTGTTATTCCAGCTAGTGAGCTATATCCCTTTGCAAAAGCTATTGCAGATGGAACGGATGTCGCATTAAATGATTTAAATCATTATTTAGATTTGAGAGTACCACTTCATCTTGTAACAGCATTTAAATATGCAGTAAATTTAGCTTGTGATAGAAAAGATTTAGGAGTAGGCTCTCTTATTGCTGTACCTAATGCGTTTAGTCGTACTTGTTTGAAGGAAATAGGGTATAAATCATTATTGTCACCTTGTGTAGCACAAGTGAAAGCTGTACTTTCAGGTTTTGAAATCGCTTGTGTAAGTCGTGTCGATGTTGATAAGATGAACCGTATTCGTCCCAGTGAACATTTCGCAAAAATAGGTCATCCTCCAGCTGTCCTTCGAATTATTGGTGATCATATAGAAGGATTAGAGCAATTAATTGCATTAACAAACAGTCGTGGTGGATTTTACGATGGAAATAGAAAAAGAGATGTTTTATAGTGGTAACAAAAAAAGTGTACAACGTATGTACACTTTTTTGCTCTGTTATAAAAACTATAACAGATTAGGAGATAAGAGTATTACAGCTCTACAATGGGTATCGTTCTTATATTACAAAATAGGACTCGTATATAAGAATACCAAAAAAATACAATTAAAGAAAGGGTTAATTCTAAAGAGTTTTATATGAGGTTAACACTATGTACGTAGTAGTTTGCTCAACATTTCACAAACATGTCACAACTATTTCGTCCACTTCCGAAAAAAAGTAGTATTCTAAGTGTGTAAGCTGTTATATAAAAAAACGTAGTCCTGTACTAATCAAAAATGGAGGAGATTAGGATGACTCAAGTATTAGAAAATGTAAAAAGCGCGTGGGAAAACTTTAAAGGTGAAAAATGGAAAGCAGAGATTGATGTTCGCGATTTCATTTTAAATAATGTAAACGTTTACGAGGGAGAAGACTCTTTCTTAGCGGAAGCAACTGAAGCAACGAAACAACTTTGGGATCAAGTAATGGATTTAACAACAAAGGAACGTGAAAACGGTGGCGTTCTTGATATGGATACAAAAATTGTTTCTTCTATTACATCACATGAACCAGGATATTTAAATAAAGATATTGAAAAAGTGGTCGGTTTCCAAACTGATAAACCATTTAAACGTTCTTTACAACCATATGGTGGTATTCGTATGGCAGAACAAGCTTGTGAAGCGTATGGATATGAAATGGATAAAGAACTTAGCAAGATTTTCAGAGACTGGCGTAAAACTCATAATCAAGGTGTATTTGATGCATACACACCAGAAATGAAAGCGGCTCGTAAATCAGGTGTTATTACTGGTCTTCCAGATGCGTATGGACGTGGACGTATTATCGGTGACTATCGCCGCGTAGCGCTATATGGTATAGATCATTTAATTGAAGCGAAAAAAGCTGATTATAATTTAACTGGCGGTGTAATGAGCGAAGATACAATGCGTTTACGTGAAGAATTATCTGAGCAAATGCGTGCACTTCAAGAGTTAAAACAGATGGCTGCTTCTCATGGATTCGATATTTCTAAGCCAGCTACAAATGCACAAGAGGCCTTCCAATGGTTATACTTTGCTTATCTTGCAGCAATTAAAGAGCAAAACGGGGCAGCAATGAGCCTTGGACGTACCTCTACATTCTTAGATGTTTACATTGAAAGAGATTTAGCAAATGGTACTTTAACAGAAGAAAAAGCACAAGAAATTGTTGACCATTTCATTATGAAATTACGTCTTGTGAAATTTGCAAGAACACCTGATTATAATGAACTATTCTCTGGAGATCCAACTTGGGTAACTGAATCTATCGGTGGTATGGCGTTAGACGGTCGTCCGTTAGTAACAAAAAACTCATTCCGTTTCTTGCATACATTAGATAATTTAGGACCAGCACCAGAACCAAACTTAACAGTTCTTTGGTCTAAACAATTACCAGAGAACTTTAAAAACTACTGTGCAAAAATGTCTATTAAAACATCAGCAATTCAATACGAAAATGATGACATTATGCGTGCTGACTACGGTGATGACTACGGTATTGCTTGTTGTGTATCAGCAATGAGAATTGGTAAACAAATGCAGTTCTTCGGAGCACGTGCAAACTTAGCGAAAGCATTACTATATGCGGTTAACGGTGGTAAAGATGAAAAGTCAAAAGCACAAGTTGGTCCTGAATACGCACCAATTACTTCTGAAGTATTAGATTATGAAGAAGTTATGCGTAAATTCGATATGACAATGGAATGGTTAGCTGGTCTATACTTAAATACATTAAATGTAATTCACTATATGCACGATAAATATAGCTATGAACGTATTGAAATGGCACTTCACGATACAAATGTTCTTCGTACAATGGCAACAGGTATCGCTGGATTATCTGTAGTAGCAGACTCTTTAAGTGCAATTAAATATGCACAAGTAAAACCAATTCGTGATGAAAATGGTATTGCAGTTGATTTCGAAATTGAGGGAGATTTCCCTAAATACGGTAACAATGATGATCGTGTAGATGAAATCGCAGTAAATCTTGTGAAAACATTTATGAACAAGATTCGCAAACATAAAACATACCGTAATTCTGTTCATACAATGTCAATCTTAACAATCACATCTAACGTTGTATACGGTAAGAAAACTGGTAACACTCCAGATGGACGTCGTACTGGAGAACCATTTGCACCGGGCGCAAACCCAATGCATGGCCGTGATACAAAAGGTGCATTAGCATCATTATTATCTGTAGCTAAATTACCATATGAAGATGCACAAGATGGTATTTCAAATACATTCTCTATTATTCCAAAAGCACTTGGTAAAGAAGATGATGTACAAGTACGCAACTTAGTATCTATGCTTGATGGATATGCAATAAAAGAAGGACACCACTTAAATATTAACGTATTTAACCGTGAAACATTAATGGATGCAATGGAGCATCCTGAAAAATATCCACAATTAACAATTCGTGTATCTGGTTACGCTGTTAACTTTATTAAATTAACTCGTGAACAACAAATTGATGTAATAAACCGTACAATGCATGAAAGCATGTAAGTGAAAAAAGTGTCCCTCCGCTTTTAATATATAGCGGAGGGAGGCTGTTTCAATAAAGGAGGAAGTAACATGGTAAAAGGAAGAATACATTCTGTAGAGTCTTGTGGTACTGTTGATGGCCCAGGGATTCGTTATGTCATATTTACACAAGGGTGTTTATTACGTTGTCAATATTGTCATAATGCTGATACATGGGAAATCGGTAAAGGTAAAGAAATAACAGTTGAAGAAGTGATGCAGGATGTGACATGTTACCTTCCATTTATTGAAGCTTCTGGAGGCGGTATAACAGTTAGCGGTGGAGAGCCACTATTACAGCTAGACTTCTTAACCCAGTTGTTTAAAAAGTGCAAAGAAGCTGGTATCCATACAACAATCGATTCTTCTGGCGGTTGTTATTCTGAAGAACCAGAATTCCAAAATAAGCTAGATATTTTAATGGAGTATACAGATTTAGTTTTATTGGATTTGAAGCATATTGATTCAAAGAAACATCGTAAATTAACAGGGAAACCAAATGAACACATTTTACAATTTGCTCGTTATTTATCGGATAGAAAGAAACCAATTTGGGTAAGACATGTATTGGTTCCCGGTGTTACCGATGGTGAAGAGGATTTGCAAAAATTATCAAACTTTATTCAAAGTCTATCTAATGTTAAGAAAGTGGAAGTGCTGCCATATCATAAGCTCGGTGTTTATAAATGGGAGGCACTTGGACATAAGTATCCACTTGCGGATGTGAATCCACCGACAGAAGAAAATGTTGAACATGCAAAACATATTTTACAAGCAGTCTAACCTAAACATTTGGTTAGGCTTTTTGTTTCTTCATAATAAAATCTAGAGTATATATTTAGAAAAGAGTATACTGAAAAGGGAATATCCATATTTTTGTAAAGAATAAGCGGAGAAATTTACATAATTGTAAAGGGAAATCAAAATAGTAAAAAGAATTAAGAAGTAAAAGAGTGAGTATTATGGAATATAGAACATTTGTAAGTTATTGCGAAAGCTCTTATAGGAAAGTATAATGTAAAGATATGAGCACAGATAGGATTAAGGGGTCAATCTTATATGCTTTGCATATCCACGACAGATACATAGCTAACAGGAAAGTATTAGAATCCGAGTATGTAGTTTTTAAGGAAAATGTTTTTCCTATTGTCGTATATGCAATATGGAGAAACAAAAAGCTAGGAGTGGATTTGTTTGATAAAAAACCCCAAGGTTTTAATATTAACTGCACATTACGGTAACGGTCATGTGCAAGTGGCAAAAACATTAGAACAAACATTTCGCAAAAAAGGAATCGAAGATGTAATTGTATGCGACTTGTTTGGAGAATCACATCCAGTTATAACCGATATTACAAAATATTTATATTTAAAAAGCTATACGGTAGGAAAAGAATTATATCGTTTGTTTTATTATGGTGTAGAGAAAATTTATGATAAAAAAATAGCATCTTGGTATGCGAATTTTGGGAGAAAGCGTTTGAAGACGCTATTACAGGTGGAGAAACCGGATATTGTTATTAATACCTTTCCAATCATCGCTGTACCAGAATTGAAAAAGCAAATAGGTATTTCTATTCCTGTTTATAACGTATTAACGGATTTTTGCGTGCATAAAATATGGATCCATCGAGAAGTAGATCGTTATTTTGTAGCAACCGATCATGTGAAAAAAGTGATGGTTGATATCGGTGTACCTGCAGAACAAATTGTTGAAACAGGGATTCCGATTCGTAGCAGTTTTGAGCTAAAGATAAATCCAGCAATTATATATAATAAATATCAGTTATGTAAGGATAAAAAGATGTTACTAATTGTAGCAGGTGCTCATGGTGTGCTAGGGAGTGTAAAAGAGCTATGCCAGTCATTTATGTCAGTACCAAACTTACAAGTAGTTGTCGTTTGTGGGAAAAACGAAGCTTTAAAGCAGGATTTAATGGAACTACAGGAACAAGGTTCTGATGCTTTAAAAGTATTTGGTTATGTTGAAAACATTGATGAATTGTTCCGTGTTACTTCTTGTATGATTACGAAGCCAGGTGGTATTACATTAAGCGAAGCAGCTGCATTACAAGTACCTGTCATTTTATATAAACCTGTCCCAGGACAAGAGAATGAAAATGCGTTGTATTTTGAAAAAAAAGGGGCTGCAGTTGTAATTCGTGATGATAGTGAAGTTTTTGCAAAAACAGAGGCGTTATTACAAGATGATATGAAGCTTCTTCAGATGAAAGAAGCCATGAAAAGTATTTATCGTCCTGAGCCAGCTGGTCATATTGTGGATACAATTTTGGCAGAAAATCATGCAGAGCCGAATCATATACCTATTAAATCACCAGTTCTTGCCGAATCTTTTACTTAATATGAAACCCTCTTTTAAGCATTTAAAGAGGGTTTTTTTTATTGTTGTAAAAAAAATAAACGTGAATTATTAACTTATCCCGCTATTTGTGGGCAGTAAGACCCCTACCTCAAAATTCAGCGAAAGCAAAGAAGTTAGGTGGGGATTAACTGCCCGCAAAAGCCCGATTGGTGAGGGCTAATAATCAGTGTGGATAAACAAAACTCCCACTGATTAAAGTTTCACTTTATCCACAAAGGATTACGCTTTCATTAGACAGTAAAATCGGAATATTAACAGCTATATCCACATAATCCACAATTTTTAGAAAATTATCCACAATTCTCACGTTTAGAATTCATTTAAATAAATGAATTCGTAAAATACTTTTGTAATTTATGCACAATTCTACGGTTTTTGTGGATAAGGTTGTCCACAAAAAAGGTTCCTTATAAATAAGGAACCTTTTTTGCTAATTCATTGGAAAATCTTATGTAATGAAACTGAATAATTAGGGGGGAAACCTTCTAATTATTCAGTTTCACTTTAAATACTTTTTGAGCGATAGCCCGCTGCACGATCTGCTTTTCGAAATTCTCGCTGATAGAGAACTTCTTGTGTACTAGATAATGTGTTTTTTGCTTTATCACGTTTCTTTTTATCCATTACAAATCACCTCGTGTCCTAAAGTCACTATCTATCGTTTCCAAAGACATGGGGTGATATACATATATGTCAAACTAGTAATGATTGATTATTATTTCTGAATTTTTAGATTACGCTTCTTTTAATTGGTGTGCTTCTTGGAATGTTGTATCTCGCATTGTTGCAAGTGTATACTGATCTTTTGGAATTTCATATAAATTATATACTTCTTCATGCGCGTTAATTTCATCATAAACGGCTTTTCTTGTTTCGTTTGCTAGATTTACATATTGTAGTTTTTCGGCAGCTTTAATAGACCGAATATTTATTTTACGAATACGCATAAAAATCGTTTCAATATCTAATTCATAGAAAAGTTCGCTAAAAAATGAATCTTTCGCCAATTTATTATATCCTTTACCATGATATGGTTTGCCAAGCCAAGTTCCGAGGAATCCAGCTTTTTCTTGCACATCAAATAAAGTAATTGTGCCGATGGGGTTACCCCATTCATCTAAAATTGTGCGTGAGATTAATTCTCCACGCTCTTCGGCTTCGATTGTTTGTTTCGTTAAAAATAAATATTCTTCATAAGAATAGGCCTTTTGACGCACAAAAGGGAAGACAGCAGGATCCACCATTAATTCGTATAGAACGTGGCTGTCGTGTAAGTCGCGTTTTTTCAACACACTAACTCCTCCTCACACGAGGGTAGCATGACGAAAAAGCACCCACCCTCGAAATTTTTATATCAATCTTTAAAAAATTTCGGGGTGGGAATCGAACCCACTAGAACCAGTTTCTAACGCTGGTGGCGCACCATTTGCCTTCCCCATTCATCAATTTGAAAATGATAATCACGACACAAATTGATTATGGTTTCATTCAGTTTATAATCGTATAATACTGTATCTAGTCAAAAAAATAAACTAGTTTTTTTTATTTTTTTTGTAAATTATTTTTCCGTCAATCATAGTGAGTACAGGCTTGGCTAAATAATGGAAAGGATGATGTGTCCATAACACGAGGTCAGCATCTTTTCCAACATCAATGCTTCCAATTCTATCCTCCAAACGTAAATTTCGAGCTGGGAAAATAGTGATTCCTTCCAACGCTGTTTTCTCATCTAATCCTTCTCTTACTGCAATGGCAGCGCAAACATTTAAATATTGAATTGGTGTATAAGGGTGGTCGGTTGTAATAGAAACTTCTACTCCATTTTTCGATAAAATATGATAAGTATCCCACGTTTTGTTTTTAAGTTCGATTTTCGAACGTCGCGTAAGAGTAGGTCCAACTGAAACTTTTAAATTGTGTTTCGAAAGCTCTTCAACAATAAAGTGTCCTTCTGTACAATGTTCAATACGTAAATCAAGATTGAATTCTGTCGCAAAGCGTAAAGCTGAAGTGATATCATCTGCGCGGTGAGCGTGGATACGTACCGGTATTTCTCGGCGGAGTGCTTTTAAAATAGGTAGCATTCGAAAATCAGCTTCATGCCCGTAGTGTTGTGCGTCATAGAATGATTCACGAAGTAACCCCATAATTCCCATACGTGTTATTGATTCTTTTGTACCGTTACTATGGAACTTTTTAGGGTTTTCTCCAAAGGCAATTTTTAAACCAGCAGGTTCCTGAATAATCATATGATCTATACAAGTTCCAGCAGTTTTTATTACGCAAGTAGTACCGCCGATAATGTTTTGGCTTCCGGGCATCACGTGAACAGTCGTAACACCATTTTGTACAGCGTCTTGAAATGCAATATCAAAAGGATGAATCCCGTCTAAAGAACGGATATGTGGTGTTGAAACTTCGGATGTTTCATTTGCATCATTACCAGCCCAACCAGTACCTTCATCGTAGAGGCCAAGGTGAGTATGAACATCAATAAATCCAGGCAAGAGATGAAGAGCTCGTGCATCTATAACGGTCATATCCTGAGTAGTATCAATATGAGGTTTGACCGCGGCAATGCGTTCTCCTATAACGAGTACATCTCCTTGAAACTTTTGGGATGTAATAGGATATACAATGGCTTGTTTGAGCAATATTTTCATAGAGACCTCATTTCCGTCACCTTGTAATGTGTAGAATAGGTTTAGACAAAGTAACTGAAAGGTTTTTCGTGTAGTAATGCTCCGGTGTTTAAAAAGTAAGAAGTCTTGGAGGAGATAGACTACCCGTAAAACTGTATTTTAAAAGTACTACATTGTATGCAAGAGGATATTTTGTAATGCATGGTTAACTGTTGGAAATGTGTATTGATATCCATGTTTAATAGCTTTATTGGGTAATACATGTTGCCCTTCTAATACAAGTATACTCATCTCACCGAGTAAAGCGCGAAGTACAAATGAAGGAACAGGTAGCCAATGAGGTCGCCTAGTTATAGTGGCAATAATTTCACCGAACTCTTTCATCCGTATTGGCGTTGGCGCTGTAATATTAAAAGTTCCGTCAATTTCTTTTTTGTGAATGATGAAATCAATCATGCGAACGACATCGTCTATATGAATCCATGATAACCATTGGTTTCCAGATCCAAGTGTACCGCCGATATATAATTGATAGGGAAGTAGCATTT
This sequence comes from Bacillus sp. 41-22, assembly GCF_025809295.1. Classification (NCBI taxonomy): domain Bacteria; kingdom Bacillati; phylum Bacillota; class Bacilli; order Caryophanales; family Bacillaceae; genus Bacillus; species Bacillus sp. 41-22. The sequence continues at coordinate 497,847 of NZ_CP084035.1, forward strand.
TTGGAAGAGCTCCTCCATCTGCGCCTAATACGACTCCAAATCTTGTGTAGACAGTTCTTATTCCAATGGAGCGGGCTTTAGATGCTTCTTGCTCCCACAAATATACTGTGTTTGCTAAAAAGTCATCTCCTGGAGTCTCTTGCTGTTCTGTAAAAGATTCGGTTTCAGATGTCCCATAGTATCCAATGGCACTTGCATTAATAAATGTGTGTGGCTTTGTTTCAAGTGTTTGTAATTGTTTAATGAGTCCTTTTGTTGTTTGAATTCTACTGTTTAAAATTGATTCTTTTTGTTTTTTTGTCCATCTACTATTAATAGATTCTCCGGCTAGATTAATAACTACATCGATAGAGGAGAGAGGGAAGGTCTGTAAATCCGGTGTCCACTGTACGTATTGAAGGTTAGTGTGTGAAGTTTCAGCAATTTTTTTTCGAGTAAGAATGTAAACAGTAAATCCCTTTTGAATAAAAAAACTAGAAAGGGATTTGCCTATAAAGCCAGAGCCACCAGAAATTGCGATTTTCACAATCATTTCCTCCTCATTATATATATTCTTGAAAAGAAAAAACGTTCCTTGACTATGTTAAAATAATAGAGAGGTGAGAGTATGACTGTCATTACAAAAATAGAAGTGCAAAAACGATCGAAAGAACGATTTAATATTTATATTGATAAAGGTCAAGGCGAAGAGTACGGGTTTAGTGTGAATCAATCAATCTTAATGAAACATGGGTTACAAAAAGGCTTAGAAATTGATGAAGTAGCGTTAGGGAATATTTTGTACAATGAAGAGGTACAAAAAGCATATTTACAAGCGATTTCCTATTTATCCTATCAAATGAGAACAAAACAAGAAATAGAAGATTTCTTACGAAAAAAAGAAGTGGGACAGGCCATCATCTCTGAAGTCGTTTCGAAATTATTACATGATCGATATATTAATGATAAAGAGTACGCTATTTCATACGTGCGAACGCAAAGTAATGTGAATCAAAAAGGTCCAACTGTTATTAGGAGAGGGCTATTAAGTAAAGGTGTTCAGGATTTAATCATTACACATAGTTTACAAGAGTATCCAAAGGAGAAGCAAATGGAGAATGCTTTGTTTCTTATAGAAAAGAAGAAAAAATCTTATCAAAAGCATTCATTTTTACAAATGAAGCTAAAGTTAGATGAAATGCTTGTTCGTAAAGGATATTCTAGAGATGTGATTCAAATTTGCTTGGAAGAATTGAAAGACGAAAAAGATGACGAACAGCAAGAAGAAGCGTTACACTATCATGGGAATAAATATTATGAGAAATATAAGAAGTATGATGGTTGGACATTCGAAAATAAGGTGAAGCAAGCGTTATATCGAAAAGGGTTCTCTATTGATGAGATAGATATATTTTTACAAATGAAACGTGAAGAGGGATGAGGAAATAAGATGGGTACGCCAAAACGCTACAGTGAAATGACACCACATGAGCTAAGGGAAGAAATTGGGGTTTTGAAGGAGCAAGCAGTAAAGGCTGAGCAACTTGGAATTGTAAATGAATTCGATGTATTAATGAGAAAAATGGCTATGGCTCGTGCTTATATGATAGATATAAATAAATTCCATATTGGTGAGACATATGAATTAGTAGAAGAACCTGGTGTGGTATTTAAAATTACGTATTTCAATGGGGTATTTGCTTGGGGATATAAGCAACATGATAATGAAGAGATTGGAATACCAATTTCCTTGCTACAAGAAAAATAAAAACCAGAGAGCGAATCTCTCTGGTTTTCATCTTTGGTAGGCGTTAAAGGAGATAGGAGATTCTAAAATTGGCGTTTTTTACATTCGTTTGCCAGTATAATGAGAGACTGGGTTTGTTGCGTCTGTCCGTTAACTTGCGCCTTCGCATGTTTTGGACGAGTCCACGTATGGTTAAATAATTCAGAACGACGATCTAAATGGTCACGGTAGCTCATCTTTATCACCTCGTGTAGGAATTTAATTTGTACTACTCTTCCTGCTGATTTGCAGCACGCATACGCTCTTGTGGGTGCGTGTTAATTGTGCCGTTAGGTCGTTTCGAAGCGAAGCGTGATTTCGCTTTCGGTTGACTGTCGATTTTGCTGTTGTTTTTTGACTCAGACCAAAATTCGGCTTGTCTACCCATTAAGAACGCCCCCTCATTATCAGTTGATACCTCTTTAAGAAGTATCACTTATAGAATGTGCAAAATAGAAGAAACTATCCTTTAGAAATTAAGGGAATAAATAGGTAAAAGGAGAATAGAACATGAATGATATTTATGAAACATTAACGAAAGAATTATTAGATAAAAATGACAACCTTTCTTACGCACAAGCTCGTGCATGGGTTGAATTACTGTGGGAAGACTTCCGAACAACTTATGCTAAATCAGGTCGTTACCAAGGTGAGGAAATGACTGAACAAGTGGTACGAACATGGGTTAATAATCATGGAGGGCGCCTTCATGAAATGCGTACAAATAATCCGAAGTATAGCCATTTAATCAATCAAGAAGATCATTTGAAACATTAAAAAAAGCGACGTAGGTCGCTTTTTTTAATGTGGAAGCAATTCCAGTTTCTTTCGAAGTTTCTCTTCGCTGAAAATCCATCCTGTATATGAACTAATAATATTTAAATTTTGATCGAGCTGAACGATTGCGACGAATGGATAATAATCTTTACTTCGATACCGCAAATCAATAAATCGAACTTCATAATAGTTATCATAATCGAAAATATCCCAGCGATATACAGGCGAGAAAGATAAGAAAGCAGATATATTTTCATCTCGCACAGCGGCTTGCATAATGGCGGTATTCGGGAACGGTACGCGATTAAATTTATCGTATACAAGGATGTTACCGCGGTGCCATCTTGCTACGTAGTAATGTTCAGTTGTAACGACGGCTAAATGATAATGATAAAATTTGTAAGAAGGAGAAATAATTACTTTCTCTACATTTTTGAAACGTTTGTATACTACACTTTTAATATTTCGATGCATCATAATGCGGCCGATATAGTAAACAAACATTAATATATACGCTGCTAAAGCAGTATACCCTTTATGTGCTCCGACAAGCATACAGGCGATAGCAAGTATATGGATAAAGAAAATGACAGTATCAAACGTATTAATTATGCCGAGCGCTACCCATTTTTTTGTGAAGGGCCTTAATGCCTGTGTACCATAGGCATTGAAAATATCCACAAAGACATGAAGAAAGACGGCAATAAATGACCAAAGTAGTAGATGCAGATAGGGAGCGTCTGAAAAGAAGGCGAAAGAGATGCCACTTATAAGGAGTGACCAAAGGATCACTGCAGGGATGGAATGAGTAATCCCGCGATGATTTCTTATATATTTAGCGTTATTACGCAATTTTAAAACTGTATCGATGTCAGGAATATTGGAACCGGCAATTGTTGCAAGCATCACTGCTTGTGGCCCAATATCACTTTGTGCTATAGCTGGATCTAATGTTGCCAAACTGCCTAGAGTAACGCCCATAACAAGGTGAGTGGCTGTGTCCATAGAAATCCACCTCCGTTTTTTATTAATGTAACTCTTTTTATTCGATACCTCAAGTCCTTTGCCTTCTATTTCCTATGTCATCTTACTTAAATTTTTTCCTAAAATCTTTATAATAGTACGTATATGCAAAAAAATGAGGGGGATCAAGTTTGACACTTGAAATATTAAATGAGTTTAACATAGAACAGTTTCAAAATGATTTAATTGGTTGGTTTGAAAAAGAACAACGTGATTTACCGTGGCGAAAAAATAAAGATCCATACCGTGTTTGGGTTTCAGAAATTATGTTACAGCAAACAAGGGTAGAGGCTGTAAAACCATATTACGCAAATTTTATGGGGAAGTTTCCTACGCTTGAAGCGCTAGCAACTGCCGATGATGAAGAAGTATTAAAAGCATGGGAAGGCTTAGGTTATTATTCTAGAGCACGAAATTTACATGCTGCAGTAAAAGAGGTAAAAGAAGTATACGGCGGGACAGTACCGAGCGATGTAAAGAAAATTGAAAAATTAAAAGGAGTGGGACCATATACAAAAGGTGCCATTTTAAGTATTGCATATGGCATACCAGAGCCAGCGGTTGATGGAAATGTTATGCGCGTATTATCTCGTATTTTATCAGTGTGGGATGATATTGCAAAACCGAAAACGAGAAAAGTTTTTGAAGAGATTGTGCGTGAAATTATTTCTATAGAAAATCCATCTTATTTTAACCAAGGTTTGATGGAATTAGGGGCATTAATTTGTATACCGAAAAATCCATCTTGTTTACTTTGTCCTGTACGTGAACATTGCAGAGGGTATGCTGAAGGTGTTCAAAAAGAACTACCAGTGAAGAGTAAAGCGAAAGCACCTACAATGGTACCGCTCGTTGCGGGAGTACTTCAAACTGAAGATGGCCGTTACGTAATTAATAAACGCCCAAGTACGGGATTACTGGCTAATATGTGGGAGTTCCCGAATATTGAACTAAGTGAAGGTATTCGTAATCAAAAACAACAGCTTACGGATTATATGAAGGAGAGCTTTGATCTCTCAGTTTCTATTGATGAATACGCGATGAATGTACAACATACTTTTACACATCGTACTTGGGATATCTTCATATTTTACGGAAAAGTAACAGGTAATATTGTCGAAACGGATACATTAAAGTTTGTATCGAAAGAAGCGTTTGAACAGTTACCTTTCTCGAAATCACATCGTACAATTTACGAAAAGTGTGTTGAGAAAATTACAATGCAGTAAAGTGAAACTTTAATCAGTGGGGGGGGTTCTTCATCCCCCACTGATTATTAGCCCTCACCAATCGGGCTTTTATGGGCAGCCCGACCCCAACCTAACTTCTTTGCTTTCGCTGCATTTTGATGTGGGGTCTTACTGCCCGGCGAATAGCGGGATAAATAATAAAAACGTGTTCCAGAACTTTGGAACACGTTTTTTTATATTGAAAATAAATTTGTATTTTGAGGTTGAAAATCCACGCGTTTATAATCCGCCCCGTGACTCGATTTCTTTCACAACTTCTTTATAAATCGTTTGTCCCTCTACATTTAGATAAGGCATAATTTGCTGAAATGAATGATGAAAATAAGCTAATTCATCCTCTTTCCATTCATTTTTGGAAATCATAGTTAGCTCAGTCATATCACGTCCAGTATACATATTCCCACCTCCATCATATGTAGTTTGAATGAGTGATAAGAGATATATACGTGAATTTTTAAAAAGAAAATTAGGGATAACTTCTAAGTGAATTGGTTACATTATTGATTGTGGAGGTGAGAAAGATGAGTAAAAAACAACAAGGTTATAATAAGGCAACTTCTGGTGCTAGCATTCAAAGTACAAATGCTAGCTATGGTACAGAGTTTGCAACTGAAACGAATGTACAAGCAGTAAAACAAGCGAACGCACAATCAGAGGCACAGAAAGCACAAGCTTCTGCTGCTCAAAGTGCAAATGCTAGTTATGGTACAGAGTTTGCAACTGAAACAGATGTGCATGCAGTGAAAAAACAAAATGCACAATCAGCTGCAAAACAATCACAATCTTCTAGTTCAAACGAGTAATGAAAGAAAAACACTTCTCCAATTCGAGAGAAGTGTTTTCTTTGTGTGCGTGTCACTGTAATGAAAATAAAGGGAACGACATAACTTCTAATAAGTCAACAAATATAGTCAAAGGAGAAAGAAGTTCACGATTAGAAAATATGTAATAGGAATTATAACTGGCGAATGAATCAAAAAGGGGGTAAGTGATGAACGATTTTGATAAGTTGGTAGGAGAGCAGTTGGAAACGATGGATGAGCTTTTAAAGTTACAATCACATTTAGAGAAGTATCAGCAAATTGAAATGAGTGGAAGGGATACGTGCGATAAAAAAGAATTGCATTTTATCCGTCAAGAAATATATAGAACAGAAATAGCATTAAAACTTTTGCATGAAAAATTTGAACAGCAAACGAATAATGTGATTCAATCTTTTGAAACCGAAAAAATAATTTCAAATTAAGGGTGAGATATGTTGTTGATTTTAGGTGAAAAGTCCTTTCTTAAACAGAGGTGAGGGGGCTTTTCTTTTTGTTATACCTTCGTTTAATCTTCTAAAATACGTATTGCTAATTCATAGGAAATGTTCCTTCGTTAAAAGGGTTAGTGATGTGGTATTCAATAATACAAACTTCATTATATTCCTCATGAAAACAAGTGTCCTATCGCTTTAGTTTTAAAATTTTGACAAAAAAGTTATAATAGAAAAAAAGTGAATGCAGTTCAAGGGGTAGTTAAGACAACTTAAGAAAAGCATTTGCGGTTGAAAGAAGGGAGCATATATGGGATTTCCCAAAGAAGGAGAAAAGGTACAAATACATAGTTATAAACATAATGGCTCCATTCATAGAATGTGGGAAGAGACAACAATTTTAAAAGGGACGCAGAGCCTTGTGATCGGAGCAAATGATCGTACAGTAGTTACGGAATCAGATGGTCGAACATGGGTTACTCGCGAACCTGCGATTTGTTACTTCCATGCTAATTATTGGTTTAATGTAATTGGAATGCTGAGAGAAGAAGGAGTATATTATTATTGTAATTTAAGTTCTCCTTTTGCATATGACTCTGAAGCATTAAAGTATATTGATTACGACTTAGACATTAAAGTGTATCCAGATATGACATATACACTTTTGGATGAAGATGAGTATGAAAAGCATAGTCAAATCATGCAGTATCCACCTGTTATTGATACAATTTTAAAACGAAATGTAGCACATTTAACACAGTGGATTCATCAAAGAAAAGGTCCATTCGCACCGGATTTCGTAGATATGTGGTACGAAAGATATTTAATGTACAGAAATTAAAACAAACCTGCAGGGAATTTCCCGGCAGGTTTGTCCTATTAGAGGGGGGATTATGTGCAAGGTATAAAAAGATATTTACAATTTGTTAAACCATATCGATGGCTTATTGCTATTACAATTATTATTGGTCTTGTGAAGTTCGGTATCCCGCTTATTATGCCATGGTTATTAAAGTATATTATTGATGATGTTATTCAAGGCACGGGATCGCTTCAAGAAAAAACGTCTCAATTAATAACCGCAATTGGGATTGCTTTTTTTATTTTTGCAGTAGTAAGACCGCCGATAGAATATTATCGTCAATATTTCGCGCAGCGCATTGCCAATACAATACTATACGATTTACGAAAATACATTTTTGGGCACTTGCAAAAATTGAGCTTACGTTATTATTCGAACACAAAAACAGGGGAGCTTATTTCACGTGTAATCCATGATGTAGAACAAACGAAGGACTTTGTAATTACTGGTCTTATGAATGTCTGGTTAGATACTGCAACAATTGTTATTGCCATTATCGTTATGTTTTCTATGAATATAAAATTAACCTTTGTTGCTTTATTAATCTTACCTATTTATGTAGTTGCAGTGAAATATTTTTTCGGGCGCCTTCGAAAATTGACGAAAGAGCGCTCGCAAGCGTTAGCAACTATGCAAGGGTATTTACATGAACGTATTCAAGGGATGCAAGTGACACGTAGTTTTGCATTAGAAGAGTATGAAAGAGGACAGTTTGAAAAGAGAAACAATGAATTTTTAACGAAAGCACTAACTCATACGAGTTGGACGGCGAGAACGTTTTCGGTAGTGAATACGTTAACGGATTTAGGGCCGTTACTTGTTATTGGTTTTGCGGCATATGAGGTAATTCAAGGGTCGTTAACACTGGGTACGATGGTTGCTTTTGTTGGATATATGGATAGTTTATATAGTCCGCTTCGTCGCCTTGTTAATTCATCTACAACATTAACACAGTCTTTCGCTTCGATGGATCGAGTGTTTGAATTGTTGGATGAAAAATACGATATTGTTAATGTGCCAAATGCGGTGCAAGCGAAAAGGCTAGATGGGGAAGTTATATTTGATAATGTTTCTTTTCGTTATAATGCGGATGAAAAAGAAATATTGCATAATCTGTCATTAACTATGCGCCCGGGAGAGAAGGTTGCGCTTGTAGGGGCAAGTGGAGGAGGAAAGTCATCTCTTGCTAGTTTAATTCCGCGTTTTTACGATGTTTCTGAAGGTGCAGTTTATATAGACGGGATAGATGTAAGAAAGTATAATATGAGAAATTTACGTAGTCATATTGGAATTGTGCTACAAGATAATTTATTATTTAGCGATACAATCGGGGCTAATATTTTATATGGCAATCCGAAAGCTACAGAGGCGGAAGTGATTTCAGCTGCCAAAGCTGCACAAATTCATAATTTTATTACAGAGTTGCCAGAGGGCTATGATACTGTCGTTGGGGAACGTGGTGTGAAATTATCTGGTGGACAAAGACAGCGTGTAGCAATCGCACGGGTTTTTCTAAAGAATCCGTCTTTACTTATATTAGATGAAGCAACTTCCGCTTTAGATTTAGAAAATGAACGATATATTCAAGAGGCACTGCAAACGTTAGCTGCAGATCGGACAACAATTATTATTGCACATCGATTAGCGACGATTACGCATGTTGATACAATTATTTATGTTGAAGATGGTGAAATAAAAGAAAAGGGTTCTCATGAAGAGTTAATGAAAAAGAGGGGGTTTTATTACAATCTATATCAACTTCAGCATATAACAGAAACAGCTCCTTTAGCGTAAAAGGAGCTGTTTTTTTATTCGTCTTCTTTTTTATCTTCGATTTGGAGTTCGCTTTCTGGTTTATGGTATGTGTAGAAGCTATCCACAAGTAAATCTAAATGCTCTACTTCCTCACTGTAGTTAATAATTGAAGAAATAAGAGGGAAGAGGTGTAACCATATTTTATATGCTTCCTCATCGTCTTTATTTTGATAATCCATAAAGATATCAATCAATTCTTGTTTACCGGTTTCAACTTCATCAAGCATCTCAACGGATTGTTGTTTCTTTGCTTTACCAATAAATTTTAATAACACTTGTTCGTGATAATGCGTTAATGAATCAAGTTCGTTTTGAATAGATTCCTGAAACTCTTCTGGCATATAGCGCAGTTCATTTTCGGTGCGATGTAATGATTTTAACGTGCTTAAAGCGCGGCTTGTTGTCGCTAACATTTGTCTGAATAAAACGAGCTTACGAATTTTCGCGAATTGTATTTTTTTCGTATAGCTTCTTTCTTCTTTATACAGCAAATAGTAATGATTTAGTTTAATCATTTTTTCTTTCATGCGATCAATATCGGTTTTTAGCGTTGTAAAATCAGAAGCTTGCCTACTGTTCATACGAATCCATTTAACAATTTCCTCTGTATTATCAACGATGCGATGGTAAAGTTTTGTTTCATATTTTGGCGGCATAAATACTAAATTTACAAGCGAAGCCGCAATAATTCCAATCATAATCGTCGCGAATCGAAGTAAGGCAAAATTAAAGAAATCTTCGCCTTGATACTCCATAATGGCGATAACTGTTACTAAAGCGAGTGATATTGTTTTTTCTAAGCGTAATTGTAAAGTAAGAGCAATTACTAATATACACGTTAATCCAATAATAAAAGGATTATGTCCAAAAGCAGTAGCAAATACGATAGCGAATACAGCACCAATTACGTTTGCTTGAATTTGCTCAAGAGCAGTTAAATACGAGCGGTATACAGACGGTTGAACAGCAAAGATAGCTGAGATTCCCGCAAATACAGGACTCGGTAATTGAAGTAAAATACAAGCAAATAAAGCTAATGTAATGGCAATACCCGTTTTTAAAATGCGAGCACCAAGTTTCATACCCTTATTGATATCCTTTCTCTTGTCATAATGAATGTACAACATGATACTATACATTCATTACAATATGTTAGCAAGTGATATTTTAGTGACGTTAAAAAGTTTAATAAATAAATTACAATCAATTTATAATTTCTCCAAATTCTCTTTAAACATCTATTCTTTAATAAAAAAACCTGCTGAATTTCAGCAGGTTTCAAATTGTTATTCTAGATTACTATGCGATGTTCGCTTCGTCAATTTTTTTATGAAAATAAATATTGTACATGTCATTCAGTTGAAATAGATGGATCCGCCTGTTCTTTTTTCGGGATAATTTCATAGAAGTGAAGCTGGATATCATCTAATAATGGCGTTAACAAAGCGACTTCTTCATATTGTTCGTGCTCATTTAATACACGAATGTAGTCTAATAATAATTCATTCACATCTTGCAAACCATTTTTACTAATTGGCTGCAATGTTACATTTGCACCTTTAGCAATTCTTCTTTTTAAAGCGTGTTCTGTTAAACCTAAGTTTGGCTCATGATGTAAATAAACAACACCACCAGTCATGCCGGCACAAATCCATGGACCAGGATCTCCTAAAACAAGAGCGCGACCATTTGTCATATATTCAAAAGCAAATCCTTTTATATTAGAATATACTCCGATATTTCCTTGTTCTTTTTCGCGGAGTGGTTTTGTAATTCTGCCTCCAATTATCATATCTGCTCCAGAAAGGCGAATGCCAGCACGAGCATCAGCGTTACCTTGCACGTATAATGCACCTTTTTGAGCGCCGTATCCAAATCCTTTTCCGACAGATCCGTTATAATATGTTCCATTTTTACCTTTTGCTTTCGTTATATAAATGCCACCGCCAAATGAAGTTTTACCGATACCATCTTGCGCACCGCCATTTACGTGTATAAATAAGTTTTCGCTATTGTAAGCACCTAATCCATTTCCAGGAACAGAGCCATTTGTATACTTTAATGTAAGTGGTTCAAGCTTTGTATCTTCATATAATTTACTGCGAACGCGATAACAAGATTCTAAACCGCCCATAACTCGTTGTTCTACGCCAACTCCTACTAATTCTTTTGAGTGAGGAGAATGCACTGTTTCAAATTGTTTTTCTTTTACAGATACTGTTGTTGTAACAGTTGGATTTTCTATTGTTTGCAGTAAATTACATAACTCTAACAAATCTTGACCTCGAACTTGTTCTAATAAATCGGAACGCCCGACAATTTCTTGTAAATTTGTATAACCGAGTTGCCCTGTTAACCGTTTCAATTCTACACCGAAAGTGGTGAATAAATTTAATAGGCCAGCAACTGCGCTTTCTAATTCGCGCGGGACGAAGCGGCGTAATCCATGCTCTTTCGCTTGTGCTTCAGATTCAATTTGTGTTGCAATTCCAACATGGCAAGTATCTAGATGACAACCACGGCAAGTTGTACAGCCGATTGCAATCATTGATAATGTGCCAAACCCAATACGGTTTGCTCCAAGAAGCATGATTTTTAAGGCGTCATTTACACTTCGAATACCACCATCGGCCCAAATCTCTACTTTATGTCTCATACCCGATTCTAGTAGAGCGTTGTGAGCAGCTTTAACACCGATTTCTACTGGAAGACCTACATGTTGTAATGCATGAATACGTGCAGCACCTGTTCCGCCGTCAAATCCGCTAATGTTAATAAAATCAGCGCCAGCTTTTGCGATACCGACAGCAATTGTTCCGATGTTAGGAACGACAGGGACTTTTACGGCTACTTTTGCAAGTTGATTAGCCGTTTTAATTTCTGTAATCATTTGAGCTAAATCTTCAATCGAATAAATATCATGGTTGTTAGAAGGCGAAATTAAATCTGATCCAATTGTAGCATTACGTGCCTCAGCAATTTTTGCGGTTACTTTAGAACCTGGTAAATGTCCGCCTTCGCCAGGTTTTGCGCCTTGACCGATTTTTATTTCAATTAAATTTGATGAATTTAGTAGTTCAGCGTTTACTCCAAATCGGCCAGATGCAACTTGTTGTCCACGTGTATTTGGGTATTTGCCAATCATATCTTTAATTTCGCCGCCTTCACCGTTCAAACTAATCATATTTAGCTGATCGGCAGCTTCTGCATATGCACGAAAGGCGATTTCATTTTGAGAACCGAATGACATGGAACTAATAATAAACGGTAAATCATGATTTTGAATGCTAATAGACACTTCTTCAGCTGGAACGACATGCTTTGTTTGTTTCGTTTGAACAAGGTGTCTGATTGCAATCGGATTATTGTCTTCTAATTCACTTAACTTGTCGCGGTAATCATCATAAGAATTTCCTTTTGCAACATCTCCAATTGCTTTCCAAATCCGCGGGAATATATGAAATGATTTTCGCATTCTAATTTTAGGGTTGTTATAATCATCTGCCCGCGATTTTGCATCTTTAGCAAGCGATTCAAGTGAAAAAGCTAAATCATTTGAACCGAAGAAATTCGTAATTTGTAATATATTTGCGATTTCCTCATGTAATCCGATAGAGGAATAGAGGCGGCCGTAACCACGTAACTCATGAATTCCAATTGTTGAAATGACTTTCTCTAGTCCTTTATTAAGTGCATTATACAGATTCGTAATTGGTGTTTTTGATCCATCATTTACGGTCGCGAACAATAAATATGGATTAATACTGTCTGCTCCTAATCCATATAGCGTGACGATATCGTGTAAGGAGCGAAGAGCACCAGAACGTATAACGAGAGAACAGTTTCGGCGTAATTTATTTTCACTTAATACTTGATGTACTTTAGCGGTAACTAAATGTGGATCCATCCATAACTGTTCATTTTGATGAGCTTTTGTGTCATCTAATAATAGTAGGGAAGCACCATTGTTAACGGCAGCTATCGCTTCGGAACTAATTCGATTTAATGCGCATTGTAAAGTTTCTGACGGACTGAAGGTAGCAGAAATTGTAGCGATAGAGCTATGTGTAACGAACAACTGTATAAGTTGTTCGTACGTAATTGTGTGCAATTCCTCTGCAATAGATTGTGCAACACTTCCTTCTAAAATAATTGGTGAAAGCATCTCAACTACAAATGGCTGTTTCATCTTACTTGATAAACTTGGACGCTCTCCAAGTACAGTACGTGTAGAGAAGTGTTCAATTTCACGGTCACGGTCAATTGCTGGGTTTGTAACAACAGCTACACTTTCTTTAATAAAGTCAGCAATATTTCGTCTATCCGTATCGAGTGCAGCAAGTGGCGAGTCATGACCAAGTGAGCGAATTGGCTCAACTCCTTTTGTTGCCATCTGTTCAAGGAGCTGAATATGCTCTCGATCCCACCCGAAAGAAACGTACTGTTTCGTTTCAACTTGAACAGAATCACATAATCCCTGGATTTCTTTTGTTTCAGGGATAGATAAGTTTAAATGATAATTGCTAACATCGATTCGTTTTTGGAAACGATTATATACTTCAATTTGGTATTTGTCGTATTCATAAAGAACAAGTTCATCATGTTTATTCCATTTTAATCCGACCTTTTCTCCAGGAGCGAGTGGTTTCGGTTCTTCTACATATTCGGTTGGTGATACAACTCCAGGTTCAGAAGAGAAAATATAAGAGCTTTCTGTTTCTACTTTCCATACTGGTCGTAGGCCAAGGGAATCGACGCTGAATACAGCTTCATCTTTATAGCGTGAAACAATGCCAGCTGGTCCTTGTGCGAAGTGTCCCCAAGCTTCTCTTATATAAGTGTATAAGTTTTGTAAGTTTGTTTCGTATAGTTTTATTTCATTAATAATTGGTGGGAATAGTATATCCATCGCTTCAAATAAGCTGTAGTTATATTGAACAAGAAGAGTCTCTAAGGTGCGGTTTAAATCTTGGGAGTCACTTCCCCCTGCAGTTAATGGTACATGAATCATTTCGGCTTGATCACGTAATTTGGCAATTGTATTAATTTCACCATTATGTCCGAGAATGCTAAATGGTTGTACACGAAAAAAATTAGATAATGTATTAGTAGAATAGCGATTATGTCCTAGTGTCATAGTTGAAGCGATAAGTGGGTGTTGTAAATCGTTGTAATAGGCAACAAGTGTATCTCCAGCACCTAGAACTTTATATACAACATGATCACGACTTAATGAAGCAACGTGAATCGCTTCGTTTTCCTCTATTTTTATCGTTACAGCAAATAATGTTTGTTCAATATTTTTAACTTCACTTTCGGCGATAAGGGCAATTTGCCAAAATAAAGGTTCTTCTTGTTTACCAAGCGGACCGAGTGCATCTGAGTTTATTACATCATCATTTTCGAGAACAATTGTAAAGCTTTCATTGTTTAGTTGCGTACGAATGTAATCTTTTAACTCAGCAATGTTTTCTTTTTTGTTTAGAAAAAAATGTCCAACGATAAAGTGGGGATGATCCACAATCGTTGGATTATATCCGCTACTTTTCAGTTTTTCATTCCAAAGTGCTTTTGGCATGTCGATATGAATTCCGATACCATCTCCTTCGCCATTAATGAAACCAGCTCTATGATTCATTTTGACTAGCGATTGTATACAAAGATCGATGTTTTCTTTTGTAGGAATTCTTCTTTTTTCCATAACGGAAACGATTCCACACGCATCATGTTCTGCATTTCTATAATCTCGAAATAAAGACGGTGTCCATGTATTTTTTTTATTGAGCATCCGTCAATCCCCCCTCTTTTAAAAGATTGAATAATCTTACTATTTAAGGTGTAAATCACCTTGTACACAGAGATAATAACGATCTAAAAGAATATAAAACAGATAATTATGAATAATTATACTATTAATGTGGGATTTATGAAATAGAAAAAAGGAAAAAAGAAAGGTAAGCTTTCTTTTTTCCTTGTAATGACAGTATTATTTATTGTCTGCTAAAGCAGCAAATGCTCTTCCAACAGCTTCAATTGTATATTCGATATCTTCTTTTGTATGTTCTGTCGTTAAGAACCATGCTTCATATTTAGATGGTGCTAAATTAATACCTTCTTGAAGCATAAGTTTGAAGAATCTACCGAACATTTCACCATCTGTATTTTTGGCTGCATCGTAATCTTCAATTGTATTTGTCGTGAAGTATACAGTTAATGCACCCTTTAGGCGGTTTACTGTAATATCGATGTTATGTTTTGTAGCTTGCTCTAAAATTCCTTTTTCAAGCATTGCGCCAAGTTCATCTAATTTCTCGTATACGCCTTTTTGTTGAAGTACTTCTAAGCAAGCGATACCTGATGCCATAGAAGCAGGGTTTCCTGCCATTGTACCTGCTTGGTATGCAGGTCCTAGCGGGGCAACTTGTTCCATAATTTCTTTCTTACCACCGTAAGCGCCAATTGGAAGTCCGCCGCCAATAACTTTACCAAGTGCAGTTAAGTCTGGTGTTACACCAAGTAAGTCTTGAGCACCACCGTACATAAAGCGGAAAGCAGTAATAACTTCATCATAAATTACTAATGCGCCAGCTTCGTGAACAAGTTCGTTTACTTTTTCAAGGAATCCTGGTTTAGGCTCTACAATACCGAAGTTTCCAACGATTGGCTCTACAAGGATAGCTGCTACTTCATGTCCCCATTTATCTAACGCTTCTTTTAAGGTTTCTACATTATTAAAGGGAACGGTAATAACTTCTTGTGCAATACTTTGTGGCACACCAGCTGAATCAGGAGTTCCAAGAGTAGAAGGACCAGAACCAGCTGCTACAAGTACTAAATCGGAATGACCGTGGTAACAACCAGCGAATTTCATAATTTTTGTGCGACCAGTGTAAGCGCGGGCAACACGAATGGTTGTCATAACGGATTCTGTACCAGAGTTTACGAAGCGGACTTTATCTAATGCAGGCATTGCTTCTTTTAACATTTTTGCAAATTTTACTTCTAGTGCTGTTGGCGTTCCGTATAGTACACCATTTTCAGCAGCTGTTGTAATTGCTTTTGTTATATGCGGGTGAGCATGTCCAGTAATAATAGGACCGTATGCTGCTAAATAATCGATATATTTATTTCCATCTACATCCCAGAAATAAGCACCTTTTCCACGTTCCATTGCAACGGGAGAACCGCCTCCAACTGCTTTGAAAGAACGAGAAGGACTATTAACACCACCAACGATATGTTCTAAAGCTTCTTTATGTAATGCTTCTGATTTCGTGAAATTCACTACAATTCATCTCCTTACAAAAATCTATGTATTATTCTAACATGTTTTTAGAAAAGACGTATTGTTTGTGATAGAAGGAGCAGTTGGGTAAACTATTCGTTGTGACATTTAGGAAGGGGGTCCGATTATGAAATCGGTAATTGAGGTACAAGGGTTACGTAAAGAGTTTACAGCCTATTCAAGTCGTCCGGGATTAAAGGGTGCATTTCGCGATTTATTAAATCGTAATTATAAAATAGTACCAGCAGTAAATGATGTGTCTTTTACTGTGAAGCAAGGTGAAATGGTTGGTTATATTGGTGAGAATGGTGCTGGTAAATCAACGACGATTAAAATGCTTACAGGGATTTTGACTCCGACTTCAGGACAAATCACGGTGAACGGAATGAATCCACATAAACAAAGAGAAGAATTTGTGAGAACAATTGGTGTTGTTTTTGGTCAGCGCTCTCAGCTTTGGTGGGATATTGCGGTACAAGAATCATTTCGTTTATTGAAGAAAGTGTACGGTGTTTCAGACGCTCAGTATAAGGAACATATGGAGCACGTAATCGAAACGTTAGATATTGGTCCTTTATTAGATAAGCCGGTCCGAAAGTTATCTCTTGGCCAAAGAATGCGCTGTGAATTAGCGGCAGCATTAATTCATAATCCACCGTTATTATTTTTAGATGAGCCAACAATTGGGCTAGATGTTCTTGTGAAATTGAAAATACGTGAATTCTTAAAAGAGATGAATGAACGTTATAAAACAACAATTTTATTAACAACACATGATATTACTGACATTGAAGCTTTATGTGAGCGCGTTATCATGCTGGATGAAGGAAATATTATGTATGACGGTTCGTTAAATAACCTTCGCACACAGTGGGGAGCAGAGAAGGAAATCCATTTTCAATTTGTCGCTCCAGTTTCTTATCAGATGTTATCGATGGTTATGCCAGATAGTCAAGTCGTTTGGTCAAAAGCGAAAGAGGAAAATGCGTGGGTTGCAAAAATCCCGAATGAAGAAATTATTATTTCAATGCTTATTTCTAAAGTAGTACAAGCTTTTCAAATTAAAGATTTAAAAATTAACGAAGTGTCTACAGAGGAAATTATTCGTAACATTTATGAAGAAGGTATTAAGCATGGGTAAGTATATTGAAATGATTCGCATTCGTTTTTTAATGATGCTTGCTTATCGTACAAATTATTACAGCGGGATATTAATTTATACAATTAATATCGGTGCGTATTATTTTTTATGGCAAGCGATTTATAGCGGGAAAGAGAATATTGAAAGTTTATCTATTTCGCAAATGACTACGTATATTGCGATCGCATGGATGGCACGTGCTTTCTATTTCAATAATATAGATAGAGAAATTGCGATGGAGATTCAAGAAGGACGTGTGGCGGTAGAACTAATTCGTCCATATAATTATTTAGGAATGAAAGTTATGCAAGGTCTTGGTGAAGGGATATTTCGTTTTGCATTCTTTTCAATCCCAGGTATGATCATCGTTACATTGTTATTTTCATTACAAATTACAACGAATTTTCAAACGTGGTTATATTTCTTCTTATCGTTAATATTTAGCTTTATCATTAATACACAAATAAATTTAATGACGGGAATGCTTACATTCTTCTTATTTAATAATAGTGGAATTATGTATGCAAAACGTGTTGTGATTGATTTATTTTCTGGTTTATTATTACCGATTAGTTTTTATCCATTATGGGCCCAAAAAGCAATGGTGTTTTTACCGTTTCAAGCAATTAGTTATATTCCGAGTATGATTTTCTCTGAAGGTATACAAGGAAGTAAGTTATATGAAGCTTTGTTATTTCAAGTGATTTGGGCAATTATACTTATTATTCCAATTGTACTGATGTGGAAAACGGCGAGAAAACGTCTAATCGTACAAGGGGGATGACGAGATGATATATATAAAATTATTTTTGCAATATGCAAGTCAATATATAAAAACAAAATTGGAGTATCGTGGCGATTTTATCGTCGGATTACTTTCAGATTTATCACTACAAGCTGTTAATTTAATCTTCATTCTCGTTGTGTTTGGGCATACCCAAGCACTAAAAGGGTGGAGCCGAGAAGAAGTGATCTTTATTTATGGGTTCTTTTTAGTACCGTTTGCCATTTTTTCAGCTTTCTTTAATATATGGGACTTTAATGATCGTTACATTATTAAAGGAGAAATGGACCGTATATTAACGAGACCGATTCATAGTTTATTTCAAATTATATTAGAAAGAATGGAACTTGAATCTTTAATTGGAGCTATTACGGGGATTATTGTGATGGGTTATGCAGCAATGGAGCTGCAATTATCTTTTTACTGGTATGATTTCTTCTTATTCCTACTCATGGTAGGGGGAGGGGCACTTGTATACGGCGGGATATTTGTTACGCTTGCAAGTTTTGGCTTTTGGTCGGATGCGAAAAGTTCCATTATGCCGCTTATGTATAACATAGGGAATTATGGACGCTACCCTGTTGATATTTATAACCGTGTTATTCGCTTTGTTTTAACGTTTGTTTTACCGTTTGCATTTGTTGGGGTATATCCAGCAGCATACTTTTTAAGAAAAACAGAGTGGAATAGCTATGCTTTCGCAACTCCAATTGTTGGTGTTATCTGTTTTACTATTGCAATTACCCTCTGGAATCAAGGGGTTAAACGATATCGTGGTGCAGGAAATTAATTATAGAAGCTTGTTCGTTTCTAAGGGATAAATCAGCTACAGTCCTCATACATATAAAACGAGGTGGAGGACATGTTATGGGGATTTATTCTATTAATTGCAGCAATCGCTATTTTGAGAAGTGTCCAATTATTATGGAGTTCATATTCAAATTCCAATCGTTTCTTTTCGCTGTACAATTTAGCTACGTTGTTTTTGATTTATACAACGGTACTGATTGCGTTTGGATTAAGTTATGTTGTGCTAGAGGAAATGGGTTTTGCAGTTTTGAAAGAAGATGGGGATAGGTTAAGTGCTCATTCCTTTCAGCTCGTTGAAATATGTTTATATTTTAGCGCGGTTACTTTATTGTCCGTTGGATATGGTGATATAGCTCCGATTGGAATCGGAAGATGGATTGCAATTGGAGAAGCGCTAATTGGATATACATTACCGTTTGCCTTTGTGATGAGATCTGTAATAGACAATGAAAAATAAGGTCGCATTTGATATAGTAAAAGAAAAGAGAAGGAGTGATAACAATGATTACAGTAGGAGAAATGGCACCAGAATTTACATTAGAAGGAAGTAACGGAGAACAAATTCGCTTAGCTGACTTTCGCGGTAAAAATGTAGTCCTATATTTTTATCCGAAAGATATGACTCCGGGATGTACAACTGAAGCATGTGATTTTCGTGATGCATATGGATTATTTCAAGAGAAGGATACGGTTATACTTGGTGTAAGTCCAGATTCAGCAAATAGACATATGAAATTCATTGAGAAGCATGAGCTTCCATTTGTACTTTTAGTAGACGAAGATCATAAAGTAGCAGAATTGTACGATGTTTGGAAGCTGAAAAAGAACTTCGGAAAAGAGTACATGGGAATTGAGCGTTCTACATTCCTTATTAATAAAGACGGTGAGCTTGTAAATGAGTGGCGTAAAGTGAAAGTGAAAGGGCATATTGAGGATGTTCTTTCTTATATAAAATAAATCTATATTAATGAGGAGAAAAAATACATATGTAAGGCATGCGTCTATACATATTTTCTTGCGATACATAAAGTGAAAGTGTAGGGCATACCTCCTCAGATGATAGTATTCCAAGTGCGATTATGTCGCACTTTTTTCTATGTAAATGTATAGGGAATGGGGGAAGATACATAAGAATAAGGCTATATACGAAAATAAACCACATACTTATAGTAGAAATATTGACGATTTATAAGAAAAAGAGTACACTCTTTATAAGAATTATAAAATAATAATCCGTATAGAATCGGGGTGCATGACGGTGGTCAAAGAAGAATTAAAAGAAGCGCTAGAAATGCTGAAAAATACGGGTGTACGCATTACTCCACAGCGTCATGCTATTTTAGAGTACCTTGTGGAATCTATGACGCACCCAACAGCGGATGACATTTATAAAGCATTAGAAGGTAAGTTTCCAAATATGAGTGTTGCAACTGTCTATAATAACTTACGTGTGTTTAAAGAAGTTGGACTTGTAAAGGAATTAACTTATGGGGATGCTTCAAGTAGATTTGATTATGTTACAAGTCAACATTATCATGTGATTTGCGAAAAATGTGGTAAGATTGTTGATTTTCCTTATGGAGGATTGGAACAGCTTGAAGAGGAAGCTGCAAAAACGACAGGCTTCGTTATTAATAGTCATCGCTTAGAAATTTATGGCGTTTGTCCAGAGTGTCATAAGGCGTAATATATAATAAAGAAAGAGGCTGACGGCTATACGTCGACCTCTTTCTTTATTATATATGGGAATCGTGTTAGACTCATGAGGATTTAAAATGTTAAGTGAAGAATCAAATTTAATAAGAACAAATACAAGAGGTGATTTCTTAGTTAAGAAATCACCTTTTTAATGAGATGAAACTTCTTTAGTTTTGTAAGCTCCATATACCTATGATTTATAACTCTTCTTATTATATTTCTCATCAAATTCTTTTCCTTCTAGATTTCGATCAAGTGTTAAAGGTTGATTGCAATGCATACATGCGTCGACACGACCGAGCATTTTTGTTGGTTTATCGCAGCTTGGACAAATAATTTGTATCGTTTTTGTAGATAACATACCAATCCAAAAGTAAACAACAGTGCTAGCGATGACAGCTAAAAAACCAACCATCATAAAGGTTGTCATAATAATGATGTTTTCGCGAAAAAAGACACCTAAGTATGCAATGAAGAGGCCGATAAATACTAAACTCAATGCAAAGGTTCGGATTTTATTAATTTTGTTCGAATATTTAATACCCATTCCCACCACACTCCTATAGGAATAATATAACACACAATTTAGAATATTTTATGAAAACGAAGGTGATGATTAAATTTATCACTTATTAAAGAACAGTAGTGCTTTCTTTTAAGATGAAATACAGAAAGAGATTAGGTGGAAGGAGCATGTCTATAAAAGAGGAGTAGTAATTTTTTTCTATAGTTAATTTAGTTTTTTAACGGGATGTGAAATTTTTTCAGAAAAAGTATTGACCCTATATATACTGCGTGATATATTAATAAACGTCGCTGATGCGGAAACGCAGTAAACGACAAAAAAGAAATTTAAAAAACTTAGTTGACATCGAAAAACGAAGATGTTAACATAAGGAAGTCGCAATTGAGTGACGAAGTAGTTCTTTGAAAACTGAACGAAACAAACAACGTGAACGTCAATTTTTATTTTTAGATGCTAGACAAACTAACTTTATTGGAGAGTTTGATCCTGGCTCAGGATGAACGCTGGCGGCGTGCCTAATACATGCAAGTCGAGCGAATGGATTAAGAGCTTGCTCTTATGAAGTTAGCGGCGGACGGGTGAGTAACACGTGGGTAACCTACCCATAAGACTGGGATAACTCCGGGAAACCGGGGCTAATACCGGATAATATTTTGAACTGCATAGTTCGAAATTGAAAGGCGGCTTCGGCTGTCACTTATGGATGGACCCGCGTCGCATTAGCTAGTTGGTGAGGTAACGGCTCACCAAGGCGACGATGCGTAGCCGACCTGAGAGGGTGATCGGCCACACTGGGACTGAGACACGGCCCAGACTCCTACGGGAGGCAGCAGTAGGGAATCTTCCGCAATGGACGAAAGTCTGACGGAGCAACGCCGCGTGAGTGATGAAGGCTTTCGGGTCGTAAAACTCTGTTGTTAGGGAAGAACAAGTGCTAGTTGAATAAGCTGGCACCTTGACGGTACCTAACCAGAAAGCCACGGCTAACTACGTGCCAGCAGCCGCGGTAATACGTAGGTGGCAAGCGTTATCCGGAATTATTGGGCGTAAAGCGCGCGCAGGTGGTTTCTTAAGTCTGATGTGAAAGCCCACGGCTCAACCGTGGAGGGTCATTGGAAACTGGGAGACTTGAGTGCAGAAGAGGAAAGTGGAATTCCATGTGTAGCGGTGAAATGCGTAGAGATATGGAGGAACACCAGTGGCGAAGGCGACTTTCTGGTCTGTAACTGACACTGAGGCGCGAAAGCGTGGGGAGCAAACAGGATTAGATACCCTGGTAGTCCACGCCGTAAACGATGAGTGCTAAGTGTTAGAGGGTTTCCGCCCTTTAGTGCTGAAGTTAACGCATTAAGCACTCCGCCTGGGGAGTACGGCCGCAAGGCTGAAACTCAAAGGAATTGACGGGGGCCCGCACAAGCGGTGGAGCATGTGGTTTAATTCGAAGCAACGCGAAGAACCTTACCAGGTCTTGACATCCTCTGAAAACTCTAGAGATAGAGCTTCTCCTTCGGGAGCAGAGTGACAGGTGGTGCATGGTTGTCGTCAGCTCGTGTCGTGAGATGTTGGGTTAAGTCCCGCAACGAGCGCAACCCTTGATCTTAGTTGCCATCATTAAGTTGGGCACTCTAAGGTGACTGCCGGTGACAAACCGGAGGAAGGTGGGGATGACGTCAAATCATCATGCCCCTTATGACCTGGGCTACACACGTGCTACAATGGACGGTACAAAGAGCTGCAAGACCGCGAGGTGGAGCTAATCTCATAAAACCGTTCTCAGTTCGGATTGTAGGCTGCAACTCGCCTACATGAAGCTGGAATCGCTAGTAATCGCGGATCAGCATGCCGCGGTGAATACGTTCCCGGGCCTTGTACACACCGCCCGTCACACCACGAGAGTTTGTAACACCCGAAGTCGGTGGGGTAACCTTTATGGAGCCAGCCGCCTAAGGTGGGACAGATGATTGGGGTGAAGTCGTAACAAGGTAGCCGTATCGGAAGGTGCGGCTGGATCACCTCCTTTCTATGGAGAATTGATGAACGCAGTTCATCAATAAACGTTGACTTGTTTTGTTTCGTTCAGTTTTGAGAGAACTATCTCTCAAGTTTAAATGTATGTTCTTTGAAAACTAGATAACAGTGTAGCTCATATTTTTTTAATTTTAGTTTGGTTAAGTTAGAAAGGGCGCACGGTGGATGCCTTGACACTAGGAGTCGATGAAGGACGGGACTAACGCCGATATGCTTCGGGGAGCTGTAAGTAAGCTTTGATCCGAAGATTTCCGAATGGGGAAACCCACTATACGTAATGGTATGGTATCCTTACCTGAATACATAGGGTATGGAAGACAGACCCAGGGAACTGAAACATCTAAGTACCTGGAGGAAGAGAAAGCAAATGCGATTTCCTGAGTAGCGGCGAGCGAAACGGAATCTAGCCCAAACCAAGAGGCTTGCCTCTTGGGGTTGTAGGACATTCTATACGGAGTTACAAAGGAACGAGGTAGACGAAGCGACCTGGAAAGGTCCGTCACAGAGGGTAATAACCCCGTAGTCGAAACTTCGTTCTCTCTTGAATGTATCCTGAGTACGGCGGAACACGTGAAATTCCGTCGGAATCTGGGAGGACCATCTCCCAAGGCTAAATACTCCCTAGTGATCGATAGTGAACCAGTACCGTGAGGGAAAGGTGAAAAGCACCCCGGAAGGGGAGTGAAAGAGATCCTGAAACCGTGTGCCTACAAATAGTCAGAGCCCGTTAATGGGTGATGGCGTGCCTTTTGTAGAATGAACCGGCGAGTTACGATCCCGTGCGAGGTTAAGCTGAAGAGGCGGAGCCGCAGCGAAAGCGAGTCTGAATAGGGCGTTTAGTACGTGGTCGTAGACCCGAAACCAGGTGATCTACCCATGTCCAGGGTGAAGTTCAGGTAACACTGAATGGAGGCCCGAACCCACGCACGTTGAAAAGTGCGGGGATGAGGTGTGGGTAGCGGAGAAATTCCAATCGAACCTGGAGATAGCTGGTTCTCCCCGAAATAGCTTTAGGGCTAGCCTTAAGTGTAAGAGTCTTGGAGGTAGAGCACTGATTGAACTAGGGGTCCTCATCGGATTACCGAATTCAGTCAAACTCCGAATGCCAATGACTTATCCTTAGGAGTCAGACTGCGAGTGATAAGATCCGTAGTCAAGAGGGAAACAGCCCAGATCGCCAGCTAAGGTCCCAAAGTGTGTATTAAGTGGAAAAGGATGTGGAGTTGCTTAGACAACTAGGATGTTGGCTCAGAAGCAGCCACCATTTAAAGAGTGCGTAATAGCTCACTAGTCGAGTGACTCTGCGCCGAAAATGTACCGGGGCTAAATACACCACCGAAGCTGCGAATTGATACCAATGGTATCAGTGGTAGGGGAGCGTTCTAAGTGCAGTGAAGTCAGACCGGAAGGACTGGTGGAGCGCTTAGAAGTGAGAATGCCGGTATGAGTAGCGAAAGACGGGTGAGAATCCCGTCCACCGAATGCCTAAGGTTTCCTGAGGAAGGCTCGTCCGCTCAGGGTTAGTCAGGACCTAAGCCGAGGCCGACAGGCGTAGGCGATGGACAACAGGTTGATATTCCTGTACCACCTCTTTATCGTTTGAGCAATGGAGGGACGCAGAAGGATAGAAGAAGCGTGCGATTGGTTGTGCACGTCCAAGCAGTTAGGCTGATAAGTAGGCAAATCCGCTTATCGTGAAGGCTGAGCTGTGATGGGGAAGCTCCTTATGGAGCGAAGTCTTTGATTCCCCGCTGCCAAGAAAAGCTTCTAGCGAGATAAAAGGTGCCTGTACCGCAAACCGACACAGGTAGGCGAGGAGAGAATCCTAAGGTGTGCGAGAGAACTCTGGTTAAGGAACTCGGCAAAATGACCCCGTAACTTCGGGAGAAGGGGTGCTTTCTTAACGGAAAGCCGCAGTGAATAGGCCCAAGCGACTGTTTAGCAAAAACACAGGTCTCTGCGAAGCCGTAAGGCGAAGTATAGGGGCTGACACCTGCCCGGTGCTGGAAGGTTAAGGAGAGGGGTTAGCGTAAGCGAAGCTCTGAACTGAAGCCCCAGTAAACGGCGGCCGTAACTATAACGGTCCTAAGGTAGCGAAATTCCTTGTCGGGTAAGTTCCGACCCGCACGAAAGGTGTAACGATTTGGGCACTGTCTCAACCAGAGACTCGGTGAAATTATAGTACCTGTGAAGATGCAGGTTACCCGCGACAGGACGGAAAGACCCCGTGGAGCTTTACTGTAGCCTGATATTGAATTTTGGTACAGTTTGTACAGGATAGGCGGGAGCCATTGAGACCGGAGCGCTAGCTTCGGTGGAGGCGCTGGTGGGATACCGCCCTGACTGTATTGAAATTCTAACCTACGGGTCTTATCGACCCGGGAGACAGTGTCAGGTGGGCAGTTTGACTGGGGCGGTCGCCTCCTAAAGTGTAACGGAGGCGCCCAAAGGTTCCCTCAGAATGGTTGGAAATCATTCGTAGAGTGCAAAGGCATAAGGGAGCTTGACTGCGAGACCTACAAGTCGAGCAGGGACGAAAGTCGGGCTTAGTGATCCGGTGGTTCCGCATGGAAGGGCCATCGCTCAACGGATAAAAGCTACCCCGGGGATAACAGGCTTATCTCCCCCAAGAGTCCACATCGACGGGGAGGTTTGGCACCTCGATGTCGGCTCATCGCATCCTGGGGCTGTAGTCGGTCCCAAGGGTTGGGCTGTTCGCCCATTAAAGCGGTACGCGAGCTGGGTTCAGAACGTCGTGAGACAGTTCGGTCCCTATCCGTCGTGGGCGCAGGAAATTTGAGAGGAGCTGTCCTTAGTACGAGAGGACCGGGATGGACGCACCGCTGGTGTACCAGTTGTTCTGCCAAGGGCATAGCTGGGTAGCTATGTGCGGAAGGGATAAGTGCTGAAAGCATCTAAGCATGAAGCCCCCCTCAAGATGAGATTTCCCATAGCGTAAGCTAGTAAGATCCCTGAAAGATGATCAGGTTGATAGGTTCGAGGTGGAAGCATGGTGACATGTGGAGCTGACGAATACTAATAGATCGAGGACTTAACCATATAATATGAAGCAACGTTATCTAGTTTTGAGAGAATATAAAAAACTTATTGACTTTCAGGGTGAATAAGTTATAATAATGATTGTCTCAAAAGAATAATGTCTGGTAATGATGGCAGAGAGGTCACACCCGTTCCCATACCGAACACGGAAGTTAAGCTCTCTAGCGCCGATGGTAGTTGGGACCTTGTCCCTGTGAGAGTAGGACGTTGCCAGGCAATATTATTCCGCAGTAGCTCAGCGGTAGAGCTATCGGCTGTTAACCGATCGGTCGTAGGTTCGATTCCTACCTGCGGAGCCATTGGAGAGCTGTCCGAGTTGGCCGAAGGAGCACGATTGGAAATCGTGTATACGTCACAAGCGTATCAAGGGTTCGAATCCCTTGCTCTCCGCCATAAGGAATTTATAATATTTGGCCCGTTGGTCAAGTGGTTAAGACACCGCCCTTTCACGGCGGTAACACGGGTTCGAATCCCGTACGGGTCACCACTTTTGGAGGATTAGCTCAGCTGGGAGAGCACCTGCCTTACAAGCAGGGGGTCGGCGGTTCGATCCCGTCATCCTCCACCATATAAATTATATGAATAATATTGTCGCGGGGTGGAGCAGTACGGTAGCTCGTCGGGCTCATAACCCGAAGGTCGCAGGTTCAAATCCTGTCCCCGCAACCAAACATTCTCGTAATGTGGTTGCTAACACTTATCATATAATTATATAAATAATATTATCGCGGGGTGGAGCAGTACGGTAGCTCGTCGGGCTCATAACCCGAAGGTCGCAGGTTCAAATCCTGTCCCCGCAACCAAATGGTCCCGTGGTGTAGTGGTTAACATGCCTGCCTGTCACGCAGGAGATCGCCGGTTCGACCCCGGTCGGGACCGCCATTTTAATAAGGCTCGGTAGCTCAGTCGGTAGAGCAGAGGACTGAAAATCCTCGTGTCGGCGGTTCGATTCCGTCCCGAGCCACCATTTTAATAAAATATGCCGGCTTAGCTCAATTGGTAGAGCAACTGACTTGTAATCAGTAGGTTGGGGGTTCAAGTCCTCTAGCCGGCACCATGTAAGTTTCGGAGGGGTAGCGAAGTGGCTAAACGCGGCGGACTGTAAATCCGCTCCTTCGGGTTCGGCAGTTCGAATCTGCCCCCCTCCACCATTTTACATAGGGGCATAGTTTAAAGGTAGAACTGAGGTCTCCAAAACCTCCAGTGTGGGTTCAATTCCTACTGCCCCTGCCAAATATATAAACACAACATGGCGGTTGTGGCGAAGTGGTTAACGCACCGGATTGTGGCTCCGGCATTCGTGGGTTCAATTCCCATCAGTCGCCCCATTTTTATTTTTTAAAAATTACAAATAAATTAATGGATACTTACATATAATTAAGTAAAACTTCGGTGGGCTATAGCCAAGCGGTAAGGCAACGGACTTTGACTCCGTCATGCGCTGGTTCGAATCCAGCTAGCCCAGCCATTTTTGCGGAAGTAGTTCAGTGGTAGAATACAACCTTGCCAAGGTTGGGGTCGCGGGTTCGAATCCCGTCTTCCGCTCCATTTTAACTTCATATGGCGGCATAGCCAAGTGGTAAGGCAGAGGTCTGCAAAACCTTTACCACCGGTTCAAATCCGGTTGCCGCCTTTCTTTTATGCCGATGTGGCGGAATTGGCAGACGCGCACGACTCAAAATCGTGTTCCTTCGGGAGTGTCGGTTCGACCCCGACCATCGGTATCACGAACGGCGTAACATCAAGGCTCTACACTAATTGTGTAGAGTTTTTTTGTGTTTTTTTTACACTACAAAATAAGCACTAATAGTGCGTTGGGGTAGTGTGCGGTGAGTAAGTGACGAACTTTAGATACAGTTGGAAGAAACTATGAAGTATTAAAAGGATAAAATTTCAGTAGAATATTACATATACAAGAATTTTTTCGAGCACTCTAGAGAGAATCTCTCCACCCTGGTGACATGAAGTTAAATCCGATACCACCAGTTGAAATTACCACATTATCAGCTGGTAATTTCGTAATTTCAAAAAACTTCTTTTCAAACTCTTCTCTGTTGTACTTGTACATAGTTGAGTGACACGACCATATTTGCGTTGAAGTACTCAACCAGTCCCCTAATTCCTTTAATTTAGGGAACGAATCAAATTGAATTGGACCATCCAATTTTATGAATCTCACTTGATAGATAGTTGGGGTTTAACTTCTCTCCTATTCCTTTAAAACCATGTGATTTTTTCTCATTTGAATGTGTCATAATTCTCCCTCCATCTTTTCTTCAAATTTTTTCCTATTTTAATTATACAGCAATAGAAAGTAATTAAGGAAATATTATGGGATTAGTAGAGGAATGAAAAGGAATAACTTTAGTTTGATAATGAATAGTTCATAACATACTACATAACAAATCTTTAAAAGGACATGGCAGCTTTGCCCTGTTTCTTATTGTTTAGCGAGAAATAATAAAATAAATCATCACAGTAATAAATGAAATATGATAAATTTAATCAAGGGAGAGAAATGAAAGTAAAAGGTGTCAGTTATTTAATATGATTCCATTTTGGTCCGTTTCATTTTAATTTATCATGTTTAAAGAAGCTCAAAATTTTTAAAATGCTTTAAAATAAAGGATTTTAAGGGTAGCACTCTATATAAATGTCACCTAAAAAGACCCTAACAGAAATGTTAGGGTTTTTTTTGTTAAATTATGCTATGTGATTCTAAAATTCGTAATAAACTTAGGAATTCATGTATAATATAACTTGTCGAAAGAACAAAATGATAGTGATTTATATTATGTCTGTAATATGAATCAAAAATGAACTTTTTATATTTCTTTTAAAAATGTGTTGAATACACATTATATTTCATATTAATATTTTTATGTAGATTTAAAATGGGAAAGAGAGTGGAAAGTATGGGCCGTAAATGGAACAATATTAAAGAAAAAAAAGCATCAAAAGATGCAAATACAAGCCGTATATACGCGAAATTTGGACGTGAAATTTATGTGGCAGCAAAACAAGGCGAGCCAGATCCAGAATCAAACCAAACGTTAAGAGTTGTATTAGAACGTGCGAAAACATACAACGTGCCAAGAACAATTATTGACCGTGCGATTGAAAAGGCAAAAGGCGGTTCAGAAGAAAACTATGACGAGCTTCGTTATGAAGGCTTTGGACCAAACGGATCTATGGTAATTGTAGATACACTGACAAATAACGTAAACCGTACTGCAGCAGATGTACGTGCTGCATTTAGCAAAAACAGTGGTAACATGGGTGTAAACGGTTCTGTCGCTTACATGTTTGATGCGACAGCTGTTATAGGTCTTGAAGGTAAAACATCAGATGAAGTTCTTGAAATCTTAATGGAAGCAGATGTAGATGCACGTGACATTCTAGAAGAAGAAGATTCTGTTATCGTTTATGCTGAACCTGATCAGTTCCATTCAGTACAATCTGCACTTAAAGGTGCTGGTGTTGAAGAATTTACAGTTGCAGAATTAACAATGCTTGCACAAAGTGATGTAGAACTTCCTGAAGATGCTCAAGTGCAATTTGAAAAAATGGTTGATGCATTAGAAGATTTAGAAGATGTACAGCAAGTTTACCACAACGTAGACTTAGGGGAATAATATAAGACAGAAGACCCTTTCCTTTAACGGATAGGGTCTTTTTTTATGGAGTTAATTAAGGTGGTAAAGTATTAAAGGTATTTTGTAGCTGCTAGGGAATATGGTTATAGGTTTGTATTTTAAATAATCATATTTCAGGAGGTATTTCTGTGGAGCATAAAACACCAAAGCATATTGTTGCCGTAGCAGGTTATTTAACAAATGAAAAGAATGAGGTGCTTTTAACGAAAGTGCACTGGCGAGCAGATACGTGGGAAATGCCTGGAGGACAGGTAGAAGAAGGGGAAGCGCTCGATCAAGCTGTTTGCAGAGAAATAATGGAGGAAACAGGATTAACTGTGAAGCCTATCGGAGTTACAGGGATTTATTATAATGCTTCTATGCATATTGTAGCTGTTGTTTTTAAAGTAGCATATGTTAGTGGTGAAATAAAAATTCAATCTGAAGAAATACAAGAGGCTAAATTTGTTGCTTTAAACGAAGAGAACATTGATGAGTATATAACGCGTCCTCATATGAAATCAAGGACACTTGATGCGATGAAAGCAATGCATTTTATTCCATACGAAACATGGGAAGTTCAGCCATATAATCTTATAGGAAGGTTGTAAAGAAAAGGTTAGTTATTTGAGGACAGCTCAAATTGCTAACCTTTTCTTTATGTATACTGTTTCAGAAAAAGGTCACAATAATAAAGTGTAGGCTAATAATTGGTGGAGGAAGCAGAACTACCACCTAATTTCCTAGCTTTAGCCAAGTTTTGAGGGAGAATTCTTACTGCACACAAATAGCGAGATAATCCGAAAGCTAGTATTGATTTGCAGAACGTTAGTTCTGTATAATAGTGATATATCGTATATAATTAGATTGCTAGATGTTTAAAAGTATAAATGTATAAACTGATATAATAAAAGAATAAAGTGAAATTAAGGAGAGTCCTACTTCCTATAAATAGTGTGATAAATAAATGTATATTCAACATTTCATATGAATAGTAGATAAAAAGGGACTGTGATACAATACATTTTTACACCTTACAATGTTGTAAGGTAGGTGTAAGAGAAATCGATGGGATATTCTTTTATAACAAGGTATTCTTAAATTAAGAGTTATATGCTGTGTGGAAAAGAGGTGTTCGAGATGAAAGAACGAGTATTATCTAGAGTGAATTATCATCAAAAAGTTGCATTAAATCCATTAACTAAATTTCTTTATAAAGCCATTATATTATTATTATTGTTAAGTTTTGCATTATTATTCGTTGGAAATGTAATGATTGAGCGAAGTGATATTAGTAAATTACATGTACCCGCTAAGTTAGAGGTGCCAGAATCATTAACACACGCATTTATTGCGACGGAAGATAAAAGGTTTTATCATCATAACGGTTTAGACTATATAGCGATTATCAGGGCGTCTATTGAAAATATAAAAGCTGGTGGTGTTGTGCAAGGAGGAAGCACGATTACACAGCAGTTATCTAAAAATGCTTTCTTATCTAATGAACGTACATTTTCCCGTAAGTGGAAAGAAATTTTTTATACGAAAAAGATTGAACGTACATTCACAAAGGATGAGATATTAAAATTGTATGTAAGTAATATTTACTACGGAGAAGGCGCATGGGGGATTGAAAAAGCAGCAAACCTTTACTTCGGTAAAAAAGTGGATCAATTAACACTGGCTGAAAGTGCAATGATGGCTGCTATAGTAAAAGCACCGGCTTATTACTCACCTGCACAAAATTATGATAAAGCAGTTGAGAGACGGAATGTAGTTTTAAGGCTAATGGAGAAAGAAGGGTATATAAATCATGATGAATATGTGCAAGCAGTTAGTGAGAAATTAGTAATTCGCCATGATATAAAAACAGAGCAATCCATGTTAAAAAATGCCCGTGAAAAAGCAGTAAGTTAAAAGAAGTTCCTACATAGGAGCTTCTTTTTTTAATAATTTGTGACAAAAGGCGACACAATATTGTCACAAACGTTGTATTTTTGTAATTTATGTGAGCGTGTTCATTGCGTGACCTATGTAAGTATTGATATTATGTGTATTGTGTACAATGATGTATACAGAATATGAAATTAAAGAGGAATGTATATGAAATCATCAAACAAACTCATGGCTCTTGGTATAGTTTTTTCTATCGCAGTATTGATTGTAATCGGGACGATTGTGTATAGCATCATAAATGACAAGAAAGATAAAGGGAATGAGATGTTTGCTTATTCTACGCAACAATCTTTAGGGAAAGATGATGCTCCAGTTAAGGTAGTTGAATTTGGAGACTTTAAATGTCCAGCTTGTCGTACTTGGGATGTAACAGTATTACCACGATTAAAAGAAGAGTATATTGATAAAGGTAAAGTGCAGTTATATTTTATTAACTTCCCGTTTATCGGAAAAGACTCTGATTTAGGTGCAGCTGCCGGTGAAGCAATTTATAAACAAGATCAAGATTCATTCTGGATTTTCTATGATGAGATTTATCAAAATCAAAAGAAAGATACGGAAGAATGGATTACAGAAGAATTACTTCTTAATATTGTGAAAGAAAAGCTTCCGAAAATTAATGTAGAACAGTTTAAAAAAGATTTACACAGTAAAGAAATGAAAGACAAAGTACGTAAAGATTCAGATCGTGCTCAAAAATTAAAAGTTCAAGGTGCTCCTTCAGTATATATAAATGGGAATCTTGCAAACCCTGATTTCGATAGTATGAAGAAGGCGATTGATAAAGAATTGAAAAAGTGATGAGGTATCTCATCACTTTTTCGACTTTTTTCGATAAATTTCTTGCTTCGATTTTTTTTACATGCTATACTACTTTACATAAGTTATTTCAATATCTTATATTTTTTTCATATTTGCGGGTGTAGTTTAGTGGTAAAACAAGAGCCTTCCAAGCTCTGGTCGAGAGTTCGATTCTCTTCACCCGCTCCAAATTTTATTTAATGTTTTTCTAATAAATTGTGATCAACGCAGTGTTTCGTTTCTAAGATAAACGAAGCATTGCGTTTTTTAATGTTTGAAAATCATAATTGTATGCGAAAATAGAAGTGAAGAATATTATTCCAAAAGTGAATTGATAACCAATATAGTCGTTACATAAGGGATGGATTCATCGGTGGAGGCGATTGAAAATGGACTTTGAACAATTAAAGCAAGATGTAATTGCGTATAGTAAAACGATTGGTATAGATAAAATAGGTTTTGCCAGTGCTTCACCATTTGAGGAATTAAAGCAGCGTCTAATCCAGCAACAACAATTGAATTATCAGTCTGGATTCGAAGAGCCTGATATAGAGAAGAGAACGAATCCACAGCTATTGTTACCTGGTGCGAAATCAATTATTGCGATTGCTTTAGCATACCCTTCAAAATTAAAAAATGCACCATTAAGTAAACGAGGGGAACGACGTGGGATTTTTTGCCGTGCTTCTTGGGGCCAAGATTATCACCTTGTTCTACGAGATCGTTTGCAAAAGTTAGAGGCGTATTTAATCGAAAAGCTGCCGGATATAGAAGTGAAATCAATGGTTGATACAGGGGAGCTAAGTGATCGAGCTGTTTCAGAGCGTGCCGGTATTGGATGGAGTGGTAAGAACTGCGCTATTATTACGCCGGAATTTGGTTCGTATGTATACTTAGGAGAAATGATTACGAATGTTCCATTCCCTCCTGATCGGCCAATAGAAGATCAATGTGGAAGTTGTACGAAATGTATTGATATTTGTCCTACAGGTGCTTTAGTACAAGGCGGGCAGTTGGACTCGAAGAAATGTATTGCATTTTTAACACAGACAAAAGGGTTTCTGCCTGAAGAATATCGCGATAAAATAGGAAACCGTATATATGGATGTGATACGTGTCAGACTGTTTGTCCGAAAAATAAAGGAATGGATTTTCATAACCATCCTGAAATGGAGCCTGACCCTGAGTTAGTTAAACCGTTATTAACACCACTTTTAACAATTAGTAATCGTGATTTTAAAGAGAAGTATGGAATTATGTCTGGTTCATGGAGAGGTAAAAAACCATTGCAACGAAATGCTATTTTAGCACTTGCACATTTCAAAGAAACAGCAGCAATTCCTGATTTAATCGGTGTTATGAAAGATGATCCAAGACCAGTACTTCGAGGAACAGCAGCATGGGCACTTGGGAAAATTGGTGGAGATGGAGTAGGAGAAGCGATTGAAAAAGCGATGGAACGTGAGAAAGATGAAGAGGTTCTTCATGAAATGAATCGTGGACTTGAATTGTTAGCACAGAAAAAAGAGTAGATAATATCTCCCTTTTTCATATTGTAATATGGGAGGGAAACGAAATGGTTGTAAAAGCGAATATTGAAAAGCAAGTGCAACAGTTTTTAGCATATATAACAGAGAAACGAACAGATGTAGATGGTATTGCAGTAGATTTGTTACAAATGGTACAGAGAAAGAAACAATTGTTTCAAAAGCGTAGTGCACATATAGTGAAAGCAACTGCAGATATTTCTTTCGTTAGACAATTAAATAGTAATGAGCATCAAGAAATTGATTATCAAATACACTTGAAATATTTAATTAAGCATAAAGAATTATTTTATATCGAAGAGGAACAATTAAAACGACGAGTTTGTTTAAAAAATAGTTGTATAATAGATGATTATGCTCTTGAAGTGTCAGAAGAAATAGGAATAGGTGAAACGTTAGAACGGGAAGTCACGAAAGAAAAATACGGTTCATATCAATATAATCGTTTAGAGGCAGTGAAATATGCAGAGCGTTGGTGGGATGATCGCAATTCTGCATACCGTAATTTTCCGGATAATTGTACAAATTTCATTTCACAATGTCTGCACACTGGAGAAGTACCGATGAATGGACATCCTAACATTCGTAAAGGGTGGTGGCAAAGGGGAAACCAGTGGAGTTGGAGCTGGGCTGTAGCACACTCTTTTTATTGGTATTTGTCAGGTGCTACAACAGGGCTTCGAGCAGAAGCAGTAGAAAGGCCAGAAGACCTTATTCTTGGCGATGTAATTGCGTATGATTTTGAGGATGATGGTAGGTGGAATCATACGACAATTGTAGTAGCAAAAGACGCAGATGGTATGCCGCTTGTAAATGCACATTCAGCGAATAGCCGCAGGCGTTATTGGAACTATGAAGATTCTAGTAAATATACACCACAAATGAAATATAAATTCTTTCATATTATTAATGGGTAGAGATTTTTCGTTCAAGTGGTATAATACGTAGTAGATAAAAAATAGAGGTGAATATCGCGTGGGAGTACATGTTGTTTTATATCAACCAGAAATTCCAGCAAATACAGGAAATATTGCACGTACTTGTGCAGCAACTGGAACAGAATTACATTTGATTAGACCGCTTGGATTTTCAACGGATGACAAAATGTTAAAGCGTGCAGGATTAGATTATTGGCAGCACGTAAAAGTTACGTATTATGATTCAATCGAAGAATTTTATGAAAAAAATAAAGATGGTGAATTCTTTTATTTAACAAAGTATGGCGAGAAAGCTCATACAGCATTTGATTATAGCAAACGTGAGAAGGATTACTATTTCGTATTTGGAAGAGAAACAAATGGATTACCAGCTAATGTAATTGAAGAAAACTTCGATCATTGTTTACGTATTCCAATGACGGATAAAGTACGTTCATTAAATTTATCTAATACAGCAGCAATTTTAATTTATGAAGCGTTCCGTCAACAAAATTATCCAGGATTAGATTTAGAAATCGTGTATTAAAAGTCGCCATTTGGCGGCTTTTTTATTTTTTAAAAAAATATGTAATCATACATTTTAAAAAAGGTACATATTCATATAGAATGAGATATATGAATAAAAATAGATAAGACGGGTTGAGATAAATATGAAGGAACAATATAATAATCAAAATACCTTTTTAAGTATGATAGATATGGATTTAGTAAGACAGGGATTGTTACATGCTATTCAAGATTTAGTGTTTATTGTGAAAGTTATTGATGATGAAACTTTTAAATATATTTATGTGAATAAAATAGGAATGAATCACGCCAGGCTAGGGAAAGAATGTTATGGGAAAACTTTTGCAGAAGTATTACCAGAAGATACGGCAAGGTTATTGCAAGGACACTATGCAAAAGTAATGAGAGAAGCGAGAGCAATTACATTTTGTGATGTAATTAGTTTGCCAACTGGTGATATACATTATGAATCTTCACTTAATCCAGTATGCGATGTAAATGGAACATGTCAGTTTATTATTTGTATTACTAGAGATATTACAGCACAGGTTAAGAAAAAAGTGGAAGTAGAAGAAAAACAAATGTTATTTAAGTCATTACTAGAATATAATAATGATTCCATTATATCTGTAGATTCTATTGGAAGAATTACATATGCAAATCCAGCGACTTATGAAATTTTTGGGTATCGATATGAAGAGTTAAAGGACCAATTTATTTGTCAGTTTATAAATAAAGAATATGAAAAAACTTTTCAAATTATATTTAAAAATGCTTTACAGGGAAGAGCAAAACAAATTGTTGCAAAGAAATATATTCATAAAGAAGGATATGAACTTTATATTTCCGTGAGGACAATCCCCATTATTGTGAATAGTGAAATCGTCGGGGTGTACATTGTTACGAGGGATGTTACGAGGCAAGTATTAAATGAGATGAAAACAGAATATTTAGCTTACTTTGATCAGTTAACGGGGTTAATGAATAGAATATCATGTACAAATAAGCTAAATGAATTTTTAGCTGAGAATAAAGAATTCGCATTGGTTTTTATAGATTTGGATGAATTTCACCTTATTAATGATACATTTGGTCATAAAGAAGGGGATCAAGTCTTAAAAAAAGTTACTGAATGCTTACGAGACCTAAAAATAGAAGATATGCATTTATTTAGAGAACATGATGATCAATTTGTTATGTTAATAGAAAATATAACGAGAGAATACGTAGAGGAAGTTGCACAAACAATATTAAAAAAAATTAGTGGGCATTTTGTAATAGAAGAAGAGGATGTTTATTTGAGTGCATCAATTGGGATTGTAATGGCCCCAGAAGATGGAATGGATGAAAAAATGCTTTTCCAAAGAGTCGACGCAGCTTTGGAAAAAGCAAAGGAAAAAGGAAAAGGGTATTATCATTTTTATTGTAGTGGATTAGATTGTGAACGTGAACAAAGG
Source organism: Bacillus sp. 41-22 (assembly GCF_025809295.1). NCBI lineage: Bacteria > Bacillati > Bacillota > Bacilli > Caryophanales > Bacillaceae > Bacillus > Bacillus sp. 41-22. The sequence goes on from NZ_CP084035.1 coordinate 534,767, forward strand.
TTTATAATAGAAAATCAGTTACATCGTGCTATAGAGAAAAATGAATTTTCCCTCTATTATCAACCTCAAATTAATATTGAAACGGGAAAGATGGCCAGTATGGAAGCCTTAATAAGGTGGGAGAATAAGGAGCTAGGTTTTGTCTCGCCAAATCAATTTATCCCACTTGCTGAAAGAACAGGGTTTATTATTAAACTTGATGAATGGGTAGTACATCAAGTTTGTGAACAGATACGTGAATGGTTAAATAAAGGATATGAGGTTGTACCAATCGCAGTTAATATTTCAGCTAGACATTTTCGTTCTATTACATTAATAGAGATGATTACACGTGCTTTAAATAAGTACAACGTTCCCCCTCATTTATTAGCAATAGAAGTTACAGAAGGGGCTCTTATACATAAAGATGTATCAAAAAGAGTGTTACTGCAGTTAAAAGAACAAAATTTAAAGATTCATTTAGATGACTTTGGAACGGGATATTCATCTTTAAGTTATTTAAAAACATATCCGATTGATACGTTAAAAATTGATCGTTCTTTTATGGAAGGTATATATAAAGATGAAAGAGATACGAATATTACGGCTGCAATTATTCATTTAGCACATACTCTAGGGTTAAATGTAATTGCAGAAGGAGTAGAAAAGGCGGAACAAATACAGTTCTTAAAGGAAAAGAATGTGAAAATCGTACAAGGTTATTTTTATAATCGCCCTTTATCGATATACGATGTGGAAAATATTTATTTTAAATAGTGTATAAAAAACAAGAAAAAAAGTGATGTGCTGAAAAGCACATCACTTTTTTTGTGTACCTGGCTTATCGTTATAACCAGATGTAAAAATAGCTGTAAGAAATGTGAGTGATACACCTAAAATTAATAATAACTTCATACTAATTTCCCCCTTACTTTTTCGGTTTACGAATCCTATTTGTGAATCGAAATGTATGTAAGGTTCCCAGAAGAAAAGAATTTATTTACAATGAATAGCAGCGTGAAAACTTTAATACCTTTATTATACAGAATTTTCTTTGAATTTTGGAGAGAATTTTATAGCGCTATTATATATTTCGTTTTGATTTAAAGAATGTTTAAGGACATCCTAGCATACCTTTTATAATAATCCGATTGAACAAGGAGATGGGGGAGGAGCTATAATGGATATTCTAAAGAAAATTGAACAATATCGGGAAGCAGAAGAACGTTTACAATGGGAAGGTACGTTTGCGGAGTATTTGGAGCTTGTGAAAGAAAGACCATGGGTGGCTCAAACAGCACACTCTCGCATTTACAATATGATAAAAGATGCTGGAATTGAAGAAGTTGATGGTAGAAGAAAATATAACTTCTTTAGTAATCAGCTATTTGGATTAGAGGATGCTTTAGAACGCCTTGTGGAAGAATATTTTCATCCATCTGCAAAACGATTAGATGTTAGGAAACGTATTTTGTTATTAATGGGGCCTGTTAGTGGGGGGAAATCAACATTAGTTACGATGTTGAAACGAGGATTAGAAACATATTCACGAACAGATCGTGGAGCGATTTTTGCAATAAAAGGATGCCCAATGCATGAAGATCCACTTCATTTAATTCCGCAACATTTACGGAATGATTTCTTTGATGAATATGGAGTAAGGATTGAAGGGAATTTATCACCATTAAATGTTATGCGTCTAGAGCAAGAATATGGGGCAAGAATTGAGGATGTAGTTGTAGAGCGTATTTTCTTCTCTGAAGATCGCCGTACAGGAATTGGTACATTTAGTCCTTCTGATCCAAAATCACAAGATATTGCCGATTTAACAGGTAGTCTAGACTTTTCTACAATTGCAGAATACGGTTCGGAATCAGATCCTCGTGCATATCGATTTGATGGAGAATTAAATAAGGCGAACCGCGGCATGATGGAATTCCAAGAGATGTTAAAATGTGATGAGAAATTTTTATGGCATTTACTATCGCTTACACAAGAAGGGAATTTTAAAGCAGGAAGATTTGCGCTTATTTCAGCAGATGAATTAATTGTAGCGCATACAAATGAAACAGAGTATCGTTCCTTCATAGCAAATAAGAAAAATGAAGCATTGCATTCACGAATTATTGTAATGCCGGTTCCATATAATTTACGGGTTAGTGAAGAAGAACATATTTATGAAAAAATGATTCGTGAAAGTGATGTGTCCAATGTTCATATTGCACCGCATACACTTCGCGTTGCAGCAATGTTCACTATTTTAACTCGTTTAAAAGACCCGAAGCGTCCAGATATTGATTTAATTAAAAAGATGCGTTTATATGATGGAGAAACGGTAGAAGGATATAATACGATTGATGTAGAGGAACTGCAACGCGAATATCAAGATGAAGGTATGAAGGGGATTGACCCTCGTTATGTCATTAACCGAATTTCTTCTACAATTATTCGAAAAGAGGTACCATCTATTAATGCACTAGATGTACTGAGATCGTTAAAAGACGGATTGGATCAGCACCCGTCAATTAGTAGTGAGGACCGAGAGCGCTATATGAATTTCATCTCATTAGCGAGAAAAGAATACGATGAAATTGCTAAGAAAGAAGTACAAAAAGCATTTGTTTATTCATACGAAGAATCAGCTAAGACACTTATGGATAATTACTTAGATAACGTCGAAGCATACTGCAATAAATCAAAATTACGTGATCCGTTAACTGGTGAAGAAATGAGCCCAGATGAAAAACTTATGCGTTCGATTGAAGAGCAAATTGGAATTTCAGAAAATGCTAAAAAGGCATTCCGTGAAGAAATTTTAATTCGCATTTCTGCTTACGCACGTAAAGGGAAACGCTTTGATTATAATTCACACGAACGTCTTCGTGAAGCGATTCAGAAAAAATTATTTGCCGATTTAAAAGATATAGTGAAAATTACAACATCAACGAAAACACCAGACGAAAATCAGCTTAAGAAAATCAATGATGTTGTTGCACGCTTAATTGATGAGCATGGCTATAATTCTTCATCTGCGAATGAATTGTTACGATATGTAGGTAGTTTGTTAAATCGATAGTTTGATAACAAAACGCTGTCTCTTATTCTTGGGGCGGCGTTTTGTTATCTATTGATATTTGTAAAAAATGTCATAGCTTGTCCGAATATAATAAATTAAGATGCGATTTTATGAATTTCTTGTCAATTATTTTTACAATATGCATATGATAGAGTAACCAACCATTCATACAAAAAAGCCAACACAATACAATATGTTGCAAAACGAAAATGTGTGCAACAATGCATTGTGTTTCTTTCTTATCAACGGCTGAATGTTTCTTTCTTATTATGTGAGTGGCAAAATTTTGTTTAGGATGCTCGGAGTATTGTATGAAAAACGCTATATATGTTTATGGGATGATTTTCGATGAACAGTTATTTTTCAAATATTCTAGTTACGCACACTAGAAAACAAAATTATAGATTGCTGTTCATAGGGGAAGACAATTACAGTAAGGAGGGAAAGGAATGAGCGAAGAAAACCAACCAAATTACACGATTTCACAGGAAAACTGGTCCCTCCATCGCAAAGGATATGACGACCAACAACGCCATCAAGAAAAAGTGCAGGAGGCAATCAAAAATAATTTACCAGACCTTGTAACAGAAGAAAGTATAGTTATGTCTAATGGCAAGGATGTTGTGAAAATACCGATTCGTTCTTTAGATGAATATAAGATTAGATACAATTATGATAAAAACAAACACGTTGGGCAAGGAAACGGTGACAGCAAAGTTGGTGATGTTGTTGCAAGAGATGGATCAGGCGGTCAAAAGCAGAAGGGACCAGGAAAAGGGCAAGGGGCAGGAGATGCAGCTGGAGAAGATTATTATGAAGCAGAAGTCTCAATTTTAGAATTGGAGCAAGCGTTTTTCAAAGAGTTAGAGCTGCCTAATTTAAAGAGAAAAGAAATGGATGAAAACCGGATTGAACATATTGAATTTAATGATATTAGAAAAACAGGATTATGGGGAAATATTGATAAGAAACGGACGATGATATCTGCATATAAACGAAATGCAATGCGTGGTAAAGCATCTTTCCATCCAATTCACCAAGAAGATTTAAAGTTCCGTACTTGGAATGAAGTGTTAAAGCCAGATTCAAAAGCTGTTGTATTAGCGATGATGGATACGAGTGGATCGATGGGGATATGGGAGAAGTATATGGCACGTAGCTTCTTTTTCTGGATGACAAGATTTTTACGCACAAAGTATGAAACCGTAGACATTGAGTTTATTGCTCACCATACGGAAGCGAAGGTCGTCACAGAAGAAGAGTTTTTCTCAAAAGGGGAAAGTGGTGGAACGATCTGTTCTTCCGTATACAAAAAAGCACTTGAGTTAATCGATAATAAATATTCACCAGACCGTTATAATATTTATCCATTCCATTTTTCAGACGGTGATAATTTAACTTCGGATAATGCTAGATGCGTAAAGCTTGTGGAAGAGTTGATGAAAAAATGTAATATGTTTGGGTATGGGGAAGTGAATCAGTACAACCGCCACAGTACGCTTATGTCAGCATATAAAAATATTAAAGACGAGAATTTCAGATATTATATTTTAAAGCAAAAAGCAGATGTATTTCATGCGATGAAGAGCTTTTTTAAAGAAGAATCAGGAGAAAAAATGGCATAACCCCTTGTAAAGGGGTTATTTTTTTGTAAACTTTTTATTTTTTTAGTTGACAACGATAATGAAAATCATTATCATTTATTCGAGAAATGATTACATTTCGATTTATATATTTTGGAGGAGATGTAAAGTTGAAAAAAACTAAAAGAAAACATATAAATGCGATGATTATCGCTGCGGCGTTATCACTTCCATTTGCTACGTATTCAACGCCTGCTTTAGCAGCTGTAGCAATTGAGGCGAACAAAACTGGACATGCTTTAGAAGATGGTACATATGATGCTGTTATTAAAGCGTATAAAGATAAAACGAATGAAGAGTCTATGGCAGCTGTTTATATAAAAAATCCTAAATTAACTATTGAGAATGGGAAGAAAATTGTAACGGCAACGTTAAGTGATAGTGATTTCTTCGAATACTTGAAAACAGAGGATATTGATACTCCTGGTGTATTCCATGATGTAAAAGTCATATCAGAGGATAAAAAGAAAAATGGGACGAAGGTTATTCAATTTGAAGTTGGAGAATTAGGAAAAAGATATAATATGCAAATGCATATTTATATTCCGACAATGGCCTATGATAATAAGTACCAGGTGCAGTTTGAAGTAAATGCGTTAAATCTAGAAAACAATGTTCCAAAAGATCAAAAGGAAAATAAAGAGGATACAGTGGATCAACAAGATGGAAATGTAATAGTAGATAAGCAATTGCAAATGCATATTAATAAATATAACTTAGAGAGAAAAAATATAAATGAACCTATAACGAAGGAAGATTTATTACAAATTAAAACATTATCCATATACTCAGGTGAGGGGATAAATGAAATAGCTGGTTTAGAATATATGACAAACTTAGAGAAGTTGACATTAAGAGAGTCTAATGTAACAGACATATCTGTTATCTCGGGATTGAGACATTTGAAATATTTAGATTTATCCTCTAGTCCAATTGAAAGCATTCAACCCGTTTCTAAGCTAGAGAATCTTGACATGCTCTTTTTAAGAGATAACAAAATTGCAGATCTTACACCGTTAAGTCAAATGAAAAAGATTAAAATATTAGATTTAATTGGTAATAATATAAAGGATCTTACACCATTATTTACAGTGTTATCGTTAGAAGAAGTATACTTAGCAAATAATCAAATTAGTAATCTTTCGGGTATTGAGAAGTTAAAGAATGTGAATCTATTATGGATAGGAAATAATAAAATTAGTGATGTTGAGCCTATTAGTAAAATGAGTAATCTTATTGAACTAGAAATTGCTGATAGTGAAATAAAAGATATATCATCATTATCTAAATTAGTAAAAATACAAGTATTGAATTTAGAAGAGAATTATATCTCTGATATATCGCCACTGAGTAATTTAACAAATTTACATGAGATAAATCTTGGAGCGAATGAAATTTCTGACATAAAGTCTGTTGAGGAATTGGGTAAGCGAACTTCAATAGATATTCAAAGACAAAAAATCTTTTTAGATGAAGCAAGCGTAGATGAAGAAATAAAAATTCCAGTATACAATTTTAAAGGAGAGCCACTTCAAAATATTAAATTGAAAAGTGAGGGGGCTACGCTGAGTAACGGATTTATAAAATGGAATAGTCCTGGAGAAAAAATATATGAATTTAAACTAGATACAAATCCTGCTGAAAGTAAAATAAGATTTAATGGGACGGTTATACAAAGTATAGTTGAAAAACAAACAGAAAGTAAAAATGTAATTCTTGATAAAAATTTACAACAACATATTAATAAAAAGAATTTTGGTAGAGAGAATCTAAATGCCCCTATAACAAAAGAAGATTTATTACAGATTAAAACATTAGAGATACTTAAAGAAAAAGAAAAAGAAAAAGGAAAAGAGATAAAAGATCTAACTGGTTTAGAATACATGACGAACTTAGAAAATCTCACTTTAGAAGGAGTAGGGTTGAAAAATATTGAGTTCATTTCAAACTTGAAACAATTGAAAGACGTGAATGTATCTCATAATAAAATTGAAGATATAACGCCGTTATCTTCACTGGAAAATTTACAGTGGTTAAACCTTGCGGATAATCATATTAAAGATGTATCAGTTCTTGGCTCAATGTTAGACCTACTCAGTTTAAAATTAGCTGGAAATGAGATTCGTGATGTAAGGCCGTTAATACAATTAGGTCAATGGTTTTCAATTGATGCTGGAAGACAAAAAATCATTTTAAATGAAGCGAAAGTAAATGAAGAGATTCAAGTTCCGGTATATGACTTAGAAGGAGAAACTATTGAGAATATTAAACTAACAAGTGAGGGTGGAACGTTTAATAACGGAGTAATGAAATGGAGTACTCCAGGTGAAAAGGTATATAAATTTGATTTAGATTCGGATGAAACTAGTATAAGCTTTAACGGAACAGTTATCCAGAATATAGTTGAAAAAGACGAAGTAAAAGAGCCGGTAAAAGAAATTGAAGAAACAAAAGACGAAGTAAAAGAGCCGGTAAAAGAAGTTGAAGAAATAAAAGACGAAGTAAAAGAGCCGATAAAAGAAGTTGAAGAAACAAAAGACGAAGTAAAAGAGCCGGTAAAAGAAATTGAAGAAACAAAAGATGAAGTAAAAGAGCCGATAAAAGAAGTTGAAGAAACAAAAGAAGAAGTAAAAGAGCCGGCGAAAGAAGTTGCAGGTACAAAAGAAGAGGTAAAAGAATCAGCAACTGGATTGGATCAAGAGCAAAAAGGGAATAATCAAGTTGGTCCAGTAAAAGTGGTAGGACAAGAGAGTGCGAAAGAAAAAGATTCAAATAAACAACATGCTAATAAGCAAGAGGAAAATCAGAAGTCTTTAGCAGCAACTGGTGGTCAAGCTAACACACCGACCTTACTTTCTGGATTAGCACTTGTTCTTTCAGCATTAAGTATGTTTGTATTTAGAAAGAGATTATTTAAGAAATAAATAACGTTTTATCTTATTATTATATAAAATGATTATATAAGTTTTTGAGAAGCCCTTATTATAGCAATTTCATGTTGAAATATGCTTATGATAAGGGCTTTTTGAATAGGGGAAGGATATTAATACGAGGATGTTTCGATTGCTTAAATAATGGAGCAACTGTAGCGGAAACTGTAAGTCCCTTTCGTTCACTATATGTTCAAAATGTATGAAGAAATAATATGAAATATTGCATTTTATATCATTTCATCTAGATAATATGTTAATTTCTTGAATGGAATATATAAATAGGGGGCAATAATATGAACAAGCAATCAAAGATCAATAAAGTGTTGCTTAGTATTAGTACAATGGCGCTATCGCTCGGAGCAATTCAAACGAATGTATCAGCAGAAGAAAAGGTACCGTATAATGTATTGCATTCGAAACCAGTTGGAATTGAAAAACCAGTAGATGAGATTGGACACGCTTCTAAAGCCGAGGAAACATTATCATTTCAAGAACGTTTAAAAGTAGGAGATTTTTCACAGCGACCAGCATCTATTACGAAGAACTCGGCAGTAAAGCAAGCTAAAGAAAGCTATTCAATGGCTGATTTAAACAAAATGAATGATCAAGAATTAATTGAAACGTTAGGCAGTATTAAGTGGCACCAAATTACAGACTTATTCCAGTTTAATGAAGATGCAAAAGCCTTTTATAAAGATAACGGAAAAATGCAAGTAATTATAGACGAATTAGCTCATAGAGGTAGTACATTTACGAAAGATGATTCAAAAGGAATTCAAACGTTTACTGAAGTGTTACGTTCAGCTTTTTATCTTGCATTTTATAATAATGAATTAAGCGACTTAAATGAAAGAAGCTTCCAGGACAAATGTTTACCAGCGTTAAAAGCTATTGCGAAAAATCCCAACTTTAAGCTTGGAACAAATGAGCAAGATACAGTCGTATCTGCATACGGAAAATTAATTAGTAATGCATCAAGTGATGTTGAAACGGTGCAATACGCATCGAATATTTTAAAACAATATAATGATAATTTTAATGCATATGTAGACGATCGTATGAAGGGACAAGCTGTATACGATATGATGCAAGGCATTGATTATGATATACAGTCTTACTTAAATGAGGCTCGTAAAGAAGCGAATGAAACGATGTGGTATGGAAAAGTAGATGGGTTTATTAATGAAATAAATCGTATTGCTCTTTTAAATGAAGTAACGCCAGAAAATAAGTGGCTCGTTAATAATGGAATTTATTTTGCTAGTCGTTTAGGTAAGTTTCATAGTAATCCAAATAAAGGATTAGAGGTTGTTACACAGGCAATGCATATGTACCCGCGTTTAAGTGAGTCGTATTTTGTTGCAGTAGAACAAATTACAACAAACTATAATGGGAAAGATTATAGCGGGAATACGGTAGATTTAGAGAAGATACGTAAAGAAGGAAAAGAGCAATACTTACCAAAAACGTATACATTCGATGATGGATCTATTGTATTTAAAACTGGGGATAAAGTGTCAGAAGAAAAAATTAAGAGATTATATTGGGCTGCGAAGGAAGTAAAAGCGCAATATCACCGTGTGATCGGAAATGACAAAGCTTTAGAACAAGGTAATGCAGACGACGTATTAACGATAGTAATCTATAATACTCCAGACGAATACCAGTTAAATAGACAATTGTATGGATATGAAACAAACAACGGTGGAATTTATATTGAAGAGACAGGGACATTCTTTACATATGAGCGTACGCCAGAGCAAAGTATTTATAGTTTAGAAGAGTTATTCCGTCATGAGTTTACTCATTATCTTCAAGGGAGATATGAAGTTCCCGGTTTATTTGGAAGAGGAGATATGTATCAAAATGAAAGATTAACTTGGTTCCAAGAAGGGAATGCAGAATTTTTCGCAGGATCTACTCGTACAAATAACGTTGTACCAAGAAAGAGCATCATTAGTGGATTATCATCTGATCCTGCAAGCCGTTATACAGCAGAGCGTACACTATTTGCTAAATATGGTTCTTGGGATTTCTATAACTACTCGTTCGCATTGCAGTCTTACTTATATACTCATCAATTTGAAACGTTTGATAAAATTCAAGATTTAATTCGTGCGAATGATGTGGGAAATTATGATACGTATCGTGAGACTTTAAGTAAAGATTCTAAGTTAAATAAAGAGTATCAAGAGTATATGCAGCAGTTAATTGATAATCAAGATAAGTACAATGTGCCGGAAGTAGCAGATGATTATTTAGCTGAACATGCACCAAAAGCACTAACAGAAGTGAAGAAAGAAATTAGTGAAACGTTGTCTATGAAAGATACAAAAATGACAAAGCATACATCTCAATTCTTTAATACATTTACATTAGAAGGTACGTTTACAGGTAGTGTAACAAAAGGTGAGTCAGAAGACTGGAAAGCAATGAGTAAAAGAGTAAATGAAGCTTTAGAACAATTGGCGCAAAAAGAATGGAGTGGCTACAAAACTGTTACAGCATATTTCGTCAATTACCGTGTGAATAGCTCTAATCAATTTGAATATGATGTAGTCTTCCACGGTATCGCAAAAGATGACGGAGAAAATAAAGCCCCGACGGTTAATGTAAACGGACCTTATAACGGGCTTGTAAAAGAAGGCATTCAATTCAAAAGTGATGGATCAAACGATGAAGATGGAAAAATCGTTTCTTATTTATGGGACTTCGGGGATGGAAGTACAAGTACAGAAGTTAATCCAGTACATGCATATGAAAGAGAAGGAACTTATAAAGTAGCCTTAAGAGTAAAAGACGATAAAGGTAAAGAGAGTAGAAATGAAACAACTGTTACGATTACAGATGGAAGTTTAACAGAATCAGAACCAAATAATCGTCCAGAGGAAGCAAATCGTATCGGGCTAAATACTACTATAAAAGGTAGCCTTATCGGCGGGGATCACACCGATGTTTATACATTTAATGTGGCATCAGCGAAAGATATCGATATTTCTGTTTTAAATGAGCATGGAATCGGGATGACATGGGTACTTCACCATGAATCAAATATGCAAAATTACGCAGCTTACGGTCAAGCTAATGGAAATCATATAGAAGCAAAATTTAATGCAAAACCAGGTAAGTATTACTTGTATGTATATAAATATGATAATGGCGATGGAGCGTACGCATTATCAGTAAAATAAGTGCTTTTCCAATGTATGTTTAACTTTACTTTTTGTGGAAAATAGTATATTATATAGATATACAATATATCGGTTATTTACTAGGAGGAGCCTGTCACAATAGGTTTCTCCTGTTCTTTTTTAGAGGCCTGTCTTACAGGCTTTTCTTTAAAAGATAAATAACTGAAAATTAAGAACAATAATCTTTGAAAGAGGTGGGGCATACATATAACAAAAAAAGGGATTGTTTAAGAAAGGGGGATAAGAAATGGTCTTGTTTGGTTATCCACTTGAAACAATTTATTTATATGGATTTATTATTGCTACTATACTCACTGTTATTTATATTTTCTTTGGAGATATATTTGAATCAATATTTAGTTTTGGGGGCGGATCTGTATCCGTTGTTACTTTACTACTTAGTTTCTTCGCCATGTTATGTGGACTTAGTTATATAGGAGAATATTTATTTTCCTTTAATAGTACTATTATTTTTGCTGGTTCATTTGCTATATCTTTTATCGGTGTTTTCATAATGAAAATATTAATTTTAAAACCGATTGCAGAAGCAGAACAAAATACGGTGCAACGTATGGATGAATTCATTGGTCGCAAGGGAGAAGTCATTACGACAATTCCTACAGAAGGATTTGGAGAAGTGTTAATCTCCTCTCCATTTGGAAGTAATGCAATACCAGCGAAAACAATTGGAAAGAAAGATATTTCACAAGGAACCGAGGTCATTATTGAGGGAGTTCAAGATGGTGTTTTACTTGTACAGAACATCGCTTATTCTTTAAAAAAACCAAAATTATAAGGGGGAATTTACATGACGATTCCATTAATTATCGGTGGAGTTTTACTCGCAATTTTAATTCTACTTATTTTAGTATTCATTACGAAGTATCGAACAGTTGGCCCAGATGAAGCATTAATTGTGACAGGGAACTGGCTTGGTGGTGGAAAGAATGTTGTTATCACTGATGACGGAAAGAAGATTAAGATTATTCGCGGTGGCGGTACTTTCGTAGTTCCAATTATGCAAAGGGGAGAACCTCTTAGCTTACTAAACTACAAATTAGAAGTTGGTACACGTGATACGTATACGAAGCAGGGTGTACCGATTACAGTAAACGGTGTTTCTATTATTAAAGTAGGATCGACAATTGAAGAAGTTTCTACAGCGGCTGAACAATATTTAGGAAAAGAAACAGAAGAGTTGAAAATAGAAGCAAAAGAAGTTTTAGAAGGGCATTTACGTGCTATTTTATCTTCTATGACAGTAGAAGATGCGTATAGTAATAGAGAGCAATTCGCACAAAAGGTACATGAAGTAGCTTCTACTGATCTGAAGAAGATGGGTCTTCGTATCGTTTCCTTTACAATTAAAGAAATAATGGATAAAAACGGCTACCTAGATGCACTTGGTCAGCCGCAAATTGCAATGGTTAAGCGTGATGCAACAGTTGCGAATGCAGAGCGTGAAAAAGAGGCACGAATTGAAAAAGCTCGTGCTGAGAAAGAAGCGAAAGAAGCAGAGTACCAGCGTGATGCACAAATCGCTGAAGCTGAAAAACATAAGGAATTAAAAGTACAATCTTATAAGAGAGACCAGGAACAAGCTCGTGCAGATGCAGATCTTTCTTACGAATTACAACAAGCGAAAGCGCAACAAGGTGTTACAGAAGAGCAAATGCGAGTTAAAATCATTGAGCGTGAAAAGCAAATTGAGTTAGAAGAAAAAGAGATTGCGCGTCGTGAAAAGCAATACGATGCAGAAGTAAAGAAAAAGGCAGATGCAGATCGCTATGCTGTTGAACAATCAGCCGAAGCGGAAAAAGTAAAACAAATGAAAAAAGCAGATGCGGATCAATATAAAATTGAAGCAGAAGCAAGAGCACGTGCAGAAGAAGTACGTGTAGAAGGTTTAGCAAAAGCAGAAATTGAAAAAGCGCAAGGTCAAGCGAAAGCGGAAGTACAAAAAGCGCAAGGTACAGCAGAAGCAGATGTTATCAGATTAAAAGGTTTAGCAGAAGCGGAAGCGAAACAAAAAATTGCAGAGGCATTTGAACTATATGGTCAAGCGGCAATTATGGATATGGTTCTTAAAATGCTTCCAAGTTATGCGAAAGAAATTGCAAGTCCACTTAGCAATATTGATAAAATTACAGTTGTTGATACAGGTGGCGGTGGTAAGAATAGCGGTGCCGGGAAGGTTGCAGGCTATGCGACTGATTTAATGGCAACAATGCAGGAAACACTAAAAGCTTCTTCTGGTATTGATTTAAAAGAGTTATTAGAAGGGTTTGCAGGAAAAGGGGCAGTACAACAATTAGCAAATGATAAACCTGTTGTATCTGTAGTAGAAGATAAGGAAAAAGAAGTAGAAAAAACTAAAGAATAGTAAGATGGAAAGAACCTCTAGTAAGTGGGATACTAGAGGTTCTTCTGTGAATTATAATCTTTCGAATAATATACATTTTTATACATTGTTTTAATTATTAAATTTTTATAGAATGAAGTATGTATGCAATAATCTTTTAAATTTAGAAAGATGAGTAAAGAGAAATAAAGAGTCTCATTAACGTATTTATATCTTATAATTTTTATAAATAGATTAATCGTAAGTTATTGCATGTAAAACGGTATGAAGGGGTAGGAATATGTTTCAAAGGAAATTAAGGAGTAGTAGTTTAAAAACAAAGTTACTTGTGTCATTTATTATTATTTTAATTCTTCCAAGTATTGTAATTGGTTGGACGTCTTATCAGCAGGCGAAAACAAATTTTAATGAAACGATTTTAAAATCGGCGAAAGATAATATAAAAATTTTGGATAATGTAATTAATAAGGAATTGGATAGTAAAAAAGTAGATGCAACTTATTTTACGAAATTATTTACACAATCAAGTTACCAAGCGGATCAAATTCAAAACATCCAAAATAAACTAGAAGAATATAATAAATTACATCCAGAAATGGAAGCGATCTATACAGGATCTAGTAATGGACAATTTATTCAATCACCAGCTATTCAAATGCCCGAAGGATATAATCCTACAGAAAGAGATTGGTATAAAGAGGCAGTGAAAAAAAGCGGAGAAGTGATTGTAACTGCTCCATATAAGTCAAAAACGACAGGGAATATTGTTATTACACTAGCAAAACAAAACGAAGATAAAAGTGGTGTTCTCGGGATTGACTTAATTATCAATGATATTGTAACTACTTCTAAGATGGTTAATATCGGTAAGGAAGGGTATGTAGCGATATTTGATCAAGATAAAAATGTAGTCGCACACCCGACACTGAAGCCAGGAGAGAAATTAGAAGAGAAACTTAGTAAGGAATTTTATAAACAGGAAGCTGGTGATTTTCATTATTCATTAGATGGTGAAGATCGTAATATTACTTTTAAAACGAGTAAGAAAACTGGATGGAAAATAGCAGGAATTATGCCTTCAAAAGAAATTATTCAAGCGGCGGAGCCTATTTTCTATAAAACGATAACTGTTATTGGTATTTCATTAATGATCGGCGGGGTTTTAATTTACTTTATAATTGCTTCTATTATTAAACCGTTAAAACAACTTGTAATATCATCGAAAAAAATTAGTGAAGGTGATTTAACAGAATCAATTACAGTTCATTCTAAAGATGAAATTGGGCAGTTAGGAGAAAGCTTTAACGAGATGGCATTATCATTACATAATGTCATTTCAAATATAAATATTTCAGCAAGTCATGTAGCAGCATCTTCAGAAGAATTAACAGCTAGCATGAAGCAGACAAGTGAAGCAACGGAACAAATTACACAGGCGATAGAGCAAGTATCGAGTGGGGCTGAAATACAAACGAGAGAAGTTGAAGAAGGAGCAACATTATTAGAAGAAGTTACAGAAGGAGTTCAGCGTGTTGCAGATAGTTCTTCATTAGTATCTACAGCCTCTATGTATACGAAGAAAAAAGCTGAAGATGGTGGAAAGTTAGTTGAGCAAACTGTGAATCAAATGCAATTAATTCATGAGTCTGTTTCAAAGTCAGATAAAGTCATTGTTTTATTAGATGATAAGTCGAAACAAATTGGAGCAATCCTTGAAGTGATTCAACATATTGCAGAGCAGACAAACTTATTAGCATTAAATGCTGCAATTGAGGCTGCAAGAGCTGGGGAACAAGGAAGAGGTTTTGCAATTGTAGCCGATGAAGTACGGAAATTAGCAGAACAATCGGGACAATCTTCTACGGAAATTGATAAGCTAGTGAAAGAGATACAATTTGATATAAAAGAAACAGTAAGCTCTATGAATCAAGTTGGGACAGAGGTACAATCAGGGCTTGTAGTTGCAAATGAAACGAAGAAAAGCTTTGTAGAAATATTGAAATCTACAAATGATACAGTAGTACAAATTGATAGTATGGTAGAAGTAGCGAAGCAAATGACGGTAGATGCAAAACAAGTAAGTGCATCTATTAATGAAATTGCAGCAACGATTGAAGAAAACGCAGCAAGCGTCCAAAATATCGCGGGCTCTTCTGAAGAGCAATTAGCTTCAGTAGATGAAATAAATGCAGCAGCAGTTCATCTATCGCAAATGGCGGAAGAATTACAAGGGATGATTGGCAAGTTTAAAGTATAAGAGGCAAGTGTTAAGAAACGAGGTAATCATTTTACTTCGTTTCTTTTTTATGGCAACGGTAATGAGATAAAGTGAAGAAATATATAGTAATCGTGTTATGATTAAATACGAAAACAAAAGACTGTATTTTCTTTAAATTCTATCTTCATTGATGTTAGGGGAATGATTTTGAAATTGAAGAAATTGAAACTGCAACCGAGAATTACATTAACTATTAGTACACTTATTCTTGTTGTACTGCTGTTAACGAGTTATTTATTTTACTACATATTATCTGAAACAGTAGAAGACCAAATCGGAAAAAGAGCGCTGTATGTTGCGAAAACAGTTGCTGCTATACCGGAAATCGGGGAAGCTTTTCAAAAAGAAAATCCAGCTTCTATTATTCAGCCAATTGCAGAAAAAATTCGAATCGAAACAGATGCTGATTTTATTGTAGTTGGAAATAAAGATGGTATTCGTTATGCGCATCCTAAGCGAGATAAAATAGGAGAGAGAATGGTTGGCGGAGATAATGAAGGGGTTCTATTAGAAGGGGAATCTTATGTTTCGAAAGCAACGGGATCATTAGGGCCTTCACTACGCGGAAAAGTCCCGATTCGTAATCAGGATAATGAAATTATTGGTGTAGTATCTGTCGGTTTTTCAATGGATGATATTCATGGAGCGATAGAAGTGTATGGAAAGCGTGTGTTTTGGATTACAATAACAGGTCTGTTAATTGGGATAATTGGCTCTGTATATTTAGCTAAAAGTATTAAGCGGATGATGTTTGGAATGGAGCCAGAAGAAATTTCATCTTTATACGAGGAGCATAGTACAGTTATTCAATCTGTACGTGAAGGAATTGTAGTAATCGATAAAAATGGTATGGTTAGTTTAGTAAATCAAGCGGCATACGATATCCTTTCTTTAGATAAACAACAAAATATAATAGGGAAATTTATTTTAGATGTTATTCCTAATTCATCGATACTGGATGTACTTCAAACTGGAGAAGAACAATTTGATCGCCAATTAAATATAAAGGGGCAGGATGTTATTGCCAATCGCCTACCTATTAAAGTTAATAATAAAGTAACTGGTGTAGTATCCAGCTTGCGCTTGAAATCTGAGATGGATCAATTAACAGCGGAATTATCTCAAACACGGCAATATACAGAGGCATTACGGGCGCAAACACACGAATATAACAATTTATTGTATACGCTTTCAGGTCTTATTCAATTAGAGTCTTATGAAGATGCTTTAGAGCTTATTCATAAGGAAACGGCAGTATATCAAGAGTTCGTTCAATTTATTATGAAACGAATTCAAAATCCATGGTTAGGTGGGATTTTAATTGGATTTTATAATAGGGCGCGAGAGTTGAAGATTGATTTTATGTTAGATCGGGAAAGTAGTTTAGAAGAGTTAAGTCCGCATATTGAGAGTAATTACGTTGTTTCTATTTTAGGGAATTTGATTACGAATGCATTTGAAGCAATTGAAAGAAATCACGAGCATAATAAGAAAGTAAGAATGTTTGTAACAGACATTGGGGAAGAAATATTAATTGAAGTAGAAGATTCAGGACAAGGTGTTCATGATGAAATAATTACAAGTATATTCTATAAAGGTTTTTCGACGAAAGTGGGCGAAAAACGTGGATATGGATTAGCGAAAGTGAAAGAGTTAGTGGAAGATTTAAATGGAAGTATTGCGATTGAAAAAGGGGATTTAGGTGGTGCTTTATTTATCATTGCATTACCGAAAGAGAGAGGCGAATTGTAATGAATGAGGGGATTGAAGTATTGATTGTAGAAGATGATATTCGGATTGCGGAAATTCATCGTCGTTTTACTGAAAAAATTGAAGGGTTTAAAGTAATTGGAACAGCAACGACTGGGGAACAGGCGAAAGAATGGTTAGAGTTTGTAAAGCCACAACTCGTTTTATTAGATGTATATTTACCTGACATGCAAGGGACTGAACTCGTCACATATATTAGGCATAATTTGCATGATACAGATATTATTATGATTACAGCCGCATCAGAGACGGATGTAGTGCGACATGCTTTACGAGGCGGAGTAACAGATTATATTGTAAAGCCACTTACATTTGATCGGTTTAAAACAAGTTTAGAAAGTTATCAAAAGAAGATTACGAAGTTAAAGAAAAATACTCAATTATCTTCAGAACAGATTGAACATCTATGGTCCCAAAGAGGGGTGCAGGCAAATCAAGTAGAATATGCACCAAAAGGAATCGACCCTTTAACGTTAGCAAAAATAAAAAAGCATATGCTAACTATTAATGAAGAGGGAATTACTGCAGAGATACTAAGTTCAATGGTAGGTGTAAGCCGATCAACTGCTAGGCGCTATTTAGAGTATTTGATCTCTGGAAAGAAAGTGCATGCGGAGCTTATATATGGAAGTGTGGGAAGGCCAGAAAGAAGGTATTTCCGCGTTTCTTCATAGGGGATTTTTACAACAATAAAAACAGTAGAGGATTATTACATTTCCTCTACTGTTTTTTCTAGTTTCATCTTATATTGGAATAATTCCAATTACAATTCCAGTAATCAACATAACCATTGTCGTTCCAACAGCCCAAAGTAAAGTGAATCGTTGGTGTTCACCAAAATCAACCTTGGCCATTCCGACTAATAAATAAGTGGAAGCAACGAGGGGACTCAGTAAGTGAACAGGTTGACCGAGTAACGAAGCACGTCCCATTTCTGCTGCACTAATTCCGTAAGCGGCAGCAGCTTTCGTTAAAATAGGTAATACACCGAAGTAAAAGGCATCATTAGACATGAAAAATGTGAACGGCATACTTAGTAAAGCTGTAATAATTGGAAGTTGGGGGCCAAGTGCATCTGGTATAAGAGTAACAACACTTTGAGCCATTGCATCTACCATTTTTGTTCCAGATAGAATACCTGTGAAAATTCCAGCAGCAAAGACGAGAGAAACAACCGCTAATACGTTTCCAGCGTGAGACGCAATACGCTCTTTTTGTTGTTCTAAGTTAGGATAGTTAATCATAACAGCAATAGCAAAAGCGACTGTAAATAAAACAGGTAACGGCATAATCTCTAGTATGAGACAAACGAGGAGGGAAGCAGTTAATAAAAAGTTAATCCATAGCAGTTTCGGGCGTTTATGTATTTCAGCTTCAACTGTCGCAGCTTGCTCATCCATTGTTTGCATTTGTTTTAAATATTGTACATCCATAATTCCTAAACGTTTTCTTTCTTTTTTTCCAAGATAATAGGCAACGAAAACTACCCAAATTGCACCAGCAATCATTCCTGGTATAAGTGGTGTGAAGAGTTCTGAGGCATCAAGTCCAAGAGCACTCATAACCCGAGCAGTTGGTCCACCCCAAGGTGTAAGATTTGTCACACCTGCTCCTAACATAACAACCCCAGCTAATATAAGTGGATTCATTCCAAGACGTTTATATAGTGGATACATTGCGGAAACTGTAATCATATATGTTGTTGTTCCGTCACCATCTAATGAAACGATAATAGTAAGAATAGCTGTACCAACAACAATTTTTAAAGGATCACCTTTTACAAATTTTAAAATTTTACTAATAACAGGATCGAATAAACCGCTATCAATCATAATTCCGAAATATAAAATGGCGAACATAAGCATAATACCAGTAGGTGCTAGCTTTTGAATTCCTTCTAACATCATCGGGCCCATATTGGCATAAAAGCCACCAATTAATGCGAAAGTAATTGGAATTAATATTAATGCTACTAAGGCTGACATACGTTTAGTCATAATCAAAAACATAAAGACGAATACCATTGCAAATCCAAGTAATGCTACCATGTAATCTCCCCCTCAAAAAATGATTGCGCTTTCAATATAAAACGAAAATTCAGATAAAAGGTTTTTTATTTATAATAAAAGGTTCAATTCGAATGGTAAATAATTAAAGAAATAACATCATTAGAAGCATAATCTTTATTTTGATCATTTTGTTCACGAGGTAATTTTGAATTTTTAAAAAGATAAATACCTGTATACAAGAATGGTAGAATAAGGTGAAAAAGAGAAGCGCGTGAAGTAGGGAGTAGATTTTGAATGGAAACAAGAATAGAAGAGATTTATAGTTCATGTACAGGAATAGTAGAAGAGATTTGTATTAATGAATCCTCTTACGTATATGAATGGGAGAAATTAATGATGATCCGAAAAAATGACGGTGAGATTGAAAAAATCGCAGTAGGCATCAGTGGAAATATAAGATTAGTAAATGTAGAAGTTGGACAGAACATTGATGCGGACACATTATTAGTTAAGCTGGAAGATGATTTATTAATTACTGGTTGTGAATGATGAGAGATGTGTAGAAGTAACTGCACATCTCTTTTTTGTTCCATATATTACAAAAAAAACATTGTTTTTTCACAAATCTCACACAACCTTTTGATATTCTTTTCGTGGAGTAAACGGTTTTTAGGGAGGAATATTGATGAGGATAAAATATGTCGTACTTGTTATATGTTTATGTTTCGTATTTACAATAGTAGGGTGTGGAAAAAAGGAAATAGAAGTTGTTGCAGTTGATGAGAAAAACGATAAGTGTGATATTTGTCAAATAGGGGTAATGGATAATCAATTCACAACAGAAATTATTTTGGAGAGTGGAAAAGCATTAAAATTTGATGATATTGGCTGCATGTATAAATGGATGGAGATCAATTCAGGTGAAAAGACGAAAGAAAAATTTGTTCGAGATTATGATTCGAAAGATTGGGTTTCGTTAGAAGATGCTACTTACGTATATGATAAAACAATAACGACACCGATGGCTTATAATGTCATTTCATTTAAAAATAAAAAAGATGCAGAGAGTTTTGTATCTAACTATAAGGGGAAAGTTCTTTCGTATAAAGAGCTATCAGAGCATAAATGGGAAATGAATAAAGAGATGATGGGAAAACCGAAAACAGGGAATCACGGTGGGCATCATTAATAATAGAAAAAGACAACTATATAGTTGTCTTTTTCTATTATTACTCAGGTGCAAATATAGAAAAGGTGTAAAAATTTTAGAAGAACGGTTACAATGGAATATAGTAACCTAAAGCAATCATTTATGTACTTTTTAGAAATATATACAAATGCGGTAAAAACGTGCTAAACTAATTGCTTCATAATGTTAATGATGAGGCCATCAGGCGTATCATTCCAATAGGTTGAGAAACATAGTATAAGTTTAAGATAATCCGATTAAAGAAGGAATCTAAAGGGCTTATGGATAAATGTACTCAAGAAGAGTTATTGTATGTGATGGAGGAATGGTTAAGAAAACATTATCTTTCATAGGAGCTGTAGTTGTGAGAAAACAAAAAATTTTATTATGTATGTTATTAGGACTTTTAATGACGGTAGTGGCTTGCGATAAGCAAGAGGAGCCAGAATCAAAACCGGTTCATGTGAAAAACGAAAAGAAAAAAGAAAAGCATAAAGAACAGGAAGAATCTAAAGAAGAAAAAAGTATAAATTTAATGGACAAACAGTTGCTACTTTCTGCGACGCTTGGAGACACAGAAACAGCTATGAAGCTGATCCAAGATGGAGCGAATATCAATGTAGAAGGTGACAACGGAGAAACGCCTGTCCTTGCAGCGACGTATCAAAATCATGTAGAGACAGTTAAAGCATTAATTGATGCGGGTGCTGATATTGAAATTCAAGACGAAAAACAAAGTAATCCATTTCTTTATGCAAGTAGAGAAGGATATACGGATATTGTAAAAGTATTAATTAATGCAGGAGTTAATACGAAGGAAACGACTAAGTCAGGTGGAACAGCACTTATTTCTGCATCTGAGCGTGGCCATGTAGAGGTTGTTAAAGAATTATTAGAGCATACAGATATTGATGTGAATTATAAGAATGAACGTGGTGGAACAGCTTTATTAGAAGTAATTGTATTAGGAAATGGTAGTGAAAGTCATAAGAAAGTAATTCAAATGCTTATTGACCACGGGGCAGATGTAAATATGGCCAATAAGGAAAATATTACGCCGCTGCAATATGCTGAAAAAAGAGGTTTTAAAGATATTGCGAATATGTTGAGGATAGCTGGAGCGAATGAAGTAGTACAGCCGCAACCACAACTGGCGGAATAACAAGCTGAAGAAATAAAAAGCACGAAATAATCCCATTTAGATAGACAGAATGAAGAAGTCATTTTAGTATGATGGATTCAGTAATGTGTATTTAAATGGGATTTTTGTTTTGAAAAAATGGATGGATGCTATATCGAGAAGGCTACAAATAGTAATTAAGGAGGGTATAAATGCGATTTTCAGAACTTGAGTTAATAGCAATTCAGGCAGAAGTTTTATTTGTTCATAATCAAGTAGGAAGAATAAAGTGTGTAAATGAAAATGGAAATCTGAAAGCACCACGTTTTTTTCTTAGCAGAACTCGTGAAGGCAATATAACGAGGTATCATTATAAACTGCATGGTGAAATGATAAGTAAGATTGAGAAATTAATTCGAGAATGCTCAAATCACATTGAGATAGCAAAGATCATTAAAGTATTAAATGAAGAGAGAACGGTGGAGAATATTTGGGTGGGTCCTGCTTTCATGTTTCCTAATAATTTACATAAGCCAACTAGAACAATACAAATAACAGAGAAGAATAAAGAGCTTTTGCGAGAAAATTTTTCTAATCTAATAGAACAGATGGAATGGAGGCGACCTTATTTTGCAATTGTAAAAAATGAAAAGGTAGTTTCTATATGTTGCAGTGCCAGAAGTACGCCCGTAGCTGCTGAGGCAAGTGTGGAAACTTTAGTGGAGTTTCAAGGGAATGGATATGGTGCTGATGTCGTTACAGCCTGGGCACTATCAATACAAGAGGAAAAGCGCATTCCGCTTTATAGTACTTCTTGGGATAACTTTGCTTCGCAAGCAGTGGCGAGAAAACTAAAACTCATTAACTATGGAATGAATTTACATATTGATTGAATTTTAAACATTGTTGTGTTCTGTTGGGATTTATTCGTATATCTAGATTATTGTAAAAGTAATATGGTGAATATTAACATTCGATTAACATCTAATTAACAATTTATCAAAACTGACTTAATAAATGCGTAATATAGTAAAGGTAACAAAATAACTAGGGTAGAGAACATTTGAGAACACCCGCTTACATATAACGTGCCGCTTTCTTAAGTGTGCTCTATTCCCTAGAGTTCAAATAAGGAGAAAGGTGTTCTATGTAAGTAGGTGTTTTTAGTTTGGATAAAAATAGAAAAGCTAGGTGGAATAAATGTTTAAAGAACCTTATATTGCGATGATAAAGGATTGGGAAGGGTACAAAACATACAAAAAATTACCGGAAACAGTTTTTCTTATGACTGGTTCAATGCTGGAGTTACCAGAGCGTGTATATGAACTACAGAAACATGGACACGATGTATTTCTTCATTGTGATTTTATACAAGGCTTAAATACGAACACAGAGGAAGCACTTTTATATATTCAAGATGTTATCGGAGCACAAGGTATTATTTCGACAAAGGGATCGACAATTCGAAATGCCAATAAAATTGGATTGAAAACGATTCAACGCATTTTTATTGTTGATACTTTATCTCTTACAAAATCAATTGAAAATTGTAAAACGACTAAACCGAATGCAGTAGAGATTATGCCTGGCATTATGCCTTCTATTATTAAACAGCTAGCGGAGGAAATAAAATTCCCTATTATTGCAGGTGGGCTGATTCAAACGCGAGAGGATGCAGAAATCGCAATTCGTGCAGGAGCAAGTGCAATTTCAACGAGTCATTATGAAGTGTGGATACAAGAAGAAAAAAGGAGTGCAACCTTGTGATTGAATTGAAAAATGTTTCAAAGGTATATAAAAATGCGGAAGAGACAGCAGTTAAAGACGTATCAGTTCATATTAAAAGAGGAGAATTTTTTGTTTTAGTTGGACCTTCGGGATGTGGAAAAAGTACATTATTACGAATGCTGGCTGGTTTAGAAGAAATTTCTTCGGGAGATTTAATTATTAATGAACATGTTGCAAATGATTTAGAGCCAAAAGATCGTAATCTATCAATGGTATTTCAAAATTATGCGCTATACCCACATTTATCTGTAGAAGAAAATATTTTATTTGGACTTAAGGTAAGAAAAGTACAGAAAGAAGAACGACAAAAACGATTGATGGAAGCTGTTGAGATGGTAGGGTTGAAGGAATATGTCAAAATGAAGCCTGGGCAACTATCAGGTGGACAAAGACAGCGTGTTGCACTTGCTAGGGCCATCGTCAGTCAAGCACCGATTTGTTTAATGGATGAACCACTTTCGAATTTAGATGCGAAATTACGTGCACAGATGAGGATTGAAATTAGAGAAATTCAGCAACGATTAGGAATTACGATGATTTACGTTACTCACGATCAAATAGAAGCAATGACTATGGGAGATCGTATTATGGTTTTAAATAAAGGAAGTATACAACAAGTTGGAACACCGCTTGATATATATAACGAACCAGCAAACGAATTTGTTGCAAGTTTTATAGGTTCTCCTTCTATGAATATAAATGATGGGGAAGTGGATAAAGAAAAAGGCATATTACATATAGGGCAATTGCAAATTCCATTATCTATTGGACAGTTAAAGCAATTACCAGAAGGAATAATTCGAATCGGCATGCGTCCTGAGCATATTGCATTGTCTGAGGAAGGACAAGAAGTTACGCTACAATCTGTAGAAGTATTAGGGAATGAATCTATATTAAACTTTGCGGTAAATGGAACAACTTGGAGTGCGAAAGTCATCGGACAGTTACTCCTGAACAAAGGTGACAAAGTAAAATTATTATTCTCGCAAGAAAAACTATGCTTCTTTCACCAAAATACGAATGAACGATTAAAAGTGGTGGCTGAAGAAGAGTTGAAAGTGGTGGCGAAATAATGATTGAAGTAGGTAAGTTACCAGTTCAAACAACAGTGTCAAAAAAGAAGAGTTTATGGGGCAGAACGAAAGATTTAAGAATAGGATTATTGTTTTTGGCGCCATCTATTTTGTTATTTTCAATTTTTCTTTTCTATCCATTGTTTAGGACGATCTACTATAGCTTTTATTTAACAGATATACACGGAGAAGCTAATCTTTTCGTTGGCTTAGAAAATTATCAATATTTATTTTCGGATCCTGCTTTCTATAAAAGTATAAAGTCAACTTTATTATTTGTTTTATATACAGTGCCTACTAGTATTGTATTCGCCTTATTTCTTGCATTAATTGCAAATGAAAAAGTAAGAGGGATCGGGTTATTCCGAGTACTGTTTTCTTCAACGATGGGAATATCAGTAGCTGCTAGTGCAGTGATTTGGCTATTTTTATTTCATCCAAGTGTAGGGTTATTTAATAATATATTAGCCTCTATGAATCTTCCGGCAATCGCATGGTTAACGAGTCCGGACTGGGCACTGTTTTCTGTATCGGTTACAACGGTTTGGGTGAATACAGGATTTGCATTTTTAGTTATATTAGGTGGTTTACAAAATATTGATACGTCTTTATATGAGAGTGCATCTATAGATGGTGCTAGTTATTTACATAAGCTTCGCCGCGTCACATTACCGATGCTATCACCAACTTTATTTTTTATCGTGACAGTAACGTTAATTAGTGCATTCCAAAGCTTTGGACAAATTGATATTTTAACGCACGGTGGACCGAATGATGCAACGAATTTAATTGTGTACTCGATTTATAAAGAGGCATTTGTAAATCATCAATTTGGAACAGCAAGTGCACAAGCGATGGTATTATTTATTTTCATTTTTATTGCTACATTGATTCAATTTAAGTTTGCTGAGAGAAAGGTGCATTATAAATGATCGTTAAACAGTGGAAACAAAATTTCCTATTATACATGCTGCTCATTATTAGTGCAGTAATGGTGTTTTTTCCTGTACTGTATGCGTTTTTAATAAGCTTTATGACACCAGACGATATTCAAATGAGAAGGTTATTTCCAACTCAATTTACTTTTGATAATTTCATTAATATTTTTCAAAAAGTACCTCTTTTTACATACTTATATAACAGTTTAATTGTATCGACAGTTGTTATGCTTGGACAACTTATCGTATCCAGTTTAGCAGCTTATGCTTTTGTTTTTCTTCAGTTTAAAGGTAGAAACTTAATTTTCTTCTTGTTTATTTCAACAATGCTTATTCCGTGGGAAGCAACGATGGTACCGAACTTTTTAACGATTCAAAACTTCGGATGGATTAATAGTTTTGCTGGGATGACGGTGCCGTTTTTTGCAACAGCTTTCGGTATTTTCTTACTACGTCAACATTTTATGACACTTCCGAATGAACTGAAAGAAGCTGCTTTTATTGAAGGGATTGGAAATGTAAGGTTTTTATTCAGTGTTGTAATTCCGTATTGTAAAACGAGTTTTATTACGCTTGGAGTATATAGCTTTTTAACAACGTGGAATATGTATTTGTGGCCGCTCTTAGTAACCACTGATGAAAAAGTAAGAACGGTTCAAATTGGTGTAAAGCAGCTTCAATCTCAAGAAGTTGCAACTGATTGGGGCAGTGTAATGGCCGGTGTTACGGTTATCGTCATTCCAACGTTGATTTTACTATTTTTAGGGCAAAAGCAATTACAAAAAGGATTAACAAAAGGTGCAATTAAATAAGCATACATAGGAAAAGGTGGGATTGAGATGAGTTTATTGAAAAAAAGTGCTGCTCTTTTAATGGCAGCCACAATGGCATTAACCGGCGCAGCTTGTTCAAATAGTAAAACAGAGGGGAAACCTGAAGCACAGGCAAAAGTAGCTCCAGTTGAAAAGAATGGTGATAAAACTGTAATTCGTTTCTGGCATGCAATGGGTGGAAAAACACAAGGTGTACTAGATGGGCTTGTTGCAGACTATAATAAGTCGCAGAATAAATACGAGATAAAGGCAGAGTTCCAAGGAACATACGAAGAGTCTTTAACGAAATTTAAAACGATGTCTGCAACGAAAGAAGCGCCAGCTCTTGTTCAATCGAGTGAAATTACAACGAAGTATATGATTGATAGCAAAAAGATTACGCCTATCGATAGCTGGATTAAAAAAGATAAGTACGATACATCAAAATTAGAAAAAGCAATTACGAACTATTATTCAGTTGATGAAAAAATGTATTCTATGCCGTTTAATTCATCTACACCAGTATTAATTTATAATAAGGATGCTTTCGCGAAGGCTGGATTAGATCCAGAGAAAGCTCCGCAAACATATGATGAGTTAAAAGAAGCGGCGAAAAAGTTAACGATTAAAGAAGGCGGAAATGTAAAGCAGTATGGATTTTCAATGCTGAATTATGGTTGGTTCTTTGAAGAGTTGTTAGCGACACAAGGTGCTTTATATGTAGACAACGAAAACGGCCGTAAAGATGCTGCAAAGAAAGCGGTATTTAACGGAAAAGAAGGTCAAAAAGTGTTTGGGATGTTAGATGAATTAAATAAAGCTGGTGCACTTGGAAAGTATGGAGCAAGTTGGGATGATATTCGTGCTGCGTTCCAGTCTGGACAAGTTGCTATGTATTTAGATTCTTCAGCTGGTGTTCGTGATTTAATTGATGCATCTAAGTTTAATGTAGGCGTTTCGTATATTCCGTATCCAGAAGATTCGAAACAAAATGGTGTTGTTATTGGCGGTGCATCATTATGGATGACGAATATGGTTTCAGAAGAAACGCAGCAAGGTGCTTGGGACTTTATGAAATATTTAACGAAGCCAGATGTACAAGCAAAATGGCATACTGCAACAGGATATTTCTCAATTAATCCAGATGCATATAATGAGCCGTTAGTAAAAGAGCAGTATGAAAAGTATCCGCAGTTAAAAGTAACGGTAGAGCAATTACAAGCAACGAAGCAATCTCCAGCAACTCAAGGTGCATTAATTAGTGTATTCCCAGAATCAAGAGATGCAGTCGTAAAAGCATTAGAAGCAATGTATGACGGGAAAAATAGTAAAGAAGCGTTAGATGAAGCTGCAAAAACAACAGATAGAGCAATTAGTATTTCAGCTCGTACGAGTCAAAAATAAGAGAAAGCCGCATCCTTTTTCAGGATGCGGCTTTCTCTATTGGGAGATAAGGGATCAAAGAAATGATGAAGTCTTATCTCTTTTATATGAGTAAAGGGTCTAGAAAGAATATTGTCCTTTTCATTATTTGTTTAACTCCATTGCAACTTGTTTACCATTTACGAAAACCTCTGCCACTGCTACTACAACTTCCATCACTTTTTTCATATCTCATCTCTCCTTGTTTTTTGTTTCATTTCTTACTTTTAGTATAAAGAAATATAGTAATTGCAACTATCGAATTGGATGACAAGAGACTTACAGTGTTGTAAGGATAATAGTTTTATTTGTAATAAATGCTATTTCGAATTATGATTCAGAAGTTTCTGTCGTTTTAATCTATAATTAGAAAGAGAATGGTTTAGAAAGAAGGGGAAGAAATGAAGAGAATACTTGTTATTAGTGATATTCATGGAGAAATAGAAAAGTTCGAACAGTTATTGGAAGAAGCTCAATACGATGCAGGACAGGATCAATTGATTTTATTAGGGGATTATATAGATCGTGGTCCAAATGCGCGTGCAGTAATTGAAAAGGTAAAAGAGTTAAAAGAAGCGGGAGCCCTCGTTCTAAAGGGCAATCATGAAGATATGATGATCAAGGCGTTAACGACTGATGAGGAACGTTCATGGAACCATTGGGTAAAAAGGAATGGTGGAGATAAAACGTTATATAGCTATGGATTTGTAGAAGAAGACATTGCGGTTAATGAGGAAAACTTCCAAAAACCGATTTTACAATCTCATATATTAGAGGAACATGTAACGTTTATTCAAGAATTAGATCATTACATTGAAACAGAAGAGTATATCTTTGTACATGCTGGTGTTGAGCCGATGAACCGAGTTTCTGAATCTGAACCATATACATTAATGTGGATCCGTAATGAATTTCATAATGGATATAGCGGCGAAAAGGTTGTTGTATTTGGCCATACGGAAACAAAAATGCTTCATGGTAGTGAGAATTGCGGAGTGTATTTTGGTAGTAATCGTATTATTGGAATTGATGGTGGGGCTGTGTATGGTGGTCAGTTAAATTGTTTGGAGTTGCCAAGTAAAAAGGTATATGTAGTAAAAAATTGAAAGAGATAAGAGGAATCTTATTTCTTTCAATTTTTTATTAAGCAAAATTTAAGAAAGAGCCTTTATAATAAAGGTTCAAAATTTTATATCGAGCAAAACTTTAGAAGGAAATAGTTGAAAATGAAATTACATAATATGATTACATTATTTCGTTATGAAGAGAAGAGATGCAATAATAAAGAGAGTTGAAATAGATTGTGGAAGGTGAGAATATGCGCTTACTTGTAGTAGAAGATAATGCCTCGTTATTAGAGTCTATCGTACAAATTTTACGTGATGAATTTGAAGTGGATACGGCAATGAATGGGGAAGACGGCTTGTTTTTGGCGCTGCAAAACATTTATGATGCAATTTTGCTTGATGTGATGATGCCAGAAATGGACGGATTTGAAGTGATTCAAAAAATACGTGATGAAAAGATTGAAACGCCAGTCCTGTTTTTGACAGCGAGGGATTCTTTAGAAGATCGAGTGAAAGGATTGGACTTTGGTGGAGATGATTATATTGTTAAACCGTTTCAGGCCCCTGAATTAAAAGCGAGAATTCGTGCATTACTACGCAGAAGTGGTAGTTTAACAACACAGCAGACCATTCGCTATAAAGGGATTGAATTGTTCGGAAAAGATAAAGACATTCAAGTAGATGGACAAGGTATTAAGCTGACATTAAAACAATATGAGCTACTAGAGTATCTCATTCAAAATAGCGGGAAGATTTTAATGCGTGAACAAATTTTTGATCGTGTTTGGGGATTTGATTCTGATACGACAGTAGCAATTGTAGAAGTGTATGTACATCATTTACGTAAAAAATTAGAACCATTCGGTTATCAGAAAGATATTCAAACCGTTCGTGGTATTGGATATATATTAAAAGAACAATGAGAAAGGGAAGCATGTTTCAAAAGACACGTATTCGTCTAACTATATTGAATTCGTTAGTATTTATCCTATTAATAGGTGTATTAGGTAGTATTATTTATTCGTACACATACAAGCGTACTTATAATGAAGTGGATCAATCTATAAAAATGATAACTCAGTATAGAGAAAAATTTGATGTTAAAATGCCACCACCAAGAAAACGTATAGAGAATATCAAAATTCGAGACCCACGGATAACTATAATAACTTGGAATGGAAAAATAGTGGAGATAGAAGGCGATAACCATAAATTTCGCTCTAACTTTGAAGGGGATTTGGAAAAGTTTTCTCCAAAAAAGGTAGGGGATTTGCAAGATATTGAAGTGCAAGGACGATATTTTAGAATGTTTGCGTTTCAAGAAGATGGAAAAATAGTTCAAATTGTACGTGATACAACAGCTGAAGAAGAAATGCTAAATACTTTATTTTTAATTCTCATAATAGGTTGTAGCATAGGCAGTCTATGTGCAATAGGTATCGGTTTTTTCCTAGCTGGCAGGGCACTCATACCTATTCAAAATTCATGGGAGAAACAGCAGCAATTCGTTTCCGATGCATCACATGAATTAAGAACACCGCTTGCAGTTATTCAATCAAAAACGGATGTATTATTCCAGTCCCCATCCGCTACGATAGAAGAAAAAGCCGTGGATATCTCTACAATTTCAAAAGAATGTAGGCGGCTATCGAAACTCGTTAGCAATTTATTGTTGTTAGCACGTTCGGATTCTAATCAAATTGAGATGGATAAGAAAACATTTGAACTGGATAAGTTGTTAGAAGAAATTATAAATCCATATAAAGAAATTGCCTCTTATCAAGAAAAAGCGATGATATTAAAAGTAGAACATGATATAACGTTTATGGGTGATAGAGAGAGAATCCATCAAATGATGGTCATATTGTTAGATAATGCGATGAAGTATACGAATGAAGATGGGCATATTCAAATTGATTGCACACAAACGAGTAATTCAATTCGTATACGGGTGAAAGATAATGGGATAGGAGTTAAAGAAGAAGATATTCCAAATTTA
The DNA here is from genome assembly GCF_025809295.1 of Bacillus sp. 41-22. NCBI lineage: Bacteria > Bacillati > Bacillota > Bacilli > Caryophanales > Bacillaceae > Bacillus > Bacillus sp. 41-22. Next base: position 565,416 of record NZ_CP084035.1, read on the forward strand.
TTTGATCGTTTTTATCAAGGAGACAAAGCAAGAAGTATGTCAGAAGGAGCTGGGTTAGGTCTTTCAATCGCTAATTGGATTGTAGAAAAGCATTATGGAAAAATATCGGTAGAGAGCAAATGGGGAGAAGGAACTTGTTTTGAAGTGATTTTCCCAAAAAATCAAAGATTATAAGTGAGAAGACGACCTTGTTTTTACAAGGTCGTCTTTTTTAAGGGAAAGTTAAGGAATAACTTGTAGCATGTATTACATAATGGAAACTTGTGATGGAAAGAAAAGATGTAAGTTTTTTTGAATGAACTGGATAAATCATAAGGTTATTTCTAACAGAGATGAAGTTTATGTATAGTATAAAAAAAAATTATGGGAAAGCTGGAAAAAGAAAGCGTGAGAGGGAGGAAGAAGTCTTGAAAAAGAAAATGATGATGGTATTCACTATTGGAGTAATGAGTTTAAGTATATTAGGGGGTGCCTCCCCTTCTGGAATGACAAAAGGAAAGACAGATTACACGCAGCGTAGTAAAGAACAATTAAATGATGGGAAAATACATGCAATGCATACGGAAGAAAAAGCGGAAAAGTTAGGCATTGAAACGGATGGGAAAGAACAAATTACGTTAGAAAAAGAAATTCATGAGACGGAAGTAGGAAGAGAAGCTAATCAATTAGGTATCTCGGCAGAAGGGAAAGATGTTGGAATTCTTTCAGAAGAAATTTATGAAACAAAAGTGAGGAAAGAAGCGTTGAAACTAGGAATATCTATAGAGAATACGTCGATTGTAAGTTTAATTGATCAAATTAATAAGATTAAAATTAATAATGAAGCAGAAAAGCTTGGTGTTTCAACTGAAGGAAAAGAAATAGAAGAGATTGAGGAAGAAATCTACGGAACGAAAGTTAGAGAAGAAGCAGAAAAGCTAGGTATTGCTCAACAAGGAAAAGAGATGGAAGAGTTAGCACAAGAAGTGTACGAACAAAAAGTACAGGAAGAAGCAAAAAAATATCATATTGATTTATATGGCAAAGATATATATCAAGTATTAAGAGAAATAAATGAGCAAAAGGTAATAGAAATAGCAGATGAGCTAGGTATGGATAGAACGAATTTGAAGATTCAAGATTTAGCGGAGAAGATAAATCTTGAACAACCTGAAAAGGGAAAAGAGCTTAAGTTTGTTCCTATGGTTCAAACAGATGCTGATGCGTTTTATTCGTATTTAACGAATTAAAAAGGGCGTGAGAGTGATACGAAAATGGAAGTGGTATATATGTATGGCCTTACTATGTATAGGGGTATGGGGTGCATATACAAATGGAATTACAAAGTATGTGGAGAAAGTAAAGGGGGTACTATTTTCAAGTGTACAAAGTCAAAAACGAATAGAGTTTAGTAATAACGATGAAAAAGTCATGTTATCAAATGTGCCTTTAATTCAGCAATTACCAGAGTTAGATAGAGGCTGCGAAGTAACAAGTTTAGCGATGATGTTACAATACGCAGGTGTTTCTGTAGATAAGATGAAATTAGCAAATGAAATAAAAAAAGTTAATTTTATGGAAGATGGTGTACGTGGGAATCCGAATGAAGGATTTGTAGGGAATATTTATACCTTTTCTGAATCCGGATACGGTGTATATCACGGACCACTTTTTCAGTTAGCAAAAAAATATTTACCGAATAAAGCTGTGGACTTAACAGGGAAGAGTATAGAAGAAATTTATAAGAGTGTAAAAGCAGGGCACCCGGTAGTCATGATTACGAATGCAACATATGCTCCTTTAGATGAAGATGAATTTACTACATGGGAAACAAATAGTGGGGATGTTTCTATTACGTATAATGAACATTGTGTTGTACTTGTTGGGTACGATAAGGAATCTGTATATATTCGAGATCCCCTCGATGATAGCTTAGATGTAAAAGTGCCAAGAGGAAAATTTGAACAGGCATGGGTGCAGATGGGGAGTCAGGCAATTAGCTATGTAAATAACCCCAAATAAATTAGGAAGAAGAGCATGAACTATATAACTATAAGGTGAAGGATAAAGATTTAAGGAATTGTAAGAGAAGCTGTTAAAAAACAAGAGAACTTTAGCTTATTATATATGCTAAAGTTCTCTTGTTTTTTAGGATTAAAATGTTTAGGAGAAGTGGATATGTAAAAATGCATAATTGACGAAAAAATTACATGTTATCATTATATATTGTTTTATACATGTTGATTGTATAAAATTACACAAGTGTTCTATTACATAAAGGAGGCTTATTATGCAAAATATATTTAACTGGGTTAAAAGTATGAGTATCAAGAAAAAATTAATCATTTCATTTTTTATTATTTTAACTATACCAGGACTTATTATCGGTGGTGTTTCATATCAAACTGCCAAAACAAATTTTGAACATCAAATGACCGATAAAGCAAAGGAGAATATTTCAGTTTTAAATACTGTTATTTCTCAAAATATAGAAGAGAAATTTGTTGATGCGACGTACTTTTCAGACATCTTAACAGAGGATACATATCCAAATGGACAAGAAGAAATAGTAAGAACGAAGTTAGCACAATATATAAAGCTTCATCCAGAAGTAGAAGGTATTTATATTGGAACGCAGACGGGTAAGTTTATAAGAGAACCATTTATTCAAATGTCTGATGGCTATAACCCAACAGATAGATCATGGTATAAAGAAGCGCATGAAAATAAGGGAAAGGTAATTGTTACTGCACCGTATCAATCAGCATCTACAAAAAATATGGTAGTGACAATTGCTAAAGAAGTAAAAGATGGTAAAGGTGTTATAGGTATTAACTTGAATTTGGATAACATCCTCAAGGTTTCAAAAATGATTAATATTGGTGAAAAAGGCTATGCAGTTATTTTAGATCAAAATAAGCAAATTGTTAGTCATCCGTCTAGAAAGCCAGGTTCAAAGGTTACTGATCCTTGGATTAAACCAATTTATGAAGACAAACAAGGAAATGTATCTTATACAGAACAAGATGATAAAAAGAATTTAATCTTTACAACAAATGAGAAAATAGGATGGAAAATAGTTGGAGTTATGTTTGACGAAGAAATTATGCAAGCTGCCAGTCCAGTGTTTTATAAGACTTTGATTGTCATAGCTATCGCTATTGCATTTGGTAGTGTATTAATTTATTTCATTACAAATTCTATTACAAGGCCATTACGACAAATAGCTGAATCGGCACATAAAATTAGTAAGGGAGATTTAACAGAAAAAATTACAATCCATTCCAAGGATGATATAGGGAAACTAGGGAATGCATTTAATGAAATGTCTACGTCTTTACAAGATGTGATCACCCAAATTAGCTTTTCAGCAGAACATGTTGCAGCATCGGCAGAAGAGTTAACAGCGAGCGTACAGCAAGCGAATGATGCGACAGATCAAATTACAATTGCAATGGAACAAGTATCAGGTGGGGCTGAATCACAAAGCCAAGGTGTTGAAGAAGGCGCGGCTACATTACAACAAGTAAATACAGCAATTCAAGATGTAACTGGAAGCGCAGAGTCAATTTCTATTTCCTCATTACATGCGCGAGAAAGAGCTGAAGAGGGAGAAGATTTAGTTGAACAAACCGCAAAACAAATGCAGTCTATTTCTAGGTCGGTATCCCAGTCAGATGCTATTATTAAACTTCTTGATGAGAAATCAAAGCAGGTAGGAGCTATTTCTGAAGCAATTCAAAACATTGCTACTCAAACGAACTTATTAGCTTTAAATGCAGCTATTGAAGCGGCAAGAGCAGGGGAACAGGGCCGAGGCTTTGCTATTGTAGCAGATGAAGTAAGAAAGTTAGCAGAGCAATCAGGAGAGTCATCCGGAGAAATCGCGAATTTAATTACGGAAATTAAGGCTGATATTGAACATACTGTTAAGGCAATGGATAATGTGAGTGGGGAAGTTCAACAAGGCTTAGATGTTGTAACAAAAACGAAAGTAAGTTTTACAGAAATTTTAAGTTCTACTACTCATATTGTTTCTCAAGTTAATCAAATGGTAGAAACAACGAAGAGTATAGCTGGAGATGCAAACGAAGTAACAAATGCTATTGATGAAATTGCAGCGGCGGCAGAAGAAAATACAGCTAGTATGCAAAGTGTTGCAGCTTCAACAGAAGAACAAGTAAATTCGATGGAAGAAATTAGTTCGGCTTCGCAAAACTTAGCTGAGATGGCCGAAGAACTACAAGCAATGACTAGTAAATTTAAAGTATAATAACAGCAAATAAGTAAGGTGAAAATAATATCACCTTACTTATTTTTATATTCAGTAATTAGGGGAGTCATTAACGGGATGAAAAAAAGAAAAAGACTATGGGATTTATGGAAAACGATTACATTGTTAGTTTGTACGGTTGTAATTTTTTCTTTACTTGTTACAGATATATTAATTAGTCATAATGTAGAGCGGACAACGGAGGATAGCCAGGCAGAGAAAGCGAAAACAATTGCACATATTGTGGCGAATGATTCAGTTGTAATCAATGGTTTGATTGGGAAAGCAGATACTTCAGCAATCCAAACGTATACAAATAGGATATTAAAAAATACAGGTGTTCAATTTATTGTAGTTATGGATATGGATGGAATAAGAAAATCTCATCCAAATCCTCAAAAAATAGGTCATCATTTTATTGGGGGAGATGAAGGACCTGCATTGAAAGGGAAGGAACATGTATCGCTAGCAGAAGGAACTTTAGGTATTTCAATGCGAGTGTTTGTACCAATATTTTCTGAAACAGGGGAACAGCTTGGAGCAGTAGCTGTCGGTATTTCAGCAGATAATGTAAAAGAAAGAGTTAAGCAAAGTAGACATATTATTTATATTGGTGTCGGAGTTGGAGTATTAGTTGGGATTATAGGAGCAATATTGCTAGCTAGACATATAAAGAAAAGTTTATTTGGTCTTGAGCCGCATAGGATAGCAAAAATTCTTGAAGAAAGAAATACGATGTTGCTTTCGGTGAAAGAAGGTATTATTGCTGTAGATAAAGAGGCGAATGTAACTTTAATAAATAATGAAGCGAAACGGCTATTTAAAAAAAGTGGACTGGAAGAAGACTTTATTGGTAAAGATGTTGAATTGTATATGCCAAATTCACGTATAAAAGAAGTGTTGCAAACAGGCGAGGTACAATTAAACGAAGAACAAAATATTTACGGAATTACGATTGTCACAAATCGTGTTCCTTTATATGTAAAAGGAGAAATAGTTGGCGCGATCGCAACATTTCGTGATAAAACAGAAATTAGAAAATTAGCAGAGGAACTAACTGGTATTAGGCTATATGCGGAAGCGTTACGGGCACAATCTCATGAATTTATGAATAAAATGCATGTCGTATTAGGGCTCACACATATGAAACAGTATGAAGAATTGCAGAAATATGTAAGTAGTATGGTATCAGAGCATCAATATGAAATTGGTGGGGTTATGAAAAGAATAAAAAGTCCAGTATTTGCTGGTTTTTTACTAGGTAAACTTAGCTATGCTAGGGAGAAAAATATAAAGTTAATTATAAGTGAAGATTCTTACTTGCCGGAAATATATGATGAAAGTATTACTCATGAACTTATTACGATTGTAGGGAACTTAATAGATAATGCATTAGAGGCAGTGATACATTGCAAAAAGAAACAAGTTGAAGTTGGGATACAATATCAGAATGCATTAACTATTACAGTGCAAGATACGGGGAAAGGTATAGAAGAAGACGCAGTGGATGCATTATTTACAAAAGGTTATTCCACAAAAGGGGATAATCGCGGTTATGGTTTGTATCTTGTAAAAGAAAGTATACAGCGAATAAATGGGGAGATTCACATCTCCTCCTTATTAGGAGAGGGAACAACGATAACAATTGAAATACCTAAAGGTAGGGATGAGAAGCAAATATGATTAAAGTTTTAATTGTAGAAGATGATCCGATGGTTGCGATGTTAAATACGCATTATTTAGAGCAAGTGGGAGGGTTTGAACTTGTCCATGCAGTTAACTCAGTTAAAGCAGCGATAGAAGTATTAGAGGAATCACGAGTAGATTTAGTATTACTTGATATTTTTATGCCTGAAGAAACTGGATTTGAGCTTTTAATGTATATTCGCAACCAAGAAAAAGAAATTGATATTATGATGATTTCAGCTGTACATGATATGGGAAGTATTAAAAAAGCATTACAATATGGAGTTGTAGACTATCTAATTAAACCATTTACATTTGAACGCTTTAAGGAAGCATTAACGGTGTATCGAGAAAAATTTACTTTCATGAAAGAACAACAAAAAATTAGTCAATCGGAATTAGATTCGTTAATTTTACAAAAAGAAAAAAGAGAGTCCTTTGACTATAAAGAGCTTCCGAAAGGATTAACAAAGCAAACATTGCAACTCATTTGGCAGAAAATCGAATCGCTTAATGGACAAGCATTTACAACTGATGAAATGGCGCAATTAGTAGGGGTTTCGAGAGTTTCTATTCGAAAGTATGTAATGTTTTTGACTGAAATCGGAGTATTAGAGAATGAAATGGTGTATCAAAATGTGGGAAGACCGGTGAGTAAATTAAGGTGTATTGACCGGAATAAAATAGACTTTTACGTATAAGCGGCTTATTATAAGTCGCTTATACTTTTTTTAATTACAAAACCAATTACAAAACTTACAAAAACTATTTTTACTATTGAAAGCGTTTTAATATTGTTATTAAGAAAACAAGGGGGTGCCATATGGGAATTCAAAAAAATGTGGAAGCGGTATCATTTTCTGAAGGCAATGAATTGAAAAGTGAATCTTTCGCTTCTAAAATTATGAACGTTAAAATCGGTGTTATACCTTTACCGTTATATGTAGTATTGGCTGCTATTATTTATGGAGCATCTGTATATAATAAATTACCAGCAGATATGATTGGTGGTTTTGCAGTTATTATGATCATGGGTATTTTCTTAGGTGATATTGGAATGAGAATTCCAATATTAAAAAATATCGGTGGTCCAGCAATTCTCTCATTATTTATTCCATCGTTACTTGTATTTTTTAACTGGATGAATCCAGCTTCAATGGAAGCTGCGACTATGTTAATGAAAAAATCGAACTTTTTATATTTATATATTTCTTGTTTAGTAGTTGGAAGTATTTTAGGAATGAACCGTAAAGTGTTAGTGCAGGGTTTCGTTCGTATGTTTATTCCTTTAGTAGTAGGAACGTTAGCTTCTGTAGCAGTGGGCTTATTAGTCGGTTCACTATTTGGATTTGAAATGAAGCAGACATTTTTCTTTATCATCGTACCAATTGTGAGTGGTGGTATCGGAGAAGGGATTTTACCATTGTCGCTAGCTTATAGTGATATTTTAAATGAATCATCAGCAACGTTTGTATCACAGCTTATTCCGGCAGCTATTATTGGGAATATGTTTGCAATCGTGAGTGCAGGGTATATGAAGCGTTTAGGTGAGAAGAGACCTGAGCTTAGTGGTAACGGTGTATTAGTAAAAACAGACAATCAAGCAGATTTATTAAAGGAGCAAAATACAGAAAAACCAATTGATTTCTCATTAATGGGAGCAGGATTATTGATTGCATGTACATTCTTTATTTTCGGAGGATTCGCTTCTAAGTTTATCGGTATTCCAGGAGCAATCATTATGATTTTTTCAGCGGCAATTGTGAAGTACTTTAATCTAATGCCAGCAAAAATGGAGCAAGGAGCATTCCATTTATATAAATTCATTTCAAAGAATTTAACATGGCCATTAATGGTCGGTTTAGGATTGCTATATATTCCGTTAAAAGACGTAGCAGCAGTTCTTTCGGTAGGATATGTTGTTGTGTGCGCATCGGTTGTTCTTACAATGGTAGCGTCAGGTTTTCTTGTAGGGAAAGTGATGAAAATGTATCCAGTTGAATCAGCGATTGTAACTGGATGTCATAGTGGTTTAGGTGGAACTGGAGATGTTGCTATTTTATCAGCTTCAAATCGTATGGAATTAATGCCGTTCGCACAAATTTCAACGCGTTTAGGTGGGGCTGCAATGGTCGTAACAGCGACAATTTTATTAAAAATGTTTTCATGATCAAACAAGCTAGCTATATTCATATAGCTAGCTTGTCAAATTAAGGGGAGATTATAAGTATGTTAGAAAAACAAATTAATGAAAGATCATTGTTATTGCATAAAGAATTAGTAGGAAAAATTGAAATTACAAGTAAAGTAGAAGTGAATACAGCGGACGATTTAAGTTTGACTTATACACCGGGGGTAGCAGAGTCTTGTAAAGCAATTGCGGCAGATGAGGAAACAGCTTATGACTATACAGCACGTGGTAATATGGTTGCAGTTGTTTCAGATGGAACTGCAGTACTTGGTTTAGGGAATATTGGACCGAAAGCGGCTATGCCTGTTATGGAAGGGAAAAGTATTTTATTTAAGACATTTGCGAATGTAGATGCTTTCCCGTTATGTTTAGGGACGACTGATGTGGATGAAATCGTTACCCTTGTTAAAAATTTAGAGCCTACATTTGCAGGAATTAATTTAGAGGATATTGCAGCACCACGTTGCTTTGAAATTGAAAGACGATTAAAAGAAGAAACGAATATTCCTGTATTTCATGATGATCAGCATGGGACGGCTATTGTTGTTTTAGCAGCTGTTATTAATGCATTAAAAGTTGTAAGTAAACAAATGGACGATGTGAAAATTGTTATTAACGGTGCGGGTTCGGCAGGAATTGCAATTGGAAAATTATTATTAAAAGCTGGCGCAAAATACATTACGTTAGTTAGTTTAGAAGGTATTGTTTGTGAAGGTGAAACATGGATGAACGAAGCGCAAATCGAAGTTTCAAAGAAGACCAATCGAGAATATGTACGTGGAACATTAAAGGAAGCGATTCATCAAGCTGATATTTTCATCGGTGTATCTGCTCCAAACGTATTAACGAAAGAACTTATACAGACGATGAACGAGAAACAAATTGTTTTTGCAATGGCGAATCCAATCCCAGAAATATTCCCAGAGGACGCATTAGCAGCTGGAGCTGCTGTAGTTGGAACTGGTCGTTCTGATTATTCAAATCAAGTAAATAATGTATTAGCGTTCCCTGGTATATTCCGTGGTGCATTAGACGTACGCGCGACTGATATTACAGAAGAGATGAAATTAGCAGCAGCATATGGGATCGCTAACATAATTACGGACGAAGAGCGTAATGCGAATTATGTAATTCCCAATCCATTAGATAAAAGAGTTGTTCCAAGTGTTGCAGAAGTAGTAGCGAAAGCAGCCATTGATTCAGGTGTGGCACAGATTACGAAAATGCCAAGTTATAAATAGTCAAAAGCAGCGCCTTAAAAAGGCACTGCTTTTTTTGAGATAAGAAATCAAAATAATGAAGAAGTGTAAATTTATTCAAGCCCCGTTCATTATTTATTTAACTCCATTGCAACTTGTTTACCATTTATTAAAACCTCAGTTACTGCTACGATCACTTCTATCATTTTTTTCATCTCTCATCTCTCCTCGCGTCATTTCTTACTTTAAGTATAAGAGAAGAGAGATAATCCACCTATCGAAGTACGTGACGTAGAAATTACATTGTTGTAAGGAAGTGTTTCAGTTTTGTCACTTTATTCGGCATTGATTACAAATTGATCATAATATCTTTCATTCACATATATGTTTAATACCCATAATCCAGATGAAGGTAGTGACATTACGAGAGGGAGTTCCTTTACGGTTGTATCGACTGTATTTGAAGTAGTCCAAGTTTGTTTGGAGGTTTCTTTTTGAAAGAGTACTGGTGTTGGAGTTGTAGTTCCTTGTTTTAACGCGATAATAGATAGTTTTCCAGTTGGCATTTCAGGATCCAGGAAGAACCACATTATTTCATTTTGCTCATTTGCGATAATAGAGCTATCAGCCATTGCAATTTTTCTTTCAATGCCTTTTAACGGTATTTTTCCTTCTACGAATGATGGTGCTTCTTCCCAATTTACATCTTTTAAGACACTAAGGTGAAAAAAGGAAGGTGCGTTAATTTGAGAGGATGACGTTTCTATTACTTCTTTTTTAGGTACATTTGAATCGGGTTGCGATTGCGCGCAGCCAGTAATGAGGAAGGAGAAAAGTAGCATAGTTCCGATTTTTTTCATGGTGCCACACTCCTAATTTTTATTGTTAGTGTAATTGTATTTGCTAGAAGACGAGACAATTCCTTTAAATCATAAAAAGAGGTCGTAAGTTTTGTACGACCTCTTTTGACATTTTCTATCCCAATTGGTGAGGGCTAATAATCAGTGGGGGATGGAACCCCCCACTGATTAAAGTTTCACTTTATATTTGTTCAGTTGAAAAGGTTGGTTCTCTCTCTTTTTGAGGCATTGTTAAGAAAATAACAGAAAGGACGATACATACTCCGCCTAATAATTGATATGCTCCAAAAGATTCATTAAGCCAAGCGATTGAAACGATGGCAGCTACAAGTGGTTCAATGCTAGATAAAATACTTGTTTCTGTTGCTGCTAAATATTTAAGACTCCCGATATAAAGAAGGAAAGAAAGAGTGCCACTTATAATGATAAGAATAAGCATAGAAAAAGTTTGAAGTGTGAAAGTTTGCGAAATCTGACTCCACCCAAAAGAACGATTACAAATAAGCAGTGCAATCCCTCCAATTAACATCCCCCAGCCAATTACTATAGTTGTTCCGCATTCTTTAATAAGGGAAGCCGGATGAAGGGTATAAAACGCAAAACCAATCGCTGTTAATAGGCCGAAAGTAATAGCTGCTTTAGATAAAACAATATTTTCAATTGAACCGTTTGTAATAATAAAGTATGTCCCTGTTAGAGCAGTTATAATTGCGAGTATTTGCATAGAAGCAGGGAATTTCTTTTGCTCAAACGCAACGTAAATTGTAATAAGAACAGGACCTAGAAATTGAAATAGTGTTGCCGTTACGGCATTACTAATATGAACTGTTTCGATAAAGGCGTATTGCGCACCGAGCATGCCAAGAATAGAGAAAATAATAAGCTGTATAGAATGTCTAGGGTGTTTCCAAATTTGAAATATGTTTTGTTTCTTTATTAGTAAGAAAGACAAAATAAATACTCCTGCAAGCAACAAGCGAATTGTTAAAAAATCAATTGATGATACGTTCGTATGTTGAAATAGCCATTGAATCATCGGTCCAGATAATCCCCATAATGTGGCTCCTGTAATAATCATAATGAGTCCGATACGTCTACTTTTGTTCATGATCATGCATCTCCTCTTTAGTATTTGATTTTTTATGTGTGACATGATAAAAGGAATTATATATAAAATCTGGTACTGTAAAAAGTATCAGATTTTAGTTTTATTAAGGGGTCAGATATTATGTTAGAATTAACGCCTAATTTAAATATGAATAGTAAGAAGGCATTGTATGTGCAGTTGTATGAGTATATAAAAAAAGAAATTAAAGATGGAACGATTCTATCTTTTACGAAATTACCGGCTAAGCGAAAGTTAGCAACACATTTACAAGTAAGTAAAAATACAGTAGAGGCGGCTTACGAGCAATTACTTGCAGAAGGTTATATTGAGTCAATTTCGAGAAAAGGTTATTTTGTATGTAAGGTTGAGCAAATGGTTCATGTAGAAGAAAACGAAGAGAGAATAGAAGAAGTATCCTTTCAGGAGAGGGATTATAAATTTGATTTCACACAAACAGGAGTCGATACAAATGCTTTTCCGTTCAATATGTATCGGAAAATTATAAATGACGTATGGCAGCCTCATAATAATGAGTTGCTCTTTCTTGGTCACCCACAAGGAGAATGGAGCTTAAGAGAAGAAATTGCGAACTATTTGTATGAATCTAGAGGTGTGCGTTGTGCAGCTAGTCAAATCGTATTAGGAGCGGGAACACAAATATTAGTGAAACTACTGTTTCAATTATTAAAGGGAAGTAATTATGCAGTTGAAAATCCAGGATATCATAGAAAAATGGTTGTTTTTGAACAGGGAGAAAAAAGAGCTCAAATGTTATCTTTGGATAGAGATGGAATTTGTATTGTAGATTTAGAGAATAGTGATGCGAACGTTGTATTTGTTACTCCTTCCCATCAGTTTCCGTACGGAATGATTATGCCTATCACGAGAAGGATGCAGCTTTTACAATGGGCGAAGAAAGAAGAAGGTAGGTATATTATTGAAGATGATTACGATAGTGAATTTCGTTATTCGGGAAAACCTATACCGGCACTGCAAGGGTTAGATACAGACGGGAAAGTAATTTATATGGGGACGCTATCTAAAGCATTGTTGCCATCATTACGGATGAGCTATATGGTGTTACCAAAGAAATTGATTAAAAAGTATCAACAACAATATTTATTTTATACACAAAGTGTTTCAAGAATGGATCAAGAAGTGATTAGAAGGTTTTTAAGTGAAGGGTATTGGGAAAAACATATTCATAAAATGCGTGTCGTCTATCGAAAGAAGAGAGATCGACTTGTTTTTGAACTAGAAAAGTACTTCTCAAATCGTGTTGAAGTGATAGGAGAAGATTCAGGATTGCACATTTTATTAAAGGTGCATAATGGAATGCGGGAAGAAGAATTAATTAAAGAAGCTGCGAAACATAGTATCAAAATATACCCTGTGTCTACGTACTATAAAGACGGTACTGCACCTGAAAATATAGTGCTACTTGGATTTGCGATTTTATCAGAAGAAGAAATTGCGAAAGCGATTCAATTATTAAATAAGGCATGGTTTATAAAAAAGTAAAAAACATCCTCATAAATGCGAGGATGTTTTTTATTATTTTTCTTCATCTAGGAAAAGAACCATATGCTCTTCATCCCAATATTGTCCGTTATATTTTAATGAACGTTCTTGCACACCAAATGTTTTAAACCCTAATGACTCGTAAAGTTTTTTTGCACCATCGTTGCCAACAACAACATCAAGCATAACTTGCTCTACTTCTAAAGATTTAGCAAGCTCAAGACATTCTTTAATAAGTGCTTTTCCCGCTCCAAGTCCGCGTGCTTTTGGAGACACGTATACTGAACCAATTTTCGCTTTATGTTCTTGTTTTACATATGGTTTCGTTTCCAGTGTTGCAACTCCGATTAATTCTCCATCTTTAAATGCACCTAGTGTATAGTTCTCATCTTGTGCTAATTTTTGGGCTTTATATTCAATAGCACACTCTTTATTAATAATATCTTCATAAGAAGAGCTGAAAGCTTCCGGGTTTTGTTTTAACCCTTCTACTCGAAGTTCTAAGTAAATTTCTGCTTCGTCTTTTGTTAATACATGGATATCCAATTATATCACCCTCCAAATCTTTGACAGTTGTACCTATATTTTATATTGAAATAAGAATAATTTCAAAAGCTTAGCTTATAATAGTTGGTTTTATAAATAAAATAGCACCAGTAGTGTTGACTACTACTGGTGATTTCACGCATATATTATACAAATGGTAATTCAATTATAAATTCTGTTCCGACTTCTAATTCGCTTTTAACTTCAATAGAACCATTATGAAGTTCTACAATTTCTTTTGCAACAGCCAGTCCGATACCTTTTCCACCTGTAGCTCGTGTTCTGGATTTATCGACACGGTAAAAGCGATCAAAAACATGTGGGATATCTTCTTTTGGAATACCTTCACCTTCATCTTGTACACTTATTGTAAAAGTATTCGCACTGGTTAGTACACGTATTATTATAGAAGTGTTTTCTGGTGAATGTTGATAAGCATTGTGTAATAAATTTAACATAACTTGTTCCATACGTCTTTCGTCTATGCAAACTTCTAAATCATCTTTGCAATGTACATGGAGTTGCATTTGTTTGTTTGTTAATGTTGTTTTTGTTTTTTCAACCATTCGTTCTAAAAATGGTTTAAGAATTACTTTTTGTTTTTTTATAACAAACTGGTGTTGCTCTAATTGTACAAGCATAAATAAATCTTGTACGAGATCGGTTACACTATCCGTTTCGTCTTCAATGATTTGTAAGTATTCTTCACGTTCTTCTTTCGTTAGAGAATCTCTTTTTGCTACCTTTGCATAACCTTTCATATAGGTTAATGGAGTTAGTAATTCATGCGCTACACTAGCGAGAAATTCGTTTCGTTCTTTTTTCATATACGTAAGTTCACTAGATAAATCTTCAATCGTTTTTGCTAAGCTTCCAAGTTCATCATTTCGTTTAATTCCTAATTGAATCGGCTTATTTAATTTTGACATTTTTTCTGTCGCCCGCTTCATTTTTATAAGCGGTTCTGTAATAACACGAGAAAAAACAAAGACAGAAATAGTAGTTAAAATAATTGTCAAAACACTAATGATAAGAAATTGATTCATGAGTTTAAGTAACATATTTTCTAAGAAAGATGTCTTTAATAACATATATAACTTACCTTGAAATCCTTGAATTTCCAGCGGGCTTACTGTTGAGATGAATTTTGATTTTTTCCAGTTTTTTTCAACGATTAATCCACCTTCTGGGATAGTCTCAGTTTTACAAGTAAGTTGTTTTTGCATTTCTTTCGTTACGGGTTCTGAGGTAGAAATAATTTTGCCGTTATTGTCTGTTATAATGATAGCTATATCAGAGTTAGCAATTAATTCTGATTCAACTAAGTGTTCAGCCTCAGTGTTGATATCAAACTCGGGGTACACAGCACGTTTAGGTCGTTTACTGTGTTCAGCGCTTTCTGTGAGTTGCCTTTCTTTAGAATATGCACCCCACTTCGCGCGGTTTTTAATCATTTTACTATAGCGATTTCCTTTCTCTAAAAGAGCAAGAGTTTCCTCTTCAATGCGTATGTTTGAAAGGTTCTTATAAAAAGATACGAAAGCGATTGTCTCAATACATAAAGCTAATATTAAAAAGTATGTCCCAACTTTAAGGGAAAGTTTGCTCATTTTCTCACCATACCTTATTTCATATAAAGGGCCAGTGGTCAACTATTGTCCACTGACCAAATTAATTATTCACTTTTCCATTTATATCCTACTTTATAGACTGTTTCTAAGTAATCTTCAACTGGAAATCCTTTTTTGCGTAACTTATCCCGTATATTACGAATATGTGAATCGATAGTTCTGTATTCGATGTCTGTTTGATAGCCCCAAATCTTTTCGATTAAATCGTCTCGGCTGTAGGCACGGTTTGTATTTTGTAAAAATAGTCCGAGCAACGAAAATTCAATAGGAGTTAGTGAGATTTTTTCATTATAAACTGTAACAGTATGTTTCGTTTTATCCCACTCAATACCATTGAAGCTAACAAAGCCATCTTTCTTCGTACGGCGTAATATAGCCTCGATTCGCGCGACTAATACATGCTCATCGAATGGTTTTGTAATGTAGTCATCTGCTCCCATAGTCAGACCTTTGACCATATCATAATTTTGGTTGCGAGCTGTTAGCATAATAATTGGAACGTTGGAAATTTGACGGATTTGATAGCAAGTATCCCACCCATCCATATTCGGCATCATAACATCTAATAAAATAATATCGAAGTCCTTTTGTTCGATTAATTCTAGTGCTTCAAGGCCAGAAGTAGCTTTCATACAAAAATAGCCGCGAGGGCTTAAGAACAGATCTAACAATCGTAACATACGTTCTTCATCGTCTACTAATAAAATTTTCACCATAATCTTGTGCACCCCAAACTATTCATTCTACTTGTATAGTTTACATGAAAATAATAAAAAACTCTTTTTATGTGATTGAATGGATGGCTGATTTTTTCAATCAGGGCAATTGACATAAAAAATGCACTAGTTTTGCACAACTATTTTTTATAATGGAAAACGTAGCGACACAAATACCCTATGTTGCGACATAACGTCATGTCATTTTATTTATAAAATGACAATTCCATTCTATTGTGTATGTGAGATAGAGAGGGTTTTCGTATTCACCTCGCATCGGATAAGAAAAATTTCCTATCTCACACTTTTTTTAAAAGGGGATTGTACACATGAGTAAAAAAGTAGAGCATTTACAAAAAGAAAAGCAAGATCGTAATGCGGTTGTAATGTGTGTTGCGGTATCTATGCTTATTATGATAAGTTGTGTAAATAAATTTTTCGGGATTTTATAATAGAAAAAAAGCTTATTGCTTCTTAAGAAGCAATAAGCTTTTTTTATGTATTCTATATAATAAACCAAGGTAAAATTGCTAATCCAGAAGTTACAATTGCTGTAGCAAATATTAAAAAGATAGCTTGTTTGTTTTGTTTCATGTTACATTCTCCTCTACATATCAATTGCTTGCTATACGTTTACTTAATAATTAGCGGGAGATGGATCCTCCTCGCTGAGTAAAGTTTCACTTTATATTTTTAGTATAACGAATGGAAAGGATTGGAACGATCGATAAAGGTGACATGAAGATTACATTGTTGTAATGAAAAAAGCATCTTAATTAATAAGAAGATGCTTTTGAAAAATTATATTTAAATGTTAATTATTTAAGAATAAAACCATATGCTCTTCGTCCCAATATTGGCCATTATGTTTTAAGGACCGTTCTTGCACGCCGTAAGTTTGGAAGCCGAGGGACTCATATAATTTTTTTGCAGCAGTGTTATCAGCAACAACATCAAGCATGAGCTGTTCTACATGTAATTTATCGGCATTTTCAATAATCGCTTTAATTAAAGCTCGTCCTGCACCGAGACCACGCGCTTTTGGAGAAACAAAAACGGAGCCGATTTTTGCCTTATGCTCTTGCTTAATAAATGGCTTTGTTTCTAGAGTAGCAATACCGACTAAATCATTATCTTTGAAGACACCTAGAGTATACTTATCCGGATTGCTTAATCGCTTTGCCATAGCAGCGACAGGGTTTTCATGTTTAAGAACATCTTCATAAGAAGAGCTAAAAGCCTCAGGGTTTTTCGTTAAACCTTCCATACAAACTTTCAAATAAATTTCTGCGTCCTCTGTTGTTAATAAGCGAATTTCCATAGTTGTAACCTCCTAGATTGATTCAAATTTAATTCATTAACTTTGTAAGATTAAGTTTAGTTAAATGTATTCTGTGACTATTCTTTCTTAATTTGTAAAAGAATGAAAAGATTATGCTACTATGTTTTCATTTTATTTATCCCGCTATTTGTGGGCAGTAAAACTCCTACCTCGAAATTCGGCTGGAGCAAAGAAGTTAGGTGGGAGTCGGGCTGCCCGTAAAAGCCCGATTGGTGAAGGCTAATAATCAGTGGGGGATGAACACCCCCCACTGATTATAGTTTCACTTTATGTAATGAAATTATATATTAACTTTATTAACTATTCAAGGTTTTAATATGTTACATTTTTATAACTAAAATTCCCGCTTTGTAAAGGAGTCATTTTTATCCAACTATTCGTGGGAGTCAGATTGCCCGTAAAAGCCCGATTAGTTGGGCTAATAATCAGTGAGGAGGGAAAAAACCTCCACTGATTAAATTTTCACTTTCTTTTACGTATTCAATCGTTTATTTTGTAGCCATCGATTCGTTCCGGATGTGTATAAATATTGCAAGATCCATTTCGAATAAATCCTACTACGGTAATACCTAAATCGTGGGCGAGTTGCAGAGCTAGTTTAGTTGGAGCTGATTTAGATAGAACAATTTCGCAACCTATTTTTGAAACCTTTAACAAGATTTCAGATGAGATGCGTCCGCTAAACGCAATGATTTTCCCTTGAACAGAGATATTGTTTCGTAAACAATGACCGTATATTTTATCTAGCGCATTATGTCTTCCGATATCCATTCTTGATAAAAGAATGTTATTTCGATCACATAAAGCGGTATTATGCACACCACCCGTTTGGCGAAATGTAGTTGAAGATTGTTGTAAGGAAGTCATTAGGTGAAAACATTCTTCCGGAGTAATAGTTATATGTATATCATGTAACTTTTTTGCTTTTGCTGCATCGTTGACGAAAACAAAACCTTGTCTACTTTTCCCGCAACAAGAAGTTACGTACCTTTTATTATATAAAGTTTGATAGAGCGGATTAATTTTTGATGATTTTACATGGACAATTCCGTTTTCTTTTTGGATCCATAATTCTTCAATATCTTTATAAGAAGAAATAATTCCTTCAGAAATTAAAAAACCGGTTACCATATCTTCAATGTAATTAGGAGTGCATACAACTGTTACGTATTCTTCGCTATTTAATTTAATTGTAATGGGAGATTCCGTAACAACCTCATCGGTTTGTTTTGAAAATGTACCAGATTGATAACGTACAATTGTATATGTTTCTTGAATAGGCCCCATATTAAATTCCCCTTTATATGTATTTTTCCCCATATTTATCATAAAACATCGAAAAAACAAAAGCATCTACTAACAAGAAGATGGCAGATTATTTTGGTTATTATTGTATATGTACGATATAATAGATTTGTAGAATAGCGACATTTTCAAGCTTTCGTAGTTATACCTTATAACATCTAGAATCGACTTCCAAAGGAAAGTATTTCAACAGGGCGCTTCAAAAATATGTACAACACAATTATGAAAACGGATTCATAATTGTGTTGTACAGTTAGTTGTAAGGAGAGGGGAAACTATGACAGAACAGACAGTCCGTGTAACCGTTGATGGTAAAGAATTTTTCGTATCAGGTGAAAAGACGATACTCCAATTGTTTAACGAAAGTAATTTAGAACATCCTCAAATTTGTCATGTACCAGAGGTAGATCCTATTCAAACTTGTGATACATGTATTGTAGAAGTGAATGGAAGTTTACTACGTGCCTGTTCGACGAAGTTGGAAGATGGCATGCATATTGAGAGGCAATCGGAACGTGCAAAGGAAGCACAAACTGAAGCGATGGATCGAATATTAGAGAATCATTTATTGTATTGTACAGTATGTGATAACAATAATGGTAACTGTAAAGTCCATAATACAGTACATATGATGGAGATTGAAGAACAGAAATATCCATATGAACCGAAAGTAAGTGCATGCGAAGTGGATACGTCGCATCCATTCTATCGATACGATCCAAATCAATGTATTGCTTGTGGGCAGTGTGTAGAAGTATGCCAAAATTTACAAGTAAATGAAACTTTATCGATTGATTGGAGTTTAGACCGTCCACGTGTTATTTGGGACAATGGTGTGAGTATAAATGACTCGTCTTGTGTTAGCTGTGGGCAATGTGTAACAGTTTGTCCTTGTAATGCATTAATGGAAAAAACGATGCTAGGAGAAGCTGGATTTATGACTGGTTTAAAACCAGATGTGCTAAATCCAATGATTGATTTTGTAAAAGATGTAGAGCCTGGATATAGCAGTATTTTAGCAGTTTCAGAAGTAGAGTCCGCGATGCGTAAGACGAAAATTAATAAGACAAAAACAGTTTGTACATTTTGTGGTGTAGGTTGTTCATTTGAAGTATGGACGAAAGATCGTCAAATTTTAAAAGTGCAACCTGTTTCAGATGCACCGGTTAATGGTATTTCCACATGTGTAAAAGGAAAATTCGGATGGGACTTTGTGAACAGTGAAGAGCGTATTACAAAGCCGTTAATTCGCCAAGGGGATATGTTTGTTGAGGCTTCATGGGAAGAGGCTCTTGAAGTTGTTGCATCTAATATGCAACATATTAAATCAGAGTATGGTAGCGATGCGTTTGGGTTTATTTCTTCTTCGAAAGTAACAAATGAAGAAAACTATCTTATGCAAAAACTAGCTCGTCAAATATATGGAACAAATAATGTAGATAACTGTTCCCGTTATTGCCAATCTCCAGCAACAGACGGTTTATTTAAAACTGTCGGTATGGGCGGAGATGCTGGAACAGTGAAAGATATTGCTGAGGCAGGTCTTGTTATTATTGTTGGGGCAAATCCAACAGAAGGACATCCTGTACTTGCAACTAGAGTGAAGCGTGCTCATAAATTACATGAACAAAAACTAATTGTCGCAGACCTTCGTAAACATGAAATGGCGGAGCGTGCTGATATATTTGTTCACCCGAGTCAAGGGACGGATTATGTATGGCTTGCTGGGATAACGAAATACATTATTGATCAAGATTGGCACGATAAAAAGTTCATAGCTGAAAATGTAAAGAATTTTGATGAATATAGCAAAATGCTAGAAAAATATACGCTTGATTATACTGAGGGAATTACAGGGATTTCTAAAGCTCAGTTAAAAGAAATGGCTCGTATGGTATATGAAGCAGATGGTACTTGTGTACTTTGGGGAATGGGTGTAACTCAAAATACAGGAGGAAGTACAACGTCAGCAGCAATTTCAAATTTACTTCTCGTTACAGGTAACTACCGTCGTCCTGGTGCCGGTGCGTATCCGTTACGCGGGCATAATAACGTACAAGGTGCTTGTGATATGGCGACATTACCGAACTGGCTTCCGGGTTACCAAGCTGTTTCAGATGATGTGCATCGTGCGAAATTTGAAAAAGCATACGGTACTACCATTCCGAAAGAACCGGGATTAAATAATATCGCAATGTTACTTGCGGCCGAAGAAGGAAAACTACGTGGTATGTATGTTATGGGAGAAGAAATGGCTTTAGTAGATTCAAATGCCAACCATGTACAACATATTTTAGCGAATTTAGACTTCCTTGTTGTTCAAGATATGTTCTTATCGAAAACAGCTCGTTTCGCCGATGTTATTTTACCAGCAGCACCAAGCTTAGAAAAAGAAGGAACGTTTACGAATACAGAGCGCCGTATTCAAAGATTATACGAAGTATTGAAACCGCTTGGTGATTCAAAACCAGATTGGTGGATTTTACAAAAAGTAGCTCGTGCACTGGGCGGAGACTGGAATTATGGAAGTCCAAGTGAAATTATGGACGAAATTGCATCGCTTGCACCGTTATACTCTCAAGCGACGTACGACCGTCTAGAAGGCTGGAATAGTTTATGTTGGGGTAGCCATGATGGTAGTGATACGCCATTATTATATGTAGATGGATTTAACTTCCCAGACAAACTAGCACGTTTATCACTAGATGAATGGGTTCCGCCAGTTATAGCACCAGATGAGTATGATTTACTATTAAATAATGGCCGTATGCTAGAGCATTTCCATGAAGGGAATATGACGAATAAGTCGGCTGGTATTTTATCTAAAGTGTCTGAAGTATTTGTTGAAATTTCACCTGAACTTGCTAAAGAACGCAATGTGAAAGATGGTGGTCTTGTAGAGTTAGCATCACCATTTGGAAAAATCAAAGTACAAGCGCTTGTTACAGATCGTGTAACTGGAAATGAGTTGTATTTGCCGATGCATGCGACAGTAAATGAAGAGGCAATCAATATTTTAACAGGAACAGCAACAGACATTTATACGTGTACACCAGCTTATAAACAAACAATGGTGAAACTGCGCGTATTACGTGAAAAAGGAAATCGTCCGTTACCATCTTCAAACCCGAGAGATAAAAAACGTCATCCGCAAAATGGTGTTGAAATCGAGCGAAAGTGGCAAAGAAAACAATACGTATCACTTGTGGACCAGAATTAGGGGGCGGAGATAATGGCAAAAGAGATTACTTTAATTAAAAAGAAGATTGTAACAGAAGAAGAAAAAAAACAGCAAGTAACAGATGAGTTGTTAAATGATCTAGCTGAGAATAGAGAAGCAGTAGAAGAGACGATGCGGCTATTAGCGCAGTTGCAAAAAGCAGGAATTTTAGATGCAGCAATTAGTTTACTTGCTGCAAAAGAAGATGTTTCCAAAATAGCTGTTGAACAATTGAATCGTGAACCAGTAAAAAACGCATTAAACAATATGATGGGGGCAGGAGAGGCATTATCTTCAGTGGACCCAGAAATAACGAAACAAATAACATCTAGTTTAGTCACTGGATTACAATTTGCAACAGAGGAATTAAATAGTGGTAAAAAAACAAAAGTGATGGATTTCTTTAAAGTGTTAAAAGATCCAGATATCAATAGAGCAATTACATTCGGTTTTAGCTTCTTGAAAGCATTTGGTCAAGGGTTAGAGAAAAAATAGAGTAAATGAAAAAGTGATGGCAAGTAGCCATCACTTTTTCATTGTATGTATAAGAGTGTTCATGTTAAGTGGAATATATTATTATTAAAAAGATGGGTTGGAAATGGAAATATGGAATCCATCTCAAATATCGTTTTAGAATGTGGAGGAATATATGCAACACCGTAAAAGACTATCTATACCAGGGGTAATGGGACATTCCTTTCAAACAGTTAGATTTGCTTTTTGGAATGTATTAACCTTTCAACTTGCTTATAAATTATTAGCAGCGATTGTATTTGTCCCGCTATTTGGGATCATTTTTAATAAGTTATTGTATTTTGGTGGTTATGCAAATGCGACGAATGATGAATTATTAGCGTTTTTAAAGACACCATACGGCATTTTGGCAATCGTAATTTTATCATTGTTAGCACTGTTTCTTATCTTTACGGAATTTGCGGTGCTTATTATCATTTCGTACTTCGCTCATAAAAGACAAAAGGTGAAATTACGTCCGATTTTATATAAAACCGTAACGTATTTACCTACTCTTTTCACATATTGCTTACCAGGATTTATTTTATATGCTGTCGTATTGTTACCTCTTTTAAATCTTGGATATGAAACGGCATTAATTCCGCAAATTCAAATTCCTAACTTTATTACAGGAGAACTGTTTAAGACAACGATGGGACAAGTTGGTTATTACACGTTCTTTGCTGTAGTTGCGTATTTGAACCTTCGCTGGATTTTTGTTCTACCTATTGTTGTTTTAGAGCAAAAGCCGTTTCGCACAGCAGCACGTAAAAGTGCAACGTTAGTAAAAGAAAGTTTTTTTAAAGTACTATTCTTTTTAGTAGGATTTTTTATTTCAATAGGGATTGTGTACGGGGTATTTTTTGGAATGTATTTATTGTGTCTATGGGGCATGTATGAATTTACAAATCCACAGGGAACATTTGCATTATTAGCAGAATCAACAATGTCTGTATTTTTAACGAGTACATTGTATTTATTTAGTTTTATCGTGACGCCATTTTATATTATGGCAATAACACGATTGTATTTACAAAAGGTTCCGGTTGAAGATGTTTTATTAGAAGAAGGATTAGATTATTCGAAAACAAAAGCAGATAAATGTTTCTTCCAAAAACATCGTTGGAAATTTATTGGTGTATATATTGTAGGAATTATTACTGCCGGAATGGTCGTTGCCTTCATTGTAACGTTTATTTCAAATTCATATAAAGAACCAATTATTATGGCTCATCGTGGTTATATTTCAAAAGGTGTAGAGAATACGAAAGAAGCTCTGCAGGGGGCTATTGATGCCAAAGCAGACTACGCTGAAATTGATGTACTGCAAACAAAAGACGGTGAACTAGCAGTTATACATGATTTGAAGCTAAAACGTCTTGCGAATGCTAATGTTCACGTGTCAGATTTAACGATGGAGGAGTTAAGACAGCTTACCCTTAGTCAAGATGGGTTTTCAGGACAAATAAGTACACTTGATGAGATCATTAAGCTGGCAAAAGGAAAAATCAAACTTAATATTGAAGTGAAGCTCCATGGTGGCGAAAAAGATTTCGTAAACAAAGTATTAAAAGCGATTAAAGATAATGAATTTGAGAAGCAATGTGTCATTCAAACGTTACACTATCCGCTTATTAAAGAGTTTAAACGTGCAAATCCAAATATAAAAGTAGGATACATACTGTATGCGAGTAGAGCTAACTTAAAGAATGTGAAGGTTGATTTTTATGTAGCAGAAGAATACATGTTAAATAAGAAATTAGTAAAAGAAGCAAGGAAGCTAAACAAACCAATTTACGTATGGACAGTAAATGATATGGAAAGTTTAAAGGCATATTATAAGTTAAACGTGGATGGTATCATTACCGATTATCCTGAAGACGCACGTGAAACAATTAAGATGTTAAAAGAGCAAGAAGATCGTGAAAGTGATATGTTTGATAAAATTACCGAGACGACAGAAGATCTATTTTCAAAGTTATTTATGATCTATCCAGCTGCTGGCTAAATGCTAGTAGCTGTTTTTTTTATGGAAAGAATATATTTCTAAAGTATTGTACAAAGTAATAAGTGTATATGTATACGTAACTACTTAGTTTTTTTGCATTGTTACATTATTGTCAAATAATAAATAATTACTATGCGTTTTGAATGGATATAATGTAAATAGAGTAGATAATGAGATGGTACAAATAACCCAATGGAATCAATGTTTCGTATATTTACACTATTCTAAATATATAAACTTTTAAAAAATGGTATGTTAGCGTTTTCATAATTTTTAAGTTATGCTAGAATAAGGACATAAGTTATTAATTATTACAAAAAGAAAAAAGAATTCCTTTTTTCTGTTAATTATAAGGGGGCATTTCATTATGCGTATTGGGGTACCAGCAGAAATTAAAAACAACGAAAACCGTGTGGCAATGACACCAGCAGGTGTTGTACATTTAGTTCGTAACAATCACGAAGTATTCATTCAAAAGGACGCAGGTGTAGGATCTGGTTTCACAGATGCTCAGTATGTTGAAGCGGGAGCGAAAATTGTTGATACGGCTGAAGAAGCTTGGAACATGGAAATGGTTATGAAAGTTAAGGAACCAGTTGAAAGCGAATACAAACACTTCAGCGAAGGTTTAATCTTATTCACATACTTACACTTAGCTCCAGAACCAGAATTAACAAAAGCGTTAATTGAAAAGAAAGTTGTTGCTATCGCATATGAAACAGTACAATTAGAAAACCGTTCTTTACCATTACTTGCACCTATGAGTGAAGTAGCTGGTCGTATGGCTGCACAAATCGGTGCGCAATTCCTTGAGAAAAACAAAGGCGGTAAAGGTATCTTACTTGCAGGTGTTCCAGGAGTTAAACGTGGTAAAGTAACAATTATCGGTGGTGGACAAGCTGGTACAAATGCTGCTAAAATTGCAGTTGGACTAGGTGCGGATGTAACAATCATCGACTTAAGTGCAGAACGTCTTCGTCAATTAGATGACATTTTCGGAAACCAAGTAAAAACTTTAATGTCTAATCCTTACAATATTGCAGAAGCTGTAAAAGAATCTGATCTTGTAATCGGTGCAGTATTAATCCCAGGTGCAAAGGCTCCAAAACTTGTAACAGAAGAAATGATTAAATCAATGGAACAAGGTTCTGTTGTTGTAGATATCGCGATTGACCAAGGTGGTATTTTCGAAACAACTGACCGTATTACAACTCATGATAACCCAACTTATGAAAAACACGGCGTTGTTCATTATGCAGTTGCAAACATGCCAGGTGCGGTTCCACGTACATCAACTCTTGCATTAACAAACGTAACAGTACCATATGCAGTACAAATTGCTAACAAAGGCTACAAAGAAGCTTGCCTAGGCAACACTGCATTATTAAAAGGTATTAATACATTAGAAGGCTATGTAACATTCGAAGCAGTTGCAGAAGCTCACGGTGTAGAGTACAAGGGTGCTAAAGAATTATTAGAAGCAGAAACAGTATCTTGCTAATAGAAGCATTATACAAAACAAAATCGAACAATATATAAAACAACATGATAAGAGCTAAGAGATAATACCTCTTAGCTCTTCTTGGTAAAAGGGGGCATTCATCGTGGCCAACCTATTTAAAAAGAAATCCGTTACGCAATTGTTAGGGGAAAGTAAAAGTAAAACTTTGACGAAAACGCTAGGGGCATTTGACCTAACAATGCTAGGGATTGGTGCGATAATTGGTACAGGAGTTCTAGTATTAACTGGATTAGTAGCAGCAAGAGATGCTGGTCCAGCAGTTATTTTTTCATTTATGATTGCAGCAATTGTTTGTGGATTTGCAGCTTTATGTTATGCAGAGGTTGCATCTGCACTTCCTGTTTCAGGTAGTGTGTACACATATTCATATGCAACAATTGGTGAGTTTGTTGCCCATTTAATGGGATGGACATTGCTATCCGTATATGTCGTAACGACTGCCGCAGTAGCTGGCGGATGGACAGGTTATTTCAATAATTTAGTGAGTGGATTGGGACTTGAAATTCCAAAAGCGTTGTTAACGATTCCATCGCAAGGTGGTATGGTGAACTTACCCGCAGTTATCGTTACGTTGGTGATAACTTGGTTATTATCGCGAGGTACAAAAGAAAGTAAGCGTGTGAATAACATAATGGTATTAATTAAAATTGGTATTGTTGTTTTATTCATTGCAGTTGGTGTATTCTACGTGAAACCAGAAAACTGGATACCATTTGCACCGTATGGCTTAAGTGGAGTCTTTGCCGGAGGAGCAGCAGTATTCTTCGCTTTCTTAGGATTTGATGCATTAGCAACTTCTGCTGAAGAAGTGAAAAATCCACAACGTGATTTGCCGATTGGTATTATTGCTTCATTAGTCATTTGTACAATCATTTATGTTGTAGTTTGTCTCGTTATGACAGGTATGGTTTCTTATAAGGAATTAGATGTACCTGAAGCGATGGCCTATGTATTAGAAGTTGTAGGACAAGATAAAGTGGCTGGTGTAATCGCTATTGGAGCTGTAATTGGTATTATGGCTGTAATTTTCGCATACATCTACGCTACGACACGTGTATTCTTCGCTATGAGCCGTGACGGTTTATTGCCAAAATCTTTTGCGAAAATTAACAAGAAGACAGAAGCACCAACATTTTCAGTTTGGTTAACAGGAATTGGTAGTGCTTTAATTGCCGGATTTATCGATTTAAAAGAATTGTCGAATTTAGCGAATATTGGAGCGTTATTAACATTTGCGATGGTTGGTGTAACTGTCATCATTCTTCGTAAAACGCATCCGAAATTACAACGTGGATTTATGGTACCACTTGTACCAATCTTACCGATTATTTCAGTTGCAAGCTGTCTATTCTTAATGGTAAATCTACCGTTAAAAACATGGATATACTTCGGTGTTTGGTTAGCAATCGGAGTGGTTGTATACTTTGTTTATTCGAAAAAACATAGTCATTTAAAAGACGATGGAAGTTCGCAAGATAGTTTAGAAAAAGCTAATTAAAGGGATATAAAGTTAGTAAGCCTTGTGCGTCTAGGGAGCGCGCAAGGCTTTTTCTTTTGGGGAAATAAAGGAGACCAATGTTATGTTGTCGAATTTTTATGTCGGAATATAAGAAGGGGTGGAAAGATGGAGACGAAAGTTGTCGTTGGAGCAGAGGGATATAATAATAACCCAGGGTGGTTACATACGAATGAAAAAGAATTACATTTATTAAAAAGAGAAACGTGGCTTAATAAATTTCAGCCTAATTCTTTATCAGTAATTTTGGCTGAGCACGTATGGGAGCATTTATCGTATGAAGAAGGTATAGAAGCAGCTAAAGTTTGTTATGAGTTTTTAGAAGATAGTGGATATATTCGCTGTGCAGTGCCGGATGCATTTTTCCAAAATGAAGAGTATCAGCGTGGTGTGCAAGTGGGAGGACCTGGCCCGTTAGATCATCCAGCTGCAAGTCATAAAATTGTACATAACTACAAAACGATTATATCTATGTTTGAAGCAGCAGGTTTTCAAGTAAAGCTTTTAGAATACTGTGATGAGAATGGCCAGTTTCATTATAGTGATTGGGAAGAGAACGGTGGATTTATTTATCGATCGAAACGTTTTGATCATAGAAATCAAGATGGTAAATTAGGATTTGCTTCGTTAATTGTGGATGCAGTGAAAGTTAATAAAGTGAAACTTTAATCAGTGGGGGGCTTCATCCCCCACTGATTATTAGCCCTCACCAATCGGGCTTTTACGGGCAGTTAATCTCCCACCTAACTTCTTTGTTCCAGCTGCATTTTGAGGTGGGAGTCTTACTGCCTGTTAATGCGGGATAAATAAGAAGGGATGCACGGTAGTTTTCGTGCATCCTTTTTGTATGAAGGGCATGATAGATGCGGAGAATATTTATATGTTTATTTTGAAATATGAACGAAATGTTTAAAAAATGTATGAGAATTCATTGACACATATGAATGGACGCTCATATAATAAAGGTATAAGACATATGAATAGTTGTTCATATGTTCAAATAAAGAGGTGAGCTGTGATGGCTGAAAATAAAGTAGAAACGCAACAGGAAGCATGTTCTCAAACGGTAATTCACGAGGAAATCGTGGATCAAGTAAAACAAACAATTCCGACTGATGAAAGTTTAAGTAAAGTAGCAGAATTATTTAAAGTATTAGGTGACCGTACACGTACGAGAATATTACATGCATTATTTGAAGCTGAAATGTGTGTTTGTGATTTAGCTTATTTATTAGGAATGACGCAATCTTCAATCTCACATCAGCTTCGTGTATTAAAGCAAGCGAAGCTTGTAAAGAACCGTAAAGAAGGAAAGGTAGTTTATTACTCATTAGCTGATCAACACGTAATTCATATCTTCGAGCAAGCGTTTGAACACGTAAACGAGGAAGAATAAAAAAGCGAGGAGGGAGAACGATGGCAGAAGCATTAGTGAAAAAGAAACTTATGCTAGAAGGTTTAGATTGTGCAAATTGTGCAATGAAAATTGAAAAAGGTGTTGGGAATATAGAAGGGGTAACATCTTGTTCCGTAAACTTTGCAACAAAAACGATGCTTTTAGAAACACCGCAAAATAAAGAAAATCAAGTTGTTACGGAAGCGAAGCAACTTGTTACAAAATTAGAGCCACATATTAAAGTGCAAGAAGAGCAAAAAACAAAATCAGTAAAAGAAGTATTTGTATTAGAAGGCTTAGACTGTGCAAATTGTGCAATGAAGATTGAAAATAAGGTAAAGGAAATGCCAACAATTTCAGAAGCGACTGTTGATTTCGTATCAAAGAAATTACGAGTAGAAGTTGCAAATAAACGAGAACTTGAATCGACTGTACAAAATATAAAAAATGTTGTTCAAAAGTTAGAGCCTGATGTAAAAGTTGTTCGTGAAGAGGAAAAAGGACACGACCATGATCATGGTGATGGAAATGTGAAAAAGATGATAGGACGATTAGTAGTCGGTGGAATTTTGACAGGAATTGCTGCGTTAGCCGGATTACCGCAAATGATAACAATTCCATTATTCGTCCTTGCTTATTTATTAATAGGTGGAGATATCGTTTGGAGAGCGGTAAGAAACATAACTCGCGGCCAAGTGTTCGATGAAAACTTTTTAATGGCAATTGCAACTTTAGGAGCTTTCGCGATTCAACAATATCCAGAAGCGGTAGCAGTTATGCTATTTTACCAAGTAGGGGAACTGTTCCAAAGTATTGCAGTAAATCGTTCTCGAAAATCAATTACGTCATTAATGGATATTCGTCCTGACTATGCGAATGTGAAAGTTGGAAACGAAACGAAACAAGTATCACCAGAAGATGTGCAAATTGGTGAGTATATTATCGTAAAACCAGGTGAAAAAGTACCGTTAGACGGGAAAGTAGTTGAGGGAACATCAATGATGGATACTTCAGCGTTAACAGGTGAGTCTGTACCGAGGGAAGTAGAAGTTGGTAATGACGTATTAAGTGGTTTTGTAAACCAAAATGGTGTATTAATTGTCGAAGTTACAAAAGAGTTTGGTGAATCCACTGTATCGAAAATTTTAGACTTAGTACAAAATGCAAGTAGCAAAAAAGCGCCAACAGAAAACTTTATTACAAAGTTTGCACGTTATTATACTCCTGTTGTAGTTATAACAGCAGCAATAATGGCATTTATTCCACCACTTATTTTAGAGGGTGCTACATTCTCCGATTGGATTTATAGAGCTTTAGTGTTCTTAGTAATCTCTTGTCCATGTGCGCTCGTTGTATCGATTCCTCTTGGATTCTTTGGCGGTATTGGTGGGGCATCTAAAAGTGGTATTTTAGTAAAAGGAAGTAACTATTTAGAAGCATTGAATGATGTGAAATATATCGTTTTTGATAAAACAGGAACATTAACAAAAGGTGTCTTTAAAGTTACGAAGATGGAGCCTAGTGAAGGTATCACAGCTGAAGAGCTATTAGAATATGCAGCATTTGCAGAAGTATATTCAAATCATCCGATTGCACAATCTATTCGAAATGCATATGGAAAATCAATCGATGAAAATGCTATTGAAGACTATAGTGAAATTTCTGGTCATGGTACGGTTGTAAAAGTACAAGGAAAAGAAATTTTCGCAGGTAATGCTAAATTAATGAGCAAAGAAAACATTAAATTTAAGCAACCGAATACAGTAGGTACACTAGTTCATGTTGCTGTAGATGGTAAATATGCAGGGTATATTGTTATCTCTGATGAGGTAAAAGAGGATTCAAAACAAGCAATTCAAAAGTTAAAAGAACTAGGTATTAAGAAGACAGTCATGTTAACTGGTGATGCAAAATCAGTCGGGGAAGCTGTTGGTAAAGAATTAGGTTTAGATGAAGTTCATGCCGAATTATTACCACACCAAAAAGTAGAAGAAATCGAAAAAATTGATGCAGCAAAACGCGGTAAAGAAAAGATTGCATTCGTCGGTGATGGTATTAATGATACGCCAGTACTAGCAAGGGCAGACGTTGGTATTGCGATGGGCGGCTTAGGGTCAGATGCAGCAATTGAAGCTGCTGACATCGTTATTATGACTGATGAGCCTTCAAAAATTGTGACAGCAGTAAAAATTGCAAAACGTACACGTAGCATCGTATGGCAAAATATTATATTTGCATTAGGGGTAAAAGGGTTAGTGTTATTACTCGGCGCCTTTGGTATTGCAACAATGTGGGAAGCAGTCTTCTCAGATGTTGGTGTGACGTTACTTGCAGTATTAAATGCAATGCGTGTACTACGAGTAAAAGATTTATAAAAAAGAGGACGCAATTGCGTCCTCTTTTTTATTGGTTATTTTGTTGAAATTGACTCAAGAAAATAATATCAAATATTATTTTGTTTTTAAATAATTTAATATATAAATTTACAAAAAATATAATATTCTTCCTATTATTTTAATATATTTTTTACAAATATCCATATAGTATTGAAAAATGGAGAAGTGGGGGAGGGACAAAACCCCACTGATTAAAACTTCACTTTATTTTTGTATGTTTTTTTCAACCTGTTCTCGAACAGTTTGAATATAATTCATTTTATGATCCCAACATTCTTGGCTTAAATCGACAGGGTACTCTTCTGGGTTTAAAGTTCGCATATACTCTTCCCAAAATAGTGAGAGGCTGCGTTCATTATACTTTTGAATATCTAATATATTAGGTAATTCATACGCTCTTTTACCGTTAATGAAAATATCTTGATGTAGTTCGCGTGCTTCAAAGCTTGTTACGAATTTACTTATATATGTATGAACTGGATGAAACATTTTTAAACGCTCTTCTTTTCCGGGTTCTTCTGACTCTAAAGCAATATAATCGCCCTCTGCATGATCGTTAACACGGTTAATAATACGATAAACTCGTTTAAGTCCTGGGGTTGTAATTTTTTCAGGATTAGATGAAATCTTAATCGTATCATTTAATTTTCCGTCAGTATCTTCAATAGCGACTAGTTTATAAACAGCCCCTAATGCTGGCTGCTCAAAGGATGTAATCAGCTTTGTACCAACACCCCATACATCAATTTTTGCCCCTTGAGATTTCAAGTGCATAATCGTATATTCATCTAAATCGCTAGAAGCGATAATTTTTGTGTTTGTAAATCCAGCTGCATCAAGTTGTTTTCTGGCCTCCTTTGATAAATATGCCATATCACCACTATCAAGGCGAATGCCATAAAAATCGATACGATCCCCGAACTCTTTTGCAACACGAATCGCATTTGGAACACCAGATTTTAATGTGTCGTATGTATCGACAAGAAATACACATTTTTTATGTGTTTCAGCATATTTTTTAAATGCAACATATTCATCGCGATATGCTTGAACGAAAGAATGGGCATGTGTGCCAGCTACAGGGATGCCAAATCGTTTCCCTGCGCGAACGTTACTTGTAGATGAAAAACCACCAATAAAGGCAGCTCGTGTTCCCCAAAGGGCAGCATCAAACTCATGAGCTCGTCTTGTACCGAACTCTAAAAGCTCATCATTATTTGCAGCATGCTTCATACGTGCAGCTTTTGTAGCAATTAATGTTTGGTAATTTACAATATTTAAGAGGGCGGTTTCAATTATTTGTGCCTCGCCAAGCGGTGCATCAACACGTAATAATGGTTCGTTATTAAAAACAACTTCGCCTTCTTGCATACTACGAATCGTGCCAGTAAATTTCATGTTTTGTAAATAATGAAGGAAGTCTTCTTCAAATTGCAGCTCTGCTAAATAAGCGATGTCACTTTCGGTAAAGCTGAAATTTTCTATGTACTCTACAATTTTTTCAAGACCAGCAAAAACAGCATAGCCGTTTTCGAATGGAAGCTTTCGAAAGTATAGATCAAAAACAGAACGGCGAGTATGAATACCATCTTTCCAATATGTATAAGCCATGTTGATTTGATATAAATCTGTATGTAAGGCGTAACTATCGTCTTTATAATGATTCATTGCGAAAACACCTCCGTAATTTGATTATAGTATACCAATTTTTCCCCTTTCGTAGCAAAGAAGTAATAGGGGATTGAAGTCAAGAGAGAAAAAAATGAAATAATGCATATTTTTTAGAAAATTTACATTTATCAATTTATATTTCTCTAGATTTTATGTATTATTAGAGTAGTGGGGTAATGAGAATGGAGGAGGACAATGCAACAAACATTAGAAAAAATAGGCAAGCAAGTTTTTTATAAACGGCTACAGCAAAAAATGACACAAGAAGAATTATGTCAGGGCATTTGTTCTGTCTCATACTTAAGTAAGATCGAAAATGGAAAGATTGAAGCATCAGAAGAAATTCTACAATTGCTCTGCACAAGACTAGAAATTGCTGTGACGGATTTGAGAGATGTAGAAGAAGATGTGAAAGTGAAGTTGGACGAGTGGTTGAATGCATTAGTTCATTTGGACAAGCAACAAGTAGAGCGCATATACGAAGAGTTGCAAGGTGAAATGAAGCATGTGTTGGATTTTGAAATTATAAATTATTATAAACTGCTGTATACACGTTATTTAATGATGAAGCGGGATCTCCCTGCTGTTGAAGAAGAATTGGACGGATTGAAGAAAGTGTATAAGAAATACTCGCCTTTTCAGAAGATGTTATATACGTATAATAAGGCATTATTATATTCTGTGCAGTACAAATATACGCAAGCATTAGAATATCTGTTAAAGACGGAATCGATGGCGAAAGAGTTAGGATATTATGAAACAGGAATATATTATAATTTGGCATTGACATATAGTCAGATGGAAATAGACCATATGACATTATATTTTGCTAATGTGGCATTAGAAGGTTTTAAAAGTGAATATAAATTTAGAAATATAATTAATTGTAAGTTTTTAATTGCGTTTAGTTATACTAGAAAAAAACAATATAATGAAGCTATGGAAATCTATAATCATATCATAAGAGAAGCAACTTCTTTTGCTGATAAAGATAATATTCTTTCTATTGCTTTAAATAATATTGGTTATCTATACTACCGACAAAAAAATTATGCCAAGGCGAAAGAGTATTATATAGAATGCTTAAAGTATAAAAAAGAAGAGGATATGAATTATATTGATGCCATGTATGAGCTCTCATTACAGTGTATTCAATTAGGAGAACTTGAGGAAGCGGCTGAATGGATTGAAAAAGGTATCCTTGCTGCAAGGAAAGATGATAGATACAAAGGGATGTTATATTTATTGTTAAATTTAAGATATAAATATTTTGAAGAAAGAGACCTCTATAAAAAATTTCTAGAAACAGAAGTAGTTCCTTTCTTTAAAACAGAGGAAAATATAAAAGATTTAAAGAAAGTATACTTAGAACTAGCTGAATACTTAGAAGAATGCTCAGATTTTAAAGAAAGTAATCGCTATTATAAATTAGCGATTACTTTATTAGAAGAGTAAAGAGGAGGGATAGTATGAAAAAGTTAATTGCAGGAACATTTGTGGTTATGGCAATTGCAGCTGTAGTATTGGATATTCAGTATGCTTGGAAGCCGGATACTCTAGGGCAAGAAGCTAAAACAGTTGAACAAATTAATTTATAAAAAAAACCCTTTCCCAACGGAAAGGGTTTTTTTCAATATTTGTTCCTCAAAATTCTACAACACTTGAGAAAGAAATTAATTGAATTTTTAGTATATTAATAGTGAAAACATAATGCTAATATGAAACTACTCTTTTCAAAAATTTTTTATTAGGGGGAAGGTTATATGAAAAGAAAGAGTTTAGCGTTAGTGTTAGCGACAGGAATGGCAGTTACTACGTTCGGAGGGACAGGCTCTGCATTTGCGGATTCTAAAAATGTACTCTCTACTAAGAAGTACAATGAGACGGTACAGTCACCTGAGTTTATTTCTGGTGATCTAACTGGAGCGACTGGTAAGAAAGCGGAATCTGTGGTGTTTGATTACTTAAACGCAGCAAAAGGTGATTATAAGCTAGGGGAAAAGAGTGCGCAAGATTCTTTCAAAGTGAAACAAGTGAAAAAAGATGCTGTAACTGATTCAACAGTAGTACGTATGCAACAAGTTTACGAGGGAGTACCTGTATGGGGGTCTACTCAAGTAGCTCACGTAAGTAAAGATGGTTCTTTAAAAGTATTGTCTGGAACAGTTGCGCCTGATTTAGACAAGAAGGAAAAGTTAAAAAACAAAAATAAGATTGAAGGCGCAAAAGCAATTGAAATTGCGCAACAAGATTTAGGAGTAACACCTAAATACGAAGTGGATCCAAAAGCGGATTTATATGTATATCAAAATGGTGAAGAAACGACATATGCATACGTTGTGAATTTAAACTTCTTAGAGCCCAATCCAGGAAACTATTACTATTTCATTGAAGCGGAAAGCGGTAAAGTGTTAAATAAATATAATAAACTTGATCATGTAACGAATGATGATAAGTCACCAGTTAAGCAAGATGCTCCTAAACAGGAAGCGAAAGCGGTTGTAAAGCCTGTAACAGGAACGAATAAAGTGGGAACTGGTAAAGGTGTATTAGGAGATACGAAATCGCTTAATACAACGTTATCTGGATCATCTTACTATTTACAAGATAATACGCGCGGAGCAACAATTTTCACATATGATGCGAAAAACCGCTCAACATTACCAGGAACATTATGGGCAGATGCAGATAATGTTTTCAATGCAGCGTATGATGCAGCGGCAGTAGATGCTCATTACTATGCAGGTAAAACATATGATTACTATAAAGCTACATTTAACAGAAACTCTATTAATGATGCAGGAGCACCATTAAAATCAACAGTTCATTACGGAAGTAAGTATAATAATGCATTCTGGAACGGCTCACAAATGGTATACGGAGATGGTGATGGTGTAACATTCACTTCATTATCTGGTGGCATTGATGTAATTGGCCATGAATTAACACATGCTGTTACGGAAAATAGCTCGGATTTAATTTATCAAAATGAATCAGGAGCGTTAAATGAAGCAATTTCTGATATTTTTGGTACTTTAGTAGAATTCTATGATAACCGTAACCCAGATTGGGAGATTGGTGAAGATATTTATACACCTGGTCAGGCGGGAGATGCACTTCGTTCTATGAGTGATCCAGCGAAATATGGTGACCCAGACCATTATTCTAAGCGTTACACTGGTTCAAGTGATAACGGTGGCGTTCATACAAACAGTGGTATTATTAACAAACAAGCTTATTTATTAGCAAATGGTGGTACGCATTCTGGTGTAACTGTAACTGGTATCGGTAAAGATAAATTAGGTGCGATTTACTACCGTGCAAATACACAGTATTTCACGCAATCTACTACATTTAGTCAAGCACGTGCTGGTGCAGTACAAGCTGCAGCTGATTTATATGGTGCTAGCTCTGCAGAAGTAGCAGCAGTTAAGCAATCATTTAGTGCTGTTGGTGTAAACTAAGGCTTTAAGGGATAGTTATTAATAAAATACCTCAAAAATAAAGAAGGAGCCTATGCTCCTTCTTTATTTTTTTTCCATTTTTTCCACAAATAAAATAATCCAACACAACCTGCGATTGTAATAATCCATTTCGCTTCATTTGTTCCGTTAATGACATGATATGCAGAATATACTTCAATCAATAAAGCCGGTATTTTCCCTATTGTGCTGGCAATACTGAAAGAGAGTAATGACATTTTGCCTAGAGCTGCAAATAAAGTAACGATACTGGACGGAATGAAAGGAATAAAACGAAAAGATAGGACGAGTAGAAATGCCTCTCTGCCTTCTACGTAAAGAAGGCGTTCTACCTTTGGATACGTATTTACTTTATCGTGAGTGAACTTTTGAAGGCCTATACGATAAATATAAAACGAGATAATAGCCCCTAATGCCTCACCTGCGATCGAAATGATTGTGCCATTTGTTACACCGAAGAGCTGTATATTAATGACGGTCAAAAAAATACTAGGGATAAAACCTAAAAGACTGATGATGATGTTGATTAAGATACTAAGTGGAATTGCGATTGAATAATAGTCTGTTAAGAAGTTTTGAATTGTTTCAGCCATTCTTTAAAATCCTTTATCTTTTTTTGCATTACACCATATTTACATTGTATAGGCAAGTGCAAATTTACATAATGTAGAAAACAGTTGATAGAAAGGGATTTTTATACCTTATATAGGTATTGGGTATATGAAAGTAGGGGTATATTTAGTTTGTTTAAAAAACACTCCATAAATCCTGTATTTAAAGGGTTTATGGAGTGTTTTGATTGGTGTTTTCATCAGGGAAATAATTATAAAAACATGGGGGGATATTTTAAAAAGGGCGAAAAACAGTGATTTGATGAAAGGGGGGTGGAAAATATAGCAAAATGAATGAGGATTTTAAAACTGTATACATTTTTTCTTTGTGAAATTGACTTTTAGTGGAGTTACGATAATAATCATGGAAGAGGTGATACGATGAAACGATTAAGTAGTCTTTTCTTGAGTAGTTTATTGGCACTAATGCTGATTTTAAGTGGATGTGCAGGAAAAGAACAAAAAACAGAAAAACCAAAAGAGGATCATTCTACATCAGTAGAAAAAATTAGTGATAATATTTTAGATGAAATGGAAGGGCCACCTAAAAATGGTCATACGATTGAAAGGCATGTAGGCAAATCAGAAGAGGATTTGAAGAATCGTTTGAAGACAGATAAAGTTTCAGCGGCAAGTACATACTATGATAAGGAAACAGCGACAAAGGCTGTGAAAGATAGTTTAAAACAACATGATAAAGAAATTCAGGATTGGTTGAAAAACTCTAAAGAGGCTCGTCTTGTATTGAATACAACTCATTCATTCCCAGTTGGAAAAACAGTAATAAAGAAAAATATGAAT
This sequence comes from Bacillus sp. 41-22, assembly GCF_025809295.1. NCBI lineage: Bacteria > Bacillati > Bacillota > Bacilli > Caryophanales > Bacillaceae > Bacillus > Bacillus sp. 41-22. Next base: position 602,909 of record NZ_CP084035.1, read on the forward strand.
GTAAAAGACAAACTAGTAAAGACTGTTACTGTTTTAGCGAGAGATAAATCAGGAAATCTAGGATTTAAGATTATTACTTCTTATCCATCAGATAAATAAAGGGGGGAGTATATATGTATCCAACATTACAATACTTTCTTAAATCGTACTGTACGTTAAGTATTCATGAGGATGAAATAGTAAGCGTAATGGAAGAGTTTATAGAGCAAGAGGACGAAGAGATTGTTTTGAAATTACGCGATGAATTAGTAAATATGAAGAAAAAGAACGCGTGGGAAGAAGCGTGCGTATTAGCTGCGAAGCAAGGCAATCGTGTGTGGTCTTTAGAAGAAACGAAAGATCATCTGGAAATTTTTTTACTATTATTGCAAAAGAAAAAGGCGTGAGTAGATCACGCCTTTTTGTATACGCTTTTTGAAATTTGTCCGTTTGATATTATCTCATTGTTTTGGGGCACTTTTATATACGCTTTTTGAAATTTGTCCATTTGAGAGTACTTCACCGTTTTGTGTTACTTTTTTATACGTAACCGCTGTTATTTTATCACCAGTATTACTAATTACTTGAGAAGAAACTTCAACATTTTTACCAGTATTTGTACCGAAAATACGTGTAGTAATACTACCGCCATTTGAAAATGCTTGAATGTAAATATGCTTACCTGTATTGTTTTTAAATTTTAAATCCGGACCATAATCTGCCACTGCTGCATCCTGCCCAAGTGGTAAATAATTTACGGGCATAGAATGATTGCTTCGAGAAACAATTCCTAAATCTGCCCTTAAAGCTGCGCTGTATAAAGTACTACTTACTTGGCAAACGCCTCCGCCTGCACTTTGTATAACTTTACCTTGTGAATATACTGCTGCGGATTTATAACCATGTGCAGCATCAGTTACGCCAACACGGCCATTAAAACTAAACGTTTCATCAGGTGCTACAATAACTCCACTTAACGTATTAGCTGACTTATTTACGTTATAGGATTGATTTCCATTACGGCCAGCCATTGGGGTAGAATATTCAGCAATCACTTCTTTAATCCCCATTTGTTGTATATCTTCTGTAGAACGTTCAGGTTTTATTAGTGTAACTGGTAATACAACATCGGGTGCGCCAGAAGTAATAGCTGCGCTTGTTAAATCGGTTAATTTTCCTTTATCAATTTTTTCTCCATTTTGACTTTGGCTAATATTTACTGTAGAGCCTTCAACACTTAATTCGGCGTTGACAGGATTTTTTAATGTTTCATTATATTTATCCTTTATAAAGGTTTCATAAGTTGTTGTATTTAATTGTGGTGTTAATTTATAGTCACGTTTTACTTCACCGTTTTCAGCTTGCTTACGCATGTTGTAACGATTCATTACGTTCCCTTCTTGTTCTTTAAAGATATTGTCGACAATATCCTTCTCTTTATAATCTACTCCTAAATCTTTCCACGTGTAATTTTGCTTATCATTTTGGAATACGTAGTTAAGAGATTTTTGATTTAATTCATTCATCTTTTGATTAACAAGGGCTTGAATATCTGCTTTATTTTTTCCATCAAGAGAAATACCTTCAAATGTAGTGTTTGGTAGTGCAGTTGTATTTAGTTGATTATTTAATTTGGATACATATTGATATCCACCAATACCGCCAACACAAAGTAATATGCCACCAGCAATAGCGGAACCAATCAGTATTTTGCTTAGCTTCATTTATTTCCCCCCAGAAAAATTTTTATAAATATATGTATTACATTTTTTGTATAAAAATGATGAAAATAACATTATGTACGTCCTAGTATACTATTATTTTCACTACGTGTGTAATGTTTTCATAAAAAATGTTACACTGCTGTAATAATTGTCTCTTTTTGTCACAATATGCATGAGAAATATGTTGAAAATTATAATAAAAAGGCTGCTTAGAAAAATCTAGCAGCCTTTTTATTATAATTTTTTATGCTCATTTTTATTCGTAACACCGAGATGTTCTTGAAGTGTTGTCGATATATCATTAACACTCTTTTCGTTTGGAACGTAATAATAAATACCACCTATATATTTATCAGTACCTTCCACTTGCAATTTATCCATTTTTAAATTTGAATCCATTGAATTTTTTGCAATAGTCATCATATCATCAAAAGTTAAATTTGTTTTTAAGTCTGTATCGACAGCATCTAATAGGCTTCCGATTTTATTAATGGAATTGAGAGATAGGGCTTTTTCAGCAATAGCCTCTAAAACAAGTTGTTGTCGTTGACCACGCATATAATCACTATCAATATGACGCGTTCTAGCTAGTGCAAGTGCTTCTTCTCCATTTAAATGTTGACGCCCTTTTTTTAGGTGAATTGCATCTGCTTCGTCGCTACTATTTTGTTCTGTGAACTCAACTGGAACGTCGACAGTTATACCACCTAGAGAATCAACAATCTTGATAAAGGATTTGAAATTAAATTTTACATAGTAATCAACTGGTACATCTAAAAATTTTTCTACTGTATCAATTGTGCTGTCTACACCACCAAATACATGTGCATGTGTAATTTTATCATATTTATCACGTGATTTAATGAAGACGCGTGAATCACGTGGAATGCTGACTAGTTTAACAGATTTATCATTTTTATTAATTGTTGCAAGTAGTAATGCATCTGTACGAGTCGCTTTTCCGTAACCTTTTTCCCTGATATCACTTTCATCAACACCCATGATCAGGACAGAAATATTATCAGTCATAGGTTTAACAGCTTTTTCACGTTTGCTGGATTTATCTCCTCGGCCGAGTTCAGAATAAGCGTTGCTTAAGACGGATTTTGCTTTACTGTATATATGGAAGGAATAGCCTCCTGCTCCCATTGCTACAATAAGTAAGGGAATAAGAATGAACCAAAGTAGGCGCTTTTTCTTTGAGCGTCCTTTTTTGGCTCGAGTTTCGTTGTTAATGTCGGATTTCATCATTTTTTCTCCTTTAAAACAATCAAAGTGTATACATTTAGAAGCGTATTAAAACACATAAAAAATATTTTACGCTAAATAAAAGGTATTGTACATGTATAAAAAATAGATGTATTGATTATTTATAAGACATCTATTCGTTATTGTATACAAAAGACAGGGATAAGAAAATGATAAAATTTTACCTAATTAAAGCATAATACTTACAATAATCGCAGATAAAATACTAACAAGAGTAGCGCCGTATAGTAATTTTAGGCCGAAGCGGGCAACAACATTTCCTTGTTCTTCGTTTAACCCTTTTACCGCACCGGAAATAATTCCAATGGAAGAAAAGTTGGCAAAAGAAACGAGGAAGACAGAAATAATACCAACTGTACGGATAGAGAGAGTGCTGGAAATTTTACTAAGATCCATCATTGCTACAAATTCATTTGTTACAAGCTTTGTTGCCATAATGCTACCCGCTGTGACAATTTCAGAACTTGGTACGCCGATAAGAAATGCAATAGGGGCGAATACATAGCCTATTAATTGTTGGAAAGTAATGCCGAATATAATGAGGAATAGGTCATTAATGCAACTCATTAATGCGACGAATCCAATGAGCATAGCACCGACGACAATTGCTACACGAAAACCATCAAGAATGTATTCTCCAAGCATTTCAAAGAAACTTTGTTTTCCCCCTTTTATTACCAAAATGTCTTCATCATCGTTAACGTCGTAAGGGTTAATAATGAGTACGATAATAAAACCACTAAATAAATTGAGAACGAGTGCGGTTACTACATATTTTGGTTCAATCATTGTCATATAGGCACCGACAATGGACATAGATACTGTTGACATAGCAGAGGCGCAAAGTGTATATAGTCGATGTTTTGGAATTTGGGCTAATTGTTTTTTAACCGTAATAAAAACTTCTGATTGGCCGACAATAGCGGAAGCGATGGCGTTGTAAGATTCTAATTTCCCAAGACCGTTTATTTTACTAAGAAAGAAACCAATCCAACGAATAAAGAATGGTAGTATTTTGAAATGTTGTAATATACCAATTAAGACGGAGATAAAGACAATCGGTAATAATACGTTAAGGAAAAATGGCATTTCCCCTTTATTTGCAAGACCGCCAAATACAAAGTTTATACCACTGGCAGCATACTCAAGTAGCCTCGTAAACAGGCTAGAAATTACCGTAATAAGTATGAGACCAATTTCTGTATTTAATAATAAATAGGTTAAAATTAATTGTATAATAAGCATGATAAAAATTGGTTTAAATTTAATATGTTTCTTATTGTTGCTAGCAATATAAGCAAGGAAGAAAACAACGATAAGTCCCACGAAAAAAGTAATAAATTTCATAGTAAGCCCCCTAAAAGAGATATTCTGCTATATATGTTTTTCATTTCAAGGGAGAATATGCATCTTTGGTAAAGAAAGGAATAGAGAGAGCATGAATATATGTAGAGTGCACCACGTTGCAATTATTTGTTCGAATTATGAACTGTCAAAGGATTTTTATACTCGGATATTAGGTTTTAAAGCGATAAATGAAGTATATAGAAAAGAACGAGATTCTTATAAGTTAGATTTATGTGTAGGGGAAGAGTATCAAATTGAATTATTTTCATTTCCTAGTCCACCTGAGCGCCCAAGTTTTCCAGAAGCAGCTGGACTTAGACATTTAGCATTTGCTGTTACAAATATAGAAGAAGCTGTAAACCATTTAAAACAATGCGGTGTGGAGACTGAAGCGATACGTATGGATGAAATTACGGATAAAAAATTTGTCTTTTTCCAAGATCCTGATGGCTTGCCTTTAGAATTGTATGAGGCTTGAAATTGGTGAATTTTATATAGGGTTGCTTTCAAATAAATGAAGAAACTAAAGTGAAACTTCTTTTTTAAAGGAGGTGTAACTTTAGCTAAGAAAGCTAAAGGACATATGTGGATATTTTAAAATTACTGATGGTAGCCATCCTTATTGCGTTAACAGCATTTTTTGTGGCTGTTGAGTTTGCAATTATTAAGGTGCGTAGCAGTCGTATTGATCAACTCGTTAGTGAAAAACGACGAGGAGCATTGGCAGCTAAAAAAGTAACTTCGAATTTAGATGAGTATTTATCAGCATGTCAGTTAGGTATTACAATTACTGCTTTAGGGCTTGGGTGGTTAGGAGAGCCCACTATAAAACATATACTCGAGCCGTTGTTTTTAAAACTACACCTATCTCCTGCAATTGCAAGTACAGTTTCATTTATTATTGCCTTTGCAGTTATTACGTTTTTACATGTTGTCATTGGTGAACTTGCTCCGAAGACGCTCGCTATACAAAGGGCAGAGCAAGTTAGCTTATTATTATCGAAGCCAATTATTTACTTTTACCGAGTAATGTATCCGTTTATTTGGGCTTTAAATGGTTCTGCAAGGCTTGTAACAGGGTTATTCGGATTACATCCGGCTTCTGAACATGAAGTAGCTCATTCGGAGGAAGAATTACGATTAATCTTATCTGAGAGTTATGAGAGTGGAGAGATTAATCAAAGGGAATTTAAATATGTAAATAATATTTTTGAATTCGATAATAGAGTCGCAAAGGAAATTATGGTACCTCGTACGGAAGTTGTAGGTTTATATGAGGACGAACCATTTGAAACACATATTAAAATAATCGCACAAGAAAAGTACACGAGATATCCCGTATTTGGTGAAGATAAAGATGAAATTATTGGGATGGTTAATGTAAAGGATTTATTTATTCGTTATATGGATGGTAATCGAGAAGAGGGGTGCTCGATTACGCCATATACAAGGCCAGTTATTGAAGTGTTAGAAAATATCCCTATTCATGATTTGCTATTACAAATGCAAAGAAAACGAATTCCATTAGCTGTATTATATGATGAATATGGTGGTACAGCGGGGATCGTTACACTAGAAGATATTTTAGAAGAAATTGTTGGAGAAATCCGAGATGAATACGATGAAGATGAGCATCCACCTATAGAACATATAAGTGAAGTGTGTAAAATTGTAGAGGGGAAAGTGCTTATTAGCGAAGTAAATGATTTATTTGGCATACATTTGGTCGCTGATGATGTTGATACAATTGGTGGTTGGATTATGGTACAAAAACAGATCGTTGCTGAGGGGGATATTATTGAGAAACACGGCTTTTCTTTTAAAGTTCTTGAAAAGGATATGCATCAAATTAAGCGAGTTGAAATAAAGAAAGTAGAAGAATGAATGGATTTTCTATTATATAAACTTTAATAAAAAGTATATATAGAAAAATAAATGTTTGCGCTTTCAAAAAAGGTGCTATATAGTGAAAGTGGATACTGAAGAATTCATTTAATGATACTCGTATTTTATAGGGCGAATTCTTTAGATAAGGATTTAGAATGAAAAGTATAGGTGATGAAAAATGATAGCAACGAAGGATATACGTATAGAAAAAGATTTTTTAGGTGAAAAGGAAGTACCGAGTGTAGCTTATTATGGTGTACAAACATTACGTGCCGTAGAAAACTTTCCTATTACAGGATACCGCATTCATCCGTCACTCATTACGGCAATGGCAATTGTAAAAAAAGCGGCAGCGCTTGCGAATATAGATACAGGTTACTTAGCTAAAGATATCGGACAAGAAATTGCAGAAGCGGCACAAGAGATTGTTGATGGAAAGTTCCATGATCAATTTATCGTAGACCCGATTCAAGGCGGAGCAGGTACTTCAATTAATATGAATACTAATGAAGTAATTGCTAATAGAGCGCTAGAACGTATGGGATACGAAAAAGGTGAATATGCGAAAATTAGCCCAAACACTCATGTGAACATGGCCCAATCAACAAATGATGCGTTTCCAACTGGGATTCATATAGCAACTCTTATGATGCTGGAAGAACTTCTTGTTACAATGGAAGAACTTCACTCTGCTTTTCATGATAAAGCAAAAGAGTTCGATCACGTTATTAAAATGGGGCGTACGCATTTGCAAGATGCAGTTCCAATTCGCCTTGGACAAGAATTTGAAGCATATAGCAGAGTGCTAGAGCGTGATATAAAAAGAATTAAACAGTCTCGTCAACATTTATACGAAGTTAATATGGGTGCGACAGCTGTCGGTACGGGATTAAATGCAAACCCTACTTATATAGAACAAGTTGTGAAGCATTTACGAACTTTTAGTGGTTTCCCTCTTGTTGGTGCAGAGCACTTAGTTGATGCGACGCAAAACACAGATGCATATACAGAAGTATCTGCAGCACTAAAAGTATGTATGATGAATATGTCTAAAATTGCAAATGACCTTCGTATTATGGCGTCTGGTCCACGTGTTGGGTTGGCGGAAATTCAATTACCAGCTCGTCAACCAGGTTCATCTATTATGCCGGGGAAAGTAAATCCAGTTATGGCAGAAGTAATTAACCAAGTTGCTTTCCAAGTAATTGGAAATGACCATACAATTTGCTTAGCGTCAGAAGCTGGACAATTAGAGTTAAATGTAATGGAGCCGGTATTAGTATTTAATTTAATTCAATCCATCAGTATTATGAATAACGGTTTCCGTGTATTCCGTGAATACTGTATAAAGGGAATTACAGCGAATGAAGAGTTGCTTAAGCAATATGTTGAAAAAAGTGTTGGAGTTATTACAGCAGTGAATCCTCATATTGGTTATGAAGCAGCTTCTCGCATTGCACGTGAAGCAATTGCGACAGGAAAATCTGTTAGGGAGCTATGTTTAGAACATGGTGTACTTACAGCAGAAGAGCTTGATATTATTTTGGACCCATACGAAATGACGCATCCTGAAATTGCTGGTGCTTCTTTATTAAAGACTAAAAAAATGTAATGTAAAAAGCACCGATCCAAATGGATCGGTGCTTTTTTTTAGAAGATATTAAATACAGAGTTGAGTTGAAGTAAGCTAATAATAGCTAAGAAGATTAAACTATATTTCATTACTATTTTAAATAGAGCAGATTCTTGACCAACTAGTCCAACTGCTGCACAAGCAACTGCTACAGATTGTGGTGAAACCATTTTTGCGATTGTACCACCAACTACGTTTAATGAAACGAGAGTAGATGGTACGATGTTTAACTGATCGGCAGTTACTGCTTGAAGTGGTGCGAATAATGAACCACTTGATACGACTGAACCTGTAATGAATACGCCAATCCATCCTAAGATTGGAGAAAGAACTGGGAATGCATTACCAGTAGAAGAGAATGCAAGTCCAAGTGTAGATGACATACCAGAGTAGTTTTCTACGTAAGCTAAAGCGATAACGCTACAAATTGTATATACTGGAACTTTTAGTTCTTTTATTGTTTCGATCATTAATTCTTTAATCATTTTGCCGTTTACACGGTAGACGATAAGTGAAACGATGATTGCTAATACAATCGCAGTAGTTGTAGAAGAGAATACATCTAGTTTGAAAATCGCTGCGAAAGGTGTATCAGCCTTTGTAATTGGTGCAGTTTTCATAACCGCATTATGAAGACCAGGGAATTGAATGTTAAATACTAAGTTTGCCAATGGACCATCCGGAGCAAATAAAGCTTTAATTGGTTTTAAATTAAAGATTGTTACAAATGCAGTTAAGAATACGAATGGGGACCAAGCATATAAAATTTGATTGAATGTATGAGATTCTTTTTCTTCTTGTTTTTCTTCTTTATCAGAAGATTTTGGTTGCCAAACACGTAAGAATAATGTAAGAGCGACCATACTTACGACTGCTGCGAAAATATTAGTAAGTTCAGCGCCTAAGAAGTAAGTCACAAGGAACTGAGTAATTGCGAAAGAAACACCACTTACAAGAATACCTTGCCAAGTTTCTTTAATGCCTTTAAATCCATCTACCATTGAAACAAGTAAGAACGGTAAAACAATGCTAATGAATGGCAAAATGTAAACAGCTTGACGACCGACAGTTAATGCATCTAGCCCAGTTAATTGTGCAGGTACTGTAACTGGAATACCCATAGCACCCATAGCACCACCAGCGATATTAGCTACTAAGCAAATACCTGCTGCTTTTAATGGATTAAAGCCCATACCTACAAGTAATGCAGCTGTAATAGCAACTGGAACACCGAAACCAGCTGCGCCTTCTAAGAAAGCACCGAAAGAATAAGCGATTAATAATACTTGTAAACGCTGATCATTTGTAATACTTGAAATGCTATCACGAATGACATTGAATTGTTCTGTTTTAACAGTTAATTTGTAAAGGAAGATAGCTGCGATAACGATAGTACAAATTGGATAAAATCCAGATAAAACACCGAATCCGGCAGATGCTACAGCTACAGTTGCGGGCATTTTATAAACAAATATAGCAAGAATAATAGCGACGATCACACTATAAAGCCCAGCCATGTAACCTTTCATTTTGAATCCCACTAAACAAATAATGAAGCAAAAAATTGGGAGTGCTGCGATTAGTGCAGATAACCAAATATTGTTTAATGGGTCATAAATTTGTGTCCAAGTACTCATAATAATGACAACTCCTATCCATTATATGTGAAGAAATTCACATTATTTGTGAAACTATTCACAATCAACTTACATGCTTAGTATATTCTCCTTCAACACTATTGTCAACGTGAAAAAGTATAATTATTCCATAATAGTATTAAAAGTAACATTTTGTTCATAAAGTAGACAAAAAGCGTAATCAAATTGATTTGATTACGCTTCTATAAATTATTTACATATTCTTTCATTTTTTCATATGTCATTGGTCCTACATGCTTATATTGAATGACACCGTTTGTATCGATGACAAAAGATGTTGGAATGCTGATGATTTGATATGTGGCACTTGCCTGGCCTTTCTGATCTAATAGGACGGGGAAGGTATATTTGTTTTCTTCAAGAAATTGTTTTACATTATTCGGGTCTTTTTCAGTAGCTGTCGCATTTACAGCAACAATTTCAATCCCCATATCTTTAGTATCGTGATAAAACTTTTCCATATCAGGCATTTCTATTTTGCATGGACCACACCAGCTTGCCCAAAAATTCAATATTACTTTTTTTCCTTTATAGTCTGTAAGACGAACTTCTTGACCAGTGGTTGTTTCCAGAAGGAAATCGAGGGCAGCATTGCCAACTTCAGTTCCAATGGGGATGTTTGATTTTGAAGCTATATCTTCTTTTTTGTATAGGAAGTGATTGATAATGGTCCAGCCAACCGCAATGCTAATTAACGCAAAAATAAACCATTTTTTAATATTACATCATCCTCCTTACTTAAATTTCCTTTTTATCGTAACAAAGTGGTTAAATATGGTCAAATTACTTTACGATAGGTTATCAATTATGGACGATATTTTACAATATCATTACTGTACATTTCAGTAAGGTGAAAATATAACAAAAAGCCTGATAAAACAACGTTTGTAAGCAAAGTATTGCTAGCCCTTTGTTTTGCTTTTTTATTGTATCATATAGTATAATATTCAAAATCAGGTGGGATTTTTTCTTGAACTGTGTGCTGATAAAAGTCGGAAAATTTTCTCAGCATTATAGGTTGATAAAGTTATGTCGTAACAGGAAATATAAGAACAGATATATAAATAAATAAAGAGAAAATAAAAAATGAAAATGAGGGGAATTTTATGAACCAAAACCAATTTGACTGTCGTATTTCAGAAGAAGACGTACAGATGTTAAGAGCATTAGCTCATCCACTTCGTCTACGTTTAGTAATGGAACTGATGCAGCGTGGAACATGTAATGTAACACAATTACAAGAGGTATTAGAAATTCCGCAATCAACTGTTTCGCAGCATTTAACGAAATTAAAACAAAATAAAGTAGTACGCTTTGAGAGACGCGGGTTAGAAGTGTACTATCAAATTCATAACGATAAAGTAAGTGAAGTAGTAAAAACATTATTTTCTTAATTTTTGAATATTATGGAAAGAAGACGTGTGAAATATACGTCTTTTTTTATTTGGAAAGGATCTAATAATAGGAAGATTTGAGAGCGTATATATTAGCGCGTTAGAAAGAAACAAACTATCGGTTGAAGTGCTAAATTGACGGAATATATTCTGAAGGGATATGAAAAGATAGAAAGGAGTGTTGTAAGCCAAAGGAGGAATAATATAATGGATGTAAAACGTGTGAAACAGATATTATCTTCTTCAAGTAGAATTGATGTTACATACGAGGGAGTCCCCGTATGGATTGAGAGCTGTGATGAGCAGAAGGGTAGTGCTCAAGTGTATGACGTATCCAACCCAGGAGAGAGCGTTCACGTGGATGTCACGGCTTTAGAAGAGATGTAATAGAAAAGACGCTTCTAATTGTAGAAGCGTCTTTTTTATTTACTATTCCATCATATGTGCAATTTTCTTAGAGAACATAAGAAGTACTAATCCTAGCAAGATTACGATAACACCGATGCTTGCGAATACTTCTAAATATCCTAAAGATTGAGTGAAAGCAGCTAATTGTCCTGCTAATAAGTTTGCACAGCCAGTACCAGCTAACCATACACCCATTAATAAAGATGCTAATTTAAGAGGAGCGATTGCACTTACCATAGATAATCCGATTGGTGATAAGAATAATTCACCAATTGTATGGAACATGTAAGTGAACACAATGAACAGTAAGTTTGCTTTCATTGTAATGTTACCTTCATCGCTACCAGTTTTTAAAACAGCTAAAGTTAGAATTAAATATCCAACTCCTAGTAAAATCATACCTAATGCCATTTTTGTTGGGATTTTTAAATCACCATTTTTTGTTTTTGAAAGTTTAATCCATAATGCAGAAACAGGTAATGCTAATAAGATGATGAACAATGGGTTTACAGATTGGAACCAAGGTGTTGGAATTGTAAATCCACCAATTGTACGATCTACGAATTTATCTGTATAAAGTGTTAAAGAACTACCAGCTTGTTCAAATCCTGCCCAGAAGAATACAACGAAACAAGTTAAAATTAAAATTGCAGCTGTACGTTTTTTCTCTTGTGGTGTTAAAGGTTTTTTCTCAATTACTTTTGCGTTTTGCTCTTTAGATTGTTTACCGACAACAGTTGTTCCGATTGTACCTAAGTAACGAGGCGCTAAGAAATTAAAGGCAATCTGACCAATGATCATACCGATACAAGCTGTTAAGAATCCGTATTTATAATCTGTGAAATAACCGCAAATGAATGGAGCGATAAAAGCTCCTAAGTTAATTCCCATGTAGAAGATAGTGAAGGCACTATCACGACGAGAATCATTTTCGCTATATAATTGACCTAATAAAGTCGAAATATTTGGTTTGAAGAATCCGTTACCGATAACTAATAATCCTAAGCCTAAGAAAAGTCCAGTTTTAGTGTTCATGGAAAATAGTACAAAGTTACCAAGTGCCATAATGATACCACCGATGGTAATGGCGTGTCGTTTCGTAATGAAATGGTCAGTTAGCCAACCACCAATAATCGGTGTGAAGTATACTAACATTGTGAAAATACCGTAAATCTGTACAGCAACTGCTTTATCAAAGCCTAAACCGCCACTTACTAAGCTCGTTGTTAAATAAAGAACTAATAAGCCACGCATTCCGTAATAACTAAATCTTTCCCATGCCTCTGTAAAGAACAACAAATATAATCCTGGTGGATGTTTTTTTGGTGATTGTTGCTCTCCAGCTTTGTCTAATTTTAAAGCTGCATCCATGTTTGTTTCCCCCTAATCCTGTATAACGGATATTTATGTAATTATTTTAATTCACAAAATATTTAGAAGTCAATAGAATTATATGGAAATAGCAAGAAAATTTATGAAAAAATCTATTTTTCTTCAACCGTTATTATATTTTTCCCTGAAAACAAGATAATAAGCGTTTTCAAATGTAGTAATTGAATTCTAAAATAAAGTAAAATAGTGATAAATCAGAAAATTTAGATTAAAATATTTATTCTGATATAGAGAAAATATACTATATTTACTTTTATAATATAACATATCGGGAATAAAAATACAAAATGAAATAATGTGACACTTCAGTGAAATGAAAAAACCAGCTCCATAAAAGAGGGAGCTGGTTACAATGAAATTATTTAACAAAGCGTTTTTCAATGTCGTCTAGTAGTAAGTTAGCAGCCATTACACCGCCAGCTGTATTCCAAATAACGTCGTCAACCTTGTATGCTTTTCCGTTCTTTACTGCATTTAAGTTTTTAAAGAGAGGGTCGTTTATATATTCTTTTTCTAGTTCAGAACCTTTTTTCTCATTGCCTTTATCGAATGTGAAGTAGAATAATACATCGCCATCCATTGCCGAAATACGCTCTTTAGATACGTTACGTTCTGCGAAATCATCTTTGTTTTGATCTCCAGGACGTTTAAATCCAAGTTCTTTTAAAATAACACCAGAGAATGTATCGCCATGATAAATACGAACATCACCAGGCATAAAGCGTACCATAGAAATTTCTTGATTTACTGTATCACCAAGTTTGCCTTTTAAATCTTCCATACGTTTTCCGTAATCAGCTAAAACTTTTTGACCTTCTTTTTCCTTATTTAAAGCTTTTGCATAAAATTTGAAGTTATCTTTCCATTCACCACGTAATGTTTCCGAGAAAACAGTAGGTGCAATAGCTTTTAATTGCTCATACACTTTTTCGTGGCGCATTTTGTTACCGATAATTAAGTCTGGTTTTAAAGAAGCGATAGTTTCAACGTTAACTTGTCCTTCATCGCCAACAACTTTTACATCTTTCATTTTATCCTTAATATGCGGATACCATGGGTCACCCGTCCAAGACTTTACAGCCCCAACTGGTTTTACACCTAATTCGAGTAAAGCTTCAGTTCCTTCATTAGTTAAAATAACTACACGTTTTGGATTGGCAGGAACTTCTGTTTTACCCATTGCGTGCTCAACCGTAATCATTTCTTTTTTATTATCTTCTTTTGTTGATTCTTCTTTGTTATTTGATTTTCCACAAGCACTTAAAAGAAGTGAAAAAGCTAGTAAAAATACAAATACTGTAAACGATTTCTTTTGCATGAAATTCATTATGTACCCCCTGCATGTTGAGAATATTTTTCAATAGCAAGCATGATATTAAGCCTTTATCTTTGGATTGTCAATATATATTACTGAAAATAGTTCTCATTATCGTTGACAATGAGAATTAAGTTGAAATACACTTACAACGTATCATTATACATTGAAGGGGAAACGCTGCATGTTATTAAAAACAAATCAAGCAAAATGGATTGGATTACTTGTTGGAATCATTGCAGTCGTTATTTGTATTTGGGGAAGCATTATTTTCGGATATACAAATACGAGCTGGAAATTAGCTTTAGATGCTTTTTTCCATTTTAATGGTTCAAATGAGCATATTATTATTCAAAATGTGCGTCTACCAAGGGCGTTAATTGCAGCAAGTGTTGGTGCTAGTTTAGCCATTGCAGGTTGTTTAATGCAAACTTTAACAAAGAATCCGCTTGCTTCTCCAGATTTTATTGGATTAAATTCAGGCGCTGCGTTCTTTATAGTTGTAGCAATTGTACTCTTTTCCGTGACATCATTATCAGCTTTCACATGGATTGCCTTTTTAGGAGCGGCAGTTGCAGCAGTACTTGTATTTGCCTCTAGTTCTTTAGGAAAAGAAGGGACAACGCCTCTTAAGTTAACATTAGCAGGTGTAGCGATAAGCGCTTTATTTTCATCATTAACACAAGGGTTACTTGTATTAAATGAAAAAGCATTTGAAGAAGTGTTATTTTGGCTTGCCGGATCTGTGCAAGGAAGAAAGTTAGAGATTTTACAATCAGTATTCCCGTATTTATTAATAGGCTGGATTGCATCTTTTATGATGGCAGGGAAAGTAAATACATTAATGATGGGGGAAGATGTTGCAAAGGGGCTCGGACAACGAACGATTTTAATGAAATCATTCGTGTTACTTATTATTGTACTGTTGTCTGGTGGTTCAGTTGCGGTTGCTGGTCCAATTGGATTTATTGGCATCGTTACTCCTCATTTCGCAAGAGCTCTTGTTGGGGTAGATCACAGATGGAGAGTACCCTATAGCGGATTGTTAGGTGCAATACTATTAATCTTGGCTGATATAGCAGCAAGATATGTCATTATGCCACAAGAAGTACCAGTAGGGGTTATGACAGCATTTATCGGGGCCCCATTCTTTATTTATATTGCACGTAAGAGAGGGCTTAGCAAATGAAGAAGTATATTCCGTTTCGTATTGGAAAAGGCGAGCTCTCGTTTTTAATGTATAAACGAGCTTGTCTCGTCTTATTGAGTTTACTAGTTGTTTTAATAGGATTATTTTTTGCGAGTGCAGGTATGGGGGATATGAAAATTGCTCCTTATGATGTATGGCAAGCGATTACCGGAAATGGTGATGCGATGTCAAATATGGTTGTAAATAAATTTCGTATGCCGCGTATTTTAATTGCTATCCTCGTAGGAATTGCGCTTGCGGTAGCGGGCTGTATTTTACAAGGGCTCGTTCGAAACCCACTTGCTTCTCCTGATATCATCGGAATTACGGGCGGGGCAAGTGTTGCAGTTGTACTCTTTTTAGCTATATTTAGTGATAAAAACAATGCGTTAACAGTAAGCATTCATTATATGCCGCTAGCAGCTTTTGCTGGGGCAACAATTGTAGCGTTTTTTGTATATTTATTTGCCTGGAAAAATGATGGATTATCACCGATTAGTCTTGTTTTAATTGGTGTTGGATTTTGGGCATTAACGAAAGCAGCAACAACTTTATTTATGTTGTTAGCACCAATTTATCAAGCAAGTCAAGCGAATGTATGGATCACAGGTACTGTTTATGGCTCTTCGTGGCAAAATGTTATGGTACTTGCGCCGTGGGTTCTCATTTTAACGACAATATCATTTATCGCTGCGAGACATTTAAATGCACAAGAGCTAGGGGATGATATAGCAGTGGGACTTGGTGTTCCTTTAACGAAGTCGCGTGTATTTATGTTGTTACTTAGTACAGCTTTAATTGGCGGGGCAGTTGCCTTTGCAGGAGGAATTGGATTTGTTGGTTTAATGGCACCTCATATTTCGCGAAGATTAGTTGGTTCTTTCTACGGTGCATTGCTCCCAGTTGCGGCGATTATCGGTGCAATTCTAGTACTCGCTGCAGATTTAATTGGGCGTACAGTTTTCACACCACTTGAAATTCCAGCAGGGGTATTTACATCAGCAATTGGTGCACCTTATTTTATTTATTTACTTTATAAAAGTCGGAATTCATAAAGGGAGATGAATATGCAAAAAGCATTGGAGACGAAACGCTTGACGCTGTCGTATGGTGAAACGATTATTATTGATGAGCTGAATTTAGAAATTCCAAAAGGGGAAATTACAATCTTCATCGGTTCTAACGGTTGTGGGAAATCAACTTTATTACGTTCACTAGCTAGATTATTAAAGCCAACAACCGGTGACATTTTGTTAGATAATCAAGCAATTCAAAGTATGCAAACGAAGCAAATCGCTCGTCAAATGGCGATTTTACCGCAAGGGCCACAAGCACCGGAAGGACTTACGGTATTACAACTTGTAAAGCAAGGACGTTATCCATATCAAACATGGCTGAAGCAATGGTCCGAAAAAGATGAGGAAATGGTACAAAAAGCGCTTGCTGCAACGGGTATGACAGAATTTGCTGAGCGTGATGTTCATGCCCTTTCAGGTGGACAACGTCAACGTGCTTGGATTGCAATGACCCTTGCACAAGATACAGATATTATTTTGCTTGATGAGCCGACTACATATTTAGATATGACGCACCAAATTGAAGTGTTAGATTTATTATTCGAATTAAATGAAACAGAGCAAAGAACGATTGTTATGGTATTGCACGATTTAAATTTGGCATGTCGTTATGCAGACAACATTGTAGCTATTCAAGATAAACAAATATATGCGCAAGGTAAACCAGAAGAAGTTATTGACCAGAAGTTAGTTCGGGATGTATTCCGTATGGAGTGTCAAATAAGCGCTGATCCGTTATTTGGGACACCGCTCTGTATCCCGCATGGAAGAGGAAGACGTGTACTTAAAGAGGCTGTTCAGGCGATGAGATAACGAAAAAAGACGATGAGGATTCATCGTCTTTTTTACCCCGCATTAACGGGCAGTAAGATCCCCATCTCAAAATCCAGCGAAAGCAAAGAAGCTGGTTGGGGGATCAACTGCCCGTAAAAGCCCGATTGGTGCGGGCTAATAATCAGTGGGGGATGAACATCCCCCACTGATTAAAGTTTCACTTTATTTTCGGCAAGAAAATAATAGAAAAAGGGGAATACGTAAACGTCGTTCATATTCTTCTTCATCTTGAAAACAGTTTCGATTTGGTGTAGCTTCTTTTAAGCTTATAATCGTAAATCCGGCTTGTTGTAATAATGTAAAATATTCTTCCGTAGTCCGGTGATATTTAATAACTTCTTGATCAATCCATGGCTCAACTCGTTTTCCTGTTTCGAAATAATCATCGACGAGCCAACTAGTTCTTTTACCACTCGTTTGCAAGCTTTCAAATGAAGAGGTAATAACGGGATGTTGAACGCTAAAGGTGAAGGTTCCGTTTGTTTTTAAAGTTTGAAACACATTTTGAAAAATGATATCAAGGTGTTCAATATAATGTAAGGCGAGTCTAGATGTTACTAAATCAAAAGTAGAAGGAGGGTATGTGTAGTCTTTGAGGTTTAAAAAATGAACGGTGCCATTTTTATTTTCTAGTTGTTTTTTAGCTTTTTCATACATAAGCTCGGAGCCTTCAATACCAGTGTAAGAGTGGCATCCATGTTCTAATAATTTTTCGCCGAATTTAGCATCACCACAACCTAAATCGAGGATTTGTTTTCCTGTTACATTGCCAATGAGCTGAAAGAATGCTGGTTTTTCAAGGGATTCGTTTGGACTATTTTCTCGATATCTTCGCTGCATATATTGCTCTAAAAACGATTCGTTATTATATACATCAGATTCAGTAAATGCCATTTTAAAAGCCTCCTAAATATTTTTTTAATTCTATCAAATATGAAAAGTAAATGATAGATTTCTTGTAATGAATCATTTATAATTTAAAATTGTAAGCGGTTTCTTTAAACTATTTTTCTATAATAAATTCTGAAAACGTGTTAAGCTAGTAGAGGGATTATTAGAACTATTAAGATAATAATCCGCTTACATGAACGATGGGAGGCTTCACGATGTCTAGTAAAACACTTGCAAACTTTTTAGAAGAAAATTTAGAGGATTTAAAATCAAAGGGGCTTTATAACGTAATTGATCCGCTTGAAAGTCCAAATGGACCGATTATTACAATTGGCGGAAAAGAATATATTAACTTATCTTCAAACAACTACCTTGGATTAGCGACTGATAATCGCTTACAAGAAGCAGCAATTGGTGCAATTCATAAGTACGGTGTTGGAGCAGGAGCTGTTCGTACAATTAACGGTACTTTAGATTTGCATATTAAATTAGAAGAAACAATTGCAAAGTTTAAACATACAGAAGCAGCAATTGCTTATCAATCAGGATTTAACTGTAATATGGCAGCGATTTCAGCTGTTATGGATAAAAATGATGCGATTCTTTCAGATGAATTAAACCATGCATCTATTATTGATGGTAGTCGTCTATCAAGAGCGAAAATCATCGTTTATAAGCATTCTGATATGGAAGATTTACGCAAAAAAGCAATCGAGGCAAAAGAATCAGGTCTTTATAATAAATTAATGGTTATTACAGACGGTGTTTTCTCAATGGATGGAGATATTGCAAAATTACCAGAGATTGTTGAAATTGCAGAAGAGCTGGATTTAATGACATATGTAGATGATGCACACGGTTCAGGTGTACTTGGCAAAGGTGCAGGTACTGTAAAACATTTCGGCCTTTCTGATAAAGTTGATTTTCAAATTGGTACATTATCAAAAGCAATTGGGGTAATTGGTGGATATGTAGCTGGGAAACAAAACTTAATCGATTGGTTAAAAGTGCGTTCACGTCCATTCTTATTCTCAACAGCTTTAACACCAGCTGATGCAGCTGCTTGTATGAGATCAATTGAAATTCTAATGGAAAGCACAGAGTTACACGATCGTTTATGGGAAAATGGTCGCTATTTAAAACAAGGGTTAAAAGAACTTGGCTTTAACATTGGAGAAAGTGAAACACCAATTACACCTTGTATTATTGGTGATGAAGTATTAACACAAGAATTTAGTAAACGTCTAAATGAAGAAGGCGTTTACGCAAAATCTATCGTATTCCCAACCGTAGCAAAAGGAATGGGACGCGTTCGTAATATGCCTACAGCAGCTCATACGAAAGAAATGCTAGATGAAGCAATTCGTAAGTATGAAAAAGTAGGGAAAGAAATGGGTATCATTTAAGTAACGACATCTTTTGAATAGCTTGCAAATGGGGAGTGGGAAAAATGAAAAAAATTCTAGTAACCGGTTCTTTAGGGCAAATTGGTTCTGAACTAGTAATGAAACTTCGTGATGTATACGGCGCATCAAATGTTATTGCAACAGATATTCGTGAAACAGACAGTGAAGTAGTAACGTCTGGTCCATTTGAAACGTTAGATGTAACGGATGGACAAAAATTACATGATATTGCAAAGCGTAATGAAGTAGATACAATTATTCATTTAGCGGCTTTACTTTCAGCAACTGCAGAAAAAAATCCGTTATTTGCTTGGAATTTAAATATGGGCGGACTTGTAAATGCATTAGAAGCAGCACGTGAATTAAACTGTAAGTTTTTCACGCCAAGTTCTATCGGTGCATTTGGTCCATCAACGCCAAAAGATAATACACCACAAGATACAATTCAGCGTCCTACTACGATGTATGGGGTAAACAAAGTAGCAGGAGAATTACTATGTGATTATTATCATCAAAAGTTTGGCGTTGATACGCGCGGTGTACGTTTCCCAGGCTTAATTTCTTACGTAGCTCCTCCAGGAGGCGGAACAACTGACTATGCAGTTGAAATTTATTATGAGGCGATTAAAAAAGGTACATACACCTCATACATTGCAGAAGGAACATACATGGACATGATGTATATGCCAGATGCTTTACAAGCAATCATCTCATTAATGGAAGCTGATCCAAATAAACTAGTTCATAGAAATGCGTTTAACATTACAGCAATGAGCTTTGAACCAGAGCAAATTGCAGCATCAATCCGTAAACACATTCCGAACTTTACAATGGATTACGCAGTAGATCCAGCTCGTCAAACAATCGCTGATAGCTGGCCGAACTCTATTGATGCAACAGCAGCAATGAAAGAGTGGGGCTTTAAAGCAGAATATGATTTAGACAGAATGACAACTGATATGCTGGCTAAGTTAAAAAAAAAGCTCGCATCTGAGTTAGTAATGAATTAATAGGAAGAGCCGATTCTTAGGAATTGGCTCTTAATTATTTTAGGAAGGGAGAAAAGCAACATGCAAAGAGTTGATGTTGTATATGCATTAATACACGATAGCGAAAAAGATAAAATATTAATGGTACATAATATAGAACAAAACGTTTGGTCATTGCCAGGCGGGGCTGTTGAAAAAGGTGAAATACTAGAGGAAGCACTAGTAAGAGAAGTGAAAGAAGAGACAGGTTTAACTGCCGCACTCAGTGGACTTGTCGCATTAAATGAGAAGTTTTTTGAAGAGAAAGGACATCATGCATTATTTTTTACATTCCGAGCAAATGTAGTAACAGGTGAACTTCGTGCAGAAGATGAAGGAGAAATTTCCGCAATCGAGTGGGTAGATAGAAAAATCGCGAATGAGCGATTCCCATACTACGATGGAGGGTTCGAATTATTATTAGAAGTTTCCATTCCATACAAGTTTCAACCAGAAACAAAGTAAGTTAACGAAGAAAAACAGGGGCCTCGGGGCTCCTGTTTTTCTATTCAATCGTCTTCAGTAATAGTTTCTTCAACAATGGTTTAATCTTCAGGCGTAAATCTTCAGCATGATTTGCAACTAAGAAGTGATGGTTATAAATGTTTTTCATTAGTTGATAAGTCGCTTCTTTCGCTTCGCCTTCTTCGATAAAGATGCCGATTACTTCCATACCACTTTTACGAGCAAGTTTGACTGCTTCGTGCGTATCTAAAATTCCGTCTTGTTGATAGTCTAGTGCAGAAGGTTCACCGTCTGTAAAGACAAGTAAGAATTTATGTTTTTCTGGTCTTTTCGCAAGCTTTTCGGAAACGATACGAATAATATACCCGTCGCGGTTATCTTCTTCTTCGCGAAGTTGCATAATTTCTGGACCGACGTTTGGTAACGTTGAGTTTTTATACGTAACAACTTCATGGATAACGTTCGGTTTATCTTCAGGTTTAGCACTAGAAGCATCTTCCCAAAATCCACTAATAGCGTGCGGGATTTTTAAAGATTTTAAAGCTTCATGGAATAGGACCACACTCTTCTTCGTTTCTTCCATTTTGTTATACATAGAACCAGAGCAGTCCACTAATAGTTGGAATGCAACGTCGAGCTCTTGTGATTCTTGTCCTTTTTTATAAAACATACGCGGCTGCTTTTCAGTATAAATACGAAGGAATTTCTTACGAAGCCTTCCGTAATATTTATCACTGTTTGCATTCGTTTTGTTTTCAATTGTTTTTTCGATAATTTTCTTTAATTCTTTTACATCTTTATTAACGACTGATTTGATAGCTTGGTAATCTTTTTTCTCATCAGGATTCGATTTGCGAGCTTCTTTAAATGTATGAGAAGCTCCCACATTATACTTGCCGTATGCACCGTCGTTTTGGCTAGAAGCATGAGACGCTCTTGCTTCCTCTGTATCAGCACCATCAAAGTTAGATTGTGTACTTTTTTGGGAAGTACCTTGTACAGAACCAAGTGCTTGGTCACCATCTTCTGATTCACGAGCAGTATCACCCATCATATTTGTTTTTGTTCCGCTTTCTAAATCAAAGCGTAAAAAGTTCTCGTTTTCATTGTTTTTATTTTCACGGTGCCATGTCGAGAAGCTTTCATCCATTTTGTTT
Organism: Bacillus sp. 41-22; assembly: GCF_025809295.1. Taxonomy (NCBI): domain Bacteria; kingdom Bacillati; phylum Bacillota; class Bacilli; order Caryophanales; family Bacillaceae; genus Bacillus; species Bacillus sp. 41-22. The sequence goes on from NZ_CP084035.1 coordinate 624,961, forward strand.
TTGTTATCATCGTCATCTAGGAGCTGCGTATCATCATTTGCTAATTTTTCAGCGCGACTGTCTTTCTCATCTGCAATCACAGATAAATAAAGCGGTGCATGTCCGAAATAATTATTAAGCATATCACTTTCAAGAAGTCCTTCTAAACGATAGCGAATTTTCTCAACAATATACATAATATCTTCCGTATTACGAGCTTGGAATGTTTCATGCAAAATTGATTCAATTTGCTCGAAATATTCATTATTAAACATTTCATATTTATCACTCGTTAATGAAAGATAGCATAGACAAAATAGACGATCACCGTGATAGTTACGAACACGATTTATTTCATTTTGTGAGCCAAAGTAATTGCGATACATTTCTTTTCGGCGTTTAAAAATATGTTTTGTGCCAGGACGTAAATTTTTGACGATTTCCTCAACACGTAAATCTTCTAATAGAACAAATAATTGTGTTAAAAACTTTTTTAGCGGCGATTCTTGTAACTCAATCGCATAAGAACGAATTAAAGTCATGTCCGAGTAATGTTTATTACCAAGTGCCTTTAAGAACACTTCGCTTTTTAATCCGATTACTGTATCCTCTTCTTTTCGATCATCCCAAAAGTGACTAATGACAACCTTTTTTTCAATTTCGTCGTAGTATGCTTTATAGCCATACTCAAGATAGGCATCGTCTTCTTTTAGAAGAGCATACATTAAGTTTTCCATTTGTAGAAACAGCGACGCATCAATTTTTTTGTCACTAAAAATTTGTCTCATGAATTATCCCTCAAAGAAATAACTTTCTGCTAATTCACGGACAGTCATTTGTTCTGTTTCATCGTTTAATTTTGCGATAATACTACGTTCAATTGCACGCATAACAGGAATATATACACCTAAATCACATGCATCGATAATGCCACGAATACTAGCTGCTTCTTCACTTACGCGCCCATCACGAGCTAAAGGCATAAGATCGCTTGCGAATGCAACGAACTTTTCAATTGTTGCAACATCATTTAATTTTGATTCAGATAGTAATAGTTCTTTTAATGTATCACCTTGAATGTAAGGAACTTCAATAATAACGAAACGGTTTTTTAACGCTTCGTTTAGTTCACTTGTCCCAACATAACCTTCGTTAATCGCAGCAATTACGCGATATTCGTCATCACCGTATACAACTTCTTGTGTAAATGGGTTTGTAATCATTTTACGGTAATCTAACGCACCATGAAGAAGTGGTAACGTTTCAGGTTTTGCCATATTGATTTCATCAATATAAAGGAAATGACCGTTTTTCATTGCCTTCATAAGAGGACCGTTAACGAACGTAACTTCAGATGCGCCGTCTTTTGTTTGTAATGTGTTGTATCCTAAAATACCTTCTACATCTAAGTCGACAGAACAGTTAATGCTATGCATTGGTTTTTGGAATAAAGAAGAAAGAGTTTCCGCTAGTACTGTTTTACCACTACCAGTTGGCCCTTTTAATAGAATGTTTTTACCAAGTAAAAGTGCTGTAATGGCATCTTCAATAATGCTATTATCAGATGCTTTATATATTTTCTTGCCAATTAAATGTGCATTTTCACCAGCTTCTTGTTTATTCTTTTCATGAATTGTAGAAAGCTGCTGTTTTAAATCAGAATGTATATGAAATTGTTCTAACATGTATTTCCCACCTAACATTATTTTCATAAAGTAATACATCTTATGATAACTTGTTTTAATATGGTATGCAAAGAAAAGGAGAAGGGGGAAATATAAAAGAAAAAGCAATCAATATCACATTGATTGCTTATAGTAAAGGAGAAATGAGTCGCATAAAGGACTCTAATATTCGTTTTTTGATACTTCTTTTTTGGAACGAGTTCCATTTAATTTCAGTGGAGTGTTTAAAGTCTTCTTCAAAATCGCGTTTAATATCATGAACGGTTTCTGATTCATATAGTACGCTAATAATTTCATAATTCAATTCAAAGCTACGTACATCCATATTTGCTGTTCCGATTGTTGCAATTTTATCGTCAACGAGTACAATCTTTGCGTGCATAAATCCATCTTTATAACTGTAAATAGAAGCACCAGCTTTTAAAAGTGGAGTGAAATAGGATTGAGATGCTTGATCGCTAATAATACTATCACTCTTACCAGGATATAAAATGCGTACATCTATGCCAGATATTGCACTTAAGCGTAATAATGTTAAAGTTTCTTGATCCGGAATAAAGTATGGTGTAGCGATCCAAATAGATTTTTTGGCTGAGCCCATAACAGCTAGTAATGTATTACGAATACTTTTATCATCTGAGCTTGGTCCACTTGCTACAATTTGCACCGCACCTTCTGCATCCGGAATTTCTTTTCCTGGGAAGTAGTGTCTATTCATAAATTGATCCCAAGAATAAGTATTCAATCCACTAGACGCATAAAGCCAATCTTCTAGAAAGATGGCTTGTAATTTATACAATGCTTTTCCTTCTATTTTTAAATGACTATCACGCCAAACAGGGAATTTTTTTGAGCGACCAAGATATTCATCACCGACGTTGAGCCCGCCGGTAAAACCAATTTCTCCATCTACAATGACGATTTTACGGTGATTACGATAATTAACTGTCTCGAGTAACCAAGCTGAAAAAATAGGGTCAAATTCGACAATTTCAATTCCAGCTTTTTTCATAGGTTGTAAAAATCGTCGTCTTAACGTATTACTTCCGAGTCCATCATAAAGGAAGCGTACAATAACACCATCTTTTGCTTTTTGTATTAAAGCATCTCGTACTTTTGTACCAATCTCATCAGATTTATAAATATAGTATTGAATATGTATGTGATGTTTTGCATTCTCGATTGCGTTCAAAATTTCTGAAAAGGTTTGATCACCGTTTGTTAAAAGTTTTGTTGTCGTTCTATCTGCGGCAGGCCCGCCTCCGAATTTTTGTAGGACTTCTGTTAAATGTATAGAACGTTCATGTAATGGGACTGTGAGTGATAATTCTAGTCGTCTTCCTTCTAATATTTCGCGGAATAACTTTCTTTGTTCTTCTGAACGATGAAGATGTTTTTTTCTTCTCCAACGGCTACGCCCGAAAATAGAGTATAAAAGTACACCTACAACAGGAAGAAGTGCTAATACTAAAAACCACGCTAAGGTACTTTGGGGTGATCTATTTTCGATAAAAATAACGAATGAAATTCCTACGATTGTGATGGACCATAGAGCACCAACAAACGTATATAACGAAATAACCGATGTATTTAATAGGAAAAGAACGATAGATACGATTGTAAATATTAATAATAATTGAACGATAGGTTTCTTCATTTCTATAAAATTCCTCAAATCTTTCTTAAATATAGACTTCTTATATAAAAGGTGTAATCTGACATTCTTATTATAAAGTGTTTTGTTTTTTTTACAAAATATAGACATTTCCCCCATGCTTTCCGCATTTGTCCTACATACAGTATATTATTACATTTTTATATAGAAAAGGGGATGAATAAAATGTACGATCTTCCATTTGGTGGGTTTGTACATTCTCCATTTTTAGGAGGAGGATTCTTTCCTGGAAGGGGCTTTACTTAGTCCTGCGTTTGGTTATGGCGGATATTGCTATCCATACTATACGGATTATTAACAGTATCCTTACTATTCATACAACACATATTAAAGTAGGGAAATTGAAAAGGAGAGGAAGAGAAATGAACTATATGCTAAATCACGGAGGATATTATCGTAATCATCATGGTGGGGGAGGGCATAATCACCATGGAGGGCATAATCACCATGGAGGACACAATCATTATGATCATCATCATCATCACGGTGGTGGATGGGGCTGGGGTGGCGGCTCGTGGGGCGGAGGATTTTTCCCAGGAAGTTTTGCTGGAGGCATGTTAGGTGGGCTTACAGCTGGCGCATTAACGGGTGCGGCAGGTGGAGGCTACTATCCAGCACCGTACCCAGTAACATACCCAGCACCATATCCAATGCCATACCCGGGTTATCAGCAAATACCATATCAGTATTAAACTAAAAAAGAGGATATCCTCTTTTTTAGTTTAATAATTTATTTATAAAATATTTCCAAAAACAAGGTGAAAATATGTTAATATTTTGTTATTATGATTCAATATGTTAAATGCAAATTTTGGCTTTATCCCGCTATTTGTGGGCAGTAAAACCCCCACCTCAAAATTCAGCTGGAACAAAGAAGTTAGGTGGAAGCCCTGCTACCCGTAAAAGCCCGATTGGTGATCAGTTGGGGTGAACAAAACCCCCACTGATTAAAGTTTCACTTTATATTATTATTCGTGAATCGTTGCATTTTGTATATTAATCTCTATTTCATTATGTATCGGCAGTTAGATTTACATCTTAACATTTAATGAAATAAAAGAGGTTAGGTGTGAGGTCGTATTAGTAGGGAGCAGGGGCTAATAGTGATGAAATTGTCACTTTACAAATTCAAAGAATTTAAGAGAATACTGTATAATAAGCTTAGATAAGTAGAGAGATGAGAAGCTTCTACTATAATTAAAACAGCACCATATTGCTTTTTTTTATAAATAATATTATGTTATTTTAATCGGCCTATTTAGAAAAAAATTGTGATTTATCCCGCATTAACGGGCAGTAAGACTCCCACCTCAAAATTCGGTGAATGTGAGGAAGTTAGGTGGGAGATAAAAGCCCGATTGGTGAAGGCTAATAATCAGTGGGGGATGGACAACCCCCCCCCACTGATTAAAGTTTCATTTTATGTAAAGGCGTATTGTTAGAAAATGAAATATCTCTATTTCTATGAAGAGAAACGAGTTGTGTTTTAGTCAGATAGGAAGCAAGGAGAGGTGCGCATGCTAGAACAAAGAGGTCATGCATTATATGACTCTTCATTGCAAGATTTAAAATTAGCATTAGATGAGTCTTCAATTGTTGCTATTACAGACCGAAATGGTCTTATTACATATGTGAATGATAAATTTTGTAAAATCTCAAAATATAAAAGAGAAGAGCTAATAGGAAAAGATCACCGCATTTTAAATTCTGGATATCATCCGAAAGCATTTTTTCAAATCCTATGGAAGCGTATTTTGAGTGGAAAAGTCTGGACGGGGGAAATTCGAAATCAAGCAAAAGATGGTACGTATTATTGGGTTAAAACAACAATTGTTCCATTTTTAAATGAAAAGGGAGAACCTTATCAATTTATTGCAATTCGAAATGATATAAGTAGTAGGAAAGAAGCAGAACAAAGATTACGATTAAGCGAAAGTCGTTATAGGGAACTTGCTTATCATGATGCGTTAACAAGTTTACCGAACCGTTTACAGTTAATTACGACTGTAAATAAGATGATTGCAGAAAAAATAGAGTTTGGCATGATTTACTTTGATTTAGATCGTTTTAAATTAGTGAATGATACGTTAGGTCATATGATAGGAGATTTACTTTTAAGCGAAGTTGCTTCACGGTTGCATTATGTGTTAGGAGAGAAAGATGTTCTGGCTAGGCTAGGTGGCGACGAATTTGTGCTGTTAACAAAAGAACATACACAAGATGAGATGCGGCAGTTAGCGACATCGGTATTGTCATGTTTTCAGGCACCATTTATGCTTGAAGGTCATGAAGTATATATTTCAGCTAGTCTAGGACTTTGTTCATATCCACAAGATGGACAAGACGTGGAAACACTATTGAAAAATTCGGATTTAGCTATGTATAGTGCGAAAGAACAGGGAAGAAATGCGGCGTGTTTCTTTACAGATGAGTTACGTGCAAAAATAAATCGTAGAATGAAAATCGAGTTTGCTTTGCAAAAGGCAATTCGTGATGAAGAATTAGATGTGGCATTACAACCTATCATTGATTTGAAAACGAAGAAATATACTGGCATTGAGGCTTTAGTGCGCTGTATGACAGAAGAAGGGCCTATTTCACCAAGCGAATTTATTCCAATAGCTGAAGAATCTGGACTTATTATAAAATTAGGAGATTGGGTATTAGAAAAATCGTGTCGCCTGTTTAAAACATTACCGGATTACCAAGAAGGATTAAGGTTATCTGTGAATTTATCCATACAACAATTAATGCAGAAGCGTTTTATTTTGTCTGTACGTAGCATCTTAAGGAGAACTGGTTTTCCTCCGAATCGTTTAATTTTAGAAATAACGGAAAGTATTGCTGTTCGCCATTTTGATTATATTATCGCTACATTACAAGAATTAAGAAGTATGGGAATTTTAATCGCTTTAGACGATTTCGGAACAGGGTATTCCTCATTATATTATTTAAAACAACTACCACTTGATATTGTGAAAATTGATCGTAATTTTATTCGTGAGTTTCATTATGATCATGCACAACCAGAGCGAACGATTGTAAAATCGGTTATTGAAATCGCCCATAGTTTAAATTTATTAGTGGTTGCTGAAGGGGTAGAAACGGTAGAACAAGAAAGTTTATTAAAATCAATGAGTTGCGACTTTGTACAAGGTTTTTATTATGCGAAACCGTTAGATATAGGGGAACTAAAAGAAAAGTTATTAACTGATTTTTAATAAAAAAAGAGAAGCGAAAAGCTTCTCTTTTTTATTGTTTTTTTTGTGAATCTTTCATTAAAACTGGATAAAGAATAAGACCTAATACAAACAAACCAATGCCTAAGAAGAATGTTTTTAAATCAGCAGTTCCCGTTTTAATAACCCATATGGAATATAAAAATGCTAATGCAGTAATGATTCCATCTTTTATTCGAGATCCCGGCATTATATCATACGTTTCCCCCGTAATAACTAATTTTAACTGATACAAGGTAGAAACAAGGTACGGGATTAAATATGCTAATGTCGCTACAACAATAGCGAAATTATATGCTTCTGAAACAGTACCAGAAATCGTTGAGAATAAGAAAATTTGCGTCATCACATTTGTAATAAATAATGATTTTGAAGGACTACCTTTTTTATTTGTTTTACTGAAAAACTTAGGGAAAAGTCCATTTTTAGCAGCCTGGTAAGGTACTTCTGAGCTAACAACGATCCATCCTACAGTAGAGCCGAATAAAGATACGAGTGCAAGTAAGGCCATTATATAAGCACCTTTAGTACCAATTGCTAAATTTAATGCATCTACTAATGGTTTTTGAGACTCTTTTAAAGCGTCTTGTGGAAGAGCGCCCATTGTTAGTAGAGTAATTGCCATGTAAATAAGAAGAGCGATGATTAATCCGAAAATCGTAGCTTTCTTAACATCGTGCTGAGATTTTGCACGGTTAGAGAGCATAACTGCTGACTCAATACCGATAAACGCCCAAAGTGTTGCAATAGCAGCGGAATTTATTTGTCCACCCAACGAAATAGGTTGTCCAGCTTCATTCATAAATGTTTGACCGTCTCCGAAATTAGAGGCGTTGAAAATGAATAATGTAATCACAATAAACATTGTAAATCCGATAATTTTTGCAATGGTAGCAAGAAGATTCATATTTCCAGCTCGATCAATATTTTGAGAAAGAATATATTGAATTCCCCATAACATAAGGCTACATACTAGAAAAGTTAACCCTTTTCCTAGTTCTAGTGAAAATCCATTTATTGAAAAGAGAATTTGCTTACTTTGTAAAACTGGAAAAAATGTTGATAAATATCCAGCAAAGGAAATAATAACAGATGCTGTAGCAGCCCAGTTAGCAGCCCAGTATCCCCAAGCCATACTATATCCTGCAACTTTACCTGTCTTTTGGGAAGTAAACATTGCTTGGGCGTAACTTTGTGGTCCTGCTTTTAATTCTGGTTTACGAATTGCTAAATTTCCAAATACGAGTGCAATCATAAATACACCAAGTCCTGTAATACTCCATGCCAGTGTAGATCCCATTGGACCTGATACGTGTGCTAAATTTGCTGGGAGCATAAATACGCCACCGCCAACCATATTCCCGATAACAAAAGCTGTTAAAATCCATAATCCCCATTTTTTCGTTTCCATTTTTGTTAACTCCTTTGTAGTAAGTTTTGCTTAAACATCATTTTTTACTAGCATTTTTGGCAATAAAAAAAGAGCCATGTAGATAAAAAATACCTACATGGCTCTTTGCCAAAGCGTAGGTACAACGGGAATAACCCTTGTACCTACGCGTAATTTTTCCGCTAGGTTTCAAGGGTTAAGTATGATGATGATGTTTTTGTGCAAATGTAACTACAATTGTTGTATAAGTAAGCATAGTTCTTTGCTCCCTTTCTCCTCTGATTTTGAAGTTAGTATACTACATGTTTTTTTGAAAGAAAAGAAAAATTTATAAAAATACGTTTTAGAGACTAAAAATTTACCTATAGTTTTCTTGTACTGGAAAATAAGTGAGAGATTGGCAGAAGAGTATAGCGTGGTATAATACATATAGAACTAGAAGGTGACAAGGGGCTATTGTAGATGATGAGTAAGTATGAACAAATTTATACAGAAATCAGCAAGTCTATTGATAATAAACAATTAAAAGAAGGATGTAAAATCCCATCAGAAACGGAATTAATGAAGCAGTATGAGGCAAGTAGGGGTACTGTAAGAAAAGCTGTAGATTTATTGCAAGAGCGTGGATATGTTCAAAAAATACATGGAAAAGGTGTTTTTGTATTAAAGCGCAAAAACATTGAATTTAACTTTGGTGGTATTGTAAGTTTCCAAGAAGAAAATGAACGTCTAGGACGTCATTGTATTACAGAAGTCGTGGAAATAGAGAAAATGAAAGCGACACAAGATGTAGCAAAGTTATTAAACGTGAAAGAAAAAACGGAAATAAATCATATTAAACGTGTACGAAATATTGATGGAGAAAAAGTAATTTTAGATATAAACCATTTTGTATCGGAATATATTCCAGGATTAACGAGAGAAATTGCAACTGCATCGATTTATAAATATATTGAGAAAGAATTAGGGCTACATATTAGCTATTCACAGCGGGTAATTGAAGTGCAACCATGTACAGAGGATGACCGAAAGTATTTGGATTTAAATGGAACAGACTATGTTGTCGTTGTAAAAAACTTTACTTATTTATACGATGGGAGTCAGTTCGAATATACGGAATCACGTCACCGTTTAGATATTTTTCACTTTTCGGATGTGGCGCGAAGAAAATAAAGAGATGGAGCGAAATAATCGTTCCATCTCTTTATTTATAAAAAATCACCAACTTATATATATGAGTGTTGACTAACTTATATATACGAGTTAATATGTAAGTGTAAACGGTATCAAAAAAAGAAAAGAGGGACGGGAATATGGGGAAAGACTATCGTAAAACAGCAAAAGAAGTGTTGCAGTATATTGGTGGGAAAGACAATATTGAACAAGCTGCGCACTGTGTAACGAGGCTACGTATCGCTTTAAAAGATGAAAATAAAATAGATAATGATAAATTACAGTCTGTTTCATTAGTAAAGGGAGCGTTTCATAACGCTGGGGTATTTCAAATTGTAATTGGTCCAGGTGATGTCGATCGAGTATACGCTGAATTGATAACGCTTGCAGGTATGGAAGAATCGACAGTAGCTGACGTAAAAGGTTCAGGGGATAAAAAATTAAATCCAGTTCAAAAGTTTGTAAAAGTATTTTCAGATGTATTTATGCCGATTTTGCCAGCAATTATTACGGCAGGTTTACTAATGGGGATTAATAACCTGTTAGGGGCAAAGGACTTATTTTTTGATGGGAAAAATTTATTAGAAGTATATCCGAACTTAGGTGGGCTTTGGGATTTAATTAATATGATGGCCAATACAGCATTCGTATTCTTACCGGCACTTGTTGGTTGGTCAGCAACGAAGCGCTTTGGTGGTAGTCCAATACTAGGGATTGTTATGGGATTAATGCTTGTGCATCCGGCCTTATTAAACGCGTGGGATTATGGAAAAGCAGCGACTGGTTTAGAGGGACAAAAGATTGAGTACTTCGATATTTTAGGGCTATTCCAAATTGAAAAGGTAGGGTATCAAGGTCAAATTTTACCCATTTTAGTAGCAGCATTCGTATTAAGTAAAGTTGAAATCTTCTTAAAGAAACATGTGCCAAACGCAATTCAATTATTAGTTGTACCAATTACAACAATCGTTGTAACGGGTGTGTTAGCGTTAGGAATTATCGGTCCAGTTACACGTCATATTGGCGATTTATTAACGGCTGGATTAGTTGGCGTATATGAAACGGTACCAGTACTTGGAGCAGTATTATTTGGAGCATTATATGCACCGCTCGTAATTACAGGAATGCATCATATGTTTATTGCAATTGATTTACAGCTAATTGCACAGCACGGCGGTACATTTATTTGGCCGATGATTGCTCTTTCTAACATTGCACAAGGTAGTGCGGCACTAGCGATGTTCTGGATTTCTAAAAATCAAAATGATAAAAGTATGGCATCAACATCAGCAATCTCAGCGTACTTCGGTATTACAGAGCCAGCGATGTTCGGTGTGAATTTAAGAAATAAATTCCCGTTCTATGCAGCGATTATTGGGTCTGCTATAGCAGCGATATTTATTACATTAAATGGTGTATTAGCACCAGCAATCGGAATTGGCGGATTGCCAGCATTTATTTCTATCATTCCGAAATCGATTCCAATGTTTATTGTAGGGATGATAATCGCAGTAGTAATTCCATTTACATTAACATGGTTATTTGCGAAACGAGTAAAACAGAAGTAGGAGGAAATTAAGCATGAAAGATTGGCATAAAAGTGTAGTCTATCAAATTTATCCGAAGAGCTTTAATAGTTACTATAATAAAGAAACCGGTGATATAAAGGGAGTTACAGAGAAATTAGATTATTTAAAGGAACTTGGAGTGGATTATATTTGGTTAACACCGATATACCGATCACCACAAAATGACAATGGATACGATGTAAGTGATTATTACAGCATTGATCCATCTTACGGGACGATGGAAGAGTTTGAAGAGCTTTTAAAAGAAGCGAAAGTACGTGACATTGAAATCATGCTTGATATCGTTGTAAATCATAGTTCAACGGAGCATAAGTGGTTTAAAGAAGCAAAAGAAGATAAGAATAGTCCGTATCGAAATTATTATATTTGGCGTGATGAAAAGAATAATTGGCAGTCTAAATTTGGAGGATCTGCTTGGAAATATGATGAGAAAACAGGGCAATATTTTTTACATCTATTTGATGAGACGCAAGCTGATTTAAACTGGGAAAATGAAAAGCTTCGTGAAGAAGTGTACGATATGATGCGCTTTTGGTTGGAGAAAGGTGTAAAAGGATTCCGCCTTGATGTTATTAACTTAATTTCAAAAGATCAAAGATTTTTAAGTGATGAAGGCACCACTGCTACAAGTGATGGGCGTAAATATTACACAGATGGCCCGCGCGTTCATGAATATTTACAAGAGATGAACCGAAATGTTTTTGAAGGGAAAGATGTAATTACAGTTGGAGAAATGTCATCTACGACAATTGATAATTGTATCAAATATTCAAACCCTGAGCGTAATGAATTAAGTATGACGTTTAGTTTCCATCATTTAAAAGTAGATTATCCGAATGGAGATAAGTGGACGCAAGCTAATTTTGATTTCATTAAATTAAAAGAGATTATGTCTAATTGGCAAATTGAAATGCAAAAGGGCGGAGGATGGAATGCGTTGTTCTGGTGTAATCATGACCAACCTCGTATTGTGTCACGCTTCGGTGATGATAGAAAGTACCGAAATGAATCTGCGAAAATGCTAGCGACAGCTATGCATATGTTGCAGGGCACACCTTACATTTATCAAGGCGAAGAAATCGGTATGACGAATCCTAAATTCGAGTCCATCGAGCAATATCGCGATGTGGAATCGTTAAATATATATGATATAAAGCTGGAAGAAGGATTATCAAAAGAAGATATTATCGGGATTTTAAAACAAAAATCTCGTGATAATTCCCGTACTCTGATGCAGTGGAATGAAGAGATGAACAGTGGTTTTACAACAAGTACACCTTGGATTTCAGTGGCTGAAAACTTTACAGAAATAAACGTAGAAAAAGCATTAGAAGATAAAGAGTCTGTATTTTATCATTATAAAAAGTTAATAGAACTTAGAAAAACGTATGATGTAATTACAGAAGGGAAATATGCTATTTTAGATGGAAATCATCCTAGCATTTGGGCGTATACACGTACTGTAAATAATGAAGTATTACTTGTTATAAATAACTTCTATGGAGAAGAAATAACGTATTCTGTACCAGTTCATGTTCAATTAGATGGTATGAAACAAGAAGTATTATTATCAAATTACAAAGATTCAAGTAAAGATATTACCAATCTTAACTTAAGACCGTATGAGTCAATTGTATATCGTTATATGAAATAAAAGGTTGGATGCCGGCGGGCGTCCAACCTTTTTATTTTAAGACGCCACTATATAAAATCTTTACTTCTACTTCCGGTTTAAATTTTACCTTTGCATAATCTTTATTCCAATTCTTTTTCTTCCATAACTCTGGATGATAAGCGATAAGATTTCTACCTATACCGAAAGCATCACAATTTGCTTTTTGTAACCTGTTCGTTATTTGTTTTGCTTCTTTTGTAAGTTGTTTAGATAATTTTTCATTTAATTTTTTTCTTTCTTCCATTTTGTAAATATTATCTCTTGGAGCCTCAAGGGCTATAACTTTTAGTTGAAGCTTAATGTGAGCATATACATTTCCTTTTCTATCTGTTGTTATTTTTAAGTCTCGCTTTAACTTTCGATTACTAACTTCCATTGTTAAATAATCAGATGTCTTCTCTGATTCATCGCTAGTAAGTTTTTGGGTTATACGGGCACTTGTTCCCATTTTTCCGGTTAATAATACGAATAAAACAGATTGTTTCAAAGGTAAATGCCCAGTTAATTTATCATTGTTAAATAAAGCTAACCCGTTTGTAATTACTTCTTTTCCTTTTATTTTTATAGAAGGGAGGGTAAAGTCTTTACCGGGATCTAACATTTTTGTAGCAGCTGTTTCTAAAGTTTCTTTTGGAAATACACTCATATCTTCTAAGCTTTTCACTTTTTTCTTTAGAAAATCTCCAATTAGTAAATTTCCTACCTTCTTTTTTTCTAGTATCTCGGATGTTTCACCATCTACTGCAATAAGTTTTACTAAAGCAGTTGGGTTTGTTGGGTCCCGAAAGCTGACATCTAAATAGGGGAGTATACCTTTTTTTAGAATTTTGGTTCCTAGTAATTGAACACCATATTTAAAATAGCGAATATTACCAGTCACATTTTTTTTTAGGGCATCGCTTGTATCCCTTATGTTATGCCCGTTTGCTGAATGTATTTCATTCTCGAATGAAGATTGCTCTCCGCTTGAACTTTTTACGAGTTCAAGCGTTTGCTGAAGTTTATTTTCTTCCGTAATATCATATCCAATGCTATAAGCTAATCTCGCTTCTCTTAATGGTTCTTGATCCCAACAGCCAGAAAGGAATGCACTAGTACATAATATAAAAAGTAATTTAACTCTTTTTTGGAACATACTGTTCTCCTTTCTTATTCCTTATTACTGAATAAAGTAGAAATAAAAGAGGGAGGACAACTATGAAAATATACGTGAACTTATCAGTAAAAGTTGCAATTACTTTTAATTCTTCAGGTGTATCTATAAATAGGGCTACACTAAAAGCAATAATACCAACGATTGGAACAGCCTTTTTATGATTAGCCAGATTGAAGATATGTCCAATTCCTATAGAAGCAGCACAGTAATAACTAGCAATAGAAGCTACAACAGTTATCATCCATATTGGGATGAATAGTAAATCGGTTCGGTCTATAATCCCAATATGCAGAGAACGCAATAAGTAAGCAACTGGCTCTGGAATAAGTTCAACTTGTTTTGGACTAAATACGATAAAGCAAATCCAAACAGTAAAAGTATAAAAAAGAGTTACAAATCCATTAGCGATAGAAATTGCTTTCAGTTTTGCCACAGAACTCCCGTTTACTTTTGGGAAAGCGATAAGAATAATCTCAAAACCATACATAGCTGTAATGGTTTCTTTTGATGCTTGAATAATATTCCACCATCCGGCTTCTGTAATTGGAAAAATGTAAGAAAAATCAGCTCGTGTAAGCCCTAGGGCAATTAAAAGAGCCATTGGTAAAATGAGAATAGAAGCCATGACGTAAAACCGTACGATGACTTTGAACGTATTATAAGCTATGTAACAACAAGCTATTGTAAATAGCATGAGGGTGGCATACCAAGGAGTTGCTTGTAATATCCAAACTTTAATGACATTACAAGCATTTAACATAACCGTCATACCGATAAGGGTAAAATAAAAAACATAAGCAAAACCTAATAGTTTTCCAAACTTATTCCCAAATAGCATACAAACACTTTCATACATATCTGCATCAGGAAATCGTTTTAAGAAAAGCCACATAAGTAAAATAATAAGTTGAATTGCAAGACCAGCGATGAGAGCAGAAATCCATCCGCCACCTTTCGCTATTGGGTGAAGACGGTTTGGTAGAGAAAGTATACCAACTCCGATTTGGCATTGAATAACGAAAAAGGTAAATTGAACAAGTGAAATTTTACTTTGCGTGTTTGTCACCGTTCTCATCCTCTCTCGTTACATGTTGTCGTTGCATTTTTTTCGGTTTTGAATCATGTGGTCGTTCCCAAAACGACCAAATTGGTAGTCGTACAAAAGAGTCTTTCATATCTTTTATCCGCATCGGAGCAACAGGAGAAAGATAGGGGGTATGAAATGAATGTAACTGGCATAAATGAACGAAAGTTATAATGAGACCGAATGATATTCCTACATAGCCGAATATGGCAGCAAGGAGCATTAACGGAAAACGAAGAATCCGAACTGCGGAACTCATATCATTTGATGGAACAAGAAAAGATGAGATTGCAGTTAAAGCTACAACGATAATCATTGTATAAGAAACGAGACCGGCTTTTACAATTGCATCACCAATTACTAAACCACCTACAATACCGATTGTTTGTCCAACTCGGCTTGGCAAGCGAATACCAGCTTCCCGTAATAATTCAAAGATTAATTCCATTAAGAGAGCTTCAAAAATAGGAGGAAGTGGCACTTTTTCTAATGAAGCTTTAATCGTATAAACAAGTTCGAGCGGCAACACATCAGGATGAAAAGCAACTGTTGCGATATATATAGCGGGCAAGAGAAAGGCAATCAAGAAACTGACTAAGCGAATCATTCGGATGAAAGAACCGACAATCCAGCGGTTATTATAATCATCTGGTGATTGATAGAAAGCAAATAACGTAACAGGAACGATAAGTGCAGTTGGATCTCCATCAGATAAAATAGCAACTCGTCCTTCCATTAAATTTGCTGCGACTCTATCTGGACGCTCTGTATTTAATTGTTGCGGAAAGGGTGAGAAAGACGTATCCTCTATAAATTCTTGTATATATCCTGGAGGCATAAGTGCATCTGTCTTAATCGTTTCTAACCTTCTTTTTACTTCTGTAACTAGATCGTCATTAGCTATGTTTTGCATATAAGCAATTGCCACTTTCGTATGCATTTCTTCACCGAGTGTGAAATATTTAACGACGACATGTGGACTTTTTATGAGTTTACGAATAGAAGCTAAATTGGTTGCTAAATCTTCTACTAAACCAGTATGCGGTCCACGGACAATCCCTTCATTATCAGGTTCTGTTATATCTCTCTTTAAAGATAGAGCTGTTTCGAAAATACAAAAACTGTCGACGTGTTCATGAAAATATAAAGATTTACCTTGTAATAAAAGCTGCACACCATAATTTAAATTTGTTTCTTTTTTCATATTTAATGTGGCAAAAGCTTTATCTAAAGACAGATCCGATCGAGTTAATAATGGTTCAAGAGCTAATTGATGAATTAAATTTGGGTCTGCTAAAGATTCGATATATATAATTGTTCCTTTTCCATTTTGGAAAGGGACATCTAATTTTTTTATATCATCTGAATGACAGAGCTTATTTTCAATGTAATTAATATTTTCCGGAAGTGATGGAAACATATGCTTTTTTTTATTATCTTGTTGTGAATTTTTCTGTTCGGCCATAATTTCCATCTCCTTTACATTGAAATTGTTTCTGTTAATTTTTGTTGTTTGTGAGAAAATTATGCTTGGATTATTTGAAAAAAGTAGCTTGAAGGTTACGTTACATCATCTTTTATACTAAAGAAAATAGGATATAAGGGATGGAAAGAAAGCGTATATTAGATTAGCGATATTAATATATATCTTTTGTACTATAGAGGATAAGCCTAGCGGTATGCATAATTACATCGTTTGATGAATAGGAAATTTATGAGAATCGATTTATACTAATATTGTGTCTTGCCTTTTTAGGTGTAGTACACAGCCGGTGATTGGCTAGTGGAGGTTTTTCCATTTTGCCAGTGCCGGTTTTTTGTTGGATAATAGAGAAAATGAAGTTTTATAAAGAAAGAAGGGGTTGTTTTGAAGGATGTAAATTCTATCTTTATGAGAGAAAAGATTGCTAGTTCTTATCTTTATTTTATTTCTTTTCTTGGCTTGATTACTATAACCATATCTTTACTTGATATTAAAATCCCTTCTTATCCAACGATATTAATATTGTTATTAATATTTATGGGGATTGCAGAGTATTTTCCTGTACGATTTTGGAGAGGAACTAGCTCGCTTACCTTTCCGATAATTTACGCTATGAGTTGGCAGTTTGGAATCCATATGACTATTATTGCTATTGTACTCGTAACGCTAATTATTCACCTGCATCGTCGTTCACCGATACAAAGAATGTTATTTAATAGTACTCAGCATGCGCTTAGTTTGATCTTGGCCGAATGGTTTTCAAATAAATGTATGTCTTTATTAATTAACAAGATAGATATGTCAGTTCTATATGAAAATTTAATATCTTTGTTGTTATTTTGCGTGTTTTTTGGCTTCTTCAACAACCGCTTTTACGATTTGTTAATGATAATTCTTCCGCAGCCATATTCAATCTATCAGTGGTATAAAAAAACTGTAACGGTATTTCTTTGCGAAACTTTTGGTTTCTCTTATGCGGCCCTGATGCATGTATTAATTAGTACATATAGTGTGGAAATAAACGAGATTACAGTACTGTTTTTCTTTTTTCCACTTGTAGCAATTTCAGTTATTAGCTCTTTTTCTGTACGGATAAGGATGGAGAAGGAACGATTATATGAGCTGTTTCTTATTACGACAGAAATTAGTCGTGGACTAACCGGAGGGAACCTGAAACATATTAAACAAGCACTTAAAGGCTTTTTTGGCATACAAGCATATGTAATATGGACAAAAGATGATGGGAACTGGAATCTTCTATTGAAAGATGGGAAAGTTCGTCTGGATATTTCTGATCATTCAGAAATATCCAAGGCGTTTGAGGGAATCTCTAAAAATCTTGTGTTTCATGATTGGAAAACTGGTACGGCTCCTGGAGATGAAATATTTGATAGCGTCATACGCTCGCTTGTATATTTTCCTCTTATTGTAAATGATGAACTAATCGGAATGTTTGTTGCAGGGAAAAGTAGAACTGCGGGTTTTTTTCCGGAAGATGTACAGTCGTTAGCTACGTTTTCTAACCAATTAGCTAACGTAGTTAAAACAAGAATATTGATTTCTGAACAGGAAAAAAGAATGATTTTAGAAGAAAGAAATAGAATCGCACGCGAAATTCACGATGGTATTGCACAAACATTGGCCGGGGTGATATACCAACTAGAATCCGCGCAGAAAAAATACCGTGATAAACCAATAGATATGCAGCAAATAGTAGAGAAAAGTATAAAAGATTTAAGAGGAAGCCTAGGAGAAGTTCGTTATTCTATTTATGCTTTAAAACCATATCCGACACAACAATTAGGGCTTAAGCAGGCGATAGCAAGTAAAATAAAATCTTTAAAACAAGAATATGAACTAGATATTACATATCATGAAAGAGGTCATGCACGTGCACTCAGCTTTTCAAAAGAAAGAGTTATTTTTGATACATTACAAGAGAGTTTGCAAAACATTGTAAAACATGCACAAGCAGAAAAGACTGATGTTTTACTTAGCTATCAAAGTGAGCACGTGCTTTTAAGGGTTAAGGATAATGGAGTCGGCTTTTCACTATTTGAGTCTATGGTTAAAACGAAGAATGAGCCACATTATGGTATATTACATATGAATGAACAAGCTGAACAATTAGGGGCTACTTTACAGATTGATAGTTCTGTAGGGAAAGGGACAGAAATTACACTATTAATTCCAGATTCACAAACAAGGGGTGCGTAAAATGATTAAAATATTAGTAGTGGATGATCATGCTTTTTTACGAGACGCAATTCGGAGCATACTAGAGGATGAATCTGATATGAAAGTGGTTGGAGAAGCTAGCTCTGGGGACGGAGTATTGGGAAAAGTAGAAGAATGCAGACCAGATTGTATTTTGATGGATATTAATCTTCCAGGGAAAAATGGGATTGAAGCCACAGAGTTAGTAAAAAAAAATTATCCAAATTGCCGAGTGCTTGTGTTTACAATGTATGAACATGATGAGTATTTAATGGATGCACTTCAGGCTGGTGCTGATGGTTATTTATTGAAGGATTCATCATCGGAGCAGGTAATAGCAGCAATTCGAATGTTATATCGAGGCGATTCAGTTATTCATCCGCGTATGACTAAAAAATTAATTACATATCATCAGCAAAAAATGAAATTAGAATCAAATGAAAATGAACTGACGGAACGTGAAAAGGAAATTCTTTTTGAATTAGTAAAAGGACTTAGTAATAAAGAAATTGCTGAAGCTCTATATATTAGTGATAAAACAGTTAAAATTCACATCAATAAAATTTTTAAAAAACTAAATGTAAAAAGTCGATCGCAAGCGGTGATTTATGCTGTTCGAAATCAATTGGTTCCGTTGGATTAAATAAGAGATGTTTAAAAGAACTATCGTGTTTCTTTATTCTATATTACAAAGAATAAAGGGCAAGGTAGTTCTTTTGTACTATTTGGGCATAGAATCATTAGAAAAAAATTACTCCTTTTGTTCAATATTCAGAAAAATCAAAATGTGAAATAATAAAAATAGAATTATTGCTTAACGCTACTAATAATTCATGTTGTAAATCGTTGTAGTTGGAAACAATTTATGGGGGCTTTTATAGAAAGAAGATTAGTAGTGTTGGAGATTCTCGATTGTTTTAAATAGATTCAAGGTTGATAGAATTGCCAATGCTAAATAGGAGATCAGAGGATTTATTTTAGAAAAAATAATTTTAATAATAAGGAGATGCGCTATGAAGAAGGGGAAATTCGGAAAAATACTTATCGGAACGCTAACTGTTGGTATGTTAATGTCTCAAGGAATTCCATATAACGTATTGGCCGAAGAGGTAAATACAACTACTTTAACTGGGATTGATGATGCAAATGCTATATTGAAAGGTCTTACAAAGGAACAACGTAATGCCTTAAAAACGTTAAATACAAAACCAGGTTTTGTTATTTCACCAGGCATCAATACAGCAAGTCCTGATAATGTGAATGTGATTGTAGAGTTTAAGCAAGCACCTAGCAAAATCGAGATGTTAAAACAAGCAGCTAAGGGGAAAAAAATAGCCCTTTCAACTGCGGAACAAAAGGTAGAAGCATCTCATAAAGAATTTAAATCAGAGTTTGAGCAGCTTCAAAAGAATAAAGATAAAGGGACGAATTTTAAATCTGCCAAAATAACAAGAGAATATAAGAATGCTTTTAATGGTGTAGCGATTTCGTTACCTGCGAATATGATTGAAGACTTAGTTCGCACTGGTATTGTTAAGCGCGTATGGGAAGATAGTGAGGTCAAAATTGATTTACCGAAAGAAACAGCTAAGACGGCTGCCGAACCCAAAATGGCAGATAGTGTACCACAAATTGGTGTGGACAAGCTGCATGATGAAAAAATAACAGGAAAAGGAATTAAGGTAGGTGTACTGGACACAGGTATTGATTATAACCACCCTGATTTAAAAGATGCTTATAAAGGGTATCGTGCAAAGCAAGGTGAAGATGCAAGCAAAATAGATCCGAACTCAATAAAAGGATGGGATTTTGTTAATAATGATGCTGATCCAATGGAGACAACGTATAAGGATTGGCAAAATTCTGGAGGATATCCTGAAATTTATGATGGAAGTGCATACTATACATCCCACGGTACTCATGTAGCTGGGACAATTGCTGCAGACAAAAAGAATAGTGTGGATTATGCAGTTACGGGAGTCGCTCCGGATGTAGATTTATATTCATATCGTGTATTAGGTCCATATGGAAGTGGACAAACAAGCGGTATTCTTGCTGCGATTGATAAAGCAGTGAAAGACGATATGGACGTTATCAATTTATCATTAGGTGCGTCTATTAATGATCCTTTATATCCTACTTCTATTGCAGTAAACAATGCGATGTTAGCTGGTGTTGTTACAGTAGTAGCGGCAGGTAATAGTGGTCCAGAAGAAGGTACCCTTGGATCACCTAGTGCAGCAGCACTTCCAATTACAGTTGGAGCAAGTGACGCTGCGATGACTATCCCGACATTTTCCGCCGATGCAGCTGATTTACATGTGGATAAAATGATGCTACTTGGAAAAAGCTTTACTGATAAGATTGAAGATTTGAAAGGTCAATCATTATCTGTTGTATATACAGGTCTTGGGAAAATAGATGATTTTAAAGGGAAAGATGTACAAGGAAAGTTAGCGCTCATCCAGCGCGGTGAGATTACATTCGATGAAAAAATTAAAAATGCTAAGGAAGCAGGTGCAAAGGCGGTAATTGTATATAACAATGTAGATGGTGAAATTACAAGTTACCTTGGGGAAAGTACTTCATCTATTCCATCGTTCCGCTTAACAAAGGCAGATGGTGAGAAATTGCAAGCAAAAGCTGTCCAAGGAGATGTCTCTTTAACATTTGGAGAACTGAGTAACACAAAAACAGAAGGAGATCACTTAGCTGATTTCAGCTCTCGCGGTCCTGCAAGTAAAACAGATGATATTAAGCCGGATATTGTAGCGCCAGGTGTTTCTATTTTCTCAACTGTTCCTGAATATATTAATGATCCAAAGGATGGAGAAAATTATCCGGTAGCGTATGGACGTATGTCAGGTACATCTATGGCAACTCCTCATACAGCGGGGGTGGCGGCACTCATTTTACAAGAACATCCAAACTATAGTCCGTTTGAAGTAAAAGAAGCGCTTATGAATACTGCAGTTGACTTAAAAGAGGCACGCTCTGTATTTGAGGTAGGATCAGGCCGAATTGATGCGTATCGTGCAGTTCATGCAGATACAGCTATCGAGGTTATCGATAAAACATCAAACGTTGTAAATGATGAAGAAGTAGAAATTGAAGAAAAAACAGGGTCTATTGCATTCGGGTATAAAAACCAATTGGGAAATGGACCTATTAAAGATAGTCGAAAGGTCTTAATTAAGAACAGCAATAAAACAGACGAGAAAGAGTTTAAATTAGAAGTAGAGTTTTCACCAACAAGTGTAGGTGTGCAAGATGCAGCGAAGAATGGTGTGAAGCTGAACGTACAAGATTCTATTAAAGTAGCTCCTAGTACATCAGGGGAAATTAGCCCTGAAATTATCATTCCAGAAAACGCTGAATTTGGTAGATATGAGGGATATATTCATATTTCAAATAAAAAAAATGAAAAAGAAGTATATCAAGTGCCATTTGCAGTTAAATTCACAGAAAAAGGAATTGAATCTGTAGATTTGCTGAGAGATGCAATGGCAACAGATACATCTAACTTCCATCCATTTATGGAAAGGCCGAGTTCACCGCTGACATTTAAATTGAACAGTCCACTTGAAACTATCGATGCAGTGGTGAAGGATCGAAAAACAGGAAAGGCATTAGGAATTGTGGGGACAATTAATGCTAGCAGTCTAACACCAAATATTGAATATATCATGTTCGATGGTATGGGTGGCTATGTATTCCCGTTTACAGGAGATCCAAATCATCCAATTGGAGACAAGCGAGTTACGTTGCCTGATGGAGATTACCAACTTGATTTCATTGGATATGACAAAGAAGGGAAACCTTATACAAAAGGAGATAGCGTAATTATTGATAATATCAAACCTGAAATGAAATTTACCGATGTAAAACCTGGCGTTCATGAGGTAAATGAATCTATGTTCAAAGAAGAAGATGGTCAGCGTGCATTATGGGTACATGGTAACATTTATGATTCTACGATAGATGTATTAAAGGCAAAAGGCCTTCAGTATGACCAAAAAACTAATGAAATTGTATATTACCAAAACTCTGCTTTTCCGTCAGGTTGGTTGAATACAATTCAAGCCAATGGTGATTTTAAATTTGGTGTACTTCCAGAGGAAATCAATGAACCGCTTAATTTAAGGTTATTTGGATATGATCTTGCAACTGCATCAAATATGGCAAATGGATTTAAAGACTATGTCTTTGTTAAAGAGGGAACGGAATACGCTGTCCCAAGCTATGACAAGGATAAAGTTAAACTAGGAGAAAAAATTACATTAACTTTAAATCTTAATAATGTGAAACAACTTATGTCAGGTACATTTGAGATTCCTTATAGTAAACAGTTGTTTAAATTTGTAGATGTTAAACCAAATCCAGCACTTGCAGAATATGCAAAACAACATGGATTAAATATTAAATTAGAAGATCCAGTGATAAATGAAGAAGGAAACTGGGAAAACAAGGTGAAAGTTGGTGCATCTTTAGAAGGAACAGAATTTAAAGGTCTAGATGGAGACGCACCATTTGTAGATGTTACATTCGAGATGACGAGTGACGAGTATTTTAATAATTTAACAGCATTTGGAGTAGATAAATTCTCTTATACAAAAACAGGTGCATCAGAAGGCGTTGAGATTCCTGTGTTTAAAGATAAATCCTTTTCTATTATTTCGAAACATGCAATGGTTACAGGATATATTGGACCAGAAGCGTTCTTAACTGAAGAGGGGTATTTAGGTAAGAATGACTACACAAAACTAGGAGCAAAAGTGTATGCAGTTGGTAAGGATGGAAAGAAATATACAGGAACGGTTGATGATAATGGGCAATTTGAAATTCATAGTGTTCCAGTAAGTGATACAGAATATAACATTTTCGTAGAAATGCCAGGTCATTTAAATAGTAAATTAACTACAAAAATAGGGAAAATGCAGGATGGAGAATTAGTGGGACAAAACTTTAGAGCTGATATGGATGACAGCCTTGCAGGTGATGTAAACGGCGATAAAATGGTAGATATTCAAGATGCTAGAATAGCAGCTCTTTCATATGAAAAAGGAAAAGTGGCTGTAAAAGATGGAGATGTCAATCAAGATGGTGTTGTAAATGAAACAGATATTCGTTTTATTGAGAAGAATTTCTTGAAAAAGGGTCCAGATGCCAAAGAAAATCAGAAACCGAAAGAAAATGTAGGGCCAGTGACGTTAGATAAAATCTTACGTTCCATTGGATTAGAGCCAAAAAAATAAGTGGGCAAACTTCTAGAGTAAATAAAGCAATAAGACAATGAATATAAAATTAAATGAGATTGGCTAACAAATAACCGGTAATGATTTACGGTAACATTACCGGTTATTTTAAAAGTAATAGTCGTTTGGGTACATGAAGTAACTAGCTTAAAGTTAGTTCGCTTTCGTTGTGGGACAAGGTAGTTGCTTAATTATTATTGTTTGTGAGCTGGAAATAAGGTTTGTAGTTTAAACTTTAAAAATAGGGGGACTTGTGAAATGAGTATTAAGAAAAAACTTGGTATGGGTGTTGTAACTGCAGCGCTTGGCTTATCTTTAATTAGTGGGGGAACATATGCGTATTTTAGTGATAAGGAAGTATCACAAAACACGTTTGCAGCCGGTACTTTAGATTTGAGTGTTAATCCTGAAGTTGTTATTAATGTCGACAATATTAAACCAGGTGATGAAATGGAGCGTGGTTTTCAATTAGTAAACAAAGGAACCTTAGCAATAGGAGATGTGAAACTTCTGACAGATTACAGTGTAATCGATGCTAAAGGAGATAATGGAAATGCTGATTTTGGTGATCATATCCGTGTTGATTTCTTGTGGAATTTGGATAAAAATGAGGTTCCAATTTGGTCTACTACATTATCTGAATTAAAGGTAGCTACGCAAAACGGAAGTATTCCTGATCTTGTACAAAAAGGTGTTGTAGACCGAGAAGGAAATGGACTTGCTCCTGGTGATGATGATACTTTCTACGTAATGTTCACATTTGTAGATAACGATGAAGAGCAAAATGTATTTCAAGGGGATTCATTGAAGTTAAATTGGACCTTCAACTCAATGCAGACAAAAGGTGAAGAGAAATAAAGATAAATATTATATATGAGAATGAATTGATGAAGAATTGAGGAATAGAATTTTTAATAGTGTAAAGGTTGATTGAGTGAATCAACCTTTTTTTATTTTGTGAGAAAATTATGCTTAGATTATTTGAAAAAAAGTAGCTTGAAAGTTACGTTACGTCATCTTTTATACTAAAGAAAATAGGATATAGGGGGATGGTGTAGATGACTTTAAAATGTATGTGGGGATGGAAAGAAATTTTATATTTATTTGTTTTTGTATTTCTGATTGTACCAGTAATGGTTGAATCTCTTTTTTATGATTATGCTTTAAAAATAATAGGGAACTCATTATATGCTGGAGTATTAATGGGACTTATAATGGCAGTGATATTTACATTTTTAGTTTATCTTTTTTGCATAAAAAGATATAAACTGTCGTGGAAAGATATTGGAATTCGGAAGCTTTCATGGAAAGATTTATTGTGGACATTTGTAGCGGTTATTTCTTTGATTGTAGTGAGTGTTGGAGTATTAATGATAATGGAGAAACTGGGGATTTCTTTCGAAAATAGTAAAACGGAGACGATCCAAAATGATAAATCAATATATGCGTTCTGTATCGCGGTAATTGGAGCAGCAGTTATATCACCAATCTATGAAGAAATTTTATATCGAGGTGTTTTTTATACGTTTTTTCGTGATAGATATGGCATATGGGGCGGTGTGCTTATAAGTTCAATAATATTTACCGTTGTTCATATTCCAACATATAACACATTACCGGTGAATTTTTTAAGCGGTGTAGTATTCGCGTGGTTATATGAAAAAACAAATTCTATTTTATCGGCTATGATTGCACACGCACTATTTAATTTCATAGCAGTACTTCTTACATTTATGTCGAATTAAGAAGATATATAGGAGGGATACAAATGGAAATAGCGGTAGAACGTGTTTTTACGAATGAAATTTTAGCAAGAGCAGCAAAGGCATATCATGTAACGGTGGAAGAAAAGCCACTTGGTGATTTTGAAAATTATATTTTTAAGGCGAAGGATAAAAATAATGAAGATTACGTATTACGCTTAACCCATTCTTCTCATCGGTCTAAAAAAGAGGTAGAGGCCGAACTAGATTTTTTACGGTATGTTGCAGAGCATGGGGCAAAAGTGGCGGGACCTCGTAATTCAATATCTCAAAACCTTGTAGAAGAAATTGGAGCGGAAGATGGCACTTTCTTTTTCGCGTCTTTATTTACATATGCACAAGGTGAGCAAGTAAAAGGAGAAGGATCGCCTTATTGGGGAGATGCTTACTTTGAAGCGTGGGGAAAAGCGATTGGACAACTGCACCGCCTTACAATGGATTATCCTAAAACAGACTACCGTGATACGTGGGAAGAGGATGAAAGTAGCATTGTTAATGGATTAGAAGATGAGAAGGTGAAAGGGATTGCTACTGTATTAATGGATGAAATAAAGGCTCTTCCAATCGAAAGAGAAACGTTTGGCCTTATGCATGGCGATATTCATCCAGGTAATTTTCATTATGATGGAAAAGGGCTAACAATCTTTGATTTTGATG
Source organism: Bacillus sp. 41-22 (assembly GCF_025809295.1). Taxonomy (NCBI): domain Bacteria; kingdom Bacillati; phylum Bacillota; class Bacilli; order Caryophanales; family Bacillaceae; genus Bacillus; species Bacillus sp. 41-22. Next base: position 650,981 of record NZ_CP084035.1, read on the forward strand.
ACGCTGCCTATAATTACTTCATTCATGATTTGGCAATGGTTCTTTATTACTCTGTTCTTTTTACACCGTGGACATTGGAGAAAAAGACGGAATTTGCTCGTAAACAGTTACAAGTGTTAAGAAAGGGGTACGAATATGAGCACAGGCTGGCGGATAGTTGGTATGAATCGTTACCGTTATTTTTACGGTTACGTGATATAGGCCTATACGGTACGATTCAAAAGAAATTTAAGGGGAAAGATATGCCAGGGGATTTTCAAAAGTTATCAGATGAGTTGTATGAAAGAATTATAAAGCAAGAGGCAATAGTGAATACATAATACAGAGATAAGGGAACAAAGTATATAAAATAAATATATACTTTGTTTTTTTATACAAAAATATGTTTACTTTATTAAAATAATATTGTTATAGATTCGGTATACACTTATAATTTTATATATATTCTGAATATTCTTTATAAAGAAGGAGGGGGAAAGTTGGAAGCTATCGTAAGTTGGATAAATAATATTGTTTGGAGTCCAGCACTTGTCTATTTATGTTTAGGAGTAGGTCTATATTTTTCCATTCGAACAAGGTTTTTACAAGTAAGACATGTAGGAGAAATGGTGAAACTTACATTTCAAGGGGAAAAATCGGATGCGGGTGTTTCTTCATTCCAAGCTTTAGCACTTTCATTATCAGGGCGCGTTGGAACAGGAAATATTGCAGGTGTTGCAACGGCTGTTGCCTTTGGTGGTCCAGGGGCTGTATTTTGGATGTGGGCGGTAGCCTTTCTAGGAGCTGGTTCTGCATATGTAGAATCGACGCTTGCACAAATATATAAGACGAAGCATCAAGGGCAATTCCGCGGTGGTCCTGCTTATTACATTGAAAAAGGACTAGGTGTTAAATGGTATGCTTTAGTATTCGTTGCAGCGACAATTCTTGCGACGGGGATGCTGTTACCGGGTGTTCAGGCGAATAGTATTGCTGTAAGTCTAGAAACAGCTTTTGGTATTAATACTTCTGTATCAGGAGCGGTATTAGTAGCGGCATTAGCACTTATTATATTTGGTGGAGTTAAGCGAATTGTTAACGTAGCGCAAGTTGTAGTACCGTTTATGGCGCTTGGCTATATTTTAGTAGCCTGTGTAATTGTAGCTATGAATATTGAAAAATTACCAGACGCTTTCATGTTAATTTTAAAAAGTGCATTTGCATTAGAAGCGGCTTTTGGCGGGATTATCGGTTTAGCAATTTCTTGGGGTGTAAAACGTGGTATTTATTCAAACGAAGCAGGGCAAGGAACTGGGGCCCATGCAGCAGCAGCAGCTGAAGTATCGCATCCAGCTAAACAAGGGTTAGTACAAGCATTTTCCGTTTACATTGATACATTATTTGTTTGTTCAGCAACAGCATTTATGATGATTATTACAGGCATGTATAACGTATTTGATGCAAGCGGAAAAAACTTTATCGTCAATAAATTAAATGGTGCACAACCAGGTCCTGGTTATACACAGGCTGCGGTAGAATCTGTTTTCCCTGGATTTGGAAACGGTTTCGTGGCAATCTCTCTACTATTCTTCGCATTTACAACAATTATGGCTTATTACTACATCGCAGAAACGAATATCGCTTACTTAAATCGTGATAAAGACCGCCCTTGGATGTCTATCGTACTAAAGTTTGTATTCTTAGGAGTTGTATTCTACGGTTGTGTAAAAACAGCAGCAACAGCGTGGGCTTTAGGAGATATTGGTGTAGGAATTATGGCATGGGTTAACATTATTGCGATTCTATTATTACAAAAGCCGGCATTGATTGCATTAAAGGATTATGAAAAGCAGAAAAAAGAAGGAAAAGATCCAGTATTCGATCCGCAGAAATTAGGAATTAAAAATGCTGATTTCTGGGAGCATGAATACGGGAAAGACAAGAAAGAAGAAGTATCTTAAGAGAATAGAAATGAAGGAGCAAAGGGAAATCCCTTTGCTCTTTTTTATGGACAAAATGAAGATGAAAGTTATTTTTTTGCCTATTTTTGAATATAAAAAGAATGTACATGCTTTGTTTAGGAGAGGGGGGAGTATGGTGATAGAGTTTCGTAATGTAAATAAATATTATGGTAACTTCCAAGTTTTGAAAAATATTAATGTGCAAGTGAAAAAAGGTGAAGTGGTAGTAGTTGTTGGTCCTTCAGGATCAGGAAAAAGTACATTGCTTCGGTGTATAAATCAGTTAGAGGCGATTACTGATGGAGAGTTAATCGTACAAAATACAGATGTACACAATAAAAAAACAGATATGAATGAATTACGCCGAAATATTGGTATGGTCTTCCAGCATTTTTACTTATACCCACATAAAACAGTTCTGCAAAATATTACACTAGCACCAATTAAAGTAAATAAAACTTCAAAAGAAGAAGCAGAAAAAACAGCGATGGTTTATTTAGAGAAAGTAGGAATCCCGGAGAAGGCAGGTGTATATCCTCATCAATTATCCGGAGGTCAACAGCAAAGGGTAGCTATTGCTAGAGGGCTCGCGATGCAACCGAAAATTATGCTATTTGATGAGCCTACGTCCGCTCTTGATCCAGAGATGATCGGAGAGGTGCTTGATGTTATGAAAGCGCTGGCTAAAGAAGGAATGACGATGGTCGTCGTCACACATGAGATGGGATTTGCACGTGAGGTAGCAGATAGAATTTTATTTATGGATGACGGTCAAATTATCGAAGATACAACACCATCACAATTTTTTGCAAATCCTGAACAAGAAAGAGCACGTCTATTTTTAAGCCGGGTATTAAATCATTAAAGGAGGAATTTCATGCTTAAGATGAAAAAGTTGTTTACCCTAATCGTATTCTCATGTTTATTCGTGTTTATTGTTGCTGGGTGCGGGGGGAAAAAAGACGAGGCGAAAGAAACGAATACGAAGCAAGGCGGAGCTGTTGAGCAAATTAAGAAGCGAGGGAAGTTAGTAGTTGGAGTGAAGAATGATACGAATTTATTTGGATTGAAAAACCCTTCAACAGGGCAAGTAGAAGGATTCGATATTGATATCGCGAAGGCACTTGCGAAAAAAATTCTTGGTGATGAAAAGAAACTAGAGCTGAAAGAAGTAACGTCTAAAACACGTATTCCGATGCTGAAAAATGGTGATATTGATGCAATTATTGCGACAATGACAATTACGGAAGAACGCAAAAAAGAAGTAGATTTCTCAGATGTATATTTTAAAGCAGGACAATCGTTACTTGTGAAAAAAGGAAGCAATATTAAGAGCATTGATGATATAAAACAAGGCGTTAAAGTATTAGCTGTAAAAGGATCAACATCTACAAATAACATTCGCCAAAAATCACCAGAAGCAACAGTATTAGAGTTTGAGAATTATAGTGAGGCATTTACAGCGTTAAAAGCAGGTAAAGGCGATGTTTTAACTACAGATAATGCGATTCTTTACGGAATGGCAAAACAAGATTCTAATTATGAAGTTGTAGGGGAAATTTTCACGGATGAACCGTATGGAATTGCAGTACAAAAAGGTGCAGACGATTTAACGAAAGAGATTAATAGTTTATTAAAAGATATGAAAGCGAATGGAGAATACGATAAATTGTATGAAAAATGGATTGGTCAAAAACAAGAGAAGTAAAATGAAACTTTATTTCTCGTGATAAATAGTAAGAGTGAGAGGATGAGAGTACTCATCCTCTTCTTGTAAAGAAAGAGGGGAGAATATGTGCCTGATTTTTCTATATTAACGAATAACATTGATATGTATTTAGAAGGATTTAAATATACGGTTATGTCTAGTGTAGTTGCACTAATAGGAAGTTTTGTTTTAGGAATTGTTATGGCAGTGATGCGAATTTCACCTATTCGTATTTTGAATTGGATTGGCTCTGCCTATGTAGAGTTTGTTAGAAATATTCCACTCGTATTAATTGCATTCATTTTCTATTTTGCTTTGCCTGTAATAGGAATTACTTTCAACGGTTTTGTAGCAGGGACAGTTGCGCTTACAGTTTATACAGCGGCTTTTATTGCGGAAGTAATTCGTGCTGGTATTTTATCAGTCGCGAAAGGTCAAATGGAAGCAGCACGTTCTTCAGGATTAACTTATACGCAAGCGATGTATCATGTCGTCTTACCTCAAGCGATGAAAATCGTCATTCCTCCTCTAGGAAATCAATTTCTCAATTTAGTAAAAAACTCTTCAATACTCGGAATTATTGCTGGAACGGATTTAATGTATCAAGGAGACTTAATTTCAACGAAGACGTTCGTTACGTTTGATGTATATATATTTGTCGGGATGTTTTATTTAGTATTAACAATTCCGCTAAGTATGCTAGTGCGTTATTTAGAAAAACGCTTAGCAAAGGAGGCGGTATAAATGGATTTTAAAGGAGCGATAACAGGTGATCATATCCTCTTTTTATTAAAAGGATTACTCATAACGTTAGAGGTAGCGCTCATAGCAATTGTACTTAGCTTTATTATTGGTAGTGTAATAGGAATATTGCGCTATACGAAAATACCTGTCGTCTCACAAATATTAGGCTTTATCGTGGAAGTCATTCGAAATTTACCGCTACTTTTAATTATATTTTTTACGTATTTTGCACTTCCGGAAGCGGGATTGAAGTTAGAAATTATAACAGCTGCAATTGTTGCTTTAACAATATTTGAAGCGGCAATGATATCTGAAATTGTTCGAAGCGGTCTATTATCTATCGAAAAAGGGCAGATTGAGGCTGCAAGGTCTTCTGGATTAACGTATGTGCAAGCGCTTTGGCATATTATTTTGCCGCAAGCATTAAGAAGAATGGTCCCCCCGCTTGTTAGTCAATTTATTTCATTGTTAAAAGATACGTCATTAGCGGTTGTTATATCATTGCCAGAGCTTATGCATAATGCTCAAATTATTAGCGGGCAGAATGTAAATTATATGATTCCGACATTTATACTAGCAGCCTGTATGTATTTTGTTGTAAACTACGGTTTATCAATTTTATCTAGAAGATTAGAAATACGTTAACTCTTACAAAAAAATGTAAGAGTTTTTTCCTTATAAATCCTTTTTTTCCTCAAATTAGTATTGCGAGCTCTTAATATTTGAATTTTTATATTGTTTTATCAGAAAAGTTTTAATTTTATATAGAAATTGTAATCGCTTTCGTGTATATTTTTATTATCAGAAAATTTTAAAAAGAGATAGGGGTACTTGTAGGGGGAGGATTAAGATGCAGCAAACAACGAATGAGCAATTACATCGTACGATGAAGAGTAGACATTTATTTATGATCGCACTAGGTGGTGTAATCGGAACTGGTTTTTTTCTAGGTTCAGGTTACACCATTAATCAGGCTGGACCAGGGGGAGCGATCCTTTCATATTTAGTGGGCGGATTTATTATGTATTTAACAATGCTTTGTCTTGGAGAGCTAACGGTAGCAATGCCAGTTTCAGGATCTTTCCAAAAGTATGCGACGAAGTTTATTGGACCAGGAACTGGATTTATGATCGGTTGGCTATACTGGATTGGATGGGCAGTAACAGTAGGATTAGAATTAACATCGATCGGTTTAATGATGAAAAGATGGTTTCCGAATGTTGATGTTTGGGTATGGTGTCTCGTATTCGGAGTTATTTTATATGCTTCAAATGCAATATCAGCGAAGAGTTATGCTGAATTAGAGTTTTGGTTCTCTAGTATTAAAGTAGTTACAATTATTGCATTCATTTTACTTGGTGGTAGCGCATTACTAGGATTCTTACCATACGATGGAAAAGAAGCAGCGCCTCTTTTCTCTAACTTTGTAAGTGATGGTGGGCTATTCCCAAATGGACTAGCTGCAGTGCTTCTTACGATGATTACAGTTAACTTTTCCTTCCAAGGAACAGAGTTAATCGGGATTGCAGCAGGAGAGAGTCAGAATCCTGAAAAAACAATTCCACGTGCGATTCGTAATACAGTATGGCGCATTATGTTATTCTTCATTTTAACAATGACAATTTTAGTAGGGTTAATTTCTTGGAAAGAAGCAGGGATAATTGAAAGCCCATTCGTAGTTGTATTTGATAAAATCGGTATTCCATATGCAGCTGATATTATGAACTTCGTTATTATTACAGCTCTTCTATCTGTAGCGAACTCAGGGTTATATGCAGCAACGCGTATACTATGGTCACTTGCAAATGAAGGAATGGCACCAACTTCTTTCAAGAAAGTAAATAAACGTGGTATTCCGATTACAGCGTTAGTCGTAACGATTGCTGTAGCGGCGTTATCTTTATTAACAAGTTTCCTTGCAGAAGATACAGTATATATGTATTTATTATCTATAGCTGGTTTATCGGCTGTTTCAAGTTGGATCATTATTGCTTTATCACAACTTCGCTTTAGAAGTCAGTATTTAAAAGGCGGAGGAAAATTAGAGGACTTAAAGTATAGAACACCACTATACCCGCTTGTTCCAATTTTAGCTTTAATTACAAATAGCATCGTTGTTATTAGTTTAGCGTTTATTCCAGAACAACGAATGGCGTTATATTGTGGTATTCCATTTATCATTTTCTGCTACATATATTATTATATAAATAAGAAACGGCAGAAACCGATGAAAGTGGAGATGGAGACACCAAATGAAACTAACAATCAAACACGATGATATACAGGCGGATTTATCGTATGGTCAATTAGCGATTGGAAAAGAAAACGGATATTCACCGTTACAATTACTCGTGTCTTCTATCGCAGGATGTAGTGCAATTGTCTTCCGAACAATTTTAGAAAAGAAACGTATTACATACGATACGTTTACAATTGAAACTGAAATTGGTAGAAGTGAAGCTTTATCAAAACCAGTTGAAAGTTTTCATTTGCACTATAAAATTAAAGCGCAAAACATTACAGAAGAACAATTAGACAAGGCGCTGCAACTTGCAGTGAAAAATTGCACAATTGTTCAATCTGTAAAGGATAGTATAAAAGTTACAGAAACAATTGAATTAGTAAAGTGAAACATAAAAACGTGAGAATAGGGCGCTCACGTTTTTATGTTTTTAAAAGAGGGATTTTTTAGTCTTCATACATATGTAAAACTTCTTTCGCACGTATGCGTAAACCATCTATTAATTCTTTCGGTTCTAAAACTTTTGCATCTTTTCCAAGTCTATAAAATAAAGGCGTAATAAAATGGATTTCTCCTTTATCAATTGTTGAATGTATATGTCCTGTCCCGTCTTCCGTTACTACAACGAACTCTTCAAGGTAAGGAACGCTTTTACATTGACGTACGCCTTCTGTTGTCAGTAAAACATGTAACTGAGTAGGACTGTGTACTACGTTAGAGTTAGAGGCAAACCACTCTTCTAAATTCATGAATGTATCTTCATTTTCTTCCGTTGATAATATAGAAAGAATGCGATCAACACGATAAAGTAATACTTTTTTTCTACTAAATTCATAGGATGGCAAATACCATAAACCATCGTGAGCATATACACCGATAGGATGAACATGTTTTGTTTTAATCCCTGATTTAGATTCGTATTGAAAGTGTAAATTTTTATTTTCAATAGCCGCGGTTAATACTTCGTTTAAAAGAGGTGTATCAATTGTTCTCTTCGGATTCCAAAAAGAGATATAAGATCGTATTTTATCAACTTTCGCTTTCGCATCATGTTGTAGGGAGCTATACAGTTTATGCGTAACGGAATTGATTCCTGTGTTAAAAGGCAAGTCTCTGTAGTAGCTTAAAGACTGAAAAGCAAAAAAGATGGAGACCGCTTCTTCTTCGGTAAATAAAATGGGGGGAAGCATGCTGCTTGTTAATACTTTATATCCTCCGTTACGACCTTGTTCAGCGTAAATGGGTAATCCCATATCACTTAAATCTAAAATATATCTATGGACCGTACGAACGGAAATATTAAATTCATCAGCTATTTCTTGAGCTGTAAATGTTTTTTTCGTAGAAGCAAATATAAGAATGTCTAGTAAACGTTTTGCTTTTGACAAGGATATCACCTTTTTCTTTTTTAACATGACATAAGTTGTCATGTTTTATGGTTAGTATAGTGCTTATAAGATGATTTTATCAATAGAAGCTGTAAGGAGGAAAAGATATGTCACGTGAAATTGTTTTATTTATTGCAGCGAGCTTAGATGGATTTATCGCGAAAGAAGATGATGATTTAGAGTGGTTAATGGAAACAGAAGGTGAGGGAGACAACGGTTATACAGAAATGTACGAAACAATTGATACGATAATTATGGGAAAGAGAACGTACGATTATGTGATAGAGCATACGGAAACATTCCCGTACCTAGATAAAAAATGTTATGTTTTTTCTAATTCAGAAAAAGGTTCAAACGAACATGTAGAGTTTGTAAATGAAGATGTATTAGAGTTTACAAAAAGGTTGAAAGAGCAGGAAGGATCTAAAATATGGATGGTCGGTGGAGGGAGTCTACTGAGAGAGTTCTTTAAGAATAATTTAATTGATGAATATGTTGTTACGATTACACCTCACATATTAGGTTCTGGAGTTCCGTTATTTAAAGAAAAGAATCCAGAAATTAATTTAACTTTAACGGATACGAAACGTTTTGGCCAATTCGTAAATTTATATTATAAAGTAAAGTCCTAAAGGATAAGAAAACACGACTATTGATGATAGTCGTGTTTCTATATAGATGGCAATGAAATTGTAAAGCAAGATCCGTGATCAATTTCACTTGTGACAGTAATATGCCCGCCGTGTAGTTCTACGATTTCTTTTACGATGGAGAGCCCTAAACCAGTGCCTCCTGTAGCTCTAGAGCGCGCTTTATCAACACGGTAAAAGCGATCGAAAATGTGAGGGAGGTCTTCAGGCGGAATACCTTCGCCTTCATCTTCAATTGTAATGGAAATACGTTTATGTTCTTCTGTAACAGAAATATTTATATGAGAATGTTCTTTTGAATGTCTATACGCGTTATTTAAAATGTTAGCCATAACTTGTTCAAAGCGTTGCTCATCTAGCTTTACTAAGAGTGAGGAAGGACATGTGAAAACAACTTTAATTTGTTTTTCTCCGTACATCACATTTATTTTTTCAGTGATGCGAGTAAGGAAGATGTGTAAATGCACTTCCTGTACTTGAATGAAAAAGTTATGCTTTTCCATTTGAGCGAGTGAAAATAAATCTTGGACTAAGCTTGTAATATAATCAGACTCGTCTTTTATAATGGATAAGTATCGTAAACGTTGCTCTGGGGGTGTGTTTTCTTTTGATGCAATGTCAGCATAACCTCTTACGTACGTTAATGGTGTTCGTAATTCGTGAGCAACACTTGCTAGAAATTCACTTCGCTCCGTTTTCATATAATGTAAATCATTTGCGAGAGTTTGGATAGATTGTGCTAGTTCACCAATTTCGTCATTTCGAGTAGTTGTTAATGAAACGGATAAATCGCCCTTACTCATTTTTTCAGTCGCTTGTTTCATGTGTAACAATGGTTTTGTTAACAAACGTGATAATAGAAAAATGGTGATGGCTGTTAATAGGAAAGTAATGACTCCAGCGATAATGAATTGCCGTGTGAGCCCGTTAACCATTTCTTCGATTGATTCCGTCCCGAGAAACATATATACATAGCCTTCCGTTTTTCCTGCCACTACAATTGGGCTAACTGTACATATATAATTAGATGTTTTCCAATGATTCTCTATAATTGCTCCATCATGATCTGTTCGTGTTTGCATTCCTTCAATATGTTTTTTTATAGTAGTATTTATTTCATTGGATTTAGCTAGTATTTCCTTATTTGCATTTGTAATAATAACAGTTGTTTCAGCTTCGGATTCCATTAAAGCAACATGGGAGATTGTTTGCCTGTCAAAATATTTTTCAAGGACATCTCGGTGACTATTTCCACGCTTTAATAAAGCAGTCATTTCTTCATTCACTCTATTGTTTACAAGGCTATAATAGAGCAAGACAAATAGAACACTTTCGATTAAAAGTGTAACAATTAGAAAATAAAATCCGAGTTGAATAGAAATTCGCTTCATCGTTTTGCTCCTTAGTTTTCAATATCAATCCATCGATATCCTACTCCGTAAACAGTTTTTAAATGGTGATCAATGGGGAAATTTACTTTTCGTAATTTATCACGTAAATTACGAATATGTGAATCGACTGTTCTATCTTCTGTATTTGTATTTAATCCCCAAATTCGTTCAATGAGCTGATCACGGCTTAATACGTAGTTCACATGACGTAAAAATAATCCGAGTAAAGAGAATTCGATTGGGGTGAGAAGAAGTTCTTCATTATGGACAGAAATGAAATGCTTGGCCTCATCCCATAAAATGCCGTGATATTGGATTTGTGCATGTTGATTGGTTCGGCGTAAAACAGCTTCAATTCTTGCGAAGAGCTCCTCTTCGTGGAATGGTTTCGTCACGTAATCATCTGCTCCAAGTTTTAACCCTTGAACGACATCTACCGTTTGATCACGAGCAGTTACCATAATGATAGGAACGTTACTAAATGATCGAATTCTTTTGCAAGTTTCCCACCCATCCATCTTTGGCATCATAATATCGAGTAAAATAAATTTGAAGTTTCGATTTTCTAGATGTGAAATAGCTTCTTCTCCGGATACTGCACATACGCAGTTATATCCGATTGGAGTAAGATAAAGCGTTAATAATTCAAGCATTCTCGGTTCATCATCTACGAGTAGTATATCGATCATAGAGTACCTCCGCATTTGTAGTTATTACTTAAATTGTAAGTCAAAATCATGAAGAAATGGTGCAGATTATAATGCATCTGCATAATTTCTTCAGAATTGCTTGTTATTGTAAAGTTGAAATTCCATTTTAGGTAATAATATTGGCTCGAAAACGAATAATACGGAGGCGATATAGTGAAAAAGATGATCCGAATTTTGGGGATAACAATAATTGCAGCAGTCGGTCTTGCGGCATGCGGACAAACGAGTACAGATCATAAAAATCATGAATCTACAGAAGAGAAGAAAACAGAGCAAAAGGAAATGAAAATGAATCAGGAGGTAACTGCACCGAAAAAAATGAATCAAGGTGCATCGAATGATTTATTAACGACAAGTTTAAAAAATGTAACGAGATTAAATACAAATGATCCTCTGCAAATGGCAGTATTAACTTCGCAAACGATATGGCCAGCAACGCATAAAGAGAATCAGCCAGGCGCTATTATTTTAGTGCCAGTGAACGAGTGGCAATTAGGTATTGCAAGTGCGGATCTTATTCATCACCCGAATAACGGACCGATTTTATTTATAGAAAAAGAAAAGGTACCCGAAATGACGTTAAAAGAAATAAAACGATTAAATCCGCTCGGAACGAAAGATGGAACGCAAATTATGGTGATGGGGGATATAGGGGCATCTAGCCTAGAGCAATTAAAAGAATATAAAGTAAAGCAAATAAAAGAAACGGACCCAGCTAAATTTGCTAAAGATGTTGATAAAGAATATGCCGATATAACAGGAAATTATCCAAATAGCGTTATTATCGGTTCGTCTGAAGAAGAAGGACGTTTATATACAACACCAGCTGTAAATTGGATTTCTCATATGCCAGAACCTCTTCTATATACTGAAAAAAATAAAGTGCCAGAAGCGACAATAGAGGCATTAAAGACGAGAAAAGATAAAGCGAATATATATGTGTTAGGACCAGAAAAAATCGTTTCGAAAGAAGTAGAAAAAGAGTTAAGTAAATATGGGAAAGTAACGCGTATTAGTGGGGAGACTCCAACAGAAAATTCGGTTGCATTTGCGAAATTTAAAGATGAAAAAACGAAATTTGGCTGGGGATTCACAAAACCAGGTCACGGTTTGTCATTTGTTTCAAGCAAAACACCAGACTTAGCAATTGCGGGAGCACCGTTTTCACATATGGGTAAACATGCCCCTGTTGTTTTGCTTGAGGAAGGAAAAGCTTCACAACCAGTTTATGACTTCCTTGCTACTATTCAGCCGAAGTTTAAAGATGATCCAACACTTGGACCATATAACCATGGTTTCCTATTAGGAAGTAGTAGTGATGTTTCATTTGAAACACAAGGTATATTGGATGAGAGGTTAGAAATTGTTCAGGAAAGTGGTCAAGGTCACGGTGGACATTAATGAAATGAGAAAAGACGCTGCTAAGGTAGCGTCTTTTCTTTAGGAAACTTTTACATAGCACAACATCCTTTGCTCGTTATATAATAGCCTTCGTGCAGTCGGCCTTGATTTTCTTATGGAGAAAATCAAATGATAAAAGAGTGGAGGAGTGTTACTTTGTTTCAAACTATAAAAAATGAATGGTTCTCAAATATGAGAGGGGACGTGCTATCAGGGGTTGTTGTTGCTTTAGCATTAATTCCTGAAGCGATAGCTTTTTCTGTTATTGCAGGTGTAGATCCGACGGTTGGATTGTACGCGGCCTTTTGTATTGCGGTTACAATTTCGTTTGTCGGCGGAAGACCAGGGATGATCTCGGCGGCAACGGGTGCGATGGCATTATTAATGGTCACTCTTGTGAAGGATCACGGTTTGCAATATTTATTTGCTGTGACAATAGTAACAGGTATTGTTCAAATTATTTTTGGAGTGTTCAAGCTGAGCTCATTTATGAAGTTTGTTCCTAAATCCGTTATGAGTGGTTTTTTAAATTCACTTGGAATTTTAGTTTTTACAGCGCAATTGCCGCATTTTAAAAATGCAACTTGGCAAATGTATGCACTTGTCGCATTAGGACTTGCAATTATATATTTATTTCCACGTATTACGACGGCTGTTCCGTCTACACTTATTTCAATTATTATTGTGACAAGCATTGCACTTATGAGCGGATTACAGTTAAAAACAGTAGGGGATATGGGAAGCTTACCGAAAGAATTACCGTTCTTTAGTATTCCTGATGTTCCATTTACACTTGAGACATTAGCAATTATTTTACCGTATTCAGTTATGCTAGCGGTTATAGGTTTACTAGAGTCATTATTAACGGCGTCGGTTTTAGACGATATGACACATACGGAAAGTAATAAGCATAAAGAGGCACGTGGACAAGGGATTGCGAACGTTGTTGCTGGTTTCTTCGGAGGAATGGCAGGATGTGCAATGATTGGACAATCTGTTATTAACATTAAATCAGGTGGTCGCGGGAGATTATCGACGTTTGTAGCCGGTGGTTTTTTAATCGTATTGCTATTTGTTTTAGGTGATTACGTTGTTCATATTCCGATGGCAGCTTTAGTTGCAGTTATGATTATGGTTTCGATTGGGACGTTTGATTGGAACTCTGTAGCGACGATTCATAAAGTACCAAAAGGAAACGCATTTGTTATGATCGTAACAGTTGTGATTGTCCTAATTACACATAATTTAGGATTAGGTGTAATTATCGGAACGATAATTAGTGCAGTTTTATTTGCATTCAATATGGCAAAGATTCACGTGAAACATTTGTATATTGAAAATAAGAAAATATACGAAATTCACGGCCAACTATTCTTCGCATCTACGGCAGAGTATATAAATGCTTTTTCATACAATGAAGATGTGAAAGAAATTGAGATGAACTTTACTAACGCACACGTATGGGATGATTCAGCAGTAGCGGCAATTGATAAAGTTATAATGAAGTATGAACAGAACGGTGTGAAAGTAAGGATCACAGGGTTAAATGAACGTAGCTCGAAGCTCGTTGCGAATTTAGCTACTTATAATAAGAGAATTGCTAGTTAGAAGCCTCCTTTTTAGGGGGCTTTATTATATAATACGGGTAGGATAACGAAAAGGGGATTCAGCATATGTACAAACAAATTTTATTAGCATGCGATGGTTCTGAACATGCACTTCGAGCAGCCGAGCATGCAACATATATTGCGAAATTTAACGAAGAAACACATGTTGAAGTTGTGTACGTAGTAGATAATAGAACGGCAAAGTCAGATATTATACAAGGACAAACGGATTTAGAAACAATATCAGCTAGTCGAAAAGATAAATTAAAAGAGATTGAGGGTTTATTAAAGAAAGAGAACATTTCCTACAAAATTACGATTCTACATGGCGATCCAGGAGATACGATTGTTCAATATGTAAATACAGGAGATATAGATCTTATTATTGCTGGGAGTAGAGGGCTAAATACACTGCAAGAGATGGTGCTTGGTAGTGTAAGTCATAAAATAGCAAAGCGTGTGAAATGCCCGGTTATGATTATAAAATAAAGTGAGATATTCTGTAGTGTAAGCAGGACCTTGATATAATTCGAGGTCTTTTTTGATGTATTAAGAGGGAGAATGTGGACAGAATATATATAAGTTTAAAAAAATGTTAACTTACAAATTTGTAAGTTAGCTGTCAGCGAAATCGATGTTATGAAATTTTTCCCATTGATACAATAAGAATATCAAAGGGGATATAGGGAGGATGGAAGGTATGAAATCATTTCAAAATTTGTCTTATAGCCAAGGGGTAAGTTTAATTTGTTTAGGTGGATTTGCTGGATCTGTTATGTTAGCTGTTTTAATAAAGATGTTTCAGCAAATGTTTTAATCGTATGAATAGAAGGGAAATGATTAATATAAATAGCAAGAGAAGAACGATAAATAAAAAATAGCTCTTAGCATGTAAGTAAATGCTGAGAGCTATTTTTATGTTTATTTTTCTACACATTATATTTTGTTTAAACTTCTTTTGATTTAGCAGATCCTGTATTTAAAGTAAGAGCAAGGAAGAACATTGCAAGCACACAAGAAGCAAGGAGCAAAATGAATCCGCCGTCCCATCCGAATCCATCTACAATAAAGCCCATAGCTGCGCTAGCAAAAGTAGCCCCCCCTAGGTAACCGAAGAACCCAGTTAACCCAGCGGCAGTTCCAGCAGCTTTTTTGGGTGCTAAGTCAAGCGCGTGAAGACCAATTAGCATAACAGGTCCGTAAATTAAAAATCCAATGGAAACAAGTGCGATACTATCAATGATTGGATGCCCAGCAGGATTTAGCCAGTAAACAAGAACGGCAATGAATACACCGACCATAAATAGAATGCCAGCAGGTGCGCGGCGCCCTTTAAATAGTTTATCACTCATCCATCCGCAAAGAAGTGTACCTGGAATACCAGCCCATTCGTATAGAGCATAAGCTGTACGTGAGCTACTGTGAGTAAAGCTTTTTTCTTCTACTAAATAAGTAGGAGCCCAGTCTACAACGCCGTAACGAACGAAATAAACAAAGACATTAGCGATAGCGATGTACCATAAAAACTTATTGTTTAATATGTATGTAAATAAAATTTCCTTTACCGAAAGTTCGCGTTCACGGTCCGCTACTTTTTCATCTGATGGATATTCCCCAGTATGTTCTTCAATAGAAGGTAATCCGCAAGATTGAGGTGTATCTCTCATCGTAATTAATACATAAATCCCCACCAAAATTGAAAGAATACCTGGGAAGTAAAATATACTTTTCCAGTCATTTGCAAAGAAATATAAGCCTAATGTAACGAGAGAAGGCATAAGCGCGCCGCCGACATTATGAGCGACGTTCCAAATAGACATTTTTGTACCACGTTCACTAATGGAGAACCAGTGAACCATCGTACGACCACAAGGAGGCCATCCCATACCTTGTACCCATCCATTTAAAAACTGAAGTACAAACATAAGTATAATGCTCGTTGTAATGAAAGAAAATGAGCCGAAAATAATATTAATGATACCGGATAAAAATAGCCCAGCTGCTAAAAAGTAGCGAGGATTACAACGATCGGATACGATACCCATAAGAAATTTACTTAATCCGTAAGCGATAGATACTGCTGAAAGGATAACCCCAAGTTCCCCTTTACTAAAGCCTTGTTCGATTAAGTATGGCATTGCGAGTGAAAAGTTTTTTCGAACAAAGTAGTAACCCGCATAACCGATGAAGATGCCTAAGAATACTTGCAAACGCAATTTGCGGTATTCGCTATCAGTGCGATCAGCTGGTAAGCGTTCTGCGTGGGGCGCAGGTTTAAATAATTGTGTGAAAAACATAAAATGAAAATCCTCCCCTAATTAATTGGAAGCGTTTTAAGACAGAGAGAATACAAAAAGGCTATGAAATATAAAAAAGTTCCCTTCTTTATGATTCATAGCCATATACTCCGATTCTCCGTGACTGTCAATATTAACTTCGACGAAAATTATACAACTTTGTGACAAGAATGTAAACGTTTTTATAAAGAAAGTTGTTGACGTATTTTGTTTGTGGGATTAATATTTAAATACGTTAAATATTTTATTGCTTAAATAAGAGGTGGATAACATGCCAAATGATATGACTCATATTGATAAGATTCAAGCTCTTACATTCGCTATAGGAAAGAAAATGCAAACAGAGCTATTAGAACAAATGCAAGCATCAGGACTTACACCACCGCAGTTTTATATTTTAAAGATTTTAGATCATTACGGAGCTTCAAGAGCGACACAATTGGCGGAGAAAATGTACGTGAAACCGAGCGCGATTACAGTAATGACTGATCGTTTAATTGATCATGGGTTAGTAGAGCGCTATCACGACGATAATGATCGCCGCGTTGTTGTCATTGAGCTAACGAAGAAGGGGAAAGCTACAGTAGAAGAAGCGATGGCGGCTCGTAATGAGCATATTGCAAAGTACTTCTCACACTTAGAATTACAAGAGAGGGAAGATTTGTTGCGCCTCTTTGAAAAGCTAGAAACAATTATTTGCGGGAAACCAGAGAAAAAAGAGAAAAACTAAGAGGAATTGAGGAGATTACATGGAGCAACAAGAAAATCAGAATAGAAAGTTGTTGTTAATCGGTTTAGTAATCGCAATGCTATTTGCTGCATTGGACGGAACAATCGTTGGTACAGCAATGCCGCGTATCGTCGGTGAACTAGGTGGATTAAGTTTAATGACATGGTTAACAACAGCTTACATGTTAACATCAACAACGGTTGTACCGATTGCAGGTAAATTAGCGGATTTACTTGGGCGTCGTAACGTATATATAGCAGGATTAATTATCTTTATGGTTGGTTCAGCGTTATGTGGTATGGCAAACGGTATGACAGAATTAATTATTTTCCGTGGTATTCAAGGTCTTGGTGGCGGCATTATGATGCCAATGGCTATGATTATTATCGGAGATATGTTCACGGGAAAAGAACGTGCTAAATGGCAAGGTATTTTTGGAGCTCTATACGGTCTTGCCTCTGTAATTGGACCACAAGTTGGTGGTTGGATTGTAGACGCAGTGAACTGGAGATGGGTATTCTATATTAACTTACCAGTTGGTATTTTAGCGACAATCTTCATTGCAATGGGATTAAAAGCACATAAACAAACAGGACCAATTAAAATTGATATCGCTGGAATCTTCACGATGATTCTCGGTGTTGTAAGTTTATTACTTGCGTTAACGTTTGGCGGAAAAGATTATGCATGGGGTTCTTGGCAAATTATCGGGTTATTTGCACTAGCTGCCATTGGTATTGTTAGCTTTATTATCGTTGAAACGAAGGCTGAAGAACCAATTTTACCGATGCACTTCTTTAAAAACCGCACATTTACACTACTGAATGCGATCGGTTTCTTTATGAGTATCGGAATGTTTGGAGCAATTATGTTCGTACCGTTCTTTATGCAAGGAATTGTAGGCGTAAGTGCTGCTGAATCAGGAACGATTATGACACCGATGATGATTACAATGATCGTTATGAGTATTATTGGTGGTCAGCTTGTATTAAAAATTGGTGTGAAACCACAAATTATTACAGGGATGCTTATTATGGCTAGTGGTTTCTGGTTATTAACAACGATGGATATGCACACAACTAAGCTTACCGCTACTTCTTATATGATGGTTATCGGTTTAGGAATGGGTCTTGTTATGCCGATATTAACATTAGCATTACAAGAAAGCTTCCCGAAAAAAGATCTTGGCGTTGTAACATCATCAAGTCAATTCTTCCGTCAAATCGGTGGAACGTTTGGGATTACAATTTTAGGATCAATTATGAATAATACTTCAGGCACAACGTTAACAAATAAATTAGTACCTGTATTAGACACATTCCCAAAAGAAGCGGGACAAATGGTAACAAAATTTAAAGATATGATTCATACAGATCCACAAAGTTTATATTCTATGCTATTTAGTCCAGAGGCATTAAAACAAATGCCAGAAGCATTTTCTAATAGCATCGTACCAATTTTGAAAAGCTCTTTAGTGGACTCACTTCATACTGTATTCTTAACAGGATTGGTATTTATCGTAGTAGGTGCTATCTTTACGATTTTCTTACAGAAAATTAAACTGTCTGATCGTAAAAAAGATGCTGAAGAGCCTGCTGTAGAAGAAAAGGAAAAAACTGTATCATATTCGTAATAAAAAGCATCGCCTTATGGCGATGCTTTTTTTGAGTATAACCTTAAAAGCTTTTTAGTTAGAAATGATTGACGTATTTTTATAAATGCGTTATATTATTTTCTGTAAACGGTTACATGAAATGAGGAGAAAAGAGAATGAGTACGATTAAAGACGTTGCAAAATTAGCAGAGGTATCTGTTGCGACCGTTTCCAGAGTGTTAAATAAAAATGGATATGTCCATGAGGATACATTAAAGAAAGTAGAGCGAGCAATTGAAATGCTAGATTATAAGCCTAGTACAGTAGCGCGTTCTTTATATAATAAAAAGTCTCGTTTAATTGGCTTAGTTGTTCCAAATATCGTGAATCCATTCTTTCCGGAAGTTGCACGTGCTGTAGAAGATGTAGCACATAAGCAAGGTTACACAGTTGTACTTTGTAACTCTGATGAAAATTTAGAAAAAGAGAAGCAATACATTGATGTGCTTAGACAAAATAATGTGGACGGATTTATTGTAGCAACGAATCCACAAAATAGTGTTAATTACATGAATTTGTCTATTCCAGTTGTTGCGATTGACCGTATGTTTAATGAGCGCATTCCTACTGTATATGCAGATAACTATGCAGGGAGCCAGGCGGCGACAAAGTTATTAATAGACAAAGGGTGTAAACATATTGCACATATTCGTGGACCGCGTGATGTGAGCACAGCTAATGAACGTTTTGAAGGTTTTGTAGACGTTATTACGCAAAATAATCTTTCTTATATGATTGCAGAGAGTACATTCGATCCAGCTAATAGTGAACGGGTAGCGGTGGAATTATTAGAAGAATATCCGCATATTGATGGAATTGTTGCTGGGAATGATTTAATTGCAATCGGCGTTGTAAAGGCTGCACTTCAAAAGGGAATTTCTATTCCAGACGATTTACAAATTATTGGATTCGATGGAATTTCTTTAACTGAAATGATGTATCCATCTATTACGACTGTTGCACAGCCAATTTATGAAATGGGGAAAATTGCAACAGAATTGTTGTTAGAGCAGATGGAAGGAAATCCATTAGAAGAGAAACACTATCGTTTACCGATTGAAATTATAGAACGAAATACAACGAAGTAAGGAGATGAGACAGATGCCAAATATTGCAGTAGTAGGTAGCATTTCAATGGACTTAGTGGCTGTTTCAAAAATACGGCCGAAAGCAGGAGAAACAGTAATTGGTGAAGCGTTTCATACGATACCAGGAGGAAAAGGGGCCAACCAAGCAGTTGCTGCAGCTAGATTAGGAGCAAATGTAGCGATGGTTGGTGCAGTAGGAAATGATGATTACGGAACAGTAGTTAGAAAAAATTTGGAGAACGAACGCATTTTTATCGACTATGTGGTACCGGTTACAGATAGGACGACAGGAATCGCTCATATCGTTTTAGCAGAAGAGGATAACAGTATTGTTGTCGTACAAGGAGCCAATGCTCTTGTAAATGAGTCGATTGTAGATCGTTCAAAAGACCTTCTTGTAAAAGCTGATATGGTTGTTCTTCAACTAGAGATTCCGCTTGAAACAGTAAAATACGTTCTGTCTATTTGTGAGGAGCATAAAATTCCAGTTATGTTGAATCCGGCTCCAGCACAATTTTTATCAGAAGATATTTTAGAAAAAGCGACTTATATTACGCCGAATGAACATGAATGTCGCATCGTATTAAATGATTTCACATCACCAATTGAAGAGTTACTTGCGAAATATCCAAATAAGCTATTGATGACGGAAGGGTCTAATGGTGTTCGTTTCCATAACGGAACGGAAGTTGTTCAAGTTCCAAGTATTGCTGTAGACGTAGTAGATACGACTGGAGCAGGTGATACATTTAACGGTGCGTTAGCAGTTGCGCTTTCTGAAGGAGCAACACTTCAAAAGGCAATTCGTTTTGCAAATATTGCTGGTGGTCTTTCTGTAACGAAACTTGGGGCACAGGGCGGTATGCCAACGAGAGATAGAGTACGTGAAGTGCAGGTGATTGTCGGATGAAAAAGCACGGTGTATTAAATAGCGAAATTGCGGCAGTCCTTGCTTCACTTGGACATACAGATACGATTGTAATTGCTGATTGCGGGTTACCTATTCCTGATGGAGTAAAACGAATTGATTTAGCAGTTGAAATCGGAAAGCCTAGCTTTTTAGACGTATTACAAGTAGTTGCTGATGATATGGCAATTGAAAAAGTGATGTTAGCAGAAGAAGTTATTATAAATAATGCAGAGGTAAATAAAGAAGTTGAGATGCGATTAATAGAGCCAGCATTTGAATATGTGTCTCATAAGGAATTTAAAGAGCATACAAAGAGAGCGAAGGCGATTATTCGTACAGGAGAAGCAACGCCTTATGCGAATGTTATTTTACATGCAGGCGTGATTTTTTAATAAAGGGATGTGATGAGAATGCATATTGAAATGAAGAACATTTCAAAAGCGTTCAGTGGTAATCCTGTTCTAAAAAACGCACAGTTTATGATTGAAACAGGAGAAGTCCATGCATTGATGGGGGAAAATGGAGCGGGGAAATCGACGCTCATGAAGATTTTAACAGGTGTATATAAAAAAGACAGTGGAACAGTCATGATTGATGGGAAAGAACGAACTTTTAAAAGTGCGAAAGAAGCTGAAGAGTATGGTATTGCATTTATCCATCAAGAGTTGAACATATTACCGAATTTAACGGTAGCTGAAAATATGTTTCTTGGAAAAGAGTTAATGTATGGGAAAACGGGCATTTTACGTACGCGTCAAATGAATGCGATTGCCCAGCAACAATTAGCAGATCTTGGTCTACATGTGAGAGGTGCTATGCTAGCAGGTGAATTATCAGTTGGACAACAGCAAATTATTGAAATTGCTAAAGCATTAATGACAAAGGCGAGCGTTATTATTATGGATGAACCTACAGCAGCATTAACAGATCGCGAAATTGAAACTCTGTTTATTGTTATTAATAAATTGCGTAAAGAGGGCGTTTCATTCGTTTATATTTCACACCGGATGGAAGAAATTTTTTCAATATGTGATGCTATTACGATTTTGCGTGATGGAGAATATGTAGGGAAAAGATTAATTCCAGAAACGTCATTTGATGAAGTAGTTAGCATGATGGTGGGCCGCAGTATTGGTGAACGTTATCCAGAACGAAATAGTCAAATTGGCGAAGTGATTTTTGAAATGCGAAACGGAACGAAAAAAGGAAAATTTGAAAATGTTTCGTTTCAAGTTAGAAAAGGTGAAATCCTTGGTGTTGCGGGCTTGATGGGAGCTGGTCGCACGGATATTATGAAAGCAATATTTGGATATGAACCGCTCGATTCAGGAAAAATTTTCATGAATGGACAAGAAGTAAAAATTGATAGTCCAATTGATGCGATTAGACAACGAATTGCCTTTATTACAGAGGATAGAAAATCTGAAGGGCTTGTGTTAGATTTTTCGATTCGTGAAAATTTAGCTTTACCAAATTTAGAAAGTCTTTCAAAGGGAAGCGTGGTTAATAAAGGTTTAGAACGGCAATTTACAGAGGATATGATGAAGCTTCTTAATGTGAAAGCAGCAAACGGAGAGCAAGCTGTCAAATCTCTTTCTGGTGGAAATCAGCAAAAGATTGTAATTGCAAAATGGTTAGGTATTCATCCGCAGTTACTCATTTTAGATGAACCAACGAGAGGTGTAGATGTTGGGGCTAAAAAAGAAATTTACTCTATTATGAATAAGCTTACCGAGCAAGGAGATGCCGTTATTATGGTATCGTCTGAGCTTCCAGAAGTTTTAGGAATGAGTGATCGAGTTCTCGTCATTCATGAAGGGAAAATCGGTGGTATTTTAGAGAAAGATCAGGCATCGCAAGAGTCTATTATGGCACTAGCTACAGGGGGAGAGTAAGATATGGCTAAGAAGGGGAATGTATTACAACAACTTGGTTCTTTAATTGGATTAGTATTAATTATCGTAGTAATTACAGCTTTAAATCCAGCATTTATTGAAATTCCAAATTTATTTAATATACTGCGCCAAGTATCGATTAATGCACTCATTGCATTTGGAATGACCTTCGTTATTTTAACAGGGGGTATTGACTTATCGGTAGGTTCTATTTTAGCATTATCAAGTGCACTTGTTGCCGGAATGATGGCAAGTGGCATGGATCCGTTCCTTGCAATGGTAGTTGGATTATTAGCAGGTCTTGCAATGGGGATTGTAAACGGTATCATTATTGCGAAGGGAAAAGTAGCTCCGTTTATTGCAACTTTAGCAACAATGACTATTTTTCGCGGGTTGACGCTTGTTTATATGGACGGACGTCCGATCACTGGTCTTGGTGATCATTTAATGTTCCAAATGTTTGGCCGTGGTTATTTCCTTGGTATTCCTGTGCCAGCCGTTACAATGATGATTGCTTTTGCAGTATTGTACTTTATTTTAAAGAAAACAACGTTTGGTCGCCGTACGTTTGCGATTGGTGGAAATGAAGAAGCGGCAGCTTTATCAGGTATTAATGTTACGAGAATTAAAGTAATGATTTACGGTCTTTCCGGAATTTTGGCAGCGCTTGCAGGTATTATCTTAACATCAAGGTTAGATTCTGCACAGCCGACTGCTGGTACTTCTTACGAATTGGATGCAATTGCTGCAGTTGTGTTAGGAGGAACGAGTCTTTCAGGTGGAAGAGGATGGATTGTTGGTACATTCATCGGTGTGCTTATTATTGGTGTACTAAATAACGGTTTAAATTTATTAGGTGTATCTTCTTTCTTCCAACAAGTTGTAAAAGGACTTGTAATCTTACTAGCTGTACTAATTGATCGTCGAAAAGAAGCGTAATGGAGGGACAATTCATGAAAAAATGGTTACTGATACTCGTTGCATGCATCATGGTAGTTACTGCTGGTTGTTCAATGGAACCACCAGAATGGGCAAAGGATTCTAGCGATAAAGGTCGAAATAAAACTATTAAAGTTGGATTTTCTGTTTCAACTTTAAATAATCCATTTTTCGTCACGTTGAAAAAAGGTGCAGAAAAGAAGGCAAAAGATAGCGGCATTGAATTAATTGCTGTTGATGCACAAAATGATGCGGCGAAGCAAACAAATGATGTTGAAGATTTAATTCAAAAAGGTGTCGATGTAATTGTTATTAATCCAACCGATTCAGATGCTGTTGCTTCAGCGGTAAGTGCAGCTAATGCAGCCAATGTTCCTGTTATTACAGTAGACCGGGTTGCGAATTCAGGTAAAGTTGTTTCTCATATTGCTTCCAACAATATAGAAGGTGGTCAAATGGCTAGTGATTACATTCGGGAGTTAGTTGGTGAAGGAACAAATGTTGCTGAGTTAGAAGGAATCCCTGGATCGTCTGCTGCTCGTGAGCGTGGGAAAGGATTCCATAACGTAGCTGATAAGTCTTTAAAAGTAGTAGCAAAACAAGCAGCTGATTTCGATCGTGCAAAAGGATTATCCGTTATGGAAAATATTTTGCAAGCAAATAGCGATATAAAAGCAGTGTTTGCTCATAACGATGAAATGGCATTAGGCGCAATTGAGGCATTGAAATCTGCTGGTAAAACAGATGTGGTTGTTGTTGGATTTGATGCAACAGATGATGCTGTAAAAGCGGTTAAAGATGGGCGTATGGCAGCAACAGTCGCTCAAAAACCAGAATTAATCGGAGAGAAGGCGATGGAAACAGCGAAAGAGATAACACAAGGTAAAAAAGTGGACAAATTTATTCCGATTGAATTAGAGCTTATTAAGAAAAAATAAATAAATATAAAATGAAAATTAGGAAGGAAGAATAACAAATGAAATTTTTTATTGATACAGCAAACATTAACGAAATTAAAGAGGCAAATGCATTAGGTGTAGTAGCTGGAGTAACGACAAATCCATCACTTGTAGCAAAAGAAGGCGTAGATTTCCATGAGCGTATTCGTGAAATTTGCAGCTTTATTGAAGGACCTGTAAGCGCAGAAGTAATTAGCTTAGAAGCTGATAAAATGATTGAAGAAGGAAAAGAGTTAGCAAAAATCGCTCCAAACGTTGTTGTAAAAGTTCCAATGACAACAGAAGGCTTAAAAGCAGTAAAAGCATTCTCAGATTTAGGAATTCGTACGAACGTTACATTAGTATTCTCAGCGGTGCAGGCATTACTTGCAGCTCGCGCTGGTGCGACATACGTTTCACCGTTCTTAGGTCGCCTAGATGATATCGGTCATAACGGTATGGACTTAATTCGCCAAATCGCAGAAATCTTTGCAATTCACGGCATTGAAACAGAAATCATTGCAGCATCTGTCCGTCACAGTGTTCATGTAACAGAAGCAGCATTAAACGGTTCACATATTGCAACAATCCCAGCAAACGTAATCGCTTCATTAGTGAAGCACCCATTAACAGATCAAGGAATTGAGAAATTCTTAGCTGATTGGGAAAAAACACAAGAGAAATAATACGAAATGGAGAACCCAAGTTTAATTAACTTGGGTTCTTTTTTTTGTTTGAAAGAATTTTCATGCAATTGTGCATATTGTCTTTTAAATTTTTAATATAAGCTATTTAATATATACAAATCACTCTTTATTTTTCACATTTCGACATAAAAAGATAGAGGGTCTGACCAGAAAACTGGAGGACATGATTCTATAACAGAAAGCTTATTGCTTATAGAATCATGTCTTTTATTATACAAGGGAGGATAGATTACGTATTTTTATCTGAAGTTTAAGATTGATACAAGGGGATGAGTAAGATGAGAAAAAAAGCGCCATTTAAAGTGTTGTCATCGTTAACGATCGCGACAATCATCGGATGCTCAGCTGTAATGAGTGCTCCGTTAGCATACGCAGAAACGCCAGCAAAAGAAAGTGTGTCTACAACACCAATTGATTACAATTTAATTCAAGAAGATCGTTTAGCGGAAGCACTGAAGGAAAGAGGAACAATTAATCCAGCATCTTCTAAAGAAGAGACGAAAAAGGCTGTAGAGAAATATATTGAAAAGAAACAAGGGGATCAGGCAAATAAAGAAATTCTTCCAGCGGATACTGCTAAAGAGGCATCTGATTTTGTGAAAAAAGTAAAAGAGAAAAAAATGGAAGAAAAGGAGAAAGTAAAGAAACCTGAAAAAAATGTTAGCCCTGAGCAAAAACCGGAACCAAATAAAAATCAATTGAATGGGCAAGTTCCAACTTCTAAAGCAAAGCAAGCGCCATATAATGGACCGGTTCGAAATGATAAAGTATTAGTATTACTCGTTGAATTTAGTGATTATAAACATAATAATATTGATCAAACGCCAGGGTATATGTATTCGAAAGACTTTAGTAGAGAGCATTATCAAAAAATGTTATTTGGTAATGAGCCGTACAAGCTATTTGATGGTTCGAAAGTAAAAACGTTTAAACAATATTATGAAGAGCAGTCTGGCGGTAGTTATACGACGGATGGATATGTAACCGAATGGCTAACTGTGCCAGGGAAAGCGTCTGACTACGGTGCTGATGGTAGTAGTGGTCACGATAATAAAGGACCAAAAGGCGCACGTGATTTAGTGAAAGAAGCTTTACATGCAGCTGCTGAGAAAGGGTTAGATTTATCTCAATTTGATCAATTTGATAGATATGATACAAATGGTGATGGAAATCCAAATGAACCTGATGGTGTAATTGATCATTTAATGGTAATCCATGCTGGTGTTGGTCAAGAAGCTGGTGGCGGTAAATTAGGTGATGATGCAATTTGGTCACATCGTTCAAAATTAGCAATAGATCCAGTAGCGATTGAAGGTACAAAATCAAATGTAGATTACTTTGGTGGAAAAGTAGCAGCGCATGATTACACAATTGAACCAGAAGATGGAGCAGTAGGTGTATTTGCGCATGAATTTGGACATGACCTTGGTTTACCGGATGAATATGACACGAAATATACTGGAACTGGTTCACCTGTTGAAGCGTGGTCATTAATGAGTGGAGGTAGCTGGACAGGAAAAATCGCAGGAACAGAGCCAACTAGTTTCTCACCACAAAATAAAGATTTCTTACAAAAAAATATGGGTGGTAACTGGGCAAAAATTTTAGAAGTAGATTACGATAAAATTAAGCGTGGTGTAGGAGTTCCTACATATATTGATCAAAGTGTTACGAAATCCAATCGTCCAGGCGTTGTACGTGTTAACTTACCAGGTAAAAGTGTTGAAACAATTAAACCGGAGTTTGGAAAGCATGCATATTATAGTACAAGAGGAGATGATATGCATACAACATTAGAAACACCATTCTTTGATTTAACAAAAGGAACAAATGCAAAATTCGATTATAAAGCAAATTATGAGTTAGAAGCAGAGTGTGATTTCATCGAAGTACATGCTGTAACAGAAGATGGAACGAAGACGTTAATTGATAGAGTTGGAGAAAAAGTAGTACAAGGAGATAAAGACACGACAGATGGAAAATGGATTGATAAATCATACGATTTAAGTCAATTTAAAGGGAAGAAAGTGAAACTACAATTCGACTATATTACAGATCCAGCTTTAACATATAAAGGTTTCGCGATGGATAATGTAAATGTAACAGTTGATGGACAAGTAGTATTTTCTGATGATGCAGAAGGAACATCTAAAATGCAGTTAAATGGATTCGTTGTTTCTGATGGGACAGAGAAGAAACAACATTATTATTATTTAGAGTGGAGAAACTATGCTGGATCAGATAATGGATTAAAAGCAGGAAAAGGTCCGGTGTATAATACTGGTCTTGTCGTTTGGTATGCAGATGATAGTTTCAAAGATAACTGGGTTGGGGTACATCCAGGTGAAGGCTTCCTTGGTGTTGTAGACTCTCATCCAGAAGCGTTTGTTGGTAATTTAAACGGGAAACCAGCGTATGGTAATACAGGCATGCAAATTGCAGACGCTGCCTTTTCATTTGATCAAACACCCGCATGGAGTGCAAATTCATTAACACGTGGACAGTTTAACTATTCTGGATTACAAGGTGTTACAACTTTTGATGATTCAAAAGTATATAGTAACAAACAAATTGCAGACGCGGGAAGAAAAGTTCCAAACCTTGGACTTAAATTCCAAGTTGTTGGACAGGCAGAGGATAAATCGGCAGGCGCTGTTTGGATTAAACGTTAATAACATAAAAGCACATTCTTCATATGAAGAGTGTGCTTTTTAATTTGTACATTAAGTTATTATTTTAGCTTATGTAATACAATTGTCTGTTCATATGTAGTGTATCAAATTATGTGGGTAAAGGAAATATTTCCGAGGAAATTGTCGAAGTATCGTCGGTATTTATACACTTTCTTTGTAGAAGAAGAAATGTAATATTGCCTTTACAGTTTAATTTATTTACATTGTTATTTGGCTATACACAAAAGTGATATATTCGGCAATCAAAGAGCTCTATTCGATAGGGCTCTTTTTTATGGATAGAAAGGAGTGAACTAAATGAAAGAAATAATTGAATGTCCACAGTGTGAAGGGAATATTACTGCACAACATATTATTGATCTCCCGCATCCTTTTTCATTCAGGTGTCCACACTGTAAGGTGAAATTAAAAGAAATGAGGATCACACCATGTTTAATATTAGCGGCAATTTGTATAATTCCACTGTTTATTATGATTGGAGAGAGTATTAAGGAATTACTAGTAAAATATTTTTCTATTATAGATGATGTACCAACTGTACTTATTTTCTTCTTATTTTGTTATCCGTTGTATTATCTTTATGAAAAATATAATGCCATATTGTTTATTAAATACGGCTTGTTGAAAGTCAAAAGTTGAATAGGAGCTTATCATTATGTTGTGGAAAGTTTATTTAGTAATTATAGCGATATTAACTATAACTTCGCTAGTAAGAGGCATGTTTCAAACACTAATTCAAAAGTTTGATTTTGTGGTGACTATAATCACGTGGATTGGGCTATTTGGTTTTGTCTTTGATGTAGAGATAGTAACCCCACTCGTTTGGAAATGCATCTTCCTGTTTAGTGTTATTTGGACTTTGAGTGCCGTTTTTGTTTTACGTTTATATGAAGAGAAGGATGAACCGCTACCTTTTATATTCAAATTAATTGGTATTATCCCAACGCTGCCATTATATTACGGATTATATCAATATGCATTTTAAAAAAAGACAATGATGGAATTAACCCATCATTGTCTTTTTTACTTTGCTTCTTACAAAAATCATTCCAGCAAATGTTAACAAGAATGCAGTTCCGATAACGAAGCTGACGCTAGGCGATGCCCCGATTGCTCCGACTGTAAAGGAGCCAGCAACAACTCCTAATGAGAAGAAAGCATAAAACAATCCGAATGCTTTTCCGCGCTTATCATCTGTCGTATTTTCAACAAGTAATGCATTTATCGATGGGAAAAGGATAGCGAATCCAATGCCATAAATCATCATAACGATAAAGAGCATACCTTTTGTTGCGAATAATCCAAGTAAAGATAACGCGAATGCCATTACTGCAATCCCAATTAGCATGAGTTTGGAACGATTAAATCGATCGTAAATACGGTTTGTTGGTAGCAAGAAGAAGAGGATAGCGGTAATTCCGAATACACTTAACATCATGCCTGTTGTAGATGCTTTAAGCGCTAATGCCTCAACTTTCACTGGTAGCATATAAGTGACAATTCCTTGTGAGAACATTAGTGTGAAAGCACCAATATATGCTTGCAATAACGGTTCTGATTTCAATAGTTCAATCATATCTTCTTTGTTCATCATTTGTGTTCTTGAGGTATCTTTTCTTGATACGTTATTTGGTAAGAAGAATAGAGATACGATTGTACCAAGGACCATTAAAATAGAAATGGTGATGAACACCCACTCTATACCAGCAGTTGCTTTCATAATTCCACTGAAAGCCGGTCCTACAATTGCCGCTGTTCCAACAGCAGCACCAGATAGAGCCATTGCCTTACCTTGTCTTGCTGAATTTGTTTGTTTTGATAAAAACGTAAAGGCAGCAGGAATTAAAAATCCGTCACTAAAGCCGTGCATAAAGCGCACAACTAATAGTTGTTCACCACTTTGAACAACGGTGTATAACAAGACTATGAAACTCGTAAGTCCCATGCTTATATAAAGTATTTTTTTTGCACCAAATTTATCGACAGCAGCGCCAGCAATAATATTACCGATCATATTAGCGAATGAGTACATACCGACAACTAGCCCAATAATAAGAGGAGATCCTCCAAGACTTTGAGCGAACGTACTCATAATAGGTAATTGTGAAAATGTATCTAAAAACGCTACGATAACAATAAAGTAAATAAAATATTTCAAGCGATATTCACCTCTCCTATGCTATTATGGCATAATGCTAATTTCAACCGCAATGAAATTAGCATTAACAGATGTGGAAAAAAGTACAAAGTGACAAAATATTGAACGTTATTTGTTAAAATTTAGTGGAATTGAGATTGTTTTTTTGAAATATATGGATAGAAGTATTATAATAGATTGGTAAACTTCACCAGGTTAAGTATATACGTAGAGAGGGATGTATAAAATGAAAGCATTACTTTGGCATAATCAACGCGATGTACGAGTAGAAGAAGTACCAGAACCAACTGTAAGACCAGGAGCAGTTAAGATTAAAGTGAAATGGTGTGGTATCTGCGGAACAGACTTGCATGAATATTTAGCAGGACCTATTTTTATTCCAACAGAAGAGCACCCATTAACACACGTAAAAGCACCGGTTATTTTAGGTCATGAGTTTAGTGGTGAGGTAGTTGAAATCGGTGAAGGCGTTACTTCTCATAAAGTGGGAGATCGCGTCGTTGTAGAACCAATTTATTCTTGTGGTAAATGTGAAGCTTGTAAACATGGACATTACAATGTTTGTGAACAACTTGTTTTCCACGGTCTTGGCGGAGAAGGCGGCGGTTTCTCTGAATATACAGTAGTACCAGAAGATATGGTCCACCATATTCCTGATGAAATGACGTATGAACAAGGTGCACTTGTAGAACCAGCAGCGGTAGCAGTTCATGCAGTACGTCAAAGTAAATTAAAAGAAGGGGAAGCTGTAGCAGTATTTGGTTGTGGTCCAATTGGACTTCTTGTCATTCAAGCAGCTAAAGCAGCAGGAGCAACTCCTGTTATTGCAGTAGAACTTTCTAAAGAACGTCAAGAGTTAGCAAAATTAGCAGGTGCGGATTATGTATTAAATCCAGCTACTCAAGATGTACTAGCAGAAATTCGTAACTTAACAAATGGTTTAGGTGTAAATGTGAGCTTTGAAGTAACAGGTGTCGAAGTAGTACTTCGTCAAGCGATTGAAAGTACAAGCTTTGAAGGACAAACTGTAATTGTTAGTGTGTGGGAAAAAGATGCGACAATTACGCCAAACAATCTTGTACTAAAAGAAAAAGAAGTTATCGGTATTCTTGGATACCGTCATATCTTCCCAGCTGTTATTAAATTAATTAGCTCTGGCCAAATTCAAGCAGAGAAATTAATTACGAAAAAAATCACAGTAGATCAAGTTGTTGAAGAAGGATTTGAAGCACTTGTAAAAGATAAAACACAAGTGAAAATTCTTGTTTCACCTAAATAATAGAGAATAGTAAAAAGTAGCCCTTTTCTAGAAATAGAAGAGGGCTACTTTTTTTCTATACAGAAAGGTGATAGACTTTCCTTTAACTACAGGTATTTTGTTTGGAAGGGGAAGTCTAATGCTTTCATTTATGTTGACATTGAAACGGATGCTAAAAGCTTGTTTACGAGCGTGGAAAGATAAAGAATTTCAAGTATTATTCGTATTAACATTTTTAACATTAACATCTGGTACGATTTTTTATAGTACAGTTGAAGGATTACGTCCTCTTGACGCTCTATATTTTAGTGTGGTTACGTTGACGACTGTCGGTGATGGGAATTTTAGTCCGCAAACTGATTTCGGAAAGGTATTTACAATCTTATACATATTTATTGGGATTGGATTAGTGTTTGGATTTATTCATAAATTGGCAGTTAATGTGCAACTGCCAAGTATATTATCGAAAAGAAAAAAAGAGTAAAGCGGTTAATCGCTTTACTCTTTTTTTACATTAGTTTAGACAAGTATTTGCAGTAGCTTAACAATATTTTATTACAATGTAAGTGTATTCATTCATTATATTCACTATGTATAAAGTTATAATGATATGAACATTTGCATATTTTAATTTATTGATAGAAATTTTGTGAAAGGTGGGATATTCTAGTCATAGGTTAACCGGAAGACATCGTAGGATCCTAACAAAATATGAAAAATAATTCAATTATAAAATGGAGGATTTCAGATGAAAAAGAAAGTTCTTGCTTTAGCAGCAGCTATTACATTAGTAGCTCCGTTACAAAGTGTTGCATTTGCTCATGAAAATGATGGGGGAAGTAGAATAAATATAGTTCACCGCTGGTCTGCTGAAGATAAGCATAAAGAAGGCGTAAACTCTCATTTATGGATTGTAAACCGTGCAATGGATATTATGTCTCGTAATACAACACTTGTAAAACAAGATCAAGTTGCACTATTAAATGAATGGCGTACGGAGTTAGAGAACGGTATTTATGCTGCTGACTATGAAAATCCTTATTATGATAATAGCACATTTGCTTCACACTTCTATGACCCTGACAATGGAAAAACTTATATTCCATTTGCAAAGCAGGCAAAGGAAACTGGAGCTAAATATTTCAAATTAGCAGGTGAGTCATACAAAAATAAAGATATGAAACAAGCATTCTTCTATTTGGGGTTATCTCTTCATTACTTAGGGGATGTAAATCAACCGATGCATGCGGCAAACTTTACAAATCTTTCGTATCCACAAGGGTTCCATTCTAAATATGAAAACTTTGTAGATACGATAAAAGATAATTATAAAGTAACGGATGGAAATGGATATTGGAACTGGAAAGGTACAAATCCAGAAGATTGGATTCATGGAGCGGCAGTAGCTGCGAAACAAGATTACTCTGGCATTGTAAATGATAATACGAAAGATTGGTTCGTGAAAGCAGCTGTATCACAAGAATATGCAGATAAATGGCGCGCTGAAGTTACACCAATGACAGGTACGCGATTAATGGATGCACAACGTGTTACTGCTGGATACATCCAGCTTTGGTTTGATACGTACGGAAATCGTTAAATATTTGAAAAAGGTCAAATCTCAGAATAGAGTATTTGGCCTTTTTATCACTACACAGTACATGGAGGTATGAAACGTGAAAGGTAAATTGCTAAAAGGTGTACTTAGCTTTGGGATTGGTTTAGGAGCTTTATATAGTGGATCTTCAGCTCAAGCAGAAATGTCTATAAATCAAAATAATACATTAAAAGTGATGACGCATAATGTGTACATGCTATCAACGAACTTATATCCGAACTGGGGACAAAATGAGCGTGCTGATTTAATTGGGGCAGCGGATTATATGAAAAATCAAGATGTTGTTATATTAAATGAAGTATTTGATAATAACGCTTCAAATCGCTTATTAGGAAATTTGAAGAAAGAATATCCAAATCAAACGGCAGTATTAGGTCGTAGTAACGGAAACGAATGGGATAAAACATTAGGTAACTATTCATCTTCGACCCCTGAAGATGGCGGTGTAGCTATTGTGAGTAAATGGCCAATTGTTGAAAAGATTCAATATGTATTTGAAAAAGGATGTGGGCCAGATAACTTATCAAATAAAGGATTTGTATACACAAAAGTTAAGAAAAATGATCGTTTCGTTCATGTAATTGGGACACATTTACAAGCTGAAGATAATATGTGTGGACAAACTTCGCCAGCATCTGTACGTACAAAACAGCTACAAGAAATTCAAGAGTTTATTAAAAATAAAAATATACCAAATAACGAGTATGTGTTAATTGGTGGTGATATGAATGTGAATAAAATAAATGCTGAGAATAATAGTGACTCAGAGTACGCATCCATGTTCAAAACATTGCACGCTTCTATTCCATCTTATACTGGACATACTGCAACTTGGGATGCGACGACAAACAGTATTGCGAAATATAACTTCCCCGATAGCCCTGCCGAGTATTTAGATTATATTATTACAAGTAAGGACCATGCTAATCCATCGTATATAGAGAATAAGGTGTTACAGTCGAAATCGCCACAATGGACTGTTACGTCATGGCTCAAAGAATATACATATAATGATTACTCGGATCATTATCCAGTAGAGGCGACTATTTCTATGAAGTAGAGTAGCCTTGAAAAAGTTTCTTCGTAAAGAAGAAACTTTTTTTATTTGAAAACAGGAAAATCATTCTTTCTTTCCAATATGTATAAGACATATATAGAAGAGGAGAGAAAACTGTGGATAGAGGAATTTTTAAGGAAGTTCCATTACCGTGTGCATTTTTAGATGAAGTGGCTTTAGAGAGGAACATTCAATCGATTATAGAGTTAAGTGGAGATAAGAAGATTCGTATAGCGAGTAAATCATTACGCTCTGTTCCAATTATAAAAAAGATTTTGGCTGCAAATAATCGCTTTCAAGGTATTATGTGTTTTTCTCCTAGAGAAGCTTTGTTTTTAATTGAACAAGGATTTAATGATTTATTGCTCGGATATCCTGTTTATGATGAAAGAGCTTTACATGAAATTAGTTTGCTGACAAAGCAAGGGCACATTATAACTTGTATGGTGGATTGTGAAGACCATATTACTTATTTAGAAAAAATTGCTGAGAAGTCTAAAGGGTGTTTTCGCGTTTGTTTGGATATTGATATGAGTAGTCGTTTTTTGAAATTTCATTTTGGTGTAAAAAGATCCCCGGTAAAAGATGTGCAGAGCGCTTTGAAAATAGTAGAAAAGGTGAAGGGCTCATCATATTTAATACTAGATGGTGTAATGGGATATGAAGCTCAAATTGCCGGGGTGGGGGATCATATACCGAATCAATGGATGAAAAGTAAAGCTGTTTCGTATTTAAAGAAGAAATCAGTGTTAGAGGTTAAAGAAAGAAGAGAACGTATCGTAAAAGAAATACAAAACCTTGGTATTGAACTAAGATTTGTAAATGGGGGAGGAACAGGAAGTATAAAAACAACTGAGCAAGATAACTCAGTTTCAGAGATTACTGTAGGATCCGCCTTTTACTCTCCTAAACTGTTTGACTATTATAAAGAAGTAAAATTTCAGCCAGCTGCCGGATTTGCTTTACCAGTTGTACGCAAACCGGCTCCTTTTATTTATACTTGCCTAGGTGGCGGATATATTGCCTCAGGTGCAGTTGGTAAAGATAAAGAGCCTGAGATTTGGAGGCCGGGTGGTGCAAGACTATTAGCGTTAGAAGGTGCTGGTGAAGTGCAAACGCCAATTTTTTATGACGGTGAGGAACGAGTAGCGATAGGAGATTCTATCTTGTTTCGTCATAGTAAAGCTGGAGAGTTATGTGAGCGTTTTCCTGTTTTGTATCGCATTAAACAAGGGGAAATCGTTGGAGAGTATTCAACATATCGGGGGGATGGACAATGCTTTCTATAAAGGGACAAAAATGGAGAAATTGGACAGGGAATGTAGAAGGAACACCGCATTATACGATGTATCCAAAAAGTATACAAGATGTAGTAGAAG
Source organism: Bacillus sp. 41-22 (assembly GCF_025809295.1). Classification (NCBI taxonomy): domain Bacteria; kingdom Bacillati; phylum Bacillota; class Bacilli; order Caryophanales; family Bacillaceae; genus Bacillus; species Bacillus sp. 41-22. The sequence goes on from NZ_CP084035.1 coordinate 686,083, forward strand.
TTGTGGGGCTTGCACGAAAAAAAGGAAAGAAAATTCGTGTTGTCGGTTCAGGGCATTCTTTTACACCTCTTGTGCAAACGGAAGAAATTTTAGTTTCTTTAGATGAATTGAAGGGCATTGCAAATATTGATGCAGAGAAGAAGGTTGCCGAAGTATGGGCGGGAACAAAGCTACATGATTTAGGGAAGTTACTTCAGGAAAAAGGTTATGCGCAAGAAAATTTAGGAGATATTGATTCACAATCTATTGCAGGAGCGATTAGTACGGGAACTCATGGGACGGGTGTTACATTTGGGAGTTTATCAACACAAGTTATAGAGATCACGGCAGTTTTATCAACAGGTGAGAGTATAGTTTGTTCAGAAACCGAGAACGCCGAATATTGGAAAGCATTTCAGTTGTCGCTTGGAATGCTAGGTATCATTGTAAAGATAAAATTGAAGGTTATCCCAGCGTATTCGCTTGTTTATGAAAGTGAAAAACAATCATTGTCTACTGTAATGAACAAACTAGAAGAATATAAGAAGAATCGTCATTTTGAATTTTTCGTTTTTCCTTATTCAGATGAAGTACAAGTGAAATTTACAAACGAAACAACGAGTAAAGAAAGTGATTTGAAATGGCATAAACTAAAGGTGGAGTTACTTGAAAATAGGATGTTCTCTTTATTATCTAAAGGGTGTAAATGGTTTCCTTCTATAAGTAAAGGAGTAAGCCGATTATCAGCTAAGGCTGTACCGAACACGAAAATAATTGGACCAAGCTATGAAGTGTTCGCTACATCACGTACAGTTCCATTTTATGAAATGGAGTACAGTGTCCCTTCAAAGTATATGAGGGCTGTTGTAGAAGAAATTTCAAATCTTATTGAAAAGAAAAAGTATAAGGTGCACTTCCCGATTGAATGCCGCTACGTGAGAGGTGATGATATATGGCTCAGTCCAGCATATGGAAGAGATTCAGCGTATATAGCTGTTCATATGTATAAAGGTATGAAGTATGCCGCTTATTTTGGTGAAGTGGAGAAAATTTTTTTAAAGTATGAAGGGCGCCCACATTGGGGGAAAATGCATACGTTAACGTACGAAAAATTGCAAAATATATATCCAGAATTGCATTCGTTTCTAAAAGTGAGGAAGTCACTAGATGAAACAGGAATATTTTTAAGCCCTTATACAGAAAAGTTATTTACGATTATGAAAAAAAGCTGACAAATTAGTATTTGTCAGCTTTTTTAAGTGTAATTGCATTTCTTGTATGACTAATACGCTCGTAAAATAGTAATTTATCACTGCTAAATACATGTAATAAAACATGAATAATAAATAGCCCGTTAATTACAAATTGGAATAACAGTATAACTAGTAATACTAAAGGCTCTGTATGATTTAAAATAGAGCTACTAGAAAGAATGTAATTGATTCCACCTAAAATGAAATAGAATATACCGTAACGAATGAATAATTCTTTTAGTGTAATACGCTCTGCTTGTCCTTTAATGTAAATGCGAAGCAACGCTTTCCCTATTGTTCTTCCATTTGTAAAATATGGGATGATAATAAAGTAAATTAAGATTGAACATGTAATGAAAAGGAGTTCGTATACATTTGTGTAAGATTGGATATTAGAAATGAAGAAAGAATTTCCTTTGTTTTTAATGACAGGTACAACGATAGATAAGAAAATCCAATCAATTTGCATCGCGATAAGGCGACGAACGAATCCGACTGGTTTCGTTTCCAAATCAATACGACTATCTAACTCGTTTGCTTTCGGAAGGAAGTACGTAAATATTGGTGCAATGATAAAACCAATTACGCCACCTAGTGTATTTAAAAACAAATCATCGATATCAAATAAGCGATATGCACAATTATAAATACCATATAGTCCAGTCACTTGTGTTAGCTCGAAAAATAGTGAAAGACAAAAAGAAATACAAATAGTCTGTAAGAAACTACGTCGGAAATAATAACGTAAGTAAATACCGAATGGAACGGTTAATAGAACGTTAAAAGCAACTTGTAAAAATGCAGATTCTTTTAATAACAAGAAATAAGTAGTAGGTTTCGTTAAAATTGCCGATGTATGATTACTAATCTCTTGTATGAAATAAAATGGTGAGAGTTGCATGTGCTGTGTATTAGCCGGTTGTAGGCTACAAGTATCATACGTTTGTGGTAATGGCAAAATAACAAGAAAATAGGCATTTAATAAGTAGAGTAATAATGAGTATAAAATAAATGAGCGCCATTTATTTAAATAACCGTATTTTCGATAATTAAATATTAAAAAAGGAATTAAGAGAAACATTGCTAAAATAGGAAATAAAATAAAAGCTGTTTTTACTGGAAATAAATATGCAGTCAAAATGAAGCTCCTTTCAATGAAAATTCGTTTATCATTATAGCGCTAAAAGGAGTTTAAAACAAAGTTAAAATATTTCGAAATAGAAAGAATTACAAATTTTATCGGAATTAAGTTATACTAAATCTAATATAAGGATATTGTGATTATATAAGTTGAGAGAGGGTACTAGATATGCAATATGAGCTTTTTTCGGTAAGCGGGGATCATATTACAACTTTTGAAAGCACATGGCGTTTTCAAGAGGGGGAACAGATTTTTGTTCATGATGATAATACAAAACGAAATTTTATTATTATTCGCTTAACACATGATTTATTTCAAAAAAATTCACATGCTATTCGCTTGTATTGTCAGGAAAAGAAAGTTTATGCATAAGGAAAAACCACTTACTGTATGAGGGCAGTAAGTGGTTTTTTATCCCGCTATTTGTGGGCAGTAAAACTCCCACCTCAAAATTCAGGTGGAGCAAAGAAGTTAGGTGGGAGCCCTGCTGTCGGTAAAAGCCCGATTGGTGAGGGCTAATAATCAGGAGGGATGAACAAAACCCCCACTGATTAAAGTTTCATTTTATAAGAAAATGATAGTTAGCACACCTACGATAATACAGTAGAAAGAGAAGTATTTTAAATTTCCTTTTGCCATAATGTTCATAAACCATTTTAATGAAATATATGTCATGACAAATGTTGCGATGAAAGCAACAATATAAGGTACAAATAATGTATCTAAATTTGGATCGTTTGCAATGTCTGTAATACTTAACAATAAACCACCTAAGCTAACAGGAATGTATAGTAAGAATGAGAAGCGAAGAGCTGTTTCTTGCTTCATACCAAGTAACATTGCTGCCACGATTGTAGCACCTGATCTGCTTATACCAGGAATTAGTGCGCAAGCTTGTGCTAGACCAATAATGATTGCATCTTTCATAGAAAGGTCGCCATCATTTTTACGTCCACGCAAGTTTCGAATAATCCAAAGGCCGATAGCAGTAATAAGAAGGGAAATCCCAACCATTTTAACACCTTTTAAATAGTGGTCGATATAATCTTTAAATAAAACTCCAATTACACCTGCTGGAATGGTTGCAATAACAAGGTAAATAATAAAGAAGAAATCTGATTTTGCATCTTCTGCTCTTGTGAATATATAAGATAGACCATTCTTTGTTAGACGAATTAAATCATTTCTATAAATAAGTAATACAGCTAATAATGAAGCTGAATTAACAAGTAGCTCAAAGCTAAACCCTTCTATTTTTAGTCCTAGCAAATGCTGTGCTAAAACGAGGTGACCGCTTGAAGAAATCGGAATTGGCTCTGTTAGCCCTTGGAACAGACCAAGAATTAAATATTTTAAAATGTAGTAAAATTGTTCCATAATAACCTCCTTGTTTATTAGTCGAAAGAAACAACTTTTCCATTATAGCAAAAGAGAGGATGAATATTGAGAAGAAATAAATATTCGAAATATAATAAAAATCCCTTATACCGGTATAAGGGATTTTTATTATTAATGAGAAGCTACTGCTTCTTGAAGACTTTTTGATAATTGAACATCGACTTTTTCAGCATCATGAATATGATTCATAATAGTAGTATTTAATTTTTGGAACATTTGCTGTGTATTTGCAAATTCTCGTAATATATCATCATTACAAGATTTTTGGTTTTCGATAGCTTTAATAACATTTGTAGCGCCACTTTGTAATGTTTGAATCATTATTAAAATATTTTCAATTCTAGCGTTAGTATCGGCGCTCATTTCTACACCTTCATCAACTAAATGCAAATTATCTTTTGTGTTATCGTATGCTTTTTCAATTTCTTCTTGAATTTTTTTCGTTAAGTTACCGATGTTTTTTGTACTTTCAGCTGTACTTTCAGCTAGTTTTCTTACTTCATTAGCAACAACAGCAAATCCTTTACCGTGTTCTCCAGCACGTGCAGCTTCAATACTTGCATTCAACGCTAGTAAATTTGTTTGTGCTGCAATGTTTTGAATCACTTCTACAATTTGTTCAATTTCTTTAGAGCGTTCGCTTAAATGATTCATACTATTAGAAGTACGTTGAGATTGTTCACCTAATCTATTAATTACAATGAGTAAGCGATGAACGGATTCTTTTCCTTCATTAGAGCAATCGATAATTTCTTCAATAGATTGAATTAAGTTTTGCTCTTTTTGTAGCATTTCGTTATTTAATTCGTTGGAATGTGTAGTACGCGTAGAAACATTTTCAAAGCATGCGTTCAATTGTTGAATTAAGTTTTGGAGTGTATGATGTTGGCTATTTACAAGTTCGTGCTCTTGCATAACGCTTTTTACACGATTATGGATAGAAGATATAATTTCTTGTTTTTCCACATCTTTTTGTTTTAATTCTGCTTCTAGTTCATGTATATGAGTTTCTAGTTGATCAATTTTATGTTGGAGTGATTTCTTTTGAGTAAACATTTTATTTAATTCAACCGCCTTTAGGATTTTTAATTTCTCTATATTTGGATTTTAGCATCTTTTATAATTTTTAAATATAGGAATTGTTAAATATTTAAGAATCTATTACATTTTGTTCACAATTCTCTTTTTTTGTCATGAAAAATAAACTGTATTTAATGGTTCTGTAAACAAACTGTAAAATAAATCATGTATAACTGTATAAGAAGGGAGTCGGATTATGAACTATTTTAAGCGAATCAGTAGTCTAGTATTAGCAGGAATTATCGTTCTTTCTAGTACAGTCGCTGTAAAAGCAGAGTCAAACGACGAGAAACTTAACAACATGCAACAGCAATTGCAGCAAAACGATGCAGATATGCAGAAGAAAGAGCAAGAGAAGCAAGCTGTTAGTAAAGAAATTCAAGGTATCGAAAATGAACTACATAATTTAAATAATACAATTGCAAAAAATAAAGAGGATCAAGCTGCTATTCAACGTAAAATCGATGAAACACATAAGCAGATTGAACAAAAAAAAGCAGATATTATCGTTTTAGAAGATAAAGTCCTTGCTCGTAAGGATATTATGAAAAAACGTATGGTTTCTGTTCAAAATAGCTCAAATACGAGTTTAGTAGTAGAAGTTGTTGTAGAATCAAAAAACTTTGCAGATTTCATACAACGTATGAACGCAGTTACTACTATTCTAGAAGCAGATAAAGAAATTTTACGTCTACAAGAACAAGATCTTCGTCAAATTGAAGAAGATAAAAAAGCAATTGACGAAAAAGAAGCATCTTTAGTAGTAGATAAGCAAAAATTAGCAAAAGCACAAGCGGATTTGCAAGATAACTTGAAAAAACGTCAAGATAACTTACAAACAGTTCAAGCTAAATATAATCAGATTGCAAGCCAACTTAATTTAGCAGCGGAAGAGAAAGCAAAAGTTGAAGCAAATATGAAAGCAGTACAAGAAACAATTGCTCGTGAACAAGAAGCAGCAAGAATTGCAGCAGAAGAGCGCGCAAAAGCTGAAGCAGCTGCAAAGGCTGAGCAAGAAGAGTTGGCAAAAGCGAAGGCAGCAGCAGCTAAGCAAAAAGAAGAACAGGCAGCTAAGCCGGCAGAGCCTGTAGCTAAAGATACAACACCAACTAAGCCGGATCCAAAACCAGCTCAAGGTGGAAAAGAATTTTATGTAACAGCAACTGCTTATACAGCTGATCCATCTGAAAATGGCTATAAACCGGGTGAAATTGTAAAGTCTAAGTTAGGACATAATTTGACTGCAAATCCAAACATGAAACTAATTGCTGTAGATCCAGCTGTGATTCCATTAGGTTCTACTGTATATGTGGAAAATTATGGTACGGCGATTGCTGGAGATACTGGTAGTGCGATTAAAGGTCATATAATTGATTTATTAATGCCAGATTCAGCTACAGCTAATAATTGGGGCAGAAGAAGTGTTAAAGTTACAATTTTAAACTAAAACGTAATCCAACTTTACAAAACGTAAAGTTGGATTTTTTTATAAAAATAATGTTAAGTTGAGTTTACATTTTGTTAAGGATATCATACAATAATAGTGAGAGGTGGTAAATTTTACCATTTTAAATAGAGTGAAGGAATTAAGAGCTCGTTTTAATTTTACACAAAGTGTATTAGCGGAAAAAGTCGGAGTGACGAGACAAACAATTGCAGCAATTGAAAAAGGGGATTACGTTCCTTCATTATTACTAGCATTGACGATTTGTGATGTATTCGAGTTAAAGATGGAAGATGTATTTGTTTTAAATAAGGAGGGGGAAGAGGATGAATAGAATTGGGGTTTCTTATATCGTAAACGTGCTTTATACTGCGCTAGCCTGCTGGACATTTGTTGAATTTTATAGTGTTATTACAGAGTTAGCAGATATAATTAAAAACGAGAAGTTCCCATTTGAAGTATGGTTTAATGGAGCACCATTCATTTTATTATTTATTGGAGCTATTATAGTTACAATTTTTTATAGAATTCAAAAGAAAAAATACAAGAATTTATCTTTTTGGATGTATCCATTATTATTTCCACTAGAAGATGAACGTGAAAAAGCGATTACGGATAAAGCCTGTCGAACAACTTTTGTTTCGTTATGGTATGTGTTACCTTGTGCAGTCGGGTTTTTAACTTTTTCGCCTATTATTAATGACTATCTTCCTGGGTACCCACTGTATATTATATTCTCTATTTTCTTTATTCAAATGACGGTCTTTCACGTATCCCTATACAGAAATAAGTTAGTTTAAAAGAAACCTTCTTGCATAAGCAAGAAGGTTTCTTTTCAGCTTACACTTGTACATACAGCAATATTATCTTATCATTTTATATAGAGTAAGATTTTGTAACGGAAAGGAATTGTATATGAATAAGCAAAGAATTTATAGTATAGTAGCAATCCTTCTATTTGTTGTAGGTGGTGTATTAATCGGAAAGCCATTTTATGATGGATATAATGCAGAGAAGAAGCAGACAGCGAATGTACAAGCTGTTCAAAAGATGGAATATGAAAAGCATGATACAGAATTTGTAGATGCTTCAAAAATTAATCAACCAGACTTGGCAGAAGTAGCGAGTGCATCGTTAGATAAAAAACAAGTAATCGGTCGTATTTCAATTCCGAGCATCTCATTAGAACTTCCTGTTTTAAAAGCGTCGACTGAAAAGAATTTATTATCAGGTGCGGCAACTGTAAGAGAAAATCAAGTAATGGGACAAGGGAATTATGCACTTGCAGGGCATAATATGTCAAAAAAAGGTGTTTTATTTAGTGATGTATCAACTTTAAAGAAGAACGATAAAATTTATTTGTATGACAATGCAAATGAGTATGAGTATACTGTTACCGGTGTATCTGAAGTGACTCCTGATAAATGGGAAGTTGTAGAGGATCATGGGAAAGATGAGATAACACTTATTACATGTGTATCTGTTAAGGATAATTCTAAGCGTTTTGTTATTACGGGTGATTTAGTAGGAACAAAGGCTAAGAAATAAAGAAAAAAGAAGGTTCACTCTTTAAAGAGTGAACCTTCTTTTTTTATCCAATGTTGAGAAATAAAAGAATATTTCAGTTGGTATTTAAATATTTTTCTATTTTTATATAATAAAGTAATGATTCTAGATTTTGGGAGGAACAAAAGTGAAACAGCAAGTAAAAAAACTTCTTTTAACAACAAGTGTAGCGTTATTGGTAGCGCCAATTTCTGCTTATGCACATCCAGGACGTACAGATGCTAATGGTGGACATACGTGTCGTACAAATTGTGAAAAATGGGGATTGCAGTACGGGGAATATCATTATCACAATAAACCAGCTTCTAATAGTGGTACAACGAGTCCTGCGCCTAGTCAAAATAATAATGGTGCTGTAGAAGCAGAGAAACAAGCAGAAGCACAGCGTAAGGCTGAGGCAGAGAAACAAAGAGCTGCAGAAGAACAACGTAAAGCAGAAGAAGAGAGACAACGTGCTGCAGAAGAACAGCGCAAAGTAGAGGAAGAGAGACAGCGTGCTGCAGAAGAACAACGCAAAGCAGAAGAAGCACGTAAGGCAGAGGAAGCGCAGCGTAAAGCTGAGGCTGAAAAGGGACAAGCTGAAGGTCAAAAAAGTGGAGAGACAGATTTTAAAGCAGGAAAGAATAATGCAGAAGGACATGTAGCTGGAAAGTCAGACGCATATAAACAAGCATTCACAACTGCGTATGCTGCGACGTGGTCTTTAGAAGAACAGAAAAAAGCACATTTTGAAAAAGGTAAAGAGCAAGGGTTAACACAAGAAGCAATGGACGATAGTCAAATTACTCCTGAGTTTAAGGTGAACTTTGCAGAAGGTTTCCAAGTAGGTAATAAAGAGAGAACCGAAAAGATTGAAAAAGAACAAGCGGAACTTGGTGAAAAGGCTGGTAAAGAATTAGCTGAAAAGAAACCTGGAAATACTGAAAAGGATACATATGTGAAAGTATATGAAACCGCGTATGAAAAGGGATATAAGGCTGCTAAAAAGGCAGCGGAAAAAGCTGGATATACATATGCATTTGAAAACTACGACTTAAAAGTTCCTGCTAAGTATGAAAAGAATGAAACATTAAAGAAATGGTTTACTGAAGGATTTAAATCAAATAAAAAGGCAGCGGAAATTCGAGAAGAAGGATATAAAAAAGGAGACAGCTGGCTTTCGTTCTTCTATAAGAGTTTCGTGCCAAGTGAATATAAAGAACATAAAGGCTTGTATGAACAAGCAATAGAAAAGGGAAAGAAAGCGTAAAAAAAGATGAGGAATTTTCCTCATCTTTTTTTAATCCATCCATTTCACTAATTTCTTAGAAATTGATAATAAAACACAACCTAAAACGATCGCCACAGCGCCAATAACTGTGAATACTTCAGCATATCCAAGTGAAGTTGTGAAGCTTGCAAGCTGTCCGCCTAAAATATTAGCAATACCTGAGCTTGCTAACCATACGCCCATTAATAAAGAGGCTAGTTTTACTGGAGCGAGAGCACTAACCATTGATAGCCCGACAGGTGATAAGAATAGCTCACCTAACGTATGGAAAAGATACGTAAAGACGATAAATAGTAAGTTTGCTTTTTCTGTAATGTTATGTTCGTCACTGCCTGTTTTTAATGTAGCGATAACAAGAACAATATAACCGATACCGAGTAAGATCATACCAAGTCCCATTTTTGTTGGGATTTTCATGTCACCATTTTTTCTAGTTGCCAGTTTCGCCCATAATGCTGAAATAGCTGGTGCAAGTAAAATAATAAATAACGGATTGACCGATTGGAACCAAGATGTTGGAACTTCCCATCCGAACACAGAGCGGTCTACAAATTTGTTTGTATATAATGTTAACGAACTACCAGCTTGTTCAAATCCAGCCCAGAAGAAGACAACAAAGCATGTTAAAATGACGATAACTGTTGTACGTTGTTTTTCTTTTTTTGTTAACGGTGTATTTCCTATTGTTTGTTGTCCAGCATCCGTTTGCAAATCGCGAGTTGGTTTTTTACCGATATCACCAAGGAAGCGATTTGATAGTGTTGTAAATAAAATTTGTCCAATGATCATTCCGATTGAAGCGGCTAAGAAACCGTAACGGAATCCGAAATGAGCAACGCCATCTACTGTTGTTTTGAATAAATTTTCTGATAAAAATCCGCAAACGAGTGGAGCTAAAAATGAACCGACGTTAATACCCATATAGAAAATTGTAAATGCACTATCACGTTTTGGATCATTTTCTTCGTATAATTCTCCAACAAGTGTAGAGATATTCGGTTTGAAGAATCCATTACCGATAATAATAAGCGCTAATCCGAGGTATAGACCGACTTGGTTTTGCAAGGCAAATAGTGTAAGGTTACCGATTGCCATTGTTATACCACCAATTGTGATGGCTTTTCGTTTGCCTAGAAAACGGTCCGTTAAGTATCCACCGATCAATGGTGTGAAATAACAAGCACCAGTATAAAATCCGTAAATAGAGAGTGCCCAAGCGGGACTAAACCCAAGACCACCACTTACTAAAGCTGTTGTTAAATATAATGTTAATAATCCTCGTAATCCATAGTAACTAAATCTTTCCCACATTTCTGTAAAGAAGAGTAAGTATAAACCTGGAGGATGTTTCTTTTTTCTTTGTTGTTCTCTTTCTAGTTGTATCGCTGATTCCATAATATTTTCCTCCTGACACAAGCAAAAAACAAAGTTAATAGTATTGTATGATTAATATTTTACCTTATTAACTATTATAAGTCAATAAAGGTTGATTTTTCAGAAGAAATTTGAAAAGGGAAATAGCTATAGAATGGGTGTTTCTTTTGTGATAGACTATGGACTATGTTTTCTTTGTAAGGAAGCGGATTACCGCATTTTTTTATTTGTGGAATTGATTTCATGTAAGGTGAAATTGAAGAAGGAGAAAGAAATGAAATTGTTACAGAAAAAAGAAATTTTGCTTATTAGTCTTATGTTATTCTCTATGTTCTTTGGGGCCGGAAATCTTATATTTCCACCTTTCCTTGGATATGAAGCAGGAGAACATGTATGGATTGCATTGTTAGGTTTTATTATATCAGCAACAGGGCTTCCTATATTAGGTGTTATCGCTATTGCGAAAGCAGGGAGTTTTCAAACGTTAGCGGGCAGGGTTCATTCTTCATTTGCAATTATTTTTCCGTGTATTGTGTACTTATTTATTGGACCAGGTCTTGGTATACCACGTGCAGGAAGTTTAGCTTTTGAAATGGGACCAGGTCAGTTGTTCCCAGAAGCGGGTAGCGTAGTTTTGTTATTGTACACGGCTATTTTCTTTAGTATTGTTTACTGGTTAAGTTTATCACCGTCTAAATTAATGGGCTTGTTTGGAAAGGTGTTAACGCCTTTATTATTATGTATGATTGCTATTATATTTATAAAAAGTATGTTTACATCAGTAGGCGGTGTGAAAGAGCCTGCAGGAAATTATGGACAAGCTCCTATGTTCCAAGGATTTTTAGATGGATATTTAACGATGGATGCGTTAGCAGCTTTAATATTTGGGATTGTTATTGCAAATGCTCTGCGTGCAAAAGGTGTAGCGGATGATAAAGGTTTAGCGAAATATATGAGTATTGCTGGTATTGGAGCAGGACTATTACTAACTATTATTTATGTCATTCTTGGATATGTTGGTTCAATTAGTGGTTCATTGGGTACATTTGATAACGGTGCGAAAGTGTTAGCACAAGTTATGACTACATTATTTGGACAAGGTGGGTTAGTTTTATTAGGTCTTATTTTTACTGTCGCTTGTCTATGCGTTTCCATCGGACTTGTTACGTCTTGTAGTCAATTTTTCGCAAGTGTATTTCCGAAAGTATCTTATAAAGTTTGGGCATTTATATTAAGTTTTGTTAGTATGGTTTTAGCTAATTTAGGATTAACGCAAATTTTAAAAGTATCGGTACCGATTCTTGGATTTATTTATCCAGTTGCACTAACGCTTATTATTTTAGGGTTATTCCATAAGTATATTGGAAAGTATGTATACGTATATTCGGTAACGATTGGACTCGTAGCGGTATTTAGTGCGATTGATATTTTAAACAAAAGTGTACTGATGAATAAATGGACACCACTACTAAAAATGCTTCCGTTTTATTCAGAAGGTGTAGGTTGGATTGTTCCGGCATTTGTAGGTGTCTGCCTCGGTGTAATTGTTAGTATTGCTATAAATAAGAATAAATAAGTAAGAGGTGTTTTCCTATTTCGGAAAACACCTTTCTTTTTTGGGAAAAATAGTATTGAAAATGAATAGACTAAGAGTATGATAAAGGTAATTGGTAATATATAGGTTTTACATGAATGATGAGGGGGGAGCGTATGAAGGAGGATTTGAATAAGAAAATAGAAGCACTCGAAACGGCAATTGAAACGATGCAAGAGGCACTTTATGAATTGAAAGCGAAACAAAGAAAAATAGAAGTAGATAAAGTTCAACAAAATGTTAATAAGGAAAAGAAAGAATATATTGAAGCGGTAAGTAATGAAAAGTTACAAGAAGATGTAGTTAAGACGAGGAAGTCCATGCAAGAGCCAGAGGTGAAACAAGTAGATATATCTGCATTTAAACCAGAACCATTTAATATTATAAAGTTTTGTCAAACGTGGTTACCACGCATATTTGTCGGTATTATGCTACTTGGCGTTATTTGGTTATTCAAAGCAGGGGTAGATGCCGGATTATTGACACCAGCGATACGAGTTGTGTTTGGTATAGTACTATCTGCCGGTTTGTATTACGTAGGAGATATACAAATTAAAAGAGAGCGGCAAGCGTTAGGGTTAGTATTAGCTGGAGGAAGTATTACGGGAATTATTTTAACAACGTTTGCGGCACATTATTTATATGAGTTTATTCCTGCAAGTATTGCGTTTGTTTGCAACATTATATGGGTTGTTTTAGGGATTTATTTAGCGAAAAGATATAGATCGGAATATCTCGCTATTTTCGTGGCGGTGGGAGCATTTTTTGTTCCTTTCTTGTTAAATAGTACGACTCCTAATACGTATATTTTCTTTAGTTATGAGACGATATTAACAATTAGCCTATTATGGTATGCATTGAGAAACCTTTATAAGTACTTGTATATGATTTCTTATGTTGTTGCGGCAATTGTCCTATTTGTCTTCTTTGTTGTTATGTCAATATTAGTAGAGAATGTGCAAGTACAGTTAACAGTTGTATACGGTGCAATTCATTTACTATTATTTTGGCATATGTTTTCGGAGAGAAGTTTTATACAAGAAGCACGATTGGCGATATTTAGTGCGAATGCAGTTTTCTTTATTTTAGCCATTTCTCAAATTCCTGAATTTACAACGTGGGGATTAGTTATAAGTGCATTTGTGCATGCTGTTATGTTTGTACTTGAATATAGGAAGAATAAACATTCTGTATTTTCAAATCTAATATTTGGCTTTGCAATGGGATCATTTAGTTTAGCGATTTTATACGAGTATAGTTTGGTGAATGCAGCGATCGTATTATTGTTACAAGGTTTCCTCGGTATGGTTACTGCTATTAAAGTAAAGCAAAATATTAAGTTGTATGTAGGTGCAACGATTTATGCGATTGGAATGGTACAGACGATTTTTAGCCCGTTTGATGAGTTCATTTCAGCAGGGTTTGTCGCTCATATTATTTTAATAGGAACGTTCTATTATTGCATGATACAAGCAAAAGAAGTGTTAGCGAGTTTAGGTAAATATGTTTATTCTATAGCGCTCTACTCGTTAATGGTTATTGTATTTATTACAATTACTAGGATCGGTGAAGTTCTTTCTACAGATGGAAGTATAATTAGCGTATCTGTATCATTATTATGGATGGTATATGCTTTATTTGCAGTTTGGTTTGGCCGTTATAGACAGATGAACGAAATATTATATGCTGGATTAGTCGTATTAGTAGTAACAGTAGGGAAGTTATTCCTTCTCGACCTACCAGAGGTGTCGATGATGATTAGAGCGGTGTTATTCTTAATCGTAGGTAGTATAGGTATCGTTATTTCAAGAATGTTTTTCTCAAAAGAAGAGAAGTGAAAAGAAGGCAATCCATATTCGGATTGCCTTTTTCATTATTTTTTATTAATCGTTACAGTTTCACTATATTTCGCTGTCGTATTTTGACGTAGACGAAGTGTTGCTTGTCCAGTTGTATTTGGATCAAGTTGTACATTCACAATTTTTTCAGCAGATCCTTGGTTATTTGTGATGAAAGAGAATGCACTGCTATATCCGAAAGAAGATGGCCAAGTGCCATTTGTATTTTGAACTTTTGCCACCTGTGTTCCGCCAGTTGTGAAGATACCTAAAGAATAATTATTGTACGTTGTATTTGGTAATAAGTTATTTACTTGAATCTTCATTTGGAACACTTCATTGTTTGGTAGAATGCTAGGGTGCGTAATTACGTAATCACTCGTTGTCACTGCACCGTTATAGCCGTATGAACCTGGTTTGAAAGTATTTGTATTGAACCACTGGTAACCTTGACTTGGTGCGCTCCAAGGTTCTGGTTGTGGTTCTGTTGATAAACTTGGTTGTTCAAATGTTTGTAGAGCTGTAGGTGCATCAAGCTGTAAACCACTCACTTGATCTAAGCTTGTAAATGTTTCTTGTTTCGCTAACCAATTCACGATGTTTTCTAATAGAACAGCATCGTTTTCTTCTTTATAACCATCATAAGTTTTCTTTGTTTGACCTGAGTCTTCGCGAACATATTTTGGCGAAGCATCTTCAACAGGAGAAGAATCACCAATAAAGGCAGCTTTTCCAAGACCAACTTTCGAAATAGCAGCATAAGGCCCCTCTGCAACGCCACCACCGTTATAAACGCCGCTATCAACAGCGTTATTCCATTTTGATGGATTTTCTGGAAGATATACAAGGCCTTTCGCTAGTTTTGGATTTGTAATCGCAAGGGTAGAGCCGGCATGCATTGCTACAGATGAAACGCCAGTTGTAATTCCGAATGATTGCACAGGTGAGACAATATTTTTAGCTGAAACATCACCAAGTGCATTGTAACGGAAGCGAATACCGAAATTATCGGATAGCCAATCAGAGCTTTCTACTCCTTGCATAGCTTGTGAAGTTGTTTCTTCATTAGACATTCCCTTTGCTGGATTATCCCATGCCCCGCGTCTATATCCATTGAACACTTCTGAGGAGTCCCAGCGGTTTTTATTACGATCTGCATTATAATGATCGGCAATGAAGAAAATACTGCCGCCATTTTTCACGTATTGTAACATTGCGTCTTGTTCAGATTTTTTGTAAGGAATATTTGCCTCTGGAACGATAAACACGTTGTAATTTTTTAAGTCGTCGTATGTAATAGGTGTTGATTTACGAAGTTCTTTTACATGATATCCGTTTTGGGCAATGCCGTTTCCGAAATCAGAAAAGCCGCCATCAATAACCCAGTCAGCTGTCCCAGCAGTTTGACCGTGCGTATTATCAAATAATACTTTCTTCCCATTGTTTTGATTTACAACCTTTGCAGCAATTTCAGGAGCTGGGTCTACAGAGCTTTCGGCATAAGTAGACGGTATGAACGAACTCCCCATACTAAGTGTAATTGCTGTTGCTAAAGAAAATGTAATCCATTTTTTATTCTTCATAGAAGAATCCCCCTAATAATAAATATATGTGCTTTAATAATGTAATTTATTTTTCTGAAAAAATAAAGACAGAAAACGTAAAAAATATTAAAAAATTGTAAAAATACCGTGAATTTTGTTGAGAAATATTTATATAGGCAATAAAAAATCCCTTCCAATTAATAAGGAAGGGATAGCTTGTTTAACTAATTTTTGAATTAGGTGTTTCATCGATCTTATGAAACCCTTTCATGTAATACACGATAGCTAAGCCGATAAGCCAAATTGGGCCAATGATTAATGCAATTCGTGTATCTTCTGAATACGCCATAATACCTAGTACAAGTGCGAGGAAGCCAAGTGAGAAGTAAGAGCTTAATGGATGTAAAGGCATTTTATACGTTAGCTTGTCTTTTTTCTCAGTTGGTAATCCTTTACGGAATTTAATTTGAGCGACTAATATTATACCCCAAGTCCAAATTGCCCCGAAAGTTGAAATACTAGTTAGCCATGTAAACACTTTTGCAGGAACGAGATAGTTTAATATAACGCCAACGAGTAAAACAATCGCAGTTGCTATAATACCTTGACTTGGAATGCCATTTTTATTTAAACGTCCAAATCGTTCAGGTGCTTTCTTTTGTTGTGCTAGTGTAAATAGCATACGCCCTGTACTAAATAAACCACCGTTACAAGAAGAAAGTGCAGCTGTTAATACAACAAAGTTAATAATACCTGCTGCTTTTGCAATGCCGATTTGTTGGAATGTTAATACGAATGGACTTCCTTTCTCGCCAAGTTCGTTCCATGGATAAATTGCCATCATAACGAATAATGCCCCGACGTAAAAGATTAGGATTCTCCAAAATACGTTATCGATAGCTTTTGCGAGTGTTTTCTTCGGGTTTTGAGCTTCACCAGCTGTAACACCAATTAGTTCAACGCCTAGATAAGCGAATAATACCATTTGTAAGGAAAGCAATAATCCAGAGAAGCCATTTGGGAACCAGCCCCCATGTTCCCAAAGATTTGAAATACCAGTTGCAACGCCGCCATTTCCAAATCCGAATAGAATAATACCAAAGCCAATCACTATCATACAGATAATTGTGACAATTTTAATGAGAGCAAACCAAAACTCAAGTTCTCCAAATACTTTTACTGATAAGAAGTTGAAAGCGCTCATTAATAATAGAGCGAGTAGTGCCCAAGTCCAGCGCGGGATATCTGGGAACCAGTACTGCATGTAAATTCCAGCCGCCGTAATTTCAGCCATACAAGTAACAACCCATAAGAACCAGTAGTTCCAACCAGTAATATAGCCAGCAAGTGGGCCGATATAATCATTAGCATATTTACTAAAAGAGCCGGCAACCGGTTGTTCAATTGCCATTTCTCCGAGCGCTCGCATAATGAAAAAAATAACGAGTCCAGCGATCATATAACCTAGTAAGATGGAAGGACCAGCTAGTTTAATAGCAGAAGCAGATCCTAAAAATAGCCCAACGCCAATAGCCGAACCGAGTGACATTAAAGTAATATGTCGTTCTTTTAAACCTCGATTTAAAGTTCCAGATTTGTTTGTGTGCTGCATAAGAAGAATCCCCCTTGTAGAATGAGCTACCTAAATATTTAACTATTTCAAATTATAAAACATTTCTATCTGTTATGCTACAAAAATAATCAAAATGAACTGTACTACATCTGAACTTGTCGGACTTAAACTTAAAATTCTCACTATTAGAGAATTTATTGACTCTTCTTTTTATTGATTGTTAAGATTAAGTATTATATTTTCTCACATACTAGTAAGAAAAGAATGTGTGATAATAATTCAGGTGTAGGAAGGGTACATAGCCATGTTTCAATTACAAAAATATAACACTTCTGTGAAGCGAGAGCTTTTAGCGGGCATCACAACTTTTTTTACATTTGCGTATATTCTTGTCATCAATCCGAAAATATTATCTGATGCAGGTGTACCATTTGATCAAGCGTTTACGGCAACTATTATTGCGACAGTTATTGGGACGCTATGTATGGCGTTTTTAGCTAACTATCCAATTGTTATTGCTCCAGCTATGGGGATGAATGCATATTTTGCTTATTCTGTCGTTCAACAGGCAGAGGGGATTACGTATGTCATTGCGTTTTCGGCAGTATTTGTAACAGGTATCATTTTTCTTTTATTATCTTTCACTTCATTTAGGCAAAAGCTAATTATCGCAATTCCTGACAGTTTAAAACATGCAATTGCAGGTGGAATTGGACTATTTATTGCTTTTATTGGATTACGTCTATCTGGAATTATCGTGGATCATCCATCTAACTTAGTTACGATTGGTGATTTTCATTCTCCAGCCGTTATTTTAACTTTAATTGGTTTAATTTTAGCGGCAGTATTAATGGTATTACGTGTGAGTGGTGCATTATTTATTAGTATGATTGTGACAGGAATTATCGCCTTCTTTACGGGGCAACTGAAGTTTGAGGATAAAATTGTAGCGATGCCTCATTTACCAGAGGGTATTATCGTTTCAAATCCAATCAATGCTTTTTCAGATGTAATTCAGTATGGATTATATGGTGTTGTATTTTCATTTTTACTTGTACTTTTATTTGATACGACAGGTGCATTACTCGGTTTAATTAAACAAGCTGGTTTAATTACAGATAATACAGAGAAACGTTTTGGCAAAGCGTTTATTGCAGATGCGATTGGCGGAACGACAGGTTCTATCTTCGGAACAAGCCCAACAGCAGCAACGATTGAATCGTCAGCTGGTATTGCTGCAGGTGGTAAAACTGGATTAACAGGTATTGTAGTTGTTGGTCTAACGATTATAACGGCATTTTTCAGCCCTGTTATCGCGTCTTTATCAAGTGTAGCTGCTATTACAGCTCCTTCATTAATTATTGTAGGTAGTTTAATGGCACAAAGCATTCGTGATATTAATTGGAATGAATTTGAAGATGCATTACCAGCATTTTTAATTTTCGTTGGTATTCCGTTAACGTCTAGTATTGCAAATGGAATTGCAATTGGATTTTTAGTGTATCCAGTATTAAAAATTGTGAAGGGGAAAGGGATGGAAGTACATCCGTTACTATATTTATTTACAATTTTATTTGGATGTCATTTATTCTTATAGTATAGAGATAGGAAAGGGGGCTTCTTATGAGAGGCTCCTTTTTTGTGTATAATAAAGTGAAAAAAACAAATCAATTACGTAAAATATAAATTACTTAATGGAATATATATGTTACAATAAAGGCAGAGGAGGAACATGAATGGCTGTAAGTAAAATAAAAGTCGCACGTGTTCAGTTAGATTTAACACAACAACAATTAGCAGAAAAAGTAGGTGTTACAAGGCAAACGATTAGTTTAATTGAGAAGGGGAAATACAACCCGTCTTTAGATTTATGTTTGAAAATTTGTTATGCGGTAGATAAAACATTGAATGATTTGTTTTGGGAGGAAAAGGAGTGATAGGGTGAAAATCGTGAAAGATGAACGTTTAATGATTGAGGGATTAAAACATATTAGATTGGCTTTCATCTTACAAAATGTCGTCATACTAGGCATTGTTTTTTACCGTTACGTCTTGCAAGGGGCAGGGTATGAAAGTGTTTCGGATTTATTAATGGTATTTATGGGCGGGATAATAGTTATTAACTTTTTAAACTTAAAAAATTCGGTGGAAGTGTATGAGCATACAGGTGGAGTATCGCGTAGTTATTTCATGAAACTATTATTAATTCCAGTAGGGATTGTTATTGGACTGTTAGCTATTTGTATCATTGTAACACCAGGTATTTCGATAAAGGAAATTAGTATAACAGGACTTATTATCTTTGTTTGCTTTTTAATTCCTAGTTTGTTTATATACATATATATGAAAAAAATAAAAAGTGAAAATGAAATATAAGAAAAGCTTTCTGCAATATGCAGAAAGCTTTTCTTATATTTCTTTATACATTACTTTATGTAGTCCTATTGGATCAATCTCGAAGATTTCACCATGCTCATGGAAACCTAATCGTTTGTAATAATCCGCGCATTACACCATAGAATATTTGCTTCGCGTTCTTGGAGGACTTGTTCAGCTTTACGGATTAAGGAGCTGCCAGCATGCTGGTTTCGGAAATTAGGTAATGTTGCCATTTCTCGTAGACGATAGTGGGTACCAGCTTGTAAATCAGGATGTATTTCTTTAGAGAAAGAGGCGATACTAACAAGTTCATCATATAAAAATGCACCTAAATGAAAGGCGTCTGTTTCGTAATCTGAATCGTATTTACAATCTTCTAATGATTGATTGGGACGCAAAACCTTTTGACGTAATAAGTATGTTTCAGATGCATCAATATGTTTCACTGTAATCATAATATCATCCTTTCTTATAAGCCTTTTTCTATAAGTTGTAAGAAGAAATATGCGGGTGCAACGAGAAGTCCTAGTATGCTAGCTGTTCCGAGAAGGAGTGAAATTAAGAGACAAAAGTACTTAATTCCATTCGATTTTTTCCATCCATAACTACAAATTTCAATGCTAATACCGATGAGAATAATGGCGACGAGTACTTCTGCTAATAATAAGAGAGCTAAAGTTGAAATAGACATAATGTGATTCATCCCCATAATATGTGATAGTAACATTTTACCATATGAAATTGAAAAAATGCCCCTCATTTATGTGAGGGGCATTTTCTATTCTAATATGTTTTTCATTGTATCAATATGTTCTTTTGAACCCGTTACAAGTAAAGTATCGCCATGCTGTAACTTCGTATCACCATGTGGTATTAATGCTTTATTACCACGGTAAATTTGAATGACAAGTACATCACCTAGAAACGGAAGGCGACGAAGTGCTAAGCCGTTATATTTATTACTTCGTAGTTCAACCTCACGCACCGTTTCATTTGCTGTTGTAATCAAGCGAACGAGACTCGGTTTATCAATAAGTGCACGTAATAAAATACGTGTAGAGTTAATAGTCGAGAATACAGCGATATGTTCTTGAGTCGCTTTTTCTTGTAGAAGGGGATCTTCTACACTTGCGATGACGTGTTCAACACCTAATTCTTTTGCGTGTTCTGCTAATAATAAGTTTTGTTCATCATCACTTGTCGCAACAACAACACGGTCTGCTTCGAAAGCTTGTTGCTCCATTAAAGATTGAATAGTAATCTCATCTAATTTTACAATAGGGAAGTCATGAGATTTCGCTTCCTCATCATTTATTTTATTTTGACGTATCATATATAGTGTTACGTCATAATCTTCACGTTTTAAATCAAGTGATAACGGAAGGGTAATTCTGCTTGCACCAATAATAGATACTTTCGGTTTTGGTGTTTCCACTTTTGGAAACATCTTTTTAAATAATATAGGTGCAAAAATACAAGTAATAACTGCACTTAAAATAAGAGATGCTGATAAACTTGGGCTAATGATGCCTAGCTTTTCACCGATTTGTGCAGCCGCAATAACTAAAGAAAGTGTTGATGTTAACAAAATAGCACTTCCGAGTACGATATTGCGTGGGTACCATTTTCGTAAGACGAGTGATGGCAACAGTTTTGAAATAAAGAGTCCCACAATTAGAATTGGGATCATTAGCATACTAGAAGGCTCGTTAAAAATAGACCATACTTCTAGATTTACACCAACCATTACGAAGAAAATAGGAATGAAGAAGCCATATCCGATGGAATCAAGTTTTTCAACCATATCTTCATTTGGTGATAATAAAGATACGAGTACACCTGCTAAAAAGGCTCCCAAAATATTTTCTGCCCCAACAGATTCAGATAATCCAACTAATATTAAGATGAGTGCAAAAACAGCTCGTGTATCAATTTGTACACTACCGGCTTTTAAGCTTTCTAGGTATGGAATATTTTTAAACCGTCTTGCGACAAAGTAAATTACAATACCAGCACCGAATAGAAGAAGTAGAAGCCACATGCTTTGGCCACTTTCGGAATTTAATCCGACGAATATAGCGAGTAAAATCATTGTAACTAAGTCTGCAATAACAGCGACTAATAAAATGATTTGCCCGATTGCGGTTTTTCCTAAGTTATTTTCTTTCAATGTTGGTACGACAACACCTAAAGAAATAGTTGAAATAATTAAAGTCATGAACATTGCATTGTCTACGAATCCTAGCCATACGAATATTAATGATAGGGCATAAGATAAAATGAAAATAAACAAGAAGATAATGCTTGCTGCTTGGAATGTGTTCGGTTCGTTTGTCGTATTCTTTTTCCCTTTTTGTTTAAAGATCGAAAAGTCAATTTCTAAACCACTTAAAAACATTAGGAAGATAAACCCTAGTGTTGATAAGACTTGAAGCCACATATCGGGCTCAATGATGTTAAATCCACTTTTACCTACAAAGATTCCTGCGATAATTTCTGCAACAACGACAGGAAGTGCTTTTAATTTAAAGCGCTGTAACAAAAGGGGAACGAAAAACGCGATTGCGACGACAACCATAAGTGATAGAACAGAAGAATGATGTTCCATTGCGTTCTCTCCCTTCAAATAAATATAGTAACTATTTAGCCATATAATAGGAAGAAAAGCAACGGATATGGTTTCGATTTCATAAAGAAAGAGTTTTCTTAACATTTGTCATAATAAGTATATTTTTCATGATTTTGTTGTTAATTCCGTAATGTGGATGTAATAGGGGGAGGGGATAAAGTGAAACTTTAATCAGTGGGGGTCTTACTGCTCGTTAATAGGGGATAAAAAAAGACTGCTGAGGAATCCCAGCAGTCTTTTCATGCAAATTACATTGAGAAGAAGATCCATACAGTAAGTCCAACTGTTGCAGCTGCAACGAAGAAACTGTATATCATTGTAAGAACTTGAATTCTTCCTTCTCCTTCTTTTAAGTGCATGAACATAATTAATTGTAATAACGCTTGCGCAACTGCCATTATGATGATAGTTGTTAATATCGTTGAAAGTGGCAGGTTTGTGTAAAGTGCCACGTATAACGCTAGAAACGTTAGTGCAAGCGATAAAATAAATCCGAAAACGTGTGACCATGGGAATCCGCTATGCCCATGCCCGTTTGCTTGGTTGTTATTTTGACCCATTTACGCCACCATCCCGTTCAAGTAAACTAGTGTGTAAATAAAGACCCAAACAAGATCAAGGAAATGCCAGTATAAGCTGATAATAAATACTTTACGAGCTGTAACTGGTGTTAAACCTCGTTTTAAAATTTGGATAATAACACAAGTTGCCCAGATGATACCACCTGTTACGTGGGCACCATGCGTTCCAAGAAGAACGAAGAATGCCGATAAGAAAGCACTTGTTTGAATCGTTGCACCTTCACCAACGTACAAAATGAATTCTTCAATTTCAAAGAATAGGAAGCCTGCACCTAAAAGTAAAGTCAGGATAAACCAAGCTAACATTCCTTTTTGATTGTGTTTACGCATTTCGTGAATTGCGATCCCACATGTAAAGCTACTTGTTAAAAGTAACAGTGTTTGAATTAAAAGTGTTTTAACTTCAAACAATTGCGCTGGTGTTGGGCCATCAGCCGTACGACCAGCAAGGACTAGATAAGAGGCGAAAAGTGTTGCGAACAGCATAATTTCAGCCCCAAGAAAAATCCAGAATCCTAGGATATTCAATCTGCTTTGCTCGGATTGATATTCCAAAGGTAAGCTTTTATCTAAAGCCGCCATGTCATTTCACCTCTCATGCTATATGTTCTGTTTCTTTAATTTCATCAACGCTTACGTAGTAGCCATCATCATAATCGAATGAACGATAGATTAAGCAACCTAAAATACCAATACCACCGATTGCTGCAATCCAGAACCAGCTAAATACTAATGCAAAACCTGCAAGACCGAAGAATAAAGACGCAATAATAGGCACACCAGAATTACTTGGCATGTGAATTGGTTTTAATTCATCTGCTGTTGGTGTAATTGTTTCTCCACGTTTTTTCATGAACCAGAAAGCATCAGCTTCTTTAATTTCAGGAAGTTTCGCGAAGTTGTAATGTTGTACAGGAGATTGAGTTGCCCATTCAAGTGTACGGCCGTCCCATGGATCTCCAGTTGTGTCACGCTCACCGTGACGTGCACTCCAAATTACGTTATAGCAAAGGATTAGGAAGCCAATAGCCATCATTACAGCACCAACAGATGCGATTTGGTTTAGCCAGCCCCATCCAAGACTTTCAGAGTAAGTGTACATACGACGAGTCATACCGTCTAAACCTAAGAAGTACATTGGGAAGAAACAGATGTTAAATCCGCTCATAAAGATCCAGAATGTCCATTTACCTAGGCGTTCATTTAACATATGACCTGTCATTTTTGGATACCAGTATGTGAATCCAGCAAGCATAGCGAATACTGTACCTGCGATTAATACGTAGTGGAAGTGAGCAATTAGGAAGTAGCTGTTATGGTATTGATAATCAGCTGCTGCCATTCCAAGCATAACCCCTGTAACTCCACCAACTACGAAGTTTGGAATAAATGCCAATGACCAAAGCATTGGAACTGTAAAACGAATACGTCCTTTATACAGTGTAAACAACCAGTTAAAGATCTTAACACCGGTTGGAATCGAAATCGCCATTGTCGAAATCGAGAAGAATGAGTTAACCGCTGGACCTGCACCCATAGTGAAGAAATGGTGAAGCCATACGACGAAACTTAGTAAAGAAATTGCAACCATCGAGTACACCATCGCACTGTAACCGAATAGACGTTTACGTGAGAATGTACTAATGATTTCAGAGAAAATACCGAATGCCGGTAAAATAACAATATATACTTCAGGGTGACCCCATACCCAGAATAGGTTGGCCCATAACATTGGCATACCGCCGCTCGCCATCGTAAAGAAGTGAGCATCGAATAGACGGTCAAATGTCATTAATGCAAGAGCAACTGTTAATACTGGGAAAGCGAAAATAATGATAATTGTTGTAATTAAGATTGACCAAGTAAACATTGGCATTCTCATTAATTTCATACCAGGTGTACGCATTTTTAAGATAGTAACAAGGAAGTTAATACCCGTCATCAGCGTACCGAGACCTGAAATCTGTAATGCAATTGCGTAGTAGTTATTTCCTACACCAGAAGTAAACTCTGTACCTGCCATTGGGAAGTAAGAAGTCCACCCAGCGTCTGGAGAACCACCGATTACGAAAGCGATGTTGAATAACATTGCTCCGACAAAGAATAACCAGAAACTTAAAGCATTTAAGAACGGATATGCAACGTCACGAGCACCAATTTGTAATGGTACTACAAGGTTCATTAATCCCATAACGAATGGCATTGCCATGAAAAGAATCATTACCGTACCATGTGTTGTAAAGATTCCGTTATAGTGTTCAGCGTTTAAATAAGTTGTTTCCGGGAATGTTAACTGGGCACGAATCATTAAACCATCCATACCACCACGGAATAACATTATAACGGCAGAGATAATATACATGGTCCCTATTTTTTTATGGTCAACAGTTGTCAACCACTCATCCCAAAGCCATCTCCATTTTTTGTACTTTGTTAGTACGAAAAGAATCGCTAATGTCACAAGAACGATAGAAGCGTCAGCTCCGTAAATAATCGGGTCACCTGTGACAAAAAATTCATCAAGCTTCACTGTGTTCACTCCAATCTGTTGGAATAATAGCTATTATTTTTTGTTTTTGTAGTAGTTGTAATCACAATATTCAAGTGATTTTGGATCTACATAACTTAAGTGGTGACTAGAGAACGTCATACGCCCCACTACACCAGGTTTAATAATTTCGTTATATTTCTTTTCTGATAATTTAGGGGCAGTTTCTTGTACTTCTTTTACCCACTTATCATATTTCTCTTTAGTTTTTGCTTCAACTTCGAATTCCATGTGAGTAAATCCTTCACCAGAGAAGTTCGAGCTACGACCTAGGTAAGAACCTGGTTTGTCAGCTTGTAAATATAAGTCCATGATCATGCCATCCATTGTATACTTCATACCACCAAGTTCTGGTACCCAGAAAGCATTCATTGGACCTACAGAAGTCAGTTTAAATTGAATTGGTACACCAGCTGGGATGTTTAAATAGTTAACGGTTTCAATTTTTTCCTCCGGGTAACTAAATAACCATTTCCAGTTTGCAGATGTAACATAAATTTCAACTGGTTTAATATGTTTGGACTCTTGCGGAACCTCTTCCGAAGCATAAGTTGCTTTAACTGTTGGAATCGATAATGCGATAACGATAATAACAGGAATAATTGTCCAAATGATTTCTAATAATGTGTTACCATGTTGATCAGGTGGCTCATAGTCCATATTCTCTGGTTTTTCACGATAACGAATCAAGATGACTGTAAACAAGATGAATACAATTGCGATAATTAATGACATAAGCAAGAATGACCAAACAATTAAATCATACTGTGCTTTTGCAACAGGTCCTTGCGGATTTAATACTGCGAGTTTTTTATCACAGCCACCGAGGAACAGAAGTAATGATAACGGAAGAAGCGAAGCCAACTTCCAAAATGCTTTCTTTAGTTGCACGATTGAAAATCTCCTTTCTCCTTGGATTGAAACTATGCCAATAAAACAATATAAACCTATTAATTTATAGATGGCAATAGTTTTTGTTATATTGTTAAAAAATAGACACAAATGCACGCTTTTTAAGGTGAATATCATTTGTAACTTGATAACATTGTAAACTATTTTCCAGATAAAAACGTGATTGTGGGAATTTTAAGATAAATAAAGTTATACCAACATACCCAATAAATAGAAAAAAATTATCTTATCATAAGGAAAAATACTGAATTTTTAATATATTCAGTTTGTTACCTAAGTTATATTTCTTTTTTGCTCAAATGTGACAACTTTCCGAAACTTTAACTCGGTATAAAATGTAACAAATGATCATAAATGGAACCCAGCAATAAAGAGCAATTCTCTGATCTGGAATGAAAGCTAAACTAACAAATGTAAGGAAATTGAGTGAGAAAGCTACGATTGGAACTATTGGATAAAGTGGTGTGCGGTATTTTAATTCTGCTTGTTCTACTTGTTGATTCATATGTCCCTCCCCCCATATTTTTTTGTATGTTTTAACTAGATTTTATTCGGTGCTTTTAATCATTAGTGGGGGTGAAAAACATACTTGGTTTATTTTGTTGTGAACTGAGTATGTAAAGGAAAAACTAACTATGACTAAATACCTTAGAATGTTTATTAACCTAGTGAAGGAAACGTGATTCTTTCACTAGGTTAATAATTTTGTTTTTTAGTAAAAAATTCTGAAAAAATATAATTTTTTCTTTCTATTTCAAACAATCGGAATTTTAAAAAAGGTATTTGTGAATAATAATTCACAGAATCTTTCTAGCAAACTAGTAAGAAGAAAGGTACAATGATAGGAGTTGTGCCTTTAAAATAATTGATATAATGGAGTTTGGTTTATGATGAAAAAGTTAAAATATATTTTTATTTTCGGTATTATATTTGCTGTCGTGTTCTTTTTCGAGAAAGATAAAATTATGAAAAAGGCACAAGAATTTCGGTTAGACCTTTTCTCTGAGATGAAAGAAAGTGCAATGATTACAGAGGTTCCGTTTATTAGACAGTTACCTGAATTACCTAGAGGTTGTGAAGTGACAAGTTTAACTATGCTACTACAACATAAAGGTGTACAAGTAGATAAGATGCAACTTGCTAGTGAAATTCATCGCGTTCCATTTAAACAAGATGGTTTGCATGGAAATCCGTATGAGGGATTCGTTGGAAATATTTACACGAAAGCTGAGCCGGGATACGGTGTATATAATCAACCGATTTTTAATTTAGCAGAAAAGTATGTTCCTGAAAAAGTAATTAATTTAACGGGTAGAGACGTGCAAGATCTATATAAAGTAATTAGTTCTGGTTCTCCAGTATGGGTAATTATTAATACAACGTTTAAACCATTAGCCGAAAGTAGTTTTGAAACATGGAATACGAGTTCAGGTAAAGTGAAAATTACATATTATGAGCATAGTGTTGTAGTAATTGGATATGATCAAAACTTTGTATACGTAAATGATCCTCTTGCAAACAATCCACGAAAAGCTGTTCCTCGTGCTGAATTTGAAAAGGCATGGGAGCAAATGGGGAAACAAGCAATTACTATTTTATAAAATGAAAAGTCATCTTGAGATGGCTTTTTCTTTTTGAATATTCATTATAGAAAATTCTGAAAATTCTTTCAGAAGTTAACGATTCACGCTATAATAACATTTAACTTGGTAAAGAAGGGGAGAAGAGAAATGGATGTCGCAAAGGAACTTGTTTTATCAAAGAATCAGTTGATTGAGTGGAGAAGGCATTTTCATAAGTATCCAGAGTTATCTTTTCAAGAGGAAAAAACATCTCAATTTGTATTCGACATACTTCGGGAAATCCCGTATTTAGAAGTCTCAAGGCCTACTAAATATAGTGTAATGGCAAGGTTAATTGGTAGGCAGCCTGGTAAAACTATCGCGGTTCGTGCTGATATGGATGCTCTTCCTATTCATGAAGAAAATAAGTTTGATTTTATTTCTATATATCCAGGTGTGATGCATGCGTGTGGTCACGATGGTCACATGGCAATATTGCTTGGTGTAGTACATAAGTTGGTAGAGGAAAGAGAGAAAGTTAAAGGAGAGATTCGCTTTTTATTTCAACATGCAGAAGAAAACTTTCCAGGCGGTGCAGAGGAAATGGTCGCAGCGGGAGTGATGACAGGTGTGGATTACATTATTGGTGCTCATCTTTGGGCGTCATTAGAGGTTGGAAAAGTAGGTGTAATTTATGGTCCTGCGATGGCGGCGCCGGACGTTTTTAAAATTACGATAGAGGGAAAAGGTGGGCATGCTGGAATTCCGCATGAAACAGTTGATAGTATCGCCATTGGTGCGCAAGTAGTTTCGCAAATTCAGCAAATTGTATCTCGCCTCACGAATCCGTTAGATTCTCTCGTAGTATCTGTTACGCAATTTCATTCTGGGACAACTCATAATGTTATCCCGGAACAAGCGGAGGTTGAAGGGACAGTGAGAAGTTTAAGGCATGAATTAAGAGAAGAAACAAAGAAGAAGCTTGAAAGGATTGTAAAACATATTACAGAATCCTACGGTGCTAAGTATACATTTTCTTATGAATATGGATAT
The DNA here is from genome assembly GCF_025809295.1 of Bacillus sp. 41-22. Lineage (NCBI taxonomy): Bacteria > Bacillati > Bacillota > Bacilli > Caryophanales > Bacillaceae > Bacillus > Bacillus sp. 41-22. The sequence continues at coordinate 714,801 of NZ_CP084035.1, forward strand.
CGCCCAGTTGTGAACGATTATGAAGTTACAGAGCTTATTGAACATACAGCATTACAGCTGTATGGAAGAGAAAGAGTTGTTCGTTTACAGCCAACGATGGCAGGGGAAGATTTTTCAGCATTTTTACAAAAGGCACCAGGGACGTTCTTTTTTATAGGGGCAGGAAATGAAGAGAAGGGAATTATATATCCGCATCATCACCCTCGTTTTACAATTGACGAAGACGCATTACCAATTGGAGTGGAAGTCTTTGTATCATCCATTATGAATTTTATAAGTAAAGGAGAATGAGATGAAAAAAATACACGTGCTAGCACTTATTCCAGTTCTTTGTTTAGTAGTTGGACCAGTATTTGCAAATTCGGTCACTCCTTACGTATGGGGGATGCCATTTTTATTATTTTGGGTACTATTATCAGTGCTCATTACGTCTCTTTGTATGGGTCTTGTGTACGTATTCGATCCTGCTAATAAGGGGGACGTAAAATGACTGCATTATTTATCATTATTATATTTTTGTTTCTCGCACTATTTTTAGGAATTCGGGCACAACATGGAAAAGATATGAATTTAGAACAATGGTCAGTTGGAGGAAGAGGATTTGGAACTATTTTCGTTTTTCTCCTTATGGCAGGGGAAATTTATACGACGTTCACATTTTTAGGAGGAAGTGGCTGGGCTTATAGTAAAGGAGCTCCTACATTTTATATTTTAGGGTATGGTGCATTAGCTTATATTTTATCGTATTTCTTATTGCCTCCAATTTGGAAGTATGCAAAAGAACATAACCTCATTTCACAATCAGATTTCTTTGCGAAGAAATACAGGAGTAAGACGCTTGGGGTAATTGTTTCAATTATTGGTGTTATTTCGATTATCCCGTATCTTGTTTTGCAATTAAAGGGATTAGGAATTATCGTTTCGGAAGCTTCCTATGGAAGAGTGACACCTGTTATTGCGGTATGGATTGGTGCTATTGTTATAACTATTTATGTAATGGTTTCAGGTATACATGGATCGGCTTGGACAGCTGCTTTGAAGGACATTATGATACTATTTATCGTTATGTTTTTAGGTATATATTTACCGTATCACTATTACGGAGGATTTCAACCGATGTTTGAAGCTGTAGAAGCTGCAAAACCAGGTTTTTTATCTTTACCTGAAAAGGGAATGAGTATTTCTTGGTTTGTTTCTACTATTATATTAACGGCTCTCGGTTTTTATATGTGGCCTCATACATTTGCCTCAGCTTTCTCAGCGAAAAGTGAAAAAGTATTTAGGAAAAATGCAGCAATTATGCCTCTCTATTCTTTAGTTTTGCTTTTTGTGTTCTTTGCAGGTTTTGCTGCTATCTTGCAAGTTCCAGGGTTAAAGGGAGCGGATGTAGATCTTTCATTATTCCGTCTGGCTCTTCAAACGTTTGATCCATGGTTTATTGGTATTATTGGTAGTGCAGGAGTGTTAACGGCATTAGTTCCAGGTTCCATGCTTGTTATGGCGGCATCTACGTTGTTAGCAAAAAATATTTACCGAACAATGGTGCCATCTGCTTCAGATAGACAAGTTGCAAAAGTAGCTAAGTTATTTGTACCTGTTGTAACGCTTGTTGCAGTATTGTTTACATTTAAAGGGGGAGAAACGATAGGGGCTCTTCTTTTAATGGGGTACAGTATAGTTACGCAACTTTTCCCTGCACTTGTATGTAGTTTGTTTCCACGTCAAATTATTACGAAGCAAGGAGCGATTGCAGGAATGGGGATTGGGTTGTTAATTGTCGCATATATTACCTTATCTGGTTCAACTATAGCTACGATGTTTCCGAGTTTTCCGCAATATATAAAAGATTTAAATGTAGGTATAGTCGCATTGTTAATGAATATGATTGTGATGTTTATCGTTAGTGGATTCACAAGAAATGTATCTGTAAAGACCGACAATATAATAGTAGAAAAGTAATTCGTATGTTAGAGCTATCTTCGAAAAGAGATAGCTCTTTTTTGTATATATTTTCTTCTATTAGCGGAATCTAACTAAAAACTTGTTGAAAAGGAAGTTAGGTGGGGAAATTGTTAGAGCTAAAAGGTAACTTGTTTGAAGTTATGAAGGAAATTAGAGATGAGTTAGGTTCACCTAATGATTTAACAATTAGAGAAGTTGCTCTTGCTGGTAGTTTAACCCGCTGTGCTGTTATTTTTTTATGTGGGTTAACAGATAAGGATAATGTTTATAAATATGTAGTTCGTACGCTTCAATATGAAGAAATACAAAAAGAAGCAGCTATTGTTCAAACGTTATTAGATTGTTTTATTTCTATCGCAGAAGTTGGTATGAAAACAACGTTTCCTGATATTATAAATGCGATTTTAGCGGGAGATACAGTTATATTAATTGATAATATTCAAACGGCTATTGTTGTTAATAGTAGAGCTTGGGAGAAAAGAAGTCTAGAGCCTCCAGTGACAGAAGATTTAATACGTGGACCGAGAGTTGGATTAAATGAAGATATTAATGTGAACAAAATGCTAATTCGCCGTGGTTTACGTGATCCGAAGTTACGGTTTCAATCTTATATTATGGGGAAACGATCGCAGAAAGAAGTAACCCTAGTATATATAGAGGATATTATTAACCCTTACATCGTAAACGAGCTAGATCGGCGTCTTCAATCAATAGTGACAGATGTCATTTTTGAGACAGGAACGATTGAGCAATTAATTCAAGATAATAATTTATCGCCGTTTCCGCAGTTTTTAAATACAGAAAGACCAGATAATATAGTGGCTGCATTGGCGAAAGGGAAAGCGGCCATTTTAGTAGATGGGTCACCATTTGCTCTTATAGCTCCACTAGTGTTTGTTGATATTTTTCAATCTGTAGAAGATCATTATGAGCGTTGGATAATTGGAACGTTATTAAGAATGTTACGTATGGGATCAGGTATCGCTGCTGTTTTATTACCTGCCATGTACGTAGCGCTTGTATCGTATCATCAAGGGCTTATTCCATCTAAACTAGCTTATTCCATTGCGGGAGCGAGAGAAGGAGTACCGTTTCCTGCTTATATAGAAACGTTAATGATGGCATTAACGATGGAATTAATACGAGAAGCCGGGATTAGGCTTCCGAAACCGATGGGACAAACAATTGGCATCGTAGGCGGTCTTGTAATTGGAGAAGCGGCAGTAAATGCGGGGATTGTAAATCCGTTTTTAGTAATTATTATTGCGGTTACCGCAATTGCTACATTTTCACTGCCTGTATATAGCATTACAATTACGTTCCGGATTTTACTTTTTGTCTTTGTGTTAGCGGCGACTGCTTTTGGATTGTACGGAATCATTTTAGCTCTTATTGCACTTGCGATTCATATTACGAATTTAAAGAGTGTTGGGGTGCCATATACAACGCCTATTGCTCCTGCATTTTATAAAGATTGGGAAGAAGAAATGATCCGCTTGCCAAAATCAATGTTGAAAGAAAGACCAGAGTACTTACAAACGAAAGATTCTACAATACGTCCAAAGGAGCGAGAGTAATTGAAGCCATTTGAATATGGGGATGAAGAAATTGGATCTCGGGAACTTGGTTTTGCGGTATCGTCAACAATTATCGGTATAGGTGCATTATCTATGCCGCGAGATATTGCTACGCAAACTTTATTTTCGGACGGTTGGATTATTTTGCTTTTGGGTGGATTGATATGTGCAATTTTAGGTTGGTTTGTAACGAGGGTAGCTATTTTATTCCCAAAACAAAACTTTGTTCAATATACGAGTGCACATTTGACGAAGCCTGTTGCATACACAATTAGTAGCATTTTAGTATTAACGTTTGCTGCTTTGACAGCATATGAATCGCGAATGATTGCAATTATTTCACAAACGTATTTGTTTAGTGATACACCAGTACAACTATTGTCGTTCTTTTTCCTATTAGTTGTTATTTATGGAATAGCGGGGTCGAGAGCGGCTCTATTAAGGTTAAACGTTTTATTCTTACCTATCGTTTTAATTGCAATCGTACTGCTTTCTTTATTGAATGTGAACTTAATGGAAATAGATAATTTACTACCGGCTTTTCAAACGGACGTCAGTCAATATGCTGTAGGAGTTAAAAATTCTATTTTCACATTTATCGGATTTGAGGTAGCTCTGTTTTATGCCGTGATGTTGAACGATAAGACAGCGAAAAAAGCGCCAATGGCAGTTGCAAAAGCGGTGATAGTAAACGTTTTGTCATACATTTTAATTTATGTAACTTGTATTAGTGTTTTTTCGTATATGACAACACGTGGATTGACATTTCCAACAATTGAACTAGGGAAAGAAATTGAAATTGGTGGAGGATTTTTAGAGAGATTTGATGCGATTTTTTTTACCACTTGGATTATTACTATTTATAACACTACAGCAATGTATTATGACGTCGCATCTTTATTGTTTTGTGCTATGTTTCCAAAAGTGAAGAAACACGTATTTATTTTTGTGAGTGCTCCTATTATTTTTATGGTGAATATGATACCTGGCAATTCGAATGATTTATCAAGTTATGGGACTTATTTAGCTTGGATAGATATGGGGTTTGTTGTGTCAGCACCTTTGCTAGTTTTTATTGTATATAAAATAAAAAGAAGGAATGGTGGAAATGAAACACCTTCTTAAAATTATAATAATTATGTTTTTAGCTGGATCTATTAGTGGGTGCTCTGAGCTGGAGGAGATAGAAGAAAGGGGATTTGTAGTAGGGGCGGCTTACGATATCGTGAAGGAAAAACAATCGAATCCAATTATGAAAGGGACGTATCAGATGGTGCTCCCAAGTAAATTGTCGCAACAAGGTGGACAAGGGGATGGAGATAGCGAAAATTATATTAATGTTAGTGCGAAAGCAGATAGTGTCTTTGAGCAAATACGAATTATCGCTAAAAAAATTAGTCGCTCATTATTCTTTCCGCATATACAAGTGATAATTTTTTCTAAAGATTTACTAGCGAATCCATATGTTTTACAAAATACGTTAGATGTATATATTCGCGATCATGAAATGAGAAGAAATATTCGTTTGTTCGTTTCTAAGAAAAATGCAGAAGCTATTTTAAAGCAGAGTGCCAAGCCTGAAAATTTGCCAGCGCAGTATATCGATATGTTAGCTGAACATCCTCCGAAAAATGCCCAAATGATTGAGGCTGCAAGAATTGGTGAAGTACAGGAAAAGATGATTTCTAACCAGAGTTTCGTATTACCTATTCTCGAACTAACAAAACAAGGGGTACAAATGAACGGAGCGGCGTTGTTTCGCGGGAAGGATAATAAGTGTGTAGGCATTTTGAATGGGGAAGAAACGTTAGGAATGAATTATATAATAGGTAAAAAAATTGGAGGTTTTTTTACTATCCGTAAAAAGAATCAACTTATTACATATGAAATTCATAAGCTGCATCGAAAAATTAAAGTATCTACAACGGATGCTACAAAACCAAAGTTTAATATTCACTTATCTCTGGAAGGTACATTGGCCGAGTTGCACTTTAGTGATCATAAAAAGGTTTTGAATGAAAAGCGTTTAGAGAAGGATATTTCGGAGGAAATGGAGAAACGCATCCAAAAATCGATTAAGCTTGTTCAAAAAAAATATAAGGTAGATGTATTAGCATTAGGGGAAGTATATAAGCGACATAATTATAAAGAGTGGAAGAAGATAGATAAGAATTGGGATCAAGGTGAAAAATACTTTAGTAATGCTGAAATTACTGTTCATGTTCATCCAACGATTGCACATTCAGGTTCAGCTTTACCGAAGAGAGTGAAATAAGGTGATGTAAGTTGTTTACTGGATTGGGAATTAGTTGCACGATATTAATGGCGGTTCTTCCGGGAGCCATATACTTCATTCATAAAAAAATTACAACGTATGGAGCGCAGCCGTGGAAAGAAAAAAAGAAACCTGAATAATTTCAGGTTTCTTTTGCGCAAAGCATATGTGAAGGGGGATACCTTCTATGTATGCTTTGTTTTTTATACAAGTCCTAACCAATGTACCAATTGTGTAGAGAGGAATGTAACAACAATGGCAATAACAGTAGGGATTGCGAACGATAAGAATGTCCATTTTGCACTTTTTGTTTCTTTATATATGTTAACTAGTGTTGTTCCACATGGGAAATGAAGAAGAGAGAACAACATTGTGTTTAACGCGGTTAACCAAGTCCAACCGTGTTCTAAGAATAGATTTTTAATTTGATTAAAATCATCTATTTCAGTTAAAGCACCAGTTGATAAGTAAGACATTAATAAAATCGGAATAACAATTTCATTAGCTGGTAGTCCAAGAATAAACGCTGCTAGAATAAATCCGTCAAGTCCTAACATTTTAGCAAATGGATCTAGGAAGTTTACAAAATACATAAGTAAGCTTGTGTCACCGATGAAAATATTAGCAAGTAACCAAGTTAATGCAGCTGCAGGGGCAGCTACAACTACAGCTCGTTTTAAAACATATATTGATTTATCGAGTGTTGCGCGTACAATTGTATTCCAAACTTTTGGCTTACGGTACGGTGGTAACTCAAGTGTGTAGTGAGTCGGAACACCTTTTAAAGCTGTTTTTGATAGTACCCAAGAAACGGTTAATGTCATAATGACACCAATTACAACCATTCCAACTACAACGCCAGCAGTAACAAGTGTTTGCATACTACCTGTATAACCAGCAGCCATAAATAATGAAGCCATTAAAATTAACATAGGCCAGCGACCGTTACAAGGAACGAAGTTGTTTGTTAAGATTGCAAGCATACGTTCACGTGGTGATTCAATAATACGTGTTGACATGATGGCAGCTGCATTACAACCGAATCCCATTGCCATTGTTAAAGATTGCTTGCCATGTGCACCAGATCGTTTGAATAAGCGGTCCATGTTAAATGCGACACGTGGTAAATATCCGTAGTTTTCTAATAGCGCGAACATAGGGAAAAAGATTGCCATAGGTGGTAACATAACGCTAATAACAGCACCGATACCGCGGAATAAACCAAGTATTAAAATGCCATGTAGCCATTCTGGTGCATGCATTGCTTGGAACCAAGATGTTAAATATCCTTCTACCCAGCCAAAGAACTTAGCGATCATATCAGAAGGTACGTTAGCGCCTGCAATTGTAAGATAAAAAATAATAGATAAAATACCGAGCATAATTGGGAATCCCCAGATTGGAGATGTGAAAATTTTATCTAGTTTTTCAGAACGATACAATTTATCGGTATTTGTATATTGAACAGCTTCTTTACATATACTTGCGGAGGTTCGATAAATATCTCCGACAATATCATCTCGTATATCTTCTTTTGAAAGTGTTTGTGCATGTTGAACAATATAGTCCAGTGGAAGAGCTTTACTGGCTGAGTGAGATTCCATTGATTATAACCTCCCTTACAAGTGGTTCATTATGGTGTTTTTGAAGTGTAGTTAAGAAATTCTTATCTCCATCTAATATACGTAATGCAATCCAACGTGCTGGATACGTATCACCGAATACTTTATAAATTTGTGGTTCTAATTCCTGAATCATATTTTCGATTTTATCGTTATAAGTAATTTTAATTGGTGTTGGAATTAGTTTTTTATTTGCTACTTTAGCGATGACATTTAGCAAATGACCAATGCCTACTCGGTTGCGAGCAGAAATCTTCACTACAGGTACACCGAGTGATTTTGCTAATTTCTTTTCGTCAATAATGATTCCTTTTTTCTCCGCTTCATCAATTAAGTTAATACAAATGACCACATCGTTTGTCATTTCCATCACTTGGAGTGCTAAATTTAAATTTCTCTCCATTGCAGTTGCATCTATAACAACTACAGTTACTTCTGGTTTTTCAAATATAATATAATCTCGTGCTACTTCTTCATCTGCCGAATTTGAATACAGTGAGTAAGTTCCAGGTAAATCTATTATTGTATATATATTTCCGCCATGCTTATATTCCCCTTCAGCCTTTAAAACAGTTTTCCCCGTCCAGTTTCCAGTATGTTGTTTTAAGCCTGTTAAAGTATTAAATAATGTACTTTTCCCGGTATTCGGGTTACCAGCTAACGCAATGCGATGGTTACTCATCTGAAATCATCTCCTATTAATACCCCGAAAATAAGGGAGCTTTCTTCACTACGCAGTGCAATAGTTGTGTTGCTTACTTGATAAGCGACTGGGTCTCCAAGTGGGCTGCGTTGTAATACTTTAATTGTCGCTCCAGGAAAAAAGCCTAAATCTAATAAACGTCGTTTCATAGTTCCTTCTAATTGTATCTTCTCAATTTGTACAAATTCCCCTGTTCTGAATTCGGAAAGGGGTTTAGTATTAGCCGATACCATAAAAGTTACCTCATCTCTATATTTTTAGTTTTAGTTTAAAAAGTTTCCTTAGGTAAACTTTTTGATACTAATATAGTAGACTACATTTAATGATGCTGTCAATTAGTACTTTAAAAATATTCGAATATTTTTAGAATTGTTCCAATTTATTTAGTTGTACCGAAAAATATTACTGGAATTCTTCTTAAAGTAAGAGTGTAAAAGCTTAAAAATATAGGGGAATTGTAAATGTAGTTTTAACCTAAAGGGAAAAATACAGAAAATCATTTACATTGAATTTACATTGTTAAGATTAAATTTACAATACTACGTGTTTAGTGTGGGTTTTGTTGGCTTTTTCAACTGTAAATGTTGGAATGTCTAGCTTTTAGGGGATGTTATCTCTATTTACTTAAACTTAAAAATTGCTTAACACTCACATAATATTGTTGTCCTACAATGAATTTGTGTTCGAAAGAAGATGAATTCGAAAAGTGATAATCCAAATGGGGGTACAAGACATGGTTATGAAAAAGGGTATTAAATTTTCTTTAGCGGCTTTAGTTGTTGCAGGTGCATTAGTTGGATGTGGAAAAGCAGAAAGTACGGATAATAAGGAAGCTGCTAAAGGTAGCGATGCAAAACAAGAATTATCAGGTACGATTGCAGCGGCTGGCTCTACAGCTCTTCAACCTCTTGCGGAGGAAGCTGGAAAGAAATTCATGGAGAAAAATTCAAAAGTTTCTATTCAAGTTCAAGGTGGCGGTAGTGGAACTGGGATCAACCAAGTAGCATCTGGTGCGGTACAAATTGGTAACTCAGATGTTCCAGCTGGAGATAAAATAAAAGATGCTGAAAAAGCAAAAGAATTAGTAGATAACAAAGTTGCGGGTATCGCATTCGCACTTGTCGTAAATAAAGATGTAAAAGTTGATAACTTAACAGTAAAACAAGTGCAAGATATCTTCACTGGAAAAGTAACGAACTGGAAAGAAGTAGGCGGAAAAGATGGAAAAATCAATGTAATTAACCGACCGGCTTCATCTGGTACACGTGCTACTTTTGAAAAGACAGTGATGAAAGACGCGAAGATTAATGATGGAACTGGTACAACACAAGATTCTAATGGTGCTGTAGAGCAAGCGATTAACTCTACTCCAGGTTCAGTTAGTTACTTAGCAATGTCTTACATGGTTGGTGAGAAAAAAGGTGCGTTACAAACGGTTAAAATTGATGGATCTGAACCGAAAGTTGAAAATATTTCTGCTGGTAAATATCCATTCTGGTCTTACGAGTACATGGTAACTAAAGGTGAGGCAAAAGAAGCGACAAAAGCTTACATTGACTATGTAAAAGGTAAAGATTTCGAAAAACAAGTAGAAGATATGGGTTACATCCCAATGTCTAAATTAAATAAGTAATAAAATTTTATGGGGCTGGCTGCAAGGCCAGTCCTGTTCAATGCAATCTATGAAGTGGGGTCTGTCCTGTGATGAAGGGGAAAAAACAAATTAATTACGTAAAGAGTGAATATATAGGTAGATCACTTGTTACGTTTTGCGGTATCTTTATTGTTTTTATTACATTAGCTATTATTGCGTTTATTTGCGGCAAAGGAATTCAATCTTTCACGCAAAGTGGTATCTCGTTTTCTGAGGTGTTAACTTCGACAAAATGGAATCCAAATGCTGATCAAGGTACGTATGGTGCTGTCATCTTTATTGTCGGTTCGACGCTTGTGTCGTTAGGTGCTGTTGTCATTAGTGCACCAATTGCTATAGCTCTTGCTATATTCATGAATTTAATTTCGCCGAAGTTTGGGAATAAAGTATTAAAGCCTGTTTTAGAATTATTAGTTGGTATTCCATCAGTTGTATACGGATTATTAGGGGTTACGATCTTGGTTCCTCTATTACGGGATTCGTTCGGTGGAGTGGGATTTAGTTTAATTGCGGGTATTATTGTCCTGAGTATTATGATTTTACCTACTATTGCTAGTATTGCCTCTGATGCAATACGCTCTGTTCCGTTTGATTACTTGGAAGCTTCTTACGGTCTAGGATCGACGAAATGGCAAGCGATTAGCCGAGTTATTGTTCCTGCTGCAAAACAAGGAATTTTAACAGGTATAGTTTTAGGGTTAGCGCGTGCTTTTGGTGAAGCGTTAGCGGTTCAAATGGTAATCGGGAACACGATTAAATTACCGGAAGGAATATATAGTCCAACAGCAACGTTAACAGGTATTCTGACAATGGATATGACGAATACATTGAACGGAACAGCTTGGAACAATGCGCTATGGACGTTAGCAATGATTTTACTTGTTATTTCATTCCTGTTTATTTTAGTAATTCGAGCGATTGGTCAAAGAGGTGAGCGATAATAATGAATGCAAGAACGGTAAATAAAGTTTGGACAGGTATCTTTTATGGGGTTGCAGCTTTAGTTGTAGCTTTGCTGGCTTTTTTAATGTACGAAATTCTGCAAAAGGGATGGGGATTTTGGGATCCTAGTTTCTTATTCGGAGAACCAAGCAATACAAGAGCTGGTGGGGGAATTGGTCCACAGTTATTCAATTCTTTCTACATGCTTGTTATAACACTTATTATATCTATTCCTCTTGGACTAGGGGCTGGAATATATTTAGCGGAGTATGCAAAACAAGGTCGTTTTTTAAGTTTTGTTCGTTTATGTATTGAAACAATGGCGTCTTTACCTTCTATTGTTGTTGGACTATTTGGCTTATTAGTATTTGTTACCATGACAGGCTGGGGATATACAGTAATGGGTGGAGCTCTTGCTTTAACTATTTTGAATTTGCCTGGTTTAACACGTGTTTGTGAAAATGCGATTTCTGAAGTTCCTCATAATGTAAAAGAGGCGAGTCTTGGACTAGGTGCAACGAAATGGCAAACAATTGCCCGCATCATTATCCCGTCTTCGTTACCACAAATCATTACAGGTATTATTTTAGCGGCAGGCCGTATATTCGGTGAAGCTGCGGCGTTAATTTATACAGCGGGTTTAACATCACCTATTTTAAATTCAGCAGCGGACTTCTCGAGCCCCTCGCATCCTTTAAATCCATTTAGACCAGCTGAAACGTTAGCTGTTCACATTTGGAAATTAAACTCTGAAGGGATTATCCCGGATGCGAAGTTAATTGCAACAAAATCTGCAGCTGTATTAATTATTATGGTATTACTCTTTAATATCATTTCTCGTTTCGTAGCATCTGTATTACACAAGCGTTTTACAGGAGCGAAAAAAAGTCGTAAAACGACGAAGAAGGTAAAAGCGGCATAAATGTCCGTAAAAGAACTCTCTGTTTATAAACAGGGAGTTTTTTTACGGACATTTATTAAAATCATTAACGGTAAGAGGGAGTGAATCGACAGTTGTTGGGGGAGTCTCCTATGATATTGAGTGGAAACTGATAGTTTTTTTGTTGGAACAAGAGCGCAGTGTGATATTAGATAGTCCATGTCTCTATGAAGGGATGGTTAAAAAAGGAATAGATTTATGTCAGAAACATGGTGCTACATATAAATATATTGAATGTTATCTTAATAATATAGAAGAAATTAATCGTAGGTTACAAACGCGTGAACGTAAGATAAGTCAAATTACAAAAGTAGAATCAGAGGTAGCATTTAAAAAATGTCTGGCTGGCAGTAAAAGGCCTTTACATGGTGAATATCTTATTGTGGATTCTGGAGAGCCGCTAGAGAAGTATGGTAAAAAAGTGATGGATTATATTATGGATAGATAGAGGGATAAAAAAGGCGTTATCTTCATAATTGAAGATAACGCCTTTTGGTTTAAATATCAGGTGTTTCTATAGAAGTGCTTATTTTTCTGCGGGAGCGTCTTTTTCTCCCGATTTTATCTAATAGTTCATACATAACGGGAACGACTACTAATGTAAGAACGGTTGAGACTGCCAAACCACCGATTACAACGACGGCCAGACTTTTCGATACCATACTTCCTGCTTGAGATTGCCCGAAGAGGAGTGGTAGCATAGCGACGATTGTTGTTATAGCTGTCATAATAATTGGGCGTAATCTAGTAGATCCTGCTTCTAGTAAGGCTTCTCTTGTTTCCATACCGTTTTCCCGATTTTGTTGCACTCTTTCTATTAATACAATAGCATTTGTAACGACAATCCCGATTAACATTAATGCGCCGATTAATGAATTTACGTCAACAGGTGTTCTTGAAATGATTAATCCTAAAATACCGCCGACAGCAGCTAATGGTAAAGAGAATAAAATCGCGAAAGGAGCACGTGCTTGCCCGAATGTGATAACCATAATTAAATATACAATCCCGATTGCGATCCCCATAATTTTGAATAAATCTGTGAAGTTCTCTTGCATAGATTCAGTAGCGCCTGCGACATTTACTTTTGCTCCGTTAGGTAAATCTAAGTCGGCTATCGCCTTGTTTACTTCTGCGCTTACTTTGCTTAAATCTTCACTTGAAGCTTCTGCGGTAATTTGAATCGTTTCTTTCCCATCTTTATGGAAGATTTCCGTTTGAAGTTGTTTTTCTGAAATAGTTGCAATGTCTTTTAAAGGAATTGGTCCGTTAATAGGTGATAGTATGTTTGTGTTTAAAATATCTTCTTGTTTGTTAATGGATGCCTTTTTATGTTCTATCATAATAGTTGTTTTTTCATTATTGATTGAGATTTCCCCAATAGGAGATTTCTTCATAAGGAATGATACTTGTTGTGCTGCTACTTCTGGTGTTAAACCTAGTTGCTCAGCCTTTGTTTGATCGATATGAATTTGCCATTCTTTTTTAGATTCTTCTATATTTGTTTTTACTTTGGAAAGAGAATCCATGCTTTTTAGTTTTGTTTCGACGATGTTAGCGGCCTTTTGTAAATTTGTTTCGTTAGTAGCTGTTACATTAAATTGTAAGTTGTTTCCGCCTCCGGATTCAGAGTAACTCGTTTTTATATAATCAAGTTCAGCTGGTTCGAAAGCTGTATGATCCTTTTTTAATTCTTTAATATATTGATCGATGTCAGAACCTTTTTTAAAGACTACAAATATAGTTGCAAGGTTGTTTTGAGTTGTCTGTCCCCATTGTGCATCTTCTGCGCTAGATCCCATTCGCAAAATAACATCTGTTACATCAGAATTAGAGAGTAGTTTCTTTTCGAAATCAAAGGCTTTTTGTTTTTTAGCTTCAGAATCATAACCAGCTGGAAATGTCATGTTAACGGAAAGCATTGTATCATCCTCAGACTTTATGTTCGCTTTCGGAAGTAGTATGTAGGCTGCGATTGATCCTGCAAATAATAAAAAAGAAGTGAGTAGAATGATAAACTTATGAGAAAGAGCCCACTTTAATGTAGCGACATATCGCGGTGAAGAATGTGAATTGCGACGTTTTGTTTTTTTGAGCAGTAAAAAAGCCATAAGTGGAACGACTGTTAATGCCACAATTAAGGAAGAAAGTATAGAATATACAACTGCTAACACCATAGGTAACATTAGTTTTCCGATTACTCCCGATACGAGACCGATAGGTAAAAAAACGGCGACTGTTGTTAAAGTAGAAGAGGTAATTGCGACGGCGACCTCTTTTGTTGCATCGAGAATAATATCTTTAGAGAAAGATTCTTTTTGTAAACGACGGAAAATATTCTCGATGACAACGATACTATCATCGACGAGACGTCCAACTGCAACGGCTAAGCCACCTAGAGTTAAAATGTTAAGTGTGATGTTAGATTGGTGGAGTAAAAATAGTGTTAATAAAATAGATAATGGAATACTAACGACAGCGATGAGCGTTGTTCGAAAGCTGCGTAAAAAGATTAAGATAATGAGAGTTGCAGCAATTGCCCCAAGGATTACTTCTTTTCCCATACTAGTAACAGCATTTTCAACTTGCTCATGAGTTGAAGCTAAAAGTTTAATAGAGAATTGATCTTTATATTGCTTGCTTATATCTTTAATCTTTTTATCAATCTCTTTTCCGATTGCAACCGCATTTTTACTCGGCTCTTTCATGATGATTAATCCTGTTCCTTCTTCCCCGTTTATGTGCGAGATTGTATCGTAATGTTGTTTTAATTCAATTTGAGCGACATCTTGTAACTTTACTTGAGGTGTAACGGTAATATTTTTAATGTCATTTACATTTTTTATATCTCCGATGACACGAAGATTGTATTCTTCCTTATTAACGGTAATTGCTCCGGCTGGGGTGGACGTTTCTTTTCCTTGTAAAACTGTTAATACTTGCTGTGATGTTACGTTTTTATCTTTTAGTTGGTTAGGATCAAGTACGATGGATAATTCGGAAGTTGATTTTCCGAAAAACATAACATTGGCAACACCATCAATGCTTTCGAGTTGTGGTACGATTTCTTTCTCAATTTGTTTTTCGTCAGCTTTTGAAAATCCGTTTTGCTTCTGGATGGTAATTTGAGCGAGTGGAATCATAGAAGTGTTTAATTGACTAACAACAGGTTTAGTTACATCTTTAGGTAATTTAATCGTATTAATTGTTTTTTCGACTTCGCGTGCCGCATCTTTCATATTTGCCTTGGATGTATATGCAATGTCGATGCGTGATAATCCCTCATGTGTGGAAGAAGTGATGCCATCGATATGTTCTAAATTACGAAATTGTTTTTCAAGGGGATCAGTTACGTCCTTGGTCATCGTTTCAGCATCGAGCCCTTGAGATAATGTCGTAACAGTTATTGCAGGGTTATCGATGCTTGGTAAAAATTCCATAGGTAATTTAGAGCCGGAATAAACACCGAGTATGGAAATGAGAAAAACCATGATAATAATAGCGGCTCGGTTTTTTAATGAAAATTTTGTTAACCTATCCATAAAATAATTCCTCCATTAGTTTATTTATAGTTTTGTGGGCACTTTCTTACTATATAACAAAAATTGGATATCTTTCATTAATTAAATGTAAAAAAATTCTAACAATAATCTTAATTTAATATTTCGAGGGGAAGTTTGTTATTTGTGGAAGCAAAATTCCTGATTGGAGAGAAAAATCAGGAATTAAAGTTTTGCTCTAGTATAGTGGCCACGTTTTTTGTTACTCTACATTTAAATGATTATTTGTCCTTCTTAAGCAGAACTATGGTAATTATAAAATTAAAAAAGAAGAAGACTAAAGGTTAGGAAGTTATTGTGAAATACTGCCTGGTTGATGATAGTGTATAGTAACTTGTATACAATCAAAATGAATGTTTTTAGTAGAAAGGATAAGGGTTCTTTCTATAGAAGAAAGTAGGATAGATAACTTTTTGTATTTTTTTTATAAAAAATACTTGTTATTTAAAAACCATGATGGTATATTAATAAACGTCGCTGATGCGGAAACGCAGAAAACGACAAAAAAGAAATTCAAAACATAGTTGACATCGAAAAATGAAGATGTTAATATGATGAAGTCGCTTTTGAAGCGGCAGACAAGTTCTTTGAAAACTGAACGAAACAAACAACGTGAACGTCAATTTTTATTTTTAGATGCTAGACAAACTAACTTTATTGGAGAGTTTGATCCTGGCTCAGGATGAACGCTGGCGGCGTGCCTAATACATGCAAGTCGAGCGAATGGATTAAGAGCTTGCTCTTATGAAGTTAGCGGCGGACGGGTGAGTAACACGTGGGTAACCTACCCATAAGACTGGGATAACTCCGGGAAACCGGGGCTAATACCGGATAATATTTTGAACTGCATAGTTCGAAATTGAAAGGCGGCTTCGGCTGTCACTTATGGATGGACCCGCGTCGCATTAGCTAGTTGGTGAGGTAACGGCTCACCAAGGCGACGATGCGTAGCCGACCTGAGAGGGTGATCGGCCACACTGGGACTGAGACACGGCCCAGACTCCTACGGGAGGCAGCAGTAGGGAATCTTCCGCAATGGACGAAAGTCTGACGGAGCAACGCCGCGTGAGTGATGAAGGCTTTCGGGTCGTAAAACTCTGTTGTTAGGGAAGAACAAGTGCTAGTTGAATAAGCTGGCACCTTGACGGTACCTAACCAGAAAGCCACGGCTAACTACGTGCCAGCAGCCGCGGTAATACGTAGGTGGCAAGCGTTATCCGGAATTATTGGGCGTAAAGCGCGCGCAGGTGGTTTCTTAAGTCTGATGTGAAAGCCCACGGCTCAACCGTGGAGGGTCATTGGAAACTGGGAGACTTGAGTGCAGAAGAGGAAAGTGGAATTCCATGTGTAGCGGTGAAATGCGTAGAGATATGGAGGAACACCAGTGGCGAAGGCGACTTTCTGGTCTGTAACTGACACTGAGGCGCGAAAGCGTGGGGAGCAAACAGGATTAGATACCCTGGTAGTCCACGCCGTAAACGATGAGTGCTAAGTGTTAGAGGGTTTCCGCCCTTTAGTGCTGAAGTTAACGCATTAAGCACTCCGCCTGGGGAGTACGGCCGCAAGGCTGAAACTCAAAGGAATTGACGGGGGCCCGCACAAGCGGTGGAGCATGTGGTTTAATTCGAAGCAACGCGAAGAACCTTACCAGGTCTTGACATCCTCTGAAAACTCTAGAGATAGAGCTTCTCCTTCGGGAGCAGAGTGACAGGTGGTGCATGGTTGTCGTCAGCTCGTGTCGTGAGATGTTGGGTTAAGTCCCGCAACGAGCGCAACCCTTGATCTTAGTTGCCATCATTAAGTTGGGCACTCTAAGGTGACTGCCGGTGACAAACCGGAGGAAGGTGGGGATGACGTCAAATCATCATGCCCCTTATGACCTGGGCTACACACGTGCTACAATGGACGGTACAAAGAGCTGCAAGACCGCGAGGTGGAGCTAATCTCATAAAACCGTTCTCAGTTCGGATTGTAGGCTGCAACTCGCCTACATGAAGCTGGAATCGCTAGTAATCGCGGATCAGCATGCCGCGGTGAATACGTTCCCGGGCCTTGTACACACCGCCCGTCACACCACGAGAGTTTGTAACACCCGAAGTCGGTGGGGTAACCTTTATGGAGCCAGCCGCCTAAGGTGGGACAGATGATTGGGGTGAAGTCGTAACAAGGTAGCCGTATCGGAAGGTGCGGCTGGATCACCTCCTTTCTATGGAGAATTGATGAACGCAGTTCATCAATAAACGTTGACTTGTTTTGTTTCGTTCAGTTTTGAGAGAACTATCTCTCAAGTTTAAATGTATGTTCTTTGAAAACTAGATAACAGTGTAGCTCATATTTTTTTAATTTTAGTTTGGTTAAGTTAGAAAGGGCGCACGGTGGATGCCTTGACACTAGGAGTCGATGAAGGACGGGACTAACGCCGATATGCTTCGGGGAGCTGTAAGTAAGCTTTGATCCGAAGATTTCCGAATGGGGAAACCCACTATACTAGTAATGGTATGGTATCCTTACCTGAATACATAGGGTATGGAAGACAGACCCAGGGAACTGAAACATCTAAGTACCTGGAGGAAGAGAAAGCAAATGCGATTTCCTGAGTAGCGGCGAGCGAAACGGAATCTAGCCCAAACCAAGAGGCTTGCCTCTTGGGGTTGTAGGACATTCTATACGGAGTTACAAAGGAACGAGGTAGACGAAGCGACCTGGAAAGGTCCGTCACAGAGGGTAACAACCCCGTAGTCGAAACTTCGTTCTCTCTTGAATGTATCCTGAGTACGGCGGAACACGTGAAATTCCGTCGGAATCTGGGAGGACCATCTCCCAAGGCTAAATACTCCCTAGTGATCGATAGTGAACCAGTACCGTGAGGGAAAGGTGAAAAGCACCCCGGAAGGGGAGTGAAAGAGATCCTGAAACCGTGTGCCTACAAATAGTCAGAGCCCGTTAATGGGTGATGGCGTGCCTTTTGTAGAATGAACCGGCGAGTTACGATCCCGTGCGAGGTTAAGCTGAAGAGGCGGAGCCGCAGCGAAAGCGAGTCTGAATAGGGCGTTTAGTACGTGGTCGTAGACCCGAAACCAGGTGATCTACCCATGTCCAGGGTGAAGTTCAGGTAACACTGAATGGAGGCCCGAACCCACGCACGTTGAAAAGTGCGGGGATGAGGTGTGGGTAGCGGAGAAATTCCAATCGAACCTGGAGATAGCTGGTTCTCCCCGAAATAGCTTTAGGGCTAGCCTTAAGTGTAAGAGTCTTGGAGGTAGAGCACTGATTGAACTAGGGGTCCTCATCGGATTACCGAATTCAGTCAAACTCCGAATGCCAATGACTTATCCTTAGGAGTCAGACTGCGAGTGATAAGATCCGTAGTCAAGAGGGAAACAGCCCAGATCGCCAGCTAAGGTCCCAAAGTGTGTATTAAGTGGAAAAGGATGTGGAGTTGCTTAGACAACTAGGATGTTGGCTCAGAAGCAGCCACCATTTAAAGAGTGCGTAATAGCTCACTAGTCGAGTGACTCTGCGCCGAAAATGTACCGGGGCTAAATACACCACCGAAGCTGCGAATTGATACCAATGGTATCAGTGGTAGGGGAGCGTTCTAAGTGCAGTGAAGTCAGACCGGAAGGACTGGTGGAGCGCTTAGAAGTGAGAATGCCGGTATGAGTAGCGAAAGACGGGTGAGAATCCCGTCCACCGAATGCCTAAGGTTTCCTGAGGAAGGCTCGTCCGCTCAGGGTTAGTCAGGACCTAAGCCGAGGCCGACAGGCGTAGGCGATGGACAACAGGTTGATATTCCTGTACCACCTCTTTATCGTTTGAGCAATGGAGGGACGCAGAAGGATAGAAGAAGCGTGCGATTGGTTGTGCACGTCCAAGCAGTTAGGCTGATAAGTAGGCAAATCCGCTTATCGTGAAGGCTGAGCTGTGATGGGGAAGCTCCTTATGGAGCGAAGTCTTTGATTCCCCGCTGCCAAGAAAAGCTTCTAGCGAGATAAAAGGTGCCTGTACCGCAAACCGACACAGGTAGGCGAGGAGAGAATCCTAAGGTGTGCGAGAGAACTCTGGTTAAGGAACTCGGCAAAATGACCCCGTAACTTCGGGAGAAGGGGTGCTTTCTTAACGGAAAGCCGCAGTGAATAGGCCCAAGCGACTGTTTAGCAAAAACACAGGTCTCTGCGAAGCCGTAAGGCGAAGTATAGGGGCTGACACCTGCCCGGTGCTGGAAGGTTAAGGAGAGGGGTTAGCGTAAGCGAAGCTCTGAACTGAAGCCCCAGTAAACGGCGGCCGTAACTATAACGGTCCTAAGGTAGCGAAATTCCTTGTCGGGTAAGTTCCGACCCGCACGAAAGGTGTAACGATTTGGGCACTGTCTCAACCAGAGACTCGGTGAAATTATAGTACCTGTGAAGATGCAGGTTACCCGCGACAGGACGGAAAGACCCCGTGGAGCTTTACTGTAGCCTGATATTGAATTTTGGTACAGTTTGTACAGGATAGGCGGGAGCCATTGAAACCGGAGCGCTAGCTTCGGTGGAGGCGCTGGTGGGATACCGCCCTGACTGTATTGAAATTCTAACCTACGGGTCTCATCGACCCGGGAGACAGTGTCAGGTGGGCAGTTTGACTGGGGCGGTCGCCTCCTAAAGTGTAACGGAGGCGCCCAAAGGTTCCCTCAGAATGGTTGGAAATCATTCGTAGAGTGCAAAGGCATAAGGGAGCTTGACTGCGAGACCTACAAGTCGAGCAGGGACGAAAGTCGGGCTTAGTGATCCGGTGGTTCCGCATGGAAGGGCCATCGCTCAACGGATAAAAGCTACCCCGGGGATAACAGGCTTATCTCCCCCAAGAGTCCACATCGACGGGGAGGTTTGGCACCTCGATGTCGGCTCATCGCATCCTGGGGCTGTAGTCGGTCCCAAGGGTTGGGCTGTTCGCCCATTAAAGCGGTACGCGAGCTGGGTTCAGAACGTCGTGAGACAGTTCGGTCCCTATCCGTCGTGGGCGCAGGAAATTTGAGAGGAGCTGTCCTTAGTACGAGAGGACCGGGATGGACGCACCGCTGGTGTACCAGTTGTTCTGCCAAGGGCATAGCTGGGTAGCTATGTGCGGAAGGGATAAGTGCTGAAAGCATCTAAGCATGAAGCCCCCCTCAAGATGAGATTTCCCATAGCGTAAGCTAGTAAGATCCCTGAAAGATGATCAGGTTGATAGGTTCGAGGTGGAAGCATGGTGACATGTGGAGCTGACGAATACTAATAGATCGAGGACTTAACCATATAATATGAAGCAACGTTATCTAGTTTTGAGAGAATATAAAAAACTTATTGACTTTCTAAGTGAATCAAGTATAATAATGTTTGTCTCAATCGAATATAGTCTGGTAATGATGGCAGAGAGGTCACACCCGTTCCCATACCGAACACGGAAGTTAAGCTCTCTAGCGCCAATGGTAGTTGGGACCTTGTCCCTGCGAGAGTAGGACGTTGCCAGGCAAAATGGAGGATTAGCTCAGCTGGGAGAGCACCTGCCTTACAAGCAGGGGGTCGGCGGTTCGATCCCGTCATCCTCCACCATATATGTCGGAGGGGTAGCGAAGTGGCTAAACGCGGCGGACTGTAAATCCGCTCCTTCGGGTTCGGCAGTTCGAATCTGCCCCCCTCCACCATTTCTTAATTATTGGGCTATAGCCAAGCGGTAAGGCAACGGACTTTGACTCCGTCATGCGCTGGTTCGAATCCAGCTAGCCCAGCCATTAAGAGCCATTAGCTCAGTTGGTAGAGCATCTGACTTTTAATCAGAGGGTCGAAGGTTCGAATCCTTCATGGCTCACCATTTTCTTAAAAAATATGCGGGTGTGGCGGAATTGGCAGACGCACTAGACTTAGGATCTAGCGCCTTTGGCGTGGGGGTTCGACTCCCTTCACCCGCACTTTTAATAAAATAACTCAAACATGTCTTGCGGAAGTAGTTCAGTGGTAGAATACAACCTTGCCAAGGTTGGGGTCGCGGGTTCGAATCCCGTCTTCCGCTCCAATTTTCAGTATGACATGCCGGGGTGGCGGAACAGGCAGACGCACAGGACTTAAAATCCTGCGGTGGGTGACCACCGTGCGGGTTCGACCCCCGCCCTCGGCACCATATGCGCCCGTAGCTCAATTGGATAGAGCGTTTGACTACGGATCAAGAGGTTAGGGGTTCGACTCCTCTCGGGCGCGCTTTTATTAACGGGAAGTGGCTCAGCTTGGTAGAGCACCTGGTTTGGGACCAGGGGGTCGCAGGTTCAAATCCTGTCTTCCCGATTTTCCCAAAAACATGGGGCCTTAGCTCAGCTGGGAGAGCGCCTGCCTTGCACGCAGGAGGTCAGCGGTTCGATCCCGCTAGGCTCCACTTTATTTTTTATATGTCGGAGGTATACCCAAGTTCGGCTGAAGGGATCGGTCTTGAAAACCGACAGGCGGCGAGAGTCGCGCGGGGGTTCGAATCCCTCTACCTCCTCCATTTTTTTAAAAAGTGGTTTAGTTACATATAAAAATGAATAAGATATTAATTTTTCCTTCATGGAGGTATACCCAAGTTCGGCTGAAGGGATCGGTCTTGAAAACCGACAGGCGGCGAGAGTCGCGCGGGGGTTCGAATCCCTCTACCTCCTCCATTTATTTTTAAAACATAATATCGTCGCGGGGTGGAGCAGTACGGTAGCTCGTCGGGCTCATAATCCGAAGGTCGCAGGTTCAAATCCTGTCCCCGCAACCAATGGTCCCGTGGTGTAGTGGTTAACATGCCTGCCTGTCACGCAGGAGATCGCCGGTTCGACCCCGGTCGGGACCGCCATTTTATGTTGGCTCGGTAGCTCAGTCGGTAGAGCAGAGGACTGAAAATCCTCGTGTCGGCGGTTCGATTCCGTCCCGAGCCACCATTTTTTTGTTTTTTTTTATGCCGGCTTAGCTCAATTGGTAGAGCAACTGACTTGTAATCAGTAGGTTGGGGGTTCAAGTCCTCTAGCCGGCATCATTTAGGGGCATAGTTTAAAGGTAGAACTGAGGTCTCCAAAACCTCCAGTGTGGGTTCAATTCCTACTGCCCCTGTAAAGTATGGGCCTATAGCTCAGCTGGTTAGAGCGCACGCCTGATAAGCGTGAGGTCGATGGTTCGAGTCCATTTAGGCCCACCATATATATTCCGCAGTAGCTCAGTGGTAGAGCTATCGGCTGTTAACCGATCGGTCGTAGGTTCGAGTCCTACCTGCGGAGCCATGGCCCGTTGGTCAAGTGGTTAAGACACCGCCCTTTCACGGCGGTAACACGGGTTCGAATCCCGTACGGGTCATAAAAAAAGAGTCAGCATATTGCTGACTCTTTTTTATTATGTATAAGCCTCTTTTTATCACCTTATTTTTCTGAAATAAATAAAGGGATTTAGGAAAAGCTATGGTATGTATTAAAAGGAGGAGATGAAAAATGACGCAAGTTAGAGAACTTATGAGTACTCATATCGTACATTGTACACCATTAGACAATGTATATGAGGCGGCTGTAAAAATGAAGGAAGAATCGGTTGGATTGATTCCTGTTATTGAAAATAAACAAGTTGTTGGGCTTGTTACTGATCGAGACTTAGTTGTTCGTGGGATTGCTGAAAAACATCCTGGATCTAATCAAATTACAAATGTAATGACAACAAACATTGTTTCAGTTTCTCCAGATGATTCTATTGAAAAAGCTACAGAATTAATGGCACAATATCAAATTAGACGGTTACCGGTTGTTGAGAGCGGTCAACTTGTTGGGATGCTAGCACTAGGTGATTTAGCTATAAGAAAATCAGCAGATGATCAAGCAGGGTTTGCTTTAAGTGAAATCTCAGAGCATACGGAATAAACTATTTATAAAGATCAGATACATTATTCTAGTATATACGGATTAAACTAATATGTTAGCGTGATGTATCTGAGACATTATATAATAAGTATAGCGTCAATATTTTTGACAGTTTTTTTTAATTTGTCATTCCTGATTTTTAATAAGAGAAAAAATGATATACTGAGAGATATAAGTATTATGATAGATTTTGAATATAACAATATTCATCGTTAATGATGTAATAATGAATTAATATTTCCTACATAGATAAAGTGAAACTTTAATTATTGGGGGGTGTCCATCCCAAAATAATTATTAGTTGAACCAATCGGGCTTTTATGGGCAGTTTTATCTCCTACCTAACTTCCTCGCATTCGCAGAATTTTGAGGTGGGAGTCTTACTGCCCGCAAATAGCGGGATAAAAAGGGAAGGGGAATTATATGAGGGCTGTACAGGGCGATCCAAATTGGAATTTGGTTACAGATACATATATAGAACCAAATGATTTCGCTGAGTTATTTTCTTTGCTTGTACCTTGTCATCCAAAAGGTGAAGGGAAAGAGCGAACTATATTAGTATGGAAAGAAAAAGAATTTTATAAAGAAGAAAATTTAGCGCCATTTATCGTATATGGCATGAATAAAGTAAAGAATTTACCGCAGTTTCATAAAGATGAAATTCCAACTCTAGTACGTATTCTTCGTTTATGTCAAGAGATTGGTTGGTATGAAGAGGCAAATGCTTTTATGATAACCCAAGGGCTAGATGAATTTGTCCGAACTTCATTGGAGTATGAAACATGGGATCTTTTGACGAAAGCAGTTGCTTTAAACTATTTAATTATTAAATATCGTATTGGTGAATTAACAGCTGAGGATGTAGAAATTTGGGATCGAGTTAAATTTAATGAGAAATGTATAACAGATTGCAAACATCTATTATCTCATAAAGAAGTATTGGAATTTACATTCTTTTATATGTGTAAGCGAGCTAAGCTACTGTCAAAAGAGCAATTAAATAGTGATATGATGAGTCTGGCAATGTATTGTAATACTTTTGTGTATGATTTATATACACATGACTTATTACGGAAGTATCGTAAGTGTACAGACTTCCTATCATATTATGGACCTAGTCAAGCGGTTTTAGCTTGTCAAAGAGCTGTACTTTCACAAATTTCCGATCGATTAGACCCTTTAAAGACAACTCATGTAGATGATTATTTATATGTGATGAAAGAAATGATGGAGCATATGACGATAGGGGTAATGGATCGGTATGGTCATTTTATTGGAAAGCTACTATCATATGTACCATTTTTCGAAATGATCCAAGTTCCACAGCATGCATATTACTGTGAAGAATTACTGTATATTTGTAAGGGAATTGAATACAAAGAAGAAATACTACGCAATTATATATTTATACAATTACATGATTGTTTACCATCATTCTTTAAACTATTTCTTAAAAATAAGCGTTATGCAACGATTCATGATATTCTTTTCTATTGGTGCGACGATGAACAAAGAATGAGCTTAGAGAAAAAATATAATCTTAGTTTCATTTATGAAAAATATGCTTGTGGATAAACCATATTTTTCATATTAAAAATTAATATAAATTAAAAAGGATCTCAAGTTTATGTGAGATCCTTTTTTTGTTAGTAAAGCAAGGAGAAAGTACCTAAGATAAGAAATAACATTCCATAAAGGAGAAATTGTGCAGTATAACTTCCTTGTATACCAAAAAAAGTATTCATTTTTTCATATAAATTCAATATATATTTCATTGGATTATCTTTGAAAGATTGGTACACAGTGTCTCCTCTTTCTAAGCTTCTTGTTCATGTTTTTGGTTATTAGGAACATGAACGTATCTAGCTATGAATAATAAAACACCTATAAAGAATACAGGAAGTACGGTAGATAAATAAAAACCATTACTAATTATATTTGTTATAAGAGCACTTAAAAGAAAAATTACATTATAAATATGGGCAATTTTTTGTTTTAGCCGCATTTGTAATGCTTCCATAATGATTTCTAAAGCAACAAAAGCAATAATAATAGATAAAAATACAGTGTTCGTATTATAAATGATTAAACAACAGATTAAACCTAAAAAGGCCAGGTATTCAATAAAGAGAGGTATATTGCGTGGCATATAATTTACCTAACTAAATATGGCAGTGGGTTTACTGCATTTGTTTTTTCAAAATTCCATTCCCCATTATGTAATTCAAAATGGAGATGTTGCCCGTATGAATGACCTGTGTTTCCCATATGACCTACTAATTGTCCAGTTTGTACTTGATCACCAGCTTGTACAGTGCGATCCTTCATATGAGCATAAACTGTTGTATATAATTTCCCATTTATTTGATGGGCGATGAACACGACATTGCCGTAGCTAGCCGAATAATAAGATTTCACAACCTTACCTGCAGCAGCAGCTTGAATAGAGACATTTCCTTGTGCTGCTATATCTATACCATAATGCATTTGCTCCCAGCGCATATCAAAAGTGGAGCTGATTTTCCCTTGAGTAGGGAATTTGAAAACTGCTGGAATTGATGCAGGTTGAGCTGTTTTAGCTTGTGGTTGATTTTGCACTACATAGTGTTTTGCTACATATCCGTATCCTGTGCCAAAACGAATTTTATACCAAGTACCTACCGTTTCTACTACTTGTACTTGTGTACCATTTTGTAATGAGCCAAGTAGAGTGCCACTTGTGCTAGCATTGCTACGCACATTTAATTTTGGTGTTGCAACAGTATAAGAAGGAGAACCTTGTACTGTTACACCTTTTACTAGAGGTGTGGATCCATTAGATACAAATGTTTTTTGTACGTAACCAATTTGACCGTTATGTAATATTTTGTACCAATCTCCTTGTTCACCTTGAATGGTAATGAATTGACCATTTGGTAATATATCTAGAATAGAAGACTCTGTATTAGGTTCAGAACGAACGTTTAATGCGTTTGCATTTACGATATATTGAGACTTTGGTTGAACATTTTTTTTGAATAGAATTGCATCTTTTTTCATATAGCCTGTTTTGTTGTTAACAGATACTTTATACCAATCTTGAACTGTTTCAAGAATAGTAACCGGGCTATTAAATCGAATGGTATCAACTATTGCACTGTCTGTATGGCTATTTTGATGTAGTGCAACGTTGTCAATTTTTACATATCCAGTTTTTACTGTAGATGGTTGCTTAGCAGCCGCTGTTTGTATATCGGATTCTCCCATAGAAGGAAGTAAAGAAGCAATTGCGATAGTAGTTGCTGTTAAAGCTGTGGCTTTCATATTCATGTAATAAAGACCTCCTCTAGTTGTATAGTTGTAATTTTATTATAGTATAAAGATATAATATATTGGTCGTATTCACATAAATGTAATATGAAATCAATAAAAATAATGTCAGAAGAGAGATTCGTATATAAATATTGTATATATCATTTGTGAGGTCGCATTTATATTTGTTTAACACGTTAAGAATTAATTCTTAATTAAGAAAATTAAAACAGTTGATGATGTCTTATGGCGATGTTATACTGACAGTGATAATTTTATAGTTTGCTAGGAGGGCTGGTGTTGCCAGCTGAGAGTAGGGCCATAAGCCTTTGATCCTTTTTATTACCTGATCTAGATTATGCTAGCGTAGGGAAGCAATTCGGACATTAACAATGAGTCCCCGTTTCTTTGCGTATAGAAACGGGGCTTTTTTATTTGAAAATTTCATATTAACACCACTAGGGGTGCTTTTCGTGCTGAGAGAGGAATAATCCTTAACCCTTACAACACCTGATCTAGATAATACTAGCGAAGGGAAGTGGAACAACGAATAAATTATAATTTTATTTGCTGTAACCACTTCTTATATACAGAAGTGGTTTTTTTATTGAGATAAATAGATATATAGGAAGGGGAATTATTAATGAAATTTTGTGAAAGATTATTTGATACGGTGCAGCCTGTTTGGGAGAAAAGTCATAATCATCCGTTTGTAGTAGGTATGGGGGATGGTACGTTGGAAAAAGACAAATTCCAGTACTATATTATTCAAGATTATTTATATTTGTTAGATTATGCAAAGCTATATGCAATTGGGGTTGTAAAGGCAACGAATCCACAAGTTATGGCAAAATTTGCAGAGCAAATTGATGGGATTTTAAATGGAGAAATGACGATCCATAAACAGTATGCAAATAAACTTGGCATTACTGTAGAGGAGATAGAATCTGCGAAACCATCTGCTAAAAATTTAGCCTATACAAATTACATGATGTCTGTATCTCAAAATGGCACACTTGCAGAATTAATATCAGCTTTACTTCCATGTATGTGGAGCTATTGGGAGATCGGAAAGCGTTTAAATGATATTCCTGGAGCAAGCGATCATGAGTTCTTTGGAGAGTGGATTCAAGGATATTGTTCTGAAGAATACGGTAACCTTTGTATTTGGTTAATAGATTTATTAAATGAAATGGCAGTTGGAAAGTCAGAGAAAGAGCTAGACCGATTAGAGGAGATTTTCTTATATTCCAGCCGATTTGAATATTTATTCTGGGATATGGCTTATCGTAAGGAGATGTGGGGTTTTGAGGAGCAAGAACATACTACAGTTTCATAATGTTTCCTTTCATTATGATGAGAAACCAATCATCAATGAATTAAATGCTTCTATACAAGATAAAGAGTTTGTAAGTATTATCGGGCCGAGTGGATGCGGGAAAAGTACTTTATTTCGCCTTATTTCAGGCTTAGAAGAGGCAAGTACTGGACAGATAGAGCTGACAAAAACAAAGAGTCATCCTGTAGGGTATATGCCCCAAAAAGATATGCTCTTGCCGTGGAGGACGATTATTGAGAATGCTGCCCTGCCGCTAGAGTGCCAAGGTGTGCAGAAGAAAGAAGCGCAAGTAAAAGCGAAAGAACTGTTACATAAATTTGGTTTACAAGGGTACGAGAAAAAATATCCGAAAGATTTATCTGGTGGTATGAGGCAACGCGTATCTTTTATCCGAACTTTATTAACAGGCGGGGAGATATTATTGTTAGATGAACCGTTTAGCGCATTGGACGCTTTAACGAAGGCATCTTTGCAAGAATGGTTGTTTGAACAATGGAAAGAGTGGGAAAAAACAATTTTATTTATCACTCATGATGTTGAAGAAGCATTGTTTCTTTCTAATCGAATTTTGGTTGTAGAAAATCAACCGATAGCAACTTTAACTGAGCGAATTGTGCCGCTTGATCGTAACCGAACAAGAAAAGATTTATATAAGCCTGAAGTGTTAGCGCTTAAAGAAGAGCTCCTTAGTATGTTACAAAGGCAGGTACTCGTATGATGAATCGCTTGAAGGAGTTATTACCTGCCCTAATATTAAGTGGAATTTTACTTGCTCTGTGGGAAGTAGGAGCAAGAATTGTAGATGAGATGTACATTTTGCCATCACCTTCTGCAATTGTAATGAAGATATGGGCGCTGAAAGATATATTATTTACGGTTCATTTACCTGCAACGTTGTACGTCGTTTTAATAGGCGTTGTTATTTCTATCGTACTGGGCGTAGGGCTAGCAATGTTAATGAATGCGAGTACGTGGATGGAAAGAGCATTTTATCCGTTATTAGTTGCTTCACAAACCATCCCGATTACTGCGCTTGCGCCGCTCTTCGTTTTATGGTTTGGATATACCATCTGGAGTAAGGTTGTTGTTACCGTTTTAATTACGTTTTTCCCAATTGCGGTCAATACGTATGATGGACTGCGCAGTACGAAAAAAGAATGGGAGGAGCTATTAGTTACATATGGTGCAACGAAAAAAGATGTTTTTCTAAAGCTAAAGTTGCCATCTGCTCTTCCTTACTTTTTTTCAGCGTTAAAAATTGCGGTACCACTTAGCGTTATTGGGGCAGCGATTGGTGAATGGCTCGGTGCACAAGCTGGGCTTGGATATTTCAGTAAAAGAATGATGACGCAGTTAGACGGAGCTGGTGTATTTGCACCAATTGTATTGTTATCATTATTAGCTATTTTCTTCGTCATACTTATTTCCATATTGGAAAAGAAATTTATTAGTTGGAGGAAACATTCATGAAATTATTAAAACGCATCTTTGTGTTTACATTATTAGTTGCAATGATTGCAGGATGTTCGAGTAACTCGGCATCAGATAAGAATAAATCAGAAAAAGAAATAACAGTAATGCTTGATTGGTACCCGAATGCGGTACATAGCTTTATTTATACGGCAATTGAAAAAGGATACTTTAAAGAAGAAGGAGTGAAGGTGAATATTAAATTCCCTTCTAATCCGACTGATCCATTAACGCTAGCGGCAGCAGGGAAAGTGACAGTTGGTTTGTATTATCAACCAGATGTTGTCATGGCAAAAGCAAATGAACAAATTCCAGTGAAATCAATTGGAGCTGTCGTACGTTCACCGTTAAATCATGTTGTATCACTGAAATCAGCAGGCATTCAATCGCCAAAAGATTTAGAGGGGAAAACAGTTGGATATTCTGGAACACCTTTAAGTGAGATGTATTTAAAAACGATGGTAAAAGAAGCTGGTGGTAATCCAGATACAGTGAAAGTAGTCGATGTTGGCTTTGATTTAGTACCAGCATTAATTACGAAAAAAGTGGATGCGGTAACAGGGGCATACATTAACCATGAAGTACCTGTTATGCGTCATGAAGGTCATGAACCAGCATACTTTAATCCAGCAGATTATGGTGTACCGAACTATCATGAGCTTGTGTTTGTAACGGGTGATAAAACGTTGAAAAAAGATAAAGAAGCATTGCAAGCCTTTTTACGTGGGGCACAAAAAGGGTATGACTTTATGAAGAAAAAACCCGATGAAGCATTAAATATTTTATTAAATCATCAAGAAAAAGAAAACTTCCCGCTTGTACCAGAAGTTGAAAAAGAAAGTATGAAAATTTTATTAGAGAAGATGGAAACGAAAGATGAGCCATTCTTATCGGATTCAAAAGAGTCATGGGAGAAACAAAACAAATGGTTGAAAGACAAAGGAATGACGAAAGAAATCGTTCCAGCCGATGAATTATTTGAAAACATTTTAAAGTAGGCGAATGAATATGAAAAATGAGCTCCATGTAATCTCAAATGGCCATATGCCATTCGAAGAGTTAGTGAATGTAGCGATGCAAATTGAGAGTGAGATCGATTATTTGCATATTCGTGAGCGTGAGAAAAGTACGAAGGAATTGTATGAAGGTGTGGAAAGTCTTTTGGGGAAAGGCTTTCCAGCATCGAAGATAGTGATAAATGATCGAATTGATATTGCTATTCTATTAAATATTCCGCGTGTTCAGCTAGGATATCGAAGCGCAGATGTAAGGTTAGTAAAAGAAAAGTTTTCTTATTTGCATGTCGGTTATTCAGTACATTCGCTAGATGAAGCGATAGTAGCATTTAAAAATGGAGCAGATTCACTCGTTTATGGTCATGTATTTCCGACAGATTGTAAAAAAGGTGTGCCAGCGAGAGGATTAGAAGAAATTGCTCATATGGCAAGTTGTTTATCCATACCAATAACTGCAATTGGTGGGATTACCCCTGAAAATACAGGTGATGTTCTTGCAAATGGTGTAAGTGGCATTGCTGTTATGTCCGGGATTATAAGCAGTAGTAATCCGTATAGCAAGGCGAAATCTTATAAGGAATCAATAAGAAAGTGGGCGGAAAAACATGTGTAAGAAGTATGATGTAGCGATTATTGGCGGAGGTGTAATTGGTAGTTCAGTTGCACACTTTCTAGCAGAAAGAGGGCATAAAGTAGCGATTGTAGAGAAGCAAAGAATCGCATCTGAAGCTTCGAAAGCAGCTGCTGGTTTGCTCGGTGTTCAGGCAGAATGGGATGCATATGATCCGTTGTTTGAGCTTGCTAGAGAAAGCCGTGCTATATTTCCACAACTTGCAGCAGTTTTACGTGAAAAAACAGGCATCGATATTGGGTATGAAGAAAAGGGCATTTATCGCATCGCTCAAAATGAAGATGAGAAGAAAAGAATTCTTCATATTATGGATTGGCAGCAGAAAACAGGTGAAGATTCCCGATTTCTAACGGGGGACCATTTACGGGAAAAAGAGCCGTTTCTTTCCGAGTCAATTATAGGGGCGGTGTATTATCCGAAAGATGGTCAAGTTATTGCACCAGAGCTTACGAAAGCATTCGCACATTCTGCAGCAATTTCCGGAGCTGATATATATGAACAAACAGAAGTGTTTGATATTCGTATTGAAAATAATAAAGTGACTGGAATTGTGACAAGCGAAGGTGTAATCACATGTGAAAAAGTCGTTATCGCCGGAGGATCATGGAGTACGAAATTGCTACATTATTTTCAGAGTGATTGGGGTACATATCCTGTTAAGGGGGAGGTTGTTGCAGTAAGAAGCAGGAAACCTCTGTTGAAAGCTCCTATTTTCCAGGAGAGGTTTTATATTACGCCGAAGCGCGGTGGCCGTTATGTGATTGGGGCAACGATGAAGCCTCATACATTTAATAAATCTGTACAACCAGAAAGTATTACTTCCATATTAGAGCGTGCGTATACAATATTGCCTGCTTTAAAAGAAGCAGAATGGGAAAGTACGTGGGCTGGGTTAAGACCGCAGTCTAATCATGAAGCTCCTTATATGGGAGAGCATGAAGAAATAAAAGGTTTATATGCTTGTACTGGACATTATCGAAACGGCATTTTATTAAGTCCTGTTTCTGGTCAGTATATGGCTGATTTAATAGAAGGAAAGCAGGAGAATCACTTGCTAGATTCATTGCTTTCTAAAACGGTTTAGAAAGGGGATGGAAGTTTGAATTTAAAAATTAATGGTAACCAAATTGAAGTACCAGAGAGTGTGAAAACAGTAGCTGGGCTACTTACACATTTAGAGTTAGATAACAGAATTGTTGTAGTAGAACGTAATAAAGATATTTTACAAAAAGATGATCATAACGATACATCTGTTTTTGATGGGGACCAAATTGAGATTGTAACTTTCGTAGGAGGCGGTTGATTATGTTAAACATTGGACAATTTTCATTTCATTCTAGACTTTTATTAGGAACAGGGAAATTCCCTGATTTTGATGTGCAGCAAAAGGCAATTGATGTTTCTGAGGCTGAGATTTTAACATTCGCAGTACGTCGTATGGATATATTCGATGCGAAGCAGCCTAATTTATTAGAGAAACTTGATGTGAAAAAATATACGTTATTACCGAATACAGCAGGAGCAAAAAATGCTGAAGAAGCTGTTCGTATTGCAAAATTAGCAAAAGCGTCTGGACTTTGTGACATGATAAAAGTAGAAGTTATTGGTGATGATAGAACGTTATTACCTGATCCAGTAGAAACGTTAAAGGCATCTGAAATGTTACTAGAAGAAGGATTTATCGTTCTACCATACACATCTGATGATGTTGTATTAGCTCGTAAATTACAAGAACTTGGTGTACACGCGATTATGCCAGGAGCATCACCGATTGGTTCAGGGCTTGGTATTGTAAATCCATTAAATTTAAGTTTCATTATTGAACAAGCGACAGTACCAGTTATCGTTGACGCTGGTATTGGTAGTCCAGCTGATGCAGCATTTGCAATGGAATTAGGAGCAGATGGTGTGTTATTAAATACTGCAGTATCTGGAGCGAACGATCCTATTAAAATGGCATATGCAATGAAATTAGGTATTGAGGCAGGACGATTAGGGTTTGAAGCAGGTCGTATTGCACGTAAACGTTGTGCAACAGCAAGTAGTCCTTTAGAAGGAATGAGCGTAGTTGAATAATCGATATTCTCGCCAAGAGCTATTTTCTCCAATTGGGGAAGAAGGGCAACAAAAGATAAGGACAAAGCATGTACTTATTATCGGTGCAGGCGCATTAGGTAGTGCAAACGCAGAGATGTTTGTAAGAGCAGGCGTTGGTCAAGTAACAATTGTTGACCGTGATTATGTCGATTGGAGTAATTTGCAAAGACAACAATTGTATGCAGAGAGTGATGTAGAGAATAATCTTCCGAAGGCTGTAGCGGCAAAAAAACGTCTAGAAGAGGTTAATAGTGAAGTAAGAGTAGAAGCTCTCGTTCAGGATGTAACGGCTGAAGAGTTGGAAGAACTCGTTACAAATGTTGATGTAATCATCGATGCGACTGAC
This sequence comes from Bacillus sp. 41-22, assembly GCF_025809295.1. Lineage (NCBI taxonomy): Bacteria > Bacillati > Bacillota > Bacilli > Caryophanales > Bacillaceae > Bacillus > Bacillus sp. 41-22. The sequence continues at coordinate 748,102 of NZ_CP084035.1, forward strand.
AATTTCGAAACACGTTTCATTGTGAATGATATATCGCAAAAATATTCTATTCCATGGGTTTATGGGGCATGTGTAGGGAGTTACGGTCTTTCTTATACTATTCTTCCAGGAAAAACGCCATGTTTATCTTGTTTATTACAATCGATTCCGCTTGGGGGAGCGACATGTGATACAGCGGGGATTATATCGCCTGCTGTGTCTCTTGTCGTTTCTCATCAAGTAACGGAAACACTTAAACTGTTAGTAGAAGATTATGACTCGCTTCGAGATGGGCTTGTATCATTTGATGTATGGAAAAATGAATATTCATGTATGAATGTGCGAAAGCTTCGTAAACATAATTGTCTATCGTGTGGTGAACAGGCAGTATATCCATATTTAAATAAGGAAAACACTTCAAAAACAGCAGTGTTATGCGGGAGAAATACAGTTCAAATTAGACCACCTCATAAAGAGGAAATGGATTTTGAACAATATAAAAAATTGCTGAATGATCGCGTGAATGATTTGAATGTAAATCCATATTTATTATCATTTTCGGTTGAAGAAAAGAGATTAGTTGCTTTTAAAGATGGCCGTGTACTTGTACATGGCACGAAAGATATAAGCGAAGCGAAAACAATTTATCATCGCTATTTTGGGTAGAAAAGGATGAGTGGGATGAAAGTGAATAAAGCTTTAACAATTGCAGGGTCTGATAGCGGAGGCGGCGCTGGGATTCAGGCGGATTTAAAAACATTCCAAGAGCTTGGTGTGTATGGAATGACGGCTATTACAGCAATTACTGCTCAAAATACGCTTGGCGTTCAAGGGGTATATCCTGTTTCTTTAGAAGGGATTACGGAGCAGCTGAATTCAATTGGTACGGATTTAACGCCAGATGCTGTGAAACTGGGAATGTTATTTAGTAGTGAAATTATTCAAATTGTGGCAGAGCATATTAAGAAATTTGGCTGGAATAATATTGTGCTAGATCCTGTTATGATTGCTAAAGGCGGTGCGTCATTATTACAACAAGAAGCAGTACAAGCATTAAAAGAATATTTATTGCCAGTAGCAACTGTTGTCACACCGAATGTTCCTGAAGCAGAAGTGTTAACTGGAATGGAGATTCATAATGTAGAAGATAGTAAGGAAGCTGCAAAAGTATTGCATGAATTAGGGGCTAAATATGTGCTTATGAAGGGCGGACATGCAGAATATCAAGGTAATGAAGTAATTGATTTACTCTTTGATGGTGAGCAGTTTATTGAATTTAGAAGTGAACGAATTCCTTCGAAGCAAACGCACGGAAGTGGGTGTACATTTGCTTCAGCGGTTACAGCAGGACTTGCGAAAGGCTACTTGATGGAAGAGGCAGTTCAAGAAGCAAAACGATTTATTAGTATAGCAATTGAAGAGCCATTGAATATTGGAAGTGGTCATGGGCCGACGAATCATTTTGCATATAAATTGAATAAGACGCATGTATAAAGATACGAGAAGCCAGTTTGTTAACTGGCTTTTTTTGTGTTTACTTTTTCCAAATACAGGAGTAATATATCAGCCAGAATACATTTTTTGTAATACGCTGAGTCCAAATGTATGGAGCGGAGGAACCAATTTGTGCGTCGTCACTAGGGGTGAATCTTTCAATGTTGAAAGTAGGGCTACTCTCAAAGTCCGAATCCGACAGCTAACTTCGTAAGCGTCTTGAGAGAGGACGGTGCCATGATGGATACATCACTTCATCGGTCTGATTAGTATAGGAGAATATCAATCTATGTTTGAGTTCTTTTATGCTAAGGAGGATGAGGTACATGGAACTAACACTTATTTGTGTTGGAGAAAAAAACAAGGTAAAGAGTTTAAGAGAGCTAGTAGCATTTCAGCATGAGTTAATTATTTTTACAGCCAATGAAGAGATAGCGGCTGAAGTTAGAGAGTATGGGTTTGAATCAGCTTATAGCTGTAATAAGGAGAAGGATTTTACTAGTATTTGCACACGTATTAAGAAGGTGATTTTACTAGGGGATGAGCTTCCGATAGTTAGTTTCTTCACAGAACACATTCGTTTTTCTTTTCAAGCGCCTATTACTGTTGTTACAAAGAATAAACGCTATCCGGCCAGGCTCTATGAAACAATTGGAGCTAAATTTGTAGTGTTTACGAACTGTGATAATATTTCTTTTTTATTTTTTGAATAAGGTGGGGGAAATGAAGATGAAAGTGTTGTTACTAGGAGATATAGCGAATCGTTGGGCGATATCGGTAGAGAGAGTTCACGAATTGGTAGTGCTCGATCCTCTTTTTCCAGGTCCATATATTATATTACCATCAAAAGATGTTTTGTATTTAGAGGCGGATATTACCGAATATGAGCAGTTACATGCGGAATTATCACAAGTTTATATTCGAGGGAGAAATTTGCGTGCTTTTTTGCGTGGAGAATAAAGGTTGAATGAAAAAAGAGCGAATGCTGAGTGCAACAAGCTATGCACTTCATGTAATTCGCTCTTTTTATTTCGTATTTAAAAGATCATTTCTGTGAAAAAGAAAGGAAAGACGAGAAAACAGATGAAAAAATATTAATAACAACTAATGTAAACGCTTAAATAGATGGATATTTTCTTATTTTCAGTAATTTACCCCTTTACAAGTTAAATTTAGAGGAGTATATTTACTCTCATAAATCATTCATAAAATTTCCAAAAAAAACCTAAAATCGCTGAGTTCCAGAAATGGAGCGGGGGAACCAATTTTGTGCATTGTCACTTGGGGTGAATCTTTCAATTTTGAAAGTAGGGCTACTCTTTAGGCCCGAATCCGACAGCTAACCTCGTAAGCGTTTAGAGAGGAGGTTTACTTTGTGTTGTTCGTTTCGAACACTAAGTAGAGCTTAGTGTTCTTTTTTTGATAACTAGATGGTAAAAATTAACAAAAGTGAGGGGTAGTTATGTTAGATGTTGTAATGATCGGTATTTTTGTTGGGTTAGTCGCATCGATGGCAAGTCTTGCAAGTTGGTCAGATAAAGTTGTGAAAGAAGGGAAGCAATCATGATGATTGCCTTATCGGTTATTGTTGCAGCGATTACGGTGTACTTAGTATACGCATTATTAAATCCAGAAAAGTTTTAATTAGGGGGAATCATTCATTATGATTTGGGTTGCAGTCGTTATTACAATGCTCTTGTTTATTTTAGTAGCAAAGCCAACGGGGATTTATTTAGAGAAAGCCTTTCAAGGTAGCAAGAAGCTAGATAAAGTATTCGGGCCTTTTGAGAAACTTATTTTTAAAATTACAGGTGTAAAAGGATACAATCAAACGTGGAAACAGTATGCATTATCATTAGTTCTACTCAATGGATTTATGATTGTCGTCGTATATTTCATTTTCAGATTACAAGGTGTATTGCCATTAAATCCAGCGCATATTGAAGGGATGGAGCCTACGCTCGCTTTTAATACAGCGATTAGTTTTATGGCTGATACAAACTTACAACATTACAGCGGTGAAAATGGTTTATCTTATTTATCACAATTAATCGGGATTACATTTTTAATGTTTGCGGCACCAGCAACGACGTTAGCCATCGTTATGGCATTTATAAGAGGGCTCGCTGGAAAAGAACTTGGTAACTTTTTCGTTGATTTTACGAGAGCGTTAACGAGAGTTTTTCTTCCTATCGCATTTATTGCGGCGTTAGTCTTTGTCGCACTTGGTGTACCACAAACGTTAGATGGGGCGGTTACAGCACAAACAATTGATGGTGCGAAGCAAAGTATTTTACGTGGTCCAGTTGCATCATTCGTTTCCATTAAGGAACTTGGAAATAACGGCGGAGGATTTTTCGGAGCAAACTCTACACATCCTTTCGAAAATCCAGGGCAAATGAGTAATATTTTGCAAATGATGCTTATGATGTTATTGCCAACAGCACTTCCATTTACGTACGGAAGAATGGTAGGAAATAAAAAACAAGGACGTATCCTTTTCGTTTCACTATTTATGGTGTTTTTACTCGGATTTATAACGATTACTACATCTGAATTAAATGGTAATCCGGCATTAAATGGAATGGGTATCGAACATGTACAAGGAAGTACAGAAGGAAAAGAAGTGCGATTTGGAACAGTATTTTCTTCACTATACGCAACAGTAACGACAGCTGCTGAAACAGGGGCCGTTAATACGATGCATGATACGTTAACACCAATTGGCGGATTAGTACCACTCGTAAATATGATGTTGAATACAGTATACGGTGGTGTTGGAGCGGGCTTTATTAATATTATTATGTATGCAATTATTGCAGTCTTTATATCTGGATTAATGGTCGGAAGGACACCAGAGTTTTTAGGTAAAAAGATTGAAGGTAAGGAAATGAAATTAATTGCAGTAACGATTCTATTTCATCCATTACTTATTTTAGGATTTTCAGCATTAGCTCTTTCAACAAGTTTAGGAACGGATGCGATTTCTCACTCCGGTTTTCACGGTTTAACGCAAGTTGTATATGAATACACATCGTCAGCTGCGAATAACGGATCTGGATTTGAAGGATTAGCAGATAATACACCGTTTTGGAATATTACGACTGGTTTAGTTATGTTTTTAGGACGTTATTTCAGTTTAATTACGATGCTAGCTGTGGCAGCTTCATTGAAAGAGAAGACGGTAGTACCAGAAACAGTCGGAACGTTCCGTACGGATAATGGTTTATTTGGAGGAATCTTTATTGGAACGATTGTAATTGTTGGTGCGTTAACATTTTTCCCGATGTTAGTACTCGGCCCAATTGCAGAATTTCTTATATTGAAGTAATGGAGGGTAAATGATGAGACCGGTAGTAGTAAAAGAAAAACAAGTAAATCAGTCACAAATACATGCTGTAGAAGATGAAGTTAGACAAGCGAAAACGATGGATCGTGATATCGTGACACATGCGATGAAACAATCCTTTGCGAAATTGAACCCGAAAGTAATGATAAAGAATCCGATTATGTTTGTTGTGGAAATTGGATTTATCATTACGTTAATTTTATCCTTTCTTCCAAGTATTTCTAGTAGTGTACCAGGATGGTTTAATATAACAGTTTCTCTTATTCTATTATTTACAGTTTTATTTGCTAACTTTGCAGAAGCGTTGGCTGAAGGTCGTGGTAAAGCGCAAGCCGATTCTTTAAAACAATCGAAGAAAGATGTGTTTGCAAACGTTGTAAAAGAAAATGGAGACATTGTTCAAGTTTCAGCAACTGATCTGAGAAAAGGTGACGTTGTTATTGTAAAACAAGGAGAAATGATTCCGAATGATGGTGAAGTAATTAAAGGATTAGCGTCTGTAGATGAATCTGCAATAACAGGAGAATCAGCTCCTGTTATAAAAGAAGCGGGTGGTGATTTTTGTTCAGTAACAGGCGGTACGATGGTCGTAAGTGATGAGATTACGATTGTAATTACGAGTAACCCTGGCGAATCATTTATTGATAAAATGATTTCTTTAGTAGAAGGAGCTGCGCGTCAAAAAACGCCGAATGAAATTGCCTTAAACACAGTATTAACGAGTTTAACTCTAATTTTCTTAATTGTCGTTGTGACGTTGCCGATTTTTACAAACTATTTAGGGTTTCAAATTGATACAGCTGTACTTGTAGCATTGTTAGTTTGTTTAATTCCAACGACAATTGGTGGGTTATTATCAGCGATTGGTATTGCTGGGATGGACCGCGTAACAAAGTTTAATGTATTAGCGATGTCAGGGAAAGCAGTAGAAGCTGCGGGCGATATTAATACGATTATTTTAGATAAAACAGGTACGATTACTTTCGGGAACCGGATGGCACATACACTGCTACCAGTAGGAAATGAAACGATTGAGCAAGTAGGAAAATGGGCTGCGATTAGCTCAGTTTTAGATGAAACACCAGAAGGTCGATCTGTTATAGAATATGTACAAACGAAATCTATATCATATAATAGAGAAATTGCAGAACAAGGTGAATTTGTTCCATTTAAAGCAGAAACAAGAATGAGCGGTGTTGATTTACAGGATGGAACGAAAGTGAGAAAAGGTGCTGTTGGTGCCGTGATTGAATGGGTTCAATCGCAAGGCGGGATGATTCCAAAAGATGTGAATCAAAAAGCAGATTTGATTTCAAAAGAAGGCGGAACACCACTTGTAGTTGCAGTAGACAATCGTATTTACGGTTTAATATATTTAAAGGATACAGTGAAACCTGGTATGCGTGAACGTTTTGAACAATTGCGCCAAATGGGGATTAAAACGGTTATGTGTACAGGTGATAATCCGTTAACAGCAGCAACAATTGCAAAGGAAGCAGGAGTAGATGAATTCGTTGCTGAGTGTAAACCAGAAGATAAAATTGCGGTTATTAAAGCAGAGCAAGACAAAGGGAAACTTGTAGCGATGACAGGTGATGGTACAAATGATGCCCCGGCATTAGCGCAGGCGGATGTTGGATTAGCGATGAATAGTGGTACGACAGCTGCGAAAGAAGCAGCGAATATGATTGATCTAGATTCGAATCCAACAAAAATCATTGAGGTTGTAGGAATTGGTAAGCAATTGTTAATGACGCGTGGTGCGTTAACAACGTTTAGTATTGCAAACGATATAGCAAAATACTTTGCAATCATTCCAGCGATGTTTACATTAGCAATTCCGCAAATGGAAGCATTGAACATTATGAAATTAACATCGCCACTTTCAGCGATTTTATCAGCATTAATATTTAATGCAGTTATTATTCCACTACTAATTCCGTTAGCGATGAAAGGTATTGCGTATAAACCGATGAGTTCTAATGCATTGCTTAGCCGAAACTTACTCATTTATGGGCTTGGTGGAGTTATCGTTCCATTCATTGGAATTAAAGTAATTGATATGATTGTCGGCTTGTTCATATAAGGAAGAGGGGAAAAAAGATGGCGAAAAAACAAAGTATACTTTCACCAATTATTCGTATTACTTTTACATTTCTAGTTTTGTGCGGCCTCGTATACCCGCTTATTGTAACTGGTATTGCGCAAGCGGTAATGAAGGATAATGCGGATGGAAGTCTTATATATAATGATAAAGATGAAGTAGTTGGTTCAAAATTAATCGGTCAAAATTTCACAGATCCACGTTATTTTCATGGACGTGTCTCTAGTATAGAATATAAAGCAGAAGCATCTGGTTCAAATAACTATGCACCGTCTAATCCAGATTTAGCAAAACGAGTTGAGAAAAGTATTGATGACTGGAAGAAACAAAACCGGGCCATTCCAGTTACAGAAGTACCAATAGATTTAGTGACGAATTCAGGTTCAGGGCTTGATCCTGACATTAGTCCGAAGGCGGCTTCTGTACAGGTAGATCGCATCTCGAAATTAACGAATATTCCGAAAGAAAAGCTAGATCAATTGATTAAGGATCAAACGGAAGGTGCAGCGCTTGGCTTGTTTGGAGAAGATCGCGTGAACGTCTTAAAGTTAAATTTAGAATTACAGAAACTAATGAAATAGTAACAGTGCTACCTCAATCTAACGGATTGAGGTAGCGTTGTTTCGAAAGAAAGGTTGTGAGTGTTTTGTATGCGGATGACTATAAACCGACGTTTCAAAGGCGAACGCCAGAAGAGTATTTAGAATATATTCGGCAGCAAAATCGCGGAAAGTTAAAGCTATACGTAGGGGCTGCACCTGGAGTTGGGAAAAGTTATAAAATGCTATTTGATGCAAGAGAGATGAAAAAAGACGGTATTGATATTGTAGTTGGTTTAATTGAAACACACGGTAGAAAAGAGACGGAAGAAGCAATTGCTGATTTAGAAAAAGTTCCTTTAAAAGAAATAGATTATAAAGGGAAAGTATTTTATGAACTTGATGTAGAAGAAATTATAAAGCGGGCACCACAAATTGTTGTTGTGGATGAACTTGCGCATAGTAATATTCCCGGGTCGAAAAATAAGAAACGTTACATGGATGTGCAGGAATTGTTAGATGCCGGTATATCTGTATTATCAGCGTTTAATATTCAACATTTAGAAAGCGTTCATGATATTGTAGCTCAAATTACGAATGTCAAAGTACGAGAGCGTATTCCAGACTTTATTTTACAAAAAGCAAATGAAATTCAGCTTGTTGATGCAACACCTGAGGTACTCCGGAAGAGATTAATAGATGGAAAGATATATAAGGAAGAAAAAATTCAACAAAGCTTACAAAACTTCTTTACGATAAATAATTTAGGGGCATTAAGAGAGTTATCACTTCGAGAAGTTGCAGATGATATGGATGAGAAAATTAGCCAAACAGTAATAGAACCGATCGGTGTGAAAGAAAAAATTCTCGTTTGTGTACAATACAGTTCAACAGCAGAGAAATTAATACGGAGAGGTTGGCGCATGGCTGATCGGCTAAATGCTGAATTGTATGTGTTAAACGTTGAAAGAGAAAATATAGATTCTATTTCAGCTGGCAAAAAGCAAACGATTGAAGAATGGAAATCGCTAACGAATCAATTTGATGCGAGCTTTGTATTAGAAGAAGCAAAGGGAAGAAAGCCCGCTGATGTTATTATTGAAGTTGCAAAAAGACTACAGGTGACACAAGTTTTACTCGGGCAATCGGCGAGAACACGGTGGGAAGAAATACGAAAAGGTTCTATTGTAAATGAAATTATGAGACAAACGAAGTATATTGATATTCATATCGTTGCTGATCAAAGAGCTTAAGAGACCATCTATAGGTCTCTTAAGCTCTTTGTGCAGCATGGGAATGTAGCATTTTCATTGCGTGTAAAACTATAAGTAGAAATATAATTGCCCCTAGGAAGAAAATCCAAAAGTAATTTTGATTAAATAAAAGAAACCCACCTACAATAGGCCCTGTACCCATACCAAGATAGCGAATGAAGTTGTACATACCGATGGCAGTTGCGCGTTCTTGTACGAATTCTTCCGTTAATAAAGTAGTGTGAGTCGGCATAGAAAGTCCCATACTAAAACCGTATAAAGAGGTAACGATAATTACGGATGGGATATTGATGCTATATGTGAAAGAGAATAAAGTGACACATATAATGTTGAAGAAACTAGTGATGAAGAAAGCCTGCTTTGTTGTGAAATGTTTTTGCAAAAATTTGTAGCAATAGCTTCCTAACATAAGAGAAAGTGACATCGGTACAAACATAAGACCAATTTCACTTGCGCTTAGATGAAATATATTTGTTAATATGCTAGGTAAAAAAACGAGGAAACAGAAATATATACAAAATTGAATAAAGCCAATAAGTGTAATGGAAAATCCAGTTTTATTTTTTAAGATAAGCCAGTAATTCTTTTTTGCTTTAGGTTTCTCAATTACATTTGGTTTTGTTTCTGGAAGTAGTGAAATGTTTATAATTAATAAGATGATGCCAATTGTAGATAAAAAAAGAAATACAGATAAGTGGCCATTTATACTGCCGAGATAGCCACCTATGAGAGGACCGATTGCAGGTGCGAGAGCAAGTAACATTTGATAAAGGCTCATCGCTTCTCCGCGTTCTTTTCCTTCAAATAAATCACCGATAATCGTTGCTGCAACTACAGGTATAGCCGCTATTCCTATAGCTTGAACAGCTCTAAAAAATAGAAATAAGTAAATGTTTGGTGAGAAAGCACAACCAATTGAGCCGATTGTACTAATGATTAAACTAGGGATAAGGACAGATTTTCTTCCCTTTGTATCAATTAAAGGTCCGTATATGAGCTGCATAACCGCAAGAACGAATGTGAAAAGTGAAACGGTTAAATTTACAAGATAAAGAGAAGTATGAAACGAATTTTGAATCATCGGCAAGATAGGTGTATAAATATTTTGAGCGAAGGAACCGAGTAAGGCACTCATACAGACAACATATAAAATGAAATTCAGTTTGGTTTTTTCCATAATGTTAACCTCCTTGTCATTTGGTTTCCTTGGAAACTAAATTAATTTTAACATGATTTTCTCACTTGTAAAGATGAAAAAATGATTTTAAAATGGTATATAGTTAAATTGTTTCTTTGGAAACTTAGGAGGCGAATGGATTGGAACGTACAGCGAAACAAATGGAAATACTTTCGGATATTCGTACACTTTTTCATAAAAAAGAAGAGCATTTGAAAGAAAATAATGAGAAGTTTCTTCGTGAGACAGGTGTAAGTGGTATGTCTTTATCTGAGTTACATGTTATCGAGTGTATCGGAAAAAATGGTCTGATGAATGTAACTGCTATTGCAACAGAAATGGGAATGACGAAAGGCGCAATCTCTAAAATTTGTACAAAGTTGTTTCAAAAGCAATTCGTTGAGAAAATGCAAATGTTAGATAATCAAAAAGAAATTTTCTTCCGCTTAACGGAAAGAGGAAATGAAATATATAAAGCTCATGAAAAATTGCATAAACAAGCTGAAGAAAAGTGGCTGTTACTTTTAGATGGATATACGAAAGAAGAGCAAGATTTTATTCAAAGGCTTATAAAGGATGTCTCTGGTCATTTGGAAATATAATTGGAAGAAAAACCCCCTCCATTTCAAGCCTTTTCAATATAATTTCTGAAAGAACTCATATATAATAGAAAAAGATACTTAACATAGTGAATAATTAAAGAGTCAATATATATAAAGAGGAGAGAATAACATGCTTGAAAATACGGGGTTAGTATTAGAAGGCGGCGGTATGCGTGGTGTATATACGGGCGGGATATTAGAATATTTTATGGAACAAGATTTATATTTTCCATATGTAATTGGTGTATCAGCTGGTGCTTGTCATGCAGCGTCGTATCTTTCCAGACAAAGAAATAGAAATAAAACAGTAAATATTGATTATGCATCACATCCGCAGTATTTATCGTATAAAAACTTGTGGAAAAAACGTCAGCTATTTGATATGGAATTCATTTTTCATGAAATTCCAGAAAAGCATGTACCGTTTGATTTTGAAACATACTTTAATAGTCCAGAGCGTTTCCTTGTAGGAACAACTGATTGTGAAACAGGACAGTCTGTTTATTTTGAAAAAGAGGGAACGAATGATGATGCACTAAATTTATTGCAAGCATCTAGTTCATTACCTTTCATTGCACCGGCAGTAAACTACCGAGGTAAGCAATTGTTAGATGGCGGGATTTCAGATCCGATTCCAGTTCGTAAAGCACAGGAAGATGGATTTAAAAAATCAGTCGTTATTTTGACGAGAAATCATGGTTACGCGAAGAAAAAATCAAAATTTGGTTGGATTGCAGCAAAGGCTTATAAGAAGTATCCAAACCTTGTAAATACGATGCTGAATCGTTATGAAGTGTATAATGAAACACTTCACTACATTGAAAAAGAAGAGCAAGCTGGTAATTTATTTGTTATTCGCCCAGAAGTGCCGCTTCAAGTAGATCGTATGGAAAAGGATACGGCTAAATTACAAAGTTTATATGAGCAAGGCTATGAAGATGCAAAGAGACAATTTGCAGATTTACAGGCGTTTTTGCAAAAATAATAATTAGGCTGTGGAGAAGGAGTTCTCTGCAGCCTTTTTTATTATTGGTTTCAATACCGAATGTTGGTTATATACATTTTGGGATTATGGTATAATATGGATAAAAGTATGTAGAGAGGTGATACATATGGAAAATGTATATAAAGGGCTTAGACATACTGGATTTACAATGTTGCTTATTTTTGGTGGCGTATTTCTACTGCGCTGGTTCATTCATGATGAAATGTTATTAGATCAGCTTATTGGTTTTAGTATAGGAATGGTAATGGTTATTTCATCAGTGTTCATTCAAAAGTATAGTAAAGAATTGCAGGTAAATGAGAAATATTAAAGGTTTCTAACCTCTTTTAAGTAGTTTGGTCGTAGAGGAGGCTTTCATATGACTTTTTTATTTGCGGTATATTTTGTTTTTATTATGACATTGTTAATTACATTTCTTCTTTCTAAAAGATCATTTGAGAAGCCTTTTATTAAATATATACCAGCGTTCATTTTGTTTATTTTGGCTTTCATTTCTTCTATTATTTTTATATTTAATAACGGAATGGGAGAGCTTATGATAGCAATCTTCTTAGGTGTTACAGCAATAGCGAACGGTCTTTTGCTTTTTGCGTTGAAAGTAGTTCGTGTGATTGTTGCAAAAGGAAAGTAGCGCATCGGAATTCGATGCGCTACTTTTTTATTTACGCTTCTTTTTAATAAATGAAAAGGCTAAAGCTGCAATTAAAATACTGCCTTTAATGATATCTTGCGCATAATAAGGAACGTTCATCATTGTAAGGCCGTTTAATATGATTCCAATTAATACGGAACCAAGAAATGTTCCGATGACATTTGGTTTCTTAGCACCGAACATTGCATAACCGATATAGGCAGCTGCAACTGCATCCATTAATAATGGGGCGCCAGCTGAAACTTGTCCTGTTCCAACGCGGCTACATAGAATAATACCGCCAATAGAGGCAAGTAAACCGCTAATCATATAAGCATATACACGGTAACGATCAGTAGGAATACCAGCTAGTCTAGCAGCTTCTCGATTCCCACCTGTCATATAAAAGAAACGACCGTACGTTGTTTTTTCTAAAAATACATATGCAATTAAAACGACGATAAGCATGATAATGACAGGGACTGGAATTCCTAACACAGAACCTTGACCGATAAATAAAAAGGATGGAATAAAATGTCCTTTGGCACCAGACATTCCTTCATAAATAGAAGATCCTTTTGAAAATGTTAAGTGTAGTCCATTCACGATATACATGATACTTAATGTAGCTAGTAAATCTGGTAGTTTAATTCGGATAACGAGTAGTGCATTTAATAATCCAACTAATAGCCCACAAAGAATAGGAACAAGGAGTGTGACTAATAGTTCTTGTCGATATAAAATGAGGCAGGAAGCAGCGGCAATGGTTGCTAAACTAGCGGTAGAGCCGACTGATAAATCAAATCCATCTACAATTAATGTAAAGGTAACACCAATTGCAAGTAACGTTACGATAGAAATGGAACGTAAAATATCACTAATATTGTTGTATGTTAAAAAAGAATCGTTGACGATAGAGAAGAAAATTGTAACACCTATAATGATAGCAATCGTACTAAATTGATAAAAAAGATGAGTAGGTAAATATAGTTTCTTAGTTTTTGTTTTATGAACGAGATTCAATGGAATAACTCCCTTCAGATAAATGTAAAAGCTGTTCAGGAGATAGTTCGTCTGGTAAGTATTCACCTACAAATTCTCCGTTTGCGAGTATAAGAATGCGATCAGCGATATGTAGTGCTTCATCTTGTTCTCCTGTGAAGTAAATTACGGAACTTCCGTTTTCAGTAATGTTACGAATGAATTGAAAAATGTCTTGTTTTGCAGCTATGTCTACACCTTTAGTTGGCTCGTCCAAAAGAAATAGATTCGGTTTGAATCCATGCCACTTTGCAATGGAGACTTTTTGCTGGTTTCCACCGCTAAGTGAATGAATAAATGCTTTTGGGTCATTGGGTGAAATGCTGAAAGAAGAAATTGCTGTAGTAGCATTATTTACTTCGGTTTGCTTTCGTCTCCAACCTGATTGGTGTAAATTAGTGTGGCTTATAATATCTTCCGAAAGAAATACGCCTTGTTTTCTTCTTTCCTCTGGTACAAGTGCGATCTTTGCTTTAATCGCATCTCGCGGTGTTTTAATTGTTATTGTTTGACCATCTATTTCTGCGTGATAAGTATGACGAGTACCAAATAACGTTTCAGCAAGTGTTGTTTTGCCACTGCCAATTAATCCGTATATCACAACAGTTTCACCTTTCCGTACGGTGAGAGAAAGGGGAGAATGGTCTTTGTGTAATGGAAGTTCTTGTACTTTAAATAATTCTTCGCTCCCTCGTTTTGGCGCTGTATTAATAGGAAGTGTAAGTTGTTTTCCAGTCATCGCTTCCACAATTTGTTGATCTGTAACCTTTGTGATCGCTTCAGAAAGTGCAACTTTACCGTTATGTAATACGGTTACATCATCCGCGAAATTTCGAATCTCTGATAAACGATGAGAAATTAAGATGATGCCAATTCCTTTCAATGTTAAATCTTTTAATAGTTGCCCGAAGGTTTCAACTTCTTTCGGTCCAAGAGAAGAAGTAGGCTCATCTAATAAAAGATAATTTGTATTGTTGGATAAAGCTCTTGCGATAAGAAGTAATTGTTTTTCATGTAATGAGCAGTTTGAAACATCTTCCGAAACATTTAAATCAGCCTGTACAGTTTGCAAATGTTGTTTAGCGAGTGAGACTAATTTTGACTTTGAAAATAGTACTTTATTTTGCATTGCTAAATGATCGATTAGTACATTTTCTAATACAGATAATCCAGGAATAAGTCCGTGATCCACTTCTTGTGTTACGAAAGAAATACCATGTTTTTTTGCATCGCGTGGTGAAGTAAAGGAAATAGACTGATTATCAATTTTTATATTCCCAGCAACTGGTTGAATTTCACCAGTTGCTATTTTTAGTAAAGTACTTTTTCCTGCACCATTCATTCCTAGTAAAGCGTGAACTTTTCCTTTTTGTATGTTAATAGAAACATTTTCTAGTACAGGGGTAGAGATGTGATAAGAATGTGTAATGTTTTGAAGAGAGAATGTCATCATTTTTTCTCCTTCTCTAATTTTTTCATCCAAGGTGAATATGCATCTTTCGAGTCTCCCCAACCGTTTATATGTTTTGATAATTGATCCATCGTTATATTTTCTTGTGGCAAACTATTTTTCTTTACTAAATAAGGTTCTAGTGAATAAATATCTGGCGTTTGTTCACCAGCGATTTTCTTGTATAAGAAACGCACTTGAACTTTACCGACTTCAGCTGGATCGGTTGCAGCCGTAGCAGTCCAAGGTGAATTTTCTTTTTGCATGAGTTGTAAATCTTCATTACTTAAGTCAATGCTGTATACTTTTATATCTGTACGACCAGCTTGTTCGAGTGCTTTGACGGCCCCCTTAGCAAACTCATCCCACGAAGCGAAAATAGCTTGTAAATCACCTTTTTTCGGATATTTTTTTAGTAAAGCCTCTACTTGTGTTTGCGTATCAAGTGGTGTGTTATTACTAGCGGTACCAAAGCGTGCAACTTCTTTTATATTTGGATAACGTTTATAAAAAGCATCAATGATAACATTGCGACGTTCCATTGGAGCAAATCCGCCAACCCATACGACGGCGATATTCCCTTGTCCATTCAGATCTTCCGCTAACGTTTTTAATGATTTCCATGCAAGACTATAGTCATCTTGATCAATAATCGTTACGCCTGGTAAGCGTAGGTCGTTATCAAATGCAACTACAGGAATATTCGCTTGTAATGCTTTTTCTACTCCGGGTTTTAGTGCTTCAGAGCGACCGTGATCAATTAAAATACCATCAACTTTTGAATTAATAGCAGTATCTAGATTTGCTGCCATTTTTGCTAAATCATTATCAGAATTGTAGACTTGCACACTGCCGCCGAATAGCTCGACTTGTTTTTTGACACCCTCAATATATTGAGAGGAAAAAGTTCCGATGGACATTTGCATAATTAATGCGATTTTTAATGGCTTTTTTACTTGGCTTGGAATTTCTGTTTGTAAATGATTTGCTGCTGTAGTAGTTTCTTTCTTCACCGTTTGTTGCTTTTGTGAAGAGATAGCATCTTGTTCATTTGTGCAAGCTGTTAATGCGAGTAAGAGAATAATGAGTACGGTGGAACATAATTTTTTCATAAAAAAATCCCTCCTAAATTAAGAAAAGAGAGGAGGGAGTGAAAATAAAAACGTCTTTTCATATAGAAAAGACGTCTTATCATATTACTCTTATCTTTCAACACAATGTGTTGTAAGAATTAGCACCGTGCCCATAAATGGGTCGGTTGCCGGGCTTCGTAGGGCTCATCCCTCCACCTGCTCTTGATAAGACATCGAATATTTAACTATTTCGAATTATTCCATAAGTGTATGCTGTTGTCAAATGTTTTTTTGTAAATAAAAAATCCCTCACAACGAGGGATTTTAATGTGGTAAGAAAACTAATTGATAAGCGAACAAGATCCCGAATAAATACACAAGTGGGTGAACAGCACGGAATTGTCCTTTTGCCACTTTCATAAGTGGGTATGAAATAAATCCAAGTGCAATACCTGTTGAGATACTTGATGTAAGTGGCATGCTTAAGATTACTAAAAATGCTGGGAATGCTTCATCGAATGTATCCCAATCGATGTGGCGAACTGAGCCCATCATAAGACTACCAACGATAATTAGTGATGGTGCTGTAATAGCTGAAACGCCAGAAACAGCGCTCACTAACGGTCCGAAGAATGCTGCTAATGCAAATAGAACAGCTACTGTAACAGTTGTTAAACCAGTACGACCACCAGCTGCAACACCAGCAGATGATTCAATGTAAGCTGTTGATGGTGTTGTTCCGAACATAGCTCCAATTGTTGCTGAGAATGAGTCAGATAGAAGAGCTCGTCCTGCTTTTGGAAGCTTTCCATCTTTCATAAATCCACCTTGTTGTGCAACGCCAAGTAGTGTACCTGTTGTATCAAATAGTGTAACAAGGAAGAATGAGAAGACAACGCCGTATAATCCGTAGTTAATTACATCAGATACAGCAGTAATTGGATTTGAAACGATAATTCCTTCTGGTAATCCAGGCATTGATGTAACGCCGCTTGAGAATGTTAATTGACCTGTGAAGTAAGCGATAATACCAGTTAATAACATTCCGATAAATAGTGCCCCGTTTATATTTAAAGACATAAGGATAATTGTAATTCCAAGGCCAGCTAATGCTAGTAGAACTGGAGCAGAGTGAAGATCGCCAAGCCCAACTAAGTTTGCATCATTTTTTGTAACAATTCCCGTTAAGCGCAAACCGATAAAAGCAATAAAAAGACCGATACCAGCAGTAAGTGCATGTTTTAAGTTCTCAGGAATTACTTCCATTAATTTCGTACGGAAAGATGTGAATGATAACAAAATTAAAATCATACCTGCTACGAATACAGCAGAGAATGCAATTGCGAAAGTCATGCCTTCATGGGCTTTTACAACAGAATAAGAGAAGTAAGCATTTAATCCCATACCTGGTGCAATTGCGATTGGTAAATTAGTAAAGATCGCCATAAATAATGTTCCGACAACAGCAGCGATAATTGTAGCTGTAAATGCTTGTTCAAACGGAACACCTGCATCCCCAAGGATGACAGGGTTTACGACAATGATATATGCCATTGTTAAAAAGGTAATAATACCTGCCATAATTTCAGTTTTAATAGAAGTTTTATGTTTTGAAAGGTTAAACATATAAACATCCTTTCTTTTTACGAATAATTTTCACAACAGTTATATATAATATTCGTTTTTTAACTATTTTGCAATAGTTTTGCATAAAAACTTTAGAACAACTCATATTTTATGTCGTAAATTCGAATATTAATCGTAAAACTGTGTGTGCATTGCGGTTCTTTAATGTGTAAGTAGTTTTTTTTATTGTGCGCATTATAAGGGGAAAGGAGTTGAAGGAAGTTATGCCGCAGCAAAAAAACTTTTTAACAATGCCAGCACAACATCAAAATAAACAACCTGGTATTGAATCGTTAATGAATCCTCTTCCAAAGTTTGAAGATCCAAATTATAAAGGAAGTGAAAAGTTAAAAGGAAAGAATGTATTAATTACAGGAGGAGATAGCGGGATTGGAAGAGCTGTTTCTATCGCTTTTGCAAAAGAGGGAGCAAATATTGCGATTGCTTATTTAGATGAGGACGAAGATGCAACTGAGACGAAACAACTTGTGGAAAAAGAAGGCGTGAATTGTGTATTATTGCCGGGAGATTTGAGTAATGAACAACATTGTAAAGAGATTGTAGAAGAGACCGCCCAGCAGCTAGGGGGGCTAAATGTTCTTGTGAATAACGTCGCACAGCAATATCCGCAGCAAGGACTAGAGTATATTACAGCGGAACAGCTAGAAAAAACGTTCCGTATTAATATTTTTTCTTATTTTCATGTTACAAAAGCAGCCCTCTCTCATTTAAAGCAAGGGGATGTAATTATAAACACGGCATCTATCGTTGCGTATGAAGGAAATGAAACGTTGATTGATTATTCTGCAACGAAAGGAGCGATTGTCGCTTTTACAAGATCGCTATCTCAGTCGTTAGTACAAAAGGGAATTCGTGTAAATGGTGTTGCACCAGGCCCAATTTGGACACCGCTTATTCCATCCAGTTTTGATGAGAAAAAAGTATCACAGTTTGGGAGTAATGTTCCTATGCAAAGGCCTGGTCAGCCGTATGAATTAGCGCCTGCATATGTATATTTAGCGTCTAGTGATTCGGCATATGTAACGGGACAGATGATGCATGTAAATGGTGGAGTAATTGTGAATGGATAGTTTTCATTTATAAGAGCAAAGTAAAGTTAATTGTATTTATCCCGCTATTTGCGGGCAGTAAGACTCCTACCTAACAATTCGGTGAATACAAGGAAGTTAGGTGGGAGATAAATGTCCGTAAATGCTCGATTGGTGAAGGCTAATCCTCAGTGGGGATGGACAAAATCCCCCAACGAGTAAAGTTTCACTTTATTATGATGTTAGTGCTAGGGAGGATTTAGATGAAGAAAGTATGGTTTATCGTAATCCTATTTTTCTGCCTGCCAGCTAGCGTTTTTGCTAATACAGATCATTTAATATTAGTTAACCTTACGACGAATCAGCTGTCTTTTTTTGAAGATGGAAACTATACTAAGACATTTCCGATAACGACAGGAAAAGACAGGACCCCGACGCCTGAGGGTAATTTTTGTATTATAACTAAATATAAAAATAAAGAATACCATCGTAAAAAAATAGCTGGGGGTGCTCCGAATAACCCTCTCGGTACGAGGTGGTTAGGTCTAGATAAAAAGGAATATGCAATTCATGGAACAAATCGGGAATGGACGATTGGAAGCAGGGAGTCGAATGGTTGTATTCGCATGCACGATCGGGACATACAATGGTTATACGACCGGGTACAATTACAGACGAAAGTAATTATTTCTCGTTTTCATACGAGTCCCGAATATGAAGCGTATAAGCTTGGTTATCGGGTTGTGAGTTGGAATGGTCGTAAAGTAGAAGAAGAACAAATTGGAATGCTTACGTTAGTAGATCGTGTAAATATATATTGGCAAGAACCAAATGGACAATTGACGAAAGTAAAAACGGTATTGCCAAATGAAAAATATACAGTGTATTCAAAACGAAAAGATGGAACCTATTATATAGGAAACAATTTGTATATTGTAGATGTAACGGGAGAAAAAATTCGTTATGAGCAATTACCTTATTCGATTTTAAGTAACATATATAAAAAGAAATATAATGTTCCATAATAGCTACCGTGTATAGGCGGTAGCTTATTTGTGATGAAGTTTAGTTGGTTTTAATGATTTCATACCAATCGCGCGCCTGTAAATAGTGAGATAAAAAAATTGAAACAGCAACTATTATGTTTTGCTGAATATAATACAGTACAGACTGGGGGGCGGTCACATTATGAAAAGTGAATTTGCATTTAAAATTTTCTTAATCACGACTTGTTTATTTATCGTGTATTTATATGCGTTACTCGTCTTCTCCTTTTATGTTCCATATATTGATTTAATATTGTTCGTTGGATTTATTTGGGCATTTGTTAAAGCGAGGGAAGGGGAGAAGAGTGTATATCGGCGCATTACTTTATGCGGGACGGTCCTTCTCGTTATTTTGTACTTTTTTATGATGCATGATGTTTGGAAAGGAATGTAAAAAAGCATACGACTAATCGTATGCTTTTACCTCTGCCAATGATGGAAGTGAAGCGATTGCTCCGTAGTTTGTACATGTTATGGCACCTACTTTATTTGCAAAAGAGACAAACTCGGCTAAATCTGTGAATTTTTGAGGAAGCGTTTGTTCATTTTTAGAAATTTGATACAACATCGCTCCGACGAAAGCATCACCAGCACCAGTTGTATCTACTTGTTTAATTGAAATAGAAGGTACAATGATTTGAGCTTCTTTTGTCGCGAGAAGAGTACCGTCTTTTCCAAGTGTGATAGCTACAACTTTAGCCCCGTAATTTAATAATTTTAGTGCTGATTGTTGTAGATTAGTTTCTTTAGAAAGCATCGTTGCTTCTTCTTGGCTTACTTTTACGAAATGTGCGTGTTTTATAAAGGATAGGCAATCTTGAGAAAATTGTTCTACATCTGTAATAAGTGCATCTCGATAATTTGGATCAAAAGAAATAAAGTGATTATTGTCTTTTGCATATTGTAATAGTTGAAAGTATGTTTCTTTTAATGGACTTGATAATAAGGCAGTTGCCGAACCGAAATGTATTAGATCATTACTTTTTATTTTTGCTAAATTAATTTTATTAAAGGTGTATTGACCATCAGCCCCACGCATAAAAATAAAATCACGTTCACCATCTTTATCGATAGATACGAAAGCAAGCGTTGTTTGTTTATCTTTTATGAGCATTGAAGTGTCAACATGAGCACGTTGTAAAGTTTGTTCTAGAAAATCACCAAATGGATCATTTCCTACTTGCCCCATAAATGTAGCATGTCCATCTAATTTTGTAATAGCAGCGGCAACGTTAGCGGGAGCTCCACCAGCTTTCTTTTCGAAATCAGTACCATCTACTAAAGAAACATTGGAGTTTCGGCAAACGAAATCAATTAATAATTCACCTATACAAAAAACATTTCTCATATAATCCCTCTTTTAAGTTTATATTGTGTAATTGTAAAGTTTAGTTTTGCATCTGAAAAGATTGCGATATGATGTGTAATGTCTTTTCGCGGAAATACTCTAGACGTAAAGACAGTGGAACCATCATATAAGAAGATTTCTACGATGCTATTATCTACAAATATTCTGAGGTCTATCGTATCTTGAATATCAATTTTTTCACAGCGTTCATATCCATATTCTCCGCCAAATTGGTGATGGAAGTTGCTTCGGTCTATGGAAACAGTTCCTTTTTCACGGTTAAATATAATCGGGAAAGAATCTTCTTCATTATGGAAGAGAGAAAGGCCAAAGTTATTCGCATCATCTGTTTTAAGAGTTACAATTAATTCATATGAGCATTCATGGCCAAGGGTCGCCAGTACGTTTAATCCAGTTGATATGTCACCTGAAATCTCTTTTTTTGTTGTTCTTAGTTTTTTTAGTTCTGAAACTGGTTTTTGTTTTAATATATTATTTTCTAACGTTAGTTCTCGTGGAAGTGTTAAACAATGAGCCCACATATAATCATCAGAAGGGTATGTTATTTCGCTTGAGCCCGCCCAAGCAAATAAAAGGCGGCGTCCAGATTGATCTTCTAAAGTTTGAGGGGCATAAAAGTCGAAACCTTTATCAACTTCGTAATACGAATCAATATGGAAATATAAATTTTCAATATCGAAATTTCCGATTGCATATATGACATTATATACATTTTGAAAATTCCCCTCGTCTTTTTCGATTCCTTGTGGCGAAAAGAGTAATATATCTTTCCCTGATAATTGGAAATAGTCGGGGCACTCCCACATAAATCCGAACTCTTTTAAATTTGTTTTAACCTCGCCTTGGAAATTCCAACTGTATAGGTCTAGTGACTTATATAATAATAGAGTACCCGTTTTATTTTCACGTTGTGCTCCGAGTAACATATAGTACGTATCGTTATTTTTCCATACTTTGGGGTCACGTACATGCTTCGTATATCCGTCAGGAATCATATCAATAACAGGATTATTACTATACTTAGTCATCGTATATTGAGAATCCATCGTTACCATACATTGTTTAGCATCCCGAGAATCATTAGGTTTCTTTATATTCCCTGTATACAATAAGTGAAGAAGCCCATCTTTTATAATAGAGCTACCAGAATATGCGCCATGTGACTCATAGCTTTCGGTAGGGATAATGGCTACAGGCATTCGTTCCCAGTTAATAAGATCTTTTGATTTTACATGCCCCCAATGTTTCATTCCGTGAATCGGGCCAAATGGATACCACTGATAAAAAACATGATATTCATCATTGTAGTATGATACACCGTTAGGATCATTCATTAATCCATATGGCGGATGAATATGATAAATCGGTTTCCATGAATCTTGATTTGCAATTGTATATAAAGAATGTAATTCTTCTTTATTGGATTGCAGTATTGTTTTATATTTCGACATAGGTTTTTACCTCGTTGTTATTTACTTTCTTTATATAAAATGAGAGTGGCAACAAAAGCAGTAATAACTGCAATAGCGAAGCCGATTACATAATGAATTACATTCATCATGCCAAGCGGTGCAACAATTGTAAGCATTGGAATACCTGTTAAACCGTATGCATTGGCTGCGACTTGCATCCAAACAACGTAAGCGCCTCCAATTGCGCCACCAATAGCAGCTGCAATAAATGGTTTACCAAGTTTTAAATTGACACCAAAAATAGCTGGTTCTGTAATTCCTAAAAATGCTGACGCTGCTGCTGGAATTGCGATTTCTTTCGTTTTTTTGTTTTTTGTTTTGAAATAAACTGCTAAAGTAGCTCCGCCTTGGGCGACGTTAGCCATTGACCAAATAGGGAGTAAGAAATTGACACCGATATCTTTATTAGCAAGTAAGCCAGCTTCAATAGCGTGGAAGCTATGGTGTAAGCCAGTAAGAACGATTGTTGAATATAGACCACCGAATATAAGACCAGCCACTGGTCCTGCAAATTGATAAATAGTATTTAAAAGGTACGTAATACCGTCACCGATTTTATATCCAATTGGTCCGATAATAATAAGTGATAAAAAGCCAGTTATAATAATTGTTAAGAACGGTGTAACTAATAAATCTAAAGAGTTCGGAACTCGTTTGCGGAGTTCTTTTTCAATTGTACTCATAACGTATACGCATAATAAAATAGGTAAAACAGTGCCTTGATAGCCAATCATATCAATATCCATACCGAGGAAATGTAAAACAGTTGGTTTTGCGTTTGCAAGAGTCCAAGGATTCGTTAAGTTTGGGTGAGTTAATATACCACCAATAACGGCACCTAAGAAAATATTTCCTCCAAATTCCTTGGCTGCACTAACACCGATTAAAATAGGTAAAATAACGAAAGCTGCACTTGAGAACATATCAAGTAATTGGATAAGTGGGTGATCGCTAGGAACTAATTTAAACGCTTTCAACATTCCGAGTAGTCCCATAAGTAAACCACTTGCAACGATGGCTGGAATAATTGGAACGAAAATATTGGATAACGTTTTTGCTAGGCGAGTAATCGGATTCATTTTTTTCTTAGGAAGATCGTTTGATGCCGTAGAATCAAGTTCAGTTATTCCGATTAGTTTTGAAAACTCATCATACACTTTGTTTACTACGCCAGTGCCAAAAATAATTTGGTATTGCTCATTCGTTGCGAAAGCACCTTTAACCCCATCAATGTTTTCGATTTCTGACGTGTTTATTTTTGTTTCATCTTTTAGTACAAGACGAAGGCGAGTAGCGCAATGAGTAGCACGAATAATGTTTTCTGTTCCTCCGATGTTCTGTAAGACTTGAGCTGCAATTTGTTTCATATCCATAAAAATTCCCCCTTACTATATACTTCGATTTTGTGGAACCGGTTCCGTTTTTGGTTAAAATAAAAAACAGGGACGTGATGTGAAAATCCTGTTTTTTAAATGTGGAACCGGTTTTAATTTTATTATAAAGCGCCTTTAAATTTTGTCAACGCTTTCTTGAATTTTTAATGTATAGCGAGAATGTAATATTTTAGGGATTGTTTTATTTTCAACAAGCTGCGAAAGGGAAGTAGCAGCAAGCTTACCAGCATGCTCATAGTCAAATGCGATTGTCGTTAAGCTAGGGTGTACCATTTCAGAAATATCATATCCACCGAATCCTACTACAGATATATGATTTGGTATGGAAAGGTGGTTAGAATGAATTACTTTCATGGCTCCAAGAGCGATATTATCTGTAGCACATACGATAATAGTAGGACGGTTGTTATCTAAAATATGTTGTACTTGTTTCATCGCATCTTCTATTTTGAAAGTTGTTTCGTAGTAAGAAGCGATGCAAGTAGGTTCTAAATTTTCAATGGCTTTTTGAAAACCATTTTTTCGATTTACACCAACAGAAATATCATCTTTTTCTACTCCTAAATAAGCGATATGGCGGTGTCCTTGTGATAATACGTATGCTCCTAGCTCATAAGCAGCGTCAAAATCATCGTGAACGAGGCAATATTGATTCTCATATTCTTGACCAACAAATAAAATAGGGGTAGTAGAATTAGCGATGATGTGTTTATGCTCTTTTGTTAAAGTTTTTGTTAATAAAATTATGCCAGCTACTTTTTGCTTTATAAAGTTTTCCATTGCTTGAATTTCTGTTTCAATTTTTTGATTCGCATTTGCAACAAGCATCTGGTAGTTATTTTCCTGTAAAGCATTATCAATACCAATAAGTGTTTTTGTTGTAGCAAAGGAGTCTAATCGGGGGATAATAACGCCAATTAAATTTGTTGTTTTCGCTTTTAAACTTTGCGCAAATGTATTTGGAGAGAAATTCGTTTCTTGAATAATACCTTCAATTTTCTTTTTTGTTTTATTACTTACATAGCCACCATTTAAGTAACGAGAGACAGTACTTTTTGCAACCCCAGCTAATTTGGCGATATCTACAATTGTTTTAGCCATAGTATTCCACCTTCATATTCATAAAAAACTTTTAATTTTATTATAGGGAGAATTAAAGGTTACGTAAACAAGAAGAGAAGAAGAAAAACCACCTCACGTATATGAGGTGGAATAAGTGTTAATATTTCGGTTTAAATGTATGACAACACGTTTCTACACTCGTTGTTACAGAACTTTCAAGCGTCTCGTTTGTTAAAGTAGCGTTTGTATATGAACTGTTTTCAATTTGACCTGCTTCTTGTGCATCAGGTTGAACAACGATTGCACTTGCTTGACAAAGGTTACCTTGTCCCCAAAATGAGCAATTGGAAACAGAGCATTTCACTTCTGGCATAAAACCCCCTCCTCATACATTAGTGTGGGATTTTACGCCCATTTCATGTATAGAAGGAGTTTCCTTTTCTTATTATTTTTTCGTTTGCTCAAGCCACTCTTTTAATTTGTCTTCCGGTTGTTCGCCGCTAATACGGCTCACTTCTTTACCGTCTTTAAAATGAATGATTGTTGGAGTTCCTTTAATTTTATATTCATCCCAAGGAGCATCTAATTTTTCAATATCCATAACTTTCATATCAACATTCAAGTCTTTAGCCATTGGTACTACGATAGGAGATAATTTTTGGCAATGAACGCAAGATGTTTGATAAAAGTATACTGTTTCTTCTTTTTTCTCTTTTAAATTCTTTTGGAGATCTGAAAGAGAGATTTTATTTGTGTAGTAGTCAGAACCATCTGTTTGACTAGTAGCATTATCAATTTTTTGGCTTGTTGAAGCATTTTTTTCTTCCATTTGTGTTACAGCGAAAATTGCTGCAAACAAGGCGATAATAATACCGCCAAATATAAGCATTTTTTTCATTCTTTCATCTCCTTATTTGTTTTTAATTACGATGAAGCTACAAACAGCGATTGTGATAAAGCCGATAAGTGCTAAAAACGGGATTGTCACAAAGCCGAACCAGTTTATGTATTCTCCCGTACAAGGTACGCGGCCGCAAGCTGCCCCAGCAGCTGAAAATGCTGCGATTTTTTGAATTGCATAGTGATATAAAGAAATACAAGCACCAATACTTGCGATTGGTAAAGAATAACTTGCAATGCGATAGTCTTTCTTTACTACAGCGATACCGAGCCATAAAACAAATGGATACATAAAAATACGTTGATACCAACAAAGGACACAAGGCTCAAATTTCATAATTTCGGAAAAGTATAGACTTCCTAATGTAGCAATAAACGAAGCTCCCCATGCAGCAAATAAAGCATACTCTTGCTTTTTTTCTCGTCCCATATTTTATACCTCACTTATAATAGTTACATACTAAATTATAGTATGAAGTGGTAGGGAAAAGAAAGAAAAAATATGTTTATCAATAAAAGTTTTATAAGGAGAAACTTTTATTGATATAAACATTTTAAAAAAGCGCTATTCTCATAAAGAGAATAGCGCTATATTTTACATTTGAATTTGCTCTACTTCTTCTACATGTGACTTTTGGGATGCGTGGTCAATATATTGAAATAGGAGCTGCAATTGTTTATCAACTTCTGGTAGTTCTTTACTGTATTGATAAGCGTGTAAAAAATGCTCAATACGCTTAGAAAATAATTGATCGTTCGTTTGAACCATGAGAACGAGTAATTTATCCCAATTACAGCAATACGTGTAATAGAGAGCTTTATCATAGTCGTTATATGTTTGCACTGTGTACCCTCCTTACCGAGGAGTTATATATAGTGTGTGACAAGTAAGGAGAAATACACTTGAAAGAATTTGTTAAGAAAAAAGGTGAATGAAAAGAGAAAAACGAGGGATTTCCTCGTTTTTATGCTTTTGGCATTGGCGTAGGTGTTGGCTTGCCATACCCTTCTTTGTATTTATTGTCGATATAGTTACGAATTTCGAGCGTTGATTTTCCTTTTTGTTTCATGGAAGCCGATTCAACCGCGATTTCTAGGCAGTTGACACAAGTTGTTGCGTGGGAATCCCAAACAACTTCACCATTCTTTTTAATTTCACGAATAAAGCAGTTTTTATTGTTTTTATGTCCTACACTCTCACCGCAACCGCAGTAACATGGAATCCAATCTAATAGCTCTGCATTTTGTCCAGCGACAGTGTAGATATCTTTCATTTGCGGATCAAGCTTGTCTAGGAAGGTAGGGAGTGTGTCGACTCCTTTTGTCTTTTCTTGAATATCAGCTTGCTGAGTATGTGATGCGTGGTCATGCTCTTCTTTTGATTCAGAAGATTTTTTGTCATTTGTACTAGTACTCCCGCATCCAACAAGAATTAGGCTCAGTACTGCAAGTAAAGAAAATACATACTTTTTCATTCGCTTGTCCCCTTTACAAATGTATTAACCAAATTGTATCAAATATCATGGTGTGTCGGGTGAAGATTTTTTCGACTGATTTTTGAAGCGCCATCGTAGTGAATGGAATAGAAATAAAATTGGGATATAAGCGTATACAATATATAAACCAGCTTGAGACAGTACTGTATTTAATGTATTGATACTTTCACGGTTTGTGAAAAATAAGGATGAAATAAATATAGCTGCAATAAAAAATGGAAGTGTAATTTTAAATGGTACGTGAAAAGACCTTTTACTAATGCAACAAGAAGACCAAATTGTTAAACAAAGATTAGGTAAAATAATAAGATACCACATGAAAATAATGATGTACTCAAACCTTTGGATAAAAGGAATCTTTATGATTTTTAGCATTGTTAATGTTGGCCAAATTGTATGATGTAGTTGTCCTTGGCTATAGTACATAAGGGAAACAATGGCTAGTATTACGTATAGAATTGTTGTAAAAGCAATACCACCGTGCGCCCATTTATTTAATGATTTTTTTTTTTTTATAAATGGATAAAAAACAAGAATTGCTTCAAATCCAAGAAATTCTAATGCAGATGATTTCGCTGCAGTTAGAATTTCTAAAGGTGAATGAGTTAGAATTGGGAGAATGTTACGGACATGCGCGTATTTCATTGGGAAAACTAAGAAAAATAGGACGAAAATCGGTATTACGACGCCCCAAAAACATATTCCTGTTACAGAGCGAAAACCACCTTTAATTACGTAGTAAGTCACAAGTAAAAATAATAAAGTTAATTTCCACGGTTTAATTGTAGGGAAGACCCAAACTTGAATGACTTCAATATATGTACGAAGGACAGTAAGGCAAAATAATAGAAGGTATGCAGCAAAGCATACGGACAAAAATGTTCCAATCCACTTTCCGAAACATGTCGTATGAATATTCATTAAATCATTATCTTTTTCTAACATTTTAAGCATGCAAAATAGCACGATATGAGTTGCAATGCCCGCAACAATAAGAGAAATCCAAGAATCATAACCGGCATATTGCGCAATAATCCTTTGGTATCCTAACACACCTACTCCAATTTGAAGGGAGTGTAATAAAAGAAATGTGAAATAAGGGGAAACAGTATGTGTTTTATCTTGTCCAGCCATTACAGCACCTCACTATTCTCCGATACCAGATTGCACGACATTGATTTGCACATGAACAGCAACGTCTACATTAGGGTACATTTCTTGAATTTGTTTTATAGTCCATTTTCTTGAATGACTACGAATTTCTTCTTGTATACCTATCGGATCGATTTCTTTTTCTTGGAATTGTTTTATTAATTCGTTTAAATGCTTCTCAAGCGTTTTTTCTACATGTTTTTTTACGTAAGTTATATTTTCGTGCTTTGCTAAATCGAGCCAGTCGGGAGCATTTTTTATAAGTCCGTTTAACTTTAAGTGGATGTTAACTTTCGGAATGTCACCGTTTTGGGAAAGAGAACAAAAACTTTTCCCGGATAAGTTTTGAGTAGCGATCAATCCTTTATGCTTACCTTGACGTATCGGAACTTCGTAACGACCATTTTTAGTTGGATTAATGAGTAGTTTTAATAAAAAAGATCCTTTTTTATCTGTGTACATAACCACTTTATCCTTTTTTAAAAAAGCAATTCCTTTAATGGAAGCAGACTTGTCTTCATCAACTTTAATATAAGGAAGAAATGGATCGCATCCAGATGAATAAAAGTTATATAAAAAAATATTTAAAGCTGTCCGAGGGATTGTCTCGGTTTCTATATTTTGCTCCAGTAAATCAGATAGATATAGCGATCCATTCGTTTTGACATGTTTAAGTAATTCTTCTGTTGAACCATCTACAAGCGCTAGTTGCACATCTCGGCCAATATTAGGATCACGTTGTAAGTTGTTAATAACATCCCCAATTCCACGTTCACCAAATGATTTTCCAAATAGGACAACACGCATTTGACCTACAGCGATCGTATGTGGTGATTTGGCGTTTAGAAGTGAAGAAATTGTTTCAATTGTATCTGCGGTAGTTGACTGAGTTTCTGGTTTTGATTGAACGCCTTTTGTGTAATCGGGATATAAGATTGTCCCGCGAAATTTTTTATCTTTCGTTATATCAAATCCACCTATATGAATCATTCGCTGTGTGTCTACTATATTCGGTTGTGTACAGCCGGATTGGAAAATTAAAATGATAATGGAAAAGCATAATAAAGTATTTTTCATTTCTCTTCACCATCATGTTTTTCTTTCGCTTTGTTTGGATCATAGCGCCATTTCTTTTTTGGTCTTAGAAAAGAGGCACGTCCTGCAGTTTGACTAAATGGCAAGCGAAAGAGACCTTCTGCCGTTCCTAAACCGCGAAATGGATATAGAGGTAATAAATAAGGTGATCCAAGTGATTTTAAGCGAATTAAATGAGCTAATATGAGTACGAATCCTACAATGAGACCTAAGCCCCCAAATGCACCAGCTAAAAGAATAAGTGGAAATCGTAGTATCCGGATAGTAGAAGACATTTTTACAGTTGGTGTTGTAAAAGAAGCGAGTGCTGATAAAGCAACTGCAATTAATAAAATGGTACTCGTTAAAGCAGCCTGAACAGATGCTTGGCCAATTACAATCCCGCCAACGATGCCGATTGTTTGTCCAACTTTTGTAGGTAATCGTGCTCCAGCTTCACGGAGCAATTCGATTGTGATTTCTAAAAAAAGTGCTTCTAAAATGGGCGGAAAGGGTACATTAGCTCTTGAAAAAATAATCGGACCTAGTAAATCCGCAGGAATCATTTGATAGTGATACGTTAATACAGCTGTATAAATAGCTGATGAAAATAGCGAGAATGCTGCTCCGAAAAAGCGAACCATTCGAAGAAATGAGCCTGCTATCCATGGTAAATAATAATCTTCTGGAGAGACGAAGAAATCGAGTAATGTCGCTGGTCCAGCTAATGCGTAAGGTGAACCGTCTGTTAAAATGACGACTCCTCCATTCAATAATGCATAAACGGAGCGATCTAAACGCTCTGTAGGAAGTAAAACAGGGAAGGGAGAGTTGCTGTTATCACTAATAAACTGTTCAATCATAGTTGCATCGAAAGGAACATCAAAGTCAATGTCTTGTAGGCGCTGCATCGCAGTATTAACGTGCTGCTCATTCGTAATATCTTCGATGTAAGCAACTACGACTTTTGTTTTTGATATAGAACCAACTATAACTTCTTTGAAAACTAATTGTTCTGTGACGATATTTCGCCGAAGTAAGTGTATATTTGTATCGATATTCTCAACAAATCCGACTTTTGGACCGATGACACTATATTCATTTTCAGTATCGTTATATAGCCGTGTACCTAAAACGGAACTTTCAGCACGAATAAGTGCATATTCTGCGATTTGAGAATCATTTTTTAGTTGTATAAGTACATATCCACTTAATAATTTTTCACGAATGTCATCAATAGTAGGGCCAGTGATAATCTCCTCAAGTGTGACGATATTTGCTATATCACTTATATTTTCAATGTGATCTAATTCTCTTTTTATAGGTGTTAAAATGAATCGATTAATGAGGAGTGATTCAGCCGTAGATTTATAGTAAAACAAACATAATGTCCCATCTTCTACGATGTTATAAGAAACGAAATCACTCGATTCTTTCATAGTATGGATAAACTCTGGAATGGAACAGATTGTTTTTTTCTTCTTTTTAGACGATAAACGAAACATTTTCTCACCCCTTACTACATCATTTTCTTATGTTAGTTTTTGGGAAAGACGGGAATTTATACTTGAAAATTGAAAGTTCATAAAGAAAAGGAAGAGTATTGAATATCTCTTCCTTTTTGACAGGCTAATTTGTTTTCTTTTCTTTAATAGACTTCACTAATTTAATCATTTCTGCCCGTATATCTTCTTTTTTAACATTTAATTTTTCCGCAATTTGTTTAATATCCATCCCATCTTTTTTCATTTTTAGTACATCGTCAAGAGGGGTATTACTTTTTTGAGAGATGATTGTTAACACGGTAAGTTGGCGTAAGCCGATGTTATATTCTTTCATTTTTTGTTTCAGTCCATCTGGTGTGGACTTTTGCATATTTGCTAATTTTTGCAGTAGTGCTTTTTTCGTTTCTTTATTCATATGATGCTTTTTCAATTTACTTGGGTCTACACCGAAATGCTCGGCTGTTTTCTCCCAAGATTTATTTTGCTTATAGTAAGCTAAAACGTCCTTAATTTCTTTTTTACTTATTCTTGCAATGTGGGCAGCTTTCCAAATTTCATGTTTATTATAGCCGAGTTTTTCGAGCGACTGCATTTCTTCTTCTGAAATAGGCTTATGATGGTGCATTGTTACTTCTTTTGGCGTGGCAGCGGAAGCAGGAAAGACAGATATCCCGCACAATAATGCTGCCATAGTCATACTTACTGCGATTTTCTTGTACATATAAACTCCTCCTAGATGGGTAATGTGGAAAACTTACACATATCATTTCCATAAAATGTGAAAAACTTGTGAACAAGTTAAGTTTTTTTATTCACAGTATAAAAAGAAGTTTTTCATGGTTTTCCAACATAAAACATTGATTAATAGTGAAAAACTAGGTTATAATCGAAATTGAAAATCAATATCAATGACGGATTTATACATATAGATAAAAATAAGGGAGAGAAAAATATGACTACATATACTTCCATCGCAAACGTTATTAAAGAAAGACGTTCTGTTCGTACATTTACAAATAAAGCAGTAGAAAAAGAGCTATTAATTGAACTATTGAACGACGCAACATGGGCACCGAATCATAAACACCGTGAACCATGGAATTGTAAATTATACATTGGAGAAGGCCGTCAGAAATTAGTAGACGCAGTACTAAACTCTTTCACAGAAGAAGAAAGAGCAAAACGCGGCAAAACTTTATCTGATCGTTTCTTAAGCACACCTGCACAAATCGTTGTTTACATTAATGAAGATCCGCGTCAAATTCAACGTGACGAAGATTACGCTGCAACATGTGCATTTATGCAAAACTTCCAATTACTTGCTTGGGAACGCGGATTAGGCTGCGTTTGGAAATCAGGTGGATTAAACTACAATCCACTATTTATAGAAGGAATTGGTTTAACAAGAGGTCAACGCATCATTGGAATTCTTCATATCGGCTATTTCGATAAAGCACCAGAAGGAAAAGCTCGTACACCGATTACGGAGAAGATGGAGATCATTGAAGGTTAATTAGAAAGAGGCATTCTCGTTTTTTTAGAGGGTGTCTTTTTATTATGCAATCAATCCTCATGAAAGCTTGTTCCTTATCATACACTTTCTTAAGGGAAAGTGTAAGGAGGGAAAATAATGAGAGCAAGTGATGATAAAGCACTACAATATGCGATTGCTGAAATTACGGAAATTGCGACTGGATTTGGTCTTGATTTTTATCCGATGCGCTATGAAGTATGTCCAGCGGAAATTATCTATACATTTGGTGCATATGGGATGCCGACGAGGTTTTCGCATTGGAGTTTTGGAAAGCAATTTTTCAGAATGAAATTACAATACGATTTAGGACTTAGTAAAATTTATGAACTCGTTATTAACTCTAATCCATGTTACGCCTTTTTATTAGATACGAATTCTTTAATTCAAAATAAATTAATCGTGGCGCACGTTTTAGCACATTGTGATTTCTTCAAAAATAATATTCGTTTTTCTAATACGAAGCGCGATATGGTGGAGAGTATGGCAGCGACAGCAGATCGTGTGAAGGCGTATGAACATAAGTATGGAAGAGAAGAGGTAGAAACATTTTTAGATGCCGTACTTGCCATTCAAGAACAT
The DNA here is from genome assembly GCF_025809295.1 of Bacillus sp. 41-22. Taxonomy (NCBI): domain Bacteria; kingdom Bacillati; phylum Bacillota; class Bacilli; order Caryophanales; family Bacillaceae; genus Bacillus; species Bacillus sp. 41-22. The sequence continues at coordinate 781,079 of NZ_CP084035.1, forward strand.
ATTGATCCATCGCTTATGCGTCCGAAACTTGCATGGAGTATTGAAGATTTAGAAGAGGATGTAGAAAAGAAAAAGATATCACAGTACGATGATTTATGGAATTTAGATGATCGAAACAAAAAGAGAGAACGACCTAATATGCATAAAAAGAAGAAAATCCCACCGCAGCCAGAAAAAGATTTACTCCTCTTTATTGAAGAATATAGCCGTGAGCTAGAAGAGTGGCAGCGCGACATATTAACGATGATGCGTGAAGAAATGTTATACTTCTGGCCACAGCTTGAAACGAAGATTATGAATGAAGGTTGGGCTTCCTTCTGGCATCAACGCATACTTCGTGAAATGGACTTAACATCTTCTGAAGCAATCGAATTCGCGAAGCTTAACGCAGGTGTCGTACAGCCATCAAAAACAAGTATTAATCCATACTACCTCGGTATTAAAATGTTCGAAGATATTGAAGAGCGCTATAACAACCCGACAGAAGAAATGAAACGACGCGGTGTGAAACCTGGTTCTGGTCGTGACAAAATCTTTGAAGTACGGGAAATTGAATGGGATGTATCGTTCCTAAGAAACTATTTAAATAAAAAACTTGTAATGAGAGAAGATATGTACTTATTCCAGCGCCAAGGAAAAGAATATAAAGTAATTGATAAAGAATGGGAGCATGTACGCGATCAACTCGTAAATATGCGCACAAATGGAGGTTTCCCGTACTTAGTAGTAGAAGATGGAGACTACTTAAAGAATGGGGAATTGTACATTAAACATAGCTATGAAGGAATTGAGTTAGATTTAAAATACTTAGAAAAAGTATTACCGTATCTTCATCAGCTATGGGGAAGAACAGTGCATATGGAATCAATTGTGGAGAGTAAGGGCGTTGTGTTTTCTTATGATGGGAAGATGGTGCATCGGAAGTATGTGTGATGGAAAGAACGGACATAGAAATGCTATGTCCGTTCTTTTTTATTATATGGAGTTTTTGTTTACCAAACAGGTCGTATGCTCGATGATAATTTTCCTGTATTTTCTTTAGTAACGAATGTTGTTAAATCCTCTTTAAGCATTTGCATTCGTTCTGCACCTATGTTTGCAATCCATCGTTGTTCTATTTCAGCTACTATTTCTTCTTTTGCTTTCATTACTGCTAAACCACGCTCGGTTAAAACAATAATTTTACCTCTTTTATCAGTAGGATGCGTTTGGCGCGTGACATAACCACTGTTCTCAAGAGAATCTACCATTTTACTTATGGCTTGTTTTGAAACCCCTAAATATTCAGCTAGTTCTATACCGGTTGCTCCATTAGGAAGGATACGTTTGAACATAAAACCGTGTGCGGGCCTAATATCTTCAAATCCCAATTCACTTAATTTGTCGTGTAGTTCAGTAATTAATGTACTGAAGGATAGTGATAAAAGTGAAGTAAGATCTAGTTCGTTAAGTGTTTGATGAGTCATGTATATAACCTCCTTACTTATAGTCAATTAAATTGACTATAAGTAGAATCTATTGTACTATACAGGATATAGTCAATCAAATTGACTATATAATGGTAATAGAAAAAATAATGATTTATCTAAATAAAATCAATGAATTATGGAGGTTTCACATGGTTAATATCGTTAAAATTAGAGGGAGTATATTTGCACCATATGCATCGCTGGAACCTATTAAAGATCCTGCAACAGGAAGAGTGTTTGAATATGCCGGAGATGCACGTGAATTTACACCATACGCTGTGAACACAAAGCGTTCAAGATTAGAACAAGAAGTGGTTGTTGATTTTTATAAAAGAGAAATTTTCACATATGCAGATGCTTGTATCGTTACTGTGAAAATTACAAATCCAGATGGCTCAATTGAGTATCAAAAAGGAGAAACAAGTACAGAAAACATTGCATGTACAAATATTGTATGGAGTGAAGATGAAGTTTCATTTGAAATGAGAGCAAGTGCAAGTAATCCGTTAAACGCGGCAGCACCTGCAGCTGATTATTTTTTGACTATACGAGTTAATGAAAGTGGTACTGTGCATGTTGAAGGTTTACATGATGGTTTTCCTTGCTATGAATTTTATAAACAAATCGACTTTGGTTCATTTGAATTAATATATACACATGATTTCAGGAAAACGGATGATACCCCAGCAGCACTAGCTGGAGAAATGGAATATAGCTTTAAAACGAAAATCTAGATATAAATATAGCGCTATTTTTTAGAAGGAAGTAGCAAACGTAAAAGAGAAAGCTATTGGTTCTAGGATTGAAATTGTGGTCTATTTTATTCAATAGTATGCAGTATATAAAATTAGAATTACAGGGGTGTTTCTTATGACGAATATCGTTAAAATTAGAGCCAGTGTATTTATTCCAGTGTCTTGGACAGAACCGCGGAAGGATGTACAAACAGGGAAAGTAATCCAATTCGAAGGTGATTCACGTGAGTTTACACCACATGCGGTAAATACTATGCGCTCTAGAGTTGAGCAAGAGGTAGTAGTGGACTTTTATAAAGAAGAAGTGTTTTCATATGCAAACACGGGTATTACGACAGAGAAGGTCACAAATCCAGATGGTTCTGTGAATAAAAGAACAGGAAAAGCGAGTACTGAAAATATTGTGTGTACGGATATTTCATGGAATTCTGATGGTGTGCAATTCAAAATGAGTGCAAGCGCTAGTAATCCGTTAAATGTGTATGCCCCTCCTGTGGACTATTTATTAACTGTATGTGTGAACAAGGATGGTAGTATCGATATTCAAGGAGAACATGATGGATTCCCTTGTTTCGAATTTTATAAGCAAGTAGATTTCGGTTCATTTGAACAAATTTATACACATGATTTTAGAGAAACTGGTGATACACCTGAAGCGTTAGGTGGAGAAATGGATTATAGTTTTACAAAGAGGTTATAAGAAGTAGGATAATAAAACGGTTGATTCCTTGATTCGTAAATGAAATGAATTAGTTGGACTACCAAGCAGTGTAGTTGAGAAATGCAAAAGCCAATAAAATCAGTGGCTTTTGCATTTTTACTATACTCTAGGAGATTTCAAAAAAATAAACCACTTTACAATATACCCTTAAGGGTATATGATATTATACAAAGTTACAAAGTAATGTATAATATAGTTATAATTACGGAGGTGATCTACAGTGGAATATAATCAAGATATGAAAAATAGATTGAAACGTATTGAAGGTCAAGTTCGTGGTGTGCTTCGCATGATGGAAGAGGGAAAAGATTGCCGAGATGTTATTACACAGTTAACTGCATCCCGTTCTGCACTTGATCGTACAATTGGACTCGTTGTTGGAACAAATTTAGAGCAATGTTTGCGCGAGCAGTTTGAAACAGGTAATGGTTCAAATGAAGAGTTAATTAAAGAAGCTGTTCAATTACTTGTAAAAAGCCGATAATCTGTCAAACATATGTGTTGACAGATTTTCAAAAACATTTTATTATACCCCTACAGGTATATGTATAATAGTTAGGGAGGAAATGATTATGAGTATAAAAGTTGATATGAATTTAGACTGTAAAGGCTTGGCTTGTCCGATGCCAATTGTGAAGACAAAAAAGGCGATGGAAGGATTGGCATCAGGACAAGTTATTGAAATAGAGGCGACGGATAAAGGATCGACGTTAGATATACAAAGTTGGTCAAATAAAGTAGGGCATCAATATATTGGAACGAAACAAGAGGGAGATATATTAAAGCATTATGTACGAAAATCCCATGAACATGAAGTAAATGAAGTTGTGAAGTATCCTCATACAATTACGAATGGGGAATTGCAAAATATATTATTAAGTGGTGAAGAGTGCACTGTATTAGATGTTCGTGAAGAAGCGGAATTCGTCTTTGGTCATATTCCATCCGCAATTTCGGTGCCGTTAGGTGAATTAGATAGTGCTATGTTAGACAGTGCGAAACCAATTTATGTCGTTTGCCGAACTGGTAACCGTAGTGATGTAGCTTGCCAAGTGTTGAAAGAGAGAGGTTTTTCAAACGTGAAAAATGTCATTCCAGGTATGTTAGAGTGGCAAGGAAATATAGAAAAATAAAATTTTTTAAATATAAATATACCTCAGGGGGTAATTAAATGGGCATTAAGATGTTACAAGCAAAAGATGTTGCAGAGAAAGTTTTATTCGGAGATTTGTTTATTTTAGATGTTCGTAATGAGACGGATTATGAAGATTGGAAAATTGAAGGGAAACAAGTTTCTTCTATAAATAAACCTTATTTTGACTTGTTAGATGGTGTAGATCATATTGTAGATGAATTGCCGAGAGAGAAAGAGATTTTAGTCGTATGTGCGAAAGAAGGTTCTTCGCAGTTTGTTGCGGAGCAATTGTTGGATGCTGGTTTCAATAATGTTTATTATTTAGCTGGTGGTATGAAAGCTTGGAGTGAATATGTAAAGCCGTTAAAAGTAGGAGATGTACAGGGCGGAGGAAGTGTATATCAATTTAACCGTCTTGGAAAAGGCTGTTTATCTTATATGATCGTCTCAAACGGTGAAGCAGCAGTTATTGATGCAGTCAGAACGGTTGAAGCATATGAAGATTTTGCGGAAGAGCATGGTGTTACTATTACGAATGTCATGGATACACATTTACATGCAGACCATATTTCTGGAGGACGTAGGTTAGCTGAAAAAGTAGGTGGTACGTATTGGTTACCTCCAAAAGATGCGGAGGAAGTCGTTTTCTCATATAAACCGCTTGTTGAAGGATCTGTTATTACGGTGGGGGGTACCAAAATTGAAATTGACGCATTATACTCACCGGGGCATACGATTGGAAGTACATCATTTATTGTAGATGATTCCTATTTATTATCAGGTGATATTTTATTTGTAGATTCAATTGGCCGTCCAGATCTTGCTGGGAAGGCTGAAGATTGGGTGAGTGATTTACGAAATACGTTATATAAACTTTATAAGGAACTGTCTCAAGATTTAATTGTTTTACCGGCTCATTATTCAAAAATAAGTGAAATGGACGACAGAGGCATTGTGAGTGCGCATTTACAAGATTTATTTAAGGAGAATGTAGGGTTAAATATTGTTGATGAGGGAGAGTTTCGTAAAAATGTGACAGAGAACTTACCGTCTCAGCCGAATGCTTATGAAGAAATTCGTCAAACGAATATGGGTAAGATTTATCCGAGTGTGGAAGAAGAGCGTGAAATGGAGATTGGCCCAAATCGTTGTGCAGTTCATGATTCATTATAAAATAACAAACTGGAGGAATAGATGATGAATGTAAAACAAGTATTAGATGCGAAAGGTTTAGCATGTCCAATGCCAATTGTAAGAACGAAGAGAGCGATGGATGCTTTACAAACTGGAGAAGTGTTAGAAGTACATGTAACAGATAAAGGATCAGTAAAAGATATTCCAGCATGGTCAAAAACAGGCGGTCATGAAATAGTAAAGCATAATATAGAGGACGATGTACTGAAGTTTTGGATTAAGAAGGCGTAGTGAAGAACTAGTTTTGTAAAGGCGGAGAGGTTGGTTATATGAATACAATATTAAGTACGCTTTTCATTGTACTTGCTGCATGGTTTGTTATTTCGCGTTTTTTACCGGTGAAAGGTGTTCAAAATATAAATGGAAAAGAATTAAAGAGTATAGTGGGAAAACAGGGAAAACAATTTGTCGATGTTCGTACAGTAGGTGAATATAGAGGAAATCATATGAAGGGATTTCAGAATATCCCACTAAATGAGTTAGCTAGTAGAGCAAATCAATTAGATAAAAATAAGGAAGTGATTGTTATTTGTCAGAGCGGGATGAGAAGTAAGCAAGCAGCAAAAGTATTAAAGAAATTAGGATTTCAGCGCATTATAAATGTTTCAGGCGGTATGAACGCTTTGTAAGGGGAAATTAGTATCGGGTGTAGCTAGATAATTTGAGCCATTTCACAATTTTTTAAATACCCCCATAGGTAATTAGGAGGAGAACAACATGGAACAACAGAAGAAAACGACGATTGTTTTATTTAGTGGAGATTATGATAAGGCGATGGCAGCTTATATTATTGCAAATGGTGCAGCGGCGTATGATCAAGAGGTGACTATTTTTCATACTTTCTGGGGCTTAAATGCCCTTAGGAAAGATGAGCATGTGAAAGTAAAGAAAACGTTCATAGAAAAAGTATTTGGAAAAATGATGCCGCGCGGCGCTGATAAGATGGGATTATCAAAAATGAATTTTGCTGGTATGGGGCCAAAAATGATTAAAGGTATTATGAAAAAACATAATGCGATGCCTTTACCAGATTTAATTGATTTGGCGAAAGAACAGGGAGTTAAACTTGTAGCTTGTCAAATGACAGTAGATTTATTAGGGTTAAAAGAGGAAGAGATTATGGAAGGGGTAGAGTTTGCAGGAGTAGGTGCATATTTAGCAGATGCTTCGGATGGGAATGTGAATTTATTTATTTAAATCACCTTCTTTTTAGAAGGCGGGGGATACAATATGAGTTTAACAGTACTGCTTTTTATTATTGGGTTTATAGGGTCATTTATTTCAGGAATGGTTGGGATTGGCGGTGCAATTATTAATTATCCGATGATCTTATACATTCCAGTATTGCTAGGATTTGCTGGATATACATCACATGAAGTGAGTGGTATTACAGCGATTCAAGTATTCTTTGCAACTTTTGCAGGCGCGTGGGCGTATAGGAAAAGTAACGATATGGATAAAACTTTAGTTGTGTATATGGGAGCTAGTATATTAATAGGAAGCTTTGTAGGTAGCTTTAGTGCGAATCTATTAAATGAGCATGCTGTAAACGTTGTTTACACATTACTAGCTACTATTGCGTCTATTATGATGTTTATACCGAAGCGAAGCAATCGTAAGGGGACAGAAGGAATTACGTACAATAAGTGGCTCGCTAGTTTGCTAGCGTTTATTGTAGGAAGTGTTTCCGGCATTATTGGGGCTGGTGGTGCATTTCTTTTAGTACCGATTATGCTAGTTGTTTTAAAACTACCGATACGTACAACAATAGCAACATCTATCGCTATTACTTTTATTTCCTCGATAGGAATTACTACTGGGAAAGTGATTACTGGACAAATAGTTGTTATTCCGGCTCTTATCGTTGCGATAGCAAGTTTATTTGCCGCTCCTCTTGGAGTGAGAGTAGGGAAGAGAGTGAATCAAAAAGTTTTGCAATACGTATTGTCTACTTTAATTGTAGGAACTGCGATAAAGATGTGGGTTGATATGATATCGAAATAAAAAGATGGTGCTCTTGTAGCACCATCTTTTTATTTACGCCCAAATAACTTTCATTAAGTTCTTATACTCATCGTTTGCCAGTTTATATAGCATTCTCGTATGTTCAAAGACAAGTGCGGGATTAAAGTTTGGTTCTGAGAATGCAAGAGATGTTGAAATATCAATTGCATTTTGTTTGTTTAGCGTGAATTTTGCAAATCGATAAGATGTGTTTAATTCATTGATGACATGTAAAATATCATTTTTTGATGTTGAATCAGGTACAAGAGCAACATTGAAGCAGTATATATCCACAGCAGGATGTTCGCTTTGGAAAGCAGCGATAAGTTGAATTTTTGCGCCAGCTTCTGTTTCTAATCCTACTGAAAAATGTACAGAACCATCATTTTCATCTATATTTTCTTCCATGTATATATCGTTTGATTTTAAGTACTCTTTAAAATCTGAAATGTTATGTTTTACTGCAGCTTTCATATGTATGAGCCCCCTGATAATTGGAATAGATTACTATTATTTATTATAATTTAAAAATATTAAAAAAGATAGTTGGAAAGTTCTGATTTTTTTGTTTTGAAAGCATTAAAAAGAAGCAGTGCTCTACCTCCATAGAGCACTGCTTCACTTTATTCATTGTCATTAGACGATGTTTCTGTATCTTCACTGTTATTCTTATTATTTGTTTCATTGTTACTTGATTCGCGTTCACTCGTATTTGCAGACTTAGATTCTTTTGTTTTCTCTGAGTTTGTTTTTTTCGAATCAGAATCAGAATCAGATTTTGTATATGCAGGTAGTCCAAGGTGACTACGAAGTTCGTTTGTAACATTAGCTAATTCTTTTTTATCTGGATTGTAGTAGTAAGTTCGGCCACCACCAGCTGACTTACTACATGTATCATCACCTTTTGCCATGTAACAATCTTCACCTTCAATTTGTAATTTCTCAATTGAAGAATCTGCTCCATATTTATAGAATGAAAGCATATCATCGAATGTTAAGTTTGTAACGAATTGTCCGTTAATATCATCAATGATGTTACCAACTTTTGTTACGGATCCGACGCTTGTTAGTTTCTTTAAAATTGCTTCAATAACGAGTTGCTGACGTTGTCCACGCATCGCATCACTATCAACGTGTCGTGTTCTAGCAAGAGCAAGAGCTTCTTCACTATTTAACTTTTGAACACCTTTTTTCAGGTGAATTGCATCGGCGTTATCATTACTATCTTGTTCAGTAAATTCAACTGGTACGTCAACTTCAATGCCGCCTAAATCATCAACGATTTTCATGAATGATTTAAAGTTGAATTTTACAAAGTAATCGACGGGAACATTCATTAATTTTTCAACTGCATCAATACTAGCTTGTGGTCCACCATCTTTTCCGTTTTTAGTAGAACCAAATGCATGAGCGTGTGTAATTTTATCTTTTTTCTTTTCTACTGGAATATAAGTATACGTGTCACGTGGAATACTTAATAGCTTTACAGTTTTGCTATCTTTATTAAACGTTGCAAGTAATAGTGCATCCGTTCTTATAGCTTCACCATATTCTTTCCCACGGACATCGCTTTCATCAACACCCATTATTAAGACAGAGACGTTATTTGTAATAGGTTTTACAGCTTTATCACGTAAATCAGATTTATCACCGCGCGCTAAATCGTGAGCGGCATTTCGAACAGCAGAAGATGCTTTATTTACTAAAAACCATGTATAACCGCCACCTACTATTAAAAAGAATAGAATGACGCTTATAATAATTTTTGTTTTTTTCTTACTTTTTTTCGGTTTATTGCGTGTATTTTCTTGCAAAGATGGGTTTTGCTCCATTTCTTGTACTCCTTCATTTGAATTGAAATACGACACTCATATCCACTTATTATAATGAAATTTAGCGAAAAAAAACATTACAAATCATTTACATTTCGTAAAAATTCAATTTATTTATAAAAAGTCAGATTTTCTATATTTTATTTTTAAGATGTAGAACAAGTATAATGTGTTTTAGTAGAAATGAAAATATGTAATGTGAGAAAGTGATAGAGAAGTAAGATTTGTTGAAATATAGCCAAGAAGATGTGATTAGCTGTATATATACTTCTTATATAATAAAGAAAGATTTTACGGATGAAGGAGAGAGCATAATGAATCATACATCATTCCGAGCAATTGTCGTGAACGAAAAAGAAAATAATCAATTTGAAAGAAATCTTGTTGAGAGAGAAATTAATAGTTTACCTGAAGGAGACGTATTAATACGTGTTTATTATTCTTCATTAAATTATAAAGATGCCCTTTCAGCTACTGGTAATAAAGGTGTAACGAGAACATATCCTCATACACCAGGTATCGATGCAGCGGGAGAGGTAGTTAGTAGTGAAAATAACGCCTTTCAGGAAGGCGATCAAGTTATTGTAACTGGATATGATTTAGGTATGAATACTTCTGGTGGTTTCGGAGAATATATTCGCGTGCCATCATCTTGGGTTGTTCCTTTACCGAAAGAAATGTCTTTGAAGGAAAGTATGATGTACGGGACAGCCGGTTTTACAGCTGCCTTATCGGTATATAAGCTCATTAGAGCGGGAATTACGCCTAGTATGGGAGATGTTTTAGTAACGGGTGCTACGGGCGGAGTAGGCAGTGTAGCAGTTAGCATTTTAGCGAAGCTAGGATATAACGTAGTAGGATCAACTGGGAAAATAGAAGAGGAACAGATGCTGCTACGTTTAGGTGCAAAAAAGATGATTCATCGCGCGGAGTTGAGTGATGAATCAGGAAGACCGATGCTTAAAGGAATATACGCTGGGGTTGTCGATACTGTAGGCGGAAGCATGTTAGAAAGTTCTTTAAAGGTAGTTAAGTATGGAGGCTGTGTAACAACGTGTGGTAACGTAGCAGGGCATGAATTAAATACAAGTGTATACCCATTCATATTACGAGGGATTAGCCTTTTAGGAATAGATTCAGTTCAATGTCCAGTAGATGTGAGAAGAGACGTGTGGGCATTGCTAGCAGGTGAGTGGAAAAATTCAGAGCTATTATCTTATACAGAAGAATGTACATTAAAAGAATTAGATGAGAAGTTTGCACTTATACTGCAAGGAAAGTTAAAAGGAAGAACGGTTGTAAAGATGAAATGAAAAAAGAGACGCTTAAATTAGCGTCTCTTTCCTATTATAATGATTGTTTTAAATTTACTTTTCCTTGTTCACCTAAAACACCATCAGCGATATTTACAGCGTGATCACCGATACGCTCTAAGTTACTTACCATATCAACGTAGATGATGCTTGCATCACCTGAACAGCTACGTTCGTTCAGACGTAATACGTGACGTTTACGTAGAACACGTTCCATTTGGTCAATTTTACGTTCTTTTGCAATAACCGTTTGTGCTAGTTCAGTATCGAAGTTTGTTAAAGCATTGATTGCATCTTGTAATGTTGAAATTGTTAATTCAAGCATTTCATTTAATTCAGCTAGTGCTTCATCTGATAGTGAAACGCGGTTTGAAATTTGGAAATCTACAAGTTCTACAAGGTTTTCTACATGATCACCGACACGTTCAATATCTCCAACAACACCAGCCAAAACAGAATGCTTCTCAGAATCTGCTGATGAAAGTGGTTTTTCTGATAATAAAACTAAATACTCGGTAATTTTTTTATCTAAATTGTTAATAGCGCCTTCTAATTGAGTAGCCATGTTCGCGTGTTTTTTGTCTTGTGTATTTAAAAATTGGTTTGCTTCTTTTAATCCATCTAATGAAAACTCCGCCATACGGATAATCTCTTTTTGAGCTTCTGTTAAAGCAATAGCTGGAGATTGTTCAATAAAGATTGGATTTAAATGTTGTGGTTTGAAGTTAATAGATGCATCTTCACCACGAATAATTTTTGTTACAATCCAGGCTAATACAGCAATGAATGGGAACTGAATGATTGTATTCGTTACGTTAAATGTTCCATGTGCAAATGCAATTGTCATTTCTGGATTCAAGTTTAATGACGTTTGGAAATATTGAATTAAACTTGTAAATGGTATCAATATAATCGTAAAGATAATGGTACCGATAATATTAAAGATAACGTGAACTAATGCTGCACGTCTTGCTGCAATTGAAGTACCGATTGCTGCTAATACGGCTGTAATTGTCGTACCGATGTTATCACCGAACAATACAGGAAGAGCAGCTTGTAAATCGATTGCACCTTGACCGAATAGTTCTTGCAAAATACCGATTGTCGCACTTGAACTTTGTACAATTAAAGTGAAGACTGTACCAACAACAATTCCTAAAATTGGATTATCACTCATGCTAACCATTAACTCTTGGAATGACTCTAAAGAACGAAGAGGTTTCATACCTGCGCTCATTAATTCTAAACCGAAGAATAACATACCAAAACCGAATACAACTTGACCTACAGAATGTACTTTTTTATTTTTAAAGAAGAATAGTAAGATTGCTCCAACTGCCATAATTGGGAGAGCGTATTCTCCGATTTTAATTCCGATAATAAATGCAGTAACTGTCGTTCCGATGTTCGCACCCATAATAACACCAATTGCTTGTCTTAATGTCATAAATCCGGCACTTACAAGTCCGACTGTTAAAGCGGTTGTTCCTGAACTTGATTGAATTAATACAGTAACTAACATACCTGCTAGTACACCCATAAGAGGATTTGTTGTAAAACGATCTAGAATATCGCGAAGACGATCTCCAGCTGCTTGTTGCAGTCCATCGCCCATGTATTTAATCCCGAATAAGAAAATACCTAATCCACCAATGAACTGGAAGATCATATCTTGAATATTGTATTCCACGGATTCCACTCCTTAAATTTCATGTACGATGTAATTATTAACTAAACCTTGAGGCACTGTAAACGGTTTGTCTGTAAAATTTACACTAAATTTACAAAGTGATAAAAAGTTTACAATTCTTTAAAGAAACACCTGGATTTAATTGGTTTTCATGCATGGTATATGACTATTTTGTGAAGAAGTCACATTTATCACACTATTTATTGATAGTAAAAATAGGTGAAGGGAAACTACCCAACTGGGTATGCGGATTGGAATTTTATTTTGTTATGATGATGGTTCTTTGCATATTTTTTGATTAAAGTTAGAAAAATATGTAGGGAAACGGGGGAGGTTTGAAATGGATTTATTTAATGAAAGTAAAAAACGATTAAATTATTTTAAACTGTTTTCTTTTGAGATGCTCGCAACAATAAAAAAGAGCAATTCGCATATGAATTTGCTCTGCTTTTTTATGTTAAAAACTTTCGGTGCTTTGCATTTTAACAATTATGCAAAGCACCGAAAGTTTTTTCTTTATTTAGAATCGTCATTATGCTCCATAGTTATGACGACATTCCCCTTCTTATGTCCTTTTTCAACATATATGTGAGCTTCAATAATTTCTTCAAAAGTGTATTGCCTATCAATGACCACTTTTATTTTATCGTTCTCAACAAGTTCTTTAAGGAAATTTAATGCTTCGGAAGTTTCAGGTGCGTTTTGACTTAATATGAGTTTCATGCGACTTGTCAATTTAGTCCAGAGCATTTGAGCACTTGGTAACGGTTCAACGATATTTATATAGGTACCACCTTCCTTTAACATTTTAATACACTCTGAAAAGGAGCTCTTGTTTACCGCTTCAAAGATAACATCATAAGTTTCGTCTGTAGTAGAAAAATTTTTTGTGGTGTAATCAATTACTTCGTCAGCTCCTAGAGATTTGACCAATTCTAAATTGGAGCTACTGCACACACCTGTAACTGTTGCGCCGAAATACTTGGAAATTTGTACTGCATAACTTCCGACACTTCCAGAAGCTCCGTAAATAAGAATGTTTTGACCGCTTTGAACGTTAGCTTTCCTAAGGAAAAACAAAGCTGTACGTGCTCCAATTGGGATGGCTGCGGCTTCTTCATAGGATATATTGGAGGGCTTCATGCACACTGCTCCACCTTCAGGTAGACAAATATACTCAGCATAAGAACCAAAATTTACTTGGGTAGCTGCAAAAACTTGATCTCCTTTTTTAAATCGTGTGACGTCTTTTCCTACCGATTCAACTTCACCAGCCAATTCCATTCCGAGTATTTGTTTTTTCGGTTGCTTAAAGCCAAGTGCGATTCGAGCGGGTAGCCAAACAGAAGAGGGAACCGTAAAACTTCGTGAGCGAATATCTCCTGCTGTTACGGTTGTCGCTTTTATTTTTACTAGTATTTCATTGTCCTTAGGAGCAGGTTTTTCTATCTCTTTCAGTTGAAGAACGTCGGGGAGACCGTATTTTGTGTACACTATTGCTTTCATTAATATTTCCTCCAATTCGTTCTATATTAATATCATACGAACAACATGAATAAATAGAACAGCGGTTCACTCTTCAATACAATGCAAAAAGCAGTGTGATTTTTTTAGGAATCCACTGCTTTTTACAAATGTGTATACATGATTTTTTGGTCCAAGTACTTCGAAAAAGAACCAATTAGCATTACCCAACGGCTTTTTCTTTTGTTTTATCCCCCTGTTTTTGCTTCCGTAAGCTTGTGATGTAAATGAAAAGAAAAGCGATAAGTAATAGAGAGGAATATCGATATACAGTTGCATAGTTGGTAAAGTGTGCAATGAATCCAAAAATAATCGCTCCAGCACCAATTCCAAGATCAAATGCTGAGAAGAATGTTGCTGTTGCTACTCCTCTCCGGTGCGGTGCTACTCGGTCAATCATCCATGCTTGTAGTGCCGGTTGAATTGCTCCGAAACCACTGCCGTAGCACGCTGCGGCAATAATTAAACTCGGAATTGTAGTTGTATACGACAGCAAGATAATACCTGTAAACGTAATAATAACTCCTGGAATGATGACGAATGTATGGCCTTTCGTATCATATAATCTTCCAGAAAACGGGCGAGTTACAGCGATTGCAAGTGCGTTAAATAAAAAGAAGAGACTGATATCAGCAATCCCGACTTCCGTAGCAAATAATGTGATAAAGCTCCCAATTCCCCCGTACATTAATGTAATACATAATATTAATAATGAAGGAAGTAAAGCTTTACGCTCAATAAATCCATCGAGAAAGGTACCAGATGTTTGCTGTGGTGGTTGCGGCGATTTTTTGATTTGAAGTAGTTTCGTTAATATTAATGAAACTATTGTGCATGAAAGTGCACATAAAAAAAGAATCGTGAAGTTATATGCTTGCATAAGCCAAAGTCCGATAAGCGGACCGAGCGCCATGGCGATAGTTCCAGAAAGACCGAAATATCCCATGCCTTCACCGCGGCGAGCTTGCGGAATTAAATCTGAAACGACAGTTCCGTATGTAGTCGTTGTAATACCAAAACCAGCTCCGTGTAAAATTCGAACGGCAAGCAATAGGAAAACGGTTGAAGCGAAAAGATAACTGCCCATAGCGAGTAAACAAATAGCGGTACCGATCATTAAAATGATTTTTTTGTTGAATTTCTGCAAGGCATTTCCAGTTAGCGGCCTAATAAAAAGTGCTGCAACGGTAAACATGCCGACAACGAATCCGATATTTGAACTTGTGCCCCCAATTTCTTTCACATAAACAGGTAAAGTTGGAATTAACATTTGAAATCCTAAAAACATACATAAGTTTGCTAGAATTAGCGCAATAAACTCTTTTGTCCATAACGGTTCTCGTTTTACGAGTACTGCCTCTCCCATATATTCATCCCCTATATAAAAGTTTTCCCGCGTTAACGGGCAGTAAGACTCTCACCTCAAAATTTGGTTGGAGCAAAGAAGTTAGGTGGGAGCCCTGCTGTCCGTAAACGCCCGATTGGTGAAGGCTAATAATCAGTGGGGGATGAACAATACCCCCACTGATTAAAGTTTCACTTTATCTCTGTTCTTTCGAGTATATGTAGTGGTCAACGTAACAGTCAAGGAAGGTGCCTTGAAAACGTATAACAATTTTCAAGGCAAAAAAACTGACAAATTTGTGGAAAGACTACACAACTATGAAAAAAAGATGTAAAGTATAGATGTATAGACTAGTAGTTGTTATGAATGATAGAAATTGTTTTTTCTTTAAAGAAAGCGGATTCAAATTGTAGTGGAAGAGAAGGGGATACATACTTTTTCGCTACATATATTTGAAAGGGTTTACAATATGATGAAGAAAGAGGCGTGTACATATGAGACGATTAGGTATTTCTATTTATCCAGAACATTCGACAGTAGAGAAAGATAAAGAGTATGTAACATTAGCAAGTAAATACGGATTTACACGTGTATTCACATGTTTATTATCTGTAGATGGCGAAAAAGAGAAAATTGTAGAAGAGTTTAAAGAAATAATTTCTCATGCGAATGCATTAGGATTCCAAGTATTGGTTGATATTAGTCCGTCTGTTTTTGAGCAACTAGGTATTTCTTATAATGATTTATCGTTTTTCCATGAACTAGGTGCTTACGGTATTCGTTTAGATGTTGGTTTCTCAGGATTAGAAGAATCGATTATGACGTACAATCCATACGGTTTAAAAATTGAGATTAATATGAGTAACGGTACGAAGTATGTAGATAACATTATGAGTCATAGACCAAATCGTGAAAATTTAATTGGCTGTCATAATTTCTATCCGCATCGTTATTCAGGATTATCATACGATCATTTCATTAAATGCTCGAAACAATTTAAAGATTACGGTATGAGAACAGCTGCTTTTATTTCATCATTCGATGCAACATATGGACCTTGGCCAGTAACAGAAGGGTTATGTACGTTAGAGCAGCATCGCGAATTACCGATGACAACACAGGCGAAGCATTTGTTTGCAACAGAATTAATTGATGATGTTATTATTGCGAATGCTTATGCTTCAGAAGAAGAATTACAAGCACTAGGTGCGTTAAATAAAGAGAAACAAACATTTGATATAGAACTATACGATACAACAACAGATTTAGAAAGAATTATCGTATTAGAAGAACCTCATTTTTATCGCGGGGATGTATCTGAATATATGATTCGTTCTACACAAAGTCGTGTGAAATATAAAAAAGAAGAGTTTAAACCGCATAATACGCGTGAAATTAAGCGTGGCGATCTTTTAATTGATAATGAGCAATATGGCCAATATAAAGGTGAATTGCAAATTGCTTTAAAAGATATGGTGAATACAGGAAAAACAAATGTAGTTGGCCGAATTATAGAGGAAGAAATTTTCTTATTAGATTATTTACAAGCTTGGGATAAGTTTGGATTTACGCTAAAGAAATAATGAACGTGGGATAAAAGGGAAAAAACTACTGATTTCAGTGGCTTTTTCCCTTTTATATAAAGAGCGAGAGGAAGAGCTATGACAAAAGTGCATCAGCGATTAATTTCCATTTTAGAGGAGTTTTTAGAAGAGAAATCGATGTTAAATCGAGCTTTTTTAGCGAGCCGTTTACACGTATCAACGAAGACGATTCAAAAGGATATAAAATTATTAAATGATATATTGGAAGAACACGGAGCGAAAATTGAATCACAAAGAGGGAATGGGTACGAACTAGAAATTATACAAACTAAGAAGTTTGAAGATTTTTGCGTAAATGTATTTCAAAAACAGACAGAAAAGATTCCAACTTCTTATGAAGAAAGAGTAGCTTATATTTTACACCGTATTTTAACGACAGATGGGTATGTGAAGCTTTCACAGCTAGCGGAAGAGATTTATGTGAGTAAATCTACTGTAAACTTAATTATGAAAGATGTTACGGATATTTGTAGTCGCTATGAGTTACAAATTGAAAAAAGACCATATTATGGTATACGTATTGTAGGAGAAGAATTTAATATTCGTTCTTGTTTATCACAATATGGTTTACCGCGGTATGAACATACTCCGTTTCATGAGAACTATGAGCAGACGGACACATATTTATCGTTACCCCATATTTCTCTCATCCGCTCAGTTATACTAAAGTATATCGAGGGAGGAACGATATATTTATCAGATATAGAAATTGATAATTTATCAATTCATATTGCGATTGCTTTAAAGAGATGCAGGGATGATCATTACATTCAAGCACTGCATGTAGAGGAATCTGAACTTATAATAAAGAAAGAATATAAAATTGCGAAACAGATTTTAGGGAATTTAGGGGCAGAGCTAAAGCTTCAATTTCCAGAAGAAGAAATTTTATATGTGACGATGCATTTATTAAGTACTGCTGTTACAGCGAGAGATCGCTATGAAAATGTAGAAGAGCTATTAGGGAAAGACGTATATGCATTCATGCAGCATATTCTTTTCAAAGTAGCGGAAGAACGGAATCTTACTTTTTATTACGATGAAGAATTATTATTTGGTTTTGGTGTTCATTTAAAAACGTTATTAAATCGTTTGAGATATAAGTTAAATACGAGGAATCCTCTTTTGGCAGAAGTGAAAAAAAATTATCCATATGCTTTTGAAATTGCAGTTCTCGTTGGAGATATAATTGGTGAATATACGGGTGAATCCATTCCAGAGAGTGAGATTGGTTATATTGCCATTCACTTTGGTGGGGCGATGAGCCGCTTGCAGGAAAATAATCAAAAGAAAAGATGTTTATTAGTTTGTGCAACTGGTCAAGGGAGTGCACAACTACTGAAATATAAAATTCTATCACATTTCCGAGATAAACTAGAGATTGTAGGTATTACAGGGTACTATCAATTGAAAGTGGAAGATCTTTATAAAGATAAAATAGATTGTATTATTAGTACGATTCATATACCGAGTGGTTTGCCTGTTCCGGTTATAAAGGTAAACTCAATATTTGATGATAAAGAGATTAAATCAATTGGTAAGCAGTTATTTACACATGTGAATGATAGTATGCAGCAATATATTAAGGAAGATTTGATCTTCTTAAATCGTAGTGCTTCTACGAAAGAAGAGGTTATTCAGTTTTTATGTGAGAAAGCTGCTGAGAAAAACTATGTACCCGCAAACTTTTATGCTTCTGTTATGGAGAGAGAGAACACATCTCCTACAGCGGTTGGAAACTTAGTGGCAATTCCGCATCCGATGCAATTATTAAGCGATACGACATTTTTGATGTTTTGTACACTCGATAAGGCGATTGACTGGGGAGATAAAAAAGTACAAGTTATTATTTTATTTAGTGTGAAGCGCAATAATAATGAAGATTTACAAAAGCTTTATGATTTTTTATATGATATTATGTCTAATCAAACTATAATAGAAAAATTGCATCAGGCTCAAGCTGTTGATGATTTTCAAGAAATCTTACTATCATTATGAAAAAGTATATTAAAACTTCCGTTACATAACGGAAGTTTTTTATGTTTAATTGTATGCGTTTTCATAATAAGATGAAAATATAGAAAAAACATAGCTTGGAGGAATTTAAAATGACTGATATGCAAACTCCATTTGCGTTAATTTTACATGGTGGTAACGCGAGAAGCGCGGCACTTGAAGCAATTGCTTTTGCAAGACAAGGAGATTTCCAGAATGCGAGTGAAAAGATGGAACTTGCTAGTGAGGAAATATCATCCGCTCATCGTATTCAAACCGATTTAATTCAAGAGGAAGCAAGAGGCAATCATGCAGAAATAAGTTTATTATTAGTGCATGCACAAGATCATTTAATGAATGCCATTACAGTGAAAGAACTTGCTGAGGAATTTATTACTCTTCATAAACGAGTGGAAGAGAAAGTGACAGTATAATATGTACATTTTATTATGTTGTGCAGCAGGCATGTCAACGAGTATGGTTGTAAGAAAAATGCAAGAAGAGGCAAAGAAACAAGGGAAGGATTATAAAATTAAAGCAGTTGATTCGGAACTTGTGAAACTGGAAATAAAAAATGCTGATGTTGTTTTAATTGGACCACAGGTGAAGTATTTGTTTCCAGCGGTAGAGTTTCTTGCAAAGTCATACGATATACCAGTTGCAATTATAGAGCAGCGAGATTATGGTATGTGTGATGGTTTGAAAGTACTTAAGCAAGCTGAACAATTAGTTTTAGCGTAATTATATTTTTTTAAATATAAACATTATAATGTTATAACTTTTACTTTTGTCAGATTGAACATAGGGAGGGTTATCGATGAATGGTTTTATGAGTTTTATGGAACAGAAGATTATGCCAACAACGCAAAAGATTGCGGGGCAACGACATTTATTAGCAATTCGAAATGGAGTTATTTCTACATTACCGTTAACGATTGTCGGGTCATTTTTCGTTATCTTTTTAAACTTACCAATTGATGCATATATGGAGTGGATTGCACCGTTTCGTCATATTTTAGATATTCCATTCCGATTTACAGTAGGCTTAATGGCTTTATACGCAGCATTTGGGGTAGGGGCCTCACTCGCGAACTTTTATCAGCTCAATCAATTAAGTGCAGGATTATTATCTGTACTCGCCTTTTTACTAGCATCAGTTGAACCAATTCAAATAACAAAAGCTGTACCAGGTGTTATTGATGCAGGAAGATATATTTCAGTAGGGACATTAAGTGCTACGTCTTTATTTGGAGCTATTGTGACAGCATTAATTGCAGTAGAAATTTATCACTTTATGATTAAGCATAATATTTCGATTAAATTACCAGATAGTGTACCACCAGCAGTTGCAAACTCGTTTGCAGCATTAATTCCAACTTTAGTAGTTATTCTTTTATTCTGGGGTATTCGTTACGGTTTGAAATTTGATGTAAACACAACAATCACATATTTAATCGCACCATTAAAATCAGTATTAGTAGGAAATAATTTATTCGGCGGTTTATTAACAGTATTCTTAATCGTGTTCTTCTGGTCGTTCGGTATACATGGCCCAGCGATTTTAGGACCAATCATCCGTCCGATGTGGGATTCAGCAATTCTTGAAAATATGGAAGTATTCACGGCTACAGGAAATGCACATCAGTTACCAAACTTATTTACAGAGCAATTTATTCAATGGTTCGTATGGATTGGTGGATCAGGCTCAACGTTAGCTTTAGTAATTATGTTTATGTTCTCTAAATCTAAGTTCTTAAAAGAGTTAGGTAGATTATCATTCGTACCAGGTTTATTCAATATTAACGAGCCAATTATTTTCGGGGCACCAATTGTAATGAATCCAATCTTAATTATTCCGTTCGTTATTACACCGTTAGTTACAACGACGGTATCATATTTCGCAGTTGTTTCAGGTATGATTCCGCTCATGATGGCGAAGCTGCCATTTACGATGTTAGCGCCAATTGCAGCGATTATTAGTACGGACTGGACAATTATGGCTGGTGTACTTGTACTTGTTAACTTTGTTATCTCATTCGTTATTTACTATCCATTCTTCAAAATGTATGAGAAGCAACAATTAGCAGGAGAGGAGAAAACAGAATGCTCGGAGCAATTATCATCTTAATTACATTCGTGGCGGGGCAGTGTATTGCACATTATTCAAAGTGGGTACAAAGTAAATCGCTATTAGTTTTACTACTTGTGTCGATATTATTTATTGGATGTTCAATGGGGGCTTATGTGGCATTTAGTTTAGAATCACCGTACTTTATCATCGTACCAACGATTTTATGTGCAACATGTTTATCTGCAAAATATAGATTTACGAGCATGGCATTAATACAACGTGTGAAGGAGATGCAAAAGCATGGAGCGTAAATTAGGAATTTCACTTTATCCAGAGCATTCAACGAAAGAACAAGATATGGCATACATTTCGACAGCGGCACGCCACGGTTTTTCAAGAATATTCACTTGTTTACTGTCTGTTAATCGTCCAAAAGAGGAAATTGTAGCTGAATTTAAAGAAATTATTGGGCATGCAAAAGAGTATAATATGGAAGTTATTTTAGATGTAGCTCCGGCTGTATTCGATCAACTTGGTATTAGTTATAGTGATCTATCATTCTTTGCAGAGTTAGGTGCAGATGGAATTCGTTTAGATGTAGGGTTTGACGGGTTAACAGAAGCGAAAATGACGAATAATCCATATGGCTTAAAAATTGAGCTGAATGTAAGTAATGATATTGCCTATTTAGAAAATATCCTTTCGCATCAAGCGAATAAATCAGCTTTAATTGGTTGCCACAATTTTTATCCGCAAAAATTTACTGGTCTTCCGTATGATTATTTCATTCGCTGTAGTGAACGCTTCAAAAAGCATGGTATTCGCAGTGCAGCCTTTATTACATCGCATGCAGCTGACATCGGTCCATGGGATATTAATGACGGATTATGTACGTTAGAACAACATCGTAACTTACCAATTGAAGTACAAGCGAAACATTTATGGGCAACAGGGTTTATTGATGATGTTATTATCGGAAATGCTTATGCGAGTGAAGAAGAGTTAGAGAAACTAGGAAACTTAAATCGTTACATGTTACAGCTAAAGGTACAATTTGTAGACGAAGCGACTGAAGTAGAGAAGAGAGCGACACTGCAAGAATTACACGTAAGACGCGGTGACATAACAGAGTATATGGTACGTTCTACAGAAGTACGTAAAAAGTACAAAGACTATGACTTCCCAGTGCGCGAAAGTGTACGACAGGAAAGAGGGCAAGTTGTAATTGGTAATAACCTATTTGGAAAGTATAAAGGTGAACTACAAATCATTCTGAAAGAAATGCCAATAGATGAACGGAAAAATATTGTCGGTACAATTGCAGAAGAAGAGTTATTCTTACTAGATTATGTAGGAGCTTGGACACAGTTTACTTGTGTGGAATAGGGAAGGTAAGAGAGGATGCTATAGCATCCTCTTTTTTCTGTTGAAATAGTAGTCTATCGTATATAGAATTCAAAGGGATAGATTTAACTTGGACGGGGGAGAAGGAGATGGAAGAGTATATAGATGATTTATTAAGGCGGATGGCGGATGAAGAAGCAGGTATTCGGCAATGTGCGTATGAAGAAGCGAGGCAGTTAAATGATGTATCGCTTTTTTCTTGTTTCCAAGAGAAAGTAATGGAAGCACGAAAAGTATATATAAAAACAAATCTTTATTTTTTAATTACACGACTGGCAATAAATACTAAAGAGATGTATATTGCAGATTATTTGATAGATCGGTTAGAAAGTGAAGAAAGCAGGATGGTGTTAGATAGCATGCTCATAGATTTAAGTAAATTATCTGAAGCAAGCAATGCACATAAAATTATTCCTTACATATATCATAAAAATAGTGGAGTTCGTTATTCTGCTGTCATCGCTTTAAAGTTGTGTAAATCGTTGGAAGCAGAAGATGCTTTATTGAAGTTACTTACAGTGGAAGAGAATCGAGATGATATTGTAAATATATGTGCCACTTTATATGAGATTGGAACAAAGCGATCAATCTTACCTTTAACAAAGCTTTTACATTGCGATAGTGCTTATGTTCGTTCAACTGTTATTGAGGTTTTAGCGAAAATAGGGGGAGCGGACTTACAAATAGTTTATATTGAAGCTTTAAAGGATAGAAATGTTATGGTGAAATACGAAGCTGTTCGAGCTATTTATGCATATGGAGATGAAATGGCGATTCAACCAATTAGCGAACGTGTAACTAAAGTTGTTTCTAGAAGACGTAAAAATGAAGTAGAGCCTACTGATGAATCAGAGATCGTCATTGCTCTTCGTTTCTTACATAAGTTTGCTACTCATGAAGAAGTTTTAAAGACGTTTGATAAAGTATATAAAAAACGAGGAAACTTGTTTTTGTCAGAGAGAAAATGGATTCGGGATAATATTAGTTACTTTCAAGAGAAAGAAAGAGTGTAAGAATCATAAAAAAAGAGTTAGCCTCAATAATGAGACTAACTCTTTTTTTAATAATTAGTTTAAAATTTTCACTGTAACTGTTTTACGTCCCCAGTTACTTGATGTACCTTTATCTGGCATTAAAACATCGATTTTATTTCCTTTAATAGCTCCACCAGTATCACCAGCGATTGCTACTCCGTAACCTTCAACCCATACTTTTGAACCTAATGGAATGACACTTGGATCAACTGCAATTAGTTTCATGTTTGGATTAGCTGTTAAGTTATGACCCATAGCTGATTTTACTTGGTCTCCTGCTTTGTAACCATTTTCAAGTGGATCCGCTGTGTAAGCTGTTGCTTGAACTCTTAATTCACGAGAAGAAGATGGTGCACTTGTTTCAGTTTCTTTTGCAACAGGTTGTTGTGTAGCTGGTTTTTGAGCTTTAGCCGCTTCACGAGCTTTAGCTGCCTCTTGAGCCTTAGCTGCTTCACGAGCTTCAGCTGCTTCCTCGGCTTTAGCCGCTTCACGAGCCTTAGCTGCTTCTTGAGCTTTAGCCGCTTCACGAGCTTTAGCTGCCTCTTGAGCCTTAGCTTCTGCTTGAGCTTCAGCTTCTGCCTGAGCTTTAGCTGCTTCACGAGCTTTAGCTGCTTCTTGAGCTTTAGCTTCTGCTTGAGCTTTAGCTGCTTCAGTTGCTTCTTGAGCTTTAGCTGCTTCACGAGCTTTAGCCGCTTCTTGAGCCTTAGCTTCTGCTTGAGTTTCAGCTGCTTCACGAGCTTTAGTTGCTTCTTGAGCCTTAGCTTTTGCTTGAGTTTCAGCTACTTCCCCGGCTTTAACTGCTTCACGAACTTTAGCTGTATCTTGAACGTTAGTTACTTTTTCAGCTTTAACTACTGGCTGAACTTTAACTGGTGCTTTTCCTGTTAAGTAAGGAATGTGTACATAAGCTGTTTGGCCGTTATATTCAAATTGGATCCAATCATTTTGTACTTGGTGTGTTGTTTCGATTACATCATCTTTTTTCAATTTACCAAGAATCGCTGAATCTGTATTTGCTCCAGCACGTACGTTTAATACGTTTGCTGTTACGTAGTAAGTATCTTTTGTGTAGTCAGCGCTTATGAAAGCCTCTTTACCACTATTTAATTTAACTTTTGACCATCCGTTTTCTGTATGTAAAACGTTAACTTTATATCCATCTAATAACTTTCCGACAACTTGTGATTCAGTAGTTGGGTTTTCTCGTACATTTAGTACATCAGTCGTTACGATTGTTTCTGCTTTAGCAGATGTTGTGAAAATCCCAAGACCAAAAACCGCTGCTGTTGCTATACCCATAAATTTTTTCATAATAGCCTCCATTGCATTTGTTTTCGTTGACCTCATTATAGCAACCATTATTTTCTTATTTGCGGAAAACACAAAACTACAAAGCATTCGTAACGAGGCATTAATATTCTGTAATAATTCCATTAATATCCTGATAGCGTTTCCTTTGCGTTTTTGAGGGGATTAGAACATACGATTCATAAAATCAACACTTTTTTAATTACTAATAGATTAATAATGTATCAGTAGTGTTACTTGAATGTTTCTATAACGTTACAAAAAAGGGGTATTTAACTATTTGAATCGTAATGTAGTTATGAAAATATAATCTTCTTGTGTGTGAAGTCGTATATATAGGGGGGATTTTAATGAAATAGAGATATAATTGTTACAAAATAAGTTGTAGTATGGAAAAAATTACGCCTTGAATTTGTTCTTTTACATATTATTTTTGCAATAATAGGATTGTAGGATAGTGGTAATGCGAAATGAAAGTTGCAAGGATAAAAAGATAATCGCAACATGAAACATATATAATAGAAGAAACATGATTTAAAGGGATGATATCGTTATGAGTTGGTTCGCGAGTTGCAGTAGAATTATCCCGCTATTGGCGGGCAGTAAAACCCTCACCTCAAAATTCGGCTGAAGCAAAGAAGTTAGGTGGGAGATTAACTGCCCGTAAAAGCCCGATTGGTGAAGGCTAATAATCAGTGGGGGATGAACAAAACCCCCACTGATTATAGTTTCACTTTATATAATAGAAGTTAGAGGTTCTTATTTTTGTCAAAACGTCGATGAAATTACATTTGCCTTCAACAAAATAAAAAACGTAGGAGTGTAAACTCCTACGTTTTTTTATTTACTCATATCGTAAACATTCAATTGGATCAAGTTTAGCAGCTTTGTTTGCTGGTAGTAAACCGAATGCAATACCGATTAGCATTGAGATACCTACTGAAAGAAGTCCAAGTTCTTTTGAGATAACGAGTGGCCATCCGGCAAAGATTGAGACGATCCAAGCGAAGAAAATACCAAGCATGAATCCGATGAAACCACCGAGTCCTGTTAAAATACAAGATTCAATTAAGAATTGTGTTAATACTTTACCGCGCGTTGCACCAAGTGCTTTACGAATACCGATCTCACGTGTACGTTCTGTTACAGATACAAGCATGATGTTCATTACACCGATACCACCAACAAGTAAGGAGATAGCGGCAATGCCACCGAATACCATTTTCATCATACCGATGGATTCGTCTAATTGCTTCGTAAATTCACCTAAGTCCTGTGCTTCGAATTTGTGCTCGAATTTAGGAGCTTTCATGTCGTTTAAAACAGAAACAGCTTGTTTTTCTACACTTTTACGTTCTGTTGGAGAGGTCATTGTTAATTTTACAGAGTCATACTCATTTACTCCTGAAATGACAGGCGCGTTTTCAAGAGATGTATAACCTTCAGGCATAGCCATTCCAAATTCGTTTTTCGTTTCGTATACACCGACTATTTTATACGGCTTTCCTTTTACATCTGTGTATAGATTTGATTCCCAACCACTAAATAATTTGTTGAAAGCTTCTTCATTTAATATAACAGCAGGAATTGCTTGGTTTAATTCACTGTCGTTTAATTCACGACCGTGAACTAATTTTATTTTCGAATCTGTCATAAAGGCGCCTGTTCCACCTTTTAAATCAAGAGAGACATCTTTTGAACCAGAAGATGCTTTTACTTTCATACTTACATCTGGATAAACATCTTTAACGCCTGGTACAGTTTGAAGACGTTTTAGCATATCAGGTGTGATTTTGGCACTATCAGTTCCATAATCAGGGTTGTTGTAGTAAATCGTTACTTCAGTATCTTTTCCTTGGCCTAACTCTTTTTTAAACTTTGCATTTGTACCATCACCCATTGAAATGATAGTAATAATGGCGCTAATACCGATAATAATACCTAGCATTGTTAATATAGAACGCATTTTATGAGCAAAGATAGAGGAAAGGGCCATGCGTATATTTTCACTCGTGTTCAAAATTAACCTCTCCAATCTTGGACGATATTTCCGTCACGAATTACAATTTGACGTGCTGCCGCTTCCCCAATTTCACGATCGTGGGTAATCATAATGATTGTTGAGCCTTGTTTGTTTAATTCGTAAAAGAGATCCATAATTTGTGTACTTGTTTTCGTATCAAGTGCACCCGTCGGTTCATCTGCTAAGAGAAATTTCGGGTTATTTACGATTGCACGTGCGACTGCGACACGCTGCTTTTGTCCACCTGACAATTCATTTGGTAAGTGAGTAGCACGATCAGCTAAACTGACTTTTGTTAAAGCTGCTAATGAGCGCTCACGTCTTTCTTTTTTATCGACTCCAGCGTAAATAAGAGGTAGTTCTACATTTTGAAGTGCTGTAAGTCTCGGTAATAACATAAAGTTTTGGAATATGAATCCGATCTCTTTATTACGAACATGTGCAAGTTCTGTTTCAGACATGTTTGAAATGTTTTGACCAGCTAGTTCGTACGCACCTGTCGTTGGTTTATCTAAGCAACCGATAATGTTCATTAATGTTGATTTACCAGAACCAGATGGTCCCATAATAGAAGTGAATTCTCCTTGGTTTAGTGTTACATCAATTCCGTGTAATATTTGAACGGACTCTGCACCATTTTGGAAAGATTTCGTGATGCCTTTTAAGTTAATCATTGAGTGACAACCTCCATACCGTCTTTTAAGTCTTTTTCAGGTTTAGAGATAATTTCCTCTCCTTTTTTCACTCCAGAAACTTTTGCTTCGCTATCTGTCTCAAATTCAACAGTAACTGCTTGTTCTTTCGCTTTACCGTCTTTTACAACGAAGACAACATTTTTGTCACCTTTTTTCACAATGCTACTTTTCGGAACAATCGTACCAGTTGCTTCGCCAGATTTACTTGTTACGTAAACATGGAAGCCGTTTTGTAATTCTTCACTATTATCTAATGTGACAGTGAATTGATAATTAGAAACAGTTTTATTTTCGTCCATGCTCTTTAATGGTGTAGAACCGATTTCTGTTACTTTTCCTGTCCAAGTCTTACCAGCGACAGTTTTTGATGAAACAGTTACTTCTTGCCCAACTTTCATACTAGCAAGTTCATATTCAGAAAGTTGACCTTTTACTTTAAATTGACCAGCGTGACGAAGTGTAATGCCACTCATACCTGTTTTTTCATCAGCAGTTTTTACGATATCATCAATTACACCGTCGGCTGGACTCGTTACAGAAAGTGTGTTTACTTTCTCTTTTGCTACTTTAATCATTTCATCAGCTTTTTCTACTTCAAACTTCTTCATTTCAAGTTGTGATTCTAATTGCCCAACTTCAATTTCTGATGCTTTTAATGCTTCAGCGGGAAGGCCTGCATTTTTATCTTTTTGTAATTTTTGTTTCGCTGCATCAATTTGTTTTTGGAACAATGTTACTTCTTTTTGTGCGATTTTCTTTTGCATTTCTGCTTCTGTTACACCTTGTTTAGCAGTAGGGTCATTATATTTAAATAGAAGCTGACCTTTTTTCACTTCATCACCTTTTTTAACAGCTAATTCATACGTACCTTTTGTTGGATCGAATGAAATTGTTTCAATACCATTTGGAATAACTTCGCCGCCAAATTTTTGTGCATTTTCAATTTGTTTTTCCGTAATTTTATAACCGCTATATGCCATTGCTACTTCTGAACTACCGCCAGCAAATGCAAAATATGATCCAGCTGCAATTCCGATTGCTACTACACTAGTAATTAACACTTTATTTTTCTTCTTCATCTATTTATCACCTTTTCGTTCGTTTTAGTATCTACATTAAGTATAAAAGAGGTGAAGAATCTGACAAATCGTTTTAGCTTACAATAACCTTACAGTTTTGTAAGGTATGAATATCTAAATGTAAGGTAGAGGTTGTCCTAGCTAGTTTAAGCAAATGAATTGACTCGTTGTTTCTTTCTAACAATAATATTGTATGAAGGAGAGGAGGAAGGAAGATGGAAGCTTATTTTAGTGCGCATCCATTAAAACCATTTATTCCGTACTCGAGGCAACATGTCATTATATTATTTATTATGTTGGTGGGGATATTTTTTCTGTATCAATACCAAGATTTATTGCGTCAAAGTGAGTGGAATATAACGGTTCGATATGCAATTGCATTTCTATTTATAGGAAGTGAGATTGGACTTCATATGTGGGAATGGAAAGCTGGGATTTTTGAGCTAGGCACTTCATTACCATTTGAGTTATGTACGATTAGTTTATTGTTAGCATCGATTATGATTGTAACGAAAAGCTATCGAATATATGAGATTGTGTTTTTTACAGGGATTATTGGTGCATCGCAAGCTATTTTAACACCGAACGTGCAATATGCTTTTCCGCATTTTCGCTTTATAGAATTCTTTATCGCACATATATTGCTCATTTGGGCACCACTCTTTATGACATGGGTGGAAGGATATCGTCCGACATTACAATCTATTAAGCGTACGATGGTATTTTTAAATATATTGATTCCAATTGTTTCGTTTGTGAATTACAAAACAGGCGGTAATTATATGTTTTTAGCTCGTAAGCCAGAAACTGCTTCATTACTCGATATGTTAGGGCCGCATCCTTACTATATCATTTCATTAGAAATAGCTGCGCTTATGGGATGTTTTATTTTGTATATGCCGTTTGTGAAAAGAGAAGGGCATGCGCATAAAGAATCACTAGGATCATAACCTAGTGATTTTTTATCTTATAAATATTTACAATTCAGAAAATTAAGAATAAAATTAGAGGGTAAATTACATATAGAGAGAAGGGAAAACGTGGTCAAAAAAGTTTTTTTGAATGGGATGGAAGTGACGATTCAATTTATTATTTCGATTTTGGGTATTATTTGTTTAGGGGCACTGCCGAAGTTGTTTTATGGATTTGAGCTGCATGTATCAGAGTACATAAAGAGTTTAAAAGAAGTATTTGCGAACTTAATGGATCTCTCCAATTTGCAATATGTGAGAGATAAATTTTTATTCCCACAGTTGTTTGTCCATTATAAAGAAACGATTGTTATTTTTTTGGCCGCTTTTTTCATTTCATTATTTGTAGCATTTTGTATCGTTTATATGATTATGAGTAGTTCACCGCGTATACAACATCGAATTAAATCATTTCTCATCTTCCTAGAATCCATTCCAGACATTCTTCTTATTTTAGTATCACAAATTTTAGTTATATGGTTTTTTAAACAAACAGGTTTTTTACCTTTTCAAATTGCGTCAATTGGAGGCGAGTCGATTAGAGGATTGCCAATATTTTGTTTGAGTATACCGACTACGATTATGTTTGTAAAAATGTTAGTGCTTCGTTTTGAAAATGAGCTAGAAAAAGATTATGTACTATTTGCTAAGGCGAAAGGGCTGAATCGCTTTCATATTTTAAATCGTCATATTTTACGAAATGTGTTACTTAGTACACTTTTCTTTGCGAAAACGAATATCTTTTTTATGTTATCCAATTTATATATTATAGAATGGATTTTTAATACGGGTGGTATTTTTATGTTTTTGAAATCTTATGAAGGTATTAGGGTTGAGGTTTTCATCGTTAGTGTGCTGCTTATTTATATTCCGATTTTTATTTTATTCAAATTGTTTCATTATCTCATTCCAGCTGCGATGAAGGAGAGATTATAATATGTGGACGTATATAAAACGCGATAAAAGATTTTGGATAAGCATTGGGTTTCTTCTCATATTAGTTCTTTTGAGCATCGGAAATACGATATGGAATGGTGGGCACATTAGACAAGTTACACTGCAATATGATGCGGATGGAAATCCAGAAGTACCACCGTTTTCACCTTCATTACAATTTTTACTCGGGACAGACCGGAAAGGATATGACCTGTTACATTTAGTCATTGAAGGCGCGAAGTGGACGATTGGTATATCTATTTTAATTGCGGCACTTAGAATGGTAATAGGTGTATTTTTTGGTGTTGTACTCGGAACGTACATAAAAAGAGGGTTTTCAAAAATCGAGGCTTTTTTTGATAGTTTTACAGTTATTCCAACAGTTATGATTGCGTATTTCTTTCTCCAATCTGTGAATACCTTTGGAAGTGGAGAGGAAACAACAACTTTTTTTGAAAGGGCTTCGTTTCAAGTTGTATTACTTGTAATGCTTGTGATGCCAGTTATTGCACTGTATGTTGCGAAGGAAGTTCGTAAATTGAGAACCGAAGAATTCATTGAGGCTGCGTGTATATTAGGTGGATCAAGAAGACACATTGTTATAAAGCATCTTTTTCCACATCTCTATATGACGTTTATACTTGTATTTCTTCAGCAATTTACGCAGACTCTTACTATTTTACTCCACTTAGGGTTACTGGAAGTATTCTTTGGCGGAACTGTTAAGTTTTTAGGACCGGTAGAAGAAATAGACTCTTACACGCATGAATGGTCAGGTTTAATTGGAGTATACTTTAGATCTTTAACAGTGCATCCATGGATTCCTCTCGTCCCAATTACATTTTTTGGACTTACTATTTTTTCAGGAAATATGATTGTAAAAAGCATAGAAGAAGCGATGATGAAAGTAAGGTTAGGCGGAGTGATAAAGAAGACAGATGTAGAAAAGGAACAACCTGCTGTGCAGTCAAAAGAAGAATTATTTACTTTTAAACATACGATTTGAAAATAAAGAAGAAGCAAGCATAATCAATGCTTGCTTCTTTTCTTTATTTTGTAGAAACTTCACCTTCAGCTGCTGTTTGAGGAATAAAGTATCCGATTATACCACCAATTATTGCTGGAACGATCCAGCCGATTCCTAAGTTGTAAAAAGGAATTGTGTGTACGATATTAGCGATAAAACTTGGTATCATTCCCACATTATCAAGTGCATGAATACAGCTAATAAGGAATGCTGCAATCATCGCTCCGATATAGACAGAAGGTTTACGTTTCGTATATTTATCAATAAAGGATACGGAAATTAAAATGATTGTAATTGGATATAAAATAATTAATACAGGTAATGTAATTTTGATTAATAAACTTAATCCTAAGTTTGAAATAACGAAGCTAAAAATACAAACGTATAGTACAAGCTTCTTATATGAAACATTTGTTAATACTGTTGTGAAATAGTTGGCGAATGCACTTACAACACCGATTGCAGTCGTTAAACAAGCAAAGATAATTGCGATACTTAATAAAACATTACCGCTTGTCCCAAAAAATTGATACATAATAGTTGCTAATAGTTGACCGCCATTTTCAAATTGTCCTAAGTTTCCGTTTGAAGCGCCGATATAACCGAGTAAGAAGTAAACAATTGTTAAGAAAAGAGCCGCAATGCTTCCGCAAATAATTGTATATTTCGCAATGGATTTCTTATCTTGTATCCCGTTTTGACGAATTGCATTTACAACAATCGTTGATAATACGAGTGCTCCGATTGCATCTAATGTTAAAAAGCCTTCAAGAAATCCTTTGAAAAATGGAATTTCTTTATAGTCACCAACAGGTTCTGCAAATGATCCTGGTGAAAGAATCGCTTTTGTTGCCATAATTGCAATAATTCCAAGCAAAATTGGCGTTAATATTTTTCCGATATGATCTACTAATTTGGATGGATTTAACGATAAGAAGTAGACGACTATAAAGAAAATCGCACTAAAAACTAACATAGAGTACCATTGATCTGGGAAAAGTGGTGCAATCCCAATTTCATAAGATACAGTTCCAGTTCGTGGAATAACAAATAGTGGGCCGATGGAAAGATAAATAATGATAGCGAATACTGCTGCGAATTTTGGGTGAACACGGCTCGCTAAAGTATTAAAACTACCACCAGCAAGGGCAACAGCGACGATAGCTAGTAAAGATAAACCGACATCTGTAATAATAAATCCTGTAATGGAAACCCACATATTTTCTCCGGAAGAAAGACCGAGAAGAGGCGGGAAAATCATATTACCAGCACCGAAGAAAACTGCGAATAGTAATAAACTAATCGAAAGTATTTGCGCTGGTTTTAAAGTTGTACGCATATAAAGAAAAGCCTCCTAATGAGCGTTTTTTTGTCGAAAATTCAAATAATTTGTCGATTGACTGTTATTATTTTAAAGGTCTGATGACTAGAAAGCAAGAGGGAATTTTAAAAATATTTTAAAATAATGCGTAAAATTGAATAAATATACTATTTATATGTTAATGCAGGAAGAATTTCACTTATAACGTAAAAAAACACATATCGCTAGGATATGTGTATTAAAAATAAATTTGCCTATCACGTTCTTCTTTTAAAATTTCTACAGCCTCTCGGAAACGTTGAGAATGGACAATTTCTCGTTCGCGTAAAAAGCGTAAGCTATCATTTATATCGGGATCGTCTGATAAATCAATTAGCCATTGATAAGTCGCTCGTGCTTTTTCTTCAGCTGCAATATCCTCGTATAAATCTGCGATAGGATCTCCTTTCGCTTGAATGTAAGTGGCAGTAAAAGGAACACCACCTGCATTATGGTAAAACAAGGCGCTATCATGATTCGCATAATGCGCGTCTAATCCGGCAGCTTTCATTTGTTCAGGTGTTGCATCTTTTGTTAATTTATAAATCATTGTAGCAATCATTTCTAAATGTGCGAACTCTTCTGTACCAATATCGGTTAGTAAGCCAACGACTTTATCAGGAATTGTATAACGTTGATTTAAGTAGCGAAGAGCAGCAGCCAGTTCGCCGTCCGCACCACCGTACTGTTCAACTAATAATTTTGCGAGTGCTGGATTACAAGTACTCACTTTAACAGGATATTGTAATTTTTTTTCATAAATCCACATAGTTTCTCTCCTTTATATTTGCCATGGCCACGGTCCTTTGCTCCATTCCCATGGGGCGTTAGAATAACTGTTTCCAAACTGCTGAAGTGGTCCGTATCTTTCTTCAATTTTTTGTTTTAATACTCTTCGTTTATAAGAAAAATCGTTGAATTGATTTATAGCTGCAGTATCGTCGGGATGCGTATCTAAATAGAGAGTAAGTTCAACTAATACAAAGTCTAATTCTTGCAGTTCTTCAATCCATTTGTAATATTCATCAGGCAATGTTTGTGTCACGTTTTTATTCACCTTCCTTTTTTGTAAGGATTTTCATAATAATCATAAAAAGCAGGCCATAAAGTCCCTTTTCTTAAAGCTTCTTTTGGTGTGAATTGGGGTAAATTAGTTGGTTGAAAACCCATATATAAGTGCGGGGGAGTTGAGTAATATTTCTTTCCAATTGGAGGACAAGGATCGTTTGGACCATGATAAGGTATGTAGGATTTCATGAATTTATCCATGTTACAACCCTCCTTTATAAATGAAATATCCATTATTATGTATTGTATTCGTACATAATTGTCATTTATGACTCATATAAAAAACTAATAGAGACAGGGGGAGTTGAGGATGGAAGGCATTACAACATGTATCGTATTAGAATCAAAAAATTTAAAGGAAACATTGTATTTTTATGAAGGGATTTTAGGCTTTAAACCAAGCAAGGAGAGACCTCAACTACATGTAACAGGTGTTTGGTATGACGTTGGTTTAACGAGAATTTGTTTTGTAGTAAATCGGAATTTACGAGGGCGTGAGAAGGTTGCTAATTCTTCGTGTGAATTAATAACCTTTTCAATTTCTGATATGGAAAAAGTAAAGAGAAAATTACAGTTTTACAAAATATCTTTTGCGGAAGAACAGCATGCGGATGGGGTGGTAATTACTCTTTATGATCCAGATTGCTATAAGCTTCAAATTTCATCAGAGGCATGAGTAACCATAGGGGGGATAGCGTGGATAGAATGTATGAAGAAAGCGCACTGTTTGAACATAAATTTTGGCTCAAAGTTCTCGGGGATCATGCTCAGTTTTTACTAGATGCTTTAGCTCCACAGGAGAAAGAAGATATACAGAAAGCCACCTATTTTGTAGAAAAATTCACGAACTTTTTAAATGAAATTCATACTGTAAATTTTATTGCATTTTCAAAAGATGCAGAACAAGCTGCAGAGGAGATTCGAGCATTTAAATTAAATATTATACAAAAGCAATTGGAAGGTAAAATTGTGATTCATTTTACTCCGACTTTTATTAATCATATGGTAAATGAAGTGGAGGAATATATAACAGTATTAGAATACTTAGGGAGGGGAGAAGTCCCGCCCGTTTTTCATGAACTACACTATCATCTCGCGTGGTTAACGGATGCAGCAGGGCATGCTGGTTCTATTTCAGGCGGATTAGATGTTGTGGAAAAAGGATTGAAGGAGAAAAGTGATTTGTTTGCTAAACATTTTGAACAATTTTATTTAAAAGCAGTTGAAATGACAGGTTATTTACGGGCAGAACTGAAACATTTTCCAGCTTTGAAGAAGTTTACAAAAGACGT
Source organism: Bacillus sp. 41-22 (assembly GCF_025809295.1). Classification (NCBI taxonomy): domain Bacteria; kingdom Bacillati; phylum Bacillota; class Bacilli; order Caryophanales; family Bacillaceae; genus Bacillus; species Bacillus sp. 41-22. The sequence goes on from NZ_CP084035.1 coordinate 815,928, forward strand.
TTCACTAGAGCTAAAGTTATTCTCGCATTTCCTTCGAGAAGTAGAAGAATTAGAGTTGTCTGAGCAAATATTAAGTTCATTATCAGCCAGGATGGCGGATCATATGGCGAGGGAGGAGTGTTACTATTTATTGAAGTTAGCACAATCCTCAGGGTTAGAGATACCGAAATGTAATCCGCTTTAAAAATAGATTGTAGGGAAGATCAAGCAGACAAATTTTAAAAGTGATAGAAGTATGTGAACAGGTTTCATTATGAAAAAAATATTGACAAGCCCCTCCAAATATCTTAATGTGATTGTATAAAATTGTGTATCTAAAGGGGAGTAACTTATTACAGTAAAGTCGTCATTACAGGGAGAAACCCTCGGCTTTATTGGCAACGTTTCGTTGTTAGTGAGACCTTTACCAGCAATGGTAAAGGCCCCTTATTGTCTTTTTTAGGACCCTTACCATATTTGGTAGGGTCCTTTTTGTATACAAAGAGAGGAGCTAGAAAATGAAAAAACTTTTTAGTAGATTAAGAGTTGTATTCCATGTCCGCCGTTTTGTTCCATTCCTATTTGACTTTTTTACTTCAAAAGAGGTTTCAATAAAGAAGAAAATTTTATCTATTGCTTTTTTAGTTGGTTATGTAGCGATGCCGCTCGATTTAATTCCAGACTTCCTACCGTTTATTGGTATTTTAGATGATATTGGAATTGTGTTATTTATTTTGAATCGAATTGTAAAGATGGCGCCAGTGCAATTACAAGAAAAGCATAACGTAAACGTAGGATAGGAGTTGAAAATATGGAGCAAATTATTTTAGATATAATCGAGTTTTTAAAGCAGTTTTCTTATTTTGGAGTTGTGTTAGCATTAACGTTTGAATTTATTCCAGCAGAAGTAGTTTTGCCCATGGTTGGGTATTGGGTATATGAGGGAGATATGAATTTTTGGCTAGCTGTATTAGCAGGGACACTTGGCGGAACTACAGGACCGTTAACGTTATATGCACTCGGTTATTACGGTGGTCGCCCTCTATTAATAAAATACGGGAAATACTTCTTTATTAAAGAAGAACAAATTCAAAAAGCAGATGATTTCTTTGCGAAGTATGGTCCAGTTGTGGCATTTGTTGGACGCTTCGTACCAGGAGTTCGAACACTTATTTCTGTACCGTGTGGTATGGCAAAAATGAACATATGGAAATTTAGCATATATACATTTGTAGCAATGTTCCCATTAACGACTTTGTATATTTATTTTGGAATGAAATTAGGTCCGCATTGGGAAAAAGCGGCGGGCGTTGTTGGACAATATATGTTACCGATATTAGGAGGCGTTCTTCTTATCGTGGCTAGTATCTTTATCTATAAATTTATGAAAAAACGAAACAAAACTGAATCTATTTAGTTTATTTCGCATTAACGGGCAGTAAGATTCCCACCTCAAAACTTAGCTGTAAAGCAAAGTATTGAGGTGGGAGTTTTACTTTGAATTATGATGTGCTTATTTTTGGAAATAGATGAATAGTACAGGCAAAAGACTCTGAAGGACATACACATATAGGGAATATAAAAGAGAGAGGGGAAACAACTATGTCTTGTGAGTGCTCAGGGTCAGCATTAACTTGCTGTCCAGATAAAAATTATGTGCAAGATAAAGTGTGTAGTCCGTGGTCTGCTACTGTAGTTGCAACAGCAATTGATAATGTTCTCTATACAAATAATATTAACCAAAACGTAATTGGTACTGGTTTTGTTAAATATGATGTTGGACCAGGCCCGATTACTGTAGAAGCACTTGATTCTGCTGGGGCTACAATTGATACACAAACATTAAACCCAGGAACGAGTATTGCTTTTACGTATCGCCGCTTTGATAGTATACAAGTTGTGTTACCTGCAACACCTGCTGGAACGTATCAGGGAGAATTTTGTATTACGACACGCTATTCACTTTCGTAGAAGAATAGGAGAGGGTTGAAATGGGAATGAGAAGTTCCAGTTTGTCTTGTTGTTCTAATAAAACGCTTGTGCAAGATCAAGTATGTGCAGACTGGTCAATTACAGGTGCGGGTACTCAAATTGTCTATACGAATAATCTTACACAAGAAATATACGGTTCAGGTTATGTAAAATATGATACAGGTGCAAATCCGATTACAGTGGATTTTTTAGTAGGTGCTACAGTAGTCGATACGATTACTGTACAACCGCAAAGTAGTGGTACTTTCACAGTGAGGCACTTTACTACTGTTCGAATTACAACGACAGGAACAACTGTTAATCAAGGCGAGTTTTGTATTACAGTACGTTATCCAATTTCATAAAAAAAGCATACCGTAAATGGTATGCTTTTTTAAATTGAGGAAGTAATAAAATTGGTATTCTATAAGCAACATGTAAATTGGCAACAGTACTTGCCTTCTAAATATAGTGAAGGATTATTTTGTATATTAATAATACTAACGGATTTTAAATCTTTACCTGTGTAAGATATTGTATTGCCAGGAAACACAGTGAAAATATTGGTTACTGCTCCAATGATTTGAATTGTAATTGCTTCAGTGCTGCTAGTACTATTGTAAACCGAGACAGTACCTGATATAAGCAGTATCCCATCACTTTGCCACAGTATCATTGATTGTAGTGCATCTTTGGTAGAGGGAATGGTGTTGTTAGTTATGAGGAAATTCCCTGCAAATTCATTTGTTACTCGCTCACAACTTGGATTTGGAGGAGGGGGCGGTGGACAAGGGTCTGGACAAATGATAGATAAAGGAGCGAAACAGCCAATATTTTTTTTGTTCTTCAATACAACCCCTCCTTTTTAAGTTGTCTTTTACTACTATTAAATGTAGAAGCATGGCCGATGTGTTAAGAAAAGAAGAAAATTTTTAAAATTAAGATTGTCTAATAGGCTTACAGCTTAACTTACCATTAATGTTATAGAAAAGATTATATGTGAATAGACATGGGAAAAGAATGATCAGACTCTTTTAGACAAAAGGTGGTTGTATACAATAGTACGAGTAATGTTGGACTTAATGCTTAATTAACTGTATATTTACAAAAATCTAATAAAATTCATTTGTTATTTAAACGATATTAATATGTTTAAGATAAAATAGCCCTTGTAATGAATCAATTATTATGAGGAGGATTCACGTGGAAAGAACTGCTTTACGAAAAGTAAAAGGTCTTATTGGATTATTAATGGTATTTGTATTGGCATTTGTATCATTACCGTGGAGTACGTCGGTTAAAGCGGAAGAGAAAAAGCAAGAAAAGGCACCAAGTGAGAAGAAAATCGTTTTCCCAGTTGTAAGTGATGTGCATATTAAAGATAGTGGAACAGATGATACGTTCCGCTGGAAAAGAGCGATTGAGCAATTTAATACGCTTGCACCAAAGCAAGATGCGTTTGTCATTGTAGGTGATTTTACTGATTCGGGTTCAGTAAAGCAATATGATCGTTTCATGCAAGTGTATAACGAAAATGCAAATAAAGATGCGGTACGAATGAATTCTCTAGGTAATCATGATTATTGGAACGGCTTATCTGTAGAGGGAGCACAGAAGCGTTTCTTAGAAAAGACAGGAATGGAATCGGTTTATTATCATAAGGTGGTAAAAGGGTATCATTTCCTTGTTATGTCTCCAGAGGATGGGACAACACATGGCTATTATTCGGACAAGCAAATTAATTGGTTAAAAGAAGAAATGGCAAAGGCACAAAAAGATGATCCAGAAAAACCGATTTTTGTGTTTTTACATCAACATATTAAAGATACAGTGTACGGTAGTCATGAATGGGGAACACAAGATAGTGCAAAAATTAATGCAGTGTTAAAAGAGTACCCACAAGTCATTACGTTTTCAGGTCATTCACATTATCCATTAGATGATCCAAGATCGATTCATCAAAAAGACTTTACATCTGTTGGCACATCTTCTGTAAGTTATATGGAAGTTGAAGGTGGTAAAGTGCAAGGGAATATCCCTTCAGAATCTCGTGCATTAAGCCAAGGCTTATTAGTAGAGGTAGATGATAAGGAAGTAACAATTAATCGTCGTGATTTCCATACGAATTCTTGGACAGGCGAGCCATGGAAAATTCAGTTGCCATCAAAGAAAGAAACATTTACGCATGTAGAAGACCGTGATAAAGAAAAGCCATCTTTTGCGAAAGATGCGAAAGTATCAGTATCAAATGTAACGGAAAACGCAGCAACAGTAACATTCCCGCAAGCAGTGGACAACCTTCTTGTTCACTCTTATCGTGTACAGGCGAAGGATAAACAAACAGGAGAAATTAAAAATAAGTTGTTAGCATTCTCAGAGTTTTATCGGGATCCAGTGCCGAAAGAACTTACATTTACGCTAGCAGGATTAGATGGTGGGAAAACATATACACTTGAAGTAGTTGCGATTGATTCGTTTGGCAATGAAAGCGCGCAGCCGTTAACGGCAGAAATTACTACGAAAAAAGATAATATTGATCCGAATGTGAAAGTACCAAAGGCAGACATTTTTGATGTGAATTTCTTAGATGGTACATTTAAAGATAACTCACCGTTTGGAACAAAAGGTGATGTGAAAGGGAATGTATCTATTGAATATGATAAAGCGTTGAAAACAAATGTAATGAAATTAAATGGAAAAGCAAATACATTTGGTTATCTTCCATTTTCAGCAGCACAAAAAGAAAAAGTAGCAAATTCATTTACGTTAGAAACTGTATTTTCGATGAATGAAATTCGTGGACAAGGAATTTTACAAAATACAGAGAGCGGCGGAATTGGTTTTGAATCTACAGGAAATGGATATGTAGAATTATGGGCTCATATTGGCGGAAGCTATAAACGTGTTGGCGTTCAATTAGCAGCAAACAAAACGTATCATTTAACAGGAACGTATAACGGAAGTGAAGTAGCAATTTATGTAGATGGTAAAAAAGTAAATAGTCAGCCAGCTCAAGGGAAAGTATATCACCCGAACGTACCATTTGCACTTGGTGCAGATCCAGACAGCAACGGAAATGGGGGGATTCCGTTAAATGGACAAATTGCGTTAGCAAAATTATATAGTAAAGCATTAAGTTCTTCAGAAGTAGTAGCAGCGTATAACGAGTTTTCTAATCGTACAAAATTAGAGCAAGTAAATACGTTATATGAAGAGATTGGAAAAGTGAAAGAAGTATTGGCAGGTACTTATGAATTTGGTGAAAAACCAGGCCAATATTCACAAGAAGCTTTCAAAGAATTACAAAAAAACTATGACAATGCTAAGAAAGTGTTTGGGAATATGACAAGTACAGGTGAGCAAGTTGTTCAAATGTATAATGAATTAAAAACAGCAAACCAAACATTCGTACAATCAAAAGTGGCAGAAGAACAACCAAAAACACCGAAAGAAAAATTACAAATCAATATTGAATCAGCCAAAGCTTTAGTGAAGAAAGCCCAATCTGCAAACGTAACGGATGGTTCAGTGAAATCATTGAGTCAAAAAATTACAGTTGCAGAAACTGTGTTAAAAGATGTGAAAGTAAAAGATGCACAGGTAGAAACGATGAATCGTACGATAGAGCATGCGATTTCACTTGTTGAGAAAAGCATAAACAAATAAGGTAGAAGAAAAGAAGCTTATCATGATAGGCTTCTTTTTTGTTATACTAAAAATAGCATGGAAAAAGGGAGCGAATAATTTGGAACAGAAAAAGATAAAAAGAATTCTTGAATATGTATGGATCGCGGTTGTGCTCCTTGTAGGATATTATTTCTTAAAAGAGAAAAGTATATGGGTTCTATTTTTAATGACATTTTTATTAGCGGGTTTAGGCACGTTATTTATTAATTTCTTCTTTGATAGTGTAAATGCGTGGAAGAAAAAAAAGAAGGAGACGAAGTAAAGGGGGAGGCTATGCAAAAGTAGAAGCTCATATATCAGGTCATTATTTTCCTATTATTTGTAGGTATTGGAGTTTTTTAATACGCTACACTGATAGGGAATTGGGCATGATTTACAGCTTGCATCTGTATATTCACCATTTTACAATCGTTAACGCAAAAATATAATAAGGTGAAACTTTAATCAGTGGGGGGTGTTCATCCCCCATTGATTATTAGCCCTCACCAATCGGGATAAAACATGAAAATAGCTCGCCGTTTCATCGGCGAGCTATTTTGTTATGCTTTTTTCGTCTCATCATTTGTTTTTTCAGTAGCTAAATGACTATGTTTTCTAGAGTAGAAGAAATAGAAGCATAAGCCGACTATAAGCCAAACTGCGAAGCTAATCCATGTCGTTGTAGACAAATTGATCATTAAATATAAACAGCAAAGAATCGCGACAACTGGCAATACAGGTACGAAAGGTGTACGGAATCCGCGTTTTAAGTCAGGATGAGTTTTCCGTAAAATAAGTACAGCAAAGCAAACGAATGCGAAGGCTGTTAACGTACCGATATTTACTAAATTCGCTAGTAAATGTAGGTCTAAAAGTCCTGCTAATAAAGCTGCAAATACCCCAGTAATCCATGTGTTTAGTAAAGGGATTTTAACTTTTTTATTTACGCGTGATAACGCTTTTGGGAGTAAGCCGTCTCGGCTCATTGCATAAGAAACACGAACTTGTCCATACATAACGACTAAAAGAACGGTTGTCATTCCTGTCATCGCACCAACTGCAAGTAGCCCTGCAATAGTATCTTCGCCAACGAAATGTAGTGCAAATGCAACAGGGTCAGAAACGTCTAATTGCGTATAAGGAACCATACCTGTTAAAACGAAAGATACGATCATGTATAAAACTGTACAAATAAGAAGGGAACCGATAATGCCAATTGGTAAATCACGCTGCGGTTTTTTCGTTTCTTCTGCCGCAGTTGCGATTGCATCAAAACCTAAAAAGGCGAAGAAGACAGTAGCAGCGCCAGTAATAATACCGTCGTACCCGAATGGAATGAACGGTGTCCAATTTTCAGGTTTTACATATTTTGCGCCTGCTACGATAAAGGCGATAATAACTGCTAATTTTATAAGGACCATAATATTATTAATGCGTGCGCTTTCGCGTATACCAAAACTTAAAAGACCAGTAATGAGAAGTAAAATACAAACAGCGGGTAAATCAATGAGACCACCTTTTCCCGTTCCGGGGGCCGAGGAAATAATGGCGGGAAGGTGTATATTGAACCCTTGAAGCAATGATTGTAAATATCCAGACCAGCCAACAGCTACCGCTGCAACTGCGAGTAAATATTCGAGCATTAAACACCAACCAACGATGAAGGCGACAACTTCTCCGACGGTCATGTATGCATAAGTGTAAACACTTCCTGAGACTGGTATAGAAGAAGCGAATTCGGCATAACAAAAGGCTACACAAGCACAAGTAAATGCAGCAATAAGGAATGATAGCATAATACCAGGACCAGAATGTTTCGCCGCTACAATACCTGTTAATACAAAAATCCCTGTCCCAATTACGGCGCCGATTCCTAAAAACGTTAAATCGAGTGCCGTTAATGTTCGATCTAGCTGCCGTGGTGATTCAGTACTAAGCGCTTTTTTTCGTAATAATGACTTCACTTTGGACTCTCCCCCCATTTTTCATCTCCATAACTGCGAATAGTGTGAACCAATTGGAAAAGAGTACGTGAGTGAATGAAGGTACAGTTATGGTATGTAGTTTTTTGAAATTTCTGGATTAATTTTATTACAATTCAGAATATTTTGTCAAATAAAACTTTAACAAATAAAATGCTGCTTGTAAGGAGAAACTATGTGCAGAAATAGATGCAGGAACAAAAAGATTTACTTTATATAGTAGGAGAAGATGCTATGTTATTTTATTTTGAACTTGTCGTCATTTTACTTTGTACGAAATTAGCTGGTGATATTAGCGTTAGACTTGGCCAGCCTTCTGTACTCGGTAAATTAATCGTTGGTATTATTATCGGTCCGGCTTTGCTAGGTATTATTAATAGTTCAGAACTTATTGATGAGCTTAGCGAAATTGGTGTTTTGCTACTTATGTTTATGGCAGGACTCGAAACTGATTTAGAAGAGTTAAATCGTAATTTAAAATCTGCATTCGCAGTAGCGATGGGAGGAATTATTTTCCCATTCCTTGGTGGGTATTTAGCAGGACTTGCGTTTGGAATGTTACAGTCGCATGCGATCTTTTTAGGGTTATTACTTTGTGCCACTTCGGTTAGTATTTCTGTTCAAACACTAAGAGATTTAGGGAAAATGAATACGAGAGAAAGTACGACGATTTTAGGTGCAGCTGTATTTGATGATGTAATTGTCGTTATTTTATTAGCATTTGTGATGAGTTTTTTAGGTACACAAGATGTAAATGTAACGCTAGTCATTGCAAAGAAAATTATCTTTTTTGTAAGTATTGTTTTCATCTCTTGGAAAGTTGTTCCATGGATTATGAAAATGCTCGTACCACTTCGCGTAACAGAAGCATTAATTAGTGCAGCTCTTATTATTTGTTTCTCTTTTTCGTATTACAGTGAAATGATGGGGATTGCAGGTATTATTGGAGCATTCGCAGCTGGAATTGCCATTTCTCAAACAGAGTATAAGCATGAAGTAGAACATAAAATTGAACCGATTGCGTATGCGATATTTGTACCAGTTTTCTTCGTAAGTATTGGAATGGAAATTACATTTCAAGGTATCGGAAGCCAGCTTTGGTTCATTATCATTATGACGCTCATCGCAATTTTCACAAAGTTAATTGGATCAGGTTTAGGAGCAAGACTAACAGGATTTAACTTACAATCTTCTATTAGTATTGGTGCGGGGATGGTGTCGCGCGGGGAAGTAGCGCTTATTATCGCAGCAAATGGACTTACGGCAAATTTATTAGCGAAAGAAAATTTCACAGCTATTGTCATTGTTGTTATATTGACAACAATTATTACGCCGCCACTTTTGAAGAAGTATTTTGTATAGGGAGGAAGGGCTTATCTGATGTAGGTAAGCTCTTTTTTTATCGCAAAAAGCAATAGTCATGTAGCGTGAATGGTTTGTAATTATGGTAAAATCTACGTATATGCTAGGGCGAGGAGAGAAATGTGTGAAGATTACTAAGGAGAAGGTTATAGGTGTAATTATACTCCTTTTATTGTGCATACCATTTACTGCATGGAAAGAATCAAAAGTGAAAGATTTTCCGGTTTCTATTTTTTCAGAAGAAGCAGATGGTGAGTACGATCAAAAGCTGAAATATACTGCTTTTTTACCTAATGTTGCGATTTGGATGAACGGTTGGGAAAAGAAGTGGACAGAAGGGGAAAGAACTGTTTATCAAAAAGGAAATCGCATTGTAAATGTGTTTCATCCTCCTGGCGATGATGGTTTTTACCTCCTTGAAGCAAGAGAAAATAAGAGAACGCAACCGTGAGAAGTGGAGGTTAAATAGTGAAAGCTTCAACATTACTATTTAAAATTGAAAGTAATATGGATCAATTTTCACCAGCCGAAAAGAAGGTTGCCATGTACATAATGGAGAATGCAGAAATTGTTCCGAACTTAACGACGAAAGAAGTGTCAACGAATGCAGGCGCAAGTGAGGCAAGTGTTGTTCGCTTTTGTAAGTCGATTGGGATTGGGAGCTTTAAATCATTTAAAATCGCGCTCGTTCGTGAATTAACGATTGCTGATTATAATATTAATGATTTTTCAGTGATGAATACGGAAGATGGACCGTACGACTTGTTTAATAAAGTTACATATGTGAATAAAGCTGCAATTGAGGCGAGCGTCACGGCGATAGATAAGAAGGAACTTGAGAGAGCTGCAGATCGTATTGTAAATGCGGATAAAGTTATATTTTACGGAGTAGGTGGTTCAGCTACTCCAGCGATGGACGGGGCTTATAAATTTACACGACTCGGATTTACAGCGATGATGCTATCTGATTTTCATATGATGTTGCCACTCGTCACGAATTTAAAAGAGGGAGATATATTTGTGGCGATTTCAACTTCTGGGCGGACGAAAGATGTGCTCGAAATGGCGCAATATGCGAAGAAGCGAGGGGCTACAGTTATTGCGATTACGAAGCTAGACCAATCATCTCCGTTATATAAAGCGGCAGACATTCGCCTTTGTATGCCAGATGTAGAGCAAGACCATCGCATTGCGAGTATTGCTTCGAGAATGACGCAACTGAATATGATTGATGCTTTATATGTGATTACTTTCAATCGAATTGGTAATAAAGTATTAGATCAATTTATGGAGACGAGAGAAGAAGCATTACGGTTACGGAAATTGAAGTAGAAGAAAAGATGGGGAGACTCATCTTTTTTATTATCTTTGACACAAATATGTCATGTTGTGAAATTTTATTTCATAAAATAAGAAAGAGTTATTGATTTTTAGTTTCTTAAAGTTATAATAAAAGTGTGAAATATAATTTCGAAGAGGGTGGCAATATGTTAGAGAATTTATCGACAGAACACCGTAATGAGAAAACGATGAATCTAGATGAGATGAGTATAAAAGAAGTTTTACAAAGTATGAATGAAGAAGATCGAACTGTTGCGTTAGCAGTTGAAAATGAAATAGAAGAAATTGAAAAGGTTGTACAAATTGTTACTAAGTCTTTTGAAGAAGAAGGCCGTTTAATTTATATTGGGGCTGGTACGAGTGGCCGTTTAGGCATTTTAGACGCAGTAGAATGTCCCCCGACATTTGGAACAGATGATAACATGGTTCAAGGATTTATAGCAGGTGGATTGAAAGCGTTTACTAAGGCGGTGGAAGGTGCCGAAGATCGTGAAGAGTTAGCAAAAGAAGATTTAAAAAGTATTGGATTAAACGAGAAAGATACGGTTATTGGAATTGCAGCAAGTGGTAGAACACCCTATGTAATTGGCGGATTGAAATATGCAAGTAGCATGGGAGCAAGTACAGCTAGTATTTCCTGTAATAAAAATGCTGAAATAAGTAAATATGCAAAACTAAATGTGGAAGTGGAAACAGGCGCAGAAATATTAACAGGCTCAACACGGTTGAAGGCTGGCACAGCGCAAAAGTTAGTACTCAATATGATTTCTACAGCGTCTATGATTGGTGTAGGGAAAGTATATAAAAACTTAATGGTAGATGTTCAATCTACAAATGAAAAATTGGTAGAACGCTCAAAACGAATTATTGTTGAAGCGACAGGCGCTAGTTATGAAGTAGCTACAGAGTGTTATGAGAAAGCAGATCGAAATGTGAAAGCTGCAATCGTTATGATATTACTACAGTGTGAATATGGGGAAGCACTAGAAAAATTAAAAGGTGCGAAAGGATTTGTGAAGAAAGCACTTTAAACTTTGGGGAGGGGGATTCTATTATGAAGAAAGAAGAGAGAATGGCCAAAGAAATTTCAGAGCAGCTTGGGGGAGTAAAAAATATTCGTGGCATTGCTCATTGTATGACGAGGTTACGATTAACGCTTCATGATGAAAGTAAAGTGAACATGGACCTTTTAAAAAAGGTTGAAGGTGTTATGGGAGTGATTGAAGATGAAACGCTTCAAGTTGTTGTTGGGCCAGGGACAGTAAATAAAGTAGCAGCTGAGATGGAAGATTTAACGGGACTGCGAATTGGTGAGGTGGCAGATCACCACCTTGAAGATCTTGGGCAAGAGATGAAGTCAGAGATTAAGAAGAAAAATAATACACCAGTGAAAAACTTTTTAAGAAAAATAGGAAGTATTTTCATTCCGCTAATTCCGGGACTTGTTGCGTCAGGAATTATAAATGGGGTTGCTAACTTTGCGAAAAACGCAGGTGCTGACCCGAATGCAACGTGGCTACAAATGCTACTACTTATTGGCGGCGGTATCTTTACATTCTTAGGAATTTTAGTCGGTTGGAATACAGCGAAAGAATTTGGCGGGACACCAGTTCTTGGGGCAATTGCAGGTATTTTAATTTTCAACCCAGCGATGGCGAATGTAAAATTATTCGGTGAAGCGCTCGTACCCGGACGGGGCGGATTATTTGCAGTTATTTTTGCAGCATGGCTTATGGTTGTAGTTGAGAGACGAGTGCGAAAAGCTGTGCCAAATGCAGTTGATATTATTGTGACACCACTCATTACTGTATTAGCTGTAAGTATAGTAACGATGTTAGCGATTCAGCCAGTAGCAGGCTTCTTATCTGATGGTATTACAAGCGGTATTAATGCAATTTTAAATGTTGGCGGAGCATTTGCTGGAGCTGTGCTTGCCGGAACATTTTTACCTCTCGTAATGGTCGGATTACATCACGGTTTAACACCGATTCATATGGAATTTATTAATCAAACGCACGTAACGCCTTTATTACCAGTATTAGCAATGGCTGGCGCTGGGCAAGTAGGAGCAGCAATTGCGATTTATGTGAAAACAAAAAATAAACGCCTTCGTAATGTGATTAAAGGTGGATTACCAGTAGGATTTTTAGGAATTGGCGAACCGCTATTATACGGGGTTACATTGCCACTTGGGAAACCGTTTATTACTGCTTGTTTAGGAGCGGCTGTCGGTGGTGCATTCCAAGCTGTTATGAAAACGGCTTCACTCGGAATAGGTGTATCAGGATTATCATTAATTCCGTTAATTGCTGATAATAAATATTTATTATATTTCCTTGGATTAGTAGTTGCATATATTTTCGGATTCATCTTTACGTACTTCTTCGGCTTTAAAGAAGAAATGGCAGAAAACATATAGAGAAAGGGATTCCTTTCTCTTTTTTTTATATTAATAGAAGGAGAGATTTATATGATAGGAGTTTCAATTTATCTTTCAAAAGAGCGAGTAGAGAAACAAGAAGCATGGTTAAAACTAGCGAAAGAAAACGGATTTTCATCTGTTTTTACATCTCTTCACATTCCAGAAGATGATCCGAATACGTATAAGGAGTTAATTCAAATACTTGGGAAACAAGCTCTCGAAAATGAAATGGAATTAATGGTTGATGTCTCTCCAAAATCGTTAAACCATTTAGGGATGACGTATGAAAATGTGGAAGAGTTATTAGACTTTGGCATTACTGGTTTACGAATGGATTACGGTATTACGCCAAAAGAAATCGCACGTGTATCTCATAAGATGAAGGTAGCTTTAAATGCGAGTACGATTACAGAACCATTTTGGAAAGAGTTACTTGCGGAAAATATACGAGTAGATCGTGTAGAAGCGTGGCATAATTTTTATCCACGTCCAGAAACAGGACTAGCAAAGTCGTTTTTGCAAAAACAAAATAAATATTTACATGAGTGCGGAATAAAAACGATGGCATTTATTCCGGGAGATGGTGAAAAACGCGGTCCGTTATATGAGGGTTTACCAACTTTAGAAAAACATCGCAGTATGCGCCCGCTTCAAGCATATTTAGAACTTGTGCAAGATTGTGCTGTTGATAAAGTTTTAATTGGCGATATAAGCGGGAGTTTAGAAAGTGTACAAGAAATAGCAAGTGCGAGTAGAGGGATTATTCCGCTGGGATATGAGCCATTTATAAATGAAAATGAAGTATTAAAAGTGGTAGAGAAAGTGCATACGAATAGATTAGATCCAGCACGTGATGTCATTCGCTCTGTCGAATCAAGAGAAGAAAATAAAGTTGCATTACAACCGATGAATACAATTTCAAGAAAACGAGGCAGTATTACAATTGATAATGAATTGTACGGTAGATATGCTGGTGAAATGCAAATAGTTATAAATGATTTACCTGAAGATAGGAAAGTGAATGTTGTTGGAATGGTGATGGAAGAAGATGTGTCTTTATTGTCTTATATAGGTGCTGGGAAAAATTTTCAACTTTTTCTAAGTAATAGAGCGAAAGCTTGAATTAGCACTATTTTATAAAAAACATTATCTGCAAAAAGGATAATGTTTTTTGGTTTCTTTAAAAAAGCATTTGACGAATGAAAAGAAATACCGTATTGTTTTGTCTTGTGAATAAATGTTCACCATAACAAAACAAAAAAGGAGAGTTCAGAATGAATCAATATATTGGTAATTTAATTATTCGTATCGTATTAGGAGTTACTTTTTTTGCACACGGTTTAGCAAAGTTTCAATCAGGTATAGATAACGTAGCAGGATGGTTTACAAGCATCGGTTTACCAGGTGGTCTTGCATATGGCGTAGCAACAGTTGAATTAGTTGGTGGTATATTATTAATTATCGGTTTAGGCGTGAGGTATGTAGGATTGTTATTCGCTCTTATTTTGGCTGGAGCTATCGTAAAGGTAAATGGAGCAGCAGGCTTATTAGGAGATGGAAAGAATCCGGGATATGAATTAGATCTTGCATTATTATCAATGGGTGCGTATTTATTCGTTGTAAAAGCAGAAGGATATGTAGAGCGCTTCTTAAAAGAGAAAGTAATGAAAACGAAGTAAATTTTATTTTTTTAGTGTTGACTTGACGACTTGGTGTAACTATAATGATTACATCAAGTCGATTAGTAATAAAATGATTCGTATATTTTTTTATTCTAGTTGTAACTAACTTAGTTACAACTAGAATAAAGCTTAAAGAATAAAGGAATATAAAAGAGTAAATAAAAAGTGGAGGAAATAACATGTCAAAATTACATTTAGAGGTTTTTACAGGATCTGAGCAAGCATTTCAAGTTACATCCACAATTGTATACGGAGAAAAAGATGCAATTCTTATCGATGCACAATTTTTATTAAGTGATGCGCACCGTTTAGCAGCTCAAATTATTGAAACAGGAAAGAATTTAACTCATATTTATGTGACTCATTTCCATCCAGATCACTATTTTGGATTAAATGTATTACATGAAGCATTTCCAGAAGCGAAGATTGTTGCATTACGGAATACTGTTGAAGATATTCGTAACACATTTGAGAAGAAAGTGGAACAGTGGAAACCATCTATTGGGCATAATGTTCCTCATCAACCAATTGTTCCAGAGGAATTAACAGAAGAGAAATTGATTTTAGAGGGAAATGATTTAATCATTAAAGGTGGTTTGCAAGGTGATACACCGAATAATAGTTATGTATGGATTCCATCATTAAAAGCCGTTGTTACAGGCGATATCGTTTATAACAATACTTTCGTATGGACGTTAGAAACAGATGCTGAAGCTCGTCATAAATGGTTAGAAACATTAAGTGAACTTGAAAATCTTCATCCTGAAATTGTTGTAGCGGGTCATCGTGATTATGACGTACCAAATACAGCAGACGCGATTAAACATACTCGTAAATATTTAGTTGCATTTGATGAAGTTCTTGCAGGAAATCCTTCAAATGAAGAAATTCAAACGGCAATAAAGGAGCGGTTCCCGCACGTTAAAGCGTTAGAAATTGGACTTGTTTTAGCGGCAAACGCGTTTGGGGTGAAAAAATAATGAAGCAAAAAACAAATTTAGAAATTGTTCGAAGCACATATGAAGGACCATCTTCTTCAAATGCAAAACATTTAGCGGAAGCTTTCTCTGAAAAAGTAGAGTGGACAGAGGCAGCAGGTTTTCCGTACGGCGGAACGTATATAGGTACAGAAGCTATAATGGAAAATGTATTTAGTCGTTTAGGATCAGAATGGGATGATTATAAAGCGAGTGTAAATACGTACCATGAAGTAAACGGAAAAGATGTGATTATTGCTGAAGGTGTTTACTCAGGAGTTTATAAAGAGACGGGAAAATCATTTGAGGCGGAATTTGTTCATGTATGGCAGCTTGAAAATGGAAAAATAGTGAAATTTAAACAATATGTGGACAGTTACATTGTACGAGAAGCGATGAAGGTTTAAAATGAAATAAGGAAACAAATGGAATCGGCTGTGCGCAGGCGATTCCATTTGTTTATGTAATTATTAGGGGAATGGGGAGTACATAATATGAAAAAATGGATAATAGGGGCAATTACAATGATTGTAATTGCGATAGGAGCTGTATTCGGTGTTACTAAACTTCTTAATTATATAGAGGAAGAGGAGAAGAGTCTTAAAACACAAAAAGTGATGAGCCAACAGGACAAGAAAGTTGCGGAAGAGAAGCCACAATTTAGTGAGGATGAAATTATTTCTACAATGCATAGGATGGTACATCAAAAAGTGAAATCATCTGATAAATGGGGATTTATCGAAATGACAAATAAGGAAATTCGTAGTGCGAAGAACGCAGTAGAAAGCAGTACAAATTTTAAATATAAAGCAAAGCTACTTTCTACTTTGGAGCGTTGGGAGAAAGGAGACTTTTCACAAACGGTTGAGGATCATAACTTTTTGTGGGAAATTCAAGGTGGTGATACCGGAAAGGCAACAGAACGTTTATCGCCAGAAGAAGAAAAGCAGTATGTGAAAGAAATGAAAGGTAAATAAAAACATCGCCACTTTGGTGGCGATGCTTTTTCATTAAGAATGCTTTCGTACTAAAGCTCTAGTCGTCTGAGGAGAAACAGTTTTAAAATGAGAGAATAAATAGCACCCTGTAACGACGATAATTGTCCCGAAAATTTGAATCCATGTTAGTTCTTCTCCAAGGAAAATAAATGCTAAAATAGCTGTGAAAATTGGATTGAAATTTAGAAAAATCCCCGATGTAGTAGCGCCTAATTTCTGTACACCAATATTCCAAAACACCATACAAAGTACTGTTGAAATGAGTCCTGTATATAAAAGTGATGTTATGAAGGAAGAGTTGATATTGGAAACAGTGAAGCTACCTATGTTAAATGGAAGCAATAAAATAACGCCGAAAATACCAGAATATAATGTAGCCATTAGCGGTGTAACTGTTTTTGTCGCCCATTTACTACAAACAGAATAAATGCCCCAAATACAAACTGCTGCAATCATCCATAAATCCCCGCTATTAAAATGTAGTGAAAATAAAAGAGCAAAGTTTCCCTTTAAAAGAACGAGGATGACCCCAAAAAATGAAAGAATCATAGAAAGAATTTGAAGCGTATTTACTTTTTCTTTTAGAAACAGCACAGAAAATAATGCAATTGAAATAGCGTTCAATGTAGAAATAAGACCTACATTCGTTGCGGATGTTTTTTCTAATGCTAAAAATTGAAAAATGTTGAAAAGAGCGACGCCTGTAATTCCCATAATTACTAACGGGATTATAGCAGCACGCGGTGGAATAATTTTCTTCTCTTTAAACCATACGAGTGGTAATAAACAAACAATCGCAATCATCCATCTTAAACTTGTCAGTGTCATCGGAGACGCATGATCGACAAGTGATTTCCCAACGACAAAATTTCCTCCCCATAATAAGCTTGTTAATAATAGTAAAAAGACGTAAAAATAAGGCATACTAAAAACCCCTTTGTTGAAATAAGAATGAACTGTAAATAATTTTAGCATTTTTCTTTATTATCTAATATATTCTTTTGTATAATGGTAAAAACTCGATAAAATGTTTCGTTAGAAATCTTATTTGCAGAAAAACATTCAGTTTTATATAAGTTATGAGATGTTTCTTCGAATAATCGTCGGTAAGAAAAAAGGGGGAATTTTGATGGAGTCATCTGTTATTAAAGTGCTTGATGATTTGGATGTGAAAATTTTAGATATATTGCAGAAAGAATCACAAGTAAGTAATGCAGAGCTTGCACGCCGTGTTAATTTATCTCCAGCTGCGATGCATGCACGAATAAAAAGGTTAGATGGGGAAGGTTTTATTGATAAGCAAGTAGCAATTTTAAATCAAGAAAAGCTTGGATTTGATTTATTATGTTTCATTTTTATGAGTACGAATATTCATCAGTATGAAAAGCTGGAAGTGTTAGAACGAGAATTAGAATCTATGCCTGAAGTGTTAGAATGTCACTGTTTAACAGGAGAGTATGATTATTTATTAAAAGTTGCGAATCGTGATCGTAAGGAACTAGAGCTTTTTATTAGGAAACTAAATAAATTAGGGATTACACGGATACAGACGAGTTTAGCACTTCGTGAAATTAAATATTCGACGGTATTGCCGATACGGAATGAGGAACCGAGCATCGATTAAGTTGCTTGGTTTTTTGTTTATGTAAAATTCAGAAAAGTGATTGACGGAGAGAAAAGAGAGATGTATTATTATATGAAATTATGAATTAAAATTCATTCATTGTTATAAATATTAATGCTGGGGGCAAGGGGATATAATATGAAAATCTTTAATGCGGTTACAAGTGATGTGAAAGAAATTTATAATCTCATTGAAATGTATGCAAAAGAAGGAGTTGTTTTGCCGCGTTCTCTTTTGTCTCTCTATCAATATTTACAATGTTTATATGTTATGAAAGAAGGAGAGGAAGTCGTTGGAGTTGCTGGTTTACATGTGTTAGGAGAGGATCTTGCAGAAGTACGATCGTTAGTAGTTTCGCATACATATGCAGGAAAAGGGATAGGGCGTATGCTCGTGAGTCATGTGATGGAGGAAGCGACGAAAATAAATGTAAAAAGAGTGATTTCTTTAACGTATGAAACAGTATTTTTTCAAAAGTGTGGATTTGATTTTGTAAATAAAGAATTGCTGCCAGAGAAAGTATGGGTTGATTGTAGACATTGTCCAAAAGTCAATTATTGTGATGAGGTGGCGATGATACGGTATGTTGGATGAAATTTTTAGAGAGAAAAAAGGCCCACTATTATTTAAGAAATAGTGGGTATCTATATTTTAATCAGAAATGAGATGTTGTTAAGAATTTGAATTCGTTTGTCTTACTGCAAAATTAAAAATGGGATTTTTAAGCTCATAGTTATAAGTAGAACCATCGACAAGTCCTACAACTTTATCGCTATCATAAAGGTCGAGCATAAATTGTGCCATTTGTTTTGCAGTGTGGAATTTCGGTACAACATTATCGTATTGGAACTCATCAATATTAAATGAACGTTTTGCGAATTCTGTTTCAGTTGCACCAGGAGCTAAAACTTTTGCTTGTAGTTTTGCACCTTGTTCTTTCAGTTCGTGAGATAGTCCTTCTGTAAATGCACTTACATAAAATTTCGTAGCGCAATACGTAACAGCATTGGCAACAATCGTGTATCCACCGCCTGATGAAACGTTAATAAGCTGTGTTCCTTCGGTCATTGAATAATCTCGAACGAAAAGGGAAGATAGTATTGTTAGTGCTTCTATATTTACATGCAACATCGTTTCTATCTTGTTTAAATTTTGTTCAGCAATTGAGGCGAAATTACCAAAACCTGCGTTGTTAATCCACGTTTCAATTTGAAAACTTTGTAGACTTTCATAAAATTTATAAACTTCTTCAGTGACTGATAAATCAGTTCTTCGAATGACAACATCCAATTCCGGATGCATTTCGTTAATTTTCAATTTTAATTCTTCTAATTCTGTTTGTCTTCGAGCTACAAGTATTAAGTTTTTTCCGCGAGATGCAAAGGCTAAAGCGGATTCATAGCCAATTCCTGAACTAGCACCAGTAATAACAGTATATTTCATATAAAAGCCTCCTAAATTCAAATTAATTTATCATGGTTAGATTGTATTTGTTAGAGTATACTCTAAGTCAAATGTTTTTTATAATTTGGATAAGGCAGTAAAATATATGAGAGTAAATGGCGTGCGGAGGGAGTATGGTTATGTATACAATTAGCGAGGTAGCTAAATTATTAGGAGTGAGCACACATACATTACGTTATTATGAAAAGGAGAACATATTAATTGCAAATCGCGATGCAAATGGGAATAGATTGTATGAAGAGTCACATATAAAGTGGTTGCAGTTTGTAATGAAGTTAAAACAAACACAAATGCCGATAGCGAAAATAAGAGAATATGCTAGATTATATTTAGAAGGGGAGCATACAACCGAAGCTCGTTTACAGCTCTTAGAAGATCATAGGAAATCTATTCAGATTCAAAGAGAAAATTTAGAAGTTACAGAGAAGATGCTCGAAAATAAAATTATTGCATACAAAGACTCGTTGAAAAGTAAATAGCGTACAAAATATTTCGTTCTTTGTTGCATGTTGAAAAGGGAGTACAGGTCTTTGTTTTGGAATTTATCTATGAGTATTTAATTATAATGTGCCGATAAATTAAAAAAGAGCAGTTAGCTAAAAGCAACTGCTCGATTCAAAGGGATCTCCAAGGGGGGAATGGAGAAAATATTATGTTACTACCATTATTGACAGATTATTAAGAAATATACATGTGGATTTAAAAAATTCAAAATATTTTTTGGTTAATAGAATCCGGGTGTTGACACTTTATCAATTGGTCATGTAGAATGTTTATGAATGACATTCAGTCATTTTTTCTGTGAAAGGGTGTAGATAAGCAACTTTTATATGTAGTTAGCTTAATAACGGAACAAATATAAGGATAAATGAGGATGATATTGGTTTTTTAAATAGTAGTTAGAGTGAGATTATATTTTTTAAATTAAAAATGACTGACGGTCAGTCAGTAAATAATAGAAGGTGAGAGATATGAAAAATAAAGCTTGGTTATATGTCATATTAACATGTATCTTTGAAATTTTTTGGGTGTTTGGTTTTAATACAGCTCATACTTGGTGGCATTGGGTCATTATTGTAGGAGTTATCGCTGTTGATTTTTACTTCCTATCGAAAGCGTGCGAACATCTTGCAACAGGGACTGTATATGCTGTGTTTGCCGGAGCTGGTACGGTTGGTACTTTCCTAATGGATGTATTCCTTTTCGGCGGCAGTTTCAGTTTAGGAAAGCTATTCTTTATCGTAATGGTCGTAGCGGGCGTGATCGGTTTAAAATTAGCTGATAATAAAGAAGAAACCGCGGAAGAAATTGTGAAAGGAGCTGCTTAAAAATGGGTTGGATTTTCGTATTTTTTGCTGCAATTAGTGAAATAGTCGGTGTGATAGGCCTTAAAATGTATAGTAAAGATAAGACGTTAACAAATGGAGCGATTTATATAGGTGGATTTGCAACTTCCTTTGCATTCTTATACACATCTTTCTTGTTCTTACAAGTAAGTGTAGCTTATGCGGTTTGGATTGGCATTGGAACAGCAGGAGCTGTTTTATTAAATATGTTTCTGTTTGGTGAATCGAAAAGTAAGGCACGTTTGATTAGTGTAGCTCTTATCGTATGTGGAGTTACGGGATTAAAGGCTCTTTCATAAGTAAAGGATATTAAAGTTAAATCTCCTAACGATTTGTTGGGAGATTTTTATTATGAAAAGTGCACGATGATTGACAGTACAGCTAGTTATTTTATAAAATGAGTGACAGTCATTCAATACGCGTGTGAAAGGGTTTAGATGATGAATAAAAAAGAAAAAATTGTCTATGCAGCTATTGAAGTGTTTCAGGAAAAGGGCGTTGAAAAAACGAAGATTTCTGATATCGTGAAATTGGCTGGCATTGCACAAGGAACTTTCTATTTATATTTTCCTTCTAAGTTATCTGTTATGCCTGCAATAGCAGAAGTGATGGTTGAGAAGATGATACTTGCAGTGAAAGAAAAAGTACAGAACGATTCACCTTTTTCAAGTAAAGTTGAGCAAGTAATAGATGCAGTATTTACCTTTATAGCTGAATATCGTGAAATACAAGCATTAATGTATGCGGGCCTTGCATCAACTGAACATATAAAAGAATGGGAAGCTGTATATGAGCCTCTTTATATATGGCTAAGTGACTTTTTAAGTGAGGCAAAAGAATCAGGTGAAATTCGTGATTCGGTTCACGCTGAGCGAACAGCGAAGTTATTTATCGCTCTTGTTGAATCAGCAGCGGAACAAGTTTATTTATATGATCATAAAGATGATGAGCAAGTCGAGCTACAAAAGGCAGAAGTACTAGATTTTTTAACACATGCACTACATATAAAGAAGTAGTAAGATGAACCTGTCTGAAAAGGTAGGTTCATTTCTGCGGGAAACTGAATGATAGTCATTCACCCTGTGTTTATGTATGTGTGGAAGGATAGAGTGAAATTCTAATGAGTGGGGACATCTTTACTCAGTGTGAGCCCACAAATAGCAGGATAAAGAAAAAGCTTCTTGGGCATTATTTTTGAGAGGAACTGCGGGGAGAGGTGTTAAAAATTGAAGAAACCGATAAAAGAACAAAAGATGGTATTGATCATTCTTTTGAGTAATATATTTATCGCTTTTTTAGGGATTGGATTAATCATTCCGGTTATGCCGTCCTTTATGAATGATATGAATTTAACAGGAAAGACGATGGGTTATCTCGTTGCAGTGTTTGCAATGGCGCAGCTTATTACTTCA
This sequence comes from Bacillus sp. 41-22, assembly GCF_025809295.1. Classification (NCBI taxonomy): domain Bacteria; kingdom Bacillati; phylum Bacillota; class Bacilli; order Caryophanales; family Bacillaceae; genus Bacillus; species Bacillus sp. 41-22. The sequence continues at coordinate 838,154 of NZ_CP084035.1, forward strand.
CCTATTACGGGTCGTTGGGTCGACATTTACGGTAGGAAGAAAATGATAATCATTGGATTATTTATTTTTGGTGTTTCAGAGCTTCTTTTTGGATTAGGTACAGATGTGTGGATGCTTTATGCAGCGAGGGTGTTAGGCGGAATTAGTGCCGCGTTTATTATGCCGGGTGTTACGGCATATGTTGCTGATATTACTTCTATTCAAGAACGTCCAAAGGCGATGGGATATCTTTCAGCGGCTATTAGTACCGGATTTATTATAGGGCCTGGAATCGGCGGGTTTATTGCAGAATACGGTATACGTGTGCCGTTCTTTGTGGCAGCAGTGATTGCCTTTGTTGCATGCGTGATTTCTATATTTATTTTGAAAGAGCCGTTAACGAAAGAAGAACTTGCAGAGATTTCTGCTAATACGAAAGAATCTAGCTTTATCGGAGATTTAAAGAAATCATTAAATCCAATGTATGCAATCGCATTTATTATTGTATTTGTACTCGCATTTGGATTATCAGCATATGAAACTGTGTTTAGCCTGTTCTCTGATCATAAGTTTGGTTTCACACCGAAAGATATTGCTGCAATTATTACGATTAGCTCCATCTTTGGGGTAGTTGTGCAAGTATTTATGTTTGGCAAATTGGTTGACATGTTCGGTGAGAAAGTATTAATTCAAATATGTTTAATTGTAGGTGCAGTATTAGCATTCGTCTCAACTGTAGTCTTTAATTATTGGATTGTACTTCTCGTTACTTGCTTTATTTTCCTAGCATTTGATTTGCTTCGTCCAGCTTTAACGACGTTTTTATCAAAAGCAGCTGGAAAAGAGCAAGGATTCGTTGCTGGTATGAACTCAACGTATACGAGTTTAGGAAATATCGCAGGACCAGCGATGGGCGGAATATTATTTGATATAAACATTAATTATCCATATGCATTTTCAGGTGTTGTTTTAATCGTTGGTCTCGGCATTACATTTATGTGGAGAGAGAAACAACTAGCTCAAAGTTTTGCGAAGTAATGTAGTGAATAACGAAAAGCCTCTTACTATTTTTATGGTAAGGGGCTTTTCGTTTATAAACTTAATCCAAACCGCTTTAATTCAATAAATATCCCCTCTAATTGCTTTCCTTTATCCGTTAACGTGTACTCTACGCGAGGTGGAACCTCTGGATATACTTTTCGCGTTATAATCCCTTGCGTTTCCAATTCTTTTAGGCGAAGCGATAAAGTTTTCGGACTAATCCCATCCATTGATTTTTGTAAATTACTAAAGCGTAAAGTTCCTTCGATAAGAAGGTCACGAATGATTAAAAACGTCCATTTTGTACTAATTACGTCAAGCGTTTTAGCGATAGGACAAGGTATACCAGGTAAACCTTTCGTTAATACAACTGGATCTATATTGCTCATGGAAATAGCCTCCATAAAAATTTTTTGAATGAATTTGCCTTATCGTATCACAAAACTATCTTTTTGGTAACTATATGAAAAAAATATCACTACTTCCATATAGGAAGTTAGTGCATATACAATAGCAATACGAAATACAAAGGGTTTGTATGAAGAGGAGGTGATTTCCATGGGTATGAAAAAGTTGTTTATGTTTCTTAGTTTTTTTGTCATTTGTATTGTGCTTGTAGCATGTAGTGGTGAGCAAAAAACTGAAATTCAGTTATTAAAAGAAATGCCGAAGCCAAAAGCAATGACAATTGATTCTTCATTAAGTAAAAAGGAAGCGACAGAAATCGTGCATGCAGCTCAGCGTTTTTATGCATTTTGGGATACAGGTAAAGAGGAGCTTATTCCGCAGACGGTTACTGAAAATTTTTTCGATAACACACTGCCGAAAGGTCGACCACAAGGCACTGAAGGATTAAAGCTTGCGGCGCAAAACTTTCGTAAAGTAGTTCCTGATATACATTGCGAGATTGAAGATTTATTAGTCGTTGGTGATAAAGTAACAGCTCGTCTTTCTTTTACAGGAACTCATAATGATAAGAAAATCAATTTTTTTGCAATTGATATTTTGCATGTGAAGGATGGCAAGATAACGGAAGATTGGCATTTAGAAGATAATCTTACGCTGAAACAACAACTTGGGTTAATAGCTGAGGAATAAAATAAGGGAGAGAAAAGTGATGAAAAATATATTTATTATAAATGGACATGAAAAATACGGTACGAAAGAAGGTCGATTAAATAGAACGTTAGTTGATTATATGATAACTGTATTAAGTGAGAATCATTATGTGAAAACAACGACGATTCAAGATGGATATAGTATGAAAGAAGAACAAGATAAATTTCTATGGGCTGATGTTGTAATTTATCAAACACCTATTTACTGGTTTAGTGTACCGGGATTATTTAAAACATATATGGATGAAGTGTATGAATACGGTTTGTTCTTTAAAGGTGCAGATGAATATGGAACAGGTGGTTTATTAAAAGAGAAGCAGTATATGTTTTCTACAACTTGGAATGCACCTGAAAAAGCATTCGGAGATAAGACGAAGTTCTTTGAAGGAGAAAGTTTAGAATCAGCACTTAGTCATTTACATCGTGTGCAGAAGTTTCTTGGTATGAGTCCGTTAAAGAGTTTTGCTTGTTATGATGTGGTGAAAAATCCTACTGTTGAGAAGTATTTAGAGAACTTGAAGAACCATTTAGAAGAAGTCATTCAATAATTACAGTCATCCCCGTATTTAATGCGGGGATGGCTGTATCCATAACTTTGCAAAATTTGCCCAACCGAATGAATCAATTGTTACGTTTTTTAAAGAAGAAGGATATGTTTTTCTTTTTAAAACGTGATAGTTAAATAAAATGATTTTTTCAGCTTGTAAAAACTCTTCAATCTCATACATGAGCTTATACCGTTTTTCTTTATTGTCTTCTAATAAAAAGGTATCAAGTAAACAATTAATTTGTTTTGCATAGTGTGGGTCCATGAATCGATTTACGAAGCAACTTTTATTTTTAAATACATTTAAAAATGCAATTTCATGATCGGTAGCAAATACTTCCCCCATGAAAATAATATCCGCATGTTTATCAATAGAACGATCCATATAATCTGAAACGAGAAATGGGTGAAGTTCTACGTGTACTCCTAATTGTTCGCAGCGTTCTTTTAGGAAATGTGCATCATTTGCACTATCTTTAAATGCGAAGAAATAAATATGTATCGTTTCTCCATTATAGGTGCTCTTTTTTAAATAGTCTTTCGCTTTTTCTAAAGAGTAGGACCTGTTAGGAACTTGACGGCTTCTTTCAGGAAAAAAGCTTGATGCAGCAATTGTTCGTCTACCCTCTATGCTATGAAGTATCGTTTCAACGTCATATAGTTCTCTCCAAGCCTTTCGAAAGTGAATGTCGTGATGAGGACCAGGTTTTGTAAAGTTGAAGCTAGCATAAATACAACCTATTTCTTCTATTTGTATATCATGCCTTTCATTTTCCTCTTCATTTGGTAGTTCATAATCAGCATCTATTTGCAAATGATCAGGAATACCCCAAAATTCAATACGGTCTAATAACGCACGCTCTTTAAAATAATGGGTGAACGCTTCGAGTACGATATTGTCTTCAGAGTAATGAGTAAGTTTAAAAGGTCCAGTACCTATGTAGTGATGATTTTGAATAACTGCATCATGCGGTAAAATTGCGAGTTGCATGGAACTCACATAACGTAAGAAAAAAACGTTAGGTTTTGCTAAATGAAATCGTATTTGCAGTGGTGATGGTGTTTCAATTTGAACAATTTCCTGTGTTAACCATGCGTAAGGAGATTGAGCTTGCTGCAATCTTTCAAATGAAAATTGTACATCTTTAGAAGTTAGAACAGTTTCGTTATGAAAATATATATCTTTTCTTAAATGAAACGTCCACGTAAGCCCGTCTTCGCTTAATTCCCACGTATGTGCAATGTGTGGTTCCATTTTTTCTGTAATATCGTTATAAATGACTAATGTATCAAAAATTTGGTTAATAAGATGACCCTCTGTTGTTACAGCCGTAAAAGCGGGATCTAATGGTAATATCTTTCTTGATATAGGGATCTTCAATATGTCATACATATCATTTGAAGGTTCGTATCCAAAATGATGATGTAGTTTATTTTCTATCTTTTTTTGAATTGCAAGAGGAAGGGGCTCTTTTAAAAGAAGAAAGACATCTTTTAATTTTTCTTGGGTTAACAGTTCATCTGTATAGGATTCAATCGCTTCTGCTAAAGTATGTGCAAATATAATTTCTGTTTTATTTCCGCGACCACGCCCTGGTGTCCACTTAATGAATTGATCCTCGTTCATTTTCTTTAATAAAATCTTTACGTTTTTCGTACTGCAATATAAAACATCCGCTAATTCTTGTAAGCTATTTCGTATATGTTGTTGGTCTTGTGCATGTAATCTTAAACGAATGTAATAGTCCATAATTTTCATATATACACTTCCTTCTATAATAAAGTGAAACTTTAATCAGTGGGGGTCCTACTGCCCGTTAATGCGGGATAAAAGGGGAAACTCTTTAGAATATTCTAACCTTTTTCTTCCTCTTTTTCAAAGTAAAATGAATAAGCATAAGGAGGGGGAAACAATGGGATTTTGGAGTATGCACCGAAATATAAAAATCAGAATTATAACTTCGTTTTTAACACGCACTGTATCCACAATGATTTTTCCATTTATGGCAATTTACTTTTCAATAAAGTTAGGTAGTGCGATTGCTGGTGCTTTATTACTCATCAATGTGCTAGCTGCATTAATTATCGGTTTATATGGTGGGTATGTTGGAGATCGGCTCGGTCGTAAAAAAGTAATGATCATCGGCCAAAGTATACAAGTCGTTTCCATAGCTTGTATGGGAGTTGCGAACTCAGATTATGTAGATTCACCGTGGCTAACATTTGTGTTTATGTTAGTGAATAGTTTAGGATCTGGACTTATGAATCCAGCGACGGAAGCGATGTTAATAGATGTGAGTACACCTGAAAATCGAAAAGTGATGTACAGCATTAACTACTGGGTTATTAACTTATCAATTGCGATTGGAGCAATATTTGGCGGATTACTATTTGAGAACTATAGATTGCAATTGTTTATCGGATTAACAGTTATTGCAGTTATTACTTTATATGTGATGGCTGTATATATGGAAGAAGTGTATGTGGCACGAAAAACGGTGGAGAAGAAAAATGTATTAAAAGATATGGCAGATAGTTATAAAGTCGTGATGAAAGATAGAGCGTTTTTAATTTTTTGTGCAGCAAGTATATGTACACTATCGTTAGAGTTTCAAATTAATAATTATTTAGGGATACGTTTACAGAAGGAATTTGAAACGGTGCACTTTTTCTTCGGGAATGGTTTTACATTCGATTTAACAGGTATTCGAATGCTCAGCTGGATATCGGCAGAGAATACAATTTTAGTTGTGTTATGTTCAGCGCTTCTTATTAAAATGCTGAAAAGCTTCAACGATTTGAAAATTTTATATGTAGGTTTATTCATTTACACAATTGGATTTACAATACTCGGAACGAGCAATAGTTTATGGATCTTATTAATTGCAGGGCTTTTCCAAACTGTAGGAGAGATGATGTATGTGCCGGTTCGTCAATCTATAATGGCGGACATGGTGCCGGATGAGGCAAGAGGTTCATATATGGCGATTAACGGAATGGTCTTTCAAGTGGCAAAAATGAATGGGGCATTAGGTGTTATGCTAGGCTCGTTTATTGCATCTTGGGGCATGAGCGCTCTATATTTCATCGTTGGTATGAGCAGTATTTTATTATTTATGAAGGCGATAGGGAAAGAGAAGTATCAGAATGAAGGAAATGTTTCTCAGATTGGATGAAACTATATAAAAGCGAACCAGTTATACTGGGACTCGCTTTTTATATAATTTTTAAAACGGATCAACTTCAGCTAAATCAGGATTGGCGTTAGGGTTTGTTAATAAGGTTTTCAGCTCACCTACTTCTGAGAGAGCGACGAGAATATAACCACTAATAAGGACGATGAGTCCGATGACCCGTAATGTTTGCAATTTAATGTCACGGCTATTTTCTTCTGAGTTGTTTTGGGGCGTTGCAGGCGGATTGTTGTTCATAATAGAGCTCCTATCTTTTTTATTTATATGTGTAAAATCATTATTTAACTTATGGATAGGAATTGTATAGTCATTTTCACTATATGAGAACTGCCTATGAAAAGTGATTAGAAATTTTGGGACGAGAAAAGAGGCTGTCTCAAAAAATCATTAAAGATGAAGAAATGTTTCATATGGTGTTAATTTTGTTTTTTACAAATAAAAAGGTTAACCTCTAATAACTACCCTAATATACGCAATGATTCTTCAATAAACACTGGGATGTCCTCCGGTTGTCTACTTGTTACTAGCTGATGTTGGCATACAACCACTTCTTTATCATGAAAATTTCCACCGGCATTTTTCAAATCGACCTCAATGGATTTATATCCAGTCACATCGCGTCCTTCAAGTGCTTGTGCAGTGATGAGTAATTGGGGGCCGTGACAAATAGCAAAAACAGGTTTTTTCGCATCCATAAATGCTTTGCTAAAGCGAACAAAACGTTCATCTGCACGAAGTATATCTGGGGAAAATCCGCCTGGTATAAAGAGGGCATCAAAGTTCTCTGGAGAAACATCATCAATACTTTTATCAATTACGACTTCACTTTTTCCTTGTTTACCGTGTACCGTTTTACCTTTTTCCATTTCAATAGTTGTTAATTCGTATCCCTTTTGATTAAAAGCTTCTACTGGCTCTGTGTATTCTGTGTCCTCGAAATAATCCGTTATTAAAATAGCAATTTTTTTACTCATTGCAATCAGCTCCTTATATTATATAATCGGTTCCAGAATCGTCCTTGAGCAACGCCTTTTATAAAGTGAAACTTTAATTCATATTTTTTCATTCCCTCCAGTTCCTTTGCCCTGTTAATTTAATAACTACCCTTTTTATTAGGACGTAAACATGTATTATCGTTTTTGTATGTAAAAATCATAAAATATCGGTTGTTTCAATGATTCTTGTTTGAGGAAGAAAAATAAAAAAGCCAAGGAGATAATTTATTTTCTCCTTGGCTTTTAAGATAATTCTTTTCGTTAAAACGAAGAAACGCGTTGCTTCGTTTTTGGTACAATAATAAATTTGATCCAGATTAACCCGATAATCATAATGATAAGACTATGTGAAAATTGCCCTGTGGCAATGAGTATAACACTTGAAAATACAATGAGTTGAATACTTAGCAATATGAAAATTAAGCTAAGAAATTGACTCATTCGTTCTTCAGTATCAATTGGATATAATGCTACAATAATATTTCCTGAAAAATATTTCCACAGGGAACGGAGCTGCATAGAAATCATATATAGGACGATATAAGCGATAGCACCTTTTACATATATATTCGGAATAAAATATAGAGCGAAAGCACCGATCAACCCTAAGCGAATATATATACCGAAATAATCATTACCGCGTAAAAATGCTAGTGTATGTAAATAGAAGAAAGTTGCTCGTTTTTTATGTAATAAAGGTTCAATCCAATTTGTAAGCCATTTTCTTTTATTTACTTGCTTATTCAGTTGCGGAACATCGGTGAAAATGCTAGCAAATTGATAGAAACGAACGTCCATTTTTTCTTCTTGTTCGATTATGTAATCCCACGGTATTCGTTTTGTAGGTTGTTTCTTCGTGTATAGAAGCAGGAAAGCAAGAAGTAAGAGTAGTCCGCCTAACACGATCACATTTGCAGTATAAAACAGCATGTAAATGATCAGGGCGTTACAAGCAATGCGAATGATAAACCATATGCTTTTTTCATAACTATCACGCCACATCCAATGTATGTATATGTTCCAGCCCTTTAGAATCATTAAAATTATAAAGATTGTACATAAGAAAGGTACGGTTAGTTGTAATGATTGCATGGCAAGCGGTACGATAACAAGGAACGTAAATATAAGCGGGAAAAGCTGAATGATGTAATTATATAGAAGAGATTTTTTAAAATAAGATGTTAATTTCTCTTCTAATGCAAGTAAATAGACAGCGTCCGGTTTTTGAATAAATGTGCGAACTTGGCATCTCGTTATAATGAGTGTAAGTACGATCGTGATGAGTAATAAAGATATTCCTTTAGAAGGATCCGTTTTAAGAAACTTAGCGTAATAATATGCACCTACACATGAGACGAAGATGAAGCTATATAGTAAACCGTTAATCATACGTGCAAAGTATGTGATGGCATTTTGAATATGTTGTTGAAAGCGAGAGCTCCATAGTGATTCGATTGACATGTTTTTCACCTCTTTTTTCTATTATATATGTTTTATAAAGTAAAAAACGAGCAAATTGCGTTACGCAACTTGCTCGTTTTTCTTTTCTTTATTTTTTTTCTGATCACGATTCATTAATGGATAGAAGGCAAAGCCAATTCCGAATAAACCAATTCCGAGAAGAAATGTTTTTATATCGGATGCGCCGGTTTTAATAACCCATAGTGCATAGCAAAGTGCGATAACTGCAACTACACCATCCATAATTCTTGAACCCATTTCATTCTTATATGTTTCACCAGTTGCGACTAGTTTTAACTGGAAGATTGGTGAAACGAGATATGGAATGAGGTAGGCCAGTGTTGATACGGTAATAACGAATGTATAAGCTTCCGCAATTGTTCCTGATAATGTTGAGAATAAGAACACTTGCGACATAATGTTTGTTAATCGTAGTGAATGAATTGGACTTCCTTTTTTATTCGTTTTTGCGAAGAAGGAAGGGAAGAAACCTTCTTTTGCTGCTTGATAAGGTACTTCTGAGCTTAATAAAATCCAGCCTAATATTGAACCGAATAGGGAAGTAAGAGCAAGTAATGCCATAAGTTTCCCGCCGCCATGACCCATTGCAGCGTTTAATGCATCTGCTAATGGACGTTCAGAAGCTTGTAATTTATCAACGTGAAGTACACCCATTGTTAAAATTGTAATTCCTAAGTAAATTGCAACTGTGATAAGTAATCCTGCAACAGTTGCGCGTTTTACCGTTTTTGGAGAGGTAGCTCGGTTTGATAAAAGAACGGCTGATTCAATCCCGATAAATGCCCAAAGTGTTGTAAGAGCAGCTAAGTTTACTTGTGAAAGTAGACCGTGTGATACGCCTTCTTTATCGATCATTGGTGTGTACCATTGTCCAAACTTTGAAGCTTCGAACGCAAATAACGTAACGACGATGAATAGAAGGAATCCAGTCACTTTCGTTGTTGTTGCTAAGAAGTTTAGCTTCCCAGCTCCGCTTACACCGTTTGTTAAAATTAAATGTGTTCCCCAAAGTAAGACAGAACAAATAGTAAATGTAATTAGTTTTCCAACTTCTATATTGAAAGAGCCAATTGAAAATAGTAGTCGTGTATCTTTCATAATTGGGAAGAAGAGCGATAAATATCCCGCGAAAGATGTAATAATGGCAACGTTACTTGCCCAGTTTGCAACCCAATATCCCCATACCATGCTGAAACCAGCCATTTTCTTTCTTTTTGGTGTTGAGAATAAAGCATATGCATGACTTTGTGGTCCTGTCGTTAAATCAGGACGACGAATTGCTAAATTACCGAAAACAAGAGCTAGCATTAAAACACCAAACCCTGTTGTTAACCAAGCTAAAGTGACACCGAGTGGGCTTGCTGTTTGTGCTAACGTACTTGGCACCATGAAAATACCAGCGCCAACCATGTTACCGACAACGAAAGCTGTTAATACCCAAAAGCCCCATTTTTTTTGTTGCATAGAAAATACCTCCAAAGTTAGTATAACCAAGTCAAGCGAGGAGATATGTATGTCTTCCTGATAAGGAAGAGAAGGTCCAAACAAAACAAAAAAAGCACGTAATCTGCCGCTACATGCTTTCTATCTTATAAGAAACCCACGACATACCTCTCGATAGCTCTCCACAAACGAAACGTTTGTGACAGTTCTGCACTTATTAAATGCAGACCCAGCAAGCGTGTATGGTGGACACGACTTACTTCGGCAATCATTCCTTTCTCATTTCTTCATCAATGCCACTACATCTCCTGAAATGATACTCTTAATGACTGCAACCTCTACCTCACCGAGATACGAATGAGGATTTATGTATTAAATTAACATGTTTAAGAGTAACAAATGTATTTTTATACGTCAATGGATATAGTAATAATCAGATTATAGAGAAGAATTCGTTATTAGGTCCTGGAGGGTTTTAACTAAAAAGCAGCTGACCTAAATATTAGATCAGCTGCTACATATAAGATTAAACTAAGTTTAATACAGTTACTTTTTCACGTGTCATAGACTCAAGGCTCTTATGAATACCTTGTGCGCCCATACCTGAACCTTTTATACCGATGAATGGGAAGTGGTCAGGACCGCGCTCTGTGCGTCCGTTAATTTGAACAGAACCAGTGTCGATTTTGTTAGCAATTGCAAATGCTTTGTTAATGTCTTTTGTGAAGACACTTGCTTGTAGACCGAACTCTGATTTGTTAGCAATCTCAATTGCTTGCTCATCTGAAGAAACACGGATGATTGGAAGGATTGGGCCGAATGGCTCTTCCCAAGCAACTTTCATTTCTTCTGTTACGTGGTCGATTAATGTTGGGTAAATTAAGTTACGCTCACGTTTGTTACCGATAACGATTGTTGCACCTTTTTCTACAGCATCATCAACTAAGCCTTGAACGAAGTCAGCAGATTTGTCGTCGATTAATGGGACGATTGTGCTGTCTTGTTCTGGAGATCCAACTGATAATTTAGCTACTTGCGCTTTTAATAATCCAACAAGCTCGTCCGCTACGTTTTCGTGTACAAGTACACGTTTAATAGCTGTACAACGTTGACCAGAGTAAGAGAATGCACCGCTTACGATATGGTTTGCAGCATCTTGTAAGTCAGCATCTTCACGAACGATACCAGGGTCTTTACCACCAAGTTCTAATACAAGGGGAATCATTGCAGCTTTTTTCGCTAAATGTTTACCTGTGTTTGTACCACCTGTGAACGATACCATATTGATACCTTCGTGTTCTACTAAGTAGTCACCAATTACAGAACCGCGTCCTGTAGCTACGTTTACAAGTCCTTTTGGAAGGCCAGCTTTATGAAGTGCTTCAACCATTTTAATACCACTAATTGCACCTTGAGTTGCTGGTTTGAAAATAACAGCGTTACCCATAATTAATGCTGGTGCAAGTTTTGCAGCAGATAAGTTTACTGGGTAGTTAAATGGTGCGATTGCTAATACAACACCAAGTGGTGCGCGTTGGATAATCGCAAGTTTAGATTTCGTTCCGCCAGGGAAGCTATCGCCCATCATGCTTTCTCCGTGCATATGAAGAGCTTCTTCAATAGTGTAACGAATGAAGTCAGCTGTACGAACAACTTCTTTTTTCGCATCTTTATATCCTTTACCGACTTCTTTCATAATGATATCGGCAATTTCATCTTGCATATTTACGAGCTCATCAGCCCATTTATATAAATATTTTGCGCGATCTTGTAGAGAAGCTTCAGCCCATGATTTTTGAGCTTCTTTTGCAGATGCAATTGCTTCATCTACTTCTCCTTGAGTAATTGCTTGTACTTGCCCAATTACTTCGTGTAAGTATGGAGATGGAATGTCGATTGTTTGACCTGAAGAGCTTTCTCTCCATTCTCCGTTTAAATAAAATTTGTACGTATTGCTAGTTGTCATGATTAGTCCTCCTAAAATAGCAACTTGTAAGAGTGAGTATAAGGTGATTGTAGGTGGTTTGATAATATTTTTCAAATGAAATGTTTGTGAAAACGATTTCTTATTATTTTTTTGTTTTGTATGCCCTTTCTTACAGAAGATTCCCTTATTTCAAACTGAATTATAAGTAGAATGCATCACTTTCATTTTTTGTGATAAAAGATTATTTTATTCTAAAGCGAAAAAAACAATTGACAGAATACTCAATAAAGTTGTAAGATTATAAATGGAAAATAAATGAAGGGGGTGTGCGTAATGATTGTAATCGTAAATGTAATGGGCTTAGCTCTGTTAAATGGCGGAAAACATTCATATCATTACGCAACCCGTGCGGATATATAGGACCTTTGCGTCTTATGAGAAGCGTACGTTGCGTATATCGTAACGTACGCTTTTATGCATTCTTTGCATATCGTCAAGCGGCGGTATGCTTTTTTTTGTTTATCCCGCTATTTGCGGGCTAATAATCAGTGGGGAATGAACAAAACCCCCACTGATTAAAGTTTCACTTTATTTTCCTTGTTTGCGTGGTTACTATAAAAAATCAGAATTTGGAAGGTGGAAAAATGTGATGAAATTGTATGGCTTACGAAATGTAAATGTGATGGGTTTGGATAGCGGATAAAGAAATGTGAATCAAACGAGAAAGAGAAAGGAGAGGTTATATTGTTTTCAGTATTACTAAAGTTAAGCTGGTTTTTTAGAGAGCATTGGAAAAGGTATAGTATTGCAATTGGGGTACTTTTAATTGTAAACGTGATAGAGGTAATTCCACCGAAAGTGTTAGGGATTACAATTGATAATATTAAAACGGGAGCCTTAACGAATGAGGCGATTATGCAATATATTCTTATTTTACTTGGGGTAACGATTGGTGGGTATGTACTTACTTTCATTTGGCAGCACCAACTATTTGGCGGTGCGTTCGTACTCGAGAAAACGATGCGTTCAAAATTTATGGGGCATTTACTTAAGATGACACCGACGTTTTATCAAAAAAATCGTACTGGCGATTTAATGGCGAGAGCGACAAATGATTTAAAAGCAATCTCGATGACAGCTGGTTTTGGTATATTAACGCTCGTTGATTCTAGTCTATATATGCTTACAATCGTTTGTATGATGGGCTTCTCAATTAGTTGGCAGTTAACATTTGCTGCGCTTATACCGCTTCCGATTATGGCATATGCGATGAATAGATACGGAAAGAAGTTGCATGAAAGATTTACAGTCGCGCAAGATGCGTTCGGGGATATGAACGATAAAGTACTTGAATCAATTGCGGGTGTACGCGTTATTCGTGCGTATGTACAGGAGAACGCTGATCAAGAAAGGTTTCATCATTTAGGAGATGACGTATACGAGAAAAATATGAGAGTAGCAAGAATCGATGCATTATTCCAGCCAACTGTAAAAATGCTCGTCGGTCTTAGTTATTTAATTGGTTTAGTGTACGGTGCATATCTCGTATTCCAATCAAAGGTGACACTTGGTGAGCTCGTTTCTTTTAACGTCTATTTAGGGATGATGATTTGGCCGATGTTTGCAATTGGTGAATTGATTAATGTTATGCAAAGAGGAAATGCGTCGCTCGACCGTGTAAATGAAACGTTAGCTTATGAACCGGATGTAAAGAATCCGAAAGATCCAAAGGTTGTACAAGAGCCAGATTACATTCAATTTGATAATGTTACTTTTTCATATCCTTCATCAATTGAAACAAATTTAAAAAATGTTTCATTCTCATTAAAACAAGGAGAGACACTTGGAGTTGTTGGGAAAACAGGAAGCGGGAAAACGACGCTCGTTCGTCAGCTTCTTCGTCAATATCCACTTGGGGAAGGGGATATTGCGGTTTCTGATGTGAAGCTAGATAAAATTACGAATGATAACGTACTTGGCTGGATTGGGTATGTACCTCAGGAACACATTTTGTTCTCAAAAACAGCGAAGGAAAATATTTTATTCGGAAATAGAGAAGCGACTGAAGAAGAACTTGAAAAAGCGATTGAAATAGCTGCGTTTAAAAAGGATTTAGAGTTTTTACCGGAAGGTTTAGAAACGCTCGTTGGAGAGAAAGGTGTTTCTTTATCAGGTGGGCAAAAGCAAAGGATTTCGATTGCGAGGGCTGTTATTCAAAATCCGGAAATTTTAATTTTGGACGATTCTTTATCAGCTGTTGATGCTCGTACTGAAGCGGCAATTATTGAAAACATACGAACAGAAAGAAGCGGGAAGACGACGATTATAACAACGCATCGTTTGTCAGCAGTGCAGCATGCTGATTGGATTCTCGTTATGGATAACGGTGAGGTTATTGAAGAAGGCTCGCATGAAGCGCTCGTTCGAAATGGGGGCTGGTATGCAGAGCAGTTCGAAAGACAACAAGGTGAAAGTGAAAGTACGGATAGTGGGGTGAAAATATGAGTGTTTCAAAACGATTGTTTCAATACGCGATGAAAGTAAAAGGGCCGATTTTTGCAGCGATGGCGATGCTATTTGTTTTCGTTATTGCAGAACTCGCGGGTCCTTTCGTCGCAAAAACGATGATCGATGAGCATATCGTTGGAATAGAGAGACCCTGGTATGAAACAGAAAAGAGTGAGGATGCTGTTTCATATAATGGCGCCTTTTATAAGCGAAGTGATCGCTTTGAACAAGGTGAGCAAAAAGGGAAAGAAGTCCGAGTGATTCAAGTTGGTTTTCAGTACTATTTTGTACCGAATAAAATAACGCTTGAAGGAACTCGTTCTGTTAAGGGTGATGTGCTTACAGTACAAAGTGGTAAGGCAGTGCAAGTGTATAAATCGAAAGCCTTAACGAAAGAAGAAGTATTTGCGTTTTATAAACCAGAAATAAATAGGTTATTACTACTTGGCGGTGGATATTTCGCTTTATTAGTAGTCGTATCATTATTTGCATACGGAAAGCAGTTCTTCTTACAGAAGGCGGCAAACAAAATTATTCAAATTATGAGGGAAGACGTCTTTTCTCATATTCAAACGTTGCCAATTCGTTATTTTGACCATTTACCAGCAGGGAAAATTGTTTCGCGTGTAACGAATGATACAGAAGCGATTCGTGATTTATATGTAACAGTGCTTGCGACATTCGTCTCTAGTATCATCTATATTATCGGGATTTTCGCTGCGCTATTTTTACTTGATGTAAAACTGGCGGCACTATGCTTACTCATCATCCCAATTTTAATTGTTTGGGCGATTATGTATAGAAAGTATGCGTCTGTATACAATCATAAAATGCGTTCGCGTTTATCGGATATTAACGGAACAGTGAATGAATCAATTCAAGGGATGCCAATTATTCAAGCATTTCGTCAAGAACATGAAACGAAGAAGGAATTTGAAGAGTTAAATGGTGATTATTTTAAATATCAAAATAAAATTTTAAATTTAAATGCAGCAACTTCGCATAATTTAGTGTCTGTATTAAGAAACATCGCTTTTACAGGTGTAATTTGGTATTTCGGTGGTGCTTCATTAAGTGCTTCTGGCCTCCTTTCTCTAGGGATACTGTATGCTTTCGTCGATTATTTAACGAGATTGTTCTCGCCAATTACGAACATGGTGAACCAACTTGCTAACTTAGAGCAATCGCGTGTTGCATCAGAGCGCGTCTTTGAATTGCTAGAGGAAAAGGGAGAGGCAGTAGAAGAAGAACGTATGCCTCGCTTAACCGGAAATGTGAAATTCGATAATGTTTCGTTTTCTTACAATGGAAAAGATGAAGTATTAAAAAATATTTCTTTTGAAGCGAAACAAGGGGAGACAGTGGCACTTGTCGGTCATACTGGATCAGGAAAAAGTTCCATTATGAATGTGCTCTTTCAGTTTTATGAATTTCAAAAAGGGAAGCTTACGATTGATGGTCATGATGTAACAGAGATGCCGAAACAAGCAACACGTGAACATATGGGAATTGTATTGCAAGATCCGTTTTTATTTAGCGGGACAGTGGCATCCAATGTAAGCTTAGAAAATGAAAAAATTTCAAAAGATCGCATCGTGAAGGCGTTACGTGATGTTGGTGCGGAAAGGTTTGCGAACAATATAGATGAAAAAATTACGGAGAAAGGAAGTACACTTTCAACCGGAGAACGTCAGCTTATATCGTTTGCTAGGGCACTTGCTTTTGATCCTGCTATTTTAATTTTAGATGAAGCGACTTCCAGTATTGATACAGAAACAGAAGCGATGATTCAACAAGCACTAGAAGTTGTGAAGAAAGGACGAACGACGTTTATTATCGCTCATCGTCTTTCAACAATTAAGAGCGCTGATCAAATTATTGTGCTTGATAGAGGAACGATTTTGGAAAAAGGTTCCCATGATGAATTAATGAAAAAGCGCGGGCGTTATTACGATATGTATAAAACGCAAATGGAAGGAAACCAGAGTGCTTAATTTTTAGAAGAACTTGCGATTTTCGCAAGTTCTTTTTTGATCGGATTGTCCGCTTAGAAGTTAATATATTTCACCGGCTGAAAAACTTATAAATAAGTAGGTATTGTTTTACCTTTTTCTTTATAAATGCTATATTAAAAAATGTTACTTATTTTTTGTATGTAGCGCTATTTTTCCATTTTGTTTGATTATGAAGAAAAAGGTTAAACTAAATAAGAACATTTTCATTGAAAAATTGTTCGAAATTGCATACAATCAATATAGTTTTTAAATTCCTATCAGAATACTTGGAGGACTACTATCATGAAAAAATTATTTTCAGTGCTTGCAGTAACTACATTAGCGATTGGGATTGTAGCGGGCTGCGGTAAAGAAGAGAAAAAAGATACAGCTAATCAAGATGCATTACAGAAGATAAAACAAAGCGGTGAGCTTGTAATTGGTACAGAAGGTACATATCCACCATTTACGTTCCACGATACAAACGATAAATTAACTGGGTTTGACGTTGAATTAGCAGAAGAAGTTGCAAAACGTTTAGGTGTAAAGCCTGTATTTAAAGAAACACAATGGGATAGCTTACTTGCAGGAATAGATGCAAAACGTTTCGACATGGTTGCGAACGAAGTTGGTATTCGTGAAGATCGCCAAAAGAAATATGACTTCTCTAGTCCATACATTTCTTCTTCAGCAGCATTAGTTGTTGCGAAAGATAAAGATAAACCTGCTACATTTGCTGACGTAAAAGGATTAAAAGCAGCGCAATCTTTAACGAGTAACTACGCAGATATTGCTAAGAAAAATGGTGCGGAAATCACAGGTGTAGAAGGATTTAGCCAAGCAGCAGAATTATTAAGTTCTGGCCGCGTTGATTTTACAATCAATGATAAATTATCAGTGTTAAACTATTTAGAAACGAAAAAAGATGCAAAAATTAAAATTGTAGATACAGAAAAAGAAGCGTCACAAAGTGGATTCTTATTCCGTAAAGGTAGCGACAAACTTGTACAAGAAGTAAATAAAGCGTTAGAAGATATGAAAAAAGATGGTACGTACGATAAAATAACGAAAAAATGGTTCGGTGAAAATGTATCTAAGTAGCGCATTGATGTCAGATCGATTGTCTACTTGGATAGATATTATGCAGACTTCCTTCGCGCCTATGCTGAAGGAAGCTGTCTTTACGACAATTCCGTTAACGCTTATTACATTTATTATCGGTATTATACTTGCGACGTTAACAGCGCTCGCACGTATTTCAGGTAGTCGTATTTTACAATGGATTGCTCGTATCTATGTATCTATCATTCGCGGAACGCCACTTCTTGTACAGTTATTTATTATTTTCTATGGTCTTCCAACTCTTAATATTGAAGTTGAGCCATATACAGCAGCAGTTATTGGATTTTCATTAAATGTAGGTGCATATGCATCTGAAATTATTCGTGCTTCTATCCTTTCAATCCCGAAAGGACAGTGGGAAGCGGCTTACACAATTGGGATGACATACCCGCAAGCATTGAAACGTGTTATTTTACCACAAGCAACACGCGTATCAATTCCGCCGCTTTCGAATACATTTATTAGTTTAGTGAAGGATACGTCATTAGCGTCGTTAATTTTAGTAACAGAAATGTTCCGAAAAGCGCAGGAAATTGCGGCAATGAACTATGAGTTTTTAATTGTTTATTTTGAAGCAGGTCTAATTTATTGGGTAATTTGCTTCTTATTATCTATCGTGCAACAAATATTAGAAAAACGTTCAGAACGTTATACTCTAAAATAACCCTTTCATAAAAGGAGTTTTTGTTTTTATGATTTCAATTCAACATTTACAAAAAAGTTTCGGAGATAATACCGTATTAAAACATATAGACTTATCAGTTGAGAAGGGCGAAGTGGTTGTTATTATCGGGCCATCTGGATCTGGTAAGACGACATTCTTACGTTGTCTCAACGTGTTAGAAACGCCGAACGCTGGTAACATTCGTATCGGCAATAAAGAGCTCGATTTCTCTCAAAAAGTATCGAAGAAAGATATTGTAAATCTTCGTACGCAAACA
This sequence comes from Bacillus sp. 41-22, assembly GCF_025809295.1. NCBI lineage: Bacteria > Bacillati > Bacillota > Bacilli > Caryophanales > Bacillaceae > Bacillus > Bacillus sp. 41-22. The sequence goes on from NZ_CP084035.1 coordinate 856,445, forward strand.
GGTATGGTATTCCAGCACCATAATCTATTTCCTCATTTAACAGCAATTCACAATGTAATGGAAGGGCTCGTTACAGTGAAAAAGATGGGGAAAGAAGAAGCGAAGAAAAAAGCAAACTATTTCCTTGAAAAAGTTGGTCTTGCGGATAAAGTAGACTTATATCCGTTCCAATTATCAGGTGGACAACAACAGCGCGTTGGAATCGCTCGTGCGCTTGCGATGGAGCCGGAAGTTTTACTATTTGATGAGCCAACGTCAGCACTTGATCCTGAGCTAGTTCAAGAAGTTTTAAAGGTTATGAAAGAACTTGCTAAAGAAGGAATGACGATGGTCATTGTAACACATGAAATGCGCTTTGCTCATCAAATTGCGAACCGTGTTATTTTCATGGATGGCGGTGTCGTTGTCGAACAAGGTACACCGGAAGATGTATTTACAAATCCAAAAGAAGAACGAACGAAGAAGTTTTTACAAATGTTGCAATAAATTAAGGAAGGTCTCAGGGCATATGCCCTGAGACCTTTTTGCCATATATATTTATTTTTGGAATCCGCCAAGGCTTTGCTCAGCCATTGCAACTAAACGTTTTGTAATTTCTCCACCAACAGAACCGTTAGCGCGAGCCGTAGAATCTGCTCCTAATTGTACACCAAATTCTTGAGCGATTTCGTACTTCATTTGATCGATTGCTGCTGTTGCACCTGGTACTACTAATTGATTGTAAGAACTTTGGTTTGCCATAGGAATATATCCTCCTTAGAGTTATAAAAATTTTTTTGGTTGGACTAGCTGGATTTGAACCAGATTATCGCCCCGTTTGGCGCTAATCCATCGGTAATTAAGTTTGTACTCATAGTATGGATGTTACCTAGAAAGATATACAAAAAAATAATTTGTAAATTTTGTAAAAAATATTTCATCATTTCGTAAATTATGAAATAAGAGTAATCGTTGTATTTTTAAGAAAGAAGGCTAAACTAAGAGCGAAATCATATGCGTTTTTTTCTTTGTATAACCAGCTTGGCTTACTTAACTTATGATTTGTTAAAGTGAGACAAATTCCAGTTTAGTAAAATGAAATTTAAATTGGGAGCAACTACATAGTTCTGTTTTAACCCAGGATGGGGCAGAAAAAGGAACTGACCGCGTCTATGCACGGCTAGATGCTCTCTTTAATCTAAAAAAGAGGCTTTTAAACGAAAATGTAATTAAAGTGAGAAAAATTAAAGCTTAGTAAAATGAAAATTAAATCGGGAGCAACTACATAGTTCTGTTTTAACCCAGGATGGGGCAGAAAAAGGAACTGACCGCGTCTATGCACGGCTAGATGCTCTCTTCAATCTAAAAAAAGGGCTTTTTAATTGTTTTTAAACGATAACGTATGGAGGAATCATGATGGGAATTTGCCCGCTTTGCAACGCGCTAGAATTACAAACATATTCTTGTCAAAATTGCCAAGGTATACTCCAAGATTATGGGAAAACTGTAGATTACATAGACGATTACAGTGCATATATGGATCAAGAATTATTAAGTGCAGTAGACGGTTTAACACATAATAATTCACAGGAGTATTGCAATCATGTTTTTTATTGCGGAGTATGTAATGTGGAAACAGAAGTTGTAGTGAAGCTCGTTTAAATAAAAAACTTCCACCTTATGAAGGAGGTGGAAGTTTTTGTTTTTGTATTTGTGAGTTAATCATAGGGGAAGGGATGTTTTCGGTATGTGACGAAGGACCTGATTTTATTTGTGACATTTTTTCTTTCGTGTCGCGCAAAGAGTGTTCAGTTAAATAGATGGCATATTCATAAAATAATTGGCGCGTAAGTTCACTTTGTTCTTTTAACTTTTCATCTTGGAATACAGTTCGCCCCGGTTTAGAATTTGCTTCAAATAGCCACGGGTTTTCCGTGGTGTCTAAACCAATGTCAAAACCAATTTCTCCAATGTTCCCGGTTACTTGCCCATCAAGTGCATAACTGATTTGTAAGGCTGTTTGTTTTAGTTTATTTTCAATTTGAACTTGCTTTGTTGAATCAGGAAATAGTTCCTGAAGTAATTTCGTATCACCGCCGCTATTTACATGAGTTGTTAAGCTACCTTTGCCGGCGATTTTTGCGACGATTGCACTGACTACCCAATTACCAAAATGGTTTTTATTTGTATGAATGCGAAAATCGACGGGTTGCCCTTCGAAGCGGAGCAGTGAGATACCTTGTTGTACGATAAACTTTTTTAAATCATGTCCTTTTAACACATGGTTAAGAAGGGCTTCTAATGATTGATACTTTCTTAGTTTGTTTTGTTCATTTTCACGATAACGACAATAGTAGCAATTATCAGTTTGAGAATAGAGTATTTGATGAATATTTCTTCCGAAGCTACCGTGTATCGGTTTCATATAAATGTACTTATACGTACCGAGAAGTCGTTCTACTTGTTCAAAATGTTGAAATACTTCTGTATTTGGTAAGAATGGTTTAATTGAATCTTCTTTCATTAAAAGTTGATGCACTTCCCATTTATTGAAAAATCCCGGATTAAACCACGGAATCCCATAGTCGCTTTCTAAACGTTTTTTTGCTCTTACGATAGGTTTGTAATTTTCTGCTTGCCGATTTGGTAATCGGTCGTAAATGACATTTGGTAAAGGGACTTTGTTTTTTACCCATTTTCCTTCTTGAAAGAAGTACCCTTCAATTGTTTCCTCTTCCCAGTTTATATGTTGAATGCCAAAGACAAATACAAATGGCTGCAATGTGAATGGTGGTGTTAATAACTCACTGAGAGAGATGGAACGACTTCCTAAAGGAGAATTAAAATCATCGTTAAAGCCAGTTGTGAAAATCCCGATTAATGGGCCGAAAACAATGGTTTGATTGTGTAAGAAGGCATGGATTGTTGCTGAATGCGGTAGTAAAAGATCGGCTGCAATCTGTTCGCCAATAATAATTTCTCGCGTGAATGAATAATGAATTTTAATATTCTCACATGTAATATAACGTAAGCCAAAGAAAAAGGATGTAATTGGTGGTGTAATAGAAAAAACGTAAGGTAAAGTAATACTATTTGGATGCTCATCTGAAATACTTAATGTATATATGTGCTCTTTCAACGGGGATTTCCTCCTTTCGTTATGGTGTAAATCGGCTAAACTTTAATGGACCATGAAAAATTTGTTCAGCCAGTTCGTCGTTGTACCTAGTATAAACATCGTAAGATGGCATCGTATTGACGTACATAAGCCAAATGGCACCTTTTTGATCCATAATGGTAGAAAGCTCTAGTTCAAATAATGAAGAATAGGACTGATCGAGTGTTTTAAACACTTCATTTACAACATCATGTAAAGCATCTTTTAATAATTGAACGCCAGTTGGAGAAAGTAAATATTTAATTTTAGAAAATGGATGTAACATAGAACGTTCTGTTGCTGAAAGTAAAAATTGTGCTGGGAATGAAGATTTTTGTATAAATTGACCGAGCACTTTCCAATTCTGTTCTTTATTTTTTTGCATAATGGTTCGAATATGAATCGGATATGATAGTTGATTTGGAGGTTGTAACATTGGATGAATCATATAACGGAATGAGTGTATGTTCGATTTGCACCATGATATAAATTTATCTGTTCGTTTGAATTGAGTAGAAGTATGATGTTGTTCATTTATTGTATCGATATGAAATGTTTTATTTTTGTAAGTGGCCCGATATAAATTTTCATTGGAGTGTATATTGATTGGTCTTATAATAATATCTCTTGTTTCTAGTAGTAATTTAAAAATTCCTTGTACTGTTCCTTTTATTATTTTTGGTACGTAAGGGGAAAGACGTTTATTAGTAAGAAAAAGATTGTGTAAATCGCTTGGGTTAATAAGTGTGTTGTTTAAAAAGGTAGTGGAAGAACGTTTGTGTAATGAATGAATAATCGCATTTGCTTGTTGGAATTCCTCATCCTCTTTGAAATGACAACGATCATATATATATGAAGGAATGGGAAAGGTTTGATCTATCCAATTTCCTGTATCTGTATCGTAAATAAGACCAGAAACAAGATCTGTCTTTGAATCAATGCTAAACGGTGTGAATTGGGCAACGACGTTATGATAAAGACGAGCTCGCTTAGCGATTTCGGTGTAATACGTTTGCTCGTGATGGAGCCCGGAAGTTAAAAGACCAAGAACCAACGAAATCACTCCTTTAGTAATAAGATGTTTGCATTATAGGCGAAGCTATATATTGCAAATACGTTTTTATACCATTATACTTTTGTCCGTATGATGATATGCTATAGTTTTGGAGAAGTGAAAGGTTGATTGTGATGAATATATGGTTAAATATGTTAATGACGACAGGGCTCGGGGCAATTATTGGAGGATACACAAATCATTTAGCGATAAAAATGTTATTTCGTCCTCATCGTCCGATTTATATTGGGAAGTTTCAGGTTCCATTTACGCCAGGGTTAATTCCGAAGCGCCGCGATGAGCTTGCTGTTCAATTAGGTAAAATGGTTGTAGACCATTTGTTAACACCAGAAGGAATCGGAAAAAAACTAACAAATAAAGATTTTCAAACCAGTTTAATTCGCTGGACACAAGTGGAAGTTGATAAAGTAATTACAAATGAACAGTCGTTACGGGATATGTTAGAAAAATGGAATTTAGAACATGTAGAAGAAGAGGCGATCGGGAAAATCGAACATGTTATTACAGAAAAAATTCATGCATTTTTAGCAGAGTACTATACATATACATGGGAACAGGCGTTACCTCATTCTGTTCATGAAAAAGTAGAGAATGCGATTCCGAATGTAGCATCTTTTATTTTAAAAAGAGGAATTAGCTTTTTGGAAAGTGAAGAAGGAAAGGAACGCCTTTCAAAAATGATTGATGACTTTTTCGCTTCCAGGGGAACGCTGCTTAACTTAGTTGGTATGTTTTTAGGGAATGTAAGTTTAGTTGATCGCGTGCAGCCGGAAGTCATTAAGTTTTTAGGACAAGATGGAACAGAGCGTCTGTTAACTGATGTACTGCAAAAAGAGTGGGAAAAGTTAAAAGGAAGAGACGTAAAAGAATTAGAAACGTTCGTAGAGAAAGAAATGATTGTGAACTCCATATTGTCAGCGGTTAAAGTAGAGGAAACAGTGAGTAGATTTTTAAATCAGTCTGTTCAGCAAGTATGTGAGCCAGTGCGAGAAACAATCGTTGGAAAAGTGGTCCCTAGCGCAGTAGAGAAAGGCTTGAAGTGGGGGACAGAAAATGTGGGAAGTATATTGGGAAATCTACAGCTTGCGGAAATTGTCCAGCAAGAAGTATCTACATTTTCAACAGAGAGACTAGAAGATCTCGTATTGTCCATTACAAAAAATGAGTTAAAAATGATTACATATTTAGGGGCGTTATTAGGAGGAACAATTGGATTTATTCAAGGGTTGTTACTCTTGTTCCTTAAGTAATAAAGATGGGTGCATAGAAATAAAAGTGAAATTTCTTCCCATCTCTTGCATAGTTTGATATGGTAGGAAGAGGTGCGTATGTAAACGCACTTAAAAGGCAGTGCGAGCGAAAAGCGCTAGCCTTCTAAAGGAGGAAAAATAAAATGACAAAAAACATTCATGATGTTGCATATGAATTACAAAAAACAATCGCTGAAAACGAAGATTTCCAAACATTAAAAGCAAGCTACGCAGCAGTACAAGGAGATGCAGAGTCAAAGAACTTATTCGAAGAGTTCCGCGCGATGCAACTTGGCTTACAACAAAAAATGATGCAAGGCCAAGAAATCACTGAAGAAGACAATCAAAAAGCACAAGAAGTTGTAGCTCGCATTCAACAAGATGCAAAAATCACAAAGTTAATGGAAACTGAGCAACGTTTAAACATCGTTATCACTGACGTTAACAAAATTATCATGAAGCCACTTGAAGAATTATATAGCGCGCAACAAGCGTAATGATAGAAGACGCTCCTAGTATGGGGGCGTTTTTTTGTGTAGGAAATTTGATAGTCCTTCCACAAAAAAATCCCCTTCAAAATAGCCATGTGTTAGTGACTGTTTTGAAGGGGATATATGATGTATCTTTCAATTTCTCTTTTACATATATAATTACTTGTTGAAATACTCAGTTCTAATATTTTTTTCTTTCAAAAACTTTTCAATTTCTTTTTGCTTCCTACCATTAACTTTCTCAAAGCGTTTTGTAAAAGAAAAATCAGTTTTGAATAAGTTACCATCTTGCGCGATTTTGTCTAATTCGTGCTCTAGTTCTACTGAAAGTGCCGTAGATGCTGAAATGAATTCATACATTTCTTTCGAAGGTTTTTTGTAATCATCAGGGATCGTATTGTTACTAATAAAATCATGGAAATTCGCATCATTTTGTTGCGCTAAATCTACTAGTTGCTTTAATTTCTCTCGGTCGGATTCCGTGACATTCTCGTCAGACATAGATGATGAAAGTGGAACGATGTTTTCGTCTAACTCTCCGCTATAATCTAAATAAGTTTTTATATTTTGTTTCATTTCGTTTTCGTTAATCGTTTCATTCTTTTTTGAGGAAGTGAATATAGTTTCTGGAATTTTTATCGTTACATCTTTAATAGATTGCACATCGTTTTCTTCCTTAGGTTGTGCACTGTTTGAACAAGCTGATAGAAATAAAATTGTAAGTAACATGAGTGAATATAAAGTATATTTCTTCATTTTAATCTCCTTTTTCATTCATTAGTATCTTTGTAAAACGGCTAAATTCCATTTTAAATACTTTACTAAAAGTGAGTATACATGTTTTATCATTTGGTAAGATATTACGGATATGAGTAAGCCGATGCAAAAAGCTATGAATACATTATAGACATTGGAATAACTGATTTGATGAAACCAGTTAAAAAATCCTAACCCTATTAATAAAATAGGTGAAATGATTAAGAATGGAGTGGCAATTATAAGTGCTAGAAGAATCGGTAATAGAAAGAGTAATAAGAAAAAGGCGATAATGATAAATATAAAGTTTAAAAAACTTAAGCTCATAACAGAAAATAGTGCGGTTATCATATTTTTGAAGCTTCGTTTATTGTCCGCGTTTTGTATTGCATAGGAAACATTAAGTTCTTTAGCAATAGTTTTAGGGTCTCCTAGTTTCCTGGAAATTTCTTCTTCAGATTTCCCATCCTGTTTAGCACTGATAAAATGAGTTTCATACTCTGAAATAATATCTTTCTTTTCTAAACTAGGCATATTCGGCAGGGAAGAACTAAGTTGTTCCAAAAATTCACTTTTGTTCATAACAATCACTTTCCTTTATAAAATGATGAATTACAGCTGAGAATCCTATCTTTTGAAAAGGGGGATACGAATTATAAGGTGCGTTCCAATTACTGGGTATTCCAATATTTACAAATATATCATTTAGTAGTGTTCTTTGCAAGGTACTATAATCTTATTAATACTGTGATTAGATGGAATTTTTTCGTGCATTTTTAGAGGAGATATAAAAATATTATTTTAGGATAAACAAAGGGTTGTAAGCGTATTCCTTAGAGGTTGTCAAAAAACTGTCAAATTCATATCGTTGGAAAAATAATGCATTTGTAATATAATGATAAACAATACTTCACTACGTTAATTAACTAGGTGAAATTAAAAATCTTTATTACACACATTATGAAATAAAGGGATGATTAGTTTGAGTACAGGTGTAAAAGCAAACGACGTGAAAACAAAAACAAAAGGAGCAGATCTTGTTGTTGATTGTTTAATTAAACAAGGTGTTACACATGTTTTCGGTATTCCAGGAGCGAAGATTGATTCTGTATTTGATGTACTGCAAGAAAGAGGACCAGAGTTAATTGTTTGTCGTCATGAACAAAATGCAGCATTTATGGCAGCTGCTATTGGTAGATTAACAGGGAAACCGGGCGTATGTCTTGTAACTTCAGGACCAGGGACATCAAATTTAGCGACAGGTCTTGTTACTGCGAATGCGGAGAGTGATCCCGTTGTTGCTTTAGCTGGTGCAGTTCCGCGTACAGATCGATTAAAACGTACGCATCAATCTATGGATAATGCTGCATTATTCGAACCAATCACTAAATATAGCGTAGAAGTCGAGCATCCTGATAATGTACCAGAAGCACTTACTAATGCATTTCGAAGTGCTACTTCTACAAATCCAGGAGCAACACTTGTAAGTCTTCCGCAAGACGTTATGACTGCGGAAACGACAGTAGAATCTATCGGTGCGCTTTCTAAGCCACAGCTTGGAATCGCTCCCACAAATCATATTGAATACGTAGTAGAAAAAATAAAATCAGCAAAATTACCAGTTATTTTACTCGGTATGAGAGCAAGCACCAATGAAGTAACGAAAGCAGTTCGTGAGTTAATTGCTGGTACAGAACTTCCTGTTGTTGAAACGTATCAAGCAGCTGGTGCAATTTCACGTGAGTTAGAAGATCATTTCTTCGGCCGCGTTGGATTATTCCGTAACCAACCAGGTGATATTTTACTAGAAGAAGCGGATTTTGTTTTATCTATCGGCTATGACCCAATTGAGTATGATCCGAAATTCTGGAATAAACTTGGCGATAGAACAATTATTCACCTTGATGATCACCAAGCAGATATCGACCATGATTACCAACCAGAGCGTGAATTAATTGGCGATATCGCTTTAACTGTAAATAGCATTGCGGAGAAATTACCGAAGCTTGTATTAAATACGAAATCTGAAGCAGTTTTAGAACGATTACGCTCGAAATTATCAGAGCAAGCAGAAGTTCCAAATCGTGCTTCAGAAGGTGTTACGCATCCACTTCAAGTCATTCGTACACTTCGTTCTTTAATTAGTGACGATACAACCGTTACATGTGACATCGGTTCCCATTCTATTTGGATGGCAAGATGTTTCCGTTCTTATGAACCACGTAGACTATTATTTAGTAACGGTATGCAAACGTTAGGTGTTGCACTTCCTTGGGCAATTGCTGCTACTTTAGTTGAGCCGGGTAAAAAAGTTGTTTCAGTGTCAGGTGATGGTGGTTTCTTATTCTCTTCGATGGAGTTAGAAACAGCGGTACGTTTAAATGCACCGGTTGTACATCTCGTTTGGAGAGACGGTACATATGATATGGTTGCGTTCCAACAAATGATGAAATACGGTAGAACATCAGCTACAGAGTTTGGCGATGTTGATCTTGTGAAATATGCAGAAAGTTTTGGAGCAATAGGTCTTCGTGTCAATACACCAGACGAATTAGAAGGTGTATTGAGAGAAGCGTTAGAAGCAGAAGGTCCTGTCATTATTGATATTCCAATTGACTACCGTGACAACATTAAATTAAGCGAAAAATTATTACCAAACCAATTAAACTGATGGGGGCATGAGTGAGATGACTGTTGCGCAATTAATTGATATTGATGCAAAAAGAACGAAAATGAGTAATGAAGTATATCAAACATCTACAATGCTTGCGCTATTAGATGGTATATACGATGGTGTTATTAACTTTGAGGAACTGAAAGAACGTGGCGATTTTGGCATCGGTACATTTGATCAATTAGATGGTGAAATGATTGCGTTTGATAATGAGTTTTACCATTTACGTTCAGACGGTTCAGCGGAAAAAGTAGAACCGGAAGAAACAACACCTTTTGCGACTGTAACGTTTTTTGAAAAAGAAATGAGTTATACGGTAGAGCATCCGATGAATCGTGAAGAAGTGGAAGCATTATTACATGAGTTAATGCCAAGTAAAAACTTATTTTATGGTATTCGAATGGATGGAACGTTCCGTGAAGTTAGAACGAGAACTGTTCCAAGACAAGAAAAACCGTATACGCCGCTCGTTGAAGTGACGAAATCACAACCGATTTTTTCGTTTAAAGATACAGAAGGTACGCTAGCTGGATTTTGGACACCAGATTATGCGCAAGGTATTGGTGTAGCTGGTTTCCACTTACATTATATTGATGATGAAAGAAGCGGGGGAGGACATGTTTTCGACTATGTTGTAGAAAACTGTACGATCCAAATTTGTCAAAAAGCTCATATGCATTTAGCACTTCCTGAAACAGCTGATTTTATGGCGGCGGAATTATCAAGAGAAAACTTAGAGAATGATATTGCGACCGCGGAAGGTGCGGAGTAAAAAGGAATCGAAATTATGTATTCTCTATATAAAGAACCGAAGTCTTGTTCAGGCTTCGGTTTTTTTCATTGATTTGCAATCTTCGAGTGAAATTCCCCTATCCAATTTCACTGCACCGCCTCATTATGTTTCTTTTGTAAAATGAAAACTCAATTTTGAAGCAAAAGAAATATAAATTTCTCTCCAAACATATACATCAAAAGGATAGGGGGGATATGATGGAAAACTCCATTACTATTAGTTTATGCATGATTGTAAAAGATGAAGAACAAACTATATCAAAATGCTTAGAATCGGTTAAAAGTGTTGTGGATGAAATTATTATTGTAGATACAGGTTCCACAGATGCTACAAAAGAAATTGTGAAGAAGTACGACGCGAAAGTTTATGATTTTCAATGGATTGAAGATTTTTCAGCGGCACGAAACTTTGCGTTTTCTAAAGCTACAAAAGAATATATTCTTTGGCTAGACGCAGATGACATAATAGATACGGAAGATATAAAGAAATTGTTGCAGTTAAAACATACGTTAGATCGTAGTACGGATGCAGTATCTATGAAATATTATTTAACTTTTGATATAGAAGGAAATCCAACACATTCTTTAAGGAGATATCGATTAGTCAACAGAAGTAAAAATTTTCAATGGTATGGATTTGTTCATGAATATTTAGAGGTGTATGGAAATCTTATAAATAGTGACGTAGGGGTAAGTCATAAAAAGGAAAAAGCATATACTAATCGTAATTTGAAAATATATGAAAAACATCTTGAGAGTGGAAAAGAGTTTAGCCCCCGCGATGTGTACTATTATGCAAATGAATGTAAGGATCACAGATTATTTGATAAGGCTGTTAAGGGGTATTCTAGGTTTTTAGATGAAGAAAAGGGTTGGGTTGAAGATAACATTCAAGCATGTTTAAAAAGAGCCGAATGTTATTTAGAATTGGGGGACTTAAAAAAATCTATACAGTCTTGTTTGCAATCATTTACGTATGACACGCCTAGAGGAGAACTTTGTTGCCACTTAGGACGTGTATTTTTGCAACAAGGGGAATATTCTAAAGCGATATATTGGTACCATGCAGCAATTGACGGGCCACGACCAAAGGATTCGCCGTTTGTCCGAGAAGAGTGTCATACATGGTTGCCGCATATTCAACTATGTATTTGTTATGATCGAATAAAAGAATATGAAAAGGCAATTTATCATAACGAACAAGCTGCACTGTTCATACCTAATAATCCGAGCATTGAATATAATAGAAAATATTTTGATAGTTTATCGGAAAAATAATATTTAATAATACTAGATAATCATTTTGGCTGCTGAGAGGAGTTTGATTCATGCTCACAAGTATAATTATATTGACTCATAATCAATTACAGTATACAAAAGAATGCATCCAAAGTATTAGAACTTATACAGTGGAACAAGAGTATGAGTTAATAGTTGTGGACAACGCGTCAACAGATGGTACTGTAGAATGGTTACAAAAACAATCGGATATTATGCTAGTGGAAAATGCGGAGAATATGGGTTTTCCAAAGGGATGCAATCAGGGAATTAAAGAGGCAAAAGGTGACAATATTCTATTATTGAATAATGATGTGGTCGTAACTGAAAATTGGCTAAGCAACTTAATTCGGTGTTTATATGAAAGTAAGGATACTGGAGCGGTAGGGCCCATAACTAATAATGCCGCTTACTATACTGCTATACCAACCTTTTATAAAGATATTGAAGGAATGCAGAAGTTTGCAACTTTATATAATCAAAGTGATAAAAATAAATGGGAAGAACGTATGAAATTAATCGGATTCTGTATGCTTATAAAAAAATCAGTGTTAGATGAAGTTGGATTATTAGATGAACGATTTACACCGGGGAATTATGAAGATGATGATTTGTCACTAAGAATGTTTGAAAAAGGATATAAACTGTATTTATGTAAAGATACATTTATTCATCACTACGGAAGTGTCTCATGGAAAGAAGATAGTATGAAATTTTCTGTAGTTTTACATGAAAATAATATAAAATTGTATGAAAAATGGGGGTTTTATGGTGAAAGTTTATACATTCATTATGATTTACTAGCAATTGTAGATCGATTTGCGCCTGATAAAGTGAATATTCTTCATATAGGAGCTGGATGTGGTGCAACTTTATTAGAAATGAAAAGGCGTTACCCGGCAGTTTCCATATTTGGAGCAGAAATTAATGAAAAAGCAGCAGCTCTTGCAAATAGGGTAGCTCCTACAACTTCTGCTGAGTATGACAAGTTACATGAGGTATTTACAGATGAAAAATTCCAGTACATTTTGTTATCACATCCTATTGAGCCAGCGAAATTACCGCAGGTCATACAATCTATGTCACAACTTTTAACGCCAACAGGAACTTTCATTATGTCGAAATTCAATTTGGATAATTATTATGCATTAAAAAAATAATGCTTTTAAGATTTTCTCTTTGGAGATGAGCTGTATTTGGCAATGTTGGAGGAACAACGGTTTCTTTTATAGAAACAAAACCGAAATCCGAGCCCGGATTTCGGCTTTTCGACGTGTGATGAATTACGAAAAAAGAGCTATCCTATAAGTTGGTTTCACTTACTTATAGGATAGCTTCTTTATTTTGAAACAAACGGATGCTTTTCATAATAAAACCGCCATGGATAGTGAACGGCTTCTTCTGCATAATCAATATTAATACGAGGGCCAGCTATTATGTTATGTGTGGATGATAAATGGTCTTCTTCAGGAACTAATTCAATATGTAACGTATCACTTTGAAGTGATACGCCGCGCTCTTCTAAAGTGATTCCGAGCGCGCGGCATAGTTTTCCGGGGCCATTTGTTAAGTTTTTATACTGAGCTTTCGTAATGTCAGTTTTGTTGTAGCGCGCTAGTTTCATGTCTTCGATTCCATCTACAGGTTCAAGAGCACGAATGAGAACTCCTTGCGGGGTGCCGATTGTTGCTGTAATTACGTTAAAGCAATGATACATGCCGTAAATTAAATATACGTAAGCATGTCCTGGTGCGCCGAACATTACTTCTGTTCGATCAGTCCGTCTGCCTCCGTAACTATGAGCGGCCTTATCATCTGGACCTTTGTATGCTTCTACTTCTACAATAATTCCGCTCCGCTTTATGCCGTCTACAATATGAACGAGTTTATGTCCGAGTAACTTCTTTGCGACCACTAATGTATCGCCTTCATAAAAAGAAGGTGGTGCCTGCATTGTACTATCTCCTTTGCCAGTTGTATATGTATATAGTAAACCAAATTTTCAGTAGTAATTCTAACTCGTTCTATTTACTAAATTTATTTCATAAATTATGGATAGAGTACAACAGCGAAGAGGGGGAGTGCGACATGATTTATCGCTTACTAGCTCTTAATATAGATGGGACACTACTATACAACAACGGAAAAATCGCAAAAGGGATACGAGAAACAATTGACTTTGTGAAAAGAAAAGATGTATACGTTACATTATTTACGAATCGTAATTTTCAATCTGCTCATAAAATAGCGAAGGCGTTAAAATTAGATTCTATATTAGTTACGCATGGCGGTGCTTTCGTTTCAGCATCGTTAGATAAGCCGTTCGCTCAAAGGAGATTATCTGAAGAGAAAACCTTTAATATTGTGCAAGTGTTAGAGCATTTTGATTGTAATGTTCGCATTTCTCATGAACGATATTCAATTGGGAATCGTGAGAGAAATACACCAAACTTAATTGCGCGTACTGTATTATCAAGCGCAGATCCGTTATTTTATCCAGTTCAATTTGTAGATTCGCTAGGGGATGCACTGCGTGATCATCCAGTAGCTGCGCCAAAAATTGATATTGTTTTCCATACGAAAGGTGAAAAAGAAAGAGGGATGAATACGTTAAAAAAGGCATTTCAAGATGTAGAGTACGTCGAGTGTGATGAAAGACATATAGAAATTCTCCCTCAAAATGTATCAAAACTACGTGGTTTACAATTACTTGGGGAGCATTTAAATATTAACCTTAGTGAAATGGTTGCGATTGGAGATAGCGTAGAAGACTTAGAGGTAATTGAAAATGTTGGGCTTGGGGTAGCAATGGGGAACGCTCCTGTAGAATTAAAGCAGGCCGCAGACTGGATTACACGTTCTAATACTGAGAACGGCGTAGAGTACATGATTAAAGAGCATTTTCGTAAGCAATTCCCGCTTCCTTTTTTAAAGAATCATAAACATACACCGAAACGATGAAAGAAAAACGTAGCTTTTTGGCTACGTTTTTTTGTCGACTTTATTTGAAAAGTTTAAATCAATATTCCAATAAGAAATGAAAGCGTTTCAGGTGAGGAATTGTGTCTGTAATCCATACAATTCACTTGAATACTTTAGAAAACTGTTGTAGAGTGGATGATGTTGCCAAAATAGTTACACCACATGAAATATTCTTCGAGTTAATTTTATTGAGCTCCCGTACGTAAAAACACTTCAGCATGTTAGTTTAGTTCACGTATTATCTCAAAAATGAATTGTAGTAGTTTCGCCAATTAGTTGTAGAGCTTCTTTGTTTTATTTAAATGGATTATTTGTAAATTAGTATGAATAGGTTTTAAGTACATCTGAAATGTACTTCTTGTTATAAGTTTTTGAAATTTGAAAAGGGGGAATGAATTTCTTGAGGAAATCATTAAGTCAAAAAGTAAAAAAGATATGCAGTAGTTTTATAATTATATTGTTAGTATGTATGAATTTTTTAATCCATTTACCGTATAAAGCGGAGGCAGCTACAACAGAATTAAAAGGTTTAGGCGATACATCTTATTATAACGCAATCATTTTTGGTGATCATAGTGCAACGAGTGCGGATATTGAGGGTGCGATGGCTGTTCAAAAGAACATGAACGCATCAAGTTATACAGTCGTAGCGGCTGCAACTGGAGCAAACAACTTAGCTGGAGCAACATGGAAAGATGAAGGATATCCATCATTATTACTAGGTGGTCAATTTACGAAAGCGGGAGCAGGACAAGTAATCATTCAAGATGGAACAGTGGCGATGACAAAAGATGGTGACCCAGAAGGTGCAATGAAGTCATCTTATGACCGTATCTCTTATAAAGAGCAAGCAGAGATTGATGCCAAGTTCAAAGAATTTAGAAAAGACGTTGATGGTGTAATTGGAAATGCGAGTCAATTACATACTGATAAACCAAAACCTAATATGAGTTTTGGCATCGGAGAGGATGTAAACAATCCTAATATTTATGTTTCTTCAGGCTTAACAGGAAAGAAAACATTTGATGTAAAAGATGTTTATCTTCCGAATGTAAATAACAAAGACTTTATTGTTATTTATTCAGACGCAGAAGAAGTGAATTTTGGTAGCGGTGCAATTTTGTACGATACGAAAAATACTGGGATGGCAACAGACTTAATTAATACATCACAAGCATATGATCCTAATTCACCTTTTACTGAGTTAGCTAGTAAAGTAATTTGGGCGTTTCCGAATGCTACAAAAATATCAACAAAAGGATATGGCGTAGTAGGAAGTGTATTTGCTCCAAATGCTGTTGTAGAGACAAAGGGTGGTTCTATTAATGGACAAGCCTATGTTGGGGGATTACACCAAAGAGATGGGTTTGAGGTTCACAATTTTAAATTTAACTGGCCGAAATGGAAAAATCCATCAGTTGAAAAAGGAAATTTACAAATTAAAAAAGTTGATGCAAACGATGAAAACATTGTTTTAAAAGATGCAAAATTTGATGTTATAGACAAAGACAATAATGTTGTAGCTACTGTTACAACGAATGAAAAGGGTATTGCTGAAGTCAAGGATTTACCACTTGGTGACTATTTTGTAAAAGAAATAAGTGCACCAGAAGGATATATAAAAGTTGATACACCAGTAAAAGTAACAATTAATGGTACAAACGTAATTGAAATTGTTATGAAGAATACGAAAAAAGTAGAGAATGGTCAATTTAAATTGTTGAAAAAAGATAGTGAATCTGGTCAACTTCTACCAGGTGCAAAATTTGATGTTATAGATAAAGATGGAAATGTTGTTGAAACAATTATTACAGATGGTAAAGGTGCAGCTTTATCAAAACAACTTCCAGTTGGAACATATACATTAAAAGAAGTTGAAGCACCAAAAGGTTATGAACTATCATCTAGCTCAGTTCGTGTTGATGTAGCTGCTAATAAAACAGTGACTGTAGATGTGTTGAATAAAAAAATCGCTGAAAAAGCTACAGGCCAATTTGAAATCGTAAAAGTAGATGCGAATGATAAAACGAAGCTATTATCGGACGCAGAGTTTGAAGTGTATAAAGATGGTGAAAAAATAGATACATTACGAACAGATAAAACAGGTAAAGTAATCTCTAAGAAATTAGAACCAGGAAAATACACGTTAAAAGAAACGAAAGCACCAAAAGGATATAAATTACTAAAAGAAGAAATTGAAGTCGTTGTGGAAGCAAACAAAGTAGTACAAGTACAAGTAGAAAATGCGAAAGAACTAGGAAGCTTACAAGTAATCAAAAAGGATGCAGAGAGTGGAAAAGTTCTAGAAGGCGCAGAATTCAGACTGAAAAACGAAAATGGTCAAGTAGTTAGAGAAGCGAAAACAACAAATAAAGATGGTGTTGTGACATTCGAAAACTTAGTGCCAGGTAAGTATACGCTAGAAGAAACGAAAGCGCCAGAAGGCTACAAAGCGGTAGAATTAAAAGTGGAAGTAAATGTTGTAGCAAATGAAGTAGTAAAACAGGAAGTAATGAACGAAAAAGTTCTGGGTCAATTTGAAATCGTAAAAGTAGATGCGAATGATAAAACGAAGCTATTATCAGATGCAGAATTTACTGTGTATAAAGATGGTAAAAAGGTAGCAGAGTTGAAAACTGATGAGAGTGGAAAAGCGATGTTACCGAAATTACCATTAGGTGAATACACAGTGAAAGAAACGAAAGCACCAGCAGGTTACAAGATTTCAAATAAAGAATGGAAAGTAACAATTCAAAATGAGAAAGAAGTAGTAAAAGTAGAGGCAGAAAATGAAAAACTCTTGGGCTCTCTACAAATTATTAAAACAGATGATAAAGATCAAGCGGAACGTTTAGCAGGCGCAGTATTTACATTGAAAGATGCTAAAGGAAATGTTGTAAAAGAAAAAATTACAACAGATAAGTCTGGAACGGTTAAAGTAGAAGGACTAGTACCGGGTGAGTATACGTTAGAAGAAACAAAAGCACCAGAAGGTTATGAGTTAACAAAACAAGTAATTCATGTAACAGTCAACGGTGAAAAAGTTGTTGATGTAAAAGTAACGAATAGTAAGAGCCTTGGTCAATTTGAAATCGTAAAAGTAGATGCAAACGATAAAACGAAGCTTTTATCAGACGCAGAATTTGAAGTGTATAAAGATGGTAAGAAAGTAGAGATGTTACAAACAGATAAAACAGGTAAAGTCATCTCTGGAAAATTAGAACCAGGAAAATACACGTTAAAAGAAACGAAAGCACCAAAAGGATATAAATTACTAAAAGAAGAAATTGAAGTCGTTGTGGAAGCGAACAAAGTAGTACAAGTACAAGTAGAAAATGCGAAAGAATTAGGAAGCTTACAAGTAATCAAAAAGGATGCAGAGAGTGGAAAAGTTCTAGAAGGCGCAGAATTCAGACTAAAAAACGAAAATGGTCAAGTAGTTGGAGAAGCGAAAACAACGAATAAAGATGGTGTTGTGACATTCGAAAACTTAGTGCCAGGTAAGTATACGTTAGAAGAAACGAAAGCGCCAGAAGGCTACAAAGCGGTAGAAGTTACAGTAAAAGTAAATGTTGTAGCAAATGAAGTAGCAAAACAAGAAGTATTGAATGAAAAAGTGAAAGAAAAAATCACAGGTCAAGTAGAAATTACAAAGATAGATGCTAATGATACAGATAAAAAATTAGAAGGTGCAGTGTTTGAAATTCTGAAAGACGGAATAAAAATAGACACATTAACATCAGATAAAAATGGTAAAGCAACTTCGAAGAAACTGGAACCAGGAGATTACGTTTTAAAAGAAGTCCAGGCTCCAGAAGGATATAATTTATCTGATAAGGGAATTGAATTTACGATTTCTAATGAGAAAGTAGAAGTTATAAAGCTTCAAATTACCAATGAAAAAGAAACAGGAAAAGGTCCAGAGAAACCAGGTGGAGAGACAGAAACACCAGGTGGAGAGACAGAAACACCAGGTGGAGAGACAGAAACACCAGGTGGAGAGACAGAAACACCAGGTGGAGAGACAGAAACACCAGGTGGAGAGACAGAAACACCAGGTGGAGAGACAGAAACACCAGGTGGAGAGACAGAAACACCAGGTGGAGAGACAGAAACACCAGGTGGAGAGACAGAAACACCAGGTGGAGAGACAGAAACACCAGGTGGAGAGACAGAAACACCAGGTGGAGAGACAGAAACACCAGGTGGAGAGACAGAAACACCAGGTGGAGAGACAGAAAAGCCAGGTGGAGAGACAGAAACACCAGGTGGAGGGACAGAAACACCAGGTGGAGAGATAGAAGCACCAGGTGGAGAGACAGAAACACCAGGTGGAGAGACAGAAACACCAGGTGGAGAGACAGAAACACCAGGTGAAGGAATAGAAAAGCCAGGTGAAGGAACAGAAAGCCCAGGCGAAGAAGTAGAAAAGCCTAACTTACCAGAAAAAGAACAAGGCGGTTCTAATAATCAAAAACTTCCAGCTACAGGGCATAATACGGATTACCTTCCATTTATAGGTGTAATTCTGGTGTTATTAGGAATACGTTTAAGATTTATGATTAAAAATAGCTAATAGGTTTATAAAAGGCATAAGAGAAATGTTATCTCTTATGCCTTTAAGTTTTTAATAGAAGAAATAAGGTAAAACCTTCTGTATTGACCTTCAAACGCCCTTCAAGTAAACTAAAGAGAGTTTGCAAATGAAAAGGTGATAATGTTGTTAATTTCAATTAAAACGTTACAAGATGATCGTTTTTTACGTCCGCTACAAAATATTGGCGGTTTATTTTTTGAAGAGAGCACGATAGGGTTTGAGAAAGAAGAAGCAAATCTTATCGTTGATATACAGATAGAAGGTAATGTGACAGCATCGGCTCGTTTAACAGATGTTGCAACCGGAAATGTATATGAAGAAACATTCGCAAAAGATTTATCTGCTTTCACAGAAGAAAAAGAACGTATGAAGCAAGTGAAACATGTTGTTTCTTACGTATATCTTTCTGTACTTCAACAGCTAACTG
The DNA here is from genome assembly GCF_025809295.1 of Bacillus sp. 41-22. Taxonomy (NCBI): domain Bacteria; kingdom Bacillati; phylum Bacillota; class Bacilli; order Caryophanales; family Bacillaceae; genus Bacillus; species Bacillus sp. 41-22. Next base: position 875,903 of record NZ_CP084035.1, read on the forward strand.
GACTTGAACAGAGCTGGGGAATATTAACTGGGGTACGCCCAACGAAACTTCTTCACAAACTGCTTCAAAATGGTATGTCAAAAGAAGAAGCGCATAAAGAACTTCGTGAAAGTTATTTAATTCATGAAGAGAAAATTGAACTTCTTCAGCGTATTGTTGATTGCCAATTAGCGGTTGTTCCGGATTTATACCGTTTGAAAGAAGAAGTAAGTATTTACATCGGTATTCCGTTTTGTCCTACAAAATGTGCGTACTGTACGTTCCCAGCTTATGCAATTAACGGACGCCAAGGATCAGTTGATTCGTTCTTAGGCGGGTTACATTATGAAGTTCGTGAAATTGGTAAGTTTTTAAAAGAAAAAGGTGTTACAGTTACGACGATTTATTACGGCGGCGGTACACCGACGAGTATTACAGCAGAAGAGATGGATATGTTGTATGAAGAAATGTACCAAGCTTTCCCTGATGTGAAAGATGTACGTGAAGTAACAGTTGAGGCAGGTCGCCCAGATACGATCACACCAGCAAAGCTAGAAGTGTTAAATAAATGGAATATTGACCGTATTAGTATTAATCCGCAGTCATACCACCAAGAAACACTAAAAGCAATTGGACGTCATCACACTGTAGAAGAAACGATTGAGAAGTATCATTTAGCACGTGAAATGGGAATGAACAATATTAATATGGATTTAATTATTGGTCTTCCTGGTGAAGGATTAGACATCTTCAAGCACACGTTAGATGAAACAGAAAAGTTAATGCCAGAATCTTTAACAGTTCATACGTTATCATTTAAACGTGCTTCTGAAATGACGCAAAACAAACGTAAATATAAAGTAGCAGGTCGCGAAGAAATTACTGCGATGATGCATGAGGCGGAAGAGTGGACGAAGAACCATAATTACGTGCCATACTATTTATATCGTCAAAAAAATATTTTAGGTAACTTAGAAAACGTTGGGTATGCAATACCGACGCAAGAAAGTATCTACAATATTGTTATTATGGAAGAAGTACAATCGATTATCGGACTTGGTTGCGGGGCATCAAGTAAATTTGTTCACCCACAAACAGGAGCAATTACACACTTTGCGAATCCGAAAGATCCAAAATCATATAACGATGGCTTCGTGAAATATACAGAAGATAAACTGAAAATTTTAGAAGAGCTATTCGTGTAAGAAGAAGGGGGTTGTTCCGATTTGGAACAGCCTCTTTTTATATTGTCAGTTTTTGTCGGTAAGTCGATATATTCGAAAAATAGCTGATATAAATTGAGTTGCGTTCGATATATTCAAAAAATCGCCGATATAATTTCATTTACCATCAAACGGTCCATATGTAAAACTATGTCGATAATAATCAGAAAAATTAGTCAGATTATTAGAGGACAATGTCTACTTATAGACGAAATGATAGATTTATGAAAGAGAAAAGGGGGAAATTGTTGGCATGTACATGACGATAGGGAGAATTTTTGATTTGACAGTTGGCAAGTATCCGAATAAAGAGGCGTTAGTAGAACCAGAAAAAAATATTCGTTGGACATATAAACAGTGGGATGAGCAAATAAATAAAACGGCGCAAGCTCTATTGAAAGAAGGAGTAAGAAAGGGAGATTGTGTATCTGTTTACCTATATAACTGTCGTGAATTTGTAAACGTTTACTTAGCCTGTGCGAAAATTGGCGCGATCTTCAATCCAATTAATTTCCGCTTAAAAGCAAAAGAATTATCGTATATCCTCCAAGATGCAGCCTCGAAAGTAGTCGTCTTTGAAAAAGCAGTCGAATCAACAGTTACTATGATTGAACGAGATTTTCCAAATTCGTCTTTTTGGTACGTGGAAGACGATGCACCTTCCTATGCTAGTTCTTACCATGAAAAAGTAAATGAAGCATCAGCTGAAAAAGTAGATATTGTAGTCGATGAAATGGACTTTTGTTCTATGCTTTATACGAGCGGAACGACTGGTCATCCGAAAGGCGTACTACATCGCCATCGTGATATGGCTGAGCATAGTATGATTTGTACGTATTTCATAAAATATAACAGGGATAGCGCCGGTCTTGTGGTAGCGCCTTTATATCATTGCGGCGAGTTAAACGCTGGAATCATACCGCGCATTCAAGTTGGCGGAAAGAATGTTATTTTACATCATTTTGATACGGATAGAGTATTACATACCATTCAAGAAGAGAAGATTACGACGTTTTTTGCAGCACCGACGATGTGGAATATGTTACTGCAAAAAGATCTAACTAAGTATGATTTAACTTCGATGAAAATCGGTGTATATGGCGGGGCTGCGATGGCTCCGGCGTTAGTGAAGGAATGTAAAGAGCGTCTTTATATTGATCTTGTCCAAATTTACGGAATGACAGAAATGGGACCAGTTGTTGCGTTTCTCGTAGAAGAGGATCAAATTACGAAAGCTGGTTCAGCAGGAACGCCGTGCTTTAGCCATGAAATTCGAATTGTGAAACCGAACGAAGATGGACCAGCAGAGCCAGATGATACGTTGCCTCCTTATGAAGTAGGGGAAATTATTTTGCGCGGTCCAACTATGATGGCTGGTTATCATAATCGAGAAGAAGCAAATGCAAAATCGATGTATAAAGGATGGTATCACTCGGGTGATTTAGGTTATTTCGATAAAGATGGCTATTTATTCGTCGCAGATCGTGTGGATGATATGGTAATTAGCGGAGGCGTTAATATTTATCCACGTGAAATTGAAGATTTTCTTCATAGTCACCCTGGTGTATTAGATGTTGCGGTACTTGGTGAGCCCGATGAACTATGGGGAGAGCGTGTCGTTGCGGTTGTTGTAAAGAAAGATGAAAATATTACAGAAGCTGATTTAGAAACGTATTGCAAAGAAAGTGATGAATTAGCAGACTATAAACGTCCGCGTCATTACTTATTTGCAGATGAACTTCCTCGTAATGCGAGTGGGAAGTTGCAAAAATTTGTGCTGAGAGAGTCGTTAAAAGGTATGAAAAAATAATGAAAAAATGCCTTTCCAAATTCGGAAAGGCATTTTTATTACTTGCGTGAGAAACCTTCTTCATCAAGGTATTCCGCAGCTTCTGGATAAGAGTTGAATGTACCGTCTAAGTTTACGCCAGCGTAAACGTTCCACATGTCATCCTCTTGAATAAGAGTTAGGATATGGCCGTCTTCGTTACGCCATTCTTCTTCCGCAGCAGGTTCCATTGGTGCTACAATTTCCTCTTGCTCCTGTGATAGACGTTCAATTACTTTTTCAATTAATGAACGCAGTTCTTCTTCTGAAAACTCGCGGATGTTAATCATGCCTTTATCATCTGTTCTATAACCTTTAATGAAGTTTGCATATACAAATCCGTTTCCATTTGGGTGTAAATGATATACAACGTTCTTTTTATCTAAACGACTTTCTTCAAAGTGAAAGTTTACGCGTTTTAATGATACGTTCTTTCTTTCTAATTCCGGGAAAGATTCAATAATTGATAATTTTTCTTCAAAAGTTAGCATAGTGCCTCCAAGTATATAGTAAAAGATTTAATTTGTTCATTATAGCATAGTCAAGTTTGTTTCCAAAGGTAGATTCGTCATATTGCTGTTTTTTAGTTTGACTTGGGAAGGCTATTTGTAAATGTAGACGTTTACTTCACGAGACTGTAAAGAGTTTTTTATAAATACGCTAACGAATGATTTGTTTTAGATGTACAATGGAACATGGACTTTATAAGAAGGTGGTTATTTATATGTTTCAAAAAATAGCAAAGGAATGTTTAGCAGGGTTTACTGTTGCGATTGTTGCCTTGCCGCTAGCGATTGCATTTGGTATTGCTGCAACGGGAACGTCTGAGGGAGCACTGGTCGGATTGTATGGTGCAATTTTTGCAGGTTTGTTTGCGGCGTTATTTGGCGGTACACCGGGGCAAGTAACGGGTCCTACTGGGCCGATTACAGTAATTGCAACGGGCGTTATTGCAACTCACGGATTAGAAGCAAGTTTTATTGCATTTATGATGGCGGGGTTATTTCAAATTTTATTTGGTGTATGTAAGCTCGGCTCTTACGTTCGTTACATTCCGTATCCTGTTGTTTCAGGGTTTATGAATGGGATTGCACTGATTATTATTTTAGGTGAAATGAAGCACGTACAAAATAGCTTTCTGCTTGTGTTATTAACGATCATTGTAATGATTGTTTCTGGAAAATGGATTAAGGCCATTCCATCAAGTTTAGTAGCATTAGTAGGTGTTACAGTAACGTTGCCGTTATTTTCTTCTATGCTACAAGGAATTACGGTAAACTTACCAGTTGTAGGAACTCTTTCTTTAAATAAGATGATTGAAAAAATAGGTGCAATTCCAGAGGCGATGCCATCTCTTCACGTACCGAATTTAGACGCAAATGGCATGTTAGCACTTGTATTACCAGCACTTAGTATTGCTTTACTAGGATCAATTGACTCGTTATTAACGTCTGTCGTAATGGATAATGTGACGGGGACACGTCATAAAAGTAATAAAGAGTTAATCGGACAAGGTATTGGCAATATTGCGAGTGGTTTGTTCGGTGGATTAGCAGGAGCAGGTGCAACTGTTAGATCTATCGTCAATATAAGAAGCGGGGGGAAGACGGCACTGTCGGCTTGTATGCATAGTGTCATATTATTTATTTTCATTATGGGACTCGGTTCAGTGGTACAATATATTCCGCTTGCTGTATTATCAGGTATTTTAATTTTAACTGGCATAGGGATGTTTGATTGGGAAAGCATGAAGAAAGCACATGTAGCACCAAGAGGTGATGTGATTGTTATGTTCGTGACGATGGTTGTGACAGTGAAATTCGATTTAATGGTTGCTGTTGCGTTTGGCATTATTCTTTCCTTCATTATATACATGGTGAAGTGTAAAGAACGTAAAGCTTCTATTATAAAAGAAAAAGAAGCGACGTATACGATTCAGGGACCACTTTCATTTCTATCAGTAGATCGTATTTTTGCTTCTTTACAAGATGTGAAGTCACCAGTTAGTTTGCGTATGAAAGATGTACGTTATATGGATGTATCAGGAGCTATGGCGTTATTAAACTTTGTTGAGCAATCGGATAAAGCAGGAGTGCGTGTGACACTTGAACATGTACATCCGCATGTTGAAAAGACGATAGTAATGATGGCGAATGATGAGCAAAAAGAGAAACTGCAGTTTTTAAAAGTTAAGGCAATATAACAATAAGAACCTTCACATGAATTGCGTTATAGAGTGTGAAGGTTCTTATTATTTGTATATGTGCTTACTATGTATAAAATCATTATATTTAAATGTTATACGTCTGTTGACAATTGATTTTCTACACAGTATAGTAACATCTTAGATTAGCAATGTGCTATTATAAGAAAGTATATGAATTTTGAGATTCCTTTATATTCAGAAGGAAGAGCTTTAAGCTGGAGGGAATATTTGATGTACAAACAGTTACCACATGGAGTGAAGATCGGGATTACACGATCAATTGTTGTTTCTTTTGAGAGATATATGAAAGAAATTGAATGGAATGAAGAAAAATTTGATATGCAGCAATTTGTTGAACAGTGGAAACAATATTTATACACAAAATCAACTTGGATTAATAAAGTAGATGACGAGTTGAAAGGACATCCAGATTTCCATCAAGCATTAGCGATGAAAGTAAATGAAAAAATTAATGAGCTTATTAGTGAGCAGCCGAGCGAAGAACAATTAGAGCTGTTAAACAAGAGCGAAGTAAAGCATGTAGATGAAATGTGTAAACTAGAAGCTGAGTATCATATTGAACGTTTATTAGTAACGAAGTAGATTTTACATAAAAAATAGAGCCTATCCTAAAGGTGTGATGACCATCTTTTAGGATAGGCTTTTTTGTATATTAGTCTTGTGGTACAAATGCTTTCCAGCTAGATAAATCCATGTTTTGTTTCAAGATGGATGAAGCAGGGAAAACAAATGACCACGGTTTTGTAGTATTCGCTTTAATTTCAAGATTCGGTAACGTGAAAGCACCTTTAACAACGACTTCTCCAGAAGCATCTTCAATATGAAGAGGAAGTTGTTCTAGTTGAATGTTATCTTTACAGCCGTTACGAATTAGAAGTGTTGTATGTAAATCGCCGTTCTCTTTCAGTGCGGCTTGTAAACCTAGGAAGTTAATTTCACCTTCATTTGGAGGTGTTAAATTGTCTACAAAATTACGTAAAGCATCTTTGCTTGCTTCAGGTAACTGAGATTCCCAAGATGGATCTAAATCTAGTTGATGCTTACTTTCAAGTTCGAAAGCTAATTCCCAATCTGATTGAGATAGTTCAGCTTCCGTTATTGTTTCTTGCTCAAATGTAAATACGAAAGGCATATTCACGTTTTCAGGAATATCGCCAAGTGCAGATAAGTTAAATGTTTTACGTGCGCACAGCTTTTTATCTTTGTTTAATAGAAGTAATGTAACTTCTTCGAAAGAAATTGGTTTTGGGACACTGCTGCGAATGAATGCAGCTACATCGTATGCGCCATCACGTTTTTCAATTTCAATTCCTGATAAAGAAATTTGATATTCTTGTAAACGTGGTAATTCTTTATGTAAAAATTGATAAATGTATTTTTGTTCTTGTGCTACGTCACCCCAGCTAGGATGGAAGTAAAGAACTGGCTTTACCGTTTTGTTTTGAGAAGTAGTTTCTTCTTGTCCAAATAATTGATTACTAGAAACAGTAGTATCTTTTCCTTTTTTCTTTGCCTTTTTCAGGAATGATAACATAAATTTTCACCTCATGATTGTACGTTTTCTGGAACTGCTAAATGTCTCGCGATATATCGGCACATTTCTTTTTCAAAATTACCGTAAGTGTATAAGAAAATATCCAAACCTTCTTTTTGGTAAAGGCGAGTTGGATCTTCTTGTTGATATTGTCTTAAGCCAATACCTTCTTTCAAGTGAGTCATTGCATCTAAGTGATTTACCCAGTTTTGATCTAGGAAGTGTAAACCAACGTAGCGCAGTGATTGTTGTAAATCCGCATGGTCATTTAATTCTTGTACACGTTCGATATAGCTAGAAATTGTATCTTTTAAAACGATTTGTAAATCCTCAGGCGAATGTACGTCGTTCGCAGATAATGGCGGCAAAGTTTCAACCGCTAAAACTTCTTTAATAGATGCTGTTAAACTAGTGAAATCCCATTCTTCAGGAAGCATTCCTTCGAAAAGGTGCTGCTTAGCAATTGCATCCACAGAGTGTTCAATCATTGGAATAACAAGTTCTATCATATTTGTTTCTTCTTTTAGAAGGTTGTTACGTAGTGTGTATATAACATTACGTTGATCATTAATTACGTCATCTAATTTTAAATTATATTCACGCATTGAGAAATGACCACCTTCACAAATTAATTGTGTACGGTTAATGAAATCATGAACTTTAGATGTATTAATAAGCCCCGTTTTGTCAGGTTTCAGTGATTTCTCCAACTTTTCTACTTCTTCATGAGCAAAGCGCTTTAGCATCTCATCTTCTAAAGATAGGAAAAATTGAGAGCTTCCCGGATCACCTTGGCGACCAGCTCGTCCTTTAAGCTGGTTATCAACGCGGCGAGATTCATGACGTTCTGTTCCAATTACATGTAATCCACCAAGGGCGTGGACACCTTCACCTAGTAAAATATCAGTACCTCGGCCTGCCATATTGGTAGCGATTGTAATTTGACCTTTTTGCCCAGCAGTTGCAATTAAGTCTGCTTCTTGCTCTGCACTTTTAGCGTTTAATAATTGATACTTTATGTTTGCTTCATCTAAATAACGAGCAACAGTTTCAGATTGCAAGATAGACATCGTCCCAATTAAAATAGGGCGTCCTTGCTTATGCTGTTTTAGAACTTCTTCACGCACAGCTTTATATTTATCATCAGCTGTTACATATACTACGTCATTTTTATCTTCACGAAGAATAGGACGGTTCGTTGGAATTGGAATAACTTCCATATTATATACACGGTTGAATTCTTTTTCTTCCGTTTTTGCGGTACCTGTCATACCTGATAATGCCGGATACATACGGAAGAAGTTTTGAATTGTAATAGAAGCTTGTGTTTGGTTTTCTTCTGTAATTTCTAAACCTTCTTTTGCTTCTAGTGCTTGATGTAAGCCGTCACTTAAAGAGCGACCATCCATAACACGTCCTGTGAAAATATCTACAAGTAGTATTTTTTCATCATGCACAATATAGTCAACGTCAAGCTGGAAAGCGACATTGGCACGTAATGATTGAATCATATAATGGTATAGAGTTTGATGCTCTAAATCATATAAGTTATCGATGTCAAATAAATCTTCTATTTTTGTAATACCGTCTTCTGTAAAACTAGCTGATTTCGATTCTGCATCGTATGTATAGTGAAGGGTATCTTGGAATGATTTGATAACTTTTGCACATAAATAATGCAAATCAGAGCTACCTGATTTCTTCCCAGCAATGATAAGTGGCGTTTTCGCCTCATCAATTAAAACGCTATCAATCTCATCGATAATAGCAAAGTGATAGGGGCGCTGAACTTGATCATTTTGTGAAGCAGCCATATTATCGCGAAGATAGTCAAAGCCAAACTCTGTTCCAATACCGTATGTAATATCAGCTTTGTACGCAAGTTTCTTTTCAGAAGGATCGATTTGAGGAATATTTAATCCAACTTGTAAGCCTAGAAATTCATGGACTTGGCCAATTAACTCTTTATCACGCTTCGCTAAGTAATCGTTTACAGTAATAACATGAACGCCTTTTCCTTCAAGGGCACGTACATATGTTGGGAGAGAGGAAACTAATGTTTTCCCTTCACCAGTTGGCATCTCCGCAATATTACCTTCTAGTAATACAAGTCCTCCGATTAACTGCACATCGTAATGGCGTAATCCAAGCACACGTTTTGCGGCTTCGCGTACAACAGCGAATGCTTCTACTTTTATGTCATCAACTGTTTTACCATCCTTAAGCATACTTTTGAATGTGACAGTTTTGTGACGTAATTCTTCGTCAGGTAAATCAGCCATTTGTTTTTCCAAATCATTAATATCTTGAACGAGTTGTTCATATTTTTTTAGCTTTCTTTTTTGAGAATCTCCTAACAATTTCTTTACCGAATTCAGCATGTTGTAAACACTCCTCTTACTGACAATAGCTACATTATAGCACATGTTTATCCTGAACAAGTAGAAGTAGTAAATTGAAGAAAATACTGGATAAAAAAACATATATATGGCACATATTATATTTAAAACATAAAAAGAAAGAGAGTATTCAATATATAAGAAATTTGGTATGATAACTAAATGAGATAAAGTGATGATTCTCAAGTTGAATGAATAATATGGATTTAATATTTTATGTAGATTATATATTGAAAGAAAAGAGATAGAAGATGAATAAAAAGTTTGTAAAAGGCGCTGCGATTTTAACCGTTACAACGTTTATATCGAAAGTAGTGGGGAGTTTTTTTCAAATTCCATTGCAAAATATAGCAGGGGATGAAGTACTTGGAATTTTTCGCCTTGTTTTTCCTGTATATATGATAGCCTTAACTTTATCAGTAGCGGGAGTCCCGCTAGCAATATCCCAGTTAATAGCTGATCTTCATGAAAAGAATGATCGTGACGGAATAGCTAAATTGTTTACGTCCGCATCTATTATCGGTGTTATATTTGGGGTGCTCGGATTTTTAATTATTATCATTGGATCGAGTGGCATTGCAAATATGCTTGGTGGGCAAGAGACGAGGCTAGCATTAATTGTTACTTCGTTTGCTTTATTAATCGCACCGTATATGGCAGTGTACCGTGGATATTTCCAAGGGTTCGGAGATATGATACCTACTGGTGTATCACAAGTAATTGAACAGTTGATACGCGTATTCTTTATGCTAACAATAGCCTATATATTTGTATATTGGAATAAAGCTAGTGATATCATAACAGGCGGAGCAATGATTGGTTCTTGTTTTGGTGTTATTACGTCACTCATATATTTGCGAATGAAATATGTGAAAAGCACGTATCGCTATAAGAGCGAAACATATTCATTACAAGATTTTAAGACAAACGCGAAAAACATACTTCGTGTTTCAATTCCAATTGCAATCGGAGCGTTATCGATGCCTGTTTTAAATTTAGTTGATTCTGTAACAATTCCACATGTGCTACATGAATCTTCTGCAACTATTCAGGAACAATTTGGTATATATAGCCGTGGTTTTGCATTTACGCAATTAATTGTTGTATTTGCAAGTGCGATAGTATTTCCGTTAATTCCATTATTAACAGCTGCTTTAACAAAAAAAGATATAGCTTTAGCTAAACTGACAGTAAAACGTACAAATGAATTTGCGCACGTTTTAACAATGCCGATAACGATATGGCTTATGGCGCTTGCAGTACCGCTTAATGTTGCATTATTTACAGATACAAAAGGAAGTGGCATGTTAGCTATTTTAATTGGTAGCTCGTATTTCACATCACTTATGGTATTATCAATAGGAATCTTGCAAGGGATTAATCGTTCGATGCAAGCAGCATGGATTGTCATCGGTGTAAGTTTTGTAAAAATTGTATTAAATATAGCGCTAGTAAACCAATTCGGTATAAATGGAGCAGCGTATAGTACTCTAATTATTTATATAATGATTTGTATCGCAAATCATATTTATATTAGAAAAGATCTTTCCTATCCAATAGCTATAGGGAAATTTTTGGCTGTGATTGGAGTATCTAGTATTTTAGGTATAGCATTATACTTTGGGTCTACATTAATCAATGTGACAGATTCCAGGATTTTAGCAATGATATATAGTGCTGTAGCGCTAAGTATAGCTTCAGTGTTATATGGCATATGTGCATTGAAACTAAACTGGATATCGAAAGAACAAATTCCATTTTTACGTAAATAAAATCGTTGATTATAGAAAATGAACAGTATTATACATGGGTATGACTTGTTAGATGTTTGTGAAAGAAATCAATTTGAAGTTATCAAACCTTTCTCGGCAAGGAATGGATAACAATTTGTTTAATTACAAAAAGAGTTGATTGCGAAATGTTGGAGGAGATTAAGAGTGCGGTTAGTTTTATCAGGATATTATGGTTTTTATAATGTTGGGGACGAAGCAATTTTGCAATCAATTATTAAAGCGCTACATGAAGAGGATCCTACTCTTGAGCTTGTTGTACTTTCAAATGACCCCGACTATACAAGAAAAATGTACGGTGTAGAAGCAGTAAACCGATGGGATATAAGAGCGATTTACCGAGAAATAAAGAGAAGTAATGGTTTAATTAGCGGAGGCGGAAGTCTCTTACAAGATAAGACGAGTATTAAGAGTATTTTATACTATACGGGTATTATGCGGCTTGCCCGTTTTTTGAAAAAGCCGTATTATATTTACGCCCAAGGAATCGGGCCTATCACGAAGAAGCAAAATCGTTTATTAGTGAAATGGCATGTATCAAAGGCTGAATATATATCAGTACGTGATGAAGACTCTTTTTTGTACTTAAAAGAAATTGGTATTAAGAAAGACATCGAACTTGTTCCAGATCCAGTATTAGCTTGTCAGCCAGAAGAAAAGAAATCCGATTGGCTTCAAAAACATGCGCTGCAAGGAAAGGTCGTTGCGGTTAGTGTAAGGTACTGGGATGCAAAAGAAGATTATATGAAGAAGTTAGCAGATACGCTGAAAAAGCTTAAGCAAGAGGGATACCATATTTTATTTGTACCGATGCATGGACCATTTGATCAAAATGCATCAAGGGATATCATTAATTTGATGGGAGAAGAAGCACACATGCTCCCTTATAAAATGGATATTCATGAGAAAATCTCTATTTTATCAGAATGCTCTCTTTTAATAGGAATGAGACTGCATGCTCTTATATTATCGGCAGTTGCAAACACGCCTATGATTGGAATTTCATATGATCCAAAGATCGATTCGTTTTTACAACAAGTAAATCAGCCGATTATTGGGAATGTGGATGGAGACTGGACGACAGAAACATTACATAGTATGGCGATTAAGCAATTAGAGCAGACAGAATATGTACAGGAAACGTTAGGACAAAGGGTAGAGGAATTGCGAGAGCAAATTTCCATAGCGTCCAAATATATTATTAATGACTTACATGCAAAAGAGTCTATAAAAAGAGGAATGGAATAGAGGCCATTCCTCTTTTTATTCAATAATTGAGTAGAAAAAAGAACAGGGATCACCTGTTCTTTTTTGCTATGTAAGTAAAAGTTTGAAAGAGAAGCGTATTGAAGAAAAAATAAAATGTCGACAAAAAACATAAAAATGTAGAATGATGTCGAAAAAAATAACAGATTAAAGGTTTGGTTGTTCCGGAGTAGGTATGTTTTTATCTTAAAATCTTAACATTAGCATATAAAGAATATTGATATAATACGTTTTACATGAAAATAATTGGATAATGATGTCGGTTTTGTTCAAAAAATGAATTTAAGAATAATGTCGAAAGTTATAAAAACGTCTTGTCGATTAATGTCGTAATATCTTCATAGTTAGATATTGAAATTGCAAGCGTTTTTCTGCTATAGTTGTAAATGGTTATATAAATATTGTACAAACGTAGTTCTGACGCAATGTTTCGTCCATTTTAAATATTCTGATTTTATAATCTGATTATTTAAAATAAAAGTCGAAAAAAATGAACATTAGAATTACGAAAATTCACTTTTTTGTCGAATTTAAGGATTTAAATTCAGATAAATATGGTGTAATATGTTTATTATTCTGTATTATGGAATCATTTCTATATATAGGATCTTAACTACATTTATATTTACTAGTTTCAACATTAAATAGAATATCTATTTAAAACATTATGGAACTAGTATTACATTCCTGAAGGAGGAAATATATAAAATGGCAAAGACTAACTCTTACAAAAAATTAATCGCTGGTACAATGACAGCAGCAATGGTAGCAGGTGTTGTATCTCCAGTAGCAGCAGCAGGAAAATCATTCCCAGACGTTCCAGCTGATCACTGGGGAATTGATTCTATTAACTACTTAACAGAAAAAGGCGCAATTGCAGGTAATGGCACAGGAATGTTCGAGCCTGAAAAAGAAATCACTCGTGCAGAAGCAGCTACAATGATGGCTAAAATCTTAAACTTACCAATCGAGAAAGATGCTAAACCATCTTACACTGATTCTCAAGACCACTGGGCTACTTCAATCATCGCAGCAGTTGAAAAAGCTGGCGTAGTTAAAGGTAAAGGTGAAGGTAAATTCGATCCAGACGGAAAAATCGACCGCGTTTCTATGGCAGCAATGCTTGTACCAGCTTTCAAATTAGACACTAAAGTAACTGGTACTCCAGAAACTAAATTCGACGACTTACAAGATAGCTGGGGTAAAGACAAAGCTAACATCCTAGTTGAATTAGGAATCTCTGTAGGTACTGGCGGCAAATGGGAGCCAAATAAATCTGTAACTAAAGCAGAAGCAGCTCAATTTATTGCTAAGACTGACAAGCAGTTCGGACAAAAAGAAGAAGCTAAAGTTGAGTCTATTAAAGCAATCAATGCTAAAGAGATCGAAGTTAAACTTGGCGCTACAGTGAAAGAAGAAGATGTGAAGAACGCGAAATTCACTCTTTCTCAAGGAACTAACGCAACAGCAGTTACTACAAAAATCGGTGAAGATAAAAAATCTGTAATCGTAACTTTAGATGGAGATGCAAAACTTAAAAATAAAGAAGCTTACGTTCTAACTGTTGAAGGCTTAAAAGCTGCTGATGGTAAAGAAATTCCAAAAGCATTAGAAGTTATCTTCTTTAATGACGAAGTAGCTCCAACTGTATCTACAGTATCTACTCCAGACGGAAAAGTTAAAGTAGTATTTAGTGAAAAATTAGATACAGCAAAAGCTGTAACTGTAATCGTTAATGGTCAAAAAGTAGACGGAAAAGTTGAAAATAATACTTTCACTTCTACTAACACTTTAAACCTTGAGAACGGTAAAGAATTCTCAGTTATCGTAACGGGTGCTCAAGATTTATCAGGTAACGCAATGGAAATGTACGAAGGAAAAGCTACTTACAAAGTAGAAAAAGACGTTACAGCTCCAGAAGTAAAAGAAATTAAAGTAAAAGACCTTGCTAATGGTACAGCTACATTAGAAGCTACATTTACAGAAGAACTTTCTGCACAAGGTACAGTAGTTGTGAAAAAAGGTAATACAGTAGTAAAAGAGGCTACAATTGCTCTTGATCAAGATAAAACAAAAGCGCTTGTTACAGTACCGGGTGCTCTTACAGATAAAGAAACAGCTGCAGATCTTACAGTTGAATTTGTTGGCTACAAAGATTTAGCAAACAATGTAGGTACTAAAGTATCTAAAGCAGTAAAAGTTACAAAAGATGTTGTAGCTCCTAACTTAGTTAAAGTTGTGGCAGATCAAAATAAAGAAGCTACATTTACTTTTGATAAAGATGTAACTAAACAAGACGGAAAAATTCGTGTAATCAATTTAGATACAAGCAGAGATGTAACTGGTGAAGTGAAAATCGAAGCAGCAAAAGACAACAGCAAAGGTATTACATTAACATTCCCAGCAAAAGGTAACTACAAAGTAGCTGCTACAAAAGGTCTTGTAAAAGATGCAGCTGGTAATGAGTCTGCAGCATTTACTAAAGAAGTGAAAGTTGTAGAAAAAGAATCTGAAAAAGAAACAGATAAAGTAGCTCCAGCAGTAACAGGCGTGGCTTTTGATAAAGCTACAAATAAAATTACAGTAAACTTTGATAAAGAAGTAAAAGGTGGCCAAGTAGCTGAATCAGCTTCTAATGTAAACAATTACACATTAGCTGGTGCTAAATTACCAGAAGGTGCTCTAATCGTATTAGACGGTACAAATGCAGTTATTGAGTTACCATCTACATTTACTTTCGAAAAATCAGAAACAGTTAAATTTACAGTAGCTAATGTTGCAAACAAAGACGGAGTGAAAATGGGTACGAAAAACCTATTATTAAACGTTGTAGATACAAAAGCTCCTGAATTCCAGTCAGCTAAAATTACAAAAGTTGACGCTAAAGAAATTACTTTAACATTCTCTGAAGCTGTGAACGTTGATGCAACTGACTTTGTTATTGACCTAAATGGTGTAGCGTTAACAGTAGCAAAAGCTGATGACAAAGCAGCTAAAGAAGTAGTACTTAAAGTAACAGCTCCAACAGATGTTAACTTAGCAACTGGTACATTAACACTTAAAACTAAAGAACTTAAAGATAATGCAACTTTAAATACAGTTGATACAGCAGCTAACAAACTTGTTGCTTTCAAACCAGTAACAGTAGCTCGCTAATTGAAATTTATTTCAATGGAAAGAGTCCACATTATGTGGGCTCTTTTTTTATGGTCTAATTTTCATATAAAACAATCTGTGAAAAAGTGATCATATTTTGAAGATTGATAGTTAGTTTATTGAGAAATAAAATGACAGCGTTTTCAAAAATAGAAAAATACCCCACTAATATGTAAATTTTTTGTAAATTAACACCTTTTTTCGTTAAAAAAACATTCGAAAAGAAGTGGAAAATGTCGAATTACGATAATTTAAGTCGAATGTAGTCTGAAAATTGTATTTATTGTAAAAAACATTTAGGTGATGAAGTGGAAATATGTGCTATAATTCCAATTGTGTATTTGATATGAAAAATATACGAAGCGCGGTGATAGTAGTTTTTAGGAAAAAAGTTTGTTCATTTCTATATTTTAGTATTATTAATATCTTAATAATACAATAAAAAGACTGAATTATCAGAATGTGTCGAATCTTCTTTTGAGAAAGTTCTTGATAACGAATAGTTTTGTATAGTATGATGAACTTGTTTCAAAAAATGGTATTTAAACCTTATATTTACATTTAACGGTTTGTATCATTTTATTATGTGAACTACTTTTCGCATGATATTTTGTATTTTTATTGTTTTATGGCTTTTTAAGTAACTAGTTTTCAAATTACATATGATATGAAACTAGTAGCACATAGTCCTAAAGGAGGAAAATAATAAAATGGCAAAGACTAACTCTTACAAAAAAGTAATCGCAGGTACAATGACAGCAGCAATGGTAGCAGGAGTTGTATCTCCAGTAGCAGCAGCAGGTAAATCATTCCCGGATGTTCCAGCTGATCATTGGGCATTAGATTCTATCAACTACTTAGTAGATAAAGGTGCAATCAAAGGTAAGCCAGACGGTACATATGGCCCAGCTGAAGCAATTGATCGCGCTTCTGCAGCTGTAATTTTCACTCAAATTTTAGGATTACCAGTTGATGAAAATGCTCAGCCATCTTTCAAAGATGCTAAAAATACATGGGCTGCTAAATATATCGCAGCAGTTGAAAAAGCAGGTATCGTTAAAGGTGACGGTAAAGATAACTTCTATCCAGAAGGAAAAATCGACCGTGCTTCTTTCGCATCTATGCTAGTAGGTGCTTATAACTTAAAAGAAAAAGTAGATGGCACATTAGTTACAACATTTGATGATTTAAGAGGACATTGGGGTGAAGAAAAAGCAAACATCCTAATTAATCTTGGAATCTCTGTAGGTACTGGTGGCAAATGGGAGCCAAATAAAACTGTATCTCGTGCAGAAGCAGCTCAATTTATCGCAGTAACAGATAAAAAATATGCAAAATCAGATAACAGTGTTGCGAAAGTAACAAACGTTACTGCTACTGAGCCAACACAATTAACGTTAACTGGTACAGGGTTAAACAATCTTACTGCTGAAGATGTTACGCTTGAAGGAAATAAAGCGATCGCACTTGAAGCGAGTAAAGATGGAAAATCTGCAGTTGTAACGTTAAGCGGAAAAATCGCTCCAAATAAAGAGCTTCCTGTTAAAGTAAAAGGCGATTCATTTAATGTGAAGTATGTATACGAAGTGAAAAAATTACGCGTAGAACAACTTACATTCGATGACGATCGTGCAGACCAAGCAGTTGTCTTCAAATTAAATGAAGAAAAAGGCAATGCTGATATCGAGTATTTAGATATCGCTGGTCATGATGTGAAATTTGTTGCGAATAAATTAGATGGTACTCCAGCAAATATCTTTGAAGGTGGTACTGCAGAGTCAACAACTGGTAAACTAGCAGTTGGTATCGACGAAGGTAAATACAAAGTTGAAGTACAAGTGACAAAACGTGGCGGCATCACAGTTTCTAACACTGGTATCATCGAAGTGAAAAATCTTGATGCAGAAGCAACAGCAATTAAAGATGTTGTATTTGCGGTAGATACAGATAAAGCTGGTGTAAATTATGCTAAAGCTTTAAGTGGAACAGACTTCACATTAAACAGCAAAACATTAGTTGCTGGTGAAAAAGCAGGTATCCATAAAGTTGTTGCTCAAATTAACAAAGAGAACAAAGTTGTTGATCCTAGCGCGATTATCTTAAAATCATCTAACCCAGGTGTTATCTCTGTTAAAAACGGTGAAATTAAAGCAGAAGCAGCTGGTTCTGCAACAATTACTGTTAAAGTGGGCGATGTAACAAAATCATTTGATTTCGTTGTAAAAACGGATACTCGTAAACTTACAACTGTAAAAGCTAACCCAGATCAATTAAAAGTTGTAGATGGTAAAGAATTACCAGTGACATTCGTAACAACTGACCAATACGGCGATCCATTTGGTGCGAATGAAGGTGCTATTAAAGAAGTATTCCCACAAACAGGCGCTGTAACTGCATTAGAGGTTATTACGACAAATGAAGGTTCTATCGGTACATCTTCTATTAAAGTTAAAGGTGCGAAAGTTGGAGCTGGTACAATCCACTTCCAAAATCCAAATGCAAGTGGTGAAGGTTACGGATCACTTCATGTTGAAGTTACGAAGAGCAACATCGGTCATGAAGCTCCACGCTTAGAGCTTGTTTCTAAAGCTGGTCAAAAAGGTGAAGCTGCTGACACTACACTTGGTGCTGGAAATACAGTAAACTATCAATTATCTAATTACACTACAGAAGGCGTATATGCTGATGCAGCTGATTTAGCAGGATATGAATTAAGAGTAGGTAATGAAGGTATCGCTTCAGCGAAAATCGAAGGAAAAACATTAAAAGTAACAGGTAAAAAAGCAGGTGTTACAGATGTTATCTTAACTAAAGATGGCGCTACAGCTGGACACGCAACAATTACTGTTACACAAGAAAACATCCAAATTACATCTGTTAAATTTAAAGATGTAGAAGTTGAGCAATTCGAAAACCGCAAAGTTAATATCGACAGAGTACTAGACGTTGTGAAGAGTGATAAAGATGATGTTCTAAATGGCATCAAATTAAACATCTCAACAGAACATAAAGTACGTATCGTTGATGAAGGTACAGAGCAAGGTAAAGTTTACCTAGATCGTAACGACAATGCTACATTTGACGGTAACGATGTTGCGCTTGGTTATGTAACAGCTGTTAAATCAAATGATACAGTATCTAAAGAAGGAAACGAACTATTTAGCTTCTTAACTGACGAAACTGTTACTGAGAAAAATGATGTCTTCAAAGGTGTAACAACTGCGTTTGGAGATAAAGGTACAGTAATCTTTAAAGTTGTGAAAGACAGACTTGCACCAACTACTGAGTATGGTACAAAAGCTGTAACAATCAACGTTATTAAAGAAAAAATCTAATAATTAGATTTGCAATCCCCATGTCATTATGACATGGGGATTGTTTTTGGTTTCGAAAAAAATAGGTCTCTTTAGAGGATTCTAAAGAGACCTATTTTTAATAATTATTTCTTAAACTTAAACATCTCACCGCTCAAATTCGAATCACTATACACGAACAATACCATGTTAATGTTGTTGTCTTTAATGTATTGATATACATCCTTTTCGTGATAGTGACGAAGGTCGAGGATGGATGTGTGTTTGAAGCTTTGTGCTAAGTGAGGCACGATTGCGTTTGCGAATGAGTCTTTTAGGACTAAAGCTCGTACATCATTTGGTGCATTGTTATTTTCGATGACGATTTCTGGATAGTCATTTGCATAATAGCCTGC
Organism: Bacillus sp. 41-22; assembly: GCF_025809295.1. Lineage (NCBI taxonomy): Bacteria > Bacillati > Bacillota > Bacilli > Caryophanales > Bacillaceae > Bacillus > Bacillus sp. 41-22. The sequence continues at coordinate 895,014 of NZ_CP084035.1, forward strand.
GTACGATGTTGTATCATTTTGTTTTTCTACGCCGTATAGTTCATCTAATGTGCGATATACTGTGCCATTTACATCTTTTGCGGCTACGCTCGTAAAGTTGAAACCGTCTTTCGGTGTGTAGTAGCATAGTTTTTCTCCAGTCGCATCGATCAGTTGGTAAAGCTGGTTGTTAAAGCTTCCGACTAGATGTGTATTTGGAGCACACGTACGAGTGTAATCTTCTGTTTTTATTTCTTTTCCTTTATATATAGAAGATTGTTGCGCGATTGTGTTCATTATATATTGATAGCCTAAGAAGGCACCATCCATATTCCAGTGATGGTCTGTTTTAAAGTACATACTTTGTATTTCTTCATTTGTATAGTTTTTCTTAAAATGTTCCATGAGTTTAATTGGCTTTACGTCCGCTGGAAGTTTATTTAGAAAATAATTTAAATTTTCCTGCGCATATGTGTGAATATGAGAAGGTAATTTAAATGATAATGCATTCGTTTTGGACGGTGGTAAGGCAAAGTAAAACTCAATGTTTTGTTCTTTTAAAAACTGAGATAAGTCGTTTACAGCTGGCATAGCTTGGTCAACCTCATTATATTTTGTAGTCCAAGCAGGGTTTTTCAGAAGCCATTTATCATCAGTTAGAATAATATCGTTAATGAGAGACTTGCCCATTTTAATTTGGGTAAGTGTATAGTTTTTTATGAGATCATCTCTTCCGATTAATTGATCGTTTGTATATGTCTCAAAGTCTTTAAAGAAACTACCATTTAAGGCAACTTCTTTTGTAAGAGCTGGTTTTTGAGCGAGCGGACGATTTTCAACGGGCGAAACTGCTCGGTCAGTTTTGAGAAGCGATAATATGCCAAATGAAAAGATAATGGTGAGAAAACCGATAAATAGGACGATGTTCCCCAATTTTTTCATAATAACTTTTCCTTCCTACATAAAGTGAAACTTTAATCAGTGGGGGTTTTGTTCATCCCCCACTGATTATCAGCCTTAACCAATCGGGCTTTTCCGGGCAGCCCGACCCCAACCTAACTTCTTTGCTTTCGCTGAATTTTGAGGTGGGGGTCTTACTGCCCGGAAAATAGCGGGATAAGTTAAAACCTGAAGTAAATAAATGGATTATACGTCGAATTAATTAAATACATAATCGAAACCATAAATAATGTTAGTAATAATATAGGACGTACAACTTGCATCGTGAATATATACGTTTTGGGTGCAAGTTCTAATATGTTTTTAACACGTTTCAAAATTGGTGTCGCTGCGATAAAGGCGATGATAAATATGACAATGTATTCATGTATATAGAGCATTGTGTTGTCATCGATGAAAGATTGCCTCCCTATGCCAAACATCGCTTTTAAATATTGGAACGAGTAGGCGAAGTTATCAGCTCGGAAGAAGACCCAACCAATCATAACGATGATTAGTACATATGCATGTTGCAGCGGCTTCCATAGCTTATTTAATATTTTCTCGAATCCAGCTTTTTCAATCGAGATAATAAAGCCGTAATATAATCCCCAGGCGATAAATGTCCAGCTTGCCCCGTGCCATAAACCGGTTAATCCCCATACGATGAAGAGGTTACGGTAATTTGCTAGTTTGGATACACGGTTTCCGCCGAGCGGAATGTATATATAGTCGCGGAACCAAGAGCCTAGTGTAATATGCCATCTTCTCCAAAATTCTGAGATGGATTTCGAGATGTACGGATAATTGAAGTTTTTCGGGAAATCAAATCCGAACATTTTTCCAAGTCCAATTGCCATATCAGAGTATCCTGAGAAATCGAAATAGATTTGAAGTGTATAGGCGATAATACCAATCCAAGCCGTTCCAGCGCTCATTTCAGATGGTGGTAAGGCAAAGATTTTATCTGCGACAAATCCAACTTGATTGGCGATTAACATTTTTTTCGCTAATCCTAAAACGAAAATTTGGATACCTTCTGTAAATCGTTCAAAAGAATGGATGCGCGTTTTGATTTGATCAGCAACGATATTGTAACGAACGATTGGTCCGGCAATAAGCTGCGGGAAAATTGATATATATAGTGCTAAGTTAAGTGGATTCTTTTGAACATCCCCGTCTTTACGATATATGTCGATGACATAGGACATCGCTTGGAATGTATAAAATGAAATCCCAATTGGTAGTGGAATAGGTTCCACCTGGATAGATAAATGTAAAGCGTTGTTTAAAATGTCTGTGAAAAATGAAATATATTTAAAATAAGAAAGTAATAAAATATTTCCGACCACAGCCATAATTAAAAATGTGAATTTCATATTTTTTCGTTTATCATAATGATGCACGAGTAGGCCGAAGCAGTAGTTTAATATAATAGAAAAGAGCATTAAGAGGACGAATCGAGGTTCTCCCCATGCATAGAAAATTAAACTAAATGCAAGTAATACGAAATTACGTAGCTCGGCACGCACTATAAAATAGAAAAATAATACGAGAGGTAAAAAGATAAATAAGAAAACAGAACTACTAAATACCAAAGGACTCTCCTCACTTTTTTCAAAAATACATTTCGTGCAAAAAACCGACATTTCTATTATATATTCTTTTAAATAAAAGCGCCTTTAATATTTTATCATGTTAATAATTCGATTAAAATGATTATTATATATAATAGAAGAAAAGGGGAGCGGAATCCTTTTGACACTCACTATTTGGATAAGATAAGATGAATAAGGTGTGATTTGTTTGGAAGGGAAGAGATGGTGTGTTATTTAACTCATTTGAGTTTATTTTTTTATTTTTACCGATAGCATTTCTTTTATATTTTCTATTAAATAAATTTGGACATGCTACATTAGCGAAGGCTTGGCTTGTTGCGGCCTCTTTATTTTTCTATAGTTATTGGAATGTGAAATATTTACCGCTTATGTTAGTGTCACTCATTGTGAACTACTTTATCGGAATGAGGCTCGTAAAACATAAGAGTAAACTTCTTTTAACGGTAGGGTTAATATTTAATATAGGAATGCTTAGTTATTTCAAGTATTATGATTTCTTCTTACAAAATGTGAATTCATTATTTGGAACTCAGTTTACATTATTATCTTTAACGTTACCACTTGCGATTAGTTTCTATACGTTTCAAAAGATTGCATTTTTAGTAGATACGTATCGTGGTGAAACGAAGGCATGTCATTTTCTTGATTACGCATTGTTTGTAACGTTTTTTCCGCAGCTTATTGCAGGGCCGATTGTGCATCATGCGCAAATTATGCCGCAGTTTGCTGACGATAGTAAAAAGCGCTGGCAATCGAAGTATATCGTTCTTGGTATATTTGTATTTGCAGTTGGTATTTTCAAAAAGGTAGGTATTGCAGATGTATTATCTCCCCTTGTACATGAAGGGTTTGATGTGCAGCAATCATTAACATTTGTCGAAGCATGGCTTTCATCGTTAGCGTTTACGTTCCAATTGTATTTTGATTTTAGTGGATATAGTGATATGGCAATTGGAATCGCTTTAATGTTTAATATTAAATTACCTCAAAACTTTAATTCACCTTATAAAGCAGTGAATATACAAGATTTTTGGCATCGTTGGCATATGACGCTTAGCCAGTTTTTAACGAAGTACGTATACATTTCTCTAGGAGGAAATCGAAAAGGAATTACGCGTACATACGTAAATATTATGATTGTATTTTTAATAAGTGGACTTTGGCACGGAGCTGGTTGGACATTTGTTTTTTGGGGATTCTTGCACGGTTTGGCTTCTGTTATTCATCGCCTATGGAGTAAAGCAGGAGGGCGCATGCCAGCCTTTGCTGGTTGGTTCGTTACGTTTTTCTTCATCAATATAACGTGGGTATTCTTTAGGGCAACATCTATGCATGATGCGGTGAAAGTGTTAAAAGGAATGTTCGGACTAAATGGAATCGAATTAGCAAATAGCGTATTCCCAGCATTTATAATAGAGAAGCTGCAATTTTTAAAAGAGTACGGTGTTTCATTTAGTGAAGGGTACCATGTCTCTTTATTAGATCCAAAAATGGTAGCGTATATTTTCGGAGCGTTATGTATTAGTTTCTTCTTAAAAAATTCAATTCAGTTAAAAGATTCATTCCGTCCGAATGTATGGACTGCTTTATTTACTGCAGTATTGCTCGTATATAGCGTGTTACATTTAACGAGTATTAGTGAGTTTTTATACTTTAATTTCTAGGTGGAGAATATGAAAAACAAACATTGGCTTATTTTCGTTTTTGTATGTGTTTTTGTTCCTCTGGCAGGTGTCGGGATATTTAATAGCTATATAGATTCACTTTGGTTATTCCCGCATAAAAATAAGTGGAATGATGTTCAGTACGGGTTTAACGAGAGACAACAGAAAACAAATTATATAACGTACCGTCCGTTTACATATGATGGAGTTATACTTGGAAGTAGTAGAACGACTTTTATTAACGAGAATGACTTCACCGGGTTAAACGCATTTAATTATGCGGTAAGCAGTACAGATCCGCGTGAGTATGATGCATATATTGAATATGCAAAAGAACAAAAAGGTAGTGGACTCGAGTCTATTGTACTTGGTTTAGATTTCCTTGGAACGAACAAAAATAGGGAAATTGGTTTTGATAAACCAGAAGCGTATATTAATCAGGCGCAAAGTTTATTGTATCCGATTAAATCGTATGTAAGTATGGACGGGATTACTTATTCAAAGAATACAATTGCAAATTCCACCCATCATAGTACGAATCTTGACCGTTACAATCGAGAGAATATAAAATCGATGCGCGATTATACGAAAGAAGAACGTGATGCGCAAATAGCGGCGCAAGTAGATAAGTTTAGTAAAGAGATTTATGGTGGGAATTATGAGTATCAAAATATGAAAGAAATATTAGGAACAGTAAAGGCTCATAATCCGAACACGAAGTTTTATATTTTTACAACGCCTGTTTCAGAGCCTCTGTTCCGTACGATGATTCAATCAGGGCGATGGGAAGATTATAAAAAATGGCTTCATGACGCTGTAGATGTATTTGGAGAAGTGCACCATTTCATGTATCTTAATTCCGTTACAACGAATTTAGATAACTATATGGATGGGCATCATTTCAGACCGGAAGTTGGAAAGTTGATTGCGCATAAAGTTGTAAATGAGGAAGATAGCAACGTCCCGAAAGACTTCGGTATTATTATTACGAAGGATAATATTGATGAGGTGTTGGAGGAGATTCGGGCGTCTTTTCAATAGGGAAATTTTGAAAAGCTAGATCATAATGTGATCTAGTCTTTTTTTGTAGATTGCTGCTTTATCAAACTTTGTCGGTAAATCGATATCTTCTGTAGAATCATTAATATAATTTCATGTATTACTTTCAAAAGAAAAAGCAGCATCCATTTGGATGCTGCTTTTTTTATTCCGCCTCTAAATCAACAATTAAGTAAGCGAGTATAACAACGAAGAAAATACTAACGGACGGCGCTGTTAATACGTGGCCGGACATAAAGCCGATTCCAAGTGATAGTACAACGGTGCTAGCTAATAGCATATATTTCACAGTTAATATTTTCTTAAAGTTTGTTATGATGCTGAGTAATAATTTAATACCGAAGTAAAGGAATGGTATGAAGTAAATAAGGAAACCGACGATTCCGAATGCGAAGAATAGATCGTGGAAGTCCATTTCGATTAATTTAATTTTAACCGTATAGTTACCAGCATAGCCCATTCCGAATAATTTTTGTGATAGTGGTGCGTCTTTATAGTATTGTTTGTATACTTTTAAAAACTTATCGCGATCACTGTAAATTAAACTTTTGACCTCAGAGTCTGTTAGTTCACCTTTTGCATGTTTTTTCTCTGCGTCAGGATCTTCTTTAATTATTTTTCCTTCTTTTCTATCCTTTTCTTCTTGTACTGATTTTTTGTATTCGTATATTTGCATGTGGATGCCCATATTTTTTGCGATAGGAGTATGCGGTGTAAGGGCAATTAAACCTCCTAGTATAATAGCGGCAACAACTGTATTTACGAGATATGTGAATCCTTTTCCTTCTTTTTTGCGATGAACCATATATTCAATGAATGAGAATAAAAGTGCCACGCCAAGCGTTAGAACAATTGCACCATATCCTACTTTTGTTCCGACCATAATACTTGCATACATCGCAAGTATTGTTGGAATCCAGTAATAGATTTTCGAGAAAGAAGTTGTTTTATGAATCGAATAGAGCACTACGATTGGGAACATAATTGCAAAAATAGAACTTAAATCATTTCCAGCAAAGAACCAACCTCTTGAACCGATCTTTGAGTGAGGGTAGCTTGGGAAATCTGTACCAGTTTGCATTGCAATAATCAGTGTGATGCTTAAAATTAAAGTTGCATATAAGAAATATGTAATGATTTTATGAAATGCATATTCTTTATTTTTTAACTCTTTAAAGACGATAATATATCCAAACAGTAGTACAATTGGATATATGCTCTTTAAAATGAATTTCACTTCTTCGCCAAATGAAACTGGGGATTTAATCATCATATTATTTACAAGACCAATTGCTAGTACGATACCGAGTAGGCATAAATAGAGAATGTACTTTCTCGCTCCATGTTGATTTCTATGAAGAAGTAGATAACCTAATGCAAGAAGCATAAAGGCGAAACGGACTACGATTCCAACTGTTGCGCTCATGTGTAATACATAGATTGAAAAAGACGTTAATAAATCTAAAATTGGTTGAAACACAATGAATAGCAATAGGAAATGCGGGAAGTAGTTATCCGTTTGTTTCAACTTATTAACCATATATTCCTCCATTTCTTCATTCCTTTAGTTCAATACCCAAGAGATGGGGATAAAAGCCTTATTTACATAATAAGGCGAATGAATTTCAATATTTGTTTTTTTGCATCAAACTTAAGAATACACCATTTCATTGTAATGGTAAATAGATGAAAAGCATTGATAAACCGACTTTAATTTCTATATTTTTTAACGAAATTGTATGTTTTATACGGAGATATATACAAATTATGAGGTTATTAGACAGAAAATTGAGAAAAAAAGAAGGATTTTTAACATGCTTTCTATAATTATATAAGTATAATCTTTATGTTGAAAAGAGGGGTATATATAATGGAAGTAACAAGTAAAACAGAATCTGTTGTTGTGAAATATGAAGGGCGCGTAGCAACGGTTATGGTCAATCGTCCAGAGGTTTTAAATGCATTAGATGAACCAACGTTAAAAGAGTTATTACAAAAGTTGAAAGAAGTGGCGGAAAGTTCTGTTCACGTTGTTGTGTTGTGCGGAAGTGGCCGTGGTTTTTCTGCGGGTGGAGATATTAAATCAATGCTTTCAAGTAATGATGAAAGTAAGTTTGAAGGCATCATGAATACAATTTCTGAAATCGTTGTGACGTTATATACGATGTCAAAGCTTGTTATTAGTGCAATTCATGGGCCGACTGCTGGACTTGGATTAAGTATTGCATTAACAGCTGATTATGTCATGGCAGATATATCATCAGTTATTGCGATGAACTTTATTGGAATCGCTTTAATTCCAGATGGTGGCGGCCATTTCTTCCTTCAAAAGCGCGTTGGTGAAAATATGACGAAGAAAATCATTTGGGAAGGGAAGAAATTATCAGCGACAGAAGCGCTAGATATCGGTTTAATTGACGAAGTAATCGGTGAGGATTTCCAAACGGCTGTGAAGCAAAAAATTAATGAATGGTTACAAAAACCAATCAAGGCAATGATTCAAACGAAACAAATTTTATGTGAAGTAAATCGTTCTAATTTAGAACAAACGCTTCAGCTCGAAAAGCGTGGTCAATATGCGATGAGACAAACAGCGGACCATAAAGAAGGTATTGCTGCTTTTCTAGAAAAACGTTTACCAGCATTTAAAGGGGAATAAAGTGAAACTTTAATCCGTGGGGATTTGTTTATCCCCCGCGGATTATTAGTCTTACTGCCCGTTAATTCGAGATAAAGGGAAGAAAGTGCTAACACATTTTAGTATAATTGTGTTAGCACTTTTTTTAGGAGTAATAAATGAAGAAAATTATCGGTGTTATCGTTATTATTTTACTAACATATTATGCTTTGCATAGTACACCATCTCTTGCGGTACGGACTGCATTATTCTTTGAGGGACATCCAACTGTTGCTTTCTCTGGTGAAGTGAAGAAAGAACGGGATGTGAAAAAAGAGGCGATTCCTGATGAGTACCAAACCTTATACGGCGATAAGAAAGAAGAACCAGAGCATTACTTCTTTCCGGTAGTAAAGGCGCACGGATCAGGAATTGATATGTTAAGTGCTTGTGTGAAAAAAGAGTGGTTTTTCTATAAAGCAGAGCTTGGGTGTTATTAAAAGTGGGAGGAAAAGTGATGTCAACTTATAACAGGTTAGTAAGAGATCGTGTCCCGGAGAAAATTTTGATGTCTGGAAAAACATATACAGCACAAAAATTAACAGGGCAAGCTTACATACAAGCGTTAGCGAAAATTGGTACAGAAGAAATTCGTGAATTTGCTTCGATGAAAGAGCGTGAACATGCGCTAGATTCACTTGCAGATGCACTTGAAATTATTATTTCATTAGCGCGTGCAGAAGGTGCAACAATGGAAGATGTAGAGCTTATTCGTAAGCAGAAAGAAGAAGAGCGCGGCGGATTTACAAGAGGGATTTATTTGATGGACGTTTCGGAAGAGTAGTTTTATCCCGCTATTTGCGGGCAGTAAGACCCCAAACTCAAAATTCGGCGAATGCGAGGGAGTCGGGCTGCCCGTAAAAGCCCGATTGATGCGGGCTGATTAAAGTTTCACTTTATAGAAAAAGCACAGTGTTAATGGAGATAATGCGGTGCTTTTTTGTCATTGAGATTAGGATAAAGTGAATTTTATTATAATTTAGAAAATTAAACTATATGAGTAGAGGTTTTATCGTAATTTCGCTATACTAAATAGTAGAGAAAATGAGGAGGAAACGACAATGGCACATCATACGAAAGAAACGATGGAACTTATTAAGGAGCTTGTCTCTATTCCAAGTCCATCTGGAAACACGGCGAAAATTATTAGTTTTATTGAAAATTATGTAAGTGAGTGGAATGTAGAGACGAAGCGTAATAATAAAGGTGCTCTTATTTTAACGGTTAAAGGAAAGAATGATGAGCAGCATCGTTTATTAACTGCACACGTTGATACGTTAGGTGCGATGGTGAAAGAAATTAAGCCTGACGGTCGTCTTCGTCTATCTATGATTGGTGGATTTCGCTGGAACTCTGTAGAAGGAGAATATTGCGAAATTGAAACGTCAAGCGGTAAGAAATATACAGGTACAATTTTAATGCATCAAACTTCTGTCCATGTGTACAAAGATGCAGGGGAAGCGAAGCGCGATGAGAAAAATATTGAAGTGCGTATTGATGAGCGTGTCTTTTCAGCAGATGAAGTACGTGAGTTAGGAATTGAAGTAGGAGACTTCGTTTCATTTGATCCACGCGTTCAAATTACAGAGAGTGGATACATAAAATCACGTCATTTAGACGATAAAGTAAGTGTTGCAATTCTATTAAAATTAATTAAAAGATTGCAAGATGAAAAGGTAACATTGCCATATACAACACATTTCTTAATTTCTAATAATGAAGAAATTGGGTACGGTGGAAACTCAAATATTCCAGAGGAAACGGTAGAATATTTAGCAGTTGATATGGGAGCGTTAGGTGATGGACAAGCATCTGATGAATATACAGTATCCATTTGTGCGAAAGACTCTAGCGGTCCATACCATTACGCTTTACGTAAACATTTAGTTGAACTGGCGAAAGCGAACGCTATTGAATATAAAGTGGATATTTATCCATACTACGGATCAGACGCATCAGCTGCGATTCACGCTGGATTTGATGTGAAACATGCATTAATTGGAGCTGGTATTGATTCTTCTCACGCATTTGAGCGTACGCATGAAAGCTCGATTGCACATACAGAAGCGCTTGTTTATGCATATGTGTTATCAGAAATGATAGTAGAATAGTGAGAGGGTGGTTGATTCTATGAATCAGCCACTTTTTTGTGTATAAAAACTACTTAAATTGTATTTTATTTTACAATATTAAGAAAGTAGGTTTACTACAGAATTCTAGTATTATAAAATGATAGAGGCGCACTAATTTTTTTTGTTCGGATTTATTATGATTTGCATATTAAGATTACGCGTTATTATAAATGGTTTTTGAGAGGAGTATTATTTTTTATGAAGTATCGTGCAGTCGCGGCTGGTATTTTAGCCGCAAGTTTATTATCATCTCCAGTAAGTAGTTTCGCAGCAGGGAAAAAGTTTTCGGATGTTCCTACATGGGCGCAGGAATCGGTTGACTATTTAGTAGGGAAAAAAGCGCTTGATGGAAAACCAGACGGAACGTTTTCTCCATCGGAAGCAGTAGATAAAGGATCAGCTGCAAAAATATTAGCAGCAGTTCTTGGCTTACCAATTGATCCAAAAGCGAAACCATCTTTTAAAGATTCGCAAGATCATTGGGCAGCACCATATATTGCTGCGGTAGAAAAAGCAGGTGTAATTAATGGAGATGGTACTGGAAAATTCAATCCATCAAGCCAAATTAACCGTGCATCAATGGCATCTATGCTTGTACAAGCATATTCATTAGATAAGAAAATTATTGGAGAACTTCCAACGCAGTTTAAAGATTTGGAACCTCATTGGGGTAAGAAACAAGCTAATATTTTAGTAGCTTTAGAGATTTCAATGGGTACAGGAAATGGCTGGAATCCTGACGGTACTGTAACTCGTGCTGAAGCAGCTCAGTTCATCGCAATGGCAGATAAAAATAAAACAAATACATCGAAAAGAATGTATATGAATAGAAACTTTATTACATATCATCAAGCATCGTTATCATCTGGTATTACTGACGTTCAACATAAGCCACAAATGATTGAAGTGAAAGAGCAAAGAGCGGACGGTTGGTTGAAGGTTGTAACAAGTAAAGGTGAGAAGTGGACACCATTACAAGAAAAAACAGAGTCTATTAATCAAGAATTCACTACATATCAAGAAGCTTCACATACGTCTACAGTGGCAGGCACACATAAAGCACAACAAGTAACTGTTATTGAAGAAAAAGATAGCTGGATTCGTATCCGTATGGGGGCTGGTTTCCAATGGGTGGATAAAAATCAATTAAACCCAGTGAAGCAAGGTAACTTCCTAGAAGGTAAAGCGATTATTATTGATCCAGGTCATGGTGGAATTGATTCGGGGAACCCTGGTTATTATGAGAAAGAAAGTAAAACCGTATTAGATGTATCATTACGATTACAGAAAATATTTGAGAAAAAGACACCGTTTACTGTGTTATTCACTCGTACAGATGATACACGTCCAGGAACAAGTGGTCCTGATTCTTTAAAAAAACGTGTAGAATTTGCACAGCAAAATAATGGAGATATTTTTGTAAGTATCCATGCTAATGGTTCTGACTTGAAAAATGGACAAGGCACAGAAACATTATATTATGATTCAGCACGAGCAAGAGCAACGAATCCAAATGTAGAAGAGAGTCGTTTATTAGCAGAAAAAATTCAAAAACGTCTTGTGAATGCACTTGGAACAAAAGATCGTGGTGCGAAACATCAGGACTTATACGTAACTAGAGAAAATACAATGCCAGCTGTATTAGCAGAATTAGCATTTGTAGATAATAAAAGCGATGCTGATAAAATTGCTACACCAGAACAGAGACAAAGTGCAGCAGAAGCTATTTATCAAGGGATTTTAGATTACTACGAAGCAATGGGTAACAACGTATCTTCTTTCCGTTAATAAATAAAAGAGATTGCCATAGGCAGTCTCTTTTTATTTATAAAACAAATTATAAAGGTTTCTCTTTATTTCGGGCATGTGATATCATTTAATTTTACGTGAAAAAGTATTCGAGTAATTGTAATCATAACAATTTTAAACGATAAAGGATGATAATAGATTGAGTAATCATAGTAAAACACCTGCATGTATATATACGTATGCATTTCGCGAAGAGGAGCGTGCTTTATGTTACTTGGAAATGCGCTCGTTCTTTGGAATGGAGTCTCACGTTAATATTTTAAAAAGTGAAGTCAAGATTGCTCCGAGTAGAAGTCCGTTTATTAAAGAGCGCGTCGAGGTTATGTATGAAGGGGACGACTTAGAAAGCATTTTAGAACAAGTGGAACAAATTGATTTAGCGGGAGCGACATTCAAAGTTATCTTCGTTAAAATCAATGATCTTGGTAAAGAAAATAAAATTGAATATGGAGAAAGACGCCTTATTGAACGAGACCTCGGTATGCATATTGAAGGAGAAGCGGATGTTCGTAATCCAGAGCGTGTATTCGGGATTGTTCCTCTTGGAGGACGCTGGTACTTCGGACACTATGTAGAAAGTGATCCAGTTTGGTATCATCACATAAAAAAACCGCATAGTTATTCGACATCATTGAGCACACGTGTTGCTAGAGCTGTCGCAAATATCGCTGTACCAAACCCAGAGGGAGTACGAGCTATTGACCCGTGCTGCGGTATTGGAACAGTAGTAGTAGAAGCACTTTCTATGGGGATTAACATCGTTGGTAGAGATATAAATCCACTTGTGGTTCTTGGAACGAGAAAAAACATCGCACATTTCGGGTTTGAAGGAACAGTAACAAAAGGTCCAATCGAGGAAATTACTGAGAACTACGACGTTGCAATTATCGATATGCCCTACGACTTATTTACGCATGCAACACCAGAAGACCAGTTCTCCATTCTTTCAAGTGCACGCCGCATTGCAAAAAGGGTAGTCGTTGTTACGATGGAAACAATGGACGACATGATCCATGAAGCAGGATTTGAAATTACAGATCGCTGTATCACAAGAAAAGGATCATTTTCTAGACAAATTCTTGTTTGTGAATAGGAAAGGTCACCCGTTTATTAAATTACAGGATAGTTAGTCCATTATGAGGCTGATTATCCTTTTTTATTTAACAACAAATACAAAAACTCCATTTTGAATAAAGATTGATCAAAATGGAGTTACCCTTTTTAGCTAAGTATGAGATTTTTATAAAAAAGTTTGATTATTTTACTGAGCCTTAATGAATAACATTTCAAGAATACCAATAAAAAGCATAATCAGTCATAACTGAAGAATCACCCAACTGATGTAACATAGCTGAAATATTCCCTCTATGATAGGTTCCATGATTCACAACGTGTAAGACCATTTCAGATATACTTGTTTCTCTTAATCCTGCCCATGGATTATCCAACATTATTCTCTTTTCCATATCTTCCTGTCTGTTCAAAAAGGTTTTAAACCGGGATGTTAAAGTATGAAATTCCGTTTCTAAGTCTTCAATGGGCAGTTTCTCAATCTTTTCTTGAATTTGAAATGAAGATTGCATTGCTTCATTCATACTCTGACCCTCAAGGGTATGAAGCCATCCATATTCCACCAAATAGAGATGAGATAAAACCTTTGAAACAGAAGAAAAGACACTTTTCATTTCCTTTTGATATTTCTCAGGAGAAAGTGTCTTAAGATGATCAATAATCCGTTGATTTGCCCATACATGATAGTTATATAGATTTTCTACATGATTTGCCATACAATCGCCTCCTTATCATCACGTTTTTTAATGTTCTTTATCAGAATGAATTATTCCTTTAAATATCATTACTTATTTGATGAGATCTTCAACTAAATGGCCCAATTGTTGAACAAAGGTCAAAGCAATCTTCAACTAACCTGCCCCGTTAGTTGAAGTACATTTCTTCACAATGTTTATCGTTAGATTAACATAAATATCCAACAAGAAAACATCAAACCTCTAAGAAATCTATAGAGGTTTGATGTTTTTAATCAATCTTTTTTACAAAGCTACACTTGTGACAAAAAAGCTTATTTTTTCATTTTGTGGTGATTCTGAATTCTTAAGTTGATGGGCATGCCTGTGTAGGTGACCTTTTTTTGGTTTGTATCAATGTGTGATTAGTTGGTAGTTTAGATGGGAGATTTGACGGGATTTGTTGAATAGACGATATATCTCGAGAGTTGTTTTGTTAGTAAATTACTCTTCTTTCGTTGTCTCTTGTTGTGCGATTAATAAATTGCGTAATACGTGTGCGCGGTAACTTTCTAGTTTTCGTCCCTCATGATAGCGAACACCTAATTTTTTTAGCTCAGCTACGTACCAGCCTTTCGTTCCGTAATACATGAGACCACTTCCTTTTTTCTTTTGAACAGTATATGTGCCGGGGCGAGAGAATTTTCTTTTTTTATTCATGAAATTCGCGGAATTAAACATTGAATATTCAGTTTATTTTTATTATGATTAACTTATTATCGGATGACAGTGATTAGCCCCGCTGTAAGCCCAGATTTATGTTTGAAAATGAAGAGTGTAAACTTCTTTCCACTTGAGCTTCTTTAGCAGAAGTACGAGCTATAAGGATAAGGGTAGTAAAATTCAATGCAAATGTGTACATTGTTTTTCTGGCTCTTAACATAGTAACGGAGGATGAAATATGCGTAAAGGGACTTTTTTTATGGCAGGACATTCGAGACTTCCGAAAGGTATGGCTGTTCGCAGTATGTATGAAACATTAACAATTACAATTGAGGCAGATCATAAATATCATGTCATTATTGAAGCGTCATGTACGCTTGCGACAGAGCATGGTAGAGACTTCGTCGCTCAAATGTTGAGAGGACATAGTTTGCAAGATGGTATTGAGGAAATCGTTCAAGATATTACGGACCATTATCAAGGAAAAGCGCAAAATGCTATCGTCAGTGCGGTGAAAGATTTACATCGCCAATACGTAAGTTATTTAAATGATGAACAGCCTAGAGGAGAGTACGAGGAAACAACACCATAAAAACTATCTAGTTTACAACCATAAACGAGAGCCAGTTGTATTTCCGTTAACGGGATACGACTGGCTTTTTATATTGAGGAGGCAAGTAATATGAAAAAATTAAGTGAAGTTCAAGCTGTGAAACAAGAGAAGAAAAAAAGAGGATGTGCGGAAAGTAAGGGGATTTGTGAAATGTGTAAAGTATGTAAAGTATGTAGAGAAAAAAACGAATTGACAGTTAGAAAATTTTGAATTATTATTTAATTAACAAGATCCATACGAGAAATTAGCCTTCTCTATATTCGATCTTGCTTTCCTGTTTTACAAATATTTTCATACAAACTGTCTATTATTATTGTACTTTAAGAGATTAAAGAACACTCGTAATTATGAGCCAGTTGTACGTTTCTACGATTTTATGTCGTGGATGCGTATGACTGGCTTTTTCGATGTTAGGGCAGTAAGACCGAATCTCAGCATAAGAAGATAAGGATAACTGTCTGTAAAAAACGTCAATAAGTTCTTCATATTTAAATTAGGGAGGAATTGAAATGTCGATTATTACAGAACAAAGTACGAAGATGAAATTTGCAAAGAAATATGAGGGGTATGAAATTGCTCCTCATCCAGAGCATAAACGTTTATATCATATTACGCTAAAACAGCAATTGCTTAAGCAGTTTTTTGAAGAGGTAAAAGAGCATTCAGAGCAGTTACTGCAATACATTCCCTATTCTCGATTTAATCTTGCGGATGGAATGAGAAAGATTTTTGGGCAATCATTTATGGATAACATTCGCGGCATTGTTCATGACCGTGAAACGGGCGGATTTACAATTGGGGTGCAAGGTGAAACGGCAGATCCAGCAGACTACGTGAAATTTGCAACAGCATTAACACATTTAATCGGGGAGCCAAACTTTGATGCAATGACAGGAACGTATTATGCTAGGTTTAATGTGAAAGATACGGATAGTAGTGATTCTTACCTTCGTCAAGCGTACCGATTGTTTACACTGCATACAGACGGTACATTCGTTGATGAGCCGACAGATTGGCTTCTTATGATGAAAATTGAAGAGCAAAATGCAGTAGGCGGAGAATCTCGTTTACTACATTTAGACGATTGGGAAGACCTTCAGAAATTTAGAAATCATTCGCTCGCATCTGTTAAGGTTACGTATAAAGCACCACCAAGTAAAAATGCGCAAGAAATCGTCTATCGTGAAACATTTTTTGATGTGAATAACGCACCATGTATTTGTTTTATTGATCAGTTTGCCTATCCAGATAATATTGAACAAGCAAACTATTTGAAAGACTTATCATATTCTGTTGAAAACTCACCAGCAACACATGCATTGAAATTACCAATTGGTGACTTAGTTCTTTTAAATAACTTATTTTGGATGCACGGAAGAGCTGCATTTGAAAAAAATAAAGATTTATATAGAGAACTAATGCGTCAACGTGGTTGTTTTTCTAAATAAGTTTGTACGGCGGGTCTTAAAAAAGGCCTGCCTTTCATCATATTAAGGGGGAAGTAGGATGTATGACTTTATAATTATTGGCGGAGGAATTGTTGGGCTTTCAACGGGAATGGCTTTAACGAAAAAATTCCCTCGTGCGAAAATCGCGATCATTGAAAAAGAAAAGGAACTTGCACATCATCAAACTGGACATAATAGCGGAGTAATTCACTCTGGAATTTACTATAAACCAGGGAGTTATAAAGCAAAGTTTGCCAAAGAAGGAAATGCAGCTATGGTTCAATTTTGTGAAGAAAATGACATCGCTTATGACATGTGCGGAAAAGTAATTGTCGCTACAGAAAAGGACGAACTTCCTCTTTTACATAACTTATATGAAAGAGGCTTACAAAACGATTTACATATTGAAAAGATAGGTAAGGAAGAATTAGCTGAAATTGAACCTCATGTAAAGGGACTTGGGGCAATCCGTGTTCCATCTTGCGGGATTGCTGATTATAGAGGAGTAAGTTATGCATTTGCTCGCTTAATTCAAGAAAGCGGCGGAGAAATACATTTAGGAACAACAGCGGAGCGTATTACTGAGAAGAAAGACGCTGTAACAATTGAGACAAATCAAGGTGTATTTAAAACGAAATTTCTCATTAACTGCGCTGGCTTACATAGTGACCGTATTGCGAAAAAGACAGGGATATTAACAGATATGAAAATTGTTCCGTTTCGTGGTGAATATTATGAACTTGTCCCAGAAAAACGCCATCTCGTAAAACATTTAATCTATCCAGTTCCAAATCCAGAATTTCCGTTTTTAGGTGTTCATTTCACAAGAATGATAAACGGAGACGTACATGCAGGACCAAACGCCGTATTAAGCTTCAAACGCGAAGGCTATACGAAAACAGACTTCAACATAAAAGACTTCATGGAAACAATGACATACACAGGATTTTGGAAAATGGCGATGCCAAATATGAAAGAAGGCATAAAAGAAATGGTGCGCTCATTTAGTAAACAATCATTCCTAAAAAGCTTACAGCGCTTAATACCAGAGCTTACAGAGAAAGATATCGTGCCAACCCATGCAGGAGTAAGGGCACAAGCCATTTTATCAAACGGAAATATGGTTGATGACTTCTGCATTATCCCTGGTGTAAATTCTCTGCATATTTGCAATGCACCGTCTCCGGCTGCAACGGCTAGTATAAAGATAGGTGAGGAAATTGCTAAGCAAGTGCCAGATGTGGTGGCGGTTAGGGTTTGATGGGTAATGGGTCCTCCGAGTGATTTGAGTCATAAATCCGCCTCACTTTGAACGATAATATTACCGTAAATCATGAATTTGAAGAACCCCTTCTTATAAAGTAAAACTTTAATCAGTGATGGTTTTTCTTCAGCATTAGGGCTACGAAATTGAAAAATATTTAAAGAAAATACGATATCACTTCTATTTCTAGTTTATTAAAGTAGGCTTTATAGTAAGGATTTCTAAAAATATAAAGGAGGGATATGCTTTGTTTCCAGGTACTTTATATGAAACACATGTTAAAACAAAAAATTTAGAAGTGGCAAAAGAGTTTTATACTAAACTGGGATTATTTCATGCTCGCACTATTGAAGAACGCCGTGTAGCTTTCTTTTGGTTTGATAAAGAAAATAAGAAGGAACAAATGCTGGGCATTTGGGAAGTATCGGAAGAAGCATTCCATACAAGTCACTTCGCATTCAAGGTTAACTATGAAGAAATCATTCATGCAAGAGAATGGCTTCTTAATAAAGGAATAAACCCAAGGGCTGCTTTCGGTCTTGAACCTTCCGAGCCTATGGTTCAAACTTGGACACCTAGTGCAAATCTTTATTTTTACGATCCTGACGGCAATTCTTTAGAATTTCTATGTTTACTTCCTGAAAAGAAAAAAGTAAAACAAGATGTCATGTATTTGAGTGAGTGGGAAAGCTTGGGGAGTGAAGAATAAATTCGATTTTTAACTCAAATCCCGTAAATCTATGGCTTAAATCATCCCCTGAGTTTTCGGGGGATTTTTTTGTTTTGGGGCTAATAATCACCTACTGTATAAAAAAGTAGACAGTAGTGTGTATTTTTCAAAAAATGTATACAGATTTATTCCGCATTAACTGCCCGTAAAAGCCCGATTGGCGTGGGCTAATAATCAGTGGGGGATGAAGCCCCCCACTGATTAAAGTTTCACTTTATACTCTATGCGTTGGCATGATACTTGCAATGAAAATAGTATTAACATATAGGGGAGAGATAGAAATGAAGGTTAGTAAAATATACACAACAATTGATGCTCACGTAGCTGGGGAACCGCTTCGAATTATTACGGGCGGAGTGCCAGAGGTAAAGGGAGAAACGCAATTAGAAAGACGCGCATACTGCATGGAACATTTGGATCATCTTCGTGAGGTTCTTATGTATGAACCGAGAGGACATCACGGCATGTACGGTTGTATCATTACTCCGCCCGCAAGTCCTCATGCTGATTTTGGCGTATTATTTATGCACAATGAAGGCTGGAGTACGATGTGTGGTCACGGAATTATCGCTGTTATTACAGTTGGAATTGAAACAGGTATGTTTGAAGTGACAGGTGAAAAACAAAAATTTATTATTGATAGCCCTGCTGGGGAAGTCATTGCGTACGCAACATTTAACGGGAGCGAAGTAGAGTCAGTATCATTTGAAAACGTTCCTTCGTTCGTATACAAAAAAGACGTTCCTATCAAAATAGATGACTATGAATTTCAAGTAGATATCGCGTTTGGCGGAGCATTCTACGCTGTAGTGGATAGTAAAGAGTTTGGTTTGAAAGTCGATTTTAAAGATTTAGCTGCAATTCAAACGTGGGGCGGTAAAATTAAACACTACATTGAAAGTCAAATGGAAGTAAAACATCCACTTGAAGAAGATTTAAAAGGAATATACGGAGTTATTTTCTCAGATGAACCGAAAGGAAAAGACGCTACTTTACGAAATGTAACGATCTTTGCTGATGGGCAAGTAGACCGTTCCCCTTGCGGTACAGGAACATCCGCAAGAATCGCGACTCTTTTTGAAAAAGATGCCTTACAAAAAAGAGAGATGTTCATCCACGAATGCATTACTGACGGCCAATTTGAGGGAGAAGTATTGTCGGTAACAGCGGTAGATACATATGAAGCTGTCGTTCCGAAAGTAACGGGGAATGCATTTATTACAGGATTTCATCAGTTCGTTGTAGATCCGAGGGATGATTTGAATCGGGGATTTTTGTTAGGATAAGAGGAGGAGGTGGAAAGATATGCTAGTCATAAGCGCGAACGAACAACGAAACTTAGTAAATATGAAGGAAGTCATTGAATACGCGGCGCTTGCTTTAAAAGAATTTTCAGCAGAAAGAACGATTACACCAATTCGTGGCTCATTACCATTTGCGAACGAGCAAAATACCGCATTAATTATGCCTTCAGTAGCGGAAGGACTCGAAGCGCTCGGTTTAAAAGTAGTAACGGTAGCTCCGCATAATAAAAAGATAGGAAAGAAAACGATAAACGGGATCGTTATGCTATCAGACTTTAAAACGGGAGAACCGCTTGCGCTTTTAGAAGGATCGTACTTAACGATGATTCGAACAGGTGCCTTATCAGGAGTAGCGACAAAACATTTAGCTCGTCATAACGCAAAAAACTTATGCATTATCGGTACAGGTGAACAAGCGAAAGGAATTGCAGAAGCTGTACTCGCCGTTAGGGATATCGAAAAAATCATTCTATATAACCGAACGGAAGAAAAAGCCTATGCATTCGCGCAATATATACAAGAGAAATTAGGCAAACCGGCTTACGTTTACACAAATCCAAATGAAGCAATAAGCGAAGCAGACATCATCATCACAACAACGAATGCATCCACACCAGTCTTCTCAGAAAAACTACAAAAAGGCGTCCACATAAACGCCGTCGGTTCATTTAGACCGAGCATGCAAGAACTACCATCCCACGCCATCGCGAATGCAAACAAAGTAGTAGTCGAATCAAAAGAAGCAGCACTAGAAGAAACAGGTGACCTTCAAGTTCCTATAAAAGAAGGGTTATTTGAGGCGAGCGACATCCACGCCGAACTTGGTCAGATTATAAGCGGAGAAAAAGCTGGTAGAGAGAACGATGAAGAGATTACTATTTTTAAATCGGTTGGTTTGGCGGTAGTGGATATTATCGTTGCGAAGTATTTGTATGAGAAAGCGGTGGAGTGTGGAATGGGTACTACGATTCAGTTGTGAGGCTGCCTTTGGGTGGTCTTTTTGTTTATAATGCGCGTATGCATCTCGATTGTAATGTGTAGTGTTTGCAAAGAAATTATGTGATGTATTATATATTCTGTTAAAATTAAACAAAAATGCATATAAGAAATTGCAGGTGAGAAACCTTGGATTTAGTTCGAAAATTAACTCGTATTTATGGCTTAGGGCTTTGCTGTGGGTTGTGGAGTAAAGCTGAAGTAATTCAATGGTGTGATAAATTGATTGAAGCAAGTGACAGCCCGCCATATGAAATAATTGAGATATCCTTAATGTCTAAAGCAAAGATAGATGATATTGAAGGGAAGTTATTTGAGTTTAGTAGCACAGTTGATGAAGAATACACTGTTAAGTTAACTCTTTCCGTCATTCATGAAAAACTAAAAAAACATGAACTGACGATTGAAGAATCAATTAAATGCACCACTAGACTTTTAGTCAACAGGGGGGTGCATTGGGAGGCGGAATACTTTGAATTGTATAGTCTAGACGATAGCTATGACTTAGCTAAAGATGGTGTTCATTTTGATTTAAGTCAAGTTATTCATACATATATTGAAATGTTAAGTATTTATAGTAAGTATTTTAGTGGGTTTGAAAAACTGTATTTTAAAGTAATGGGAAATGAATGGAGATTTTAATGTATATCAGTATTTGATTAGCTTTGTTTGTCCCTTATTTTCCAATTGGAGAATAAGGGACAAAGTTTTATGAAGGAGTAAATTTAGATATCAAGTATGCAGATTTTTTTACCATTCCCGCCATTCTTCTGTTATATCTTCTTCGGATTCTAAGCCAGCTATTCGTGCTGCTGTATCGATAAATTCATAGAGATCTTCTCTTTCCATTGTTTCGATAAAATAGTCATGTTCGTCATTTAATTCATTTATATTAACAACTACTTCTTTAACGACTTGCATTATTTTGACTTCGGTTGGATTCTCTCCCAATAGCTCTAAATTGTTAATGTAAGTGTCGAGAACTTTATTTGTTGCACTTATATTTTCTTCAGTGAAAAACTCGCCATCTTCATCATTCTCAATCCATGGGGTTGTGGGTTTGTTTTTTTTCAATTCATCAAATGTCATAAGAGCCTCCTAAAAGTGTTTTTTATCTTTAATCCCATTCTACATTTTCAATTATATATAACAACCATTTCAGAGAAACTTTCTGTAGGTTGCTAGTTTTTCAACGCATTTTACGAGGCCATCTATTCGAGGTCTTTTTATTTTCTCCCCCGCATAAATATATTTTATCGCAAGAATTCATTAATAGATTTCAAACTGTCTATCTTTGCAAAAAAGTTTGACAATACATACGGGTAGTGGTAATTTAAAACCTATAAGAAAACTCGGTATTAATTCCGAGTTTTCTTATAGGTGTAAATAGTCGAGAGGGGTCGAAATATGAAGAAGAAGTTGTTTGCATTACCATTTGTCCTACTATTACTTATTGCATTAGCGGCTTGCTCAGGGGAGAAAGATTCTTCGAAGCAAGCAGGAACTAGTAAATCAGGGACTCCGAAAGATGGAGGAACGTTAACAGTTGGTGTTAGTGATAATCCAGATACGATGAACCCGCTTTATGCGAATGATCGAGTGTCATTAACGATACAGCAAGCTTTATATGCACCGCTGTATCATATGGAAGACGGTAAGAAAAAGTTTGTTCTTGCTGAGAGCTTTACGCCTTCAGAGGATCAATTAACATGGACTTTAAAATTAAAGGATAATTTGAAATGGCATGATGGTAAGAAAATTACATCAGATGATATTGTATTTACATTCAAATCTATTCTAGATGAGAAGCAAAATAGTTCAAGCCGTGAAAACTTTATTTTTAAAGGAAAGCCGCTTGAGGTGAAAAAAGTGGATGAGCTAACGACTCAATTTGTATTACCACAAGTAAGTGCATCTTTCGAAGGGGTTATGAACGATTTCTTCCCAATTCCGAAACATGTATTTGAAGGTGAAGCAGATTTAGTGAAGAGTAAGAAAAACCTACAACCTGTAGGATCAGGTCCATTTAAGTTAAAAGAGTTTAAATCAGATGAATATGTTGCGTTAGAGCGATTCGATGATTATTTTGCTGGTAAAGCGAAATTAGATTCTGTCGTGTACCGCGTTGTAAAAGACCGTAATACAGCAAACGTTTCATTGCAAAATGGTCAAATTAATATGAAGATGATCGAACCGCAAGACTTTAAGAAATTAGATAGCACTGGGAACTTCTCAATGGTGACATTCCCTGAAGGTAGATTATTCTACTTATCTTATAACCAAAATACAGATCTTATGAAGAAAAAAGAAGTGCGCCAAGCAATTGCGCATGCGTTAGATAAGAAAGAAATGATTAACTCAGCATTCGTTTCTAGTCAATTCGCAGAACCAGCAAATTCAATCTTAACGCCAGACGCTATGTATTATGCAAAAGACATTAAAGATTATAAGTATGATAAAAAAGAAGCGAAAGATTTATTAGCGAAAGCTGGCGTGAAAGATAAAGAAAAAGTACGCGTTATGTATGTAACGAATAATAAAATTATGGAAAGCTTAGCGCTTTATACACAACAAAAATTACAAGAAGTTGGCTTACAAGTTGAACTGAATGCATTAGATGCTAGTGCGGCAAGTGAGAAGAGCTTAGATAAAGAAAATAAAGAATATGACATTACATTCGGTGGTTACATAATGGGACCAGAGCCAGATTCATATAAGAGCTTATTCTTAAGTAATGCTGAATACAATTACGCACGTTATAAAAACGCTGATTTCGATAAATTATGGGAAGAAGCTGCAGTTGAAACAGATAAAACGAAACGCGCAGAACTATACCATAAAATTCAAGAGACAGCTAGAGAAGACTTACCTTATCTACCAATCGCATATCCGAAAGCAGTTATTGCAGTAGATAAAAAGTTTAATGGATTAAAAGAAGCAAAAGCAATTCCTGTCACAATGTTTGAAGATCTATCGAAAATCTATGAAGTGAAATAAGAAACAGTAAAGAAGCTGGTGGAAATCAGCTTCTTTATCCCGCTTTAATGGGCTAATAATCAGTGAGGATGGACAAAACCCCCACTGATTAAAGTTTCACTTTATCCCGCATTAACGGGCAGTAAGACTCCCACCTCGAAAGTCAACTGAGGCAAAGAAGTGAGGTGGGAGATCAACTGCCTGTAAATGCCCGATTGGTTCAACTAATAATCAGTGGGGATGAACCCCCCACTGATTAAAGTTTCACTTTATCTTGAGGGGGGAAGTTTGTGTATAAAGTAATTGCAAAGAGGCTTTTAAATGCGATTCCGCTTTTATTTGTTATTTCTATTATTTCTTTTCTATTAATAAAACTAGCGCCGGGCGATCCCGTTCGAAACTTTGTAACGCCGAATATGAGTCCGATTGACGTTGAACGTATTCGCAAAAGTTTAGGACTAGATCAGCCGATTTACGTGCAATATTTTTTATGGTTAAAAAATATTTTAACAGGGAATTTTGGATACTCACTTCAAAACTATCGTCCTGTTTTAGAACTTATTACAGAAAGATTACCCGCAACAATCGGGTTAATGGGATCATCTTTACTCGTCTCATTTGTAATCGCAATACCGCTTGGATTATTTACAGGTGTGAAAAAGAACTCGTTCTTTGACCGCATTGTGAACTTCATCTCCTATGTGGGAATCTCAATGCCAGTCTTTTGGTTCGCGTTACTATTAATCTATTTATTCTCTTTAAAATTGAACATGCTTCCGAGTATGGGTATGCGCACAGTCGGTCAAGATTCCTTCTGGGATATTGTCCAGCACGGCATTTTACCTTGCATGGTGCTAGCGTTCCAAAACATCTCTGTTTATATGAGATATATTCGCTCAAGTACCATCCAGCAATTAGAGGAAGATTACGTACAAATTCAATATGCGTACGGTGCTTCACAGAAAACAGTTTTATTTAATCACGTACTTCGAAACGTATTAATACCGATCATTACAATCTTCGGATTATCCATTCCAAGTTTAGTAGGCGGAGCGTTCATTACGGAAACAGTATTCTCATGGCCGGGACTTGGTTCACTCGGGGTAAATGCTATTTTTAGATTTGATTATCCAATTATTATGGCAATCACATTATTATCATCGTTCATGTTAATTCTCGGTAATTTAATTGCTGATATTTTATATGGCGTAGTAGATCCGCGCATTCGAATGAGGGGGTGATTTGGAATGAACAATAGGAGATTTCAAACGATAAAAAATAGTTTTACAAAAAATAAGTTTGTAGTAATGGGAGTTATTATACTGGGTGTTTTAACAATCGCGTCTCTTTTCGCATTCGTATCACCGTACGATCCTAGTAAAATGTCGATTCCAGATCGTTTACAAGAACCGAGTTTAAGTCATCCTTTCGGCACAGACGATTACGGAAGGGATTACTTAACGAGAGCGTTATATGGCGGACGAGTTTCCCTTGCTGTTGGTTTTCTAGCGATGGTTGTTTCCATTACAATCGGGACCGCAGTAGGAACAATTAGCGGATATTTTGGCGGAAAGTTAGACAACTTCTTAATGCGAATTGTTGAAGTTTTAATGTCAATTCCATCATTCTTTTTAATGCTGTTATTAAATGCTTATTTAAAACCAGGAATTACAACGCTTGTTCTTATTATCGGACTATTAACGTGGATGGATACCGCGCGTATCGTAAGGGCAGAAACGTTATCTGTAAAAGAGCGTGAGTACGTGTTATACGCAAAAGTATCTGGACAAAAATCACTCATGATTATTGTAAGACACATCATTCCTAACATTTTATCAACCATTATAATCGCAGCGACATTAACAATTGCGACATCGATTTTAATGGAATCATCACTTAGCTTCTTAGGATTAGGTATTAGAGAACCAGATTCTTCTTGGGGCAGCATGCTAAATAATGCGCAAGGGTATATAGGTGAAGCTTGGTATTTAACACTCTTCCCAGGGTTCCTTATTCTATTAACTGTACTAAGTTTTAACGTAATCGGTGAAGCATTGAAAAAAGCTTTCGCACCAAAAGGGGCTCATCATGAGAACTAATGCTTTAAGTGAGGGGGGAGTGAAAAGCGTGTCTGAAAAACTATTAGAAGTAAAAAACTTAAAGACTTCTTTTTTCATAGAAGACGGCGAAGTAGAAGCTGTTCGCGGCGTTTCATTTAGTTTGAAAAAGGGTGAAGTCGTTGGGATTGTTGGCGAATCGGGAAGCGGAAAGAGTGTTATGGCGAAATCCGTTATGGCTCTCGTTACGCCTCCGGGGAAAGTGAAAGAAGGAGAGATTCTTTTTCAAAATGAAAACGTACTTTCTAAATCGGAGAAAGAATTACGCTCTATTAGAGGAAATCAAATTTCACTTATATCCCAAGATCCAATGTCGGCATTAAACCCAGTTGTGAAAATTGGTAAGCAAATGACGGAAGTAATTATTCGGCATCAAAAAGTGAAAAAGAAAGAAGCACAAAATATCGCGGTCAATTTGCTAAAACAAGTTGGTCTTTCTTCACCGGAAGAAAGGGTAAAACAATATCCACATGAACTAAGCGGCGGAATGAAACAGCGGGTTATGATCGCGATGGCAATGTCTTGTAACCCAGACCTTCTCATTGCGGACGAACCGACGACAGCACTTGATGTAACGATACAAGCGCAAATACTAGATTTAATGAAAAACTTAAAAAACGAAACGAATATGTCGTTACTTCTTATTACACATGATCTTGGAATTGTTGCGCAAAACTGTACACGCGTTATCGTTATGTACGGTGGACTTATTATGGAAGAAGGACAGGTACTTGATATTTTCCAATCGCCGAATCATCCATATACGAAAGGGCTATTAAACTCTCTGCCAAAAATATCGAACGGAGTAAAAGAAAGACTAGCTCCAATTCAAGGTGTAACACCAAACTTACTACACCCGCCGAAAGGGTGCCCATTCGCAGAGCGTTGCCCACATAAAATGGACATTTGTGAAAAAGAACGTCCACCATATTTTGAAATCGGAAACGGAAGACGCTCTATGTGCTGGCTAAACGATAGGGCGGTAGGTGATTCCCATGCATGAAGAAAACTTAATTGAAGTTCGGAACTTAAAAAAGTATTTTCCTATTAAAAAAGGACTATTCGGCAGAAAAACAGAGCAATTAAAAGCAGTCGATGACCTAAGCTTCACAATAAAAAAGGGTGAAACATTCGGGCTGGTAGGAGAATCGGGCTGCGGAAAATCAACGACAGGAAGAAGTATCATTCGCTTACACGATGTAACTTCAGGTAACATTCTATTCGACGGAAAAGATATCGCGGATCTAAAGGAAAGTGAACTAAAAGAATATAGAAAAAGAATGCAAATCATTTTCCAAGACCCATACGCATCATTAAACCCGACAATGAACGTATTCCAAATTATTAGCGAACCGATGAACATTCATGGCTCTTACGAAAAAGAAGAACAAAAAGAAATCATTCTAGACCTTCTCAAAAAAGTAGGCCTAAAAGAAGAACACTTATATCGCTATCCGCACGAATTTAGCGGAGGACAAAGACAGCGCATCAGCATCGCGCGTGCACTATCTGTAAAACCAGACTTCATCCTATGTGACGAACCAATCTCAGCACTAGACGTCTCAGTCCAAGCACAAGTCGTAAACATGCTGCAGGACATTCAAGAAGAAACAGGCGTCACATACTTATTCATCGCACATGACCTATCCATGGTAAGACACATATCAGACCGAATTGGAGTCATGTACTTAGGAAACATAGTAGAAATTGCCGACAGCGAAGACCTATACACAAAACCGGCACATCCATACACACAAGCACTACTCTCATCCATGCCAGAACCAGATCCAACAAACACAGGCAAAGAACGGATCATCCTAGAGGGAGAAGTACCAAGCCCACTCAACTCACCATCCGGCTGCAAATTCAGAACGAGGTGCAAATTCGCCACTGAAAAATGCGCGCAGGAAGTACCGAAGATGGTCGCGATTGCAAAAGGGCATCAGGTAGCTTGTCATTTGTTTTAGGGGAAAGCACTAGGGGGACCTAGTGCTTTTTTCTTTTGTGTGGGGGTGTGGGATTGGTTGTAGACTAATGGTCAGTGACTGTTTATATTTGTATCTCCTATCATATACTTCTCTTTATTTTTCAACTATAATTTGAATGACGAACTTCTTTTTGTTGGGAAAGCACGCAAAGTAAGACAACGTATTAAAAAGCATTTTGAAGATAATGTATCACCAATTAAAAATCATCGTGATGAAGTGTATCGTATTGATGTATGTATTGTAGAAAATCCGATGGAAAGAGAAATTTACGAAACATATATGATTAACGAATTTCAAGCGAAGTATAATGTGGATAAAGTATTTTATAAATAACATCAACGTAAAACATGATCTTGGTACTACATCAAGATCATGTTTTTTTATATGCAATAAAAACAATTGATTATTCTTAATCATTCGACAAGATGCAACAATTTAAGATGGTATTTTTTGCTATGATAAGTAAGGAATTTACATATCGTGTTATTGGGGGATAAAAAGAGATGTTGAAAAAATTTACTACATGTATTTTAGGTGGCGCTTTAGTATTCAATTTATCTGGTTGCGGCAATACATCCGACAAAACTTCTTCAGAATCTAAAGAAACCAATTCTAAACAAGAAGAAAAGAAAGTGCAAACAACTGATGAGGCGAAAACGAAAGAGAATACAAAGCAGAAAAATACAGAACAAACAAAAGAGAAATCAAAAGTAAAAGAAAAAGAGTATACTGTAAACAAGAATTTTCATACACCTAAATTTGATGTAACTGTAAAAAGAGTTGTAGAAAGAGATAAGGTTGGTAAAGAAAGTATAGGATTCCAAGAACCTGAAAATGGACATGTCTTTATTGTTGTAGAAGTAGAAGGGAAAAATATCACAGACGAATCGATGAAATTAGCCGTTTTACCATCAGTGGATTTAGTGGATGAAAATGATAATGCTTACCAAAGTGATGTGTGGGCAGCTAGTAGTTATGAGGTTGAAAAAGGTGAGACCTCTACTATTACTAAGGAATTAAAACCAGGGGAGGTAAAGAGACAAAATAAAGTTTACGTGATTAATAAAGAAAAATTTGATACAGGAAAATGGTATGTACTTGTTAACCATGAGTATAAGGAACAAATTAAATAGTGTTTATTTATTAAGAGGAGATGACTCCTCTTTTTTTGTTACAAGTTAACACAAAATTTCGTTTTGAGGGACTGCCTTTTGGTAGTCTTTTTTGCATGAAATTTTGTAAAGCAAGAAAAAGTAGAATATTTAATGATTAAAATTGATAATATTCTAATATTCAATAGAAAGACATGTTGAAATACCTGATGAGGCATTGGCTCAACGATTAATAGATGATCAGAACATCACTGGGTCTTCATCTTTTAATGATTTAGAAAAAGCCCAAAAAGTTGCTGATGCAGTATTAACTAATCCTCAAAATATACGTAAAATAGAAAGGTGGCTAGCTGATCCATACAGCCCACCAACTTTAGCGTTAAGGTATAGAGGTGATGAAATTATTGGTCGATCTATATTAAGAACATCTGAAGATGTTTTAGAGGTAACGAACGCTAAAATTGTCTTAAAAAAAGATGGAGAAGGAAGTTATATTAGAACAGGATTCCCCATCAGATAGAAATTTAGGAGGCTATTTATGAATGATAAAGATTATATTTATGAAGAATTAAGTGATTTTTTAGATGGAACATTCCATCAAGATATGGGAACACCAGAAAAAGCCTTACACGAATTTATAGAAGAAGCTCACAAAATTTGTATAGAAAATACTATAAATTACATAACTGCATTTTTAAACAGTGATCTATCCACGGAAAAAAAAGAAGAATTCATTGAATATTATACAGATATTTATTTTCCTGCTTTAAAACTAGCTCCCCTAGAATGGCTTGAACAAACAGGTGAAACATTAAAACAAGCATTAAAAAATACTTAGTGAAAATCGACCGCTTATAGTAGGCGGTCTTTTCTTCTTCTTAATTTACATTCACATACGCATTGCTAACAGGGGTATCGCCAAATGCCATCGAGATAAAATTTTGAAGTACCCCCAAAATGAAAATTTTCTTTCTCTAGAGTTAGTTACTTTGAAAAGTCGGCAGTTTTTTCGTTTTGGGGTATTTGCTTTTCTTAGCTTGAGGGCGATGGGGGATTGATTGGTGGTTTTGGCGCTGAATTTTGCGGAATTTGTCAGTAAATCGATATGTTGTGCCGAAACGTTGATATATTCGAAGTTACGATCGATATAATTGAATAATCGTTGATATATTTTTGTAGAGAGTGGGATTGGTTGTAGACTAATGGTCAGCGACTGTCTATATTTGCATGTCTTATCATATAATTCCCCTTATATTCAAATATAATTTTAATGACATGTTAGATTATATATTCCGTCCTTAATATATTTAAAGGGTGATTGGGTATTAAGATTAATTAATAGAATGAAAGATTTGGATTAAATGCACCTATATTATTAAATTCGGGAATAATATCTCTAACGCTGAAAAGATATTTGATCTAGGGATTATTTTCTATATTTTGGAAATTATTAAAGCGAGAAAAAGTAGAATATTTAATGATTAAAATTGATAATATTCTAATATTCAATAGAAAGATAAAACATTTAAAAGTTCAGAATAATACATTATAATATATTTAGTAAAATTAACCAATATATATTTTGCTCATTATGTATTAAAGGGGAAATGAAAATGGCTGGACAAATTCGTATGTCACCAGAGGAGCTTAAATCGAAAGCGGCTCGATATGGACAAGGTGCAAATCAAATTGAGGATATTTTACGTCAATTACAAAACTTACAAAATGAATTAAGAGGAGAATGGGAAGGTCGTGCTTTCGAAGGTTTTGATCAACAGTTCAATGAATTAAAGCCAAAAGTACAAAACTTTGCACAGCTATTGCAAGAAATTAATATGCAGCTGAATAAAACTGCAGAGGCTGTTGCTTCTCATGATGAAGAATTATCACGTAATTTCGGTTTGAAATAAAAATTGCTTTACTCTATATAACAAGCATTTTAAATGAGCCATACAGCTTATATTGTATGGCTCATTTGATTGCATGCCTAGAGCGAGTGATATTGATAGGGATATATATTTAATGAGATTTCTTTGATGCATTTGGAAAACTTATAGAAAGGGTTTGAAAGAATGGGACAATTTCAAAGTAATTTACAAACAGCAACGCAAATTGCTACGAAAATGGGATCAGCCTCTGATAGGATTCAAAGTGCAACAAGTCGTTCCATAACAAAGGCTACGCGTACAACATTATCTGTTAATTCCAAAGCACAAGAAGCGAATCAACAAATGTTAGATTTTACGAAACAATTTTCTACTGCCTTTCAACAAGCGGTCGATAATATTCATTCAGTAGCCCAAGAGTTTGAGAGAATGGATAACGAACTTCACAATACTTTTCGCTAATGTGACAACCTACATAAAGGTAAAATGGTAGGAGGAATATGATGAGTCAAGATATTGAAAAACAAATCAATCAAGTAAATCAAAAGTTAAGAAGTGTATTTGAAGAACAAGACCGAAATCAATCCGCGATTCACATTCAGGAGCAAGCGGAAGCAGATTTTTATGAATGGAGAGGTCGAAGCCATCGTTTGTTTGATCGAATTTTAGGAACTTGGCATGATGATAGAGAAATGTCTCAGTTTTTTATGAATACATATCAAGATGCAAAACATATTGAAAGAAAAGTCACATTTGAATTGGAAAACAAAAAAGAAACGCTGCTTAAAGAAAGACGAGACCTTAGTGATTTAGAAAACGACCTTTCTTATCAACAACAAAAATTAGCAAGGGAGGTCAATGCATGAGTTTAAATATGTATTTGGGAGAAGTACAAAGCCAAACTCAAAGCATGAATGCTGTATGTACCGCTACCATTCAAGGCATGGAACAAGCCATTCAGTCGATTGACGCTTTTGCAGTTGATACTGTGTTACAAGGGCAAACATATAGTAGTGCAAAAGCATTTTTTGTTCAAACCTTTCGTCCTTTAGCGCAAGGAATCATTTATTTATGTGAAGAATTAATCCGTCAGAATGATGCTTTTCCAAGTCAATTTCAATCAAAGGTAGCTTCAACTGATGTCATTGAACAAGAAATATTAGAACAGATTCGGGACATTGACCGAATGAAAGCAAGTATGGAAGCCATTAGTCAAGCTATGCCAATCCCGGGTATGGATGCTATGGTAAATCTTTTTACTGTCATGAGGAAAAAACTGCAAGAAAAATTAGAACATCTATATGAATTTAATTATACTTCTAGTAGTAATTATGATACAGCACTTCAACTAGCTGCTAGTATCGCACAAGGTTTAGCAGAGGTACAAAGTGGAAAAGGTTTTAGTCCTGCAAGTGGTACATTTAGTACACAAGGGTTGAATATGGAATGGACAACTTCAATTCAAGCAATTACAGAAAGTAAAGCTCGTAAAGCACAAATTGAAAAAGCAATTGCTTTACGAGAACAAGAAGCAAATAGACCATGGTATGAAAAAACAGCTATCAGTACTTGGGAATTTATGAAAGAATTTTTTCAAGGCGCTGGCAGCGCGGCTTTCGAAAGCGTTATTGGACTAGAATCACCTGATAATGATGAATTAGAAAGCAAGTTAACTTATCAAGCGGGAAGGTTCACGGGAAATGTTATAGCAGGAGCGGCATCCATTATAGAAATTCTAGAAGGTCTTACCGTCATAGGCGGCTCTAATTTTTTAACTCTAGTCGCAACAGTAGGAACTGGTGGATTAGCATCACCAATTGCTATTACATTTGATGCAGCTGCTACAACGGCTGGAGTTAGTCTTGTTGGACATGGTGTATTTGTTGGGCGTAATGCAATTCAAAATAGTAAGGATACTCTTCAAAAATTCCAGTCTTCTTCTAATGGATCTAGTGGTGGAGTTAAAAAAGAAGTCGATAATACCTTTAAAGCGACTCCTAAATTAGAAAATCATATTAAAAACATAGACCCCTCTGTTCCAAGAAGGAGAGGTATTGGTGGAGCACACAACAGTGAAGAGTTCTTTAAAAACGATATAAAAATAGTCAGTGAATCACCTTCAAAAATTCCAGGTGTAAAAACAGTAGAATACAATATGCCTAAGTTAAATATGGATGGCACTCCTACAGGAGAGTATGGAAATAAAGTATTCACAAAAACCATTTATGATCCTAAAATTATAAGTGATAAGGAATTTATTAACCGTGGAATTGAAGCAGCTAATGACGCTAAATTAAAAACTAGTGATGGAGTTCTTTCAAGAGAATGGACAGGTGTTGACAGTAAAGAGATAACTTGGAGAGGATACCATAAAGATGGAGAAATCTCTTCTTTTTTTCCAGAATAAATTAAAGATATACGAGGAGAGATATGTATGCAAAGAGAATTTAGATTAAAAGATGAGGATTTACTAGATTTAACTCATTTCCCTATACAAGCAGTGTTTAATATGGTAGATGATGAAAGATTTTTAAAGGTAATCAATTCAGTTTGTGAAGGAGTAGGATTTGGAGAGGAATATGGCGCATGTACTTTTCCAGGAGATTTGGATGAGTATGATATTGCCAATGGAGATTCATTTGAAGGAGTAGAATTTGCATTATACAGTGGTGATGAGGTAATAATTGATTATCGAACACTTTATCATTATTTAAAAAAAATGTGTGAGGGTTATTCGAAAAAGTATCCAAACACAATTAAGAGATTAGAAGACAGTCTTAACAAATTTATTGAATTATACAATATTAATAGGTAGAGACTATTTATAACTTACCCAAAATCATTATAAAAGGGTTACCGCCACATTGCCATCAAGCTAAAATTTTATTGTACCCCCAGAACGAGATTTTGTGCTAATTGGTCACAAAAAAGCTAGTTTTTTGGTTTTTAATATTTTAATTAGAAAAAGAAGACTACTATTTGCTTTTTAGTCTTCTTTTATTTGCTTTTTAATAGGTTGATATATATTTTAAAAGAAATTAAAGGTGAAATGTGTGGTAAGCTACCTGAAAAATCTACTGGTGAAAAAATTTGGGACGGTATTGTAGATGGGACGGGACAAGCAGTTAGCGATACAATAGACGGAATAGAAGCTTTAGGAGATTGGGAAACGTGGGAAAACATGGGGAACGCTGCTTTGCACCCTATTGATACCCTTAGTACCATGTATAATGCATTATCGGATTCATTTATTAATGATGTAATAAATGGAGACGCAGAAAGTCGGGCAAAGTGGGGAAGTTATGCTTTAACACAAGTTGGAGTAGGACTTATTGGTGATAAAGGATTAAGTAAAGCAAGTAAATTAGGTCAAGCGGGTAAAGTGACCAAACTAGCAAAAAATAAGATTCCGCAAGCTATTTCACATATTACAAGTAATTTACAATTGGGAGATCGCTTTGCTTTTGCTGGTGGAAATAGTTTGCGATTTAGATCTGATACGCCTGATTTTAAAAAAGCTGAAGAAAAACTGTCGACCTATCAGTTTGCTAGGGGTGAAAGTGATTCCGGTGGGAGTAATTTTGTTGATGAAAATCATACATCTTCACTTTCTAATAGGGAAATTATATCTAATTTACAACATACAGAAAAATTTAGACCAAATACACTCAAACATATCCTAGAGGGTGAAATAAATTGGCGTGGTGACGCAATGGGTTATCATACTGAAGTATTGGAGAATACACCTGGAAAAATAATTAGCGGAACAGAAGAGATATTAAATGATCAAGGCATCTATAAAGCTAGGGTAGAAGTAAATGGAACCCCTAAAACTGGAAATAGAGGATTTTCCACATTTTTCCCTAAAGATTGGAGCCCACAAAAGATTGTAGATAATATAAATGAAGCATATAATAATAGAACGTATGAATTTGGTAACACATATTCTGGAATAGGTTCAGAGGGTATAAGGATTAGCATGTATATAGATGGGAATGGGAAAATTATCTCTGCTTTCCCATCGGAATAAATTTTATCTTTAGTATAAAGGAGTACAATAGTAATGAAATATCCATATAGCTTTGAAGTACTTACCAATGGAAAACTAGTTATGAGGCTTCCTCAAGAAATTAAACTTATTGAGACTTTTTTAGGCGTTGAAGTTTCTGCGTTTGGAGATTGGATTTTAGAAGAAATACATAGTGTTTTAAATGGGAAAGAAAATTACGTAGTAGTAAATGGAAACATTTGCGGTTTAGAAATTCGGAAAGATACAACTACTGTCCTAGACAATTTGGCTGAAGATGGTAAGGGAGATTTTTGTGAGATAGAAACGATTGAATTAGTAGATTTAATTCATATTTGGCTAGATAAACAAAAAGAATTTAAAAAAGGAAAAAATAAAGAATTGAAATAATAGATAGAGCTGACTTCTTATAGAAGTCAGCTCTATCTATTATTTCATATTTCTCCCATTATCTCAGGTTTTAAAGTCTTTTTTCCTAGATAATTATCAGCAATAGTCATTGCAAAAGAATCTAAAGGTATTTAGATATGATGATGGGTGGAGAGATAGTTCACATTATTAGGAAACCAAATTCTGTAGGAGTATATGTTGCAGAAGTTAAAAGTAGGGGTCTTCCAAAACAAGCGAAATCTTCGTTTTTTTCCTGAATATTGGAATGAAATTCAAAATGAAGATTAAAAATGGTAGTAAACTTCAATCACCAAATGATGAATTAATTGAATCATTTGAGGAATATTGTGAGATAAAATTACCAACTGATTTTATAGATTTTTTGAAAAAATATAATGGTTCTATTCCAATTACTAATGTTTTTTTACATGAAAAAAACGAACTTTTAATTGAACGTTTCTTATGTTTGTTTATAAAACCAATAGCCGAAGGTTTTCCGCAGGTGTGAGTCCAGATGGATTCTATATCGGCAAAATCTCCGGCTTTTTGTAATTGCCGATAAGCCTGGATCTTACTAATGGATGGATCTCTTTTTCGGGATGGGAATAACCAGGTATTTTCTAGAGTTTGGTATACGAATAGACTTCATCAAAAATAGAAGTAAGATTAATCATGCATTCTTTCTTCGTTTCCCCCTCTTTGATTTTGAATTCTTTTCTCTTTTTCCGTTTTAACTTTACTATGGTTCTGTTTGAATTTGGAGTAAATCGCTGACACTGAATCCTGTATGGATCCCAATAAGGGAGAGAATATAGTCTCGTTCAGAATAATGACGTTTGAGAACCCATTTCATATCTTCAATCTGTTCTTTATTTCTGAGGGGGTGGACATCAATGAGATGTGGTTTTTTGTTCACGGATTTTTAACATCTTTATTTACAGTGTTTTGAATGTGAACTAATAATAAAAGTTTGCTTTCAAATTAGAAAAGGTTAGTCCCTCACTCCACTCCAGCTAAAAACCTCACACCTAAAAACAAAGGGGAACTCAATTGTTCAAGCTCATATAAAGTTTCAATCTTGTCTAAGTATCCATTAGGATATACAATTGATCATCCATTTTTCTTTACATAATCTCCAGATACAGTCCATATCAACTATAGATTCTTGTCTTATGCTAAATGTAATCAAAAAGCAAGTAGATAAAGATAATGACTAAAACATTAACTCTAGATACTTTTTTGATGAATATTACAAATAAACAGGAGGTAATGAAAAATGATTAAAACATTATTAGCAGGAGCACTTTTAAGTACAGGATTGGTAGCGGGAGGTGCAGTAGGTGCAGATGATGCGAAAATGGACAATTTAAAGTCAAATGAAGATAGTTCAAATCAAGTAATTACACAAAGTGCAGATGGAACAACGTCTTTCTCACAAAACTTTGATTTACCTAAAGATGCAGTGCCAGCAACTCCTAAAGGAGACGCAAAAACTGTTGAAAGAACAGAAGGTACAGGTTCTCAAGAAGGAAAAATGGTACCAACAAAAGAAGGTACAGATTCTCAACCTGGATTTGAAATGGGAGCCCCTGAAAAACCAGAGCATGCAAAAACTGTTGAAAGAACAGAGGGTACAGACTCTCAAGAAGGAAAAATGGTACCGACAAAAGAAGGTACAGATTCTCAACCTGGATTTGAAATGGGAGCCCCTGAAAAACCAGAGCATGCAAAAACTGTTGAAAGAACAGAGGGCACAGACTCTCAAGAAGGAAAAATGGTACCAACAAAAGAAGGAAATTAAATAATATATAGTTATAACGAAGAGCATCCAAAAAGTGGTGCTCTTTTTATATTATAGGGATTAACTAGTTTTACTGAATATAGAACTGTAGGAGGAATTGAGGCTAGAACATGAGGGACTATCTCTTCAAATCATGGTGTTTGAAGCACTAGTTTTGGTGGTAACGTTACAACATAAACATTTTATTAGAGATTTTTTAAATTTACATACACTCTAGATAGACTACATATCAACTTCAGATACTTGTTTTATGATACAAGTAATCAAACAAAAGGAGGGCAATACAAAATGATTACAACAGTATTAACAGGGCACTCTTTTAAGTACAGGAAATTATTAATAGGTGGAGAAAATGTTGAAGATGTACAGACAGATCAACATATTCCATATGAACAAAATGAATTGCAGCAAACTCTAGAAAAGTACGATTCGAAGAAGTTTGAGTTATAAAAAGAAAATAGATAAATATAGTGAAAATAGATAAATTAACAAGAGAAGAGTACTTTGTGTATATAACAGGTGATTTTCATTTGGATATAGGGCTTGAATCAAACTTTTATACTAAAATATATAAGGCAAAAAGGAGGGAGTACATTGAACAAAATTATTTATGGAATATTAATTTTAATGTATACTTTGTATTCATTTTTTGTAAGTGATGGAAGTGAAGTAAGGTTTATTATGGTGTTAACTATAGTACTTATCTTTTCTGTGGTTCTAGAAAAAGGAAATGCAAACAAAACGACTGATTAAAGGTCTTTTTGTTTGCATTTTTTAGTTGGCTATTACAGTCCAGATGTTTTAGGGATAGCACCAAATCGCCATCAAGCTTAAAGAACGATTTATCCCCAAACAATAAAAATGATCCTTTTATTACAAGTTAGCACCAAATTTCGTTTTTGGGACACTATTAAATTTTTAGTTGATGAAAACACCCGCCTAAAATAGAAAACTTTTAACCTATTATCATTTATTCCGTAGCTTTTAAGGTATTTAACACGACTTTGGTTGCGTCTGCAATAAGTTTATCATCGTATTTAGCATATTCTTTATCATGATTAGAAAGTATAGCAAGAACAATCGGCTTTTTATTTGGTGGCCAAATAATTGCGATATCATTTCTTGTTCCGTAAGATCCCGCGCCTGTTTTATCAGCTACTTCCCATCCTTTTGGTACGCCCGCACGAATCAATTTATCTCCAGTTGTATTTCTCTTCATCCAATCTACTAATAGTTCACGTTTTTCTATTGGAAGTGCAGTTCCTAATGTAAATGATTGAAGTGTCTTAGCTATCGCTTCTGGTGTACTGGTATCATGTGTTTCTCCTGGATGCACTTCATTTAATTCAGGTTCAAATCGTTCTGAAGTAGTAACAGTATCTCCCATTTCTCTCAAGATTTTTTCAAATTCAGAGGGCCCCCCTAACTGTTTAAGAATCAAATTATGCGCTGTGCTGTCACTATATCGAACAGAAGCATCTGCAAGTTCTTTTAACGTCATTCCTGTATCAACATGCTTTTCAGTAATTGGATTATAATTAGAAAGATCTTCATGAGTATACGTAATCCTTTGATCAAGAGCTTCTAATGAGTTCTTGCGTAAAAGAGCGCCCACAGCTAATGATTTAGATGTAGATGCAAATGCAAAACGATCATCTGAATGATAAGCAACAGTTTGATTCGTACCTGTGTCCAGTGCATAAATACCAAGCTTAGCATCATATTCTTTTTCAAGTTTAGCGAAAGATTGATTACCTGTATTTTCTTGTTTAATTTGATTAGCTTGATTCGTTTGTTTAGGTGGTTCAGATTGAGTGTTACTATTGGAACAGCCTATAAGTGATACACATGAAAGTAATACTACAGGCACAATCTTTTTGTAATGTAAAATGTTAAAGAACTTGTTTAAAACGAACATAAATTTTCAACCTCTTTCAAGAATATATGGATTTTGTCTAGGTATTCTAAATACCAATGCAATTAAAGATGGCATAGGGTAACAATACTACTGCAGCTAAAATTTCACAGGTTAAAGGACATCCAAAACGTTTATATGATTGATAAATCACGGTTTGGGGTGTTTCTTTTTTGTTGCTACTTGTAATGCTTCACCTGTAAAAGTATTAAACTTGTAATACTTAACCGTAGTATTACAATACATATTTTTTACTTTTGGGAATAATAAGTCCTTTCTTTTTTGTAATACATAAAAATAGATGTCAAACGGGATATGTTGTATCCAATCTGGACAACTAATATTAGAAATACACTTATTAGACACTCTAAGTAATAAATTTGTTCCACTTTAAGATGAGGAAGAATTTGGGGTTTGTAAAATAACAATGGAACTATGTGTTTTTTCGTCATACAAAAACCTCTACATATAAGTAGAGGTTTTTAAATTGTATATTAATGAATTATGCTTTTTTAAATAAAGCAAATCGAGTTCGGGTAAACGAAGAACATAGAATACATAATTTTAACTAGATTTATTATTAGCTAGTTTATCTCCACCACTAAGCTCCGCCTCAATCTGCGAAGTTTTCGATGACTCATCCATACGCCAATACGTAATAAAGCTTATCGCGATACATCCAGCTACGTAGAAGTAAAATAGTGATTCCATTCCGATACTTTTTAGCCATAATGCGATGAACTCGGCTGTTCCGCCAAATATCGCAACAGTTAGTGCATACGGTAAACCTACGCCTAGTGCGCGAATTTCAGTTGGGAAGAGTTCGGCTTTTACAATTGCGTTAATGGAAGTGTAACCAGTAACGATAATGAGGCCGACCATCATGAGTAAAAATGCTACCATTGGGTCTGTCGTTTTTTCCATAAAGAAGAAGATTGGTGCTGTTAGTAACGTTCCGAGAATACCGAAAGCCATTAATAGTGGGCGGCGTCCAATTTTATCGGATAATAGCCCTGCAATTGGTTGAAGTACAACGAATATAAGTAGTGCGGCAAAGTTAATCCAG
The DNA here is from genome assembly GCF_025809295.1 of Bacillus sp. 41-22. NCBI lineage: Bacteria > Bacillati > Bacillota > Bacilli > Caryophanales > Bacillaceae > Bacillus > Bacillus sp. 41-22. Next base: position 934,993 of record NZ_CP084035.1, read on the forward strand.
CTTACAACTTCTTTCGGGAGACCGACTGTGTTTACCATGAATTTTTGTAAATATGTTGTGTACGTATAGAATGCGACAGTGCCTCCTAGTGTTAGGCCGACTACTGTTAATACTGCTTTCGGGTGTTTCATAAGAGCGCGAACGGTTCCTGCGCTTTCGCGGTTTTTCGATTCCATATTTGAGAACTGCTCCGATTCATCCATTGTACGTCGAAGCCATAATACAGCTACTGCTCCCATCGCACCAATAATGAATGGAATACGCCATCCCCAAGCTTTCATATCTGGTTCGCTTAGTAATTGCTGAAGAACAATTTGAACACCTAACGCAACCATCTGTCCAGCAACGAGCGTTACATATTGAAAACTTGAATAAAAACCACGGCGTCCACTACTAGCCATCTCAGATAAATATGTTGCGGAAGTTCCATACTCTCCGCCAAGTGACAACCCTTGAAGTAAACGGGCAAGAACTAAAATAATTGGTGCCATAATACCGATGCTTTCGTAACTAGGTGTACAGGCGATAATTAAAGAACCACCGGCCATAACTGTAATGGAAAGCGTTAATGCTGCCCGGCGACCGTGCCGATCTGCATAACGTCCCATTAATAAACTTCCGATAGGGCGCATTAAAAATCCAACTGCGAAAATAGCGGCTGTGTTCAGTAATTGGCTCGTTGGATCGCCTTTAGGAAAGAACTCTGCTGAAAAATAAACAGCAAAAGCAGAGTAAACGTACCAGTCGTACCATTCAATTAAATTGCCGACGGAACCTTTAAAGATATTGCCGGCGACTCGGTTAGATTTTGCTTGAGCCATAATAATTCCTCCTCTTACTTATAAATAAAATGATAATTATGAAAGCGCGTTCAATGTAGTTGAATTGTACTGTTCTTTAATTGAAATCTCAATATTATGACAATTTTATTCTTTTTGTACTTTATGTACATGGAGAGTTTTAATAGTTGCTTCATTATTAGTTTTGTCATAATAATAGAAAAAAGGAGATTGATAGTTTTGAATATTTTATCAAAGGATATGGAGTATGAAGAAATCACGTAAAGTGTCATTACAAACGAAAATAGTAAGCTTAATTATTACATTAATTTTATTTGTCGTTCTTCTATTAGCGGGAATATTTGTTTACATTCAGTCCGTTGATACGAAGCGGCAAGTGGAGCAGTTAGCACTGCAAACAGCTAAATCCCTTTCTTTTATGCCAGCTATAAAAGATGCTTTTCAATATAACGAGCATAAAAGTACCATTCAATCCATTGCGGAACAAGTTCGTGAGCAAGCTGGTGCAGATTATGTAATTATAGAAGATCGTTATGGCGTTATGTATTCACATTCTAATTCGGAGTTGATTGGTACAAAGAGTAACAATCCATATAACTATGAAGCACTCACTTTTGGTGGCTATTATACACTCGAAGGAAATGGTGAAAGTGGTCCGGCTTTAATGGCGAAGGCACCCATTATTGTTCATAACGGAGATTACGATCAAGTAGTAGGCGTCGTTACAGTAGAGTTTTTAATAAAAGGTATTGAATCTAACATACTGAGCAGAACGAAAGAAATTATACTCTTTTCCTTAGCTGTATTATTAGCAGGCATTGTTGGTGGCATTCTTTTAGCACGTAGTATACGTAAAGATACACTCGGTTTAGAGCCGAATGAAATTGCAGCGCTATACCGGGAACGAAGCGCAATACTACTATCTATAAAAGAAGGAATTATCGCTATCGATCAAAACGGTTTTATTACGATGATGAACACGTCGGCAGAAGAGATGCTACATGTAAATGATGATTATATGCAGCAGCACATTTCAAAAGTTTTACCGGAGTTTAATATGGAGAGAGTGCTAGAAAACGATCAAGAAATCGGGTTTCAAGATAAAGTGTTTATTTTAAACATGACACCAATACTCGAAAATAACAGTACGGTAGGCGTTGTATGTAGTTTTAGAGATAAAACAGAATTGCAAAACCTTGTTAACACAATATCTGAGGTAAGAAAGTATTCAGAGGACTTACGCGCTCAAACACATGAATTTACAAATAAACTTTTCGTCTTATCAGGATTACTCCAGTTAGGACATTACAAAGAAGCGATTGAATTTATCCAACAAGAATCTAATGTTCATCAAAGCCAAAACCATATTTTATTCCATCAAATTCATGATGCGAAAGTACAAGCTATTTTATTAGGGAAAATCGGAACAGCATCTGAGAAGAAAATTGATTTTCATATTGAAGGAGATAGTGCGCTTCAACCGTTACCAGACCATATAAAAGTTTCACACCTTATTACGATCCTTGGAAACATAATCGACAATGCATTTGATGCGGTGAGTGAACGAGAGGGAAAGAGTGTTTCCTTCTTTGTTACGGATATTGGATACGATATTGTGTTTGAAGTGATAGATAGTGGAGCGGGAGTACCGACAGAAAAAATCGCAACTATTTTTCAAAAAGGATTTTCAACGAAAGGAAATGATCGTGGTTACGGGCTAGCAAACGTGAAAGAAATGGTAGATCTACTAGAAGGAACAATTGAATTTCAAAACGAGAAAAATGGGGGAGCTATTTTTACAATTTACCTTCCAAAAACATTGAGAGAAAGTACATGACAAACAGGGGGATGGGCATATGTTGAAGGTTGCAATTGCAGAAGATGATTTCCGCGTAGCGCAAATTCAAGAGGAGTTTTTATCAAAAATAAAGGACGTAAAAGTGATCGGAAAAGCATTGAACGCAAAAGAAACGATGGAACTACTACAAAAGGAAGAAATCGATTTACTTCTATTAGATAATTATTTACCAGATGGAATTGGTACAGACTTATTGCCGAAAATCCACGCTGACTTTCCAAACGTTGACGTCATTATGGTTACAGCGGCGAATGAAAACCATATGCTAGAAAAAGCAATTCGAAATGGCGTAAGTAACTACCTTATAAAACCGGTCACGTTAGACAAATTTGTTCGCACAATTGAAGACTATAAAAGAAAGAAGCAATTATTACATAGTAACAATGAAGTAAATCAAGCACTAATTGATAACTTCTTCGGCACTTCGCAAACACAAGATATGAAAAACTTACCGACAGGTGTTGATCCGTTAACACTGCAAAAAGTGAAAGGAATTATAAAAGGATTCGAAGAGGGAATTACAATAGAAGAAATGGGAGAACAAATGGGGGCTTCCAGAACAACCGCAAGAAGATATTTAGAATACTTAGTAGCGACAAACGAATGCACAGTAGAGTACACATACGGCATTATCGGACGACCAGAACGAAAGTATCGAATAGGACGGGGGTTATGAAAAAACGATTATTACTATGTATATGGATCATGACAGCAGTAATAGCTGGCTGTTCCTCAGAAAAACCTCACACAAATAAAGTGAACATCGACAAAGTAGAAATCGTTGCGCCAAACGTTCAAGGAGCAGGATGGGACTTAACAGCACGAGCGATGCAAAAAACACTCACAGAAGAAAAAATCTTCACAAAACCAATCACTGTCATAAACAAAGTAGGTGGCAGCGGTGATGTCGGATGGAAATATACGAAACAAAAAGGCGGTCACGTACTGGCGATTAACTCAAGCTTACTCATAACGAACAACCTACTAGGCCACAGTAAACTGACATATAAAGACTTCACACCGCTTGCAACACTCGCGTCAGACTGGGAAGTCGTTGTCGTATCAAAAGACTCAAACATAGAAAATGCAAAACAACTAATGGAACAACTAAAACAGGATAAGAAAAACTTCAAAATCGGCGTTGCCCCCGGCCTAGGAAACGACGACCACCTATCCTTCGTACAAGTAAGCAAAGCATTCGGCCTAAACCCAGCCGAACTGGAATTCTTTGTCTACGAAAACAAAGAAAAAATCATAAACGCCCTAACGAACAAACAAATAGGCGCCGCAACCATGACCCTATCTGAAGCCGAAAAACAATACAAAGCCGGCAAAATAAAAATACTAGCCGTATCAGCACCAAAACGGCTAGACCGACTACCAGAAATCCCAACGTGGAAAGAACAAGGAATCGACGTCGTCTTCCAGCACTGGAAAGGGATTATGGGACCTAAAGATATGACGGAGGAAGAGGTTGCTTATTGGGATGATGTTATTAAGAGAATGGTTGAGAGTGATAGTTGGAAGGGGATTTTGAGGGAACGGGGTTGGGAGAGTTTTTATAAGGGGAGTGGGGAGAGTAGGGTGTTTTTGGAGGAATGTGTTAGGGAATATGGGGAGATGGTTAAATTTAATGATTAATGCATGTTCATTTGTAAGAAATAGGATATGTGACATAAATAATGCCACATTATAAGTTATAATTTACTTATAACAATTTATTAAAATGATTATTCAGGAGAATTGATTCACAAATTTATAAACGGCGGTGTGGGGAATGGATTATAATTTTGAGATTTTATCACTGTTAGATAATTCAATTGAGTTTGAGAAGTTACATAGTAAATTTAATCGTTTTAATCCTTTTAAAATATTGAAGGTAGATAAGTTTGAGATTAGGCATTCTAATATGATTGCTTGGTTGCTGGATCCGATGGAGAATCATCATTTAAGTTCTATGTTTGTAAATAAAATACTTTCTAAAACGTTTGTAAAAGCAGAGAATGAGGAATTAATTGGTCAATATAATTTTATTAAGTTACATAAGCAGTCTCTTCAAGATTTAGAAGTGTTCCGCGAAGTACAAACGAAAAATAATAAACGAATTGATATTTTGGCAATATCAGAGGTGCAAAAGGTTGCCATTTTGATTGAAAATAAATATAAGTCATCTGAATCGGATGGCCAATTACAAAATTACATAAACTTTGTTAGCGAGAAATATGAAGGATATACGATCATTCCAATCTTTTTAAGTTTAGATGGTAGCGCGCCAAGTCATAAGTCGTATCTTACTTTAGATTATGGGGATATATTAAATATCCTAAAAGGGCAATTGGAGATTTATAGTGAGTATACGTCTAGTACGATAAAAGATTTCCTTTCCTACTATATTGATATATTAGAGGGGGAACTTGTTCGTGATGAGGAAGACATTGAACTAGCGTTAACAGTGTATAAGAGCCATAAGGCCGCTGTTGATTTTCTATGCTTAAATGGTAACGGAAAAGTAGTTGGAAAGTTTGTTAATAAAGAGTTGTTACGTGCTGTTAAGAAATTGAATGCTGAAGAGAAAGAAGATCTTTGTAAGATTTATAAGAAGTATGCTGAAACGCTTCGCTTTATACATGGAGCTGGAAATAGCATCATGAGAGAGGCATTTTTACAGTTTGTAGAGAAAAATCAAATACAAGAAGATTGCTACCATGAACACATTCGCATTCCATCTTTCCTTTTCGAAGAATGGAAACAATTTGATGAGATTGTTGGAGTTCCAAATCATGAGTGGTGGCTAAATAATGCTCTTATAACTTGGTTCGAAAGAAAAATAGATGGGCGTATGAAACTTATCGTTGAAGTTGGGCCGTTAGAATACAAACAGAGATTAAAGTTATTATGCAAGTTAGAGGAAAATGGAATTACTATTAAAGAAAAATCAAAAGAAGCTGGATCCAAGTATACAAGAATTTATGCTGGATATGAAAATATAAGTGATTGGGCAGATCAAGATGAAATTCTCCGTGTGATGAATGATATGTATAACAATGCTGATTTTAATCAAGTGGTGGCAGCTATAGGCGATACTATAAAAGGGCTTGTATACGGGGAAGAAGATTCTTCTGAAATTGTTGCGGTAGAGAGTAGCCAAACAGAAGACGCGGATACTTTAGCTAATGCTTTTCAATTATTTGTCCATGAACAAAAGTTCCAAGAAGGCTTTTACAATATTCATCACCGACTACCATCATTTATTATGCCGGAGTTCCGCAAGCTAGAAGAACAATTTGGAACACCGAAATGGAATTGGTGGTTAAATAACTGTGCGATTATGTGGTTTGAACGTTTGAAGGATAATAGATTGAAACTGACGCTAGAAATTGGACCACTAGAATCACAAAAGAGATTAGCGCTATTAACAAGGCTTGAAAGTAAAGGGAGAAAAATAAGTGAAGCAGCGAAAAGGCCGGAAGCGTCGTATACAAGAATTTACACAAATACAAGTAATATAAGTAATTGGTCGGATGAAGATGTTGTTATACAGGCTATGAACGAGTTATTTAATGATACGGACTGTCAAAATGTTATTCAAATGTTAATAAACATTGCTGAAGAGGGAGTTCATATTTAAAAAGCATTGCCAAGTGCAGAGGGATGTACTTGGCAATTGTTTTAATTTAATAAAGGAGATTGCTCATTAATGAAATTAGCAAAAACAGAGATACAACAATTTATATCAAAACAATTGGAGCTTAGTGAGTTAAAAGAACTAGATGTCGATTTCGCAGTTCGAGGGCTGGATTTTGATCCGAACATGTTTATTCGTGCAGGAGAAATGGGGCTAGAAATAGGGTTTTATAGATTGGTATGGAATAGTCCTGTCTTACCAGATATGACAGGGGTTACGCATCATATATTATTATGGGAACATCTAGAGGAATTAAGTGACAGTGAGAAAGCGGTGGAAATTCAAGAGAGTATTATTATGGTTGCTGATTTTAGAAAAAGGCGGTATCAGCAGTGTGAGTTTTGTAATACAAAGACTTTGCCAGAACATCTTGATAGGGATGGTGTATGTCAGGGATGTGCTAGTGTACATTTTGGGGTAATATATTGATATTTTAGGGGAATATATAGAAAGAATTTAAAAGATGATTCTATTCTTTTATACTTGAATGAGGATAGCTGAATAGAAACGAGGAATTATATGAGCAAATTAAGCAACTGTCTATATATGATTGAACTCCTGCATGCGAGAGGGAAAATGAAGATTAGTGAATTAGCGGAGTTGTTAGAAGTAAAAGAGCGGATGGTCCGCATTTATCGTGATGATATTGAAATGGCAGGTATTAAAATTGATACAACTAAAGGAAGGGACGGTGGTTATTCTCTTTCAAATACATCGTTATTTCCTATTAAAAATATGTCTCAGCAAGAGATGGATGCGTTAACATTCTCTATTCAAAAACTAGTTTCAAAAGGTAATGATATTTATTCAAAGGACGCACAAGTAGCGTTAGATAAATTGAATGCAGTTCGGAAAGTTGAAACGAATAAAGATCGTCATATTTATTTTGTTCAAAGATCTAAGCCAAATTATGAGTTTTCTAATGAAAATCAAAAATATGTACAACTACAAGAAGCGTTATTTACAAGGCGTAAGGTGAAAATTCAATATGAAAAACGATTTGGTGAAAGATCAGAACGAATTATTGATCCGTACGGCTTTGTACACTACAACGAATTCTTTTATTGCTTAGCTATGTGTAATGATAAAAAGGAAAAACGTATGTTTAAACTATCTCGAATGAAAGATATTAGAATTTTATATGATACATATAAAATATCCGATAATTTCGATATTCGAGAAGAATTTCCGAAATTCGGCCTTATGAAAGAACCATTAGAAGTAGAGTTGCTCATCTATCCGCCATTCGCTGCATCTGTACCAGAATCCATTTGGGGAGAAAATCAAAAGATAGAACATAATAATGATGGCAGTATCCTCTTTCGCGCAACGATGAGTGGGAAAGAGTCGATTAAGAAGTGGATTCTGGGTATGGGAGCCTCGGTTAGAGTGATGGAACCTAGGGGCTTGAGGGAAGAGGTTGTTGAGGAGGGTAGGAAGTTGTTGGAGTTGTATGCTCGTTAATATTTTTATTATTATATTAAAATATAATAATAAAATTGTTATATTTTTGGAAGAATGTGCAGTTGAAAGTGACGTTATTAGTGCTGGTTTTAATGTTATAATGGAATAGAATGTAAAAGGATAGTAGATACATTTAATTACTATAATTATAGTTTAGTATATGGTCCTTGAAATTGGACTTTCCTTTATAAATATATAAAGAATTAACAGTTACTTTTAAGTAGAAAGGATAGAGTATATGAGCAATGGATTTTTATTTTCTTTTTTACAGCCAAAGTATAAGAAGTTGGCTGATGTTGCAGAAGCATTAGAGAAACAAGTATATAACGATGTTCCGTCTGCACTATCAAAAGCGAGGCTTTTTGCAGAAAAACTAGCGAAGTATGTAATGGAAATGGAAGATATTCAAGTATATTACGAAATGAAGCACGTAGAAGTTGTGCATAAGTTGTATCGGGAAGGGATTTTAAATGAAGAGATGCATTTCCGATTTGAATGGATTCGCAAGATGGGAAATAAAGCGGTTCATGAAGCGAATTTTGGAAGTGTAGAAGATGCATTAAAAGCTCATAAATTAACATATGACTTGGCAGTTTGGTTCATGGAATTATACGGAGATGTTAATTTTAAGGCACCAGCATATGCAAGCCCAAAAGTTGTTACAGAGCAGACAGTTAATACAGATGATATTAAACAAACTGTAGCAGAAACAGTAGAAAAAACACTTGAAGCCAAGTTCCGTGAAATGCAGGAGACATTACTCAAGTTAACGCAGGGACAGCAAAAAGAGAAAGAAGTCATACAACAAGTTGTAACTGAACCAAAAGAGCAAGAACCGATTATTGAAGAAGAGATACCTGTAAAGGAAGAAGTAAAAGAGCCGGTTATTGAAGAAAAGATGCCTGTAAAGGAAGAAGTAAAAGAGCCGGTTATTGAGGAAGAGATACCTGCAAAGGAAGCAGTACAGGAGCCAGTTATTAAAGAAAAAGCAGAAACAACTGATACGGAAATTTTAGAAGAAGACTTTGAGTTAATGAGCTATTTGCAAAGTCATGATATAGAAATCATTGATAAACGTGCTGCTGGAGGATCTCTTTGGTTAATTGGTGGTTGGGAATTAAAAGAGGTATTAGATCCATTAAAACTACGTAAAATTTATTTCCGTTACACAGCTAAAGGTGGGCGCGTGACAAAGCGTAAGCCAGCTTGGTTTTTAATGGGGAATCATAGTGATGGTCCTAAGAAAAAGGAAAGTACTCCTGAAAAGGAAGTAGAAGAACCGAAGCAAGTGGATGTGCCGAAAGAAATTGAGCAAGAGAAAGAAAAAGAAGTCGTGCAGCAAGTAGTAGAAAAAAGAGAAGTGAATGATCAGCAGTTGCTTGTTCCTTCTCGATTATTTGAATTGCGTATGAATGAATATGAAGGGAGCCCAGTTTATACATTTGGTGAACATTTTCATTTAGACACTTTTGGAGAGATAAAAGAAGATCATTTACGTGATTGGTATCGAATAGATAAACAAGCTTTTTATGATTTAGCAGTTCAGTTATGGTTTTTAGGTTGTGAGTATCAAGGGAATTTAGCGAAGCTTGTAAACTTGCCTCATGAACAAGAACGAGTATTAATAGAAATAAATGCTACACAAAATGAAGCATTAAGCGAGAAGCTTCCACAACTCTTAACAGAGTTATTTGCTAAATTTGGTGTACGAAACATAAAGCAATTACATGGACTGCCAGTGTTTGCAGTTCGCTGGCTTACAGCTGAAGCATTTGATGAATTCTTAGGATGTTTAAAGCAGGAGGAGTCTGGTGCAGATGACGACAGTCCCAGTAGTGGCGTAGAAGAGAATATACAAAGTCAGCACAAATTTGAAGAAGAGTTACAAAATGAGGACGAATTTATAGTTTGTATGGGAACGGAATGTGTAGAAATTCCTGCTTCTATGAGAAATATTGAAATTACGCTAGAACTGATTTCAGGCTGTAATACCCTTGTTAAACAATTGCGAAAAAATATGGGGATTCATGTGATAGGAGATCTTCCAAAAGATATACTCCCTTTACGGGAACAAATGCGTAATGTTGGCCCTAAAATGATGGAGAAATTTTTTAGTCAGTTAGGACAGATGGGACGCCCTAAAAAAATCGAGGTTGTCGTTGAGCCAATAGGGACACAAGGAGAAGAAGTACTATTAAATGGAGAACGAGTCGTAATTCCGTCTTCATTACAGGAAGAATCATTAGAATACGGAGATTTTTTAAGTTGTCCATCACTTATAGAAAAATTGCATGAAGCAGGTATTCATCAGTACAAGCAACTTCCTCTTGATTTAATGGAGCTGAAAAAGTTTCAAGGTGTAGGCGAGTTAGGTTTGAAGAAATTTTTACAACACTTAAAAGAAAAAGCAGAAGTTGCTGAAAAGAGAGAACTAGAAGAAAGTTTTTACGAAACTATGACGCCAGAAGAGAGAGTGCAGTACGAAACAGATCAGTTAAAAGAAATGCTGCAAGAAATGATAGAAACAGGAAGTATTCATACTAAGCTGAAGATAAACGAGAAAGCTCTTGCGATTATGCACGAACGGTATGAAGGAACATTAAATGGAAAGCGCCCAACATTAGAAGAAACAGCGCAAAATCATGATGTAACGCGTGAAAGAATCCGACAAATTGTTAAAAATTCAGTCGGAAAGATTAAAATGAAAGCGGAAGTATGGTTTCAATTATTCCGAAATAAATTAGAAGCTAACAGAAACTTTATGGAAAATGACATTTTCACAGAGAACACTTTTTACGAGTACTTAGTTTTAGAAATGTTAGAGTTAGAGGATATATACCTTTGTTTTGATAATCAATTTTTCACTACTTTAACGAAAGCTGAGTTACAAGAATTTGATAGACAAATTTCTAATATTTTCTCTGAACGATTAAAAGGGAAATTGTTAGAAGAAGAGCAATATGAGGAAATGATCGAGAATGTTGCAACGGAATTAGAAGTGTCTCCGTTTATTGTAAGGAATACTTGTAATGAAATAATGCGCCAGACAGATCAAAATCAATATGTATTAGCAAAAGCGAAGAAAATTGATGTAGCTGAGATTGTATTGAGACAGTTCCCGAATGGTGCTGAAGTATATAAAGAGTATGAGATGTTAAATGAGAAGGCAAATGAAATAATGCCAAATTCATTCCATGGCGAAAGAGATTTTCCTGCTATTTGTACGAGAGATGAAGCTTCAGATACGATTTATTTATGGGGCAGAGGTATTTATATTCACAGTAGCTTCGTTAAGCCGAATATAGAATTAATCGAGACAATTGCAAAAGAAGCAGCTGATAAATTAGAGAAAAAGCCGGTTATTACGGTTACATATTTGTTCGATCAATATGAAGATGTACTACTAGAAAATGACGTTCCAACAGAATATGCGTTGTACACATTATTAAGACAATATGGTTCTGACTATATTGCACTACCAAAGTTCCCAAAAATTATTCAAATAGGGAACACAGGAAGTATAAGAAATGCAGATTTACTTCGAGACTTCATTAGAAGTAAAGGTCATGAAGTGAGCGCGAAAGAACTAAGAGATGAGTTTATGGTAAATCGTGGTTGGAAGCCATTTACGGTGGACTTCACTTTATCTACTACACAAGATATTATTCAAAGTGATCATGGTTACTGTACATTGCTAGAATTCTATGATCATATTTCTGAAAATGTCCTAGAACCAATTGGGCTGCAGATAGAAGGGAAAATGAATAATCTTAACCATATACAAATAAGTGGATTGTTTAAAGAGTTTGAATCATATTGTATTGCGAATGGGATTCATACAAGCTATGAATTATATCATTTACTTCGTGCGCGTTATGAAGAACGTTTTGTATTCCCACGCTATCCGCATATTGTAAAACATGCTAGTGATTTGAATGACATTAGCGTCACATCATTAGTAGAGGAATATATTTTGGAACAAGGTTATGAAGTTTCGAGAGAAGAAGTATTGGACTGGCTTATTAATGAAGTTGGCGCTCGAGAAAACGCATTAGATGTTGCACTACAAAAATCTGAATGTATTTTGTACTATACGAGAGGGATGTATGCTGAGTATATACATGAAGAGACAATTGGATGGAATGCAGAAAAGCAACTTATATTAAAAAATACGGTATTAGACGTATTAGCGAGAGAACAGCAAATAAATGATAAAAACTTTATATTAGTAGAACAATGTCTATCCGAAAATCTTCCAGAATTAGATGAAGGTTTATCTTGGACAGTTGATTTATTCGTAGATTGTTTAAAACGAGATGAAGAGTTTATTTTACTAGGTTCAAGAGGAATAATTATCGTACCTCGTACAAGCTCTATTCAATCAGAGACAGATTTTATCCAATATGTATTAGCAAAAGAATTTGGTGGATCAGCGAAAATGCGCGATGTAAAGAAAAAGCTAATGCAATACGGATTCTCAGCGGATGGAGAGTTGCTATTTGAGACAGAAACGTTACTAGCCGAAGGAAAAGCTCCTTTCGTTCAAATAGGTGATGAGCTTATCTCTAAGCACTTAGTGGAGGTGTAAAAGTTGCAGCAGGACTTAAAAGAAAAGATTGAACCGTATTTACAAAAAGAAGAAGATATAACGAAGAAAATTGTGCTGAAGACGGTAGAGTTAGTGAGTACGCGCAAAAAATTATCTACACAAGCTTTAGTGAAAAAGTTAGATAGAGATATTGATAGTTTAATATAAGTGTGACATACAGGAGGTGTAAAGCATGTTAATTCAAAAAATCACCTTTCATCATTTTAGACAGTTTTACGACACGCAAAGCATTACGTTTGCAGGAGTAAATAGTGAAGGGCTTGTTACAGTCATTTTAGGTGAAAATGGTCGCGGCAAAACAGGTATTTACCGTGGTCTTCTCTTCGGTTTATATGGAGATATGTATTTAGATCAAGATGCTGATGGAAAAGACGATATTGTTTTAACGAATACAAAAGCATTGCAAGAAGATTATGACGGTGAGAAAAAAGGTGTTACTTGTACAGTAACAATTGATTTTCTTCATAATCAAAATGAATTTTCTATTAGCCGTTCCATATTTGCGGTGCAAAATGATAAAGGTGAAAAAATTGAGCGATTACATGCTGCTGAGTTAAAAAATGTAACGAACGGAAGTGTCATTACAGATAAAGAAGAAATTCAGCAATTTGTAAATGAAATATTAGATGAGCGTGTGAAAAACTATTTCTTCTTTGACGGAGAACGTATCGAGCGCCTTACAAGAGCGTCAGAACAGCAACGTAAAGAAATCGCAAAAGGTATAAAAAATTTATTAAAAATTGATGACTTACTTAAATCACAAGAGGTATTACAAGCTCTTGATAAACAAGTGCTAAAAGAATTACAAAAACATTCTTCTGGTGATTATCAAAAGAAGTTAAAAGAAAAACTAGAAAATGATGAAGCGAAAGAAAAGGCTAAGCTAGAACTAGAAACAACTGGCGTACAATTAGATGAAGCTGAACAACGTTTGGAGCATTTAACTACGCAATTAGAGCAATTCCAGGAAGAAGCACAGAAAATTAAAGAATTAAAACAACAAGAAGAACTTCTTCAAACGAAGCAGATGGAACAGCGAGCTGCAATGCAACATTTAGTCGGTTTTAACAATACGCTATCTTTATTATTAGCGAAAGATATTCTTCATTCTGTTAAAACAAAGCTAGAGATCGTACTCGATTATCAAACAGAAAAAATGGATATCGGTTTAGAGTTTATTCAAAACTTACTGAGCGATTTAAAATGTATGTGTGGTACTGCTCTGCAAGAAGGATCTAAAGAGTACGAATCCATTATGAGACTAGAAAAAGTTGCAATTCGTAACGTTGGAAAGAAAGCTTTTTATGAACTGTTAACACACGTTATACAATTAATCGGTTTCCTTGAAGATAAAGAAAACGACTTAAAATATAAACTTGATGAAGTGAGTAAAAAAGAGTACGAATTAGAAACGATTCGCCAACAAGTTGAAAGCTTAAATAAACAACTGTCAGATACAGGTATTGAAGATTTAGCTACTTTAAATAAAGAGCGAAATGATGTACATAAACAACAAGTACAGTTAGATGTGCATATGAAACAATTACGTGAAAGCATAGAAGAGCTTGAACGTAAAGAAGAGCAATTAGAACTAGCTCTGCGCGATTTAAAAGTGAAAAGTGGCGTACACGCGAAACTTGCTAAAAAGCAAGAAGAAACAGGAAAAGCTGTAAAGGCAATTAATCAAATGATAAAAGAATTTGAAAAAATTATTATTGCCGACCTAGAAAAAGTAACAACAAATAATCTTCAGCAGCTACTAGATGATAGCGGGAATATGAATATTCAAGAAGTAAGAATTAAAAAAGATTATTCATTAGAAGTATTAAACAGCTACGGTCACTCTTTCCTAGCGAATATTTCACAAGGACAGCGACAAGTATTATCCTTAAGCTTTATTACCGCACTAGCGCAAGTTGCAGGAGGACATGCTTCCTTAGAAATGCCATTATTCATGGACACGCCGTTCGGTCGTTTATCTTCAAAACATGAACTGAACTTATTAAGCTTCTTACCAGAAGTATGTTCACAATGGATACTACTCGTAACAGATCGAGAATTTGGCGATCGCGAAAGAGCTATGTTCTTAGAAAAAGGATGCTGGGGCAAATATTACGAACTTCGCAGCGTCGAACCGAGCGTAACAAAAATTATCGAACATCCAATGTTCATCCCGCAACATTCATAAGGAGGAGGGAGTTATATGGAAGAAACAAAAACGTCATTACGTGTCAAAGTACGCAAAGAGTACTTACCATTCTTTAAAGACTTACGAACAAAACATATATTTGAACAACACAGCTCCTTCTTCACACTATGTGCATGTGTAGGAGAACGACTAGGCAAAATAGACGAATCCTACAAAGGAATCGAACTATGCCAAGCCTACACATTCACAACATACGAAAAAACAATTTTACAATCACTCATCTACAATAAAACAAAACAACTAACAGAAGAAAGAGAAATGTTCGCCGAAGCAGAAAAATATGCGGATGCTGGATTTCGTTTTCTAATTGAAGGACCGTTCTCAAGCGTTGCGATCAAACTAGAAGGTGGGGAGTATTCCTTGCATTCAGGTAGAGAGGAAGAGCTGGAGAAGTTGATGGCTGGGTATGTTTTGGAGTTGGTTGAGGGGGTTCCGTTTTAGGGGGAGAAACTGTATAAAGTAACTATTGAAAGAGGAGAGTCACATGAAAGAGTATCTTTCATATTTGCCATTAGTTATAGCTATAATTGCAGCTTCCTTGGGGTATGTTACTGGCCAAAGAAGTGGGAAGATCAATCGTTTTTTTCAGCAAGTTGATATTAATCTTAAAGAAGTATGTGGACCAATGTATTTTAGCCTAAAGCGAGTATTTGAAATTGAAGATGCGCAAAAGCGAGAGGAATATACGGACCAATTCTTTGAAGAATTTTCTACATTAAATCCAAATCTTTATAAGTTGGGGAATAAATTTATTATTGATTGGTTCATTGAAACTGAAAATCTTTATAACAAGTTCAAAAAGAGTAGGGAACTAGGAGACTGGGAAGAATACTGGAAACAATTATATGGTCTAAAAGTCATGTTAGGGTATGAATATGAAAAAAACTTTGATTCTTTATATGGTGAGTACCGTTGGTTTCAAAGAACTTTAACAGCAAATATTTTCGTTAGAATATGGCATGAGCTCATCTATATTTTATTTCAAGCAATCCAATTTGTTGTATTTGTTGCTATGCTTTTTGTATATCTTTCTATTTGGGATTATCTCTTTATAGGTCAATTCCCTAAAGGCATGATCTCAGTATCAATTTTAATTCTTATATGTACTATTATGCTCTATGGTCTTCTAATGATTATAGGAGCTAATATTAGTGGATTAAGAAAACAAAGAAATTCTTTTGCTAGAAAGTTAGGAAAGAGATACGCTCCAAATCTTATTGATTTTTGGGATAAAAAAGTTATACGTTCTAATAAAAATGTAGAAATTCCTGAAATGTATAAACAGCGAAAATATTAATATTAGTAGGTAAAAAAGATCAGGAAGCTATTATTTGAAACTTATAATGGTATAGGGGAAATGGTAGTATTTGTTGCTGGCGTTTGATAATATACGATTGATAGTTATGGATTATTGAATGCATGGATAGTAGTGAAAAATTATTTATAAAGATTTTAAAGAATGAAGAATTCAAAAACCTTATTATGGAAGATGTGAGAACCTCTTATTATGCCTGTAGTGTGCGTGGTAAGGGGTTCTTTTTTATTTTGGATAGATTCATTGAATAATCGATATCGTTTTAGTCATATGTTTTTTACTTGTTGATAGTTTGATAAAATAACAGTAATTGTAATTAATTGTAGTTACGGGGGATAAAGATGCTAGATAAAATAATGATTGAATTTATTAAAGTAAAACAGCGAATTACTCCTATCATTGATAGTAAATGTAATTGGATTGCGACGATAAAAAATAATGAAGTACATGTAGAAAGAGAAATTGGAATAGAAGAAGAGTTGGATCTAGAGTTTAGTGTGAATGAGGAAGAGATCCAACAATTTTGGCGAGATTTAATAAATGTTCAATTAGTTAATGTTAACGATTTTGTACGAGAAGAGGAACGGAATGCTTTTCTTATATCGCTATTTGCAGTATTACCTTTTGTAATGGTAACAACGATTAATGGAGAAAAGGCTATTACATTTGAAGAATTCCAAACCGATAACCTACCAAGCGAAAAATACGATAAAGTCATGCTCTTTTTAGAAGAGATAATGAATGGTACATATAATCCAAGTACTTTACGTGAACAAACAGATGAAAGTTTATATAGAGTGAAATCTAATGCGCGCCAGGATTTAAGGTTGTTGGGCTTTTTGAATGAATCCCATGAAATGAATAAGCTTCTACTAAGCGAATATGTTCAATCGAAGGATAAGAATGCTTACATTGCTCAGCTAGTTTTAAAACAAGAATATTTCCGACATGCTTTATTTGTTCTTGGATTGTTAGAGAAGTATTCAAAGGGTGAAAAGAAAGAAGCTCTAGTTGATTTTGGAATGACGATTGTCCGAAATTCATTAGGGGATAATTTGATGGTTGAATCAGTAGCGAAGCGGCGTACAGGGAACTTATTAGATTGGCTTGAGCAAGTAGGAATAATTAATGATGAATGGATTCCTGTTGAACAATATGTAAAAGATGATGGGGAAAAGGGCGGTAGTATGAACAGTAATTTGCGTGAAAAGTTTTTAACGGTTATGAATGAGTATTTACAGGCAAGAACAGAAAGATTTGCGGGTCATAAAATGGGATCAGTTGTTAGAAATGAAATGACAACCGAAATAACGAGATTACCATTTATTGATCATGGTCAGTACGTTGTCACAGGATCAGTTGGACAAGGAAATTGGGCTGCTGTTCCGTGGCTTGCGATCATGAATAAAGACATTACGAAATCTACGCAGAGTGGTTATTATATCGTTTATTTATTTAGTGAAGATATGGAGCGATTATATTTAACGATAGCACAAGGGGTAACTAAAACGGATAAAGATGAATTGGATAAAATTAAAGAAGAGATTCGCGAGCAAATACATATGTCCCAAAAGGTGAAAAAAGATGATGAGATTTCCCTAGGGACAAGCCCAAAAGCAAAAGGATATGCGAATTCGACAGCGGCTTATATTTCGTACGATTCTAATAAAATGCCAAGTGAAAATGAGTTAGTAGAGGATCTAGAAGAAATGCTTCGCTATTATGAGGGATTTATTGCTTATAAAGAGGAAGGAACGAAATATGAAATGGTTTATGAGAGGAAAGAAGTGTATTTAGATCAACAATCAATTATCGATCATGTGTCTTCTTATATTCAAAGTAAAGGTTTCTATTATGAGAAAAAGGATCTTATTAATTTCTTCCTTTCATTAAAGACGAAGCCGTTTGTAATTTTATCAGGTATTTCAGGTACAGGGAAGACGAAAATTGTTCAGTGGTTTGCGGAGAGTTTAGGGGCAACGGAAGAGAATGGACAATTTACGCTTATTCCGGTTCGACCTGATTGGAGTGATAGTTCTGATTTGCTTGGCTATGTGAATCTTCAAGGGGAGTTTCAAGAAAGACCGTTAATTAAAGTTCTTGAAAATGCAGATGCAAATCCAAATCGGCCGTATTTTGTAGTGTTGGACGAGATGAACTTAGCTCGAGTGGAGTACTACTTTAGTGATTTTTTAAGTGTAATTGAAAGTCGTAAATGGAAAGATGGAAAGATTGTTACATCACTAGTACTTCCAGAATCAATTACGAATAAGCATATTACGATTCCATCAAATGTATACATTATTGGAACTGTCAATATGGATGAAACGACACATCCGTTGAGTAAGAAAGTATTAGATCGTGCGAATACAATTGAGTTTAATACAGTTTACTTAGATTATTTTAATTTCTTAATGGATGTAGAAGAGAAGGAAGCTGAAATTGCTTCAAATCGCTCTTTAGAAACTGAGTATCTTCATCTGAAGGAATGTTTTAAAGAAAACGAATATCTAGTGAGAAATATATCGACCATTTTAATAGAAATAAATAAAATACTGGAATCAGTGGGTGCTCAAGTTGGATACCGTATACGAGATGAAATTTGTTTCTATATGGCATACAACGAACAAGGGAAGTTATTGTCATTCGATGAAGCACTTGATTATCAAATATATCAAAAGATTCTACCGCGTCTTGCAGGGAGTGACGGCAGAACAGAAGAGGTATTAAAGCAGTTGTATGTATTATGTGCAAATGAAGAATATGATAGTGGCAATAGTGACACTTCATATGCTAAGTATCCTCGTTCAGCTAACAAGTTGTCTCATATGTTAAGGAGGTTCGAGTATGATGGTTTCACCTCTTTCTGGATCTAATAATGAAATAGAGCTAGTTAAGATTGAAACAGAGGAGCTATCATTGACGATTAAAGGAAATCCTTATCATGAAAAATACGAGAGTTTAAAAGAATATCACGCTATGAACGCAGATGAAATGATGTATTTTCATGTAGATGGGAAGGCTGAATCCGTTTCTGTATTTGATGCGAGACTGCAAAGGTTAGATGAATGGAATGAACATCCGCCAATCTTTTTTGAGAATAGAAGTTATCAACTTGTTGTTGTTCCGAAAAATAACCAACAGCTTTCCTTTTATCATGAACATCCGGGCTTTCGAAAGCAAGTTAGTTCCATTCAAATGGGGTCACTTCATGTGTTAATGGGGAATCTTTCATTTCCAAATGAAGTAGGAAATACAACATTTGAAATTAAAGATAATCAAGATACTTTATTAACAGTTACATTTGAAGTTTTCCCATCAAAACTTGATTATAAGGATGATTACAGAGCTTTATTAGAAGAAGTAAATGATGAGATTTATAATTTAGCGTTTCATCTATTGAAAAGAACTTACTTAGGAGCGTCTGCAATTTACGCTACAAATCCATCGAAGAGTGAATTCTACCGTATTTTAAATGATTCCTTTGAGCGATTTATGAAGTCGATCTCTCATATTAAAAGACAACCGCATCATACGCTCATGACTAGGCATCAACTTGTACGAGGAGAAAAAATTCGTAAATTGGATTCTGTCGGAATGAACTATTTACGAAAGCGACCACACTTGTTGCAAGGTGAAAACGGTATACCAACTAAAGGTATTACAGCTTATAAGGAAGTGTCTTATGATACGCTGGAAAATCGATTTGTTAAATGGATGATTCAAAGAGTCGTACATAAAATAGATGATCTACTTAAGGCGCTAGAGCCAAAGTCTAGATATACACGTGGTGTAACTGATGAAGATTTACTAGAACGTGTGAAAAATATGAAGTATCGAATGAAAAATGAATTGAACGATCCATTTTGGAGAGAAATCGGAAAATTGGATCGCTCAGTCTGTTCACTCGTTATCCAAATGGCGGCAGGCTATAGAGATGCGTATCAAATCTTCCTAATGCTATCGCGAGGTTTAACATTACGGGGACAAATCTTTAAAATGTCGGTAAAAGATGTCGCAAGGTTATACGAATACTGGACATATTTAAAACTCGGACAAATTCTATCAAAAAAATATATACCGCTCCATCAAGATGTTATTCAAGTGAAACAAGATGGTTTATATGTAACGCTAGATGAAAGTAAAACTGCAAAAAGAACGTTCAAACATCCAGAAACAGACGAGGTAATAGAACTTTACTTCCAGAAAAGAAACAGTGGGTTACCAACAGTTACACAAAAGCCAGATACGATGCTCGCTATTGAGAAAAAGGGAAAGAACTATCAATATCAATACATTTTTGATGCGAAATATCGAATTGATTTTGCTGAAAGCTCTCATTATAAAAGGAAGTATGGCGCCCCTGGCCCGATGGAAGAAGACATTAACACAATGCATCGTTACAGAGATGCACTAGTAGTAGAACAAGAAGGACCATTTGAACGAACTGCTTACGGGGCGTACGTACTGTTCCCATGGAACCAAGAGGAAGCATATGAGAATCATCCATTTTATAAAAGTATAGAAAAAGTAAATATCGGTGGCTTCCCGTTCTTACCAAACGCAACAAGGCTAGTTGAACAATTTTTAGATCATCTCATTGAAAAGAGTCCAGAAGAAATTATAAGAGAAGGCATTCTTCCAAGAGGAACAAAAGAAGAATGGCACTCCTCACTAGAAGAAAAAGTATTAGTGGGCAGCGTGAAAACTGAAAGTGACTATGAAACATATAGGAAAGAAGGTTTATATCAGTTACCAGTCACACAGCTAAAACCAGGATGGCAAGAAGCGAAGTACATAGCATTATATGCACCGAAAAAATGGCACGGAGAAAAAGGCGGTATTCAATACGTGGCAAAAATCAAACACATTCAAATGCAACAGCACGATGAGTATGTACATTTCGAACTAGATCCATGGAAAAAACTAGACCACCTCATCCGCCCGGTAGGATATGGTATTCAAACATACACAATAACAACTATGTCGCTATTAAAAGAAGTACAAGAACTCCCAGAACTATTTATGAAATCAAAAGAAGAACGAACTCTTTGGAAAACGCTGCGTCGTTTTACGAAGCAAGTTAAGGTTGAGTTGGATCATCGTAATTTAGATGAGGCTTCTTCTGTTAAGAGTTATTATGTACAGGATGTTCAGATTTGGGTTGATTATGAGAATGGGGTTGTTATGGTAGGGAGAGATGGGGTGGTTAAAGAGGTGCCTTTGGAGTTGGTTATTGGTAGGGGATCGGTGTTGTTTAGGGAAGTTTTAGAAGTATTGAATGTTGGGGAATAGAGTTTAGATACAAAGGGGATTAAATAATGGATAAGAGACCGAATTTATTTTCACATGGAACAAGTGAGTTGTCGCAAGATGCTTTTATTTGTTGGCTAGCAGAGTGGGCAAACCCAATCTATAAAGAAACCGATGAATGTTTACATGAAGCCGGTATAGGTTTTATTAGAAGAATATATGACTTACATAAAAAGACCTTTCCAGCCGTTATTAAAGGAATTAAGATTACGAAACAATTTAAAGGTTTAGATATACTCATTGAAATTAATGGTAATCAGGCTATTTTAATTGAAGATAAAACGTATACAAAAGAGCATTCTAATCAACTGAAACGTTATTATGAAGATATGATAAAATTTAAAAAATATGAAGAAAATGACCTGTTGCCTATCTATTATAAAATAGGGAATCAAAGTGATTATTCAACAGTAATTGACGCAAAATATATGTTATTTACAAGAAAACATATGCTTGAATTTTTACAAGAGAATATAGATAGAGGAGTTCAAGATCAAATATTTTTAGATTACTATTTGTATTTAAGAGAAATAGATCAAAAATATGATTCATATAATATACTTCCGTTAAGCGAGTGGAAAGGTGAAGCTTGGGAAGGATTTTATGAGGAGTTAAAGCAACGCGGGATCAAAGGTCAATATGGATATGTAGCTAATCCGAATGGTGGGTTCTATGCGTTATGGTGGAGTGAACAAGAAGATAATAATTGTAAGCAGTATTTGCAGTTAGAAGAAGGACGTTTATGTTTTAAAATACATGTTGCCGATAAGGATAGAAGAAAAGACCTTAGGGATAAGTGGAGTAAAGCGCTAATCGAACGAAGTCATAATTATTCTTTCAATGTAGAGAAACCTAGATTTGGTAATGGGAAGTATATGACTGTTGCTGTGGTGAGGGATTATAGAGTGGAGGGTGAAGAAGGGATAATTAATATTTCTGGAACGATGGAAGTTTTAGGTGAAGTGGAGAATTTTTTGAAAATGATGGATATTCAGTAGTTGATGTAATTGTAAAATAGATTAGACAAATATTCGTTGGATAAAGTGTATTGTTACACAAAAAGAGCATATAGGGTATATGCTCTTTTTTGTTAGTAAATAATTTTAATTTGTTAATATAGAACTTTTAAAGAAATAATATTTGAACGGATATTGAATGGCAACGTCAGCTGATGGAAGAGTTAATGGAAATTATACAAATATGAATACACTTGATAGTGATTGGAAAAATAAAACTAGACTAGAATAATAGGCCACTGTCTTGTTAAATTTCTAGTCGAAGAAATGAGATTTGTTAGTTTATAAATATATTGAAAATGATAAAATATACATCAAAAAAGACCTGGATTCTACAGAACAAGTGATAAAAAATAAAAATGTCATCCTTTAGTTTTTACGTATTAATAGGAAAGTATTTATAAATAATGAGAAATAGACATCCGAAAAGCAATGTTATATACTGTATTTGACAATGATTAAGTGGTTGATTTTCTCGTGATAGGAGGTGTAATAGTGCAACTTGGTGATATTGCAAAGATAAAGACAGGACTTGTATTAAGCAGAAAAAAGGCTGAAGTTAATTATAATGCAAAGGAAAAATATAAGCTCATTACTCTAAAAAATATTACGGATAATGGGCTAATCGACAATGATATATACGAAGAGTTTGTCAGTAATGATGAATTAGACAATCACTATTTTACAAAAGAAGGAGACGTATTAATGCGGTTAAGTCATCCGCATACGGTGGTTTTTATTGATAAACAACATAGTGGGCTGTTAATTCCATCATATTTCGCCATTATTAAAGTAGATCAGACAAAGTTTCTTCCAGAGTACCTTGCGTGGTATTTAAACTCGGTTATAGTGAAAAAAGAGTTAGAGCGCTCTCAGTCAGGCAGTCGTATTCCAAGTACTAATCAAAATGTAATTAAAACACTCCCTGTTGCCAGGGTATCTATATCAAAACAGAACGTATTAATAGAATTAAACAGGCTTCATCAAAAAGAAAAAAGACTTTATATGGAGTTAATACAAGAAAAAGAGTTACTGTTTCAAGGGATTTCTCAGCAAATATTGAACGGTTCAAATTAGGAGGAAATAGGAATGGTTGAACAAACAACACAAGATAAAATTAATAGTGTATTGTGGCAAGCAGCTGATACGTTTAGGGGGAAGGTCGATTCATCTACGTACAAAGATTATATTTTAACTATGCTGTTCATCAAGTATTTAAGTGATACTTATAAAGAGCATTTAGAAGAATATACAAAAAAATATAATGGGGATGCAAGACGTATTGAGCGTGCCTTATCACGAGAACGATTTGTACTGGATGAACAATCTACATTTGATTATTTATATAGCAAAAGAAACGATCCTGAAATTGGCGAGATTATTAATAAAGCATTGGAACATATTGAAAACGAAAATTCAGGGAAGCTTCGAGATGTTTTTCGCAATATTGACTTTAACAGTGAAGCGATTCTTGGGAGAGCGAGTGAAAGAAATGCGATGCTTCGCTCATTATTAGAAGATTTTAATAAACTATCGCTTAAACCGTCGCAGATAGGGAATGAAGATATTGTAGGAAATGCATATCAATATATGATTGGACTTTTTGCTTCCGATGCAGGAAAAAAGGGAGGAGAGTTCTACACACCAGCAGAGGTTTCGGAATTATTAGCACGTTTGGTAAAACCTCAAGAAAACGACCGTATTTATGATCCAACATGTGGTTCGGGTTCTTTATTAATTAAGGTTGCACAACAGGTTTCAAGTAGCAAAGTAGCAATCTATGGCCAGGAACGAAATGGTGCTACGCATTCATTAGCTCTTATGAATATGTATCTGCATGGGATAGATGATGCAAAGATTGAATGGGGAGATACATTAGCAAATCCCTTACATCTGGAGGATGGAAGGTTGATGAAATTTCAAGCAATTGTTGCTAATCCCCCATTTTCTTTAGATAAGTGGGCAATGGGGTTTGCAGGAGAAGGAACAAACGATAAGAAATTTAAAATGGAAGCAAGTCTGGATTCGTTCCGCAGATTTGAATGGGGGGTACCACCAAGTTCAAAGGGAGACTATGCCTTTGTACAACATATGTTATATTCACTCGCTGAAAACGGCCGTATGGCCACAATTCTTCCACATGGTGTATTGTTCCGAGGGGCAAGTGAAGGGAAAATCCGCCAACAAATTATTGAAATGAATTTATTAGATACGATTATTGGTTTACCAGAAGGATTATTCTTTGGTACAGGAATCCCTGCGTGTATCATGTTTTTTAAAAAAGATCGAAATCGAAAAGATATTCTATTCATTGATGCTTCTGGTGAAAGAAATTATGAAAAAGGGAAAAATCAGAACAAATTAAGAGAACAAGATATTGAAACAATTGTTCAAACGTTTGAGAAGAGAGAAACAGTAGATAAATACTCTTACGTCGCGACATTAGATGAAGTTAAAGAGAATGATTACAATTTAAATATTCCTCGCTATGTTGATACATTTGAAGAAGAAGAGTTAGTGGACATGGATTTAGTAAAAGAAAATATAAACAATATTAAGTATGAACTTCAAGAAGTGGAAGCAGAGATGGAAAAGTATTTGAAAGAATTGGGACTGTAGGTGGAAAAATGATAATAAATGCAATAAAGAGATCCGATTCAAATAGTTCTATCCCAAGTGATTGGGAATATTCAACAGTTGAGGAGCTTATAGAAAAAGATAAAAGAGCTATTAAAATTGGTCCTTTTGGAAGTAGCCTAAAAAAAGAGTATTTAACAAAAAATGGATATAAAGTGTATGGTCAGGAAAATATTATTGAAGGGAATTTTCAAATCGGTGACAGATTTGTAGATGAGGAAAGATTTGAATTACTAAAGAGTAGTGAGATAAAACCTGGTGATATTGTAATGAGTATGATGGGCACTATTGGAAAGTCAATGATTGTTCCACAGGATATTCAAAGGGGAATTATGGATTCTCATTTACTAAGAATCAGATTGAATGAAAATGTCATTAATAAAGAATTATTTATCCATCAATTTAAAGACTATTTTCCAACGATAAAGCAAATTCAACAACAATCTGTTGGAGGAATAATGAGTGGGTTAAGCTCCAGTATTGTCAAGAAGATTAAACTAGCTGTTCCACCACTAAAAGAACAACAAAAAATTGTTTCTATCCTTTCTACATGGGACAAGGCAATTGAACTAGAAGAAAAGCTAATTGAGCAGAAAAAAGAGCAAAGAAAAGGCTTAATACAAAAGTTGTTATGGGGACATGTTCGGTGGAATGATATCGAAAGGGGGTATTCTGATCAGGAATTAAATGAAAGAGATAGCTTGATTATTCAGGGGATACCACCTGAAGGGTATCAGAAAGTTAAAAGGTTTATTATCCCTAAGGATTGGGAATTTCTAAAAATCGGAGAAATAGCTCAGCAAGTATCTAATGTAAATAAGGATAATAACAAATATATAGTTCTTTCATGTACAAAGTATGACGGTTTAGTAGATTCTTTAAAATATTTTGGGAAACAAGTTTTTAGTTCGGATTTATCAAAATATAAAGTAGTTTCGAAAAATGAATTTGCATATGCAACTAATCATATTGAAGAAGGATCAATAGGGTTGCAAAGGAGCTATGATTTTGGATTAGTGAGTCCTATGTATACAGTATTTAAGTCTAAAAGTAATATTAATAATGAGTTTCTATTTGCTTTATTGAAGACCGAAAACTATAGAAGGATTTATGAAACAATGATGTCAGCTTCAGTAGATAGAAGAGGGAGCTTGAGATGGAATGCTTTTTCTAAAATTCAAGTACCTGTACCATCAATGAAAGAGCAAGAAAAAATTATGTCCATATTACTAACGTCTATTAAAGAAATAAAATATTTAGAAAAAAAGCTTGAGGATTTAAATTTACAAAAAAAAGGTCTTATGCAATTACTTTTAACAGGGAAAATTCGAGTAAAGATGTAATGTCTTTACTCTTTCTCTATGTTTTTAACAGGAGGTGTGGGAATGGCAAGGGAAAAGAGTTATGACGAGCGATATATTAGTCAAATTCCTGCGATTGAAGTGCTGCAAAAATTAGGTTATCAATACCTTTCATCAGAAGAAGCGGAACGAGTACGTGGGAATTTATATAATGTGTTGCTTAGAGATGTTTTGGAAGAAAAATTGAGATTATTTAATTTCTATGAGTACAAAGGGAAAGTTTATAAATTTAGTGACTCCAATATTCAACAAGCCATTCGTGATTTGGATGAACCACTGACAAATGGAGTAATAAAAACGAATGAATCTATTTATGAAACGTTAATGAAGGGAAGAACTTATTCTGAGTTTTTACCAGATGGTTCTAAAAAGTCATTTACAATTCAGTTTATTGATTGGAATAATATTAAAAATAACGTATTTCATGTAGTGGAAGAATTTGATGTGGAGCGAATGGATGGTCGTGGAACAGTTAGACCTGACATTGTACTTTTTATAAATGGAATTCCTTTTGTTGTGATCGAGTGTAAAAAAGCCTCTATCTCAATGGAGCAAGGAATTAGTCAAATGATTCGTAACCAAGGAAAAGATTACGCTCCACAATTGTTTAAGTTTATTCAGATTGTTATGTCTACAAATAAAAACGAAACAAAGTATGCGACTTGTAATACTCCGAAAAAATTTTGGTCTGTTTGGAAGGAGGAAAAAAAAGATTGGTTAGAGTCTTGGTTAGATAAAGCAATTGAGGGCAGATTGCCAACCATGCAAGATAAGAACATCGTTTCATTGTTCCATCCGGAGCGTCTATTAGAGTTTATGAAATTTTTTATATTATTTGATAAAGATGTAAAAAAAGTGGCTCGTTATCAACAATATTTTGCGATAAAAGAAATCATTAAAACGATTCAAGAAAAAGATGAAAATAGAAATCGCCAAAGTGGTGTTATTTGGCATACACAAGGATCGGGAAAATCACTTACAATGGTGATGTTAACAAAATACATACTCTCTGAGTTTTTTGAATATAATCCGAAAGTGGTTGTAGTCACAGACCGAATTGAGTTAGACAAACAAATTCATAAGACCTTTCGTCATACAAGGTTAAAAGCAATGCGAGCAACAACTGGAAGCCATTTGGTAGAACTAATCAATGATAGCAACACTGATATTGTGACATCATTAGTGCATAAATTCGATACGGCATCTACAAAACAAACCTCTGTTGAATCTAGGGACATTTTTATTTTAGTTGATGAATCGCACAGAACCCAATATGGAGAGCTTCATATAAAAATGAAAAAGGTTTTCCCTAATGCATGTTACTTAGGATTTACAGGAACGCCATTAATGAAAAAAGAAAAGAGTACGATGATTAAATTTGGAAAACTGATACACACTTATACGATTGCAGATGGTGTTCGAGATAAGGCAATTGTTCCTCTTTTATATGAAGGGAAAATGGTCGATCAATCTGTTAATCGGCGTGCGATTGATAACAGGTTAAAGATGATCACTCGCAATCTAAATGAGAAGCAAAAAGAAGAAGTGAAGAAAAAGTGGAGTCAATTTGAACGAATTGCATCTTCTAATCAGAGAATTAGTATGATTGCTTTTGATATTAATGAGCATTTTTTTAAGAATTATAAGACGCAAGGAAGCAATTTTAAAGCTATGTTAGCTACTAATAGTAAAATAGAAGCAATTCGTTATCTAGAATCGTTTGAGGAACTTGATGATTTGAATTGTGCAGTTGTCATCTCTCCTCCTGACCAGCGTGAGGGACATGAAGTAGTTGATGGAGAGTCGAAAGATAAGATACAACGTTTTTGGAAAAGAATGATGGAGCGTTATGGAACACCGGAGGAGTATGAAGATGCAATCAAAGATGAATTTATTAATGGTGATGAAATTGACTTATTAATTGTCGTTGATAAGTTACTTACAGGTTTTGATGCTCCAAGGGCTACTGTTTTTTATGTAGATAAGCCAATGAAAGAACACACCCTTCTTCAAGCGATTGCAAGGGTAAACCGCTTATATGAGGGGAAGGATTATGGTTTTATTGTTGATTACAGAGGTTTACTAGATAAACTTGATCAAGCAATGCAAATGTACTCAGGTGCAGGATTAGAAAACTTTGATCCAAAAGATTTAGAAGGTGCCATACATGATGTGATTAGTGTTATTGGTTCATTAAGACAATACCATTCTGACTTACTTCAAATTTTTACCTTTATTAAAAACAAACAAGATGTTGAAGAATACGAGGTGTGGTTAGAAGATGAAGAGCGTCGAGAAGGATTTTATGGTGTTTTAAGTAACTTTGGTAAAAATCTTGGTATTACCCTAGAATCAGAAAAAGTTTATAATGCTTTACCACCAGAGGAACTTCAGAAATACAAAAAGGATTTGAAGTTTTTTCAGGAGTTACGTAAAAGTGTAAAGCTTCGTTATTCAGATACAATTGATCATAAAGAATATGAAGCAAAAATGCAGAAATTAATGGATAATTATATTTCTGCAGAAGAGATTATCCGTATTACAAATCCCGTTGATATTCTAAATGAAAAGGCATTTGAAGAAGAATTGGAACGTTTAGATTCAAAAAGAGCGAAAGCAGACGCTATTCGTACTCGCTTAACGAAGAGTGTTAGTGCAAAATGGGATGAAAACCCTGCTTTTTATAAAAAGTTTTCTGAACGTATACAAGAAGCAATTCAGGAATATAAAGATAAACGAATTTCGGAAGCTGAGTATTTGAACAAAATGAAGAACATCATGAAAGATTACCGTAAAGGTGAATCAACGGCTGATTATCCAGAAGTTATAAAAGAAAATCGAAATGCTCAAGCATTTTATGGTGTGACAAAAGATATTATAAGTGAAGTAACTGAAACATCCTCAAGTTATGGGGTAGATCCTCTTGGAGATTTAGCTATAAAAATGGATCAAGTGATTAAAGAACACCAGAAAGTAGATTGGCATAATAATATTGAAATTCACAATCGTATTGCTCAGGACTTGGATGACCTTCTTTTCGATTTTGCAGAGGAACACAATTTAGAAATGGATTATGATACAGTTGATAAAATCATTGAGCAAATTAAAACGGTCGCATTAAGACGTTATTAAGGTTGTGAACAACATGGAAAGACATCAAATGCAGTACGCTAACAAAATAATTGAATTTACTATTCGGCGAAAAAATGTAAAAAATGTAAATCTTAATATTAAACCTGATATGTCTATAGAGGTTTCTGCGCATGATAGAGTCCCGCTGAATTTTATATATGATTTTGTAAAAAGCAAAGGTTCTTGGATTTTAAGGAATATAAAGAGTTTTGAAAATGTACAAACTTATAAACAAAGTGAACGAGAATATATAAGCGGAGAATCTTTTAAGTACCTTGGAAAACAATATCGCTTACGTGTTCAACCGGTTGAAGAAAAAGAGACGGTTAAATATTTTCGCGGCTTTATCTATATTTTTGTTAAAGATACAAACAATCTTAATAGAAAAGAAAAACTTATGAATCAATGGTATCGTCAAAAGGCTCGTAAAATATTTTATGAATCTCTTAACAAGATGTTTCCGTTTGTGCAGAAATACGGTGTTAAGA
Organism: Bacillus sp. 41-22; assembly: GCF_025809295.1. Taxonomy (NCBI): domain Bacteria; kingdom Bacillati; phylum Bacillota; class Bacilli; order Caryophanales; family Bacillaceae; genus Bacillus; species Bacillus sp. 41-22. Next base: position 964,880 of record NZ_CP084035.1, read on the forward strand.
AGCCATTTATGGAACTTCGTACTATGAAAGCACGTTGGGGTTCAGCTTTAATTGATAAGAATACGATATTATTAAATTCTGAACTTATCAAGGCACCTAAATATTGTATTGATTACGTTATTTTACATGAGTTAATCCATTTTAAATATAATGACCATAGTGAAAATTTCTATCAAATGCTTTACGCATTGATGCCGGATTGGAAAAAAAGGAAAGAGATACTGGATGAAGAAATTGTTAGGGAGTTATAAATACAAGTTTTAAATAAGGTCAGGTGAAAAGAGTTTTTTCACCTGGCTTTTTTTGTTTTTTATCACTTTAAATTCTGAACACTATTCCAATTCGTGTAATTCAGTTTTAAATATCATAAAGTATGTTAATTTAAAATAAATATATATTAATAAAAAGGTAATTTGATGTAAAATAACCTATTTGATTATTAATAAAAGTATTTTCTATAACAATATCACTTTATGATACTAAACCATCAAAAAATATTCGAGATTTCTCCTCCAGAGTAGAAATTTTTGAAAGATATAAAAAAGCATTTGACTCGGAAGTGTAAATGTCATATACTCTATTTAACAAAACAAAGTCAAATATAGTATTTGACAAAATGGGTTTAAAAGGTATTTACTATATTGTAAGGTGGCGATGAAAAATGGTATCAAAAATTCTTAGTTATGAACGGATGGATCAGATTGCGCGGTATATTGATGAGAATCCAACTGCTTTAGTTGGAACGGAGCGTCATCGGATTTTAAATGAAATCGTTGAGATGCCGGTATATGAGTTACCGGTGAATAGATTATATTTCAATGAAAATAATGGTCGTATTTTCACAGAAAAACTGGCTGTTGAAAAACAGCTTGGTTTTAAACTGGACAGCAAAAATCCAAAGCATGAAAAACATTTTATTGAAATGCTACTTCCTGATGAGGGGGCTACCACTGATTTAAAAAATGATCTGAAAATTAAGGGACAGCTTAATGCAGGATTGATTATGCCGGACGGAAAAATAATTAATGCGAATAGGCGTCGTGCAATTAAAATGATTTTAAACCAAAGGACTATTAGGGTATCAATATTGCCATCAACTTTAAGTCCAAAGGAATTATATGATATTGAATTTGGCTTACAGATAGCAGATGACCTTAAAAAGGAATATAAAGGAATTGACCGTTTATTTATGATTGAGCAGGGAATTAAGGTCGGCAAAACCGAAAAAGAAATGAAGGATGAGCATGGTGTTACTCCTGCTGAAATACGAGATTCTTTGTTGATTATTGAAAAAATTAATTTGTTTCTTGAATATTGCGGGAGAGAAGGTGAGTATAGTCTTGTTTCCAATATGCTTGAACACTTTAAGGATTTTGTTAAGGAATTAAAGAAGATTGAAAAAGTAGATGGCGATACTTTTGAAGCTGAACAAGTGTTTTTTAAATTAATGGAAATGAATTTAGACAAAAAGAATAATGTCGTTGCACACAGAGATATACGTGATACTCTTTACTATGCTAGTTTTGATGCAAAGGTAAATGAAGCTTTAACAAGAAATATTGATAATGGTGAAGTATCAGAAACAGATTTACTTCTGGATCTATCTATAGCAAAAGAATTAGCTAAAGCTCGTAAAGATAATGATAGTATTTTAAAAACTATAAACAAGCTGATTGGCCAAATTAAAGGTGTAAATGTGCAACAATCGTTTTTTGATTTTGAAGATAACGGACATGGAAAAATACTTCAAGGTTTAGAGAAGTTAGTAGATACCACAAATAAGTTTGTTGTGGAGGTGCAGGACGTTGCAGAAGAACGTTTTAACGATAAATCTGAATAAAGACTTGATATTTCTGGATGCTAATCAGTATCCAGAAATATCAAAAGGTCTATTTGTTAGTATGTTCAAGAGTGCTGGATTTAAGCTTGATAGAAAAACGGGTGTTTATACAGGGGATTTTAATTTTATTAAAAAGCCGAGTTTAATAAAGCTTAGAGATAGATTGAACCAAAGGGGATACGAAGTTTGTGACGTTGATGGTGTTTTTACTTGTGCTGAGAATGCTACTAAATCCATTGAAGATGATAAGAAGCGTATCGATATAGGAAGGGAAATAAAGAAAAATCCTACAATTACACAAATTAAAATTCCGTATTTTACTCGACAATTAAAGGATTTCCAAGAAAATGTAGTAAAGCATACAATAGCTGTAAAACATGGTGCTAATTTTTCATGTCCTGGTTCAGGTAAAACAACGATGATATATGCTACGTATGCTCATTGGAAGTATGTGGAGAAAGAAGTAGACAAAATCTTAGTTGTTTGTCCTATTAATGCATTCGAAGCTTGGGAAACAGAATATAAGGGCTGTTTTGGGGTTACGCCATATGTTTTTCGCTTAAATGGCTCTAATAGACATAACGGTTATAGACAGTCTGAAGGAATAGAGCTATTTACGATAAATCATTCAACATTAAGTAATGACGTTGATAAAGTAATAGGACTGCTTAAGCGTCATAAATTTATGGTTGTATTAGATGAAAGTCATTATGTAAAGAACTTTTCAGAGGAAGCGACTTGGGCATCTTCGGTATTGAAAATATCAGAGTACGCGAAGATTCGTATGATATCTTCCGGGACACCTGCTCCAAATAATGAAAAAGACTTTTGGAGTCAATTCACTTTTTTATTAGGGGGAGAACATATCTTAGGAAATAGAAAACGATATTCTGAAGAATTACATAATGATGGTAGCAAAAGGGAAATGATGGCTATTATTAATGCACTAAGCCATCGAGTAACAAAAGATGATTTAGGACTACCACCCTTTTCAATTCAAACAATAAAAGTTGAAATGTCGCCTATTCAAAAGAAAATCTATGATATGGTGACTGGTGATATAAGTGAAGAAATTCTTGCTATGAGTAATACAGATTCACAACTGTATTTATCTTGGCGAAAAGCGAAAATGACAAGGTTAAGACAAATCTCATCAAACCCATCATTGCTCAGAGGAAGTTTAGTGGAATTAAGTTATAAAGATATGTCAAATTCTGATAATTTTTTAACCGATTTAATTCAAAACTACAATGAAAATGAAATGTCTGGAAAAATTAAGAAAACCGTTGAGATAACACTCGATACATTACGAAAGAGGAGAAGGGTTCTAATTTGGACCGAGTTTGTTGATAACATTATTTATCTTGAAAAGTTTTTTTCTAGCTATGGAATTAAAACGTTCAAGGTATATGGTGAAATTCCCAAAGAATCTACGGACGATGTAGGGGATGAAATGACACGTGAAGGGCAAATAGCAGCATTTAAAGAAACAGAAGCTAGCGTTTTAATTGCTAATCCACAAACTATGGCTGAAGCTGTTTCATTGCATCAAGAATGTCACGTTGCTATTTATTTGGATAGGAGTTTTAATTGTGCACATTGGATGCAATCTAAAGATCGTATTCATCGTGTAGGGCTTCCGGAAAATATTAGGACAGAATACTATATTATTGAAAATCAAGATTCGATTGATGAGGTAATCGATGAAAGATTGAATATAAAAGAGGAAATAATGAATCAAATATTAAGTAACGATGTTCCTGTTGCAACTGGTGAATTTAACGGGAAAGATTTTGGTGAGGATGATGACTTTAATGCGGTATTAAAGCACATTACCAAAATTAAAGGTGTGGGAATAATATGAGGTTATTTAAGGAAATTAATTGGGGATTAAATGAAATAAGGAGGTACAATTCTAAATATGGCCTGCACATTAGTAGGCTATATTTAGAAAAAATTTTAGGAGATAGTGTGGTTAGTAGTGATAATGATATTGTGTTAAATATGCTAGATTATGGTTTTATTACTGTAGAAAATGAAGGAATTAGGTTAACCGAATTCGGAGATGAAATGATGAGTGATGCAACGGATAGATATGAATTATCCGTTGCGCAAAAGAAATTTGCTGCCAAAATTTATATTGATAAAAATATGTCAATAGCAAGAAATTGGTTTGCACTTTTTTCACTTGGTACCCTTTATTTTAAAAGAGAGGTGATTAATTTATCTCTACAACAATTTACAGAAGATATGATTGAACTAGCCGTTGCCAGTCAAGAAAAAGATTTAGTTTATTTAAATAAAGAATACACTAGTCTTCTAAAAAACTTCATTAACAAAGGGATGACGGAAGAAGAGCTTTTCAAAGTATTAGAGAAGAATAAGCAATTAGGTGATAAAGCTGAAAAGATAGCATTAGAATTTGAAAAAAATAGATTAACAATGATAGGACGCCCTGATCTAGCAAAAAAGGTTAAATTGATTGCAAAGTCAGATGTAACTGCAGGATATGATATTAAATCGTTTCAGGAAGTTAATTCGGAAGTTGATGATGCTTTTATTGAAGTGAAATCATTCACTCATAACCACTTTTATCTTAGTGAAAATGAATTAAAGACTTCCGAAATACTTAAAGAAGATTATTATTTGTACCTCGTAAATTCCAATACGGGTGATATTCGTATTGTGAACAATCCATTTGATAATTTGGAAGGTATAGCTAAGGAATCGAAACCGGTTTGTATTAAATATACTTTTTAATTTGATAAAGAGTATCAAATTAAAAGAACTACATAGCAGTTTCTTGAAAAAGTATAACTTATAATTCTTGAAGCTATTCAAAAGGCATGAGTGATTAAATGTACTGTAAGTTACTAGTGCTTTTATTGGATGAGCAGGCTATAGATTAGAGTTACATAAAGGTGTAAGTGAATCGTGGAATATTTTGTTTTTTTAATATACTTAATTATTTGTGATATAAAGATTTGTCCAATTATATTAAGCAGAAAAAAATAAAAGTGTCCATGCAATATACGAGTGGCTGTAAAATGACTGTTCAAAAGGTATGATTATCTATCCAGTTTATAAAAACGTGTAGCAGACACTGAAATAAAACAAGAAGAATGGATAGTGGGAAATGAGCTTCTTACAATAAATATTTTATGAAAATTATTATACTCGACATACTCATGTCTTTTTAGGAGGAGTTATTTATGGCTGTAAAAACAGTAAATATAGGGTTTGATACTTTTATTAAGGATTTTGTTGATTTAGACAAAGATAATACCGAAAAAGCGCGTTCAAGTAGGGATTGGTTATACGAACAATTAAAAGGATTTCCTGCTAGTGTTGATAATTTCCCGAATCTTTACAGTGGAAAGGAGACAAAAGGGTTTGGTTCCTTTAGACGTCGAACCAAAATACGTCCTTTAGATGATATTGATTTTCTGCTAGTTTTCTCAGGTGAAGGAACTACTTATACTGAATACTCAGTAGATGAAATAGAATTAAATGTTCCTGAATCAATAGAAAAGTTAAGACAGCTATGTAATGCTGATAATAAATTAAATTCTATAAAGGTTGTTGAAAAAATAAAAAAATCTCTATCTAATATTCCACAGTATCAGAAAGCGGAAATTCATAGAAGACAAGAAGCTGCTACATTGAAAATGACATCTTATGATTGGAATTTTGATATAGTACCAGCTTTTATAACATCCGAAGATAGTCAAGGTAAAACCTACTATATAATTCCAAATGGTAGTGGGAAATGGAAGAAAACTGATCCTAGAATTGATAATGAAAGAACAAAAAATGCGAATCAAAGTTTTGGGGGTAATGTTTTAGGGTTTGTTAGGCTGATTAAATACTGGAATTGCAATTCAACTGCACCTAAAATTTCGTCGTATTTAATGGAGAATATTATATTGGATTATTTTGATAGTAAATATTCATGGACAGGTAGAAAAGAAGAAATAAGAGACTTTTTTTGGGATTTGAAAACGTCAATTTATTGTGCTCATTATGATCCAAAGGGAATTCAAGGTGATTTGAATAATTTAGATTTCGATACTAAGTCGAAAATAAGTAATCAAGCGGGCATTTGCTATGATTATGTGTGTGAAGCAATAGAATTAGAAAAAAAAGGTGATCATAAAGAAGCGGTTGATAAATGGCGTAAAGTATTTGGTGATGAATTCCCAGGGTATGAAGATTAGGAGTGATTTAATGCTTAAAAGGCAGAATGAAGAGAGAAATATTCTTTTATTAAAAGCGATGAGACAAACTTATAATCAGGCAAAGAAATATTATGGAGTAAGAATGATAATAGGGATTTTTATCCCTATTATTTCTATAGTATTTTCGTTATTAAACCAATACGGGGGAATGGAGGACTTTTCTTCTCTGTTTTCAGTAATAGGCTTAATTTGGCTGCTAATTTTTTATTACCTTCAGCAAATGGAAATTAACTATATTGAAAAAGGTGCAAAAATTCAAGAAGAGTTTGATACTAATGTATTTAATCTTGCATGGAATAAAGCTTTAGTAGGTTCGAGAATTTCTCCAGAAGACATTCTAGAATCTGCTAAAGGTTATAAAGAAGACGAATCATCCTTATTCAATTGGTATGGTGGAATGAATTCAAATCATTATTTGATAAATGTGCTTTTAGCCCAAAGAAGTAATTTAATGTGGGCAGTTTCTTTAAAAAAGAACTTTTCGAACTTCATTTTAGTGGTTTCTATGCTTTATTTAATAGGTACAATGGTTCTAGCATGCATGATTAATATATCATTACAAAGTTATTTGTTGGTATTCCTTCTACCATCTTTCTCGGTTTTACTGTATACAATAAGCACATGGTGGGAATTAAGAAAACAAAGTAAGAAAATTTATGAGCTTGGAGAGGAAATAAGAATTGACTGTAAGAAATTTTCATTCAATCAGATAAAAATAGATATAAACCTTTGCCGACAATATCAAGATGCAATATATATTTATAATAGATCAAGTGCTGCGCTTATTCCTAATAAGTTATATTGGATGAGAAGAGAAAAAGATGATGAGAAAATGTTAGAAGTGAATCGAAGGCTTAGTGATGAGTCTAACTTAAGAGATTAAATTTATGTATGGAAAGTAAATGGTGGTAAGAGAACAAAAAGAGCATGAGCTTATCGAAAGTTTTAAAAGTATATTGGCAAAGATTATAAAATGCATTTTGGTAGGAATATAGACGTTTTTGCAGATGTTGAATTTTTAATTAAGAATAAGGAGTGAACAAAATGTCTACAAAATTTTGGGATAACTTGGTGCAAAACTATCAAAACAATCTTCAAAAAAGTATCTTTTATCAATTGAATAATTTAGGTACTGTTCAAAACGATTTGAAAATTAAAGAATTATTGGATGATTGGTCTAATGGAGAAAGAAAGAGTATTCTAAAGGAAATAGCTAAACTCATTTCACAGGAATTACAAATCAAAGAATCACCCAAACTATGTTATTTCAATGATAATAATAGGATTGCAGGAGCTTTTTATCCAAAAGGAAATATTATTGACATCAATGAGAGATATTGGAATGACAAAGGTTTTATATTGAATACAATAGCTCATGAATTAGCGCATGCAAAGCAATATGAAATTACAAAAGAAAAATTAAAAACAGAGATTCAGTGGGAAACATGGGAAGAAGAGTTTAATATCAAGTTTTCTAATCATGATTTTATTGATAGAATTATTTCTTTTGTTAAAGGAGAGGCTACTATTCAAGACAAACTTAGATACCTTATTAAAGGACCTACTGAAGTGACGAAAAGACTTGAATCTTATGTATATTATGAACAATCAATCGAAAAGGTTGCAAGAGAATATGCTAGTTGTAAGGTAGAGAGAGTAGATTTGTAAATTCAAAGTAAGAAAATAATGTGTTTTTTGCTTGATATTTATATTTCTCGTCAATAAATTACATTTGTGGAGTGTAAAAAGAATTTAATCGCATAAGTATTTATTGTTTTATAAAAGAGATAACGGATCAATTTTATGCATCTCAAAGTGAGGTAGAAAGTATAATCAAACATCCCACTATCTGAATTCCCAACCCTCTTCACAACTGAAGAAGAGAACTATATAAAAGAAGCAATGCAGCAGTTTAACACCTAGTTAAACTGCTTTTCCATTATAATAGAAGAAAAACCAAACGGAGGAGAATCCCATGCCAACCTACAACAAACTAATCCGAAACAAAATCCCACAAATAATAAAAGCTAACGGAAAAACACCCACAACAAGAATCCTAAAAGAAGATGAATACATAGAGGAACTCTGCAAAAAAACACAAGAAGAACTAACAGAATACATCGAAGCAAAAACAAAACCTCATAAACTAGAAGAACTATCCGACCTACTAGAACTAATAAACGCCCTAGCCGAACACGAAGGCACAACACTAGAAGAAATCAACAACATCCGAAAAAAGAAAGCAAAAGAACGAGGCGGCTTCTCAGATCGAGTCTTCCTAATCGAAGTAACCGACAACTAGCCCCTCCCATACCCCTTCCAAGCCCCTACCAAGTAATAAATCACTAAGAAAAAACACAACAAAACAAAAACAACAACAAACACCGTAGTAGTAGTCAAAAATTTTTTTTGAAATAACACGCCAAAAACCCACCCCTCCTTCCTATATATAGTACAAAGAGGAATTTTTCATTTTTGAATGAGAATGGGAGGAATTGGGATGGCGGTGTATCGTAATGTGCAGGTGAATTTTTGGCAGGATGATTTTGTTTTGGATTTGACGCCGGAGGAGCGGTATTTTTATGTGTATTTGTTGACTTGTTCGAAGACGACGCAGTGTGGGATTTTTCCTTTTCCGAAGCGGTTAGCTGAGATGGAGACGGGTTATAATCGGGAGACTGTTGATAAGCTTGTGCAGCGCTTCATTGATTATGGGAAGATTCTTTATGATGCGAATACTCGGGAGTTATTCGTTTTGAATTGGCTTCGTTATAATCCGGTGACGAATACGAATGTGGAGAAGTGTGTGCTTCGTGAGCTGAAGGGTGTGAAGAATAAGGAGTTTGTACATATGTTTCTTCAGAAGTGCGTAGAGGAGGAGCTGAATGTTCCGATGCTTTTAGCACATTTCGGTATGCCGAGTGATTTGGCTGTTGATGTGGATCCAGATGCGGTTTGTGAAGAGGCGGAAGAAGAGGTTATAGAGGAAGAGACGGGAAGTCGCGTGTTTTCTTTTTATGAGCAACATTTCGGTAGTTTGTCTCCTCATACTGTGGAGGAACTGAGTGCGTGGATGGTTGATTTATCAGAGGAGCTTGTGCTGAAGGCTCTTCAAATTGCGTATGAGAATAATAAGCGGACGGTTGCTTATGTGAAGGGGATTTTGAGAGGGTGGCACGGGAAAGGATTTACGAAAGTGTCTGAGGTTGAGGCGGATACTGCTCAGTTTAGGAAGAAGGAGTCGTCTGTTAGTACTGGGGAGACGGAGGAGTTTTTGACGAGGTGCGAGGAGTGGGAGAAGAATGCGCTGTCAGAGGAAGAGTTGCAGCGGTTCTTAACTGAACGCGGGTGGCGTCCATGAGTATTCAAAATGTGGAGGCGGAAAAGACGGTGTTAGGTTCTCTTTTAATTGATGGAGAGCTTATTAAGGAGTGCCGTTTGACGGAGCATTATTTTTCTATGCCGGTGCATAAGTCTATATTTCGGTTAATGCGAAAAATTGAAGATGAAGGGCAACCAATTGATCTTGTGACGCTCGTTTCTCGGATGAATCCAAATTTTTTGGAGAATATCGGGGGGATGGAGTATTTTATAGCATTAATAGAGGGTGTGCCTACAACTGCCAACTTCTCTTATTATGAGGGGCTTGTTCGAGGTGCATGGAAAATGTATCAGGCTGGCGTTCTTGGGCGCAAGATGGGAGAGCGTCTTATTGCGGAGAAGAATGAGAAAATTATTGGTGAGACGATTACGGAACTTTGTGAGTTAGAGGAAAAGGACTGTGTATGTGAGTTTGATTTGAAGGATGCGTTAGTTGGTTTGTATGAAGAGCTTCATCAAGATACGAAAGAGAATACTGGTATTGAGACTGGTTATACATCGTTAAATAAGATGACGTGCGGATTGCAGGAAGGTGATTTTGTCGTTCTTGGAGCGCGTCCTTCTATGGGAAAGACTGCATTTGCGTTAAATGTTGGACTGCATGCGGCGAAGTCTGGAGCGGCAGTTGGGCTGTTTTCATTAGAGATGAGTAGTAAGCAATTGTTAAAAAGGCTGGCGTCTTGCGTAGGTGAAGTGTCAGGAGGCAGGCTGAAAAATCCGAAGCACCGTTTTGCGATGGAAGACTGGGAAAAGGTGAGTAAGGCGTTTGCGGAGATCGGTGAATTACCGCTTGAGATTTATGATAAAGCAGGTGTTACAATGCAGGATATTTGGATGCAGACTCGTAAGTTAAAGAGGAAGCATGGGGATAAAAAGCTTTTAGTCATTGTGGATTATTTGCAGCTTATTACGGGCGATCCAAAGCATAAGGGCAATCGATTTCAAGAGATTAGTGAAATTTCTCGTAAGCTTAAGTTATTAGCGCGTGATTTAAATGTTTGTATAGTAGCATTGTCACAATTGTCTCGTTCCGTAGAGTCACGTCAAGATAAGCGTCCTCTTTTATCTGATTTAAGAGAGACGGGACAAATTGAGCAAGATGCGGATGTCATTATGCTTATGTATCGTGAAGATTATTATGATAAGGAAACGATGCAGAAAGAGATGACGGAGATCCATGTGGCGAAGCATCGGAATGGGCCTGTGGGTAGTTTTAAGCTGAGATTTTTGAAGGAGTTTGGGCGGTTTGAGGAAGGGAAATAGTTAAAAGACTGGAGTATCACTTTGCAAATAAAATAAAGCATAAGTGTTCCATTTCATTAACTTATGCTTTATTCTTTGATTCTTTGAATATATTTCTTATTTTTCCATAAAGAAGGATTTTCTCTCTGTAGTAATCCATTGCTCCAAATCATCTTGGCTACGTCGGACAAGTCGATTTACTAAAACATCATGCCATACATAATCCTCTAATAGGTATATATGAACGGGATCATCTGTATAAAAAGCAATATTACGCTCCTCAAGTGATGGTCCATAAATCATCTCTTTAGAATCTATCGATAAAATAAACCAATGTTCTGTAGACAGAGTTTCTGTATAAGGTGTTATACGATGGGCTTCTAGATTTTTAATGGGATTTTCAACATGCAGGGTAATACCTTGTACTGTAACTTTATCAGCTACCTCAGATAGTTCCTCTTTTAACGCTTCATACATCTCATCCCACATTGAAATGACAATACGTTTTTGAGCTTTTTTTATTAATGCCTGACAGTAGCTAATTATTGTTTTATTGTCTTTTAAAGTAATCACTCGATTATCCGTTTTTTCCTCGGAAGTTTCTAGTTTTTTTAATGAATCACTGATTACTTCATAAGTAGACTGCCATTCTGATTGAGCCTTCTGTAAAAAGACTTCAACCGGTAGAGGTGAATAGCGAGTGGTGTCATTTACTTCTTCCTTCATGACAATTCCTTTTTCTACAAGGTTACCCAAAATCTCATAAATTCGCGCTCTTGGGATACCCGAATCCTTACTCACTTGGTAGGCTGTGACAGGCCCCTGTTTAACAAGAGATACATAAGATTTAGCTTCATATTCATTAAAACCAATTTTTTTAAGCTGTTGCACTATGTAGTCCACTTTTTTCGTCCTCCGATGTTTGCTTTTATATTTCAACGTTACAATAACTGTTTACATTTAGCAAATTATTAGTTACTATTCTGATAGTGACTAAAGGGGAGGCTAATAGTATGGATTTTTATTTAGACCCATCAGTATTAATTATTTTGATTGCTTTTGGATTTTTAGCTGCATTTATTGATTCAGTTGTAGGTGGTGGAGGACTCATTGCCTTACCCGCTTTATTATTTACAGGACTGAATCCAGCAAGTGCAGTAGCTACGAATAAACTAGCGTCGACAATGGGGTGTGCAACTAGTAATATTGTGTTTTATCGTTCTGGTAATCTTGATTTGAAATCGGCGTTTAAATTATTTCCACTCACTTTCATAGGTTCCATAATAGGGGCATGGACCGTTCATTTAATGAACCCAGAAGTACTGAAGCCATTGATGCTGATCATGCTTGGTGCGGTTGCTATTTATACGATATTCAAAAAGGATTGGGGTAGTATTTCCACTCGTAAAAAATTGTCTGGTCGACACGTCATTATCTTTACTTTTTTTGTTTTTGCTATTGGTTTTTATGATGGATTTCTAGGTCCTGGCACAGGTTCGTTTTTAATGTTTGCTCTTTTATTTATTGGGTATGATTTTTTAAAAGCAGCAGGTAATGCGAAGCTTCTTAATTTAGGAAGTAATGTTGGTGCATTGTTGATATTTATGTATGTAGGGCAAGTAAACTATGCGTATGGTTTTATAATGGGGATTGCTCAAATTGCTGGAGGGATTGTTGGCTCCAAATTTGCTATAAAAAAAGGAAGCGGGTATGTTCGTGCTCTTTTCATTACAGTAACTTGTTTATTGTTAGCGAAAAATCTGTATGACTATATTCAGTAAGTAATTTTGAACATCTTCACTTCAAAGAACGTAGAAAAGGTCAAATATGAAGGCTACATAAAATATAAGAAGATACTAGGGGCAAATTTATTTTAACATTTTTTAGATGCTACCTTATTCGAAGATAGCATCTAAAAAAGTCTCATTTAAAAGAAAATCTAAGTGAAGAGAATGATATAAACTCATATTTTTCTGGGGTATGTTTATTGATCATAGTGAAATGTTTACTCTATATTCTTCTTATAATTAACCCGCAACAACCCCTTAAAATCTATCTCAGCAATCAACACACTCAATAATATAAGCGTCGCCCCTAAATACCCTTTTCCTGTGAGCGTTTCACCTGTGAAAACAAAGGCAAATCCTGCTGAAAAGACAGGTTCTAATGAAAAGATAAGTCCCGTATGTGTTGGCGTCGTGTATTGCTGGGCGATAACTTGTACGATGAATGCGACCGCGGTACAAAATATGCTTAAGGCTAATATGATTAGCCATGAGTTGATCGTGCTAGGAAGTTTTGGGGTTTCCATCACTAATGAAAAAATAAGACTAAATAGGCCGACGAAACCGAGTTGTACTACCCCAAGTGCAATTGAATTCACATGTTTTGTTACGTTTCCAGTAATGATGACGTGAATCGCATAAAATAAGGCAGACAATATGCAAAATATATCGCCGTTACCGATCTTGAATTCACTAGTTAATGTTAATAAGCCAATTCCTATTATCGTTAACACAATTCCTAATATAACTTTCTTGTCAGGAATGTGTTTTAAAAATATAGCTGATAATATCGGAATAAAAATGACTGTGAGACATAGTAAGAAACCAGCATTAGACACACTTGTATACTTTGTACCGAATGTCGCGAAAATATAGACGATAAATAAAACGGAAGCTAGTATAAAAGCATATTTTACAGTTTTAAAATCGACTTTGAATAAATGTTTGTAAAATATTAAACCTGATAAAAGAAAGGCAATAATAAATCGTAATGCGATTAAATTATATTCTTCTATGCCATCAAGTCCAAGCTTTGTAAGTAGGATGGATGCACCCCAAAAAAATGTAACTAGTAGTAGCATTAAATCAGCTTTTAATTGAATTTTCATTTCTATTCCCTCGTTATGTATAATTTATGATTCCATACCCCTATCCCCATTGTTTATTTTAATATTAATTCTGAATATTTGGAACGAAAATTTATCGACGTTTTTAGTTACGTACGAATTAACGTTATCTACCGCAAAAACATTAGCGAAGTTAAATCCAAACATGACATTCATTTACGTATCCGGTAGCGGAACAGATAGTACAGAATCAGGACGTACGATATGGGCGAGAACGGAAAATGAGTTATTACGTTTACCTTTCAAATCTGCGTATATGTTTAGACCAGGATTGATCATTCCGGCAAATGGTGTGAAATCAAAAACGAAATCATATCAATTGATGTATGATGTGATGAAGTCCTTTAATCCTCTGTTGAAGCGATTCGGCAGTGTGATAACTTCTGAGCAGTTGGGAAGAGCTATGGTGCGAGTTGGGAAAGATGGATATTCTCATTCAATTATAGAAAGTTCGGATTTGAAGAAAATCGGTAAGTAATAGTATGTAAAAAACGCCTATTTCATATAGGCGTTTTTTTGATGGTGAAGTTATTCTTCTTCAAACTGAAAAATATTCCGGTTAATAAGTTGGTGGAGATACCTATCCATTTCAGCAGCAGAAACGCTTCTTTCATTTTTAAACCACCATGCACTTAATGAGGTGATTGCCCCTGAATAAAATTCAATGATTAAATCATTTGGCATCGTATGGTTTTTGCAAAGTTGATTTAACGCTTCTATTTCTTGTTTTCTCGTTTCGTGACTTAAATACTGTGTACGGCTAATAAATTGTTCATCAGACATTTGCGTCTCTAATATTTTACCGATTTCTTCATGGTGTAGAAATTGTTCCATCACTTGAAATGGTTTACTTAATCGATCTGAAATCGGTATTTCAGCAATCATCTTGCTGTAGCGTTTAAATCCAAATGCTAATAAAGCATCTTTATCTTCAAAGTGTTTATAAAAAGTTGTTCGGTGTACCATTGCACGATCACAAATTTGGTTAATCGTGATAGTACTATATTTCTGTTTTGATTGCGTCATTAATTCAAATAAGGAATCCCACAATAATTTATGTGTACGTCTAATACGTAAATCAAGCTGTTTTTCATTATCGTTCATCTACAATTCTCCTTTTTTGTAGATTAAATATACAATGGCTTTAAATTGATTCTCCCTTTTTAATCTACATATGTATATTATATTACATGTGTTCCGGTGTATTTAAAGATTTTCAAGTAAAAAACAGGAGGAGAATCAATACATGAATATAACAACTAAGAGCCCTGCAAGTGGCAAAGTTGATACTTCTAATATGAAACATACCCCGATTTTAATTGCATTACTTTTAGGGGCAATGGTTGCATTATTAAACGAAACATTACTTGGTAATGCGTTAACTGTATTAATGAAAGAATTCGACGTAACAGCTTCAACGATTCAATGGCTTTCTACAGCTTACATGTTAGTAGTTGGGGTTTTAGTCCCGATTACAGCGTTACTTCAGCAATGGCTCACAACGAGACAAATGTTTTTGATCGCTATGGTAACGTTTTTAGTCGGTACATTAATTGCGGGATTCGCACCGACATTTTCTATTTTATTAGTTGGCCGTATCGTCCAAGCTGTAGCGACGGGGTTAATTTCACCGTTATTAATGAATACGATTTTACTTATTTGTCCGCCTGAAAAACGTGGTGCCACAATGGGATTAATCGCACTTGTGATGATGTCTGCTCCTGCAATTGGTCCTACATTATCTGGAGTAATTGTGGATTCATTAAATTGGCGCTGGTTATTCTATATTGTTATTCCTATCGTGATCATTTCAATTATGATTGGGATGAAGTACATTCAAAATGTTTCAGAGTTAACAAGGCCAAAAGTGGATTATCCATCTATCCTTTTATCGACATTAGGATTTGGAGGGCTTGTGTATAGCTTTAGTGCATCGGGTGATGTAGGATGGTCTGATGCGAAAGTGTATGGCACTTTACTTGTTGGGCTTATCTCATTATGTATTTTTGTCGTTCGACAATTGAAAATTGAGAATCCGATTTTAGAATTACGAGCATTTAAAGTTCCGATGTTTACAATATCAGTTGGATTAATCGTCATTGTGATGATGTCGTTATTTTCAACGATGACTTTATTACCGATGTTCCTACAAACAGTTTTACTCGTTACAGCATTTAAATCAGGACTAATAATGCTTCCAGGAAGTATTATTAGCGCCATAATGGGACCAATCGCAGGTAAACTATTTGATAAATTTAGCCCGAAAGTTGTTATCGTTCCCGGTATTGTGTTAGTAGGTATTGCAATGTTCTTATTTAAAGGCATTACTCCTGATACATCAATGGTACAAATTATTGTCATGCATAGCGTATTAATGGTCGGACTCATGTTTGTAATGACAGCACAAACATATGGATTAAATCAATTAACACCAGATTTATATCCGCACGGAACAGCACTGTTTAATACGTTACAGCAAGTAGCTGGCGCAATTGGTACGGCTATCTTTATTTCGAAAATGTCTTCAGGAACAACTAAGTATATGGAAAGCTCCGCAAATCCAATGGACCCAGTAGAGAAGTTAAATGGCTTAACATCAGGATTCCAAGGTGCATTTACACTTGGATTAATCTTTATCATTATTGCTTTTATCGTATCGTTGTTCTTAAAAGAAGAGAAAAAGGAAGTAAAGGCAGCGAGGGTTTTACAGAACGAAAATTAAGGTTCATATTAAAAAGACATCTTTACAAGATAAAGATGTCTTTTTACATTTCTTTCGTAATATCATACTGCAACAACTGCCGTTGATCATAAAACTTCTCAAAAACGATGCCCATTACGTAGAAGAACAACAGACCGAAGCAAATGTGAATGAGCGTAAAGGTAGCTCCGAATGAAGAAAATTCATAGACCATAATCGGTAATTTCGCAGTTGTCCAAACACCTAAGAAAAATACGATGTACCTAATGCTGGCGCCTTTTTTTAATAGTAGTGCTGCAATCGGAAAGGCAACATAGAGGGGACCAGCTGCAATTCCGCCTAATAATAGAGAGAATAATATTCCATATATGCCGGACTTTTCTCCCATGTATTTCATTAGTGTTTCTTTCTTCACCCACTGATCAAGTAACCCTACAAATACTAGGACAGGGGGGAGTAGAAACAACATATCTAAAATGCTATTCCCTGTTAATTGTAATGCGCTCCATCCTAAAGATTGGTTTATAAAAGTTAGAATGATAAGTCCAATCAGCAAAATGAAAAAGAAGCGATATCTTTTTAGTTCCTTCATACCATCACCACCCAAATGATATAGGAGAATAGGAGTGACATGAGTAATGCAGATGCATTACGAGCGTAAGCAAAGCTTCGTCCGAATATCTTTTGTTCCATCGGCAAGGTTGTAATTCCTACTGACATTAGTGTAGACATGAGTGCCGCAACTTGAGGAAGACCTGCGCCGTGCTGTACTAACGTATTACCAAGTGGGAACACGACAAAGCTTGGAATGAGTGCAACGGAGCCGAGTATTGCTGAATAAATAATACCTATGAACCCGGACTGTTCTCCAATGATGGAAGAGATGAAGGACGGCGTTAAGATAGAAAGTGATAGTCCAACGAAAAGCATAATGGAGAGCATGGCAGGGAGGAGGTTTCGAAATATTTTCCATGATTTTAATAGGGCAAATTTCGTTTTATTCCGATCCTTCATAAAAGAAATCCCCGTAAGAATAATGGCCAAAGTGTAAAGGATAGCGCCATTAATCATGATTAGATTCCTTTAAGTCTTTATATTTGTCTAAGAAAAATGATAAGTTTTTCATTTTTTCCTCAATATCCATTTGAAAATCCGCTAATTGTTCTTTTCCGGCTGTAGTAATTTTGTACATCTTTCTCGGCTTATCTGGAACTGATGTACTTACATAAGATTCAATAGCACCTTCGTTTTCTAATTTCTTCAGCGTGCGGTAAAGGATGGCACTATCGATTGGATTGACCGGAAGTTCTTCGTCACATTTCTGAAGTAGCTGCCCGCCATAGTTATCACCTTCTGCTAAAAATAACAAAAGAAATGCACCTGTATGTCTTCCTGTATGCTTCATGAATATACCTCCTAGAATGAATTGGAATATATACTGTTAATGACAGTATACTGTTGTTAACAGTATATGGTGCATGAAGTGCTATGTCAATTTAAAAATGTTACTGAGGAGAAATGGCAATTCATGTTTTAATCTTGTTAAATAACAAAATAAAAGCCTACTGTTTTCTTGTGACAGTGGCTTTCATAGTTGGTAAACTACTATATTACGCTTAGGGAATCTCGCCTTTTGATAGTAACACATATATGTTAGCCCTATATTGAGAAATAAAAAAAAGACACTCTCAAGAGTGCCTCTTATTAGCAGCCGAATCCGCCGCCCCAACAGCTAGCTCCAACGATGATTAATAAGATAAAGAGCACAACAAGTAAGGCGAATCCACCGCCAAAACCACAGCCTCCACCACAACTACCACCATAGCCTCCACAACTACCACCATAGCCCATATTAACTCCTCCTTCCATAAACTCCATATATTAATGGATTTATATCACTTTATGTTTTTACGGATAAACTTGAGCAGGTCCTTTTGAAAAAATAAAAGTACTCGGTATTTTAAAAGAGTTGACGAACTTATTTTTGTCACGAGTATTCCGCTTATTACATATGGTATTTTATTCTGTGCATTGGGGGAAAGGAGATCGTTATGGCTAATTCTGAGATGATATTACGTTTACTTACGGATTTAAAGATTGAGCAGCAAGCTTTAAAAGAACAGCTGGAGAAAATGCAAACAGCTTTGAGTATTCTTGAAGAAAAACCAACTATTCCTGAAGAGAAATCAACTACTCTTCAAGAGAAACCAGTTGTTACAAAGCAACGTGGACATTCTGGGTTTCCAACATCTTTTCGTGATTGGAGAGCATCTTCTCAAAAGAACTAAGGAATCCTATTATAGTGAGTTATACAAAATCACAAATGAAAAAGTACAGTCTACTGTAGTTAATACAGAGGCTGTACTTTTTGTTATGTTAGTATAAGTTGTGATAGGCGGTTTGTATTTTCTTTGACTATTCCACCTTTAACTCGATCCCTTCATCCAGCATATCTCCATTAATTTTCAAAGTTAATCCTTGCGTATTTTTCGGAACATCGAATACAATGTTCCCTTCCGAATTTTCATTAGGATTAAGAACACCAAATTTAAATGTAGCAGTATTTGCAGCTTTAAGTACTAATTGAGATTCATTAGAAATGTGATATTCTCTTCCGGTTCCGTCAATTAATTTAAAGTTATTGTTATTTAGTGTAATGGGTTCCTCTTGACGATTATAAACTGCGACGTCTAATACTTTAAATACACCTTGTGCTTTAACTTCTCCATTACCTATAACATCTAATGAATCGGCAGAGTGTATTGATATGTATACATCAGAAGAATCTCCATGGGTGGGAAGTTCTTTTTGAGGATCCTTGTTGCTAAGTTCATCATTCTTTGTTTCTTTAGAAGTCTCCTGTTCGTTTTTCGTGTTACTGCTAGATGTATCATGTGAACTGCAAGCTGATAATCCAAATAAGAATGAGCTACATAATAATGATGTTAATAACTTTTTGTTCATAGTTTGTTCCTCCAAAATAAAAGTACTTTCATGGGTGCCATAATGATTTAATAAATCTATATTTTTCTTTATATGTATTAAATGTTACATTTTATTATATTGATTTTGGGATAAAAAGGAAACTTGATGCAAATAAACAAGACACTTTGCAGTGTCTTGTTTATTTAAGTTATGCGCATTACTTAATAAGACGCTAGTTTCTCATCCTGAACATGAGTAACTATGTAGGGTGTTTTAATTATAACATTTTAACCAGTAATGGGTCTATATGGAATTTAATGAGGAATTGAAAAATGATTAGGCATTTTTTCCTTTGTAAAAAAAATTTCAATAATTTATTATTGCAAACGCTTACCCCTTGTGTATAATAAAGGTAAGTTAATAATTACAAGGATTGTTACTGTTCGGCAGGCAAAACCTAAATTGATCCAAGGAGGCTACATATGTAGTTTTTTGGAATCAGTTTAGGTTTTTTTATTACCTTTTGTGATTTTAAGAAAAAGAAGGCGGAACAATATGAGAATCCATAAAATCTTAAATAACAATGTTATTTGTACGATGAAGGATAATGAGACAGAAGTTGTACTTATGGGCAGAGGTTTGGGGTTTCAGAAAAAAGTAGGCGATACAATTGATGAATCTAAAATAGAAAAAACCTTTGTTTTAGAAACAAAAGAATTATCAGAGAAACTTGCTAGATTGTTAACTGAAATTCCTGTGCAGAATTTAGAAATTACAGAGAGAATTATTCAGTTTGCTAAGACAGTTTTGCCAGGGGCTTTAAGTGATTATATTTATCTTACATTAACGGATCACTTAAGTTTCGCCTTAACGCGGCATAAAGAAGGAATGGATCTCAAAAATACTTTGCTTTGGGAGATTAAGAGGTTTTATCAGAAAGAGTTTGAAATTGGTCTACAAGCTTTGAATATGATTGAAGAAGAGACTGGGTTTAGACTTTCTGAAGATGAAGCAGGGTCAATTGCACTACATTTCGTTAATGCGCAGCAAGGAGAGCCGGCGATGCAGCAAACGGTGGCGATGACGAAAATCGTCCAAGATATTTTAAATATTGTAAAGTACCACTATAAGATGAACTTAGATGAAAATTCATTTAATTATAGTCGGTTTGTAACACATTTACGATATTTTGCCCAGCGTTTAATGCAGAAGGAATTGAATTCGGCCGAAGATGATTTTTTATATGAGCAAGTGAGAAGTAAGTATCATGAAGCATATAGTTGTACAGAAAAAATAGAAGCATACTTACGAAAAGCACATAATAGTCATCTTTCAAAAGATGAAAAAGTGTATGTAACGTTGCACATTCATCGTGTAACGAAGCGCAATGAACTATGTAATTGAATAGACGGGATTGTTACTGTTTGGCAGGCAAAACCTAAATTGACTTCTAATTGAGTGATTCGTATGTATCACGTTATTAGAGTTAGTTTAGGTTTTTTCTTTTATAAATGATAAATGGGATGATTGTAAGGAGGGGAACTACTATGAAGTATGAACAATTGGCAAAAGACATACTGAAAAATGTTGGCGGGAGAGAAAATATAAATAGCGTTGTACATTGTATAACTCGTTTACGGTTTCAGTTAAAAGATGAAGGTAAAGCGAATACGGAAATACTGAAGAGTATGGAAGATGTTGTAACTGTTATGAAAAGCGGTGGACAATATCAAGTTGTTATTGGTAACCATGTATCCGACGTGTATAAAGCGGTTATTGCTGCTGGAGGGTTTCAAGAAACAGAGGAAGAAAATGCGGGTGAGAAGAAAAAGAGTAGTCTTATAGATATTCTTTCTAGCATTTTCACTCCTATTTTAGGAGTACTAGCTGCAACAGGGATGATTAAAGGATTTAATGCACTATTTGTAGCGTTAGGTTGGTTAAGTACGCAGTCAGGAACGTATCAAATATTAAACGGGGTTGGGGATTCGTTATTTTATTTCTTCCCAATCTTCCTAGGATATACAGCAAGTAAGAAATTTGGAGGATCGCCTTTCATTGGTATGGCAATTGGGGGAGCTTTAGTTTATCCAGCTTTATCAGGTTTAAAAGCAAGTGAGCCATTATATACGCTATTTGCTGGAACGATGTTTGAATCACCAATTCATATTACGTTTTTAGGAATACCAGTTATTTTAATGAATTATGCGTCATCTGTTATTCCAATTATTCTCGCTACTTATTTTGGATCGAAAGTAGAAAAGTCTTTAAAGAAAGTCATTCCGGATGTTGTGAAAACATTTTTAGTACCATTTTTCACATTACTTATCGTTGTACCAGTTACATTTCTTGTGATTGGCCCGATTGCGACGTGGGCAGGTCAATTTTTAGGACAGGCTACACTTTGGGTTTATAATTTAAGTCCATTAGTAGCAGGGATAGTACTTGGTGCTTTCTGGCAAGTGCTCGTTATTTTCGGACTTCATTGGGGAATTGTCCCGATTGGCTATAATAATTTAGCAGTGCATGGTATTGATCCTATATTAGCGCTTATATTTGCTACTTCATTTGCTCAAATTGGGGCTGTTCTTGGAGTTTGGATGAAAACGAAAGACCAGAAAATAAAAACGCTCAGTATTCCAGCTTTTATTTCAGGTATTTTCGGAGTTACAGAGCCGGCGATTTATGGTATTACACTTCCTCTTAAAAAGCCGTTTATTATGAGCTGTATTGCGGGAGGAATTGGCGGCGGAATACTTGGCGTATTCGGTACGCAAGCTTATATGACAGGTGGTCTTGGGATATTTGCGCTTCCAACATTTATTAGTCCGAAAGAAGGTATCACAGCTGGATTTTGGGGCGCAATTATTGCGATGGTTGTTTCCTTAATATTAGGTTTTATTCTTACTTACTTATTTGGTTTTACTAAAAAGCAAACATCTACAAAAACAGCTGAAACAATTGGTAAAATTGCTGCATCAAACGATGATGAAATAATCTTTAGTCCTTTTCATGGTGTAGTTAAGCCACTCCAACATATTGATGATGCTGCATTTGCATCAGGTGCGTTAGGTGAAGGGGTTGCAATTGAGCCTTCAGAAGGAAAGTTATTTTCACCAGTTTCAGGTACGATTTCTGCACTTTTCCCAACAAATCATGCAGTAGGAATTACGGCGGATTCAGGTGCTGAAATTTTAATCCATATTGGTATGGATACTGTGAAATTAAATGGCGAATTTTTCTCTTCTCATATTGAACAAGGAGTAAGAGTAGAAAAAGGGCAATTACTTATTGAATTTAATATAGCTGAAATTCAAAAGGCGGGTTATATTGTGACAACACCAGTTGTTGTTACAAATTATGATAAATATAGCATTAAAAAAACTGAAGTAGAAAAGATTCAAGCAGGAGATTCTTTACTAGAGTTAGCAGTTAAATAGTAGTTACATTTCATACAGGTTCAAACGAAGAAAGGTATTCTTTAAAACTTGCAATGCCTTTCCTCGTTAATTCTTATATAAAGGAGTTTTTCTATATGTCTAAAGTTATTTTTCCTAAAGGATTTTTATGGGGTGGAGCAATCGCAGCCAATCAAGCGGAAGGCGCATATTTAGAAGACGGGAAAGGGTTAACGACGGTGGATCTATTACCAACTGGTGAAAACCGTTGGGACATTATGAAAGGAAACATTCATTCATTTACACCGGTAGAAGGGGAGTTTTATCCATCACATGAAGCAATTGATTTTTATCATCGTTATAAAGAAGATATTGCGCTGTTTGCAGAAATGGGATTTAAAGCGTTACGCGTATCTATTGCATGGACACGTATTTTCCCAAATGGTGATGATGAAAAGCCAAATGAAGCAGGATTAAAGTTTTATGATAATTTATTTGATGAACTGTTGAAGTATGGCATTGAACCAGTCGTTACGATGGCTCACTTTGATGTTCCTGTTCATTTAGTAGAAACGTATGGAAGCTGGAGAAGTAGAAAGCTTGTCAATTTCTTTGAGACGTATGCAAAAACGATTTTTAATAGATATAAAGATAAAGTGAAATATTGGATGACATTTAATGAAATTAATATGCTTTTGCATTTACCTTTCATGGGAGCAGGGCTAGCATTTAAAGAAGGTGAGAACAAAAAACAAATTCAATATCAAGCAGCGCATCACCAACTTGTCGCAAGTGCTTTAGCTGTGAAAGCGTGTCATGAAATTATTCCAGATGCGAAGATTGGTTGTATGCTTGCTGCAGGTGCGACGTATCCATATACATGTAATCCAGATGATGTTCTACGCGCGATGGAGCAAGACCGTGAATCATTCTTCTTCATTGATGTACAAGCAAGAGGAGAATATCCTGGATATGCGAAACGATTCTTTAAAGATAATAGTTTAACGATTGAAATGGAAAAAGAAGATGAGTCCATTTTGAAAGAGTATACCGTTGATTATATTGGCTTTAGCTACTATTCAAGCCGAGTAACAAGTACGGATCCCGAAGTGTTAAAAAGTATAACGAGCGGAAATGTATTTGGTTCTGTTGAAAACCCATATCTTGAAAAATCAGAGTGGGGATGGACAATCGATCCGACAGGCTTCCGTATTACAGCGAACCAGCTTTACGATCGTTACCAAAAACCTTTATTTGTCGTTGAAAATGGTCTTGGTGCAATTGATCAATTAAATGGTGAAGACGAAGTGAATGATGAATACCGTATTGATTACTTGCAAAAACATATGACGGAAATGTCAGAAGCAATCCAAGACGGGGTAGATATTATCGGATATACAAGCTGGGGACCGATTGATCTTGTAAGTGCCTCTACTGGAGAAATGAAAAAACGTTACGGATATGTATACGTTGATAAAGATAATGAAGGAAAAGGTTCATTAAAAAGATTGAAAAAGAACAGTTTCAATTGGTATAAAGAAGTAATTGAGACGAATGGTGAGAGTTTGGAGTCTTAAGTATAATGTGATATGAACATAAGTTTGCCGAAACGGCAAGCTTATGTTTTTTGGTTGCGGCAAACTTATGCTTCTAGGATTTGAAGAATATTTTTAATGCCGCTTTTAAATAAAGTCACGGTGTTTATAAAAAAGACGTGATGTTTTGTCCTTTTGAATCTGTTTATCTAAAGAGATGTTTTTATAGTGAAAAGAAGGTCTGGACTGAAAGGCGGATTAAGGAACTGTTGAGTAGCAATAAAGTTACTCCACTAAAGGGCCATATAATGGAATGGATTCTTGTCAAAATTGAAAATATTTGAAATAATTGTTATTAGGTTGAAGGAGATCGATTGCAGAAAAAGGTGATACGACTTTCTCTTACTTAAGAATTCTGGAATAGTTAAAAAATCCGATTAATTATATTCCGAAAGGGTGTGTGTAATATATTATCAACTAACGTTTTTACTTATAAATCTAAAGATGGAAAAACAGTAACAATTAGAGAAGCTAAAGAACAGGATGCAGAAAGAATGCTAGATTCTGCTTCAAAAGCTTTAATAAACGCTCCATACATGCTAAGTACGGTTGAGGATGTAAAAAAGACGAGTGTTGATGCTATTCAAAAAACGTTAAAAGCTTATTATGAAAATCCAAATTATGTAAAGTTTATTGCTGAAGTTGATGGTAAGTTAGTCGGTGCAATCGATTTTAAGAACGGAAACAAAGAAAAAATTAGTCATCAAGGGGCTTTTGCGATGACCATACTACCTGAATATCGAAATTATGGTATTGGAAGAGCTCTTCTAGAAACGCTAATCAATTGGGCTAAAAATAACAGTAAGATTGAAAAAATTTCTCTTGAGGTAATGGAGGATAATTTAGGGGCAATCCAGTTATATAAGAATCTAGGCTTTTTTGAAGAGGGTAGAAAAGTAAAGGGTGTAAAATTGGATGGCGACTATCAAGATTTAATATTAATGGCTTTATTTGTTTGAAATTGAACCTTATTCAACAATAGGGCGAGATTGTTGGGCAAACACAGGTAGAAAAAGGAGTAAACTTTTAAAAAAATTATTCACAAACAATAAATAACCCCAAGCATTTTAATCAAACTTTATTACAAACCAACAGCATTCACGGCAAGCTTATGGGTTAATAACTAATCCACGGCAAAGATATGCTTTCTTTAGTGGCAACTTTGTGGGTAAAGTCACATGTAAAAAGAAGACATCAATTAAGATGTCTTCTTTTTTGTAAGATGGTAAGTGAAGGATGGAGCGATATTTCCCTTTACACGAACATAAAGGTATAATATAGTTTAGTTAAGTTAACTAAACTATATTCTGAAACGAAATAAAATAACAGCATGACTGGAGGAAGAATGCTATGACTAGATCGTATAAAGAAGTAATTAATGAAATGAATCGAGCCTACAATGACTTCTACATTTTACTATTTCAGGAGTTAAAGGATGAGTTCGGTCTTACAGGGCAGCAAGAGAGCATGCTATTTTATATCAATTTAAATGAAAACACGACAGCAAATAACATTGCGAGTACTTTTAATATATCGAAAAGTGCTGTGAGCCAAGTTTTATCGAAATTGGAAAAACAGAAGATGATTTCGAAACAAGTAAACCCTAATAATAAACGGGAGTATTTCCTTACACTTGGTCCAAACGGTAGTAAGTATATAGAGCGGTTGTCTGAGTTAGATGACGTATTAATTGAGAAATACTTTTCTAAAATCGATATAAATGCTTTAGAGCAAATGACTGATACGTTAATGAAAATAAATAAAGTTATATTGGAAGAAAAACAGAAGGCTATTGATTCTAATGAGTAAGAAAGTCTACATGAAGGGATTAGTAGAAAGGAGGAAAATCCTGTTATGAGTTACATACCAAATATGATCACGATAGCAAATTTTGTATGTGGGCTTTTGGCTATTTATGCTGTTTTCGTTCACGATATGTATTTGGGAGCAGTTTTTATTATTACAGGAATGTTATTTGATTTTTTTGATGGCATGGTCGCTCGGAAACTTGATGCTGTTTCGGAAATAGGTGGAGAGTTAGACTCATTTGCGGATTTAGTTACTTTTGGTGTAGCACCGTCTATTCTTGCATATAGTGTCGCTTTAAAAGATTTGCAGTCCATCGGGATGTTATGTGCGCTTGCTTACAGCGTTTGTGGCATGCTTCGACTTGCGAGATTTAACACGCAACAAAGCAAACTTCCGACATTTATCGGAATGCCCATTCCATTTGCGGCAATGTGTCTTCTCATTTTATGCTTTTTGAATAATCCAGTTTCCGTGGCGTTTGGCACATGCATACTCGCTTATTTAATGGTGAGTAAAATAAAATTCCCTCATTTTAAAAAAGATATATCGGAAAGCTTGAAGTCCGAAAGATGGGATTGATGATACGGAAATATAATGAGAAAGATAAGGAGCGTAACATGATTCGTATGGCACTAAGATCATTTAACATACAAATATATTGTTTGCTAGGCGTGATGTTATTGGGCTGGTTTATGACACCTTTCTCAGCCCATTTTGTAGGGATAAGCATTGGCCTTCTAGTTAGTATGTACTGCGTATGGATTTTAGGGAGGCGTATTGAAAAGTTCGGAGATAGCATTGTAAAAAAAGAAAAAGCACCGATGCTTGGAATGATGAATCGATTTGCAGCCGCGATACTCGGTGCGATTATTATGTATGAAATTGAACACCATGATTTCATGTGGACATTTGCTGCTGGAATTATGGGTGGGTATTTCTTAATTATTATTAATTTAGGATATTACAGCATGAAAGATGCGAAGAAATAAAGTGAAACTTTAATCAACACACACTAATCGGCTTTTTTAACTATATAAGTTTTGAACTTAAGGAATTAAAGTTAGTTGAGCAGCTTTGTGTAGCGGAAGGATTATTTGTATTTCACACTAAAGACCGAAAGTGATAAAGTGTTGTGTAAATAACTAATCTGGATGACTTGAATGTATAAACCTAAAAACCTAAAAACTTTCCTTTATGGAGAGCTTTTTTATTATAGAGAAAAGACACCCATATAAGAGTGTCTTTTCCGATAGTTTTTTAGCAGAAGCAAGAAGCTCCAACAATGATCAATAAAATAAACAATACAACTAGTAAAGCAAAGCCGCCGCCACAACTACTACAACTACCACCAAATCCCATAATAGTTCCTCCTTTAATAAGAGGGGAAAACAAGGGGTCACTCATGTATTTTAACGGATTCAATTTACTTTATGTTTTTTACGCAATAATTGAGCAGGTCCTTTTGAAAATAAAGAAAAGACACCCTAAGGTGCCTTTCTCCGACTTGAACCATCTTAATTTTAATAATATTGGTCATTGAGAAAAAAGAAAAAGCCCTATATAGAGGTATCACCACACGACTAGCCAGCACTCACACCTAAAAACAGGATGGAATGATAAAATGCAAGTTTAAGGAGGGGGAAGAATGAAAAATGTACATAGATGGTTAAATTATTTTGGTTTTATATGTGTGTGCATGTCTAGCTTCGGTTTTGTTTCTCGTTGGATTTTTCGTGATGTGATTGCACTCGATCAATTACTTGTTTTGAGTATAGGAATTATTATTTTAATAACAGTATTTTTTGTAAAACGTTGTAGTAAAGAGTTACGAGGTGATAAAGGTTAATCGCCCTAAATGTAGTTTTAGAATTTCGCAATCGGAGTATATTGCTGAAAAAGGCTTATTGAATAATGACAGTTTATTTTAAGAAAGTAAATCGATAATATAGTAAATAATACTTTCCTTGACCCTGTACTATGGCACAGGGTTTATACTTTATATGAGGTGAGACAGATGCAATATCTTATTATCGAAACTTTAATAGATTCAGAAAAGAAAGTAGAAGAATATTTATAAAAATAATAAATTGTAAAGGTGGGAGAATAATGGAAGATTGTTGTAGTAACCTTAAAGGAATAAAAATTGAAAATAATGGTCATTGTCCATCATGTAAAAATAAAGCTAAGAATGTAAAGTTGATTACACTAAAATCATTGCTTAAACCATCGGCATTAGAAACATTAAATGCTAAAGAAAATCACTATTTTTGTTCAAACGAAGATTGTGATGTAGTCTATTTTGATACGAATAATAA
This sequence comes from Bacillus sp. 41-22, assembly GCF_025809295.1. Lineage (NCBI taxonomy): Bacteria > Bacillati > Bacillota > Bacilli > Caryophanales > Bacillaceae > Bacillus > Bacillus sp. 41-22. Next base: position 993,235 of record NZ_CP084035.1, read on the forward strand.
AAAATACTTTGTATCGGACATAAAGGTAGCTGTAAATCAAAAAGATGACTCAGCAACTACACCAATTTGCTATTGTTTTGATTGGACAAAAGAAAAAATCAAACAATATGTAGAAAATGGACTTACTCCTAATCCAGTAGAGCATATTCGCGAAAACATAAGAGAAAATCGATGTGGTTGTGAAGTAAACAATCCACAAGGTAGTTGTTGTTTAGGCAATGTTACAACTTATATTAGAAAAATGTCATAAGGAACTTAAATGTTGCTTTTTTTCACCAAAATACTTTGGGGTATTTCAAGATCTCAAGTCGATGGGCATGTGGCGTTGCCTCATGCTCACCAAGCTAGTTAGTGTATGTTAAGTAAACCTTATGGATTTGTATATCTCATCCATCCACTTTCAGATTGTTTCGCTTTATACTTCCCATAAGACAGAAGCTTCATTGCCGAGCGATTGGCCGCATGAAAAACCAAGTTTAGCTTCAATTCTTCCTCCATTTCACTGGGATAGGTGGTAGATTCATAAACATAATAACCCGCCATGATACAGGGGATTACTTGCTCCGGTTCAAATCCATAAGCAGTTGCATCATCCACAACCAAATCAATGATGCATCGGTTTCCATCTTTAACTTTTTTCTGGAGTAATTTTTTTACCGATCCTGGTACTAATTCTAATATTTTATCCTTCATGTCAGTCACCTCATCTTTTATCATGTCCAGATAGCCTGGGGATATGTGTCAAACAGAATGAAGTTCCAACCGTAATTACACTGGTTTAACAAGATCTTAAGGACTATATCACCCTAAAAGAGAAAATGACTTTAAATAAAAGAAACCCCGATTGTCTGCGGGGCTCCTAAGAGTAATCGTCAAGTAATGACGTACTCGACTAATTAACGATATCATGAATTTTTTGTTAAAAATAATGGTAAATGTGTCCGAATTAATGAGGGCATCATTTGGAACAAAAACGCTATTTTAATTTCAAACAAAAGAACAGTCAGCAAAAGCTAACTGCTCGGTTCTCCAAGGGGGAACAAGGAGAAAGTAACTTAATCGGTTGTCTACAGTATTGACGGAATATTGAATTTTATTCAGGGGACTATGTTATATGATTGATAAAAAATTCCTTTATTAGCAGTAAAACTCCGAGGAGAGACAAGACTTCAATTGAGAACCAAAACATGCTTTTTTGAGGTTTTTTAAACTCCATTATTATGGAAGAAAATAAAAAGGTTGCAATCATCATGATAATTAAGAGACGGATTATATCAGACATTAATAGCACTCCTAATATTTAATCAGTTTCATTATATAGTTATTTCCAATGAGATGGAATTTAAGAATTGTTTTATTGAAATTCGAACAAAAAAGGTCCTGTTGTCTCCAACAGAACCTTTTCTAAAATGGCAAAGAGTAACTCTTACCTTACTCTTCTGCTATATAATACACAAAACACGTATAGATTTGTAGAACAAGAAATTCCAATATAATTATTTGAATAAAGTGTTTAAAAGTATCTTGTCGGGGTTTAATATAAGGAATTAAATTACAAACGTTGATTTATCAATGGATATTAATGATGAACTAGAAAGTGATAGTTAATAAAGAAATATTACAATAATGAAATATGAAATATTGCATATTCAATTGAAATAGAAATTTACAAGTAGAAAGCGAGGAATAACAATGGGGCTAGGAAACCATAGAACAGAAAATAGTTTGAGTGTAAATGACAGGTGTTCCGGGTTCTACTATTTATGCGAAGAATGTCATTGGGAATTCCATAGACACTTCGAAACAGTTAAATCACACGAGTATGTTACGGAGGCACCTAAATATACAGAATTGATAGGATTATGGGAAGTATTGAATGATCCATTATCTATGAAAGATTTCAAGGAACTTGTTTATAAAGGATTGGATTTAAAAAGAAATGTACAAAAATCATTTAATGAAGAAGAAATAGAAGAAAACAACAAACAATTAAAGTAGCGAATTCGATGCTTTTTTATTTTACATAGAAAAAAGGAAACCGCAAAGGATCCTTTTTATATTAAGCTGCTTTATAATTTTTATTTTTAATCCTATTTCTAGTATCCATAAATGCGGCGAATGTCGCTATAGCACCACCTAAATCATAAACTTGGAATTTGTGGACAAAAGCAAGTCCTACAATGAAATTGTAGCTGTATATAAAGCATGTAATACCGAACAGCCATAACATGAACTTTAAATCTTTTAAGCTCAATCTATAATTCTTAATTTTTTTCCACATATGTATCAACTCCTATTGTTCTGAGGTTCTATAGTTTTTCTTGCAGATCTCTCGCATGTTTACGATAAAGAATAGAAAGAAGATAACAGCTGCGATGCCATTAACCCAGTAATACGTATGTCCCATCGTGAATCCATCATAGAAGGAATAGGCATTCCAAATTATAAGGATTATTGAGCAGATAGTAGAGATCATTAATGAGCCAAAACTTCTCATGCTTTTCACCTCGATTCAAAGTTTTAGAACTTTTCATACAATTATACATTTAAATAAAAAGATTTACAAAAGGAATTACCATAAGGAGGGGGTATGACTATACGCTCTAACGGGACAAACTGTTGGGAATTGTGAAGGAAACGGCGGTTCTAATGTGGATATCAATACGTTAAGTCAGGTGGATTCGATACTAACTCCTTAGATGAAGCTATTCAAGCTATGGCAGAACGAGGAATAAAAGGTAGCGTTAATGTTGATTCACTTTCTGGACTATGTTATATCCAAACCGATGTCCTACCTAATACAGAGTTAGATAAGATTACTTGGTGGATACTTGATCAGGTGGTAAATGGTGGTATGAATATATCAAAGTTAGATAATAGTTGAAGCCGTCCTTAATCGGGCGTTTTCAACTATTATCTAAATGCTTCTTTAGTTTTCTCTATTGTGTTCTGTTCCTCTTTTGTATTTGTAAATTCGATAACCATAACAGACAGTCCAAAACCTAAACAAACAGCCTTTATCTTGCTAATTCTCACAAGAACTTACACTTTTTCTCTATCTGTATTTAACCTAGAATACAAGATTCTTTCATTTTTATTCCTGGATATATTTGAAAAACTGTATGTTTTTTATCTCAAATCAATTACATCTATAAATTTAAGGAAAACTCTGTTATAAGATGCATCAGTGCAAGTTATTAAATTCTTTATCGGATTTATGTCAGTTACAGTCACATATCTAGTAAGTAAATGACCATCTCTATAATAAGTAATCAATACCTTCTCTTCAGAAAGAAATGAACATAGTAACTTGTTTTCAATAATTTCTTGTTTGTCTTGGGCTAATTTAGGGCGCTCCACTTTTGTTTGTTTTTTAACAATATTACCAATACCGATGAATTTCTTCGGTATTGAAGCGAATGGAGTCCGCTTAATCATTCCTATTTCTTTTGGCATATGTGTATAGTTCATGTTGTACATCTCCCTGATTGCTATAAATAACTGTATCATTATATCAATTTTTGAAGATGTTAGGATTATTTATATAATTATAAAATAAACATTTAGAGGTTTTTGACTCCTTATAAAATCAACCCAATTTAACTAAGTATGATTTATATATATAATTGAGTAATGAACATGAATCAATTATTGTCATAGATGTAAGCAACATTTATAATGCAAAAGAATTGCATTTACTTCTTAAAGAGAAGCTTGAGTTTCCTGATTTGTACGTGGAAAACTGGGATGCTTTTTGGGATTGTATTACAGGATTTGTGTGTCCTTTGCCAAACAAAATGATCTTCGACGGATGGTCAAAGTTTGAAAAAAGGTTACCGAGAGATACAAAAATAATGAAAGAGTGTCTTCTTGATTATAATGAAGAGGATAGAAAGGATCCTGAATGGAAAAGCGAATTCTTATTTAATTGAATACCGTAAATATGATATAAAAATATGCAAATATACATATTGTATTTATTTGGGTTTTTGTATGTTAAAATAAAATATGAGGATGTAAGTATATAACAAACCAAAAGTAGGAATATCCAATGAATTTTGAGAGGTGTTACATGTTTAAAAATAAGAAATTAATTCGATTTTGTCTAACATTATTTGTATGTTTATCTGTAATTAATTTTACAATCAGTTATTTTCAAACATATCTTGAAACAGCAGCAGATATTAAATGGGTAATACCAGAAATTTGGAAAACTATTTTGATAGATGCTCCTGAAAGCATACTTGTTATTTTAGGTGCAATAGCTTTATATGATTTCACAAAAGAGACATCGCCAAAAGACGCATCAATCTAAATGCGTCTTTTTTATTAAAATTTATATTTTAAAGAGTTACCTAGAAGAGAAAAATCTATTAATTAACAAAAAAGAAAAGACACCCTAAGGTGCCTTTCTCCGACTTGAACCATCTTAATTTTAATAATATTGGACTCCCGTCCGAATATTATTTTACCATGTTAAGTTGTTTTTGGGAATATGCCATATCGATACAATACACGTTTTAGTTTTTGAATTATTTATTTATTTATTTAAAAGTTGAAATTAATAAGAACCCCATAAATGATAAACCATTCCACTAACAAAAAACACTAATCCTAAAAACAAAACAATTAAAGCAAGTACTCCATTTTGATTATGTTCCATAAAATTAGCTCCTTTTAGATTTATTTTTATCCCGCTATTTGCGGGCAGTAAAACTCCCACCTCAAAATTCAGCTGGAGCAAAGAAGTTAGGTGGGAGCCCTGCTGCCCGTAAACGCCCGATTGGTGAAGGCTAATACTCAGTGGGGGGATGAACAAAACCCCCGCTGAGTAAAGTTTCACTTTATATACAAAAAAGCCTTTAGTCGTAATTATGGCTAAAGGCTTTGATCATTATACTTTTTAGTTTATAAAATTTGAAACTGAAAATGTACTAACTTGATAATGAAGCCTGGCTATTAGAATTGAAAAATTTTAGTTTTATTATAATTAACAGAAATGAGAGTAGTGTGAAAATGAATCCGCTCCAAATAAGCTGGTGAATACCTAAGTTTGAAATGAACCAGCCTCCAATAGTTGTTCCTAAAGTAATTCCGAGATTGGAGAACGAAACGAATAGACTATTACCAAATTCAGGCGCTTCTTTTGCTTCGCTTATTAACCATGTTTGACCAACAATTAATCCACCAGCATGTACGATTCCCCAAATGAATACGATAAAAATCATTGGAACAAGGTAGGAACCTAAATAATAAACCAATATGTAAACAATAGAATATAGGATAGGGAATAATATTACTGTATTTACTATACTTTTTTGCAGGAGACTACCAAATAAATGATTGCCTAAAATCATAACGATACCAAATATGAATAGCATGATACTGATGAGAGATCCGTTCATGGAAGTTACTTTTGCAAGGTACTCGGCGAAGTAGCTGTATACGGAAAACATGGCTGCAAAAAGGAATGTGACGGTTAAAATATTCAACCATAATCCTGGTTTGCCGAGTATACGAATTTGTTTGCCGAATGACATTTTTTCTTTAACAGGCATAGAAGGAAGTAGGATTAGTATTCCAATGAATGCAAGAGTGTTAACAAGCGCTCCGAATAAGAAAGCAATTTCGAGTGAAAATTGGTCTGCAAGGTAAGAGGTTAGTGGTACACCTAAAGCAAAGCCAACAGTAATTCCCATGAAAACTTTTGTAACCGCTTGACCGCTCTTTTCTGGAGGGACAAGTTTAGCAGCTGTTACAAGAGCAATTGAAAAGAAGAGTGGGTGAAGTGCTGCCGGTAAAATACGAAAAATAAGCATGATTTCAAATTGTGTTGTATAAGCGTAGATTATATTTGAAATAACAAATATGAAAATTGCTGATAATAAAATTATTTTGCGATTAATACTAGAGACGAGCAGAATTAAAAACGGACCAGAAATAGCAACAACTAGTGCAAATATACTTACTAAAAATCCAGCTTGTGTAGTTGAAATTCCAAATTTTTGAGTGATTTGTGGTAATACGCCGACAATACCCATCTCGGTAGTAATAATTCCGAACACACCTATTGCGAGTGTCAGAATAAGTAAAGGATTTACTTTTTTCATTTATAAAACTCTCCATTCGTATCAGTATTTTGAAAGTAAATTCATTAACAAAGAAGCATTATTACAAGTATGATTGGATGCCAATATTATCAGGACTATGTAATTTGAAATACAATAACAGATATCTAAATAACTAGATATGATATGTTAAAAAATTTTCTCCTTTCTATGTTTCTTGCTTTATAGGTAGTGCAATTTTATAAAAAAATAATTGCTGCCTGTAAAAAAGCAGAATGTATGAAAGCTAATAATCAATTAGTATGCAGATTGATTATTAGCTTTCATTTTATAATTCGTTTTGAACGTATTCAGAAAACTCTCGTATTGTTTTTTCATTTCGGCGATAGTATGTCCATTTTCCAATTCGGTCAGAGTCTAGTAGTCCTGCTTTTTTCATAGTTAATAAATAACTAGAAATAACCGATTGGGCTAAGCCAGTTTTAAGCTGGATATCTCCTACACATACTCCAACTTGAAAGTTAAGGCCTTGCTCTAGATAAGGTTTTTCATCGAAATGGTTTTCTGGATTTTTCAACCATGATAAAATTTGACATCTTGTTTCATTTGACAATGCTTTATAAATTAATAAAGGTTCCATAAGGATATTATATCTACTTTTATAGATTTGTAAATGGGTTTTGGTGATTTTAAGGGGAGAAGGCATATGTAGATTCCTTTAAATGTGGATGAGATGTTCTAGTAATAGGGCTTTTTTCTGGATGTGAATTTATAAAAAGTTGCACCGTCATATTGCTTTAGAATATGATTGGTTAAAGAGTAGGTGATGAGTACATGCAGGAAACAAAACAATTCCCGCTTATATCTGGAAATCTCTCATTAGATTTAGTGAATACAGAGTTAGTTAGGCGTGGACAACGTTATGATTTATTAATAACAGATGAAGATGTATTAGAATGGCTACATGTAATAAAGGCTAATCTTCCTTTTTGGAATGAAAAAACACTTATAGGAATTCAAGAGCGAGTGAATCAAGTTACATCTAGCATATTAGAGGTAAGAGAAGTACTGAGAAAACAGTTTGAGGCAATTGCTGATCTGCACGAAATTTCTAATGATTTTATTGCGTATTTAGAAAAACAAATTGAGAAGGCACCATTTACATATAAAGTCATTGAACAGCGTCTAGTACCTATCCCAGTTGGAGAAATTGAGGATGTACTTGTATCGTTAATTGCATTTGATGCTTTAACGTTAATAGCAGAAAATAAGCTTATTTCTCTTAAAAGGTGTTCAAACTCCGACTGTGTTTTATTATTTATAGATAAAAGTGGAAAACGAAAATGGTGTTCTATGAAAATATGTGGGAACCGGAAAAAAGTAGCAAAATTTCAGGTTCGAAAATCTGAAGAGGTTTAGGAATCAGCTTATAGCAGTTGATTCTTTTTTTTTGTATCTTTTAACTAACCTCTAAAATGAATATTTACAGGTTAGTTAATTCGGGTTATAATTATTGGTAAATAAAGTGAGACTTTAGTCAGTGGGATGTCCATCCCTGCGAATAGCGCGATAAAGGAGGAAAACGATGGATAATATAACAGCAGCTAAGCAGAAAGAGGCTCAACCAATAAGTGTACGATATTTTGCAAAAATGAAAGGGAAAGGGAGAAGTCCATTACAAGTAAATATAAAGGATTCTTTAACGGGACTACTGGGGGGATTTTTAACAATTCTCACCTTAACATATTTAACGAGTATAACTTCTACAGAATTACTAATGGCTCCATTTGGAGCGAGTTGTGTATTAGCGTTTGGAGTTTGGAATGCACCGCTATCTCAGCCGCGTAATATTATTGGAGGACATTTGATTTCAACTTTCATTGGTCTATCAATATATCATTTGTTTGGGAATGAATATTGGACAATTGCTTTAGCAGTCGGGGTGTCGATTGCTATTATGATGTTAACAAGAACAACGCATCCTCCGGCAGGGGCTGATCCAATTGTCGTTATTTTAGGAGCAAATAGTTGGAGTTATTTAGTAACGCCGGTTTTAGTTGGTTCCGTTGTTATTGTAGTTATTGCTTTATTTATTAATAATATGAGTAGTAAAAGGAACTATCCAACTTTTTGGATATAGTTTGTAAAGTGAAAAACAATTTAAGTAAGTACTTTATTTTTACTATGTTTCATTTTTTATATAGAAAAAGCCTTTAGTCGTAATTATGACCAAAGGCTTTCATTCTCATTCTTTTTAGTTTACAAAGAAAAGACACCCATATAAGAGTGTCTTTTCCGATAGTTTGTTTAGCAGAAGCAAGAAGCTCCAACTATGATTAATAAAATAAACAATACTACTAATAAAGCAAAGCCGCCAGAAAATCCACAGCCGCCACAACTACCACCAAATCCCATAATAGTTCCTCCTTTAATAAGAGGGGAAAACAAGGGGTCACTCATGTATTTTAACGGATTCAATTTACTTTATGTTTTTTACGCAATAATTGAGCAGGTCCTTTTGAAAATAAAAAAAAGACACATTAAGGTGCCTTTCTCCGACTGGATAACCGCATTTCGAAACTGGCGGATAACTTGCAAATAGTATGTATGCTTCGATTTATTTACAGATACCTAAGGTTTATACATTCTTCATATAAGTCAGTACTTTTGATTACTAAACGTTCAATCATCATAATGTTTAGTTTATTGTTACCAACCACTCGCTCTAACATCCGCCTTCAACCACTTCACCCAATCCGAATCTTCTATTTTAAGCAAACTGAGCGAAACACCTTTCATATCTAAAGAAGTGAGAAGGGTACCAACCTTTACGAGCTTCACATGTAAGCCTTCCAGCTCACATAAACGGCGAATATCGTTTGCGAAAATGTATTGTTCCATTAATGGTGTCGCACCGAGTCCGTTAATGAGGATGGCAAAGTTGTCACCTTTTCTCCAGCGATAAATGCTTTTTAGTTTGTTCATAAGTTCAATCGCTAATATTTCAGAAGAGGATAGTGCTTCTTTGCGGTAACCTTTTTCGCCATGAATACCAACGCCGTAAAAGACTTCATCGTCGTTTAATGTGAATGAAGCTTTTCCTTGTACTGGATCGTTTGCAGGTGAAAGGGCGACTCCTAATGTGTGTAAGTTTTGGATGACAGATTGGCCAAGTGCTGTTAGTTCTTCTAAAGAATGACCGCTCTCAGCGGCCGCGCCTACTATTTTTTGAATGAAAACAGTACCAGCGACGCCGCGTCTTCTTTTGTTAAAAGAAGCATCATCTTCAATTGAAACGTCGTCATTTACGATGATGTGGTCAATTTGTCTTCCTTCTTCTTTTGCGATTTGTTCTGCCGCTAAAAAGTTTTCTACGTCATCTTTAAAGTTTTTTATGATGAATAAAATACTTTTATCTTTTGGCATTAAGCGAGTTGCCGCCACAATTTGTTCCACTGTAGGGGGAGTGAAGATACTGCCGTTTACTGCCGCTGTAAGCATACCTTTTCCTACATAGCCAATATCGGCTGGTTCGTGTCCGCTACCACCGCCGCTTATAATGGCGACATTTTGTTTCATTTCTGCGATATCTTTTACATAAATGATGTTATGTGTTTCGTCGTAATTTACTTTTTCGTTATGTTCAAAATAAAAGCCATGCAGCATATCTTGAACAATATTTTCTACATCATTCATAATCTTTTTCATTGCTTTTGCCACCCTTTAATTACTTTGCTGATTGCTCGAGTAATAGTAGTAATTGATTGTTTATCATATTTTTCATGAGAGAAGACATAATGGATGGATCTACTTCACATTTGCTTTCAATCCAATCTTTTATCGTCCCAACGAAGCCGTGACTATAAAAAGAGGCAATCGTATTTTTTGTCTCATTCGAAAGGCTGAATCTACAGCTCATGGATAGTTCATCAATAATCTTCATATATAAGTTTTTCGTATGCTCAAATAAATAGTGATTAAACGAATTTTGCTCAATGACTTTAAAGGCATTTCGGTAAAATTTTTGATTTTCATAAAAGTAATCAAATAATAAATCGAAAATGTTTTCCCATGTTTCATAATCAAGAAAGTCTATAATATTTTCTTTCGTTTCTTCTTTATAAATCCAGCTTAATAGTTCGAATTTATCTTTAAAATGATAATAAAAAGTTTGTCTACGCATTTGACAGTGTAACATAATATCGCTCACTGATATTTTATGAAACGACTCTGTTTCCATTAAATACTTCAATGAATTCGCGATTATCTTTTTAGAAATTATAGAAGAGGTCATCTGAATCATCCCTAGAATGTTAGTAATATGAAAATCCTACCTACAAATGAGAGCGGTGTCTTTAGACAGATTGTCCATTTTGTCCGTTTACTATAAAACGCTTTCATTTTAACATGAGTAGTAAGAAGAAGATTTCAAATATATCACAATATATTAAAGGAATTGAGGGAGAACTACAATGAAAAAGATTATAAACAAACCAGAAACATTAGTAATGGAAATGTGTAACGGAATGGTTATGGCTCATCCAGAGCTTGAGCTTTTGAAAAAATATAAAGTTATTAAGAAGAAAGAAATGAATGAAAATAAAGTAACGTTAATTAGCGGTGGCGGTAGTGGTCATGAGCCAGCGCATGCAGGGTTAGTCGGAAAAGGAATGTTAGATGCGGCAGTGTGCGGAGATGTGTTTGCTTCTCCTTCGCAAATTCAGGTCTATCAAGCAATTAAAGAAACAGCTAGTAAAAAAGGTACATTATTAATTATTAAAAATTATAGCGGCGATATTATGAATTTCAAAAACGGTGCACATTTAGCGACTGAAGATGGAATTGAAGTCGACTACGTAAAAGTAGACGATGATATTGCGGTAGAAGATAGCCTGTATACAGTAGGACGCCGCGGTGTTGCGGGAGTTATTTTAGTGCATAAAATTGCCGGCGCAGCAGCGGAAGCAGGAATGGATTTAGGAGCGGTGAAAGCTGTAGCGGAAAAAGCAGCGGCTAACGTGCGTACAATCGGTTTAGCATTAACTTCTTGTACAGTTCCAGCGAGCGGATCACCTACTTTTACACTTGAAGAAGATGAAATGGAATACGGCGTAGGTATTCACGGTGAACCAGGTATTAAACGTGAAAAAACGCTGTCAGCAGATGAATTAGCTAACCGTATGACAAATGATTTAATAAAAGATTTAGGAGTAAAAGATGGTGAGGAAATCGCGCTTCTAGTAAATGGTTTTGGCGGAACACCACTGCAAGAACTTTACCTATTTAACAATGCAGTTACGAGAGAATTAGCTGATAGAAACATTAAAATTAATAGAGTATTCGTCGGTAATTATATGACGAGTATCGATATGGCTGGTATGTCTTTAACAGTGATGAAGTTAGATGACGAGCTAAAAACGTTGTTATCGAAAGAGTGTAATACACCAGCGTTTAAAGTAGATGGACCAGTTGAAAGTGTAGAGTACGTGAATGTGCTTGAAGATGTAGAAGAGAAGGAAGTTTCCTTCGAAATAGAAACAGCGGAAGAGCACGCTGTTATTAAAAATAATGTCATTACATTAAATAACATGATCTATCTCGTTGATAAAATGAGTGACATTATTATTAAAAATGAAGTACCGTTCTGTGAGTTAGATACACATGCAGGTGACGGCGACTTCGGAATGAGTGTTGCAAAAGGATTTAAGCAATTAAAGCGTGAGTGGCATTCTATTTTAGGACAAGAGAATGTAACGATTGGATCATTCCTTGACGGTTGTTCAATGATTATTATGGAACATTGCGGCGGCGCTTCTGGTCCAATTTGGGGCGGAGCATTCCGCGCAGCTAGTAAAGCGGCAGGCGAAAAACGTGAGCTAACAGCTAAAGAGTTCGCTGAAATGCTGCAAGCAGCACTTCAAGGCATACAATCTATCGGTGAAAGATCATTCGGTAGAGGAGCGGTAGTTGGTGATAAAACGCTTGTTGATGCACTTGCTCCATGTGTAGATTCTTGGTTAGCTAGCGCTTCAAACGAAGTAGACGTGAAAACTGCCTTTGAAAAAGGAGCAGAAGCAGCGGTTAAAGGAGCAGAGTATACGAAAGAAATCGTAGCTCGTATGGGTCGCGCTGGTACAGTTGGTGAAAGAAGCTTAGGCTATCCAGATGCAGGTGCACATGCACTTGGAGTTATCTTTACGGAGATTGCGGGTAGTTTGAGATAGTAATTAGAAAGTCCCTCTGCCTTAGGTAGAGGGACTTTTATATTGTATTTTAGATTTAGTTTTTTTGTGATTGCAGCTTATCAATTTTCCAGTTTGTTTCTAGAGGGTCTAAAGAGCTTTCAATATAGAACATATATTCATCTGTGGTACTTGGTACTTCAAAAGCTATTTTCAATTCTACTGTTTCATTTGGTTTAACTTGTATATCAGAAGGGTTTTGGTCAAGCACCTTGCCTTCATAGGCCTTTCCGTCTTTTTCATCTTTTAGGTTATATTTTAATTCTGATAGTCCAATCGTTTGACCTCGTACATTTTTTACAGAGACATTAACAACGACGGAATCGTTGTTAGCATTTAAATATGCACTTTGAACGGTGGCCAAGTAATAGCCTCCTTTAACACTCTCACCAACTAATAAAATACCTTGTTCCAAGCGGCTCATATCTTCTTTTTCTTCAAAATTTATTAATTCTTCATTTTCATTTTTTGCGGTTGGTTCTTCTATTGGACCATTTTCAACGGCACTATCTTTTTTATCTTGTGTACAAGCAGCCGTAACACTGACTAATACTAGAATTAAAGTAAGTAATATGAATGATTTTCTCATAAAATTGATCTGTCTCCTTAAGTTTCTCAATTTTGTGCAACTATACATATAAGATTAACATAATGTCTCATTATTGGCTCAAAATAGGGGGTCCTTTAGACACCTTATTCTTGTTTTTTATTAATATGATTGGTGTATTTACTCTAGTTGTAGCGAAATCGTCCGTTGTTATCATTCCTACTGTAAATATGTAATTAGTATTATTTTATTCTTTAAATATCTCCGGTTTTTCAACTCTAAATGATTGCACCTCACCGCACTCTAAACAAAATGTGGTTAATAGTTTGGAACGTTTCCCTCCTGAAAAGAATCTACTAGATTCATCCTCACAAACATATGCATGATAAGCAGATCCAATCCTTCCTTCTTTAAATGTAGTAGAACCACAATTCTCGCATCGTTTATTTTTCATGTTACTAACACCTCATTTGATTGATATTTATTTTTCTGTGTTTTTAAGATAGAAGTAAAGCAACTTGGTTATAAATGATGTTTTCGACATGATACAACATAGCCCTTTATATATCCGCAAGTAAAACAACATAATACCCTATAAATCTCTATAACAATATGATGTTTCATATATCATTTAATGTTTATCGGAAAAATAAGTATTAAACGATTGATTTTTATTATTCTGATGATTATAATAAATGGAAATCAAACAATTCTTATGTTGAGAAGTGGAGGGACGGGCCCTATGAAACTTCGGCAACCTCGTTTTAGACGAAAGGTGCCAAATCCTGCAGGTGAAAAACACCTGAAAGATAAGGGCGGTTCATTTAGTCAAGAAGGCTACTCTTATTTCGTTAAGAGTAGCTTTTTTTATGGTTAAAAGATAAAGGGGGAATAGGTAGTGGAGTATGGTTTTTGGTTGCCGATTTTTGGGGGATGGCTTCGAAATGTAGATGATGAATCTATGCCGCCTACGTTTGAGTATGCAAAACAAACAGCGCAAGCGGCAGAACAATTAGGTTTTTCAACAACACTTATAGCAGAATTAAATTTAAATGATATAAAAGGTGTTTCAGCACCAAGTTTAGAAGCGTGGACAACTGCGGCAGCACTTGCTGCGGTAACGGATCGATTAGAGATTATGACAGCTGTAAGACCTGGCTTCCACAATCCAGCAGTTACAGCGAAAATGGCAGCAAATATCGATCAATTAAGTAATGGCCGTTTTACATTAAATGTAGTTTCAGCATGGTGGGAAGAAGAAGCGAAGCAGTACGGCGGGGTATTTACCGCACATGATGAACGGTATGATCGCACAGAGGAATTTGTAACAGTTTTGAAAGAGCTTTGGAAAGAAGAAGAGTTTTCTTATAAAGGGAACTTTTATGAGCTTCATCATACACATTTAAGTCCAAAACCTGTGCAGAAACAAGGAATTAAGCTTTATGCAGGTGGTGAGAGTGAGAGAGGAAAAGAGGTCATTGTAAATCACGCGGATGCATATGTAATGCATGGGGGAACAGTGGAAGAAGTATTTGTGAAAATAGAAGATATGAAGAATCGTAGAAAGAAAGTTACAGAGGAGCCATTGCAGTCATTCGGGCTCGCGGCTTACGTCATTTGTCGTGATACAGAAGAAGAGGCATTAGAAGAATGGAGACGTATAACGGATGTGAAAGACGATGCTTTAGGTTATGCGGGTTACCAAGATTTTATTAGTAAGTCGCATTTGGAACAGCAAGTGAAGCTCAATGATTATTCCGTATCTAATCGTGGATTACGTCCTAATTTAATCGGAACACCAGAACAAATTGCAGAAAGGATACTTGCTTTTGAAAAAGTGGGTGTTACGTTATTACTTTTACAATTTTCTCCACAGCTTGAAGAGATGAAACGATTTTCTGAAAAAGTGATGCCATTAGTTGAAGCAAAAAGAAAGGAATTGATTACAAATGAGTAAAATTTACATATTACATGAGAATAAGGAATGGACGGATCATTTGGTGAAAAGATTGGAAGAACTGGAGTTACCTTATGAGGAATGGTTTTTAAATGAAGGAACACTTTCGTTAGAAAAAGAACCTCCCCAAGGTGTTTTTTATAGCCGTATGAGTGCTTCTTCACATACGAGAGGGCATCGATATGCACCTGAGTTGACTGAAGGAGTTCTTGCTTGGCTAGAGGGATACGGACGAACAGTATTTAATGGGTCTCGTGCATTACGCCTTGAAGTAAGTAAATTGAATCAATATGCAGCATTAAGAAATTTTGGGATACAAGTGCCGAAAACAATTGGTGCTGTTGGCCGTGATAATATAGTAAAAGCAGCAAAGGAGTTAGGGGAAGTGCCATTCATTACAAAACATAACCGTGCAGGTAAAGGCCTTGGTGTTCAACTTTTTCATTCTATTGATACTTTAGAACAATATTTGGATGGTCCGACATTTGAAGAACCCATTGATGGAATTACTTTAATCCAGCAATATATTGAAGCGCCAGAACCATATATTACACGTTGTGAGTTTGTAGGCGGTCAGTTTGTATATGCAGTTAAAGTAGATACATCAGAAGGATTTGAGCTTTGTCCAGCAGATGCTTGCTCTATTCACGATGCTTTTTGCCCAGTAGGAGAAGAGAGTAAGAAAGAGTCGTCAACAAAATTTGAAATTATATCGGACTTCCAAGAGCCAATTATTGAACAATACAAAGAATTTTTGAAAGAAAATGAAATTACTGTCGCTGGTATTGAATTTATTCGCAGTTCGGATGGAACAATTTATACGTATGATATTAATACAAACACAAACTATAATTCTGACGCAGAGTCTGTAGCTAATCAATTTGGTATGCTTGAGCTTGCTAAATTCCTTGGAATAAAATTAGAAAAACAAGTAGAGTCAGTTAAATAATGTTGATTAAAAAATAAGGTTCTGGTGCAAACCTTTGCTAAATTAATAGTATCAGTATGTCCAAGTTTAAGAGCGTACTTACAAGGTTTTTAGAGTTTTTGCACCAGCAAGAAAAGTATCAGTTTTTATGTTGTATTTTTTATCCTACGTATCCCACCCTGCACAAAAAAATATTTCTCAACATTTAATTGTTGAAAAACATTGAATATTCTCTATAAAGAGAATATTATGTTGCTATCGGCAAAAAAAACGATAATTCGCAGACACTGGGGAGGAAATGCATTGAAAAAGAATAAGAAGTTAAAACCATTATCAGTTTTAGCAACAGCAGCAGTACTAAGTAGTAGTTTTGCTTTTGGAAGTCATGCAGCGTATGCTGATACACCAACACCATCTCTACCAATAGATGAGCATTTAATACCGGATGAGCGTTTGGCGGAAGCACTAAAACAACGGGGTGTAATTGATCAATCTGCATCACAAGCTGAGACGTCAAAGGCTGTCGAAAAATATGTTGAGAAAAAGAAAGGGGAAAACCCTGGTAAAGAAATCTTGACAGGAGATAGTCTTACGCAAGAAGCTTCTGATTTTATGAAAAAAGTAAAAGATGCAAAAATGAAGGAAAATGAACAGGCACAGCAGCCAACAGTAGGGCCAGTAGCTGGACAAGGTGCAGGATTGAATTCTAGTAAATTAAATGGAAAAGTACCTACTGCACCAGCGAAGCAAGAAGAGTACAACGGTGCTGTTCGAAAAGATAAAGTACTTGTTTTACTTGTAGAATTTAGCGATTTTAAGCATAACAATATTGATCAAGAGCCAGGATACATGTATTCTAAGGACTTCAATCGTGAACATTATCAAAAAATGTTATTTGGTAATGAACCATTTACGTTATTTGATGGATCGAAGATTAACACATTTAAACAATATTATGAAGAACAATCTGGCGGCAGCTACACAGTGGATGGAACTGTAACGGAATGGCTTACTGTTCCAGGAAAAGCTTCAGATTATGGTGCGGATGCAGGAACTGGCCATGATAATAAGGGTCCTTTAGGGCCACGTGATTTTGTGAAAGAAGCATTAAAAGCAGCGGTAGCAAAAGGAATTAATTTAGCAGATTATGATCAATTTGATCAATACGATCAAAATGGTGATGGAAATAAAAACGAGCCAGATGGCATTATTGATCATTTAATGGTTGTACATGCGGGCGTTGGTCAAGAAGCTGGCGGCGGTAAATTGAAAGATGATGCGATTTGGTCTCATCGTTCAAAACTTGGGTCAAAACCATATGCGATTGATGGCACAAAATCTTCTGTTTCAAATTGGGGCGGAAAGATGGCTGCATACGATTATACAATCGAGCCTGAAGATGGAGCGGTTGGTGTGTTTGCGCATGAGTATGGTCATGATTTAGGCTTACCAGATGAGTACGATACAAAGTATTCAGGACAAGGTGAACCTGTTGAGTCATGGTCTATTATGAGCGGCGGCAGCTGGGCTGGAAAAATTGCAGGAACAGAGCCAACAAGTTTCTCACCACAAAATAAAGAGTTTTTCCAAAAGAATATGAAGGGTAACTGGGCGAATATCGTTGAGGTAGATTATGATAAACTTCGCACGGGAGTCGGTGTTGCAACGTATTTAGATCAAAGTGTTACAAAATCAAAACGACCAGGAATCGTTCGTGTTAACTTACCAGACAAAGATATTAAAAATATCGAGTCAGCATTTGGTAAGAAGTTTTATTACAGTACAAAAGGAAATGACATTCATACAACAC
This sequence comes from Bacillus sp. 41-22, assembly GCF_025809295.1. Taxonomy (NCBI): domain Bacteria; kingdom Bacillati; phylum Bacillota; class Bacilli; order Caryophanales; family Bacillaceae; genus Bacillus; species Bacillus sp. 41-22. The sequence goes on from NZ_CP084035.1 coordinate 1,010,787, forward strand.
TTGAGACACCAGTATTTGACTTAACAAATGCAAAGGATGCTAAGTTCGATTATAAGGCATTCTATGAACTTGAAGCGAAGTATGATTTCCTTGACGTATATGCGATTGCAGAAGATGGAACGAAGACACGTATTGATAGAATGGGCGAAAAAGATGTAAAAGGCGGCGTGGATACAACTGATGGTAAGTGGGTTGATAAATCATACGATTTAAGCCAATTCAAAGGGAAAAAAGTAAAACTGCAATTTGAGTATTTAACAGATATTGCAGTAGCTTATAAAGGATTTGCGTTAGATAATGCTGCATTAACTGTAGATGGCAAAGTTGTTTTCTCAGATGATGCAGAAGGCGGGCCAGCAATGACGTTAAAAGGATTTACTGTATCTAACGGATTGGAACAGAAAAAAAATAACTACTACGTAGAGTGGAGAAATTACGCTGGTTCTGACACGGCGTTAAAACATGCGCGTGGTCCAGTCTTTAATACAGGAATGGTTGTATGGTATGCGGATCAAAGCTTTACAGATAACTGGGTAGGTGTTCATCCAGGTGAAGGATTCTTAGGAGTAGTAGATTCTCATCCAGAGGCAATCGTAGGTACATTAAACGGACAACCGACTGTGAAGAGCAGTACGCGTTATCAAATTGCCGATGCGGCATTCTCATTTGATCAAGCGCCAGCATGGAGAGTAGACTCGCCAACTCGCGGTATCTTTGACTATAAAGGATTACCAGGAGTTGCAAAATTTGATGATTCTAAGCAGTACATCAACAGCGCTATTCCAGATGCAGGACGTAAGTTGCCGAAACTAGGATTGAAGTTTGAAGTAGTAGGTCAAGCTGAAGACAAATCTGCAGGTGCAGTTTGGATTCATCGATAGAATAAGGTGAAATTATGAGGGAGCTACCCCGTAAGTTGGTGAAACCGACTTATGGACAGCTCTCTTTTTATTGTAGAAAAGGAAGATATAAAATTCATTTTCGATAAAATCTCAAAAAGCGCTATGTATAATGAATGTTACGTTAGTATTTTCCTTTTTATTTATATATTCGTAAGTAAAATAGCGTAATATTAATACGGAAAAATATAACAATATGAGTTTTTGCATATTTTAAAATTTATTATATCCTTCGAAAACTTTTAATTGTATAATGTCTTTTGTCATATTCTTTTTAGATTTTTCGACAAAAAATAACAAAAATAGAAGACGTATTGGGAGAATGCATTATGTACATAAAACTATTAAAATCAATTACATCATTATCACTTATTGGTGGTGCTTTATTATATACAAATGGCAGTGATGTGAAAGCTGCTGAAACGGGTACTTTTTCGGATGTACCTACATCGCACTGGTCCTATCCTGCGATTAAAGACTTAGCGAGTAAAAATATTATTTCAGGCTATGGAAATGGAAAGTTTGGTTTTGGTGATGTTGCGACGAGGGAGCAAGTTGCAGCTTTAATTTATCGTGTGTTAGTACCGAATAAGCAAGGCGGTACGTTTAGTAATGATGGTGCTCGTTATGTATTACAAGATGGGTCTACTTTAAATAATCCGTATGGAGATATTCGCTTAGGTTCTACAATGTTTCCGGAAGAGGTTTTAACGTTAACGAAATTGGGGATTTTTAAAGGTGATGGAAATGGCGGTTTTAGACCGAAAGATTCTGTTAGCCGCGCAGAAATGGCGCAAATTATTAAAAATGCGTTCCAAGTTTCAGCTAAACAAAAACATACATTTAATGATGTTCCAAATGGATTTTGGGCAGAAAATGCGATTAGTGCGGTGCAGTCAAACGGGATTGCATCTGGTACAGGAGACGGGAAATTTGAACCAGCTAAAACGGTAACGCGTGAACAGTATGCACAGTTTTTATATAATGCATTGAAATATAAAAAGCCTGAGGTTGCGGTGCAAGATACAGGAGATGCGACATTATTAACAGCATTCAAAAATGAAGTGCAAACACGTATTAATACGTACGAAACGAACATTACACTTCCATATAAAACGAAAAATAGTAATACAGAAGAAGTGATGAATACACTTTTCACCGCATATAAAGAAGTCGCAAGTAAAAATGAGTATACAAATTATAATAGATCGAATGTTTCATACTCACTATCTGGATCGCCAGGGAATTATACGTTTACGCTAAATATTACATATCGTGAAACGAAAGAACAAACAGAATATGTGATGAAACAAGCGAAAGCGATCGTTTCTTCTATTATTCAAGTCGGGATGGATGATCATGAAAAAGTGAAGGCGATTCATGATTATGTTGTAAAACATGTTTCTTACGATACGTCTTATAAAGCGTATACAGCATATGAGGCACTCGCGAATCGTTCTGCCGTTTGCCAAGGTTACACACTATTAACCTATCAATTATTAAAAGAAGCTGGAATTGAGAATCATTTTGTAGTAGGAACTGGAGACGGTCAGCCTCATGCTTGGAATTTAGTGAAAATCGATAACAAATGGTACCATCTTGATACAACATTTGATGATCCAGTGCCAGATGTACAAGGCCGCGTAACGTATTCATATTTCAACTTATCAGATGAGCAAATTGCGAAGAATCACGTGTGGAACCGAGGGGACTATCCGCAAGCTACAACAAACTATTATAGTACATTAACAAATAAAATTGCGACAGGTGGTACGAAAACACCTGCATATCAGCAAATATTAAAAGATACAAAGTTAAATTATTTAGGAAATGAATATATCGCAAATAACTATAATGAATTCAAAAATAAAATGCAGCAACGTTATAGCACAAAGTCAGAAAAGATTGAAATTCTTTATAAACAATCAATGGATGGCGCATTGCAAGATGTGAAAAAAGTAATTGGAGAAATCGGTTATCCGCAAGGAGCGAACCGTGTTTCTTATAAAGCTGAGCCGTATAATGCGAAAGAAGGATATTCTTTAGTGACGATTACGTTTATGTATTGATAATGAAAAAAGCATCTATTTCAGATGCTTTTTTATTATTTTAGTTCGACATAATGTGATAACGGAACATAATTGCATCTGTTATGATAACTTTGGGAATTTTACATTTTGGAGGATTAGTAATGAATAAAAAGAAGATTTTTGCTGTGTTTATAGGAATCGTGGTTTTACTTGCTTTTGTTATCCATCCAGGTGTCCCAGACAAGCGTGTTCCTCTAAAAATAAACTTGCAGTAATCCTTCTATTGATTGTTATATCCGGTTTAATTTCCTTGTATATATAATTAAAACAAGTACTTATCAAGTAACGTTAAGGTAGGTAGAGAAGTATATATATCTACTTTTCTACCTATGCGTAGTTTAGTAAAAAACCTCACCAGAACTTCCACTGCGGCTTCTCCTTCACGATAATTACTTACTAATTCTTTTACCATTCCCCCGACGAGAGCAAGCGCTCTTTTTTTTATTTTAGTTCGACAGAATTCGATATAATAGTTATAACCGTTTTTGTTATGCTTGGATGAGAAATTCTACATTCCCTATAATCGGAGGAAGCGAATTATGCAAAACTCGTTTTATACAAAGTGGTGGTTTTGGTTTATCATTGCCGTTGTCGTAATTGTTGTTGTTGGAGGGAAAAATAACAAAGAAGAAGCTACAACAGCTCCCGCCGAACCGAAAAAAGAAATAAAACAAGAACAACCTAAACAAGATATTCAAGCTCAACCAGAAAAGAAAGAACAACCTAAACAAGATATTCAAGCTCAACCAGAAAAGAAAGAACAACCTAAACAAGATATTCAAGCTCAACCAGAAAAGAAAGAACAACCTAAACAAGATATTCAAGCTCAACCAGAAAAGAAAGAACAGCCTAAACAAGATGTTCAACAATCTGCATCGGGATTTACAAATCCTGTAAAAAATATCGATAAAACAGCTGCTATGAATGCCGTCAAAGAAAAAGCAAAGAAAGACTTCCCAGATGATTACATGACACAGAACTACGTAGCAGAGGAACAAGCTAAGGCGTTTGACCATTTAAATGGTATTGAACTTAAATCCCAGGAAGAACTAAACGTTATGAAGAATGCAATCAGCGACTTCCCTAACGACTTCATGACTACTAAATATGTGTATGAAGAACAGATAAAAGCTATGAACAAGCAGTAATAAGATACTATGTTGTTCATATTTTCCTGATCAAAAATATGGATAAATACGGTGAAATGAAAATTGGATGGGAGTCCAATATATATTATTAAAATTAAGATGGTTCAAGTCGGAGAAAGGCACCTTAGGGTGTCTTTTCTTTTTTCTAAATGAGAATTTTGGCTTAAAGAAGATAAATTTTCAACGGATTATTGTCATGAATATATTGATAAAGTTCATCAATATATTTGTAGAAAGGAGGAATTCAAGTGAATAGAGATGATAATAGGATTGGTCACTTTACATCTGAAAAAGGAAAGGAAGACTTTCAAATTGCCTACGATGAATCAATGGCACTTCTTCCAAAACCTAACGATACGAAAGATATAAAAACTAAATACGGCACAATTCGTGCTTATTACTTTACTAAAGAGGAAAACAAACATAAGGAGCCAATACTCTTACTCCCTGGACGTGGTGCATCTACTCCAATGTGGGTACCCAATTTAGAAGGGCTAAGGGAGAAAAGGCCTGTTTACACGATAGATTTACTCGGTGAACCTGGAATGAGTGTGCAAACGAAGGTGATTGAAAACCAAAAACAACAAGCAGAATGGTTAAATGAAGTAATTGAAGAATTAAGTTTAGAAAAAGTGCATATCGTGGGTGTCTCCATTGGAGGTTGGACAACAATGAATTTGGCCAGATATAATTCAGAGCATATTGCTACGGCTAGTTTATTGGACCCAGTCTTTGTATTTGCGCAAATGCCCATAAAGATGATTCTTGCATCTATTCCAGCTGCCGTCCCTATTGTACCTAAGTTTATAAGACAAAAGATGTTAAGCTATGTATCTGGAGGAGCAGAAACAAATGACGATGAGCCTATCGCTAAGTTAATCGAGTCGGGTATGCGTAACTATAAACTTAAAACACCAGCACCTGATCTATTTAGTAAAGAAGACTTGAAAAATATCAATGTTCCAGTGCTTGCATTAATGGCTGAAAAAAGTACAATGCACAATTCCGTAAAAGCAGTTGCAACTGGGAAAAAATACGTTAAAGATATCGATATAGTTAACTGGAAAAATGCATCTCACGCAATCAATGGTGAGTTCTCTAACGAAGTTAATGTCCGGATCCTTGATTTTGTAGAAAAACACTCTAATGACAACCAAGTTGAAAGTGGAAAATATGTTGTAATAACAACTTTATCTCTATATAGCTATTTAGGAGGATTTAGCTCATTTTTTATTTTAGGATATTAAAGTACCCCCTAAATGGAATTTTTTTATAGCACCGAAGTTCATTTTTATGATTTTTGGGGAAGAATGTGCTTCTTAACTTGATACCGCAAAAAAACAAACAGGAATGACTTAATAGTCATTCCTGTTCCTTAAAGAAACCTTCTATGGTACTAGTAACTTCCTTGAATGCTTCACCTTGGACACTAGAAATTGATAATCATCCAATTATATTTTTCCACTGTGAATTTACACTATCCCAGTTATCATCCCAATTTTCAGTAATATGCTTATAAGCTGTAAAAGGTTTATCACGACTTGGTGAAACATATTTTAAAGCATCTATCAACTCTACAAACTCCAAAACACTTCAGGCCCTTCTTTTAGAATTGGAGTTACCTCTTCGTTTCGAGATAAAACTTCCATTTAGGTGGTGCTATTAAATTTAAAAAGCTAAAACAAGCATAACCCCGTTCTAAATTTAGGACGGGGTTAAAATATAGTTGTTTAATTTCCGATATAAGATACTTCACTGTACTCAAAAATATAACAATAAAGTCGATTGATAATCTAAGGTTTATTCAGCAATAGCGCCCGATTGCGGAAGACCAAGAAAATGATTATGATTGCTGCTTATAGCTTGTTGAACTAACGCACACGTTACTTTAAGTGAATTGATTCACAATCTTACTGGGAATTTACCTAAAAAAGCTGAATTAACTTAATAAAAAAAAGGACTCCCTTTTTGGGAATCCAATTCATTCAGTGTCACTTTGGTTAAAGTCTAATCTTCTCGGTTCGCAACACTGTCATTAGCCTCATCGGCACCTTCGCCGACTTTGTTACCCATCGCTCCTCCTGCAACAGCTCCTGCAACGGTACCAAGTGGACCAAGAACAGAACCCAAAGCAGCTCCAGCGACAGCACCGACACCAGTTCCTACCGCTTCGCCAGTATCATTATCAACACGGTTACGTTCGTTTTTATCAGCCACTCATCTCACTCCTTATTTAGAATAGGCAAGTGCATTCCAGCACAATACCTTACATATTTTGACCTATAAGGACAGATTTATGCGAAGTGTTAGAATCCTGAGGATTTAGCAAACCGGCGCTTTACATAGCGATGATCTTGTTCTATGTAATTATTGAAATGTTTGATTGTAGAATGAGTAGTACTTTTATAAAAGTCATTCACCTTTAATTTTTTGAGTGAACAAAGTAAAGAAAGGGCCTTATCTGTTGTCAGAACCGTTGGTTCTCCAAAAGTTTGAACGAGTCGTTTCATAAAAGCATACGCAGATTGTGTATTCCGTTTCTTAAGTTGATGGGCATATGGCGATACCCTTTAATCGTAATCAGCATTATGATAATCGTTATTTAAGCTGGGCACTCTTCCATGGGGACGATATTCTATGTGAAAGGTATTATGTTATTACTTGTACTGAGGCTCTTCATGTTCAATTTGTTGAAGACGAGGATTTAAAGATTCAATAATTTCTTGAGTTTGTTGTGCTGCACCTTTATATAATTGTTTTGCTTGCTTGTTATCAGTATCAAGAACAAATCCTTCTAGGCATGCTTGAGCACTCTTTAATCCAGCGATAGTTTGTTTAAGTTTAGTACTTACTGTCATGTAGTATTCCTCCTTGTAAATGTATTTCAAAATATAGAATGCCTATTTTGTTATCAAAGTACGATTTCCAATTTTAGGGATATACGAATGAGAAATTGTATAGTTAATCATTCAAAGGAGAATTTTTTAGCTAATAGATGCATGGAATAGTTTTGTCCCAATAACAAAAACTAACAGAAATAAAACGATAATATATAAAGGAGATTAAATATGCTGAAAAAGATAGGAAGAATTTTCCGAGCATTCCTCTTTTTATTTATCGGTGGATGTTTAGTTCTGTTTGTTTGGGGGGAAATTGACAGAACAATAGCCGAAAAAAATGGGGTATTTAGCCAGAATTCTAGTCAATACCCTATGCGTCAAAGTGATATTACTATGTATACAGATGGGAAACAGTTAAACAATCAATTATTCTCAGATATAGAGAAAGCAAAGCATTACGTGCATATTAACTTTTTTTCTATTGCTGATGATAAAGTAAGTCATCAGTTTCTAGAGCTATTGCGGAAAAAAAGTCAGGAAGGTGTAGAAGTATACTATGCAGTGGACAGGTTAGGTGGAATTTTACTAAAGAAAAAGGAAAGAGAATTATTAGTTAAAAAAGGAGTTCATTTTACATATTACAATAAACCTGTTTTCCCTTATCTTTTTTCTTCTTTGGATCATCGGAATCATCGTCGTATTTCAGTTATTGATGGAAAGGTTGGTTACATTGGCGGATTCAACATTGGAAAGAAGTATTTGGGGGAAAAAGAAAAACTTGGTTATTGGAGAGATTATCATCTTCAAATACGAGGAGAAGGAGTTCAAGATTTAGAACACCAATTTGTATTAGACTGGAATAAAAACTCAGAGAAACCGATTCCGATACACAATGCGGTAAAGGAAAAGGGAGCAACCTCGCAACGATTTACTGCATATTATAGTGGAGAAAAACTTGGGCAAGATTATGCAATGCTGTTTCAACAAGCAAAAGAATCCATCATTATATTAACACCTTATTTTATACCAAAAGACAGAACTATTTGGAACGCATTAGTAGATGCAAGAAAGAGGGGAGTCCGTGTCAAAATTCTATTCTCACCTCATTCGGATGCACTATTAGTTAAAGAAGCAGCATATCCATATATCCGAAAAGCATTAAAACAAGGGATGGAAGTATATGGTTATAAAAATGGGGTGTTACACGGTAAAGTATTTTTGATTGATGAAAAAGTATTGATGGTTGGGACCGTGAATTTTGATTCACGCTCGTTTCATTTAAATGAAGAAATGAACTGTTATATTCATGACCCTATCTATATTTCGAGAATAAAACCAGTGATTAATGCAGACTTACAAAATTCAAAGCAAGTAACATCCTCTGACGTCAATCAATTATCTATAAAAGAAAAAATGAAAGAAAAGGTTGCAAAAATGTTTGAGTATTATTTGTAAAGACAAAGTATTTTTATATTAGGGATAGTTTCACATTGCCATCAAGATAAGAAATGCAAATACCCCATATCCATCAAGCTAACAAGGACGAGTTACTCCAAAACGATAAAAACGATCAACATGCATCAAAAAAAACACGCTAAGCAAAAATACAATAAGCTGTCCATATGGACAGCTCATTTACATAATTACCGTTATCAGAAGTGAAATTTAACTCGAAAATAGCTAATTTTATCAGTTGTTGAATGTCTGAAAAAAATCAAACCAATGATATTGTTGAGATCCTTTGGAAATTTCTTGCTGTGATGACTATCATAGTGACTTTTTCTCCAGTAACAACTATTAGTAGCTAATTACCATAAGGGCTTATTTTTGAAATTTGCTATTTTTTAGAAAGTATGTTAATTTAAGAAAGACCTATTTTTGTTCGGTTTGAGATTAAGAATAAATTTTGTTTTTCGTCTAAGGTATTTGAGCAAGGGTAGTAACATATGTGTGGGTATCCACACTAGGAGGCAACAATTATGGAACAAGGTAAAGTAAAATGGTTTAATGCAGACAAAGGTTTTGGATTCATCGAGCGTGAAGGTGGAGAAGACGTATTCGTACATTTCTCAGCTATCCAAATCGACGGTTTCAAATCTTTAGACGAAGGACAAAGTGTAACATTTGAAGTAGAAAAAGGACAACGTGGCCTACAAGCTACTAATGTTCAAAAAGCTTAATATTAGCTGATGAAAGACCCTCTTGTAGGGTCTTTTTTTTATTTTTTTACAATATTCCGAATACAACTTTTTTAAGGGGATTTGGGGTGCTTAACTTTTAATGAAAAAGAAGATGTTAGAAATCATAGTTTTAGCATAATGGGCTTTTTCTTTTAGTTATCTTGCAATTATATTAGGAATACAAAAAAACGGATTATATATAGTCGTAGGATTTTCAATCTTATTTGTTGGTGGAATTTTGATTGTGCATCTATTTTAAAATAAGAATAAAAATGGAAAAAATTTTGTTTGATTGTATATCTCATACACGTCTAGTTAACATAACGTCTCATTATCAGTAGCAAGAATAAGGAGGAGCCCTAATCTCATAAGTAAATCTCCCTTTTTTGAATTAAGCCGCTTGATTATCAGACATGGTACAATTGTAAACGACACCTAATATATCAAAGACTGTTTTCTTCTCATATCGATGAGATTTTCGCCCGTTTTGCTGTAGGAGGTTGAATAGGCGAAATAGAACCTTTGATAGATCTTGGGTGTCTTTCTGTATAGCTTGGAAAAGAAGAAGAAAATAATCTTTAATCATATATATGGCCTTATACTCACTCAGTTCTCGTTTCTTTTTCATAAGAAGTAATTGCCACATTTGAAACATGATAGAAGAACAGAGTAGAATGGCAATCAACTGTCCATACAAATGGCACTCCCATCTTTCTGGTTTTATCTTTTTACACTGATGAATTTGAAAGAATGACTTCCACGTTTTAAATAAAATTTCGATTTGCCAACGTAAAGAATACCAATCATGTACTTGTCCCATCGGGACAATGTCTGTAGGGGTGTTTGTCATATATACATTGATGCCACTGAGTCGTTTACTACGAGGAGAATACTTCATTCCTTTCTTTTTTTCTCTTATAGTTTGATCTTGTAATCGTTTTTGTTGTTGTTCTTTCGTTAGCCGATGAACAATCACACGAGTTGGTACTTTATCAATCATTCCTACATAGGCGTCGGATATTTCACATGTTTGTCCTGGGTGAAGAGAGTTCATTAAGACCTCCATATCTATCTGTATATACTCTGTACCTTTCTTGATTCTTCCATCTTGAAAATAATCAGGGGTGGGATTTTTTTGATAAATACGTGTATTTGATTTAATACGAGAGATATAGTAAGCCTTTTTATCTTGTATATGTTGAAGATCTTTCAAGTGAAAATAACCTAAATCACGGATACATAAATCATTCGCTGTCACAGTTGGGGCACATAGAGAACCATAAGTTCGATCATGTTGTTTACCTGGACCTGTATGAATATGTAGGAACTGTCCACTTAATAGATCATACTCAAGCTGAATCTTCACCCCCGCTGTATGGCTGCATCCTCCTGCACCTGGATAAACAGATGAAAATACATCAGGAAGTTGAAATGCAGTTGAATCTAGGATACGAATACGCTTGAAAATAGAAGCGTATGAAAAAGTGAGCAGCTTAGTTGAAGATAACTTTTGGTTGAGAAGTTCAGCTAGCACTTGTTGTAGAAATTGCACGGCTGTGGCATTAAACCGTTGATTCAGTCCTTCAGGACTGATGAGCACTTCTGTTGATGCTTCTAAACAGCTACATAACTGAGTTAAAGAGGTTTTAGCGACATTTTGACTAATCCATACACATAAAGCGACTAAATCTTTTGCTTGGTACTTACTGGTTCGTTGTACAAAACCAACATCTCTAGCAAGATCTCGTAAGAAATTCGGAGATAAGAAGCTTTGAATTTCTTGAGCAAATAGTTGTAATTCATCAGATACAGAAATAGACATACAAAAACGCCATCCTTTCCTATGATTCTACAGAAAGGATAGCGTATTTTTTCATTTTAGTGGGGATTTTGTTTTGTTAGCTTGATAGCGATGGGGTGCTACCCCTTATAAAACTTTGCAAAGGAACCTCATTTTTCGCTTTACTGATTTCAAAATTTTTTAGTTGATAGACGTGTTGTACACAGACTACTATTTTAGTAATTTGAAAAGAATAATGTCGAAAAATAGCAGAAATTGTCAGGTTTTTATTGCTATACGACCTGTTTTGATGTTAAGTTCGTAGTAATAAGCAAAAATGAAAGGGGTTCGTTTCATTCCTAAATTCTAACTTTCGTAATTATTTATTATGATCAAGGATGGGAATGTATTCCTTCGGGTATGTTTTATATTTATCAAACTATAGAAAGGTTTGCGAACGGTCAGATATTAATTTATTTAATATTCAGAAAAAAACGGAATCGAAATCAATTACATTCATTCAGCGAAAGAAATTTAATGAAACGAATTGAAAAGGAAAGGGTTATTTATATGCAGAAAAGGAATTATTACATGTTTCAAAAAACTATGAAAGTATTTGTGACGTCTGCTATTGTGACAACTACATTATTTTCACCTATAATGACAAGTGGCTTGACTGCCCATGCTGAAACAGTTGCTGAACAGACTACAAACAAATATGAACAGAGAGAGTTTGATCTTCCAGGTGTAGGTAATTTTGGGAGTGAAGCGGATAGAGAAAGAAGAAGTGCGCAAAAAACATTTATGCCAACAGGAATTTATGTAAAACCGAATGAAGAGGTTACAATTGAAGTATTGGGAACCAAAAATATTAGAGCGATTATTGGAACACATCAATATGATAAAGAATGGGGAAAAGAAATTGATCTTTCTCCTGGTATGAATAAGATTTCTTCTCCAAACGGTGGTTTATTAGGGTTTGATAACCATCAAGATACAGGGACAGTTAAGGTCAAAGTAACACAAGGTGGGAGCCCTGTTCCATTCTTCGAATTAGGAAAGCATACGAAAGCAGATTGGATTGCGATGATGGACAAGTATCCGGATGCACATGCTGTCCAACTTAAATCAGAGAAAGCAGTACTTACTGTTACGCAGGAAAGTGCCAAGAAATATATCGTGGATCAAGATCCTGTTCCTCTATTAAAAAAATATGATGAAATGATTCGAGCACAAGATAAAATATCAGGATTATCTGAAACAGACTCTAATCCGTTACATCGTCCAACTCACCGCATTTGGGCTTTTGTAGAAAATCCTCATAACAACACATCGGGTGGGTACATGTATGCAAGTCTGGATGGAGCCGTATTTCCTACTGATAATGGCGCAATTGTAAGTGCTTTAGATGTAAATAAGTTTGAATGGGGACAACTGCATGAAGCAGGACACGCAAGACAACAATACCCATGGACGTGGAATCATGATTTGAGAGGAATGACTGAAGTTACAGTTAACTTATACTCTTTAGCTGCAGAAAAGAAATTATTTCCGAATCAACCAACACGTTTAGAACGAGAGAGGGTTTACGATAAAGCTTTCGCGTACTTAAAACAAACAGACAAAGACTATAAAAATATTGATGACTTGTTTGTAAAACTTGTGATGATTTGGCAACTTCATTTAGCATATGGTGAAGATTTTTATCCAAATCTTCACAAACTATATCGAGAGTTACCAAAGGATCAACTTCCAAAGACGGATGATGAGAAAATACAAGCATTTATTTATAATACATCAAAAGTAGCGAAACAAAATGTACTTCCGTTTTTTGATCAATGGGGACTGAAAGCATCGCAAGAAATGCGGCAAAAAATAGAAGCTTTGAACTATCCAATATTAACCGCTCCTATTTGGGAAGCAACTGATTCTAAGCCTATTAAAGCGAATGTGCTCAAATTAGGTGGCCGAGTATGGAAAGATAGTAACCAAAATGGTATTCAAGATCAAAGTGAAAAAGGAATGGAAGGCGTTCGTGTTCAACTGTTAAATAAAGATGGGAATGGATTAAAAGAAGTAAAAACAGATAAAGAAGGCCATTACTTGTTTGATGGATTAATAGAAAACACATATCGTGTACAAGTAAAGAAGCCTGCCGGGTATGTCTTCATGCAAAAGCAAAGTGGACAAGATATGACAGTTGACTCTAATGTAAGTGAGACTGGGGTAACAGATGCTATTACTCTTTTACATGATGATTTAACAATTGATGCGGGAGTAAATAGAAATATATTTAAGGATGTCCCACAAGGACACTGGGCATTTAATGCAATTCATGATTTAGCTAATGAAGGAATTATTGCAGGTTATGGGAATGGAATATTTGGTATGGGTGATAATGTAACACGTGAACAAGTAGCTGCATTAATTTACCGTACTTTGCATATAGAAAAACAAGATAAATATGAAAATCCATACGGAGATATCGATAAAAATTCAACAATGTTTCCTGAGGAAATACTAGCTTTAACTAAGCTAGGGGTTTTCCAAGGAGATGATCAAGGAAACTTTAGACCGAGAGCTACATTAACACGTGCAGAAATGGCTCAAGTTATTACGAAAGCTTTTAGACTAGATGTGAAGGCTCCACATAATTTCAACGATGTTCCAGAGAACTCATGGGCAAAAGATGCGATTAGTGCCGTACAATCGAACCAAATTGCAGCAGGAGTTGGCGAAGGGAAATTTGCTCCGGATATGAAAGTAACACGTGAACAGTATGCACAGTTTTTATATAATGCAATTTTAAATGAGCGATCTCATCAATAAAAGAAAATAAAGTTGAGAGTCCTATTATATCCTTATTATAAGGGAGTAGTACTACCCGTAAAGGCTTAATTGGTGCTACCCCATACACAGCAACTTAAAAATTTTATAACGCCCCCAAAACAATAAAAAGCGGGCGAAATGTACACGTTTTTCGTTCTGAGGGTACTATAAAATTTTAGCTTGATGGCGGATGGTGTAGCGCCAACAAAACGCGAATTTCGTACGTTAAGCAAAGTTTTTAAAAGAAAAAGCCGTTTTTCTGAACATGTGAGAGCTATATAGTATTGTAGGTGGAAAGTATATCCAGATAATTCAAATCGGTCCAAATTAATGTAAACGTCAAATAACCCCAAAATAAACAATAAAAGTTGATTTTGGGGTTATTTTTTGTTGGCTTTACTTTTTTTCGGTACTTTGCATATCGATGGTAAATCCGTTGACCACGGTAGGACTTTATTTCAAACCCACACAAGAAAAATTAGATTACCTGCACACTAAAAAGTATAGCGAACAGGTAATCTAGGTATTTTGAGATTAATGAAAAGCTAATTTATTTTTTGAATTCTTCCATCAATAATAGGCTGAATTGGTTCTTTTGCTTGTTTTATATAATCTACTAATGCTTCAAAATCAGTTGGTCCTGTTTCAGCATCTTTCCCATTTTTAAATGACACAAATCCATCTCCACCTGAAGCTAGAAATGCGTTCGCAACGACGCTGTAAGTTTTAGAAGGAATAATTTCTTCTCCATTTGTTAAGCGAATACTTGTGACTTTTTCTCCATTTGGCTTGTTCGCATCCCAAGTGTATTGAATCCCTGAAATTTGAAGCATTCTTGTTATGTCTTTTTGCCATTGTTGATTTAAAATATCACGAATGTCTTGACCCGTTAAATTAACTTTTATTAATTGATTTCCGAATGGTTGAATGCCATATACCTCTCCCCATGTAATATCACCAGCATCTAAGTCATTACGAATACCACCAGGGTTCATAAGAGCAATTTGGGATTGCATTGTTGCACGCTGAGCATCAGTGATTAAATTGCCGAGAGTAGATTCGCCGGCCGTATTTTGTTTTCGATCTAGTGGAGCTGTAGATTTACCAACAACCTCATTGACAAGAGGTGCGATTTTTTCTTGATATTTCTCCATCTTTTTCTTTATTTTTTTATCAGGCTCTATGCCTTCATGGTAGGTTGTAATAATTTCTGCTTTTTTCTCAACAATATCTTTTGTCTTACGATCAATCTTTACATCAACATCAGCAAAAGCCATTCCATAAGAATTTGCTTGTACGACAAGTTTATTATTAACAGTTCCATTTACATAGGTGTGGCTATGCCCCCCAAAAATAACATCGACTTCTGGATCAGTCTCATTTGCTAGTCGGACGAGATCACCATTTGTTACGCCGTTCTCATCTGTTGTACCTCCGTTATGTGCAAGAACAACGATAGATTTAACGCCAAGGTCTTTTAATTTCTTTACGGATTTGTTAATGGCTTCAACTTCATCTGTAATTTCTACATTCTTTAGCATAGTGGGCATAACAAGGTTAGGAACATCTGTTGTTACGACTCCGATAAAGCCAACAGGAACTCCTTGTACCTTTTTTATAGTAAATGGTGGTAAAAATAGACGACCGGTGGATTTATTATAGAAATTTGCGGCAACATATGGGAATTTTGCTCCTTTAAAATTCCCTGTTTTTTCATGGTATCCACCATAAATAAGGCGGTGCATTTCTTCAATACCTTCATCAAATTCATGATTTCCTATGGTTCCAACATCAAATTTTAAATCATTTAGAAATTCAATCGTGGGTTCGTCTTGTAATAATGCTGAAACAGGAGGACTTGCTCCAACAACATCGCCAGCATGAACCTTTAATGTATTCGGATTTTGTTTTTCATGATCACGTAAATAAGCCGCTAAGTACTCGATTCCCCCTGCATCTTTATTGTTAATTTTCTTTACAGTGTCTAGTTGCCCATGAAAATCGTTAATACCGAGCATTTGTACATCTATGTAGCGGTTTGGTTCTGTAGTTGCTTGAGCTGGAGGCGCAGCAAATACACTTGAAAAAGTAACTGTACTTAATGCTAAAGCAACTGGAATGATTTTTTTCAACATAAAATTTTCTCTCCCCTTATTACAATCTGACATCATACGATACAATCTGACATCAATCGATATAATTTTAATAGATTAAGAAGATTATTTCTATAAAAATTCTACTAATTATAAAAATTAATAAGATTTTATTGTTTTCCGACAAAAGACTCATTCCTCAAAAATGTGAAGGTGTGAAATACCAATTTTAGGTAGGAGGTGAATATCGGTATGCATGAGCCTACGTTTTTTTGATTAGGATATAAAGAAAAAGTGCCACCGGCACTCCAAACATATATATAATCAAAACGCACACCATTGGAGCCAATGGCATGCGCTACATAAATTGTTAGATATTCGCACACATCTGTTTTACAAACTATTCACAGGAAAACAGATTCATATAGATGAAATGACAGAATCAGAGTAAATGTAAAATAGGGTGAGTGCAAAATTATGGATGTTACTTTTACATTGTTCTTTGTGAGGCAGCCTTACACATCCGTCAACTTAAGAAATTGGTAGTTCTCCAAAACAAAGAAAATAAGCTAAGTTCTTATAAACAACTGTAAAATAATAAAATTTTCGTTTTGGGGACACTTCAAAATATTAGCTTGATGGACGTGTGGTACTACACCAAATAACAATAAAATCCTTTGAAAATTAATATAGTTTTTTAAAAATAGAGATGATATGATGGATAATCATACCATTTTTTTCACTTCATGCATGATTTTACAG
This sequence comes from Bacillus sp. 41-22, assembly GCF_025809295.1. Taxonomy (NCBI): domain Bacteria; kingdom Bacillati; phylum Bacillota; class Bacilli; order Caryophanales; family Bacillaceae; genus Bacillus; species Bacillus sp. 41-22. Next base: position 1,027,408 of record NZ_CP084035.1, read on the forward strand.
TAGGATACCTCTATATTAAGATGATGTAAATAAGGGGGTATATTAGTAACAGGGGGAGAATAATGAAAAAGTTATTACAAGAAATTATAAATTGGATTAGTATGACCGATGAACAGATTGTTATTGGCATTTCAGGACACGGTGCTGCCGGAAAAACAACGTTCGCCAATAAGCTCATAAACCAATTAAATCAAAATAAAGTGAGTTATATTAATACAGATCCATACATTGTTAGTTCAAATGTACGAAAGTATACAAATATCCACTATACATATCAGAATGAAAATCATTATGATAAAATGACAGCTTGTCATCCATCAGCCCATCATTTGTCTGCGTTAGAAAGAGATGTTCAAATGGTAAGAGCTGGTTTAGATTTTTATACAATGGATACACATTATATAAAAAGTGAGTTAATTTCTACGAAAAATAAGGTGACGATTGTAGAAGGAATGAGTGTCGCATTTATTAATCCAAATTTATTTGATTTGAAAATTTACTTCTATACAGATGGAGAAACAGAATTAATGAGAAGGTCTAGCCGTGATATTATTGAAAGAGGAGCCGATATTAATTACTTAAGGAAGTCTCATGAAGAACGTCGGATTCAGTATGAAGTGTTTATGCATCCATATAGTCAACGTTTTGATATTATTATCAAAAATTCCAATGAAACAATATGTTTAGAAAAAAATACATTTGAGTTTTATAAAGTTTAAATGCAAATACTTTATTTACTAAAATAGCAAGTTAGTGAATAAATTGTTCATATTTTTTCGGAAGGAGGTTAAGCAATGAGAGCACCGTATCAAGTATTGATATTTCCTTATATAAAAACTGACGATTCCATTCAATATGCCATTTTTAATCGAAGTGATTATGGTTATTGGCAAGGAATAGCTGGTGGTGGAGAAGATGGTGAGACTCCTATTGAATCAGCAAAACGGGAAGCATTTGAAGAGGCTGGTATTACAAGAGAAAGTCCATATATAAAACTAGATTCTGTGTCTTCACTACCAGTAGAGGATGTAGTTGGTGAATTTCTTTGGGGCGAAGATGTTTATGTAATAAAAGAATTTTCTTTTGGAGTTAAAGTTCCTACAAAAAATATTAAATTATCTAAAGAACACTTCAATTATAAATGGCTGTGCTTTGAGGAAGCCGTAACGCTTTTAAAATGGGATAGTAACAAAACGGCTTTGTGGGAATTAAACAAAAGGCTGTTAAAATAATTAAAGTGTTAGTTAACAAAGCCGATAGTGGAGCGAGAATTAAACAACTTAAAAAAGCTTTGCTACATTACCTATGTAGCAAGGCTTTTTTCTTAGCGTACGAAATCGCGTTTTGTTGGCGGCACCCCGCTAAGAGCATGCAAGATTTTATACAGTTTTTCGGCTAATCCAATAACAAACGAGAACCCGAAAACCCGCGCCAGGATAGGAATGTATAAAAAAATGCATAGATCCATAGAACAAAAAAAGGAGATTTACTTGTGAGATTAGGGTTCCTCCTTATTCTTGCTACTGATAATGTTACGTTATGTCAACCTCACATGTATAGAGTATACAGTCAAAAAGGTACAATACATCGCTTCTTCTAAATGGTACAATTAGGAAAAGGGGGGGAGAATATGTACGATTACAAATTCGTGAAAGTCGAAATTGGTGGATGGAAAGGGCAACCTAAAGAAGATTATAAACGTATTATTACCGAACATGCTGAAGATGGTTGGGAATTTGTTCAAGTCCTTACTCTAACAATGGCAGGATACACGAGTTCTTTGGAGATTATCTTCAAACGAACCAAATAACTCCTTTCAAAAACAAGAGAGGTTTGCTTTAAATAACATACAAAAAGAACTGGAATATTTGGGGATCTAATTGTTCTCAATTTAACTTATAAGACAAATAAGCTAATATTAATCAACTTCTAATAACAAAAATTATGTGAACACTAAAGTCCTCCAGTTAAACAATCTGGAGGACTTTTAATAGTCTTCTAAATACATTGAATCCCGATAATGAGACGTTATGTTAACCTCATATGTATAGAATATACAATTAACTAAAAATGTAAATTATTTAAATTCTTGTCTATATAATTTAAACGAATAAATAGCTCCAACGAAGAATACAAAGGCTTCAAATAATATAAAGATTTGACGGAAATTCTCAATATCTTTACCAACTAAAGAAATAAATATAGCATTCATTAGAATTTGAGTAGTAAACATACGAGAAGTAATTTTTAAATAAATAGGATTTGTTCTTTCATATGGTTTACCAATTTTTTTGTAAATAATAATAAGTGCAATTACTGAACCCAAAAATAGAAGTGCTGTAAGTCCTACAACGATATTGAAATTGCCTGTACTTTCTAACATCCATTTATTTAATAGATCAATCATTATTATCTTCCTTCCTACATAAGAGAATATTTCGTTCTTCTTTTTCACTATAATAAAAAATGAAAAAGGAAAACATCGAACTTTCTTACAAACATTCGTGCATTCTTACAGTTTTGTCACTTTGTAAATGTATTCATCGTCTTGCCTTTCGCTATTTTCTTTGAAAAACATAGTGAATTACGAGAAAGAGTGCTACAAGATCAACTTCAAAGAAGTAGTGCACTAAACCTCTTAATTAATGCAATTAGTATGTGGAATATTATTTATTTAAGTGAAGCAATAAAAGCTTTGAAGAAAAAAGAACAATTTGATGAAGAATTATTAAAACATAGTTCTCCAGTAAGGTGGGAACACATTAACTTTCTAGGAGAATACCGATTTAGCAAAAGAGAAAGTGCACCAGTAGACTCTCTACAACCACTAGAAACAACTAAACAGTAAGAAACCGATGATCTCTTAGCGTACGAAATTCGCGTTTTGTTGGTGCTCCCCCATGCCCATCAACTTAAGAATTCAGAACTCCCCCAAAAAATTATGAGTTTTTTGTTACAAGTTATCACAAAATTTTCGTTTTTTGGGTAGTTTTATTTTCTTAGCTTGATTGCGATGAGCGGTACCCCATAAAGGCCCCTGATACATAATTGATGTTCTGCCATTTGTAGAAAACAATCCACTTATATCATTTTAACAAGAAGAAATATCTCGTCCATGTTGTAATATTGGCTTACGTTAAGCTTGTGAAAAAAACATATTCATGTATAATACAATTGATGTATGATACATTAATTGTAGGAGGGTGACCTTTTTGAAAAGAGAAGATGCCTTAAAACTAAGAACAGATATTAAGAAAATGATTATAATAACTGGGGTTTTTGAATCTCAAAATTTGCCCAATGGACCATTTGAAAAACCTTTACCAACTTCTCAAATGATGGCGTTAGAGGAACTAGAGGTGGAAAAATTAACTGTTTGGCAACTATCCAATAAACTTAGATTAGAGACTTCAACTGTAAGTAGATTGGTAGATAAGTTAGTAAAAAAGGGGCTTATTTATCGTGAAGTAAATGAAAAAAATAGAAGAGAACTTTTTCTGCACCTCACAGAAAAAGGTCACATAACTGTTAATTGCTTAAGAGAGCAATCCATTACATTTTATCAAAGTATTCTCAATAATTTATCAGAATCAGAACAAAAAATAGTTGTGGATGGTTTTGAATTATTTATTGATTCTATTTCTAAGCCTTTTGATTAGAGTGAGGTAAATCATAACATTTGGAGGGTAAAATGAGTTTGGATTTTGAACGTCCTATTATTGAATTAAAAGAGAAATTTGATGAATTAAAGAAAATTATGAAAGAAAATAATGTAGATTTATCGCCAGAAATTCATGTATTAGAAAAACGTTTAAATAAAATGCAAGATAAAATTTATTCTAATATTACACCTTTTCAACGAGTTCAAATTGCAAGGCTACGTAACCGGCCCACGACATTGGACTATATACCTTTATTGTTTACAAACTTTCTCGAACTTCATGGTGATCGATTATATGGTGATGATAAAGCAATGATAGGTGGTATTGCAAAATTTAAAGGGATGCCCGTTACGGTTATTGGTCATCAAAGAGGTAGAAATACAAAGGAAAATATAGAAAGAAATTTTGGAATGGCACATCCAGAAGGTTATAGAAAAGCGCTAAGACTTATGAAACAAGCTGATAAATTTAATCGCCCTATTATTACATTTATTGATACAATAGGCGCCTATCCAGGGAAAGGGTCTGAAGAACGTGGAATTTCTGAAGCGATAGCTCGAAATCTATTTGAAATGGCTACACTTAAAGTGCCAATTGTTTGTATTGTAATTGGAGAGGCATCAAGTGGTGGAGCTCTTGGCATTAGTGTCGGTAACCATATCCATATGTTAGAGTATTCATGGTACTCGGTAATTTCGCCAGAAGGAGCAGCATCTATCCTATGGAAGGATGCTAAGTATGCTCCAGAAGCTGCTGAACATATGAAAATTTCAGCAAAAGATTTAAAACATTTAGGAATTATTGATGAAATCATTCCTGAAATTAAAGGTGGAGCACAAAATGATATAAAATCACAGGCAAAAGTGATTGAATCTGTAATCGAATCATCTCTAAAAAAATTGATACTATTATCCTCGGAAGAGCTTATACAACAGCGGTATGAAAAGTATAGACAAATAGAGAATTATAAATGAAAATATTTAAAGTCCGTATTACATTTCGGAGGATTCTCGCAAAAAAATTCTAAATATTTTGTAAGTAACCTCTTAAACTGGGATATGCTGATACTATTACTCTACAAAAGGTGTGTGATCGGTATGGAAAAGGAAAATTTGTTCAAATGGAAGCATTATCACATACCCATCAACTTAAGAAATTGATTGTTCCCCAAAACGAAAAAATGAGCTGAATTCTCATAAATAACTGTAAAAAGGTGAAAATTTCGTTATGGGGGGTATCTCAAAAGCTTAGGTTGATGGCAATGTGGTGCTCCCCCTGTTAGTAGTAATTTTAATATCACTATGGATAAATTACTTTTAAAACTTTACTTCCGAGAACGATAATTATGTAAATAAGCTGTCCATATGGACAGCTTATTTTATTTTTTGTTTAGCACGGGGATCTTTTCCGATAGTTTTTTAGCAGAAGCAAGCAGCTCCAACGATGATTAATAAAATAAACAATACAACTAATAAAGCAAATCCTCCAGCGAAGCCACAGCCGCCACAACTACCACCAAAGCCCATAATAGTTCCTCCTTTAGATAGGAGGGGGAAAACAAAGGTTCACTCATGTGTTTTAACGGATTCAATTTACTTTATGCATTTATGAATGGAGCAGGTCCTTTTGTAAATAAAGAAAAGACACCTTATAAGGTGTCTTCCTTCGATTTGAAACATTTTAAGTTTAATAATATACGGTCTCGCCACTTACCTATTAGGCTGGAATTTTATAGTATTTCTGAACAAAATTTTTTGCTAAATTTGAATCCTTAAGTTGATGGGGATCCTTTTATGTTTTATCATTTTTAAAAAAATCCTTCATTAGCTTAGCGCCTTTAATATTCACCGTTACAGCTTCTACTTTATCTTTCTTCTCATCTTTAGCAATCGTAATTTGTTCCGTATTATCAACCCACACAAGAAACTCTTCTTTTGAGTCATCTTTATATGTAACGGTTATAGTAGAATGCGCAGATTGTTTCTTTTTTTGATCTAGTGTGATTGTTTTCGGTGTTCCTTTTTGGACTGCTGAAGCGATTGATTGTATCATTTCCTCGTTATCTGTTTGAGATTTGGAACTAGTATTACTTGTTGTTCTAAGCATCTCAATGTTGGTAATGTCTGCAGAGTTTAATTGAATGGCATTTTTCGTATTTTCTTGCTTAGTTGTTGGAGTATTATTTGTAGTAGAAGTGCTTGTACAGCCTATTAAAGTGAAAGATAGAGCGGTTAGAGCGCATATAGATATGATTTTTTTCATAGTATCCCTCCTCACGTTTAATTATAACAATTTTCTGTTATTTTAGGTAGTTATTGTAAGGAGATAATTTTGTAAATCATAGGGAGACATGTTTACTAGTTTTAATGATGTTCGTATGAATAATATGAAGCGTATATATGAAAAATATGCGGTTCATTCTCTATCAAAATCATAATTCACATAATTTTTTTCATATTTTATGTTTAACATTTCGAAAATGGGTGTATTACATATAATATAACAAATAATTCATTTTAGAGGAGGAAGTTAAAGATGGAAACGAAGTATAGTAAACCTTTTGTATATGAATTTATTACGGAGAAAGAGGTCATGAATGCAGCGAATGATCTAGTGAAGAAAGGAATAGACCAAAAAGATATTTACGTATTAACACATGAGAAAGAAAGGACAGATAGAATCGCAGACAATGCAGACGTGAATACAATTGGAATAAAAGAAGAGGGACTTGGGACAAGTATTATTAATGTTTTTCAAAAAACGGGAGATCAGTTAAGAAATAAGATGCAAGAGTTAGGACTTAATGAGGAAGAAGCTAACTTTTATGAAGAAAAACTGGATGAAGGGAAAATCTTGTTATTCGTTAAGGATTTAGAAAGAGTCGGTGAATGGTTACAAGAAAGAAGATGCACGTATTCTATTTAAATTCATACTCTTTAAATCTACAAATCTATTACGAAAAGGAGATTGGAAATATGAGTGAGAGCGGGCTAAAAGAACAAATTACTGGTAAAGTTGAAAAGAAAAAGGGGCAAGTAAAAGAAGGAATTGGTGAAGTTACAGAAGATAGAGAGTTGAAAAATGAAGGGAAGTGGGAGAAGACGAAGGGAACTGTAAAAGAAAAAGTCGGAAAAGTGAAACAAAAGATAAATGATGGATTGGATAACAAAGAATAATACATGTTTATCAAGCTTTGGTTAAACGCCAAAGCTTGATAAATCCATTATAAAAATATATAGGAGGTCTAATTGTGGGACTTATTATTACGTGTATTGTAGGTGGACTTATTGGTATGTTAGCTGGAATGATTACAGGAAAAGACTTTCCTTTAGGTATAGTTGGTAATGTTATTGCCGGATTAATCGGATCTTGGGTAGGTAGTGCTTTATTTGGTCACTGGGGCCCTGAATGGGGAGGCATCTTTATTCTTCCAGCTTTATTAGGTGCAATCGTCTTTATTTTAATCGTTACATTCTTTTCTAGAATGCTACGGAAAGCGTAAGTATGATAATGAATAGTAATCTTAAGTTTATTATATGTAGCTATAAAGTTAATAAACTGATAAAAATACATAAAAAAGCATCCAATTAAAATAATTTGGATGCTTTTTTATGTATTTTACATAGGAATCAGTGAGGATGTCCCCACTGATTGAGATTACATATTAAGCTATCGTTACTTTTTTACAATTATTTATTCTTACGACCTGCCTCGGTTCTATATGAGATAAGTCCTCGCTATTACCTATATCAACTACAATTGTATTCGTTAGTATGTTAATAATGGAACCAATTAATTTTGTAGCATGATCGTGTCGATAAGAAAATTGAACAAAATCTCCCTTTTTAAAGCTGTGCTCTTCCATAGATAGATCCCCCTAAAAATAATGTTTATACATTATACATACACAAATTTATAAGGTTTAAACATTTGGTAGTATTTTTTTTAGTGTTAAGCTGAGAAAGGTGTAGAAAATTTATTTATAATTAAAATGAAAAAATATGTTTAAAACTAATTTTTATGGGTAATTAAATAGTAGTAGTTTGAGATAAGGGGGCGGAAATGATGAATTTGGCAATAAATATTTTGCAAAATGATTTAGGTTATACAGTACAACTTAATGGTGAGATTGATGCGTATACGGCATCAGATTTAAAAAATAAGGTAATGCCTATTGCAAGTGAGAAAGAGGTTTATATAGTAGTAGATTTTAATAAGGTAGATTATATGGATAGTACAGGTTTAGGCGTTTTTATAGCGCTATTAAAAGCAATTAAGAAAAATGATGGAAAATTAGAGTTTATTGGTGTATCTAAAAGACTAAAAAGATTATTTGATATTACAGGACTAACAGAAATATTAAATTTGAATTCCGATTTTGAAAAAGTAGAAAGAAGGTGACTAGGGATGATGGAGAAATTTGAAAAGATAGAAATGAAAATTCCTGCAAAAGCAGAATATGTGGCTATTATTCGTTTAACAATGGCTGGTGTTGCGAATCGAATGGGCTTTGCTTATGACGATATAGAAGATATGAAAATTGCTATTAGTGAAGCATGTACAAACATTGTACAACATGCATATAAAGAAGACGTTGGAGAAATTACAATTGTCTTTGGTCTATATGAAGATCGATTAGAAATTATGGTTGCGGATAATGGAGTTAGCTTTGATTTTAGCACCTTAAAAAGTAAAGTTGGTCCGTATGATATTAATAAACCAGTAGAACATTTGCCGGAAAATGGTTTAGGTTTATATTTAATAAATACGTTAATGGATGATATACAAATTATGCATGATGAGGGCATGACAGTTTTAATGACAAAATATATACAAAGAGAGCAGGTGGAGAATGATGGAAATCCAATCTCAACCTACAAATCTTACTAAAGAAGACGTTATTAAACTAATTGCAGAATTCCAACAAAAACAATGTGATGAAGCGCAGGAAAGATTGGTTAATCATTATAAAAATCTCGTATATTCCATTGCATATCGCTATTCAAAAGGTGGGCCGATGCATGAGGATATTATACAAGTAGGAATGTTAGGACTCTTAGGCGCAATAAGAAGGTATGATTATTCGATAGGGAATGCTTTTGAGCCGTTTGCAATACCTACGATAGTAGGGGAAATAAAAAAGTATTTACGTGATAAAACTTGGGGTATTCATGTTCCAAGGCGAATTAAAGATTTAGGCGGGAAAATTAAACTTGCGATAGAGGAGCTAACAGATCAACTGCAACGTTCACCGAAGATTATAGAGATTGCGGATCATTTAGGACTATCCGAAGAGGAAGTGCTAGAAATTATGGATGCGAAAAATAATTATCGAGTATCTTCCTTAGATGATGTAGTTGAAAATTCATCTGACGGAAGTTCGGTAGCGAGAATTGAATCTGTAGGTGAAGTAGAGCAAGGATATGAAGAGACAGAAAGACGTCTCGTTTTAAAGGATATTTTTAACGTATTAAATGATACGGAAAAGAGTGTTATTCATTATATATTTGGTGAAAATTTAAATCAAAAGGATACAGGGGAACGGTTAGGTATTTCACAAATGCACGTTTCTCGTATTAAAAGACAAGCGATAAGTAAATTGAAGCAAGCAGCGTTTTTAGATACATAAAAATTTTAAATAATTATGTTTAAAATATGAGAAAAGGGGTAGTTATTAAGTATAGGAGGAGATATAAAAATGTCACACGATGTGAAAGAACTAATCGAAGGATTGAATGAAGATTTAGCAGGAGAATACTCGGCAATTATTATGTACAACCATAATGCAGCTACAGTTTCTGGTATATATAGACAAGTGTTAAAACCTTTCTTTGAATCTGAAATTAGTGATGAACAAGGACATGCCCTATATTTAGCGGAGAAAATTAAGACGCTAGGTGGTACACCTACTACGATCCCTTTACCAGTGAAACAAGTAAAAGATGTTAGAGAAATGTTAGAATACGCTAGACAATCAGAATATGAAACAATTAAGCGTTATGAAACGAGAAAAGAACAGGCAGCGAAATTAAATATGACAGAGTTAGTTGTAAAGTTAGAAGATATGATTGCAGATGAAACAAATCATATGGAAGAATTAGATCGTCTTTTAAAAGACAAAGCGATGGTGTTAAATTAATAGTGGAAATTTATAGAGTGAAAGAACAAACTCTCATTTCTAGGGGGTTTGTTCTTTTGCTGTATAGATACGTATGAGTAGGAAATTTTTATTTTATAACTGAGTATGTAATACTAGAAAAATAGAAAATGATAATAGATTTACATTTTAAATAAGAAAAGGGGAAATAACTTGTGTCCATTTTAATTGTCGATGATAATCCGGTTAACATCTTTGTAATTGAAAAAATTTTAAAACAAGCCGGATATCAGGATCTTGTATCGCTTAATTCTGCACAAGAGCTTTTCGAATACATCCATTTTGGAAAAGATTCTTCCAGGCATAATGAAATTGATTTAATACTATTAGATATCATGATGCCTGAGATTGATGGACTTGAAGTTTGTAGGCGATTACAAAACGAGGAGAAGTTTAAAGATATTCCTATTATTTTTGTAACAGCTTTAGAAGATGCGAATAAATTAGCTGAAGCGCTTGATATAGGTGCAATGGATTATATTACGAAACCTATAAATAAAGTTGAATTGTTAGCCCGTATGCGTGTGGCATTACGCTTGAAATCGGAATTAAATTGGCATAAAGAACAAGAGGAAAATCTTCGTAATGAATTAGATTTAGCTACACAAGTACAAAGAAACTTATTAAGTAGCCCATTAAGAGAAGATCATATAAAAATTGAAGCAAGTTACTTACCTTCATTCAAACTAGCTGGAGATATGTATTATTGGTATAAAATCGATGAAAACCGCTACGGTATTATATTATTAGATGTGATGGGACATGGTGTATCTGCTTCATTAGTTTGTATGTTTATTTCGTCTGTATTACGTGAAACGATTAAATGTTTAATCGATCCAGAACTCGTCATTAAAGACTTAAATAAATATATGACTCTTTTACATAATGAGAATGACAATATTCCATATTATTTTACAGCAATATACTTAGTAGTTAATACAGAAAATAGAACAATTGAATATGTAAATGCAGGACATCCTTCGGGATACGTTTTAGTTGATGAAGAGAATATAATTGAACTAGATCGTGGGAGTTGTGCGGTAGGATTTTTTGATGAAATAAAAGTCGAGAAGACAGTCATACCTTTTGAGAAAAATGCTCAAATATTATTGTTTACAGATGGTGTTCTTGAATCAATTGCAAATGATGAATTTGAGTCTGAAGAGAAGTTGCGTACTTTTACAGAAAGAAAATGGGGAGATTTAGAAGAAGAGATAGAAGGATTTTATAAGGAAGAACAGAAGAAAACACAATCAGATGATATGTGTCTAATTATGATACAAACGAATGCGAAATAAAAAGCGTATGAAATCCAAACATAGGATTTCATACGCTTTTTATTGTATTTTTTGATAGATTTGTTCGTTAGGATTAAATTGGATATAATGCGGCATTATATCTGAAAAACGAAGAGTTTCTTTATTTCCTAAACATAGGAATCCATTGTGGCCTAAACTTTCATAAAATAGTTGCTGTACTTGGTTTTGAAGTTTACTCGTAAAGTAAATTAAAACGTTACGGCAAAGTATAATATGAAATTCGTTAAAAGATTGATCGGTTACTAAATTATGCTGTGCAAAAATAATGTTTTGTAAAAGGGATGGATTAAAATAAGCAAAACGATTATCTGTTGAATAATAGTTAGAAAATGCTTGTGTACCTCCAGCTTGTAAATAGTTTTTCGTATAAGTTTGCATTTTATTTAACGGAAGGATGCCTTGTTTTGCTTTTTCTAATACATTTGTATTCATATCTGTTGCGTAAATAACAGCTTTTTCACTTAATCCTTCTTCGTGAAGTAAGATGGACATTGATAACACTTCTTCACCAGTTGCGCATCCAGCATGCCAAATTCTAATTTCAGGATACTTTTTTAATTCAGGAATAACATGCTCTCTTAACGCTTTAAAAAAAGTAGGGTTACGGAACATTTCAGTTACATTAATGGAGAAATCATTTAATAACTGTTCTAAAAACCCTTCCTCATGAATTACTTTTTCAATTAATTTTGAAATGGTAGGGATATTAGAGAGCTGCATTCTATTACAAATTCTTCTATAAATAGATGTGCGAGCATATTGGCGAAAATCAAATCCTGACAGTTTAAATACCGCTTCCAATAGTAATTCAATTTCTAAGTTCGTACGCTTATCCATATCTACGGATGGATCAAAATTATAATACTTATTTTCCACTTAAACTAAACCTCACTTATTTTATTAACCATACACTCATTACCGAATAGAGTTGATGTAAATTTAATGGTTTACTTATATAATCTGAAGCGCCAGCAGATAAACATTTTTCTTTATCATTTGGCATTGCTTTAGCAGTTAATGCGATAATAGGTATTTCATGTAACCCTAAATTCATTCGGATATGTTCCATCGTTTCATAACCGTCCATATTTGGCATCATAATATCCATTAAGATAAGGTCAATATTTGTATTGCTTTTTAGTATTTCTAAACACTCTATGCCGTTTTGTGCAGTAATAATGTTGGCATGTTGTTTTTCTAATGCATTTTGTAATGCAAATATATTTCGATGATCATCATCGACAATTAAAATAGTTTTCTCTTGGAAGACGTTATTTGTTTCTGGAGTAACTATAGTTGCCTCAATAACTTCAGCAGGAATAACATCTTCTATCGTTGCTGCGACTTCTAAATTGGATAACTGTATATCATTTAACCCATTTGGAAGGTTAGGAATATATACTGTGAAAGTACTGCCTTCTCCTAAATTACTCTCTAACGTAATCCAACCGCCTAATAATCTAGCAAACTCTTTACAGATAGATAATCCTAAGCCTGTACCACCATATTTCCGAATCGTTGCGCCATCTGCCTGTTGAAAGGCTTCGAAAATGAGTTGATGCTGTTCTGTAGCGATACCAATACCAGTATCTTTTACTGAAATTGTCATCCAATCTTTACTTATAGACTGCATATCATGACTCAAATTGGTTGTTTCTATCGAATCGAAATGTAAAGAGACGGATCCTTTTTCCGTGAATTTAAATGCATTGGATAATAAGTTTTTAATAATTTGTTCAATCCGTTTTGCATCTGTATAAAATAAATCAGGAATAATATCACTGTCTGCAATAGTAAGTTCGACATTTTTTTGTGCAGCAATATGTAAAAAGTTTTGCTGCATATTTGCTGCCATGTCACTTATGTTCGTTGCTTCAAAAATGACGTCTAGTTTTCCGGCTTCTACTTTAGATAAATCTAGTATGTCATTAATTAGAGTAAGTAAATCTTTTCCTGATGAATGAATGACGGTTGCTAATTCAATTTCATCATCGGATAAATGGTTATCATGATTTTCTCTTAACATTTCAGATAATAGTAAAATACTATTTAACGGTGTTCGTAATTCATGGGACATATTTGCTAGGAATTCTGATTTGTATTTTGAACTACGTAATATTTCGCTTGCTTTTTCTTCTAATTCTGATTTAGTAATTTCTAAATCAGTTGTCTTTTGTTCAGCCTCTTCAGTTCTAGACTCTAGTTGTTCATTAGTTGTTCGTAATTCTTCGGCTTGCATTTGTAGTTCTTCAGCTTGCGTTTGCAATTCTTCTGATTGAACTTGTAACTCCTCCGTCATTGCTTGTGATTCATGTAAAAGCGTTTGAATTCGCATACGTCCCATAATACTATGGATTGTTAGACCTAGGTTATCAACGGTTTGTTGAATTAAATCTTGATGTAAGTCTGAAATCTCAGTTACACTTACTAACTCCATTACTGCGATCACTTCATCTTCAAATAAGATAGGGATGACTAGTAGGTTTTGAGGGCGTATTTCTAATAAACCGCTAGTGACATAACGAAATTCTTCTGGTATTTCTCGAAGAATAAAGCTTTGTTTTTCTAAAGCACATTGCCCAATTAAACCTTCACCCATTTTAATGGATTGTTTTCCAATATCAGAACCTTGATCGGCGAAAGAAGCTTTCTTCACATAGTAGACAGTTTCTTCAACTTCTTCACGTGCATAGAATGCACCGCAAGAGGTTTGCGTTTTTTGTATAATTCCACTAAGAATTTTTTTACCTAACATCTCAATAGAAGGTACACCTTGATACATTAAAATTAATTCTGCAAGCTCGGTTTGTAACCACTCTCTTTTAGATATTTCGTCTAGTAGGTGGTTCGTTGTATGAGCAAGCTCTTTTATTTCATCCCGCGTGTTTACATGAATTCTTTCAGTAATTTTTTCTTTAGAAGAAATGGATTTAATAGCTTGAATTACGTTTTTAATCGTTTTTGTAATGGAATTCGAAATATAGAGTGAAATGATAATAGAAATACAAGAAAGTAAGAACAATAAACTGTATAACCAAATCTCTAATTTATTATTTTCAGTATCTAATTGTGCAGCTCTTTTTTTCGTTAGTTGCTCCTCTACACCACGGAAGTTAGTTAGCTGCGATTGTAATGACTGAATTTGAGTCGTGTCGATTGCTTGTATGTTATTACTATTATGATTTGTAATTAATGGATGAATCTCTTTATTAATCCAACTATTAATATTTTCGTTAATCTGTTTTAATTTTTCTTGCTGAGAGGGGTTATCCTCTAATAGAGCCAAAAGATCTTGATAATGTTTTTCGTAATCCTTTTCCGCAGTGTTAAGGGATTGCACGTAATTTGCGTTATTAGAAGTAATAAATCCTTTCGCTTTATTTTCAATTGTTAGCAATTCTTTCTCCACTTGATTCGTTAAATTAAGAACTTTAAAATCGTGATCAATAATAAAATTACGAGATTTTTGTAAATTGGAAATCTCATTGTTTAACATAATGAAAGAAATAAGTAAGAACAAAATCATAACTAAATAACCAGCCATAATTTTGTAGCGAATACTAAATTTTGCTTTCGATTTCATTAAAAATTCCTACCTTCAAGATTATTAAAAGTTTTCTATTGTAAAGAATGAAAAACGTAATATATATTATATCAGTTTTCATAAGGCCAAACTAGAAATCCCCCTATTGTATTAGGGGGTCTCGTTTTGAATAGAGGAAATCATTTTGAAATATAAAAACATATATGAAAAGTAACGATCGAGGGAATAGGGGGATAATAAAACTTTTAAGAAGGAAAGAGTGTGCTTAAAGCTTTTTTTGCATCTATTCCTTCAAAGATAAATAATACAAGCTCTCTCTTTTTTACAGTAAGGAAAAAGGATATTAATGTGCTTAAGCTTTTAATAGAAGTAAGTGTTCCGTGTTTACTTATAAATAGATTAGTTTGAAATGTTGTCATTAAAGCATAAAAATGATGAATCTGCGTTATTGTAGGTGTTTCATTATAAAGAATAGTAGTAGATTGGATTGCATTCATCGAAATATTCCTTTCTGTATAGTAAGCATAACAATATAAACATACCCGTTTTAAAAAATGTTAAACATATAAATAAGAAAAAATATAATTATAGTTTTTTAGGTTTAGAAAGGGTTATGAAGGGTATACATATACTACAAAGAGATTGACTGAAGATGAATTATAAGATTTCTAGTCTATAAAAATATACTTTTACTTTAAATAAAAAGGAGTCTGGTATACATGAATGAAATGATGGTTGATATTACATTTGATTTAATTTACTTGTTAAGTAGTTCGCTTGTAATGCTTTTACTATTCGCTTTTTTCGTAAATGGTTATGTTAATAAGAAGGTTAGTGTATACAGAAATGAAGAAAGATAAAGATACATTATATAAAACTTTAGGAGGTTAATAGTTATGGATGTAGATAGAAAAATAGTAGGTATTTTTAGAACAATTGATGATGCGGCATTCGTTATTAATGAATTAAAAGATAAAGGATACTCGGCGGGTAACATTTCAGCTATTGCGAAGGATCAAAAGGAAATTGAACATCTGGAAGAAAAATCGGGTGAAAAAGTGAATAGTGAAACGGCACATAAAGCGGATATCTTTTCAGCGACAGGGTTTGTGGCAGGAGGAGTAGCAGGCGGACTCGGTGGTTTATTAACAGGTCTTGGTATACTTGCTGTTTCTGGAATGGGTCCAATCGTAGCAGCGGGACCTATCGCAGCAGCTATTGGAGGAGCCGGTATTGGCGGAGGAGCTGGAAGTTTAATAGGAGCATTTATCGGATTAGGAATTCCCGAAGAACATGCTAAGAAATATGAAGAATACATTTACGATGGAAATATATTAATTTTAGTAGATGCAAAATTAGATGATAAGTTAGAAATCTATAAAATATTTGATAAACATAATGCTTATAACTCTGATTTCTTTAAATAATATTTACTTCACATATCAATTATGCAAAATGTAAACATAGTGAATATCGTTTTTTGATCTTACAACTTTGGCGCGGCCGAGGAGTCGTATGACTATAAGAGAGGAAGGGCTTATAGTAAAAGATCAAGTTCTATTATGATATTAAAAAGGGAAGAGGTGTCTTTTCGTGATTGTAAAAATATTAAAGGATAGTAGTAATAGTTTCCTTTGTACAGTTCAAAATCAAAATGGGGAGAAGTATGTAAAGAAATGGTTTCATAAACAGAAAAACAAGGAAGAGTTAGGGCGACCAACTTTTAAAGAAGTAGAAAAGGATTGGAAAGAAAATAGAGAATCATTTATGTATCCTAATGTTAAAGCGCTTTAGTGAACTACTCACAACTTAACGTCCTTCATTTGAGCATTCGCCAACGCAAGACTATCGACTTCCTTTAGGAATGGAAATTCAGCCTTATATTGTGCAGGCGTAGGATATTTAACAGATTTATCAAGTTTATCCTGTGATTCTTGATAAGATTTGATTCTATCTGCAAGCATCTTGTTGTATACAAATCGAACACATCCAAATGTTTTTGAGAAAAACATTTGTTGTTCTTTATTTGGATAGATACGATATTTGTATGATTTTAACATTTCCTACACCTCACTTTTTCCTTGATTTTCAATATATTTCTTTACTACATCTATCGGTGAACCACCCGTAGTAATCAAGCAAAAGCTTTTTGACCAAAACATTTCTTTCCAAAGTTTCTTTCTCACATGTGGAAAGTCTCTCTTGATTAGTCGAGAACTTGCACTTTTATAAGCATTAATGAACTTTGTCATTTCTGTATTCGGATGTGCCTTGAATAAGATATGTACATGGTCTACATCATGATTCCATTCAACTAATGTGATGTTATAGTTTTCAGATAGTCGGACAAAAATGTCTTTTGCATAGTCCGACATATCATCATCAAATACATTTCTTCTGTATTTCACGACCAATACAAGGTGACAATAAAAGGCAAAGCCTTTTGGCTACGCCAAACCGAAATTCATCTCCCACCTATCATTGGGCTATGCCCTTCACACACTTGAGGAAGGAGAATTCGTTAAATAGAATAGGCGCTTTATTATTACAAAATTGTCACACTCCTGTAAGGTAATTCAATAGATTAGTTGCTTGTTCCATGTCATAATAAAGACATAAGAAAGCTAATCAAAAATTATAAGTTATAGGAGAGTGTCAGTCATGATTGTAACAACAACGTCTGGAATTCAAGGTAAAGAAATTATTGAGTATATTGATATTGTAAATGGTGAAGCTATTATGGGTGCAAATATTGTCCGCGACTTATTCGCTTCCGTTCGTGATGTTGTCGGTGGTCGTGCTGGTTCTTACGAAAGCAAGCTAAAAGAAGCTCGTGATATCGCAATGGATGAAATGAAAGAACTTGCAAAACAAAAAGGTGCGAACGCTATCGTTGGTATTGACGTAGATTACGAAGTTGTTCGTGATGGAATGTTAATGGTTGCTGTAAGTGGTACAGCTGTACGTATATAAGTAAGTAAAAATACAGGCTCACCCCTTGAAGCTCATGCTTTAAGGGGATTTTTTTGTTTCGTGATTAAAGTTAAAATGAAGAAGAGTTGATGGCGTATTGTAAGTACAAAAAATAAGATGATGGCGAATGTACTGGCTCGCTAAAATGATATAACCGCTTAAAGGATAAGCTGAAAAAACTATACTGTACATATGTTTAAAATAAGCAAAACGTTATTGTAAAAAATGCTAGGATTGCTCCTAGCATTTCGTGAGGGGGTATTGCACGGGAATTTAGATAATAAGCAGACGTACCCACTTATTTCAAATGTAGTATATATTGTTTTCAAGGAGAAAAGTAAGAAATACAACAATCTTTATATATGTTTAACGAGAGTGTTAACTTTATGATAAATAATAAAATTGTTATTTGGGGTAAGGAGAGAATGAGTGATATGGATAACTTTAAAGGTGGTTAAGAGGAATTTACAATGAAAATAAAAAAGTGGATATACAAAAGAGGGAGGAGAGGAAAATCAATAAAAAAGGTGTATAGGATGTGAAAGGCAAGGTGATAGCATTGATGCAAAAATAAAGGACAGTACATATTGTATATGACTACTATGTACTGTCCTGATTATTCTTTTTGGATTATGAAAAATTATCTCCTGTCTTACTATAAATTTCATAGGCGAAATAACCAAATAAATAGCCTATTCCGGCCCCTAAACTAACTGAAAGCAGGGAGAAGTCCGGGAAAAACATACCGAAAATCAAACCGATCATACAGCCAACAAGCATTCCCATAGGTATGAAACTATCTAATAACAGTTGAGCTTTTTGAGATTTTTTCTTACCTAATTTTCCGTTCTTATATTTATGTTCCAATCTTTTAATTACAAATACTACAATTCCACCAACTATTACAACAGGCGCGATTGCCGAAATGAACCACATGTTAGAAGCTCCTTTCGTTTTTAATTAAATTATACCATATATTAACATTTTGAATTTAAGCGGAGACAAGATCTTCTGCATTTCTTTTCCTTTTATTCATGACTAAAGTTAATAGGAATAAAATGAAGCTTAAAAGTGCCATTATAATAAAAACTTGCGTATAACTATTAAAATAATCACGAGCGATTCCTGCTAGGACAGGAATGAATCCGCCCATAATATATCCTCCTGACTGCATCATAGCAGTCCATGCACTCGCATCTTCTGAAGTTTTTGTTTCATATAGCGGTAGCATGAGAGCGAGTGGAAATATGCCGCCGAGCCCGATACCTAGTAAAATAGAAGGGACCCATGGTGTGGTTAATGGGTAAATCATAAGCGATAAACCTACGAGTACAAAGCATATACTTCCTAATAACCAAAGTGCTCTGTTTTTATAAATATCCGCTAATGTTGGAATTAAAAAACTGCATATCATTTGAATCACTGTAAAAACAGTTATAAGAGTCCCCGCTTGTTCGCTACTCACACCCATACTTTGATTTGCCGGCGCAAGCCAAGTTGTAATAGAGTAAAATATTCCTGATTGTAGTCCGAAAAAGATTGTAAACAACCATGCTTTTTTATTTCTTAAAGGCAAGCTATTATTCTTTTTATTTTGTGTACTCGTATTCTTTTTTCGTTTCATAACGGGATACCAAAATATAATAGCGATAATAGTAAGCACACCCCAAAAAGCGAGTGCCATATTCCAATCGTCTTTTAATACATGTTGTAAAGGAATCGTTAATCCTGCACTTAAAGAAGCACCAGTTCCCATACCTACTGAATATATGCCAATCATTAAGCCGATTTTCGTAGGGGATTTTTCTTTAATAAAACCTGATAGTAACGGACCTGCAAGTGCAATTCCAATACCGATAAATAAAGAGCTCGCGAATAATGTGGAAATGGAAAAGGTAAAAGCTCTCATACATGTTGCAAAGCCGATTAAAATAAGACAAGCCATAATTGATTTTTCTGCCCCGTATTTCCTAATTACCTTCCCAGTCAGTAAGGCGAATGTCCCCATACAAAAAACAGGAATAGCTGTTAAAAAGCTAACGGAAAAATTGCTTATATTTAAGTCTTGTCGGATTGTTTCTAATACAGGTGAAACAGATGTAATTCCGATACGTAAATTAATAGAAACAAAAAATAGTGCTAGTATATACAAATAAGTTCGTTCTTGATGCTTCAATTTCATTTTCTCCTCTCTTAAACATCAGATGTTATTCAGTATATCATCTGATGTTTGTGTGTAATAGATAAGGAGCTTATTTCAGCTCCAAATTTTGAACGGCGTATGTTCGTGCCTCTTCGGTATTTTGTTTAAAAATAGCTTGGAATAACTTTTCATGAATGTCAGAGTTATCTTCATAGTCCACTGTATTTAATATGAATTGGCTTAAAATGTGGCGAAGGGCAGGTACGAAAGATTGATACAAATCGAGTAGAACTTCGTTTTTGCTCGCCTTTGCAATTGCTAAATGAAACTGAATGTCTGCATCTATGTATGCTACATAATTACCTTCTTGAAGGGCATGTTTTCTTTTATTCAAATGTCCTTTTAAGTATAAAAGATCCTCGTCGCTTCGGCGCTGTGCCGCTAACATCGCTACTTCTTTATCTAGCATATTTCGTGCTTCATACACATGATTTATATTAGCTGCTTGCAATCGTTTTTCAAATGAATCTTGCGTTGTATTGAGTGAGACAATACGAGTACCTTGTCCTTGTCGAACTTCTAATATGCCAGCATGTACTAATATCTTTATGCTTTCTCGCAATGTTGAACGTCCTACTCCTAACTCTTCCATTAATTGCGGCTCTGTAGGGAGGCGATCACCAACTTCATACTCGCCAGAAAAGATTTTTTCTTGTAGACGTTCTAGCACTTCATCGACTAATTTCCGCCGAGAAACTTTTGAAAAAGATTTCTTTTCGTTCATATTCATCTGCTCATCTCCTGTTATATTCGCTTTTATAATAACCAATTTAAGTTCGGTTGACAATGTTATTTTTTAGGTAGTTGAAGCTGGGATACTACAATAGGGTTTATAAGACATAAAAAATCTATTTTGAAAAAATCGATTTCTCCTGAATACATAGTAATATAAGAAAAAGACGCCCTTGTGAGCGTCTTTTTCCAACTTGAGATAGATGTATCATTATTGTTCTGCTAGGTGACATAGTTCTCGTATAAAGTTTTCTCACACAAATGATCTGTGTATCAATGTGTTTTTGATATACAGATCATTTGTATGATAATTCTTATAAATAATTGCTGAATGATAACCTTACATGAATGCTTTTAAAAGCTCTTGAACTAATGGAATTACTCCACCTACAAAGTTTAAAACTGCCATTGCGATTTCCATATGATTGCCTCCTTTAGTAGTAAGATGTAATAAATCTTTATAAATTCATTATAGTAAGCGCTTACAAAAACATCAATGCATTTCGATATGCAATAATTCATATTTGTATTTGGTAATGAGGATGAAGAGGAATAAGTGACTTATCCCGCTATTTGTGGGAGTCGGGCTGTATGTAAAAGCCTTCACTTTATCAAAATGTAAGCTGTATCTTGTATAATATAATGGTGGAGGTCGAATATGAAAAAAATAAATTCAAATATAGATTTGGATAAAAATGTATTGGAAGCGGTATTTATTCCAAGAAGGTTTATTGTTTTATGGATTACACTCGTATATATAGCTTCAGTACTTTTAGAGTTTCGTAATAATATTTTCTCTATGGATAGTTTTTTCTTTACAATAGTCATTGTTATTCATACTATTTTTCATTGGTATGCGAGTTCATTAAAAAATAGGCAATTGTTGTACTTCTTTTTTGTACAACTTTTCATTGTGTTTTTGGCTGCGTTTATTGCAACAAATGCTTCGATAGCGATTTTTGTTGGATTAACTCCTATTTTAATCGCCCAAAGTTTATATGTTTATAACAATATATTTAAAGTAATGGCAGTTTTTACTCTTATGTATGCAATATTTTGTGCTGCAATTAGTATCAATTATGGTGTGAATAAATTAGCTATTCTTATCTCTATGTTTCTTTTAGTGTTAGCAATTATTATTCCTTTTTCTTATATTAATAAGCAGCAATTTGATGCACGTAATCGTATACAGAGCTATATTCAAGAGTTAGAGTCTGCATATATGAGAGTGGAAGAATTGACATTAGCTAATGAAAGGCAGCGTATGGCAAGAGATTTACATGATACGTTAGCGCAAGGTTTAGCAAGCTTAATTATGCAATTGGAAGCGATAGATGCCCATATGCAAAAAGGGAATACAGGACGATCTCAAGAGATTATGAAACAAACTATGATAAGAGCGAGACAAACTTTACATGATGCAAGGTTGGTTATTGATGATTTGCGTCATACTACTAATTCATTTAATGGAGCAGTAAAAGAAGAGATTCAACGTTTTTCTGAAGCTACGTCTATACATGTGAGATTTACTATCCAAAGTCCACCGTATATTTCAAGCGTAGTAAAAGAGCACTGCTTATATGTAATTAGTGAATGTTTAACGAATATCGCAAAACATTCGCAGGCAGCAGATGTAAATTTAAATGTTGAATATATCGATGATCTTGAAAAACTTACTATTGAAGTTGAAGATAATGGAATTGGTTTTGACACTAGATATATCGGTAAGAATCCTGGACATTATGGTTTAATTGGTCTAAATGAGCGTGTTCGATTGATTAAGGGAGAAATACATATATTGAGTGAAAAGATGAAAGGTACGAAAGTGTATATTCAAGTGCCTATAAATAAAGAAGGAGATAGCCATGAAACATAACGTATTAATTGTAGATGATCATTTCGTTGTAAGAGAAGGTCTGAAATTAATAATAGAAACGAGTGATTCATTTCAAATTATAGGTGAGGCTGCAAACGGAGAAGAAGCCCTTTCTTTCATAGAAAAGAAGAAACCTGATGTCATTTTAATGGATTTGAATATGCCTAAAATGAGTGGTTTAGAAACAATTGAGGCTTTGAATGAAAAACAAAACCATACGCCGATTATTATATTAACTACTTATAACGAAGATGAATTAATGTTAAAGGGAATTGAGTTAGGGGCAAAAGGATATTTGCTAAAAGATACGGATCGAGAGAATTTGTTTCGAACATTGGAAGCGGCTATTCGAGGTGAGATTTTACTACAACCAAATATTATGGAAAAGATAGTGAAGTATAAAAGGAAAGAAGTACATGCTGATAAGGTTGCAGAAAATAACTTAACGGTTAAAGAATTGTTTGTGCTGAAAGCTATTGCGCGCGGATATAAGAATAAAGAAATTGCATTTGATATGGGAATAGCTGAGCGAACGGTAAAAGCATATTTAACAAATATATACAATAAATTAGGTGTTAATTCACGGTCAGAAGCAGTAGCTGTATCTATTGAAAGGAAGTTAATTCATTTTTAAAACATTATATATGCCCAATCGTACATTATAGGCTTGCCCTTTTGTACGATTTTTTTATTTCTTTCTCATGTTATGCTTCAGAAAGTATGAGAGATTTAAGAACAATCTAATTGCATTACAATTATAGACGTTTCTAATGTAGGAAAGGAAGAAGAATAATTAAATGGAAACTTTGTTTTTAATTCCTGTATTAATTTTCTTTATTTGGCTGCAAAGCAAACAAAGAAAATTAAACTGGATAGATATTATAACTTTTCTCATGATGATAGGGATTATTACTTATACGGCGCCGCAACAAATGACTAGGGATTTACAAGCAGAGTTACTGGCAGTTACGCTTATTTCTTTCGCTATTGGTATTTGGCAAGGTGGGGGAATTACAGTCTGTTATGAGGATGAAATTTTATATATTACAAATGGAAAACAGTATTCCATTTCATGGATTCTCTTAATAATTGGCAACATAATTATTATTAATATATTTGAAGGTGGATTTACATTTAATGGATCGTGGTTTCTTTTGTGTGGTGTTGTCATTACATCTGGGGTGAAAAACAGTATTCTATGTGTTCTGTACAAATTAACAGTGCGAAATTGAATGGAAAACCAAAGCTATTTTCTTTTACCCCAACATAAAACGTATTGCTGTAAGTTCATTAAAAGACCGTAGTTGATAAAAAATGAGATGGAAGTATTGGAAGAATGGGGGAGTTAACGTAGATGTTTCTACCTATTACTACATTTGATAGGTTTAGTTGGCTGGGGAATGTTGCTTTCTCTTCAGAAAAGACTAGTAGGAATCGAGCGCTATCGAGGGCTGAAGAAAGCAATGTTAATTTGTGTGAAAATAAATGTAGAGATTCAGTTAATAATATTCATCAAAAAATAAATGTGGATGCTTTGGACTATAGTAATAATCGTATATTGGGCCGTGCAGAACCCCATTCAACAATTGTCATAACAAGTAGTGATATGTATGTTGGAAGCGGACGAGTTAATAAGTATGGAGAATTTAAAATATATACAAATGATTATCTGGAAGAGTATTTGGTACTAGAAATTCAGTTGATAATGGGCGGTTTCTATCAAGGAAGTATAACGGTAAAGTTAAGGGATGATGATTTCCTTTTTATTTAGTAAATAAAAAGGAAGCAACCGTAGTCGCTTCCTACATCTATTAAGCCGAAGCTTTCTTCATTCTCTCAAGTAAACTAGATAAAATATGTGTACGATAAGATTCTAGTTTTTTACCTTCGTAAGTACGAATCCCTAATTTTTTAAGTTCTTTTACATACCAACCTTTGCTTCCGAAATACATGTGATCGCTCCCCTTCAACTTTGTTTATTTGTCCTGATTGTACTTGGAGGTACGGGTAATATAATGAAGGAAATGAATTTCGCGCGAAAATGGTTAACTTTGTTGCAAAAGACATATATACTAAGGGTAGTATATAATGAGGTGGGCAAGACGTGATTATAGAGAAGCACGAAATTCAAATTGACCAAATTACGAGCGGTAAAGTGAATATCTTTACTTTCTATAGAAATAGAAAGCAAGTTGATGATCATTTTTTACGATTGCAAGAACCATCGCTTACAGCAAACTACTTCTTCCATTTTCATTTTGATGCAGAGAGCTTGCATCTTCTGCAGGAAGAGTTTCCGGGCGTATATCCGTACGACCGTAGTGACACGATTCACGACTGGACGGAAAAGATGAAAGCGGAATTGCAACATCAGATCCAAACAGGTAAATGGAATAAACGCGTACGTATCGGTAATCGCATTCTAGATGTGGTGTTTACGTGGTGTGACGAAGATATAGTAGAGTGAAAAAGAAGCGGATGACGCTTCTTTTTTTTAGCGCTGGAATAAAACGAGCTTACCTGCAGAAGATGTGCAGCGATGTGTTTTTTCATACAATCCTTTTTCTTGTAAAATAGATTCACCTTTTGCTTTCGCTTCTTTTTCAGTTGCTGCCTCGAATGATTCGTCTAATGCTTTTGAACCATCTTTTTCAAAGACTGTTAGAACGTATACTCCCATGAAAATTCCCTCCAATAATAAAAATCAGAATCTTATAACTATTTTGGCATAAATCACTAGAATATGCAAAGAAATATATGACATTGCGTGTTACAATAAAGTGAAACTTTAACTAGTGGGGAGTCTTTTCATCCCCACTAGTTATTAGCCTTCACCAATCGGGTATTTATGGGCAGTTTACTTTCAGATTGGCTTCTTTGCCTACTGCCCGTTAATACGGGGTAAAGTGAAACTTTAATCAGTGGGGGATTTTTTATTTCCTGCTTATTACTAGTTTTCGCCAATTGAGCATTTATTGTTTGTGTTCATGCGGATAAGATGAAACTTTTGAACTATAGAAAGGATCGTTATTTGTGAAACAAGTGAAGTTTATACATGCGGCTGATTTGCATTTGGATAGTCCGTTTAAAGGGATGGAGATGAATGTACCACAGTCTGTTTGGGAGAGAATGAAGCAGAGTACGTTTGAATCGTTCGAGCGTATTGTTGATAAAGCGATTCAAGAGCGCGTTGATTTCGTATTACTAGCCGGGGATTTGTATGATGCGGAGACGAGAAGTTTGAGGGCGCAAGTGTTTGTGCGTGAGCAAATGAAGAGACTTTCGCAGTACGATATTCCCGTTTTTATTATTCATGGTAACCACGATCATTTAGGGGGAAGCTGGGCAGCGATTGAGTTTCCGGAAAATGTTCACGTGTTTACGGAGCCTTATGTGGAAGAGAAGTCATTTTATAAAAATGGTGAGCTTGTAGCTTCTATTTACGGGTTTAGTTATTTGCAGCAAGCGGTAACGGATAATATGACAGCGCAGTATACGAAAATGAGTGATGCGCCTTTTCATATTGGAATGCTTCACGGAAGTGTGGAAGGGGATGCAGAGCATAATCGCTATGCACCGTTTCAAATTCGTGAGCTGAAGGAAAAGCAGTTTGATTATTGGGCTCTTGGCCATATACATAAACGTGAAATTTTATCAGAAGAGCCGTACATTATTTATCCAGGTAATATACAAGGGCGTCATCGTAAGGAGACGGGCGAGAAGGGTGCGTACCTTATTGAACTCACGAAACAAGGATCGCAGTGTTCATTTTTCCATACGGCGGATGTTGTGTGGGATGAGATAGAAGTGAATATTGATGGACTTGAAACTGTTGATGATCTTATGACGAGCGCGTCAAGTGCGATGAATGAATGCAGAAGAGAAGAGGAAGGTACGCTTTTAACTGTCATATTTACAGGACAGGGACCACTTGCTCCTTATTTGCGTGAAGACAAGCGCGTGGAAGAGATTTTTCATATTTTAGCAGCGGGAGAAGAGCGAAAAGACTTTGTATATGCGATGAAGTGGAAAAACGAGACGGTTTCTTTTGCGGAAATTGAACGTTTGAAAGAAGAAAATCATTTCGTCGGTAGTGTGCTGAAAGAGTTAGAAGCTTTCACAAATATGGACGGAGTGTTGCGCACCATTTGGACATCTCCTGTAGCGCGTAATAGCATTGAAGCTTTTACGGAAGAAGAGAAGAAAGAGATTCAAAAGGAAGCGGAAAATATTATTTTAGAGCAATTATTCCAGCAAGAGAGGGATGAAAAATGAGAATTGAAAAACTCCATATTTATGGCTATGGAAAACTAGAAAATGTGGAAATGGATCTGTCAATGCTGACGGTACTGTACGGTGAAAATGAAGCGGGGAAATCGACAATTCGCTCGTTTATGAAAAGTATTTTATTCGGTTTTCCGACGAGAGGACAGCGCCGTTATGAGCCGAAAGAAGGCGGGAAGTACGGCGGAGCGATGACTGTTCAAACAGAGAAGTACGGCCGTTTGAAAATTGAACGATTGCCAAAGACGGCAGTAGGCGCGGTGACCGTTTATTTTGAAGGCGGGAAAACTGGCGGCGAAGATATTTTAAACGATATATTAAGCGGTGTGAATGAAAGCTTATTTGATTCTGTTTTTTCATTTGATATGCATGGTCTTCAAAATATTCATCAGCTCGGCGAAGCGGATATCGGCAATTATTTATTTTCGGCCAGCGCAGTCGGAAGTGATGCGTTATTGCAGTTAGATAAAAAATTAGAAAAAGAAATGAATCAGCGCTTTAAGCCGAGTGGTCGTAATCCTGAAATTAACGTGTCACTGCAAGAGATGAAGAAAATTGAGGAAAAGATGAAAGAATGGCAAGGGAAAATTGGCACGTATGAAAAACAAGTCGAGCAGTTAAAAGAAAGTGAAGAGAAACTTGCTTCTGTTCGTGCGGAAAAAGAGTCAGCCGAAAGACGAAAGCAAGACTATGAAATATTAGTGGCGCTTGAGCCTCTCGTTATTGAAAAGAGTGCGCACGAGAAAGTGTTGAAAAGCGAGAACGGGCAGTTTCCTGTAAACGGAATGGCGCGCTATGAGGCGGTAAAAGCAAAGATAGAACCGCTGCAAGTACAAGTAGATTCACTTCAAAAAAAGATAGAAACAGTGCAATCAGAAATTGATTCCACAGAAATAGATGAAGCATTTTTACAAAAAGAAAATTATGTAGAAGAACTTCGTATGCAGCACATGTCTTATGAAAATGCACGCCAAGAAATGCGTGATATGACGGGAAGTATTGTGAATATAAAAGAAGAAATCGCAGAACTACAGCAACAAATTGGCGCTACTTTTGAACAAGAGACTGTTCTTTCATTTGATATAAGTTTAGCGACGAAAGAATTAATTATGCAAACTGTGCAAAAGGCGCGTGAATTAGAATCGCAAAAAGCACAACTAGATGAACGTTTTAAAACGGCTCAGGAGCAATTAGAAGAGCAAGAAGAAAATATAAGACAAATCGGCCAGCAAATGTTAGCTGATGAAGAAAAAAATACGTTAGTTGAGAAAGAAAAATCATTTCAGGATGCGGCATTTTTAGGAATGGGCGCAGAGAGAATGAAGCGCAAGTATGAGGAAAAAGCAGGGGCGGCTATGCAAAAGAAAAAACAGTGGCAAAGAATTTGTCTTCTGTTACTTCTTATTAACACGCTTGTTTTATTCACGAGTCTATTTATAGATAACCGCGTGCTGTTATTTATTAGTGTGATTGTTTTTGTAGGGATTGTTTTAGCACTCGTTTTATATAAAGATCCTTCGGGTGGATTACAAGAAGAGCTTCTCACTCTTCAGCAAAGTGCTGGCGGACGACAAAGTGAAGAAGCGATGTCTGTTCGTTATCAGTTAGAAAAAGATGAAGAGATTCGTAAGCTATTTGAGCGTGAGTCGTATAAGTTGCAGCAAATGGAGCGAGCGTATGATAAAGTCGTTTCATCCTATGAGGAATGGGAGAGAGAAACGTTCCAAATAGGAGAACAAGTAGGTGCGTATAAAACGCGCTATATGTTCCCTGAATTTTATACGTATGCACACATATTGCCAGCGTTTGAGCGTATTGAAAAAATGCAGCAATTATATCGTGAGCTAGATAAACAAGGCGAGCGGAAATCTTCATTGTATGAAATGATTTCGCACTTTGAGCATAAACTAGAAACTGTTATCGGTAGTAAAGAGTATAGTAATTTGCATGAGGCGCAAAGTCGTATGCAAAATGAAAAAGAGAAGCGTCAAACTTGTAAGCAGCTGAAAGAGAAGCTGGCGGAATGGCAAGAAGAATATGAGCTCATGCAGCAGCAATTAAAACAACTACTAGTAGAGCGAGATGGGTTATGGCATATCGCAGAATCTACAGATGAAGAGATGTTTTTAGAAGCAGGAAAATTGGCAGAGAAACGTGAAGACGCGGATAAGCAAGTGGGGCGTTTATTACCTCAAATTGATTTGTTAGAACAGCGCTTAACGAGTTTGTCATTAGCTGAGCATTATGAGGCTGACGGTTATGATGAAAAATTAAAGCAAGAAATTACAGCCGCGCAAAACTGTCTGGCGCAAGAGAAAGAACTGACAGAGCGTATTGCGAAGCATCGAATAGAAATTGCGAATTTAGAAGAAGGCAGTACGTATGGTGATTTACTACATGAGTGGGAAATGAAAAAAGCGCAAGTGCGTGAACAAGTGAAGAAGTGGGCTGCATATGCGGCCGCAAAGACAGTATTAACGAAAACGAAGCAATATTATCATGAAGTGCATTTGCCGCGTATTTTACAAAAATCCGAAGAGTATTTCGTGTATTTAACAGGCGGGAGATATAGTAAAATATTCTCACCGTCAGAAGCGGAACCGTTCATTGTCGAACGTAACGATGGTATGCGTTTTTACAGTCATGAACTAAGCCAAGCGACAGCGGAGCAGTTATATTTATCATTGCGATTCGCGCTAGCGAAAACGTTTGAGCATGACTATCCATTTATTATTGATGATAGCTTCGTACATTTTGATGCGGTAAGGACGAATCGAACGATTGAACTTATAAAAGAAATTGCGAAAGATAGACAAGTTATCTTCTTTACATGCCATGCGCATTTATTAACGTATTTTACAGAAAATGAGATTATAAAATTAACACGTAAGCGTAAAGAAAATGAGTTGTAGTATGCTATACTAAAAGTAACTGATTTGGTGGAGGAATTCGAATGAAAAAGAAAATTGTAGAATATGAAGTTGGTGAACAAGTCGATGTTTTCTTGTTAATTAAAACAGCGACAAAAGGTCTCGCAAGCAATGGCAAGCCGTTTTTAACAGTAATCTTACAAGATCCAAGTGGAGATATTGAAGCAAAGCTATGGGACGTATCGCCAGAAGTTGAGAAACAATATGTAGCGGAAACAATCGTTAAAGTAGCTGGAGATATTCTAAACTATAAAGGACGTATTCAATTACGTGTGAAACAAATTCGTGTTGCGAATGAGAATGAAGTAACAGACATCTCAGACTTTGTAGAAAAAGCTCCAATAAAAAAAGAAGATATGGTTGAGAAAATTACGCAATACATATTTGAAATGAGAAACCCGAACATACAGCGTCTAACAAGACATTTGTTAAATAAGCATCAAAATGAATTTTTAGAATATCCAGCAGCGACAAAGAACCATCACGAGTTCGTATCTGGACTAGCTTATCACGTTGTATCGATGTTAGATTTAGCGAAAGCTATCTCGGCTCTGTACCCATCGTTAGATAAAGACTTACTATATGCGGGCGTTATTTTACACGATCTTGGTAAAGTATTTGAGCTATCTGGACCAATTTCTACGACGTATACGTTAGAAGGAAATTTACTAGGCCACATTTCTATCATGGTGAACGAAATTGGTAAAGCAGCAGAGGAACTACAAATCGATGCAGAGGAAGTATTAATCCTTCAGCACATCGTCCTTTCCCATCACGGAAAAGCAGAATGGGGTAGCCCAAAACCACCATTAGTGAAAGAAGCAGAAATTCTGCACTACATCGATAACTTAGATGCAAAAATGAACATGATGGACCGCGCATTAGGACGCACAAAACCAGGCGAATACACAGAACGTGTCTTTGCGCTTGATAATCGTTCGTTCTATAAGCCAACTTTCCATAATTAAGATTGTGAATAGAATGGCCTCATTAAGTGTGGCATGACAATAAAATTGTTTAAAAAGATGGTGTGAAATTAAGTTTTCACACCATCTTTTATTGCCCTGATAAGGGAAGACACTGCAAATAGCTTTAAAAACCATTATTTATTCCTTGATGAGGAAAGAAATAATGAGAGAAAAAGATGTAAATCATACGGCAAATTTATATTCCATTAGCTCGTGTAAAGCTAATGGATGAGGATCTGTTGTCAATAAAAAAACGGATCTTAAACAAAACAACCCTTTTGCATATCATGTGATGCAAGGGAGGCAAGAGAACGTGTTCGTTGATTGAAAATCTTTTGTAGAGTATTCTAAATATAGAGTTGTATTAGGAATATTCTTTTAAGGAGAGTGATTACTTTATGCTAGGAAAATGGATGGATAAAGTAAGAGAACCTAGATGTATACACAATTATAAATTTATTAAAACTCAGGATAGTGAAAATTTTAAAACAGGGCAGATTGGGACAGCTAATATTTATAAGTGCGAAAAATGTGGTAAAGAAAAGGTTGATTATAAATATAACAGTGATATAAATAGTGATTTTTGGAATATATAAAATAAATCATTTAATGAAACAGAGAATTACTAATATTAATTATTCGCTAAAATTACAATTTATTGTAAGGATATTTGACTATTAAAGAATTTTAATAGCCTATGATTAGTTCATTGATTGTAGGCTATTTATTTTGGCGAGTGAAAAGGTTTTATTACCAGTAGATATGAAAATAATTACGCCACAAAACATATAGCATTTTAAACTAATACTGAGATATTAAAAAATATCTCGAATTCAAGATAATTTACTTGCTTTTTAATCACTTGAGTTGTAAAGTGATAGTAACGAAAGGAATTATTACTTTCGAACGAATCGTTTTACACAGTGAATTATTTTTTTAACTATCACTTGACTAGTAAAATGAATGATTACTTTTATAAACAAATGCTACGTTGACCAGCGAGCAAAAATAAAACAGTTAAATATAAATTAAAACTATTGGAGGAATATAAAATGAACCAATTAAAAGGAATACACCACGTTACAGCAATTACAAGTAGTGCAGAAAAGAACTATGAATTTTTCACTCACGTTTTAGGAATGCGTTTAGTTAAAAAAACAGTAAACCAAGATGATATTCAAACGTATCATTTATTCTTTGCAGATGATAAAGGTAGTGCAGGAACAGATATGACATTCTTTGACTTCCCAGGTGTTCCAAAAGGAGTACACGGTACAAATGAAATTTCAAAAACTTCATTCCGCGTTCCGACTGACGCAGCACTAGAGTATTGGGTGAAACGTTTTGACCGTCTTGAAGTAGAACATACAGGAATTAAAGAGCAATTTGGTAAGAAAACTCTTTCTTTCG
Organism: Bacillus sp. 41-22; assembly: GCF_025809295.1. Classification (NCBI taxonomy): domain Bacteria; kingdom Bacillati; phylum Bacillota; class Bacilli; order Caryophanales; family Bacillaceae; genus Bacillus; species Bacillus sp. 41-22. The sequence continues at coordinate 1,059,466 of NZ_CP084035.1, forward strand.
CTGATTTTGATGATCAACACTATCAATTAATCTCAGATGAATTTGATAAAGGGGTGGAATCAGGTACACCTTGGCAAGACGGGCCAGTTCCATTAGAATATGCAATTACTGGCTTAGGACCTGTATTTATCCGTATCGCGAATTTCAGTTATTTCAAAGAAGTACTAGAAAAAGTTCTATTATTTAAAGAGATTGCTCAAGAAGGAGAATTCTACTTGTTTGAAGTAAACGAAGGTGGAAATGGTGCCTCAGTCATTGTAGAACATAATACAGTTCTTCCAGAAGCGCAACAAGGTTTTGGTACAGTGCATCATGCAGCATTCCGTGTAGAGGATCGCGCTGTATTAGAAGAGTGGATTGAGCGACTAAGTCGAGTTGGACTCCCTTCATCTGGTTATGTAAATCGTCACTTCTTTGAGTCATTATATGCAAGAGTTGCGCCGCAAATTTTATTCGAGTTTGCAACAGATGGCCCTGGTTTTATGGGAGATGAGCCTTATGAAACGCTTGGAGAGAAATTATCTTTACCTCCGTTCTTAGAGCCAAAGCGTGAAGAAATCGAAAAATTAGTTCGTCCGATTGATACAGTGAGAAGTACGAAGGAATTTATTAAAGAGTAAAGATAGAAATAATAAGTAGAAGAGCAAGTAGTTTTAGCGAATCGCTGGAATTGCTTGCTTTTTTATTTGGGCTATAAAATTTTCTGAAAAATGTTTCTCAAGTTTTTTAAATAGAAATATTTGGTATAATTCATTTAAATTATAAATTTTCTGACAATTATTTTTCAATACATAGAAAAGGGGTGGTGATATACAATTTGGATAATTGTATAAATATCCTAATTTTGTAAGTTTGGAGAAAAGGGGATGCGAAGGTATGGGAACAGATGTAGTAACGAAGGAGCAAATGAAACACTTATTGGATGATTGGTATCATTCAATGTTAAAACAAGATGTTGTTAAAGCAAAAGTGCTAAATGAAGAAATAGAGTCCAAGGTTATCTATATTAAAGAAGATCAGTATGCAGCATTTTATCATGCATTATTAAAATTCCGTTATCATGTGCTAATTGATAGTTTGAGTATTACAAAGAATAGTTTTGATGAAATTGATACTCTTATACTTCCTGATGACGCACTTTTAACACATTATTATTACTTATTCAAAGGTATTCATGCAATGTATATATCAAATTATATTGAGTCACAAAATCACTTTGAAGAGGCTGGGAAATCACTTAAACATATAACATCTTCGTTGGAACATGCTGAATTTAATTATAGATTTGCATATCTATCTTATCAAACGTATAAACCATTGATGGCGATTGATCAAATACGTTTAGCAAAAAATGAATATGAAAAACATCCTGGTTATGAAGCTTGTATTGCTTTATGTGAGAATATTTTTGCAATGGCTTGTATTGATTTAAAGCAATATGAGCAAGCCGAAGAGAAGTTTGATTTGGCATTAGATGTATTTCAAAAGATAGATAATAAAAGATTTATTACAATGGTTCGTCATAATTTAGCATGGTTATATGCAAATCAAAACCTTTCGAGTTTAGCAATTCGCCATTTAGTAGAAGTAATAAAAAGTAATCCAAAACATTTCAAAGCAATGTTTGTATTAGCACGTGAATATTACAAAATTGGACAAATCGATACTGCCGCTGAATTAATTGAAGAAGGATTAGATATATGTAATAAGATACAAAATAAAGAATTTCAGCATCGTTTTGTAATTTTAAAGGAAATGAATCAAAAGACGTCTAGTGTATCATTAGAATCCACTATTTTAAATGGGATTTCATATTTTGAGAAAGAAGGCTTGTTGGAGTGTATTCAAGAGTATACTGAGATTTTAGCTATGCAATTTTATAAAGAAGAAAACCATGTAAAGGCAAGTAAATATTTTTATATAAATAACCAAGCACAGAAAAAACATTTAAAAAAAGGGGCGTTGAAATAATGAAAAAAGTAGGCGTAATAGCAAAAGGGTTAATTTTTGCAGGGGTTCTTTCATTTGGATTTAATTTTTCTACTACTACACAGCAAGCAGTTAATATTGGTGACGGAGGAGCACCAGCAAGACCAGACTACGTTAATATAGGGGACACGGGAGGAGCACCAGCAAGACCAGACTACATTAATATAGGAGATACAGGTGGAGCACCCGCAGATAATAGAGGCGACGGCGGAGTAAGCCAACTCTAATAACAAAGAAAGGGACTTCAACATGAAGTCTCTTTCTTTGTTATTAGAGCATGTAGAGAAAAGAATTGACTTACTTTAAATATGTAACTATAATAGTTACAAAATAACCATCATTAATAGAAATGAGTTATATTTTTTAATATAATTGTAACTAAAGTGGTTACAATTAAAAACAATCATAAAACAACCAAATAATGTAAAAACTTTAAATAGCAACAAGAGAAAGGAGACGGGAATTTTGAAACGGTTTAAGTTTTATATGATTAGCGGTATTGTTCTTGTTTTATTAATAGTATGTAACTTCGTTGATAAGCCGATTGCGAAGGTTGAAGAAGTGAAAGATACTGTGATGATGAGGCTGAATACGAAAGAGAGTATGGCGCAGATTGATGGACAGACGATATACTTTAAGCAAATTGGTGAGGGGAAGCCGCCTTTACTTATGCTTCACGGGTTCGGTGGTTCTTCAGATGGGTTTAGTGATATTTATCCGGAACTTGTAAAGGACCATACGATTATTGCGGTTGATATTTTAGGGTTTGGGCGTTCTTCTAAACCAATTGATTTTCAGTATTCGTTTCCCACGCAAGTGAATTTATATTATAAGTTAATGAAGAAACTCGGATACGATCAATTCGCAGTACTTGGTCATTCGATGGGCGGAGAGATGTCTCTAAATTTAGCGTATTTATATCCGGATGCAGTAACGCATCTCGTTTTAGCGGATTCTACAGGAATAGAGTCTTTCCAGCAAAAAGAAAGTTATGAAGTGCCGCCACTATCGACAGACTTACAAACTGTAACAGAGATTACGGATTATAATAAAAATGAAGTGAAAAATAGTCGCGATGATAAAGAGCATTATGATCAGCTTACGAAAATGAGAGAGCGCCGCATTGCGATGGAAGCAGATAAAATTAAGGTACCGACTTTAATTATATGGGGACGACACGATAAGAGTGTTTCTTGGAAAAATGGTGAACTGTATCATGAGCTATTTGCAAATAGTACGTTCCATATCATTGAAAAAGGATACCACGCACCGTTTCGCCAGGAGCCAATCGAGTTTATGGAATATGTACAAGCGTTCTTCGCGAAGAATCCACAATAAAATTTTAAGCATAAATCCACTTCTTTCCTCATAAAGTGAAACTAATAAGGCTTGTCTAAGGAAAGGGATGAACGAAAGTGGAAACTTTACCATGGTGGATTTATCTTGTAATCATTGGGATCGTATTGAGTGGCTACATGGTTTTATATACTTCGAAAAAAGAGCAAGAGATGGATAATGATTTTATCGAAAAAGAAGGCGAAGTATATATGAAGCGCTTAGAAGAAGAACGAGAGAAACGGAATCAGGATAGTGATAAGGATTCGGTGTTGCTTTAATAGAAATTTTGAAAGGCTACCAACTAGGAGAACTTTATATCTAGGTGGTAGCCTTTTTTCTTTTTTGGAGCAGTATATGTTCATCAAGCTAAGCTTATATAAGCTTAATTTTACATGTATATGATATTCATCATGAAACTTTATTGATGGTATTTATATATATGTTCAATCATAAGAATGGAAATAGCGCAGTATCTACAGGGGGGATTAACAATGCATAGGGATGAAACATCATTACATCCTGATACAGGTGTTACATCTGTAATGTTTGTTGAGCGTTCATTAAATGAAATTCGTTTTTGGTCTAGAATCATGAAGGAGCATTCTTTTTTTCTTCGCTTAGGGTTTAGATGCGAGGATACTCAACTAATTGAAGAGGCTAATCAATTTTATCGATTGTTTGAACATATCGAACAAATAGCGCATTCCTATACAAATGAAACAGATCCTGAGCAAATAAAAAGATTTAATTCAGAAGTACAACAAGCCGCAACTAATATTTGGGGATTTAAAAGAAAAATTTTAGGATTAATTCTCACATGTAAATTGCCAGGACAAAATAACTTTCCACTGTTAGTTGACCATACAAGTAGGGAAGCTGACTATTTTAGAAAACGTTTAATACAATTAAATGAAGGGAAATTAGATGCCCTTCCTGATGCTATTATTAAAGAAAATGTTTTCTTTTTAAGGATTATGGCAGACCATGCTAAATTTATTGGTCATCTTCTTGATCCATCGGAAAGAAAACTTGTAGACACAGCACGGAATTTTAGCAATGATTTTGATGAATTGATGTATCAAGCAATTGACTTAGAATCTATGAAACCACAATCCCAAACAGTCCCTCTTTTAGATCAATTTTTAGATCAAAATCGTGTGTCGGTTACATCTCTTCGGGATTTTAAGAAAACAGCACGTGATTTAATTGAGCAATGTAAAATAAAGAGTATCATTCATCCATTATTAGCAGACCATGTTTTCCGTGAAGCTGATAGATTTCTTGAAATCATTGATATGTTTGATGTTCATCTTACAAATATTCAATCCCAACCTAGATATTAGAAGATAAGGAAAGATAATATTTTACTTTCGGCTGAGAAGTTAACAATTTATTGTTAGCTTCTTTTCTTTGTGATTAAAATTTCTTTTCGTTTAGTAAATTTCCCTGTGAAGACTACATAAATCCCTTTGACCAAATATGTAATTCTCTGTAAAATAATATATATGGAAAGATTATGAATATACAGGAAATCTATGGATAGTAGATTCTAATAAATTATTCGGGGGGATTTATTAGTTAAGTATATTAACTTGTTTGCACTGAATTTTACATATAAAGGGGTATTAGTAATCATGAAAGCAAAGAAATTAGTAAGTTTAGCGTTACCAGTTATGTTATTGAGTGGTTGTATTACAATTGAAACTGATGGTAAGAAAGCCGAACCAAAGAAAGAAGAAACGCAAAAGGTAGAGAAAGAGAGTAAGTCAACTGATAGCAAGAAAGAGGATAGCTTATCTGTAGCGAAAGGTGAAGATACAAACAGTAGTTCATCAAGTAGTCAACAAAGTTCTTCTTCAAATAATTCTACTTCTTCTAATTCTTCAACTGGTAAGGTAACTGGTTCAGATGTTGAAAGATACAAGGCAGATATTATAAACAGTGCCACTCAAATTGAAGATACAATGAAATTAATTGAAGGAATAGCAGATTCAGACGTAAAATCATACAAACAAAAGAAAAGTGAAGTACAACTGAGTTTAGGTGGAGCAAAGGCAACTGCAACGAAAGTGAAGAATCTACAAGCGCCTCCTGAATTACAGGGAGAACAAGCGAAGATAAAGCAATCGATGGAACTGTATGCGGATTGTTTTCAACTTCTTTTTGATGCATTAGACCAAGAAGACGAGAGTAAAATGCATCAATCATTAAGTAAAGCACAAGAAGGCTCAAAACTGTTTGAAGAAGCAGCGAAGAGTATCGGTAGCAAAACTAACTAAGAATAAATTACTTAAAGGGGTATGAGGTATGAAAGTGAAAAAACTAATAGCTGCTGCAGTTCCAGTTGCCATATTATTAAGTGGTTGTGTTACAGTAAAAGATTCGGCAAATAAAGAAGAAAAGACAGAAGAAACAAGTAAATCTAAGGCTGCTGAAACGAAAGAAAAATCAACTAATTCGAAAGAAGAAAGTAAAGATGTTCAAAAGGTTCGAGTTTTAGATGAAGATTATGCACAATATTTATTAGATATTGAACAGGATATGTTAAGACGATTTGATTACTATGATGCTTCTGTAAGAGATTTGAGAAATGGAAGTAAATCAAAAGCTGAGGTATTAGATAGTATTAAAGACATCTATAAAGTATTTGATAAGATAGAGAAGATTTACGCACCGCAAAAACATAAAGAAGAACAAAAAGAGATTGAAAAAGCGACAGGTAAACTAAGAGAAACATTCGGTGAAATAGAGAAGTTATTCAACGATAAAGGCTTCAACTTAGAGACCGATAAGGAAATCTTAAATAAAGCAAATACAAAACTAGAGGAAGCAAAACGTATTTGGAAACCTACATTCGATAAGTTAAGATCCGAAACAAAAGGTGATACAGCCACAGAAAAATCTACTAGTACAACAAGTAGTTCTACATCGACAAGCCCAACTACTGATAGTCAGGCTCAAACAGATAAAAGCCAAGCTAAAACGGGGGTATTTGTAGGTACAGTTGGTACAAGTGAAGAGTTAGGAATTAGTTATGGAAACATGGAGAAGAACATCAAAGATGGGACTGAGATTATTGGTAACTGGGGTATTGATTACGGTAGTGGCATAAAAACTACGTTAGTACTAAAAGGTGATAAAACATTTGAGTCCTATGCGAACGGTTCTTATCCGAATAAAGATAACTATTTAACAGGAACATATGCGGTAGATGTTCCATCATTCCAGTTATCCTTAAAAGTAACAAAAGCAGTTAAAGACGGTCAAGAAGTAAAGCTAACAAATGATAGTATGATGTATAAATTACAAAACTATGATGGAAACACATTACAAATTTATCATATGGATGATAACGTTCGTATTCGATATGCAAAACAATAAATAGTTGGCAAAAAACTCTGTAATAAATTTTACAGGGTTTTTTGTTCGTTCTAATTGTATTTCTTCATTAATTTCCCTGGTGCTATCCATATTAGTATAAGTTGAGAAATTAACAAAACGATTTTCTTTTTGGAGAATGATAAGGATTCGGTGTTATTATAATTAGAGGATAGTGGATAACGTATTGTTATCCACTTTTTTATTTCCTAAAATATATTAACAATTCGACATAGGATATCGACTTACCGACACAAAGCGACAATGTTAAGAAGCACGATTATTGTTCGGGAAATTATTATAGAAGAAAAGCATATGAAATCGACATGATACATAGCGTCATTTTTAGATGTAACGCACAAGTTGCACAACCTATGCAACGATAACTAGCTTTACTCTTCATCATTTATTTGACCATACTAGACATAGAGAGGTGATAAACACAGTATGATTTTTAGTGAACGTTTAAAAGAAGAAAGGGAAAAAAGAAATTGGTCGCAAAATGATTTGGCTGAAAAAATTCATGTAAGTAGGCAGTCTGTTTCGAAATGGGAGACGGGAAAGAACTATCCGAGCATTGAAATTATTATTCATTTAAGTGATCTGTTCGGTATTACAATTGATGAGTTATTGAGGAGTGATGAAGAGTTGACGCAGAAAGTAATTGAGGATAGTAAGCAATTAGCGTATCCGAAATGGAAGGTGTTTTTCGATAGTCTATTTATGATGGGCGTATTTTTATTTATTACAAAAATCGTTGTATGGGCGTTAAATAAGTTTGCAGGAGCAAGCATTACAATTGTCGCAGATGCACCATATGTAATGAATTTTTTACCGCTCCTATTAATGGTTGTAGGTGGCATGGCTTCTGATAAGTTGAAGAAAATATATAGATAAGAGAAAGATTTGTAAGAAATCCCCCACACTAGCTGTTCTTTCCACTTAAATTGTGTACTATAAAGGATAGATAGGAAGGGGACGTTTAGAATGGAATTTCATGAGCAAAAGATTTTGCCGGCAGTGAGGCAAATTAAAGATTTGGAGAAGCTATTACATAGTTCGTATGAGTATATTGTTATTTTAGATATTCATGTCGGTCAATTGAAGAGTGTTGTGTCGCTCGCGAAGCAGCATAATAAAAAAGTATTTTTACATGTGGATTTGATCCATGGATTACAAAGTGATGGGCATGCGACGGAGTTTTTATGCCAAGAATATAAACCGTACGGGTTATTATCGACAAAGGCGAGCGTAATTATGAAGGCGAAGCAAAAAGGTGTCGTCTCCATTCAACGCATCTTTTTAATTGATTCTAGCGCAATGGAAAAGAGCTGTAATTTGCTAGAAAAGACGAAGCCGGATTATATAGAGGTGCTTCCTGGTGCGTTAACGGGTGTCATTGCTGAGGTGAAAGAGCGTACAGGTGTACCAATTTTAGCAGGTGGTTTTATTCGAACGGTAGAAGACGTTGAAAGAGCGTTAAATGCTGGTGCGACAGCAATTACGACATCGAAAAAAGAATTATGGAAACATTACCAAAAAAAGTGACGAAAATGTGAAAAAATTCTGTTGACACCGCTTTCATTAAGGGTTAACATTATAGACAAGTTAATAAACGTGACGGAGAAAAGAAGAGATCCACATTTTATTGTTTCTATATATATTATATAGAAGCATGTAAGCTGTGGATCTTTTTCTTTTGAAAAAAACGAATGGCCATTCATTTTACCTCTATCACTTTTCGAAAGCATTTAAATTGATTGTGGAGGGATTTTATGTCAGCATTTTTAGGGGAATTAATAGGGACTGCGTTGTTAATCTTACTTGGTGGCGGTGTTTGCGCTGGTGTAAGTTTAAAGAAATCGTTTGCGAAAGATTCTGGTTGGATTGTAATTACAATGGGTTGGGGTCTAGCGGTTGCTATGGCAGCGTATGCAGTTGGATCAATTAGTGGGGCACATTTGAATCCGGCTTTAACGATAGGACTTGCTTTTAAGGGAGCGTTCCCATGGAGTGATGTACCTATGTATATCGCAGCACAAATGATTGGGGCAATTATCGGGGCAGTTCTTGTATATTTACATTACTTACCACACTGGAAAGAAACAGAAGATCCAGGAACAAAGTTAGGTGTATTTGCAACAGGTCCAGCAATTCCGAACACATTTACAAACCTTTTAAGTGAAATGATTGGAACATTCGTTTTAGTATTTGGTATATTAGCAATTGGAGCAAATAAATTTGCAGATGGTTTAAATCCATTTATCGTAGGTTTCTTAATTGTAAGTATTGGTTTATCATTAGGTGGAACAACAGGATACGCAATCAACCCGGCTCGTGATTTAGGTCCGCGTATTGCACACTTCTTCCTTCCGATTGCAGGAAAGGGCGGTTCAAACTGGAAGTATGCATGGATCCCAGTAGTTGGTCCAATTTTAGGTGGATCACTTGCAGGATTATTCCATCAAGTTGTATTTGAAGGAAAACAAAATTCAGCACTTATTTATGTGATTATTACAACTGTGATTGTACTAGCAATCTCTTATATGACAAGTAAAAAAAGTGGAGCTACTACAAATAGTAGAAAAGTAGCATAGGGGGAAACTGATATGAAAAAATATATTCTTTCATTAGACCAAGGAACAACAAGCTCACGCGCAATTCTTTTCAATAAAGAAGGAAAAATCGTTCATTCAGCTCAAAAAGAGTTTACACAACATTTTCCAAAGCCAGGCTGGGTTGAGCATAATGCACAAGAAATTTGGGGATCTATTTTAGCAGTTATCGCAACTTGCTTAAGTGAAGCAGATGTGAAGCCAGAACAAATCGCTGGTATCGGTATTACGAACCAACGTGAAACAGCGGTTGTATGGGATAAAACGACTGGAAAACCAATTTATAACGCAATCGTATGGCAATCTCGTCAAACAGTTGAAATTTGTGATGAGTTAAAAGAAAAAGGTTATAGCGAGATGGTTCGCGAAAAAACAGGTCTTTTAATTGATGCATACTTCTCTGGTACGAAAGTAAAATGGATTTTAGATAACGTTGAAGGTGCAAGAGAAAAAGCAGAAAACGGCGAGTTATTATTCGGAACAATTGATACATGGCTTGTATGGAAATTGTCTGGCGGTAAAGCGCACATAACAGATTACTCAAATGCATCACGCACATTAATGTTTAACATTCACGACTTACAGTGGGATGATGAGCTTCTAGACATGTTAACAGTACCAAAGAGCATGCTTCCAGAAGTACGTCAATCATCTGAAATATATGGAGAAACAATTGATTATCACTTCTTCGGTCAAAATGTACCGATCGCAGGTGTAGCTGGTGACCAGCAAGCAGCATTATTTGGACAAGCTTGTTTCGGTGAAGGTATGGCGAAGAACACTTACGGAACTGGTTGTTTCATGTTAATGAACACAGGCGAAAAAGCAGTAGCTTCTGAGCATGGCCTATTAACAACAATTGCATGGGGTTTAGATGGTAAAGTAAATTACGCATTAGAAGGAAGTATTTTCGTAGCAGGTTCTGCAATTCAATGGTTACGTGACGGAATGCGCATGTTTAAAGATGCAAGTGAGAGTGAAGTGTACGCTTCTCGCGTTGAATCAACTGACGGCGTATACGTTGTACCAGCATTCGTAGGATTAGGTACACCGTACTGGGATAGTGAAGTACGCGGCGCTATGTTTGGTGTAACGCGCGGTACGACGAAAGAGCATTTCATTCGTGCAACGCTAGAATCTTTAGCATACCAAACGAAAGATGTACTATGCGCAATGGAAGCAGATTCAGGTATTGAACTGAACACATTACGCGTTGATGGCGGGGCAGTTAAGAATAACTTCTTAATGCAGTTCCAAAGTGATATGTTAGACGTTCCTGTAGAGCGTCCAGTGATCAATGAAACGACAGCTTTAGGTGCAGCATACTTAGCAGGTCTTGCGGTTGGATACTGGAAAAACCAAGACGAAATTAAAGCACAGTGGCATATGGACAAACGCTTTGAACCAACGATGGAAGCGGAAACAAGCGAAGAGCTATATGCTGGATGGAAAAAAGCAATTGAAGCAACTAAAGCTTTCAAATAATCATAAACAGTGTTATAATGATGACAAGTTAATAATTCGGTAGGAGATTTGGAGAGACCACAACACGCTATAGAGGCGAAATCTATAGCGGAGCTTGTGGTCTCTTTTTTCGTTATCAAAGGGAGGAATTACCATGAAATTTTCAAGTAAACAACGTAAAGACGTATTAAATGGAGTAAATAAACAAGAGTTAGATGTGATCGTAATTGGTGGAGGTATTACTGGTTCTGGTATTGCATTAGATGGGGCAACACGCGGTTTATCAACGATTGTGTTTGAAATGCAGGACTTTGCAGCAGGTACATCAAGTCGTTCAACGAAACTTGTACACGGCGGTTTACGTTATTTAAAACAACTTGAAGTAAAAATGGTAGCAGAGGTGGGGAAAGAGCGTGCGATCGTATATGAGAACGGTCCCCATGTAACAACACCGGAGTGGATGTTACTTCCGTTCCATACAGGCGGCACGTTCGGGTCATTCAGTACATCAATTGGTCTTCGTGTATACGACTTCTTAGCAGGTGTAAAACGAAGCGAGCGCAGAAAGATGTTTAACCGTGAAGAAACGCTAAATAAAGAGCCTCTTGTAAAACAAGAAGGATTAAAAGGCGGCGGTTACTACGTAGAATATCGTACAGACGATGCGCGTCTTACAATTGAAGTAATGAAAGAAGCGATTGAACATGGTGCGAAAGCTGTTAACTACGCAAAAGTAGACAGTTTCTTATATAAAGATGGAAAAGTATGCGGTGTACGTGTAATCGATTTACTAGACGGAGAAGTGTATGAAGTTTACGGTAAGAAAATTGTAAACGCAGCTGGTCCTTGGGTAGATACACTTCGTGAAAAAGATAACTCTAAAAAAGGGAAAGTACTTCAGTTATCAAAAGGTGTGCATTTAGTAATTGACCAAAAACGTTTCCCATTAGGGCAAGCAATTTACTTTGATACACCAGATAAACGTATGGTGTTCGCGATTCCTCGCGAAGGAAAAACGTACGTAGGTACAACAGATACGTTCTATGATAAAGACGCAGCTGTACCGCACATGACAACAGAAGATCGCACATATATCATTAATGCGATTAATTACATGTTCCCAAGCGTGAAAATTACAGAAAAAGATGTGGAATCAAGCTGGGCTGGTGTACGTCCGCTAATTTATGAAGAAGGTAAGAATGCATCTGAAATTTCTCGTAAAGATGAAATTTGGACTTCTGAATCTGGTTTAATTACAATCGCGGGCGGTAAATTAACAGGATACCGCAAAATGGCTGAAATGGTAGTAGACTACGTAACGAATCTATTACAAAAAGAAGGCCATAGCGCATATAAGAAGAGTGATACGAAACATATGCCAATCTCTGGTGGTCATGTAAGTGGTTCACACGGATTCCCGGCATTTGTTGCGAAAAAAGCAGGCGAAGGTACGAAATATGGTTTAACGACAGCACAAGCGGAAAAATTCGCGAAATTCTACGGCTCTAACGTTGACGTACTGTTTGACTTAGCGAAAAAACATAAAGACGAAGCGAAAGAATACAACATGCCGCTAGACGTTCTAATCCCACTTGTATACGCAATGGATTACGAAATGACAGTGAAACCAGTTGACTTCTTCGTACGCCGCAGAGGCGCTGTATTCTTCAACATCCACTGGGTATACGAGTGGAAAGAAGCAGTAATCAACTACATGGCTGCGAAACTAGGCTGGAGCAAAGAAGAGCAAATGAAATACACAGCTGAATTAGAAAAAGCGTTAACAGACGCTGTCATTCCTGTAGATCAACAAGAGCAAGCAGCTGCTTTAGCTTAAAAATAAACCGCGTGAGGGAGAGCCCTCGTGCGGTTTTTTGTTTTATTATATTTGTATAGAGTGTACTGAAATTAACTGAGTGTAGATTTTTGTTGCTTAACAGGATATGAATACGAAAGGTATAATAAGTATTATTATACCGTTTGAATAACTTAACAATTGTAGTAGTGTATTGGAGTTGAAATGAATCAATTTATTAATTTGCTTCTACAATATCCTTATTTTGAAGAACTTAATAAAACAGACGTATCGCAAGCTATAAAAAGTGCGGGGAATATTAAAAGTTTTGTTTTAGAAAAAATTAAATAGTAGAGGATGAACAAAACGGTATGGACATTTCCAACCGTTTTTTTATGAATTTATAAAACTTTTCCATGGCGTGCGTCGTCTAATAAATGGGAAGGAGGAAATGATGTGGATGAATTAACGGTAGAAGCGTTTGAAATAGAAGATAAGGAACTCCTTATCGATGAAATAATGAACAAGTATGGACAAGAAGTCTTACAGCTTGTGTATTCATATGTGAATAATAAAGAAGTCGCTGAGGATTTAACGCAAGATATATTTGTGAAATGTTATAAATCTCTTCATACATACAATGGGAAATCGAATGTGAAAACGTGGTTGTGGAGAATTGCGATTAATCAATGTAAGGACTACATAAAAAGTTGGTATAACAAAAAGGTGATCGTGACAGAGGATGAAGCTGCTTATATTGGGGTTCAAAATGATAGTGTCGAACAAACTGTTATTCAAAATGCGAAGGACCGTGAACTGGCTTCTGCAGTAATGAATTTACCGATAAAATATCGAGAAGTCATTTATCTATTTTATTATGAAGAACTATCAATTAAAGAGATTGCTATTGTAATAGAAGTGAAAGAAAACACGATAAAAACGAGACTGAAAAAAGCGAAGGAGCTTTTGAAGAAAGGATTGGAGGAATAATCAAATGGAAGATCGATTAAAAGGCCTGCGAAAATCAATGGAGAATACAACGTTTAAACATTTGAGTTTTTCTGATCAACACCGAAAGCGGGTGCGCGAAAAAATCAATGCATCACACGAAAAGGAAGAGGACATCTCGTTAGCCATTTTACAACTCCTCAGTAATGAAAAAACAGGATACGAATTGTCACAGCTACTACGAGGGAGAGGGATTCGAAAATTCGAAGGAAATGAAGGTTTTTTATATACTGTATTACATCGTCTAGAACAGAATCGTTTTATCCAATCGAGTTGGGATCATGCAGGAGCGAAATATTATCAATTAAATGATAAAGGAAACAAGATGCTGCGAAAGGCAGAAAAAGATTCTACGAAGGCACGGTTTATATTAAAAGGATTAGTACAGGAGTGAGATAAAATTGAACAAAAAAGGGGAGCGTTTTTTAAGTGAAGTTACCAATCACATTAAATCAAAAGAAGCAAAGAGCTTTGTAGCAACTGAACTAGATTTTCACTTAAAACAGGCGAAGAGCACATGGATAGAAAAAGGGTTAAGTGAGGAAGTTGCTGAAAATAAAGCGGTGGAACAAATGGGAAGTCCGATTAAATTAGGGCGGGAGCTTAACAAACTTCATAAGCCAAAGGTTGATTGGTTCTTAATTATTTTATTAGTGGCTGCTATGGGGTTAGGGTTTTTGCCAGTTTTAGCTTTTGGATATACGAATGATGTAATAATGAATAAGTTGATATTTGTTATTCTGGGTGTTGTAGCAGCTCTTGGGATGATGCTGATTGATTATCGGAAGTTAGAAAGACTCGGAGGGCTGTTTTATACAATCGGAGTACTTATCCTGTTAATGCTATACTGTTTTCCAAACGCTTCGATGGCTGGCGAACCGTTAATAAAAATTGGTCCCATTGCAATTGACTGTTTAATGGCAGTGCCGTTCTTTTTTCTAGCTTGGGCTTCCATTTTCAATGGTAGTAGGATAAAGGTTATGCATCTTGTGGTTTTATATTTATTTTCTTTGTGTTTATTCTTAACTGTAGCAACTCTTTCAACGGTTTTTATCTATATCACGATGGTATTCGTTATGCTTTGGTGGAGTAATTTAGGAAAGAAAAAGGTATTGATTATTACAATTGTACCAATTTGTTTATTGATTATAAGGGTATCCTTTTCCTGGTCCTCAGTAAAAGGATATCATTTGGATAGATTTTTAGGATATTTAAACCCAGAGCGTGATGCAGGGGGCGCAGGGTTTATGTATGTACGTTTAAAAGAGGTAATGTCGTCAGCAGGTTGGTTTGGTACATCTGGAGATACAAAGTTCATCCCTGCTCCAGATACTGACTTTGTGTTTGCAAGTTTGACTTACTATTACGGGTATTTCCTTGCCTTGGTCCTTGTTTTAATTCTTTCTCTTTTTGTAGCAAGGTTAGTAATCATATCTTATAAAATAAATGATCGGTATGGTAAATTGCTTCTCGTTGGAGGAATGACTCTTTTTGTAGTTCAGTTCATTTATAACGTGGGCATGATCCTAGGCTTATTACCGATTGCTGCTATATCATTGCCTTTTATTAGTTATGGATTAACACCAACTTTATTTCATGCGCTTTTAATGGGGATCGTGCTAAGTGTATATCGACGTAAAGATATTTCATTTAGAATGAAAAAAACACCTTGATAAAAATCAAGGTGTTTTCGTTATACATTCAAAACTCTCCGAAGCAGCCCCTGTTACAAAAGGACTAACCTCACCAACGCTATAAAGCTGCAATTCATGCATCGCGCGTGTACAAGCAGTGTAGAACAATCTACGTAGGCTCTCATCGCTGTATACATCTTTAGAAGCATCGTAAATAATAACAGCATCAAATTCGATACCCTTCGCTAAATAAGCAGGGATAACGACGATGCCTTGTTCGTACTCGGCTGAGTTACTTTTCACAAGTTTAATATTCTCGATATGACTGAGTGCCTCGTATGCAGCGGCACTTTCAGCTGCGGATTTACATATAATTGCGATCGTATTGTGCTGTTGTTTTTGTAGTTCAGCAACTTTAGAAGTGATACGATCATGCAGTTCGCTATAATCAGAAACTTTCGTCACTGTAGGTTTCTCACCGTCACGTTCAAAGGCGTGAATGTTCTCTCCTTCCGGTACGAGAGCACGTGTAAATTCAATAATCGGTTTTGTTGAGCGATAGCTACGAGTTAGGTTGATACCGTTCGTTTCATCTGGTCCGTATAAGCTAGTAAGTGTATTGAAATTCACTGCTTCACTCGCATGGGCAAATATCGCTTGGTTAAAGTCTCCGAGTACAGTCATTTTTGCGGCAGGAAAGAGACGTTTTAAAAACTCGAACTGAAACGGAGAATAATCTTGCGCTTCGTCTACGAGTACGTGTTTAATCGATCTATTCGTTTGGAAGCCTTCAATTAATTCTTTTAAAAGTAAAAATGGAGTCGCATCCTCATAATATAGCTTTCCTTCATCGAGCATGTTTACTGTTAATGAGCAAATGTCATCCCACTCTTTCGGTTTTTCCCCAGTAACCCATGATGCATCTGTGAAGAGTTGTTTATATATGCCTGTGAAATTGATGAAGCGCAATGTTTGAACGCCTTTACGAAGCGGCTTCAATTTTTTACGGACAATCATCCGTCCAAGTACTTTCGTTTCTTTCTCAAAATCATGAAAGGAGTTGTCTTCAAACTCGCCTTTTTTCTGTAAATATTTATAAGCCTTTTGGTATTCATCTTTACTAAGTAATTCAATTTCCTCTTCTACCCAAGGCTTTTTCAGTTCTGTTTTTTCAATTGCATCTATTTGTTTATTTAGCCAATCTGTTAACTTTTCAATTCGATTATGGAAGCGGAGGGAGGAATCAGTATTATAAAATTGCTCTGTAATTTCTTTAGCAGAGGCAATCAGTTTTCCTCTAAATTTCATTCCTCTAAATAGCATGCCTGAAGATTCAAGAGATTGTCTGTATGCTCTAATCATCTCGAAAAATTGAGTAGATGCTTTAAATCGAATGCTCGCATTTCGAGTTTTATAATTTGCGCTATTCGTTTCAGTTAGCATATATTCTAATTGCTCGTAAGGATCCTCAACATCAAATGACTTACTTAGTCTATGGTTTAAATATTCTTGGAATGTAACTTGCTGCATATTTTCTTCACCGAGTTCAGGTAGTACGTTAGAAACGTAGCTGTTGAACATAGAGTTAGGGGAGAAGAGAATAATTTGATCTGCTTTTAACCATTCGCGATATTTATATAGTAAGTAGGCGATTCGCTGCAGGGCAGCTGACGTTTTACCGCTACCAGCAGCTCCTTGAACGATAAGTAGTCGCCCTTCATCGTGACGGATAATTTCATTTTGCTCGCGCTGAATAGTAGCAACGATACTTTGCATATGTTTGTTTGTTCCTTTTCCGAGCGCTTGTTGCAGAATTTCATCTCCAATTGTGAGGCTCGTATCGAACATGGAATCAATCTCGCCATTCTGAATAATATATTGTAATTTCTTCTCCACATTGCCGCAGATTACGCCTCCTGGTGTGCTGTATTCAGCCGGTCCTGGTGGATAATCGTAGTAAACACTTGAAATTGGTGCGCGCCAATCGTATATAAGAAAGTTTTCTCCACTTGCATCGGTAAGTGTAGCCACCCCGATATAAATTTGTTCTGCGCCAGATTCGCCTTCTTCTTTGAAATCAATTCGTCCGAAGTAAGGTGCTTTATGCATACGGCGTAGTGCGGCAAGTCGATTAAAGGTGTGCTTATGGGTAATTTGTGTTACGGCTAGTGACTGAGCTTGTTGTCTTAAGTTGATAACTGTTTCAAGATAATCGTCAAAAGTATCAGTGTTAACTTTAACATCATCCCAGAAGTGTTTGCGAATGTTGATTACTTCTGCCCGGCGTCTGCCAGTTTCGCTTTCCAGTTTATCAATTTGCTCCGTAATCGTTTCTATTACGTTATCCAATCGTTTTTGCTCTTGATCAAGTTTTTTGTTCATACGGTAAGCACTCCTTTAAAAGTGAAAATAGAGGTTGACTGAAGATGTGTTTTGGTGTACAATTAAGATACGGATAAATACATTCTTTTATTTTAAACGAATGCGTTTCTGTACTAATTTACCATAGTTTTTTAATTTAATCAATGATAATAAGATAAACCTTGGTTTCGTGTTGCACGAAACCAAGGTTTTTTTGTGTTGAATGGAGTAAGGTGAGGGAGTATATCGATTTATCGGCAAAAAAACTACTACAAAATAAAAAAGCTTGGGGCTACCCAAGCTTTTTTCACTTCATTATTTCTTTTCGTCTTTTTTAGCGTCAGCTTTTGGCTCTTCGAAAAGATCTTTCAAATCTTTATCGTCAACTTTTACGTCAGCTTTTTTGATTTCTTTCATCATAAGATCATTCATAAATTGAGCATCTTGTGTTTTTTCTTGAACTACTTCTTTTTTGATGTCAGCTTTTGCTTTATCGAAAGTTGCGTCAGCATGAGTCTCAGTTACTTTAATGATATGGTAACCATGCTGTGTTTTTACTGGTTCACTTACTTCATCTTTTTTCAGCTTACGAGCAGCTTCATCGAATTCTTTTACCATTTTATCTGGTCCGAAGAATCCTAAGTCGCCACCTTTTTCTTTTGAACCTGGATCTTCAGAGTACTTTTTCGCTAACTCTTCGAAAGATTTACCTTGTGCAAGTTCTTCTTTCACTTTTTTAGCAGTCTCTTCATCTTTTACAAGAATATGGCTGGCTTTAATTTCTTGCTTATAGTCCTCAAATTTTGCTTTTAAGTCTTTATCAGTAATTGCTTTTTCAATCGCTTGTTCTTGAGCTAATGAAGCGCGAACGCCATTTTTAACTGTTTCTTCTTTAAGGCCTTGTTGTTTCATTAGTGTATCGAATTGGTCACCGACTTGCTTTTTCATTTCATCGAACTTTTTGTCTACTTCTTTGTCATCGACTTTGTAGTTTTTAATAAGTACTTTTTCCATAACCATGTTATTTAGTACTTGTTTACCAGCTTGTGTCTTCATTTGATTGTAGAACTCTTCTTTAGTGATGTCACCAGCTTTAGATGTAACAATTTTGTCTGATGATGATGTTCCACATGCTGATAATGCGATTACACTTGTTGCGGCTAAGGCAAGCATAGCTTTCTTCATTCAATAAACACTCCTACTATTATGTATTTTTAATTTATCCCATACGAATGAAGAAACGCCTTATGATAGGTTATTTTCGTTCATAAGAACCTGATTAAGTCTCACTGATGTCTTTGCTTTTTTTATATGTAAAAGCACGCTTAACAGGGCTTACCGAGGCTTTAGGATAAAGTTTAGATGCGTGTCGTTTATTTCATAGTATAAGCAATATGTACAAAATTTAATATATCATATTTCGACGGGTTTTCCTATTGATAAAGAAATTTTAACCAGTTTGTGTCAGATTTTGAAAGGGTACCATATTGGGCGCATGTCGCATATACAGAAAAGAGGAGGGGATGGGGGATGAATTCAAAACTTATTTTATTACTTGTACTGTTTATTTTATTAGTTATAGTAGGTATAATTTGCTTATAGAGGAAAAAAATGAGGAAGGGGCTTCCTTCCTCACTTTCCATGAAATATAATTTCTACATAACTAGAAATTAATAGAATGGTAATACATACATTAATAACTCGAAAGACACCGGGCTGGCGGCTCGCAGATATTTGTTTTCGCTCACACAGTGTATGTGTCATGAAATTCGTGTAAAATATAACAAGAAGTGCGAATGCAACAAAAACAACGGTTATAAGAGTCATGAGGCGAGACCTCCTTTTGGCTAAAATACATATACTTTATATATTGTATCATACGATATTTTGTTCGTGTTACAAAATTCAGAAATAGAAGACTTTGTGTTAGGAAGCGAGGGAGAAAATGGACGTTGTAAGAAGACTAGAACAAGCTGAATACTACGTAGACCTACTATTTAAAATGATTGATGAAGAAAAGTGTCCATTTTATTCTTTAATCATAAAGAAAAAAGCTCGTAAAAAAGACATTGAACGTATACTAAAACTTTGTGAAAGACTGAACGAACAATATGTAGTGGAGAAAGCAGAAGGCCTTCTATTGTTTGATGCGCTATTAGATCAATTTGAAAAAGCGCTTCCACATCAGCTCGAAGTACACGAAACTGCGGAAGCGCTAGCAAAGCAGGGCTTATTTGTGCCACTTATGAATGAATTCTTACGCATGATTGCGAAAGGATAAATAGATTATTTCTTAACTAATTTTTGATCGGTCTCCGTAAAGTTCTCCTCAATATTCTCTAATGATTTCTCAAAAATATCGATGAAGTCCTGTCCGTAAATATTGCGAAGGATCGCAATAAGTTCGATATTTTCTGGGAACTTACCGTAAAAATTACGAAGTTCAAGTGCCCCATTAAAAACAGAATTATTTTCAGGGTCATACTCCTCCATTAAGCGAAGTAGTAATTCTTCCCCTTTGTCTGTAATTTCAATGTACGTATTTCGTTTATCATCTTCTTTTTTAGAGAATACAAGATAGCCGCGTTCTTCTAGCTTTTTAGAGAAGTTAAACGCCGTTGATACGTGCATAACTCCAAACTTAGCAATCTCAGAAATAGAAGCCCCTTTTAAATGATAAGCGATTGATAAAATATGATGCTCGTTAATGTTTAAATCGTAAGGTTTAATCCATTGTTGCCAATCTTTCTCTACGCATTTCCATAACGCTTTCGATAATTGAGCAATACGTTGGCTGAAAATCATCGCTTCTTTTACCGAGTAATTTTTTTCTCCACTTTTCATTTACTCACCCACTTTAACATTCTTTTTTCATTATTATCTATTATGCCAGTAAAATAAAAATTAATAAAGTCTTTTTGTGAGAATTGTGAAAATTTTTCGGAAAAATAACATTCTATACAAATCATGCATAACTATGGAAGCGTTTTATGAGTCGAGAATACATGTGTTGTCTTTACATGTTAAGGGATAACATATATTGTAAATGCATAAAAACACGGCATATCTATGTGATATGCCGTGTTAAGGTCAATTCGTATGAAAAATATTTGTTATATGCAAAAAACTAAGCAGGAATATGTTTACGCTTTTTCTGGAACGGCTTCTTGTAGTTTCTCAATTGACTTTTGAATGTCTAAAATTTCTTTTTCGATATGTCGTTTGTTTTGAGAAATATCTTGTTTCCAGTTAGAAAGCGTGTCATGCATATCGTCTTTTAGTTCTTGGAATACTTCTTTACCTTCTGAAGCAGTTTCAACGATTTGACGCTTTAATAACTTCGTATCAGCTGTAATATCAGCTAATGTTTTTTTAATATCAGTTCCTTTTTCTTTCAGCTTACCGCGCATAGCTTTACCAGAAGAAGGAGTTGAGAAAAGAACGGCTAGTCCAGCAACTGCTCCGCCGCAAAGTACACCTGTAATAAAGGATTTAGCTTTTGACATAAAAGGAAACCTCCTTATTTTTCGTTCGTATTCATGATGTATAAAAGTGTGCATATCTTTAAGACAAGGGGAAGAAAAGCGAGCTTTTCTCTCTTGTACATGCTATGCACAAAAAAATCATACCCCCGGCATTTTTTGTGAAGAAAGAAGCCATACAATAAATGCCAGAGGAATAGGCTTATTATGTATTACTTCTTATTATAGTGGCACTATTTCACACTATTTGCAATTGTACTTGCGATGTTTTGTAAATTTTCCATTGTGTATTCATTTTGGTGTGATTTCCAAACAGCACCGAAACCATCGTTTTCACCGTAGCGTGGAATTAAATGAAGGTGGAAGTGGAATACAGTTTGTCCAGCTTTCTCGCCGTTATTGTTAAGTAGGTTGAAACCAACTGGATTAAATTCTGCTTTCATTGCATTTGCGATTTTTGGAACGACAGCAAAAATATGTGATGCGATTTCTGGCGTTAACGCAAAAATGTCTTGTTTGTGTACTTTTGGAATAACAAGAGTATGTCCTTTTGTTACTTGACTAATATCTAAAAATGCAAGTACATGTTCATCTTCGTATACTTTTGAGCAAGGGATTTGCCCGTCAATGATTTTACAAAAAATACAATTGTCCGCTGTATGATTCATCGATCTCATCCTTTCAAATAGTCTTAGCCGTATTTTACCATAATTACATAGGAGAACAAACACGAAAAACAGGAAGCTGACTCAGCTTCCTGTTTTCTGAAGAGGGATTGAAAAAGCATTTTTTATAATTTACGGTTCGCAGACACCTCATTTATTTAAGAAATGCACGGTAAATCGGCTAAAGTTTCTGCCGTAGACACCCCATTTTCAAGTGAAATGAATTGCAATCTTTTTTTAAAATGAAATTGTTTATTTTAAAAAACAGTATATGCTCTTTCGGAGACACCCCGTTTCGAAAATGAAACAAATTATCTGGTTATGTGTAAATTTCATTGTCCAACTTGGACACCCCATTTCATGATGACTTCACTATGTTGTTGTACTCATCAATTGGTGGTTGCTTTTTCAATGTGTTCCTTCTTCACTAATTATGATGTCCGCTTTCGTAAAAATATATGCCAAGAAATTTAATTTTTTTTTTGAAGGCATCGATACTATGTAGTGCACCATGATTTTTGGTAAGATGAATATATACATTTCTTACAAAAGTGAATGAATATAAATGAAGAAAGTGGTGTCGTATGAGCGAGTTATTGCGTGTAGAAAATGTTACAGGAGGATATACGAAACGACCTGTACTGCAAAATGTTTCGTTCTCTGTTAATAAAGGCGAACTTGTTGGCTTGATCGGTTTAAATGGAGCCGGGAAAAGTACGACAATTAAACATATCATCGGTTTAATGGAGCCGAAAAAAGGAACTGTCACAATTAATGGGAAAACAATTCGTGATGATATGACAGCGTACCGTTCTAGTTTCTCCTTCATTCCAGAAACGCCAGTATTATATGATGAGTTAACGTTAGAAGAGCATTTGAAATTAACAGCGATGGCGTACGGTGTAGATGAAAAACAATATGAAGAACGCGTAGGACAACTATTACAAGAGTTTCGCATGAAAAATCGTTTGAAATGGTTTCCGTCTCATTTCTCAAAAGGGATGAAACAAAAAGTGATGATTATGAGTGCATTTTTAGTTGAACCATCACTTTACATTGTGGACGAACCTTTCGTTGGGCTTGATCCGTTAGCGATTCAATCACTTCTTCAAATGATGGATCAAATGAAAAAGAGTGGTGCGGGCATCTTAATGAGTACACATATTTTAGCGACAGCAGAGCGCTATTGTGATTCATTCATTATTTTGCATCAAGGTGAAGTGAGAGCGATGGGAACATTATCAGAACTTCAATCCGGGTTTAATATGCCTGGTGCAACGCTTGATGATATTTATATTGCGTTAACGAAGGAAGAAGATTATGAATAGCACAGCGTTATGGAAAGAACGATTTCGGCACTTTCTAAAAGAAGTTCGTACATATAGTAAATACGTATTTAATGATCATTTGAAATTTATTTTCGTATTTATCATCGGAGCAGGAGCGTATTATTACCAGCAATGGTTACAAACGTTAACACCTTCGTTTCCGACAGCGATTGTTATGGCAGTCTTACTTGGCCTCGTATTAACAGCTGGGTCAATCCAAACGTTATTAAAAGAAGCAGACCTCGTGTATTTGCTGCCAGTTGAAGAAAAGTTAAAGCCTTATTTTACGAAGGCATTTCTCTTTACGTTTATGATTCAGTTATACATAATCGCAATGGTAGCAGCTGCGCTTGCCCCGTTATACTTCCAGCAAATGAAACAAACAGGTGCCAATTACATATGGATTGTAATCGCGTTTGTCATTGTAAAAGCGTGGAATTTATTCGTAGCGTGGGAAAAATCATTTTTAACAGATCAAAGCGTTCAAAAAGCAGATTGGTTCATTCGCTTTATCTTAAACGGCTTATTTGTGTACTTCCTTGTAGAACGTACTTCAGTCATTTTTACCGGTGTAATTGTCTTTTTAATGGCGCTATACCTTGCTGTTATGCATCAAAAGGTGAAAGGAAAGCCGCTAAACTGGGAGTATTTAATTTCTGAAGAGGGTAAAAAAATGATGCTGCTGTACCGCATTGCGAATATGTTCGTTGATGTACCAGCGTTAAAAGAGAGAGTATCACGTAGGAAATGGCTTGATTTCATTCTTTCGATGATCGGTGAGAAACGTACATATTTATACTTATATACGAGAACATTTTTAAGATCGGGTAACTATTTCGGATTATATATGCGTTTACTCGTTCTTGGGGGAATTATTCTTTACTTTATCCCATTTTTATATGGACGTTTTATCGTAAGCCTTGTTTTCTTATACTTAATCGGCTACCAGCTCTTAACCCTTTGGAAACATCACCGTATGAAAGTTTGGCTTGATTTATATCCGGTAGGGGGAGACGAGAAGAAGAGAGATTTCCTTACTTTATTAAATGCGATTCTTATCATTGGTAGCGTTGTATTTACAATTATATTTGCACTTGCGACGAAAGATTTCATAATGACCGGCATTTTATTTGTCGTAAGCATATTATTTAGTATCGGTTTCGTTTACCAGTACGGGGCGAAACGAATTGAGCGTTTAAACTGAAAGGAATGAACCTATGATTACATATGAAGAGAAGGTTAGAAAAGAATTGGAGCAGTGGAAAGCTACATTCATGAAAGATTCTTCTATGATGACACGGTTCTCTAAAAAAGTGCAGGTGAAAGTGCAACAACTAGTGCCCGCGAAAGTGCAAAAGGTACTAACAGAAACGATTCGGATGATGGTGCAAACAATTAGCGCTGGATCAAACTTCATAAAACCGAAGCTAAAAGAAACGAACTGGTCACTGCAAAGAAGAGATGATGAAGTACGTAAAAAAATGGATGAGTACAAAAAAGTTGCAGCGGCAGAAGGGGCAGGAACAGGAGCAGGTGGTATTCTCCTTGGCCTTGCCGATTTCCCGTTATTACTTACTATTAAAATAAAATTTTTATTTGATGCAGCAACATTGTACGGATTTGATACGAGTAAAAAAGAAGAGCGCCTTTTTATTCTTCACGTTTTCCAACTTGCTTTTTCAAGTGACGATCACCGAAAAGAAGTATGGAAAGCGATTGAAACGTGGGATACAGAAGAAGAAAATCATATGGACTGGGAAAAGTTCCAAACAGAATACCGAGACTATATCGATTTAGCAAAAATGCTTCAACTCGTTCCAATCATCGGTGCCCCAGTCGGCGCATATGCGAACTATCAATTACTGCAAAGACTCGGAGAAGTGACGATGAATTGTTATCGTATGCGATTGCTGAATAGAAATTAAAAAGAAAGCACCCTACATGTGTAATTTAGGGTGCTTTTTGTTATTTTTATTCATATTTTTCATCTTTTTACCAATAATATACAAATAGAGTTACTTGAGATTACTTTACTGTATTTAGGGGTGCAAATATGAAAGTATCAATTTTTATCACTTGTGTGGCAGATGTTTTTTATCCAGAGGTCGGAAGTGATGTCGTCGAAATTCTTGAAGATTTAGGCTGTGAAGTTGATTTTCCTAAAAGCCAAACTTGCTGCGGCCAACCTGCCTATAATAGCGGGTATTTGAAAGAAACGAAAACAGCGGCAAAACATATGATTGAAACCTTTGCTAGTTCAGAATATGTTGTGGCACCATCGGGTTCGTGCGCGATGATGGTTCACGAGTTTTCTACCTTATTTTCTGAAAGTGAAGCGGAGTGGAAGAAAAAAGCTACTGAACTTGGAAATAAAACATATGAATTCACACAATTTCTTGTGGAAGTATTAGGGAAAGAAGACTTAGGTGCAGAGCTTCATAAAAAAGCAACGGTTCATACATCTTGTCATATGAGCCGATTAATGGGGATTAAGGAACCACCGCAAAAACTATTAAAGTGTGTAAAGGGACTGGAAGTTGTTTCATTGCCGCATAATTATGATTGTTGCGGATTTGGAGGGACATTCTCGGTGAAAATGCCAGAAATCTCTGAGCAAATGGTTGAGGAAAAAGTAAAGCATATTATGGAAACCGGTGCGGAATTGTTAATTGGGATGGATTGTAGCTGCTTAATGAATATAAAAGGACGTTTAACACGTAATGGTTATCCAATTGATGTAAAACATATTGCTCAAGTATTAAATGAAGATCGAAAACAAGGGGGGATATAGAGATGGGAATGAAAATTGGGAACGATCCCTTTCATAAGCGTACTAAAACAGGCATTGGGGATCAATTTATGCGACAGGCTGTCAGGAAAGCGCAAGATGGTCTGAGAATCAAGAAATTAAAAGCTACTGAGAGTCTTGGGAACTGGGAAGAATGGCGAGCTTTAGGAGAAGAAATTCGAAAGCATACATTAGAAAACCTTGATTATTATTTATATGAGCTGAGTGAAAATATTGAGAAAAACGGTGGTTTCGTTTATTTCGCAAAGACTGCAGAAGACGCAAGGGAATATGTAAAAGAGATTGTAAAAAAGAAAAACGCGAAAAAAATTGTGAAATCAAAATCGATGGTAACGGAAGAGATTAGTTTAAATGAAGCGATTGAAGAAGCTGGAGCGGAAGTGTTAGAAACAGATCTTGCTGAATTTATTCTACAAGTGAACGACCACGATCCTCCATCACACATTGTTGTTCCGTGTCTTCACAAGGATAAAGAACACATTTGTGAAATATTTAAAACAAAGTTAGATTATACTGGAACATCTGATCCTACGGAAATGGCGAGGTTTGTAAGATCGTATTTACGTGATGATTTTTTTGCAGCGGATATAGGGGTGACTGGATGTAACTTTGCTGTTGCAGAGTCTGGGTCAATTTCTATCGTAGCAAACGAAGGAAATGCAAGACTTACTACGACACTTCCGAAAACGTTGATTACAGTTATGGGGATGGAACGTATTGTTCCGACATGGGAAGAACTTGATGTTTTAGTAACACTTCTATGCCGAAGTTCTGTAGGACAAAAGT
Organism: Bacillus sp. 41-22; assembly: GCF_025809295.1. Classification (NCBI taxonomy): domain Bacteria; kingdom Bacillati; phylum Bacillota; class Bacilli; order Caryophanales; family Bacillaceae; genus Bacillus; species Bacillus sp. 41-22. The sequence continues at coordinate 1,086,118 of NZ_CP084035.1, forward strand.
TAACAAGTTATATTACAGGATTAACTGAGCCTGGCGGAACAGATGGACCTGAGGAATTTCATTTAGTTATTGTTGATAATGGTCGTTCCGATATTGTAGGAACAGAATTCCAAAGTGTTCTTCAGTGCATTCGTTGCGCGGCATGTATTAATGTGTGTCCTGTATACAGGCATATTGGTGGACATGCATATGGCTCTATTTATCCAGGACCAATTGGAGCTGTGTTGACACCGCTTTTAGGGGGATATGATGAATATAAGGATTTACCATACGCATCTAGCCTTTGTGGTGCTTGTACAGAAGCGTGTCCAGTGAAAATCCCGTTACATGACTTATTAATTAAACATCGCAGCCGCATTGTAGAAGAAAAACAATCACCTGTAGCTTGGAACGTGGCTATGAAAGGTTTTGAAAAAGCGGTGAAGAGTCCTAGACTATTTTCTTTTGCAGCGAAGAGCGCTCCGTATGCATTAAAACCTCTTGCAAAAGGGGATAAGATCGAGCGTGGAATTGGGCCGTTAAAAGCTTGGACGGATGCGAGAGATTTTCCAGTTCCGAAAAAACAACCGTTTCGAGAGTGGTTTGAAAAACACGAAAAGGAGAACAATGATGGCCATCCAAAATCGTGAGGAATTTTTACTCCAGTTATCAGAAAAGCTTGGTAGGAAACGTCCAGAAGCAGTGGAAAAACCGAACTGGTCTTTTTCCCCGCAGTGGACTGTTTTTGACGGACTGGCGCAAGACGAACTTGTATTAAAGTTAATAGAGCACTGCGAAGTCATTCATACAGAAGTAAAGCGAACAACAAAGGGAAATCTTGTTGAAACATTGGGGTCTTTTATAAAAGGTTGGAATATCAAATCTGTTATATGTTCGAATGATGAGCGCTTTAATGAGTATGGTCTTACGCCATGTTTCAGCAATAAAGGTACAACACATTTTCGTACATGGGGATTAGAACATAAAGAAGAGGACATAGCATTTGCGAAAGCTGCTGACCTTGGCATTACGTTCAGTGATATGACTTTGGCAGAATCAGGAACCGTTGTACTATTTAATGACGGGTTAAAAGGAAGACATGTGAGTCTTCTTCCGGAGTCATATATTGCAATCGTTCCTAAAAGTACGATTGTACCAAGATTAACCCAAGCTACAAAACTGATTCATGATCAAAATAAAGCGGGAGAAAACTTGCCGGCTTGTGTGAACTTCGTTTCTGGTCCGTCAAATAGCGCGGATATTGAAATGAACCTTGTCGTAGGTGTGCATGGGCCAATCCGAACAGCGTATATTATTGTGGATGATCAATAACGATTTACGTGTGCGAGTTGGAAATATAGATGAAGCATTATAAGAATACTGAAAATAGAAAGCGCTGGCTGTTAAATATAACCGGGGCTTTCTATTTTGTGTGCCCTTACTGGTGAAGAAACCTTAAGAAGGAAAATTTTAATCTCTGTTTCAGTTTTCTACGCTACTATAACTAACTGAATTGTGTCTTTTCTTAGAAGCTAAACACACTATAACTAGCTCCAATTATAATGAATACGATAAAGAGCAGAATGATTAATAAAAGCCCACTACTACCGCTCTTACCATCTTTGCCATCTTCACCGCCGCCGCTACCACCTTTACCGCCAGATCCCATATGAAAATCCTCCTTATCGTTATACATTGTTTTTACTTTATATTTTTCTAGGTTCATGAAGAAGTTCCTTTTAAAACTCTAATTAACTTGCAAATCATTCATTTTCATTTTACAATTTATTTACCGACCGGTAAGTAAAAATAGAAGAGGTACAGTATGACAAAAAATTTACAAACATCGCAGCACATTGTAGATGCATCATTTAAACTAATGGCAGAGCACGGCATTGAGAAGATGAGTCTTTCAATGATTGCGAAAGAAGTAGGTATATCAAAGCCAGCTATTTATTATCATTTTCCGTCTAAAGAAGCGCTAGTTGATTTTTTATTTGAAGAGATTTTTTCTGGATATTATTTCGTCAATTACTTCGATAAAGAACAATATACGAAAGAAAACTTTGCAGAAAAGTTAATCGCAGATGGTTTACATATGTTATCGGAGTATAGAGGTCAAGAAGGCATATTACGCGTTATAAATGAATTCATCGTAACTGCGACGCGAAATGAAAAGTACCAGAAACGCTTATTTGAAATACAAGAAGATTTCTTAAATGGATTCCACGATTTATTAAAGAAAGGTGTGGAACTTGGTGTTGTGTCACAACATGCAACTGAAGAAAACGCGCATACGTTAGCGCTCGTTATTGATAATATGAGTAATTACATATTAATAGGATTCCAGTTAAAGTATAAAGAAATTTGGATTCAAAATGTGAAAAACGTAATGAAGGAGGGGGAATAAAAATGAAAATGCAGAAAAACTGGTGGCTCGGTTTCCTTGGATTTGTGGGAGTGTATAAAATTCCAGGTATGATTGAAGCTTTCCAAGCGGATAAAGGTTGGCTCGCATTAATTAGTTTAGTTTGGCTCCTTTGGTTCGGATATTTTATTCCTGAGAAAAAAACGGATAAATAATAAATTTTCAATTTTATGTAAAGTTATGTAAAATATAGATTGAGACAATTCATATATTAGATTAATAGATTTGGAGTGGTTACATGGATCCATTGAAAAATGAAATTCATCCTGACATGGTCAAGGTGTGGAAAGTTCGTGCTGTAATTGAAGAAGGGATCGGTATTCTCGTCATTTTAGCTTACCTGTTCCTTATGATAAAGTTTGATTGGTGGGCGTGGATTTTGTATGTGATGGTTGGGTTAACAGTTGCGCTAGCACCATTTTCGTATTTTGTATTCCCGAAACTACGTCAGCGTTATTATAGCTATCAATTAAATGAAGAAGAGCTTGAAATTCAGCACGGTCTTTTCGTAGTAAAGCGCGTATTAGTACCGATGATTCGTGTACAGCACGTGACAATTGAACAAGGGCCAATTATGAGAAAACATGGATTAGCAGAATTACATATTGCAACGGCAGCAACTTCTCACAGCATTCCAGGCTTAACGATGTATGAAGCAGAAATGTTAAAAACGAGAATCGCAGAATTAGCGAAAGTGAGTGATGAGGATGTATAAGAGGCAGCATCCCATTACGATGTTATTAGAATTAAAAATAACAGACTTTATACCATTACTTATTTTCATGTTTAGTTTAAATGGAAAGTTCCCATTTTGGTATTTAATTCCCGCTGGATTCGGTTTACTTACTATTTTTTCAGCGTTTGAAAAATGGTATTACACAACATACTGGGTTGAAAATAACGTATTACATGTTAAACAAGGGCTCTTTGTGAAGAAGGAGAGCTACTTAAATAAAGAACGTGTTCAAACGATTAATACAAGTTCAAACGTGTTATATCAAATGCTCGGTTTAAAGAAAATTCAAATCGAAACAGCTGGCGGAGGTGATGATGCCGAAGTTAGCTTAGCTGGTATTACGGAAGATGAGGCGAAGGAGCTTATTTCCTTACTAAATGAGCCAACTCCAGAAGTGAAAGCAGAAGAAACATCAGAAGAAGTAGTAGAAAAAGAAGTTATGACAGAGGAAAAGCAAGCGACAGAGTACAAATTAACTTTGAAAGAAATTTTATTAGCATCTGTTACATCCGGTCAATTTGGATTATTATTCTCATTAATCTTTTTCGTGTATCACCAAGTAGATGAGTACATTCCGAAATGGATAAAAAATAGCGTAGAGTCGTATGTAATGGATCATGATATATACGGCTGGATTTACATGGTAGCTATTTTACTCGTCCTTTCTTGGATTATATCTACAATTGGTTACGCGTTAAAACATGGTAATTTCACAGTAAATCGAAAAAACGATGAAGTGCGTATTTCTCAAGGATTACTTGAAAGGAAAGAACTTGTACTAAAGTTACACCGCATTCAAGGGATTACGATAAAAGAAGGTATTTTCCGTCAGATGTTCGGTTATTGTGCTGTGCAAGTCGAAGTCATTCAAAGTAAGGGATTGGGAGAAGAGAAAGACAAAGTTACGCTGCATCCGATTATTCGAAAAGATCGTGTGCAAGAGTTACTCGCTCATTTACAATTGCCATATGAACTGAATACAAATATTACTGCATTACCAAAAGCAGCCTTGCGCCGTTATTTAATTGATAGTTTCATTTTCTTCGCAATGCTAGCAGTCCCGCTTACTGGGATAAGCATATACTTTGAAAAGTATTTCATCATGTGGGCGTTGTTACCGCTAGCTATCCTCATCTTTACACTTGGATACGCAACATTTAAAACAAATGGTTACGGTGTAAACGGAGAACAAATTACGATTATACATCGTAGTATTGGGAAACATACAGGGCTTGTAAGAAGAAGACACGTCCAATCAATTGAAAAAACACAATCATATTTCCAGCGCCGAGCGGGTTTATGTACGTATACGTTTTCTAGTGCATCATCGAATTATAAACTAGAGCATACGAGAGTAGAAGATGCGGAGAGAATGCAGGATTGGTATAAGAAGAGAATAAGTGAGGATTAATTTAAAAAAGCTTGCCTATTATGAAAGGCAGGCTTTTTTGTTATGGAGAAATGAGTAGTTTGATTCATATATGGGTGCAAATACAGCTCACATTTCTCAATACGTATCAGAAAAAAAGTAGTACCTTTCTATTTCAGGGAAATTCGTGAAATTTTTGATATAAATGGTATACTAATATAGAAATAATATTAGGAGGTTATATATGATAAGTCAGTTGAAAAGAGAAGCACTTGATGCATTAAAAGGAAAATGGGGATTAGCGGTAGGGGCAACCTTATTACTTGGAATCCTTATTGGAGCTGTTGAACTTCTAATTACAGGTGTTTTCTCGATGTTTTGGGGTTGGGAAGAAGCAAGTGATTCGCTTATAGTAAGTATTATTGCAATGCTTGTTATTGGTCCGTTAACAATAGGCGCCTACTATCTTGTTTTAAATGTAATCCGTGAGACTAGTGCTCGCATTGGTGATTTATTTAGATGGTTTAGCGATGGAAGTAAGCTTATGAAGTCGTTTTTAACATATTTACTAATGTATGTATACTTGATGCTATGGACATTACTTCTTATTATTCCGGGTATTATTAAATCATTTTCTTATTCTATGACGTATTTTATTTTGAATGATCGTCCAGAATACACAGCGAATCAAGCAATTACCGAAAGTCGCCGTATGATGAATGGACATAAAATGGATTACTTTTTACTATGCTTAAGTTTCCTTGGCTGGTTCATTTTAAGTATTCTTACTTTAGGAATCGGTTTCTTATGGTCTGCACCTTATTTCTACGCGACATCGGCAGCATTTTATGAAGAGATTTCAAAAGAATATTATAAAAAAGAAGGTACTAGCTTCTAATAAACCACCTAAACCACTTGTCCCCTAAAGAATATAGGGAACAGACGGTTTAGGTGTTTTGATATGTGTTCTGTTTTCGGGTTCACTTCAGGATAAGGTATAGGTTTTTATATAGAAATTCTCCCCTCTATGTTTTATCATAGAGGGTTATTTTTTTATGTAATGATGAGAGAATTAACGCCGTCTTATAAGATAAAACAATAAAGATGATACAGTAATAGGAAGGCCAGTATCCAGAAAAGCTTCTAAATAAAAGGATAGAAAATCTCTGTTGTTAAACCACATAAAGAGTAAATGATTGTAAGAAATACCTAACAATATAAATAAAGGAACTCCGATCTTTAATTCGTGACTTCTTTTTATTTTTCTATAACAAAACTCGCCTAATAAACAACCGATAAGAACAGGGATGCTTCCAAGAATTGAAACCGTAATAATAGATACCAAAATCGATCCCCATGAATCTGCATAATTTGGAATGCGTGCATATGGTAAAACATTCATAACAATAGAGAAAACTAGTAAACATGCTATATAGCTAACAGTAAATCTCTTCATTATTATCCCCCGAGACTATGTAAAATAATATAAAATGGCATGTAGCAATAGAACTAGACACAAATGAAAATCTTCCGTTTCCTATATGTAATTATATCAAGTATATAAAAAACTAGCTTATTTTTTCGCTTCTAATATAAACAGTAAACTGGTAGTACATTCTTTCTTTTTAAATCACCTATTGGAATATTTAGGATAAAAGGTTATAATTAACATTTATCGATTTATGATTACGATAGATTTTGTGAAATGAATCACAAAAGGTCGTGGTACTACAATTTAGTTTAATTAAGAAGAGGGGAACATGTATAAATATGAAGCTTATAAAAATAGCAACGATAGGTATGATTGCAGTAGGATCTCTTTCTATTTCTTCAAGTTCTTTAGCTGAAATGGAAAATGTAACTAAGAATGAAGCACAAGCAGCTCCAAGTAGTTTCCCTGATGTTCCGGGGTGGGTAAAGCCATCAGTAGATTATCTTATAAATAAAAATGTATTGTCAGGTATGCCTGATGGCACGTTTTCACCAAATTTAGAGATAGATAGAGGCTCAGCCGCAAAAATGATGGCGAAAATATTGAACCTTCCTGTCGATCAATCGGCAGCGCCTACTTTTGATGACTCAAAAAAGCATTGGGCAGCTCCGTATATTGCGGCTATAGAAAAAGTGGGTGTTATTAAAGGAGATGGGAACGGGAAGTTCAATCCTACTGGAAAGTTAACGAGAGGCGCGATGGCTTCTATGTTAGTAAATGCATACAAATTACAAGAGAAAGTGACAGTGAATCCTCCAACAATATTTAACGACTTAAAAGAGCATTGGAGCGAGAAATATGTAAATATTTTAGTTGAATTAGGTATTTCAAGTGGATATGGTAATGATAATTGGAAGCCTGATCAAACGATTACTCGTGCTGAAACTGTAAGTTTAGTCGCTCGAACAGATACTTCAAAAGATAAAGAGTTCAAGCGTAAACAAATTCAGATGTCCAAAAATTTCTTTGCTTATCATGATGCATCATTATCTTCAGGAATCGCTTTTGAAGGTGCCCCGCAAACTGTCACAGTGTATGAAGAAAGAGGAGATGGCTGGGTTAAAATCCATACATATCAAGGGTTCAAATGGATCTTATTAAACGAGAAAAGAATTCATATTAATAGAGACTTTTTCACATATGATTATCCAGCGGACTCAGCGAATGTACTTGTAAAATATACATCGCAAACGGTAACAGTAGTTGAAGAAAGAGGTACGTGGTTGCGTATAAGAACTGGTTCAGGTCTACAATGGATGAATATGAATGAATCTCGAACAGTTATTGATAACTTAAAAACAATCCAAAATAATCAACAGGTTATTTTAGTTACAACAAAAGGCTATAATACGGATCAAGCTCAAGTTCGTACATTTGAAAATTCAAATGGGAAATGGAGAGAGCAAAAGAATATAAGTGGATATATTGGGAAAAAAGGTTTTGCAGTTGAGATGAGTGAAAGTGGTATGAGTTCGCCAAGAGGAAAATACACAATTGGTGCAGCTTTCGGTAGACAAGGGAATCCTGGTACGAAACTTCCCTTTATTAATTTAACGCAAAATCACGTTTGGGTAGATGATTCGACATCTCCATACTATAATACTTTACAGGAAAAGCCTGTAAGAGGTAGATGGAAATCAGCTGAAAATATGTATATTCCAGCATATGATTATGGATTCGTAATTAATTATAATACTGAATCACGTACACCATACAAAGGAAGCGCAATCTTCTTCCATGTTTCTACTTCATGGACAGAAGGGTGTACAGGTGTAGATAAACAAAATGTTATTGATATTTTAAGATGGATTGATCCAGGGAAAAACCCTGTTATTATTCAAACTCCTGAAAGTGAACTGACAAACTATTAATTTGATAACTTTAAAGATTTTCATGTCATCTTTTCGTGATAACCAATTGCACGAAAAGGTAGCATTATTTTAAGTCTACTTTAATTAGTAGGCTTTTTTTATTAGCGTATGAAATTCTCGTTTCAGAGTACTGTTTACTTTTCAACTGGATGACAATGAGGAAAGATCCCCTGTATGCTTTTATGGAGAATCCGTATTTACACTAAGGATTGGTATCTTATTGACGCTTAAAATATAGATGTCGGAAAATAATGTAAAAAACTATTGTATGTTTAAAAACCTTATGTTACATTTGTGTTACAAAAGAGTTACGAATCGTGACTTTTGTTACGGGTTGTTTTCTTTTGTTTTTCGGTATGTTACAGATTATAGTTTGTATTCCAATTAGCTGAGGATGTTTAAAGCTGAAGAAATAGCAAACTATAAACGAAAAATGATTTTTCTATGTGTATAAGAGTGTGTGTAGTAAAGATTCTGAGTAAGGGCTTTATTAAAATTCCTTTCTGTCTTAAAAGAAGAAGAAAACCAACTACCAACTATTTAGGAGTTTTAAGTAATGATAGTAAATGAAATGTACAGTACATATTTACTTTCAGTCTAATTACTACACAGACTTTTATACATATGATGTTATTGTTTTAGTTATATATAGGGGGAGAGAAAATGAGAAAGTTATTAACGGTAATTGGACTTACGTTTTTAATGCTAGCTGGATGTAGTAATGGGGATTTTGACAAAGCAATGGATGAAGGGAAGACCGCGTTAACGAATAAAGAATATAAAAATGCTTTATCATCATTTGAACGAGCATTAGATGAGAAAAAAGATGATTCAGATGCAACAGTGCTTGTAGAACAAACGAAAGTAATGATTGAAGCAGTGAAGTTAAAAGAAGAAACAAAGGTAGAAGAATCAATCAAGTCATTTGGAAAAGTAGAGAACATGAAGAATGGAAATAATACGCTTATAAAACAAGCCAAGGAAGAACGAACAGCATTAGTAGCGATCTTAGAACAAAAAAAGAAGTATGAAGAGCAACTGACAAAAAGCGAAGAGTTAATAAGTAAGAAAAATTATGCAGAAGCGAAAGAGATGTTAAATAAGGTAGTTTCAGAAACAAAAGATAACAAGAACCTTGAAGAATATAATAAAAAGGCTTTAGGATTAATCACTAAAATTGGTGAAGAGGAAAAAACTGCAAAGAGTGTAACGACAGCAGCGAAGGCACAAAAAAATGATGCAGTAACGAGTCAAAAGGTAGCGACAGAAAAGAACCAAAAAGCAGAGACAGAAAAAAATCAAAAGGCAGTAACAGAAAAGAACCAAAAAACAGAGACAGAAAAGAATCAGAAGGTAGTAACAGAAAAGAACCAAAAAGTAGAGACAGAAAAGAATCAAAAGGTAGAGACAGGAAAGAATCAAGATGCATTTACTTTTGAGAAAGCTAAAGAATATATCAAAAAAGAATATAAAGAAGAATATAATTACACGCTAGAGGATACGCAAGTAGAAAATGGAAAGAAATATTATCAAATTAGAGTGCGTACGACATATAAAATAGAAGGTGCAGCTGGAGCAGGATTTACTGGAGTATTCAAGGTGTTCGAAGATGGTACAATTGTTGAAATGCACTAAATTGATGAAAAAGGTATCCTCAAAGTATTTGAGGGTACCTTTTTAGCATAAAAAAAAGCATCTAGCAAAAGTACTAGATGCAAATAAAAACACAAGGGAAGACAAAATTCTTCCCTTTTCCCGTAAGTAATTATATCAAAAAAATTATAAAAAACTAGCTTTATTTTTAATATAATGAATGTGTGAGGCTATGAAAGTAAAAGATTACACTATTTTTATAGTGTTTTATTAAAAAAGGAGTTGTATAAATGATTAATTTCAAACCAGAAAATTTAAACCAACTATTAAAAGTGACGCTTATAAGTGCGAATAAGTCTTATGATGCGATTAAAGAGTATGAATTTACGGGAGAAGCAGTAGTATTCCGTGTAGACTTCGAATATATTGACGTTTCTCTAATGATTATAGATATGTTAGGAAGAACTGCTTCTAAATTTAACATTTTGCCATACGCTCGCCCTAATACGAATGAGATAGATTACATTCAGTTTCAGGTGTATTCCATTAATGAAGGGAATTTTAAAGAAATGCTCGACACAATGTAAGAAACTATAATTTTACAAAACTGTATATAACAACTAATATATAATTAATAAATTCATATAATTGGAGTGATGAGATGCAGCCGTTAGAGAGGGAGATTCATTCTAATATGCTAAAAGTGTGGAGAATTCATGCTTTAATTGGGGCGGCGGTTATACTAGCAGTCGTAATTGCGTATTTCTTTTTTATGATTAACTTTAACTGGTGGGGCTGGTTGTTTGGATTGTTAGTGACAGGAGCAGTTATATACATACCACTCGACTATTTTGTATTTCCAAATTTACGTCAACGTTATTATAGTTACAGATTAAATGAAGAAGAGATTGAGATTCAAAAGGGAATGTTCGTTGTGAAGCGCGTACTTATTCCGATGATTCGTGTGCAGCACGTAACGATTGAGCAAGGACCAATTATGAGAAAGTATAATTTAGCAGAATTACATATTTCAACAGCGGCAACTTCTCATAGTATTCCAGGTTTAACGAAAGAAGAAGCAGAACAGTTGAAAAGACAAATTGGAGAGCTTGCGAAAGTGAGTGATGAGGGTGTATAAGAGGCAACATCCGATCACGATATTGTTAGGTATTCGAATTGCGACTTTGTTGCCTTTTATTTTTCTTGTTTTATTTCGTTCAGATGGTGAAGTAAAACCTTGGTATTTCTTACATCTTGTTCTTTTGTTTGTATTATTTATTATGGCTATTTTTTCAGCTGTAAAATGGTATTTCAAAGTATACTGGGTTGAAAATAATATTTTACATATAAAACACGGTGTTTTTGTGAAGAAGGAAAGTTATTTAAATAAAGATCGTGTGCAAAACATTAGTACATCTTCTAATGTCATTTATCAAATGCTTGGGCTTACGAAATTAAATATAGAAGTAGCGGGCGGCGGTAGTGAGCCGGAAGTGATGTTAGCTGGTATTAAAGAAGATGAAGCGAAGGAACTGATTGCCTTATTAAATAAAAAAAGAAGCGCTGCGAGTGAAGAAGTACCCATGGCAGAAGAAAGTAAGACGATTTATCAGTTAACGATGAAAGAGATTTTAGTAGCTTCCATTACGTCTGGTAGATTCGGATTAGTGTTTTCTGGATTACTTCTTATTTACACAGAGTTTAATCAATTTCTTCCAGAATGGCTCATAAATAAAGTGGAAGCGTATGTGATGGATAACGGTGTATATGAATTAATCGTTATGGCCGCGATTTTAATGGCGGTTTCGTGGGTCGTTTCGACAGCTGGTTATGCGCTAAAATATGCGAACTTTAAAATAGAGCGAAACGGAAATGAAATTCGTATTGTGCAAGGGTTATTTGATAAGAAAGAGTTTGTCTTAAAGCTCCACCGCATTCAAGCAATTACTGTGAAAGAAGGAATTCTCCGCCAGCCTTTCGGTTATTGCTCTGTCGAAGTGGAAGTCATTCAAAGTATAGAAGCCGCAGGGAATGAAGTGATGTTACATCCTTTTATGAAGAAAAAAGATGTACAGCAGCTACTTGCCTATTTACAGTTGCCGTATGAAATAGAAGAGGAAATCGTTCATTTACCGAAGGCTGCATTACGCCGTTACGTCGTAATGGGCTGGATTACAAGTGCTGTGCTCGCTGTGCCAATCGCTGGTGCGAGTATATATTTTAAACAACATACTGCGTTGTTCGTTCTTATACCGCTATTTATTGTATTTACAATACTTGCATACGCTAGATATAAAAGTGGTGGATATATGATACGAGACAATCAGTTAGTAATGGTGCACCGAGGTCTCGCGAAATATACAGGGATCATGCGAAGAAGGCATATTCAAGTGGTCGGATACAATCAATCTTATTTTCAAAAGAAAGACGAGTTATGTACAGCTGCTGTAGCGGTGGCGGGACATGGTTATGAAGTGAAGCATATGCGAAAAGAAGACGCGCTTCGCATATATAATTGGTATAAAGAAAAAGGAAACACCGGTGTGTAATGGTGTTTCCTTTTTTGTGTGTCGTCATTTGTCGATAAGTCGATATATTTCGAGTTGCGCCGATATATTCGAAAAATCGCCTATATAATTTCACATACCGTTGACTCCGAACTCCGAAAATTAAACTAACACATCAAAAGTAGTCACGAACGACGGGCGAGAGAAAATGCTTTTTTGCTGTTCTGCATGTGGATGCGCCTGAGCCTGTGCTTGTCCTTCTGCTTGTGCAGGGCGTTTTTTATGAGCGTTTTCGAATGAACGTGATTCTGTCCAATCTTTAAAGTTTTGCTCAGTTTCCCACATCGTTAAGATGACATATGTATCATTACTTAATGGGCGAAGAACACGGATTGCTTGGAAGCCAGGCTCATTTTCGATTAGACCAGCACGGTTTTTAAAACGGTTTTCAAATACAGGGCGACCTTCGTCTGTTACAGAAATGTTGTTACAAACGATGTAGCCAGATTGTCCTTTAAATTCTCCAACAGCGTCTAATACGTCATACTGAAGTGTTGATTCTACAGATTCTTCAGTATTTTCTTTATAAAACATATCTTTTTCGTTATTTTTTGCAGTGAAATGTGCTTGTTCTAGAGGTGTTTCGTATGAAATAATAGCCTTCATTTTAATGCCCCCTTTATGGTTTGTCTCTATTATATCAATTCTCTTAAAAAACTTCGAAGATTATATACATAAAGATACTTCTTTTTCAAATAATAAATGTACCATCATTTGGAAAGAAGGCCGATGTATGAAGAAAGCAAAGTGGACTTTATTAGGCGGGGTAGCAACGTTCGTAGTAGCGATTGTACTCTATAAACTTATTGTGTTAACTGGTGGCTATATGATGGATGAAAAGCAGCTTGTTTTCCACTCTTCATCACGTATCGTTGACCAGAAAGGAAAAGAAATTACGAAGTTATATGTAGAAAATAGAGAGCTCGTGCCGATTGAAGAAATTCCAAAGTACGTGCAGCAAGCATTTATTGCTGTGGAAGATTCTCGTTTTTATGAGCATCAAGGAATTGATTACCCTTCTATATTTCGGGCGCTTTATAAAGACGCGTTAGCTGGAGAGAAGGTAGAAGGCGGTAGTACGATTACGCAGCAACTAGCTAAAAACGTCTTTTTAACTCGCGAAAAAACATTTACGCGCAAATTGAAAGAGGTCGCAATTTCTCTTCAATTAGAGCAAAAATATACGAAGCAGCAAATTCTTGAAATGTATATGAACCATATTTATTTCGGTCATGGGGCATATGGTATTCAAGCGGCAGCAAAGTTGTATTTTAATAAAAATGTAGAAGATTTAACAGTGGAAGAGGGAGCTATGCTTGCAGGGCTTCCGAAAGCGCCAAATGGCTATTCACCGTACTTATCCCTAGAAAAGAGTAAAGGGCGCCGTGATCTTGTTTTGTCACTTATGCATAAACAAGGCTATTTAACAGCGGAAGATAGTGTTCGTTACCAAGGGAAAACAATAGCTCTTTATAAAAATTCAGATGAACGTGAACTCGCATATATGCCGTATATCGATATGGTTATAGATGAAGCGGCGCGTTTATATGGTTTATCGCATCAAGAAGTACTGCGCGGAGGATATACGTTTGTCGTACCGATGGATGAAAAAGTTCAAAAGGTAGCATATAACCAGTTTCAAGATGCGAGAAATTTCCCTGGTAAAGAAAACGGGGCGCAAGGTGCATTTTTATTAATGGATAATCAGACTGGCGGAATTAAAGCCGCGATTGGCGGAAGAGAGTATGTTCCGAGAGGGCTTAATCGCGTTTTTGCAAAGCGGCAGCCTGGTTCTGTTTTAAAGCCGCTTATCGTATATGGACCTGCACTTGAGACGAAGAAATATAATCCATATTCTTTATTAACGAATGAAAAAAGTTCGTTTGAAGGTTATGAACCTCGAAATTATAATCATGAGTATACGAAAGAGATGACGATGTACGATGCGGTATTAGAATCAGCAAATGTGCCAGCTGTATCTTTATTAAATGAATTAGGGGTAGATGAGGGAAAGCAATATTTAGAGAAAGGGAATGTTCATATTGCGGACTCAGGTTTAAGCACAGCACTTGGCGGGCTAAAAAATGGTGTGTCTCCATTTGATCTTGTCAAAATGTACCGATCTTTTTTAGCAAACGGGAATATTATCGAACCGCACGTTATCGATAAAGTATTAAATAGACACGGGGCGGTTATTGGAGAATCATCAAAAGCTGAAACGAAAGTCTTTTCGAAGCAAACGGCATGGTATATGACAAAGATGCTTGAAGGAGTTGTGAAAGAAGGTACGGCGAAAGCTGGCGTATATAATGGAGCTTTAGCTGGAAAAACAGGCACAACTTCATTGCCGAATGATGACAATGGTGCGCGTGATATGTGGTTCGTTGGATATACACCGAATTTAGTAGGTGCAGTTTGGATTGGCTATGACCGCACCGATAAAGAGCATCAATTACAAGATGGAAATGCATCTGCAACGATGTTATTTAAAAAGATTTTAACGAAAGCAAACATACAAGATAAAGCGAGTTTTCATAGGCCAAAAGGTGTTGAAACAATTGGACTGCCAATTCGTTTAGATAAGATTCAAAACGTGGAAGCAAAACTAGCATTTAGTCCTTTCGGTTTATTTGCAATGAAACTAAGCTGGACGCCGCTTCCTGATGAGCGAATTATGTATCGGATTTATAAAGTTGAAAAAGGAATTCATACTCACGTTGGAACGGCAAAAGGAACGGGGAAATATGAGGAGAAGTTTATTAATATATTCTCAAAACCAAGTTTTTACGTTGTACCATATAACACACAAACGAACCGTGAAGGAGAAAAGTCAAAAGTAGCTAAACCGTAGTTTTTCTCTGTGCTATAATAAGAATGTTGTGAAAATAGTAAACGTTTTTACGAACGTTTGTGTCAATTTAATGAACAACGTACATAATGTTATGCATTTTGTTTTTACAAGCTGTATAGTAAAAAAAGATAAATATCGGAATAGAGCATATTTAAAGAAAAAGCATTGGTAAGGAAGGGAGCTAGGGTCTTGGTAAGAACTATAAATGAGACATTTTTAAAAGCATGTAGGGGGGAACGTACAGAGTATGTACCAGCATGGTATATGCGTCAAGCAGGTCGTTCACAGCCGGAATATAGAAAGATAAAAGAGAAATATTCCTTATTTGAAATTACACATAATCCAGAGTTGTGCGCTTACGTTACAAAGTTGCCAGTTGATCAATATAACGTAGACGCAGCAATTCTTTATAAAGATATTATGTCACCACTACCTGCAATTGGTGTTGATGTGGAAATTAAATCTGGCATTGGTCCAGTTATCGATAGTCCAATCCGTTCTTTACAAGATGTAGAAAAATTAGGGGAAATCAATCCAGAAGATGACGTACCTTACATACTAGATACAATTCGTTTATTAACGACAGAAATGTTAGATGTACCGTTAATCGGTTTTTCAGGAGCTCCATTTACGTTAGCGAGCTATATGATTGAAGGCGGTCCTTCTCGTAACTATCATAATACGAAAGCGTTTATGTATGCAGAGCCGAAAGCTTGGTTCGCTTTAATGGATAAGCTTGCAGATATGGTTATTACATATTTAAAAGCGCAAATTAACGCAGGAGTAAAAGCGGTTCAAATTTTCGATTCTTGGGTTGGAGCAGTAAATGTAGCGGATTACCGTATATTTATTAAACCAGCGATGGAGCGTATTTTTGCAGAAGTTCGCCCGATGGGTGTTCCAATGATTATGCACGGCGTAGGTGCTGCACATTTAGTGAATGAATGGCACGACTTACCGCTTGATGTAGTAGGTTTAGATTGGCGCTTACCGATTGAAGAAGCACGCGCACGTGGTGTTCACAAGGCGGTACAAGGAAATATGGATCCTTCATTCTTATTAGCACCTTGGTCTGTTATTGAAGAACATGTAAAAGGTATTTTAGATCAAGGGATGAAGCAGCCAGGTTATATCTTTAACTTAGGTCACGGCGTATTCCCAGAAGTAAATCCAGATACATTAAAACGCTTAACTACATTTATTCATGAGTACTCTAAAGAACAGTTAGCGAAGTAAAGGAGATTGTCTGTATGAAAAAGAAAATTGGTTTGCTTGTAATGGCATACGGAACGCCATATAAAGAAGAAGATATTGAACGTTACTATACACATATTCGCAGAGGAAGAAAGCCAAGTCCTGAAATGCTAGAAGATTTAACAGAGCGTTACCGTGCAATTGGTGGTATTTCTCCTTTAGCTACTATTACATTAGAGCAAGCTAAAAAGTTAGAGACACGTTTAAATGAAATACAAGATGAAGTAGAGTACCACATGTATCTTGGTTTAAAACATATTGAACCGTTCATTGAAGATGCAGTACAAGCTATGCATAAAGATGGAATAGAAGATGCAATTGCACTCGTTCTTGCCCCTCACTATTCTACTTTTAGCGTGAAGTCGTATGTAGGACGAGCGCAAGAAGAAGCAGGAAAACTTGGAAACTTAACAATTCACGGCATCGATAGCTGGTATAAAGAACCGAAATTTATTCAGTATTGGGTCGATGCAGTGAAAGGTATATATAACGGTATGTCAGAAGCAGAACGTGAAAAAGCAGTGTTAATCGTATCTGCACATAGCTTACCAGAAAAAATTATCGCACTCGGCGATCCATACCCGGATCAATTAAACGAAACAGCTGACTATATTGCACGTGGTGCTGAAGTAGCAAATTATGCAGTAGGTTGGCAAAGTGCCGGAAATACACCAGACCCTTGGATTGGTCCAGATGTACAAGATTTAACGAGAGAACTAAATGAAAAATACGGCTACAGTTCATTCGTATATGCACCAGTTGGATTTGTTGCGGAACATTTAGAAGTTTTATATGACAATGACTTTGAGTGTAAAGTTGTAACGGATGAAATTGGCGCGAAATATTATCGTCCCGAAATGCCTAATGCGTCGGACGCATTTATCGACTGTTTAGCAGATGTAGTATTAAAGAAAAAAGAATCTGTAATGTAAGTAGAAAGGGGGAGCTTACTTGAGGAAAAAAGTTGTGATCATCGGCGGTGGCATCACAGGATTAACAACAATGTATAACTTACAAAAAGAAATTCGTGAAAAAAACTTGCCGATAGATGCATTGCTTATAGAAGCGTCCGGTAAACTTGGCGGGAAAATTGAAACCGTTCAAAAAGATGGATTTACAATTGAACGTGGCCCTGATTCTTTCTTAGCAAGAAAAGAGAGTGCAGCTAAATTAGTGAAAGAATTAGGACTTGGCGATGAACTTGTAAATAATAAGGCCGGTCAATCGTTCGTTCTCGTAAACAATCGGTTACATAAAATGCCGAGCGGTTCAATGATGGGAATTCCAACGCAAATTACGCCGTTTCTATTTTCCGGATTGTTCTCCCCAATTGGTAAACTAAGAGCTGGTTTTGACTTATTAATGCCTAGATCAAAACCAGTTTCTGATCAATCACTCGGGCAGTTTTTCAGGCATCGTCTTGGAAATGAAGTCGTTGAAAATTTAATTGAGCCATTATTATCTGGTATTTATGCAGGGGATATTGATGAAATGAGTTTAATGTCAACATGCCCTCAAATTTATCAAATTGAACAGGAGCACCGTAGTATTTCACTCGGTATGCGTACGCTCGCTCCAAAGCAAGAGAAGGCTGAATTGAAAAAAGGAATATTTAAAACTGTGAAAACCGGTTTAGAATCTATAGTAGAATCTCTTGAAACGAAGATTCCTAATGATATGATAATGAAGGGCACTCGTATCGAAAAGGTTGCAAAACTTGGTGATAGTTATACGATTACGCTTAGTAACGGAAAAGAAATGGAAGCAGACGCGATTGTAGTTACGACGCCGCATAAAGTATTGCCATCTATGTTTGCGCAGTATAAGCAGTTTCGTTTCTTCCGTAACATTCCGTCTACATCAGTTGCAAACGTGGCACTTGCTTTCCAAAAGTCTGCAATTCAGCGTGATATTGATGGTACCGGATTTGTCGTATCAAGAAATAGTGATTATACAATTACAGCGTGTACGTGGACACACAAAAAATGGCCACATACAACGCCAGAAGGAAAAACGCTTCTTCGCTGTTACGTCGGACGCCCAGGTGATGAAGCGATTGTCGAACAAACTGACGAAGAAATTGTGCAGCTCGTACTCGAAGACTTACAAAAGACAATGGATATTACAGAGGATCCAGAGTTTACAATTGTAAGCCGCTGGAAAGAAGCGATGCCTCAATATACAGTAGGCCATAAAGAGCGAATGAAAAAGCTCACAACATTTATGGAGGAAGAATTGCCAGGTGTGTATTTGGCAGGTAGTTCTTACTCTGGTTCTGGTCTTCCGGCTTGTATTGAGCAAGGTGAGTTAGCGGCGAAACGTGTGTTATTTCATTTAGAGAAAGTAATGGAGACTAAATTAGTCGCACATTAAAATATTTCAAACAAAACGCCTTCAATTATATTGAAGGCGTTTTGTTTATTGGATAAAATACCTTTAGTCAATAAACCTATATAAGTTATTTTGTATTATAGTTTGAAAACTTGTAAATTAAATAAATTTTGTGTAAAACTTGTCGAAATATAGTTCTATATAACGAATCATTTGATATGATAGAAATGTTGAGAAAATATGAAATAGGGAGAGGGAAATGGCTGTGAAGAAATTATTAAGTGTCTTTTTATCATTGATGTTATTGCTTTCATTTACTGGAACTTTAGCGCAGGCGGAAGAAACTACTTCTATGTCAGTAGAAAAAGCAATTCAAGTATTTAAGCAGCAAGGGAAAACGAAGGGGATAGTGGAAGGATATATCGTTGGGTATACGCAAAGTCCTTCTAAATACACGAAAGATCCGGCTAAGTTTGACGACACAAACGTGGCAATTGCCGATTCGCCAAACGAAACGAATCCAGACAAAATCATGCCTGTTCAATTGCCAAAAGGCGATGTGAGATTGGCAGTAAATGTGAAAGACCATCCTGAAAATATCGGGAAGAAAGTTAGGTTGACAGGGACGCTTGAGTTATATTTCGGTAGCCCAGGTTTAAAATCAGTAACAGCTCATAAGTTTCAAGGAGAAGAACAAAACCGCGTTAGCGATGTAGTGGCATCACCAAATGGTGGGGAAGTTGCAAAAGGAACAGCAGTAACATTAACAACGAATACAGAAGGAGCAACAATCTACTATACGTTAGATGGCTCTAATCCTACAAACAAAAGTGTTCGTTATAACGGACAAATTGTAGTGAATGAAAATAGTGTAGTGAAAGCAATCGCTGAAAAAGAAGGGCTTACTTCTTCAGCAGTTTCGACATTTTCATTTATAATCGTAACAAATGAACCAGTTCGTATTCATGATATTCAAGGGAAATCACATATTTCTCCTTACAATGGGAAGAAAGTAAACAATGTGGAAGGCGTTGTCACAGTGCTTGATAAAAATGGTTTTTATATAGAAGATAATCAGCCGGATAATGATCCAGCTACTTCTGAAGGTATTTACGTATACAAAAAAGATGTGAATGTAGCAGTAGGAGATCTTGTCCAAGTTGATGGAGAAGTAGAAGAATATGTTGGGCCTGGATATGCAGAAAGGTTTGACACAGATTTAACGACGACGGAAATTAAAGCGAGCCGCGTTGCTGTCATCGCAAAAGATCAACCTTTACCAGCGCCGATTGTACTTGGAGAAAACGGTGTGAAAATTCCTGATCAAATTATCGATAATGATGCATTCGGTTTATTTGATCCAAATGAAGATGCAATCGACTTTTATGAAAGTGTAGAAGGTATGCGCGTTACGATGCCAACGCCAAAAATTATTGCCCCTCAGAAAAACGGGAATTTATATGTAACAGTAGAAAATGGCGGGAATAAAGTCGTAACGAAATATGGCACACCTGTATTAGATGAAAATCAATTAAACCCAGAACGTCTTTCTGTAAAAGTACCTCGTGATTATGTAGCAAAAGTAGGAGATACTTTTACTGGAGATATAACAGGGGTAGTCGGATATGATTACGGTTCGTTCCGCATTGCGCCAATAACGGAATTACCATCTGTAGTGGACGGCGGATTTAAGCAAGTAGGGGCAAATATTCAGCCTCGTCTTGATAAGTTAACAGTTGCTACATATAACATTGAAAATTTCTCGGCGAATAAAAAAGAAACAACAGATGAAAAAGTAAAAGCGTTAGCGTATTCTATTAAATACAATTTAAAAATGCCAGATATTATCGGTGTAGAGGAAATGCAAGATAACAATGGATCAATTAATGACGGTACAACAGATGCTTCATTAAGTGCAAAACGTATCATTGATGCAGTTCTAGAAATTCGTGGACCAAAGTATGAGTATGTAGAAATTGCTCCGAATAATAATCTAGACGGAGGAGCACCAGGAGCTAATATTCGTGTCGGTTTCTTCTACAACCCATCACGCGTGAAATTAGCAGCAGTACCGAAGTTACTTGATAAAAATGTTGTTCGCATTGGAGACGAAAGTTCATTATTTGAAAGTACACGTAAACCGCTTGCAGCAGAATTTACGTTCCAAGGACAAAACGTTGTTGTCGTTGCAAATCACTTAAACTCAAAAATAGGAGATGCAACGCCATTTGGAAAAGTGCAGCCGCTCGTATTAAAGAGTGAAGAAAAACGAATTCAGTTAGCGCAAGAAGTAAATCACTTCGTACAAGGAATTCAGAAAAAGAACACGAATGCACCAGTTGTTGTGTTAGGGGATATGAACGATTTTGAGTTCGCTAAACCACTAAAAGCACTAGAAGGAACAATCTTGAAAAATATGTTAAACACAGTGCCGAAAGAGAACCGCTACACGTACATTCATGAAGGAAATGCACAAGTGTTAGATCATATTTTAGTAACAAACAACATCGCACCATACACAATTGTAGATCCAGTGCACTTAAACTCAAACATTATGAAAGAGCATGGACGTGTAAGTGACCACGATCCAGTACTTGTTCAAATTGATTTGAAGAAGGCTTCTTAAATAGTCGAGAAAGAACGCTTAGAAATATACTAAGCGTTCTTTTCCATTATTAGGGATTTTTATGGTAAAATAGATTGAATATTCATTCTTTGATGCAGGGAGGTGTAGACATATGGTAGCCCGAATAAACGGGAAATTAATGAATCAGCTTGCAATTTTTTTTAGTACGATCGTCATGCTTCAGTTTGTAGCTGATATAACAGGGCTTACACAGACTCTAGATAGTATGTATTATTTAATGAATACCGCAACTTCCTATATAACGTTTAGTTTGGCGGTTATTTTTACTTTAATCGGTGCAAGAAGAGAATTAAGTAAATATGCAATTATTGCATTATGTTTAGTGGTAGCTATTAAAGCGATTTATTTTGCGGCGATCGTTATTTTATGGGGATTGGCAGGTACGCCGTAAAGGGGAGAGGATTATATGAGTATTGAAAATATAAGATTGATAAATGTAAATGATAATAAGAGCGTAATTCTCTAAGCTAACTTAGGGAATTACGCTCTTATTCGTTCAATTATTTAGTCCGAAATTGCTTGAAACGCTTTTCTACACCGATCTCTTTTTTGCAGTCTTCTTCTATATTTTTTTCTATCCCGCTTTACTCCTTGTATATACATAAATAAGCTAACGAGAAGGAAGAAAGCACATTGCATCGTTAAAATGTACGGTGACATGCCTTGCAATGGTTGTTTCGGATCATATAAATGAATAGGTGCTCCGCCTATTGAAGGAAATATTGTATTTAGCAGGACGTAAGGAATGGAGGCAACTGCAAATGGAAAGAGAATTGCCATATAGTCCTTTTGTGACCATACAGATGCAGCAAGTCCTAAAAGAGCCATTAAACCTGCAAATAAAAAATTAATTCCGATATATACAGTAATGTAAGTGAGAGGCGCATCGAAATATAGGTTTGCGAACATTCCATCAGCATTTATGATGCCTGAACCAATCGTAGGTGTTCCGTCTGGAATGGTTAATTTGCAAAATAATAACGATAAGATGAATGGAAATGTATAAAGTAATCCTCCGCAAAAAAACGTAACGATATATTTCATTAATGAATAAGGAAATAAAGAAATCCCCTTACTCACAAACGGTTTAAAACCATCTGACTTATCCGAATTGTAACTTGTACTAAAGGGGAAACTCGCAATAACTGGCATTAATAATAAATAAACATCCATTTCATTGTCGCGAAATCCGATCCATTTTATATCTGTTGAAATAGGTCCACTCGCTGCGTCTCCTAAATAACGAATTACATAGTAATAGTGATAAATACAAATAAGAACGAATCCACTAAACATAATAATTAAAGAAATACGACTACAAAAAGCTTGCTTTATATTTAAACGAAGCGCACGCATCATGACTGAAAAAGCCTCCACTATTTTGATAAACTTGTCTATTTTCTATATTACTATTAAATGTAAAGATTTTCTTGTTTTTTTATTTGATTATTTGAAAAAAGGGAAATTTGTTGTCGTTAAGTAAGGTTTAATCATATATCTTAAGAACACCTTTTCTTTTTCTCTTTTCTTCTGATACACTATGACAGTATTATATAACTTGACTGGAATTTTTTTATACTGGAAATAATAAAAAAGAGAACTTGTCTAGAATGTAAGCGTGTGGTAATATCAAAGATGTACTGATTGACTATATTATCCAATTGGTCATTTTTGGAGGTGACGATGTGGCGATAGATCGAAAACGCTCTATTATTGAAGCTGCAACAAAGTCTTTTTCAGCGTTCGGTTATAAAGCAACAACGATGGATCAAGTAGCGAAGTTAGCGAATGTAGGAAAAGGAACGATTTATACTTTTTTCAAAAATAAAGAAGAACTATTTGGTGAAATTATTTCTAATTTAATTACAGAAATGAAGCAAGTCGCAAAAGACGCAATTCGTTCAGATATTTCATTTTTTGAAAATGTACATAGAGCATTATATAGCATATTAGAATTTAGAAAAGAACATCAGCTCATGATTAAATTAATTCAAGAAGAGCGCGATATGGGAACGAAAGAAGTACAAGAAGTGATGCAACAAGTAGATGTGGAAATCGTTTCTGTTATTCAATCTTATTTAGAGATTGCAATTGAAAAAGGTGAAATTAGCAAATGTGATCCAGAAATTACAGCGTTTATTATGCTTCGCCTATACGTATCGCTTATTTTTGATTGGGAAAAAAATCATGAACCGTTAGAAAAAGAAAAAATCTCAGAATTATTCGAACTTTATTTACTAAAAGGATTGTCAAATTAAGATAATCCTTTTATTATTATAAAAAATGACTAATTGAACAAATTGGTCAATCGTATAAGGAGGATGGTTAAATATAATCATGTAGATGAAAATGTGCATAGTATAAATTCGGGGATAAGGCATATGTATGAACAGATATAGCCTTTTTATTTGGGTAAAAATGACCATAAATGAATTTTGGTCATTTTAAAAAAGGGGGATAAATTATGAAATGGCATAAGCTGCTTAGTAAAGAATTTGCAGAGATTATAAAAAGTAAAAAAATATTAATCCCAATCATTGCGGTTTTATTTGTACCGATTTTATATGCGGGTATGTTTTTATGGGCCTTTTGGGATCCGTATGAACAGCTAGATGACTTGCCAGTTGCGGTAGTCAATTTAGATAAAGGTGCAGAACTTGATGGGAAACCAATTGAGGTCGGGAAAGGGCTCGTTGATAACTTAAAAGATAATAAAAGTTTTAAATGGGAATTTGTAAGTGAAAGAGAAGCGAAAGAGGGAATGGAAGGCAGAAAGTATTACATGTTAGTACGTATTCCAGATGACTTCTCAAGTAACGCTACAACGTTATTAAAAGACGATCCGAAACCATTAAACTTAGAATACATTCCAAATGAAAGTTTAAACTTCTTATCTTCACAAATTGGCGGAACAGCAATTGAAAAAATTAAAGGTGAAGTATCAAGCACGTTAACGAAAACATATGCAGAGAAAATGTTTGATTCCATTAAGGACGTCTCAAAAGGATTAGCAGATGGAGCGGACGGAGCAAATAAGTTACATGATGGAGCTAGTGAGTTGCATGATGGATCAAGTAAAGTGACGGATGGACTCCATACACTTCAAGGGAAGTCTGGGGAGATGAAGGATGGAGTTCAGAAATTAGCAGATGGATCTAATAAATTAGTAGATGGGTCAGGAAAAGTAACAACAGGTTTAAATACGTTAAATAGCAAAACGGGTGAAATGCAGATAGGTATAGGGAAATTGCAAGATGGGTCTCAGAAAGTAACTGATGGTTTGAATACATTAGCAAATAAATCAGGTGAATTAAAAACAGGAACGAATGAATTAGCGAACGGTATGGAAAAGCTTGTTGGAGGACAAAGTCAATTAGAAGAAGGTTCTCAAAAAATTGAAAATGGTTTGCAAGATTTAAATAGTACAGTAAAGCATTCTGTTGTAGGTTTAGAGGAAATGCAGGCGAAAGTTCCTTCTATATTAAATACTGTAAATGAGAAAATGAACGGAGCTGCAGAAAACGTAAATCAGTTAAATGAATTTACTCAATCAACAGCAGGAGATGCAAAAACTGCAGCGCAAGATGTAGCTAATTTGCAAAAGCAAATCGAGAGTTTACCAAAAGAATATCAAGAGAAGTTACAACCATATATAACAAATGCGGCGAAAAGTACAGCGACAGTTCAGCAGAAAGCTATTGGAGTAGCAGGTGGAACAAATAAATTAAATGAAGAAGTAAAACAATTAAAAGGTGAAATAACTCAAACAACAAGTGATGCGCAAAACAAACTACCGAATACAGCGAAATTGCAATCTTTAACGGAGGGTATTAAGAAATTACTGAATGCGCAAAACGAATTTGTAAGCAAATTTCATGGATTTGGTGAAGGATTAAGTAATGCCAAAGTAGGTGTAGATAAATTAAATAACGGGTCAGGTCAATTAATTGATGGAGTAACTCAATTAGCAGATGGCTCAAGTCAAGTAACAGGCGGTTTAGGTACATTATCTGTAGGAGCAAGCCAAATGACAGGAGGAATAACGCAATTAGAGGATGGCTCAAGTCAAGTAACAACAGGCATAGGTACTCTAAATGGTGGTCTAAATAAAATGTCAACTGGCTCAACACAGCTAATCGACGGCGTAAATAAACTAGCAGACGGCTCTGGAAAAGTGACTGACGGACTCGTAAAAGTAAACGACGGTTCAGGTGAACTGGCTGAGAAACTTGGTGAAGGTGCAGAAAAAACAGGAGAAGTAAAAGGTACGGATAAAACGTATGATATGTTTGCAAGTCCTGTAAAAGTGAAGACGGAGAAAATGGCGGAAGTTCCAAACTACGGAACTGGATTTACACCGTATTTCTTATCACTCGGTTTATTTGTTGGGGCATTACTATTATCAATCGTATATCCATTACGTGATACAGTTGGCGTTCCAAAATCAGGATTTAGTTGGTTTATTAGTAAGTTTGGTGTTTTACTATCAGTCGGTATTATTCAAGCAATAGTAGCAGATGTCATATTACTATTCTGGTTAGGTGTAGAAGTACAAAGTATTCCATACTTTATACTCTTTAGTATTGTTACGAGCTTAGCGTTTATTTCATTAATTCAATGTTTAGTAACAGCATTCGGTGATGCAGGGCGTTTCATCGCCATCATCACATTAATTATTCAGCTTACAACAAGTGCTGGAACATTCCCACTAGAGTTGATTCCGAAGTATTTACAACCATTTAATGCTTGGTTACCGATGACATATTCTGTATCAGGATTGAAAGCAGTCGTATCAAGCGGAGACTTTAACTTCATGTGGCAAAATATTGGGATACTCATGATCTTTATCGTTGTATTATCACTTGGAACAATTGCTTCATTAACTTGGATGCATAAGCGACAATTTAGAAATGTTGCTGAAAATCAATCGGTTGAAGCGTAAATAAGGAACATAAAAAAGGCACCGAAATGGTGCCTTTTTTATTGGTCTTGTTTTATTGGATGAGAAAGTTCATTTGTTTTTCTATTTTTACGGAACAAGTATATAACAATACTTATAAGAATAATTGTAGCTACAATCCAAACAAATGGACCATATCTTTCAGCAAAAGTATATAGTTTCATGTTGCTGGCAATGTCCTCTTTTGTTTTTCCTATTAGAATTTCAGAACCACTATACCCTTCAAGTGTATCTCCTTTTTTTATACCAAAAATAAGAGTGTCTGATTTGTTTTCTATTCCTGTATATCGGTATCCTTTACCTTTAATTGTTAATTGAGTATCATCCTTTTTTAGTGAGTAATCTTCGGTGGAAATATCTTTTCCTGACAGTGTAATTGGTTCCATCGAAAAACGGATTTCTTTTAATGCAGGAAGAGCCTCATTGTTTAGTAAGAGCTGCTTTGCAATATGCTGCTCGGTATCAATGTTTTTCCAATTTGCTTTTCGTCGTTTATACGTATTAATTTCAAGAAGTGCAAATTCTTTATTTTGAAGTTTTTCCTCTGTAATAGGTTGCGCGGTAGTTAATGTTCCTTTTAATAAAATCACACCGTCTTTTGCAGATTGAAATGAAGAGACCTCCTTCGTTTCTTTTAATGTATTGATAGCACCTCTATAATCTTCTTTTCCTAAAAGAACAGCTCCCGTATGTACGGTTAAAATAAGATATAGGATGCTTAATACTATAATAGCTTTTTTCACTATTTTCCCTCCAAAATATGTATAAGTTAATTGTAACATAATTTTCCATATAAAATTTTCAATTTGAATAATAGGTTACAGGAATGAGAGTGATAAGTAAATTAAGAGAAGTGTGGATGAGAGAAGTAAAAATGAAAGAGAAATACAGTTGTAAGAAAGGTGAACTGTACTTCTCTTTTAGATGAAAAGTATTTTATTCCGTAAAATCCCAATTGGTGTAGGCTAATAATCCGTGGGGGATGAACAAAATCCCCCACGGATTAAAGTTTCACTTTATTGAATTCTTTTCTCTGTATTACATTTAAAAAACCCTCAATATTCGAGCTTAAAATTTGGCCCACCGTTATATATTCGTCTTCATAGTAAAATATTAGTTTTTTATCAAAGAATGTTCTTTTCGTCTCTATGGATAGAATTTTTTTATATTCAAATTCCACAATCAATGCATTTTTACAACATTTGAATGATTGTCCATAAAAAATAACCCTCCTATTAGTGGCAAGTAACACTCCGGAACGAGGGACATTATGTGTAATAATATAGCCAGTAAGTGAACATCTTAAAGTGGATAAAATATTTTCTTCATGATGTAATAGTTGTTTTGCATCCTCTAAAATTTGATTCATTGCATATAATCCTTTTTTATTTAAAATACAATCTATATGGATATTATTATAGCAAGAAAGACCATACACCAAATATGTAACATTGCATATTTGGTGTATGGTCTTTCGAATATTATTCAGAATGGTTCTTACTTTCCAAAGAGCATCTTTTCCTTAATTTTACTATATTTTATGTGTAGCCTAAACGAAAGAAAGGAATCACAACAATTTGAATAGAATCATATTAC
Source organism: Bacillus sp. 41-22 (assembly GCF_025809295.1). Lineage (NCBI taxonomy): Bacteria > Bacillati > Bacillota > Bacilli > Caryophanales > Bacillaceae > Bacillus > Bacillus sp. 41-22. Next base: position 1,113,792 of record NZ_CP084035.1, read on the forward strand.
AGGGGAGTTGATAGTATGAGACAAAAATCTCGCTTCTATTTCATCATATATCCGCTAGTCTGCTTCTTAGTTTATACACTATCTCCGATTTTGTTTCATAAAAAAGAATATACGAGTATGAAAGACATAGTGGGAATGATTGTAACCTATTATATTTTAATTGGTGGATATTACTTTATTGATTTTTTAAGTAAAAGAATAAAGAAAAACGGTAAAGTTTAATAATATAAAAACTGATGGAGGAGAACGAAATGACCGAAAGCCAAATGAAATTTCGTGATACGACCATTCGCAACTTTTTTGATAAAGAGGACCGCTTAAAATCGATTCCAGGTCAAAAAAAGAAAAAGTTAGTCTTATTGGAACATTTGATTAGAAAGCTGGATGCTGGAAACCAATATACAGAAGAAGAAATTAATGCGTTCGTAAAACAGTATCATGATGATTTTTGTACGATAAGAAGAGAATTTGTTATACATGGGTTTATGGACAGAGAAGACAATATTTATAGTGTGAATGCGAGGGAAGAGTGGACGAGGTGGGAGATGTTATAGAGAGCTCTAATTGTGTAAGAACCTGTTTTCATATCTTTGCTGTATTAAAATGATGAATGTAGCGATAAAGGAGGGATTGTCTTGCAAGCTAGCAGTCTTATGCATGAAGAATTTTCGAGGAAGCCATCGGTTTTTGGGATTTTCACTTCACCGACATTACAATTCAAAAGGATGAGGAATCAAAGAAATATATTCCTCCCATTAACTCTTTTAATTTTACTTATTATCATTTCAAGCGCCTTAATTTCCTGGAATTCTTTACATAACCCTGCACTTAGTATGTTTCATGATAAAACTGGATTTACTGTTCCAAAATACATAACTTTCTTTACTTCATTTGGAATTTCTACAGTAAGTGGAATAGTAGCTATATTTTTTGCGCCTATATTCTATAAAAACATTATGATTTTTTTTGGAGTCGATATTAACTACAAGGAAACATTTCCTATCATTATCTATGCATCTTTTGTATTAAAATTAGGGATGCTTTTAAACGGATTGATTGCGTTCTCCCTTGGTGGATATGAGTTGTCCTATACAGGTTTAGGTGCGATAGCAACAGATAATATGGTTTTACATGCAATCGCTCAAAGGATAGATATATTTAATATTTGGTATTACGTTTTATTAGGAATAGGCTTAAAAACAATTACGAATTTAAATGAAAATAAACTTGTCACTCTCATTATTGTGCTTTTCGTTTTTACTAGTGCATTAGCAAGTATATCTGGATTTATGCAAGAAATATCTAAATTACAATAAAAGTATATTGGATTATATTTTTATTCATTTGTATGAAGAAAGGTGGTTTGGCTATGTGCCAAACCACCTTCTTTCATTCTTTATGGTAAATTATGAAATACTGTGATCCAATCTTTCTTTCTGAAGAAGATGATGTGAAAAATGCATAGAAATGAGCTGGAACCACTCTGGAGCATTTAAGTACCCAAGTCCAGGATGCTCCACTTTACAATCATTTGGAATAGAAGCAAGCATTGGTTCAATGTTTTTTACAGCTGTAATTAATTTTAGAAAACGCTCCTGTATCTCTTCTTTGCATGATGGATTTTCAGGTGTGTATCCAGAGCGATTTGGCACTTTTATTTGTATAGGAGGGAAAGCACCCATTGTATATACTTTTTCACCCATATCCGTTTTTTTGTTAGCTACAGATGGTGTTTCAGTTTTACATTTCTCAATTGCATCTAATTGCATATATGTAGCAGCTAGCAGATGGTTATACATTTGACCGAGCGACCATTCTTCTTCAGAAGGTTTTTTTCTAAATTGTTCAATCGTATATTTGTCTAATTCCTTCACATAACACGTTGCTAAACTTTCGAATTTCTCTAACATAACAGTACTGTTCATATTGGTATCCCCTTTTTAAGAAAATGTATTTGTTAATACCTACAATAAAGGAGGGATGCTGACAACATTATGTCAGTAGTAAAATAAAAAATTAAAGTTTTAACATTTTTTTTACTTCATCATATATTTTCTCAGAAAGAATTTTTGGCTCTAGTACTTGCACTTGGCTCCCCCAGCTTAATACCCATTGAAATACTTCATCTATACTTCTTGATTTCAAAAAGACATGAAAACCATTATCTTTATGCTCGTATGAATCTATAAAAAAGTATCGTGACTCAACAATTTTATGTGCAATATGGGATGGGAATAATAAATGGATCGTAACAGTTCGATTGTTTTCAGGTTGATAGTCTTGTAAAGAAAAGTCTTTCGGTTTTGTAAAGAATTCTTGTTCTTGCTGTAATGTATCCATACGGTCTAAACGAAAATTACGTATTTGTTTTCGAAGTAAGCAATGAGCAACGATGTACCAAATTCCTGAAATATTGACTAAACCGTAAGGATGAACGGTCCGTTTTATTTTTGTAGTTTCTCTTGGTTTACGATAAGAAAAAGAGATAGCTTGTTCTTTTTGAATAGATTCTTGCAATAAGAAAAGTTGGTTTTCTAGTTGTTCTCGCTCGGGTTGCTGATGCGAAAATATAGGAGAAAGGAAACGGAAAGTTCCTCGCAGCTCTTCAACTTTCTTTTTTTGATCAGTAGAGAGGACAACCTCAAGTTTCTCTTTTGCCGATTGCGCATGTACAGAAAAAGAAGAAGTGAAAGTTTTCTCGATATAATCACCGCCTAATAAAAGAGTAACAGCCTCTTCCGGCGTAAGCTGAATGGGTGGCAAGAAATAACCATCCATTAATGAATAGCCGTGACCAGGCATTGAAAAAATGGGAACGCCGGATTCGCTGAGTGCGTCCATATCTCGATAAATAGTGCGTATACTTGTCTCAAATTTTTCAGCTAAGCTTTGTGCTGTAACGGTTTGTTTTCTTTGTAATTCAATTAATATAGCTAATAAACGATCCGTCCGATTCATGAAATATCATCCTTTATTTTATAAATATTCTTATTGTGAACTTCTAAAAGTAGTATGTAATTCCCTGCCATTAACAGACTTTTTCCTATGTATAATATTAATATAGTAAAATCATAAGAACCTATATTGCAGTTTCCAATAATATACTATATAATCAGGATAAGAAAACGTTTTCATGCAAAGGGGGAAATTTCGTGTCGACTATCGAGGACGTGGCGAAATTAGCGGGGTTATCAAGGACAACGGTTTCTAGGGTGATCAATAATCATCCATATGTTTCAGATGAGAAGAAGAAAAGGGTTCAATTAGCAATGAAGCATTTAGGCTTCGTTCCTAATTCTGCGGCGAGAAGGCTTCGTAAACAAAAAACAGAAACAATTGCGGTGCTTGTTCCAAGGATTACAAATCCTTTTTTTAGTAGATTTATTGAAGCAATCGAGATTGCTGCTTCTGAACATAAATATAAACTGATTATTTGTCAAACAAGATATTTACCGGAAAAAGAGATGGAGTATTTACAATTATTATCTACGAAACAAGTAGATGGGATTATTCTATGTTCACTAGAAAATCCATGGGAGAATGTGGAGCCATACTTGCAACACGGTCCAATCGTGTTATGTAATGAATATATTGAGGAAGCAAATGTTCCAACAGTGAAGTTCGATCATGCACAGGGTGCATACATAGCTGCCAATCATGTATTAGAACAAGGATATCGTAATCTGATTTTTTGCCGTGGCAACGAAACGAAAGTAGTGAGCCAACAGCGAAAAATGGGCTTTTTACGCGCTATTACTGAAAAGAGTAGAGAAGTGGAAGCGATCGATTTTCTTGAAAACGCTTTCTCCTGGGATGATGGAAAACGAATATTCAATGAAGTATTAAAGGACAAAAAAAATCCTACCGCGATTTTGGCAGGAGGCGACGAGGTTGCAGCTGGAATTATCTCAGAGGCGAAACGCCATGGTTGGAGTATTCCAGAAGATCTCGCTGTGATCGGTTTTGATAATCAAATTTTAGCGCAGATTACAGAGCCAGGTATTACGACAATTGAACAACCAATCGACGAGATGGCCCGAAAAGTTGTCGACTTAATGATGGATAAAATCCATACGAAAAATTATCGACAAAAAGAATTGTATGAGTTTGAACTGGAGCTCTTGGTGAAAGGTTCAACGATGAAGGATACGATGTTATTAGCCTAGTAGACTATGTCTGCTAGGTTTTTTTATGTTTACAAACTACTATTCTTCGTGAACGCAATCGTCACATTTGTTATGGTATGCTTCGTGCTGCTCATCAATTTCCTTCCCGCAATGAGCACAAGTTTTCGTCGGTAAATTTCGGAAAAACTCCATTGGTTGATCGATCATGTCAATCCCTCCATTTCCATTTCTTACTATCATTGTATTAGTACAAAAAACAAAAGTCAACAACTGTTTTATAACAAAGTTGAAAATTAATGAAAAAGTTTAGGAAATGGATTATAGTTAACAATGTAGGATGTAAGTAAAAAACTTTCTCAAGTACGGAGAAAACCAGCATTCCTACTCGGTTTTAGAAAGGATGGATACATATGAAAATGACTGTTGTCGGCTTTTGGGGCGGCTTTCCAGAAGCGGGAGAAGCAACGTCGGGGTATTTGTTTGAACACGATGGTTTTCGTTTACTTGTAGACTGTGGTAGTGGTGTACTAGCACAGATTCAAAAATATATAACACCATCTCATATAGATGCAGTTGTATTGTCGCACTATCATCATGATCATGTTGCAGACATTGGGGTGCTGCAATATGCAAGATTAATTACGAGTGCGACAAAGGGGCAACTACCGGAACTACCAATATACGGTCATACGTTTGACGAGAATGGATTCCATTCTTTAACGCATGCACCGCATACGAAAGGAATCGCGTACAATCCAGAAGAAACACTTCAAATTGGACCGTTCTCCATTTCATTTTTAAAAACTGTTCATCCTGTTACATGCTTTGCGATGCGTATTACAGCTGGCGATGATGTTGTTGTATACAGTGCAGATTCAAGTTATATTCCTGAATTTATTCCGTTCACGAAAGATGCTGATCTTTTCATTTGTGAGTGTAATATGTATGCACATCAAGAGGCTGCAAAAGCAGGGCATATGAATAGTACAGAAGTGGCAAGTATTGCGAAAGATGCAAATGTAAAAGAACTTTTATTAACGCACTTACCGCATACAGGAAACCCATCTGATTTAGTAACAGAAGCAAAACAAATTTTCAGTGGCCATATTACGCTAGCGCATAGTGGTTACATTTGGAACTCATGAGGTGATACGATGTTATTTATTGATAATAAAGGGATTACAGATCCTAGAATAAACTTAGCAATTGAAGAATATTGTGTGAAGAATTTAGATATTAACGAAACATATTTACTGTTCTACATTAACAAACCTTCCATTATCATTGGTAAAAACCAAAACACAGTAGAAGAAATTAATGCAGATTACGTAAAAGAACAAGGTATTCATGTTGTTCGTCGTCTATCAGGCGGAGGCGCAGTATATCATGATTTAGGAAACTTAAACTTCAGCTTTATTACGAAAGATGATGGAGATAGTTTCAGCAACTTCAAAAAGTTCACAGAGCCTGTAACGAAAGCGCTTGGTAAATTAGGCGTAAATGCAGAACTAAGTGGTCGTAACGATATTTTAGCTGAAGGTAGAAAAATTTCAGGTAACGCGCAGTTCTCAACGAAAGGTCGTATGTTTAGTCACGGTACGTTACTATTTGACTCTGAAATCGATCACGTTGTATCAGCACTAAAAGTGAAAATGGATAAAATTCAATCAAAAGGAATTAAATCAATCCGTAGCCGCGTTGCGAATATTACAGAGTTCTTAAACGAAAAAATGACGACAGAAGAGTTTAGACAACTTCTTCTAGAAACAATTTTCGAAGGTGAAACAGAAATTCCAACGTACGAATTAACAGAAAATGATTGGAAAGAAATCCATAAACTTTCTGAAGAGCGCTACCAAAATTGGGATTGGAACTACGGAAAATCTCCGAAGTTCAACTTACAACATTCACACCGCTTCCCAGTTGGACAAGTTGACGTTCGTCTTGAAGTGAAAAAAGGAACAGTAACAGAATGTAAAATTTACGGTGACTTCTTCGGATCACTAGATGTCCATGACATTGAAGAGCGTCTAACAGGTGTACAATTTGATAAAGATGCATTCACTGTAGCTTTAGAAGGCGTAGATATCGTACGCTATTTCGGTAATATTACAACAGAAGATTTCTTGCATTTATTCTTCTAAAAGAAGAAGCCATCCCGAAATATCTTTTGGGATGGCTTTTTTTATTATGAATTCATTTACCGTTAAAAGCGTCCCTAAAAACATCTACTAGCAGGACATTCTTTTATTATAAAGGAAGTATATATAATTAAAGGAGGATGATCGAAATGAAAAGGATAATACACTTTATATTATTGATCAGCTTCGTTATTGGAATGACAGCTTGTAACGATGAAACTTCTTCAAACCGTACGACTTTGTCTATTGGAAAGCCAGCGAAGGATAATGTCATATATTATACGCATACAAATAACAAACAAAAAATAAATGATATACAAACTATGTTTCAAAATAAGAAATGGAAAAGAAATGAAACGTTTAGTAGCGTTGGTAAAACGCCAGATGTTGTCTTGTCGATAGATGAAGACAATAAAGGATTACCGACACTATATGTTACAGTCTACTTGCATGAAAATGGAGCGGACGCTCTCAATTTGTATGGAGAGTATACGGCTTTAAATAAAGAGGAAGGTGAAAAACTTAGGGGAAAGATGAGTGCATATTATCCTACAATGATTTTAGCTACAGTTTAACTATATGTTTGTACCTGTTTCTTTCACATATAATTCTCGTATCGTACTAAAGTATTCTGGAAGAAAGTGGTTTATGTATATTCGATTAATAGAATATCACTTGCTACTTTAATTTTCTTTTAATATAATTAATTTAGAATTTTTAAATATTCTAAATTTTATAAAGGTGGGGTTTGTGTGAATCTCGTTCAATCTTTGGCTGAAACGGCAAAAAAGAAGGGGGATAAACCGGCGTACATATTTATGGATCAGTCGGTCTCTTATGACCAATTAAACAAAGTGGTCACTAGGTTTTCTAGTAATTTAGCAAAAATGGGCGTTGGAAAAGGGGACAATGTCGCATTAGCTGTAGGCAATTCACCACATTTTTTAGTAGGTTTATACGGAACGATGAAAGCCGGAGCAACTGTCATTCCGATTAATCCAATTTATACAGCAGACGAAATACATTACATATTACAAAATGGAGATGTAAAAACAATCATCGTACTCGACGTCCTTCTACCTGTTATACAATCTCTTACAACAAGACTTCCTTCACTTGAAAATATCATCATATGCGAGACCTCATCAGATTTTACTCATACAGAAACTGAAAAAATGAAAACGTTTACTAGTTGTATAGGAACTGGAGATGTAACTTACGAAGGTCCTGAACTAGATGAAGAAGATGTAGCTGTTATTTTATACACCTCAGGTACAACTGGAAAGCCAAAAGGCGCTATGTTAACACATAAAAATTTATATAGTAATGCAAGCGATGTGGCGTCGTATTTACAATATACTGCGGACGATCGCGTCGTTGCGGCACTGCCGATGTTCCATGTATTTTGCTTAACAGTGGCGGTCAATGCGCCGATTGTGAACGGGGCGACTATTTTAATGTTACCGAAATTTAGTCCGAAAGAAGTATTCCGTATTTGTCGCACGTATGAACCAACGATTTTTGCGGGTGTACCGACCATGTACAATTACTTATATTTATTTGAAGAAGCGAGCGCAGAAGATGTGAAGACACTTCGCCTTTGTATTTCAGGTGGTGCATCAATGCCTGTTGCCCTTCTGCAAAACTTTGAAAAACGTTTTGACGTTATCGTTTCAGAAGGATACGGTTTATCAGAAGCATCACCAGTTACTTGTTTTAACCCGTTAGACCGTCCTCGTAAACCAGGATCTATTGGCACGAATATTTGGCACGTAGAAAATAAAATTGTGAACGAACTTGGGGAAGAAGTACCTGTTGGTGCAGTTGGGGAGTTAATTGTTCGCGGCCCTAACGTTATGAAAGGTTACTATAATGCGCCAGAAGATACTGCGGCGACAATTAAAGATGGCTGGCTATATACAGGAGACTTAGCGAAAATGGATGAAGAAGGTTACTTCTATATCGTCGATCGCAAAAAAGATATTGTTTTAGTTGGTGGTTATAACGTATATCCTCGTGAAGTGGAGGAAGTATTATACACTCACGATTCGGTAGCTGAAGTTGTCGTAATCGGTGTTCCTGATGAAAACTTAGGAGAAGCAGTGCGAGCTTACGTCGTTCTGAAACAAACGAGCGTAACAGAAGAAGAGCTTATGCATTACTGCACGTTACATTTAGCGAAATATAAAGTGCCAATGAGCATTGAGTTTTTAACAGAATTGCCGAAGAATACAACTGGTAAGTTGTTACGAAGAGCTCTGAGAGAGAAGGCATTGCAAGTGTAAAAATAAAGATATCCATCTCTATGACTACATGTTTAGAGATGGATATCTTTTTGTCCCAAAAAGCTGGATTAGTTTGGATGGACAAAATTCTTACTCATTAAAGTTTCACGTTATTTTTTAGAATTGGTTAAGCTATAAGCCCATATATTTAAAACGTAATATTGCTAATAAGGAGGAGATATACGTGGAGCAGAAGGAATTACGCTTACGGAAAGTACAATATCTTATTTGTGACATTATGGATGAAATGAATATGGAGAGTGAAAAGAAGAACTTAGAAACATTGCAAAAGGTAATTGATCACCTTTCAGGGGCGATTGGGGATTTAGTGGATCCATCGGGTACGTATTCATTAGATTATTTAGAGAGAAAAGTGCATACTGCTCATTATTTATTGTTTAAAAATGATCGGAAAGCATATTTGTGTAATAAATAGGTATTATTCGTTTAATTTTTTATTTGACATTGATAATCATTATCAATATGATAGTTATGTTGGGTATATTCATATAAAGGGAGATGTCATATTGATAATGATTAAGAAAAAATATATTAATGCATTCGTTATAGCAGCAACTTTAGCAGTTCCATTTAGCGGTATCATGGTACCTATTGCGAAAGCAGATGCAGCGGTTGAAATGAAAGCAAATAGCAAACTTGCAGATGGTACATATGACGTTATTTTAAAAACTTATAAAGATCAAACGAATGAAACATCTGTTGCTTCTACGTATTTAAAAAATGCAAAAGTAACAATTCAAGGTGACAAAAAAATCGTTACGTTAACAATTCAAGATAGTAGCTATTTCCAGTACCTTAGAGTAGAAGATACTAATAAAGTAGGGACATTCCATGATGTGAAAGTGATCTCTGAAGATAAAACAAATAATGGTACGAAGGTTGTTCAATTTGAAATCGATGAGTTCTCGAAAAAATATAATATGCAAATGCATATATTAATTCCAGCAATTAAATATGATCATAAATATCAAGTGCAGTTTGAAATCGATGCGAGTGCAATTGAACAGAAATCTAAGTTCTCAGATGTACCAACTTGGGCACAAGAGTCAGTTCAATATTTAGTAGACAAAGAGGCAGTACACGGTAAGCCAGATGGTACATTTGCACCAGCTGAAAATATCGATCGTGGTTCAGCAGCAAAAATATTAGCTACTGTTTTAGGATTAGAAATTAATAAAGATGCGAAGCCATCATTCTCTGACGCGCAAAATCATTGGGCTACACCATACATCGCAGCAGTTGAAAAAGCTGGCATTGTAAAAGGTGATGATAAGGGTAACTTTAATCCGAGCGGGCTAATTAACCGTGCATCAATGGCTTCTATGCTTGTGAATGCATATAAATTAGAAAGAAATGAAAATATTAAACTACCAAAAGAATTTGCTGATTTAAAAGATCATTGGGGTACGAAGTATGCGAACATTTTAATCCAAGAAAATATTTCAGTTGGAACAGATAATGGATGGGCTCCAGATAAATCGGTAAGCCGCGCAGAAGCAGCTCAATTTATTGCAAAGACAGATAAGTTAAAGAAATAAATCGAAACTAAAATCAGTGGGATTCTATTCCCGCTGATTTTTAGCTTGTATGAAGTTTCTTATATAATAATTCCGAATTCCAAGTTGACACATGTGAATTACGGAATTAAAATGGAAAGAAATCAAACAGAATACAATAGAAGCTCATCAGAGAAACTGAAGGCGCACAACGTTCACTTTTGTGAATAGATTGTGTGCCTTTTTCTATTGTACAAACTAAGGGGGCTTTATATATGAAACAGTGGAGTAAGACAGCATTAATGAAAAGTACAGGTGTTTTATTATCAGCATTTGTCCTTTTGTCAGGGTGTGGTTCGGCAACATCCACTAACAATTCTGAAGGAAGTACAGATAAGAAGACAGTCGAACTTTTAAATGTTTCATATGATCCAACGCGTGAGTTATATCAAGATTTCAATAAAGACTTTGCGAAGTATTGGAAAGAGAAGCATGGTCAAACAGTAAATGTAAAGCAATCACACGGGGGATCTGGAAGTCAGGCACGCTCCGTTATTGACGGCTTAGAAGCAGATGTTGTAACATTAGCGCTCGCTTATGATATTGACGCGATTAGTAAGAAGAAACAACTAGCAGAAGATTGGCAGAAGCGACTTGCGGATAATTCTACTCCGTATACATCAACGATTGTATTTCTTGTGAGAAAAGGAAACCCGAAAGGAATTAAAGATTGGGATGATTTGACGAAAAAAGGTGTGTCTGTCATTACACCGAATCCAAAAACATCTGGAGGAGCACGGTGGAACTATTTAGGGGCGTGGGGATACGCACTGAAGAAATATAACAATAGTGAAGAGAAAGCGAAAGAGTTTGTCGGTCAAATTTATAAAAACGTAGAAGTACTAGATTCAGGAGCACGCGGGGCAACGACGACTTTCGTTGAAAAAGGAATTGGTGATGTGTTAATCGCTTGGGAAAATGAAGCGTTATTATCACAAAAAGAACTTGGAAAAGATAAATTCGAAATTGTAACACCTTCGATTAGTATACTTGCCGAGCCGCCAGTAGCAGTTGTAGACAAAGTCGTTGATAAAAAAGGAACGAAAAAAGTAGCAGAAGGATATCTTGAATATTTGTATTCAGAAAAAGGGCAAGAAATTGCGGCGAAAAACTTTTATCGCCCTCGTAATGAAAAAGTAGCAGAAAAGTACGCATCACAATTTCCGAAAGTTCAATTATTTACAGTTGATGAACTATTTGGAGGATGGAAAAAAGCACAAGAAAAGCATTTTAATGATGGCGGCGTATTCGATCAAATGTATAAAAAATAAGGGGGGATGAGGTGACGTTATATGAGGAAGAAGCGTGTCTTACCAGGGTTTGGATTATCTCTTGGATTTACAATGCTGTATATGAGCTTATTCGTACTTATACCACTTTCTATCGTATTTATTCAAACTTCGCAGCTAGGCTGGAAGAAGTTCGCACAAGTTATAACGAGTGAGCGTGTGTTGCATTCCTATCAAGTAAGTTTCACAACTTCACTTGCAGCGGCAATCGTAAATGCCATTTTTGGTTTATTAATTGCTTGGGTACTCGTTCGCTACACATTTCCAGGGAAGCGGTTATTAGACGGACTAATCGATTTACCATTCGCTCTTCCGACTGCTGTAGCTGGTATTACACTTACGACGCTTTATGCGGAAAATGGCTTTATTGGAAAAATATTTAGTGTGTTTCATATAAAAGTAGCTTTTACCCAGCTCGGCATTATTGTGGCGCTTACGTTTATTGGCTTACCATTTGTCGTTCGAATGGTGCAACCAGTGCTGCAAAGTATTGATAAAGAAGTAGAAGAAGCAGCTTCTAGTTTAGGGGCATCACGCTTTCAAATATTTGTGAAAATTATTTTGCCAGAAATATTCCCGGCTCTACTTGCTGGTTTTTCACTCGCCTTTGCTCGGGCGTTAGGGGAATATGGATCTGTCGTGTTCATTGCAGGTAATATGCCGATGAAAACAGAAATCGCACCGCTTATGATTATGACGAAACTAGAACAATATGATTATGCAGGCGCAACAGCTGTAGCGGCTGTGATGCTTATTATTTCTCTCCTTTTCCTACTATTTATTAATATGATTCAAACTTGGAGCAGAAGGCATGAACTGAAAAGTGAATAGGAGGGGAGAAAATGGAACCAACATTATTAGAAAAGAAAATAGTAAAAAGCGTATCAGTTAAAAAAGAATCTAAATTTGTACCAATTCTATTCATTACGATAACAATTTTATTTTTATCTCTCTTTCTATTACTGCCGCTCGTGACAATTTTTATGAAAGCGTTCGAACGAGGAATTGATGTATATATTGCCGCTGTAACAGATCAAGAAGCATTTTTGGCAATCAGGTTAACACTTCTCGTTGCATTAATTGTTGTACCGCTGAATACGATATTCGGAATAGCAGCAGCTTGGCTTATTACGAAGTTTCAGTTTAAAGGAAAGCAAGTATTATTATCTCTTATTGAACTGCCGTTTGCTGTATCACCAGTTATCGCAGGATTAGTATTCGTTTTACTTTTCACACCTCGTGCTGCTCTTGGCGGATGGTTAATGGAACACGGGATAAAGCTCATCTTCTCTGTTCCTGGCATTATCATTGCGACGATATTTGTTACGTTTCCATTCGTTGCGCGTGAATTAATCCCAGTTATGCAGGCGCAAGGGAAAAGTGAAGAAGAAGCGGCGCTATCACTTGGCGCAAGCGGCTGGAAAATGTTTTGGCACGTTACGCTTCCGAATATAAAATGGGGCCTTTTATACGGCATGATTTTATGTAATGCCCGGGCCATTGGTGAATTCGGCGCCGTTTCCGTTGTATCTGGTCACGTGCGCGGCGTTACAAATACGATGCCGCTTCACATTGAAATTTTGTACAATGAATATCAATTTTCAGCAGCGTTCGCTGTGGCGACTTTAATGTCACTCATCGCAGTTTTTACGCTCGTTATAAAAAACTGGATTGAATGGAGAATGGAAAAACGACAATAAGGAGTGAGTGCGGTGAGTATTCAAATTCAAAATGTATCAAAACAATATGGTACATTTCAAGCGCTGACAGACATTCATTTAGATATTCCAAAAGGAGAACTTGTTGCCTTATTAGGCCCATCAGGTTCTGGGAAAACGACGTTATTACGAATTATTGCAGGACTAGAAGAAGCGGATGGAGGTTCGATTTCTTTTGATGGGGAAGATTTAACTGATATTCACGTGAAAAACCGGCAAGTCGGTTTCGTCTTCCAGCACTATGCACTTTTTAAACATATGAATGTATTTGAAAATGTCGCTTTCGGTTTAAAAGTAAGAAAGAAAAACTTACGACCTTCAGCTGAAGTAATAAAAGAAAAAGTAACAGAACTATTGAAACTAGTAAAAATGGATGGTTTCGCAAAACGTTATCCAGCGCAATTATCTGGCGGACAACGCCAACGTATCGCACTAGCCCGGGCACTTGCAGTCGAACCGAAAATTTTATTGCTAGATGAACCGTTTGGTGCACTTGATGCAAAAGTACGGAAAGAATTGCGAAGATGGCTCCGGAAACTACATGACGAATTTCAAATTACGAGCGTATTCGTAACGCATGACCAAGAAGAAGCGTTAGACGTTGCGGACCGCATCGTTGTAATGAATGAAGGACGCATTGAACAAATGGGAACGCCGGAAGAAGTATATGAAAAACCAGCAAGTCCGTTCGTATATGACTTTTTAGGAAACGTGAATTTATTTCACGGCCGCGTTCATAAAGGTAAACTAAATGTAGGATCGGTGGAACTAGAAGCACCAGAGCATAAGCACGTTTCAAACGTAGACGGAGTGGGATACGTAAGACCACATCACTTATCAATCGATCGTACGAAACAAAGTATAGATGCCATCCCGGCGAAAGTAACATACTCACATGCAGTTGGCCCTGTCGTATATGTAGAATTGAAGCGCGACGGAACAGATGAGTATCTAGAAGCAGAAATTAGTAAAGAACAGTTTAGACAGCTAGGCATTCAAACAGGTGAGTTTGTATACGTACATCCGAGAGAAGTGAAAGTGTTTATTCCAGAGGATTTTGTTATTTAATAATAAGGTGCGGTCCCTATATGAGTATGTATAGGGGCCGCATCTCTTTGTTTACTTGAATGTCTTATTCTTATGTACAATGTAGACGAGAGCTGGTTATAGATATAAAAGGAGAGGAATGCCATGTCCAAACAATTAGTAAATTTGCGCATTGATTTTGCCTTTAAACAGTTATTTGGTACGAGTGGTAACGAAGATATTCTTACGACTTTCTTAAATGCTATGTTATAAGAATCTTTAGAATCACCTATTACATCGTTACAGCTAAAATATCCACATTTGCACAGAGAATATGAGGATCACAAGTAAGAGGAAAATAACTTTGATTTGCTTACTATTTACGTTCTAGGCACAGAACAAGTTATAATAGAAGAAATCAATAAGGAGGCTAGCAGTGAAAAATTTTCGTTATCTCAATATATTCACTATTTTAATTGTATACACACTACTCATGTTTTACATCGGCTGGAACGGATGGGTTTGGCTCAGTACGGTGTTCGGCTGGGAATCTTGGGGATATTACGCTTTCATAGTCGGATTTATTTCATATGCGTACATTCTCGTACAAGTGTTTAAATTTCTTCCTTTCCTGCGAACGGTCGGTTCAATTTGGTTTGCGGTTATACAATACGCGCTTATGTTATTGCCGTTAGCCGATATTGCCGTCTTATTATTACAGTTTTCAGTGGAGAAAGAGACGGCAATTATTTGGACAGGAACGGTCGTTTTACTCGTATTCATCTTTATCTTTGCATATGGAGTATTCAACGCATATAGTCCAGTAGTAAGAAAGTACGAAGTGCACATACCGAAAAAAGTAGGAGGGCGTAAAAGTTTACGCATTGCGATGGCCTCTGATATGCATCTCGGTAAACTGTCTGGAGTTGCTCATTTAAAGAGACTCGTTCGTCATGTAAATGAAATAAAACCCGATATTATTTTACTGCCTGGTGATATTATCGATGATCATCCAGGTGTGTTCATTCAAAAAAATATGGGGCCAATCATGAAACAGATGAAAGCTCCATTAGGCGTATATGGTGTGTTAGGAAATCATGAATATTACGGCAGAGCTGTTCCTGAGTTTTTACAAGAGATGGATAAGATTGATATTCGTATTCTTTTAGATGAAGTCATTACAATTGAAGATGATTTTTATCTCGTCGGAAGAAGGGATAAAACAGAGCGAGATCGTCAAAGCTTTGAAAATCTAATGAGTACGGTAGATAAATCGCTTCCTGTTATCGCAATGGATCACCAACCATTTGAATTAAAACAAGCAGCGGACGCCGGCGTTGATTTATTATTATCCGGTCACACGCACCGCGGACAAATGGCGCCGAACCATATTGTGACGAGAAGAATGTACGAACTAGACTGGGGATACGCACAAAAAGGTGCATTCCACGCAATTGTTTCTTCTGGATTTGGATTCTGGGGACCACCGCTTAGACTGGGAAGTAGATCTGAGATTGTGCAGGTTGAAGTTACATTTGAATAGGGTTGTGAAATAGAGAGCTGAGTGCTCTCTATTTTTTATTTAAAGGTACAAAATATTCGATTGAGGTTCTTTATTTACTCTCTGGAAAAAGAGATACTATAAGAAGACTCTGCTTGAAAAGGGGGATTTTAAGTGATCATATTAGATGTCATATACGGTGAGTTTAAAGTGGATAAAGTGTTAGAAGAATTAATTTTAAGTAAACCTGTGCAAAGGCTGAAAGGGGTTCATCAGGCCGGAGCAAGTTACTTAATGAATGAGAAATGGAATGTAACACGTTTTGATCATTCAGTTGGTGCTATGTTGTTAATTAAAAAACTTGGTGGTTCAGTAGAAGAACAGATTGCTGGCTTACTACATGATGTATCGCATACTGCTTTTTCCCATGTGATCGATTACGTTTTTGATAACGAAAACGAAAGTTATCATGAAGAAATATTTAGTTCTGTCGTGAAAAACTCGGAAATCCCGGCGATTCTTTCAAAACATGGTTATAACTATGAAGATATTTTGTTAGATGATTCGAAGTGGACATTACTTGAAAAATCTGCGCCAGAATTATGTGCAGACCGAGTGGATTACACATTACGGGATATGTTTACATATGGATATATTTCTTTAGAAGAAGTTCATAGTTTTTTAGAGGATTTAATCGAAGTAGATGGGAAAATGGTTCTTCAAAATATTGAAATTGCAGAATGGTTTACGAAGACGTATTACAAAGAAGTAATTGATTTCTTTATGAAACCAATGAATATTTATGGAAACGATATGTTAGCTAAAACGTTAAAATTAGCTCTTCATAAAAAGATAATCCATCCAGATGATTTTCTTCTTGAAGATCATGAGCTTATTACGAAATTGCGGCTATGTAAAGATCAAGAAGTAGATGCTTTATTAAGAAAAGTTCATCCAAGTATAGAAGTAAAAGAAGATAGAAATGAGTATGATCTACATCAGAAAAATAAAGTGCGTCTTATTGATCCTCCATTACTTCGTGAAGGTGAAGTTGTTCGATCGTCTGTTGTATCGGAAAAAATAAGACAGATGAGCGATATCGCTTATGAAAAGGCGATAAGAGGGATGTATGTGAAAGTGATTTCTAATTAGTTTATTTGTAATAGGAAAAGGTGTCATCAATTATGATGACACCTTTTCGCTTTAAAGGGTTGTTCGTATGGAAATGTGTTACATTTTTACGAGACTATAATATTTTACCAGAGAAAGACCTTTTATAGTAAAAAATAAATTTTATAAAGTTTTCCATCAAAAATAATTTGTGAAAAAAGTACTAATTTTTAATGTGACAAAAATAATATATTTTTCAATAATCGCTTTAGAATCTTTCGTTCTTTATATATGTATTGTTATTTTTTTAAGGGGATTTAAAGGTTTTTGTCGTTTTTTGTTGTAATTTTTATATTATGATAAATATAATGTTCGGAATCAGCCATTATAACAGAAAAATTTTAAAAAAACAGAATTGAATCATATTGCTTATTTTAATATAACTTATTTGTTAATTAATAACATATTTAGGGTATGATTCTTTATTGCGGTGAGAATTCTTTTTAGCATAGGAGGATTTACAGAATGGTTAAAACGGCAAAACCTGAAATGATGAATGAATTAAAAGAAACAGTTTACAAATTCTTTCCGAAAAATATTGTGAAAGAAGAAGGATTGTACGAGGAGTCCAAAGAGCATAAAAAGTTTGTAGACTTGAAAGAGAGTTTTATAAAAAACGAAAGCTCTCAAAAGGAAATTTTGTCTTTAATCGAGTCAACATTTTGTGATTATCACGTGTCAGACTATACAGATTTAAACCTATATAATTGTCTAGAATATAATGTGTTACTAAATGGAAAAGAACCGATGTTAAATGATGATATTGATTGGATACGAAAATCAAGAGGCGAGCGCCTTGATTTAGGGGTTTTTGTTAGCTTACTTGATAAATATTATTATTACTACGTATTAAAAACAACATATGATGAAGATGTAAGGGAATGGACTTTTGAAACAATTGATGTAGAAATGGATACCATTTGTGAATTTGAGAAACTAATGAATACAAAAGGATTTGTAAGAGTAGAACGAGAGGTTGCTAGAACTGCAATTCCTGATATAGAAACGGAATGTTTACGTATGGGGGAAGTTAACGTATTCCACGCTTTATTCACGGATTCTGTTAGTGAAATATAGGTTTTAAATTATTAAAAAGGTTGTGTAGAAAATAGCTGCTATTTTCTGCACAACCTTTTCATTTTCACTAATCAAACCAATTCCAAACCTCAATATCTCCAAGAGTCGCATAACGTACGTGCGGGGAGTTTTGTAATTTTAATAATTCTTTCGACGGCCCCGTAATGACAATGCCGTATACTTTTACGCCGTTATCTTTTACATATTTATAACCTTTATCTAAGTTTAGTTCTTTCTCAGGAAGTGCTGCTATTTTACTTACCGTTTTTTTATGGATAGAAAGGACGTGCATCATTTCGATTACTTGATCTTCTGGCGTTTTGTACTTGTCTGCGTTACTATCTAGAAATCTTACATGTTCTGGAAATCCTATAGCTTCTCCGCCATGTAAGATATAGTCATCTACATTTTTTCTTTCTTGTCCTGTATCTAAAGCGTACCATACAGGAGTTGGAGGGAGTTCTTGTGCTTCGAATATGCTATATAAAAGCGGTTCTAATTCTTTTAAAGTGTAAGTTTTATCAAAAGAAATTGCTACTTCTGCAACTGTTCCATCATGTACTTTTGCAAGTGTATCCCATACTTTTTTTGAGGAATCCTTTAAATAATCACCCTGCTTTGTTTTGGGATGAACAAAGAAGAGTTTTGGTTGATAGAACGGATTCATCCAAGTTTGTTTCGTGACATCTACAGATGATAAGAAGCTTTTTGTTTCTACTGTACCGAGTGGCATTTCTTTTTTACCGACGGTTCTTACTAAATCGAAGCTGCTGTTCGTACGGAAAAAAGCTTCTACACTTGTTCCGCCCCCCATAACACGGCTATTTGGGATAGTTGCTTCAAGTGCAAGCGAAGGAACTTCTCTAATTTCTTCTAGCCTTTTATCATTATTAGCTTGAAAATAAAAGGCTGATAATACCCCGCCGATTATATATATAACGATGCAAATGGATAATATAAAACCAAACGTTTGTAACCGATGTTTCCACTTAATTCTCCAAAAAGGAACTTTAAGATCTTTTGGCGGTAATTTTTTCTTTACGGGTTCACTTTTCGCAAGCAATTCATCTAAATGAGCTTCACATTCTGCACAAGTTTCTATATGACTTTCTAACTGTTCTTGTTCGTCATGTGTGAGCGTTCCTTTTTCGTATTTCGTCCACAGTTTTTTAAACTCTGCACAACCCATCTGTATCACTCCTTTATGCTTTTCGTTTCTTTTCGTCCTCGGTGTAATTCAATTTTTACTTTTGCTAACGAGAGACCAGTCATTTCTGCTATTTCCTTATAAGAGAATCCGTAGTAATCTCGTAGTAGTAACACATTTCGTCTTTCGAGCGGAAGAGAGGATATACTTTGTAACCAACTAGTAATCTCATGTTTTACGAAATAAGAGTGTTCTGTACTTGGCACGTTTGGTAAATGGAATTCTTCAATTTGCGTTGTTTTATACTTCTTTTCTTTTCGGTACCAATCGATAAAGGCGTTGTAGGCGATTGTAAATAACCACGGCCTAATTTCTTCTCCTTTATAATAGTCAATATGGACGAGCATTCGGTAAAATGTTTCTTGCATGAGATCTTCAGCACTATGAGAATCTCCGGTTAGGGAGAGAAGATAGCGAAATAAATCTTGCATATGCTCGGAGTAAATTTCTTCTAATGATTGTTTGCGTTTCACTACATTTCCCTCCCTTCATACATAACAACGAAATACATATAAAAAAGTTACAATTTTTATGGAATTATAGTAAAAAACGTCAAGAATTGGATAGGATTCTCTTTTATCATAATACATATAAGGCGGGTGAACAGAGATGGAAAGCTATGAAACACAAATTCAAAGGTCAATTGATTATATTGAGGAAGATGTAATGGAAAAACAAACGCTACGTAATTTAGCACGTGTTGCAGGTTTTTCTGAGTCGCATTTTCATCGTGTATTCCAGGCGTTAGTAGGCGATACAGTAATGGAGTATGTTCGAAAGAGGAGGTTAGCCCGGGCAGCTTATCAACTTTCTCATACGGATGAAAAAGTTATTGATATCGCATTTGAGCATGGCTTTCAATCTCACGAAACGTTCACGAGAGCCTTTAAAAAATTATTTCAAATGACACCAAGTGAATATCGAAAACAAGAAATCGAAACACCAATGTATTATAGAGTGAATGTAAAACAAAGAAAATTAAATCCATATTTAGGGGGCATACAAATGGAATATCGTATTGTAAATAAACCAGAATTTTTAATGGCGGGTTATGAGCTGAAGACGACAAGTAAAGAAGGAAAAAACCACCAAGACATTCCAGCATTTTGGCAAGAATATTTACAAAAAGATCTTGGAACGACGATTCCGAATCGTAAAGATACGAGCCAATGGGTAGAACTTGGATTATGTACTGATTTTAATTTAGAAACAGGGGACTTCACTTATATTATCGGAATGGAAGTTACAGACTTTGAAAATGTACCAAATGCAGTTGCAAAGCGTACATTCCCAGCGGCGACATATGCAGTATTTACAACGCCGAAAGTTCCTCATGAAGAAATGGTATCATCTATTCACCAAACGTGGAATGCAGTATTCTCAGAATGGTTCCCGCATTCAGGATACGAACATTGCGGCGTTAATGAGTTTGAGCTATACGATGAACGTTCCCATGCAGATAAAAGTGAGTTCGCTCAAATTGAACTTTGGATACCGGTGAAGAAGAAATAATAGAAAGAAAGACCGTTCAAAAGGTATTTTTGGACGGTCTTCTTTTATTAATAGGTTGCTACTATTGTTGTATTTTATAGTTAAGTCGATATAATTTCATTTACTAGCGCGCTGTTCCGAAAAGAGAAAGGTGCTTTATAAAAGCACCTTTTCCTACGAACTAAATGGAAACACAAGTATAATCGTCGTTCCTTTTCCAACTTCACTATCAATGAAAATCGTTCCGTTATGGGCATGAACGAGCTGTTTTGTAATGGCGAGACCAAGTCCAGTTCCGATGTTGCTTTCTTCTGTATTCGTTCCTCTGTAATATCGCTCGAATAGAAGTTCTTTCGTTTTATCATCCATACCTTTTCCATTATCTGAAATAGATAGTGTAAATGAATTTGCATTTTGCGAAAGTTTTACGATTACGTTTGTCGTTTCATTATTATGTTTTACAGCGTTTGCGAGTAAGTTTTCGATAATACGTTGGAACCATTTTTCTTCAATAAAATATTGGATTTTGCTTGAACTTGGCACGAATTCAATGTTTTGATTTTGTAGTGTCGGGTTATTAATAAATTGTAATAGTACTTTTCGGACGAACTGATTAATTTCAACATTTACGTGTTGCGCAGGCAGAGTATCATTTTTTAATTGATATGTTAAGCTTAAGTCGTCAATTAATGTAGTCATATATTGAGATTTTTCTTTCATTACATGGCCAAATTGTTGAATGTCTTGATCCGTCCAATTATATTGCTTCGATTCTAGTAATAATGCATAGCCGTATATAGAGCTAAGCGGTGTTTTTAGATCATGCGTCAGGCCGGTAATCCACTCTTCACGTGTTTGTTGCAGTACTTTTCTCATTGCATCGTTCTTTTTCAAAGTAATAGAAAGGTGCTCTAGTGAGTTTGTAACATCTTTAAATATGCGGAACGACCATTTTTCTTTACCGGAGCGCCGAAACCGAACAGGTTTGCCTTTTTTACTAACAGGTTCTTCATATTTTCCTCCGGCTATGTTTTTAAGCCAGCGCATCGTGTGTAATAAAGGCTTTCCAAACTTATTTCCATACCAAATTGAAAGAATGACTAAATAAGCAAACACAATAAGGAGGATTAGGCTGCATCCGATTAGAAGTTTCTTGGTAAATATATCATCTAATTCATCATCTGGATAATAATGAGCGTTTGGGGCGGATACAACGACGAGATGACCGCTATTTGAATCGTAAAAACTAGATGTATTTTCTTTATAATTCCACGGTTCTTTTTCATTAAGAGCCGTTTTTATAGCCGAAAATGTTTTTTTCTTCCCAGTTGGATAGGAAAAAACTTCTTCGCCATTGTTATTAAATATTTGCAGTGTTGCTTTTTCTTTAGAAAGTAATTGTTTTTCTTGTTCAGTTAATGCAAATTCATTTAATGATAAAGAAGGGTGTCCTTGTTGTATCGTTTTTAGTAATGCATTACTTTTTAGTTTGGCACCGTAAATAACGATCACTGGTTTCTTTTCTAATTTAATTTCCCAATAGTTAAATTTATAAATATTGTTGTTACTATTCTGTAAATACGTAAGTAAGGATGTCTTTGTGTAAGAGGTCGGAACATCGTTAGGCGTATTAAAGTTGTAAAGGACCTTTCCATCTTCATCTACAATTTGAAGCCAATCACTCTTTTCTGTTATTAAATCTTTTACCTTAGATTTTAAAGTAATGTTATTGTCTTCAGAAGAAATATATTCGGAGATTGTAAAGGTATCATAATCAGAAATATTAGGTTCATATAAAGTACTATTAAGAAGAAAAATTAAATAAGAAAAAGAAGCAATTACTGCGATAAGTAACGTAACTAAGACAAAAACGTGTTGTAAAATAAACTGGATTATAAGTCGTTTATTAAAATTCATATCTTTAACCTACTTTGTAATGAACTTATAGCCAAGTCCACGAACTGTTTTTATGTATTCTGGTTTACTTGGATCTTGTTCAATTTTTTCACGTAGTTTTCGAATGTGAACCATAACAGTATTATCATCTCCATTATAGGCAGGTGCTCCCCAAACTTTTTCATATAATTCTTCCTTCGAAAATACGTAGTTCGGATTCTCACAAAAGAATAGTAGTAGTTGAAAGAGTTGAGCGGAACATTCGACAACGTTTCCATCTACTGTTAGTTCCGCAGAATGTTGATCAATTTCAAATCTCCCAAAAGAAAAGGAGTATATTCTTTGTTCTTGTATGTTTTGTTTCATATGTCTTCGGAGTTGAGCTTTCATACGAGCGACTACTTCTAGTGGATTAAATGGTTTCGTAATGTAATCATCCGCACCGTATGAAAATCCGGAAATTTTATCTACATCAGATGTTTTTGCTGTTAGGAAGAAGATAGGGCAATCCGTTTTTTGGCGAAGGATTGGACAAATGTCAAAACCGGATTGTCCAGGAAGCATTACATCTAAAATAATTAAATCGTAATTGTTTTGCTCGGTGAGAGATAAGGCTATTTCCGCAGATGTTGCAGTTGTAATATGAGAAAAACCTTCTTTTTCAAGAATGGTAGTTAGTAATTGTAAAATTGCTGTTTCATCATCAATGAGTAGAATATTTGCGTGATACATATGAATCCCTCCTAATTTCCTCGAATATCATATCATCTTTTTGTAACTTATGGAATTTTTAAGGAAATTTTAAGGTTTTCTTTCACAAAAAATTAAGATTCAAATGATATGATAAAAGTAACATGGGGAGGAGATGAATGTGAATCCGTTTCAAACGATGCGAGCTAGATATTTTTTAATTGTATTTGCATTACTAATTTTAATAGCACAAAGTAGTAATGAAGTGCTAGAAAATACATTTCATATACAGAATTCATCTTTTATAAATATGCTTATATTTTATATCCTTCCAATAATATGGCTTTTTTACGGATATAGAAAGCATCGTGTTTCATTTTCATTATTTATTAATAGAAACGAAACATTTAACCTAGTGCAAGTTTTGTACATCGCGATTATGCTTTGTATGTTTAGTTACGGCTATCTTATTTTATATATGTACAGCTTTGCATGGATTACACCAGATTTTATTATGAATGCCTTGCATGAACCGATTATAGATAGTACTGGGGGATATGTATTTCAATTTATTAGGGTTGTATTTATCGCGCCTATTGTCGGAGAGTTTGTTTTTCGAGGGTTTTTACTGCAGCGTTTTGCAGCAAAATGGGGTACTAGTATAGCAATGGTCGTTGTAGCACTTTTATTTGCTTGCTTACATGTTGATTTCCTTGGTGCAGTTGTGTTTAGCATCGTACTATCAATCGTATATATTCGTACGAAAAGCTTGCTCATGCCAATTGCTATTCATATGTTAAACAATGCGCTTGTGCTTAGTTCTTCTTTTTTAGTAAGTAGAGAAAAGATAATGAGTTTTGCCGATTTTTCGAACTATACGACATTCTTTCCAGGATTAATTATTTTTATGACAGGATTAAACTTAGTGCTCATCTTTTTATTTGTGAATCGCAAATATTGGAGTAAAGAAGTGCCTGTTATATATGCGGAGAAGGAAAAGAGCTTTTCGAGTATAGCAGGAGATAAGTAAGGTAGAGAAGATGTTTGAGAAAATATTGAAGGAAATGATAGATTATTGTACTTCTATTAGATATAAGTACTTTTCCATCAATAATGATACAGGAAATATTATTTTTCTTTTTATCGTGTTAGGGACATTAATAATAGTCAGCTTTATTATAGAAGAAATGATGAAGCGCATCTTCAGACAGTATGTAAAAAATGAAGTGAATTATGTTAGGGCTCATAAAATGTTTGAGAAAGTGATGGGGACTTTTATTTTATGAAAACTAAATCATTATTAATTCGAAATTTGAAAGGGATGTATAAAATTATATGAATGAAACAATATCATCAAATAAGTTTTTTTATTTGATTGTACTGAGTTTAGTATTGATTACGACAGTAAATGTTGTTCTTCGCTGGGAGGAAGCTTACTTTTTTATGTATTTAGCGCTCCATTTATTAGGGATTTTATGCATAACGGGCGGAGTAGTTGCTGAGAAAAAGCATGAAGAAAGTATTAATTATATGTGTGTGATGGGTCTTATTTTACTTCTAACTGTACAAGGTATTATGAAATATAGTTCTTTTTCTTTGCAAGATTTTAGTTTGTTAATAGATGTACTTCCTTAAGGAGAGGCTCTTTATTTTATCTAAAAGGCGGTTTGCCAGTGCATTTCTTATCCCATGAACCGAATAAAGTGTCTAAAGGTAGGTGAAACTCTTCTTATGTAGAAGAGTTTTTTTATGTAAGTAGAAGGCTCTCGAGCAATTCTCATAATAAGCTTGTTCTAATTTAGCATGTACGAACTTACAATAATAATAGACAGGCAGCATAGAGGAGGGAATAGCGTGAGGAAAGTTATTGGGTGGTCGTTTTTTTTGTACGTTGGGTTTGCGTTACTTATATATTGGTATTTATTTGGATGGAATCATGAACTCATTCCGGACATGTATAAAGGAACGAGTGCAGATCCAGAAACTTTTATGAATGCGAGGGAGCTTACGCTAAGCCAAGATTATTCGCGCGTGAAAAACTTACTGTTCTTTTTAGCGACGCCTCTTGAATGGATTATTTTATTGTTTGTACTTGTGCTCGGTATTTCAAAAAAGTTTGAGAAATGGTCGAAGGAAACGACCAAAATAAATGTCTTACAAGTTGCGATTTATTTCTTTTATTTATCACTACTAACAACAGTTCTTGCATTACCGATGCAATGGATTGGGCGTAAAGTATCCGTTGATTACGGAATATCTACGCAAAGCACACAAAGCTGGATAAAAGATCATGTCATCGATTTTTGGGTGAACTATGCGACTATGTTACTCATTGTTTCGGTTCTGTTATGGCTCATCCGTAAATTTCCGAAGAGATGGTGGCTAGCAGGATGGGCGCTCTCTGTTCCGTTTACGATTTTCTTAACGTTTGTGCAACCTGTTGTAATTGATCCACTTTATAATGATTTTTCAACGCTGAAAAATAAGGAATTAGAAACGAAAATTTTAGCGATCGCAGATAAAGCTGATATTCCATCTGAACATGTATATGAAGTAAATATGTCGGAAAAAACGAATGCGTTAAATGCATATGTAACAGGAATTGGAAAAAACCTTCGTATTGTAATGTGGGATACAACACTTCAGCAATTAAAAGATAAAGAGATTTTATTTATTATGGCCCATGAAATGGGACATTACGTAATGAAACATATATATTGGGGCGTTGCGAGTTATATTTTCATATCGTTTATAGGTATGTATTTAATTAGTCGTATTTTAAATATGTGTATTCGAAAATGGGGAGATACGCTGCAAATTTCCAAAATGGCATGTTTCTCGATTTTACCTTTATTTTTCTTAATTTCTTCTGTACTATCCTTTGCGTCACAACCAGCAACAAACTACGTCTCTCGTATAGAAGAACGAGCGGCAGATCAATACGCTTTAGATATGACGAAAGATGGAAATTCAGGTGTGAAAACTTTTCAATACTTATCAAAAACAAGTTTAAGCCAAGTAAATCCACCTGCGTTAGTGAAATTTTTCTTATACACACATCCGCCAATTTTCGAAAGAATTCATACGTTTGAACAATATGAAAAACAGAAGAAGCAGTAGTGTACTGCTTCTTTTTATTGTGGATGATTCGAGTTTTGGAAAATTATAGTGTATAATACGTAGAATATTCAGTTAAATATTTAGGAGGTTAATATTTTGTTTCATTCAAAATCAATGCCGGCTATAAAAATGATCCTTTCGATGTCTATTTTCGGATCGATTGGATTTTTTTCTGTCCAAACGGGTTTACCATCTTTTGAATTAGTATTTATTCGTTGTATTTGTGCGACTTTATTTTTAACGCTATGTTGGTTTGCAACGGGACAATATAAAAATGAGAAATGGAATAAAAAAGAAATTGTGCAAATATTAGCGTGTGGCGTATTTCTCGTTTTTAACTGGGTGTTTTTATTTAAAGCGTTTGAAGTCATGTCGATTACAATTGCGATTTCTGTATATCATCTTGCACCGATCATCGTATTAATGATTGGTAGTATTGTATTTAAAGAGAGGTTAACAGCATTTGCGGTTCTGTCCATTACCATATGTTTCATCGGTACAGTTTTAGTAGCTGGGGTAGATGGAAGTATGTCGCTTGAGAAACTTATGTCGTCTGGAATG
Source organism: Bacillus sp. 41-22 (assembly GCF_025809295.1). Lineage (NCBI taxonomy): Bacteria > Bacillati > Bacillota > Bacilli > Caryophanales > Bacillaceae > Bacillus > Bacillus sp. 41-22. Next base: position 1,140,668 of record NZ_CP084035.1, read on the forward strand.
GTGTGGGCGCTTCTTGCAGCTTTATTTTATGCATTTACAACGTTGCTCGGAAAAGGAATTAAGCATACGAGTGCATATGCGATGACATTTTTACAAACTTTTTTGGGTATATTTTTATTGCTACCATTCGTAGACTTCGGGAAGTTTCAAGGATTAACAGAGATGAACTGGATGATGATCACAGCGACAGGACTTATACATACGGGATTTGTATATTACTTGTTTTTTGACAGTTTAAGAGGTTTATCGACGAGATTAATTTCGGTATTAGTGTTTTTAGATCCTGCGGTTGCAATTTTGTTAGATACGGTCTTTACCGGTTTTAGACCGACTAGTATGCAAATTGTAGGGATTATTCTTATATTTGTAGGAATGGCGTTTACTTTTCGAAAAACGAAGGATGAAAAAGTGGTGGTAAAAGAAAATACGTATTATGAAGTGTAAAAAATTACCTCCTAACGTATTGAGAATTTTCTTATTTTTTGTACAATATAAAAGTAGGAAAATAAAGGAAGAGGCGGATGAGAGAGATGAAAAAGTTATTAAAGATAGCGACATCATTAACTTTAATAGGGGGGATATTTGTTAGCGGTAATATTGTTTCAGCAAATACAGATGGAATTCAACAATCTCCACCTCCACCTGATATTATGCTAGAATTTGATGATTTAGCAAATGATCATTGGGCTTATAATGAAATTATGAATTTAGTATATCACCGTATTATGTATGGATATGGAAACGGTAAGTTTGGGGTAGAAGATAATATAACACGTGAACAAGCAGCAGCAGTACTACATCGCGCACTCAATTTAAAAAGAAGTCCATTTGAAGAGAATCCATATGGAGATATTAGTGGGAAATCAACAATGTTCCCTTACGAAATTTTACATTTAACAAGCCTTGGTATTTTTAAAGGAGACGAAAATGGGAATTTCCGTCCGAAAGCAACATTGACTCGTGCAGAATTAGCACAAATTTTAACGAAAGCATATACGTTAAAAGCAAAGCATCCGCATACATTTACAGATATACTAGAAAACTATTGGGCAAGAGATGCAATTAGTGCATTGCAGTCTAATAAAGTCGTAGTAGGAACCGGAGATGGTAAGTTCGAGCCTGAAATGCTCGTTACACGTGGGCAATTCGCTAAGTTTCTACAACAAGCAATTTATAATTCACCAGGGAAATGGGAATAAATAAGAGTATAAAAAAGTACAAGTAGATTATACTTGTACTTTTTTGTCTGAAAGGTGAAGTTTTTAGAAATAAAGGTTTTCTAAGTGAAAGAAAAACATACATTTACTGAAATACCAGAAAACCATTGGGCTAAAGATGCGGTAAGCACCTTACAATCTAATAAAGCTATAGTTGGAACTGGTAATGGTTTATCCCGCTATTTGTGGGCAATAAAACTCCCACCTCAAAATTTAGATGGAGCAAAGAAGTTAGGTGGAAGCCCTGCTGCCCGTAAACGCCCGATTGGTGAGAGCTAATAATCAGTGGGGGATGAACAAAACCCCAACTGATTAAAGTTTCACTTTATTCGAACCAGAAAAACTTGTAACCCGTGAACAGTATGCGAAGTTCTTAAATAATGCACTTCATAGATTCTACGTAAACGATTAATCTATGAAGCTCGAAAAAAGCGCAAATATGATATTTGCGCTTTTTTTGTCTATAAAGTGAAATTTTTATAAGTGAAGGACTTGATTAGTAGATAGTAGAATATTGTATATATAACATCTTTGCAAAAGCTTTTGTTTATCCTTTTTGAAAATTAAATAGAGAAACTAGAGCGCAAAGATAAGAATATTTCTTCAAATGATTTGCATGCAATTCAGAATACCAATTGGAATTGAGAGCGAATTGGCTCACCTAGTAATCTTCAAAATAATAGATGTTAAAAATGCAATATATTACATACGGTTTGCAAATGCAGCATATGTAATATGGGAAAAGAATTTAGTCTATTATTTTCCACTTTTAATAAAGTGGAAATGAAGGAGAGAGGACAATGAAGAAAAAAATGTTCCGTATAATGGCGGCAGCGACTATTATGGGTGGAGTATTGGTAAGCGCAAATGTTCCTAATATAAAAGCAGAAGAATATCCAGAAATGATTGTATTTGATGATGTTCCAGTAGACCATTGGGCATATGAATATATTATAGAAGTGGCGTATCATAAAGTTATGCTAGGTTATGGAAATGGAAAGTTTGGTGTAGGTGATAATGTAACCCGTGAACAAGTGGCGGCAATACTGTATCGCGCACTTAATATAAAACATGAAGGCCCATTAAAAAATCCTTATAAGGATATTTCTGAAAGATCAACAATGTTTCCAAATGAAATTTTAGCATTAACAGAGCGCGGTATTTTTAAAGGTGATGAGAAGGGGAACTTTAGACCTAGAGAAACAATAACACGTGCAGAAGTAGCGCAAGTTCTTACACAGACATATTCCTTTGAAGCGAAGCAACAGCATACATTTAAAGATGTACCAAATAATTACTGGGCAAAAAATGCAATTAGTGCTCTGCAAGCTAATAATGTCATAGTAGGAACAGGGAATGGAAAGTTTGAACCAAATAAAGTTGTAACACGTGAGCAATATGCAACATTTTTAAATAAAGCTATTATTAATTTTCATTTGAAAGATGAATAACATGAAACGGAAGTTTTTAAAAATATAGTACAAGAAAAATAAAATTATATTAATATAGCGTATTTCTTTAAAAAAAGCGCGGAAATTACGCGCTTTTTTCTTATTTTAAATTGTTTATCTGTATATTTATTCTGCTGTTCATAGTTCGGTGGTTAGTATTTATGGAAAAAAAAGGTTAATTATAGTTACTTTTTATAGGAAAAAAGTACGATTTAGTAACTTTATTGTTAATTAAGTATAAAGATAAGTATGTGAAATACAGTTCACAAATTAGACAAACATTATATGGATAAGTGTATTGTTACTTTTCCATAAATTCTTTATATTAGAAAAAAATATGTTTTTTTTAGGGAGAGAATACAGTGAAGAAAAAGATTTTAAAAGTAGCAACAGCTTTAACAATTATGGGTGGAATTGGATTAAGCGGACAAGGTACTACAGCAAATGCTGAAGTAGCTGTGAAACAACAACAAGCTGCTCCTGTTACATTTAAAGATGTACCGAAAGGGCATTGGTCTTATGGAGCGATCCAAAATCTAGCAGATTGGGGAATTATTGCTGGTTACGGAGATGGAAGATTCGGTTTTGGTGATAATGTAACACGTGAGCAAGTAGCGGCGTTAATTTACCGTACAATTGATGGGGACCAATACTTTGATGAAGATCATGAGTTTGTAAGTACATATAAAGATATCGTTGATGATAACTCAACAATGTTCCCAATTGAAATTTTAGCATTAACAGAATTAGAAATCTTTAAAGGTGATGGTAGTGGAAACTTCAGACCAAAAGATACGTTAACACGTGCAGAAATGGCACAAATTTTAACGGAAACATTTGAGTTACAAGTGAAAAGTACACCAGGATTTAAAGATGTACCAGCAGGACATTGGGCAGCTAAAGCAATTAATGCAGTAGGTTCAAATGGCATTTCAGCAGGTGATGGTTCAGGTAACTTTGCGCCAGGTATGAAAGTAACACGTGAACAATATGCACAGTTCCTATACAAAGCAATTTTAAATGATCAGCAACAATAATTTATCCCCCTATTTGAGGGCAGTAAGACTCCCACCTCAAAATTCGGCGAATGTGAGGGAGTTAGGTGGGAGATCAACTGCCCGTAAAAGCCCGATTGGTGAGAGCCAATAATCAGTGGGGGATGAACAACCCCCCCACTGATTATTAGTTTCACTTTATAAAAAAGAGCCAGTGTTATATAACACTGGCTCTTTTTTTGCTTGAAATCATAATGGATAAACACAGTTTTGTAAAAAAATTATTAAATTTTCAAAAAAAACTTCCTTTTCCGAAGATTTGTTATATAATATAAAACATAAAATCAAATCTGTTATAAGACAGTTTAAAAAGGGGATGCTAATATGTCGACGCAAACTTCACGGGTTACACTGGCCGGAGAAATGTTACCAGCGTACAACGAAATATTGACACCTGAGGCGCTTAGTTTTTTAAAGGAACTGCATGAAAATTTCAATGAACGCCGCACGAAACTTTTAAAAAAGCGTGTGGAGAAACAAAAAAGAATTGATGCAGGGGAGTTTCCTACGTTTTTAGAAGAAACAAAGCATATACGTGAAGGGGATTGGACAATCGCCCAGCTTCCGAAAAATTTAGAGGATCGCCGCGTGGAGATTACTGGTCCGGTGGATAGAAAGATGGTCATTAACGCTTTAAATTCAGGAGCACATCTTTTTATGGCAGACTTTGAAGATTCGAATGCGCCAACTTGGAGAAATGCTGTCGAAGGTCAAATTAACTTACGAGATGCGAGTAAGGGAACGATCTCACATAAAAATGAAAACGGAAAAGAATATCGTTTAAATAGTAAAACAGCTGTATTAATTGTGCGTCCGAGAGGGTGGCATTTAGAAGAAAAACATATGCAAGTTGACGGCAAGAACATGTCTGGCAGTTTAGTAGATTTTGGTTTGTACTTTTTCCATAATGCGAAGACGCTTTTAGCAAAAGGAAGTGGCCCATACTTTTACTTACCGAAAATGGAAAGTTACTTAGAGGCAAGATTATGGAATGACGTTTTCGTATTCGCTCAAAAGTATATCGGTATTCCGAACGGAACGATTAAAGCGACTGTGTTAATAGAAACGATTCACGCTTCATTTGAAATGGATGAAATTTTGTATGAACTAAGAGATCATTCTGCTGGTTTAAACTGCGGACGATGGGATTATATATTTAGTTTCTTAAAGAGCTTCCGTAATCATAATGAATTTTTACTTCCGGATAGAGCGCAAGTCACGATGACAGCGCCGTTTATGCGCGCGTATTCTTTGAAAGTTATTCAAACGTGTCATCGTCGTAACGCGCCAGCAATCGGAGGGATGGCGGCGCAAATCCCAATTAAAAATGACCCAGAAGCAAATGAGGCAGCTTTCGAGAAAGTGCGTGCTGATAAGGAGCGCGAAGCTTTAGACGGTCATGATGGGACTTGGGTTGCCCACCCGGGACTTGTACCGGTTGCAATGGAAGTATTTAATCACATAATGAAAACGCCAAATCAAATTTTTAGAAAGCGTGAAGGAATACGTGTAACAGAAAAGGATTTATTAGAAGTACCGATGGGAACGATTACAGAAGGTGGTCTTCGCACGAATATTAACGTCGGTATTCAATATATTGCATCTTGGTTAAGCGGGCGGGGAGCAGCTCCAATTTATAACTTAATGGAAGATGCAGCAACAGCGGAAATATCAAGAGCACAAGTATGGCAGTGGATTCGTCATGAGGGTGGAAAGCTAAGTGATGGCCGTAATATCACTTTTAAATTAATGGAAGAATTGAAAGAAGAAGAACTAGCAAAAATAGAAAGAGAGATTGGTAAGGAAGCATTTAATAAGGGGAGATTTGAAGAAGCTACAAAACTGTTTACAAACCTTGTTCGTAATAACGAGTTCATGCCGTTTTTAACATTACCGGGTTATGAAATTTTATAAGAAACAAGAAAAGGGGATGGAACATATGAAAAACGAAAGAATTGATAAATTGCAGGAAAGCTGGGAATTAGATACGCGCTGGAAAGGGATAACACGTCCATATACAGCTGAAGATGTAATTCGTCTGCGCGGATCGATTGATATTGAACATACGTTAGCGCGCTGCGGTGCAGAGAAGCTTTGGAAATCACTTCATACAGAAGATTATATTAATGCACTTGGGGCATTAACAGGAAACCAAGCGATGCAACAAGTGAAGGCTGGATTAAAAGCAATTTATTTAAGCGGTTGGCAAGTAGCGGCAGATGCGAACCTTTCTGGACATATGTATCCTGACCAAAGCTTATACCCAGCGAACAGTGTGCCAGCTGTTGTAAAACGAATTAACCAAACACTTCAACGTGCTGATCAAATTCAGCATATGGAGGGTAGCGGTGATACGGATTATTTCGTTCCAATTGTGGCGGATGCTGAAGCTGGGTTTGGTGGACAGTTAAACGTATTTGAATTAATGAAAGGGATGATTGAAGCGGGTGCATCTGGCGTGCACTTTGAAGACCAATTATCTTCAGAGAAAAAATGCGGGCATTTAGGCGGAAAAGTATTATTACCGACGCAAACAGCGGTGCGTAATTTAATTTCGGCACGTCTTGCTGCGGATGTAATGGGTGTACCAACAATTATCGTCGCAAGAACAGATGCAGATGCGGCAGATTTAATTACGAGCGATATCGATCCAGTTGATCAAGAGTTTATTACAGGTGAAAGAACGCCAGAAGGGTTTTATCATACGAAAGCAGGTCTTGATCAAGCAATTGCACGTGGTTTAGCGTATGCGCCGTATGCAGATCTCGTTTGGTGTGAAACGTCGGAGCCAAATTTAGAAGATGCAAAACGCTTTGCGGACGCAATTCATAAGAAATATCCAGGGAAGCTACTTGCTTACAACTGTTCCCCTTCTTTTAACTGGAAACAAAAATTAGATGAAAAAACGATTGCAAGCTTCCAAAAAGAAATTGCATCGTACGGTTATAAATTCCAGTTCGTAACGCTTGCTGGATTCCATTCATTAAATTACGGCATGTTTGAATTAGCGCGTGGTTATAAAGAGCGCGGCATGGCAGCGTACTCTGAATTACAACAAGCAGAGTTCGCAGCAGAGAAATACGGTTACTCTGCAACGCGCCATCAACGCGAAGTAGGAACAGGATACTTTGATGAAGTAGCACAAGTGATTACAGGCGGTACTTCATCAACGACTGCTCTAAAGGGATCCACAGAAGAAGAACAGTTTACGAAATAAAGGTATAAGTAGGTGCCCCAAAAAATATTTTTGGGGCACTTTTCTTATTTATTATTACGTCGCTGACATTGTTAAACTTTGTCGGAAAGTTGATGTAATTTTATTTGTCGTCGTATTGTGGGACGTTCACTTCTATTTAAAATATCCAATCCAATATAGTGAATATACCAACGATAGCAGTAAAAAGAAGGAATGCGAATAATGATAGACAGCCCCATGTAAATAGTTTGTCTTTCCATGTTTCTTCATAATCATCAATTAGTTCCTCTATCACTTTTTTCTGCAATGGCTGTAAGGGACGTTCGGTGTGTAGTCCTGTAATAATGTTACGATCTCCTTTGAATTTTAAAGCACGTACAATATGATAAGAGTCGTTTCCCATCGATTTTTCAAATTGTAGACATGCCGCGTGCATAACATCTGTTTTCTCTTTTTCAAGATACCAATACCGTCCAGCCATTTCTGGGTATTGTAATGTAAAGTAAATGTCACCGAGTTTTTTCCTAAGTGCTAATTCATTCGGATAAGTAGTGATTAATCCGTGTAATCTATCTCTTGCTTTTCCAAGGTTGTTATTTTCAATATCTTTTTCAATTCTCTTTAATGTTTTTTTAGGGATTATTTCTGTCATACACGCCTCCTTATTAGAATAGGTGTGGTTATATTTTATAAGAAATAATAAAATTTAGAAATTTTATTTTTAAAAAGGATTGTACATTCTATTTTAAGTATGTTATGATAATACCAGTTGAATAATTAAATTAAGCAATCCATATATTATCAAATGCCGAAAACAAACGGGAAAAAGTATGTGAGAACTAGTTTATTTTTCGAATTTGATAATGTGTGGATTCTTTTTTTATACATGAAGACTAAATAAAATGTATTTTCGTAGGAGGAAATAATTATGACAGTTACAGGACAAGTAAAATGGTTTAACAACGAAAAAGGCTTCGGTTTCATCGAAGTTCCAGGCGAAAACGATGTATTCGTACATTTCTCTGCAATCGAAACTGATGGTTTCAAATCTTTAGAAGAAGGCCAAAAAGTTAGCTTCGAAATCGAAGATGGCAACCGTGGACCTCAAGCTAAAAACGTAATCAAACTATAATTTTATAGTTTATTATAGAAAAAAGGATGGCTTATGCCATCCTTTTTTTGTTGTTGAGATATACGATATTTATATTAGTAATAAAGACAGCCTAAAAAGTACGATTGAAGAAATAAAGGCGTACTCGAAAACTTATGAAAATGATAAAGTGACGGTAATTGATTTGAGGAAGTCTCATTCTCGGTATTTAGATCAAGAACCATATTACAGGTTGAAAGAGATACAGAGAATCTTGGAAGAAAAAATAGTAGGTTTTTTGAGGATGAAGAAGAATGAAGGAAATGGCAATCAGTATGTAAAAGGGCTTTCCGTAAAGGAAGGCCTTTTAGTGTTCTTTCACAGCTTTTTTCTTTTCACGTTTCTTGCATTCTGGACATTTAGATTTACGAAAAGGCTTCGCGAAGAACAGTAAAATAAAAAATAAACCGAATATAATACTCGCTGAATTTTTTACGATAACAATGCTACTATTTTTCATTTGAATTGTTGGATGATCTTGCTTTTCTTCCATGAGAGACCTTCGTATATTTGATTTATATTTTAATTATAGCAAAATTAATTGCTGTAATTATATGAAAAGGGGAATGTGTTAAACATATTACAAATGATATAAATTCTTTTTTCGTATATAGAATCCTTTTTTTATACAGATTATTCCTTTAATATTCATATATCATTATTAACAAATTTATATTATATTTGATTTATTATAAGTATTTGTAAAGAATCGTGGAATGTAAACCATTTCCTTTTCGTAGGTGCTACTATAAAAGGGAAATGAAGAAGGGAAATTAAATAGCAATCGAAAATTAAAAAAAGAGAGGTGAAAAATCTGTTACTAACAAAAGAGCGAGTATAGATAAAAGTATTCTTAGCGTGCAAAAACTACATACTCTAAGGATATACATTTTCCTATATTTGTAGTAGCAGACAGTAGACTATGGAAAGTAAAGTAGAACGTTATGTCGAAAACTATGTTGTAAGCAAAAATACAATGGCCTTACTTCCTGTTGTTCTAGGAGAAAAGAAAGTTGTTACGCGGATTGTAGAAATGGAAGATTCTTTTTTCGTATTTCAAAAGCCTCTTGATATTATAGAGAGAAGTTGCCGGAAGCATGGTTCTAGTTTCTTTGGAAGAAAAGAAGGAACGAAGGAGTTAACGCGTATTACACATAAAGCTCCTATCGCAATTAGCCCGACAGATCAACTTTATTTTTTCCCTACGTATTCTTATTCTCGAAAAGAGTGTGCGTGGTTATCTCATTTTCATATTGAAGATAATAAAGAATTAAAAGATGGAAATCTTATTATTAGATTTATAAATGGTTTCGCTGTGAAACTAGAAATGTCAAAAAGTAGCTTTGAAAATCAGCAAAATCGTACAGCGAAATTACGGACAGAGTATGAAGATCGTAAGAAAAAACAAGGAAATCCTTGCTTTAAAGAGATTGATAAAAATGAAGAATCTAAATTAACACCAGCATATGAGAAAGTGTATTTTGTGAAGGAAGGCGAAGTGTGAGAGGGAAAGGATGGGGAGACTCATCCTTTTTATTTGTCTGTTTTTGTCGGAAAGTCGATAAAAATCAAATTGTGGTCGATGTATTCAGAAAATCACCGGTGTAATTTCATTTACCGAAAAAATCATCAAAAAATATTGTTCCTCAAACAACCAAACGTACAACAAACCTTGTCGAATATTGAAAGATTATCATAGCATAATAATGAAGGAATTCTAGCGAATGATATGGAAACTTTAATAAATACATCTCCATATGTCGTATCTACCATTTCCTCTTTCATTTAAGCAATGATACAGTAGAGGTAGTAATTAGAGTAAAGGGGTAAAGTGTAGAATGGATTTTCAAACGATCAAAGAGTATTTTTCACCAGAAAATATGGATCATATTGTTGAAAGTTATCGTGCGTTCGGACCGCTTCTCGGTATTGGCTTACCGATGATAGAGGCGCTTATTCCAGCATTGCCACTCATTGTGTTTGTGTTGGCGAATGCTGTTGCATTTGGTTTTTGGTTCGGTTTTCTTTATTCATGGATTGGGTCAGTAATTGGTGCAATGCTTGTATTTTTCATTATTCGTAGCTTTGGAAGAAGTCGTTTCTTTTCTTTTGTAAATAAGCATGAGAGAGTGCGAAAAGCGATGGGATGGATTGAAAGAAAAGGGTTCGCGCCAATCTTTGTTATATTTTGTTTTCCGTTCACACCATCTGCGCTTATAAACGTTGTAGCTGGTTTATCTCGCATTAGCGTAAAACAGTTTGGACTAGCATTAGCATTTGGAAAGCTTGTTATGATCTTTATTTTAACGTATATCGGTCATGATTTAGTGTCATTTATTCATAAGCCGGTGAAATCGGTTATTGTGGGCGTTGTTATTTTTATTTTATGGTATGTCGGTAAAAAAATTGAAGTAAAGTTAGAACTACATTAGGAAAAGTCTTCTTTGTCCCGCTATTTGAGGGCAGTAAAACTCCCACCAAAAAATTCGACTGAAGCAAAGAAGTTAGGTGGGAGATCAAACTGCCCGTAAATGCCCGATTGGTGCGGGCTAATAATCGGTGGGGGATGAACAAAACCCCCACCGATTAAGTTTCACTTTATAAATGCAAGCTTCATCATTAAAGGGCGAGGGGAGAAGCGAATGAAGAAAACTTTGAAAAAAGAAGGGCTAGAGTGGGTAAGAACAATTTTAATTGGTGTACTATTAGCTGTATTTTTTCGAACGTTTTTCTTTTCAACGTACGTTGTAGAGGGGAAGTCAATGATGCCGACATTGCAAGATGGAAATATGCTCGTTGTGAATAAGGTGAGTTATCAAGTAGGGGACTTGAATCGATTTGATGTCGTCGTTTTTCATGCGAATAAAAAAGAGGACTATGTAAAGCGAATTATCGGTTTACCTGGGGATCATATCGAATATAAGCATGATAAATTATATATAAACGGACAATTCGTGGATGAACCTTATTTAGAGACGTATAAGAAAGAGACAAATGGACGGCAATTAACAGGCGATTTTAAACTAGAAGAGTTAACGAAAGAAAAGTTTGTACCACCCGGTTCTATTTTTGTAGTTGGTGACAACCGCCTTGGTAGCTGGGATAGTAGGCACTTCGGCTTTGTGAAAGCTGATACAGTTGTCGGTAAAGTTGATTTACGATATTGGCCGATTCAAGAGGTACAAACGAATTTCTCAAAAGGCTGATATAATAAAATGAAGTATAAGGAAAAGACAAACGAGTATGTTTGTCTTTTTTATCGTCCTATAATACAATTGTGATAGCAAACTAACGTTCGTTATGTAAGTGAAAGGTGGGGGTTTCATGTCACTTCGATTTGTGATTGGTAGAGCTGGAAGTGGAAAAAGTACACTTTGTTTACACGAAGTGCAAGAAGAGTTAAAACAGCGCCCAAGAGGGAAAACAATATTATATCTTGTGCCAGAACAGATGACATTCCAAACGCAGCAGGCGTTAATTGGGAGCGAAGATGTAAGAGGTTCTATTCGGGCACAAGTTTTTAGTTTTTCGCGATTAGCGTGGAAGGTGCTGCAAGAAGTTGGTGGAGCGAGTCGTCTTCATATTGATGAAGCTGGTGTACATATGTTGCTTCGTAAAATTGTAGAATCTCGTAAAGATGGACTATCTGTGTTTCAAAAAGCAGCGGAGCAAAACGGTTTCTTTGAACATCTTGGTAGTATGATTGCTGAGTTTAAACGTTACAATGTGACGCCGTCTAACGTATATGAAATGTGGCAACAATTAGACACGCATAGCAGTAGTGCAGAGCAAAAGCTACTAGCGAATAAAGTGTATGATTTACAGTTATTATATGATGATTTTGAACGTGCTTTAATCGGAAAGTATTTAGATTCAGAAGACTACTTACAATTATTAATTGAGAAGCTTTCAGACTCTGAGTATGTAAAAGGCGCGGAAATTTATATAGATGGATTCCATTCATTTTCTCCTCAAGAGCTAGAAATCGTTAGAGGGCTAATGAGATTAGGAACAAGAGTAACAATAACATTAACGATAGATGAAAAAACGTTAGCGCAGCCAGTGAATGAACTAGATTTATTTTATGAAACGACGTTAACGTATGAAAAAATAAAACAAGTAGCGCGTGAAGAGAAAATAGAAATTGAAAAAACAATTCCACTTATGGAACAACCGCGTTTTCATTCTCCAGCATTAGCTCATTTAGAAACGCATTATGAAGCGCGTCCGAATGAAAAGTATCATGGTGAAGCGAGTGTAACAATTAGTACAGCAGCTAATTTACGAGCTGAAGTAGAAGGTGTAGCTCGTGAAATTAGAAGACTTGTGGCGGATGAAGACTATCGTTACCGAGATATCGCAGTCCTTCTTCGTAACGGAGAAAGTTATTACGACGTAATGCGAACGTTATTTACGGATTATAATATCCCGCATTTCATCGATGAAAAACGCCCAATGTCACATCATCCGCTAGTAGAATGTATTCGTTCTGCACTCGAGATTATTAGCGGGAATTGGCGTTATGATGCAGTATTCCGCTGCGTGAAAACAGAGCTTTTATATCCATTAGATGCAAGAAAAGAAGCGATGCGCGAAGAGATGGATGAGTTTGAAAACTACTGTTTAGCGTACGGTGTACAAGGGAAGAGATGGACTTCTGAAGATCCGTGGATGTATCGTCGTTATCGTTCTCTTGATGATGCGAGCGAAATGATAACAGACAGTGAGCGTGAAATGGAAGAGAAAATAAATCGACTTCGCGACGTTGTAAGAACGCCAGTTATTCGTATGCAAAAAAGACTGAAGCGTGCTGGAACAGTTATGCAAATGTGCGAAGCGGTATATTTATTTTTAGAGGAGCTTGACGTTCCGAAAAAACTAGAAGAATTACGTGTTCGTGCAGAAGAAAATGGAGATTTCTTATTTGCGACAGACCATGAGCAAGTATGGGAAGAAGTGATGAATCTTCTTGATACGTTCGTTGAGATGCTTGGCGAAGAGAAGATGTCCCTTTCAATGTTTACGGAGGTTATGTCGACAGGTCTTGAGGCACTTCAATTTGCGAACATTCCGCCGTCACTAGATCAAGTGTTAGTTGCTAATATTGATCATTCTAGATTATCAGATATTAAAGCGACATTCATTATTGGAGTAAACGAAGGTGTGATTCCAGCAGCGCCTATGGATGAAGGTATGCTTTCTGATGAGGAAAGAAATGTTCTCACCGCTGCAGGTATCGAATTAGCACCAACGACGAGACAAACTTTATTAGAAGAACAGTTCGTTATGTATCAAATGGTGACGAGAGCATCTGAGAAGTTATACATTTCTTGTCCGCTTGCGGATGAAGAAGGAAAGACGTTACTTGCGTCTAGCTTTATTAAGAAAATAAAAAGAATGTTCCCTGATGTGAAAGAATCGTTTATTACGAATGATGTAAATGACTTATCGCGTTCGGAACAAATTTCATACGTAGCAACGCCAGAAGTAACTTTGTCTTATGTCATGCAGCAACTGCAAACGTGGAAGCGATACGGATTTGAAGGGAATTTAGACTTTTGGTGGGACGTATATAACTTCTACGTTACTTCAGATGAATGGAAGCAAAAAAGTAGCCGTGTGTTATCAAGTTTATTCTACCGAAATCGTGCACAGAAACTAAGTACAGATGTAAGTAGGGATTTATATGGAGATACAATTAAGGGAAGCGTTTCTCGTATGGAACTATTTAACCGTTGTGCGTACGCTCATTTTGCCCAGCACGGTTTATCGCTAAGAGAGCGTGATATTTTCAAACTTGATGCGCCAGATATCGGTGAATTATTCCATGCAGCGCTGAAGAGAATTGCAGACAAGCTATTACGTGAAAATCGGACTTGGGCGGATTTATCAATAAAAGAGTGTGAACACCTTTCTGCTTTAGTAATAGAAGAAATTGCACCGTTATTACAAAGACAAATTTTATTAAGTTCGAACCGTCATTTCTATTTAAAGCAAAAACTACAACAAATCATTTTCCGTACGTCACTTATTCTTCGTGAACATGCGAAGTCGAGTGGATTTGTACCAGTTGATTTAGAAGTACCGTTCGGTATGGGCGGGACTGGATCTCTTCCGCCAATGGAATTTGCGTTGCCAAATGGTGTGAAGATGGAAGTAGTTGGCCGTATTGACCGTGTTGATAAGGCGGAAGATGAGAGTGGTACGTTCCTTCGTATTATTGATTATAAATCAAGTTCGAAAGCGTTAGATTTAACAGAAGTGTATTACGGACTCGCACTTCAAATGTTAACGTATTTAGATGTTGTTACTTCAAATGCACATACGTGGATGAAAAAGGGCAGTACTGCATCACCGGCGGGTGTATTGTATTTCCATATTCATAACCCGATTGTTGAGATGAAAGGCGATGCATCTGAAGAAGAAATTGAGAAAGAAATTTTAAAGAAATTTAAAATGAAAGGTCTCGTACTAGGAGATGCTGACGTTGTGCGTTTAATGGATAATAAACTTTCAACAGGAAGCTCTGATATTATTTCTGCTGGTCTGAAAAAAGATGGTAGTTTTAGTGCGCGTTCTAGCATTGCAAGTGAACAAGAGTTTAACGTACTTCAAAAATATGTACACCACTCGTTTGAAAATATCGGAAAAGACATTACAGAAGGTGTTATTGATATTGCTCCTTACAAAAAGGGGAATAAAGCGGCATGTACGTTCTGTAACTTCAAATCTGTTTGTCAATTTGATGAATCACTTGAAGATAACCAATTCCGTACGTTAAAAGATATGAAAGATAGCGAAGCGATGGAGAAAATTAGAGAGGAGGTTGGCGGAGAATGATAGAAAATTGGCCTCAGAAACCAGAAGGTAGTCAATGGACAGATGACCAGTGGAAAGCGGTTGTAGCGAACGGACGTGATATTTTAGTCGCAGCGGCAGCTGGATCAGGGAAAACAGCGGTATTAGTTGAACGTATTATTAAAAAGATTATAAGTGAGGAAAATCCAGTCGATGTCGACCGCCTGCTCGTTGTAACATTTACGAATGCAGCAGCGCAAGAAATGAAAAATCGAATTGGGGAAGCGTTAGAAAAAGTATTAATTGATGGGCCAGGTTCACAGCATATAAGAAAGCAGCTTAGCTTATTAAATAAAGCTTCCATTTCTACAATTCATTCATTTTGTTTACAAGTTATTAGAGGATATTATTACATGCTTGATGTCGATCCTCGTTTTCGTATTGCGAACCAAACAGAAAATGAGTTATTAAAAGAAGAAGTGCTAGATGACATATTAGAAGAAGAATATGGAATCGAAGATAATAGTATTTTCTTTGAACTAGTTGATCGTTATACGAGTGACCGTAGTGACGATGACTTACAACGAATGATTTTAGCGCTTCATACAGAATCAAGAGCGCATCCAAACCCGGAGAAGTGGCTTGATAAATTAGTAGAAGCATACGACGTTGAAGGAAAGACGATTGAAGATTTAGTGTACGCTTCTTACTTATTAGAAGATGTGAAGTTTCAGCTTGAAACAGCGGAAAAGCATATTCGTAAGGCGACTGAACTCGCAATGCTTCCTGATGGTCCAGCGCCTCGCGTTGAAACTTTACAAGCGGATTTAGCTTTACTTGGAACGTTATCCTCAGCAGCTCGTGGATCGTGGACAAGCGTTTATGAAGCGATGCAAAATGTATCGTGGCAAACGTTAAAGCGTATTAAAAAAAGTGATTACAACGAAGATGTTGTAAAACAAGTAGATTCTCTTCGTAATAAAGCGAAAGATGAAGTGAAGAAATTACAAGAAGAGCTATTTAGCCGCAGACCCGAAAGTTTCTTACGAGATTTTCAAGATATGCATCCTGTATTAGAAAAACTCGTGAAGCTTGTAAAAGTATTTACAGAGCGTTTCCAAGCGATTAAGCGAGATAAAGGAATGGTCGATTTCACAGATTTAGAGCATTTCTGTTTGCAAATTTTAAGCGAGCAAAGTGAAGGCGGTGAAATGAAGCCGTCAGCAGTAGCACTTCAATATCGTAATAAATTTGCTGAAGTACTAGTTGATGAATATCAAGATACGAACTTCGTACAGGAATCAATTATTAAATTCGTAACGAAAGATTCTGAGAGTGAAGGAAACTTGTTCATGGTTGGTGACGTAAAACAGTCAATCTATCGTTTCCGACTAGCAGAGCCTGGTTTATTCTTAGGAAAATATAAACGTTTCACACAAGAAGGATCGGGCGGCGGAATGAAGATTGACTTAGCGAAAAACTTCCGTAGCCGTCATGAAGTGCTAGCAGGTACGAACTTTATTTTCAAACAAATTATGGGCGAAGAAGTCGGCGAAATCGATTATGATGCTGACGCTGAATTAAAGCTAGGTGCTAGCTATCCAGAAGGTGAAGATGTAGCGGCAGAGCTATTATGTATTCAGCAAACTGAGGAAGAAGTGCAAGACGGTGAAGAAGGTGCCGAAGTAGAAAAAGCGCAGCTTGAAGCTCGTCTTATGGCGCAGCGTATTAAAGCAATGGTCGATTCAGGCTATGAAGTGTATGATCGTAAAACTGATAGTATGCGCCCAGTGCAATATCGTGATTTCGTTATTTTACTTCGCTCGATGCCATGGGCGCCGCAAATTATGGAAGAGTTAAAACTACAAGGAATTCCGGTATATGCTGACCTTGCGACTGGTTACTTTGAAGCGACAGAAGTAAATATTATGATGAACGTATTCCGCGTCATTGATAACCCGATGCAAGATATTCCGCTTGCAGCTGTACTTCGTTCACCGATCGTTGGACTAAATGACGAAGAACTTGCGACGCTTCGTGCTCATGGAAAGAAAGGCTCGTTTTATGAAGTGATGAGCTCATTCTTAAAGGGAGCGCCGCTTGAAGAAGAACAAGAACTGCATGATAAATTAGAGTGGTTTTATAACTTACTGCAAGGGTGGCGTGAATTTGCGCGTCAACAATCTCTTTCTGATTTAATTTGGAAAGTGTACGGTGAGACAGGCTATTACGACTTTGTCGGCGGTTTACCAGCCGGAAAGCAAAGGCAGGCAAACTTACGCGTACTATATGACCGTGCAAGACAATATGAAGCAACATCGTTTAGAGGATTATTCCGCTTCTTGCGCTT
This sequence comes from Bacillus sp. 41-22, assembly GCF_025809295.1. NCBI lineage: Bacteria > Bacillati > Bacillota > Bacilli > Caryophanales > Bacillaceae > Bacillus > Bacillus sp. 41-22. The sequence goes on from NZ_CP084035.1 coordinate 1,157,885, forward strand.
TATTGAGCGTATTTTAGAACGCGGAGATGATATGGGAACGGCGAGAGCCCTCGGAGAACAAGAAGATGTTGTTCGCATTATGACGATTCATAAAAGTAAAGGGCTAGAGTTCCCAGTCGTATTTGTAGCTGGACTTGGTCGCCGTTTTAATACACAAGATTTAATGAAGCGTTTCTTACTTCATAAAGATTTCGGTTTCGGTTCACAATTTATCGATCCTCGTAAACGAATTAAATATACGACATTATCGCAACTAGCGATTAAGCGTAAAATGAAGATGGAATTAATTGCGGAAGAAATGCGCGTACTATACGTAGCGTTAACACGTGCAAAAGAGAAGTTAATTTTAATTGGAACAGTTAAAGATGCCAATAAAGAAATGGAAAAATGGCTCGATGCAAGAGAGCATAGTGAATGGTTATTACCAGACCATATTCGTGCCGGAGCGTCTTGCTACTTAGACTGGATTGCACCTTCCTTATATAGACACCGTGATAGTGAAATGCTTCTTGAATTAGGACAAGGAAATATTCCAGGCGAAATTTATGAATATAGTGCTAGCTGGAAAGTGGAAGTTGTTGAAGGAAAAGATTTACTTGCACCAGAACCGGTTCAAGAAGAGAAACAAGAGTTATTAGAAGCGCTTCGCGATAAAAAAGCTGTTCCGTTAGAAAGTGAACGGAAAGAAGAAGTGTATGACAGATTGATGTGGGAATACGGGTATGCGGACGCGACATCTCACCGTGCGAAACAGTCTGTTACAGAAATAAAGAGAAATTATCAATCTGAAGAAGGTAGCGATAACGCCTTTATTAAAAAACTTCGTGCACCAATTAAAACACGTCCGCGCTTTATGGAGAAAAAAGGGCTAACATACGCAGAGCGAGGGACAGCAGTCCATGCCGTTATGCAGCATGTAGATTTGAAGAAACCAATTACGATTGAAGTTCTTCAAGAACAAATTGCAAGAATGGTAAATAAAGAACTATTAACATTTGAACAAGCTGAAGAAATAGCGATTGAAAAGGTAATTTCATTCTTTGACAGTGACTTAGGTAAAAGGGTATTAGCAGCAAAAAGTGTTGAGCGCGAAGTACCATTTACGATGATGCTTTCAGCAGAAGAAGCGTATCAAGATTGGCAAGGGAAGAAAGGCGAATCAATACTTGTCCAAGGGGTTATCGACTGCATGATCGAAGAGGAAGACGGAATTACTTTAATCGACTTTAAAACAGATACGATTGAAGGAAAGTTCCCAGGCGGATTTGATCAAGCGAAACCAATTTTAGAAGACCGATACAAAGTACAGCTTTCACTATATGCAAAAGCACTCGAGAAAAGCTTAAAACATCCTGTGAAAGAGAAATGTTTATATTTCTTTGATGGAAATCATGTTGTAAATATTGACGAATAGAGCTTAGAAAGGGGTTATGGATTATGGCGACGTTAAGAACTTGTGATCAAGGACACGAGTACTACAAAAGTAGCGATTGTCCAACTTGCCCAACCTGTGAGAAAGAGAGAAAGCCAAAAGAAGGCTTTCTTTCTCTTCTTTCAGCACCAGCAAGGCGAGCGTTAGAGCACTATGGAATAACGACTGAAGCAGAACTTTCAAAGTATAGTGAAAAAGAAATTTTGAAACTGCACGGTATAGGACCAGCATCTTTACCTAAATTGAGAGCGGCTTTAGAAGATAAGGGATTATCATTTAAATAAAAAAACTAATCATTAGCAGGGAGTAGCATCTTCATTAATGATTAGTTTTTATAATCGGTATTAATTAGCTAGATAAACGCGTATAACGAAATCCCATTTTGAAAATCGTAAATCGATGGACAAAACGATTTAAAAGATGGATCAAGAATATAAGCGGATTGATTATAATATTAAGGAAGGAAGTGCAACACGATGGATTTTGAAACAGTAATGCAAGAGCTTGAAACTCTCGGCAAGGAACGAACTAAAAAAATATACATATCCAATGGTGCAAAGGAGCCACTTTTTGGCGTAGCTACAGGTGCTATGAAACCAATCGCGAAGAAAATAAAAATCAATCAAAGTTTAGCTGAAGAGCTTTATGCTACAGGTAACTATGATGCGATGTACTTTGCAGGCATTATTGCAGATCCAAAAACTATGAAAGAATCGGATTTTGATCGTTGGATGGATGGGGCGTACTTTTATATGCTGTCCGATTATGTGGTAGCAGTAACTTTATCAGAGTCAGATTTTGCACAAGACGTTGCTGATAAATGGATTGCAAGTGGTGACGAACTAAGAATGTCAGCGGGATGGAGTTGCTACTGCTGGCTTTTAGGGAATCGAAAAGACCATGAATTTTCCGAAAGTAAGATTGCCAATATGCTAGAAGTTGTAAAAAATACAATTTATGATGCGCCAGAACGTACGAAATCCGCTATGAATAATTTTCTAAACACTGTGGGGATTTCATATGTGCCGCTACATGAAAAGGCAGTTGAAACCGCAAAGGAAGTAGGCATAGTAGAACTAAAACGGGATAACAAGAAAAGTAGTTTTCTAAATGCTTACGAAAGTATTCATAAAGAACTTGATAGAGGAAGACTCGGATTCAAACGTAAATATGTAAGATGTTAAAATTAAAAGAAACAGCCCTAGCTCTACACAAAATAGAGCTAAAGCTGTTTCTTTTTTACGCTGTTCCAATTTGATCTTGGTCTGCAACGTCCGAATCAAATGTATTTGTTGCGCTAACGCCGCTAAAAGTGTTGACGACAAATCCGACATTGGAAGCCCCAGAGCCGTTATAAGCTTTCGTATTTTCTTTCGGAGACACGTTATAAAAATCTCCTAAGTTGAAAGAGCCGTTACTGTTTTGAACGACAAGATTTCCTACAACCGAAGGCATACCATCCACCTACTTTACTAAGCTTTTTAATTACTATATGAATTATTTAGAGGAAGGTTCATCAGTAATAAATTGGCGGATTTGTAGCGTGCGAGAATTATTAAAAACATAGTCAACATTGCCGATTTGGAAGCACGCGGAATTTAAAAGGGTTCGCAAGTGAACATCATTTACTTCAATAAAAGGGCACTCATTTACAATATTTAGTTTTACATCTGTCGTTCGCTTTGGAATTGTAATGTACTCATCTGTAAAGATTTCAAACGCATCAAAACGACCTTCACCTTTTATATAACAAGGGATTTCTCGATGAACGATAAGTGCTCTATTTTTTAATTCTATTTGATTAGAATCCCCGGCCTGGAAGACAGCTGCAACCCCCATAGAAACGATAGAAACATTTTGTACAATTGAAGTATGACGGAGCATAATTTTTCCTCTCCTCAACCTGGAGTCGGAGGGACATCTGTTACTAATGGTACAAATGGTCCCTCTGTAACAGATTCGAATGGCGTATCAAGAATAGAAGAAAGGATGAGAAGGTTTGCATCTCCAATTAAAAATAATGCGGAAGAAGAAACCCCGTTCATTTTAATCTGGCCTACTTTTAACTCGCGGTTTACAACATTTAAATTCATGCATACTCACTCCTTTCGGAAATTGCCCGGTATGTGTTGAATAAAGGAAAGGAACGCCTTGTCAATATCTTGTTTCATCGCTTGAATAATGATGTCTCGTAAATAATCGGGATCTGTGGAAATACCCTCATACGATTGAACTTGTGATAAATAATATGGAAGTCTATGTTCCATCTGTTTTTTTATGTCATCCACCATCATTTGTCGATACATCTCATCAAGCGGCGTTCTCTCTTCTTGTTCAAAATGGAGAATTCGACTATATGCTTCTTCATCTAAATAGCGATGCATTTCTTGGAGGATACCTTGATAAAAGTCTGGATTTGTTTCTGTTTCAGGATTTACTTTTAATGTTTCTGTATCCACTTGAAAATCTTCAATTTGTTGCCCTTTTGTTGAAAATGGATTCAAGCCAATATTTAAAGTGCCGTTTAAATTTTCTACTTTTAATTGATCGAATTTATATTCCACTTTTCCTATAGAAGAGGAGGGACGACTTTTTAACTCATTAAGCTCTTCTTGTAGTAGGCGAACTTGCTCTTCAAGGTTTAGAATAGTTTGCTGCTGTATTTGGAGAGCTTGTTGAAGTTGGTGTAGGTAAGTATATATATCTTGATTCATTTGTGAAACCTCCTTTTCAATAGGGAGGGGAAATATATTCCTGCTATATATTTATGACAAGGATACCTTAAGAAGAACTAGTTGATGGTTTGATGGAAATAATTTGTCCTTTCGCATGTAAAGGGCGAAGCGGTTCTGTAAATCCGCCAGAATTTGAGAATTTAGAAAGAGCCTTAATACTACCTGCAGTTCCAATTTGAAAAACGGAAGAGGTCGTAATGCTATCGATTTTAATGCTGTTAATGATGATACTTTGGTTCACATAAAAATTCAATGCAATCGCCCCCTTTAGTTCGAACCAATTATTGCTTGATCAATTACATCTGAATCATTGACGGTCGTTGAGCTTTGATAATTGTAGACAGAGACGTTATCCCCAACATTAAATGAACCGGCTCCGGCAAAAGCGCGTGAATAACTAATAGGCCTAATCGCAAATACATCTCCAATATGAAAAATACCACTTGATCCAATATTAACGATACGAATATGTCCGACCATAGCTGGCATACAAAACACCTTTCGTTTTTAAAATTTTCTTTTCTACTATTGTATGGGCGTTTTCAATAAAATGTGTATTTTTTCGAAATAAAAGAAACACATACGTTATTGCGTATGTGTTTCGAACATTTGAGTATGTGTGCAATCTGTATGTATAGGCCAAACAACATTTAAGAGCCTGTCCAATTCCTGGCTACAATCTACTGTTTTTTGAGAAGTCATTCCGTAGCGTTCAGCAAAATAGATCATTTTTTCGCGTTTTTTTTCGATAGCTTGCTCAAACATTGAAATCGGCTCCATCTCTCAATAAATTTTATGTATATATGTAGTACATATTATACAAAAATCCCATAAAAAAGAAACATCTTCGCTAAAAAAAGTATAATTTCTACATTTTATGTCAAATAACGGATGAGGAACAAATGTAAGAATGGTTGAATATTGTAAAAATTAGCGTGTGTAAGAAGGTTTTTTTCTTAAGGATGCGAATACAATTATAGGGTATGAGTTTTAGGATGGAGAGTGGAAATGTTGCGTTTTGTAACGGCGAAGAAAGAAGAAAAAGTATTTGTAGGTATTGTGGATGAAGAGGAAGAAAAGGTATTACATTTAAGAGAAGCGCAAAGACAAAAAGGGGAAAAGGTTACTATCCCAATTACCATGTTAGAGTGTATTGAAAGAGGAAGCGAATGTCTTGAGAAAGTGTACGATATTGTAAATTGGGCGAAGGAAAATGCGGGATCGGCGTATTATCCGTTAGCAGAGGTGAAAATATTAGCACCGATTCCAAGGCCGAGAAAAAATATTCTTTGTGTTGGAAAGAACTATCGTGAGCATGCGGTAGAAATGGGCGGAGTAGAGTCTATCCCTGAAAATATAATGATTTTTACAAAGGCGCCAACAACAGTGATTGGAATTGATGAGCAAATTAATGGTCACCCTCACGCGACGAATGAACTTGATTATGAAGGTGAACTAGCAATCGTTATCGGTAAGCGAGGGAAACAAATAAAAATAGAAAAAGCTCTTGATCATGTTTTTGGATATACAGTTATAAATGATGTAACTGCTCGGGATATTCAAAGAAAACATAAACAATTTTTCCTAGGGAAAAGTTTCGATACATTTTGTCCGATGGGACCGTATTTAATTCATAAATCGATGGTTAGAACGCCGAATGCATTACACATTGAAACAGTGGTAAATGGAGAAGTAAGGCAAACTTCAAATACGAGAGAAATGATTTTTTCAGTAGAAGAAATTATTTCAACTATAAGTAAAGGCATGACATTAGAGCCAGGAGATATCATTGCAACAGGGACACCAGCTGGTGTTGGTAAAGGTTTTACACCACCGAAATTTTTACATGCTGGTGATGAAGTTGTTATTACAGTAGAGGGAATTGGTACGTTAAAAAATATAGTGAAATGAAAAAAGAGCTATCTTGTGAAAAGATAGCTCTTTTCTATGGGCGTGGATTAACGGAGTAATCTATGATGGCGAAAATATACAATCCGATTAATGCTAAAGTACAAATTCCAATTAGCATAACTGCAAGTGCGCTTCTCTCACGGCCAAAACCGATAATTGTAAGGAAAACAGCAGCCCAAAATGATGTTTTGAGTAGTGTGAATGTATTAGGAGTTGAATAATGACTGAGTAAAGTTGTAGATAATATGAAGCCGATGAATGTCATAGAAATAAAAATTGTAGCTAAATTGTTAATGTGTTTACCGTATTTCAATAGCATACAGTTACCCCCTTTTTAACAAAAACAGAATATTCAATTTTATTTTACGATAAACTACTAAAAAAAGAAAGAGGTTGTCCTATATTTAGGACAACCTCACTATGATTAAGATAGTACAGCTTTAATTTTTTGGAACGCCCACTCTAAATCTTCTTCAGAGATTACTAGAGGTGGTGCAATACGAATTACGTTTTCGTGTGTTTCTTTACATAATAGCCCAGCTGCTTTTAGTTGTTCACAGTAAGGACGAGCTGGCTCGTTTAATTCGATACCGATGAATAAACCTTTACCGCGAATGTCAGTAATCATTGGGTTATCAATTTCTTTTAATTGCCCAACTAGTTTTTCTCCTAATTGAAGAGAACGCTCTGTTAATTTTTCTTCTTCTAATACTTCAAGAGCTGCAATAGAAACAGCACATGCAAGTGGGTTACCACCGAATGTAGAACCGTGAGAACCTGGCTCGAATACACCTAAAATGTCGCTGTTTGCTGCAACACAAGAGATTGGGAATACGCCGCCGCCAAGTGCTTTACCAAGTATGTACATGTCAGGAGTTACATTGTCCCAGTCACAAGCAAATACTTTACCCGTACGGCCTAAGCCTGTTTGGATTTCATCTGCTACGAATAAAACGTTTTCTTTTTTACATACTTCAAAAGCTTCTTGTAAGAAACCAGCTGGTGGAATGTTAATTCCTGCTTCACCTTGGATTGGCTCTAAAATGAATGCAGCTGTATTTGGTGTAATCGCAGCTTTTAACGCTTCTAAATCACCATAAGGAATTACAATAATGCCAGGAAGCATTGGACCGAAGCCGCGCTTGTACTCTTCGTTTGATGACATAGAAACAGCACCCATTGTACGTCCGTGGAAGTTATCTTCACAAACGATGATTTCTGCACGGTTTGCTTCTACCTTTTTCACATCATAAGCCCAGCGACGAGCTGTTTTAATTGCAGTTTCAACAGCCTCTGCGCCTGTATTCATAGGAAGTACCATATTTTTATTTGTTAGTTTCGCAACTTTTTCGTACCAAGGACCTAATTGATCGCTATGGAAAGCACGAGAAGTTAACGTCACTCGATTAGCTTGGTCAATTAAAGCGTTAATGATTTTTGGATGACGATGACCTTGGTTTACTGCAGAATATGCACTTAATAAGTCCATATAGCGGTTTCCTTCAGGATCTTCTACCCAAACGCCTTCTGCTTTAGAAATAACGATTGGAAGTGGATGGTAGTTATTTGCCCCGTATGTGTCTGTAAGTTCGATAATATCCTTAGTTTGAATCATGATTGTTCCCCCTTTTGTTATTACAAGAAGTTTGTAAATACTCTAAATATTATAGCATTTAAATATAAAAAAGCGAAACATTTCCTGAAAATATATGAACATGTTATCATATAGAGTGAAAAAGTGTGAAAAAGAGGAGGCAGGGATACGATGGTACATATGCATATTACAGCATGGGCGTTAGGATTAATTTTATTCTTCGTTGCGTATTCACTTTATTCAGCAGGAAGAAAAGGTAAAGGTGTACATATGGGGCTTCGCCTTATGTATATCATCATTATTGTGACAGGTTTCATGTTGTACATGAGTATTGTGAAGACGGCAACAGGTAGCATGCACATGTGGTACGGCATGAAAATGCTAGCTGGTATATTAGTAATCGCTGGAATGGAAATGGTTCTTGTGAAAATGAGCAAGAACAAAGCAACAGGGGCATTTTGGGGATTATTTATTGTTGCACTAGTAGCGGTATTTTACCTTGGACTGAAATTACCGATTGGTTGGCAAGTATTCTAATAAAAAATAAAACCACCTTATGATCTCAAATATTTGGGAGATAAGGTGGTTTTTATTTTATGTCGCATCAATATGCAACTCTTCTCCGTTTACTTTCGTAAATCGCAAAATATTTTTATTAGAGGAAGAGTGGCGTACAAAATGATGCTGCAATGTACAAATCATTTCGTCGTTATCGAATAAAAGAATATTTACTCCTTCGCATGCTTCCTCTTTTGGCAAGAAGGATAAATAATTATGACAATACATGCAATCATATAAAGAGTAATGAAGCGATTGTAATGCCTCAGTTAATAATGTAAAGACAGAGTCAGGTAATTCCTCAAGCCATTCATTATAGCTAAGAAGTAATTTTTTACGAATTCGTATCATTTCTCCGTTTTGGAGAGAATGTTGTTCATTTGCAATTTGTAATATGTCTTGTTCATAAAAACGAGCTGGTAGCCAATTGTTGTTATATAAAATTTCAAAACCATCTTCAGCAATATCTTCTAATAGAAAAGCCTCATCATTTTCATCATCAAAGAATACCCATTCTTTGTTTATATATTCTACATTACCGACTGTATGAGCGCGCGGTTGGTTATACAAAATATGTTTGCGTTGTATCATAGTTCATTTCTCCTTTTATAGAAATAGTTATTCTTGTTATGGACAGTTCGTACGTTCTTTATAACTAGACACACCTAAAGATAGATGGGCATACAATAAAACACGCTTTACACTGTGAAACTGCTATTCCATATATGGATAGTTAGTTATCGTCAAGTTTGTTGTTTTTATGTATCCGCACTCATAGGGTGGGGATTACTGCACGTTCAGAAACAGATATTAGATTAGGAAGGATGATTCTTATGTGCGGGATTACAGGATGGGTGGATTATAAACGCTCATTAGAAGGGGAAAGGGACATCGTGACGAAGATGGCGGAAACGCTAGCGAAACGCGGTCCAGATGATAATAAAGTTTGGATTAAAGGGAACGTCGCATTTGGGCATAAACGGTTAATCGTTGTAGATCCTGAAGGTGGTAAACAACCCATGACTTGTTTAAAAAACGAAACGAGTTATGCGATTTGCTATAACGGAGAGCTCTACAATACAGAAGATATTCGCAAAGAGTTATTAAGAAGAGGTTATACATTTAAAGGGCATTCCGATACAGAAGTACTATTGGCATCTTATATTGAATGGAAAGAAGAATGTGTCGATCATTTAAACGGTATATATGCGTTTGCAGTATGGGATGAGAAAAATGAACGAGTCTTTATTGCCAGAGATCGATTAGGTGTAAAACCGCTTTTTTATAAATATGATAGCGGACGATTATTATTTGGTTCAGAGTTAAAAGCGATACTAGTGCATCCAGATGTGAAGGCGGAAGTAACGTTAGAAGGGTTGTCAGAAATATTTGGCCTCGGACCATCTAGAACGCCTGGTCACGGTGTATATGCTGGTATTCAAGAACTGCGTCCGGGTCATGCAATGACGTTCTCAAAAGACGGTTTATGCATATGGAGATATTGGAATGTAGAAAGTAAAAAACATGAAGATTCATTTGAAGAAACAGTAGAGAAAACTCGTTTTTTATTACAAGATGCGATTACGAGACAATTAGTTTCTGACGTACCACTATGCACTTTTTTATCAGGAGGTGTAGATTCAAGTGCTATCACAGCAATTGCCGCGAAAGAGTATGAAAGATCAGGGAAAGGTCAATTGCACACGTATTCTGTTGACTATGAAGATAACGACAAATATTTTAAAGCGAATGCGTTTCAGCCGAATTCAGATGCACCATTTATTAATTTAATGACAGAGACATTTCAAACAATTCATCATCGCTGCGTCATTTCTAATGAACAACTAGCACAGTATTTAACAGAAGCAGTACTCGTTCGCGATTTGCCTGGTATGGCAGATATTGATTCTTCATTATTATGGTTTTGCCGTGAAATAAAACAAGATTTTGTCGTCGGTTTATCTGGAGAATGTGCAGATGAAATATTCGGCGGTTATCCGTGGTTTTATAGAGAAGATGATTTACAATCAAGTGCATTTCCGTGGATGCGTTCTACAGAAGCGCGTGAACAACTTCTGAAGAAAGAATGGAGAAATAAATTAAATTTACAACAATATGTACAACAACGCTATGAAGAATCCATTCAAGAAGTTCCTATTTTAGAGGGAGAAAGCCCATTAGAAGCGAAGAGACGACAATTATTTTATTTAAACATGGTATGGTTTATGACAACATTATTAGACAGAAAAGACCGTATGAGTATGGGGGCAAGCTTAGAAGTACGCGTTCCATTTGCGGACCACCGACTTGTCGAATATGCGTGGAATATTCCTTGGGAAATGAAAATGTATAAAAACCGCGAAAAAGGTCTATTGCGTAAGGCTTTAGAAGGATTACTTCCAAATGATATATTGTATAGAAAGAAAAGTCCGTATCCGAAAACGCATAACCCGCACTATACGAAAGCAGTCACAGTATGGCTCCAAGATTTATTAACGGATAAAGGCTCAATTTTGCATGAATTGTTCGATAAGGAGCAATTGAGCGGATTGATCCAGTCTGGCGGCAGTGCATTTCAAAAACCGTGGTTCGGTCAATTAATGACAGGTCCTCAACTTTTAGCTCATTTAGCACAAATTCATGTTTGGTTTAAAGAGTATGGGGTGAATATTAAGGAATAGGGAAAGAGCGGCTTATATTTATGTGAGCCGCTCTTTTTCTTAAATAAATTGTCATATAAAATTCGGAATCATATTAGAAATAATACTTATTTAGAATTATTATTTTGACATAATTATTATTGTTTGTTATAATTGGAAACAAATGTTCTTGAAAAAGATTCTCATTTCCAAAATTGAGGTGCTATATAGATGACGAAGAAGAAAATAGGTTTGCTTGTAATGGCATATGGAACACCGGAGTCATTAGATGATGTAGAAGCTTATTATACTCACATTCGTCATGGGCGTAAGCCATCTCTGAAGAAGCGCTCCAAAATTTAATCGGACGGTATAAAGCAATTAGTGGAATTTCACCGCTTGGGAAAATAATGAAAGAGCAGGCGCATAAATTAACAGATTCAATGAATAAAATGTTTACAGAGTATGAATTTGTTTGTTACTTAGGTTTAAAACACATTGCTCGATTTAGAAGTTTTATATGACACCGATTATGAATGTAAAGTTGTAACTGATGAATTAAATGGCACATATTTTAGACTAAATATGCCCAATTCACAATCTGTATTTATTGATTGTTTAGCTGAAATTGCTTCCAAAAAAATAAAGGAAATAGTTGACAAGGATTTAATTTTGAATAATAATTAGTTTATAATAATTTTAAATAAATAATAATTACTATGAAAGAAAGAGGAGGATCCCCCTGATGAATCCAAATAATCGCTTAACAACAAATCAAGGTGCTCCAGTTGGAGATAACCAAAATTCTCGTACAGCTGGTCGCCGTGGACCAGTATTGTTAGAAGACTATCATTTAGTAGAAAAACTTGCTCACTTTGATCGTGAACGTATTCCTGAGCGTGTTGTGCATGCACGTGGTGCAGGTGCTCACGGCGTATTCGTAACGAAAAACAGCATGAAGCAATATACGAAAGCAGCGTTTTTACAAAATGAAGGAACTGAAACACCTGTATTCGTTCGTTTCTCAACGGTTATTCATGGCCAAGGTTCTCCAGAGACAGCTCGTGATCCGCGTGGGTTCGCTGTTAAATTTTATACAGAAGAAGGAAACTACGATATCGTAGGTAACCATTTACCAGTTTTCTTCATTCGTGATGCAATTAAATTCCCTGACATGGTGCATTCATTAAAGCCAGCACCTGATACAAATGTTCAAACACCAGATCGTTACTGGGATTTCATGACGTTAACTCCAGAATCTACACATATGATGACGTGGGTATTTTCTGATTATGGTACACCGGCAAACTACCGTGAAATGGAAGGATTCGGCGTACATTCATTTAAATGGATTAATGCAGAAGGTAAAATTGTTTACATTAAATATCATTGGAAGCCACAGCAAGGTGTGCGTAACTTAAGTGCAAAAGAAGTCGAGCAAGTGCAAGGAAAAGACTTCAATCATGCAACTCGTGATTTATTCGATGCAATCGAAAAAGGAAATTATCCGAAGTGGGATTTACACGTACAAGTGATGCAACTAGAAGAAACGGATTCTTTAGATTTCGATCCATTAGATCCGACGAAAGTATGGCCAGAAGATCGTTTCCCATTAATTGAAGTAGGGACGATGACGTTAAATCGTAACCCGAAAAACTTCTTTGCGGAAGTAGAACAAGTGGCGTTCTCTCCAAGTGCAACTGTAAATGGTATTGAACCATCTGAAGATAAATTATTGCAAGGTCGTTTATTCTCTTACCCAGATACACAGCGTTACCGCCTTGGTGCAAACTATTTACAAATTCCTGTAAACTGCCCATACGCAGCTGTTCGTAATCAACAACGTGATGGTGCGATGCAAGTGGATCAAAACCCATCTACAATAAACTACGAACCGAGCCGTCATACTGAAAATCCAGTTGAAGACCCAACTTACCGCGATTCAACTATGAAAGTAGAAGGCTACGTATCTCGTGAAAAAATTGACAAACCAAATGATTTCAAGCAAGCGGGTGAGCGTTACCGTTCATTCTCTAAAGAAGAGCAAGAAAACTTAATTGCAAACTTAACAAATGACTTAAAAGACGTAAATGAGCGCACGAAATTATTAGCTGTTTGTAATTTCTTCCGTGCAGATCAAGAGTATGGAATACGCTTAGCGCAAGCTTTAAATGTTGATATTACGCAATATGTAGGGAATACTCCGAAATAAATAGGAAAAGACGACTGTTAAACGGTCGTCTTTTTTGTGTAAAATCATGCAGGGTATTTTTCGTTTTAGTTATGTCGGAATTTGTTGGTAAATCGATATATTTGAAAAAAACGTTGATATATTTACGAAAATACAAGGCGGGGTATGCTGCCGCCCTGTACAATAAAAAGAGAGGCAATCTACTACCAATAGATTGCCTCTCTTTTTTTAGTTCACTCGCTCAGTATACTCATAAGCTTTCTCACCATGCATCGAAATATCAAGCCCCATATGTTCCTCATGCTCATCGACTCGAACAGGGAGGAAGAAGTTGATCGCTTTAATAATGGCATACGTCATTATGATTGTGAATGCATATGTTGCTCCTATTGCTACAAGTTGTTTGAAAAGGAGAGCTGCGTTTCCGTAAAATAATCCGTTAGCGCCATCACCGTTTACAGTAGTGGTTGCAAATAGTCCAGTTGCAATACCACCCCAAGTTCCTCCGATGCCGTGGCATCCAAATGCATCGAGTGTATCGTCGTATCCGAACTTCGTTTTTAAGAAGAAGACAGCGCCAAAGCATAATATACCGCCAATTGCTCCGATAAGAAGAGCGGAGAAAGGTGTAACGAATCCGCAAGCCGGCGTAATTGCGACTAAACCAGAAACAACCCCACAAGCAGCTCCCATCGCAGTCGGCTTCGATTGGAAGAACCATTCAGAAAGCATCCAAGTTAGAGCTGAGGCAGCGGCGGCTATATTTGTATTAATAAATGCAGTTAAAGCTACGTCATTTAAAGATAATGCACTACCGACGTTAAAACCGAACCAGCCGAACCAGAGTAAGCCTGCGCCTAACATTGTAAATGGTAAATGATGAGGAGAGGTGCCGCTTATGTTTTTTCGTTTTCCTAGGAAAATAGCTAATACAAGACCGGCAACACCAGATGTGATATGAACGACATTACCGCCAGCGAAGTCTAACGCGCCGAGTTCTCTCAGCCATCCGCCAACGCCCCATACCCAATGAGCGACAGGATTGTAAACGATTGTTGTCCAAAGAAGGATGAAAATAAGAAAGGCAGAAAATCGCATTCTTTCGGCGAATGCACCTGAAATTAAAGCGGGAGTTAAAATAGCGAACATGAGTTGGAACATCATAAATAAATTGTGAGGAATAGTAGATGAGTAGTCTGGATTTGGTGCGTAGGTAACTCCGTTTAGAGCGAACCAATCGAGATTGCCGATAAGTCCGTGCCAATCTGGTCCGAATGATAAAGAATAGCCGATAACAATCCATTGAATCGAAACGATAGCCATTGCGCTATAACTATGCATTGTCGTGCTGAGTACGTTTTTACTGCGAACCATGCCCCCGTAAAAAAGTGCCAATCCTGGTGTCATCAACATGACCATTACTGTCGTTACAAACATAAAAACTGTATCTCCCGTATTCATTCTCTCTCCTCCTATGATGTTAGAAAAAATAACATCGTCTTGTTATGTTTCATATCATATTCGAAATAAAAAGAAAAATCAACTAAAAATTCAGAAAACTTTTTAAGTGATGTTAGAAAATCTAACATTAGGTATTTTGGATGGATAAAATCAACGTATGCGATTTGTTCTAATAATTGGTATAATATTCTTACAATTAGAAGTTTGGGGGATGCGTGTGAAAAAAATATGGACTAAGGAACTATTCATTTGTTTTTGTTTAGCTGTTATTTTGTTTGTACCAGTACATACTTTTGCGGAAGAAAAAAGGGAATGGCGAGATGAAGTTATATATTCCATTATGATTGATCGCTTTAATAACGGAGAACCGAAAAATGACAAACAGTTAGACGTTGGTAATTTAGAAGGGTATCAGGGCGGAGATATAAGAGGGATTATAAAAAGATTGGACTACATAAAAGAAATGGGATTTACTACTATTATGCTTTCGCCGCTTTTTGAAAGTGAAAAGTATGATGGATTAGGCGTTCGAAACTTTCAAAAAGTAAATGAACATTTCGGAACAGAAAATGATGTGAAAGAACTTGTAAAAGTGGCTCATCAAAAAGGAATGAAAGTTGTCTTTCAATTTCCGTATGCAGAAAATGAGCAACAATTAATAGACTCGATGAAATGGTGGATAAAAGAAGTTGATTTAGACGGAAGTTATGTGATACATAGTGAAAAAAAGCCGCGTGCTTTTTGGGATGAAGTGCAAAAGGATTTGCAGAAGGTAAAGAAAGATTTTCGCATTATGACAAAGGAAGATAATGAGTACTATAAAAAAATAGTAGAGTCATTTTCAAAAGCAGATATGTCTGTGAAACCTTTATATGATGTGAGCGGAAAAGAAGAGGAATTCGCTACGTTTTTAGATAATCAAGAAACAAAGAGATTTGCACGTATTGCAAAAGAAAATATGTATTACCCACCGTCTCGTTTAAAACTAGCGATCACTTACTTATTAACATCCCCGGGGATACCGAATTTTTATTACGGAACTGAAATCGCATTAGATGGGGGAGATGCTCCAGATAATAGACGATTAATGGATTTCAAATCTGATGAGAAGTTTATGCAGCACATAACGAAGCTAGGTGAACTTAGACAAGCGAGACCATCTTTACGACGTGGTACGTTTGAACTTCTATATGATAAAGATGGAATGAGTATATTAAAACGAAAGTATAAAGATGAAGTAACACTAGTAGCGATTAATAATACGAAAGAGACGAAAAAGGTTTCCTTACCTGTAAGTGCAATTGGTGAAAAACAAGAGTTAAGAGGATTGTTAGAAGACGAAATTATAAGAGAAGAAAACGGAAAGTTTTATCTTGTTTTAAAGCGCGAAGAGTCGAATGTGTATAAAGTTAGCGAAGAAACAGGTGTGAATTGGTTGTTTATCTCCTTAATAGTCGGTGTGAACGTATTATTTATTGCTTTTTTAATTGCGGTTAAAAAGAAAAGATCCTCTGTATAGATAGAGGATCTTTTTTCTTAGCGGTAGTTAATGAACTGTACGTCGATTGGTAAGTCGACGCTGCGAACGGCTGCGATTACTGCTTGTAAGTCATCACGGCTTTTCGCTGTTACGCGTACTTGGTCATCTTGTACTTGCGTTTTTACTTTTAATTTCATTTCTTTAATGATGTTGTTAATTTTTTTCGCGTTATCTTTATCGATACCTTGTTGCAGAGTTGCACGTTGGCGAACAGTATTACCAGATGCAGTTTCAACTTTTCCGTAGTCCAAGTTTTTAATTGGAACGTTACGTTTTACAAGCTTAGAAATTAGAACGTCTTTTACTTGGTCTAATTTGAACTCGTCATCAGAAGTTAAAACAAGTACTTCTTTTTCTAATTTAATATCACTTTTACTACCTTTAAAGTCATATCGGTTTTGGATTTCCTTTAATGCGATGTTAATTGCGTTTGTTACTTCAGGTAATTCTACTTTCGAAACGATGTCAAAAGAACTCTCTTTTGCCATAGTTAGCACCTCCAAATAAATTTCTATCTTTTCATGCACCTAAATAGGCTATGTAATATACATATTAAAGTATAGCGGAAAATACATCGATTAGATAGAGTGTTGCAACTTAAGTGTTTTGACGGATCATCCGTAGGGGAATATAGTCCTATAGATACAGTCTTTATTTAATTATAGTGAATTTTGGGCAGTTGGACAAATAAAGGAAAAATCGTGTTATAATTAACTTTTGTTTGGAATGATAAAAAAGATAACTTTATATATAGAGAAGGGAATTAAAAAATATGTATTTGCAATTAGGATCGATTGAACAGGTAACTGTTTTACGCGAAACGGAAATCGGATATATGGTTGGAAACGAAGAGGAAGAAATCTTCCTACATAAAAACGAACTAGCTGGAGAAATTGCAGAAGGCGATACGATTGATGTATTCTTATACCTTGATCACCAAAATCGTATTTCAGCAACAATGAAGGAACCAATTATTACAACACATGATTGGAATTGGGTAAAGGTTGTAGAAGTTATTCCTAGTTTAGGTGTGTTTGTTGATATTGGTGTATCAAAAGATATACTAATTCCACTTGATGAGTTTCCAATTTATATGCCAGTATGGCCTCAAGAAGGCGACGAATTATATTGTACGTTAAAATTAACGAATCGTGATCGTTTAATCGCTCTTCCGGCAAGAGACAGTGATATGCAAGAAATTATCGTAGATGCAACGCCATCTATGCGTAATAAAAACGTAAATGGACGTGTGTATCGCTCACTTCAAGTTGGTTCATTCATACTAACTGACGAGCATTTCCGTGCTTTCTTACACCATACAGAAAGAAAAGAACAAGTCCGCATCGGTGAGCGCGTAACAGGTCGTATTATTGACGTAAAAGATGACGGTACAATTAACATTTCACTTCTTCCTCGTAAAGAAGAAGGAATGGAAGATGATGCAGCAGTACTTTATGCATATATGGAAGAACGAGGCGGAGCGATGCCGTTTTGGGATAAGAGCAACCCAGAAGACATTAAAGAACGTTTCAATATGAGTAAAGCTGCCTTTAAGCGCGCACTTGGTAAACTGATGAAAGAAGAAAAGATTTACCAAGAAGAAGGCTGGACTTACTTTAAGAAATAAGATAAATGAAAAAGAACTATTTTTTCTCTAAGTTTATTAGGGAGGAGGTAGTTCTTTTTGCGTTCAGTAAAATAAAGACGACTTAATAGATATATTAATCGAAGTAGAGGCAGAACTAGATCACATCAATTGGCATTATAAAAGTCTGAAGAAAAAGCACGACCTTATTTGAAAAAATAAGATTGTGCTTTATTTTAGTTCTCTTTCCCAAAAAGATGAGAAAATGTATCTTTCAAGTCACTATCGTTTATTTTAATATCCGCCTTTTTTAATTCATCTTGTAATAATTTTTGACCGAAGGAAGGGTCGGCAAGACGTTCTTCTTCTAAGTCTTTACGTATAGAGTCTTTCACTTTATCGTAAGGTTGTAAATCTTTTTTATCAGTTAGTTTAATAATGTGATAGCCGTTTGGTGATTTTACGGGATTGCTAATTTGGCCGGGCTTTAATTTGTAGGCAGCTTTTTCAAATTCAGGTGTCATTTTTCCTGCCCCGAAGTATCCGAGGTCTCCGCCATTATCTTTTGATGCTAAATCTTGAGATTCTTGTTTTGCTAATTCTTCAAATGAAGTGCCGGTATCTAATTTCTTCTTTATCTCTTTCGCTTCATTTTCGTTACTTACTAAAATGTGACTAGCTTTAATTTCTGGTTTATAGTGGTCTTTCACATCTTTTTCTGTAACGCTTTGTTTAATCGCTTCATTCAATGCAAGTTTGAATTTAATTTGATTTTTGAAATCTTCTTCATCTTTTAAACGATTATTTTCTAGTGTTGCTTTGAATTGTTCTCCATATTGATCTTTTGCTTTTTCTACTTCTTTATCTACTGCATCATCAGATACTTTATATTTTTTAGTAATAACATCTTGTGCTACCATTTCGTATAGCGTGTCTTTTCCGTATCGATCTTTCAATTGTTTTTCGAAATCGCTCTTCGTAATGGTTGAGTTTGTTGTTGTAGCGATTGTGGCCGAGTCATTTTTTTGTCCGCAAGCAGATAGCATTAATATACTTATTAGTGCAGTGATAATGAATGTACTTTTTCCTTTCATGCTAACACCTCATCCGAATATGTTATCGCTATTGTAGAATATAGAAGTGAACATGAAGTGAATTTTTAATGTTTTTTCCCTGTAAAATGTAAAAAAGTACATCAACATTAACGTTGATGTACGATGTAATCAAAGGTGATCGGTTTTCTTAGAATATGCACGTTTTCCTTGCTGAATATTTTTTTGCTCTTGTTCATTTTTTTGAGTGCGCTTTGCATTATTGTCGCGTGCTTTTTTGTCGTTATCGCTAGTATGTGGCATATGTATCAACTCCATTTCTAAACGTTGTATGTTTATCATTTCCTTTTTCGTAAAGACTATGTATAGCGGTGCATTTATGAATACTAAAGGTGGATTAGAAATGGATTTGAAGCTGAATTATACTGAACTTATTAAGAAGTTAGTCGTTGTAATTATTGCGGGTTTATTAAATGCGATTGGGATGAATTTATTTTTAACACCAGCGAAAGTGTATGCGAGTGGTTTTGCTGGATTGTCTCAATTATTGTCACAAATATTAGGTGACTTTTTATCTATTCATATATCTACGGGGGTATTGTTTAGTTTGTTTAATATTCCTGTCGTTATTTTAGCGTGGAAAAAGGTTGGGAAGGCCTTTACATTTTTTAGTTTTCTTTGTGTTGTATTTATGACTTTGTTTTTAGAAATTATCCCAGTTAGAGCGGTTTCGCACGATATTATATTGAATGCGATTTTTGGTGGGATTATTTCAGCGATTGGGGTAGGGGTTGCTTTAAAGTGGGGGGCTTCTACAGGTGGTCTAGATATTATTGCTATGATTTTATCAAAAATAAAAGATAAGCCTGTCGGCACGTATTTTTTCTTCTTTAATGCACTTATCATTATCGCTGCTGGCTACGTGTATGGATGGGAGAAGGCATTATATACTTTAGTCACTTTGTATGTATCAACGAGAATTATTGATGCGATTCATACCCGTCATGTGAAGATTACGGCATTAATTGTTACAAAGAACGGGGCAGATGTGCGAAAAGCGATTCACTCTCGCTTAGTGAGGGGGATTACAACTATACCAGCAACAGGTGCTTATACAAATGAAAATAAAGAAATGTTAATGATTGTTATTACTCGTTACGAGTTGTACGAATTAGAGAGGGTTATTAAACAAGTGGACCCAGGTGCATTTACAAATATACTGCAAACGGTCGGTGTGTTTGGATTGTTTAGAAAAGATTAAGGAGGACCAAAGCTGGTCCTCCTTTTTTAATGCGAATTCGTAATGTTTTGCAATTGCTCCTGCATTTCACGTAGCTGAACTTTTTCAGCAGTTGAAGAGTTTGCATAAGCAGAGTGCAAAGAGTTTTTTGCTCTATAAACGAGTTCCTGTTGTTCAGCGCCACTTGAACAAGAAACGGCACTTGAAACAGCGTCTCTAGCTTGTTGGAATAGTAAGTTCCCCATTTAAACCCCTCCAAATGAAGAGTTACTTCTCGCTTTTTCTGCCTCAGCTAATGTACCTCTGTACGGGAATCTTGCATCATGCTTCATAACAGCATCGGCTCCTTGCTGGATAAAACGCTTTGATTTGTTCTTTTTACCCATTCGAAAAACCCCCTTTATTTAGCTGAAAACAATTGACGCGCTTTCTCTTGCGTCTAATAATAGTATGAGCGTTTGGCGAGAAACTATAAGCAGGGAATTTTTAGATTACAATCCAAGAACCTCTTCTAAATATAGAGCGATACCATCTTCTTCATTCGTTAATGTCGTATGATTTGCAAGTGATTTTAATTCAGGAATCGCATTACCCATTGCGATTCCATGACCAGCAAATTCGATCATTTCAAAGTCGTTATCCTCATCACCAAAAGCGATAATTCGCTCTTTAGGAATATTATAATGGCCTGAAATTTTTTGTAATCCGACAGCTTTATTTAATCCGCTTTTTACAATTTCAATAATTGGCCAAGGCGCACCCCATTTTCTATGGTCGATGACTTCAGCATGCATATCTGTTAAATGTTGGCGAATTGCAGCAGAATGCTCGTCATGTGCATCGATTAATAAGCAAGTTGGATGGTCGTTTAAAATATTTAATAAATCTCCTGTGAAAATCTTTGGAGAACCGAATTCAAAAATATGTTTTTTATCTTCATCAATTTCACGGACATACACATCATCGATGACTTCAGCATAGACATTTTTCACGCCGAAATCAAAGCAAGCTCGGACGATTTCTTGCGCTGTTGAAAGTTCAAGAGGAGAGTGATGTGTTCCCCAACTTGAATCAAGAGGGTGATGCACGTAAGCTCCATTAAAGTTTACGATTGGTGTGTTAAGGCTAAGTTCTTTATAATAATCGTAACTAGCGCGGAATGGACGCCCTGTTGAAATAACGACAATATGTCCTTGTTCTTTTGCTTTTGCAATTGTGTTTTTCGTTCTTGGAGAAATTATTTTGTTGTCTGTTAATAAAGTTCCGTCTAAGTCTAATGCGATTAAATGTTGTTTGTTCATAATTTCACCTCTTATAATAAATTTTTTGATTCTATCTGTATTTCCGTTTTTTATATGCAGAAATAAGAGGTTAGACTGGGTGAAACTACTGTAGATGAAAGTTTCACTATATATCCATCTTACGTCGCGAAGCGCTGTGGTGTCTACTATTTCTCGTTGGAAATTAGGAAAAGTCAATATCTTTTTAGAAAGTTCAAACAATGTTTCTTTCATTATGTACAATTTGTGAAAAGGGTTACATTGTTTGAATGATGCGACTTATAATGAACATGTAATCTTCTCGTATATGTTTGACTCTCCTTTGAAACTGGCCTAAAGTAGGTTGGTTTCTTTTTTTTCAACAAATATGCCAATAATTCCTGCTTAAGCTTGTGTAATTATATATATGTACATGGGTAAACCGTAGTACTTGTTTCCTAAACATGACAGAAAAGCTTTCTTTTAAAATGGATATACTAATGAGGCAAGACGTCATGGAAGGAGAATGGAAATGGGACAAAATCGCAGGTTTCGTTCAGGGCAAAAGGCGCCAAATGATGGCATTTACGTAGAAATTGGTGAAACGGGAAGTATGGTGAAAAATCCGCAAATGGTACAATTAACTGCCGGTGAAAAGTTTCCAGATAACACGAATCATAACCGTCAGTGGACATATAAAAGAAAACCGTAACAGAAGCCGCAATCGTTATTGCGGCTTTTTTGATTAGGAAAATGAATGTTACTTTTTTCTTTTTCCAATAATAAGTTTGAACTACATAAGCAAAATTATTGTATAAAAAAGTCAGTTGGCGTATAATCAAATCAAAGGTCAAAGAAAGTCAAACATTTGGAGGGCTGTAAAGATGGACTTAAATCAAATGACAACGAAAACACAGGAAGCGATTATGAGTGCTCAATCTTTAGCGGTATCTCATCATCATCAAGAAGTAGATACTGTTCATCTATTGCTTACGTTATTAGAGCAGCAAGACGGATTAACAGTACGTATTTTTCAAAAAATGAATGTCGATATAGAAGCGTTAAAGCAAGGTGTAGAAAGTTTAATTAAGAAGAAGCCTTCTGTAACTGGAAGCGGGGCAGAGGCAGGGAAATTATATGTAACAGGTGCTTTGCAACAACTGCTTGTAAGAGCAGGAAAAGAAGCGGAGAAATTGCGAGATGACTACATTTCAATCGAACATGTATTACTTGCTTTTTCTGAAGAAAAAGGCGATATAAATCAATTATTCGCAAAATTTTATATTACGAAAGATAACTTATTACAGTCTTTAATGACAGTTCGGGGGAATCAAAGAGTGACTAGTCAAAATCCAGAAGCAACTTATGAAGCGTTAGAAAAATATGGCCGTGATTTAGTGGCTGAAGTAAGAGCGGGGAAAATTGATCCTGTAATTGGCAGAGATAGTGAAATTCGCCGCGTGATCCGCATTCTTTCACGCAAAACGAAAAATAACCCCGTTTTAATCGGAGAGCCAGGTGTTGGTAAAACAGCAATCGTTGAAGGATTAGCGCAGCGTATTGTGAAAAAAGATGTCCCAGAAGGATTAAAAGATAGAACAATTTTCGCTTTAGATATGAGTGCACTTGTGGCCGGAGCAAAATTCCGCGGTGAGTTTGAAGAACGTCTGCAAGCTGTATTAAATGAAATTAAAAAGAGTGAAGGTCGCATTTTATTATTCATTGATGAACTTCATACAATCGTCGGCGCTGGTAAAACAGAAGGAGCGATGGATGCGGGAAATATGTTAAAACCAATGCTAGCGCGTGGTGAACTGCATTGTATCGGGGCAACGACATTAGATGAATACCGTAAATATATTGAGAAAGATCCAGCGTTAGAAAGACGTTTCCAACAAGTGTTAGCAGAAGAGCCAACTGTTGAGGATACAATTTCCATTTTACGTGGTTTAAAAGAGCGTTTTGAAATTTATCACGGTGTAAATATTCATGATCGCGCGATTGTAGCGGCATCTGTTTTATCAGATCGATATATTTCGGATCGTTTCTTGCCCGATAAAGCAATTGATCTTGTTGATGAAGCTTGTGCAACAATTCGAACAGAAATTGATTCTATGCCAACAGAACTAGATGAAGTAACGCGCCGCATTATGCAGCTGGAAATTGAAGAAGCTGCTCTTGGGAAAGAAAAGGACTTAGGTAGTCAAGAGCGCCTAAAAACATTGCAACGTGAATTATCGGATTTAAAAGAAGTTGCAAGTAGTATGAGAGCGAAATGGGAGAAAGAAAAAGAAGACATTCATAAAGTGCGTGACTTACGTGAACATTTAGAGCGCTTGCGCCGTGAGTTAGAAGAAGCAGAAGGAAATTACGATTTAAATAAAGCAGCTGAGCTTCGCCACGGGAAAATTCCAGCTATCGAAAAAGAGTTAAAAGAAGCGGAAGAGATGGGTGCACATAATAAACAAGAGAATCGTTTATTACGCGAGGAAGTAAGTGAAGAAGAAATTGCAGACATTGTTTCAAGGTGGACTGGTATTCCTGTCGCAAAACTCGTTGAAGGTGAACGTGAGAAATTATTACGTCTTGAACAAATTTTATCAGAGCGTGTTATCGGTCAAGAGGAAGCGGTAAGCCTTGTATCAGACGCAGTACTTCGTGCTCGCGCTGGTATTAAAGATCCGAATCGTCCAATTGGTTCATTTATTTTCTTAGGCCCTACAGGTGTTGGTAAAACTGAGCTTGCAAAAACGTTAGCGCAAACATTATTTGACAGTGAAGAGCAAATGATTCGTATCGATATGTCTGAGTATATGGAGAAACACGCAGTGTCACGCTTAATTGGAGCGCCTCCTGGATATGTTGGATATGAAGAAGGTGGTCAATTAACAGAAGCAGTAAGACGTAAACCATATTCTGTTATTTTGTTAGATGAAATCGAAAAAGCACATCCAGAAGTATTCAACATTTTATTACAAATGTTAGACGATGGACGCATTACAGATTCACAAGGACGTACAGTAGACTTTAAAAATACGGTTATTATTATGACTTCAAATATTGGATCTGCTCACTTATTAGAAGGGCTAGAAGAAGATGGTTCTATTAAAGAAGAGTCAAGAGAACTTGTAATGGGACAATTAAGAGGACATTTCCGACCAGAATTCTTAAACCGTGTCGATGAAATTATTTTATTCAAACCTCTTACAAGGAATGAAATTAAAGGTATTGTTGATAAGATTGTACAAGAATTACAAGGGCGTTTAGCAGATCGCCACATATCATTAGAATTGACGGAATCTGCAAAAGAATTTGTTGTAGAAGCTGGATTCGATCCGCTGTACGGAGCTCGTCCGTTAAAACGATACGTACAGCGTCAAGTTGAGACGAAATTAGCGAGAGAATTAATTGCAGGAGTGATTACTGACAATAGTCACGTAGTGGTTGATGTAGAAAATAACGAATTAGTCGTGCGCGTGAAGTAAAAAAAGAGTTCGGATAAAATCCGGACTCTTTTTTTAGTGTTGTTCTACTGGCTCGTTTGGAATCGCAGCTGCAATCGCTAATACTAATACCGCAAGAACAACTGAGAAAATAGACGCTTGGTTAAAATCGTATGTACCGCCAGTCATAGAGCCGATTACATAGCTCATCATATGTACAAGTGCGAACGACCAAATTAATGCCCAAATGAAACGCATATTTTACACCTCTATTCGTTCAATCTGTCCTTATTGTAACACAATTGAAAAAAGAATATAGAAAAATATTTGTAGATTTTTCAACGCAAATTTGCATTCTGTTCATACATTATAAAAGAGTACTTTTATACGTTTAGAAAATAAGGCGGGGGAAAAATGAGTATTACGGAACGTTTTTTTTACTTAGAAAAAGAACCATGTGTAATTTATTTACCGGAAAAGCCAAATGGATTTTCTGTTATGCTCCTAGGAGATTATAACTATTTTATTGAGAATGGTACAAGTTTATGGACACAGCATGCAGGGAGAGCTTATTTTTTACAGGGCCTTATTGAAAAAGGCTATACGGTCTTTTCATCTAACTTATACGGAAGGCATTGGGGAAACGATCGAGCTGTTCGTCTTGCAAAACGTTTGTATGATGTCGTTCTAAGAAAAGAGACGTTGAATGCGAAAATGCACATTATGGCAGATGGTATGGGAGCGCTTGTAGCACTGGAGATGATGAACAAATACCCTGAATGTATACGTTCTGTCGTTATGTTAAATCCGTGTTTAGATTTACCAGAATATGTGGATTTTGAGAAAGAGCATAAGTTTTTTTACAAAAGATTAGTGAAGGAATTAAGTTTGGCGTATGATTCCAAAGAAGAAGAATTAGAATCAAAAATAAATAAGAAATCATTTGCGCTTCTGCCGTCTTGTGTACCTGTTAAAGTTTTTGTCTCAACACAGGAAAAAAGAGGAAGAAAACAATTGTTACGTAAATACGAGAAAATGAGGCAATTCAATCAATGCGATACTTCTGTTTTATTCCATCTGCAAGATGTGAAATATAAAATGGTTAGACAAACGACTGATTTCTTTAAAAAATATGAAGAAGAATTGTGAAGCTCCCATATACATAAATGAGGAGCTATTTGTTTCAAGGGGAAAGGGTTGGTGGTATGAAACGCGTGCTGATTATAGGTGCACTTACGTTTGTAGGTTATCACCTTGTGAATAAAATGATTGCAGAAGAAGTAGAAGTATATGGTCTTGATTTTGATGAATTTGATAGTATGACAAAAATTAATGAAGAGAAATTATTGTTGATTGGGCGGAATGCGTTATTTACGTACTATTCTATAAGGGATGAAGATGGATGGCGATCGGTAGAGGAAGAGAGTTTCGATACAGTTTATTTTTGCTTGTATGAGCCGAATCAGCAAAGTGGATTTCGGAATGAAAGGGTCATATTACAATATTTAAAACGAATCGTAAGGATGTGTGAAAAAAATAAAGTAAAGTTAAATCTAATTTCTTCTATTGAAATAGGAAGCACTGAAGAATCCGAAAACAAACATCTATTTTCGAAAGTGGAAGAAGGGTTGAAAAAAGGCGAATTACAATATAGTGCATATCGAGTTCCTACATTATATGGGCCGTGGCAACCGTCGTTTATGATGTATCATCAGCTTATTTTATCAGAACTTGATGAAAAAGAGTGCCGTTGTATAAATGGAGAAAAAGGAAGTGATTTACTTTACGTTGAAGATGTATGTGAATATTTATGGGAAAATGGAATGAATGTAAAACACCTCGGTATATATAATTTACTTAGTGGAAAAGAAGAGTTATGGGAAAAAGGTATGAGTCTTTTACATGCAGATGATAAAGTAAATAACAAAAATATGGAAGTAAGGGATGAAGCTGTAGAGGTTATTTCTATTCAAAAAAATACACCAGTAGAATTCGGTTTAAATAAACAATTGGCACATATGAAAAAATATAAAGAGTTATACGAAGGGTAGCATGCATGTTACACTATTGTATGGATAATTGATTGAAAAGCTTTAATGGAGAGGAAGAGATTACATGAACGAAAAAAGTATGCAATTTTTACAAATCGCAATGAAGCATTTACCAGAAGCAAAGGCAATTTTAGATTCTAATGGAATTGCACTTGATATGGAGAAAGCACAGCCGGTGTTAGAGCTATTGATGAAAGTAATGGGCGAAGCATATGAGCTTGGGAAAGCAGATAAAGAATAAAACCAAACCCTTCTTTTTTGATGGAAGAGAGGCTCGAACCGTGGATAGAAGCGGTAAGGGCCTTTTTTTATTTCGAGCGAGGTAAGACCAGAGAGATGATGAGGTTAAAGGGAAAGGTTATGAGGAGAAGGTCTTAGTTTTGAAGGGAAAGCAGATAAAGAATAAAACCAAATCCTTCTTTTTTGATGGGAGAGAGGCTCGAGCTGTGGATAGAAGCGGTAAGGGCTTTTTTGTTGCGAGCGGAGTAAGGTCAAAAGTATTGGGAAGTTTATCTTTTGAAAGGATAGGGATTTTTCTGTTTCTTTTAATGAAAAATAAAGTTAGTAATACGCTGTCTTATTTTTTTAGCTGAAATATATTCTAGACAAAAGTACATTTATGTTTTAAAATTAGTACCAAGTCATAATAATTGATATAAAACGGAGGGCTGCGATGTGAACGTGGGCATTTTAGGGATCGGAAGATATGTGCCAGAAAAAGTAGTCACAAATCACGATTTAGAGAAAATCGTAGATACATCTGATGAATGGATTCGTACGAGAACGGGAATTGCAGAAAGACGCATTGCCGATGATACAATAGATACTTCATATATGGCGGTAGAGGCTTCTAAAAAAGCACTTGAAGATGCCGGGATTAGCGGAGAGGATATCGATCTTATTTTAGTGGCAACAGTAACGCCAGATCGCGCATTCCCAGCAGTAGCTTGTGTAATCCAAGAAGCAATTGGCGCAAAACACGCAGCAGCAATGGATTTAAGTGCAGCATGTGCTGGCTTTATGTACGGAATGATTACAGCGCAGCAATTTATTCAAACGGGAACTTATAAAAATGTATTAGTAGTTGGTAGTGACAAACTATCGAAAATTGTAGACTGGAACGATCGAAATACAGCAGTACTATTTGGGGACGGAGCAGGTGCTATCGTAATGGGAGCTGTTTCGGAAGGAAAAGGTGTACTTTCTTTTGAATTAGGAGCGGACGGAAGTGGCGGTAAGCATCTTTATCAAGACGAGTATGTTATGATGAACGGCAGAGAAGTCTTTAAATTTGCTGTTCGCCAACTTGGTGATTCCTGTCTTCGCGTGTTAGAAAAAGCGGGACTTACGAAAGAGGATGTGGACTTCTTAGTACCACATCAAGCGAATATTCGTATTATGGAATCTGCAAGAGAAAGATTAAATTTACCGAAAGAAAAAATGAGTATGACAATTGAAAAGTTCGGTAATACATCGGCTTCTTCAATTCCAATTGCAATGGTAGAGGAATTGCAAAATGGACGTATTCAAGATGGTGATTTAATTATACTAGTCGGTTTTGGCGGCGGGTTAACATGGGGAGCAGTAGCTCTTCGTTGGGGTAAATAAGGACTGAGAGAAAAAAAGGAGTGTATTTTGTATGGAAAAAAAGAGGGTCGTAATTACAGGGCTAGGAGCTGTTACACCGATCGGAACAGATGTTGAAACAGCTTGGGAAAACATTAAAAACGGTGTATCCGGAATCGGACGACTTACAAGAATAGATTCAGAACAAATTCCTGCAAAAGTAGCAGCAGAAATTAACGACTTTGAAGTCGAAAAATATATAGATAAAAAAGAAGCGCGCCGTATGGACCGCTTTACGCAATATGCAGTAGCAGCAGCGAAAATGGCAGTTGCGGATGCGAAGCTTGAAATTACAGAAGAAAATGCACCACGCATTGGTGTATGGGTTGGTTCTGGTATTGGTGGTATGGAAACATACGAAGAACAATTTAAGATTTTTACTGAAAAAGGTCCGCGCCGCGTGAGCCCATTCTTCGTACCAATGATGATTCCAGATATGGCAGCAGGTCAAGTGTCAATCGCTACAGGAGCGAAAGGAATTAATACTTGCTCTGTAACAGCTTGTGCATCTGGAGCAAACTCAATTGGTGATGCGTTTAAAGTAATCCAGCGCGGTGATGCTGATGCGATGATAACAGGCGGAGCAGAAGCGCCATTAACAAGTATGGCATTCGCTGGGTTTAGCTCAGCGAAAGCATTAACATTCAATGAAGATCCAGCAACGGCTTGCCGCCCATTCGATAAAAATCGTAGCGGTTTCGTAATGGGTGAAGGATCAGGAATTCTTATTCTTGAAGAATTAGAGCACGCATTAGCACGTGGTGCTCACATTTATGCGGAAATTGCTGGTTACGGTGCAACTGGTGATGCGTTCCATATTACAATGCCTGCTCCTGGCGGTGAAGGCGGAGTTCGTGCGATGCGTCAAGCTTTAGCTGATGCAGGTCTAGAGCCAAAAGATATTGATTACATTAATGCACATGGTACAAGTACAGATGCAAATGAAAAGTATGAAACGATGGCAATTAAAGAAACTTTCGGTGAGCATGCATATAAAGTAGCGATTAGCTCAACGAAATCAATGACAGGTCATTTATTAGGAGCAGCTGGTGCTGTTGAAGCGATCTTCTCTATTAAATCAATTACAGACGGAGTAATTCCTCCGACGATTAACTATGAAACACCAGATCCAGAATGTGATTTAGATTACGTACCAAATACAGCGAGGCATCAAGAAGTGCGAGCTGTATTAAGTAATTCATTAGGATTCGGTGGTCATAACGCAGTATTAGTATTTAAAGCATATAAATAATATGTACAATAAGGTGTCTTTTCGTAAAGTATTACGAAAAGACACCTTATTTATTTTTAATCACCTTTACGTTCCTTTCTTTTTTGCATATACATAAGAAAAGGAGGGATGAAGGTTGGGGGTTGTTGAAACGGCAGAATGGTTACATCTGTATTATGGACGTCCAGAGAAGCTTTGTGAGAAATTTACAAAGTATATTCCATTGCCAAAAGAGAGGCTGTATCGCTTTTTAATCTCTAAAGGTATGTATCGCCCAGTAATGCGGGGGGAGCAGGAAATTAAAGAGTTAGAGAAGAAAGAAATTTGGAAAGAACTTAGCATGGAGTATGAAAAATTGAAAGGTTGGCTAAAAGGTCCAGATGTCCCTATCTTTATTTTATTATCAGATTCATACAATCGAACTGTACAAGAGGAATATAACGGGAAGGCTGGCTTATCTATGCGTCACGTTATTTTCTTATTCGTATGTGGACGTAATTCAGTAGAGGAACTAAAAGCTTTATTAACGCATGAATACCATCATATATGTAGGTTACATCAAATTGAGACGAAAGAAACAGAGTATACATTACTTGATACGATGATTATGGAAGGGTTAGCTGAGCAAGCTGTGTATGAAAGGTATACAGAAAAAAGATGTGCACCGTGGACTACTTACATTTCAAAAGAAGATGCTATTTATTATTGGAGGAATTCAATACAAGAACGAATAGGCGTAAAGAGAGGTACGAGGGAGCATGATGTTTTATTAAATGGACTGCACTCGTATCCGAAAATGCTTGGCTATGCACTTGGATTTCATATTGTGAAAGATTGTGTAGCATTTGAAGGAGAAAATACACTTTCTTTATTATCTATAGATGCGAAAGAAATATTGAATAAAGCAAATACATTTCATGTTTCATGAAAAACAGGGGAGCTATCTCCTGTTTTTTTAATATTATAGAAGAAAAAATAATAATTAGAATATATTTCCTCAAGTGGAATAAAGTTAAGCAAAACTGAACATAATGATTGGTACAAACAGTAGTGAAGTGAGGGGTAGTGAATGTTATATCTACATGATGTATGGGTAAATTGGTTTGAAGGTGAAGAGAATGGGTATAACGTTTGTCATTTTTACGAATGGCGGAAAGATGATACGATTGAGCTATTAGATCAAGTGCCATTATTAAAAGTAGATGCCACATTATATCATTACATCGAGAACGAATTATTAGAGCTTCCGCAAAAATTATTGGAAGACGTATATCATAAGGCTTATATTCGTAAAAATCACGAACGTTTGCAACAAGAATATTGTTTTGTAGTTACAGATGGAAAAGGAATTATTGCGATTGATTCAATCGGCTATAATGTGCCAATTAGAAAAAGTAGGCTTATACCGCGTCAAGAACAGATGGTATATGAGATGGTAGAGAATGTGCAAGCAGAAAAGTATGAGTTCCAAGTGGAAGAGATTGAAAAAGAACATCATATTTTATCGCCGTCGCCTTTCATTATGAACGGCCTAACTCGTAAAGAAAGACAGTTAAAACAATTATTATTTATGGCATTAGATCAATTACATACAACGAAAAATCCAGCTGAAATTCGCTATTGGTTCACAGAGTGGGATCCATCAGCGTACGGAATGGTCCAACATATGGAGTTTGAAGATGTTTGGGCTAAACTTTATGATGAAGCGAAAACTGGATGGTCTGAGAAGCACGAGCAATTATGTGAGCGCCTTGTAAAAGGACAGCCGTTTTTTGAAAAGTTATGGGAAATGGAAAATGAGCAGAAGGTAAATTAAAAAAACCGCCAATTGGCGGTTTTTTTAATTTGTTGTAACTTAGCTCCAGCGGCAAGCTCTTCGTGTCTAAGAACCTTCCGCATAAGAAGACAAAAAGCGTCTTCTATGCGAAAGAACCTTAGCCAGTCAGAGCTGAACGAGCTGCCTCCGCTTTATAAGTTACCTACGTTTTCTACTTAATCCCATTGCGTTTTCTACTTTGCGTAGTTGTTTGAATGCAACGCGGTTTGCTTTTTCTGCACCTTTGTCTAGAATTTCGTCTAGTTCTGGTGAGTTGATTAGTTCGTTATATTTGTCTTGGATTGGACGAATTGCTTCTACGACTACTTGTGCTAGGTCGCCTTTGAAGTCTCCGTATCCTTTTCCTTCGTACATTGCTTCTATTTCTTCAACTGTTTTTCCAGAGAATGAAGAGTAGATTGTTAATAAGTTAGAGATTCCAGGTTTGTTTTCTTTATCAAATTTCACGATACCTTCAGAATCAGTTACAGCACTTTTAATTTTCTTTTCAATTGTTTTTGGTTCATCAAGCATACTGATCATTGCTTTTGGATTCGGATCAGATTTACTCATTTTTTTCGTAGGTTCTGTTAATGACATAACGCGAGCTCCTACTTTTGGAATACGAATTTCAGGAACAGTGAACACTTCACGGAAGCGTTTGTTGAAACGCTCTGCTAGGTCGCGTGTTAATTCCATATGTTGTTTTTGATCATCACCAACAGGTACGATTTCAGTGTTGTAAAGTAAAATATCAGCAGCCATTAATGGTGGATACGTTAGTAATCCAGCTGGAACTGAATCTCTACCAGAAGATTTATCTTTATATTGCGTCATACGCTCTAATTCTCCAACGTAAGCAACTGATTGCATAATCCATCCTAGTTGAGCGTGTGCTGGTACTTCTGATTGTACAAATAAAGTAGCTTTTTCAGGATCGATGCCACATGCTACATAAAGTGCAGCAAGACTGCGAATGTTTTTACGAAGTTGTACGGGATCTTGAGGTACTGTAATCGCATGTTGGTTTACAATACAGAAATAACAGTCGTGTTCATTTTGAAGCTCTGTAAATTGCTTCATAGCTCCTAAATAGTTTCCAAGTGTAATTGTTCCGCTTGGCTGAATACCAGAAAAGATAACTGACATAAGTAATTCCTCCTAAAATTGAATGTGCGATGGGGAAGAGAAGGCATACAAAAAAGCCCATTCATCCCAAATTACATAGGGACGAATGGACCGCGGTACCACCCTAATTATTTCACAGCTGTGAAATCTCTCAAGATCCATAATAACGTCTGGATATAACGCCAAAGCCTACTACTTTCGGTTCGGTTTGGTGCTCAAAAGCCCATTCCATACTGTACAATTACTTGTTCACACCAGCCACAAGCTCTCTGAAATTGCCCCAATATGTACTCTTCTTTATCATCGCATACATATAAATTTATTTATTGTTAACTGAGCCCTTTTATATGAAAGGACTAAAGTTTTATAACAAAATGTTTTGCTGATTATTATATCATATGGAATAGTGTTTGCAAACTACATCAAAATAGTAAAGCTAATGAGGATCGAGAACAACCCAAGTACGATACCGGTAATACAAATCGGATACGTCCATTTGAATGAATATGTTTTATAAATACGTTCTTTCTTATCGATAGGTTCCTCTGCTTCTTCAATTAAAGAGTCAATTTTTTTATTCGTACCAAATACTCTTTGGAATGCGTAAATTGTTACGTTAAAAAATCCGTTTTGAAATATGAATAAAAAACCACCTATAAGAATAAAAAACAATGCAATATAGAATGAGATGTTGACAAAATTCAACAAAAAATGAGATGAAACGAGGAATGCGCCCACACTAGAAGCGATTATCGCAACCAAAAATAGTATACAAGTATGAAAAAAAACTTTATTCAAAATATTCCCCTCCGTCAAAATATTACTAGAATTATTATACTATAAAAGTTATAATAAGTAATATAAATAATTTTTTGAAAATTATACGCAATTGAGGTTCTAATTTCAAGATGATGGTAGCAATGTTACCGTATCCCTTTACAAAAAATTTAAAATATAAACATTTTATTAAAAATTTTAACAAAAAAACAAAAAACTATATTCACAATCGTCATATTATATGTATAATGAAAATTGTAGAAACTTGGAGATTATTCTTTCAATTCTACTTTTCTACAAGTGAGGGTACAGTAAGTGCAATTAGGGGAGGCAACACAACATGAAGAAAAAGATACCGTTAATACTTGCATCAACTTTAACGGCAAGTATGTTGCTTGGCGCGTGTAGCTACCAGAAAGAGGACGCTAAAGCAAAAGGAAAAGAAAACACTACTAGTAGTAGTAACGGAAAACAGATTCTTAATTTAACAGAGTTATCTGAAATTCCATCAATGGATGCATCGTTAGCATCAGATTCTGCATCTTCAACAGCATTAAATAATACGATGGAAGGTTTATATCGTACTGGCAAAGATCAAAAGAGAATGCCTGGGATTGCTGAAGATGTCCAAAAGCTAGATGATGGGAAGAAATACATATTTAAGTTAAGAAAAGATGCGAAATGGTCGAATGGGGAACCTGTAACAGCGAAAGACTTTGTGTATTCATGGAAAAGAGCAGTAAATCCAGATACAAAAGCGACGTATTCATACATTATGTTCGATATTAAAAATGCAGAAAAAATTCATAAAAAAGAATTACCTGCTGACCAATTAGGTGTAAAGGCGATTGATGATTATACATTAGAAGTGGAATTAGACAATCCCGTTCCTTACTTTATTGATTTAACGGTTTATCCGGTGTTCTACCCACTAAATGAGAACTTTGTGAAATCACAAGGTGATAAGTTTGGTTTAGAGGCAAATACAACATTATATAACGGGCCATTCGTTATGAGTGATTGGAAACATGAACAAAGCTTCCAATTTAAGAAGAACCCATCATATTGGGATAACAAGACGGTTAAAATCGAAGAGATAAATTTCAATATTGTGAAAAATACATCGACTGATGTAAATTTATATGAGACAAATTCGATTGATCGTGCGGCTCTAACATCGGAATTTGTTGATAAATTTAGACAAACTCCAGAGTTCCAAACACGAAAAGAAGCTGGAGTTGCCTACTTAAGATTTAATCAAAATAATAAGTATTTGAGTAATAAAAACTTAAGAAAAGCAATTTCAATGTCCTTTGACCGTGATAACATTGCAAAAGTTATTTTAAACAACGGCGCAATCGGTGCTTACGGATTTGTTGGAAAAGATTTCGCTGAAGGTCCGAATAAAAAAGACTTCCGTGCTGAAAATGGAAATCTAGTTGAAACGGATTCAAAAGAAGCGAAAAAACTTTGGGAAACAGCAAAGAAAGAGCTTGGCACTGATAAAATTGAACTAGAATTCTTAAGCTTCGATAATGAAGATGCGAAAAAAATTGGCGAATTCTTAAAAGGTGAGATGGAAAAGAACTTACCTGGTTTAACGATCAAAATTAAACAGCAGCCATTCGCACAAAAAAATAAGTTAGAAGACTCTCAAGAATATGATATGGCGTTTGGTATTTGGGGTCCAGACTTCCCAGATCCAGTCTCATATTTAGATATGTTTGTTACGAATGGTTCACAAAATAAAACAGGATATTCTAATCCGAAATATGATGAGCTAATTCTAAAAGCAAAAACAGATACAAAAGATTTACAAGCTCGCTGGAACAACCTTTTAGAAGTAGAGAAAATATTAATTAAAGAGGATGCAGTTATTACTCCGATCTTCCAAAAAGGTTCAGCATATGTGGTAAAAGGTGCCGTAAAAGATATTATCCCAATTAACTATGGTGGTAGATTAACTTACAAATGGGCATCTGTTGAACAAAAATAATCTTTTTTCCATCGTTTACAAGGGTATATGCCTATGATGGGCATATGCTCTTATTTTAAAAAATAAAAGTAAGAATATTTTAAACTATCTTATTGCTTTTGAGAAAAACGGGGAGGTGCTTGACTATGGGACGTTATGTATTAAAACGTTTCGTGTACATGGCTTTGACATTATTTTTAATTACTACACTGACTTTCTTTTTGATGAAATTACTACCGGGTTCTCCGCTTAAAAACCAGGAGAAGCTATCACCGGCACAAAAAGAAATCATTCTTGAAAAATATGGATTAAATGATCCAGTACCAGTTCAATATGCACGTTACTTAGGTAACTTAGCGCAAGGTGATTTAGGGGTATCATTCCAATATGATAACCGCCCAGTAACAGACATGATTGTGGATCGCATTGGACCATCAGCACAACTTGGTTTACAAGCGATTATATTAGGAACATTTATCGGTTTACTTTTAGGAATTGTTGC
Organism: Bacillus sp. 41-22; assembly: GCF_025809295.1. Lineage (NCBI taxonomy): Bacteria > Bacillati > Bacillota > Bacilli > Caryophanales > Bacillaceae > Bacillus > Bacillus sp. 41-22. The sequence continues at coordinate 1,193,631 of NZ_CP084035.1, forward strand.
GGCACTTCGTAATAATACGTGGGTCGATTATAGTGCAACAGTTATTTCGGTACTCGGGATGTCGGTACCATCGTTCGTATTCGCCGCATTACTACAATATTTCGTAGGGGTAAAACTTGGCTGGTTCCCAGTAGCGTTCTGGAAAGGACCAGAGTTTACAGTAATGCCTACAATTGCATTATCGATGGGAGTTATCGCAACAATCGCACGTTTCTCTCGTGCAGAATTAATTGAAGTTATGCAGTCTGATTATATTTTAACAGCGAAAGCAAAAGGAATTAGTCAAGGCGTTATCATTGTCAAACACGCACTTCGTAACGCGTTAATTCCAGTTGTAACAATTTTAGGACCAATGGTTGCTGCATTAATTACAGGAACACTTGTTATCGAGCAAATTTATGCTGTACCAGGACTTGGGGAACAGTTCGTTAAATCTATTACAGTGAATGACTATACAGTTATTATGGGAACTACAATTTTCTATAGTGCGATCTTCATCGTAGTTATTTTCATTGTCGATATTTTATACGGAATTATTGATCCTCGTATTCGTTTAGCGGGAGGGAAAAAATGATGAAAGATGTACAAAAATTATCTCCAGATTTATTTCAACAAGCCAATCAAAATAATGTTGATAATGAAGTCATTGCCCGTCCAAGCTTAACGTTTTGGCAAGATGTACGAAGACGCTTGTTCCAACATAAAGGCGCGATGTTGGGTTTAGTATTATTGAGCATTATTGTACTACTAGCAATTTTTGGACCGATGGTAAGTAAACATTCTTATAAAGAGCAGGATTTAGGTCGTGCGAAAATGCCACCGAAAATTCCAGTGATTGAAAATATTCATTGGTTACCATTTGACGGCACAGATCAATATGGTGTTGACCAATATGCAAAACGTGATATTAAAGAGTACTTCTGGTTTGGTACAGATGATCTTGGCCGTGACTTATGGACAAGAACATGGGAAGGTACACGCGTATCATTATATATCGCTCTTTTAGCAGCAGCAATTGACCTAGTAATTGGGGTTGCATACGGGGGTATTTCAGCATTCTACGGCGGTAGAGTAGATAATATTATGCAACGTATTATGGAGATTATTAATGGTATTCCATACTTAATCATCGTTATTTTAATGGTAATCATTATGGGATCTGGTATTTGGTCAATCACACTCGCAATGGCGATTACAGGTTGGATAGGGATGTCGCGGATTGTTCGTGGACAAATCTTAAAGTTAAAAAACCAAGAGTATGTATTAGCGTCTCGTACATTAGGTGCAACAAATACACAATTAATTGTGAAACACTTAATTCCAAACGTTATGGGACCAATTATCGTAATGACAATGTTTACAATTCCATCAGCGGTGTTTGGTGAGGCATTCTTAAGCTTCATCGGTTTAGGAATTCAGCCACCATTCGCATCACTTGGTTCTCTTGTAAATGATGGATATAAATCAATTCAAACGTATCCACACATGATGTTCATCCCTGCGGTTGTCATCAGTATGTTAATTCTAGCATTCAACTTAATGGCAGATGGATTACGCGATGCGTTAGATCCAAAAATGCGTAAGTAAACGAGGAGGGAGAAGTAAAAATGAAAACATTGTTAGAGGTAAAAGATTTACAAGTCTCCTTTGATACACATGCAGGTGAAGTACAAGCAGTGCGCGGAGTTACTTTTGATTTGAAAAAAGGGGAAACATTAGCGATTGTAGGAGAGTCTGGTTCTGGGAAATCAGTTACTTCTAAAGCGCTAATGGGATTAATCCCGAATCCTCCAGGCCGTATTAAAAATGGAGAGATTGTATTTGACGGTCGTGATTTAACGAAATTAACGGAAAAAGAAATGCAGCAAGTACGCGGTAAAGATATTGCGATGATTTTCCAAGATCCAATGACATCATTAAACCCAACGATGACAATTGGAAATCAAATTATGGAAGGTCTTATTAAACACCAAGGGATGAGTAAAGCGGATGCACGTAAAGTCGCTTTAGAATTAATTGACCTTGTAGGTATTCCAAATCCAGAAGCTCGTTTAAAACAATATCCTCACCAATTCTCAGGTGGTATGAGACAGCGTGTAGTTATTGCTATGGCGTTAGCTTGTAATCCGAAATTATTAATTGCCGATGAGCCGACAACGGCTCTAGACGTTACAATTCAGGCGCAAATTTTAGAGCTTATGAAGGACATTCAGCAAAAAACAGAAGCAGCAATCATTTTCATTACGCATGACTTAGGTGTAGTGGCAAACGTTGCAGACCGAGTTGCGGTTATGTACGCTGGTAAAGTTGTTGAAATTGGAACTGTTGATGAAATTTTCTACAATCCACAACATCCATACACATGGGGCTTAATCGCATCTATGCCAAGCTTAGATGGTTCAGAGGACGAGCTATATGCGATTCCAGGAACGCCTCCAGACTTATTAAAACCGCCAAAGGGTGATGCTTTTGCACCACGTAACCCACAGGCACTGAAAATTGATTTTGAAATGGAACCACCTTTATTTAAAGTAAGTGATACACATTATGCGGCAACTTGGTTACTTCATGAGCAAGCGCCAGAAGTAAAACCACCAGCAGTTGTTGAAAAACGTATTCTTCAAATGAAAGCAGGTGAACAACATGACTAAACAACGTGAGAAATTAATTGAAGTAAAAAATGTGAAACAACACTTTGATGTGAGTGGTGGTGTTGTTAAAGCAGTTAATGATATTTCATTTGATATTTACCGCGGTGAAACATTTGGACTTGTAGGAGAATCTGGTTGTGGTAAGTCAACAACTGGAAGAACGATCATTCGTTTATACGATGCAACTGCCGGTGAAGTGTTGTTCGATGGTGAAAATGTACATGGGAAAAAATCACGCGCAGAACTTAAGAAGTTCAACCGTAAAATGCAAATGATTTTCCAAGATCCATATGCATCATTAAATCCTCGTATGACAGTAGGGGATATTATCGCAGAAGGTATTGATATTCACGGACTAGCAAAAGGTAAAAAAGAGCGTATGGACCGTGTTCACGAGCTGTTAAATACAGTTGGTTTAAATAAAGAGCACGCGAATCGTTTCCCGCATGAATTCTCAGGCGGACAACGTCAACGTATCGGTATCGCTCGTGCGCTAGCTGTAGAACCTGAATTTATCATTGCTGATGAACCAATCTCAGCACTTGACGTATCGATTCAGGCGCAAGTTGTAAACTTACTGAAACAGTTACAAAGAGAAAAAGGTTTAACATACTTATTCATCGCCCATGATTTATCGATGGTAAAATACATTAGTGATCGCATTGGTGTAATGTACCGTGGTCAAATCGTTGAGCTGACAACAAGTGAAGAGTTATATGCGAATCCAATGCATCCATATACAAAATCACTACTATCAGCAATTCCACTTCCAGATCCAGATTATGAGCGCAATCGTAAACGTATCGTATACGACCCATCGCAGCATGATTATGGTAGTGAAGTGCCAACAATGCGCGAAATTCGCCCAGGACATTTTGTATTATGTTCTGAAGCAGAGTATAAGAAATATAAAGAAATCTATCAATAAAAAAGTAGAGCCATTCTTCTATTACAGAAGGATGGCTCTATTTTTTTATACTAGTTAAACTTAAGTTAGTATAAAGCGATTTTATCCAAGTTCTTTTTCTGTTTAAAGACAGCGAAGTAAGAGTTTCCGAGAATGAAGAAAAAGGCGACTGAAATCAGCCGCCTTTTCTTCATTTAGAAACACTTTTATTTTATTGCGCTTGAACAGAAACGCTCTTATCTTGCTCATCAGGTTTAACAAGTGCATAACTTTCCCACGATCTACTTCTCCATCGGAAGAACATAATAATCGCCCGCGTCCATTCATCGATAGCGATCGCTAGCCAAATACCAACGAGCCCCATGTCTAAATGGAAGGCGAAAAAGTAACCGAGTGGTAAGCTCATTAACACCATGGAGAATGCGCCGATTAAAACAGGGTATTTTGCATCGCCAGCTGCACGAAGTGAATTAATGATGACGATGTTCATCGTCCGTCCTGTTTCAAGTAGTACACTTAGTAAAAGAACGCTTGCCCCTAGAGCGATAATATGAGGATTATCCGTAAATAGTCCCATTAATTGTGTGCGGAATGTAACAACGAGCATGACCATAAATAAAGTTACACCAATCGCCCATTGTACACTTTTCCATACGCGTGTGTAAGCTTCATCCTTTTCATTTCCGCCAACTAGGCGTCCAACGATAATAGCTGTTCCCATACCGATAGCAATGGCGAATAAATAAGTGAACATGGAAATGTTAGTAGCGTATTGTCTTGCAGCTAACGATTCCGTACCTAAGTATGTTGCGTAATATAAGAAGACAATTTGACAAGCTTGATACATGACTTGTTCGAATGCAGATGGAATGCCGATCTTTAAAATTTTGCCAACGTATTCTTTTGATAAAGTGAAGTAATATTGTAATTTCACACGGTATTCCATAACGCGGTACAGTAACCAGAAGAAAACGATAAGTGCGATTAACCGGCTGACAGCGGAAGAAATCGCGGCTCCTTGCACACCAAGTTCAGGGAAACCGAATTTCCCGAAAATAAGTACGTAGTTTCCGGCGATATGAATAATATTCATTCCAAGCGAAACAAACATCGCTTGCTTTGTAAAGCCGTGAACGCGGATAATTGCGGCTAATGAGTTAATAATAGCTTGAAGGAAAATAGCTCCTCCGACGATGGATAGATAGCTTTGTGCATACGTTAGTACATCGCCTTGTAAATTCATTGCCATCATCATATGTTTTGAAAATAAAAGAAAACCAGCGCTTATAATGAGTCCGACCACTAAATTTAATGTGACGGCTAATGCTGATATTTTTGATGCTTCCATAAAGCGTTTAGAACCGAGGTATTGGGATACAACGATAGCTGCACCATTTCCTATGACTTCTAGTACTAAAATCGCGATATGAAGGTATTGATTCGCTGCACCAACCCCAGATACAGCATCGTCTGATAATGCACTTAACATGAAAGTATCAGCGATCCCCATCAGCATAAAAAGAAAAACTTCTAGAAAAATAGGCCATGTTAATAAGAATAAACTTAATTTCTCTGTTGGCCCGTTTTTTGAGCGAATTGCTGTCATGTCCGTCCCCTCTTTACCGATATCTATTTTTAGCAAAGTGTATCGTAACACACTTTCATATCCTTTGCACTTATTTTAGCCTACATATTTTCAATATGAATAAACCTTCATTTTATGACAAAAAAGGAGGAATAATTATGCACAAGATATTATAGAATATAAAATTTATTTTTCTCTGATAATTTAGAAAAGTATAAAAATGGTCATTTTTAACACTTTAGTTCAATAAAAACGCAGTGTGAAACGTTTACAAATGCACGTGGTGTTAACAGAAAATTTTAATAAAATAGAAATATAAATATACAAAGAATATATTTGTGTGTATAATACGAATTATTAGAACATATATATATTTCTTTCTGTTTGAAAATGAAAGGGCTAACATTTTTTTTGGAGGGTGGAAGTATGAAAAAAAAGATACCAGTTTTTGTAGCATCAACAGTAGCAATGAGCATGATTTTAGGGGCATGTGGCTACCAAAAAGATGAACCGCAAGCGAACGCAAAAGGGGATAGCGGGAAAAGCGGTGCGAAGCAAGTTATTAACTTAATTGAAACACAAGAAATTCCAACGATGGACCCAGCGTTATCAGCTGATGCAGTTTCTTCAAAAGTAATGAACAATACGATGGAAGGCCTATACCGCCTTGGGAAAGACGATAAATTAGTTCCAGGTGTAGCGAAGGAATTCCAAAAGTCAGAAGACGGTAAAAAGTATACATTTAAATTACGTGAAGATGCAAAATGGTCAAATGGTGAACCTGTAACGGCGAAAGATTTCGTGTATGCATGGCAAAGAGCAATTAATCCAGATACAGCTGCGAAATCGGCGTACATTATGTACGATATAAAAAATGCTGAGAAAATTAATAAAAAAGAGATGAGTCCAGACCAATTAGGTGTAAAAGCGATTGATGATCATACACTAGAAGTAGAATTAGATAATTCTATTCCATATCTTGTTGATTTAATGGTCTATCCGATCTTCTATCCTGTTAATGAAAAGTATGTGAAAGAGCAAGGGGCGAAGTTTGGTTTAGAAGCAAATACAACACTTTATAACGGACCATTTACATTAAGTGATTGGCAACATGAACGTAGCTTCAAAATGACAAAGAGCTCATCATATTGGGACAATAAAGAAGTGAAGCTTGAGGAAGTAAACTTTAATATTGTAAAAGATACGTCTACGCCAATTAATTTATATGAAACAAACGCAGTCGATCGAGCGACGTTATTAGCAGAGTTCATCGATAAATATAAAGGAAAACCAGATTTCAAAACGGTAGAAGATACATCTGTATTCTTCCTTCGCTTAAATCAAAAAGACCCAGCTTTAGCAAATAAAAATATTCGTAAAGCAATTTCTCTTGGTTTTGACCGTAAACCATTCGTTGATACATTATTAAATAACGGTTCTAAGCCAGCGACGGGATTAATTCCTGACAATTTCATTAAAGGACCGGATAAAAAAGATTTCCGTGTTGAAAATGGAGATATTGTAAAACCAAATGTAAAAGAAGCGAAAAAGTATTGGGAAGCTGGTAAAAAAGAGCTTGGTAAAAACGAAATTGAATTAGAGCTATTAAATGAAGACGTTGAATTATCGAAGAAAACTGGTGAATATTTAAAAGGTGAGTTAGAAAAGAATTTACCAGGTTTAACAGTGAAAATTAAACAACAACCATTCGCGCAAAAACTAAAATTAGAAGATGCGGGCGACTTTGTAATGTCATTCTCTGGATGGAGTGCAGACTTCCCAGATCCAGTTACATATCTTGATATGTTCGTAACTGATGGGGCACAAAATAAAATGAAGTATTCTAATCCGAAGTACGATGAGATTATTATGAAAGCGAAGAAAGATGGAAGCGACGTAAATGCTCGTTGGAAAAACTTACTTGAAGCAGAAAAAATGTTACTTGATGACGCTGCGATTGTTCCAGTATATCAACGTGGTAGAGCATATTTACAAAGAGAAACAATTAAAGATATGTACAACCATAAGTATGGTGGCGAAGTAAGCTTCAAATGGGCATCAGTAGGAAAATAACAAAAAAAAGCAGGTAATTACCTGCTTTTTTTAGTACGTACGTTTTTTATAAATGCCTTTTCCGCCAACTTGGTTCCAGCCAGATTGTACATCTAAACTTTTGTTAACAAACTTCATTTTTTCTTTCCCACCAAAGAGTTTTTCACCGATGCTATTTGTAATGACACCAATCAATGCTGTTATTCCGATGATGAGGGTAGCAACAATGATAAAATCAGTAAAAAAAGCGATCATATGCAAATTCCCCCTTTGTCTGTCTGTATTTTTATTGTATGAGATAAATGGTAAAAAAGAAAGAAATGTCAGAAAAATATTCGATTTACTTTAGAAAGCATATAGACATGAGCGAAGAGATTTGTTAAAATAAGAACAAATGTTCCTTTTTGTTTCTAACCTTTAGAGTCTTACATTTCTCAATTGTTTTGTTGGGAAAAGGTAAGAAAACGCTCTCTTTTTAATGGGGAAGATTATGAAACTGTAATTGTATATCAAGTGAAGATTATTGTAGAAAGTAAGTATCAAAAGGGTTGAAGACCGTTGTTAAAGGACAGTTTTACTGAGTATAATCATGTTGCATAGCAGTGGAGTACACGGAGAAATTTTCTCAACTAGCAGTAAATTCACTGTATATTTCTTGCAAAAACTATTGTATAATGATTATAGAAGTTACTTATTAAAAGTAATTATTGTTGCTTACATGAATTGCGATTTTTTACTTTGCTATAAGACAAGTTATCGCGAAAAATTGCGGAAGTTAGAAATTTAAACTGTAATTAGTACAGAATTTGTACTCTTTAAGGAGAGTGAGCTTTGTATGGTAACATTATATAGTTCTCCAAGCTGTACGTCTTGTAGAAAGGCGAAATTATGGCTAGAGGAAAATCATATTCCTTATACAGAACGTAATATTTTCTCAGATCCATTAACGATTGATGAGATTAAAGAGATTTTACGTATGACAGAAAGCGGAACGGATGAGATTATTTCTACTCGTTCAAAAGTTTTCCAAGAATTGAATGTGAACTTAGAGTCTTTACCACTTCAAGATTTATATAAGATGATTCGTGACTATCCAGGTATTTTACGTCGTCCAATTATGATTGACGAAAAACGCCTTCAAGTAGGTTACAACGAAGATGAAATCCGTCGTTTCTTACCACGTACAGTAAGAACGTTCCAATTACGTGAAGCACAGCGTCTTGTAAATTAATTATAATAATATGAAAACCTTCTACCTATTATAGAGTAGAAGGTTTTTTTTTACTGTTTAACATTACGTAATCGCACTTGTTGAACGATAAAGCCTATGCATAAAATGGTGAAAATGAACAAATAAGGGATACTTGTGGCAAAACTAGGATTATGATGAAAAAACGTTGCAAGTCTGTCTTCATGTGTAATCATTTTTCCTGCTGTATAGGCGAGAACTGCTGCTCCGCAATAAATGAGAAATGGAAAGCGTTCCATGAGTATTAAAATAAGTTTGCTTCCCCAAATGATAATCGGGATAGAAATGAATAAACCGATAATTACGAGTGAAAGTCTTCCGTGAGCTGCTCCTGCAATGGCAATAACATTGTCAAACCCCATAACGAGATCCGCGAATACAATTGTACGCACAGCTTGGAATAAAGTCGTTTTTCCTTTGATAGAAGAAAGATCGTTGTTATTATCAGTGAGTAAATTGACCGCAATTAATGTAAGTAAAATTCCGCCGGTGAGTTGTAAAAATGGGATATCAAGTAAATAGACAGCTAGTATCGTGAGGAGAATTCGTAGCACAATTGCTAACATAGTACCAATCAAAATGGCTTTATTTCGTTTTGCTTCAGGTAAATTTCGGCTAGCTAGTGCGATGACAATTGCGTTATCGCCACCTAGTACAACATCGATACCGACAATCAGTAGTACAGATGTTAAAAACTCTAAGTCCATTCGTCTGCCTCCATTTATGATGTTTTAATAAGCGAAATATATGTATGTGGTGAAGAAAGTTTGTCTAGTTTTGATCCCGCGCTCCCAGGGACAAAATAATCACCTCTAATAGAAGTTTCACTTTATTACAGTGTACGAGGGAATATGGGAATGTATGTCCAAATTTTTTGCGAGCAGTGAATTAGTATAATGGTATATTTATTCCGATTGGTGCGAGCTAATAATCAGTGGAGGATGAAAAAAATACTGATTATTGTTTCACTTTATGTAAAAAGTCGAATACAGATAGGTATATAACTATTTTTGTAAAATAAATCGATTTTATTTCCCTTCTGGAGAATCTTATCATAAAATGAGAGTACAAGAATCTATTGTTTTGTCATATGAGTGGGGAATCCCTTCATAACAATTCTAAGCAGGAAGGGAGCGTTGTATTTTGGATATTGAAAGAATTAATGACCATACGATGAAATTTTTTATTACGTACATTGATATAGAGGATAGAGGGTTTAATCGTGAAGAAATTTGGTATGATCGCGAACGAAGTGAAGAGCTCTTTTGGGAGATGATGGACGAAGCTCGTGATCATGATGATTTCTTTATCGATGGGCCGTTATGGATCCAAGTGCAAGCAGTCGATAAAGGGATTGAAGTACTTGTAACGAAAGCGGAGCTTTCAAAGGATGGACAAAAGCTGGAACTACCAATAGGTGTAGACAAAATTATAGACATTCCTCTAGATGAAGGCATCGAATCATTATTCCAGCAAGAATTAGTGGAAGAGGTAGAAGAACAAGTAGGAACAAACTTTAATGAAGATGGTACGTTTGGCTTTTTAATTAAGTTTAATGATTTTGAAGATGTTATTTCATTAAGTCATCGTCTTATCTTTGAAGATATAAAAGATGAATTACATTCATTTGAGGACCGATATTATGTATATGTGGAATTCGATGAAGTGCTACATGATGAAGAAGAAATTGATCGTATTTTAAGTATTGTTTTAGAATATGGAGAAGAATCTACTTTAACGATTCACCGTGTAAGTGAGTATGGGAAACAGGTTGTGAAAGAGCGTGCGCTTGAGACAATTCGCAACAATTTCCCTCCTAAAATGTAGGCCGATTTCTATAGTATGAAATCGGCTTTTTTTATGAAGAATAGGAAGGCTTTCTTAGTAAGGAGGTAAGAGATGAAAAACACGTTAAAACTACTTTTCTTTTTTCTACTATTGTTCGCATTATTTGTTTCATTACGCATGTTTATTGATGTAGCATTTTATTCGGATGTCATTGGGATAAAGGATGTTTCTATTTTAGGTATTATTAGTATTTTATTTACGGTTTCCGCATTTTTAATTGGATGTGTTATTTTCTTAGAAAACCGCCATCCGTCTAAAACACTTACGTGGTTAATCGTACTAGGTATTTTTCCGGTGTTCGGTTTCTTTGCTTATCTTTTATTTGGACAAAATTTTCGTAGAAAAAGAATGTTCCAAAAGAAGGCATTACTCGATGAACAGGCATTTTTACAATATAAGGGACACGAAGATTACGAAGAACGGATTTTACGAAATCATAAGCATCAAGAATTGTTATTTCGTTTAGCAGATCGACTAGGTGCTTTAAATATTTCATTTCAAACTGAAACGAGGACATTAACAAATGGAGACGAAACGTTTCAGGCAATTTTAGATGGGTTAAATCGAGCGAAACACCACATTCATATGGAGTATTACATTGTGCGTGATGACAAGCTCGGTACAGAAATTAAAGATATTTTAATAAAAAAATCAAAAGAAGGCGTTGTCGTTCGTTTTTTATACGACGCGGTTGGAAGCTTTAAATTATCAAATTCGTATATTGAAGAATTGAATGATGCAGGAGTAGAAATGATTCCATTTTTCCCTGTGCGCTTTCCAATTTTAAACGATAAAATTAATTATCGAAACCACCGAAAAATCGTTATTATAGATGGAAATGAAGGGTTTGTAGGTGGATTAAATATTGGTGATGAGTATTTAGGGAAGGATAAATATTTCGGTTTTTGGCGAGACACGCATTTATATTTACGCGGTGAAGCAGTTCAAAGTTTACAGCTAATTTTCCTTCAAGACTGGTTTTATATGACTGGTGAGGCGGTATTAGCACCTGAATATTTACAAGCGGAAGCAGTTGAGGGTGATCATTGGGGCGGAGTCCAACTTGTTGGAGGTGGACCGGATAATAAATGGGAAACAATTAAACATTTATATTTTGCAATGATTGCTTCAGCTAGGAAATCGATTTGGATTGCAACACCATACTTTATCCCAGATGATGATATTTTATCTGCATTAAAAGTAGCTGCACTTGCTGGTATTGATGTTCGTTTGTTAATGCCAAGTAAGCCAGATAAGCGGACTGTCTTTTATGCATCAAGATCGTACTTTCCGGAGTTATTAGATGCAGGAGTAAAAATATATGAATATGAAAAAGGTTTTCTTCATAGTAAAGTTGTCATCGTGGATTCTGATCTCGCATCAATTGGGACAGCTAATATGGATATGAGAAGTTTTCATTTAAACTTTGAAGTAAATGCCTTTTTATATGATACAGGTAGCATTCGAAAGCTCGTTCAAGATTTTAAAGACGATTTAGAAGAATCCAGTGAAATTCATGTTGACCGATTTCATAAGAGACGTCTTCATAGGCGGATTGTTGAATCGACGTATCGGTTATTATCACCTTTATTATAGAAAGAGATGTCCTAATTTAGGACATCTCTTTTTTTGAGAGGAATTTGTAGTAAATTGTAGAATACAAGAAGTTGAAAGGGTGTGATGGTGGATGTTTATTGCAAGGAGAGAAAACGGAGAGAAAATTCATCTATTATATAACCGGGATGAAGAGCGTTTACGCGAAATGCGTAAACGAGAAAAATTCTTTTGTACAGCTTGCGGAAAAGAAGTGCAAATGAAATTAGGAACACAAAAGAGCTGGCATTTTGCTCATAAGAAAGTGGATTCATGTCTTACTTTTTATGAAGCAGAATCTATGTATCATATGCACGGTAAAGAATTGTTATATAGATGGTTAAAACATCAAGATTTTCATGTCGATATAGAGCATTATCTGCCAGTAATCAAGCAACGGCCAGATATTTACGTAGAGAGAGCAGATCGAAAAATTGCGATTGAATATCAATGTGCAAATCTCTCCGTAGAGCAGCTTTCTAAACGAACATACTCGTATTGGCAAGCTGGTATACAGGTCATCTGGATCATTGGTGGAAATCAATTAAAAAAGCAATCTGCATATTGGATGAAATTTTCCTCACTTCTGGCTTTCTCCTTACAATCTTATCCTCAGCCATTTCTTATTTTCTTCTGTCCGAAACAAAAATCGTTTATGAAATGCGCATTTATCACTCCGTTTTCTACAAATGTCTCTTTCTCACATACTATTTATTTACCAACTGATACGACTACTGTTGACATGCTCTTTTCCTCTGTTCCTTTCCAAAAAGAGGTATTAGGACAAGAATGGAAGAGAAAAAAGAACCATTTTCGGCAAAACGCTCTATCTATCTGGAATTATAATCATAAGTCACTACTCCGCCTCTTATATCAATATAAATGTACCCCAGCGAGCTTTCCTTCTGAAATCGGTGTTCCGCTCCCATCCGCGTTTGCTTTTCAAACAAATCCATTTACATGGCAAGCTTTTCTATACATGAAGTGTATAGGTGAGCTTGCGGTAGGGAATTGTATTTCCCTTCAATATGTGTGTAGTTATGTAAAAAAAAATACGGAAATGCGCTTACTTCCGTACTTTTCACAACATATATGGAAAGTAGCGGTTACTGAATATATGACTTTTTTATGTTTTGTAGGCGTGTTGCATAAAGTAGGGACTTATACGTACCGAAAAATGAAGAATATAGTTATGTTACAGGCGGAGGAGGAAGTTAGGAAATATGATGAGATTTGCCTAACTTATGCGCTATCTCTATTTGAGACAAAGTTCAACATGAGAGAAGAAAAAGGGGATATAATAAAGAATGAACGTGAAGGAATTACATAAGAAAAACAGAATTGTACTTAAGTAGAGATATTTAAAGGAGGGCTTACAGAATGTCTGAACAAAATAAAGCAAAAACATTACCAGATCGCAATGAGATTGAAGAAGCAAGCACATGGCGATTAGAAGATATTTTCCAAACAGATGCAGAATGGGAAAAAGAATTCCAAGCTATTAAAGAGCTATTGCCAAAGTTAACTGAATTTAAAGGGAAGCTTGGCGACTCTGCAGACAATTTGCTTGAGGCATTGCAATATGAAGATGAAATTTCAATGCGATTAGGTAAGCTATATACATATGCACATATGCGTTACGATCAAGATACAACAAACTCTGTGTATCAAGCACTGAATGATCGCGCAACAAATTTATACTCACAAGTATCTAGTAGCACAGCGTATATCGTACCTGAAATTTTATCTATTTCAGAAGATACATTGCAAACATTTTTACAAGAAAATCGAGAACTAAGTGTATATGAGCATGCATTAGAAGAAATTACACGTCAACGCCCGCACGTATTATCTGAGGCAGAGGAAGCGTTATTAGCAGAAGCATCTGAAGTGATGAGTGCATCAAGTAATACATTCGGTATGTTGAATAATGCGGATTTGAAATTCCCATCTATTAAAGGTGAGGATGGAGAAGAGGTAGAAATAACACATGGCCGTTACATTCAGTTTTTAGAAAGTGATGATCGTCGTGTTCGCGAAGATGCATTCAAAGCTGTATTTGAAACGTATGGGAAATTTAAGAACACATTTGCAAGTACGTTAAGCGGGGCAGTGAAACGTAATAATTTCAATGCACGTATTCGTAAATATGACTCTGCTCGCCAAGCAGCATTAAGCAATAATAATATTCCTGAAGCAGTATACGATCAACTCGTTGAAACGGTAAATGACAACTTACATTTATTACACCGTTACATTGATATTCGTAAGCGTGCACTAGGACTTGATGAGCTTCATATGTACGATTTATATACACCACTTGTACAAGAAGTGAAAATGAATGTGAAGTATGAAGAAGCGCAAGACCTGTTATTAAAATCTTTAAACGTACTTGGTGATGAATATGTTGAAATTTTAAAAGAAGCATATGAAAATCGCTGGGTAGATGTGTACGAGAATAAAGGCAAACGAAGCGGAGCATATTCATCTGGTGCATACGGAACAAATCCGTATATTTTAATGAACTGGCATGATAATGTAAATAATTTATATACACTTGCTCATGAGTTTGGTCATTCGGTGCATAGTTATTACACAAGAAAGACACAGCCACACGTATACGGTGATTATTCAATCTTCGTTGCAGAGGTAGCATCAACTTGTAATGAAGCGCTTCTAAATGATTATTTATTAAAAACGACAGAAGATAAAAAAGAGCGTCTATATTTATTAAATCATTATTTAGAAGGATTCCGTGGTACTGTATTCCGTCAAACAATGTTTGCAGAGTTCGAGCATATCATTCATAAAAAAGTACAAGAAGGACATGCGGTTACGCCAGATATGTTAACGGAGATCTACTACGATTTAAATAAGAAATATTTCGGGGATGCTTTAGTAATCGATAAAGAAATCGGTTTAGAATGGTCTCGTATTCCGCACTTCTATTACAACTATTACGTATATCAATACGCAACAGGATTTAGTGCAGCGACTGCGTTATCTAAACAAATTTTAGAAGAAGGGCAACCAGCAGTAGAACGTTACATTAACGAATTCTTAAAAGCGGGAAGCTCCGATTATCCAATTGAAGTGTTGAAAAAAGCAGGAGTTGATATGGCATCTCCTGAACCAGTGAAAGAGGCACTTCAAGTATTTGAAGAGAAATTAAATGAATTAGAAGCGTTATTATTTGAAGAAAAGTAATGAGAAAAGACGAGGGATTTTATCCTCGTCTTTTTTGTTTGAAAATGTTTTTGTCGATATTTGTCGATAAAATAAGGAGGATTTCCTTACTTTTTCTAAATTAGAAGGCAGTTTTACAGTTGATTTTTGTAATTAAAATCCTTTAAATCGTTTTCTATAGTTGAAATAAGAGACAGCGATGACGATAACTCCGAATAAAAGAGGAAAGGCAATAATTTTAGGGAAAGCTTGTAATAGAGAGAGGATATACAAGAAAAAAGAAACAATAACACATAGAAAGATAAGAAAAATATGAGATTTTTTCATAAGGAAACCTCCTAAATTGCTTTTTTTATAGCTTATTCAAGAATGAAAACGTTTAGAATGTGACAAAAATGTGAAATTCGACAAAAGGGGTTGTCATCTGACGTCGAATCTTGTAATATAATAAGCGTGAACGAATTCACATACAAACATATACCCCTTTGTTTGAACGTGAAAATTTCTCCCATCCCCTTTAATATTTTTATAAGCCGTAAAGAAAAAGACCTGGTGTTTACACCAGGTCTTTTTCTGTTGCTATCCATTTCCAATAACGCTCGCACTTCACTTCAATCATTTGTACTTTTCGTTTTAGTTGTAATTTTTTTAGTTCACGCTCTATTTCTTGCTGAGGGCAGTCATATATAAAAGAGATTTCCTTTGAAGAAATAAATTGTGTTGCTTCTAGTAATGCTTCTAAAGGAGGTAATGGTTCTGGCTCAATTTCGCATTTTACCAGTTCTTTTAATAGCTGTACGTATACATCATAGGAATAAATCCCTGTGATTTTAATACCTTCCTCATCTGAATTTGCATGAAAAAATAGGAGGGAAGGTATTTCTGTAATATGCATCTCATTTGTGAATTTTAGGTCGCATTGGAAAGCTTTTTTTGCGCTAACTGAGTGTAGGTCTTTTTTAAATTCCTCTACATCAATGCCACTATCTTTAGCACATGTAAGCAATAATTCACAGTCAGGGTTTGATACATTTTCAAGAAAAATGTATTCTTGGAGTTTTCGCAAAAACTTCGAACCTGCTTTTCGGCCTTGCAACTCCGCCGCCTTAATTGCCATCGAAACTAAATACGGTGTTGACGACGCCTCTTGCATATGTACTTTTCCATCACATGAAAAACCTTGTAAACTTGTTGTCTTTTCCCACACAAATCGAATATTAGCAGGTTTATTCCATTTGTGTGAGGAAGCGTTTGCCCCGTCCACTTTTCCTGTTACTATATGACGAATAGAGAAGTATTTCCCATACTCAAGCCATAGTTTAATAATAAATGGCTCGATATCCCAGCAATCTTTACAAAGTGGATCAATAAATAAATATGCTTCTACAGATTTATGCTCGCATGTGGAAGGAGAAGGCATATTTATATGCTTTGCTTCCTGCTTATCCATTACACTTCACCTGTTTCATTTGGAGTATTGACCATATGTTGAGCAGTTAATGCTAAACGTTCAAAAACAAACTCTCTTATATGACCGTGCACTCCTGTATCATCCATTGCTTGCTCCATACATGACAGCCAAGCTTCTGCGCGTTTTGGAGTAATCTCAAACGGAAGATGGCGTGCTCTTAGCATAGGATGCCCATGTTCTTCAGTGTATAAATTAGGACCACCTAAATATTGTGTTAAAAATTGTTTCTGCTTCCTAGCAGTTTCTGTTAAATCATCCGGGAAGATCGGAGATAAGTCAGGGTGTTCACTGACATAGGAATAAAATGTATCCACTAATGTTGCAATGCATTGTTCACCGCCGATTGCTTCAAATGGTGTCATCGGTTGCTTGCTCATCCTTTATAAACCCCTTTTTCCATGAAATGTATATCTATTGTAGCAATGGAATGTTATGAAGAGCAACTAAACAGCCTTCATAACATTCTTTACTTATTCTATATGTTGCTAATAAATCTTTTGCTTTTCAAAAAGGTGAAATGTAGCCGTAAGTACAGCTCTTCTTCACTGATGGAAATTTTACTTTAGCGCTCTTCGTTTTGTTTGGCAAGGAAAAAGCGTTTTACTTTGTTGTTTGTATGACGAACTGGTACGTTATGTTGCTTTAATAACCTTATAAATGCTGCTTTACCGGTCTTTTCATCTTGCACTTCGTATTCAATTTCATAATCATCGTGATTGTAATAGAAACTATGATCAAAGACAAGCGTTCCGCCTTCAAATAATATTTCAGCTCTTTCTGTTGTTAAACTACCCATATAAGTTAAAGAGGAAACGGGAATTTGTAATTGGTGTAGCTGACCCATTACAGTTCCTTGAA
Source organism: Bacillus sp. 41-22 (assembly GCF_025809295.1). Taxonomy (NCBI): domain Bacteria; kingdom Bacillati; phylum Bacillota; class Bacilli; order Caryophanales; family Bacillaceae; genus Bacillus; species Bacillus sp. 41-22. The sequence goes on from NZ_CP084035.1 coordinate 1,211,031, forward strand.
TGATTGTGTTTGTTTCCATCATAAGTTGTGCTTCTTTTTCTGTTATAGACTGATGAGTTTCTAATAAACCAATTTCAGCAGGTTGTTTTAATGTTAATGTATAAGTTCCATCTTTATGACGAATACGAAGTGCAGAGCCTGCATCTTTTAAAGAGAAGTGAGGCGTTTCAAAGTAGTGATTTACTTGTTTTGTAAATGCTTCAATAGAAAAAGATTTGCATAATGTTTGGAATTCTTCCTCTGTAACCATATTTTTAAATTCAATTTCAATTTCTTGTGTCATTGTATGCGCTCCTTTTGAAAAATAATTCTTTCCACATTATCGCTTTTTCGCAAATTTGGTTCAATGTTTTATTTGTTTGCGTCCATGTTATGATACAATAATACTGTTAAGTAAGACAGGAAGTTGAGATGGAGGAGTTCGAGTATGCAAAATAAAATTCAAGTTAAGAGCGTAGAAACGAGAGAGAATGCGCTTATTTTTTGTGCGGAAAATACTGAAATAGAGGTAAAGGAGTTAAGTGCGCGTAATCACGTACTTGTAGACTCAGACAATTTATCATTTTTATATATCTTAGAAAATGAATCATCTTTCATTTATGTAAGTATTCCGCATACATGCTGGGAAGCAATGCATGAAGCGATGAATAAAGATACAGCGATGTTTATTCGCGTGAATGATGTTGAAATAGAATTAGAAGGATTAAAAGAAGAAGTAGAATATTTAGTTGAAAATATTGAAGGTAATGCAAATTACGGAGAAGAACTAGTAACTGCTGTAGAAAAAGTGTTTCTATAAGCAAATGGATTGATTTTGGTGGTGGTTGAAATGAATCGTAATTGGGAAGAATTTTTAGCACCGTATCACCAAGCGGTGGCGGAGCTGAAAGTGAAACTAAAAGGAATGCGTACTCAATTTGCAATGTTAACGGAGCATTCTCCAATTGAGTTTGTAACAGGAAGGGTAAAGTCGGTTGCAAGTATTATTGATAAAGCGGAGAAGAGAAATGTACCGCTAGACCGAATTAGAGAAGATATGCAGGACATCGCGGGCCTTCGAATGATGTGTCAATTCGTAGATGAGATTAAGCCTGTTGTAGAATATCTTCGAAAACGAAATGATTTTGACATTGTAGAAGAACGTGATTATGTAACGCAAAAGAAAGATAGCGGCTATCGCTCTTACCACGTTGTCATTAGTTATCCTGTTCAAACGATACAGGGGGAGAAAAAAGTGTTAGTTGAAATTCAAATTCGCACGTTAGCAATGAATTTTTGGGCAACGATTGAGCATTCTTTAAATTACAAATATAGTGGACGTTTTCCTGAAGATATTAAAATACGCTTACAACGTGCAGCGGAAGCGGCGTTTTTATTAGATGAAGAAATGTCTTCCATTCGTCTTGAAATTCAAGAAGCGCAAAAGGTCTTTTCACGAAAGCAGGAAACGAAAGATTCTGAATCATAAACTAAAGGGTGTTGGGCGATGAAATTTACAATTATGTCAAAGGGAGATCAATCATCAGATACACTAGCAAGTACGATGAAAGAATACTTGTTAGATTTTGGGTTTACAATGGATGAAAAGGAACCTGATATTGTAATTTCTGTTGGGGGAGATGGAACGCTTTTATATGCATTCCATCGTTACTATAATCGATTAGATGAAACCGCATTTGTTGGTGTACATACAGGGCATTTAGGTTTCTATGCAGATTGGTTACCGACGGAAGTAGAGAAGTTGGTGATTGCAATCGCTAAAACACCGTTCCAAGTGGTTGAATATCCACTTTTAGAAGTGATTATTCGCTATGTGAATGGTAGTAAAGAGTCGCAGTATTTGGCGATGAATGAAGCGACTGTAAAAAGTGCAGAAGGTACATTAGTAACAGAAGTGGAAATACGCGGAGAGTATTTCGAAACGTTTCGCGGAGATGGTCTTTGTATTTCTACTCCTTCAGGAAGTACCGCGTATAATAAGGCGCTTGGCGGAGCAATTATTCACCCTTCTATTGAAGCGATTCAAATTGCAGAAATGGCATCTATCAACAATCGTGTATTTCGTACGGTAGGTTCGCCGCTCGTACTGCCGAAGCATCATACATGCGTTTTAAAGCCGGCTGCAGGAATGAACATGCAAATTACCGTGGATCATTTGACGATGGTTCATCAAGATGTGAAATCAATTCAGTATCGCGTTGCAAACGAGAAAGTACGATTTGTTCGTTTCCGTCCGTTCCCATTCTGGAAACGTGTTCGTGACTCGTTTGTTGCAGATAAATAGAGAGGGTTTATATATTTGAACAGATTTACATTGAAATGGGATATAGGGCTGGCTGAAGAGGGAACTTTAGTTAGAGAATTTTTGAAAACAAAAGGGATTTCGAAAGCTGCTTTAACGGATATAAAGTTCCGCGGGGGAGCAATTGAAGTAAACGGTCAACACACAAGTGTTCGTCACAAGTTACAAGCTGGTGAAGAGTTACAAATCTTTTTTCCAGTGGAGGAAAGAAGTGAAGGGATGGAAGTGGAAGATATCCCTTTATGTATCGTATATGAAGATGATGCGGTTCTTGTTATAAATAAAGAAGCAAATATGTCGACGATTCCGTCTAGGGAGCACCCGTCAGGAAGTATTGCAAACGCTCTTTTATATCATTATGATAAACAAAATCTTGCAAGTACGGTGCACATTGTGACGAGGTTAGACCGTGATACTTCAGGGCTTATGTTAATTGCGAAAAATAGATTCGTTCACCACCTTTTATCGAAGCAGCATCAACAAAAAGGGGTGAAACGAACGTATGAGGCAATCGTTCATGGGACTATTTTAGAAGAAGTAGGAACGATTGACGCGCCAATCGGACGAAAAGCGGATAGTATTATCGAGCGAACTGTCTGTGAAGATGGTCAAAGAGCTGTTACTCATTTTAGAGTGATGGAGAGTTCTTCCGATAAGACGCATGTAGCGCTTGAGCTCGAGACGGGAAGAACACATCAAATTCGTGTACATATGGCATATATAGGAAATCCGCTACTTGGGGATGATCTATACGGTGGCCGAAGAGATGTGATAAAACGTCAAGCGCTGCATAGTACATCTTTGACGTTTTATCATCCTATTTTAGAAAAGGGAATGACTTTTACCGTAAGTATCCCAGAGGATATGCAATACGCTTTACATAACAATTAAAAGGGAACAAAATTCTTATCATAAAAAGAATTTTGTTCCCTTTTTTTAGCGAAATAATATTAAAATTTGATTTTCACCAGTACGTTTTATAACGAAAAAGCCACTTTCAGCTTTCGTGGCAATGCCGTCATCATTCGGACGACAATATCCGTGTGTTTCGCAAGTGCCGTCATCACGTACTAACATTTGTCCAATTAATCCGACAGGAAGCCACTCAGTACGGTCTCTTCTTGATATATACTTACAAGCTGGATCCCATTCTGTATTTAAAAGAGGTCGTATTTCTTGCGTATCCGTACGCGTATATTGACGTTTTCCGAAGCTATCTGTTTTATAGCGTTTTTGCCAACTTAAAGCACCGCTATTTCCTATGAGAGCAGGCGTAGCGCTGGATATGCCTAATATGAATGTATCATTTGAAGTAGCTTTTCGAATTTTTTCTTCGCTACTAAATGTAATGAAATAGCCGATATCAATAGGGCTATGATCTGCTGCCTCAAACATTTGTGCAAAATCAGTACCACCTGCATTGTAAGAAGCACCATCGATATACATTTCTCCGTTATGGGCAAGCCATTTGGCACCTATATTATAATCAGTGTCATTTGTCCCATTTGCGATAAACCAGGAATAAGCTTCTTCTGCTGTACCAAATTTCCCCATAATATGGCTGCCTGCAAAATTAGCTGTTGATGTATGATTTCCTTCCGCATGAGATGAGAATCCGTTAGCGATAGTTGCGGTTCCTTCTGCATGTGCTGCTTCGCCCAAAGCAATTGCATGTTTTCCTTCTGCATGAGAATAAGAGCCGCCTGCTGTCGTTTCACTTCCTTCGCTATGCGAACTATGTCCAGTTGCCTTTGTTTTTGTGCCTTCTGCATGAGAAAAGGGACCCGTTGCATGTGTAAGAAGCCCTTCTGCATGTGAAGCGATTCCATCAGCTTTAGATTGAAGTCCTTCTTTATATGCGTGACGAGCTCCTTTGTTATTTTCTTTTTTTATAGGTGTAGGTACAGGAGCCTGAATAGGGGCGGATCTTTCTATTTGTACATCGTTGCCCGAGATTAATGCTTCTTTTATTTTTTTTACTTGATTTATAATAGTAGCTGGAATTTCTGGTTGTACTTTTTCCTTTATTGCTGCAGGAATGTTTTCTTCTATATTTTCTTGTATCTTTTCCGAATTAAGCACAGGTTCATCATTATTAGAAGCGAGCTTCTTTTTTTGTTTTGCTTTTATTTTCCTGCTATCTATAATTCGCCTCATAACAGCATTTTCTAAAGAGATATATTTTTCTCTCGGTTTGCTTTTTTTTGATGACTCTTGTTCTTCTATTTCTTCTATAGCTGCCGCTCGAATACTGCACCAGTTGTTAATTCCATACATGGGATGGTATAAAGGGTGGAATTTTCTTTTTTGTTTAGAAGATTTTTTCTTCATTCCGTCACCTCCTGCGACAGTATATGCCGTGCAATTAAAAAAAGATGCACTTTATTACATCTTTTTTTAATTGCTTTATCTAGTTTTAGTGTGGAATATGTCTAGAAAACACCATGATCCTCTGCAAATCGTGAATTGTATTAAGTAGAGGTATTTATCCCGATTGGTGCGGGCTAATAATCAGTGGGGGATGAACAAAACCCCCACTGATTAAAGTTTCACTTTATGAAATTGGGCGGAACTTTTCAGGGACAAAAGGTAGGGAAGAAGGGACAGAAACGGTCTCCAACTCAGGGTAACGTAGTCCAGTTAGTTTACCACCAAATACAGCACCAGTATCAATATTGACTGTATGATTCACAAAGCGAGGTTCATTGACAGGTGTATGTCCATAAACAATCCATGTTTCACCCTTATACTCTTTCGCCCAATCTTGGCGGACAGGTGAGCCGTCAGGGTGTTTTTCGCCTGTAATATCACCATATAATACAAAGGTTTCTACTTTTTTATCTTGTCTTCCTATGTAATCTTGCCGAATACCAGCGTGACAGACGGTTAATTTTTTTTCATCCAGTATGTGATATAGCGGTGATTGTTCGTAAAGAGTAATGAATTTTTCTTTTATTATTTGTTGCTTATTAGAAGGCAATGCTTCATATTCTGCAACAGTTGTTTCGAGCCCATGAGCGATTGTAACATTACGTCCAAGGAAGAAACGATACAGTTTATTACAGTGATTCCCTGGAGCATAATAAGCATCTTTTCTATTTATTACGAGCTCCCATACAATTTCAATCATCCGTAATGAATGAGGACCTCGGTCTGTAATATCACCAACGAATGCAAGCCTTCGTTTTGCGTTATGAATTGGGATACCACTATCCCAGCTATACCCTAGTTTCGTTGTTAAATCTTGAAACTCTTGGAAGCATCCGTGAATATCACCTATAATGTCATATTTCATATTTAAACCTCCAGCTCATTTTTTCATTAGTATATCTAAAATGGACATAGAAAAAAACCATACCGTTTTTCGATATGGTTCATTTAAACATAAAGATTTTAGTTCTTGAGCGTACGTTTAAAATAAATCCAATAGCAACCATATATGTGAGCAGTGAACTCCCGCCGTAGCTCATAAGCGGTAACGTTATTCCTGTAATAGGGAGTAAACCAATTGTCATCCCAATATTTTGGAATACTTGGAACGTAAACATTCCAATTGTACCAGCGCAAATATAACTACCGAAAGGTTCATTGCTTTCTAAAGCGATATGGATCATTCGGTAAATGAGTAAGAAAAAAAATGAAATAATAACACTTGCTCCTAAAAAACCGAATTGTTCAGCGATATTTGTAAAAATAAAATCTGTATGTGGCTCTGGAAAATATACTTGTCTATTTTCCCATCCTTTTCCTTGCATCTCTCCTGATCCAGTAGCTAAAAATGCTTGTCTTAATTGATATCCTTGTGCGTCATATTCATAAGGTGCAAGCCAACCATAGAAGCGATTTAATTGATATTCTTTTAGAATGTGCTCTTTAAAGAATTCTGTATGCGTGAAATAAATATATGTTAAGGTAGAGCCTATGGCGAAAATACCGGAGGTTAATCCAAGGATAAAGCGCCAACGTATACCAGAAACTAAAACCATTGTTACAAGCATCGCTGAAATGACCATTGTGTTTCCTAAATCAGGTTCTTTTGCGATTAGAAGTAGTGGAGGTAAACTGGCTACAAATATTTTAAAAAGTAAAATGAAATCTTCACGACTTGTCCGAAAAAGGTATTTTTCATTATGATTCACTATAATTCGTCCAACGACGATAATCAAAAATAATTTCATAATTTCAGAAGGCTGAAAGTTTCCGATTCCTGGAAGTCTGTACCACGCGGTAGCCCCTTTAATTGTAACGGCGCCAGGAACTTGAAGTTCTAGGCCAATTAGAAGTATGAGTGCAAAGCTATATAAATACCAAGCAATTTGTTTATAGCGATCGAAATCAATAACCATAATAACACCAATGGCGATAAATCCAATGGCATACCATTGGATTTGTTTTAATACAAAATTTACGTTTTGTAAAAATGGTGGTAAAGAAGCTTGTGCACTTGCGATAGCAAAGCAACTAACAATCCCAATGGCAAATAAAATGAATATTAATATGTAGTCTATTTGATATTGAGTGTTCGGATCTTTCACTGTATGAATTCCTTTCTATCTCCTAATAAGTATGGTGATGATCTGATTGTAAAAATAATATGTAAGCAGACTGTTCATACATTTATTCCACTATTTGTGGGAAGTCATACATAACAGGGAGGAATAGCTCCTCCCTTATGCTGGGCTATTGTGTATTTAGCTTTTTTATAATTATATTCAAGCAATGTGAAAGACGAACATGTGCATCTGGAATGAGATTAGGGTATTGTTTGTAAAATTCTAAAGAGCCTATACACCATTCATATGCTTTTAATAAACTTGTTCTATAATCGACTTCATCTTGTAAAAAACCGTACTCTTTTGCTGTTAAAACGAGGTGGAGAAAATCTTCACTTCCTTCAAGTAGCTTATGATGTACTTGTTGACCAGTATGAAATCGAAATGAGCTTAAAGGCGATGCAATATACATTGCGTCACCTTTTGAAAGTAAGGCAATCCAAGAGGCCATATCAACACTGCAATTATAATTTCTGCCATTTAAGGTGCCGAAAGATTCCGTTAATAATTCTTTTCGAAATAGTACGGTGGTAGGCTCTCCGATAATGTTTTGCCCAGAAATAAGCATACGATTTCCGAAATCTTTCCCATTTACAATTGTGTCTTCTTTATATAACTCTTTTATCGAAGCATTGCTTTCAGTCGGGTTTCCATGATCATCAATCCAGTTGCGATATGAAGTTACTAGCGCAAGTTTTTTATTTAAATCTTGTTGGAAATAGGTCATCATTCTTTCAATTTTATTGCTATAAAATAAATCATCATCCATTAAGAAATTTATGTACTCTCCACCAGATTGTTTTAAGAGCATAAGATCATTATGGAATTGTCCTAAAGTGGTACTATTCCGTATGTATTTTATATTAGAATAGTTTGGCAAGTACTGTTCATGGATTAATCTTTCTGTTTTATCGTTTGTACTATCGTCTCCTATAATGATTTCCATATTTGGGTACGTTTGCTTAAGAGCACTTTCTAAAGCAATCTGTAAATAGTGTGGGCGATTAAAGGTTGGGATAAGTATTGACACGAGAGAAGAATTCACGTTATCCCTCCTTTTTTGTTTGTTTTTTTAGGAGAACAATATCTTGATAACTCGTAGAATCCGTTCTGCCACACCATGAACCATAATGAGGTTGATTTGTTAATTCCAAATCATACTTATTTAAAAGAGTGTGAACATTTTTTTCGGCATAGGCGACAGCGAAATTAGGAATATCTTTATTGGCAACATAACAATTCTCAATTTGATGGTGAAATGCTAAAGTGCTTAGACCAGAATTTAAGTAATAAGATGATTCTGGATTGATTAAAAAGAAGGTAATAAAGCAGCGACCATCTTTTTTTAGAACCCGTACGATTTCTGATACATAATGTTCTAATTCTTTTGGGAGTAGGTGTGTAAATACCGAAGTTAAGAAAATAAAATCAAATGATTCATCCTCATATGGAAAACGATATTGGGCAGCATCTTCTTTTCCGTTTGGGTTGTAGAATTGGTTGTATATGTCGATATGTTCAAAGTGAAAATTGTTACGGATGGTTGAAATATTATTTTTGCACCATGTGATACCCTCTTTAAACAAATCAAATCCATAATAGGCACCATCTTCGTTTAAATAATTCATTAATGGAACAGCCATTCGTCCGACACCGCAGCCTACATCTAATACTTTTTCATTTGATTGTAAAGCGCCAATTTGAATAAAATGCTGCAGAAACTCTTTTCCAACTTTTTTGAAATCGCCACCTACATATTGGACGAGTTCGGGAGGGGGAAGTAAAGTCAGTTCTTTTTCAAGTTCGCTCATAAGTACACTCCTTTCTTGTGATGGAAAATTAAGTGAACAGTATTTGTTTTATCCAGTTATTTGTTGTCTCTCTATTAATTGAAATTTCATTTTGTAGTGAGAGAATAATAAGCAAATGATTGTTATATGTAAGGAGATTCCTAAAACGACTACTTTATTGTGTTAGAAGTGAGAGAGGATAATGAGTGTAAATGGAACCTCCTGTCGATTGCAATTTCTCTTATTCTTTTCTCCAATAAACACCAAATACATCGACTTTAGTAATAGGGGCTTTTAAGTTTCTTTGATTTCTAAAGTCTGTCACGGCCTCTGCGCAAGCTGGTAGTCCATAGTCATCGATAATAATATAGCCACCCTTAGAAACTTTATCGTATAAGTTCACGAGACCATCCATTGTGGATTCATACATATCACCGTCAAGGCGTGCAATTGCAATTTTTTCTATTGGTGCTGTTGGTAAAGTATCTTTAAACCAGCCTTTTAAAAATTTTACTTGATCATTTAATAAATCATATTTTCTAAAATTCTCTTGTACTTGTTCTAAAGAAACGCGTAAATAATCGAAAGAGTGTAAATAATCTCCGTAATCTTTCGGATAGTGTTCTAAATTCGGTGTTGGCAAACCTTCAAATGAATCTGCAACCCACACATTACGATCAGTAATGTTATTTGCCTGTAAAAAACCATTCATAAAAATGCACGATCCCCCGCGCCACACACCTGTTTCAATAAAATCACCTTCTATATTTTCACGGACAACTGTTTCTAGTGCTTCATGTAATTGATTCATTCGTTCCCGGCCGATCATACTGTGTGCTGCTCTTGGCCAATCCATCCCATCTTGACGTTCACTTTTTAAAACATCTGGTTTCACAATTTTCAAGTTATGGTTTTCAGCATATTGCTTAATGAATAAAGGAAGTGGTACGGTAACTGGTTCATATGGAAGTTCCTTAGAAATATGTAATGAAGCAGGTAAGTATGGCTCATACTCTAGCCATATTTCAAATAAAATTGTTTTCTTTAACAACTCGAGATAAAGCTGAACAGCAAATTTATTTTCCATATTTGTGCCTCCTGCAAAATGTCATACAACAATATGATTATGTAGATAGTGAAAGTTTCATGCTTGAATTCATAATTGAAAAAGCAGTAAAACTGATATCAGTTTTACTGCTAAGTAAAAAAATTAAGCGATTTTTTCAATAATAATGGATGCACTTGTACCAAGAGCTAGAGATAATCCAAGTCCTGTAACGACAGCTTCAACCATTGATGGCGTTATTGTAATTTGTGTAATTGCCTGGATAACGAGAGGCGCTCCAAGTGAGATTAAACTTGTTCCAGCGCCAGGTATATTAACGCCGTTCACTTGAATTGCAAGGCTACCTAATATACTTACTGCTGCAGTATATGCGATAACAGTAATTTTATAGAATCCAGTTTCACTTATGATGAAAGTATCAGCGTCTAATTGAGAAATTGCTGTACCAAACTGAGATCCAACCGTGTTAAACGGTACAGGATCATTAATTCCAAGAGCTAAAGAAACTGTAGCAGAGTTAAATGCATACAATCCTGCTGGAAGTCCTAATCCAGATGGCCCAGTCGGCCCAGTCGGCCCAGTCGGCCCAGTCGGCCCAGTCGGCCCAGTCGGTCCAGTCGCACCAGTGTCTCCAGTCGGCCCGGTAGGTCCAGTTGCGCCAGTGTCTCCAGTCGGCCCAGTAGGTCCAGTTGCGCCAGTGTCTCCAGTCGGCCCAGTCGGTCCAGTTGCACCAGTGTCTCCAGTCGGCCCAGTCGGTCCAGTTGCGCCAGTGTCTCCAGTCGGCCCGGTAGGTCCAGTTGCGCCAGTGTCTCCAGTCGGCCCAGTCGGCCCAGTCGGCCCAGTCGGCCCAGTAGGTCCAGTCGGCCCAGTAGGTACGGTAGGTCCAGTAGGTCCAGTCGGCCCAGTAGGTCCAGTCGGCCCGGTTGGAAGTGTAAACGGTGGTATTGGTGGTAAAGTTGGACCTACAAGATTAGGATCAAATGCACTAGCTGATAAGAATTCATCAGGATTTAAGCCATCTGAATAATTATTATTTGACATAAATTCACCTCCATAAAGCTTTCATTATATAGTAGATGCAAAATCACAAGAAAATGACACGGACATTTGAATTATTAAAAAGAAATCTTAAATAGCTTGAACAAGTTAAAAAAATGGAAAGTTTATTGTATGTATAACATATGATTGAGTTGGAAGAGGGTGATTATGTTGAACAAGCAAGGAATTACAATTAGTCTATGTATGATTGTTCGCGATGAGGAAAATACAATAGATCGATGTTTGGACGCGGTAGAAAAAATTGTTGATGAAATTATTGTAGTTGATACAGGATCCACTGATCGAACGAAGGAAATTGTAGCAAAATACACTTCTAACATACACGATTTTCCGTGGGTTGATGATTTTGCGGCAGCTAGAAATTTTGCGTTTTCAAAAGCAACGCAAGAATATATATTATGGTTAGATGCTGATGATGTGTTATTAGAGGAAGCTCAAGAATCACTGAAAACATTAAAACGAGAGTTAGATGGTAAAGTTGACGCTGTTTCTATGCCTTATTATCTTGTAATGGATTCTAATGGGAAACCTTTATATTGCACAAGAAGATATCGACTTGTAAAGCGTGAAAAACAATTTCAATGGTTTGGAAAGGTGCATGAGTATTTAGCTGTTTCTGGTGAGATTTACAATAGTAATGTCGCCATTACACATAAGAAAGAAAAAGAAATAACGAATCGTAATTTGAAAATTTTTCAAAATGCTGTAGCAGCTGGAGAAGAATTAAGCCCGAGAGATTTATTTTATTACGGTAATGAATCTATGGATAATCAAAAATACGACGATGCGGTTCTTCTGTATGAAACATTTCTTAATCAAGAGGAAGGATGGCATGAAGAGAAAATTTATGCATGTGGTAAGTTAGGAGATTGTTATGCGAAGTTAGGAGACTGGGAGAAGGCAGTTGAAACTTGTACGAAGTCGTTTCGTTATGGTATTCCTAGAGGAGAGAATTGTACAAGAATAGGATATATATATATGGAACAACAAAAGTATAATGAAGCGATATTTTGGTTTAAGCTAGCAACTGAAGTGCCGCTAGCAGAGGATAGTCCTTTTCACAGTCCGGCTAGTTATACGTGGATTCCATATTTACAAATGTGTATTTGTTATAGCAGATTAGGAGATCAAGATAAAGCTTATTATTATAATGAATTGGCAGCTTCTTATGTTCCGAATAATGCTGCGATTGAATATAACCGTAAATATTTTAGAGGCATCTATGATAAACAATATAAAATGTAATTTGTTCTATTTTTAGGAAATGACTTGTCGCTATTCTAATGATAGTAGAATGGCTATATATTAGATTATCGGTAATGCAACCAATAGAGATGGCATCCTTTGTAGAATATCTTTTGTTTATATTTCAAATTCAATTTGCATAAGGAGTGTGTGAAATGAATCGGGAGAAAAGTTCTTTATACGAAGAAAAATCTGAACATTATTATAATGCGATAAACCCTAATTTATTCAAGCATATAAAAAAGGAATGGCAAGAAGTTCTTGATATTGGTTGCTCGAGCGGTGCATTAGGAGCGGCTATAAAAGAAAATGGAGCACGTGTATCAGGAATTGAGGCGTTCCCAGAGGCTGCCGAAAAAGCGAAAGAAAAACTAGATCATGTTATTTTAGGTGATATAGAAACAGTGGATCTTCCTTATGAGAAGGAACAATTTGATTGTGTCATATTCGGGGATGTATTAGAGCATTTATTTGATCCGTGGGCTGTTATAAAGAAAGTAAAGCCATATATAAAAGAAAATGGTGTGATTTTAGCTAGCATACCAAACGTTGCGCACATTTCAGTATTAGCTCCCTTACTCGCTGGAAATTGGACGTATACAGAATATGGATTATTAGATAAAACGCATATTCGTTTCTTTACTTTTAATGAAATGCTAAGAATGTTTTTAAAAGCAGGATATTCTATTAGTAAAGTAGATCGTGTATATGTTGATCATAAAATATATGAGCCACTTATTGAAGAGTTATATGGAATTTGTAAAAAGTATCGTCTTGGAAGTGGCTTCATGGCTGAGACAGTTGTATTTCAATATATTATTGAAGCAGAAAAATCACAATTATGAGTGCTGCAGAAAAAACAATACTATTTGTTACATGTATAAATGATCGGAAATTGTATGCACAATGTGCGCGACATATATTGAAATTGGCAGTACCTCCTGGGTATACTATACAATTTATGCCGATTCGAAATGCAAAAAGTATGACGAGCGGATACAATCAAGCCATTTCACATCCAGCGAAGTATAAAGTGTATTTACACCAAGATGTCTTTATTATAAATGGAGCCTTTCTATACGGATTAATTCAATTATTTGAGGAGCATGAACATCTTGGGATGATTGGGATGGTTGGATCCCAATATGTTCCTCCAAATGGTGTATGGAACGAAGGGCGTGGGATTGTCGGGAAAGTCATTGGTTATATGAACGATTTGTTTTATATGGCAAGTTTAGAGCAACCATTTCATGAATCGAAAACATTTATTCCTGCGGAATGTATTGACGGTTTATTGATGGCGACACAATATGATATTCCGTGGCGAGAGGACTTATTTGATGGGTTTGATTTTTATGATGTATCCCAATCTTTTGAATTTAAAAAAGCTGGGTATACAGTCGGTGTCCCTGTGCAGCGTGATGCTTGGTGTATTCATTATCATTTCGATGTAAATATGACGAACTATGAAAAGTATAGAAAAGTATTTGTAGAGAACTATATGTCAGATGTGAATAAGGAAGAATAGAGGGCTACAAAATGAAAGATCATACAATATTAGTTGTTGTTTGTGTAAATAATGAAGAGCTTTTCGAGCAATGCGAAAGGCAAATAAGAAACATTGTTGTTCCCCCTGGCTATGTAGTGCAAATTTTTTCGATACGAGATGCGAAAAGTATGGCAAGTGCGTACAATCGAGCACTTTCATATCCGGCGAAATATAAAGTATATATACATCAAGATACTTACCTTATTAATCGTGATATGTTTTGTACCCTCATTTCTCTTTTTAAAGAAAATGAAAAGCTTGGTTTAATTGGAGTAGCTGGTGCTCAGTTTTTACCGAGTAACGGGATATGGTGGGAAGGGAAAAATTTAGTAGGGAAAGTGATTGAGTACAGAAGACAGAATTATCAATTATTAAATTTGGATCTAGGTTTTTATGGAAATCAATCTTTTATGTCAGTGCAAGCAATCGATGGTTTACTCATGGCAACGCAGTATGATATTCCGTGGCGAGAGGATTTGTTTCAAGGATTTCATTTCTATGATGTGTCACAGTCTTTAGAATTTCAAAAGGCTGGATATTTAATTGGTATCCCTAATCAAGCAAATCTATGGTGTATTCATTACAACGGAGATGAGTTTGATGCGGATACATATGAGAAATACCGGGAAATTTTTGTGGAACATTATAAAGAGGTGCTATCTCCATCATAAGGGAGAGATGAAGGATGAAAGGGATTATTTTAGCAGGCGGGACAGGATCGAGATTATATCCAATAACGAAAGTAACGAATAAACATTTACTTCCCGTTGGGCGGTATCCGATGATTTATCATGCGGTATATAAGCTGAAGCGATGTGAAATTACAGATATTATGATTATTACCGGTAAAGAGCATATGGGAGATGTTGTGAGCTTTCTAGGAAGTGGTCAAGAGTTTGGTGTATCCTTTACGTATCGTGTGCAAGATAAGGCGGGTGGGATTGCGCAGGCACTAGGACTTTGTGAAGATTTCGTAGGAAATGATCGGATGGTAGTTATATTAGGAGATAATATCTTTTCAGATGATATTTGCCCGTATGTTGAAGAGTTTACAAGTCAAAAAGAAGGGGCTAAAGTGCTGCTTCAATCTGTAGAAGATCCCGAGCGATTTGGTGTAGCGCATATTCAAGGCCGAAAAATAATTGGAATTGAAGAAAAGCCGAATGAGCCGAAAAGTTCTTATGCTGTTACGGGAATTTATTTGTATGATTCGAAAGTCTTTTCTTATATAAAAGAATTAAAACCTTCCGCAAGAGGGGAACTTGAAATTACAGATATAAATAATTGGTATTTAAAACGAGGAGTACTTACTTATAATGAAATGAGCGGCTGGTGGACTGATGCGGGAACGCATGCTTCTCTTCAAAGAGCGAATACGTTAGCGCGGGATATAAACTTTGGGAAACAGTTTAATGGAGAATAGGTGAAAATATGAAAGTTGTAGAAACAAATTTTACCGATGCGAAATTGTTAGAACCGAGATTGTTTGAAGACGAGCGAGGTTTTTTTACTGAAAGTTATAATAAGAAGATGCTAGAATCGTTAGGGATTACGCATTCATTTCTGCAAGATAACGTATCTTATTCAGCGCATTCGGGGACGATTCGAGGGCTACACTTTCAAAAAAATCCGAAAGCACAAACGAAACTCATTCAAGTTATGCAAGGTGCAATATATGATGTTATCGTTGATTTGCGAAAAGATTCACCTACATTTAAAAAGTGGAGAGGTTATATTTTAAGTGCGGATAATCATAGGCAATTATTAGTGCCGAAAGGATTTGCTCATGGTTTTTGTACACTTGTACCTCATACAATTGTTATGTATAAAGTAGATGAGTATTATAGTGCTGATCACGATTCCGGTTTGCTTTGGGAAGATAAAGAATTATCAATTCCATGGCCGGTAACAAATCCTATCTTGTCCGATAAGGATCGAATATTACCATTACTTCAGGAATATGAAGATAGTTTTTAAGTAGGAGAGTTGTTTATGAATATATTAGTTACAGGTGGAGCTGGATTTATTGGAAGTAATTTCATTCACTATATGTTAAAAAACTATGAAACATATAAAATCATTAATTACGATGCATTAACATATAGCGGGAATTTAAATAATGTAAAGTCTATTCAAGAAAATCCTAACTACTCATTTGTAAAAGGGAAAATCCAAAATGGAGAGCTGCTGGAACATGTTGTTAAGGAACGTGACGTGCAAGTAATTGTAAATTTCGCAGCTGAATCACATGTGGATCGTAGTATTGAAAACCCAATTCCTTTTTATGATACGAATGTAATAGGTACAGTCACGCTGTTGGAGTTAGTGAAAAAATATTCACATATTAAACTCGTGCAAGTATCAACAGATGAAGTATACGGTTCTTTAGGGAAAACAGGAAAGTTTACCGAGGAAACCCCGCTAGCTCCTAATAGTCCATATTCTTCAAGTAAAGCGAGTAGCGACATGATAGCCTTATCTTATTATGAAACGTATCAATTACCGGTTATTATAACGCGTTGTTCTAATAACTACGGACCGTACCAATATCCTGAGAAATTAATTCCGTTAATGGTTACGAATGCGCTTGAAGGAAAGAAACTACCATTATATGGTGATGGATTGAATGTAAGGGATTGGCTGCATGTAACGGATCATTGTAGTGCAATTGACACCGTTTTGCATAAGGGATGTGTAGGAGAGGTGTATAATATCGGCGGAAATAACGAAAAAACAAATGTAGATGTTGTGGAACAAATTATAAAACTTTTAGGAAAAACGAAAAAAGATATTGAATTTGTAACAGACCGTTTAGGTCACGACCGTCGTTATGCGATTGATGCACAAAAAATGAAGAATGAGTTTGAATGGGAACCGAAGTATACGTTCGAACAAGGATTAAAAGAAACGGTGGAATGGTATAAAAACAATGTAGACTGGTGGAAACCACTAAAAGAAAAGTAAGGGGCATGTAGATGAAAGAACGGATTATCATAACGGGAGCGAACGGTCAGCTAGGGAAGCAACTACAAGAAGAGTTGAATTCTGAGGAATATGACATATATCCATTTGATAAAAAGTTATTAGATGTAACAAATATATCCCGAATTAAGCAAGTGGTACAAGAAATAAAGCCACATACAATTGTTCATTGTGCAGCGTATACGAAGGTAGATGGTGCTGAGAAAGAACAGGATCTTGCTTACTTAATAAATGCGATTGGAGCTCGAAATGTAGCGGTTGCTTCACAATTAGTAGGGGCTAAGTTAGTGTATGTCAGTACCGATTATGTATTTCCAGGTGACAAACCGGATGGCTATCATGAATTTCATAATCCAGCACCGATAAATATATATGGAGCTTCTAAATTTGCAGGAGAGCAGTTCGTAAAAGAGTTACATAATAAATATTTTATAGTTCGTACATCGTGGTTGTATGGTAAGTATGGAAATAATTTTGTGAAAACGATGCTACGATTAGGAAAAGAGAGAGAAAACATATCTGTTGTAGCGGATCAAATTGGCTCTCCTACGTACGTGGCAGATTTAAATATGATGATTAATAAGCTCATTCACACTTCTTTATACGGTACGTATCACGTATCCAATAGAGGATCATGTTCTTGGTTTGAATTTGCCCAAAGAATATTTTCGTATGCAAATATGAAAGTGAATGTATTACCTGTTTCAACTGAAGAATTCGGATCGGCGGCTGCGAGACCAAAATATTCTATCTTTCAACATAACATGCTACGATTAAATGGTTTTTTACAAATGCCTACTTGGGAAGAAGGATTAGAAAGGTTTTTTATAGAAACAAAAAGTCATTAACAAATTTATGTTAGTGACTTTTTTGTTTGCCTTTAAGAGGTTTTATGGTACTATAATTATAGTATCAGGTACTAATAACAAGTATAAGTATTTCTGGGAGGATATATCATGGAACTATTACAAGGGAAAACATTTGTTGTTATGGGCGTTGCAAACCAAAGAAGTATTGCATGGGGAATTGCTCGCTCTTTGCATAATGCAGGTGCAAAATTAATATTCACATATGCAGGAGAGCGTTTAGAAAGAAACGTTCGTGAACTAGCGGAAACATTAGAAGGACAAGAATCACTTGTATTACCTTGTGATGTAACGAATGATGAAGAACTTACAGCTTGCTTTGAAACTATTAAGCAAGAAGTTGGTACAATTCACGGTGTTGCTCACTGTATTGCTTTTGCAAATCGTGATGATTTAAAAGGCGAATTTGTAGATACTTCTCGCGATGGATTTTTACTTGCACAAAATATTAGTGCATTCTCTTTAACAGCTGTAGCAAGAGAAGCGAAGAAAGTGATGACAGAAGGCGGAAATATTTTAACTTTAACATACCTTGGCGGCGAGCGCGTTGTGAAAAACTATAACGTTATGGGTGTTGCGAAAGCTTCGTTAGAAGCTAGCGTGAAATATTTAGCGAACGATTTAGGACAACATGGCATTCGCGTTAACGCTATTTCTGCAGGACCAATTCGTACGTTATCTGCGAAAGGTGTAGGCGACTTTAACTCAATCTTAAAAGAAATTGAGGAACGCGCACCACTTCGTCGTGCGACGACTCCAGAAGAAGTTGGAGATACAGCAGTATTCTTATTCAGTGATTTAGCACGCGGAGTAACAGGTGAAAACATTCATGTTGATTCAGGATATCATATTTTAGGATAAATATAATAGGAATTAAAGTTTAAAAAGGACAGTCTCTAAACGTTGAGACTGTCCTTTTTAATTGTTCCCAGAAAGAACGATTTTTAACGAAAGTTCTAGCCACGTTATGAATATAACTATAATAGTACACGATTTATCCAGCTACGTATGGAAGTGGGAGGGACGAGTGTGAAGAATAAAAATAAAAGTTCAACAGTTGGAAAACCGTTGTTATATATTGCACAAGTAAATTTAGAACTCGCTGCACCGAAAATAAAAAGAATTATTTTAACGAATTTCGAAGATGAGGATCAAAAAGAGCAAAGTAATAGAAATGAAAGTATTGTAAGTAGTGCTGTGGAAGAAGTGGTAGAACAAGAGAAACAAGAACCACGAGAGGAGCCTCAAGTGGAGGTGGAAGAAAAAGTAGAGGAAGAGCAAGTGAGAACGGTCCCTTACAATAAATCCTTTAAGGATATGAATAATGAAGAAAAAATTCATTTTTTATTAAATCGTCCTCATTACATTCCAAAAATAAGATGTAGAATAAGAACGACGACCGTCTCATATATAGGATCGATTATATCTTACCGTAATGGCATTGTATCCATTATGCCACCAAATAGTATGAGAGATATTCGATTATCTATAGAAGACATCAAATCGATTGATATGGCCGGCTTTTAAATATGTAAAGGTGGTAGAAAGCTTCTACCACCCCAATAGTTTTTTAGTTTACTTAACTATAGAAACGTCGCGTAAGCACTGAATAGCACAGAAGCAGCTTAAATCAACAGTAATGCAAGTAGATGTCGAGATTAATCTTGCATTTGGTATAGCTAAAAACGTACAAATTGGATCGTCGCCAGGTGGTACAGGAGACCCATCACCTAATACTACAGTTAACACACGTAGGACAGCACAGCTATCGTCATCTACGCTTTCTACACGGAAAATTGGAGATTGGCAGCTAGTAAGGCTTGAAGATGGTGCAAATGCTTCAAATGGCGTTCCAGCTTTTGTGTATAAAATAAAAGGGCGTGTATTTGCTACTGCTGCTGTATTGTGTGCTCCTAAAAATGGAATTTCACAACCAGAACCACATGTTGAACTAGAGCAATCTTGTAGTTCATTGATGAATTTTACGACGTCAACTACGCAGTGAGAAGAGCTATGGTGTTTATTTTCGTTACAACTCATTAATGTCACTCCTTATCTTCTTGTTTGTATTTACATTAATAAGATATTGGAGTGGGGGAGATTTGGTCACAATCTTAAGACCTTTTTTTTTAAATAGGCTAAAGAGGATAGGGAAGGTGGAATTATGTTATTTACAAGCTGGCTTTTATTTTTTATTTTTGCGCTAGCTGCATTTAGGTTAACTCGTCTTATTGTTTATGATAAAATTACAGCTTTTTTGCGAAGACCGTTTATTGATGAGTTAGAGATTACAGAGCCTGATGGAAGTGTATCGACTTTTACAAAGGTGAAAGGGAAAGGATTAAGAAAGTGGATTGGAGAATTATTAAGCTGCTATTGGTGTACAGGTGTGTGGGTTAGTGCTTTTTTATTAGTTTTATATAAATGGATTCCTATTGTTGCAGAGCCTGTACTAGCATTATTAGCCATTGCAGGTGCAGCAGCGATCATTGAAACAATTACAGGATATTTTATGGGAGAATAATAAAGTGAAAGTTTAATCAGTGTGGGGCATCCCTCGCTAATTATCAGCCCGCACCAATCGGGATAAATCTTCATGATGTTAGAAAAAGCGGAGTTTAAGAGGATGCGGGAACGGAAATAAAGAGTTGTTCATATAGTAAATAGACAGAATTGACAGTAGAGGAGATGTTTGCTGTGAGCAATAATCCAAGGCAAAATTCATATGATCTACAGCAGTGGTATAACATACAGCAACAGCAACAAGCACACCAACAGGCATATCAAGAACAGTTACAGCAACAAGGGTTTGTGAAAAAAAAGGGATGCAACTGTGGGAAAAAGAAGAATACAATAAAACAATATGAAGAATGAAACACTCATGTTACGGTGAGTGTTTTTTATTGTAAAAATAAAAAGCGGTATTTCAATTAAGAAATACCGCTTTTTACTAGCTAATTTGTGCAACTGTTAATGCTGCAGCACGGATGTCTACAGTTCCAAGCAGTTCAACTGGTACAATTTGAATTAAGTCACCAGGGTTTAAGTTAATAAGAATAACACCACTGGATACGTCTACTTCACCAGTACCAATAACGTTAGAGCGAACCGCTGTACCTGATCCAGGAATAATGTTAGCTGGTGTACCTAATGATAAGAAGAAACGACCAGCTTCTGGTGCAGTAGGAACGTTATCAAGACTGATCGTTAATGTATAACTGATTTGATAAATACCAGCTACTTGAATTCGAATACCGTCTCCGACACTTACTGTATTATTTATCACAGGAACAGTAATATTTGGGTTTGGACTTACGCTAGGTAATAGTAGTGGTGTGAATAGTGAAGCGAACTGAGGTGCAGAAGCGTTGAAAGCAAAACCGAAGGCAGGTAGTGTACTAGCTGGTTTCGCCTCACAATCAATGTTATTAAATTCGCAATCAGAAGAGAACATGTTTTTCACTCCTTTATCTGTTTCTACTTTTAGTTAATGAAAAGGACAGGTTCTATGTTCTAGACAAGTTCCCAATTTTATAAAAAATACATAATAATACCTTTTAAGCATGGATTGGGTGGCAGAATCATCTGCCACCCAATCCATGCTTAAATTAGTATTCAGTTTTATATAGAAACATCGCGTAAGCATTGAATAGCGCAGAAGCAACTTAAATCAACAGTAATACAAGAGGAGGTTGATACTAATCTTGCATTTGGTACAGCTAAAAATGTACAGATTGGATCGTCACCAGGTGGTACAGAGGTACCATCACCTAAAACTACAGTTAATACACGCAATACAGCACAGTCATCATCATCTATACTCTCTACACGGAAAATTGGAGATTGGCAGCTAGTAAGGCTTGCAGATGGTGCAAATGCTTCAAAAGGTGTTCCAGCTTTTGTGTATAAAATAAAAGGACGTGTATTCGCTACTGATGCAGTGTTATGTGCTCCTAAAAATGGAACTTCGCAACCAGATCCACATGTTGTGGTTGCACATTCTTGTAGTTCATGTATAAAACGAACGACATTAGATACACAGTTGAAATCACAATCATGGTGTTGATGATCTTCATTACAATTGCAGCTCATTATGTTCACTCCTTATCGTGAGTTCTGACATACACTATTACAATATGAACGGGATATGGTTGATATTACGTTAATTCTCAGGATAGAAACAGGGAATTTATATAGAGGGGATGTACATATCGTGATATGGAAAAAGACACCCATTATTTAATGGATGTCTTTTCAGGTAAATCTTTTTGCGTAGTATATAGAAAACGAGATATATCTAGTTTCTTTCCTCTGAAAAATTGCGGGGAGGAAATGTAAAGTTCTTCTTTTGCGCGTGTAATGGCGACATAGAGTAATCGTCGTTCTTCTTCTAATGCTTCAGAAGTCTCCGTCACACGGTCATTTGCATCTTTTAAAGAAGAAGTATGCGGCAATATACCATCGCTTGCTCCGAGTAAAAAGACGCATGGAAACTCAAGGCCTTTCGCGTTATGAATTGACATAAGCGATACAGCATCTTTTTGCGGCATTGTTTTTAATGCTTCCATTTCTTTTTGACCTTGAATGGCCTCGTTAATAAATTGTAAGTAAGCTGGAATATCCGTAAAGCGAGTTGCTGATTCCATTAATTCTTCTAACATTTCTTCTTGTATGTCCTTATGCATCGTAAAGGAAGAACGATCATTACTTTGTAAGTACTCTAAATACTTTCCTTTACCATGAATAATTTCTTTCAATGCTTTTTTAGGTTCAAGTTCTTTTATAAACTTAATAAAATCGATTCGCTCATTTACTTTTTTAACTTGAAAAGGTTTCAAGCTTGGGTTTAGTAATAGAAAATGAAGAAGAGAAGGGAAACGGCCCTCACCATATTTCCATTGTTCACGTTCAATAAATGAAATGCACTCATCACGGCCAATATACATTGTTGGTAATATATTTGAAAGTGATTCGAGGCGGAACGGTTCAAGCACGAGTCGTAAGTGATCTAATACGGGCCTAATTAAAGAATGTTCGTAGAACGATTGGCTCGCTCCATGTTTAATAAATGGAATCTTATGAATTGTAAGCTGATCAAGTAAAGAACGGCTTACAGAATGTGTACGATATAATAAACAAAAATCTTTATAATTTCGTTCACCACTATCTACTTTTTCCTGAATGAGTTGCAAAATTTGATTTGCTTCATCAAGAGTTGTCGCAGGTCGTGCATAAAACGGCTGTATGCCATCGTTACGAACAGAATATAGCTCTTTATCAAAACGTTCTTGATTGAGCTTAATAACTTCATTTCCAAGTCCTACGATAAATGGATTAGATCGATAATTCGTATTAAGTGCGATAATCGTAGTATTATCAAATTCCTTTGGAAAAGATAAAATAATTTGGTGACTTGCCCCTCGCCAGCCGTAAATCGCTTGATCGTCATCACCTGCGATAAATAAATTATTTCTCGGCGTGGCTAACAATTTTACAATTTCATATTGTGCATACGACGTATCTTGAAACTCATCTACTTCAATGTAATGAAAACGCTCTTGTAATTGAGTAAGCAGGGGAGCGTTATTTTCTAACATATAATACATTTCTAATAAGATGTCGTCAAAATCGATATAATTGTGTCGTTGTTTTACCTCTTCGAAACGTTCGTATACTTCTTTGAACTCTTGTTCAACCGGTGTTTTCGCTTTTACATCTTTCGGACGATTCAATTTGTTTTTCTCAAGTGAAATCATAGCGAGTATCGTTTCGGCATCATAATCGTCTTTTAAGCGCAATTCTTTCAAAATTTTCTTTATCATAATTTGTTTATGTTTTTCATTTGCTAAAATTTGCTGATTATATCCTTGACTACGAAGCAATTTTAAAAAGACAGAGTGGAATGTACCAGCAACGACATAGCTACTTGCGGCATGATTCATACCAGGTAAATTCGCTACACGGCTTCGAATTTCTTCAGCTGCTTTTTGTGTAAACGTCAGCAGCAAAATATTTCGCGGATGGACATGTTTTACATTAACTAAATAACCAACGCGAGTTGTTAAAACAGATGTTTTACCACTTCCAGCACCAGCTAGTGTAAGGACAGGTCCTTCTGTCGTTTGCACTGCTTCTAACTGTTTTTCATTTAAATAAACACCTTGCTGTTCTAAAGCGCGGAAATACGCCGCATCTGCATCTTCTTCCATAATTAAATGGGTAGATGTTTTCGGAATATGATACGCCGCTTGCGGAATGCCAGCGTGTGTTAACGGTTTTTGTGAAAATTTTTCTTGTGTCATATATTCACCTTCAAAACTATAGCATCAACATTTAACTTTAGCGGAAGAAAAAGAAAATAGCAATGTAAAAAACAGGAGGGGCTACCTCCTGCTACAAAATTATAATTCTTTTATCATTACGACGTGCGGGATATTTGCTTCCATAAACACATCAGAAGCCGTCACGTATCCTAGCTTCTTATAGAAAACTTCAGCATGTGTTTGAGCATGGAGTTTCAATTTCGGTAGAGACTCTTCTTTTGCATGCGCTTCAAGTGCATCCATAATGATTTTGCCAATGCCTTTTTGGCGATGGGAAGCTAGTACGCAAATGCGCTCCATTTTTCCTATTCCATCAACGATGCGGAAGCGACCAGCACCAACTGGAACATCATTATCATATATAACAACGTGTGTTGAAATCTCTTCAAACTCATCATACTCTTCTTCTGCAGAAACCTGTTGTTCATTTACAAATACTTGCTTACGTACAGAGAATGCATCACTTAGTTGTTCGTCCGTTTGTACGATTTGTGCGTGCAAATTAGTTGTTCTCCTTTCCGAGGTGGAATGTTTCATGTACAGTCCACGTTCCATTTTCTAATTGGTATAGAAGGTGGAAACGATCGATTGGTTGCTCATAATAGAAATCTTTCATACGTAATCGACCTAATACATCAGCGTGCTCTGCGTCTGATAAGTCTTGACCGATTGTTAAATGAGGTACGAAAGAGTACTCGCGCTCTTGTGTAAAGAAACCATTATGCATTTCTTCATTTAAGAAAGTAAGTTCAGGTGTTTTTTCTACTTTAAAATAAAGAACATTATTAACAGGTGCGAATGAACCGACTTTCCCAACATGAAGGGTGAAAGGGTTCGTTTTATTTGCGATTGTATGTAACTCATTCACAATCGATTCTAATTGTTCATCTTGCGTCTCAAAGGGTGTTTTCAATGTAATATGTGGCGGAACTAATGCGTAATGCGGATCATAACGTTTACGTAATCCGTTCGCTTTATCTTGAATCATTTTTGATGGGAAAATTACAATTCCTAATTTCATGTTCCAATTCCTCCCTTTGCAAGTCTAGTTAGATTTTGAGAATAAATCTCTTTATCTATTATATCAAATTATTCTGAATACCGCTCTCTATTATTTCATTGATAGAATATGAGAAAATGCTTTTGGTAAATCTGCTTGCCAATATTTCCATGTGTGATTCCCTTCAAACTCTTCATAATGCGTGATGAAATTTCTATCTGTAAGTAGTTTATTTAACTCGCGATTTGGTTCTACGAAATCAGATACTTGTCCGTCTGTACGCTTGACAGCTGTTTCTTCGGTCCCAATTACGTGATAAAGATCTAGCGCCCCCGGATTTTTGAAATCTTTTGCTAAGTTCATGACTGTTTCATCAACAAATGGTGATTGCATAACGACCTTACCAAATGTATGCGGATACATAAGTGCGGTCATGAAGGAAACTGTACCGCCGAGAGAATCTCCAATTAAAACGCGTCCTTTACCCATTTGATACGTTGGATAATTTGCATCAATATATGGAGCAAGCTCGTGAGCAAGGAAGCGAATGTAAGCAGCATTCTTTACATCATTTGGGAAATATTTTTCCTTACGATCGTGTACATTTTTATATGGAATACCGACAATAATTGTGCGGTCAATTTCTTCAGTTTCGCGAAGGCGCTCAATTACACGGTGCGCTTTACCAAGCTGAAAATAATCTCTACCATCTTGTGCAATAACAACCGTATGCTTATGGAGAGGTGTGTAATTTACTGGTAAATAAACAAGAAGTATAAGCTCCTCTTGAAGTGATGTACTAAAAAATGAAATTTCTTCAATTCTCCCTATTGTTTGATTCATGTATATCCCCCTAAATAAAAATTTACTGTAATGATTGTAAGAGCGACGCTTGTAGTGAAAAGGAAAGAAATAATCACTAATAGGTGCCTTAATTTCTATTTTACCATAATGGTACGAAGAATCTAAAAAATTAGTATTTAAGTTGTGAAAGAAAACGGATATAATGAAGTGGGATTTTTTACAGGTGAGAGGGGAGACAGGATTTGAAACAAGAAAGATCAATCGCACTACCACTAGCAATTTCCATTATAGCAATTTCATTCGCAGCTGTTTTTGCAAAGATGTCCTCAGCACCATCTTCCGTTTTAAGTATGTATCGATTATGGATTATCGTACTTATTATGCTGCCGATCGTTTGGAAAAAACGGGAAGAGTTTAGTAGGATTCAAATAAAAGATTGGGGATTTTTAATTGGATCTGGTTTCTTTTTAGCTCTTCATTTTCTTCTATGGTTTGAATCCTTAAAGCATACGACAGTTGCTAGTTCGACGATTATTTTAGCACTTCAACCGATCGTATCTTTAGTGGGAGGTTTTTTCTTATTTAAAGAAAGAACAACCTATTCAGCAATTGCGACGATGGGAATTGCGATACTAGGCGTAATGTGTATTGGCTGGGGAGATTTAGGGCTAAGTGAGCAAGCAATTTATGGGGATATATTATCCTTTTTAAGTGTAATAGCAGTTGTCGGTTATTTATTTATCGGACAAACGACAGTAAAGAAAGTATCTCATTGGATTTATAGTTTTACTGTATTTGCCTTCGCTGGTATATTTATAGCGATTTATAACGTTATACTTCAAGTGCCATTTACAGGCTATACGAAGTGGGATTGGAGTATTTTTCTTTTACTTGCGATTGTACCGACAGTGTCACACGTCATTAATAATTGGTTATTAAATTACGTAAATGCAACAACGATTTCAATGAGCATTTTAGGAGAACCAGTTGGGGCATCTATACTAGCGTTCTTCTTACTTGGAGAAAAATTAAATGCAATGCAAATTATCGGTAGCATGCTCGTATTGTTTGGTGTATCTGTTTTCTTACTACAGCAACAAAAGCGAACAGCAAAAAATGTGGTGAACGAACCGGCTTATACACAGGAATTATAACGAGTTTATTCTAATATACGAAAAGAGAAGTTATTGGTAACTTCTCTTTTTTTGTTCCATGCAGAAAAGAAAACAGATTAATAGGGGGAATTCCCGCCATGTAGCATGAAAAAAGATAATATATAGTGGGGGAAGGAGAGACCAAATGAAAGAGATTTTAATGAAATACATGACAAATCTTACAACATTAAGTGAAGAGCAGCAGCGCATGATCGTAGAAGAATTACAAATTGAAGAGTATAAAAAAGGAACAGTGCTCTTAAGACAAGGAGATGTTCCGTCTAAATGTTATTTTGTATTAAAAGGATGCGTGAGGCAACATTGTATAGATGAATCTGGAAAAGAAGTTACATCAAATTTTTATACAGAAGAACAAGCAATCGCAAATTTCAATCATCATAAACAAGATAAATTATCCCCACATACGTTAACGTGCCTAGAAGATTGTCTAGTTGTAGTTGGCGATCTGTATAGTGAAAAGGACATGTATAAGAAATATTCACAGTTAGAAGAAATGACGCGCCAAATGATTGAATACAATTTTGGTGAAGTACAAGAAGAGCTTACGTTATTTATTGCATCGACACCAGAAGAACGATATAAAGCATTATTACAAAAACGACCGTATTTAATCGATCGTGTTCCGCAATATCAGCTAGCGAGCTATCTTGGTATTACGCCAGAATCATTAAGTAGAATTAAGAAACGACTCAAACAGTAGAGTTTTTTCCACCTCTAAGCAATAGCCATATACTAAATCCTAGTTCACCTGCGATCATCGGTAGTTGAAAGACAACGTTAAGAATGGAAATAATCGCATCATATTGTGAAAACATCGTATTCATTACGTTAATGATGATATAGCCGATTGCAGCAATGAGCAGTAATATACTAATAGTTTTCGGTATGTTTTTAGATTGAAAGGTTACGTATCCTAAGGTGAGAAGATGTAAGCCGAAAATGATTAATCCTACAGACCAAATGTATTCAAAAGCTTCTAGAAATAACATTGTATATGCTTCTGAATTAGCAACTGTGCTTTTGGAAAGAAGTAATACAAATGTTAAATTGAATATAGCAATCCCAAGTATAGCTGTATACATAAGACGAAGACAGGCAGCTAGTAATGAGAGGCTAGTATGGATAGGTTTTAGAAAGAAATAAAGAGCCCACGAGGCGATAATATCCGTAATAAAAATGATAATCCATCCGAAAATTTCTGCTTTGAAAAGTGAACTTGAAGTTTGAATATTATGGAGTGTCGTGCTCGCATTACTTGGTACAACGAGATTTCCGTGAACAAAACCGTAAGAAAAAAATGCAGTGAATGCCATGATAAGAAGAGAAGTGCCTGCAAATAAGGCAAAATTTCGCTCAGTCATAATACGTCCTCCTATTCTAATGTTGTTTTCATTGTAATAGGGAAGAGGAGGAGATTCATTGACTTAAATCAAGGGAGAGGAAGTTTAGTGGAATTTCCATCAAAAAAAGATGTATGGTTATATCCGATTTTTTTCGTTGTCATTGGAGCGTGTTTTGCTCCCATATTTGCAGGGAGAGAATATTTTCTTTTATTTTTTACAATTCCGTTGGCTATACTGTTTAGTTGGAGTTGGTTTTCAACAAAATATATCGTTAAGGAAGAAATAATTATGATTACATCAGGTCCGGTTAAAAAGCGTATATTTATACGAGACATAAAACGAATTTCCAATACAAAAAATCCAATAGCGGCTTATGCGTTATCATTCGATCGATTAGAAATTGTTTACGGATCATATGAAACAGAGATTATTTCTCCTAAAAATAAAGAACAATTTATTAATCTTGTGAAAAGTAAAAATCCGCACATTGAAATAAAGTAAAAGAGTGGCTACGAAGCCACTCTTTTACTTTGGATTTGTCATATAAGGTTGTACATGAATGACGCATAGGTCACGAAATTTTCCTTCAGCAGTTGTAACAATTACGACTGCTCTTCCCGCACTTTGTCCAGTAATCGTCACAGTTTCACCTTTTGGATATATTGTGATGACATCAGAATTCATATTGGTCCAAATAAGTTCTTTATTCGTCGCTTGCATTGGTAAAACGGAAGCTGATAACTCAGTACTTTGCCCAGTTTTTATTTTTAACTTATTTTTTTCCATATGAACACCGATAACTGAAATAACAGAAGGAGCAATTGAAATTTTGGGTGGATTAGGTTGAATGTTTAAACGAGAAGCAGAAGTATTTGTAATAGGTGAAAATTTTCTTATGTGTTGTTGCTGGAAAGCTGCTAACATGTTGGAGTCCCCTTTCTGTATAAGTGCTAATACTAATACTATAAAGGAGTAGTGTTATGTTAAATTTAACGAAACATAAAGAATTTGTTAAATTTGAGAAGAAGATTGTCGAACTGTAATAAAAAAAGCTCTGCTGTTACGATAACAGCAAAGCTTTTTTATAGACTATGACTATGTTGTTTTTCGAAATCCTCAAATTGCTCTTCAACTTCTTTTGAAGGTTGAGTTAGTAAACTAACGATTATGATTGCTAGTAAACTAATTGTGAAACCAGGAATCATTTCATATAAGAAGTTTGTTAAGAATTTAAATTGAGTCCATATAATAACAGTCGCGGCACCAGAAATCATACCAGCAAGCGCGCCCCATTTCGTCATACGTTTCCAATATAGACTTAATAAAATAGCTGGTCCGAATGAAGAACCAAATCCAGCCCAAGCGTATCCAACAAGAGCTAAAATCGTATCATTTTGTTTAAACGCTAATGCGCACCCAACTAAGGCGATACCAAGAACAGCCATACGACCGACAAATACAAGCTCTTTATCAGAAGCAGAACGTTTAAAGAATGTATGATACAAGTCTTCTGTTACAGCACTTGAAGTAACGAGAAGCTGAGATGAGATTGTACTCATAATTGCAGCTAAAATCGCTGCTAATAAAAATCCAGTAATAAGTGGATGGAATAAAATTTTTCCAAGCTCAAGGAAAATTGTCTCTGGGTTAGATAATGTCAAATCTTGTTGTGAATAGTAGGCAATACCGATAAGACCAGTAAACATAGCTCCGACAACAGAGAAAATCATCCAGCTCATACCAATTCTTCGTGCGCTTTTAAGTTCTTTTACAGAAGAAATTGCCATAAAGCGTACGATAATATGAGGTTGTCCAACATAACCAAGGCCCCATGCGAATAAGGAAACAATTCCTAAAGTGGAGGCACCTTTAAAAATATCTAAACGTGTTGGATCTACAGATCGAATTGTATCAAATGCAGGTCCAAGTCCGTTTGCATTCATAATTGTTACGATAGGAACAAGAATAAGAGCAACTACCATAATGATTCCTTGCACGAAGTCTGTCCAACTTACAGCTAAGAAACCACCAAATAATGTGTAAGCTACAACAACGCCTGCTACAATGAATAATCCAATATGATAGTTCATACCAAATGAATTTTCAAATAATACAGCGCCTGAAACTAGTCCTGAAGCTACATAAAAAGTAAAGAAAATCATAATAACAAGTCCGGATACTAAGCGTAGCATGTGAGATTTGTCGTGGAAACGGTGTTCCAAAAATTCTGGAATAGTAATAGAGTTGTTTGCAATTTCAGAGTAGGTACGTAAGCGAGGAGCGACATAAAGCCAGTTTGCGTATGCGCCTAGTGTTAGGCCGATCGCAATCCAACTACTACTTAATCCAACGCTAAACATTGCACCGGGTAATCCCATTAAAAGCCAACCACTCATATCAGATGCTCCAGCACTTAATGCTGTTACTGCGGGGCCTAGTGTACGCCCGCCAAGCATATAATCTGTTAAGTTGGACGTTCGTTTGTAGGCGAAATAGCCGATTACTAACATCCCGAGCATGTAAATAGAGATAGAAGTTAAAGTTAACATCTGCGTACTCATGTAGTTCCCCTTCCTTTTGTCATGTCTTTTGATGCATTTTGCATATTTATAATCTATCATGATTATTCTGAAAAATCCATATACAAATATGAATTTTCAGAAATGTAAGCGTTTTTTGACATCGTTTTACTTTTTAAATATATAAATTTCAGACGAAAAAACCTTAATTTTAATAGAGTATTTATTATATTTACATAAAAACACGTTGTTTTGTCAATATAATATTGAAAGAAGGGAGAAATAATTTTTTTTTAAAAAGTATTGACTTGTGAAAAAAGTTAGGTCTATAATGAGTGCAACTTAAAAAAATGCAAGCGTTGATGAAGAAGAGTACACATGATGAACATGTCAGAGAGCTGATGGTTGGTGCGAATCAGTATGGAATTGATGTGGAATGGGCTTCGGAGCTTCCAAACCGAAACGAAAGAAGTAGGCTTTGGCGACATGATCTCATCGATACAAGAGACACGTATTATTTTTTGATACGGCAAAGTGCGTTACATTCGTAACGAATTAAGGTGGCACCACGGGAGTACCCGTCCTTTCTATAGGATGAGTACTCCCTTTTTGTGTACAAAAAATTAAATATGTTAAATCGTTTAAGTAAGAAGAGTACGTATATTGGAGACGTTTCAGAGAGCCGGGGACAGGTGGGAGCCCGGTGCGGTGCCATATACGGAATGGGCTTACGAGAGGTATGCTGAACAATTATTTTCAGTAGGCAACCCGGGTTCCGCCGTTACAAGGATAAGGTATATATTTTGTACCTGAATAAAGCGGGATGCTTTTGCGTCCAACCTGAGGTGGTACCACGGTAAATTTATCGTCCTCTACATATTTCGATATGTAGGGGACTTTTTTATTTTTCAGAGTGAGGTGAAAGGCATGATGACAAAAGAGGAATTTATGAAGCAAAAAGAACAAAGAAAAACATTTTTAGTAATCGCTGAAGAAGAAGGAGATAGCATTACGCCAATTTCTTTATATAGACGTATGAAGGGAAAGAAAAAGTTTTTATTAGAAAGCTCACAGCTTCATCCAGATAAAGGGCGCTATTCTTACTTAGGGTGTAATCCATATGGAGAAGTGAAAAGCGTCGGTATAGAAGTAGAACGAACGATGTATGGGCAAACAGAAAAGTTGCAAGGTAACGTATTGCAAGTGTTAGAAGAGGTAATCGCACCATCGCTAGTAGAGAGTCCATTCCCATTTTGCGGAGGAGCAGTTGGTTATATTGGTTATGACGTCATTCGGCAGTATGAAAACATTGGAGCAGATTTACACGATCCATTAAATATTCCAGAAGTACACCTTTTACTATATCGTGAGTTTACCGTTTACGATCATTTACGCCAAAAGTTGTCATTTGTATATGTATGCAGGGAAGACGATTCAGCTTCTTATGAAGAAGTATACGAAAGATTGCAAGTATACAAAGAGGAAGTGCTAAAGGGAGAAGAAGCGGAAGTAAATGAAATACAATCAATATTATCATTCACTTCTTCAATAACTGAAAAAGAATTTTGTGCAATGGTAGAAACAGCGAAAGAATACATTCGGGCCGGAGATATTTTCCAAGTTGTATTATCCCAGCGTTTGCAAAGTGAATGTATTGGAGATCCATTTGCATTATACCGGAAACTTCGAATTGCAAATCCATCACCATATATGTTTTATATCGACTTTCAAGATTACGTTGTACTCGGTTCTTCGCCGGAAAGTTTGTTATCAGTTAGAGCGGATAAAGTGATGACGAACCCAATTGCGGGTACGAGACCGAGAGGGAAAACGGAGCAGGAAGATGAGGAAATCGAAAAAGAACTGTTAGGAAATGAGAAAGAGCGGGCGGAGCATATGATGCTTGTGGACCTAGGGCGAAATGATATTGGCAGAGTAAGTGAAATTGGATCTGTGATGATAGATAAATATATGAAAGTAGAAAAATACTCTCACGTTATGCACATTGTATCTGAAGTTTACGGAACATTGCGAAAACGAATAAGTGGATTTGATGCATTAGCGTATTGTTTACCAGCGGGTACAGTATCAGGTGCTCCGAAAATTAGAGCGATGGAAATTATTAATACGTTAGAGCATGAAAAAAGAAATGTATACGCCGGAGCAGTTGGATATATTTCATTCTCAGGAAATCTTGATATGGCGCTAGCAATTCGAACGATGGTTGTAAAAGACGAGAAAGCGTACGTTCAGGCAGGAGCGGGTATCGTCTACGATTCAGACCCGGTTGCTGAATATGAAGAAACATTAAATAAAGCGAGAGCGCTTTTGGAGGTTATGAAATGATTGTACTTATCGATAATTATGATTCGTTCACATATAACTTGTATCAACTATTAGGCGAGTACGAGAAAGAAATTGTTGTCGTAAGAAATGATCAAATAACAATTGAACAATTAGAGGAGATGAAGCCGAAAGGAATTGTGCTCTCACCAGGACCTGGGAAACCAGAAGATGCTGGAATTTGTATCGATGTTATTCGTCATTTTTATAAGAACGTTCCCATCTTAGGAATTTGCCTTGGCCATCAAGCAATCATATCCGCATTTGGAGGAGAAATTGTTAGAGCAGAGCGCATTAAACACGGAAAAACATCGCGTGTGAAACATAACGGAACGTCAATCTTTTCGTACGTAACGCAGCCGCTAACAGCAATGCGTTACCATTCACTCGTCGCAGTGCAAAATAGTTTGCCGCAGTGTTTTGACATACTTGCGACAGCGATGGATGACGGAGAAATCATGGCAGTTCGTCACAACTATTATCCGCTCTTTGGATTACAGTTTCACCCAGAATCAATTGCAACAGAAGAAGGCGGAAAGTTAATACGTGCCTTTTTAGCAGAAGTGAAAGAGGAGGAGAGAGTATGAACAGTTATCTTCGAAAATTAGTAGAGGGACAACATTTAACAGAAGAAGAAATGTATGAAGCGGGACTTCTTTTATTAAGTGACAACATATTGGAAAGTGAAGTTGCAGCTTTCTTAGTATTGCTGAAAGCGAAAGGCGAAACAGCAGAAGAAATATACGGTCTCGTTCGTGCTCTTCGCGAAAAGGCATTACCGTTTTCAAATCATATAAAAGGCGCGATGGACAATTGCGGAACGGGTGGTGACGGTGCGCAAACATTCAATATTAGTACAACATCGGCATTTGTACTTGCCGGAGCTAGTGTAAAGGTTGCGAAGCATGGAAACCGCGCTGTTTCTAGTAAAACAGGAAGTGCTGATTTATTAGAAGAACTCGGTGTAAACATAAGCTGTACGCCGGGTGAGATTGACTATTTATTAGAGAATGTAGGTATTGCCTTCTTATTCGCACCAGCGATGCATCCAGCATTAAGACGCATTATGAAAATAAGAAAAGAATTAAACGTTCCGACGATCTTTAACTTAATTGGACCGTTGACGAATCCGGTTAATTTAGAAACACAATTTGTCGGTATTTATAAGCGAGATATGTTATTGCCAGTAGCGGAAGTATTGCAGAAACTTGGCAGAAAACAAGCGCTCGTCGTAAACGGAAGTGGCTTTTTAGATGAAGCATCATTACAGGGAGAAAATCATGTCGTCGTTTTAAAAGATAATGAAATAGTAGAAATGAGTATTGATCCAGAAAAGTATGGTTTTTCAAGAGTGAAAAATGAAGAAATTAGAGGTGGGAATTCAAAAGAAAATGCAAAGATTACGCTCGGAGTATTAAGCGGAGAAAAGAGTGTCTATCGCGATACTGTTTTATTAAATGCAGGTCTAGCCCTTTTCGCAAATGGAAGAGCAGAAACGATTGAAGAAGGAATTACACTAGCGGCACATAGCATTGACTCTGGAAAAGCATTAGCCAAACTAAACTTATTAATTGCAGCAAGCCATGAAAAATTAGAAAGGGTGAATTAAAATGGGGACGATTTTAGACAAAATTGTAGAGCAAAAGAAAGTAGAAGTTGCGGAGTTATATGAAACATATTCACCAGTGAAAGAAAAAAGGAAAACACACTCACTTGTAAAAGCTTTAGAGCAGTTTACTGTAATAGCAGAGGTAAAGCGAGCGTCTCCATCAAAAGGCGATATTAATTTACACGTTGATGTGCCAAAACAAGTGAAAACATATGAAGAATGCGGTGCTGGAGCAGTTTCGGTTTTAACAGACGGTCAATTTTTTAAAGGGTCGTTTCACGACTTACAAACGGCAAGAGCAGAAAGTAACATTCCGCTTTTATGTAAAGATTTTATAATCGATAAAATCCAAATTGATAGAGCGTATGAAGCAGGAGCAGATCTTATTTTATTAATTGTTGCAGCATTGTCAAAAGAGAAATTAAACGAGCTTTATAACTACGTGCTAGAAAAAGGATTAGAAGCGATTGTTGAAGTTCATGATGAACAGGAATTAGAAATTGCAATCCGATTAAATCCGCACGTTATCGGTATTAACAACCGTAATTTAAAAACATTTGAAGTAGATTTAAGCCAAACTGAAAAGCTCGGAAAACGACTGAATGAGGAAAACCTACTTTGGATTAGTGAAAGTGGCATTCATTCAAAAGAAGATATCATTCGCGTCAAACGAGCTGGTGCAAAAGGTGTATTAGTTGGAGAAGCACTTATGACATCATCTTCTATAAGTAACTTTTTCGAAGACTGTAAGGTGAACATATGAAAGTGAAAATTTGCGGCATCACTGATGTTGAAACAGCAAAACATGCTTGCGAATACGGAGCAGATGCAATTGGATTTGTTTTTGCAGAAAGTAAGCGGAAAATCACCCCAGGGCTAGCGAAAGAAATTATTGGGGAAATTCCAGTCCACGTTTTCAAGGTAGGTGTTTTCGTAAATGAATCAGTAGAAGTGATCCAGAAAATTGCAGAGGAGTGCGGGTTAACGCATGTGCAATTGCATGGGGATGAAGACAATCATCAAATCGAAAGATTGAATATTCCGTCTATAAAAGCGGTAGGAGTAGCTTTAGAGAAAGATATTGAATGTGCGAAAAAATATGATACAGATTATCTGTTATTTGATAGCCCGAAAGAAAAGTTCCACGGAGGAAACGGAAAGACATTCTCATGGGAGTTACTCGCACATATGCCAAACGAGTTGCGAGAGAAAACGATATTAGCTGGCGGATTAAACATCCTTAATATAGAAGAAGCAATTCGAACCGTTCAGCCATATATGATCGATGTGAGCAGCGGAGTAGAGACAGAAGGAAAGAAAGATCTAAAGAAAATAAAACAATTTATTAAAAAAGCGAAGGAGTGTTCAAAATGAACTACGCATATCCAGATGAAAAAGGTCATTACGGTATATACGGAGGACGATACGTTCCAGAAACGTTAATGCAATCCGTATTAGAATTAGAAGAAGCATATAAAGAAGCGATGCAAGATGAAGCGTTTCAAAAGGAATTAGATCATTATTTACAAACGTATGTTGGAAGAGAAACACCGCTTTATTTCGCTGAAAATATGACGAAGTATTGCGGCGGAGCAAAAATCTATTTGAAACGTGAAGATTTGAACCATACGGGAGCTCATAAAATTAACAATACAATCGGTCAGGCACTTCTTGCGGTAAGAATGGGTAAGAAGAAAGTTGTCGCTGAAACAGGAGCAGGACAACACGGAGTTGCAACAGCTACTGTATGTGCACTTTTCGGTTTAGAATGCGTCATCTTCATGGGAGAAGAAGATGTGAGACGACAAAAATTAAACGTGTTTCGAATGGAATTACTCGGAGCAAAAGTAGAAAGCGTTGCGGCAGGTAGCGGCACGTTGAAAGATGCGGTAAACGAGGCGCTGCGTTACTGGGTTTCACATGTACACGATACGCACTACATTATGGGATCAGTTCTCGGGCCACATCCATTCCCGCAAATTGTTCGTGATTTCCAAAGTGTAATTGGGAAAGAAACGAAAAAGCAATACGAAGCGTTAGAAGGGAAATTACCAGAAGCAGTCGTTGCTTGTATTGGCGGTGGTAGTAATGCAATGGGAATGTTTTATCCGTTCGTACACGATGAAGAAGTTGCTCTTTACGGTGTTGAAGCAGCTGGAAAAGGTGTTCACACAGAAAAGCACGCAGCCACTTTAACGAAAGGAAGTGTCGGTGTTTTA
This sequence comes from Bacillus sp. 41-22, assembly GCF_025809295.1. NCBI lineage: Bacteria > Bacillati > Bacillota > Bacilli > Caryophanales > Bacillaceae > Bacillus > Bacillus sp. 41-22. Next base: position 1,247,778 of record NZ_CP084035.1, read on the forward strand.
CACGGATCGATGATGTATCTTCTGCAAAATGAAGAAGGGCAAATTCAAGAAGCGCACTCTATTTCGGCAGGGCTGGATTACCCAGGTGTTGGGCCAGAACATAGCTTGCTAAAAGATATTGGCCGCGTTTCTTATCATTCCATTACAGATGAAGAAGCGTTAGAAGCATTTCAATTATTAACGAAAAAAGAAGGGATTATCCCGGCATTAGAAAGTTCACATGCTGTTGCATACGCTTTAAAACTAGCGCCGCAAATGAAGAAAGACGAAGGACTTGTCATTTGTTTATCCGGCCGCGGTGATAAAGATGTAGAGAGTATAAAACGTTATATGGAAGAGGTGTAAAAAATGGGAGTAGAAAAAATTATAGCAGCGTTTGAAAATGGCAAGAAAGCATTTATTCCGTATGTAATGGGCGGAGATGGTGGACTTGAAAAGTTAAAAGAAAGAATTCGTTTTCTTGATGAAGCAGGAGCAAGCATCGTTGAAATTGGTATCCCATTTTCAGATCCAGTCGCAGACGGTCCAACTATTCAAAGGGCAGGAAAAAGAGCATTAGATAGCGGTGTAACATTGAAAGGTATTTTTCAAGCATTAATAGAGGTGAGGCAAGAAGTTCAAATTCCATTTGTACTTATGACATATTTAAATCCAGTACTCGCATTCGGAAAGGAACGTTTCATTGAGAGCTGTCTTGAAGCAGGGGTGGACGGTATTATCGTTCCAGACTTACCGTATGAAGAACAAGACATTATTGCACCGCTCCTTCGCGTGGCGAATATCGCTTTAATTCCACTCGTTACCGTAACGAGCCCTATTGAACGAATCGAAAAAATCACGAGTGAATCACAAGGATTCGTCTACGCCGTTACAGTAGCGGGCGTAACGGGAGTACGTCAAAACTTTAAAGATGAGATTCGTAGTTACTTAGAAAAAGTAAAAGCACACGTCCACTTACCAGTAGTCGCAGGATTCGGTATTTCAACACGAGAGCAAATTGAAGAAATGATTACAATATGTGACGGCGTTGTCGTTGGAAGTAAAGTCATTGAGCTGTTAGAAAATGAAAAGCGAGAAGAAATTTGTGAGTTAATACATGCAGTAAAAGAAACAGAAGAGGCTTAAGTCTCTTCTGTTTCTTTTGTGTAATAAATGTTAAAATATACAGAAAATACTTATAACTTAGAGGGTGAGAAGGCATGCTAAGACGTAAACTATTATATCTTTTTTTAACTGTACCATTATACGCTTGGCTCATTAGCATGACGAAAATAGAGTTGATGGCTCTGTTTTTAGGATATGTATTCATCTTTTCCCAATTAAATCGAATACAAGAGCAATCTATTTTAGAAGTATGTATATTTTCGATTAGTATAGAACTATTTAGTATCGTTTCGATTGTATTATTAAGTGAATTATTCCAATGGATCCATTCATTTGAATTAATAAAACTTGGGAATATTGTATTGCAAGTAATATGTGCTTATATTGTGTTTGTTGTACTAGAAAAAATGATTGGACAGCAGACGGTTTTTCAGGATAAAAGATAAAATATTAGTTATTCAAAAAAGGAGCCAAGCGGCTCCTTTTTAAAATCTGTTATAAAAATAATTGAAAATCATAACATCTGTTATATAATAGTTAAAAATTGCAATTTTTACGAAAAGAGATGATAGCATGGCCATATTGTTGGCACTTATCCCAATTATGATGATTTTTATTTGTTTATTTTTGTTTAAACAAACGTCATTAAGGGCTTCATTAATTTCTTATGCCGTTTCTGTCGGAATCGTTTTACTTTCGCCAACGTTCCAATTAGGGATAAGTGAAACTGTGCACGCAACGATTAAAGGTTGGTTAATTTGTTTTATTGTCGGATACGTTTTATTTTTCGGTATTTTTTTATTTCACCTCATGAACAAAATGGGGTACATCGATCAAGTAGCGCGTTTTCTAGAAGAAGTTACGCACGATCGCTTACTACAAATGCTTCTTATGTGCTTTGGCATTTGTCCACTTATTGAATCAGTAAGTGGATTCGGAATTGGTTTTATGGTCGCAGCACCTATTTTTCTTTCGCTCGGTTATAAACCGTTTCAAGCTGTGCTACTATCGTTTATCGGTTTACTTGCAAGTTCATGGGGCGCGATGGCAACGGGTACGATTATCGGTTCTCAGCTTATTAACATGCCGCTCACAACTCTTGGTACAAATACAGCATTATTAAGCATCCCGATTTTCGCATATTTTATCTTCCTTTCTTTATACGTTGTCGGTGGCTGGCAGGCAGTTATAGAAAAGTGTAAGGAAGGAGTAGGATTCTTTCTATTATTTTCTCTCGGAATCTATCTTTCTAACGCATACGTAAGTGTTGAACTTGCAGGGATATTAAGTTCTATCGTTACCATTACATTTGGCTTTCTAATCATTAAATTAAAAGGCAAAAGTGAGCAAAACTTTATAACAGAACATGCGGCGACTGCAGAGAGAGAAGTATCTATTATAAAAATTATTAGCCCTTATATCTTTTTAACAGTTTGTATTTTACTTTCCCGCCTCGTTCCAGTATTACATGATTTTCTTAGGTCATATGCAGTTCTCGATTTAAAATCATATTCTTACAAACTAGAGCTACTATATTCACCAGGATTTTGGCTCGCTATGACTTGTTTATTTACAATTATTTTCTTCCGCATTCCATCAAATATTATTAAACAATCACTCTCACAAACGATAAAACAATGGATTCCTTTCGCTATTACAACGACAATGTTTATCGCAATTTCAGAACTAATGGGTGCATCTGGTATGCATTCATTACTCGCAAAAACAGCTGGTGAAACATTTGGGACATTTTTCGTTTTCGTTGCTCCTTTCATAGGCGGAATTGGCGGCTTTTTAACAGGTAGTAACGCAGGATCAAATGCGATGTTTATAAAGCTACAAATGCAAACAGCGCAAAACGTAGCGATCCCGTGGCAATATGTCACAACACTCCAAAACACCGCATCATCAGTAGCCACAATCGCTTGTCCATCACGGATTACACTAGGCGCGTATTTATGTAATATCCCTTATCGTGAAAATGAACTATTAAAGAAGACGACGTTAATGATTTTTGGTGCGGTGTTGCTTGTAGTGGTGGAGGTTATTGTTTGGTATATGTTGAGAAAATAAGAAATCCTCCTGGGAAAGGAGGATTTTCTTTTTATATGGATAATGCCTAAAGTATGAAAAGCTTCTACTAAATGAATAGGAGATGAAAGAGATGCCCTTAAAAAACTACGGTGTATTAAAAGGTACAGTTGTACAATCTAAGATTGGAAAAGGGAAAACACCTCATTATCAAGTTCATTTACAAGGCGAAGCAGGAGTTAATTATCGCATTGCAATTAACGTGAAATCGCAAAGCTATCCGTCGGAAGTTTTATATTTTGCGAGTAACAATATTCGATCAGAGGCGATTCATATTTTACCGACATTACCGTTCGGTTTTACGGAAGTGAAAAACAATGAGCCGAAAGTAGCTTTAGATTATGTAAGAGGTAATTTATTTGATTCAAAGCAAATGATTCCTTTACCTGCTGAAAAATCGGGATCTGATAATGATTTAAATGAGAAAATAGAACATTATATAAAAAGAGCAATAGATGAGAAAGCAATTATTTATGCGTTTGGTGAAAGGTGGGGACCAGAAGAAAAGGTTCCGGATTCGTATTTCCACTTTACACCTGGAAACGGTATACACGATATTCATATGAATCAAGGGAATGTAGAGAAATGGCAAGGTGATGATGGCAAATGGCAAGACGGTGGGATATTGATTCACTTTGAGAAGAAGGAAGAGTGGATTGGTATTTTTCTTGCCTTTCAGTCACAGTCATGGTGTACCGATGAAGAAGGGCACGCTCGTGTTCCGGTTGAGCATTGTGATTATAAGAGGGAGAAGTGATAAGAAGAGCTAGTTCTAAATGAACTAGCTCTTCTTATCGTGAGCGAGGTATATGGCATGGAATGGTGAGATTATGTTTGCAATATTAAAAGCAGTGATAGAGTAATCGATTTTCATTCGTATTAGAAAGTAGGTACCAATTAGCAGTACAAGGAGGTCTACGCTTGAAGATAACAGAAGAAAATGTTGTGCAACAAATTCAACAACGTAATGAAAAGAGCATTACGTTCATTATCCAAACATATGGAGGTTTACTCAGCGCTATTATTAAACGATATGTATATAGTAATCAGCAAGATTATGAAGAATGCTTAGATGATGTATTATTAGCCATTTGGTTTCATATCGATTCATTTGATTCAAGTAAAAATACGTTTAAACAATGGATAGCAGCCATTGCTAAATATCGGGCAATTGATTATCAGCGGAAAAATGCGAGAAATTAGCAACAAACTGTCTGTACAGAGATTAATGATCGTCTGTATCAAGAACAAAGAAAACAAAATGACTTCTTAGACGTACAGGAATTGCTTAGTGAGTTGTCAGCAACAGAGCGTAACATTTTTGAAAAGTATTATTTAGAAGGTGTACCGTCTCGTGAAATTGCATCCCACCTTAATGTGAAAGAGTCATGGATTCATAACAAACTGTCACGCGGACGAAAAAAGCTCAAACAGATTTTTATTTTTAAAAATGGAGTGTGAGGGCATGTCTATTTATAAAGAGTTAAATGATATTCAGTTGGACATCACAGAGTTTGAGGAGACTCCCTTAACCAAAATAGAGGAAAAGCAGTGGGAAAAACGTGTGAAAAATAAGCTACGCAAAAATAAAAAAACAAAAAAATGGTTCGGAGTCGCAGCAGCTTGCATGTTAATTGTCAGTATTATAGTGCCACTTGGACAAACATCTTTAGCAAATATGCCATTTATTGCGGGATTGATTGAAAAATATATTGATAAACAGCAACCACTTGACTATTCTCCCTATAAAACGGCTATTGGGAAAACTGCTGAAAATAAATACGGTAAACTGACGTTAAATGAGGTATTAGTGGATGACAATAAATTATTCATCAGTTCAACATTTGAGCCAGCGAAGGGTGTGAAATTTGATTATCAAACATATTTAATTCCACAGGTACGAATAAATGGGCGTGACTTTTCTAATACAAAGGATGCACAATCAATTGAAGTAAATGATTCTATGTTTACAATTTACGGTGGTATCGAGTTAAGTGAAATGCCACAAACTGATGAACTTCAAATCGAAATTACTTATGATACATTCAACAGGGATACTGTAATTGAGCAACCATGGATATTTGATATTGAAGTATCGCAAGCTCAGTTGATGAAAGAGAAGCAGACGTTTGATTTAAATGAAACAATTGTTTTATATGATGGCAATAAAGTAACTGTTAAAAAAGTAGTTTCTACGCCGATTTCCACAACGATTTATTATGATGTGACACAAAGTACAAATGAAGATATTTATTTTAAAATCGAATCAGAATCTGGGGAAGCACATACATTTAAAGAGGTGGTTATATCGAATGAAGATGGCGGTATTTCTTTTAGTAGATTTGATGGAATAAATGTAGCGGTGGGAAAATATTCACTTGTACCGTATTCGGGGAAAGAAAACAAAAAAATTGGACCACCTATTCCGATTCAATAACTTATTAAAGCTGATAAATAATTATTTAAGGAGAGAAGAGGACGTTCACAACGAACGTCCTCCTCTCATTTTATAAAACCCAAAACTAACAAGTGTAGAAATAGAAGAGAAAAGAAGCGCCACACTAGAAAATGCAATGAAATACATATTATATTTCATAACTTTGCCGATTAGTTGATTACTATCGTACTGAAAAAGTCCTGCTATTATATTGAATAAAAATAATATGATAAACATGACGATAACACCGTCTATTGATCCTTTAATGTCTGGTTTACTTAAAGCGATATGTGCGGAAATGCAAATAGCGATAAATAAAAATAACCAAAATGAAGGATTCAATAAATTGCTAAATGTAAATAAGCTTTTCAATAATACAAACGTCGATAGTAGCATGTTTTGGATCATGTCTAAGTTAATAGAAGTCGATGTAACAGTTTTTTCCAGATTCGTATTAAATAAAGAATATGAATCTGGTACGAAATAGCGCATTAAAAGTATTAAGGCAGTAATCCCAGAAATAATAGGACCGATGCCGATAAAGAAATTACCGATTCGTTGGTATACGCTTTTTTGATTGTATTGATGTTGTACGTAACCTAAAGCCCCCTGACTTGTATCTGTTGGGAAAAACTGCGTTGCTACAATTTTATGACGAAATAATAGACACATAATTGCATGTCCAAGCTCATGAACGGGAACACCAATCCACGCGGTTAAAAGAAAACCTTTCCTACCAAAAGCTCTCGACCAATACGTTCGTGTGAGAGATTCTAAATAACCTAATATAAATCCAATTACAATGATGACACCAATTAAAGAAAATAATTGGATCACACTTGTAAGGAGTGTTTGAAAAATCGAGTTTACAAATTCCACTGTCTTCATCCAATCTGTTTAAAGTTTCACTTTATTTGCTCTGTTTCATAATAACATTATTTTTCTATATTACTAGCACACATAGTTTCGTTTAAAAGAAGGATTTCATATTCTTTTTCTTGTAGTCATGTTTTATGTACAAAGTCATATATTGAATTTGTAACACCCTATAAGGTATATGCTTAAGGAGGGATGAGAGAATGAAATGTCCGGCATGTAATACTGAAAATGCAGCGGAAGCAAGGTTTTGCGGAAATTGTGGACATTCGTTAACGGAAGAAGTTGTAGCGAGTGGTGGGCAGGAAGAAGGGCAGCTATCGCGCCCGGCACGAGTAAAGGAAACTCGTCCGAATGAAACGGTAGAGCAAGTGAAACAATTTGCAAGTGGCTATTTTCAGTTCTTTAAAAATGCTTTTAAATCACCATCGGCCATTATGGAAAGTGGAAATATTGAAGTGCGAAATGGAATTGTAAGTCTTGTGCTTATTTGCTTTTTAGGAGCATGTATTTTTTATAGAATGATGAGCGCAGCGGCGACTGTTACGAGGACATTAGTGCCAGATATAGCTACTCCTACTTTCTTTGGAGAATCTGTAATGGTCTTTTTCTTTTTATTAATTTTAACTTTATTTGTCGGATTTATTATTTTTGTAAGTGGTAAGATGATGAAATCATCTTTTTCTTTTCTTGAATCATTCGGTATATGGGGGACGATAGCGACGCCAGCTATTGCTATACTAGTTCTTTCTTTTCTATTTAGTTTCCTATTGATCTTTTTTTTACCAATCTTATTAGGGCTGGCTACAACGTATATGGGAATCAGTATAATTGTAGCTATATTAAAATTAGACAACGGCGGAGTAGATCCTGTTTACACACTTATTATCGCAAATGTTTTAATCGGAATTGCAACGTTTATCGTGTTTTGGTCTTACATTAAAACGATAATCCAAACCTTTATCGGGGGATTAACAGGCTTCTAACGAAAAGGTGGTTGAATGGATGAATGTATGTACAAAATGCGGAGCTCAGTATGAAGGTGGAGTGCAATTTTGCCAAAACTGCGGGATGAAGAGGGAAAGTCTTGTAGTAAAGAAGAAAATGAGCGGTGGTACAAAAGTTGGCATTACACTCTTAACATTACTTGTTATAGTAATTGTTGGATTGTATTTGTATGGATCATCGTATTATAAGCAGACGGCACAAGTAGACCGAATGATTACTATTTTACAAGAGAGGGACGGGGAGAAATTAGCTGAGATCATCACGGCAGATGATCTAACCGTTATTGTAACGAGAGAGAGTTTAACGCCTCTATTTTCATATATAAAAGAAAATCCATTTTACGTGAATGAATTGAAAGAATATTTGAGGCAAGGTGAAAAACAAGGGGATGGAATAGAAAGAGCAGATTTTTCTTTAACGAAAGATGGGAAACATTTCTTTTTATTTGATCGGTATAAATTGAAAGCGAAGACGTATTATACGACTCTGCTTACAAATGAAAAAGGTACATCTTTAAAATTGAACGGAAAAGAAATTGATAAGACAAATGACAAAAAGTTTGAGAAGCAATATGGACCGTTTCTTCCTGGAACTCAAGTATTTCAATCTGAATATAAAAATGACTATGTAAAACTATCACGTGAGGAAAAGGTTGTACTTATGAAACAAAGTCAAAATAATGTAACGGTAGATTTAACGTTGCAAGGGCAATATATTACAGTTCAAACGAATGCGTCTGGTGCAACATTGTACGTGAATCAAAAGCCAGTTACTGCGTTGACTGGAGAAGAAATTACGTGGGGACCGATAGCGACTGATGGAAGTGCGGCGATTTATTTAGAACGAAATGGAGAAAACGGAAGGGAAACGACAAAGGTAGAAACGGTAACGGCACTTTCGGCTTATAATCTTCCATTTCAAAAGAAAAGTGTAGAAAAAACAGTTGTTTACAATGTTACTCCACCGCCTACGACTCATTATGTATATAATGGTTTCATCTTCCCTGATAGTGATATTCGAAAATTAACGAGTACGGACTTAACATATTTATCGAAAGAACAATTGAAAATAGCAAGAAACGAAATATACGCAAGACATGGACATATGTTTCAAACGAAAGATATGCAAGCGTATTTTTCAAAACAGTCTTGGTATAGAGAAAATCCGTATTTTACAGGAAAGCTAACAGATATTGAAACTTATAATGTTGAATTGATCAAATCAAGAGAATAAACACGTGAAAAAGGTACAGTGCATAGCTGTACCTTTTCTATGGTTATTTAGCTGGACCAGGATCCCTTGAGAAAAAGATATGAAAGAGGAATGTGACTTTGCTTGCTCCTCCTGATGTACTTGCTTGCACATCAGATAATGCACTAGATGTTAAAACACCTTCAGAACGAGGGGGTACGACTATTTTGAGAGTATCATCTTTTTCTGATGAGGCAGTAACTGTTATTGTATCATCAGATAAGTTTACAATTTTAACAGTACCGATTGGCAAGATGGACTTGCCAGCGTGTGATGCTGAAGCAAAGCGAGAGCCTTTCCAAATCGTTTGTGCGAAAGTCTCATCATTAGATAACCAAGCACGAGCGCTGTATAATGTTACGTTAATAGAAAATTCTTGATCAAGTGGCATGGCGGCTTTCGGTTCTTGCGGTTCCTCTGGAGTTTGAGCGAGAAGGCCGGCGCACATGTATGTTTCACCTACTTTCAATAGTTACTGTTATAGCATATTAAACATCTTGTTTATAAGACACGACGGATACCTATTCATGCATAGGTTTGTGCACCAAATTTGTAGATAGAATTCTATTTCTTTACAATGGAAGTAGGTGTTATTTCTATAAAATATGGAAATCGTAAAGAGTATGTAAAAAAGAAGGAGTGGTAAAGTGAACTATGTCATTATTGGCGGAGATGCAGCAGGTATGAGTGCAGCAATGCAAATTGTTAGAAACGATGAAACTGCAAATGTTGTAACGTTAGAAAAAGGTGAAATCTATTCATACGCTCAGTGCGGATTACCGTATGTGATTAGTGGTGTTATTGCTTCTACTGAAAAGTTAATTGCACGCGATGTAAAGACGTTTCGTGATAAATATGGAATTGATGCGAAAGTACGTCATGAAGTAACGAAAGTAGATACGGAAAAGAAAATGGTGTACGCAGAGCATACGGAGACGAAAGATGTTTTTGAATTTCCGTATGACCGTTTATTAATTGCGACTGGAGTGCGTCCTGTTATGCCAGAATGGGAAGGGCGAGATTTGCAAGGCGTTCATCTTTTAAAAACAATTCCGGATGCTGAGCGCATATTAAAAACGCTAGAAACGAATAAAGTTGAGGCTGTAACTATTATTGGCGGCGGTGCAATTGGACTAGAGATGGCAGAAACATTCGTCGAACTTGGTAAGAAAGTAAGAATGATTGAGCGAAACGATCATATTGGCACAATTTATGATGCCGATATGGCGGAATATATACATAAAGAAGCAGATAAACATAATATTGAAATTTTAACGAATGAAAATGTAAAAGCGTTTAAAGGAAAAGAAAGAGTAGAACAACTGGAGACGGATAAAGGGACGTATAAAACTGATCTCGTTTTAGTATCTGTCGGTGTACAGTCAAATACTGATTTTCTTGAGGGGACAAATATACGTAAAAACCATAAAGGTGCAATTGAAGTAAATGCTTATATGCAAACGAATGTGAAAGACGTATATGCTGCTGGTGATTGTGCAACACATTACCATGTTATAAAGGAAATTCATGACCATATCCCGCTCGGAACGACTGCGAATAAACAAGGGCGACTTGCCGGACTCAACATGGTTGATAAACGCAGAGCATTCAAAGGTACGTTAGGTACAGGCATTATTAAATTTATGAATCTGACGCTCGCAAGAACAGGCTTAAATGAAAAAGAAGCGAAAGGGCTAAACATCCCGTATAAGACGGTCAAAGTAGATTCAACAAATATGGCGGGCTATTACCCGAGTGCTTCGCCACTTCACTTGAAATTACTATATCACGCCGATACGAAACAATTATTAGGCGGTCAAGTAATTGGAGAAGAGGGCGTAGATAAACGTATTGATGTTATCGCGATGGCACTTTTCAATAAAATGAGTATTCACGATTTAGAAGATGTCGACTTAAGTTACGCACCACCATATAACAGCGTTTGGGATCCAATTCAACAAGCAGCAAGGAGAGCGGAATAGCACTTTTTTAAGTGCTATTTTTTTTGTGAAAGGGGAATAAATAAAGTTTCACTTTATTTTGAATATACCGTTCACCCTTGAAAACATAGTACGTATCGCTTATATTGTCATATAGTATTTGTTTTTTAATAAAGCAATGAACGAACCAGGGGGCACAGTATGGCAATTAACATGAATACAATCGAAGAATGGATTGCTGAATCAAATGCAAGAAACGAAGAAGACTTAGGAAACGTTGTTGAAGAGATGAAAGAAGTATGTGTCGGACTTGATAACGCGACATTAATTTATACGAAAAACATATTTTGTTTCGGTAAGAAAGTAGAAGTATTCTTCTTCTTCCAAGATCACGTCGTTATCGGAGAAGAGAAGGAAGAGTATATTGAGATTGAAAAATTAAAGTATGATGACATTACAAATAGCAACTTAAAAACAAATGACAAAAATACAACGTTAGAACTAAAGTTTTCTAACGGGAAAGCTATTAATTTAGATAGTCTAAATGATAACTACGGTACGAAAAACTGGTTATTTGCAAGACAAATTAAGAGTATTTTTAAAGTAATCTAGTAAAAAAGGCAGACCTTGAAAGGTCTGCTTTTTTACTTATTTCCTATTAAATAAAGGCACCCTCTTTCTTCATAACATTTCACGCTTGTAAATCCCGTCTCATAAAAAAGGTTTACTAATTCTTCGGTCGTCTTAAATTTATCCATATGATATTGGATTTTGAAAGTTTCAGCGACTAGTAAAAAGGATCCATTCGGTTTTAAGACGCGAAATACTTCTTTCATATCATTCTCAACATCAGGCCAAAAGTAGTGGGTTTGAAAAGCGGTAATGAGATCAAAGAAGTCCGGATGATATGGAATAGAGGAGACGCTTGCTTGATGAATAATTACTTTCGCTGCTTTGACATCCTTCATATTTGCTTTCTTTGAGTTTTCAACAGCTTGATTGGAGTAGTCGATCCCGTATATTTTCCCAAGCGGAGTTCGTTTTGAAAGAGTCTGTATGGTTTTACCACCCCCACAACCAATATCTAAAATAACTGTATTTTCACGTATATGTATTTTTTGTAAAACCCAATTTGTTAGTCTCGTATGCGCAGCATTCATAATGCAAAGCATAGAGGAACCAATTGTCCCGCGAGGATTTTTCGCTTGCTCGATTAATCTTTGTAAAATACTCAATTCAAACTCTCCTTTTATATAAGAATATGTATTTATTTCGCTTTTAATAATTTAACTCCTTTAAAAAAAACACGCCATTAATCGGCGTGCTTCTAATTATGCAAGGACCCTTTTAGCCAATTTCGCGCTCGATACGCCCCAACCGGAATTTGAATGAGTGAAGTTTCATTTCCGGCATCAATCCCGTACAATTGATCGCATGAATTTGTATCAAAACTTAGTAACGGATGCCCGCCCATCCCCATAGCGGTCGCAGCTAAAACGAGTTTATGAACGAGCATGCCAGCTTCCATTTGATGAATTCGATATCCTCTATAACCTAATTTATTTTTATAGTAATCTTTATTTCCGATTACATGTAGACAAAGTGGTACTTGAAAAAGGTTTACGTTATCCATCGTCATACTGGATTGCAGAGAATAACGAAGGTCTCCGTACCGAATTGGCTGTATGGAATGTGTCCTACTGTTATAAGCGTAAGCGCCGTTTTCTATGTCTTTTACGTTATAAAAACATCCATATAGTGAGACTCGTGCGTTTTCATTTAAATATTTGCCATCAAGGTCGTTGTAATAAGGGAAGGAGAGGCTCGCTGCTTGTAGTAGAGTAGCGAGCTCGGCTGCATCCCATTTCGTTAAAATGAAGTCAGAATCAGGTGAATATCGTTTTTTACAAAGTTGTAAAAAATCATATGATAAACGTTCCACTTTAGGTAGCTGCATAGCGTGTGCACTATATTGTTGTCGTTCTTCACGGGTAAATGTTTGGAAGTGTTCTGTTGATTCAATCATAGAAGCTGCGTTTATTTTTTTTATCATCGGATATTCATCTACATATTTTGAGCGAACGAAATGCTCATGTGTTAACGGCGGGATTTGCTGCAACAAGTCATGAGAAGTAATAGTTTTATTTTCGTGATGATCATCATGAAACCAATCTGTATTCGGTTCTGTACTTAAAGGAATAACAGCATACACACTTTCTTCACCTTCTGACAGTCCAAGTAAATGATTCATTGCCCGATCTAGAAACTGAAAATATACACCATTTGTATAACCAAATTGTTTTGCGCATTCAAGTAATTGACCGATTAGAACACCACTATCTAATCCTTGCAGACGATACGAAAAGTTATTGTATTTAAAGAAGTTTTTCCAAAACATAGTGGATACAAATGCAGCACCAAAACAAGAATGTATGTTACAACGATTGCCGAGTGCTTCTGTAAGATAAGAATCAAAATTTCCTTCACGAAGTAAGATAAGACGGTGGTGCGCGGCGTCGTAATGGTAAATGCCGTCTGGATAATGATCAATTTTTAAATACATATATAATTCATTCGGATATAAAGCACCCCCAGAAGGGATGAATCTTCGAAATAGAGTCGTTGTTTTATTATTTTCTAGGTTAGTAGTAGGCTGACATAATTGTGTTAAACCAAATGAGTACCAAAGATAATGCCCGATTTCCTCTAAGTTAGGTTTAGTAGAAGAATTCCGCAAAGTTAATGGGATTTCTAAAGAGAGAGGGATTACTGGTAAATTTCGATATAATTTATAAGGAAGTGGTGCGTCTTCCCAGTCAATCTCTTTATCGGACGACATAATTTCATTAATAGAAAAATGGAGATGATGTAAAAAAGTATCAGGTTGCATCAAATTTCCCCCTCACTATGAATTATGGAAACGGATGCGGATGTGGATTTAAACTTTCATTCGTTAAAGGCTCAGCCCAATATCCAAGTGTCATCGGTACGGTATACACTCTATCCAGTCCTGTAACCCGAGTGAGATGGTGACCGAACGTCATCGGTAACATGCCTGGAATAATTACTTTTACACAATGTAAGCCGTTCTTTTCTATAAGGGGGACCGTTTGATTTACAACAATTACTTCAAGTCCAGATTGATGTAACCTGTTTAAAAGTTGATGAAGATCAGATGTTAAATCCATATCAAATGATTGTAATGCATTCATTTCTTGGAACGTTTGCACTGGAGCATCATCACGTAAAAGGAAGTGAAGACGTTCTTCCGCTTCTTTCAATCCGTACAGCATACTATGATCTTCCATTTGCGAAACAAGATATGGATCTTGTAAACCGTTTTCATATTTCTCTCTTTTTTGTTCAAGCTCTTCATCTGTTATAAGTAACATGCCCGCTATTTCATGAATTGCATTTTTTACAGCTCGAATTGGTTCCATATGTGCGCCGCCAGCACAGACGAGATTCATACCATCTTGCCTTGTATTTTTCGCAATGACCCATATGCTCGGAATACCATGTTCCATCGTCGCGTTGAAAACGTATAATTCATATCCAGTAATTGTGCGTAAGCGTTCCAACATTAGTTGCAATTCAGTATCATTGGCTGAACTAAGATCGAGACGGGGAAGAGGTAATTCGGCATACCAAGTGAGCAAAAAGGCGTCACGCTCTACAATTTCTAAAATGCCGTGAAAAATTGCTTCTTCTAAACTACCACCAATTGCACATCCATTTGATGTTTCATACACGAAAGCATCTCTATGACCAAGGCTATAATAAGCGATTGATTCTGGAACTAGAAGTGGTCGGTTTTGTAATAAAGAATATCCCCATACCCAGTTTTGCTCATAATCAGGATCAAACGGCTTAAATGGAAAACTATCACGATTGTAATGTTCATTTGTATGCACACCAAGTGTGAGGGGATTCAGTGCAATATCTTCTAGCTCACGAAAACTGCCATGTACATTTGTTTTTTTTCCACGAGGCGACATACCGCAATAGCGTTCTAAACCTTCTAAAATAGCGGTTGCTTCACTAAGTGAAAATGAATGAGTCCGGCCCGCGACACCTTCATTTCCAAACAGTAACGGCATGTTTATAATGACATCAGCAAACGGTAATAAAGAATGTTGCATTTTGCCGTTTAAAATACCAGTCCGGTAATCTAAATAGTCTCTCGTTAAAAATGTGTTTAGCTCATGAATGGAACGACAGCGATACGTTTCAGTACTCGTTTTCAAACTTGGTTGTAAAGAAATTTGCGCTGCATCTGCTGTATCGTCAGGCAAATTGCTGCATACCGGACAGAGAGGGTCTGGAAGAAACGAATTCCGGGTACATTGTAACGTTTGTAAGTCCAGTAAAATGAGTTCGTTTTCTAAAGAAGAATATCCATGAGCTAATATTTTCTCTGTTTCGGCATGAATGAGCTGGCACATTTGTAACATTCCATTTTGGGTGGCACGTACATCACGCCTCGTCACGTTCTCTGCTTTTAATGCATATTTTCGTTGTAGTTCCCACATTTCTTTTTGATCAAAGCCAGCTATAAACCGGCGTCCATCAGCGCAGTGGGAACATCCAGTTGTAAGAGGCTTCACGTAAGGACCGATAATACCTTCACCAAACGAAGTAAACGCGCGAAGCCACGGAATATTATTTGAGCGAAAGATAAGCTCTGCATCATGATGTACGGAAGAAGGAGACCCGTCATGTAAAACGAGAGCAAGATGAATGTTTTCAGGGAGAGCTTCTGTAATTGTATGCTGGCGGATGAGTGAATATTGCTTACACAATTGCTCATGTACATAGTCTGTGAGTAGGCCATCTCCTATAAGTAGTATGTTTTGAGTCATTGGTCATCCTCCTTTGCAATTAATACCCCATATACACCATCTAAGTTGTCTCTTAAAAATGACTCAATAGCTAAATCAAAAACGAATGGATACAAGTTGTTTTCCGTTAAATTTTGCAAAGCAACTTGTAAAGACTGTACGCCTGGAATTTCTTCCTCTTCTTGTATTGCTACTCTAACAGGATCCGTACTATATAAAACAATGGATGATTCCGGTAACATATTAGCTTTATAAGGAATCTCTTCATTTTGAATATGAAGGAGTGCTTGTTGCAGAGCATTTCTTAATGCGAGTGTTATATTAATATTTGCCGCACCATACCATCTATCATTAATACCGATCCAAACGACAGGAAAACCAAGTAACTCCTCACTCATTCCTACTTTAGGTATTTCATGAATTGTAGAGAGAGCATCGTAGTAAAACCTACAATGTTTATCATGAATTTCGGTTAAATAAAGCTTTGTAATCTCTTCTAGCATATGTGATTGGCGTTCATATAACTTATTATTTAAATGTTTTTGGAGTGCTCGGTATACACCTTCTGTCATCGTTTCCCCAGCACCAATACCGATATCAGTATGTTCGGGGATAAGACGATGAATCATTTCAGCTACATATGTTTCAACTCCTGTTAAACCAGCTTCGCGGCGTGCTTCATTATGAGTTAATCCACCGCAAGTTATAGTAGGAAGGGGAGAGGTAGGTCCGTCTGATAATGGATTTGCAACTTGAATATTGCACTGTGATAAAGGCAATTGGTGTAAATCTTGTTCATCCCACATGTGGAATATACCAGCTTCTTTAGAAGTTAACGTATCAAAAAAACGAAAAAGTTCAGTTGAAGTATATTGTCCGGAACGTTGGGCAAGGTTTTCTTGAAGATTTTGCACCGTATCAATTGTAAAGATTTCATCGGTTGCGAGAAGATGTTTTATGAAAGGGTGCCACTTTCCTTCAAGTGTTTCCAAGTTTAATAAAAAGAATTGAGGATTATGCTGCCTATGTGAACCTTCAGCGACATGTTTAAATAACTCAAAAACGATAACATTTGCTAACATTGCAGATGCAATTGGTGAGAAAAGTTCAGGTGGATTTTCACTTTGTAAAGTAGTTTCGTGTAGACGATGCCAAGCTGATTCCCAGCATTCTTCACGGTCTGCGGTTACGACGGGTCCAGCTAAACCAATTCTTGATAAGCAAATAGCTGGTATGAAATTTTTCTTAAACTCTCTACAAATAGTATGGATTGCTCTTAAACTTTCAATATCTCCATTTTGGGAAACGTATAAAATCCAGTCGAAAGGCTCGAATACTTCATGTAAAGGGCGATCAATTGTAATATCTATTTCTTGAATAAGTACATTGTCATCATTTGCATATGCACGTTCGCTTAGTTCGTGAATTCGATCGTAGTTTGTTTCAGCACGATCTGTAACAAGATAATGGAATGTAGGTAAACCAGATTCTAATAAAGAAGAAACTAGGGAAGTAAGCATATCGCCAGAACCAATTATAAGCACATTTGCTGCGCGGTACGTTTCGAATTTTAAAGCGCCTGAATGGGAATCAGCTTCTAAAAACTCAATTTGCGAAGCGTATCTGTCGAGTAATGCACTGTTTAATTCGTGGGGAGCATCTTGGCTTACATCACGAATGAAACCATTTTCATATAAAATCTCTCCAATTTCAAATACACGATTTTGATAGGGGAGAGGGAGACCATCGGTTATTTCTGTCAAAGAATGATTACCGTTAAACATAGGCATTAATTTCTCAATCCAGTCATAAATTCCATCACCATCCATACGGAATGAACTGGAGTTATTTCGAAAGTAAACACCCCCGTTTGAATCGGGGAGGAAGAAAGTATCCTTATTTGCTTTAAGTTTTGCATGAACTGGAAGGTTATTCATGTTTATCCCCCTTACGTTTTAGGCATACATTATTAGTCTATGTAGTGTGATTTGTCCCGTATGAACATAATGAAAAAAGGCTGTAGAATGATTCATTCTACAGCCTTTAATAGATTAATAATCTATCAACCTTCTAATAATAATGATTTTGGATCTTCAAGCATATCTTTAACAGCAACAAGGAAGCTAACTGCTTCTTTACCATCAACAATACGGTGATCGTAAGATAGTGCAAGGTACATCATTGGACGGTTTTCCATACGCTCTGCATCAATTGCAACTGGACGTACTTGGATTTTATGCATCCCTAGAATACCTACTTGTGGACTATTTAGGATTGGTGTCGACATTAGAGAACCGAACACACCACCATTTGTAATTGTAAATGTACCACCTTGTAGCTCTTTTAATGAAAGTTTATTATCGCGTGCTTTCAGACCTAAATTACGAATCTCGCTTTCAATTTCAGCGAAGTTCAATTGGTTAGCATCGCGTACAACTGGAACAACTAATCCATCTGGAGCTGCTACTGCAATACCGATATCATAGAATTTTTTAATGATAAGCTCATCGCCTTGAATTTCAGCATTTAATAATGGGAACTGTTTTAATGCTGCAACAACTGCTTTTGTGAAGAATGACATAAAGCCAAGACGTACATCATGTTTTTTCTCGAAAGCATCTTTGCGTTCTTTACGTAATTCCATGATTGCACTCATATCAACTTCGTTAAATGTAGTTAACATTGCAGATGTTTGTTGAACTTCTACAAGACGTTTTGCAATTGTTTGACGGCGGCGGGACATTTTCACACGCTCAACTGGTTTTTCAAATTCAGTTTTTGCAACTGGAGCCGGACTTTGTTTTGGAGCAGCTGGTGCTTCTTTTGGCGCTGCAGCGTGAGCTTGTACATCATGTGGTCTCACACGTCCAAGTGGATCTGTGCTACGTACTTCGTTTAAATCGATTCCTAATTCACGAGCCATTTTGCGAGCAGCTGGTGATGCGATAGGACGATTTGTATTTGGTAAACCTTGCAACGCTTTATTTTGTTCAGCACTTGGAGCTGCTGCTTTCGGTGCTTCAGTAGTTTCTTGTTTTGGTTGCTCATTAGCCGGAGCAGGTGTGCTTACTTCCACCGCTGCGCCGTTTGCATCTAAAATTGCGATAGTAGCACCAACTTCAACTGTATCTCCAGGTTCGCCTAGTAACTTCGATACAATACCTGAATCCTCTGCAATGATTTCTACATTGACTTTGTCAGTCTCAAGCTCAACAACGCTGCCACCTTTCTCAACTTTGTCGCCTACGTTGATAAGCCATTGTGAAATAGTTCCTTCTGAAATAGATTCTGCAAGCTCAGGTACTTTAATTTCGATCATTTTAAATGTCCTCCCCTTATTTGCCTAACGGTGTGTTTTATCTTCTTTAATCTTCGGTAATCTCCATTTGTTAGCCTGGCTGTGGCAGACTATCTGCCACAGCCAAGCCTGAAAAATTCATTGTTACTTTCAGTTGCTGAAAACTTCAATTTCTTGTTTATCTTGACGGAAGTTGTACTTCACATCTAAAGCGTGTGCAACGATTAATTCTTGCTCAGCTTTGTGAGCGAATGGATCGCCACCAGATGGGCTAGAACGATCCGGGCGTCCAATGTAACCTGTTTTCACTTTATCCCCAGCTAGTTCGAACAGAATTGGAGCCATGTAATGCCATGCGCCCATATTACGAGGTTCTTCTTGAACCCAAATGATTTCTTCTAAGTTTTTAAAGCGTTTAATAATAGATTGAACTTTTTCAGCAGGGAATGGGTACAACTGCTCGATACGAACCATATGAACTTCATCTAGGCTGTACTCATGCTTACCACTTTCGATTTCTGCTGCTAAGTCAATTGCCATTTTACCTGTACTTAAAACAAGACGTTTTACTTTATTTGGTTTCGCACCAAGGTTTCCTTGTTCTAAAGCAGGTTGGAAACGTCCTTCACTTAACTCACTACCTGTAGAAAGTGTAAGTGGGTGACGTAATAAGCTTTTCGGCGTCATAATTACTAATGGTCGAACAGCTTCTGTTCCTAAGATAGATGCTTGACGGCGCAAGATATGGAAGTATTGTGCCGCGCTCGTTAAGTTTGCAACTGTCCAGTTGTTCTCCGCAGCTAATTGTAAGAAACGTTCTGGACGTGCACTAGAGTGTTCTGGCCCTTGACCTTCATAACCGTGTGGTAATAGAAGAACTAAACCAGATTTTTGACCCCATTTTGCTCTTCCTGCTGAAACATATTGATCAAATAATGCTTGCGCAGTATTTGAGAAGTCACCGTATTGAGCTTCCCACATCACAAGAGTTTCTGGAGCAAATACGTTGTAACCATATTCGTAACCAACAACAGCAGCTTCTGATAACGGACTGTTATGAACAGAGAATGATGCGTTAATGTTCGGTAAACGGTGTAATGGTGAATATGTTTCGTTTGTATCAGTATCGTGTAATACGATATGACGGTGCGCGAATGTACCACGCTGTGAATCTTGACCAGTTAAACGAATTGGCGTACCTTCTTGCAAAATAGAAGCGAATGCTAACGATTCAGCAAGTGCCCATTCAATTTTACCGTTCTCTTCAAGAGCATCTTTACGGCGCTCAAGAATTTTCTTCACTTTTGGATATACGTTAAAGCCTTCAGGCCAAGATAATAGTCCTTCATTAATTGCACGAAGTGATTCAATTGAAACACCAGTGTCAATCGGTTGAATTCCTTTTGCAACAACCTCTGGAACTTTAACGTGAATTGTTGCAGCACTCGTATCAGCTGGTGGCACTTGTGCGTATTCAGCCTTTAATTCCTCTTGTATAAACTGAGTAATTGTTTCAACCTCATCTGCATTCAGAACGCCAGCAGATTGTAATTGATCTGCATAAATTGCTCTTACAGTTGGGTGATTTTTAATTTTTTTGTACACTTGTGGTTGCGTAACTGCTGGATCATCCATTTCGTTATGACCATATCGGCGGTAACCGATTAAATCGATTAAGAAGTCCTTTTTGAACAGCGTACGATATTGGATCGCAAGGTTTGCAGCAGCAAGACAAGCTTCCGGATCATCAGCATTCACGTGAACAATCGGAATATCGAAACCTTTTGCAAGGTCGCTTGAATATTTAGTAGAACGAGAATCATAGCTATCAGTCGTAAAGCCGACTGCATTATTTGCGATAACATGAATAGTTCCGCCAGTTTGGTATGCATTCAATCTACTTAAGTTGAGTGTCTCAGACACAACACCTTGACCAGGGAATGCAGCATCACCATGAACTAAAATTACGAATGATTTTGTAGTATCTTGTTCTGGAAGACCAGATTTTTTACGATTCTCTTGAGCTGCACGTGCGAAACCTTCAACAACAGGGTTAACGAACTCAAGATGACTCGGATTATTTGCTAATGTAACACGAGTGCTAACCTCTTCATTACCAACGACTTGTTCTCTACCTAAATGGTATTTCACGTCGCCAGTCCAGCCAGCATTTGCCACTGCACCTTCTATTTTTGCATGTTTGAATTCTGCAAACATGTGATTATATGGCTTTTCTAATACGTGAGCGAGTACGCTTAGACGACCACGGTGAGCCATACCAATCATGACATCTTCAACGCCGCCTTTAGCACCTTCTGAAACAATTTCATCTAGTACAGGTACAAGCATATCAACGCCCTCTATTGAGAAACGTTTTTGACCAACGAATGTTTTATGCAAGAATTGCTCGAAACCTTCAACAGCAGTTAAACGTTTTAAAAGAGCAGTTCGTTTTTTATTTGATAATGGTTGACGCAATGAATTTGATTCCACCATTTGATGCAACCACGCGCGTTCTTCACTATCTTGTATATGTGAGAATTCATAAGCTAAAGATTTTGTATAAACGTCTTTTAATCTATGAATTACATCAAGTGCAGTGTGAATACCCTCTGGTGCATCTTGCCATACTGTTTTTGCTGGAATCGCTTTCAAGTCAGCATCGCTCAGTTCGTTCATTGTTTTCTCGATAAGAGATTGTCCGTTTGCAGCATCTTCCATCGGATTAATGTGAGCCAATGTATGCCCGAAAGAACGGATCTGTTCAACAAGTTGAACGACTTTAAGAATCTTTTCAATGTTCCCTGTGTTTTGAGGAGAAAAATGTGTTGCTGTGTTGTCCCCTGTTACGACATCATCTTGAAACGAAGGAGCTCCAAAAATTTCAAAAAGCTCTTGTAATTCCGGATCAACAGAACCTGCTCCAGTTACGTAAAGATCATACTGTTCAATAACATAACCAAGGTTCGGACCATGGAACTTGGCCCAAGGGTTTGTCGTTGTATTCTTCCTCGTCATTTGTTTAAACCTCCCAATGCATATAATCCTTTTTCCATACAAAAAGGTGCATTTTGCTCTTTTCAATAATTGATGAACCAATAATCAATGTAAATGTTTTTCTTTACTCTTATGTTATTACAATAATTTACATAATACCAAACACTATTACTTATCTGTTTTGTAAAAAAACATTCACAATAACTTATCACCCAAGTTAATCTTTCATGTTATAAAGTAATTTCACGGGAAAACGGGGTGGATATATTTGGTATACCTACATTAATACCTATAATTGTTGCATTTAAATATAAGTATAACTATCAGAATGTTTCGATAAAGTTTAGTTCGAATTATGTATATTGGAATAATAAGCGCTTTCATTGATATTATACAACAATATAACGGAATATAGTATAAAAAATAAAAAATTATGAATTTACCATAAACTTTATCTCGATAGTGTTAAATATCGAAAGGAAAATGAAGGATTTCTACAAAAAAAGTGGCTATACATAAAAAATGCTTCATAAACCGTTAGTTTCTATAAATATGGCGAAAAATAGCGTAAAAACAATAGCGTATTTCACCCGATAAAGAGCAGAATGAAACATTTTAAAAGGATAAAACAAATATGGAGATATTAAATTTTCATAAAAACGGAGAGGAGATATAGTAACGGCTATATACATTGTTCCATGTTTCATTTCAAAATAGACGTGCTGAATTTGAAAAAGTTTCTTCTATATAAATAGAATGAAAAATAGACGAAATGAATGTAAAGGAAACTTGACGTAAAGTTTCCTTTACATATATACTCGGTATAAGGAAGGAGGGAGAAATTTCCTTGGAAAATAAAATGGTTGAATACCGAAAAAAATTTGGACTATCTCAAGAAAAATTGGCTGAGAAACTTGGAGTTTCCAGACAAACCATCATTTCAATTGAAAAGGGAAAATATGATCCATCACTTCCGTTAGCATTTGAAATAGCAAAAACATTTCAGACAACGATAGAACATGTATTTATTTATGAAGGAAAAGAAGGGGAGGAATAGAGATGAATTATTCACAAAAGTACTTTGTAATTATGGGAATTATCTTTTTAATTATGAGTGGAACTATGATATTAGCAGGTATAATGACACATTCCGCGCCGCCAATTCCAACCTATACAGTACTTGCAATGATGATCATGTGTTTTTGCCTAAGCTACTTGCACCCGCAATTTAAAGAAAAAGATGAGCGAATGAAACTCATTCGTTATAAAGGAATGTTCTTCAGTTTTTTTGCACTAACGGCATACTATCTTCTTTTCTCTATTGGCTTAAACTTAAAAGTAATTACGCTATCTGCGGTTGAACTATTGAATATATTAATGGCACTTATGATGAGTACAGTTTTTATATCGTTTGTTGTTTTATCGAAAAGATATTAAGATGTAAAAGAGAAAGGAAGATTAACATATGCAAATGATGTATGCTTTTGGCATGGGGCTTGTATTATTTTTAGCCGTATTCTTATTTATTCGTAAAGACGTTCAAGGCGGAACGTTAACGAAACGAGGATTTTATAAAATGATCGGCTGCTTAGTTGTTATGTTTATAGCGATTATCGTAATGATCGTTCTAATTAATAAAACATTATAGAATTTAAAAACGGAACCTTACTTTATAGTAAGGTTTTTCTATTTGAAATTAATACCAAAAAATACTATAAAAACTATTTAGTGACTATATTTCCTATTAAATAATCCAATAAAATGATAGATAAGGAGAATAGTATATGAACAAAAAAACTATCTTCTTTTTATTAACATGTCTACTACTTGTAGCTAGTATTACTTATATAATATGTAACAAACGAGAACAAGTGCCACCTATGTTAGTAAGGGAGGAACAAGAATACTACGTTACGAATGAATCTGCCAAAGCAGAAGAAGTTGGGCAAAAACTTGGCGAAGTGACGAAGAAAATTGAAACAAGCAAAAATCCTACTAAAGATAGTGAATCCAACATATTAGAAGAAAAAACAGAAGTATTGGAAGTGATTTTAGAAGAAGAGGATAAAAGGCTGCCCATACTCGTAAAAGAGCCTCATAGTGAAGAATGTAGAGTAGTAAGGCCGATGTTAAAGTAAGTACTATAATAATGAAGAAACAAATTTTTAATAGAGAGTAGTGAGCGTTATGAGATGGAAAGCAGGAACTTTTGAAAAGATAGAAGCGAATGATTTATCTATTGAGCAGCTTAAATGTGCCTATAAGTTATTTTAAAGTACATAACGAAAATTTTTCCAAAGAAACACTTTATGAAAATATTAAAATATGCAAAATTGCATATTGGTTATTCTAAATCTTATGCTAACCTTATAATGAAAAATATAACATTTGTTGGTAATGAATGATTTTTGAAGGAAATAAGTTATTAAAAAAAATTCCATATAGGAAATTTGTTGAAATTTCAGATGTAACAAATGTCATTTTATTTTTAATGTCTGATAAAAGCGATGCCATTAGAGGGCAAAATATTGTGGTTGACTATGGATATACAATTGTATAAATAAATCATCTTGGGAATTAAGGGTGTGGATAATGAGTTTACTAATTAAAGATTTAACAAAGAAATTTGACGAGCATGTTGCAGTGAATAATTTGAATATCGAGATACCAAAAGGTGAAATTTTTGGATTCTTGGGCGGGAATGGAGCAGGTAAAACGACTACATTTCGAATGATACTTGGACTTTTATCGAAATCGAGCGGAACCATTTCATGGAATGGTAAACCTATAAATTATGGTGTTACAGATAAGATTGGGTATTTACCAGAAGAACGTGGTCTTTATGCGAAAATGACTGTCAAAGAACAAGTTAACTTTTTTGCAAAACTAAAGAACATGAAAAGTAAAGATGCAGAAAAAGAACTTCACTATTGGCTGGAGCGTTTTAATATAACTGAGCATCTGAACAAGAAGGTAGGAGAACTTTCTAAAGGGAATCAGCAAAAAATCCAGCTGATAACAGCGATTATACATAAGCCTGAACTCTTAATTTTAGATGAACCATTTAGTGGTTTAGACCCAGTAAATGTTGAAATGTTAAAAGACGCTGTTCTTGATATGCAAAAACAAGGGTCGTCAATTCTTTTTAGTTCACATCGTATGGAACATGTGGAAGAGTTATGCCAACACATTTGTATTATGCACAAAGGAGTACCTGTTGTTCAGGGTGACATTGCCAAAATTAAAAGTGATTTTGGTAAAAAGAACGTTGTAATCGTTGGCGATCATGACTTTGACCATTTGAAAAAAATAAAAGGTGTAGAAAGTATGAAGAAACGTAAAAATGCAGTTACTCTTAAAATTTCATATGAAGAAGTTTCACATGTTTTATTTAAAGAGATAACAAAATTAGGATATGTTAAAAAGTTTGTAGTAGAAGAGCCTACATTAAATGATATCTTTATTGCGAAAGTAGGTGCACAAAATGAGTAGTTTCTGGACAATCTTTTTACAAAACTATAAATCTAAAGTGAAATCAAAATCATATTTTGCTATTACAATAATAATTTCTATGTTAATTATAGGATTGATGAATTTTGACAAGATTTATAACTATTTTGCAGGTAACGAGGACGATCAAGTTGTTGTTGTTACAGAAAAAGAAGAATTATATACAACTATTAATCAAGTGTTTAAAAATGTCGATAGTAAGATACATGTTAAGCGTAGTACGGATAAACCAAAAGCAGAATCAGGTGTTAAAAATGGTGATTATACATATGCAATCGTTGTAGAGGAATTGGATAATAAACAACTAAAGGCTACGTATATAACTGAGACAGATGTAAATCAGCAAGATGTTAGCAAGGTTCAAACTATTTTATCTCAAATACAATCTTCTAATTTCGCTCAGCAATTGAATCTATCGCAAGATGAATTAAAGGTGTTAACAACGCCAGTAGAAATACAAACCAAAACTGTTTCAGATAAGGTTAAAGATGGAGAACATACAGAGGGTGTAGGAATTTTAATTAATACCTTTATCATGCTAAATTATGTAATGATATTAATGTATGCTGCACAATTAGCTACAGATGTTGCAACAGAAAAATCTTCTCGTGTAATGGAGTTAGTTGTTTCAAGTATTTCGCCTACAAAACATTTATATGCGAAGCTCTTCTCAACATTGTTGGCAGGTATTACACAAATAATAATTTGGGGTTTGGTCGCAACTGTAGGGTATAAAACAGCAATTAATGAATCGAAAAATGATATTTTAAATAGTATTGATTTAAATTCTGTTGCTCCTACTTTAGTGGTGTATGGGATTCTATTCTTCACATTAGGATTCTTATTATATGGCTCATTATCTTGTCTACTCGGCTCTGTTATTAGTCGTATAGAGGAATCTTCTCAAGCTGTTATGCCGCTGACATTTATGTTAATTGCTGCTTTGTATATCGCACTTTATGGAATGTCAAATCCAAGCAGCACGGTTGTTACCATTACTAGCTATATACCTTTCTTTACTCCTATTGTTATGCTCGTACGAATTGGATTCCTCAATATCCCAGTATGGGAGATTGCGCTTGCATTAGCGATTCTATTAGCAACAATATGTATGATGATTGGTTTAACGAGTCGTGTTTACCGCGGTGGCGTATTATTATATGGTAAAGGTGCATTCAGTAATATAAAAAAGGCAATCAAGTTAGGGAAAAAATAAGATTGGCCTATTCATATTTAAAAAGACTACATAGTTAATCTATGTAGTTCTTTGTTGTTACAAAATATATATAAATAAATATAAAAATTATTGTATTAGGCTATTTTTCAAAGAAAACTTTAAAAAGCTCCCAAGAAGAGAGTGAAGAATTGAGTTCTGGCGAACAACGCAGAGTGATGATTGATATAATTTATGTCTTTCTTAAGAATTGAGGAAAAGAAGTAGGGGAAAATGGTAGAAATATAATATTAGCGATTGATGAACCGGAAGTCTCACAGAATCCTACGCAATGTTTCAATCGAGATGAATACAAGTTGAAAGAAAAGGATATATTTACTGGTTTTTTAAGATATGTATAATATTACAAGTTTAGAATCGCACTTTGCTATATCACGGTGAACGATATTACAAATAGCAGTAAATCAAATAAAATAAAGCTAGCTTAGATTGGATTTTTTTGTCTAAAATATTGACTCAAATCTAATAAGAGATTTAAAATCATAAGTTTATTTTCATATGAAAAATTAATCGTTAACCAAAAGAGAGCTATTGATCAAATCTTGAACAGTATATAAAAAATTTATTCTTAAAAAAGTATATTGATTTGCTACATAAAGAAAGCCCCTTGACTATCAAGGGGTTTCTCATATGATCCCGACTGGCCTCGAACCAGCGACCTCCACCCTGTCAAGGTGGCGCTCTCCCTGCTGAGCTACGGGATCTTCAAAAATGCTTATGTAATAGCATCTTTAATCATTATGCTAAAGCAATTATATATAATTAACTGAAAATTTACAATGTTTTTGTGTAGTAATTTTTTAAAGAGGTAGTCCAATATCAAATAGGTTTTATTTCAGAGGTATACTAGTATGTATGTTTTTATATTTAATAAATAGAAGATGCTGAAGTGTTATGATTTCCGATACCAATCCAAAGGACCTTCATCGCTTAAGTCAACAAGAAAAGGGAATAAGAAGTGTAAAGGTAAGCTTATAAGTTCTGGCATAGCGTTCAATGTTTTCCTTGATAGATATTGTCTTCCGAAGCAATACGGACAATCTTTTTCAAATGTCACGAGTATCGACCATACATCTTTTACTTTCCACTTTGTTTTACAATATGTACAACGCGCCATGGAGTTCCTCCTCATTTTAAGGTGTTTTCTAATATATTCTATTTGATCGTACTAAAGTCAAGTGTAGTTGGTGTGATAGAATATAAGTTGGTTTGTTTTTTTATATGGATGTATTCCGTAATTTATGACTAAATGAATGTAGTGTGAGGGTTATATAATAAGAGATTTTCATTTTTAATATGCAAATTGGCCAATATATCCTTTTTACAATTTTCAAGAAATCATGTATAAAAGAAGTACAAGATATTTATAAATATTCAGAAGTAGAGGGAGAATTATTGTAATGGTAAGAAAAACGTTCAAGATGCGCGTATCTAGAAATAGAACGATTTCGATTAATGGCTCAATTCTTGATGTGGATGTTACACATGATGAGTTTTTACAAGAGTTTGTTGAGTGGGTCGATTCTAAAGGTTGGTCGTTTATGGGGATGACAGATGAGATTACACCTGAGGAAGCTAGTCAAAATTTAATAGACTCATTGATTGATGAGAAGGATAAGAAAGAGTAATTCCTTCTTATTTTTTGTTGTATATTTATGTTCCTAATCGTAAAAGTGTGATATAGTAAAAAAAGTGAATATTCTTCCAAATTAATACAAATTATATATAGGTTGGTAGAGGTATTTTATAGAATGTGAAAGTAAAGGGAAAAGGGAGAGTCATATGGTAAATTTTAAGAAAATTTCGGTTTTTGTTATGGTTATTTGTTTATTTTTTTTGACACCTATGACGTTATATGCTGAGACGAATATTGGAGTAAATCCGGAGCAAGTGGCACCTCCACCTGCGGAAGGGCCGAATGTTTTTAGTCAGTTTGCGACTACGATTGATGCGAAAACAGGAGATATGTTGTACGACAAAAATGCACATCATCGTGCGTTCCCTGCTAGTATGACGAAAGTGTTAACGGCGATTTTACTGATGGAGCATACGAAGCCAGAGGATCAATTTACGTTTTCACAATTAGCATTAGATCAAGAGAAGAGTAATTATCAAATTGAGTTTCACCCTGGTGAGACTATTAATAGAAATACTGCACTTATGATTTTAATGGTGCTGAGTGCGAATGATGTGTCGTATGCGATTGCGGAGCGTATTGGAGGAAGTGTTGAAAACTTCGCCAATATGATGAATGAAAGGGCGAAGCAATTAGGGGCTAAAGATAGTCATTTTGTAACGCCAAATGGATTGCATGATCCAAATCATTATACGACGCCATATGATATGGCCATGATTACGAGAGGTGTGCAAAAGTATCCTGAAATTTTACAAGCGATGAATACGAAAAGAACGACGGTTACGACATCTACGCAAACAGTTTCTATTTTTAATAAGTCTACTTATTTTGAAAATCCATATAGTATGGGTGGTAAGACAGGATTTACGAATGAAGCACGCAATACGCTCGTTTTATTAAATGAGAAGGATGGTAATCGTATTATAAATGTAGTAATGGCTTCTCAAAGACCTGAAATTTATGAAGATTTGAAGCAGATGGCGGAATATTCTTTTGGGCAATTTACGAAGCAAACTGTACTAGATAAACATAGTTGGCACCAAAAGGCAAAGTATTTAAATAAAGATGTTGATTCTGAGCTGGAAAAAAGTGCAGAGCTTATGCTAAAGAAAGATGAAGGGAAAAATATAAAAACGGCTTTTCGGGTTAATTCAGTGGATAAAGAATCTTTGTATCAAAAAGGAATTCATCGCGGTGAAGTAGTTGGTGCGGTAGATATTATAAAGAATAATCAAACGATTGCGACTATAAATGTTCTTTCAAAAGAAGATGTTACTTTTGCGATGCCTAAAAAAGATACAGTTGCACCTGAAGTAAAGGAATCGAATGTGAAAGTGATAAGTGTTGGAATAGGTGCGATTTTATTATTTGGAGCGATTTTATATGTAGTGCTGCGCCGAAATAACCAAGGGATGAAATCAGAAGAAAAATAAATTGCTAGTAGACCGTGATGAGATTTTGTCACGGTCTTTTTTGTATGCATTTCAAAAATAATTTAACTAATAATTGTAAATTTTCTTATTGCATTTCCAAATCGTTCGTTATATTATTTACTTGTGTTCTTGTTAGAGAACTAAAGTAGATATTGTATACTTCAAATAACATAAAACAACGGAGAGGGAGAGAGACGATGAAATTAATTTGGAAGGTGATTAGCAACGTTATCTCATTTGTTTTATTTGCGGTAATGGTTTGTTTAGCTTTTGTAGTTATTTCTTCAAAAGCGAGTGGCGGGGATCCAACAGTGATGGGATATCAGTTTAAGAGCGTTCTTTCAGGATCGATGGAACCAACATTTTTAACAGGATCAATCATTGCGATAGAGCCAACGAAAGATGGTTCTAAATATAAAAAAGGTGATGTTATTACGTTTAAAGAGAAAGATGACAAAATTATCACTCACCGTATTATCGGTGTGAAAGATACAAATGGAAAAGTAATGTATGAAACAAAAGGGGATAACAACAACGGACCAGATTTAGCACCAGTACTTGCAGAGAATGTAATTGGAAAGTATGCAGATATTACAGTTCCATACGTTGGTTATGGACTGAATTATGCGAGTTCAAAAGCGGGAGCAGCATTACTTCTCATTATTCCTGGAGTCTTTTTACTTGGCTATTCCGCAATTTCTATTTTTGGCGCTATTCGTAGCATTGACGGAGAAAAGAAAGATAAAAAAGTAGAACAATCCGTCTAGTTCGTTTGGTTATACTTTCCGTTTAGGAAGTTAACAAATATATATATATATTAAGGGGATATGGACATGACTTTAAAGAAAAAATTAGGAATGGGTATCGCATCAGCAGTATTAGGAGCAGCATTAGTTGGTGGAGGAACATTTGCATTCTTTAGCGATAAAGAAGTGTCAAATAATACATTTGCGGCTGGTACGCTTGATTTATCATTAAATCCATCAACAGTTGTTAATGTATCGAATTTAAAACCTGGTGATACAATTGAAAAAGAATTTAAACTAGAAAATAAAGGCTCTTTAGATATTAAAAAGGTTCTATTAAAAACAGACTATAATGTAGAAGATACGAAGAAAGATAATAAAGATGATTTTGGTAAACATATTAAAGTAACATTCTTAAAAAATGTAGATAAGCATGAGACGATTGTGAAAGAAACTACATTAGATAAATTGAAGGGTGATACACTTACAGCAGTAAATAATGATTTAGCTGCTTGGTTCTGGGATGAAAAAGGTATTTCTGCAGGTAAATCTGATAAATTCAAAGTGAAATTTGAATTCGTTGATAATAAAAAAGACCAAAATGAATTCCAAGGCGATAAGTTACAATTAACTTGGACGTTTGATGCACAGCAAGGCGATGGTGAAACGAAATAATAATGACAACAAAAAGAGACTATCAAAAGTGGTAGTCTCTTTTTGTGTTAAAAGAGAAATGTAAAAAGAAACATAATTTTTATATCATTTTGTAATTCACTTTATTATAATAAAGGTATAGTTCTTGATAAAGAACAAGTTGTTCGATAGGAGAGATTAAAATGCTGAAGGCACCTCGCAAATTCAAAAAGATGCTTATATTGCCATGTTTGTGCTCTATTACTTTTTATTTAGGTTCTCAAATGATGACTTATACAGAGGCAGCTTTCATTCATGAGACGAAAGTGCAGGCTACTATTTCTACAGCAAGTATTTTTCCAAAAACAGTTGATCAGTTGACAGAACAAGCTAAGCAACATAAGGAAGTAATTTTGCATGAGTATGAAGAGATGAAATCGAAAGTAACTTTCACTTCCACTCAAGAATTAGAACAGGCGCTTGTTACGTGGAAGCAAGGACGTGAGAAAATTGTTACTGAGAGGGAACTGTTACAAAAGGTATATGCATCAATAGAAAATCCTTATAACAAAGTGAAAGAAGAGTTAAAGGGAAATAAAAGTGAATCTAATAAGCAAGTATTCTCGTATGTGAATGCTGGTTTTCATATAGTTAAAGAGCACTGTGAGTATGTTGATAAAGAGGTTAATTTACAGGTGATTGATAAACAAATTCAAGCTTTTGAAAAATTATTAGTAGATGAAACAGCAAAGCAAGTGAGTGAGGCTGAGAAGCAAAAGAAATTAGAAGAGAGTAAGAAGCAAGAAGAAGCGAAAAAGCTAGAAGAGAGCAAGAAACAAGAAGAGGCGAAAAAGTTAGAAGAGAGTAAGAAGCAAGAAGAAGCGAAAAAGCTAGAAGAGAGCAAGAAACAAGAAGAGGCGAAAAAGCTAGAAGAGAGTAAGAAACAAGAAGAGGCGAAAAAACTAGAAGAGAGTAAGAAGCAGGAAGAGGCGAAAAAACTAGAAGAGAGTAAGAAGCAAGAAGAAAAGAAGGAATAGTAAGTAAAATACAGCAGCATTTCGGAAGGAATAAATACAATGATAAGACAAATAGGTGAGAGAGCCCTACGACTCACCTATTTGCTTTGTTTTTCTTATTTCACTATTCGTGGGTATAAGGTCTTCACCTAAAAATTTAACGAATGCGAGGAAGTTAGTTGGCAGCCCACCGCTAGGTGAAGGTTAATGATCAGTGGGGATGGACAGAAAAACTCTGATTAAAGTTTCACTTTATTTCTCAATACTTTTCTGAAAAAAAGGAAAAAATGTTGAGAAATAAAAATAATCAAAATATATATTGTATTTATATAGTCTTGTTCGTTATAATGAACTTAAGGTTTTAAAAAAAGAACAAATATTAGCTAAGCTAATATAGTTTTAGTTACACCTCTTATTTTGAAATAAGAGATAAAAATACAAAAAACAGCTAGGGGGAATTGATTGTGAGTCTGAAAAAGAAATTAGGTATGGGAGTTGCATCAGCAGCATTGGGGTTATCTTTAATTGGTGGAGGAACATTCGCTTACTTTAGCGATAAAGAAGTATCAAACAATACATTTGCAGCTGGGACGTTAGATCTTACATTAAACCCTAAAACGCTTGTAGATATTAAAGATTTAAAACCAGGGGATTCTGTTAAGAAAGAGTTCTTATTAAAGAACGACGGTACGTTAGCAATTAAAGATGTTAAATTAGCTACAAAGTACACTGTTGCAGATGCAAAGGGCGATAATGCTGGTGAAGACTTCGGTAAGCATATTAAAGTGAAATTCCTTTGGAACTGGGATAAACAAAGCGAGCCTGTATATGAAACAACTTTAGCTGATTTACAAAATGCTGATCCAGATCTTTTAGCTAAAGACATCTTTGCTCCTGAGTGGGGAGAAAAAGGTGGCTTAGAAGCTGGTACAGAGGACTATCTATGGGTACAATTTGTATTCGAAGAGAATGGTCAAGATCAAAACAAATTCCAAGGCGATTCATTGAACTTAGAATGGACATTCAATGCTAACCAAACAGATGGAGAAGAAAAATAATAAATAAAAAAAGCGGGGGATTCCCCGCTTTTTTTTATAAAGAAAAAAAGAAGTGCCCGTTTTAAGCACTCTTTTATATGTATTATTGTTGATTTTTCTTCCATTGTGTAAATTCGAGAAATTCACGAAACTGTTCTTTTGAGACACCAGAGCTCATCGCATCTTTAACGAGCTGTGTCCATTCGGAGTCTAGGTGACCCTCCGTTGTTGTTTCATCGTGAAGTAAAGTATCAACTGGAATTTGTAGAACAGCTGCAATTTTTTCAAGAAACTGAATAGAAGGGTTTTTTTGTAAATTTCGTTCTATAGAACTAATGTAAGATTTAGCGACACCAGCTTTTTCGGCGAGTTCTGTTAATGAAATGCCTTTTTGTAAACGAAGGCGTTTTATACGTTCTCCTATCATATTTGCGCACCTTTCTATCAATATGTAGTCGTCTTATGATGTGATTATTATAACATAAACTTCGTTAAAAAGAACGAGGCTATTGAGCCTGGCTCGTATGCTTCATACGTTGAAAAAAGTGTTCAATATCTTGCAGGGCAATGCCAGCATCTAGAGCTTCAAGTATTAAATCAATCCATTCTTGATCTAGTGAGTCAGCCTTATCTTTGTACAAATGTAATTCCTCCCTAATTAGTGGTCATAATTGCTGCTACAGAATATATGATAATGCAATCGGATTTTGTATTTTATATAGTGAATTATCAAATATTTTGTAGATGAAACAAAGATAAAATCCCCATTAAATTCCCTCTATGGCGATTATAAAGTTTCTGACAAATATTTTCAATATTTTCTGAAAACATTGTTGAATTGTGATATATTCGTATACTAACTATGAAATTTTTACAAATATATTAAAAAAATTACATAATATAACTAAATATTGAAAATATATTGAATTTTTAATAATATAGAGTGTGTAATACATATTTTATATTAGGGGAGGCAATAAGGGATGAAAAAGAAACCATTTAAAGTGTTATCATCAATTGCTTTGACAGCTGTTCTAGGCTTGTCGTTTGGTGCTGGAAGCCAGTCTGTATATGCTGAAACGCCGGAGAACAAGACAGCTACAAGCCCAGTTGATGATCACTTAATCCCAGAAGAGAGATTAGCAAATGCGCTAAAAAAACGTGGGGTAATTGATTCATCTGCTTCAGGGACAGAAACAAAGAAAGCTGTCGAAAAGTATGTAGAGAAAAAGAAGGGTGAAAATCCTGGGAAAGAAGCGGCAAGTGGGGACCAACTTACGAAAGATGCATCTGACTTTTTAAAGAAAGTGAAAGATGCAAAGGCAGATACGAAAGAAAAATCAGAGCAGCCAGCAAACGGGACTACAGCAGGAACAGGTCCAGTTAGAGGAGGCTTAAATGGGAAAGTACCAACTTCACCTGCTAAGCAAAAAGAGTATAACGGTGAAGTTCGTAAAGATAAAGTACTTGTTTTACTTGTAGAGTACGCTGATTTCAAGCATAACAATATTGATAAAGAGCCTGGCTACATGTATTCTAACGATTTTAACAAAGAACATTATGAAAAAATGTTATTCGGTAATGAGCCATTCGCGTTAGAGGATGGAAGCAAAATCGAAACGTTTAAACAATATTACGAAGAGCAATCAGGTGGTAGTTACACAGTGGACGGAACAGTCACAAAATGGTTAACAGTTCCAGGTAAAGCTGCTGATTACGGTGCAGATGCTGGTACAGGTCATGATAATAAAGGACCAAAAGGACCACGTGATCTAGTAAAAGATGCATTAAAAGCGGCTGTAGATAGCGGACTTGATTTATCACAGTTTGATCAGTTCGATCAATATGATGTAAATGGTGATGGGAATCAAAATCAACCGGACGGTTTAATCGATCACTTAATGATTATTCATGCGGGTGTTGGACAAGAAGCTGGCGGTGGTAAATTAGGTGATGATGCAATTTGGTCACATCGCTGGACAGTTGGACCAAAACCATTCGCAATTGAAGGTACACAAGCGAAAGTTCCATATTGGGGCGGAAATATGGCAGCATTCGACTACACAATTGAACCAGAAGATGGCGCGGTTGGTGTATTCGCACATGAATATGGCCATGATTTAGGTCTTCCAGATGAGTATGATACACAGTATAGCGGTGATGGTGAACCGGTTGAAGCTTGGTCTATTATGAGTGGCGGAAGCTGGGCTGGTAAAATCGCAGGAACAACGCCAACGAGTTTATCACCACAAAATAAAGAGTTTTTCCAAAAAACAATCGGTGGTAACTGGGCGAATATCGTAGAAGTAGATTACGAGAAATTAAATAAAGGTATCGGTCTGGCAACATACTTAGACCAAAGTGTTACGAAGTCAGATCGTCCAGGTCTGATTCGTGTTAACTTACCAGATAAAGATGTAAAAGGAATTCAACCTGCATTTGGTAAACAGTATTACTACAGCACAAAAGGTGATGACCTTCATACAACGATGGAAACGCCACTATTCGATTTAACGAAAGCAACGACTGCAAAATTCGATTATAAGTCATTGTATGAAATCGAAGCAGAGTACGATTTCCTTGAAGTACACGCTGTAACAGAAGATGGACAAAAAACGTTGATTGAAAGAATTGGTGAGAAAGCAAATAGTGGAAATGCAGCTACGACAAATGGAAAATGGGTTGATAAATCATATGATTTAAGTCAATTCAAAGGTAAGAAAGTGAAACTAGTATTTGAATATATTACAGACGGTGGATTGGCGTTAAATGGATTTACACTTGATAATGCGTCACTAACTGTAGATGGAAATGTTGCATTCTCTGATGATGCAGAAGGTACACCACAATTCAAATTGGACGGTTTCGTTGCATCTAACGGAATGGATAAGAAAAAGCATAACTACTATGTAGAGTGGAGAAACTATGCGGGTTCAGATAACGCATTGAAATTTGCTCGCGGTCCAGTATATAACACTGGTATGGTTGTATGGTATGCGGATTCAGCTTACACAGATAACTGGGTTGGCGTACATCCAGGACATGGTTTCCTTGGTGTAGTTGACTCTCATCCAGAAGCAATTGCAGGAACTTTAAATGGCAAACCAACATTTACAAGCAGTACGCGATTCCAAATTGCTGATGCGGCGTTCTCATTCGACAAAACGCCAGCTTGGAAAGTTGTATCTCCAACGCGTGGAACATTCGTATACGATGGATTACCAGGGGTACCGAAGTTCGATGACTCTAAAAAGTATATTAATGAGCAGATTCCAGATGCAGGACGTATTTTACCGAAGCTTGGTCTGAAGTTTGAAGTAGTAGGACAAGCTGATGATAATTCTGCAGGTGCTGTTCGTTTATACCGTTAATACAGTAAAACTACCGGGAGATTTTCTTTCGGTAGTTTTTTGTGAGCAATGAATTTTATATAAAGGGAAAAGTTATATATAATGTAACTTTAAGAATAGAAATTTGTTACATATGAAGTCTATATAAATAATGAAAGAATTGGATAAAAATAGTGGGAGAAGGTGAGTGCATGAGTATTTCCTCTATTGTAAATAAACAAAAGGAATATTTTTATAAAGGACATACGAGGAGTCTAGAGACGAGAAAGAATAATTTGAAGAAGCTTTATGAAGGAATTCAGCGTTTTGAGGATGAGATTTTTCAAGCGTTGAAATTAGATTTGAATAAATCAGTTCACGAATCATTTACAACAGAAATTGGATATGTACTAAAAGAGATTTCTTTTCAAATGAAGCATATTTCATCTTGGAGTAAACCAAAGCGTGTTCGCACAGCTCTTACTCATTTTGGATCGAAGGGGAAAGTGGTGCCAGAACCGTATGGTGTGACGCTTATTATCGCACCGTGGAACTATCCGTTTCAATTAGCGATTGCACCACTCGTAGGAGCATTGGCAGCTGGCAATACAGTCGTTTTAAAGCCGTCAGAGTTAACGCCAAACGTTTCAAAAGTGCTTACGAGAATGTTAGGTGAATTATTCCCAGAAGAGCTTGTATCGGTAGTAGAAGGCGGTGCTGAGGAAAGCACTGCACTTTTAAAGGAACCGTTTGACTATATTTTCTTTACAGGTAGTGTTGGTATCGGAAAAGTTGTGATGGAAGCAGCGGCGAAAAAATTAACGCCTCTTACGTTAGAGCTTGGCGGGAAAAGCCCATGTATTGTACATAAAGATGCAAAGCTAGATGTAACCGCAAGACGTATCGTTTGGGGCAAGTTTTTGAATGCTGGGCAGACGTGTGTAGCGCCTGATTATATGTACGTTCATTCTTCAGTGAAAGAGCAGTTAATCGAGGCATTAAGACATGAAATCGCAGAGCAATATGGAAAAGATGCTTTGCAAAATGACAATTATGTGCGAATTGTGAGTGAGCGTCATTTTGAACGTTTATGTACATTTTTGCAAGATGGTAAACCTGTGATTGGCGGGAATTATACGAAAGAAACATTACACATCGAACCGACAGTGTTAACGAATGTTACATGGCAAAGTGCTGTTATGGAAGATGAAATTTTTGGGCCGATTTTACCAATTATAGAATATGACAAAATAGAAGAGGTA
This sequence comes from Bacillus sp. 41-22, assembly GCF_025809295.1. Classification (NCBI taxonomy): domain Bacteria; kingdom Bacillati; phylum Bacillota; class Bacilli; order Caryophanales; family Bacillaceae; genus Bacillus; species Bacillus sp. 41-22. The sequence continues at coordinate 1,285,457 of NZ_CP084035.1, forward strand.
ATTGAAACGATTCAGCACCATCCAAAGCCGTTAGCACTATATGTATTTTCTGAAGATAGAAAAGTGCAAGAGAAAGTGACGAGTAATATTTCATATGGCGGAGGATGTATAAATGATGTCGTATATCATCTTGCAACGCCATATTTACCTTTTGGGGGCGTTGGAAGTAGTGGATTAGGCAGCTATCATGGTGAACAAAGTTTTCGGACTTTTTCCCATTATAAAAGCATTTTGTCCCAATCTACAGCATTCGACATGAAAATTCGTTACTCTTCTACAAAAAGTGCTTTAAAATTCATACGAAAGTTGTTAAAATGATGATGGTGTTTATCAGTAGGCGTAGCCGTATGATAAAAACCCCTTCGCAACTGAAGGGGTTTTTCTGTTCGACATATGTATCATGCGAAAATGAATCAAACATACTACATAAAGAATAGAAGAGAACGCTGCTAAACAACCATTTTTGTTTGGATCGAAACAAAAAAATAGTCTATAGAACATAAATATTTATTCATGAATATAAAAATTAAAATTTAAGGTAGATAGGACGGGAAAATGAAAAAGATTATTAAAGTTGAAGCAGTAGAAAAACATTTTGGAAATCAAGTGATTATCCCCCCTCTTTCTTTAGATATTAAAGAAGGAGAATTTTTAACAATTTTAGGACCGAGTGGTTGCGGGAAAACGACTTTACTTCGTATGATCGCAGGATTTGAAACCCCAACTAAAGGGAATCTTTTATTAGATGATGAAAAGATTAACGATTTGCCGCCATACAAGCGTCATATGAATTTAGTGTTCCAACATTACGCACTATTCCCACATATGAATGTTGAAAAAAATATTTGTTTCGGTATGAAAATGCAAAAAGTATCAGCAGCAGAACAGAAAGAACGTGCGGAAGAGGCAATGCGTTTAACGCAGTTACTTGAGTTCCGTAATCGTAAACCTTCGAAGCTTTCTGGTGGACAGCAGCAGCGTGTAGCAATTGCAAGAGCAATTGTAAACAACCCACGTGTATTACTATTAGATGAGCCACTTGGAGCGCTTGACTTTAAGTTAAGAAAAGATTTGCAACGTGAATTGAAAAACTTACAACGTAATTTAGGAATTACGTTCATATATGTAACGCACGATCAAGAAGAAGCGATGAGTATGAGTGATCGTATTGTCGTTATGAATAAAGGGCATATCGAACAAGTCGGCACGCCTAAGGAAATTTACAATAAGCCGAAAACATTGTTTGTTGCGACGTTTATCGGTGAAAATAATATCGTGAAAAATGGGGGAAACTACGTAGCAGTTCGCCCTGAAAATGTAAAAGTTCGCTCGGTTGAAGAGCCAATTTTAAAAGAATACCATCTTGGACATATTGAAGATATTGAATTTGTTGGAAATATGGAAAAGCTATATGTACGTGAGGAGAAAACAGCGGAATTACTAATGGCATACCAAACTGCTGAAGAAGCAACGCAGTGGAGCATTGGAGATAATGTATATGTAGGCTGGGAGCAAGAGGACGAGGTGACCTTAAATTGAAGAAAGGGAAATTACTCGCATTACCTACAGTCGTATGGCTGTTACTCTTCTTCCTAATTCCACTTCTGTTCGTATTAGCATTTGCCTTCATGCAGCGCGGAGCATACGGGACAGTGGAAATGAAATTTACATTAGATAACATAGCACGTGTGTTTGATCCATTATATATGGGGACGTTATGGGAAACAGTGAAGATAGCTGTTATTACGACAGTACTATGTTTATTAATCGGTTATCCATTCGCCTATACAATTACAATTGTTGATCGTAAATATCGTTCTATCCTTCTATTATTGGCAACGATTCCGTTCTGGATTAACTTTCTTGTTCGTTCATACGCATGGATTGTTATTTTACGTTCACAAGGTCTTGTAAACACATTGCTATTGAAACTAGGTATTATTAGTGAACCTTTAAATCTGCTATATAATACGCCTTCTGTAATACTCGGAATGGTATATTCTTTATTACCATTTATGATTTTACCAGTGTATGCAGCAATTGAGCAGCTTGATAAGCGTAAGCTAGAGGCGGCTTATGATTTAGGAGCAACACCAGTAAAGGCATTTTGGAATGTAACAGTACCGATGACGATGTCAGGGATTACAACTGGTTCTATTTTAGTATTCGTTTCTTCTATCGGAATGTTTGTTGTATCAGACGTTATGGGTGGATCGAAAGTAGCATTAATCGGAAACGTAATTCAAAACCAATTCTTAGGTTCACGTGACTGGCCATTTGGTTCCGCGTTATCTATGATTGTTGTTCTATTCTCTGTTCTGTTAATTTACTTATATTATCGTGCAACGAAAGTATATAAATATGATGGAAACGGAGGGGAATAGGCAAAAATGAAGAAGTTTTTAGTTTCTTATTCTTGGTTAATCTTATTGTTTTTGTATTTTCCAATGATGGTTTTAATGGTATATTCCTTCAACGATTCTCGCATTAATGCGGAATGGGAGGGCTTTACACTCCATTGGTATACAGATTTATTTCAAAAACAAGATGTTATTGATGCGTTTGTAAATAGTATGACGATTGCTGTTATAACGACAATTGTGACGACAGTTCTTGGTGTGATTTTTGCTATTGCATTACACCGTTACAAATATCGTTTTGAAGGGGCCATTAACGGTCTTGTATATTTACCAATTTTAATTCCTGATATTTTAATGGGATTATCTTTACTTATCCTATTTAGTCAATTAGGTATGGAACTTGGAAAAACAACAATTATTATTGCACACATTACATTCAGTATTTCATTTGTTGTTGTTATTTTAGCGGCACGTCTTTCTGGTATGGGACGTGATTTAGAAGAGGCTGCAAACGATTTAGGAGCAACGCCGTGGCAAACGTTTCGTTATGTAACGTTTCCAGCAATTGCACCAGGAGTTATTTCAGCCGCATTATTAACATTCACATTATCGATTGATGATTTTGTAATTAGTTTCTTCGTATCAGGACCAGGATCAACAACATTGCCATTATACATTTATAGTATGGTTAAGCGTGGAGTATCGCCTGAAATTAATGCTCTTTCTACAATATTAATTGTTGTAATTGTAGGATTAATGGTGCTATCGGAAATTTTCCGTAATAAAGGTGCAGACGGTGAAGAGAACTCTGGAGGACACCTTCCTTTATAATACGAATGATATAGAAAGAACGAGGAGGTAATAAACCGATGAAATTAGTGAAGAGATTAGCTGGTATAGCAATTAGCTTCAGTCTTGCTGCAGGTGTACTTGCTGGTTGTGGTGAGAAAAAAGAAGAATTAAACATTTATAGCTGGGCGGACAATTTTGATGAGCAAGTTTTAAAAGATTTTGAAAAGAAATATAACGTGAAAATTAACTACGATAAATATGCAAGTAATGAAGAAATGCTTGCGAAATTACAAGCTGGTGGCGCGACATATGATTTAATTCAGCCATCTGATTACATGGTGAAAACGATGGCGAAGATGGACTTATTAGCGCCTTTAGATAAGAAGAATATCCCGAACATCGAGAACCTTGTGTCTAACTTTAAAACACCTGCGTTTGATCCAGAGAATAAGTATTCTCTAGTATATACTTGGGGTGTAACAGGAATTGCATACAATAAAAAGTATGTGAAAGAAACACCTACAAGCTGGAATGATTTATGGAACGAGAAATATAAAGGACATGTTACTTTATTAAACGATTCTCGTGAAGTATTAGGAATGGGACTTAAGAAAAACGGTTTCTCTAATAGCACGAAAGAGGATGCACAGTTAAAGACAGCGTCTGCTGATTTGCAGAAGCTACTTCCAAACTTATTAGCATTCGATACAGATAATATTAAACAAAAATTCATTACAGAAGATGCTTGGATCGGGACAGTTTGGTCTGGAGACGCAGCATTCATTGCGAAAGACAATAAAGATGTAGGATACGTTGTACCAAAAGAAGGTGGCACAATTTGGGCTGATACGTTAGCAATTCCAAAAGGTGCGAAAAATAAAGAACTTGCAGAGAAGTTTATGAACTACTTATTAGATGAAAAAGTAAGTGTGAAAAACTACGAGTCAATTGGTTACAGTAATCCAAATGAAAAAGCTCATCCTCTTCATAGTAAAGAATATCGTGATAATCACATGATCTTCTTAACAAAAGAAGAATTAGATCGTACAGAGTGGCTTGTTGATGTAGACGATAAGTTAAAAGACTACGATCGCTACTGGACAGAGCTGAAAACAAAAGGTAAATAAGTAAGAAAATGCGGTTTCTAAAGTAGAAATCGCATTTTTTCATAGTAGGAGGAAGTCGATTGAAGAAAAAGTTACATCAGTATGAGTTAATGTGTATCATTTTATTGTTTGTTCTATTTAGCATCATCGCTTGGAGGGTACATGTAGGTGGTGTTACAATGATGGATACATACGTACGTGATATGGTAAAAGGATTACAAACGGAAAGCTCACTTACATTCTTCTCATACTTTACAAAGCTAGGATCTGCAATTGGAGTTATAACGACACTAATTATAAGCTTGCTCGTTTTTTGGAAAAAGCGTTATTATGCTGCTATGATTGTGTATCCAATGGCTATATTAACGACACACCTTGTTAATAAGGGAATAAAAGAAATTGTAAAAAGAGACCGCCCATCATTAAATGAGGCACTTGACGCACTTGGGTATAGCTTCCCAAGCGGACATGCAATGCTATCTATTATAACATTCGGTTTTCTTGCCTATATCATTGCTGCCAATTTGAAGAGTGTAGCTGGAAAATGTGGTATTACGATTTCGATGGGCATATTAATTATATTGATTGGATTAAGTAGAGTTATTTTAAATGTTCATTACCCGACTGATATTTTAGCTGGTTACTGTGCAGGTGGCATTTTGTTAATCATCGCAATTTATTGTCATCGTTTACTTACCGAGAGATTGGGACTTAATAACGAGAGATAAAAAACGTCTAGAAAAACTAGTATTATAGTTTTTCTAGACGTTTTTTGTTTATGGGGAGATGTGATAAAGTATAAATGACAAGTGAATTATATAAAGTAGGTGAAAATGTGTGAAGACAAATGTACATAAAATTGATAAGTGGGGGAAGTTAGGAACTTTTTTGTATCAATTTCGTTATACAGTAATTGTAGCATTACTACTACTTGCGATAGTGCTCGGTATTTTTGCTCCAAAACTTCCAGGAGTATTGGGCGGTGATGGTTTCCAAACAGAAGGGGATTATCAAAAGACGAAAGAAATTTTAGATAAGGATTTTAAGCAGTCTCAAGATACACTTTTACTCGTTTTTGAGAAGGAAAAGGATACTTCGCATGAGGAGTTTCAAAAGCGTATAGAGGGGATAATAAATCAAATTGAAGAGAAAGAAAAATACGAATCTTTCCATCATCCAATGCAAAATAAAGAGATGTTACAAGATGATATCGGTTATGCGACGATTTTATTTTCCGGGAAAACAAATAAAGAACGAATGGAAAAGACATTACAATTTGCCGGGAAAATCGAGAAGGAAAGTAATAGCGTATTAAAAGTAACACCGACAGGATATCCGAAAATTAATCAAGAGATTAATGAAAGAACGCAAAATGATTTAAAAGTAGCAGAGATGATTGGATTACCTATTGCTTTTCTCGTACTATTATTCTCATTTGGTAGTCTGATTGCGTCTATTTTACCGATTGTAAATGGCGCGCTTAGTGTCATTAGTACGATGGGGATTTTATATTTTATAGGTAGTGATAAAGAGCTATCTATTTTCGTGTTAAATGTCGCGCCGATGATTGGGCTCGCATTATCAATTGATTTCGCACTGTTATTTGTAAATCGTTTTCGAGAGGAAGTTGCGAAGAGAACAGTGAAAGAAGCGATAGCGATTACGTATCAAACGGCAGGGCGTGCTATCGTATTTTCAGGGTTATGTGTATTCGTCGGTTTATCAGGCTTATTTTTCTTTAAGATAGATTATATTCAGTCTGTTGCTATTAGCGGGATGATTGTCGTTATTATGAGCATTTTGTTTTCGCTCACACTTCTTCCGGCGCTATTATCTTTAATTGGTAAAAGGATATTAAAAAAGAATCAGGCGGCGCCTACGCCATCAAATGTATGGCGTAAATTTGCACAGTTTGTAATGAAACATCCAATCGTCATGATTATTGTTGTTACAACATTTATTGTTATTTGTTTATTACCGCTACGTACAGCTAACTTGCAGTTTCCTGGTGTTGAAGCGTTACCTGAAAAGAGTGATACGAGAGTTGCATTTGAGAAGTATGAAGAAGCCTTTAATAAAACTGTCCAAACACACGCTGATGTGACATTAGTAGTAGAGACGAAGAAAGATATAACAGAAAAAGAAAGTTTACAAAAGATAGAAGCTGTTGTTCAAAAGTTAAAAGACGATAAGCAAGTATATAAGGTGAAAAGTGTATATGACGGGCTAAATGGAATGAAAGCAGATCAAGTTGCTGGAATGTTACAGTCGCCAGAGGCTGCGAAAATAGCTCCTGTATTTGAAGCGTATACGAAAGGGAATAAAACAACAATGGAAGTCTTTTTGGATACGAAGCCAAGTACAGAAACCGCAAAACAATGGGTTCGTGATTTCAAAAAGAATTATAAAGAAAATGATGTTACTTATTATTTGGGCGGTATGACGACGTTCCAGCAAGAGTTAGAAGATGAAATTAAAGATAAAGTTGCAATTGGTATGTCTGTTATATTTGGATCAACCTTTGTCATTTTATTATTCGCATTCCGCTCTATACTCATTCCAATTAAAGCTATTATTATGAACGTACTTAGTTTAAGTGCAACAATTGGAATTGTAATTTGGTTATTTGAAGGTGGTCATTTCGGATTAGAAGAGAGTTCAGTTTTATTTGTATTACCAATCTTTATTTTCGGCCTCGTATTTGGGCTTAGCATGGATTATGAAGTATTTCTTATTTCACGTATTCATGAGCTCTATGAAGAAACAGGGGATAACGATCAAGCAACGTTAGAAGGGCTTGTTTCGACAAGTAGGATTATTACGTCCGCCGCTTTAATTATGATTGTTGTTACCGGTGCGTTCGCCTTTACTGATATTTTACCAGTAAAGCAGATGGGGCTTGGGGTTGCATTAGCAATATTTCTTGATGCAACAATTATCCGTCTTATGCTCGTACCAAGTTTAATGAAATTGTTTGGGGATTGGAACTGGTGGCTACCATTTCGAAAGAAAAGAGAAAAATCATCATAAAAAAACTCATCTATAAGATGAGTTTTTTTTATGAATAGCAGGGCCCATATTTTGCGCATAGTATGTGATAAGAACATTACATACAAGTAGGTGAAGGCAATGTTTCGTTATTTTAAGTTTAAGCTAAATGATACAGTACAGTTTGCTGAAAACGATGGGCATATGTATCGCATTGTCGGTTATCGGTTGGAAAAAGGGTTTTACCCAAAAGATGAATGGACTCATATTATTTATGAACTGCTTAGAGACTTTGACGGGTATACGATGGATGCGGAAGAAGAGGAACTTGTAAAAGTCATTCAAGTAGAGGATGAGTATTACAAAATACAAGAAGTATCGGGGTATCGCTATCCAGTAAAAATGAAGCAAAAGCAACAAGTTATGAAAGGAGAGAAAATAGACGACTTATTAGATACGTACAACGACTATAAACGATTGGCGGATTTCTTTAAAGATTTATTGTATGAACAAAAAGCTGAAGAAGTGTTGCAGGAAATGAAAAGGCTTAGAGCGTGAGGGGACAGTCGATTATAAGGCTGTCCTCTATTTTTGACGGTGCATCAAATTATGTTTTCCGTTACAATGAGAGAATCAATAGAAATAAGGTGATTATAGTATGGAAACAAAGAAAAAGGGCGAATGGTGCGAAATTACGGTTCCAGCGACGTGGAATGGTATAAGTATTGAGTCGTTGTTAAAAGTAGAATGGGAAGTACCAAAAAAGTTATTACATCAGCTTCGTATGGAAAAAGGTGTTACGGTTAACGGAGAACAAAGGAGATGGAATGAACTTTTAAAAGAAGGAGATAAGTTACAAGTTCATATGTTTATGGAGGAGGAGTACGGCGTAGAGCCGGAATATGGTGAATTAAATGTAGTGTTTGAAGACGATCACGTACTCATTGTAAATAAGCAGGGGCAAATGGATACACATCCTTCTGAAAAAAATGGGACGGGAACACTTGCCAATCTTGTTGCTTTTCATTTTCAAATGCAAGGTTTAGAGACGAAGGTTCGGCATATCCATAGATTAGATAAAGATACGACAGGTGGTGTTGTATTCGCAAAACATAGAATTGCGGGTGCAATTATGGATCGTTTATTAATGGAACGGAAAATCAAAAGAACGTATATGGCACTTGTTGAAGGAAAAGTAAAAAAGAAGCAGGGGACAATTGATGCAGCTATCGGAAGAGATCGACATCATGCTACAAGGCGTCGTGTTTCTCCAAAGGGAGACCAAGCTATAACGTATTATAAAGTAGAGAAATATTTTAAAAAACAAAATGCGACGCTCGTAACGTTACAGTTAGAAACTGGTAGAACGCATCAAATTCGCGTTCATATGAGCTATAATGGAAATCCATTAGTTGGGGATGTATTATATGGTGGGCAAACAACATATATGTCCGGGCAAGCGTTACATGCGATGAAGATTAATTTTTTGCATCCGATTACGAAAGAAGAGATCGTTGTTGACGTACCTTTCCCTACAAATTTAAACGATACAATGAAAAAATTTGAAAGAGAAAATAGGTAAAGTGTAAGTTTAAAGTTGAAAAAGGTAGATTTTTGCAGGGATTTCTCTGAAAGAGGCGAAGCCGTTAAGAGAAAAGAGAGGTGAGAATTACTTGATCAAATATAAATATATGCTAGGGATATTTTTCGCTTGTCTTTTACTTACTCTATGTATTTATCCATATTTACCAACTCGTATGGCAGTGCATTGGAACGAGAATGGTGGAGCGAACGAGTTTATGAGTAAACAAGTTGTCGTATTATTTATCCCTGTCCTTATTATTATTTTACATGGATTAGTATATGTTATTTTACATAATATATATAAGTTTAATGAAGGAGAGTATTTCATTATAAATGGATTTATAAAGAGTATTACTTTATTTATGATGTTTGTCCATATACTAATTCTCTTTATTAATTTGGGAAGTATTATATCCTTTCAGACAGGACTAACGATTGGAATTAGTATGTTTCTTTTTATGTTTAGTAAAGTGTTTAAAAAGGTGAAGGATAGAGAGAAAGAACCGATCAAATTACAAAAAATCCGTTTAGTTAGTAGGCGAATCTTTCAAGTGATGGCATGCAGCATATTATTTTCGTTGCTTTTGAGCCTGAAGTGGGGATTTTACTTGTTAATTAGTGTAATAAGCTGCGGGTCTATTTTGTTTATGTTCTATATTTTATACGCATACATATTAGAAAGCTATGAAACATAAAAAAAGAGTCTTCTTCTAGAAGACTCTCTTTTTATTTACTTCGTAATAAATTGTTGTGTCCAGTAGTTGCCGCTTTCTACATAGCCAACACCGATATGAGTGAAGCCACTATTTAAGATGTTTGCACGGTGTCCGGCACTGTTCATCCAAGCTTGTACAACTTCTTCTGGAGTACGTTGTCCTTGGGCGATGTTTTCACCTGCAGATTTATAAGAAATACCAAATTTTTTCATCATGTCAAACGGAGACCCGTATGTAGGGCTGTTATGATCAAAGTAGTTGTTTTTTTGCATATCTTCAGACTTAATGCGTGCTACTTTGCTTAATTCAGTATCGATTTGTAATGCTGATAAGCCTTGTTTTGTACGCTCTGCGTTTGTTAATTCAACAACGCGTTGTTCGAATTCGCTTAAAGATTTTGCTTCTTCAGCAGGCTTTTGCTCAGCTGGTTTTTGTGTTTCGTTTTGAGTATTGTTGTTTTCAGCTGGTTTTTGAGCTTCTGGTTTAGCAACTTCTTCAGCAGGCTTTTGTTCAGCTGGTTTTTGAGTTTCCTCAGCAGGCTTTTGAGCTTCTGGCTTAGCTGTTGGTTGTTCAGTAACAACATTTTCAGTAGGCTGTTGACCAGGAATGAAGCAATCTTGTTGGAATTGTCCTTGGTTCCATTGTGCTAATGATTCAACTCCCATAGATTGTAAGAATGCTTGTAATTCTTGTTGGCTCATTTGCTTCATCATCATTTTTGAATGCTGAATATTTTGAACCTTTATGTTAGATGGTTGTACTGTTGCAGCTTGTGCATCTAAAGAAGATACTCCTAAAGTAAGAGCTGTTGCAGCAGCTACAGATAATAAAACACGCTTTTTCATGATGTGTGTCCCCCTATATAAAGTTTTAATTTGTTTTCACACGATTTGTTTTTGACAGCCTGTCTGACTGACCAATTCATCGTAGCATACAATTTGCGAGAAAAAAGATGGAAAAAAATTCATAGACTTAAAAATTTCCTAATTTATCCTAAGAGGAGGAAAGGGATGAAATAAGAGAAACATAGAGTATAAAAGGAATTTTTAGCATTTTTATACTTGGTTTTAAGAGGGGGTTTTTGGATAAATGTACCTATATTAAAAATGAAGAATCCTATTGTATCAATGATTTTAGCATTTTTTTGAGGAATATACTGGATGTATTTTTACAAAACTGTAATGTTTCTGTTGTTCTTTTTTATAATAAAGTAACATATTTTTAATGTTGTAGCGGACAAAAAAGCGGCTATCTCTTTACGTAGACGAAGGAGATAGCCGTTTTCCTATTATTACGTATGTTACGAGTTATTACGAGTTGGTTTCAATTGCTTCTAATAATAGATCAACAATGTGAATTCCTCTCATTTTATGAGAAAGACCTTCACGTTCAATACCTAGTTTCATTTGTAATAGACATCCAGGGTTTGCAGTAACAATTGTCGCTGCATCTGTTTCATGTACACGGTCCATTTTGTAATCTAGAAATTCCATTGATAACTCCGAATGGACAATATTATAAATACCAGCAGAACCACAGCAACGGTCCGCATCTTTCATTTCGCGGTATGTTGCGCCTTGAATGGCCTCTAGTAACATACGAGGTTCCGAAGATGTTCGCATAACATTGCGTAAATGACAAGAGTCTTGATACGTAATGATTTGCGGCGTGAGTCGTAAGTCATTACGTTTATGGAAATCTAGTTCTACTAGTATAGCAGTAATATCTTTAATTTTAGAAACAAATTGCTTTGCGCGTTCAGCCCATTTGGGATCATCTTTTAACAGATAATCATAGTCTACGAGGTAAGCTCCGCAACCACCTGCATTCGTAATAATATAGTCGATGTTTAAATCTTCGAATGCTTCTATATTTCGTTTTGCTAATTCTTTTGCTCCACTCTTTTCACCAGCATGCCCATGTAATGCCCCGCAGCAACTTTGTGTTTTCGGAATAACGATATCACAACCAGCTAACTGAAGAAGTTTCATCGTTGCGTTATTTGTTTCTAAAAACATCGTATCCATTAAACAGCCTGTGAAGAATGCAACTTGTTTCTTCTTTGCCACCTCAGCAGGTAAAAATTCAGGACGATCTTTCATTGCTTTCATTTTAGGGACTTTTGGCAAAACGAGGTCCATCGTTGCAAGTGTTTCAGGGAATAACTTCATAATACCTGTTTTATGTGTTAGCGTTTGTAAACCAGAACGCTGGTAAAATCCGATTAGTCCTGTTAATGTTCGCATTCGGTTTTGATGCGGGAATAGTCCTTCAAAAACAACTTTACGAACAGCTCTCACGGGCATGGAGAACTTTTTATTTTGATTAATAATATCACGAGCTTCTTCTAATAAATGTCCATAATTCACACCAGATGGACAAACAGGTTCACAAGCGCGGCAGCCAAGGCAAACATTTAATGTATCTTCAACATCTTCATCCGGCTCAATTAAACCATCAACGACGGCTTTCATTAAGGCGATACGTCCGCGTGGGGAATGTGATTCTTTATACCCAGATTGAATGTAAGTAGGGCAAGTTGGTAAACAAAAGCCGCATCGCATACAGTTTAGTAGTTCATCTTCACTTAATCGTTCTTTAAATTCCTTTTGAATGTTTTCTTTATTTAATGTGGTCATCGCTCAACCACCACTCTTTTACGAGAGTCTTTCGCGAACATCTTTCCAGGATTCATAATGTTGTTTGGGTCGAAGGCTTGTTTAATCCCTTGCATAGCAGCAATACCTTCTTTACCTAATTTCATTTCTAAATACGGAGCTTTCATTGCGCCAACACCATGTTCACCAGTAATCGTACCACCAAGCTCAATCGCTTTCGCAAATATTTCAGCAAAAGCTTGTTCGGCACGATGCATTTCTTCTTCATTACGGGCATCTGTCATACAAGTCGGATGCAAATTACCATCACCAGCATGACCAAAAGTACAAATAGGAATATTATATTTCTTTGCAATTGCATTAATTGCTTCAACCATTGGAGCGATTTGTGAACGTGGTACAGTTGCATCTTCTAATATTGTTGTCGGTTTTAGTCTTGCAAGTGCTGATAGTGCACTACGGCGTGCTGTACGAAGCGCATCTGCTTCGGCTTCATCTTTTGCAACGCGAACATCGACCGCATTCATAGCACGGCAAACGTTAGCCATTTTTTCGATATCTCGATTGACAACCTCGGGCGGGCCATCTTGTTCAATTAATAAAATTGCTTTAACGTCAGTTGGTAAACCGATTTGTGCAAACTCTTCTACAACTTCAATTGTTGGTTGGTCTAAAAACTCAAGTGTCGCCGGAATAATTTTATTTGCAATAATAGCAGAAACAGCTCGAGCAGCTTCGTTAATATCTTCATATAGCGCAAGCATCGTTTTCTTCGTTTCAGGCATAGGGACAAGTTTTAATATAGCTTCCGTAACAACACCAAGTGTTCCTTCAGAACCAATAAATAAACGAGTTAAATCATAACCAGCTACATCTTTTGCTAATTTACCGCCAGTACGAATGATATCGCCGTTCGGTAAGACAATTTCAAGCCCCATTACATAATCACGTGTTACGCCATATTTTAAACCACGTAATCCGCCAGAGTTTTCATTAATGTTACCGCCGATTGTAGAAATTTTCATAGAGCTTGGATCTGGTGGATAAAATAAACCTTTTTCTTCTACTGCTTTAATAATATCAAGTGTAATAACACCAGCTTGTACAGTAATTGTTAAATTCTCTTCGTCAATTTCTAAAATATTGTTCATATGGCGGAAAATAAGGACGATACCGCCTTCTAATGGACACGTTCCAGCGCAAAGATTTGTTCCAGACCCGCGAACATATACAGGGATTGTATGGGTGTTACACACTTTTAACACGTCTGCTACTTCATTTGTATTACGAGGAGCAATGACTGCATCAGGCATCGCTTGGAAGTTTGGAGTGGCATCATAACTATAAGTTAAACGCCCCATATTGGATGTATCTACATTCTCTTCGCCAACAATAGATACGAATGAATCAATAATTTGCTTTTCTAACATTGGAAATCCCCCTCAAACTGTTAACGTATTTCGTCATAATAAAAAACGTTGTAACAGTGCTTTCATTATAATGATAAAAAAGTTGGGGGATTCTTTCTATGTACAATCATCTAAAGATTAATCTGTTTTATCGTTATTTTTTGTATGATTATCTAATAAGAGGAGTGCGAAGTATAAAACATTTAAATCTTTGAATTGTTTCGGGTCAAGTCCTGTATGTTCTTCAATCTTTTTTAGCCTGTAATGCAATGTGTTAATGTGTATATGTAATTGCTCAGCTGTCTGCTTATAAGATTGGTTATAATCGATAAATAAACGTAAAGTGTGCATAAGCTCAGGAGATGATACTAAGTTTTCAATGGTACGCTCTAGAAACTGTTCCCGGGTTTCAGTAGAAATATCTTGTAAGCACATTTCTAAACGTAAATCTTCATTAAATACAATTTTTTTCGTTTCAAGTGATACTGAAAGAGCGCGTAATGCTTGTTCGTACGATAAGTTCATATTGCTTGGCGTAACTGTTTGTCCAATCCCGATATATAAAGGAATAGAAAATAAAGTTTCACAGTCTTGCTTTAACCGTGTTAAAAATTGAAAGGTTTGCTCTTTGGATTGCATTGTTGTAAACAAAATAAACCGATCATTTCCCCAGCGAACAAATAAATTTTCTTTTGCTAAAATGTTGCGCATATGTTGCCAAATTTTACGCTGGAGCATCGTATTATCTTGGGCGATTGATAATAAAATAAGTTGTTTCTTCTTATATAAATCAATGCCAAGCGTTTTTGCACGATCTAGAAAACTTGGAGACCAGTCTGTATTTTGAAGCCAATCAAAGACAAATGCTTCATAAGAACGGTGCTCAAGTTCTAGTTGTTCCAAAAAGTAGTTTTCATGAATTAATAATTCGGTCATCTTACGTAATATTTCTCCGTATTGTGAAATGTTTTCAGGTTCTCCTGTAATTCCAATGACGCCGATTACTTCGTCATGGAATAGTAAAGGAAGATTCATCCCAGCTTTTACACCTTCTAGTCGCCTTTCATCTTCTTTTGTAATAATGACAGTGTTCTTTTGTTTCGCACAGCGGAGTGCACCTTCATGAAATTGACCGATTCTCTCCGCATCTGTACTTGCGATAATAACTCCTTGTATATTAATAATAATAATGTTCTCAGTAATTAATCTGCGTACTTCACGTACAATTTTATTCGCTAAATCAGGAAAAAGCATAATTTGCACACCTCAAATTCTATTTGTTGTACATTATATATGTAAGTTTATTAATAAAGGAAGATTTCACATTTTCCACACATTTATTTGTTATTTTACAATTATAACGAAATCATCCGAAGATGGAGGGAATCTTTTGAGAAAGTATGTTTTTCTTCTCTGTTTTTTATTTCTATTAGTAGGGTGTCAAGGAAGTTCATATACACCGATTACTAAAGATAAAAGTGTTATTATAACAACGAATATAAAGGAAGGTAGTATTAGTTTTATTGATAAAAAAGCTAAAAAGTTAATCGCGACATGGGAATTAAATGAACCGATGGCAGGAATTGCACTACTTCCAAATAACGAGGAAATACTTGTATACGGAAAGCAGTTAGAATATATGTATGTATATTCACTAGCAGAAGGAAGGCAAGTGGAAAAATATAAAACAGGAAAAGGAATTGTGAATGTAGTCGTATCAGAAGATAAAAAACAATTATTTGTTGCCGATCAAAATGCTCAAAAGGTAAGGTTCTTTACGATAGAAGGGAAAGAGACAGGGAGTGTTTCAACAGGAAAAGGGCCGATAACGATGGTAGAGCATCATAACCAGTTATCTGTACTCAACTTTTATGATACGAAACTAACGACCATTGATACAATGAAAAAAGAAGTGATACAGTCCTTTATGATTCCACCAGCATCAACAGGAGCAACGGTTAGCGCTGATGGGAAAGAAATATGGATTGGCGGACATGGTGATGGAAGTCAAGTGAATGAGAAAGTATTAGTGTATTCATTACAGAGCGGAGAAATGGTACGTTCTTTACATGCTCCGTTTATGCCTGTGAATATAACAAAGGATGATAAGTATGTATATGCGCTAAGTCACGGTTCGAATACGCTTAGAAAGTTTGATGCAAGTACGTATCAAGAGGTAGGATTTGCAGAAGTAGGATCTAATCCATTTGCATTTTTGAAAAGCGGTGCAGAAGGATATGTAGCTAGTTATGATAGCGATGAAGTATGCGTAATGGATATGAAGAATATGAAAATAAAACAAACAATTAAAGTCGGAAAAGGACCGTTTCAACTCATAGAGAGAGAAGGGGAAGGACAATGAGTAAATATAAAGTGCTAGTCGTAGATGACGAAAGTGATATGAGGCAACTTGTCGGAATGTACTTAGATAACTTCGGATACGAGTGGGGAGAAGCTGAAAATGGAAAAGAGGCACTTCGAAAATTAGAGACGGATCATTACGATTTCGTTGTACTAGATATTATGATGCCAGAGATGGATGGGCTTTCAGTTTGTAAAGAGATTCGAAAAACGTCGGATGTACCTATTATATTTTTAACAGCAAAAGGTGAAGAGTGGAATAGGGTGAACGGCTTACGTATGGGAGCAGATGATTATATTGTAAAGCCGTTTAGTCCCGGGGAATTAATCGCTCGTATGGAAGCTGTTTTAAGACGATATACAAAGCAAGAACAGCAAGAAGAGATTCAGTTTGGACCAATCCTTATTAATGAAAAAAGTAGACGAATTGAGACGGATGGACAAGCAGTATCACTTACGGTTAAAGAGTTTGATTTACTATATTTCCTTTGCCAACATAATGGACAAGTATTTAGCCGGGAACAATTGCTTGAAAAGGTGTGGGGATATGATTATGCAGGAAGTACAAGAACGGTAGATACGCATGTGAAAACGATGCGTCTAAAGCTCGGAGAAAGTGGAAACTACATTCAAACCGTTTGGGGTGTAGGTTATAAATTTGAGGTGTAACGTATGTTTACGATGGTACAAAAGCTTTGGCTTACAGTAGTATGTGCAGTATGTGTAACAGTTTCCTTTCTTTATTTTGTATCTTTATACTCATATGAAAAGTTATACGTTGATAATTTAAAAGATTCATTAGTAATGGAAGGGAAGCGTCTTGCCACGCAATATGATAAAAATGAAGGAGTATCCACTTTTGAAGAGAAAGTAAGGGCATACGATCAAATATCTAGTTCAGATGTCCTTTTCGTGTACAATCCGCGTGATTTAAGCGCATGTATGCCTTTTGATGTTCACCATCATTCTCTTATAAGTGAAGGGGATAGACAGGCGCTATTAGATGGAGAAACTGTGACAAAGATAGGGTATGAAGAACATTTTGATCGTAATATTATGGGTGTTGTCATCCCTGTTTTAGATAATAAAAAATTAGTTGGTATTGTATACTCTTATATTCCTTTAAAAAGTATAAAAGACTTAATATTTGATATGGGTCTTATTTTAGCACCGTTAGCACTTGCGATGATTTTAATTACAATATGGATTGGTAGAAAAATTATTATTGCTATTACGAGACCGCTTTCGCAAATGGAACGAGTTGCAAATCATTTGGCTACTGGAGATTTCTCAGAGCGGATTACAATTTCTTCAGAAGATGAAATTGGACGATTGGGAAAAGCGTTTAATAAAATGGCAAATTCTTTAGAAACAGAAGATGTAAAGCGTAAGGAATTTTTAGCTAATGTTTCGCATGAACTTAGAACACCGCTTAGTTATATTAAAGGATATAGTGAAGCTATTTTAGACGGTGTAGCGAAGGGACCGCAGCAGGAAAAAGTAACGCAACTTATCCATAAAGAAGCAGATCGCATGCAGCGCCTCGTTCATGATTTATTAGATCTAGCGCAGCTAGAAGGTGAACACTTTCCTCTAAAGAAACAACCTATCGTTTTTTCACAGCTTATTGAAGATGTACTAGATACGTACGAGTTACAGTTTATAGAAAAAAAACTTCGTATTTCAAAGAATTTAAATCCTGAAATTATCGTAATGATTGATGAGGATCGTATGCAACAAGTACTTCATAATGTGTTAGATAATGCGATACGTTATACAAATCAAAACGGGGACATCATAATAACATTAAAGCAAATCGATGATTATTGTGAATTGCACATAAAAGATACAGGAATAGGTATTGATAGAGAGCATTTAGAAAATCTGGGGGAACGCTTTTACCGAGTAGATAAAGCGAGAAGTCGTCAACACGGTGGAACAGGTTTAGGTCTTGCAATTGTAAGGCAAATTGTTCATATACATGACGGTGAGTGGAGAATAGAAAGTGAAAAAGGTAAGGGCACGACAGTTAGTATTAAATTAAAAGCACAAGATGAGGAGAGCATATTCTAACTTTTGGAATATGCTCTTCATATTGAAGGTAAATAGTTACGCGTAAATGTATTAATTAATATCAAACAAATATCAAAAATTTGACTATTTTATGAACAAAACATTTGTACTTCTTACTAATTCGTTCTAAAATAGTTATGGATGCTAAGTTCTTATAAAACGTTACAATTGTTGTTTGGAAGATACTGAGGTGATTTAACTGGAGTACAAATCTATTAAACCGAAAAAAATTTACGAAGAAGTATCTGAAGCTATTTTAACAATGATTAAAAATGGTACGTTAAAACCTGGTGACAAACTACTTCCTGTTCATCAATTAGCTGAGCAGTTTCAAGTTGGCAGATCTGCTGTTCGTGAAGCGCTAAGTGCGCTAAGAGCAATGGGCTTAATTGAAATGAAACAAGGAGAAGGTACATATGTAAGGAATTTCGATCCTTCTTCATTAACAAAATCACTAAATAACAAGTTATTAATGAAGAAAGAGGATATTTTGAATTTATTAGAAGTACGGAAGGTGCTCGAAGTGGGGGCAGTTCGAGCGGCAGCGGCAAAACGTACGGAAGCTAATTTGCAAAATATGAAGCAGTGGTTAGATGAAATGGCAAAGAGCATTGGAGATGAGAATGCTGGCGAAAAAGCAGACTTTCATTTTCATATGGGAATTGCAGAATCTTCGCATAATAACATCTTGCTTGAGCTCATGAATCATGTTTCAGAGATGATTGCTGAAACGATTGGTGAATCAAGACGCATTATTTTATATGGTGAACAAACAACATCAGAACGACTTTTAGAAGAGCATCAATCTATATATGATGCGGTGTTAAAGCAAGATGTGGAATTAGCGCAGCAAGCGATGCTAGATCATTTAACAAATGTAGAACATATTGTCACAGGTAAAAGCGATATAAATTCGTAATTTAATCTTTTAAAAATCTAATTTTCTGATAAAATAGAGAGAGATTAAGTAAGCGTTTTCTTTAGAAGAGGGAGAGGATAGGCCATGGTTGAGCCTACTTCTTCTAATCTTAGTCATCTGATGACCATATGATTTTTGGCGGAGTTGTAATGAGGGGGAATTATAGTTATGAAAGTTACTTTATTTGTTACTTGTTTAGTCGATATGTTTGAAACAAACGTCGGTAAAGCAACAGTTGAAGTATTGGAGCGTTTAGGTTGTGAAATTGAATTTCCAGAAGCACAAGTTTGTTGTGGTCAGCCTGCTTATAATAGCGGCCATGTAGAAGCAGCAAAAGAAGCGATGAAACATATGATTGAAACTTTCGAAGATGCAGAATATATTGTTACGCCATCTGGATCTTGTGCGACAATGTTTCATGAGTATCCGCATGTTTTTAAAGATGATCCGAAGTGGGCTAAACGTGCACAAAAGGTTGCTGATAAAACATATGAATTTACACAATTTATTGTAGATGTTTTAAAAGTTACAGATGTTGGTGCAAGTTTACCAGGGATAGCTACTATTCATAAATCTTGTCATATGACACGCCTGCTTGGAGTAAAAGAGGCACCAGGAATTTTATTATCAAGCGTAAAAGGATTAATTGTGAGAGAACTGCCGAACGTGCAAAATTGTTGTGGGTTTGGGGGAACGTTTTCAGTTAAGATGACTCCAATTTCTGAGCAAATGGTAGATGAAAAAGTAGATAGTGTAATGGAAACAGGTGCTGATTATTTAATCGGTGCAGATTGTGGGTGTTTGTTAAACATTGGCGGACGTATTGAGCGTTTAGGAAAAGAAGTAAAAGTAATGCATATTGCTGAGGTCTTGAATAGTCGCTCATGAAGGGGGAACATAAGCTATGTCTATGAAAATCAGTGAGAAAAAATTTAATGATCGCGTTGGCGATGGAATTCAAGATTCGTTTATGCGCGGAGCGGTATCTTCTGCACAAACGCGTTTATATACAAATCGATTAAAAGCAGCTGACGAGTTGGGAAACTGGGAAGAGTGGCGTGAACTAGGTGAACAAATTCGTCAACATACGTTAGAAAATCTTGATTATTATTTAATGCAGTTAAGTGAAAATGTATCAAAAAGAGGCGGTCACGTTTACTTTGCGAAAACGAAAGAGGATGCAGCAAAGTATATTCAAGACGTTGCAAAAAAGAAACAAGCGAAGAAAGTTGTAAAATCAAAATCAATGGTAACTGAAGAAATTAGTATGAATCATGCCCTTGAAGAGATTGGTTGTGAAGTGTTAGAGAGTGACTTGGGAGAGTATATCTTGCAAGTAGATAACGATCCACCATCACATATTATTGCGCCTGCACTTCATAAAAACAGAACGCAAATTCGTGATGTATTTAAAGAAAAACTTGGATATGAAAATTCTGATGATCCATACGAAATGACAAAGTTTGTTCGTAAACAACTTCGTGAGAAATTTATGGATGCAGAAATTGGTGTGACAGGTTGTAACTTCGCTGTTGCAAATACTGGCTCTCTTTGTTTAGTGACGAACGAAGGTAATGCCGATCTTGTCATGTCGATTCCGAAAACACAAATTGCAGTAATGGGTATGGAACGTATGGTTCCGACAATGGAAGAATTAGATGTTTTAGTTGGTTTACTATGTCGTAGTGCGGTAGGTCAAAAATTAACAAGTTATGTAACAGTAGCAGGACCAATTCAAGAGGAAGAGGTAGATGGACCAGAAGAGTTTCATTTAGTCGTTGTTGATAATGGCCGCTCTCAAATTCTTGGATCGGAATTCCGTTCAATATTGCAATGTATTCGTTGTGCCGCTTGTGTTAACGTATGTCCCGTATATCGTCACGTTGGTGGACATTCGTATGGATCTATTTATTCAGGACCAATCGGTGCGGTATTAACACCACTTTTAGGTGGGTATGACGATTACAAAGAGCTTCCTTATGCATCTAGTTTATGCGGAGCATGTACAGAAGCTTGTCCAGTAAAAATTCCATTACATGATTTATTATTAAAACATCGTCAAGTCATCGTTGAGCAAGAAGGTCGTGCCCCACTTGCAGAAAAATTAGCAATGAAAATGTTTAGTATGGGTGCTTCTTCAGCAGCTTTATATAAAATGGGATCGAAAATGGCACCGGCAGCAATGAGTCCATTTACATCTGGTAACCGTGTATCAAAAGGTGTTGGACCACTTAAAAACTGGACGGATATTCGTGAATTCCCAGCTCCAAGTAAAGAACGATTCCGTGATTGGTATAAAGATCATAAGAAAGGCGGGGACAAATAATGACAGGATTAATTCAAAACCGTGAGTCCTTTCTAGATAATATCGCAAAAGAACTTGGGCGCGCGCGTAAAACAGAAGGCGTAGAACGTCCAGCATGGAAAAGTAATGTGAATGTTGAAACGTTAAAAGATTATTCACAAGAAGAATTGTTAGAAGTATTTAAAAAGCAATGTACAAACATTCATACAACTGTTGTGGAAACGACAAACGACCGCTTACGTGAAGATATTCAAAAAGTAATCGTTGAAAACGGCGGAGGACCTATTATATTATCAGCAGATGAACGTTTTGATTCCTATGGATTGACTTCTTTATTTAAAGAAGAGCTTCCAAAGCAAAATGTTGAGGTAAATGTATGGGATCCTGAGAAAAAAGAAGAGAATATGCGTATAGCGGAAAAAGCGAATATCGGTATTGCATTTAGTGATTATACTTTAGCTGAATCTGGTACGATTGTTGTACAAAGTCATAAAGGACAAGGGCGTTCTTTACACTTTTTACCGACTGTATACTTTGCTATTATTCCACGTGAAACACTTGTACCGCGTATTACACAGGCAGTTCAACATATGAACTCTCGTGTGGAAAAAGGTGAAGCAGTCGCATCTTGTATTAACTTTATTACAGGACCAAGTAACTCTGCGGATATTGAAATGAATCTTGTTGTCGGAGTACACGGGCCGTTAAAAGCAGTATATTTCATCGTATAAAATAGGGGAAAGCAGGCCGGAAAACGGCCTGCTTTTTTAATAGAATAAAGATAATATGAAGTAGAAGTTCTCTCCTTTTTTTGTTATGTTCTTTTGGAAAGGAGAGGAAGGGATGTTCACTTATTTATATGCATTGTTAATAGGTATGGTGTTTGGTTCTTTTTTTATGGTGATTGCGATGAGAGTTCCAGTAGGGGAATCTATTATTAAACCGCGTTCGTACTGTCATTACTGCAAGTATACGTTACAGCCGAAAGAACTTATTCCAATCATTTCATTTTGTATACAAAAAGGGCGTTGTACGAATTGTAAGAGCAAAATCTCAAGTTTGTACATAGTATTTGAATTTGTTACAGGCAGTTTATTTTTTCTTACTGTATATGTAATTGGAATGGAAAGAGAGCTCATCATCATTTTATCGCTTTTTTCGTTACTTCTAATTATTTCAGTTACAGATTTAGTATATATGCTAATACCTAATCGTATTTTAATTTGGTTTGCGCTTTTGCTTATTTTAGAATGTATTTTTGTACCGTTAGTTACTTGGATAGATAGTTTAGCTGGTAGTGGAACTATATTCATTTTGTTATATTGCATGCAAAAGATTTATCCAGATGGTCTTGGCGGAGGTGATGTGAAATTACTTTCGTTACTCGGATGTATAGTCGGAGTGAAAGGGGTTTTTATAACTTTATTTTTAGCATCTTGCTTTAGTCTTTGTTTTTTCGGGATAAGTATAGCGCTAAAACGTATAAACATAAGAACTCCAATTCCGTTCGGACCTTTTATTAGCCTTGGAGCAATATGTTATGTGTTGGTCACATATGCAAAATAGAGAGGAGATAGAAAATGAATGTATATATGGATGATCAAAGAAGTTGCCCATACGGATATGTTTTGGCAACTACAGTAGAATCTGCCTTGCAAATTGTTAGGGATAATGAGGTGAATATTATTTCCCTCGATTATAATATGGATGGCGACAAAAAAGTGGGTTAGATTTCGTAGAAGCTTTCTGCAACGAAGGTTTATATGTTAATGAAATTCACCTTCATACAAATGATGTCATCGGTATGCATCAGATGAAAAAGAGCATAGAGAGAGGGAAGGAAAACGGGGAAATTAATCCTTATATTGCCTTGAAATATGTAGGGAGCTAAAAACTCCAAAGTAAAACTTTGGAGTTTTTAATGTTTCATATGTGCTTGTAAAGGAATAATTTCCTCCGTTTGAGCTCCAACTAATTGAGTTTTCTCTTGTTCAACAACAGGTGCTTTCTTTGTTAAGTAATGATATACCATACCGACAAATACGGATCCGCCAATAATGTTACCGATTGTAACTGGAATTAAGTTATGAATAGCGCCCGCAAAAGAAATTGTCTCAGGATGTGGTGATACTAAAGATAAAGCAAACAGTGATAAGTTTGCAATGCTATGCTCATAACCAGATAAAAAGAAAGTGAAAACGAGCATCATCATCATTAATATTTTTGCTGTGTCACCTTTCACTTGAGAAGGTAAGAAGCAGGCAAGACATACGAGCCAGTTACATAAAATCGCTTTAAAGAATAATTGCATTGTAGGTGTATTCATCTTTCCTTCAACAACTTTATTCATTAAATGACTGTGATCAATTGCTTCGAAAATTCCAGTTGCGTAAAATAGTAAGGCAAAGAATAAAGCGCCAGCTAAGTTACCTGCATAACAAGCAACCCAGTTGCGAAGTGTATCAGAAATCGTTGTTTCTTTTCTTAAAGTTGCCACTGTGAAGTACATCGTATTGCCAGTAAATAATTCAGCGCCGCCATATATAATAAGTACGAGAGCAATTCCGAAAAACATGGAGGAAGCTAAATATGTTGCTGGTGAATCTGCAATATGAAAAAAGTTACCTAATTTAAAACATAGTACAATAATAAAACCGATATAAATGCCCGCAAGTGCAGCACGAATGAAATATTGCATTGGATTTATATCTAGCATTTGTTTTTTGCTCTTAGCCAGTTTTACAACGTAATCTAATCCTTGTTCTAGCATGAGTAATACGCTCCTTTAATACATCGTCTATAAATACTCCTTATATGAATAAGGTACATGGATTTGTTCATAGTTTCAATAAGTTTGTGCAATATTTCACAAAAAGGACATACATCTAGAAAGGAAGCGTTTACAAAAGGTAGTATAATGGAATTTTTTCTGAAAATAGAGAGGGGAATTGAAACGAGAAAAAAGAAAAAGCGCTGTAATTACAGCGCTTTTTCGTCTAAATTCTTTTCTACTTTTACTTCTACTTCTTTCGAGAAGAACCAACCGCAAACTGCGATTCCAACTAATACAATCCAGAATGTAAGCTTCCACGGAGTGGATTCTGGGAATGAATGCGGAAGGACATTTAAAGCAGGGTGTGCTAGCGTATAAACTGTTAATTTCACACCAACCCAACCTACAATTAAAAATGCTGCAGTTTCAAGTCCTGGTTTACGTTTTAATATTTGTACGAAAGCAGTTGCTGCAAATCGCATTATAACTAATCCGATAAGTCCACCTGTAAAGATAACGATAAATTGACCTGTATCAAGACTACCAATCGTACCTAATCCTGTTTTCGGTAAAGTCACTGCTAATGCAACAGCAGCTAAAATTGAATCAACTGCGAAGGCGATATCAGCAACTTCGACTTTAAATACAGTCCACCAAAAGTTCTCTTGTTTTTTCTTTGCTTCTTTTTCTTCTGTTTCTTCATGTGTATTCTTTTTAACATACGTTTTAAATAAGTGATTCCCCGCGATAAACATAAGATAAATCGCACCAATTGCTTGCACTTGCCATACATCTACTAGGAACGAAATCATAAATAGTGATCCGAAGCGGAAAACGAACGCTCCTGCTAATCCATAAAATAGTGCTTTCTTTCGTTTTTCTTCTGGTAAATGTTTTACCATAATTGCGAGAACGAGAGCGTTATCAGCCGCTAAAATCCCCTCTAGTGCAATTAGGATGAGTAATACCCAACCATACTCCAATAATAATGATACATCCATGTACATTCTCCTCTCATTTCTATAAAGACTAAACAAGTGAAGAAGTTCCCCACTGTTTAGTTTCCCCATACTCCTGCGTATCAACGGTGGAAGGAATTTGAAAACAAAAAAGACCTCTGCCGTTGATAGGCAAAGGTCTTGCTAGACATATGTAATGAAAATGCCAACAAAGCCGGAAGAACTAAGTTCTACGTAATGACGACTTTGTTTCCAAGAAATAGTTCTTGGACGCTACTCCCCTTTGGAGATATGCTATTGTACTCTCATTATATGGATAATTTATACGGTTGTCAACCTGTTAAAATATCTTCGTTGGGATATTTTATTTTTCTTTGTTTTTTACGTGCAAATGAAAAGGCTAATGTTAAAGGCCCCATCTTTCCAAAAAACATCATAAAGATAATAATTGTTTTGCCGATGATTGTTAAGTGTGGCGTCAAATTCATGCTAAGGCCGACAGTTCCAAATGCTGAAAATACTTCAAAAGCACTCATTAATAAAGGAACCTTCTCAGTGATGCTTAAAATTAAAATGGAAAGAAAAATAAAAGAAATTGAAATAATAGTAATCGTTAATGATTTGACAATGAGCGTATCTTTAATGGATTTTTTAAACACGACAATATCATCTTGTTCTTGCAAAAATTTAAATACGCCGAAAAACATAATCAAAAAAGTCGTTAACTTAATCCCACCACCAGTTGAAGCACTGCCAGCACCAATAAACATAAGAAGCATCATTAATAAAAGTGAAGGTTTTGATAATGCAGAGATATCAACAGTATTAAACCCGGCAGTACGTGTTGAAACCGCTTGAAAATAAGCAGCCATACCTTCTTCAAATGGTGTAAAACCTCTCATGGAAATTGAATTATGGAACTCAAATATAAAGATAAAAGCTGTAGCAATAATATTGACGATTAGAGTAGAAGAGAGCATAAGCTTTGAGTGCAAAGTAAGGTTTTTAAAGTTTTTCTTTCTTTTTATATCTACGATAACCGTAAAACCAATCCCACCTAAAATAATGAGGGAAGAAATAACGAGATTGACGAGAATGCTATGGGAGTATGGCATTAAATTATCGCTCCACACAGAAAACCCAGCATTGTTAAAGGCTGAGATAGAATGAAAAAAGCTATAATATATACCTTTGGCAACCCCGTATTTTGGTACCCATTCAAAAGAGAGAAGTAAAGTAGCGATACATTCTACAGTAAAAGAAAATAAAAATAATGCTTTTGCAAGACGAATGATTCCGCCGACATTTGTTTGGTTTAATGCTTGTTGTAATAAAATCCGGTTTTGAAGGCCGATTTTTCTGCCGAGCATAATTGCGATTAAAACAGCAAAGCTCATAATGCCAAGCCCGCCAACTTGTATAAGTGTTAAAATGACACATTGGCCAAATAAGGTAAATACTTTACCAGTGTCCACAACACCAAGCCCTGTAACCGTACAAGCAGAAACCGTTGTAAATAAAGCATCGAGCCATGAAATAGACGTTGTTGTAGCAATTGGCAATTTCAATAGGCATGTACCGATAATTGATAGCATAATAAAAGATACAGTAAGAACACGGGGAGGACTCATGCTAATGTTAATCCGTTTCATTTCACATATCGTTCCTTTCGATTTGCTCTTACTAGTATGTGAAGAAGCACTATTATGTATGTTAAAAAAGAAAGAGGCAGAGAATATCTGCCTCTAAGCCATAGGTTATATAGTTATCCGCGTAATTGTTGTTGAGCTAAAGCAACAAGACGTTTCGTTACTTCACCGCCAACTGATCCGTTAGAACGAGATGCTGTATTAGATCCTAAGCTTACACCGAATTCTTGTGCGATTTCATATTTGAATTGTTCAAGTGCTTGCTCTGCACCCGGAACTAGTAATTTGTTTGTTTTCACCATGTTGATACACATCCTTAAAGAGTAATCCAGTT
The DNA here is from genome assembly GCF_025809295.1 of Bacillus sp. 41-22. Taxonomy (NCBI): domain Bacteria; kingdom Bacillati; phylum Bacillota; class Bacilli; order Caryophanales; family Bacillaceae; genus Bacillus; species Bacillus sp. 41-22. The sequence continues at coordinate 1,312,403 of NZ_CP084035.1, forward strand.
TAGCTAAGTGCTATCTGGTAATGTTATTTTATGTGTAAACGACGTACTCATACACGGAAGTAAACGGTGTGATTAGAAGTTCTTGGATAGAAAAAAGAGTAGCAAATTTGCTACTCTTTTTTCAGTATTGTCGCTGTACCTTCTACGACAATATCATCAGATTGATTATATATGTTTGTTTGCAATGTGATAATTTTTTTATCGTCCCGTTTTTTAATAACTTCTGCCACAACGCGAAGTGTATCACCGATTTTGACAGGAGCACGGAATGAAACGTTTTGTGATAAATAAATCGTATTTTTGCCAGGAAGTTTCGTTCCAAGAATGGTAGAAATAAAACTTGAAACGAGCATGCCATGGGCAATACGTTCTTTGAACATTGTCGTTTTTGCAAAAGAGTCTAGAATGTGAATAGGATTTACATCTCCAGTCAATTTTGCAAAATTGATAACGTCCTCATCCGTAATTTTTTTTGTAAGTGATGCTTGATCACCGACTTGAATCTCATCGTAACGAAGCTCCGGAACAGTTTGTGCTTCTTGAAATGGATTCATTTTGTCCTCCTTCTTTTCCATATCGAAAAATGTAAGCCATCTTGATGTAGTAGGAGGAAGAAAGAGTTTTGTTTGTGCTGCAGTTAGTTGCCACATTTTTCTTACTTGATGGAAGTAAATAGATTTTTTGAGTTTTCCTCGAACTGCTTTGCGAGTTCTAGTTGTTTGGACTTGAACTCTCCCAAAAAAACTTCTAACTGTTTTTGAACCTCTGCACGTTGCGACTGTTGTTGTTCGATAAAGTGTTTTGTTGTTTCTTCAAATTGGCCGCTAGTTTGAGTAAGAATAGACAAAGATGTTTTCGTAGGCGAAACAGTAAGTTGGTGCATTTGATTAGAAAGCTCATTCCACTTTTCTTGCCACTCGTTAATTTGATCATTTAAGGAGTTTCCAGTTAATTGCTTTACATAGTCTGTATATTGGTTATTGAACTGAGCAGTGAATTGGTGTAGTTCTTTTTCTAGTTCATCTACTCCTGATGTTAATTTATGCAAAGCGTCTTGTTGTTGTTTTAACGTTTCTAAAGTAAGTTGCTCTAATTGTTTCCCAGCTGAAGAGAAGAGGGAAAGAGATTGAGACCAGTTTTTCCAAAATGCATCGACTAATTCGTATGGCTTAGTTTCCATTGTTTGACCTCCAAATGTTTTTTTGCATATTGTGAACGCAGATTACTCTGCTGTACCACCAGGTGAAGATGAAGAATCCTTTTCATCCTTTTCTGGAGAAGTAGAAAATGGAAAGAATGCATTGGTGTATAACGTGAAAAACGTCCGCAACATATTTTGATAATGTTCAAAAGAAGTCGCACATGTTGTTAAATATTGCTCTCCATATTCTGTTAAAGAATAAATTCGTTTCGCTGGCCCGCCTTCGCTTGTATCCCAAGTAGAAGAAATAAGATTTTCTTTTTCTAATTTGCGTAGTGTCCTATACACATTACCTTGGTCAACAGAAGAAAAGCCGATGTCCATTAGCATTTGAATAAGTTTGTAACCATGAAGACTCCAGTCTTTTAGACAGAGAAGTAAGAAAGGAACTAAGAAGTTTTTTGGCATGGAGTTTGGTTGTTTCGCTTGGTTTTTTTCCAAACTTTCTGGGTGTTCTGGTTCATTATGTAGCATGATTGTGCATCACCTCATGAATCAGTTAGATGGAATTTTTTGCTTATAAGTGCAATTTACACCTATCTGTTTTTAATGTCAATACATTTGTTAGAAAATAAAGAAAAATAAAATATATACTTGAAGTTTTATTCGGAATATTAGAAAATAGTGAATAGGTTGAATTGTTTCAAAAACGAAAAAGGGAGTGTAGTCGAAGTGATTGATCAAAAATTCGATCCATTGCAAGCATGGAAAAATGCTTATGAACAAACCGAAACATTTTGGGGAAAAGCGCTCAATGAAACAATTAAAACAGAAGAATATTCTGCTTGGATGGGCAGCGTTCTAGATTTGAATTTGTTTTATCAAAAAGCATTAAATGATACGACAAAAAATTATTTAGAACAGGTGAATGTGCCGACGAGAGAGGATATCGCTAGAGTAGCTACGCTTGTTATTAACTTAGAAAATAAAGTTGATAACATCGAGGAAATTCTAGAAGAGAAAGTGGATTCATTAGGACAAGCTCCTACATTAAAGCGTGATGTTACGAAAGTAAAACAAGATATGCGCACGTTAGAAACGAAAGTTGATCAAATTTTAGAATTGCTAGAAAAGCAAAATGCAGTACTAGCTAAACTACAAGTACCTGTAAAAGAAGAAGTAAAGCCTGTAAATAAGCCAGAAAATAAAAAATGATAATCGCGTTTGTTTATAACTTGTAAAAGAGAGAGGGAGAATCTCTTTTCATGTATAAACAACGAAACATAATTAATATATGGACTCAATTAGTATGAGTACCAAAATGATTCATAACAATCGTTCACAAATTCATTTAAGGGGGAAAAGAAATGGTTCAATTAAATGGCAAAGTAGCAATCGTAACAGGTGGGGCAAAAGGAATTGGAAAAGCAATTACAGTAGCATTAGCAGAAGAGGGAGCAAAAGTAGTTATTAACTATAACAGCAGTAAAGAAGCAGCTGAAAACTTAGTAAATGAATTAGGAAAAGAAGGACATGACGTTTATGCAGTTCAAGCGGATGTTTCTAAAGTAGAAGATGCAAACAGACTTGTAGAAGAAGCTGTGAATCATTTTGGTAAAGTTGATATTCTTGTTAATAATGCTGGTATTACAAGAGATCGTACATTCAAGAAGTTAAATCGTGAAGATTGGGAGCGCGTAATTGACGTGAACTTAAGCAGTGTATTTAATACGACAAGTGCGGTACTTCCATACATATCGGAAGCAGAAGAAGGAAGAATCATTAGTATTTCTTCTATTATTGGCCAAGCTGGTGGATTTGGACAAACAAACTACTCAGCAGCAAAAGCAGGTATGCTAGGATTTACAAAATCATTAGCGTTAGAACTTGCAAGAACAAATGTAACTGTAAACGCAATTTGCCCAGGATTTATTGATACTGAAATGGTAGCAGAAGTACCAGAAGAAGTGCGTCAAAAAATCGTTGCGAAAATCCCGAAAAAACGTTTTGGTCAAGCTGATGAAATTGCAAAAGGTGTAGTATATCTATGCCGTGACGGTGCGTATATCACAGGTCAGCAATTAAACATTAACGGCGGATTATACATGTAATGAAGTAAGAAAAAAGTGCATATCCATAGCAGGAATGCACTTCTTTTTTTAGAAAGAAATTGACCAAAAAGGAGATAGGAAAAATGACTACATTCGTAACGGAATGGGAAAAGCAATTGGAGTTGTACCCAGAAGAATATCGTAAAGCATATCGCCGTGTGAAAAGAGCGAGCGAAGTTTTATTACGCGAACCAGAACCACAAGTTGGTTTAACACCGAAAGAGGTTATTTGGACGAAGAATAAAACGAAGCTGTATCGTTACATTCCAAAACAAGAAAAAACACAGAGAGTTCCAATCTTATTAATATACGCTCTTATTAATAAACCGTATATTATGGATTTAACTCCAGGAAATAGTTTAGTGGAATATTTAGTAGATCGTGGTTTTGATGTGTATATGCTTGATTGGGGCACATTCGGTTTAGAAGATAGTCATTTGAAGTTTGATGATTTCGTGTTCGATTATATTGCAAAAGCAGTGAAAAAAGTAATGAGAACTGCAAAATCGGACGAGATTTCTTTACTTGGTTATTGCATGGGTGGAACGTTAACATCTATTTATGCAGCGCTTCATCCGGACATGCCAATTCGTAACTTGATTTTTATGACAAGTCCTTTTGATTTCTCTGAAACAGGATTATACGGTCCTTTATTAGATGAGAAATATTTCAATTTAGATAAAGCGGTTGATACATTCGGAAATATTCCGCCAGAAATGATTGATTTCGGAAATAAGATGTTAAAACCAATTACAAACTTTGTCGGTCCATATGTTGCTTTAGTCGATCGTTCAGAAAATGAGCGCTTCGTCGAAAGTTGGAAATTAGTTCAAAAGTGGGTAGGCGATGGTATTCCGTTCCCAGGTGAATCGTATAGACAATGGATTCGTGATTTTTATCAAAATAATAAATTAGTGAAGGGTGAACTCGTTATTCGCGGACAAAAGGTAGACCTTGCAAATATTAAGGCGAATGTCTTAAATATTTCTGCGAAGCGTGATCATATCGCTCTGCCATGTCAAGTAGAAGCTTTACTTGATCATATTTCTAGCACAGATAAAGAGTATGTATGTTTACCGACAGGACATATGTCTATTGTGTATGGTGGAACGGCTGTAAAGCAAACATATCCGACGGTTGGAAATTGGCTTGAAGAGCGTTCTAATTAAAGAGAAGAAATCCAACTAGCGTATGTTAGTTGGATTTTTTTATGGAAAATGACGAAACATAGAAAGGAGAAAATTACATGGTAGGAGTATAATATATGAAGCTTATGACTGGTAAGTTGTTTTGGAGTGCTGGAGTTTCTGTACCTTGTTATCCAACGTTAGAAAATGATATGATATGTGATGTACTAGTAATTGGAAGTGGAGAAGCAGGTGCTCATATAGCGTATTCGTTAGCTAAAATTGGAATGCGTGTTATGCTCATTGAAAAAAGAGCAATTGCATGTGGTAGCACAGCTGCAAATACAGGATTATTACAATTTGTTCATGATAAATCGTTAACCTCTCTTATTCATACATTTGGTGAAGAGAAAGGGGTACGAGCATATAGACTTTGTTATGAAGCGCTGCAAACAATGGAGAAGGTTGTGCCAACTCTCGATATTGATCCCCATTTTATTCCGCGAAATAGTTTGTATTATGCAAGTAGAGATGAGGATGTTTCATTTTTACAAGAAGAATATAATACGTTACGCCATTATGAATTTCCGGTTGAATATTTTACAGAGTCTGATATTAAGAAACGTTATTCATTTGCAAAACAAGCAGCGTTATATACAAGCGGTGATGCAGAAGTGAATCCGTATTTATTAGCGCATAGTCTTTTGCATAAAGCGAAACAAATGGGCGCTACTATATACAAACATACAGAGGCATTACATATTAAACAAATCCAAAATGATTTAATTTGTTATACGAAAACAGGAAATAAAATTGTAGCAAAGAATATTATTATGGCGACAGGTTATGAAGCAATTTTTGGAAAGAAAGAAAAAAATACAACAGTAGAAACGTCTTATGCCGTTGTGACAAATAAGATAGATTATTTTGAAGGCTGGCATGAGCAATCGTTAATTTGGGAAACAGCACGTCCGTATTTGTATAGTCGAACGTATCAAAATCGCATTGTTATAGGCGGATTAGATGAGGCGCTGAAAATTCAAAAAATCGGCGATACGAAATTATTGCATAAGCGTGATCTTCTTATTAACATTGTAAAAGAAATGTTCCCGCAGTATAAAAATATACGGGCAGAGTACTATTGGGCAGCAGCATTTGGTGGCAGTCATGACGGTCTTCCTATTTTAAAAGAAGATAAAAAAATACATAATTTATATTACGCACTGCCGTATGGGGGAAATGGAACTGTATACGGAATGGTATTTGCAAAACTATTTCAGCAGTTATTTACAAATGAAGAAAGTGATGATTTTTCTTTATTTAATCGATAGAAAAAAGGTAGCGAAGTGATGGAATGAGAGATATAAAAAAGTTTTTACAAAAGTTACGTCCCGTACAACTTATCGTTGTATTTTATTTACTAGCAGTAGTCGTATCGGTAATTTTGCTTAGTTTACCATTTGTTACGAAGCCTGAAGTGAAATGGACATTTATCGATGCACTATTTACATCTGTTAGTGCGGTAAGTGTTACAGGACTGTCTGTTGTTACGATTTCAGATACGTTTACAACGGCAGGAATTATTGTTTTAGCCCTTATTTTACAATTAGGCGGATTAGGAATTATGGCGCTTGGTACATTCGTCTGGATTATAACGGGGAAAAAGATTGGTTTGCAAAGAAGAAGATTAATTATGGCAGACCATAACCAAGGGAATTTATCGGGCCTTGTAGAATTGATGCGTTCTATTTTAATTGTAATTATTTCGATAGAACTCATTGGAGCAATACTGTTAGGTACAAGGTTCTTACTATATTTCCCGACTTGGCAAGAAGCTTATTTTCACGGTTTCTTTGCCGCTGTGAGTGCAACAACGAACGGAGGATTTGATTTAACAGGACAATCACTTATTCCGTACAAAAAAGATTATATTGTTCAAATGATTCATATGTTGCTTATTATTTTAGGAGCTATCGGTTTCCCAGTGTTAATGGAAGTAAAACAATTCCTTAGTAAAAGGCGACAACAACTATTTCGCTTTTCGTTATTTACAAAATTGACGACAACGACATTTTTTGTACTCGTTATTGTTGGAACAATTATGATTTTTCTATTAGAACGAAATCATTTTTTAGTAGGAAAGTCATGGCATGAAACTGTATTTTATACATTATTCCAATCTGTGACGACGCGAAGTGGAGGACTCGCTACAATGGACATACGTGAATTATCACAACCAACGCTTTTATTTATGAGTATATTAATGTTCATTGGGGCATCTCCAAGTTCAGTTGGGGGCGGAATACGTACAACAACATTTGCAGTTAGTATATTATCGTTATATACATTTGCAAGAGGCGGGAGAACAGTCCGAGTTTTCAAACGTCAGCTACATGAAGAGGACGTGTTGAAAGCATCTGTCGTTATGACGATGGGGATTTTATTATGTGCCTCAGCGCTATTCATTTTATCTATTACGGAAAATGTACCGCTTATGAGCTTAATCGTTGAAGTTTGTTCTGCTTTCGGAACGACGGGACTATCAACAGGTGTTACTCCTGATTTAACAACTGTTGGTAAACTTGTACTCATTGTACTTATGTTTATCGGACGCGTCGGTATTTTAACATTTATATTAGCTAGTGGCGGAAGAGAGCAACCGCCTCGCTATAAATATCCGAAAGAGAGAATTATTATTGGATAGTATGAAACCATTCTACCTATGTTAGGTAGAATGGTTTTTTAGTCGTTAATTCCGAATTGGGGATGCATAAAAGCATCATTTTTATTATCAACTTCGTTTTTAAGTAATTCTTGATTTTCTTCTGCAATCCATCCGATATCATTTGTAGGATGGATCCATTCTTCCCCAGCCATAATGGCAGGATCTACCTCATCACTCCAATTATTAAGAGGACTGTTAGTGGAATCGTATTTACTGTCTCCAATTACAACATCATATTGATTTATAAAAGGTTGTTGCATCTTTTTGCCTGTGCCTTTAAAAGAAGGAAAGTTCATTTGATGAGGGAGCGTCTCGTCTAAAATTGGCGATTGTATCGTTTCTTTTTCTTTCAAAGTAATCGCTCCTTTTTGTAATGGCTTGTTCGTATGTAGTATTTCCATCTATAAGCTCTTATGTACTTGTTAACACTTCCCAGTAATAATTACTGTAAGTTGTTTCAAACTAGAATAGAAAGTTATTTCGTGAGAGCAGGTGAATATGTTGGTAAAAAGAAAAGTAAAACAAAATGCAGCAATTAATAATAATAAAACTCCGAAAGAAAGCTTACCAGATGCAGAATTTGCATTAGAGTATGAAGGAGAAAATAGTGCGAAGTATGCAAATCGTAATTCAAAAAAAGGTAAACAAAAGTGAGGCGTTTTTTACAAACGCCTCATTTTTTTGTGGGATTATAAAGGTTTTTTTAATTATTTGTAAATTTCACGTTTGATATTAGCAGAAAAATGCGAAAAAACATAGAAGTAGCAACGTATTACACAAAAACAAACAACAAACAAAAGATTAATGTTGGTTTAATACTGCTTTTACACTAGTTGTTTATATTAGAGTTGTACATAAGATTTGTAAAAGGAGAGAGAGACAGTGAAAAAAACAATCTTTAAAGCTGTAGCAACTGGAATGGTATTTTCGTTATTAATGGGGTGTGGTGCAAAGAAAGAAGAAAGTGCTGGAGCAAAAGTAAAAGATGATAAATTATCTGGATCATTAACTGTTTACACAGCGATTGAAGAAGAGCTTGTACCGATTTATCTTGATTCTTTTAAACAGAAGTACCCAGACGTGAAGTTGAACATTGTTCGTGATTCAACAGGAGTTATTACAGCGAAATTGCTAGCTGAAGGAAAAAATACACAAGCAGATGTTGTATGGGGAACTGCAGCGTCTAGTCTATTAGCTTTAGAGAAAAAAGATATGTTAAAAGGATACTCTCCAAAAGGAGCAGATCGTGTCCTTTCGCAATTTAAAGACGATAAGAAACCAGAAAAATGGGTAGGAAATACTGCATTTATGACGGGGATTGCTGTAAATAAAGAAGAATTGAAGAAGAAAAATTTACCGATGCCAGAATCATATGAAGATTTAACGAAACCAGAATATAAAGGAACGCTAGTTATGCCGCATCCGGCTTCTTCTGGAACAGGATTTTTAACAGTTTCTGCATGGCTACAAATTATGGGAGAAGATAAGGGCTGGGATTACATGAAGAAACTTCATGATAATATGGCAACTTATACTCATTCAGGTTCAAAACCAGCGAAATTAGCAGGTGCAGGTGAATATCCAGTTGGTGTATCAATGGTTTATAGTGCTTTGAAAGAGAAACAAAAAGGTGCACCAGTTGAAGTTGTACTGCCGAAAGAAGGATTAGGCTGGGAAGTAGAAGCGAACGCACTTATTAAAAAAGATAATGCTAAAAATGATAAATTAGCGCAAGCATTTTTAGATTGGGCAATTACAGATGATGTAATGAAGTTATACTTCGAGAAAAATGGATTTGCGACAATTAAAAATGATTATAAACTTCCAGATGGATTCCCTAAAGATGTGACAGAAAAGTTATATAAAAAGAATGACTTTAAATGGGCAGCAGAAAATCGTGACAAAATTTTAGAAAAATGGGAAAAAGAGTTTGGCCAAAAAGCAGAACCGAAAAAGTAAGTGAGTGGGAGAGAGAAAAATGAGCGAATATTTATCAATTCAACACATCCAAAAACAGTTTGATGCATTTACAGCGTTAAAGGATATTTCTTTTACTGTGAAAAAAAATGAGTTTGTTTGTTTATTAGGCCCAAGTGGTTGTGGGAAAACGACATTGCTCCGAATTTTAGCGGGGCTAGAAGAGGCAACAACAGGTAGTATTGCTGTGAATGGAAAAGATATTACAGCATTACCACCTGGAAAGAGGAACTTCGGAATGGTTTTTCAATCGTATGCATTATTTCCGAATTTAACTGCACTTGAAAACATTGAATACGGCTTAAAAACAAAAAAATATGGAAAAGCAGAAGTAAAAGAAAAAGCGCTATCGGCGTTAGAACTTGTGGATTTGCTGAATGTAAAAGATAAATATCCTGCTCAAATGTCTGGTGGACAACAGCAGCGAGTAGCACTTGCACGTGCGCTCGCTCTGTCTCCCGATATTTTGTTACTTGATGAGCCGTTATCTGCTTTAGATGCAAAAGTGCGTGAAAAGTTGCGCAGAGAAATGCGTGATTTGCAAGAAAAAGTGGGAGTAACAACTATTATGGTAACGCATGATCAAGAAGAGGCATTAACGATGGCTGATAAAATTGTTGTAATGAATCATGCGGAAATTATGCAGATTGGAACACCAGAGGAGATTTATCAAAGACCAGCCAATCCGTTTGTGGCAGATTTTATTGGTTCTATTAATTTCTTTTCGAAAAATAACGAAGAACATGCGATTCGTCCTGAACATGTAACAGTTGTACAAAATAATGGTATTAAAACAGTTGTAGAAAGCATGGAATTTCGCGGTTCTGTATACCGGACGGAAGTGCGGGTCATAGAAGAGAAAACACACCTTTATAATGAGAAAATTGTAGTGGATATATTGGCATCAGAAGTAGAGGAAACTGCTATTAGAAAAGGAAAGCCAATTCAAATCTCTTTCTCAGAAAATCATATGTTGTCATATGGAAAGAAGGTCATTGTATAGATGGAGATGTTAGAAAACTTTAAGGCAGAAAGTACAAAAAAAAAGATTAAGAGACGTATCGGTAAAGAAGAGTGGATACAAAGACTATTAATTATTGGTATGCTTCTTTCATTTTTTATCATGCTTGTATTGCCTTTATTACAACTGTTTACACAAGCCTTTTATGATAAAGATGGAGCTTTTGTTGGTGTTGCGAATTTCAGTAAATATTTCACAACACCAACGCTAGTTCAATCACTACAAAATACGATATGGATTTCGGGCGCTACAACAATTATTTCGGTTACACTTGCTTTCGCTTACGCATATGCGATCGCTCGTACAAATGTTTTTGGAAAGCGCGTATTTCAATACATAGCATTATTACCATTATTCGCACCAACGATGATGCACGGTATTGCGCTTACATATTTATTTGGTAATCAAGGGTTAATAACAAAAGGAATGTTTGGTTTATTTGAAGGAATACAAATACCGTTATACGGACCAGTAGGAATTGTAATGGCTGAAGTTATGTATACATTTCCGCAAGCATTCCTTATTTTATTAATTGCTCTCCAAGGTTCTGATTATCGTTTATATGAAGCTTCTAATATGTTGGGTGCAAGTAAAGTGAAACAGTTTTTTACGGTTACTTTACCTAGTGTGAAATACGGATTAATTAGTGCGATGTTCGTTGTATTTACACTTAGTTTCACTGATTTTGGGGCACCTAAAATTGTTGGAGGACAATATAACGTACTTGCTACTGACGTATATAAGCAAGTAATTGGACAGCAAAATATGTCCATGGGCGCAACTGTCGGAATGATTTTATTGATCCCAGCTATTTTCGCATTTGCAGTTGATCGTATTACGCAAAGAAAACAGGCGAATCTCTTATCTTCAAAAGCAGTACCTTACAGAATAATAAATAATAAGAAAAGAGATGTTATTTCATTCGTATATTGTAGCATAGTCACGTTTATGATCATTCTTTTATTTGTGGCAGTTGGTATTGCTGCAAGTGTGAAAGTATGGCCATATAATATGAGTTTTACACTTGAGCATTTTAATTTTTCAAGTTTGACAGGAGACGGAATTGAAGCATTTAAAAATAGTGTAATTGTCTCAGCTATTACGGCAGTTATCGGGGCGATTTTAACATTTGTGTTCGCTTATGCGATTGAAAAAATAGAACAGCTACAGTTTTTCAGAAAAGTAGGCTACTTTTTCTCTATTGTACCGTTAGCGATTCCTGGATTAGTACTTGGATTAGGATATGTCTTTTTCTTTAGTCAACCAACAATTCAAATTCTAGGACTTTCAGTAACAAATCCGTTTCATTCCTTATATGGCACAATTGCTGTTTTAGTATTAGTAAATATCATTCATTTTTACTCTGTAACGTTTGTTACCGCAACGACTGCTTTAAAGAAACTAGACCGAGAGTTTGAACTTGTTTCACAGTCGATGAGCGTACCGTTTTATAAAACTTTCTTTCGAATAACAGTACCGATGTGTTTACCAGCTATTTTAGAAATGGTTATGTACTATTTCGTAAATTCAATGGTGACTGTATCGGCAGTAGTGTTCTTATATGCGGCTGATTTTAAACTAGCTGCTGTATCAATTGTAAATATGGACGATGCAGGAAATGTAGCACCAGCAGCTGCAATGAGTGTACTTATTGTTGTTACAAATATTGTAGTGAGGGCTGTATATGAATGGGGAACGAAAGCACTTCGTAACCGAACGTCACAATGGCAAAAAAGATAAGTAAGAAGGGTGATGGATAGAATGAAAATTGAAGCAGTTATTTTTGATTGGGCAGGTACGACAGTTGATTACGGATGTTTTGCACCATTAGAAGTATTCATGAAGATTTTTCATAAACGCGGTGTTGAAATTACAGCAGAAGAAGCTCGCAAACCAATGGGGTTATTGAAGATTGATCATGTTAGGGTATTAACGGAAATGCCCCGTATTTCGAATGAGTGGAAGCATGTCTTCGGACAATTACCAACAGAAGAAGATATTCATGAGATGTATGAAGAGTTTGAAGAAATTCTCTTTGCTATTTTACCGTACTATGCCACGCCAATTGATGGGGTAAAAGAAGTGGTTTCTTCACTACGTGAAAGAGGTATTAAAATTGGATCAACAACTGGTTATACGAGAGAAATGATGGACATTGTTGCAAAAGAAGCAGAAATACAAGGGTATAAACCTGATTTTCTTGTGACGCCAAATGATGTTCCAGCAGGTCGTCCATATCCGTGGATGTGTTATAAAAATGCGATGGAACTCTGTGTATACCCAATGAATCATATGATAAAAGTTGGAGACACCGTGTCAGATATGAAAGAGGGCAGAAATGCTGGAATGTGGACAGTTGGTGTAATCCTCGGTAGTAGTGAGCTCGGTTTAACGGAAGAGGAAGTTGAGAATATGGATCCGTTAGATCTTCGTGAAAAAATAGAAGTAGTTCGTAATCGTTTCGTTGAAAATGGGGCTCATTTTACAATTGAAACGATGCAGGAGCTCGAAAACGTAATTGAACATATCGAGAAACAAGAACTTATTATTTCATAAAGGGGGGCACACGATCATGAATGAAAATCACTATTTATTATTAACACCAGGACCATTAACGACAACAAAAACTGTAAAAGAAGTTATGTTATACGATTGGTGTACGTGGGATGTTGAATATAACACTATGGTGCAAGATGTAAGAAATAGGCTTGTATCGTTAGCGACAAAGGAAGAAGAAAAGTACACAACAGTTTTAATGCAGGGAAGCGGTACGTTTGCGGTTGAAGCAGTAATTGGTTCTGTTATTCCTAGAAACGGAAAGCTGCTAGTTTGTACAAATGGTGCGTATGGTAAGCGGATTGTACAAATGGCAGAGATGTTACATATAGATGTGGTGGTCAGTCAAACAGAAGAGTGGGAGCCTACTAATATTGCAGAAGTAGAACAGTTATTACAACAAGATAAAGAGATTACGCATATTGTAGTTGTTCATTGTGAAACAACTACAGGTATTATTAATCCAATTGTAGACGTATGTAAATTGGGAAAACAATACGGAAAAGTTACACTGGTTGACGCAATGAGTAGTTTCGGTGGTATTGAAATAGATATCGCTGAGTTGCAAATTGACTTTCTAATTAGTAGTGCGAATAAATGTATTCAAGGTGTTCCCGGATTCGGTTTTGTCATCGCAAATCGTGATGAACTATTGAAATGTAAAGGGCAAGCTCGTTCTTTATCATTAGATTTATATGATCAGTGGGAAACGATGGAAGAGCAAAATGGGAAATGGCGCTTTACTTCACCTACACATGTTGTACATGCTTTTTATCAGGCATTACTTGAATTAGAAGAAGAAGGCGGGATAAGAGCCCGTTACAATCGATATTATAGCAATCAAAAACTACTAGTGCACAAAATGAAAGAAATGGGCTTTAAGCCATTAGTAGATGAAAAATATCAATCTCCTATTATTACATCTTTCATTTATCCAGAAGCAGGATTTGAATTTTTGCAGCTATATAATGAATTAAAGCGATATGGATTTGTTATTTATCCAGGTAAAATTTCGAAAGTAGATACGTTCCGCATTGGAAATATCGGTGATGTACATGAAGACGATATTAATCGCTTAGTTGATAGTATTGCTAAAGGGGTTGTTATAGGGTGAAAGTATTTTGCTTAGGTGGAGCAGGTAAAATTTGTCGTGAAGCAATTTTAGATTTAGTTCAATTTTCATCTTTTGAGACGATTACGGTAGCCGATTTTAATGAAGAGGAAGGCCGAAAAGTAGTAGAGTGGTTAAATGATCCTCGTGTTGATTTTGTGAAAGTCGATGTGACAAATCATGAGGATACGGTCGCAAAAATGAAGGGCTATAACATTGTAATGGATGGTACGACGATAAAGTTAAATGGATTGTCTACTCGCTGTATCGCAGATGCCGGTTGTCACGGTGTGAACTTAAATGGATTTGGTGAAGAAAATGAATCCCACTCCAAATTTGTTCAACATGGAACAACATGTTTACCTGGGTTTGGTATGACACCAGGTGTAACGCAAATGATGGCCATGTATGCAGCAAATCAGTTAGATACTGTAGAGTCAGTTCGAGTAAGTCATGGCTCGTATCGTCCAATTGCTTTTTCTGCATCAATTACAGAGACAACGACATATGAATATGATCCACATTTGCCGACGCGTACAGTGTATGAGGAAGGTGAATTTAAGCAAGTACCTCCGTTTGCGCGCCCGAGAGAAATTGAATTACCAGCACCTTACGGAAAAACAATGCAGTATATAATCCCGCATTCAGAAACGATTACGTTAGCGAAGGCACTGGAAGATAAAGGTGTACAGCTTATTGAAACAAGAGGAACTTGGCCAGAGCAAAATATGCAGCTCGTTCGTGCTTTATATGATTATGGTATATTGCGTAATGATCAAATTGAAATAAACGGTAAAGAAATTGGTATTATGGATTGTATTTCGAAGTATCTATTAAAATCGAAAGAAGGACAAGCAACAGAGCTTTATGGTTATGCACTTCATGTAGAAGTAGTAGGTATGAAAAATAATCAAGAACAAAGGCATGTGTTATACCATACGCATCCGCTATCTGACGGTTCTGTAGTAGGTTGGGAGAAATTAAGGGCCTATACAAGAAATGTTGGTATCCCATTTGGAATCGCTACAGAGTTAATTGCAAAAGGAGTAGTTAATAAAGTCGGTGTTATTACTCCTGAAGAAGCTTTCGAAAATCCACAAATTATTTTTGACGAACTAGAAAAGCGCGGTATTTATATTCATGAAGAGATTTTCACTGAAAAAGAAAATTATAACTTTGTATAAGTAAGACAGTTTATGAGGTAGATATAAATGGGGTGAGGCTATGTCTGTAGTAGGTGAAGAGAGAAAGAGGACAATTCTTGAGAAGGTAGAGTTTAAAGGAAAAGTAAAAGTTTCAGAATTAGCGAGAGAGTTCGCAGTATCAACAGAGACGATTCGTCGGTATTTAGAAGAATTAGATCGTGAAAAAAAATTGAAGAAAGTGTACGGTGGAGCCGTTCAACTTCCGGGAGCTGGGATAGAGGCACCGATGTTAGAACGAGAGATGCTGCATATAGAAGAGAAGAAAAGAATTGGGTATAAAGCAGCAACGTTTGTGGAAGATGGAGATGTTATTGCGATTGATGATGGAAGTACACCACTTCAAATGGTGCCATATCTTGTTCATCGTAAAAATTTAACGATTGTAACAAGTTCATTTCCAGTAGCAACACAATTAATTTCTTCTATTAATAAAAAGATGTTTCACGGTGAAGTTTTATTTATAGGCGGGAAAGTATCTCCAAAACATTCACGTGTGTCGGGGTCTATTTCACAGCAAGTAATTCATCAATTTCATTTTCATAAAGCATTCGTTTCGATTGATGGGTTGTTGCAAGGTTTTGGGGTTTCTAGCTTTGAATTAGAAAAGGCGAAACTGTCAGAAGCGATGATGAAATTAGCTGAGAAAACGTATATTTTATGCGATCATACAAAGGTAGGCGTCAAAGGGAACTACCGAATAGCAGGATTTTCTCGTATTCAACATATTATTTGTGATAAGAAAATGCCCTATAGTTTTGAAGAAGAAGTCAAAAAGCATAATATTCAATGGACAGTTTGCTAAATGAATTGAATACGTTTAGACTCCCACCTAATTTTTAGGTGGGAGTTTTACTATCAGCAAGTAAAAAAATAAAAGCTTTGTATTTATGCAAAAAGTGGACACATTTTCTCATCTCGTTCATATAATTTACCAATACAAAAAAAGTTGGTCGAAGGAAAGAAGGGAAAGTATGTCGGAACGGATATATAATAAACTTGTATTGTATGCAAACATTTTGCAAAAAATTGGTGTTATTAATGAAAAAGAAAAAAGTGAAATCCTTCATACGATAGGCAAAAAAGCCCTTTGAGTAAAGGGTTTTTTATTTTTTATCTATGGAAATATAAACGTAATGTAATATTCTTATTGACAATGATAATGAGATTCATTATCATTTATTATGTTAGCGATTGATAGTAATTATCAATTGAAATATATATAAGATAAGGGGATATTATTTTGAAAAAAAGTTATATTAAAGCTCTAGTAGTAGCAACAACATTAGCTATTCCATTTGCTGCGTATTCTACTACAGCGTTAGCAGCAATAAAAATTGAAGCAAACCAGTCGGTAGCAGCAGCCAGTGATCGCACGTATGATACTGAGATTAAAATATATAAGGATCAAAAAGATGAGCCATCTATGGTTTCTCAGTACATAAAAAATCCTAAAGTAGCAATTGAAGATGGGAAAAAAATCGTTACTGTAACAATACAAGATAGCGATTATTTTCAATATCTTAGAATAGAAGATAGAAATCAACCTGGTGTATTTCATGATGTGAAAGTTCTGTCAGAAGATAAAAGAAAAAATGGAACGAAAGTAGTCCAATTTGAAATTGGCGAATTTGAGCAGAAGCACAATATGCAAATGCATATATTTATTCCGGCTATTGGATATGATCACAAATATCAAGTTCAATTTGAAATTAAAGATCCAACTGTAGGTGAAAAAGAAACAGAGAAACCAGATGATAACTCTAATTCAGGCAATACGGAAACCGATAATCCAGTTGATAATCAAAATATGATAACAGATAACAAATTAAGAGAACTTGTTAATAAAAAAGTATTTAATAGAAAAGATTTAAATACACCAATTACGAAAGAAGAGTTATTACAAGTAAAGGACTTGTTTTTAAACACGAATGAGATTCTGGATTATAGTGCATTAAAATATATGCCAAATTTAAAATCTTTAACAGTTGCGAATGCGAAGATAACAGATCCGTCGTTCTTTGCGAATTTAAAGCAATTAAATCATTTAGCTTTGCGTGGTAATGAATTTTCAGATGTAACACCACTTGTTAAGATGGGAAATTTAGAATCTCTTGATTTGAGTAATAATAAAATTACAAACGTTGCACCACTAATTGAAATGAAAAATGTAAAAAGTTTATATCTATCAGGCAACCAAATAGAAGATGTAACAGCATTAGCGAAAATGGAACAACTAGATTACTTGAATTTAGCAAATAATAAAATTACGGATGTTGCTCCATTAAGCGCATTGAAAAATGTAACATACTTAACTTTAGCAGGTAATCAAATTGAAGATATTAAACCGTTATATTCATTACCTTTAAAGGACTTAGTATTAACGCGTAATAAGGTTAAAGATTTATCGGGTATTGATCAAATGAATCAATTAAATAAATTATTTATCGGTAAAAATCAAATTGAAGATGTGACACCACTTGCTAAAATGACTCAGCTTACAGAATTAGATTTACCTAATAATGAGTTAAAGGATATTACTCCATTATCAAATCTAGTAAACTTACAAAAACTTGATTTAGAAGCAAATTATATTTCAGACTTATCGCCAGTTAGTAAGTTGAATAAGTTAGTATATTTAAGTTTTGTTGCAAATGAAATCCGCGATGTTAGACCAGTAATAGAACTAAGTAAGAAAGCTTATATTAATGTCCAAAACCAAAAAGTCTTTTTAGAGGATACAGAAGTAAATAAAGAAGTAAAAGTACCTATATACGAAAAAGACGGCGAGGTATCTACAAAAATCCGTCTGAAGAGTGATGGTGGTACGTATAGTAATGGTGTAGTGAAATGGAGTACACCAGGTGAGAAAGTATATGAATTTGGAGTGAAAGATCCATTTGCGGATACAGGAATCTTCTTTACAGGATCTGTAATTCAAAATGTAGTAGAAAGTAAAGGGGACAACAATTCTAAAGAAGATGAGAAAGTAGAGGTAGTAGAATTTAAAGATGTACCAAAAGGACATTGGTCAGAAGAAGCAATTCATTATTTAGCGAAAGAAAATATTTTCAAGGGATATGGAAATGGACAATTTGGATTTGGGGATAATATTACTCGTGGACAAGTTGCATCTTTAGTACAAAGGTACTTGAAATTAGAAAGTAAAGTAGAGCAGAAAGAGATGTTTACTGATACGAAAGGGCATATGTTTGAGCAAGATATTGCTACAGTTGCACAAGCTGGAATTATGCAAGGAGATGGTACAGGTAAGTTTCGTCCAGAAGGAGTATTAACTAGGTACGAGATGTCAGTAGTATTACAAAAAGTATTTCAGTTAAATGAAACTGAAAATAATTTGGAGAACTTTACAGACGTACCAACAGGTCATTGGGCAGAAGGATATGTGAAAGCATTAGTGGATAATAATATATCAAAAGGTGACGGGAATGGGAACTTTTTAGGGGATGATTTCGTAACACGTGAGCAATATGCGCAATTTCTGTATAAAGCAATAAAAAAATAATAAATGAGAAAAATACGTTATTCTTTAATAAGAAGAATAACGTATTTTTTATATGTACAAAATCAAGTGCTAAATAGACAGGAGTGTTTACATGTGATAGGCCTATTTTTCCGATAGGTGCTGAAACCATATTGACAAAAAGGCATTCTCGTGTGATAATTCAATTAAATTTTTAGAATAATCAAAAAATATTCCTTTTATATAGAAAGGATTTGAATATTATATTAATATTACGCCGGGGGTGACGAAATGTTATTTTTTCTGAAAAAATGGAACGAATTAAAAGATGTGAAAGCAGAATTGGCACTTCGCGATTGGTTTTATGGTACGAAAATTAGTTTATCGATGTGTACGTCAAAAGAGCCATTAACATTTTTAGTGAATGTAGAGGGAAGAGATAAAGGGGTATTTTCTGAAGAAGATTTTATTGTCGTAAATTGCATGTGTGAGCCAGTATTTGAAAACGAAGAAAAACCAGCTATAGAGTCATTTATGCATGCGGATATTTATAAAAAAAGTAGTGCAGAATGCATTTTACAAGTCCAGACTGTAGATAGTCATTTAATGTCAGAGCTATATGGGAAAGAAGGAGAAGTAACATTCGAAAAACGTAGTGTGGAACGTGTTTTTGGAAAAGACGGTATTACAGAAATGACAATTCCAATTGTAGAAGATGAAAAGAAATTCGCTAATTTATTAGAAAATAATGTTCCGAATTTTATTGAAGGTGGAGGAGTAGTCCTTGTTCATAATTACGGAATGATCGTGTGGGGGAAAACTCCAGAAGAAGCGAAAAAATGGTTGGAAGGTATAGAGTATTTAATGAACTATCACGTAAAGCTTTTAATGATAAAAGGGGCAAAAAGTTCTGTTATATAAAGATGTATTCACAGAGATTACCATCCCTTAAAAATGAAAGCGTTTTAAAAAAGATTTTACTCATAAAATATAGGTCTCCTTATTATATATAGATTACATGTTGACATGTAAGGAGGAACATATTTTGCGAGTTAAATATCATTTTCTGCCAAAACAGCAGGTGACATTTTGCAAAACGAATGATTCTGGTGAAAAGGCGTTACAAATTATGAATGAAACGGGATTTCGCGCAATTCCTGTATTAGCAGAAAATGAGAAGGAATTCACGGGGATTATTTATAAAGTAGATCTTTTAGAAAAGAAGTGTAATAGCAGATTAGAGGATGTAAGTATAGAAGATGTACTGGAAAGTCCAAATTCGTTTATTTTTGAAAAGGATTCTTTTTTTAGAGCTTTTTACGTTATTCGTCGTCTCCCGTTTTTAGCGGTTTTAAATGAGTATAATGAATTTGTCGGCATTTTAACACATTCTAATGTATTTGATGTCATTGAGGATTCGTTCGGTATGCGGACGGGTGGTTATATATTAACAATTGCAACACAAGATTGTAAGGGAACAATTAAAGAGCTTGGGACATTATTAAAAGCATATAATATCGGTGGACTGTTTACGCTTGATAACGGTGATCAATATATTCGCCGTGTTATCGTAAATATATCGGATGAGTTAAATGAAAAAAAATTAAAGCAATTAATTGAAAAGATAGAGAAAAAGGGATTCAGGGTGAGTCATGTAGATTATATTTAAGTTGAAAAGGAAAGATACCTATCTGCTATGTGTAGATAGGTATCTTTTTTAGTGCGAGAAATGAATTTTATTTTGAAACAGAAGGTGGAGATAATGCTAAATCAGATAAAAAAATAAAGTCTGCATGCTCACGAATTTTAGGAATAGAAGTTTCGATAATACGTGATGTAATTTCACCTGGAGCCCCAACGTGTCCGATAGCTACCATAATGGGTTTGTCTTGGATTTTTTTTATGAGTAATTGTGCTTGTTTTGAAATGTGACTTACCGTATATACATCATCAAAAAATAATTGGTTTTCAATAATAGGAACGCCTAATTCTTTACCGATTTTTGGGACAACACTATTAGGGTTTGTTTTACTATCTAAATAAAATAAACCGTGTTTTTTACAGGCAGAAAGTATAAGACGTACAATCCTTTCATCAGCGGTTACTTTTGATCCCATATGATTGTTCATTCCTATTGCATGAGGTATTTCTTGAATTGCTTGTTCGAGTCGGTTGTTTATTTCTTCATCGCTTAAATCTGTTGTAATCGCTTTTGGTCCAAGCCACTCTTTTTTTCCTCTAATTGGTTCCATTGGCATATGTATAATAACTTCATGCCCTTTTTTATGGGCAGCTATTGCATCTTGTTTAGTAGAAGGAAGAAATGGCATAACAGCAACAGTGAGTGGAATAGGAAGTGATAACATCTTATCTGTGCCTTTCATATTATTGCCGAAATCATCGATGACAATAGCAACTTTATTCGTATGAGCGTTTGCTTGAATAGGAAAGAGGAAGAATGGTATGAACAGGGTGAAGATAAGAACTGTAATAGTATATTTGCGCATATAAATATTTCCTTTCTATTTTATCCCGCTATTTGCGGGCAGTAAGACTCCCACCTCAAAATTTGGCTGGAGTAAAGAAGTTAGGTGGAAAATCCACTGCCCATAAACGCCCGATTGGTGAAGGCTAATAATTAGTGGAGGATGGACAAAACCGCCACTGATTAAAGTTCACTTTATCAATCATCATTATGTTTTGCGTTTTTACATAAATTAAACAAAAAATGTCGAAGAAAAGTACATTGAAAATAGAGAATCCACTGTTTACTGAGTATTTACAAAAAAGAAGATGAAAAAAATGTCTATTATTGCGAATGTATTTACAAAGATAGAATAATTTGTAATAATTCTCAAAGTGAGGGTAAGGATTTGTAAATTACAGGGGAAAAATGTTAAATTTTCTGATTCTTCAATTTTAAATAGAATTAAGTGTTTAAAGGGCTAAAGTAGAAGAGGCGTTGAGAGTATGGAAGAAAAATAAGGGGGATATGGATGTTTACTGTAAAAAGGAAGTACACATTAGAAAAGCTTTCGCATGATATTCATATGAAACGTGAAGAAATGATTCATTTAGGATTAACAAGTGGGTTAAATAGTATGGAGACAATTCAAGTTAGTCAAGAATTGGACAAGCTTATCGTACAGTATCAGCGTTACAAAGAAAAACAAACACCGAAATGGTTTTCAATTATAAAGGTTCCTATTTTTCAAATTGGGTATGAAGGGAAATCAAACAATTTTTGGAGAATGTTTGTAGCTGGTTTTATGAAATAAGTATAATTACCCTTTTAGGATAAGGATAATTATACTATGTGTAATGGAATCTCTATATGAACTGTCGTTCCTTTGTTTTCTTTACTATCAATAAATATATGCCCATTGTACATCTCTACAATTCGTTTACATATAACAAGCCCAAGACCTGTTCCAGTATCTTTATTAGTAAAGAACGGATGAAAGAGGTGTTTTTGAATATGTTTAGGAATCCCTTTTCCAGTATCAATAATTTGCAAGTGTGCGTGTTTTTCGTTGTTTGTTACTACAATGGTTAATGTATCACCAGAAGCCATAGCTTCAATTGCATTTTTTGTAATGTTTAAAACCACTTGTTTCATATGGTCTTTTGAGCAACGTATATGAACAGGGTGGTCTGGCAAATGTAAATGAAATACAATGTTATGTAGATTCGCTTCAGATTGGATAATTAATGCGACCTCATTAAGAATCGTTCTTACATCATATGTTTGTTCAATGATGGCAGTTGGTTTTCCAAGAATAAGAAATTCGCTTACAATTTCATTAATCCGCTCTATTTCTTGTTCGATTACGGAAAAGTAGAACTGATTCTGTTCATCTTTATATTTCTCTTTTAACAGAGCAACGAGTCCTTTAATTCCAGTAAGAGGGTTACGGATTTCATGAGCTGTACTAGCTGCAAAAGTTCCAACCAATTCAATTTTTTGTAGTTCATTTTGTTGTCTTTCTAGTTTTGTTTGACGTTTTAATAACATATATTGAGCAAGTAAAAATAAAATAGACATTAAAAATAAAGTAGCTATACACTCTATTGAAACTAACTGGTATAAAGTTTGTTGATGAATAGGTAACGGAGAAACAGAGACTTTCCAATTTAATCTTTGGAGTGGGGTAGTAAGCATGTTAGAATGCCCATCGCTTGTTTCGTTATTATCATCGGTTAGAAAAACTACATCATGTTTATCAGTCACTTCGAAATGATATTGTGGTTTAATAGCATTTAAAGAGGCTGAAATGTAGTCAAAGCGTAAACTTGCTAATAATAATCCTGAGAGTTCCTTTTGTCTATTAAATATTGGAGACGCAATCATAATAGCTTGATGTCCAAGAACGCGATCTGTAATAACTGATGATACAGTTGTTTTCTTAGATTGCAATGCATCTTGGATGTATTGGCGGTCAGAAACGTCAATAGGCGGCGAATCGCCTTGGGATGCGAGTGTAATCATCCCATCTGTCGTAGCGTAATATAGACCGGAAAAACGTTGATCATTTCCATCGGTATCATGTACAATCTGTTTAATCCCATTGATGTTGCCAGTTTCGGTCCCTACGACTTTTGCGAGCATTTCTAAGGCAGATATAGCTTCACCAAGGTGATGGTCTAAATAGTCTCTATATAAAAAGAGAACAGTGTGAGCAGATAGTTTGTTTGCCTGTTTCATTTGATAAGTGTGATATGAAAAAAATGTGGCACCAATCCCTATCGTTGGCAGTATAACAAGCAGTATGTAAAAAACTATGCTTTGTAATTTGACTTTCAAATTTGGTACTCCTTCTTTTTTTATTATCATTATATATAAACTATGTTAAAATTGTCATGTTTTTATTCAAGAATCATTTGCATTACATTAGGGAAAGGAAAAGGAATGAGTGAATATTCATTCGGAAGTTGTAATGAGGTGCTACGTTGCTTTTCTTTTTGTTGCGGAGAATTTAAGTGAAGGGTTGAAATGGTATGACATCAAATAATGAGCGAGAAGACATTTCTCAATCTTTAAAAGTATTTATTGCATTATCCCGTGTACATCGTTCTGTTATGGATACTACAAATAAATCCATACAAAGTAACGGATTAAATCCAACTGAGTTTGCTGTATTAGAATTACTATATCATAAAGGAGGCCAACCACTTCAGCAAATCGGTGAGCGTATTTTAATAGCTAGTGGCAGCATTACATACGTTGTAGATAAGCTAGAGAAAAAAGGGCTTGTAAAACGAATTCCATGTCCAAATGACAGGCGTGTTATTTATGCACAATTAACGGAGTCTGGAGAGAGCTTTATTGCTTCTATTTTTCCAGGTCATGAGCAAGTTATATATCAGTCTTTTGAAATGTTAACGAAGGATGAGAAGGATGAATTACTCGAGCTATTGAAAAAAATTGGAAAGTATGAAAAATGATGATATGTTCCAAAGGAGCTTTGGATAAAGAAATCCAAGGCTTTTTTGTGTGCATGTATTTATGACATCATCTACCGCATTTTGCTGAAGAATAAGAGGAGATTTGTAAGTAAGAATTGAATTATAATAATGATGCATATAATGGAGAGGGGGCTCGTTCATGTCATTTAAAGACTATGAATATAAACGGCCAAATATTGAAGAATTAAAAGGGAAATTTACTGTTGCTTTAGAGAAGTTTGATAACGCAAAAACTGTAGAAGAACAAAAACAAGTTATCAATTCAATTAATGAAATTCGTAATGACTTTGGTACAATGGGTAACCTTTGTTACATTCGTCATTCTGTTGATACGACAGATGCCTTTTATAAGGATGAGCAGGATTTCTTTGATGAATTCTCTCCAGTTGTACAAGGGTATGGTACAAAGTATTATAATGCGTTAATTCATTCTCCATTCCGCGAAGAATTAGAGGCGTATTATGGAAAGCAATTATTTGCTCTAGCTGAATGTGATTTAAAAACATATTCAGATGAAGTAGTGAAAGATTTACAATTAGAGAATAAATTGTCTTCACAATATACGCAGTTATTAGCATCTGCAAAAATTGACTTTGCAGGAGAAGAAAGAACGTTATCGCAACTTATTCCGTTTATGCAAGGAAAAGAAAGAAGTGAACGTAAAGCAGCAAGTGAAGCATACTACGGATTTTTAGCTGAGAACGAGGAAGAGTTAGATCGTATTTATGATGAGCTTGTTAAAGTGAGAACGAAAATCGCGAAAACACTTGGTTTTAAAAACTTTGTTGAATTAGGATATGCAAGAATGTATCGTACAGATTATAATGCTGAAATGGTAGCGAACTATCGTCAGCAAGTATTAGATTATATCGTTCCAGTTGCAACCGAGTTAAGAAATAGACAAAAAGCACGCATTGGTGTAGAAAAGCTCGCTTATTATGATGAAAACTTTGAGTTTGCTACAGGTAATCCAACTCCAAAAGGCGATGCCGATTGGATTATTAATCACGGGAAAACGATGTATAAAGAATTATCAGCTGAAACAGATGAGTTTTTTAATTTCATGCTCGATAATGATTTATTAGATTTAGTTGCGAAAAAAGGAAAAGCTGGTGGTGGATATTGTACATATATCGAGAATTATAAAGCGCCATTCATCTTCTCAAACTTTAATGGAACGTCTGGGGACATTGATGTATTAACACATGAAGCTGGTCATGCTTTCCAAGTATATGAAAGTCGTAAGTATGAAATTCCAGAATATAATTGGCCAACATATGAAGCATGTGAAATCCATTCAATGAGTATGGAATTCTTTACATGGCCATGGATGAAGTTATTCTTTGAAGAAGATGCGGATAAATATTATTTCTCACACTTAAGTTCAGCACTTCTATTTTTACCGTACGGTGTATCTGTAGATGAATATCAACATTATGTATATGAAAATCCAGAAGCATCGCCAGCAGAGCGTAAGTCAGCATGGCGTAACATAGAGAAGAAGTATTTACCACATCGTGATTATGAAGATAATGATTATTTAGAGCGTGGTGGTTTCTGGCAACGTCAAGGTCATATTTATAGCTCACCTTTCTATTATATTGACTACACGTTAGCTCAAATTTGTGCACTGCAATTTTGGAAACGTGCAAGAGATAATAGACAAGAGGCTTGGGAAGATTATGTGAATCTTTGTCAACAAGGTGGAAGTAAATCATTCTTAGAATTAGTAGAAGTTGCAAATTTAACATCACCATTCGCTGAAGGGTGTGTAAAAAGTGTAATTACAGAAATTGAAGCGTGGTTACGTGCTGTTGACGACACAAAATTGTAAAAAAACATGCACTTTTTTCCTATGTTTAACATCGACATAATAGAAAAATGATGAGATAATAAAAGAAAATTCAGAATTATTTTAGGGGTGTTTCTAATGGGGAGCGCCCCTTTTCACCAACAAAAGGGGGGAAAGCACTATGCTTCAATCTAATATGGATGTTAGTTTAGAAACTTTAGTCCACTCATTACAGTCTACACGAAGCACGTTGTTATCAGAAATTGAAATGTTAAATGATACGGAGGTGAATGTAAAGCCACGCCGTGATAAATGGAGTATTATTCAAATTTTGCATCATTTGCATTTAGTTGAACAGTCTGTCACATCTGCCCTTGTATATGCTTTGCAAAAAAAAGAAAGAAAACTTGCTCCATTTAAAGACCTCCAACTTACGCTTGATCGCACACATAAAAGGGAAGCTCCTCAACAAATGAAACCAACAGAAACATTAATGAAAAAACTGCAAGGAATTCAATTACTAGAACATTCACGACAAGAATTATTACATGCCCTTCATAGTGTAATAGATGAAAAAGAATTATTTGAAAATGGATTAAAACATCCTATTTTTAATGATTTGAATTTATATCAATGGGTTCAATTTCTAGATTTACACGAACAAAGACATCTTACACAGCTAAAAGAAGCGAAACATGCAATTTTACAGCGTTAAAATGAAAGAAGTGGGGAACCGCTTCTTTTCTTTTTTACTCATGCATAGTTTTCTTTCTCATTTTGGAATACTACATGGAGAAAAGAAAAGAAGGAGTTGAAAAGCATGTCAAAGAAAAAGAGAGAAGAAGAGCGCGCCTGGAAAGCTCGGAAAGAAAATCAAAAGCCACATGGAAAAGTGAAAGCTTTTGCAGAATTAGTTGAAGGAACAGAAAAAACGTGATGAAGTTCATCACGTTTTTTGTATGAGTGGGAAAGTTAATAAGAAGGTTGTACCTGTCCCTTTTTCGCTTATAATATCAATCTTTCCATCCATTGCTTGAATGACGCTGAAGACGACCATCATTCCGAGTCCGGTCCCTTTTTCTTTCGTTGAGTAGAAAGGTGATCCAAGGCGTTTTATTTGTCCTTGATCCATACCAACTCCTGTATCTTTTATATATAATTGTATATGTTTATGGTCTGGAACTAATGTAAGAATAAGGTCGCCACCTGTAGGCATAGCCTCAATACAATTTTTAAAAATATTTAATAAACATTGGTTCAGTTTTTGCTTTTCGCCAGCGATAAAGAAAGATGTACTTTGTTTTATATAATTTATACGAACATTTGCTAAATTGGCGAGAGGTGTGATCAAAGACAACGCATGAAGTAATTCTTCCTCTACTTGTAATTGTTGTTCTTTTTCAATACTCGGTTTTGCAAAAGTTAAGTAGTCTGTAAGAACGTGATTTGCTTGCTCGATACCATTAATGGCTATGTCGATATATAATTTTCGTTCTTTCTCAGAACATGTATCTGACTGTAAAAGTTGTAAAAAACCTTTCGTTGCAGTTAAAGGATTACGAATTTCATGAGAGATAGAAGCTGCCATTTCGCCGATTAAATGAAATTTCTCAGCGTTCATAAGTTCATTTTGGAGACGAACTTGCATTTGTAATATGTGTAGTAAATATAAAATAAGGATCGTGCCAATCATCGTACATAGTTCGTACACAATGATATGTGGTATATAATCTGCCTCATTTGTAACACTTGCAAGGAAAAATGGTATCCAACCAAATCCATAAGTAAGACTGTAAAAAATAGCAAGTGTTATTTTTATATGATTAGAACTTCGATTAAAAAATTTGTATGTTAATAGTAGAACAATAAATAGGAGAATAGAAGCGATAAAGGATGGAAACGCACCTATTCCTCCCAATAAAAAGCGATAAATGTTTAATACAGCTAAAATAGAACCACCAGCAATAGGCCCTCCCGTTAACGTGCCGACAATTAATACGATATGTCGCATGTCGAACTGAAAACCATTATTTGTTTTTGCTGCGAAAGTGATACATAGTATGGTAGCGAGGCAACACAATACAATAAATATGGCTGAATTTAATTTAGGAGATCGTTTCCCTTTCTGATTCCAAAATAAATGATATACGAGCATTGTAACGAGAATAGATAATATATTTAAAAAGAGGTAAATAATAAAGAGTTCCAGTGGGATGCCTCCTCTCTTCTAACATTAAATTAATCATACTATAAAATGAAATAAATGAAATGCGAAATAGCGGAAAAAATCAGAAATTTTTTCTGGTAGTATACAATATGTTACAATAATCTTTGTCAATGAAAGAAGAAATTCCGTGCACTGCATGGGAGAGGTTCGCGAACTCCCTCTATAAAAAACTATGGAAACAACAATATCATTAGGTATTGTTTTGTTTTTTTATTGTGACAGTTCAAGAACGTTCTTTCTTCTTATTCGTAGTAGAGAAGGAGAATGAGTGAAATGAAAAAAGAAAAAGCAGTTGTTGTTTTTAGTGGTGGACAAGATAGTACAACATGTTTATTTTGGGCGATACAGCAGTTTGAAGAAGTGGAAGCTGTAACATTTAACTACAATCAACGTCATAAATTAGAAATTGATTGTGCAGTGGAAATTGCGAAAGAGCTAGGAATTAAACATACGATACTAGATATGAGCCTATTAAATCAACTTGCTCCAAATGCGTTAACGAGAACGGATATGGAGATTACACATGAAGAAGGTGAATTGCCATCAACATTTGTAGATGGACGAAATTTACTATTTTTATCATTTGCGGCTGTATTAGCAAAACAAGTTGGAGCACGTCATATTGTAACGGGTGTATGTGAAACTGATTTCAGTGGTTATCCAGATTGTCGTGACGTGTTTGTGAAATCATTAAACGTTACATTAAATTTATCTATGGATTATCCGTTTGTTATTCATACACCACTTATGTGGATTGATAAAGCAGAGACATGGAAATTATCTGATGAACTTGGAGCATTTGAGTTTGTTAGAGAAAAAACATTAACATGTTATAACGGAATCATTGGTGATGGTTGCGGTGAATGTCCAGCATGTCAACTTCGTAAAGCGGGATTAGATACGTATCTACAAGAACGCAAAGGAGCGAGCAACTAATGGATAACTTTTTTGGATTTCGCATCGTAGAAAATTTGCAAAAAATGGACAAGGATATTCAGCGTGAACAACTCAAATATCATAATAAAAGAGTAATGGTCAGCAAGGAATTTACATTTGACGCAGCGCACCATTTACACTGCTATGAAGGGAAATGTAAAAATTTACATGGACACACATATAAAGTCGTATTTGGAATTAGCGGATATGTAAATGAAATAGGCCTTGCAATTGACTTTGGAGATATAAAAGAGATTTGGAAAAATGAAATAGAAATTTATTTAGATCATCGTTATTTAAACGAAACATTGCCAGAAATGAATACGACTGCTGAAAATATGGTCGTTTGGATTTATGAAAAGATGGCAGAAGCATTAACGAAAGATAATCGTGCGAACGAATATAAGGGAGCTCGTGTTGAATTTGTTCGTCTTTTTGAGACGCCGACTAGTTATGCGGAAGTAAGACGGGAGTGGATGCTCGATGAGTAAAATCCCCGTCTTAGAAATATTTGGTCCAACTATTCAAGGAGAAGGGATGGTTGTAGGACAAAAGACAATGTTTATCCGTACAGCGGGCTGTGATTATAGCTGTGCTTGGTGTGATTCTGCTTTTACATGGGATGGATCGGCCAAAGATCAAATTAAACAAATGACACCGGAAGACATTTGGAATGAGCTTGTAGAAATTGGTGGAGAAAATTTTTCTCATGTTACGATTTCGGGTGGAAATCCTGTTTTGCTGAAAAATATGCAATTTCTTCTTTCTATATTAAAGGAGAATGGAATGCGAACAGCGGTAGAAACGCAAGGGAGTAAATGGCAAGATTGGTTGCTTCAAATTGATGAGGTAACGATTTCTCCAAAACCACCAAGTTCAACTATGAAAACAGATTTTCATATGTTAGATTCTGTTATTCATAAACTAGCAGGGAAAGATTTTAGTTTAAAAGTAGTAGTATTCGATGATCAAGATTTTGAATATGCAGTTAAGATGCACGAGCGTTATCCGAATGTACCATTTTTCTTACAAGTAGGGAATGATGATACGAAAACAGTGGATGATGCGGTGCTTATAAAAAAACTATTAGAAAAATATGAGTGGCTTATTGAAAAAGCTGTGAATTGTAAAGAAATGAATGATGCGAAAGTACTGCCTCAGCTTCATGCGTTAGTATGGGGAAATAAACGAGGGGTATAATGAGAAGGGATGTTTAAAATGGCAGGAAGATTAGATGAAGATTTAAAAGATGTAACATTATTAGGAAATCAAAATACAAAATATTTATTTGAATATAGCCCGGAAATTTTAGAGGTATTTGATAATAACCATCCAAACCGTGATTACTTTGTAAAATTCAATTGTCCTGAATTTACAAGTTTATGTCCGAAAACAGGACAACCAGATTTTGCAACAATTTATATTAGCTACATTCCAGAACAAAGAATGGTAGAGAGTAAATCTTTAAAGCTATATTTATTTAGCTTCCGAAATCATGGTGACTTCCACGAAGATTGCATGAACGTTATTATGAATGATTTAATTAAATTAATGGATCCACGCTATATTGAGGTATGGGGGAAATTTACACCACGTGGTGGTATTTCAATCGATCCTTACTGTAACTACGGCCGCCCAGGAACTAAGTATGAGAAAATGGCAGACTACCGCATGATGAATCACGATTTATATCCAGAAAAGATCGATAATCGTTAATATAGAAAGAAAGGATCTGTATGATATACAGATCCTTTCTTTCTATTATATTATGCATGTTGATTAATGACAGTATAGTTTTTATGGCTTACAACTGTAAGAGGTTCCATATCTAGTTCTCTAAAATTCTCCATAATTGTTATATCAACAATAACGGAGTTTTGATTTACCTTTTGAACACGGCCTTGCATTCCACCTTTAAATTCAATGATATCTCCAGTTTCTGCGATCTGCATAAGCAACTCTCCTTGTTCCAGTTTTCCCAAAAAAAGAATAATTTGGGCTTTTTTATTTCTTCTTATTTTGAACTATATTTACTACTTTGTAAATGTTTCCAAAGTAAAAATTCGAAAAATATTCACTTTTTGTAAGAAAATATGTAAAAAATATTGTTTAGGAGAAGAATGATGAAAATGCATACATCTTTATACGGGAGTATAATAAAAGATACAATGACCTACTAAAGTGGGAGAAATTAGGGGCTGGAAAATGATGTTTGAAATTGTGGGGAGCTTTATAGCGATTTTATTATTTTTATTTTCATATATACAGTTGAAGAAAGTGCGTCATCATGAAACAACTACATATTTTGATGGACTGGATGGTGTGCACAACTCGATAACACATGATAGTGGTGGGGATATATAACTTTCTTTTTATGCATGGTATGATGGCAAGAAGAAATAGTACGTAATATAGTTCGTAAGTGATGAATGGGGAGTGGAAAGAATGCGAATTTCTTTTATTCGTCATGGTCGTTTGGACAGTACTATAGAGCCAATGACAATTATTTTATTTCGTGAATGGATGAAGCAATATGATTTAGGGACTACAGTAAAAGAAACTCCTATACCAATTGAAACAATTGAGGCGATTGAATCAGCGAAACTGGTTGTAACGAGTGATCAAAGGCGCGCTGTACAGTCAGCGGCTGAGTTATTGGATTCCCTATCTTTTGTGCAAAATCCTCTTTTTAGGGAAGCGGAAGTTCCAACGAGTTTTTATGCTCCAAAATGGTTGAAATGTAAACCGAATGTATGGATGTTTATTGGACGTACACGATGGATAGTTGGTTATAGTAAAGAGGTTGAGTCTTATAAGGAAGTACGAGAAAGAGCAAGGCAAGCCGCTAATATGTTGCACCGCTATGCGCTCGTACATGGACATATTGCCCTTGTAGGTCATAGTTATTTTAATGCGATGATTGGGACTGAACTGAGGGCAATGGGGTGGTCTGGTTCGCCTATTTTTCATAGGAAGCCATGGGGATGTACAACGTATACATTTCATGAGGCGATGGATGGAAATGTATTAAATACAAAATTAATTTAAAAGAGGCTGTCCCTTTGGCAGCCTCTTTCTCTACATAACAAGTAAAAAAGAATTGTCCTTTTAAGATATAGAAACCAATGACCGTAATGGTTTTATTAGATGGGCATACGATTCACCGACGAGCATAACGGTTTTATCTTCTTTGTAACCAAGTTTTTCATATAGTGAAAAAGCGCGTTTGTTTTCTAAATTAACAAGTAAGGCGATTTTTTCATGCCCTTTTTCAGTTGCATGAAGTTCAGCTGCATCGATTAATTTAGAGCCAATACCACGTCCACTGTACATACTTGAAACTGACAACGTGTCAATATAATACTCATCAAGTTCAGCTTCTTTTTCTAACGTAATGGATTCGTCTTCATGTAGTTCTCTTAAGTAGTGTATGATTGGTGCATCAAGTTGTTCAGCGTCACTACCGTGATAAACGACAATAACCCCAACTACCTTTCCACCTTGTTCAGCCACTAAACAGTTTTCATAGCTCAATCGATTATTTTCTTTTACGAACCATGTTTCAAGTCCTAGTATTACTTTTGCTTCAACTGTGCTACCTGTGATTTTTTCAGCAATTTCGTGCAGAGCGTTATACAATAAAGGTGCTACTTCTACCGCATCTGTCTTTTTTGCTTTCCGAATCATAGTATCCCTCCTAGTTCTAAATGTATATTGTAGCATAAAATAAAATATCAAACAGTGATTTGGAACTTTGTTATACAGGGTATCAAAAAGTTTGATATAGAGAAGTAGCTATGTTAGTATATGATATTTAGTGCGAATATAATAAAGTGATATAGATATAAAAATAATGAAAGTGAATTACATAATAGTAACGGGATAATTTTACCGTTGTCGACCTATAGAAGATGCGATAGAATAAAATATTGCAGAGAGGTGAAATACATGGATAAACAATTAGCAAATACAATTTTGGATCAGCTGAAAAATGATGAAATAAAGGAGTATGTTGCGACGAAAGATGTATTTTATACGTTCAGAGAAGTTGTTGTAAATCGAGAAGATTTTAAACATATTATCGGGAACGCACAGCGCGGTGGACAGGTAATTTATACATATTCAGAAACACCACGTTCATAAATAGAAGATAAAGGAGAGGAGAATTATGGGGGATTTTAAACAAGGCATATTGCCACATTGGGATTATATGTGGAAAGATAGAGCTGGGAATAGGTTTATGGGAATGGTTATGTATCCAGAGAAACGAAAATGTTCAGCAAAAATGCTTCAGAAAATAAAAAGGGCGTATGAACAAGCAGTAGAAATTAAAGTAACGGTACAAGTTCAACATACATATCAGTACGTAGAAGGAATGATCGTATACTTTGATGAAGAAGCTCCTGTATGTACAATGCTCGATAAAGATGAGAATCCACATCATATATTTGTAAGAGATATTTTGCGTATTGAGCACCCTGAATAATTTTTTTCATAAATAAATTGAAGTTCCATAATAATAATCTTTTTCTATAATAGTTATCTTTTAGTATGTAACGAGGAACGAAAGAATATGTATAATATTTAATAAAGTAAAATTGATAAATGTAATCGTTTGTTAGAACAGATTATCGTTTAATATCTGTTCTTTTTTGCGTGATGCTGGAGAAATATATTACTCCAGCATTTACTGTTTTATGACAAAAAATATTGGTAACTTTTTTAAAAATAAGGTTAAATTCGTTGACAACTTTTTTGAAAAGCACTTTATTGACATGAGTTTTAGAATGTTGTTTCATAGTCTTTGTATTGAAAAAAATCGACGGTCATGTCGAAAAGTAAAAGTTAAAAAAAGAAAGAATTTATACATATATCTTGTGTCTTATTTTGAAACGTAATACAATATATAGAGAAATCAAGAAACGACATACAGAGAATATAGATTGGAGAGGGAGGGTCGGAAATGTTAGTTGCATATGATTCTATGACAGGAAACGTGAAGCGTTTCATTCACAAATTAAATATGCCGGCCGTTCAAATTGATGAAGCTCTAGTATTAGATGAAGACTTTATTCTTATTACGTATACAACAGGTTTTGGAAATGTACCGGAACGTGTTTTAGACTTTTTAGAACGCAATAATGAAAAATTAAAAGGCGTATCTGCAAGTGGCAATCGTAATTGGGGAGACATGTTTGGTGCAAGTGCTGACAAAATCTCTACTAAATATGAAGTGCCTATTGTATCAAAATTTGAGTTATCTGGAACAAATAATGATGTAGAATATTTTAAAGAAAGGGTGCGGGAGATTGCGACACATTGAACTGAATAATGAAATCACGCAAATGCAGGACGGTTTTTATCAGCTTCATAAAGATAAAGAGGCGTTAGAAGTCTTTATGGAAGAAGCTAGAGAGAATACCGTTCATTTTAATAGCGTGGCAGAGCGAATGGAGTATATGAAAGAACATGATTACTATTACAACGTTCTGGACGAGTATAGCTTGGAGGAAGTAGAAGGAGTTTATAACATCGCTTATGGTGAAAACTTCGAGTTCCAATCTTATATGGCAGCATCTAAGTTCTATAAAGATTATGCGTTAAAAACGAATGATCAAAAACAATACTTAGAAAGCTATGAAGATCGTGTAGCAATTGTGTCATTATACTTAGGACGCGGTGATGTTGCGAAGGCAAAACACTTCGCAAGCATGATTGTAAAACAAAACTACCAACCAGCGACACCAACCTTTTTAAATGCGGGAAGAAGCAGAAGAGGAGAAATGGTGTCTTGTTTCTTGTTAGAGATGGATGATAGCTTAAATTCAATCGGCTTTAACATTAATACTGCAATGCAATTATCGAAAATCGGTGGTGGAGTAGCTTTAAACTTATCTAAGCTACGCGCACGTGGTGAGCAAATTAAAGGTATTGATAACGCCGCAAGTGGTGTAGTACCTGTTATGAAATTACTTGAAGATTCGTTTTCGTATGCGAATCAGTTGGGTTAACTTTATGGCTCAACTATAAAACCAGGTCAATTGCTGGAACGCCTGAGTATATCAAGGTAGGATACTACGAAGAAATTACGTAGCGAACCCTGAAAATCCAAGATTGCAGGAAATCAGCAGCCGAGCTCCTAAATTTATTAGATAAGGAGAAGGTTCAACGACCAAGTGGCTATGTAGGTGACTAAGTAGCTCGAACCTGGCTTCTCAAAACAACCAAATTCAAAGGGTGTATACAGTTATTATAGTTTATGCCATATTCATGTGCATCAAACATATGATAAATGGTTAAATGAAGAATTTGGCGAGAAGAAGATATGGTCTGAACTCTATAGCGATATAGAGAGGATAGCAGAAATGACTATCCCCCATACGTTTTGACGATATGGAGTAACAATATGCAACGAAAAGGTGCAGGTGCAGTATACTTAAACATTTTCCATTGGGATATTATTGAATTCCTTGATACCAAAAAAATAAATGCCGATGAGAAGAGCCGTATTCAGTCTCTATCAATCGGAATTATCGTTCCAAGTAAGTTCTTTGAGCTTGCTGAGAAAAACGAACCTTTCCATGTTTTCGCGCCTTATACAGTATTTAAAGAGTACGGAAAACATTTAGATGATATAGATATCGACGAAATGTACGATGAATTAATGAGCAATCCGAAAGTGAAGAAGAAGCCATTAGATATTAGTGCGCGTGATATGCTGATTAAAATTGCTATGATTCAGCTTGAGTCTGGTTACCCATACTTAATGTTTAAATCAAATGCAAATAACCAGCATCCACTGAAGGATATTGGAACTGTGAAGATGTCGAACTTATGTACAGAAATCTTCCAGCTACAAGAAACTTCTGAAATAAATGATTACGGTACAGAAGACATTATCCGCCGTGATATTAACTGTAACTTAGGATCGTTAAATATCGTAAACGTAATGGAAAATAAAGAAATTCGTGAAGCAGTTCATGCGGGAATGGAAGCTTTAACAGCTGTTTCTGATATGACGATCATTCCGAATGCCCCAACTGTGAAAAAAGCAAATGATGAGCTTCATTCAGTTGGACTTGGAGCAATGAACTTACATGGATATTTAGCAAAAAATAAAATCGCTTATGAAAGTGCTGAAGCGAAAGAATTCGCTCGTACATTCTTTATGATGTTAAATTACTACTCGATTGAGAAAAGTATGGAGATCGCTAAAGAAAAAGGCGAAACATTTAAAGACTTCGATAAGTCTGATTATGCAAACGGCACATACTTTGAAAAGTATGAAACGACAGATTACAGCCCAGTAACTGAAAAAATTCAGCAATTATTTGAAGGAATTCATATTCCAACAAAAGAAGATTGGACAAGTTTAAAAGAGCAAGTACAGAAGAATGGTTTATACAACTCATATCGTCTTGCAATCGCTCCGACACAATCGATCAGTTACGTTCAAAATGCAACTTCAAGCGTAATGCCAATCGTAAGTCAAATTGAATCAAGAACGTATGCGAATGCGACAACATATTATCCAATGCCGTATTTATCAAAAGATACGTTTTGGTACTATAAATCTTCTTATGATATGAATCAGTTTAAATTAATTGATTTAATCGCAGAAGTTCAAGAACATATTGACCAAGGAATTAGTACAATTCTTTATGTTAATAGTGATATTTCAACACGTGAGTTAGCACGTTACTACATTTATGCACATAAAAAAGGCTTGAAGAGTCTTTATTATACGAGAACACGTAAATTAAGCGTGGAAGAGTGCGTGGCTTGTACCGTTTAATATAAAAAGTGAGACATTATGAGCAGGGTTTTTCTGAACCCTGCTCATGCTTAGTTATCAATTTTTTATGTTTATTTAGAGAAGGGGCGATTTAATGCGTGCGGTAAACTGGAACAAAAAAGAAGATGATTTTAGTTTAATGTTTTGGAAGCAAAACATCGCTCAGTTTTGGACAGAAGAAGAAATCGCAGTATCTTCTGACAAAAATACTTGGGCACAATTATCAAAAGAAGAGCAAATTGCTTATAAGCGTGTATTAGGTGGTTTAACACTTTTAGATACGAAACAAGGTGGCGAAGGGATGCCTCTTGTACTTGTTCATCTTGAAAATTTACAAGCGAAAAGTGTATTAGCTTTCATGGGCGCTATGGAAGAAGTACATGCGAAGAGTTACAGTCATATTTTCACAACATTAGCTACTGAAGAAGAAATTGATGATATTTTTGAATGGGTAGATAACCATCCATTACTTGAGAAAAAAGCTGGTATTGTTACTAGTTACTATCGTCGCTTATTAAAGCCTGAAGTAACGAAAAAAGAGTTATACATGGCAATGGTAGCAAGTGTGTTCTTAGAAAGTTACTTATTCTATAGTGGATTCTTCTATCCACTTTACTTAGCGGGTCAAGGTAAATTGACGGCAAGTGGTGAGATTATTAACCTAATAATTCGTGACGAGTCAATTCACGGCGTATTCGTTGGTATTTTAGCACAACAAATCTTCACAGAACTTTCTGCAGAAGAGCAACAAGAAGTACAAACGGAAACGCAAGAGTTATTAATGGAACTGTATGAAATTGAATTGGCATATACAGAAGAAATTTACACTTCTATCGGTCTTGTAGAGGATGTAAATCGTTTCGTTCGTTACAATGCGAATAAAGGACTTATGAACTTAGGACTTGAGCCGAAGTTTGAGGAAGAAGAAATTAACCCAATCGTTTTAAATGGTTTACGTACAGATACGAAAAACCATGACTTCTTCTCTGTAAAAGGAAATGGTTACGTAAAAGCAACGAATGTTGAAAAGTTAGCAGACGATGACTTCGTATTCAATTTTTAATATAGTGTTATAGAAAAAGCTGTCTTTATAGAAAAGACAGCTTTTTTGCTATGAATAGTTTACATAATGTTATTATTTCATGGAAATATTTTAATCTTGTAAAAGCCCAATTTTTGAGGAAGTGGGAATCAAGAAAAAACACGGATTAAGGTTTTATTTTCATATTTAGTCGTATGAGAGATTGAATAATTTATGTCAAAATGAATAAAAAATGAGAAGAAATGAGGTCTAATTCCACCTATACGTTCTTTTTAATATTGAATTTTTAAACTCTAGAAATTTTGGCTTGAAAATTGCATGAATATTTAAAAAGCAACAAAAAGGGAGGTAGTACTCGGTGTGATATATGGTTATTTGAAAACGCTTCCTTTTGATTGTCGATTTTTAAATGGAAATTAGATAGAGAAAGTAGGAGGAATGATAGGTGGGGAAAGTAGTTGGTTTAAAACGTTCATTAGGGCTTTGGTCAATTGTTATGCTAGGGGTCGGGTATATGACACCGATGGTTGGGTTTGACACATTTGGAATCGTTTCTGAAAAAACGGGTGGTCATGTTCCAGGAGCTTATCTTATTGCATTAGCGGGGATGTTGTTTACCGCTGCAAGCTACGGAAAAATGGTAAAGGCTTTTCCTACCGCAGGATCTGCTTATACGTATACACAGAAGACAATTAGTGCAAGGCTTG
This sequence comes from Bacillus sp. 41-22, assembly GCF_025809295.1. NCBI lineage: Bacteria > Bacillati > Bacillota > Bacilli > Caryophanales > Bacillaceae > Bacillus > Bacillus sp. 41-22. The sequence goes on from NZ_CP084035.1 coordinate 1,350,823, forward strand.
GGTTTCTTGTTGGATGGTCCGCGTTATTGGATTATTTGTTTCTACCAATGGTGAACGCACTATTAACGAGAATTTATATGTCAGCATTTTTCCCAAGTGTTCCTAGTTGGGTATGGGTCATTGGCTTTGTTCTCCTGGTTACATTAATAAATATGATTAGCGTAAATGTTACTGCTAATTTCAATACGTTCTTAGTAATATTTCAAGTGTTAGTAATGGCCGTATTTGTTTTTCTAGTTATAAAAGGCTTATTAGCGGGAGAGGGAACAGGAGAAGTTTTTTCCATTCAGCCGTTTTTTCAATCAGATATACAAATATCACCGTTAGTTGCAGGTGCAACAATTCTTTGTTTCTCATTTTTAGGTTTTGATGCAGTAACTACATTTTCAGAAGAGACACCAAACGCCAAAAAAACAATTCCTCGAGCTATTTTTCTTACTGCTTTAATCGGCGGAGTTTTATTCATTACTACAACGTATTTTACACAATCTATTTTTCCAGATACATCTGTATTTAAAAATCAAGAATCAGCATCCCCAGAAATTGCGCTATATGTTGGCGGGAAATTATTTCAAGCTTTCTTTTTAGTAGGAACCCTTATGGGGACACTTGCGTCTGGTTTAGCTTCTCATACAAGTGTATCCAGGTTATTATACGTAATGGGGCGAGATAATGTAATTCCGAAGAAAATATTCGGATACATTCATCCTCGCTGGAGAACCCCAGTATATAATATTATTTTTGTAGGAATTATTTCGCTCTTCGCTATATTCATTGATTTAGAAACAGCAGCATCTCTTATTAACTTTGGAGCGCTTATTGCATTTACATTTGTTAATTTGTCTGTAATTTCTTACTATATAATCAAGAAAAAAAGATATAAGACGATAAAAGATTTCTTAAATTACTTAGTTATGCCTATTTTGGGTGCTGCTACTGTAGCCGTACTATGGTTTAATCTCAATATCCATTCACTTATTTTGGGACTTTGCTGGGCTGCTATTGGAATTGGTTACCTTCTATATGTTACAAATATGTTCCGTTCAGCTCCTCCGCAAATGCATTTTGAAGAAGCACAGGAAATATAAAAAGAAAAAGGCATCGGATAAGTTCCGATGTCTTTTTTTATATTTGATAATCATGCAGCATTGCATAAGTCACTCAAAGATTCATAAGTAAAGGGGATGACACGATATGATTAACGTAGTATTTTCACTTGGCACGATTATTGCTTTGTACAATTAGTAAAAGTATAAAGAGGGGTGTTATCGTGCCGATTCAATCAGAAAAACATACAAATACAGTTGAAGTTGAAAATCCTTTAGAGGAATTTCAAGCTATATTAAAAGAGGCGCTTCATTTTTTAAGTTATCCAGACGAAGTATTCGAATTTCTGAAAAAACCAATGCGTTTTTTAGAAGTAAGCATTCCTGTTCGAATGGATGATGGAACAACAAAGGTATTTCAAGGGTATCGTGCTCAGCATAACGACGCAGCAGGGCCAACAAAAGGTGGTATTAGATTTCATCCAGATGTTACGGCAGAAGAAGTAAAAGCACTTGCTGGCTGGATGAGCTTGAAATGTGGAGTGACAGGACTGCCATATGGAGGCGCAAAGGGCGGGATTATTTGTAATCCACAGGAGTTGAGTTTTAGAGAACTAGAGTTACTGAGTCGTGGGTATGTAAGAGCAGTAAGTCAAATTGTGGGGCCGACGAAAGATATTCCAGCACCTGATATGTATACAAATGCGCAAATTATGGCTTGGATGCTAGATGAATATGACCATATCAGGGAGTTTGACTCTCCAGGCTTTATAACCGGGAAGCCATTAATGCTAGGAGGATCACAAGGGCGGGAAACAGCAACGTCTAAAGGTGTATTGTATACACTTCAGTTAGTAAGTGAGTTAAAACAAATTCCGCTACAAAATATGCGAGTTATTATTCAAGGGTTTGGGAATGTTGGAGGTTATTTGGCAAAATATTTATATGATATTGGTGTGAAAGTAGTCGGGGTATCAGATGCTATAGGAGGAATTTATAATCCAGACGGTCTAGATGTTCCTTATTTACTAGAAAACAGAGATTCTTTCGGTGTAGTATCGAATCTCTTTAGTAAAACAATTTCTAATCAGGAGTTGTTAGAAAAAGAATGTGATGTACTCATTCCGGCGGCAATTGGAGGAGTCATTACAAAACATAATGCAGGAAAGCTTGGATGTAAGATTATCATTGAGGCTGCAAATGGACCAACAACAAAAGAGGCGATAACCATGTTAGAAGAAAAGGGAATTTTGGTTGTTCCAGATATTTTAGCAAACTCTGGTGGCGTGATTGTTTCATATTTTGAATGGTGTCAAAATAACCAAGGATATTACTGGACGGAGCAATATGTTGATCAATGTTTAAAGGAGAAAATTACATCTAGTTTTTCTAACGTACTTGATACTTCTAAACGCTTTGGAGTAAATATGAAAATTGCTGCCTATATGGAAGGGGTTCGCAAGATTGTAGAAGCATCGCGCCTAAGAGGTTGGTTGCATTTTTAACCTAAAGGGAGGGCTAAAATGAAACTGGATATTTTATTAGAAGAAGTGGAGAGACAACAAATCGGTTATTACTGTATTGTGTCGAATAGTCATCGTTACGATATAGCTGTTACGTATTCGCAACAGTTTCTTGGAAAAGCAATGGTTACCTCAATTCAAAATGGGAGAATGGTTTTATTAAGCCAAGAAGATATTGGAGAGGAACAATATTGGGCAACAAGGCTAGGAATTGAGGTAGAAGATATAGAAGAGTTTCAAAGCTTTTTCTATATGATTCTTCAGTCACAAAGGTTAGAAGAACAATATTAATAGAATAAAAGAAAGGGATGATTGATTATGTATTATGATATTATTACGAGTCCGTGTTATGGAATAATTGAAAAAGTGTCTATCGATAAGGATTCTCGAATTTATGAATGGGAGCCATTATTCGCTATTAAAGATATGAATGGTAAACTGGAAGTAATTAAGATGGGATGTAGTGGAGAAGTTCAATCTTTAGAAGTAGAAGCGGGAGATAAAGTAATTCCAGGTATGGTATTAGCTTATATTCAAGAAGATCTTTTCGTTAGTGGTAGTGATTAATGATAGAACTATGAGGAAGATGGAGGCACTCATCTTCCTTTTTTTATTAAATAAAGAAAGAAATGTTTTATTTTCAGATTAATTAAAAAAATCTGTATTTAATGATACAATACAAATTAAATAGTTCAAAGGAGGAATAGCAGAATGTTTTCCATCGCTCATACAAAAATTAGACCCATAGTTTCTCTACCTATCGATCAATCTGAAAAGGAATGGCATATAGATGTTAAAAATATAAAAGAATCGTTTCTATTTTTAAAAAGAGGAGAGAAATTATTTGCATACGTTCATGTGAAGGATCTGCTATCAAATAGTAAGGAATTAACTTCTAAGCTATTACTTTCAAATGCTGTTTCACTAGATACAATATGTCATCTTAGTAAAGATATTTCTTTAACAGCTCTTTTTCAAATTATTGGAGCGCCGATTGCCATAGTAAAAAATGAAGTGGATGAGCTAACAGGATATATAAGAAGAGAGGATGTTTTTGCAGAACTATTTAAACAAGAAAATCAGAGTGTTGATATATTGAAAATTATTTTAACGTCTATTCCAATGGGGATTTTTGTAGTAGATCGAGAAAAGAAAATTGTAAATTGTAATGAATCTGGTTTGAAGATGATTAAATCGACTCCTGAAAAAGTTATGAATGTACCAGCAGAACTGATTTTTAATGGAGAACACATTAATAACGTATTTACAAAGGGAAAAACGATTTTGAATCAATTACAAATCACAAATGAGATGGGTGTATTAGTTGACTATAGTCCGATTCCAAACTTTGATCAAAGTATTGAAGGAATGGTTATTATTGTGCAAGATTTGCCGATGGTCGAGGACATGGCGATGGAAATTGAATATATAAAGGATTTAAATAAAGATTTACATGCAATTTTGTCTAGCATTTATGATGAAATATTAGTTGTTAATCATAAAGGGGAATTAATTCGTTATAGTGAAACTGTTATCAATGATTTTTGGGGGAGTAATTTGAAGGACTTGTTAGGAAAAAATCTTTTAGACCTAGAAAAGAAAGGATTATTTAGTCCATCGGTTACGCGATTAGTGTTGGAAAAACAAAAAAAGGTATCAGTTGTACAAGAAACAAAAAGCGGAAGAAAAATATTAGCAGTTGGAAACCCTGTATTTAATGAAAACGGAGAGCTTCATCGTATTATTATTGCCTCCAGGGATATTACCGAAGCAACGAGATTGAAGACGGAATTACATGAAATAAAGAAGATATCAGAGCAATATAAGAAGGAGTTAGATGACTTTAAAAATAAAGATCGTTTTCTTAAGAAGCTTATTTACTGTAGTCCGAAAATGGAGCAAATTATTAACCAAGCTAAAAAAATAGCAGATTTTTCTTCCAATGTTCTTATTTCTGGAGAATCTGGCGTCGGAAAAGAAGTAATTGCTCAGGCAATTCATCAACTTGGAAACCGATCTTCAAAGCCATTTTTAAAATTAAATTGTGGTGCAATTCCAGAAACTTTGTTAGAAAGTGAACTATTTGGTTATACGAAAGGTGCTTTTACAGGAGCCGATAAAAATGGAAAAGAAGGATATTTTAAGCGGGCGGATCAAGGTATTTTATTTTTAGATGAAATTGGAGAAATGCCTTTACATTTGCAAGTGAAATTGCTTAGAGTCCTACAGGAACAAGAAGTAATTCCTATTGGAAGTACAATCCCTACGAAAATAAATGTACAAATTATTGCTGCTACAAATAAGAGTCTTGAAAAGATGGTGGAATCTGGAACATTCCGTGAAGATTTGTTTTATCGGCTAAATGTAATTCCGTTGCGAGTGCCTCCTCTACGAGAGCGAATGGAAGATGTTCCGGTACTTGCCTTTCATTTCTTGCAACAGTTAAATGAAAAATATAATAAAAATTATCATTTAACTCCAGATGCGCTTAGCTTACTAGAGTTTTACTCATGGCCAGGAAATGTACGTGAATTACAAAATATGATTGAACGTTTAGTAGTATCAGCAGACGATCCAGTAATTGAAGCGGAGTTTGTTAGTAAGTTTTTAACAACTGGTTATGACTTTAAAAAATCAAAACCAGTTATTACAAGAGTATTACCATTACAAGAAGCGCTACATTCTGTAGAAGAACAATTGATTTTACTTGCAATGAAGCAGTATAAAACAACGACTAAGGCTGCAAAAGCTCTTGGAATCAGCCAATCTTCAGTGAGTCGTAAATATCAAAAAATTGTTAGTGAAAAAGGGATAGCGGCTGATATCATCTCTTATTCCTAAAAAAGGAGAAGGTCACATAGACTTCTCCTTTTTGTGTGCGCTCAGCATGTGCATATTCTCTAGGATTCAAGTCCCGAGTGGTGAAGGCGGTAGCAGAAATGATTAACATTTCGTTTTATGCAAAATGGAATAGTGTATGCGAGAGTGCATAAATTGTTTATTGTTTTTAAGAAAATAGTCAGTTTATGTATGATTCCTTTGGATTTTAAAGATTGGCATGAAAATTGCTTATAAATATATAAACGATCGATGAAGGGGGATTCAATATAGTGCTAGATTTAAAAATGTATGTAAACGGTGAATGGAGAGAGTCTAGTAATCAAGAGAAAAGAACGATTATTAACCCTGCGAATGGCAAGGGTATAGCATATGCACCTGAGGGAACGATTGAGGATGCAAAATACGCGATAGAAGTGGCAAGAACGGCTTTCGATAGCGGAATTTGGTCAGCAACATCCACTGCTGAAAGGGCATCATATTTATTTAAAATAGCAGATGAAATTGATAAAAATATGGAAGAATTAGTGTACCTTGAAACAATGGATAATGGAAAAATGTACCGTGAGGCAGAAGGAGATATTGGAGATGCAGCGGCTTGTTTTCGCTATTATGCCGGATTGATTACAAAGCCAGATGGTCAAACATATCATGTAGCCGATCCGATGCAAGCGATGGTTGTAAGAGAGCCAGTTGGTGTTTGTGGATTAATTGTTCCATGGAATTATCCGCTATTGATGAGTGTATGGAAAATTGCACCTGCTTTAGCAGCTGGAAATACAATTGTGTTTAAACCTTCTGAAGTGACACCAATCACTGCAACAAAGCTATTCGAAATCCTTGAAAAAGTAGGGCTACCAAAAGGTGTTGCCAATATGGTAATGGGGGCTGGTCCAATAGTAGGAAATGAAATTGCAGCGAGTAATAAAGTGGATATGATTTCCTTTACAGGTGGAACAAAAACAGGTAAGCACATTATGAGAACAGCGGCTGATAATATGAAAAAGATTTCGTTAGAACTTGGAGGGAAATCTCCAAATATTATTTTTGCAGATGCAGATTTTGAGACCGCTATTGATTATGCTCTATTCGGTATTTATGCAGGTAGCGGACAAGTATGTTCAGCAGGATCAAGAATCCTTGTAGAAGAAAAGATTTATGATAAATTTGTTAATAGTTTTGTAGAGCGAGCACAGCAAATTAACGTTGGGCCTGGTGATAATCCAGAATCAGAAATGGGGCCACTTGTAAGTCAAGAACATATGGAAAAAGTATTACGTTATATTGAAATTGGGAAAGACGAAGGTGCAAACGTTGCTTGCGGAGGTAGACGAATAATGGAGGATGGAAAAGGTGATGGTTTCTTTATTGAACCAACAGTCTTTGTCAATGTAAAACCTGATATGCGTATTGTCCAGGAAGAAATCTTCGGTCCTGTTGTAGTAATTCAAAAGTTTAAAGACGAACAGGAAGCAATTGAGTTGGCAAACGGTACAGACTATGGTTTGGCTGGAGGAGTATTTACAGTCGATGGTGCAAAAGCAATGCGTGTGATTCGCAAACTTCGCGCAGGAATTACGTGGATTAATAGCTATCACCCAACATACAATGAGGCGCCTTGGGGCGGATATAAGCAGAGTGGTATAGGTCGTAGTCTAGGAACGTTTGGTTTAGAAGAATTTCAAGAAATTAAGCAGATTAATATAAATCTAGAAGTAGAACCTATTGGTTGGTTTGCAAATAAAAAAAATGTAGAGGTGAATTAGATGGAAACGAACGTGAAAAATAAATTGAATGAGAAAGAATCAAATGTAAATGAGTATATTACGAAAGTACTACAGTTAATTGAAAAAGAAAAGGTTACTGAAGAAGAGGCAAACTGGATTCAAAAAGAAACAGTAGATGGATTTAGAGAGCATGTAAACCCTGGTTTTCTTGCTTATAGAAAAACAGTAACAAAAGATGGACAATTTGCAGCAGTAGAGTGGTCAGATGAAGGATCTTGTTTCATGGATATTAACGGTAAAAGATATATTGATTGTTTAGGTGGATTTGGAATTTATAATGTTGGTCACCGTAATCCGAAAGTGGTAAAAGCTGTGACAGATCAATTAAAACGTCAAGCATTGCACAGTCAGGATTTACTGGATCCACTTCGAGCAATGCTTGCAAAGATTTTAGCGGATATTACACCTGGTGATTTGAAATACGCCTTCTTTACAAACAGTGGTACAGAAAGTGTGGAGGCAGCACTAAAACTAGCAAAAATGTATAGTGAACGAACAACGTTCATTGCTACAACGCGTGCTTTCCATGGTAAGAGCCTTGGTGCTTTATCTGGGACGGCAAAAGGAATGTTCCGTAAGCCATTTTTACCATTAATTCCGGGTTTCCGTCATGTTCCGTTTGGCGATATTGATATGATGAGAAAAACATTTGAGACATGTGCATTAGTGGGAGAAGATGTTGCAGCAGTTATTTTAGAACCAATTCAAGGAGAGGGCGGTATTATTTTACCTCCAGAAAATTATTTGAAACAAGTACGAGAGCTTTGTGATGAGTTTGGATCACTCCTTATCTTTGATGAAGTACAAACTGGAATGGGACGTACAGGAAAAATGTTTGCTGCAGAATTATATGATGTCGTGCCGGATATTATTTGTCTTGCGAAGGCGTTTGGTGGAGGTGTAATGCCAGCGGGAGCTATTGTTGCGAAAGAAACAGTATTCAAAAGTTGGTTTGAAAATCCATTTATGCACACAACAACATTTGGAGGAAATCCACTTGCATGTGCTGCTGCAATTGCAACAATCCATGTTTTATTGGAAGAGAAATTACCGGAACGAGCTATGGAAGTTGGGGAGTATTTCTTAAATGGATTGAAACAAGCTGCAGAAGGACACGAAGATAAAATCTTTGAAATTCGTGGTCAAGGTTTAATGATTGGGATTGAATTCCATAAAGACGAGATTGGTTATGAAGTGTCAAAGGCGATGTTTGATCAAGGAATTCTTGTTGCGGGAACATTAATTAACTCAAAAACAATTCGTATTGAACCATCCCTTACAATTAGTTATGAAGAAGTAGATACAGTTATTAATACGTTTAAATCTGTGCTAAATCAAGTAAAAGTAAAATAAATTTTGTATAAGGTTATATGTGAATTCAAACGATTGAAACTAAAATTAGAATAGATTTACCTGTATGTTATTACAGGAAGGCAGTGTAACGAAAAGTTACACTGCCTTTTTATTACATTTTTTGTTGTAAGTATTTACATATAATTCGTCTTGGTGTACTATTTAACTAACACACTAAGACAGGAGGGGAGAAATGAAAATCGAGTTTTCTCCAAACACACCAATTTACATTCAAGTAATGGAATACATAAAAAAGGAAATTGTAACAGGACATTTATTGCCTGGTGATAAAATTCCCTCCGTACGTGAATTAGCGAGTGATTTACAAGTAAATCCAAATACGATTCAACGCACATTTCAAGAACTAGAACGGGATGGAGTTGTTGTAACACGTAGAGGAATGGGGCGATATGTAACGAATGAAGGGGAGAAAATTATGGAGCTGCGAAAAGATATGGCGAAAGAATTACTTCATTCTTTCATAAATGGAATGGACAATTTAGGTTTTTCAGAAGAAGAAATTCTTACAATCCTTCGTTCTTCATTACATGAGAAAAGGGAGGAGAGCGAATGACAGAGTTATTAAAAATAGAAAATCTATGGAAGCGGTACGGATTAAAAGCAGTGATTCGTGAGTTAAACATAGAGATTACAGAAGGGAAAATCGTTGGGCTTGTTGGAGATAACGGGAGCGGGAAAACGACGTTATTGAAAATGATTGCAGGCTTGCAGCACCCTTCTGAAGGTAGTATTACAATAGATGGTAAAAAGGTAGGATTAGAGACGAAAGAAATCGTTTCATTTATGTCTGATAAGCCAGTCTTTGATGATTGGATGACGGTAAAAGATTCTTTATTTTTCTATCGAGATTTTTATAAAGACTTCGATATTCAAAAAGCGGTAGATACGATTACGGAATTTAAAATACCGTTAGAAGAAAAAATTAAAGCATTGTCAAAAGGGATGATTGAGAAGCTGCAAATCATTTTAACATTTTCTCGAAAAGCGAAGTTATACGTACTGGATGAACCGCTTGGCGGGATTGATCTCGTTTCTAGGGAGCATGTACTTGAGCTAATCCTTAAATTTTATCGTGAAGATTGTACGCTGCTTATATCAACTCATTTAATAAGAGAAATCGAAAATATATTTGATGAAGTAATCTTTTTGAAAGATGGAGAAATAATATTGCATGAAAATGTGGAAGAACTAAGATTTCAAAAGGGGAAAGCAGTACATGAGCTGTTTAAGGAGGCCTATGAGAAATGAGTCAGCTTTTTCTTTATCTGTATAATTGTAATAAGAGAAAAATAGCCATTATTTACTTCGGATTTATTACAGTTTCATTAATTCTTTTATTTAATATGAAAGGAGTTTCAGGAGCTAGAATTTCAGGTAGGCAAGATATAATCATTATTATATTTTTTATCGTACTAGGTATAAATGGATTCGCAATTCTTCTAACAGGTATATCGTCTTTTCGAAAAATGCTAAAAAACTCTATGCTACGTTGTACTTCTATTTCAGCACAAAAGTATATATGTGCAAATGTTTTATTTTGTGTACTACTCTTTATGATTTTGCTAGGAATAGGAATCATTTTTCTATACTATTTTTCTTTAAATATTTACAATGGAAAAACAGATTTAGGTGTTCAGCAAGCAATCCACAGTTTATATGATTATGGAATATTACATCATATGTTATCTATTTTCTTATGGGGACTAGATTTTGTTAATATGCTAGTTTCTATTTATTTAATTATAGTAATTACGAAGCTATTCAATGTGAAATCATCGATGAGTAAGATTGTTTGCGTAATCTTATTCGTTGTTTTTATCGCATTTAATGGGGGAATAACATATATCTTTCAGCAAATAGAAAAGTATGTGTTTGCCATAAATAATATTGGATTTATAGATCAAAACGGCTTTTTAAATACATCATTTTATTCTGGTACAGATATTACAGTTTTAAATCTATGTTTTAACTGTTTATTAACAATTATATTATTAGTAGTTACAGGGCGCATCATCGACAAAAAACTAGAAGTTTAAAGGAGGAATCATCATTGGGAAATGTAGTAGTGAAATTAGAAAATGTCCGAAAAAAAATCGGTAGAACAGAAATTATCCGCGGTTTATCATTTGAAGTTCGTGAAGGGGAAGTGTACGGGTTTCTTGGACCGAACGGTAGCGGTAAGACGACGACAATTCGTATGATGACAGGTCTTATTTCTATGACAGAAGGCGATATTACAATTTGTGGTCATAGTATTCGCACAGAGCGTGAAAAGGCGCTAGAGCAAATTGGAGCGATTGTAGAAAATCCCGAGCTATATGATTATATGACTGGAATGCAAAATTTAAAGCATTTTGCGAACATGGCGATTACCCCAATTAGTAAAGAGCGCATCGCTGAAATTGTAAAGCTTGTTGAATTAGAGCATGCGATTCATAAAAAGGTGAAAACATACTCACTTGGTATGAAACAGCGTTTAGGAATTGCGCAGGCGTTACTTCATCAGCCGAAAATCTTAATTTTAGATGAACCGACAAATGGATTAGATCCAGCTGGTATTCGCCAAATTCGTGATTATTTACAACGATTAGCGAAAGAAGAAAATATTGCAGTCATTGTATCAAGTCATTTATTAAGTGAAATTGAATTGATGTGTGATCGCGTAGTTATTATAAAGCAAGGTGAGTTTGTACAAGAGTATAACTTACATGAACAAGCGAAGCATGATGAAACAGTTGTAGTTGCATTTGAAGTAGATCAAGTTCAAAAAGCGAACGAAATTATTAAAGGTAAAGTACAAGGAAATGTAGCTGTGGCATCTGTAATGAAAGAAGAGATTCCGCAAATTGTAAAACAGTTAGTGAATGCTGATGTACTCGTATACGGTGTTACTGTTCAAAATAAAACGTTAGAGGATGAGTTCTTAGCGATTACAGGGGGAGTGAAAGCGTAATGTTTAAATTAATTCAAAATGAATTTTTAAAGTTACATGCGAAAAAAGGTATGTACATTTTAATAGGTGTAATTGCAGCATTGGAGATTTTGGGAGTTTTAGCGATGCTGAAATGGGGAGGAGGAAATGAGTTTAAAGGATCATATTTAGATTTTGTAAGTTCAGAGATTGGTTTAATTACCTTATTTGCAACAATTTTTGGAATTACGATTGCGTCTCGTACAATTACTGATGAGTTCCAAAAAGGTACAATTAAGCAGCTATTAATCCGTCCGAGAAAACGAATTACAGTTTTGTTCTCTAAATATATTACAGTGTTACTTACTATATTATTTATCATATTTGCTAGCACGTTAATCGCAATGATTATTGGCGGGATTGTAATGGATGGTAGTAAAACAGGAGTAACGTTAGGAATCGTAATGAAGTCCATTTTATATCAAGTACTTTCACCGTTCTTCTTTGCAACTCTTTCATTTTGCTTAGCTAATGTATTTAGAAATTCTGTATTACCATTAATTATTTCGTTGTTCTTATTCTTCTTACAAAGTGCAATTACAATGGTGCTTATGATGTTTGCAAAAGGTGTAGCGAAATTTGTGGTGTTTTTCCATTTGAATTTAAGTGTTTACGACAGTAATAAATTAGTAAGCGGTGGAATGGAACCACCATTTACAGAATTTACGTTTACAACTTCATTATTACTTGTAGTTGCATATTTTGCTGTATTACTTGTAGCATCAAGTGTATTATTCCAAAAACGTGACGTATTATAGTAGAAAAATCCCCGTGTTAACGGGGATTTTTATTAACCAGCTTTTTTGATTTATGTAGCTTTTAAGTGTGGCAGATACATATTTACTTAGGAACATAATTGTAACTAAGTTGAAGAACATTGATATGGTATATCAAATAGGATTGTTATTATGTAATTTAATACGTATATTATTCGGAATAAAGTGAGAAAAATAGGAAGATTTTCAACTATATTCATATTATAATTTAGTTATCCGGCCATTTGTGGAGAAGGGCTACCCATAAAATACTGATTAAAGTTTCACTTTATATCATCTCTGGAGGTGTTCAATATGCAACATGCATTTTCACGTATAAGGCTACGTAGTTTTTTTGGATGGACGATTATAGGGATGTTCCTGACGATGATTCCATTAAATTTATCAGGTGCTTCTGACAATACGATAGAGTTGCTGTCACAAATATCAATATTTTTTGCATTTCCACTATTGTGGCTATATTTAAAAACAAGTAAAAATAATGTTGTTTTTAAAAGTTTTTTTGATAAGCCTGGACGTTTACATTGGGGGTTAATTGTATTAGCAACGATCATGGGAATGATTTTTGCAGTCGGTATATCCCAAATTCAATTTTATATTTTAGCACATACTTTACCTAATTTCTTAGTTACCATGTTAGAAGATGGAAATGTAATTAATACGAGTAACATATACATGACGATATTTACTTTCATTTCAGCATGTGTATTAGCCCCAATAATGGAAGAGGTTATTTTTAGAGGGTTTTTCTTACAGCGAATGGCTTACAAATGGGGGATTAAACGAGCGGTTATTATATCCTCTCTTATTTTTGGACTAGGACATTTTGATGTTATCGGTGCTTTCATGTTCGGTGTTATTATGTGCCTTCTATACATAAAGACAAAAAATATATGGACGAATATTGCTGTGCATGCTCTAAATAATTTGATTGCAACGAGTATGCAATTTGTAGGTGGAGATGGAAGTGACGCAATCTCGATTACTGAATTACAAGCACAAAGTAATTTATGGATCGGCATTGGTCTTGTGATTATCGGTTTATTATGGTTCATTCCTTTTACTTGGAACCAATGGCGTACAGTAAAAGAAGTTGGTGTGCCACCGATTCGTTTCATAAATGAAGAAAAAGTAGTGAATACATCAGAAGAAAATGAAATATATAGCCAAGTGATAGTAACAGATAGATTGATGGCTGTAGAACTACCTGATGAAGCTGTAAATAAGCTTCGGTTAGAAGAAAATGATTATGTAACAGTTTCTGTAGAAGAAGATAAAATTGTTATAAAGAAAGCGCATAATAGATAATTAAAAAGTAGCTCCTAAAGAGCTACTTTTTAATTTGTAATAATCTCTACACGAAAATTATTACCGTTCTTTACATATTTAATATCTGTAACGATCCGAACGGTTTTTAGAAGTTCAACTTTTTCACCAATTCGAGGGATGGTCGGAACATTGTCCCAAATACCAAGCAAGTCATCTAATTGTGCCGTTTTTTCATAAAACCAGATTTTCAATGTAAAGCCCCTTTCTCGAACTTTATGTATTTTAATACATGATATATCATTTTTATTCTTAATGTAAGGGGTTTTTACTCTTTTTGTGAATAAAGATGAATTAAACTTCTGGGAATATATGTTCAATGTCCGGAGTAAGAGCTACTTCTGATAATACGATATGAGAAACTGTCGTTGCATATGAAGAAACATCATTGATAAATTCTTCAAGTTCAACGAGTGAAGGAACAGAGATTTTTACAATGTAGCATAAGCTTCCTGTTACTCGGTAACAAAAACTTGCAGATGGATAAGACTGAATAAACTGTTGCATACGTGTTGTATCACCATTTTTTAAAGTGATTTCTAAAATACAATCTAAAACAAGTCCTGCTTTTTTATAATTGATATCGATTGTGTATTTTTGAATAATCCCCTCACTTTCAAGTTTACGTACACGTTCTGTAGTAGACGGAGCCGATAAGTTTACTCGTTTTGCTAATTCACGCATCGAAAGGCGGCTATCATTATATAATTCATTTAAAATTTTTCGATCAACACGGTCTAATTGCATTTGTAAATATACCTCCAGTAAAATGATAATTTTTGTAAAGAAAAATTTAAAATTAAGATTCATATGAAATGTAAAGTGAACTTTATTTATTTTACAATAAAAAAGAAGGAAATAGGAGGGGAAATGATGGAGAGAATTACATTATCAAATGTAGGAGATACAAAGTTTCAAAAATTATTAGGTCATAATCCAGATATATTAAATTCGTGGAGTACGTTAGAGAATACACTGTATAGTACAGGGGCCCTTTCCGTAGAGTTAAAGGAGCAAGTAAGAAGAACATTAGCGTTTGGGAATGAATGTCCGTACTGTATGGCAAAGGGAAAGCCGGATGATATACAAAAAATAGAAGAAATTAGCGTAGCCGTTACTTTTGCGCATGCATTTGTTCATGACCAAAAGGCGATAGATGATAATATGTTTCATATATTAAAACAATATTGGACTGAAAAAGAAATTGTAGAGCTTTGTGCCTATATTTGTTTTATTACTGCTTCGCAGCAACTTGGTTTTCTGTTTCAATTACAGCCCAATTAATTAGGAGGATATTATGCTTAATCAAGCAGCACTTATAATCATTGATGTACAGGAAGCATTCAACTTACCATACTGGGGCGTGAGGAATAACCTTTTGGCGGAAGAAAATATGAAAAGTTTGTTAGAAGAATGGAGAAAAAGAAAACTACCAGTTTTTCATATTCAACATGTAAATAAAGAAAATGTTCAATCGATGTTTTATCAACATGCGGAAACGGTAAACTTTAAAGAAGAAGTGCAACCAATGCCAGATGAAATAATTATCCAGAAATCCGTTAATAGCGCGTTCATTGGGACAAATTTGGAAGAACAATTAAGAGAACAAAATTGTAATACGGTAGTGATTGTAGGATTAACAACAAATCATTGTGTGGAGACTACAACACGGATGGCAGGTAATTTAGGGCTTACAACGTATTTAGTGAGCGATGCGACGGCTACATTCAATCGTAAAGGTCTGGACGGGACAGAGTATAGTGCAGAGGACATTCACAATATGACACTTGTAAACTTACATGATGAATTTGCCAAAATCGTTACGACTGAAGGTGTTTTAAAATTATTTTAAGAAAATAATTGTGGAATTATGTAGAAAAAAATAAGAATATTTCGTATAATCTAAGTATAATCATTTTGAAAATAGGGGTGGCATCATATGGAGCAAATTCCAGTAAAGAAAATAGAAGAAGTACTCGTTTTAGCAGGAGATGATAAACAAAAGCAAAAGGAATTTTATGAATTGCTCTTATCAACGGAGTTTTATGTTGCTGGTTCACTTGAAGCAGAAGACGGGGCAACGGAAGGAACACTTCGTTTGCGTCATTTCCAAGGAGAGGGTAGATGGATCGTTCCGTTCTTTACACAATTGAAATTTGTAAAAGATGTGTTGCCAGAAGGTACACCCCTTATTACGATACGTGGAAAAGAATTATTGGGTAGCATCGAGAAAGATGCGACAGCTGTATTAAATGTTGGAACAGATATGAGTAAAACATTTATTCCAGAAGAAATTGCAGAGATAGCATCAGGACGAATCTTTAATTATTATAAGTAAAAGGAAAAGCTTAGCAGCTTTTCCTTTTTAATTTGAACATGGAGTGGCTATACCAGAAGAAATAGAAACAGTTTTGTTAGTTGTATTTATTGTTGCTGTAGCTCCGAGGGGAATACCGATATTTGGACTTATATGTCCAATCGGTAAACCGAATAACACAGGTATATTATATGGCTTGAAATATTCATATAATATTGTTTGCAATGATTGAGATGGCTTAGAAGGGTTGCAGTCGTGACAACTTGTAAAAATAACGCCGCTGCATTCATTAAACTGTCCAGATAAAAGTAGTTGATTTAACATCCGGTCAATGCGGTACGGTTCTTCACCAATATCTTCAAGCAATAAAAGTTTATTTGACGTATTTATCTCATAGGGCGAGCCAGTTATACTTGTTAACACAGTTAAATTCCCTCCAACTAATGTGCCTGTAACTGTACATGGAGAGGTAGGTACGATACATTCTGATGCATATAAGATAGATGAATACGGATGGAATAGTTGATTGAAAGAAGATAAAGAGAGAGAATCTATACCTTTTCCTAATTCTTCAATCATTGGTCCATGAAAAGTAACCAGCTCCGCATAACGTGAAAAGGCAGTATGTAAAGCCGTAATATCACTATATCCCCAAAAAATCTTTGGATTCCGTTGAATGATTTCATATTGAATGTAAGGGAGGAGACGAGCGCTGCCGTAACCACCTCGTGCACAAAAGACTGCTTTGACCTCAGTATTTGTAAATGCTTCATGTATATCATCAAGACGAACTTGATCACTTCCAGCTAAATATCCATATTTTTCATAAACACTCTTTCCAATTATTACGGATAATCCCATCTCTTGTAATACGTTCACACCTTTTAATATATTCTCAAGTGTTGGTGGGCCAGACGGTGCAATAATCATTACTGTATCACCTTTTTGCAAAGCATTTGGATAAATCATTGTTCTCAGCCTCCTTCTCTTTCAATATATTCGCTTGAGCGAAAGTTCAATCCTTGTAAAAGAAGGGGAAAGCATGTCATATAAAGAAGGTATAGGGAAAGTAGGAGGGAAAATGATGTTTACAAGTCGAGTAATAGATATATTACAAATTAAGTATCCGATCATTCAAGCAGGTATGGCAGGAGCGATTACAACGTCAGAACTTGTTGCAGCTGTGAGTAATAGCGGAGGATTAGGTACGCTTGGAGCAGGGTATATGAGCCCAGAACAAATCCGTGAAGCGATTTATAAAATAAGGGAACTAACAAATAAGCCTTTCGGTGTTAATTTACTTTTAACGAAAGAGATACAGATAGAAGAAGAGAAGGTAAACGAGGCGAAAGTATTACTTAGTGGAGTGAATAGAGAATTAGGTATAGAGGAAGAAAAGACTTTAAAACTTCCAAAAAGCTATAAAGAACAATTACAAGTATTATTAGAGGAAAAGGTACCAGTCGTTAGTTTTGCATTTCAAACGTTAGAAAAAGAAGAAATAGATGATTTGAAAAAGGAAGGGATAAAAGTTATCGGAACAGCTACCCATGTAGCGGAAGCGAAAGCACTTGCTAAGTTAGGGGTAGATATTATTGTCGGGCAAGGTAGCGAGGCAGGAGGGCATAGAGGAACGTTTATTGGGAAAGAACAAGATGCGATGATTGGTACATTTGCATTAATCCCGCAATTAGTAGCGGAAGGACCTCATATCCCGATTGTTGCAGCAGGTGGTGTAATGAATGGGCAAGGGCTTGTTGCGGCATTTGCGTTAGGGGCAGAAGCTGTTCAAATGGGATCAGCCTTTTTAACGAGTGAAGAAAGTATTACGCATGACGTGTATAAAGAGGCGATTTTACATAGTACAGATACGAGTACAACGGTAACCCGTGCGTTTTCCGGGAAATATGCACGGGGTATTCGTAATGAATTTATAGAGAAACATGAAGGAAGAGAAGAGAATTTACCGATGTATCCAGTGCAAAACGTATTAACTTCAAAAATACGTCAAGAAGCAGCGAAGCAAAATAAGGCAGAGTATATGTCGCTTTGGGCGGGACAAGCATCATCATTAGCACGAACGGAATCAGCTCAGCACGTAGTGAAACGTGTCATGAAAGAAGCAGAGAACGTAATTGAACAATTACAAGATGTATATAAAAAAAGACCACTTGAATAATTCAAGCGGTCTTTTCGTTAGTTTGCTTTATAAAATTGTTGGATAGCTTCGTCGATGTAAACCCAGCCTTTCCAACCTAAGTGCATATGATCTTTTAAGAAGTACTTATCATATTCATGATTTGAGAAATCAGCAATTGGATAGCCAGCTTGCTTAATTTGCTCATGAACTTTATTGTAGTATAATTCGCGTTTTTCTTTCGGGAAGCCAGCGTAATCATACCAAGGACCTTTTACAGGAACAGAAATGAAGAGCGGTTTTGCGCCAGATTGTTTTAATAAATCAAGTACAATTTGTAAATCTTCATATTCTGGTGATTGGTCATAAGCATCATTTTTTAAGTAACCTTCACGTTGTTTTAATTTCTTCTTAATTTTGCTATTGAAGTAATCATCTTCGATACCATATTCGTTAGAGCTTGATTCTACTGCACCTGTTTGATCAGCATGCTTACGAGCTTCTTCCCAGTTCATTTGTTTCAATGATGGATCAAGCTGTTCTTTATGCGGCTTAATATTAAACATAACTGTAAATAAATCTTTACGATCTAGAATGTTACGATAAATATAAGCGAAAGGTTTAGCAGCAAGTGCTTTTACTTTATACTTTGTATCATCGTAGGCGATACCTTCAAGCGAAATTTTTAATAAAGTTTCTTTTTTAACAATCTCAAAGTTTAATAAGCGTTTTGCAATTTGTTTTTTCATTTCAGGTTTTAAATCATCGTTGAAAATGAAGTGGTATCCTTGTTGTTTTGAAAAGTTAGGTGCAAAGTGTGTCTCATCAATACCTTGTGGTACAAACCATTGCGGAGAAAGAACGAATATCATTTTCTTATCTTTCAATTGATCCATTGTAGATGTGAAGTTTAATACATGTACAAGGTCTTGTGTTCCACCGCGCCCAAGTAGGAATGGTGTGAATCCTTCAGGCTTTACTTTGAAATAATTCGATGGATGGAAAGCATCCATACGTGCGAATTCCGATGAACCGTACATCGGAAGATATTTCGGGTCTGCTAACATCTTTTGCTGTAAAATCATACTTTGAATCTTTTCTTCTTTTAAAGAAGTCGCAGCTTGTTCTACTTTCTCATCACTTAAAAGTGGGAGTAGGAAGCGCGTAGGAATAAGTAAGAATACAGCAAAAAGGGCCAATGCTAAAAGCATCGGACCAAATTTCACTTTGTTCATCGGATTTCTTCTAACTTTTTAATAACCATATTTGGTGTAGCCCACTCATCGCGGTCAAAATCAGAAATAGAAACTTCAATCTCTAAACGCTCTTGGAATTCTACTAATAAAGATACTACAGCGAAAGAATCAAGAATACCTTCTTCAAATAATTGAACATCTAAGTTTTCTTTCACAATATCGTTTTCACATACTTCTTCTAAAATATCTAATACTTGCTCTTTGAATTCTGCCATTTTTAAAATCTCCTTTATATCCGAAATATATTATATGTGCAACTTCTTAATAGTATAAGAAGGGTGCATTAAAAGTATCTGTTAAGGTGTCCAGAGAAGATCAGGAAACCGAAACATACAACGTGGAACGTAATTACAATCGCAAGGACGTGTGTAAATTTATTGTTTGGCCAAAACTTATGCTTCTTGTTTTTTCGTTCGAAAATATCGAATAAAATAAACAGTGCGGCATGATATAGACCATAAATAACATACTGCGCAACAGCGCTTCCTTGGATGTGCCAAATTCCCATAATGAAAAAGTTTAAAAATGCACCGATATACGAAATTGTGTAACGGTTCTTAATTAACTTTTTCTTCGTTGCAAAAAAGACGAAACGCATGTAAATAAAATCACGGAACCAGAATGATAAACTCATATGCCAGCGGTTCCAGAAGTCTTTAATGTTACGACTAAGGAATGGCTTATTAAAGTTTTCTGGAGTTTTAATTCCCATCATGTAACTGATACCAATTACGAATGCACTATAACCTGCAAAGTCAAAGAATAACTGCATGCTAGTAGCGTACATAAAAATCACATTAGATAAAAGTGTATCTTGATTGGCGAATACTGCCTTTACAAGATATGTTGTTATCAAGTGCGCGATTATAAATTTATACAGAAAACCTTGGAAAATACGGTTAATCCCTGTATATAGTAACTTTTGATATTCCTCAGCACTAGGCGGCTTTTGAATATCTTTTTGGAATCTACGGTAACGATCGATAGGTCCACTTGAAATCGCAGGGAAGAATAAAACGAATTCCCAGAAATTAAAGAAGGAAAGTTCTTTAATTAAATTATCACGAACTTCAAAGACCATCTGTACAGCTCTAAATGTTACGTAAGACATACCTGCGAAAACAATAAAATGCAATTCAGGTACAAACGGTGCGATTTTTGCCAAAATAAGCGGTAAAATCGATAAAATAACAGCTATACAAAACGTGAATGTACTATTATTTTGTTTTCTTAAAATTAAATAGCCTTTAATAAGGGCATATTGCCAAATAATAAATGCGGCTAACATGATTGCTTGCTTCGGTTTATCAGAGAAGATAATAACGAGCATTACTAATGTTAAAACGGCATTATATTTACGCAACATTTTACCTTTTAATCCAGCTATGATAGTAGGTATTAATAAAATGCCTACTATAGCGAAAAAATAAAATGATCCATATGCGGTCATGCTGTAACCTCACTCAATAATTTTTTGCGATCTACCTTTCCATTTGGTGTCATTGGAATAGAAGATTGATACATGAATTTACGTGGAATCATGTAATTTGGTAATCGCTCATTGAGTTCTTTTTTGATTGCAGATGTTAATTTGAATTCTTTTTCAAACGAATGCTCTCCAGGAACAACAACCGCTAATAAGTAATCATATTTTTCACCTTTTTTAATTGGAACAACAACTGCACCTTCTACGTAAGAACACGCGCGAAGATGATGTTCGATTTCTTCTAATTCCATTCGATAACCATGAAGCTTAATTTGGAAATCAAGACGACCATTATAGAATAGAAGACCATTTTCTACATAGCCAGCATCACCTGTTTTATAGGCACGCTCACCATCAATCATGGTAAATACTTTTTCTGTTAATTCAGGGCTTCCTAAATAGCCAACGCTTACGCTTGGACCGACAATTACGATTTCACCTTTTTCACCGTCAGGTGCAATTGTACCATCTTCTTTCATAATAAGAAGGCGGCAGTCTGATTTACAGTAGCCAACTGGAAGTGATTTGTATTGATCAAGCACTTCTTCTGTAACGTGAATGCCTGTTACAGCAACAGTAGCTTCTGTTGGACCGTACGTATTCATAATTGCTGCTTTCGGGAAACGCTCAATTAATTTTCTAGCTACTTCATTTGGCAACACTTCACCGCAGAATAAGAATGTTTTCATGTTTGGTAGCATACTTTCAGAGAAAGAGGCTTCCATTAAACACATTTCTGCGAAAGATGGTGTCGAAGTCCATACTTGTATATCCGATTGCTCTAAAGAAGCAAACAAGTCTTTTGGACGTGCAATCATGTCTTTATCGATTGCCCATAGTGTGCCACCCGTTACTAATGATGGGTAAATATCCATTACAGATAAATCGAATGAGAAAGGTGCTTGGTTTAAGAATACTTGCCCTGTTTGTAAGTTGAAATCTTCTACAGCCCATTTTGTAAAGCTAACAAGACAGTTATAAGTAATCTGAACCCCTTTCGGATTACCTGTACTTCCTGATGTGTAAATAATGTAGAAGTTCTCATCACCTTTTACCGCATGTTCAGGATTTGGAATGTTCCCTTTATGAGTAAAGAAAATATCTTTTAAGTTGTCTTCACTTACGATACGAACTGGTAAATCAGTTACAGTTACTTCAGTTCCTGATAAAAGTAATTTCGCACCAGAATTTTCAGCGATACGTTGTACGCGATCAGCTGGGATAGATAAATCTACAGGAATGTAAGCATGTCCAGCTTTTACACAACCTAAAAAGTTAATAATCATTTCAGGTTGCATATGGCCATAAACCATAATTGGTGAACGATCATCTGGATACTCAGAAGAAATCCAATGTGCTAACGCATCAGAATCTTCCTTTAATTGTTTGTACGTAATTTTCGCATCTCGCCAAACAAAAGCGTTTTGATCAGGCGTTTCTACAGCCCACTTTTCAATTTGTTCTAATAACTTCATAACGTTCCCACCCTAAAATTCGTTGTAAATAAATGTACTTGTGTTTGTATCATGGAATCCATACAACCAAAGCAATGCAAATAAAATTGCAAGGTAATAAACCGTCTTTGCAACCCATTGTGTGAGTGGTTGAGACCATATCTCTTTTAATCTTTCCATGTCTTTCCCTCGCTTAATGAAATAATAGCTCTTTGTAGGTATCATGTCCTACATTATTGTGAAAAAAACAAAATCCCACATTTTAGGTAAAAATAAGTCAAAAGGCTCTTTTCTGATATTAGCACTAAATACTAAAAAAGAAAATCCCTAACTTAGCAATTATATTACATTCAGCATGAATTTGTAATGGGTTTGACATGTAAATAGGAAGTGGATTGTGTGAATGTATAAAAGTGGATTGTGAGAAGGCGGGAAAATATAATATTTGTTTTGTTATTCCTGAATTGGAGTGGGTTAATAATCACTGGGTACTTAGTACATTTTTAAGGTATAGAGCCTTTTAAAAGGAGGTAATTATTATGAAAAGAGAGTGGAGGAGTTTTATTTCAGAGGAAAATATCATTAAATGGAGACGGCATTTCCATAAGTATCCGGAATTATCGTTTCATGAAAAAGAAACTTCGCAATTTATATATGAAACATTATGCTCATTTTCTTCTTTTGAAGTAACAAGACCAACGCAGTACAGTGTGCTAGCAATTAAAAGAGGAAGGCAACAAGGGAAAGTAGTTGCGATTCGAGCTGATATAGATGCTTTACCAATCCAAGAGGAAACAAGGAAACCTTATACGTCTGTGCATAAAGGAATAATGCATGCATGCGGGCATGATGCTCACGCAGCTATTTTATTAAGTGCAGCAGAGACGATAGCAAATATGAAGGAAGATTTTGCAGGCGAAATCCGTCTGTTCTTTCAGCACGCAGAGGAAGTGTATCCCGGTGGTGGACAAGAAATGGTGGAGACCGGTGTTATGGACGGCGTCGATTATGTAGTAGGTTTGCACGTTATGTCTGGATTAGAAAGTGGAAAGATAGGAATTGTATATGGCCCTATGATGGCAGCACCAGACGTATTTACAATTGAAATTTTAGGAAAGGGTGGTCACGCGGCACGACCAGAAGAAACGATAGATCCTATTGCTATCGGAGCACAAATTATTACAAATTTACAACATATCGTATCAAGAAATACAAGTGCTTTTATGCATAGAGTAGTGTCAGTTACACAATTTCATGGGGGGATGGCCGATAATATCATTCCTAGTGCAGCAGCTTTAATGGGAACTGTTCGATCTTTTAATCAAACATTAAGAGAGGAAGCAAAAGAGAAAATTGAGCAAATTGTAAAAGGAATTACAGAAGCACATGGGGGAGATTATACATATACGTATCGTTACGGATATGATCCAGTTGTTAATAATGAGTACATTACGAAAATAGTAGAAAAAAGTGCGATAAAATTGTTCGGAAATCAGCGTATTGTGCATCTTGAACCTTCTATGGGAGGAGAAGATTTTTCAGCGTATTTAAGAAAAGCACCTGGTTGTTTCATTAAATTAGGAACAGGGAATAAAAATATTGATACTTGTTATCCACATCATCATCCGAAATTTGATGTGGATGAATCGGCTTTAATTAATGGAGTGGAACTATTTTTAGAGACAACTATAAGACTACTAGAAACTGATAAAGCATAAAAAAAGGCAACTGCACTCTATTGCAGTTGCTTTTATTTCTTCCGTCAGAGAGGGCTGAGAAAGAACTATGCTCATTTATAGTATATGAATAGCTAACGGACAAGCTTGTACATTTTAACTATTTTTTAAAAAATAGTTATTGACTTTGATAATCAATTTCAATTAATCTAATGGTATAATTGAAATTGATAATTATTATCAATGAAACAGATGAGGAACCTTAATGAGAAAAACATTTCACCTTTTACGAAGGGGATTAAAAAATAAAGATGTTGATAAGCATATTGAATGGCAACGAAATGTAATTCGTTCTGAATATGTAGATGAGAAGAGTACACTTCAAACAGAAAAAGAGATACAAGGTAAAAGGAGAGGTTCAGTTGAGTAAGTTAGTAATGATTTTTGCAAGTATGAGTGGAAATACAGAGGAAATGGCTGACCATATTGCGGGTGCGATTCGTGAAACAGAAAATGAGATTGAAGTAATTGATATTATGGATACACCAGAAGCTTCTATATTAGAGCAATATGACGGGATTATTTTAGGTGCTTATACTTGGGGAGATGGTGATCTTCCTGATGATTTTTTAGATTTTTATGATGCAATGGATTCTATTAACTTAACTGGTAAAAAAGCAGCTGCATTCGGTTCTTGTGATTCGGCTTATCCGAAATACGGGGTAGCGGTTGATATTTTAATAGAAAAGCTGCAGGAGCGCGGGGCAGCAGTTGTGTTAGAAGGATTGAAAGTAGAATTAACGCCAGAAGATGAAGATGTAGAAAAATGTTTACAGTTTGGAGCTGAATTCGTAAAACACCTTTCTTAATGGCAGAAGGGAGATGAAGAGCAATTGCATGAGAAAATCTCAATCAAAACGATGACAGATTACCATTTGTATGATTTTATGCGTTGTCCGCATAAATTTTATTTCCGTCATATAAAAAGAAGAGAACCTTCTTCATTTGAATGGCAACAAATAGCACAAATGATTGTGAATCAAATTATTAATGAATATTACACGCTACCTGCGGGCCAACAAACGAAAATTGTACTTTTAATATTAATAGAAAAGTATTGGAAAAAAGTAAGGATTAATATGTTTGCTTCAAAGGCGGAGTACTATATTGTTTTAGCAAAGCTAACTGATCACTTATTACAGTTTGTTGAAAGGGATGATAGTCAGGCACCGCCGTTATTTTTATATGAGAAGTTTCAAACATATATGGAAGAGTTAGGTGTCCACATGTCATTGACATTTGAAGTTGGTGAGTGGAGTGCTGAATCGTTTGTAATTAAAAAGTATGTTGTCGATGCGGATGAGGAAATGCTTGCTCTTTGTCAGAAGCTAATGACAGTATTCAGTTATAAAGCTTTCGGTATTCTTCCAGGGAAAATTGAAGTTATTAATTTAATAGAAGGAACTAAGTATGAGTACATTCCAAAGCAGGAAGATATTATAACTGGAATGGATGATTTATTTAGAATGAAAGAAATGTTGCAACAACCTGAGCACTATACAGAGCGTCATTTTCGTTCTGAGTGTATGAGTTGTGCGTTTCGTAGTGAATGCCAAAGGGAAGAAGTAAAGAAAGAAGCGAAGCAGAAGAAAAATATAGTACATTAAAGGATGCAAATTTGCATTCTTTTTTGTTATTGACATGAAAAGCTTTTCATCATTTACCGTATATTTGTAGCAGATTAATAAAGGGAGGAATAATCAATGAAAGATGAAACGGCAGTATTTCAATGGTTAAAAGAACAGAATGCTCCTTTTGGAATTCAACTGCAAATTTTACAGGCATTTCAATTGTATAAAGTTATTGTTGAAATGGATAAAAAGTTAATGATGTATGAGGAGAGAGAGTATAGGGAGAGAGTTTAATCTCGTCCCTGTAGTATTGCTTTAAGCTGTTCTTCATTCTTCTTTAATATTATTTCGTTGTTTGTTTCAATGTTATAAATAAGGTTATGTAGTAAAGGGCTGTATTGATAAAAGGTAGTGATGCGGTGAATGAGTAATGGATCGCGGTGAGAAATAAGTGCACTGTATTGTTCATATACAGATGTAGTAAACTCACGACCGAAATCATAATATAGCCCAGCAAAATCAAAAGCGGGATCGCCAATTTGAGCATCTCCAAAATCGATAACACCTGAAATGGTTTTGTTCAAGTTGTTAAATAAAATGTGATGATGTGTAAAGTCAGCATGGATGATTGTATTTTGAAAGGTAGATTTAGCTATACAGATAAAAAAATTTTCGAATAAACGATTTAAGGCTGATTTCTGTAATGAAGTAAGACTGTTAGTAAAATATTGATTTAATTTTGTTTGTAGTTCTTTCCAGTAGGTAAGTGTTTTTTCGATAGGGAACCCTAGCGTTTCAGTACGTTTTAAAGGAATACTATGTAAAGCCGCAAGGAAAGTGGCTAATTGTGTAATGATTGCTTTCAATTCTTTTTTCTCTAGCTTTGCAACTAGTTCAGTTGTTAACGGTTCACCATGAATGAGAGGATAATAGCTACAAAATGGAACGGTATTACAATTATTCTTATACAATAAATGATACTTAGGAATCTCGATTTCTTGTAATAAATGAGAAAGAATTGTGCACAGTTCTTTTTCTAACGGAATTCGGTTTGCATATTCAAGTTTTCGCGGGAAACGAAATAGTAGTTCGTCATTTATAATAACCGTTATATTATCCCATCCTTCTTCATTTTGTTTATATGAATGTATAGAAAGACCGGGCAGAGCTTCTTTTATATATTGTTTGTAAGAGTCCATAATTGTTCCTCGTTTCTAAGTTAAAGGTAGGTTATTCCACTTTATGATATCAGAATTTTCTTTCTACATGTTAAAATATAACTATCATTATGGAGGAGGGTGGGGTGCATTACGAAGAAAAGAATATTAATCATTTCTCTATGTATCGCTTTTGGATTGTTTTGGCCACCTTTAAACCGATAGATCGCTACGAGTTAAATAAGGAATTAAAGAACAAAAGTATAGAAACTTTAACTGATAAAGAAATGAAAATGATAGGAGAACACTTTGTGACAGCGCAACTATCAGTGTTTGAGTTTAATAATAAAGAAGATGTGAAACGAAAAGGTGAAGAAATATTTGTAAATAGAGGGTATGAACAGTTAATAGAAAATTATTACCCAAACTGTTTTCGGGATTTAGAGTATAAATTTACAAACGAAGAGATACGTGAAGAGACAGATGAGAGTTTTCGCTATCATGCTGTAGCGTACGTTACTGGTATTGAAAATGGCAAGAGAAGTGAAATGAAATTAAATTATGACATGAAAATTGTAAAGGTTAATAATTTATTCATGGTGTTAGAACAAAAACAATATGTACAATAAAAAACCCTCTAGAAGCAGAGGGACTTTAAAGATTTTCATTTTGTTGACCAAGTTCTTTTTGAGCAATGTATAAATTTCCTTGCTCAACTTGTTTCAGTGTATGAACAGAATCTCCTGCATATCCTTTTTCCGTTTTCACAGTTCTTTTTGAACGATTTGAATCTTGTTTCTTCATATAATAGACCACCCTTCTTTAAAAATAGACGAAAATGATGAGCACGAGTAATACAGCTGCGAAAATGGTAATGCCCATTAAAAAAGAAGTATTTTTATATTTAGGTGGCTTATGTACATCTTGCCGATATCCAGGTGAAATTTCAGGGGCGAATTCTTCATCGAATGATTGTTTCTTTTGTTTTTCGTCCATATGTATCCACCTTTCTTTTTCATTATGTTACACGTTACAAGAAAAAATATGCATGAAGAAAACAGCCGCTATATCATTAGCGGCTGCTTTGCGTTGTATATTTTCTTTGTACTTGAAAGAGACGGATAAGCAGGAAGATTGCTCCAAATGCTAGACCGATAATAAGACCGATCCAATAACCTTTTGCTGCCCAGTCAGTATAAGTTGCTAACATGTAGCCAAGAGGTAGACCTATTACCCAATAAGCTATTAATGTCATAATTAAGGCAACATTTACGTCTTTATAACCACGAAGTGCTCCTTGTACTGGAGTTGCAATCGCATCTGAAATTTGAAATAAAATCGCGAATATAAGAAATTCTTTAGCTAAATGATGGACATTTGCATTTGTCGTATAAATAGAAGCAATTTCATCATCAAAGAAATAAAGAAGGATTGAATATAAAAGAGCGAAAGCAAGGGCTAACCCAATTCCGATAAATCCATATTGTTTCGCATTATTGTATCGTTTTGCTCCAACTTCAAATCCAACGGCTATCGTCATTGCCATTGCTAAACTTAAAGGAGTCATATATAACAAGGAAGCAAAGTTCATAGCTGCTTGATGTGCTGCTATTGTTGTCGTACTAAAATTACTCATCATAAGTGTTACCGCAGCGAAAATACTCGTCTCAAAAAAGATAGCAAATCCGATAGGGACGCCAAGTTTCAGGAATTCCTTCCAGATTGTAAAGGAAGGGCGGTATAACTGTTTAAAGATATTGAAAGAAGCGAAAGGCTCTTTCGTACGAATAATAATAACCGTAATAATTAAAATACACCAATAGGTTGCTGCAGAAGCGATTGCCGCACCAACACCACCGAGTTTTGGAAAGCCAAAGTGACCAAAAATTAATAAGTAATTTAATACTACATTAATTGGTAATGATAGTAATGTAATAATCATCGTTGTTCGAGTTTTCCCTAATGCATCAATAAATCCACGTAAAACGGTGTAAGTAAATAAAGGGATAATTCCAATCGCGATAATAATTAAAAATTGTGCTGCAATACGTTCCACGGGTTCTTCTAATTGCATGCCATTTAAAATAGGTGAAACAGCGAAGAATCCGATAAGGATAACAACGAAACTAGCACAAATTGCTAAATATACTGCTTGTATGACAATGTGGGGAACGTCCTCCTTTTTCTTTGATCCAACGAGCTGTGCAACAATAGGAGTAGTAGCCATTAAAATTCCTGTTAAGCCGGTACTAACGGGAAGCCATATACTTGTTCCGATAGCAACACCCGCTAAATCAATAGGACTCGCATGTCCTGACATTGTCGTATCAAAAAAGCTCATCGCAAATAATGACATTTGCGTTACAAAAATCGGGAAAAAGAGTAATAAAAATTGCTTTAACTTTTGTGAGAATGAATTAGTTTCTTTCATAAAATCCCCTTTCAACGTAAAAAACAAACTCTTATTATCATACAATTTAATCAAAAAATAGAAAAGAAATAAGCGTATACAACAAATGAAATCAATAAAAAAAGGATGCACTTTGAAAAGGGATAAGGTATTATGATAAGGTGTGAAAAAATTACATATTCGTTATTAAGGAGGCACTACTTGTGGCTGATTGGTTAATTGGATTAATCATGGGTGCTGTTGAAGGTTTAACAGAGTTTTTACCAGTATCATCAACAGGACATATGATTTTAACAGGACACTTAATTGGATTTGAAGACGATAGAGCGAAAGTTTTCGAAGTTGTTATTCAGTTGGGATCGATTTTAGCAGTTGTTGTTATATTTTGGAAACGTTTATGGTCATTAGTTGGAATAGGGAAAGTAACTGATGGACCATCTTTAAATTTATTACATATTATTATCGGGATGATTCCTGCCGGCATACTCGGCGTACTATTCCATAGCGCAATTAAAGAAGTTTTATTCGGTCCAGGACCGGTTGTTATTAGCTTAGTAGCTGGTGGTATTTTAATGATTGTTGCTGAGAAGTTTTCAAAACCAAGTACAGCAAGAACGTTAGATGAAATCACATATAAGCAAGCATTTACAATCGGAATGTTCCAATGTTTAGCACTTTGGCCAGGATTTTCTCGTTCTGGATCAACAATAAGTGGTGGTTTATTAGCACGTGTTTCGCATACAGCGGCAGCGGAATATACATTTATTCTAGCGGTGCCAATGATGGTAGCTGCAAGTGCCTTAGATTTAATTAAAAGCTGGGATATATTAAGCGCGGCTGATATACCGTTATTTGCAACTGGATTTATTACAGCATTCGTTGTTGCGTTGCTTGCAATCGTTTCATTCTTAAAATTATTAGCTCGTGTAAAACTAACACCGTTCGCTTACTATCGTTTCATTTTAGCTGCGGTATTCTATTTCTTCATTATGTAAGTATAAAATATCAGCAATACCCTATAGAATAGACACTTGAAAAAAAGTCTACACTGTAGGGTATTTTTTTATAGAGAGAGAAAAATGAAACTTTTACCTTCAATTACTTGTATTTCACCATGTGAAATATGCCATAATGATTTCGTTATAATAATTTTAAGGAAATCGATAGGGTATTTGAGAGGAGCAATTTAGTGAGTTTTGCAATAGAAATAGTAATTCCAGCACCAATTGATGTTGTATTTGATTATGTACACAATGACGAGAAAATACTAGAATGGAGTACCTTTATGGTAGAAAATAGGTATCCTTCAAATATAGATGTTGAAAACCCTCGTGAAGGTGACAAATATATATCTGTGCAAAAGATGGGGAAGAAAATATATGAATTTGAGGCGGAAATTTTAGAGTATGATGAACCGTATATCGTTTCAGTTGGATGTGAGATGAAGCAAGGTTATACAGCTGCAACTTATATGTTAGAAGAGGATGAAGAAGGTACATCGCTTACTTTAATCGTAGAATTTGAACCGAAGAATTTTTTATATAAGATTATGTACAAGTTGACTGGGTGGATGACACGTGGAATATACATGGGTGAAATGGAACGTTTAGCAGCGTGCGTAGATGCTGTATATTCTCAGAAAAAAGGATTATAATTTAGTAAAATAAAAAACCTGCCGAAATCGGCAGGTTTTTTATTTTACTACTTTCTCAATCATGCTTTCCATTACATGTTCCCAAAGAGAAGTATCATCAGCTAATGTAGCACGGAAATTAGCATACATTTCTTTTTGTTTCTCTTCGAATGTTGGATCTTCTTTTTCAGGTAATGTAGCGCGCATTGAAGTTACTAATTCTTGTACTTTTGGAGCGCGTGGTCCAAAGACGGCTTGTTCATTTCCGTCTTTATCAATGAAAATAAAGATTGGAATCGCACGTGCTGTTCCGTTTGTTAAGTATTGATCCATTAACTCTAAGTTTTCATCGCGAATTAATAAACGCATATCAATATTTGCAACTTCAGAAATTCGTTTCATAACAGGTACACATAAAAGAGCGTCGCCGCACCAGTCAGCTGTTAATACGATAACGCGCCAGCCATCATTTTGACGTTCTTCTAAAACTGGAAGTAATTCATTTGGAATTAAAAAGTTATTGTAAATGTGTAGTAGCTCGTATTGGTTTACTTCCATTTCATTCACATATGTATCAAAGGACATGCCTTTATCAGCCCATTGTAGTAAGTTCATAAGTAACACCTCTTTAGTATGATTTATTTTTATTGTACCAATTTTTATATAGAAAAGCTTGTATTCTTACTCTTTCTTATCACTAAATAATTTATTTAGTGTGTAAAGGAATAGTGTGACACATAATTCAGCTATGTTGGGCATTTGTACACTCTCTATCCAGTCATCGGCGGTATGTATGACAAACCGATCTAACGTAATTTCAATTATAGAGAGCAGAGCAATTGAGAGCCGATTGGGCATACTTGTCATCATTGGATGTAGGAGCACTTTAAAGAAAATGAATATAAAATATGTAATACCGTCTAATAAAAGAATGAGTAAAAAAAAGAGTAGTAGAGCTGTTCTTGATGAATATTCTATACCTGTAATATGAAAGATTCCTACATATACAAAAAATATAAATGCAAAGAATATAATGAGAATAAGAATAACAACACTAATAATAATAGTCTTATCTTTTAGACTGAGATTAGAAAGTTTGTCTTCTTCACTCATTGCCCTAACTCCTTTTTCTGGAAAATCAATTTCATTGTACCATGAAATATCTATTAAAAAACTACGAATTATGGGGAAATAAGGTGACAAAAAGTAAGATTTCGTGTAAAATTATTAATAAGGTTTTTATTTAACTAAATTAAATAAAAGGGGCTGTCAAAGTTGTCTCAAAATCGAGAACAATTAATGGAAGAACTATCGACAAATGTTTTTGCAATGTTTCGCACGTTGCGTAATGATATTGGAAAAATATTTGGTGGTTACATACCGTGGAATGAGTTCATTGTCCTTAGAATATTGAACCGTACGAATAAAGAAATGGTCTCACGTGTAGCTAATGAGTTAAATGTGTCGAATAGTCATATTACAGCTGTTACAGAAAAATTAATTAATAAAGGCTTTGTAACTCGTTCACGTTCTACATCAGATCGCCGAGTTGTATATTTAGAGATTACAGAACAAGGGAAAGAGTTAGTTGCGAAAATGGAAGGTGAGAAAAAGAAATATTTACAAGAAAGATTTTCCGCACTTTCAGAAGATGAAATGGATATAATGATATCTATTTCTAAAAAACTTATTTAAATAATTACAAATAAGAAAACGCTTACCTAATTAAAAAGAAGACCTTCCTCATATATGGAAGGTCTTCTTCTGTGTGTAATAGATGATAAAAAATAAAATGTGTATGAAAAAAGATAGAGCGCCATACTACTAATAAAGGAAGGAGGGAGAAATATGACGAATCGTAATGGTAGTCAAGGAAGTGGAAATCAAGGTTCACCAAAATCAGGGCAATTCCAGCAGGAGTTTAGTACTGAATTTGAAACGGGAAATGATAATAAAGGAAAAGAATATCGTTCGAAAAAAGGAAGTAAATCAAAAAAGGAGTGAAATGATTCACTCCTTTTTTGATTTAAGATGCTGCAGATTGATCCGTATTATATTTTTCTTCTGATTTTGCAACAATCATTGCACAAATTGCATCACCGGAAATATTTACAGCAGTTCTAGACATATCTAGAATGCGGTCAATACCGATAATTAAAGCAATGCCTTCTACTGGTAGATTTACTTGATTTAAAACCATCGTAAGCATTACTAGTCCAACACCTGGTACACCTGCAGTACCGATACTAGCTAGTACAGCAGTTAATACGACCATAGCTAATTGTGGTAATGTAAGTTCAACGCCGTATACTTGAGCGATAAATACAGTTGCTACCCCTTGCATAATAGCAGTACCATCCATATTAATCGTTGCACCTAGTGGTTGTACAAAAGAGCTTATCGCTTTTGGAACTCCAAGTTTTTCTTGGGCGGTTTTCATGGCAAATGGAAGGGACGCATTAGAGCTAGATGTACTAAACCCAATTGCCATTACCGGACCGAAATGTTTAAAGAAACGAATAATACTTTCTTTGGCTAGTACCTTTAATAAGCCGCCGTATACGAAGACACCGTGAATAATGAGTACCAACATAACGACAATCATATACTTGAACATCGCAGCGACGCCTGCAAGACCCATTTTACCAACGGACGAAGCGAGCAACCCGAATGTTCCGATTGGAGCTAATTTCATGACGAGATTAACAAGATACATCATTAATTCGTTGCCCTGTTCAAGTAATGAATGGACACCTTGAACTCGTTTTCCTAAAACAGCTAAACCGAGTCCGATCAATGCGGCAAAGGCAATAATTTGTAGCATGTTCCCATCAGCCATCGCTTTTGCTGGATTATCTGGCACAATATTCAGCAATGTATCAACGAAAGATGTTTCAGTTTTTGCACCTTCATACTTAAGCCCGTCTGTTTTAAAGTTACCGCCAGCTCCTGGTTTTATGATAAGTGCAAATGTAACTGCAATAGAGATAGCGACAGCTGTTGTTACGAGAAAGAATGAAATTGATTTTAAACCAATTCTTCCAAGTTGTTTCGGATCTCCAAGACCAGCAGCCCCAAGTACGATAGAAATGAACACAACAGGAACAACTAGCATTTTAATAAGGCGAATAAACAGTTGACCAAGTGGATTGAACGCATATTGATTCAATGGCTCAAAAATAGATGGAGCAGCTAAATTTAAAGTGAGTCCGACAACTAGACCGAGAAATAATGCAATTAAGATTGCCTTTGTTTGTTTCGATAAAAACCCCCCTTTTGTTTTTGTAAAATTGCTTTCTAAATTAATTATACCGAAAAAATACCTATTTTGACAATATTTTCTGAATATTTAGTATAAAACTGTCTGTTTCAATGTATATAGTCCAGTTTTGCTGAAATATGTGGAAAGAATACATTTATGTATTTGGAAAAAAAATAGACCATCACATGATGGCCTAGGGAAGGGGACAATTTATATCAATTTAATTAGGGATGGAAGCTATTCAAAGACACTGGGGAATGTCTTATAAATTAGGGAAGAACAGCTTCGATACATATACTATAAAAGATAGATGTGAACATAGAGTGAAAGAGAGAGGGAGTTTTAAGTAAGAAGAAAGAGAGAATAAAAAAATAAGACCATCACATATAGGATGGTCAAAGGAAGGGGACAATTTATGTCAATTTAATTAGGGATGGAAAGCTGTTCAAGACACTGGGGAATGTCTTATAAATTAGGGAGGAACAGCTCCGATACGTATACTATAAAAGGTAGATGTGATCCTCGTGTGAACATGGAGTGAAAGAGAGAGGGAGTTTCAAATAAAAGATAGAAAGAATAAAAAAATAAGACCATCACATATATGATGGTCAAGGGAAGGGGACAATTTATGTCAATTTAATTAGGGATGGAAGCTATTCAAAGACACTGGGGAATGTCTTATAAATTAGGGAGGAACAGCTTCGATACATATACTATAAAAGGTGGATGTGATCCTCGTGTGAACATGGAGTGAAAGAGAGAGGGAGTTTCAAATAAAAGATAGAAAGAATAAAAAAATAAGACCATCACATATAGGATGGTCAAGGAAGGGGACAATTTATGTCAATTTAATTAGGGATGGAAAGCTGTTCAAGACACTGGGGAATGTCTTATAAATTAGGGAGGAACAGCTCCGATACATATACTATAAAAGGTAGATGTGACCCTCGTGTGAACTTGGAGTGAAAGATATGGGAATTTGAAAAGGGATAAAATAGTTGTTGTAAGAGTTATAGTATAAGTGGAGATATAATAGAAAATATTCTTTTGTAAAACGATAGGAGTCTGAATATAAATAAAAGTTGAAATCTATGAAAAAAAGGATTATGCTCAACTATATTATGAGAATATAAGGTTTATCCCGCTATTTGTAGGCTCTTAAAGAGTCTTTATTTATGAGGGGATAAAAGCTTCACTTGATAAAGGGAGTTAGTGATATGGAAGTAGCAAAAAAACAAGGGTTGTATAATCGTTTTATACGATTGAATCCACCACAAATTTTAGCATTAGGCTTTTTTTGTTTAATTGTGGTCGGAGGATTGTTATTAAAGTTACCGTTTGCAACGAAAGTACATATTAGTTGGATAGATGCTTTCTTTACAGCTACGTCGGCAGCGACTGTAACCGGTTTAGGTGTTGTAGATACTGCGAGTACGTTTACGATGTTTGGTGAAATTGTTATTATGTTTTTAATTCAAACGGGTGGTCTCGGTCTTATGACGATAGCCATTTTAATTGTTTGGGTATTAGGGAAAAAAATTGGTTTACGCCACCGATTATTAATTGGAGAAGCATTTAATCAAACAAATATTGGTGGTCTTGTGAAATTAGTAAAACGTGTTTTTATTTTTTCTATTTGTATTGAGCTAATTGGAGTTATCTTTTTATCGATTCGCTTTATTCCAGAGTTTGGTTTTGGAAAAGGTTTATACTATAGTATTTTTCACGTTATTGCGTCATATAATAATGCCGGCTTTGCGCTTTGGCCAGATAATTTAACAAGATACGTAGGAGATCCTATTATTAATATTGGGATTTGTTCTTTAATTGTAATAGGAGGGTTAGGGTTTACGGTATTAATTGATATATGGTATAGCCGTAGTTTCCGAAAATTATCACTGCACTCCAAAATCATGATTGTTGGAACGATAGCACTTAATGTTATTGCGATGCTTGTGATTTTTGTATTGGAATATAATAATGTGAAGACTTTGGGGCACTTATCTTTAAATGAAAAGTTATGGGCTTCGTTCTTCCAAGGAATTACACCTCGTACAGCCGGTTTTAACACGGTAGATTATGGGGGGATGGAAGAGTCATCGATACTATTTACGATGGTATTAATGTTTATTGGTGCGGGAAGTGTATCGACAGGCGGTGGAATTAAGTTAACGACATTCGTTATTTTAATTACATCAGTTCTTTCTTTCTTTAGAAAGAAAGAGGATTTTGTTTTGTTTCAGCGTACGATTAAAATGTCGACAGTAACGAGAGCGTTAGCAATTGTCGTTGCTAGTCAAATACTTATTTTTACAGCGGTATTTGTATTAATGCTTACAGAAGACTTCAGTTTTATTCAGTTATTATTTGAGACAATTTCAGCGTTTGGTACAGTAGGGTTAACAATGGGGATTACTGCGAAGCTATCGGCGTTTGGAAAATGTATTATTATGTTTGTTATGTTTTGTGGATTAATCGGACCGTTAACACTTGTGTTCTCTTTGGCACGACCAGCAAAACAAAAAATTAAATATCCATCAGAAGATGTATTTACAGGATAAGGTATCCCGCATAAAGCGAGATACCTTTTTCTTTTTAAAAAAGAGAGAACAATAAACCAATAAGCGCCACTCGGAATAAAATCGCAATGAGTGCAGCGATACCACCCACAATGGCAGCGGTACCGCCAGTTACAGTAGCCCCGCGATTATAAGCGTAAATACCAAGTAGAACAGACACAAGACCAAATAGTGTTGGGAATGTGAATAATGATAATATTGCTAAGGCAAGAGCAATGAAACCAGCAGTCGATCCAGCTGCAGACGATCTTACATCATCGTTATCTTTATCATCATAATCGATACGCTGTGGTGCAACTTCAGCTGCGTATTCTTCTTTATAATCACTATCTATTCGATCTCTTTTTTTATATTCATCAAATTTCTCAGTCAAAGTAAGGACTCCTTTCATAACAAGGTTCAATAGTAGTATGTATCTCTTTTTCCTTTTTATCCGAGCATGTACAGGGAGTAATATCCAATTGGAAAGTGGAAAATGTTTTTTCAAAATAGGAAAACTTAGTATGACTTCCTCTATTTTGGAAAGTATAAAAAAGAATAATGAGGAAAGGGTGTAGTACATAATGGAACATCCAATTGAAAATTTAATGAAAACAGCAATGACAAATTTAAAAGAGATGGTAGATGTAAATACGATTGTTGGAAGTCCGGTTTCAACAGCTGACGGAAATGTAGTATTAACAGTATCTCAAGTGGCTTTTGGTTTTGGAGCTGGTGGAAGTGACTTTAAAGGTGATTTTATTTCCGAAAAACATAACGGCGGACAAGGGCAGCATAAAGAGAACAAGCAAAGTCATCCATTCGGAGGCGGAAGCGGGGCTGGGGTTTCTATTAGCCCAGTTGCTTTTTTAGTAGTTGGTTCTAACGGTGTGCAAGTGTTGCATCTCAATAGTAGTACACATTTAATTGAAAAAGCGTTAAATACTGTGCCAAGCACTGTGGATAAATTTGTGAATGGTCGCCAAAAGTGAACTTGCATTTTTTAGGAATTATGATATATTAGAAAAAGTGCGCTTTAGGACGATCGGAATAATTGAACTGTAAATATATATGATGTGTGGAATAAGGGAGAGGAATTTATGATTAATATCAAAAACTTAGTAGTTGGCTTATGTATGTTAGTAAGCGGTTTTGTTGTATATGTAATAAAAGAAAAAGCTCCATTCTAAAACAGACAAACCGTTAATGTCTGTTTTTAATTTGTAAAAAATGTTGACAAGTTATTGTATTGGTGTTAAAATTTTAATTCGTGTCTCGGTTAAAGCTAGTGTAAAGTAAATAAATCTTATGAATATAATACGAAAAGTTTGCGAAAGATCGGGTAGTCTTACCAACAACTTTTGTGAACAAACCCTATAAATTGTATATGTAAGCTTTATATGTATACTAGTGAATCAAGGAGCGGTCAGTGGAACCGTAATGATGAGAGAGAGGTAGGGCTTTCATCCAGTATATGTTACTTTCCCGTTAGGTGAATATAAAAAAGAGGGCTCCTTTTGAAAAGGAGCCCTTTTTCTATAAATAAATTGAAACTATAATCAGTGGGACCATTCCATTCCCTTTACATGTTAGCTCACAAATAATGTGATAAAAATGATTAAGTGCGGTTTTCAACTTGCTGACAAATTTCATCTGTTGTTAAACCATGTGCTTTAATTACAGATCCTTTTATCGATGTATCTGCAATGCCCATCATATTAGAATCTTGCCCGGTTACAACGCAACAATCACACCCATGTGCATCATTTTCAGAGTTAAGTGAAACGACTTCATGTCCTTGTTGCTGAAGAGCTTGTTGAACATCTGTTAAAGAGTTCTCAACACCAATTCTAGCCATAATTTTCACCTCCTACCATCTAGTTGCTAGTATGCTCAAGTCCATAGCATATATTTATGAAAAGATGGTAGGAAGAGAATATTTGTTTAGTCGTTATATACACCAGTAAGCATTTGACTAACGAATTGATCATTTAATGTATCTTGTGATGAACTGTTATTAGACTGAATATCGATTGAAGCTGTGTAGTTGTTATGTTTCCTACTATTTGGTTCTACTTCAACGTAATTATCGAATTTACAAAATCCTTTCGTATCCATTAGATCAAATAGTTGTAGCATTTCTACTACCTCTTGTCTCGTTCCTTTAATTTGTACACACGCCATTGTTATTTCCTCCTTCAATTTGACAAATTGTTTTTTAAAAATAGGATTATGATTACTAAATGAAAAATATGAATGTTATTTTTAGACAGCGTTATTTTTGTTATTTTCCCCCTTTTTCACCAAAAGTCGTTGTATATTCCCGGATTTATAAAATCGGACGTCCGTTTATTGAATACAATAGATTCGTATCAATTGGCGAAAACCCTTCTTTTAAACAAATATTTTTTTAGTAGAATTTGACGAAAAAATTTTTTTGACTTTTTGTAAACGTTAACAATGTTATTAAATCAATATAAACAAAGATGTACGTACGATTAAAAATTAAAAATTTTCTAAAAATTCACTTGATTTATTTGAAAAGGAGAGTAGACTAGGAAACAATAAAAAACTCATAGAACATAGGGGGCGCTTTCAAGTGAACGAGCAGTGGATTTTCTTAAATGGAGAATTTGTTCCAAAAGACGAAGCAAAGGTTTCAGTATATGATCATGGCTATTTATATGGCGATGGAGTGTTCGAAGGAATTAGGGTATATAGCGGTAATGTTTTCCGTTTGAGAGAGCATCTTGTCCGGTTATATGAATCAGCGAAATCCATCATGTTAGAAATTCCATATACGTTAGAAGAAGCAACGAAAATCGTTGTTGAAACGATTCGACAAAACAAACTATCTAATGGATATATCCGCCTCGTTGTATCAAGAGGACCTGGGAACTTGGGATTAGATCCCGATTCTTGTACGAAACCAAATGTAGTAGTAATTGCAGAGCAATTATCTTTATTTCCACAAGAATATTATGAAAAAGGGATTCCGATTATAACAGTTGCAACGCGTCGCAATCGCCCGGATGTTTTATCGCCTCAAGTAAAATCTTTAAATTACTTAAATAATATTTTAGTTCGCATTGAGGCGAAATTAGCTGGAGTACAAGAAGCACTTATGTTAAATGACCAAGGATATGTAGCTGAAGGCTCTGGAGATAATGTATTTATTGTGAAGGGAAATAAATTAATTACACCACCAAGTTCTGCTGGAGCGTTAGAAGGTATTACACGAAACGCGATTTTAGAAATCGGCGAAAAACTTGGATATGACGTAAGAGAAGAATTATTTACAAGGCATGATGTATATGTAGCTGATGAAGTGTTTTTAACAGGAACAGCTGCTGAAGTAATTGCTGTTACGACAGTAGATGGAAGAACGATTGGTTTAGGTAGAACAGGGCCACATACGAATCGTTTATTAGAAGAATTTCGTAAATTAGTTGTAGAAGATGGAGAGAAAATTTACGAAGAAAATAAAGTTGGATAATAGCTCTTATGACATGATAAAGCGTTGATAGGGAGGAGTAGTTGAATGTGAAGCCTCACAGAGAGTCGGTGGTTGCTGGAAACCGATGGTTCACGTCGACGAACATCACCCTTGAGTGCTAAGCTGAAACGTTTGTTTAGGCTTAGACGGTAGCTCCGTTATTAGCTAGACTCATATCCCGAGTCACTGAGGCAAGAGTAATCTTGCAAAGAAGGGTGGTACCGCGAAATCTTTCGTCCCTTCAGCACATAGCTGGAGTGTGGACGTAGGATTTTTTTATTTTATAAATGTTTTAAAAAAGGGGGCTTATAAGAAAAATGTCTTCAAAAACGGAAGAGAAACTGGCAACTGGTGCACAGCTATTGTTAGAAGCGCTAGAAAAGGAAGGAGTAGAGGTGATTTTTGGTTATCCAGGTGGTGCGGTTTTACCTCTATATGATGCGCTTTATGATTGTGAAATTCCGCATATTTTAACGAGGCATGAGCAAGGTGCAATTCATGCTGCTGAAGGATATGCAAGAATTACAGGAAATCCAGGAGTGGTAATTGCAACAAGTGGACCGGGTGCTACAAATGTTATTACTGGTCTAGCTGACGCGATGATTGATTCATTGCCACTTGTTGTATTTACAGGGCAAGTAGCAACAACGTTAATCGGGAGTGATGCTTTCCAAGAAGCTGATATTATGGGGCTTACGATGCCGGTGACAAAACATAATTATCAAGTACGAAAAGCATCGGATTTACCCCGAATTATTAAAGAAGCATTTCATATCGCTAGAACAGGAAGACCAGGCCCAGTCGTAATTGACCTTCCGAAAGATATGGTAGTAGAGAAAGGTGAGCGATGTAGTGATGTTCAAATGGATTTACCAGGATACCAGCCTAATTACGAACCGAATCTACTACAAATAAACAAATTATTACAAGCGATTGCGACTTCAAAAAAACCGTTAATTTTAGCTGGAGCAGGTGTATTGCATGCAAAGGCATCGAAAGAATTAACAAGCTTTGCTCGTAAATATGAAATTCCTGTTGTTCATACATTACTTGGTCTTGGTGGTTTTCCGCCAGATGATAAATTATTTCTTGGGATGGGAGGAATGCACGGTTCTTACACGGCTAATATGGCGTTATATGAATGTGATCTACTTATAAATATAGGAGCAAGATTTGACGATCGTCTTACTGGAAATTTAGCTTATTTTGCTAAAGAAGCGATTGTCGCACATATAGATATTGATCCAGCGGAAATCGGAAAAAATGTGCCGACTGAAATTCCAATTGTTGCGAGTGCGAAGCAAGCATTAGAAGCTCTACTCAACTTTAAGGAAGGGGAAGTAAATCACAATGATTGGCTCTCATTATTGAATAGTAGAAAAGAAAAATACCCTCTTTCTTACAAAGAGCATTCGGAATGTATTAAGCCTCAATATGCAATTGATATGCTATACGAAATTACGAAAGGGGAAGCGATTGTAACGACAGATGTTGGGCAACATCAAATGTGGGCAGCTCAATATTATCCGCTGAAAAATCCAGATAAATGGGTAACTTCTGGAGGCTTAGGAACAATGGGCTTCGGATTTCCAGCAGCAATTGGTGCACAAATTGCAAGGCCAGAAGAATTAGTTATTGCGATTGTCGGTGATGCGGGATTTCAAATGACCTTGCAAGAACTAAGTGTATTAAAAGAGCATTCTTTACCAGTTAAAGTGTTTATTTTAAATAATGAAGCTTTAGGAATGGTAAGACAATGGCAAGAGGAATTTTATAATGGGCGATATTCGCACTCCTTACTTTCATGCCAACCAGATTTTGTTGCGCTTGCCAATGCTTATGGCATAAAAGGTGTTCGTATTGAAGACCCACTTCTTGCAAAGCAACAATTACAGTATGCAATTGAGTTAAGAGAGCCTGTTGTAATTGATTGCCGCGTACTTCAATCCGAAAAGGTAATGCCGATGGTTGCCCCAGGAAAAGGCGTTCATCAAATGGAGGGAGTGGAGAAAAGGTGAAGAGAATTGTAACAGCGACAGTTCGAAA
The DNA here is from genome assembly GCF_025809295.1 of Bacillus sp. 41-22. Lineage (NCBI taxonomy): Bacteria > Bacillati > Bacillota > Bacilli > Caryophanales > Bacillaceae > Bacillus > Bacillus sp. 41-22. The sequence continues at coordinate 1,392,983 of NZ_CP084035.1, forward strand.
TCAAAGCGGTGTGTTAAATCGAATTACAGGTGTTATGACACGTAGACATTTTAATATTGAAAGTATTTCAGTAGGTCATACGGAATCATCGGATATTTCGAGAATGACGATTGTTGTACACGTTGAAAATGAACAGCAAGTTGAGCAGTTAATTAAACAACTTCATAAGCAAATCGATGTACTGAAAGTATCAGATATTACAGAAGAAGCGATGATCGCTAGAGAACTTGCACTTATTAAAGTAGCAACGTCTGTAGCAAGAGCAGAATTATATAGTTTAATTGAACCGTTCCGAGCCGCTGTAATAGACGTTGGGAAGGATTCCATAGTGGTGCAAGTAACAGGTACCCAGGAGAAAGTAGAAGCGTTAATTGAATTACTTCGTCCATATGGTTTGAAAGAAATTGCTAGAACAGGTGTAACAGCATTTACACGTAGTATGAAAAAACAAGATAAACAAGTTATGTTAATTCAATAATTATTTAAAAAATAGGGGGAAATGAAAATGGCGAAAGTTTATTATGAAAAAGACGTAACGGTAAATGTATTAAAGGAAAAGAAAGTAGCAATCATCGGATATGGATCGCAAGGCCATGCGCATGCGCAAAACTTACGTGATAACGGATTTGATGTGGTAGTAGGACTGAGGAAAGGGAAGTCATGGGATAAGGCGAAAGAAGACGGTTTTTCTGTATATACAGTAGCGGAAGCAGCAGAAAAAGCAGATGTAGTAATGATTCTACTACCTGATGAATTACAGCCGGAAGTATATGAAGCTGAAATTGCACCAAACTTACAAGGCGGTAATTCTCTCGTTTTCGCGCATGGATTTAATGTTCACTTTGATCAAGTAAAACCGCCAGCTAATGTAGATGTATTTCTAGTAGCACCGAAAGGTCCAGGACATCTAGTACGTCGTACGTTTGCGGAAGGGGGAGCTGTTCCTGCATTATTTGCAGTATATCAAGATGCAACAGGAGTTGCGACTGAAAAGGCACTTTCATATGCAGATGGAATTGGGGCGACGAGAGCAGGTGTATTAGAAACAACGTTTAAAGAAGAAACAGAAACAGATTTATTTGGAGAGCAAGCTGTACTTTGCGGCGGAGTAACTGCACTAGTAAAAGCTGGGTTTGAAACGTTAGTTGAAGCTGGTTATCAACCTGAACTTGCATATTTTGAATGTTTACATGAACTGAAACTAATTGTTGACCTTATGTATGAAGGTGGAATTGAAAATATGAGATATTCAGTTTCAGATACAGCGCAGTGGGGGGACTTCGTATCAGGGCCACGCGTTGTTACTGAAGATACGAAGAAAGCGATGGGTGCAGTACTAGCAGAAATTCAAGATGGTACATTTGCAAGAGGCTGGATTGCAGAGCATAAAGCAGGAAGACCAAATTTCCAGGCGACAAATGAAAAAGAAAATGAACATGAAATCGAAGTAGTTGGACGTAAATTACGTGAAATGATGCCTTTCGTACAGCCCCGAGTAAAGGTAGGGATTAAATAATATGAAGCAAATTTTGTTCATGGATACGACGCTTCGTGATGGCGAACAATCACCAGGAGTTAATTTAAATGAACAAGAGAAATTACAGATTGCGAGGCAACTAGAGAGACTTGGTATTAATGTAATGGAAGCTGGATTCGCAGCAGCTTCTGAAGGTGATTTTCAATCGGTAAAACGTATCGCAAATACCATTCAAAATGCTACGGTTATGAGTTTAGCTAGAGCGAAAGAAAGTGATATTCGAAGAGCCTATGAAGCTGTGAAAGGCGCTGTCTCTCCTCGTTTACACGTATTTTTAGCTACGAGTGACATTCATATGAAATATAAGCTTTGTATGTCAAAAGAAGATGTATTAGATAGCATACATCGCTCGGTTACGCTTGGGAAATCACTATTTCCAACAGTTCAATTTTCAGCAGAAGATGCAACAAGAACATCGAGAGCATTTTTAGCGGAAGCAGTAGAAGTCGCGATTCGCGCAGGAGCGAATGTAATCAATATTCCTGATACAGTTGGATATACGAATCCAGAAGAATATTATTCTCTTTTTAAATACTTACAAGAATCCGTTCCGTCGTATGAAAAAGCAATTTTCTCTTGTCATTGTCACGATGATCTTGGGATGGCAGTAGCGAATTCGTTAGCTGCGGTTGAAGGCGGAGCGTTACAAGTAGAAGGAACGATTAATGGAATTGGAGAAAGAGCGGGGAATGCGGCGCTAGAAGAAGTCGCGGTTGCTCTCCATATTAGAAAAGATTTCTATGAAGCAGAATCCTCTATGACATTAAAAGAAATTAAAGCGACGAGTACGTTAGTAAGTCGGTTAACGGGTATGGTTGTACCGAAAAATAAGGCGATTGTTGGAGCAAATGCTTTTGCTCACGAATCAGGTATTCATCAAGACGGTGTATTAAAAGAAGTAACGACGTATGAAATTATTGAACCATCACTGATTGGAGAGTCACAAAATTTATTTGTATTAGGAAAGCATTCCGGGCGCCATGCGTTTACTGAAAAAATGAAAGAACTTGGTTATGAGTTTACAAAAGAAGAACGAGATGTGGTGTTTGAAGCATTTAAAAACTTGGCTGATCGTAAAAAAGAAATTACAGAAGAAGATTTACGTGCGCTTATGCTTGGTGAAGCAGCATTTGCGGCCCAGCAATATAGCATTACTCAATTGCAAGTACATTTCGTATCAAATAGTACACAGTGTGCAACGGTTGTACTAAAAGATGAGGAAGGAAATATGTACGAAGATGCAGCAACTGGTTCTGGAAGTATTGAAGCGATCTATAATGCAATTCAAAGAATTTTAGGATTAGAATGTGACTTAGCGGATTATCGCATACAATCTATAACGCAAGGTCAAGATGCACTTGCACATGTTCATGTTGAATTAAAAGAAGGAACTCATCAAGTATCAGGTTTTGGTGTTGCGCAAGACGTATTAGAAGCATCGGCGAGAGCGTATGTTCATGCGGCCGGAAAATTAAAATCTTTTATTACTCTTGTGAAGTAACTGTTTGATAAGTGAGGGGATCGTCCCTTACTTATCAAAATATATTTCTGAAAATTCAGATAAAAAGGGGTGTTTTAATTGGAAAAACGTATCGTTTGTTTAGCGGGTGATGGTGTTGGTCCGGAAATTATGGAAAGCGCGAAGGAAGTATTGCATATGGTAGAGAGGCTATATGGACATCACTTTCATTTACAAGATGAGTACTTTGGCGGAGCGGCTATCGATTTAAATGGGCAACCATTACCACAGCGAACACTTGCCGCTTGTTTAGCGAGTGATGCGGTTTTACTTGGAGCGGTTGGTGGACCGCGGTGGGATGATGCGAAAGAAAGGCCAGAGAAAGGATTATTAGCTTTAAGAAAAGGACTTGGTGTATTTGCGAACGTTCGTCCTGTAACAGTAGAAAGCGCAACTGCACATTTATCGCCATTAAAAAACGCAGATGAAATTGACTTCGTTGTCGTTCGTGAACTAACAGGCGGTATTTATTTCTCTTATCCGAAAGAAAGAACGGAAGAATCGGCAACCGATACACTTACGTACCATCGTCATGAAATTGAACGTATCGTGTCGTATGCTTTTCAATTAGCGAGTAAGAGAGAGAAAAAAGTAACCTCTATTGATAAAGCGAATGTTTTAGAATCTAGTAAATTGTGGAGAGCTGTTACGGAAGAAGTAGCTCTTCGTTATCCTAATGTTGAATTAGAGCACATTTTAGTAGATGCAGCTGCTATGGAGTTAATTCGAAACCCAAGGAGATTTGACGTTATCGTAACAGAAAATTTATTTGGTGATATTTTGAGCGACGAGGCTTCTGTATTAGCAGGTTCATTAGGAATGCTTCCATCAGCGAGCCATGCGGAAAACGGGCCGTCTTTATATGAGCCTATTCACGGATCAGCGCCAGATATTGCAGGTAAAAATAAAGCGAATCCAATTGCGATGATGCGTTCAGTAGCGATGATGCTTGGGCAATCATTTGGATTAACAAGAGAAGGGTATGCGATTGAAGAGGCAATTTCTGCAGTTCTTCAATCTGGGAAATGTACAGCTGATATTGGGGGGAATGAGACGACAACTTCATTTACGAGGGCAGTTATTCAAGAAATGGAAGAGCAGGCACTAGTAGGGAGAGGAAGATAATGGGGAAAAGGTTACTAGATAAGCTTTGGGAAAGACATGTAGTTGTAACGAATGAAAATGGATTGGATTTATTATATATCGATCTTCATCTCGTTCATGAAGTAACGTCACCGCAAGCCTTTGAAGGCTTGCGGCTTGCAAATCGAACTGTTCGGAGACCGGAATTAACGTTTGCAACGATGGATCATAATATTCCAACGAAAGATGTTTGGAATATTACCGATCGCATTGCGAAGCAGCAATTGGATACACTTCGTGACAATTGTAAACAATTTAAGGTGCGATTAGCCGATATTGGTGATGAAGAGCAAGGAATCGTTCACGTTATAGGACCAGAACTTGGGCTCACACAACCGGGGAAAACGATTGTATGCGGTGATAGCCATACAGCAACCCACGGTGCTTTCGGTGCTTTAGCGTTTGGTATTGGTACGAGTGAAGTAGAACATGTATTAGCAACTCAAACGTTGTGGCAACGAAAACCGAAAGCGATGGGGATTGAATTAAAAGGAAAGTTACCGAAAGGCGTTTATGCAAAGGATATTATTTTGCATCTTCTCTCAAAGTACGGTGTAGCGGTTGGAACGGGGCATGTAATGGAATTCTACGGAGAGACGATTCGTGATATGGGTATGGAAGAGAGAATGACACTTTGCAATATGGCAATTGAAGGGGGAGCGAAAGCTGGCATCATTGCACCAGATGAGAAAACATTTTCTTATGTAAAAGGGCGTGAATATGCACCGAAAGACTATGAAACGTTTACGGGAAAATGGTCGGAGCTTTATACAGATTCAGATGCAATTTATGATTTACATATTTCGGTAGATGTTACGGATTTAGCACCGTATGTCACTTGGGGAACAAATCCTAGTATGGGTGTTCCTATTGATGAAAAATTACCAGAGAAGCATAACGAAAATGATGAAAGAGCATTTTCATATATGGGATTGAGCCCTGGGCAAAGTACGTTTGAAATTCCTGTTAAGCATGTCTTCATTGGTTCTTGTACAAATTCACGTTTATCTGACTTAGAAATTGCTGCATCTGTTGTGAAAGGGAAAAAGGTAAAAGAAGGTGTGCGAGCACTCGTTGTACCAGGATCAAAAAGTGTGAGAGAGCGGGCGATGCAAAAAGGCTTACATCGCATATTTGAAGAAGCGGGATTTGAATGGAGAGAGCCTGGATGTTCAATGTGTCTTGGGATGAATCCAGATCAAGTACCTGAAGGAGAACATTGTGCTTCTACTTCAAATCGTAATTTTGAAGGAAGGCAAGGGAAAGGAGCACGAACACATTTAGTAAGTCCAGCTATGGCTGCAGCAGCTGCGTTATATGGTCATTTTGTTGATATTAGAAAGGAGAGTTACGATGGAACCATTTCATATTCATAAAGGTACTGCCGCAGTACTTATGAATGATAACATTGATACAGATCAAATTATTCCGAAGCAATATTTGAAGAGAATTGAAAGGACGGGATTTGGAAAATATTTATTTGATGAGTGGCGTTACGATAATGAGCGCCATGAAAATCCTAATTTCCCCCTTAATGCACAAGAACGAAAAGGAGCAAGTATATTAATTACAGGTGATAATTTTGGATGTGGTTCTTCAAGAGAACATGCTCCGTGGGCGCTTGCGGATTATGGCTTCCGCGTTATTATCGCCGGAGGATTTGCAGATATTTTTTATATGAATTGTATGAAGAATGGTATGTTACCGATTGTAATGGATAAAGAGATGCGTGAACAACTTGCCAAAACGAATGCGAGAGATCAAATGGAAGTTGATTTAGAGAATGAAGTAATTATTACGAATACGCACAGGTTTCATTTTACAATCGAGAAAATGTGGAAAGAAAAATTATTAAATGGTCTAGATGAAATCAGCATTACAATGCAATATGAACAAGAAATTGAAGAGTATGAAAGAAAAGTAGCTTCACACTAACTAAAAGTAGAATATTCGAAATGTATTTACATTCAGAATTAACTGTTATATAATATGTAAAAAATCAGAGGAGAAAGGGAGTAAGTATTATGAATATCGTGCAATCTATTAAAATGCTTACAAAATTACATCATCATACATGAAACCCTTGAACCTAACGTGAAAACGTGTAGGCACAAGGGTTATTCCCGTTGTACCTACACTCTACTAAAGAGCCTTGTAGGTATTTTGTCTACAAGGCTCTTTTTATTTTCGGTTTGGGTGGATGGAATGGGCATAAATTAAAGAGGGAAGGGTGTGTGAATTCAGATGACAAAGTGGAAACGGGCAAATCCGAATGGAACGAGAGATTACTTATTCGAAGAATGTACGTTAATTGAAGAAGTGGAACAAAAATTAAGACGGACCTTTTTAGAGAGAGGTTATGAAGAAATAAGGACACCTACAATTGAATTTTATGATGTTTTTGCATTTCAAAACAGGCCGATAGATGAAGAAAAGATGTATAAATTTTTCGATGAAAAAGGACGGATTATCGTTTTACGCCCAGATATGACAATTCCTTTAGCAAGAGTAATTGGAACACAGAGAGGGGATATTCCTCTTAAAGTAACTTATAGCGGGAATGTATTTCGGGCGAATGAGTCCCTTACTGGGAAATATAATGAAATAGTACAAAGTGGTATTGAAATTATCGGGATTGAAAATGTAAGGGCTGAAATTGAATGTGTGATAAGCGTAATTCAAGCACTTCAAAAATTAAAGGTGCAATCTTTCACAATTGAGATTGGGCAAGTGCAGTTATATAAATGTATCGTAAAAAAGCTCCCCATTAATGATGAAGAAGAGAAGTTACTTAGAACGTATATTGAAAGTAAAAATTATGCCGGACTCTCACACTTTATAGAAGAAAAGAAATTAAATCGGTGTGATGAAACAGTAAGGTTACTTGAGAAACTACCAAGGTTATTCGGGAGTTTAGATGTTGTTGAGGAAGCAGAAAAACTCGCCTCAAGTAATGAAATGAAAATGGCCATTGCGAGAGTGAAAGAAATATATGAAACAATTGAACAGTTAGGATATGGCTCTTACATATCAATTGATTTAGGTATGGTTCAACATTTGGATTATTATACGGGTGTTATTTTCAAAGGGTATATATATGAAATTGGAGAAGAGATTGTTAGTGGCGGAAGATATGATGAGTTAATTGGAAATTTTGGAGAGATGATGCCAGCGGTTGGGCTCGCGGTGCAAGTAAATCAAATAGTTAAGGCACTTCAAGAGCAGCAAGAACCATATAAACGAAAGAGAATAGATATTATGATTCATTATGAGTTAAATAGATTAGCAGAAGCGGAAAGGTTACGAAATTTACTGCAAAAGGACGGGAAGAATGCCCAGTTATCTTTATTCTCTAATTTAAACGATACTTTTCAATTTGCAAACAAGAATAAAATAATGACAGTCGTTGAGGCGAAGAGTGAGTCACTAGTGGAATATGTATGGAGAGAGAAATGGATCATCCAGAAAGAAGGGGAGGCTTCATGCGTAACATTCAAATTGCGTTAACGAAAGGAAGATTAGAAAAGCATGTTATTCCACTGTTTGAAAAAATTGGAATTGATTGTTCGGAGCTCAAAGATAAAGGAAGAAAACTTGTGTTTAAAAGTAAAAGCACAAACATTTCATTTATTTTAGTGAAAGCGGTAGATGTTGCTACTTATGTAGAACATGGCGTAGCTGATATTGGAGTCGTTGGAAAAGATATATTAATGGAATTTGAGAAAGATATATATGAGATGGTCGATTTAGGAGTGGGCGTGTGTAAATTTTGTGTCGCTTCTATTCCTACGTATAATCCGAAGAGTTATCGGAAAAAACGAATTGCTACGAAATATCCGCACATTACTTCTACATATTTTCATGATAAAGGGGAGGATGTAGAAATTATTAAAATAGAAGGATCTGTAGAGATTGCTCCACTTCTAGGTTTGGCAGATGCCATTGTTGATATTGTTGAAACAGGAAAAACATTACAAGAAAACGGGTTAATTGTATTTGAGGAAATGTGCTCTATATCAGCTCGAATGATTGTGAATAAGGCTGCATTGAAAACTAAAAAAGACGAAATATTCTGTATTATAAATATGATGGAACAAGAAATTTTGTCAGGGAAATAGGGGGATTTTAAATGGAGATAGTTTTTGAAGATTTCCAAGAGGCTTTATCGAAAATAAAATCGCTACGAGAAAGCGCTAATATAATAGAAGAAACTGTTCAAAGAAGTGTAAGTGAAATTGTTCAAAACGTAAGGGAGAGTAAAGATGAGGCTTTATCGTTCTATACAAAAAAGTTTGATGGTGTAGAGACAAAAGATTTTCGTGTAAATGAGGAAGAAATAAAACAAGCAAGTAAGTTTGTAGAACAAGCTTTTTTAGAAGCGTTAAAAGAGGCGAAGAAAAATATTATCTCGTATCACGAAAAGCAAAAAAGACAATCTATGTTTGATTGCGTGAGTGAAGGGGTAATTAGAGGGCAGCTTATTCGTCCGTTAGAAAATGTAGGTGTATATGTGCCGGGCGGGACTGCTTCGTATCCTTCATCAGTATTAATGAATGTATTGCCAGCAAAACTCGCAGGAGTGAAAAAAATTGTAATGGTAACACCGCCGAAGCAAGGAGGAATTGATCCGCATATTTTAGCTGCTGCAAGTCTTGCAGGTGTAGATGAAATATATATGGCCGGTGGTGCTCAAGTAATTGCTGCTCTAGCATATGGAACGGAATCGATTCCTAAAGTAGATAAAATAGTTGGACCAGGGAATTTATATGTCGCGCTAGCGAAGCGAGAAGTATATGGGATAGTCAATATCGATATGATTGCTGGACCATCAGAAATTGTAGTTATCGCAGATGAAACAGGAAATGCCGAATATATTGCTGCTGATTTATTATCACAGGCAGAACATGACGAGAGGGCAACAGCTATTTGTATTACAACAAATATAAAGCTTGCTAAAGAAGTAGAAAGAGAAATAGAAAGGCAGCTAGAGACGTTGCCTAGAAGTGAAATCGCTCGTGAATCCATAAAAAGAAATGGAGCAATTTTTATTGTCCCTTCTTTAGAAGAGGCGTTTCAATTATCAAATGAAATCGCTCCAGAACATTTAGAGTTACACATAAAAGAGCCAATGAATGCTCTAGCTTATGTAAAGCATGCTGGATCAATTTTTCTTGGCCCATATGCACCTGAACCGCTCGGAGATTATTTGGCGGGGCCGAATCACGTATTACCGACAAGTGGAACGGCAAGATTTTTTTCTCCGTTATCCGTCGATGATTTCGTAAAAAAATCAAGCTTCGTTTCGTATACGGAAGAAGCGTTAAGAAGTGTACAGCATCATATTGTAGAACTTGCAAATAAAGAAGGTTTACATGCACACGCAAGAGCAATCCAAATTAGGTTTAAGGAGGAAGAATAATGCGCGAGTCTAGTCAAGTACGTGAGACGACGGAAACAAAAATTAAATTAAGTTTGCAACTTGATGAAAGTACGAATGTTTCTGTGCAAACGGGAGTTGGATTTTTTGATCATATGCTAACTTTATTTGCTAGACACGGAAGATTTGGTTTGCAAATTGAAGCTGAAGGTGATGTATTCGTTGATGCTCATCATACGGTTGAAGATGTTGGAATTGTACTCGGAACTTGCTTGAAAGAATCATTGCAAAATAAAGAGGGGATTAACCGTTACGGCTCAGCGTATGTACCGATGGATGAATCTTTAGGATTTGTCGCGATTGATATAAGCGGGCGCTCATATATTGTATTTCAAGGTGAATTAACAAATCCGAAGCTAGGGGATTTTGACACAGAATTAACGGAAGAATTTTTTAGAGCAGTTGCTCATGCTGCAAATATTACGTTACATGCTCGCATTTTATACGGAAGCAATACACATCACAAAATTGAAGCTTTATTTAAAGCGTTCGGTCGAGCGCTTAGAGAGGCAGTCGATAAAAATGCCAATATTAATGGTGTAAATTCAACGAAAGGGATGTTGTAATTGATTGCAATTATAGATTATGGAATGGGAAATATTCGTAGTGTGGAACAAGCATTAAAATATATTGGAACAGAGTACATCATAACGGATGATAAAAAAGAAATATTGAGAAGTGATGGAGTTATTTTACCAGGAGTAGGCACATTTCCGAAAGCGATGGGCGTTTTAGAAGAAAAAGATTTAGTATGTGTGCTAAAAGAAGTTGGGAGCTTAGGAAAACCGCTTCTGGGTATTTGCTTAGGAATGCAGCTTTTATTTGAGAAAAGTGAGGAACTACAAAATTGTAACGGATTAAATTTATTGCCAGGTGTTATTCGAAAGTTAAAAGTTCCTTATAAAATTCCACATATGGGGTGGAATGAATTAAAAAAAGAAGGAGAAATATCGCTTTGGAATGGAGTAGAGGACGGTTCTTTCGTATATTATGTCCACTCTTATTATGCAGATTGTCCGAATGAAATTGTGTATGGGGCAAGTGAATATGGAGTGAAAGTACCTGGTTTTGTAGCAAAAGAAAATATATTTGGCGCACAGTTTCATCCTGAAAAAAGTGGGGAAATTGGGATGCGAATGTTAAAAAATTTCAAAGGGGTGGTAGAAGCATGGAAATCTTCCCAGCTATCGATGTAAAAGAAGGACGATGCGTCAGGCTTTATCAAGGAGAGTTTAGTAAAGAAACGGTGATGAATGAAGATCCAGTCGCACAAGCAATCATATTTGAAAAACTTGGAGCGAAAATACTACACGTTGTTGATTTAGATGGAGCAATTGTTGGGGAGTCAGTAAATTTACCTGTCATTGAAAAAATATGCAAGGCGGTACGTATTCCAGTGCAAATTGGAGGAGGAGTTCGGTCACTCGCGGCAGTGGAGAAGTTGTTGTCAGTAGGTGTAGAAAAAGTGATATTAGGAACGGCTGCCCTTTACGATAAATCATTTTTAGAAGAAGCGGTTCGTCTATATAAGGAGCAAATCATAGTTGGAATTGATGCGAAAAATGGTTTCGTAGCAACGAGGGGCTGGTTAGATGTGTCTGAAATTTCGTACATCGATTTAGCTAAGCAAATGGAAAGTGTAGGTGTTCAAACGATTGTGTTTACGGACATTTCAAAAGATGGGACACTTGCAGGACCAAATTTTGAGCAATTAGAGTTACTGCAAAAAAGCGTGGGTATTCGTGTGATTGCATCTGGAGGTGTCGCATCTATTCAAGATGTGAAAAGATTAAATGATATGAACATATATGGCGTCATTATTGGGAAGGCACTTTACGAGAAAACGATTGATTTAGAAAAAGTGTTACAGGTAACAAAACTATGTTAGCAAAACGAATTATTCCATGTCTAGATGTGAAAGAAGGGCGGGTAGTAAAGGGTGTGAATTTTATAGGGTTACAAGACGTCGGTAATCCTGTTGAAATAGCCGCATTATATAATGATGCGGGAGCAGATGAAATCGTATTTTTAGACATTACTGCGACGCATGAAGGGCGAAAAACGATTATAGATGTTGTAGAACAAACAGCCTCAAAGGTGTTTATTCCTCTTACAGTTGGCGGGGGGATTTCAAGTGTTAAAGATATGTACAATTTACTAAGAGCTGGAGCAGATAAAGTTTCAATAAACTCAGCGGCAGTGAGAAATCCGAAGTTAATCCAGGAAGGTGCGGAACATTTTGGCTCACAATGTATTGTCGTAGCAATCGATGCTAGAAAAGTAGCAGAAGATAAATGGAATGTATACGTAAATGGCGGAAGACTTAATACGGGAATGGATGCAATCGAATGGGCGAGACGCGTTGCCCAGCTCGGAGCAGGAGAAATTTTGTTGACGAGTATGGATGCAGATGGAACGAAAAACGGATATGATCTTCGTTTAACTGAAGCAATTTCAAACAGCGTTTCTGTTCCAGTAATCGCATCAGGTGGATGTGGTCATGTGGATCACATTATAGAAGTATTTCAAAAGACAACAGTTGATGCAGCATTAGCGGCATCAATCTTTCATTATGGTGAAGCGACTGTACAAGATGTAAAGAGAAAATTAAGAGAAGCAAACGTTGAGGTGCGGTTATGAAACCTAATTTTGCAAAAGGATTGATACCAGCTGTTGTTATCGAGGAAGATACGAAAGAAGTTTTAATGTTAGCTTATATGAATGAAGAAGCGTATGACAAGACGCTGGAAACGAAAAGAACATGGTTTTATTCCCGTTCGAGACAATCGTTATGGAATAAAGGAGGTACATCGGGAAATATCCAATATGTGCAATCACTTTATTTAGACTGTGATCAAGATGCAATCGTTGTTGTCGTAAAGCAAGTAGGGCCTGCTTGCCATACGGGAGAAAAAACGTGTTTTCACTACAAAATTATATAGGGGGATATATATGGAAGATATCCTTAAGTTATTATTTGAAACAATTGAAGAACGAAAGAAAAATCCACTCTCTGAATCATATACGAATTATTTATTTGCAAAAGGTGAAGATAAAATTTTAAAGAAAATTGGTGAGGAGTGCACCGAAGTAATTATTGCGTCTAAAAATAATGATAAAGAAGAAATAGTAAAAGAAATGGTTGATGTGTTCTATCACTGTTTTGTTCTATTAGCCGAAAAAAATATTCCATTAGAAGATGTCATGCAAGAAGTGAAAGAAAGAAATGGAAAGCTTTCGCGAGTAGGGGACAGAAGAGAAATAGATACATTATAAGGGGGAATATGGATGAAAGTGGACTATCACATTCATTTAGAAGAAGGGCCATATTCAATAGGGTGGCTAGCTAAAATAAATGATGCGCTACAATATTTTGAACCGCTTAAAGAAGAAAAACATTCTATGGAATGGCTTATGAAAACACAAGAACGCCTGCAAAGACGTGTGAAGGAAGGTCCATTTACAGCGAAATGGATTGATTTATATTTAGAAGAAGCTGTGCGAAAAGGTATAAAAGAAGTTGGTATTGTCGATCATTTATATCGTTTTCATGAAGCGAAAGGATATTATGAAAAGTATGTAGATATTAGTGATTCTAAGCTTGGTCGCCTGCAAAAAGAATGGTTAGATCAAGTAAGAGTAACGTCTATTTATGATTTTACAAAGGCGATTGAAGAGGCAAAAGAGCGATGGAGTAAACGAGGGATAACGCTCAAACTTGGAATTGAAGCGGATTATTTTATCGGGGGTGAACAAGAGTTAAAAGGTTTACTAGCATTAGGAGACTTTGATTATGTAATCGGTTCGGTCCATTTTATAGATGGATGGGGATTTGATAATCCAGATACGAAAGAGTATTTTGGTACGCATGAGTTACATACTTTATATCACACGTTTTTCGCTACAGTTGAAAGTGCTGTTCGTTCCGAGCTTTTTGATATTATAGCTCACCTCGATAACATAAAAGTATTTAATTATCGATTGGATGAGAATGAACAGCTTTCTTATTATAAGGAAATTGCTCGTGCGTTAGTGGAAACAAATACAGCAACAGAAATAAATGCGGGATTGTACTATCGATATCCTGTGCGCGAAATGTGCCCAAGTCCGCTTTATTTACAAGTATTAGCTAAGCATGGAATTCCGATTACTCTATCCTCAGATGCCCATTATCCGAATGATTTAGGAAAGTATGTGGAAGAGAATATAAAGACATTACGCAATCATGATATTTCTCACATAGCTACATTTACGAAACGAGTAAGAACGATGAGATTGCTTGAAGAAGAAGGAATAATTTCAAAATGAAACACGATTTTTTGATGAAAATCACCCTTTTTGTTCAAAATAAGAAAGAATGAAAAGGAGGATAAAAAATGGCGAAACAACAAAATAAACAAAATGTACAAGCGGCAGGTCAAGCCTATACTTCTGAAACAAATAATACTGCTAATTCAGTTATTGAGGAACAAATTAGCGATACAGTTGCAGAAGGAACAATCGATGCGAAGCTTGGGAAAGAATCGCAAGAAAAAGCGTAAAAAGAGGGGAGAGTTGCATCTCCTCTTTTTTTATGGAAAAGTGTCGATTTTCAAAACTATAATCAAATTCCTTGGTTTTTATATGTAGATTTCTTACAATGAAATATAAGAGATATCATATTTTGTATAGAAGAGGTGTTAGTAGTGGCGAAAATATTAGTAGCAGGGAAAATTCCAGAAATCGGATTAGAATTATTGAAAAATCATGATGTAGAAATGTACAATAAAGAAGAATTAATTAGTGTAGAAGAGTTAGCAGAACGTGTAAAAGATAAAGATGCACTTTTAAGCTTACTTTCTACGAAGGTATCGAAAGAGGTTATTGACGCAGCACCAAACTTGAAAATTATCGCAAATTATGGTGCTGGTTACGATAATATTGATTACACATATGCTGGAGAAAAGGGTATTGCTGTTACAAATACGCCGAAAGTATCTACAGAGGCAACAGCAGAATTAACGTTTGCACTGCTTTTAGCAGCGGCACGTAGAATTCCTGAAGGGGATACCTTATGTCGTACAACTGGATTTAACGGCTGGGCACCATTATTTTTCTTGGGTCGTGAAGTGCACGGTAAGACAATTGGAATCATTGGCCTCGGAGAAATTGGGAAGGCAGTTGCAAAGCGTGCGAGAGCATTTGGAATGAATGTTTTATATACAGGACCAAATCGAAAGCCTGAAGCTGAAAGTGAACTGGAAGCGACATACGTAACGTTGGAAGAATTATTACAAACAGCGGACTTTATTACAATTAACTGTGCTTATAATCCGAAATTACATCATATGATTGATGAAGAACAGTTTAAAATGATGAAGAAAACAGCATATATTGTAAATGCTTCACGTGGACCAATTATGCATGAATTTGCACTTGCTCATGCACTAAAAACAAATGAAATTGAAGGTGCAGCTCTTGACGTGTTTGAATTTGAACCGAAAATTACAGAAGAGCTAAAAGGATTAAAGAATGTGGTGCTTGCTCCTCACGTAGGAAATGCAACATTCGAAACACGTGATGCAATGGCTGAAATGGCAGTAAGAAATATTTTAGCTGTATTAAATGGTGAAGAACCTGTAACACCTGTAAATCAAAAAGTATTAGTTACAAAATAAAAAAGAAACCTTCCGAAATACGGAAGGTTTTTTTATTTTTCTTTATTCGCTTTTTTAGAAGGTCTTTGTCTAATAAATTGAGATAACATATACAAAATGTATAGTGGAATAGCAATGAATAAGAAAACAGAAATGTTGCCAAAACTTGTTTGGTACATTGTGATAATAATTCCAACTAAAAATAGTGTAATAATTATGCTATATCGTGGAATTGGTACATCTTTTAAACTTGGGATACGAACACGGCTCACCATTAAAAATGCGAACGTTACAAATACGGTAATGAGAACGATTTTTGGAATGGTATGTGAAAATAATGTTAAGAAAGCAACAAGCCCTCCTGCTGCGGTAATCGGAACTCCAGTGAAATATTTCATAGAAGTAGAAGATGGTGTTACATTAAATCGTGCTAAGCGATATGCTCCGAACAGAGGGAATAATCCCGCTATGTATAGTCCAATGATTCCGTAGTTGGAAAAAGATGTGTAATACATTAAAACAGCAGGTGCTGCGCCAAATGTTACAACATCCGCGAGTGAATCAAGCTCTTTTCCCATTTGTGAATCAACGCGTAATAAACGAGCGACACGACCATCAAGACTATCTAACATCATCCCGATCAGTACTAAAATAGCAGCTGATTTATAATATCCTAAAGATGCATAGCCGATTGACAAAAATCCGCTATATAAATTCCCGAGCGTAAATAAGTTTGGAATAGCTGCTCTATACAAAATCTGATCCCTTGCTTTCTGTTATAAATTCTTAATTAGTGTATGAAAGTTTACTTATTTTATCATACCATAAATTTCTTTCTCATACGAAAAAAATTCCCAATTTGTGAAAGATTGTATAGAAGAGAAATTTGAAAAATAAGTAAAAAAAGGAAGCAACTTTTGTGAAGTTGCTTCCCACACTATTCAAATTTCGTTGTTATCGTTCCGGTTTTATATCGATTGTTAGGATCAAATCTTAATAAATCTCCATAAATGAGTTTGTCGGATAATTTTAATTCTGTTTTTGCTTTTTCAATATAAGGCTGACATAGTGTTAAATCAGCTTCTTCACCTGTGCTTCTTTTATAGCACATATTTTTTGTATAAACATAATCTTCCGAAACAAAACTGCCGTCCCGCATTACCATAAGAGGGTCTTTTTCTTTCGTAAATAAGTCTGTTCCAAATTCTACGGATTGATTTGTTTTAATACCAAGTAAATGAAGTAACGTTGGTTTAATATCAATTTGACCAGATACTTTAGAGATGACTTTTCCTTCTTGGCCAGGCACATGAATAATGAGAGGGACGCGTTGTAATTGCATAGAATCAAACGGTGTAATAGCGTCTTTCCCAAGGAACTGAGCCATAGCTGCATTATGGTTTTCAGAAATGCCGTAATGATCACCATAAATGACAATAACGGAATTATCATATAGTCCTTCGTCTTTCAATTGTTTAATAAATAATTTAAGAGCTTCATCCGTGTAACGAACGGTTGGGAAGTAGCGATTTAAAACACCACTTTCGGAATTAAATTCATCAACATATTGATCTTCTGGATTTAGAAGAAATGGAAAATGGTTTGTTAACGTAATAAATTTTGTATAGAACGGTTGTGGTAAAGATTTTAACTTTGGAATAGATTGCTCAAAGAACTCTTTATCTTTTAATCCCCAACCGACAGACATTTGTTCCGTTCCTACGTAATCATTTAAATTAAAGTAACGATCATATCCAAGCGCAGGATACATTACGTCACGATTCCAAAACGTTTTATCGTTTGAATGGAAGACAGCAGAAGAATATCCGTATTTCTTTAATTGTTCTGGTGTGGCAGTGTATTCATTTGTTGCATGAGTAAAGAATACAGAACCACGGTCTAACGGATAAAGGGAATTTTCAACGATAAATTCAGCATCAGAAGTTTTACCTTGTCCCGTTTGATGATAGAAGTTATCGAAATAAAAACTATCTTTAATAAACTCATTTAAAAATGGAGTAATCTCTTTTCCATTTATTTTTTTATTAATAACAAAACTTTGTGTAGATTCCATTGAAATTAAAATTACATTTTTACCCTTTGCAGCTCCAAATAAGTTTTTATCAACTTGTTTATCTTTTGAGTCTGTATAGTTTTTAATTTCAGAGAACCCGTCTCCACTTGCAAATACACGCTCAGCTGAAGACTTAGATTGAAGTGTAATATCAAATAGATGATATGTGTATAACCCTAAATTTTTCACGACAGTTTGACGATCAAACGAGCGTGAGAACATTTGTGGTTTATATATAACTGAAACAACAATTTGTAGTGCTAATAATACTGTTACACCGCTAAAGAAAGTTCGCTTCTCAGAGCGAGAAAGGGGTGTTTTATCACCAAATGATGGAAATTTACGCGAAATAAACATTAAAATAATTGCGTCTGCAAATAAAAGTAATGTTTTATACGTAAAGAGTTCTTTTATACTCGTCCCTAAGTCAGCCATATTATTTGTTTGGAATAAAACAGGGAAAGTAACAAAATCGTTATAGAATCCGTAAAACATTGCATTTCCAAATAAAATAAATGACAGTATAAAACTAATTACAATAATAATTCGGTTTCGGTACTTAGATGCAAGTAAAGCGAAACCAAAAAATAAAAGTAACGAAGCTAGTGGGTTAATAAAAAGCATAAACTCTTCAAAGAAGTTATCAATTCTAATATCAAATGCTAGCTTGTACACAATATATGTTTTTATCCATAATAAAACGACTGCAACTAGTGCAAATCGCAGTTTTGGAAACAGATTTTGTAGCATAATATACTCCTCTCCTAAAAGCATGACGGTTCTTGTGAGCCGGTTTGATTAGCGCCTCATTTTATATATACGAACAGTCCTTTGTTATTATGTTTATTATACTATGAGTATCATTATACGAAAATAAAAGAGAGTTGTGGGCTTTTTTATAATAATTGAGTAGAAAAAGGGCAGTGGGAGACAATAAAACGGAGTTTCTATGTATGATAATTATCGTGCGCAAAAAGAATCGAGTAATAAAACGGAGGTTATAATGCGAAAATTATTATATTTTATAGTATGCAGTAGTGTTATACTTTTTGCTTCACCGAGTGTGTCGGTAGCACAATATGATGCACCCCTTATGGAAGATGCCCTTTATTCTGTTTTATTTCCAAAAATAAATAAGTCAATTGAAAAACAATATGGGAGCTTGAAGCCTTATCAATGTCCTAAAATTATTAGTTTAAAAAAAGTGTATAGTGGTACATATTTATTTCAAGCGAGTATTGAAGTAACGAAGTATGAACAGGTTGGTGGGAAAATTGTTCCACCATTTGAGAAGGTAACGATTACATTTAATAACGAAGAGGGCGAATGGGAAGTGACAAAGGTTTCAGTAAAGCGCTTACCAAATGATACGAAATTAAACTGTAAAAAAACAATATAAAAAATTGTTTGACAAATAAAATGGTCCTTTGGTATTGTTAATAGCAACAATTAGATGTTTGAAAATTAAATAGACTTACCTCATCTACTCTCAAAGGTAGAGGCCGCGATAGGAAAGAGTAAGCTATGGGAGATTTAATGGAATCTGTGATCATAGGTTGAAAGGGACTATTGCCGAAATATAAGAATAACCATCTTATTCATATATTGGGACTGCATTGAATAAATGTAGTACTGTCATAAGATTTATTTTATGAAGAGCTATTTGGAGATGTTGATGCGGTTTCTTATTTTGAGGAGATAACAACTCGTTTATTTTTTCAATATATATTTTTCCTAATAAGAAACGCGTGTGAACATTGTTCCGCGCGTTTTTTGTCTATCTAAAAGCGTGCTGCAATGAATAGAAGATTGGGGTTATGAGTTTTAGAGGAAATAAGGGAGGAATTCAAATGTATTTACACGGCACAAGCCGAATCAATGGGCAAGGACACTTAGAAATTGGTGGGTGCGATACGACGCAGCTAGCAAAACAATACGGAACACCACTTTATGTATACGATGAAGAGTCTATTCGAGGAAAGTGCCGCGCGTTTCATCGTGCTTTTAAAGAAAGTGGTTTCTCTTATCAAGTAGCATATGCAAGCAAGGCGTTCTTGTGCATGGAGATGTGCCGAGTAGCTCGTGAAGAGAATATGTCTTTAGATGTTGTTTCTGGAGGAGAATTATATACTGCGCTCCAAGCTGGTTTTCCGGCATCGCGTATTCATTTTCACGGAAATAATAAAACAGAAGAAGAAATGATTATGGCTCTTCAGGCGAATATCGGTTGTTTTGTAGTAGATAATTTCTTAGAATTAGAAATTTTACATGATTTAGCAATGCAACATGGGAAATTTGTGAACATATTAATCCGTGTAACGCCTGGAGTAGAGGCACATACACACGAATATATAACAACAGGTCAAGAGGATTCGAAATTTGGATTTGGTGTTTCAAATGGTCAAGCGATGCAAGCAATTGAGCTTGCCTTGCAAAAATCAAATTATAATGTGCTAGGAATTCACTCGCACATCGGATCACAAATATTTGAAACGGCTGGATTTGTTCGAGCAATTGAAGTACTCCGCCAATTTTTAGAAGAAGTGAGAGAGCGAACACATTATGTGATGAAAGTATTAAATGTGGGCGGAGGTTTCGGTATACGTTATACGGATTCAGATACACCGTTAACACTTGAAACGTATGTGCACGCTGTAACAAGTACGATAAGAGAACAATTTACATTATGTGAATATCCGCTTCCAGAAATATGGATTGAACCAGGTCGTAGTATTGTAGGTGATGCTGGAACAACACTTTATACAGTCGGAGCGGTGAAAGAGATTCCTGGCATTCGGAAATATGTTTCAGTCGATGGTGGAATGACAGATAATTTAAGACCAGCGCTATACGGAGCCCGTTATGAGGCGATGTTGGCGAATCGAGGGAATGATGAGAATGAGGAACTCGTTTCGATTGCTGGGAAATGCTGTGAAAGTGGAGATATGCTGATTTGGGATATTAACTTACCGCAAGTTGCTTCTTCTGATTTACTAGCAATTTCTTGCACGGGGGCATATGGGTACTCGATGGCGAATAATTATAATCGTATTCGTAGACCAGCTGTCGTCTTTGCAAAAGGCGGGACGTCACAAATTGTCGTAGAACGTGAAACATATGAAAATATCATTGGGAACGATCGCATACGTATTAAAGAGCTGGTGTGAATGAGAAAGAAGGAGTTGTCTAGTAAAGGCAGCTCCTTTTAAAAAAATAAAAATAATTAAATATATCGGAAAACTAGGATTGAAAAAAATCAGAATTGTGATAAAATACAAATACAAAGCTTATCAAGAGAAGCTGAGGGAACTGGCCCTACGAAGCTCGGCAACCTGCTTATAGAAAGCAAGGTGCTAAATCCAGCAAAATGGAATCCATTTTGAAAGATAAGGTAAAATATATTACCGAACAGTCTTTTCGAAATGGGAAAGATTTTTTTTATGAATAAAAAGGGGGGCTGTTTGCGTGAGCGTACGGGAGCATTTTGATGAAGTATCTGAGAAAATTCAAGCGATGCTTGCTGATATGAAATATGGTTCCATTACAATTGTTGTGCAAGATGGAAAAGTGATTCAATTAGAAAAAAGTGAAAAGGTTCGTTTAAAGTAAAAAGCGCTGACTAGAAAAACTAGAGGCGGTTTTAATCTATTTTTAATAGGTTAAAGCCGTCTTTTTGCTTTTACAGGGGGAAAAAACATGTTGACGTACGAAACGTGGAAAGAAAATAGTGTTTCATTTTCTGAAGAAGATGAAACGAAAGGCGCGCTATCAGTATTAAGTTGGGCTTATAACGAATATAAAGATGAAATTGTATATGCATGTAGCTTTGGGGTGGAGGGAATGGTTTTATTGCATCTTATAAACCAAGTAAATCCATCTGCTAAAGTTGTATTTTTGGATACAAATGTTCATTTTCAAGAAACATACGAATTAATTAAGAAGGTACGCGAGAAATTTCCTTCATTAAATATTATAGAAAAACAGCCAGAACTTACACTCGATGAACAAGCGAAGCTTCATGGAGAGAAGTTATGGGAAAGTAATCCGAATCTTTGCTGTAGTATTAGAAAAATTTTACCGTTAGAAAAATCATTAGCAGCGGAAAAAGCGTGGATATCAGGCTTAAGAAGGGAACAATCAGAAACGCGTAAGCATACACAGTTTATAAATCAAGATCGTCGTTTTCAATCTATTAAAGTTTGTCCACTCATTCATTGGACTTGGAAAGAAGTTTGGCGATATGTATATAAACATAGTTTGCCGTATAACCCATTGCATGATGTTGGCTATCCGAGTATTGGGTGTGAGAAATGTACATTACCTGTAGGTGATGGTGGCAACTCAAGAGATGGAAGATGGGCTGGGAAAATGAAGACGGAATGTGGCCTTCACTTTCAATGAGATAGATTTTGAAATAAAGCTAAGAAGGGATATAAGAAGATGAGTACAACAAATGAATTAGTAAACCGCATTGATGAAACATATGAAATATCGAACATTGTAAAGGAAATCGAGATAGACAAAATTGCACTTAGTGATTTAGAACTTTTGGCGACAGGAGGATATAGCCCTCTTACAGGATTTTTAGGGAAGAGAGATTATGATTCAGTAGTAGAAACGCTTCGTTTAGCAAATGGTAGCGTATGGAGTATACCAATTACATTGCCGGTAACAGAGGAAGTAGCAGAGGGACTGAAAGCTGGAGAGGAAGTAAAACTTGTTAACGATGGAAATGTATATGGTGTTATTCAAATAGAAGATATTTTTGTACCTGATAAAGAAAAAGAAGCGTTACTTGTATATAAAACGACGGATGAAGCTCATCCAGGAGTAAAGAAATTATATGAACGACCAAACGTTTACGTTGGAGGAGCTATTATTCTTACAAAACGTTTTGGGAATAATCCATTTCCTTCTTATCATTTAGATCCAATTGAAACGAGAGAAGAATTTAAAAAACGCGGTTGGAAAACAGTAGTTGGATTTCAAACGAGAAACCCAGTACATCGTGCCCATGAGTATATTCAAAAATCTGCCCTTGAAATTGTAGATGGTCTCTTTTTAAATCCGCTCGTTGGGGAAACGAAGTCAGATGATATTCCTGCTGATGTAAGGATGGAAAGCTATGAAGTATTACTTCAAAACTATTATCCGAAAGATCGTGTCTTTTTAGGTGTATTTCCTGCAGCAATGCGTTATGCAGGACCAAGGGAAGCGATATTTCATGCACTAGTAAGAAAGAACTTTGGTTGTACCCACTTTATTGTAGGGCGTGATCATGCTGGGGTAGGGGACTATTACGGAACATATGAAGCGCAGGAAATCTTTACGAATTTTACAGTAGAAGAGTTAGGGATTACGCCGTTATTTTTTGAACATAGTTTTTACTGCACGAAATGTGAAGCAATGGCTTCAACGAAAACATGTCCGCATGGAAAAGAAGACCGTGTCATCTTATCGGGTACGAAAGTACGAGAAATGTTAAGGAATGGTGAGATTCCGCCAAGTACATTTAGTCGTAAAGAAGTAGTGGAAGTGCTAATTAAAGGTTTGAAAAAAGAAGTAGTAACAGAATAGGGAGAGAATAAGATGGATACGAATATTACTTGGCATACAGCTTCTGTTTCAAAAGATGAGAGAAGAGTGAAGAATGGGCATCACAGTTTTGTAGTTTGGTTTACTGGTTTATCAGCTTCGGGTAAATCTACAGTAGCGAATGCGGTTGCTCGTAAACTATTTGAAAAGAATATAGGAAATTATGTGCTAGATGGGGATAATATTCGGCACGGTTTAAATAAAGACTTAGGTTTTTCTGAAAGTGATCGTATGGAAAATATAAGACGTATTGGCGAAGTGGCGAAGCTATTTGTAGATCAAGGTACTGTTGTTCTTACAGCGTTCATTTCACCATTTCAAGTAGATCGAAAACAAGTTAGGGATTTATTAGCGGCAGATGAGTTTATAGAAGTGTTTGTAAAATGTCCAATTGAAGAGTGTGAAAAACGTGATCCAAAAGGGTTATACAAAAAAGCGAGACAAGGTGATATTAAAGAGTTTACTGGTGTTGATTCACCGTATGAGGAACCAAAACAAGCAGAATTAATTGTAGAAACGCACAAGTATTCTATTGAAGAATGTGCAGAACAAATCGTGAAATACTTACAAGAGCGTAGTTTTATATAGGGGGATAAAAGATGAGTTATGAAAAAGTGTGGGCTAATAATGAAAAATTGAATCCGTCCGAGAAAAAGAAATTAGAAAAAGATGGATTAGAAATCTTTAATGATATTCCTTACTATGCGGAGAATGGATTTGAATCTATTCCGAAAGAAGAGTGGGACGCTTTTAAATGGGCAGGATTGTATTTGCAAAGGCCAAAAGAAGCGGGCTATTTTATGATGCGTGTCAACATTCCTTCTGGAATTATTACAAATGCGCAGGCAGAGGTGCTGGCTTCCATTGCTGAAGATTATGGGCGTGATGTGTTAGATATTACGACAAGACAGGCGATTCAGTTTCATTGGTTAGAAATTGGGCAAATTCCGGATATTTTTAAGAGGTTAGTTAGAGTTGGTTTATCTTCAGCGGGGGCATGCGGTGATATTACGCGTAATATCACAGGAAATCCACTTGCTGGAATTGATGCGAATGAACTATTTGATACAACATCGATTGTTAAAGAAATATACGATTACTTCCAACATAATGAAGAGTTTTCTAATCTACCACGTAAATTCAAAATGTCTATTAGTTCTAACATTTATAATTCAGCAAATGCAGAGATTAACTGTGTGGCGTTTACACCTGCTACGAAAGAAATAAATGGTGAGGAAAAGGTTGGGTTTCATATAAAAATAGGCGGAGGATTATCAGCTCGTCCGTACTTAGCGGAAGAATTAGATGTATTCGTTTTACCAGAAGAAGTGAAGGCAGTGTCGATTGCAATTGCTACTATATTCCGTGATTTTGGATATCGTGAAAAACGCCACTTAGCACGTTTGAAATTTCTTGTCGCTGACTGGGGCGCTGAGAAATTTAAAGAGAAACTAGTAGAATACACAGGCCCATTGCAAAGTAAAGGGGAAAGTGCTCTCAAAGGCTGGAATGCAGGATACTTTTATGGCGTTCAAGATCAAAAACAAGCAGGATTAAAGTATGTCGGCTTTAATGTACCAGTAGGGCGTTTACACGCAGAGGAAATGTTTGAGATTGCAAGAATTGCAAAGAAATATGGAAACGGGCAAATTCGAACTTGTAACTCTCAAAACTTCATTATTCCGAATGTTCCGCCAGAAAATGTTGCAGGATTATTAAGTGAACCGTTGTTTGAAGCAATTTCAGCAAATCCGAAATCGTTTATCGGTCATGCGGTTTCATGTACTGGCATTGAGTATTGCAATCTTGCGTTAGTAGAAACGAAAGAAAGATTACGCAAAATCGCAGAGTACTTAGATACACAAATTGCACTCGATGTTCCAGTTCGAATTCATATGGTAGGATGCCCGAACTCATGTGGTCAACGTCAAATTGCTGATATTGGTTTGCAAGGGATAAAACTGAAAACGAAGGAAAAGGGAATCGTTGAGGCGTTTGAAATATATGTGGGCGGAACACTATTAGACGGAGGAGCATATAACGAAAAGTTAAAAGGGAAAATAGATGGAGAAGATTTGCCGGATGTTCTCGTGTCCTTTTTAAGTTATTTCCAAAAGAATAAATTACTAGCCGAAACGTTTTATGATTTCGTAGGACGTGTTGGAGTGGAAGAATTACAAATTGTACTAAATCGTGTATTAGAAGAAGTAATAGCATCTTAGGAGGGGGCAATATGGACTTATATCGATTTGAAGCTGTATTAGTAAATAGTATTGTTCCAATTGTTGTCGTTGCTCAGAGTGAAGAACAGGCATTTAAGCTTGCGGAAATTGAGCTTGAAAAACATTTTTTACCGTTACCAGAAGTGAAAGAGATTTCTTTGTTTGAAAAAAAGAAGATTCGAAAAGGGGCGGCATTTGTTATTCATGAGTAGAGAACATGTAATACGAAATAATAGTAACTTCCATTCGTGATTAAGAGTGGAAGTTTCATTTTATAGTAGAAATGAGGAGAGATTATGGGGAAGGTTTATATCGTCGGGGCGGGTCCTGGTGATCCGGATTTAATTACTGTTAAAGGGTTGAGATGCATCGAGAAGGCTGATGTTATATTGTACGACCGTCTCGTAAATAAAGAATTGCTTTCTCATGCAAAGCCTGAAGCGGATTTAATTTATTGCGGGAAACTCCCAAATTATCACACGATGAAGCAAGAGACAATTAACACATTTCTTATTAAATATGCGAAAAAAGGAAAAGTTGTAACGAGACTTAAGGGCGGAGATCCATTTGTATTTGGAAGAGGTGGAGAAGAAGCTGAAGCGTTAGCGAAGCAAAGTATCCCATTTGAAATTATTCCTGGTATTTCAGCTGGTATAGCTGCTCCTGCTTATGCTGGAATTCCAGTAACGCATCGCGATGCAAGTGCAAGTTTTGCTGTTGTGACAGGGCACCGGAAAGAAGGGGCTGAAGAGGAAGTGAAGTGGGAAAGTTTAGTGAAAGGTGTAGATACATTAGCGGTCTATATGGGGGTTAGTAATTTACCTTACATATGTGAACAACTAATAAAACATGGAAAAGATCAAAGTACACCTGCCGCTATCATTGAGTGGGGAACGACATCTATGCAGCGTACTGTTACAGCGACGTTAGGAACAATTGTAGATGTTGCCAAAAAAGAACGAATTCAAAATCCAAGTATGATTGTTATTGGAGAAGTTGTCCGTTTTAGAGAAAAGATACATTGGTTTGAAAAACAAACGGAAAATGCATATCAAGTAAGCGGAGTATTGTAAAATGAAGGCTGTTATATATATATGTCATGGAAGCCGTTTGAAAGCAGCAAAAGAAGAAGCGGTTGCATTTATTACGTCATGTATGAACCGTGTAGAGGCAAATATTCAAGAAATTTGTTTTTTAGAGCTAGCGAATCCTTCTATTGAAGAAGGATTTCGTACATGTGTGAAGCGTGGTGCTACAGAGATTGTCGCTATTCCTGTTTTTTTATTAGCGGCAGGACATGTAAAGAAAGATATTCCGTTTGAATTACGAAAGTTAAACGAGGAATATCCGGATATCAAAATAGTGTATGGTAATCCATTTGGTGTATCAGAAGTGCTTGTAAAAGCGGTATATAACGGAAGTGGTATTAAAGACTATAAAGAAGAAGTAACACTTTTGCTCGTTGCAAGAGGGAGTAGTGATCCGGAAACTTTACAAGACATAAAGTGGATTTCTTCTTTATTTCAAAAAGAAGAGAACATTAAAGAGGTGGAAGTTTGTTATTTAGCAGCCGCGGAGCCGAAGTTTGATGAGAGGTTGAAAGAAATTGTAGAACAAAAAGAACGGAACATTGTTGTGTTACCTTACTTATTATTTACAGGCTTACTCATGAAACATGTTGAGAAAGAAGTGCGTCAATATGAGTCGGAAGAGATAAAAATAAGTCCCTATTTAGGAAAGAATGTAGCGTTTCGAGAGATGTTAATTCAGAAAACAGAGGAAATATTGAAGGGAGATCAATATGTATCCACTTACAGTGCGAGTTGATAAGAAACGTGTTGTTGTCATTGGTGGAGGGAAAGTAGCGGGGTTTAAAATTATTCCTTTACTAAAACAAGGTGCGGATATAGTTGTGGTAAGTACAGAATTAGATGCAAATTTAGTGAAACTTGTAGAAGAAAAGCAAATTCGTTGGTATCAAAGAGAGTATGAGAAAAGTGATATTAAAGATGCTTTTTTAGTAGTTGCAGCGACTAGTGATTCGGTACTAAATGAACAAATTGCTGAAGATGTCTCGGTAAATCAATTGGTAAATGTTATTACGAATCCGGAAAGTGGAAATGTTCATTTTCCGGCGGCGTTTCATCGTGGTTTGCTTAATGTAGCTGTTTCTACAGGAGGAGCAAGCCCGAAATTGGCGAAAAAAATTCGTGACGATATCGCAAATAAATATGATGAGACATATGAAGCGTATCTTAATTTTTTATATGAAGTAAGAATAAAAGTGAAAGAATTACAAGTAGATAAGCGGCAGAGAAATATACTATTACAAGAAGTATTAAAGTCAGTATATGTTCTAAATGGAGAAAAAAGAGAATTGTTTTTACAAGAATTAGAGAGAAAGGTTCATATAGGATAATGAATAAATTGTGCTTTACAACTATAAGAATATAATTTATAATCACAAGTAACTTCAATAGATGAAATCGATGAGCAAGAAGAGTACGTATATTTGATGCGTTCAGAGAGCTGGGGTAAGGTGTGAGCCCGGTACGATAAAATATACAGAATGGGCTTGCGAGAGGTATGCTGAACATTGCAGTAGGCAACCCGGGTTCCGCCGTTAAAAGGATAGAGTATCGGAATTTTCCTGTACTTGAACAAGTGGGATTTATCAATCCAATTGAGGTGGTACCACGGTATTTATATTACATATATCGTCCTCTACATGCATATTTGCGTGTAGGGGACTTTTTTATTTTCTAAAGGAGGTGTGCGAGTATGAAATGAAAGTGTATAATTGGTAAAAGTTTAAATATTCAGAAAAGGAGAAATTATAATGAAAGAAACACAGCAATGGACGTCGAAAATAGGCTTTGTACTCGCAGCAGCGGGAGCCGCAGTAGGTCTTGGGGCAATATGGAAGTTTCCATATGTTGCAGGTAATGGAGGGGGAGGCGCGTTCTTCCTTGTATTCTTACTATTAACTTTATTTATTGGTATGCCTCTTCTTGTAGCTGAATTTGTTATTGGCCGTAGTACTCAAAAAGAGGCAGTTACAGCTTATAAAGTATTAGTACCAAATAGCAAGTTATATCCTTGGATTGGTCGTATGGGGGTTGTTACTTGTTTTAGCGTACTATCTTTTTATAGTGTTGTAGGTGGATGGATTTTACTTTATTTATACTATAGTGTCACAGGTAGTTTCTGGAACGGAGTAGTCGATTATGGGCAATTGTTTGCTGAAACAATTGCAAATCCAGTAAGTGCGATTGGGGCGCAATTCATTTTTATGCTTTGTACCATTTTTGTTGTTAGTAAAGGTGTGGAAAAAGGCATAGAAAAGGCGAGTAAGTACATGATGCCGCTATTATTCATTTTATTTATTGCTATCATTATTCGTGCGTTAACACTTGATGGTGCTATGGCTGGGGTAGAGTTCTTCTTAAAACCAGATTTTTCAAAGCTTACAGCAGATACGATTTTATATGCGATGGGACAATCTTTCTTCTCACTAACGGTAGGTGCCTCGGTAATGGTAACGTATAGTTCGTATTTAAAGAAAGAAGAGCATTTAGCTAAATCAGCAACATCTATTGTAAGTTTAACTGTATTTGTTACAGTACTTGCAGGATTAGCGATTTTTCCGGCGATTTTCGCATTAGGAGTTAAACCGACAGAAGGACCAGGGCTACTGTTTATCGTTCTTCCTGCTGTCTTTGCGAAAATTCCATTTGGACAATTTTTCTTCATTATGTTTTTAGTTTTATTCTTCTTTGCGACTTTAACATCTGCGATTTCAATGCTTGAAATTGTAGTAGCATCTGTTGCGAAAGATAATGAGAAGAAGCGTCCGTCAGCTTCGTTATTAATTGGTATTCTTATTTTTGCAGTTGGAATCCCATCAGCGTTATCGTTTGGAATTATGAGTGATGTGAAAATATTTGGTAAGACATTCTTTGATTTCGTCGATTTTTCGGTAAGTAATGTATTACTGCCACTCGGAGTACTAGCCATTTCGTTATTTGTACCAAATAAAATGAGTAAAGAGCTATTAATGAAAGAATTAGAAGTTACGGAAACGAAAGGGAAAACATTGTTTAATATTTGGTTCTTCTTGCTTCGTTATGTTATTCCGGTAACTGTAATTATCGTATTTTTAAATGCGATAGGTGTATTTAAAATGTTTGCATAATAAAAAGACGGAGATGTGGATTCTCCGTCTTTTTATTGTGTTGTAGAAGTATTTAATAAGCGATTATATGCTTTATAAGCTGTGACAACTGCGATAAATGATCCAATTAAAAATAACGCTGAGCCGCCGAATGTAAATAGCCGGCCAATGTATGTTTCTCTAGCTTCTTCTATTTCTTCTTGTAATTGTGTATTCATATTTATCACCCCGCAAAATATAGGCATTTAGTTGTAGTTTATGTAAAACGCCTAAAAAGTGTGAAGTAGTAAAAAAAACTCGGTATGCACCGAGTTTTTTATAATCCGATATAAGGAGACGGATCAACTGCGTTTGTCTTACCAACATTCCATTCCCCAATATGAAGTTCGAAGTGTAAATGTTGTCCGTAAGATTGACCGGTATTTCCCATAAAGCCAAGTTGATCGCCTTGTTTCACAGTTTGTCCATTGGATACAGAGCGGCTATTCATATGTGCATACACTGTCGTATATGTTTTTCCGTTAACACGGTGAGATAAGTAAACAACGTTTCCGTAACTAGAGGATAATTCTGAACGGATAACAACGCCATCTGCAGCGGCAATAATTGGAACTGTTCCCGAAGCTGCGATATCGATTCCTTTATGGTTATCTAAAGAACGTGCGCCGAATCCAGAAGTTTTTGAGCCAGCGGCGGGCTTAATAAATCCACCTTTGTTCGTATCTTGCGGTGTTGGTGCGGATTGTGTGCTTTCTTTAGCAGAAGCGGCGGCTTGTTTTTTTGCTTCCTCAGCCTTGCGTGCCTCTTCAGCTTTCCGAGCTTCTTCCGCACGTTTTTCTTCTTCAATTGCTTTTTGAACAGCTTGACGCTGGTTTTCTAAAATACCTTGTGACTCTTCTAATCCTTCAATCTCGGAATCTACTTTTGATACTTTCGTATGTAGATCTTTAATAAGAGTTTGTTGCTGTTGTTGATTACTTTGTAACTCTTGTTGTTTTTGTACTAATTTTTGCTCGGATTCTTTCAATTGTTGCTCTTTTTTCTCAACAGCTTCTTTTTCTGTCGTCACAGCATTCTGATCACTTGTTTGCTTTTTTACAATATCTGTATCGTTATTTAAAATTAAACTTACAGAATACATATTATCAACAAGATCGGCAATATTTGCAGAACTTGTTATTACTTCTGTAATGATACTCGTACGAGGCTTTTCTTGCATAGATTGTAGTCGTTGTTTAATAACTTCCTGCCGTGTATCTATGTTCGTTTGTAATTGCTCTATATGTTTCTTTTTTTCAGTAATAACTTGCTGTGTGTTGCTAATTTCTTTTTTTGTATCGTTTAATTCAGCTTCGTTTTTATTAATAGAAGTAGTTAATTCGTCGATTTTCTTTTGTAATTCCTGGATTTCTTTTTCTATTTGTTCTTTCTCAGCTGATTTATTTTGTAAGTCATTTTGTTTGCCTTCTAATTCGGATTGAATATTAGATAATTTATTCTCATTCGTTTCAGCGTATACGGGTGAAAGTAACGGGGAAACGAAAATCGTTCCAGCTGCTAAAACACTAAATGCTGCAAATTTCTTTTTCATGGTTGTCTTGCTCCTTTCCCTATGAATGTTATATATCATAAGAAGAAGAGTGTCTATCGTTGTAATCATAATGTAAAGAAAATTTTATAATTTTGCTAAGTTTTGTCGGAATTTAGTATCTTTTCGTAGTGTTTGTCATAAATTTAAAATTCTTGAATGTATAGAAAAAGATATCAATTTCTATATTTTTTTTAAAAAACATGGGAAATGATGGAGTTTTCCATAATGAAACAGTATTTTAAAAACCTATCAATCACTAGTAAGGAATCGATTTCATGTGAGGTTTTCTGACATGGAGTTTGTTTTTGTCAAGAAAATTATTTGCATTCGTGCAAACTTATTTTGTTGTCAGATTTTAAATTTTGATTTATGATTTTTAACAGGGACAAAATGTAGTGAATTGTCGAATAATATGTAATACTCTTAATTTCATGTTTTATAGAGATAGAATGAGAGATAGAGTGACACATCGAAGAGGGGGTTACCACAAGTATGAAAAGAATAGGACTTGCATGGCAAATTTTAATAGGACTTGCGCTTGGTATTACAGTTGGGGCGATTTTCTTTGGCAATCCGGAAGTGGTGAAGTACTTACAACCAATTGGTGATATCTTCATCCGATTAATTAAGATGATTGTTGTACCGATTGTTGTAGCGAGTATTGTTGTTGGGGTTGCTGGTGTTGGCGATATTAAAAAGTTAGGTCGACTAGGCGGAAAAACAATTATTTACTTTGAAATTATTACAACACTTGCAATTGTTGTTGGTTTATTAATAGCAAACATTTTCCAACCTGGAAAAGGCGTTGATATGGATAAGTTAACAAAAACAGATATTTCTAAATATACACATACGACAGAGCAAGTACAAAGTCATTCGTTCGCGGATACGTTTGTAAATATTGTTCCGACGAACATTATGAAATCATTAGCTGAAGGTGATATGCTTGCTATTATCTTCTTCTCAGTATTATTTGGTTTAGGTGTAGCAGCAATTGGTGAGCGTGGTAAACCAGTTCTACAATTTTTCCAAGGTGTAGCAGATGCAATGTTTTATGTAACGAACCAAGTTATGAAGTTTGCACCATTTGGTGTATTCGCATTAATTGGTGTTACAGTTTCTACATTCGGATTAGCTTCATTAATTCCATTAGGGAAATTACTCATTGTAGTATACGGAGCAATGATCTTCTTCGTTGTAGTTGTATTAGGACTTACAGCGAAAATATTTGGAATAAACATTTTCCAATTCTTTAAGATTTTAAAAGACGAGCTGATCTTAGCGTATTCTACAGCAAGTTCAGAAACGGTTTTACCGAAAATTATGGAGAAAATGGAGAAATTCGGTTGTCCGAAAGCAATTACATCTTTCGTTATTCCAACAGGTTATTCATTTAACTTAGATGGATCAACTTTATATCAAGCAATTGCGGCAATTTTCTTAGCGCAAATGTACGGTATTGAATTATCCATTACACAACAAATTACGTTATTACTTGTATTAATGGTTACATCAAAAGGTATCGCGGGTGTACCGGGCGTATCATTCGTTGTATTATTAGCAACACTTGGTACAGTAGGTATTCCAGCTGAAGGTTTAGCGTTTATTGCAGGTATTGACCGTATTCTTGATATGGCTCGTACAGCAGTTAACGTTGTAGGTAACTCTTTAGCGGCTGTAGTTATGTCTAAGTGGGAAGGTCAATATGACGCTGAAAAAGGACAAGCCTATTTAAAAGAGATATCTGAAAAGGGTCAAGCAGCTTAATTATAATATGAACAAGCTCTCACATAATATGTGGGGGCTTTTCTATATATAGAAGAGGAGCGGACGTAATGAAACGTAAATATGGTGACGGTTCTTCGTGGAAGCGACTAATAGAGAAGGATTATAGGGTTAAGCAAGTAGAGGATGGAATGTTAGGAATACTGGACATAAAAAAAGTGAGAGAACCTAGTTATAAAGAATACAATGGTAAGCAGCTTTGCATTGCAGGTGATGGGTATACATGGATGCAATATTTTATAAACGGGGAAAACTTTGCAATTACAGCTATGTTAGACAATCAAAAACAATTACTGCAATATTATATCGACGTGACGAAAGAATATAAAATAGACGAGCGTGGTTTACCTTATTTTGATGATTTATATTTAGATGTAGTATTGTTACCGAACGGTGAGATCTATGTACTGGATGAAGACGAGTTAGAGGATGCCTATAAAATTGGTGATGTTACAAAAGAAGAATATGAGTTAGCATGGAATACAACAAAATGGATTATCGCGAAGATAAAAAATAGAAAATTTTATTGGATCTCAATATTGGATAAAGAAATCGAAAAGTTAAAATGATTGGTGTATTCATATTTTTGCATAATTACCAAAAAAAACTATACAAAAAATAATTGACTTTTGTTTTGTAAGCGAGTAAAGTTAGGAAAGAAATTATTATTTAAAAATAAATATGAAACCTTCTTATAAAGAGAGGCGGAGGGACTGGCCCTACGATGCCTCGGCAGCGGACTCGATTTCAGAGTGCTGTGCCAAATCCAGCAAGCGTGTGCTTGAAAAATGAGAAGAGTGTTTCTTATAGATGTATAAGACCTCTTCTCGTCGGAAGAGGTCTTTTGTTGTTAATTAGAAAAGGTTGAAAACTAGGGAGAGATGATACTTTGAAAGAAACGAGAGGAAATGGTTTAGCTTTATTACCACTTGGAATATTTTTGGCGCTATTTATTGGTTCTGGGATTATTACAGGTGATTTCTATAAATTGCCGATACTCGTAGCGATTATGATTGCTGTAGGAATTGCTTTAGTGATGAATCGTAAGGAAAGCTTTAATGTGAAAGTAGAACGATTTGCTAAAGGTGCAGGAAACCCTGATATTATGATCATGGTTCTGATTTTTGTACTTGCAGGGGCGTTTTCTGAAACAGCAAAAGGAATGGGCGGAGTTGATTCCACTGTTAACTTAGCGTTATCTATTTTACCCCAAGGATTTATCGTTGCTGGAATTTTTGTTATAGGGGCATTTATTTCATTAGCGATGGGAACTTCAATGGGAACAATTGCTGCATTAGCACCGATTGCTGTAGGTATTAGTGGGCAAACTGATATCTCAATTGCGCTTACGATGGCTACTGTTGTGGGTGGAGCGATGTTTGGTGATAATTTATCATTTATTTCTGATACGACAATTGCTGCTGTTCGTTCGCAAGGAACAGAAATGAAAGATAAGTTTAAAACGAATTTTTTAATTGTATTGCCAGCTGCAGTCATTACAATTGTACTATTAGTAATGATTACTTTAGGTAATGATACAGAAATTAAAGCTCATACATTTGATTGGGTGAAGATTTTACCATATGCAGGTGTACTTGTTACAGCGCTACTTGGCTGGAATGTACTTATTGTATTAACCGGTGGAACTGTACTATCTGGTGTTATCGGTCTTATAGATGGAAGTTATACGTTAGAGAGTTTCTTTAAAAGTGTAACGACTGGAATGGGCGGTATGATGGAGTTAGTGTTACTTGCCATTTTAATTGGTGGTATGGTCGAACTGATTCAATATAATGGTGGCATTCAATATTTAATGAATCTTTTAACGCGTAACATTCGTTCAAAAAAAGGAGCAGAGTTCGGTATTGCTGGCTTAGTGAGTATGACGAATATGTGTACAGCGAATAATACGATTTCTATTATCTTTACAGGTCCGCTTGCGAAAAACATTGCAGATCAATATGAAATTGACCCTCGTAAATCAGCGAGTGTATTAGATCTTTTCTCATGCTGTGTGCAAGGATTAATTCCGTATGGTGCGCAAATGTTAACGGCAGCAGGATTTGCGGCGTTATCTCCAATTGAATTGTTACCATATGCGTTTTATCCAATCTTAGTTGGAGTATGTGGAATCATTTCTATATTAATTGGTTTCCCGAGGTTTTCTAAAGTAGCGGGAAAGAAAGAGTATCACAAAACAGCATAATTTAAAATGAAGTTTATGAATAGTAACGAAAGCCGTACAGAGAATGTTCTCTGTACGGCTTTTTATGTGCGATAAAAGAGTGAATCATCCTATCCTACCGCATATTTTTGCAAAAGGCTGAATTTAACTCGGTCTTAAGTCTGAGTCGAAAACAGTTCTTAAGCTCGTTATGAAAAAATGAAAAAATAGTTAAGATAAGAGTATCAAATCGAAGGGAGGCAAGCACAAGATGAAACAATTTCTAGCGTTTATCGCAGCCGGTATTTTGGCTTTAATTGCTCTTGGTAGTCTTGCTGGTATTGTAGGATTCGCCATTGGAGCAGGAGTTGTGTACTGGAGCTATAAATCATTTGTGCGAGCTAAATCATTCTTTGGAAAGTTAGCTTGGGGTATTGTTGGTTTAATCGGTTTGTCCATTGCACTTTCTCATTCCCCAGCATTAATCGGTATCGCAGCATTAGTAGTTTTATACTACGGATACCGTGAGTGGCAAAAAGGAAAAAATGTAGTTGTTGATTCTGCTCCAGAAAGTGCTAAACCATATAGCAACTTTGAAGATGAGTGGAACAAGTTAATGAAAAACTAATATAAAATAAATCAAATTATAAAGTAGAAGAGAGGAAGATTATAATGAAACAATCTTTATTCGGACGTGTACGCGATGCAATTTTAGCTGATTTTCATAATGTGTTAGATGAGAAAGAAAGAAAAAATCCAATTGCTATGTTAAACCAATATTTACGAGATAGTGAGCGTGAAATAACAAAAATTGAGAAGTTAATTCAGCGTCATAAAACATTAAAATCTAACTTCGCTCGTGAGCTTGAGCAAGCACGTTATTTCGTTAATAAAAGATCAAAGCAAGCTATCATCGCACAAGAAGCAGGCGAATTGCAATTGCATGAACGTGCATTAGAAGAAGTAGCGTATTATGAAGGGCAAGTAACTCGCTTAGAAGAAATGTATGCTGGTGTTGTAGAGCAAATTGATGAGTTAGAGCGTCGTCTTTCAGAAATGAAAAATAAATTAAAAGAAATGAACGCAAAGCGTATGGAATTAATGGCACGTGAAAATATGGCGCATGCAAACCGCCGTATGAATACTGCTATGCATAAAATGGATGAAAATAATCCGTTCTTACGATTCGAAGAAATTGAAGATCACATTCGTGACATAGAGCTTCGTATAAATGAAGAGCATGAGCGTGATACATTTGATATGAAAATTGCAAAACTAGAGAGTGAAATGAAAGAGAAAAATGAAGTATCGTTAACGAAAGAAGTAACAAAATAATTGTAGTATATAATAAAACAGGCTTATGATATAGTGATAGGAGAAAAGGTGTTGGAAAGCAATGCCTTTTCTTCTATGTATATGTGACAAGGAGGGGGGAGCTGAAATGAAGAAGCAATTTTCAAAAACACAATTTATGGGGATGCTCCTCATCATATTTGGATTCGGTCTTTTTCTTGATATGATACTTGGACATTTTGAACCAGGTGGTCTAATATTTGCATTTATTATGATTATGTTTGGAAGACATTATCGAAAGAAGAACCGTTATGTAAGAGGGAATGTATTTTTATTTGTCGGTGGTATTGTCTTCTTATTCTTCTTATTTTCATCAGCGGCATTCGTACTTGTTGTGTTTGCTTGTTTAGCTTTAATTGGTTATCAACTTATTCAACAAGGACATCGGCAAAAAGCAATGAAAGTTGAAATTAAAGAAAAGGGATATATAAATGAAGAAAAACAAATATATCGTACAGAACCGTATATAAAAAATATGTTTGTAGGTAATGTACGAATGATGGATCATATTTATGAAATAGAGGATATTAACGTCCAATATGGTGCTTGTGACGTCGAGATTGATTTAACAACTGCTATGATTCCAGAGGGAGAAACGGTTATTGTGATTCGGGGCGTCATTGGTAATATTCGCTTATATGTACCATATGATATTGAATTGTCTTTAAATCATTCTGTTATTGTTGGGCGAGTGCTCCTGCCAGGACACGAAGAAACTGGATTTAACCGTAATGTTACGTTTAGAACAGAACAGTATAAAGAAGCCCCTCGTCGTATTAAAATTATTTCTTCGCTTGTCGTAGGCGATACGGAAGTGAGGAAAGTATAATGAAAAAACAAAGGAATATTTCGTGGATGTATATTCGTTATTCTATGTTGTCCTCTGTGAGTATCGCACTTATTTGTACAATTGTATATGTATGGAAAAGCGAGCAACAAGTTTATGATTTACTCTGGAAAGAATCCATTGCTTCTGTTCCAATTGGCTTGTTTATTATGAGTACGAGTCTTCTTATCGGAGGAATTGTAGGATATGCAATCGGTTATTATATAGAACAGCGTATACAAGGATTAAATACTTTTCTATTTGAAGTAGAGCGAGGGAATTTTCCGAGTGATGTTTCATTTACTGCGGACGATGAATTTCATGAAGTGGAACGAAAAGTAATTGGTCTTGCTCGTCGCTTAGAGGAGCAAGCTGGGCTATTTCAAAAAGTAACGAATGAACGAGCCCATTGGAATGAAGAGATGAGACAAGAAGCGATTTCTCAAGAAAGGCATCGATTAGCGAGAGAGCTACACGATTCTGTAAGTCAGCAGCTTTTTGCAATGTCGATGATGATGTCAGCCATTAATGAGCAAGCAGCTGAAATTCCAGACACGACGAAAAAACAGTTGCAGCTTGTTGAGAATATGGTTGTAAATGCACAATCAGAAATGAGAGCTTTGCTCCTTCATTTACGCCCAGTGCAGTTAGAAGGTAAGAAACTAACAGAGGGTATAGAAGAATTATTAACAGAACTGTCTAGAAAGCAACATATGAAAATTGAATGGTTAATTGAACCGATTCAATTAAAAAAAGGTGTAGAGGATCATTTATTCCGTATTGTACAAGAGGCGCTGTCTAATACTTTACGGCATGCGAAGGCAAAGAAAACCGAAGTACGCCTTCGGAAAATTGATCAATATGCGATTTTGAAAATTATTGATGACGGTGTTGGGTTTAAAGTTGGTGTTAATAAGGCTGGTTCATACGGTTTAAGGTCAATGCAAGAGCGAGTTCATGAAATTGGTGGTACATTAAAAGTTCTTAGTTTTCCGAATAAAGGTACGCAAATAGAAGTGAAAGTACCTATTATGATTGAGAGAGGGGGAGAATCATGATAAAAGTATTACTAGTTGATGATCATGAAATGGTTCGAATGGGTGTATCAGCATATTTATCAACGCAGCCAGATATTGAAGTAGTTGGAGAAGCTGAAAATGGAAGAAAAGGTTCAGAGTTAGCTTTGCAATTAAGACCGGATATTATTTTAATGGACCTTGTTATGGATGAGATGGATGGGGTTGAAGCGACACGTGCTATTATTCAAGAATGGCCAGAAGCGAAAATTGTAGTTGTCACGAGCTTTTTAGATGATGAAAAGTTATATCCTGTTATTGAGGCGGGGGCGACAAGTTATTTATTAAAAACATCAAGAGCGAGTGATATTGCAGATGCTGTAAGAGCTACTTATGATGGGGAAACGGTATTAGAGCCGAAAGTTACTGGCAAAATGATGTCTCGTATGCGTCAGAAGAAAGAACAACCTTTGCATGAGGAGTTAACAGAAAGAGAGTCTGAAATTTTGTTATTAATTGCAGAGGGGAAAAGTAATCAAGAGATTGCAGATGAGTTGTTTATTGCCCTTAAAACAGTAAAGACACATGTGAGTAATATATTAAATAAGCTAAATGTAAGTGACCGGACACAGGCGGTTATTTATGCGTTTAGACACCAATTGACGAAATAAGAAGGAAGCTTTGACTATATATGGTCAAAGCTTTTTATTGACAGGTTATTTATGTAAGCGTTATCATTAAGGTGTTAACAGTACATACAAAGGGGAGAGAGTGTATGTTAGTTCAAACGATATTTGGAATGGATGAAACGAAAAAATTAGGTAACTATGTGAATGCGTTGCAAGCACTTTGTGAACAATATGATATTGAAACAGATCGTATTGCAATTATTGAGGCGACAGAAGAATATTATTTATTTCTAGTGAAGCAAGAAGATTGCTATGATGTTGTAAAAGTAGAAACAGTGGATACGAATATTGATTACTATACGAAGGCTTATAAAGTAAGTAGCTTTAATCATACTTCTTATCAAATGTAAAAAACTCCCGAAATGGGAGTTTTTTTATGATACTTTCGATTCAGGTGAATGATCCGTTAATGGTACTGCTTTGGCGCCACTTAATTTTGCGATAGCAAAACCGATAATAGCCCCAACTAATGCTGGTACTAACCAGCCAATTCCTTCATTATATAATGGAATAAACTCGAAATAAGATGTGATAGATGAAACAGGAATATTCCCTTGTTTTAATCCATCAAATACGCTCACAACTGCAGATCCAATTAACGCACCTACATAAACAGAACGATATCCACCGAAATATTTATGAAGTAATGATAGTAATACGAGTACAATCGCAATTGGATATACAACAAGTAAAATAGGAACAGAGATTGCGATAATTTTTGTTAAACCTAAGTTGGCAACTAATAATCCTAATGTGCAAATGACACTTGCTAACGTTGTGTATGAAAATTTCGTTAATAATGTTGAGAAGTATTGACTGCATGCAGATACAAGTCCAATACATGTTGTTAAGCAAGCGAGTGTAACGATAAGAGATAATAGAATTAGACCATATGGACCGAGTAATTGTTGTACGATAACGGTAAGTAGCTGTCCGCCGTTTGTTGCGTATCCGAGAGAGACACTAGTTGTACCGAGCCAGCCAAGTGCACCATATACAAGTACGAGACCAGTAGCGGCAATAAGTCCTGCTTTTGCTGTTGCGATGGCAATTGATTTGCGGTCATTCACACCTTTTGAGCGAATTGCATTTACAACGATAATTCCAAATGCAAGCGCTGAAATGGTATCCATCGTTAAGTATCCTTCCATAAAACCTTTGAAAACTGGAGAAGTTTGATACTCTTGCATTGCTGGTCCTGATTGCCCAAGTGGTAAAAATACACTCTTAAAGAATAATAAGAAAATAGAGAGTAATAAAATAGGTGTTAATACGCTTCCGATACGATCGACGAGTTTAGAAGGATTTAAACTAAGCCAAAATACGATAGCAAAGAAGATGACTGTGTATAAAAATAGCGTTAGGCTGCTAGAGCGAATAGTTTCTGGTAAGAAAGAACTAATTCCCATTTCATAAGCGACATTAGCAACACGTGGGATGCCCATAGATGGACCGATTGCAATGTATACAACTACCGTAAAGAATATTCCGAATAATGGGTGAACATGACTTGCAAGTTGTTGCATTCCATTTCCTGATAGAGAAATAGCGATAACAGTAAGTAGTGGTAAGCCGACTCCTGTTAGTAAAAAACCAATCATTGCTGGCCAAAAGTTTTCACCAGCATTTTGTCCAAGCATTGGAGGGAAAATTAAATTTCCTGCTCCAAAAAATAAAGAAAACAGCATAAGACCTGTGAAAAAAACATGTTTTTTTGATACAGTGTTCATTGTTTTTTTTTCTCCTTTTTTGTAAATTCATTGTAAGAACACAAAAAACTCGCCCCTTAAGAAAGGGACGAGTTATATTTACCCGCGATACCACCCTAATTTATACATGTAGAAATATATCTATATGTATACGGCTTTACAACGTACAACATGATACGTGTTCCTTGTAACGGGGGACGACCGGTAAGAACTTACTTTAGCATTCGGTTCTACTTCTCGGAGATGATTTTCGGTTACGAACTGAGCGTTGGCTTTCAGCAAAATACCAACTCTCTGGGGAACAGCTCTATAACATACTCGTTCTCGTCAATGAATTTTTATTCAAGTATTCTGACAACATTTTTACATGTTTTTTTTAGAAAGTCAACATATTTTTTGAGAAATACACTTTCCTGTAGAAATATAGCTGAGAATATAGGGGTTAATACTATTTGTAAAAATGCTGTAAAACATTATAGAGAATTGTAAAGTTTATGGAGAAAATCGATATTTATAAGAGTAAGGAAGGAATTGTTTGAATTTGCAGAGAATAATACAACAATCCACTTGCTGGAAAGAACAAACCAAAAGAGGTGACTGAAATGCTTGCGATGGGAGTATTATTTGGCATTATTGCTATAATTGGTTTTATGTGGTTATATTATTCGCGTTCGTTTAAACAAGCAGAAGTTTTACTCTTTCAAAAAGGTAGTTTGTTGACAAATCAGTCTAGATATTTAGTATGTCCGAAGTGTGGAAGTGCACAGGCCAGGAGTGGAGGATATCAAGAGTGTTGCAAAATTAGATTATGAAAGAAGGAAGCCTCACATTATTTTGTGAGGCTTCCTTCCTTACAATTTTTTCGCGCTCCAAATTGTCCAACGATCTCTTTCGATGATAGGAGAGACGTTTTGTAATGCCGTTTGGATATGATGTAGAAGCTGAGAAAGTTCATTATCTGTTAGTTCATATAGAATGGATCGGCCTGTTCGAGGAGATAAATCTTGTAGCAAAGCCTCTACAGAATCATGTACTTTTCGTACTTCCCATTGTGTTTGAATGGGGAGCGCTTGAAGAGGATATGTTTGTAATATTTGCTGTATAGTAGTGGTTTTTGGTCTTCTTTGCGCTTCTGTTTCAATGAGTTTTGGAAAGACCGAGAAAAAATATCCACGAAGGTGTTCAGGACTTCCTGGGATTATACAATCTTCAATGGTCCGGTCTTGTAAAATAAGTAGACCGTCTTTTTTTAATATACGAGAAGCCTCTCGTATAAATGTGGGAATATCATGCAAATGATGAATGACTGCACGAGAAATGACAAGGTCGAATGTTTCATTAGGGAATGAGATATTATGTGCATCACCGTGAATGAATGAAATGTTTGGGAAGGCATTACAATTTTCTTTTGCAGCTTGTAATATTTCTTTTGAAAAATCAAGCCCAACAACACTTTTGGCTCCCATAAGAGCAAGTTCTTTCGTGTAAATGCCGCCACCACAACCTATATCAATTACTTGTTTATTTTGCACATCTACAATATTGTTTATTGTTTCCTGCCATGAAATATGTGCGTTACGATTTGCATACGTATACTTATTATTTGCATCATGAAAATTAATGGACATTGTAAAATCCTCCCTT
Source organism: Bacillus sp. 41-22 (assembly GCF_025809295.1). Classification (NCBI taxonomy): domain Bacteria; kingdom Bacillati; phylum Bacillota; class Bacilli; order Caryophanales; family Bacillaceae; genus Bacillus; species Bacillus sp. 41-22. Next base: position 1,435,097 of record NZ_CP084035.1, read on the forward strand.
CAGTTTATAGTATAGCTCATTCTATATAATGTAACGTTTTTGTTTTATGCATGAGGGTTATAAGAATTTCTTATTGGAAAAGGAGAATCGATTTGAAAGGGAAATATTTAATGTTTTTATGTGTTATTTTACTCGCGTCGTGTGGTCAATCCGAGCAAAAGAAAGAACCGGAACAAGTAGAGGAGACAGTGAATGAAATGAGAGAACCATTACAAGTAACTGTTATGCAAAAAGGTAAAGAAGAAAAAAATTTAAAGAAAATGGATGCGGAGTTGGTGGTGGATATTATAAACAAAGCGGAAAAACAAGAAGTAACGGGTAGTTTTGGTGAACCGGAATATGAAATACAAATTAGTAGTGATGGAAAAAAAGAAACATATTATGCATGGTTAAGAGGAGAAGATCGCCGAGGATGGATTCAATATAAGAAAGATATGTATATGCTTAACGAAAAAGATACGGAAAAGCTTTTGGCTATCTTTCCAAAGATTCCAGAACAAAAAGAAGATGAGATGCAGGTAGGTAATTTAACGGAAGTAACAAAAAAAGACATGCAGATTACTGCGTTTCATATTAAAGCTGGTGATCAAAAAATGAATTATACAGTACGTTATACGATTTCACAATCACTATATAATAAGTTAGCAAAGGAACAAGAATATTATTTGCAATTAATTTTCCCGGAAAAGGTCCAAAAATTAATTGGCGCAAAAGAGAGTGAAATAATTTCAGCTGAAAAAGTAAAGGAAGGGTATAAACAGTATGAGTTGAATGTTACTGTTCCGATAAAAGATGCTTCAGAATCACAATTAAAATCACTAGAAACCTATTATGATAATCACGATTTACAAATATTAAATAGTAAGAAAGAAAAAGTAGGAGCATTTCAAAACATTATTCAAATTGTTAAAGAGTATGGTGAAAAAATGAATTTACAAAGATAAAGTGAAATTTTAATCAGTGGGGGCATCCCCCGCTGATTATTAGCACGAATCCTACCTAAATTCTTTGCTCCAGCCGAATTTTGAGGTGGGATTCTTACTGCCCGTAAATAGCGGGCAGTAAGAATCATAAAGTCTATATGGCCTTTCCTAGGAAATGATAATAGAGGGGAAAGATCCCCTCTATTATTTTGCTTTTGCAGATGGCTCATTCATTGATTTTCGTGTAATTAGAAAGGAAATCATAAGAGCAGAAAGAATAATAAGGGCTATAAATAAGTGATTTGGCAACCAATCTAATAATAATACGTAGCTGACGGTATAAAAAATAAGAGTTGAAGCTAAAAACGATAGAGCGCCTATCATAAGAGATTGTAATTTCATTTGTATTTACCTCCTTTTATTTTTATTTTTGGCTAAAAATGGATGGAATAAACATTATTTCTAACAATAGAAAAAAATATGTCATAATAGAGAAAAAGAATAAGTTTTGATGAGTGTATATGGCTCAATAAAGCGAGATAAAGGAGAGGAATATGAAAAATAATAAAAAAGGATTATGGGGAGTTATAGTTGCAATAGGGTTATTTTTACTATCTAAGTTAAAATGGGTATTTGCAATTTTTAAGTTAGCAAAATTTTCAACAGTATTTAGTATGTTTTTATCGCTTGGTGCATACGCAGTCATATATGGTTGGAAGTTTGGGGTAGCACTCGTATATTTATTGTTTGTACATGAGATGGGGCATTTATGGGCAGCGAGAAAGAAAGGGATACCAACATCGCCAGCAATCTTCATACCATTTATGGGAGCTCTTATTGGGATGAAAGAGATGCCGAAAAATGCAAAAGATGAAGCTTACATTGCATATATGGGACCTCTTTTCGGATTGCTTTCATTTTTACCTGCGATCCCACTGTATATAATCACGAAAGAGCCGTTTTGGGCGCTTATTATTTTACTTGGAAGTATGATTAATTTCTTTAATTTAATTCCAGTTTCTCCATTAGATGGTGGACGAATAATTTCAGTTGTAAGCACGAAAATTTGGGGAGCAGGGCTAGTTTTACTACTCGGCTATTCTATTTACTTCAAGAGTATTTTAGGAGGGTTTATTTTTATTATCGGCTGTATGGAACTATATAGAGTAATAAAGAGAGATGAGCCGATTAAGGAATTAGGATATAAAATCGATGGAATGACAGGATATGTTGCTAGGCTTGAAGAGGAATTAAAAGAAACTGGTGCGGTGCATCGAACGATTTATATGATTCACCATGAAATGAATGTATTAAGACAAAGAGAACGTGAAAAAGAATTAAAAACAGGAGAACTTCAAAAGATTGAAGTGCTAGAGTACCTTTTACCAAAATTTGAGCCACTTGATTATGTCCCATATGAAGATGAAAAAGAAATGCATACAATTCATATAAGAGAAGCATTTGAAATGTCAGAAAGAAAATTAAATGAATGGGAAACAGAAAAGGAACAACAAGAAAATTATTATAAAGTCGATACGAAAACGAAATGGACAGTATTTGCTTGTTATATCGGATTAATGGCTATACTCGGTTATACAGCTTATGAAGGTTATGTTGTTTTACAAGAGCATTTACCAAGGAGAAGTTTGTAGAAAAATAGTGTCGAAATGAAAAGGAGGATTTAAACAGGAATTACATTTCTACGAGAGAATGTTACAAGTGTAACAGTACATTGTAATATTCATAGTAGAAAAGGGGTTCTGTATATGAAGAAATTGTTAAGTGTATTGGTAACTATTACTGTGATGGCAATAGCGAGCTATAGTCTTATGAAAGTACTATTATATTATGCGAATAAGTCTGCTGGAGTAAATACAGTAGCACAAATAGAAGAGGTGCAAGAGAAGAAGAAGACACTCGATTTTGTTCGTACGACACATGAAAGTTATAATAATTTCTTGAATTATGGCAAGGCAGAGAAATATACAGATGGGGATTGGAAACATTTTAAACGATGGTTTCAAGAGCAAGAAGCCTCTTTAAAAAATATACATAAAGAAATAAAAAATGAAAAAATAAAACGCGATGTGAATAGAAGTTATGAAATTGTAAAAAAAGGTGTGGAGCTTCAGAATATTGAGTATGTAATCTATGCTCATCGCGTATATCATGACTTGGATATACTTGTGAATAAACATAAAGGTGAAACGAATATATGGGGGTATACAGAGTTTGGAGATGGGCAGAATATAAGAGTAATTGAACAAGCAATACAAACAAAGTAGTAGGCTAGCTAGAATTCTAGTTAGCTTTTTTTTTTGAGCACAATTAATGGGGGCTAATTAAAATTTACTTAATATGTGCATTGTTCATATATTTTTCACAAAAACACCATGTTAATAGTGATTAAAATCACAATATGAATTATACAATTCAGTTAAACTAAAAACAGTTAAGGAAATAGAGGAGTGGGATACAATGTTAAGTGCAAAAACAATTGAAATCGTAAAGTCAACAGTACCGTTATTACAAGAAAAAGGCGTTGAGATTACAACGAGATTTTATCAAATTTTATTTTCGGAACATCCGGAGTTATTGAATATTTTCAACCATACGAACCAGAAAAAAGGAAGACAACAACAAGCATTAGCAAATGCTGTTTATGCAGCTGCAATGTACATTGATAATTTAGAAGCTATTATTCCAGTTGTAAAACAAATCGGTCATAAGCATAGAAGTTTAGGTATTAAAGCAGAGCATTATCCAATAGTAGGTACATGCTTACTACGAGCGATTAAAGAGGTCGCAGGCGCACCTGATGAAGTTTTAAATGCATGGGGAGAAGCGTATGGCGTCATTGCTGATGCATTCATTAGCATTGAAGCGGGTATGTATGAAGAAGCTGCACATAAAGAAGGTGGATGGAAAGATTTCCGCAACTTTGTGATTGTTAAAAAAGTGAAGGAAAGCGACGTTATTACATCATTTTATTTAAAACCTGAAGATGGCGGGAAAGTTTCTTCATTCATCCCAGGACAATATGTAACGATTCAAATAAATATTAAAGGTGAGACATATACACATAATCGTCAATATAGCTTGTCTGATGCTCCAGGAAAAGAATATTATCGTATTAGTGTAAAGAAAGAAAAAGGTGTAGATACACCAGATGGTAAAGTATCTAATTACTTACATGATCATGTAGGGGAAGGGGATGTCTTACCAGTAAGTGCACCAGCGGGAGATTTCGTATTAAATATGGAGTCAACATTACCTGTTGTACTAATTAGCGGTGGAGTAGGTATTACACCGATGATGAGTATGTTAAATACGTTAATTGAACAAGAATCAAAGCGTAATGTATGCTTTGTTCATGCGGCGATAAATAGTAATACACATGCGATGAAAGAGCATGTTGAGACAGTAGAAAAAGAGTATGAACAAGTTAAAGCATATACTTGCTATTCTTCACCGACAGAGCAAGATGTGGAAATGAAGAATTTTGATCAAGAAGGATTCATTGAACGTGAATGGTTACAAACTATTATTCCAACGACTGATGCAGAATTTTATTTCTGCGGTCCAGTACCATTTATGAAACATATAAATGCTGCATTAATTGATTTGGGTGTTAAACAAGAGAACATTCATTATGAATTTTTCGGTCCCGCAGCAAGCTTACAATAGGTTAACGTTGCCAAGCGAAAAACGAGGTATTATTTTACCTCGTTTTTTGCTTGTTCTCTAAGTAAGCGATTTACTGTTTCGCGGCGTACACCTATGAGCTGACCAATTTCAGTTTGTGTTAATATTTCATAAATAGGGATGTCACCTAAATAAAAGGTGAACCACTCTTGTAAACGATGAAGGCGCTCTTTAGGAGAGACAGTTGTCAATTGATCGATACGCTGTTGCATCATTCTTAACTTCGATTGTAATTGTATAGCGATATTTTCATATGATGCAGGATTTGCCTGAAGTTTGTCGTACCATTCATTGCTAATTATAGGCTCGACTTCTGTTTTCATTAAAGCGATAGCTGTACCGTGATATTCCTTCGGTGAAATTAAAGAATGGTGAGGTATCGTTTCACCAGGAACGATAATATTAAATAAAAATGGTGTTCCGTCTTCTTCTAACCGAATCACTTTTAATAAACCTGTTTTTATAAAATATAATGGACCGTCCTCACCTTGACGGAATAATACATCTCCCTTATGTAGAATCAATGTTAGCCCCCCATTAAAACATTTCTATTTCTTATATTTTAGCGTATATGTATAAAGACAATATGCTTTTTAAACAGCAATTTCATTGACGAAATGTATGCTATTACAGTAGTATACTATTTAGTGTGTAATAGTACTAGCAATGAATACGCTGTAGGGGGTTTAGTATATTGTTAGATGCGATGAAGATGACGGATATGAGAATTCCGGCGAATGCTATCATTCATGTAGAAGAGATGAAAGGTGGAGTCGTTTTATCCGTTGAAATAGACGGCCAAATTATTTATACGATGGCTTATGATGAAGAAACAGATAGTTATGCTGAATTATATGATCGAAACGATAAGAGGGCGTGCCAAGTACATGAAGACTTTATGGGATGGTCACTTCTTCACTAAAAAGATGTCAATATGACATCTTTTTTTATTGAATCGATAGATTATACAAAGAAATGAAATATAAGGATAAAATTTGTAATAAATGATTTTGCATTGTTAGCGCTTTGTAACTGTAAGATAACTGTTTTTTCGCTATCATAAAGATAACAGTCATAGCTATAGGAGTGGTCAACTTGAAGAAATTACATATTTCAAATTTTATGCTATTAAGTGTTTGTTTAGTTTTATTTGTTCTCCTAGGAGCCTTTTTATATTCATGTGTATAAGAAAAAACGCATTCTAGAAAGAACGCGTTATAAAAATGAAGTAATGATTAATCTAGTTCCAAGAATAATTAATGTGATACGTAATAAATTAATTATTGCATTACCGCTTAATTTTGTGTTAATATAAGCCCCGATTTTTCCGCCAATCCATGCACCAGGAATAAGAATTAATGCATAAGCCCAGCTGACATTTCCTAGAGAGATGTGAGTTAAAGAACTTACAATTGCTGAGAGAAATACGATAAACATTGAAGTTGCTACAGCAATGTGTGCTGGGAACGCAAAAAGGAGCATCATCGCTGGCACAAGTAAGGCACCACCACCGATTCCAAATAATCCGGATATAAATCCAACTATAAAGGCAATAAAGATAGCGAGAAATGGTGGGAATTGATAGTCTACAGTATTTCCTTCGTTATCTGTAAAAGATCGCTTAATTACAGTCATATTTGATAGGGAAAGAGGTTTCAATTTGTCTCGTAGTATAAGAAGAATAGAGACGAATATAAGAAAAATCCCAAAGTATAAAGAAAATGTATCTTGGTTTAAAAATTTGTTTGCCCATGATCCGATAATACCACCAGGGCCACTCCCGATAAATAAAATAAGTCCACTTTTATAATCTACCCGTTTATGTTTCATATAAGTAAGGGTAGAAGCCAGCCCTGTAAAAACGACTGTTACCATAGAAGTTCCTACTGCGAGTTGTGGTGATAAACTGTGTAATCCAATTAATAACGGAACGATAATAATTCCGCCTCCAAGTCCGACTAGGCTCCCGACTGTCCCGGCGATTAATCCGATGAAAAGTAACATGATGTATTCCAAAATTGCCAACTCCTCTATATAACTTATCCATCAATCATTATACACGCTTTTTAATAAGAAATAGGCTTGTTCACAAAAAAGTCGTCTTCCTAGAAAAATAAGGAAGACGACTTTTGATTAAAAGATTAAGTGTAATAAGTAGTAAAATAATGCAGCTAAAGAAGCTGAAATAGGAAGTGTAATAACCCATGTAATTAACATGCGTTTTGCAGTTCCCCATTTTACACCTTTCACGCGATGTGAAGCACCAACTCCTAAAATAGAAGAAGAGATAACGTGCGTCGTACTAACCGGTAAGTGAATAAATGTTGCGCCGAAAATAACAAGTGATGATGATAAATCGGCAGCTACACCATTTACAGGACGAATTTTCATAATTTGTCCACCGACAGTTTTAATAATTTTCCAACCACCGACAGAAGTACCAAGACCCATTGCGATTGCACAAGATAATTGTACCCAGAAAGGGATATCGCCAGAAGTATGATAGTTATTGGCCATAAGAGCCATCGTAATGATTCCCATTGCTTTTTGTGCATCATTCGTACCGTGCGTATAAGCTTGCAATGCAGCGGTGAAAATCTGGAATATACGGAAGTTCTTGTTCGTTTTCGTTAAGTTAAAGTTTTTAAATACCACTTTAAAAATACTATATACGATGTAACCAATAACAAAAGCGATGATCGGTGAAATGATTAAAGCTTCAAGAATTTTTATAAACCCTTTATAGTTTAATGAGCTAATACCAGCAGCAGCAATTGCTGCACCAGCGATTGCGCCAATGATTGCATGCGAAGAACTACTTGGAATGCCATAGTACCAAGTGATCAAATTCCAGACTATTGCCGCAAGCAAAGCAGCTAAAATTACAAGAGAACCATTTTGCAAAGCAAACGGGTCAACAATATCTTTTGTAATCGTTTTTGCTACACCTGTAAATGTCATCGCACCTAAAAAGTTCATAATAGCTGCCATAACAATTGCATGTCTAGGCTTTAGAGCTTTCGTTGAAACAGCCGTTGCAATAGCGTTTGCTGTATCGTGAAATCCATTGATAAAGTCAAAAGCTAAAGCGCAAATGACTACTAAAACGGTCAGTATCAAGAGTGTATCCATGATCAAACTCCTTACGCGTTCTTCATAATGATTGTTTCTAATACGTTTGCAACGCTTTGACAGCTATCAGCTACTTCTTCAAGCTCTTCGTAAATCTCTTTAAATTGAATAATCTTAATCGGATCTTTCTCACGAGAGAATAAGTGCTTAATCGCATGACGGCGAATATCATCACATTGTGACTCGTAATCCTTAATCTTGATCGCATTTGTACGAATATCGACTAATTTCTTTTTAGAAAGTAGTTCAACAGAATTTGCAATCTCAATCGCACATTGATTAATTGCTTCAACGAATTTAATCATGTATTCATCAGCTTCTGTAATAGAATACATTTCGAATAGACCAGCACTGTGATCTAATCCGTCTAATACATCATCCATACTCATTGCAAGTTGTAGGATGTCTTCACGTTCAATAGGAGTAATAAACGCTTTGTTTAGCTCCATAATGATTTCGTGAATGAATGAGTCACCTTTTGACTCATACTCTTTCATGCGCATAGAAAACTCTTTTAAATCGCTAGCATTTTTAATTTTATACTCCACGAAAAACTGCGCGCCTTCTTTTAAATTTTCGGAAACGTTCATAAGCATTTCAGAAAATTTATCTTTTTTTGATTTAAAGACCATTATTGTTACCCCCACAAAAGTAATATATGTAAAATATATTGGCTAATCAATTCTAACAAAAAACTGTCGTTTTTTAAAACATTTTATCGAAAAGTTTACAAAAACTTAACAAAACTCTCATTGTTGTATTAATAATATTAATACTCAACAATGAATATCTTACTTGTAGAATGTCCTTTTCTTGCAAAAAGTATGAATGTGAAAGAAAAGCTTTACACTATAGGAACGACTACGTTATTATAATAAATTTAAAAGGAGGTATATTCTTCCTTTTAAAAAAAGAGTGTAAACAAATGAAGGAAGTGAACCAATGAAATTGAAGAACACTCACTTTAAAAAAACGCTTGAGTGGTTCAATAAGAGGAAGAAACTACGCAATTCATTAATTGTATTGGGAAGTTTACTTGCTACTCTATTTATTGTTGTAAATATAATAATTTCCATTCAAGATATATCTGAATTAAAACAAGCTGTTCCACAACCGACTTTAATTTATGATGCAAATAATGAAGTTGCGACTAAATTAGCTTCTTCTAAAACAGAAGGGGTCAAAAGGAAAGATATTCCTGATATTATGGTTCAAGCAATTGTTGCAGTAGAAGATAAGGAATTTTTTAGTCATCATGGTATTTACTATAGTGGAATTATAAGTGCTGTATTTAAGAACATTACAGCCGGTGAAGTTGTGGCAGGTGGTAGTACAATTACACAACAACTTGCGAAAAATGTATTTTTAACGCAAGACCGTACATTCTCGCGTAAAATAAAGGAATACTTTCTAACGAAAAAAATAGAACGTACTTATACGAAAGATGAAATTGTTGAAATGTATATGAATCAAATTTATTTTGGTGAAGGTGCTTGGGGGATAAAAAGAGCAGCTAAATCTTATTTTGATAAAGAAGTAAAAGACTTAACGATTTCAGAAGCTGCAACGATTGCAGGATTAATTAAAGCGCCATCTGCGTATTCGCCGTATAAAAACTTTAATAAATCAATTGAAAGACGTAATGTCGTATTAGGTTTAATGAAGGAGCAAGGATATATTTCTGAAGAACAATATAATCAGGAGAAAGAATCAGGTCTTGTATTACGACGTGGTGTTGACGATAAATATAAGGGAAAATATTCTCAATACGTAGATTATATTGTTAGAGAAGCGATGGACAAGTATGAATTAACACAAAATGAAATTTTAGCAGGTGGCTATCGTATTTATACGGAACTTGACTCGAAAAAACAACAAGCGGTTGAAGATGTTGTGAATAATGATAGTTATTTTAAAGATAGTGGCTCAGATCAGCTTATGCAAACTGGAGTGGTCCTTATGAATCCAAAAACTGGCGGTGTTCCGGCTTTAGTTGGAGGCAGAGGTCCTTATCAATTTTTACAGTTTAATCATGCAACACAATTAAAAAGACAGCCAGGTTCAACGTTAAAGCCTCTTGCAGTGTATGTACCAGCGTTAGAACAAGGATATGAAGTATACGATGTCTTAAAAGATGAACCGTTTAATATTAAAGAATATGCACCACAAAATAGTGATCATACGTTCCATGGTAATGTGACGATGTATGAAGCGGTGGCAAAGTCATATAATGTTTCAGCAGTTTGGCTATTAGAGAAAATTGGATTAGATAAAGGATTGAAATCTTTAGAGCGGTTTGGTATTCCATTAGAGCCTGAAGACCATACGTATCCGATTGCTTTAGGAGGTATGCATGTAGGGACTTCACCATTTGTAATGGCTCAAGCGTATAGCGCACTTGCAAATGATGGTGTCCAAGTAGAAGCCCATGCCATTAGAGAAATCCAAAATGCTGAAGGGAAAACAATTGGAAAATGGTATAAGAAAGAAACTCGTGTGACGAACGAGAAAGTTGCCCAAAAGATGACATACTTATTAAAAGGTGTTATTGAAAGGGGAACAGGTGAAAAAGCGAAAGTTAATAATATCGATACCGCAGGCAAGACAGGGACTACCCAGCTTGTAAATGGACCAAGCACTGGTGCGAAGGATTCGTGGTTTGTTGGATACACACCGGATTTAGTAGGTGCGATTTGGGTAGGGTATGATAAAACGGATAGTGAGCATTATGTGCCAGGAGGCAGCCAAATTACAACGACAATGTTCCGGGATATTATGAAGAAAGCGAATGGAAATCCAACTCAAAAGGCATTTCAGTTATCGCTAATACCTGAGGCGGATTATACAAAACAATTAAAAACGATTGAGGAAGAAAAACGAAGGAAAGAAGAAGAGAAAAAACGAAAAGAAGAGGAACAACAAAGAAAAGAACAGCAAAATGAATGGATAGATAAAGTGAAAGAGTGGATTCCATTTTGGTAAAAAAAGAGGCGAATAACGAGTTCGCCTCTTTTTTATGAGAAATGAGCGGTTTTATCTCGGTTCAAAATGTGGCAACAGAAAAGAAGTTAGGTGAGAATCGAGCTGCCTATAAAAATTTGATGGGTTTAACTTAATAATCCGTGGGGATGGGAAAAGCGCCACGGATTAAAGCTTCAGTTTATTTAGCGTAACATTGGTCCTACCGAAGGATTGAGAATCATACGTGACGGTTATTATTCCTTTACTAATAGGTTCATATGGCAATTCCTCTTCGAAATTTCCAGTATTTTCATTATGGATAGAGAGTGTTATTTCATCAACGTCTTTATTTTTATATTGATCTTTAATCGTTTCAGCGATTTGAAGTAGGTTTTCATAACTAGAAGCTTCTGTAATAAGCATTCCTTTTATAACTTTTTTTTCATTTTGTGTGGAAGAGGAATACGGGATGTTGTTTTGTTTTGTATACAGAAGTTCGTATGGAATTGTTTTTCTTTCTGCTTTTGAAACATTTGAATAGTTTAGAGTTAAAAGAAACCCTATACATAAAATTATGCATACCATAAGAACAAACCAAAAACGTGTCAGTGATATAATTCGCATTGTCATCCCTCTTTCATGTCTTTGTCTTCACTATTCATCATACAAAAAGAGGATTAAGCTAGAGTAAATTTGAAGTAAAGAAACGTAAAGAAGGAGCACTTATCCTCCAAAATAAGTGCTCCTTTTTATTAAAAGAAAGTTTTAACATACAATCAAAATAATACAAATTACTATAAATCAAACATTCTTGGTCGTTCAAAAATAAAATGAAAACTAAAATTAGTAAATTCGGAAGACTGATAGTGTAGCTGTTGTGTCACCAGTGTTAGGGATGGAAATAGTATTTACTGTAGGTTGTACAGAGATTGTTGTACCAGCTGTTAAAGTAACAATTGTGGAGAAAGAAACCGCACTACCGATAACGTTAGTTGAAAAATTACGAGTAGGTGGTTGACCGTTGAATGAAATACCGAATCCAAATGGTGAAGAACCCGGGAAGGTTGTAGATGCTGAGAAACTAATATCGTATACTCCTGTTTCTAAAATAGTTAAAGTATCTGAAGTGTCATTAAAAATGAGATTATTTAGTTCGAAAACTTGATTGAATTGGATATTCGTTCCAGGTGATATAGTTTGTGGATTAGAATTTCCTATTGCTGCTATAGTTACAGGGAGTGGTGTGCCCGACGGTCCAGTAGCGCCAGTAGCACCAGCCGGACCTTGAGCGCCTTGAGCACCTTGGGCACCAGCAGCACCAGCCGGACCTAATGATTAATTCGTTCATAGTTCGCTTTAGGTAAAATTGGAATAGAAATAGTGAAAGTTGTACCGTTTTGATTACTAGACATTTTTAATGTACCGTTATGATTTTGAATAATTTTCTTCGTTACTGACAAGCCCAGTCCTGTTCCTGAATCTTTTGTTGAGAAGAATGGATCAAAGATATATTCTTGAATAGCTGGAGGAACCCCAGTTCCGTTATCTGTGAAAGTAATCCGAACAAAGTTATCTAGGCGATAACTAGAGATTTGAATGGAAAGAGGTCTTTCGCCTCGAGCATCGATAGCATTTTGAAATAAATTTAAAAAAACTTGCACAAGTTCATGACGATCGATATTGACAAGTACACCATCTAATTCCGTAGAAAATTCATAGTCAATAGAAATGTTGTGTAAAAAAACTTCACTAGCAAGTAGTTGTTGAATATATTCGCGTAAAAACGTATTGATGGGAAAAGGTTCTCTAGTAAATTCACGCGTTTTTGAAATGGCTAAAAATTTTGTGATAATACTATTTGCACGATCTAGTTCAGGAATGAGTAGACTTTTAAACAATTCTTTATTGGATGGAGAAACGTTATCTTGTAGAAATTGCAAGTATCCACGTACCGTTGTAAGGGGATTTCGTACTTCATGAGCAATCCCAGCTGCGATTCGTCCTGCTAATGAAAATTTTTCTGCATCACGTTCTGTGTTTAAATAATGGAAGACACTAATAACTCTAAAAATCTCTCCGTTATAATCCCGAATAATTCGATTGTTTAAAATACCATAGTTTTTGTCTAACACTTCTTCATTATATATTTCTGTTCCTGTTCTTAATGTTTCAATCGCTTTAATTTGTTCTTCTGGCAAGTTTAGTAATTGTTGAATTGGCTTTCCAATTATATCATTTCGTACTACACCAAAATCATCTGCTGCAGCTTGATTACATAAAGTTATATTTCCTTTACTATCAACAAAGGTGACATGATGTGAAAAAGCATCAAAAATATGAACAAAGTATGTTTCAAGTTGTTCAAATAAAAATAATGAATCGCAAGTAAGTTGAAAATCAGCCTTTTTATTCTCTTTTTGTATGTTTTGAATGGAATGAGTCGTTCTCGTTTTCTTTATTTGTAAACCAATATGTGGATTCTTGTATGTGAAATGATGTGGTAATTGATTCACAAGCTCTTCATATAACCGCACTTTATTTTCTAGTTCTTCTATTCGTTTTTCATGAGATACAATATCATCGTTTGGAAGCATAAATAAATAACCCCTCAATTTAAAAATTCTTCCATTTAGTATATCATATTTTTATACGGATACTCTTAAAGAAGGGGCTACTTAATGAAATTGATTAGCTGAAATGTCTGGGAAGTGAGTAGAATGGATAGAAGGTGAAGTTAAAAAGGGAGGGATATATTTGCTTTTCATTGGAGTGACAGGGTGGGGAGATCATGATTCTTTATATATAAATCCCTATGAAAATAGAAATAAATTGCGAACTTATAGTGAACATTTTCCCATTGTGGAAGTAGATAGTTCATTTTATGCGATACAACCTGCGCGGAATTATACAAAATGGGCGATGGAAACGCCGAAAGATTTTTCTTTTATAGTAAAAGCCTATCAAGGAATGACAGGACATATGAAAGGGGAAATCCCTTTTTCTACGTTCGATGAGATGTTTGATGTGTATAAACAATCCATTCTTCCTTTAATAGAAGCAAATAAATTAAAAATGATTTTATTTCAATATCCACCATGGTTTGATTGTAAAGTGAAAAATGTAGATTTACTTCGATACACGAAAGAAAAAATGGAAGATTTACCATGTGCAATAGAATTTCGAAATCAAACATGGTTTTATCCAGAAATGAGAGATAAGACGTTACAGTTTTTAGAAAAAGAAAACTGGATTCATACAATTTGCGATGAGCCTCAGGCTGGAATAGGATCAGTACCGCTTATATTAGAGGCAACAAACTCGGACATGGCGTTAATACGTTTTCATGGCCGAAATGTTCATGGTTGGCTGGATAAAGGAGAAAATTGGAGAGCGGTTCGCTGTTTGTATCGTTATAATAGTAAAGAATTGGCGGAATGGGTAGAACGATTAGAGCGATTGAAAAAGAAGACGAAGGATATATTTGTATTGTTTAATAATAATTCGGGCGGAGATGCAGCGGATAATGCGAAACAGCTTATGAAAATGATGAACATTACATATGGTGAGCCGAAGCCTGAGCAATTAAATTTGTTTGAATGATGATAAACAAGAAAGGCACTGTACAAACAGGGGGAATGTACAGTGCCTTTCTATATGAAAAAGAGGGGTAACAATGTTACTGAGCGTTTGGTTGATTCATCACTTGTTGGCTTCATAATAAATGATAATGGTTATCATTATCATTGTCAATGGTTTTTCGGAAAATAAGTAAAAAACTTTTTATCCCGCTATTTGCGGCAGTAAAACTCCTACCTCAAAATTCGGCTGGAGCAAAGAAGTTAGGTGGGAGCCCTGCTGCCCGTAAACGCCCGATTGGTGAAGGCTAATAATCAGTGGGGGATGAACAAAACCCCCACTGATTAAAGTTTCACTTTATATTTTAAATAGTAATAAAAAAAGAACAGCAATTACTGCTGTTCTTTTCCATTGATGATTTGTTGTAAATCAAAAGGAGTTATCGCTTGGATAAATTCCTTTGAGATAAGTGTTTGAACGAGAGTGCTTTCAGAAATTGTAGCACCTGTTTTCTTTTCATAAGATTTCTTTAATAAATCAAGTTTTTCAGCCGTTTCTTTCGGTAATTCAATTGTTAATGTGTTCATAATTTCTCCCCCTTACTATTAGAGTACCACTACAGTATAGGAGAGACAAGAAAAGAGAATATGAAACATAAAAAAGGTTACCAAATTTACAAATGGTAACCTTTTTATGTATAAGAGTTATTAAGCAATACCGATATACTTTAAAGTTTTGGATGGAGTACTGTGATCAAAGAAGTGTTGTAAAAATGCAATATCAACACCTGATTTGTATGCACAATAGCCCCAAGTTTTTCGAAGTGTATGTGAGCTAATCCCTTCTAATCCAACTTCTTTTGCAGCTTTGTTTAAAATGTACCATGCATGTTGTCTCGTAATAGACTTTGTTCCTTTTTGAGACTTTAATAATGGTTCATTACGTTTCCAAGTTTTACGTTCTTTCATGTAGTCTTCGATTGCGTGCTGTAAGTCTTCATTTACAGCAAACCATTTATGTTTCTTTACTTTCTCATTGTAAAATAAAATGGAATGGCGAACATTTTCGTCTTCATCGATTACATCACTAACTTTTAATTGTAAGATTTCACTTACTTTTAAGCCAGAATTTACAGCTAATACGAATAATAAGCCATCACGTTTCGAAGATTGTAAAAGTATATTTTTGATAGTTTCTAATTGTTTTTCATTTTGAATAGGTTGTCCTGCTTGTTTCATTTCACGCACTCTCCTCTTTTATATGTGTAAAGGAAAGGATTAACTTGTTTCTTACTATAAAGGGAGAGTGTGAATTTCATGTGAACTCCTAGTGAAATTAAGACAAATTATTTGACTTCTTTTACTTTTTGTAAATTAAAATAAAATACAACGCTATTAGTGGTATTATACACGCCGTATTCAGCGTGATGGAGATCTAAAATGTTTTTCACAATGGATAACCCAAGGCCAGTACCTCCAGTATGACGGCTACGAGAAGCGTCTAAACGGTAGAAGCGATCCCAAATTTTTTCAAGGCTTTCTTCTGGAATAGGATTACCTGTGTTTTCAATTTTGATTTTCACTGTATCTTCCGTTTCTATAACAGAGACGTGTATTTTTTCACCATCTGGAGTATATCGAATTGCATTGCTAAGTAAGTTTACAACGACTTGCTCAATACGGCTACGATTTGCTTTAACAAATAGAGAAGAGTCAGCATGGATGTCCACTTGTAAATGTTTTTCCTCCATGCTAAATAATAATTTTGTATAGACTTGTTGAATTAATTCACCGATTGAGAATGTCGACATTTCTAGTTTGTACGTACCTGATTCTAGTTTTGCTAATTCTAACATTTCAACAATGAGCCTGTTCATATTATCTGTCTCTTCCAAAATAACATTTGTATAATATGTCGTATCTTTACTTACGCCATCTTGAATACCTTCAGCGAAGCTACGAATAACACTAAGTGGTGTTTTTAATTCATGAGATACACCAGAAATGAATTCTTTTCTCGTTTTTTCCAATTGACGTTCGCGTTCAATATCTTGTTGTAATTTTGTATTGGCAACATTTAATCGGTCGATTCGATCTTTTAAATTTACAGAGAGTGTATTAATACCACTTGATAACCCGCCAATTTCATCGTCTGCTGTAACAGGTAACTTCTCGCTAAAATCAAAGTTGGCCATTTTTTTTGTAACACGATTTATCTTAATTAATGGTTTAACAATGATTTTTGAGTAGTAGAAGGATAACAAAATAATAACGAGAAACACGATAATTAAGGCATAGACATAATAATCTTTTAAAACGAGCATCGCTTCATTAACAGGTTGTAAAGATGCTATCGCAAAAGCGTACTCCTTAATTTCTCCGTTTTCCATAATAGGCTTTACAAAGACACTGTTTTTTATATTTTCCCCACTATCTAAAATATACGTGTTTAATTGATTTGAATTAGAAGTACCTTGTCTAATAGTTCTTGCAAAATATTGAACAGCTTGTAATGTTTCAAAATCCTTTGCAAGACGAACCTCAGTTTTGGAAGGAAGCTGTAATTTAGATATTACCCCAGTAAAATAGATTGGAGAACCAGTATTATTATATCGATTTTTAAGTTTATTTTTAGATGGATTACCACTAATGGATTGAAAATCTGAATTGAATTGTTCATTTTCCCATCTAGTATTATTAGTTATTAATTCTTGAGGTGTTATTATATTATTCGGTTGGAGTAGTCCGTCTACATAAATTATTCCATCTTTTTTTAATCCTAATTTTGCGAATTTATTATATTCTTCTGGTGTTAAAAGATTGTTAAGGGGGATGGAATAGGTTTTATTATTGTTAGGGTTAATCACATCAATGGAAAAACTGTTTTCACTTTCAATAATGCCGTTAGAATCTAAAAATTGCATTTCAGCATTCGTTTTATCGTGAAATTCTTGTTTTAGCTTTCTGATTTCCTCAAAACTTTTGTCGCTTTTTTCATAATTATCTACGAATTTTTCAAAAGCCGTTTGAACGGTTTTTATTTTTTTATTAATATAAAACTTCTCTAAAAATAGAGATTGTCCAAGGAAAAAAAGGAGAAATATGATTGTAAATAAAGTTGATGTTAATAAAAATAGTTTAAAGACGATGCTTCTGTTCTTCACTGTTTCACCTCGTATGAAAAATACTGTAATATAAATGATTTCTTAATTATAACAAAGGTTACAAAAAAGTAGAGGGGATAAATCTGCCTCTCTCTAAAGTAGTTTTTTATAGAATGTCACATAAAGAGACGGTACAGTGACTATAGAAGTATTTTAGCATAAAAAAGAACTCGCCAGACGTATGACGAGTTCTTTAGTGTACTATTGCTGAATTGCTGCATCTAAAGCGATTTCAATCATTTCGTTAAATGTAGTTTGGCGCTCTTCAGATGTTGTTTCTTCACCAGTGAAGATATGGTCGCTTACTGTTAATACAGATAATGCATTTACACCATATTTAGCTGCTAATGTGTAAAGAGCAGTCGTCTCCATCTCTACTGCTAATACACCGTAATCTCCAAGTTTTTTAACCATGTCCATGCTCTCACGATAAAATACATCTGCTGTTAATACGTTACCAACACGAACGTGTAATCCTTTTTCTGTTCCAGCATCGTAGGCTTTCTTTAAAAGATCAAAGTTTGCAGCAGGAGCAAAATCAAAACCCGGGAATGTTAAGCGATTCATATTAGAATCTGTACAAGCCGTCATCGCAATAATAACGTCACGTACCTTAACATCTTTTTGAATTGCACCACATGTCCCAACACGAATTAAATTTTTCACTCCGTAGCTTTGAATTAATTCGTTTACATAAATAGAAATAGAAGGAACACCCATGCCTGTACCTTGAACAGATACACGCTTTCCTTTGTAAGTTCCAGTGAAACCTAACATGCCACGCACGTTATTATAACAAGTAACATCCTCTAAAAATGTTTCAGCAATATATTTTGCACGTAATGGATCACCAGGTAATAGAATAGATTCAGCAATTTCGCCTTGTTTTGCTTCAATATGTACACTCATGAAAAATCCTCCTTATTAATGTATTGATAGAAATCAATATCATTTGCATTATACACTACGACTCCTTTCAATTAAAATCTTTTTTATTTGTAATATGTGCAAAAGAGGAGGATTTCATAAATCATAATCTAGAATATATATTTAAGAGGTTTTGCATGGATAAAGAAAATAAAAATGGTAGGTGATATTTTGAAAAATCTTGTCATTGGGCTTATTGCACTAATACTTATTGTGGCAGGAGGATTTTACATAAAAAAATATCAAGAAACTGTAGAAACGACCGGAGATGTTCAAGAAGTGAAATGGGATGTGAAAAATAAAAAGGAAAATGAAAAAGCCGATATTTCGTTTCAATTGCTAAATAAAATGAATAATGAAGTTCGTGGTGTGAACGATCAAATTCGAGCAGTGATAGTGGATGGGAATTTGAAAAACATACAACAAACGAAGCCTATATTTGCTGGAAATGGATCGTATAAGCTATCTTCAGATGTAGCAAAAGGTGAAGGGTACACGATATTTTTGTATGAAAATGAAAACAAGTCCGTGGAATCATTTGCTAAGAAAGATTTTGGTGAAGAAAAAAAGGAGACAAACAAGGACAAGAATAAAAAGAAACTACCTGTCGATACTGTACTTACAAAAAATATAGGAGAGCATCAAGTGTCTCTTTTATTTGGGGCATTACATCCGAATGAGGCAACGACATTAACATTTCAGTTTCAAGCGAAAAAGGGAGAAAAGCTGAAATTAAATTCAGGGAGAGGCGAAGTCAACGCGCTATATATCGTTGATGAAACGAGGGGACATTTTTTATATGCCATTCCTGTTGATACGGATGAGCAATTACAATATCGTATTACATTTCCAGAAGAAGGAACATATAAAATATGGGGGGATTTCTATATAAATGGTAAGAAGTATGAAAAGGAGTTTAGTATACAAGTGCAAAAACGAAAAAACAGCTAAGTACTTAGCTGTTTTTTCGTTTTCCTATTAATTTTGTTACAGAGAGCATTGTAATTGGTAAAGAATGATTCTTTCGAAATGCTAAATATTTTCCACTCCATGCAGGTTTATATTTTTCTTTGAAATGTCGTAAACCGCTGAAGCTATATGTGTAACGAACGTTATTAAATATTGCAGCAGCAACTCGTTCAGACCAAAACGATTGCGTTGATAAACCGACATTTGAGAGTGGTGCCATACCAATATTAAAGGAATGGTATTCATTTTCTTTTGCCCAGTGGAATAAGTGGATAAAAATTGCATCCATAATTCCGCTAGGGGCATCTGGATAATAACGCATTAAATCAACAGATAATATGCCACTTTGATATACTGGCATAAAGGTTGTGAATGCAATGATTTTTCCTTCTGCATCAGATAATGTAGCGATAGGGGCACGACTAATATACTCACGATCGAAGTACCCAAGTGAAAATCCTTTCTCTTTTTTTCCGCCGAGCCAAGCATCAGACACTTTCTTTAATTCCTCGTATAATTCGTCTGAGAATGGTGGCTCATGAATAGAGAATGTATAACCTTCTCGTTCAAAACGGTTGAAAGTGGCTCGCATACCAGCACGTTTCTTTCCTGTTATTGTAAACGTATTTAAATCAACGACAGCCTCTTCACCAAGTTTAAAGAAGTTGTAGCCAAAATCGTGGTATAAGCTCATCCATTTGCTTTCAATTTGATAGAATACGCAAATATAGCCAAATCGATCAGCTTCAGTCAAAAATTCTTGCAATACAGTGCGGTAGGAGGATGGATCACCAATTGGATCACCTAGTACAACAAGACGTTTTCCAGTAATTGAAAAGAGAAGAAGTGCTTTTCCGTCACTACTGAAGAAGAACTGTTTATCTCCTAAAAAACCTAAATGACTAAGTACATTCCCGCCATGTTCATCTAAGAAGTTTTCTAACCTTTTATCATTAGCTGGTTGCCCGGGAAATTGACTACGGTAACGATTGGCAATTAGTGAGCCGATAAGTAAAAAAGTAGGAACGAAAAAGGCTGCTGCTAATGCACTTCGTTTAACTTGTGTAATATTTCGAACGACAAAATCAGGTTGGAACGCTTCTTTTGCACCCGCAAATAAAATACCTAAGTTTTTATATAAATATAACGTAAGTAATAAGAAGATAAATACTTTTACGATATCAGAAAGAGAGACTTCCATTTTTTCGCGTGCAAATCTTTTACGAAGCATATACAGCACAGCAAGTACGATTAATAAAATAAAGGTTTCTTCAATATCAATTCCTTTTAGGGTATTAAAGATTGCTGCTCCAATTAAAGAAACAATCGTCATATAGTAAGAACGCTTTGTTCCATAATATATGCCTCGCGAAAGAATCAGGAGGAGAATACCGAATGTTAATGATAAGCTAAAAGAAAATTGAATAAGGTGCTTTGGAGCTAAAATATGTAAGGCGTGAGCTCGATTTATACTAGTCGGTAAAATTGTTGATAGAATAACCATTAAGCCAGCGAATACTGTTAAAGCGGCGGATGCCCATGAACCTAATTTCCCTAAAAAATCACGTTGTAAAGTCCAAATTACACCAGTTGTTTCTAACGCAGGTGCAATAAATGGTTTATCTTCAATTTTTTTTATGGCAGCTCCTGTCATTTCAAAGGCTGCAAAAATGAGACCTAGGCAGAATGGTAAGATGTAATAGACAAGTCGGTATAATAACATAGCAGGTAGTAATACGCCTGTATCAACGCCGTATTGTCCTAGTCCAGTTAAGAAAACAAGGTCAAATGAACCAAGGCCACCAGGAACAAGACTTACGACACCAGCTAAAGCAGCAATTACGTAAACACCTAAAAACTTTTGAAATTCGATATCAATTCCAAACAATATTAAAATGACGTACATAACGATACCGGCAGATACCCACTCGACTAATGAAACTAATGAATATAAAACAGTTGGATTTTTCTCTTCTTCTTCCTCTTGTCCGTCTAGCTGTTTTGTTTTTCTATTTTTAATTTTAGAAAACCCAATATATATAGGAACGAAAAGAGCAAAGAAGATAAGAACAGGCCATAACCACGGTTTTTCGTGCAGAATAAAACTAGTGTCTAATATTCCAATAAGGCCGAGGAATGACAGAATGGCTAATCCGTTAATAAAAGCGGTTGTCATCCAAGCAATACTTTTAATAAGTTTTCCATTATCTTTTATATGCGGACGATATAGCATTGTACGTACACCGGCACCAACAAGACCACCAAAACCGATAAATCCATTTAAAGTGTTGGCAATCCATGAGATGCGGAAGATCTTTTGTACAGGTATATCTGCTTTTAAGTAACGAAGCATAACAAAGTCATAAAAGAACATTGTTGAAACGGCAAATGCACCGAGTGTAATCGCTAAAAATACCCCACCAGTTGGAATGTTTTTAATTGTTTCAATTGCTTCTAAAAAAGAAATGCCTGCTAATTCTTTTTTAGCTTGAAAGAAAACAATTGTTAAGACAACAAATGGGAAGATTATTTTCCCGATTTGTAAGAAACGTTTCCATGAAAACGACATAAATACAACTCTCCTTGTGTAAGAAAACTGAGACAATAATATTATTATGACAAACTTCAAGAAAAATAAAAAGTTAAATTCCTGTATAGGGAAGCTATTTTTTATATAGGTTATATTTAAAAGAATATTTCGTTTATTAGAAAATTGAGTTAAGATAAGGTGAAAGAAGGAAGAGAGGGGAAGTAGATGATTATAATAGGTTATGCAGGATATGAGTTAGAAAAAGCAAAACCGAATACATCAGAAGATTTTTTTAATAGATCTGAAGTGACATATATATTAAATAATCAAGAAAAAACCTTTTCTGTCTTATATGTTAGATATTTTGAAGAAATTTTACAAGAAATTACCCCTTTTGAAGGAAATCCAGTTTATAAAGTAGAAGAACAAGACGTATATTTACGAGATATTGTAGCGATCGCTTGTTTAGTGAAAGATAAAGAGCTACGCGCGCAGAAGCGCTTGTATCTCAATGAAGTAACAGACTTTCAACGATACTTTGATGAGGGAACAGTGGTGAAAGTACAAGAAATATTAGCTGAATTACATAAAAATAAAAGAGTAGAAATAGCGTAAAACGGCAAAGGAGAGAGAAGCCATGTCTAATTTGATGGTTGAAAATCAAACAGAACAAGTTTCTATATTTTTAGAAGATGTAATTTCCTTGATAACTAATTATGTAAATTATCATACGTTACCTTCTTTATTGGAGGAGACACCAACAGGAAACGAGCAATATTATAAAGGTATATTAGCATCAATAAGAAGACTTCTTGTTTTTTGTGAAGAAGGACTTGATGCATGTTTTGTTTTGTTGAATAGCCAACCATTTCGAAAGACCGCAGCTGAAACAGTTTTATATAAGATTTACCATCAAGTAATTGCAGAGTTTTTTTCGCCAAAGAATGATCATTGGTATGAAAATAGTCGTTCTGCTTATACAGGGAAAAATTCTATTGTTTTTCAGCAAACCCCCCCTGGGTCTATAGAACGAATGATGAAGGATTTAGAAGGGAAATTTCAATTGATGCGTGAAGAACTAGAATATTATGAGACAGATTACCAAACAAAAATGTTGCACAAATATTAATTAAGGAAAAGAAGCTAAGGACACTTAGCTTCTTTTCCTTTTGTACAGTTATATAAGGGATTTTCATTGAATATATTTAAGTGGATAGCAATAAGGAGGTGTGACATGAGTCAGCAAGGTGTATTTACAGATTACTTTCATGAAGTAGAAAGCTGGTGTGAAAGTGTTCTTCAAGTATTAGATAGCCGTGCAATGGAAGTGTATGATGTCCATATGCTTGCTTATAAAATTCAAACGTTATTAGAGCGTATGAAAGAGCATGAATACGACACAGATGCCGAGTTTATGTATGAAATAAGTGAGGATGTAGAACATATTCAACACCATTTACAGGAAGTATTTATGCAAGAAGGAGAGGAATATGAACTATGTGAAAGAGGGGATAGCGAACGAGCTGTTCCGATTGGAGGGCATACCCTTCCGCCATTACCTTATCCATATAATGCGCTAGAACCGTACATTTCACGAGAAATTATGATGTTACACCATGATAAACACCATCGTAGTTACGTGGAAGGATTAAATAAAGCAGAGAAGATGATGGAAGAAGCGAGAAAAACAAATCAATTTGATTTAATTAAGCATTGGGAAAGAGAAGCGGCTTTTCATGGATCAGGTCATTACTTACACACGATATTTTGGAATAACATGAAAAAAGATGGTGGTGGAAGTCCGAGAGGGGCTTTTTCACAACAAATTGAGCAAGATTTCGGAAGTTTTTTACGTTTTCAAAAGCATTTCACGGAAGCCGCTTCTAAAGTGGAAGGTTCAGGATGGGCAATTCTTGTATGGGTACCCCGTTCAGGAAGGTTAGAAATTTTGCAAAGCACGCTTCATCAATTGTTTACACAGTGGGATACGATACCACTCCTTGTACTGGATGTATGGGAACATGCGTATTATTTACAATATCAAAATCGAAAAGATGAATATATTAAAAATTGGTGGAATGTTGTAAATTGGCCAGATGTAGAAAAGAGATTTGAAAGTGCGAAGCAAATTGAATGGACACCGTATTAGACGCATATCTCATGCGTCTTTTTTAGTGGAGGTGGAAGGAAGATTTCGTTCATATTTTAAAAGGCCAAGCATACACTTGTACAAAAAGTGCCAAAAGGACGTGGGGGGGAAATATGAGACGAATTTGTATAATAATTACGCTAATTATAATGTACGCAAGCGTTATGCCAATTCCTGCATATGCAAAAATGAACGGTGGTGTCAGTGCTCGTAACGCAGTCTTAATGGAACAACAATCCGGTCGTGTGCTATATGGGAAATTAGAACATGAGCCACAAAAAATTGCTAGTATAACAAAAATTATGACAGCATTGTTAGCTGCTGAATCAGGAAAAATGAAAGAATTAGTATCGGTTAGTAATGAAGCGGTACGAGTAGAAGGATCGGCAATTTATTTAAAACCTGGACAAAAAGTTAAGTTAGAAGATTTAGTTTACGGATTAATGCTTAGATCTGGTAATGATGCAGCACAAGTAATTGCTGAAAATGTGGGAGGGAGTATAGAAGGATTTGTATATTTAATGAATGAAAAGGCGAAAGAAATCGGAATGAAAGATACGCATTTCTCAAACCCGCATGGCTTGGATGGGGATGGATCGCATTATTCGTCGGCTTATGACATGGCATTATTAACGAAATATGCAATGGGGAACGAGACCTTTAAGAAAATTTTTGGAACAAAAACGTATAAATCAGATTCTTGGGATTATCCGTGGAAAAATAAACATAAGCTTGTGACATCTTATTATGAATTTGCAACAGGGGGAAAGACAGGTTTTACGAAGAAAGCAGGACGGACGCTTGTCACAACAGCTTCAAAAGATGGACTAGATTTAATTGTCGTAACTTTGAGTGCTTCTAGTGACTGGGATGATCATATGAATTTGTTTGATAAAGGCTTTGAACGCTATAAGCAAGCGAAAGTTTTAGGACAAGGCGCACTCGCTGAAATAAATGAAAAGAAATATGCCAATCATGTTTATACGAAAAATAGTTTTTCTGTACCTTTAACTGAAGAGGAAAGAAAGAGCGTGTTATTGAAAGTTGAGCTCGATAAAAGTGCAAAACTTACGGATGGAGTAAAGATTGGGAAGACAGAAATTTATGTAGGGAACGAGAAAGTTGGAGAACGAAATTTGTTTTACAGTAAACGAAAGTTAGTAGCTACAACGGGAATGTATTGGAATAACGTAAAAGAAATATTCTCTTACATGATAGGTGTTGGGATAGATGGTTAATCTCGTATGGGCAGCGATGGCAGTTATAGGGATTGTGTATGCCATGATAAATGGAACGATGGAAGAAGTGACCAAAGCAGTGTTTGAAGGGTCAAAAGATGCCGTAACGATTTGTATTGGACTTATTAGTGTTTTAGTATTTTGGCTCGGTTTAATGAAAATTGCTGAGGAAGCTGGATTGTTAAAGAAGTTAGTATCACTTTTTATGCCGATAGTAAAAAGATTATTTCCAGAAATACCGAAGGATCACCCGTCAATGGGATTCATTTTATCAAATATGATGGCGAACTTTTTTGGGTTAGGTAATGCAGCAACACCTTTAGGTATTAAAGCAATGGAACAATTGAAAGAGTTAAATGGTGGAAAGGATTCAGCAAGTCGTTCTATGGTGACGTTTCTAGCATTAAATACTTCAGCGATTACATTAATTCCGACTACTGTCATTTCGATTCGAATGACTTATGAATCAGCAAACCCTACTGAAATCGTTGGCGTAACATTTATAGCACAAGTGTTATCGATGATTGGAGCGATTTGGATTGACCGCTATTTTTACCGGAGAAGGAGTAGAAAGGGGCGGAAAAAATGAGTATTGTAAATACAATTTCATTATGGGTAATTCCTTGTGTAATTGGTTTTATCCTTTTGTATGGCACGATAAAGAAAGTTCCAACGTACGAATCGTTCGTTGAGGGCGGAAAAGAAGGGATTCAAATTGCGGTTTCCATTTTGCCGTTTATGGTTGGAATGCTTGTATCTATTTCTATTTTCCGGGCATCAGGTGCTTTAGATGCGATGATATCGGTAATGAAGCCGATGTTAGACTTTATTCATGTACCAGCCGAAATCGTTCCACTTGCACTTATACGTCCGATTTCGGGATCTGCTGGTTTAAGTATTACGACCGACTTAATCGCTACATATGGGCCAGACTCGTTTATTGGTAGGTTAGCTTCAACGATGCAAGGTAGCACAGATACGACTTTTTATATATTAACAGTATACTTTGGAGCTGTCGGTATTAGAAAAATGGGAGATGCATTAAAGGTAGGACTTTTTGCAGATTTAATCGGAATTATTTGTTCAATTGTGTTTGTTTCCCTATTGTTTCGGTAATGCTATTCATTTTTTGCGCTATTTAGCTTATAATACGTATACGACCACTATTAACGTGTAGTTTAATAGTGGTTTTTTTATGCGGTGTTTTTGACAAAATGATGAACTTTTATCGTGGACAACATGAAAAAGTGTAAACAATAATAAAGGGTGAAAACGTGATATGCCTTTAGACGTTTATCATCATTGCTATGTTGTTAAAGATAGGCGAAGTAAATGGCATAAAGCTTAGGCGGTTGCCAAGTCTTTCTAATGTAAGGTAAGATAAATTTGAGGTGAAAAAAAGAAATGGAACGATTACAAAAAGTGATTGCGCAAGCAGGTATTGCATCGAGAAGAAAGGCTGAGGAATTAATTCAGCAAGGGAAAGTGAAAGTTAATGGGAAAATAGTGAAGGAGTTAGGAACAAAAGTAACTCCTCAAGATAAAGTGGAAGTAAATAACATCCCTCTTGAAAAAGAAGAACCTGTTTATTTTTTACTATATAAACCAACTGGTGTAATTTCAAGTGTATCAGATGATAAAGGAAGAAATGTTGTAACAGACTTTTTCCCTGAAATTAGACAACGTTTATTCCCAATCGGACGCTTAGATTATGATACGTCTGGCGTATTATTGATGACAAATGATGGTGAATTTGCAAATGTATTAATGCATCCGAGATATAAAGTTGAAAAAACGTATGTTGCGAAAATTAAAGGGCCATTAACAGGTGAGAAAATTCGCATGTTAGAACGAGGTGTTGCATTAGAAGATGGGAAAACAGCACCAGCACAAGCGAAAATTATTTCTTGGGACAAGCGTAAAGAGATGGCAATTGTACAATTAACGATTCATGAAGGACGTAACCGTCAAGTACGCCGCATGTTTGAAGCGTTAGATTGTAAAGTAATGAAATTAAAACGTGAACGGTATGCCTTTTTAGAAGTGGGTAGCTTGCGTCCTGGCGATGCAAGAGAATTGACACCACATGAGGTGAAACAATTACGTGCATTGGCTTCTACAAAGCCTCGCTAATCTATATTGTGAAACTTTCACCAGTGGAATGCTCCGCTGGTGATTTATTAAAAAATACATATATTTATCACTCGTCGAAGAGAGGGGAGACAACATGAAAAAAAATCGCTTATTATTTCGTGTTATCATTTTGCTCATTTTAAGCGGTGCGGTAGGGTTTACGCTATATCAAGGATTTTTTACTGATAAAGAGAAAATGCAAATTGGAAAAGAAGCACCTAACTTTGTTGTAACTGATTTAGAAGGAAAGAATATTGAATTAAAAGATTTAAAGGGAAAAGGTGTATTTTTAAATTTTTGGGGAACTTGGTGTAAACCTTGTGAAAAAGAAATGCCTTATATGAATGAGTTATATCCGAAATATAAAGAAAAAGGCGTTGAAATTATTGCCTTAGATGCAGATGAAACGGATATCGCAGTGAAGAACTTTGTGAAACAATATGATTTGAAATTCCCAGTTGCAATTGATAAAGGGCAAAAGATCATAGGTACATATGGAGTGGGACCATTACCAACAACCTTTTTAATTGATAAAGAAGGCAAAGTAGTAGAGCAAATTATAGGTGAGCAAACGAAGGAACAATTGGAAGAGTACTTAAAGAAAATCACTCCATAATTAATAAAGCCTTTACATAAGAGGTGCTTACGTATAGCGCCTTCGCTTTAAAAATTCTGAGTATTGCGGTAACTCTAAGCTGGAATATACAATAGTACATATAGATAAAAGGGCGGTGAGAGCTTTGAAAGAAATTAAGTGTGAATGTGGACATGTTAATCCGATAGGAACCATTTTTTGTGAAGCATGTGGGAAACCATTTGAAAGTAATGAAAATATAAAATTATTGGATATGAGATATGAGGGGAGTGCCCGGAGATCTCTCACACATACAAAAACGATAGTCGATAAAATTTGGAGTTTTTTCTCTTCTGTAAAAGTAGGTGTATGGTTAATCGTAATAACTTTAGCTGCATCGGCAATAGGAACTATCTTTCCCCAAGAAATGTACATAACTCCAGGAATCGAACCAGCTGAATATTATAAGACCGAGTATGGATTTTTAGGACAATTATACTATCAATTAGGATTTAATAATTTATATGGATCATGGTGGTACATGATTTTAATTGCTTCCATTGGTATTTCACTTGTTATATGTAGTTTAGACCGTGTCATTCCTCTTTATAAAGCTTTAAAAAAACAAGGAGTGAAAAGACACCCAAGTTTTTTGAAAAGACAGAGAGTGCACGGGACTGGTACGCCGCATGAAGGTGACTTAGAACGAGTTCAAATTAATTTAAAGAAACGTAATTATAATGTGAAAGTGGAAGATGGGAACGTTTTAGCGGAAAAGGGACGTTTTTCACGTTGGGGTCCATATGTAAACCATATTGGTCTTATTATCTTTCTATTCGGTGCAATGCTACGTTTTTTACCGAGTATGTATGTAGATGAAGCACTTTGGTTACGTGACGGTGAAACGAAAGAAATACCAGGAACAGATGGTCAATACTATTTGAAAAACGAAAAGTTTATCAAGGAAGTTTATGATAAGAGTAAGGATAAAGAAGTTTTTGATGAAGCAATTGATCGTGTTGGTGATAAAATGATTGCGAAAAACTTCCAAACAAATGCTGTATTATATAAAGCGGTAGGAGAAAATATAGCGGGTCAAAAACCAAAATTAGAAAAGGTAAAAGAAGCTGAAATTCGAGTGAATGAGCCACTGAAATTTGATCAATTTGCTGTTTATCAAGTGGATTACAAAGAAAGTGAATTTAAAAGCATGTCTTTCCATTTGCAAAACAAAGAAAATAATCAAAAGTTGGGACCGATTAAAGTAGATTTAGCGAATCCTACAGAAAAATATGATTTAGGAAATGGGTATTCTCTAGAACTATTAAGCTATTTTCCAGATTTTTATTTTGATGAGAATGGAAGGCCGAATACGAAAACAAAATTACCGAATAATCCTGCATTCGTCTTTAAAATGTTTACCCCGGAAACACCAGATGGTGAAGTTAGTTTCGTCGGTATTCAGCAAAACATAGAGCCTGACGGGAATAATAAATATAAAATGTCATTTGCAGGTGTGGAAATGCAAAATGCAACAGCTCTTACGGTAAGAAAAGATTTGACGCTTTGGATTCTCGGTATTGGAGGATTTATATTTATGGTTGGTGTGATTCAAGGTATGTATTGGAACCATCGCCGTATTTGGATACAACGTGTTAATGATGAATGGTGGGTTGCAGGCCATACGAATAAAAATTGGTTCGGCTTAAAGAAAGATATTGAAAGAGTACTAGAAGGAACAGCGATTCCACAACCACACGATAAAATGAATGAAAAAAATTAGTTAAGGTGGGGAAACGATATGGTACAAATAAGTAGTAATTTTCTGTTCGCGGCGTTTATCTTATATTTAATTGCAACTTTATTTTTTGGAGGAGCAATTAAAGAAAAAGGTAACAAGTGGGCAAATATAGGTATAACTATAACAATTTTAGGATTTATTGCACAAATAGTATATTTTGTTACAAGATGGATCGCATCAGGACATGCACCGGTTAGTAACTTTTTTGAATTTGGTACATTTTTTGGCATGATGCTTGTGGGAGCTTTTATCATTATGTACTTTGTATATCGTGTAAGTATTATTGGTTTATTTGCTTTACCGGTAGCTCTTTTATTAATCGCTTATGCAAGTATGTTCCCGAGAGAAATTTCGCCGCTTATCCCATCTTTAAAGAGTAATTGGCTACATATTCATGTAACAACAGCGGCAGCGGGACAAGCAATATTAGCAATTAGTTTTATTACAGGCGTAATGTATTTACTGAAAAATGTAGATCAATCAACAAGAAGTAAGCGTACATTTTGGTTAGAGACAGTAGTTTTCACACTTGTTTGTACAGTTGGGTTTATTGGAATAACAACGGTATTTTCTAGTATGAAATACGAAGCGAAGTTTCAATGGATTGATAAAAATGAGCAACAAGTTGAAATGAAGTATAATCTCCCTGCTTTAGTTGGACCGCATGAAGGGAAGTTAATGACAGAAAATAAATTAGAGCCAACAGTTGAAGTTCCAGCGATTGTAAATGCGAAAAAATTAAATACTGTTATTTGGTCAGTGTTAGTCGGAACGCTACTTTATATTGTATTAAGACTTGTTTTACGTAAGCGAGTGTCAGCGGCACTTCAGCCGTTAGTAAAGAATACGAATAGTGATTTATTAGATGAAATCGGATATCGTTCTATTGCGATAGGATTCCCGGTGTTTACATTAGGAGCATTAATCTTTGCAATGATCTGGGCTCAAATCGCTTGGACGCGCTTTTGGGGTTGGGATCCAAAAGAAGTTTGGGCGCTTATTACTTGGCTCTTTTATGCTGCGGTATTACATTTACGTTTATCTAAAGGATGGCATGGAGAAAAATCCGCCTGGCTTGCAGTGATTGGTTTTGCAATCATTATGTTTAACTTTATTGTAGTAAACTTAATTATCGCGGGTTTAC
Organism: Bacillus sp. 41-22; assembly: GCF_025809295.1. NCBI lineage: Bacteria > Bacillati > Bacillota > Bacilli > Caryophanales > Bacillaceae > Bacillus > Bacillus sp. 41-22. The sequence continues at coordinate 1,466,022 of NZ_CP084035.1, forward strand.
ATTCATATGCATAGAGAAATAAAATAGGAGAGTGTATGTCACTTTCCTATTTTATTTTTGTCAAATTTTCTTCTTTTTTGAGAAAAACATGACAAAGTAGCGGTTGATTCTGTAAAATGATGTCGAGGACCAAATATACTGTTCAAAAAAAATACATAGTTTTGGAAAAAAAATGAACAAACTTTATTATTCTTGTGAAGCATAATATGGGAAGTGGAACGTTAAAAAATGCTTAATTAAACGAGGATAGGTGCAACATTATATTGTAGAAGGGTAGGTGTAAACCGTTGTGGTAAAAGTACGCAGCGGGTAGAAATGGAAAATGAATCAAGAATTTTAATTGTAGACGATGAGGATCGTATTCGTCGTTTATTAAAGATGTATTTAGAAAGAGAGCAATACACAATTGAAGAAGCGGATAATGGTGATACAGCTTTAGAAATGGCGTTACAAAATGATTATGATTTAATCCTACTGGATATTATGATGCCTGGTAAAGATGGTATCGAAGTGTGTAAAGGGATTCGTGAGAAGAAAGCGACGCCAATTATTATGCTGACAGCAAAAGGTGAAGAAGTAAATAGGGTACAAGGGTTTGAAGTTGGAACTGATGATTATATTGTAAAGCCGTTTAGCCCGCGTGAAGTAGTACTTCGTGTGAAAGCAGTATTACGCCGCGCTGTACCAACGACATTCTTTACACAAGATACAACGACGAAAGATGTTACTGTTTTCCCTCATTTAACAATTGATAATGATGCGCACCGCGTTACAGCGGATGGTAATGAAGTAAACTTAACACCGAAAGAATATGAATTACTATTATTCTTAGCGAAATCCCCGGATAAAGTTTTTGACCGTGAGCAATTGTTAAAAGAAGTATGGCAATATGAGTTCTTCGGAGATTTACGTACAGTTGATACGCATGTAAAGCGTTTACGTGAAAAGTTAAGTAAACAATCACCAGATGCAGCGAAAATGATTGTTACCGTTTGGGGCGTAGGTTACAAGTTTGAGGTTGTGAACGACTGATGCTTTGGAGAAGTGTAGTAGGGAAGTTATGGATGACCATATTACTTCTCGTTTCGTTTGTTCTTGGATTTGTTGCTATTTTACTTTCACAGTTTTTTAGAACGTATTATGTTGATATGAGTGAAGCTAGGCTTCAGAAAGTTGCAACAAGTGTCACGGAATTAATTGAAGAAGGTGCCGATGTAAAAACGATTGAGAATATTGCTTACAAATTTTCTGATCCACTTTCAAGGATTATCATTGTAGAAGACGGTAAGGAAATTTCTTCTTCGCCGAAACAAGAAGGATTAGTTACTCTTACAATAGATGATTTGAAAAATGATAAAGAATTAGCAGCTGTTTTTACAGATAAAAAGGATATTAAGAATAATATTAGAAAAGCTTCTAATAGTAGGAAGAATAAAAATACTGAAAATGATATTATGATCGTCGGGAAACCAGTACAGTCAAAAAATCAAAGTGCAGTGTTTGTATATGAATCATTGCAAGTTCCAATACAAGGTATGGAGAGAACGACTGATTTTATTTTCTTATCAGCCGGGATTGCGATTATTTTAACAACTTTCTTTGCATTTTTCTTATCTACTCGAATTACGGCACCGCTTCGTAAAATGCGTGAGGTTGCATTTGAGGTAGCGCGCGGGAAATTTGATACGAAAGCCCCTATGGTATCTCAGGACGAAATTGGTGAGCTTGCAACTGCTTTAAATCAAATGGGGAAACAGTTGAAGTTTAATATGAATGCCCTGCAGCAAGAAAAAGAGCAGTTAGCTAGCATTTTGAGTAGTATGGCAGATGGTGTTGTTACGTTAAATCAAGAAGGTGAAGTCGTTGTTATCAACCCACCGGCAGAACACTTCTTACAAGTTTGGCAAGAAGAAAAAGAAGTAGAGTTAATTAAAAAACTGCCTTCTGAACTTGTTGAACTATTCCATCTCGTTGTAGAAAGTGAGCAACAACAAGTTGTTGAAATTAATTTGCAAAAAGGTAACTACGTAGTTCTTATGACACCGCTTTACAATCAAACAAAAATTCGTGGAGCTGTAGCAGTATTGCGAGATATGACGGAGGAGCGTCGTCTTGAGAAAATGCGTCAAGACTTTATTGCGAATGTATCACATGAACTTCGTACACCGATGGTAATGCTTCAAGGATATAGTGAAGCAATTTTAGATGATATTGTGCAAACGAAAGAAGAAATTAATGAGTTTGTTCAAATTATTTATGATGAATCTGTTCGTTTAGGTAAACTTGTAAATGAGTTATTAGATTTAGCCCGTATGGAAAGTGGACATGTAGAGTTACATATAGGTGAAGTAGATATTCATCCATTTGTCGAAAAAATTGGCCGTAAATTCCAGGGGATTGCAAAGGATAAAGAAGTCCAATTAACAGTGGATTTCCAAAGTCCAATTGAACAATATCCGTTTGATGCAGACCGTATGGAACAGGTACTGACGAATTTAATTGATAATGCAATCCGTCATACAAATGCAGGTGGACATGTTACACTTGTAATTAATACGAAAAATAGTGGCCTTACTTTCGAAGTGCAAGATTCAGGTGCTGGTATTCCAGAAGAAGATATTCCGTTCTTGTTCGATCGATTCTATAAAGCTGATAAAGCAAGAACGCGAGGGAAAAAAGTTGGAACAGGACTCGGGCTTGCGATTGCTAAAAATATTGTTCAAGGTCATGACGGGAAAATTTCTGTATCAAGTGTCGTTGGAGAAGGAACTACATTCTCTGTATATTTACCAAATCGTATAATTTAGATATATATGTTTTTTAAAAGTTGATCATGAATAAAAGCTTTACTGTTTTTTTATTTTTTTGTAAGTGCAATTAAATAAAGAATGGTAGAGTTTTTTTCTTTAATAATCAGAATGAAAATAAAAAGAGAGGTGTCATAATGAAATGAAACTTTATACAAAAACAGGTGATAAAGGGGAAACGAGTGTCATAGGTGGCCGAGTGGATAAAGATCATATACGTGTAGAAGCTTATGGAACAATTGATGAGGCGAATTCTCATATCGGATATGCCATGTCTAAATTACAAGAGGAATGTTTTCGTAACATTTATAACGAACTTGAAAATATTCAACATGAACTATTTGATTGTGGAGGGGATTTAGCAATAGTAGAGAAGAAAATCCCTTATAAAGTAACGATAGAGATGGTCGAGTATTTAGAGAGACGAATTGATTCGTATACAGAAGAAGCGCCGCCTTTAGAGCGTTTTATTTTACCAGGCGGTAGCGAGATATCGGCTGCACTACACATTGCACGTACAGTTATAAGAAGAGCAGAACGTTGTATAGTGTCATTGCAAAAAGAAGGAGAAACCAATGAAATTGTTCTAAAGTATATAAATAGGTTATCTGATTATTTATTTGCGCTTGCTAGAGTAATAAATGCGCGTTTACAAGTGAAAGATGTGGAGTATAACCGCAGTGCACTTGTTTTTCGTAATAAAGAAGAGAAGGAAGTGGAGTAATCCACTTTCTTTTTTTTGTATACTTTTTTCTGTAATATCCCACAATAGAGAAGGTATGACGGTTATTAGAAAACGGAGGATGTATATGAAAGCGTTAAAATGTGGCGTGGTGATATTGAGTGTATTATTTTTATCTCAATTACATGTTTACGCTGAAGGGAATCAGTGGATATGGCCTGTTGATGGGCAGATAAGTGATTATTTTGGGACAAGACATGGGAAACACTATGGTATTGATATAGCTGCGCCTATTGGAACGCCTGTTGCAGCTATTCAAAATGGTAAGGTGACAAAGTCTTATTTTTCAAGTAGTTATGGAAATGTTGTGTTTATTAAACATGGAGAATATGAGGCTGTTTATGCGCATTTAAATAAGAGATATGTAGTTCAAGGTGATAACATTTCAAAAGGAGAGCTAATTGGAGAGGTAGGGAATACAGGAGAATCGCGAGGAGCGCATTTACATTTAGAAGTGCATCAAGGGAGATGGACGATGGAGAAAAGGAATGCGATGAATCCGTTGCTTGTTTTAAATGAACAAAAAAATCAAGTTGTGTCGTCATCACTATATATTGTACAAAAAGGTGATACTTTAGTTGGTATTGCCCGGAAATTTAGTATGACAGTTGAGGAAATTAAAGTGAGGAATGGATTGCGACAAGAGCAAATCTATCCGAACCAACAACTATACGTCAAGTAAAGGCAACGTCTCAAAAGCATAACTTTTGAATAAATTTATTTTTTTCTTATTTAAGATTGCGATAGTAAATGAAATTATATCGACGCAAATTTATATCGAACATAGCTATTATTATATCGACATTTCGACAAGAAATGTCGACTAACAATAAAATGCGACAGTAAGAGCAACCTATTCCTAACGAAAAACCGTCCCAAAAGATCTTTTGGGACGGCTTCTTTTACCAAAAAATAAAGACACATATAAATCCAGTAATAGCTAAGTAGCTATATAAGTAAAAGACTTTTGTTCTTGTTTTTTCTTTTGTCCGAAATAGTACGATAGTTGGTTCGATTAGACCAATTGTAAGACAAAGTAAACCAAGAAGCATAAAGCCAATTGAAAGAGAATACAGGGCGATTTGTGGTGCTTGAAATGGAATCATCCATTTTAATAAAAATGCAATAAGTGCAGTGTAACAAATGCTACCGATGTATTTATTCAATGGAGTATCAGAACGGAAACCAGGAAGTTTCTTGGAAAACGGACGGGAAACAACTTCCGTTTGTAAAGATGTATGTTCTTCAATTATTTTTTGAGCTTCTTTTCCTTTTTGGAAAAGGGATAAAATCCAGTTTCGCTCACCTTGGAAAATAAATTGAGAAGTTGTTAAATAGTGATCAACTTTTACCTTATTCCAACTCTTCCATGGATGACGCTCACACAATTTTAATTTACTTTCTGTTTTTTTATCATACTGATAAATACTTATGCCATCTTGGTCAAAAGTAGCGTAGTATGTCTCTCTTGAGAATGTGCCTAGATCAATTGGACAGTAGAAAAGTAATTCTTTTTTCAAATAAAAGTATTCTTTTCTTAAGTTCTTTTTCATTGCTTCTCGAATAGAGTGTCTTTTATCTTTCTTCATGACATTTCCTCCATAACTCAGAAAATGTTCTTATCTTAACAATTCAACATCTTATCACTTTTGACGACATATGACTAGGGGGATTCATAAGAGAAATACCGAATTATAAAAAATATGGGTTGTATTGTAAAATATAGTGATTGTTTCTTTAATTATATAAAATCAATAACTTATTTTTAGTAAGTTACACTTTTTTTGTTCACAATACGATCATGTTGTTGTATAATGAAGTGGAAAATAGAATATCGGTCTATCTTCGGGGCAGGGTGAAAATCCCGACCGGCGGTGATGAACATTTAATAATTTCGTTCTAAGCCCGCGAGCCGTTAAGGCAGGATTTGGTGTGATTCCAAAGCCGACAGTACAGTCTGGATGGGAGAAGATGGAGGTTCAAGCGTTCAAAAAAGATAAGTATTTGAACGTCTGTTTGATGTGCCTTAAAATTCTCCCTTTGTGTAAATCACAAAGGGTTTTTTCGTTCTATGAAAAAATAGGCATAGCAGAACCTTTCCACTTTCCATGAGAAGATCGATGGAAAAGGAGAGAGAAAGATGAAACAAAAAAACAGTGTAGTGCAGATGGTGAGTGTAGCGATGCTAAGTAGTATTGCGTATTTACTAATGATGTTGGATTTTCCATTCCCAGGGCTTCCGCCATTTTTAAAAATTGATTTTAGTGATGTGCCAGCTTTAATTGCGGCGATAATTTTTAGTCCAATTGCAGGTGTAATTGTAGAAGCGATAAAAAATATTTTGCATTACGGAATTCAAGGAAGTTTAACGGGAGTACCAGTAGGAGAAGTAGCAAACTTTATAGCGGGATGTTTATTTATTGGTCCAGCAGCATTCTTATTCCGAAAGTATCGCACAGTAAAAAGTTTAACGACAGGATTAATGCTAGGTACAATTACTATGACAGTTATTATGAGTGTGTTAAACTACTTTATTATTTTACCAGCGTACACTTGGTTTTTAAATTCACCAGCTATGTCTAGTGATATTATGCGACAAACTATTGTAACGGCGATATTACCGTTTAATGTAATTAAAGGAATTGTTGTAACAATTGTATTTGTAGCACTATTTTCACGCTTGAAAGTATGGGTATTTGCAAAAATGAAAAATGCTTAAAAATATTAAACCATTGGCAGCGTAACTGCTAATGGTTTTTTTGTTAGTGAGAATGAAAAAGAGTGCAAAAAATCCCCCTCATAAGTATGAGGGGGATTTTTTGAAGTTAATAAAAGACTATTCGAATTTTAAAGAGTCGCCATCAAATGATTCGTCAGCAACTTTAATTGAGTCAGTTGGACAACCTTCGAATGCATCCATCATATCTTCAATTAATACATCTGGAATTTCAACGATACCTTGGTTATCGTCTAATGTTACAAATGCAATGCCTTCATCATCATAGTCATAAATGTCTGGTGCAGCAGCACCACAAGCACCGCATGCAATACAAGTATCTTTGTCAACGATTGTATATTTTGCCATATTTTTTCCCTCCTGATAATATGTATGTGAAAAGTTCGCCAAAAAATTATAATCTTATTGTAAAACGGTTTTAAAAACTTTTCAACATAAAATTATAATGATAATGCTTATCAATTAGAGTGTCAACTTATTTTTGAATTATTTCATAAGATTTTCAAAATACTTAAATGTTATTTCGTTTGATACAATAGAATATATACAAGCATGTAGTGTGAATATGATAAGTTAAATGAATAGCAGTTAATGTGCAATCGTATTGAAAAAGGAATGAAGTTAGACTGAGAGGTGGAAGCGGTAATGCAGCTACAATATACTTTATTATATTGTTTAAAACAATTGAATGGTGAAAGAACCGTTTCTTCGATTTATTATTTATTAAAAGGAAAGAGATCGTCGCAAACATTACAAGATGGGAATATGTTTCAAATTTCTTTTTTGTTTGGGATTTATAAGTCATTAAATAGAGCTGATTATGATCAAGAAGTTGCAAAGTTGTTACAAACGGATTTAGTTCAAGGTATACATGATAATACATATGTGTTAACGACTGCTGGTAACGTGCAATTAAACAAATGGGAAGGTGACTTTGCCTTTCCGACATATTTAAATGGTTTACACTATGGTGAAATAGGTGAAACATTTTGGAAGAGATTATCATTGATCGTTCAAACCATTTCGAATTTACAACAGGCGAATACGAAATTTATTCCAATTCAACAGGATACAGAAATAATGATGTGGGTGAAACGTTTTCTCACTGGAATACCGTATATGAGAAGTGAATTGGCTAAAAGATTATGGAAGGAAATGCATACTCTTTTACAAAAAAATAATCCAGTAGAGGCGACAATCGTAATATATCGGTTAACTGGGTATAAACGTATTGGGTGTACTTTACAACAATTAGCGGAAATTACGAAACAAGATATATTTCGAGTGTATTTTTTATTTTGGGGTACAATTCATTTCCTTATTCAAGAAGTTCGCAATAAAGAAAATGAGTTTCCATTATTAGCTGAAATTATATCTTATCCAAATGAGAAAGCTGATTTATTTAGTTTATCAACAAAAAAAACATATAATCTTTGGAGACAAGGACGCTCTTTAGAAGAAATAGCAACAATTCGGAATTTGAAGGTTGCCACGATAGAAGACCATTTTGTAGAAATTGCTTTACGAGAAAAAGAATTTTCTATTGAAATGTTTATGGAAAAAGAAAAAATGGAAAAAGTAACAAAAGTAATTGAAGCATTACAAACACGTAAATTGCGTGTGTTGAAGCAAGCGGTTGGAGAGGAAATCTCTTATTTTGAAGTACGTCTTGTATTGGCACGGATGGAGGGTATAAATGAAGCTTGAGGAATATTTATATAAGTGGTTTGGATATTCTGAATTTCGTCCGGGGCAAAAAGGAGTTATTACGGACTTATTGGAAGGAAAAGATGTTGTAGCAATGCTTCCGACTGGAAGGGGAAAGTCAATGTGTTATCAACTTCCGGGGCTTCTGCAAGAGGGTACGGTGCTTGTTGTATCACCATTATTATCTTTAATGGAAGACCAAGTTACGCAATTAAAGTATGTCGTGAAAAATCGAGTTATTGCATTGAATAGTTTTCGGACGTTAATTGAAAAAAGAGAAGCAATGAAAAAGCTATCTTTTTATAAATTTGTTTTCGTATCACCAGAGATGTTGCAGTCGGAACTTCTAATAAGAGAATTGAAAAAAATTCATATTTCATTATTTGTCGTAGATGAAGCGCATTGTATTTCACAATGGGGCTATGATTTTCGGCCAGATTATAAAAAATTAGATAAAGTAATTGAGAGTATCGGATCTCCGACAGTACTAGCATTAACAGCAACTGCGACAAAGGATGTACTGCGAGATATAGCGGAAAGTTTAAATCTAAAAAATATTGCTGAGCATGTGTACTCAATTGATCGTCCAAATATTGCGATGGAAGTGCAATTTGTGGAAACAATAGAAGAAAAAAAAGAGGCGCTTTTTGAGCATGTAATGTATTTGCAAGGCCCTGGTATTGTTTATTGTTCAAGTAGGGCCTGGACAGAGCGTTTAACCGAGTATTTAAGAGGAAAAGGAATTACAGGTGTAGCTTTTTATCATGGTGGTATGGAACATGAAGAGCGTATGTTAATTCAACAACAGTTTATGAATGACCAGTTGCAAATTGTAATATGTACAAGTGCTTTTGGGATGGGGGTAAATAAGGCGAATACAAGATATATTATTCATTTTCAATATCCGACAAATGTAGCTTCCTATTTACAAGAAATTGGAAGAGCCGGAAGAGATGGAGAATTGAGTATAGCCATTTTATTATGTAGTCCATTGGATCACGATTTGCCAATTTCAATCATTGAAGATGAATTACCAAGTAAATCGCAAATACAATTTTTATTTTCGTTACTACAAGAAAGAATGTTTCAAACGAAAGTATTACCATTAGAAGATGTAGAAGAAATTTGTTATAATGCAGCAAGATTTAATGAACAGTATTGGCGCTTTACACGTTATCATCTCGAACATCTTGGAATCATACAACAGCGAAATCTCATGCTAGAGAGCTTGTCAGATGAAATAATGCACAGATTAATAGCGGAAGTGGAAGTGAGAATGCGTAATAAATATAGTGAGTTAGAAAATATGAAGTCATGGATACAAGTTCAAGGATGTAGACGTGAATATTTATTACAACAATTCGGTTATAGAAAAGAAAAAGAGATAGAAAACTGTTGTGATTACTGTGGTATTACAAAAACGGATTATAAAAAAAGACGAGCGCAACAGTTAGTTTTCGACTATAATTGGGAAACAGAGTTACAAAAGCTTTTCGGCCTAGGAAAGATGGAGGAATGATGAACATTCAAAGGCATAATGTTGAAGATATGAGTCCGAGAGAAATAAGACTGAATCTCTACATAACACAACTAATCATTATTGGTATCGGTTGTTTACTAGCATATATATTATTTCAAGATAAAAGAGAAGTTTATAGTTTATGGAAATGGGAACCGGTTTCTATACTTTTAATAGGTAGCTTGTTAGCGATTTGTATTGTGTTATTAGATTATGTTGCAATGCGAGTGTTTCCAGAATCTTGGTTTGATGATGGTGGCATTAACGATAGAATGTTTCAAGGGATTTCTGTCATGCATTTACTCGTTATCACGTTTATTATTGGCTTTGCGGAAGAGTTTTTATTTAGAGGTGTAGTGCAGACTCATTTCGGAATTGTAATAGCGAGTTTAATTTTTGCTGTGTTACATATTCGGTATATAACGAAGCCTTTTTTGTTTTGTTTCGTCTGCTTTATTAGTTTTGTTTTTGGTTATGTATTCGAGTGGACAGGAAATTTGTTTATAACAATCTTTGCACACTTTCTTGTTGATTTTATAATGGGGCTCCAATTAAGAAAATAAATGGAAGGTGGTGGTGAACAACATGAGAAAACGAATTCCTGATTTTGAAGAGGAGTTAGAAGTTGAGCAAGTGGAAGAAGATGAAAGTTTACCGCCGCGTAGTGAAATTCATAGAAATAAAGAGAACAAACCAAAGTTTAAAATGAATCACATTTTCGTCCGAGTGTTAACATTTTTGTTCATATTGTTACCTATTAGTATCCTATGGTATACGGATAAGTATATACAGGTAAAAAGTGATAGTAATAATGCTGAGAAAAGTGCGTTTGAAGTAATTTTCTTTGATTCCGCTAAGACTGAATCAAAGAAGCAGCCTGAGAAAGTAGCAACTCATGTTGTGAAAGATGGAGAAACTTTAGAAAGTATAGCGAAGCAATATTTCTCAGATGAAGATGGGATAGAAATAATAAAAAAGTATAATGATTTACAAGAAGACGAAGTGAAGGTAGGACAAGAATTGAAAATTCCTATAAAAGATAAGTCCACGAAGTATGAGAGCTAGCTAAATGAGTGATATATAGCTCCACATAAAATTAAGGACTATACTTTACGAGGAGGGAGAGTAAAAAATATATGTCATGGATTATATTATTATGTACTCTCATATGCATTGGTTTTGTATGTCTTCTTGGAATGTATAAAGAAGCGATGCGTAATACAGTGTTGGAACATACTTTAGTATTCGAAGAATTTCCGGAAAGTTTTCAAAAAGTTAAAGTTTTTTTTATTTCGGATATTCATAGAAGGATCATTTCTAGCTCGCTAATTGAACGAGTGAAAGGAAAAGCAGATATCGTAATTATTGGCGGTGATTTAGCTGAAAAAGGAGTACCTTTATCGCAAATCTCTTTAAATATTCAAAAGTTAAGAGAAATAGCCCCTGTATATTTTGTATGGGGAAATAATGACTATGAAATTGAATATCACGAATTAGATGCTTTATTAATAGAAAATAATGTGAAGGTATTAGATAATACAAGAGTTGTATTTGAATCTGAATTAGGAGAGAAAATTTGCTTACTCGGTATCGATGATGTTGGATTAGAACGAGATCGTTTAGATTTAGCGTTGTCTGATTGTAAAGAAGAAGGTTTTCGCATTTTAATTAGTCACAACCCAGATATAATAAAGAAAATGTCTGGTAATGAACAAATTTCGCTCGTATTAAGTGGACATACACATGGAGGCCAGATTCGGTTGTTTCCATCTGAAAAGTATTTAAAGGGTGGCGTATATAAGCATTCTAATACGACTCTCTTTGTTAGTAATGGGTATGGAACAACATTGTTCCCTCTTCGTTTTCGGGCACCTTCCCAAACACATATCATTACGTTATGCGGAGGGAAATAATGCCGAATTCAAATGGAAAATATAATATAAAAGCTGTCTCAAATATACTCGGAATTCAACCGAGTACACTTCGCGCATGGGAAAGACGCTATCATATTATTGCCCCAAAGAGAAATCGTGCGGGGCATCGTTTATATACAGAAGAGCATATTCATATTTTGAAATGGTTAATGAACAAAGTTTCTGAGGGGATGATGATTGGACAAGCAGTTCAGTTATTAGAAGGGAATCGGTTGCAGAACAACGTTCAAAAAGAAAGAATTACTGATACAGAAGTTGTTTTAGTGGACGATATACTACAAGCTTTGTTAGAATTTGATGAAATTACAATTTCTGCATTATTAAACGAGGTTTTTAGTATATATTCAACGGAAAAGGTTGTTGCAAGCATCATTCTTCAAGTGGCAAACAAGTTGTTAACTTTAAAAAGTAATAATGAGATTACAATGTCGCAATTCAAATATGTTGTATCATTCTTACAAACACGTTTAGGAATGATCTATCATAATGCGTCGGTGTATTCTTCCGTTAACAAAGTTTTCGTTTTAGAAAATAATATATTAAAAGGATTTATTTTCGCGACGTATTTACGACTAAAAGGATATCAAACAATGTATATGGGGACAGGTTTAGATGAAGAAGGTATTTTACTAGCTATTGAACAATTACAACCTAAATATTTGTTTATATCTTTTGATGATGAACGAGAACTTGAAGAGGCAGTAGAATTTATTGACTTGTTGCAAGAAAAAAATGAAAACATCTCTGGTGGTTTTATAGGAAGAAAAGGCATTGGAGATCAATTAAATCTTCAAAATATCCTAATTGGTAACACGAAAGAAGAATGGGATGGATGGTTAAAGATGCCGGAATAGTCGTTCGAAAAGAACCATCTATTTTCTATTTCATATAATAAAAATTAGATGCAATGGTTACGTAGGGAGGGTATGAGATGAGACTGGAACGTTTAAATTATAATAAGATTAAAATTTTCCTAACATTTGATGATTTATCTGAACGAGGATTAACGAAAGAAGATTTGTGGAGAAATGCACCGAAAGTACAGCAACTATTCCGTGATATGATGCAAGAAGCAAATACAGAATTAGGGTTTGAAGCGGATGGACCGATTGCTGTTGAAGTATTTTCTCTACAAGCTCAAGGTATGGTTGTAATTGTAACAAAAGAAAATTACGAAGTGGACACAGAAGATGAGTTCCGTGACGAGTTTATTGAAATGCAAGTGACTCTTGATGAAAGTGAACATATACTTTACGAGTTTGCTACATTAGATGATGTAATCAATTTGTCAAATCGCTTATATAACCTTGGTGTAACTGATGGGAAGTTGTATACGTGGGATGATCGTTTTTATCTTTGGATAGAAGAAGAAGAGCAATTTCAATTATTGAAGGCGGATTTTATAGCTATTTTAGCGGAGTACGGTAATCCGTCAACAGCAACAATTTACCGCGTAATGGAATATGGTAAAGAATTAATGGATTCTCAAGCGATTGAACAAATATACAATTACTTTGTGAAAAAACAAAACCTCAGCTAATGTAACGTAGCTTGAGGTTTTATTTTTATTCAGCTGAAAATCTAAAATCTATAAAACGAAGTGTAGGTAACAAGACTAGCCGATCTGTATGTTAAAATGTAATCAGTATTTCTTGATGAAATAATGGTTTTATCGAATGTATTTTGATGAAAATAAAAAATATTTAAATATTTAAGTATTTTACTTTTCTAAAAGCAATAAAAGGACTATAATAATAGTGAAAACGCTTGCAATACAAAATAGTTTGTATATATTTGTTAGCGTTTTCTATTGCATTCCAAATTTAACGGTGTATACTAGGCAATGAAGGTTTACTAAACAAGTGAAATTACAGGGGGTTTACTTACTATGGTAGCCGAAAAGGGAACTCAAACGAAAACACAACAACAAGGGGAACAGCATTTTGAATTGTTAAATTCAACACAAATTGTAATTAATGAAGCATTAGAAAAATTGGGTTATCCAAACGAAGTATATGAATTATTGAAAGAACCAATTCGTATGATGACAGTGAAAATTCCAGTTCGTATGGATGACGGGACTGTTAAAATATTTACAGGATATCGTGCACAACATAATGATGCTGTTGGTCCAACGAAAGGTGGAATTCGCTTCCATCCAAACGTAACAGAAAATGAAGTGAAAGCACTTTCTATTTGGATGAGTTTAAAATGTGGTATTGTTGATTTACCATATGGTGGAGGTAAAGGTGGAATCATTTGTGACCCACGTGAGATGTCTTTCCGTGAATTAGAAAGATTAAGCCGCGGTTATGTACGAGCAATTAGCCAAATTGTTGGTCCGACAAAAGATATTCCGGCTCCAGATGTATTTACAAACTCACAAATTATGGCATGGATGATGGATGAGTATAGCCGTATCGATGAATTTAATTCACCAGGATTTATTACAGGTAAACCACTTGTATTAGGTGGATCACACGGACGTGAAACAGCGACTGCAAAAGGTGTAACAATTTGTATTCGTGAAGCTGCGAAAAAACGTGACATTGATATTAAAGGTGCACGCGTTGTTGTTCAAGGATTTGGTAATGCGGGTAGCTTCTTAGCTAAATTTATGCATGATGCAGGCGCGAAAGTAATTGCAATTTCAGATGCTTACGGTGCATTACATGATCCGAATGGATTAGATATTGACTACTTACTAGATCGTCGCGATAGCTTTGGTACTGTAACAAAACTATTTAATAATACAATTTCAAATACAGAACTGTTAGAACTTGATTGCGACATTTTAGTTCCTGCTGCAATTGAGAACCAAATTACAGAAGAAAATGCTGATAAGATTAAAGCGAAAATTGTGGTTGAAGCTGCAAATGGTCCAACTACATTAGAAGCAACAAAAATCTTAACAGATCGTGGTATCTTACTTGTTCCAGACGTATTAGCAAGTGCTGGTGGCGTTACGGTATCTTACTTTGAGTGGGTACAAAATAACCAAGGTTACTACTGGACTGAAGAAGAAGTAGAACAACGTTTAGAAAAAGTAATGGTAAAATCATTCGATTCAATTTATGAAACATCACAAGTTCGTAAAGTGAACATGCGCTTAGCTGCATACATGATTGGTGTTCGTAAAATGGCTGAGGCTAGTCGCTTCAGAGGTTGGGTATAATATATAATGTTTTGAGAAAACGTGATTTCCTTTCGAGGGAATCGCGTTTTTTTGTTGAAGTATTAAATGAGGTGTTGTATATGGGGAATGAAATAATGGAACGAGTAGACCAATTAGAAGAAAAGGTTAAGGTGTTAGAGGGTGAACTTGCAAGAGCTAAGAGAGCCCGAAAAACAAGTGTCGTTCGGGTGTTCGGCGAAGGATTATTATTTTTAATATTTGGTGCAGTTGTAGTTGGACCAATTATCGCGTTTATATTCACAATTATTACTTGGTTTGGTGAAAAATAGAATAAAAAATAAAAAAGAACGCTTGTTCTATACGAACAAACGTGCTATACTTTCCTTAGATAAGCAAAACGGAAATGATTTTAAGGAGAGATAAATGATGAAAATGACAGTAGACCAAAGATTTATGATGCCAGCAGATGTTGTAGAACGAGTGGAAGTATTACGAAACAAACAAAGCAAGCGTGGCACATTATTACAATCGGTAAATAAATTTTTCGGTTTAGATACGAAAGAAGATTGTATTTGGTTTTACGGTTTTTACGGAGTGGCTGTAAGTATTGTATTATTTATGGTATTCACATCAAATATTTTCGATGTTCTCTTCGCATAAGAAATATGCCATAAGGACATTGCCACCGAATACATATATAAGGAAGTAAGGTAATTTTTTAGAGCGGGAGTTGGTAGTAATGGCGATGTTCCCTATAGAGCGTAACTATATTGGGTATGGAAATTCACGACCAGGAATTCCTCTTTCAAAAGTAAGATTTATTGTAAGTCATGACACGGGGAACCCTGGTAGCAATGCGATAGGAAATCGGGATTACTTTAATGAAATACAACCGAAAGCTTCAGCGCATACATTTATTGATGATAAAACAATATTAGAAATTGTCCCTATAAATGAAGTTGCGTACCATGTTCGATACAATGTGCCAACGGATAATGAGTTATTCGGTTATGATGCGAATAAGGCTGCAATTGGGGTTGAACTTTGCTATGGTGGCGACGTAAACTTTTGGGAGGCGTATACTCGTTTTACGTGGTATCACGCTTATTTATGTCAAAATTTCGGTTTAAATCCTAAAAAGGCTATTGTGTCACACAAAACGTTGGATCCTACTCGGAAAATCGATCCTGAGAATGTATTAGGGCAACAAGGAATTAAATTTCAGCAGTTTTTAGCAGATGTCTATCGGATGTATGTTTCGTTTAGATGACAAATATATGAAAAATGAATACAATAAAGATAGATGCCTACTGCTGTAAGTAGGTTTTTTCTTGTTTATATAAATAGAGCAGAGGTAGAAGACTAGGAGTGAACTAAGTATGCAAAAAGAAACAGTTATTATTATCGGAGGCGGTCCATGCGGATTAGCAGCGGCGATTTCGTTGCAAAAAGTGGGGTTAAATCCGTTAGTAATCGAAAAAGGAAACATTGTAAATGCAATTTATAATTATCCAACTCATCAAACATTTTTCTCCTCTAGTGAAAAATTAGAAATTGGTGAAGTTGCTTTTATTACAGAAAATCGTAAGCCATTTCGTAATCAGGCGCTTGCGTATTATCGTGAAGTAGTAAAGCGTAAATCTATACGTGTAAATGCATTTGAACGAGTGGAACAAGTTCAAAAAGATGGTGATGTTTTTAAAGTTGAAACGACGAAGCGTGACGGAAACAAAGAAATATATGTTGCGAAATATATTGTTGTCGCAACTGGATATTATGATAATCCGAATTATATGAATGTACCTGGTGAGAAACTTGAGAAAGTAGCTCATTATTTCAAAGAAGGACACCCTTATTTTGATCGAGATGTCGTTGTCATAGGTGGTAAAAATTCAAGTATAGATGCAGCGTTAGAGCTTGTTAAATCGGGTGCACGTGTAACAGTTCTATACCGTGGTGGGGAATACTCGCCAAGTATTAAGCCGTGGATTTTGCCGGAATTTGAGGCGTTAGTACGAAATGGGATAATTCAAATGCATTTCCATGCGCATGTAAAAGAAATTACTGAGCATACGTTGACGTATACAGTAGATGGTGAGGCAAATACAATTCAAAACGATTTTGTATTTGCTATGACGGGTTACCATCCAGACCACAGCTTCTTAACAAAAATGGGAGTTCGGATTGATGAAGAAACAGGGCGCCCGATTTATATAGAGGGTAGTATGGAAACAAACGCTGAAAATATTTTTATTGCAGGTGTAATTGCTGCGGGGAATAACGCAAATGAAATATTTATCGAGAACGGTAGATTCCATGGAGATGCGATTGCGCAAACCATTGCATCAAGAGAAGAATAAAAAGAAGCTGTCGAAATCTTCGACAGCTTCTTTTTAATCGTGCATAAACATATGTTGGATTGTTTCGTGAGAGTTTGTGTTTTCTAGTGCGACTAGTAATTTAATTCGCGCCTTTTGAGCGTTTAAACCGTAGGTGAAAACAATGCCCATATCTTTTAATTGTTTTCCGCCACCTTCATAAGAGTATACGTCTTGAACGATACCGTTAAAGCAGCGTGAAACTAATACAATTGGAATGCCTTTTTCTATTAATCGCCCTAGACTAGGAAG
Organism: Bacillus sp. 41-22; assembly: GCF_025809295.1. Classification (NCBI taxonomy): domain Bacteria; kingdom Bacillati; phylum Bacillota; class Bacilli; order Caryophanales; family Bacillaceae; genus Bacillus; species Bacillus sp. 41-22. The sequence goes on from NZ_CP084035.1 coordinate 1,483,234, forward strand.
TGTTCTTGGAGGTAAATTACCTTGTCCAAGTGCTTCAATAACAATTCCGTCTACTGGTAGTGTTTCGATTGCTGATAATAATGTATCATCCATACCTGCGTATGCTTTTAGAACGACAACGTTTTTAGAAATCTGTCGTACTGTGCATGTTTCGTGATGCACTAAAGCATGATGGAAAACAACACCACGTTTTGTTACCATGCCAATTGGTCCGTACTGTGGACTTTGGAATGTCGCGACATTACTTGTGTGCGTTTTTGTTACATTTGTAGCACAATGTATTTCGTCATTTAATACGACTAGAACGCCTTTTTCAGCAGCTTCATTACTACTAGCAACTTTTACAGCTGATAAGAAATTATATAGACCATCGGCACCTAATTCATTACTAGAACGCATTGCCCCTGTCACAACGATTGGGATAGTTGCTTGAACTGTTAAATCAAGAAAATAAGCTGTCTCTTCTAATGTATCGGTACCATGCGTGATGACTACGCCGTGAATATCGTCTTGTTTTACTCTTTCGTCAATGATGACTTGCAATTGTAGCATTTCGCTAGGAGTCATGTGAGGAGATGGAAGATGGAACACATCTTCGACAATTAAATCAACATCGCCTTCTAAATCAGGAATGAATTTTAAAAGAGGATTCTTTTTACCTGGTTGTACGACCCCAGTTTCTTTATCTTCCTCCATTGCAATTGTTCCACCTGTGTGTAAAACTAGGATTCTTTTCAATGCTTATACCCCTTTCAAGTTGAAAAATACATTTAGAACATAACATGTTTTGAGTAAATTCGACAATGAAAATGTATAAAAGTATGCTTAGAAAATGACAATAAAATAAATTACCTTAAGTGTGCTCCGGTAAGTGGTTATTAGGTTAGGTTTTGTTTATGGAAATTTATGAGAGTGGATGTGTAAGTGTAGAGAGGGAAGGAGTGAGTTTTTTTGAAAAAAGTGGAGAAAATTATAATTCGTATATTACTGATTCAATTTATTTTTCTTGCTGTCGTCCAACTGCTTTTTATACATAAATCTTCAGTGAAATATTTATCGAAAATTGTTTATTACGAAGGTGTCGTCACGAAAAATAAGGCGGAAATCTTACAGGTGAATAAGTAGTTTTCATTTTCTTCTATGATGGATTATGCTACAATTATTGAGGATTTAATGACGTGAGGCAAATGAGAAGAAGCAGGGGGAAAATACCTGCTTTTCGTTTTGTTTTATAAGTGAAAAATGAGGTGTTACAATGGATAAACGAATTTCGATTGCTATAGATGGTCCAGCGGCTGCTGGGAAAAGTACAGTGGCAAAAGTTGTTGCAAAAAAACTTTCATATGTTTACATTGATACAGGCGCAATGTACCGTACTATTACATATGCAGCCCTTGAACAAAAAGTGGATATTGAAAATGAAGAAAAGTTAATGGAAGTTGTAAAAAATGTAAATATTGAATTTCAGCAAGGGGAAAATACACAACTTGTATTTTTAAATGGACAAGATGTTTCTGAAGTGATTCGTACGCCAGATGTGACGAATCGTGTATCTATTGTAGCAAAGCATCGTCTTGTTCGTGAAGAAATGGTACGTCGTCAACAAGGATTAGCTAAAAAAGGCGGCGTAGTAATGGATGGCCGTGATATTGGTACACATGTACTACCGGATGCTGAAGTGAAAATCTTTATGCTTGCTTCTGTAGAAGAAAGAGCGGAAAGAAGACATTTAGAAAATATGAATAAAGGTTTCGATTCTAATTTAGAGCAGTTAAGAGAAGAAATTGCTAGGCGTGATAAATTAGATTCAGAACGCGAAGTTTCTCCTTTGAAAAAAGCTGATGATGCATTGGAATTAGATACAACTTCTTTATCAATTGAAGAAGTTGTCCAAAAAATTATGGGTATTGTTTCAGGAGTATTTGCGAAATAAAGAAAGAGGACTATCCTCTTTTTTTTTTTTTTTTTTTGAAATGTAAAGGATAAGTGAATTATAAGTCTCTTTTCTTGACAAATGGGCTAATTTGTAAGAAGTTAGTTACAGAGGGGAAAAAATGTCAGAATATATTCGCTATTATATTTCAAATCATACTTTCTTCAAGATGATTTTGCTGTATACTATTTATATAGATTTAATATAGTTTCTTGTGAACTGTATTGAAACAGAATATGTGATGATAAATTCTTAAACATGCAAATGAAAACATTTGTTTTCATTTCGTATATACATAAAAATGCTTTGTCAATTCTGTAGGGAGGTATTTCCATGGTAGAGAAAATGAATGAAGAAGTTATGAATTCAAAAGAATTACAAGTTGGTGACGTTGTTACAGGTTCTGTAACGAAAGTTGAAGAGAAACAAGTTCTTGTAAATGTTGGATACAAAACAGATGGCGTAATTCCGATTAGTGAATTAGCTAACGTTCATATTGAAAAAGCAAGCGATGTTGTAGAATTAGATCAAACACTTGAATTGAAAATTATTAAATTAGAAGATGATGATCTTGTTTTATCTAAGAGAGCTGTTGACGCAGAAAAAGCGTGGGTAGAATTACAAGAAAAATTTAATTCTGGTCATGTATTTGATGTTATTGTAAAAGATATCGTGAATGGTGGGTTAGTTGTGGACCTTGGTGTTCGTGGTTTTATCCCAGCTTCACTTGTAGAAGTACATTATGTAGAAGACTTTGCTGACTATAAAGGAAAAACATTAGCGGTGAAAATTGTTGAATTAGACCGTGAAAAAAATCGTGTTATTCTTTCACATAAAGCGGTAGTAGAACTAGAACTAGATTCTAAGAAAAAAGAAGCAATCTCTTCGTTAAAAGAAGGGGACATTGTTGAAGGAACAGTACAACGATTAACGGATTTTGGTGCTTTCGTTAACGTTGGTGGTGTGGACGGTTTAGTTCACATTTCACAAATTTCACACGAACGTGTAGAGCAACCTTCTGAGGTATTAGAGCAAGGTCAAAAGGTAAAGGTAAAAGTGTTATCTGTTGATGCTGATACGCAACGTATTTCTTTATCAATTAAAGCAGCTCAGCCAGGACCTTGGGAAAATGTTGCTGGCGAAATAAAAGCTGGAGATATTCGTGAGGGAGTAGTAAAACGCCTTGTTACATTCGGTGCGTTTGTTGAAATTTTACCTGGTGTTGAAGGGCTTGTACATGTATCTCAAATTGCAAATCGTCACGTGAAAAATCCAAATGAAGTATTGGAAATGGGACAAGAAGTAAAAGTGAAAGTACTTGAAGTCCATGTAGCAGAAAAACGTATTTCTTTAAGCATAAAAGAAACGCTTGAAGAAAATAATGTAACAGAAGATTATAGCCAATATGAGCCAAATGCTGATTCGGCTACTTTCCAGTTAAGTGATATTATTGGTGAACAACTGAAAAAATTAAAGAAATAAAGAGGGGTACAAGTGGTAAGGGCAAAACGTAAATTAGATCATATTGAATATGCTCTTTCTACTGGTCAGTCTCGTACGCATGGCTTTCATGATATTGATTTTGTGCATCAAAGCTTGCCAAATTCAAGTTATGACACTATAACATGTGAAACAAAAATCGGCGAACTTTCACTAAGTTCGCCGATTTTTATCAATGCGATGACTGGTGGTGGAGGAGAGCAAACATTACATATTAATGAGCAATTAGCATATGTAGCGAAACATCATAACCTTGCTATGGCTGTAGGTTCGCAAATGGCAGCTTTAAAAGATGAAAGTGAAGCGGCTTCGTATAAAGTTGTTAGGAAAGTAAATCCGAATGGGATTTTTTTCGCAAACTTAGGAAGTGAGGCAACTGTCGAACAGGCAGAGCGTGCCGTTGATATGATTGAGGCGAATGCACTGCAAATTCATTTAAATGTCATACAGGAGTTAACGATGCCAGAAGGAGACCGTGATTTTACTGGTGTACTTCAGCGGATTGAGAAAATAGTTTTAAAAAGTAAAGTACCTGTCATCGTAAAAGAAGTCGGTTTTGGAATGAGTAAGGAAACAGTACAACAGTTAGCGAATATAGGTATAACAGCAATTGATATTGGCGGACAAGGTGGTACGAATTTTGCTGCTGTTGAAAATGAAAGAAGACAGCGAATGCTTTCTTATTTTAATAACTGGGGCATACAAACAGCTACCTCGATTATTGAAGCAACCTCTACAAATAATAACCTCTCTTTTATTGCATCTGGGGGTATACAAACAGCACTTGACGTGGCGAAGGCAATCGCATTAGGGGCGAATACAACTGCGTTTGCTGGATACTTTTTACGTATTTTAATGCAAGATGGTGTTGAGAATTTAGTGGATGAAATTGATCTTTTACATACAGATTTTAAATTTATTATGACAGCTCTTGGCGTGAAGACGATAGAAGAGTTACAATCTGTACCTCTTGTTGTAAAAGGTGAAACGTACCATTGGTTAGCGCAGCGAGGGATTGACACTGCACATTATAGTAGGCGATAAAAAATCAACCATCCGGTTGATTTTTTTGCGTTTTATTTTCGTAAAATGAAGAGGGAAGGCGAGAAGTTATCATTCTATATAATTCTATAAATGGAAAAAAAGAGAGTTTATATTATGATAAAAGTATAAATAAATATCATACAGAAAAGCTAAAATTGAAAAAAAGGGGTTATAAAAATGAAGAAATGTAGAAAATATGCCGCTGAATTATTGGAGTATTCTTACTTTTGCCATGTTTGTGGAGAGAAACATGGCAAAAGTAAGAAAGTATTCCTCTCTATATAGCTGGTTAGCGATAAAACAAGATAAGAGATTGCTATTTAAGAGTCAAAAGAAACAAGGAAAAATTTACTATAATTTTGGGGATGAGGATGTTAATAAAAAAGGAGATAATGTATCTTCAAATAGTAAAAATACAATAGGACGCATTACATATAATAGTGAAGATTTTAACATCCATGCACGAAATATAAGAGAAGATACAGCAGTTTCTGGATATAAGAAAAAGGTTGAAATTTCATTAACTTCAAATGTAAGAGAAGGAGATTCTAGTTCAACAACAGCACAATCAGCAATTAAAACGACGAATATTGCAATTGCAGTCGGGAATAAATTGTATAGGAATCCAACGGTGAATGCAGGAAGTGGAATAGAAGCACTAATTTTGCCAAGGGAATTAGGAGAAGACAAAAATCCATCGGAAGATTCGTATACAATTTATTATTTTAATATACCAAATGAAGTGAGTTTAAGTAATGCTGAAGTAGTATTACTTTCTGATCAAGGAAATACCATTGTGAGTAGGGAAATTAAAGGAGAAAAAGAAGATATTGTAGGTGCGAAAAAAGAGGTTGAGCGAAAGTTAAATGAGATAAGAGAGACGGATTATGTACGTGTAGAGGTAAAGAGTAAAGATCCTTCTCTACATACGTATTATGTTATTACATATTCTAAAAACCAACAGGTGTAGTTACGATTAATGCCTCGTTGAGTGATAGGGTTTATAATGCGAAAACAAAAGAATTATATTACGAGTAGAAATAAATAAAATAATTGTGTAAAAAGACGGTTTCGTACAATATCGAAACCGTCTTTTTGTATTGCCTATTTGAGGGCAGCTTGATTGGTGTGGGCTAATAATCCCCCACTGAAGTTTCACTTTATTTAATGCTGATTCTGCTTTCGAGCTTGCTCCGGTGTATCAAGACTTGTTGCACCGGGATATTGAAGTGATTGGTCGCGATCAGATTCAACGCGGCGTGATTCTCTTAGCTTTCGTTCTTGGCGATCTTTACCCATTGTGAGTTACACCTCCTTATTAAAAGTTTTGCTGTTATGAGAAAAACTATGCACAAAGAAAAGGAGGATTAACTTTCATAAAAAGTTCCCATAATGGAAATCATAGGAGGTGAAATGATGGATGGGAGTACTTTTTATTTTGTTGCTTGGATAGGGTGGATTGTCGTGACCTTTTTTATGAAAAAGGAATCTATTCGTTGGAAGATAAGTGCTTGTATATTAATTTTTATTATTTGTTCTCCGTTAAATGTGACGATTGCTTCTTTCACAATATCGGTAAATGCCCTTTTGCTTTGTATTATTTCTTTTGTAGGTATCGCGTTATATTCTATTTGGAAAAAATTATATACCTTACTTTCGGCACTTATTATTGCAATGTTATATACAAGCTTTCATTTGTTAGAAGTATATGATCCAATTTGGATTGTGGTTGATAGGTTGTTGCTGTTAAGCGGTGCACTTGTGTATGCATCGGTTTTATTGCACGGGGATCGCATATTACGATTATGCTCCTTATATATAGGGATGTTACAAGGAGAATTATTGGTGACGCTGATTTTTCGTAAATTACATTTTCCTTATGAATACGGCAGTTTAGCTTTTTTAGATGTTGCTGCTGTTTCCACTTTATTTATGGCGATTTTACTTTGGATTACAAAGGCATCGGTATATATGGAACAATTTAAGAGGAAAACACGTAAAAGAAAGGCGAGGGTAATACATGACTGAATATACACCAGCTATTTTATGTGGCGTAATTGCAGGTACAATAACTAGGTTGTTAATGCTTCGTACCGATACGAGGCAATATCCGACGAGGCTTCACGGGAAAATTATTCATATCGCGATGGGATTAATTGCGGCTGCCTTAGGAGCAATTGCGATTCCGTCTGTTTTGAAAAAAGATTTCTCTGCAATTACATTTCTTACGTTAGCAGCGACGCAATTTCGTGATGTGCGCAATATGGAAAGAAATACGCTTCAACAATTAGATGGATATGAGCTCGTACCACGTGGTAATACATACATTGAAGGAATTGCATTAGTATTTGAAAGTCGTAACTACTTGGCGATGTTAACGTCGTTTGTAACAACGTTTGCGTATATAGGATTCGATTCATGGATTGCCGGGGTAATTACTGGTATAGTAAGTTTTTTCATTGCGAAAAAATTAATGTCAGGTAAAAGACTTCATGACCTTGTAGAAATAGAGCACGTTCCACTTCGTTTTGAAGGAGCGGGACTTTATATTGATAATATTTACATTATGAATATTGGATTGCCAGCAAGGCAAGAAGAAATTATGAAATATGGAATGGGATTTATTTTAAAACCGAAATCGATAGATGCGATGGTTACAATCTCAAACTTAGGACAACGGCAAGCTATTTTACATGATGTTTCGGTTGCTTTAGGAATATATAGAGATTCTGGAACGCCGGCACTTGTACCGTTAGCGAAGCGTGATTTAGAGGATGGGAGAGTTGGGATTTTTGTTCTGCCGCAAGATCAAGATGCAGAAAAAGCGATAGGGGTAATCGGAAATGTACCAACATTAGAGAGTGCTGTTCATATGTCATCAGAAGCTCCGAAAGGAAGGGGAGATAAGAGATGATGTTAGAAAGTGTTATTCTCGCAGTCATTACAACAACGCCAGAGAAATTTGCAGGTGGTGCCCCTTTATTTATTTGCGAGTCGACAGAGGAACTGGAATTTGTTGCAAATAATTTAGAGGCTATTTTAGATGGTATTGCACATCGCTTACAAGATAATGTATATATTATTGTGAAACATTAGTAACGTGTGGTATAATGTGAGGTGTTTTGATACGTTGAGAAATATTCTGGAATGCAAATCCCTTCTTGCACAAAGAAGGGTTTTTTACATAATAAACAGAAGCAAGTTGAAAGGATGAAAGTATATGCCGAAACCAGTAATAGCGATAGTAGGCCGCCCGAACGTGGGGAAATCTACTATTTTCAATAGAATTGTTGGAGAAAGAGTTTCAATCGTAGAAGATATACCAGGTATAACGCGAGACCGTATTTATAGTGCGGGAGAATGGTTAAATCATGAGTTTAACATTATTGATACAGGTGGAATTGATATTGGAGATGAGCCGTTCTTGACACAAATTCGTCAACAGGCGGAAGTAGCGATTGATGAAGCGGATGTTATCATTTTTATGACGAATGGTCGCGATGGTGTAACTGCAGCAGATGAAGAAGTTGCTAAAATTTTATACCGTTCTAAAAAACCAATTGTACTTGCGGTAAATAAGGTTGATAATCCAGACATGCGTAGTGATATTTATGATTTTTATGCATTAGGATTTGGCGAGCCATTCCCGATTTCAGGTACACACGGTTTAGGACTTGGTGATTTGTTAGATGAAGCTGCAAATCATTTTCCAAAGATTGAAGAAGAAGCGTATGACGATGAAACAATCCGTTTCTCTTTAATTGGACGTCCAAACGTAGGGAAATCATCACTTGTAAATGCACTTCTTGGTCAAGAACGTGTAATTGTAAGTAATATAGCGGGAACGACACGTGATGCTGTTGATACACCATATAGTAAAGATGATCAAGATTATGTAATCATCGATACAGCTGGTATGCGTAAAAAAGGGAAAGTATACGAAAGTACAGAAAAGTATAGTGTACTTCGTGCACTTAGAGCGATTGAACGTTCTGACGTTGTTTTAGTCGTTTTAGACGGAGAAGAAGGAATTATTGAGCAAGATAAAAAAATCGCTGGATATGCTCATGATTCAGGACGAGCTGTTATTATCGTTGTAAACAAATGGGATGCAGTGAAAAAAGATGAAAAAACAATGAAAGCATTTGAAGAAAACATCCGTGCTCATTTCCAATTTTTAGAGTATGCACCGATTGTATTCTTATCTGCGAAAACGAAAAAGCGTACACAAACGTTATTACCGGTTATCAATGAGGTAAATGAAAGCCATAGCATCCGTGTACAAACGAATGTATTAAATGATGTAATTATGGATGCGGTAGCGATGAATCCAACGCCGACACATAATGGTAGCCGTCTGAAAATCTTCTATGCGACACAAGTTGCGGTAAAACCACCAACATTTGTTATATTTGTAAACGATACAGAATTAATGCACTTTTCATATGAGCGCTTCTTAAAGAACCGTTTACGTGAAGCGTTCGGTTTTGTAGGAACGCCGATTCACATTATCGCTAGAGCAAGAGACTAATGGAGAGGATGTGATTTTATGACAAAAATCACAGTAATAGGAGCAGGTAGCTGGGGAACAGCGTTAGCGATGGTATTAGCTGACAATGGGCATGATGTACGTATTTGGGGAAACCGTCCTGAACTCATGAATGAAATTAATACGAAGCGTGAGAACAGTAGATATCTTCCAGGGATTACATTGCCAAGCACAATCGTAGCCTACTCTTCTTTAGAAGAAGCATTAGTAGATGTAAATACAGTACTGCTAGTAGTACCGACGAAAGCGTACCGAGACGTATTGCAAGAGATGAAAGAAATTGTTACAGAGCCAATTACTTGGATTCATGCAAGTAAAGGAATCGAACCAGGTACGTCAAAACGTATTTCGGAAGTGATTGAGGAAGAAATTCCAGAGAGCTTGATTAAGGATGTTGTTGTACTATCTGGGCCGAGTCACGCTGAAGAAGTTGGATTGCGTCAAGCGACAACTGTTACGTCTGCAGCAAAGCGTATGGAAGCGGCTGAGGGAGTACAAGATTTGTTTATGAATAGCTATTTCCGTGTATATACAAACCCAGATATCGTTGGAGTTGAACTTGGTGGTGCTTTAAAAAATATTATTGCACTAGCTGCGGGGATATCTGACGGGCTTGGATTAGGTGATAATGCGAAAGCGGCATTAATGACACGTGGTTTAACAGAGATTGCTCGTTTAGGAAGAAAAATGGGCGGAAATCCGTTAACGTTTGCTGGTCTAACTGGTATGGGAGACTTAATTGTAACTTGTACAAGTGTGCATAGCCGAAATTGGCGCGCTGGAAATATGCTTGGAAAAGGGCACTCTTTAGAAGAAGTGCTAGAAAGTATGGGTATGGTTGTAGAAGGTGTAAGAACAACGAAAGCTGCTCATGAATTGGCAGAGAAAATGGAAGTTGAAATGCCGATTACAGCTGCTTTATATGACGTGCTGTTCAATGGGAATAATGTGAAAGATGCAGTAGGCTCATTGATGGGACGTGTTCGAAAACATGAAGTTGAAGCGATACCTGATTTGTTATAAAGAAAGCGGTAGAAGTACATTTCGTACTTCTACCGTTTTTTATTTTTTATGGGTCTTTTCACCAATTTTTCATCTCTGCATAGGATGAAGAGTAACTTGAGGAGAGGGTGAAAAGAATGGATAACAACATTTTTAATAACATTGAAAAAGAAGCGAAAGTGAACAAAGAAGATATTTTTAAATTAGCGTCGTCTGTTCAAAATGCGAACTTACGTGATGAGACAGTGCTTCGCCAATTGATTCATCAAGTTGCTCTAATGGCAGGACGCGAAGTGCCAAAAGAGCAAGAGGATCAAATTGTAAAAGCGATTATTAACAATAATATGCCGGCGGATTTTGGTTCGTTAAGTAAAATGTTTAAAAAATAAATTATGAGAAACAAAGAGTTTAGAGAATGCATATGATATTTATGAAAGAATGGGAATAGAGCTGTTAAGGGCATATTTGGTCAACCGAAGCGCATCATTTCGTGCTTCGGTTTTATTATTTTAAATAAAAATCATCAATTCACGGAAAAATGATGATTTTTATTTGTTTAAATATTTTAATTTGTTAAAATAGTATAAAAATAGATTGAAAGTAAAGGGGTGTATATATGTCGGAAGGACTTATGAAAATGTGGTTTGCTTTAGGGGCAATTGGATTTATGTTTCTTGCAGTAAGTTTTATTTTATTGAGTAGGCATAAAATGAAGAATAAATTTTTGAAAGGGATTACAGCTTTAGTGGCGTACACCCTCATGATTGTATCGGGAATTGTTATTTTCCTTGTTGTATTTAGTGGCCCTATTGAGCAATAAAGGATGTGTAGTCGGTAAATGTTACAAAAGCAACAGTCCATACTAGCATGAAAAGGTGATTGTCAGTGAAAAAAATCCATATTATTTTAATATTTTGTTGCATGAGCATTTTAACAGGGTGTATGTATCCAAGAGAAAATATGAAACAAAGTGCTATTCCTTATGAAGACCAGTTGCAAGTTGTACAAAAAGCCATTAATACATATAAGGAGCAAACGGATGGTTTATTACCAATTAAGACGCGTGATATGAGTACGCCGATTTATCAGAAGTATCCAATTGATTTTCAAAAAATTGCTCCAAGGTACATACAAGAGGCGCCAGGGAATGCGTATGAAAGTGGTGGGGTATATCAATATGTATTAATAGATGTTGAAAAAAATCCGACAGTAAAGTTAATTGATGTGAGAATGGCGGAACAAATTCAAGAAGTGGCATTGAAGCTAAGGATGTATCGTGATGAACATCAATATCCACCTTTTAAAAAAGTGATTACAGATGGTGTTTATGAATTAGACTTCAAAAAACTAGGATATAAAGATGTACCACAAGTGACAAGTCCGTACTCTGGAAAAGGTCTCCCTCTTGTAATTAATGAAAAAGGAGAATTGTTTGTTGATTATAGAATCGACTTATATGAAGCGTTGAAAAAAAATGAAGGACAATTTAAAGAAGGTGAAGATATCCGGAGTATACTATCGAAGGATTCCCCGTTTGTTCCTGCATATTCTTTGCCGTACACAGTAAAAAATGGAGAACCAATTTTTTTAAAATCATAAGTCATGAACCTTTCTTTTAGTGAATAAGTTCTAGAAGAAAGGTTTTTTATGTTATACAACTTGCGATGCAAACAAAAGGTATTTTTAAATAGTCATATGAAATTGGACAAAATTATATGATATATTGTCCGAACTTCTAGAATACCATTATATTATATCAGATATTATAGGCAACATTAGAGAAGGTATTAGTTGACTATAAACGTGGAATTATTCCCAAAAATATTGAGGGAGGGAATCACTTGGAAAAGGTAGATATTTTTAAAGATATTGCGGAACGCACAGGCGGTGATATTTATTTTGGAGTTGTAGGAGCTGTTCGAACAGGGAAATCAACATTTATTAAAAAGTTTATGGAACTTGTTGTTATTCCCAATATTGAAAATGAGTCAGACCGTCAAAGAGCGCAGGATGAACTGCCTCAAAGTGCTGCTGGTCGTACAATAATGACGACGGAACCGAAGTTTGTTCCAAACCAAGCGGTTTCTATCGAAGTAGATGAAGGTCTTGAAGTGAATATTCGATTAGTAGATTGTGTTGGATATACGGTTCCAGGAGCAAAAGGCTATGAAGATGAGAATGGTCCGCGCATGATTAATACTCCTTGGTATGAAGAGCCTATTCCATTCCATGAAGCTGCAGAAATAGGAACACGTAAAGTAATTCAAGAGCATTCAACAATTGGTGTCGTTATTACAACAGATGGAACAATTGGTGAAATTCCAAGAAGAGATTATATAGAGGCAGAAGAACGCGTTGTAAATGAGTTAAAAGAAGTAGGAAAGCCTTTCATTATGATTATCAATACTGTACAGCCATACCATCCAGATACGGAGCAGTTACGTCAAAGTTTATCAGAAGAATATGATATCCCAGTAATTGCGATGAGTGTAGAGAGTTTAAGAGAAACAGATGTGTATAACGTACTGCGAGAAGCATTATTCGAGTTCCCGGTTTTAGAAGTGAATGTAAACCTTCCGAGCTGGGTAATGGTACTAAATGAAGGGCATTGGTTACGCCAAAGTTATCAGGAAGCGGTTCAAGAGACTGTAAAGGATATAAAACGTCTTCGTGATGTGGACCGTGTCGTTTGGCAGTTTAGTCAATATGAATTTATTGATCGAGCGAGTCTAGCTGGCATCGATATGGGGCAAGGTGTGGCAGAGATTGATTTATATGCGCCAGATGAATTGTATGATCAAATTTTAAAAGAAGTAGTAGGAGTAGAGATTCGAGGGAAAGATCATTTATTAAAGCTTATGCTCGATTTATCTCATGCGAAAACAGAATATGACCAAGTGGCGGATGCCTTGCGGATGGTAAAACAAACCGGATATGGAGTAGCAGCGCCTGCATTAGCTGATATGAGCTTAGATGAACCGGAAATTATTCGTCACGGCTCAAGGTTCGGTGTTAAATTAAAAGCGGTTGCGCCGTCTATTCATATGATTAAAGTGGATGTAGAATCAACATTTGAACCAATTATCGGTACTGAAAAACAAAGTGAAGAACTAGTTCGTTACTTGATGCAAGATTTTGAAGATGACCCGCTATCAATTTGGAATTCTGATATATTTGGGCGCTCTCTTAGCTCTATTGTTAGAGAAGGAATTCAAGCGAAGTTATCTCTAATGCCAGAAAACGCTCGTTATAAATTAAAAGAAACGCTAGAAAGAATTATTAATGAAGGATCTGGCGGATTAATTGCGATTATATTATAAGAAAAAAATCCCTCTAATTGCAGAGGGATTTTTTTCTTTTTGAGTACGTAATAGAAAAATAAACAGTCATTATCTAATATTTTGTTGTAAATTGTCAAGTTTCATCAGAATTTCACATTTTTAGAGTAACAATTTCCTTAAAAATATTGAATTATAAAGGAGAATCGTATAATATAGGCGTTGATAATGATTTATCTACATCTTTGTAGTATAGAATTTGTAAAAATTGCCTACAAATGAAAGTAAGACTCATTTTATGATCATTATACAGTCTTATCTTTGGGAGGAGGTGAATGGCATGAACAAGACAGATTTAATCAATGCTGTTGCAGAAGCAAGTTCCCTTTCTAAAAAGGACGCAACAAAAGCAGTGGACGCTGTTTTTGATTCTATCTTAGAAGCTTTAAAACAAGGTGATAAAGTACAACTAATCGGATTCGGTAACTTCGAAGTTCGTGAGCGTGCGGCTCGTAAAGGTCGTACCCACAAACAGGTGAGGAGATTGAAATCGCTGCAAGTAAAGTACCTGCATTCAAACCTGGTAAAGCGTTAAAAGATGCGGTTAAATAATCCTTACATATTAACAGGGAAGAAGAGTTTCCTTTTTGGAAACTCTTCTTTTTGCTTTTAAAAACATAAATATGCTAGAATGTGTTCGTATCACTTTTAGGTTTTTCGGGAGGGCTAGCGGATGGCAAAAGTTAATTTAGAACAAATTGAACATGCAGTACGTCTTATTTTAGAGGCAATCGGAGATGACCCAAATCGCGAGGGAGTACTTGATACACCGAAACGTGTTGCGAAAATGTACGCAGAAGTATTCTCAGGAATGCATGAGGATCCGAAAGAGCATTTACACAAAGTATTCGGAGAAGACCACGAAGAGCTTGTGCTAGTAAAAGATATACCATTCTATTCGATGTGTGAGCATCATCTTGTTCCGTTTTATGGAGTTGCTCACGTTGCATATATATTCCGCAAGGTGGAAAAGTAACGGGACTAAGTAAATTAGCTCGTACTGTAGACACAATTGCGCGTCGTCCGCAACTACAAGAACGTATTACATCAACAGTAGCTAACTCTATTATGGAAGTACTAGAGCCGCATGGTGTAATGGTAGTAGTAGAAGCAGAGCATATGTGTATGACGATGCGTGGTGTGAAAAAGCCTGGTGCGAAAACAGTAACGACTGCAGTGCGCGGCGTGTTAGAAAATGATGCAGCAGCACGTAGTGAAATTTTATCGTTTATTAAGACGAATTAAAGAAGAGCGGGAAACTGCTTTTCTTTTTTTTATATACAAAAAAATGATATAGTTTTAATGTTAAAGAGCAAGAATATAAAGGTTGAAAATTACTTCTGCCTTTTGTGTAAATGAATGTTTGTAGTTGTTAGAGACGAAGATAACTTGTATGAATAAAAGTTGAGGCTTTATTCGGTGGCAGTTTGGCAGAAGTAGCCAAGTTTTGATTATAGAAAATAGAATGTATGTGTTATAATAAATTTTATGAATTAGAAAACAAGGGTGATTTTTTGTGTGTGACATCTACGGAGGGTATGCGGGTATTAAAGAGAAATTGATGGAGAAATTACGCCATCCTTATTTTATAAACTATATTGAAGAACCATTTATTGATGAAGAAAAAATAGCGCTGTTATACGGTGCATTAAAAAGTGCAAATATACATAAAGAACAAATTGATCATTATGTCGTAACGATTATGCTTGTACAAATTGCTCTTGATACACATGAAAAAGTATCAAATAAAGCAAACGAAGAGACGAGTGGATTCCATAAGCGTCGTCAATTGACAGTTCTTGCAGGGGATTATTATAGTGGTCTATACTATTACTTATTGTCAATGAATTGTGATATTATCTTAATTCGTGCACTTGCTGAAGGAATTAAGGAGATTAATGAACATAAAATTATGCTGTATCAAAAAGCACATGTGACGATTCAAGACATAATGGAAAGTGTAGTAATAATTGAATCTGCGCTTTTGCAAAAAACATGTGATCATTTTCAGTTATCTAATTGGAAACCATATATAACTTATGTGTTAGGAAAAAATCGTCTTCAAAAAGAGTGTCAATTGTATGCTGATAAACAAAATTCACCTGTTTTTCAAGCAGTCCAAAAAATCTCATTGGATGATGATAAAAATTTGGAAACAGTTATTAATGAATGGCTTATGGAAATGAGAAAGCAAGAAGAAAATTTTTTAGAGAATCATACAGAAGTTAATGAGATAATTTCTATGTTAAGAGATAAATCAAGGACATAAGCAACTTTACATTGGAAGAAGGTACGAGCATGCAACAATCAAAAGAAGAAAGAGTACATGACGTATTTGAGAAAATTTCTGATAAATACGATGTGATGAATTCTGTAATTAGTTTTCAAAGGCATAAGGCATGGCGCAAAGAAACGATGCGAATTATGGATGTGAAACCCGGGAGTAAGGCACTTGACGTATGCTGCGGGACGGCAGATTGGACAATTGCACTAGCGGGAGCTGTAGGTGAAGATGGGAAGGTTTACGGTTTAGACTTTAGCGAAAATATGCTAGCTGTCGGTAAACAAAAGGTAGAAGCTTTAGAATTAAAGCAAGTAGAACTTATGCATGGAAATGCAATGGAACTTCCTTATGAAGATAATACGTTTGATTATGTAACGATTGGTTTTGGGTTACGTAACGTTCCGGATTACATGCAAGTATTAAAAGAAATGACGCGTGTAGTAAAGCCTGGTGGAAAAGTAATTTGCCTGGAAACATCTCAACCAACGATGATAGGTTTTCGTCAAGGATATGTCTTATACTTTAAATATATCATGCCGTTATTTGGAAAGATGTTTGCGAAAAGTTATAAAGAATATTCATGGCTTCAGGAATCTGCTAGTACATTCCCAGGGATGAAAGAGTTAGCACGTATGTTTGAAGAAGCTGGGCTTAAGAATGTGCAAGTGAAACCATTTACTTTTGGTGTAGCAGCTATGCATTTAGGTATTAAACCAGAATCAAAATAGAAAATAGAAAAAAGACGTTTTAGGTTAAGGTGAACAATATGAAGTTACAACTTATGTACTCTTTTTTACGATCGGATATTAATGTTATAGAAAAAGAATTGAAGAAGACAGTTGCTTCTGAGCAGCCGTTAGTAGAAGAAGCGGCATTACAGCTTATTGAAGCAGGTGGGAAGCGGATTCGCCCTGTTTTTGTTTTGCTTGCAGGGAAATTTGGGGATTATAAGTTAGATGCAATTAAGCATGTTGCGGTTGCATTAGAACTAATTCATATGGCTTCGCTTGTTCACGATGATGTCATTGATGCTGCGTTTTTACGACGCGGTAGCGCAACAGTGAATGCGAAATGGGGAGATCGTATTGCAATGTATACAGGAGACTACTTGTTTGCGAAGTCTCTTGAATGTATAACAAATATAGAAATTCCAGATGCACATCAAGCGTTGTCTCATACAATTTTAGAAGTTTGTAAAGGTGAAATCGAACAAATTAAAGATAAGTATAACTATGATCAAAATTTAAGAACGTATTTAAGAAGGATAAAACGAAAAACAGCATTGTTAATCGCCGCAAGTTGTCAGTTGGGAGCGATTGCTGCTGGTGCTAATCGTGATACTGTAAATCGTCTATTTTGGTACGGATATTTTGTTGGTATGTCTTATCAAATTATTGATGATATTTTAGATTTCGTATCGACAGAAGAGAAGCTTGGAAAGCCTGCTGGTGGTGATTTATTACAAGGTAACATTACATTACCTGTTTTGTATGCCATGGAAGATCCAGTTCTTCGTCAAAAAATTACATCTGTGCATGAAAATACAACAGCAAGTGAAATGAAAGAAATTATTGATGATATTAAAGCGAGCGAAGCTATTGATAAAGCATTTTCGTTTAGTGAACGTTATTTACATAAAGCATTAGAAATAATAAAACCACTCCCTCGTGGACAGGCGAAGTATGCGTTGCAAAATGTCGCAAAGTATATTGGAAAACGAAAATTTTAGTGTTTTGTCTAAAAAATAAAATAATCTCTCTATTTCAAAACTATTGCGCAATTGTGATAAGGGTGTTAATATGTGTGTGGGGATATACAATTACATACATAATTCAGAAGTGGAGAGATTTTTTATGGAAAAAACATTTCTAATGGTAAAACCAGACGGTGTACAACGTGCCTTCATTGGGGAAATTGTAGCTCGTTTTGAGAAAAAGGGCTTTCAATTAGTTGGTGCAAAATTAATGCAAGTTACTCCGGAAATTGCTGAACAACACTACGGTGAGCATAAAGAAAGACCTTTCTTTGGTGAATTAGTAGACTTTATTACATCTGGTCCTGTATTCGCAATGGTATGGCAAGGTGAAGGTGTAGTAGATACAGCACGCAATATGATGGGTAAAACACGACCACATGAAGCTGCTCCTGGAACAATTCGTGGAGATTTCGGTGTAACTGTTGCGAAAAACATTATCCACGGTTCGGATTCTTTAGAAAGTGCAGAACGCGAGATTGCTATTTTCTTTAAGGAAGAAGAATTAGTAGACTACTCAAAATTAATGAATCAATGGATTTACTAATTATTTTGAAATAATTTGTAAACGCTTTAATAACTGTGATAATAGTAAAAAGTGTGAGAAGAATAGGGGTATTCTTCTTGCACTTTTTTTATTTCGATCAGTTACGAAGTTAGGGCTGTTATGATATATTGGTATGTAAAGTAAAAGGTCTACTATTATGAAAATAATCGAACAATTACAAGTAGGGAAAGCAAACATTCGATTTACTATATAATTTCTTTGTATTTTAAAGAGTGATGGAAGATAATATAGCTGCTTTATGTAGCGGGATAAATACATATGCGAAAAGAGGAATAACGTATGCGATATATTACAGCTGGTGAATCCCACGGTCCGCAACTTACGACAATTTTAGAAGGTGTTCCGGCAGGGGTATCTTTAGTAGCGAATGATATAAATGAAGAATTAGCTAGAAGACAAAAAGGATATGGACGCGGTAGACGCATGCAAATTGAGAAAGACCAAGTGCAAATTGTAAGTGGTGTTAGGCATGGGAAGACGATGGGGTCACCGATTGCACTTGTTGTTGAAAATCGTGATTTTACACATTGGACAAAGGTTATGGGTGCAGAGCCGTTAACTGAGCAGGAAGAGAAAGAAATGAAAAGGCAAGTTACGAAACCTAGACCTGGACACGCAGATTTAAATGGTGCGATTAAATATGGTCATAGAGATATGAGGAATGTATTAGAGCGTTCTTCAGCACGTGAAACGACAGTTCGTGTTGCAGCTGGTGCAGTTGCAAAAAAAATATTAGCGGAATTAGGTATACAAGTAGCGGGACATGTTATCGAGATTGGTGGTGTACAGGCAGCAAATATTACATATAACTCTATTGTGGAATTACAAAGTACTACAGAAGCATCTCCTGTACGTTGTTTAGATGAAGAGGCCGGTAAAAAGATGATGCAAGCAATTGATGATGCGAAGGCAAATGGTGATTCTATCGGTGGTATTGTTGAAGTAGTTGTAGAAGGAATGCCAATTGGAGTAGGTAGCTATGTACATTATGATAGAAAATTAGATGCAAAATTAGCAGCGGCAATTATGAGTATTAACGCTTTTAAAGGTGTTGAAATTGGAATTGGTTTTGAAGCAGCACATAGACCTGGAAGTGAAGTGCATGATGAAATCCTTTGGGATGAAGTGCAAGGGTACAGAAGACAAACGAACAATGCAGGTGGATTAGAAGGTGGCATGACAACTGGTATGCCGGTTGTTGTGCGCGGTGTTATGAAACCGATACCGACATTATATAAACCGCTTCAAAGTGTTGATATTGATACGAAAGAACCTTTTACAGCGAGTATTGAACGTTCAGATAGTTGTGCAGTGCCAGCAGCTAGCGTTGTGGCTGAAGCTGTTGTGGCTTGGGAGCTCGCAACAGCTTTAATTGAACAATTTGGATTAGATCGTATCGATCTTATACGTGAAAATATTGAGAAACATAATGAATATGCGAGGGGATTTTAATGGAGAACATACATATTCAAACGAAATCAAAAGAATATGATGTACATGTTGGAAGGGAGGCGTTGTCACACTTAACAACGCTTATTCAAAAAATGAATCCTGCAGTATCTAACATAATGATCATTTCTGATGAAGCTGTTGCATCACTGCATTTTACAGACAGTTGTTGATGCATTGCAAGTAGAGCAAAAAGTATTTTCGTTTGTTGTACCGAGTGGCGAAAAAGAGAAGTCTTTTGAAAATTTCTATGAGGCTCACACTTCGGCTCTTGAAAATAAATTAGATAGAAATTCTTTAATCATCGCACTTGGAGGCGGAATGATTGGAGATTTGGCTGGATTTGTTGCCGCGTCGTTTATGCGTGGTATTCGCTTTGTCCAAGTTCCAACGACTTTATTAGCTCACGATAGCGCAGTAGGCGGGAAAGTAGCAATTAACCATCCACTAGGGAAAAATATGATTGGAGCGTTTCATCAGCCAGAAGCTGTTGTATATCATACGCCATTTTTACATTCACTTCCTGAAAAAGAGTGGCGATCAGGTTATGCAGAAGTGATAAAGCATGCTCTTATTGGTGATGTAGAGCTATATCATTGGTTAAAAGAAGAAGTGCAAACGTTAACGGATCTTCGTGATGAAAAGTTAATTCATATATTAACGAAGGCGATTCCTGTGAAAGCGAATATTGTGTCGCAAGATGAAACAGAAAAAGGTGTACGTGCCCATTTGAATTTTGGGCATACGTTAGGACATGCTCTTGAAAAAGAGTTAGGATATGGGAATATTACTCACGGTGATGGAGTAGCGGTTGGCATGCTATTTGCTATGTTTTTAAGTGAGCAAGTGTACAAAGTTGATCTTTCTTATGAAGAAATGAAGCAGTGGTTCTTGAAATACGGTTATCCAAAAATGCCAAGTGACTTGAATGTAGAACGTCTCGTTCAGTTGATGAAACAAGATAAAAAAGCAAATGCTGGAACAATTCATATGGTGCTTATGCAGGAATATGGGGGAGTGAATGTCGTATCTATTTCAGATGAGACTGTTCATATTGCGTTAGAAGCATTTCAAAAGGATATGGTGTAAAAAGTCATAGAACAGGTATGAAATGCATATTTAAAGGTATTCTCGTAATGGTGACGGTTATGATTAAAGATGACAGTAAGACATTATAAATCATATCAATGACTGGGGGAAGAAAAGTGAGAGTAAAAGAGCAATTGTTAACTTTGAGAGCATATGTACCTGGGAAAAATATTGAGGAAGTAAAAAGAGAATACGGATTGTCAAAAATTGTGAAACTAGCATCGAATGAAAATCCGTTTGGCTGCTCTGCGCGTGTGACAGAAGCATTAACTTCGTTAGTTAATCAATATGCACTCTATCCGGACGGGGCGGCATTTGAGCTTCGTGAGAAAGTAGCAGAGCATTTAGGTGTAAAAGCGGAACAACTTTTATTTGGTAGTGGGCTAGATGAAGTCATTCAAATGATTAGTCGTGCTTTGCTACATAATGGAACAAATATTGTAATGGCGAACCCTACGTTCTCGCAATACCATCACCATGCTGTTATTGAAGGAGCAGAAGTTCGTGAAGTACCACTTAAAGATGGCATTCACGATTTAGATGCAATGTTACAACAAGTAGATGAGAAAACGAAGATTGTATGGGTTTGTAATCCGAATAATCCGACAGGTACATATGTAGAAAAACAAAAATTACTTTCATTTTTAGAATCAGTTCCAAAGTCAGCGCTCGTTATTATGGACGAAGCATATTATGAATATGCTGGGGCAGAAGATTATCCGCAAACATTACCTCTTCTTGAAAAGTACGAAAATCTTATGGTGCTACGCACATTCTCAAAAGCATATGGATTAGCTGCTTTTCGTATTGGATATGCGATTGGTGATGCAAAGCTTATTGGGCAGCTAGAGGTAGCAAGACTACCATTTAACACATCAACTATCGCCCAAGCGGTAGCATTAGCGGCAATAGAGGATCAACAGTTTTTACAAGAGTGTGTGAAGAAAAATGCCGGAGGATTAAATCAATATTATGCATTTTGTAAGGAATATAACGTATTCTACTATCCATCTCAAACGAATTTCATTTTCTTGAAACTTGGTATACCTGGTAATGAAGCTTTCGAACGATTAATGAAAAAAGGATATATCGTTCGTTCTGGTGCAGCATTTGGTATGCATGATGGTATTCGTATTACTGTTGGATTAAAAGAAGAAAATGATGAGATTATTGAATTACTTACGGAACTTGTAAAAGAACAAGTGAAGAAAGAAGAAACATATTCTTAAGAAATGGTGGAGGCTCCTGTTACAGGAGCCTTTTTCATTTGAACTGCAATAAGGGGAGTTGTTTGCACGTTCAAGAAAGAAAACGTTACAATAGAAGTAGACGTATAAGAAGAACTATTGTACATATAACTTATTTAAAATGTGAGGAGGATACAGTTTGAAACTAGTAGGACGAAAAAATAGTTTGAATGGGAAAATTGTTGTTCCAGGAGATAAATCTATTTCGCATCGCTCTGTTATGTTTGGAGCGATAGCGGAAGGGACGACGAAAGTATCAAATTTTTTATTAGGAGAAGATTGTTTAAGTACAATTGCATGTTTTCAAAAACTAGGTGTCCAGATTGAACAGTTTGGTAACGATGTCACGATTTACGGTAAAGGATTACATAATTTACAAGAACCGAAAGAAGTATTAGATGTGGGGAATTCAGGGACGACTATTCGTCTTATGCTTGGGATTTTAGCAAATACGCCGTTCCATAGTACGATAATTGGTGATGCATCAATTGGAAAACGTCCTATGAAACGTGTTACAGACCCGCTTAGTCAGATGAATGCTCAAATTGATGGTAGAGAAAACGGACAATATACACCTTTATCTATTCGCGGTGGTAAGGTAAAAGGTATGCATTACCATTCACCAGTAGCAAGCGCACAAGTGAAGTCAGCAGTTTTACTTGCGGGTTTGCAAGGGGAAGGGATTACTACGGTAACAGAGCCTATGCAATCTCGTGATCATACGGAAAGAATGTTGCGTGCATTCGGTTGTACCGTAGATGTTAATGGACGGACTGTTTCATTAAAAGGTGGACAACAACTTAAAGGTGCAGACATAGAAGTTCCAGGGGATATTTCTTCGGCGGCATTTTTCTTAGTAGCTGGTGCAATTGTCCAAAATAGTAAGCTTGTATTGGAAAATGTTGGTTTAAATCCGACGAGAACAGGGGTTTTAGATGTATTAACAAAGATGGGTGCACTTATTTCTATCGATCATATTAGAAATGAAGAGTTTGAACCGTGCGGGGATATTACGATTGAAACATCTAAACTAAAAGGAATAGAAATTGGCGGAACTCTTATTCCAAGATTAATTGATGAAATTCCTGTAATTGCTTTATTAGCAACGCAGGCAGAAGGAATTACTGTTATTAAAAACGCTGAGGAGTTAAAAGTAAAAGAAACAAATCGTATCGATACGGTTGTAGATGAATTAGGCAAATTAGGTGCGAAGATTGAAGCTACACCAGATGGTATGATTATATATGGTAAACAAAGTTTAAAAGGAAATACTGTTAATAGTCACGGCGATCATCGTATTGGGATGATGCTTGCAATCGCATCGTGTATTATAGATGGAGAAGTGAAAATAGAGAATAGTGATGCGGTCGCTGTATCGTATCCGGAATTTTTCGAACAATTAGCTGCGCTATGAGAGAAAGTATAGGAAGAGGTAGTTCACTCAAAAGGTTGCGTTCTTACACCTAGTTGCTTATGATAAATGAACAGAAGAGAATATTTTTTGAATTAAAGGAGACGTTTATGCAAAAGTTTGAACAGGCTGTTTCTTATATTGAAAACGGTGAAGCAGAAAAAGGATTACAATTATTAAAAGAACAACTACGAGTTGCTAATGATGAAGAGAAGTATGATATCGCTCGTTACTATCATACACTTGGGTTTATGGATGAGGCGTTAGCAATTACTGAAGACTTACGCTTGCTATATCCGGAAGAAAGTGAATTTACGGTATTTTTAGCAGAATTATATATTGATTTAGATAAAGAAGATGAAGCGATTGAAGTGCTTCATGATATTCCAGAAAACGATGATTTATATGTTCAATCGTTATTACTTGTAGCGGATTTATTCCAAATGCAAGGTTTTGATGATGTAGCAGAACAAAAACTATTAAAGGCGAAAGAAATGATGCCAGACGAACCTGTTATTACGTTTGGGTTAGCAGAATTATATAGTAGTAAAGGTGAAGAGCAAAAGGCGATCACTTATTATGAATCGTTACTAGCAGAACATAAAGTTATGGGTGGTGTTGTCATTGCGCTTCGTCTAGCAGAAACTTTAAGTGCTATTGGAAACTGGGAAGAGGCAATCTCTTACTATGAAGCGGGGTTAGAAGAGCAAAAAGATATTCACTCATTATTTGGATATGCCTTCACATTATACCAAGGAGAAGAATATCAAAGAGCAATTGGTGCTTGGCAAGAATTAAAAGAATTAGATCCTGAATACGCATCGTTATACATGTATTTAGCGAAAAGCTATGAAAAAGAAGGCATGCTTCAAGAAAGCTATGAAACACTTCAAGAAGGAATTAAAGTAGATGAGCTGTCTGTTCCTTTCTATGTAGAATTAGCGAATATTGCGGCGAAATTAGGTAAAATAGCGGAGGCAGAAGAAGTGCTTCAAAAAGCGCTGGAGCTAGATCCGGGACATTTAGGTGCGATATTAAAATATGCGTATATTTTAAAAGAACAAGAGAAATACGAAGAGCTAATTGCAGTTGTAGAGCGTGCAATTGACAGTGGAGAACCAGATACACAACTACTTTGGGATCTTGCATTTGCAAAAAAACAATTAGAAATGTATTCGGATGCATTAAAACACTATGAAAGTGCATATACTTCTTTTAAGAATCATCCAGATTTCTTGGAAGAGTACGGTTATTTCTTATTAGAAGAAGGAATGCGAAAAGAGGCGAAAGAAGTATTTACGCAGTTAATACAACTAGACCCGACACAAATTCATATTGAAGAATTGTTATATAATTTAGAGGATTTTTCATAAGTTGGAAGGAAACTGAATGCCGCTTCTTGAATCTAAAAAGAAAAGAGAAAGACAGAGGAGGGACTTAATCGCTATGAATACCCCTGTTTCTGTAAACGAGAAGAAGGATTTTGTAAAATGGTTTTTGAATAATTACCAACTGAAACAGCGTGAATGTGTATGGATTTTGAATTATTTAATGAGTCACGATCAATTAATGCATAAAGTCCACTTCGTAGAACATGCAAAATATTGTCCGCGTGGCTTAGTAATGTCAGCAAATTGTGTGAAAGACACACCGTTTCACTTTTTCAAACAAAATGTAATGACAACAGATGCAGAAAAATCGTTTCATGATATTCGTTTGAATCGAGATGAGGATATTTATATTCAGCTTAATTTTAAATCATCGTTCCAAAATGCAAACTATGTAGCTGTATTAGAAGAAAACCCATATTTGCCAAAGCATATTGAAGTGAATGAAAAAGATCGATTGCTTGCAGAACGATTTTTAGAAGAAAGTGTATTCTCATTTAGAAGAGAACGTCTTTTGAAACAAATTGATGAAGCTTTGGATAAGCAAGATAAGGAAGCATTTCATAGGTTAACAGCAGAGTTGAAGATTTTATAGAATTCATTTTGATTATGTAATCTTTACGAAATTCAGACTTTTTAAGAAAAACTACTTAATAATAGGTAGTTTTTCTTTTTTTACCTCTTTTAGTATGGTTTAATATATATAAAGTGAAAGTTCTGTTATTTCAAATGGAGGAGGGGAGAAAAGGTGAAATGGATTGTAAAAGATGTAGAACAGTTTGAGCAAGCGAGGGAGTATGTAGATACAGGGATTATACCCCTTTTGTCTATTTCGGCAGCAAAAGGGATGAAAATGGTTGTAGAGCAAGGTGAATTTATTGAGGCTTTGAGTATGGAGTTGGAAAGGGAGTATAAAGGAAGAGTGCTTTTACTGCCCGCATTTACGTATTTGGTAGAGAGCCAAAAGAATGAAAAAGACCGTTTGCAAGAATGGACAGATCATTTGCAAAGGCAAGGTTTTAAGCATATTGCCTATGTGACAAGTGACTTTTCATGGAAAGAAGATATGAGAGATGTGCAGGGTGATTTATTTTGGTTTCCATCGTTATCATTAGACCAATTTAGTGACCAAGCGAAAAGGGAAGTTATTCGTGCACACATAAAAAATATTATGGAAATGTTGGAAGAAAGATGGATAAAATAATAATAAACAGAAAGTTCTTATTATTATGAGTAGTATGATATTGACCTATACAAGAGGGTATTATATCATGATAGTGTCCTAGTTTTTATTTTTTATATAATTTTTTCACGAGGGGACAATTTCTGATAGAGGGGGGAAATTTTCGTGAGCGAGAAAGAACATCGTGTGTCAAGAAGACAGTTTTTAAATTACACACTTACAGGGGTAGGAGGCTTTATGGCGGCGGGTATTTTAATGCCGATGACGAGGTTTGCGCTTGATCCGGTGTTAAGAAAAGAAGCGGGAACAGATATGGTTGCTGTTGGACAAGTAAAGGATATTACAACAGAGCCGAAGCGCTTCGATTTTAAGGTGAAGCAGGTTGACGGATGGTACAAGTCTGAAGAGCCAAAATCTGCTTGGGTGCATAAAGATGAAAGTGGAGAAATTGTTGCGTTTTCGCCAGTATGTAAACATTTAGGTTGCACAGTGAACTGGAATTCGGACAAAGCACATCCTAATCAATTCTTTTGCCCGTGTCACGGGGGACGTTACACAAAAGATGGGATGAACATTAAAGGCACACCGCCTCTTGCTCCGCTTGATGTGTACGAGTCTAAAGTGAAAGATGGAACGCTGTATTTAGGAAAAGCGAAGCCAAGAGGGGGTGCAAAGTAGATGCTAAATAAAATTTATGATTGGGTGGACGAACGTTTAGATATTACACCGATATGGCGTGATATCGCTGATCATGAAGTACCTGAGCATGTTAACCCGGCACATCACTTTTCTGCATTCGTCTATTGCTTTGGAGGACTTACCTTTTTCGTTACAGTAATTCAAATCTTGTCCGGAATGTTTTTGACGATGTATTATGTGCCGGATATTAAAAATGCTTGGGAGTCGGTTTATTATTTACAAAATGAAGTAGCTTACGGGCAAATTGTTCGTGGTATGCATCACTGGGGTGCTAGTCTCGTAATTGTAATGATGTTTTTACATACACTCAGAGTTTTCTTCCAAGGTGCGTATAAAAAGCCTCGTGAGTTAAACTGGATTGTTGGTGTTCTTATTTTCTTTGTTATGTTAGGTCTTGGTTTTACCGGATATTTATTACCGTGGGATATGAAAGCGTTATTTGCTACGAAAGTAGGGATTCAAATTGCAGAGCAAACGCCGCTCATTGGTCCTTATATTAAAACATTACTCGCTGGTCATTCCGAAATCGTTGGCGCTCAAACATTAACTCGCTTCTTTGCTATTCACGTCTTCTTCTTACCAGCAGCACTTCTAGGTTTAATGGCCTTCCACTTCATCATGATTCGCAAACAAGGTATTTCCGGTCCGCTATAAGAGATTGCTAAATTAAAGGGGAAAGAACAAAAGGAGGGAGATTATGCATCGCGGCAAAGGGATGAAGTTTGTAGGAGATTCTCGGGTACCAGTAGCCCGGAAACCAAATATTCCAAAAGATTATTCTGAATATCCAGGGAAAACAGAAGCGTTTTGGCCGAATTTCTTGTTAAAAGAATGGATGGTTGGTGCAGTTTTTTTAGTCGGTTATTTATGTTTAACAGTGGCGCATCCGTCACCGCTTGAGAGAATGGCGGATCCTACAGATGCAGGCTATATACCACTTCCAGATTGGTATTTCTTATTCTTGTATCAGTTATTAAAGTATTCGTATGCTTCAGGCTCATTTACTGTAATTGGTGCGTTTATTATGCCGGGGATTGCGTTTGGAGCGTTACTATTAGCTCCGTTTCTAGATCGAGGCCCAGAAAGAGCACCATTGAAGCGTCCTGTAGCAACGGGGTTTATGCTTTTAGCAATTGCATCGATTATTTTTTTAACTTGGGAATCTGTAGCACACCACGATTGGGAAGCTGCAAAAAAACAAGGAGCAATTGTAAAAACAGCACCAGTTGATAAAAATGATGACGGCTACAAGTTGATGCAAAAAAATACTTGTTTAACATGTCATGGTGACAATTTACAGGGCGGAGCGGCAGCACCGGCTTTGCAAAACTTAACTTTAAAACCAGAAGAAATCGCTAAAATTGCGAAAGATGGAAAAGGTTCAATGCCTAAAGGTGTATTTAAAGGTACAGATGAGGAACTGAAAAAGCTTTCGGAATTCGTTGCAAAGTATAATAAAAAATAATAGAAAAGCTGACTACAAAATCTGTGGTCAGCTTTTTATTTTGCGTACCCAGCTAAGCTGGGCACTGTTTGATGGTGAAAGGTTTAAATAGAATTCTACAAGGATTCAAAAATTATTATAGCCTATCTTCAATTGGACAGAAGTGGCTCGGTAAAATAGATTGGTACGTCTTAGAACGGCTTAACCTTTTCTGGAATAAGAAAAGAAATGTTCGAAAGAAACATGGTCGTATCAAGGACTTGATGAAGAAAATAACATACACACTCGTGAAAGTAGGAAGCTAGAACAAACTGAAAGCTAAAGAAGGAAGAGCATCGGAAAGCCGTATGAGGGAAAACCTCACGTACGGTTTGATGAGGGGAAGCTGAAACAGAAAAGGGATAGCAAAGCCATCTCTAAAGAAAATTTAATCTGTTTCAGTTTTCTACTCTACGATGACGGAAAGTTTGCTATATAATAGAGTAGAGTTCGATGAAAGAATTACTTTGTTTGAAAGGTGTTGGACATACAGATTGGCTTACTTGTATGCAATGTTAAGGCAACGTTCGGTACTATTATTTTTATTGGTTGTTAACATATTAGGTACAATTTACGGATTCATATGGTATGGAAATCAATTAAAAGAAACCTCACCTATATTTTGGCCGTTTGTACCAGATAGCCCTATGGCGACTCTCTTTTTTGTCTTTGTTTTAATTGCTTTTTTGATGAAGAAGAACTGGGGGTTAATAGAAGCTCTAGCGATAGTTACTTTAATAAAATATGGTGTTTGGGCTGTTGTTGTAAATGCAATTATGATTTATGTAAAAGGCCCTATTGGCCTTATGGGATATATGTTAATGTTATCTCATTTTGCGATGGCAGTGCAGGGAATGTTATATGCTCCGTTTTATCGGATAAAAAAATGGCACTTCACTGTAGTTGGCATATGGACATTACATAATGATGCAATTGATTATTTATTTTGGCAAATGCCGAGATATGGGATTATGCATTTATTTGTAGAGAAAATTGGTTATTTTACGTTTTGGTTAAGTATTGCTGTACTGTGTATTACATATTATTATTGCTTACGTGAGAACCGAAAACAGTTTTCTTTATGATGGTGAGGACATTTAGGGGGAGAAAATGAAGAAAAATAAGAGCGGTATAAACATATTGGATCGATTGATCACTTTAGTAGTTTCCTATAGCATAGCATTTTCTGTTTTCGCTCTCGCGACAACGGTAGTTGTATATGGAAAATGGTTGTATTATTTTGAAATTGATTTTTTAAATATTCCAGATTTAGCGGATATGACGAAAGATGAAATTAAGAGAAACTATGATGTGCTTATTACATATTTATCGCCGTTTTATGAAGGTGCATTACAATTGCCGACATTAGATATGTCCACAAATGGACGCATTCATTTTGTAGATGTTAAAAATATTTTAGTAAAGATTCAATATATAATGTATGGAACGATTGTAATTGCTGTATTAGGAGGAGCGTATTTATTAAAAAAGAAAAAAGAAAAGTTTTTACTTCACGGAGCGATTCTTACAATTATTTTTCCAATAGCTCTTACGTTACCAATTGCTATTAATTTTGAAAAGAGTTTCGTATTATTTCATAAGCTTTTATTTAGCAATGATTATTGGATGTTTGATATTGAAACAGATCCGGTTATTTTAATGTTACCGGAAGAATTCTTTATGCATGCTGCATGTATTATTTTATTATTGATTTTAGGTGGTAGTATGCTTTGTTACGGTGTGTATAAATATTTAGTGAAAAAGAAAAGGGTTTCAAAGAAAAAATTCTCTGTTTAAAGAGAATTTTTTTGTTTTCATAGAGATAATATATTTTTTGGTTTTGTTCTGTTCTATTCTTGTCCAATTCCACATATTTTGTACTAGTAGTTATAGGGGGGACCGGGATGAAGAGAACATTAATTGGACTGATAGCATTTCTAATTATAATGTTTCCAGTACGTATATATGCTGAAGAGTGGAGTGAACTAACTGGATTGCTAGATGACTCTTTGCAGTTAGTGAAGAAAAAAGAAGATGAAAAGGCAATACAAGTACTGTACCATTTCTCAGAGCAATTTCTATCAAAGGAGAATGAAAATAATTCAAAAGTAACTCCGGGACAAATTAGAGTCGTTTCTTTAGCATACGATAAGGCGAAACAATCTCTCGCGGAAGATTCAGATAGGCAAGTTAAAGTGGATAATATGTTAGCGTTACAACTTGCTGTTGATGCACAAGTATCTAAATATCAGCCACTTTGGATGGAAAGAGAAAGAAAGATAATGAATGCTTTTTCTCAAGTAGAAAAGGCGATGGAAAAAGACGATGATGGACAGTTCCAACAGACGCTAAATACATTTTTAAATGAATTTAATATTATTTATCCTAGTTTAATGATTGCTCTGCCAGAAAACGAAGCGCAGCGTGTAAATGCACATTTATCTTATTTGGATGAATTTCGTAACGTTATGTTAAAAACGAAAGGTGGACAAATGCAACTAGGGATTATTAAAGGTGATTTGCAAAAAATATTTCATACAGTAAAAAAAGATGAGATTGCTCCCTCTCTCATTTGGTTTATGACAATTACTGGAGGACTTATTTTGTTCACTTTAACGTATGTTGGATGGAGAAAGTATAAAGGGGAGAGAGAGAAGCGGAGAAGCAACTTGCATTCTAAAGATAGATAATACGCATAAATAAAGATACGGATTGTAAGGTTTATTTATTGACAACGGTGGAAGAAAAAAATAGAATGAGAAGTACTATAATTAAAACTTCAATGGAGGTTTATGATGTTTTATTTAATTTACTTCGCGATCATTTTGATCATACCGTTGTATGCACAGTCAAAAGTACGTAGTGCCTATAGCAAGTATTCACAAGTTTATTCAACATCAGGTATGACAGGAGCGGAAGTGGCTCGAAAAATTTTAGATGAAAATGGATTGTACAATGTAGCCGTAGAAGAAACGCCAGGTCATTTGTCAGATCATTATGACCCGCGTGTAAAGACGGTTAGATTATCGACAGATAACTATTATGGTCATTCAGTTGCTGGTACAGCTGTAGCAGCACATGAAGTAGGACACGCAATTCAAGATGCGAAAGATTATAACTTTATGCGTGTACGCCATTCGTTAGTGCCAGTTGCTAATTTTGGTTCAAACATGTCATGGATTTTTGTCCTAATTGGTGTATTTGCACAAATGTCTGGTTTGTTGTTACTAGGAATTATTTTAATGGCAGCAGGTGTTATTTTCCAACTTGTTACATTACCAGTTGAGTTTGATGCATCAAAACGCGCAATGCAACAAATTGAAGCACTTGGTATCGTATCAACAGATGAGTACGGTCAAGCTCGTAAAGTATTAAATGCGGCAGCATTAACATATGTAGCAGCAGCTGCTGTAGCAGTATTTGAATTATTACGTCTCGTATTAATTTATACTGGTATGCAGCGTAGCGACGATTAAAGACTATCAATTTTGATAGTCTTTTTTTGTTTTGTGGATTGAATCTTATAATATGTTACAAATGGAAATAATAGAGAGAATATGGGGTATAGAACTAGTTAAAATAAAGATAAGTATGGAATGATGAAAGAAGGTGACGGACATAGAATATCCATATTATTTAGTTAAACAAGTGAAGGAGCGTAGTGCTACATACCAATTAGAAGGTTTTTTAAGTGGACAGGGCCCTAAAAACCCGAAATTAATGCTTGTTGGAGAAGCACCTGGTGAAACAGAAATTCATAATGGGATTCCATTTAGTGGGAGAGCGGGAAAACATTTAATGGAATTTTTAGAACGTATTCACGTTACAAGGGAAGAAGTATATATTACGAGTGCGGTCCGGAGTAGACCTTATAAATGGAGAGAGAAAAGGGAACGAAATGGCGAAATAATACAGAAGAAGTACAATAGAACACCGAATCAAGGTGAGATACTTGCCCATGCACCTTTGCTAGATTATGAACTGGAATTTATACAGCAGCCGGTTATTGTCACACTTGGTAATATTGCATTACAGCGTTTAGTTGGTAAAAATAATAAAATTACGGATGTTCATGGAGAATTGTTAAAGCAACCTGTGCAGCGATTGAAAGATAGCAGCAGTACAGAATTTATTTGGTCAGAAAAAGAATATCATATTTTTCCGACCTTTCATCCAGCTTCTATTTTCTATAATCGGAGTTTGTTGGAGCTTATTTATGAGGATTTGGAGAAACTTAAAAGATTTATAATAAAAAACTAGAAAAGCTACAGAGCTTTTCTAGCTGAATTTAATTATGTAACGGTTTTTTATTTTCATCTAATGTAAATCCTTCACCAACAACATCGTGTACATCACTTACAGCGACAAAGGCATGTGGATCTACTGAAATAATGATATTTTTTAATTTTACGATTTCATTTTTAGCAACAACACAATATAGTACATTACGTTCTATTTTTGTATAGGATCCAACTGCTTTTAAAAAGGTTGCTCCGCGCTCCATTTCTGATAAAATTTTTGAAGCAATTTCATCGTTTTTATCAGAAATAATAGTTGCTCCTTTTGCTGCATAAGCACCTTCTTGCATGAAATCAATAACCTTAGCCCCGATAAAAACAGCAACTAACGTATACATGCCCTCGCGATATGATAAATATGTAAGAATAGAGATAATGATAACGACCGCATCAAACATAAACATCGTTTTTCCCATACTCCAGCCAACATATTTGTGAGCTAGCCTTGCGATAATATCAACACCGCCAGTAGTCCCGCCGTATTTGAATATAATTCCAAGTCCTATGCCGATAAATGCCCCAGCGAATAAAGCAGCCAGTGTCATATCATTTTGCAAGTTTAAATGTAAGTTGAGAACCTCGTAGCGCTGAAACACCCAAAGGAATAAAGAGACGCTAAATGTACCGATTAATGTGTATAAAAATGTTGTTCGGCCGAGTAATTTCCAGCCAATGAAAAATAGAGGGACGTTTAAAATTAAGTTTGTATAGGAAGGATCAAGTGAAAATTTAAAATATAATAATAGCGTAATGCCGGTAAATCCACCCTCTGCAAGATGATTTTCAATATTGATATTCACAATACCGAAAGAAAAAATAGCGGAACCGATTAAAATAAAAATGATATTTCGAATCTTCAAATTTGATGTCATTTAGAAATCCCCCTAATTATGTAATGATTGCATTGCTCCTCTTAAACGATAGAACATAATAATAAGTTATTTCTAGTTGATAGTAAAAATAGAGAATGGTATAAGAGCTTAATTAGTTCAGCCTGATATTGTGCGGGAAAAATGCAAAAGAAAGTTTCACTTTATCCCGTCCCAACGGCTGGTAGAGGGAAAAGCGAAGAAGAAAAGGTCGAACCAGCCGCAGGGACCCGATTGGTTCAGGCTGATCTTTTGCAAAAATCACGCAAAAGAAGTTTCACTTTATTATAGTCTATCCTAAAAAGAGTCGTAAATAGTGATATGAGGGAATAATATTTGTCAAATCGCGATGAATTGGCTAACATGAAAGAGGAAGGAATAAGAGGTGACTAGTATGGAAGCAAAAACGATGAAAGATATGCAGAAAGAAGTAGATGCATATATCGGTCAATTTAAAGAAGGTTATTTTAGTCCGCTTGCAATGATGGCTCGTTTAACTGAAGAAATGGGAGAGCTTGCAAGAGAGGTTAATCATTATTATGGTGAGAAACCAAAGAAAACGACTGAGAAAGAACGAAGTGTTGAGGAAGAGCTTGGAGATGTTTTATTTGTTATGATTTGTATGGCAAATAGTTTAAATATTGATTTAGAAACAGCGCATAACATTGTAATGAATAAATTTAATACACGTGATAAAGATCGTTGGACACGTATTGATGAGGGAGAGAAAGACGCATGAAAGAAATTAAAGTAATTATCGCTGGACCACGAGGACGCATGGGATATGAAGCAGTCCTTCTTATGGAAAGAACAGCGCATTTCAATTTAGTAGCAGCAATTGATTATAAGCATGGCGGAGAAAAAATTTCTGATTTACCGGGAATGCCAGCGCTAGATGCACCTATTTACGCGGATTTACATACTTGTTTAGATGAAGTAGAAGCAGATGTATTGTTAGATTTAACAACACCAGAAATTGGAAAGAAACATGTGACACTTGCAGTTGAACGTGGACTTCGATCAGTTATTGGTACAACTGGATTTACTGAAGAAGAACTAAAGCAATTAACAGAAAATGCAAAAGAAAAAGAAGTAGGAACAATTATCGCTCCAAATTTTGCGATTGGTGCAGTACTTATGATGAAGTTCTCTCAAATGGCAGCGAAGTACTTCCAAGATGTTGAAGTAATTGAATTACACCATGATCAAAAATTAGACGCACCATCTGGTACAGCTGTAAAAACAGTAGAATTAATCCGTCAAAATCGTGTACCAAAAGAGCAAGGGCACCCTAATGAAACGGAACAATTAGAAGGGGCACGTGGTGCAAATGTAGACGGTATTCACATTCATAGCGTACGTCTACCAGGGCTTATTGCACACCAAGAAGTAATGTTCGGCGGAGATGGACAAATGTTAACAGTTCGCCATGATTCATTCAACCGTGCATCATTTATGTCAGGTGTAAAACTATCAATTGAAACAGTAATGAACCTTGATCATCTTGTGTACGGTTTAGAAAATATTATCGACTAAAGGGGAGACAACGGATGAAAATTGCCTTAATCGCACATGACAAAAAGAAAGATGATATGGTTTCGTTCGCATACGCATATAAACCAATTTTTGAAAAACATGAACTTTTTGCAACAGGAACGACAGGACTTCGTATTATGGAGGCAACTGGTTTAGTTGTAACAAGATATCAATCCGGTCCTCTTGGTGGAGATCAAGAAATTGGTGCAATGATTGCAAAAAATGAGATGGATATGGTGATTTTTTTCCGGGATCCACTAACAGCCCAGCCGCATGAACCAGATGTTAATGCGTTACTTCGTTTATGTGATGTATACGCCATCCCATTAGCAACAAATATGGCAAGTGCTGAAATGCTAATGCATGCATTAGAGCGGGGAGATTTAGATTACCGAAAGTTAAGAAAATGAGGGGAACAATTATGAGTGGATTACATATATTAGCGTTTGGTGCTCATGCCGATGATGTTGAAATCGGCATGGCAGGTACCATTGCAAAGTATACGAAGCAAGGATATGAAGTAGGCATTTGCGATTTAACAGAAGCTGATCTTTCTTCAAATGGAACGGTAGAACTAAGAAAAGAAGAAGCAAAGGCTGCAGCTCGTATTATGGGAGTAAAAACGAGAATTAATTTAGCAATGCCAGACCGTGGTTTGTATATGAAAGAAGAATATATACGTGAAATTGTAAAGATTATTCGTACATATAAACCAACACTAATTTTCGCACCATATTACGAAGATCGTCATCCAGACCATGCTAATTGCGCGAAACTTGTGGAAGAAGCTATCTTTTCAGCGGGAATTCGTAAATATATGCCTGAACTTCCGCCGCACCGTGTAGAGTCGTTTTATAATTATATGATTAATGGTTTTCATAAACCGAATTTTTGTATAGATATTAGTGAATACCTTTCTAAAAAGGTGGAAGCGTTAGAAGCGTATGAAAGTCAGTTTTCAACAGGGAGTGATGGTGTTAAGACGCCATTAACCGAAGGATACGTTGAAACTGTAATCGCTCGGGAGAAGATGTTTGGGAAAGAAGTTGGAGTGCTGTATGCCGAAGGATTTATGAGTAAGAAACCGGTTTTATTACATGCTGATTTAATAGGGGGATGTAAATGAAATTGAAAATAGGTATTACATGTTATCCTTCTGTAGGTGGTTCTGGGGTTGTTGGGACAGAGTTAGGAAAGCAATTGGCGGAACGCGGGCATGAAATTCATTTTATTACATCGGGTGTACCATTTCGGTTGAATAAAGTGTACCCGAACATTTATTTTCACGAAGTAACAGTAAATCAATATTCTGTTTTTCAATATCCACCTTACGATTTAGCATTAGCGAGTAAAATGGCAGAGGTTGCTCAAAGAGAAAACCTTGATATTTTACATGTGCATTATGCAATCCCGCATGCTATTTGTGCATATTTAGCAAAACAAATGATTGGGGAGCGTATTAAAATTGTTACGACCTTACATGGAACGGATATTACTGTGTTAGGTTCCGACCCTTCGTTAAATAATTTAATTCGCTTTGGTATTGAACAATCTGATGTTGTTACAGCTGTGTCACATTCGTTAATTGAAGAAACAAATGAACTTGTAAAACCAGATAAAGAAATTGAGACGGTATACAATTTTGTAGATGAACGTGTTTATTTCAAACGTGATATGTCTCAATTAAAAAAAGAATATGGTATACGAGAAAATGAAAAAGTGTTGATTCATATTTCAAATTTCCGAAAGGTTAAGCGTGTACAGGATGTTGTGCAGTCATTTGCCAAAATTGTAAAGGAAGTAGATGCGAAATTGCTTCTTGTTGGTGATGGACCAGAGTTCTGTACTATTTTACAATTGGTGAAAAGTTTACATATTGAGGAACGTGTCTTATTCCTAGGAAAGCAAGATAATGTTGCAGAGCTTCTTGCGATGAGTGATTTAATGCTACTTTTATCAGAAAAGGAAAGTTTTGGTCTTGTTATATTAGAAGCGATGGCGTGTGGTGTGCCTAGTATCGGAACGAGGGTTGGGGGCATTCCAGAGGTCATTCAACATGGTGAAACAGGATATATATGTGAAGTTGGAGATACAGACGGAATAGCTAAGCAAGCAATTCAGCTACTAGAAAATGAAGAACTTCACCGTAATATGGGAGAGCGAGCGATGAAATCTGTATATGAGCAGTTTCGTTCGGAAAAAATCGTTTCACAGTATGAGGCGATTTATTATGACATACTAAGGGATGACAAGAATGGAAAGATTTAAAAAAGCTAGTTCAATTATTGAGATGTTAAAACAGCACGGACATGAGGCTTACTTCGTTGGTGGAAGTGTACGCGATCTTATTATCGATAGACCGATTGGAGATATCGATATCGCAACATCTGCTTTACCAGAAGAAGTAATGGCTATTTTCCCAAGACATGTTCCGGTTGGTCTTGAGCATGGAACTGTAATTGTTGTAGAAAATGGTGAACCGTATGAGGTAACTACTTTTCGAACAGAAAGCGAATATGAAGATTTTCGAAGACCTAGTAGTGTTCAATTTGTCCGTTCATTAGAAGAGGATTTAAAACGACGTGATTTCACGATGAATGCAATTGCAATGACAGAGGAAGGCGAAATGGTTGATTTATTTGCTGGGAAAGAAGCGATTCGTCTGAAGGAAATTACAACGGTTGGAGATGCTGCAGACCGTTTTCAAGAAGATGCACTGCGAATGATGCGTGGTATTCGGTTCGTAAGTACGTTAGGTTTCTCTTTGGAAATAAAGACGAAACAAGCAATTGAAACGTATGGGCATTTGCTCGAACATATAGCGATTGAAAGAATTACAGTTGAATTTGAAAAATTGTTGACCGGTACATATTGTGTGAATGGTCTTCAAGAGTTAGTAGAAACTAAGCTATTTTCTCATCTGCCATATTTGCAAATGTCAGAAGAAAGACTCTTGAAAGCTACGCAGTATAAATGGGATTCTTTCGAAACAGACGTTGAGGCGTGGGCATTTTTCTTATATTGTATCGGAGAAGAGCATCCATCTGTCTTTTTGCGTCAATGGAAGTTCTCGAATAAAAAGATTAAAGATATCGTAGCGGTTTTATTAGCAATTCGTTCTAGAAAGGAGAAGGAGTGGGATACAATCCTTCTTTATAAAACTGGGATTCGCATCGCTGAGATGGCGGAAAGAGTATATGAAGCGATAATAGAAAGTTATAATAGTGCGTCTGTTAAGCAAGTACAATCATTATTTCATGCATTGCCGATAAAAAATCGTCAAGAAATGAATGTGACTGGTAATGATTTATTAAGCTGGACAGATAAAAAGCCAGGTCCGTGGGTTGCCGAAATGCTTCAAAATATTGAAGAAGCAATCGTACAAGGAGATTTAGTTAATAAGAAAGAGGATATAAGGGAGTGGCTACAAAGATGCAATCTACTATAAGAAAGCAGTTATTACAAGTTTTTTCTGAAGCAGATGGTGCATTTGTATCTGGTCAAATACTTAGTGACAAACTTGGTTGTTCGAGAACCGCTGTATGGAAGCATATGGAGGACCTTCGTAATGAAGGGTATGAACTAGAAGCTGTACGCCGCTTAGGGTACCGAATTGCTAGTAAACCAGATAAAGTAACTGCGAATGAGATTCAATTAGGATTACAAACAGAGCGTATCGGTAGAACGGTTTATTTTGAAGAATCGGTTGAGTCTACTCAGCATATTGCAGCGAGACTTGCTTATGAAGGCGCAGAAGAGGGAACAATTGTCGTTGCTGAAGAACAAACAGCAGGTAGAGGACGTTTAAGTAGAAAATGGTATTCCCCAAAAGGAACAGGAATTTGGATGAGTATTATTTTGCGTCCCTCGATTCCAGTTCATCATGCACCACAGCTTACTTTATTAGCAGCTGTTAGCGTAGCGCAAGCAATTGAAAAATGTACCGGTGTAAACGTAGGGATTAAATGGCCGAATGATATTTTAATTCAAGGTAAAAAAGCTGTCGGTATATTAACGGAGATGCAAGCTGATCCAGATAAAATTAATGCTGTTATTATGGGAATTGGCATTAATGCAAATCAGAAACAAGAACATTTTGATGAGGAAATTCAGCAAATTGCAACTTCATTAGCAATTGAATCGGGTAAGCCGATTGTTCGTGCGGAACTTATGCAACAAATTTTCTTGCAACTAGAGAAATTGTATGAAGAGTATTTAAAAAATGGCTTCTCTGTTATTAAAATTCTTTGGGAAAGTTACGCAGTAAGTATCGGAAAAGAAATTACAGCTCGAACGATGAAGGAAACTATTAATGGGCTAGCAAAAGGAATTACGGAGGATGGTGTATTGTTACTTGAGGATCATCAAGGACAAGTGCACCACATTCATTCTGCTGATATAGAAATTAAGTAAAAGAAGTTCCTATTTTGGAGCTTCTTTTTGTCATTTAGATACTAATAAATTTCACATACCATAATAGGGATAAAAAATTATTTTTTCGAAAAAATGTAGCAATTCCTTTTCAGAGTTTGCTATAATTATTTCGAATATGGGCAGTATCAAAGCGAACTGCACCATTATTTTACGCAGTATGAAAAAATAATAATTTGGATTCTGCCTTGATCCAATAACGGACTGGGACAGAGGGATGAATAATGCCGACTAACACACAACCCTTCTGCCCTTTTATGGCCAGAGGGGTTTTTTATATGATTTCGGCCATCTCCTCTCTCCTGCATAAAGGAGGAGTAGTTTTTGAAAACAAAAACAGATTTTTTGAAAATGAAAGAGCAAGGTGAGCCGATTACAATGCTAACGGCGTATGATTATCCATCTGCTAAATTAGCAGAAGAAGCTAAAGTCGATATGATTTTAGTGGGTGATTCTCTAGGAATGGTTGTACTTGGGTATGATTCAACAGTTCCAGTAACAGTAGAGGATATGATTCATCATACGAAAGCTGTACGCCGCGGAGCGAAAGAGACGTTTATTGTAACTGATATGCCATTTATGTCTTATCATGTCTCATCGCAAGATACGATGATTAATGCACGTCGCATTGTTCAAGAGAGCGGGGCACATGCATTAAAGGTAGAAGGTGCTGGAGAAGTTATATCAACTATTCACTACTTAACGAATGCGGGAATTCCCGTTGTGGCGCATTTAGGTTTAACTCCTCAATCTGTAGGAGTGCTAGGTGGGTATAAAGTACAAGGGAAAGATGCTGAAAGTGCAAAAAAATTAATAGAAGATGCAAAGAAATGTGAGGAAGCTGGTGCGATAGCACTTGTGCTAGAATGTGTGCCAATGCAATTAGCAGAAATTATTTCAGAGCAGTTAACAATTCCTACAATCGGAATTGGAGCAGGACAAAAAGTAGATGGGCAAGTTCTTGTATACCACGATCTTATCTCGTACGGCGTAAATCGTGTTCCGAAATTTGTGAAGCAATATACGTCTGTTCAAGAGGAGATTGTGCGAGGGATTTCGCAATACGTTACTGAAGTAAAGACAGGGCAATTTCCTGAAGAAAAACATTCATTCACAATGAAAGAGGAAGAGTGCTTAGCGTTATACGGAGGAAAACAATAATGAAAATCATAACTACAGTGCAAGAGATGCAGCAAATTACAAACGAACTTCGTACAAGTGGAAAAAGTATCGGTTTTGTTCCAACGATGGGGTATTTACACGAAGGGCATGCTACGTTACTACGTAAGGCAAGGGAAGAAAATGAAATTGTAGTTTTAAGTGTATTTGTAAATCCACTACAATTTGGACCAAATGAAGATTTAGATCGATACCCACGTGATATTGATAGAGATGAAAATGTAGCAAAAGAAAATGGTGTTGATTATTTATTTTATCCGAGTGTAGAAGAGATGTATCCAGCAGAACAAACGACAACAGTAGAAGTTGTGAAGCGTACCGACGTATTATGTGGCAAACAAAGACCTGGTCATTTCGCTGGTGTTGCGACTGTACTAATGAAACTATTTAATATTACATTGCCAACGCGTGCTTATTTCGGTATGAAAGATGCACAGCAAGTAGCTGTAATTGAAGGATTCGTAACTGATTTTAATATTCCCGTTACGATCGTACCAGTTGATATTGTAAGGGAAGAAGATGGATTAGCGAAAAGTTCTCGTAATGTGTATTTATCACTAGAAGAACGTGAAGAGGCTCCTCATTTATACGGCAGTCTATGTATAGCGAAAGAACGAATTGAGGCAGGCGAACGTAATCCGGAAATCATTATGAATCTTGTGAAAGAGCATATTGAGAAGTATACGAAAGGCACTGTAGATTATGCTGATTTATATGCATATCCTTCATTAAAAGCAATAAATAAAATTGAAGGAAGAATCATTTTAGCGATTGCGGTTAAGTTTGAAAATGTACGATTAATTGACAATATAACATTAATGGGGAAATAAGGGGGAGCATCTATGTTTCGCACAATGATGAGAGCGAAGTTACATCGTGCAACTGTAACAGAAGCAAATTTAAATTATGTAGGTAGTATTACAATTGATGAAGATTTAATGGATGCGGTAAATATTGTAGAAAATGAAAAAGTACAAATTGTAAATAACAACAATGGAGCTCGCTTAGAGACATATGTTATTAAAGGAGAGCGCGGTAGCGGTGTTGTGTGTTTAAATGGTGCAGCTGCAAGGCTTGTACAACCGGGTGATAAAGTTATTATTATTTGCTATGGTTTAGTGGCAGAAGAAAATATTCATAAACAAGAGCCGAAAATTGCAGTATTAGACGATGATAATCAAATTATTGAAATGTTAGGTGCTGAAAAAGCTGGCACGATATTATAAGTAGGAAGGCTATCTCTAATTAAGGAGATAGCTTTTTTGTGCATCTTTTCATTAAGATGAGGTAAAACGTGGTATAGTAACATTATATAATTTTTGTGTTTGATAGGTAAGAAATTGAGGTGTTACATATATGAGTAAGCGTTATGTCGTTGTTGATTTAGAGACGACAGGGAACTCCTGGAAAGATGGGAAGGATAAAATCACCCAAATTGCAGCTGTTGTAGTGGAAGATGGAGAGATATTAGAGATTTTTTCATCTTTTATTAATCCGAAGAGAGAGATTCCCCTATTTATTACAGAATTAACTGGGATTGATGAAAATCTTGTAAAACAAGCCCCGTTATTTCGAGATGTAGCCCCGATGATTGTTGAGCTATTACAAGGTGCGGCTTTTGTTGCACATAACGTTCACTTTGATTGGAATTT
The DNA here is from genome assembly GCF_025809295.1 of Bacillus sp. 41-22. NCBI lineage: Bacteria > Bacillati > Bacillota > Bacilli > Caryophanales > Bacillaceae > Bacillus > Bacillus sp. 41-22. Next base: position 1,525,119 of record NZ_CP084035.1, read on the forward strand.
TTTAAATGAAGAATTAAGGCAGGCTGGATATACAGAAGTACATTGTCCTAAAATTGATACAGTTGAATTGGCGCAAATTCTTTTGCCAACAGCTGATAGTTATAAATTACGTGATTTAGCTAAGCAGCATGAACTAGAGCACGATCAACCACATCGTGCGGATAGTGATGCTCTTGCAACAGCGGAGTTGTTTTTACAATTTTTAAGTGAAATTGAAAAGTTACCACTTGTCACATTACAATCGCTTTATGAATTAAGTGATGTTTTCCAAAGTGATATAGCTGATGTACTTTCTGAAAATATTTTAAAGAAAATGATGCATGGTAAAGAAGAGGCAGAGGAGTGTGAGGTGTATCGAAATATTGCGCTTCGAAAGCGGAATTATTCTTTAAGCCTCAGTGAAACATACTCATCTAAATTTGATGCTTTCTTACATAAGACAATCGATAAACTTGAATTGAATATGCCAAAGTTTGAAAAAAGAGAAAGCCAACAAATTATGATGAAGGAAATATATACAGCGCTAAGAGATTCTAGGTTTTCACTGATTGAAGCAGGAACAGGTACGGGGAAGACGCTTGCATATTTACTTCCAAGTATTTATTTCGCAAAGAAAAAAGAAGAGCCTGTCATTATAAGTACACAAACTGTACAATTGCAACAACAAATACTAGAAAAAGAAATTCCTTTATTAAAGAAAATAATGCCATTTTCATTTGAAGTAGCTCTTCTGAAAGGAAGAAAGCATTACCTTTGTCTACACAAATTTGAATATGCTTTGCAAGAGGAAGAGAAAAATTATGATATGGCGCTCACAAAGGCAAAAATTTTAGTGTGGTTATTGCAAACGGAAACTGGCGATCGTGATGAATTAAATATTCCTGAGGGCGGCAAGTTACTTTGGAACCGTATTTGTAGTGATGTACATAGTCCAGGCGGGATGCAAAGCAACTGGTATAGTCGTTGTTTTTATCAAAGAGCAAAGAATAAAGCATTATTTGCAGATATCGTTATTACAAATCATGCGTTATTATTTCAAGATTTTTCAAGTGAAGAACCACTATTTGCTTCATGTGAACATATTATTTTTGATGAAGCTCATCATATCGAGGAAGCGGCGAGTAGAACATTAGGTGAACAGTTCTCATGCATGTATTTTCAATTAGCTTTATCTCGTCTTGGTACGCTAGAAACAGATGATGTACTTTCTAAAGTATATAAAATGATGAAAAAATCAGAGCAAGCATCGCGTTCGACTTTCCGTATGGTGAGTCATAGTTTGAAGGAATTGAAATTTGATGCGGATGAACTATTTCAAATGTTACGGACTTTCGTATTTAAACAAACAAAGCAGGAACAAGGGATGAGCAATATGCCACTCATTTATCGATATAACACGGAAGTAGAGAAAGGTAAGTTATGGGATAGCATTACCGAGTTAACAAATCGATTTGTGTATGATGTAAGAAAGTTATTGACTACACTTGAGAAGCAAGCTGAAATATTGCAAAGTAAATTAGAATGGGAGATGCATGTCGTTACAGGTGAATATATGCATTTAATTGAGTTGTTGAGAAAGATGGCACAATCTTTACAATTACTCATTTTAGAAAAAAATTCATACGTGACATGGATGGAGACTGAAACGAAGGGAACGATTCATTCAACAGTTCTATATGCGCAGCCTGTTCATATTGGTGAAAGATTTGCTGATGAATTTTTAACCCAGAAAAAGAGTGTTATTTTCACATCAGCAACGTTAACAGTTAATGATTCATTCGACTATATAAAAGAGGAGCTAGGTTTACATGATTTTGCTCCCAATACATTAAAGGTTCCATCACCATTCCGTTTTGAAGAGCAAATGAAATTAATGGTTTCAACGGATGTACCTTTTATTAAGAAAGCAAGTAATGAAGAATATATTGAGTCTATATCGGCACATATTGCGAAAATAGCGAAAGCTACAAAAGGTAGAATGCTCGTTTTATTCACTTCGTATGAAATGTTGAAAGAAGCGTATGCGAATTTGAAAAATGATGAGACATTAGAAGGATATTTATTATTAACGCAAAGTGTGAATAATAAGAGCCGAAGTCGTCTAATCCGAAAATTCCAGGAGTTCGACAAATCGATTTTGTTAGGAACAAGTAGTTTTTGGGAAGGGATAGATATACCTGGAGATGCTCTGAGTTGTCTTGTCATTGTCCGTCTGCCTTTTACCCCTCCTCATCAGCCGATGATGGAAGCAAAAGGAGAGTGGTTAAAAAATCAAGGAGAAGACGTATTTGATAAGTTGGCGCTCCCACAAGCAATCTTGCGTTTCAAACAAGGGTTTGGCCGTCTTATTAGAACAAATACAGATACGGGAACTGTATTTGTATTAGATCGTCGTTTGACAAGTTCTTCCTATGGAAAACGATTTTTACAATCAATCCCAACTGTACCGCTCTATGAAGGACCGTTAGAAGAATTGTTAGTACAGTTAGAAGAATCGTCAAATGAATAAAATTGGAAGAAAAATACGCCTGAAGTACATTTAAACTTCAGGCGTAAAAAATGTGGGTAGGAGGAATTTTATTTTTCTTACTTCTTGTATACAAAATATATTGCTTTTCGATTTGAAACCTTTTTTTGCTGTACATGTCCTGCTATAATAGATGGGTGATGAAGCAGGGGTTGTAAAGAATGTACTCTTATTGTAACCGCATTGCGTTCTTCTATAATTAGAAATTTTTGTGTAACGGAGGAGTTTTTTCATGGATAAGAAAATCGAAGTCCTATCAACGACGCGTATTAAATATTCGTCTGACTTGTATAAAATTGTTGATGGTTTGAATCGTACGTTAAAAGAGCAGGACCTCATGTTCGGATTAGCATTAGACGAAAAAGATAAAGAAACAGCTGTATTTACGATTTACAGAACGTAGTGATACAATGAAAAAGTGGATCTTTACAATCATTATCGTTATCGTTGCTAGCGGAATATATGGGGCATATGTTTATAATAAAGCGATGGAAAAGAAAATTCCAAAAGAGTCAAAGTCTGTAGAAATTGCGAAAGAAAAGGCAAAGCTTACAAAGGTAAATACTGTTGATTATTATAATGGAAAATCTTCATATACAGTCGTACAAGGTACAGATGAAAAAGGAGAACAACTTATCGTTTGGGTGCCTGATAAAAAAGGAAATGTCCTTGTGAAGAAAAAGAGCGAAGGTATTTCTAAAAAAGAAGCTTTGCAAAAATTGGCTGAACAAGCTACAGGAGAAGGTGCTGAGCCGAAGCCGAAACCAAAAGAAATTATAAAAGTAAAATTAGGTGCTCAAAACGATATTCCATTGTGGGAAATTACATATATTGATCAGGAAGATCGTTATACGTATTACTATTTAGAGTTTCAAAATGGGGTTTATGCTGGACACTACAGCATTGAAAAATAGATGTAGGGGGAACTACAAATGAAATTAGCAAAGCGAGTAGCTGCTTTAACACCATCTGCAACTTTAGAAATTACAGCAAAGGCACAAGCATTAAAAGCAGAAGGTCATGATGTAATTGGATTAGGAGCAGGAGAACCTGACTTTAATACGCCAAAACATATTATGGATGCTGCGCATAAAGCGATGTTAGAAGGACATACGAAATATACACCAACAGGTGGATTACAAGCGTTAAAACAAGAAATTGTGAAGAAGTTTACTCGTGATCAAGGAATTGCGTATGATCCATCTGAAATTATTGTATGTAATGGTGCCAAGCATGCATTATATACATTATTCCAAGTGTTACTTGATGAAGGAGATGAAGTTATCATCCCAACTCCTTATTGGGTAAGTTATCCTGAGCAAGTAAAGCTTGCTGGTGGTAAGCCAGTTTATGTAGAAGGTCTAGAAGGCAATGAGTACAAAATTACAGCAAAGCAGCTGCGTGAGGCAATTACAGAGAAAACGAAAGCTGTTATTATTAATTCACCGAGCAATCCAACAGGGATGATTTACAGCAAAGAAGAATTACAACAGCTTGGAGAAGTATGTTTAGAGCATGATATCTTAATCGTTTCAGATGAGATTTATGAAAAATTAATTTATGGTGACGCGGAATATACTTCAATTGCCCAGCTTTCTAATGTATTAAAAGAACAAACACTTATTATTAATGGTGTATCTAAATCACATTCTATGACAGGTTGGCGTATTGGATATGCAGCAGGAAATAGGCAGCTTATTAAAGCGATGACGAACTTAGCGAGTCATAGTACGTCAAACCCTACTTCAATTGCTCAATACGGTGCAATTGCTGCGTATGCAGGCTCACAAGAACCTGTAGAAACAATGCGTCAAGCGTTTGAAGAAAGATTGAACATTATTTATGATAAATTAATTCAAATTCCTGGTTTCACTTGCATTAAGCCACAAGGTGCTTTTTACTTATTCCCAAATGTAAAAGAAGCCGTAGCGTTAGCTGGGTATGATACAGTTGATGAGTGGGCAAAAGCATTATTAGAAGAAGAAAAGGTGGCTCTTGTTCCAGGTACAGGATTTGGTGCACCAAATAACGTTCGATTATCGTATGCGACATCTCTTGAGCAAGTTGAGAAAGCATTAGAACGAATTCATACGTTCATGAAAAGTAAAGTACAGGCTTAATCGTCTGTTTCTTGTAGTAAATGGCAAAAAACCTCCCTATATATAGGGAGGTTTTTTTGACGAATTGTGGCAAAAAGAAATGGCTAAAGGTGTGTTATACTAGAGAACGAGGTGTTTGGTGATGAAAAAGAAAATGATGTTACAATGGTTTGAACAGGGAAGCATAGCGATTCCTAAATTGCTTATGATGCATTATAAAAAGCTAGGTTTAAATGAGACGGAATTTATGGTAGTACTTCATGTACACACATTTTTAGAATCAGGTAATTCGTTCCCGACTCCTTCAGAGATTTCAGAACGGATGACGATAACAGAAATGAAATGCATGGAAGTGATTCAGACTTTAATCCAAAAAGGTTTTTTAGCACTAGAAGGTGGACGAAGATCTGAAGCGATGATGTGTGAAAGTTATTCTTTACAACCACTGTGGGAAAAAATATTGCACTTTTTAATGAATGAATCTATAGAGGAAGAGCAAAAAGAACAAAAGCAAATTCAAGTAAATTTATATACAGTATTTGAAAAAGAATTCGGAAGACCACTTTCGCCATTTGAATGTGAAACATTAGGGATGTGGGAAGATCAAGATCAACACCATCCGAATTTAATTCAAGCGGCTCTTCGTGAAGCTGTTATGAGTGGTAAACTTAATTTCCGGTATATTGATCGTATTTTGTTTGAGTGGAAAAAGAACGGAATTAAAACGGTAGATCAAGCGCAAAATCAAGGCCAGAAATTTAGAGCGAATCAACAACGCACACAGCAAACGACAAAACAAGAGACGAAATTTACTGGGAAAGTGCCTTTTTATAATTGGTTGGAGCAGTAGTGTAGGAGGAAAGATATGTTGAACAAAACGCAAATTCGTTATTGTTTAGATACAATGGCGGATATGTATCCAGAAGCGCATTGTGAATTAATTCATGATAATCCATTTGAACTTGTAATCGCAGTGGCATTATCTGCGCAATGTACAGATGCACTTGTGAATAAAGTGACGAAAAACTTATTTCAAAAATATAAAACACCAGAAGATTATTTAAGTGTGTCTTTAGAAGAATTACAACAAGATATACGTTCCATTGGATTGTTTAGAAATAAGGCGAAAAATATTCAAAAATTGTGCCGGATGTTACTAGATGATTATAACGGGAAAGTTCCAGAAGACCGTGATGAGCTGACGAAATTACCAGGAGTAGGGAGAAAGACAGCGAATGTAGTTGTTTCGGTAGCATTTGGGATTCCAGCGATTGCTGTTGATACGCATGTAGAGAGAGTGAGTAAACGGTTAGCAATTTGTAGATGGAAAGATTCTGTGTTAGAAGTGGAAAAGACATTGATGAAGAAGATTCCAATGGACGAGTGGGGAGTTACACACCACCGTATGATTTTCTTCGGACGTTATTACTGTAAGGCGCAGCGACCACAATGTGAAGAGTGTCGATTACTAGAAATATGTCGCGAAGGAAAGAAACGAATGAAGGGGAAATAAAGGATGGAGCGAGTTATAGAAATACCGAAAGAGTTTCGGTGCGTACCATTTTTTAAAGAGAGTGCAAATTCGATTACGTATCACACAGACCAATCTTTTGAAGAAATAATACAAAATACTTACTTTATATTTGATATTGAAAGAAAATATGAGCCATGGAATGAAATTGAAACAAGTATTCCAGCGGTGTTAAATATATGGAAAAGCAAGCATGAAGAAATTGCTATACTATTTCGGAACAGAAAAAAACAAGAAGCTGAGGGTCCGATGATTCTTTTTGCAGCGCACTTTCTATCGGTTATATATTGGTTAAATGAGCAGCCTGTTCATAGTTTGAATGAGATGCAAGTAAATACGAATAAATTGGAAGTACAACCTGTTAATTTTATGGAGCGATATTCATTTATTATAAAGAAACCGAGTAATTACCATTCGTATATTCAATTAGTACAGTTGTATATCGAAATAGAAAAGCTATATGTAAAGAAAATGATAACAAAAAAGAAGTCGATTTCTCATTAAGAGAAACCGACTTCTTTTTTTGTTTATTAAGACTCTGTTGTAACAACATTTCCGTCCGCGTGAGGTATATCTCCTCCGGTATTTTGTTGCTGTTGTTGCTCTTCAGCTTTTTTTCTAGCTTCTTCGTCAGCTTTTCTTTTAGCTTCTTCGTCGGCTTTTCTCTTAGCTTCTTCGTCAGCTTTCTTCTTAGCCTCTTCGTCAGCGGCTTTCTTTTGAGCTTCTTCTTGCTGTTTACGTTGTTGTTCTTGTTGCTGCTGTTGTTCTTGTTGTTTACGTTGTTGTTCTTGTTGTTGTTGTTGTTGTTGTTGTTGTTGTTCTTGCTGTTTACGCTGATCTTCATCAGCTTTTTTCTTAGCTTCTTCTTGTTTTAGTTTATCTTCATTGGCCTTTTTCAGGGCCTCTTCGTCAGCCTTCTTCTTAGCCTCTTCGTCAGCTTTTTTCGCATCTGGAGTTCCGCCAGGGGCAGTGAAGGATGCACCAACTGCAGGGCTTGTTCCAGTACCCTTTTTCGCTACTACAGAGAAACTGTAAGTAACACCTGGTTTAATACCACCAAGAGTAGCTGTCGTACCGCTTACTGATAAGCTACCACTAGAACCGTCAGTAGCTTTATAGCTTGCTGCGTATGCATCAACATTTGATGATGGTCCAGACCAGTTCAGTGTCACTGTGCTAGCGCCATCGAAAGCGACATTAAGGCCACTAGGTGGATCTACTTTAATTTCTTTAACTGCATCTTTTTTCGCACCTTTAATGTACAGTTCTCCATTTAATTCTTGTACAGAAGAAGGGCGCTCGAAACGAGATTTATCCGTAGCAAATTTGCTCATCATTGCTTGGAACATTTGCTGAGCAATTCTAGTAGAACGATCGCTAATGTAATTTTCTGGGCTATCTTTTTCATAACCAGTCCATACAGCCATTGTATATTGTGGTGTATATCCTGCGAACCAACTATCTCTGTTGGCATCTGCTGGAATACCGTATTTTTTAATAACAGATTTATCAAAGTTTTGTGTTCCTGTTTTACCAGCAACGTCGAATCCAGAAACATATGCTGTTGACCCTGTACCGCCAGAACCAGGTTTTACTACGTCACGAAGAACGTCAGTAACCATGTAAGCTGTATAGTCGTGCATTGCACGCTGTTCTTTCGGTTTAAAGCTTTTCTTTTTTCCATCTGGGAAAATAACTTCTTTAACGAAATGAGGTTTATTGTATACACCGTCATTTCCAAATGTTGCATAAGCTCCAGCGACATCTAACGGAGAGCCTTCATTACTACCGATTGCAGTAGATTCATATGCTTTCCCATCTTTAAACGTCATTCCTAAACCTTCAGCAAACTCTTGTGCCTTAGGAATACCGACTGCTTGAGCTGTTTTTAAAGCCGGGATGTTTAATGACTTCTTCAATGCTTCACGAAGTGAAACGTCACCTTTAAAATTACCTGTAGCATTTTTAATCTTTGTGCCATCAGAGTAAGTATATTCAGAGTCATTTAATTGATGATAAGTAGACCATTGAAGATTCTCAATTGCTGGACCATAGTCGAAAATTGGTTTCATTGTTGAACCAACTTGGCGTTTTAAATCAACTGCCATATTATGACCTTTGAAAGTAGACTTACTTTCTTTACGCCCAGCACCAATTGCTCGAACTTCTCCAGACTGTGTATCCATAAATACAAATGATCCTTGGAACTGATCGTTTGGATATTTAATGAGATTGCCATCCATAATTTTCTCAGCGTAATCTTGAGCATCTTGATCAAGTGTTGTATGAATCGTTAAACCATCTGAACCGATATTTACATCAGGGTATTCTTTTTCAACTTCCTTTACAGCAGCATCTATAAATGCTTGATACTTCATTTCAGTCACTTCTGAAGATGGAAGAAGTCCTTGTGTTACAGAGATTTGCATTGCGTCATTCATTTCTTGTTTCGTTATATACCCGTGTCGGTTCATTAATGTTAATACGATATTACGACGTTTCGTTGCTCTATCAACGTTATCTGGTTTTGTTGGATCATAAATGTTAGGACCTTGGGGTAAACCAGCGAGCATTGCAGCTTCGTGTAGTTGTATGTCTTTTAAATCTTTGCCGTAATATTTTTTTGCTGCTGTTGAAATACCGTAAGAGCGATTACCGAGGTTAATCTTATTTAAGTACATTTCTAAAATTTCATGTTTTGAGTACTGTTGCTCTAACTTATAAGATAAGTACCATTCCTGCACTTTTCTTTTTGCAGTTTTGTCCATCGTTAGAAAATAGTTTTTAACTACTTGCTGTGTAATCGTACTACCACCTTGTGATCCAAAACCACCAGTGACATTTTCCATGACTGCCATTCCAGTACGTCTAAAATCAATTCCATTATGATCGTAGAAACGAGCATCCTCAGTCGCAAGGAATGCACTTTCAATTACTTTTGGAATTTGATCGTATGTAACATGGGTTCGTTTTTCAGCACCGTATTCATAGAAGAAATTCCCGTTTTTATCAAGGAATTTTGTTGATAAAGGATTGACTAGCTTTGATTTGTCTAGTTTTGGAGCGTCCTTTACCATAACAAAGAAGGCCGAAACGCCAGCTACGAGACCGACGATACCAAGAAGTAGACAACCTATAAGAAATCTCTTGAAAAAGGAACCTTTTTTCTTTGGTTTTTCTTCTTTATTATTTGTTTCTTTCGTTTGATTTTTTACATGATTTCGTTCTGTACGAGAACGATAATTATCTGACATTATACTTTCTCCTACCTTTCATTCTCTCCCCCAAAAGTCGAAAAAAGAGCCTTAGTGATGACTCTATCACGAAAAATAAACCGTGTCTAGTACGCGGATATAATCAATTCGAGGGTGATAACCGCATGATAATAAAGACCCATGCTCTTCTATTTCTTGTTTTGTAATCGATTTACGTCCACCAGTATTTTGACGATTCCAAAATGCAATAATATGTTTTGCATCTAATAAATAAAATTCATCAAAAAGTGTAAATTTAATAATAACAAATGCAATTCCATTATGAGCGACTACTTGCTTCATATGTTCAATTTGATGAAGGTGGAAGTTTTGAAGTGGAAAACTGGTTTTATTTTTAGTTTCTTTCGCTTCAAAATCGATGTATTTCCCTTTGTATACACCGTTGTAATCTGTTGTAGAAGGTTGTTTGAAATACGCTTCTTTTACCACTGCAGCACTTCGAGCGGGGTAATCTACTTTTACAATTTGAAGAGGTGTAGGTTTTTTATGTACGCATGCAATATTATGGGTTAAGTAATATTGATTGGTTTCATTCAATTCCTCTTCAAGGGACATACCTCTATTACTGTAAGTATGTTTTTTTATTGGTGTTTTATGAGGTTGTGAAGCTTGATCGTACCTTTTTCCATTTGGGTAACGAATGGTCATATTTTGTCCACTCCCAACTTGATAAGAATTACTTACAAAGGTGATTATATCAAAAAATGAAAAAAGATGTGACCTTTTTCAAGAAAGGTATGGTGACTTACTCATGTTTCGATGGAATGACTATGAAAAAATTAAACAGAACCGTAATGATATTTTTTGTACAGAAGAGGAAAAAGTTATAGTTCTTACTATTAAGGAGAGAACGGATGTAGCTAACGTAGATAATATTTCACGTACACAATCTTACCAAGAATATTATTTGAGAAATAGAGAAATTAGATGGTCTTTTTTAGCGAGTATGGTTTCAAGGAATGGGGGATGGAACATGACAGATTTAGAAGGAGAATATTATTCTAATCTTTTATCTCAAACAGTTAAGAGACGATTATTTCTTTTGTATGAGAAAGCCAATTGGCTCATTTTCTTAGATGCATTTCCTCAACTATTACTGTATGAGGAAAGTAAAAAGAGATGTGCGCCGCTCTTCCATTTGTTACAATTTTTCAACATATCAATTTTTATGGAAAAAGAATGGGTCGCGTTTTGGGAGGAAAAAGATATAAATAGGCTTATGACGGCACTTATTATTAATGAACAAAATAAAATTCAAAAACCAGTAATTGAGAATGCATACTTTCAAAAACACGTATTTGATACTGCACTGTTCAAATTTCAAGAAATATTTCATGTTAGTGCAGTTATTTTTCCAACGGTGGAAGGGGGAATGTATGGATTTTCAGTTTATCAATTTGAAACGTTGCAAAAACGTATAGAACTGGGCAAGCAATTGGCTTGGTTACTATTTCATTCAAAGTATAAGTCTTCTTTTTATAAATTTGCAGTGCAAACTAGGCATACAGGGTCAAGAATGGATTATGAATGTAATATAAGGGGAATTAGAAAATCATGTACGCCGGCTCTTCGGGAAGTGTATTCTATTGTCACTCATGAAAAATTAATTGAAAAAGATTGGTTTAGTGAAGGGTTGGAAATAGATTCATTATTTTTACTTGAAAAACCTAAGGGAGAAATTAATATAACAGAATGGTATAGAAAGAAGAGGGAGCAAATACATACTCTTTCTATATTAAGTAGTTTTGTTAAAAGAATAGATGAGTTCATGATATAATAAAGAAGTCCCGCCTTCTTAAATTAAGGCGGGACTTCTTTATTAAAAGTAATAAGCTCTACAACAAGTTACTTTCTAATCGGTTATTTGTCGGCAGTACGACTTTAACTTCAACATTTATCGAAAGCGAAGAGGTAAGATAGACTAGAAAATAGTTGTTTGTAAAAGCCACTTTGGTTAAAGTGTCATTTTATCCCGCTATTTGCGGACAGTAAAACTCCCACCTCAAAATTTGGCTGGAGCAAAGAAGGTAGGTGGAAGCCCAGCTGTCCGTAAACACCCGATTGGTGCGGGTTGATAATCAGTGGGGGATGAACAAAACCCCACTGATTAAAGTTTCACTTTATGTAGCGGGGAAATTTGGACCATCAAGCTTTGGATTACCAGTCTCAGGTTGGTTTTGTTGTTTGTTTTGCTTTTTCTTTTTTTCGTTTTTATTTTTTGCCATCGTAATACACCTCCTTTTTGTATTGTTACCATTTCTAATAATGGCATACTAAATGATTTCTTTGACGAATATCAACTAGTTTTGTCATGTGAGAAGGAGTAATTAATCAATCGGCGAAATTACATGACAAAGGAAAGGCAAAGAAGGGGGCGTTTTAAATATGGCGATGGTTCAGAAGGAAGATGTTATGAAAAAAATGGATCAAATGTTAAGTTCTCTCGATTTGCTGGAAATGAAGATTGGGATTAGAATGAATCATGCATTGAAGGATAAAGGTGAAAAAATATGCAATAAGATAGAAATAACAGAAATGCATATAGAACATATGGAAAATAAATTAGTGCATCACGAAGAAAAAGGGAGCTGGGTAAAGACATTTCAAAACGTCGTAGTGAGTGCATAATAAGGTGGGAACAAAATGGGACATGAAGCATTAATCCAGTCTTCGGAGAAGTTAATGCAGTATAATGATGAAGCGAATGTGAAAAAAAGAGAGATGGCTGAATATGATTTTTATAAGGATATGAAGCCATTTGTTGATATTGTAGATGCGGAGTTAGAGATGTGGAAAGAATTAGCTTATAGGTGGATAAAGGAAGAACAACCTAAGTATATACATGTACAACAAATTGATCAAGTGTATGATAATTTACAAACTAATGTGCTACAATGTTTTGTTAATAAGGGAAAAGGCAAACGTTTCTTTGAAACTCATCAAGCTATTTCGTATACTTTGCAAAATATCGTAGATCAATGTAAATAACAAGAGGGAAAACCCTCTTGTTTTTTTATGCCTCTGTCACTGTTGTAGGTTTTGTTGCACCGTTTATTTCTAACTCTCGTATTAATGTTCGGTAATCTGATATGCATACTTTTCCTTCAAGATAACAATGTCTTGCAAAGTCTAACAGTTCATTCGAATTTTCTGTGTAATACCCCTTTTTTTGAGAAAACGCTTGTTTTAAATCCCCTAATACCATGTTGATTCCTCCCCATGAGAATCTTCTTCCTTATTATCATAGCATGGAAGGGTTTACTTTCTAATTTTTTTAAAAATTTAAACTTCCGACAAAAACAGACAGGTACTCCGTCACACATTTTATTTTATAGGTACATATTCTATATGTAGAAACTTATGCCAAGGAGGAGAGAATGCATGTTTCAACAACCTAATGTATATCAGCAAGCAAATCCATATGCACAGCAAAATATGTACCAATATAATGAGGATACATATTTGCGATATAATATGTATCCTTTCGAGCCTCATTATGGAAACCAAAATTATTATCAACCATTTGAAGTGTCTTTTGGGAATCAACCGCAGCAAGCGCATATGAATCAACCGCAACAAGCATATACGAATCAACCACAGCAAGCGCATATGAATCAACCGCAACAACCGCACATGAATCAGTCGCAACAAGCGTATATGAATCAACCGCAACAACCGCACATGGATCAGTCGCAACAACCGCATATGAATCAGCCGCAGCAAATGTATACGAATCAACCACAGCAAGCGTATATGAATTCACAAAACTACATGTCGCCAGCTCAATATGTAAATCAACAAGCTATGTTTTATCCACCAAAACAACCATATCCAACGATGAATAAACAAAAGCAACAGCAACAGCAACCAAGTCAGTTTTCTAGTTTTGTTTCACAATTTAAATCATCAGATGGTAACTACGATGTAAATAAAATGATGAACACGGCTGGACAAATGATGAACGCGATGAATCAAGTAACAGGGATTGTTAAGCAAGTCGGGGGCTTTTTTGGTAAATAATAGTAGGGGGTTGTCTATAATAGGTATTACGTATGAAATTGGATACTAGACAAATTTCCATGAAATAAATGGGTATATATAACAAGCGGCTTTAGCCCCTCGCTCATATTGTAAAGTGTAGTCAGATTTTTTTAATGAGAGAGGAGAGAAAAACTATGCATCATTGTCATCCTTGCTTTGGAGGGCATAAGCCTGTAGGACCTATTTGTACGACAGCTCCTGTCATTCACCCAACGAAACAATGCGTAACACATTCTTTTTCAACAACGGTGGTGCCACACATTTTTCCAACTCATACAACGCATGTTCATCATCAACAAATTAAAAATCAAAGCTTCTTCCCACAAACAAACTCGAACGTAAACGTTGTAGACCCTGGTGATCCAGGATCTGTTGGTGGATTTGGCGGCGGATGTGGACCATGTGGTCATGGCCATCATCACCATGGGCATCAAATATCACCATATGGACCAGGACCGAATGTATCACCATATGGACCAGGACCGAACGTATCACCATATGGACCAGGACCGAATGTATCACCATTTGGACCAAATATCGGACCAAACGTTGGTGGAATGTTTAAAAAGTAAATGATATGTTAGAACTAGCGAAATGCTAGTTCTTTTTTTGTAATTGGAGTGTTGATATGAAGGTTGTTGCTGTAACAGGATATAAGCCGTTTGAACTTGGAATATTTAAAAATGATCATCCAGGAGTAGAGTGTATAAAAAAGGCGCTGCGTCGTAAATTAACTGTTTTTGTAGAAGAAGGTTTGGAGTGGGTTATTATAAGTGGTCAGTTAGGAGTAGAGCTATGGGCTGCTGAAGTTGTTTTTGAAATTCAAGTAGAATATCCAAATTTAAAATTAGCTGTATTTACTCCTTTTTTAGAACAAGAGGAAAATTGGAAGGAAGATAACCGTGAATATTACGAATTTATTCTTTCACAAGCAGATCATATTGATAGTATTACGAAACGGAAGTACGAAAGCCCAGAGCAATTTAAATTAAAGAATCAATTTTTTATTGAAAAAAGCGATGCACTTTTAGCTGTATATGATGAAGAAAAGTCTGGGAGCCCTAAATATATTGTAGAAGCAGCTAAGAAAAAAGGAGAAATAGAAAATTATCACAGTTATTTCATTCTTTTTTCTGATTTACAAGATATAATGGAAGAGGAACAGTGGAATAATGCAGAGTAATATGTAATATAGTACTCGTATATTTGATTGACAAAAGGCGTTGTTTCTGAAAAAATTTAGTTAATGAAAGCTTTGGCAAAAATTTGAGGTGAAGAAAATGATTTCGGATAAAATTAAATTAACAGCGAAAGATATTTTAGAAAAAGAATTTAAAACAGGTATGAGAGGTTATCAACAAGAAGAAGTAGATAAGTTTCTTGATATGATTATTAAAGATTATGAAGCTTTTCATAAGGAATTTGATCAATTAAAACAACAAAATGCTCGTTTGAAACGTGAATTAGAAGAACAAAAAGTAGCGGCAACACAAGTTCCGCAACAACCGGTACAAACACCAGTTGCACAACCAGTGTATAACAATACGAATACGGATATTTTAAAACGCCTATCTAATTTAGAAAAAGCTGTATTTGGAAGTAAGTTATACGAATAAATTAAGGTAACAAAAAGGTTAAAGCATTTTACATAGAAAAAAACATTGCAAAATCTTTTTGTTTCCACTATACTAATGTTTGTCATAACGTTTGGGTAATCGCTGCAACGCCAACGTTGTAGAGGAAAGTCCATGCTCGCACGGCCTGAGATGGCTGTAGTGTTCGTGCCTAGCCAAGTCATAAGCTAGGGTATTCTGGCTGCAAGGCTGGTTTAACGGCAGGGAAAAAACCTAAGTCCTTTCGGATATGGTTTGACTACCTTTAAAGTGCCACAGTGACGAAGTCCTTGAAGAAATGATAGGAGTGGAACGAGGTAAACCCCACGAGCGAGAAACCCAAATAATGGTAGGGGAATCTTTTCCAAGGAAATGAACGACGGAAAAGGACAGGTTTTCGTAACCTGTAGATAGATGATTACCACCGGAGTACGAGGCGTGGGCCGTTTGCAGTACAAAGGAACAGAACATGGCTTACAGAACGTTATGAACCAACTATGAAATAACTCAGCTCTCCTTTGTTAGAGGAGGGCTTTTTATTTGTATGAAGTTATAAGTTGTGAGTTAAAATGGTAAGTGAGAATATTCTTCGTAATATGTGATAATTAATAGGACAACATGTTATTAATTATTGTTTGATTATACATAAGAGGTGAATGCAAATGGGAAAAGTTACTTTAATTGCAACAGCGGCAATGGGTATTGAAGCGTTAGTTGCCCGAGAAGTTCGCGATCTTGGTTATGAATGTGAAGTGGAAAACGGAAAGGTAACGTTTGAAGCGGATGAAAAAGCGATTTGTCGTACGAATTTATGGTTACGTACTGCAGACCGTGTGAAAATTAAAGTCGGCGAATTTAAAGCAACAACATTCGATGAGTTATTTGAAAAAACAAAAGCGTTAAACTGGGGAGATTATATTCCAGAGAACGGAGAATTTCCTGTTATTGGGAAATCTTTGAAATCAACATTATTTAGCGTTTCAGACTGCCAACGTATCGTTAAAAAGGCTGTTGTTGAGAAATTAAAAACAACGTATAGACGCACAACTTGGTTTGAAGAAGATGGACCGTTATTCCGTATTGAAATTGCAATGCTCAAGGATATTGCGACGTTAACAATCGATGCGAGTGGTGTAGGTCTTCATAAACGTGGATACCGTCTTGAGCAAGGTGAAGCGCCTTTAAAAGAAACATTAGCTGCGTCTTTAATTAAGTTAACAAACTGGAAGGCGGATCGTCCTTTCGTTGATCCTTTCTGTGGATCTGGTACAATTCCAATTGAAGCTGCATTAATTGGACAAAATATCGCACCAGGATTTAACCGAGGCTTTGCATCGGATGAATGGGGCTGGGTTGGTAAACAAAATTGGCGCGAAGCTCGTCAAGAAGCTGAAGATTTAGCTAATTATAATCAACCATTGCAAATCATTGGATCAGATATCGATCACCGTATGATAAGAGTTGCCCAAGATAACGCAGAAGAAGTTGGATTAGGGGATCTTATATCATTTAAACAAATGCAAGTAAAAGATTTCACGACAAAAGAGGAATATGGCTATGTTGTAACGAATCCTCCATACGGAGAACGTTTAAGTGAAAGAGCGCTTGTTGAAAAATTATATAAAGAAATGGGAGAGGTATTCCGCCCATTAGATACGTGGTCAATGTATTTATTAACAAGTTATGAAGCATTTGAGAAATGTTATGGGAAAGATGCATCGAAAAAGCGTAAACTGTTTAACGGATTTATCCGTACAGATTACTATCAATACTTCGGAAAGCGTCCACCGCGTAATTCATAGTATAAAACTCCTCCAGCACGCATATACTGGCTATTATGTAATGCGTAAAGGAGGAAGTGATATGGATAGTTTCCAATTATCGATGATTCAAAAAGCTATTCACCGTACGTATGATGAGCTCGGAAAAGAAGTGGATAGTCAAGGTGCAATTGTAGATGGAATACAAAAAGCGCAGGAAGAATATTTGTCAGCTCTTTCACATGAAACAGCGATTGATAAACGTTATTTAAGGTCATTAATATAGAAAAAAATTTTCCTTTTTCGAAAGGAAAATTTTTTTTCGTGTATTTCTATGTATTGTAACAGGGGAAAGTGGCTGCACACATGTGAGTAGCAGTTGCTATATCTTTTTATAGAAAAACTGTTTGGTTGGAGGCTAAGGATGTTTACTGAGAATAGGTTACCATTTGAAGTAGGAAAACAAGATAATTTTTATGATAAGTTGAATGAGTGGATTGGAGATGTGTTTTACGACATTCTTCCGGAAAAAGGCTTTGAAGAGCGTGATGAACAGATTTTTATGGCGTTTCAGTTAGAGCGCGCTTTCCAAGAGAAGAAAGTTATGTTTGCAGAAGCAGGTGTAGGAACAGGGAAAACAATTGTATATCTTTTATATGCAATTTGTTATGCACGTTATACAGGGAAGCCGGCTATTATCGCTTGTGCAGATGAAACGTTAATTGAGCAGCTTGTGAAAGAAGAAGGAGACATTGCTAAGTTATCTGAAGCATTAGGGCTATCTGTTGATGTTAGACTTGCGAAGTCAATGGATAATTATTTATGTTTACGTAAACTTGAAGATGTTATGAGTGGACGAGCTCCAGAAGTAATTGAAGATGTATATTACGAATTACCTCAGTTCGTATTCGATCATGGTACGATGCAGAACTTTACTCACTATGGTGATCGAAAAGAATTTCCACTGTTAAATGACGAGGAATGGTCAAAGGTAAACTGGGATTACTTCCAAGATTGCTTCACTTGTGATTCTCGTCATCGTTGTGGTCAAACTCTTTCGCGCGAGCATTATCGTAAAGCGGCAGATTTAATCATTTGTTCTCAAGATTTCTATATGGATCATATTTGGACGTACGAAGCTCGCAAACGTGAAGGACAAATTCCGTTATTACCAGAAAGTAGTTGCGTTGTATTCGATGAAGGGCATCTTGTAGAATATGCAGCTCAAAAAGCTTTAACGTACCGTTTAAAACAAACGATGATGGAGCAACTTTTAACGAGATTATTACAAAATGATATTCGTGAAGAGTTCGCACATTTAGTAGAAGAAACAATTTGGCAAACTGAACAATTCTTTGGGGTACTACAAGAGAATAAAAAGGAAATTGAAGGTTCTGATCGTTTAGAAATTACTGTGACAGAAAAGGTAACTGCAGAAGCGAAAAGACTTTATGCGAAAATCGGTGAAGTCGGTGATGCATTAGTATTTGAAAGTGAAATGCATACAGTAAACACATACGATTTAAATATTGTTGATGAGCATTTAGATGTGTTAGAGCATTCACTTCGTCTTTTCATGCACGAGAAAAATGTAATTACGTGGGGTGAAGAAGGCGATGGTGCTTTCACGTTAGTTATTATGCCGCGTGCAGTTGAAGAAGTGTTACAAGAAAAAGTATTCTCGAAGAAGATTCCATATATTTTCTCTTCTGCGACATTATCTGACAATGATTCGTTCGCATTTACTGCAAATAGTCTAGGGGTAAAAGATTACTTATCATTCTCAGTTGCTTCGCCGTTTGATTATGAAGAGCAAATGACAGTAAACTTACTTCCCTATACGAAAGAAAATGAATGGGAAAGAAAGTGTCAATATACACTTGAAAATATACAAAAAACAAATGGACGTACACTCGTATTATTCCGTACAACGCAAGAACTTGCAGCGTTTAAAGAATATGTAAGTAAAGAGCAAATGTCAGTTCCGTTCCTATATGAAGGAGATCAAGAAATTAGTCAGCTCGTTTCTCGTTTCCAAAATGAAGAAGAGACTGTACTTTGTGCCGTTCATTTATGGGAAGGTTTAGACATTCCAGGTTCATCATTATCACATGTTATTATTTGGTCATTACCATTCCCTCCAAACGATCCTGTGTTTGAGGCGAAGCGTAAACATGTGAATGATCCATTCTGGGATGTAGATGTGCCTTATATGATTTTACGTCTTCGCCAAGGAATTGGACGTTTAATTCGTACAAGTGAAGATAAAGGTGCTATATCATTATTCTTATCAGATAATGAAGATGAAAAAGTGATAGAAGCAGTGAAGAAAGTACTTCCGGTAGAAGGAAAAGTACTTTAAGCGAAAAAATGTTGTAGGGAAAAGTTTGGCATTTGCCAAGCTTTTTTTCTATTAGAAAAGGAATTTATGTTTCAGTGTCGAAATAAGTTTGAGGTAGAAAAAGGAGGTTTTTTATACTATGACAGTTGCTACATATGAAGTGGAAAAACAATTTTTAACATATGTGAAGAAGATAGAGAATTACGGAGAGGCATTAAGCTTAATGTTTTGGGATTTAAGAACAGGTGCACCAAAGCAAGGAGTAGACCAGCGTTCAGAAGTAATTGGAATGCTTTCATCCGAAGTGTTTGTGATGTCGACTTCAGATGAGATGGGGAACTATTTAACTGAACTAGAATCTTTAATTGTTGAAAATAAACTTTCTGAAACGACAAAGAAAATGGTTGAAGAGTGTCGTAAAGAATATGATAGAAATAAGAAAATTCCACAAGCGGAATATGAAGCGTATGTGAAATTAGAAGCGAAAGCGGAAAGTGTATGGGAAGAAGCTCGCGAAAAATCTGACTTCGAAATGTTCCGTCCGTATTTAGAAAAAATTGTTGAATTCAAAAAGAAGTTTATTACATATTGGGGTTACGAAACGTACAAATATAACACGCTATTAGACATGTATGAGCCGGGAATCACAGTAGAAGTGTTAGATCATGTATTTGGTCAACTACGTGAACGTATCGTTCCGCTTGTGAAAGAAATTTCTGAGTCTAAAAAAGAATTAAAAACAAATGCTTTAGCTGAACATTTTTCAAAAGAAAAACAAAAGAATTTTACTTTAGAGTTATTAAAACAATTGAACTATAACTTTGAAGCGGGTCGTCTTGATGAAACGGTACATCCTTTTGAAATTACATTAAATAGAGGGGATGTTCGTATTACGACTCGTTACGATGAGAAAGACTTCCGTATGGCTGTTTTCGGCACGATTCATGAATGTGGTCATGCTGTATATGAACAAAATATTGCGGAGGAATTTGAAGGTACACCGCTATGTAGTGGAACTTCTATGGGTATTCATGAGTCACAATCATTATTCTTTGAGAACTTTATCGGTCGTAATAAATCATTCTGGAAGAAAAATTATGATTTATTAAAAGAGTATAGCGATGGTCAATTCAATGATATATCAGTAGGTGAGTTCTATGATGCGATTAACGAATCGAAGCCATCGTTTATTCGTATAGAAGCAGATGAGCTTACATATCCGCTTCACGTCATGGTTCGTTATGAACTTGAGAAAGAATTATTTGATGGTACATTACAAGTGAAGGATTTGCCAGCGGCTTGGAATGATAAGATGGAAGCATATTTAGGAATTCGTCCGGAAAACGATGCACAAGGTGTATTGCAAGATGTTCACTGGGCTGGTGGTTCATTTGGATACTTCCCATCTTATGCGCTTGGTTATATGTATGCAGCGCAATTTAAACATAGGATGCTAAAGGATATTCCAAACTTTGATGCATTATTAGAAGAAGGAAACGTGACACCAATTCGTGAATGGTTAACAGAGAATATTCACCAATATGGCAAAACGAAAAAACCACTTGAAATTTTAAAAGATGTGACAGGTGAAGGTTTAAATGCAAACTACTTAGCTGATTATTTAGAAGCTAAATATAAAGAGATTTATGAGTTATAAAACAGGAGCTGCTTAATTGCAGCTTTTTTTTATGAGGGAGTGAGAGAAATGGGCTATATGTTTACAGTAATGTCGCGAGCGGAAGCAGAAGAAATTGCATATAACTGGCATTATGAAGGGGAGTATTCCTTTTATGATATAGAGGCAGATGAAGAAGATTTAGCTGAGTTTTTAGAGGATGAGAGTAGAGGGAATCATACATTTTCTGTGAAGGAAAATGGTACTCTCATTGGTTTCTTTAGTTTTAGTAACATAAATAATCAAACGGTTGATATAGGTCTTGGAATGAGACCTGATATAACTGGGAATGGATTTGGTCTACAGTTCGTAAAAGCTGGACTAGCTTTTAGTAAAGAAAAATACGGATGTAATTATATAACACTATCAGTAGCGACATTTAATGAAAGAGCGATTAAAGTGTATAAAAGAGCAGGATTCGAAGCTGTTGGAACGTTTATACAGAAAACAAATGGTAGTTGTTTTGAGTTTTTGAAAATGAATTATATATGTAAAAACGATTAAAAAACAGAGAAGAGCTTCTGTTTTTTTATTTTGATGTAGAAATAAATGATGTTTTTTTTGTACTTGTTGTAATTAGAAGTTTTGAAATTTTGGAAGAGGATGTGTATGATTGAAGTTTAGTAGCAAATAGCAAGTTTAGTAAGGAGAGGTAGTATGATTACAATTAAAACGAAAAATGAAATAGATTTGATGCATGAATCTGGGAAGTTACTAGCTTCTTGTCATAGAGAAATTGCAAAAATGATGAAACCAGGAATAACGACACAAGAAATTGATACGTTTGTTGAAGCGTATTTAGAAGAGCATGGTGCCAGATCCGAACAGAAAGGGTATAACGATTATCCATACGCAATATGTGCATCTGTGAACAATGAAATGTGTCATGGGTTTCCAACAGATGTTCCTTTAAGTGAAGGCGATATTGTGACAATTGACATGGTAGTAAACTTAAATGGTGCGCTTTCGGATTCTGCATGGACGTATATAGTTGGAGATATTTCTGATGAAGCAAAAAGGTTATTGTTAGTAGCAGAGAGTGCTTTATATAAAGGGATTGAGCAAGCAATAAGTGGTAACCATGTTGGAGATATTGGATACGCAATTGAAAGTTATGTAGCCTCTGAAGGGTTTTCTGTTGCAAGAGACTTTACGGGACACGGAATTGGTAAAGAAATTCATGAGGAACCAGCAATTTTTCATTTTGGTAAGCCAAGGCAAGGACAAGAATTACAAGAAGGAATGGTAATTACAATTGAACCTATTGTAAATGCCGGTATGCGATATTCTAAAGTAGATTTAAACGGATGGACTGCACGGACGATGGATGGGAAATTATCTGCACAGTATGAGCATACAATTGCGATTACGAAGGATGGTCCTATCATATTAACGACGTTGTAATATGAAATGTGAAAGTTTGAAAAACTCGAACGAAAATGGTATTTTCATAAAATTCGTACGTGTTTTTTCGATAAATGCTTTTCAAAGTGAAAAAAGTGCGTTATAATCCTTCTATAAAATAAATAGTTAGCTACACTCATATAATCGCGGGGATATGGCCTGCAAGTTTCTACCGAAGTACCGTAAATACTTTGACTATGAGTGAGGACGAATATATTTGCTTGTTTAGCATTCTTTTTTGCGAAACTCCAAAAGCGCGTCTCTCACTTGTAACGAGTGGTGGCGGCTTTTGGAGTTTTTTATTGCATAAGAGGGGGAACAAACATGAAAGTATTACAAGAAAAGATTTTGAACGAAGGAAAGGTTTTATCTGGTGACGTATTAAAGGTAGATGCATTTTTAAATCATCAAATTGACCCAGTACTTATGCAAGAGATCGGAAAAGAATTCGCTAAACGTTTTAAAGAAGAGAACATTACAAAAATCGTGACGATTGAATCTTCAGGCATTGCACCAGCAGTTATGGCTGCATTAGAGCTTGGTGTAAAAGTAATCTTTGCAAGAAAACGTAAATCGTTAACGTTACAAGATAATATGTACGTTGCAAACGTATACTCATTTACGAAACAAGAAACGAATGAAATTTCATTATCTCGAAATCATATCGATGAAAATGATTGCGTTTTAATTATCGATGACTTTTTAGCAAACGGTCAGGCTGCTTTAGGTTTAATGAGTTTAGTAGAGCAAGCCGGGGCAAGTATTGCGGGAATTGGCATTGTTATTGAAAAAGCATTTCAAGATGGAGGAAAGAAGCTGCGTGAACAGGGTGTTCGTGTTGAATCACTAGCAGAAATTGCATCACTTGATAACGGCACAGTTACATTTGTACAGCAAGAAACTGCGGAGGTGAACTAACGATGAAGCAGCACCCATTTAAAATCGCATCGCTTGGTATTCAGCACATGCTTGCCATGTACGCTGGCGCAATTATTGTTCCTCTTATTGTCGGCGGGGGACTTGGTTTAAATCAACAAGAATTAACGTATTTAGTATCGATTGACTTATTAATGTGCGGCGTAGCAACGATTTTACAAGCATTATCAAATCGCTTTTTCGGTATTGGGCTTCCGGTTGTACTTGGTTGTACATTTACAGCGGTTGGACCGATGATTGCAATTGGTAAACAATACGGCGTGTCCTCTATATATGGAGCAATTATTGCAGCGGGATTATTTGTTGTTATTTTCGCGAAATTATTTGGGAAGCTTGTAAAACTGTTTCCTCCTGTTGTAACAGGATCTGTCGTTACAGTTATTGGGGTTACACTTGTTCCAGCAGCTATTAATGATATGGCTGGAGGAGTTGGAAGTAAAGATTTCGGAAGTCTAGAAAATTTAGCGTTAGCATTTGGTGTTTTATTATTTATCATTATTATGTATCGTTTCTTTGATGGATTTATCCGTTCAATCTCTATATTACTTGGTCTTTTGTTCGGTACAATCGTCGCAGCGTTTATGGGGAAAGTAAGTTTGCAAGCGGTTGGAGAGGCAGATTGGTTCCACGGTATTCAGCCGTTTTACTTCGGGACACCGACATTTGAATTAACGCCAATTATTACGATGATTCTCGTTGCTTGCGTAGGAATTGTGGAAGCAACAGGGGTATATTTTGCATTATCTGATATTTGTAATAAAAAGATCGGTGAAAAAGAATTAACAAAAGGTTATCGCGCAGAAGGATTAGCAATGGTTCTAGGTGGTATTTTTAACGCATTTCCATACACAACATATTCTCAAAACGTAGGACTTGTTCAATTAACTGGAGTAAGAAATCGCGTCATTATCTATACTTGTGGTGGTATGTTAATTGCTCTTGGGTTTATTCCTAAAATCGCAGCCATTACAACAATTATTCCGAAATCAGTACTTGGCGGTGCAATGCTAGCAATGTTCGGCATGGTTATGGCATATGGTATTAAAATGTTAAGCAGTGTTGATTTTGGAAAACAAGAAAATTTATTAATTGTTGCATGTTCTGTCGGAATCGGACTTGGAGTTACAGTTGTTCCAACGTTATTTTCACAGCTTCCGGAAAACATTCGTATTTTGACAGATAACGGAATTGTACTTGGAAGTGCATCAGCAGTACTTTTAAATATTGTATTTAATATGGTGCCGCAGCGTAAAGTAAAAGAAGAGCCAGTTCCGATGCAAAGTGCAGTAAGAGAAGCATAGAAAAGCAAGGTCTCATTATGAGACCTTGCTTTTCTTTTTAAGTGGCATCATTTTCCCGTACGTACCAAGACGCCAAATGTACTCAAGTGGCCCATATTGGTAACGTGAAAGCCACCAGTGGCTAATAAAGATTTGTAACGTATAAAAGCCGATGCAAAATAGTGGTCCCACCCATAATGGAGCGGGATAATAATTTTTGAAAAATAGGCCGAATACAAGTAACGTAACAATCGTATGCGTGATGTAATTTGTTAACGCCATTCGTCCGACATATTGGAACGGACGTAATAATGTTTGCCATCTTTCTTTTTGTAATAAACGCATGAGCGTGAAAATGTAGAATATGAATAATGTTTTTCCACTAAACATTGTAAAGGCCTGCATATAAAATGGTTCATAAGATGGTTTTGATAAGAAGTAACGGACCATGAAGAACCACATTGGTAATGTCAAAATGAACATAATGATTTGCCATTTTTTAAGCTTTGGATCCAACTCTTTCGTGCGGCGGAAAATATCTTTTTTGCCGGCGTATAAACCAAGTAAAAATAGTCCAACTGTTTCTGGGAGCATGAATACATTTAGTCCAATTCCTTCAGAATAAAATGCATGGAAACGATTTTGTATTTGTGACACCCAGTCTTCAAGTGGCATGATCGGTAAGGAAAACCCTAACTCTGCCTTTGGTACTAAGGCAACCACTATACTAGCGATTAGCATGAAAAATTGAAAAATACTTAGTAAAACTAATGCCCATATTAAAATAGTACGAGGCTCTCTCTTATAAAATAACAATAAGAAAAATCCAGCGATGGCATAACTATGTAAGATGTCTCCGTCCCATAAAAGAACGTAATGCAAGAACCCAAATAATAATAAAATAAGCAAGCGGCGAACAAATAAAGTTTTCGGACGATCTGTTTTCGCCTCAGCACGATTCATAAAGATATAAAAACCTAATCCGAATAAAAATGAAAAAATAGTATAAAACTTCGTTTGAATAAACATGTCATAAAATAAGCGAATATAGCTGTCTAATCCATCATAAACGCCGGAAATATCTCGAGAATCAACACCAGCGATAACTGGCCAGTTAACAAGAAAAATACCTAGTACAGCTATTCCTCTAATAATATCGATGGAATGTATCCTCTCGCCTTGTGAAATATTTTGTGTCATTATTTTCCTCCTTGTTAAGTAATTCCCTTTTATCCCGCATTAACAAGCAGTAAGACTCCCACTTCAAAATTCAGTGAATACGAGGAAGTTAGGTGGGAGTCGGGCTGCTTGTAAAAGCCCGATTGGTTCAACTAATAATTAGTGGAGATGGGAAATATCCCCACTAATTACAGTTTCACTTTATTATACAAAATGTAAAGGGGAGGGTATATAGGTTATTTCCAATTTTTAAAACTGCTAAGATGTGTATTATGAGATATAATAAGAGTGCACAGCAAGTTTTAAACTTCTTTAAAACAGGCAGTAAAGCTCCTTTTCCCGAAGGAGCTTTCTTTTTTTAGAAATTTGTTGATAATGATTCTCTTTAATGATAAAATGTATTCAAAAGTGATAATCATTATCAAAAAAAGGTTGGTGTGTTAATATGGTGTATGCACTTGTTGCAGGAACGATTGCTATATATGTTGGTGTTACAAAGTATGTATTAAATGGAGTAGGAACAACAAAATGAATAATATTACATAAAATCCCTTTCATTTGTAAAAAGAATGAAAGGGATTTTTTATTTTTGATGTGAATATGCTGAAAATTTAGTATGATAATAAAGTGAAACTTTAATCAGCGGGGAGGTCTATCCCTCACTGATTACTAGCCCGCACGAAACGGGTTTTTACTGCCCACAAATAGCGGGATAAAGTATATACATCTTGGATAAAGGGGAACAAGGGGATGACAAACATAGTACAGACAAACGGTATGAAAAAACTTGTTTGTTTTTATGAAGAGTGGCAAAAAAACGGCGATGTAGAGAATAGTTTGAAGTTGTTTGAAGTGATTCAAAAATATAAACAAGAGCAGCTTATGCTAGCTTTTTGTGGTCATTTTTCTGCGGGGAAATCGACAATGATGAATCACCTATATAAAGCGCAATTATTACCGACAAGTCCGATTCCAACGAGTGCTAACGTTGTTAAAATTGAAAGAGGATCTGATCGTGTTGTTGTAACGATTAAGTCTGGAGAACAGTATGAATATGACGGCGCATATTCAGCAGAAGAATTAAAACAAATATGTAAAGACGGTGATGAAGTAATTGGTGTTCATATTTATCGAAATGATGCGCCAATTCCTGATGGGGTTATGTTAGTTGATACGCCCGGAATTGATTCTACGGATGATGCCCACCAATTAGCGACGGAATCAACACTGCATCTAGCAGATGTTATTTTCTATATGATGGATTATAACCATGTCCAATCAGAGGTTAACTTACAGTTTGTTAAAGAATTGAAACAACGTAATAAAACGGTTTATCTCGTTGTAAACCAAATAGATAAACATAAAGCAAATGAGTTATCGTTTGAAGAGTATAGAGATAGTGTAAAACAGTCTTTTTCTAACTGGGATATTGAAGTAGATGGTATTTTCTATACATCATTGCGAATGATGAATCATCCATACAATGAAATTCAAAGTTTAGAAGCATTAATCTTTTCTATCATGAAAGAAAAAGAGCAGTATGTAAGAAAGGGAATGGAGCGAGAAACAGAATATTTACTGCAAGAACATTGTTCGTTTATTCTTTCTGAAAATGAAAAACATCTCATGAAATATGAAGAAGAATTAACATCACCACTGTCACTTTCAGAGATAGTTGAAAAAAAGGAAGAGTTAACTGAAAATAAAGATCGGGTGGCTAGTAAAGAATCTGATGTGAGAAATGAATTTATAAAAGGTTTACAAGCCATATTAGATAACGCGTATTTAATGCCATTTGAAATGAGAGAATTGGCAAATAAATATTTAGAAACGAAATTAACGAAGTTTAAAGTTGGTTTGTTATTTGCGAAAGGAAAGACGGAGCAAGAAAAACAGAGACGTGTAGATGCTTTTTATTCTGCTCTTCAAAAGACTGTTGAAACGCAACTTGATTTTCATGTGAAAGAATTTATTGTAGCCTTCTTAAAAGAAGAAGGGTTATTTACAGAGGAAATAGGGAAAGACATATATGCGTTAGAAATTGCTTTCGGACCGGAAGTGTTGGCTGAAACAATTAAACAGGGGGCTGGATTTACCGGTGATTACTTACTTCTTTATACTGCTGACGTTGCAAATGAGTTAAAGAAAAGATACTTTATGAAATCTCAGCAAATCTTTGGAAAAAGTACGGGTATATTGCAGAAGAAAGTGAAGATAGAGATTGCTCGTATTGAAGAAGAAATTGAAAAATACACGATGTTACAAACAGCAAAAGAAACAAAATTACAGTACATTAAGACGTATGAGGAATATGAGAGCTATTTGGGAGATGTTTGGAATGAAAATGTTTCTATACCAGATGGATTGCAAATAGACGAAATATTACAAAGTAAAAAACAAGTTGTTAGTGAGAAGTTTAAACTACAAGAGCAAGAAATTGTAAATGATAACGTAGCGGCTAGTGAAGAAGAGATTAAAGGAACGAAAGCTTTAAATATTCAGCGTATATTAGAAAAAGTGAAGAAAGCTGAAACGATATTAGATCCATTGCCTACACTGAAACATCTACAGCAAGAAGTAGTTGGAAAAAGACAGCGTGTAGAAACGAAGCAATTTACAGTAGCGTTATTTGGAGCTTTTAGTGCTGGGAAATCATCATTTGCTAACGCATTGCTCGGTGAAAAGGTACTTCCTGTATCGCCAAACCCAACGACAGCAACAATAAATCAAATTTTGCCAGTTACAGAAGATAAACCACATGGAACGGTAATTGTCCAGTTTAAGTCAGAGCAAGCGCTGTTAGAAGATATGAAAGCTGTTTATAAAATGTTTCACTATGAAATTGCTACATTGGAAGAAGCGTTAACGAAAATTGATCAAATTATGAAATACCCTTCACCAAGCGGGAAGCAAAAAACAACATTTAGCTTTTTGCGAGCGGTACAAAAAGGATATGAGGCAGTTGCTAATCATTTAGGGGAACAATTACAAGTTACGTTAGAGGAGTTCTCTGATTATGTAGCTAATGAAGAAAAATCATGCTTTGTTGAGTATATGGAGCTTTATTATGATTGTGCTTTAACAAGGCAAGGAGTAGCTCTTGTAGATACACCAGGGGCGGATTCTATTAACGCGCGCCATACGGATGTTGCATTCCAGTATATTAAAAACGCAGATGCTATTTTATTCGTAACATACTATAATCATGTTTTCTCTCGTGCGGATCGTGAATTTTTAATTCAGCTCGGTCGTGTAAAGGATACATTTGCACTTGATAAAATGTTCTTCTTAATAAATGCTGCCGATTTAGCACAATCTGAAGAAGAACTTGAAATGGTAAAAGGTTATATTGCGGATCAGCTCCTGCAATACGGTATTAGAAATCCACGTTTATTTGCAATTTCAAGTTTATGTGCGCTTGAAGAAAAGCAAGGGAAAAGTATTGATAAAGAAAAGTATGGTATTTTACAAAACTCCGGGATTACTAAGTTTGAAGAATCATTTACGTCCTTTATGATGAGGGATTTAATGCTTGTATCTGTGCATGCTTTATATGGTGCATTGCAAGGAGCGAATCAGCTTCTTGTAAATATGATAAATGGCGCAAAGCAGGGAAATGATGAGAAAGAGAAGCAAACAAAAAAATATGAAGCAGAGCGTAATCAGCTACTTCATATTATTTCATCATATAGTGTACTTGCTGAAGAGCAAGCAATGCAAAATGAAGTGAAAGAATTGCTTTATTATGTACACCAACGTCTATTTTTACGCTATAACGATGTGTTTACTGAATTTATTAATCCGGCGTCGTTACGAACAGATGGGAATGTGAAAATGCAGTTGCAGCAATGTGTAATGGAATTAGTTTCATTTATTCAACATGATTTATTACAAGAAATGCGTGCGACATCATTACGTCTTGAAAAATGGATAGATGAAGCGATGAAGCGTGCAAAGGATGAAATTGTTGTGAATTGCAAAGTGGAAAATGAATCGATTTCTATGGGTGGAACAGTGGATTATGAATATAAAATTATTACACATAAAGAGCCGTTTCCTTCAATAGAAATAAAAGATTTTAAAAAGGCACTAGCACATTTTAAAAATGAGAAAAGCTTTTTTGAAAAAAATGATAAAGCTTTTATGCAAGAAGACGCTAAAGGAGTGTTAGAACCTTTCGTATCAAACTATGTAGTTGATGAAGAAGATTTATTCGTTCATCATTATAAGCAAGAGTGGGATGCAAAATGGAACCTATTCCAAAAAGTGATGCAGCAAGACGTTGAGAATTATTATGAAAGTATATTATTCGCTTTAGCTGAAACAATTGATGTATCGCTATACGAACAAAGTAAAGAAGAGCTACAAAAGCAGTTAGTAGAAATTGAAAAAGAAATTTATATTAAATAGCTGTTATGAAAAAAAGATTCGTTCAATTTTCTTTTGTAGTACAGTATCTAAAGATTTTACAAACCCTGCAAACTCATCAGTAGAAATCATATGGGTAAGAACTAAGCGTCTGCCGTCTGGTGTTTCACCGCATAAGACGAATGAAGAAAACTCATACGTTTTGTTTTCTACTACTAATTTTGGATAGGAATATGTGTCGCTCTTCTTTTTCTTTCCATCAATAGAGATGACGTTGCATTTTTTCTCATTGTTGTCCATGGTGAATCCCTCCTTTCTATTATCTATGGTAGACAAGGGGGGTTTAGAACAATAGAGGAGGGGGAATTTTTATGTCTGTTGTCATAGAGCGTATTTCGAAAGAAGCTATACCGAAATCTTTATTACTTCTTGCTGATCCAAGTGAAAGCCAAATTGATGCATATGTACAGAGAGGGTTTACGTATATAGCTAAACAAGAAGAAAGAATCATCGGTGTATATGTGCTTTTGGAAACAAGACCAAGGACAATGGAAATTATGAATATTGCGGTTGTAGAGCATTTGCAAGGAAAAGGGATTGGAAAGCAGCTATTAAGTCATGCCGTAGAAACTGCTAAAGGATATGGTATGTCAAAACTTGAAGTTGGTACAGGCAATTCTAGTGTTTCACAACTTGCTTTATATCAAAAATGTGGATTTCGTATTTTTTCTATTGATTTTGATTACTTTTCAAAGCATTATGAAGAAGAGATTATTGAAAATGGGATTGTATGTCGCGATATGATTCGGCTTGCAATGGAATTGAATAAGAACGTATAACTTATTTAGGGGGAAGAGAAGATGGAAGTACATAAAGCAATTACAGCACATTCTCGTAAACAAAATGAAAGTGTAAAAGCATGTTTACAATTAGATGCGCAGCGTGAAGCAGCTATTGAAGCAGCCGTATCTCTTGCGTCAAAGGGGAAAGAATTTTCGGTTGATATCATTAATGTTGTAACAAAGCAAATTAATGATCTTGCAAAAAATGGTGTTACACTGCAGCGTAAATTTGTTACAGAAGAAATGGTTATGGAGTATGTAAGTCGTTTGCAAGAGAAAGAAGGTCGTTAAAGATGATAGTTACAGTCGAATGGTTACGTGAGCATATAGAAGATGAGAATGTCCGTATAATCGATTGTCGTTTTGATTTAGCGAATCCTAATTGGGGTAGAGAAAAGTATGAGGAAGAACATATTCTTCATGCGTTATATTTTGATTTGAATTTAGATTTATCAAGTCCTGTAACAGAACATGGTGGTCGCCATCCATTGCCGAATATTGAGGAGTTTGCAGACAAGCTTTCACAAGCTGGTATTGGTGAACATACGACAGTAATTGCATATGACAGTCAAGCGGGTGCAAATGCTTCTCGTCTCTGGTGGTTATTAAACTATGTAGGACATGAGAAAGTATATATATTAGATGGCGGATTTCCAGCTTGGAAAGAGAATGGACTACACACAACGCCGAATATCCCAGTTATTGCACGAAAACCTTTTATACCGGAAATACAAGAAAATATGCTTGTAACGATGGAAGATGTGAGAGGGAAAATTCGTGCAGGTGCAAATATGACATTAATTGATTCTAGGGAACCAAAACGTTATGCTGGTGCGGAAGAGCTCGTTGATTCGAAGGCAGGGCATATTCCGACGGCAGTAAACTATTTTTGGAAAGATGGGATTTTAGAATCGGGACACTTTAAAAACGAAGAGGAACAGCAAGGGCGTTTCCAAAATCTTGATAAAGAGAAGGAAACAATCGTATATTGTGGTTCTGGTGTTACAGCGTGTCCGAACATAGTTGCATTAAAATTAGCTGGTTTTCAAAATGTTAAATTGTATACAGGTAGCTGGAGTGATTGGATTTCTTATCCGGAAAATCAAATTGCAAAAGAAGAAGATTAATCACTTGCATGCAAAAATAATTTGTATTAAAATAAGGTCACAAGCAAGAGATTGCTTCAAAAAAATTATATTTTACACATTGGAAACAATGTGATAATATAACGACAAGTAAATAATACATCCTGCGGTGTGCGTAACTTATTTATGTCTAAAACCGATGTTAGTTTTACGGAAGCTCAATATTTAGTGACCATTATCAAGCCTTCCTTGTGGAGGAAGATATACGGTAACTGTGAGGGCATCCACCTGCGAGTAGCGGGTTTTTGGACATTTACGAGAGACGGCACTTGCGGGGGTCTTATTTCAACTAATAGTATATAAAATTCCTACGGTGTACGTAGCTTGTGTATGTCTTAAACCAATAAGTATAATGCGGAAGTTCAATATTTAAATGTAGATAGCAGGCCATCTTTTTAAGAAGGAAGTTACAAACATTTGTGAGAACATCCACCTGTGAAAGCAGGTTTATGGACATCTATAGATAACGGCATATGTGGGACTATATAAAAAACCTTACGTTTTATACGTAAGGTTTTTTTGTTGAATAAATATACTCATGTTATCTAGATTTACCTGTAAAGTTCCCATAATAAATATAGCACTTGCGGTCTTCATCAATTTCTCTTGAATCGAGGGTGAATTCCAAATGTATTCCATCCCGTTGAATATATATAATATCTGAATGGAGAGAGGGTAAGATATCCTCGTAATTCCAAATATCTTTACTTTCTATCATAATTGAGCAGGTTTCCTTTAGTTCTCTAATTTCAAAACCTATGTGCGAATATGTAGGATCTGAAGGGTCGTTGGAAAAAACTTCTTTTTGTATATATAACACTGCTGTCCCGTCTGGATCTACTGAAGTTGCAGTAACGATATATGTATTTCCATCTTTTATAAAATATTCACAAGTCATGCGCGCGACAATTTCAGAATTAGAAATATTTGCGTAGTTCCATAAAGCTGGATACCCGTTTGTTTCATCATTGAGCCGATATTCCAATCGCATTTTATCCCTCTTCTTCCTTTTTCTTCTACTTTATCATGACATCTTATATAATAGAAATATAATTTAAAAAGGGGAGTGCAAAGGTGACAAAAACGAAATGGCTAGTAGGTGGTGTCCTAACATCTTTAATGACGGGCACTTTATTTGGCTGCGCGCAAGATATTCCCCCCGAACCGAATGATAATAGTTGTTCTGATTGGGATTGGGATGATGAGCTTGGTGTTTGGCAGTGTGATGATAGTAGTTCAGGTTATCGTGGACATTACTTTTATGGTGGTACATACTATCAAAATAAATCCACCTTCAAAAATTCATCAGAGTTTAAAACTTATCAATCTTCGGCCGAATTTAAAGGTGGAATTGGAAGCGGTTCAAAAGGTGGATTTGGAGGTTAAAATATGTCGCAATACATAAAGAAAAGAAAAGAATTTTATTCGAATTATCCTCATTTCTGGTCGGACTTATATGAATGTGAGTATAGTTTGTTTCATGTTTTCCCGATAACAGAGCAAACAATGAAACAATTACAAGTAGCAACTGAACGAATGGGAAAAATATTTTTTAAGACTGCTAGAATTCTTCGGAATTTATCTAATGAACAGCTTCTTGAACTCGGTTTTCCAACTGCAAGCTTGCCTTTTATTAGACTGAAAGGGATGTATCCTGAATCTGTTATTTCACGATTTGATTTTGCTTTAACAGAGGATAATCGTATTAAAATGCTTGAGTTTAATAGTGATACTCCAACTTTTATTGTGGAATGCTTTCAAATGAATGGAAAAGTTTGTGAAGAACTTGACTATGATGATCCAAATGCAAATCAAGAGCGCTTACTTTCTTCTGGTATTACAAAAGCCGTAATGGAGTTTACAAAAGGAATGGAAGAGCCAAATGTTGTTTTCACAGCTCATCCTGAACATATAGAAGATTGGAATACGACTATGTATTTGAGTGGGCTATGTCATGTTGAAAATAAAGTGATGCCAATGACAGAACTTAGAATTACAGATGATGCTTTAGTAGATAGAGATGGTTTACCAATTGATGTTTTGTATCGCCAAACATATCCAATTGAAGACTTGATTGAAGATCAAGATCCCGAAACGGGGGATTTGGTGGGAGTAGAACTTTTGCAACTTGTAAAAGAAGGAAAGCTTTTTATTATAAATCCTTTGTCGGCCTTTTTACTTCAGCCGAAATCAATTCAATGTCTTATTTGGGGATTAGCAGAAGAAGGTGCTTTTTACACAAGTGAGGAACAAAAGTGGATTAAAGAATATATGCTTCCTACATATTTAGAGCCAGATTTATTTTTGGGGAAAAGTCCTTTCGTTCAAAAACCTTCGTTCGGTAGGGAAGGTGACACGATTACGATTCGTGATAAGGATACAAATATTATGATTCGAAATGCACATGAAACGTATAAATCGTCACTGCCTATATTTCAGAAATATACAGAGCTTCCAGTTGTATTTTTGGAAACTGAAAAAGGAATTGAGAAGCTGTCGTACGTGTTTGGGGCTTTTTTAATTGCTGGAAAAGCGAGCAGCATCGGTATACGTGCCGGAGAAAAAATTACGGGAAATGAATCGTATTATTTACCGGTAGGTATTAAGAAGGAGGAAAATAAATGATTAATTTTTTACTATATTTAGCAGTATCACTTGTACTTTTATGTATCGGTCTTTTTCTTATGGAAGTGACAACGAAAGTTAAGGAATTTAAGTTAATGGCTCAAGGGAATAAAGCGGTAAGCTATGTACTTGGAGGAAGACTACTTGGTCTTGCTATCGTTTTATATTCAACGGCTGCTAATTCTATTTCAATTCTTGATATGGTTTCATGGGGAGCTGTTGGGATCTTAGCTCAAATTATTGTCTTTTATTTAGCGGAATGGCTTACACCACGTTTTAATATTAATAAAAGTCTTGAAGAAGATAATCAAGCAGTTGGTCTTTTCCTTATGTTTTTATCACTTTCCATCGGAATTGTAATTGCTGGTTGTGTAACGTATTAAAACCCTTACATTTTAACGTAAGGGTTTTATTTTTCATTTGCTAATTTTTTGCAATATGTGTTCAATTAATTTATGTAGCCGAACGCTGAGCAGGATGCGTATTAGTGTACTAAACTCGAGATAGTTATTGTAATAAGGAAAAGTTTCCATACAAAGTGTTGACATCTATTTTAAATAAGAGTAACATTTTCTATGTAATTATAATAAGTCTCTGTTAGGTGAGGCTCCTGTATAGAGAAATGCTACTGCCCAAAAATGTCGAGAGACGCCAATGGGTCAACAGGAATGATCGAATTAAGGTTTTTCTTAACGTAGCTGGTAA
The DNA here is from genome assembly GCF_025809295.1 of Bacillus sp. 41-22. Taxonomy (NCBI): domain Bacteria; kingdom Bacillati; phylum Bacillota; class Bacilli; order Caryophanales; family Bacillaceae; genus Bacillus; species Bacillus sp. 41-22. Next base: position 1,560,465 of record NZ_CP084035.1, read on the forward strand.
TGAACCTATGCTATACAGTGCTAAAACTCGGCGAGGGAGAGGTCCATAGATTTCTAATTGTATTATATTAGGAATCGCTTATTTGTGTATGCAATGACCTTTGCTCTCTTATGAGTAAGGGTCTTTTTTGTTAGCAAGCTATGAGTAATTTCATAGTATAGATTATAACTAAAAAATTAAAGAGGAGGTGAGGAGCATGTCAAATTCTGACTCGGTTCCGTTACCCATATACTTCAAATCAAAAATATATGATGTAGGCAGGAAACGACTTGTTCCTCCCTCTATATTTATCATAATGTAGCGTTTATTCGAGTATTTAAGCGCTAGACACTTTCACAGTAAAGTGGATAAATTGAGAAACAAAGCGTTTCTTCCTATGTTGTAAAGGAGGAGACGATAATATGTTATATGTAAATAAAAGTGTGGGTAACACTTCGTATAAATTAAGTAAAAAAGCAATGAAAGAACAAACAATGCTTCAAAAAAATAAAGATTTATTAATTGAAATCGCAACAAGAGATGTAAAATCTGTATTTGCGTATTTTAAAACAACAAGAGACGGACTATCTATGAAAGAGGCACAAAAGCGTATTCAAGTATACGGCCGAAATGAATTAACTTCAAAAAGAGCGCGTATTGCGGAAGTAATGATGAAGCTAAGTGGAATGATCCCAGGTCTTTCAAAACAACATATGGGTGATGAATTACAATGTGAAACAGTTACTGTTTCTAGAGTAGCTGGCTGTAGCGTAACAGGGCTAAACAGTGAACTAAAAATGATGAAATTACCAGTACAAGAGCTTGTACCTGGAGATATGATTTTTCTTTCAGAGGGCGATACAGTGCCGGCAGATGTACGTATTATTTATGCAAATGATTTATTAGTAAATGAATCTATGCTGACAGGAAATAATGCTAGTATTGAGAAATTTGAAAGTTGCTATCATCTTGAACGTAAACGATTTATTCCATTAAAACGGATGAAAGACTATAATCCACTTGAACTTGAAAATGTATGTTTCAAAGGTACGTATATTGTTGACGGAAATGCAAAGGCTGTAGTTGTTTCGACAGGTAAAAATACGTATTCAGGAATACTTCATACTTGCTGCGGTAGAATGTCTTAATGTGTTAATGATGCTAAATATACAAAAACAATGTATAATAGACAAAGTTGAACAAAAACGTAGAATGGTAATCTATATATAACCTTACGTGATAACGTGAGGTTATTATTTTTTGTTAGTAGGAGAGGAATTATGAAAAAAGTATTATTAGTTGATGGTATGGCACTATTATTTCGTGCTTTTTACGCAACAAGTGTATATGGACAATTTATGAAACGACAAGATGGTACCCCGACGAATGGGATTCATGGTTATATGAAGCATTTATTAACAGCAATACAAGCAATCGAACCAACGCACATTGTAACGTGCTGGGATATGGGAAGTACGACATTTAGAACAGAATCTTTCTCGAATTATAAAGCAAATCGTGCAGCACCGCCGGAAGAATTAATTCCGCAATTTGATTTAGTGCAAGAAATGACTGCGAAATTATCTATGCCTGTAATCGGTATGAAAGGTTATGAAGCGGATGATTGTATCGGTACGCTTGCAAAACAATATTGCAATGAAGCGGAAGTTTATATTTTGACAGGTGATACAGATTTACTTCAACTTGTTGATACGAATGTTACAGTTATGCTTCTTCGTAAAGGAATTGGAAATTACGAGTATTACACACCGGAAAAAATCATGGAAGAGAAAGGTGTAGAACCTTGGCAAATTGTTCATGCGAAAGCTTTCATGGGAGATACAAGTGATAATTATCCGGGTGTAAAAGGTATTGGTGAAAAAACAGCGTATAAGCTGATTCAAGAATACGGGACAGTATCGGCAGTGCTAGAAAATATAGCATCATTAACGAAAGCGCAGCGCACAAAAATTGAAAGTGATTTAGAGAATTTAAATATCTCTTTACAATTAGCGCAAATTCATTGTGAAGTTCCAATTTCATGCTTATTAGAAGAAGGGTTACACACAATGGACGAAGAAAAACTACGCTTTGTTTGTAACGAAATGAATTGGGGAAGACCTGAAATATTAATTAATATGCTTTAAAGAGTATGGAAAGGTTGATCAAATATATTTTTGATTAACCTTTCTTTTTTTTGTTCACAAAGTTGTCAGAAAATAAACGGAATTTTCATATGAAGTTCAAATGGAATTCACAACAATCAATTATTATAAGGACACACAGATAAATCCTTATCCCGCATTAACGGGAGATAGGACTTCTATCTCAGTATTATAGCTGAATAGAGAGTGATGATGGAAGAGTAACTCCCTGTAAAAGCCCGATTGATGTAGGCTAATAATTAGTGAGGGTAAATCCTCTCATTGATTAAAGTTTCAAGTTATCTTTTATATAAACCATCCCCCAAGGAGGAAAATAAACATGCGAAAAAAAGTGAGAAAATCCTTTAAACAATTATTAATAGAAAATAAACAATCCCTACTAACTAATAAAGAGAATATGAAAGAAATTGAAGAACGGATTGAGAAACGACATGTAGCATATAGTGCTGCTAGTAATTGATAATTTTGTTTATGAAAAAAGCTTGTAGTTTGGATATTATCCGAACTACAAGCTTTTTCTTTTTTGATTAACGCCACCAAATCCAAGTCCAAAAGTAATTTCGTATATTTCGAGGAGTAATGCGTATGAAACGTTCACCGTCAAAGAAACAATTTAAATTTGGAAGTGTTTCATCTGGATTTTCTGGAATGAAGGTGACGATATTTTCGTTACTTGTAATGGTTACTGTGATTGGTGGATCGGTAGGAGAGACTTGAAGTTGTAAAGAAACGTTTGCCGTGTTTTTAAATTCATTATTAATAGGGGGACTTATCACTTGTACTGTGAATAACACGATAATTGTTTCGTTCGGTTCCAAATTAGTAGCGACTAGGAAACCGATATTCGGATTCGCTAGTGGAGAGCGTTCCCCATTAATGAAGACCGTACCGTTCATAAATTGTAAACCTGCTGGAATGGTGTCTTGTAATGAAATATTTGAAAGTGAAATCTCGGAAGTATTCGTAATACGCACTGTATAATCAAAATATTGGTTTAAATAAGCAGAGCTGACGGAAGCATTTTTTATCACTGCTGCCGTTATAAATTGAACTGGTATACGAACAATATTCGAATTGACAATGAAAATAATAATTGGATCTTGTGGTGTCAATTGGAAAGCAGCTGTAACTGTTGCGGAATTGATAATTGTACTGTTTGAAGGGATAGAAGTTACGAGAACTTTAAATGTTATAGTTGCTACTCCATCTGCCGATAAGGAACCAATGTTAATACCAGTGTCTGGTCGAATATTTGGAACCGGAGTACCGTTAATTGTTACACTGTTTTCTATAAATGTTGTACCAGCTGGAATCATATCTAAAACGGAAGTACTTACTGTAGGAATTGGGGAATGATTAAATACGTCTAGTGTGAATGTAATAATATCCCCTATAACGACAGAAGATTTGTCAGCATTTTTCTCAATGCGCACCATTGGATCAACGATCGTTGTTGTAACGGTATTTGTTTGCTTTGTAATTGTAATAGGTGGTTCATTCGGATCAATGGTAACAGTATAGGAAACAGAAGCGTCGTTATTGATAGCAGTTTGAATAGTCGAAGAAGATATTGTTACTTGGAACGTAATGACAACAGATTCATTAGGAGCAAGGTTTCCTAATGGAATACCATTTTCAGGATTCGCATTAGGCTGATTGATCCCGTTAATCGTAACACTGCCAGTAATGAAAATTGTATCTACTGGTACGGTGTCTATGGCAAGAAGGTCTTCAATCGTTACATTACCGCTATTAGTAATTGTAATTGTATACGTTAAAGTTTGACTAGGTAATGCATTTGTGGCATTAACAGATTTTATGGCAACGACATTATCATTTTGGACAGTTGTTGTGACAGTATTTGTTGTAGTCGTATTTGTAACAGGTAAGTTATTTGGATTGACTATATAGTTAAAAGTAGTAATTGCTTTGTTGTTGAGTTCATTTGGTGTTGGAATAGAAGTTACAGTTACTTGGAATGAAGCGATGGCATCTCCACCTACAATTATAGTACCAATTGGTATGCCGCTTACTGGATTAACTCCCGGAACAGTTTCTCCGTTTACAATGACACTATTTTCTATAAACGTAGTACCTTGAGGAATAATATCTTGAATGACTACATCATCTGCTGAAACATTACCAGTTTGATTTAGTGTAATCGTATACGTTAACGTATCACCGACCGTTGCAAATGCAAGGTCAACAGTTTTATTGCTATTTAAATTCGCGTGATGAATTTCTGTTACGGCAGCTGATGAAATAATAGTTTCGGTAATAGGTGGCCTATCTGGTACCGTGTATTCATATTCAATTGTACTCGTGTTAGAGATTGGATTTGTTTGCGGAATGGAAGTAACCCGGACTTGGAATAGAATAGTTGCTGTCGTATTAGGCGGAATGTTATCAATTGGTATACCGCTAAGTGGATTGTCATTTGGCCGAGCGTTGCCATTCACAATAACACTATTCTCTATAAAGCTCGTATTTGCTGGAATGATATCAGTAACGATAATGTTTTCTACTTGTATATTCCCATTGTTTGTGATGGAAATTGTGTAAGGGATGATAGTTTGTAGGTCAGCGTATTGGATAGGCGTTGTTTTTGTTGCAATTACATTAGCAGAAATAACTTCAGTGAAGGTAATATTACTAGTCGATATTTGTTCTTCACCATTAATTGTATAACGAGAAGTGGATTGATTTTGAATACGACCGCTAGCTGGAAGAGATAACACAGTAACGGAAAACGTGACTGGGATAGAAATGTTAGGAGCAATCGTTCCTACAAGTATACCGGCACTTGGATTGGCGTTAAGCTGAGGAATATTATTTACTAAAACGCTACCGTTTATAAAGGTTGTTCCATCAGGAATATTGTCTGTAAATACAACCGCAGTAGCATCCGTATTCCCTGTATTCGTTAAAGTTGTTGTATAAGTTAAAATGTCACCAATCGTTACAGAAGTCAAATCAACAGTTTTCAGTGAAACGATATCAGCGTCATTAATTTGAACGAAAGTAGTATTGGAAGTAGTAGATTTTTGAATTGGTGCAAAGTCAGGATTGAAAATAAAATCGTAGACGATGTTTGCAGTATTAGGTGTTGGATTTACAGCAGGTAAATTCGTAACGGAAACTTGGAATGTTATTGTTGTCGATTGACCTGACGCGATATTAGGAATGGAAAAGCCGATATTCGGATCTGCTGCAGGAATTATAGTATTGTTAACTATTACACTTCCAGGAATAAATACAGTTCCATCCTCGATAGTATCTGTAAAAAAGATGGAGTTAGTTGTAGTCGATCCATTATTTTGAATGAATACTGTATATTCAATGGTTTCATCAATGTTAGCTAATACTTTATTAGAGGATTTTGTAGCGATAAGAATAGCATCAATAAATTGTATATTTGTAGTATTGGAAGAGGTCGTTTCTGAAATTGGTGGTAAGCTTGGGTCTGGTTGATACTCATAGTGAATGACGGCGATATTATTAATGTTATTTTGAGAAGGTATAGAGACTACATTTACTTGGAACGTAACAATAATCGTATTATTTGGAAGGATAATACCAAGATTGATACCGGTAATTGGATTTTCGTTAGGTCTTGGTATGCCATCTACAAGGATGCTATTTGGAACGAATGTGGTGCCAGCAGCAATTGCGTCAATTAGGAGAGTATTTGTAATAGGTACTGTACCAGCGTTTGTAACGGCGACTGTATATGTGATGATTTGACCGATGCGTGTAATGGATCTATTGGCGGATTTAATTGCACTAACATTTGCCGTCCGCACTTCCGTGTTTACTGCATTTGATAACGATCTACGCTGAATAATCGGAGAGCTAGGGTCAATTTGGTATTCGTACGAAGTGTCTGAAATATTAATGACTGTATTGCCGGACGGTATATTTGTAAGTTGTACTTGGAATGAAATAGTGACTGTTTCATTTGGTTGTATCGTGCTGAGAGTTACTCCGTTTTCAGGATTCGCGCCAGGCTGAATCACATTATTTATTGATAAGCTATCTTCAATGAATATAGTACCTTCTGGAATGTTATCAATAAACACGGTATTGTTAGCTGGAATGGTTCCTATATTTTGTAGTGTATTTGTGTAGGTAATAATTTGCCCAATTGATACGAAAGTTACATCCGCGCTTTTAACAGAAATAATATTTGCATTTTGAAGTGATGTTGTAACAATGTTAGAATTTGCAGAGCGATTCACCGGTGGAGCTGTAGGAATACTTACATATTGGTAATTTGCAGAAGATTGATTTACAATTTCGGTTTCAGTAGGTGGATTGTTTGTTTGCACTTGAAATAGTATCGTTTTGGAACTGTTTGCTGGAATTGTTCCAAGTGGTATTCCGTTTTCTGGATTTACACCTGGCTGCAGGACACCGTTAATTGTGACACTATCGGAAACGAATGTAGTCCCAGCTGGAATAGAATCTGTAAAAATAATATTTATCGCGTCAACATTGCCGATATTTTTCACTTCAGAAATATAAAGTATAGTTCCGCCAATATCTACAGTTATTGGATTGGACGTTTTTGTAATTGTCAATTGTGCTTGCACGAAATTTGTAATGACGATATTACTTGTAGATGTTTCAGTAATAGGCGGCTGGCTTGGATCTGGTTGAATTGAATATGTTGTATTGGATTGATTTGTAATCGATTCTTGCGAGAATGAATCGTTAATAAGAATTTGGAACGAAATAAGGTGAGTAGCGTTTGCTACTAGGTTAGGCAAAGCAACCCCTACATTTGGATTTGCACCAAGTATAGCTGTTCCATTAAGTGTAAAACTATTTTCTACGAATGTAGTCCCTTCTGGAATAGTATCTGAAAATATGAGATTAGTAGCTGGAATATTTCCGGTATTTTCTAGCGTTATCGTATAAGTCAAAATATCACCTGTTGTTGCTTGTTGTGCATTAACTGCTTTTAAAGAAAGAACATTCGCATCCGAAATTTGTGTGAAAGCTGGATTAGACGTAATTGTTCGAGAGATGATAGGAGAGGTTGGATCGGCGATAAAAGTATAGTCAATACGGGCTATATTAGAAATTGGATTCACGCTTGGAATAGATTGAACGATAACTTGGAATGTGACGGTGACAATTTCTGACGGCGCAACGGAGTTTAATGGTATTCCTACGTTTGGATCGGCACCTGGAACTGAAACGCCATTAATGGTCACGCTATTCGGAATAAATGCAGTTCCTTCTGGGACCAAATCTGTTAAAGTAACTGTATTTGCAGTTGTATTGCCGTTATTTTGAACGACTACTGTATAAGTGATTGTACCGTCAGTAGTTTGTACGAGAGAATCTGTATTTTTAATTGCGGATAACGATGCATCAACGACAGCTGTATTAACCGTATTAGATGAGGATGTTGCTGTAACTGGAGGTTGACTTGGATCGACAATATACGTGTAACTTGTAATTGCTTGATTTATAATCGCTCCTTGCGGTGGAATAGAACTTGCAAGAAATTGGAACGTAATAGTAGCAGAATCACCTGGTGCGATAATACCAACTGGAATACCGAGAGTTGGACTTGCACCTGGAAGTGAAATCCCGTTAAGCGTGACACTATTTGGAACGAATAATGCTCCTTCAGGAACACCGTTAATGAGTAATACAGAATTTGCAGGGAAGTTTCCAGTATTCGTTAATGTTGCTGTATACGTAATTATATCTCCGATAGATACGATTGCTCGATTTGCTTCTAAAACAGTTGTAACAGTCGCGTTATTAATTTGTGTTGAAGCGCTATTAGAATTTATCGTGCCTGTAACAGGAGGAGCTGCCGGATCAACAATGAATGCGTATTGAATAGATGCAACGTTTGTAATTGGGTTTGAGGGTGGAGTAGATGTGACTATGACTTGGAAAGTAACAGTTAAGGAACTGTTCGTACTAACGGTTCCGATATTAACTCCGTTATTTGGATTTGCCCCTGGAATGATACTTCCATTTACAGAAAAGCTATTTTCAACAAAGGTCGTTCCAGCTGGAATAAGATCTGAGAAATTTACATTCGTAGCGTTTGTATTGCCGCTGTTTTGAATCAAAACTGTATAAGTGATTGTGTCTCCGATATTCGCAAAGGCTGTATTAGCAGTTTTTACAGCTGAAAGTATTGCTGAATTAATAGAAGTAACGAAGACGTTCGTCTCCACATTGCCAGGCTGAGCTTGTAATGAATTGCCTACGTTATATTGGAAGTTAACAAATCCTAAGTTTTGGAGTTCAGGTGTGAAGGTTGTTGGATTGCTTACGATTTGCACTTGGAACATAATTGTTACGATTTGATTTGGAGTTATTGTATTTATGCCAACACCGTCAATGATAGAAGCGGATGGTAATGAAGTGCCATCAACAATGACTGATCCTGCAACAAATTGTGTCCATGTCGGTATAGGGTCTGAGAAAACAACGTTGTTAGCAGAGATATTTCCTGTATTCGTAATAGTGGTTGTATACGTAATCGTATCACCGATCGTTGCAAAAGCTTTATCTCCTATTTTAATAGTGTTTAAAATTGCACTTTCAATTTTTGTTGTAACGCTATTAGAAGTAATATTTTTTGAAACAGGTGGATTAGCCGGATTAACGATATGCTGGAAGCTAACGCTAGCTTGATTGGTAATTGGATTTATAGGCGGAATTTCATCGGCACTAATATGAAATGTTACGATGACAGACTGGTTTGGCGCGATATCACCAATTGGAACGCCTGTAATTAGGTCTACATTTGGGATGGTAGTTCCGTTAAGTGTAAAACTATTCGGTTCAAAGGAAGTTCCGTCTGGAATTAGGTCGGTAAAAATAACACTCGTCGCACTAACATTTCCGCTATTTGTAATCGTAACTGAGTAGACAATATCTTGCCCAATATCTACTGTTTCCACATTTGAATTTTTTTGTGCAGTAAGGATAGCGCTATTAACTTGTGTTGTCGTTGTATTAGATTGATTAGAGGTTGAAATGAACGGCTGATCTGGATCAACAATATAACGGTAAGTGGTAAGAGCCGAATTAGAAATAGGATTGTTGATTGGGAGGGTTGAAACGATGGCTTGGAATGTGACGATTGATGTGTTTCCACCATTAATTGAACCGATATTTACACCAGTAGATAAATCAGCGTTTGGAATGGTTTGCCCATTAACTGTGAAACTGTTTGGAACGAAACTTAAATTGCTATCAAGTATATCGATAACGGTAACATCAGTAGCAGCCACATTCCCGGTATTAGGAAGGTTAAGTGTAAATGTTATTGTATTACCAACATCCGCAAAAGTAAGATTTGCTGTTTTTGTGCTAATAATATTTGCGTTGTTTATTTGAAGAAGTGTAGTGTTGGAGCTAGCTGTATTCGATACCGGCGGATTACCTGGATCAACAGTAAACTCATATGTCGTTGATGCTGTATTCGGTGCTGGATTAATAGGTGGAATGCTGTTCACTGTAACTTGAAAGACGATACTATATATTTCATTTGGTGGAAGTGCTGCAAGTAATACACCTGTATTTGGATCCGCATTAGGTTGTAAAATGCCATCGACAGTTAATGTGTTAGGAACAAATGTGAGTCCACTTGGTAATACATCTGTGAATACAATATTAGTTGCATCCGTATTGCCTACATTGGCAATAGAAGTAGTGTAAAAAGCAGTTTGCCCGACATCTGCAAAGGATAGACTTTCATTTTTCGTCATAGATAATATAGCTTCTCTAATTTGTGTTGAAACAGGATTACTAATTGAAGTTTCTGCATCAGGCGGTGAGACTAATTGATACGATGTTGATGAGAAATTTACAATTGGGTTTTCGGTTGGTAATGACGCCACGTTTACTTGGAATGAAACAGTTACTGTAGACCCAGCTGTTATAGGCCCAATATTTACACCGTTCGATGGGTCCGCACCACTTTGAGAAACCCCGTTAATTGAAAATGAGTTTGCAATAAATGTAGTTCCGCTCGGCATTGTATCTGAGAAAATAACATTTTGTGCGGATGAGTTTCCATTGTTTGTTAAAGTAACAGTATAGGTGAGTGTGTCTCCAATACGACTAAAGGATTTATCGACTTGTTTTAATGAAAGAATGGTAGCTGTGTTAATTGTAGTGAACACTGTGTTTGAAGTAACATTCCTTGAAACAATAGGGGCATTAGGGTCAGCGATAAATGTGTAAGAAGCACTAGCCGAATTGGCAATAGGATTTTGAACAGGAGTAGAAGTAGCGGTAACTTGAAATGCTATTGATATTGAGTTGTTAGGAGCGATTGCTCCAATCGTTATACCTGTATTAGGATTAAGACCAATTTGCGTGATGCCATCTATTGTAACGCTATCAGTAATAAACGTTGTACCATCTGGTATAAGGTCAGTGAAAGTAATATTAGTTGCGTTTGTATTACCACTATTCGTTAAAATTGTCGTATAGGTAATGGTATCACCTAGCGTTACAAGTGTTTGATCGACTGATTTAATTATCGTAATCATAGCATCTAATACAGGGTTTGTAACAATATTCGTTGAAGTAGAAGTAGTAGCAGGAGCTCCGTTTGGATCAACAGTATAAGAATATAAAATTGTATCGTTACCCATAATCGAGCTTGAAGGGGGAACAGAAATAACATTTACTTGGAAAGTAACGGTTACTGTTTCACCGGGTGCGATATTTGGTAAATTTACTCCAAGTGCTGGTTGCGCACCAGGTTGCTGAACTCCATTTACTGTAACTGAATTTGGTATGAATGTAGTGCTAGCTGGAATAGCGCTTGTGAATGTTATATTGGTTGCTGCTGTATTCCCTGTATTTGTAATAGTAGTGGTATACGTAATCGTATCTCCAACAGACACTATAGATTTATCAGCACTTTTTGTTGTAGTTAATATTGCACTATTTATTGTCGTAGTAACGGTATTAGATGAAACGGTTTGTGTTATAGCGGGTTGACTTGGATCAACAATATGCTGAAATTGTATAGAACTAGAATTAGAAATTGGATTTATACTTGGAATGTTTGTAACAAGTACGTTGAGAGTAATAATGGCCGTTCCACCTGGATTTATATTTTCAATCTGTATCCCGCTAGCTGGATTTCCAATTTGCTGTGTACCAGAATCGCTTGTAAGAGTCCCGGAAATAAATGTCGTTCCATCAGGCAAAATATCCGTGAAAATTATATTTTGTGAAGTGACATTTCCAGGGTTATTTAATGTAATTGTATAAGAAATTGTATCGCCGATCGTTGCGAAATTTTTATCCGCGGATTTAACCGCTACAATTTCCCCGGAATTTATTTGTGTCGAAACAGAATTGGATGTTGTACTTCGTGAAACGAGTGGTAAATTAGGCCCTGTCATAAATTGGTAATTAATAGAAGCACCGTTTACAACCGGTGAGTTTGGTCCCCCAGGCCCAATTGTGAAAATTGGATTTGGAATACTAACTACTTGCACGCGGAAGGTGACGTTTATAAAATCTCCTGCAATAATATCTCCAATTGGTATCCCATTCGCTGGATTTACTCCAGGTAATAAAACCCCACCTACTCGAACGCTATCTTCTATAAATACTGTATTATTTGGAATCGGATCTGTAAAAATGATATTAGTAGCAGTCGTGTTCCCTATATTGTCTAATAAAACAGTATACGTTAAAAATGAATTTCCAGGTGCTACGTCAGAAAAGATACGATCCACACTTTTCGTTGCTTGAATGATTGCTTCATTTATTTGAACTAAGACCGGATTACTAGTAGCCGTTTCTGTAACAGGCGGCTCGGTAGGGTCAACAATGATAGAGTATGTTGTACTAGATTGGTTCATCGTAGGGTTTGAAGCTGGTATTGAACCGACAATGGCTTGGAAACTAATGGTTGTCGTTCCTCCAACTGGAATTGGGTCTAAAGGAATCCCGCTATCTGGCCTAAATCCAAGTTGTGGGATGGTATTAATTTGTACGCTATCAGGCACGAATGAAAGTTCAGGTGGTAATATATCTATAAAAACAGGTGTATTTGCAGTTGTATTTCCACTATTGGTAAGGGTTGTTGTATACGTAATTGTATCTCCAACAGCAGCAAATGCACTACTCGCAGTTTTTGTTGCGATAACGGAAGCAGTATTTACTTGTGTAAAAGTTTTATTGGATTTAACTGTTCGTGAAACAGGTGGTTCATTAATATCTACAATAAAACTATATTGAACCGATGATTTATTAGGGATTGGATTAGGATTTGGAATCGTTGCAATGTTTACTTGAAAGCTGAGTATAACTGATGCATTTGAATTTATGTTACCGATATTGATACCATTTTGTGGATTTGCATTAGGAATGGTTGTTCCATTTACTGTAAAACTATTTGGAATAAACGTTGTACCATCTGGAATTAAATCTGTAAAAATAACATTGTTTGCGGTAGTGTTACCGGAATTAGTAATGGTGGAAGTGAAAGTAAGTGTATCTCCAATAGTAGCGAATGTTGAATTGACAGTTTTATTTATAGATAGAGTAGCATCAATAATTGGAGTAACCGTTGTGTTTGTAATTGTACTACCAACAGCAGGTGATTGGTTTGGGTTCACTGTATATTCATAATTTACAAGGGCATTATTTGTTAATGTGCCACTAGGCGGTATCGCTAAAATTTGTGCTTGAAAAGCAATAAATACAGTATTACCTGGTGGAATATCTGCTAAGTGAATACCAAGTGATGGATCTAATCCTGGTTGTGGAACATTATTGATAGTTACGGAGTTTTGGATAAATGAAGCTCCTGCGCCAAGCCCATCCGTTAAAACATTTGCACTAGCAGGGATATTACCTGTGTTTGTAACTGCAATCGTATAGGTAACGATATCTCCAATTGCAGCTGTCGGTTTATTCACTGATTTAGTAGCGACGATCGTAGCGTTATTAATTTGAGTTGTTATTACGTTACTTAACGCATTGGCAGATGCAGGAGGTAAGTTAGGATTTACGACATATTGGTACGTTGTATTACTTTGGTTCGGGATTGGATTTGTACTAGGGATGGAATTTACTATTACTTGAAATGAGATTGTTGTATTTGTATTGGGGTTTATTGGATCAATTGCTACGCCATTTGCTGGATTTATATTAGGGAGTGTAGTACCATTTACTGTTACACTATTTGGAATAAATGAAGTCCCACTTGGAATGGCATCTGTAAATACTATATTTGATGCAAGTGTATTCCCGTTATTTGTTAAAGTAGTCGTGTACGTAATAATATCATTTACGTTAGCAAACTGTTTATCTGCAGATTTTGTAGCGGCAATTGAGGCGTTATTAATAGTTGTCTGTACCGTGTTAGAAGCCACCATCTGCATTACAGCTGGCTTGGATGGATCGTACGTATATTGGAATGTTGTGCCTGATTGATTCGTAATCGGATTTACAGCAGGGATAGTTGGTACAAGAACCTGGAATGCAACGGTTCGTGATGAATTCGCTCCTATCGTACCGATAAAAATACCATTAGCAGGATTTGCATTTGCTATAGGGACATTGTTAATCGTTACAGTATTAGGAATGAACAGGGTACCCGCTGGAATGATATCTGTAAACGATACATTAGAAGCAGGGATATTCCCGTTATTTGTTAAAATAGTCGCATATAATATGACATCACCAACATCAGCGAAATTTGTACTCGTTAGTTTTGTAGCAACAATATTAGCAGTATTAATTTGTGTAGTTACTATATTACTAGTAGCGTTTTTCACAACAACAGGTAAATTTGGATCAGCGATAAAGTTATATTGAAGTGAAGCGCTATTTTGAATTGGATTTGGTGAAGGTAGCCCATTTGCACTTATTTGAAAAACAATCGTTGTAAAACCACCTGCAGGAATGGAGCCGACTTGAAGGCCGGTACTTGGGTCTGCACCTAGCTGTAAAGCGCCACCTATAAAAATACTATTTGGTACGATAGTGGTGCCGGGAGGGATTATATCGGTAACAACAACATTGTTTGCTGTAGTATTGCCAAGGTTAGCTAAGGAAATTGTATATGTGATTGGTTGCCCGACATCGGCAATAGTTAAATCTACCTCTTTGACAATAACTACATTTGCTAAATTAATTTGTGTACTTACAGTATTACTTAAAGATGTTTCTATAATTGGTGGATCACCTGGATTTAGAACGAAACTATACTGTGTACTCGATGAATTAGTTGTTGGATTTTGGGCTGGTAAAGCAGTGACAGTTACTTGATAAGAAACGGTAATTAATCCGCTAGCAGGAATAGAAGGTAACAGGACACCGATATTTGGATCTGCATTGTTTTGCAAAACGCCATTAATAAGAAAAGTATTTGGAATAAAGGTAGTACCATCTGGATTTATATCTATGAAAGTAGGATTATCAGCAGAAACGCTTCCTGCATTCGTTAAAATAACGGTATAAGTTAATATATCTCCAACAGTAGCGAACTCTCGATCCACTGATTTTGCCGAAATTACATTTGCATCATTAACTTGGATAAATGTAGTGTTTGTAGTTGTGTTTGTACTTACAGGAGAAGCGTTTGGATCAACGATAAAGTTATAGGAGATGGAAGCGCTATTCAAAATAGGATTAGGATTTGGAATACTAGTTATTAATATTTGGAATGAAGCTGTAATTGTAGTATTAGCATTGATGCTACCAATATTGATGCTAGCCGGTGTTGCGCCCGGCTGAGTAACACCGTTAACTATAACACTGTTCGGTACAAAGGAAGTGCCATTCGCAATGGAATCGGATAGTAATACATTGTTCGCTGTAACATTTCCATCGTTTGTAAGAGCAAAGGTGTAAGTTAATACATCTCCAACTTCCGCAAACGTTTGACTTACAGATTTATTAGCATGAAGATTTGCTAGTCTAATTGTTGATGTAACAGAATTAGAATTTGCAGTTTTTGAAGTTGGTGGCAGGCTTGGATTTACAGTGTAAATATAAGAGGCGAAAGCGTTATTAATGATAGGGTTTTGTGCAGTAATGTTAATGACTGTTACTTGGAAGGATAAGGTGAAAGTAGCTCCACCAGGAATTGTGCCGATAGGTAAAGCAACGAGAGAATCTACATTTTGCAAAACTCCGTTGAGCGTTACAGAACCTAATGTTAATATCGTTCCATTTGGAAGTGGATCTGTTAGTTGAACGTTATTGGCGGCCGTATTTCCACTGTTTGTAATAAGGATTGTATAACTTATCGTTTCGCCAATTGTGGCAAATTGTTTATTTGTAGACTTTGTTAATGTTAAATTCGCATTGTTAATTTGAGTAGTAACGACGTTAGAAGAAATGTTTTTCATAATGGGTGATTGGCTAGGGTTAACGGTGTACTGATAAGAAGCGCTTGATCCGTTAGATACGACATTTGACGCGGGTATTGTATTAACTACTACTTGAAATGAAACACTTTTGGTTGTGCCAGTTGCGATGGATCCTATGTTCACACCATTAGCGGGATTAGCGCCAACTTGTGTTGAGCCATCTATTGTTAAACTGTTTAGGACAAAAGTTGTTCCTGTAGGAATGACATCTGTAAAAATAACATTGTTCGCATTCGTATTACCTGTACCTGTAAAGGCAACAGTGTAAGTCAGTGTATCGCCAATATCTGCATAGTTTTTATCTACTGCTTTCGTCATTGTTACAGTAGCATTATTCACTTGAGTGGAGACAATATTTGTCGTATCAGTTCCACTTACTGCCGGCTGATTTGGTACAGGAATGTATTGATATGTTGTTGTACCACTATTTAATATTGGATTTGTTTGGGGGATAGAAGGAACGAATACTTGAAAGGAAATAGTAGTAGTAGAATTTGCAGCAATAGATCCAATTGATATACCATTAGCGGGATTTGCTCCAGCTTGAGTAACTCCGTTAACAGTTACACTCCCTGGAATGAAAGTAGTCCCGCTAGGAATCGGATCTGTATATATAACATTAGTTGCAGCGATATTTCCTATATTAGCTAAGGCAATACTGTAAGTTAATGTTTCACCAATATCGGTAAAAAGTTTGTTAACTGATTTTGTGCCATTAATATCTGCGAGGTTAATTTGTGTTCCTGCAGAGTTACTTGTTGCAAGACCGTTAAAAGTCGTTCCTCCGGCAATCGGTGTATATTGAAATGTAATATTCGCAGTGTTAGAGATAGGATTTTGACTTGGAAGAGAAACGACAGTCGCTTGGAAAGCTACTGTACGAGAAGAGCTATTATTAATTGTCCCCAGAGATATACCGGCGACCGGATTTGCGTTTGTTTGTGGTACGTTATCTATCGTTACGCTTCCAGGTATAAAGGAAGTACCGTTAGGGAGAACATCTGTAAAAGTAACGTTATTTGCAGGAAGAAGCCCGGTGTTAGGAACAGTAACTGTATAGGTTAGAATATCTCCAATTGTAGCGACACTTTTATTCACGCTTTTAGTTGCTTGTATATTAGGTGAGTTTATATTGATTTGTAAACCGACTGTATTTAACATATATGCATCCCCGTTAGTAGTTAAACGAATTGAGGCAGATACTTGGGAATTTGTTAAATAAGGAGAAATATCAATGGAAGTAATGTCCCATCCTTGTCTTCCAGCGGAGATATTTGTACTTGTAGAGGCACTCTGGTTTCGCGTTCCAAATGTACCAGTTGTATCTAAGTTCCCTGCAGCATTATTAATTTGAGAACCGAAGAAATTATTAACAGCATTATTTGGCCCAGATAATGCATTTAATGAACTGAAATTTGGTCCAAATAAAGCTTGATCCCCAGTTAAATCAGCATCCCCTTCAGTAGAACTTAAAAATAATCTCCCGCTTACAGGTCCCCCGGCAGGTGTTAAAAACCCTGAGACAGATACATCTGCACTACCGGTTTCTACAGAAACGCGGTTACCAGCTACGTAAATTGTTAAATTTCTTGCGGGTAAGGAACCGTTTTGATAAGCGACAATAAGCGTCCATCCTGCAGAATTAATGGCTCCATTAGAAGCGTCTAAAGGATCTACAAGTCCAGGAACAGAACCTGTTGTATAAGATCCAGATCCAGCAGCTTGAACGAGTGACGTTACATCCGCTGATCGTGTGTAAAATCCAAATGTGACAGATCCAGAAACGAATGTTTGATTTGAAGCTGTAACAGCCGAAGGGGTAATTGAGTATGTTGACACAGGTGTTGTAAAAGAAACGGGGTTTCCTAATACACTCGTAATGTTTTGATCCCGAGATAAATAGTTTCCACCCCAAACGAGTTCTGCGTAAAGAATAGTACTACCAGCAGGGATATTCAAAATAGCGGTAGAACTATTTTGTGTATAGTTTAACGTTGTACCTGCAGGAAAAGTAGGTACTTGTAAAGCGGTATTCGTAGTTACGAATGCACCAATTGCACCGATTGTACCAGCACGGTTTAGATTGCTAATTTTACTTAAACCTAGTGTGTTTCCTGTAATAGCGAGTGCGCCGTTAGTGGTGGTAGAAAATCGATTCGTAATGGGCATGTTGTCACCTCATTTACAATATGGTCTTGGTCAAAATAGGATATGTGTGTGAGTGATAAAGGGAAACATGTACAAGTTGATTCATGCAGAATGGTTCAAACGTCTAAAGAAGGAGATGGGGAATGATTGAAGTGGAGATTAGGGTGGAGCGTCTTAGGAAAGGGAAAATAGAGGATATTGTAGCATTATCTTCTCATATTGGCTGGGATTACAACAGAGAGGAAATTGAGATGATTTTGAATACGGGTATAGTATATGGTGTAGTAAATGAGAGAGAAGAGCTTATTGCTAGCGCAGCAATTATACTATACGGGGAGACATTAGCCTCAATTGGAATGGTAATTGTACATCCAGATTATAAAGGAAGAGGGATTGGAAAGATAATAACGGATTTATGTGTGAAAAGCGTATTAACTCAAACCCCCATTATGCTTATTGCCACGGATGAGGGAAAAATTTTATATGAAAAACTAGGATTCAGGGCTGTTAGTTATGTTTCTAAATACATATGTAACTCGTACAATGCGAATTACCATTGTGTAGGAAATGAAGAGTATATTGTGAATTATGAAGAACGTGATTTAGAAGAAATAATACAAATAGATAAAGATGCATTTGGAACAAATAGAGAAGAGTTTTTAAAGTATCGAATTATTCAAAGTGAACAATGTATTGTTACAAAGGATGCACAACAAAATGTATTAGGTTACGGTTTAAGTATACAAACGCCAGAAAATAAAATAATAGGGCCGGTCGTTGCTAAAAATGATGCGATGGCAATGAGAATGGTACATTATTTAGCAAGAGAGCATCATGGTAAATTAAGAATTGATGTACCAGAAGGAAAGAAAGGTTTCATGAAAGAATTAGAGATTACTGGTTTTCAAAAGGTTAATACCCCACCAATTATGATAAAAAATAGTGATCAATTTTTGAAAAGAAATGGAGAACTATACAGTATTGCAGCGCAAATTTTTGGATAAAAAAGAATCCTTTTGTGAAAAGGATTCTTTTTTATAGCCAAATTAATCGCGATATTGATCATGAATAGGTTGAAAAAGGTCTTCCTCGACATCTCTAACCATTGAAAAATGATCAACGTTATAATGTCCATGTAGAGTTTTATTATGATGACCAATAATTTGCTCTGCAGATAACACGTTAGAATCAGTTGTGGAATGACCATTTTTAATTAATGTAACGTCAAATCCTTGTACAGTTGCTGTTCTAACGGCGGTATCGATGCAATGTTCTGTTTTACATCCACCGATAACGATATGGCTAATCTTCTCTTCTTTTAAAAGTTCAAGTAAAGAAGTGCCATAGAATGCGTTTGTTGCTGCTTTATTAATAAGGATTGCAGACTGAGGTACTTTAATTTGATTATGTACTTCAAATCCTTCTCCGCTACCAGAAGCAACATCGATATCTCTTACGAAAACAATAAGGGCATTTGAATCTATTGCTTTCTGTACGGCTGTATTTAGTGTAGATAATAGCTCGGTTTTACGAAAAACTTCATTTTCTTGTTCATTTCCATCCATTAATTCTTGCTGAGCATCGATAATTAATAGTGCTTGTTTCATTCGATATCCCCTTTAATATAAAATAAATTCCACTTTACATATTCTTTTATATTGTAAGGAACTCCTCTTTTTTCTAAGAAGTAGACGATAGATTTACAAAGTTGTCAAATAAATTTCATTCTCATAGAGTATAAAAACATGTATGATAGGAAGTGGAGAATTTTTGAGTAGGTGGGAATATCATGCAAACAGTAGAAGATTATCTTTCATTCTTACATACGAAAGGATTTAAATTATCAGAGGAAGCACAAGGATTTATTATGTTCGGACAAGGATATACTGGTGCATCTGATGGGATTGTGAACGTAGCAATAGAAGCGACGATTAAACATCAATTACAGTTTGATGGCAGTTATTTTGTTGCGTTATTAGAACGCTTGAAAGAAGAAGAAATTACAGATAAAAAAAGCGCTAAGGCTTTTATGCGGAAGTTACAAGCGTAACTTCACGCAGCCCGCGCTTCTTTTTTCGTTTTAGAAGGTAGTTCAACAAAAACCATGCCTAGGAAAATACATAAACAACCGATAATGGCAGAAATAGAAAGTTGTTCGTTTGCAACTAGAACGCCTGTTAATGCAGCAAAAACGGGCTCCATTGCAAAAATAATTGCTACTCTTGTTGGAGAAGTATGTTTTTGTGCCGATGTTTGAATGAAAAAAGCAATGGATGTCGCAAATAGGGAAGTTAGAAATAGAGCGAATAAAAAGGATTGATTCGTCCATAGTGAAACTGAAAATAATTTTTCCCAATCTTCAAACAAAAAAGCGCAAATAGAAGAAAATATACCGACAGCTAATACTTGAGAGGTGCTTAGTAATAAAGGTGATATTTTCTTAGAAAAGAAACCGTTAACAAGAATATGGGCAGCAAAAGCAACTGCACAACCGAGAACGAGTATATCTCCAATGTTTAATTGAAAAGAATCACCAGCCGTTAATAAGTATAAACCTGCTGTTGCTACAGCAATGCCCATTACGATAAAAATGGTAGCTTTTTGTTTTAAAAAAATAAAAGACAAAATTGGTACCATAACGATACTAAGCCCTGTTAAGAAACCAGCTTTTGAAGAAGTTGTATAAAGTAAGCCGAATGTTTGTAATACATAGCCAATACATAAAAAGAATCCAACAATTAATCCAGCGAAGCTACTCTGTTTTATATCTTGTTTTGAAGCTCTTTTTGAGAAAATCATTTGAACGAATAATAAAATAATTCCAGCGAATAAAAAGCGAATACCATTAAAAGTAAATGGACCAACGAAAGACATAGCATTTTGAACGACAACAAACGTAGCTCCCCAAATAAAAGAGACAAATAATAAAGCAAGAGGAGCAACCCAATCTTTTTTCACACTCATACCCCCGTTAATTTTGTAAGATAGCTTTTCTAGCTAATTCATCAGCAACTTTATTTTGACTACTTGGAATCCACTTAATAAAAAAGAGATCGAAACTTTTTATGTACTGCAGTGCTTCCTCTAATAGTGGTGCAAATATTTTATTTTTTGCGTATTCTTTTTCGACAGCTCGCTCGACAAGCTGCGAATCGGTACGAAAAGAGACAATGTTATAATTATGCTCCGTGCAATATTTTAATGCCGCAAGTAAAGCGTGGTATTCTGCTTCATGATTGGACATTGTCCCAAGGGGCAATGATAACTGTACAGCTGGTTGCACCCCTTTAATAAACACTCCTGCACCAGAAGGACCAGGATTTCCTTTTGATGCACCATCAATATATACTTCAATCAAAATGAGAAACCTCCAAATTATAAGATGATCCCCTACTTATATGTTTCTTTGAAGTAGGGGATAGAGTGACTTAGCCGATTGTAATACTATAACGACATGTAAATGTTTCATTCGTTTGTAAAGATTGAATTCCTTTTTTTTCCTTGAAATCTTTTGCCGGATTTACTTCATCAGCAATCCCGTACCAAGGTTCAATACATAAGAAAGGTGCGTTCTCGCCTGGTGTCCATACACCGACAAATGGGAATCCGTCAAATTCTACTTTTACAAATTTATTATGTTTATGAGAACGAATAGAGATTTCATCCGTATTCATATTTTCAAAAATAAGTGCATCATTTTTGAATAAATCGTATGTAAGTGGTAATTCATTCGTATTTTCAGCGATTAATTGCTTTTTACTTGAAAGATAAGGTCCTTCTAATACGCTTGTTTCTAAGCGTTCAGAACCATTAAATGCTAAATGATAATCAGTAAATGATTCGCCCTCTAATAAGGGGAAGTTGAAACCAGGATGTGCTCCGATTGAGAAGAACATCTCTTTTGAAGCAGGATTATTTACTTCATATGTTACATGAACGATTTGTCCATCTAGCTCATAAGAAACGAGTAATTCGAATTCGTATGGGTATTTTTTTAATGTTTCTTCATTACTAGTAACAATATAAGTAATATTCGTTTCACTTTGTTCTTTTACAGAGAATGTAAGATCACGAGCAAAGCCGTGTTGTGTTAAAGAATATGGTTTACCATCTACGTAGTATGTATTATCTACTAATCGGCCGACAATTGGGAATAAAATTGGTGCGCGGCGCCCCCAATAAGTAGAATCGCCTTGCCATAAGTATTCAGTGTTATCTTCTTTTAAGCGAACGCTTTGTAATTCTGCACCTTTGTCAGAAATGGAAACGATCACTTTTTCATTTTGAATTGTTGCTGTCATGAAGTGAAACCTCCTAAATCTTTCATATGTTTTATTATACGTTGTCCAAAAGAAAAAAGGTAGTAAATGATAGGAATCTATTGACGAAAGAGTGCCTATTGAGTAAAATATAATCTTGTTGCTTAAAAACGAATAACGTGGTTCGAAACCATCCCACGTAAAAAAACTAAGGAGATTTTGTCATGAATATAAGGACATTAGTCGGTAATGGTATTTTAGCGGCATTATATATTGCTGTTTCCATGCTTATTCAGCCATTTGGCTTTACCAGTGTACAGTTTCGTATTTCAGAGATGTTTAATCATCTCGTTGTATTCAATAAGAAAGCAATTTACGGGATTGTATTAGGTGTATTTTTAACGAATCTCTTTTTCTCACCTATGATCGCTTATGATTTAGTATTTGGAGTAGGGCAATCCATTCTTGCATTACTTGCAACTATTATTTCTATGCGCTTCATTAAAGGTGTTTGGGCTCGTATGATTTTTAATACAGTTATTTTTACAGTCACAATGTTTATGATTGCAATTGAACTTCATCTTGCGTTTGATCTGCCATTTTTATTGACATGGCTAACTTGTGCAGTTGGTGAATTTGTTGTAATGGCAATTGGTATGCCTGTAATGTACTGGATTAATAAGCGAGTGCAATTTGAAAGATTTATGCAATAGATGAAAGAGCTGTCCTTACTTAGGATGGCTCTTTTTGTCTGTGATTAAATTGTATATAATACTGTGACTCTTGATAAAATATAATAAAATAAATATAAGAAGTCTTATAAAAGGGGAATCTAGTATGAAATATAAAATACATTGGTTGTATAAAACGAAGCGTGGTTTACAAACTGAATTAACAACAGATTATATGAACATAGAAGAAGTACTTCAATTTGCGGAGGATTTTGAGAAAACAGGTAGGGTGAAAGAACTTTTATTTTTCGATGAAATGGACGCGGAATGGTCATTAAAAGAAATGAAAAAACTGAGTAAGCAAGTGGAGGAAGACCCGCAAGAAATTCAAGTTTATTTTGATGGTGGTTATGATGTACAGACGAAAGAAGCTGGGGTTGGTATATGTGTATACTATAAAAAAGGAAATACAAATTACCGAATTCGTCGCAATGCATACATAGAAGGCATATATGATAATAACGAAGCGGAGTATGCAGCATTATTATACGGGATGAATACACTCGAGGAATTAGGAATTAAATATGAAGCAGTTACACTTCGTGGAGATTCTCAAGTTGTACTGCAGCAATTAGCTGGTGAATGGCCTTGCTATGATGAACATTTAAATCATTACTTAGATCAAATTGAACAAAAAGCGAAGCAAATGAAATTAAAGCTTATTTGTGAACCGATATCTAGAAAGCAAAATAAAGAGGCACATCAATTAGCAGCGCAAGCATTAGAAGGGACGACAATTGATAGTCATAAAGAAATAACCGAATAGAGAGGTGCACACGTGAAGAAGAAGCAACTCATTACAGAGGTAAATGACTTATTAGAAACGTATTGCGGAGGGTGTTTCCTGCAGGAACATAATCGGAAAAATCATAGTAAATACTATGCCCATTCTTTTTGTATACGGCAATGTACGGTTGGAGAGAAGTTGAAAAAGTATGGGGAGCAATTGTCATAAAAAAACATCCAGAGAATTTTCTCTGGATGTTTTTTAGTGCTTCGCTTCATGTAATTGATGCTCGCATTTACTTAATTTTTTTTCTTCATTCATTAGAAATGGCTCATCTAAATCCGTTGCAACGGATTTCATGATTTCAAGCTGAGAACGAGCCGATTCTACTGCAGTAGTGGCATGCTCTAATGTGTCTGGATCCATTGAAATTGTTGCAGAACCTACCATTTTTTGTGCAGTTTCTACACGGAATTTTACTTCTTCAAAATCATTTACATGTGACCCCATTGTTATTGCCTCCTTTGTATTTTGCGCATTTCACATAGTTTTTGCTCTGGAAAACGGAAATATACAAAGGAATAACAAAGGAGGTTACCAAGTAAGGTAACCTCCTGTCATATGTGGGATTAAAGTTTTGCTACGTTAGCAGCTTGAGGTCCACGGTTTCCTTCAGTAATGTCGAAAGATACTTCTTGACCTTCCTCTAAAGCTTTGTAGCCGTCGCTTTGAATAGCAGAGAAATGTACGAATACATCTTCAGAGCCTTCCATTTCGATAAATCCAAAACCTTTTTCATTGTTAAACCATTTTACTTTTCCTTGCATGTCACAATTCCTCCTAAAAACGATTCCTTTTTTCATTTAGTGAAATTCATTAAAAAAATAATAAAAATAAAAAATGCTATATTCTCGAATATTCTGCTAAATGATTAATTTAAATATACATGAATTGGTAGAATTTAGTCAAGTAAGCGTTTTAAAAATTTTGTATTTTGAATTAATTTTTTCTTGAATTTTTAAAAAGGTATAGGACAAGCCGAGTATGTAATATTCTTAAGTGAATGCTGTACATAATGAGGTGAAAGAATGGATGAGTCTTATTTATTAGATAATGAAGGGATGAAAAATAGAGTCGACATACCGAATTGGGTTGCAAAAGAATTTCATGATTTTTCGAGTGTCGTGTTAGAACCAACCTTCCCGTGTTATTTCGGTTTAACAGCTTTGAAGAAGAATGAACTTCGTTATTCATTTCTCTCTCATAATGATTGGAGTCATTTGCCCAATACAATGTTAACTTTTTTGGAGCTAATGAAAGAGCGGCCGATTGTAAGAAGAGGATTTTTTCTTTTTGTGGAACCGGAATGTGAAGAAAAATCAATCGAATATTATCGAGATTATTTTTGGAAAGTACTACAATATTTGCATGAACAAGATAATCAATTATGGCCAAAGCAAATCCCGAAAAATCCAGACCATCATTTATGGGAATTTTCATTTGGTGGTGAACCAATATTTGCATTTGGGAATGCGCCAGCTTATAAACAGCGAAAGACTAGGCATTTAGGAAATTCTCTCGTTATTGGATTCCAGCCACGAACTATTTTCGATGGATTAGAAGGAGATCGTCCTAAAGGGTCGTATTCAAGACAAATGGTCCGTGAACGAGTTGAAAAGTGGGATCAGTTGCCGAAGCACCCTAACATTAGTCACTACGGCGATCCTAATCATCGTGAATGGAAACAATATTTCATAGGGGATGATATTGAGCCGATTAAAGGTAAATGTCCTTTTCATCATAGGGTAGAGAAATAAGAGCCATCAACTGGATGGCTCTTTTGCATATTTTGGATAAAAAAGGGTATTGTATTATTGAATAATTTTTATGAAAGCTAGTCTATTTTCTTTATTTGCATCATTACTTAATAGTAAAAGAAGTAGAAAGGATAGAGTGATGTTTGGAGCAATTATACAACAAATAGTATTAGGTATTTCATTAGCTGCACCTGTAGGTCCGATTAATATTGAAATGTTAAAACGAGGAATTGAACGTGGATTTTGGCATGCGTGGATTGTTGGAATCGGAGGAATGACTGCTGATATTTTGTTTATGCTGCTTATTTATTTTGGTTTATCTTCTGTGTTTATGTATACATATGTACAAGCTTTTATGTATTGCGCTGGTTTTTTCTTGTTGTTTTATTTAGGGTTTCAAAGTGTAAAACAAGGAATTTCTCACTCTAATATGGAATATAAACAAGAAGAGATAGGTGGACTTAAACAATCTTTTATGGCAGGATTTCTAATTGCGATATCCAATCCATTAAATCTCGTTTTTTGGTTTGGTATATATGGAAGTACACTTAGTTCGTTGCTTACAAAGGTAACGAAACAAGAAGCTTTTTTGTACAGTCTTTGTATTATTATTGGTATTATTTTGTGGAATTTAAATATTGCTTTTTCTGTACATTTTGGAAGAACTTTATTAAAGAAAAAAGCACTTGGCTATATTACAGCCGGAGCAGGTATTATTTTAGTAGGATATTCTATCCATTTTGCATACAAAGCTTTACAGTTATTCATATAAGATTGAAGGGGAGATTTTTATGTATCGAACCACTATTGACGGAAAAGAAATTATCATCACTTTAGCACCAAAAATCCGAAAAGAAATTACTGATAGGAATCCACTATATGAAGCGGTATTTAAAAATGCAGCAAGGTTACTGCAAACGAAACAACCAACGTTTGCGGTAAATCATGAAGTATTTGGTCTCATTATTGGAGAAGTACAAAGAGGAGAAGTAACAGTGTTTGCAGTAGAACACATTATTCCGAAGCAAAATATATTTGGTCCGAACACTTTTTTCTCGACAATAGAACAGCAGGCAAATTTGTAAAGTGAATAGAATAAGAATGAAATAGAAAAAAATGGTCGTAACGATATGTTGCGGCTGTTTTGGTGGAAAAGGGGGAAGTAAGATGAAGAGAGTGGTGAAAGAGTTTTTTTTACAACATGATATTGTTATTATGTATAGTGTTCTATTAATTTTTATTATTATTTTAAAAATGCAATTTTTTACATGGATTGGTATGTTAGCGTGTATGTTTGGGATTGTTTTTTATACGTTTAACGAATATATGACACACCGTTTTTTATTCCATTTAAAGCCGCCTAAAAACGCATTTTTATTAAAAATGTTAAGAAGATTACATTATGATCATCACGTATATCCAGATGATTTAAAACTTTTATTTTTGCCTGTATGGTTTAGTATACCTAGCTTTACTATATATTTACTTATAACGTATGGTATTACAAAAAGTGTTACTGTTACACTTTCATTCGGAATCGGAATGATTATCATGCTCCTCGTTTATGAATGGAAACATTATATTGCACATAAACCGATTCGTCCCTTCACTAAGTTTGGAAGATGGCTAAAAAAACAGCACATATTACACCATTATAAAAATGAAAAGTTTTGGTTCGGAGTTTCAAATCCAGTATTCGATTTTATATTTAGAACACTTAAAGATGGAAAAGACGTTGAATTAAGTGAAACAGCTCGTAATTTAGAAAAGGAGACAAAGAAAGAAGTAGTGCGATAAGCACTACTTCTTTCTTCTATTTTAATGGGAATAAAAGTTTAATCGAATCAATCAAATTTTATGTTAAAAAAGTATATTGAAAATTTAGGAGAAAATGACGAAAAATGTCTATCGGAAAATCTTTGCAGGAATGTACGGATTGTCTAAAATGAAAATAAGTTTCTGAATATTTATAAAATTTAGTATTTATGTATGCAAGGTGAATTGTATTTTAAGTTAAGAGAGGGGACCAGAGAATGAAACGAGATGATACGTCAGCACGTAAGTTAAAAAATGAGGTGAATTATACAGAAGTTGTTCAGTCTGAAGAGTTTCAATTGTTATTAAATACGAAAAAGAAGTTTATCATTCCGATGAGTATTTTCTTTTTAAGTTTTTTTATAGCACTACCTATTTTAACATCGTATTCAAAGGTGCTTAATACACCGGCATTTGGTGATGTGACATGGGCATGGGTATTTGCTTTTGCGCAATTTATTATGACATGGTCATTATGTATGATTTACAGCAAGAAAGCCGAATCCTTTGATGAAATTTCGCAAAAAATTCTGCAAGATATGCAAAAAGGGAGGGGCTGAATTTGAATACTACTGCGTTTGCACTATTTTTAATTATTGTTCTTGGTACGCTCGTCATAACCTATTTTGCATCAAAAAAAACGAAAAATGCGAGTGAATTTTATACGGCTGGAGGGGGATTAACTGGCTGGCAAAATGGTCTGGCTATTGCTGGGGATTACATGTCTGCTGCGTCATTTCTTGGTATAGCCGGAGCGATAGCGTTAACTGGGTTTGATGGGTTCTTTTATAGTATCGGCTTTTTAGTTGCTTATTTAGTTGTTCTATATCTTGTCGCAGAACCGCTTAGAAATTTAGGGAAGTACACGTTAGCGGATATGATTGCGGCACGTTTTGATGCGAAAAAAGTTCGTGGTATAGCAGCGCTTAATACGATGACGATTTCAATTTTTTATATGATTGCACAATTAGTTGGTGCGGGTGCACTTATTAAACTATTATTAGGTATTGAATATACAACATCTGTATTAATCGTAGGTACACTTATGACTGTGTATGTTATTTTTGGAGGAATGACAGCTACGAGCTGGGTTCAAATTGTAAAGGCTGTACTACTTATGGCAGGGACATTTATTATTTCTGTTATCGTTTTCTCCAAATTTAATTTCAGTGTGACTGAAATGTTCGCTCACATGAAAACAGCTACTCCATTAAAAGATTCGTTTTTAAATCCAGGAGTAAAGTATAAGGATGGTCTTGATACACTTTCTTTAAATTTAGGACTAGTCCTTGGTACAGCGGGATTACCACATATTCTTGTCCGCTTTTTTACAGTACGTGATGCAAAAACTGCACGTCAATCTGTTGTATATGCGACGTGGTTAATTGGCGCGTTTTATATTATGACAATTTTCTTAGGGTTTGGAGCAGCAGCGTTTGTAGGAAATGAGGCGATTATTAAAGCAAACCCTGCTGGTAATATGGCAGCACCTTTATTAGCAAAAGCATTAGGCGGAGATTTCTTATTTGCTTTCGTATCAGCAATTGCTTTTGCAACTATTTTAGCTGTAGTAGCAGGACTTGTGTTAACAGCAGCATCAGCATTCGCGCATGATTTTTATAATGAGATTATCCGTAAAGGAAAATCAACGGAAAAAGAGCAAGTGTCAATGGCTCGTTATGCGTCTATTGGAGTAGCGATAGTATCTATTATACTTGCTTTATTTGCTCAAACATTAAATGTAGCATTTTTAGTATCACTAGCATTTGCGGTTGCAGCGAGTGCAAATTTACCGGTTATATTATTTACAATCTATTGGAAGCGTTTTAATACAACAGGAGCAATTTCTGGTATGATTGTTGGTCTTGTATCAGCGATTGTTCTTGTAGCGTTAAGTCCAAATGTTTGGAACCCAGTAGCTGGAAAAGCTATTTTTGTTGGAGAAGCGATATTCCCATATACGACACCTGGAATTATTTCGATCCCGCTCGGGTTTCTTGCAGCATATTTAGGAACTGTTTTCTCTAGTAAGAAAGAAGATGCAGCGAAATTTGATGAAATTCTTGTGAAATCTAATACTGGTCATGGTATTAGTGATGCATCTTCGCATTAAAAAAGAGGAGCTTTTCGAAATATAAGAAAAGCTCCTCTTTCTTTTGACATTTTCTTATAAATATTACTTTAATTTTGGTAGGATTTGTCTTGTGTTTGTGGAATGAAAATAGGCAGGGAGAAATTTAACTCATCATGGCACCAGCGCAGCTTTGTGAAAAATAAGTTGTTATGGAAGGTGGAAGAAATGATGAAGACAAAACAAACCGATGAATTATTAGCAAAAGATGAGCAATATGTGTGGCACGGAATGCGTCCCTTTAGTCCAAGTAGTACAATGGTAGGGGCAAAAGCAGAAGGGTGCTGGGTTGAAGATATACAAGGAAAAAGATACTTAGATGGTATGAGTGGTCTTTGGTGTGTAAATAGCGGATATGGAAGAAAAGAGCTTGCAGAGGCAGCTTATAAGCAATTGCAAACATTATCATATTTTCCGATGTCACAATCACATGAACCAGCAATTAAGCTCGCTGAAAAGTTAAACGAGTGGCTTGGTGGAGAGTATGTTATTTTCTTCTCTAATAGTGGATCAGAAGCGAATGAAACCGCTTTTAAAATAGCAAGACAATATTATGCTCAAAAAGGTGAACCGCATCGTTACAAATTTATGTCACGTTATCGTGGTTATCACGGAAACACAATGGCGACGATGGCAGCGACTGGACAAGCACAGCGTAGATACCAATATGAGCCATTCGCTTCAGGTTTTTTACATGTAACGCCTCCAGATTGTTACCGCATGCCAGAAATGGAATCACAAAATATTTATGATGTAGAATGCGTAAAAGAAGTAGATCGTGTTATGACATGGGAATTAAGTGAAACGATAGCAGCATTTATTATGGAGCCAATTATTACAGGCGGAGGTATTTTAATGCCACCACAAGACTATATGAAAGCAATTCACGAAACATGTCAAAAACACGGAGCACTACTTATAAGTGATGAAGTTATTTGTGGTTTCGGGCGTACAGGAAAAGCATTTGGGTTTATGAACTATGACGTTAAGCCTGATATCGTTACGATGGCAAAAGGTATTACGAGCGCATATTTACCATTATCAGCAACAGCTGTAAAAAAAGAAATTTATGAGGCATTTAAAGGAACAGGAGAATATGAATTCTTCCGCCATATTAATACATTTGGTGGAAATCCAGCGGCTTGTGCATTAGCGCTTAAAAACTTAGAGATTATGGAAAATGAAAATTTAATTGAGCGCTCTGCACAAATGGGTTCACTTTTATTAAATCAATTAAAAGAAGAAATTGGGGCACATCCGCTTGTTGGAAATATTAGAGGGAAAGGGTTATTAGTTGGAATCGAACTAGTAAATGATAAAGCGACGAAAGAACCAATTGATAATGACAAAATTGCAAGTGTTGTAAATGCTTGTAAAGAAAAAGGGCTCATTATTGGGCGTAACGGTATGACAACAGCTGGATATAATAATGTCTTAACATTGGCACCGCCGCTCGTTATATCAAGTGAAGAAATTGCTTTCGTTGTTGGTACGTTGAAGACGGCGATGGAGCGTATTTAATTAATTGAGCGAGCTGTAATATACAGCTCGCTTTTGTTTATTACGTGAAATAGGATAGCTTTTTAAAGGAAGGGATATTAATGGAGAAATATGATCCTAACAAACATTATCACATCGGATATTATGAAGATGGATATGATTTAGAAGTGACAGCGTACAAAAGAATAAATGAACCAATTTGGGATGCCTATATTCCACACTATGAGGTAGATGATTTTTACAAAAAAGTGGAGGAAATGAAGCTAGGTGAATATATAGATGATTATGGCATTAAGGTGTATTCATTTAGTAATGATATCGATGATGAAGAAGCGCGAACTATGTTTGAAAACTGGTTAAAAATGAATGGAATTGTTTAAAGATAAAATGAAAAAGGAGATTGCTATCTTATAAGATAGCAATCTCCTTTTATTATATGAAACTTATTTACTTGCTTTCATTGCTTTATCTTTTGCACCAAAAGTGTATTTTAACATTGGTGGTGTAATCATTGTAGTTAAAATAACGACAATAACGATAGCTGTAAAGTAATCTTGTGCTAATAGGCCAGAAGAAAGTCCTGTTCCTGCGATGATAAGTGCAACTTCACCACGAGAAACCATACCAGCACCGATAATTGCAGAAGACTTTGCATCAAATCCAGTGATTCGTGCACCGAATCCACAACCGATTAGTTTTGTGAATACAGCGATAACTGTTAATGCTAAGATGAACCAAATTTGATCGCCAATACCGTCAAATGTAATATTCATACCGATACTAACAAAGAATACTGGAACGAACATAGCGTAAGCAATTGGTTCTACTTTCTTTTCTACTTCATGTTTGTAGTTCGTTTGAGAAATAGCGATACCAGCTGCGAAAGCACCGATAATACCAGCAATTCCTAATAGTTCGCCGAAGTATGCGAATGAGAAACAGATGATAAGCGCAGCACTAACGATAGACTCAGATACGCGAAGCGGTGATAACCAACGCATGATTGCTGGAACACCTTTCCAACCAATTAAAATGATAGAAGCAAAGAATACTACTTTCTTCAAGATAATCATTGTTAAGTTAACGTCATCTGTGCCTAAGAAGCTCATTGCAAATGCTAATAAAATAACAACAAGAATGTCATCAAATACAGCGGCTCCAAGCATCGTCGTACTTTCACGTGTTTTCATTTTACCTAAATCACGAAGTGTTTGAACGGAAATACTAACACTTGTTGCACATAGAAGTAATCCTAAAAAGACAGCATTCCCTTGTTCCATACCGACAACAAGACCGGCAACGTAACCACCTACGAATGGAAGAACGATACCTCCAAGTGCAACAGCTAAAGAAGAATTACGATTTGCGTTTAATTCTTCTAAGTCTGTTTCAAGTCCTGCCATAAACATTAAAAGAATAACTCCGACATTACTTAATTGTGTTAGAAGCTCTGAATTTTCAATCCATCCGAATATAGCTGGACCGATAACGATACCAACAATTAATTTACCGAGTACAGAAGGTTGACCTAATCTAACACTAAGGTCACCAGCGAGCTTTGTACTTAATAAAATAAGTGCAATCTGAAAGAAAAATTCGAATTCCATTTGATCCTCTCCTCATCATTTTTTATTTTTATCATACGATTTCTCGGAATTTGCCTAATGATAATATGTAAAGATCCATTAAACAAAGGGTCTGATTACGAGTTCTTTTGAACTTGTAATTTGAACCTGTAATTAATATATAATAAAATTTATTAAAAATCAATGAAAAAATAGCAGATTTTCTTGAGAGGATTCGTTTTAGAAACGAGGGATATAGATATATAATAGGAAGTAATAAAGTTTACATATAATGAATGGAGAAAGAAAAATGTTATTAAATCAACGTTTTACAATTGGGGAAATGGCGAAAATGCATAATATAGCGGAATCTACATTACGTTATTATGATGAAAAAGGGATTTTTCATCCGTCAATTGTTGACCCTCAAACCAATTATCGTTATTACACAATTGATCAGTTTTCACTATTAGATACGATTAAATTTTTACGCCAATTGAACATCCCGTTAAAGGAAATAAAGAAATATATTGATGAACGAAATCCATCTTATGCACTGAATTTACTTGAAAAACAACAAGAAATGATGCTGAAAAAACAAAGAGAAATCGAGTATGCTTTGGCAAAAATGGAACATAAAATCCATTTAATGAAGAAAGCGACGAAATCTGAAGCAAATCAAATTATTTATAAAAAGATACCGAAACGAAAAATTACAGCAATTGCAGTTGCACCAAATACAACGGATGATATGTTTGAATATTATATCCATTCGTTGCAAAAAAATATGAAGCAAATTGATAATAGTTTATTTTCAGGTGATATCGGTGTAACAGTTTCAAAAAAAGCATTAATGCAAAATGAGTTTCAAGCATATAACAGTGTGTTTATTTTATTGGATTACATGCCTTTTGAAGCGCATACTTCAGATGAAATAAAAGAAGGGATATTTGCCTGTTCTTATCACCATGGACCATATGAAGAAACAGACGCAACGTATACGGAATTATTAAAGCACATTGATAACGAAGGATATGAAGTGTGCGGAGATGCACTGGAACTTGCATTAATTGATTGGTCCGTAACAGAAAATCCGA
Source organism: Bacillus sp. 41-22 (assembly GCF_025809295.1). Taxonomy (NCBI): domain Bacteria; kingdom Bacillati; phylum Bacillota; class Bacilli; order Caryophanales; family Bacillaceae; genus Bacillus; species Bacillus sp. 41-22. The sequence continues at coordinate 1,593,790 of NZ_CP084035.1, forward strand.
AGGAGCAAGTAACGGAAATTCAAATACCTGTTGTTAAAAAATAGGCTTATATATTTTTCGATTCTCTATTGACCTTCAAGTAACTTGAAGGTTTAAACTGTGAACAGAGCATTGAAAAAGGAGCATTTATATGATGGAAACAACAGAAAAATTAAGAGAAAAACCAATTAAAAGTTTATTTATTACGTATTTAATACCAGCTGTTCTTGGGATGGTATTAATGTCGGTTAATATTGTGATTGATGCAGTCATGATTAGTAGAGGAGTTGGAGCGAACGGTTTAGCCGGAGTAAACGTAGCTATTCCAGCATTTTCAATTTTCTTCTCTATTTCATTATGGATTGGAATGGGCGGAGCAACGCTATATTCCATTGCACTAGGTGAAAATAAACTGGAAAGAGCAAGGTCTATCTTTACTCAATCTATGACAGTAGCAGTTGTTATCGTTGGCGTTTTAGCGGCTATTTGCTTATGGAGAATAGAAGATTTAGCATATTTATTTGGTGCGAATGAAGTGATTTTACCATACGCATTAGACTATTTACAGGTGTTATTAACATTTGGAATGATATACGTTTTAGAAAATATTTTAAGTACATTTATACGAAATGACGGAAATCCTAATTTAGCAATGGCAGGTCTTGTTGTAACGGCTGTATTAAATATAGTGTTCGACTATATTTTTATTTTCATCTTTGGATGGGGTGTAACTGGTGCTGCTTCAGCTACTATTCTTTCGGCGGCAATTGGTTTCCTTGTATTATTAACTCACTTCTTTAGAAAAAGTAGTATTTTAAAATGGACGAAATTCCATTTTGAATGGGATACGGTTAAACAAATTATGGTGATCGGTTTCCCAAGTTTTACAGCAGAAAGTACAGTTGCAATCGTAACAATCGGTTTTAACATTGCATTCGTTCAATATGCAGGAGAAATAGGAGTCGCTTCCTATGCGATGGTGAATAGTATTCATGCAATGACATTATTATTATTCTTCGGTGTTGGTGCAGCATTACAACCAATCGCTAGTTTCCATTACGGTGCAAACTTATCAGAAAGATTGCGTGAAGGATTACAGTTTGCTGTGAAAATTGCGCTTGTACTCGGAGGCATTGCGATTGTTGTCGGTTTATTCTTTGGGAAATATATTATAGGTTTATTTAATGTTCAATCGCCAGAACTATTGGAGTTAACGTTAACAGGTATTAGTTTATTCTTTATTCAATATGTATTTTTAGGCTATAACATTGTGTATGGAGAGTATTTCCAATCAGTGCGACAAACGAAAAAATCAGTACTTATAATAATGAGCCGAGGTTTACTATTTGTTATCCCATTGTTATGGATTATGCCAAAAGTATTTGGTATAAACGGAATTTGGCTCGTTATGCCAGTAGCGGAAGTATTGACAGCAATTATCGTATTTACGATGAATCGTATGAAACATCCTGTTCCGTTAAACATGGCGAGAGAGAAAAAAGCAATATAGTGAAGAAAATCCCCTTGAACAAGTAAGGGGATTTTTTTTCATTCTTTTAAACTAATTGCAAAGGATCCATCTGTCTCCTGCACAGAAGCGAAAGCCACATTTTTAATATTTGTAACGCCTTTCTCCATTAACTCTGCATGTAACCACTTTTCATTTTTATGGATTAATTTTAAGTTATCGTATTGAATTTGTGAATCAACGATAAGAGCAATTGGTAAGCCTGCATACTTAACATTTATATTCAAATCTTTTGGAGTCAGAGGCACAAGTTCTCTTTTTGGTAAAATACTAATAGCTCCATTCGCTTCTAATATCGCATACTCAATTTCATGAACACTTGGATATCCTGCGACGCGAAGGTTAGAAAGCAATTCAGGGATCGGATATCTACTTTTTTGTAAGTTCTCAAAAATAATATCACCATGTTTAATTAAAATAATGGGGTGTCCGAGAATAAAACGATTTAGTTTGTTGAGTAGGCTTAATTTTGTAAGAAGCAAATGCAAACATGTAATAACGACCATACCGAGAAATGCTTGTAAAGCACCAGCGACTGGTATGGCTTGAAAAGCTAAATAAGATAAAAAGATAATAGCCCCAAAATCATGAGGAGTTAGTTGTGCTAATGCAGATTTACCAAGTAGCTTAAGTGATAGTAAAAATAAGATGAAAAAGAATGATACGTTACATAAAAAGAGAAGCAATAGGGACACTCCTTCGTGCGAAGTTGTACTTACTATTCCCGAAATTAATAGAAATATTACCTTTTGGAGGATAAATTAGGCTTAATTGGAATTTGTCTGTATACAAACGAATAAATGGATATTATGATGAAGGAAGTAAAGGGAATAGGGGTATATGGATATGAGAAAGAAGAAAATAATCAAGTATATTTTAGTTGTTATAATGATTTGCGCCGTATATGCGGGGTTTTTACAATATAACATTTATAAGCATGGGCATATGAATGCAATTGATGATGCGGATTATATAATTGTACTAGGATCGAAAGTAAATGGAACAAAACCTTCGTATTCATTGCAATATCGTATTGATAAAGCAGCTGAGTATTTAAAATTACATGATAAAACAATTGCTATTGTATCTGGAGGCCAAGGAAAAGGTGAAGATATTACAGAAGCATTAGCGATGAAACAAGGATTAATGAAACAAAATATTGCAGAAGACCGCATTATAATGGAAGATAAGTCGACGAGCACAGATGAAAATATTAAATTCTCAAAACCGTTAATTCCAGCCAATATGAAAAAAGGTATGATCGTAACAAACGATTTCCATATGTTTAGAGCGAAAAAAATAGCTGCAAAACAAGGTTTGCAATTAGAAGGGCTTCCGGCCAAAACACCGAAGCCAATTATCATTCCATCGAATGTACGAGAATATTTAGCGATTACGCAATATTGGTTTATGAATCGAATATAGTTAAAGTAATCCCGCCCAAAATTTGAGGCGGGATTTATTTCGAGGGAAATCTTACAAAAATGTCATGTTCATGAAAGGTAAAGCGATAGTTTCTGGAAAGGTTTCCTGACATAATGAAGGTAACAAAAAACTTTAGAGGTGAATCGTATGAAAGGAAATAATATTTTATCCTCGCTATGTTATTTTAGTATCTTTTTTGCACCATTTTTACTACCAATTATTGTTTACTTCGTTGCGGAAGATGAAGTGAAATATCATGCGAAAAAAGCATTTTGGTCACATGTTTTCCCATATGCAATTTTATTTGGAGGGTTAGCTTTATCAGGAGTATACGGTTTAAGTTTCAATCAGTCTGAGAGCGTTGGAATTGGGATGGTTATAACGTATGCAGTGTTTATTCTTGTAGGAATTTACTACTTCATTTGGAATATTGTTAAAGGTATTAAAGTGTTGAAAGCAGCTTAACATTGTCGTTATGTGTGTAAAGTCGATATAATTTCATTTACCATATTAATATGTATTTAAAAAAGAGCAACTCACAAAGGAGTGCTCTTTTTTTGCTTATAAGTTGTGAATAATGAAAAAGATATGTTAATTTTTTATTATGAAGAGAAAAAAGGAGTGGTTTTTATGAATGAGATGATACATAAAATGGAGCAACACGTTTCAGTTCGTAAATATAAAGAAGAACCAATTTCAAAAGAGATAGTAGAAAGAATGGTGCAAGCTGCGCAGCATGCAGCTTCCTCACATTTTGTACAGGCGTATTCTCTTATATATGTAACAGATCAGGAACTAAAGGTTAAACTAGCTGAATTATCCGGGAATCGTCATGTGAAAGACTGCGCAGCATTCTTTGTATGCTGTGCGGATTTAAAACGTCTAGAAACTGCATGTGAGAAACATGGAACAGAAATTAAACATGAGGGAGTAGAGGACTTTATTGTAGCAACAGTAGATGCCTCATTATTTGCACAAAACTTAGCACTTGCAGCTGAATCATTAGGATACGGCATTTGTTATATTGGCGGAATTCGTAATAACCCGAAAGAAGTGAGTGAATTGCTTTACTTACCGGATAAAGTATATCCGGTATTCGGAATGACAGTGGGCGTACCAAATGAAGAGCATGGAGTTAAGCCGCGTTTACCGGTAGCGGCCATTCTTCATGAAAATGGATACGATGAAAAGAAATATGATGAATTATTAAACGAATATGATGAAACGATGAGTGCGTATTACAAAGAAAGATCGTCAAATCAAAAAAACGTAACATGGACGGAATCAATGAGCTCATTTATGTCCAAAGAGAAAAGAATGCATATGAAAGAGTTTTTAAATGAAAAAGGATTAAATAAGAAATAAGTAAAAAGGCAAACCTGAGATGTTAGCTTAAGTTATAACATCACATGCAAAACCGAAGCTAAGAAAGCGAGACTCGCTTTCTCAACTTCGGTTTTTATTTGTTATTATATAAAATGAAAATAAAAATTAATAAATTTTTACAAAAGTGATAGAAAATGAGAATGAAATGCCAATAGTAAGTAAAAGCAGCTGCTAAAGGGGAACTGAGGAAGGAAGATGTTTATGATTTTCGATTCTGAAGAGGATTTAATTATAGCTATGAAAAAACGCGATCAAGATGCTTTGAAAGAAGTAATTGATCAATATGGAAAATTAATTTTGTACATTATTCATAAATCATTAAGTACCCCTATTGAAAAACAATATGTGGATGATTGTTATAATGATGTATTTACTATCATTTGGTTTAATATCGAACAATTTGATATAGAAAAGGGAAACTTAAAATCTTGGATGATTGGTATTACTAAATTAAAGGCATTGGAATATAAAAAGAAAGTATATAAAGAGAATAAAATCGATAAAGACGTAGAAATAGATACAAGTATCCATGATAGGTATGAAATAGAACAAGAAGAAGAGATTATGGAACTCGTACAAGATTTAAATACAAAGGATCGTTATATCTTTTTAAAGAGGTATATTGATGGGTATTCCATTGACGATATTGCGAAAGAATTAAAAGTAACGGCTGACTATATATACAATCGAATTTCTCGTGGAAAGAAAAAACTTCAAAAACTGTGGAAAGGGAGTGTGTAATATGGATAAAAGATTATTATCGATGTTAAATGAGCTCCAATATTCAGAAGAAGAAATTACACGTTTAGAGAAAGAAGCGAATGATTCTATAAATATAGATAAGTATTATGTAAGAAATGGAGAACTATTAAAAAAATTAACTGTACAAATGTTAGAAGAATCAATTCGCAACGAATTACAAGCTGATGAAGAAATCGAGAAGGAACTGTTAGTAGACGAAGGATGTATGGTAAATAGTAAAGTCATACCGAATATATTATACGCAGGAGCTACCTTTTATTATTATATCGTTTTAACGAATAAAAGAGTGATAATGAAAGGGTTAGATTGCTATTTTAAAAAGACAAATGAACATAGTATGCCAATAGAGGATATACAATCCATTTCGCAACATAAAAAAATGAAAAATGTCTTTGAGATTAAATATAATAACAATTATATACAATTTGGAAGTGTTGCGTATGCACATGAAATTGCAATGATTATTATGGAGTTAAAAAAACGCGGAGTAAAAGTAGGAAAGTATACAGATTTAGAAAAAGGTTGGATGATTTTCTTTAGTGTATTTGTAATAGCAATGGGTAGCCTTCTAGCTTTACCATATTTAATATAAAAATAAAAAGCGGCATAATAGCCGCTTTTTATCGTTTAATTAGTATTAAAAGGATCTTGTAGTTTTCAAATGATCTACTTATGAAAGAATTACTAGTGGATTAGTACTTGTAAACTGAAAATAAAGTTATTTTATTTTTGGAGTGAAATACTGCACCGTACTTAAAAATACAACAATAATTTCGTTTGAACCTATCTATTATTGTGCACTATCTAAAGCACCCTCTATAACAAGTTCAAACTTTCAATAAGAAGATACCCCCCCGTGCAACTTAAAAGGATATACGTAAATATTTTGAAAATCCGTTGATTAAGCCATTTGAAAATAATTTGACCTATATACAAACCTAGAAATACGATTGGAATAGCATAAAAACTTGATTCCCAAATTGTTTTGTTTGTGCCAGTAAAGAGTATTTGAGTTAGTAGACTAATGAAATATATAAATAGATAAAAAGCTAAAGTAGTTGCTCTCAACTTCTCTTTTTTCGTATCAGTTCCTGTAAAGTAAAGTAACAGGGGTGGTCCTGGCATACCGATACTGGTCGTTAAAAGCCCTGATAATCCACCAACTATAAAATCTCTAAATGGTGTTGATTTAACCTTAAAGTTGCATATTAGCATCAATGTTAATAGTAAGAGCAGGATGCTAATTGCTAATTTAAAAGCGTTTATATTAATGGAAATGAAGAGTAAAATACCAAAAGGTACACCAACTATACTTCCAATAGTTAACCTTTTCAGTAGAATAAAGTCAATGTCCATTCTTATTTTCCAAATGAGTGATATTGAAATAACTAATGATAAAATAATATTAATTTGTATAGCTTCTTGTGGTAAGAATAACATTAGTAAAAAAGGTGTTGCCATTATGGAAAAGCCAAAACCTGTACTTGTTTGCAAAACAGAAGCCACCAATATAATACATATGAAACTTAATGTAATCTCCAAAATAGCCCTCCTATTTAATCAAATACAATAAATATTTTAATACCATGAAAATCGAATTTAGCTAGTTTGAGCCTATAGCATAAGTGCAATGTTTCACAAGCTTACTTTTATTTTAACATAAATACTTAGTTTCTTCTCAAATAGCATTCACGTATAGGGCCCATTAACGAATATGGTTGACATTTTCAAATAATTGTATTGTTACGCAGCGCTAATAAATGAGATCAAATAAAATTTGGTGAAGAATCTATTGATTATCAATAGATTCTTCACCAAGCTCACCGCGATAAAACAAGAAAAGCCATATAAAACTAACAAAAATACAGCATATAGCTAACAAGCTACCAATCACTTGAGGAGAAAGGATTTCTAAAAACCATCCTGTAATAAACATAGATAACTGAATAAGCGATCCGTAGATGGAATAATGAAATGAAAAAACTTTACCAATCATGTTTTCTTGCGTATACGTTTGTAGTAATGTCGTATCAAGTGGAACGATGATACCTCCTGCTATACGCATACAGAGTAATGTAATGATACCGATAATAAGTTGATCGGATAGAATAAATCCGAGAAAGAAAATTCCTTGTAGTAAATAGGCCCAACCAAATGCTCTTTTCATTTTGTCTTCATTTTTAGACATATAAAGATTAACGAGGAGACTGCCAATCATAAGTCCAGCCCCTTGAACCGCATATAAAATACCAATGTTAGTGTGGAAGATTCTTTCGGCATAGATTGTTAGAAGTAACTGATAGGCACCTCCAATAATGCCCCATGAAATGCCGACAAGAATTAATGTTAAAATAATTTTGCTTTGTAATATGTATGTATAACCATCTTTTATATCAGTGAAAAACGCTTTTTTCTTGCTAAAAGTGTCACGAGAAGGGATCTTTATTTTATAAATAATATAGGCTGAAATAAAGTATGATAGGCTATTAATAAAAAAGGCAATCTCGATACTTAAAGATTGTGCAATGAGCCCACCTAAAGAAGCTCCCATAATAGACATAAAACCTTTGATTGTACTAGAAAGAGAGTTAGCGGTTACGAAATGCTTTTGATGTACGATATTTTTTAGAGTTGATTGCTTAGCAGGCTCGAATAAGCAAGAGAGTACTGATAAGCATATGTTAGAAACGAAAATAATTTCAATTTTGTAGAATGCTAATAAATAAGTGAGGACGATAATTCCTCGTAAACTATCGGTAAAAATCATAATTTTCTTTTTTGAAAAACGGTCTACAATTCCGCCTATGAATGGACTCAGAAGAAGTTGAGGTAACCCTTTGCTCATAAAGGTGAGTCTAACATAAATGAAGATTCTGTTATGCTATAGACGAGTGTTAATAAAGCGACAGTATGAAACCAATCCCCAAGTACACTTAATGTTTGACCATAAAATAGTTTTTTAAAGTTTTTATTTGTTCTAAGAAGTGTGGAATAAGAAACTGATTGCACTGACATAAAAATTAATCCCTATCTATTGGCGATGTTTGTACATGCTTTTTCCATTCACTTAAATACATTTTCTCTGCTTTAGGTAGTCCAACAGGTAATTGTGCAATGAATTCTAAACTATTTCCATCAGGATCGTTAAAATATACGGAGGCGTGTGCTAATTCTGGAAAAACGATTGGCTCAATTGGCTCCATTCCAAAGTCTTTTCGCGCTGGAATTCCTTTCTGTTTGAGCCAGTGTATTGCGTTTTCTAAATCGTGTAAGCTTACTTGGAAAGCGATATGTCGTAAGGATGGATGATAATTGACTTTGTATTCTTTTCCTTCCCAAAGACCAATCCAACTTTCATTTTCTACAATCCAAAAGAAGGCGATATCTTTGTCTCTTTTATATAATTTCAGCCCTAGTGATTCATAAAAAGGTATCGAAATTTCTAAATTACAGACAGGTAAATGTGCTTCATAAAGACCTTTAATCATTATAATCCTCCTTAGTAAAAACGTTTTCTTATTCAATAGTAAACGATGTTTTGTTTATTGAAATCGCAAAATAGAAGGAGAATAAACTCATACGAAAGTATGAAAAAACAGCTCAATTATGAGCTGTTTTCATATAGTTTTTAGTTAACATATTTCATTCATTTAGAGTTTAGCGAAAAGGATACGTATTATATTTAAAACCCTCCGCCGCCACCCCAACAGCTACATCCGATAATGATTAGAAGGATGAATAGCACGATGAGTAAAGCAAATCCACCGCCGAAACCAGCGCAACTACCACCAAAGCTCATGTTTTTTCCTCCTTTTTAGGAAATTAATCTATATAACTAATGGATTACTTTATAAGATATGTTTTTATTTAGAAAAGGAGCAAGTCTTACTTCTAATTAGACAAGAGCCTGTGATCGGATTTAAATGTGATATTTACTTTGTTTCATAGCGCTTTTTTTAAAATGGTAAAACAATATGGAAGTGTATACTAGGTGAATGTATTGCGAATGAAAGGGGGATGTAACTTACAATTACATTAAAATTTCTTTTCATAAATATAAAATTTGTAAAAAAAGCCATTTTTTTATTTTTTTATGAGTGGAAATGTACTATAATTTTACAAGTAATATTATGGGAAAAGGGAGTTTTAGTATAGAGATGGAGATGGGACAATTACACAATAAAATAGAACACAAAAAGAAAGAGTTAATTCAACTTGTTGCTAGGCATGGATTAGATCATGATAAAGTTTTGTTATTTAGTCGAGATTTAGATATACTAATTAATAAGTTTATGAATATAAAAGGCAAAGTATGTAAGTGATTAATCTTTAATTTTTTATATTAGGATTATTTACTGATAAAGGAGAGAACAGTTATTGGAACATTTACAAGAAGAGTTGTATAAACAAATAAAAGAAGAAAAAGGTGCAGTTACTATATTTTTAAAGAGCGGAGTAAGAATAGTAGGGGAAGTAGTTGGAGTAGATAGATTTACAGTATTAATATTAGTAGATGGAAAACAACAACTTATTTATAAGCAGGCAATATCAACAATTATGAAATAAGACACTCATTTTGAGTGTCTTATTTCATAATTAAATGGTTATTGTTTACATGCTTCAACGTCAATGCCAGCAGCTAGTAATTTTTTTTCTCCGTCTTGTTCAATGATTTTTTGTAATCTAGATAAGAAAGAGTCAAAATCTGTATGTTTACCAACTTGGAAAGTCATTTTATGCTCAATTGGTAGCCAAGTATCAATATCAGCTTCGTTATGCTGAATTTTTACTTCAAGTTTATCAAGTGCATTAGCAACTTTTGCTTCATACGTTTCTTTCGCTTCGAACTCCATCCATAAATCGTATAATTCCACGCCGAGAGGACCTTCTAGTGTACGTTTAATATTTAAAATGGCCTCTAGCTCATTTTTCTGTTTTTGTAATTGTAATTCACGGCTATTCATCGTATCAAAGGCAGGAATATCACCAGCTTCTGCTTCGACAAGGTCATGAATAATAACCATTTTAAGTAATTTTTCTATATTTACTTTTTGATCCAAATAAGGCTCAACTAAGATAGCCATTAGGGACATACGCCACGTATGTTCAGCAACACTTTCTTGACGTCCGTTAGAAAGCCAACTATGTCGCATTTCATATTTTAGTTTTTCTGCTAATGCAATGACTTGTAAAATGTTATGTTCCATCGTGATCCTCCTCATATTTCTATACTATAATTCTAATATAGAAATGAAATGTGTCAATTTAATGAGTATATTGCGATAAATAGATGATACGCGTATAATGATTGTTATATGTGAAAACGCATTATTAAAATAAAAAAATGTTTTACGAAAACGAAAAAGGAAGGGCAGGAATATGGGAGACGAAAATCAAGGATTAGCTAGACCGCAAAGGAAAAAAAGGAAGTTTGATATTTCTAGCCCCTTTGGCATTGTAGTAGGTTTCGTTATTTTAATTGCAGCGATCATGCTTGGCGGTGGTGGAATAAAAGCTTTTAAAAATTTCTTAGATGTTTCATCTATTTTGATCGTTATAGGGGGAACAACAGCGACAATTATTGTGGCATATAGATTTGGAGAAATAAAAAAATATACGAAAAGTATTTTTACTGTTTTACATAGAAGAGAGGAAAATCTAGAACAGTTAACGGATTTGTTCGTTGATTTTTCAAAGAAGTCTAAAAAACATGGTTTACTCTCGTTAGAAGTTGATGGAGAGCAAGTAGACAATCCTTTTATTCAAAAGGGGATTCGTTTAATGTTAAGTGGATATGATGAAGCAGAATTAAAAGAAGTATTAATGAGAGATGTTGAAACAGAAGTATATGAGTTAAGAAAAGGAGCAACATTATTAGATAAGATTGGTGATTTCGCTCCAGCGTGGGGTATGATAGGAACTTTAATTGGTCTTATTATTATGCTTCAAAACTTGCAAGATACATCGCAAATTGGTACAGGAATGGCAGTTGCTATGTTGACGACATTGTATGGATCTGTTATTGCAAACATGATTGCAATACCGTTATCTGAAAAAGTGTATCGTGGCATTGAAGATTTGTATACAGAGAAGAAGTTTGTAATAGAAGCAATCACAGAGCTTTACCGAGGACAAATTCCTTCTAAGTTAAAGTTAAAACTTGATACATACGTATATGAAACGAAGATAAAAAAAGAAAAACGAGCAGCCTAATATTTCAAGGAGTGGTATGGTGATGATAAAACGACCGCAAAAAGGATCGCCTCGTTGGATGACGACTTTTACTGATTTAACGATGTTGTTATTGACTTTTTTTGTACTATTAGTTGCTACATCAAAACAAGATACAGTAAAATTATCGAAGATGCTTGAAAAGTTTAGTGATGCAGAACAAGTGGATGCGAAAGTAATGGAAGGTACAATACCAGATATTTCACATGAAAAAAATGATGAAAAAGCAGTTTCAAAAAAACGAATGGATGAATTGTATAAAAAGTTAAAAGCATATGTAGATAATAATGGTGTTAGTCAAGTGAATGTATATCGAGAAGATACAGGTGTTAGCGTCGTTATAGTAGATAACTTAATATTCGATACAGGTGATGCGAATGTTAAGCCGGAAGCAAAAGAAGTAATTAGTCAATTAGTAGGGTTCTTTCAATCGGTACCAAACCCAATTGTTGTAGAAGGACATACAGATAGTAGACCGATTCATAATGAAAAATTTCCTTCCAACTGGGAATTATCTTCAGCACGAGCAGCTAATATGATTCACCACTTAATTGAAGTGTATAATGTAGATGATAAACGATTAGCAGCGGTAGGATATGCGGACACAAAACCAGTAGCATCAAATGATTCACCGCAAAATTGGGAGAAAAACCGGCGCGTTGTAATATATATTAAAGAATAATATATTTCCATTTTATTAATAAAATAATAAAAATACAGAAATTCTTTTAAAAAAATATTAAATTTTCTCGTTTTATTTTGTATAATGAGTGAGAATGATAAGGTAAAATATTAAGATATATTTATACATAGAGGGAGAGAACCAAAAAGAATGGCACATAAAATTTTAGTTGTAGACGATGCGATGTTTATGCGAACAATGATTAAAAACTTATTAAAAAGTAATTCAGAATTTGAAGTTATCGGTGAAGCAGAGAATGGGGTAGAAGCGATTCAAAAGTATAAAGAACTTCAACCTGATATTGTAACACTAGATATTACTATGCCAGAAATGGACGGACTTGAAGCATTAAAAGAAATTATGAAAATTGATTCGAGTGCAAAGGTTGTTATTTGTTCCGCAATGGGACAACAAGGTATGGTATTAGATGCAATTAAAGGCGGGGCAAAAGACTTTATTGTAAAGCCATTCCAAGCCGATCGTGTTATCGAAGCTTTAACAAAAGTAGCAAATAGCTAATATAGAAGGGGTGCCACAAAGAATCAAATCAATGATAGCGGATAGACGTGTGGCCCCCTTTTTTCTCGTTATAAAACACTAAATTGTTATACATAAATGAAATGTTTGTTAGACAGGTAGGGGATTAAAATGCAAACAGATCTATTAAATATATTTTTTGAAGAAGCAGAAGAACATTTACAGTCGCTAAATGAAAATGTGCTAAATTTAGAACAGAATCCTGCCGATATGGGTGTTGTAGGGGAAATATTCCGCTCAGCTCATACATTTAAAGGTATGTCTGCGAGTATGGAATTTGCGGAAATGGCAGATTTAACTCATAAGATGGAAAATGTTTTAGACGAAATCCGTCATGGAAATATGATGGTGAATGCTAATATTATTGATGTTATTTTTGAGTGCATTGATAATTTAGAAAAGATGGTTACAGATGTGCAGCAGGGCGGAATGGGTAATATTGATGTTGTATCTACAAAGCATAAATTAGAAGCATTATTAAATGGGAATGTAGAAGTTTCTATGGAACAAGTAGAGCAAAGTAGTATAAACAATGATGATACAGTTTCACATGAAGTATATATAACCGTCGAACAACAAGCCATTTTAAAAGCAGTACGTGCCATTATGTGTATTGAAGCATTACAAAATGTAGGGGATATACAAAAAACGGTTCCAAGCATTGAAGAAATCGAAGCGGATGCTTTTGGATTTGAGTTTACAGTATATATGGATACTGATCGTAGTGTTGAAGAATTGAAACAGGTGGTGCTTCACGTTTCTGAAATTGAGAAAGTAGAAGTGAAGCAAGGAAATATAGCTGAAGAAGGAATCGTACAATCTATTGCAGCAACGCAGCTGGATCCATCTCTAGAGGCACGAACTCCAACAGCTAGTACTACACCGGCTAAAAGTAATACAAAAACGAAAAATGCTAAAGTAGAGAATCGTTCTATTCGTGTTCAGTTAGAAAAAATCGAAAGATTAATGAATATGTTTGAAGAAAGTGTAATTGAGCGTGGACGAATTGATGAATTAGCAGAAACGATTCAAAATAAAGAGTTAATCGAGCATTTAAATAGATTAGGGGATATTTCAAAAGATATCCAAAATGTATTGTTAAATATGCGTATGGTACCGATTGAAACGGTTTTCAATCGTTTTCCGCGTATGGTACGTATGTTAGCGAAAGATTTAGGTAAAAAAATCGATTTACAAATTAAAGGTGAAGATACTGAAGTTGATAAAATTGTTATTGACGAAATTGGTGATCCACTCGTTCATTTAATTCGTAATGCAATTGATCATGGTATTGAAACTGTCGAAAACCGACGTGATGCCGGGAAAAATGAGACCGGTACTATTAAATTAGAGGCGTTTCATAGTGGAAATCATGTCGTAATTCAAATTACTGATGATGGAAATGGTATTCATAAAGGAAAAGTATTAGAAAAAGCGATAAAAAATGGTGTTGTAACGGAATCAGAGGCAAATAAATTAACGGATCGTGAAGTGTTTGATCTTATCTTCCAACCGGGATTTAGTACAGCGGAAGTTGTATCTGACCTTTCTGGACGTGGGGTTGGATTAGATGTTGTTAAACATACGATTCATAGTTTAGGTGGGCATTTAATTATTGATTCTGAAGAAGGAAAAGGAAGTACATTCAGAATTGAACTTCCTTTAACATTGTCTATTATTCAATCAATGCTTGTTCAAACAAATGATAAGCGTTATGCCTTGCCTCTTGGCAATATTGCTGAAGCCATTCGAATTAAGAAAGAAGACATACAATCGTTACAAGGGAAAGACGTTTTAAACTATCGCAATCAAATTATTGAAGTGAAACATTTAAGTACTGTATTTGGTGAAAAAACAGTAGATGAGGCGTTCGCATCATATGATAGTCAAATGGTTCCTGTGTTAATTGTTCGTAATACACATCGTAGCTATGGACTTATCGTAAACACAATTATCGGTCAAAGAGAAATAGTCTTAAAGTCATTAGGTGATTTCTTTGCAGAGAGCTCTAACTATTTCTCTGGTGCGACAATTCTCGGTGATGGACGAGTGGTCCTCATTTTAAACCCAGAAGGTTTATAATAGGAATGAAGGAAGCTCCCCACTTGTATACAATTGGGGAGCTTTTTGGGTAGAACTAATAATATAAGTATATGAAAACCGTCGTTTACACATATTGTGGAAATAAATACATGTTCACAATTCGGATGATAAGTTTGGTAAAATATAACGAATGTAATAGAGAGTTTAAATCATTTGATAGAAAAACAAAAATGAGGAGGCAGGAAAAATGCCTGAGCAACACACAAAAGGGGATACTGGCACAATTGTGCTAGAAAAAGAATATGAACATTTAACGCCTCAAGAATGCGATATTCTTGGTGAGATTGCTAATATATCATTTGGTTCAGCTTCGACTGTATTATCAACAATTTTAAATAGGCAAGTAAGTATTACTGCTCCTCAAGTAGAATTGGTAGATTTATATGATACAAGTGATGTTGAAATTCCACATGTTGTATTAAATATCCATTTCACAAAAGGATTAGATATGGAAAATCTTCTTGTCTTAAAGCAAGATGTTGCTTTATCTATTGCTGATTTAATGATGATGGGAACAGGTGAAGTTGAAGAGGGAAAAGAGCTTGGTGAATTAGAGCTAAGTGCAGTACAAGAAGCTATGAATCAAATGATGGGATTCGCAGCAACATCTATGTCAGAATTCTTCCAAGATAAGGTAGACATGTCTCCGCCAACAATTAAAGTTGTGCAACTTACAGAAGAGATGGAGAAGATTTCTGGTATTAATGGGAATAATATGGTTGTTAAAGTATCGTTTGAATTAAAAATAGATAATCTTGTGAATTCTCAGCTTGTACAGGTTGTTTCAGTTGAACATGCGAAGCGAATGATAAATAAATTGTTACAATTATCTGGTGGTGTGGAAGAAGAAATAGATGAGCCGGCGGAAGTGCAGGAAACTGAGATTTTAGAAGAGCATGTAGAAAAAGAGCAATTAACACAAGAAGAGAAAGATGTGCTTGGTGAAATTGCGAATATTTCAATCGGTTCGGCTTCAACAGTACTATCGACGCTTTTAAATCAGCCTGTCACTATTAGTACACCAAATGTAGAGGCGATTAATGTTCGTCATTATGAAGGAGTACCGGTTCCGTTTGTTATTTTAAATGTCGATTTTGTTGAAGGACTAAAAAATGAGAATGTATTCGTATTTACGAAAGATGTTGCTTTAACAATGGTAGATTTAATGATGATGGGAACGGGTGAAATTGATCCGGAGAAAGAACTAAGTGAATTAGAGTTAAGTGGCATTAAAGAAATTATGAACCAAATGATGGGGCATGCTGCAACAGCGATGTCAGAAATGTTTAAAGAAAAAATGGATATGACACCACCAGACGTTAAATTTGTTTCTTTAAAAGAAGAAATGGAATATTTGGGAGAGTCGATGGCAGTTGACGAACTCGTTCAAATTACTTTTAATCTTGAAATTGGTGATCTCCTTCAATCAAAGATGTATCAAATACTACCGATATCAGAAGCGAAAGAAATGGTTAGAAGACTTCTATATCCGATGGTGGAAGAGCAAGAAGAAATAGTTGAGGAAGTTGTTGAAGAGGAAGAAATTTCTGCACCAGTCGTACAGCCAATTGAATATAAAGAAGTCAAGCAAGTTGAGCCAGTATATATGGATACATCTATTCTACAAAATGTAGAAATGAATGTTAAATTTGTATTTGGAAGTACAGTGAGAACAATTCAAGATATTTTAAGTCTACAAGAAAATGAAGCGGTCGTACTTGATGAAGATATTGATGAACCGATTCAAATTTATGTGAACGATGTATTAGTGGCGTATGGAGAACTTGTAAATGTAGATGGGTTTTTCGGAATAAAAGTGACGAAATCGCTATAAGGCGTCAAAATAGGAGTTTGAACAAATAGATGAAAAACGTAAAGTTTTTTCTAGTTAGTTGGCTATTTTTACATATATGTATATTTTTACCAACGCAAGGACAGGCAGAAGAAAAAAGTGTACAAGATCAAAATATAAGCGAAATGAATGACCAAGAGGGAAAAAATAAAGAAGTTCAGGAACAGCCGGAACAAGTGGAAATGCCCTCGGTTGAAGATGAAAAAAAAGCAGTAGAAAATGAGCAAGGGAAAGAAAAAAAAGAAGAAAGAACGATAGAAACAGACCGAGGGGTTATTACAGTTAATAAGCAGGAGCTAAAGGTTGGCGAAGAAGTGCGGATTGCTGTAGAATCAAATGAAAAAAACATTCAAAGTGTAAAAGGCATATTACAATTACAAAAAAATGGTGAGCAGTACAGACAAGAGAGAATAATATCTTTTGAGTATGAAGAAGAAACGAAGCGATGGATCGCTAATTATAAGGCCGGAATATATGATTTACAAGGTGATTGGAACCTTAGGCTCGTTGAAAGCTATAAAGAAGATGAGAAGGAAGAAGTAATAGAGAACGAATTAAATGTCCCGCTCATTCGTATAAACAATGAAGCACCAACTATAGATAAAGAATTGCCAAAGTTAGAGAAAGTTAGTATTGATGAGGCAAAAGGGAACTTAATTGAACGGAAAAAGGGAGAATCCGTTCATATACGAGTACAAACGGTAGATATAGAATCGGTTGTTAAAGAAGTGCGCGTTATATTAAAAGGAAAAGAAGACGGTAACGATATTACTTTTTTATTAGACTATAATAAACGCGACATGGATTGGCAGAAAATATTTGAAATAACAGAAGCTTTACCTGTTGGGCCGCATCAACTTATTGTGGAAGTAACAGATGGGGCAGGTAACAAACTTGTGACAGAGAGTGAATATATCGTTTCTATCATCGAACAAAAAGTGAAAGATGATGAAAAGATAGAAGAGCAAGAGAATCAAAATGAAGTAGAAGATAAGAAAGAAATTGAGAAGCAGGAAGATCCGAAAATAGAGATGCCGCTTCCAGAAGAAAAACTTCCAGTTGTTCAAATTCCAAAGCAAGAAGAGAAAGTGAACTCTTATATAAAAGAGCCGTTGAAAGAAAAAGAGGAAATCAACTACGTTATAAAAGAGTCGTTAACAGACAACAAGGAAGTAAATAATGTGAAGGTTCATAAAGAGAAAAAAAGCGGAAATGACAATCAAGTCGTTTCTAAAAAGAAAGAGAAAATAGAAGAACAACAAGAAAAGAAAGAGGAAAAAAGTGAGCAGGGAGTACAGGCTTCTAATGTGTTTGCTGTTATGTCAGGATTATTTGTACTATTTTTAGTTTTAAAGAGTAACAAAGAGTGGGGCTAATAATTTGATAGTAGTGGAGGCGCTTAGATGGAAATTAAACGTACTACAATTGAAAATAAGACGCTACACCCATTAAAACAGCCTGCAGCTATTTCAGAACATGAAATTCAAAAAGAGCGAAAACGGAGTAATCTTGTGTTTACCGGGCGGTCCCAAATCATTTCGAAAAATAATGAAATAGGGATTCTACTTGCGAGTTTAGGTGATGGAAAGATTGTAAAAGATATGCTTTCTAAGGAAATGGATACGGTGTTGCAGTTGTTTTCAAAGCTACATATGTTGTCTGAGGAAGGAAAGCAATCGGAAAAAATATATGAACAAATTGTTAAAAGTTTGCAGGGGCTTATTAAACAAGCTCATATAAAGGGAGTTCCGTTATTAGACGGAACATATGATTTCGCTGAAGTGCAGCTTTCGTTTGGAAGAAAAGTGCATATTCCGTTACTTGATGTAAGTGCGCTCATTTCTAGAGTGGAACAAGATACATCAGAAGGAAATACGAATTTAATGATAACAGTTATTACAGCTTACATGACAAAATTGTCTAACGAAACAATTTTAATTAGCGGTACGGATCGTATTTCTAAAGAACGTGATGTGAGCGTGTGGAGAGCACTTGCAGAAATGAATATGACGCAATTATCTCATGCGTTGAAACATACGATTCAAGAGCATAAATGGTCTGTTACGGCTCTATTTCTCTTCATGTGGGTTATAGGTATCATATTGATTCGTATTATATAATAAAAGAAGGTCGTCATTTTAATTATGACGACCTTCTTTTATACTTTTTCGTAAAAGAATGTATCAAAGCGCTGAAGATTGTAGCGTTCGGGTGTTAAAATTTGTTCTGTGCTACCAACGAATAGTACGCCGCCTTTTCGTAAAGAACGACTAAACTTTTCATAAAGCTTTATTCTTGCTTCTTCTGTAAAGTAAATCATTACATTTCGACAAATGATTAAATCGTAGTTCGTATCAAATGTCTGCATTAATAAATCATGTTGTTTAAATGTAACTTGCTGTTTAATATTTTGATGCAATATATATGTATCATCTTCTTTTGTGAAATGACGTTGTTTTAAATCATTAGGTAATTCTTTCAAAGAGCGTTCTGTATATTGACCACGTTTTGCAGTTGCTAAAACATGAAAATCAAGATCCGTTGCTTGAATGTCATAACGAAACGGAGCTAGATGCTTCGATAATATTAAAGAAAGTGTATATGGTTCTTCACCGGCAGCGCAAGCAGCACTCCAAATTTTTAATTTACCGTTATTTTGTTCAAGTAGCTTTGGTAGAGCTTTCGTCTCTAACGTTTGCCAGCGCTCTTTATTTCTGAAAAACTCTGATACGTTAATTGTAATATAGTCAATAAAACTTAAAAATAACGTTTGATCGGTGCGTAAATTATTTAAAAAATTTGTGTAATTTTCAAAACCTTTTCTCGAAATGAAAGCGTCGATTCTTCGGCGCATTCTATCTTGCTTATAGGAAGCGATATCCATATTAAAGTGCTGTTTAAAACTTACGACAAATTGATTATAATCTTGTTCAGTTATCATATTTACAATAGGCACAATAACGATATTGTGCCTCCCCCTTTACATCATACGAATTTTTTGTTCAAAGCTTTTTTTCAGCTGCTTTTCATGTAAGCCTGGTAAATCATAAATAACAGCATCAATTCCTGCTTCTTTTGCAACGTCAACGGGAATGACAGACGTATGTTTATCTCCGTTATAAAAACAGAGAACTAAATCGGTATCTTCGATAATTTGCTTTACAAAAAACATATAATCTGATCGATAAATGGAGTCGGAAGGATGATCAAAAGCAATATACTCTGCTCCGTGTTTTTTTAAATAATCAACGACTTCTTGAAATTCGTCTGTTAATACATGTAACGGTTGCAGTGTGTAAAGGCATAAATTTTGAGCGAGCCTTTCATTTTCAATGAAAAAACGAAGAACTTCATTTTCAATAGATTTATAACATAATATGTAAATTTTATGTTTGTGAGCATAGTCAATTAAAAATTTTTTTATTTCTTCCTGATCTAATGCTGTTAATTGATTTGAACCACAAAGAAAAATATTCATAGATTTGTGCCACCTCATGCTAAATTGTAACATATCTTCTATAAAAAATAACTGCAAAATATCATTGTACAGAGTATAATTATAAATAACTGGATTTTACGATTAAGTTTGGAAGGAAATAAAAAAATAAATAGGTGATATATATGCTGCGTTCTATCTCGCATAATCCAATTTTATCGCATATACCGCCTGCTACTCAAATGCCGAAAGAAGCAAATGTCAGGACAGGACTTGCTTTTTCGGATAATTTGCATGCAGATCCGAAAAAAGATAAATTGTTAGAACAAATGGAAGCACTTGTTGATAACATTGGAGAAATTAAAGAGAAAATCGAATTAGAGTTAACGCTCGATAATGTAATGGAATACAAAAATACTGTAAAATCATTTTTGAATTTTTACGTTGATAACGTATTGCAGTATAAAGATGTTATGTCTCGTCATCCGCGTTACGGATATTCGCAGAAAATGACGATCGTAAAACAAGCTGAAATGGGATTAACTGAGTTAGAAGATGTTATGAATTTAATTAATACGAAAACAGGGCATTTAGAAATGTTAAATCAAATTGGAGAAATTCATGGTTTGATTGTAAATTTAGTCTTGTAAAGGAAAGGAAGCTATATGTACATACAATTATATGAAAAGCTCGTTATTATTCAAAAGGCATATGAAAATATTCAAACGCTTGGGGAACAAATATATGAGAATTTAAAAAATAAAAATGTAAATGCAGTTCAAAAGTTGCAAGTAGAGCAATTGCAGTACATAGAAGGTGTTAAAGGATTATCGCGATCTTTTGAGGAAATGGTTGTTCAGCTTTGTAAAGAAAAACAAGTTGAACCGCTGCGTATGCGTTCGCTATTTTCGTATTTTTCACAGGAAGAAAATGAAAAAATGGAAGAATTACAAAAAAGTTTAAATGAATTAGAAGAAAATGTAAAAATGATTCTTTTGAAAAATCAATATTACTTAAACGTACTATTAAAAACTACAGAAAGTATTGTGGATTCCGTTTCTGAATACAATTTGGAGAAAAACAATAATTCGCAAATCTTTATGAATGAACTATTGTAAAGGAGAAGTGAAGCATTATGAGATTATCTGATTATAATACGCCGTTATCTGGTATGCTAGCGGCCCAAATGGGATTACAAACGACAAAACAAAACTTATCTAACATTCATACGCCGGGTTATGTTCGTCAAATGGTAAATTACGGATCTGTTGGAGCAAGTAACGGTCATACGCCTGAACAGAGAATCGGTTATGGTGTACAAACATTAGGAGTTGACCGTATTACAGATGAAGTGAAAACGAAGCAATTTAATGATCAGTTGTCACAGTTCTCTTACTACGCATATATGAATTCTACTTTATCACGAGTAGAGTCTATGGTAGGAACGACAGGGAAAAATTCATTATCTAGTTTAATGGATGGATTCTTCAATGCTTTTCGTGAAGTTGCAAAAAATCCAGAACAACCAAACTACTACGATACATTAGTTTCTGAAACTGGGAAGTTCACAAGTCAGATAAATCGTCTTGCGAAAAACTTAGATACAGCAGAAGCACAGACGACAGAAGATATTGAAGCACATGTGAATGAATTTAATCGTCTTGGTGCTAGTTTAGCAGAGGCGAATAAAAAAATTGGACAAGCAGGGACACAAGTACCTAATCAACTATTAGACGAACGTGATCGCATCGTTACAGAGATGTCTAAGTATGCCAATATTGAAGTATCTTATGAATCTATGAATCCTAATATCGCGAGTGTTAGAATGAATGGTGTTTTAACAGTAAATGGACAAGATACATATCCACTTCAATTAAATAAAGAAAAAGAACCAATGTCTGTTGCGATTTATGGATCGGATATTCCTTTAACAGGTGGAGCCATTCAATCAGCAATAGATACGAAAGGGAAGATTGCTAGTTATAAGAAAAACCTTGAAGAATTAATGAGTTCTGTAAAAGGTCAAGTGAATACAGTGATGGGAAAAGATTTCTTCGTTGGAGATCATGCGAAAGATATTCAGTTAAACCCTGAATTCGCAAAAGATGTTTCGAAAATGAAAATCTCTGCTGAAACAGCAAATAAACTAGCAGGAATTACAGAGGGAGATTATAAAGAAGGTCTTTCTTATAAACAAGCATTAGACCAATTTATAGTTGGTGTAGCTTCTGATAAAAGTGCAGTGAATGCTTATCAAAATATTCATAAAGATTTATTAGAAGGTATTCAACAAGAAAAAATGAGTATTGAAGGCGTAAATATGGAAGAAGAAATGGTTAATTTAATGGCTTTCCAAAAATATTTTGTCGCAAACTCTAAAGCTATTACGACGATGAATGAAGTGTTTGATAGTTTGTTTTCGATTATTAGATAATGAGTAATAAAAGCGAACCCATCTTTCTTTTATGGTTGGAGAGAGGACCCGCGAAGGGTAGAGACGGTCAGTGCCTATTAGTGGCCCAATCGATGTGAGACCAGAGATATGAGATGGTTGAAGGGTAAGTTAGCTAAGAGGAAAGCCATGTTTAGTGAATGCATCGCCCTCGTGTTAAATAAAAATGACAAAGCTCTCTTTTATGAGGAAAGAGAGTATCCGTCGTAGTGTAGAAGCAGAGAGCCGTATATAGTTGTGGTTGCTTCCCCGCACTAATTCAAATATAGATAAAGGAGAAGGTAAAGATGAGAGTATCTACATTTCAAAATGCAAACTGGGCAAAGAATCAGATGATGGATTTGAATGTGCAACAGCAATATCATCGAAATCAAGTAACTTCAGGTAAGAAAAATCTTTTTATGAGCGAAGACCCACTTGCGGCAAGTAAATCATTTGCGATTCAGCATTCGTTAGCAAATATTGAACAAATGCAAAAAGATTTAGCGGATTCGAAAAATGTATTAACACAAACTGAAAATACTTTACAAGGTGTTTTTAAATCTTTAACAAGAGCGGATCAATTAACAGTACAAGCGCTAAATGGGACGAATAGTGAAAAAGAATTGAAGGCAATCGGTGCAGAGATTGATCAAATTTTAAAACAAGTTGTATATTTAGCGAATACGAAAGAGCAAGGCCGTTATATTTTCGGTGGGGATAGTGCTGAACAAGCTCCATTTACAGAAGATGGTACGTATCAAGGTGGAAAAAATGATGTGAACTGGCAACTAAATGACGGTTATCAATTAAAAGCATTTCGTAACGGAGAAGAATTATTATCCCCAGTTATAAAAACGTTAAAACAGATGAGTGAAGCGCTGAATAACGGTGATCAAAAAGCTTTGCAACCATTATTAGGAGAAAATAAGAAAAACTTAGATGGCATCATTAACCGTACAACTGAAGTTGGTTCAACAATGAATACAATGGAGACATTTAAAACAATTTTAAGTGAGCAAAATTTAGCGCTTCAAGAAAATCGTAAAGAAATTGAAGATGTTGATTTAGCGGTAGCAATTTCAGACCTAGCGTATATTAATGCAACTTATGAAGCAACGCTTAAAGCAGTTAGCACGATGAGTAAAACGAGTATTTTAGATTATATGTAAACAATAAGGAGTGAGAAATATGGCAGGGACGTTAACAGGTATTGGTGGTAGACAACAGATTTGGAACCTCGGAAATAATATGATCGATACTTCTAACTTTGTAGAATTAGAAATGCAAGCGTTAGATATGAGAAAAACACCATATGCTAATGAAAAGAACCAACTTTCACAAGATAAACTATTATACACAAGTTTAAAATCAGAATTTAGTTCTTTCACACAAACTTTTAAAAACTTAGCGGCTTTTAAAGGGAATGAGAAAAAAGTTACAACAACACAAGACGGTTATATTAATGTAAAAGCTGATGGTGGCGCGATTGCAGGAACTTTTAATATGACGATTACACAGCTTGCACAGCGTCATCAAATAGCTTCTAATCCTATTACTGATATAAATGCAAAACTTCCTAAAGATGAAACATTAAAACTAGGCGGTAAAGATCTAAAAGTAACAACTGATATGACATATAAAGATTTAATAAATAAAATTAATGATGGAGATTATGGCGTATCGGCTTATACACTTGGAGATAAAATTTTTATGTCCTCGAAAAAAGAAGGAACAGATGGAGAAATTAATTTTAAGGAGAACACATCTACACTGTTTCAAGATATTGGTTTAGCTAAGGCGGATGGCACAGCAGTCAATACAATTAATGAAGCGCAAAATGCCATATATAGTATAAACGGTATCCCAGGTAAAAGTTCTACCAATACAATTGAAGCTCTTCCTGGTGTGAAAATTGAATTACTAAAAGTGACGGAGTCAAAAGCAGAAGGAACACCAGATGCAGGTACAACAACAGATCCAAAAGCAAAAGGTATAGATCTGAAGTTTACAGTAAGTGATTCAAATGTAACAGACGCATCAAATATTATTAAAAAGATGGTGGCTGATTATAATAAAGCTGTTTCTACAATAGATATTTTTGCTGGAAAAGGTGGAGCTTTCCAAGGTCAAGCTATTATGCAAAGTGTACGTCAAGCGATGAATAATGTCGTAACATTTTCTCAAGACGGTAATTATTTGTTTTCATTTGGAATTCAATTAAAGCAAGACGGGACGATGGAAGTTAATGATGAACAATTAACAAAAGCGTTAAAAGACAAGCCGGATGCAGCGAAGCAATTTTTCTTTGGTTCTAACGGTTTAGGGAAGATGATGGAAGAGCCACTTGATAAACTATTTGGTGATAAAGGTGTAGTTGGAGAGCGAGTAAAAAACATCGATTCTCGTGTAAGTGATTTAGATAAAAAGATTAAAGATATTGAAACACAAAATCTGCAAAAACAAGATGAAATCGTGAAGAAGTATCAAAAACTAGAAAGTACACTAGCGGAGCTTGATAGCCAATTGAAAACTATTAAAGCAATGACAAAACAAAAAAGTGATGATTAATGAAAGTTAAGGAAGTGATTGTATGCAAGCATGGCAACGTTATATGCAAAATGATATTATGACGAGTAATCCGATTAAAAATACAATTTTTATTTATGAAAGATGTATTGTAGAGTTTCGTAATTTAGAAGAACTTTTAAATACTTTTAAACTCCAAGAAGGAGATGTGCTTCTTGAAAAGCTAGAACGTATTTTTGAAGAATTAAAGCTTCAATTAAATCCTGAGATTACGAAAGATTTATATGATAGTCTATTTGGTTTATATGATTGGATTAGCATTCAAATTCAAACGATGAAAGTAACGCGTGAAGCAAAAGACATCGATGCAATTGTGAAAGTGTTACAAGATTTAATAGACGGTTACCGCGGAGCACTTGAAAATGAACAATGATATTTATCGAGCGTTTGTCGGCTGTTTTAATGAAATCGGAGAATTGCAAGTATCAGATGGGGAATTTGCTGAGAAGAGTGCAATGTTAAATCGCTGGATGATGACATTGGATGAAGAGACGCGTGCAGATGTTGCAGCGGAAGTGAGTCCATTAATAATTAAGGCAGCACAGCATATTCGAGATAAGCAAAAGATTTTGGAAGAAATGATTATGACAAATGATGGACGAATGAAAGCGAATTCGTTTTACGGTAAATTTTAATGGGGAAATATGGAAATGGATACCCCTTTTAAAAGGGGATCCATTCCATTGTTTGAATAAGGCGTTCCGCTGATTGAGGTTTCACTTTATGACTGTAATAAAAAGAATGGTAATAATCCAAACAATGAAAAATAAGATGTCTTTATTTTATGGAGAGAAGTGTATGGAGGCTCTTTTTTTATTGTTTATATATCAAAATGTTACATGGATTACTACGCGTATACAGTTTTTTATATTCTTTTTTATATTTTTGTATTTTTCTAAAGACAACAATGGAAAAATGGAATAAAATATGTAAGGGTACAAAATAGATAATATTTTAATAAATAAATACATATAGGAAAATGAATAATAAAGTGAAACTTCCATCAGTGGATGATCATGCGCTAAACAAGCATGATGGAAAAGGAAGGGTGTGGAATATGCCAGATTTAGTTAGTGATGTAAGTCATTATATGAACTATTTAGTAACGAAGCGAAATACCGTTTCTAGTAATATTGCAAATGCGAATACACCTGGCTATAAAGCACAAGATGTAACATTTGCTGAGCAAATGAATATGAGCAGTGCATTATATAAAAAAAATGCTGCGGATTTAAAGAGTAATCCAGATTTATATCAAACGAATGTAATGCACTTACCGACAGCAAATACGAAAAATACATACGCAAAGATTCAAACGAAATCAATGCAAACGAATAAAGATGGAAACAGTGTTGATGTAACGACAGAAATGCTAGATTTAATGAAAACAAACCAATTATACGGTGTTTCAATTAATGCAATTAATACGCAATACGCTATTAACCAAGCAGCACGTGGACGTTAATAGTAAAAGGGGAGACAACGATGTTTCAGGCAATTAATGCAAGTGGCTCAGGGCTAACTACAGCGAGAAAATGGATGGAAGTTACTTCTAACAATATCGTAAATGCAAATACGACGGGAGCACCGGGCGCAGAGCCGTATCACCGCCGAAGTGTGGTGTTGGAATCAAATAATAGTTTTGCAAGCATGCTAGATGGAGCTCCTACTAACGGAGTGAAAATAAAAAGTATTGAAACGGATCGAAATGAAAATCTTGTGTATGATCCGACGCATCCGCATGCAAATGAAGAAGGATATGTACGTTATCCGAACATTGATGTGACAGCTGAGATGACGAATGTAATGGTTGCTCAAAAAATGTATGAAGCAAATACAAGCGTATTAAATGCGAACAAAAAAATGCTCGATAAAGATTTAGAAATCGGCCGAGGATAAGGGGGAAGAGGGGAGATATGAAAATTCAACCAATGTTAAATACACAGCCATTTGGAGCGATTCAGCCGATTGGCACACAGAAAACTTCAGAAACATCTGTAGTTGAAGGCAAAAAGTTTATTGATTTATTGGAAGATATGAATCAAACGCAAAATAATGCCCAAACAGCAGTATATGATTTACTGACAAAAGGGGTAGGAGAAACGCATGACGTTTTAATTCAGCAGAAGAAAGCTGAATCACAAATGAAAACAGCTGCTCTCGTACGCGATAATCTTATTGAAAATTATAAGTCACTAATTAATATGCAAATTTAGGAAAATGGACGGGTGTATTTAAATGGAAAAGATAAAAAATGTTTTCCAATCGCTGAAAACGTGGCATAAGTTAGTGATTGGTGCTGCGCTTTTAGCGATTGCAACAGGAGCACTTTTATACTTCACCTTGCCAGATAAATATGTTGTTGTATATCAAAATTTAAATGATACAGATAAGCAAGAGATTACAGCAGAATTATCGAAGCTAGGTGTTGATTACCAATTAGCAGCCGATGGTTCGATTCGAGTGCAAAAGAACGATGCTCCATGGGTTCGAAAAGAAATGAATGGAATGGGCTTGCCGTTTAATTCAAAAAGCGGTGAGGAAATTCTATTAGAAAGCTCACTCGGTTCAAGTGAACAAGATAAGAAAATGAAGCAGATTGTCGGCACGAAAAAGCAATTGGAGCAAGATATTGTACGAAACTTCGCGACAGTTGAAACGGCAAATGTGCAAATTACATTACCTGAAAAAGAAACAATTTTTGATGAAGAAAAAGCAAAAGGAACAGCGGCGATAACTGTTGGTGTGAAGCGTGGACAATTATTAACAGCTGATCAAGTTGCTGGTATACAGCAAATGATTAGTGCGGCAGTTCCTGGCGTGAAAGCAGAAGAAGTAAGTGTTATTGATAGTAAAAAAGGTATCATCTCAAAAGGAACAGATGAAGCGCATTCTAACAGTTCCTCTTCTTATGAAAAAGAAGTAGAGATGCAGCATCAAATTGAAGGTAAATTAAAGCAAGATATTGACGCAACGTTAATGACGATGTTTAAATCAAATGAATATAAAGTGAATACGAAAGTGTCTGTAAACTACGATGAAGTTACACGTCAGTCAGAAAAATATGGCGATAAAGGTGTACTTCGCAGTAAACAAGAGCAAGAGGAAAGTTCTACTGCGCAAGAAGGAGCAGATACGAAGCAAGGTGCGGGTATTACAGCGAACGGTGAAGTGCCGAACTACGGTACGAACAATAATCAAAACGGTAAAGTTGTCTACGATAATAAAAATGGTAACAAAATTGAAAACTATGAAATAGATAAAACAGTTGAAACAATTAAGAAACATCCGGAATTAACAAAAACAAATGTTGTTGTATGGGTAGATAACGATACGTTAGTAAAACGAAAAATTGATATGACAACATTTAAAGAAGCGATTGGCACAGCAGCTGGGCTTCAAGCTGATCCGAATGGAAACTTTACAAACGGTCAAGTTAACGTTGTAACTGTTCAGTTCGACCAGCCGAAAGTTGAAAAAGAGAAAGAGCCAGAAAAAAGTGGTATGAACTGGTGGTTATTCGGTGGAATTACAGCTGGCTTGCTAGCAATAATTGGCCTAGTATGGTTCTTCTTAGCAAGACGTAAGAAAAAGAGAGAAGAAGAGGAATATGAAGAATACTTAGCAGAAGAAGAAATTGCTGCTAGTAGTGAAAGTATCCTGGAAATTCCTGAAGAAAAAATAGTACCAGAGCCAAAGCCAAAGCCAGAACCGGTAGAACCATCAGAACCTACATTAGATGATCAAGTGCAGGAAGCTACGAAAGAGCATGTAGAAGGTACTGCAAAAGTAATTAAAAAATGGTTAAACGGACAGTAAGGGAGGAAAAACAATGTTAGATGAAATCTCCTCCAAAGAGAAAGCTGCCATCCTCATTCGTACATTAAACGAAGAGGTGGCAGCAAAAGTCATTGAATATATGACGGCTGAGGAAAAAGAAGTGTTACTTCGCGAAATCGCGAAGTTTCGTGTATATAAACCAGAAACGTTAGAAAATGTACTAGGGGAGTTTTTGTACGAACTAAATGTAAAAGAGTTGAATTTAGTAACTCCAGATAAAGAATACATTCGTCGTATATTTAAAAATATGCCAGAAGACGAGTTGGAAAAATTATTGGAAGACCTTTGGTATAACAAAGATAATCCATTTGAATTCTTAAATTCACTTACAGATTTAGAGCCACTTCTTACAGTGCTTAATGATGAATCGCCACAAACGATAGCGATTATTGCTTCTTATATTAAGCCGCAACTTGCTTCTCAATTAATTGAGAGATTACCAGATCATAAACGCGTAGAGACGGTAATGGGTATTGCAAAGCTTGAACAAGTAGATGGTGAATTAATTAATCAAATTGGTGAGTTATTAAAAGCAAAATTAAATAATATGGCATTTAGTGCTATTAATAAAACAGATGGATTGAAAACAATAGTGAACATTTTAAATAATGTTTCACGAGGTGTTGAAAAAACAGTCTTTCAAAAGCTGGATGAAGTCGATTATGCGTTATCTGAGAAAATTAAAGAAAATATGTTTGTCTTTGAAGACTTACTTGGTCTTGAGGATCTTGCGCTTCGCCGTGTATTAGAGGAAATTACAGATAACGGTGTTATCGCGAAAGCACTTAAAATTGCAAAAGAAGAAATTAAAGAGAAACTATTTACATGTATGTCTTCAAACCGTAGAGAGATGATTCTTGAAGAGTTAGATGGCTTAGGACCGCTTAAGATGACGGATGCTGAAAAAGCACAACAAACGATTACAGGTACGGTGAAAAAGTTAGAAAAAGAAGGAAGAATTATCGTTCAAAGAGGTGAAGATGATGTCCTTATTTAAAAACAGAATTCCGAAGAATTCTGTTTCTTTTTCTGAAGAAACGTATGAATTACAATTTCCGAAACCAGTATCAGTTCACATTGAAGAAGAGATACAAGTGGATCATGCAGAACTTCTTGCACAGCAAGATGCATTACATATTGAAATGAATCAGCTAAGGCAGCAGCAGCAAATGCTAGAACGAGGGCGTCAGCAGTTGTTGCAAGATAAAGAACAGTTTCAAATGCATATTCATGAACAAATGGAACAGATGGAAGCAGCGCGTATACAGTTTCAAAAAGAACAACAAGAAACAGCATACGAATGGACAGAGTTATTATGGAATCAATCTTTTCAGTTAGCAGAAAAAGTAGTGAATCAAGCGGTAGATTCGCGCTTATTAGACGTTTTGCCGATTTTAACAGGCATCGTGCAAACATTGCCTACTTCATTTGAAAAATTAATTATAACGGTTCATCCAGAAACATTTGAACGTATACAAGAAGAGAAAGAAAATACGAAAGAGTATTGGCTACTACAATTAGTAGAATGGAAGTATGATTTTTCTTTACAGTTTGGCGAATTTGTTCTGGAAGAAGAGAAAGAGTTTTTTGAGTTTAAATTTGCGCCTATATTTGCGAAGCTTCGTCATAAGTGGGAAGAAGAGAAGTTGTTTGAGGAGCAAAATGTATGAACAACGAGCTAATGAATGAACATAATAAATGGAATACATTTATTGAAACACCGTTTTATACGAAAGTTGGCAAAGTTCATAGTGTACAAGAGCAGTTTTTTGTAGCGAAAGGTCCGAAAGCAAAGATTGGAGATGTTTGTCTCGTTGGAGAACATAGTGTCTTATGTGAAGTAATTGCGATTGAAAAAGAAAATAATATGCTACTTCCATTTGGACAGACAGAAAAAGTATGTTACGGAGATGCGGTTACATTAATTGAAGAAGATGTTGTTGTACCTCGTGGTAATCATTTACTTGGGAAAGTGTTAAGTGCGAATGGTGAAGTGTTAAATGAGAACACTGAAAACATTCCACTACAAAAAATAAAATTAGATGCACCGCCGATTCATGCATTTGAGCGTGAAGAAATTACAGATGTATTTGAAACGGGAATTAAATCGATTGATTCCATGTTAACGATTGGGATTGGTCAAAAGATTGGTATTTTCGCAGGATCGGGTGTTGGTAAATCTACCTTGCTTGGAATGATTGCGAAAAACGCAAAAGCTGATATTAACGTTATTAGTTTAGTAGGAGAACGTGGCCGAGAAGTAAAAGACTTTATTCGAAAAGAATTAGGCGAAGAAGGTATGAAAAAAAGTGTCGTTGTTGTAGCAACGTCAGATGAAAGTCACCTTATGCAACTTCGTGCGGCTAAGCTTGCAACATCTATTGCTGAATATTTCCGTGACCAAGGTAATAACGTACTACTTATGATGGATTCTGTTACTCGTTTTGCTGATGCACGCCGAAGTGTTGATATTGCGGTAAAGGAATTACCGATCGGTGGTAAAACACTGTTAATGGAAAGTTATATGAAAAAGTTATTAGAACGATCAGGAAAAACGCAAAAAGGGTCAATAACAGGTATTTATACAGTGTTAGTTGATGGTGATGATTTAAATGGTCCTGTACCAGATTTAGCTCGTGGTATTTTAGATGGACATATTGTATTAAAACGTGAGCTCGCAACTCTTAGTCATTACCCTGCCATTTCGGTATTAGATTCGGTAAGTAGGATTATGGAAGAAATCGTATCGCCGAATCATTGGCAACTTGCAAATGAAATGAGAAAAATTCTATCTATTTATAAAGAGAATGAATTGTATTTTAAACTAGGAACAATTCAAGAGAATGAAGAAAATGCTTATATTTTTGAATGTAAAAATAAAGTAGAAGCTATAAATACGTTTTTAAAACAAGGTCGAACGGATAGTTTTCATTTTGAAGATATTGTCCAAGCGATGCACCATATTGTATAGGACCTCGCCCTTTGAGGTCTTATTTTTTTGATTTTAATATTTCACAGA
The DNA here is from genome assembly GCF_025809295.1 of Bacillus sp. 41-22. NCBI lineage: Bacteria > Bacillati > Bacillota > Bacilli > Caryophanales > Bacillaceae > Bacillus > Bacillus sp. 41-22. The sequence goes on from NZ_CP084035.1 coordinate 1,625,590, forward strand.
TTTTTTTGTGAAAAAACTATATAATAGAAAAAGGTAACGTTATAATAGGAAGGGGCTATGAAAACGGGTGGATAAGCAGCAGTACGACACGATTAAATTGCAGATTAATCAAGAGAAAGAACATATCTTGAAAGAAGTGTACGAACTAACAGCTGAAAAAAGAAAAATAGAACAAAAAAAAGAATATGATCTATATGTTGTGAAATCACGCAATAAGGTTGTACAAACGGGACAACGTATTATGGCTGGTATGCTTTCATCACATACATTTTCACCTGAAAGAATAGAAGAATGGAATCGGAAAATTAAAAAAACAGAAGGTTTTATTCAAAAAAATGAAAGCTTTTTAGAGCAAATAAAAGAAAAAGAACGTGTCATTGATGAAATGTATGAAGAAGATTGTAAGAAGCTTGCGAAAGTAAAAGAAAAGCTGGAAGAAAAAATGCTTCTTGATTTAAAAATGTGTATGAACGGATGAGGTGGATGTAGTGATACAGTTTGTATTACCGGTGCAGCAAAGTTTACCTCCGCAAAAAGAAAAAGGGCTAGAAGTACAATCGAAAAATGAAAATTCTTCATTTGATAATACAATGAGAATTGAAAATAAAAAACAGCCGAAAACGGAGAAAACGAAACGAGAAGAAGCACCAGAAGAAGAGAAGAAAGAATATATTCTCGCAAAAAAAACGGTAACGAAAGAAGAGCCGATTGTAAAGAAAGAAGAAAAGAAAGAGACAGAACAGTTATTGTTAGCTGTATCTGAGCAGATGGTTGCAATTGAGCAATTGCGTGTGCAGCCAGAATTGTTATATCAATACATACAAAAAATACAGGCGTTATATAAAGAATACGGAAATATTAAACTGAACGAATTGCCCGCAGCTGAATTACAGCAATTACAAGAGCTTTTTTCTAACATGAATATTAAAAATGCCATATGTTTAGAAGATACAATGCAAATGGCGCTAGACAAGGTGACGATGCCAGAGCAGACGTTGCAAGTATTAAAAGTCGTAGAATCAGAAACTTGTAATATCGCAAAGAAACAAGAGGAGTCTAAGGAAGTAGAACTCCAGAAAGCTGAAAGCGATGATGTGAAGTTAGAGTTACCAGAAGTCGATCAATTAAACGATTCAAGTTCGGCCGGAGCTGAATTATTAAATAAGGCAACGGGGACTGATCAAATAGGAAAACAAAATAGTGGAGCTGAAAAGGTTACATTACCTGACTTAGGCAAGAAAATGGAAGCACAAGTAGAGGCTCTGCAAAAGTTTGTAGTGAAACAAGAACGTGTTTTATTCCAGCTAAATCCAGAGAAACTTGGTTCATTAACTGTATTTATGAAAAAGCATGGAGATCAAATTGAAGTCCATGTAGAAATGGAAAAACACGATGCGAAAAAGCGTGTTGAAATAATTTTTGACGAATTGAAGCTGAAATTAAAAGAAAAAGAAATTAATATTCAAATAAGTTATTCAGAAAAAGATGAACAACGTAAAGAACAGCGAGAACAAGAGCAAAGGCAAAAACAAAAATTAGCAAATACGAAACATGAGAAACAACAATCAAAAGAATTTGCGGGATTATTGGAGGAATAAAGCGTGCCAACAGTTGGATTAAATACAACGAGTACAAATCATATTCCGTTACAAGCAGGAGCGCAAAAAAGTAATGTACCTGTTAACGGTGTACAATCGCCAGTTCAACAAACAAATGGAGTTTCAGCAGGAGAGCAAAAGACTCCTGGTGTAATGGGGAAAGATGATTTTCTAAAATTATTTTTATCAAGTTTCCAGCACCAAGATCCATTCAATGCGATGGATATGAATCAAATGATGAATCAGACAGCTCAGTTATCTCTTATGGAACAAGTGCAAAATATGACAAAAGCAGTTGATTCTTTAAGAACGACGATGTATTCGACAGCGCTTGATGGCGGAATGAAGTTTTTAGGGAAATACGTAAGAGGGATCGACGGTGACGGTAAAAAAGTAACTGGTCAAGTAGAGACAGTTCGCCTTGCGGAAAATAATGATGTACAGCTCGTTATTGATAATAAGATTGTATCTCTTCGCTTTGTTGAGAGGGTGTCTGATAAACCGATTGGAGAAACGAATCCAGAAGATGCAAAGAAAGACGATCAAAAAGTAACTGAAGAAGTAAAAACTACAAATTCATAAGGAGTGTACATACGTTATGATTAAAGCGTTATATACAAGTATTACAGGGATGAATGCAACACAAAATGCATTAAGTGTAACTTCAAATAATATTGCCAATGCACAAACAGTTGGTTATAAAAAACAAAAAGCAATGTTTGATGATTTACTGTATAACAATTCAATTGGTTCAAAAGGCGACGATAAATACGCAGGGACGAACCCGAAAAGTATCGGTAACGGTGTGAAAATGAGCGGAACAGTTACGGATTATAGCGATGGTACAATTACGCTAACTGGTGGTAAAACACAAGCAGCAATGGAAGGTAATGGTTTCTTCGTGGTTGGCGATTCAAAAGGCGGCAACACGGAATTTACGCGTAAAGGTACATTTGGAATATCTTCAGATTACTATATTACGAATACAGAAGGGCAATATGTATTTGCATATCCTGCAAATGCAGCAACTGGTGAAGTTGATTTATCTGGTATTCCAGGACCGTTGCAAATTCCAATGGGATCAGCAATCGGTGGTATTCGAACGTCAAAAGGAGTCGTTGGAGGGAATATTCCAGCCGATGCAAAACAGATTACGCAAGAATTGCCTGCATACGATGATGCCGGTAATACATGGACAATGCGTGTAGAATTTACACAAACTAGTGAACATAATTATAAATATACAGTACATATGCGTAACGACTCGAAAAAAGAAACAGAGTTTAAAGAGGTTCAAGGCGCAGGCGGTGATGTAACATTCGATGCGGTAGGAAAGCCAAATCAGCAAAACCCTGGAGCGTCTATTCCATTTAATGGCGGAACAGTAAATTTAGATTTTAGTAAATTAACAAACCATCCGACAGAGAAAACATTAGCAGTAACAGACGTAGATGGTAGAGCAGCAGCGACTGTTAAAGATTGCTTTATTGCTGACGGTGGATATGTGATGGTAAAATATTCTGATGGAAGTATGAAAGCTGCGGGTCAATTAGCTGTTGCGATGTTCCCGAACGAAGGCGGCTTAATGAAAAATGGTAATGGTAACTACACAGCGACAAATACAACTGGTATTTTAGCAATGGGCGTATCTGGCCAAAATGGTGCAGGGAAAGTACGCGGTAGTGCACAAGAAGGTGCAAACGTAGATTTATCTGTAGAATTCGTTGATTTAATGCTATACCAACGTGGCTTCCAAGGAAATGCGAAAGTAATTAAAATTTCAGATGAAGTATTAAATGAAGTTGTAAACTTAATTCGATAATAAAACGTAAAGAAAAAATTGTAACGTAGTAGAAAGGGTTTTTTATTCGTATGACAAGACAAGAGCGAATTTTACAATTGCCTTTTTTCGAAGAGAAACGTGAACTTGCTGAGCAAGTGTTAAAAATGGAACGAGAAGAGCATGTATATTTACCGGATCAATTTGAAATTAAGCAAGTGCCTCCATATTCATTTGGTGAAAAACAGGCAATCATTGGCCGTATTCATGAGTTTTATTTCGTAAGTGTTGGTAGTGAAGGCGTTTGGAAGTATCAACTGTTTAAGGATGAGATGAAGTGTCGTGAGTTTTTTGTTACGTTGCCGGATATTGCGGATCAACAGCTTGCTTTTTGGTTCAATAACATTGAGTTGTTGAAAGGGGCTTAAAAGCTTTCTTTTAGGTTTTGAGAGAGGGCCCAGCGATGTTTAGTAGCGGTCAGTGCATATGGAGTGTCTCGCATGTTGTAATACCAGAGATATGGAGTGGTTCTAGGTTAGTTGAAGAGGATGGGAGCCATGAATGAGATTGGTAGGCTCACCGGATTGTAGTAGCGACAGTGCTTATGAGTGTCTCGCATGTTGTAGAGATATGGAGTAGTTCTAAGGTAGTTGGAGAGGCTGTAATCCAAGTGTTTAGGTGGTGCCTCTTCACTTTTTGGAGAGAGGATTTCTCTGATTCTAGGAGCAATGATTTGAAATAGAGTTAGATTAATTTAAGATAGTTGTGCTATATTGTACAATTAGACTAAGTTTATATAAAAGGAGAGGTGAGGAGGATGGCGCAGAATAAGTATCGCGTTACATTCATTTCGCCAAGTGAGATTGAGCAACGTACTGTAATGGCGGCGAGTAGTTTACCTAATTTAATACGTCAAGTAGAGAGTATTATTGCAGATCCGAACGGTTATTTTGTAAATGATAAAAAAAATAATTGCTATTTTAAAGTTATTAAAGAAAATGTTACGTATATTCAATATGAGTTACTATTTTCTGATAAGGAAATTCACATTGAAAAGTTAAAACATATAGCACCGGCGGTATTGAAACAAGTATTTAAAAAAATAAACGATCCGGAGTTATATGCACTTGCGCTACTTGATGTTGATATAGCAACGAAAGAATACGTGCTAGAAGAAATGAATCCGGAGCTAAGAATAAGAGTGGAAACGGAACTTTCGAAAAAATGGGAAGCAATGCCGACAGAAATTGTAGGAGCACAAGAAGTGTTACTAGAGGCACTTGCTTCGTTTATACAAGATTAAGTTTTACCGGTAGTATTTCTACTTTAAAACGGTGAGGATCACTCAACTATCTATATTTTTCATATAGGTAGTTGACTTTTTGGTTTTAATAAAGCTTAATAATTAAATATACGGAATTAATGGAAGGGGAGCGACACCTTTATGTCACAAGCACAAAGTATTTTATTAGAAAGCGGAACAAACGAATTAGAAATCGTAACGTACACTGTTGGTGAAAATTTATTTAGTATTAATGTAATGAAAGTGCGTGAAATTATTAATCCATTCCCTGTTACAACTGTGCCAGAATCTCATCATGCAGTTGAAGGTGTTGTTCAAGTACGTGGTGAAATTTTACCTGTTATTAACTTAGCAACGGCTCTTAATTTAAAATCTATAAAACCACTTGATCAAACGAAATTTATCATTTCAGAATTAAACCAAATGAAAGTTATTTTCCGTGTTGATGAAGTGCATCGTATTCAACGTATTTCATGGGAACAAATTGATGAACCAGCTTCATTATCTATGGGACTAGAAGAAACGACGTCTGGAATTGTAAAACTAGATGGGAAAATCATTTTACTATTAGATTATGAAAAAATTGTATGTGAAATTAGCGGTACTGGCTATGACAATAAATCACTTGCAGGATTAGAGCAAAAAACAGATCGAGCTGAAAAGGTGATTTATATTGCGGAAGATTCAGCGATGCTTCGCCAAATATTAGAAGAAACATTATCATCAGCTGGATATACGAAAATGAACTTCTTCAGTAATGGTGCTGAAGCGTTAGCACAAATTGAAAAACTAGCAAAAGAGCAAGGTGAAAAAATGTATGAACATATTCACCTGCTTATTACAGATATTGAAATGCCGAAAATGGATGGACACCATTTAACGAAAGTAATTAAAGATAGTGAAGTAATGAATCAATTACCAGTCATTATTTTCTCTTCATTAATTACGAATGAGTTGTTCCATAAAGGTGAGGCAGTTGGAGCGAATGCTCAAGTGAGTAAGCCTGATATTCAAGAGTTAATCGGGCTAGTTGATAAGTTAGTACTATAAAGCTTCTTTTAGTTGGAAGAGAGGAGCCAGCCATGTGTATAAAGACAGAAAGGTTGAGTGTTTCTGAGATATTTTTGTTTTTCTGTAGCCACCGTGGTAATAATGGTCATTCTTTCGGTTAATTAGTTAGCGTTGTGTAAAACCCTCACCTTTATAGTAAAGGTGAGGGTTTTTTTACATGATGTTCAATTATTTCATCTATAAGATTTCGTGGTGGCGCAAACTTTTTCGGTGAAAATATATTAGGAATACCATATAATATAATTAAGTAGAATTTTTCTGATATAATATTTTGCTTAGCTATTTTTTAATTTTTAATTTTTGTTAAAAATCATTTTTTATTTCGATACTTTTTATACCTTTTTGTATGTTAATTATTTGACAGACAATTTCGAAATGTTATAATATGGATATGTGGAAATTTCTATTTTCTTAAAAGACATGGGAGTCAGATGAGAATTGTGAAAGGATGAGGGGGAGTGACACATATTATGTATCACCACACAGCAATCAATGTATTAAGTCTTTTACAAAACATGTCAAATAATAAAACGAACGATATGAAATTAGAGGCGGAATTTAAAAAAATAGAGAAACAATTCCAAATCGGGTATGAAGAGCTAATCGATTTATATAATAGAATGGTATTATTTCAAATAGATATAGAAAAAAATGGCGGTATGCGAGAATATGAAAAATCAGCGATTACTTGGTTGAAGTCTGAACTAGAATTATTGTATGAAGTGTATCAATTTTGTCAACGTCATGGCTTAAACATCGCAAATATTTCAAAATATGTTAGTAAAAATGAATTGAATCTTTTTCGAAAAACGGAAAGTCAATTACAAAATACGTATTATAAATTAAAAAAACAAGAAATCCCGTTTGAAAATATTGAAAAACAAAAGCCGGGGCGAAAACGTAAATATGCACCTGTAAAAGAGACAATTGCTGAGAAAAAACAAGAAAGTAAGCAGGAAGTAATTGAAGACGTTCGAAATGAAGATGATGAAAAAAGCCTCGTAACAGTTATATCTGGCATCGTGGATAACTTTGAAACAATTAGTCAATGTAGTGACAAGAAAGAACACGAATTGCATCAGTTCATGGAGGGAATCTATAAGCTTTCCAGTATGGCAGCAGAGCGTTCAAAAGATGAAAAGAATGCACGTGGTCTTGAAGGTGAATTACATTCATTACGAGCTGAAAATGAAAGATTAAAACGAGAGAAGGAAGAACTAGTTCATGATATTAAAGAGATGACGCATCATTTAATTCATTTTATTACGAGCTCTGATATCGATCAAATTCGTACATTGCCTTACTTCGTAAAAGAATGCAAACAAGATCTACATAAGCTAGGGTTATATAACGCTCAAGACGGAAAAATGAAAATTATGGTTGACCGTAGTGGACAAGTTATGACCGTAACACAATAAAAAAATTGGGTACAAAATAAAAGGGAGATACATAGTGTATATGTATTTCCCTTTTGTTTTGTATGGAATCGTTTCGGACAGAGGAAAAGTTACAATTAATTTTAGTAAATCAAAAATTTGTACAAAAGGAAGGAGCTAGGTCTTACTTTGTAGTATTGTCACTGTGAAAGGACTTAATACATAATGATTTTAAAGATAAACCGACTCTTCCTCAATATTTAACTGATTTAATTGAGGTGAATAGGTTGTATAATCGTACAGTTGTTATTACATTTCATCAACAAACTTTTAATACGGAGAATTGAAGAGTAAAGTAGGATTCCAAAGCATAGCCAAAAAGGTGGCTGTTATAAGTTATTTGCCTACCAAGATAATTAATATTTGTTTAAAATATAAGATTACTATTTTATTATACCGAGTAATTATTCACATTATATAATAATTACTTACTACATTATTAACATGGTTATCTTACAAAAATGTAAGGTTTTTTTAATTGACACTCGTACATATGAGTAACTATACTGGTTACACAATGTTGGTGAATATATTTAATAGTTTCTATCTATAAGTGTATGTCTCAGGATTCTTTTCGGAATAATAGTTCGATTTTCATTTAATATCTTTAATATAGGGATAATGCGGATTTAATCTATTCTTTATTCTAGGTCGTATTATTTAAAGATTAACTATAAATGATATATTTACCAACTTGTAATAATTTTTTAGAGGTGCTAAATTTTGAAGAAAAAATTAATCGCTACAGGAATTCTTGCTGGAAGTCTACTATCCTACTCATCTAGTGCATTTGCAAATACTCATAAATTCCAAGATGTTCCTGAATGGGCTGACAAATCCGTTAATTATTTAGTTGATAAAAAAGTATTGAGTGGTTATCCAGATGGAACTTTTGGTTCAAGTGATACATTAGATAGGGCTTCTGCGGCAACAATTATGACAAAGGCCCTTGGTATACATATTGACTTAAATGCAAAACCATCTTTTACAGATTCACAAAACCACTGGGGAACGCCGTATATTGCCGCAGCTGAAAAAGCAGGAATAATTAAAGGTGAAGGAAACGGAATATTTAATCCTTCTGGAAAAGTTACTCGTGCTGCAATGGCAACAATGTTAGTAAATGCATATAAGCTACAAGATAGAACAAATAGTAATGGGCAAAGTAAATTTGATGATTTAAAAGGACATTGGGGTGAAAAATTTGCCAATATTTTAATTGATTTAAAGATTTCTGTTGGTACTGATAATGGTTGGCAACCAAATAAATTCATAACACGTGCAGAAGCCGCACAACTTACTGCCAAAACAGATACCCTTCAATACAGTCCGAAAAACCCTTTAGAAAGTAAAACAATCATTATTGATCCTGGACATGGTGGTGCAGATCCCGGAAAGTCCACAAAAGGATTGCCTGAAAGTAAAATCGTATTAGACACTTCCTTACGCCTACAACAATTGCTCGAAAAACATACACCATTTACAGTTTTACTAACTCGTGAATCTGATACTAGACCTGGACATGACCAAAAAAGCTCTTTACAGGAACGTGTTAAATTTGCTAAGCAAAATGAGGGGGATATCTTTATAAGCATTCATGCAAATGCTTTTAATGGTAATGCAAAAGGGACAGAAACATACTACTATAAATCTTCTGAATCCGAAAAAACAAATCCTCATGTGGAAGAAAGTCGTGTGTTAGCGGAAAAATTCAAACACGTTTAGTAGAGGCTCTTCAAACACGTGATAGAGGCGTTAAACACGGAGATCTTCATGTTATAAGAGAAAACGACATGCCAGCTGTGTTAACGGAACTGGCTTTTATAGATAATGGTATCGATTACAGTAAACTATCTACGGCAAACGGCAGACAGATTGCAGCAGAAGCCATTTATGAAGGGGTTTTAGATTATTATTGAATGGAAAGGAAATAATGTATCTGAATATAGATTGTAATAGGTAAAAGAAAGTTTAGTAATTCTAGGAATATGAAATTTATAAATTGCTAAAGTATAGTTTTGTTATTTGAAATGTGTTTTAGTTTTATAGTGTATACTAGCACCGACTTATTAAGGATTATAAATAAGTCGGTGTTTAAGTTAGCGTACTTAATGAATACTATAGAAGTTATGAAGAAAAAAAGATAAATAGATAGGGGCATACACCTACATTCATTATTTTTACGTGAAATTTTAATTTAAAAATAGTTAAGTTATATGATTCAGATGGGCAGTATACAATTAGTTCAAAGAAAACATTCTTTGAACTAATTAGCTATTAAATAAACTTGTTACATAAATAGTTCGTATAACAATAATTGATAGTGTTAAGGACATAGCTGTTCATATTTTTTTGTAATTCCTGTTATGGAATTGTTAAATATTTGCAGGTGTAATGTAAGGCTGCTTTATTTTGAAAGAAATCTTTTGAAATGGTCATAATATGAATAATAATTAGAAACAAATTTTAAAAAAATGATGAAAGACTTAAGAAGGTGAATATATTGCTTAAACATTCACATTTGCAATTTATCTTATTAACAATAGCTCTAATATTCTATATAAGCTTTTGTTTTATATTTTTATTTGTTTTTCCGAATCATTATTTTGTATCAGATTTTAATATCCGACTATCATCCTTAGTTGTTGAAACTACTGTATTTATCTCATTACTTTATTCTATATTATCCGGAAAAATTAAGTTAGGAGTATTCTGGGTTTGCATTACTATTGCAATAGGGTGTTTCTTGATCGGGAATTTTATATCCGCTTTTCAAGTACTTAATGTAGAATTACCAATACAAAATTTTAATATCTCTGATGTGTTTTTGTTGTTTTTCTTATTCTTCTTTCTCTTTGCATTCTTTTATAAAATCATTATGGAATGTAACAAGTGGGAAAAAGCGTATTTAATTTGTGATTTATGTATTGTTGTTACTGCTATTTTTACATTAGAGTGGTACCTGTTTAATAAACCTTCTGCAAATATCTTATTCTTATCAATTGGAGATGTTTTTCTCTCATTTATTTTTCCGATTATAGATTTATTACTTCTTTTATTAGGAGTTAGTCTAATCTTTCGACCAGCTATTTTTAATGCGAAAAGTAAATTATTTATTTTTATCCTCGTATTAACTGGATTGGCTATTACGGACTACTTGTATTTTTACTTACAAGATGATTTGTCAGATCGTTCACTTATATTATTAAGGTGTTTGTATAGAGTTTTCCTATTATTTATCGCTATTGCTGCTTCGATCTCAAAGAATGCATCTTCTAGAAGGAATTATTTCATTATCGATCCCACATTTGGGAAGAAACTTCTTGTTATATTTCCTTATCTTGCAGTTGCGGTATTAATTGGCTTTACTTTAAAAGAGCAAACTGCCTCGGCTACACTTATTACTGGGAATTGTATTGCATTTGTATTTGTGCTGATTCGTCATACTATCGTACGAATGCAAAACAGAGATTTAACCGAAATGTTAAAAGTGTTTAATAATCAATTAGAACAAAAAGTATCTCAAAGAACAGAAGATTTAATAAACAAATCCAATGACTTGGTCAAAAATCAAGAGAGATTTAAGTCATTATATGAGTATCATCCAGATCCTATTTTAACGATTAATTCAAATGGTACTGTGTTAAATATAAACCAGGCTGGAAGTATGTTATTAGGAAAAAACAGTGATGAATTAATAGGTAAAGAGTGCTTCTCGATTTTTTTAGACGAAGATAGATCTGAATTGGAAGCAGCTCTACAGGAAGGGAAACGATGCAGTTCGGCTTCGTTACAATTACGTGTGAAAAATAATAATGAGAAGGACATTCATTTTTGGTACGTCACCATTGTTCCTATTATGATAGAAGGACAAACTTTTGGAAGTTATGTAATGGTAAAAGACATTACGAAAATGAAGAAACAACAAGATGAGATAAACTATCTAGCATTCCATGATACAGTGACGGAGATTGGAAATCGAATATTCTTCCAAAAAGAATTAGAAAAATCCATTGAGCGTGCACGAAAAACGCAGGGTGAATTTGGACTCTTGTATATAGATTTAAATCGTTTTAAGACCATTAACGATACACTGGGACATTCAATTGGTGACAGTGTTTTAAAAGAAGTTGCTAAACGTTTTAGGACATGTCTGTCACCGGCTATTCCTCTAGCGAGAATAGGGGGAGATGAGTTTGCAATCATAGTCCATAACCATACAGAGCAACAGCTATTGGATTTGTGTGAAACTCTATTTCGTATAACTGAAGAAGCATTTGTAGTAAATCAGCATAGCTTTTACTTATCTCTTAGTATAGGAATAGCAGTGTATCCGTTTGGAGGAATAAATACTACTACACTTTTACAACATGCTGATATTGCTATGTATAGTGCAAAGGAAAAAGGTAATAATGCTGTTTGCATGTATGACGAGACATTATCAAAAAAAATAACAAGACGATTACGATTAGAACAGGATTTACCGAAGGCATTAGAAAATAATGAGTTGTTTTTATTATATCAACCACAAGTTGACAGTAAGACTGGTATGGTTATTGGTGCAGAGGCTTTAATTCGTTGGCAACATCCAGAACTGGGACTTATTTCTCCTTTTGAATTTATACCTATCGCGGAAGAAACGTCGCAAATTATTCCAATTGGGAAATGGACGTTACAGGAAGCGTGTCGACAACTGAAAAAGTGGCATTCTGCAGGCTATGTAAATCTAAAAATGGGGATAAATTTATCTGCTATAGAGTTTGAACAGAAAGATTTTGTTCAAGCAATCATATCTACTATAGAAGAAGTAGGGGTACCTGCTAGTTCGATTGATTTAGAATTAACAGAGAGAATAGCAATGGTAGATGAAAAAGAAACCTTATCGAAGTTAAAAGCATTAAAATCATATGGTGTACATTTATCAATTGACGATTTTGGTACAGGGTATTCTTCATTAGCATATCTCCCTTTGTATCCAATTGATACCTTGAAAATTCCAAGAGAATTTGTTAATAGGATCGGAAATTCTACTGATGGAAATGAAATTATTCATACCATTATTTCACTAGCGCATACTTTAAACATGAAAGTGATCGCAGAAGGGGTAGAAACGAAGGAACAATTAACAGTGTTACAACGTAATGCATGTTATCTAATTCAGGGCTATTACTACAGTAAACCTGTAAGTGAAGATGAATTCATCAAGTTTTTAAGCACAATGTCGCGTCACCTTTTCTAAGAAAACCACAATCTAGATTTGTTTTTTGTTGAAATTATAACAAATAGAGGACAGCAAAGTAACTGTCAAAATGTTTTAGCATTTAATTTGGCTTAATAGGAAATTCTAATGAGCAAAGACCTTATCTGATTTTAGTTTTAGAAAGGAGAGAAGCGGATGGATTCAATATGGCTAGAGTATGCTTGGGCATTGTTAATTTTAATCGGATTAGAAGGATTGTTATCGGCTGACAATGCCCTTGTACTAGCAGTTATAGCCAAGCATTTACCCGAAGAAGAGAAAAAAAGAGCTATAAATTACGGAATTATTATGGCCTTTGTTTTTCGATTCGCAGCCCTTTTTGCTATATCATTTATTGCAAATGTTTGGCAAATACAGGCGATAGGAGCAGCGTATCTTCTTTACTTAGGATTAAAGCATGTCATTCAGGCGCAATTCGGAAAAAATAATCAAAATATTAACAAGGAAGATGAAAAGGAAGCAGCAGGAAAAAGCTACTGGTTCACAGTAGGAAAGATTGCATTAGCTGACCTTGCCTTTGCGATTGATTCAATATTAGCCGCAGTTGCTCTTGCTCTGGGGCTTCCGGATTCTCCGCTTGACGATTTCGGAGGTATGGATGGAGGACAGTTCATTGTTGTACTTCTTGGAGGGATAGCTGGACTTATTTTAATTAAATTTGCGGCAACTTGGTTTGTACAATTACTGGAGAAACGTCCAGCACTAGAAACAACAGCATATGCAATTGTTGCCTGGGTCGGCGTCAAACTTGCTGTAATTACACTTGCCCATGAGGATATAGGTATTTTAGATCATGATTTTCCACACAGTACAACTTGGACTTTAATCTTCTACGGAGTATTAGTTGCCATCGCACTAATTGGTTGGTTTGCACCGGGAAGTAAGTCATCTCAGAATAATCCTAAAATGTAATACAAAGGTCAGAGCATTATGTGCTTTGTCCTTTGTAATGATAATTATATTGTGTATTTTTCGATTTAACGCTATAATTACAGTGTTAAAGATGGAATCGTGATATGACCTGTTATGAATCTATCATTTTATTTATGAATAAATGGATTGGTATTTTAGCAAGATGTGCTAATAAACTACTCCACCATGATGATAACGTGCCAAAAATGTGGTGCGTATATTTTCGTGGTGGAGTTTTTTTTATTCTCAAAAAGGGGGAGTAACCATGAACGACAGCATGGTTCATATTACAATTAACGGCAAAGAGTATAATGCTGAGCCTGGTTCAACTATACTGGGCATTATTAATGAGAACGGAATTGAACATCCACAAATTTGTTACGTGCCGGAAGTGGATCCTATTCAAACGTGTGATACTTGTATTGTAGAAGTTAACGGAAAGCTTGTGCGATCCTGTTCTACTGTAGTGACGAGCGGTATGAATATTGAGCTGTCCTCTACTAGTGCAAAGGCAGCACAACATGAGGCGATGGACCGTTTACTAGAAAATCATTTACTTTACTGTACGGTTTGTGACAACAATAACGGGAATTGTAAACTGCATAATACGGCAGAATTAATGGAAATTGAGCATCAAAAATATCCTTATGAGCCAAAAGTTGATGCAAGCGAAGTTGATATGTCTCATCCATTTTATCGCTATGATCCGAATCAATGTATCGCGTGCGGTCAATGTGTAGAGGTGTGTCAAAACTTACAAGTTAATGAAACGTTATCTATTGATTGGGAGGCAGAGCGCCCACGTGTTATTTGGGATGAAGGAGTAGATATTAACGATTCTTCATGTGTAAGCTGCGGTCAATGTGTAACGATTTGTCCTTGTAATGCATTAATGGAGAAATCGATGCTCGGTGAAGCTGGATTTATGACTGGGCTGAAGCCGGATATTCTTGAACCTATGGTCGATCTTATTAAAGAGGTTGAACCTGGATATAGCGGTATTTTCGCTGTGTCAGAAGTAGAAGCTGCGATGCGTGACACTCGTACGAAGAAGACGAAAACAGTATGTACGTTTTGTGGTGTAGGTTGTTCATTTGAAGTATGGACGAAAGGGCGCAAAATTTTAAAGGTGCAACCAACTTCTGAGGCACCAGTTAATGCAATTTCTACTTGTGTAAAAGGAAAATTCGGTTGGGATTTCGTTAATTCTGAAAAACGACTTACGAAACCTTTAATTCGTAAAAATGGAGTGTTCGTTGAATCGACTTGGGAAGAAGCGCTTCATGTAGTGGCGAATAAATTGGGCTCTATTAAAGAAGAGTACGGTAAAGGTTCTATCGGCTTTATTTCTTCTTCTAAAATTACGAATGAAGATAATTATGTTATTCAAAAATTAGCGCGTCAAGTGTTCGAAACGAATAACATTGATAACTGCTCACGTTATTGTCAATCACCAGCGACAGATGGATTGTTCCGTACAATTGGTATGGGCGGAGATGCAGGGACGATTAAAGATATCGCACAATCGGGTCTTGTTATTATCGTCGGTTGTAATCCAACAGAAGGTCACCCAGTATTAGCAACTCGTGTGAAACGTGCGCATAAACTTCACGGTCAAAAACTAATTGTTGCAGATCTTCGTAAAACTGAAATGGCAGAGCGTTCGGATATCTTTATTAGTCCAAAGCAAGGAACAGACCAAGTATGGTTAATGGCTGTTACGAAATATATGATTGATCAAGGTTGGCACGATCAGCAGTTCATCGATGAGAATGTAAACTTCTTTGATGATTTCAAAGATAGTCTCGCGGAATATACGCTTGAATATGCAGAAGAGATTACAGGCATTTCAAAAGAAACGCTCGTTAAAATGGCAGAAATGATTCGTGATGCAGATGGAACGTGTATTCTTTGGGGAATGGGCGTAACACAAAATACTGGTGGTTCAGATACTTCCGCTGCGATTTCAAACTTACTTCTTGCAACAGGAAACTATCGCCGTCCAGGTGCTGGTGCATACCCGCTTCGAGGTCATAATAACGTACAAGGTGCTTGTGATATGGGAACACTTCCAGGCTGGCTTCCAGGATATCAGCACGTTACTGATGATGTAGAGCGTGCGAAATTTGAAATAGCTTACGGAGTAAAAATTGATAACAAACCAGGTCTTAATAACATTGAAATGCTTCACGCAATTGATGAAGGGAAAATGAAAGCTATGTATCTTGTTGGAGAAGATATGGCTCTTGTAGACTCGAACGCAAATCACGTACATGAAGTGTTATCAAGCCTTGAATTTTTTGTCGTTCAAGATGTGTTCCTTTCTAAAACAGCTCAATACGCTGATGTAGTATTACCAGCAGCGCCATCTCTTGAAAAAGAAGGTACTTTTACAAATACAGAGCGTCGTGTACAAAGATTATATCAAGTGCTTCCAACGCTAGGAGATGCGAAACCAGACTGGTGGATCGTGCAGGCAATTGCTAATAAATTAGGTGCAAACTGGAGCTATAATCACCCAAGTGAAATCTTTGCGGAAATGGCAAGCTTATCACCACTATTTGCACACGCAAACTATGAAGTGCTTGAAGGGTGGAACAGTTTCCACTGGGGAAGTTTTGATGGTACGAATACGCCGCTTCTATTCAAAGATGGATTTAACTTCCCGGACAAAAAGGCTCGTTTTGCGATAGCTGATTGGGTACGTCCTGCTGAATTCCCAGCAGAATACGATCTTCACATTAATAACGGCCGTATGCTTGAACATTTCCATGAAGGGAACATGACAAATAAATCAACTGGTATTCAATCGAAAGTACCAGGTGTTTTCGTCGAAGTTTCTCCAGAGCTTGCAAGGGAACGTGGAGTGAAAACTGGTTCGTTAGTACGCCTTGTTTCTCCATTCGGAGCACTTAAATTACGTGTACTTGTAACGGATCGTGTAAAAGCGAATGAACTGTATTTACCGATGAATTCGACTGATAAAGAATCGGCAATTAATTTCTTAACAGGTCCTGCCGTTGACTTGCGTACAAACACGCCGGCATATAAGCAAACGAAAGTACGTATGGAAGTGTTAGAAGTTGATGGCGAAAATCCGATGCCAAAAACGAACCCACGTAATAAAAAGCGTCATCCTCAAAACGGAATTGAGGTAAATCGTAAGTGGGCTCGTCCAGGATACGTACATTTAACGGATAACTAAGGGGGAGAAAAGAATATGGCAGCACCTATTCAAGCGATCCAGAAGCAGGAGCTAACTGAGGAAGAACTTAAACAACAAAAACTCGAAGCTTTAAAAGAACTGCTAGCTAATAATGAAGAAGCTTTAAATCAAATGTTTAATATTGTAGGTGAACTGAATGACATTGGGATGCTAGAAGCTGCAAATTCTATGCTGAAAGCGAGAGAACCAATCGCAAAAATCGTTCTAGGCCAGGTCACTCGTGAACCAGTTACAAATTTAATTAATAATATGATGGGCGCTGCAGGAGCTTTAACAGAACTTGATCCGGAACTTACGAAAAAGCTTATAGGTAGTTTATTAGTAGGGCTAGAAGAAGGAAATGAACATCTAGAAAGCAATAAAAAAGTGGGGATATTCGATCTTATGAAAGTATTGAAAGATCCAGACATTAACCGTGCTATCGGATTTGGTCTTCATTTCTTAAAAGGTATGGGTAAAGGGTTAAAAGAAGAATAGATAAGCAACAATAATAGTATTTCATATGTTGCTTGCGTACTTGAGATAATTGTACAAGATGATCCATTTCGTCTCATTATTAAATAGTTTAGACGAAATGATCATTTTGTTAAAATAGTTGTGATGGAATAATATTTGAGAAGATGGTATGGAATAACTGGGAGGAATGAGCGTATGTCAAAAATGGTACATGAATTTAATGATATGATCCGAAAGCTTCGAAAAGAGTTGTTTGGGAAAGGGCCGGAAAGAATTCATACTGTATTTACCGAGAACATGGCTATTGCAACACTTTATGGGAATTTAACACCTACTGAGAAATTTATTTCGGGAACTACGGATGGGGCGGAAATGGTTCATATGGCTCGAACGAAAATGATTCAAGAAGTGTATGTGGCTAATCCTCATGAACATTTAGAAGAACTTGTTGGTGCGAAGTTAGTTCATCTTTTTTCTGATATGAAAGTAGATGAAGATATTGCAGTTTCCGTGTTTGTTTTTGATAAAAATATAACGTGAGAGAAGGATGCTCATCGTGAAATCGATTCAGGTGGAACGGAAAATTTTTAAATATGAGCAAGGGGAATTTAAACATATAGAGGACAGCATTGTAACAGAGTTTCCTGTTACGGTTAAAATTAACGGCCAGGAATTTGTTACAATGGTTAGTACTCCAGAGTATATTGAAGATATGGTAATTGGCTTTTTAGCCTCTGAAGGCATTATCCGAAAGTATGAAGATATTGATGAAATATGGATGCAAGAAAAAGAAGGCTATGTACATGTAAAAACGACGAAAATCAATCCTTATTATCGTGACATACAAAACAAACGTTATATTACTTCGTGCTGTGGAATGAGTAGGCAAGGGTTTGTTTTTGCGAACGATGCGCTGACTGCGAAAGAAATGAATGATATTCGCGTAAAGATCTCTGCCGAGGATTGTTTTCGGTTAATGAATGATATGCAGCAATCTGCGTCTACGTTTCAACATACAGGCGGCGTTCATAATGCAGCTTTATGTAATGTGAGTGGAATTGTTTTAAGCCGCATGGATATAGGAAGACATAACGCTTTAGACAAAATTTACGGCTATTGTTTAAAAAATAACATTTCGATTGGTGATAAAATTATTGTTTTTAGTGGACGTATCTCTTCTGAAATTCTATTAAAAGTTGCGAAAATTGGCTGTGAAGTAATATTGTCAAAATCAGCTCCAACTGAGTTAGCATTAGAACTAGCGGAGCAGTTAGGGATTACTACAATAGGCTTCATTCGTAATAAATCTTTAAATGTATATACGCATCCAGAGCGGATTATAAATATAAAATAAGTAGAAACGAGGCAATAATCATGAAATCTGTTACATTAGACAAATTAGATCGTCCTTTAAAGGATTTACGTATTTCTGTTACTGATCGCTGTAATTTTCGCTGTCGATATTGTATGCCAGAAGAAATATTTGGTCGTGATTATTCTTTTTTGTCTAATGATAAAATTTTATCTTTTGATGAAATTGAAAGGATTACACGTATTTTCGTTTCTTTAGGTGTAAGAAAGTTACGTATTACCGGAGGAGAGCCTTTACTTCGAAAAGACTTACCTGAACTCATACAGCGGTTAAACGAAATTGATGGAGTAGAGGATATTGGTTTAACGACAAATGGATCATTACTTAAAAAGTTTGCTCCAGATTTATATAAGGCGGGTTTATCTCGTGTAACAGTTAGTTTAGACTCGTTAAATGAAGAACGATTCTCTTATTTAAATGGGAATAGAAGTAAAGTAAAAACGGTTCTTGCGGGAATACAGGCTGCAGCGGAAGCCGGAATGAAAATTAAAATGAACATGGTTGTCCAAAAAGGGAAAAATGAAGAAGACATCGTTCAGATGGCAGAGTACTTTAAAGAGAATAAGCATATCCTTCGTTTCATTGAATATATGGATGTCGGAAATTTTAACGGCTGGGAATTAGGTGAAGTAGTTTCTAAGCAGGAAATAGTAGAGATGATTCATAAAGTTATGCCGCTTGAACGTATTGAGGCGAACTATCCTGGTGAAGTTGCAACACGTTATCGTTATGTTGGTAGCGAAGAAGAAATAGGAATTATTTCATCTGTAACGGATTCGTTCTGTTCATCATGTACAAGAGCACGTATTTCCGCAGAAGGGAAATTGTATACTTGTTTGTTTGCTTCTAAAGGAAACGATCTTAAAGAATTACTTCGTACTGGATATACGGATGAGGAGATTACTAATGTTATTCGTGACATTTGGAATAATCGTTCAGACCGTTATTCAGATGAACGGTTAAGCGATACGAATAAAAAAATAATGCCGAAAATTGAAATGTCTCATATCGGTGGCTGAGAAACTACTATGAATATGGATTCTCTTTGTTAACGTAAATAGTGGGAAATGTGCAAGTTTTGTACACTTTCTATGAGTATAGTAAAAATGATGATTGATATTTCTGTAAGAGATATGCAGAGAGATTAAGCAGCATTCAAAAATCCTTACGATGGTAAGGGTTTTTGGTGCTGCTTTTTTTAGATGAGAAAAATGGAGGAATTGGTTATGGCATTTCATAAACCGGAACAAATTGCTGCGCTTGTGATTGAATCCGGTGTTCAAAAGGTAAGGCAACCGCTATCAGCTATGCTTATCCTTGGTTTTTTAGGAGGAGCATTCATTTCGATAGGATTTTTACTTAATATTCGTGTTCTCGGTAATGTACCGGAGCAATGGGGAAGTTTAGTCAATTTTATAGGAGGAGCGGTTTTTCCTATCGGACTGATGCTAGTTGTGTTAACAGGAGGAGAATTAATTACGGGAAATATGATGTCAATGTCTATGGCACTTTATGCACGGAAAATTTCATTGAAACATGTGTTACACAATTGGGCCTGGATTACTTTAACTAACTTTGTAGGTGCACTTTTCGTAGCGTATTGTTTCGGTCATCTTGGCGGGTTAACTGAGGGAGCGTATTTAAATAAAACGATAGCGATAGCTCAAGATAAGTTACATGAATCTTTTGGGAGAACGTTAATTTTAGCAATTGGCTGTAACTGGCTCGTTTGCCTTGCGATTTGGTTAGCATACGGAACGAACGATTTAATTGGGAAGATTGTTGGAATTTGGATTCCGATTATGGCATTTGTCGTAATTGGATTTCAACAAGTAGTAGCAAATATGTTTGTCATTTCAGCCGTGATTTTTGCGGGTCACCTTACGTGGATGGATCTTGCGAAAAACTTTGTGCCTGTCTTTATCGGAAATGTAATTGGCGGAGCGGGATTTGTTGGATTCGCTTATTTTTCTTGTTATCAGAAACAAAGTGCTATCGAAGAAGATGTATTGAAAAAATAACAGTATATGAAGCTGATTTTTACATGAAAGGAAGGTTACCTCATGATAGAGCGGTATTCACGACAACAGTTGTTCACTCCTATTGGAAAAGAAGGGCAAGAGAAGATTAGAAATAAGCATGTATTAATAATAGGGGCAGGTGCGTTAGGAAGTGCAAGTGCAGAGGCGTTTGTACGTGCAGGTATCGGGAAATTAACGATTATTGATCGCGATTACGTAGAATGGAGCAATTTACAGCGGCAACAACTTTACGCTGAACAAGATGCGATAGAAAAATTGCCAAAAGCAATTGCAGCGCAGAATCGTCTCAAACAAATTAATTCAGACGTGCAAATTCAAGCTCTTGTAATGGATGCAAGAGTAGATAATATGGAAGCTTTACTAGGTGGTGTCGATGTCATTATTGATGCAACAGATAATTTCGATATTCGGTTCGTGATTAATGATACATCACAAAAATACAATATCCCTTGGATTTACGGTTCTTGTGTCGGAAGTTATGGCATGAGCTATACAATTATTCCGAAGAAAACACCGTGCTTACATTGCGTGTTGAAAAGTGTTCCTGTTACAGGGGCGACATGTGACACAGTTGGAATTATTAGTCCAGCTGTTCAAATCGTCGCAGCGTACCAAGTGGCAGAAGCATTCAAAATTTTAGTAGAAGACTATGAAGCAGTTCGGAAAACTTTTTTAATGTTTGATATATGGAGTAATCAACATCATTCTCTCAAACTAGGAAAAATCAAAACGGAAGACTGTCCTTCGTGCGGAACAAATAGAACTTATCCTTATTTATCATACGAAAATCAAACGAAGACAGCTGTGTTATGCGGAAGAAATACAGTTCAAATTAGACCGGCGCATAATAGTCATTACGACTTTGACGAGTTAGAAAAAGTATTGAAAAACCACGGGAAAGTTGATCGGAATCCATATTTGCTCTCTTGCCAATTAGAAGAGTATCGCATCGTCATTTTTCAAGATGGGCGTGTATTTATTCACGGAACGAATGAAATTCAAAAAGCAAAACAACTTTACTATCGGTTATTAGGGTAATAGAAAGGGATTGGTAATGATGGAAAGAAGAGTGCCAATTACAGTTGAAGAGGCTGTTCGTAAAGTGATGGAATTTGCTAATTATGGTGTAAAAGAACTAGTACCACTGGAATTAGCATACGGACGGACGTTAGCAGACGATTTAGTAGCTGATCACGATGTTCCTTCCTTCGATCGCTCGCCATATGATGGATTTGCTATTAGGGCAGAAGATACGTCGCGGGCAAGTCGTGAGAATCCAATTGTATTTGAAGTCATCGGTGAAATTGGAGCAGGTTCTGTATTCCATAAAGAAGTAGAAGCGTTTCAAGCAGTTCGAATTATGACAGGCGCACAAATTCCGAAAGGATGTAACGCGGTCGTCATGCTAGAACTCACTCGTCATCGTCAATATGAAAATATCGGAAAAAGCTATATGGAAGTGAGGCGCTCATTTAAAGAAGGGGACAATATATCCTTTCAAGGTGAAGATGCACGTAAAGGAACCGTTCTCGCAAAAAGAGGTTGTTACATTAATCCAGGTATTTCTGCTCTTCTTGCTACATTCGGTTATAGCGAAGTGCCAGTAGCGAAAAAGCCCATAATTGGACTATTAGCGACTGGGAGTGAACTTCTCGATGTAAATGAAGAACTACAACCTGGGAAAATCCGAAATAGTAATACGTATATGATATCGTCTCAAATTCGAAGAGCAGGTGGAAGAGTAAAATACTTCGGGAAGTTTAGCGACGATTTGAATACGTGCTACGAAGCAGTGAAAAAAGCGTTAAGCGAAGTGGATATGTTAATTACAACTGGTGGTGTTTCGGTAGGCGACTATGACTATTTGCCAGCTATATACGAAAAATTAGGCGCATCAGTTCTTTTTAATAAAGTAGCCATGCGGCCGGGTAGCGTCACGACTGTAGCGCAATTAAACGGAAAAATATTATTTGGATTATCAGGTAATCCATCTGCTTGTTACGTAGGCTTTGAATTATTCGTAAAACCTAGCATTCGTGCGTATATGTTTAGCGAAAAACCACATGTAAAACGAGAAAAAGCAATGCTCGGAGAAGACTTTCTAAAACCTAATCCATTTACAAGATTTGTACGAGGTAAGCTGAAGTATAACGAAGGACAACTAATCGCTTATCCATCAGGATTTGATAAATCTAGTTCCGTTTCTTCATTAGCAGAATCAAACATTTTTATCGTCCTACAGGGCGGAACGAGAGGATATAAGAAAGGGATGTTTGTAGACATTCTTTTATTAGAAGATAACGAAGGTAGTGAATGGCCTTGGACATTCCGTAAAGTGGGGAGAGGTTTTGATGGGACAAGCACTATTTGAAATTGTCGATAATCGGATTGTAGTTGAAGAAGTAACGAATAAAGTAGCAAGACGAGAAGCAGGAGCAATTACAACTTTTATTGGAACGGTAAGAGAATTAACGAAAGGAAAACGAACGTTACATCTTGAGTATGAAGCATATAAACCGATGGCAGTAAAAAAGCTTACTGCAATTGGAGAAGAAATTAAGAAAAAGTGGCCCGATGCCAAAATAGCAATCACACACCGAGTAGGACGATTAGAAATAATGGATGTCGCTGTTGTCATTGCAGTATCGTCACCACATCGTAAAGTAGCGTACGAAGCGAATGAATACGCAATTGAACGTATAAAGAGAATCGTCCCAATTTGGAAAAAAGAATTTTGGGAAGATGGAACGGAGTGGATTGGAGATCAACTCGAAAATACTTCGTATCCAGAGGGAAAACCAAAGAAAGAAGAATGAGAGAATGATTACAATTTTACTGTTCGCAAATTTACGAGAAGAAGTCGGTTCAGAGAGATTAGTAATAATAGAAAAACGAGAGATGAATGTTTATCAATTGAAAAAATGCCTGAAAGATAACTATCAATTACAGACGCTAGATAAAGTTATGGCAGCAATTAATGAAGAATTTGTAACGGAAGAAGATATTGTAAGAGCTGGAGATACTGTCGCGTTTATCCCACCTGTAAGTGGAGGTTAATTCTTTCTATTAGAATATTAATTTTTTCATATGTTAAGGAGGATCATTATGAGTGAGTTTTCGCATTGGAACGAAGAGGGAAGAGCTGAAATGGTTGATATTTCTCAAAAAGATATTTCAACACGCACAGCTATTGCACAAAGTACAATTTCTTTATCAAATGAACTATTTGAAGCAATCCAAAGTGGGGGATTGAAAAAAGGTGACCCGCTTCAAGTCGCACAAGTGGCTGGCATAATCGGTGCTAAAAAAACAGCGGATATAATCCCTATGTGTCACCCGATATTAATCCAAGGAACTGATTTTACGTTTCATTATGAAAAGAAAACCGATGGCTATGAGTTGACCATACGAGCGACAGTAACATGCAGTGGTAAAACAGGGGTAGAAATGGAAGCATTAACTGCCGTATCAATCGCCGCTCTTACTTTTTACGATATGTGTAAAGCTGTTGATAAAACGATGGTTATGAAAGAAACGTATTTAGTGCAAAAAACGGGTGGGAAAAGCGGAGACTTTTTCCATCAGGTGAAATGACTATAATGGAAGGAATGTGTATGATGATTACTCACGAACAAATTATGAATGCTTTAAGCCATGTAGAAGATCCGGAGTTGCACAAGAGTATTGTGGAATTAAATATGGTCAGAAATATAAAGATAGATGGTACAGAGGTTGGGCTAGAAGTAGTTTTAACGATACAAGGTTGTCCGCTAAAGGCGAAAATTCAACAAGATATTGAAGACTCTCTTCGAAATATTGGTGCATCGAAAGTGTCTTTAACATTTGGTTCAATGACACCGGAAGAACGAGCGGCATTAACAGCGTCTTTAAAGAAAGAAGCTAGAACAGAAACTGGAATGCCTAGTATGCTTCGACCTGATTCAGGAGTACGTTTTATTACTGTAACGAGCGGAAAAGGAGGAGTTGGTAAATCAACTGTGACGATTAACCTTGCTACTGCTTTAGCGCGTATGGGTAAAAAGGTTGGGATTTTAGATGCAGATATATACGGGTTCAGTATCCCGGCAATGATGGAAACGAATGAAAAGCCAACGATGATCGATCAAACCGCACTTCCAGTCGTTAGTCACGGTGTTAAAATTATGTCGATGGGATTCTTCACAGAAGGGAATAACCCAGTAATGTGGCGAGGACCAATGTTAAACAAATGGATTCAAAACTTCCTTGCGAACACACACTGGGGAAAACTAGACTATCTTCTTCTAGATTTACCACCAGGAACAGGAGACGTTGCGATAGATGTCGCTGCCATGATTCCACAAGCGAAGGAAATTATCGTTACAACGCCTCATAACGTAGCATCATTTGTCGCATCTAGAGTAGGAGTGATGGCAAAAAATACGAAACACGATATTTTAGGTATCGTTGAAAACATGGCATATTACGAAGAAAAAGATGGGTCAAGAAACTACCTCTTCGGAAAAGGTGGCGGCGAAATGTTAGCAGAACAACTGCAAACAGAAGTAATCGCTCAAATCCCGTTTGCGAAGCGTGAAGAGAATGGCGGTTCATGTGTATATGATGAAGATTCACTTGTTGGGGAGATTTTTGCGTCATTAGCGGAGGATCTAATTTATAACGGATAGGTTGATATTAAAAGTGGGATACATAGCATATATGTATCTCCTTTTTATTTTTTATGGAGTTATTTCAATAGTTTTAAAGGTTATATTTACGATTGTAGTAACTTAGAAACTATTTGTGGAATTTTATTAGCCTGTGGAACTGTATTAAGTACAACTAAATGCTCCATCGCAACATATATCCCATATAACGACTGCCTAGCATTCATACTTAAAATATTCGTGCCGATACACATAATAGACATTCCTTATAGATTTATATAGTCGGTGTTCTAGAGCTAATAAACGGCTATGAAGAGAAAAAAGGCTTATGCTCATTTCCTGTTTGTATTTTAACATGGGAGGGGATAGAAATAGGCACTGCCCGCTTCTACGCACCGCGGATGCTCTCTTTCACCTGAAAAAAGAAAGGTTTTACAAATAATTCATTTATATAGAAAAAACAAACCTCTCCGCAAGCAGAGAGGTTTGTTCATGAAACTAACTCAAATGGTTTATTGTAATAATTTAGAAACCATTTGTGGAGTTTGGTTTGCTTGAGAAAGCATGCTAATACCAGCTTCGTTCAAGATTTTGAACTTAGTCATTTCAGACATTTCTTTCGCCATGTCAGCGTCTTCGATTTGAGAAGCAGCTGAAGCCATAGCAGAAGATTGGCTCTTAAGGTTGTTTACGTTAAAGTCAAGACGGTTTAATGTAGCACCTAGAGTTGCACGGTTGTCAGCAACTGTTTTTAATGCAGCGTCAATTTTGCTTACCGCATCTAATGGAGTACCATTTGTAGCAGCAGCTTTAGCAGTTTCAAATTTAGAAACTAAATCTTTAGAACCTGCTGTATTCTCCATTACTCCTTTAGCATCTTCTAATTTTTGTTTGTTAACAGCATTACTTGTATCTGCTTCATAAACAGCTTTAGCAGCAAGGTAATCTTTAGCCGGTGTATCTAGGTTGGTTTTAGCTTGTTTATAATCTGTAACTAATTTAGCAGCTTTTACATCTTGGTCAGAAGCTGCTGTAGCTAGAGTAAGTTCAGCTTTTTTACCGTTTTCTGAAGCTTGTAATGCATCGAATTTGTTAACTAATTCTTCGGCTTTAGCTTTATCATTAGGATCAGCAGCGTTTGTAATAGCTAATTTAGCAGTGTCTTTATCTCCTTGATTAGCAGCGTTAATATAAGCTTTTGCTAGCGTAGCTGCAGCTTTATCAGGACCAGTTGCACCGTCAGCAATCGAAATAACTGATTCTTTAAATGATTTAGTTAGCGCAGTAGCTTTATCAACAGCTTCACTTGCATCAACAGTAGCTTTTGCAAGTGGGTTAGCAGAAGCACCAATCGCTAATTGGTCAATTCCAAGAGATTTTAAAGAAGCTGATTTTAAGTTAATACCGATTTGTTGATTACCATCTGAAGAGTCTAATGTTTGAATGTTAATAGATGAATCAGACTGTAATAAGTTTTTATCATTGAATTGTGTGTTCTCTGAAATGTAAGTAATTTGCTTTTGTAGTTCTGCAAATTCTTTTTGCATTGCAGCTTGGTTATCAGATGTATTTGTGCCGTTTGCAGATTGGTTTGCAAGGTCACGCATACGAAGTAAGATGTTAGATACAGATCCTAAAGCTGAGTCAGCTGTACGGATTAATGACATACCGTCTTGTGTGTTGTTAGCAGCTACGTTTAGACCGCTTTCACGAGCACGCATACGAGTTGCGATTGCAAGACCTGCTGCATCGTCAGAAGCGTTGTTGATACGTTTACCGCTTGACAAACGGTCCATAGAATTGCTCATTTTTGCTTGGTTTTGACGCATGTATTCTTGCGTACGTAAACTATTAATGTTTGTATTAATTCTCATGTTAAGAACCCCCATTTTTTTATATTGACTTTTCTGCAAATCGAAAAACGGTAATATGCGAAAAAATCGATTTCGAGATTTATTGTAATCCTTGCTATAACGGGTGTCAACTAAAAATTCGAATTAATAAATATAAAAAAATAACAGTTTAACAATATATTCATTTTTTTATTAAAATATTATTAAAAGGATTATTGCAAACTTTTTTAAAAAACTCTAATATTAGATTATCTTTGTTTACCGAAAAGGTGATATTATGGTAATTGGAAATATAGTAAAAGAAGTTCTTGCATATAAAAAAGGACAAATGCAGCAAAAGTTAAGTAGTCCGCAGGCGTTCGTTAGTAGTCGTTTTCAAGATCAATTGCAGAGTGAACCTGCGAAGGAGACGAAGGTTACTCCGCAAATGGCAAAAGTAGAAGATATGAGTCAGCCGGTACAATCTACGAAAATAGAAACGGTTGTTAACAAACCGGGAGAATCTATTAATAAAGTAGAAGAAGCGAGTAAGCCTGAGGAAAAAGCTGAAACGAAGCAAGTAGATGAAGTACAAGTTGCACAAAAAGAGTTTGAACGACGTTTTCCAGAAACGAAAAATGAGGCTGCTGATACGTGGGGATTAACGAATAAATATAATATTCAGAAAATACGTTCTTCAAATGAAGGTAAGTATGAGGATATTATTGATCGCGTAAGTAATACATATGGAATTCCGAAAACGTTAATTCAAAAAATGATTGAAGTAGAGTCTAATTTTAATCCGAAAACGGTGTCACATGCAGGGGCGATGGGGCTGATGCAGCTTATGCCAGCGAATGTGAAAGAGATGGGTGTGAAAAATCCATTTTCACCAGCTGAAAGTATTGAGGGCGGTGTGAAAGAGTTAAGCGGTTATTTAAAGAAAAATAACGGTGATCTCGTATTGGCACTTGCTTCTTATAATGCTGGCCCTGGTAATGTGAGAAAGTATGGAGGCGTACCACCATTTAAAGAAACGCAAGGATATATTAAAAAAATATTAAATATCGACGTTTCGAAATAGAAAATTTCATTATATAAATAGAGAACATGAAATTTTTGTGAACATGATATGGGAGTTGGCTAGATTTGAAATTACAAGATGATATTCCGTTAACAATTTATTTTGAAATCGGAAATACGAAAAAGAAAATTGAAGATCTGCTTCATATTACGAAAGGTACATTGTATCGTCTTGAAAATTCAACGAAAAATACGGTGCGTCTTATGCTTGAGAATGAAGAGATTGGAACCGGAAAGATTTTGACGAAGAATGGGAAAATGTACGTTGAAATCGTTGAATTGAAAAGGTAGGGAAGGGGATTGTCATGAGTGGCGAAAAATTAAGCCAAGAGCAAATTGATGCCCTGCTGAAGGCGGTAAATGAAGGCGAAGAAATGCCAGCTTTCGCACAAGAAGCAGGGAAGCAAGATAAATTTCAAGAGTATGATTTTAATAGACCGGAGAAGTTTGGTGTTGAGCATTTACGTAGTTTGCAGGCAATTGCGTCTACGTTTGGAAAGCAGACGTCGCAGACGTTGTCAGCGCGTATGCGTATTCCAATTGAACTAGAGCCTTCAACGGTTGAGCAAGTTCCATTTACGAGTGAGTATGTAGAGAAAATGCCGAAAGATTATTATTTATATTGCGTGATAGATCTAGGTTTACCAGAGCTTGGAGAAATTGTTATTGAGATTGATTTAGCGTTCGTTATATATATTCATGAATGCTGGCTTGGCGGAGATAGTAAGCGTAACTTTACGATGCGCAGACCGTTAACGGCGTTTGAGTTTTTAACGCTTGATAATATATTCTTGCTTCTTTGTAAAAATTTAGAGCAATCATTTGAAAGCGTTGTTGCGATTGAACCGAAGTTTGTAACGACGGAGACAGATCCGAATGCGCTGAAGATTACGACGGCGAGCGATATTATTTCATTATTGAACGTAAATATGAAAACAGAGTTTTGGAATACGACAGTTCGTATCGGTATTCCGTTCTTATCTGTTGAAGAAATTATGGATAAGTTAACGTCTGAAAATATTGTCGAACATTCTTCGGATAAGCGTAAAAAGTATACGTCTGAAGTAGAAGTGAAAGTAAATCAAGTGTACAAGCCTGTTCACGTTGCGGTTGGTGAGCAGAAGATGACAATGGGCGAGATTGAGCAAATTGAAGAAGGCGATATTATTCCGCTTCATACGAAAGTTTCAGACCAACTACGTGGTTATGTAGATGGAAAGCATAAATTTAATTGTTTTATCGGGAAAGATGGAACGCGTAAGGCGCTCCTATTTAAAAGTTTTATAGAGTAGGAGGATCCATATGAAGCATGAAGTATCTCCTGTGTCATTAATGGGATTAGAAGAATTTGCAGGGAAACGAAATGAAGCGGGGAAGGCACATATTGATACCGTTTCAGATATTTCGATTGAACTTGGAGTAAAGCTTGGGAAGTCATCTATTACGCTTGGTGATGTGAAGCAGTTAAAAGTTGGCGATGTTCTTGAAGTAGAGAAAAATTTAGGACATAAAGTAGATGTATATTTAAGTGATATGAAAGTCGGTATTGGTGAGGCAATAGTAATGGACGAGAAGTTTGGTATTATTATTTCTGAAATTGAAGCTGATAAGAAACATGCAGCGCTTATGAAGGCGCAAAATCAAATGCAGGATAAAGAGTAGAGGAGGAGTCATATGTCGTATATGACGACCTTATTTCAAGTCGTTTTACTGTTTGGTGCGCTCGGCTATGGTGCATATTATATGACAAAAAAGACGCGCAAACAGCAGTTTTTTAAGCAAGGTGAAAACGGCCATATTCAAGTGAAAGACGGCGTATTTTTAAATCATCAAACGAGTGCCTTTTTGTTTGAAGTGGACGGGAAGCAAGTGTTTACTGTTATAAGTAATAACGGTGTACAATCTGTACAGTTAACAGGAACAGGAAATCAGTTTCAACAAGCGCTAGAAGACGCGGTGAAGAGTGAAACGAAAAAAGTAGAGGATCCATCATGAGAATAAAGAAACAGTTATCGTTATTTGCCGTTATTTTCGTATTTTCTATTGTTTTTTCATTTGTTTTTGTAAATCCAGCGTATGCAGCCCCGAACGGCTTTATTAATTTCGAAAATGGAAAAGAGTTTACGAGTAATTCAAGTGTACAACTATTCGCGCTCGTTACCCTTCTATCATTATCTTCTTCTATCGTTCTTTTATTTACGCATTTTACTTATTTTATGATTGTTCTTGGGATTACTCGTCAAGGGCTTGGGGTTATGAATTTACCACCGAACCAAGTGCTTGTTGGACTCGCATTATTTTTATCGCTGTTTACAATGCAGCCAGTGCTTGGTCAATTAAAGAGTGATGTGTGGGACCCGATGACGAAAGAAAAAATAACAGTAAGTCAAGCTGCGGAAACGACAGCTCCGATTATGAAAGATTATATGTCGAAGCATACGTATAAGCATGATTTGAAAATGATGCTTAAAGTGCGTGGAGAAGAGTTGCCGAAAGATTTAAAGGATCTTTCATTGTTTACGCTTGTGCCATCCTTTACGTTAACGCAAATTCAAAAAGGTTTATTAACAGGGATGTTCATTTATTTAGCGTTTGTCTTTATTGATTTAATTATTAGTACACTTTTAATGTACCTTGGGATGATGATGGTACCGCCGAT
Source organism: Bacillus sp. 41-22 (assembly GCF_025809295.1). Classification (NCBI taxonomy): domain Bacteria; kingdom Bacillati; phylum Bacillota; class Bacilli; order Caryophanales; family Bacillaceae; genus Bacillus; species Bacillus sp. 41-22. The sequence goes on from NZ_CP084035.1 coordinate 1,656,266, forward strand.
GATTTTAAGTTTACCATTTAAAATACTTGTTTTCGTATATTTAGGTGGATATACAAAAATCGTCGATATTATGTTTAAGACGGTCGCCTGAAGCGTTTGATGCTATGTGATAGGAGTCATATAAATGAATACGTCACCAATTATAGATATTTTCCAAACCTTTTTTTATAAAGGGGTTATGATTTTAATGCCGATTGCCGTTGTGAGTATGATTGTCGTTATTATTATCGCCGTTATTATGGCGATGATGCAAATTCAAGAGCAAACGCTGACGTTTTTACCGAAAATGGCGAGTATTGTGCTCGTTATTATCATTTTAGGTCCGTGGATGTTTCAAGAGTTAACGATGCTTATTTTAGATTTATTTGATAAAATCCCATCGCTATTGCGTTCGTACTAAGATAGGTGAACTGAAATGAATATGGAATTATGGGCGGCGACGTTTTTTGCGTTTTGTCGCATTACTTCATTTTTATATTTTCTACCGTTTTTCTCAGGGCGATCGATTCCGGCGATGGCAAAGGTTACATTTGGACTCGCTCTTTCGATTACAGTGGCAGATCAAGTGGATGTCTCTCACATAAAGACAGTTTGGGATGTAGCAGCTTATGCAGGAACGCAAATTGTAATTGGGTTATCCCTTTCAAAAATTGTAGAGATGCTGTGGAACATTCCGAAAATGGCAGGGCATATTTTAGACTTTGATATCGGTTTATCACAGGCGAGTTTATTTGATGTAAATGCAGGGTCACAGTCTACTTTACTATCAACAATTTTTGATATATTTTTTCTTATTATTTTTATTTCACTGGGCGGCATTAACTATTTCGTTGCCACGATTTTAAAGTCGTTTCAATATACAGAGGCGATTTCAAAATTGTTGACGACTAGTTTTTTAGATAGTCTACTCGCAACGTTATTATTTGCAATTACATCAGCGGTTGAAATTGCTTTGCCACTTATGGGCAGTCTATTCATTATTAATTTCGTCCTTATTTTAATTGCAAAAAATGCACCGCAATTAAACGTTTTTATGAATGCGTACGTAATTAAAATAACGTGTGGTATTTTGTTTATTGCGATGAGTGTACCGATGCTCGGTTATGTGTTTAAAAATATGACAGACGTATTACTGGAAGAGTATACGAAACTATTTAACTTTTTCTTAACGAAGTAGGGGGACGCGCATGGCAAAGGATAATAAAACAGAAAAGGCCACCCCGCAGAAGCGTAAAAAATCGCGTGAAGAAGGGAATATCGCCCGGAGTAAAGATTTAAATAATTTATTTTCCATTCTTGTATTAGCAGTTGTCGTTTACTTTTTCGGAGATTGGCTCGGCTATGAGATTGCACATTCCGTAGCGGTACTGTTTGATCAAATTGGAAAAAATACAGATTCGACCGAGTATTTTTATTTAATGGGTATATTACTTCTGAAAGTATCGGCTCCTATATTAATACTTGTATATGCTTTTCATTTGTTCAATTATATGATTCAAGTTGGTTTCTTATTTTCTTCTAAAGTACTTAAGCCGAAAGCATCACGTATTAATCCGAAAAACTATTTTACGAGATTGTTTAGTCGTAAAAGTTTAGTAGATATTTTGAAATCACTGTTTTATATGGGATTAATCGGTTACGTTTCGTACGTTCTCTTTAAAAAGAATTTAGAGAAGATTGTTAGTATGATTGGATTTAACTGGACAGCGTCACTTACTGAAATTATTAGCCAAATTAAATTTATCTTTCTAGCCATTTTAATTATTTTAATCATTCTTTCTATTATTGATTTCATTTATCAAAAATGGGAGTACGAACAAGATATTAAGATGAAAAAAGAAGAAGTGAAACAAGAGCATAAAGATAATGAAGGTGACCCGCAAGTAAAGGGGAAACGAAAAAACTTTATGCATGCCATCTTGCAAGGGACAATCGCGAAGAAGATGGATGGTGCAACGTTTATTGTGAACAACCCGACGCATATTTCAGTTGTGCTTCGTTACAATAAACAAGTTGATGCGGCGCCTATTGTCGTTGCAAAAGGGGAAGATGAGCTCGCATTATATATACGAACGCTTGCCCGTGAACAAGAAATACCAATGGTAGAGAACCGTCCGCTCGCTCGTTCTTTATATTATCAAGTCGAGGAAGATGAGACGATTCCAGAAGATTTATATGTAGCTGTAATTGAAGTTATGCGCTATTTAATTCAAACGAAAGAACTTGAAGTATAATAGCGCGTTTGGAGGGGATCTCTTTGTTTAAGATGGATTCTGCAAGAACCTATTTTTCTATCTTTTTAGCAGCGTCATTCGTTGTGGCGCTCTTAATTCCACTTCCACCATTTATACTTGATATCGTTATCGTTTTTCTACTAAGTATGTCAGTGCTTATTTATATGCGAGCTACAAGTATTAACGAGTGGGATGAATTAAAGTCATTTCCGACGATGTTGTTATTAATCGGGATTTTCCGCGTATCGATTAACGTTTCGACGACGCGAGCGATTTTAACAGACGGAAATGCGGGTCATGTTATTGAAGAGTTCGGCCAGTTCGTAATTGGCGGGAACTTATTAATTGGTATCGTTATTTTTATAGTATTAATCATATTCCAGTTTATCGTTGCAAACGGTGCGTCTCGTACAGCTGAAGTAGCAGCTCGTTTTACACTTGATTCTTTACCAGGGAAACAAATGTCTATCGATGCTGACTTGAATCAGCGTCTTATTACAGAAAAAGATGCACAGGCGAAACGAAAAAAATTAAATATGGAAACAGAGTTTTACGGAGCGATGGATGGTGCCGGAAAGTTCATTAAAGGGGACGTTATTTTCGGGATTGTCATTTTATTCGTAAACATTATTTTCGGTTTAATTGTCGGTATGATGCAGCAAGGAATGAGCTTTGCAGATGCGGCTATTCACTATACACAGTTAACTGTCGGTGACGGAATTGTAAACCAAATCGGTTCGTTAATGCTTGCGATTTCAACAGGTATTATCGTAACGCGTGTATTTGACGGTTCAGCAGATACAGTAACTGAAGGAATCTTTAAAGAGTTATTAGCGCATGAAGTTGTTGTATATGCACTCGGTGGTTTATTTATCGCAATGGGTGTTTTTACCCCGCTACCATTTCTACCATTTGCTCTCGTTGGTGGAACAATTATCTTCTTAGGAATTCGCAATAAAAAGCGAATAAAGAAAGAAAAAGAAGACGAGCTTCAAAAAGAATTAGAAATGATTCAAGGCGAGGATGAGCAATTACAGCAAGTGGAAGATTCATTCGGAGTCTTTACAGATAAATATCCAATTATTGTAGAGCTCGGTTTAGATTTAGCGGCGCTTGTAAAGCAGAAGATTAACGGGGAAACAGCTCGAGATAAAGTTGTTCTTATGAGGAAGTCAATTATTACCGACCTTGGAATTAACGTTCCGGGAATTAACTTTAAAGATAATACGAGCTTTAGACCACGCGGACGTTACATTATTCGTATTAAAGGTGCGAAGGCGGCTGAAGGTGTTTTAAAGTCAGGTTATTTATTAGCACTGAAAACACCGAATGTAATGGCTGATTTAGATGCAGAGCCGGCGAAAGATCCAATTTTTGGTGAAGATGGATATTGGATTTTGGAGCATATGGTACAAGATGCACAAATGAAAGGCTATCAAGTGTTAGAGCCGCTTAGCATATTAATTACGCATTTAGATGTTGTCGTTAGACGTAATCTTCATGAGTTAATTCAGCGTCAACATGTGAAAGACTTGATTAACTCGCTTGAAACTGATAATGGCGTTTTATTAGAAGAAATTAAGAAGAAAGAAATCGATTTATCACTCGTGCAAAATGTTATTAAACAACTTCTGAAAGAAGGAATTTCAATTCGTGATTTACCAACAATTATTGAAGGTATTATTGACGGGAAAGAAATTTATCAAAACCACGTTGATGGTGTAACGGCATTTGTTCGTGAATGTATTTCAAAAGTTATTTGTGAGAGTGCGAAAAATCCTGATGGAAAAATTTATGCGGCACTCTTCGCTGACTCGCTTGAGTTAGATGCGGATGTTGTTAATAATTCATACCAAGGTTATTTATTAAACTGGGATTTAGATTTAGAAACGCGAGTAGTAGAGCAAGTACAGCGCGTTTTCAAACAAGCTCGTTTAATGGGAAGAGAGCCAGTATTATTAACACGCAGAAAAGATTTCAGGTTTGCGATTGTGAGACTTCTTGAACGTTATCAAATAGAAGCGAAAGTATTATGTATTAGTGAATTAGCACCAGAAATTGTTGTAGATCAAATTGCTTATATTGAATAGTAGGGGGTGAAGTAATGGAAAGTACAGAAAAAAAAGAAGCGTTAATGCGAATAAAAGCAGCTTCGAAAAATGAATTGTATCGAAAGTTATTTGACCAATATGGTACAGATTATTACTACGTTGTCGATGAAAGTGTAAAACGAAACATCCCTTTTTTTTGGAAAAAGAATTATGAAATGTTAGTCGCTTTTCCTGAAGATAAGCAGGCTGAAAATAGCGAAGGAACAACTCAATTTCATGAGCAATTAATGGATGTTGTAGGTGAACCTTCAGAAGAAATCGTGAAGGTGAATGGAATTCAATCTGTCTTGCACAATTTAGAAAACGTAACGACTTCTATGTCATACGCAGCGATGCAAACAGGAAATAGTGAAGAATGGGCAAGAAAAAAAGAGAAACTATTACAACTGTTTGAAAAGGGTATTGTCGTTGTGAAACATACAGAAGAGACGAAAGTAGCTAAAAAACAGCCTGTTGTGAAACAAGCTATTTCTGTAAAGAAAGAAGAAGTAGTTATAAAAAAAGAAAACCAGGAATCTGTACCATTTATTATTCAAAAAGTAATTCGGATGTTAGAACAAAACGATGTGGAACAATATTTCATTCATGCATATGCTGAAAAATTAAAAGTGAAGTTTGAGAATGCAACGATGATTACAGAAGAAGAAGTCATCGGATACATATTGGAAGATATGAGATCTCATTTTAATACTGAAAACGTATTTGAGAAAGAGGTACAAACAATTGCATTAATCGGTCCAACTGGCGTTGGAAAAACGACGACACTTGCGAAAATGGCATGGCAGTTTCACGGTAAGAAAAAAACGGTTGGTTTTATTACGACAGATCACTCTCGCATCGGGACAGTGCAGCAACTGCAAGATTACGTAAAAACAATTGGAGCAGAAGTTATCGCTGTGCGAGATGAACCCGCAATGGCAAGAGCACTTACTTATTTTAAAGAAGAAGCGCGCGTCGATTATATATTAATAGATACAGCCGGTAAAAATTATCGTACGTCAGAGACAGTTGAAGAGATGATTGAGACGATGGGACAAGTAGAGCCAGACTATATTTGTTTAACGTTATCAGCTTCCATGAAAAGTAAAGACATGATTGAAATCATTACGAATTTTAAAGATATTCATATTGATGGAATCGTATTTACGAAATTTGATGAAACAGCGAGTAGTGGTGAATTGTTAAAAATTCCAGCAGTATCATCAGCACCAATTGTATTAATGACAGACGGACAAGACGTGAAGCAACATATACATATCGCTACAGCTGAACATTTAGCAAAACAAATGTTACAAACATCGTAAGAAAAGAGGTGAAGAATAAGGCGCTTGCCTTATTCAAACAAGTATGAACGGTCTTTATATAGGTTCTATGGGTATGATGAATTACATGCAGCATATTAATGTTCATTCGAATAACGTTGCAAATGCCCAAACGACAGGATTTAAAGCAGAAAATATGACTTCTAAAGTATTTGATGTACAAGACACATATCGCCGCGGTGACGGAGCTACGACAAATATCGGCTCGGTCGATTACGCTGTCGTACCAGCTGCGACGCATGTGAACTTAGTACAAGGAAATGTACAAATTACAAATAGTGCTACAGATTTCTTTTTAGACGACGGTGCGGCTGGCACATCATCATTTTTCGTTACATCTAAAAATGATGAAACATTTTTAACGAGAGACGGTAGTTTTACATTAAATAGTGATCGTTATTTACAAACAGCATCTGGTGCTTTCGTAATGGGTGAGAATAATGAACGTATTCGTATTCCAGAAGGAGCAAAGGTAGCTGTACAAGCAGACGGTACATTATACGATGAAGTAACACAAAATAATATTGCCCGTCTGCAAACGAAAACAGTAGACGTAGAAACGAACGCTCGCCTCGTACAACGTGAAAATAAAAGTTTTACACTAGCAGAAGGAAACGTTGCTGATTTACCGAATGGAACAGGGGCAGTACGTAATCATATGCTAGAAAATTCAAATGTGGATATGACGAAAGAAATGGCTGACCTTATGACGAATCAAAAAATGATTCAAGCATCGCAGCGCATCATGACTTCGTTTGATAAAATTTATGAAAAAGAAGCGAATGAAATATTGAGATAAAGGACTTCCAATTAGTGGTGGTCTTTTTTTTATCCCGCAAAAGCTCGATTGGTGAAGGCTAATAATCAGAGGATGGGAGCTCCTCCTCTGATTAAAGTTTCACTTTATTGTTGCTTTTATTATAGTTACACCATAAAATGATAATGATTATCAATATCATTTTATCTTTAATAAGAATAGAAGCTGTGAGGGTCGTATCATTTGTTTAACTAGATAAATTAAAAATAAGGGGAAGGTGTGTACATATGTCTACAAAAAAACAGCTTTGCATTGGACTATGTTTGATTTCTAGAAAGAAAGAACAAGAGAGTATGTTTAACTCAGGGATAGATGAACAAGTAGAGTTGGCACTACAGGCAGAAAAGGCTAAGTTAGATTTTGTTTTTAAAGCTGACTATTTAGTAGCGCATCCCGATTTAATTGCTCGTAATAAGGGGAATGTAATTTTAGATCCGACATTATTGTTTACTGCTATTGCTTATGCAACAGAAAAAATTGGAGTCGTTACGACCGCTTCAACATCATTTTATCCACCATATATACTAGCGAGGCAACTACAATCTTTAAATTGGATTAGTAACGGCCGAGTAGGATGGAACATTGTCACATCAATTGATGGTGCTGAAAACTTTGGTGAGGCAGGGATGCCACCATCTGAGGAACGATACGCGAAAGCGGCAGAATGTACAGAGTTAGTAAGAAAACTTTGGAGGAGTCATCCTTATGAAGTTTTGAAAGAAGACAACGCAGATGTAATTAGAGAGATGGTACAGCCAATTGAGCATCGTGGTGAGCATTTTGAGGTGAAAGGTCCACTTAATATCCCGCAACATATTTCTGGGGAAATGCCTTTATTTCAAGCGGGTGCTTCAGAGTCAGGCCGGAATTTCGCGGCTTCTGTTGCAGATGCGATTTTTGCCGCAATGCCAGATGTAGAATCAGGAATCGAACTTCGTCAAGATTTAAGAAGAAGAGCAGAAAAGCATGGCCGAAAGCAAGAGGATATACGTGTATTGCCTGGTTTATATTTCTTTATTGGTGATTCATATGAAGAAGCACTAGAAATGCACAGGCAAGCTCATCAACATCTTACAAAAGAGAAGAGGTACGCTTTACTTGAAATGGTTCTCGGGTTAGACGTTAGAGGGATACCGTTAGAAAGTAAGGTTACTGAACATATGCTACCAAGTAGAAATCAAGCTGTACGTAGTAAAACACATGCCGAATTATTACGGGATTTCATCATAAAAAATGAACCAACTGTTGAGCAAATACTAGAACGACCAGAAGTTGTTGGTTCTGCTCATTGGGTCGCTATAGGCACACCACAAGATGTTTGTAAGCAAATTATGGAAAGATTTGAGGCAGGGGCACTAGATGGATTTATTGCAATTCCAGGGGGACCTCCAAAATCATTGGATTTATTCTTTAGTGAAGTCATTCCTTTATTCGTGAGAGCAGGTGTATTTAGAGAAGAGTATACAGGTTCAACCTTACGTGAGCATTTGGAGGGTAATATATCAAATGCTCTACAGTTGAAATAATTCATTATGCACAAAAAGCCTTTCAAAAGAAGGCTTTTTATTTCGAATAAAAATTCAGAATTGTCAGTTGACTTGTAGAGGCTTCTTTTTTATATTAGTAGGTATAGCAATAACTACTAATGGAAAGTGAAATCGTAGTTTTGAAATTAGAGCTATATAAATTGTGAGAGGGGTTACCGATGGATGAAATAATAAAGGAGTTACAAAAGTTAGGTTTTTCCCAGTATGAATGTAAAGCGTATATTGGTTTATTAAAACATTCCCCAGTAACAGGTTATGAAGTGAGTAAACAAACAGGCGTACCTCGTTCGATGATTTATGAAGTACTTGGCAAGTTGATGGATAAAGGAGCGGTGCATATCGTTCCTTCTGAACCAGTGAAATATGTACCAGTGCCAGCTACGGAATTAATGGATCGAATGCGAAAAGATTTTGAAAAGTCCTTTGAATTTCTAGACCGAAAATTAAATTGTTTAGAACAAGAGCGACAAATTGATGTAATTTCGCATATTCGCTCAAATGATCGTGTTTTGAAAGAAATATGCAATATAATTAATAGAGCAAAAGAAGAGTTATGGATTTCTGTATGGGAAGATCAAGTGCACGAGATTGAGCCATTCATTCATCAAAAGGAAGCGGAAGGCGTACATATTTTTTCGATTTTATTTGGTGCTCCAGAAACAAAAATAGGAGCGACATTTCACCATAATTATATGACACCTCACGTCGTTGAAAAGAGAATGGGTGGTCATTTAACTGTTATCGCGCGTGATGGGGAAGAAGTATTAATTGCTAACTTTTCAAATGATAGCACTTCATGGGCCGTTACAACGTATGATCCAGCTTTAGTTCTCGTCGCTACAGAATATGTTCGGCACGACATTATGGTGGAAGAGATTACGAAGGAGTTTGGAGCTGATAAATTAGATACATTATGGCGTGAAAACATAGATTTAGTTCATGTCGTAACAGGAAAACGTACTATAGAAGAAATGGAGGGAGATAATGGTGAATAAAGCTCAAGCACATATGACACTGCAGAGCGATGATTCATTTCAGCAAGGTGTAAAGGATTGTTTACCAACTGTATTTGGATATTTGAGCATCGGTATAGCGGCTGGTGTTATTGCGAAAACAGCAGGTTTCTCGATCATAGAAATTGCTTTTATGTCCACATTAATTTACGCAGGTTCTGCTCAGTTTATATTAGCGGGTATGTATGCAGCGGGTGCCCCAGCCTCGGCAATTATTTTTACTGTGTTCTTTGTTAATTTACGTCACTTATTAATGAGTGCTGCACTCGCACCTTACTTCACCAAGATACCTCTTTTTAAAAATTTAATAATTGGTTCGCAAATTACAGATGAAACTTTCGGCGTTGCAGTGCAACAAGCAGCACAAAAAGGCCATTTAGGCGAGAAATGGATGATGGGACTTAATGTAACAGCATATTTAAATTGGATTTTAGCTACAGTTCTCGGAGGGCTTTTTGGAGAGTGGATACCAGATCCTCATACGTACGGAATGGATTATGCGTTACCAGCGATGTTTATCGGATTATTTGTACTTCAGCTAATAAGTAGTAAACCGAAACTAGCCATTCATCTAAGTGTTGCAATTGTAGCGATTATTATCGCATACGTTTCACACTTATTTATGCCAGATAGTATAGCAGTTATTATCGCAACACTTTTAGCTGCGACAATCGGGGTGGTGATTGAAAAATGGAAGTAAGATTGGACGTATTATTCCTTTTACTAGCAGCCGGAGCTGTCACACTCGTACCACGTATTTTACCTCTTCTCGTATTTAGTAAACTACAAATTCCAGACTGGGGTTTAAAATGGTTAAATTACATACCAATTGCGATATTAGCAGCACTTTTAGCACAAGTATTATTTATGCATGAGACAGTGCAGTGGGATTATATCATTGCGGCAATTCCTACATTTTTCGTAGCGATATATACTCGTAGTTTATTAGGAACAGTATTAACAGGAGTCATTGTAATTATTTTGTTACGTTTATTTTTCTAAAAAGGATTCAGCTCATATAATAGCGAAAGGTGTAATAACATGAAATATATAGGGGTGGTGTTATGATACTTTTAACGATAGGAGCAATATTGTTAACGTTGTTTATTTTTTTTATTATCGGCTTTATTACGTTTATGATGTTTGTTGATAAGGCGACACCTCAAATTTATTACACACCTTGTGAAACTATGACAATAAAATCTAAAGGTAAAAATAGAAGGAAGAAAAGTTGATGTTGGGCTTTTCTTCCTTTTATTTTTACATTCCTGAAAGAACTAACAACAATAATCCAAATAGAAAACTAATAGAAGAAAGGAAACCGATAGATATGGAAAAAATACGATTGTTCTTCCATTCGCGTGCGAAAACGATAAATCCTAAAACGCAAAGGAAAAACCAAATAGGTAGAAATATAAATCGACTAACTTTCTCAGGTAGTAATGAATAAAAATTTGTTAAATATAATATCCAATTCGTAAAAAATAGAGCACATACGATGAATGATTGTAAGTATGGTCGGTTTAGAAAATTTCCTTTTTTAACCGTCATAAAAATGAGAGCTAATGCTGAAATGAAGGGAATTATTAGGAATATGAGTAAAAGTAATGTAAGTGACATATAAAACTCCTTTATCATATTGTTTGCGTAAGAAACGAATCTATTAGGTTGTATGCTTGCTTTGTAGAGTGCTCGTTATATTTTTCAGTGTACGGATTTAAAAATCCATGTTCACCGTGTAGTTGATTTATTTCTAATAAAGGATTATTTTGTTGCTGCAATGTTTGGATTAAAGAGGATACTGAAAAACTAGCTTCTTGTTTAGGGAAAATAAGTAATGTAGCACATGTAGGTTTAATGTGAACATAGTCACGTATACGGGAACCGTAACATCCAATGATAAAATCTATTTTTGGATTGTTACTACAGAGCCAAGCGATGGTAGCCCCAACACTAAAGCCGATAAGTCCTATATGCGTGTAATCATTTGAAAGGGTAGAAATTACCTCATTAATTTGTTCTTTCCCATAATCAAATCCAATATGATTCATAAAATATTGATATGCTTTTTCTTCATCACTATAATGAAATGAATTTTGTAATTGTAGAAGGTTAGGACAGAATACATCTAATATAGATGTAGTGAAGTGATCTATAACATGATGCATATGATCATTCACACCGTATATTTCATGAACAACAACGAGAGCTAGTTTTTTCTTCATAGTTACAATGTACCTCTCTGAAACTTATATTCTTTCTCAACAAGGCAGATGCGCAGGTGGAAATTTTCATACCATTGCTCACGGCCTCTTTTTTTCGCTTCTTTATGTAAGGCGTTCCTTTTCCAATTTTCAATTGCTTCAAGTGACTCCCAATAAGAAATTGTAATTCCGAGTCCCGAATTATCACGTGCACTTTCGACACCTAAAAATCCAGGTTGCTGTTTCGCAAGTTCCTCCATTTTTTCGGCAACGGTACTATAGTCTGTTGTATCATTCGATAGATTAGAAGTGAATATAACCGCGTAATAAGGGCTAGTTTTTTGTGGATTAGTTCCCATTATCTTTCCTCCTTAACATATATGGTACGAATGTTCAGTTCATAGTTTGTATTGTAGCACGTAATAACAAGAACAGAAGCAGGAAGCTTCTGTTCTTGTTCAGGTGCTGAAAAACAGGGGTGAGAAGGAATATACAAATTAAGTGATACAAAGTAAGAAAAATGCCACTTCAAAAAAAAGAAGTGGCATTTTTTATATTTCCTCTAAGCTATTAACTGGAACCGTTAATTCGCGTTTTGGATTTGTTACTTCATATATGCGGGCGGTTTCGTTGCTTTCATCGACGTGTTGAATCATAACAGGCATGCCTTGAAAACTGACATTGGCTTCTTCAGATGACTCGGAAAGCTCTTTTGCGCGTTGTATATTCATTTATATTCCTCCCATCATTATTATCTTTGCAAAAAAGGAGGAATAATATACCATTTCGAGACATTTTTAAAGTTTTTGTATTATTTGTAATGTTTCTTTAATAAAAGAAGAAAAGATGGAATCCGGGTAGGATTGTATCTTTTGAGCGGCTTCTGTAGCTTCCTTCAGAGCCCTTTTTTTATCGTTAAGTTTTACATAACAAAGGGCACGATATGCACCTGCTGTTGTAAGCCACGCTTGATCAAGTGGATGGTTCATATAATCCGGCATGATATCACGTTGCAATGCTTGTAAAGCTTCCTCGTAACGTTTCAATCCGTATAAAGCTTTTCCTTTTTCAAGATAATACAATCCGTCGTCTTGAAAAAGTGGCTCATCTTTTAGTTTCTCTCGAAATTGTTCTAGATGTTTTAATGCGATTGTATATTCATTAGTAATCGTGTTGTAGTAGTAAGCTTTTAAAATATCAATAATCGCAATGGATAGAGTATCTTCTGTAAAAATGGCAAATTGCTCAGATTTTTTTATGTAATATAAATATTGTTCTTTATCAGCTGTAATGACTTTTTGGTAAGATAAAATCCGATAAAATTCGTCTGTTTTAAAATATACTTGATGCTTTTTTGAAAACTCGAGTGCCTCTAATATTGTTTTTTCACATGTTTCATAATCGCCGCATGCTAGTAAAATGATGGCTTCATATAAACATAACTCGATATGTATAATGAGATCCATTTCTAAATGTTTCTCCTCATAATCATTTCTAATACTAGCTATAAGTTGTAAACATTCACCATACTTTTTACGTGTGAATATCGTAAAGGATAATTTTAATTTTGTTTCCGTACTGTCCCGGTATAACGTATATTTTTCAAAAATAGAAGTAGCCTTTTCAACGTAATATTCAATGTTGTAATCTTTCATAATCGCCGCAGCTGTTACAAATTGTTTATATAAACGAGCGGTATTTAAAGTAGAAGGTAGCTCTTTTTGAACGATAGGTAGTAAAGTCTCATATACTTCATCACATTTATTTGCCTTTATTAGTTGTTCCATTTGTTGAATGATTTCTACAATTTCTACATCATCTTCTTCTAGTAAAAAACTCGTTTCGCATCCAAGTTTTTCAGCGATGTATTGTAATGTTTTCATGGAAGGTGTAGCTTTTCCATTTTCAATTTGACTTAACATACTTTTTGTCAGTTCTGAACCTGCTAATTCAGTTTGAGTAAGCTTTTTTTCTTTTCGTAACGTTTTAATTTTCTCGCCGAGAGTAGCCATCATATGCTCCTTTATAATCAAAAAGTTAAATATAATTAAACTTTTCGTTGTAAAAATTGGAAAGTTTTATATATAATAAGTTTAACACAATTTAACTTTTAAAGGGAGAGTGTCATAATGGGGGATGTAAGTATAGGTCAAAATGATTGGAAAATGAAGATTGCAACGAGAAATATTATTTTAATGATGATTGGAAAAATGACGTCCTTGTTAGGGGCGGGTATTTATACGTTTGCAATGGGATTATACGTATTAAAGACAACTGGTTCAGGAATGGGGTTTGCAACTACTCTTATTTGCGGGTCAATACCAAGAATGATCTGTGGCCCAATTGCAGGTGCTGTAGCTGACCGTGTGAACCGAAGATGGCTTGTAATTGGCACTGATTTATTAAGTAGCTTAACAATGCTTATCATGTTTATTCTTGCTACTATATTTGGACCATCACTTCTGTTTATTTATGTATCAGCGGCATTATTATCAATTTGTGCAAGTTTTTATTCTGTTTCATTAACTTCGTCTATTCCTAATTTAGTAGATGAGGAGCGTATTCAAAAAGCGAGTGCTTTAAATCAGACGGCATCATCTTTATCGAATATTTTAGCGCCGATTATTGGAGGAGTTGTATTTGGTTTCTTTTCAATCAAAACATTTTTCCTGTTAAATAGTATTACATTCTTTTTAGCAGTTATTGTACAATTATTCATCGTATTTGATTTATATAAAAAAGAATTGGCCGAAAGTAAAGAGCATTTCTTGACGAGTATAAAAGAAGGTTTTTCATATGTGAAACGACAGCATGAAATATATGGTTTAATGAAAATTGCAGTAGGGGTAAACTTTTTTGCGAGTGCACTTTTCGTTTCGCTTCCATATATTATTATTAAAAATTTGCATTTATCCTCGAAGCAACTCGGTGTTGTAGAGGGAATGTTAGCAGTCGGGATGCTAATTGGTGCAATTGTTTTATCAGTACGTAAAGAAGTGAATAATCCGTTTCGCTCTGTTTATATTGGACTGTTTTTATTTGCGGGCTTGAGTTTATGCACAGTCTTTCCGTTGTTAGTTATCATTCCGAAAGTAGCAAGTTTTATTTACTATATCACTTTTATGATTTTAACCGGTATATCAATGATGGGTGTAAATATCCCGATGCAAGTACATATGCAAAAGACGACAGATCCAAACTATTTAGGACGTGTATTCGGTCTACTTGAAACAATTTCTACTGCAATCGCACCGCTTGGAATGATTGTATATGGATTATTATTAGATATGTTACCGACTAGCATTGTTATGATGACATTAGGTGGAGGATTATTGTTAGTTGTATTAGTTGGAGTAAAGCAGCATATGGCGAAAAAACAAGTGGATGTATCGGTTTAAAAGAAAATTTTAACAATATAAAAATGACCATATTAGTATTTTAGTTTTTGAAACTCCTTTTCATGTATGTTACAGTAAAGTGAGCAGGCAAAGAAAAGGAGAAAACATCATGAGAAAATTAAGTTTTGTAATGCTTTTTCTGTTAGTCGTAATGACTGGATGTAGTAATTATGACACGTATATTGAAACAGGTATGCAATCATTGAAAAATGAAAAATATAGTGATGCGATTATGTGGTTTGAAAAAGCGGAAAAAGAGAAATCAGGAAATGAAGCGAAGGCATATAAAGAAGTCGCTCAGTTACTAGATCGCGGTGCGACAGCATTAAAAGACGGTAAGTATTTAGAAACGAAAGATATTGCAAATGAAGTGTTACAAAAGAAAAAAGATGATGCACTTGAAAAAGCTGTGACATCAAATACAGAGAATATGCTTCAAAAAGCAAAAGATGTGGAAGAGAAAGTAAATGAAAGAGTAGCGAAACGAAAAAAGGTAAATGAAGAAGGAATCGATAAATTAATTAAAGCTGTTGATAGTATAGATGATGTAAAAGAAAAAGAGAAAAAAGTTTCAGAAGCATTAGATAAGGCTGAAGAGGCACAAGCAAAAATTGAGGATAAGAAAAACAAATAGAGTTATAGTTTAAAAGGCTGTCGTGTATAACGACAGCCTTTTAATTTTTTTCTGCAAAAGAAGTAATACTATGTAGTAAAAAAGAAATTATTTTAGAATTCCATCTGTCCTCATGATGAATGGTATAAATATTACGCTGAAATTCAAAATCAGGGATCGGTATATAGCATAGCTCATTTCGTTGTACTTCTTGCTCAATAGCAAGTTTTGAAATAAAGGCAACCCCATTACCATATTTTAAAATTTGTTTCATCGTTTCTAATGAATCTAGTTCAATTTCTGATTGGAATGTAATGTTATGTGCTAACGTCCATTGTGTAAGTAAATCTCTCGTTGTAGATGGGTTACGATGCAATAATATACGTTCTTTTTCGATATCTTGTAATGATACATTTGTTCTTTTAGAAAGATGATGTTCTTTGGAAAAGGCAAGAACAAGTGTATCAGGCATTACATTCATTTGTTTTAGAAGTGGTTCGTCAAATGGTGCCGCAGAAATTACCCCGAGATCAATTTCATGATTTTGTAGCATCGTTCGAATTTCAGGAGCTGTTTTTACTATGAGTGTTATTTTTATATTTGGAAATTCGCATTGAAATTGGTGAACAACTTCTGGTAAAAGATAAGTCGCGGGTACATAACTAGCACCAATTGTTATAGCGCCTTTATTAAAATCTTTAAACTCTTGTGTGACCCGCCTAGCTTCTTTCATAAGTGCATCTATTTTACAAGCATAATGATGCAATGCCTCGCCAGCTTCTGTTAAGAAATACCTTCCGGAACGTAATTCAAATAAAGGCACACCAAGTTCCTCTTCTAAGCTTTTTATGTGAAACGTAATAGTAGGTTGTTTAACGCCAAGTTTTTCTGCAACAATAGTAAGCTTTTTGTATTTCTTAATAAGCACTACAATTTCTAATTTTAAGAGATTCATGATAAGTTGGCCCCTTTTTCTTCTAACTATAGAAAAAATCTATAGAAATAAATAGTTTATTAGAGATTTTTTAATTTAATCTTTACAGTACATTAACATTCAGTATAAAACTTCCAGATAGAATGAAAGCAGGTTAAGAATGAGGGGAGAGAGGTGAAACGATGGATATTAAAATTCATGGATTAGAAAAGGCATTTGGGAAAACACAGGCGTTAAAGCCGTTACAGATTGTAATGAAAAAAGGGGAATTCACCACACTTTTAGGACCTTCAGGATGCGGGAAAACGACTTTACTTAGAATGATTGCAGGGCTTGAGGAACCGGATAAAGGTGAAATATATTTTGGAGATAAGTGCATGTATTCTTCTGCTAAAAAGATAAAAACATCTCCTCATGAGCGGAATATCGGCATGGTATTTCAAGATTTTGCTTTATGGCCGCATATGACTGTATTTGAAAATGTTGCATTTGGTTTAAGGGCTACAAAGCAAACGAATCACTTAAGAGAAAAGGTAGAAGATGCGATAAAGCGAGTTCGTTTGCAAGGTATGGAGAAAAGATATCCGCATGAACTCTCAGGTGGACAGCAGCAACGTGTCGCATTTGCTAGAGCAATTGTAACGAAACCTCATTTTATTTTGTTCGATGAACCGTTAAGTGCACTCGATGCAATTTTGCGAGAAGAAATGCGATTAGAACTTATGGACATCGTTCATTCAATTGGTTTAACGGCATTGTATGTAACACATGATCAAACAGAAGCTATGTCAATGTCAGACCAAATTATTGTCATGAAGCAGGGTGAAGTATTACAAAAAGGAACACCAGAAGACATTTATGTGAAACCGTCTCATGAATTTGTTGCAAAATTTGTTGGTAAGGCAAATTGGCTTGTAGAGGGGAAAAAAATGATTCGTCCAGAGCATGTGAGCTGGACAAAAAATGACTTGTGCGAAATGTATACAGGTGAAGTTCAGCACGTTACATATGTAGGAGAACGTTATGAAGTAAAAGTAAATATGGGGACACTCGGTGTATGGACAGCTTATCACAATAGTAAGCTAAGCGTTGGTAAACCGGTATCGTTATATGTACCAAAAAAATGTATTCATCATATAGGGGGAGAATCGTATGAAGAAATTCAGTTCGCTTAAGTCTTTATTTGTATGTACTTTACTATTTTCTGCTGTAGTAACAGGTTGTAGCTCAAAGACAGGCAGTGTAGATGCAAAAAATAAAAACGCTAATGAAAAGAAAATCGTTGTATATAGTGCAGGACCAAAAGGATTAGCAGAAAAAATTCAAAAGGACTTTGAAAAGAAAACAGGGATAAAAGTAGAAATGTTTCAAGGAACAACAGGTAAGATTTTAGCAAGAATGGAGGCTGAAAAGAAAAATCCAGTCGTTGACGTTGTCGTACTTGCTTCTTTACCAGCGATGGAAGGATTAAAAAAAGATGGGCAAACGTTAGCTTATAAAGAAGCAAAACAAGCTGATAAGCTTCGTTCTGAATGGTCGGATGATAAAGGACATTATTTTGGATATAGTGCTTCAGCATTAGGAATTGTGTATAACACAAAAAATGTGAAGACAGCACCTGAAGATTGGAGCGATATAACGAAAGGAGAATGGAAAGGGAAAGTGAATCTTCCAGATCCAGCACTTTCAGGTTCAGCTTTAGACTTTGTAACAGGATATGTGAAAAAGAATGGACAAGATGGATGGAATTTATTTGAACAGCTTAAGAAAAATGAAGTTACAGTAGCTGGGGCAAACCAAGAAGCGTTAGACCCAGTTGTAACAGGAGCGAAAGATATGGTAATCGCGGGTGTTGACTATATGACGTACAGTGCAAAAGCAAAGGGTGAACCGGTTGATATCGTATATCCAAAAAGCGGAACAGTCATTAGTCCACGTGCAGCAGGCATTATGAAGGATAGTAAAAATGTAGAAGGTGCAAAAGAGTTTATTGATTATTTATTATCAGATGATGTGCAAAAACAAGTTTCTAAAGCGTATTTGTTGCCAGGTAGAAAAGATATAAAAGCTGAAAATAGACCGAATGTAGAAGAGATTCCAGTATTAAATATTGATTGGAAAACAGTTGAGAAAGAACAAGATGAAATAGCAAAACAATTTAAGAAAGTATTTCAATAAGATGGTGATTACATGGTAAATCGATTCGTAACAGTAAGACAAGTTGGAATGACAGTAGCGTTGTTACTTGTGGCGATGTTAATCGTCATTCCGATTTTCCTCATTTTATTTTCTAGTGTATATGAAAATAGCAGTTGGAATTTTTTAAAGCCTTTTGAAGTCATGCAGAGTGGTGGATTAGCTGGAATTTTTCTAAATTCGATGCTTCTAGGTGTACTCGTTGTAATAGGAGCTACAATATTTGCGTTTCCATTGGCGTTCATTATGAGCAAAACAGATGTAGGAAAGTATAGTAAGTTAGATATTGTTTTTATGATCCCATTTATGACCCCGCCCTATATCGGATCGATGGGCTGGATTTTGTTCATGCAACCTAACGGTTATTTTGAACAATTTTTTCCGGCTTTAAAGCCGATTTCATCATCGTTTTTTAGTTTAGGCGGTATGGTTTTAATTATGAGTCTGCATTTATTCCCATTCCTTTACTTCATGTTGAAAAACACGTTACTTCAGATTGGGAGTAGTAAAGAAGAAGCTGCAGCAGTTCATGGTGGAAGTTTTTTCTATCGTTTAAGAAAAATAATACTACCGTTATTGTTATCAAGTTATGTAATGGGCGCTTTACTCATTTTCGTAAAGACGATTGCTGAATTTGGAACACCAGCTACATTCGGACGTAGAATAGGATTCCATGTGTTAACATCTGAGATTCATAAATTTATCTCTAGTTGGCCGATTGATTTTGGCAGTGCCACAGCATTATCTTCTTTATTACTTAGTGCGTGTATGCTCATTTGGTATATGCAAAATGTATTGAATCGAAAGTATACATATGCAATGGTTAGTGGAAAAGGTGTGAAATCTAAAAGGTATACTTTGTCTATATTTGCGCGCGTTATAGCATGGGTTTATGTAATGGGCTTACTAATAGTAGCAATTGGAATCCCATACTTTTCTATACTTATTGCTTCTTTGTCGAAGTTAAGAGGCGGTGGCTTACATTTTAATAACTTTACAACAAGCCATTATGAAGCATTATTTACAATTGGTTCTCCGGGATTAGAAGCTTTATGGAACAGTTTTCTTTTTTCACTCGTAACGGCGATTGTTGCTGTAATTATTGGCGTATTTTTGGCGCTTATGATTCGAAAGGGGAAAAAGTCCTCTGAAAAATGGCTTGATATGTGCGGCATGTTACCGAATATGGTACCAGGAATAGTGATGGTTGTAGGGCTTATTTTATTTTGGAATTCACCCTATATGCCTATGTCAATTTACAATACACCAGTCATGGTTATCGTAACGTATGTTGTTCTCTTTTTACCTTATACGGTGCAGTATGTAAAAGCATCGCTCGGACAAATTGATGATTCTCTTGTACAGGCAGGAAGTATTTTTTCCGGGAATTATATTTATATTTTTAGAAAAATAATATTGCCGCTTATTATTCCAGGAATTCTTGCTGGATGGGCGATGACATTTACGATTTCGATAAGAGAGTTAGTAGCATCGCTTCTCGTACTACCTCCATCAGTAGAAACGTCAGCAACGTTTATTTTTGCTCAATTTGAACAAGGAGAAGTATCTATAGGAATGGCAATGGCTGTTGTTTCTGTTGGGCTTACAACAATGTGCTTATTACTTCTGCAACATATGGAGCAAAAACGAAAAGGGGTAGCATGATGAGGATGGAAGTATGGGGAGGAGCGGGAGAATACGGTCGTTCCTGCTATTTTGTAAAAAATAAAGAGACAAAAATAGTATTTGATTGTGGTATTAATCGATCATATGAGGATAGTTATCCCAAAATAGAAAGAGAAGTTGTTCCGTTTTTGGATGCAGTATTTTTATCACATATTCATGAAGACCATACGATGGGTTTACCTTTATTGACGAAGTATGGATATAAGAAAAAAATTTGGACGACTCGTTATACGAAGGAGCAACTTCCAGCTTATTTTGAAAAATGGGGAAACTACAATCTTTCAAAAGGGTGGAATTTACCTTATAACGATCAAAATATTAAAGATTTAAATTATGTATGTATTGATGAGATTAGTAATCCAAATGAATGGATACAGATTACACCGACGTTGAGGTTTCAATGGGGGTATAGTGGGCATGTATTAGGAGCTGTTTGGTTTTTAGTGGATATGTGTAATACATACGTATTTTATTCTGGTGATTATTCAGCAGAATCTAATATACTACGAGCTAATTTACCTGAAAATTTGCGAAGCGATATAAAAATTGCAATTGTAGATGCCGCTTATCACACTGATGATGTTTCACAAAAGGAACGAGTAGACGAATTATGTGCAGAAATTGAACGAGTTGCTCAAAATAAAGGAACAGTATTACTACCACTGCCCTCACTTGGTAGGGCGCAAGATATAGTATTTTATTTATATGAACGATATAAAGAACTTCCAATTATAGTAGATAAAGAAATTTTGGCTGGATTTGAAGAGATGTTCATATATAAAGATTGGTTAAAAAATAAAGAAAAACTTGAACGGGTTGTGGAGGTTTTAAAAAGAAACATAATAGTTATGGATAATGACATTTGTATGCAAAATAGTTACGGAATAGTTGTAATGAGTGATGCGAATATGCAAACGAAACGAGCACAGTTGTATTATGAACAATTTCGGCATGAAGAACGAAATTCGATTATCTTTACTGGACATATTGCTAAAGGAAGTTTTGCAGAAAAAGTTTTGAAGGAACGTGTAGGTAAAGAATGTAGGGTGAAGCGAGTTCCATATAAAGTTCATCAAAGTATAAGTGACGTTAAGGAAATGTTAAATACACTATTACCAGAACATACGGTGTTAGTACATGCTTTGAAAGAGGATACGGATCGATTACAACAAAAGCTAAGCACAGCAGGATATGAAAATGTGTATTCACTTGCAATGGAATGTGTAGAAGTCATATAAAATGTAAAGGAGATTGGTATATGAAAAAAGTATTTGTATTCGTAAGTATTTTCTTTTGTTGTTTCCTTTATAACGTTAAGGAAGGTTTTGCTGCTAGTTCAATGAAACCTAGCTTTGAAGTGAAGTTATTATTAAAGCCAGAACAAGTATTAGGTTATAACAAAGAGATGAAGCAAGAGGTACTAGAATATTTTCAGGCTGGTACAAATTATGAAAGAATACAGGTGCAATTTTTAGATACGGCAAATAAAAATTTAAGTAATGAAGGTTGGTTTGCGAGAATTCGAAAGAAAGAATTTAGTAAAGATTTTGAGCTAACATATAAAAAAAGATATCCTACTCAAAATGGTGTAATTCAAGAAGCACTAGAAGTGGCTAAAAAGGATGGATTTGATAGTAAAACTGATAATTATGAGGCGGAAATAGATTGGGGATTTGAGAAGAAAACGTTAAGTATTTCAAATAAGAAAAGTTACAGTGCTAAAGGATATGGAGTACTTGATTTACCAAACGAACGAGTTGCTCAAAACATGTTAATAGAAAAGTTGCCAGGGAAAATGAACAAATGGTTGTATACGAATTGGGGAGAAGAAATGCTCAAGAATTCTCGTATTTATGGTCCTGTATTAATGAAACGGTATACAGGTGAATTTGAAAATATAAAAACGAATATTGAAATTTGGCCATTAAGTAATACCGGGAAGATAGAAGATGACTTCGTAATAGAAGTGTCGTTTAAAACAAATGAGGAAAGTATCGCGACAAAACAAAGAGAATTATTAATGGCGAGTATAGAGAAAAAAGGATGGTTGTTACCGAAAGATAGTTTGAAGACAGAGCTTATTTTTCAGTAAATAGGAAAGAAGGAATCTATGTGCCATGGATTCCTTCTTCTAATATATGAGCATTAAGCTAAATCAGCTGACACGAACATATCATTATTTTGAAGGTTTTTAGAGCGTAAACTATAAGCAACTACCTTCTTTTTATGTTGTTTTACTACATCAACATGCTCTTCATGACTATAAATATAAAATGTAAAATCTTTTTTGCCACGTTTTGCATTGATAATTAAAGGAGTGCCTTCATTGTGTGGTGGTGCATAATAGCGATCTAAAAATAATCCTTCGTTAAAATCATGAATAATTTTGGATTTCTTTTCGCCTTCTAAGTTATTTCCATTGATTGTAACAGTCACATTCTCTTCTTCAAGTTGTGGATGTGTTTCGTACTTGCTAATAATGGA
Organism: Bacillus sp. 41-22; assembly: GCF_025809295.1. NCBI lineage: Bacteria > Bacillati > Bacillota > Bacilli > Caryophanales > Bacillaceae > Bacillus > Bacillus sp. 41-22. Next base: position 1,678,825 of record NZ_CP084035.1, read on the forward strand.
TTCAATAGCAGAGTTAGGAAGGCTAGAAACAATAATTTTAAATGCTCCAAATACAACTAACATTACAATAAACCAAGTCGTCATAGTATTTCATCCCCTTTATCCCACAGTAACGGTCCGTAAAATCCTGGTTGGTGCGGGCTAATAATCAGTGTGGGATAGATACCCCGTACTGACTAAAATTTCACTTTATCCTATTTAACAATATAACTCATGTGGCAATAGTACATATGGTGAAGTTTTGTATAATTTGTGAAAAATATTCCATTTTTATGAACGAAATATTAGAAAAATCAATTTTGTTACAAAAAGTTGAAATCGAAGTATTTTAAAAGAAAAAGGTTTATAATAAAAATATAACTAATAACAACATTACTAATTATAAGGAAGTGTAACTATGAGTACTGTAACAATCGTATATGGTATTATTCTTTCTACAATTATTGTTTTATTTATTGTCGGGGTATCGCGTTATATTCATAAGTGGAAAGAAGGAGTTGCGAAATTAAATCACATTGAAGAAGAACTTAGTGATTTAATGTTACATCATGGTAAGTAAAAAGTTTATTTTTTAACTAAATAATGTGAAAAAAATCACAAAACATGCTCTCATCATGAAGGCATGTTTTTTTGTTATGTTGTTAATAGGCACATTTATAAAATTTCCCCATACGATACAGTGTAAAATCAGAAATGTTCGGAGCGGGAAAGAGGGATTGAATGAGTAATTCAGGTTATGTTACAGATAATAAAAATTTAAAGAAAAGCTCAGGAACGCCAAATCTTTTCTTTGATTCGAGAAAAAATGTCTTTTTTAAAAGAGATGAGAAAAACGTTGCATATGAAGTTACCTCAACGCAGTTACCTGCGATGATAGGAGGGGCGTTTGTTGATTTGTTTATGACAAAAGGGCATATGCGGGAACCACATTGGCATCCGAATGCGTGGGAATTAGATGTTGTTGTATCAGGAGAAGCAGTTACATCCATTTTAAATCCCGAAACGAATCAATTGCAAAATTATCATGTGAAAGCGGGGCAAACTGTCTTTATTCCAATGGGATGGTGGCATTGGATTACAGCGGTAACAGAAGAAGTACAATTACATTTGTTCTTTAATAACGATCAGTTTGAAACAGCAGAGGGATCAGACATACTTAGATTAACACCGCCAGAAGTATTTCAAGCTGCATACGGTGTAAGTGCAGAAAAATTAGGAAAGGACCTTTCGCCAATTAAGGAGTCAGTTGTAATTGGTCCTCCTAACTCAAATCGACTAAATAGAGTTAAAGAAAGTGACGACTCAAATATAGTTGTTACGTTAAATGGACAAATAACATCATGTGAAATAGAGTAACTCTTTCTTTTTTTAGGAAGAGTTACTCTTTTTTGTATAATTTTGTATTTTTATTCGTTATAATTATTATATAGAAGGGAATTTATAGAGGGGGCATATTGTGAACATATTAAAGATTATAGGAATTGTTGCAGGAGTCATTATAGTAGCCGTTATAGCTTTCTTTTTTATTATGAAGTACTATTTGTCAAAAGAAGATCCTGATTACGTATTAAAGTACATAAAAGAACATAAAGATGATGAAACGTGTTCATTACTAATTAGAAAAAATGGGGAAGTATTAACATCTATAAATGAAAATGTAAAATTGCCATTAGCGAGTACGGCAAAAATCGTCATAGCAGTTGAATTTGCTAAGCAAGTGTCAGAAGGAAAAATAAGTCGAGATGAACAAATTTCATTGCAGGATTTAGAAAAATATTATGTTAAAAATACTGATGGTGGAGCGCATCCTGACTGGTTAGAAGATTCAAAAGTGAGAGAGTTAGTGCAAAATGGACAGATTGCTTTAGAAGAAGTAGCTAAAGGGATGATTCATTATAGTTCTAATGCGAATACAACATATTTGTTAGATAAGCTTGGAATAGAAAGAGTAAATGATAGTTTAAAAGAGTTAGAACTTACTAGTCATGACAAGTTCTCTTCGTATACTGCTTCACTATATATGAGAGGGTATGTAGAAAAAGAGCTTAATGAGCCAGAAAATCAATCGTTAGAAATGATACGTAACATGTCTAATGATGAATATAATAAACACGTGTTACAAATACATGAATGGATGAAAGATGAAAGTGAATGGAAGAAACGTGATATACCATTAAAAATAGATATGGAATTCCAGCGTATTTGGTCAGATCGATTAGTGAGTGCAAAGGCTAAAGATTATTTGAGTTTAATGGAAAAGATAAATAGTAGAAATTATTTTCCAAAATCAATGCAAGATGAAATTGATAATGTTTTTAAAGGAACAGTTGAAAATAGTAAGTTGGAATATGCTGGTCAAAAAGGTGGTTCTACCGCATTCGTATTGACAAAAAGTTTGTATACTACAGATAAGAAAGGGAATAAGGTAGAAGTTGTAATTATGTTTAACGATATAGAAGATCAAGTTGCATATCAAAAGCTGAGAAATAATATAGATTATTTTATTCAAGATGCTATAACAGATGAAGAATTCAGAAGAAAGTTATAACGGAATAATTTTATTATGTAAACAAAAGAGCGCTTTTTAAAAGGCGCTCTTTTCTATTCATGATACAGGATTTCCTATTTACTGCATGGAATATAGATTGAAACTAAGAAAGGAAGTTGAATAATGACTACAGTATATTTCGTTCGCCACGCTCACTCTACATATACAAAGGAAGAAAGGGAACGTCCCTTATCTGAAGAAGGAGAGATTGATGCAGGTAATGTAACAAGTTTGTTAAAGGATAAAAACATTGATGTTGTTATTTCTAGCCCGTATAAAAGGGCGATTCAAACCGTGCAAGGAATTGCGAATACATATAATTTATCAATACAACTGGAAGAAGATTTACGGGAAAGGTTATTAAGTAAAGAGCCAGTAACAGATTTTAATGATGCTATTCAGAAGGTATGGGAAGACTGGACTTTTGCATACGAAGGCGGAGAATCAAATGATGTAGCGCAAAGACGCGCTGTAATATGCATGCAAAGTATATTAAAAAAATATAAAGGTAAGAATATTGTAATAGGTACTCATGGGAATATTATGGTATTACTAATGAATTATTTTGATTCGAAATATGGTTTTCAGTTTTGGAAAACCCTTCATATGCCAGATGTGTATAAATTAACTTTTGATAATAATTGTTTCAGTTCTGCTGAAAGAATACAGTCTACAGATTATCAGATAAATAATTTGTAAAAGTTTATCAAAAAAAGAGGAAAGGGAGAAGGTATTGTAGAAGTATGACTTTGTAACATAAAAAATATTGGTTAAAGGAGGCTGTTTACATGTTTGAGAAAGAGAAAGAAGGGCTTATTGAAGTTCACAACGTATATGAAATCGCACCAGCAGATGGAGCAATTATAGGCATGGCAACGGAAGAAGAAATGGAGATTGCTGCTGAACTAGAGTTACAGTACTATGCCCATTCTCGTTTATTAGAAGCAAATATTCAGTTAGACGGTTCCTCCTATAAAGAGTTACTTCAGGAGTTCCAGGAGTACGAAAGAAAATCAATGAACTTTTGGAGAGCAATACATAAACGTTTAGCTGTGCCATGGGCATGGGTACTACGTATTGATGTTGCGAACGGTCCTATATATGTAAGCAATGGGAGTTCGTATTATGAAGAAGTCGATGATGAAGAAGACTATGAATAGATAAGTAAGGAAGCAGCTTTAGTTGCTTCCTTTTTTTATTTACAATAAGTGAATGGCTTCAATGATAGTATCTGGACGATCGTTTTCTATCCCGTGACTAGCATGTTCAGCCAAAATGTATTGGCTGTTTATTGAGAGATTTAATTGTTCACGAATAAGTTCTTGCCACATATCTTCAAGTTGTGTAGCTTCTTCTTTTGGCATACCGCCCTCAATTAATTGAGCAATAGAATATTGAGGATCTCTACCGATAACAATTAATGGTATTTCTAATGTTTTATGTTGTTTTTTTATTGAGCGAGCACAATTTTTCCACTCGGACAGTTCAGAAGCTGTCGCTTTATATAATGAAGGAGAGGTAGAAAATTTGATATGCTGTTTTGTTGTATTGACGAGCATAGATTTTAGTTCATTATAAAGTGCGTCTGCATCCATGTTGGAGTAAGTATAATATTTTTGTAGCCACATATCATCAGAATCAGTTTGATCAGAAACTGGTAAATGAAGCTCATCTAATCGGTGTAAGTTCATGGAAGTAGAATCAACTAAAAGAAGTGCTTGCAGCCTATCTTCATGTAACATTGCAAAATGTTGTGCACATAACCCTCCATAGGAATGGCCGATTAGAATGATTGGCTTGTGAATATGGAGTTTGTTTAGTAACATATGTAGTTCCTTTGTAACTTGCCTTGCTGTACGTGGAGTATTTCCTAGCTCACTTTTTCCGTAACCTGGGCGATGGTATGAAACAACTGTAAAGTGTTGTGAAAGCTCTTCTATAATAGGGAGCCAATCATAAAATGAGCAAGTCATTCCTGTTTGAATGACTACAGTTTGTTTACTGTTACCTCTTATATATACTTCTACAGTTTGTCCAAATATCTCTATTGATCTATTAATAGTAATTCCCCCTAAGCTTGAAATACTTTTTGGCAAGTAAAGACGATACACCAGGCACATATGCCGAAGAGTATAGATGTACTAAGTGAAAAGGAGTTCTTTAAACCGATATAAACAATAAATAATAGTAGTGCGGATGCAGGAAATCCATATAATACGCCTAAAGCGAATTGACTTAATTCTTGTTTACTCCCACCTTCGAAAGAAATCCAAAATAGGCTTAGTAAACTAACGAGTGGAAGGGCAGCGATAAAGCCGCCTATCGTACTATAATGTTTAGCGACTTCAGTAATAACGCCGATAATAAGTGCCGAAACGATTACTTTAACGAGGAAATGCATATTTTGCCTCCTTCGCTAATAACGAAAAGGCTTTTTCAATTAATTGTTGTTCTTCTTTTGATAACTGTGATTCTAATATTTTTATCTTTTCTTTATCTAGTAAAGTATGCTTTTCTAATACTTCAATGCCTTCTTTCGTTAAAGTAAGGTTTACAACCCTTTCATCGTGTTTGTTTCTTTCTTTTATAATAAATCCTTTTTGAATAAGGCGCTTTACGTGTTCAGATGCTGTGTTATGAGAGAGACTAAGCTCAGTAGCAACTTTTCCAATTGTTATATCTTTCTCACGAGAAACGATTTGTAAAATACGAATAGCTTGGTGAGAAAGGTTGTCTTCATATTCATACCGTAAGTGATAATAAATACTTTCCCAATGTTGATTAATGTCTTTCATAATGATAAATCCTCCTATTTTTATATCGTATAGTAAGATATATTCGTTGATTAAGAAGTAAAATCCTTTTATTTTCATTAAAAATGTTGAAAAAGTTTATTTTTATTGAAATATAAGGTAATCTATGTGTAAAGGTATACATTTAGCAAGAGAGAGGATGATAGCTGTGAATACATTTAAATGGATTAGTCATGAAAAGATGTATGTAGATCAAATACATGTTGAAAAATGTGGTCCTCTTTCAGTCGGCGTATATGGAGGAAATCAAGAGAGTGATGCATATGAAAGAGGAGATGCAGTGCTAGCTTGGTGGGATCCGAAATTAGAATTTGAATTTGTTATGATTTTTGATACACATCATAAAACGAAAAATATACATTATATAATAGAAGCGATTTCAGAAAGAGAAGAAAAACTAAAAGAGTTATTTTCATACCCAATCCATTTAGCATTTCATCATACACATATGTATTTATTAGCGTTATTTACAGATGAGCTCTTTATCGAGAAATGTGACCAAGATGATGAGGAACTTGCATGTTTAATTTGTTTACGAAAAGGCGAGTTCTTATATTGGCTATCAGTTGGTGATTGCTTTGCGTATTTATTCCATTCAGAGCAAACGAAAAATGGAAAAGGTAGGCTAAATAAGCGTAAGAACTATGAGTATATAGGAAGAAAAAATGTTTTTGCAGCGAATACACCTTGTTTTACATCAGGGGTAAGGGGATTAGAAAAAGGTCAGAATCACATTGTAATGGCAACGGATGGTATTTTAGAGTGTGATAAACTAAAGTTTGATGATGATCAATCTTTAGTAGAAATATTACACGACGGATCTTGTTTACAGATTGAGCCTGTATTAACAAATGTACTTCAGTGGAAAGGTAGAGATTGTGCCACTATTATTGGATGGTCCATCGATACTGAAAATAGACAATGTGCCAATTAATAAATGAAAGAGAGTTCAAGGGTTTTTGTCCTTGAACTCTTTTTTGTTAAGCAATATGAATATGATACGTTTTTAACCATTCATTTACTTGTAGCATATACTCCATAGCACTTCTTGCTTCAAAATTGGTAATCTCTTTGTTACTTTGATCAGCAATTGCAAGTAATATGGAATGGTTAATGAGTGAGAAAACAGGATTATTTTTATTGCTGCACATATCAAGCGTTAAATTGCGGATTGTTTGTAAATAGTGTGGATCCTGTGAAGTAGGGTAAGCGCTTTTTCTTCTATTTCGCACATCATCAGGTAAAGCCGGTTTCAGCGCTCTACGTAAAATTCCCTTTTCGATATTATCAATACTTTTAATATTGAAAGGAACGTTCCATAAATATTCAACTAATCTATAATCACAAAACGGTACACGAACTTCAAATCCGACAGCCATACTCATACGGTCTTTACGGTCGAGTAAGAACGGAAGGAATCGTGTTAAAAATAAATAAAACATTTGACGCTGTTTCGCTTCTTTTTTGTTTTCGCCTTCAAGAGTAGGTACTTCAAGAGCAGCCTCATGGAATCGTTTATTAATATAATGCTCAGGATTACATTGATTTGTTACTTCGCTTAATAATAGAGAAGATGTGTTTTTCCAGTTTGTTAACCACGGAAACTTATCTACATATAATAGTTCTTCTTGATGAAACCAAGGATATCCCCCGAATACTTCATCAGCAGATTCTCCAGATAAAGCTACGGTTGCATCTTTTTTCATTTCGCAAAATAGTAAATAAAGTGAAGTTTCCATTTCGCCAGCACTTGGTAAATCTTTTGCATGGAGGGGAACGAATAAGTGATTTGCTAATTCTTCAGCATTCACAATAATATCATGATGCGATGTCCCTACATGTTCAGAAACACGTTTTACCCAAGGAGCGTCTAAACCAGTGCGAGCAAATGTCAGTTCGAAATCTTTCGCGCTATTTAAAAAGTCGATTGAATATGTGTGAAGTGTTTTGTGTTCCTCTCTAAATTCTTTACCTGCCAGTGCAGTAATACCACTAGAATCTAATCCGCCTGATAACATACAAACGAGGGGAACATCAGCAATTAATTGTCTTTTTACTGTATCTTGTAAAATAGATAAAATATGAGAAGATGTGTCTTGGGTAGAGTCTGTATGGATCTTACTTTCTAAATTCCAATACTTCTTAACTACTTTTTTATCACGTGTGAATGTTATAGAATGTCCAGCACGAACTTCTTGAATATGTTTAAAGACGCCACATCCTGGAGTTCGAAATAAGCCTAATCCAAATATTTCATTTATTCCATCCGCATCAATTTCAGCAGGAACAGATGGATGAGCTAATAACGCTTTTATTTCAGATCCGAAAATAATACTGTCATTTCTTTCTGTATAAAAGAGTGGCTTTACGCCTAAATGATCACGTGCTAAAAACAGTTGTTGCTTCTGATCATCCCATAAGGCGAAAGCGAAAATTCCGTTTAAATGTTGTACGCAGTCTTCTTTCCATTCTAAATAAGCATGTAGTAACACTTCTGTATCTGAATGAGTTTCAAATGCATGACCACATTTTTGAAGCTGCTCTCTCAGCTCACGAAAATTATAAATTTCTCCATTATAAGTAAGAGCATACGTATAATCACCGGCACGGAATGTTTTTGGCTGCGTCCCACCTTCTGGGTCAATAACAATTAAACGTCGGTGTGCAAAGGCCGCACGAGGAGAAAACCAAAATCCTTCAGCATCAGGACCGCGATGCTGAATACTATTCGCCATCTTTTCTAAAATAACATGTTCATTTGAAAGATCTTTCTTCCAATCTACCCAACCTGTAATTCCACACATACAAATTTCATCTCCTAATTTAAAATTATAAAAGTAGATTAATTAAATGAAATGTACACTAGGTTAAAGAGTGTCTGCATAAATAGTGTACTACACTAATTGAATTACAGACTTGAGAAAATTTTCTTCAAGCTTATATTTATATGAGACAATGGCTAAGGAAAAGTATTCCATTACATACAAAAAATAAAAAAGATGAGAGAAAAAAATTTCCAAAACGTTATATAGGGTGTAAAAGCTTTTACAAAAAAATAAGGGGAATCGCTACATGAAATCAAATGAGAAAAATTTTATAAAAAGATTACAGCGGCAGAAGGAAGATGCGCTAGAATTTGTTGTCGATACATACTTACCGCTCATAAAGGGGATAACGCACAAAGTTCTTCTTCCGGTTCAAAATGATGGACTCATAGAGGAATGTGTAAACGATATATTTCTTTCCATTTGGAATAATGCAAATAAATTTCATGGAGAGCCGAATGATTTTAAAAAATGGATTGCAGCGATTGCAAAGTTTAAGGCGATTGATTATTACCGGAAAGCGACTAGAACAGTAGAAATTATTTCAGATGAGTTTCATATTAGTACAGAAAAATCGGCAGAAGATGAATTAATCGTTATGGAAGATAGGGAAGAGTTATTGAAGCTTATTAATCAATTAGAACCGTTAGATCAAAAGGTGTTCATTATGAAATATCTTCTCGGTATGAAGACAGAGGAAATCGGTGACAAGTTAGGATTAACCAGGGCGGCGATCGATAATCGTGTGTACCGGGGAAAAAAGAAACTACAACAAAATGCTACGAATATTAGTTTTGGAGGTAGTGCAATATGAAAGACATTTATGAACTATTAAATGACATTGATATAGATGAAAAAGAACTTGAGGAAATTGAGGCTTCTGAAATTGAAAAAGAAAAAGTAAAACGTAATGTAAAACAATCGATACGTATGAAGAAAAAGATGAAAAGTTGGAAAAAGGGTGTCGCTGCTGCATCTATTTTAGTAGGATTATCAGTTGCAACGCTTGGTATCGGGTTTCCTACATATGCAGGGGGATTGCCAATTGTAGGTGACATATTCCGATTTTTAGATAATGGTAGAACAGGGTTATATGAAAATTATAAAGAGTTTTCGACTGAATTGAATATGACGAGGGAGAGTAATGGGGTTAAGGTTACAATTAATGATGTAATTTCTGATGGCAGAACATTATCTATAACGTATTCACTGGAAAGTGAGCAAGACTTAGGGGATGATCCTATTATATTAGGCGGATTGGATATAATGGACGCTCATGGTAGTTCAGGAAGTGGGAAAATGACTAAAGTTACTGAAAAAAAGTATGTAGGTATGGTAACAACGACGCACCATGATATTAATAAAAAGGACAAAGTAAACTTTAGATGGAATATAGAGGGAATAGAGATGCCAGATAGGAAAAAATCAATACAAGGTAATTGGAATTTCGCATTAACTGTAAAATCAATGGATAGTAAAGAGAGAACAATTGGTGGAAGTTCGGAAAAAGAAGGTATAAAAGCAAATATGGAAAAGGTCGCAATGTCGCCGGTTTCATTTATTCTTTATTACAATCAAGAAGTTTCTAAGGGTGCGAGGAAAGAATGGGATAGTGTAGATGTTGAATTGACGGTTAAGGATGATTTAGGGAATGATTATTCGGGTGAAGGAAATGGGGGAAGTGGCAACGATCCTTACAATATTCGATGGAGTGCTACATTCCAAAAGTTGAACGAAAATGCAACAAAGCTTATCGTTACACCTCGTGTACACTTGCGAGTTCATACACCTGAAAATTATGGTGGAGTGGAATATGTGAATGGAAAAGAGAAGAAAATTGAAGTGCCGAAAAAAGAAGCGAAGAGTAAAGATATTGTTCTAGATGATATTGTAATTGATTTAAAGAAATAAAAGAGAGACTGCCTAAAAACATTAGGCAGTCTCTTTTTCGTTAAGAATTAGTAACGAGTAACGCATGTGGATGCTGCGTTTTATATTCATCTTTCCACGGAATGTTTAGTTGTTCCCACGTTTCACCGCTATCATTGGATTGAAATACACCATTGTTATTTAAAGTGTAAAACGTATGTGGTTCTGCTTGGTTTGTCGCAAACATTGAAATGACTGTACCAATTGCAGAGGGTAGACCTTGCTGCACTTGCTCGAACGGAATATCTTTCGTTTTTCGATAAATATAAGATTCATAAGGAATACGGTGATGAGCAAGGTCGGCACTTGGTGCGGCAGAAACGAGAATTGTATCGCAATCAGCCGGATCGATAGCCATACTGTATAAATAATGATGTTCAAGTCCTTCACTGCATGAGATCCAGCTGTTTCCGCTATTATAACTTTCAAGGTATGCGCGATCAGGTCCGCCCATAAATCCGTCACCGCATGATGCATAAAGGCGATTAGGGGCTTCAGGGTGCATAAGCAGTTGATGAGCATCAATAGGAGCACCGAATTTTTTATCAATCCATGTATGCCCTCTATCATTACTTTGAATAACAGCACCAGCTTCAATTGAAACATGGATTGTATTTGGAGTGTTTGGATCAACTGTAATCCAGCGAACGTGATGGGTGAAAGGTCTAGGCGGAAAAGCCCACGTATAAGAAGATAATAATGATTTCATATTTTTAAGTTCAGTCCACGTTTCACCACCATTTTCTGAACGGAATAAAGCACTAGGTTCTGTACCTACATAAACGACGCCGTAGCCGTTAACTTGTTCATTTGAGCTTATCGTTATAGAAGTAATAGAAGAGTGTAAAATACCATCCTCTTTAGGGAAATCAAAGTAACGATATGAATCTCCAATTGGTCTCCACGAATCCCCGCCATCGTCACTTAGCCATAAACCTCGTCCAAATGTGCCGCAATAAACACGATTTGTTTGGAATGGATCAACCACAATACAGGTAGGTTGCATATTTTGTAAATGATATGTGGTTTCATAGTTACCATATTGTTCTTTTACTACAACAAGTTCACGCTCCATGCAGAGAAATAGTCGTTTCAATTTTGTAACCCCCTTAAAAATTCTTTCATTAGTAAACAATATGAAAATAAAAAAGAAGTAGTCTTGTTTTTAGTTGAGAAAAAGGACTTGTTTGAAAAGTAGCGAAGTTTGTATACAGAGGAAGCGGGATAAAGTGAAACTTTAATCAGTGGGGTATTGTTCATCTTCTACTGATTAGTAGCATTCACTATCGGGCGTTAATGGGGGATAAAGATAGGGAATGTGTTTCATACTAACATACAGATATTGCACTTAAAGGAGCATTTGTATGGGGCACTCACATGATCACGGTCATTCAAAAAATAAAAAAGCGTTATTAATTGCCTTCTTATTAACAACAAGCTTTATGATTGCTGAAGTTATTGGCGGATTTGTAACAAATAGCTTAGCACTATTGTCTGACGCAGGGCATATGTTAAGTGATGCAGTATCCTTAGCTTTAAGTTTACTTGCGTTCAAGCTTGGGGAAAAAACGGCAACGGCCGCGAAAACATATGGGTATAAGCGAGTCGAAATGTTAGCGGCATTATGTAATGGTGTCGTTCTTATTGTCATTTCAGTATATATTTTTATTGAAGCAATTCGTCGTTTTAAGGAACCAGTTGAAATCGCTAGTAATGGAATGCTCATTATTGCTGTGCTTGGTCTGCTTATTAATATTGTATCAGCTTGGATATTAATGAGAGGCGGAGATGTGAAAGGTAATTTAAATTTAAGAAGTGCGTTCTTACATGTACTAGGCGATTTATTAGGTTCAGTTGGAGCGATTATTGCTGCGTTACTTATTAAATTTTTTGGATGGACTGCTGCAGATGCGGTTGCTAGTATTCTTGTGTCTATTTTAGTCATTATAAGTGGATGGCGTGTAACACGTGATACAGTTCATATATTAATGGAAGGTGCACCGCAGCACATAGATGCTGAAGAGGTGAAAAATACATTATTAAATATTACTATTGTAAAAGAAGTTCATGATTTACATATATGGTCTGTAACATCAGATTTTCAAGTATTAACTTGCCATCTTATTATCGAAGGTAATGAAACGCAAAGCGTATTGAAAGAAGCAACGGATGTATTAAAGGGGAAATTTCATGTAGAACATGTCACCATTCAAGTTGAAATAGAAGGTGAATTTAACCATAATGAGACAACTTGCAAAGTATGAAAGAAAAAGGGTATGAAAAAATGTCATAACATTTTTCGCGTGGCATACATATATATAATGTGGCCACAAATACTTTGTAAGGTAAATATTTCATAAGATTACTTTACTTATTAAGAATCATCTTTTATAATCAAAAGTGGTAATTGATAAAGATTATCATTTTCATTGATCGTAGAAAGGAGTTTTTTAAAAGATGAGTAGTCAACTCCGTTTTGCTGTTGAAAATCGTAAGAGACATTTAATTGATGAGTTAATTGGAGCAGGGGTGTTTAAGATTCGCGACCGACAATTATACGAGCTGTCTTTAGAGGAATTGGAAAAAGAGTACGAGCATATTGAAGATTACGCAAATATTCAGGCATAGCATATAGATTATTAAAGAAGGAGCTGGTTACACTTTTGTGTAACCAGCTTTATTATTTCATAGAAATTATTTTTTGTATTTCTTTCATTGGACGGAGCCAGTTTTGAGACATCATTTGTTCCATTCGTTTTTCATCCTGTTTTTGTAGTGCTTGAATTATAGAGTGATGTTCTTTAATAGATTGACTTGCAGGCACGAAGTTTTGGAAAAATAAATATTCAAGGCGTAAAATGTGAAGTTGCATATTTTCTAGAAAAGGTTCAATATATCGGTTTTTAGCAATAGAAGTAATTGTATTGTGAAATCGTATATCTAGTTCTAAAGCTTTTTTTGAATCTTTTTCATGTATAGATTGTTGAAAAGCATCATTTATCTCGGAAAGTAGTTTAATATCAGCGTCTGTAACTTTTTGCAGTGCTTGCTTTCCTATAATTGAGTGAAGACCAGCTATCGTCTCATAAATGATAGATACGTCGTCTAACTTAATAGGCGCGATTTTTGTTTTTTGCCCAGGTACCATTTCAACTAATCCAGAAAGCTCTAAAATTTGTAAAGCTTCTCTAACAGGTGTTCTGCTTACTCCTAGTGCTTCTGCCAATTCCCCATCATTTATTTTCTCATCAGGTCGTAAAACACCTTCTATAATCCAATCTTGCAGTTGATTTAAAACGAGTGACTTTGCTGAAACTCTTCCTGGTTTTTTATAATTTTGAGGGACAGGCATAGTGAATTCAATCCTTTCATTGGATATATTTCTTTTTCGTATTAACAAGCTTTAATTTTGGTTTTCCTTTATCCGGTTTTTGGCTTAATATGAGCACCATTACAATTACACAAAAAGCACCTAATAACTGAAAAGGTTGAAACGGTACGTGCAAAATAAGCACAGAAGAAATAATAGCTGCGAGTGGTTCTGTACAGCCAAATAATGTTGTTTCTTTAGGCGTAAGGTATCTTATGCTATCTAAGTATAAATAAAATGCGATGAGTGTCCCGAAAATGACGACAAATGTAATGAGCGGGAGGGTACTTAGTTTTACATATTTCATAGTTGATAATAAAATGAATTCGTTTGTGGAAATAAAGTGTAAAATCGTTACGCCAATCCCCCCAATGATCATCCCCCATCCAACGATAACGGATGAAGACCACTTTTCTAACAATTCTTTTGAATACAAACTATAAAATGCAAGAGATAGTCCAGATAAAATGCCCCAAATGATAGCAGGTGTAGATACAGCTAAGTTATGAACAGAACCGTTTGTTAATAGGAGAAAAGTCCCTACTAATGAGAGGGTAATTGAAATATAATCAATTTTTGATGGACGAACGCTCCATTTGAAAAGTAAGTATACAGTGATAAATATAGGGGCTAAATATTGTAACAAAGTTGCAACAGCAGCGTTTCCTTCTTTAATAGAAGCGAAGTACGTGTACTGTACAGCAAGCATGCCTAAAAGACCGAACAAAATTATCTTATTTGCATCAGACTTTTGTTTCCAAATTCCAAATATTTCTTTTTTGTTCGCTCCGAATGATGACATAATGAGCAAAATAGCACCGGATATAAGCAAACGGATTGTAACTAACCATTCAGTGGAAACGTTTTCGAATTGAAAAAGTTGTTGCGCAGCTGTTCCGGATAAGCCCCATAAACAAGCACCGATTATGACCATTATAATTCCTTTTAATCGATTTGGATCCATAAAATATATAGTCCTCCTTTCAAAAAAATATATATTAGATACAATATGCAATATATCACGAAATGGAGTATTAATAAACTGAAATTTCTAATTAAAAATAAAATTGTTTAGTAAGAACGATCATCTTTTTTGTGTATAGTAAAATATCGTAGGGGAGAGTTATATGCTAGCAGGATTTTTAGTTTGTTTATTTGTTGGATTACTTATCATTTTTTTAGGCTATCAAATACATGTGAAAAAGAGATTGTTTTTGTTGGCAGGCTATCAGGAAGAAACGTTTGTTGGAGATAAAAATAAATTAGCGAAGCTTTCAGGTGTGTTTTCCTATATAGTCGGAGTTGCTACTATACTATTACCGTTTGGCTTAGAAAAAATAGATGATGTAGTTGGTATCGTATATGCTATCTTAATTGTTTTAGGTACAATTGTGTTTCTTATTAAAGCAAATATGTTAAATAAGAGTACTACAAAGTGAAAAAGGCTCCATGCTACGGAAGCCTTTTTATTATGAAGTGAAAGTAAAAGCGGGAATAGGATCAACAAATGTATTTCAATCTTGTTTCATTTCTTTTTCTGTTAATAGAACGATTCATATCGATGCCGATAAATACAAGTTCAGTTATTTGATCTCCATATCGTTCATCCAAGTTTTTCAATGCTTCTGGTTCTAAGGAATGCTATTTCCACTTGTGAAAATAAGTAAAGTAGAGAAGATTAAGAAGCCAGCAAATCCATATGTATATGATGCTTTACCCCAATAAGAATGGGTAATTCTTCATCTTTTTATGAAATATAATCATAATCGCGGCGCCAAAAAAATAAAGATAAGAGTAATTTGGTTTGTTAAAAATATGTGTACAAGGAGATACGCGATGAACTGGGTTACTCATAAACCATCGTTTGAATTTGAAAAATTTAGTCCTATTATTCGGTCACAATCTGCGTGGAGTGGGCATTTAGATTTCGCATATGATTTAGTAAGATTTGAAGAACCAGCAACTTTAGTTGAGTTAGGTACGCATTTAGGTGCTTCCTTTTTTAGTTTTTGCCAGGGGGTAAAAGATGGTGGGTTAGCCACAAAATGTTTTGCTGTAGATACTTGGGCTGGAGATGGGCATACAGGTCCATATGGAGAAGGGGTTTTTCAAATAGTAGAAAAAGTGGTGAGGGATAACTACCTGAATATAGGGAATTTAATTCGGTCTACTTTTGATGATGCTCTGGATGAGTTTCAAGATGAAACGATAAATCTTTTGCATATTGATGGCTATCATACGTATGAAGCTGTTTCTCATGATTATAAAACATGGTTACCTAAAGTTGCTAAAAACGGTATTGTATTATTTCATGATATTGAAGTTAAAAACGGTGATTTCGGTGTGTATAAGTTTTGGGATGAGGTCAAGGTGAAATACCCTCATTTTCAGTTTGGGCATTCATATGGACTCGGAGTTTTATTTCCGAAAGGTTGTAGCGATAAGTTTTCGGAAATACTTAAAAATAAAGAAGAGATACAAAATATGTATAAATAAAAGAGGGGCATGCATCGATTAAATGATGTGTGCTCTTTTTTTATGTGGAAATATATTATTACATATGAGGTGAAAGCGGTAGTAAAAAGTTTTGTTGAGGCAAATATTAAAAAGGTTATTATGGGTTAATA
This sequence comes from Bacillus sp. 41-22, assembly GCF_025809295.1. Taxonomy (NCBI): domain Bacteria; kingdom Bacillati; phylum Bacillota; class Bacilli; order Caryophanales; family Bacillaceae; genus Bacillus; species Bacillus sp. 41-22. Next base: position 1,694,937 of record NZ_CP084035.1, read on the forward strand.
ATTAGTGGGGATGGATAAAACCCTCATTGATTAAAGTTTTATTTCATTAGGTGTTTTTATCTAAATAAATAAAAATACAACATTTTTTATATTTTTCATTGCGAAAAGCGCAATCTACTTTTACAATAGAAAGGGTTGTGAATATATTATACTGAAAAAATAAATCGAAATAATATGAAAATTTTGTTTTGTCTTCGCTAATTGTATACTACATACACGTAAGACTACATACATCATGTTATCGACTTGTAAGGAGAGAAAAAAATGAAAAGTGTAAGATTACCATCGATGCTAGAAATTATTATTCTTTTATGCCTATTTCTTGCTGTCGTCTTTTCCTTCCAAACGATTTTTGATCTCCCAATTCAATTAGCGCTATTTATTTCATGGTTTTTAGTTATTGCGCTTGGATTAAGATTAGGATTTCGTTATCAAGAATTGCAAGATGCAATTACGAAAGGGATTTCTAATGGATTAGAAGCAATTCTTATTTTAGTTGCAGTTGGGGCTTTAATTGGAACGTGGATTGCTGGTGGGGTTGTACCTACATTAATTTATTATGGATTAGAATTCATTCACCCTAGCATATTCTTATTGGCAACTTTAATTATTTGTTCAATCACTTCTATCGCGACAGGAACATCATGGGGAACAGTTGGAACTGCAGGTATTGCTATGATGGCGATAGGTGAAGGGCTTGGATTACCACTTCCGCTTGTTGCGGGTGCAGTCCTTTCAGGAGCTTATTTCGGAGACAAATTATCACCACTTTCTGATAGCACAGTTCTTGCAGCTTCTATGGCGAAAGTAGATGTTATCGCTCACGTTCGAGCTATGCTCGTATTAGACGTTCCAGCTTATATTATTACCAGCATTATGTTTACTGTTGCTGGATGGATGTATGGCGGGGATAATGTAGATTTAAATAGAGTTGAGTTTTTAAAAGAATCTTTATTAAAGCACTTTGATATTAAAATATGGATGCTTGTTCCAGCGGTAATTGTTATTGTGCTATTGGCGATGAAGAAACCATCTATGCCAACAATTGCTATGGGAGCTTTAATTGGTGCAATTTGGGCAACACTTTTCCAAGGAATGAACTTTGGAGAGGCAATTGGAACAGCATATAACGGATTCTCAATTCAATCTGGTGTCGAGTTTGTCGATAAGTTATTAAACCGTGGTGGAATTAATGGTATGCTTGGTTCAGTAGCTGTTATTATTTTCGGATTAGGTTTTGGTGGATTACTTGAAAAGTTAGGTGTTCTAAAGGTAATCGTATCGAAATTTGAGAAGAAATTAAATTCTGCAGGTAATGTAACATTGTCTACATTAATCGTTGCATTTTTAGCTAACATATTTGGTTGTGCGATGTACGTATCACTTATTTTAACACCAAAAATTATGGAAGATAGCTATGATAAATTAAAAATAGATCGCCGCGTATTAGCACGTAACTCAGAAGTAGGTGGAACTTTGACTTCTGGTATGGTTCCATGGTCTGATAATGGTATTTTTATGGCTGGTATTTTAGGTGTATCAACATTATCATACGTTCCATTTATGTGGCTAAGCTTCGTATCACTCATTTTAGCAGTTATTTATGGATATACAGGCAAGTTCATTTGGTATGTAGATGATGCGGATAAAGGAAAGCAAGCATCATAAAAAAATTACCTTCTGCGGTGGCGGAAGGTAATTTTTTTTATATGTATTAATGAGAATTCTTATCATTTGATAGAAAGTCTGTTAAAATAAAAGATGTAGGTATTTTATTTTCAAGGGGATGAAAAAATGGAGTACAGAATTGAAAGAGATACATTAGGAGAAATGAAAGTTCCAGCTGATAAATTATGGGCAGCACAAACGCAGCGTAGTAAGGAAAATTTTCCGATTGGAACAGAGCATATGCCGCTTGAAATTGTAAAAGCATTTGCGATTTTAAAGAAGAGTGCAGCGCTTAGTAATCAAAAATTAGGAAAGCTATCAGAAGAGAAGACGCAAGCAATTGTGGAAGCTGCTGATGAAGTTATCGCAGAAAAATGGAATGAACATTTTCCACTTGTCGTATGGCAAACGGGTAGTGGTACACAATCGAATATGAATGTAAATGAAGTAATTGCAAACCGCGGTAATCAAATTTTGAAAGAAAAGGGATCTGACGTACATATTCATCCGAATGATGACGTGAACATGTCTCAAAGTTCAAATGATACGTTCCCAACAGCACTTCATGTAGCGTGTGTAATTGCGGTAGAAAACCATGTATTGCCAGCTATTACGAAATTAAAAGAAACATTAGCAGAAAAAGTAACTGCATTTGAACATATTATTAAAATCGGTCGTACGCATTTACAAGATGCAACACCTTTAACGTTAGGACAAGAAATTAGCGGATGGCACCGTATGCTTGAAAAAACAGAGCGTATGATTGCAGATAGCAATACATATATGAAAGAATTAGCAATTGGTGGTACTGCGGTTGGAACTGGAATTAATGCGCACCCTAAATTTGGTGAGATGGTAGCAGAAGAAATTAGTCTGTTTACAGGTAAACAATTTGTTTCTGCACCAAATAAATTCCATGCGTTAACGAGCCATGATGAAGTTGTATTTGCACATGGAGCATTAAAAGCATTAGCTGCTGATTTAATGAAGATAGCTAACGATGTGCGCTGGCTTGCAAGTGGTCCACGAAGTGGTCTTGGGGAAATTATTATCCCTGCAAATGAACCAGGAAGCTCTATTATGCCAGGTAAAGTAAATCCAACGCAAAGTGAAGCATTAACAATGGTTGTAGCACAAGTTATGGGGAATGACACAACAATCGGATTTGCTGCGAGCCAAGGTAATTTTGAGCTAAACGTATTCAAACCAGTTATTGCTTACAACTTCCTGCAATCTGCTCACTTATTAGCTGATGCAACCGTTTCGTTTAATGATAAATGTGCAGTTGGTATTGAAGCAGATGAAGAAGTAATTAATGAAAATGTAAATCGTTCATTAATGCTTGTAACAGCGCTAAACCCACATATCGGGTATGAAAATGCCGCGAAAATTGCAAAGCATGCCCATAAAGAAGGGTTAACTTTAAAAGAAGCAGCATTGCAATCTGGACTACTAACAGAAGAGCAATTTGATGAGATTGTAGATCCGAAAAAAATGATTGCTCCGAAAGAATAATAGAAGAGGCCAAGATTCTTAATTTAGAATCTTGGCTTTTTTATCCCGCTATTTGCCGGGCAGTAAAACTCCTACCTCAAAATTCGGCTGAAGCAAAGAAGTTAGGTGGGAGCCCTGCTGCCCATAAACGCCCGATTGGTGAAGGCTAATAATCAGTGGGGGATGAACAAAACCCCACTGATTAAAGTTTCACTTTATCGCATATTAATTTTTAATTCCTTGCGGAAAAGTAAATACACATAAAGGGTCATATTTTTTACTGATTTTTCTTAATTTGTTCGCATGTGTCCCGTAATAAGCGTTCATATAATCTTTCAAATCGCTGTATGGGAAATTGATGGATGAGCCTTCTGTTATGGATTCTATATAGTCAAATCGGCTTTCTAACCATTGGGAATTATCCTTTTTAACAATCGGATCTTCCCATATAGTTTGGATTCCTAGAATATAATGTGCATCGCGGTAATAAAAAGCGCTCGCATCTTTACCTACATCTTGAATTTTTCCTCCAAGGGGGTAGAGACTTATAGCTGCAAAAATACTACCGGAAGCTCTATCTTCAATAAGACTAATAATTTTTTCGATTTCTTCCTCGTTATATTGTTTATGAACGAACCGGCCTGTAGATTTAAATTGTTCAGACGGTGGATATGAAGATTCTACAATGGCCATTGCTTCAAGAAAACTGATATATTGTAAATTCATCTTCACCCCGTTTATATTGAGTAAATCTTGTAGAATGAACGCTGCATCTTCTGGGGTACCGTAATATAAACCTCGTCCATATATTGCAAGTCCTTCCACAGCAGAGTTGTATATGCTCGCACCGATTGTCATCTTACTATTTAAATTTACTAGCCAGCTTTGCCATGTGTGAAGAAATTCCTTTTGGATGTCTACTGAAGCGTTAGGCCAATATAGTTCAACGAAAGTAACTTTATCAACTATTGGAGGGAGCTTAAAAGTTAGCGAAACAACGATGCCAAAATTTCCGCCACCTGCCCCGCGACAAGCCCAAAATAAGTCTTTATGGCAAGTTTCATTAGCTGTAATTACTTTACCTTTATAGTCAATTAATTCTAACTCTATTAAATTGTCACAACCAAGGCCGAAATACCTACTAGAATAGCCCCAACCTCCACCTAAAGTGTATCCACTTACTCCAACAGTTGGACAAGTTCCTCCTGGAAATGGATAACCTTTTGAAGAGATAAAGTCATAGATTTGTTTATTTTGAGCACCACCTTGAATGACTAATGTATTTTTATGTTCATTAAGCTGCATACAGTTCATTTTACTTATATCAATTACGAGGACATTGTTTCCGACAGAATATCCTTCGTAATGGTGTCCACCAGAACGAATGCGAATAGCAATTTCATTTTTTCTCGCCCAAATAATCGCATTACTAACATCCCATTTCGTAAAACAATAAATGATAGCTAAAGGAAACTTTTGAATAGCCCGATTCCATTCTTGTCTAGCTTCTTCGTACTCACAATCATATCTTGTAATAATTTCACCTGTTAATCCTTCATAACTTAACTCATACATAATAAGCACCTTTCATTCATTTTGTGTAGTAGTTTGTTTTTCTAGAAATAGTGTATGTTCGTATCGTTTGTTTGTGATGAAGGCGTAGTATCTTTATGTAATAAAAAATAGACTAACTATTGGGGAGTTAGCCTGAGGGGAGAATAAATATGTAAACGGCGGTTTTACTTGGGGAGGATATTCAATTCTTATATAGTTATCCTAATAGCATTGAACTGTCTCAAACAAAATTATTCATTTGAGGTACTATTGATTATTTTCACATTTGGCCAGTTTTCTTTTAAGAGTGAAATGAATTTCTCCTCTTCTTGTGGTACGAAAGATGTTACTGAGTCGAATAAATTATAATGAATTTCTATTTGTTGTCTTGTCCAATTTTCTGAACGAAGCTTTTTACCAGAGTATTTAATGTGGCGTATATCTTCAAATGGAATTTCAGTACGGAGTATGAAACCATGTTTAACAATAAGGGCAGATTCCGTTATTTTGTAATGAGAAAAATAGAAAGAAGAGAGATTCACGATATTTAACAGCATCATAAGAGTGAAAAAAATAGAATTCTCATGTTGAAAAAATAGAGAAATGAAGAAAACAACGATAAACAATGAGAGAAAAATGATATGGAATGGATTTTTTTTCGCTTTAAATTTCAAGTCAGTCACCTCGTTATACCAATCATTAAAATAATTAAATCACAATATCGTAATAAAACATAAAAATATGCAACATTGCATATTTTTATGTTTCGTTATTCGTGTAGACTTTTTTGATGGGATAAATTTGAATGGAGTTTTCAAAAGTGGAGTTGTATAAAATGATTTGCAGAAAAAGTATTAAAGTAATAGTCATAATTAGTTGTATGATGATTAGTTGTATGATGATTAGTTGTATGATGATTAGTGGTTGTTCAAATAGATTCGTTGAGGATGGAAATCGAAAACATGTATTTGTAAAAGCAAGTAAAGTTTTAGTAGAGGTTGTTTATAAAATATATAAAAGGTAAAAGGTGTTTTCGTATATGGAAACACCTTTTTTGTAGTTAAAATTGAATGCTGAAGTTTTGGAATGTGTGAATGCCGGTTCCATGTTGAATTAGGTTTGTAGCACTTAAAGATTGAACAGCATATTTCACAACTTAATAATAAGTGGTTTCTAAAAACACATTCGCTGTTTGTTGGGATAAGTCCTTTTTATAACGTATAAATAGATATTTTTATAAAAGTTTGTAAAATAGGTAAACGAAATATTGAATTGTTTGCTTTTGGTATGGTAAGATGATGGAGTGGTAATAAACGGTATCGTAATTTGTTTATGGTTTTAATAAACCTTTTGGAGGAATGTTTAGTATGAGTGATATTTCAGAGAAGTTTTGGGATGCGTCGATAGAGGAATTGAAGAAAGGGTATGTATTTGACGAGGAAGCAGAGGAGTATGTTTGTTTAGCTTGTGGAGAAACGTTTATTAAAGGGGTTATTTATCAAGAAAATCAAGTTTTGTATGAAGCAGAGAAGTTTGTACAGTTGCATATTCAAAATGAGCATACATCTATGTTTGAATATTTATTAAATCTTGATAAAAAGTTTACAGGCTTAACTGATTTGCAAAAGAAAATGGTTCAGTTTTTCCATATGGGACTTAACGATAAAGAGATTGTAAAAGAAATGGATGGCGGGAGCACATCGACGATTCGCAATCATCGATTTACATTGCGCGAGAAAATGAAGCAAGCGAAAGTATTTTTAGCGTTAATGGAATTGTCAGAAGAAAAATCAAAAGTTCAAACTAAATTTGTACCGATTCATAGAACAGCTACGATGGTGGATGATAGATACAATATTACAGAGGAAGAAAATGCTGAAGTTTTAACAGTGCATTTTACAGAAGGTTTGGATGGACCGCTTTCTAAATTTCCGAAAAAGCAAAAGCGTAAATTGATTATATTACGTCATTTAGTGAAGAAATTCGATAGTAATAAAAAGTATACTGAAAAAGAAGTGAATACAGTTTTAGAAAATATATATCCGGATTTTGTAACTTTGAGAAGATATTTAATCGAATATGGTTTTTTAGATAGAACAGCTGATGGAAGCCAATATTGGGTGAAGTTATAAGAATGAAGAGAAGAAAATGAATAGATGCACATAATAAAAACAACTATACAAAGAGATAGAGGATTACAGATACGAAAAATATGTTAAAGTTCTATGATGGATTTGAAAATAGTGAGTGGAAGAGGCAATTACTTTGACGAGCAAACAGTATAGAAATGGTTGGAGTAATTACAACTATTTGAGCACGGATTTAACTGTGCAGATTTTAAATAAAAGGAGAAATGAAATTTGAAACCACCTACAGATAACAATAAAGAAGGTGTAGAGTCACAGAAGTCAGAAACAGAACATAAGCCGATATGGAAATCGATGTCCATGTTTTTAGTGCCGTTACTTTTAAGTAATGTATTACAATCAGTTGGACAGTTATTTGGAATGGTAGTAGTAGGAAGATGGCTTGGCGTAAATGATCTAGCAGCTATATCGGCATTTTTCCCGTTGTTTTTCCTACTCGTTTCATTTGTAATTGGAATTGGTTCTGGTAGTTCAATTTTAATTGGTCAGGCATTTGGTGCTAAAAATGAGGAGCGCTTAAAAGCTATCGTTGGTACGACGCTTACGTTTACTTTTATTATCGGAGTCGTGTTGGCGATAATAGGTAGTATTTTTGCGATGGATATTATGCGTCTTATGGGAACGCCAGAAAATATTATTGAAATAAGTGTGCATTACGCAAGAATTTTATTTATATCTATGCCAGTGTTATTCTTATATTTTGCATATACAACATTTATGAGAGGTACAGGAGATTCAAAAACGCCATTTTACTTTTTAATCGTAAGTACAGCGCTAAATATGATTTTATTACCAATTCTTATTTTTGGCTGGTTAGGAGCTCCGAAATTAGATGTTTACGGAGCAGCCTATGCTTCAGTTATATCTACAGTTATTACGTTTATTGTCATGCTAGTGTATTTAAAGAAGAAAAATCATCCACTACAATTAGACGGGACAGTAAGAAAATATCTTCGTATGGACTGGGAGTTATTAAAATTATTGTTACGCCTCGGTATTCCAGCGAGTATTAATATGATATTAGTTTCATTATCAGAGATCGCGGTAATCGCATTTGTAAATCGGTACGGTTCAGATGCAACAGCGGCGTATGGTGTTGTGAACCAAGTTGCAAGTTATGTACAAATGCCAGCGGTTAGCCTCGGCATTACCGTATCAATTTTTGCAGCGCAATCAATTGGTGCGAACCAATTTGATCGATTACAGAAAGTTGTTAAGGCCGGAATTATTATGAATTATATCATTGGTGGTGTATTAATATCTCTTATTTACTTGTTCTCAAGAGATATTTTAGCACTATTTTTAACAAGTCAAAATACAATTGACATTGCTCATAGTCTAATCATGATTACATTATGGAGCTACTTAATTTTCGGTCATGCACAAATTATTAGTGCGACAATGCGAGCAAGTGGTACTGTACTATGGCCAACTGTAATCAGTGTTGTATCAATTTGGCTTGTTGAAGTACCTGTGGCGTATTATCTTTCTTACCATACGAGCCTTGGAATAGAAGGGATATGGATTGGGTATCCAGCTGCATTCATCGTCAGCTTAATATTACAGTATGCATATTATAAGCTTTCATGGCAGAAGAAACGAATTACACGATTAGTGAGTTAAAAGATGAAAATGTCCCTAAGTCATTATACTTAGGGACATTTTTTTATGAATGCTTATAAATAACTTTTTAAAGTTATGTCAAAATGTTGTCTAATGAGTTCTCCATTATTCATATAAAACTCCCAAGCTGTATCTGGCTCACCGATAATTTCAAATGAACCTTCTGTAATATATAAAGCGCAATTATCTTCTAATGCAATACCTTCTATATTACCTTGGTGAGTTTGTAAAAACGTATGGAAGGCATTCATTCTATTTAATTGATTGTAATGGGGGCAAAATCTTTTGTTAACAATACCCCAGCCACTACTTTCTATATAACCGGAACCTTCATAATCTGAACGAATGCTAGATGTGAACCAGCACATAGCACCGGCACTATATCCTGCAATAAGTGTTCCACGTTTTAAAGCAAATAGTAACTTTTCATCTAGTTTATGTTCTTTCCATTGTTCAAGCATGTGAACGTAATTTCCACCGCCAAGGTAAATTAAATCGGCAGAATGAATCATCTCATCTATTTCATATTTAGTAGGTGTTTCGGTTGAAATGCGTAAAGTTTGAACCTCACAATGTAATTGCTTTTCAAATGTTTCTAAAAATAACTTTATATATCCTTCATCATCACGACTAGCTGTAGGAATGAATAATACTTTTGGGTATTGTTTATTCGTTAATTCTATAAGTCGTTCATTAATATGCAAGTGATTTGGATCTTGTAAATCACCGCCACCAATGACAGCTAATTTCATAGTAAAGCACCACCTAATAATATTTGTTATGTAAAAATTCGATAGTGGGGAGTTACATTCCTTCTGTGATTTAATGAATAAGGGGAAATAAAGTGAACAATATATTGAAATAGCATAAGGAGTCGATAGCTGTGGATAGAAAGGAATTAGAAGCAGTTTATCCCGCTATTTGCGGGCAGTAAACTCCCCCCTCAAAATTCGATTGGAGCAAAGCAGTTAGGCGGGAGCCCTGCTGCCCGTAAACGCCCGATTGGTGTGGGCTAATAATCAATGGGGGATGAACAAAATCCCCATTGATTAAAGTTTCACTTTATTGATATATAATACTGGAAAATATTGTTTCAAAATATGGGAACAATATGTTTAAATGAATATAACGACGTACTAATGAATGTTGAAAGAGTATTTATATTTAAAAAGTACAGAGAATACCAAAAGTTTTACAAAAGTGTTTTTTACTTTTTATAGGAACTTATTTTATAATATAGTTAAATTATATTAATATATTTATTAGCGTAGACTAAAAAGAGGGAGCGTGAAAGAGTGGATTTTCGATTTGAGTTCGCAGCGAAGGTGAAAGAATATTTAGATGATGAAAAAGATGAAAAAATAATAAAAGATGGACACAGAGATATAATTTATAAATATTTATATCCGTTAGAGAGTGAAATTGGAATTTTTAAAAACCCTAACTTTACTTTTTTTGCATCAGGAAGACGTTCACATATAGTATTAGAAAATATTGAATTTAAAACAGAAGTAAACGTAGAAAGTAATATAATTGAAATTACAAAAATAGTGGATAATGTGGTGATTCCATTAGATACTATCGTAGCTAAAGATCGGGAATTATTTGCACTTGGGCGTAATGAGAAATTTAGTGTGCAAATATTAGAATATTATCTCTATGATACATTTGGAGAGAAGTTAGGTTTACAATGAATCGAACGTGGTACAGATAACTAATTAGTGGAGATTAGGATTCATTTAAGTATCAGTTAATATCATTTATGTTTGACCTTCTATATATTTTATACTACAATCTGTAGTGTGAAAGGGGCCATACGATGTTTACTCAAAACTACAAGTTAAATGAGCAAGGGTTAAATCACTTTTTCGGACCGCTTGAAGCGAAAATAATGGAAATTGTTTGGGCTACTGAGGGTATTACCATTAAAGATGTGCAACAGAGATTAAGTGAAGAATCCCCGGTGAATTTTAATACTGTAATGACAGTTATGAACAGATTAGTAGAGAAAGCACATTTAGAAAAGCATATTGTGAAAAGAAGTGGTATGTATCGTACTACACAAACGAAGGAAGAATTTTTATCTAATCAAACGAAGAAAATGACACAGGAATTAATGGGTGAATTTGGAGATCTTGTTGTGAACCATATGATAGATGAGTTAGAACAAGCTGATCCATCTTTAATAAAAAAATTAGAAGAGAAATTAAGTCGGCTAAAAAAAGAGGACCGATAAAATGAAGTGGCAAATGCGTAAAATCGTTTTGTTAGCAGTGACTATTAGTGTGCTTTTTTTAAGCATGTTAGTATACTACGTTACATACCCATTTCTTTTTCAAAATAAAGCATTTTTCCTTTCTCAATTTTGTTTATTTGAATTACAAAAACATATGAGGGAACTATCAATACTTCGTATAATGATAGCCGGATTACTGTTATTTACTGTAATCATTATGAGTAAAAGAATTTGGAAGCAATTTTTTTATAGTAAAAGATTGAAAAGAAATCTCGTGTCTATTACTAGAAAAGGAAAGCAAGTGTACGTATTATCAACGTTACAGATTACGGCATTTACAATTGGATTATTTCGACCGAAAATTGTCATTTCAGAAGGAATGTTTCAGGCATTTTCTGAGGAAGAAATTGATGCGATTGTATTACATGAGGAATATCATCAAAAAAATCGAGATCCATTAAAGTTATTTTTCTTTACATTGTTAGCTGAGGGAATGATGTATATTCCTATATTAAAAGGGATGTTGCAGCGTTATCATGTATATCAAGAGCTATCAGCAGATAAATATGCGATGCAAAAAATGAAATCTTCATTTGAGCTAGGTAGTGCATTATTAAAGTTAATTAAAATAAAGACGATGGAAAATCAATGTATTACAGCGTCGTTTGCGAAAACCGCAATTAATTTACGAATTGAGCAAGTGTTGAATGAGAAAGTTGTTAAGCTGAATATACCATTACATACAAATTCAGTATATGTAACGTTAGGGCTATTTTGTATGTCGATTGTACTTATTGTCGGAGAGTGCATATAGCCTCTTTTTTTAATAATTAACACTACGCATTGTAGTGTATTTAGGGGGAATAAAATGAATGCGGCGGATTTAACAATTTGGCTAGTAGTAGGGGCTGGTATACTTTCATTTATATCACCATGTTCTTTACCGCTATATCCATCTTATTTATCATATATTACAGGTGTGTCTATTCAAGATTTAAAAGAAAATCGTGGGATTATGCAAAAGTCAGCGATTATACATACAGTATTTTTTATGATCGGTTTCTCGGTTATATTTTATGCGTTAGGTTTATCGGTGAGTTGGATTGGGATTACTTTTTCATCTAATCAAAGATTGATTCAACAAATTGGTGGGGTTTTTATTGTTTTGATGGGGTTATTTATGACTGGATTGTTTCAGCCTAAGTGGCTTATGGCAGAGAAAAAAGTGCAGTATAGAAGTAAATCGACAGGATATATTCGCTCAGTTTTGGTCGGCATGACATATGCAGCAGGATGGACACCGTGTGTTGGTCCGATATTTTCTGCAGTGCTTATGCTCGGGGCGACCAATCCGGAAAGTGCGCTTCTTTATATTACGGCATATACTCTTGGCTTTGCAGTTCCGTTTTTCGTGATGGCATTTTTTATTGGAAAGGTAAAATGGATTGTTACTTATGCCAATGTCATGATGAAAATCGGCGGTGGAATGATGATTTTAACAGGGGTTTTATTATATACAAATCAAATGACGAAAATTACAGCGTTCTTTATTCGTCTATTCGGCGGATTTACGGGATTTTAGAAATGAGGAGGAAGAAAAGTGAAGAAACTAATTGCTATTATACTAGCTGGGGCACTAATTTGGGCCGGAGTTAACTTTTATAATACTAAGAAAGAAGAAAAAGAAAGAAAAGCGAAACAAGCGGAGTTACAAGAGAAGGAAGTATTACCACAAGTGGGATTTAAAGCGCCGAACATAACATTAAAAGGATTAGATGGGAAGCTTTATTCGTTAAATGATGCAAAGGGAAAACCATATGTTATTAATTTTTGGGCATCATGGTGTGGTCCATGTGAAATGGAGGCTCCTGATCTAGTTCGTTTGTATGATAAATATAAGGAGGATGTTGAAATCTTTGCGGTAAATGCAACAATCGGGGATCCAGTACAAGAAGCGAGCGCATTTGCAGATCGTCACGGATTTAAATTTCCTGTTCTATTAGATATGGACGGAGTAGCTGGAATAGATTATAAAGTATTTTCTTTACCAACGACATTTTTTGTTAATAAAGATGGAATTATTGTAGATCATGCACGAGGTGTATTACCTCCAGATCAATTAGAAGAGAAGTTTAAGAAAATAATTGAGAATTAAGAGGGGATTTCATAGTGATGGAGTGGATGGTGAGGTTACAACCCGTTTCTCTTATAATAGGAAGTTTATTTGGATTTACTCTAATGAAACTAAGGATGAAAAAGCAAAATATTCAATATGAAAAAATGATGGATGCAGTAACGAATGGCTTTCTTATCATTGTATTAGTATGGAAATTCGCACCGGCAATTTTAAATCCGGTATGGGCCATTGGGGCGCCAATGCCAGCATTATTAGCTGTAGGAAGTATTCAGCATATTATAGTAGGGTGCGTAATTGCGAGTATATATATTGTTTGGAAAAGTAAAAAAGAGCAATTTTCTCTTCGGATTTTACTTGATACATTACCTTTTGGATTTTGCGTGAGTATAATCTTTTATTTTATATTCCATCAAGAAGTAGGTGCACAAACGACACTGCCGTGGGGGATGAAAATATATGAATCAAAATTTTTGTATCATCCTATTTTCATGTATGAGATTATACTCGCACTCGGTATAATTGGCTCGTTATGGATTAAAAATGAAAGATTAGGAAATGGAAAGAATATAAGCTTTTTTCTAATTTGCGAGGGAATTGCTCATATCATTATTTCACTTATTAGTGAACAAAATTCGGTTTTAGTTGGTCTTTCAATACAGCAAATACTCAGTTTTTGTGTTATTAGTCTAGGGATTTTGTTCGTACCAAAAAAATAAAAGTAGCCATGCACTGAGAGCATCTATGCATGGCTATTTTTGTATCATCATATGAATTAAAAAATCGGCGGAGTAACAGAAAATAAAACAATCGCATTTTTCTCGAATTGATTTACCCATTTATGTTTTAAATAAGCTGGTATTTTTACGCTATCACCAGTTTCTAATGTGTATTCTTCTTCATTTAAGTGCAATGTGATTTTTCCGTCTAATACAAATGCTAATTCTTCACCTTTATGTTCTAGAACATTTTCTGATGAAGCAGTATTCGGTGGGATAGTCATAATTGCTGTTGCTAAATTTCCTGTGAAATCAGGTGATAACAATTCATATGATAAATTATCGATAATCATTTTTTTTCTTTTATGAGAACGTACAATTAAATCGTCTGTATTATTTTCTTCAAGTAAAAAACTAAATGTTGGAACATCAAGAGCTTTTGCAAGTACCTTTAATGTTTGAATAGAAGGGTTAGCAGAACCACGTTCAATTTGACTAAGCATTGATGGTGTGATTTCGGCCATCTTTGCTAATTCTTTACTAGTTAATCCTTTTTCTTTTCTTTGTTTTTCAATCTTTTTACCAATATCTATATTTTCCATAATAAATGCTCCTTAATAATTATTAAATTATATTTAAATAAATTAAATTTAAATTAACTAAAATGAATTATTTATGTTAAACTATATTAAAATTAATTTAATTATAATTTATTATATGGCTATCTACAAGGATATGAGGAGGAAGAGGAATGAAGGAGATAGAGGCATTAAAAGAGCAATATCCACTAGTAAATAACTTAATCGCAACAGAAGAAGTATTTTGGATAAACCCGAATATGGAAAAGTATGAAACAGCAATAAAAAATTCGCCACTTAATGAAGAACATGTAAAAGACGCGGAAGAGAGATTAAAGCGTTTTGCACCATATATTGCGAAAGTATTTCCTGAAACGAAGGAAACAGGCGGTATTATAGAATCACCTTTAGTGAAAATACCTTCTATGAAACAATCTTTAGAGAAAAGTTATGGGCAACCTATTTTAGGGGGATTACTATTAAAATGTGATAGCGGGCTTCCGATATCAGGATCAATAAAAGCTAGAGGCGGAATATACGAAGTGCTGAAACATGCAGAGCAACTGGCACTTCAGCATGGAATGTTAACAGGGAAAGATGATTATTCAATTTTAGATAGTGATAGATTTAGAGGTTTTTTTGCGAAGTATTCAATTGCAGTAGGTTCTACTGGCAATTTAGGGCTTAGCATCGGTATTATGAGTGCGAAATTAGGTTTTAATGTGACTGTTCATATGTCGGCAGACGCAAAAGAATGGAAAAAAGATTTATTAAGAAGTAAAGGTGTAAACGTTATTGAATATGAAGCTGATTATAGTAAAGCAGTAGAAGAAGGAAGACTGCAAGCAGATGCAGATCCTAGCTGTTATTTTGTTGATGATGAAAACTCACATGATTTATTTTTAGGATACGCAGTAGCAGCATCACGTTTACAAAAACAATTAGAAGAGTTAGAAATTGTAGTAGATGAAGAGCACCCTTTATTCGTTTATCTTCCGTGCGGGGTAGGTGGCGGGCCTGGCGGAGTAGCATTTGGTTTAAAGTTATTGTACAAAGACAATGTGCACTGTTTCTTTGCGGAGCCTACGCACTCTCCATGTATGTTACTCGGTTTAATGACAGGGCTTCACGATAAAATTGCCGTTCAAGATATCGGGATTGACAATGTAACTGATGCGGATGGGCTTGCAGTAGGAAGACCATCTGGATTTGTCGGTAAAACGATGGAACCATTTTTGAGTGGAAATTATACAGTAAGTGATGAAGAGTTATATAGATTATTAAAAGAACTGGCTGATACTGAAAATATTTATTTAGAGCCTTCTGCATTAGCGGGTATGATAGGGCCGTTGAATGTATGTAAAGCTGAAAATGAGTATTTACAAAAACAACAGTTAACAGAGAAGGTGAAGAAAGGTACTCATATTGTGTGGGGAACTGGTGGGAGTATGGTTCCGGAAGACGTGATGAATGGGTATTATAAGAAAGGTTTGGAATTAACGTGTAAATAAAAATGAGGCTATTTACAGCCTCATTTTTTTCATGTACATAAAATTCTTTGTTATTTTCGCACTAGTTCTTTATAGTATAGATATAAAGGATTGCTAATATCGAATAAAAATAACAAAAAGCTTTATTTTACATAATAAGAGGATGTGTATACGATGTCATTACAGACTAAATATATAGCGGGTATTTCGCTTGGGGTTATGGGCGTAGGTTTTGCGGCTTCCATCCCTTTTCAAGGAACGGTAGCTGGGGAGATTATTCAAGGGGGATTTGAAGCTGGGTTAGTTGGTGGACTTGCGGATTGGTTTGCGGTTACAGCTTTATTCCGTCATCCGTTGGGAATTCCAATTCCACATACAGCATTATTACCTAAAAATCGGAAACGGGTAACAAAGGGTCTCGTTTCTACGTTAGAAAATGAATGGCTGACGAAAGAAAGTATTACAAGTAAAGTAAAAGAAATGCAGCTAGCACAAATGGTACTGCAAATTGCTGAGAAAGAGTTACAGTCTGACGCTGTGAAAAAAGGAATTGTAACAATTGCTGAGAAAGCGATTCTTCAAATAGATACAGAAAAATTAGCAGTTATTATTGAAAAAGAATTAAAAACGTATTTGCATACAATTAACACAAGTAACATATTACAAGTTCTCGTGGATCAATTAGTAGTGCAAGAATATGATGAAAAAACACTTGATTACATATTAGTAAAAGTGAAAGATTGGACGGCTCAAGATGAAGCACGTTATCAGCTCGGAAGCTTAGGTATGAAGGCGATGGAAAACATAAAAGTAGATGGATTCCTGCAGTTTACTTTGAAATCATTTATGAATATTGTAGATGAAGATAAAATCGGCGGCATTTTGCAGAAGTTTATCATTAGTAATATTAACAGCTTACAAGATGCAGATAATAGCACAAGACAACTTATATTAGCGAAAATTCGTCAAGAGATTATAAATGTAAAAGAAAATGAATCTTTATTACAGGAATTAGAGAAGTGGAAAGAAAAATGGATTGCAAATTGGGATGCTACAGACAAAATAAAAGAAATGCTAGAGCAAGTACAGAGTAGGGCAGTTACCTTTGTGAAGAATGAAGAATTTGCTGATAAATATGTTGTTCCATTCTTACAAACACAAATGAATAAAATAAAAGAAGACGAACTGACTGTTCAAAAAATAGAAGATTGGTTACAAAAACAAGTTGTTACTATTGTTGAAAAGAATCATTCGAAAATTGGAAAGCTTGTGCAAGAAAACCTTGATAAGTTAGATGATAAAACATTAATCGAAATGATTGAAAATAATGTCGGTAAAGATTTGCAGTGGATTCGTGTGAACGGGGCTGTTTGTGGTTTTATGATTGGATTAATTTTAGAAGGAATAAAAGCGATTATATGAGAAAAACCTTCCACAATTGTGGAAGGTTTCTTATTTTTCGATAACGCTCATATTTAAATTATAAGCTTTCTCAATATTTAATTTGTACGTTCCATTTCCTGTTTTTATCGAGTTTTTATACCAATGTTCTTGCCCATTTAATTCTGGATTTTCTTCTGAAGAATTATTTTCTTTTTTCGCTAAATCTTCTACTTGTTCCCAAGGTGTGTTTCCGTGAGTTTCTTTTTGATTTGTTACGGCTGTTAAAGAAACATCACTTTCTTTAGTTAAATGAACAGATACGTTTGAACTGTTTTGTACAAACCAATTATTTTGTAATTGACCTGGATAAAGAGATAGTTCGTTATTCGAAGCGCGGATCTCTACATTTTTATTTTGCGGAAGAACGAGTGTTTGTTTCACCTGTGGTGCGAAGTTAAAAAACGTATGCTGAACCGGTAATGGTTTTAACGTTATATACATCGTTTCTCCAGCCGTTTGAACTGAAAGGAAATCCTCTTGTTTTAAATTAGGTTTTTCATTTGCCTTTGTCGTCATTTCATATGTTCCAAAAAGATGAATTTGATTTGTATTATTTCCCTCTATCGTTAGAGGGTGATGCCCCGCATCCACTACGATTTTTTTGATAGATTCAGGTATATCAAGTTGTCCGTCTGGAATATTACTCGTTTGCCTAGTTGTGTTAATAGAATGACGAACTTCTTCTAGTAATCCAGTTGATAATAAACAGTAAAAAGCAATTCCAACGCTTCCTAAAACTCCAATAAAGAAAATACTAAAAATATCATATTTAATAAATGATTGTTCCTTCTTAGAAAATAGAAGGTATAGTAAAATTTCAGCGCCAAGTATAATAAGTAAAACAGGCCACCATGCTGTTAATGTATCCAATACTTGAGTGCCTTTCATAACTGAAAATAGTAAGAAACAACCTAATGTAATAATGGAAAGCCCCATTGAGAATGTTCCAACGCGCCATGTTCTCATTCGTTTGTACCACCTTTGTTTTCTTTATTTCCAAGTAACAATTTAAAGCCGCCACCAATTAAAAGGAGAGCAACGATAGATGTTTGGAAATAGCGATAATATAGTTCGCTAAGATGAATATTAAATATAGTTACAAAATAATCATTCAAAATAGGAAGGACTGTTTGATCTAATAAATAATAACCACCGAGTGTAATTAAACCGATACCGATCCATCTTTGATGATTTATAAAATAGTCGATGATAGGTTCGTCATGTACGCGTTCTTTTCCGTATTTGGCTGTTTGCTGTAATGTGTCAAAAAAGCTATAAAACCAAATGATTGGTACTAAAAATAAAAACGCAGAGAGTCTTAATAAATCGAGTAAATAAATGGATAGTAAAAAGGCTGCCATAAGCTGAAGACCACGGCGTTGTAAGCCTAAATACATATGTCCTGCTCCAGGGAACATCGCTAAAATAGAAGCAAATGTTTTACTTTTCTTTCCTTGTTCTCGGTGCTCTTCAAAGTCTTCAAAAATAGTACGATCAACTAATTGCTCGCCACGTTCTTTTTTCTGTAGTTGCTGAACAACATCGAAGAAATTATAAATCCATAAAACAGGTAACGTAATAAGGAAGATAAGGAAACTTCCTTGAGATGTTAAGAGTGCAACGAATATAATCATACTTCCGATTCCTGTGCAAGCGACTAAAAATGTAAGTCCGCGTTGCATAAGTCCTAATTGAAAATGACCAAGCCCAGGAATGATTGATAGAAGAATGATATAAAATCGTTCGCTTTCTTTAGAGGACTCTGTAAATTCTCCGGCTGCTTGTTTTTTCGATTGATTAATAATAGTGATAACTAAATCTAATAAATTGATCGCCCATAACACGACTAGTAAAAATAGAGAAAGAAAAGCAATATCACGCGCTCCTAATGCTATTGTACAAAATGCTGCAAAGATAAATAGAAATAAAGCCCCTCCGCTATATAAAATAAATCGTCCGAATTTCTTTAAATATAAATGACCAAGCCCAGGAATTAGCCCTAATACAAGTGCTAAAAAGGGATTTTTATTCATGCTTTGAACCTCCGTCCTTTTTTGATGTGTCTACCGATTTGTTTACAATTTGTTGTGAGATAGAAGACTCGTTATGTTTTGAAGATTTCTCGAAATTTGATGTCGCTGTGAAAATATACTGGAATAAACCACTTACCATAAAAATAATTGTAGCCGCAGTCGCAATTATGTAGTGAATAATTGTGCGCTTTAGTGAGTTTGTTTTTATATTTTCATTAGGCTGTAACGTTTCAAAATTAATTTGCGTCATAACTTCGTTCGTAAATGAATCATCATTTATCATTGGAAGGTTTTCGTGTTGTTCATCAATACTTTCCATATAAAGTGCTAAACAATGATCACATTCATAAAGATGTTCTTCCATAGATTCACGTTCATTGTTTGATATAACATCTAATGTATAATTGCGCCAATCTTCTTTTGAATAATGCATCATAGAAACTCTTCCTCCTTCCAATGTTTTTTAATCCATTTTCTTGCCCGATACAGTTTCATTTCGACTGTTTTCACTTCAATATTTTCTTGCAAAGCAATTTCTTGATAACTTTTTTCTTCTAAGTAATGTGCGAGAACGACGTCACGGTAATTGTCGGGAAGTTCTCGCAGTTTTTGAGCAATGAGTAATTTTTGCTCTTTCGTCAATAATAAAGCCTCGATATTATGAGAGGCTTTTATATTTTCCGCAGTTTCTTTACATAAGGAGAGTTCTTCGTTTTCTCTAGCTTTTTTTCTCTTATAATCAATAGCGTGATTGGTGGCAATACGTGCCATCCACGTTTTTAATCCGCGAAATTGATAATTTTGGAGAGAGGCGTGAATTTTTACGAATACTTCTTGTGTAACATCTTTAGCATCTTCTTCATGTCTTAAAATGGAAAAGATAACTTGAAAAATATAATGACGATATGTTTGTACAAGGATACGAAAAGCATGTTCGCTTCCTTGCTGTGCTTTTGCAACTAATTGTTTTTCCTCAATCGGTCTCTCCCTCCTTTTTGACGCATTCTATTATATAGACGTAAGAAATGATAAGTCACCCTACACATGTTATAAAAAAAGAATAATATATTTTTAGCAGGAGGGCTATATGAAAAAGGTGTGAAAAAATGGTAAAGAGAAGTATATAATGAGCAAAGAGGAAATGCTACATGGAGAAAGGATGTGAATGTTAGTAGGATAAGGTCCATACTAACAAACATGAAAATTAAAATATTAATAGCCGATGATAATTCTTTTATTAGAGAAGGTATGAAAATTATTTTAAATACATATGAAGAGTTTGAAGTATTAGATACCGTAAATGATGGAAAAGAAGCTGTAGCGTATTGTAAAAAGTATGAAGTTGATATTGCGCTTTTAGATGTTCGTATGCCAAACATGAACGGGGTAGAGGCGACGAAGTTAATTTGTGAAGAGACAAAAACGAAGCCTCTCATTTTAACGACATTTGATGATGATGAATATATTTTGGACGCAGTAAAAAACGGAGCGAAAGGTTATTTATTAAAAAATAATGATCCGGAGCGTATTCGTGATGCGATAAAAGGAGTTTATAACGGTCAAACTGTTATGCAAGATGTAGTGCTTGATAAAATTAAGTCTAATTTAATGGAAAGTAAAGAGGAAGAATCTAAAATTGATAAGAGCCTTTTCACAGAAAGAGAGCTTAGTATTATCGCATTAATTGCGAAAGGTTTCTCAAATAAAGAAATTTCGAAGCAACTTTTCATATCTGAAGGAACGATTGCAAATTATATTACATCAGTTTTAGGGAAAACTGGACTAGAACATCGCACGCAAATTGCGATTTATTACTTAACAGGGAAAGTAGATTAATGTTATGGAATTTTGGTTAACTGTAAGTAAACTTATTGTCTTTTTATATATAGTGTTTAGCTACATTCATTTAAATGTTACGAACTTACCATGGATTATACTTACTTTGCTTTTATATCTTTCTGTAAACGTGTTGATCTCTATATTTAAAAAAGATACGTACAAAAACATATTAACTTGTGTGTCAATTGGCGTAGTTATGTTATTTACATGGAAGGTTCATCCGTTTTTTATTTTGTTTTTACCTTTGAACTTATATGAAATTGCAAATTATTACATAAAAAAGAAATGGTTAATCTTTTTCATTATGATTCTACCTATTATTTTTATAGGTGAAGGTATTCAAATGACGTATGGACTTATAAGTGCATTTTGTTTTTTTTCCTTAACGATAGCTCACCGCTATATAGCACGATTATTAAAATTAGAAATGCAAAATGATAAAATGAGAAAAGACATACAAAGACTTACGAAAAGCTTAAATGAAAATAAAGATTACATAAGGCAATCTGAATACACATTTAAATTAGAGGAAAGAAATCGACTATCTCAAGAAATCCATGATAAAATCGGTCACTCAATGACAGGTGCACTAATTCAAATGGAAGCAGCAAAGAGGTTAATGGAAATAGATAAAGAAAAATCTGTGGAATTATTACAAAATGCCATTCATATTTCAAAAGATGGAATTGAAAGCATTCGGATTACATTAAAAAATATGAAGCCACCAACTGAGCAAATTGGTATTCATCGTATGAAATTATTCATAGAGGAATTTGCTGGTAAGCATGATATAAATATTCCATTCGTATATAAAGGGAACTTAGATATGATTTCACCAATTCAGTGGAAGATTATTGGTGAAAATGTTATGGAGGCACTAACAAACGCGATGAAATATGCTGATGCGACAGTCATTTCAATAGATATTCATGTACTGAACAAGATGGTGAAAGTACAAGTGAAGGATAATGGTAAAGGTGCAGCTCTTGTTAAGAAAGGCCTCGGTATTATGGGGATGGAGGAGCGAACAGCATCAGTAAACGGAAAAATTATTGTAGATGGAACAAGTGGTTTTTCAGTAACGATGTTGTTGCCGATATGAGGGATGAATCATCTCATATGAAAAAAGTGAATAATCTCATGTGAAAAGGGTGAACTTCTGCACTGAGCAGGTTCATTCTTTTTGTTTATAATAAAAGCAGAGAAACCGAAATAGGGGTGAAATGATGAACACATTGGAAATTAAAAATTTAACGAAAAAATTTGGTGATTTCATCGCGGTAGATAATATGTCTTTATCTATTAAAGAAGGAGAAATATTTGGCTTTTTAGGTTCGAATGGTGCTGGTAAGAGTACAACGATTAATATGATTGCTGGTTTGTTAAGAAGTAATGAAGGTGAAATTAGCATACTAGGAAAA
This sequence comes from Bacillus sp. 41-22, assembly GCF_025809295.1. NCBI lineage: Bacteria > Bacillati > Bacillota > Bacilli > Caryophanales > Bacillaceae > Bacillus > Bacillus sp. 41-22. Next base: position 1,717,316 of record NZ_CP084035.1, read on the forward strand.
AATATAAAGAAACATAATCGATTTGCGAAAATGAATATCGGTATCGTTCCACAAGATATTGCGATTTATGAAGAGTTAACTGCCTATGAAAATGTGAAATTCTTTGCTGGATTGTATGGATTACGAGGAGCCGAGCTAAAAGCGAGAGTAGAGGAAGCACTTCAATTTGTAGGCCTTAGTGATAAACATAAAAGTTATCCGAAAAACTTTTCTGGCGGGATGAAACGAAGACTGAATATCGCTTGTGCAATCGCTCATAGACCGAAGTTAATTATTATGGATGAACCGACAGTTGGAATTGATCCGCAGTCAAGGAACTACATTCTTCAGTCTGTCCGAAAATTAAATGAAATGGGAAGTACGATTATTTATACGAGTCACTACATGGAAGAAGTGGAAGAGATTTGTACGAAAATAGCAATTGTCGATCACGGTAAAGTAATTGCAGAAGGAACGAAAGAACAGTTAAAAGCGATTATTACAGATACGAAAGATATTTGGATTGAAGTAAAGTCAGTAGAAAATTTAGATGTAGAAAATTTAAAAGAGATAAATGGTGTGAAAGCTGTTCAAATTGAAGAGAACGTAATCAAGGTAAACTCGGATGCAGGATTAAATAATTTAAATAAAATTATTCAGCATTTCATTAATCATGACATTGAAATTCGTTCGTTAGAGGAGCAGGCTCCAAACTTAGAAACAGTATTTCTTACGTTAACTGGAAGAAACTTACGAGATAAATAACGGTAAATGAAGAAAAGGTAAAGGGAGGTTCATCAATTGAACATCTTTAACATTGCAGTGATGCACATTAAAAGAGATTTCAGGGACGTAAGAACTTTAGTTTTTATGTTAGCATTTCCAATTGTACTTATGCTTGTGTTAGGAACAGCGTTAACGAATGCATTTAATAGCGATAGTCAATCGTTTAAGGATATACAAGTGCTATATAAAGATGAAGCAAGTAGCACGTTTTCTCAATCATTTGAAGCATTTACAAAAGAAGTTGATAAATCAGGTATTCATTTTAAAAAAGCTTCCGAAGGTATAGATGGGAAAGAAGAAGTGAAGCAAAATAAATATGCTGCTTATGTAGAGTTAAATAAAGATGGTGCAAAATTTTATGGAAGTGACAAAAGTAGTATTGAGGGAAGTATTGTGGAAGGCATGCTTACAACATTTGTTGATAAGTACAACGTAGTGGCCGAAGTTGCAAAAGTAGATCCGAGTAAGGTTAGCGCAGTTATTTCAAACGGAAATCATAATGATTATATTAAAGAAACATCTTTACAAGCTGCTAAAAAACCAGGTTCTATGGATTACTATGCGGTTGTAATGACGACGATGATTGCACTGTACGCTGCAATGGGGGCGAGTTTTTTAATTCGAGGAGAACGAATACGTAAAACAGGAGATCGTTTAATTGCAGCACCTATAAGTAAAGCTGAGATTTTCGTTGGGAAAGTGCTCGGTAGTCTTGTAGCGAATGCACTTTGTCTATTACTCGTCGTTTTATTTAGTAAATTTGTTTTTCAAGCGAATTGGGGTGACCATATTGGAATCATATTTATTATTTTACTAACAGAAGTCTTTCTAGCAATTAGCTTCGGTTTAGGAATCGGATTTATTACAAAAACAGGTGAGGCATCTAGAGCGATTATTATGGTTGTTGTGCAATTAGCTTCTATTTTTGGTGGTGCGTATTTCGTAGTGGAAGAAAATGTCGTTACGAATTTATCGCCATTAACGTGGGCCAACACAGCCATTATGAAAATTATTTATGCAAATGACATAGGGGCGGCACTGCCAGTAATATTTTTAAACCTCGGAATTTCAGCACTCTTTTTATTAATTGCGATTATTGCATTACGTAGACGGGAGGGGCTATAGTATGAAAGATATTTTATGGCTCATACAAAAAACGTTATCTGTGCTTTTGAAAAATAAAAAGGGGTTACTCATTATTATTAGCTTGCCGATAATAGGAACGCTCATTTCCTTTTCGATATATGGGAATGTAGGGCAAGGAACGTTAAATATTGGGGTTATAAATAAAGAAAATCAACCTATCGCAAATGATACAGTGAAATTTTTAGAAGGACTCAATCATGTAAATGTTAGTAAAATTAAGGAATCTGAAGTGGAAGATAAACTCACTTCAAAAAAACTTGATGGTGTTATTACATTACAGTCTGGTTTTTCTGAAAGTGTTCGAGAAGGGAAACCGAGTCATATTGAGATTTCATCGATTAAAGGCGATCAAGTAACAGGATTTATAAAATCGTATTTATATAACTATGTTGATAACATCGCTGCGATTAGTAAAGTGGCAGGGGCCGATCAAAGTACGTTTAATAGTATGTACGCTGGTTATCAAAAAAGTTCATTTAAAGTAAAGTCTGAGACACTTGAAGATACTTCAAAAAATAAAGATATGACAAATCAAACGATGGGTTATCTTATTATGTTTATGTTATTTTCAGCAGTGAACTTATCAGGATTTATTTTAAAAGAAAAAGAGAACAGAACGTATTTTAGATTATTATCAACGCCGATTGACGGAAAGAAATTTATATTATCTAATGTCGCAGTAAATATGATGATATTAACAGTACAAATTGTAATTGCAGTATTCTTTATGACGAATGTTTTTCACACAACTATAAATATGCCTTTCATAGTTATGATTGGTGTGCTTATGATATTCGCTTTAATTGCAATTGGTTTATCGTTAGTCATTGTGTCTTTTTCAAAAAGTTCAACTGCTTCAAATGCAATGCAAAATATAGTAATAGTACCAACATGTTTACTTGCTGGATGTTATTTCCCGTACGACATTATGCCGAAAGCAGTACAAAAAGTAGCTGATTTCCTTCCGCAGCGTTGGTTACTAGATACGATTTCAAAACTACAGCAAGGCATTCCATTTTCTGAGTTGTATTTAAATATTTTAATTTTATTCGCTTTCGCGATAGCATTCTTCTTAATTGCTATTTATAAGTTTGGAAGAAATAATGATGCGAGGAACTTCATTTAATGAAAAGGTGTGGCGCAATGCCACACCTTTTTGTATTCGCAAATAAAAGTAAGAAAGACATTTCGTATGAAAAAATAATTTAATGAAACACTACGAAATAGTAAGTAATATGAGCGGAAGGAAATCAAAATGATTAAAAAAATATTGCGAGTTACTTCTATTATTATTGCTATTTTCGTTTTTATTTTAATTTGGATGCATATCGATGTTACTTTAGGCAGGAAAATGGAAGCTGGGAAAAATATGCCGACAGAGTATGCACCTCATTATAGTGACTTTCAATTATATGTAGAAGGGAAGTCGTTTTATAAACAGTTGTTTACTGATATAAGGGAAGCGAAGCGATCTATTTACACTTATTTTTATATTTTATCGGATGATAAAAGTAGCCATACTTTTTTAAACTTATTAAAGGAGAAGGCGAAAGAAGGAGTAAACGTATATTTATCGGTTGATCGCATTAATGATTTATCATTTGAAAGAAAGATGAAAAATGAATTGCGGGAAAGTGGTGTACATTTTACATATAGTAGAAAACCTGAATTGCCATTCGGATTTTATTCACTTCACCATCGTAATCATCGTCGTATTACGACGATTGATGGGGAGATTGGCTATACGGGTGGCTTTAATATGGGGGATGAGTACTTAGGGAAAGATAAGCGATTTGGATATTGGCGTGACTATCATGTGCGGCTTAGAGGAGAAGGAGCAAAAGATTTAGAAGAGCAATTCGCTTTAGATTGGAAACGAGATACGAAAGAACATATAAAAAGAAGTACGAATAAAGCGAGTAAAGGGAATACATTACATACGATGGTTAGCTACAATGGACATCACGTCGCTGAAAAATATATAAAGTTAATAAAACAAGCGAAACATTCAATTGTAATTACAACACCTTATTTTATAGCGAAAAATAAAGAATTAATGAATGCTTTAATTGGAGCGCAAAAACGTGGTGTTACAGTAAAAATACTTTGGTCATATAAACCAGATATTCCTCTTATTAAAGAGGCAGCGTATCCTTATATTCGTCAAGCTGTTAATAACGGGATTACGGTATATGGTTATAAAAAAGGTATGTTTCATGGAAAGTTAATGCTGATTGATAATGAATTAACCGTTATTGGTACAACAAACTTTACTGCGCGTAGCTTCTATATAAATGATGAGATGAATTTGTATATTCATGGTGGATCTATCGTATCAGAAGTGAATGCGGCGTTAACACAAGATTTTCATGATTCGAAAGAAATGACGAAAGAGTTTTTTGAGAAGTTATCTTTGTGGGAGCGTTGTAAGGAGAAATTTGCGGGATTGGTTGATTTTTATTTGTGATGATTTAACTGGAATACTGGAAATGTAGAATATAGTAAATAGAAAGCTGTATTGTTTATTCAAAAAGTTGAGAAATAAGAAAGAACCTTCAAAAACAGAAGGTTCTTTCTTATTTTATAATTTATTATTGGTAGTTAAAAAATAGTCTGGTCTGGCGGGTGCCCCTCCGTCTTCATTTGCGCTTCGGTAAAAAATTCAATATGTAGTTAAATTAAAGTTAAACTAATGCCTCTATTTTGATTAAGAGTTCTAAGTGAGTTCTAGTTGAATGCTTAAAAAACTGTAGTTTCATAACTGAAATTTTCGATAAATCAAAATGAGTAACGTGATATAATTTTGAAACTAAAAGGGGTTTAAATGATGGGGAACTTTCAAAGTAATTTTCAAACGGCTACACAAATCGCCACTCAAATGAGAAATGCCTCGAATACAATCCAAAGTGCAACAAATCGTTCTATCACAAAGGCGAGCCGTACTACACTAACTGTTAATGCCCAGGCGCAAGAAGCGAATCAACAAATGCTAGATTTGACTAGACAATTTTGTGGAGCCTTTCAAAAAGCAGTTGATAATATTCATTTAGCAGCTAAGGATTTTGAAAGAATGGATAATGAACTACAAAATACATTTCGCTAATGTGACAACCTAGGGTAAAGGGAGAAGGATAGGAAGAATAAGATGAGTCAAGACATTGAAAAGCAAGTAGACCAATTAAATCAAGAATTACGGATAGTATTCGAGAAACAAGATCGAAATCAAGCTGCGATTCAAATCCAGAGACAAACAGAAATGGACTTTCATGAATTGAGAAGTCGAAATAATCGTTTATTTAATAGAGTTTTAGAAACATGGCATGGTGATAAAGAAGTTTCTAATTTTTTTATGAATAAGCTTCAAGAGTCGCAGCATATTGAGCGGAAATTAACATTTGAATTGGAAAATCAAAAAGAAACATTACTTAAAGAAAGACGCAATCTTATTGATTTAGAAACCGACCTTACATATCGGCAACAGCGATTAAAAAGGGAGGATAAAGCATGAGTTTAAATATGTATGTAGGGGAAGTAAAAAATCAGACCCAAAGCATGAACGCTGTATGTGTCGCTACTATCCAAGCTATGGAGCAAGCAATCCAATCAATTGATACCTTTGCAACTGATACGGTTTTGCAAGGAAAAACATATAGTAGTGCAAAAATATTTTTTGTCCAAACTTTTCGTCCTTTAGCACAAGGTATCATTTATTTATGTGAAGAATTAATTCGTCAAAATGATGCGTTTCCAAGTGATTTTCAATCACAAGTTGCTTCCACAGATGTCATCGAACAAGAAATAAGAGAGCAAATTCAAGAAATTAATCGAATGGTCTCAAGTATAGAAGCAATTAGTATTGCTACAGTATTGCCTGGAATAGATGCCATGGTTATTGTTTTAGTGGAGATGAGAAAAAAACTGCAAGAAAAATTAGAGCATCTATATGAATTTAACTATACGTCCAGTAATAACTACAACACAGCTCTTCAACTAGTGGCTAGCATTACTGCCGGCCTCGCTGAAGTCCAAAGCGGGAAAGGATTTAGTCCTGTAAGTGGTACGTTTAGTACACAAGGATTAAATATGGATTGGACCGTTTCGATTCAAGAAATTGCTGATGAAAGAAAACGTCAAGTTGATAATCTTTTAAAGGAAGGATCAATGGAAGAGGGAGCGGTGTGCAAGAAACCTCCTGAAAAATCTACATCTGAAAAAATTATAGATGGTATTTTAGAAGGTACGGGTCAAGCTGTTGAAGATACAATAGATGGTGTTGTGGCACTTGGTAAATGGGAAACATGGAAGAACATGGGCTACGCTGTTACTCATTTAGATGAAACCTTACCTGCTATGTGGAAAACATTGTCAGATTCGTTTATTAATGATGTAATAAATGGAGACGCTGAAAGTCGTGCTAAGTGGGGAAGTTATGCTTTTACACAAATTGGACTTGGGCTCATTGGTGATAAAGGATTAAGTAAAGCAAGTAAATTGGGACAAGTGGGTAATATAACTACATTAACAAAAGGTTTCTCACGTGTTACAAATAATTTGCAAATGGGAGACCGTCTGGCTATTGCAGGTATGGATTCTATGAAAATTGAAATACCTACAATGAAAGATTATTTGGTTAAAGCAAGTAGTCCAAATAACGGCATGAATATAAAGATAGGAAATGCAAAAAGACCAGGGGGATATCAAAAAGGAGATATCGATGATCATGGTTATTTAAGTCCAGCGGTTAATCGTGCTCCAGGAAATAAAAATATAGCTGCTGATAATCGAATACAATCACATCATCCTATACAAAATGAATGGGCTAAAAGATGGGCTATTAAGGGTGGATTTGATTATAACGAAAAGAAAGCTCAAGCAATACTTTTACCATCAAGTTCTGGTTTACCTCATGCGAAAATTTCCGCTATGCAAAGAAAGCGAAGAAGGCTTGAAGGATATGATACTGATATAAATTATGAATTTAATGTAAGCTATAGAGAAATGATTGAGGCAGGAGTTGATCAGAAAACTGCAAGAAAGGTATTGGTAGCTGCTTATAAATATTTTGATAGTTTGGGAGGTTTTGTGAAAAAATGATAAATTTATCTAATGTTTCTGGTTTAATAAAAAATAATCCAGCAAATGAAATTGAAATTCAAGAAATAGAAGATGTAATGAAAGTCGAATTACCTAATATATATAAAGGTTTATTGAAATATACAAATGGTTTTTCTATAGGTGGAGGATTAACAATTTATGGTACTGAGGATATTATAGAACGAAATGAGACCTGGGAAGTAACAGAATATGCAAATGGTTATGTTTCTATTGGTGATGATGGTAGTGGTAATGTTTTTTTAATGTCGCAAGGTGCAGATGTACAAGAAGTGAGGGCTGTTGATTCTGGTGATATGAATCCAAATCATGCCACTGTAGTTACATTAGATTTTAGTGAGTGGGTAAATACGGGGTGTTTGAATCGAAAAATACAGGAAATAAAAGAGGAAATCCCTGATACGTGTAATATAGTGTTAATAGAAATTCCTAATGGGGGATTAAAAGATTTAGTAAAGATAAAAAGTGTACTAGCACTTGATATTTCAACGGGGGAACTATTAAAAGGATCGAAAAACCTTCCTTTTACATTAGTAAAAGGGGCTCCATATGGAAAAGCAAAAAAATTAATTGGAAAATTAGGACCTGTTGGTTTAGCGCTAAATGCAATACCAATGGATAAAAATAACTAATGTTAAATATAATCTGAAATTCATTTTTAATTACCTGATATTAATTTAATGATTTATAAAAAACGAACTAACATTTTAAAGGTTGGTTTGTTTTTTATTTTTTAAAAGGATTAAATAAGGAATGTGAACCCGAACAGTGTTACATGGAATAAGAAGAGATTTATTAGAAGGTAATTTAAGGTGAAATGAACCCAAGAAATAAATATGTAAATAAATGGTAATAATAAAGGAGAATATATATGAAAATTTGGCAATTAAAAAGCTCGACTGATGATTATGAAACCTTTCAATTATTGAACTATGAAGAGGATAAAAAATATTTTAAAACTAGTTTTCATTCTACGGTGAGTTTTTCAGATTCATGGACGCCTAAGTTTATTGAGGTAACAGGTGAAGGAAAGTCAAGCGATTATCCTATTTTTTGGGGAAAGTCTGGTGTACAAATAATTAGTGAAAAAGCCAAGAATGTTTTAGAACCTATAGTAGGAGATAATATTGAATTTTTACCATTACTTCATAAACAAACACACACACACAAAATACTATGCTATGCATGTTTTAAAGGTGTTGGAAGCACTTGATACTAATAAAACAATCTTTGATAAGTTAAGTTCAGGTTTAATAATAGGATGTAAAAAATTTGTATTTATTTCTTATGTTGTTCAGGACGAACCAGTTTTTAAATTGAATATAAATGGGAAGGTGCATCCTAGCTATCTTTTAGTATCAGATCAATTCAAAAATGCAATTTTAGAGAGTGAATTAAAAAGTTTTGAATTTACTGAAGTGTGGAATTTAGAAGAGGGTGCGTAAAGAAAACTAATTTAATTAGATTATTGGGGGGACCCCATATCTAAGAGAGCAAAAAATAAGTAAGGGGGCAGAAACAACAATATATCACTCAGTAGTAAAGGAGAATAGCTATGAAGATTTGGGAATTAAGAAATTTCTCTGATAACTATGAGTATTTTCAATTATTAAATTATAAAGAAGATAAAAAGTTTTTTGAAGGGAAGTTTAACTCTACAATAAAATTAGTAGATTCATGGAGAAAGCTACCTATTGAATGTTTAGAGGAAGGAAAGGCCAGTGATTTTCCGCACTTCTGGGGAGAAATTGGTGCCCTAATGGTTAGTGAAAAGGCAAAAAAATTATTAGAGTCTATAGTAGGTACTGATGTTGAATTCTTACCCCTTATACGTAACTCAAATAGTGAAATATATTATTTAGTTCATGTATTGAATGTACTAGATGCAATTGATGGAGATAAAGCAATCTTTAAAAAAATGATTACAGGCCTTATAGTAGGTTGTGAAAAGTTCGCATTTGATTTTAATATAGTTCAAAATGAAATGATATTTAAGGTTTACATAAATGGAAAAATTCATCCTACGGCTGTTTTTATTTCGGATGAATTGAAGGTTTTAATTGAACAAAGTGATTTAAAAGGTTTTGAATTTATTGAAGTGTGGGATTCGGAAGAGCTTTCGTAAAGAAATTCTAACATTATTAATGACCCTGATAAGTTTACGATAAAAATTTAAGTCCCCTTGTTATACAAATTAGGGGACTATTGATCTCGTATTAACGAGCAGTAAGATTCCCTCTTCAAAATGCGGCTAAAGCAAAGACGTTAGGTGGGAGATCAACTGCTCGTAAAAGCCCGATTGGAGAAGGCTAATAATTAGTGGGGGGTGGACAAAACTTCCGATGAAAAATACTATTTTTCATGCACAAGCATCGAAACATCATCATTAATCAACGTCCCAACATGTTCACCTAAACAAATTCTTTTCATAACGCCAGGCTCATCAAAGTTAAAGACGTGTGCCGGTAAATTATAATCTCGAGCAAGCAATAAAGCTGCTTGATCCATTACTTGTATGTTTTGCCTAACAATATCGTTATAGTTCAGTTTTCGATACATTTTCGCTGATTTATTATATTTTGGATCACTTGTAAAGACACCGTCTACACCTTGTTTTGCGACCAAAATGGCGTCGCTATTCATTTCAATGGCTCTTTGTACACTTGGGTAATCTGTTGTAACGAATGGTTGCCCGTTACCACCACCGAATATGACAACATAACCGTTATCTAAATGATGTACTGCACGTAGGCGAATATATGGTTCAGCTACTGCATTAAAAGGGATGGAAGTCATAACGCGTACTTCTCTATCTGTTTTACTTGTTAAAACGCCGCGAAGCATTAAGCTGTTAATAATCGTACCTAGCGTACCGATATTATCAGCTTCTACACGATCAATTCCCCATTCTTCAGCTAGATGACCTCTGAAAATGTTACCGCCGCCGATGACAATGGATACTTCGATATCTAGGTCAATAATGGATATTATTTCGTTTGCGATATGTTCTAATCGTTTGGAGTTAAAGCTATTTCCAGATTGATCAGCAAGTGCGCCGCCACTTAGTTTAATTAAGACGCGTTTATATGGTTTCATAACAATTCCCCCTATATAGATTGCAATAAAAAAGGAACAAAGGCTAATGCCTTTGTTCCTTCGTAAGAAAATGAAATAGAAAAGAAATAGATATGATGAACTTCTTCACGTGATTTTTCATAACATCCACTCCTTTTCATCCCCATTTATTTAGAATACGTATATCTTTTAGATTATACGAAATAATCTGATGTTTTATCAAGGTTATTTTATTTCTTTTTTATAAAAAAGTGTCAATGAATATTATAAGAAATAAATTTGAATTTTTTGTGACGAACTTGTAGGTTTTTGTATGATTTTGTAGGTTCGCTTATATGATGTGTGAGTAGCTTTTATAAATTCAAATTGAAAGCGTTCGCATGAAGGGGATGAACATAAATGAAAAAATTCGGATTGGCAACACAAATTTTTGTCGCGCTTGTTTTAGGGATTGTAGTAGGGGCAGTCTTTTATGGCAATAAAACGGCGATTTCTTATATCACACCAATTGGGGATATATTTATTCACTTAATTAAGATGATTGTAGTACCGATTGTTATTTCAGCATTAATTGTTGCGGTAGCTGGTGTAGGAGATATGAAAAAGCTTGGGAAACTGGGCGGTAAGACAATTCTTTATTTCGAAATTATTACGACGATTGCTATTTTAATGGGATTACTTGCAGCGAATATATTCCAACCAGGTACTGGCGTTGATATGAGTAATTTACAGCAAAGTGATATTTCTTCTTATAAACAAACAGCAGATGCAACAGAGAAGAAAGGCTTTGCAGAAACGATTGTTCATATTGTACCGAAAAATATATTTGAGTCTATTACACAAGGTGACTTATTACCGATTATATTCTTCTCAGTACTATTCGGTTTAGGAGTTGCAGCAATCGGTGAAAAGGGAAAGCCTGTTTTTAACTTTTTTGAAGGTGTACTCGAAGCGATGTTTTGGGTTACAAATCAAGTGATGAAATTCGCACCATTTGGTGTATTCGCATTAATTGCTGTTACGGTTGCAAAATTTGGTGTAGCAACACTACTTCCTTTAGGAAAACTAGTGCTAGCTGTATACGTAACTGTTATACTATTCGTTGTGATTGTATTAGGTATTAATGCACGAATGGTCGGAGTAAACATTTTTACATTAATAAAAATTTTAAAAGAAGAACTTATTCTTTCATTTACGACAGCAAGTTCAGAAGCTGTTTTACCTAATATAATGAGAAAAATGGAAGAGTTCGGTTGTCCAAAGGCAGTTGCCTCTTTCGTAATTCCGACAGGTTATACATTTAACTTGACTGGATCAGCTATTTATCAAGCGTTAGCGGCATTGTTTGTTGCACAAATGTACGGTGTACACATGTCACTGACGGAGCAAATAACGCTATTATTCGTTCTCATGTTAACATCCAAAGGTATGGCGGGAGTTCCGGGTGCATCATTCGTTGTTGTATTAGCGACGTTAGGATCAATGGGCTTACCGCTAGAAGGCATCGCATTAATTGCGGGAATTGACCGCATTTTAGATATGATTCGCTCAGCTGTCAATGTATTAGGAAATGCATTAGCTGCCATTGTTATGTCGAAGTGGGAAGGCGAATTCGATGATGAGAAAGCAAAACAATATGTAGAAACGGTCAAACAAACAAAAGCAGCGTAAGAGATTGTTAAGGAGTGAGTAATCATGGCAACATTAACTGAAGTTAAAAATGGAGTACGAATTGAAAAAGATTTTTTAGGTGAAAAAGAAGTACCAAATTACGCGTACTACGGTGTACAAACAATGCGTGCAGTGGAGAATTTCCCGATTACAGGATACAAAGTCCATGAAGGTTTAATTAAAGCGTTAGCAATTGTAAAAAAAGCGGCAGCACTTGCTAATGCAGATGTAGGAAGATTGGAATTGAAAAAGGGTGGTGCTATCGCAGAAGCATCACAAGAAATCCTTGAGGGGAAATGGCATGATCATTTCATCGTTGATCCAATTCAAGGTGGTGCAGGAACTTCAATGAATATGAACGCAAATGAAGTCATTGCCAATCGTGCCCTTGAATTATTAGGAATGGAAAAGGGAGACTATGATTATATTAGTCCAAACAGTCATGTAAATATGGCACAATCAACAAACGATGCATTCCCAACAGCGATTCATATTGCAACATTAAATGCATTAGAAGGCTTATTACAAACAATGGGTTATATGCATGATGTATTTGAATTAAAAGCAGAACAGTTCGATCATGTTATTAAAATGGGTCGTACACATTTACAAGATGCTGTGCCAATTCGTCTTGGACAAGAATTTAAAGCATACTCCCGCGTACTTGAACGTGACATGAAACGTATCAAGCAATCACGTCAACATTTATATGAAGTAAATATGGGAGCAACTGCAGTTGGTACAGGCTTAAATGCAGATCCAGAATATATTGAAGCAGTTGTAAAACATTTAGCTACAATTAGTGAACTACCACTTGTTGGTGCAGAAGATTTAGTAGATGCAACTCAAAATACGGATGCGTACACTGAAGTATCTGCAGCACTTAAAGTATGTATGATGAACATGTCTAAAATTGCGAACGACCTTCGTCTAATGGCATCAGGTCCACGCGTTGGATTAGCGGAAATTATGCTACCAGCTCGTCAACCAGGTTCATCTATTATGCCAGGGAAAGTAAACCCTGTTATGCCAGAAGTAATTAATCAAATTGCGTTCCAAGTAATTGGTAACGACCATACAATTTGCCTTGCTTCAGAAGCAGGACAATTAGAATTAAATGTTATGGAACCAGTACTTGTTTTCAACTTACTTCAATCTATTAGCATTATGAATAACGGTTTCCGTGCCTTTACAGATAATTGCTTAAAAGGAATTGAAGCGAATGAAGATCGCTTAAAAGAGTACGTTGAGAAGAGTGTAGGAATTATTACAGCCGTGAACCCTCATATCGGCTATGAAGCAGCAGCTCGCGTTGCGAAAGAAGCAATTGCGACAGGGCAATCCGTTCGAGAACTATGTGTGAAAAATGGTGTATTGTCACAAGAAGAATTAGAGTTAATTCTAGATCCATTCGAAATGACACACCCAGGGATTGCAGGAGCAACTCTTTTAAAGAAAAATTAAAAGAAGAGGGGGACAATCCCCTCTTTTTTGTTTACAATATAGAAATGCTATATATGAATAGAGGTAGGGATGTTATGAGTAAGTTTACAGTGGCTTCTAATGGTGCATTAGAAACAACATTAAGAGGAGCAGAAGTATTATCAACACCACTTTTAAATAAAGGGGTAGCTTTCACACAAGAGGAAAGAGAAGAGTTAGGTTTAAAAGGGTTATTACCGCCAGCGGTTTTAACGTTAGAAGAACAAGCACGCCGAGCGTATGAACAATTTAGTTCTCAGCCGGATGATTTATTAAAGAATGTATACTTAACAGCGTTACATGATCGAAATGAAGTGTTATTTTATCGTATTTTAACAGAGCATTTACGTGAAATGTTACCGATTGTATATACACCAACTGTAGGTGTAGCAATTCAAAGATATAGTCATGAATACCGTAAACCACGTGGCATTTATTTATCAATTAACGATCCATCAGGTATTGAAGATGCATTTGCAAATATCGGTGCAACAGCTGAAAACATTGATTTAGTCGTTGTAACGGATGGAGAAGGTATATTAGGAATTGGTGATTGGGGTGTTGGTGGAATTAACATCGCAATCGGGAAATTGGCTGTATATACGGCCGCAGTTGGAATCGATCCTAGCCGTGTATTACCGGTAATTTTAGATGTAGGTACAAATCGTGAGGAATTATTAAACAATCCATTTTATATTGGAAATCGTCACCCTCGTATAACAGGTGAAGCTTACGATGAATTTATTGATACGTTTGTTCAAGCGGTAAATAAACAATTCCCGAAAGCACTTCTACATTGGGAAGACTTCAGTTCTCGAAATGCACGAAAAATTTTAGATAAATATCGTCATGACGTTTGTACATTTAATGATGATATTCAAGGTACAGGGGCAGTTTCACTTGCTGCTGTATTATCGGCAGTAAAAGCTTCTGGTGTACCGTTAAGTGAACACCGTGTAGTTGTGTTTGGTGCTGGTACGGCTGGAATCGGTATCGCAGATCAAGTAAGAGATGCAATGGTTCGTGTCGGCTTATCAGACGAAGAATCACATAATCGTTTCTGGTGTATTGACCGTAATGGGTTGGTTACAGATAATATGGAAGATCTTCTTGATTTCCAAATTCCATATGCAAGAAAAGAAGCTGAAGTAAGTGATTGGAAACAAAATGATGCTATCGGACTTGCTGAAGTTGTGAAACATGTAAAACCGACAATTTTAATTGGTACATCTACTGTTGCAGGCGCATTTAAAGAGGAAATTATTAAAGAAATGGCTTCTCACGTAGAAAGACCAATCATTTTACCAATGTCGAATCCAACGCCACTTGCTGAAGCGAAACCAGCAGATTTAATCGAGTGGACAGAAGGAAAAGCATTAGTTGCAACAGGAAGTCCGTTTGAACCGGTTACATATAACGGTGTAACGTATGTGATTGGACAGTCAAATAACGCACTTATTTTCCCAGGACTAGGTCTTGGTACAATTGTTGTTCGTGCAAGCGTCATGACGGATGGAATGTTCGCAGCAGCAGCAGAAGCAGTTGCAAGTATGGTAGATACAAGTCAGCCAGGAGCGCCTATTTTGCCAGAAGTTGAAGAGTTACGTAATATCTCTGAACTGGTTGCGATTGAAGTAGCGAAAGTTGCAGTTGCAGAAGGTGTTGCTAGAGAGAACTTAAGTGATGACGATATTAAGATTGCCGTAAAAGAAGCAATATGGGAACCGGAGTATCGCCAAATAAAAGCGGTAGAAAAGGTTAGAATATAGAAATAAAGCCCGTTTATAATTATAAGCGGGCTTTCACTTTTACAATTGAAAAAAGCATAGGAAGTGGCACCTTTGAATTGGAATCAATTATGGAAGAAAGATATGTATCTTTTAATTATATTAATGGTTGTTGTTCCGATTGCTGGAGAGCTGAATTTTCATCCTTTTAATGATATGTTTCGTGTTAGTTTCGGGACACCGCTTTTCTTCTTTTTATTACTATTTTTAAGAAGAGTGCCAGCAGCAGCTGCAGGTATTCTTGTAGGTATATCTGTAGTCTTATTTCGTGTATGTCTTGACTGGGTATTGCAAGGTTCATTCCATATGACAGAATCATTTTATTTGCGTTATCCTGTGTTCTTTTATTATTTTATTTATGGAAGTCTTTTTTCGCTTTGTAGGGTGAATAAGTTTCATCAGAAGCCAATTGTGATAGGATGTCTTGGAATTACAATTGAAATTATCGCAAGTATGTCTGAACTTGCGTTTTATCATATGTTAGTGCTGGGGACAACGATAACAGTTTCTGAAGTGAATAAACTAATTATTATTGCTATTTTCCGTAGTTTCTTTGCACTTGGTTTTTTAAATATGATGAACTTATATGAAACGAAGTTAAAAGAATCACAAGTTCGAAAAGAAAATGAAAATATGTTAATGTACCTCTCTAATTTATATGTGGAATCTGTCCATTTGAAAAAAACGTTACAAAATGCTGAGTTAATTACACAAGAAGCATATCAACTATATCGAAACTTACAAGCGAACGATGATTTAAATAGCAAAACAGCATTAAAAATAGCAGGAGAAGTGCACGAAATCAAAAAGGATAATCAAAGAATTTTTGCAGGACTATCTAAACTGTTATTAGATAAAAATGTGGCTGAGTATGTAGAAGGACATGAATTAGCGGAAATGATTGTAAGAATTAATGAGAAATATGCTGAAATGTTAGAAAAAGATATACGTTTTTCGGAACATATAGAAGGTGAGCATGCAGAATATCATGTGTACACGGTCTTATCCATTTTTAATAACTTAGTTGCAAATGCAGTTGAAGCAATTGAGGGTAGAGGTCTCATTATTATTAAGCTATATAAACGAGATAAACATATATTCTTTGAAGTAATTGACGATGGTCCTGGTATTGCACAGAAGTATAAGAAATTAGTATTTAAGCCAGGATTTACTTCAAAGTATGATCAAGCGGGAACACCTTCAACAGGTATTGGACTTTCTTACATAAACGAAATGGTAACAGAGCTAGGTGGAGAAGTGAGATTAGAAGACCGAGAAACTGGCGGAGGGTGTAAGTTTATCGTTTGTTTACCGGAGTGCAGTTTAAAGCGGGAAGGAGAATAAAGTTGTTTTATTATATCGTAGATGATGATGAAGTTTTCCGCTCCATGCTTTCACAAATTATTGAAGATGGCGATCTTGGGGAAGTAATTGGAGAGTCGGAAGATGGAGCTTTTATTGAAGCGGATCAATTAAATTTTAAAAAAGTAGATATTTTATTTATTGATTTATTAATGCCAATGCGAGATGGGATTGAAACAGTTCGCCATATTGCATCCTCTTTTACAGGGAAAATCATTATGATTTCTCAAGTTGAATCGAAACAGCTTATTGGTGAGGCGTATACACTTGGTGTTGAATATTATATTACGAAACCATTAAATAAAATTGAGGTTGTATCTGTTGTACGTAAAGTAATGGAACGTATTCGTTTAGAGCGCTCTATACATGATATTCAAAAATCATTGAATAACGTTTTTAAGTGGGAACAGCCGCAAGTTCGAAATGAGCCAATGCAGGAAGGAAAAAGAATAGCAGATTCAGGGCGCTATTTATTATCAGAACTCGGTATTGCGGGAGAGAATGGAAGTAAAGATTTACTTAGTATGTTGGAATATTTATATGGACAAGAAAAAGAGCAAACGTTTGAATTTGGATTTCCTGCGCTAAAAGATATCTTTCACCATATAACTATAAGAAAATTAGAGAATATAGCTTCAGATGCAGATATAGATAAGGAGAGAAAAGCATCTGAACAAAGGGTACGTAGAGCGATTTATCAATCGTTAAATCACTTAGCTTCCCTTGGATTAACAGACTTTTCAAATCCGAAATTTGAAAGCTATGCTCCGAAATTTTTTGATTTCACTGTAGTTAGAAAACGGATGACAGAAATGACAAAAGAAGAAGTAGCAACTTCTGGACATACGCGAATTAATACGAAAAAGTTTATTCAAGTGTTGTATTTTGAGGCGAAACGGTTGATGGAGATAGCGTGAAAAAAGGTGCTTATAAATGAGCATCTTTTTTTATTAAATCTACATTTTATATTTTCTCGTAGAGCATGTAAAATGTTAGTTAAGAGAAACTGGTTTTAAATTAAGGAAGTGTCAAAAAATGAGTTTTACATTAAATAAATCGATTATTAAAGAAGTATGCGGAGAGACCTCATATAAAAGAGGTGAAGCTTATTATAAATCAAATAAAGTAATAATAAATCATTATGATGAAAATAAAGAAATTTGCGAGGCAACGGTAAAAGGGAATGAAGATTTTCATGTTACAGTAGAAAAAGCTAAAAAAGGTGATGTTGTTGCGAAATGTAGTTGTCCTTCATTAGCGTCTTTTCAAACGTACTGTCAACATGTTGCAGCCGTACTAATACAAATAAATTATAACCAGCAAACGGGCGGCATGTCCGAAAATATGAGCGGAAATGATCAATTAACGAGCGGGATGTTTCAGTTGTTTGCAGACAAACCACTGCGGCCAAAAAGTAAACAACACCGTTTTGATACACGTGAAATATTAGATGTTGCGTTTATATGTTCACCAGTAGCGACGAAAAGCGGTGGGGCCCTTCTTGGAATTCAGTTAAAACTTGCGAAAACATACTTTATAAATCATATTAGAGAATTTCTTTCTAACGTGGAGAAAAGAGAGACTTTTCATTGTTCCAATGAATTTACATACACACCAGATGTACATAGCTTCAGGCAAGAAACGGATGCGATTATTCAGCAGCTCATTAAAATTTATCATAATGAAAAAATGTATGAGGATACACTGGAAGTACATGCAAAACAAGATGATAGTATGATTTTAATACCGCCAGCTTCATGGAAGGATATGCTTTCTTTACTTTCTAAAGTTGAGTTTGTGGGACTTAATCAAGATGGAAAATCTTTTCACGGTTTACAAATTTCAAAAGGGCTACTTCCTTTACATTTTGAGTTTAATAAAGGGAGTAACGGTGGGTTTACACTTTATATTGACGGCTTACAACAAGTAGAAGTAATGGATACGTATAGTTATGCTCTATTTGGAGGGAAACTGTATCAGTTGAACGCTGAGGATTGTAAGCGGCTTATCGAATTACAAAAAATGATGAATCGTTCTAGTAGTAACCAATTGTATATTCCAGCAGATAAGATGGAGCACTTTGTAGCAAAAGTTGTACCAGGGTTAATGAAGCTAGGAACTGTGCGAATAGATGAGGTAGTAGCAGATTGTGTGGAAACGCCTTCGCTAAAAGCAAAATTGTATTTAGATCGAGTGAAAAATCGTTTGTTAGCAGGTCTCGAATTTCATTATGGAAACGTCGTGATTAATCCGTTAGAAGAGGATGGGCAGCCATCTGTTTTTAATCGTGATGAGAAAAAGGAAAAAGAGATTTTAGACATTATGAGTGAAAGTGCCTTTGCGAAAACGGAAGGCGGTTATTTTATGCATAATGAAGAAGCTGAGTATAACTTTTTATATCATGCTGTTCCAACGTTAAAAGGTTTAGTTGATATTTATGCGACGTCAGCCATCAAATTACGAATTCATAAGGGAGACACAGCTCCTCTTATAAGAGTTAGAAGGAAAGAGAGAATTGATTGGTTATCATTCCGCTTTGATATAAAAGGTATTCCAGAGGCAGAAATTAAAGGGGTATTAGTCGCTCTTGAGGAGAAACGAAAATATTATCGTTTAGCAAGTGGTGCTCTACTATCACTTGAGAGTAAAGAGTTTAATGATATTAATCAGTTTATAAAAGAATCTAGTATTCGAAAAGAATTTTTAAAGGGCGAAGAAATAGATGTCCCTCTTATTCGTAGTGTGAAATGGATGAATTCACTGCAAGAAGGAAACGTATTAAGTTTAGATGAGTCTGTTCAAGAATTGGTAGAGAACATTCAAAATCCTAAAAAGCTGAAGTTTGCGGTGCCAAGTGGCTTAGATGCGATAATGAGAGAGTATCAAACATACGGATTCCAGTGGATGAAAACACTTGCCTATTATCGTTTTGGCGGCATTTTAGCTGATGATATGGGACTGGGGAAAACGTTGCAAAGTATTGCTTTTATAGACTCTGTTTTGCCGGAAATTCGAGAGAAGAAACTGCCTATATTAGTTGTTTCTCCGTCGTCCCTCGTTTACAACTGGCTTAGCGAGTTAAAAAAATTCGCTCCACATATTAGAGCAGTTATTGCCGATGGAAATCAAGCAGAGCGCCGAAAAATTTTAAAAGATATAACGAAATTTGATGTAGTAATTACGTCATATCCTTTACTGAGAAGAGATATAAGGTTATATGCGCAGCCATTTCATACGCTATTTCTTGATGAAGCACAAGCATTTAAAAATCATACGACGCAAACTGCAAGAGCGGTAAAAACAGTGCAGGCGGAGTACCGTTTTGGATTAACAGGAACACCTGTAGAAAATTCATTAGAAGAGCTATGGTCTATCTTCCACGTTGTCTTCCCAGAATTATTACCGGGAAGAAAAGAGTTCGGTGATTTAAGACGAGAAGATATTGCGAAGCGGGTAAAACCATTCGTGTTAAGAAGGTTAAAGGGTGATGTATTACACGAACTCCCAGAAAAAATTGAGCACTTACAATCATCAGAACTTTTACCAGATCAAAAGAGGATTTACGCAGCTTATTTAGCAAAGTTAAGAGAAGAAACGTTAAAACATTTGGATAAAGATACGTTACGTAAAAATAAAATTCGGGTTTTAGCTGGTTTAACGAGACTACGGCAAATTTGTTGTCATCCTGCTTTGTTTGTTGATGACTATAAAGGTAGTTCAGCTAAATTTGATCAGCTGCTAGAAATTTTGGAGGAATGCAGAAGTACAGGGAAGAGAATTCTTATCTTTTCCCAATTTACGAAGATGCTTTCGATAATCGGACGTGAATTAAATCGTCAAGCAGTTCCATACTTTTATTTAGACGGGAGTACACCAGCGCAAGAACGTGTAGAGCTATGCAATCGGTTTAACGAAGGAGAAGGGGATCTATTTCTTATTTCGTTAAAAGCTGGTGGCACAGGACTAAATTTAACAGGTGCAGATACAGTTATATTGTACGACTTGTGGTGGAATCCAGCTGTTGAACAACAAGCTGCGGATAGAGCGTATCGAATGGGACAAAAAAATACAGTGCAAGTGATTAAGTTAGTAGCACATGGAACAATTGAAGAAAAAATGCACGAGTTACAAGAGAGTAAGAAAAATTTAATCGCTGAAATTATCGAACCGGGAGAAGAGAAGTTATCTTCTATTACGGAGGAAGAAATCCGCGATATTCTTATGATTTAATATGGAAAAAGCTATGCTTTCATAGAGATGAAAGCATAGCTTTTTTGTTGTAATAATTATATTTTGTTTTGTACAAAGTAAAGAGATAAAGTGAAACTTTAAATAGTGGGAGTTGTTCGTCTCCCACTATTTATTTTATTTCTTTGTACCTTTACTTTTGTATGGTTTTGCAGCTTTCTTTTTCGCACTTGATTGCCAACGGTTCCATCCTTTACTTCCTGTACCTTGTCCTACACCTTTTTTCGGTTTTGCTTTCGTTTTACTCATATGATCACTCCGTTATATAAAAAATCTGATTTGATAATAGCCAATGTTTTAGAAAAATACTATCGATAAATGACTATGCTTGCTTTAAATAAAAACAAACTGCTTGAATGCTATAGTATATCATGAAATTGCGAGTAAACTGAAAGGAATTATAAAGAAAATGAAAATAATAAGAAATACTGCGGATTCTATATTTCGAACAATCACACTAGTTGTTGTATATATGTTAGTTTCAATTAGTGAAATGTTTTTTGGATTGAAGAGACAAAGGAAATAAAAATGTTATATTAAGAACAATCGGTAAAGGCATAAAATAAAGAATTGAAAATTTTTTTGAAACTTTTTGTTGACTTTATCGATTTTTTGTATAGAATAATCATTAATAAAATGTTTCAGAGATGTGACAATAAAACGACTATGAAAGGACGAGTAGTAGTAGGATGTAGTTTAAGCGAGTCAGGGGCGGTGTGAGCCTGATACGAAGCCTATTATGAAGAACCTCCTGGAGTCGCTAACCGAAATCCTTTATAGGAAAGTAGACTTAGCCGGGAACTTCGCCGTTACAAGAAGAACAGTATCGAGATTTTTTAATCTCCGTACTGTATAAGTGAGCAACCTCTGTTGCTAATTTGGGTGGTACCGCGGAACCAAAGTCTTTCGTCCCAGTTTTTTGGGAAAGAAGGGCTTTTTTTGTTGGCTTCTTTTCACAACATCCAAACATTTTAGGAGGAAACCACCATGTATCAATCATTAATGACAGTAAGAGAGACTCAAATCGCAATTAAGGAAGTTAAAACATTTTTCGAGGATCAATTAGCAAAGCGCCTTGAACTATTCCGCGTATCTGCACCATTATTCGTAACGAAGAAATCAGGATTAAACGATCACTTAAACGGTGTAGAACGTCCAATTGAATTTGATATGTTACATTCAGGAGAAGAATTAGAAATTGTACATTCACTAGCGAAGTGGAAAAGATTCGCATTACATGAATACGGATATGAAGCTGGTGAAGGTTTATATACAAACATGAACGCGATTCGTCGTGATGAAGAACTTGATGCAACGCATTCCATTTATGTTGACCAATGGGATTGGGAAAAAATCGTTCAAAAAGAATGGCGTACTATCGATTACTTACAAAAAACAGTACAAACAATTTATGGAATATTCAAAGAATTGGAAGATCACTTATTTGAAAAGTATCCGTTCCTTGGAAAGTATTTACCAGAAGAAATTGTTTTCATTACTTCTCAAGAACTGGAAGATAAATATCCAGAATTAACACCGAAAGATCGTGAACATGCAATTGCGAAAGAACACGGTGCAGTCTTTATTATTGGAATTGGTGATGCACTCCGTTCAGGTGAAAAGCACGATGGACGCGCGTCCGATTATGATGATTGGAAATTAAACGGTGACATTTTATTCTGGCACCCAGTACTACAAGCTTCGTTCGAATTATCATCAATGGGAATTCGTGTTGATAGTAAAGCACTTGATGAGCAATTAACGAAAACTGGTGAAGACTTCAAACGTGAGTATGATTTCCATAAAGGTATTTTAGAAGACGTACTACCATTAACAATTGGTGGTGGTATCGGCCAATCAAGAATGTGTATGTACTTCTTACGTAAAGCACATATCGGTGAAGTTCAATCTTCTGTATGGCCTGATGATTTACGTGAAGCTTGCAAGAAAGAAAACATTCATTTGTTTTAATAGAAGTGAGAGAGAATAGCTCAAACATAGAGCTATTCTTTCTTTTTTATTTTGTAAACGAATAGTTTACAGTGAGTTTTACTAATGGTTTCTTTTTCGTCTCCTTTTATCCTTTTCGGCAAGAAGACTCCATCTGATTTGTGTTACGGGTGAAACCCAACAATTCAGGTGGAGATGAATTGCCGTCAGTCAATAGGCTGAACTCTTTTGTTTCGTTCATAACAATTTTTTGATGGGGAACATTCGTTTCTTTTTGTCTTACGATATAATCTGTAGTAGATAAGGAGGGAATATATCGTAAGACAACGAAATTGGATAATAATCATTCGGTTACTTGAGCAAAAAGGAATTAAGATGAAGACCATGTTCACATTTAGTTCCGTTTAGTTCCAAATATTGATTTGTCAAAAGTAATTAACAGTTACAAAAGTGTTAGTTCTCGTTTCGTGAAACGAGATTTCCTAAGATAAAACATTATCTTAGGAAAGAAATAATTTTAATGAACTCTCTGAGAAAGGTGGTGAAAACAATGACTAAAAAGAGAGCAGTGAAAGTATTACGTAAACAAAAAAAAAGAGAAAACATGCAACGATTCACGCAGAAACAGAATATCGGACGAGCTTGTCTCACAGCTAAAGAATTTCGCTTACTGCAACGCATGTCACATAGTTCTAAAGCATTGCGAAATGTTGGATTGTACACGATTAAACAAAGTTATTTGAATAATAACAAGATGGCTACTGTAAAAGAAGTGGACACTGCCATGCAAACCGATATGAACTACTGGGGTATTCAATCAAACTCTGTTCAAGCGATTCGTAGAGCCTTATTTACAGAAGTGAAGAGCTTTTTTAAAGCAATGGAACAGTGGAAGAAAAAACCTGAAACCTTCACAGGTCGTCCTAAGTTTCCGAATTATTCCCGTTCCACTGACAAACGAATCATTGAAATCTATCAAGTTCCAAAAGTTGATAATAACGGGTATTGGATGATTCCGATGAATGTTGCATTCAGAAAAAAATTCGGTTCCATTAAAATACGTATGCCTAAAAACTTAAGAAATAAAAAAATCTCCTACATTGAGATTGTACCGAAGCAAAAAGGTCGGTTCTTTGAGGTGCATTACACATATGAAATGCACGTTTCTCAAATGAAGAAACAACCCACGACTATTAGTAAAGCTTTGAGTTGCGATTTAGGTGTAGACAGATTATTAAGTTGCGTAACAAATACAGGTGATGCATTTTTAATTGATGGAAAAAAATTAAAATCCATTAACCAGTACTTCAATAAAATGATACGTAATCTACAACTGAAAAACATGGAAAATGGACTTTCTAAACGAGTTGTAACGAACAAAATGGCTGCACTTTGGCATAAACGGGAAAGACAAATAAATGGTTACATTTCACAAACTGTAGGCTTGTTGTTCGAAAAAGTGAAAGCATTCAACATAGATACTGTTGTCGTAGGGTATAACGCTGGTTGGAAACAAAAATCTGATATGGGAAAAAAGAATAATCAAAAATTTGTTCAAATCCCATTTCATAAACTGATTGCAGCAATTGAGAATAAATGTATAAAAGAAGGCATCCGATTTTTAAAACAAGAAGAAAGCTATACTTCAAAAGCTAGTTTTCTTGATAAAGATAGGGTTCCAGTTTGGGATAAGGATGATAGGACGCATTATCGCTTTAGTGGCAAACGGATCACTCGTGGTCTGTACCAAAGTAAAGCAGGGAAATGTATTCATGCTGATATTAATGGTGCATTGAATACATTGGAAAAATCGAGAGTTGTAGAATTGGATGACAATCTCAAAGTGAAAACGCCGATTCTATTAGAAGTGCAAAAACGTAAGGCTGTTGCTTCGTGCATAGCTTAGTGGGTGCGTCAACCATCCATGTGTACTCGACTTGTCGGGGCTTGTAGCACACGCCGGAGTCATCTGAGTGGTGGCTTCTTCCACAAGGAAGAATTGCTCTTTTTCGAAAGGGTGGTGCAAGTGGGGAAACGATTGTTCGTTTCTAGTACCAACCAAAAAGATACTTGGGGTGTTACTGTAAGGTGGCATGAATTCTAGAGCGTCAAACTATCTAGCGATAGACGAGAAGACCTAGCGTTCTAACTCAAGCCCCCACTGAAACGTTTCAACTCAGTGGGGGTAGTTGACATTGGATTTGGTTTGCTAATTATAATTGCATTCATTGATTACGAAAAAATACAGGTGGTTGTATTAGGAGTTGCACTATTCATGATGGTATTTTACTCGGATGTGAAGAAAGTTATTTTGAATGAATATAGAGCGTTTTTTCATGGGAAAGAGCGATAAGATATAAAATGAGAAGAGTCAGTTATATTTCCTAGGAAAGGATAAAATGAATAATTAAATTATTTTATAATGATTTTGGGATGTTGATAATATGTTAAAGAACGATTTGGATAGAGTCTTGAAATCTATGTGTAAAATGAAAATACATTTTTAAAAGCTCAAACAAGCATAACCACGTTCTAAAGTTAGGACGTGGTTAAAAATATGGTTTAATTGATAATGAAATTCTGTTTGGCAAAGCCAATAATTTTTTATAAAAAATTACTTAATTATTTGTTACCGATTTCTTCCGCCAAACCGATTAGAATTCCTTCGGTTCCACGAATGTAGCAGAGTCGATACGAGTTCTCATACTGAACTACTTCTCCAACGAGCTGAGCACCATGCTTAGTAAGTCTGGATACCATTTCGTCAATGTCCTCGACGGTGAACATGACGCGCAGATAACCGAGGGCGTTTACAGGAGCTGTCCGGTGATCTGCTATAGTAGGTGGGGTGAGAAATCGCGAAAGTTCAATTCGGCTGTGACCATCTGGCGTAACCATCATAGCAATCTCTACGCACTGAGAACCGAGTCCAGTTACGCGACCAGCCCATTCACCTTCAACAGTAGCTCGCCCTTCGAGATTCAAGCCAATCTCCTCGAAGAAAGAGATTGCGTTATCAAGAGATTCTACAACGATGCTGATATT
This sequence comes from Bacillus sp. 41-22, assembly GCF_025809295.1. Classification (NCBI taxonomy): domain Bacteria; kingdom Bacillati; phylum Bacillota; class Bacilli; order Caryophanales; family Bacillaceae; genus Bacillus; species Bacillus sp. 41-22. The sequence continues at coordinate 1,742,959 of NZ_CP084035.1, forward strand.
GTCCATTCTTAGTAATTTGTTTTTTGTCATTGTCTTTATCTCCTTATATGTATAAATTTATTATCTAATTATCCTCATAATTATACTAGAATCTCTTCTAAACAAAAAACACCTTGTCACAGTGTAGGAAAATGTGACAAGGTGTTTTCGGGTATGTCATATAACAACTTATTAACAAAAAACACTTCGTAAACTTTCTACTATTGAAATATACGCGAACTTTATTTCGTGAATACTATCATTTCAAGTAGTTTCAAGAATTTGATACTGTAGTTGCTATTTGATAAAAGAACTTCGACTTCCCCGCAAAATATTCCCACCCTATTTCTATTTATATAGGAAGGAAATAGATTCGTATAATTTGTTGTAAGTTTTACTGGTGGAAATTAAATCATTTGCACTAAAGGTTCAATTTTCGCCATAAATGATTGATGAAGTGCTTCAACACCCGTTACTAAATGAAGACGGTCAATAACGACAGATACTTTAATTTCTGATGTACTTACCATTTTAATATGAATATCTTCTTCTTTTAAAGTAGTGAACATATTCGCAGCAACTCCTGGGTTAGATACCATACCAGATCCTACAATTGATACTTTTGCTAAATGATTTTCATGTTCTACAGATTCATAGTGAAGTGCTTCTTGATTTTGTTCCAATACTTCTAATGTTTCTCTTAAATCATTAGAATGGATTGAGAAGGAGAGGTGAACAGTTCCTTCATTTGTAATACTTTGAATAATAATATCTACATTAATATGTGCTGCTGCTAATGTAGAGAAAACTGTTGAAAGTGCACCTTGTTCTAATCCTTTAATTGTGACACGTGTAATATTATCCTCAAATGCAATACCTTTAACGATTGATTGTTGTTCCATGTTACATTCTCCCCTTACAATTGTTCCGTTTTCTTGTTCCATACTTGAGCGAACTTCTAAAATTACATTATGATTTTTAGCAAATTCAACAGCGCGTGGGTGTAATACGCCAGCACCGAGGTTGGCAAGCTCTAACATTTCGTCATAAGAAATTTCATCTAATTTATAAGCATCTTGTACAACTCGTGGATCAGTCGTATATACGCCGGTCACATCCGTATAAATATCACATTTTTTTGCTTTTAATGCAGCAGCTAATGCGACAGCAGTCGTATCGGAGCCACCACGACCAAGTGTGGTAATTTCATTTTCTTCACTTATTCCTTGGAAACCAGCTACTATAACAATCGTGCCTTCAGTAAGGTGAGACTGAATACGAGTGGTGTTAATGTCAGTAATCCGTGCACTACTATGTACAGATTCTGTCGTAATACCAGCTTGCCATCCTGTTAATGAAATCGCGTTATAACCTTTTGTTTGTAGTGCTATTGTTAATAATGAAATAGTTACTTGTTCTCCTGTAGATAGGAGCATATCCATTTCACGTTTACTTGGATTTTCAGTAATAGCGTTAGCAAGTGCTACAAGTTTATCCGTACTTTTTCCCATTGCTGAAACGACAGAGACAATACTATGTCCTCGTTCATATTCTTCAATAATTAAATTTGCTACATGTTGAATGCGTTCGACGCTTCCGACAGAAGTACCGCCAAATTTTTGTACAATCGTTTCCATTACGAATTCCTTCTTTCGTCCATTTTTAAGAATAGGTTAGGACATATACAAATCCCAATATTCCTGTAGTTACCAGAGAGAAAAACAAAAAACACCATCTCAAATAAGTGAGGATGGTGCTGTTACAGGAAAAGGGAAACAGAAAACGGAGCTAATAAAAAAACCGCCAAAAAAGGAATATCATAAAAATGATATCTCTTTTTTGTAGATAGCTCTTCATACGTACACGTCTGTACATATGACAGTTCTGTTTCTATTCGAAAACAGCCCCAATTGATAAATGCAGAGAAATTTATCAATTTCGGCAACACTTCCTTTCCTCTAAAATCATAGACATCTCTGTGTCTCCTTTAGAATACTTATAAGCGTTGCAACCTCTATCTCACGTTTTAGGCGAGAGTGTATGATTTATGAAGTTGTTGGTAACATTTGTTTTATAATAATTTAAATTTTTCAGGGAATCAAGTGTTTTTTGTATTTTTTTGAAATTCTATCTTTTTATTAAATTAGTTTGTGAAAAATGTAGCAAAATCGATTCATTGCATGTACATTGAAAATATAGCGCATGGGAGGTGGAAGGATGGGGAAGAAAAAGCCTATTTATGTAGCCACAGAAATGAACACAACAATGGAGAAACTATGGGCATATACACAAGAGCCTGATATACATACAGAGTGGGATGCTCGTTTTACTGAGATTTCGTATTTAGAAAAAAAAGAGGGAGAACCACAGAAGTTTTTATATAAAACAAAGATCGGATTTGGACTTGAAATAGCCGGAGAAGGGGAATCGATAGGTGAAATAAGAAAAGAAACTGGAGAACGCATTTCCTCTTTAAAATTTTGGACAGACAATCAATTATCACTTATACAAATAGGGCGTGGTTATTGGAAGTATACACCGAATGAAGAACATATTCATTTTGAAACGCAATATGATTATGATACGAGATTTGGTCGTATAGGAAATGTGATAGATTTATATGTTTTTCGTCCACTATTAGGTTGGGCGACAGCATGGAGTTTTGATGCTTTAAAATTATGGTTAGAAAAGGGACTTCATCCTAAGTTGCTAATTAGAAGAACGATGACGTATTGGCTAGTTTGCTTTTTATTTGCTTTCGTATGGTTATATCAAGGGATTGTACCGAAATTGATGTTTACTCATTCAGAAGAAGTAAAGATGCTTTCTGCACTAATCGGATCGAATGAAAGTAGTATTTTTATACTTAAAATAGTTGGATTTTTAGAAATAATATGGGGTGTTATGTGGCTATTGCCACTTCAAAAGCGAAAACTATTTATATTGCATATTATATTGTTGATAGTTTTAACATTAGCGGCAGGATCGACGAATATCGCTAGTTTTACGCAACCGTTTAATCCGATTACATTAAATTTTCTTCTAATAGGGTTATCGATTGTCGGTTATATAAATAGCACTAATTTGCCAAGCGCAAAAAATTGCAAGAGGACGAGAAAGGGATAAGTATATGGTTAATATTTATGAAAGATTATTAGGGGATTCTTATAAAAAGCTTCATCCAAAATTGCAGGAACGATATGCGATAACAAAGGAAAATAGCTTTATTGGGGAAGGGGAAATGGATGAAATTTATGGAGGATCTTTTTTCGTTAAATTAATATTAAAAATTACATCGAAGTTTCGAATGTTTTTCTCTGAGCGAGGGCAAAAAGTTCCGTTTGTGATACATAATACCGCTGAGCGAGATGAACATGGAAATGAGTTTGTACGGTGGAATCGTACTTTTTATTTTCATAATAAGAAAAGATATTTTAACGCTGTTATGCAGTTGGATGAAGAGAATAATGAAATTGTAGATTATTTTGGTGAGCCACATTTACTCGTTTCTACATTGAATTTTTATATTGATGAAAAAGGCGGGATGCATATTTCTTCAAAGAAACAATGGTTTTTTATGTTTGGAAGAAAAATACCGTTACCTAGATTTTTATACGGAGAGGCAAAAATTGTTGAAAGTTATGATGATGCACTGCAATGTTTTCGAATTCATGTACAAGTACGTAATCCGTTAATTGGTTCGTTATTTTCATATAAGGGAACATTTGTGGAAAGGGAATAAACGTTATGAAAAATATACTATTTGGGCTTGATTGCTATATTATTTTTCTAATATATGAGTGGTCAAATGTAAACCCAGTTGAAGCAATTATTTTATTATCTATTTTGTTATTTATACCGATGTCTTTTTGTATTATTGACAAGAAAAAAAGAAATGGATCGTATGTATTATTTTATAAATTTGTATCGTTTTTATATCCAATCGCAGCAATCAGTGCAATGCTAGCTTTCGTAACAAATCACTATTTCTTTGCGCTACTTTGGTTTGCATATACAGGAATCGTTGCGTTATTTGGTGTAAGTAGATTGTTAGAAAGAGGATGGAAACCGATAGAAGAGACGGCTATCGATAGTGCGTTTATTTATTTGTTTTTAGGTGGTTTTTGGTTTTTTGCTTCAGTAGCAAAGGTTTCAATTATGCACTTTAGTTCTGACATTGTTTTACTTACAGCGGCACACTTTCATTATTCGGCATTTTTATTGCCGTTATCAGCTGGTTTACTTGGAAGAAAAAGAGAACGGGGAAGTAAGTTATATGACTCTATTATGTTTATCATCGTCATTTCTCCAATGACAGTTGCAATAGGAATTACGTATTCGAGGGTATTTGAATTTTTTGCAGTGTTCATATATTTATGTGCCATTTATGGATATGGGATTTACGTATGGAGAACGAAATTCAATGCTATAAGTGCAAAGATTCTCCTTACTCTTTCATCCAGTACACTTATGGTAACAATAATGTTTTCACTCATATATTCATACGGAAATTTCAAACAAGTAATGACGATTACAATTGCACAAATGGTCTGGATTCACGGTGTTGTAAATGGAATTGGAGTAGCGTTACCAGCTTTTCTTGGTTGGATGATTGAAAAGAGTACTCCGAATTATAAATATTACGGGAAAACAATGAGCAGGTTAAGAGGAAATGCGACAGTTGGTGAAGCATTTTTACATAACAGAAATTTAATAGATAGCAAGGAATACAAAGGTTTAGTTGATAAAATGAATGATTTTCATAGTGAGGCATTTGACATGACGAAGATTCCTTTAAGTATTATTCGTTTTTATGAAAATACAAAAGAGTATGAGTTACAATCGCATATTAAATGGACTCGTTGGTTCCGCCCGGTTGCATTTTGTTATGAGAAAATGAGTAAGCGTGTAGGACAAATACATTTAGGAATGGGCGGCAAGTGGGAAACGATGCATGGCTCTATCATTGGGATAATAGATGAGAAGGATGGAAGAGAGAATGTAAGGGCTTGGCTAAGAAAAAATGAAGCAGGAGAGTCTGTTTTTGTAGCCCTCTATTCAAAGCATGCATACAAGAACGAGACATATATGAATATCGCATTGCCTTTACCATATTCGAATATGACTGGTATTTTGAAGTTGTACAATGATACGAACCAGTTAATGATTACAAGTAAGCTAAGAGAGCGTCGTAAGGGAGATGAAGGGATATACTTACATACCCGCTTCTTTACAATACGCTTACCATTAGCAGAGACTTTTATTATTAAAGAGAGAAAGGATCAAATATTAGAAGCTAATCATAGAATGTGGATATTTGGAGTTAATTTTTTAGAAATTGATTATGAGATTAAGAAAATAGAGGGAAAGTAAGAAAGGCTTGGAGAGATTCCAAGCTTTTTTACGTATGGGTAATTGTCATAGCAACTTGTTTATCCAAGTCTTGGTCCCAAACACGCTGAATTTCAAACGTACCTTTTTCAAAAAATAATGGGAATCTCTCTTTAAACCAATCTTGCATAGGAAGATTGAGTGCTGTATCAATTGGCACCCATAATAATTCGCCTTCAGGAGGATTCAAAAGGAGTTCACCTTCAAATGAATCTGTCCAATAGTTAAATACCATATATCGAACATTTTCTTTCGGATTTACGTATTCATCTAATCCCTTAAAAGTTAAATTTGAAACAAGTAATCCAGTTTCTTCTTTTACTTCTCGTTTAGCAGCTTGAACGATACTTTCTGGAAAATCTACTTTACCGCCAGGAGCGATGTAACCAGGGAAGCCTAGATGATCCGGCCGTTGTATTAGTAATACTTCGTTATTATGTTGAATCATACACATTGTATAAATGCGGTGTTCGACGCTTTTCCAATTCGTGCTCATACGAATCTCTCCTCTTATAAAGTGAAACTTTAATCAGTGGGGGGTTCTTCATCTCCCACTGATTATTAGCCCTCACCAATCGGGCTTTTACGGGCAGTTGATCACCCACCTAACTTCTTTGCTTTCGCTGAATTTTGAGGTGGGGGTCTTACTGCCCGTTAATGCGGGATGAAATGAGTCTCTTATAGTTTAACTATAGTTATTTGTTCCAAAAAATACAATAATAAGACAAAATTATACAAAATGCAATTGACTATTACTAATTTTCAGAATTATAATTAGTCTGTTATATAAAAACATTGTACTTGAGAGGGGAATATATTCTATGAAAAATAGAATAATCGCAGCAGCAGTAATCGCAGCTAGTATATTATCTTATTCATCTAGTAGTTTCGCACAAATAAAAACGTTTCCAGATGTCCAAGCAGGGCACTGGGCAGAAGATTCTATTAACTACTTAGCAGAAAAAGGCGCAGTTACAGGTAACGAGAAAGGAATGTTCGAGCCTGGAAAAGAGATCACTCGTGCAGAAGCAGCTACAATGATGGCTAAAATCTTAAACTTACCATTCGATAAAGATGCTAAACCATCTTTCAGTGACTCTCAAAACGGATGGTATACCCCATACATCGCAGCTGTAGAAAAAGCTGGTGTTGTTAAAGGGAAAGGCCCAGGCGTATTTGATCCAACTGGGAAAATTGACCGGGTTTCAATGGCCTCTCTTATTGTAGAAGCTTACAAATTAGATTCTAAAGTAAATGGTACTCCAGCAACTAAATTCAGTGATTTAGAAAAAAGCTGGGGGAAAGCAAAAGCTAACATCCTAGTTGAATTAGGGATTTCTGTTGGTACTGGTGATAAATGGGAGCCTGAAAAAATTCTAACTAAAGCAGAGGCAGCTCAATTTATTAAAAAGGCAGATTCTCTTAAAATAGGTAACCCTTTAGTAGAAAAGGTAGTTATTATTGATCCTGGTCATGGAGGATTTGATCCAGGGAATCCAGGGCAAGGTGTAGAGGAAAGTGAAATTGTATTTGATATATCTTTAAGATTACAGCAATTGTTAGAAAAAAATACACCTTTAAAAGCTTTGTTAACACGTGAAGAGAACGGAAATCCAGGAAGTAACAAGAATGAGTCTCTTGTGAATCGAGTGAAATTTGGTCAAGAGAACAATGCAGATATATTTGTAAGCATTCATGCAAACTCTTCTCAAAATCATGATGGTTATGGAACGGAAACATATTATTATAAAAAATCCAAGCGTGGAGAAGAGACACAGATTGAAAAGGATAGCGAAGTATTAGCGAAAAAAATTCAAAAGCGAGTAGTAGAGGCACTACATACAAGAGATAGAGATATAAAAGATGATCATTCGTTTTATGTAGTAAATAAAAATACAGTACCAGCAGTTTTAACAGAGCTTGCCTTTATTGATAATAATATAGATAATGGCAAATTAGCTACTGAATCAGGAAGACAAATTGCTGCAGAGGCAGTTTATGCTGGGATTTTAGATTATTATGAGTGGAAAGGTTTCGATGTTTCAAAATATCGTTTAGCTAAATAAAAAATATTAATTGTTAAGTCCATCATCTATATAGAGATGATGGACTTTTTATATGAGCTTATATAATTTTGTATCAAAATAAAAAGATATATCGTATTATGCTGATTATAAATAAAATAATGGTAGATTAGTTTATTTGTATCACGTATACTTTTACTGTTGACTAATTAAGAGTTTGTTAGTTTAATAGGGAAAATTTTATTGAAAAGGGAGGCAAGTTAACACGGGACAAGCATATACATAACGTGTTAAAAAAATATGAAAAAAGTTATTTCTAATGTGTTAGCAGTGACAGTCGCACTTCAAGTAGTGATGGCTCCGGCAACTTCATTTGCAGCTGAAAAGGAATTTCCAGACGTTCCGAAAGATCATTGGTCGTATAAAGCAATTACTAATTTAACATCAAAAGAAATTATTGCAGGATATGATAATGGTAAGTTTGGATTCGGGGATGTTGTAAATCGTGAGCAAGTAGCCGCATTAATATATCGTGCATTAAAACCAGAAGCGAAAAGCGAATATAAAAATCCATACTCTGATATTAGCGAAGGAACGACAATGTTCCAAAATGAAATTTTAACTTTAACAGATATGGGGATTTTCGTAGGTGATGGTAAAGGAACATTTAGACCGAAAGAATCTTTAACTCGTGCTGAAATGGCTGTAATTTTACAGAAAGCCTTTAAACTAAAAGTAAAAGCTAAGCATACATTTAATGATGTTCCGAAAGATCATTGGGCAAATGATGCGATTAGTGCATTAGAGTCTAACGGCGTTGCTGCAGGTAATGGAGCAGGTGCATTTAATCCAACTAGTGTTTTAACACGTGAAGAATATGCACAATTTTTATTTAATGCCATGGCATCATATATCGATTTAGATGTAACATTACCTTCTAATGTAACAGCTCAAGAGATTGATAATTATATTAAAAGATATCATCCCGATAGTCCGCTTGTTGGAGTTGGACAAGACTTTATTAAAGCGCAAAACGAGTATGGCGTGAACTCTTTATATTTAGCAGCACATGCAATCTTAGAGTCTGGATACGGGAAATCAGAAATTGCATATCGCAAACATAATTTATTTGGACTACGAGCGTATGATTGGGACCCATTCGCACATGCAAAATATTTACCATCTTATGGATTAAGTATTTCATACAATGCTGATTATGTGAGAAAGAATTACTTAGAACAAGGTGCTAAGTATTTCAAAGGTTACACATTACCTGCGATGAATGTAATGTATTCAACTGATAAAGAATGGGCTGGCAAAATTGCTAATATTATGGAGCGTATTAAGCCTTTCAATAACAAAGATTATCAAAATGTAAAACGATTACCGAAAAACCCTAATACATTAAATGTAGAGGCATTAGGCGAAACAATTCCATATAAAGATTATGCAAAAGATGCGAAAGCTACTGTTCAAACTGTAGGATCTTACTATCAAGTTCCATTCCCGTTTAACAATCCAATTAAGAGTGTACCAAACGTTACACAAAATGAAGTTGGAAAATTAGAAAATGGTACAAAAGTAAATGTATATCGTGAAGATCCAAATGGCTGGGTAGAATTCTCACTTGAAAATGCTCCAGAAAAATATTGGACATTGAAGAAGAACTTAAAATTATAAAGTGGAAAGGTGTTTTCATATATGAAAACACCTTTTTTATTTATATTCAACACGTAATATTTGTAGATTCATTATGATTTTCTTTTTTATATTTTTACCAATAATTTAACAGTTCATATATAATTAAAGGTAATAAAGATTGAATTTTCTGTGTTTAATCTTAGGTATTAACTTAATTTGAAAAGAGGAGAGAGATATGCAAGGAGAAATACCAACAGAGAAAAATTTAGGTTATGTCGGTAAATTATTATTGCCAGTTAAAGTGTCACCACACTTCAAGTTTTTATGGATTGGGCAATTACTTTCGACTTTAGGTAGTTCGATAACGATGGTTATTCTGCCAGTCGTTGTGTATTCATTAACTGGTTCAACAGTTGTAATGGGAATGACTATGGCAATGTACATGCTTCCTAATATTCTAGCGTTACCGTTTGCTGGATTAGTCGTGGATCGTATTGACCGGGTGAAATTGATGTTATTTACAGATATAATCCGCTGCATATTAATGCTATTACTTGCAACACTTATATTTATGGATTTGTTAACGATTACGCTATTATATGTACTCGTGGCATTATATGGACTTATGGAAGGGGGATTTCAGCCGGCGTATTCAGCTGTAAGAGCAAAAGTATTTGTACCGGAAATTCGAAATGCAGCTAATGCATTAACGCAAATGAGTAATCAAGGAATACGATTAATTGGCCCAGCACTTGGTGGGTTAATAGTATCAGTTACATCTGCAGGGATAGGCTTCGGACTAGATGCAGCAACGTATTTGTTATCATTTTTATGTTTATTATCTTTAAAAGAAATTAAGTTTAAAAAAATAAAACCCATTGAAAAGAGTAAGATCGATTACAAACAAGAGTTTATGGAAGGTATTTTAGTTTTAAAAAGTCATCCGTGGTTGTGGATTACCATTCTAGTCTTTTCTTTCGTTAATATTTGTTATGCAGGCGTTATCGTTGTATTAATTCCATGGTTGTTTAATGTTCATCATCATTTTGAAGCTTACGTGTATGGCTTAGGTATGGCTGCTTCTGGTGCTGGAGCTGTAATTGCAGCACTAATTTTTGGTGGGAGGCAGCGGTGGCATAAGAGAGGATTACTTGCGTATGGTGGTGTTTTAATTAGTGGAATGGCGTTATTAATTATGCCTTTCGTTTCTTGGGCACCTGCCTTAATTGGATTAATGGCAATTGAAGGATTCGGTATTATGATATTTGGGCTTATTTGGGAAACAAGTTTACAAGAGCTTGTACCAGAAGAAGCTTTTGGAAGAGTGGCAAGTCTTGATATGTTAGGCTCATTTGCTTTATTACCATTAGGGTATGTGGTGGTAGGCTGGTTAGCTACTGTAATAGGTGGAAAGATAACAATTATAATGCTAGCTATTTTAGTACTCATAACAATTGGAATGGCATTGTCTGTACCAAGTATTCGGCGGTTCGATTGATTATGTAGGCAAAAAGGGGGGATGGTATATGACTATAGAAAATCTACATGATTTAGTAGTACATGAGTTGGGATGTAAATACGTTTTGGGAGAAAAGGTATTTGAAGCAAGGAATTTCACGGTGTATATTGCTACTCCTATAGAAAATAAAATGACATATAATCGATTCATCTTAATTAAGCATTTGTCTAATGAAGAGCCTTCCGTACATGTTTGGGACAAAAAAATCTGTGTAGACGCTACAAAAATACATATTGCAAAAGAAGTGACAGAAGCAATTCAAACGGGTTTTGTAAATAAAGAGTAAGCCCTAATCAAATTAGGACTTACTCTTCATTAAACACAAATGTTTGCTTCATTTTTTTACTCTCATGTACTGGATGACCGTTGTAAGAGAAATTCTTTTCTTCCCAAGTAATGACAACTTTAAAATTATGGCTATTAAAGTCTAATGGGAATACCATGTAGTCAAAGCTTGTATGACTTTTTGAAACGTTGTTATTAGATGAAGTAGGATTAAAGGTAGCTTTAGATGTAGGTGTGTTATCAAGTATTTCCACCGATACATTTGCAACATCATTACCAATATTTTTTAAGAGTAAACTATACGTATCATATACACCTTGTTTTGGCTGCACGGCTTGCTTGTTTGAGTTATGAGATTTGTCAATTTCGATATACCACTGTTTAGACTTTGACGCAACTGGTAGTGATTGAAATGTGTATGCACTAGCTTGTATTGGTAGTGCTAAGCAGATTAGTGCAAAGAGAGAAAATATTTTTCGTTTCATCTTTAGAGAGCTCCCATTCTTTAAAGGATTTATTTGTTATTATCTTCTCTTTTTAAGATAATATACCATGTAGTTTAGGAGAGGGTATATTGAAAGAATTAGTAAGTATGGGAAGCAGCATGTTTCTACAACTGTTATTTTTGTATATATTTATTTCTGTTGTTTTATTGGAACTCAATCCATGGTATGCGGTAGTGGTTTATGTGGCTATTGCTATAATCAGTCTTCTGCTAGGAATATACTCGATTGCTTTCTCTATGAAGAGTAGCTTGAATACTATTTTTCTAACACTACCAGGTGGAATTATAATAACATTATTTTCAATATTAATTATTGGATTTACAGTGTTTGCTTACTTTTTACGAGAAGGAGATATTCCGCCTGTAATTCGTTTGTAGTATAAGTGAATCGATAGAGCTCCTATCTTTTCGTTATTAATCTTCCCAAGTATGTCACACGCACATTTAAAAAAACAAGGAAACTGTGTAGAGATTTTTCGGCATAGTTTCCTTATTTTGTTTTTTTGATTAATAATAAATGCTTGCTAAAGGATACGAAAAAGCATATCAGGGGGATTAATTTATTAATATAAAGTAGCGTCCAACTTATAAAAGATAGATATAGGTGGAGGGGTACGAGTATTAGTTAAAAGAGATATTAATATGAAAAAATTACCAATAAATATGTTAAAATAACATTGTCATATAACAAGGGGGATTCGTTTGATGGAAAAAGAGCATCTTGCTAAAGTAGATTTAACGAAAAGAATTGAATCAAAATCTAAGTACAATAAGAAACTTGAAAAATATCAAATGCGCTTATTGGCACTACAGCAAATATTAAAAGAAGAGAAAATAGCCGTTATGATGGTTATGGAAGGTTGGGATGCGGCAGGTAAAGGCGGAGCAATTAAGCGAGTGACTGAACATCTTGATCCACGCGGATTCCAAGTAAATCCAATTGGAGCACCTGCTCCTCATGAAAAACGGTATCATTATTTGCAACGTTTTTGGCGGAAACTGCCTCAGTACGGGCAAATTACTATATTCGACCGTTCATGGTATGGGCGTGTATTAGTTGAACGTGTTGAAGGCTTTGCTACAAACGAAGAGTGGACGAGAGCGTATGATGAAATTAATGATTTCGAAAAACTATTAACAGATGATCATTACATAATAGGAAAGTTTTTCTATCATATTAGTAAAGATGAGCAGTTAAAGAGATTTACAGAAAGAGAGAACAACCCTCTTAAAAGGTGGAAAATTACAGATGAAGACTGGCGAAATCGTGAAAAATGGGATGAGTATGTCGAAGCAATAGAAGACATGTTTGAAAATACAAATAAGCCGAATGCAAAATGGCATATTATCGCGAGTAATGATAAATTATACGCCCGTTTGAAAACATTGAAAGTAATTATTTCATTAATTGAGGATTATTTCTTAGAGCATAATATAGAATTACCTTCTTATTATAATGAAATAAAAGAAGGAAAGAAAAAGAAAATTGAATCTGTGCAAGATGCAGGAGTCAAATAGTAAAAAGGTTTGTATAGGAAATATGAAGGGAAGCTGTCTTGTAATTTGGTAAACCCAAATTACAAGACAGCTTTTTAGTTGGAAGTATTTTATATATTTATATAAAGCGAGTGTACCAATTATTTTAGTTTGTGCTGTAGTAAGTTTGTTGTTTTAGGAAGGGGAAGCTTTAAGAAAGAGTAGTAGGGGAATAGGCTAAATATGAATCGCATTTTAATTATGGAACGTTAGCTGTCAAAAAAATTTATAGAGTTATTTTGGGAACTCCTCGGTAATGGGCGAAACGTAAACCGTGGAGTTCTTTATTTTGTGCTTATAGGCATATGTATCACTGTCATTAAGTATTTGCTTTCATTCATTATCCGTCAAGATCAAGTTTTCGAAGTTTAGAAAGATAAACTGAATAATATTAATAAGATGTATAATTGTTTTTTACATGTCATGAATGGGCACGTATCAAGTTCAAATAACGGATGCATAATATTATTTTCATAGGATTTTAAATATATTTTTCAAAGGGGTGTTCTTTAAATGTTTATAAAACCTATAAATTTAGCGATTCGATTTTTTCTAGAATTATGTGCTCTTGCATCACTATGTTATTGGGGCTTTCAATTTTGGGAAAGTGTATATGTGAAATTTATTTTTGGCATTGGCTCACCACTACTTTTTGCGACAATATGGGGGATTTTCATTGCACCTAAAGCATCATTAAAGCTGCCAGAACCATATAGGTTTATGTTGGAAATCATATTGTTTGGAGTTACCTCAGTTGCTCTATATGTTGTTGATCAAATAACCTTAGCTATTATTCTTGGGATGGTATTTATAATAAATCGCACTTTAATCATTATTTGGAAACAATAATTTTTTTGCTAAGTTTCTTCACGAAAGGAACTTAGCCTTATTTAAGGTGTAGGAGTAACGAAATATGGATAAATTTAAGCGCTTTAAATTTTGGGATTTTGTTGTTTTATAGTACATTAACAAGAGATATTAGTTTCATAGGGAGGGTGAGGAAATGATAGATACAGCAGATGCTTTAATAAGTAAGCGTATGTATACAGAAGAAGAGCAACAAAAATTATATAAACGAACGTTAATAATCGTAAGTATTTCACAAATGTTTGGCGGAGCGGGATTAGCTGCTGGAATTACAGTAGGTGCACTTCTTGCACAGCAAATGCTTGGGACGGATGCGTATGCAGGATTACCGGCTGCTATGTTTACAATGGGATCTGCGGTAGCGGCTTTCTTTGTTGGGAAGTTATCGCAAAAATATGGTCGCCGAATAGGACTTGCAACAGGGTTTATAATAGGGGGACTAGGGGCTATTGGAGTTGTATTGGCTGCGTTAACAAATAGTATTATTCTTTTACTAGTTTCTTTACTCATATACGGTGCAGGTACAGCGACGAATCTACAAGCTCGTTATGCTGGTACCGATTTAGCAGATAAGAAGCAGCGAGCAACTGCTATTAGTATTACGATGGTTATGACGACTTTTGGTGCGGTGGCTGGTCCGAATTTAGTAGGTGTAATGGGGGATTTTGCTGATTCAATTGGAATTCCTAACCTTGCTGGTCCGTTCATATTATCAGCAGCGGCATTTATACTTGCGGGTCTTGTTCTTTTTGTTATGCTTCGTCCAGATCCGTTAATTATTGCTAACATAATAGAAAGATATAAACAGGAACATACATATAAAGGGCAACCAGTAACAGAAGAAATAATAGAGAATAAGCGTGGTGTTACCGTTGGAGCAATCGTTATGATACTTACTCAAATAGTGATGGTTGCGATTATGACGATGACGCCAGTTCATATGGGACACCACGGTCATGGTTTAAGTGCAGTAGGTCTCGTGATTGGTTTTCATGTAGGTGCAATGTACCTTCCATCGCTTGTTACAGGAATGTTAATTGATAAAATTGGCCGTACTACGATGAGTATAGCTGGTGGGATGATTTTACTTGCAGCGGGTGTCATAGCTGCGATAGCACCGAGTGATTCTTTATTATTATTAATTGTTGCTCTTTCTTTACTTGGATTAGGATGGAATCTCGGATTGATTTGTGGTACAGCACAAATCGTTGACTCCACAACTCCTTCTACACGTGCTAAAACACAAGGGAAAATAGATGTTTTTATTGCGTTAGCCGGAGCTTCAGGTGGAGCGATGTCAGGAATGGTAGTAGCTAATTCCAGTTATGCGGCATTATCATTAGCGGGAGGGGCTGTAGCCCTACTGCTTATTCCAGTTGTGATATGGTCTCGGATAGGTAAATAAATTTCATGAAATTAAAAAGAGGTTCTAGTTATTCCCTAGAACTTCTTTTTAATGTATTTAACTTAAATCCCATGCCACAATAAGCCCTAAATGCGTAAGCCCACCACCAAATCCGTATAGCAAAAGTGTGTCTCCGTTATTTAATCTTCCTTTTTTTCTAGCTAAATCTAAAGCGAGTGGAATAGAGACGGAAGATGTATTCCCCATATCTTCCACACTCGTTAATGTTTTTTGAATAGATATTTTTGATTTTTCGCAAATAGATTCAATCATTCTTAAGTTAGCACTATGTGGTATGAACCAGTCTATATCATCTATTTGCAAATTTGCAGTATGTAATAGTTCTTTTATGCCGTATGGTACTGTTCGTACAGCCCATTTATATACTTCTCTTCCATTTTGAACAATTTTTTCACTTGTTTGTAGTAGTGTGCCATTCATAGTAGTAGATAAGTTTGTTCTGTATAGATGAATGCCACCGTCACCGTTTGTTCCCATGTGAGCAGCGATAAAGCTTGGTTTGTTTTCATCTCTTTCTAATAAAATAGCTCCAGCGCCATCACCGAACAAAATACAGGACGTTCTATCGGTGTAATCAGTAACTTTAGATAATGTCTCTGTCGCTATGACGAGTACTTTTTGATGTGATCCAGAAGTGATTAAGCTATTACCGACATGCAGTCCGTATGTGAAACCAGCGCAAGTCGCATTTAAATCAAAAGCTAGTGTATGAGGTATGTTGAAGTATTGTTGTATTTGGCAAGCAACACTAGGGAAAACATAGTCAGCAGTAGTTGTAGCGACGATGATACAGTCAATATCCTCTAAGTTTTTCTTATATGTTGTACACAAATTTTCGATTGCTTTAATGGCTAAGTGTGAGGAGTATTCGTCTTCGTTAGCAATTCTTCTTTCTTTCATGCCGGTTCTTTGTACAATCCATTCATCATTCGTATGGACCATCTTTTCTAAATCGTTATTAGACAATACTTGATCTGGAACATAAGTACCAATTGCGGTAATACGAGATTTAGAATTCATAGGAACATCTCCTAACTTATTTTTATAACCTGATACTAATACCAGGTTATAAAAATGTCAATAAAGATTTTCTGTTTAATAAAATTAATATATTTTAATAAATAGAAAGGAATTTGAGGAGTGATGTCCAAATAATATACGGAAAGCTTCTAAAATTGATACTTTGAAGGGGTCTGAGATTCTTGAAAAGAATCATTTATTTGTTGTCTCTTGTTTTAATTTATAGCTTTACTTTTTTATTTTGCCAGAGAAATCTTATGCTTGTGACTGTATTAATGTATCACCAGAAGATGCATTTCAAAAAAATGATGTGGTGTTTGAAGGTAAGGTGTTAGAAGTTCAAGAGAAAGGTGAAGGCGGAATTAAAACATTATTTGAAGTGAAGAAAATTTGGAAAGGGACAAGTTCTTCGCGAATTATTATATATACAAGTGTAAGTAGCTGTGCATTTCGTTTTGCAGAGGGAGGAGAGTACTTAGTCTTTTCTTCTTATAGAGGAGAGGAAAAGTTAGAGACATCTATCTGCAGTGGAACGAAGAGATTAGATGAGGCAGAGATTGAGAAAAATGCTTTAAGTCATATTGCAAAAGAGTCTGTTCCGACGAAGAAAGTGGATTTAAAAGATGAAATGGTAAGCGGTTTAAGTTGGTGGCAAGTAACTATCGTTTCTATAGGTGTGTTATTGTTAATTGCTGTTGTTATTTTTATTGTGAGAAGAACTCGCAAAAAATGACGATTAAAGTAAAAATATAAAGATTTTCTTTCTGTTTCTATGGGTGGTTTAATCTTGTGAAAGCGAATTACTTATGCTACACTTTATGTAACTTAAAATGAACGGAGGGGCTTCCTTTGATCTTAATCAGATTACGTCTCAATACTTTGTGCCAATAATTGAATAGCGCTCAAAGGCTCTGTCTGTGTACAGAGTGAACGGGATTGGTCTGCCTATTTTAAAGGAACCCTTTATTAAGCTTATATGTGAAAAAGAGGGAGGGACGAATACGCCCTCTTTTTGTTTTGCCTTTATAAATAGAATGGGATAGTATAGGTGAACACTTGTTGGATACGTATACTATCTTGGGACTTTTTGACCATGTATAGGACGAAAGCACTGCTTTCTTCTATTTCTTTGGTGAACCCTTATCCGTTTACGAAAACACAGGCAGTGACCTGTGTTTTTTATTTTGCGTAATCGAAATGGAGGAATAAATATATGGAAGAATTATTACAAAGAGCAATATTAGTTGGAGTGAATTTAGGTAAGGAAGCTGATTTTGCATATTCGATGGAAGAGTTAGCAAATCTTACGGAAGCTTGTGATGTGGAAGTAATCGGTCAAGTGACGCAAAATTTACAACGAGTAAATCCGTCGCATTATATTGGAAAAGGGAAGATTGAAGAAGTAGCAGCGTATGTGAAAGAAGCAGATGCAAATATGGTCATCTTTAATGACGAATTATCTCCTTCACAAATTCGAAATTTAGAAGAGGATTTAGATTG
Source organism: Bacillus sp. 41-22 (assembly GCF_025809295.1). NCBI lineage: Bacteria > Bacillati > Bacillota > Bacilli > Caryophanales > Bacillaceae > Bacillus > Bacillus sp. 41-22. The sequence continues at coordinate 1,760,652 of NZ_CP084035.1, forward strand.
TAAAGTAATTGATCGTACCATTTTAATTTTAGATATCTTTGCGCAACGTGCGAAAACGAAAGAAGCGCAGTTGCAAGTAGAAGTGGCCCATCTTCAGTACATGATGCCTCGTTTAATCGGTCTTCGTGAATCTTTAGGAAGACAAAGCGGGGGAGTTGGCACGAAAAATAAAGGTGTCGGTGAGAAGAAGTTGGAATTAGATCGTCGTAAAATTGAAGAACAAATTGCGGCTCTAAATAAAGAATTAGAAGCACTTGTTGCACAGCGCCAAACGCAGCGTAAACAACGTAAGAAAAATGAAATTCCAGTTGTGTCGTTAGTAGGATATACGAATGCAGGTAAATCAACGATAATGAATACAATGCTTGAAATTTTTAATGGTACTGTAGAGAAACAAGTATTTGAAAAAGATATGTTATTTGCGACGTTAGAGACATCTGTACGAAATATTGATTTGCCGGATAATAAATCATTTTTATTAACGGATACTGTTGGATTTGTAAGTAAGTTACCGCATCATCTTGTGAAAGCATTCCGTTCAACGCTAGAGGAAGTGGCGGAAGCAGATTTACTTATTCACGTTGTAGATTACTCAAATCCCAATTATGAGCAATTAATTGATATTACAAATGAAACGTTAAAGAAAATTGGCGTGGAAAATATCCCGACGATATATGCATATAACAAATCAGATTTGGTAGATGTTGAAATTCCGAAAGTGCAAGAAGATCGCGTTTATCTATCTGCGAAGAAACATGTTGGAATTAAAGAGCTTGTAGAAGTAGTTCGTTCACACATTTATAAAGAGTATACGAAGTGTGAAATGTTAATTCCGTATGATCAAGGGCAGGTAGTTTCGTATTTCAACAATCATGCACACGTTTTATCTACGAGTTATGAAAACGAAGGTACGAAAATGGCACTAGAATGTAAGACGAGTGATTATGAGAAATATAAGCGTTTTTCTATTTAATAAAAAAAGGCGATCCTAATATGTTTTAGGATCGTCTTTTCTTCATAGTTGCAAGCCTTCCTTTCGTCCTGCCTTAGTATAAAAGAAAATACAAAGAGTTCATATAAATAAATCCGACAAAGCAGATAGAAAAAACATATTTTTTTAGAAGTTGAATTTCTGGAAAAAGAAATGAAACCAGTATAGAATAGAAATGTTTCAAAACTCAGAATTTTTTCTGATTAAAGTCTAAATTTATTACACTAACTGTAATAAATATATATTTTGTACAGGAAGGAGAAATACACATATGCAGGCAGTTTCACAAAAAAATACAGTAGAAACACCGACAATATATCGAATATTATTTGCGATTAGTTTCGGACATTTTTTGAATGATTCGATGCAAGCGGTTGTGCCCGCGTTGTTTCCTATTTTGGAAAAAACGATGAATTTATCCTATATGCAAGTAGGGTGGATTGCGTTTGCGTTAAATATGACGTCATCGATTATGCAGCCGGTTTTTGGGATGTATTCAGATAAGAAGCCGTCACCATTTTTATTACCGCTCGGTATGTTTTCGAGTATGCTTGGGATGATTGGACTCGCATTTGCACCGAACTTTATAATTGTTATTATTTCTGTTTTATTTATTGGATTAGGTTCCGCGGTCTTTCATCCAGAGGGCGCTCGTGTTGCTTATATGGCAGCCGGTGCAAAACGAGGTTTAGCGCAAGCGATTTATCAAGTTGGAGGAAATACAGGGAATTCTCTAGCACCTATTTTTACAGCATTAATTTTCGTTCCGCTCGGTCAAATTGGTTCTTTAGGCTTTACAGCCTTTGCAGCAGTAGGAATTGTATTGTTAATTTCTGTGTCTAATTGGTATAAAAATGAATTAGCAACTGGTGCTGTAAGAAGGAAAAAGAGGGCTGCGCTTGAGGCGGAAAATGCAATTGTAAGTACGCACATTAAATTCGTTATTATACTTCTTGTTTTTCTTACTTTTGTACGTTCTTGGTACGGTGCTGGTATCGGGAATTTCTATCAATTTTACTTAATTGAGCATTACGGTTTATCTATAAAAAATGCGCAATATTTTGTATTCGCATTTATGATTGCTGGTGTATTAGGTACGTTCTTTGGTGGTCCGTTAGCAGATAAATTCGGTAAGAAAAAGATTATTGTCTTTTCGATGCTCGGTTCAGCGCCGCTTGCACTATTGTTACCTCACGTTTCTCTTATGTGGGTTGTACCGTTATTTTTATGCATTGGATTTATTAGCTCTAGTAGTTTTAGTGTAATCGTTGTATATGCACAAGAACTTGTTCCAGGGAAAGTTGGAATGGTGTCAGGATTAATTGTCGGTCTTGCGTTTGGTCTTGGAGCATTAGGTGCTGTAGTCCTTGGGAAATTAGCTGATATGTATAGTCTTCAATTTATTATGCTATTATGTAGTGGTTTACCATTAATTGGACTTACTTCATTGTTACTGCCAAATGATAAGAAAACGATAGAATAGGGGATGCGCTATGAAATTATGTGAAAACGTTACAGAATTAATAGGAGATACACCTGTTGTCCGATTATCTAAATTTATTCCAGAGGACGCAGCGGATGTGTATGTAAAACTGGAAATGTTTAATCCGTCACGCAGTGTGAAAGATCGCGCTGCCTATAACTTAATTCATATTGCTGAGGAACATGGTCTCATTAAGCCAGGTGATACAATTATTGAACCGACAAGTGGAAATACAGGAATTGGCTTAGCGATGAATGCAGCTGCTAAAGGGTATAAAGCTATTTTAATTATGCCAGATAATATGTCCAAAGAGCGTATTAATTTATTGAAAGCATACGGCGCAGAAGTAGTTTTAACACCAGCAGAACAAAGAATGCCAGGAGCAATTGCGAAGGCGGTAGCGTTACAAAAAGAAATTCCAAATAGTTTTATTCCGCAGCAATTTGAAAACCCAGCAAATCCGAATATTCATCGTTATACGACTGCACTTGAAATTTATGAACAAATGGATGGAGAACTTGATGCATTTGTAGCAACCGCAGGAACAGGTGGAACAATTACAGGGACCGGTGAAACGTTAAAAGAGAAACTACCAAACTTATATATTGCCGTAGTAGAACCGAAAGGATCACCAGTGTTATCTGGTGGTGTTCCAGGCCCTCATAAACTAGTCGGAACAAGCCCAGGGTTTATTCCAAAAAACTTAAATACAGAAGTGTATAACGAAATTATTCAAATTGCGGATGAAGAAGCATTAACTACAATGAGAAACTTAGCAAGACAAGAAGGCTTATTAGTAGGACCATCTTCAGGAGCTTCTGTGTACGCAGCAATTATGATTGCAAAACGCTTAGGTGCTGGTAAAAAGGTTTTATGTATTGCACCTGATACAGGGGAGCGCTATTTAAGTATGGGGCTATTTGAATAAAAGTGATAGAAGCCCTTAATAGTAAGGATGAAAATCCCCTATTAAGGTGTTTCTTTTAGAAAAATAGATAATGGGTGAGTGGGGAGAATGACAATGAAGCTATTGAAACCAACATACGAATATAGCGAACAAATTATGGAGTATAGGCAGGCATTTTTACATTCAGGAGAAGAACCGCACGGTAGTTGTTCTTTACAAAATTTCGATTCTATTGGTGAATGGTTTGAAAAAGTATGTACACAAGAAGAAGGAAAAAATTTACCATCTAATCGAGTGCCATCTAGTCAGTTTGTTAGTGTTGAGAATGGAAAAATAATAGGTTTTGTGAATATTCGACACCGGTTAAATCCAGAGTTATTGTGGGAAAGCGGTCATATCGGTTATAGTGTTCATCCGAATAAACGTCGCCAAGGTTATGCAACTGAGCAACTGCAACTTTCATTGGCTGAGGCGCAAAAATTCGGGTTGAAGAAAGTGCTAATAACTTGTGATAAAGCTAATGTTGGTTCGGCTAAAACGATTCAAAAGGTTGGCGGTGTGCTAGAAAATGAAGTAGTTTCTTCTAATTCTGGCGAAATTGTTCAGCGTTATTGGGTAGAAATATGATTTAGTGGAAATTTGAAAAGGTAATATAATGTTTAATATCGAAATAGATAAATGAAAAGTAAGGGGAGTACTGCAGTTTTAGGGGGAAATGCAATGGGATTAAAAGAGAAAGCGATAGAGGTGTCGGAGATTTATAGGCAAAACCAGAAAGTCGAAGCTATTATTTTAGCAGGATCTGTAGCGAGAAAGTTAGAAGATGAACATTCAGATATTGAATTACATATTTTATGGTCAGAACCACCAGAGGATGAAGAGCGTCTAGGTCCAATTAATAATATTGGTGGAACGATTTTGTCATATCATCCTTACGAGGACGAAGAATGGTCGGAAACGTATTTGACGAAAGAAGGAATTAAACTAGAGATTAGTAACTTTTTAACATTGACAGTAGAAAAAAATATTTCAGAAGTTATAGAGCAGTATGATATAAATTATGAGAAACAATGTATTGTATCATCGGTTCATGATGGTGTGAGTTTGTATGGAGAAGTAAAAGTACATGCTCTAAAAGAAAGAGTTGAAGCATTTCCAGAAGAACTGGCGAAAAGGATGATTTCAGAAAACCTTTGGTTAAGCAATCGTTGGCATAATCGAGAGGCGCTTTTAAAACGAAAAGACTGGCTTATGCTTTATGATGTTATTTGTGAAGTACAAAGGGATTTATTCGGTGTTTTATTCGGTTTGAATAGAATGTACGTGCACCATCCTGCATTTAAATGGATGGCTTATAATGTAGAGCGTATGAATATTAAACCTGAAAATCTATATGAGCGTATGGCGGATACGCTGATAGGGGAACCAGAGTATAGTGTACAGGAGTTAGAAGTGTTGATCGAAGAGGTATTACATTTAGTAGAACAATATGCTCCAGAATTAAATATTGCTGAACAACAAAAGCGCATTCAATATGCGAAGTAAAAAAACAAGAGATGTAACAACGCGTTACATCTCTTGTTTTTTTATTTTACTAACTTTCCTAATACAGGTAATCGTCGAATCCTATCACCGAGAATATGCGAAGCAAGTCCACTCGTTAATACGAATAAAAGATAAACAAGTCCTCCTGCTGATGCGCATATAAATACAATAATCAGTGATTCTACATAAGATTGGCCAGGAATAATCCAGCTTATAAATGCTCTTAATACGATCACAACAGCAGACATTGCTGCGGAGTAAATCGTAATAAGAAATACTGTTTTTGCTGTTTCGCCAATTTTAAATTTCGCAAACTTAACGATGCAGTACAACATAATAATATTTGAAACGAGATATCCGAGAATTGTTCCAAGTACAGCACCATGTCCACCGAATAAATGTAAGAGCGGTGTGTTCACCACAATTTTAACGAGAATACCGGCTGAGAATGCAATCATTGTTTTTCTTTGATAATCAATTCCTTGTAATATAGCAGCTGAAACTGTGAAAATTGCACTTAATACAGCAGAAGGTGCAAATGAAATTAAATATTGTGATCCACCAAGTGCAATTTCAGGATTTACATAAACCATGCGGAATGCATCGTAAGCGATACTAGCAAGACCGAATGCGGCTGGGATAGTGAAGAATAATAATACTTGAAATATCTTTGAAATTTGTCCTTGTAATTCATCTAGCTTCCCGCTTGTAAATGATTTCGTTATAGCCGGAATAATTGTTAATGAGAATCCAGTTGCAAGTGAAGCCGGAATCATAATTAACTTTTGGGCATAGTTCGTTATATAAGCGAAAACTGCATTCGCGGTTTCTAAAGGTTCTCCCATTGCTCTAAGGACATCAGCTACGGTATATTGATCTACTAACGTATAGAGCGGGATTGCAATGCCTACAAATACAATTGGAATTGCATAACGTAGTAATTCCATATAAATACTTCTTAACGGAATGTTTGATGATCTCGTTTTCAGCTCACCTTCAGGAGGTTTTAATCCATTATATTTTTTCCAGTACATCATTAAAATAGAGACGCTTGCAAGTGCCCCGATAACAGCACCAAATGTAGCAACTGCAACAGAAGAAGCTACTGAACCTCCTAATAGTTTTGAGACGATAAAACTACCAACTAAAATGAAAACGACACGTGCGATTTGTTCTACGACTTGAGAAACAGCACTTGGTTTCATATGTTGAAAACCTTGGAAATAACCACGTGTAACACTCATAGCTGGTACGATAATAAGCGCGAAGCTTAATGCTCGCATTGTAAGTGTTACGTCTGCGATAAATTGTGGATCTGGTGTTTTCGAGCGAATAATAAATTGTGATATGTACGGTGCTCCAATAAATAAAGTTAAAAATCCTAAAAAGCCCATAAACATCATTAATTTTACGCTCGAGTTATACAATTTTTTACTTGTACTATAATCACCAAGTGCATTATGTTTTGCAACAAATTTTGAGACGGCAATAGGAATACCAGCTGTTGAAAAGCTTAATAAAATACCGTACCAAGAGTATGCGTATCCATATAAAGCGACCCCTTGCGTTCCAACTAATAATTGAAAGGGGAAAAAGTATATAAAACCTAAAATTCGTGAAATCATTGTTGCACCACTTAATAAAGCGGTACCTTTTAAAACTTTTGAAGTAGACAAAATTCTTTCCTCCTACTCGTGCTGTCTTGCATTTATCGTATACTACTATAAACCTGCTAGAGAAGTTAATACAGTATAAACCATAAATGTTCTAATACTATTCATACAAAAGTCATATTTTGAATCTTTAAATAGAATGTAATGCATAAAAATTCAAAATATAAGTTGACACTATTTTTAATATATGATAAAAATGATAGTAATCAATTCGGAAAATAATATTTGGGCAATGAAAGGGTATAGTAGTGAATATCTCCCTATTTCAGAGAGCTGATGGTTGGTGTGAATCAGTATATAGATTATTCATGAAGTTCGTCCTGGAGCATCTTTCATAAATCTCACATTATGAGGAAATGAAAGACGGTAGTTTATACCGTTATCAAATAAAGTGGTGAAGATTGTTTCACAACTAGGGTGGTACCGCGATATTTATCGTCCCTACGTATTTACGTAGGGACGTTTTTTATTTAGGTCCTAATTTTGGTGTGGCTTCATAACTAGGGTGGTACCGCGATATTTTATCGTCCCTACGTATTTGCGTAGGGACGTTTTTTATTTAGGTCCTAACTTTGGTGTATCTTCACAACTAGGGTGGTACCGCGATATTTTTGTCGTCCCTACGTATTTACGTAGGGACGTTTTTTATTAGGGAGGAAGTGAACGTATTAGAAAAGAGTATGGATAGGACAATATAAATACCGGATTGTAAAACAGAAAAAGATAAAGAGAGGAGATTAACAAATGAATTCACAGCAATGGACATCGAAATTAGGTTTCGTATTAGCTGCAGCAGGTTCAGCAATTGGTCTAGGGGCGATTTGGAAGTTCCCGTATATGGCCGGAATTGGAGGGGGCGGCGCGTTCTTCCTTATTTTCATCGGTTTCACATTATTAATTGGTTTACCGCTATTATTAGCTGAATTCGTTATCGGAAGAAGTACACAAAAAGAGGCTGTTGATGCGTATAGCGAAATCGCACCAAAAACACTATGGCCTTGGTTAGGTAAATTAGGGATTGTAACTTGTTTCATACTACTTTCTTTCTACAGTGTTGTAGGGGGATGGATTTTACTATATTTATGGAATGCAATTACAGGTAGACTATGGGAAGGAAATGGGGCATACGAAGCTACGTTTGGTGAAATCATTTCCAATCCATATTTAGCAGTTGGATCACAGCTATTATTCATCCTTATTACTATTTTTATCGTAAGTAAAGGTGTACAAAATGGTGTTGAAAAAGTAAATAAATATTTCATGCCAGCATTATTCGTATTATTCTTTGTACTAATTGTTCGTGCACTTACTTTAGACGGTGCTGGAGAAGGAGTTCGATTCTTCTTACAACCTGATTTCTCAAACGTAACGTCAGAAATCATTTTATATGCAATGGGGCAATCGTTCTTCTCACTATCTGTTGGTGTAGCCGTTATGGTAACGTATAGCTCGTACTTACCGAAAGAAGAAAGTTTACCGCGTTCAGCATTTTCTATCGTAGCTTTAACGCTTGTGATTACATTACTTGCAGGACTAGCAATTTTCCCAGTTGTATTCGCATTTGGAATGGAACCATCTCAAGGACCGGGACTATTATTTATCGTATTACCAGCTATTTTCAGTAAAATGGCGTTCGGAAAATTATTCTTCATTGTTTTCTTATTACTATTCTTCTTTGCTACTATTACATCAGCAATTTCGATGTTAGAAATTAGTGTTGCGTCTTTAACAACTAAAGGTAAAAGTAAAGGGAAACGTGAAAAAATGGCATTAATTGTTGGCTTGTTAATCTTTGTTGTAGGGGTTCCATCAGCCTTATCGTTTGGTTTGTTAAGTGATGTGAAACCATTTGGGAAAACAATTTTTGATTTAGCAGACTATGCGGTTAGTAACATACTAATGCCACTTGGTGTTTTATTAGTTTCCATCTTTGTCCCTTTAAAAATGAAGAAAGATGTATTAATGAAAGAGCTTGGTGTAAGTAAAAATAAAGGCTATAAACTATTCGTATTATGGTTATTCTTACTTCGCTATATTGCACCAATTGCGATTATTATCGTATTCCTAAATGTGCTTGGAATTATATAAAAGAAAGGTAGCGTATCGAGATATGATACGCTACCTTTTTATTTTGCTTTTTTTTGCAATTCGTTTACTGTCACGAATTGATAGCCCTTTTTAGATAAAGAGTCTAAAATACCTTCAATAGTTTGCAGATTTTCATTAGATTCATCGTACATAGGGTGCAATAAAATGATAGAACCTGGTTTTACATTTTTACTAACATATTCAATTTTATCAGCTGTAGATGTATAAAAAGTATCAGGTTCAAGGTCCCATGTGATTGTTTCGATATTATTTTTATTTAAATAATAGGGCAGACCAATTAGCTTTTTACCGTTAGGTGGTCTAAAATCAATTTCGCCTGTAAATCCTGTTTGGCGGATTAATGAATTCGTTTTTTCTATTTCTTCTTTAATAAAAGAAGGTGTTTTAAAAACCATTCTGTTATGAGAATATGTATGATTTCCAAGTTGGTGTCCAGAGTGTACGATAGCTTCTCCTAACGATAGGTTTTTCTCTAATTCATTTCCGATTAAAAAGAAAGTAGCTTTTGCATTGTATCGATCTAGTAGCGGTAATATTTGTTTAACATTGTTAGTAGGACCATCATCAAAAGTTAAAGCAATCACTTTTTCATTTGTTTCTACTCGGTTTGTTAAACCTCCAAACAATTGAAAACTTCTTGCGTTCATCAATTTGTATGTTCCGAATAATGCTACAGTAATAATGAATAATGTAACGATTGTAATGATTATATTCTTTTTCATAACGCAACCTCACTATACTTTTGGATTGGACTAAAAAGTATTATATCAAACTAAGTAACTTCGTGCTTTAAAAAGGATGTGGATGCAAGGGGAAGAAATTTATCATATAATAAAATGCAAAAGGTATATTAGGAGGTATTGATATGGCGATTACAATTCAATTGCCAGACACTGCAGCGTCTCATGCAAAGCCAAGTATGGAAATGGCGATACTTTGCGTGGGGTAGACAAGTAATATACAATCGCCTAAATGAGCTCGTATCATTTTTTATATTTGGCTTTGCACCTTATTGAAATGAACCATAAAAAAATAAGGGGCGAGCAGAAATGAAATATGTTAAAGCTGCGACGGTTTTACCAGAAAGTTTAATTGCTGAAATTCAAAAGTATATACAAGGTGAAACAATTTACATTCCAAAACAAGAAACAAAACATTATAAATGGGGTACACAATCTGGAGGAAGAAAACAACTAGATGAAAGAAACAAAGCTATTAAAGAAGCGTTTAAAAGTGGAATTTCCATTCATCAACTTGCGGAGGAGCATTTTCTTTCCGGAGAAACGATTAAAAAGATTGTGTATTCTAAATGAAAATAAAAGAGTCTAGTTCAATTATTAAATTGAACTAGACTCTTTTTGTTTTGTATCTATTGGATATGAATGGGCAAGATAATAGAAAAAATGTGCCGGCTTTTTACTAAATAGAATATAGAGCATTTGAGTGAAAAGCAGAAAGGTGAGCATATATGAATCATCTAGGACAAATAACGATAGAACTATTTTTTGGTTTTTTTGTGCTATTGATTGCTACTAAAATATTAGGGAAGACACAAATATCTCAGTTAACGCCATTTGATTTTATTTCTGCCATAGTTCTCGGAGAATTAGTAGGAAATACTATATATGATCCGGAAATAAAAGTATGGTCTATTTTATATGCAGTACTTGTATGGGTAGTGTTAATTTATACAATAGAAGTGATAACGCAAAAATTTAGAGGGACGAGAAGTTTTTTTGAAGGCTCTCCGTCAATCATTATCCGTAATGGATATATTGACCGGGAACAACTAAGTTCAAATCATTTGGACATTAATCAACTACAACAAATGCTAAGACAACAAAAAGATATATTTTCAATCCGAGAAGTTGAATATATGATTTTGGAACCTAATGGAAACATAAGTGTTCTGAAGAAAAGCAAATATGAATCTCCTACTATAAATGATTTAAGTTTAAAACATAAACCTGTATACTTACCGATTTCATTAATTAGTGATGGAAAAGTAGTGAAAGATAATTTGAGGGAAGCAGGTTTTGATGAAGGATGGCTTTATAAACAAATAAAGCAAAAAGGGATTACTAAATTTGAAGATGTATTATATGCAGAATGGAAAACAGATGATGGTTTCTTTTGTCAGGAAATGCCTCGGTAGAACATAGTCAGAGTATGTAATGTTCATTTCTAAGTTATCTTTTACATATCAAAAAGCTGAATCATTGTATACAATAAGACTAGATCAACAATTTGTATGGAGTGATAAAGATGGAAGCTTTTATTAGAAGTGATCAATACAATTTTATAAAGTCACAAGCTTATATTTTAGCAAATGGGCATGCAACGGCAAATGATAGAGGTGTAATTCAAGCGTTAAAATCACTTGCGATTGAAAAGATAATACATGTATTTGAGAATTTAACGGATGAACAGAAAGAGTTAATTGATACGGTATTAACAGTTCAAAATAGAGAAGATGCAGAATCGTTTTTAATGAAAATAAATCCGTATGTCATTCCGTTTCAGGAAGTTACAGCACAAACATTAAAAAAATTATTTCCTAAAGCGAAAAAATTAAAACTTCCTGATATGGAAGAACTGGACATGAAAGAATTATCTTATTTAAGCTGGATTGATAAAGGGTCAAGCAGGAAATTTATTATAGCGAAAAATGATAAAAATAAGTTTGTTGGTCTGCAAGGAACATTTCAAAGTTTAAATAAAAAAAGCATTTGTTCATTATGTCATGGGCATGAAGAAGTAGGAATGTTTTTAGTTGAAATTAAAGGTGATGTACCAGGAACTTTCGTTAGAAAGGGAAACTATATTTGCAAAGATGGTGTAGCTTGTAATCATAATATGAAATCGCTTGATAAGTTACAGGATTTTATTGAGAGACTAAAGAAATAAAATAGAAGACCTCTAGTATTTAAACTGGAGGTTTTTATTTTTGAAGAAGAAGTAATAGGTTCCTTTGGAGATGTAGATTTATAAAAAAGTTAGTTCATTTATAATGAAATTTGATGAAAATATCTATTTGGATACAGTTGCTTATATGCAAGGAGGTAAAACATGAATTACATTTCACCGAAAGAAGAGGTGTTAAAAGTGAAACGGTGGCCTAAAGATACGATAGCGGCGGGTCGTGGTCATACCGTTGCTCTTAAATCAGATGGCACGGTGGTAGCAATGGGACGAAATAAAGAAGGTGAATGCCATCTAAGCGGCTGGTGTAATATTGAAGCAGTCGCAGCGGGCAATGTTCATATGGCGACGAACACGGGTAATGCTCATACAATCGCTCTTAAATGTGATAATACTGCGGTTGCAGTGGGGTGGAATAAGCATGATCAATGTGATGTAAACGACTGGCATAATATTGTATCGGTTGCGGCGGGCTGGCGTCGTACCTTTGGCCTGAAACCGGATGGCAAGGTGATAGCGGTGGGACGAAATAAAGAAGGAGAATGCAATATAAGTAGCTGGCGTGATATTGTGGCGATAGCGGTGGGTGACTGGCATACAGTCGGTCTTAAATTGGGCGGAACGGTGACGACTGTGGGTAATAATCGGTATGACCAATGCAATGTAAGTAGCTGGCATGATATTGTGGCGATAGCGGCGGGATATCTTCATACAGTTGGTATTACATCTGACGGTATGGTGACGGCTGTGGGTAATAATAAACAGGGTCAATGTGATGTAAGAGAGTGGCGCAATATTGTGGCAATAGCGGCAGGGAGTAATCATACAATCGGACTTAAATTAGACGGTACCGTGGTGGCAGTGGGCTGGAATGAGTATGGTCAATGTAATGTAAGTGATTGGCGCGATATTGTAGCGATAGCGGCTGGTTGTGCGCATACGGTCGGACTTAAATCAGACGGCACGGTGGTCGCGGTAGGTAATAATGAATTTGGCCAATGTGATGTAGGTAACTGGAACGGTATTCGACTGCCGGTTAATTAGTTTTAACGACTGGATGATTCAACCATTTTATTAGTTTTAATATTTGTTGATGAGGAATAAAAATATTAAAATCTCAATAAATCGTTAGTACTATTATTCTATTCTAGGAGTAATTATGGCGTAAGATATGTAGGAAATGATCAAACGTGAATTTGCTGAATAAGAATCCTTTTTCAAAGATAAAAACGCATCGCACTTTAAAAAGAAAGCACGATGCGTTTTTATTATTTTTTTTGCCAATTTTCTTTTATAAAGTCTTCACGGCCAGATTCTTTTTGCTCGTTAGCATATTTCTCTGGATTCTTTTTATAGAAATGTTGGTGGTACTCTTCTGCTTCATAAAAAGGTGCAGCAGGAAGAATTTCAGTCACAATAGGATCTTTAAACATACCGCTTTCTGCTAGAGTTTGCTTCGATTTTTCTGCAAGCTCTTTTTGTGTTTCATTATGATAAAAAATTGCTGTGCGGTAAGAGGGACCACGGTCAAAGAATTGTCCGCCATCATCAGTTGGATCGATTTGCGGCCAATATAAATCTAGTAATTTTTGATAAGGAAAAATAGAAGGATCGAATGTAATTTGTACAACTTCTAAATGTCCAGATGTTCCAGTCTTTACTTGTTCGTATGTTGGGTTTTCTACATGACCACCTGCATAGCCGGAAAGTACTTTTTGAATACCGGGAAGCTCATCAAATGGTTTTACCATGCACCAAAAACAACCGCCTGCGAAGGTTGCGAGTTCGTATGTTTTTTCAGACATTGCTGTAATCCTCCTAAATGTATATGTTTTATATAGTATTATATAAATTGTTTTATTGCGCAATAAAAAAGATTTGAAAATATATGTTTTTTATAAACAAGATCCTCCGCTAACATCAATTAATTGTCCAGTAACCCAGCGGCTGTCTGGAGAAGCAAGAAAAGCAGCAGTATCGGCAATATCTTCTACTTCACCTAAGCGATTGAAGGCGGAAATAGTAGTAGCGTACTGTTTCATCATTGGGTCGCTCAATAGTTCTGCGTTCATATCTGTTTTAATAAAGCCTGGAAGTATTGCATTTACTGTTATTCCTCGTGCTCCGAGTTGTTTTGCAAGCGTGAAAGTCATCGTGTTAATTGCACCTTTCGTCATACTATATGCAACGAAATCAGGCAAAGAAATGCGGGTGGCAGCTGATGAAATATTAATAATTCGGCTATTATCACGTAAACGTGGTAGTGCTTGTTGAATGATAAAGAATGGTGCTTTTGCATTTACTGAAACCATTCTATCAAAAAATTGTTCAGTCGTTTCTTCAATAAAAGCACCAGGACCGATTCCAGCGTTGTTTATTAAAATATCAAATTGTGTTCCACCAGTTCTTTTTTGTAATTCGTTATCTAAAGAAATATACAGGTTGTCTACACCGTGTAAAGATTCAAGATTTGCACCGATAGAAAAAGCTAATCCGCCATTTGATTGAATTTCATGAACAGTTTCTTCAGCATCTTCTTTTCGATTTCCATAATGAACAGCAACTAATGCACCGTCGTTTGCTAACCGTTTTGCGATAGCACGCCCAATTCCTCGGCTTGCTCCTGTAACTAATGCTATTTTTCCTTTTAACATAGTTTTCTCATCTCCTCATAAATTTTATATGTTTTTAAGTTGTTTTTTTTTATGTAGTAATGCGAACATACTTAAGTAATATATGAGTATGTGTAAGAAGTTCATTCCGATTTTGTTTTGAGAAAAAATAAATAGATTTCTAGTGAATAGAATGAATTTTAATTTTTTTCTAAAAACATGTTGACAATGAAAAGAACCGCGTCCTATAATACGTGTAACAAATAAAAGTGAATTAAGAATTTTCTAACTTTATATGTTGTATATGCAAAGAAGAGGAAAGTAGATGATTATGGTCGTTTCAGAGAGCTACTCCTAGGCTGAGAGAGTAGTAGCAATCGAATCATTGAAGATCACCTCGGAGCATCGCTTGCGAAAGGGAAACTGAGTAGAGGGCGGCGGCATCGTCTCCGGTAAAAGGACGGAGGTCTGATTGGACCTATGAAGCTTATATTTCGTGAGAAGTATAAGGAAGCTGAGTGGTAACGCGAAACTCTCGCCTCAGCAATCAAAGCTACTAATTTGTAGTAGTTGATTGCTGAGGCGAGAGTTTTTATTTTAAAAAATAGAATAAAAGAATGCGAGGAAGAGGAGAGTAAATGATAAAGATTGTTTCAGAGAGCCGCCCAAAGGCTGTGAGGGTGGTAACAATTGAATCATTGAAAATCACCTCGGAGCACTGCTTTTGAAGTTAGTAAAAAGTAGCGGAGTTGTTTCCGATAGAAAAACAAAAGTCTAATTGGACTTGCAGAGCTTATATTTCGTGAGAAGTGTAAGGAAGCTGAGTGGTACCACGAGTCTCTCGTCTCAGCAATGGATTGCTACAAGTGTGTAAGTAATCGATTGTTGAGACGAGTATATTTTTAAGGTTAGTATACTGAATATTCTGTTAAAAATACTCATCTCAGCAATCGATATAGAAATAGATTGCAAAAACAGAGATAAAACAGAGGAGCGATGTGAGATGGGAAACCAGTCCATCTATATGAATGGGGAATTTGTAGAGAAAGAAAAGGCAGTTGTTTCAGTATATGATCACGGTTTTTTATACGGAGACGGTGTATTTGAAGGGATTCGTAGTTACGGAGGAAATGTATTTTGTTTAAAAGAACATGTGAAACGATTATATGAATCGGCGAAATCTATTTTACTTACAATTCCAATGACGGTAGATGAAATGGAAGAAGCAGTTGTACAAACATTGCAAAAAAATGAATACACGGATGCCTACATTCGATTAATTGTTTCAAGAGGAAAAGGTGACTTAGGGCTCGATCCGAGAAGCTGTGTGAAACCGAGCGTAATTATCATTGCAGAACAATTAAAGTTATTCCCTCAGGAATTTTATGATAATGGACTAAGCGTTGTGTCTGTTGCATCAAGACGTAATACGCCAGACGCATTAGACCCACGCATTAAGTCAATGAACTATTTAAATAACGTGCTTGTAAAAATTGAAGCGGCACAAGCGGGAGTGCTAGAGGCTCTTATGTTAAATCAACAAGGATATGTTTGTGAAGGGTCTGGAGATAATGTTTTCATTGTGAAAGATGGAAAAGTGTTAACACCTCCTTCGTACTTAGGGGCGCTAGAAGGTATTACGAGAAATAGTGTGATTGAGTTATGTGAGCGTCTAAGTATTCCATGTGAGGAAAGGCCATTTACTCGCCATGACGTATATGTAGCAGATGAAGTGTTTTTAACAGGAACTGCAGCGGAACTAATTCCTGTAGTGAAAGTAGATTCAAGAGAAATTGGAGATGGAAAACCAGGAGATATAACAAAAAGATTAACCGAAGAATTTAAAAAATTAACGAGAGAAAGAGGAGTACGTGTTCCAGGATTGGCGGCAAGTTTAGCGTAAATAGGGAGAGGAGTTAATTAAAATGGAGGAACAGTATACAGCATGTGATGAACTGCAGAGTGAAGAAGCTACAGGTGCTGGACACGTTATTCAATGTTTGAAGAAATTAGGTGTAACGACCGTTTTCGGTTATCCAGGCGGAGCGATTTTACCAATATACGATGCGTTATACGAAAGTGGTTTAAAGCACGTGTTAACTCGTCATGAACAAGCTGCAATTCATGCAGCGGAAGGATATGCGAGAGCTTCTGGAAAGGTTGGGGTAGTCTTTGCTACCTCTGGCCCAGGGGCGACGAATTTAGTTACGGGTTTAGCAGATGCTTATATGGATTCGATTCCTTTAGTTGTCATTACAGGGCAAGTTGCAACGCCTTTAATTGGTAAAGACGGATTTCAAGAAGCGGATGTTGTCGGAATTACAGTACCTGTTACGAAGCATAATTACCAAGTTCGTGATGTAAATCATTTATCACGAACTGTGCAAGAAGCTTTTTACATCGCCGAAAGCGGGCGACCGGGACCGGTATTAATCGATATTCCAAAAGATGTTCAAAATGCAAATGTAATATGTTTCTTTAATGAAGAAGTGGAGATTCCAGGATATAAACCAGAACCTTTGTCAGACAGTTTGAAACTGAGGGAGGTAGCAAAATCAATTTCAAAAGCAAAACGCCCACTCCTTTATATCGGGGGAGGCGTCATTCATTCAGGCGGATCTGAAGAACTCATCAAGTTTGCGAGGGAGAATCGTATTCCAGTCGTTTCAACTTTAATGGGACTGGGTGCATATCCGCCGGGAGATCCGTTGTTTTTAGGAATGCTCGGTATGCATGGAACGTACACTGCAAATATGGCAGTAACAGAATGTGACTTATTACTGGCGTTAGGTGTTCGTTTCGATGATCGTGTAACAGGAAAATTAGAACTTTTTTCTCCGCATTCGAAAAAAGTACATATTGATATTGATCCTTCTGAGTTCCATAAAAATGTAACTGTAGAGCATCCGATTGTTGGTGATGTGAAAAAGGCGCTACATATGCTATTACATATGTCTATTTATTCACAAACAGATGAATGGCTTCAGAAAGTGAAGAAATGGCAAGAAGAATATCCACTTTCATATAAGCAAAAAGAATTTGAGTTAAAACCACAGCATGTTATCAACTTAGTAAGTGAATTAACGAATGGTGAAGCGATTGTCACGACAGAGGTAGGACAGCATCAAATGTGGGCTGCTCACTTTTATAAAGCGAGAAAACCACGGACTTTCCTAACATCAGGGGGATTAGGGACGATGGGATTTGGTTTTCCAGCAGCAATTGGTGCTCAGCTTGCAAAAGAAGAAGAACTTGTCATCTGTATTGCTGGTGATGCTTCTTTCCAAATGAACATTCAAGAGCTGCAAACAATTGCTGAAAATAATATTCCTGTCAAAGTATTCATCATAAACAACAAATTTTTAGGAATGGTAAGGCAATGGCAAGAAATGTTTTATGAAAACCGTTTGTCGGAATCGAGAATTGGGTCACCAGATTTTGTGAAAGTAGCAGAAGCTTATGGTGTAAAAGGGCTAAGAGCAACAAATTCGTTTGAGGCGAAAAAGGTAATGCTAGAAGCATTTTCTCATGAAGGTCCTGTCGTAGTTGACTTTTGTGTAGAAGAAGGTGAGAACGTTTTTCCGATGGTTCCGCCAAACAAAGGGAATAACGAAATGATTATGAAGAGGTGGGAAGAATGAGTCATACTTTTTCATTAGTTATTCATAACGATCCGAGCGTCTTATTACGTATAAGCGGAATTTTTGCTCGGCGTGGTTATTATATTTCTTCTTTAAGCTTAAACGAAAGAGATACAAGTGGTGTTTCTGAAGTGAAACTAACAGCAGTTTGTACTGAAAATGAAGCAACGTTACTTGTCAGTCAGTTGAAAAAATTAATCAATGTACTGCAAGTAAATAAATTATAAGGAGTGTATGGAATATGAAAACTTATTATGAGAAAGATGCAAATTTAGAGCTATTAAAAGGGAAAACAGTTGCGGTAGTCGGATATGGATCTCAAGGTCATGCACAAGCACAAAATTTACGAGATTCTGGTGTGGAAGTTGTAGTTGGTGTTCGCCCTGGTAAGTCATATGAAGTAGCAAAAGCTGATGGATTTGAAGTAATGTCTGTTTCAGAAGCGGTTCGAACCGCACAAGTTGTACAAATGTTATTGCCGGATGAACAACAAGCGTATGTATATAAAACAGAAGTAGAAGAGAATCTTCGTGAAGGACAAATGTTACTTTTCTCACATGGTTTTAATATTCACTTCGGACAAATTAATCCGCCAAGTTACGTAGATGTAGCGATGGTCGCGCCGAAAAGTCCAGGTCATCTCGTTCGCCGTGTATTCCAAGAAGGAAATGGTGTCCCAGCATTAGTCGCAGTGCATCAAGATGCAACGGGAACAGCATTAAGTGTAGCACTAGCGTATGCAAAAGGTGTAGGTTGTACACGTGCAGGTGTAATTGAAACGACATTCCAAGAAGAAACAGAGACAGACTTATTCGGTGAGCAAGCAGTACTTTGCGGAGGAGTAACAGCACTTGTGAAAGCTGGTTTTGAAACGTTAACGGAAGGTGGATATCGTCCTGAAATTGCATACTTTGAATGTTTGCATGAATTAAAGTTAATTGTTGATTTAATGTACGAAGGCGGATTAACGAGTATGCGTCATTCTATTTCAGATACGGCAGAGTTTGGAGATTATGTAACAGGATCGAGAATTGTTACAGATGAAACGAAGAAGGAAATGAAACGTGTTCTTACAGAAATTCAGCAAGGTGAATTTGCGAAGAAATGGATTTTAGAAAATCAAGCAGGGCGTCCAACGTATAGTGCGATGAAAAAAGCAGAACAAAATCATCAGCTAGAAAAAGTAGGAGCAGAGCTTCGTGAAATGATGAGCTGGATTCATGCACCGAAAGAATTAGTAAAGAAATAGATTAATAGAGTATAAGTGAAAAATATGTAAGAGGGGATTTGACAAGATGAGAAGTGACATGATTAAAAAAGGTTTTGATAAAGCTCCGCATCGTAGTTTATTAAAAGCAACTGGTTTAAAAGATGAAGATTTTGATAAACCATTCATAGCAATTTGTAATTCTTTTATTGAAATTATTCCAGGTCATAAGCACTTAAATGAGTTTGGGAAACTTGTTAAAGAAGCAGTACGTGCAGCAGGCATGGTTCCATTTGAATTTAATACAATTGGAGTAGATGACGGTATTGCGATGGGTCATATCGGTATGCGTTATTCGCTTCCGAGTCGTGAAATCATTGCAGATTCAGTAGAAACGGTTGTAAATGCACACTGGTTTGACGGAATGATTTGTATTCCAAACTGTGACAAAATTACACCAGGTATGATGATGGCTGCACTTCGAATAAACATTCCAACTGTTTTCGTTTCAGGTGGTCCGATGGCAGCGGGGAAAACATCTAAAGGGGAAGTTGTCGATTTAAGTTCTGTTTTTGAAGGGGTAGGAGCCTATCAATCTGGGAAAATTTCAGAAGAAGAATTAAAGGATATTGAAGATCATGGCTGTCCATCTTGTGGTTCTTGTTCCGGTATGTTTACAGCGAACTCTATGAACTGTTTATGTGAAGTGTTAGGTTTAGCTCTTCCTGGTAACGGGAGTATTTTAGCGATTGATCCAAGACGTGAGGAGTTAATTAAACAAGCAGCAGAAAAATTAAAAATTTTAATTGAAAGAGATATTAAACCACGCGACATTGTAACAGAAGAAGCAATTGATGATGCGTTTGCACTTGATATGGCGATGGGGGGATCAACGAATACAGTATTACACACGTTAGCACTCGCACAAGAGGCGGGGTTAGATTACGATATGAACCGCATTGATGCAGTTTCAAGACGTGTACCGCATTTATGTAAAGTAAGTCCAGCTTCTAATTGGCATATGGAAGATATCGATCGCGCAGGCGGGATTAGTGCAATTTTGAAAGAGATGAGCCGAAAAGAAGGGGTACTTCACCTTGATCGTATAACTGCTACTGGGCAAACATTAAGAGAAAACATTGCTCATGCAGAGATTCAAGATAAGGAAGTTATTCATTCTCTAGAAAATCCTCATAGTGAAGAAGGAGGATTACGTATATTAAAAGGAAACCTTGCGAAAGACGGAGCGGTTATTAAAAGCGGAGCAACAGAAGTAAAACGATTTGAAGGACCTTGCGTTATTTTTAATTCACAAGATGAGGCGCTTGCCGGCATTATGCTTGGGAAAGTTAAGAAAGGAGATGTAGTTGTTATTCGCTATGAAGGACCAAGAGGCGGACCTGGTATGCCGGAAATGTTAGCACCAACATCAGCAATTGCTGGTATGGGATTAGGAGCAGATGTTGCACTTTTAACTGATGGTCGCTTCTCTGGTGCTTCACGTGGTATTTCGGTAGGGCATATTTCACCAGAAGCAGCAGCTGGCGGAACGATTGCACTTCTTGAACAAGGAGATATTGTATGTATTGATGTTGAGGAACGCTTGTTAGAAGTGAGAGTTAGTGATGAGGAATTAGAGAAGCGTAAAAAAGGGTGGAAACGACCAGAACCAAAAGTGAAAACTGGGTGGCTTGGACGTTATGCACAAATGGTAACATCGGCGAATACAGGTGCAGTTCTGAAAATCCCGAATTTTGATTGAGCCAATATAAAAAGAGATAAGGATGATATAAAATGGTGCAAAATGTAAAGGAGAGAGTGAAAATTGAAGATATCTTAATGGCTCATAATTGCATGAAAGATATCGTTATTAAAACACCGTTACAACGAGATTCAGTTTTATCTGAGAAATATGAATGTGACGTATATGTTAAGCGAGAAGATTTACAAGTTATTCGTTCTTTCAAAATTCGTGGTGCGTATAATTTAATTCAAAGTTTACCGAAAGAAAAGTTACAAAATGGTGTTGTTTGTGCAAGTGCTGGTAATCATGCACAAGGAGTTGCTTATACGTGTAATTTATTGAAGATTCCGTCAAAAATTTTCATGCCGACAACGACACCTAAGCAAAAAGTATCACAAGTTGAATTTTTCGGTGGTGATTTCGCAGACATTGTATTAGTTGGTGATACATTTGATAGTTCTTTCCAAGAGGCGCAGCGCTATTGTGTAGAAAATAGGATGACATTTGTACATCCGTTTGATGATCCGTATGTCGTTGCTGGTCAAGGAACAGTCGCTGTTGAAATTATGCATGATATGGAGAAACCAGTTGATTATATATTTACAGCAATTGGCGGTGGTGGATTAGCATCTGGTATTGGTACATATGTAAAGGGGGTTAGTCCTACTACAAAGGTAATCGGTGTAGAACCGATGGGAGCTGCATCTATGAAAGAAGCTTTTCTTCAAAATGAAAATGTTGCATTAGAAAAGATTGATAGTTTTGTTGATGGAGCAGCTGTTAAGAAGGTAGGAAAGTTAACTTTTGAAACATGTAAAGATGTAATTGATGATATTGTTTTAGTACCGGAGGGAAAGGTTTGTACAACGATTTTAGAACTGTATAAGAAAAATGCGATTGTAGCAGAGCCAGCTGGTGCGCTTTCTATTGCGGCACTTGATCTATACAGAGATGAAATAAAGGGAAAAACAGTTGTATGCACGTTAAGTGGTGGAAATAATGATATTGATAGAATGCAAGAAATGAAAGAACGATCCCTTATTCATGAAGGATTAAAGCACTATTTCATCATTGAATTTCCGCAACGTTCAGGAGCACTACGAGAGTTTCTTGATAAAGGATTAGGACCGGAAGATGATATTACTCGCTTTGAGTATATTAAGAAACATAATAAAGAAAATGGTCCAGCTTTAGTGGGGGTAGAATTAAAGCATAAGGAAGACTATGAAGCTTTAATTACTCGTTTTCAAGAAAATAACATTCAATTCGTGGAGCTTAATAAAAATCCTGTGCTGTTTGATTTACTTATTTAATAAAAGAAAAGAGTTAACATACAATTCTACTTGAAATAAAAAAGGTAGATACAAGCGGAGGGAAATCCTGCTTGTTCTATCTTTTTTATTCTTTGAAAGTTAAACGAAATACGCTCCATATTCAAGAAGGATAAAGCTAGTTAACCAAAAAAGTATTGCAATACGAATGATTACATACATTGTAAATTCAAAGGGAGTAAGTTTTCTCTCTCGCTTTATTTTTCTTAGAAGTCTAACAGAAAAAAATGAACATAAAAGCAGGATCGCTATAGATATTTTATACACGTTTTCTAACAGACTTATATTTTCTAATAAGTTTTTCAGCATATTCATCACCTATCCCGTAATGTATGTTACAGAGAAATGAATCTCGTGCTGTTTAGTTGCGTTTGTTTATTATTTTCCCAGTGTCATCAATTTCTACATCAGTTGAAACCGTTTGTAAATATTGCAGTGCTTTTTTCTTTTCTTCTTCATTTACAGGAGAAACTTGGTTGTTGCGAATGATGTAAGGATTGAATGACATTTGGACATCCTTACCTTTAAAGGTTAAAGTTAATACGCCTGTTTCGGCACTCTTTCCATTTACATAATTCGGGAATAAAAAGTTTCCTAACGAGTATGCGATAGGAACTTTATTGTAATACTCAAATCCTTGTAACCAATGCGGGTGACTTCCAACGATTGCATCAGCACCCGCCTCTACCATTTTCGGAACATATTGTTTCTGGTATTCTATTGGGCGATTAGATTTTTCGACGCCCCAATGCATATAGACGATTACATAATCAGCATCTTTCTTTTGCGCTTGAATCGTTTTTGTTACAAGATCTAGGTCATATCCGGTGTTTTTAATGGCTTGTAGTGTGGATGGATCACTTTTAATCCAAAATTGTTGCCCAGGTACTTTTTTTTCTCTCGTTGTAAATGCTGACTCTAAATTAACAAAAGAAATATCAGCTTTCGTTATTTCTTCTTTTACGTGTTGGAATGGATAATCAGCCCCATTTTTTTCGATTACGGGACGTAATTGCCAATCGAACATTGTATCACCAGAGAAGGTGAGTGTGATTTCAGGGTCTTCGGTTTTTTTTTCGCTTTTTGAAGCTGTTTTACTAGATTTGTTTTGCATATCAGGTTTGTCTTTCGCTTTTGAAATAAAAGAGTAGTTGATTAATAAAACAATTGGTGTAATGAAAAAGGCTATTAACAGAAATCGTTTTAGTAAAGTTTTCATAAATACCTTCCCTTTTGAGTTTATCCCGCAATTAGATTAACAATGAATCTACTAAAGGCAATCGGTCTTTGTATAGTTACAAAAAATAGCGGGTTATGTAGTGAAAAACGTTTGTTAATATTCACAATATTACGTTAACATATAGGTAACCTGTAAATCAATGTATAAACCAAAATATAGAAATAAAGAATTCGAAGGGTGAAGAATGAGAAATGGTTATATTAGGAGCAGTTGTAAATGGGATTTGTATTATATTCGGTACTTTACTTGGTAAATTATTTAGTGCGATTCCAGAAAGTATGAAGGGAACAATTATGCATGCAATTGGTTTAGCGGTTACTGTACTTGGACTTCAAATGGCATTAAAAAGTGAAAATTTTCTTGTTGTCATACTAAGTTTAGTTATTGGTACGGTAATCGGAGAATGGCTACAATTAGAAGAAAGGTTAAAACTGTTAGGGGATTGGCTAGAAAATAAAGTTGGATCGAAAGGGAAAGGGAGCATATCAGAAGGCTTTGTAACAGCCACGCTTATTTTTGCAATCGGAGCGATGGGGATACTTGGTGCATTGGACAGTGGGATTCGCGGAAATCATGATATTTTATTTACAAAGGCGATTATCGATGGATTCATTTCTATTATATTAACGACAACTCTAGGAATTGGCGTAGTATTTTCAGCGATTCCAGTGATTTTATATGAGGGAGGTATTGCAGTTTTTGCAACACAAATTAATAGTTTTGTTCCAAAAGAATTAATGAATCAATTTATAGTGGAAATGACGGCTACTGGCGGTATTATGATATTCGCAATCGGATTAAACTTACTTGGATTTATTAAAATTAAAGTGGCAAATTTACTTCCAGGCATATTAATGGTTGGAGTAATTGTTTCTATTATATACGGTTATGGTTTGATAATAAGTCATTAGGGGAAGGGATATAGATGATGGAATTCCAATTTACAAAACGTGCATATAAAATATTGGAGATTGCAGCAGAAGAGGCTGAGTGTAGTAAAGGTATTATCCATCCAGTTCATCTATTTATAGGAGCTTGTAAGGAAGGTACTGGAGTTTGCGCGGAGTTACATATGTATTTATTTCACACGGTGGGTATGGATTTTTTAGCAAAGATATCGTTACTCCAACAATATTATGCAAATGAAATAGAATACATAAATGTTGGGGAGTTTAAAGTTTCAAATAAGACGATAGAAGTTTTAAAAGTAGCGAAGAAACGGATGGAACGTTTTCAGCAAATAGTAATAAATGAAGGGCATGTTTTATATGCAATTTTTCAAGGGGATACAGTTATTGATAAGGTTATAAGTGAAAAGATGAAAAAAGATCTATTGCAAATTACATCTGAACCAAGAGACTTGACGGTTGCATTAACAATATTTGATCCTATTTGTAATAGTTTAAGCTGTAATATTAGAAAAGCGATCTCTTCTGATTTTGAAAAGTTGGCACGTTTTGTTAAGGATGAATTTGGTGAGCGTTGGTTAAAATCTTTAGATTATGGATTTCGGACATATAAAGAAGAGTTACCTATTTTTATTGCTGAACAAGGAGGAGAAATCATTGGTTTCGCTTGTTACGATGTTGTGAGAGGAAAGAAAGGGTTGTTTGGCCCGATGGGTACAGCGAAACATAATCGTGTGAACGGTGTTGGGAAGACGTTATTGAATCATTGTTTATATAACATGAAGAAAAGCGGATATGAGTATGCAATTATAGGACAAGCAGGTCCGATTGAGTTTTACGAGCGATGCTGTAATGCACGTTTAATACCCATAGGAGATAATTAACTCTATCCCTTTGCAAAGAATGCAAAGGGATAGAGTTTTATTATGTATAAAGCAAATTACTAAACTTTTTCTAGAAAACGGTGTAGAATGGGTATCGAATGAAAGAAGGTGTGAAAATGGCCAGCTGGAAACGAAATTTAATGATTTGTTGGCTAGGTTGTTTTACCACTGCAGCCGGTATGAGTTTAGTAATTCCTTTTTTATCTTTTTATATTGAGGAATTAGGGGTGACCGGTACTTCTAGTATTGCACAGTGGTCGGGACTTGCATTTGGTGTGACATTTTTAATGGGTGCGATCGTATCACCAATATGGGGCAAGCTTGGTGATATACATGGTCGGAAATTGATGCTTATACGTGCGAGCCTTGGTATGGCGATAATTATGACGCTTATGGGGTTTGTGACAGATGTGTATCAATTAGTCGCACTTCGGTTTTTAATGGGATCGGTATCAGGTTTCCTTTCTACAGCGATGACACTTATTGCTGCAGAAACTCCGCAAGAACATTCAGGTTGGGCAATTTCTACAATCTCAACTGGAGGCGTGAGCGGTTCATTACTTGGGCCGATACTCGGAGGTTATTTGTCAGAGTTAATCGGAATGCGCCATGTTTTTCTAGTTACAGGAGCTTTCTTATTCCTGTCCTTTCTTATCGTCTTTTTCTTCTTACATGAGGAGAAACATTCTGCTAAAGAAAAAAAGGCACAGCCGAAAAAAGTATGGACGATGGTCCCTGCAAAACATTTAATAATAAGTTTATTTGTAGCAACGTTTATTATTCAGCTTGCAAATATGTCGATTCAACCTATTATTACGTTGTACGTAAAGCATTTGGCAGGACCAGGAACAGATCATATTGAAATGCTTGCAGGTGCAGTCATGTCTGCGACAGGATTAGCAGTTATTTTAGCAGCTCCTAAGCTAGGAAGATTATCAGATCATATTGGACCTCAAAAAACGTTAGTTGTAGCGTTGTTTGCTGCAGGAATTATTTTTATTCCGCAAGCATTTGTAACCTCAGCTTGGCAACTATTAATTCTTCGCTTTTTATTAGGTATTGCACAAGCAGGACTATTACCTTCCGTACAAACTCTACTAAAACAACATACGCCAACCCATGTAACGGGACGAATATTTGGATATAATCAATCGTTTCAGTTTTTAGGAAATATGATTGGGCCAGTACTTGGTGGACAAATTGCAGCTCATGCAGGCTTCCAATATGTTTTCTTCTCTACATCATCACTATTATTTATTGCGTGCATTTGGGTTTATTTTCATAGTAAGAACGAAGAGGTATCAGAGAAACGACATTTGGAAGTTAGTTAACTATGTGAATGAAAAACAGAAAAAGGATGAAGCAATATTGCTTCATCCTTTTTCATTAAAATTGAAGGCAAAGATAACTTAATGTACCAAGCTCGTAGCTACGGTGAATGACCGTACCGTCGTTCTCACCACTACCCATCGCGATAAATAGAGGAACAAAATGTTCCGCTCTTGGTACAGCTAATTGTGCATGAGGAGCATTTCTTTCCCAGTTAAACAATGCATCTTTATCGCCAGTATGCATATGATTTATAATCCAATCATCAAATTCAATCGCCCATTGTTCCGGAGTTGTTTCATTCCATTTTAATGCTCGTAAATTATGAACAGTAACTCCGCTGCCGAGTACTAAAATATCTTCTTGTCCAAGTCCTTTTAGTGCTTCTCCAATTTCAAATTGTTCTTTTGCAGGAAGGAATGGATTTACTGATATTTGTACGACAGGAATATTGGCTTCTGGGTACATACGATGCAGGAGTGTCCATGAGCCATGATCTAAACCTCTCGTCATATTATGATGGACTGGAATGCCTTTGTTTTTAAATTTTGTTTCTAGCATAGACGCAATGCTAGAAGAGCCTTTCGCATGATATTTGATTTCGTATAACTCAGGAGGAAAACCGCCAAAGTCATAAATTGTTTCATATACTTCATCTGAAGAGGAGATCGTTAATACTTCACTTTCCCAGTGAGCGGTAAAAATAACAATAGCTTTCGGTTTATATGTTTCTCCAAGTGTCTTTAAAAAGCGTGTATAGTCTGTATCTTGAATAGCAAGCATAGGTGATCCATGTGCTAAAAATAGTGAGGGCATCATGATTAAAACCTCCTAAAAAAATATTAATTACTTTATGTAAGTAACTATATAATTTTATTTTAAATTCGTCAAGATAATAGTTTAATATGTAATCGGAAAAATAGATCATTTGTCATAATGAAAGCAATTGCATATAATACATAATAAGAATAATGAATGTTTATTCATAATAAAAAAAGATATACATAATAGATTTGGAGGCTGTCGGAATGAGCATACAGGAAAATTTCGTTACGGCATTGGATAAATCGGAAATTTACTTGCGTAAATGGTTACCAGAAGGAAATCCGCGGGGAATTGTTCAAATTGCACATGGTATGACAGAACATGCAGGTGTTTATACAGAATTTATTGATACTTTATTAGAAGCAGGATATGGTGTTTATGCTCATGATCATAAAGGGCATGGAAAAACAGTGAAAAGGGAAGAAGACTATGGTCATTTTGAACCAAATGTAGGTTGGAATCAGGCTGTGTCTGATGTTATCTTTGTTTCGGAAATGATAAAAGAAGAGCAGACATGCCCGTTATTTTTACTTGGACATAGTATGGGTTCTTTTTTATCAAGACGTGCTGTACAACTTAAAGGTGAATTATATGATGGATTCCTTATTTCAGGAACTGGTGGAAATCCAGGGCTTTTAGGAAGTATCGGTCATAAAGTAGCGACAATTGAGATGAAACTTCGCGGAAAGAAAACGAAAAGTCCGATGCTGAACTTCTTATCTTTCGGAAACTTCAACTCACACTTTAAGCCAAATCGTACGAAATTTGATTGGTTATCTTCAGATATTCATCAAGTTGATAAGTATATTGCGGATCCGTTATGTGGATTCATTTGCACGACTAGTTTTTACCGAGAATTGTTTCATGGAGTTCTAGAAGTAAATAAAATAGAAGAATACAAGAAGACACCAAAAAATCTTCCAATACATATATTCTCTGGTGATCGTGATCCTGTTGGGGATATGGGGAAAGGTGTAAAAGAAGTATACGAAAACTATAAAAAATGTGGTGTGAAAGATGTAACACTTCGTTTATATGAAAATGGTAGACATGAAATGTTCCATGAAGTGAATAGAGAAGATGTATTTCAAGATTTGATTTCATGGTTAGATGAGCATATTGTATAAGAAGAAACCTCACTTCATGCTGAAGTGAGGTTTTTTGAAAAATTGGAGGATTGATTATGAGTGAATTTGTAAATAAAGAATATGTAGAAATAGATTTTCAAGATATCTGGATAAAAGACGAGGAATTGAAAAATTGTACCTTCATAAAATGCCGTTTTAGAGGGATAGATGCATCAGAAGTTTTTACTAAAAATTGTAATTTCATAGAATGTGATTTTACTGGTACTCTTTTTAATGCTTCTATCCATCAAGGAACTACGTTTGCTAATTGTAGGTTTTTTGGTGCGAATTTATTTGTATCTAAGTTTGAAGAATGTAAAATGACTGGTTCGGATTTCGAAGAGGCGAATTTAGACGGAATAACAATTATATCAGGCGATTGGTCATATACGAATTTAAGGTTTGCGAACTTAAGTAAACAAATGTTAAAGGGTATTCGTTTAATTGAAGCTGACCTATATGAATGTAATTTAGAAAAAGCAGATTTGCGTGAAGCGGATTTAACGGGCGCACAATTAGGTAAGGTGAAACTTAGTGGGGCGGATTTAAGAGGAGCTGTAGTTGATAGAGTTGATTTTAAAGCTTTTGATTTAAAAAACGTGAAATTAGATATAGCGCAGGCGGTTGCAGTTGCGAGATGTTATGGAGCAAAGGTGAATTAAATCATTTGTAACACCGTTCAATATATTGAACGGTGTTACAAATAGTAATGATTTTTAAAAATTGCCTTTTACCGCTTTTATAATATGATGTGTGAAATTGCTAATGTCAGGAGATGCTGAATATGGATAGCATAAAGATTAAACAACTATATGAAGCATTAAGAAAATCTTGGTCAATAGAAACGAGTTCTAAGTGGACGAGCGAAAGCCCAGCAAAGGGACAATGTGGTGTAACGGCCCTTATTGTCCAAGAATTGTGCGGGGGAGAGATAATAAAGACGAAGATAGGTGAAGTATGGCATTTCTACAATAAAGTAGATGGGAAAAGGTATGATTTTACTAGGACCCAATTTCATGAAACATTAAACTATATGGACATGAAGTCGAGCCGTGAAGAAGCATTTGCAGATACAAATGAAAAACAATATAGCATTTTGAAGGAAAAGACAACGAAAGAATTAAAATTATCTTTTGACTCTTAATCTTCAATAAGTTACTATAATGGTGGTAACTAATTAAAGGGAACTTCATAGAGTTGAAAGGGGAAATACTTTTGAAAACAACTTATGTAAACGCTACAATTGCAACGATGAATGAACAAAATGAAGTGATAGAAAATGGATATATCATTGTAGAAAATGATCAAATTATAGATATAAATAGCGGAGAATTCGCTAACGATTTTGAAGTAGATGAAGTAATTGACATGAAAGGAAAGTGGGTTTTACCAGGGCTTGTCAATACACATACACATGTTGTTATGAGCCTTTTGAGAGGTATCGGAGATGATATGTTATTGCAGCCATGGCTTGAGACGAGAATTTGGCCACTTGAAAGTCAGTTTACGCCAGAGCTTGCGGTCGCTAGCACGGAATTAGGATTACTTGAAATGGTGAAAAGTGGTACAACATCATTCTCTGATATGTTTAATCCTATTGGAGTAGACCAAGATGCAATTATGGAAACGGTATCAAGGAGTGGAATGCGTGCTGCTGTTTCAAGAACTTTATTTAGCTTCGGAACGAAAGACGATGAAAAGAAAGCAATTGAAGAAGCTGAGAAATATGTGAAGCGTTACTATAACGAAAGTGGTATGTTAACTACGATGGTTGCACCACATAGTCCATATACATGTTCCACAGAACTGTTAGAAGAGTGTGCTCGTATTGCAGTAGAAAATCAAACGATGGTTCATATTCATCTTTCTGAAACAGAGCGTGAAGTACGTGATATTGAAGCACAGTATGGGAAGCGTCCAGTAGAATATGCAGCAAGTTGCGGATTGTTTAAACGCCCAACAGTTATTGCACACGGTGTAGTATTAAATGAAAATGAGCGTGCATTTTTAGCAGAACATGATGTTCGAGTAGCTCATAACCCAAATAGTAATTTAAAACTAGGTTCTGGTATAGCGAATGTAAAAGCGATGCTAGAAGCAGGAATAAAAGTAGGAATTGCAACAGATAGTGTGGCGTCTAACAACAATTTAGATATGTTTGAAGAAATGCGCATTGCAACATTATTACAAAAAGGTATTCATCAAGATGCAACAGCGTTACCAGTTGAAACAGCTCTTACACTTGCGACTAAAGGAGCTGCTGAAGCAATCGGGATGAAACAAACGGGCTCACTTGAGGTTGGAAAGTGTGCTGATTTTATTACGATTGACCCATCTAATAAGCCGCATTTACAACCGGCAGATGAAGTGTTATCACATCTTGTGTATGCAGCTAGTGGAAAAGATATAAGCGATGTAATTATTAATGGTAAACGTGTCGTTTGGAATGGTGAATGTAAAACATTAGATGAAGAGCGTATTATATTTGAAGCAAGTCGTTATAAACGAGGTTTACAAAGATAGGTAATTATATATCAGTTGAGAAAGCTATCCTTTTTTAAAAGGATAGCTTTTTTCTTGAACGAATAAATATTCAAAAGAATGTCGCATCTTTCTGTTAGTATTTCTGCTATAATATATAACGCTTTATAATATTTTATACTTAAGGAGAACAACTCATGAAGCGAAAAAAGAGCCATTTAATAGTAATGGCACTTGTTACAACTTTATTATTAGCAGCTTGTAATAATAAAGCGAATAAAAGTGACACAGAGGCAAAAAAACAAGTATTAAATGTAACGGTATCAGAAGAAATTCCTTCTCTTGATACTACAAAAACGATGGATGGTACATCAGCGCACGTTATGCAAAACATATTTGAAGGGTTATATGTATTAGATGATCAAGATCAGCCTATTCCAGCAGTAGCAAAATCGTTTGAAAGAAGTGAAGATGGTAAAAAATATACATTTGATTTGCGTAAAGATGCAAAATGGTCAAATGGAGACAGTGTAACAGCCAATGATTTTATGTTTGCGTGGAGACGGGCGGTAAGTCATGAAACAGCGTCTCAATATGCGTATATGCTCTTTTACGTGAAAAATGCGAAAGAGATAAATAAGGGAACAATGCCTCTTGATGAACTTGGGGTTAAAGTTATAAATGATTATAAGTTAGAAGTGGAACTAGAACAGCCAATTCCGTATTTTTTACAGTTGTTAGCGTTACCTATATACTTACCACAGCACGAATCATTTTTAAAAGAACAAGGAGAGAATTATGCATTGGAACCTAGTAATCTCATATATAACGGTCCATTTGTATTAGAGAAGTGGAAGCATGAACAAGAATTTCAATTAAAGAAAAATGATATATATTGGGATAAAAAGAAAGTGAAATTAGAAGAAATAAACTTTCAAATTGTGAAGGATACAGTGACAGCAGTAAATTTATATGAAGCTGGCGATTTGGATCGAGTACCAATTAATTCTCAATTTGTAGACAAGTATAAAGGGAATAAGCAATTGCATATGTCGAGCGATCCTGGAATTGCTATGCTACGTTTTAATGAAAAAAATAATGCGTTAGCAAATAAGAAAGTACGTCAATCTATTTCATTAGCGTTAAATAAGAAGGATTTTGTTGCTCACTTTATTAATAACGGGGCAAAACCTGCAAGTGGACTTGTACCAGTTGGTCATGTAAATGAAGAGACTGGTAAAGATTTTAGAAAAGAAAACGGAGATCTTTCTCCATATGATTTGCAAAATGCGAAAAAGATTTGGGAAGAAGCGAAAAAAGAAGTTGGAGTAGAACAAATAAAACTCGAGTTTTTAACGTTTGAACAAGATAACGCAAAACGTATGGCGGAATATATAAAAGGTGACTTAGAGAAGAATTTGCATGGATTAACGATACAAATTAAACAACAGCCATTTAAGCAAAAATTACAATTAGAACAAACAGGTGATTACGATATATCTATGGTAAATTGGGGACCAGATTATAAAGATCCAATTAGTTATTTAGAGCTATTTACGACAAGTAATCCAAATAATAAAATGAATTATTCTAATCCTCATTACGATGAGCTAATAAAAAAAGCTAAAAATGATCTTATACTAGATCAAAAGAAAAGATGGGAAGCGTTGCGAGAAGCTGAGCAGGTCATATTAGAGGACGCTGCGGTAGCACCGCTTTATCATATTGGTTCCGCTTATGTACAAAAGGATTATGTAAAAGGAATTGAAAAGCATCAATTTGGTGGCGTTTATACTTATAAGAATGCTTATATCGATAATAAGTAAAACTATTAATCAAAAAAGAAACCTTACTTTTAAAAGTGAGGTTTCTTTTTTTGGAATTATATCTATTAAACGGATTTTAATAAAGAATAAAAATTCGTATCATATGGGATATCATCTTGATACATATAGTTTTTTAGAATCCCTTCTTTTTCAAATCCTAATTTTAATAGCACTTTATTTGAAGCTTCGTTTTCAAGAAATACAATTGCCCCGATACGTTTTAAATGAAGCGTATGGAAGCCATAAGATATAATTTCAGAAACTGCCTCAGTAGCATATCCATTTCCCCAATGTTCAGGCAAAAAGGCATAACTTATATTTGCTCGTTTATGTTCGGAAGACCAATCATGAAAACCAATTGTTCCGATGAGCCCTTTCTTGTCTTTTAATTCGATTCCCCATTTAATGCCGCTTCTTGCGTTGTACCCCAATTTAAAATTAGTAAGGATTTGTTTTACTTGATCCAAATTTTGCAATGGTTTTTGGCCATAATGGCGCAGGACATCGGTATTAGAAAAGCACTGTAATATACTCGGTGCATCTTCGTCGGTAAGTTCTCGTAAAATGAGTCGGTTGGTTTTTAATATAGGAAACATGCTTTCACTCCATTTCTTCTGAAACTAGAATGTGTTGTTATTATATAATCTAATCTGAAAATAAAGATTATTCAAGGGGTAAGGATGATTTTGAATCTATGGCTGTTAATCATATTTATTTACGACTAGATGAATCGGGGGTATTTTTGTTTCTTACACAAGTCGGTAACTCAGGAAGTTCAAGTGAACCACATTTACATATCCATCATCAAAGGCAGGATCCATCCAAGGTGAGTATGTTTTTCACTGAAGGCTTACCACTTTATTTTCGAACTGAAAAAGGTGCGATAATGCCGGAAAGAGGGACATACATAAGTGGTAAGTAGAAGGAAATCATTTCATACAAAAAGGGTATTCCAAATCAAATTTGGAATACCCTTTTTTATTAACCTACAAATGTTTGATACAGTAAGAAAATATTTAAAACGATAATAAGTGCAGCGATTAACCACGCGATAAATGTTGTAATGCGATGGTTGACGAGTGCACCCATAATCTTCTTATTACTTGTAAACATAATAAGTGGTACTAATGCAAAGGCAATACCGAAAGATAAGACAACTTGACTCATAACGAGAGCGTAAGTTGGATTTACACCTAAAGCGATAATAACGAGAGGCGGAATCATTGTTATAAATCGGCGTAAGTATAACGGAATATGCATTCGAATGAATCCTTGCATAATAATATCACCAGACATCGTACCAACAGAAGAACTAGATAAACCTGCTGATAAAAGTCCAATCCCAAATAATGCAGCCGATACAGGACCGACTAAATTACTGAACTGGTTAAAAGCAACATCAAGGTCTTCAACGTGCAAGCCGTTTTTAAAGAATAGTGCAGCTGCTACAATTAACATACTTGCATTAATTGCTCCAGCGATAACCATTGCAATAATAATATCGATGAATTCGAAGCGGAAAATCTTTTTCTTTTGTTCATCATTTGTTCCGACTACACGGCGCTGCGTTAAGGCCGAATGTAAATATATCGCGTGCGGCATTACTGTCGCACCTAAAATTCCAGCTGCTAAAAGGATGCTATCTACACCTTGGAATTTTGGAGTGAAAAGTCCTGAGAGTAGAGGGCTTAATTCCGGTTTTGCGTAAAAGACTTGGATACCAAAAGCGATAACAACGATAAAAATCATACCTGTTATGATAGCTTCTAATGGACGAAAGCCTCTGCGTTGAAATTCAAGAATAATAAATGATCCAACTGCTGTAATTAAAGCAGCTGGTAACATCGGAATTCCAAATAGTAAGTATAAGCCAAGTGCTGCCCCAATAAATTCAGCTAAATCTGTAGCCATAATAACGAGTTCCCCTTGTATCCATAAACCGATGGAAACTGGTTTGGGGAAGTTTTCGCGAGCTACTTCAGGAAGATTTCTCCCAGTAGCGATTCCTAATTTAGCTGATAAAGTTTGAATTAATACAGCCATTAAATTAGAAGCGAGTATTACCCAAAGCAATAAATACCCATATTGTGATCCAGCTGCGATATTTGTAGCGAAGTTCCCAGGATCAATATAAGCAACTGATGCGATAAAAGCAGGTCCTAAGAATGGTAACAGTCTTTTAAAGCCTTTTGTTTGTCCACTTAACGCTAAATGGGCTGATTGAACTGTTGTACTTTGAGAAGGGACTTGTTCATCTTTTGTTATATCTTTATTCATAGTAGTATTCCCCTTTGAAATCTTAACTTGATTAAAGTTTCACTTTATTTTTACTCATTATTTCAATACATTTAGATATATGATGTGGCAATTTCATTTGAACATAAAAGTTTCCTTAATGCAAATTATATGACTGTGTGCAATGAATGGTGTGACGATGCAAAAATATTTTGGGAGTTTATGGTTGTTGAATAAGGGAGAAGATAATAAATTATAGGGTTGTTTTTGAAATTTATGTGAACATACAGCCTATATTACAGCATATTAATTGATGGAAATGAAATTGTATGATATATAATATATTGGGATTACAACCTAACCGTAGTGTTTTGTTCTGTAATCTTGTTTTTATTTTTGTTAACTTATAGAAAAAATTGTAAATAGAAGAAAATAGGCTAAGTACAATTTAGTATGTATTTTCTTATTATATATGTTTTGATATGAACGTTAACTTATACATGATTTTAAAATTTAGATAGGTGGTAGAAATACATTGGCAACTACAAAACCATATAGAGTATTACTGTATTACATGTACACAACAATTGAAAACCCAGAAGAATTTGCTGAACAGCATTTAGAATTTTGTAAATCACTTGAGTTAAAAGGAAGAATTCTTGTAGCGACAGAAGGAATTAACGGAACTTGTTCTGGAACTGTTGAGCAAACAGAAAAATACGTGGAAGCGATGAATAATGATCCACGTTTTGCTGGAATCGTATTTAAAATTGATGAGGCAGATGAACATGCATTCAAGAAAATGCACGTACGTCCTCGTTCAGAGTTAGTTACACTTCGTCTAGAAGACGACATTAACCCGAAAGAAATTACTGGGAAGTATTTAGAACCAAAAGATTTTTATGAGGCAATGAAACAAGAAGATACAGTTATCATTGATGCACGAAATGATTATGAATTTGATTTAGGACACTTCAAAGGTGCGATTAAACCAGATATTGAATCATTCCGTGAATTACCAGATTGGATTAGAGAAAATAAAGAAACACTTGAGGGTAAAAAGATTTTAACGTACTGTACAGGTGGAATTCGTTGTGAGAAATTCTCAGGTTGGTTAGTTCGTGAAGGTTATGAAGATGTAAGCCAGCTTCATGGCGGAATTGTAACGTACGGAAAAGATCCAGAAGTACAAGGTGAACTTTGGGATGGTCAATGTTACGTATTTGATGAGCGTATCGCTGTACCAGTAAACCAAAAAGAACATGTTATCGTTGGTAAAGATCACTTTACAGGTGAACCTTGTGAGCGCTATGTAAACTGTGCAAACCCTGAATGTAACAAGAAAATTTTATGTTCTGAAGAAAGTGAAGCAAAACATTTACGTGCATGTTCTCATGAATGTCGTGTACACCCACGTAATCGTTATATCGTGCAACACGAATTAACAGAAGAGCAAGTAGCTGCTACATTAGAAAAAATCGAAGCAGGTAAGTAAGCATAATAGAAAACAGATGGTAGCATCGTGCTGCCATCTGTTTTTTAGTTACTTTGTACTATCCTTCTCTTTCACAGCAGAAAGTACAGTTTGTTTTACCCATGCTTTTCTTCGTTTATGTTGTACACTCCATTGGTATAAACTTTGTATACCTAAAATAAGTGAAATGACTATGCCACTAATCGCTATTAATAGAGCAAAAAATTCAAAAGGCGATGATATTTTGTTTGAATCGGTGTTTCTTAAAAGATCAATCATAGTAAACCCTAACATTTGGCCTACAACAGAGTAGAGCGTTAAAATTAATAATAAGAGGCTATCTTTTTTTGAAGCAACATTTTCTTGATATTTAAATAAACTATCGAGATTTTGTTTCGCGTTCGTGTACAGTACTTCAATGTTAAAAAGTTTTCTTAGACGAAAGAAAATATCTTCACTTTGTGATTGGGATACTAATTCTAAAGAAAAATAATTAGCTGTAAACGAATTTATTGAATAAATTAATTTCTCTATTTCATTTGTATCTTGTTCAATATTTAACTCGGCATAAGCGTTTGCCATCTTTAATAAAACAACTTTATGAAATAAATTTAATAATAAAGCGTAATAAAACTCCCCGTACATTTGACTAGCAAGTTTAGTGACTGCTTGTTCACCTTCATTTGTAATACATGTGAAAATATGTTCTTCCATAATAAAGTAACGGTTAGGAGCCCATCTTTGATAAGAATGTTTTGTTAAATAATCGTGAATATAAGGAACATTATTTGCACTAATATATGGCTTACCATCATCTGATAATCCGGAAAGACTGGAAGCTCGATATATATCGATTATATGAAGGTCTGACTCTTTGTTTATGGATAATAGAGTTTGTACATACATTCGCTGGTCTTCAAAGAAAGGGAATGTTTGAAAGTAAGAACTCCGCAATCTCTTGTTCTCAAAGAAGTCTGTTAAACCATGAAATAAATCACCGAATATAAGTTTTTCTACTTGTGAATATTTTTTTCCATCACATTCAATACAAATAGTCTCAGTCGTATCACTATTAGTTTCAAGTACACGGAAGCGAACCGCGAATTCAATCGCTTCTGATAATGTCATGTTAGGAGCGGTTTTTATTTCTGTCCGAATTGTTAAGAACCCAAGCTCATAAGGACAAAGTGTTACATCAATAGAATGTATCTTGAATGGAACGGAAATAAGGTTAGTTGTTAAATGTCCATTTAAATTAAGGTCTTTAGAATAGCGCTGTAATCCTTTTTGATGTTCTGAATGAGGAAAGAGAATTTTATTTGTAAAGGAAAGATAGTATGCTTCCATATTTTGATGTGAAACTTGAAATTTCCCGTAATATGTATTTTCATCTTCAAGATGATCGAGTCGAAAAGGTCGAAAATCATTTTTTTGTAAGAAAGGGAACATATTTTGTTCATATCCAGTTTTAAACGAAAACGGGAATATAAATTGAAATATAGCTGTTGTTACATCTTTTTCCTCGATTGTTTGTATTGCCTCCATTTACATTGTTTCCTTTCCGTATAAGCTATAGAAACAACATGCCCAATTTTTCTTGAAAATAACCTCTCTTGTTCATTAGATTAAGAATGAAAATTCAGCTTATTTAACAAGGGACATGTATAATGTTATGTATACTAAAATTAGTATAATTGTGTTAGAAAAAGGGGGATGTTGTATGCGTATTTTAGTATTAGGAGCTGGGGGCGTTGGCGGATTTTTCGGTGGCCGATTAGTAGAAAAGGGAGAAGATGTTACATTTCTCGTTCGCAGCAAAAGAAAACAGCAATTAGAAGAAAAAGGCCTTGTTATTCGTAGTGTTAATGGAGATTTTTCATTTCAACCGAAATTGGTAACGAAAGAAGATAGAACGACTCCATTTGATGTGATTTTATTTTCAACAAAAGCGTATCATTTACACGAGGCGACCATAGATTTAAAGCCGTTTGTAGGTAAAAATACTGTAATAATCCCATTGTTAAATGGTATCGCTCATTTATCACTATTACAAAAGGAATTCGGTGAAGAGAAAGTAATTGGCGGTCTATGCTTTATCGAGACGACATTAAACGATCAGGGAGAAATTGTACAAACGAGTGCTGCCAACAGACTTGTATTTGGGGAAATTAAGCCTCAAGATTCAGAGAGAATAAAGCTTATTTCTAAAACATTTGCAGATACAAAAGCTAGTTTTGTTTTAAGTGAAAATATTGTGCAAGATATGTGGCATAAATATTTATTTATCACCGCAATGTCAGGTGTGACAACATTAATGCGTGCGCCGATAGGACCGATTCGTGAGAGTGATGGAGGCCGAGAATTTATTAGGAACTTATTTGAAGAATCAGTGCAAATCATGAAATCTATGGGGGCTCCAGTTAAGGAGAATATCGCCCAGGAACATATGAAAACGATTGATAAAATTTCGTATGATATGAAGTCATCGATGCAACGGGATATGGAAAAAGGTTCGCTCATTGAAGGGAAGCATTTACAAGGATACTTATTGAAATTAGCAGAGGAAATGTCTATAGATGTGCCTTTATTAAGTGTTGTGTATCAAAATTTAAAGGTATATGAAAAAATGATTTTTACTAAAGAAATGGTATGAAAAAGAGTAAAGGATAGCAAAATATAAATGTTGCTATCCTTTTTTTGTTTCTTTTTGACAATTTATTCGTTTCTTTTCGGTTTATCTGTCGTATTTCGTTCTCTTTCACGTTTACCATATAGCTGATTAATTTCATTTGCTACTGCATCTAAATAGGAATCGGAAAAAAGTGGCTTCTTTTCTTTAGACATACGGGTCTCCTTTGTGGATTTTTAGTATTCATTATGTATATTTTTCGGTGGATTATGCGCAATCGTTTTAATTTTTTTCTTTTTTAAAATTTTTGTTTACTTTTTGAAAATAAAGGAGTATTATAATCCACAGTTTCAATTTTCTAAATCGCTGAAGCCGCATGGTGCGGGGGACCCGTTCTTATGGATTAGTACATAATCCAATGGGGTGAATCCTTGAAAAAGGTAGGGCTACTCATAGGCCCGAATCCGACAGCTAACCTCGTAAGCGTTATATTGAGAAGGAAGGTGGAGCTTGTGCGACAAAAAAAATAATGTCTACAAGTCTATTTCGTTATGGCTTGTAGACATTTTTGTTTTCTGAAGAAATAGTTTATCGCTGTAACTAGCAAAATCGTTCGTACAAAATTATTGGAGAGTGGACAGCATTGGTTTCATCTATTAAAAGATTTTTAATTGGAAGACCGTTAAAATCAACTGAGTTAGGAGAGCAAAAACTTAATAAAACGAAGGCGCTAGCCATTTTATCTTCTGACGCATTGTCATCGGTCGCATACGGACCAGAGCAAATATTAATTGCACTAGCAGGTCTTGGAGCAATAGCTTATTGGTATTCCATTCCGATAGCTGTTGGGGTATTAGTATTATTGACAGCTCTTATTTTATCTTATCGACAAATTATTTTTGCTTACCCTCATGGCGGCGGAGCATATGTTGTATCAAAAGAAAATTTAGGGATGAATCCGGGATTAATAGCTGGAGGATCTTTATTAGTCGATTACATTTTAACTGTTGCAGTAAGTGTGTCCGCAGGTACAGATGCGCTCACATCAGCTTTTCCTAGTTTACATGCACATAATGTAATCATTGCGATTATATTTGTCATATTGATTACCATCTTAAATTTAAGAGGCGTAACGGAATCAGCTTCCGTTTTAGCATATCCGGTTTATTTATTCGTTGTAGCATTATTTATATTAATTGGTGTAGGAATATATAATATTTTGACTGGTCACGTTTCACCCACGCTGCATTCGCCAATTGGAACACCAGTTGCGGGAATTAGTTTGTTCTTACTGTTACGAGCATTTGCTTCAGGAAGCTCTGCTTTAACGGGTGTTGAGGCGATATCTAACGCAATTCCAAACTTTAAAGATCCTGCACCTAACAATGCAGCGAAAACATTGCTTGCAATGGGTGCATTACTTGCAGTTTTATTTTCTGGAATTGTCTTTTTAGCTTATTATTACGGAATTAATCCAAGTAAGGAAGTAACAGTCGTTTCACAAATTGCTGAACAAACTTTTGGACGTAATTTCATGTACTATTTCATACAAGGTACAACAGCTTTAATATTAATTCTTGCGGCTAACACAGGTTATTCTGCATTTCCACTATTAGCGGTTAATCTTGCAAAAGATAAGTTCATACCGAGAATGTTTACGATTAGAGGAGACCGCCTAGGTTATTCAAACGGTATTATTATACTTGGGATTTCTTCGATTATTTTAATTGTAGCTTTTCAGGGGAAAACAGAACACTTGATTCCGCTATATGCAGTAGGGGTATTTATTCCGTTTACACTTTCTCAAACTGGAATGGTACTAAAATGGCTTCGTGAAAAGCCTGAAGGATGGGCTTTAAGATTAACGGTTAATTTAATTGGTGCAGTCATTAGTTTTATCGTTATGAGCATGTTCTTTTTAACTAAGTTCGCACAAGTTTGGTCAATCCTTATTTTCTTACCTTTTATTATCTTCTTGTTCCATCGAATTAAGAAGCATTATGATGCAGTGGGCGATCAATTAAGTTTAAAAACTTGTGAACCACTTGTTCCGATTGAAGGGAATGTAATTGTCGTTCCTGTAGCTGGTATGACTCATGTAGTAGAAAATTCATTGAACTATGCTAAGGCTCTTTCTGCAGATCAAGTTATCGCTGTATATGTTGCTTTTGACAGAGAAGAGGAAAAGAAATTTGAAGAGAAATGGGAGAAGTGGCAACCTGAAGTAAGGCTTGTTACATTACATTCTCATTATAGAAGCATTATTCAGCCGCTTACAAAATTTATTGACACAGTGCAATATAAAGCGAGTGAATCAAATTACCGAGTTACGGTCGTTATACCACAGTTTATTCCGAAAAAAGGTTGGCATAACATTCTTCATAATCAGTCTAGTTTACTCATTCGTGCGTATTTACTCTATAAAAGAAATGTTGTTATTACGACAGTTCCATATCATTTGAAAAAGTAATAAGATTTTTTAAGGATAGCTTCACGAAAGTGAAGCTATCCTTTTTGTGTATATGCTATGCATAATTGCATATAGGTCTTAAAATTATATTACTATAATATAATCTCTTATGAGTAAACAGTGTTTTTTGTTGTGATATATGGATATTTTAATGGAGGAAGTTAAGTGGATTTTATTTTGGAATAAGGACATGAGGTCTTGAAAATAAAGGGAATTAAAATACTTCTTTACGATAGATGAATAGCTGTGTTTAAATGACCTTACAGTACAAAACTTTAATAAAAACAAAACTTAATTTCATATTCACGTGCGTTATTTATCTTAAAATGAATAATATTTTCATGTAATATATTCACTGTGTGAATATGGAAATTGCGATGAAACAGAAATTTTATACAATGTTATTCATACTAAGCACATGTGAAAAGTTATGAAATGTTTTATAACAATAAGTAAGTACTGTAGAAATAAAGTTTGAGAGAGGTGTTTCGTACATGACTCACGGTGAGAACGTTCTCTATTTTTAACCATCTCAAATAATGTGCAAGAAAATAGAATAATAAAATGCGATAGTAATAGTTGCTAATACATAGGAGGGGTTAAAGTGAAAAAAACTTTAATTACAGGGTTATTGGTTACAGCAGTATCTACGAGTTGCTTCATTCCTGTAAGCGCTTACGCTGAAGAGGGGCAACCAAAGGTGAAAGTATTAAACGTGCAAAATGTAATTGCTCCAAATACATTATCAAATTCAATTAGAATGTTAGGGTCACAGTCACCACTTATCCAAGCATACGGATTAGTTATTTTGCAACAGCCAGACATTAAGGTAAATGCGATGAGTAGTTTGACGAATCATCAAAAATTTGCAAAGGCGAATGTACGAGAGTGGATTGATGAATATAATCCGAAGCTAATCGACTTAAATCAAGAGATGATGAGATACAGCACTAGATTTAATAGCTATTATAGTAAGCTCTATGAACTAGCAGGAAAAGTAAATGAAGATGAACAGGCAAAAGCAGATTTTACAAACGCATATGGAAAATTACAATTGCAGGTCCAAAGCATTCAAGAGAGTATGGAGCAAGATTTATTAGAGTTAAATCGATTTAAAACGGTATTAGACAAAGATAGTAATAACTTATCAATTAAAGCTGATGAAGCAATAAAAACACTGCAAGGATCAAGTGGAGATATTGTGAAATTAAGAGAAGACATAAAAAGAATTCAAGGGGAAATTCAAGCTGAACTAACTACTATTTTGAATAGACCACAAGAAATTATTAAAGGTTCTATTAATATCGGTAAACAAGTATTTACAATCACAAATCAAACTGCACAAACGAAAACAATCGATTTTGTTTCTATCGGTACGTTAAGTAATGAAATTGTAAATGCAGCAGATAGTCAAACGAGGGAAGCAGCTCTTCGTATTCAGCAAAAACAAAAAGAGCTACTACCACTTATTCAAAAGTTATCACAAACTGAATCAGAGGCGACTCAAATCACATTCGTTGAAGATCAAGTAAGTAGCTTTACGGAACTGATTGATCGCCAAATCGCAACTTTAGAAACGTTATTAACGGATTGGAAAGTTTTAAACAATAATATGATCCAAATTCAAGCAAATATTGAAGAAGGCACGTATACAGACAGTAGTTTACTTCAAAAACATTTCAATCAACTTAAAAAAGTAAGTGATGAAATGAATAAGCAAACAAATCAATTTGAAGATTACGTTACAAACGTTGAAGTACATTAAACAGAAAAATAATTAGCGATATAGGGAGAGAAGAAAAATGACAAAAAAACCGTATAAAGTAATGGCTCTATCAGCACTTATGGCAGTATTTGCAGCAGGGAATATTATGCCAGCCCATACGTATGCTGCTGAAAGTACAGTGAAACAAGCTCCAGTTCATGCTGTAGCAAAAGCATATAATGATTATGACGA
This sequence comes from Bacillus sp. 41-22, assembly GCF_025809295.1. Classification (NCBI taxonomy): domain Bacteria; kingdom Bacillati; phylum Bacillota; class Bacilli; order Caryophanales; family Bacillaceae; genus Bacillus; species Bacillus sp. 41-22. The sequence goes on from NZ_CP084035.1 coordinate 1,804,202, forward strand.
ATATTCATTAGGACCAGAAGGCCTTAAAGATGCGATGGAAAGAACAGGTTCTAACGCTTTAGTAATGGATCTGTACGCTTTAACAATTATTAAACAAGGTAATGTTAACTTTGGGAACGTAACGTCAGTTGATACATCTTTAAAAGGTAAAGTGATTCAGCATCAAGATACAGCTAGAGGGAATGCACAACAATGGCTAGATGTATTGAAGCCACAGCTTATTTCAACAAATCAAAATATCATTAATTACAATACGAAATTCCAAAACTATTATGATACTTTAGTTGCTGCGGTTGATGCAAAGGATAAAGCAACTCTTACGAAAGGTCTAACTAGATTATCAAGTAGTATTACTGAAAATAAAGCGCAAGTAGATAAGTTAGTAGAAGACTTAAAGAAATTCCGAAATAAAATGACGTCGGATACTCAAAATTTCAAGGGAGATGCAAATCAAATTACATCTATCTTGGCTAGTCAAGATGCTGGAATTCCGCTTCTGCAAAATCAAATTACAACGTATAATGAAGCAATTAGTAAATATAATGCAATTATTATCGGTTCATCTGTTGCGACAGCTTTAGGCCCAATTGCAATTATCGGTGGTGCGGTTGTAATTGCTACGGGAGCAGGAACTCCGCTAGGAATCGCATTAATTGCAGGTGGAACAGCAGCAGTAGGTGGTGGTACTGCAGGAATCGTCTTAGCGAAGAAAGAGCTTGATAATGCACAGGCAGAAATTCAAAAGATAACAGGACAAGTTACAACTGCGCAATTAGAAGTGGCAGGACTAACGAACATTAAAACACAAACTGAATATTTAACAAACACAATTGATACAGCAATTACAGCGTTGCAAAACATTTCAAATCAATGGTACACAATGGGATCAAAATACAATTCTTTACTTCAAAATGTAGATTCAATTAGTCCAAATGACCTTGTTTTCATTAAAGAAGATTTAAACATTGCGAAAGATAGCTGGAAGAACATTAAAGACTATGCAGAAAAAATCTATGCTGAAGATATTAAAGTAGTAGATACGAAAAAAGCATAATCGAATACGAATCGTTAGAGCGTTAAGTATTGATGAATGAGTTGAAGCTCCTGTTCAGTTGTGAGCAGGAGCTTTTTTATATCCTTATAAAGAGAATGGGTGAAAAGTATGCAGAAAAGATTTTATAAAAAATGTCTTTTAACGATCATGATTGCTGGGGTGGCAACGAGTAATGCACTTCCTTTACATCCTTTTGCAGCGGAACAAAACGTAAAAACATTACAAGAAAATGCAAAAAATTATTCTCTCGGTCCAGCAGGATTCCAAGATGTAATGGCGCAAACGACATCGAGCATATTCGCAATGGATTCATATGCAAAATTAATTCAAAATCAGCAAGAGACTGATTTGAGTAAAATAAGTTCAATTAATAGTGAGTTTAAAGGAAATATGATTCAGCATCAAAGAGATGCAAAAATTAATGCGGCGTATTGGTTAAATAATATGAAGCCTCAAATTATGAAAACGGATCAAAATATTATTAATTACAATAATACTTTTCAAGCGTATTATAATGACATGTTAGCAGCGATTGATCAAAAGGATAGCGGTAAATTAAAAGCGGATTTAGAAAAGTTGTATGCGGATATTTTAAAGAATCAAAATGAGGTAGATGTACTATTAGGGAATTTGAAAGCTTTTCGCGATAGAATGGCGAAAGACACAAATAGTTTTAAAGAGGATACGAATCAATTAACCTCGATTTTGGCGAGTACGAATGCTGGTATTCCAGCTCTAGAGCAACAAATAAATACATATAACGATTCGATCAAAAAGAGTAACGATATGGTGATTGCTGGTGGTGTACTTTGCGTAGCGTTAATAACTTGTCTTGCGGGGGGACCGATGATTGCGATTGCGAAAAAAGATATTGCAAATGCAGAACGAGAAATAGCCAGTTTAAAGAATAGAATTTCTGGATCGCAAGCAGAAGTGGCAATTTTGACAGATGCAAAAAATAAAACAACTAATATGACAGAAACAATTGATGCAGCAATTACAGCACTGCAAAACATATCAAATCAGTGGTATACGGTAGGTGCGAAATATAATAATTTACTACAAAACGTAAAAGGAATCAGCCCTGAAGAATTTACCTTTATAAAAGAAGATTTAAATACAGCGAAAGATAGCTGGAAGGATGTAAAAGATTATACAGAAAAATTACATGAGGGTGTGACGAAATAAACAGTGGACTAGTTCCGCTGTTTATTTTTTTATCCCGTTTTTTGTGAGAGCCGAGCTTGTAATTTTACCCATAAGTTTGCCGTGTGTTTTATCAATGTAACTTTAGGATAATGTTTGGTCAAATTGATACTAATAACCTCGATAAACTCCTGATCACGCTTTTTATATTTAATATTTTAAGTAAAAAAGCTATACTATAGGCAAAACTAAAAATTGGAAAGGAAATACTAGAACATGGAAAATTATTTGTTATTTATCCTCACAGCAATCCTAATCATAATAATGCCTGGTCCCGGTTTTGCCTTAGTTACAAAAAACACTATCTCGCATGGTAAAAATGGTGGGATAAAGACCGTCTTAGGAACGGTATCTGGAATGATGATTCATACAATAATGGCTACACTAGGACTTTCTGCCATCCTAATGAAATTCTCTATGTTATTTACATTTATAAAATATGCTGGGGCTTTTTACTTAATTTACTTAGCTGTAAAGTCAATTAAAAGTGCCTTGTCTAAAAAAGAAGATATGTCAGGTTCAGTGGAAATGAACTCTAAGGATATTGGAACGATTAAAAGTTTTAGACAAGGATTTACCACGGCAATCTTAAACCCAAAAACTGCTGTGTTTTTCCTAAGTTTTCTACCCCAATTTATTGTGAGCAATCAAAGTCATCTCTTCCAATTTCTTTTGTTAGGACTCACATTTACGACTTTGACAGCAATATGGTATTTACTTTATATCTCACTAATACGTCAATTAAGAACTTTTTTAAGAAAAGAAAAAGTGAACCGTACAATAGAGGGTATTACTGGCACAGTATTATTAGTATTTGGAGTTAGGTTATTTTTCCAAAAATAAATATGTATATGAAAAGAGAAATAATCAATGGTGGTTATTTCTCTTATTCACTTATTCTAAAACTACCATTATAGATTTCTAGAGGTGAGATGATTTTTTGTTGGGTATTTATGTTACTATCACTGTAAAAATTGTGAAGAAATGTACTTAAACTAACGGGGCAGGATAGTTGAATAAGAATAAAAATATTTTTATAAGTTAAATTTATTGAATATCATAAAATATTTATAATTAAACTTTTTTCTAAATCAACACTCGATGGCGAGGTGGTGTTACTTCAAATATAATTATTTTATTTGAAGATTTCATTTTAATTTTTTCAAATCTTTTCATAGGTTGATATACAAAGACGTGTAGTGATAAGCCTATAACTGCAGTAATGTTTAAAATAATACTTATAATCATTAAAGACCATTCTATAACTGGAGAAAAGTATCCGTCCGTACTTAATGTAGAAGAACTTACATCTAGTATTAAAATAACTATTAGTATAAAGGTAAGTTTTTAACCAATTTGAATCCCCCCCTTTTAAGAGTGATATCTTTATATTATTATATTTAAAAAATAAATTATATAATTAATTATAAGATAGTTATCTATGAGAATTTAACTTGTTTTTTCGTTTTGGGGTGTTAAAAAATTCTTAAGTTGATGGGCATGGGATAGCACACCATGCCTATGAACTTAAGAACAGAAACTTACGCTTGAACATAATATCAAATTTAGATGAGCAAAGCTATTTCAAGTGAATAGAATCCACTCTTTAAGAATACATAAAATATATACATACAAGCTTAGTCTAATCACTACATCATTAGTGAAAGTAGGATTCTATAGATTTTGGAGGAAGAGATATGAAAAAAAAGGTTCTCCTGTTTACAGATTTGGGGATTGATGATGCGTTTGCTATACTGTACACTTTTTTTCGTAAAGACATTCAACTTGTAGGAATTGTAGCCGATTATGGAAATGTATCCAGAGAAAATGCAATAAGAAATATTAACTATTTGAAGTACATTGCGGGAAGAGAAGAGATACCCGTATTCCTTGGTGCTTCTGTACCGTTGACAGGTATATTGATTCAGTATTTCCCTGAGGTACATGGAAAAGTCGGATTAGGACCTATCATTCCCCCTGAAATTTCATATCCAGTTTATCCTTTAAATGATATTTATCAAATTATAGAATCAAATTTAGAAGATCTTACAATTATCAATTTAGGAAGACTTTCTTCGCTAGCTACGACTTTTGTGTTGAATTTAGAAACAATGCGAAACGTAAGAGAATGTATTTGCATGGGGGGAGCTTTTTTCTATCCAGGTAACGTAACTGCTGTGGCTGAAGCTAACTTTTACTCAGACCCTTATGCAGCAAACTTAATTCTGCAGCATGCAAAGAACTTGACAATTATTCCTTTAAATGTGACTCAACATGCGATTGTTACACCCGAAATGGTCCAGCAAATCGATGCATTTCATCGGAATACACAGGATCTTGCAGGACTCATCATCAAACCTATGTTAGACTATTATTATAAATTCTACTCTAAGTCTAATCCTGGTATAAGTGGAAGCCCTATGCATGATTTTGTAACAGTGTGGTATTTGCTGAATCAAGAGGCTGTTGGCCTTTCAAGAGTACCCATTAAAGTAATTCCTGATCAAGGAGAAGGATTTGGTCAAAGTATTGCAGACTTTCGTTTTGCTACTAATCCAGGCTATAAAACGCATAATGTAGCTTTTCAGCTTGATTATAAAAGATTCAAGAAGGATATTATGGAAACGTTTTTAAAGAAGAGAGTGTAACAGACTTTATTAACTTCAGATAATAGGGATTATGTGAATGAAATGCCACTTCACTTAACGTACAGGAATTCGACTTTTTTAGGTTAAAATTCGCTTAGCATATAAAACTTCCAAAATGTTGGCTGTATCCCATCACTATCAAGCTAACAAAACAAAATCCCCCTAAAATGAAAAAATCCGCTGACTTCTCAAAGTAATTAACTGTAGTGAAAGAAAATTTTTATTTTGGGGGTACATTAAAACTTTAGCTTGACGGGCAGGGGGTCTCGTCACATAGCTTATCAAGCTAAGAAATTAGTTGTTCTCCAAAACGAAAAAATTAACAAAATCCCCATAAATAACTATAGGAAGATAAAAACACTGTAGCTTTCGAATAAAGTTTGATCAAAATTATGTAGTTGTTTGGTGATAATAAAATTGTTTCATTTATAATAAAATCATTTAAAAATTAATAGAGTTATTCAATTTATTCTGACGGTAATAATAAAGTAATTAAAAAGTGAAAATATTTGTTTGGAAAATACGGTTACTCATTTGCGATATTTACGTACCATGAAACAACTAATTACACTGTCTATAACTGAAATTCTCTTTGATTTCGAATGCTTTACAAACAAAAAAATAGCACGAATGTTCGTATGAAGGTATAATTATAAGTATCTTAAAATCAAAGGAGGTCTTGCCTTATGAGTCAAAGAATTTCCTACTATGATGTTGCACCTGATGGCATGAAAATTATGATGGATATGGAGAAGTACACTAAGAAATCTACAATTAATCGAATTACTAGAGAACTTATAAAGATTAGAGTCTCTCAAATTAACGGTTGTGCTTTCTGCATGGATATGCATACATCAGATGCCCGTAAGATAGGTGAAACCGAACAACGAATTTATTGCTTGAATGCTTGGAATGAATGTGATTTTTATACACCTGAAGAGAAAGTTGCTCTTGAACTATCTGAGCATATTACTCTAATTCCCACTAAAAGAGTTCCTGAAGACCTATATAAGCGAGTACGTGAACACTATGACGAGAAACAATATGTTGACCTTGTTCTGGTAATTAATCAAATCAACAGTTGGAATAGAATTTCTATTGCAATGGGAAATACAGCAACTAAAAAATAATTGCTCTCAACGAACGGTAAATAAGAATAAAATTAAAGATGTTTAAAAATCACAATACAATTGTTTCATTTTTCTTTATTACGCAGTTATCATAAACTGTGACATAACCAAATTTTTGAAATTTATTGGTTCATCCTTTATAGCTTTTATAATAATATTATCTTGAAACACGAAGGGACTGAACTATGCGCAGATATCAATATCTTGACCCCAAAATAAAAACATAATGGAGGTAAAAATATTGATTACAGAACTACAAACCGAAAGATTAGTTTTAAGAAAAATGAAAGTATCAGACTCAGCTAGCATGTTTACAATTTGGGCGGATCCAGAAGTTACAAAATTTATGAATATCAATAGTTTTACTGATGAAAGCCAAGCGGTAGATATGATTGAAATGCTTGATAAGTTATCTCGGGAAAACAGAGCTATTCGTTATTCAATAATTGAATTAGAATCAAATGAAATTATCGGTTCTTGTGGTTATAATTCATTTGATTTCAAAAACGCCAAAGCAGAAATTGGTTACGATATTAGTAAAGCTTTTTGGGGTAAGGGGTATGCGCCAGAAGCCATTCTCTCTTTAATGGATTATGCGTTTAGTACTTTAGAATTCAATAGAATAGAAGCAAAAGTTGAATCTGAAAACATCAATTCAATAAAAGTCTTACAAAAGTTAAACTTTACATTCGAAGGGACAATGAGAAAGTGTGAAAAATCTAATGAAAAGTTTATTGATCTAAGTATTTATTCAAAATTAATAACAGATTAACGTATATTACTTAGCCTACATTCCTTAAAATGTAGGCTATTAAATACCCTCGAAGCATCCTTAATTGCTATTAATTGAAAGTGAGGGCTACGGCTCTCTTTTTTAATTCACAATTTCTAGTACAATTGAAATAATTAAGAAACGTATAGAGTAATCCGTCCGATCTTAACCACTGAAGAAAAATTAACAGAGGAAGAGATCATGAACTTTGCTGTTGAAATGAGGGAAAAGAAATAGAAGGACACAACTATATAATAAGAAAAATCTAGAAGATACGTAATATTTAAAAATGAACCGTCTCATAAAGAACATGTAGTAATTTCTACGTGTTCTTTTTTAATAAAAATGAAAGTAAACTGTTAAATAAAAATTTACTTTCAATGTCATACAAGAAGAACAAAAAATAAGTCGTCTTTTGCTCTTAACAGGGTCTTACCAGCAGCATCCGTTACTTTAGAAACACTCCTATGAGATATAATTATTGATGGTACTTTTTAGGTGATATACTGGAGGTAGATTACTCATCTAATGATGAAGGGAGGTTTATGCGTATGGAAGTAACATTTACAGTAAGTAAATGGGATGAAAAGCCAGTCAATGAAACTAGAAAAGATTTCCCTATTAATATTGCCCATGTCGAATATGATATTGACGGTGAATTAGAAAGCCTGAAAGGGTCCTATAATTATAAGTTTACAGGTCAAACCAGTAAAATGATTCTAGACTTTGAATTCTAACAAAATATCTTATAATTTAGCAAAAAGGGCATCCACTGTAATACCAGGAATGTCCTTTTTTAAACTAAATTATACCGAAAAACAAGACTCAAAATTTTCAATGGGAGGAAATGATATGAGGATCACGATACAAGAATATGTGGTCAATGAAATAGATTCAGGACCATATGGAATAACCGTAGGAAAAGACGGAGCATTGTGGTTTACGGAACAGAAAGGGAATCGAATTGGTAGAATAAATGCTACTGGTGAAATAAATTCTTTTCCCATTCCGACAGCAAATGCAGGAGCTATGTCAATTATCTCGGACCAGACCGGTGACTTATGGTTTACGGAATATAACTCAAGCAAGATCGGTAAAATGTCGATGAACGGTCTTTTTGAAGAATATGTACTCCCTACAACGAACGCTGCACCTTTTGGTATAACGGAAGGCCCAGATGGAGCAATATGGTTTACAGAAATGAATAATGGTAGGATCGGAAGAATAACAAAGTCAGGGGAAATCACCGAGTTTGAATTGCCTAACTCCAAATCATTTCCCTCTTTTATTACTCTGGGATCAGACGGTGCATTATGGTTTACACAGAATCAGAACAATAGGATTGGGAGAATAACCACTAAAGGTGAGGTCAAAGAATATCCAATCCCAACACCCAACTCCGGGCCAGTTGGAATTGCGAGCGGCCCAGATGGAGCAATATGGTTTGTGCAAATCATAGGCAATAAAATTGGTAGAATTACGTTCGAAGGTGAGATCAAAGAATTTGTTATACCGACGCCGAACGCTCGTCCTCATGCCATAATACCTGGGAAGAACAGAGATCTTTGGTTCACAGAATGGGGAGGTAACCAAATCAGCCGTATTACAGTTGAAGGAGTTATTACGGAATATACGATACCTACAAATAATGCAGAGCCACATGGTATCACGTTTTGTCCGGATGGCGATCTTTGGTTCGCTGAAGAGTGTAATCAAATTGGACGTCTAACAATCATTACGTAATAGGGATATCGTCCATCGCTATCAAGCTCAGAAAAGTAAATATCCCATCACCATCAAGTTAAGAATTTGGTTGCTCCCCAAAACGAAAAAATGTGCTTTTTTGTTACAAGTAGCACAAAATTTCGTTCTGGGGGTACTATAAAATTTTAGCTTGATGGCGATGGGGTCTCGCCATCAAAACGTGAATTTCGCACGCTAAGGAATTTCTATATTAAAAAACTTGGCTTTACCGTACGTTAAGGAAGTTCCATAAACGATATTTAATGTTTGTTATTGTTACTACAGAAAGAACAAAAAGAATGAATTAAATATGAATCGATTTATCCCGCTATTTGCGGGCAGTAAGACTCCCACCTCAAAATTCGGCGAATACGAGGGAGTTAGGTGGGAGTCGGACTGCCCGTAAAAGCCCGATTGGTGAGGGCTAATAATCAGTGGGGGATGAACAAAACCCCCACTGATTAAAGTTTCACTTTATCTGATTCAAGATCATTTGTATCGAGTGTATGAAGCTAAAAAATAAAAGTTTCATTGTAAATCCTAAGTGGAGTAGAAGTTTAGGTTGATAAATAAGGGAGTCGAATTTTTTTGCATAAAGCTGTATAATGCTTGTAACGAAAAGGAAATACAGGAAAGGATATGTAATGAGTTACTATGGATAAGGATAAACAACAATTAAGCGTTGAAGTTGCAAGATTATATTATCAATCAGATTATAGTCAGCAAGAAATTGCTAATAAATTAAATATTTCAAGACCGACGATTTCTAGATTATTGAAGTATGCGAAAGAAAAAGGATTTGTTCAAATTAGTATAGCTGATCCATTTGCTGACTTAGATAACGTTGGGAATTTACTTAAAGAAAAGTATAACCTGTTAGAAGCGCATGTCGTATTTTCTCCAGTACCAGAATATGCAACGATTACGGAGTATATTAGTAAATATGCAGCTGAGTATATGGAAAAGACAGTGAAAACTGGTGATATCGTTGGTGTAAGCTGGGGAATGACGATGTATGAAATCGCTAGAAAAATCGTACCGCAACATGTGAAAGGTGTAGAGGTTGTCCAGTTAAAAGGTGGCATTAGTCACTCAAGTGTAAATACATATGCGAATGAAACGATCGCGTTATTTGCAGATGCTTTTCAAACGACGCCAAGAAATCTACCTCTTCCAGTTATATTTGATAATGCGGTGACAAAAGAATTAGTGGAGCAAGATAGACATATTCATCACATTATTGAAATGGGGAAACAAGCAAATATTGCAATTTTCACTGTTGGAACAGTGCGTGATGAAGCGTTATTATTCCGATTAGGATATTTAGATAAGGATGAAACGAACATTTTGAAAGAACAAGCTGTCGGTGACATTTGTTCACGTTTCTTTGATGGAGACGGAAATATTAGTAGCGAAGAAATTAATAAGCGTACAATTGGAATTGAGTTAGAGGAACTTAAATTAAAGAAACGTTCTATTTTAGTTGCAGGTGGTAATAGAAAAATAAAAGCAATTGACGGTGCGTTACGTGGCGGGTATGCAAATGTACTAATTATAGATCAGCATACAGCGAAAGAATTGTTACATTATCAAAAAGGTTAGAAATAAAAGGCTTTCTCAAAATATTAATTTTGAGAAAGCCTTTTATTTTTAGTATGAATAAATCAATGTGTAGTACCTTGTAAAGTATTTGTAAGGAACGCTCTTTGATTGATCTCCTTTTTCAAAAATTAGTGAGTTAGCCATAATATCTCTATCTACAAAACTCCAGCCATCTTGCTCCATCATATCGATAAAAGGTTCCATTTTTCCGCGCTTTACTAAGTAGGGGTATTGATTATCTATCGGTTCTACTTCCACCATTTCTTTATCTTGAATAACCATCTTAGACATAGCTAAAGCAAATGGAACTGGGTTTCCTTCTTGGAAAATAACATCCCTTTTATAAAAAATAAATATGGATAGTAAGGTGCATACTAGCAATGTGAATATAAAGAATTTTGACTTAAACAAGTGGTTCACATCCTTTATTTACAAGCTTATACTACTTTCAATGTATTACTAGAAATTCCCTTCTAAAAAAGAATGAACAAAAGTTCAAAAGTGTATTTACATTTGTTCAACTAAGAGTTAGAATGAAGTTGTTAAAAGATATGAGGAGTGAAGATAATGAACATTGCAAAGTTAATTGACCATACAATTTTAAAACCAAATTCTACAAAAGAAGATGTTATGCAAGTAATCGAAGAGGCAAAGCAATACAAATTTGCTTCAGTTTGTATTAATCCTACATGGGTAAAGCTAGCTGCTGAAGAATTAGCTGGACATGATGTAGACGTTTGTACTGTAATCGGTTTCCCATTAGGAGCAAGCACTACTGAAACAAAAGCATTCGAAACAAAAGATGCTATCGCAAAAGGTGCAACTGAAGTTGATATGGTAATCAACGTAGGTGCTTTAAAAGATGGCGACAATGAGTTCGTTGAAAAAGACATTTATGAAGTAGTACAAGCAGCAAAAGGAAAAGCTCTTGTAAAAGTAATCATTGAAACTTGCCTTCTAACAGATGAAGAAAAAGTTCGTGCTTGTGAATTATCAGTAAAAGCTGGCGCTGATTTCGTAAAAACTTCAACTGGATTCTCAACTGGCGGAGCAACTGCAGAAGATATCGCATTAATGCGTAAAACAGTTGGACCAAACGTTGGCGTGAAAGCATCTGGCGGCGTTCGTACACGTGAAGATGCAGACAAAATGGTAGAGGCTGGAGCTTCTCGCGTTGGAGCAAGTGCTAGTGTTGCAATCGTATTAAATGATGCAAAAGGTGCTACAGATAATTACTAATTAATAAAGTGTGAAAAGCAATAGATACACGTTTAAAGTAAAGTGTATCTATTGCTTTAACAATTGAAAAGAATGTAAGCGGATACGAATGGGAGGAGACGGCTTATGAAATACTTAATCGGTGTTTTAGGCCTCGTATTGATTTTAGGTATCGCTTGGCTTGCTAGTAATGATAGAAAGAAAGTCAAATATCGCCCAATCATAACGATGGTTATATTACAATTCATTTTGGGGTTTTTATTATTAAATACAAGCGTAGGGAATATATTAATTAGCGGAATAGCAGATGGTTTTGGAGAATTATTAAAATATGCCGCTGATGGCGTGAATTTCGTATTTGGTGGATTAGTAAATCAAAAAGAGTTTTCATTCTTTTTAAGTGTATTAATGCCAATCGTATTTATATCAGCTTTAATAGGTATTTTGCAACACATTAAAGTATTACCTATTATTGTGAAATCTATCGGTCTAGTATTAAGTAAAGTAAATGGGATGGGGAAACTCGAATCATATAACGCGGTAGCTTCTGCGATTTTAGGACAATCTGAAGTGTTTATTTCAGTTAAGAAACAACTAGGATTATTGCCAGAGAAAAGAATGTATACATTATGTGCATCTGCAATGTCTACAGTATCTATGTCTATCGTTGGATCATATATGGTGTTATTAAAACCGCAATATGTTGTAACCGCTTTAGTGCTTAACTTATTCGGTGGCTTCATTATTGCTTCTATCATTAACCCGTATGAAGTTACTGAAGAAGAAGATATGTTAGAAGTACAAGAAGAAGAGAAAAAGACATTCTTTGAAGTATTAGGGGAATACATTATAGATGGATTTAAAGTTGCGATTACAGTAGCAGCTATGTTAATTGGTTTCGTTGCCCTTATCGCATTCATTAATGCAGTATTTAAAGGTGTAATCGGTATCTCATTCCAAGAAATTCTTGGTTATGTATTTGCACCATTTGCATTTATTATGGGTGTTCCATGGCATGAAGCAGTTAACGCAGGGAATATTATGGCGACAAAACTTGTATCAAATGAATTTGTTGCGATGACAGATTTAGCACAAGGAAACTTTAATTTCTCAGATAGAACGACAGCGATTATATCTGTATTCTTAGTTTCATTTGCAAACTTCTCTTCAATTGGAATTATTGCTGGGGCAGTTAAGAGCTTAAATGAAAAACAAGGGAATGTAGTCGCAAGATTTGGTTTGAAATTACTTTTCGGTGCAACGTTAGTAAGTTTCTTATCAGCAACAATCGTTGGCTTATTATTTTAACAGATTCATATAATATAAAAAGGAATGGTGATTACAATGAGAATGGTAGATATTATTGCGAAAAAACGTGATGGAAAAGAATTAATGACTGAAGAAATCAAATTCTTTATTAATGGATATACAGATGGAAGTATTCCTGATTATCAAGCGAGTGCACTTGCAATGGCAATTTTCTTTAAAGATATGACGGATCGTGAACGTGCAGATTTAACGATGGCAATGGTTGAGTCTGGAGAAACAATCGACTTATCAGCAATTGAAGGCATTAAAGTAGATAAGCATTCAACTGGCGGTGTTGGTGATACAACAACATTAGTATTAGGACCATTAGTTGCTGCTTTAGATGTACCAGTAGCAAAAATGTCTGGTCGTGGTTTAGGACATACGGGCGGGACAATTGATAAATTAGAAGCGGTAGAAGGATTCCACGTTGAAATTACGAAAGAACAGTTCATTGATATTGTAAACCGTGACAAAGTGGCTGTTATCGGACAAACAGGAAACTTAACACCTGCTGATAAAAAGATTTATGCATTACGTGATGTAACAGGAACAGTAAATTCAATTCCTCTAATTGCAAGTTCAATTATGAGTAAAAAAATTGCAGCCGGTGCTGATGCAATCGTACTTGATGTAAAAACAGGTGCGGGTGCATTTATGAAAACCGAAGAAGATGCAAAAGAATTAGCTCATGCAATGGTACGTATCGGAAATAATGTTGGACGTCAAACGATGGCAGTAATTTCAGATATGTCACAACCTCTTGGTTTTGCTATTGGTAACGCTCTAGAAGTGAAGGAAGCAATTGATACTTTAAAAGGCGAAGGTCCAGAAGATTTAACAGAATTAGTACTTGTATTAGGAAGCCAAATGGTCGTACTTGCGAAAAAAGCAAATACATTAGAAGAAGCTCGTGAAATGCTAATTGAAGTGATGAAAAATGGAAAAGCAACTGAGAAGTTTAAAGAGTTCTTAAGCAACCAAGGCGGAGACAGTTCAATTGTAGATAATCCAGAAAAAATGCCACAGGCGAAGTATGTAATTGATGTACCTGCAAAAACTTCAGGTGTGATTTCAAACATTGTTGCAGATGAAATCGGTATCGCAGCTATGTTATTAGGTGCAGGTCGTGCGACAAAAGAAGATGAAATCGATTTAGCGGTAGGATTAATGTTACGTAAAAAAGTTGGCGATGCAGTAAAAGAAGGCGAGCCGTTCGTAACGATTTATGCAAATCGCGAAAATGTAGAAGATGTAAAAGCAAAAATCTATGAGAACATTTCTATCGCTGAAACAGCAGTGGCTCCTAAATTAGTTCATACAGTTATTACTGACTAATCATAATTACATTTACTTTGAGGAGGAAATAATATGGATAAGAAAAAATATATCGAAGAAGCAAATAAGATGTTATCGAAAGCGTATATTCCGTATTCTAAATTTCCTGTTGGTGCAGCGCTAGTTACAAAAGAAGGTAAAATCTATACTGGTTGTAATATAGAAAACGCTTCTTACGGTTTATGTAACTGTGCAGAAAGAACAGCAATATTTAAAGCAGTATCAGAAGGTGAGCGCGACTTTAGTTACTTAGTCATTACAGGAGAAACTGACGGACCTATTTCACCATGTGGTGCTTGTAGACAAGTTATTGCTGAATTTTGTGATCCGAAAATGCCAGTTTTACTAACAAATGTAAAAGGCGATGAAAAAGAAGTGACTGTAGAGCAGTTACTGCCTGGTGCCTTTTCAATTGAAGATTTAAAATAAGTTAAAAGGCCATTCCACAATTAATAGTTGTGGAATGGCCTTTTTTATTTTCAATAATAGAATGTAATAATCTGTTCATATTCCGTTCATAAACTTTGCGTAAAATGATTGCAGTGAATATGGAAAGTGACGATATAAATTGTCGTTCTACAGCAGGAGGAATATGATGAAGAAATTATATAATGCAGCATTCATTTACTTAATTATTGGTTTATTATCAGGTGTATTTGCAAGAGAGTATACGAAAGCGCAAGGCATTAAAGGATCCACTATGTTGCAATTAGTGCATACACACGTATTAGTGCTCGGCTTTGTATTCTTTTTGGTCGCTTTAGCTCTATTTAAAGTATTTAATGTCCGTGAAACAAAAAGTTTTCGTGCGTGGTTTGTTGTTTATAATGTAGGATTAATTTTTACTATTGCTACAATGGTATTTAGAGGTATTCTACAAGTAAATGGAACTGACTTTAATGGTTTAAGCCATATGGCTGGATTAGGTCATGTCATTATAAGTGTTGGGCTCGTTTGGTTTATGATTTTGCTCAAAAAATCTTTTAAATAGATAGGAGTGGAGAGTATGAGTTTAGCACTTTTATCAAGTATAGTAGCGGTTTGTATGGCCGTTGGAGTTATGTTTCTTCGCTTTAAGTCAGCGAAAAAACCGGTAACGAAAAAGAAAATTATATTACCGCCAATTTTTATGAGCACTGGTGCAATGATGTACTTCTTACCAGAGTTTCGATTAACGTCTTTAGAAATAGTAGAGGCAATTAGCGTAGGACTTATTTTCTCTATATTTCTTATTAAAACATCTAAGTTCGAAATAAGAGGCGAAGACATATATATGAAACCATCAAAAGCGTTCATATTTATTTTAGTTGGTTTATTAGCTGTCCGGGTAGCATTAAAATCATATTTAAGTCAGTCGATTGATTTAACCCAATTAAGTGGAATGTTTTTCTTACTCGCTTTTGCGATGATTGTATCGTGGAGAATTGCGATGTATCGCTCGTTTACTAAATTAGAAAAGACAATAAAAAGAGCTGGAATTTCTATATAGGAATTTCAGCTCTTTTTATGTTTTATAAGATTGTTTTTTTTGCTTTGATTTCATTTGCTTAATTTTAAACGTATTTGAGCATCTTGTAATGCAACTGGTGTAACGTTAAGACCATTTTGATCAACGATTTTTGTGTTTAATAAAATGGAATCTAAGCTCCCGCGAAATGTTTTTGTATAGTTTTGACGCAACATTTGTTGTTCTTGTTTTTCATCAACTGTTAATCCAGATGTTCTTTCTTTTTTTGATAATTCGTTAATACGGAATAAAATGTTTTGCATTTTGTTCACCTCTTACTTTAAATTAAATTAGTTACTTACTAATTTATAGTTATTTTAACTTTTTCATATGAATATGTCAAGAAGGGTAAAAGAAAAGTAGACACCCGTATTACAGTAAGTGGGTGTCTACAAGGAAAATATAAAGTTTAGCTTAATTCATGTAAGTGACTAACAAGTTCTGTTGTTTTAGAAAAGAATGGTGAATGATCAGCTTCCAAAGTAATTATTTTTGTGCAAGTAGTTTCTGTATGCATTCGGCGCTGAAAATCAATCGGAATCGCTCTATCTAGAGTTGTTTCGATATAAATACGATTTACAGTTCCAAAGTTCTCTTCTGATATTTTCAGCTCTTTTTGGAACGGTCCTAGTGGTTGAGGACGCATTTGATTAAAAGATGCTCCTTTAATAGAACCGTCTTCTGTAGCATTTAAAAATGTTTGTTCAATCAACTCTGGTATAAGTTCTGCGGTCATGTCATTCTCATTTATAGAGAATTGTGGGCCAGCTTCTCCGTCTAACTTACTACCAAGACTTTCTCCATTTTGTGGCAAGAATGCACAAAGATATACTAATTTATCGATTTTATTTGGTATAAGCTCAGCGGTTTGAGTGATCACAATTCCACCCATACTATGTCCAACAAGAATAACTTTTTCATTTTGTTGATTTATAATAGTTGTTACTGCATTAACATAGGAATCTAATGTTATATTTTGTGATGGAGTTGTATCTTTCCCACTTCCAGGTAAGTCTAGTGTAATAACTGTATGTCCGAAAGCCTCTAGTTGAGGTTTTACTAAATCCCATGCCCATTCACCTTGCCATGCTCCATGTACTAAAACGTAAGTACTCATTTAATCAACACTCCTCTAATGTTTATATGTTTATTTTTTCGTAATATTGATGATGTATAATTAGTGTATATGAAGTGGATTGATAAATATAATGAAGCTTATTTATAGATGATATAAATAACTTTTATATAAGGAGAACAGAATGAACGTTTTTGATTTTAAAGTTTTTAAATACGTGGCTCGTTTGAACAGCATTAGTTTAGCAGCTAAGGAGTTACATATGACACAGCCGGCTATAACTCATATCGTAAACAAATTAGAGAAACGATATGCTATAACATTATTTGATCGCTCTAGACAAGGAACTGTTTTAACTGAAAATGGAAAAAAATTTTTAGTTTGTGTAGATCGACTTCTAATGGAGTATGAAAACCTTGAAGAAACAGCTTTACAATTAAAAAATAATAACTTGTATAAGATTGTATTAGCTACATATCCTTCAGTTACTGTATATTGTTTGGCGGAGTGTATCGAACTAGGTAATTTTGATCAAAGTCAGTATGTGCTTGCAGTTCGAGAAGGAAGCTATCAAGAAGTGTTAGATTGGCTGTCTTCTGGAAGTGCAGATTTTTCTATTTCTATAAAAGAAAATTTAATACCAGGATTTCATTATGATGTAATTGGTGAAGATCCGTATGTTATGGTTTCTTCTAAGTCAGTTCCATCAGGTCTTACAATGAAAGAGTTGAAAAATTATCCTTTTATAATGCCGCTCTCTGGTTGTAAAGAAGTACTTGAACCATATTTGATGAAAAATGAAATAGTAGTTAATAAAGTGATGGAATCAGAGACAATTAGTTCGGCGTTAGCACTGGCTTTACAAGTTAAAGGAATAACAATCGTTCCATTATCAGGACTTCATAAACAAATTATTCATGACTTCATCGTGCAACCGATAGAAATTAAAATTCCACGACAACTTATTATGCAATGGTCACCTAAAAAAGAAAATGACGCACTGTTTCTGGCGTTTGTTACGAATTTACTAAGCCAACTACAACAAAAGAAAAAATGAATAAAATGATACAAAAGGTAAGCTCATTTCACTGAAGCTTACCTTTTGTGTGTATTACCAATATAGGACAGTATCATAAAGCCCGATTAATATAAGGAGAACACCGGCTATACGCTGAATGTTTTTTCCTATTTTTCGGCTCTTTTTCAGTAAAGTCCCATTTAATCCAAGGTAGGAGATGATGAACATAAGTACAACGATAGGTAGAGCAGTTCCTATCGAAAAGAATGTCGGAAACAAGTATCCATAATTAGATGAGAAAGATAAAGGGATTAACGTTCCGAAAAATAGAACGAACATAGTCGGACAGAAGGCTAAGGAAAAGAGAATCCAAGTAAAAATGAGCCAACCTCATTTTGTTTTCGTATAAATTTGATCGAGAAGAAACTTCTTCCTTTTATAATACCTGCCAACATTAGCCCCATTAAAATTAATAAAGGTCCAATTATTTTTCGTAACCATGGGAAATACAAAGTTAATATTTGCTGAATCTCTTTTCCTAAGAACCATACTAATAGTCCAAGTGTCGTAAAAGCTATTATTTTTCCTAAAATAAATAACAATATATGTTTCCATACATGTCCCTTTTGTAAAGATTGATTGCCATAAAGTGAAACTTTAATCAGTGGGGGGGTTGTTCATCCCCCACTGATTATTAGTTGAACCAATCGGGCATTTACGGGCAGTTGATATCCCACCTAACTTCTTTGTACTATCCGAATTTTGAGGTGGGAGTTTTACTGCCCGTTAATGCGGGATAAAGTGTAATAGCGCTAATGTTTCCTGTTAATTGGCAAGGAGAAAGGGTACCTACAATGCCTAATAAAAACGCAAATAAAAGAGGAATTGATTTCGTAGCATTCGCGATATCCATTAAAGGAGACATGAGTTGATAACTCCACTCGCTAACTGTTGAAAACACGTTATATTCACCTTTCTAACTAGTTATATTGTAATGTTCCATTTTTAGTAATCTGCTTCCACGTTTTACCATCATCCATAGAAAGAAAGACATTTGCTTTCATTGTAGCAAAAACTATTTCAGCTGAATTTTGAGGATTTTGTGATATGTACATAATTGTATCTTTAGAATCTAAAGATGGAATCTGTAAGTTTGTTTCTTCATTTGTAGCAATTGATTTCTTCGTAATTAGTTGCTCAGTTTGCTTATTAATAGAGGCATAGATAATGTCTTCATTACTTAATGTAACTGCGGTCGATTCAACTGGTTTAGAAAATAGTTCAAATGTATTTCCATAATCTGTAGACAAATATACACCGTCTTTAGCACTTACCGCGACTACACTAGATTGATCTGGATGTGCTGAAAAGGAATGGATTGTACTTGAAAGACCGTTTAATTTACTATTTTTCCAATCTTGTCCGTTGTTCGTACTGAAATAAAAACCTTGTTGTAATTTAGAATTTGGACGCTCATTGTATAAATAAATTGCTTCCGTATTATATCCGACAGCAAGGTTATGAAAATCAGATTCTCCATAAAACGCTAGCTTTTCGAGGGTATTACCGCCATCAGAACTTTTCATTAACCCTAAAGGATTTTTTAAATTTGCACCTGGTTCAGGATGACCGCTGGCAACGAATCCATTCTTTGTTGCCTGAAATCCCATGTAATCATGTAGCTCAGTCGTAGTTTCAAACCATTTACCATTTTGATAAACTTTTATACCACTGTGAGTTGCGATAGAAACCCCAGGCATATTTCCCGCGTAGCCAATTCCATGAATGTGCTCGATTTTTCCAGATGTAATTTCTTTATAGAAGTTTTGCGGAATCGTAGTTGCTGTTTCTTTATTTTTTGGCTGAGATTGCACCGTTTCTTTTTTAGCTGGTGCTGTTTCAGCATTGCTAGAACATCCTGTAATTATTAATAAAGAAGTAATTGCTAACCCTGTTGCTACATAATGTTTCACTTTTGTAGACTCCTTTCCATATATATGAGATTTTAAGTATATGGAATAAATGTCAAGAAATTGTGGAGTGGTATGCAGAATTTAGAGTGGAAGGGGCCCTAGTAATGAAGATTTTCTTTTCTCTATGAGCACTATTAATTGACGAAAAATTATAACAATAATAGAATGAATTATATTGGATAATTAGTTTCAAAATTATACATAGAACGCTAGGGGGATTATTATGAAATCAACATTTTTTGCTCAAAATAGAGAACGATTAGTAAACACATTACCGGATGAATCTATTACTATTTTATTTGCTGGGCAAGCACCTCATATGTCAGCCGATGCACATTATAAATTTGTGCCGAATCGAAATTTTTACTATTTAACGGGAATCGATGAGCCAAATGTTATTTTCATGTTGAAAAAGTTTGGAAATAGTGTGGAAGAAACTCTTTTCATTGAAAAATCAGATCCAGTAATGGAAAAATGGGACGGTAAAACAGTTTCTAAAGAAGATGCAGAACAAATTTCAGGCATAAAAAAAGTTGTATATATAGAAAGCTTTGAGAAGACAATGGCAAATACACTTTTCACAGAAAATGTGAAGCATCTGTATTTAGATTTAGAGCGTCGTGAGTGGAAGGGTACTGAGACGAAAACGTTAGCGTTTGCTAAATATGTAAGAGAACAGTATCCACACGTTTTAATTGGTAATGTATATCCGCATATTTGTGAATTACGAGTGTTTAAAACGGAAGAAGAAATTGAAATCATTAAAGAAGCGATTGCTGTAACTAAAGAGGGTATTTATAACGTGCTGAAGCATGCAAAAGCAGATGTGATGGAATATGAATTAGAAGCTCATTTTGATTTTACGCTTAAATCATCTGGAATTAAACATCATGCATTCAATACAATTTTGGCGAGTGGTAAAAATGCTACAGTCCTTCATTATGAAGATAATGATGCACAAATTCAAAATGGTGATTTAGTGCTGCTCGATTTAGGTGCTCAAAAAGATTACTACAACGCTGATATTAGTTACACATTCCCAGCTAGTGGAACATTCTCTAGTCGCCAAAAACAAATATATAATATAGTGTTAAAAGCATTGAAAGAAACAACTGAGCTTATTAAGCCAGGATTAAAGTTTACTGCATTAAATGAGCACACAAAAAAGATACTGGCAGAAGAGTGTAAAGCTATTGGTTTAATTCAAGAAGATGAGGAACTATCTAAATATTATTATCACGGCGTGAGTCATTTCCTAGGTTTAGATACTCATGATGTAGGAACATACAAAGATAGAGTATTAGAAGAAGGTATGGTCATTACGATTGAACCAGGTCTATATATTGAAGAAGAATCAATTGGGATTCGTATTGAAGATGATATTCTTATCACAAAAGACGGGTATGAAAACTTGTCAAAAGATATCATTAGAACAGTTGAAGAGATTGAAGAGTTTATGAGAGAAAATAATGTAAATGTAAAAGAAGATGAAGTTGTTACGAAATAATAATTAGAAGAGGCGCTCAATTTTGGGCGTCTTTTTATTTGGACCATTTTAAACCTCCATATTTTCTTGAAAATTGTCTTCTATAATAATCTTGAAAAAGAAAAAGGAGGGATTTTCAATGAAGAGATTTGTATTAACAGCAGTTACAGTCTCCGTAATATCTTTAATTGCTGCATGTTCTGCGACCACAAATACAACAAATGATCATAAAAATATGGACGATAAAAAAACAACACAGACTGAAACGGCTACAAAACCATTGAAAGTTGTAAAAGGGCCAGAAGTTACTTTAGTAGCGAAAGAAGAAAAGCAAAAGCTAAGTAACGGTGTTATTGTTCCAGTCTGGACATTTAATGGCTCATCCCCAGGTCCAGAAATCAGAGTGAAAAAAGGTGAAAAGGTTAAAGTGACATTAAAAAATGAATTATCTGCACCAGTATCTATTCATTGGCATGGGTATCCTGTCCCAAATAACATGGATGGAATTCCAGGTGTGACGCAAGATGCGGTTGAACCTGGAAAGAGTTTCACCTATGAATTTGAAGCGAACGTACCAGGAACATATTGGTATCATTCGCATCAAGATTCTGTGAATCAACTAGATAGAGGTTTATATGGTGCTCTCATTGTAGAAGATACTAATGAAAAATATGATAAAGATTACACATTAATGTTGGATGAATGGGTTACAGATAAAGAAGAAATTAATAAGCAGTTAAAAGAAATGACAAAAGGGCCAACAGGTAATAAATCTAAGGGTAATGAAAATACGAAAAAGAATGATGATATGAAAGGCATGGATCATTCCGGTATGGACAGTGATAAAAAAGACTCTAGTAATATGGCAGGAATGGACCATGGAAATATGAAGATGGAAGGTCATGATATGAGTATGTATGACTTATTCACAATCAATGGTAAAAGCGGAGATTTAGTAGAGCTGTTAAAAGTGAATGAAGGGGATAAAGTTCGTCTTCGACTCGTTAATGCTGGTTATCTATCACATGATATACATGTTCACGGTCATGATATAAAAGTAATTGCGACAGATGGTCAACCAATTAACGATCCAAAAGTTATAAAAGACAAAGTAATTTCAATCGCACCGGGTGAACGTTATGATATTGAATTTACAGCTAACAATCCTGGGAAATGGTACGTTGAAGACCATTCAGAAAGTAAAGGTGCAAAAGGAATGAAAGCTATTATTGAATATGATGGCAGCAAAGAGATGAAAGACAAAGCAGATGAAAAAGAAAAATTACCGAAATTAGATATGACGAAATATGGTGCTAAAAAATTAGGTAGTTTCACGTTAAATCAACAGTATATTGCCACATATAATATGGACTTGAATACGCAAATGAATGGAAATGAAATGGTATATACAATTAACGGAAAGGTATTCCCAGATATTGACCCAATTTCAGTGGGAAAGGGTGACTTAGTAAAAGTAAAATTAGTAAATCGCTCTAAAGCGGACGATCATCCGATGCATTTACACGGTCATTTCTTCCAGGTGTTAAGTAAAGATGGAAAACCGGTAGAAGGTTCTCCAATTGTGAAAGACACTTTGAACTTAAAACCAGGAGAAGAATATGAAGTAGCCTTTGTAGCAGACAATCCGGGTGAATGGATGTTCCACTGTCATGATTTACACCATGCTTCAGCGGGGATGGTAACAGAAGTGAAATATACAGATTATAAATCTGATTATGTTCCAAACCCTAACATTCCTAATAAGCCAGAATAATATGAAGCAGTTATCCTATGGATAGCTGCTTATTCATTTTCGTTGCAAGTGTTAATGCATATGTTGATCGTGCCCGGATGAAGATGGGGGAGTATGATCGGGGAATGTCACGAACACGGCAACGATAATTACCACACTAATTGAAAGTAATAATAAAAAACGCCGTTGGATAAAAGTAGAAAAGGTTTCTGATAAAAGTTGAATTATACATGACATAGTTATTGTTATAGTAAGTAAAAGACTAATGAACAGTATACTGTGAGCTTGTTGAGCGTTTAACATTTCTGTAATCATTGCTCCCATCATACTTGCCATTAATCCAGAAAACATTCCTTCTAAAGCGGTAAATAGGTGAAACCGTAGACCGACTAAAAAACCGATACAACTACTAATCAAAATCGCAAGCAAAGTAGAATATAGTAATTCACCTTTAAAAAGAATACCTAAATAAAAACCGATACTTAAACCGATACACATACTAAAAGACATAATAAATACCATATACTCCATTAGGGTACCCTTGCGTTTAGATATATATGATGTAATAAGAATCGAGATACAACAAAGTGTTAAGGCAGTTAACGTATAAGCGAACATCATGATACCTCCCTGTCCTATCATTCACTTCATCATATGTTCAAATGGAGAGTACTTATGCTAATATATATCTGCAAATTATCTGCACAATTTAAAAAAGGTAAGTTCAATATAATTTTCAAATAATGATGGTTATCTTAGTGGACGATGCTTCATAAAGAATTGTTGTATTTTTATTTTGAGAGAATATATGTAAGCAAGTAGTAGTGAATGGAAAAGATGTTCGATTTTTGAGCGTCTTTTTTGTCTATAAGCATGAGAAAGAAAGTGTTATATAATGAGTTTCTATTGTGAAGCCATAAAGAATAAGCGTATAATATTATAGGTCTCCCATTTGTGAGGCAAACCGCGAATGATAAATAAGATGGTTGTTTTATCATCGCTTCTAAACAGATAGACAATGAAAGTAACACTGGAATACAGATAGGGAGTTAGAAGATGAAATTAATTATTGCCGAGAAACCAGATCAAGGTTTGGCTCTTGTTTCACAGTTTAAATATCGCCGGAAAGATGGGTATTTAGAAGTAGAAGCAAATGAGTTATTTCCAAATGGAGCGTACTGTACATGGGCAATTGGTCATTTGACGCAGTTATGTAATCCAGAACATTATCACGCTGAGTGGAAAAAATGGTCACTTAATACATTGCCGATGATTCCAGAGCGTTTTCAATTTGAGGTAACAAAGTCAAAGTATAAGCAATTTAACGTTGTGAAACAGCTGTTACATAATCCACAGGTAACAGAAATTATTCACGCGGGCGATGCTGGGCGTGAAGGGGAACTGATTGTAAGAAATATTATTAATCTTTGCAACGTGCAAAAGCCAATGAAGCGTCTTTGGATTTCATCTTTAACGAAGCAAGCTATTTATCAAGGATTTAAAAACTTACTAGATGAAGCAGATACGATTAATACGTATTACGAAGCATATACAAGATCTTGCGCTGACTGGGTCGTTGGTATGAATGCATCGCGTGTCTTTAGTATTTTGCTAAAGAAAAAAGGAATGAATGATGTGTTTTCCGCTGGTCGTGTACAAACACCAACATTAGCACTCATTGTAAAGCGTGAAAAAGAAATAGAGAACTTTAAGTCAGAGCCGTTTTGGGAAGTGTTCGCAACCTTTAATATAGAAGGAAAGAAATATGAGGGGAAATGGGAGAAAGATAATGAGTCCCGCTTAAATGACCCTGATTTGGCAAATAAAATTGCAGCGTTTTGTCAAAACAAACCGGCTGTAGTAAAAGAAATGAAAACGGAGCGTAAAGAGTTTCAGCCGCCGTTTTTATTTAATTTATCAGCACTGCAAGCGACAGCGAATAAAGCCTTTAAATTTTCACCAAAAAAGACACTTGATATAACGCAAGCACTATATCAAAAAGGGATTGTCTCTTACCCTCGTTCGGATTCTAACTATGTTACACAAGGAGAGGCAGCGACGTTCCCTGATATTTTACAGAAGTTAAGTCAGTTTGATGAATATAAAGGTTTATTGCCAGCACCAATTGAATCGATTATGAATAATAAGCGTTATGTGAATGAAAAGAAAGTTACAGATCACTACGCAATTATACCGACAGAGCAAGTTACAAATCCAAGCAAACTATCAGGTGATGAAAAGAAAATTTACGATATGATCGTAAGAAGGCTGATTGCGGCGCATTATGAAGTAGCAATCTTTGACTACACAACGATTACAACTCTTGTAGACGAACGTGCTGCGTTCATTTCGAAAGGAAAACAACAAATTCAAGAAGGATGGCGTAAAGTCATTTTCCAAGACGATAAAGATGACGAAACGATTCTTCCAATTGTAGCTGAAGGTGAACAAGGGAAAGTTGTAAAGGTGAAAGTGAAAGAGGGGAAAACACAGCCACCGAAACGTTATACAGAAGGACAACTTATTACGTTAATGAAAACGGCCGGTAAGTATTTAGAGAATGAAGAGCTTGAGAAAGTATTGAAGAAAACAGAAGGTTTAGGTACGGAAGCGACTCGTGCCGGTATCATTACGATGCTGAAAGACCGTAAATATATAGATGTACAGAAAAACCAAGTGTACGCAACCGATAAAGGGAAAGTATTAATTACAGCAATCGGTGATAAAATACTAGCTTCACCAGAAATGACAGCAAAATGGGAGCAACGCCTTGCGGAAATTGGAGAAGGTACAGCTTCACCAGCGACATTTATGGAGCAAACGAAAAAGCTATCAGCTAAAATTATTGAAGATGCGGTAGAAATGTCGGAGAAATGGGATTTCACCGGATTACATGTTGAATCGATTGAACGAAAAGGATCGAAATTTACAACAGGTAAAAAGGTCGGGAACTGTAAAAAATGCGATGGCGATGTTATTGATAAGTCGACGTTTTACGGTTGTTCTAACTACAATACAACACAATGTGACTTTACCATCTCGAAGAAGATTTTAAGCAAAGCTATTTCGCAAAAAAACATGACGAAACTATTAAAAGGAGAGAAGACCGATTTAATTAAAGGCTTTAAAAAAGGCGAGAAAACGTTTGATGCGAAGTTAGAGTGGAAAGATAATAAGATTAATTTTGTGTTTGAGAATTAAGTGATTTTAACAAATGAAAAAGCCCTTTCCCGAGTAAAATGTGCTGTATTAGGTTTGAAAATATAGATAGAAAAGAAAAAGCATGACAATTTTATGTCATGCTTTTTTATTTTATAATTACAGAGTTTTGTATACTAGCACTAAAATTTATTTGAAATAATTGTTTGAAAAGGTGTTATTAAATTGGACGTTTATATCATTTTGAGCATTTCTTTTATATAAAGGGGAAATAAGGAATTAGAAAATAAAAACAAGCAATGAAGAGAACAGCTGAAAGTAGCTTACACCGATGTTTATAAAAAGTTATAGAGCATTTCTTTGAATGAGGAATGCTTTTTGTTTTTGCTTGGAATAAAAATATACAACAAAAATACTATCTAAAATAATAAAAATTTATTGCAAAACGATAAAATTTATATTAAAATCAAAATCAGAATAAATAAGTGTGGTGCTTTTTATGGAAAAGGTAACAACGTTATTTTTAAAATTAGAGGAGGTATAAATATGGAGGTTAACAATGTGATAATTGAAAATATGGATAACCCTCATGAGTTGGAGAGAATGTATAGAAAAGACCCGAAAGCTTTTAAAAAGTCATTCTCACAAGCATGGGATGAAAACCCTGATTCTCAGGTTCTTGGTGCTTGGTATGAAAGATTGCATTTCAAGGAGACGGCAAATACAGAAAAACCTTCATTGTTTCAAAAAGGTTTCTTATTCATGGGCATTTTAGCTATTCTGGCAGGGCTAAGCACCAGGGTAATCTTCCATTTTGTCGAGCAGGAAGCAATTGCTCCAATTAACTTGGCTTTTGGTGTAATTCCCTTTATTGCTGCTTATTTTATTTACAATAATACTCCGAAAAAAAGTATTATTTATTTCCTTGCAGCATTGTTCCTAATTGCCGGGGTGTATCTTAATATGTTGCCATTAAATTATAAAGACAGCAGTATCCTTGCGTATTTACATCTTCCTATATTCTTATGGGTCTTAGTAGGGCTTGCGTTTACAGGAAATGAATATTCAAAAGGAAGTACGAGATTAGCTTATATTAAATTTAATTTGGAATATTGTATTCTCTACGCCAGCATGGCAGTGAGCGGAATGGTACTAGCAGCATTAACCATGCAGTTATTTAGGTTTGTTGACTTGAATATAGAAGACTTCTATTTTAGTAATGTTATTTTATTTGGTGCTGCCGCTCTCGCTATTGTGGCTGCATACTTGGCATCAATGAATCTTAAACTTGCTAAGAATATTACACCATACATATCTAAAATTTTTAGTCCTCTCGTCTTGATCACATTGTTGATTTATCTTATAACGGTTATATGGGTCGGGAAAAATCCGTTCTTGGACCGCAATTTCCTAATGGCCTTCAACGGAATACTCCTTGGTGTATTGGCTGTTACCATATTTTCCATTGTTGAGAGTGAATCAGACGAGAAAAAGAACATTTCAGATTATATCAATTTTGCCTTAATTGTTCTTGCGCTTATTATTGACACTGTAGCTTTGTCAGCCATCGTATTTAGACTTTCTTCTTACGGGATTACACCTAATAGACTTGCTGTCTTAGGAGTAAACATACTGATCTGGGCAAATCTAATTTGGATTATGTTTTCCTATATGCGTTTTCTACAAAACAAATCAGGACCGACAGCTATCCAAGATGCCGTTACGAAGTATTTGCCAATTTACGGACTTTGGGCAGCTTTCGTTATATTTACTTTCCCTATAATTTTTAATTAGAAAGACTTTGTTAACGTAACGACAAGCTAATTTTCTATAACGTATAAAATCCTTAGAGCCGATAAGTATCGTTACTTCTATACTTTCTCGACAATAAAAAAACGTCCCAAAGTAGGACGTTTTTTTTATGTGTATTGCTGTTTTTTCTTAATAAGTAATAACACTTGTGACACACACGCTAGTACTGGTAGTTCTATTAACGGTCCAATCACTAATGCAAGCGCGATAAGAGGCTCGTCTGGAAAAGCAGTCACAGCAATTGCGAGTGCAACAGGCGAGTTTCTCGCTAATGTTGTTAAGCTTAGGCTTACAGTGTCTTCATAGGATAAATGCATCATACGTCCTACAAACTGTCCTAGTATAAAGTTAATTATGAAGAACAGTAATACTGGTATAAGTAACAATAAAACAACATTCATATTTTGTAATAAGTACTTACCTTGTGAGGCAAACATCGCTACTATTGCTAAACTTAAAAATACAATTTGAGCAGAGCTGAAAAACGGAATGAGTTTATTCTCAAGTGTTTCAACTTTTTTCATTTTATGCATAATGAATTTTGTAGCGTGCGCAAGTAAAAATGGTAAGACGATTACGATAACAATACTTTCTACTAAAACAGAAACCGCTACAGTTTTCATGACACCAGCAAATAAAAATAAATAAATTGGAAGCAGTAGTACTTGTAAAATTAAATTTACTGGTAGAATTGATGTAGATAATGCGACGTTACCTTTTGCAATCTCTGTGAAAATTAAATACCAGTCTGTACACGGAGTAACCATTAACATAATAAAGCCGACCCAAAGTGCTGGGTGATCTGAAAGAAATAACGCGCCTAATCCCCAAGCAAGAAAAGGTGTCCATATAAAGTTAATACCTAGGCTTGTTCCAGCGAATTTTAAGTTACGGAAGCCATTTTTTATATCATTTAATGGGATGCTGAGGAATAATCCGTAAAGCATTAAAAATAAGAAGGGGACAATAAATTTTTCTGAATGCATATGTATCATATTAAATTGTCCTAATATAACCCCGAATATAACAGCTGCAAGAATGATAAAGGTTTGAATCTTTTCTAAAGTACTCATTAATAAATCCTCTCTATAGATGAATTTCTCTCTCTAGTTGTATTATACAAGGGATTTCACTTATGTGTTTTCGAATTTATCATTTCGAATGAGGAAATATATTTCTTTGTTATTTTTAATCCGAGACATTTTTCTTTTTGAGAAGTTACTTGACTAAAGTAAGTGGGTGTATTACAATCACTTACATAAGGTAATTAAATAACAAAAAGTTTTAATTTACTTAGGTTAAGGTATCAATTGGAACTTTTTATTAGAATAAGAATTTTTATGATGATGAATAATGAATATGATAAGAAAGTTTAGGTGAAGAAAATGGGATTATTTAGCTCATTGTTTGGTAAAAAAGAAGAAAATACAAAAGTAGAGGGGGATAAAACAATGTCAAAAGTATTATTTGTAAAAGCAAACGATCGTCCAGCGGAGCAAGCAATTAGTTCAAAAATGTATGAAACATTTGTAAGTGCTTATAAGGAAGCAAATCCGAATACAGAAATTACGGAGTTAGATTTATTTGCATTAGATCTTCCGTATTACGGAAATATCGCTATTTCAGGTGGATATAAACGTAGTCAAGGAATGGAGATAACAGCTGAAGAAGAGAAGGCAGTTGCTACAGTAGATAAATATTTAAATCAATTTTTAGAGGCTGAAAAGGTTGTATTTGCGTTCCCATTATGGAACTTTACAGTACCAGCACCATTAATTACGTATATTTCATATCTTTCTCAAGCTGGAAAAACGTTTAAATATACAGCGAACGGTCCAGAAGGTTTAGCTGGTGATAAGAAAGTAGTTGTTTTAGGCGCTCGTGGTTCAGATTACTCTTCTGAACAAATGGCTCCTATGGAAATGGCTGTTAATTACGTTACAAACGTACTTGGGTTCTGGGGAATTACCAATCCAGAGACAGTTGTAATTGAGGGACACAATCAATATCCAGATCGCTCACAGCAAATTGTTGAAGAAGGTTTAGAGAACGTTAAGAAAGTAGCGGCGAAATTTTAAATAATGATAGTAAATGTAAAAACCAACATGGATGACCATGTTGGTTTTTTAGTCTATTCCCTATGTTAAAAAATGTATATTTATAAAATAAAAGAAAAGTTTGAAAATAGTATTGCAAAATATTATATATCAAACTATAATGAGTTCAAGAATAGTTGATACTTAAATTAAATATTCAGAAAATTCAATTAGTTAAAATTGGAAAATGAGATAAGGAAATTTGAATGGGGGGTTATATTATGGCGAATAAAGTACCGTTTTCGTTCATAGTAGTTATTGGATTAATGTTATTTGCACTATTTTTTGGAGCAGGAAATTTAATTTTCCCAGCTATGCTAGGTCAATCGGCAGGAGAGAATGTATGGATTGCTAACGCTGGATTTTTAGTAACAGGAGTAGGTTTACCATTACTAGGTGTATTAGCCTTTGGTTTTTCAGGTAAAGATGATTTACAGTCATTAGCAAGTCGTGCTCACCCAGTGTTTGGGATTGTGTTTACAACAGTTTTATACTTAGCAATCGGTCCGTTATTTGCAATACCAAGAACAGGAAATGTTTCTTATGAAATTGGTCTTAAGCCTTTTATGCCAGAGGGATTAGGTTCTACACCGTTAATTCTTTTTACAATTATATTCTTTAGCATCACTTGTTTTTTTTCGCTAAATCCTGCGAAAATTGTCGATATTGTTGGAAAAATCTTAACGCCAATTAAATTGACATTCATCGGTATTTTAGTAATCGTTGCTTTTATTCATCCGATTGGAGAAATGCAAGCACCAGTTGAAGGGTATACATCACATGCATTTTTCAAAGGATTCCAAGAAGGATACTTAACAATGGACACGCTTGCATCGTTCGTATTTGGGATCATCATTATTAATGCAATTAAAGAAAAAGGTGCGAAAACGAAAACACAAATTATGGTTGTTTGTGCAAAAGCAACACTGATCGCAGCATCTATTTTAGCAATTATTTATACAGCTCTTTCTTATATGGGAGCTTCAAGCGTTGCGAAGCTTGGACATTTAGAAAACGGCGGAGAAGTATTAGCAAAAGTTTCTAACTACTATTTCGGATCATATGGCGGAGTATTATTAGGGTTAATGATTACAGTTGCTTGTTTAACAACAAGTGTGGGACTTGTATCAGCATGCTCTTCATTCTTCCATAAGTTATTTCCAAATGTTCCTTACAAAGCAATTGCAATTACGTTATGTGTGTTTAGTGCTATTGTTGCAAATGTTGGATTAACACAACTAATCGCAGTTTCTGTTCCAGTATTAACAGCGATTTATCCACTAGCAATCGTGTTGATTTTCTTAACATTCTTCCATTCATTATTCAAAGGAAGAGCTGAAGTTTATCAAGTGAGTTTAATCGTAACGTTTATCATCAGCTTATTTGATGGATTAAGTGCAGCTGGAGTTAACATTGAAGTAGTAAGCCGTGTGTTCACTAAATTCCTTCCGATGCAGGAAGTAGGATTAGGCTGGATCTTCCCAGCGATTATCGGTGGATTTATCGGATATGGCATTAGCATTTTAAAAGCGAAAAATCAAGTTCGCCCAGCAGCTAGTGCGAATAAGAAAATAAGTTAAATGAAAAAAGTTATAGAATTTGATTCTATAACTTTTTTTGTTACTATTGATAAGAATAGAAAAAATAAAGTAATAGGGGAAATAAAATGAAAAAAACAATTGACCATATCGGGATCGCAGTTCGTGATATAGATAGTACGATACAGTTTTATGAAAAGGTTTTATCAGGAACTTTAATAGATCGATACGTAAGTGAAGCACCTGGTGTTGAAAGCGAAGTAGCTATTCTTGAAGTTGATGGTGATAGAATCGAATTACTTACGCCAACGAATAATACAACTTCTCCAATAGCACGATTTATAAAGCAAAAAGGGAAAGGTGTCCATCATGTTGCGTATCGTGTAGACGATTTAGATGTAGCTTTAGAAGAATTAAAGGAACAAGGGATTCGAACGTTAGAACATACGCTTCGAATTAATAAACACGGTAGAAGATTAATATATCTTAACCCAGCGGATACAGAGGGAACAATCATTGAGTATTGTGATTATCCGGAAGCGAAATAAAGGAAGTTTATCCTTGAGAAAAGGTGTTACGTAATAACGTAACGCCTTTTTAATTTATGTATTTCTCTTTATATGGGAGGTTATTTCACACTTTTTTCACAAATGATTCACGATAACTTTTCTTCTTTAGAAACTTACATAAATATATTTTATGCTATAATGATAATCTACTTTAAAAATATAAGTAATATATATATAAGTAGCTACTATTTTGTTAGAAGTGTAGAGGTGAGGAATAAATAGAGAGTGATACTAAATAAATCCTTATACTTAATCAGGTTAATATTTTATCAAGAAATAAAACTTGGGAAGTAAAAAGTAATGAAAGTGTAGTGACGAAAAAGAAAGAAGTGAAATGATTGTGAAAGTAATACGAAGGTTAGGGGCATGGCTATTAATAGCGTGCGTGTTTATCATATTGATACCAAAAAGCGCATCTGCTCATGCGTATGTTGTGAAATCAAATCCTGCTGAAAATGAAACGTTAAAGAAAGCACCATCTGTTGTGAAAATTGAATTCGATGAGGACATACAAGTTTCAAGTTTTAATACATTGTTCGTAAGAGACACCTCAGGTAAAAGAGTAGATTTAAAAGATGCACATATTGATAAGAAAAACAAAAAAATATTAGAGGCTGGGTTAAAAGAGAATCTCAAAAATGGTCTCTACTCTATTCAGTGGAAAGCTATTTCAGCTGATGGACATCCGATTCAAGGAGTTATTCCATTCCGTATTGGATTAGCAGAAGCGGGAACAGATGATATAAAAGTAGAAGAGATGGGCTATGTTCCCCAAATCGATATGATTATGGAACGCGGAATTTTATATACAAGTTTTTCTCTATTTATTGGTGTTCTATTATTTAATCTTATCCTTTATAAAGGAAGTGCAAGTCAAGTTCAGTCGAGGAGTAAGAAAATAATATGGATATCATTATTTGGGATATTCATTAGTTTACTTTTCAATTTA
Source organism: Bacillus sp. 41-22 (assembly GCF_025809295.1). Classification (NCBI taxonomy): domain Bacteria; kingdom Bacillati; phylum Bacillota; class Bacilli; order Caryophanales; family Bacillaceae; genus Bacillus; species Bacillus sp. 41-22. Next base: position 1,837,156 of record NZ_CP084035.1, read on the forward strand.
CCGTTGCAAGCGAAAATAAATGCTGATGTTTCATGGCTAGAAGCATTCGATCCTTTATTATTAAAAGAAACATTACAGCTATCTGTTTTTGGTTATGTATGGATCACTCAAATGGCTCTTATTAGTACGCTTATGATTGTTACATATTTTGCAGTGAAGAGTGAGAGGGTTTCGTCGTTTAAAGTATGGAGCATTCCAATTGTATTATTTATTGGGTTACTTGTTATGAAAGCCTTCAATAGTCATGCATATGGATTAAAGTTTAAAGAAATTGCTGTCGTTATGGACTTTCTGCATTTATTCGCAGCTTCGTTATGGATGGGGGGGCTATCATCGATTGTTCTTCTGTTACGTAAAGAGGCTGACAAGTGGACTATGTATTGGGATGCGATTAAGCGTTTTTCGCCATGGGCAACAGGTGCTGTCATAGTGATTTTATTAACGGGTCTTTTTAACAGTACATTTTTTATTCCCACGATCCATTCCCTATTTGATACGAAGTATGGATTGGCCTTATTAGCAAAGATACTTTTATTCGTGTGTATGGGGATATTGGGAATTATTCATTATGTGAAAGGGAGAATGCGAGCGCAGCAAAGGTTAGGAGCTACGGTGAAAGTAGAGTTTATCATTGGAATTATCGTTTTCGTAATCGTAGCTTTTATGACAAATGTACAAACGCCGCCGATGCCTCCTACGGGACCTTTTACAGAGAGTAAACAATTAGATAATGGATATGAACTTACTTTACATGTAAGTCCTAATAAGGTAGGACAGAATACATTTCATATTACTTTGAAGGATGAGAATGGACAGCCTGTTACTGATATGGAACAAATTGTATTGACGACTCAATCTTTAGATATGAATATGGGCAAAGGTTCATTTAAAGTTTCGGCAGTGTCACCGGGAGAATATGAAGCGGAAGGTATGTATATTAACATGACAGGAAACTGGGATATACAAGTTCACGGATTAACAAAATCTCTTGATAGTTTCGATACGGATTATAAATTTATTGTAGGTGGCAGATAAAAAAGACGTTATAAATGAAAAGGAGTTTATAGAAAATGAAACGTATAAAAAAATTAGGAACAACAATGATCGCAACAATAATTGCAATGGGTATTTTTTCGTTACCTGTTAGTGCTCACGTAACTGTGAAACCAGCAACTTCTGACGTTAGCTCTTGGGAGACTTATACAATAAAGGTACCTGTTGAAAAGAATATGGCAACAACAAAAGTCACACTGAAAATACCGTCTGGAGTCGAGTTTCAACAGTACGAGCCAGTGCCAGGGTGGAAAGTGGAAGAACAAAAAGATGCAGCTGGAAAAGTTAAAACTGTAATATGGGAAGCAACAGGAGAAGGGATTTTACCTGGTCAGTTCCAACGATTTACTTTCGTTGCTAAAAATCCAGATAAAGAGCAACAAATAGCTTGGAATGCATATCAACAATATAAAGATGGAGAAATTGTTGAATGGACAGGCGATGAGAAAGCTGAAAAGCCCCACTCACTTACTACGATTGCAAAAGGTACATCATTAACAGGAGAACATGGTGAAGTATCTAGTGTGGAAAAAAATGAAGGTACAAGTAATATGCAAACAATAGCAATTGTCTTATCAGTTTTAGCGATTGTATCTTCCGTAGGTACGTGTGTTTTTGTAGTACGTCGTAAAAAGTAGGGAACATTGAAAGGTCTCATTGAAAGTAATGAGACCTTTGTTAATAAAATTTTGAGATTAAGCAGCTTCGAGGGGGATTAGAGCTACAAATACAACATGGTTTATTAAGATAAGGAACTCAATTGACTGTCATTACTTCTTCTGGTAGGTTATCATGCTTAAGCCAGTTTTCAATTAAAGTATTAAATAGTTTGGGATTTGCTAAAGGGATTCCATGACCGATTTTAGGAATGATAATACCTGTGCAATTAGGATTGCTTTCAAGGATTGCAGTCATCGAGTCTTTCATGATTCTTTTTTCGTTTTCTCCAACAGTCACTAATATATTGCTACTAGCATTCTCGAAACCTTTTGGTATTGTAAACGACATATTTTCTTCTAATATCCTCACAAATGTATTTTTACTTATTTGACAACTTTCATGATAATAGTTATCAAATTGTGTTTCATCTATGCACATTGATTTTGCTTGTATTTTGGAAAACGTCTTACTCTTTATAAGTGGATAGGTTAAGCCAAGGGATCTTATTAATGTTTTAGCGAAAGGAATTAGTTTAACTAATGCGCTATTTATCATAGCGTATTGAATTAAGTTTGGTTTCATGCTGAGCATTGCAATTAATACTTGAGCACCTAACGAAAAACCGATTACTATAACAGTTTTACCTTGTCCTTTTTCTTCAACTAATTCGATGATTTTTTCAGCACTAAAGTGTATTGAAAAATGATCCTTACTACTATTTTTCCCTTGCTCGGGTAAATCAGGAACAAGGCAGTGAAAGTTAGTAAAATGTTTAATTTGTTTGTCCCACATCCATCCACTGACTCCGCCCCCATGAATAAAAACCATAAGTGGAGAGCTTGAATCTCCAAATTCTTTATACTGTAAAACCATATAATTCCCCCTTATGATTAGAATTGTTAGTCCATACATATGTATTAGAGATAATATTTTCTACTTAATTATCATCATACAATAAAAAAGAAAAATTTTCCTTTTGCTAAGATGTTAAGTGACTGTACTCATAAAATGGTAAAAAAGAAAGAGCCTACAAGTGGTAGACTCTTTCTCATATCTATTTATTTCACTTCAACTTGCTGCCTTACAGCAAGTGCTTTCGGCTTTATATTTACAAAACAAATGCTTACGATAATAAATAAAAGTCCGATGAATAAGCTAATTGTAATGGCCTCATGTAAGAAAATTGAACTTACAATAATAGCGATCAGTGGGATAAGGAACGTATAAGCCCCAACTTTACTTGCCTCACCAGCTCCTACAAGTGTAAAGTAAGCGAGCCATCCCATTGCAATAACAAAGAACGAGATGAATAGTAGTACACTTACAAATGGTATACTCCAAGCGATGTTAGACCAGCTCTCAAATTCTGAACCAAATCCGATTAAGCAAAGTCCGCCAATAATAAGCTGAAGTGTTACCATCCAAATGGCATTAACGCGGTGTCCAGTTTTCTTAATAAATACTGTGCCGAGTGCCCAGCCGATAGCGCACCCTAAAGCAAGTAGTACACCGATAATAGAAATATGTCCAGTTAAACTACTAGAGCTAATAACCCCAACACCAATAAATCCAAGAATAAGTCCGAAAATTTTCAAGCCGTACATAGATTCTTCAAGCCAAATCCATGAGAAAATGCCGAGTAAGACAGGTTGGAGAAATACGATTGCGGAGAAGAGTCCGGCGGGCATATACTGAAGTCCGACAGTTTGTAGTCCGTAAAACAAAATAATATTGAGTAAAGATGAAATAAAGTATAAATGCCAAGTTTCCTTTAAATTTAATTGTTTGTATTTCGGTAATGCGAAAGTAAGTAAGATAAATCCTCCTATTAATGTTCTAATCCCTGCAAAGAGTACGGGTGGTGTGTAATGCAGAGCGAATTTTGATAACGGCCAATTAATTCCCCACATAATAACGAGAAATGTAAGGATTATGGCAGTCTTAGTTCGAGAAAGCTGTGTCACTGTAATCCCTCCTTGTTGTATTCCATTTCACTATGATACGATATCGACTATGATAAATAAAATGAATCTTTTTTATAAGGAGTATAAGTGATTAGTTATGACCATTACACAACTTCAAGTTTTAATTAAAACGGTTGAATTAGGGAGTTTTACGAAGGCTGCTGGGATGTTAAATATGACACAGCCAGCTGTAAGTCATGCGATTTCAAGCATTGAGTCAGAGTTAGGAGTTACCATTCTTATACGCGATAAACGAAAAGGGCTAATCGTTACGGATGTTGGAAATAGAATTCTTGTACATATTAGAGAAATCTTAAACGGCGTTGAGAAGATTGAACAAGAAGTAGCGATGGAGAAAGGGCACGAAATTGGGACGATTCGAATTGGGAGTTTTCCGAGTGCTTCTGCACATTTCTTACCCAAAATGATAAATCTTTTTAAGGAGAAGTATCCGAACTTAGAAGTCGTTCTTTGTGAAGGCACGATTAAAGAAGTTGAAGATTGGTTAGTATCGAGGGTTGTTGATATAGGAATTGTTATTTTGCCTAATAAAGATATGGAGATCGTGCCCTTAACGAAGGGGAAAATGGTTGTTGTCTTAAGAGAGGATCATCCTCTTTGTAAGAACGATTCTATTACAATAGGTGATTTAGAGAATGAACCGATCATATTATGTAAGGGTGGGTACGAACCACCCATTATCGATATGTTTAAACAAGCGAACGTACCACTTCGGGCTGAATATATAATTTCCACAGTTACAACAGCTTTAAATATGATTCAAGAAGGATTAGGAATCGCAATTTTGGCTGAGTTATCTTTAACGAGTTTACCAAAGAATATACAAACGAGAGAATTGGAACCACAAGTATGGAGAGAAATTGCTTTAGCTGTTCCTTCATTAAAGGATTCTTCACTCGCTGTACAGCTATTTATTGAAGAATTCCAAGACTTGTTTGCAGAATAAGGAGAGGTGTCTCATATATTGTAATGGGGCACTTTTTTATTTGCTTTAAAAAATTTGTAAAAAGGATTGACTTATTTTTATGTTGTAACTATAATGATTACATCGAGGTGGTGATCACGATGAAAATTAGTAGCCGCTTTTCTATAGCTGTTCATATTTTATCTATTTTGAAAAACAATCCATCTTCAGTTTGCACTTCAGACTATATGGCCGAGAGTGTAAATACAAATCCGGTAGTCATTCGTAAAATAATGTCTTACTTGAAACAATCTGGATTTGTTTACGTAAATCGCGGACCAGGTGGCGCGGGATTATTAAAGGATTCACATGAAATCACATTGTTAGATGTGTACCATGCAGTGAATGTAGTAGAAGAAGACAAACTATTTCACATTCATGAAAAACCGAATCCAGACTGTCCAATTGGGGCGAATATTCAAGCTGTTTTAGAGGTTATTTTAGTTCAGGCGCAATCTGCGATGGAAGAAGTGTTGAGAAATATTACGATGGGGCAGTTATTTGAATCTTTACAACAAAAAATGAAAGCATAATATGATAATTGCAAGTCTCTAAAAGAGAATGCATATTTTTTTCTTAAAATTGTAACTGTTTTGGTTACATCTAAAAATAAAAAGAAGGTAAGGTGTAAAAGATATGACTGTAAAAATGAAAGTATACTCAGATTTTATATGCCCGTTTTGCTTTTTAGCAAAAGGCCCATTAGATGAAGTAGCGAAAGAGAAAGATGTAGAAATCGAATGGATGCCATTTGAATTGCGTCCAAGTCCATATTCTAAAATAGATCCTTGGAACGAGCCAGATAAGTTAGGTTCATGGGATTCTTTCATTCTTCCTACTGCAAAAAAATTAGGGGTTGAAATGCGTCTGCCACGCGTTTCTCCGCATCCATATACACATTTAGCTTTTGAAGGGTGCCAATTCGCGAAAGAGCGTGGACTTGGAAATGAGTATCATCACCGAGTATTTACTGCGTTTTTCCAAGAAGAGCAAAACATTGAAGATATTGATGTATTAACGAAATTAGCGGTAGAAGTAGGGCTTCCTGAAGCTGAATTTAAAGATGCTTTAGTAAATCGTAAATATAAAGAAAAACATCAAGAAGCAATTCAGCATGCATATGATGAAGCAAATATTATGGCTGTTCCAACTGTCATGATTGGAGATGAAGTCATTCAAGGACTTGCTAGTAAAGAAACGCTAGAAAGAGTAATTGATAAAGAAATCGAAAAGGATAAAACAAATTCATTTGAAGGTATGCAATGTAAGACGGATGGATATTGCTAATTCGTCTTGCATGAAAGACTCAAGTTGATTTGTTTAAATAAAAATAATAAAACATATATTTGGAGGAATTAAAATGTCAGCAACTACAACAAATTTAAAAGAAGCAATCGTGAACCGTCGTTCAATTCGTAAAGTAACAAAAAACGCTACAATTACAAAAGAAAGAATTGAAGAAGTTTTAAAAACAGCTTTACACGCACCAACTTCTTTCAATATGCAAAGTGGCCGTATGGTTGTATTAATGGATGGAGAGCATGAAAAGTTTTGGGATATCGTAAAAGAAACGCTTAGATCACGCGTGCCAGCAGAAAATTTTGAAGCAACAGTAGAAAGACTAAAAGGCTTCCATGCAGGTGTAGGAACAGTTCTATTCTTTGAAGATCAAGCAACAGTAGAAAAAATGCAAGAAAATGCACCATTGTATAAAGATCAGTTCCCATTCTGGTCTCATCAAGGAAATGCAATGCTACAACATACTGTATGGATGCTATTATCGGCTGAAGGAATTGGAGCGTCATTACAACATTACAATCCAATCGTAGATGCTGAAGTGAAAGCAACTTGGAACATTCCAGCAGAGTGGAGCTTAGTAGGACAAATGCCATTTGGTGAGCCAAATGAACAACCAGGGGAAAGAACATTCTTACCTACTGAAGATGTAGTGAAATTTTATTAAAAAATACAATTCAAAATCAAAATTAAAAAAGTTAGATAAATGAAAGGACAGTAGATAGTATATATACTATCTACTGTCCTTTCTTATTTAATATTCACACCCAATCGTGGAAGATCTTATTTAAGATAAGCATTACTGTGAGAACAATTTCTTTAATATTGATGACGTATAATTAAAAATCTATTATGTTTATTTTTTTGAAATTACAGTAAACATCCCCGTCATGTTTGGTGAGTAATCTTTAAAATCATATTTTTCATAGAACGATTCTTTACCTTGTGATGCAAACAAACCGACAAATGCCTTATCAGGGGCATTCTGATTTAAGTATTCAACCAAAATATGCATGATTTCTTTCCCGATTCCATTTTTCTGATAATCTGGATGGACTACTATATCTTGAATATAGAAATAGATAGCCCCATCACCAACAATTCTCCCCATACCCACAATTTGTTCATTATCCTTGACTGTGATGCAGTGAACAGAATTCTTCAGTGATGTTTCCACCACTTCAAAATTCATATAATTAGTCCATCCCACAGACTCGCACAAATATTTGTACTCTTCCAATGTTGGAATGTTATTTTTAAACTCATATTTTTTCAAAATGTATCCTCCAAGTCCTCAAATTCAACAAGTATAATAAATTCGACATTTTTCTATCTATTCCTCTTACGCAACAGAACTCCTTTTAGTTATTGAATTTAGTGTAGTTTCCTTATTTGTATTTGTGTTAATTTATAAGAGTTTAGGGAAGAAATATAAGAAATAATCCGGTGAGAAAGGAAGTAGAAAAATGAATGATGAGAAAAAATATACAGTGGTAGGTACTGATGTTGATGAAGTGAAACGTTTAAATAAAAATTCAGGATTAACATATAATCAGGTGAAGGAATTGTTAGCGAAGCAAATGCAAAAAAAAAGTAATTAGATTGAAATCTTTCATTTTTTCATTTAGCATTTTGATTGGAGAGAGTTAAGTAAAAGGTAACTCTCTTTTTTATATAAATGAGCAACTTTTAGAGTGGAGGAAGCAACATGAAAAAATGGGTAAAGATAACGTTGTCTATCGCCGGAGGTATTGTTCTATTGGCATGTGCCGGAGGATATTACGTGTATAAAAATTATTTTCAAAAGGAACCTGAGCGTATTGTATATGATAAAGACAGAGTGTTAAAACCGATACATAATCAGCTTAAGGGGATCGACATAGATAATATAAAGATAAAAGAAAAAGAAGTTGTAAATGCGACTGTGGATGAGCTTCAAAAAATGGTTGATGATGGGAAATTATCATATGAAGAATTAACGAGTATTTATCTTTTTAGAATACAAGAACACGACCAAAGTGGAATATCATTAAATGCTGTTACAGAGATTAATCCTGATGCGATGGAAGCAGCACGAAAGTTAGATAAAGAGAGAGCGTTAAAGAAGAAATCGAACTTATATGGCATTCCTGTCATTGTAAAAGATAATATACAAACGGAAAAAGTGATGCCGACAAGCGCAGGAACTTATGTATTAAAAGATTGGATTGCAGATGAAGATGCGACGATCGTGAAGAAGTTGAAAGAAGAAGGTGCTTTTGTTTTAGGAAAAGCGAATATGTCTGAATGGGCAAATTATTTATCTTTTACAATGCCAAGTGGATATAGTGGGAAGAAAGGACAAAATTTAAATCCATACGGTCCGATTACGTTTGATACATCGGGATCAAGTTCTGGATCTGCTACAGTAGTTGCAGCAGATTTTGCACCGCTTGCGATTGGCACAGAAACGACTGGATCAATTGTAGCACCAGCATCCCAGCAATCAGTAGTTGGATTACGTCCATCTTTAGGTATGATTAGTAGAACTGGAATTATTCCGTTAGCTGAAACGCTTGATACTGCAGGGCCTATGGCAAGAACGGTAAAAGACGCGGCAACGTTATTTAATACAATGGTAAGTTATGATGAAAAAGATGCTATGACAGAAAAAATGAAAGATAGAGATAGAATAAATTATACGAATGATTTATCGATAGATGGATTAAAAGGGAAAAAGATAGGGATTCTTTTTTCTGTAGATCAACAAGATGAAAATAGAAAAGCAGTAGCAGAAAAGATTAGAAAAGACATTCAAGATGCAGGTGCGATATTGAGTGATGATATTCAGTTAAACAGCGAGGGTGTAGATAATCTGCAAACATTAGAATATGAGTTCAAGCATAATGTTAACGACTATCTTTCGAAGCAAAAAAATGTGCCTGTAAAATCGTTAGAAGAGATTATAGCGTTTAATAAAAAAGATAGTAAAAGACGAATGAAATATGGACAAACATTAATTGAGGGCTCTGAAAAATCTGCTATAACGAAAGGTGAGTTTGAAAAAGTAGTTCAAACGAGTCAAGAAAATGCAAGAAAAGAGATAGATAGGTATTTAGTAGAAAAAGGTTTGGATGCTCTTGTGATGATTAATAATGATGAAGTTCTTCTATCAGCTGTGGCTGGTTATCCAGAATTAGCAGTGCCGGCAGGGTATGATTCTGATGGTCAGCCGGTAGGCGTAGTGTTTGTTGGGGAACAGTTTGGTGAAAAAGAACTTTTTAATATTGGATATGCGTATGAACAGCAATCTAAAAATAGAAGATCTCCTAAAATATAGAGTTGATAAAGTAGTTTTTAGAAAAGTATTAGATAAAAAAATCCGACAATAAAAAAGAAAAAAAGGATTCTTTCCAATTAGTAAGAAAGATTGTCTATAGAAGTTCATAAAATGTAATATATCCGATTTCCATCCATTGAAGGGAGAGGTTAATTCTTAATGAATGAAGTGAAAAATTTCTTTCGAAGCAGAGGGTTTCAACGGTTTCTCGTTTTAATAATATTAGCGCTTGTATTGTATGGATTAAAAAGTATGATTAATTTAATATTAATTACGTTTATTCTCACGTTTTTGATGGATCGATTTCAAAAGTTTATTTCAAAAAAATTGAAAGTAAATAGGAAAGTGGTTATTGCTTGTTTATATATTGTATTAGTGACGTTTATTGTAACTACATTATATAAATATTTACCTGTGCTAACGATACAAATTTCACAATTAATTTATCAATTTAAATTGTTTTTTCAACATCCACCTGATAATGAGATGATTAGATACGTACTTTCAGCAATTAATGAAATGGAAGTATCAAAATATATTGAACAAGGTGTGGATGTCATTTATCAATCAATAGCAAACATAGGAAAGGTAAGTTTGCAAATACTATTGTCTCTTATTCTAAGCTTATTTTTCTTATTGGAAAAAGAGCGAATTATTTCATTCACGTCTAAATTTAAAGATAGTAAATTAAAGATTTTTTATGAGGAGATTGCATATTTCGGTGAAAGATTTGCAAGATCGTTCGGAAAAGTGATTGAAGCACAGTTTTTAATTGCAGTTGTAAATTGTGTGCTCACTGTAATTGCACTTGTCATTTTAGGATTTCCACAGCTTCTTGTATTAGCTGTCATGGTCTTTCTACTCGGCTTGATTCCAGTTGCTGGTGTTATTATTTCCTTGTTTCCACTTTGTATCATTGCCTATAACGTCGGCGGGGTTATGTATGTTGTATACATACTAGTGTTCATTACAGTAATCCACGCTCTTGAAAGTTATTTTTTAAATCCAAAATTTATGTCTGCAAAAACGAATTTACCAGTATTTTATACATTTATGATTCTTATCTTTTCAGAGCATTTCCTCGGAATATGGGGGCTTATTATCGGAATACCAATCTTTATCTTTTTATTAGATGTACTTGACGTAAATAACGATGAACCGATTAAAGATAATAAATGATAGAAAATGACCGATGTTTTCTCTTGATGAAAACATCGGTCATTTATTATTTTTTCTTTGGAGGAGGTAGTTTAATGAATCTATTTGCAATTAAAGCTATAATAACAGCAGCAAAAATAAAGACTGCGATTACACTAACTCCCATACCTGCCCATCCTCCTACAAGGAAGATACTTATCGGTATTGCTAACAAGCTTAAAATAATTAGAATCAATCCGAGATTCTTATCATATTTTTTAGTTGGGAATAGCGTTCTGATGATTAAGAAGAGGAAAAGTATTAAGGATGCTACAGCTAGTAAGAGGATTGCAATCGTCAAAGAATCATTCATGAAATCACCCCTTTTTATAGATAATATTACCGTTTAAATTGAGGGGGAACTATAAAAATATAAAAAAGCAATCCAATATAAATCGGATTGCTTTTTTGATTGAAAAATATGATTAAAGAACAGGAGCCATTGTTTCTTTCAACACTTGAACAGAGTGATCGAATTTTAATTCTTCCTCTTCACTTAGTTCAACTTCTAAAATTTCACGAACACCGCCGCGGTTTAAAACAGCAGGTACGCCAATATAAACATCTTGTTGGCCGTATTGACCTTCAAGGTATGCTGATACAGTTAATACGCTGTTTTCGTTGTTTAAGATTGCTTTCGTGACACGTAAAAGTGACATGCCGATACCGTAGTATGTAGCACCTTTTCGTTCAATAATATGGTAAGCTGCATCACGCACGTTTATGAAAATATCATCTAAATCTTTTTGGTTATATGTGTTGTCTTTTTCAAGAAGCGTTTGTAGTTTTTGAATACCAATTGATACGTGACTCCAAACAGGAAGTTCTGTATCACCGTGCTCTCCGATAATATAAGCGTGAATGTTATGAGGTCCAATATCGAAGTACTCACCTAACATATAGCGGAAACGAGCAGAATCAAGAGTTGTACCAGAACCGATTACGCGTTCTTTCGGTAATCCAGATTCTTTCCAAGTTACGTAAGTTAAAATATCTACAGGGTTTGTTGCGATTAAGAAGATACCGTCAAAGCCGCTATCCATAATGCTACGAACAATTTGCTTGAAAATTTTAGCATTTTTCTCAACTAAATCTAAACGTGTTTCACCTGGCTTTTGTGGTAATCCAGCTGTAATTACAACAAGATCTGCGTCTTTACAATCTTCATAACTGCCTTTCCAAACCTTTGTTGGAGCTGGTGCGAAAGGAACGGCATGGCTTAAGTCCATTGCTTCTCCTTCAGCTTTTGCTTCATTTACATCAACTAAAACAAATTCTTCAGCTACAGCTTGGTTAATCATACAGTAAGCATAACTACATCCAACTGCTCCTGTTCCTACTAATACAACACGGTTAATACCTTTTTTCATTTCAAAATTCCTCGCTATTTCATAAATTTTATTATGTAAGATAATACGTCTTACTTCTATAGTTTCATATCTATTTTATTACATTTTATAAAAGATATTCAAGTGATTGAAAATGTATCCACTCAATTACTTGAATGAAACATAGGAATCCTGTTAAACGAATATAATTCAGTAAAATCCTTCGTAAAAGGGGAATTGGCATGGGGAATCCATTATCGATGGAACAAATGCTTCAAATTGTTCATGAAGGGCTTGCCAAAACGAATAACCCCAAACGGATTACAGTTGCCGGTGCAGGGATATCTGGATTAGTTGCAGCATCTTTATTAAAAGAGGCTGGACACGAGGTAACGATTATAGAAGCGAATAACAGAATAGGTGGCAGGGTGTATACGATTCGTGAACCATTTAGCGCAGGGTTATATTTTAACGCAGGCCCTATGCGTATTCCGGATACTCATGATTTAACTTTAGCCTACATTCGTAAATTTAAACTACCGTTAAACCTTTTTATTAATAAAACTTCTTCAGATATAATTTATACGAATAACAAAAGAACGAGATTGGATGTGTTTGAAAAGGATCCAAGTGTACTTGGATATCCAGTTTTAGATAAAGAAAGAGGGAAAACAGCAGAAGGGTTAATGTTAGGGGTATTGGAACCGATACTTAATTATATTAAGAAAGATCCGGATAAAAACTGGATTATTGTTGAAAAAAAGTATAAAACATATTCGCTCGGTTCATTTTTAACCGAGTATTATTCAGATGGGGCAATAGATATGATCGGAGTACTTCTTGATATGGAAGCATACATGGGAATGTCCTTAATTGAAGTATTACGCGAAATGATCTTTTTCACTTCAACGACGAAATATTATGAGATAACGGGCGGGATGGATGAATTACCAAATTCATTTTTACCAGAGCTAAAGGATAATATTTTTATGCCGTATAAAGTAGAAAAAATTATACAGGAAGATAATAAAGTAATGATGCAAGTAACACATGAACAAACGTTAAATTCATTTATAGTAACTGGTGACATCGCTATTGTCACAATTCCATTTTCAGCTTTGCGATTTGTAGAAGTTCAGCCATATCATTTATTCTCTTATTATAAAAGGCGGGCAATTCGTGAATTAAATTATATTGCTTCAACTAAAATTGCGATAGAGTTTAAAAGTAGATTTTGGGAAAGAGCAGGACAATATGGTGGTAAGTCAATTACAGATTTACCTATCCGCTTTACATATTATCCGAGCTACGGCATTCATACACCAGGGGCGGCTATCGTTTTAGTGAGTTATACGTGGGCAGATGAGGCGTTAACGTGGGATAGTCTCTCGAATAGAGAACGTATTCGTTATGCGTTGAAAAATTTAGCGCAAATATATGGAAATGTGGTTTATAGTGAGTATGTTGCGGGAGAATCTTTTAGCTGGAGTCAAAATCCGTATTCTTGCGGAGCATTTACAGCTTTTGAACCAGGGCAAGAGCTTGAATTGTTTCCATATATTACGCCGCCAGCGGGTAGAGTGCACTTTGCAGGAGAACATACGACATTAACACATGGATGGATGCAAGGAGCAATCGAGTCTGGAATTAGAGTTGCTCATGAAGTGAATGGAAAATGAAACGATAATCTAGTAGTTTTGTTTACAAATAGGTATTCTTTTAATAAAATGATAAATATAAATCGTAATAATTACGCTTTGAAGAAATTTGAAGTAGAGAAATGGATGGTCGGTCGAATGAGTAAAGTAGAAATTCATATATTAGGTGGTTTTTTAGGTAGCGGAAAATCAACATTGCTGCAAAATTTATTATTAGCAGAAAAGAAGAAAAATCGAAAAGTTGCAGTTTTGATGAATGAAATCGGTGAATACTCGGTAGATACAGATATTATTGGAAAAGAGAATGTGTTAAGGGAACTGCTGAAAGGATGTATTTGTTGTACGTTAAAAGAAGAGCTTGAAATTCAATTACATTCTTTATATCAACAAGAAAGACCAGATGTAATTTATATAGAAACAACAGGTGTCGCACATCCAATTGAAGTGTTAGATGCATGTGTATCACCAATTTTAGCTCCTTTCCTTGAAGTGAAATCTATAGTAGTCGTATTAGATGCAGTAAGATGGTTAAACCGAAGTATATTAAGTGCAAATGTACAACAGCTATTACATGAGCAAATGAAATATGGAAGTCATATTCTTATTAATAAATCAGATTTATTAACAGATTCGGATAAGAACAAAGTACTTGAAGACGTAAAGGCAATAAATAATCATGCGAAATTGTTTGAAACAAAGTATTGTAATATATCTTTAAAAGATATAGAAGAAGCTGAATTTGTGAGAGATGGAGAACATGAGACACTACATGTCAAACAGCATTTACATATACAAACGATGACGTATCAATTTACGAAATCGATTGATCAAGATAAATTATATGAATGGCTTTCGAATTTACCAGATAGTATTTATCGCGTAAAAGGATTTGTGAAATTCCATGGAGATAAATACCCTCACTTATTCCAATATTCATTTGGCGTACCAACCTTACTGGAACAAGACTTCGGTTTCCCGACAAATTTGGTAGTAATAGGGGAAGGATTAGATAAGAAGCAATTGGTTGAGGGGTTAGAGAAAGTAGAACTTAATTCTAATTAAGATTAAAGGACTAACTTCAAAATAAGTTAGTCCTTTTTTGTATGTAGAAAAACGCTTGCGGATTTTGTCTAATGAAAATAATTGAAAAATTCAGAAACATATTTATAATCAAATCTAAGAGGTGATTCAGGTGTCAGAAAAAATAATAATGGATGTAAAAAACCTAACAACAAAAGGGTTAGAAACGAGAGAGAAATTATTGTGTGCTGCAGAAGAGGTATTTGGTAATAAAGGATATTACGAAGCTTCTATCGTGAATATTACACAAGAAGCAACAGTAGCGCACGGAACTTTCTATAATTATTTTCCATCTAAAAAAGATATATTTGATGAATTGATTCGCAGATTGAACCGTGAGTTACGCTTAATTATTAAAGAAGAAATGAAGGGGATATCAAGTTATGAAGAGGCACAAAGAAGAGGTTTTCAGGCCTTTTTTCGATGGGTGAAAGATCGTCCTAATCTATATAACATTGTACAACAGGCGGTAGTTGTTGATGATAATTTATATAGATGGTATTATGCAAAGCTCGCAAATGGATTTTTAAAAAGTTTATCGGCTGGCATGGAAGCGGGAGAATTTAAACAACTTGATAAAGAAACAATTGCGTATTGTCTTATGTCAATTGGTCAATTTTTAGGAATGCGATGGGGCTATTGGGAAGAGAAAGATGTTCCGGAAGATGTATTTGAAGCAGCGATGTCATTAATATTTGAAGGATTGAGAAAGAGATAAGGGAGTGGGGAAAATATGCAAGGCATTGCTTATTGGATTGAAAAACGGGCCTATTTACATCCAGATCGCATTGCCATTATTACAGAAGAGGAGGAAATGACATATAAACAGTTACATGAGTATGTAAGTAAAGTAGCAGCATATTTAATTTACGACTTAAATGTGCAAAAAGGAGAGAGGATAGCTATTTTATCACAAAATAGCTTGGAATATATTGTACTTTTATTTGCTATAGCAAAGGTAGAATGTATTGCTGTTCCACTGAATATACGGTTAACAGAAAATGAACTTATATTTCAGTTAAAAGATAGTGGAGCTACAGTTTTATTTGTAGAGGAAACATTTCAAAATATGGCACTGTCAATGCAGAATGTAACATATGTACAAAGAGTTATTTCGATTAAAAGTTTAAAAGAAATAGAAGATAGAAAAATTGACAACTTTGAAGAGATAAATGAAAGCGCATCCTTTATTATATGTTATACCTCGGGGACAACAGGACAACCGAAAGGAGCTGTACTTACACAAGAGAATATGTTTTGGAATGCGCTTAATAATACATTTGCGATTGACCTAACTGTTCATGACCGCTCCATTGTGTTATTGCCTTTATTTCATATTGGTGGGATTGGTTTATTCGCATTTCCAACTTTATTTGCAGGTGGAATAATCATTGTTCCGAGAAAATTTGAGCCAACCATAGCTCTTTCTATGATAGAAAAATATAAAGTGACTGTTGTAATGGGAGTACCTACAATTCACCAAGCATTAATTAATTGCGCAAAGTTTGAAACTACAAATTTACAATCAGTTCGCTGGTTTTATAACGGTGGTGCACCATGTCCAGAAGAGTTGATGAGAGAATTTATAGATAGAGGATTTTTATTTGGTCAAGGCTTTGGTATGACTGAAACATCACCAACCGTATTTATGCTTTCAGAAGAAGATGCAAGACGTAAAGTAGGCTCAATTGGAAAACCTGTTCTGTTTTGTGATTATGTACTTATTGATGAAAACAAAAATAAAGTTGAGATTGGTGAAGTTGGAGAGTTACTAATAAGAGGACCAAATGTAATGAAAGGGTATTGGAATCGGCCAGATGCAACAGAAGAAACGATTCAAGATGGTTGGTTATATACGGGAGATTTAGCTAAAGTTGATGAAGATGGTTTTGTATACATTGTCGGTAGAAAAAAAGAAATGATAATTTCCGGTGGTGAAAATATTTATCCCCTTGAAGTAGAGCAAGTTATTAATAAACTATCAGAAGTATGTGAGGTAGCAGTAATTGGTACACAACATGTAAAGTGGGGAGAGATTCCAATCGCCTTTATTGTGAAAAAGAGTTGCAGTGTATTAACTGAAAAGGAAGTCATTGATCATTGTCGTTTATTTCTAGCCAAATATAAAGTTCCAAAAGAAATTGTGTTTCTAGAGGAATTGCCTAAAAATGCAACTGGTAAAATTCAAAAAGCACAGTTAGCAAATCAACTGAAAAGTAGGTGAAGGGATGATTATGTATAGTTCCGGTCAACAGGCATCATGTAGTAAAACAATAACAGAAACGGATTTTGTATTATTTGCGGGTTTGAGCGGGGATTTTAATCCAATTCATATTGATCATGAGTATGCAAAACAAACTAGATTTAATCAAAGAATCGCACATGGTTTATTAACTTCTAGTTTATTATCACAATTGTTAGGCGTTCATTTACCAGGAAAGGGTTCCGTTTATATGGAACAAACTATTAAATTTACAGCGCCAGTTTTTATAGGAGATACGATTACAGCTACGGCAACAGTACAAGAATTTATGATAGAAAAGAGAGTTTTGAAATTGTTAACTGAGTGTCATAACCAAAAAGGAGATTTAGTGTTAACAGGTGTAGCGACTATGATGGTGCCAAAAGAAGGAGGAATTGTCTAATGAGAATTGGGATTGAAGCAACTGGTGTTTTCTTCCCAAAAGACGTAGAGACGGCCGCAGATTTATCTAAAAAAACAGGTATTCCTGAGAATATTATTATAGAAAAGTTTGGGTTATATGAAAAACATGTCGCAGACGAAACGATGCATGCATCAGATTTAGCTATTGCTGCTGCAAAGCCAATATTATTACAAGTAGATCCTCAATCTATTGATGTAGTCATTTATTTTGGCAGTCCACATAAAGATTACCACGTATGGTCTAGTGCCCCAAAAATTCAGCATGAACTTGGATTGAAAAATGCTTATGCTTTTGAAATTATGAATGTTAGTTCTTGCTTTCCAATCGCTCTCAAAGTCGCAAAGGATATGCTCTACTCTGATAAATCAATTGAAAATATATTATTAGTAGGTGGATGTAAAGAATCTCAAATTGTAGATTATGATAATCCACGCTCACGTTTTATGTTTAATTTTGCTGATGGCGGAAGTGCAGCTTTAGTAAAAAAGGGAGCTAGCAACGGTGAAATATTAGGCAGTGCGATTATAACGGATGGTTCATTTCATGACGATGTTCGTATTCCAGCTGGTGGATCGAAGCAGGTTGCGAGCTATGATACAGTTGAGAATCGACAACATTATATTGATGTAATAGATCCTATTAGTATGAAAGAACGTTTAGATCCAATTTCAACCCCTAATTTTGATAAGGTTATTCGGGAGGCGTTAAGAAAAAGTGGATTTACTCCTAAAGATATTAAAGTATTGTTACCACTGCATACAAAACGCTCTATGCTAATAGAATTGTTACAGGGGCTGGGCTTAGTAGAAGAGCAAGTTGTATATTTAGATCATTATGGGCATATGTCAGCACTTGACCCATGTATAGGTCTTCATTTTGCAAATGAGCAAGGGAAATTACAGCCTGGAGATATTGCAGTAGTGGTTAGTGCAGGTACTGGGTATACTTGGGCAGCTACTGTGATTAGATGGTAGTAAGCATGGATTTTATCAAAAAAATTATATGTTGTTTTTTCATTGTTATTGTGAGTCTAGGGATGTTTGCTTCTGTAGGAAGTGCCTCTGCTGTAAAATATGTGAAATCATGGGGGAGTGAGCTAGATACTTCTAAGTTATTAAGGACACCAGTGGCGATGGCAAGGGATGCAAAAGGATTTTTGTATGTTGTTGATATGGGGAATAATAGGATTTTGAAAATAGATAAGAATGGAGAAGTTGTTGATGCTATAGGAACTTTAGGTGAAGGTCCGGGACAGTTTAATATGCCATTTGGTATTGCTGTTGATAAAGAAGGTAATATTTTAGTTGCGGATACAGCGAATTATCGTATTCAAAAATTTAATGAGGAGTTTCAATTTATTAAAAGTTGGGGCACAAAAGGTAAAGGAAGTGAGCAGTTCTCGTTTCCTAGGGAAATTGCAGTAGATAGCGATAACAATTACTATATTACGGATGAATACAATCATCGTATTCAAAAATATAGCCCGGATGGGCAGTATATTCAAACAATAGGGAGTTATGGAAAGGCGAATGGAGAAATGGCTTTACCACAAGGAATTGCGATAAATAAACAAGACGAGGTCTATATTGCAGACACATATAACAATCGTATTCAAGTGTTTGATAAAAAAGGGGAGTTTCAGCGAGTAATCGGAACAGGAATTGCAGGTTTAGGCCCATATCAATTCTACCATCCAAGAGGAATAAATTTTGACTCAACATCTGGATCGCTATATGTAGCAGATACATATAACAATCGGATAATGAAATTTACAAATAAAGATCAATTTTTATATACAGTAGGTAACTTTTTTCAGTTTGTTTATCCTAATCAAGTTTTTCCGGATGGTAAAGGGAATATCTATATAACGGATACGGGAAATAATCGTGTACTTTTATATAATGAGGTAGGCCTAACAGCGGTAATGAAGAAAACCATAGGTAATGAAAGGAATGGAAATACACAATATGCAGGACCTTATGATGTCGAAAGAGACACGAATGGAAATGTTTTTGTATCTGATTCTTTTAATCATCGAATTTTGAAATATGATATATCTGGGAAGATTGTTGCTAAGTGGGGAAGTTTATTTGGTACTGGTGGGCCACTTGGGTTCGGAAGTCTTCCAGGACAGTTTTTTGTTCCAAGACAGATTGCAACGGATCGTTACAATAATGTGTATGTATCTGATTCTGTAAATCATCGTATCCAAAAATTCACCAATTCAGGGATAGCGCTTGCTTCATATGGTTCATTTGGAGTATTACCAGGTTTTTTTCAATTTCCATCTGGAATAGCTATTGATAGTAAAGGAAACATATTTATAGCTGATTCAGAAAATCATCGTATTCAAAAATTTAATCCATTCTTTGTATATATGAAAGAATGGGGGAGAAAAGGAAGTGGAGAGGGAGAGTTTTTTCAACCTATGCAATTAGCAATTGATTCAAAAGATAATGTTTATGTTGTGGATCGGATTAATAATAGGGTTCAAAAATTTGATAATGAGGGTAATTTTCTTACAAAATGGGGTACAAATCATGGAGCTGGAAACTTAGATCCACTAGAAAATTGGAGAGAGGGTCCAGGAGATCTTTTTTTGCCAATAGGAATTGAAATCGATATAAATAATACGGTATATGTCACAGATACTTCTAATAATCGTGTGAATATTTACAATGAAAATGGGAATTTTTTAGAGTCTTTTGGAAGTTTTAATGGTATGTCAGGGCAGTTTTTCTCACCACAAGGAATAGATGTGGATAGTCAAGGGAATATCATTATTACAGATGGTTTACTCCAAAGAATTCAATTTTTTAAGAAAGCTAATTAATATTGGAGACTCAAAATGCTTGTTAGAAAGGATAGAAGTTTAATAGTTTGGGAATGCGGTATAGGTAGGAATAAAATATTTATATGAAATTGTAAAGGTGTTTAATGGAAATCGGAGAAGATACATGTATACTAACAATCTCGTTTATATTATTCAAAGGAAAAGTCATAATTACGGATGGGTAACTTTGGCGTGTTTGACTCTATCAGAAAGTAAAGTATGGGGAGGATCACAATGTCGATGAAAAAACGTAAATGGCTAAAAATGGTGGCTGCTGGTTGTGTTTTAGGTTCGTTATTAATAACGGCAGCTTGTTCAGGAAAGAAAACAAGTACAGAGGATGAAAAGACGATTAAGGTAGGGGTTCTTGCTTCATTAACAGGTCCATTAGAATCATATGGAAAACAAACAGTGAACGGATTTGAATTAGGGTTAGACTATGCAACTGGTGGAACTGGGAAAGTGGAAGGGAAGAAGATTAAGTTTGTTGTAGAAGATACGGAAACGAAAGCTGATGTAGCGGTTAAAAAAGCTACGAAGTTATTAGAAGAAGAGAAAGTCGATTTTTTAGTCGGATCGTCTAGTTCAAGTGATACATTAGCGGTTTTACCACTTGCCGAGGAATATGAAAAAATAATGGTTGTAGAACCAGCAGTAGCTGATAGTATTACCGGGAAGAACTGGAATAAATATATTTTTAGAACAGGTAGAAATTCATCTCAAGATGCAGTCGCTGGTGCTGCGGCAATTGCTAAAAAAGATGTGAAAATAGCAACGTTAGCACAAGATAATGCTTACGGCCGTGATGGAATTGCGGCATTTAAAGCTGGAGCGAAGAAATTAGGTGCGAATATTGTAAACGAGCAATATGCTGATACAAATTCGACTGACTTCACTGCAAATATTCAAAATAT
The DNA here is from genome assembly GCF_025809295.1 of Bacillus sp. 41-22. Classification (NCBI taxonomy): domain Bacteria; kingdom Bacillati; phylum Bacillota; class Bacilli; order Caryophanales; family Bacillaceae; genus Bacillus; species Bacillus sp. 41-22. The sequence goes on from NZ_CP084035.1 coordinate 1,858,109, forward strand.
TATTAGCTCAAAACCAGATTATTTATTTATCGTTTGGGCAGGTGCGAATTCACCTTGGAAACAGTTAAAAGATATGAATGTGGAAGCGCAGGGTATTAAAATTTCTACCGGTGCACCAGATATACCGGCATTAAAAACGATGGATGCGTTAGTAGGAATGCAAGGTTTTTCTGTTTATTATCACACACTTCCGAAAAATAAGGTGAATGATTGGTTAGTTGAAGAACATAAAAAACGATTTAATGGTGCGGTGCCAGATTTATTTACAGCAGGAGGAATGTCAGCGGCAATTTCAATTGTAGAAGCTTTAAAGAAAACAAAAGGTGATACAGATGTAGATACATTGATTAAGAAAATGGAAGGAATGGAATTTGATACACCGAAAGGAAAGATGAAATTTAGAGAGAAGGATCATCAAGCGATGCAGACACTTTATTCTATCACATTGAAAAAGCAAGATGGTGTTGATTATCCGGTGCCAGTATTAGAGCGAGAATTAACGATGAAAGAGACAGAACCCCAAGTTCAAAATAAATAGACTGAATTTTCTGTTGTTTTCGTATAAAGAGGGAGTACACCCTCTTTATACGTATTTCTTTCATACTTAAAGCTTTAAAGGGAGGGATTTCGTGACACATTTGCTAGAAACGAAAAATCTTTGCGTATCTTTTGGCGAGCATCATGTTATTAAGGATGTGAATTTAACAGTACAAAAAGGAAAGCTCATTTCAATTATTGGACCAAATGGTGCAGGAAAGACAACGCTATTCAATTTACTAAGTGGACAAATTTCTCCAACAAAGGGTGAAGTATATTTTAAAGGACAAGAGATTACAAATTTATCAATTTCGGATCGTACTCGATTAGGAATTGGTCGTTCTTTTCAACTTACAAATATATTCCCAGAGTTAACGGTACTTGAAAATGTTCGTTTAAGTGTTCAATCATTTGTGCAAGATTACTATAGTTTTTTTCCGAGTTCGGCAAAATTTAAGCAACAAGTTGGAGAGGCGAGACGTTTCTTAAAAACAGTATTACTTCACGAGAAAGAACATGTATTAGCGAAAGATCTAGCGCATGGGGAAAAACGAAAGTTAGAGCTTGCGATGTTATTAGCTTTAAAAACGGATGTGTTACTACTTGATGAGCCGACGGCAGGTATATCAGTTGAGGAGGTACCGGCTATTTTACAAGTGATTGAAAATATTAAGAAACATCCAGAGAGTACAATTGTACTTATTGAACACAAAATGGATATGGTACTAGGTTTGTCAGACCATCTTATCGTTTTATTCCATGGAGAGTTATTGGCTGAAGGTTTGCCCGAAGAAATGATGAAAGATGAGCGTGTACAAAGTGCTTATTTAGGGGGATTATATAGTGGCACTATTACAAGTGAATAATATAGAGACGTATTTAGATCAGTTTCATATTTTACAAGGGGTATCTCTTACTGTTGAGAAAGGAACGATTACTGTACTGTTTGGAAGAAATGGGGCAGGGAAGACTACGACATTACGTTCGGTTATGGGATTTCACCATATCGCACATGGTGAAATTTATTATGATAGTACACAAGTAAATGGATTATCTACACATTTAATTTCAAGGAAAGGAATAGGGTATGTACCAGAAAATCAAGGTATTTTTCACGACCTGACAGTAGAAGAAACATTCGCTCTTGCTAGGGGGAAGGGAGAAGAAGCGGAAGAAAAAATAGACTGGATGCTTGAATTATTTCCAGATTTAAAGCAATTTTGGCACAAAAAAAGCGGACTCTTAAGCGGAGGGCAAAAGCAAATGCTAGCAATTTCAAGAGCATTTATTAATAGTGATGGTTTATTACTTATTGATGAGCCGAGTAAAGGCTTATCGCCCATTATGATAGAAAAATTAATGATAGCCATTTTGAAAATGAAAGAGAAAACAACAGTTTTACTCGTTGAACAAAACTTTATGATGGCTAGTCAAATTGGTGATTACTTTTATATTATGGATAACGGAAGAATTGTTCATAACGGTTTTATGCATGAATTAAAAGAGGATAAGGAAATGTGTCACAAATATTTAGGAATCTCTTAACATGAATCCGGGGTGAGAAGGATGGATGTGTTAATCAATTTATTTGTAAATGGGATTTCAACAGGGATGCTCATTTTTTTATTAGCGTCAGGTCTTTCACTTATTTTTGGTTTAATGAGCGTTCTAAACTTCGCACATGGTGGGTTATTTGCATGGGGAGCTTTTACAGGTGTATGGATATTTAATACAACTGGAAGCTATTTACTCGCTTTAATTGGAGCAATTGCTATGGGGATGTTTCTTGGATTCATTTTAGAAAGATTCCTTATTAGACCGGTATATGGAAATCATGTTCGCCAGCTTCTTGTGACGCTTGGAGGAATGCTTGTACTTAGTGAATGTATTAAAGTATTTTGGGGGCCAAATCCAATTGGTGCTAAATTACCGTTATGGTTACAAGGTAGTTATACATTTGAAGGCGTTATATTAATTAAATATCGTCTATTCGTTATTTTAATTGGGATCATCATTTACATTGCCTTACTATTATTGCTCAAAAAAACAAAGATAGGTCTTATGATTCGCGCAGGTGTAATGGATAAAGAGATGGTTCAAGCGCTCGGTATTAATGTAAAAGCGATATTTTCTTTCGTCTTTTTATTAGGAGCAGGGATGGCGGCTTTGGGAGGCTTCTTATTAGCACCGTATTCAGGTGTTATTTTCGCCGAGATGGGTATGCAGTATGCGATTTTAGCTTTTATAGTAGTGATAATTGGAGGATTAGGAAGCGTACAAGGTTCAGCAATCGCTTCTTTAATTGTTGGATTAGCTGGTGCTTTTACAGCATATTTTATACCGGATTTATCACTTGCAATTAATATGTTAATGTTACTATTTTTCTTAATAGTGAAGCCAACGGGACTTGTTGGTGAAAAGGGGTGAAATGGTGAACAGCACATCGAATCGAATTAAAGTATACTTCGGAGTATTTATGCTCATTTGTTTAAGTGTATTTCCATTCGTAAATGATTCACGGAGCTTGTTAATTTTGTTCACTCAAATCTTCATCTTTGCTATTTTCGCTATGAGTTTTGATGTTCTCCTTGGATATACAGGTATTGTTTCATTCGGTCATTGTATGTTCTTTGGTATAGGGGCGTATGGGGTAGCACTTTTATTTGATCGACAAGGGGTGTCTATCACAAACTTTTTTATAGGAATAGCAGCCGCAATTATTGTATCAGCCATCGTTAGTTATATAATCGGTTTGCTTTCTTTACGGCTGAAAAGTCATTTTTATGCAATGTTAACGCTCGCTATTTCCCAGCTGTTTTTTGTACTTGCTGAAAAATGGCGTTCACTGACTCATGGAGGAGATGGATTTACATTTCGTGTACCAGATATATTCCGTGATCGTTTTACATTTTATTATATAACATTTATATGTCTAATCAGTATTTTCATTTTGTTACGTCTTTTCACAAAATCTTCAATTGGGAAAGTGTTAAAGGCGATTTCACAAAATGAACAACGAGTTGAAGCACTTGGCTATAAAGTTCTTCATTATAAAATTATTGCTAGTGTTGTTGCAGGAGTAGTTGCAGCGATTAGCGGTGGTTTATTTGTCATCACATTACGCTTTGTTAATACAACTGTATTTTCAATTGAAATGACGTTAAATGCATTATTGATGACAATGATTGGGGGAGTTGGAACGTTAATCGGAGCTATTGCTGGAGCGGGGATTATTGAATCACTGAAATATTATTTATCAGAACTAGCTACAGAGTATCCGATTTTTGAAAGGTGGACGATTATTCTAGGTTTATTATACATTATCGTGTTATTAGTTTTTCCAAAAGGATTAGTTGGAACGGTTAAGAAGTTGAAGAATTTTAAAAGAAGTAAGAAGGAGAAGAGTACAGGGGTGGAACAGAACGTGTAAAATAAGTCTTCAAGATGAAAAGGGATGTCCTAGTAGTTAAACATATTAACTAGGTAACATCCCTTTTTATTTTATTAAGCCGTACGATAGTATATGAAGTTATATTAGCGATTCGAAAAGGGATATTTATTTACCCGTAAAATACGACAAGTGTAGCCTTTTTATTAATTAAATAGTTCACCTGGAATCACTTTATCTAAGTCTCGAGTTGTAAAGAAGTTAATAGGTAGTTTTTCAACCGCGACATTTTCAACTGGAACTAATTTATCATTTCTAATCGGTAAAAAAGCTATCCCATTTCCCTCAACAATAAACTCTTCAATAAGCGAATAAGAATCTAACTGTTGAAGTTGATGCTGAGATAGATTGTTTTCTTTTAGAAATTGTATTGTCATATTTCTAAAAGGGCACTTTTTATCGTTACTAACAAAGAAAAGTTCTTTTGAAAAGTCAATGTTACACTGTTCTTTCGCTTTTAATAAGCCTACAGAAATTGAAGTGGTGAATACTTTTTTAAACGCTGCGTCGGGATAATCCTCATAAGTTATGACCATATCAACTTTTTGTTGCTGTAGTAGTTTTTGTAAATGGCTACTACTTTCTATATATATTTGATAATTCCTGAAATTTTCTTTAATACGCATACTTAAATAATTAGTCAAAATAGATTGTGACGTCGCTATTACATAAGAAGAAGCACTTGTTTTAATTTCATCTTTGGCTTCTTCTAAAAGAGCTAATATTTTATTCGTGTAGTCTAATAAAATGTCACCAGAAGGTAACAGGGAGACACCTTTGTTATCTCTATGTAGTAAAGGTGTTTCTAATTCTTGTTCTAATTTTTTGATTCGCTCAGTTACATTTGGTTGTACATAGCCTAGTTCTTTAGCGGCTTTACTAATAGATCCTTCGTTAGCTACAGTTTTAAATATGATAAGATCATTTATTTCCATTCATTTCAGCCCCTTATACGGTATCATTATAAATGATATCAAACATAATTTATACCTATTTTACGTCAGCCGATCATCGGTTTATCATTATATATATAAGATCGAAAGTGAGTGATAAACATGATTGGTATGCAATATAAGGTCATTTTACCAAAGGATTATGACATGGAGATTATTAAAAAAAGGGTAAAGGATAATGGGTTTAAAACTGATGGTTTTCAAGAACTAAATTTTAAGGCTTATTTAATTACTGAGACAGGTAAGGGTGGGAATTTCTATAACTGTTATGCACCTTTATATATGTGGAATGGTCATGAAGGGATGAACAAATTTATATTCGAAGGGTATTACGATAATATTTTGCAATCGTTTGGGTGGCAACAAATAAATATAGGTGTTCCATTAGTTGTTAATTTAAGTAATGATTTTAGAAAAAGTAGATATGCTGTTGAATATGCAGGGAGTATTTCTCAAAGTAAATCGCTGATTGGGACGCAATTAAATAAAGTAAATGAAAATGTGCAAAACATAGAAAAATGTTTAGGAAATGTAATAGTTTATAATCCGGATAAGTGGGGATATAGTCAATTCAGTTTTTATAAGGAAAAGCCTGAAATAGATGTAATGGGCGATGTTACTATTTATGAGATTTTACATATTTCACGAGGATATGTTGTTGAATGCTAAATTAAGAAAAAGGAATGAAAATCTATGCCTTTTGTGAACGTTTATTATCATGAAGATATATTAAATAAAGAAGAGTTGAAAAAGATAGGTGAATGTATCCATCTTGCATTAATTGAACATTTTAACATCCCTGAAAATGATTATTTTCAAATATTTTTACCTTATCAACAAAATCAATTTTTGTATAATCCATATTATTTGTTGGAAAGAGGAGAAATGAGAACTGAGAATATGATTCATGTTTCTATTACATGTGGACCTGGAAGAACAGTGCAACAGAAAAAAGGTTTGTATCAATCTATATCCTTTGAAATTTCAGCATGTTCTAATCTGAAAGTTACTGACATTTTTATTACATTACATGAGACAGCTGCTGAAAACTGGTCATTTGGTCAAGGGATGGCACAATTGGTAAAAATGAAGGGAGCAAAATGATGAATGAACCAATTGAATTCTATATTCCAAAGAAAATGAGAGAAGTAGCACCTGTATTTTCTCATTATAGTGAAGAGATATTATTTGAGGAAGTGTGGCGGGATGCCGCTTTAACATTAAGAGAAAGAAGCTTATGTACATTGTCGGCACTAATCAGTCTTGGTAATACAGAACAATTACCATTTCATCTGAAGCTAGCTAAACAAAATGGGATAATGGGGAATGAATTAGTTGCATTAATAACACATATGGCTTTTTACGTTGGTTGGCCAAAAGCTGTGGCAGCTTTAAATATAGCAATGAATGAAATGGAAAGTTAAGAATGATGATTTTGGGAGGTATTTTTAACATATTTCTACTTGCATTACTATCACTTGAGTGGTAAAGTGATAGTAAGATCAACGCTAGGAAGTGATGAAACATGCGTGAAAATACGATAGGATCGTTAATATGGCTACGTTTAATACGATTTACGAACCAAAGTAATCAAATGTCAAATGAGTTTTTAAAACGTTTTGATTTAACAACAGCCCAATTTGATGTGCTTTTGCAAATACGGACTTATCAGCCATTAACACAAATGGAGTTAGCAGAAAAGGTTACCGTTACACAAGGCGGTATTTCTCGAATGTTAACACGTCTTGAAAAAGAAGGATATATTATACGAAAACAAGATTGGAAAACGAAAACAATTAGTCTTACAGAGCAAGGGGAAGCGGCTTTAGAAAGAGCATTGCCAGAGCAACTTGCATTTCAATCATCATTTTTTGATGATGTATTAAATGAAGAAGAGCAGAAAATACTATACGAGTTGATGTCAAAAGTTCATAAGCATAGTGAAAAAAAAGAATTACCGAATGAGTAATTTTTTTTACTTAATCAATTGACTAATCAAGTGATAAAGAGGAGGAAGTTTTATGTATACAATTCCAGGGCATCACCACATTTCTATGGTGACTAAAAATGCGAAAACGAATAATAATTTTTATCGAGATGTTTTAGGGTTACGCCGGGTGAAAAAGACAGTCAATCAAGATAATCCATTTATGTATCATTTGTTTTATGGTGATTTAACAGGGAGTGCCGGAACTGAATTATCATTTTTTGAAATGCCGAATGTAGGTAGAACAATCCGTGGTACAAATGCAATAACACAAATAGGCTTGCTCGTACCTTCAATAGAAAGTCTTACATTTTGGAAGAGACGTTTTGAGTCACTCCAGGTGGCGCATGGGGAAATTACAACTTACGCCGGAAGAGACGCACTGCACTTTGAAGATCCAGATGGTCTACGGTTAGTGCTGTTAAATAATAAAGATGAAGAGGTGCCTGAATATTGGACTGCATGGGATGAATCTTCTGTAGAGCAGAATCATCGTATTTTAGGCATGGGAACAGTTGAAATGACAGTGCGCAGTTTAAATAAATTATCAAAAACATTAACAGGTTTGTTTAGTTATAAAGAAGTATCTCGTTCAGACGATGAGGGGATTTATCAATCTATTGATGGTCAATCTTTTGGAGAAATTTTGGTGAAACAGCAAGATGGAGAGAGTGAAAGACCCGGAAAAGGAAGTATTCATCATTTAGCTATTCGTGTGAAAAATGATGAAGAACTGAGTTATTGGAATGAAGCGGTGAAAGATAAAGGGTTCCAATCAACAGGGATTATCGATCGCTTTTATTTTAAAAGTTTATATTTCCGTGAGTCAAATGGCATTTTATTTGAGATTGCGACGGATGGACCAGGATTTACAGTAGATTCAACAGTTGAAGAATTAGGAAAAGAGCTGGATTTACCACCATTTTTAGAAGAGAGAAGAAAAGAGATTGAAGAGAAATTAATACCGCTTTATTAAAAGGGAGAGAGCAACTATGGAAAAATACCGTATTGATACAAGTAAGGGAATTGAATTTGGATTATATTCAATTGGAGATCATATTTTAAATCCGCATGATGGTTCGAAAATAAGTGCAGAAAAAAGAATTCATGAACTAATTGAAACAGCTAAGTTAGCAGATGAAGCTGGAATTGATGTGTTTGCTGTCGGTGAAAGTCATCAAGCGCATTTTACAACGCAAGCTCATACAGTTATTTTAGGAGCTATTGCACAAGCTACGAAAAACATTAAAATCGCGAGTTCTGCAACAGTATTAAGTACGTCAGATCCGGTTCGTGTATATGAGGATTTTGCCACAATTGACTTAATTTCTAATGGTCGTGCTGAAATCGTTGCTGGTCGCGGCTCTCGTATTGGGGGATATAGTTTACTTGGTTACGATGTAAATTATTATGAAGAACTATTTGAAGAGAAGATGGAACTTTTATTAAAAATAAATAAAGAAGAAAGTGTAACATGGAAAGGGCAGTTTAGAACGCCACTTGAACATGCGGCAATTATACCGAGAGCTAAAAATAACAATATGCCAATTTGGCGTGCTGTTGGAGGGCCACCTGCTAGTGCAATTAAGGCAGGACGCGCAGGTGTACCAATGATGCTTACGACACTTGGTGGCCCAGCTGTTAATTTTAAAGTTTCGGTTGATGCATATCGTGAAGCAGCTGAGCAAAGTGGTTTTGATCCAGCAACATTACCAATTGCGACAACAAGTTTATTTTATACAGCAGAAAATTCACAAGATGCACTTAGTGAATATTATCCTCATATTAATGCTGGTATGCTTGCGCTACGCGGTGGTGGGTATCCAAAACAACAATTTACTAACACAGTAGATCACCGTGATGCGTTAATGATTGGTAGCCCGCAACAAATTATTGAAAAAATGCTTTATCAATATGAATTATTTGGACAGCAACGTTTTATGGCACAGATTGATTTTGGCGGTGTACCATTTGATAAGATTGAGAAAAACATTGAATTAATTGCTACCGAAATTATGCCGGCTGTTAGAAAATATACAACGAAATAATGATTAAAGTACCGGGAATATAATTTATTCTCGGTACTTTTTTATTTAGTCTGTTTGAAAAATGACAAAAAAACGAATTTTATGTCTAGAGAAAGGGGAGTTTTTTTCTATTTGTGAATAACAATATTGTTGATTTGAATTTTGGAAATACATTTTTCTCTTGACAAAAAACTAGCATATTTCTAGGTTTGATTCGAGGACATTTTTCAAGGGTAAAGTCAAGCGTGTGAAGAGAAAAACATAATAACAATTGATATAAGAGTGTGTTGTATGTTTGAAAAGTACGTTTTTAAAATGTGAGAAATCAAATTCAAAAAAATTACAAAAGACATATTTCAGACAAAATCCTGTCAATAATACGTCAAAAATCACCTGAATTTATTATGTAAGTATATTATACAATTCGATTAACGAATAAAACACTACTGAAATAGTGAAAAGGTAAATCGTATGAAGAAAGTTCTTTTGTAATTATCTAAAAAACTGACAATCTATATTTTCAGAAAGTACATAAACGAATTTATCTTTTTGTATTTCCACATGATTGAATTGTTCGTTATGAAGTGAATTCATACAATTCAATCGATATTACGATATAAAAAAATATGAAGGAAGTGACTTTAGCATGGAAACGCTCGAATTGGCACGAATACAATTTGCATCAACAACGATTTTTCATTACTTTTTCGTTCCGCTGTCTATAGGTTTAGCTTTTATCATTGCGTTAATGCAAACGTTGTATGTGGTAAAGGGACAAGAAATTTATAAGAAGATGACAAAGTTTTGGACACAAATATTCCTTGTTAACTTCGCAGTAGGTGTAGTAACAGGTATTTTACAAGAATTTCAGTTTGGTATGAACTGGTCAACGTATTCACGTTTTGTTGGTGATGTTTTCGGACCATCACTTGCAATTGAAGGTTTATTAGCATTTTTCATTGAGTCTACATTCCTAGGTTTATGGGTATTCGGTGAGGATAAACTTCCGAAGCGAGTTCACCTTTTATGTATTTGGCTCCTCTCAATAGGAACAATGTTATCAGCATTTTGGATTTTAACTGCAAGTGCATTTATGCAGTCCCCGGTAGGATATGAAATGGCTGCAGATGGACGTGCGCAGATGAATGATTTCTTGGCGATTATTCAAAATCCACAACTATGGGTGCAATTCCCGCATACAATTACAGCGGCACTTGCAACAGGCGCATTCTTTATTGCTGGTGTTAGTGCATGGAAAATCGCAAAACAACAAGAGACTGAGGTGTTTAAGAAGTCTTTCCGAGTTTCTATCGTTGTTGGAACAATTTCAACAGCATTGGTATTATTTTTCGGTCATGCACAAGCGCAAAATTTAATTAAGACACATCCGATGAAAATGGCAGCAGCTGAAGCATTATGGAATACGAGTGAGGATCCAGCGCCATTTACAGTATTTGCAAAAATTGATACAGAGAAGAAAGAAAATTCGTTTGAAATTCAAATCCCTTATATGCTAAGTCTATTGTCATACGATAAATTTAGCGGTCAAGTTGAAGGGATGAACCAAATTCAAAAACAATATGAAGAAAAATATGGACCTGGAGATTATATTCCGCCAGTACATACTATGTTCTGGAGTTTTAGAGCGATGGTAATGAGTGGAACATTCATGCTTCTTTTAGGAATGTACGGCTGGTTCTTATCAAGAAAAGATCGCTTAACTGAAAACCCTTGGTATTTAAAAATAATGGTATATGCAATTGCACTACCGTTTATCGGTAATACAGTAGGATGGATCATGACTGAAATGGGACGTCAGCCTTGGGTTGTCTTCGGTGTTATGAAAACAGAAGATGCTGTATCTCCAAACGTTTCATTTGGAGAAGTATTATTCTCTCTTGTTTCATTCACATCACTATATTTAATTGTTGGAGGAATTACTGTTTACTTATTCGTTCGTATCATTAAAGGACATGCGAATAAGAAAACGAAAAAGGATTATCAAAGCCATGATCCATTTGATAAGGAGGAAGAGTATGTTATCTCTTAATGAGTTGTGGTTTCTAATTATCTCAACCTTATTCGTTGGCTTCTTTGTACTTGAAGGTTTCGATTTTGGTGTAGGAATTGTTTCAAGGTTTTTAGGGAAAAACGATTTGGAAAAACGTATATATTTAAATACAATTGGGCCGTTTTGGCACGCAAATGAAGTATGGCTTGTTTGTGCGGGTGGCGCTATGTTTGCGGCATTCCCGCACTGGTATGCAACTTTATTTAGTGGGTTTTATATTCCATTTGTGTTTATGCTTCTTGCATTAATTATAAGAGGTGTTTCCTTTAAATTCCGTGCGAAAATAGAAAATCATAAATGGAAGAGTTTCTGGGATTGGGGCATGTTTATTGGAAGTTTGCTACCTCCTATACTTTGGGGAGTTGCAATCGCAAACTTTATGACAGGTGTACCAATTGATGGAAGTAAAAATATGGTAGGCGGATTTATGAAATTACTTCACCCATTTGCGTTACTTGGGGGAGTTATGTTTCTTCTTCTATGTATTGTTCATGGTTTGCAATTCCTTACTATACGTACAACAGGAAAATTACGAGAACGCGCACGTATTGCCGCGACAAAGATTGCACCTTTTGCATTAATAACACTTCTTGTTTTTGCAGCTGTAGGGTTATGGAAAACAGATATTTTCACCGCACATGGTTCAGAGTGGCTAATGGTTCCAATTGGAGCTTTTGTAGCGCTATTTGTTTCTACTTTATTAAATAAAAGAAGAAGAGATGGTTGGGCTTTCTTTATGACGAGTTTAACAATCATTTTGTTAAGTGCAAGTGTGTTCATCGGTATGTTCCCGCGTGTCATGATTAGCTCATTAGGAGCGGTAAATGATTTGACAATTTATAATACAGCATCAGGACCTTATGCATTAAAACTGATGAGCTATTTCTCTCTTGCTATTTTACCGTTTGTTATCGGTAGTCAAATATGGAGTTTCTATGTATTTAGACAACCTGTTAAGTCAGACAAAGATTTGGAGTACTAATGAAAAGAAAAAGAGGACTTCCGTCGTATCCTGGTAGCCGAGTTTTATATGTAACTTTAAGTCTTATTAGCATTTTAGAGGCGTGTAGTATCATTGCGCAGACAGTGTTTTTAGCACGAGCAATCACATTTTTATTTCAAGGAGAAACAGTGCAAGCTGTGCTAAATGAAACTGTTTATTTTGGAATCATGTTTGCAGCACGCCAAATGTTGGTGCGAGCATCGCAAATATTGGTTGAGCGTTTCGCTGAAAAAACAGGATTGGCATTACGTAAACAGTTAATAGAAGCATATTTTACATTAGGGCCGAGATTTGTCCAAACGAATGGGACTGGCCATCTGGTTACTTTATCGATAGAAGGTATTGAAAAATTTAAAACTTATATTGAATTAACAATTCCTAAAATGATTAGAAGTACTATCGTACCAGGACTAATTGTTCTATATGTTTTTACACTGGACATTAAGTCTGGAATCATTTTAGTTGTAACGATTCCAATTGTGATTATATTTATGATCCTTCTAGGATTAGCAGCGCAGAAAATGGCGGATAGCCAATATGAAACATATCGTGTACTTTCTAATCATTTCGTAGATACGTTAAAAGGGTTAGAAACATTAAAGTATTTAGGGAAAAGTAAACAGCACGAAGGAAAGATTGAAAAAGTAAGTAAACGATATAGAAAAGCAACGATGCGTACTTTGCGAGTTGCTTTTCTTTCTTCTTTTGCATTAGATTTCTTTACGAGTTTATCAATTGCATTTGTAGCAGTTGGATTAGGGATACGGTTAATAGATGGGACAATTATACTGTTACCAGCTCTTACGATTTTAATTTTAGCGCCGGAATATTTTCTGCCGATTAAGCAAGTTGGAGCGAATTATCATGCTACATTAGATGGACAACTTGCAATGGAGAAAATAGAAGAAATTTTACAGAAACAAAAAGAAATAGAAAAGAAAGATTCAAATGTAGATATAGTATGGAATTCTTCTAGTAGTTTGAAATTACAAGATGTAAAAGTAAATAATGATGAATCTGAAAAGGCTATATTAGAGGGAATTGATTTTACTTGGCAAGGTAACGGTGCTATAGGCATTATTGGTGAAAGTGGGGCAGGGAAATCAACGTTAATCGATGTGTTAGCAGGATTTCTACCTCCTTCGGGTGGGAAAATGTTAGTAAATGGTGTGGAAATTGGTGAATCTACTCGAGAAGATTGGCAAAAAAATATTGCTTATATTCCGCAGCAACCTTATATTTTTCCACTTTCGTTAAAAGATAATATTTGTTTCTATGAAACGAATACAACTGATGAAGAAGTTGAGAGAGTTATTAATGAAGTTGGTCTTCGTTCGCTCGTTGCATTATTACCACATGGGATGTACGAAAGAATTGGAGAAGGTGGACGTATGCTTAGTGGCGGACAAGAACAACGTGTCGCTATGGCACGTGCACTTTTAAGTAAAAAGCCAATCATTTTATTAGATGAACCTACAGCACATCTTGATATTGAAACTGAATTTGAAATAAAGCAATCGATGTTACGTCTGTTTGAAGGTAAGCTAGTATTTCTTGCAACGCATCGTCTCCATTGGATGAAGCAAATGGATCATATTCTTATTTTAAATAAAGGGGAAATTAAAGAAAGTGGAACATATGAAGAGCTTTTAAAGAATGAGACATTACATTTTCATAGGGAAGAGAGGGGAGAGCGATGAGTAACTGGATTAAACCTCATATACAGCAAAATAAAGGTAGAATGACGTTGACTATTTTCCTCGGGCTTCTTGGAGTTAGTTCAGGTGCGATGTTACTTTTCATTTCAGGTTATTTAATTTCTAAATCTGCTCTCAGACCAGAAAATGTAATGGTTGTATATGTTCCTATAGTTGCAACGCGTGCGTTTAGTATAGGGCAAGCTGTTTTTCATTATTTAGAGCGTTTAGTAGGGCATGACGTCGTTCTACGAATTTTAGAAAAAATGAGGACAAAACTATATAGAATTGTAGAACCACAGGCGTTATTTTTACGCTCTCGATTTCAAACTGGTGATGTACTAGGTGTATTGTCTGATGATATAGAACATTTACAGAATCTATATTTACGTACAATATTCCCTAGTATATTAGCGTTAGTTGTATATAGCATTTTCGTACTTGTTATCGGTGCATTTGACTTAGTATTTGCACTTATCGCAGCTTGTATGTTAGCTGTTATTGTTTTTCTTCTTCCATTCGTATCACTACTTTTGATGAAACGACATCATGTTGCTTTGAAGCGAGGAAGAAATCGTTTGTATCAACAATTGACAGATGCTGTATTTGGGTTATCTGATTGGCAGGCGAGTGGTAGAAAAGATGAATTTATTAATGCATATGTAGAGCAAAATGTCCAGCTGTTAAAGACAGAAAAGAGAGTGAAACGCTGGTACCATATTCGAGACAGTATCATTCATTTAATAGTCGGCATTGTAGTTATTTCAATGATTATGTGGACTGGAAATCAAGCAGCAAGTGAACAGATTGCACCTACAGTTATTGCAGCGTTCGTATTAATGACATTATCTGTGACAAATGCGCTTATCCCTATATCAGATGCTATTGATCGAATTCCATCTTATGTAGAATCTGCTCATAGGCTTAAAAGCGTAGAAAGTGATAGCATTTTGCAAGATGGAAATGAGTTACCTGGAGATAAAGATTACGTTGCACAAAAACATATAGATATTGAACTGAGTAATGTGTCGTATAATTATCCGGATAGTAATGAACCTGTATTAAAAGATGTATCATTGCAAATAAAGGCAGGAAAGAAAATTGCTATTTTAGGTAGAAGTGGAACAGGAAAATCTACTTTACTAAAACTGTTAACTGGGGCGCTACGTCCGGTGAGTGGGCAAGTTATATTGAATGGTGAACAAGCTCGTACGGGTTTTTTGTCAAAATATATTTCTGTATTAAACCAAAAACCACATTTATTCGATACGACAATTGGAAATAATGTGCGGATCGGTAAACCAGAGGGTAATGATGAAGAGATATGGAGAGCTTTAGAGAAAGCACAGCTAGCACCGCACATTGCTTCTCTTCCTGATGGATTACAAACAAAAATGCATGAAATGGGAAAGAGGTTTTCTGGCGGAGAAAGGCAAAGGGTAGCATTTGCAAGAACTCTTATGCAAGAAGCATCGATTATTGTGCTTGATGAACCAACTATCGGTTTAGACCCTAAAACGGAATTAGCCTTAATAGAAACAATGTTTTCTGCAACAGAAGAAAAGACTGTTATTTGGATTACACATCATCTTGTAGGAATTGAACATGTAGATGAAATTATTTTCCTTGATAGTGGCCAAATCGCTATGCAAGGTAGTCACGAACAGCTACTGAAAGAAAATGAGAAATATCGTAGGTTATATGAGCTTGATAAAGGTATATAAGAATGAGATGCAAAAAAACACAAATTCTTGGTAGTTCAAGGTTTGAGTTTTTTTGTATTTGTGGTGAAATCATATAAGCCGTATAAGCTATTTGATCATGAAATGGTTATATATTGTTAGAAAGGGTGTTTAAAACCTATCCTTTCAAGGCAATACTTGAGCCATAGTGAAAGGATTGTTGGAAGGCGTGATTATATGTTTGAAGAGGATGGCATTGTTTTAATACTGGAGCCTGCTGATGAGCGGAATATGAGGAAATTTATTTTTACAGTACCGAAGTCAGTTTATGAAAAAAAAGAAATTTTATTACATTACGGAACACCTTTAGGTCAAGGATATACGGACATTATAGAAGATATTATTAGTGTACATATAGACATAGATATTATAACAGTAATAGGGCATGTGAGAGGATAAAGAGAAACTTTAATTAGTGAGAGTTATAAGTATCTGGAAAACAGACGTACTTAAAATAAGTATGTCTGTTTTTATATTTAAATGAAGATAGTTTCGAGGTACATGTTGAACAGGATAATAATGATTTTTCTAGAATTTATAAGAGGAAGATTAAAAAAATAAGATATGATGTGATAAAGTGTATAAGAAGAAAATAAAGTGTTTAAAAATGAATAAAAGTATGGCAATTATTTAGGAGGTAAAAATGAAGTTTACAAAAACAATGTTACTTTCAATTGTAGTTTCAATTGGTTTGATGGGATGTTCGCTAGTAGAGGAAGGGAAGAACTCCATAGATTACGCTCAAAAAGCGACAGACTATGTAAATGAAATAAGTGCATTTGCAAATGAAGCGCCAGCATTAGCAGAAAAGGCCGTTAATGATGGGGAAGCCCGGAAAGAACTAGAAACGAAACTTACTGAAATTAAACAAGATATACCAGCTTTTAATGAATTAACACCACCAGATGTAGCGAAGGATCTTCACCAGCAAATCGTCGGGTATAATGAAAAGTTAAATACATTAATTGATACATCTATGACAAAGATAGAGGAAGGGAAAATGAATGTAGAGCAGTTTAAAAACTCTGAGCTTATGCAGACGATAGAACAAGTTCGTGATTTGAAAGATAAGGTTCAAAATTTAGGGCAATAACAAAAAGATCCGTTTATCATAAACGGATCTTTTTGTTATTGAATACAATAGATGATTACACCAATGACAATAATAATGTTGCCAATGATTTTTCGTTTCGTGATTTTCTCCCCTAGGAAGTACCAACTGAAAATTAAAATGATGATATAACTTAATGATTCTAATGCAGATGCTTGCTTTAATGCCATGCCCTTTAAGGCGATCACATTTAATCCGGCATTAATTACAAATAAAAAGTAGCCGATGATAACATAAGGATTCACATATTCTTTTATTCTAGAATCGTATTGTTGTAAAGTAGCCTTTTTTAATAATATTTGTGAGTAATTGGCTAAAATTATCCCAAATATCAATAATAACATATAACTATTCATCTTTTGTCACCACCACAATTCCGACGATAATAATAGCTGCGCCAAGTATGTGATTCCACTGTATCGTATCTCCAAACAGGAATACTGACCAAAGCATTGACCATAGTATGATAATCCCACGGTGTGAATATGCTCTAGAAATTTCAAAGTTCTTAATGACTTGTTGCCATAGAATTGCATATCCGAATAAAAGTACAACAAGTCCGAAGTAAGCAATAAAAAATGAAATTGATGCAATAGGGAATTGAGATGCCCATTTCATGTAAACCATAATGATAGAATATATCAAGAAGGCTACATGTAAAAATACATAGTTTTTAATAGTTGGTTTCATATATTCACTCTCTTTTACTTTATATACACGTATGTAAACTCGATGTATATAATCAATAGCTTCTTATTATATATAAAAGGCATATTGAAATGATTTTTGTTTATTTCTTCACATTCCAAAATATATAGTATCATGTCTTCTAATGTAAAACAATAGAAGGCAATGCGTAGCTTTAGAGCTGAAAATAATAGAGCTAGTAGAGTTAGATTTTCCACTGTTCTATAATTTGTATCGTTTTATTGGTTGCATCCATCTCTACTTGAATACCTATTGGCAAAGTAATCATTGGATGAGTATGACAACAATCAAAATCGGCTAGAAAAGGAAGTTTTTGATTTTGTAATACTTCTAATAATATTTCGTAAGGTTTTCTATTTGTACCACAATCATCAAATTGCTCATGTTTTCCAAGGATGATACCTGAAACTTTATCAAAAACGCCGTTAATTTTAAGTAATGAAAAACTTCTTTCGATAGTAGCTGCATCTTTTGAGCTATCTTCAATAAAGAGAATGTCACCATCTTGAATAAGTGGCATATAGGGGCTACCCCAAATACCTTGTATAGTATTTAAATTCCCACCAATAATACGTCCAGTAGCTTTCCCACCAATTACTGAAATCCAATTGTTCGGTCGAAGATCTTTTTCTTTCGTTTTTTCTTCCCAATTAATAAATTCATCTGACCAAAATAACGGCTGGTTTATGTTGTAAGGAAGGTGTTGATCAGTTAATAAAGTATCCGCAAAATATTTGTACGTGCAATCTACGAAAGGCTCAAATTCACCAAAAGAAGGAACAAGTGCTGGACCATAAAATGTAGGAATTCCTGTTTTTGCATAAATTCCTAGTAATAATGCTGTTGTGTCTGAATAGCCAATCATTATTTTAGGATTCTTTTGAAAAGTCTCATAATCAATATAAGGTAATAATGAATTTGAATTCAGTCCCCCAATTGTCGACATGATACAAGAGACGTTAGGGTTTCTAATCAAGTCATTTAATTCCTCAGCACGCTCTTTAATGCTCCCGGAACGATAATAATCATATTGACCTGTTAGTGAACCTTCTAATATATGAAATCCTTTCTGTTCTAAGTATAATTTTGCGCGCTCAAATCTCTTTGAAGAAGTATAGGTTACTGGTGAAGAGGGAGAGTAGATGCCAATGGTATCGCCATATTTTAATGCTTTTGGAAGTATCATTTGTAAAAATCCTTTCTATTATATAGTGTTTTTGTGTTTAAATGTAATTGAATATTCTTATATTTCGTTGTTTTTAGTGTAACACATATGAAAAAGAGAACGAGGTTGAAATTATAATTGTTATAGATGAATAAATATGCTTTTTACCTTGACGATATAAAGTAATTGTTGTTATGGTTAAACATGAGTGTATAAAAGGTTTGTTAAAGGAGTTTTAGAATGAAGCGGTTAAAATGGGGAAGATTAACAATCCTATTAGTAGTAATTCTGGGTATATGTTGGTTCTTTTTCCAAGGAGTTCAAAAGAGTGAAACAAATGTAGATACTCAGCCTTTACAAGTGGCAGAGCTACCTAAAACAGGGCTATCTGAAAAAGTAGTTCCACCAAAATATATACCACCAGAAATTGATGCAAAAGCAGCTATTATTATCGATGCGAGTAATGGAGAAGTTATTTATCAAAATAATGAAAATGAAGCTGTTGCCCCTGCTAGTATGTCAAAAATGATGACAGCATATCTCGTTTTAGAGAGTATACATAATGGGAAAGTCCACTGGGAAGATCCAGTGAAAATAAGTGCAAAGTCAGCACAAACAGAGGGTGCAAAAATCCCGATGCAAGCAAATGATACATTAACTGTTAAGGACTTATATCATGCGTTAATGATTGAATCGGCTAATAATTCGGCTGTCGCTTTAGCGGAACATGTAGCTAAGACAGAAAAAAACTTTGTTCAACTTATGAATGAAAAAGCAAAGCAGTTAGAAATGTCAGATAAAGCTAAATTCGCGAATGCTTCCGGATTACAGGAGCCCGACGGAAGTGAAACGAAAATGACAGCAGCTGACGTAGCAAAATTAGCGTATCATCTTATAAAAGACTATCCAGAGATATTAGAAGTGACTCACTTACGTCAAAGTCAGTTAGCATTTAATAATGTTAATGTTACAAGCACAAATGAGATGTTAAACAAAAATAATAAAGCTTTATATATAGAAGGAATAGACGGATTAAAAACAGGATTTACAGATAGCGCAGGGTATTGTTTTACAGGTACTGCAAAACAAGGTGATAATCGCATTATTACAGTTGTTATGGGGACAAAAAGTAAAACAAAACGTTTTACAGAAACAAATAAATTAATGTCCTATGCATTTCAATTGCTTAATTAGGTGAAGAAAGAAGTAATTTAGATTGTTATAAAAATAAGACAGACAGTTTATTGAACCTTGATTTTGGTGACAATAAACTGTTTTTTATTTTTTGACGTATAGGAAGTGAAAACTCAAGTGATATCATTTGAGTTTGTTTTTGTTTGTTGATATTATTAAGTTAAGAACTTATTAATAATAAGTTCGAGAGGCATTATATGCTTCGTACATATGATACTGCCTCAAATGAAAATTGGAGGGAATTGTAATGGCAAAAGATTTTTACTCAGCAATTGAAGACAGAAGATCTATTTACGCGATTAGTAAAGAGCAAGTAGTTTCTGATGAAAGAATTCAAGAAGTGATTTATCATGCTGTGAAACATACACCTTCGGCTTTTAATTCTCAAAGTGCAAGAGTTGTTGTATTACTAGGTGAACAACACGACAAATTATGGAATGTTACGAAAGAAACGTTACGAAAAATTGTACCTGAAAATAATTTTGCACCTACGGAAGAGAAAATGAATGCATTTAAAAGTGGCTATGGGACAGTTTTGTATTTTGAAGATAGTAAAGTAGTAGAAAGTTTGCAAGAGAACTTTGCACTATACAAAGATAATTTTCCTACATGGTCTCAGCAATCTTCTGGAATGTTGCAATTTTCGATTTGGACAGCATTAGAGATTGAAGGTTTTGGTGCTACATTGCAGCATTATAATCCGTTGATTGATGAAGAAGTAAGGAAAGAATGGGATGTACCTGAAAACTGGAAGTTAACTGCGCAAATGCCATTTGGTAAACCGGTAGTTTCGGCAGGAGATAAAGAATATCAGCCATTAGAAACTCGTGTGAAAATTTACAAATAAAATAAAAAATAAAAGGTGAACAGAGATATAATCTGTTCACCTTTTATAAGTAGTAAGGATTTTTTTTGTAGGAATTTTTCATCTGATTTTTTAATTTGTTTTTACGTGTTTCAATAGTTGATACTTTTTGTAATGTTATAATTGAAACGAATTGAAAAAAAGCATAGTACAGTTCTATATTTTTATTTATAGGATCATCTATTATGTTTTTCATAAATATATCTCCTTTTTTTATCTCACTATTTGCGGGCAGTAAGGCTTCCATATCAAAATTCAATGATACGTATAGAATACCGACCTGTAAAAGTTCGATTGGTTTCAGTGTGGGGTGAATAAAATTTGTATGGATTAAAATCCTACTTTATATATGATAATATAAATATCCTGAAAATTCCATGGATAGTGAAAAATAGATAGTGGAATGTGCATTTTCGTCAAATTAGAACAGAATTTTTGGAGTTAAATCTTACAAATCGTCAAACCTTTTAAAAACGATGGATAATATCAAAAATAGTTTTCTAAAAATATTATACTATTGATAAAAAAAGCATTTTTTGTCATGATAAGAGTATGCTTCATGGAAGGGACTTTACTAGAAAATACATTCTTTGCATTGTATTAGATTAATAGAGTTTTTTAAAGTGGATAGCAAAAGAAAAATATATATTAAGATAATGAATGGAATGTCGAATTTTCAATGAAATACATAAGAAATTTGAAAAAAGCATTGCAAAAACACACTGTTTAATGATAAAGTTCACATGAAGTTCACACTAAATTCACTTCAATCGTTTAAAATAAACGATGTGTGAAAAATAAAACTCTTGCTAAAAAATGGAACTGGATGAATATTTTACTTTGATAATATTGTAAAGTACTAAGTTTATAGTTTTCTCAAGAGGATAGTAGGGAAAGGAAGTAAAGACAACTTATGAAAAAAGTAATCGCAGGTTTAGCAGCAGCATCTGTAGTAGGTGTAGCAGTTCCTGGAATGGATTCTGCTCATGCACAAGTTTCAAATGATGCGCTAAAAGAAATTAATGGACAAACTCAAACTCAAACTCAAACTCAAACGACTGTAACTGAAACAAAAACGGTAGAAACAACTTCTGAATTAAAATACACAGTAACAGCTGATGTATTAAATGTACGTTCAGGTGCTGGTACAGGACATAACGTTATTTCTAAAGTGAAATCAGGTCAAGTACTTCAAGTAATTGGACAAGAAAACGGTTGGTTCAAAGTTAGTGTAAATGGTCAAACAGGTTATGTAAGTGGGGACTTCGTAACAACTGGTGGCAATAAAGGAACTACTACTACTGTTCAGCAAGGAACAGGTACTTACACAGTAAACGTTTCTTCATTAAACGTACGTACAGGCCCAAGTGCATCTCATACTGTTTTAGGTTCTGTAAATAAAGGAAAAACAGTTCAAGTTGTAGGTGAAGTTCAAGATTGGTTTAAAATTAACTTCAATGGTGGAACTGGATACGTAAGCAAAGACTACGTAACAAAAGGTGGTTCAGCTGTATCTAACGAAACTCAGCAACCAACTACAAACAACAACAATACTACTACAGTTCAAACTGGTGGATCATATGTTGTTAACACAGGTGCTTTAAAAGTACGTACAGGTCCAGCTACATATAACCCTGTAATTGGTGGGGTAACAAACGGTACAGTATTAAACGTTACTGGCGCTGAAAATGGTTGGTATAAAATTAACCATAATGGCCGCACTGGTTACGTAAGTGCAGACTTTGTTAAGTTTGTAAAAGGCGGAGTGAACAATGTAGTTACTGGTGGTAACCAAGGTACGAACCAAGGTACGAACCAAGGTACGAACCAAGGTACGAACCAAGTACAAAAACCAACAGCACCAACAGGTGGAGATACATCTTCAATCGCTGGATTCGCTAGATCTTTAAATGGTTCACCATACAGAACTGCTGGTACAACACCTGCTGGTTTTGACTGCAGTGGATTCATTCACTACGTATTAAATCAAACTGGTCATAAAGGCGCTCGTCAAACAGTTGCTGGATACTGGAGCTCTAAAACAAAAACTAGCAATCCACAACCAGGTGATTTAGTATACTTCCAAAATACTTATAAATCAGGTCCTTCTCACATGGGCGTTTACTTAGGTAATGGACAGTTCATCAGTGCAGAAACTGACGCAACTGGTGTACGCATTAGCTCTGTAAGCAACTCTTACTGGAGTAAGCACCTATTAGGTTACACAAAAGCATACTAAGAAAAAGTATTTTATATACTTTTCGTATAGAGAAAAGGCTTTCCAGGGAAACTTGGGAAGCCTTTTTCATAGTTGGATAAACTAACAGTATAGTAGTATTTATCCTGCTATTTGCGGGATAATAATCAGCGGGGGATGGACAAATCCCCGCTGATTAAAGTTTCACTTTATGTCAATTTTCCATGCAAAAACTTAGCATATAAATCATGAAAATAGTTTGGACGGAATAAGTTTGCTGCATGACCTGCTAATGGAATTTCTTTATATAAAACGTTCGGAAGAATGGACTTCAAATCAAAGAGACAAGATTTATAGAGATGATCATGTTCTCCCATCACCCATAATATAGGATGGGGAAGTGCTTTTAATTTAGATTTTAAGTCGAATTCTAAGCGGTGTCGTAATGACTCAGCAATAATGGACGAGTGTAATTGTAATCCGAAACGGTAATAAATATTTCGTGAAATAACAGCGAACGGATTTGCCCTTAGTATTCCACTTGGAAAAATAGTACTAGCATACTGAGAAAGCCAAGATGAATATTCATCACCACGTTTTTCCCAAAATTTCTGAAAAACATTATATAAACGGGAAGGGTTATTATAATGTCCACCAATATGACAAATACTCAATACTTTTTCTGGATGCATTTGTGCAAATGTCGTAGAGATATAACAGCCATAGCTTAGAGCACAAATATGAGCCTTTTTAATTCCCTCTTTTTCATACAA
Organism: Bacillus sp. 41-22; assembly: GCF_025809295.1. NCBI lineage: Bacteria > Bacillati > Bacillota > Bacilli > Caryophanales > Bacillaceae > Bacillus > Bacillus sp. 41-22. The sequence goes on from NZ_CP084035.1 coordinate 1,881,587, forward strand.
GTTCAATAATTGATCTACGAGGCGCTGTATTGAAAAGTCGATAGCTTCTCCTTTATCGTCGCCGTGACCTAATAAATCATAAGTTATAATGTTGTAGGAGGCAGAAAATCGTTTATGCTCTTTTTTGAAGGCGCGGCGATTTCCAACTAATCCATGAATAAAAATGATTGTTTCCTTTTCGGAATGTTTATTTGTTTGCAAAAAGGATACTCCTTTCAATGCTGGAGATTTATATAGTGTTTTAAATTAGCTAATTGATAAAATTAGTTATATATTTTCTATGCGTAGTCTATAATTTACATAGAATAATAATAAGTACCAGGTAATAATATCAGATATTTATACTTGTTGTAAAGATGAGTTTATATGTATATTTTGTAAAATTAGAAAAAAGTGTGTTTACATTCAGTTTACATTTATAGCGTATTCTAGTTTTAGAAAGAATAGTTTTGTTTATAACGAGGAGATGAACGACAATGGAAGTTAGGAATACAGAAAAGAAAAAAGGGAATTGGAGGCAGTTTTTACGTCTCATTCAAGATACAAATCCACCGAAAGGCATTCTTATTTTTGCATTAATAATGAGCTTACTTTCTACTGGAGCGAGTTTGTTTATTCCAATGCTGACAAAAGGTTTAGTTGATAATTTTTCACTTTCTTCAATTAGTACGGGACAAATTGTTGGATTAATTGCATTCTTTATTATTCAAACAATTGCTGCAGGATTGTCAATTTATTTACTGAATTATATTGGACAAAAAATTGTAGCTGGACTTAGAGAACGATTGTGGAAAAAGGTACTTATTTTACCAGTGTCTTATTATGATCAAAACAGAACGGGAGATACAATTAGTCGTATGACAAATGATACAGGTGTTGTTAAAACATTAATTTCTGAGCATTTGTCAAACTTATTAACAGGAGGTATCTCAATTATTGGGTCATTAATTGTATTATTTGTTTTAGACTGGAAAATGACAATTTTACTTTTAACGGTTATTCCATTATCGGTACTAATTTTAGTTCCACTTGGACGGAAAATGTATAAGATTTCAAAAGCACTTCAAGATGAAACGGCTTCTTTTACTAGTGTATTAACACAAGTACTATCAGAAATTCGTTTAGTAAAATCTTCAAATACGGAAAAAAAAGAATATGAAACAGGTAATACAGGTATCCAAAAACTATTGCAATTTGGTTTGAAAGAAGGAAAAGTGCAAGCATTAATTTCACCTGTTATGTCGTTTGTTTTAATGGCATTGCTTGTTATTATCGTAGGGTATGGTGGAATGCGAGTTTCTAGTGGTGCATTAACAACAGGTGAACTTGTAGCATTTATTTTGTATTTGGTTCAAATTATTATGCCAATGAGTCAGTTATCAATGTTCTTTACTCAGTTCCAAAAAGCAATTGGTGCAACCGAAAGAATTAATACGATTTTAGAATATGAAGTAGAAGATCATGAAACAGGTATGAATGTTACAAATGCGAAGCAGCCGATCGTTATTGAAAATGTACATTTTGAGTATAACGAAGAAGAGAAAATCTTGAAAAATATCGACTTCACGATTGAATCTGGAAAAGTAACGGCGATTGTAGGACCAAGTGGTAGTGGAAAAACAACTTTATTCTCGCTGTTAGAACGTTTTTATGAGCCAACTAGTGGTTTCATAAAATTAGGGAAAGAACCAATTACAGCATATTCATTACAATCATGGCGACGTCAAATTGGTTACGTTTCACAAGATAGTCCGTTAATTGATGGAACGATTCGCGATAATATTTGCTATGGTGTTGAGGGTGAAGTGACGGATGAAGAAATTGAAAAAGTAGCAGCGATGGCGTATGTTGATGCGTTTATTCATGATTTACCAAGTGGATACGCAACAGAAGTTGGAGAGCGTGGTGTGAAGCTTTCTGGAGGGCAAAGACAACGAATTGCGATTGCTCGAGCGTTACTACGAAACCCACAAATCCTTATGTTAGATGAAGCGACGTCAAGTCTTGATAGTAAATCGGAATCGGTTGTTCAGAAGGCGTTAAATAACTTAATGAAAGGTAGAACAACTTTAGTTATTGCGCATAGACTTTCTACTGTTGTAGATGCAGATAAAATTATCTTTATTGAAAAAGGGAATCTTACAGGAAGTGGCTCACATGATGAGTTATTACGGACACATGACATGTACCGTGAATTTGCAATGCAACAATTGAAAATTAAAGAAGGAGCATTATAGAATGAAAACAATCAGTGAAGGGGCACTTCACTGATTGTTGATTTTAGAGTGCTAAAAAGTATGTTAAGCAGAAAGGATATGATTCCTTGATACCCAAAATTTTAATTGTAGATGATGATCCGCACATTAGAGAACTTGTTTCTGTATTTTTGGAACGAGAAGGTTTTCAAACATATGAGGCCGTTGATGGATTAGATGCTCTTCGAAAAATAGAAGAAGTGAGAGTCGAAATGGCGATTATTGATATTATGATGCCAAATATGGATGGGTTTGATTTATGTTATGAATTAAGAAAATACTATGATATCCCAATTCTTATGCTGACTGCTAAAGGTGAAACATCTCAAAAAGTAAAAGGATTTCACCTCGGAACAGATGATTATCTTGTAAAACCATTTGATCCTTTAGAATTAGTTGTGAGAGTGAAGGCATTATTGAAACGTTACCAAATTACAGTATCGCAATCTATTCAAGTTGGGAATGTACTGTTAAATCGTAAAACATTTGAAGTTAACGTTGGAGAACAAACGGTGACGCTGCCGCTAAAAGAATTTGAGTTGCTCTTTACATTAGGATCTAAAGCGGGGAGAACTTGTTCAAGAGAGCAATTAATAGAAGACGTATGGGGATATGATTTTGAAGGGAATGAACGCACGCTAGACGTTCATATTAATCGGTTGCGTGAAAAGTTTCAAGAAGAGTTATCGAAGTTTAGTATAAGGACGATAAGGGGCTTAGGGTATCGCTTAGAGGTAAGTAAATGAGAAAAAGAGAAAGAATGAGTAAGATGAAGATGTTAAAAGTAATGGGGGCGATAGTAGCGCTCTTTACTTTTCTTACTATAATTTGGTCAATAGCCTTTTTTGTATCGTCTAGTGTAATGAAAGCTTTTGAAATAAACGTATCGCCTTTTATTAATTTTCTAATTAGTGATATGGTCGGCTTTGTTTTTATCGTTCTTATTTGGACATTAATCGGAATTTTAATGAGACCGAAGCGAGAGGCGATGATTTGGACGATCATTGAACCGATACAAAAAATTGCAAAAGGGGACTTCTCTGTAAAAATACGGAATGAAGAAAAGTATGATGGCGAAATTGGTGTGCTTGTAAAAAGTATTAACGATATGACGGATGAACTTAATGCAATGGAGAAAATGAGACAAGAATTTGTATCGAATGTTTCTCATGAAATACAGTCGCCATTAACATCTATTAAGGGATTTGCTCGAGCGCTACAAGATGATAATCTACCAGTTGAAAAAAGAAAACATTATCTTACTATTATTGAAACTGAAACAACGCGATTATCTAAATTGAGTCAAAATTTATTGAAGCTAACAATTTTAGAGTCAGAGGAGTATTCACCAGAAAGAGCTACTTATCGATTAGATCAACAGTTGAAACAAATTGTGTTAAATAGTGAGCCTCTTTGGGATGAAAAAGGACTTGAGCTAGATCTTGATATGGATAAAGTGTGTGTTACTGCAGACAAAGAAAGTATGAGCCAAGTATGGATAAATTTAATTCATAACAGTATTAAATTCACACCAAATGGTGGCACGATTACAATTCATTTAAAAGAACATAAGGAATTCCTGGAAGTAAGTATTCATGATACGGGAATTGGTATATCCGAAGAACAGAAACAACATATTTTTGAACGTTTTTATAAAGCGGATTCTTCACGAAACCGTGCTTATGGAGGAAGTGGATTAGGTCTAGCAATTGTAAAAAAAGTACTCGACCTTCATCAAGGAAAAATAAAAGTTGAGAGTGTAGAAGGAAATGGTACAGAATTTATTGTGCGTATTCCAAATCATGAAGAAAAATAGTGTTAGAAGGAGGCCTTCTAACACTATTTTTCTTTAAAAATGCATTTACCATTACTATAGTTACCTATAAGTAACCTACGCACATAAAAGTGCATCATTGCCTTTTTGCATAAACATAGATACACTTTTAATATAATAAACAACTGAGATGATTAAGGAGTGTTATACTTGGCAGAATTATTACAAGGAAAAAATGCTTTAATTACAGGAGCAGGTAGAGGGATTGGTCGTGCTGTAGCGATTGCGTTAGCGAAAGAAGGCGTAAATGTAGGTCTTTTAGCTCGTTCAGAAGAAAACTTAAAAGCTGTAGCGAAAGAAGTGGAAGCAGAAGGTGTAAAAGCTGTTATTGCGACTGCTGACGTATCTTCATATGAAGAAGTAACGACTGCAATTGAAACATTAAAAAATGGTTTAGGATCTATCGATATTTTAATTAATAACGCTGGTATTTCTAAATTCGGTAAGTTTTTAGAATTAGACGTTGCTGATTGGGAAAAAATCATTCAAGTAAACTTAATGGGTGTATACTATGCAACTCGTGCAGCTTTACCAAGTATGATTGAACAACAATCTGGTGATATTATTAATATTTCATCTACAGCAGGACAAAAAGGTGCACCTGTAACAAGTGCATATAGTGCTTCTAAATTTGGTGTTCTTGGTTTAACAGAATCGTTAGCGATGGAAGTTCGTAAACATAATATCCGTGTAACAGCTTTAACACCAAGTACAGTAGCAACTGACATGGCTGTAGACTTAGGATTAACTGATGGAAATCCTGATAAAGTAATGCAAGCGGAAGATATTGCAGAGTTTATCGTAGCGCAGCTGAAATTAAATAAACGTACATTTATTAAATCAGCAGGACTTTGGTCTACTAATCCGTAAGGGATAAATATAAAATACAAAGAAGGGACATCTATTCTGTAATAGAGTGGGTGTCCCTTCTTTATTTTTTGTGTATGAAACGGAATTTTCGGTATAATTAAATTTGAATGGTAGATAAGTATTAAAAACTTGAAGGGGATGGTATTTCCATGAGTACGATTGAGAAATGGACGGCTGTTGATCAATATATGAGTGATGTATTAATACCGAAAGACTCTACATTAGAAGAAGTTCTTCAAGCAAACGCTGCAGCTAATTTACCGGCACATGATGTATCGCCAACTCAAGGGAAGTTTTTACAACTATTAGTACAAATTCAAGGAGCGCGTAAAATTTTAGAGATTGGCACTCTAGGCGGATATAGTACAATATGGCTTGCAAGAGCATTGCCATCTGGAGGGCGAATTGTTACATTAGAAGCAAGTGAAAAGCATGCTGAAATTGCACGGAGCAATATTGAGCGTGCCAATTTGAATGATAAAATTGAAATACGATTAGGATTAGCGTTAGATTCTTTAAAACAAATAGAAAATGAGAAGTATGAACCATTTGATTTTATTTTCATAGATGCGGATAAACAAAATAACCCTGCTTATTTTGAATGGGCACTGAAACTATCACGCCCTGGTACTGTAATTATTGGGGATAACGTAGTACGTGAAGGTGAAGTTATTGATAATACTAGTAGCGATCCTCGTGTACAAGGGATACGCCATTTCTATGAGCTAATAGCTGCTGAGCCGCGTGTAAGTGCTACTGCGCTTCAAACTGTAGGAAGTAAAGGGTACGATGGGTTTGTAATGGCAGTCGTAACAGAGTAATCTAAGGAGGAAAAAGGGATGAAAAAGAAGTTTCAAAAATTATAACGTGTATCTTGTACAACGAATTTAGCTCGTGGACCTCCAATTTACATAGCTTTATATTATATATTAAAAACTTGGAGGCTATAAGAAGATGAGAACTGAAAAAGAAATGTTAGACTTAATTATAAATACAGCAAAAGAGGATGAAAGAATTCGAGCTGTCATCATGAATGGGTCACGTGTGAATCCAAATGTGAAAAAAGATTGTTTTCAAGACTATGATATTATTTATGTTGTAAAAGATATACAATCTTTTACGTGTAATCATAGTTGGATTAATAGATTTGGAGAAATAATGATTGTGCAAATGCCGGAAGAAATGTCTTTACTTCCAGCTGATAAAGACGGGAAATTTCCGTATTTAATGCAGTTCATGGATGGGAATCGAATTGATTTAATGCTAGTTCCAGTTGATTTAATAAATAAATTTATTGGACAGGATAGTTTAAGAAAATTACTACTGGATAAAGACAAATGTATTGGAGAATTTCCGCCAGCAAGTGATAAAGATTACGTTATAAAAAATCCTACAGAAAAAGAGTTTTTGGATTGCTGTAATGAATTTTGGTGGTGCAGTACAAATGTAGGAAAAGGATTGTGGCGCGAGGAACTTTCTTATGCGAAAGGAATGCTTGAAGGCTCAATGCGTGATATGTTAATCGTAATGCTAGAATGGCATATTGGTATGAAAACAAATTTTACAGTGAATACCGGAAAGTTTGGTAAGCATTTCGAGCAATATGTTGAAAAAGATACGTGGGAGCAATTTAGAAAGACATTTTCAAATGCAGAATATGAAAATATATGGGAGTCATTCTTTGTAATGGGTGATTTATTTAGGGAAGTTGCGAACGAAATTGCTAACACATATGGATATCAATACCCGCAAGATGATGATGACAAAGTGACAAGCTATTTAAAACATGTGAAAGTTTTGCCGAAAGATAGTACATCGATTTATCCCGCATAAACGGGCAGTAAAACCCCCACTGATTAAAGTTTCACTTTATTAATTGTATAAAGCAGTAAGACTGTCCTAATTACGGACAGTCTTATTTTTGTTCATGAATAAGAATTTCTCTAACAAAGTACAGATGAATCACATATGAAATTTTAGGGAGGTTTTTATCATGTATTATTTTTACGCACCAGAAATGTTCGTTCCATTTCATTGGGGACTAGAACGAAATGTTTCGTATGCTTATATGCCATATCATTCATTTTATTATGGAAACTATATAGACGCAGTGCCGTATGTATTAAATGTTCCGCAAAATGATCAAGTCAAAGTGAAGGAAGAGAATCGGGGGTCATGGACACCTTTTTCATGGGTTGAAAAATATGCGTATGCATTTTCAGGACCATACAATAAAGCGGAAGTAGCTCTTACATTTGATGATGGACCAGATTTAGTATTTACGCCAAAAATTTTAGATAAGTTAAAACAATATAATGTAAAAGCTACTTTTTTCTTACTTGGTGAAAATGCAGAAAAGTTTCCGAATGTAGTAAAGCGTATCGCGAATGAAGGGCATGTAATTGGTAACCATACGTATAATCATCCGAATTTAGCGAAAGTAAATGAGGCTGAATACCGTAATCAAATTATAAAAACGGAAGAAATATTAAATCATTTAGCTGGTTATGCACCGAAGTTTATACGTCCACCATACGGTGAAATACTTGAAAATCAATTGAAGTGGGCGACAGAGCAAAATTTTATGATTGTACAGTGGAGTGTTGATACAGTTGATTGGAAAGGGGTAAGTGCTGATACAATTACAAATAATGTGTTAGGGAATTCATTTCCAGGAAGTGTCATACTTCAACATTCGACTCCAGGTGGACATTTGCAAGGATCTGTCGATGCACTAGACAAAATCATTCCGCAGTTAAAAACGAAAGGGGCACGTTTTGTAACACTTCCAAGTATGTTCCAGACATCTAAAGAGAGAAAATAAAAATGTTAATAATTAGGATTTTAAGAGTTGTATAGTATAATGAAGGTGTAAGTTAGGGGGGATATAATTGATGGATGCACTAGTAAACATAGGAATGAGCATATTGATTGGCATTATATTTATACTTGCGGCACTTATTCTTCAAAAAAATCCACCGACGGATATTAACGCAGCATATGGTTACCGTACGAAACGGTCTATGAAAAATAAGGAATTATGGGATGCAGGTAACAAGTATAGTGCAGAAGTGATGAAACAAAATGGATTCATTATGATGTTAATTGGAAGTGTTATTAGTATACTGTTTAGATATCCACATACAATGATAGCGATTATGATTGTTATGCTGTTGTTAATTATACGATTATTTATACGAGTAGAGAAAAAATTAAAGATACTTGAGCAATAAAAAAATAAGACTCCCGAATAAAGTAAGCTGGGAGTCCTATTTTTTTATAAACTATTTTTGTTTAGCAATTCTTGTCCTTGCACTATAACAAATTCATAGTATTCAAGAGCATAAGGATAAATATCTTCAAATGTTATCGTTATCGGATTACTGTTTAAAACAGAATTAGTCGTTAAAGATGAAATCTCTCTTCTTAATAGTTGTAGAAAAGAAGTTGCATGTACTTTCATCACATCGTCTACTTCTTCACCTGGTGCAAATGGAAGTGGCTTTATTACATTGTGAAAATACATATGACAAAATTCACGATCAGTAAGATTTGAAATTTCATAATCTATTTTATAGATTCCTTTGTATGTTAGATCAGTAGTTTGAAAGAAAAGTCCTAATTCTTCTTCAATTTCACGAAGACCGCCAATTTGTACATCTTCATCATGCATAATGTGTCCAGCTGATGTAATATCCCATATATTCGGAGCTTCTTTTTTATTTTTAGAGCGTAATTGGAAATATAAGAACATATCCTCAGCATCTTTTTCTACAAACCAGCAATGAAATGTTTCGTGCCAATCACCGTCACGATGCACGTCATCACGTAATTTCTTTCCAAGTGTATTTCTTTCAGGATCAAATATTGTTAACCACTCTGTCATTTTAATTCCCCTTTCTGCAAATTTTATTATACAATATTTGTATTGAATTTTGGGAAAATAAAGAAAAAGGAGTGATTATTAGTGAAGATAGAGAATAAGGAAATAAAATCAATAATTTCAACTGAGGAAGAATTACGACAAATATTGGGGCAACCAAGTGAACGGGCTTTGAAAAAAGTTATTTCATCACTTGATCACCATTGTGTAGATTTCCTGTCTAAATCGCCTTTTCTAGTATTATCTACTGCAAATAAATTCGGAGAGTGTGATGCTTCGCCGAGGGGAGACGCACCTGGATTTGTATATGTATTAAATGAAAATAAAATTATCATCCCAGAAAGACCGGGTAATCGTCGTATAGACTCTATTTTAAATATAATTTCAAATTCGCACGTAGGGTTAATCTTTTTTATTCCGGGTCTTGGGGAAACACTCCGAATAAACGGTAAAGCATATATTACGAACGATGAAGAAATTTTGAAAGAAATGCAGGCGAATGGACGCAATCCATTACTTGGAATTGTTGTTGAAATAGAAGAATGCTATATTCATTGTGCAAAAGCTTTTATTCGTTCAAAAATGTGGGATCCAGAGTCATGGTTAAATAAAACAGAGCTACCTTCAGCACCGAAAATGTTAATGGAGCATGCGAAAGTGAATGCTTCAGAAGAGGAAGTTGCACGTTCTTTAGAAGAAAGTTATAGGGAAAGATTGTATTAAAAATTATTTTTTAAATATAGTGTTGAAGTATGAAACTCTAAACGTTTTAGAGTGAGACTTTAACTATGAATATTGCTAATTTGTATGTGATGAATATATGTGCAAGAGAATAAATCTGTATTAGATGATTTGTTATTTTAAAATATAATTATTCATATTCTTAAAAATTGTGAAGAAAAATAGGCTTGCTTTTTGAAAAGTTGATAACTATAATAAGTTAACAAATAGACATGAACGAAAAAGTAACGATAAGGACATGAGATGATTTTTACGGTTTACAGAGAGGGAAGACAAGGCTGTGAGCTTCCTAACACGAAAAATGATCTTACCACCTTTGAACTTCAATAGTGAACGAGTAATCTAGTAATTATTGACGGTATCAGCCGTTATCTGAACTTGAGCAATCTAGAAGAAAGTAAGTCTAGGTTGGAACAAGGGTGGAACCACGAAAACACATTCGTCCCTTTCCTAGGGATGAGTGTGTTTTTTTTATAGTTTTTAAGATTGAAAATTTAAAATAATTAAAAAATAGTATTGATTTTGTTTTTTATGCGAGTATAATGAGTTAACAAATAAACATGAGCGAAAAAGTAACGATAAGGACATGAGAACATTTTTACGGTTTACAGAGAGGGAGGCCAAGGCTGTGAGCTTCCTAACACGAGAAATGATCTTACCACCTTTGAACTTCAATAGTGAACGAGCAATCTAGTAATTATTGACGGTATCAGCCGTTATCTGAACTTGAGCAATCTAGAAGAAAGTAAGTCTAGGTTGGAACAAGGGTGGAACCACGAAAACACATTCGTCCCTTTCCTAGGGATGAGTGTGTTTTTTTATTACTTTGAAAGGAGGTGCGGTAACATGAAACGATTAGTACGTACGGAAATAACCACCACCTGCATGATTAAAAAGCAGAGTAAGGTGATTCACAGGTGTAACAATTAAACTATTTAGGAGGAGATTAGAAGATGAATAACGTTATTAATGTTGGGGTATTAGGATTAGGTACTGTCGGAAGTGGTGTTGTCCATATTTTGAAAGAACATTATAAAAAAATCACTCTTGATACAGGATATGAAGTAAAGGTAAAGACAGTCGTTGTACGTGATTTGGAAAAGGAACGTGATGTTTGCATTGATGGAATCGTAGTAACAAGTAATGTCGATGAAGTTCTAAATGATTCAAATATTGATATTGTAGTAGAGGTAATGGGCGGAATTGAAGAAGCGAAAGAGCATATTGTGAAGGCTTTGCAAAGTAAGAAACATGTCGTAACAGCAAATAAAGATTTAATGGCTGTATATGGTGCGGAGCTTCTGCAACTGGCAAATAAAAATGAATGTGACCTATGTTACGAAGCGAGTGTAGCCGGTGGGATTCCAATATTAAGAGGATTATCAGACGGGCTAGCTTCAGATCAAATTGAAAAAATAATGGGAATCGTAAATGGAACAACAAATTATATGTTAACAAAGATGAGTCAAAATGGATGGTCGTATGAAGAGGCTTTACAAGAAGCGCAAAAATTAGGGTTTGCAGAATCAGATCCGACAGCGGATGTAGATGGACTAGACGCTGCGAGAAAGGTAGCAATTCTTGCAAACTTAGGTTTTTCGATGAATGTTTCTTTAGATGATGTTCAAGTTAGAGGTATTCGAAAGGTTGAAAAAGAAGATTTAGAGATGGCCGAAAAATTAGGATTTACAATGAAATTAATTGGTAAAGCTGAAAAACAAGGATCATCCATTCACTTAAGTGTAGAACCGACTTTATTACCACGTCATCATCCGCTATCGAATGTGAATAATGAATTTAATGCGGTGTATGTTCACGGTCAAGCAGTAGGAGAAGTGATGTTTTACGGACCTGGAGCTGGGAAGTTACCAACTGGTTCTGCTGTAGTAAGTGACATTATTTCAATCGTTAAAAATATGAATCAAGTTCCGAAAAATAAAAGTGTATTAAAAGAACCGGAGCCGTATGAATTACAAGGAGATGAAGAAGTAGTTTCAAAATACTTTTTGCGCATTTCATTACGAGATGAGCCTGGAATGTTTAAAAAAATAACAGAATGTTTCGTCGATTATTCTGTGAGTTTAAAAGAGGTAATTCAATTACCTTTGAATCGTGAGCTTGCAGAAGTCGTTGTTGTGACGCATCAAACTTCAAAATATCAATTCGAGCAAGTTTTAGGAGCGATAGAAGATGTCGCAAGTGAAATAAACAGTTACTACATTATTGAGGAGGAAAAACAATATGTATAAAGGACTATTAAAACAGTACGCTTCTTATTTACCGGTGAATGAAAACACACCTGATGTCAGCTTAATGGAAGGGAATACACCCCTGATTCCATTATTAAATATATCAAAACAATTAGGGATTCAGTTATACGGAAAATATGAAGGAGCGAATCCAACGGGTTCTTTTAAAGACCGTGGTATGGTAATGGCAGTTGCAAAGGCGAAAGAAGAAGGTTCAGAGGCTATCATTTGTGCATCTACAGGTAATACATCAGCATCAGCTGCCGCATACGCGGCACGCCTCGGAATGAAATGTATTATCGTAATACCAGAAGGAAAGATTGCGCATGGGAAATTAGCGCAAGCAGTTGCTTATGGAGCGGAGATCATTTCAATAGAAGGGAATTTCGATGATGCACTTAAGGCTGTAAGAAATATTGCTGCAGAAGAGCCGATTACATTAGTAAACTCAGTAAATCCTTACCGAATTGAAGGACAAAAAACAGCAGCATTTGAAATTTGCGACCAGTTGGAAAATGCACCAGATGTTCTAGCTATTCCGGTTGGGAACGCAGGGAACATAACAGCATACTGGAAAGGATTCTGTGAATATGAAAAAGAAAAGGGTTATAAAAAACCAAGAATTCACGGCTTTGAAGCCGAAGGAGCAGCTGCAATTGTAAAAGGGCATGTAATTGAAGAACCTGAAACGATTGCAACAGCGATTCGTATTGGTAACCCAGCGAGTTGGTCGTATGCAGTAGAGGCTGCCGAGCAGTCTCATGGTGAAATAGATATGGTGTCAGATGAAGAAATATTACATGCGTATAGATTGTTAGCAAAAACTGAAGGAGTTTTTGCAGAGCCAGGATCAAATGCTTCATTAGCGGGCGTCATTAAACATGTGCAATCTGGAAAAATCAAAAAGGGAGAAACGGTTGTTGCAGTTTTAACTGGAAACGGTTTGAAAGATCCTGATATCGCAATTTCTTCTAATAAATTTGATATTGCAAGTGTGTCAAATGATATAGATCAAATTAAAGATCATATTAAAGGGGTGATTATGTCGTGATACCATTGAGAGTACGTGTCCCTGCTAGTACAGCGAATGTCGGACCTGGATTTGATTCAGTAGGAATAGCATTGTCATTATATTTAGATGTGGTGGTAAAGGCGGAAGCAGATAAATGGCAAGTAATCCATTCCTTTGAAGATTCAATTCCAACAGACGATAAAAATTTAATTGTTAGCACGGCATGTAAAGTGTTTCCTTCTTTATCACCCTATATAATAGAAGTTACTAGTAATATTCCGCTGACAAGAGGTCTAGGAAGTAGTGCATCAGCAATTGTAGCAGGAATAGAGCTTGCGAATCAGCTTGGAAACTTGAACTTAACAATTGATCAGAAAGTTCAAATTGCTACAAATTTGGAAGGACATCCAGATAATGTTGCTGCTTCTATTTTAGGTGGAACTGTAATCGGAGCGCTGGATGGAAAGAATGTTTCGGTTGTAAGGATTGAAAGTAAGGAATTAGGCGTAATTTCTCTTATTCCAAATGAAGAGCTAAATACGGAGGAAAGTCGATCTGTATTACCAGAGATGTTTCCGTTTCATGAAGCGGTTAAGGCTAGTGCGATAAGTAACGTATTAGTAGCTGCATTATGTCAAAAGAAGTGGGAAGTTGTAGGTGAAATGATGGAACGAGATCATTTCCACGAGCCATATCGTTTAGAACTTGTACCGTTATTACCATCAATTCGTAAATGTGCAAAAGAATTCGGAGCATATGGCACAGCGCTTAGTGGTGCGGGACCATCCATTTTTATTTTAACTCCGTACGAGAAGCGTAAAGAAATAGCTGACCAATTAGCGAGAGTATTTGCAGCTATGAAAGTATGTGAGCTTGAAATTGATCATAAAGGGATTACTGTAAATAAGGAAGAACATATTGGATTATAAAGAAAGCTAGCATAGCTAGCTTTCTTTACGTTATGGAGAATCTATTTTAAAGGGGATTTTTCGGAATGAACATTAAATTTAGAGGTGATTATATGAGTTCAAAAGAGTCACCAGAAGAAAAAAGAGAACGCATGAGACAAAGTGAATTGAAAAATAATCCTACCGGTTCTTTGAATGATGGACTCAACAGGGTGGAATCAGGTAGCCCTGTTGATATGACAGGTGGTATGAATTGGAAAGGTACAGGGATATTAATTTTAGTGCTAGTTTTAGGATATATTATATATAGTTACTTTTTCAGTTAAGGGAAGCTTGATGGAATTTAGATTTGCTTGATCTAATTATTAGTGAGAATAAAAAAACAAGGATTAAAGTTCCACTGTATTACATATTTTCTTTAAACAGATTATAGTAATACGTAAATTTTTTTTGCTCATAATAGAGCTAGCATAATGCTAGCTCTATTATTTTTTTGCCATATTCCTGTAACAAACCACCTGTATATTCATTGGTGGAGGTGCAGAAGATGAAAAAAATGATAGCGATATGTCTTCTTACAACATTGTCACTTTCGACTTTAGTCGGGTGTGATGTAAAAGGTAATGATGCTTTACAAGAGTCTAAAATAAAGAAAGCGACGTATAAAGATTTTACTTACGATGTAAATCCTGAGACTTTTACGTTAACTGTAGAACATGATGGTGTAAAAGAACAGGCATCACAACCGTTACCAAAAATGAAGGTATCGAATTTGAAAAAAAACAAGGATCATACATCATGGGAATATCCGGATCAAAAAGTAAAAGTAAATTTAGAAAAGAAAAAAGACCACTTAAATATTGAAGTGGAATCGACTGGTGCAGAAAGTTTTACATGGCCAAAAGTGCAAGCTGAAAATTATACACTTCCGTTATGGGAAGGTAAGCAAATTCCGAGTAATGATGAGAATTGGAAGAAGTTTTTAAAGGATGATGCATATTCATTTGCTGAATCATTTTCTATGAAGTTTTTTGCATTAAATGGTTCTAAATATTCGATCGTATATATTGCGAACAATATGTTTAATAATGAATTGAAATTTCATTCAGATCCGAAAATAGGGTTTGATTTTACACATGAATTCCCGAGTATAAATAAAAATAAAACATATGGATTTCAATTATATGTGACAAATAATGATGCAGTAAGTATCGCTAAACTGTATAAGGATAATATTGCTCGAAAAGGTGAATTTAAAACATTACAAGAAAAGGCAAGAAAAAATAAAGAAATCGAAAAACTTTACGGGGCAGCTCATTTTTACTTTTGGAATCAAAATGGTTTATCAGAAAGTAACGTGAATTGGCCGAAGCTAAGAGAGCAAATAAATAGCCCGGTGTTTAGTCATATAAAAGGGCTTATTCAAAAGAATAGTTCGGAGCCTGGAGAACTGAGTGTGTTTGAGCAAGTAAGTAAACAAGATTTCATTGATAAGTACCAAAAAAATGTTATTTTACGCTATACAAACGAAGTATTATCTATGAAGGAATTGTATAAAGAGGATATTTTCCCGAAAGTTAATCAGGAAGCTAGTGTGTTATTAAAGAAAGGTGTAGATCACTTATCGAAGACAGAGCTGTATAGCTTAAATAAACATTTATTAAAGTCAGTACTCGGTGATGCAGTTGAAGAAGTAAGTAAATGGGGTAAGGCAGATGGAACGGATATAATAAAGGAAATGAAAAAAGTAGGGATAGACAAAGCGTGGATTGGTCTACCGAACTGGGAACAAGGATTTATGCAGCCTAATTTCGTTACAGAAGCTAAGGAAATGGGATATTTAGTTGGTCCGTATGATTCTTACCATTCTATTCACGAAAAAGGTGATAAAAATTGGAACACAGCTTCCTTTAATGACCCATCGTTATATGAAGAAGCCACTGTAACGAAGAAAAATGGTGAGAAAGTGCAAGGGTTTTTAGGGAGAGGCCGAAAATTAAATCCGACATTATCACTTCCTAGTGTAAAAGAACGAATGAACGATATATTACAAAATGGCCCTAAATATAATTCATGGTTTATTGATTGTGACGCGACGGGCGAAATTTATGATGATTATTCAACAAAACATTTAACGACACAAGAACAAGATTTACAAGCAAGGTTGCAACGAATGGATTATATTGCGCAAGAAAAGGGTATGGTAGTTGGCTCAGAAGGCGGAAATGACTTTGCAAGTAGCACGATTGCATTTGCTCACGGCATTGAAACGCCTGTTATTAAATGGGACGATGAAGATATGAGGAAAAATAAAACAAGTCCGTATTATGTGGGCGGATATTGGTCACCGAATCAAAATGTTCCAGAAAAATATGCAAAACAAGTACCGTTAAAAGAAGAATATAAACAAGTATATTTAAATCCAGTATATTCGGTACCGTTATATAAATTAGTATACAATGATTCTGTAATTACAACGCACCACTGGGAATGGGGAAGTTTGAAAGTAAAAGATGAGGTAGGAAACCGAATGTTATATGAGTTATTGTATAATGTGCCTCCGTTGTACCATTTAGATGAAGTAGAGTGGAATAAGCATAAACAAGAAATTACGCAGCATCTGAAAGTTTGGAATGAAGTTCATGAAAAGGCAGTAAAAGAAGAAATGACGAACTTTGCATATTTGTCAGAAGATAAATTAGTCCAATCTGCTTCATATGGAAAAGATATTAAAATTATTGTGAATTTCTCTAATGATGATGTGGAAATAGAAAAAAAGAAAATAAAAGCAAAATCAGCTTTAATTTATAATAATGGGAAGCAAATGATATACACACCAAATGAGAAATAATAAAGTGAAATTTTAATCAGTGGGGGATTTATCCCTCACTGATTATTAGTCATCACCAATCAAAATTTCACGGCCCAAACTTGACTCTTTTATTCCTGATAAATTATGAGGTGAAAGTCTTACTACCTGCAAATAACAGAATGATAAATCTGTAAATTTGAACGTTTTGAAGTGTTAAATTTTTGAAGTTGATAAATAGTGACTTGCCAAAAATAAGCACGAGAGTATAATGTGAAATGGAATACATATTGGATTCATGATGTAACCTTACAAAAATGTAAGGTGATTGAAAGGAAATTCAATATGAAGATTACTAGACATACATTATACTAGGAAAAGAGAAAGAGAGGAGAATGAACATGAGCTCTGAATTAGAACAAGATACGAGAAGCAGTAAAAAACGTTCTAAAAGAAAATCAATAAAATGGTTCATTTTAATTCCATTTTTCCTACTTGTTTTTGGAGGAGTAGGATATGGATCGTTTATATATAACAAAGCAAAAGCTGTTGTAAGTGATGCATATGCACAAATTGATAAGTCATCAAAAAGGGACAAAGAAGTGGAACCTTTAAAGGATAATATTTCGATTTTAATCATGGGTGTCGATGGAAGCGAAATGAGAAAAAGCCAATATGGTGAAGCGGTTCGAACAGATGCACTTTTATTAGCGACAATTAATAAAGATGATAAATCCGTTAAATTAGTAAGCATTCCTCGTGATTCACGTGTTTATATTCCATCTAGAAAGAAATTAGATAAAATTACACACGCACACGTATTTGGTGGTGTTGAAAGTACAAGAGATACAGTGGAAAGATTTTTAAATGTACCAGTTGATTATTATGTGAAGTTTAACTTTGAGTCATTTGTACAAATTGTAGATTCAATTGGTGGTATTGATATTGATGTACCTGTTACTTTCACAGAACAAGATAGTAAAGACCAAGCAGGTATGATCCATTTAGAAAAAGGTTACCAACATTTAAATGGTGAACAAGCCCTTGCACTTGCTAGAACGCGTAAAATTGACAGTGACGCAATGCGTGGTCAAAGGCAACAACTTGTAATTGAAGCAATTGCGAAAAAAGCAATGTCTGTTCAATCAATTAGTAAAATGGGCTCTTTACTTGATGCAGTTGATAAAAATATGAAAACAAACTTAACGTTTGATGATATGCTTGCTATTACGAAAAATATGGCAGGATCAGATTTGCAAATGGAAAAGATGCAAATAGAAGGAACGGATAAGCGTATTGGTGGTATTTATTATTACATTCCAAACGAAAAAAATGTGAAAGATATTTCGACTAAGTTAAATGAGCATTTAGGTGTTACACCAAAACCAACTCGAAATGAATAAGTATAAAAAAAGGTTGGCCTCAGCCAATCTTTTTTTATGGAAATGGATTGCTTCATTTATTTTTAGTAGAAGGGCTACTAGTTTTTTCACGTTTACAGTCAAATCATTTTAATTTATATAAACAAAAGGTGCAATTGTACGATATACTAGAGGAAAGAATTTGGTAATTAACTCCTAAAATAGAGAAAATAAATTCATCTCATTGCAAGTTGAAAGCGAATTGAATTGATAGAAGATGAAGATCAAACAGGTTAAAACAAATCTTCTTGAAAGTTGTACATAGTGCAATCAAGAATTGGTATGAAAAGAATAAAGAGTTTGTTGAGGCAGGAACAACAATTTTGATAAAACTCCCATTATAATTCATATTTTAGATTGTTTATATAGTGTAATAAAATAAATAGATGTATAATTATATTGGGTGATTTATATATAAGATTAATAGGGAGAGGAATTCGATAGAATGGAAAAGGCTTTTAAAATTAAACGAGTTGCAGTTGTTTCAGTAGCGATTGCAATAGTAGCTATTGGGTATTTCATGTTTCAATCTATTACTTCACCAGCAAAAGCTGTTGCTAAGCAAGAAAATATAGTGCAGCTTGCAAGTGAACAATCGAAAGTTGAAATGAATAAAACGGCGCCAAGTCGTTTTAACGGAATGGAAAGAAAAGTTGCTTATCTTACATTTGATGATGGGCCAGGAAAATATACGGCTGAATTATTAAATATGTTAAAACAGCATGATGCGAAGGCGACATTCTTTTTAATCGGAGCGAATGTAAAAGCGTTTCCTGATTTAGTAAAACGTCAAAATGCAGAGGGTCATTATGTTGGAATGCATAGTATGACACACAATTTTGCGAAGTTATATAAAAATGGCGAATATGTTAATGAAATGAAAGAAGATCAAAGCTTAATCGCAAATATTATTGGAAAATCACCTCAATTAACACGTCCACCATACGGGTCGAAGCCTGGTTTAAATGAAGGCCTTCGAAACAAAGTAGTAGAGGGTGGTCTTAAAGTATGGGACTGGACAATTGATTCTTTAGACTGGAAATACAATAAAGTACCAGTCGATGCAGCGGCAGCACAAATCGCTCAAAATGTATTAGCTGGTGCAACAAATCCTCAAGAAGTCATTTTAATGCATGATATTCATCCGCAATCAGTCGCAGCTGTGCCAGCAATATTAAAGGGTCTAAAAGAAAAGGGTTATGAGTTTGAAGCATATCATGAAGAGAATCACTTCCCCGTGAACCTCTGGCATGATAACCGTATGTAATGGAGGAATTGAAGTTGAAATATGGAAAAGTAGCAGTAGTTGGAGCATTATCAGTAGGATTATTATCAGGTTGTTTCGGTGAAAAGCCAGAAGAAAATTTATTTACGGCTTTTGAAGCAGCATCTACACAGGAAAAATCTTTAGCAGATGACACAAAAAAATTAGAGAAGTTAGAAAAGCAAGGACAAGAACTTTATTCTCAAATTTTACAAGAAGGTAAAGAGCATAATGAAGCAGTTTCAAAGAAAATAGAGCAAGCTACTGCAAATGTAGACGAGCGTGAAAAAGTATTGAAAAACGAGAAGGAACAGTTAGAAAAAGCGCAGAAAGAAACGACATCCGTTCAAAATAATATTGAAAAACTCGAAGATAAGAAATTACAAAAACAAGCAAAAACAGTAGAAGAATCGTATAAAAATCGTTATGATGCCTTCCAAAAGATGAATGAGAATTACACGAAGGCGTTAGCGACTGAAAAAGAACTGTATGAAAAATTAAAAGTAAAAGAAACGAAGTTAAAAGAAATTGGTGAAAAAGTTAAAACTGTTAATGAGTTAAATGTGGAAGCGCAAAAGGCGAAAGAACAATTTAATAAACATACAAAAGAGTATAATGATAATAAGTTAGCATTTTATAAAGATGCACAAATTAAAATTAAAGAACAAAAATAAAGAAAGATCTTAATTATAATAAAAAGCCGGGGAAACATTGTCAAAAATGTTTTTTCGGTTTTTTACTTTAAATGAATAGAAAAGACTGGAATTGATATCATAAAAGAGTTATAGTGAAATATTCGAAGGGAAATATTAGGAAGTAAGGAGATCAATACAGTTGTATAAAACATACGCAAATGCAGATAAATATGT
The DNA here is from genome assembly GCF_025809295.1 of Bacillus sp. 41-22. Lineage (NCBI taxonomy): Bacteria > Bacillati > Bacillota > Bacilli > Caryophanales > Bacillaceae > Bacillus > Bacillus sp. 41-22. The sequence continues at coordinate 1,901,702 of NZ_CP084035.1, forward strand.
TACATTCTACCTATGAAACAATATAAATCAAAAGAATTCGCTGAAATAATCAATGTGTCTGTAAGAACTTTACAGAGAAGGATAACGAGGGTGTATTGACTGCTTACCGAAACCCTAAAGGAAGAAGATTTTATACAGATAAACAGTATAAAGACTATATGGGGATTCAAGAAGAAAATACCGGAGGATAAAGATTTATGAAAAGAGCATATCTAATAGAAATCCATCCGACAAAAGAACAAATACCTCGAATAAATCAGACTATTGGTGTGTGCAGATATGTTTACAACCTGTATATCTCTAAAAATAAAGAGTTGTATGAAGCCGAAGGAAAGTTTTTAAGTGGGTATGACTTTTCAAAATGGTTGAACAATGTCTATACAAAAGAATGTGACCAGTGGATAAAAGAAGTATCAAGTAAAGCTGTAAAACAAGCGATTATGAACGGGGATAAAGCTTTTAAGCGATTTTTTAAGGGTTTATCTAAATTTCCACGATATAAGAAAAAGAAGAAGCAAGATGTGAAGTGCTATTTTCCTAAAAACAACAAAACAGATTGGACAGTAGAAAGGCATAGAGTAAAAATCCCCACAATTGGTTGGGTAAGGTTAAAAGAATATGGGTATATTCCCAAAAATGCGATTGTAAAAAGTGGAACGATAGGTAAAAGAGCAGGACGATATTTTGTATCCGTGCTTTGCGAATTGGAAGAAACAGAAACGAAGCCAACTTTCAACCAAACAGGTTTAGGTATTGATTTAGGGGTGAAGGATTTCGCTATACGTAGCGACGGTATCGTTCATGAAAACATCAACAAAACAATAAGAGTAAAAAAGATAGAAAAACGGTTAAGACGTGAGCAACGTTTTTTATCGCGTAAATTTGAAAATATAAAAAAGAGAGGTGAAAAATCTGTTACTAACAAAAGAGCGAATATAGATAAAAATATTCTTAGAGTGCAAAAACTACATGCCAGGTTAACAAATATTCGATTAGCGTATGTAAAGTCTATTGTAAATGATGTGGTGAAAACCAAGCCAACATTTATTACAGTAGAAGATTTGAATGTGAAAGGTATGATGAAGAACAAACATCTATCTAAAGCAGTTGCGAAGCAATGCTTTTATACATTTCAAACATGGTTATTGGCGAAATGTGAGGAATATGGAATTGAACTACGTCAAGTAGACAGGTTCTATCCCTCGTCGAAGTTATGCTCATGTTGTGGTCAAAAGAAAGTAGACTTAAAACTATCCGAACGAGTATATGAATGTGACTGTGGAAATGTAATAGGTAGAGATTTGAACGCGTCAATCAACCTTTTACAAGCAAAAAAATATACAATACTAACGTAAATAGATTGTATATATGTACGGTGGGCTACATCGGAATTTATGCCTGTGGAGTGTTACAGCAAACTGTAGTAGCGAGTTAGTGGCGAGACAGGACACGCAGAAGCAGGAATACTCTAAGAATGTACATTTGTCTATATTCTTAGTAGCAGAAGGAATTATGTCATATGAATTTTTATTCAAATTAGGTTTAGCACTCTTTTTAGGATTATTCATCGGAATAGATAGGCAGCTAAAGAATAAACCGCTTGGTGTGAAAACAAGTATGGTTATTTCCGTAGCGAGTTGTTTAATTACAATGGTTTCAATTGAATCAGTGAATGTTTATTCTGTACCGGGTCATACAAACATGGATCCAATGCGTCTCGCCGCTCAAATTGTTAGTGGGATTGGTTTTCTTGGAGCAGGGGTAATTTTACGAAGAAATAATGACGTTATTTCAGGATTAACGACAGCTTCTATGGTATGGGCCGCTTCAGCACTAGGTATTGCGATTGGTGCAGGGTTTTATATACAAGCGACGGTTGCTATGATTTTAATTATATTAGCGATTAACGTACTTCCGCAAATTGTGAAAATTGCAGGCCCTTATTCATTAAGACAAAAGGACTTATCCATAAAAATTACCGTAAACAAACATCGAGAGTTAGACGGGATTTTTAAGCAAATTAAAAATTTAAATATGCAAGTAAAACGAGTGAAAATTAAAGATATTGATAATGGGGCATCTCAGCAATTGGAAATGGTCATTTTAGCTCCAGAAGATTTATATACAACTGAATTATATAGTTCTTTAAAAGAAATCGATCATGTTGTTTCAGTAGAAGTTGAAAGTAGATAAAAAGAGTGATGAAAATTCACTCTTTTTTTAATGCATACAAAACATTTTGCTATAATTATTTTCTAAGGGGGATGAGTATGGTGGAGATACATATTAGAAGGGCAATAAAAGATGATATTTCGGCAATTGCAAAAGTGCATGTGGATAGTTGGAAAACAACGTATAAGGGGATATTCTCTAATGAAATTTTAGACAATATAACGTATGACCAACGAGAAAAGCTATGGGAAAGTATATTTCAAAAAGAAGATGGGCATCAATTTAGGTTTGTAGCAGAAACGTTAAATGGTAAAATAATTGGATTTATCGATGGGGGAGTTGAAAGAACAGGTACATATAATTGTGATGGGGAATTATATGCAATATACATTTTACAAGAGTATCAAGGAATGAAGATAGGACAAAGATTATTTCAAGCTTTACTATTTGATTGTAAAAAAGATAATATGGAATCTCTTTTAGTTTGGGTAGTTTCTAATAATCCTTCTAAAAAGTTTTATGAAAAATATAATCCGGAAAAAATTGACACGAAACTTTTAGAAAGACTAAATGTAGAAGAAATAGCATATGCTTGGCGAGATATGGATTGTTTATACAAATCACTATTAATTTAGAATGCGATAATATTATTATGTAAACTTAATCTACAAGAATGAAAAAATACATCAAATAATTATATTGGTGTATTTTTTTGTTGACGGATTAAATGTTTTGAAAAGGTAAAAAGTTTAGTTAGATAAAAAAATTCTGAAATATATCTTGAAATGATTATCATTATCAATTAAAATCATAGTTGATAATAAAATTCAACTGTCAGAAGTTTCACGAAAAAATGATAGTGTTCGTCTAAAAGAGGAGGAGCAGTATGCAGCATGCGAAACAAATCGCGGAACATGCAACAATACAAAGCTTTTTAAATTGTTATTTAAGAGAAACAGGAAGTGGAGAATGGATTACGGAGGATAAAAGGATAGAAAATATTTTCTGCCATTCATTTCAAAGAGACGCTATCCCCACTTATTTATGCTGTCGGTTATCGGCACAAAACGTTACTTTGTATGGGGAAGTTATATATAAATCGTCAACGGACCGTCATCTATTTGGAGAACAATTTTATTACCAAATTGGCGAAAATAAAAATGTTATTAAAGCAGATTATATTACGGTTATTATGTTTTTAATAAAGGAAATGTCTATTAACTATGGAGAAGGTACGAATCCTGATGAACTTATGCTTCGAGTTATCTGTAGTTGTCAAAATATTGAGAAGTTTATACAAGGAAGGGAGCAGGATACAGCTGAATTATATGGTTTCCATACGACTTTTATAGAGGCGGAGCAATCTTTATTATTTGGACATTTAACTCATCCTACACCAAAGAGTAGACAAGGTATATTGGATTGGAAAAGTTCAATGTATTCTCCTGAATTAAAAGGGGAGTGCCAACTTCACTATTTTAGGGCACATAAAAGTATAGTAAGTGAAAAGTCATTGTTACAAGATTCTACAACGGCGATGATAAAAAAGGAATTAAAGAACGATGAAAAGGTAGGTCAAGAATTTATTGAAGAGTACTGTCAAGAAGATGAATATTCATTAATTCCAATCCATCCGCTACAAGCAGAATGGCTATTACATCAATCTTATGTGCAAAATTGGATGAATCAAGGTGTACTTGAATATATCGGTCCAGTAGGTAAGTGTTATATGGCGACATCATCACTTAGAACGCTATATCATCCTCATTCGAAGTATATGTTCAAGTTTTCATTCCCTGTAAAGGTCACGAATTCAATGCGTATTAATAAATTGAAGGAACTTGAGAGTGGACTTGAAGGTAAGGAAATATTGAATACTAAAATTGGAGAGGTGCTAGAAAAGTTTCCAGGATTTGATTTTATATGTGATCCGGCCTTTATTACTTTAAAATACGGGGCACAAGAGTCTGGATTTGAAGTGATTATTCGAGAAAACACATTTTATAGTGAAAATGAAAATGATGCAACGCTTATCGCTGGATTAGTACAAGATGCAATTCCGGGTGAAAGAACTCGTTTAGCAAATATTATCCATCGCTTAGCGGATTTAGAAGGTAGAAGCTGTGAAGAAGTAAGTTTAGAGTGGTTTAGACGATATATGAATATCTCTTTAAAGCCGATGGTATGGATGTATTTACGTTATGGCGTTGCATTAGAAGCGCATCAACAAAATAGTGTTGTTCAATTGAAAGATGGTTATCCAGTTAAGTTTTACTTCCGTGATAATCAAGGTTTTTATTTCTGCAATTCAATGAAGTCAGTGCTAGATAATGAACTAGCGGGTATTGGCGAACGTACTGGGAATTTATATGACGATTACATTGTAGATGAAAGATTTCGTTACTATTTAATTTTTAATCATATGTTTGGACTAATTAACGGTTTTGGTACAGCAGGATTAATAAAGGAGGAAATTCTTCTTTCGGAATTAAGGTCTGTACTTGAAGCGTTCCTTCCATATAACCGCGAACCTTCTACATTTTTAAGTGAATTGTTGGAAGAAAATAAATTGGCATGTAAAGCAAATTTGCTAACGAGATTTTTCGATGTTGATGAACTGACAAATCCTTTAGAGCAAGCAATTTATGTACAAGTAGATAATCCACTCGTTAGAGAAGTGGCTGTTCGTTCATAAGTAGTGCTAAAATTTCACGTAATACAAATAATGGAATTTGATATTCCGTATTATAGCGGAGGGATTTATGAAAGAAGAAGTTTATCACATGAAAATATTGAAGGCACTCCAATCAAAAGAGTACATTTCAGTAAGAAGAAGAGTATTCCGGCAATTAGTAGAATCGTTAATTTATGAAGAAATCATTACGCCGATTCGTATACAAAAGGGAGAGCAAATACTTTTTATTATACAAGGTCTTGATGAAAAGGATCAAAATGTAATGTACCAATGCTATGGGCAAGAACGTATGACATTTGGGCGTATTTGTTTACATGACTCATTAATAATGAGAGTTCAAGATGAGGAAGAAGAAATACAGTCAGTTTCACAATTTTTACAGGAGATTTTTCGGATTGTTCAAGTGGATCGAACGAAATTGGATTCTTTTATTCAAGAATTAGAACAAACAATCTTCAAAGATACGATTGCACAATATGAGAGAAGTTGTGAAGAAGACTATCTTGCGAAATCTTATGATGAGCTTGAAAGTCATTTAATAGATGGACACCCGTATCATCCTAGTTATAAAGCACGCATCGGGTTTCAATATCGTGATAATTTTCAATATGGATTTGAATTTATGCAATCAATGAAAATTATATGGATTGCAGTTCATGAGAAATATACGACTGTAGGATATGAAAGTGAAGAGAGTTATAACTGTACCTTTAAAGAAGAAATTGGTGAAAAGAAAATCGAAGAGTATATGGATCGTATTCGAACAATGGACTGTGATTCGAAGAAGTACATGTTTATACCTGTTCATCCTTGGCAGTGGGAGAACTTTATTATTCCGAATTATACTGACCATATACAGGATAAATATATTATTTATTTAGGGAAATCAGAAGATGATTATTGCGCGCAGCAGTCGATGCGGACATTAAGAAATGTTACGAATCGAGAGAAACCATATGTAAAGTTATCAATGAATTTACTCAATACTTCAACTATCCGTACATTAAAACCACATTCGGTTGTGAGTGCACCTGCTATATCGAATTGGTTAAAAGATATAGTAAATCATGACCCTTATTTAAGGGATGAATCGCGTTTAATTTTGTTAAATGAATTTTCGAGTGTTACGTACGATGCGAATAAAAAAGCTACGTATGGCTCATTAGGATGTATTTGGCGCGAAAGCGTTCACAAATATTTAGATAAGAAAGAAGAGGCAATCCCATTTAACGGTTTATATGCCAAGGGAAAAAATGGGACACCAACTATTGATTTGTGGTTAAAGAGATATGGAGTAGAAAGCTGGTTACAATTGCTTATTCAAAAAGCAATTATCCCAGTTGTACACCTCGTTGTAGAGCATGGAGTCGCATTAGAATCACATGGGCAAAACATGATTTTAGTTCATGAAGAGGGAATACCAGTCCGTATTGCACTAAAAGATTTTCATGAAGGACTGGAGTTTTATCGTCCATTTTTGAAAGAACTCGAAAAATGTCCTGACTTTACTAAAATGCATAAAACATATGCGAATGGTCAAATGAATGATTTCTTTGAAATGGACCGTATTGAATGTTTACAAGAAATGGTTTTAGATGCGCTTTTCCTATTCAATCTAGGTGAACTAGCTTTCGTGCTGGCAGATGAGTATCAGTTGAAAGAGGAACAATTTTGGATCATTCTTGTTGAAGAAATAGAAGATCATTTTGAAAGATTTTCGCATTTGAAAGAACGTTTTGAAGCATTACAATTATATGCACCTACATTTCATGCAGAGCAATTAACGAAGCGTCGTTTATATATGGATGTGGAATCGCTTGTTCATGAAGTTCCAAATCCATTGTATAGAGCAAAGCAACTTACAATACAAAAATCAGTTGTTACAGGGGGAAATCATGCTAATCGTTAATAAACAAGAATTTAGCAAATATGATTTTGAATTGAGATTACAAGGTTACGAGAGAGTGGAACAATTTCAAGAAGCAGAAGGAAATAGATTTGCACTTTGTCTGAAAGATCCATTCGATATTATTACGCTTGTGTTTTTCCTAAAAGAAAAAAGAGCATCTGTACTACTTATTCATGAAGATACGCCAAAGGATACAGCAATTGAAATGGCAAAGCGCGCAAAGTGTACTGCACTTTTATACGGAGAAAGTAACGACTTTACAAAATTAGAAGTTCCAAATCTATTACAAGAAGAATCGTCTTTATTGCAGTATAGTTCAGGTACAACAGGAGAGCCAAAACTGATTCGTAGAGCATGGACGGAAATTGAAACAGAAATTGCTGCTTACAATGAAGCTTTAAAATGTGAAGAAGACGAAGTGCCAATTGTAATGGCTCCAGTTTCACATTCATACGGATTAATTTGTGGCACGTTATCAGCAATTACGAGAGGTAGTAAGCCTATAATCATTACAAATAAAAACCCTAAATTCGCGTTAAATATAGTTCGTAATACCGAAAAACATATCATATACGCAGTACCACTTATGTTACATATTATGGGGAGTTTTCCACAAGGGACTTTTCAGTTTCATAAAATTATGACATCAGGATCACCTTTGCCAGAAACGCTATTTTATAAGTTAAAGGGCATGACGAAATACATGATGCAGCAGTACGGCTGTTCTGAAGCTGGTTGCATTAGTATATGTCATGCTATGGAAACACATTTGGATTTAGGAAAACCACTTCCTCATGTAAGTATTAACATAGGTTCAAATGAAGATGAACCTGAAGAAATCGTAGTGAAAATTGCTGAAAAGGAGATTTATACAAAAGATTTAGGTTATAGATCTGAGCAAGGCATTCATTTCATGGGGCGAATAGATGATGTTATTAATGTGTCCGGTCTAAAGGTATTTCCTATAGAAGTGGAAGAAACGATGCTTCGATTAGAAGGTATTCAGGAGGCGATTGTATACCGGGGCAAGCATCCTGTGATGGGAGAAATAGTAAAAGCGAAAGTAGTCTCTCGTATTGAACCAGTACAAATACGAGAATGGTGCATACAGCATTTACCGTCTTATAAAGTGCCACATGAAATTGAAAATGTAGCAGAGATTCCGAAAAATAAAACAGGGAAAGTAAGTCGGAAGTTATTAGAGATGGGAGAGATAACAACATGAGTCGTGAAATGTTAAAAGAAGCAGTTTTAAGTATTATGAGAGAAAAAATGGAACTGAAAAATGTAACGCATTTAGAAGAAACGATGCGTTTAAATCAAGATTTATATATAGATTCGGTAATGATGTTACAGCTTATAGTATACATAGAAATGGATTTAAAGCTATGCGTTCCAGAGGATGAGATAGACCCAAAGGCGTTTCTTACTGTAGGATCTTTGCTTGACTTTATGGAAGAGTTACAGCCGTTACACGAAATAAATGTGAATAACTAACCTTTTAGGAAAGTGGATGAGAGTATGACTTCAATTAAAGTTCACTGTTTAGTGAGTTGTTTTTGTGAAATTATAAAAAGGCGTAGCGATATAGATTTCCGTCCATTTTATTTCGGATTATGGGATGGAGATTTTGATATAACAGAAGGCGGGATTATTTCTTATCATTCCGAAAACATTAATCATGATAACTACTTACTTTGGTATGAAAAATTGTATGGCATTAAAGTGAACGAATGGTACGATCATTCAAAAGATAAAAGTAGCAATGTAGAAACATTTTTAGAATTAGTAGAAAATAAGCCAGAAAATCGTTACGTAATTGTAATGGTTGATATGTCTTTATTGCCTGAGAGAGAAAATAAGTTTCATCAAAAACCGTTTCCGCATTACTTAATGATATCGAAGACAGAGAAAGAAGATGAATGGTTCATGCTTGATCCTGATTTTCGCTGGGAAGGGAATATGGAAAGAGAAAAAGTGCTCCATTCTGTTAAAGACAACCCATTTGGTGGAGGCTATTTCATTGATATAGAAGGAATTCAGGAGCCAACACAAGAGATGGTAGAAAGTTATTTCATGGAAACATTCAAAAAAGATGATAATGAACTAACAATGGAATTAAAAAAATTAATAATAAAAATGGTAAATGAAGAGGATGGGTATTCACTTTCCGGGCTCGTAACGGCAGTAAAGCAAATACCCGTATTGGCAATACGTAAATATAGCTATGAACATGCCTTTGCATACTTCCGTGAAACTTTACAATATTCGGAGCAAGAATTTGATTATTGGTGTGATCGAGTGGAAGACATTGTACAAGGATTTACAAATGTACAGTACCGTGCTATTAAAATGGCAATGACAAATAATAAAGATATGTTATTACCAATTGTTGAGAAACTTGATGAAATGAATACAATTGAACTGCAAATTAAGGATGAACTAGAGAAACAGTTTCTGTTATGGAAAGAAATGATAACAAATCAGTCTTTCTTAACTAATACAAGTTCATTGAATTTAAGATAAGGGAGTTCAAACCAATGAAATATTCGCTATGTACAATTTCATTTCGCCATCAACTAATTTCATTTACTGATATTGTTCAATTTGCATACGAAAACGGTTTTGAAGGAATTGAGTTGTGGGGGACCCATGCACAAAATTTATATATGCAAGAGCGTGAAACGACAGAACGAGAAATAGATTATTTAAAGGATAAAAATTTAGAAGTTACGATGATAAGTGATTACTTGGACATATCATTATTAGCGGATTTTCAAAAAACGATGGAAAAATGTGAACAGCTGGTAACACTAGCTAATTGGTTTAATACAAATAAAATTCGTACGTTTGCCGGGCAAAAAGGTAGTGAGGATTTCTCGGAACAAGAGAGAAAAGAGTATGTGGAGCGAATTCGCATGATTTGTGATCTATTTGCTCCGCATAATATGTATATACTATTAGAAACACATCCAAATACGTTAACGGATACTTTGCCGTCTACTTTGAAATTGTTAGAAGAAGTAAATCATCCATATTTAAAAATAAACCTTGATTTTCTTCATATATGGGAGTCTGGTGCAGACCCTGTAGATAGTTTTCATCGATTAAAGCCGTGGATACAACATTACCATTTTAAGAATATATCATCAGCGGAGTATTTACACGTGTTTGAACCAAATAATGTATATGCCGCTGCTGGAAGTCGTATAGGAATGGTTCCATTATTTGAAGGTATTGTAAACTATGATGAAATCATCCGGGAAGTGAGAGATACTGATCATTTTGCTTCGCTTGAATGGTTTGGGCATAATGCGAAAGATATATTGAAAGAAGAAATGAAAGCATTAACGAATAGAAAATTAGAAGTAGTAAGTTCATAAGGTGAAATGATGAAAGAGTCTCGTTTAGGAGACTCTTTTTTTATTTTATCAATAACCAAAAATTACCATGTATTTAATTTCGGATTTGATACAGTTTAATATATATAAGGAGGTGATCGGTAATGGCTAGAAATCGTAACGCTAATCAATTAGCATCACATGGAGCACAAGCAGCTCTAGATCAAATGAAATATGAAATTGCACAAGAGTTTGGTGTACAGCTTGGAGCTGATACTTCTTCACGTGCAAACGGTTCTGTAGGCGGTGAAATTACAAAACGCCTTGTAGCAATGGCAGAACAACAGCTTGGTGGCGGATATACTCGCTAAATGTAGAAGGTTATAGGAGAAAGGAAGGATTCTTCCTTTCTTTTTTATTTTCAATTAATTGGTATGGATATATTGTGAACAGGATTCAAAGAATAGGAGTAATGCTATATTTTATCCAATTTCTTTTGTTGTAAATGGAAAGTAGTAAAGATGAAATAGCCCTGGTGGAATGTAAACATAATTTCCAGCAGGGCTATTATATGGTAAGAAATATATGATGAAAGGTTCCGAAATCAACATGTTAAAAAAAGAAAACTGTTGTTTAATTGCACTTGCATCAGTTCCACTTGTTATGACGCTAGGTAATTCAATGCTTATTCCAATCCTGCCAACCATTGAAAAGAAATTACATATTTCATCTTTCCAAGTATCCATGATAATTACAATTTATTCTATCATTGCAATTATACTTATACCGATTGCTGGTTATTTATCAGATAGATGGGGACGAAAGATGGTAATGGTTCCAAGTTTATTAATTGCAGCTATTGGAGGAGCGATAACGGGATGGGTATCATGGAAAGTTGATAACCCTTATGTTTGGATTCTTATCGGAAGAGCAATTCAAGGGATAGGTGCTGCTGGTGCTATGCCAGTTGTCATACCATGTGTCGGTGATTTATACAAAGATGAAAAACAGGTTAGTGCAGGTTTAGGAATCATTGAGACGTCAAATACATTTGGAAAAGTATTGAGTCCCATATTAGGATCAGCTCTTGCAGCTATTGTATGGTTCTTACCATTTTGGGCGATTCCAGTTTTATGTGTAATATCGATTGTTTTACTACTGGTACTAGTAAAGGCGAAGAAACAAGAAGAAGAAGTCCTACCACTTAAAGAATTTATTCAATCTATTATCTCTACGTTTCGAGAAAAGGGAAGATGGTTAATTGCCATTTTTATACTAGGTGCAATTATTATGCTTATTTTATTCGGAATACTTTTTTATCTGTCAACTATACTGGAGTCGAAGTACGATATTCATGGTATATGGAAAGGGTGTGTACTCGCTATTCCTTTACTTGTACTATCACTTAGCTCATATATGGCTGGTAAAAAAATTGGAGATAAACAAGATATTATGAAAAAGTGTATCTATATTGGATTTTTACTGGCTGCTGCATCTGTCTTCTTACCTTTATTTCTAAAAGGAATCTATTTGCTACTTCTTTGTCTCGTTATTATGGGGGGAGGAATTGGTATGGCGTTACCATGTCTAGATGCTCTTATTACACAAGGGATTGAAAAAGAGCAGAGGGGGACAGTTACGTCATTTTATAGTTCAATGCGATTTATCGGTGTAGCAGCTGGACCACCCCTGTATTCTTTTTTTATGAAAGGGGCAGACCATGAAGTGTTTTATTTAACAAGCATCTTCGCTGCTATTGGTGCTGTCATAGCGATAATTTGGATTAAGCCGGCAAAAGATGAAATGGAAATAAAGCAGAAGCCTGAACCGACTGCATAATTTGAAAGAGGATTGCATGATGTGTAATTAGCATGCAATCTTCTTAATTTAGTTAGGGAAAATAACTTGTTTTAACATATAAAGTGCGACTCCCCATATGATTAGCCCTGAAAATTTATTTAATATTGTGATCGTTTTCCCTGTTGAGTCTAATCCTTTTAGAAATTTCCCGGCAAAAGCTAAACTAATAAACCAAATCCAAGAAACTATAATTGTTGCAAAAGTGAAAGCCCATTTCTCACTTCCTATGTACTGTATAGAGTTTGTTCCGATTACACCTATTGTATCTAAAATTGCGTGTGGATTTAGTAATGAAACCGATGCGGCGAAAATAATTTGATTTTTTAAAGGCATTCTTTTTTCTTGATTTACATCATTTGAAGGATTACTTTTCCAAATAACCCACCCCATATACATAAGAAAGAAAAATCCAATCATATACAGAGTAGTTGTTAACCAAGAAAAAGTAAGGAGTACAAGGGAAACACCTTGTACAGCAATTAATATTAATAATGTATCACATATAGATGCAGTCAAGACTACAGGAGAAGCTCGCCAAATATTTGGTTGACTAGCGCCTTGGTTAAAGACGAAAACATTTTGGACACCTAATGGAATGATAAGACCAAATGCAAGGATGATACCGTGAATAATTGCTTCACTCATCAGATTACCTCCTACTTAATTTGATTAATTATGATAGTCTATATTGTATAGAAGAAATGAAAATTTGTACCCATCCATATGGTTGGATAGGTTACCAACCATAAAATATGTGAGGTGATATAATGGAAAGGCTCGTTTGGAAACCTAATATGTCTTCATCTATTCCTTTGTATAAACAAATAGAATCTTATATAAAAGAGAGAATTGTTAATGGGGAATGGACAATTGGAACTAAATTACCTTCACAAAGAGCTTTGGCGCATGCGTTTGAAGTGAACCGAAGTACAATTGTAATGGCTTTCGATGAGTTAATAGCAAAAGGGTATATTGAGGGGAATGGACGGAAGGGAACAATTGTTATAAAAAATAGTGAGAATACTTCAACATATGCCCCGCCTCCAAACTGGCAGTCTTACGTAGAAACAGGACTTCATTATCCGAATCTTCCTGCTGTACAAGAGATTAATCAAGCTGAATTTACTCCCAATGTAATTCGATTAGGAACAGGTGAACTTTCACCGAGTCTCTTGCCTGAGAAAAAGATGAAGGGTATTATTAATAAAATTTTACAATCAAATGTTCCACTTGGGTATGAGGAACCGAAAGGGAATCTCCATTTAAGAGAAAAAATTGCGGAATATTTAAAAGGGCATGGGGTATATGTATCTCCTGACTCTATTTTAATTGTTTCAGGGGCAATTCAAGCATTGCAGCTTATTTCTATGGGGCTTCTTCCGAAAGGAGCGTCAATTTTATTAGAAAAACCATCATATTTATATTCGCTTAATGTATTTCAATCAGCAGGAATGCGCTTGATTGGAATACCAATGAATGAGAATGGTATAAATACTTCATACATTACAAGATATAAGAAACAATTTAACGCATCTATTTTATATACAATCCCATCTTTTCATAATCCGACCAATTTTAGTATGAACGCTAAGAAGAGGGAAGAAGTGATGGAGATATGTAATGAAATTGGATTACCTATTATTGAGGACGCGGTATATCAAGATTTAGGGTTCGATGCACCAGTTTCAAAACCTTTAAAGGCATATGATAAAAATGGGATCGTGCTACATATTGGAAGTATGTCCAAAGTCATTAGTCCTGGTTTAAGAATTGGGTGGGTTGTTGGATCAGAATCCGTTATTCAAAGATTAGCAGATATAAAAATGCAAACTGATTATGGTTCAAGTTCTATATCCCAGCAGATTGCAGCGGAGTGGTTCGAAAATGGATTGTATGATGAACATTTACAGTTTGTAAGAAGTGAATTGAAAAAACGTAGAGATTTTATGATAAGTATGTTAGAAAAGTATTGTAGTGGCATTGCAACTTGGCATGAGCCAGTAGGAAGCTTTTACATTTGGCTACATATAAATCTACCAATCTCGAATCGTAGTTTATTTGACAAAGCTTTACAAGAAAAGATTTTATTAAACCCAGGCACTTTGTATGATAGAAGTGCTAACCAATTTTTACGTCTTTCTTATTCCTATGCAACTGTAGAAGAAATTGAAGTTGGAATAAAAAAGATCGCGCAATTAATTAAAGGGTAAAAGGAGAAAAACATGAAACAATATGTGATTTGCCAAATGATTGATGGAGATAAGTATTTAGCTGCTTATGCGGAAACAAAACAGGATGCAATTGAAAAAGCAGAACTGTTAGGATTAAGAACCGGAAACCGTTACATAGTAATTACCGCGGAAGAAGCTGAAGGGTTAACTTATCCTTAAGTAATGTGTGTGGTACGTAGGAGATAAATAAGCCTAGTAATATATGAAATTACTAGGCTTATTTACTATTAAAGCGTCAAGTCTTCTCGTATGAAAATAAAAGTATTATGAGTCAAGTTGACGGAAAAATCGATTGGTTTTGCGATCTTGATTTCCATTTCTATATTCATCAACATATTGTCTGAAGTTCCAAGATTGTAAAAATTTATTTGCGGAGTTATAACCAGAATTGTACAGCCATTCTTTTTCTTCTTTCGTTAACTCAAAATTTGTACTTGTAATCGTCCCTGTTGGAATTGTAATAGTTCTAGCCTTTGATTCTTTATCTAAATGCCGTAAATCATGAGCTTGCATCATCGTTTTAAATAATCCTTTGAACATGGAAATAGGTTCGTCATAGTGGGCGGGATCAGCTTGAATCTCATCTTTTACAAAATGAAATCCAAAGGTAGGCCAGCGAGGAGAAGTCGGTGAATCGAAAATCCAAATTGGGTAATTACTTAAAATACCGCCGTCAACCATATAACAAGGCTGCTTCCATTTTGGTGTTCTCCATTTTACTGGCTCAAAGAAGAAAGGGATTGTACTACTCATTCTTACTGCTTTAGCGATAGAGAAGCGATAATTTAAAAATCCGTAGTTTGGTAAGTCATCGGGAAAAATAACCATTTTACCATTGCTTATATCTGAAGCAATAATTTTGAGTTTATTCAAATCGGGTAAGTCTGTAAACAAATGAATTCCTTTTTTTCTAAGCAGGTCTTCTAGCCATTCTTCGAGAAATACATTTGAATAAATACCTAGAGTAGACCAAGCGCTTAATCCTTTACGAATAAAGGGGATTCTATCAAGAAAAGTTTTTTTAGTGAATTTTTCATAATCAATGTCTGTTACAATCGTTTTTAATTCGGAACAAGAATATCCTGCTGCTAGAAGAGCCGCAATAATAGCGCCGGCTGATGTTCCAGCTACGCGCTCCCATTCATATCCTTTTTCGGCTAACGCGCAAATTGCCCCCACATGCGCAATTCCGCGTACACCGCCTCCTTCAAAAACACCATCAATTTTCATTGAACATACTTCCTTTCTAAAAAATGAAAATGGAAAAAAAGCACGTATTGTACGTGCTTTTTTACAATAGTTTTTAAGTTTACTAGCAGCCTACAAAGCCGCCCCAACAGCTAGCGCCGATGATGATTAGAAGGATAAATAAAACGATTAATAAAGCGAAACCTCCATAACCACATCCACCACAACTACCGCCGTAACCGTTACCACCGCCGTAGCCGCCGCAACTATATCCGTAACCCATGTGGAATTCCTCCTTAAATTAAAAATAAAAATGAACGAGGGGAAAATGTACTGGAAGAAATAAAGAACTATCGTGTTTGTAGGAACAATGTATACTATGCTTTTTTAAACTTGTTCGCGTACGAGGGATAAGCCCGTTTTTTGGAGGGCTTGTTGATTTTACAATGAATGGAGTATAATCTTTGTGCTATGATACAAATAAGTATGTAAATGTAAGGAGAATTTATGGAAAAGAAAATTGAAATATTAATTGATAAATATGAACTAACACATTTGAAACAGGAACTTATTAATACTGTATTTCCTTGTGTAAAAGTTGTGCCAAAACAACAGGAAATAATTACGATAGGCAGTTCGAAAATGGGCGGAGTTCCTGATTTGCCAAATACATTTGAATATCCAACATACAAAGAGAATCCGTTACGTTTTATCGCACAATTTAATTTAAGTGATTTACAAAACGTTGGTATGGATCACAATCTTCCTAAGACAGGGATGTTATATTTCTTTAGTATTGAAAATTACTTTGAAGAAGATGTGGATCCAACCGAAGCTGGACGTGTACTTTATTATAATATCCCTGTAGAGCAATTACGTAGAGCAGATGAAATACAAGCGAAATATAACCAGTGTGCAATTAATTTTGAACTGACATATAAATTGCCAGAGCTTTTCATTGAAGATGAGGCGGATTCAGATCGTTTCTTGCAATTACTTGAAGAGCTAATCCCAGACAACTATGATAATCATCAAATGTTTGGAGAACCATTCTCTGTACAAGATGAGGTATTGTACGAGACTGGACAATATATGGGGATAGATCCACAGCATATGACGCTCTTATTCCAAATTGATTCAGATACTAAAAATTGTAATATGATGTGGGGAGATTTAGGGATGCTTTATTTCTGTATTGGAAATGAAGACTTGAAAAATCGCCATTTTGAAAATACATGCTGTGTGTTGCAAACTTGCTAAAAAAAGGGTTGTTCTTTTTCTAAAAGAACAACCCTTTTAAAAATGTTAAATATGCATAATCTCATATGACCTATTTTAAAAAATATTGTATACTCTGAAACTATACGATACTTTTTTGTATAGTTATAGAATGTAAGGAGTGACAAGATGAGAAAGACAAGTAAGTATGTGACAGCTGCCGCACTTTGTTCAACTATAGTAATGGGAGGCTTACAGGCGTCAGCTGTATCTTATGCGGCTACGAATCCGACTACAGTGACAACACAATCAGATGCAAAGTTGTTAAATGATTTCAGAAAAGAATTAAAAAAACAGATTGATAATAGAGAAGAAAATATTACAATCACATATAAAACAAAAGATAGAAATGCTAGAAATATTATGGACCAATTGTATGGCGAGTTTAATAAAATTGTAGATGCTGATGAGTATGTAAAATATAATGTAGCGTCTACTAAATATTCTATAAAAGGGATGCCAGGGAATTATACATTTACATTACAAGTGAAGTATCGTGAATCAAAAGAGCAAACACAGTATGTAAAGTCTCAGGCGAAAGCAATTGTAAATTCTATCATTAAACAAGGCATGGATGAACATGAAAAAGTGAAAGCTATTCATGATTATGTTGTGAAAGAAGTATCATATGATACTTCTTATCAAGCATATACAGCGTATGAAGCGTTAGCGAATCGTTCTGCCGTTTGCCAAGGATATACATTGTTAACATATCAATTACTAAAAGAAGCAGGTATTCAAAATCATATTGTAACAGGTACAGGGAATGGACAAGCTCACGCATGGAATTTAGTGAACATTGATAACAAGTGGTACCACCTTGATACTACATTCGATGATCCAGTTCCTGATAAAGCTGGGCGCGTAACATATTCATATTTTAATATGTCTGATGAACAATTAAGCAAAGACCATGAATGGGATCGTAGTGAATATCCAGCGGCAACTACAAGCTACTTCAACGAATTAACAAGCAAAATAAAAGCCGGTAGTTCAAAAACTGCTGTATATGAACAAATGTTAAAAGAAACAAATTTAAAGTATCTATCTGCACAATGCGGAGCGGAAAATTACAATGAGTTTAAGAAAAAATTACAGCAACAATTTGCTTCCAAGCCAGAAAAAGTAGAAGTACGATATAAGCAGTCAATGGATGGAACGATGCAAGATATAAAGAAAGTACTAGATGAAATAGCTTGGCCAAAAGGTGCAAAGCGTGTATCTTATCAAGTTGCGCCATATAGTGCAATGGCAGGTTATTCATTAGCGACAATTACATTTACGTATTAATGAAAAAGAGCATCTTTAAAAGGTGCTCTTTTTGTGTTTGATTTATAATATCGTTGACTATTTAGAATTGCGTGATAAAATAATTGAAAATAGAGGATGTGATAGCTGAATGAATTTGTTCGAAAATAATATATTTGCATTGATATATTTTTGTCTAGTAATCGGGCTTATCGTTTTGTTTTTTGTATCATTTACTCTGTTCATTAAAAGATTATTGCAAAAAAACACTATGAAAAAACAACATGTGATTAATATGAATCAGAAGTTAGATCGGATTATTGAATTGCTTGAAAAAGATAAAAAAGAATAATGGAAGATGGATAAAAAGGAGAAGCAGATGGCGAATTATATAAAGGAATTACGTGAAAAAATAGGGCATGATTATGTTATTTTGAATTTTGCAGGAGGTTGTGTATTTAATGAATTTGGTGAAGTGCTTCTGCAAAAAAGAGGAGACTTTAATGCTTGGGGATTTCCAGGCGGTGCAATGGAGATCGGGGAATCTGCGGCAGAAACTGCGATTCGAGAAATAAAAGAAGAAACAGGATATGATGTGGAAATTGATGAGCTCATTGGTGTGTATACGAAATATTTTCAAGCATATCCGAATGGAGATCAGGCACAGGCAATTGTAATATTCTTTAAGTTTTCAATCGTTGGAGGGAATACAAAAATAGACGGTGATGAAACGTTAGATTTGCAGTTTTTCCCTTTAGACAAAATGCCACCATTGTTTAATAAACAACATGAAGATTGCTTGCAGGATTTATTAGAGAAAAGAGTAGGGGTATATCGTTAACGTATAAAAAAGAAGCTAAATGAGATTAGCTTCTTTTTTATGTTCTATTTCCACCAATCATCAAACATTGACGCTGGTACTTGTCTTTTATGTTCACTCACTTTGTAACGCTTCTCGATCTTTTCAGCAACGTCAGCTGGAACGGATTTACCTTCTAAATAGTCATCTAATTGATCGTAAGTAATGCCTAGCTCTGTTTCATCAGCTTGACCTGGTTTTTCATCTAATAAATCAGCTGTTGGCATTTTTAAGTAAAGTCGCTCGTCTGCACCTAATTCTTGTAATAAATCACGTCCTTGGCGTTTCGTTAATCCCGTTAATGGTAATAAATCTGCACCGCCATCTCCGAATTTTGTGAAGAAACCTGTTACAGCTTCAGCAGCATGATCAGTTCCGATAACGAGTAGCCCTTGTTGTCCGCCGATTGCGTATTGTGTAACCATGCGAATGCGTGCTTTTACGTTTCCTTTATTGAAATCTGTTAATGATTCACCTAATAAGTTTTCGTATTGATTTGAGAAGGAATCAACAGTTGAAGCGATATCAAAAGCAACAGACTGATCAGCTTGAATAAATTGTAATGCTAATTGTGCATCATCTTCATCTTTTTGTACTTTGTATGGAAGACGTACGGAGATAAACGTTGCGTTACCACCTTCATTACGAACTTCTTCGACTGCAAGCTGTGCTAAACGTCCTGCCAGTGTAGAGTCTTGTCCGCCGCTAATTCCAAGTACAAATCCTTTTGCACCTGTAGTTTTTAAATAAGCTTTTAAGAAATCAATTCGTTTACGAATTTCTACTTTCGGATCAATTACAGGCTGAACATGTAATGCTTTCATAATTTGTTCTTGTAATGTCATTATGTTTTCCTCCTATTCATATTAAAGCGGTAAATAAGTTTATATGTATATTGGTACATACTTCTATCCTTTATTATTTCGCAAAACTAACGAATATACAATAGGATGCGTGTATGAATATGAATGTAGTCATTATAATGAAACTGTTTTATATAAGCAATTGTTTAAAACCTTTCAATAATGTAAGGTTTTTGTCATTTGAATCGATGGAAGGTATTTCCGAACTTTACTAATATAAAAGTATAGTTAGTAGAAGGGCGGAGAAGTAGTATGAACATTAGAGAACTCGCATTTCGAAATGTAACGCGAAATAGACGAACATACTCAGCTTATTTTTTGAGTAGTGCATTTGCAATTATGGCCTTTTTTGTGTATTCATTTTTTGCGTTTCATCCGGCATTAAGTGCTGGAGAATTAGGACAGTACGTATTCGTAAGTATGTCTTTTGCGCAGTCTATTATTTACTTATTTACATTCTTCTTTATTTTATATTCAATGGGAATGTTTTTAAAAACGAGAAAGCGTGAACTAGGAATTTTAATGATGCTAGGTATGACGAAATATCAATTAAAGCGTCTTATCTTCTTTGAAAATATAATGATTGGAATAGGGGCAATAATTTTTGGGATTCTTTCAGGTATGTTGTTTTCAGGAATATTAATATTTGTAGCTCCGATGATATTAAAACTAGATATCTCTTTATCCTATTACATACCGATGAAAGCGATTGTTGTAACGAGTATTATGTTTTTCGTATTATTTATGATCATTTCATTGTTTAGTGCAGGAATGGTTCGTAAAAATAAAATTATGAAATTGTTTAGAGGATCAGCAGAGGCGAAGCCAGAACCGAAGGCATCTATAATTTCTTCTATATTAGCAGTAGTATTGCTTAGTGCTGGTTATGCAGGAGCTCTTATGTCACATGGTGCAATGGTATTTATAATGATGATTCCTGTTACAACGGTAGTCATTATTGGTACGTATTTGCTGTACAAGCAGTTGAGCGTCTTTATTATTAGACTATGTAAAAAAAGTAAACGTTTCTATTGGACACAGACAAATATTATTACTTTGTCAGATTTAGCATACCGTATGAGAGATAACGCAAGAATGTTCTTTATTGTAACGATTATTTCAACAGTAGCATTTTCAGCAATAGGTACATTGGTTGGGTTTGCTTCGATGACGAAAGAAATTATGGACAGACCAATTGCGTTTCACTATCAGTCTAAGCAAGGTAATAGCAATGAGCCACAGCATCTGAAAATCATTGACGAAGGATTAAAGAAACATAATATAGCAGCTTCAAAAATAAATATTTCATCGAAGAAAACGGAGGAGCAGTCGTTAATAAGCGCCATTTTTATAAAAGAATCAGATTATAAAGAATATGCAAAGTTAACAGGAGAACCATTTAATACTGTATCAAATAAAGAGGCTTTATTTTTGTCAGTCGAAATACCCGGACCACCGATGAAAGAAAGAAAAGAAATTACTTTACCAAATATGAATGAACCTTTAAATGTGAAAAAAGTTAATACTTCTTCATTAAGTAAAATACTAAGAGGTAATGTGTATGTAATCTCTAAAAATCAATATGATTCATTACAAGATGGATTTAAAGAAGAAAAAGATTATATGTATAAAACACAATCCGCTAAAGATGAAATTGAGGTTGGTAAAGAGCTTACGAATCAGATTAAGCCTTATCAAGAACATTCAACGTTTAGTGCAGAAGAGTACGATCAAAATCAAAGTCTACAAATCGCAGGACCCATTTTATTTGTAGGTTTCTTTATTGGTATTGTATTTTTCGTTTGTGCAGGAAGCTTCCTTTACTTCCGTTTATTTTCAGATTTGGAGGACGATACTCGTTTATTTGAAATGATTCGAAAAGTTGGATTGACGAGAGGGGAATTATCGAAAGTAGTCACAATCCGCTTAGCGCTTTTATTCTTCGTTCCAGTTGGAGTTGCAACATTACACGGGGCAGTAGCATTAACTGCGTTAGGACAAATGTTTGAGTACTCACTGTTTAAAGAAAATACAATTGTATTAAGTATTTTCGTAGGTATTCAAGTTGTATACTTCTTAATTATACGATCGCGTTATTTAAAACAATTGAAAGAAAGATTGAATATTCGTTAAATGTGTTTTTTTAACTTTTGTACTATATTTTCTAAAAAGAGTAAGGCATTACCAAATATATAGTGATAAAATGAAAATAGCGAGGTGAAAAAAATAATAGAGAGTAAGGGGGGAGTAACATGAAAGCAACAGGAATTATTCGAAAAGTAGATGAATTGGGACGTATAGTTATTCCTAAAGAATTACGGGATGTATTAGGAATACAAATCAAATCACCACTTGAAATTTTTGTAGAAGAAGACAAAGTCATTTTACAAAAATATCAACCATACAATGCTTGTCAAATAACAGGTGATGTTTCAGATCAAAATATTTCATTAGCAAATGGAAACATTACTGTTAGTATAGAAGGCGCAAAACATGTAATAAAAGAAATTGAGCAGTTTTTGAACAAGAGTAAGATTTAGTCTTAATTTATCCCGCTATTTGTGGGCAGTAAAACTCCCACCTCAAAACTCGGCTGAAGCAAAGAAGTTAGGTGGGAGATCAATTGCCCGTAAACGCCCGATTGGTGAGGGCTAATAATCAGTGGGGGATGAACACCACCCACTGATTATAGTTTCACTTTATATTATTCTATTGAAAAACTGAAAAAGAAAAGGACCATTAATGATCCTTTTCTTTTGTTTATTGAGAAACATTTGAGAGGAAGGGAAATGGAACGAATAAAACGAATGTTAAATCTAAACGCATTCAATAGTGGTCTGAAATGAAAATAATATATTTTCAGGAGGGATTACGATGAATAGTAGTACAGCGAATAAACAAAAAGGCATTAAATTAATTCCGTTTACTGTAAATAAAGTGGTTGAACAAGTAAATGAAATTCCACCAGGTGTACAATTGATTCATGCTCCGCAAGTATGGGAAAAGAGCGCGAAAGGAAAAGACATTGTCGTTGCTGTTTTAGATACAGGTTGTGATGTAAATCATGTTGATTTAAAAGATCGTATTATTGGTGGGAGAAATTTCACAAAAGATTATGAAGGAAATCCCAATATTTATCTTGATAATAATGGGCATGGTACTCATGTAGCGGGGACAATTGCAGCGACTGAAAATGGAGTGGGTGTACTAGGAGTCGCACCACTTTCTAAAATGTTAGTTTTAAAAGTATTAGCTGGAGATGGTTCTGGAAGTTATGAGCAAATTATTGAGGCCATTCATTATGCTGTAAATTGGAGAGGACCGAATAAAGAGAAAGTGAGAATTATTTCAATGTCACTTGGTGGTCCGCAAGATGTACCAGAGTTACATGAAGCTATTCAAAATGCGGTAAAACAAGACGTACTTGTCGTGTGCGCTGCAGGAAATGATGGAGATTGTAACGATGATACTGAAGAATTAGATTTTCCAGGTGCTTATTCTGAAGTAATTGAAGTAGGTGCTGTTAATTTAGAGCGGAAAATTTCATGCTTTAGTAATTCAAATCAAGAAATTGATTTAGTAGCGCCGGGTGATGAAATACTGTCTACGTATCCAGAGGGGAAATATGCGGTATTAAGTGGCACTTCAATGGCGACGCCGCATGTCGCTGGGGCGCTAGCACTTCTCATAAAGCAGTGTGAGAGAGAGTATGGTAGAAAATTATCAGAGCCGGAAATATATGCGCAACTTATAAAAAGGACTGTACCTTTAGGGTATGAACGTACATCTGAAGGGAATGGATTAATAGATTTATTAAAAGAATAGTAATTACTAAAAAACATCTCATATTTATATGAGATGTTTTTTAGTATGGTTCTGTTGCATGTACTACAACATCTAATAAACCAGGGAATCTAGTATTTAAATCTTCTTCACGAATTGAAATGAAACGTTGCGTTCCCTCAAGTCGTGTAAACATAACACCAGATTCACGTAACACTTTGAAATGATGAGATAAAGTTGATTTCGCAATTGGAATGTTTAACGCACCACAAGATTGTTCATTTTTCTCTAGTAGCATAGTTACAATTTGTAAACGAATTTGATCGCTAAGTGCATATAAGACAGAAGAGAATTGAATTTCTTCTCGATTTGGATGATAGAGAGTACGCATTTTTTCACCTGCTTGTATAAGTTAATATATTTGCACTATAACATATAAAGTGGTATATTTCTATTGTTCGAATATAATCGAACAATAGAAATATAGGGGGGTAAAAAATGAAGTATACAAAATTGCAAAAGGCAGGACTAAATATTTCGAAGTTGGGGTTAGGAACAAACGCTGTTGGGGGACATAATTTATATGCTGATGTGAATGAGGAAGAAGGAAAAAGATTAATAGAAGAAGCAATTCAGCAAGGGATTACATTTTTTGATACAGCAGATTCATACGGTTTCGGTCGATCAGAGGAATTGGTAGGAGAAGTATTAAAAGGAAAACGCCACGAGTTTGTACTTGCTACAAAAGGTGGAATTCAGCCATTATTAAATGGAGAGGTTCATATTAATAATGAACGAAGCTATTTAAGAAATGCTGTGGAAAATAGCTTAAGAAGATTACAAACTGATTATATTGATTTATATTATTTACATTTTACAAATCCTGAAACAAGTTACATAGATTCAATTGGAGAACTTACTCGCCTAAAAGAAGAGGGGAAATTCGTTCAATTGGAATATCTAACGTAAATGTAGAGCAATTAAAAGAAGCGAATCAGCACGGACATATAGATGTTGTACAATCACCGTATAATATGTTGGATCGTGCTGCTGGGGAAGAACTTTTGCCATATTGTATAGAATCAGGTATTTCATTTATACCGTACGGGCCTCTTGCTTTTGGGATACTAGGCGGGAAATATACAGAAGATTTTAAATTAAACGAAGGCGATTGGCGTCAAAGTGTAAATCTATTTGAAGAAAATACATATAAAAATAACTTTAAAAAAGTTGAGATGTTAAAAGATTTAGCTAAAGAAATGAATCTTGAAGTATCACATTTAGCTTTAGCGTGGCTATTAAATAAAAAAGGAATTGATACTGTTATTCCTGGTGGGAAACGAGCGGAGCAAATAAGAGAAAGTGTAAGAGCAGTGGATGTTTCATTGAATGAAAAAGTTATGAAAGAGATTGAATCTATTTTAGAAGATTAGTTAAAAAGAGGGAACTATCCCCTTTTTATATAAAAAGAGAAGAAATACATGAAGGAGCTTTTGAGTGCAGGGGGTAAAAAAAGTAGACAAATAATAGAAATGTATTGTAATAAAATTATGGGGAATCCAAAAATAAAAATCCCTAAAGAGATAGGGATTTATATATCGGCATATAGTTCCTTGGAAAAGGATATACTTAGTTTAACATATAGGAATACTTATATTTGTGAAATAGATGTGAAAGTAATGTGAAAAATGCCGTAATAAAAAGCACTGTTTTAGCTAAAACAGTGCTTTTCGTTTAGATTGAACTGTTGCCGCA
Source organism: Bacillus sp. 41-22 (assembly GCF_025809295.1). Classification (NCBI taxonomy): domain Bacteria; kingdom Bacillati; phylum Bacillota; class Bacilli; order Caryophanales; family Bacillaceae; genus Bacillus; species Bacillus sp. 41-22. Next base: position 1,926,884 of record NZ_CP084035.1, read on the forward strand.
TTTTCATCATGTATTCCTGCTTCTTCAATAATTCGTTTTTTTACTTTATTTAATAGATGGTCTACTGCCTCACCAAAATAGTTAGCTTCGCTTTTTGTGCGGGCTTCTCGTAAACATTTATAGTTTTCTAGCAGTTCCTCTTTTTCGGTGTTTGTTAAGAAATCTTCTATTTTCTTTTTTGTCATACGAAACACCCTTTCTTCTGACAAACGACGCAATAGAAAATATTTATTTTTTATTATAACAATAATTTTTAGAGAAAGTATAGACTAACGTCGTAATAGTTTGTCAATTTCTTGGATTTTCTCATCAGCTTTCCCAATTTGCGTATTTTTAGCCTGTTCACCACCAAGAGCTTGGTGAAGTAAAAACGTTTGACCGGAAATAGCGGTCACAATGGAGACTTTTATAATTTCTTTTATTAAGGTGACATCGAATAAAACGAGTCCAAGAAGTGCGGCGAGGCTACCTGTAAAAATATCAGTTAAAAATCCAAAATGAAAAAAAGTTTTTAAACGGCGTGGAAGCAATAACTTGCCTTGGTTATTGATTAGATGGGAAACGAAGCCAGTAATGCCACCAACGAGAACTGCGGTTAGCCATTGATACATTTCCATCGAATCCACTCCTTTTAGTGAATAAGATTCGATAATTTTATATTGATTCCTTTTAATATTTCATATAAGCATATTGAGAAAGTTTGTTTAGGTTTATTACGTATTCAATTTAATTATAACAGAAAAATCTGATATATTTCAGTCTATTATATGAAGCGGTTATTCCTTAATATGAATGTAGAAAGGGGTGCGTGATATGAATATAGATTATCGAATAAGAAGTGTAGATGGTTATACAAAAAATATAGGGGAATTAGTAAGCATGCTGTAACATTACAGGAAATAAACGAGCTATCAGTTGAGCAATTAGATTTAATTATGCCGAGTGGAGGGAATTCCATCGGAGCGTTACTAAAGCATATAGCAGCTATTGAAAAAGCACATCAGCTTATTTCATTTCAAAAGCGTGACTTTACAAAAGAAGAATTAGAAATATGGGAAGATGCACTGTATTTAGGGGAAGCAGGGAAATCTATTCGTGGCTATGACATACCGTATTATGTACAACTTTTGCAAAAAGTGAGAGAAGAAACACTAAAGTGTTTGAGTGAACAGGATGACGAATGGCTAATGTCAGAAAGAAAGTGGCCTAATGGCGTAGCGTATAATCAGCACTACCTTTGGTTTCATGTGCTAGAAGATGAAATTAGTCATCGCGGACAAATTAAAATGCTAAAAAATAAGTTATTTGAAAATTACGTTAAATAAGGTAGCTTTTTAATGGGATATTCCATATAATGAGAGTAATTAAAATTAGAACGGGGTGATGTATTATGGCGAAATTAGCTTATGTGAATAATAAACCAAATACAAAGGTGGACGGAAAGGGCGATACTCTATAAGTGAGCGCACAATCCTTCCACTAAGTTCAAACTAGGGAGGATATCAATTTGGATCAAAATATTTTAGAATCTTTCGGATGGGATTCTTTTTTTGAAGAACAAGCTGTAGAGAACTATGAAGTAGGGCGTATTTTACTTGAGCATAAGCATATATATCGGATTATTTGTAATGATGGTGAATATGTAGCGGAACTGTCTGGGAAGTTTCGTCATGAAGCGTTAACGAAGGGAGATTATCCGGCAGTTGGGGATTGGGTATATATAAAGAAAATAGAAAATGAGAAAAAGGCAATTATTCACCGTATTTTTCCGAGAAGAAGTTCTTTTTCAAGACAAGAAGCTGGTAACAGAACTGAAGAACAAATTATCGCAACAAATGTAGATTATCTATTTTTAGTGAATGCACTTAACCATGATTTCAACGTAAGAAGGATGGAACGTTATTTGCTGGTGGCTTATGAGAGCGGTGCAATGCCTGTTATTGTTTTAACGAAGAGTAGTTTATGTGAAGATGTGGAACAGAAAATTGCAGAAACTGAAGCGGTAGCAATCGGTGTTCCTATATTTGTTGTTGATAGCTTAGTGTACGTCGGAATAGAATTATTGCAACAATTTGTTTCACCAGGAAAAACAATTGCTTTAGTTGGATCTTCAGGTGCAGGGAAATCTACTTTATTAAATGCATTAATAGGAACAGATGTAGCAAAAACCGGAGATATACGTGAAGAAGATAGTAAAGGAAGGCATACGACAACTCACCGTGAATTGTTCCAATTACCGAGTGGCGGTTTAGTAATTGATACGCCTGGTATGAGGGAACTTCAGCTTTGGGAAGGAAGCACGGCAATTCAAACTACATTTTCCGATATTGAAGATCTTGCAAATACTTGCCGCTTTCGAGATTGTAAACATGAAGGTGAACCAGGATGTGCAGTGCGAAATGCTATAGATAACGGAACTATACCCGTAGAGCGCTTACTAAGCTATAAAAAGCTGCAAAGAGAATTGGCATATGTTATGAGAAAACAAGATGCTATTCTCGCAAGAGCTGAGCGTGATAAGTGGAAGAAGATTTCTAAACAACATAAAAAAATGTAAAAAACCAAAGGACTATTCCTTTGGTTTTTTGTATTTGTAAATTTTATAATAATATTATTCATATATATAGACAAAGGGAGAATATTTGTTTAAACTTTACAAGGTGTTTATCAAAAACGAATTGTAAAAATAGAGGATAGGGAATGGGATATATTCATAATTGGTTACTTATCTTTAAAATTTAATATTTAAATGTAGGAGGTTTGTAATGAGTAAACTGTTAAGGTGGTTTCGAGATATAAAAGTAGCAAAAAAGCTATTAATTTCATTTTTGATAATTTTAATTGCGGCTGTCTCTATTATTGGAGGAATGTCTTATCAAACGGCTAAAAAGAATTTTGAATCACAAATTACGAGTAGTGCTCACGATAATATAAAAATATTAGATAATTTAATCAATCAAATGATTGAGGCGAAATTTAACGAAGTAAATAACTTTGCACGAGTGATTCATAGTGATATGTATCAAGGAGATAATCAAGATGAATTAAGAAAGGTATTATCTCAATATATTAATTTAAATAAAGATATTGAACAAGTATATGTTGCCGGCAATGATAAGAAGTTTGTGCAAGAACCAAATATACAAATGGCAGCAGAGTATGATCCAACAACTCGTTCTTGGTATAAAGATGCAGTGAGTAAACAAGGTGGAATCGTGGTCACTGAACCGTATAAGGCGAAAGGAAATGGACATATTGTCGTAACGATTGCGAAACAAACAGAAGATAAAAATGGTGTTGTTGCGGTAGATTTAAGTTTAGAGAATTTATTGAAAACAACAAAGTTAATCAATATTGGTAAAAAAGGATATACTTTCATTTTAGATGGAAAACAAAAAATAATTGCGCATCCTCAAGAAAAACCAGGAGATAAAGCAGCTGATTCTTGGGCAAAGAGAATTTACGAAGATAATCAAGGCACTTTTTCATACACGTATGATGGTAGTGAAAAGAAAATGGTATTTGCTACAAACTTAAAAACAGGTTGGAAAATCGGTGGAACGATGTACTCAAATGAAGTAATTGAAGCTGCTCAGCCTGTATTTTATAATATGTTAATTGTTATGCTTATTTCATTAGTTGTAGGAGGGGCACTTATTTATTTCGTAACTCTTTCTATTACAAAACCTTTAAAGAGATTAGTTGCCACTTCTAAAGAAATAAGTGAAGGAGATTTAACGCAAACAATTGAAATTCATTCAAACGATGAAATCGGTCAACTTGCAAAAGGTTTTAATGAAATGACAGATTCACTAAGAACGTTAATTGGAAGAATTAATACTTCAGCAGGGCATGTTGCAGCTGCATCTGAAGAGTTAACAGCAAGTGTGAGACAAGCGAGTGAAGCGACTGAACAAATTACATCAGCAATGGATGAAATATCAAGTGGTGCAACGACGCAAACAGCAAGCGTAGAAAATGGTGCTATGTTACTGTTTGATGTAACAGAAGGGATTCAACATGTAGCAAATAGCTCATCATCTATTAATACTGCTTCTGCTCACACTCGCGAAAAAGCAGAAGATGGTGGAAAGCTAGTTGGAAAAACAGTAAATCAAATGCAATCTATTGCGGAATCTGTTTCACAGTCAGATGCTGTTATTCAGTTGTTGAATAACAAATCAAAGCAAATTGGTGATATTTTAGAAGTTATTCAAAATATTGCAGATCAGACAAATCTTCTAGCTTTAAATGCTGCAATTGAGGCTGCAAGAGCTGGTGAGCATGGAAGAGGCTTTGCAATTGTTGCTGATGAAGTACGAAAATTAGCAGAACAATCTAGTGTATCATCAAGTGAAATTAGTAAATTAATTTGTGAAATACAAGATGATATGAGTAAGACAGTAAAATCTATGAATAATGTAAATGAAGAAGTGCAATCTGGACTTGTTATCGCAAATGAAACAAAACAAAATTTCACTGAAATTTTACAATCTACAAATGAAATTGCTGACCAAATTAAAACGATGGTTGAAACAGCTAATGGGATGTCAAAAGGTGCAAATGAAGTATCTATTTCGGTTGGTCAAATTGCTATGACGGCACAAAATAATGCGACGAGTACACAAAGTGTTGCAGCGTCAGCTGAGGAGCAGTTAGCTTCTATGGAAGAAATTGGTTCTGCGGCTGGTACACTATCTCAAATGGCTGAAGAGTTACAAGTATTAATTGAAAGATTTAAAGTATAAAAAGGGGAGGCTGTCTCAAAATAGCATTAGTGCTATTAGAGACAGTCTTTTAGCTGATAAACGGATTAGAGGTTCAATGTATTTAATGTTTGTCGAAAAATAGAGGAATTTGTTAAGCGGGTGTATAATTAATATAATATAGACTACGTTTAAAGGAGATCAGTATGGGAGTGTATTGGGGAACGAAAAGACATTCTTGGCTTAGCTATGTCTCGTTTTGGTTAAGCATTTTATTCTTTGTTGCTTTTTTAATTGAAGTGTTTGTATTTAAAACACTTTCAAATAGCTCATTACAAATCGTTAAATACTTTTATTTTATATTTGTTCCATTAAATATCATTCTTAGTTTAAGGTTATTATTTAAGAAGAATGAAAAGAAAATATTACCGATTTTTAGTTTAATTGTATCACTATTATTTGCAAGTTTAATTATAGTGTTAGCATTAGCAGCTACAGGAAAAGTCTTATGAGGAGAGTGATATAAATTACTCTTCTTTTTTGTGGTTTTTTAAGAGTTATAAGTAGTGTGTAGGAAATAAGGAAAGTGATAAGTTATCAGTAAGAGGACGTATTAGTGAATAGAGGGTGAACTGAAAATACTATATGTTTTGTATGTGTTTATAAAGCAAATGAATGCAGTAAGATTCGTGATATATGGTACAATAAACATGGATAGTGATAGAGATAAAGGGTATATAAAATACTCATCGTTTTTTAGTAAGAGAGGGGTTATCTTATGCTATACGAGGATTTGATGACATTATTCCAAGCTGCTCCGATAAAATTAGATAGAGGCGGCTGGAAATATATAATCCAGGAACAAAATGATAATTATGAAATTGTTGATGAAATGTTAAAAAAGCAAATGAATGTTGAATTGTATTTTAATGAGTATGATGAGGTGAAAATCACTTTATATAAAGATGGAAGCCCTATTACTACTATGCAAAGAATTGCTATTTCAAAAGTTGAGTTGGATGAAGAGGAAGAAGGCATTCAATTCGTATTGGAACGCATGCCAAGTCGAATGATTCGTTTGCAATTAAAGCCATATCTTGCAGTAGAAATGGGGCCGTACTGGGAAGTATGTGAAGACTGTGAATGAAGATGAAAAACATCCGTATACACGGATGTTTTTTTATGTTTTTTGAAGTTGTTTAAAGGCAATAATCGGTAGTAAAATGATGCTCACCCAACCGATAATAGGGTATAGAATATGAAGTAATTCACTATATCCAATGAAACTAAAGCAATAACTAATTAGTAATATGAAGTAAATAATGTTATTACTTTTCCATCCGGTAATGGATTGCATTTGTTTTGTCATCCCGAACACATTACCAACTAAAGTTGTGAACACTTCACCGAAAATAATAAGAACAAAGAAAAAGTGAAAAGTTGCATTAAATCTTCTTATGACTTCAGCCATTGGGATATTGTATTGATAAAATTGGTCGACTGATAAGATAGCTAAATGGCTGCATAATAAAATTAAAGAAAGTCCTGCACCACCTAAAATTCCACCCCACAAAATGGCTTTTCGATCTTTTACTTCACTGGCTAACGGGACGAGAACGCTTTGGGCGAGCGAAAGATTTAAAGCGACATATGTAATAGGGCTAGTAATCCACTTCATATTCCAGCTCTCTGCAGGAATAGTATTACTAATAGGTGTTGTACTATGGAAAAAGGTTGTAATAGCGAGTCCGATAATAAAGATCATCATAATAGGTACGACAAGTGTATTCACTTCAAAAACACCTTGTAATCCCCGGCTCCCAATAATGAGGCAGGCGATGACTGTGATGAAAATACCAAGTTGTCTCGGGAGACGAAGTTGTTCTTCAAATACTGCACCGGCTCCTGATAACATAACGCTCGTTACACCAAATAATACGAGTAATAGTAATGTGTTTACGACATTTCCAAATACATCCCCAAATAAATATTTGTTGAATTCTTGAGCTGAGAATGCCCCTATTTGTGATGAAAGTAACATCATCTTTGTGCCGAGCCAAATAAAAAAAAATCCACTTATACATATGCCAATGGTTCCGTAAAATCCGTTAACTGTAAAAAATTCAACAATTTCGCGCCCAGTAGCAAATCCAGCTCCAACGACAGTTCCGATATAAGTAGCAGCGACTTTCTTTGCTACTTGCCATTGTTGATTGTCCATGTTATCCCTCTTTCTTCTATGATGAGCTTGACTTACTATTATGCATATGTGTGAGCTTGGACAATTAGACATGTGAAGTAGTTGAAAGAATACATGAATTATATGATATTAGGGAAATATTAAGGTTGTTAAAACTTTGTTACATATAAGCTGTTCATTCGGAAGAGTAGGAAATGTATGGTAAAATGTAATTAAGTTATTAAAAGATAATAATTATAAAATGATAAGAGGAGTGGATTGTATGAGTACGAAAACGAATGTTGTTGAAGTATTAAACAAGCAGGTAGCAAACTGGAATGTATTATATGTCAAACTGCATAATTATCATTGGTATGTGACAGGACCGCACTTCTTTACATTACATGAGAAATTTGAAGAGTTTTATAATGAAGCAGGAACATACATTGATGAGTTAGCAGAGCGTATTTTAGCGTTAGAAGGAAAACCGTTAGCGACAATGAAAGAGTATTTAGCAACTTCAACTGTAATCGAAGGGACAAGCAAAGAGTCTGCAGAAGAAATGGTGCAAATTTTAGTAAACGATTTTTCTGCACTTATTCAAGAATTAAAAGAAGGTATGGAAGTAGCTGATGAAGCTGATGATGAAACATCGGCTGATATGCTATTAGCAATTCATACGACATTAGAACAACACGTATGGATGTTAAGTGCATTCTTAAAATAAACATAAATGGATTAAAGAAAAACTCTATTGAAAAATTCTTTCAATAGAGTTTTTTATAATTTTTCAGTTTTCTTTTATGCTATAATATAGTAAAAAGGAGGCGATACAATGTTTCGCTTTTTCAGAACTGGAAAAGAAGATAGGGAAATTACGAAAGATGAATTAGAACAAGCGATGGCGAAGTTTCTAGAAACGAATGCTAATATCGTTTATACAGTTTTAGTAAATGATGATTACACAGTAAATTATGATTTGTTAAAGCCCTATTTACCTGCATTTCCAACAAATTTTTTTCTGATAACGAAGGAAACGCTTGAAGTATTTGAACATACAGAAGAAAATTTAAACCTAGTTAAAGAAATTGATATCGTACAAAAGGCCGTAGATCAATATGTAACAGAAAAAGAAATGTTCCCAATTGTTGAAGATAGCGAAGATCGCCTCATATGCAGAGTGAAGCTAGGACCATATTTAAATCGTATATTAAAAAGAAACTTATATATTTCAGAAAAGCATTATTTAGTTTCAAGTAAACCAGATAAGAAAAAAAAGAATAGTGGGCAGATGTTATGAGAACAACAACAATAATATTATTGTTGTCTTTTTTTTATTAAAATATTGATTTTTCAGTTTATTTAACTTTATACTACAACTAGTGGATAGGAAGGAGTGGTGTATTATGCGTATACATACATTAACTATTAAATATCATTCTGAGAATCAGGTATTATTAAGTTGAATTGTAGAATTTAACTACTTATACCGTGACCCTAGAATGATAGGAAGATTGGAGAAGCAATTATTATAAAAGGTTACGGGGGAATTCCTATATGGAAAATAATATGACTTATATTAAGTTATTAAATGAAACGTTACATTGTTATGCAAATAAAGGAAGTTTTGAAGCGTATTCTTATATAATGAATAATGCTAAAGATGTAATGGGTAATGAAGCACAAATATATAATTTTAAATATGCATTAGCAAGTGCAGCAGGACTTGAAGAAGAAGCGTTGCATTTAATGAAGAAAGCAATTATAGAAAATGGATTTTGGTACGGAAGTGAGTATTTAATTTCCGATGATGATTTAAAACCACTACATAAATTTGAAGAGTTTCATAGAATGGTTCAATTATGTAAAGAAAGAGAAGAATTAGCAAAGAAATCGGAACAAGCAGACGTGAAATATAAATACAGCAAACAAACTGAAAATCTACTAATAACACTGCATGGGGATCAAGAAAATATACAAATAATAGAACCATATTGGAACTCTGTAATGGAACAAGGTTTTATGCTAGCATTGCCTCAATCTTCCCAAATTCAATTTTCAGATGGATATGTGTGGGATAATATCGAAAGAGGAAGAGATGAGTTAAAAGGACATTACAATAAGATTAAAGTGAATAAAACATTTGGGAATATTATTATTGGTGGCTTTTCTGCTGGGGCAAGAGTAGCGTTACATTCCATGTTACAAGGTGAAATAGAAGTGAACGGTTTTATTTTTGTGGCACCGTGGCTTCCGGAAATGGAAGAATGGGAAGAGATGATTGGAATATTGCATGATAAAAGCATAAAAGGATATATAATATGTGGGGATCAAGATGAAGATTGTTTTGAAGGTACACAGCAATTTGTAACGTTATTAAAGGATAAAAATATAGAACATAAGTATAAAGTTGTGCCTAACTTAAATCATGATTATCCTCATAATTTTGATGAGTTATTAAAAGAAGCTATTGAATATATAGGAAGCAAAAACAATTGATTGGTAGTAAGAAAAGGAGATGCATCATATGTGATGCATCTCCTTTTCGTTATTATAAATTAAAAGCATCTGCCAATAGGCGATAAGAGTTTAATTTATGTTCAAATTGATGAGTAATCGTGACAATCATAAATTCGTCAGTATTATACGCTTTGCTTAAGTTTAATATTTTTTCTTTCACAGAAGACGGATCACCGACAATCATACGTTGACGATTTTCTTTTATGCGGAATAGATCATAAGCACTATACGAATAATTTTGAGCAGTTTCAATAGAAGGAGTACCAGTAGTCCGTTTTCCTTGTTCTAATAGTAAAATCGATAAATCAAGGCTTGATGCAATCTTCTCCGCTTCTTCATTTGTTTCTCCGCAAATAACAAAAATAGATACGATTGATTTTGATTTATCACCTAAATAGGAAGGTTGGAATTGTTCTTGGTAAGCCTTCATTACTTCAGGGCCACCGTATCCGTTAATGAACTGTGCAAATGCAAAAGAAGCGCCTTGCTTTGCCGCAATCATTGCACTTTCTCCGCTAGAACCGAGCATCCACATTTCAGGAGATGTTGGGATAACTGGAGTAGCCTTTAAGTTTGCATAATGATGGTTTTCTGGTACTTGATCATGTAAGTACATAGCAACATCTGCAATTTGTTCTGGATATTGATCAAGTGAGACCATTTTACCTTCTTGAAGTGCGCGAGTTGCTATCGGCATACCACCAGGCGCTCTCCCGACACCAAGGTCGATGCGGCCCTTATAAAGTGCTTCTAAAACGCGGAAATTCTCGGCAACTTTATATGGACTATAATGTGGCAGCATAACACCACCAGAACCAACTCTAATACGGTCAGTTTTCGCGGCAATATGTGAAATGAGTATTTCTGGACTTGAACCAGCTAAGCTAACTGAATTATGGTGCTCGGATACCCAAAAACGTGTGAATCCGAGTTTCTCAACTTCTTGTGCAAGCGTAACTGTATGCGAAATAGCTTGGGCTGCTGTGCTACCATCTGAAATAGGTGATTGGTCTAATACACTTAATTTGATCATAGAATATACCTCTCAATCTTAATGTACATCCTATTATATATTTACTTACGAAAAATGCGTAATGAAATGCTCAAAAGGAAAAGTGAATAATTTTTTATCCGCTTTTAATGAGAAAACCCTCGTTCATAATGATTCATTTCGACTAAGTTTAATATATATTCGTAGTTATCAATTTCTAAATGTATTTGCTTGCGTTCTTCTTCAGTTAGTTTAACGCTAGTGAGTTTTTTACATAACTGTTGTTTCTTTAATTCTAAATGTTTTTTTGTAGCCTGATAATCGTAAGTACGTTTCATGTGTATCCACCCTTTCCATACAGTTACTATCTGTATGTTTATCATATGAAGCATGTGGAAGGGGGAGAGCTGCACCTTATGTATTTTTAGTGAATTTTCAAATTGTGGTGGTGTTATGTTTAAGTGAATTTATGAATAAAATGCACTAAACCACTAATTTGTATTTCATGAAGTAAGGGGTGGGATTGTGCAGAAAGATATAATGTTTAACAATGAGATGGATGAAACGTTAAAAGTTATAAATAAGGGATTGAAGAAGACGACACGTCCGAAACAAATCATTGTAGTAGGGGCTGGTATGGCTGGATTAGTTTCGGCATCTTTATTAAAAGCAGCAGGGCATGAAGTGAAGGTTTTTGAAGCGAACAACCGTGTAGGTGGCCGCATAGAGACAGTTAGAATGGAAGATACTGGATTATATTTAGATGTTGGAGCGATGAGAATTCCGTATTCGCATACATTAACGATGGCATATATAAGAAAGTTTGGGCTACAGGTGAGCCCTTTTATTAATAGGAATGAGACAGATATTATATACGTAAATGGTCGGAAAACGACATTAAAACAATACGAAAAAGATCCAAGTATTTTAAGATATCCTGTGGAAATGAATGAAGTTGGGAAAACGTCTGAGGAACTATTAATGTTAGCGGTACAGCCCATTATAAATTTTATAAAAAAGAACCCAGAGAAAAATTGGGATATTGTAGTAAAGGATTTTGGGAAATATTCTACAGGTCAATTTTTAAAATATCATCCTTATCAATATAATACGTATTTTTCGCCAGTAACGATTGAGATGATAGGTGTTCTATTAGATTTAGAAGGTTTTTTAGAAAGGTCATTCGTTGAGACGTTACGTTTTTTATATATTATGCAAGAGGAGAGCGGATTTTGCGAAATAATAGGTGGGAATGATAGATTACCAAAGTCTTTTTTACCACAATTAGAAGGAAATATTATATATAATCAAAAATTAATGAAGCTTCATCAACAAGCCAATAGTGTAACAGCCTATTACCGGAACGAGGAAACTTTTGAATATAGTAGTATTACAGGGGATTTAGTTATTGTTACAATTCCTTTTTCAACAATGCGATTTGTAGAAGTAGATCCATTTGATTCGATATCTCATGCGAAGTGGAAAACAATTCGCGAATTGCATTATATGCCAGCTACAAAAATAGGAATTCAATTTAAAAGTCGTTTTTGGGAGGAACAAGGGCAATTAGGTGGGAGAATTATAACAGATCTTCCTATACGTTATGCGTATTATCCAAGCCATGGAATCGGAGAGAAAGGGCCTGCTATGATGTTAGGAAGCTATACATGGTCTTATGATGCGTTGTTATGGGATGGGTTATCAAAGGGGGATCGTATCTATTATACACTACAAAATTTAGCAACAATATTAGGTGGTCAAGTATATGATGAGTTCATGTCTGGAATATCAAAGAGTTGGACATTAGATCCATATGCGCTTGGAGGGTTTGCGCTATTTCAAGCTGGCCAAGAATCAGAATTACAGCCAGTCATTGTAAAACCTGAGGGGAGAATATACTTTGCCGGAGATCATACAACGCTGTATCACGGATGGATTCAAGGTGCGATTGAATCTGGAGTTCGTGTAGCAATGGAAGTGAATGATTAAAAAGTTTAAAATTCAGAAATTTCTTTACTGTATAACTTGAGATGGATATTATTATATATAAAAGAATTATAGGGAGTGTTTACAGTGAATCCGTTATTATTCGATTTTCCTTCTGAATTTTATACTGACAGGCTTTTTATTCGAATGCCAAAACCAGGTGATGGTAAAGTTGTATATGACGCAATTCAAGCTTCAATACAAGAATTAAAACCTTGGATGGTCTTTGCACAAAAAGAGCAAACAGAGGAAGAAATAGAAGAGAGTATTAGAAAATCGCATATTCAATTTTTGCAGCGTGAGGATTTGAGATTACTAGTTTTTTCGAACGAAACAGGTGAATTTATTGCATCTGCCGGATTACATCGTATTAATTGGGATATACCTCAATTTGAAATCGGGTATTGGATTGATTCAAGGTTTAGTGGAAAGGGCTATATGGTAGAGGCTGCAAAGGGTATAACAGATTATGCTTTCACTGAATTGAAAGCAAACCGCGTAGAAATTCGTTGTGATTCTCTAAATAAGAAGAGTAGAGCGATACCAGAGAAATTAGGCTTTAAATTAGAGGGTACTTTAGAAAGCGCGAGTGTTGCGGTGGATGGAAATGGATTAAGGGATATGTGTGTATTTGCAATGACGAGAAATACATATGAAAAAGAAGAGCTGTAAAGAAACAGCTCTTCTTTTTGTTTATTATGGTACAGGATGTCCATTAGAGCTTTCGAAAATTGTAAACCATTGTTGGCGGTCTAAGTTAACTTTTGTAGCAAGCGCGGCTGTTTTCACACGATCTAATTTACCAGATCCAACGATTGGCATCATGTTAGCTGGATGAGCGAGTAACCATGCATACATAACAGTATCGATGCTAGTAACACCTAGTTCAGTAGCAACTTTTTGTAAAGTTTCACGTACACGTATGGCACGTTCTGATTGACCAGTAAAGATTTCACCACCAGCAAGAGGTGACCAAATCATTGGATTGATTCGTTTTTCTTGGCATAAATCAATCGTACCTTTTTCAAAATGCTCGATTTGCATCGCAGATACTTCAATTTGATTTGTAATGAGCGGGAAATCTAAATACGAACTTAACATATTAAATTGTGAAGGTAAAAAGTTAGATACACCGAAGTGGCGAACTTTGCCTTCTTGCTTTAAGCGTGAGAACGCTTCTGCCACTTCAGTTGGATCCATAAATGGATCTGGACGATGGATGAGCAATACATCAATATAATCTGTATGTAAGTTTTGTAATGAATCCTCCGCGCTTTTTATTATATGTTCAGCACTCGTATTGTAGTGAGCAACATATCGCTCTGGAAATTTAGGGGATGGGGGAGCGATTCCACATTTAGTGATGATTTGCATATTTTCGCGTAAGGAAGGCTTGAGTTGTAACGCTTCTCCAAACAATCCTTCACATGTATATCCGCCATAAATATCAGCGTGATCGAAAGTAGTAATCCCCAAATCCATACAGTCTTCAATAAAAGAAAGTAACTCTTGCTTTGTCATATTCCATTCTGCTAAACGCCAGAACCCTTGAATAATACGAGAAAATTCTAGTGTTTCGGCCATTTGAACTCGTTCCATTATAAGTACCCCCCTTGATGAATGATAATATTTTTGAAAAGGCTTTCTTGCTACATATTATTATATAGTTACCCGGTTGGACATACAATAAATATGTTTTGCTACAAAAACGTTTTTCTCTATATGCTATAATGTAGAAACATATAGCTATAAGGAGATGTAAGGAATGATTCCAGTAACAATACTAACTGGTTTTCTTGGATCAGGGAAAACGACATTATTAAATCGAATTTTATCAGAGGATCACGGCAAGAAATTAGCAGTGATTGTAAATGAAATAGGGCAAATTGGTATCGATAATCAATTAATTATGAACGTTGAAGAAGAAATTATGGAAATGACAAACGGTTGTTTATGCTGTACTGTGCGTGAAGATTTACTTGTTGCTTTAAAACAATTACTGGATGTGAAAGCAGAAGGGAAAATGGACTTTGATGGATTAGTAATTGAAACAACAGGTCTTGCAAATCCAGGTCCGATTATTCAAACTTTCTTTTTAGATCCAGTTATTCAATCTGCATACCAAATTAACGGTGTTGTAACAGTTGTAGATAGCTATCATATACATAAACATTTTGAAAAGGGACTAGAAGCAAAAGAACAAATTGCCTTTGCTGATGTTGTGTTAGTTAATAAATTAGATTTAATTGAAGAAAATGAGAAAGAAAATCTCTTGCATGAACTTCAAGGAGTTAACCCGACTGCAAAGTTAATCGAGGCGACTAACTGTGAGGTAGATATTCCATCGTTATTACAAATTCAAACGTTTAAAACGAAAGATACGCTGCAAATTTACCCTCATACAGAACATAACCATCTAGAAGGTGTAAAATCGTTTGTACTACGTGAAGAACGTCCGTTAGATTTACAAAAATTGAATGAGTGGATGTCAGCTGTCGTTCAAGAACTAGGGGAGCATTTATATCGCTACAAAGGAATTTTATCTATTGATGGAGTAGATAAACGTATTGTTTTCCAAGGTGTGCATACGTTATTTGCTGCTTCGTACGATAGAGAGTGGCAAGAGGGCGAAGAGCGAGTAAGTGAAGTAGTTTTCATCGGAAGAGATATTAATAAAGAATGGTTCCAAGAACATTTTGAAGAATGTGTGAAATAAGTCTGCGTAAATCGCAGGCTTATTTTTTATGAGCATTTTAATGAGATAATACTAGATTACAAAAATGAAGTAATAAGGGAACGAAACTAAAAATAGAAAACATAACATTGATAAATGCATAATAAAAAGCCTGTTTTCACAGACTTGTATTTTCATCTATAAGTAATTCCATTACAACACCTACAACTGGACCTTCGTCATCAATATCCCCATTTAAACGGAAGCCAAATGACTCATATAGTCCCATTGCGTGTTTGTTGTCAGGATGTAAACTTAAATAAATTATTTTACATTCGAATTTTTGTTGCAAGAATTGAATTAGTAAGCGAAGGAAACGTTTTGCGTATCCTTTTCCTTGAAATTGTTGGTCAATCATAAAACGATCTAACCATACACTTTCATGTTTTTGGGAATACCAACCGTACATTGCGTATCCAACGAGTGTTTCTTTGTCATATAAGCCTACTGACGTTCCGTTTTCTTCATATAATGATTCCGCTAAAGAAAACGCATTGCTTTCAATAAACTGCTGCTGGTCTTTTGCTACGTCTAAAGCAGCAACTGAACGCCAATTATTTGCTGTTACTTCACTAATGTGAAGAGTCATAATTCCAACTCACCTTCTAGATTAATATAGCTTAAAAGCTAATATGGATAATTTTACTTGTTATTTTGGTCAAGTCAAGGATAAATACATAAAAAGGCAGCTGAATGACATATTCAGCTGCCTAGAAAATATAGTTGATTAGTTTGTTGCTTCTTTTAAAGTATTTACGTTTTCTTCCATTAATGTGAAGTAATCTTTATTGTTCTTTGCATCATCCTCAGAAATAGTAGCAAGGTGATTTAAGCGTAAAATTTTTGTACCTGTTTCTTTTTGAATAACTGATGCTACTTTTGGAGTAGAGAATGTTTCAAATAAAATATATTGTAGACCGTGCTCTTTTACTGTTTTTGTAATGTCAGCAAGCTGTTTTTGAGATGGTTCATCAGATGCTGAAATTCCAGCGATTGGAATTTGTTTCAAACCGTATCGTTGTTCCCAGTAGCCGTAAGCTGCGTGTGAAACTAATATTTCTTTCGTTTTTGCATTTGCAACAACTGCTTTAAATTGATCATCTAAATCAGTGAATTTTGTTTGTAGTGCTGCAAAGTTTTTTTCGAACTCTTTTTTATGTTCAGGCTGTAATTCTACAAGTGCATTTTTAATTTTTTCTGCTTGTTTCATCGCAAGAGTAGGATCTATCCAAACGTGTGGGTCTTTATCGTGATGATGTTCATCTTCTTTATGACCGTCTCCATGATCGTGCTGCTCTTCTTCAGATGAAGCACGAAGTTCGATATCTTTAGATGCATTTACAATTTTTACGTTTTCTTTTTTTAATGATTTTTCCATTTTTTCGGCAAATGGTTCTAATTCTGCGCCGTTATAAACAAATAAATCGGCTTTCGCCACTTGTACAGTCTGCTTTTGACTTGGTTCAAATGTATGAGAATCCGCACCAGGTGGGTAAATTGTTTCTACATTTACATAATCACCACCGATTTTTTTTGCAAAGTCAGCGAGTGGGAAAATGGTTGTATAAACAGAAAGTTTCCCATCTTTTTTCGCTGCACTATCTTTGTTGTTAGAACATCCAGCAAAGATGAGTGTGAAAATAAGTATAAATGAAAATAGAGCTAATTTTTTAGGCATATAATTCTCCTCTTTTCTTTTTTACAATTATATTTTCTCCAAATATAAGAAGAAAATATCGTTTTAATACAAAACGGAATAATTACGTTTTAGTTTGCGAACCTAGTATAATACATCTTTATGAAAGTTGCAATAAATAATAATCATTACGATTTGATTTTGTAATAAATCTGTCAAAAAGAAAGGTATTAATTTTTATGATTGGTGCATATGTGACAATGTTACTTTCATATATTGGGAGGGAGCAGAAAAAAGGGGATGAGCGCTTGGGTTACTTCATGGAAGCTATCTTATTAATACTTGCGGTTGTTTTGCCATTATCTTTTGTTTTAATTTTTTTAAGAAGACTAATAAGTAATTTAGGGGATGCTACAACAATTACAAAATTGCCAGCAGAAGAAAAAGAAGAGAAAAAAGAGTAAGTAAAGCACTATGCATACGCATAGTGCTTTACTTATGGTAAAATGGGAGAACGGAAACTCCTGTTAGCGACGATTAGCTATAGGAGAGAATAGTAAATAAAGAGGTATACACATATATGAATAAGCGAACAGCGTTAGTACTTGGCGCAAGTGGGTTAGTTGGACAAGAAATAACGCGACTATTACTTGACTCAGATTACTACGATTCGGTTACTATTTTTGTAAGGGAACCATTACAATTACAGCATGAGAAATTGCAACAGAAACAGGTGGATTTTTCAGTATTAGAGGAATACAAAGAATTTTTTGCAGTAGATGATGTTTTTAGTTGCTTAGGAACAACGATAAAAAAAGCGAAGTCGAAGTCGAATTTTAAAAAAGTAGATTATGAATATACATTACGAGCTGCCTGCTTAGCTGAAAAACAAGGCGTGCAAAATTTTCTTGTTATTTCATCAATGGGAGCAAAACCTAAATCATTTTTCTTTTACTCGCAAGTGAAGGGGAAAATGGAAGAGGAGCTGAAAAAGCTAGTTATTGGTGGCATACATATTTTCAGGCCGTCATTATTAGTTGGAAATCGACAAGAATATCGTTTTGGGGAAAGAATGGCTGAGAAATTATCTCGTATTCTTCCGTTTATATTTAAAGGGGCTTTTAAAAAGTATAAACCAATTTCAGCTAAAGATGTGGCGAAAGGAATGTATATAACAGCGCTACGTGAAGAATCGGGTATTCATATTTATAATTCAAATGAAATTACAACGATAGAATAAATAAAACCGAGAAGAATGACTTTTACTGAAAGACAAAGGAAATAGAGTTTTAGGCTTGGATTAACAGTAAATACACGTTGTTTAACACTTATACTAAAATGAAAGAGGAGTGGGGAATCCACTCCTTTTATCACGACAATTTTATTCCACTTTTATCCCTCATACGTCTCAAATAACCTTTTCAAATACGCCTGATTTCCTTTCGTGATATACTGCTCAGTTTCTATTAAACGCGTTGCTAATTCGGACTTCGTTAGACGCATATACTGTCTGTAAACATTCTTTAAATTCCTGTCAGACTTTAATTGTTCAAACTCGTGAAAAGCATGTTTTTCATTTTGTCGATAGGGAAGGTGCTTTTTGATCTCTTTTTGTTTTTTCTTATAACTCTTACTCTTTTCTTTATAATACGCATAGATTTTTTCATGATTTCTTATAGTATTAAAATGAATCCCTTGGCCTTGTTCATCGAGTTCTTTTGTCTTTTTAGATACATTGTGCAAGGTAACTTCTTTGCCCTCCGCAAGAAGGGCGTCTATTGCTTTTTTACCTAGTTCGAAGGAGGTAATCCTTCGTTTTTCGTAATCACACTCTAAACCATTTTTATGGTTTTTTTTATTTTCATTACTTCCAAATTAAAACCTTTTTCCCCGTAAAATCCCTTCGTTTTTTCTGCCCATTCTAGATAGTTTAGTAATTCATGCTTTTGTTCTGGTTCGGGTATTTTAGTGCTACGGGTAAAGAAGGCTTGGATTCCACAGTAGTTATTGTTAGTTTAATTGCAGGGGTTTTAGGAATTGCAGCTTTTGTCATTCGTCAAAACTTCTTAGAAAAACCAATTTTAAACTTTAAGATCTTCCTAAACCCTAAATATACATTATCTATTTTCGTGCTAATTACAACTATCTTTGCAATGTATTCGGTGATGATTTCTGTACCGTTATTTTTGCAGAACATTCAAGGCATGACAGCATTAAAATCAGGATTAATTATGCTTCCAGGTGCGATGATTATGGGATTATTAGCACCAATTAACGGTAAGTTATTTGATTGTTTTGGAATTCGTCCACTTATCCTAATCGGTTTTCCTTTAATGATTGTGGCATCTGTAATTTTAGGGAATCTAGGACTAGAAACCGCTTCGTGGGTTATTTGTTTAACGTATGCTATTCGTTTAATTGGCGTGGGGATGGTTCAAATGTCTCTTCAAACAAATGCACTCAATGCATTAAAGCAAGAAGAAGTATCACATGGTACTGCGATGAACAGTACGTTAGGGCAAACAGTTGGAGCAATAACTTCAAGTCTTATTGTCACGTTGATATCGAATCGTACACAGTTTCATGGTACAGAAATGTTAAAAGAACATAAATCTGAGATGATCGGAATGTCAGCTGATGCGATTCAAAAGCTGAAAAAAACAATTTCAATAGATGCCTTTATTGCTGGGAACAATGACACTTTCTTATAATCAATTGTGGTTGCGGTAATTGGTTTAGGATTGGGATTATGCTTAAAAAGCAAAAAAAGATGGGGGTTTCTAAATAAAATTTGAACTTTAAGATTAGGTTAGATTAGAAATGGATAATTGGTCCTTTGATCTAAAATGTTTTTTTGGGAGAAAATTAATGATATTTTATTATTAGTAAAGTTCTTTCTCTAATATGGTTGTAAAACGTAGATAAAGTATGTTTAATCAATATTTGGAATGAAAACTCTAGATTTTCTATGTAACATAGAAAATTTAGAGCTTTTTATTACCTATAATTACATAAGTCTTATCGTTTTTGCACCAGAACCGATACCCCTACATTTATCTGCCTCTTTGGTAAGGCATCGAATAATCCTTACTTATACCATCGCGATTTCTGATAACTTACATGTAGAGGTATCACTCAATATAACAAAAATGTAATGTTAATGAAATGTAATTCCATCGATACTATAAATGAAATTATATAAAATGAATTACATAAATGAATGAGAGTTAGAGAATTTTTATAATGAAAAAGGAGAAGTATTAATGCGAAATATATTAAATGTAGAAAAAATTGAAAAATATTATGGTAATAAAGATAATGTAACAAAGGCTATAGATAATATTAGTTTTAAGGTAGATGAGGGAGAATTTGTTGGGATAATGGGGCCTTCAGGAAGTGGCAAAACTACATTACTTAACTGTATATCAACTATTGATAATGTTACTACGGGAAAAATAATGATAAATAATAGTGACATTACTCGGTTAAAATCAAAGTCACTAGATAAGTTTAGAAAAAATGAATTAGGGTTTATATTTCAGGACTTTAATTTATTAGATACCCTTACTGCTTATGAAAATATTGCCCTAGCGTTAACAATAAAAGGTGAGAAAAGTTCAAAAATTGATGGGAAAATACAAGCAGTTGCAAAATATTTAGACATTGAACAAGTATTAAGCAAATACCCTTATCAAATGTCAGGCGGACAAAAACAAAGGGTTGGTTCGGCAAGAGCTATCGTAACAGATCCATCTTTAGTACTTGCAGATGAACCAACAGGATCGTTAGATTCTAAATCAGCTAGATTATTACTCGAAAGATTTGAAAGTCTAAATAAGGATTTAAAAGCTACAATACTTATGGTTACTCATGATGCATTTACAGCAAGCTATGCTCGTAGAATTCTTTTTATTAAAGATGGAAAAATATTTATCGAGTTGGTAAGAGGGAATGATTCCAGAAAAGAATTCTTTACTAAAATTATCGAAGTTATAACCCTTCTTGGAGGTGACGATAATAATGTACTCTAAGATTGCTATTGGGAATGTAAAGAAAAGTTTTAAAGATTATGCAATATATTTCTTAACACTAACACTGGCTGTTTGTATATTTTATAGCTTTAACTCAATAGAATCACAAAAGGCACTTATGGAAATTAACGCTTCAGATAGAAAGTATGTGCCTACAGTAATGAACGCTATCTCAAATGTGTCAGTATTTGTATCTGTAATATTAGGTGGTTTAATATTGTATGCAAATAATTTTTTAATTAAAAAACGTAAAAAAGAATTAGGAATATACATGACTTTGGGTATGGGAAGAAGAAACATATCCAGAATATTAGTAATAGAGACATTTCTAGTTGGCGTTATATCTTTAGTGAGTGGACTTATAATAGGTATTGGAGTATCGCAGGGGTTATCTACATTTGCATTAAAGCTATTTGACTTGCCCATCAATAAATATAAATTTGCAATTTCAACAGGTGCTATAGGTAAAAGTGTATTATACTTTGGAATCATGTTTTTACTTGTTATGTTATTTAATGTATATGTTGTTTCTAAATACAAAATAATTGATTTGTTAACAGCAGGTAAAAAAAACGAAGATGTAAAATTTAGAAATCCTCTTATCTATGTAATCATATTTATTATGTGTGTAGCATCACTTGGATATGCATATGTGACTGTACTAAAAATCGGATTGAATTATAATAATCCTATGCTCATGGTATCAATCATACTTGGCATATTAGGTACATTGCTGTTTTTCTTTAGTTTATCTGGATTTATATTATATGTTGTAAAGAAGAATAAAAAAATCTATTTTAAAGGTTTAAATATATTTATCATCAAACAAATAAATAGTAAGGTTAATACAAATTTTATATCCATGTCTGTAATCTGTTTAATGTTATTTCTTACAATGGTGGCTCTATCTACAGGAATCAGCTTTAACAGAATGATGGACGCAACAACGAAAGAAGTAACACCATTTGATGCCAGTATTACGTTGGAGAATAAGGATGAAAGTTACACTATAGAAGACGTATTAAATAAAGCTAATTTTAAAATAAGTAATAACGAAAAATATGTATCTTATAATGTATATCCAACAGGAATGGAAGTGGGGGACTTAGTACCGGAAGTACGTAAAGATTATAAGAAAAGCGGTATGGATTTCATTAAATTATCTGATTATAATAAAATTTTAAATCTTAAAGGTGAAAAGGAAATCACTTTAAATAACAATGAAGTTTTACTTTTATCAAATGATAAGCGGTTGCTTAATTCGATAAATGAAAGATTAAAAAATAGCAATAAGGTGAATATTAAAGAAAAAGAATATCTGGTAAAATACGATAAAGTTATACAAGAGAGTCTTTACACTTCTGATACGCAACCTTATTTCTTCAAAATCGTTATAAATGATGATTTTTTATCAGACTACAAAATTATTGAATCCGTACTTAATGTAAATTATTTAGATGGAAATAGAGAAGAGTATAATAAAAAATATGATAACGTTGCACGGAGCTTTCATGACGAAAATGGCCCGAAATTAAATATTAATCGTATAGCAGGCAAATCAAAGGATGAAGTTTGTGCAGAAATTAAGGGAATGAAAACTATCGTACTGTTTATTGGGATATATATAGGTATTGTATTTTTAATAACGAGTATGGCTGTATTAGCTCTTCAACAATTATCAGAAGCCAGTGATAGCATAGATCGATATAAATCTTTGAAGAGAATTGGTTCAAACGGAACAATGATCGACAAAGCGATTTTCATTCAAACTTTCGTATACTTCAGTCTTCCAGTTTTTCTTGCTTTAATTCATTCTGCAGTTGGAATTTATGTAGTTAATGATTTTATTAACGCATTTCAACAAGTAGACATTACTTTACCAGCATTGATGACTGGCTTAGTATTTCTTGTAGTTTATGTAATATATTTCTACACGACATATGTCGGTTATAAAAATATTGTAAAAAGTAATACTTGATTTTATAATGCTCATTAAGGCTATTACACCTTGTTTCTTAAGATGTAATAGTCTTATATTCTGTATAGGGAGGGAAAAGTCATGAAAAAAATCATTCTGATTGAAGATGATGAAATCATCAGAGAAGAATTACAACATTTTTTTATAAAGTATGGATATGAAGTAAAGGCTCCCACAGATTTTAATCATATTATCGAATATATAGAAAGTGAGAATGCAGACCTTATATTACTAGACATAAATCTTCCTGTGTTTGATGGCTATTATATATGCAGAGAAATACGTAAAACTTCAGATGTTCCAATCTTCATGGTTACAAGCAGAGATAGTGATGTAGATGAACTAATAAGTATGAATTTAGGAGCAGACGATTTTATAACAAAGCCGTATAATACAGAAATACTATTAGCAAGAGTAACAAACATTTTAAGAAGAACAACTGGAGATTTCAAGACGAATCATATCTTAGTTTATAGAGACTTTAATTTAA
This sequence comes from Bacillus sp. 41-22, assembly GCF_025809295.1. Classification (NCBI taxonomy): domain Bacteria; kingdom Bacillati; phylum Bacillota; class Bacilli; order Caryophanales; family Bacillaceae; genus Bacillus; species Bacillus sp. 41-22. The sequence goes on from NZ_CP084035.1 coordinate 1,950,135, forward strand.
ATCTTTCAAATGCAACAGTTACTTATCAAGACAAGTCTGTAGAATTAACTAAAAATGAAGTTAAAATACTCTCATGCTTAATAAATAATCGCGGAAATATTGTAAAAAGAGATTCACTCATAGAAACTTTATGGAAATCTGATTATTTTGTGGATGATAGCACCTTAACTGTTAATATAAATAGATTAAGAAAAAAGCTTGAAGAGATAGGTATAGAAAATCCAATTGCAACAAGAAGAAGCTTAGGGTATATAATGCCATGAATATAGGTGAATTTATTAAAGATAAAATAGTAGTAATACTATCAAATGTACTGGTATATATCATACTAGCAGGTATATTGCTGACTGCGCACATTCCGTTCATTATCATATTTTTTGTCTTTTGTATTTGGTTTTTTCCATTAATTTCATATATGGCTATAGAAATTATAAGATGTAAAAATTATTATAATGAGATTAACAGCATATTAGAAAACTTGGAGAAAAAATACTTACTTCCAGAGGTAGTAAAGGAAGCAAACTTTATACATGGGGAAAAGCTTAACGCTATACTGAAAGAAGTAAGTAGAGATATGCATGAAAATGTAAAATATTATAGCGATATGCAAACGGATTATAGGGAATATATAGAAACATGGGTACATGAAATTAAGACGCCGATAGCTTCTACAAAGCTAATAATTGAAAATAATCAAAATGAAGTAACTAATAAAATAGACTCACAATTGGATCGAATCGAAGGGTTTGTAGAACAGGTGCTGTATTATTCTCGAAGCAATAATGTCGGTAAGGACTATATTATAAAACCAATCAACCTTGATGATGTAGTAAGAACTGTAATTAAAAGAAATTATAGAGATTTTATTCATAAGAGAATAAAATTAGATATGAAAAATATTAATGAAATCGTATATAGTGATAAAAAATGGGTTGAATTTATTGTTAATCAAATATTAGGAAATTCCATAAAGTACTCAAATAACAAGGAACAAATGATACGTATATACTCAATTAAGAAAGCTAACTCAGTAATACTAACTATAGAGGATAATGGAGTAGGGATAATAACTAAAGATATAAATAGAGTTTTTGAAAAAGGATTTACTGGAGAGAATGGAAGGAGATTTAGCAAAAGTACAGGAATGGGTTTGTACCTATGCGAAAAACTGTGCTCAAAATTAGGAATGAAAATTGGCATTGAATCTGAAGTGAATAAAGGAACTAGAGTTACATTAATATTTCCGTTGTCAGGTATGGTAACTTTTGAGCCTTGTTTATAAAAGAGATGCTGCCATCTTTCCACGAATTTAGTATGAAACTTATAAACAAATTTAAAACGGTATGAAAAGAGTAGAAATTATCTTCATACCGTTTGTATTATTTAGCCATTTAACATATTGGTATATTTAATTGTGAATCGGATGGGTGTTAATCTGGATTAGTCATTACTATTTATGATGTCCACTAATACTTAACGTAAGATTTGGTTCGGTTGCTACACAGACCTCGTAAGCGAGAAATTGTACACTATATAAAACAGTAAAATAAATATCCGATCCCTTAGCGTACAAGGAATTGGATATTTTGTGTCTAAATTGTGTCCAAACGTATATTACAATTAAAGCAAGTATGAATAATTTCAAGTGTTGTTTTATTATGTATTAATTTCAATTTTTTAAGGTCTAATTTAATCAAACTTTATTTTTAAGCTACAACGGTTGCGTTACTTGAAGGGAAATAACCTAAGTTGTTTCTATTTCTCTATTTTATTATTCCACTATAAAGCGCTTTTCTTTAATAAGGTGGCATCTTTTACATGGATAACACTTTTAAGAGATTGAATTTATTTAGGTGAAAAAAATTGTGAAGTATTGTACTTAAAGTAAAGAGGGCAGCTTTAAAAGAAAGGATATAACATATTTGTTGACTTAATGAATGTAGTGATAAATGAGTGATAAAAACATAAAAAATAGGTGTATCAAGCAAAGTGTTGATACACCTTAAAACTACATTGTTAAACAACATGTGTTGTCGTGTAGTATATCTTATATATCTTATATATCTTTAATTATTTTAGATTCAGTATTACATATTCTTCTCGGTTTTATTTATTAGTTTTAATTTTTCCGGGTGCTCGCCCGTATTGATATGGTTCTTTTAATTCAAAGCCAAGTTCATTGGCGGCTATTCTTGGGAAGTATGGATTACGAAGTAACTCGCGTCCGATAAAAATTAAATCTGCTTCGTTATTATTTAAAATTTGCTCTGCTTGTAATCCAGTCGTAATTAATCCAACTGCACCTGTTGCAATGTTAGCATTCTCTTTAATGTGTTTGGCATATTGCACTTGATAACCTGGATATACATCAATATGAGCTGGGACAACTGCACCAGAGCTACAATCGATTAAATCTACCCCTTGTTCTTTCATCCATCCTGTATACTGCACATAATCTTGAACTGTTAACCCGTCAGGATGATAATCATTTGCTGAAATACGAACAAATAACGGTCCGTTCCAAACTTCATTTACAGCATCGATGATTTCGCGTAAGAAACGATAGCGATTTTCAGGTGAGCCCCCGTATTCATCAGTCCGCTTATTGGAAAGCGGAGAAAGAAATTCATTAATAAGATAACCGTGAGCACCATGTAATTCAATAACGTCAACCCCCGCTCGTTTAGAGCGTAAAGCTGCTTTTTGAAAAGCAGAAACAGTTTCTTTAATCTGCTGTTTATTCATTTCTACTGGTATTTTCATTCTATCGTTAAACGGAATTGCTGAGGGAGCGAAAGCATCTGTTTCTAATTCAGCCTTTCTTCCGGCGTGAGCGAGTTGAATGGCTGCTTTTGCACCGTTATTATGTATAAATGTTGTCGTTTTATGTAAGCCTTCAATTAGATTATCATCCCAAATGCCTAAGTCTTTGTTAGAAATTCGTCCTTCAGGTAACACAGCTGTTGCTTCAATCATAACTAAACCTACTTGGCCAGCAGCCCTGGTTCCATAATGGACGAGATGAAAATTAGTTACTTGGCCATCCTCATTTTCTGATGAATACATGCACATAGGTGACATAATGATCCGGTTTTTTAGCGTAACGTCCTTAATTGTATAAGGTGAAAAGAGTTGAAACTCCATCAAATATCCCCCCTTGATTGAATTTTCTTACATTGTATCATCCTCTTTTTTGTTTCCCTAATAAAACGCTTATACGAAAAATTTCGTCTATTCGTGTTACAATAAATAATATGTAATGAATTGGAGGATGACATATGTACCAGGCTTATTATGATAGTGAATTAGGTTTGTTAGAAATTACAGCGAACGAAGAAGGAATTACGTCTGTTATATTTGTTGAAGAAAGAAAAGAAGAACATAAAAATGAACTTGTTGAACAATGTATAAATGAATTAGATGAATACTTTGAAGGAAAAAGAAAAGAGTTTACAGTTCCATTGTCTGCTGAAGGAACACCATTCCAAAAGAATGTATGGGAAGCACTTTACACCGTACCATATGGCGTAAGTGCTTCATATTTAGATATTGCAGAGAAGGTTGGGAATACGAAAGCTGTACGAGCGATAGGAGGGGCAAATAGCCGGAATCCAATTTCAATTATCGTTCCATGCCATCGTGTAATAGGAAAGAGTGGAAAACTTGTTGGGTATGCGGGTGGTTTATGGAGGAAAGAGTGGTTATTGAAACATGAAGGTATTTTAAATAAATCGTAAGAAACAACCTTTGGAACGAGGGAGTTAGCTCGGCTGTCCTAAGACAAATGCGTTAGCTATCAAAAGTAACGATGAACCGAGAAGCCCCCACTTCGGGGTAAGCTCGTAAGAGATACTAAGTGGTGGGTAGTTCACAATGAAGTATGGATGGAAAGAGGGATTGTTTTGAAATGTATAAATTGTGGGCGACCTTGTATTAATGATCAGCTGAATTGTGCAAATTGTCAACGAAACTTGCATAATGAACAAGGTGAAGAAAGCTCGCTAATAGACAAAGAATTAGAAGTATATGTAGGGAGACAATATCCATATTACAAAAGAAAATGGGAGCTTGAGAATAAGCGAATTGCTAGGTGGAGCTGGAATGGTCTGGCTGCTATTTTTAATGTAGGTTGGCTTGGATATCGTAAGTATTACGTACCTGCTGCTTTATTTATACTGTTATTAGTAGCATGTGATGCATTTTCTTATTATATGGGGTTCAACGTAGCATTGCCAATCATTAATATGGTGCCTCTCACGTTTTTATTACTCGTTTTCATTCTATTTGGGATGGGGATTTTTGCAAATGGATTATTTTATCAATTTGCAGAAAGGCGTATATATCGAATAAAAGCACGGGGAATTAAAGATGAATCGGTTGAAAATTATCTCATCCGTGATAGTGGTGGAACGAGTAAAATGGGAGCAACAATCGTTACTATTTTAGCAGTTGCTAGTATTTTGTTTAGTCATTTCTTTTTCCCAACTGATCGGGATATTATTCAAAAAGTTCGTACAAGCTCGCTTTATGAATATCCAGTCTTTTCAATTGGTGAATCGTTCGAAAATTATTTTCAAAATTCAGGATGGATATACTATCGGGGAACGGAAGGATTAGAATTAGTAGAATTTCAGGGGGAGAGTCCTGAGATGCCAAGGAAAAAGGTGACAATTCAATTTATTGTTGATTATAAATTGGGAGAAGTGGAACCATATTCACTTACGATTAACGGTGAATCTAAAAATGAAGAAGAGTTTTTGAAGATAATGGAGGAAATATTTAAAGTTCAAAATCCATTTGATATAGAGGATGGCTTACAAGTAAATGCTATTCAACAAAGCGGAGGGAAAGCAATTTCTGACCGCTTTTTTTCTTTTTATGAAAATAAATATTTAAAATAATCAGAATTTTTTGTATAATAAAATATATTATACAAGTTTTAACTTATACATATAGATTGGGGGAAGGAAGAATGAAGAGAAAGGTAACAACGATTGCTGCAGTTGCATTATCGGCTAGTGTACTGGTTGCGGGATGTGGGAATGGGGAGAAGGCTTCGACAACGAAGAAAGAATCAAGTAAGGGAATGGCAGATAAACAAGTTTTAAATTTGCTAGAAACAGCTGAAATTCCTTCAATGGATACATCTAAATCAACAGATTCTGTATCTTTCCGTGTATTTGTAAATGCAATGGAAGGATTATATCGTCTAGATAAAGATAATAAACCAACTCCAGGTATGGCCAAAGACGTGAAGATTAGTGAAGATAAAAAGACATATACATTTGAATTACGTGATGCAAAATGGTCAAATGGTGATCCAGTTCGAGCACAAGATTTTGTATATGCATGGCAACGTACATTAGATAAAGCAATAGCAGCAGAATATGCATTTATTTTATTTGATGTGAAAAATGCACAGAAAGTAAATAAAGGAGAAGTACCGTCGGATCAATTAGGTGTTAAAGCGAAGGATGATAAAACGTTGGTAGTAGAATTAGAGCAACCAGCACCTTATTTCCTTGAGCTTACTTCGTTCCCTACATTCTTCCCATTAAATGAAAAGTATGTAAAAGGACAAGGGGATAAATACGGATTAGAAGCAGATAAATTATTGTACAATGGACCATTTACAATGAGTGAATGGAAACATGAACAAAGTTACCAGTTAAAGAAAAACCCAAATTATTGGGATAAAGATGCTGTAAAATTACAAGAAATTAATGTGGGTATAGTAAAAGAGACAAGTACTGGGGTAAATTTATATGATAGTGATCAAGCAGACCGTGTCATTTTAAGTTCTGAGTTTGTAGACAAATATAAAAAGAATAAACCAGATGAATTTAAAACGAAGCTAGACCCACGTATGTATTTCCTACGTTTTAATCAAAAAAATGCAACGTTTAAAAATCAAAAGGTTCGTGAGGCGATTGATTTAGCGTACGATAAAAAAGGAATTGCGGATGTAATTTTGAATGATGGATCATTGCCAGCGTATTTCTTAGTACCTGAAAAGTTTACGACAGGACCAGATGGAAAAGACTTCCGTACTGTAAATAAAAATTTCCGTGACAGTAAAGATAATGCTGCGAAAGCAAAAAAACTGTGGGAAGAAGCGAAGAAAGAACTTGGTCAAGATACAATTACAGTAGAATTACTAAATGATGATAACGGTAGTCGTAAAAAAGTGGGCGACTTTATTAAAGAAGAATTAGAGAAAAACTTACCTGGTATTAAAGTGAATTTGAAGCAACAACCATATAAGCAGAAGTTAGATTTAGAAAAGAAATTTGAATATGAATTCTCATTATCTGCATGGAGTCCAGATTATCCAGACCCAATGACATATATTGATATGTTCGTTACTGGAAGCTCATTTAATGAAATGGATTATTCAAATCCGAAGTACGATGATTTAGTAGCAAAATCAAAAGGAGAACTACTAAAAGATGACGCAGCACGCTGGAAAGCACTTGCAGAAGCTGAAAAAATCTTAATTGGTCAAGATGCTGCAATCTCTCCTACGTACCAACAAAGTACAGCTTACTTAGAGAAGACGTATGTAAATGGTATTGCTAACCATACGTTCGGTGGCGACTTTAGTTATAAATGGGCATATATTACAAAGAAATAGTATAATAAAAGATGAGTGAATTTTCGCTCATCTTTTATTTGTTTAGGGAGGAACGTGGAGTGTTGAAAGGAATCAATCATCTTTGTTTTTCAGTATCAAATTTAGAAAACGCTATTATGTTTTATGAAAGAGTGCTAGAAGGAGAACTATTAGTTAAAGGGAGAAAACTTGCATATTTCAATATATGTGGAGTATGGATAGCACTGAACGAAGAGGCACATATTCCAAGAAAGGAGATTCATCAATCTTATACGCACCTCGCATTTTCTGTTGAACAAGAAGACTTTGAACGCTTACTGCAGCGATTAGAAGAAAATAAAGTTCATATTTTACAAGGAAGAGAGCGTGATGTGAGAGATTGTGAGTCTATATATTTTGTTGATCCTGATGGTCATAAATTTGAGTTTCATTCAGGGACGTTACAAGACCGTCTAAATTATTATAGGGAAGAAAAACCTCATATGACATTTTACTAAGGGGGGAAGAAGTTGCATGCACTTGTAATTGGTGGAACAGGAATGTTAAAGAAAGTTTCTATGTGGCTTTGTGATCAAGGATTTCGTGTGTCTGTTATTGGACGAGATGAAGTGAAATTAGAAAATGTTAAGCAAGCTAGTTCGGCACCAGAAAATATTACATGTCTTCCTTTAGATTATCAAAATGACGATGGTCTAAAGCGATCTATTACAAATACAATTGAACAGAATGGTCCAATTATATTAGTAGTTGCATGGGTACATTCGAGTGCTAAGCATGCATTACGACTCATTTGTAATGAAGTTGAATTGTCATCGGAAAAGTATAGTTTATTTCATATATTAGGTAGTAGTGCATCGCGTACGAAGTCACAAAAAATAGGTGGGACATTATGTAGTTATTATAGAATTATATTAGGGTTTATTTTAGAAGATACATATGCAAGATGGCTTACTCATGAAGAGATTGCTGACGGAGTTATAAAAGGAATTGAAAGTAAATGCACAGAATGGATTGTAGGGAGAGTAGAGCCGTGGGAATCGCGGCCAAAATGGTAAGGGGGCATGTGAAATGAAGACAACGGTATATGTAACAAGGCACGGTGAAACAGAATGGAATGTAGCAGGGCGGATGCAAGGACGGAAAAATTCAGCATTAACAGAGAATGGTATGATACAAGCGAAACAATTAGGGGAGCGTATGAAGGATTTACCACTCCATGCCATATATAGTAGTCCAAGCGAAAGAACGCTTCATACTGCTGAATTGATTAAAGGGGAACGCGATCTTCCAATTATAGAAGATGAACGTTTCTATGAAATAAACATGGGGATATGGGAAGGGCAAACAATTGCTGACTTGGAAATGCAATATCCAGAAGAAGTACATTTATTTTGGAATGAACCACATCTTTTTCAGTCAACATCAGGGGAAAACTTTGCGGCCGTTCATAAAAGAGTAATTGAAGGGATACACTTTCTTTTAGAAAAGCATAAAGGAGAAAATATTTTAATAGTTACTCATGCTGCAGCAGCGAAATTACTCGTAGGGCATTTTGCAGGTTTTGAAATTGAACATGTATGGGAAGAGCCATTTATGCATAGCGCGAGTCTTAGTGTGATTGAATTTGATGAAAACCGTGGTAAAGTAAAACAATTTGCAGATATAAGTCATTTTCAGTAAACGTAAAAAAGGCCGCAATGCGGCCTTTTTTGGTGGACATAAAAAACTAGCAATTACGTTTTTTATACCAGAAGTGATCGAATTTCTTATTCTTGCAAGAAGAAGACTTGTGTCTGCTATCTTTGCAATCGTCCCATTTGTGCCCATCATCATGACAGTCCTTACCATGATCCCACGAATCATCACAAGAACCATGATGGCTATGAGGGAAAAATACACATTTTTTACAGAAACATCGTTTTGTCCAGAAACATTTCTTTTCAAAGCGAACGCATTTTGTAACGAAAGTACATTTTTTCACGCGAGTACGTTTTGTAACTATAACGCATTCTTTTCTGCGAGTAACCTTTGTAACGAAAGTCCATTTTTGAACGCGTACACGAGTACATTTTGTAACAAAAGTCCATTTTTTTACATGAGTACATTTTGTAACGAAAGTACAATGTTTCACGCGAGTACATCTTGTTCTTGGACATTTACGCCCTGTTGTACATTTACGCCCTGTTGTACATTTACGCCCTGTTGTACATTTACACCCTGTTGTACATTTATGATGATCATCATCGCAATCAAAAGTACTTGGATCTTGGTGTAAGAAATCCTCCATCCCAGCACTTTTGATTTCTTCAACAGCTTTTCTAATGTCACGTTTCATAGAAATCCTCCTTATCGTGTATTAAATTGAACAAGTATTCTTTTTCCTTAACATGATATGAGATTAGGTTTCTTTCTGAACAAGACAAGAGTGTAATTTTATATAAATAGATGATAGCGGATGTATGGACAAGACAAGGCGCATACATTGAATGAAGAGAATAGAGAAGGGATGAGAATATATGCTACCTTCATATGAATTTTTTATTCATCCAATGTACTTAGTGGAAATGAAAAAAGACATTTGGTCAGATAGTCCAGTGCCAGCAAAGTTAACATATGGAAAAAAGAAGTATGATATTGATATCGTTTATCGGGGTGCTCATATTCGTGAGTTTGAGAAAAAGTCATATCATGTTCAGTTTTATAAACCGAAAAAATTTCTAGGTGTGAAGGAATTTCATTTAAACTCTGAATTTATGGATCCATCCCTTATTCGTAACAAATTATCATTAGACTTTTTTAATGATATTGGGGTACTTTCACCGAAGTCACAGCATGTGTTTATAAAAATAAATGGTCAAACCCAAGGTGTATATTTACAGTTAGAATCGGTTGATGAAAACTTTTTAAAAAGTAGAGGGTTGCCGAGTGGTTCTATTTATTATGCGATAGATGATGACGCAAATTTTTCTCTAATGAGCGAGAGAGATAAAGATGTTAAAACTGAGCTTTTTGCAGGGTATGAATTTAAATGTTCGAATGAAAATAGTGAAGAGCAACTTAGTGAATTCGTTTTTCAAGCAAATACACTATCGAGGGATGAGTATGAAAAAGGGATCGGAAAATACCTTAATGTTGATAAATATTTACGTTGGTTAGCGGGAGTTATTTTGACTCAAAACTTTGATGGTTTTGTTCATAACTATGCACTGTATCATAATGATGAAACAAATTTATTTGAAGTGATACCGTGGGATTACGATGCGACTTGGGGGCGGGATGTACAAGGGAGACCGCTTAATCATGAGTACATTCGGATTCAAGGGTATAATACGTTAAGTGCAAGATTGTTAGATATACCTGTTTTTAGAAAACAATATCGAAGTATTTTGGAAGAAATATTAGAAGAACAATTTACCGTTTCGTTTATGATGCCGAAAGTAGAAGGTTTGTGTGAATCGATTCGTCCATATTTACTACAAGATCCATATATGAAAGGAAAATTAGAAACATTTGATCAAGAAGCTGATATGATTGATGAATATATAAATAAAAGAAGGAAGTATATACAAGACCACTTACATGAATTGGATTAATTTTGAAAGAGATTGGAACATTATCAATCTCTTTTTTTGTATAATAAAGATGTATCGATTGAATTGACGTAATATTTACTTAATAAAGAATGGAGATGTGGAAACATGACGGTCAAGTGGATTGATTGGGTAAAACAAATACAATCTATAGCTCAAGCGGGTTTAACGTATTCTAAGGATGTATATGATATAGAGCGTTTCCAACAATTACGGGACATTTCAGTTTCAATGATGTCACATTATACAAAGACAGATTGGGAAGTAGTAGAGAATTTATTTGCAAGTGAGACAGGCTATCAAACACCTAAAGTTGATATACGGGCAGTTATTTTTCAAAATGAAAAACTATTATTTGTGAAAGAAAAAAGTGATAGGAAATGGGCATTGCCAGGTGGATGGGCTGATGTTGGTTATACGCCAACAGAAGTAGCAGCAAAAGAAGTTTTAGAGGAGACGGGCTATGAAGTAGATGATTTTAAGCTACTCGCTATATTTGATAAAGAAAAACATCAACCATCGCCTTCAGCAACACATGTATATAAAATTTTTATTGGCTGTAAGATTATTGGTGGCGAAAAGAAAACTAGTATTGAAACAGAAGATGTGGAGTTTTTTGATGAGAATGAATTGCCTAATTTATCGATTGCTAGAAATACAGAAGAGCAAATTAAAGAAATGTTTGCCTACATGAAAGAACCTCAAAAAGAAATATTAATAGATTAATAATGCTTATGCCGATGATATTGTTGAAATGAAGATATTGGCAGAATGCAACCTTTATGTAATAATGGGATGGTATGTGAAGAAAAAAGGAGATAGAAAAGAAAATGTTAGCAAACATAATAGATCAGTTATTGCAATTCTTTGCAAGTCTAGGTTACTTTGGAGTAGCACTAGCTTTAATGATTGAAATTATCCCGAGTGAAATTGTACTTTCGTATGCTGGCTTTTTAGTCGCAGATGGTAAAATTAGCTTTGTCGGTGCAGTTATTGCTGGAACAATCGGTGGTACTTTAGCGCAAATCTTTTTATATTGGCTTGGATACTATGGAGGACGTCCAGTTGTAGAGAAATATGGAAAATATCTACTTATTAATAAACACCATTTAGACATAGCAGAAAATTGGTTTAAGCGTTACGGAGCTGGAGTAATATTTTCGGCACGTTTTATCCCAATTGTACGTCATGCAATCTCTATTCCGGCAGGACTAGCTAAGATGCCATTAAAACTTTTCACACTGTATACAGTTGTAGCGATTATTCCATGGTCAATACTATTTATATACTTAGGTGAAAAGCTTGGTGGAAATTGGCGACATATTAAAGAGTATGCATCTGATTACACACATTACATAATTATAGGGGCTGTTCTCTTTGTTGCTCTATACTTCGGTTTAAAGTATTTAAAAAAGAAAAAAGCAGCGCGTTAAAGTCAATGATTTTTCATTGGCTTTTTTTATTGTTTCAGTTCTAAAAAAAAGGAGTTGTCCATAATGTGTAATAATAAAGCGTAGCGGGGGAATGTGATGAAAGGATCACCGTTTTTACGTGGAACGATATTTTTAACGATGGCAACGATGATATCTAAAATGTTAGGGTTTATATATGTTATACCATTTACAGCAATGGTGGGTACGAGTGGGTACGTATTATATACGTATGCATACCGTCCTTATACAATTATGCTTAGTATTGCAACGATGGGATTGCCACTTGCCGTTTCAAAAATGGTTTCAAAATATGATCAACTCAATGATTATCACACTGTTAAGAGAGTGCTAAAGAGTGGTATCGTTTTTATGGTCATTATGGGCGTTATTTCTTGTTTAGCATTATATATGTTAGCACCACATTTAGCTAAACTTGTGATTGATGGAAATGATCAGTCGGGTAATAGTGTGGTAGCTGTCACACACAATATTCAAATTGTAAGTTTTGCGTTAATACTCGTTCCTGTAATGAGCTTGTTACGTGGTTTCTTTCAAGGTTTTCAATCTATGGGACCTTCTGCACTCAGTGTAGTTGTAGAGCAATTTTTTCGGGTCTTAACTATTTTGATAGGAAGCTTTGTCGTTTTATATGTTATAAAAGCTTCTGTTTCGTTGGCAGTTGGTATTTCAACGTTTGGAGCATTTATGGGAGCACTAGGTGGATTAAGTGTTTTAAGTGCGTATTATATAAGAAGGAGAAAACATTTAAAGAAAAAAGAGATTGCCAGTATACCACAAACGACGAAAACTTTTTTTTCGTTGTATAGAGAACTGTTTACATATTCTATTCCTTTCGTTGTAGTTGGATTAGCGATTCCGTTATATCAGACGATTGATACATTTACAATTAATAAGCTACTTATACAAGTAGGATATATGCAAGGAGAAGCAGAAAAGATTAATGCGATTATTGGCCTTGTTCAGATGGTTGTACTTATCCCGGTTTCTGTTGCAACAGCTTTTAGTATGTCCCTTGTACCTGAGATGACGAAAGCTTATACAGCGGGAAATGAGAAGCTACTGTATAAACACTTTACAAGGACAAATTTATTAGTGGTAGGAATTACCGTACCGGCGGCGATTGGAATGATGATCTTAGCAAAACCAGTGTATACTCTTTTATTTGGTGCTGGAAATGATCCGGAGATGGGCAGTATTATTTTGCAGTACTATGCTCCTGCTTGTATACTATTCTCACTATTTACAGTAACCGCTGCCATGTTACAAGGAATTAATCAACAACAGAAAACAGTGCTAGGATTAGTAATCGGAATAACTGTGAAGATCGTTTTAAATATTGTATTGCTACCGTATTTTGATTATGTAAGTTTTATCATTTCAACATACGCTGGCTATACGATTTCAGTCGGCTTTAACTTGTGGATGCTTTCTAAATATGTTATAAAGGCAACATAAGCTTTTTTAAAGGCAGAGAACACTCTGTCTTTTTCTATGTTTACAAGATTTTTCTTAAAAAAACGTTTTCAAAATAATTTTTCTATTGAAATTTAATCGTTTGTTTCATATGCTGAAAATAGCGGTTCAAAAACTGTTGTTTAAGTGAGGTAGATTCCCACATGTAAAAAGAATCGGGGTGATAGTATGTTAAATATTTATTTAACAGACCGAAACGGAAAACTACAAGAGATTGAGGAAATGCAAAAGGGCTGCTGGATTAATGTACTTCATCCAACAGAAGAAGAAATTCAGTATCTAGTACAAACTTTAAATGTAGACTTAGATTTCATTAAAGACCCTTTGGATGATGAAGAACGCTCTCGTATTGAAAAGGAAGACAATAATACTTTAATTATCGTGGATATTCCGACAGTCAGACATGATGAAGAAGGAAATTCAATTTATGACACGATTCCAATAGGTATGATTGTAATGCCAGATTGTTTTGTTACTATTTGCTTAGAAGAAAATCCAATTTTTGAACGCTTTATTAATCAACGTATTAAAGAATTTTATACGTTTAAAAAGACGCGCTTCGCACTTCAGCTCTTATATACAATTTCTACTTATTATTTAAGATACTTAAAGCAAATTAATCGAAAAACAATCGATTTAGAGCACCAATTAAATAAGTCGATGAAAAATAAAGAAATTTTCACATTGCTCGGCCTTGAAAAAAGTTTAGTTTATTTTACAACATCATTAAAGGCAAATAAAATTGTAATTCAAAAATTAATGCGAAACAGTACATTTTTGAAAATGTATGAAGATGATCAAGATTTACTAGAAGATGTATTAATTGAAAATAAGCAGGCTATTGAAATGGCGGAAATATATAGTCACATTTTAAGTGGAATGATGAATACATTTAGTTCGGTTATTTCTAACAATTTAAATAGTGTTATGAAACTGTTGACTTCTATTACAATCATTTTATCATTACCAACGATGGTTTCTAGTTTCTTTGGAATGAATGTAAAGGTTCCGTTTGAAGGGGAAGCACATGGTTTTGTAATTGTACTTATAATATGTGTAACATTATCTTTCACTTTAGCATTTGTTTTTTGGAAGAAACGTTACTTTTAATGATAGGAAAGCTGCGCTAGCATAGTTATAAAACTGTGCTAGCGCAGCTTTTTTTGCTAGGAAATCTCAATTTTGGAACAGAATATAACTTGTGAAATGTAATGTGTATGAAGGTTATGAATTCCATATAACTCTTGTTCAAATAATGAAATGGGGTTAAAATTACATATTGTTAATGAAAAGTTGGAGGAAATACATCATGGAATTGTTTCAATTACCGAAAGCATTCCTGCAAATGAATACAATCTTTATCTCAATATTAATCGAAGCACTTCCTTTTGTGCTAATTGGTGTATTTATTTCAGGATTCATTCAAATGTTTGTGACAGAAGATATGGTGGCAAAATGGATGCCTAAAAACCGATTTCTGTCTGTTTTATTAGCTACTTTTTTAGGTATGATGTTTCCTGGATGTGAATGTGGAATTGTTCCGATTGTAAGACGATTAATCGGAAAAGGGGTTCCACCCTATGCAGGAATTGCATTTATGTTAACTGGACCGATTATTAATCCAGTTGTATTATTTGCAACATATGTTGCTTTTGGAAGTAGTATGCACATGGTATGGTATCGTTCTATTGTAGCGATTATCGTAGCAATTATCGTTGGAATTATATTATCATTTATGTTTAAAGAACATCAATTAAGAGATGATCACTTCCCAGAAGTGAACCATAAGCGTCCGTTACGTACAAAAATGTGGGATGTATGTACACATGCTGTTGAGGAATTTTTCTCAATGGGGAAATATTTAGTGTTAGGAGCGTTAATTGCTGCTGCAGTTCAAACGTTTGTACAAACTTCAACATTGCTTGCTATTGGACAAGGTCCGTTTTCTTCATCAGCTGTAATGATGGGACTTGCTTTCATTTTATCACTTTGTTCAGAGGCGGATGCATTTATTGCTTCTTCGTTCCAAAGTACATTTTCAACAGCGTCACTTGTCGCGTTTCTCGTATATGGACCGATGGTGGATATTAAAAATATGTTTATGATGCTTGCGACATTTAAAACAAAATTTGTAATTGTTGTGACGGTTACAGTTACCCTTGTTGTTTATGCAAGCTCACTACTCATTTATGCGATGGGGTGGTAGGTTATGTTTCGAGCATATATATTATTAGGCTTTACAATTTTAATTGGACAGCTTCATATTTCCGGTAACATTACGAAGTATATAAATATGAAGTACGCCTATTTATCAAAAACTGCTGCTATTATTTTAGGTTTCTTAACGATTGTACAAATTATTATCGTTTTCCAAAAAGAGCACCAAAAGGAAAAAGAGAAACATGATTGTAGTTGTGATCATAGTCATTGTGGGCATGATCATTCGAAAGATGAGAATACATGGTGGAAAAAAGTGTTTTCTTACACGTTATTCTGTTTTCCAATCATTACAGGATTGTTTTTCCCAATTGCAACATTAGATTCCGATATTGTTAAGGCGAAGGGATTCCATTTTCCAGTAGCGCAAGCAGAAAGTAAAGATCCATTTATGACAAGACAATTTCTAAGACCTGACACGAGTATTTATTACGGGAAAGAAGGATATCGTGGTGTAATGGAAAAAGGGAAGAAAGAGTTTGTTACGAAAGATAATATCACTTTAAAAGATGAAGATTTCTTAAAGGGTATGGAGACAATTTATAATTATCCTGGTGAATTTACTGGTAAAACCCTGTCTTATAAAGGATTTGTTTTCCGAGATGATTCTTCTAAAAAGGAACAATATTTCTTATTCCGTTTCGGCATTATACATTGTGTTGCGGACTCGGGTGTATATGGTATGTTAGTTAAAAAACCAGAAGGGGTAGAGTGGAAAAATGATGATTGGATTCAGATAGAGGGAGAAATTTCAACTGAATTTTATCAGCCGTTTCATGCGAATATTCCAGTGTTAGAGGTAACGAAATGGAATAAAGTTGAACAGCCGAAAGAACAATATGTGTTTAGAGGAGCCGATTGATAAAATCGGTTCTTTTTTGTGGACTAAAAGTTCTAAAAATTGTTAATATTAAACGTGTAGTTCATGAGGTGTAGTGTATATTGGGATATTAGGGATAAATAATTAAAGGGGTGATAACAATGACTGAAGTAAAGGGTAAAACAGCTAATGAATCAAGGGTGTTTAAAACGAGTCGAGTATTTCCAACGGATTTAAATGATCATAACACGCTATTTGGTGGAAAGATATTGGCGGAGATGGATATGGTTGCTTCAATTTCAGCAACGAGACACTCGAGAATGGAATGTGTCACAGCGTCTATGGATTGGGTAGATTTCTTACATCCAGTACGTTCTTCAGATTGTGTTAGTTATGAATCTTTCGTAATTTGGACGGGAAGAACTTCTATGGAGATATTTGTGAAAGTAGTAGCAGAAGATTTAATTTCAGGTAAAAAACGTGTAGCAGCAACTTCATTCGTTACTTTTGTTGCGCTTAGTAAGGAGAATAATCCAGTTCCTGTACCGCGTGTTATCCCTGAGACAGAAGAGGAGAAAGAATTGCATCGAATTGCTGTGTTACGTGCAGAACAGCGCCATATTCGTAAGGCAGAGAGTAAGAAGGTAGCTACACTGCTAACTTTTTGATATAAAATACTTTCCTAGTGGTACTATTTTGTAATAGGTTAGGAAATTTTTGAAATGAAAAGCGGACACCTAAAAATAGGTGTCCGCTTTTATATTTTTTTCATCCCCATATCGTACTACAATAACTGCTTAGCAGAAGCAAGCAGCACCGACGATAATTAAGAGGATAAATAATACGACTAGTAGCGCAAATCCATTACCATGTGCGAAGCCCATTGTTATTTCCTCCTTTTATTTTAAGATACAACATACAATATGCAGATGAGCTCCTGTTTGATATGGACGTATATCATGCAATGACATATTTTTTGTATGATAATGTTTTAAAAAAGGAAAGATATAGGAATAACAGTAGTTAGAGAAAGGAACGTATCCATGAAGCGCTTTTTAATTGTAATAATTTGTTTTATAGGTGTATTCATATGGATGAACGTTGATGTGGAAATGGGGAAGAAAATGGCTAGTGGATATGAATTAGAAAAAATCCGATCAGGGGATTTTCAAGTATATACGAACGGTGATGAGTTATATAAAAGTTTATTTGAGGATATAAATCGTGCAGAAAAGAATGTGTATATTCATTTTTATATTGTAGGAAAAGATGAAATAAGCCAAAAGTTCTTACAGTTATTAGAGAAAAAAGCATCTAGCGGAGTAGATGTGAAATTGTCAGTAGACCGCATTGGCGGATATAAGCTTAAGAAAAAGATAATTGATCAATTAAAAGAAAAAGGCGTGAAGTTTACATTTAGTAAAAAACCTAAATTAAAAAACTTATTTTATTCTTTGCATCAACGTAATCATAGACGCATTGTTACTATAGATGGGAAAGTTTCGTACATTGGTGGCTTCAATATCGGAAAGGAATATCTTGGACAGGATCCTAAATTTGGTCCGTGGCGTGATTATCATGTACGCATCGAAGGGAATGGAGCTACTGATATGGAACGGAAGTTTGCGGAAGACTGGCAAGAAGATACGGGAGAAAAGTTTCCTATACACCAAGAGTTACCTGTACAAGGAAATGTAAAATATCAATACGTATTTTCGAATGGAAAAGGTTTATGGAAGGAGTATGGAGCGTTTTTAAAGAAGGCAAAACATTCTTTAATTATCGCTACACCATATTTTGTACCGAGTAAAGAAATGGTGAAGGGGCTGAAAGATGCATTAAATCGTGGTGTCCATGTAAAAATCCTCGTCCCATTTAAAAGTGATGCAGTATTGCTAAAACAGGCTGCCTATCCTTATTTGAAAGACATGTTAGATGCTGGAGCGGAGATTTATCAATATCGAAATGGATTTTTTCATGGGAAAGTAACAATCATCGATGAGGAAATGGTTGATATTGGTACAGCAAATTTTGATAATAGAAGTTTTTACTTAAATAACGAATCTAACTGTTTCATATATGATAAGACAGTCGTTGCTGACGTATGGAGTCGATTAAAAGAAGACTTTCATAAATCAAAACGATTTTCTGAAGAAGATTTTGAGAAAATTAGTAGATGGGATTGGTTTCTAGCAAGAATATCAAATGTTATCGCATCATATTTATAGTATAGAGATGAAATAGGAAGGGAGGCGCTTTAATGGATTGTATGAAAGAATTGATGACATATAGTTACACACTTATATATAAAGTTGGAGAATACACGAGCAAGGTTCGAGATGAAGAATTAAAAGATATTTTGCAGCATCATTTACCGTATATGTTACAAGCATATAATGAACAAGTGAATTTTCAAGAAGGAGAAAATATACAACATATAACTTGTAAACAAATGTGGCCGGAATTTACTGAAATGGATAGGGAAACAGATAATGAGTATACAGGGGATATTGGGATTGCTATTTGTTATATTTCACATTTGAAGCGATTAGCATTAAAGTTTGCTCAAGTTGCAGTGGAAGTTGCGAACCCAGAGTTTCGTTCTTTCTTGGAAAATTGTTTTGTGAAAATGAATCGTTATGCTTATAGTGTTTGGCAATATGTTGTGAAGAAGGAATATAAAATTAAACATTTATATGAAAATGAAAGTGAGAAGTTTGCGTGAAAAACTAAGACGGAATGAAAGGCGTCTTAGTTTTTTTATGTCTAATGAAAGGCTCAATTAGAAGAATTGAGACAAACCAGTTGTGTTATCAGAGTATTTACAAAAGTTTACAATATCTTTACTGTTTTTAAATCTTTCCTTTAAAAATAAAGAGTAATATGGGGTTGTACATATTCTATCAAAGGGAGGAAACGCAAATGAACAAATGGGTTAAGTCATTAGCTGCTATGGCACTTGCAAGTTCTTTATTAATGGTAGGTTGTAGTAAAGATGAGGATAAAAAGAAAGAGGATGACACAACTTCGCAGCAAGATGAAAAGAAAGATAAAGAAACAAGTGGAACAGAAAAATCTTCTGATTCGAAAGAAAAGAAATAAAGTGAAACTTTAATCAGTGGGGATTTTGTCCATCCCCACTGATTATTAGCCCACACCAATCGGGCATTAACGGGCAGTTATCTCCCGCCTAATTTCCTCGCATTCGCCGAATTTACTGCCCGTTAATGCGGGATAAATGGATAATAGAGCTTCCTCACATATATGAGGGAGCTTTTTTGTTGCGTATTTGTAAGTTTTGCGGAAAAATAGAGAGAAAGAATGGAAGAGGGGATAATATATGAAAGTATGTATATTAGGAGCGACAGGTAGAGTAGGATCACACATTATGAAATTGGCATTACATGATTCATATGAAGTGACGGTATTAGTTCGTGATTTGAGTAGAGTGGAAACAGAGCATGAAAGGTTACATATTATAGAGGGAAATGTGTTAAACGGAAATGATATAAAGGAAGCGATTAAAGGATGTGATATTGTAATTAGTGCTCTTGGAACTGATCGGAATGGGACGTTAGAGAAGAGTTTACCGATTATTATAAAGCAAATGGAAGAAGAGGGCATAAAGAAAATTGTTACAATAGGAACTGCTGGTATTTTACAAGCACGAACAAACCCAAGTATATATCGTTTCCAATCAAAAGAATCGAAAAGAAAAATGACAACAGCTGCGGAAGATCATTTAGCTGCTTATGAAGCGCTGAATAATAGTAAACTATGTTGGACTGTTGTTTGTCCGACGCATTTAATAGATGGTGATGTAACCGGTGTATATCGAACTGAACAAGATATGTTGCCAACAGATGGATCGAAAATCACAGTTGGTGATACAGCTCAGTTTACATGGAGTTTACGTAATAAAAGCTTATACGAGAAAAGCCGAGTAGGTATTTCATATTAAAAAACCATCCCAAAATAGGGATGGCTAAAAAATGATATAGCATACAAAGATGATAATCATAATGATTTGGAGAATTGCTTTCGCTACTGTACTACTTAAAAAACCGACAACAGTTGCAATTCCGACTAAAAGGGCGTCTTTTGGCGCCTTTTTATGCATTAGTTCCGTAATAAATACAGATAAGAACGGTATGATAATAAGCCCGAATGGTGGGAAGAAGAACGATCCGACAATGATAGAAACCATACCAACACGTTCGCCCGATTTTGTACTTCCGTATTTTTTTAGGAAGTATCCATTTGCAATAAAGTCAGCAACGAAAATGAAGAGTGTAAAAATGACTTGAATAATCCAAAAAGATGTCGTTAACTCTCCGCCGTTTATTCCAAAATGATAAATGAAATAGCCAGCCCATACGGCAAGGATGCCAGGGATAATGGGGTATATAAAGGCAAGAAATGAAACAATGAAACAAGCAATGATACAAATTGTTAGTAAAACAGTCACTTTATAACTCCTTTGTAGTATCTAATTTATGTACAGCAATCTTTTTAATTTGATGCCCATCAAGTTCTAATGCTTTAAATTGAAAACCATCATATTCAACTGAATAGCCAGCCTCAATATTTAAATCAATTGATTGAGAGAGAAGCCAACCACCAATTGTATCTAAATCACTTTCATCGATATGTAGGCCAAACATATCATTTACTTCAGAAATGAGTACTTTCCCATCTAAAACAGTAAGCCTAGGAGTACGCTTTTCAATCATTGGTGATTCGTCTGCGTCAAATTCATCTTGAATTTCTCCGATAATTTCTTCAAGAATATCCTCCATCGTTAAAAGGCCAGCAGTTCCGCCGTATTCATCCATAACAATCGCCATTTGTACGCGGTTCTTTTGGAGGTGTATTAACGTTTTACGAATGGGAACTGTTTCAAATACAGTTAAAACAGGATGTATGTAGGCATCAAGTGGTTTGTAAATGCCTTTTGTTTGATTATGAAAAATCTCTTTCGTATTTATCATTCCAATAATATCATCTTTATCCTTTTCAATAATAGGATAACGTGTATACTTTTCAGTTGCAACGATTTTCATATTTTCTTCTAACGTATTTTCAGTAGATAAACAAACCATTTCAGTTCTAGGTACCATAATTTCTTTAGCAACACGATCATCAAATTCAAAAATATTATTTACATATTTATATTCGGTTTGATTAATTTCGCCGCTTTTATAGCTTTCACCTAAAATGAGTCGTAGTTCTTCTTCGGAATGGGCAAGTTCATTTTCTTTCGCAGGCTCTAAACCGAGTAATTTTGTGAAAAATATAGCTGCACTATTGAGAAGCCAAATGAACGGATACATAATTTTATCAAATAAAATAAGCGGTTTTGCAAATTTTAATGTGATTGCTTCAGCTTTTTGGATTGCGAAAGACTTAGGAACTAACTCGCCTAATACAACATGGAAAAAAGTAATCACACTAAAAGCAATAATAAAGGATAACGTGTTAGCCATTGTTCCAGTAATATTGATTTTTTCAAATAGTGGTCGCAGTAAATGTTCCACAGTTGGTTCACCAAGCCAACCAAGTCCTAAAGAGGTGATAGTAATGCCAAGCTGACAAGCGGATAAATAAACGTCTAAGTTAGATAAAACGCTTCTTGCAGCTAATGCTTGTTTATTACCTTCATTAGCAAGCTGGTCAATTCGACTTTTTCGTACTTTTACGACAGCGAATTCTGAAGCAACGAAAAAACCAGAAATAAGGATAAGTATAAAGATGAGAAAAATATTTAATATGTCCAAGTGTGTTCTTTATTCCTAATTTGGAATAAAGATGTCACCTCCTGTAATTATGTTATACTTTTATAATAAATCCAAATGAAAAGATTAGTCAAAGAAAATGGGTAAATAATGGTAGGTTTCTATAGTAGTTTTTTAATTTGCTGTTATTTTGTCCTCTATATAATAGGAATAACCGTCTACTTTTAATTTAAAGTAGACGGTTATTCTACGTTATGGTTTTGAAATACTTCTTGTTAAAGTGTATGTTTGCTGTTTATTGTAGTTTGTTGTCCATAGTGTTTGGAGAAAAGATAATACGCTGTATGGGATGTAAAGAAGTAATAAACCAATTGCGACAACTATAGGTGCATTTCCACCAAATTGAACGATAAATTGTAAGAGTCCGTTTACGTGAAAAACACATTCCATAAAAACAAATGAAAGAATAATGGAACTTAGAATAGATTTATGATTGGAAGTAAGCGCCATAAATAACGTATCAATAAGGAAGGCTGAATTTTTTATTTCGTATTCATTTGTATTATTTAAGAAAGGAAGCCATTTTTTTATTGCTTGCAGAACGATTATCATGGAAGTACTACATACGATGATAAAAGAGGAGAAGAAAGGAACCTTCATGAATTCCGCGATGTAGAGTAGTAGTAATAGTACTGAACATTGTAATATCACAGTACCAAAAGAATATGGTATCCAGCGCAATAAGGAAGTGCACTTTCTTACTGATCTCGGTGCTTTTAAAAATAGATGACCGATCCCTAAACTAATAAAGAAACCGATTACAAGAGTGAATGTGAAACGAACGATTGATAAAAAATATATTTCCCATATGTAGGGGAATAGTGGTGACGAATGGCTAGAAGTATGTATCATATTTTGTGTATTTATAATCTGATTTGCTGAGAAAAGGATAGGTTCATGCATCCAATCGATTCTTGGAATTGAAATAGAAAAAAGTTGTGCAAAGTTATGAAAAATGCTAATAAATCCAGTTGTGTAAGAGTAATTATGTGTAATGAATAATGCTGGAATAGGACTTATGACAAAAATAATAAAAATACCAACTATAAATTTACATATATGTGAGCGCAATAAGGACATACAATCACCTACTCTTTGAATATTCAGAAAATTCTTATTCTTATTTTAGCTTTTTTCGGATAAAGTTACAACATATTTTTCTCGAAGTAAGTTAGAGAGATTATCCCGCTTTAACGGGCAGTAAGACTCTACCTCAAAATGCGGCGAATGCGTAGAAGTTAGGTGGGTATATCGACTGCAGTAAAAGCCCGATTGGTGAAGGCTAATAATAAGTGGGGGGAAATCCCCACTTATTAAAGTTTCAATTTAAATAAGTGTATGATTAATGAATAAATTATGACGGAAAAATGAATAATTTTCAGAAAAATAAAATAATATATTTATTTTTTTCTGAAAATATAATATAGTTATGGCACAGAAAGTATTTTAGCATAAGGAGGCTTTTTTATGAGGATTAAAGGGAATTATGTGCCAAAAAGGGAAGTTTTGTTTTGCTCAAGTTCAATTACGATAGGGGAAACGCTGGAACATTTAAATAAAACGGGGTATCGTTGTGTACCAGTTTTAGATGAAAAAAAAGAGAAGTTTTTAGGGAATGTATACAAAGTAGATATTTTAGAATATAAAGGTTCACTTGAAGATAATGTATTACAATTATTGAACGATAAAAATGGGTACGTGAGAGAAGACTCTTCCTTCTTTAAAGTATTTTTTACAATTAAAAAACTACCGTATTTATCAGTAGTTGATGAAAAAGGGGTCTTCCTTGGTATTTTAACTCATAAAAAAGTTTTTGAACTATTAGAAGATGCATGGGGAGTCCATTCTAGTAAATATTCTGTCATGATTGGAACACAAGATTATAATGGGGCCATTCAAAAATTATCGACAGTGCTAAAGAAATACACTGGTATTCAAAGCTTAATGACTTTTGATAATGATGCTTTATTAGTACGTAGAATAATGTTTACATTGGGAGAAGAGTTTGAAGATAGTGAATTAGAAACATTGCTAAAGGATTTAGAAGATCATGGATTTAGAGTTGTGTATGTTGAAGAGATGAATAATCCACGTGAAGTTGAAACGATAGACTAACAAGTAAAAGCCATCTTATTTTTTGATGGCTTTTACTTTCTTTTGTATAAAGATATTCAAATATAATAAAATGTAAAAATCGTAAATTTCTAAAAAAATTTGTGTAATAGAATAAATAAAGGAGGTATGTGTGGATAATTTTGATTTTCAAAAAATTCTATTTAAAAATATGTTTTTATTTTTCAGCCAAATATGTTACTATATGTGTGATAAAAACAAAGAGGTCTGACAACTAAACTCCACGTTATAACACTCTAATGACTCGAATATTCAAAAAAATCAAAAATCAAAAATTAATAATTAGAGTAAGAATAAGGGGAATGGAGAAATTATGGAGAAAGACATTGCTTTGTAAGGGGCATATTTTACCATCTTGAGCAGAGAGGAGGATGCATAGCATATTGTGAAAAGAGATATAAACAATGAAAAAGTGCTATGCAAATGAAAAGCATGAAGGGACGTTTAAGGCCAGGTGATACGGTAGCGATTGGTTTAATGTTATTTGCACTATTTTTAGGGGCAGGAAATTTAATTTTCCCGCCAGTTTTAGGTCAACAAGCAGGAGAAAATGTTTGGATTGCTACAATTGGATTCCTTGTAACGGGAGTCGGATTACCCCTATTAGCTGTAACAGCTGTCGCGTTTGTAGAGGGGGACTTGAAAGCGCTATCTTCTAGAGTTCACCCTATATTTGCGTTTATTTTCCCATTGATTAGTTATTTAGCGATTGGACCATTTTTCGCGATTCCGCGTACTGGAGCTGTTTCATTTGAAATGGGTATGAAGCCATTTCTATCAGAGACAATGGTTTCTGAGTGGTACATGCTATTTCTTTTCACTATAGTTTTCTTCGGAATAACGTGGTATTTATCATTAAATCCATCTAAATTAGTGGATTGGTTCGGGAAATTTCTTACACCATTGTTAGTATTGATTGTTGCTGTTATTGTCGGAAAAGCAATTATTGATCCAATTGGAGAACCGGCTGCACCTTTAGCTGCTTATAAAGAGAATGCTTTCTTTGGTGGATTTATTCAAGGATATTTAACGATGGATGCGATTAGTGCACTTGTGTTTGGGATTGTTGTTGTACAAGTTATTCGCTCAAAAGGGATAAAAGAGAGCGGACAAATCGCAAAAATAACAGTTGTATCAGGGATTATTGCTGTATTAGGCTTAACGTTAATATATTTATCACTTGCATATCTCGGATCTACAAGTACATCACTTGGTGTGTCGGAGAACGGTGGTCTTATTTTAACGAATGTTGTAAATGAGTTATATGGAACAAGTGGCAAAATTTTATTAGGACTTGTAATTATACTCGCTTGTTTAACAACTTCTGTTGGATTAACATCTGCGTGTGCTGGCTTCTTTACAAACTTATTCCCAAAACTTTCGCATAAAACGATTGTAACTATGGTATGTGTATTTAGTTTAATTGTATCTAACCTAGGGTTAACACAATTAATCACAGTAACATTACCAGTGTTAATGATCATTTATCCAGTTGCAATTGTATTAATCGTTCTTTCATATTTCCATAAATGGATAGGGAAGCGTAATACAATATATATCGGAGCTATTTTAGGTGCGTTGTTAATTAGTTTCTTTAACGGTTTAGAAAGTGCGAACATTAAAATTGATGCGATTTCTAATGTGCTACAAATGTTACCATTATATAAAGAAGGAATAGGATGGCTAATCCCATCATGTATTGGCGGGATTCTCGGTTTCTTCTTCTATAAATCAAATGAATCAAGTGAATTACAAAAGAAAGGTGCTTAGGCGCCTTTCTTTTTTTAAAGGGGATTTTTGTATTTTGTCTAAGTAATAATTGGGAGGAATGATAAAATGGCTAATTTTGAAGATTTTTTAACTTTTGATGTAAGAATTGGAACAGTAACACAGGCAGAGGAATTTAAAGAAGCGAGAGTGCCAGCGATTAAACTAGAAATTGATTTTGGGGAGCTTGGGGTCAAGCAGTCAAGTGCTCAAATTACGAAGAGATATAATCCAGAAGACTTAATCGGTCAGCAAATTGTTGCTGTTGTAAATTTTCCGCCAAAGCGTGTAGCTGGATTTAAATCGGAAGTGCTTGTATTAGGTGGAGTTCCTGAAGCTGGTGATGTTGTGTTGCTTCAGCCTAATATGGAACTGCCAAATGGAACAAAAATTAGTTAGTGTGAAGGTAGGGGCTAATATGGATATCGGACGAGAATATTTACAATGTGCCATTTCTAATTTCAAAACAACAAAGCAACAAGGAGAACGGGTACTTTCTCAATTATCATACGAACAAATACAATGGTCTTCTCATGAAGAAACAAATAGCATAGCGATTATAATGAAACATTTGCATGGTAATATGCGTTCAAGATGGACAGAATTTTTAACGTCTGATGGCGAAAAAATAGATCGTAACCGAGATGGTGAATTTGAAGGTGGCTACAATTCAAAACAAGAAGCGCTTGCTGCGTGGCAAGAAGGGTGGGAGTATGTTTTTAAAACGATGGATACTTTAACAGCAGAGCAGATTTTGCAGAAAGTATACATTCGTGGAGAAGAACACACTGTCATGCAAGCGATCGAAAGGCAAATTTCTCATTATGCTTTACATATTGGACAAATCATTTACATTGGTAAAATGTTAAAAGAAAATGAATGGGAGTGTTTAAGCATTCCCAGAGGTCAATCTACTAGTTATTTACAGAAAAAACGTTCAACGTAATAATATGAAAGAAACCGATATAAAATAGGAAGCAAAAAAATAAGCCAATTGATAGAGGGCTCCGTGAACATTAGAATGCTGCCAGCAATAAGCCCATATGTAATAAGAAAGAAACCAAAGAGTGTATTTATAGGAATAAAACGTGAGACAAATAATTGCTGATTTTTGAAACAAGTGTTATGAAACAAATAAAAGCGGAAATGCCATGTAGAGGTAATAAGATCTTTCCTTCTCGTTATTCTTTTTTTACATTTATGACAGATGAATGGTGGCTGCATTTCGTTACACTCCATTTTTGGAATTCATTAGTTTCGTAATAATTTGAGACAAAATTAAGTACAAAGTGTATATCCCTATATACGCTCCTGCAAGTAGAAAAAGTGGATTTAGTAAAATTCCATGAATGCTTGTCATGAAAACTAAATTTTGTATTAAAACATCATATATATTAATAGAAATAATTGTCCCGAGTACATACAATGCTAAGTATGCGGAAATATGTAGCACAATACGAATTTTAGGATGTAAAGCAAACAAATAAAAAATAAATGATAAGACGATTGGTAATGTTCCTATTAGTAGCTTCAATTCATTTCACCTCATTAACAATATAGCCGGAATTTAAGCGGTCTATTCTCTAGAGCTTGTACATAACTTGAAATAGAGAGGGTGATAGTATGAATCGAGGCTTTTTTTACGTGAAATTAACAAGTGTACGCAAGTTAATTATATTTATTATTACTACGGTATTAGCGACTTTCTTTCTTATTAGTGTAATGGTAACTTCCATGAAAGAGACAAAGTCAACGTATTTATATAATTGGTTAAATGAGTTATCAATGAATGGTTACATGTACGTTATTGGGAAAGAGAATCATTATTTTACACAGGAGTACCGGAATTTGAATCAAGACTTTTCTATTTCTTCATTCCTCTTTTCGATGGCTACGAATATTCGTTTTGATGATGTACGTAGTTTTGTCGGGAAAGAACTTCCGGGATTTGGGAAATATGATACAGAAATCGTTATAGCAGGTGAAGGAACAAATTATTCCAACTTACCGATAGAATCGAGTGTTCCTCTTGAAGAAGTAGTGAAGGAACGGACTGGAGAAGCTGGACAAGTTCCTAAGCCTGATCCGAATAAAGAGAAGAAACAACCAGCTCAAACGACTGGAAAAAGACAAGTTGCATTGATTTATCATTCACATAGCTGGGAATCTTATTTGCCGTTACTTAACTTAACGAATGATCCAAATCCAAATAAAGCAACGAGTTCTGTAACGAATATTTCAATAGTTGGCGATCGATTGCGAGAACAGTTAGAAAGTGAAGGGATCGGTGCTACTAACGATAAAACTGATGTTGGTCAAAAATTAATAAGTAAAGGATTAAATAGTAATAGTTCTTATAAACTGTCACGAGAAATTGTACAAGAAGCGATGGCTGGTAATAAAGAACTCCAATATTTTTTCGATTTGCACCGTGATAGTGCACGGAAAAATGTCACGACAAAAACAATTGGAGATAAATCATATGCAAAGCTTGCTTTTGTAATTGGGAAAGGTAACAAAAACTATGAAAAAAACTTACAATTAGCAACTGCGTTACATGAGACGATTAGTAAGAAATATCCGGGAATGAGCCGTGGTGTAATTCAAAAAGGATTCCAAACAGGAAATGGAGTCTACAATCAAGACCTATCAGGACAAGCGATATTAATTGAAGTTGGCGGGGTAGATAATACAGAGGAAGAATTAAATCGATCAATTGATGCACTTGCTAAGGCATTTGGTGAATATTTTTGGCAAGCAGAAAAAGTGAATGGATAAAGTGAAATTTGAATTAGTGGTAGGCATTGCCGATGGTTATCAGCCTACATCAATTGGGGGAAAACGTAAGTGTACAGCTTACGTTTTTTGTTTGTCATGAAATGAGGATGAAAAGATGTCACATTATAGACATAATTTGTAATTGCTATAGTAATATCGAAATTTGTCTATTTATAATAGGAGAATTAGAAAGGGATTTTCGCAAAAATATAGAAAATCTTTTCACAAGGAAAATTTTTAACTAACAGAATGGGTAGGGGATTAAGGTGATACGTGAGATTAGAGTAGAAGATGCAGCATCATTTTTACAATTAAGTAAGCAATTAGATGAAGAAACGAAATTTATGTTATACGAACCAGGAGAACGAAAAACTACAGTAGAGCAACAAGAAAAGATGGTCCACCGTTTTATAGAAAATGAATATGCGACAATATTTGTAGCAGTTGAAGAAGAGAGAATAGTAGGGTTTATTTTAGTTGATGGAAATAATATTCAAAGAAAGAGACATGTGGCAGGCATTGTAATTGGCATTTTGCAAGAGTATAGTGGCCGAGGTATTGGAACGAGTTTGTTTAAAGAAGTAGAGAAGTGGGCAAGATTACATGATGTATGGCGTTTAGAATTAACGGTAATGGCCCACAATACAAGAGCTCAGGCACTATATAGCAAAATTGGATTTGAACAAGAAGGTGTCAAAAAATCTGCTCTTATCATCGATGGAAAAGGTATCGATGAGTATGAAATGGCCAAATTATTAAAATAAGAGGTCGTTATATGAAAAAAAGATGGGCACTACTTGGTATCGTAGCAATGATACTGATCATTGGAGTAGCAGGAATAAATTATAAGATGTACAAGGAGCAAGAGGCGAAGGAAGTAAATGTAAACAATATATTTCCGAAAGCTAAAGAAACGATTGCTAATATGGATGGGGATATCGCAGTCATTAGTAATCCAAGTTCGATGCTTGTACTTGTGAATAAAAATAGGCGTTTACCAGATGGGTATAGACCGCCAGATTTAGTTGTTCCGAAAGTACGTTACTCTAGTGAAGGTGATCAAGAGAAGAAAAAGATGAGGAAAGAGGCAGCGGTGGCACTTGAGGAAATGTTTCAGCAAGCCAATAATGAGCGGATTTTCCTTTTTGCAGTCTCTGGATTTAGATCTTTTGATCGACAAAAAGCATTAAATACAATGTATAAAAGACAAGATGGAGAAGCAAAGACAGCGATGTCTAGTGCAGTCCCTGGTACGAGTGAACATCAAACAGGACTAGCTATGGATATTACATCTCAATCTGCTAAATTTCAGCTAGAAACTGTTTTTGGGGAGACGAAAGAAGGAAAGTGGCTTTCTGAAAATGCCCATAAGTTTGGTTTTGTTATTCGATATACGAAAGAGAAAGAAGGGATTACCGGTTATCGTTATGAACCGTGGCATGTACGTTATGTTGGGAATCCGCAAGCTACATATTTATATGAAAACCAACTGACGATTGAAGAAGTAACGCAGTAATGAATTGAGGGGAGAGGGCTAAGATGACGATGTTATATAAGAAAAAGGTACATGCATATATTACGAGAGAAAAAGAAGGGGCTATGCAACTACTCGTTTTTAAACATCGTGATATACGAGAGGTTGGTATCCAAGTGCCAGGCGGGACGGTAGATGAAGGCGAAACGTTAGAGGCAGCAATTTTACGTGAAGTACAAGAAGAGTCAGGACTACGCCATTTTTGTATCGAGCGCTTCCTTTCTGATTACATTATTTATATGAAAGAAAAAAAGGAATATCAAAAACGTCATTTTTTCCACATTTCATTATTAACAGATGTGAAAGATACGTGGGAACATATAGTAAGTGCTGGTGAGGAAGACAAAGGTTTAGTATTTTGTTATGAATGGGTTGATATTAACAAATGCCCTGAATTAGCAGGTAAACAAGGCGAGTTTTTACATTTGTTAGAAGAGGTATATGTAAAATAATAAAAAGAGTCTGAGGCGATATTGTATTCGTTTCAGACTCTTTTTATTTCTCTGGAAATTAAAGGTTTTTAAACTGGTGAGTTGAATTTCTTTAAAGGGATTGTAGCTGTTTATGCGAGGGGCGGAGAAAATGAAAAAGTAATAGATACATGTCATATATATAAGGGCTTATAAAAGGAGAATGAAAATGGAAATTCAGTTTAATACATTATTGCAAAAAGAATTAACAATTCATGATATTCAAAAGGAAATGGAAGCTGGGAAGTTAACTTCAAAAGAACTAGTCATGTATTATCTTCATAGAATCGCAAAGTATGACCAAGATGGACCGAAAATCAATTCTATTTTAGAAATCAATCCAGATGCTATCTTTATTGCAGAAGCGTTAGATTATGAAAGAAAGACAAAAGGTGTAAGAGGTCCATTACATGGTATACCTGTTTTACTTAAGGATAATATTGAAACGAATGACTCGATGCATACAAGTGCTGGTACGATTGCCCTGGAACAAAATATAAGTAGTGAAGATGCATTTCTCGTTACGAAACTGAGAGAAGCAGGAGCAGTAATAATAGGAAAGACCAATATGACAGAATTAGCAAATGCAATGTCATTTGAAATGTGGGCTGGATATAGTGCAAGAGGTGGGCAAACAATAAACCCTTACGGTACAGGTGAGGATGATATGATTGTTGGCGGCTCAAGTACAGGGTCTGCTATAGCAGTTGCTGCTAACTTTACTGTATTATCCGTTGGAACAGAGACAGATGCTTCTATTTTAAGTCCAGCTGTTCAAAACTCGGTTGTAGGTATTAAGCCGACTGTTGGGTTAATTAGTCGTAGTGGAATTATTCCTTTCACTTATTCACAAGATACAGCTGGGCCATTTGCTAGAACGGTAACGGATGCTGCAATTCTATTAGGGAACTTAACGGGAGTGGATGAGCTGGATGTAGCCACTCATAAAAGTGAAGGAATGGCATATCAAGATTATACACCTTATCTCGATGTAAATGGATTAAAGGGAGCAAAGATTGGCGTATTTAACAATGCTCCAAAAGACTATTACGAAAATGGTGAGTACGATGAAAAATTGTTTGAGGAAACGATCCAAGTATTACGTAGTGAGGGAGCGACAGTAGTAGAAGATATTGATATTCCGTCTTTTCATAGGGAATGGAGTTGGGGAGTTCCACTTTATGAGCTGAAGCACAGCTTGGATAACTATCTTTCTAAATTACCTTCTACTATTCCAGTACATTCTATTTCGGAGTTAATGGAGTTTAATAAAAACATAGCAGAAAGAGCTTTGAAATATGGACAAACTAAGTTAGAAAGAAGAAAAGATTTTCCTAATACGTTAAGAAATCCAGAATATTTAAACGCAAGATTAGAAGATATATTTTTTTCGCAAAAACAAGGTATTGATTTTGCGTTGGAAAAATATAACCTGGATGCGATACTGTTCCCTTCTTATATAGGATCTACTATATGTGCGAAAGCAGGTTATCCGTCTATAGCAATGCCTGCGGGATATATGGATAATGGGAGGCCTTTTGGAATTACTCTTGCAAGTGCTGCTTTTAGTGAAGGGGCATTAATTAAACTAGCATATGCTTTTGAACAAGCGACAAAACATAGGAAGATTCCCAACTTGTCATGAATAGAATAAACAAAGAGGACAGGAATTCCTGTCCTTTTTGTTTTAATGATTAAAGTGAAATATCTTTCTGCTCCGTCTTCTGATATTTTAATAAGTTAAAGGATAAACAAGCAGAACATAAAATAAGAAAAGCGGCGATAATATAAATAGTACGAACGCCGAACATATCAGTAATAATTCCAACGCTAAGCATAGAAAGACCAGAAGCTGTCGAGAGAAGTGCACCATGAGCTGTATACATCTTCGATAATAAAGAAGGAGTGACGCTTGATTGTAAAACCGTCGTTTGAGAAATATCTCTAATTTGATAACATGGCCCCATTAGAACACAAAGAAATAGAGCAATAAATCCGCTACTTGTCATACCATATAAAAATGTAAGAATACTAAACATAAGAGAGCCTATCGCCATGGAGCGTATTAAATTTTTTTGAATATATGTACTCATTTTCCACGCTAATATCCCACCAATTAATGTGCCGACGTAATAACTTGTGTTAATATATCCCCACCAATCTTCGCCTTTATGAAGAACAGTCGTTACATATGCCATCGTAATAGCACCGATCCATATCGTCCCTGCGAAAGTTTCAATTAAGTCCATAATTGTAACGATGCGCAGAGACGGGTGTTGAAATAACAGTTTCCATCCTTCTAATAATGCAGTAGTTTTCGAAGAAGTGGGTTCTGCTACTCGTTCAGCTTGTATAGATTGTAATGAAAGGTGTAATGTAATACATCCGAAAATCATCAATATGTTATTAATCATGAGTGTCGAAGTAACGCCAATGAGAAGAACAATTATGCTTGTAAATGAGTATGCAGCGGCTTGTATAATTTGTGTTGAAAAGGAAAAGACACTATTTACTTTTACTAATTTTTCTTGTGGTGTTAAGCGCGGGATAACGGCGTATAGTAGAGGAGCGCTCCAGCCACTACATAATGAAATGAAAATAACAAAAGTTAAAAGAGCAGAAATGTTTGTTGATAGTATAGGAAATAATATCATTAACAATATTAAAAGAGCTGTTTTAATCCATTGTAGAGTATATAGCAATGAATAAGATGGAAACCGATTCATTATAAGTGGTGCAGAGGTGTTCGCGATAAGATTTGTGATAACCTGTAATAATGGAAAAAGAGCAGTAATTGTAGCTGATCTAGTTGTGATATAGATGTGAGTTGTAATAATCATTATGTATACAATGTCAGCGAGAGTAATGCATATTTTGGAGCCCAAATAGTAAGTTAGTGAACGTTTAGGCAATAAGAATACCACCTTTCAAATCAATACTTCTTTTAATTTTAATTATTATAATCTGTAAGTTATATTTTTGAAAGAATTAAATTTTTTGTCATTTTTTGAAAGGGATTTTCGTGTATAATGAAGAATATATTAATATAGCATTTTATTAATGCTTGTTGTAACAGCGAATACATATAATAGCTTGTAGCAAACGCCCCCTCTATGAGAAAGGGCGGATAAACCATTCTTTTCTTCATATACATATAGAAAATGAGAAAGAAAGTGAGGGTTGCATATGGCTGGATGGGTGATTTGGTTTATAATAGCGGGTATTTTATTTATTGCAGAAATGTTGTCGATTACGTTTTACATGCTTTGGCTTGGAATTGGAGCTGTTGTCGGAGGTCTTATTGCTTTGTTTGCTCCTGATGCACTATTTTTACAAGTTGTTGTTGGGGCGATTGTAAGTTTAACATTGACTTTCTTTACGAAAAGAATTTCTAAAAACTTTCGAGAAGCAAAAGGTTTTACTGATACAGTAGATAAACTTGTTGGTAAAAAGGGAATTGTTATGCAAACGATTACAAGCGAAGTGAACGGTATTGTGAAAGTGGATGGAGATACTTGGACAGCTATTTCGGATACTCCTATTGATGCTGGAGAAAAAGTCGTTGTTATACAGAGGCATAGTACTATTTTACAAGTGAAAAAGGAGAGTGAATAAATATGGCAGTAGCATTAACGTTAACGATTATTTTCGCATTGATTGTCGTTGTATTTATTGCATTGACAATTAAAATTATTTCTCAGCAAAAAGTTGGGGTCGTTGAAAGGTTTGGTAAATTTCAACGGATTATGCACCCAGGATTAAATATTCTAATCCCAATTGTAGACCGCGTTCGTGTATATCACGATTTACGTATTCAACAAACGAATGTACCACCACAAAAGGTAATAACGAAAGATAATGTACAAGTAGAAATTGATACAATTATTTTCTATCAAATTGTTGAACCAGAGCTTGCGACATATGGTATTTCAAACTATGAATATGGTGTTCGTAATATTACATCTGCAACAATGCGTCAAATTATTGGTAAAATGGAGCTTGATGAAACATTATCAGGTCGTGAAAAAATTTCAACAGAAATTCGTTTAGCACTTGATGAAGCGACAGAAAAATGGGGCGTTCGTATTGAGCGTGTCGAAATAGTCGATATTAATCCCCCAAAAGATGTGCAAGTATCAATGGAAAAACAAATGAAAGCAGAACGTAATAAACGTGCGATCATTTTAGAAGCTGAAGCAGCGAAACAAGATAAAGTCCTTCGTGCTGAAGGGGAAAAACAAAGTAAAATTTTAATGGCTGAAGGGGATAAAGAAGCACGTATTCGTGAAGCGGAAGGTATACGAGAAGCGAAAGAATTAGAAGCGCAAGGGGAAGCAAGAGCGATTGAGGAAATTGCAAAAGCAGAACAAAATCGAATTGAGTTACTTCGTGCAGCAGATTTAGATGAGCGCGTACTTGCTTATAAATCATTTGAATCATTGATTGAGGTTGCAAAAGGACCAGCGAATAAAGTCTTTATTCCGTCTAATGCAATTGAAACACTTGGTACTCTTGGGGCAATTGGGGAAATCTTTAAAGAGAAACAAACGAAGAAATTACCTTCGTCAGATACAGAAAAAGAACAATAAGAGTGAGGAAGAGAAATGGGATGCCATTTCTCTTTTTTTTTTGCGTATATTACGAAAGGCTTGTACATATCCATGTATAAAGAAGGTGATACAGTGAAGAAGTATGCAACCCGTATACATGGGAAGAAACTAATCTCGTTACTCTTTCTATATGCACTAGTCATAATTATTATTGCGTCGATTTTGACGTCGCTTTTACATACAATGAAATCGAATTACGCGAATCAATGGTTTGGAAAAGTATCGATGCAAGGTTTTGTTCAAATGCTAGAAAGTGAGAATCGCTATTACGGATTTGATTATTTTAAGCAGAATAAAAGGGAGTCATTTGGAAATTTAATGTTCTCGATTGCGACGGATTTGAAAATTAAAGATTTAAGAACGTTTGTCGGTAAAGAAGTGCCTGGTATGTCAAAGTATTACTCTAACATTATCGTAGCTGGGGAAGGGACAAACTTTACGAATATCCCAAATGAATCTAGTGTACCGATTGAAGAAGTAACGAAAGAGCGAGAAGTAGCAAAAGATAAAGTTACAGAAGCTGAAAAGAATAATCCGGTTCAGAAAAAGAACGGAGCGAAAAAAGGTGAAAGTGCAGTATATATTTATCATACACATAGCTGGGAATCTTTCTTTCCGTTATTACCAGGGGCTACCGATCCATCAAGTCCAGATGTAAATGTGTCCTTACTAGGGAAACGTATGAAAGAACAACTTGAAGGACAAGGAATTCCGGTAGTTCATGATAAAACGAATATGGGGGATTTATTAGCGAGTAAAAAATGGAAATGGCCGCAATCATATAAAGCGTCTCATGAATATGTAAAAGAAACATTAGCACAAAATAATAAAATTGCGTTTCCGATTGATATACACCGTGATGATCAGCGGAAGAAGGTAACAACAAAAGTAATTAACGGGAAATCGTATGCAAGATTATATTTTATAATTGGGATGGAAAATGAAGGGCGTGCTGAAAATGAAAAAATTGCAAGAGCAATCAATAGTTATTTAGATGAAAACTATTACGGATTAAGCAGAGGAATCTTTCCAAAGTATAAAAAAGATGGAAATGGCGTTTATAATCAAGATTTATCTAAAAATGCGATGTTAATTGAAATTGGTGGTGTTGATAATACATTAGATGAATTATATAACACAATTGATGTGTTGACGGAAGCGTTTAGTAAGTATTATTGGAATGATGCAGAGAAAGTGAATGGATGAGGGGCGGGAAACCGTTCCTTTTTTTGTTATATAAAGTTAAGAATATGATATAATGGAATTTTGTGAATATTAAACAAGGGAGCGGAAGAAACATGCAAATACTACTAATACGCCACGGTGAATCAGAAGCAGATATTTTAAATGTACATGAAGGTCGAGCTGACTTTGAATTAACAGAAAAGGGAAGACAGCAAGTACAAAGACTTGTACAGAAAGTGAAAGCAGATTTCCCGCCAGATTTCATTTGGGCAAGCACATTAAAACGTGCTCGCGAAACTGGTGAAACATTAGCAGAAGGAATTGGGTGCCCAATTCAACTAGAAGAAGAATTAATGGAGTTTAATAATGGGGTACAAGCAGGGTTATCATTTGAAGAAGCGAAAAAATATCCAGAGCCAAAATTTCTTCATGATCGTTTTGAAAACGGGGAATCATTTATTGAATTTAGAATGAGAATAGAAGGGATTTTTTCTAAAATCGTGACAGAGAATACATATGACCGAATTGCAATTGTTGCACACGGTGGTGTAATAAATAGTCTTTTACGATCGTTTTTCCAAATGCCAATTAGCATGGACTATTATTTTAAAATGGGAGATACGGGAATTAGTTTGATTGAACTTACGGATAAACAGAAAACTATTCATTTTATAAATGATACAAATCATTTAGAGGGAATGTAAGAGGATATGTACAAAGTTGTATTTTTTGATGTGGATGGTACTCTTTTAAGTGAGATTGATAGAAGTATGCATGAAAGCACAAAAGAAGCGATACAAAGGTTAATAGATAAAGAAATTCACGTAGTTGTTACAACAGGGAGACCATATAGTTTATGCTCACAATTTAAAGAGCTGGGCATAAATACGTTTATTTCTGCAAATGGTGCACATATAAAATGTGCTGATGAAGTTATACATAAATCGGTACTTTCAAGTGGAATTGTTCATGATATTTCAAATTTCGCTGAATTACATGGTCACAGTGTTTCTTATTTTACAGAGGAATTTGTAATGAATGGTATTGCCTCAAAAGACGAACGTGTAATACGAGCATTAAATGAAACGTTAAATTTAGAGCGGTATCCTGACAAAGTTAGAAACTTATCAGAAGAGATTTATTGTGTATGTCTGTATGCTGATGAAACAGAAGCTCAAAAATTCTTTGAAAGATATCCAGCACTTACGTTTGAACGTTTTCATGGTTACGTTATGAATGTGTTGGAAGATAGTAAAGTATCGAAGCCAACTGCAATTCAAAAGGTATTGGAACATCTGAAAATTTGTAAATCAGAAGCAATTGCTTTTGGTGACGGTGGAAATGATGTTGAGATGTTACAGTATGTAGGACTAGGAATTGCGATGGGGAATGGTGGAGAAGAGTTAAAAACAAGAGCAGATTTCGTTACAAAGAAATCAAGTGAAGGTGGCATTTCTTTTGCTTTAAAAGAGTTTGGGATTATTTAGAAATATTAGTTAGTCAGTGTGAAAAATCCTGTTTTAAAAACAGGATTTTTTTGTCTAACAATATTCTTGCAATAGAAGGAAGAAAATGAGTATAATAAAAAGTAGTTAGGTAAGCTAATTAAATAAAAGAAAGGAGAGTGAAAATGAATGGATTCAAAAAAAGATGCTCTTCCTTTAGGGATTGAGCCTTATGCAGAGTTAATAAAAAAGACAGCATCAGCGGATACGGATCCAATCGCAGCAAAACTTGGTTTGTTAATGTTATGGACGTCTGATAATGTTCTAGATGCAGTTGACGTAGATTTAGCTCCGCTTGGTATTTCAGAAAGTAAATTAGATTTTTTACTGTTGTTTATTTTGCGTGAAATGGAATCGAATGGGGGAGAAGTGAACATGAGCCCTTCGGATATTGCGAGCCGATTAGGGATTACACGTGCTTCTGTCACTGGCTTATTAGATTGGATGGAGAAACGAGAGTTAATCGTAAGATTCAATCATTCTGAAGATCGAAGAAGATTAAAGGTGAAAATTACTCCGAAAGGAAAAGAACTAGTTGCGCATTCTTTACCGACTTTTTGGTTATCTTGCGCGTCGTTAGTTGATGACTTTAGTCAAGAAGAGCGTCAAACTTTAGAGAAGCTATTAAATAAAATGCAAGTAACTATGCAGAAGAAATTAGGAGAAGGCAGATAAAGAAGTTGATTGTGTGAGTCAACTTTTTTATTTAGACATATAATTAGGCTGCCTTATTATATGTCTAGCTAATTTGATAAAGGGTGGTGATATGTCTTTTAACGTAAACAAATTAAGTAAGTGTTAAAGGAATGTCGTTTTGAGTAGTTTACTTTAGATGTTTTAAACCGATGGGGAAAATCATTGTAAGGGGGAGATTTTATGATGGAAATATCAAAAGAAGTAAATAGTGAAAGGAATTACACAATAATGACAGCGGTGTTATGTTGGGCGGGCATGGTAGTTATGTCCAGCCTATATGTGACGATTCCTTTAACCGCTCTATTTTCAGACCTTTTTAAGGTTTCATTAGCACAATCTGCGGCTACAGGCAGTATATTTTCTGTTGGCTTTGCTATAGGTTGTTTGTTATTTGGGGCAATCTCTGATAAATATGGGAGAAAAAAAGTGATCTTTATTGGACTGCTTGCACTGTCGATTGTTTCTTTTTTCTTGGGGATTGTGGATAGTTTATTTTGGCTTGTTATTCTTCGAGGGTTACAGGGGATAGCAGCAGCTACATTTTCTCCAGTAGCGTTAGCTTACGTTGTAGAAATGTTTCCATTAGAAAAAAAGGTTACAACAATAGGGTTTGTTAGTACCGGTTTTTTAGTAGCTGGAATTGCAGGGCAAGTAATAAGTACAGCTGTTAGTCAGCATTTTGGATGGCATATGGTGTTCTTTCTTCTTAGTATTGTCTATATCATTACTGCTGTATTGGTTCATTATTCTCTTCCGAAAGGGGAAACGTCTCAATCCAATACTGATATTTTGGGACCAATTAAACAGATGGGTAAAGCTTTTACACATAAAAGCTTAGTATTGAGCTATATGATTGCATTTGTTTTATTAATGGCTTTTGTTAACATGTATACTGTTTTAGGGAATTATTTGAGCAGTCCTACTTACAATTTAACTCCAGAACAAATTCTTTATTTTCGCTTAGCGGGGCTATTTGGTATGTTGCTGTCACCACTTGCGGGTCGTTTAACAAAGAGGTTCGGAGTAAGGCAAGTTCTTCAGGGCGGATTGTTGGTCGCTATTTTTAGTTTAAGTTCAATGGGCTTTATTTCGAACCTGCCGCTACTTGTAATGATGAGCATCTGTTTTGTAATAGGTATTGCTATATCCGTTCCATCGTTAGTTTCTCTTGTTGGCCAATTAGGAGGGGAAGCAAGGGGAATAGCAGTTTCTATTTATACATTTATTTTATTTTTAGGAACTAGTATAGGACCTATTATTTCTATTTATCTTATGAAAATAGGAGACTATGCTCAGACGTTTGTTTTATTGGGATTGATACTCTTTATTGGTTTTGTTTTCGCTCTTTTTATTCGAATAAAGGAATGCAAGGATCTTTAATATGCTCACATAATAAAATATGAATTTGCCCGCGATGATGATAAAAATGAGCAACGATTTCAAGCAACCATTCGAATCGAGAGTAAGAAATACCCCAATAAGCAGTCATAATTTCCGCTAATTCTTCATTGGAATAGGATAAAAAAGTTTTAGAAAGTAAATCGTACCCTTGTATCATCGTTTGCTGTATTTGAGTAATTGTTTCTGGTGTTTGTTCTATATAAAAGGTATGTAAGTCTTTTTCCGTAATACCATTTAATATGAGTAAATCAGCATGGAAAATAAGGGAAAGATGTGTGCACATTTCAAATAATGACCGCTTTGATTCAATCGGCTTTATTTTCAAATCACTTTCAGTATATTGGTTCAGTATTTGAATGGAAGTATCGATAGCAATTTTAACTTGATTCAATGCAGATGGAACAAACATTGTAATTATTCTCACCTCCGTATATAATAGTTTCTTAAGGGTATTATATCATACTCAAAATTCCGAAAATTCTAGTAGTTTGACTAGCATAGTGAAAAGTATTATATTGTAAAAGGTCATATGAAACGTGAAATAGAATGGAATGTAATTATTGAGTTAGGAGTTAGACCAATGAGCTTGAAATATGGAAGAGATACAATTGTTGAAGTTGACTTAAATGCGGTAAAACATAATGTAAAAGAATTTAAAAAACGTGTGAATGATGAAAATATTGCAATGATGGCTGCTGTAAAAGCGAATGGGTATGGTCATGGGGCAGTTGAAGTTGCGAAATCGGCTATTGAAGCAGGAATAAACCAACTTGCAGTTGCATTTGTAGATGAAGCAATTGAATTAAGAGAAGCTGGAATCACTGTACCTATTTTAATTTTAGGATATACACCAGTAGCAGCTGTAGAAGATGTAATTCAATATGACGTTATGATGACTGTTTATAGAGTAGAAGATTTACAAGGTATAGATGAAGTTGCAAACCATCTTCAAAAGAAAGTGCGAATTCATGTGAAAATTGATACAGGAATGAGCCGTATTGGTTTACAGGAAGAAGAAGTTAAACCGTTTTTTGAAGAGTTAAAACGTATGCGATATGTAGAAGTAGTAGGGATGTTTACACATTACTCTACCGCTGATGAAATAGATAAAACTTATACAAATATGCAAACAAGTTTGTTTGAGAAAGCTGTAAATACAGCGGAAGAATTAGGAATTCATTTTCCATATATTCATAGTTCAAACAGTGCAGGATCAATGGAACTTAGTAACACATTTCAAAATATGGTTCGTGTCGGTATTGGAATTTACGGTATGTATCCTTCAAGAGAAGTGGATCATACAGTTGCTTCCTTACAGCCAGCGTTGTCTTTAAAATCAAAAGTAGCTCATGTTAAACATGCGAAGAAAAATCGTGGTGTTAGCTATGGGAATACTTATGTAACAACGGGCGAAGAATGGATTGCAACTGTACCGATTGGTTATGCTGATGGTTATAATCGTCAGCTATCTAATAAAGGGAATGCACTAATAAACGGAGTACGAGTACCTGTAATTGGCCGTGTTTGTATGGATCAGCTTATGCTAGATGTTACAAATGCAATGCCAGTACAAGTAGGAGACGAAGTTGTATTCTACGGCAAACAAGGTGAAGAAGAGATTGCGGTGGAAGAAATAGCAGATATGTTAGGTACAATTAATTATGAAGTTACATGCATGTTGGATAGAAGAATTCCACGTGTTTATAAAAAAAATGATGAAACGACTGCGGTTGTAAATATACTAAGAAAAAAATAAGAAAAAACTGAATCGATATGATTCAGTTTTTTTATTTTTGACAAATGAAAAATGTTCTATTTATACCGTGTAGTTGTATATTGTTACATCCTACAGATTTTAAAGAGGTAATAATTTCGTCTCTAAAATAACATGATTCCTCGGTAGAAAAGTCACTCCTATTCCAACAATCTATAATAATCATACTTTGTCATAATTTCAAAACCACATTGTGTATATAGTTTTAAAGCATTGTTATTTTTCGTTTCGACGTCTAGTTCAATTGTTGAAACACCTTCTGTAATAAGTGTATGTACCATATAACTAAGAATATCTTTACCATATCCTTTACCTTGATAAGAAGGATGAACTGCAAATCCTGATAGTGTAGTAGATTGCTCTTGCTCAGTAACTGTAATCGTTCCTATCACTTTTTCATCGATAAGAGCACTGTAAACTTGATGGGAAGATGAATTCATCATCTTTTGTAACCATGTGGATGTATTTGCTGCCGAATCTCCAAAAGCTTCACTAGCGATTTCTATAAGATCAGGAAGTAATTCAGAAGATGCAACGGTAAGATTAATATTATTTTTCATTGTTTTTTGTGCTTCGTTTGTTTTGAACTCCATACCGTATTCACTGTATAAATAAGGAAAGTTCATTTGTTTTGCAAATGATTTCCCTGAAATAGAGTCACCATTAATTATAAGAAGGGCTTCATCTGCCTCTCTTTTTTGTATTTCTTTCATTGCGGTTTGTAAAAGAGTAGTGCCTATATGTTGTTTCCTATAGTTCGGATGAACAAACCCTATTAACTCCAGTTTTGTTGGTCTCTCAAAGTCATACATACTTAATGCGCCGATTAATTGAGTATCATCATAAAATAGAAAATCATTTACCACTTCTATATTACGGGCAGTTAAAAAGTTTATATGTAAATCTGACGAGTAATCAATTTGATCGTGTTGTCCGCAAATATGAGATAAATCTTTCATTTGCTGAATTTCGTTTGCTGTTAAAGATTTCTTTTGTTCAATATTCATTTCATAATCCCTCTCATTCGTATTTAAAAATAGGATGGATGACGCAACCACTTGTCTAACTCCACACTGCCCTGAACAGATAATAACCGGTACAAATATCGATAGGGATGTCTACATTCTTCAAGACGAGGAATGGGCATAATGGTTTCGTAACCTTGTTTAAAAGCATGAGCCTCTTTTTCTGTAAGTACATATTCTAATCCAATAAAATCAAACTCTCGTGGAGCAATTGCATAAGCTTCTGTATCTACTAAACCAGTAATAGATTGATCATCTGATAAAAACTGGGTAGGATCCATATCAATTAAAACGAGTGTAGATTCCTTCGGTGACGGCAAGGAAGATAGCTGTGACTCAAAAGTATGAAATGCGTTTTGGATGCTCGCGTTATCGGAATAGAACCTATTTACAAGATCTTTACTGACTTTTAATATGTGAGATTTAAATTCTTCTAGTGGAATGTGGAAAGTATTTGATGGGTTTCCTATAAACTCTGCTTGAAACGAATGAATTTCTGCTAGTCCTTTTCCAAGGCTGAATAAAATAGAATCAGGTTGTCCGAAAAATGATTGCAGCGTATTTCCGGTTAGTTTTTCGACGATTACATACTCTCGCTCATTTAAAACATGTTTTTGCAAAATAGTCGGGATGGGCAAGGTAGTATGCTTTTTCAATAATGCGTGTATTGTTTCTAAATGATGTACATGCCTTGGATCAATTCCAAAAAGGTTTTTACATCCCCACCAAAAATCATTGTTGGGCTCTTCAGTCATTTTTGAGGAACGAACAATAACTTCTTCAGTTTCTGTTTTAACAAGAAACACGTCGCTTGCATGGTCTTCATAGCCCGGATGTAGTGCTTGAACAGATATAATAGGTGAAATGAATAGTTGTTGTAGCATGAAAGGACTCCTTATTCTGTAAATTCTATAAATTCATTATATAACAGAATATGTACCAAGTGGATAATGATGGGGACAACATAGAACTTAAATAAATTTATGGTGAGAAATCAGTGTGAAAATTATATTTTTCTAGTTTTGTATGAATTATCAAAATAATGTTTCTGATGATAAATCTGAAAAATGCCTGAATGTAAATCCCGTATTTTTCAATAAATGAAAGGTTAAGTCTACTTTTATAAGAGTTATAATGTAGGTTATGAAAAATATTTCTCAATAATAAAATGAAGAGAAAAATATGAAGAAGTAGAATAGATTACTTAATAGTTTTAAATTAATTAATATGATTAACTATTGATTATATTAGATAGGAGAGAATATTATGGCAAATGTACTCGTAATAAATTTCCCTGGAGAAGGTCATATAAATCCGACTTTAGCTATTGTAAGTGAGTTAATTCGGCGAGGGGAAACAGT
This sequence comes from Bacillus sp. 41-22, assembly GCF_025809295.1. NCBI lineage: Bacteria > Bacillati > Bacillota > Bacilli > Caryophanales > Bacillaceae > Bacillus > Bacillus sp. 41-22. Next base: position 1,994,336 of record NZ_CP084035.1, read on the forward strand.
TGTTTCGTATTGTATTGAAGATTATAGAAAGAAGATTGAAGCAACAGGTGCAGAATTCCGAGTGTTTGAGAATTTCCTCTCTCAAATTAATATTATGGAACGAGTAAATGAAGGTGGGAGTCCTTTGACGATGCTATCTCATATGATTGAAGCATCAGAGCGTATTGTTACTCAAATTGTAGAAGAAACAAAAGGGGAAAAGTACGATTACTTGATATACGATAATCATTTTCCAGTAGGACGTATTATAGCGAATGTTTTAAAATTACCTAGCGTTTCTTCTTGTACAACGTTTGCTTTTAATCAGTACATTACTTTTAATGATGAACAAGAATCGAGACAAGTAGATGAAACTAATCCATTATATCAATCTTGTTTAGCGGGAATGGAAAAATGGAATAGGCAGTATGGAATGAAATGTATTAATATGTATGATATTATGAATCATCCTGGTGATATTACTATTGTATATACTTCAAAGGAATATCAGCCGCGTTCAGATGTATTCGATGAATCGTATAAGTTTGTCGGTCCATCAATTGCTACTCGAAAAGAAGTAGATAGCTTTCCTATGGAAGATTTAAAAGATAAACAATTGATTTTCATTTCTATGGGAACAGTTTTTAATGAACAACCTGAGTTATATGAAAAATGTTTTGAAGCGTTTAAAGATGTAGAAGCGACAGTCGTATTAGTTGTTGGTAAGAAGATAAATATAAGTCAATTTGAAAACATTCCGAATAACTTTAAGTTGTATAATTATGTGCCGCAATTAGAAGTATTACAGTACGCTGATGTATTCGTGACACACGGTGGTATGAATAGTTCGAGTGAAGCACTATATTACGGTGTCCCGTTAGTTGTAATTCCGGTAACAGGAGATCAGCCTTTAGTTGCGAAACGAGTGAGTGAAGTAGGAGCTGGAATAAGGCTTAATCGTAAAGAATTAACTTCTGAATTGTTACGTGAGACTGTAAAGAAAGTAATGTATGATGTAACGTTTAAGGAAAATAGTCGTAAAGTTGGAGAGTCACTTCGAAATGCTGGTGGGTATAATAGAGCAGTTGATGAAATATTTAAAATGAAAGTGAATTCATACTTAAAACTTAAATAAATGTTTGGAGCACACTTACTGAAATACGTAAGTGTGTTTTTATAAATAAATCACATAAAAAATCACTATAAAGGTGAAACTTTTGTGTATATAAACTGATATCTTTGAATTAGTAGTAAAATTACGTTAAAATAATACTAAGAAAATATATGTTTTGGGGGTAATGAATGAAAAGAGTATTTGAATACGTATTATTAACAATTGGATCGATTATTGTAGCGGGTTCATTAGAGCTTATTTTAGCACCTAATGGATTAGTAGATGGCGGGGTAACGGCCATTGCTATTATGGCAAATAAAGTTGCTGGATTACCGCTTTATGGAGTATTTTTAGGACTTAATATCCCAATTTTACTATTTACTGCAAAAGTAATGGGTAAGAAGTTCTTTATCCGTACGTCTTATGCAAATGTTGTTACAACACTTGGATTGATTTATTTAAAGCCATTTCCAGCAATTACAACTTCGGAATTATTAATTGTACTTTATGGAGGAGTTCTATTTGGTGTTGGTGTTGGGATTGTTGTAAAAATGGGTGGAGCAATTGATGGGTCAGAAATGTTAGCTGTTTGGATGAACAAGCATTTTAAAGTACCAATTAGTACATTTTTACTTGCTGTAAATGCGGTTATTTTTGTATTTGTTGCTATTTTATTTTCAATTGAGCAAGCGATGTTCTCATTAGCAATTTTCTATATTGTTACGAAAATGATTGATTTCATATTAGATGGTATTAATCAAGGAAAGAGCGTTATGATTATTTCTGGGAAAAATAAAAAAATAGGCGATTTGCTTATGAAAGAATTGCAATTATCCGTTACGTATCTACATGGAGAAGGTGGTTTTTTAGGAGAGCACAAGAAAATCATTTATTGTATTACAAACCGTTTCATTTATCCAAAAATGAAAGATCTCGTTCTCTCTGTAGATCCAACCGCTATAATTGAAGCTTCCTATTCAACAGAAACAACTGGTGTTAAGCGTCCAGGAAGGACTGCTCGATCAGGAGACGTATCAGAAAAATAGTGTGTAAAATAACTCCACATAAGTATAACTTATGTGGAGTTATTTTACTTAGGGAACCAGGCTTCCTTTAGTAATTTGACTACAATTTCGATACTATCTTCGGGAATGCTGCCGAAACCGAGGAGTACATATGACGCCTCGCTTAAATTATGTACAGAATCATATGTAGAGAGTGGGTATAATTTGATTTGTTGGTTTGCAGCAGTATGAATCAGTTCTTGTTCGTTCATACCATTATGAACATGAAGTACGATATGCAGTCCAGACTGTTCGCCAAGCATTTGAACACGAGATCCCATTTTATTTTTGATAGATTTAACTAGTAATGTGTGCTTTCTTTTATATAACGTACGACTACGGTTCAAATGGCGCTCCCAATCACCATTGTGAATAAAGGTTGCAAAAGCGAGTTGCTGTATTGTGGAAACAGTTTGTTTAAACATACCTTCAAGCTCTGTATAGATTTTTAATAGATGAGTTGGTAACACGATATACCCCATTCGCAAAGAAGGTAAGAAGGATTTCGAGAAAGTTCCCATATAAATAACGCGTTCATTTGAATCTAGTCCTTGTAAAGAGGGAATAGGTTTTCCTACATAACGAAATTCTCCGTCATAATCATCTTCAATAATATATCCTCCGCAATCATTGGCCCATCTTAATAATTCGAGCCTTCTAGATAATGGCATAATCATTCCAAGAGGAAATTGGTGTGATGGAGTGACGTATGCTACATTGGAACGTGATTCACGTAAAGCTGAAATACGAATCCCTTTATCGTCTAATGAAATAGGGTGAACAGGGAGACCAGAACTTTGAATCATGGCAGTTATACGGTGAAATCCAGGGTTTTCGATTCCGTATTCTTTTTTTGAACCAAGCAGTTGAAGTAGTAGCCAAAGAAGAGGCTGCGTACCGGCTCCGATAATAATTTGATCAGGTGAAGAATGTACCCCGCGGGCATGGTATAAATATTTTGAAATATGCGCTCGTAGAACGAACTCACCTTGAGGATCTTCTCTAGCAAATAATTCATTCTCATACTGGAATAAAGTTTCTTGTAACGCTCTTTTCCAGTTTGTAATTGGAAAAGCTTTTTGATCAATCAGTCCTTGGCTACAATCATAGTCATATTGTTCTTTTTTTATATTGTTAGCGCTGTTTGACACAACTTGTTGTTTATTTTGAATGACATCAATATCAACTTCTGCAACAAAAATCCCACGTTTCGGTTTACTTTCTACATAACCTTCAGCTAGTAATTGTTGATAAGCAGATTCAACAGTAATACGGCTAACATTAAGTTGTACCGCTAAATTTCTGTGAGAAGGAAGGCGTGTACCGGCAGGCAGTGATCCCTGAGAGATTTCTCGTTTCATATATTCGTAAATTTGTAAAAAAATTGGTGTTTTACTTTCTAATTGCAATGGGATAGTAAGATCCATTTTATGAATTCTCCTTTAAAAACTGGCCATATAAAAAATAATCGAACTGTCACTTAAGTTAGGGGCAGTTACTTTTTATAATAATGATATAACATTTAGAAAATTTTATAAATAGTAAGGAGAGAATCATAATGAATATTAGAGAAGTAGTAACAGAAGCTGATTTACATGATGTATTCCCCGTATTACAGCAATTACGAACAAAAATTTCAAGAGAAGAAGCAAGTTCTTTATTTCAAAAAATGAAAAAAGAAAATTATAAACTACTTTCGTTACAGAATGAAGATGATGAAGTTGTTTGTCTTGCTGGTGTAGCAATTTGTACGAACTTTTATAATGAGAAACATGTTTTCGTATATGACCTTGTAACTGCGGAAGCTCACAGATCGAAAGGATATGGTAAAGTTCTTCTGTCATATGTAGAAAAATGGGGGAGAGAAAAAGGGTGCAATTCTATCGTTCTTACATCAGCGTTTCCAAGAGTTGATGCCCATCGTTTTTATGAAAGAGAAGGCTATGATAAGGTAAGTTATTCTTTTTATAAAGAGTTATAATATTAAGTAGGTTCTATGTGAGGTAACATATAGAACCTACTTTTATTTAGAAGTTTAAGATGAAGAGGGTTAATTGCTTATTTTGTCGAATAGTTTCTTTATAATTGAGACGATAATATTGAATGTAAAGAAGGTTAGGGGAGTTCATACTTGGAAAAAATTCAGAAACTATTAATCCCAAAAGGTGTAAGAGTTATCGTAATATCTGATATTCATGGCGAATTAAATCTTTTAAAGGAATTATTACATAAAGTTAATTTTAAAGATGAAGATTATTTAATTATTAATGGTGATCTTTGTGAGAAAGGAAGAAATAGCATTGGCGTCGTAAACTATGTGATGGATCTAGTAGTTAGCAAGCAAAATGTTTATGTAATTGAAGGGAATTGTGAAGCTGTAGTTGAAGCGCTTGTAAATGAAAATCCTGCGCTAATAAATTATTTATGTACGAGAAAGAATACAATTTTTAATGAATGGCTAGCGAAATTGAACGTTACCGTTAATGAAGAAAGTGATATTTGTGAAGTGAAAAACATATTGATGGGCCGTTTTTCAAAAGAAATAAAGTGGCTAACAGAACTGCCAACTGCTATTGAAACTGATGATTATATTTTTGTACATGCTGGCCTTGAAGATAGAGAGAATTGGAGACAAACAGACAGGAAAAATGCAATTGCAATGCCAGAGTTTTTTAATAAATCACATAGAGCAGATAAGTACGTAATTGTTGGACATTGGCCTGTTGTGAACTATTCCGAAGAGGCGCCGTCTAACAATCCAGTTATTGATAAGGAGAAAAAAATTATTGCGATTGATGGTGGTAATGCGATTAAAGAAGCAGGGCAATTAAACGCATTTATTATTCAGAGGACAACTTCAGGTGATACGTTTTCTTATACATATGTAGATCATTTTCCGCAGTATGAAGTATTGGCCGATTTTAATGCGAATTCAGTAATGCAGGGTGGGGTTACATATCCACATTATTACATAGAACCTGTGGAGAGAATGAAAGGTTTTACCGTATGTAAACAACTAGGAACAAATGAATTACTTCATGTGAAAAACGAGTATATAAAGCAACTTGAATCAGGTGAGTATACAGTGAAAACGGATATTTCTTGTGCGCAAATCAGTATTAGAAAAGGGGATACAGTTTCTTTAATTGATGGTAGCTGCATGGGATATGATTTAATTAAAAAAGATGGTGTAGAAGGCTGGATAGAGAAAGGAATTCTACTTGAGGTAGAAAAGAAGGGAAATGCAATATTTAGCTAAAATGGGAGGGATATAACCTCCTATTTTTTATTAACTATGCTACGAGCTCGTACTTCATCCAATTTTTTCCGAAGTTCAGTTTCTAAATTAAACTCGAAAAAATTGGCTAATTTATATAAATAATTCGTATCATATAACAAAAATATATAAAATAGAGTGGAGTTTTGTTTTGATTTTTCTGAAAAAATATTATAATTGTATATGAAATAAAGAGGAATGTAGGAGGAAATTATGCAAAACGTTATATTAAAGGGGAACAAAGTTACAATTCGTACAATAGAAGAATCAGATATCAAAACATTATGGAGCTTCATATATAAAGAAGAAAATCCAGAGTGGAAAAAATGGGATGCACCATACTTTCCAATAACAATGCAAGAATATACGCGATATAAAGAAAACTCACAAAAACGTTTAATAGAAGAGCCGCTATCGAATTTAATTGTCGAAAATGACGGTCAAATTATAGGGACAGTCGGATTTTATTGGGAGCATAAACCGACGCGTTGGTTAGAAATGGGAATCGTAATTTATGACCCAGCATACTGGAATGGTGGATATGGTACAGAAGCATTAACATTATATAGGGACTTACTATTTGAAAATATGGAGATTGGTAGAGTAGGGCTTACAACTTGGTCTGGCAATGAAAGAATGATGAAAGTAGCAGAGAAAATAGGAATGAGCTTAGAAGGAAGAATGCGAAAATGCCGATATTATAACGGGACATACTATGATTCTATTCGAATGGGAATGATTCGTGAAGAATGGGAAGTGCTATGTGTAACGAAGGGGTGAGGAAGCATGTACGCTATCATTGCTACATTTGATTGTGTGTTCACTAATAAAATTAGAGAATTGCAAAATGAATTAACAAATATAATTGGAACAAATCTACTAGCCGGAGTAGAACCACATATTACATTGGCTGATTATAATGAGTTAGATGTTAATTTATATACTGAGAAGTTAGAGGAGTTTGTAGTTTTTCAAGAGAACATTGCTGCTGTAACTTTTCCTTCTGTTGGAACTTTTCCTACTAATAGAACGATCTTTCTAGCACCAACCATTACTGATGAGTTATTAAGACTTCATCATTCTTATCATGATTATTTCAAAGTTTTTCATGATAATCTACAGTCATATTACGTACCAGGAAAATGGGTTCCGCATTGCACGATTGCTAATGGGTTGAATTCAAATCAATTTTTAAGTGTAATGGAATATATATATGAAAAGTTTGATGTTACACTAGCTTCGATTGAGAAGTTAAAATTAATTAAGGTAAATTATGAAGATGGTTTTGCCATTTCTTCTAGTATTTTAGCAGAGTGTAATTTAAAGAGAATGGAGACATCGAGATGACATATGTAATTAGAGAAATGAAGCAAGAAGATATTCATGCTGTACAAAACGTAGCGAAAATAGCTTGGCATGATACTTACGAAGGAATTATTCCGGGAGAGATTCAAGACAACTTTTTAAATGAAGCGTATTCCGATGAAAAAATGAAATATCGCCTTGAAAATACACATTTATTTGTTGCGGAAGAAGAGGGAGAAGTAATTGGCTTTGCAAATTTTTCACCAATTAGACTGCAAAACGAAGCAGAATTAGGTGCGATTTATTTGTTGCCAGATCAGCAAGGGAAAGGGATAGGGACAGCTTTGTTACAAAAAGGGATCACGACGTTAAAAGGGATTCGAAAAATGTACATTCATGTAGAAGCGGAAAATGAAAAAGGAAAACGATTTTATGAAGCAAAAGGTTTTGCGGCTTTAGAGCAATTTGAAGAAGATTTCGAAGGGCATATGCTGCAAACAGTGAGAATGGTTTTATACATATAAGGAGGATCAGAAATGAAAATTTTTGATTTCAGTGAAAAAGTGGGAGAGCATATATCAGCATTTCAATCTAACTTTATAATGTCAAAAATATTAAAACATCAAGGGAATATACATATCGGTTCTATGCATCTACAACCGAATGGAGTTATTGGATATCATGAAGCAGTTGTATCTCAACTGCTTCTAGTTGTACAAGGAGAAGGATTTGTTTGCGGATCAGATAAAGAAAAAGTAAAGATAGGAGCTGGACAAGCTGCGTTTTGGGCGAAGGGAGAGTTACATGAAACGAGTACGGAAAAAGGATTGATGGCAATTGTAATTGAGTCAGACGGTCTTGAAAATGGTATTTCAATGATGATTAGAGGGCAGGAGGGAGAAAGGAATGATTACAAAAGCAGATGAGGAAGAAACGAAACAAATATTACATTATGCAGCTCAATCACTTTTCGAAGGAACGAGAGGGAATTGTCAACTAAGTACGGAAAAAGCGATTGAAATTACAAAACCTTTAGTAGAAAAAGGGGCATATTATATAGTTACAAAGGAAGAAAATAAAGTAGTGGGATGGATACTAATAGGAGAAAATGTGGACTATTTCTCTCGTGAAAAACTCGGTTTTATTTATGAATTGTATGTTTTTTCAGAGTATCGCGGGAGAGGATTATCACGAAAACTAATGAAAGCTGGGATCAAGGAACTACAAGAAAAGTATTCAGAAATTCGCTTGAATGTATTTACAGGGAACTTTGCAAAAGAAATGTACGAAGATTTTGGCTTCGTTGAAAGACAAGTAATCATGACGTTGAAGTGAGAAAACGATTTTAAGTGGGCGAAGAAACAAGAAAAAGAAAATGAGTATGTAATTTGTAAAATTTATATTCTGAATTTTGGGTAAAAAAAGTTTTCTTTTTATTATTAAATAGAGGTAGAAACGCTTAGCAGTCCTTTAAAAAAAACGATAAATTTATATTATATAATATAATGTTATTATGTTAAAAGAGAAATTTTGGAAAAATATCATTTTTTTGTTTAGAAATTTTTAAATTATTGATATAATCAATTTGTAGAATTGATTTTGGGTTAATTTTACTATTTTAAAATTTTAAGGGGGATTTAATAATGGCAGGACAAATTCGTATGTCACCAGAGGAACTTAAATCAAAAGCGACTCGATATGGACAAGGTGCAAATCAAATTGAGGACATTTTACGTCAGTTACAAAACTTACAAAATGAATTAAGAGGAGAATGGGAAGGTCGTGCTTTCGAAGGTTTTGATCAACAGTTCAATCAATTAAAACCAAAAGTACAAAACTTCGCAGAGCTATTACAAGAAATTAATATGCAGCTTAATAAAACTGCAGAGGCTGTTGCTAGACACGACGAAGATCTTTCTCGTAATTTCGGTCTACAATAAAAACGGGCAAAAGAAATATATAATTTAGCCATGCAACTTTTGTTGTATGGCTAAATTGCTTTAAAACTAGAGTAAGATAAGGAGTCCTTAACTTAATAGACTCGCAGCCGCAGGAGTGATAAGTAGTGAAAAAGTTTAAGTGGAGCATCTTGTTGTTTATTATTTTAGCTCTTGTGCTATCAACAGGAGTCTCCTATTTAGCATTAAATCAAAATGTTAAGAAAGCTAATGAGAATAGCACGCCAAAAATGACAGTTGCATTAGTAAATGAAGATCAAGGAACTGTATTTGAAGGGAATAAAATAGCGTTTGGAGATCAATTTGTTAAAAATGTAAATAAAAATACGAAACAAGAATGGTACGTAGTTAGTCGCGGAGTAGCAGAAAATGGTTTGAAAAATAATAATTACAATATGATGATTGTAATACCTAATGATTTTTCTAGGAAAGCTGTTGCGATTGATTCAGAACTACCAGAGAAATTAACGTTAAACTACAAAGTAAATGCAACTGGGAATAAAGATTTGAAAGCTGAGGCTGAAAATACGGCGTCTACAATTTTAGAGGATTTCAATAAGCAAATCATCGACGTTTATTTTGCAAGTATTATCGGTAAGTTGCAAGGTGCACAAGATAATATAGGCAAAATAATTGAAAAAGGAAACGTTCAAACAACTATGTACAAAAAAGATGTACATAGTCCTTTGGCAAATTATACAAATCAATTTAAAACAGTGCAAGATTATACTGGGGTTTCTGTTACTAGTTTCAAAGGATTTCAGGATGTTTTAAAAGGTTTCGGTTTAGCGTTAGATGAAGGGAATAAATCTAACAATACGTATTTAGATGGTTTTAATAACTTTCAAAAAATGCAAACTGATAATAATCTGTTAGCGAATAATTTCACGAATCAATTTAATCAATACATGAGTGATATGAATACAGGCGATGTTTTAAAGCAGTTAAGCGCATTAGAATCTGCTAATAAAGTTATTACAAATCAATTTACGCTTTCAGAGAAAGAACCAAATATTTTAGCTGATGCTTCAGCAATTCAAAAAAATTTAACAGATGTAAAAAAACAAGTGTCAGAATATGATACAGAACTTGCAGAAAAGTTAGAAAGTGATATTCAAGGGACGATAATTAAAAAGTTAAAGCAATCTATGTCGAACGATGGAAAGCAAGAGATCTTTATAAATACATTAATGAAACAACCAGATGTTCGAATAAAGAAACAAATCGAAAGTTTAATTGCAAAATTACCTAGTTTAAACATGGAAGAAATCGTTCAAAGTGAATTGCCAGATGCAACGAAATTACAACTGCAAAATGTAATCCAATTTACAAATAAATATAATAAAGAAAATAATTTTTATTATGACCCTGTAAATAAAATATCTTTAGGAAATGCCATTAAAGAAGTAAAGGATAGACTTTATAAAGAGGGAATTACATTTAGTGATACGGCGAACGTAATTAAAATGGAATCTTCACAAACCTTGAAGATAAATATTCCAGAAGAATTTGAACTATATGGAAATACAGGGGCTTTACATATTGATGATGTGGATCGTACAAGTGACTTTCTTCAAAGCGAAGCAGGAGAAATTACAATACCTCCTCGTAATGAAGGGGATATAAAGATTAATCTGCATGTGAAGTTAAAAAATACAAACATCAATATAGATGTTTTCTCTCCTGTAATGTGGGACTGGAAATTGAGTGGGAATCATAAAAAAGAAACTAGTTCTGAAAAAGAAGAACCTAATAAAGAAGATAAAGGAACACAAACTGAAAACAGCAAGGTGGAAAATGTGGTTCATAAATCACAGTATGGCATAATGCCGTTAGTACACAATGCTAAAAAACCTATTATCAAAAAAATGGAAAATACAACAGGGAATAACGGAGGAAGCCAAGAAGGTGGATCTGGAATAGGTAACGGAGGAAACCAAGAAGGTGGAACTGGGACAGGTAACGGAGGAAACCCAAACCCTGGAACAGGTAATGGAGGAAACCCAAACCCTGGAACAGGTAATGGAGGAAACCCAAACCCTGGAACAGGTAATGGAGGAAACCCAGACCCTGGAACAGGTAATGGAGGAAACCCAGACCCTGGAACAGGTAATGGAGGAAACCCAGACCCTGGAACAGGTAATGGAGGAAACCCAAACCCCGGAACAGGTAATGAAGGAAATCCAGATCCTGGAACAGGTAATGAAGGAAATCCAGATCCTGGAACAGGTAATGAAGGAAATCCAGATCCTGGAACAGGTAATGAAGGAAATCCAGACCCCGGAACAGGTAATGGAGGAAATCCAGATCCTGGAACAGGTAATGGAGGAAACCCAGACCCTGGAACAGGTAACGGAGGAAACCAAAATCAAGGTGGTAACTCAACGACTATTGAAAGTACGACGAATCAAGTTGTACATCAAAAATCAGAAGAATTAACAAAAAATATATCTAGTGTATTAATAAAAGAAGCAGTAGATACAGTTGAAAGTTATCAAGGTTTAATTAGTCTGTACGAAATGTATTATGGGATTGATTTAAGAACGAAAGATGTAGGTCCTAAGCTAGAAGAGGGAAGTTTAGATGCAATTGCAACTGAACAATCTTTGTACTACGTATTAAATAAACAAAGCTTAATTGATTTAATTTCAAATCTTGTTTCATCAAGTATTACGACAGAAGTAAAGCAAGATATGACAGGTTTAAAACAAAAAATAGACTCTTATCAACAATTCATTACTAGTGCGGATCAAAATTCAATGCTACTAGCGGAGAAATTAAATGTAACGACGCAGCAAGCAACTAGTATGAATGAAAATTTAGGAGAGTATTTAAAAGGTTTAGCGAAATGGCGTGAGAGTAGCTTAAAGCTAGTTGAAGAACAGCAAGTGCTAACAACAAATAATACTGGTGAGCAAACAGCTGTTTTATCGTTAGATTCTGGTATTAAATCATTAATGATGCAAAGTCAGTCATTGGTCGAGAGTTCGAAGCATAGTTTAACAACATCAGACGATGTATATAAAACATTTGATCAAATTAATGGACAAGCAAAAGAAATTCAAGAAAGCGGAACGACAATTGTTTCAAAGGCTGATTCATTATTAAATGACTTTACAAAGAAAATGGACGATGATAAATCATTCTCCAAAAACTTTACTAAAATTTTGGCTAATAGCCGAATTGGTGATCGCCAAAATGAAATGTTATATCAATTTTTATCTAGTCCAGTTCAGAAACAAAATGATGGAGTCATTGTAGCTGGTAATGCTTTTACACCATATTTAATTGTATTAACTTGTTTTATTGTTGCGTTATTTACAGCATACGCAATTGCGAATCAAGAAAAGAAACGAACGCAATCAGATCATTTTGAAGAGAAGTTCTCATTAATTGATATGAATGTACCAACTACAGTAGTGGCATTCGGTATATCAATTGTGGAAGGAATTAGTATAGGTATCATTTCTGGACGTCTTTTACAGTTCGGTCAAGATCAAAGTTTATTATGGATTGCGTTTATCACAATCATTATGATGGCGTTTGTATTGGTCTCAACATACTTATTACGACAAATAAAAATGGTAGGGATGTTTATTCTATTAGTATTTTTAAGTATGTACCTATTTTTAACTGAAGCAGTTGGAAGTAAAGTAGATCAAATGTCGTCTGTTGGAAAGGTACGTCAGTTCTCACCACTTCAGTATATAGAAAGTTTTCTAAATGATTTTATTAGCGGTAAAGATACTGGAAAAGTTATTTTCATCGTGTTGTTTGTAATTGCCATTATCGGATTAGTTAGTAATCTATTTGTATGGCATAAGAAATGGGAGGAAAAAGAAGTAAATGATCAAACAATGGAGCATAGTGGCTAAGTTATCATTTCTCTCTATCCTTTTACTGTTTGTCGCGCTACCGATAAGGAGCGCGGCTGACAGTTATCTTGGTGATGATGGGAAGATTAAGTTTAAAGTAGACCGTGTTGAAGAAAGCGACCAAGAAAAAAATAAAAAGGAACATAAGGAAACGGAATTAGATAAAGCATCGATTGAGTTATTTAATAAAGAAATAGAAGAAGAAATTCAGAAAAAGAAAAAGAAAGAACAAAAAGATATGGAAGCTTTACGAGATTCTCTTTTTATAAAACAAAAAGAAATAAATGGTGTTAAAGATACGAAAAATAGTTTGTTTAGCAGTGAATACGTTGTCAGAAAAAGTGCAGATGAAGTAGCGAATAATGAAACAATGAATGAAAAGCCAATTAGTACAACAATAATATTATTATTTGGCGGTGGCATTGTACTTATTTGCATCGGTATTTATACAGTTCTTCGCAAAAGTTGGAGGTAAAGTAATGGCAATACAAACACATATTAATGTAACGGTAGATTTTAGTAAATGGAATGAAAATACATATGATTTACGTATTCCGAATCATCAATCTATTAAATATTTGTTGAAAAATTTATTAGATACGCTAAAGATTGATAATCATGAAGGTTCACATTTTGTAATTAAAGTAAAGAATAAGTCAATTGTTTTAACAGATAATGATCGTTTAATCGATCACCAAATAACAGATGGAGATATTTTACAAGTTTTATAAAGAATATGTTTACTTTTAGTTATTTGAAAATAAGTTATTACGGGTTATAAAGAAAAGGAGAAGAGGATAAAAATGACGGAAAAAACAATTCAAATTGATGCAATGAACTATCAATTTCAAATAGAAAAGGAAAATTGGAAATTGGAGATGACAAAATCTCAAACACGTATAAAAGACTTCCGTCAATTTGATGTAATTACGGGCGCATCATCTGAATTTGTACCATTAACGATAGAGGAAACGGATGATATGTTTACCTTTATATTTCAAGTGGATAAAAAATTATATAAGTGGGATGATCTTAGCCGTTTTGGAAGAAATGAGAAATTAAGACTGCTTCGAAATGTTGCGCAGTTTCGTAAATATTTAAATAAACGAATCACGTTCTTTTTACATCCGGACAATATAGTTTTTAATGCTAATTTAATGCCAAGTATTATACATAGAGGAATTCGAGATATTGTTCCACCAACCCCGTTGTTAGAAGAGCAATTTTTAACACAATATAAGTGTCTAATTATCGCTTTATTCTCCCAAAAGCACAATTTTGATGATTTGTATGCTGGGTTACTAAAAGATGCAAAAGAAACAACATTTGAACAGACGGTTGCTCAAATGGAAAGCTTAGATGCATTACTGCAATTTCTTGATGACAGCTTTGAGAAGGAACAAACAAAAACAGAAAAAAATATGCAGTTAGTACCTAAAAAAAGCTATAAATCGTTTAAATACTTAGCTTTTTCCTTCATAGCGGCGACTGTGATTTTAGCTGCTCCTTTAATATATTTCACTTTTATAAAATTTCCTTATCAAAATAAATTATTAGAAGCAAATGCGAGTTTCATAGCAACTGATTATGACAAAGTAATTACTCAATTAAATGAAGAGGAATTTGAATCATTACCGGTTGCGTCTAAATATGAGTTAGCATTTGCATACATTACAGCTGAAAAACTAGGTGAAAATCAAAAGAAAGCAATTATGAAAAATATTAGTTTGAAAAGTGATGAAAAGTATTTACTTTATTGGATGTATAACGGAAAAGGTGATTTTGATAAATCATTAGATTTAGCTAAGACACTTGATGATCCGCAGCTTATTATGTACGGCCTTGTTAAACAAATTGAATCGCTGAAAAATAATCCGGACTTGTCAGGAGAAGAGCGTGATCAAAAGTTAAAAACATATGAGCAACAATTAGATGAGTATAAAAAGAAATATGGTAATTCATCAAGCGATAAAGACTTGTCGGCCACAGAGAAAAAAGAGTAAGCAAGGACTTGATGAGACAGTTGAAAAGGAGCAGTGAACACGGATGGAGCAACTATTAGTATTGACTTATGGAGACAAAATATATAAGTGTACATTACATCCAAATGAGCAATCAATAGTGTCGATTGGAAAAGAGTGGACAAATGATATTACGAATCCAAGTTTAGAACAAGAAGTAGAATTAAAGTGGAATAATGAAGTGAACGCTTGGATGGTACAAAATCAATTAATAGAGTTCAATAAGGAATTTGAGATTGGAAAAACTAAAGATGTGAGCTTGAAAATCTTTATATCTATTATTGGTACAACTAAAGTGTTTGATATCGGAACGAAACATTCTCTTACAATTAGTCAAAACAGTTATGATGATATTTCTATTATCGGGACAAATGTGGATTTAATGCTATCTCGTGAAACGTTGTACGATTCTTTTAGAGTAAACGTATATGAAGGGGATGTATTTCATAATTATACGAAGCTAAAAGATAGCGCTATGTTAGAAGCAGGAGATCAATTATATTTTGATGGTGTTTTAGTAGAGATAGGCAGTGAAGATATTCAAGTATTGTCTTCAGAAGAGAACGTTAAATCTACGTTACCTATTTTAGTAGAATCCGAAACGAATTATCAAAGTGGTTATCCAGACTATCATCGTTCACCACGTATTATTTACCGTGAACCAGAAGAGAAAATGACAATTGCAAAACCTTCAAGTATGCCGTCAAAACCGACTGAGCATTTGGCGAGAATTATTGCACCATCTCTTGTCATGATTGTCGTAACGGTATTACTCGCTATCTTTATGAAATATGGAATGTTTATTATTGCATCGATAGCGATGACATTAGTAACGATTATTGTTTCTGTCACATCTTATATAAAAAATTTAAAGCAATATAAAATTGACATTGTTGAACGTGATAAAAGTTATAGAGCGTATATAAAACAAAAAACGAAAGATTTACATGCAGAAAGTGAAAAGCAGCGTCATGCATTACAATTTCATAATCCAAATGTTGAAGTAATACGTAATATGGCTGTGCAAGTAAATCCACGTATATATGAAAAAACAATGCTACATCATGATTTCTTAACATTTAGCGTTGGGACAGGACAAGCTAATACGAGTTTTGAAATCCAATTTAATGAAGAAGAATTTAGTCAAACGAAAGATGAATTAATTGATATAGCACGTGAACTAAGACAGCGTTATCTTTCTTTGGAAGATGTACCTGTTGTAACAGATTTGATAAATGGACCGGTTGGCTATATTGGACAACGCTCTTTAGTGTTAGAACAATTACAATTATTAGTTGTGCAAACCGCGTTATTCCATAGTTATTATGACTTGCAGTTTATTACTATTTTTCCTGAAGAAGAAAAAGAAAAATGGGATTGGATGCGCTGGCTACCTCATGGAAGTGTTCGAGATATAAATGTACGTGGATTTGTATACCATGATCGTAGTCGTGATCAAGTGTTAAATAGTTTGTATCAAATATTGAAAGAACGAAAATTAAAACTAGATGAAAAAAGTTCAACTAATGAAAAAATGTACTTTGCACCGCACTATGTCGTTCTCATTACAGATGAAAAACTAATACTAGACCATGTTGTTATGGAATTCTTTAATGATGATCCGAGTCAATTAGGTGTATCACTTGTATTTGTACAAGATGTTATGCAAAGTTTACCGGAGCACGTGAAAACGGTAATTGATATAAGAGATGCAAAACAAGGGAACATCATCTTAGAGCAAGGAGAGCTTGTTAACCGTCAATTTAAATTGAATCATGTACCGAAAGGGTTCAATTTAGAAGATGTCTCACGTGCATTGGCACCGTTAAACCATTTGCAAAACTTAAAAAATAGTATTCCAGAAAGCGTAACATTCCTAGAAATGTACGGTGTTGAAAAAATAAAAGAGTTAAACATTACAAGTCGCTGGCAGAAAAATGCAGCGCATAAATCTTTAGCTGTACCACTTGGATTACGTGGTAAAGAAGATATCGTAAACTTAAACTTACACGAAAAAGCACACGGACCACACGGGCTAATAGCAGGTACAACAGGTTCAGGTAAGTCGGAAATTATACAATCGTATATTTTATCTCTAGCAGTCAATTTCCATCCTTACGAAGTAGCCTTTCTACTAATTGACTATAAAGGCGGCGGTATGGCGAATTTATTCAAAAACTTACCGCATTTATTAGGAACAATTACGAACTTAGATGGAGCACAAAGTATGAGAGCGCTCGCATCAATTAAAGCCGAATTACAAAAAAGGCAACGATTATTTGGGGGAAATGAGGTAAATCATATAAACCAGTATCAAAAATTGTATAAAGAAGGCTTAGTAAGTGAACCGATGCCACATCTATTTTTAATTAGTGATGAATTCGCGGAACTGAAGTCAGAACAACCAGAATTTATGAAAGAGTTAGTTTCAACAGCGCGTATCGGTCGTTCACTCGGAATCCATTTAATATTAGCTACGCAAAAACCGAGTGGTGTTGTAGATGATCAAATTTGGAGTAACTCGAAATTCAAACTAGCATTAAAAGTTCAAAATACGTCAGATAGTAATGAAATTTTAAAAACACCAGATGCTGCTGAAATTACATTACCAGGACGTGCGTACTTACAAGTTGGGAACAATGAAATTTATGAACTATTCCAATCAGCTTGGAGCGGAGCAGACTATGTAGAAAATAAAGAGGATAAAGAACATTTAGACGCAA
This sequence comes from Bacillus sp. 41-22, assembly GCF_025809295.1. NCBI lineage: Bacteria > Bacillati > Bacillota > Bacilli > Caryophanales > Bacillaceae > Bacillus > Bacillus sp. 41-22. The sequence goes on from NZ_CP084035.1 coordinate 2,011,652, forward strand.
CAATCTATGCAATAAATGATCTAGGACAATATGAAATATTAAGTGAAGACTTAAGTGGACTTGGTAGTAGTAAAGAAGTAATAAGCGTACCATCTGAATTGGATGCTGTTATTGACTACATTCACGATTACGCAGAAATAAATGAAATTGAAGCGTTAGCTAGACCGTGGTTACCACCACTTCCAGAAAGCGTATATTTACAAGACTTACACGCTATTCAGTTCAAAGAAGCATGGACGAAAGAAAAGAAACCATTAAAAGCAACAGTTGGTCTACTAGATCAGCCTGAATTACAATCACAAACACCATTAACACTAGATATTAGTAAAGACGGACACGTAGCGGTCTTCTCAAGTCCAGGCTACGGAAAATCAACATTCTTACAATCAGTCATTATGGATGTAGCTCGTCAGCATAGTCCGGAGCATTTGCATGTGTATTTATTAGACTTCGGAACAAATGGTTTAATGCCATTAAAATCTTTACCGCATGTGGCAGACATCATTACACTAGACCAAGTTGAAAAATGTGAGAAGTTTCTTCGTCGTATAGAAGACCTATTAAAAGATAGAAAGCAATTGCTAAGTAAATATGGCGTTGCAAGTCTTGAAATGTATGAGAGAGCTAGTAAAGAAGTATTACCAACAGTATTAATTACGTTAGATAACTATGATGCTGTTAGAGAGGCTGGATTTGTCGAAGACTTTGAACGCATTGTTGCACAAATTGTACGTGAAGGGGCAGCGGTAGGAATTCATTTAATGCTTACGGCTACACGTCAAAATGCATTGAGAGTACAAGTAAATACAAATATTAAACTACAAATTGCTCTATATATGATAGATGAGGCAGAATCTAGAGCTATTGTAGGAAGAACAGACTTAAAAATTGAAGAATTAGCAGGACGTGGTTTAGTTAAAATTGAAGAACCAACAATTTTCCAAACAGCTTTACCAACTGATGGAGAAGATGTACTTACTCGAATTGAAAACATACAAGCTGAAGGAAAAGAGATGGATTCCTTCTGGGATGGAGAAAGACCGAAAGCAATTCCTATGGTACCTGAAGTTCTGGAATACAAGGAATTTATTGCATGGCCAGAAACAAGAAAAATTATTGAAGCAGGCAAACTAACATTTGGTGTAGAGACAGAAAGCGTTACGCCTCTCGAATTAGATTTAACAGAAGCGTCTAATATTGTTGTAGGGGGAATCAAGAAAGATGAAGTTGAAAATGTAGTTCATCAATTCCTTCAACAATTAGCTGGTAGTGGACACTTTGACCTAGGTTTAATTGATACAAGAACACGTAATTTCTCAAACTATAGAGAGAGTGCTGCTTTATATGTAGCTGAAAAAACAGGAATTGAGAAAACGATTAAACAAGTTACAAATGCTTATAAATCGAGAGAAGCGGCGTTTAAAGAAGAGCAGGAAGCATCAAGTGAAACAGTGAACCCAGCTGAATTTATTAAGAAATTTAAGCCGATTGTAATCGTAATTGCAGATGTAAATGATATTTTAAGTAATTTAGAAGATAGCGATATATATAGTTTAGCGGAATTAATCACAAATGGTGCATTTATGGGCATCCACTTCGTAATTGGCTGTGATGTTGATTCAATTGACAGTCGATACGACTTAGTTTCAAAAACAATAAAAACGCAATCTCATGTTATTTTACTTAGAAAATCATCAGGCCAAATGGTCTTTGATGTATCTAATAAAGATTTAAGTAGTACAAAATTAAATCCATTTGAAGGGTATTTTGTTGAAAATCGTTTTGCTACTAGAATTAAAGTGCCAACTATTTAAGGGGGGATTTGCATGGGGATAGAGGAATTAAATAGTCAAAAATCTGGTTTATTAAGTAGTATAAGTCATCAACAAGGGCAATTGGCTGAATTACAAATGAAACTACGAAGGCTAATAACTGCTAAAGGGAAATTTGTAAATAATCTTGAAGCAATTAAACAAAATCAAGAGCAGTTTAAGTCTTTAGAAATAAACGAGAGTAGTTGGAAAGGGCAAAGAGCAACTACTTTTAAAGAAACGTATGAACAACAAGTTATTTCTAATTTGGGGAGGTTTATTGGAGAACTAGGGAGAGTGCAAGAAGACATCGATCAAGCCATACGACGGCTTGAAAGAGAAATCGCTGCATGTGAGTCTAGTATTCTTTCTCTAAGTAGAAGTGTTTCAATGGTTGACGCTAGTATTCAAGTAGAAGTACAGAAGGCGGGGAAATGATAAATGGGGGAAATTAAATTAAATAAAGGGGTATTTGATGCGAAAGTAAGTGATTTGAAAAGTGGTGCTAGTGATTTAGGTAAGACTAAATTTAATGGTATGCAGTTACATCGTACGAATTTAAGTAAACTGAAAAAATATTGTGAAGCGATTGAAAAGTTATCGAAAAAAGTGCAGCAATATGAACAAATACTACAAAAGGATATTAGTAGAATTCAGCAAACAGGACAAGAAATGGTTCAGCAAGATGAAAAGCTTGGAAAAGATTTGAAAGACAGTTCAGCTCACCGTGCTATGTAAAGGGATAGGAGGGAGAAAATATGAGCAAAATCATAGAGTTACAAGAAGTAAAAGAACTGCAAGACCGCTTTAATTCAAGTGCTGAAGAGTTAAATCAACATTTGGAAACATTGCAGCAAAAAATAGAGGACTTTACACAAATTAACTCTTTTCAAGGGAAAGCTGCTGATACTATTAAGAATCATTTATCTACAGTTCATGGAGCTGTTATCACTGGATTTACAGTTACAACGGAAATGTTAAAAAGTCAATTTCAAAAAGCAATAGAGGAATTTAACAGTGAGGTTGACAGTGATGCAGATGCGAAAATTCATGGAAGTTATTTGGATGATGTAAAGAAAAAAGTTAATGGATATAGTGAGGGATTCAGCCACTCTAATGAAGAGGCAAAAAAAACAGTAGGTACGATTAGTGACATCGTCGCAATTCAATATCCATCATCATCAAGCATCACTGAAGGCGCTGTAAAAAGCCAAAAAGAAATCAGTGATACATTAGAAAAATTAGAGACTTATAATAGTAAGCAAAGTGACCTGCAAGAATTTGATGAATTAATGCGTAAGATAGATGAGGGAATGCAACAAATAAAAGTGAATAATGGGAATTTGTCTAGCGCTTCAATTGGGAAGCTATTAGCTGACACATCAATTGGAAATATCATTAAGGGATTGGCAGATGCCATGACTAAGTTTGATATTGGGAATAAGGGAGCTAAGGCTACTTTAAATGCCTACATACGCATGCATTATGTTACAAAGAAATTGGGTTTTGATGCCCTTTTTGATCCTAAAGGCCGAAAAGGTAAAGGGGCATATACATTATCGACTTCTAAGAAAGAAGATATGGTTTTAGCAGAAAGAATACTTAAAATGGATAATAAAGATGACGTTTTATTCAAATATTTACAGGATAAATTAGAATTTAAATTCGAGGGTTTGAAAACAACAAAGGAACAAATAAAAAAGGCACGCAGAAATATTTATAAATTACCAGAGTTTCAAAATTACGCAGATTTTCGGATGGATCGGGAGAACAAAGGAGTGCCTACCGCGATTGGGAAAAAAGGACTGAGTTCATTTAAAGCTGCTTGGGCAGACGGCTTAAAGGATATTAATCCTATGAAATGGAAAGAAGCGTTTAAAGGCCTAGGTAAAGCAGGAGGAATATTGAAAGGAGCAGGTATTTTTGGAGCGGTTGTGTCAGTTGGAGGTAATGTTGTTGATGCTAAAGAAGGTGGTTGGCAGTTAAAAGATGTAGTTGATGTAGCAACAGATTCAGCTGTAGATATTGGAGCAAATGCTGGAGCGATGGCAGCTGGTGCTGTAGCGGGGTCGTTTTTCCTTCCACCGCTGGGTACTGTGGTAGGAGCTGGTACGGCGGTAGTTGGTACATGGCTATTAAATAAAAAATGGAATGGGGAAGATAATGCGATAGATTATGTTAAAAAAGGAGTGAAAAATGTAACTGAAAAGATAAATGAAAAATTAAAAATAGGAGAAAAACTAAAATCTGTATTTTGGTAATTAGACTACACGAAAGGTGCTTATAGATGATGTGGAATATAAAAGAAGAAGATTTAGATAAGTTTAGGATGACATGTAAAGATCGTTTAAGTCCTGAGGGTGCAACGGTGTTTATGTTTGGAGGAATACTGTATAGTTCAATAGCTATTTTTTCTATTGTTTTATCAGCTGGTTGGGATTACTGCATAGCTCTTTTCAATGATATTGAAATTGTTAAGCTAGAAGTGTTGTTATATGCTCTGCAAATAATCTTTTTTATTCTATATTTATTTCCAAAAGCTCAATTTAAATTTCAAAAGTTACAAACATTTGTCGTATTATTATATGCATTTCAATTAGGGACTATAGGGTTCACTGTTTTTATTGTTTTTGAAATAGCTAATTCTTCAATTGACCAGATTGCATTAATATATGCAGGGTTATTATTTATAGGAGCAGTTATTGTCCATATTATGGCAACAATCGATACATTTAAACAAGCGAGTAAAGGTGCATTTAGTACGGATGAGAGATCCACTTCATTTTTTAGTAATACAAAAGGAACTATGATGAAGGTGGCCACAATATACGTACTAATTCTACTTATTTTGAGTTATTTTCGTAATGATTTTGCCTTAGACGATTTTATAATGGGGGGTGTAGTAGGGAATATTTTAATGTATGCAGTGGCTATTGGTGCAGCGGAATTTCAATTATTAGCTTATTGTAGATTTAAATTTCCGTCATTTAACATATCATGGGAGCAACATAAAAGAGAGACTCCAAGATATCAAAAGAAAAATAAAAAAGGGAAATCGAAACGTAAGGCGTAAAGGAAATGAGTCTAGTAGGTTTAAATGTTCGTCACTTACCATAATGTGGAAGGTATGTGAAGGAGAGCGTAAGTGACATTTGAAGAAACATAAAAAATATAGCCAAGAGAAAGAATAGTAAAAGGGGTAAGTATTATGAAAATTCAATATAAAGCGTTATCACTGTTAAATTTAATTAGTATTACTCAAATTGTAAAAAAAGAAGATTGGTTATTACCTGCTATCGCACTGAGAAATCAAGTTGTTCATAATGGAATATATGCTGTAGGTCCTGTTCTTTTTAAATATCAGCCATTGGACAATGAACCAGAGTACGGCGAATATACGTATTCTGTTCCAGTAAATGAACGTGTTAAATTAGGGGAGAATTCTGCATATGAATACGTTGATGGATTAATTATTGAAGAGGCATTAAGTGTTCGATTTACTGATGAAGATGGTGATATTGAGGATGCTTATAATTTAATACATGAGTTTGCAGAACAGCATCATATCAAGTTAGATAATGGTTTTTATCACGTATGTTTAGACGTATACGGTGACATGTGGCTAGATATTTATGCTCCTATTATAGAAGTAGGTGAAACAATAAAATGATAATTGAAGGACAAAGTATTGCATATACAAATGTTGTTTCGAAAGAGTACTATTTTCATTACGAAGATATGGAAGAAGCAATTGAACATTTTATGTCAGAAATTGCAACAGCGAATTTAACAATAAAAGGTCCGATGTTTTATGCTTTGAAAAATATACCATCTGATGAAAATATGTACGTTGAATTATTTATGCCGGTAAATGAAGATAAAATTCCAGCATCAGAAACACTTCAATTTAGGAGCTATTATTATGTTGATGAGATGCTCATGAAACGATATACGGGAGATTATGAAAAATTAACAGAGCAAGTATATGGTGAAATGCTTCAGTATATGGAGGATAATAATCTGAATTTAGCCTCGCCAATTTATCATGTGTTTAGCGGTGATGAGTCTTTACAGTATGTTGAAGTGAAGATTGCTGTATTTAATGAAGAATAATATTTTAAGCTTGTGATCTATAGGGAAAAGAAAGTTTCATAGAAATAATAATATGTGGATGGTTTTATTCTATAAAATCCGAGTGTTATTTTTGCTTTGAAAAGTGAGGGGGATGTATGGGTTTATTTTCTAGAGAAAGAAAAGTGTACTTTCAGCAAGATTGTAAAGAGAGAAATGCCGAGATAGTTAAACAAAAAATATTGAGTAAAGCTTCAGCATCTGAATGTATAATAACTGGTGAAATGCTTGATGAAATAATATCTGCTGAAAGTACTGTTGAAATGATTAATGATACTTTACGTTCTGGATCTGTGAAAGAAGGAATGGAAGATTCCCGATACCCTAAACTTTTGAGAGAAATTTCAAAAGTTTTATCCGTAAGTAATGTAAGTTTATTTCGCATGATTTTTTACTTTGACGTATATGAGATTCTTGTCGAAGTATCAAACACGACGAAAGCAATTATTCAATTTGAATCAGTAGATGAAGAGGTAAGAGATTCAACGTTTTCCGATATTAAAGTGATTGGTTTTATATATAGGAAAAAATCCACTGATCAGGAAATTGAAAAAATATCAGAGTGGATGTTAGAGTTTAAAGCATTGAGCGATAAGATAAAGGAACATAATGAAGCGTTGCAAAAGAGATAGTTTTGTATAGTATATGGGGATGTGACATAAATAAAACCTTCTCTTCTCGTTAGAATGAGGAGGTTTTTTATTCTAAAATCTATATGTAATTGATTGAATAGTTCGACATGAGATTTTTCAGTTGGATCAATCTGTATGGGTAGTAGTTACGTTCTGCGGTTCGCTTTGTTCTTATTTTGAAAGGGAAAATTTATTCGAAAGTCAATTTGTAAAGAGGGGAAGGTGTTATTTTGAATAAGGATCGGAATGTTTCGGAAACAGAGAAAAGTTTTTTTGAAAAGACAATAGTATCTATCTATAAAGCGTTAGAATTTATAATGAAATATACAATGATTCTAATAATAATAATGTCAATATTTGTGATAATTGCTGCTGTTTATTTTAAAATATATGAGGGGATAGGGGCGGGTGTATTCCTCTTAATCTCGTCATTATTTGCATATTTGGTATTTTTTAAGAAAAGTAAAAATGCCTAAATTAATAGCGAAAATAAAATGCCAAAGATTAACAACTATAATACGTTATTTGAAGAGGGAAAGTTTTGAATATGGCATGAATGTATAACAGCAAGAAAACCTTCTCTTTTCGTTAAAATGAGAAGGTTTTTATATTTAATCTACATGATTTAAATGAATGTGGAAAATAAAAGAAGAAGATTTAGATCAATTTAGGGTGACATGTAAACGTCGATTAAGCCCTGAGGGTGCTTTAGGTTTTATGATAGGAACAATAGTGTACGTTTCAGTTATGATGTTTTTTCTTATTGGTACTTTAGTAACGTTTGGTTGGGGCTACTATACTACTTTATTCGAAAAAACAATTGTTAAAATTGAACTTGTGCTATATAGCTTGCAAATAATTTTTTTAATTCTATATTCATTTCCAAAAGCTCGATTTAAATTTCAAAAGTTTCAAACGATTGTCGTGTTATTATATGCATTTCAATTAGGTACGATATTATTCACGGCGTTAATTCTTCCTGGAATGTCTGATTATACAATCGACGGAATTACATTAGTATATGTAGGCTTCTTATTTATAGGAGCAGTGATTGTTCATATTGTGACAACGATTGATACGTTTAAACAGGCAAGTGAAGGTGCATTTAGTATGAATGAAAGGATCCGCTTCCTTTTTTAGTAAAACAAAAGAAACTATGATGAAAGGGGCTTTAATATACGTATTAATTCTACTTATTTTGATTTATTTTCATAATGATTATGCGATTGATACTTTGATTGGATATGTAATAGGTACTGTTTTACTGTATACAGTAGCCGTTGGTTCAGCAGAATTCGTCCTATTGATGTATTGTCGCTTTAAATTTCCATCATTTAATATTACGTGGGAGGAACATGAAAGAGAACGTCAGAAAAGAGTAAAGCTTTATGAAGAGAGGGAAAAAAGCAAGCCAAAGCAATTAAATAAGTTTTGGATTTTGAAAATTCGAATAGAATATATAAGCAATTAAGGATTGTATATAAATCGATGCTAATAAAAATTAAAGTATCTTCAATATAATCTGTATGAGTAAATAAATACCGGTAAGTAAAGGTGAACTGTATTACTATCAAAATGGGAATGTAATGAACCTAAAAATGCCTAGAGAAATCAACGGGGTGTCAGTATGAACTTAAAGAAGAAAGCTAAGATGATGATAGTTCTGTCAGTAGTAGCAAGTATATTAAGTGGATGTAGTTTTGGGGAGACAAAGATAGAGTATGAGAGATTTGTTAAGGCATTAGAAGATGAGGACATGAGTACGGTAATGTCTGCGAGTGATGATGGGTATGCTTATGTGACCCAAAGAGGTATTTATAGTACGTTTGAGCAAAAAGAAGATGGAGAGCACAGTAAAACAATTCGTCAAACTACGGAAGGTGTATATAATACAAAAGATAAAAGTTTATATGGAGAGGCGATACAAACAGTTGCGACTGATATAGAAAAAGACAAGGGAAAAAGGACAAATGAAAATTATAAAAAAGAAACTATTTATAGTACTCATGTTAAGTATGAAAATGGACAGGTGAAAAGTCCGGATTCAAATCTAGATGTTTCATACGTGAACTTAATTGTAGACCGTTTAAATGGGATAGGGAAACTAAAGATGAAGCCCGAGGATGATATAAAAAAGTTTGATCAGCCTAATTCAGTGGGATATCGACTAACTGAATCTGAATTTAAAAATATTATTAATAATAAATTAAAGATACAATACGATGAATTTGATGGAGCAACAATCGTATTGCACCTGGATGCCCCAAAAAATCCAAAACAAATTTTGCAAATGAGGATAGATATAGACTTTAAAGAAAAGAATGAGGATGGAAAATTAGTAGAAAATATGTTCCAAATAATAACGTATTTTAATAGAAAACAGGATAATAACCAAGATGCGAGACAGGAATATTTAAAATATAAGGCGCAGTACAACAAAAGAGATGGTTAAGAGTGGCGATGAAAATAAAAAGGTGTGAAATTAGTGACTAAGAAAATTGCATCTTTATTTTGGTAATATACTATAGTTCGGGGAAAGGTGGAGTTAACAAATGTGGAACATAAAAGAAGAAGATTTAGATGAATTTAAAATAACATGTAGACATCGTTTAAGCCCTGAAGGAGCTATGTTGTTTATGTTTGGTGGAATGCTTTATAGTTCGTTATTGATGCTTTTTATTTTTGGAGCATTAATTAGATTTGGCTGGGATTACTATCCGACTCTTTTTGACACAGTAATAGTCAGAATGGAATTGTTGTTACATAGCCTACAAGTAATCTTTTTTATTATATATCTGATCCCTAAGGTACGTTTTAAATTTCAAAAGCTCCAGACATTGGTGATATTATTATATGCGTTTCAGTTAGGTACTATAGGTCTTACGGCATTTGTTCTTCCAGGGATGAGTAATTATTCTATTAATTTTACTACGCTTATTTATGTAGGTTTACTAGTATTAGGAGCAATACTTGTTCATGGTGTAACAACAGTTGATACTTTTAAACAAGCAAGTAAAGGTGCATTTAGTATGGGAGAAAGATTTACTTCATTTTTTAATAAGGTAAAGAAAAATGTAATGTTTGGTGTGGCAATTTATGTACTAATTCTTCTTGTTTTAATTTATATACAAAATAATTACTCATTGAGCATAATGTTTGGTTACTTTATATTTACGTTCATCATGTACGCGGTAGCCATAGGTGCAGCAGAGTTCCAATTATTAGCCTATTGTAGATTTAAATTTCCATCATTTTATATTTCGTGGGAGGAACATGAAAGGGAACGCCAGGAATTCTTAAAGCGTTATAAAGAGAGAGAGGAAAAGAAAGCGAAAGAAATAAAATAAGTTTTGATTTCTGAAAATTCGAACAGATTATATAAACAATTAAGGATTGTATATATATCGATGGTATTAAAAATTAAAGTATCTTTAATATAATTCATATAAGTGAAAAAATACCAGTAAGTAAAGGTGAAATGTATTACTTTCCAAAAAAGAACATAATGAACTTAAAAATGCCTAGAGAAATCAACGGGGTGTCAGTATGAAGTTAAAGAAGAAAGCTAAGATGATGATAGTTCTGTCAATAGTATCAAGTTTATTAAGTGGATGTGGTTTTGGGGAGACGAAGATAGAGTATGAGAGATTAGTAAAGGCATTGGATGAAGGTGATATGAAGACGGTTATGTCTGCGAGTGATGATGGATATGCGTATGTGAAAGAACGGGTTATTGACTTTACCACAGAAAAAAATGGTGATGACAGAATTCATAATACGCTATATCAAACTTCTGAAGGTATATTTAATTTGAAAGAAAATTTATTATATGGAGAAACCAATCAAAAAATAACAAGTGATATTACGAACATAAAAGATAGACATAAGGATAATAAATATAAAGAAGAAGAAAAATATAGCACTAGGTTCATGTATAAAGATAGAAAGGCTTACGGTTCTGATTCGAGCTTGGATGTTTCACATGTAAAACTAATTTTTAATAGATTGCAAGGTGTTGGGAATTTACAACTGAAAGTAGAGGGAGATAAAAGGAAAGTTAATGAACCAAATACAGTTGGTTTTATGTTAACGGAATCACAATTTCAAGAAATAATTAACGATAAATTGAATTTACAATATGATAGTTTTGAAAAAGCATCAATTGCATTTAATTTTAACGATTCTAAAGATACGAAACAGCATCCAATGCAAATAATACAATTAACAATTTTAATTGTATATGAAAAGAAAAATAGTGAGGGGAAATTATTAACACATACTCAGCAAATATCTGTGAATTTTAGTGATAAAAAGGATAATGATCAGGAAGCTAAAAAAGATTATGTGAATTATGAAAAACAATATAAAAATGATAAGTGATTAAGTGAGTGTGTGAATTGAAGGGATAAAGTCATGGTGGAACCTTATTCATTATTAAAGAGTAATTCGTTGCTAAGTATAAAATATAGTGGAATAAGTATATTGAAAAATAGTTGCAATGAATATAGAAGTGAAAAAATGATTCTTCTTCAACTAAGTAAGATAAAGCTTATCTGATTGAATAGAGAGAGAGTAGTGTGATGATGAAATGAACAAAAAAAGGGCTTCTAAAATGATTACTATAATAGTAGCAATCAGCCTACTACAAGCATGTAGCTTTTTTGAAAAAAAGATAGAGTATGAGTCATTTGTTAAGGCATTGGATGAAGGTGACATGGGAAACGTTATGTCTGCTAGTGATGATGGGTATGCTTATGTGAAAGAGCGGATTGTTGATTTTACTATAGAAACAAGTGGTGATGAAAACCATTATAATACGTTATATCAAACTACTGAAGGTATATATAATTTGAAAGAAAAATTGTTATATGGAAAAACGTCTCAAAGAATAACAAGTAAAACAATAGATGAAAAGGATAGACATAAGGATATTAATTATAAAGAGGAAGAAAAATATAATACAAACTTTATGTATCAAAACGGAAAAGTTCAAGGTTCGGCTTCAAATTTGGATGTTTCTCCTGTGAAATTGATATTTAATAGATTACACGGTGTAGGGAAATTACAACTGAAAACAGGTGGTAATAGAAAAAAATTAAATGAACCAAATTCAGTTGGATTCACTTTAACAGAAGCACAATTTCAAGAAATAATTAATGATAAATTAAAATTGCAATATGATAAATTTGGAAATACATCAATTGTACTTAACTTTAATGATTCAATAGATAATGAAAAACACCCAATGCAAATAACAGAATTAACAATTTCAATTGACTATGAGAAGAAAAATGATGAAGGTAAAATGTTAACACATAGTCAGCAAATATATGTGTATTTTAGTAGTAAAAAAGATAACACTGAAACTGCCAAAGATAAATATAAAGAGTACAAAAAAGAATTTAGTAGCATAGGGAATAAGAAGAAATGATGAGATATAGGTACAAAAGAAAGCATCAACTTAGCAAAAAGAAGTCGCACTCGTTTAGTTAATATAAAACGGTGCGACTCCTTTTAATTTTGTTGAGAAAAAGCTTATCGATACATCGTCCACATTCCAATATCTTTAAACCCTAGTCGTTTATAAATTCGTCCAGCAGTTGGATTGTTATAAAATAGGCAAAGTGTTCGGCCTTCTTTCGTAAAGTCCTGAATCATTTTCTGTAATATGAGTGAAGCATATCCGTTTCCGCGATAATTCGGGTGTGTACATACACCAACTACCATAGTGGATAATGAATTTTCAGCGGAAGTTGAGGCGGATGCGATGATTGCACCGTCTTTTTCAATATAATATGTACGTCCTGTATTTGTTTCGATAGCTTGCCTTAACATTTTTTCAGATTCATGAGCAGTCGGGAACTCAGCGATGTCACTTCGTAATTTCATAATTCGTTCTATATCATCGAGTGAGGCAAGTTTAATTGTTTCATGAATTGGTGTGCTAGGTAAGTTGCTGTCATTTAGACATTCGCAAAAATACATTTCATTTTTGGCGCCTAGTTGTACACTTGGAGCAGTTTCAAATCTTTCTACAATAGTTGACTTGCCAGAGAGTTTAAGCGGCTTATATGCGGAAAGAAGTGCCTCATAGTCAGTAACCATAAACTCTTCTTTACTATACGGTATAAATGTATCGTGAAAGCGAAGTAAAATGGATTTTAATGTTCCATTCTCTTTATATACGCCCCATAATTCTTGAAAGTCTGTTTCATAACCGAAAGCTTCTAAATCCCCAATAATAAACAAGTTAAGGGCTGCTTCTTCTTTTAGGTAACCGAATACTTGTTCATGATCTTTCTTTGTTAATTTTCTCATCATAAAAAATCGACCTCTTTTTTATTTTTCTAAATATTACAACTTAAGTTTTTTGAAATCAATATAAAATTTTATGTTTAGTTCACCAACTTTCGGAAAAACTAGGAAAGATATGACAAAGGAGGTTATGAACGGTGGATCATCCAATTCAAGGATTAATGAAAGCAGCAATGGAAAATTTAAAAGAAATGGTCGATGTAAATACGATTGTTGGAGAGCCTGTTCAAACGGCTGACGGTGGTGTAGTGTTAACGGTTTCTAAAGTAGCGTTCGGTTTTGGAGCAGGAGGTTCTGATTTCCAAACGAATGATGGACAAAGAGCGAACGGTAACCCTGCATTTGGTGGCGGTAGCGCGGGTGGTGTTTCTATTACACCAGTAGCATTTCTAGTCGTGAATAAAGACGGGGTAAATATTCTTCATTTACAAAATGCGACACATTTAGCAGAAAAAATAATTGAATTAGCTCCACAAACAATTGATAAAATTCAATCGATGTTCCAAACAGATGAAAAGAAAGAGGGAAATCATCACCCTCAAAACCCAGATGAAATCCTTTAAAAACGCCTGCTCATAAGCAGGCGTTTTTTCTTGTAATCAGTATGTAATAAAACACATGAAATTGTAAATAGTTTTTGAAGTTTTTTCTATGTTTCTAAAATTTTTCATGTTAAAATATGCTATAGAATTGAAACATATAAAACGAAGGTGGCTAGGTGCTTTGTCTGGAGGATCTGACCAAGTAAACAATATGATATATATTAATGGTAATCGTCGGGGTCATTGTTTTATTACATCTGGAATTACGTTTAAAGAGTTTGCAAGTAACATCCCTTCACCGCTTCATCAAGTATTGCTTTTAAAGCATAATTTTGAGTGGACAGATTTTCATTATCATACTTTATTTGAATATGTTGAGGAAGAAAACATACATAAACTCATTCAAGCAGAGATTGATGAATTTGATGAATTTTGTTGGGTAGATTTCGATGATGCAAGCGATTTAGATGAGTTAGAGCCAAAAGAAATTGCAGAATTATTATATTTGGCTCACAAAAAAGAACCACTTGGAAGAACGTTCTTCCCATTGTTGAAGAATAGATTCGTTTATTTTTCACATGATGACGGTTGGTACAACAAAGTGTATTACCGTAGAATCGGTGATTTTGTAGGAATGCTGAGTAAAGTGATTCCATATAAACTCGGTTCGTTTGGAAAGAAACGTTTTACTTTCTTCCAAAAATCAAAAATTTTCCCAGCAATTTCAAAGGAAGTTATCCTTGGGCTTATGCCGTTAATGGAAGATGGGTTATACATTGATTTAGCGGGGAAAATTGAGTCGAGAAGAGGTCTTGAAATTCCGGTATATGTAGTAGGATCATTCGAAAGTACGGATGAGGTACTAGATAATATCGATGAATTGAAAGCGGAAGCAACAGAAACGGGTTGGCTCATTTTTGATAAGAAAGAACAAGAGTGGCAATGGGTTGTAGACTAAGAAAACTTGGCGCATGAAGTCAAGTTTTCTTGTCTTTTGAAAGGAGAACAAATGAAGAAATATTATACAATTGTGGGTATTGTAAGTATTATTCTCGTGGCAATATTACTTATAACTTGTCCGAAAGAATCAGATTTTAAATTGTATTTAGAGGATAAGTATGCATTGAAATGTGACGAGAGTAGCTTTGAATGCACGCAAAATGTAGATGAAAAAAAAGAGAAATTACAGTTTGAAAGTATTGATGCACGAAATGGTGTTTTCTTTATGACTGTAAAGCAAACGTATAAAACAGAAGCTGGTGTTATGAAAGAATATAGCGGAGTAGGTATATTCGGTACATTTCTTTTTGTTTCAGAGAAGACTTTCTAGTAATAGAAGGTCTTTTTTTTATGTTTATGTTCATATAGATGAAGTAAGACAAGCATAGGAGGGGTATGGATGAAGAAGGGATGTATCGTTTGTGGTGGTGAGGAGTTTTTTTCTTCAACATTATATGCACGTACGAAACAAGATTGGGCATATGCGCCAAACATGTACCGATTTGAAAAGGTGTTTATTGAGCATAGAGATGAAGAAAATTATCCAGTTTTTCAAGAAATTACAGCGAAGCATTGTTGTGGATGCGGTCATATCATGTTGTATCATGAATGAACACACCAAGTATAACTTGGTGTGTTTTTTTTAAAACGCTGACAAAGCAAGCGGATAGAGTAAAGTAAATAAAACAGAAAAACTACCAAAACCAATTGCGGTATATCCAAGTGTTCTCGCTCCAAAATTGACAGCTAATAAGCCAACTAAAATAGCAAGGGAGCCGAGTGTAACAGGATAAAAAGCAATGGAGAATAACGAAAGAAATAATGCGACATAGCCAATCATTGCACCGGTATTTGTACCTTCTATTTCATTTGCAATTTCTTTGCGCTCATGTCTAATCGGAATACCAGCCGGAGATATTTCAGCTGCATACTCTTCGTTTTTTTCACCACTTTTAAAATGATGATTTCTCTTTCTTCGCATGTACATCCCTCTCTTTCAATTGGGTGTATCTATAGTATCTTTCATAAGGAGCAGAACATGAGTATGAGTTAAACCCAAGTAAAGCAAAAATTGGAGAAAATAGATTCCGTTGTTATCCTGTTTATCCCGCTATTTGCCGTGCAGTAAGACCCCCACCTCAAAATTCGGCTGGAGCAAAGAAGTTAGATGGGAGTCGGGCTGCCAGTAAAAGCCCGATTGGTTCAAATAATAATCAGTGGGGGCGAACAAACACCCCACTGATTAAAGTTTCACTTTATCTCCTTATGAAGATAAACAGGGATTTTGGAACATGATGTAGAATGAAATGAATGATAATACGTGAAGGTAGGGGAATGTATGGCGAAGTTTAATTGGCATGAATCGGCAGAGAAAAAATGGGATAACGATGCAGAGTTTTGGAATCAAAATAGTCAAGAAATGTGGGATAGCGGGAGCAGGAGTACAATCATTCCATTTTTTGAGCAGTACGTGGAAAAGGAAGTACAAGTGTTAGATGTTGGCTGTGGTGATGGGTATGGTACATATAAATTAAGTCTTACTGGCTACAAAGCGGTTGGGGTGGACTTATCGGAAGTTATGATTCAAAAGGGTAAGGAGCGCGGAGAAGACCCAAACTTATCTTTTATAAAAGGTGATCTTTCTTCATTACCATTTGAAAATGAGAAATTTGAAGCAATTATGGCAATTAATTCTTTAGAATGGACCGAGGAGCCGTTGCGAGCATTAAATGAAATAAAGCGTGTTTTAAAGAAAGATGGATACGCATGTATTGCAATTTTAGGACCGACAGCAAAACCGAGAGAGAACAGTTATCCGCGCCTATATGGCAAAGACGTTGTTTGCAATACGATGATGCCTTGGGAATTTGAACAGTTAGCAAAAGAACAAGGATTTGAAGTTGTAGATGGTACCGGCGTATATAAGCGCGGAGTAAATGAGAAGATGTTAGGTCAGCTACCTACAGAGTTACAACAAGCGTTAACATTTTTATGGGTATTTATGTTAAAAAACGTATAACAAAATTGAAGGGTTTTAGGAGGTAAATAAGTGCAGAAAATACAAAAAACTGATACAATATCATCAGAATCAATTAAAGGGGGACTAGGGTATATGACAACTACTACAACAGTTAAATCTGATATTGAAATCGCACAAGAAGCAAGTATGAAGAAGATTCAAGAAATTGCAGCTAATTTAAATATTTTAGAAGAAGAACTAGAGCCATACGGACATTATAAAGGCAAGTTATCTCTTGATATTTTTAAGCGTTTACAAGATGAGAAAGACGGTAAAGTTGTTTTAGTAACAGCGATTAACCCAACTCCAGCAGGAGAAGGTAAATCAACAGTAACAGTTGGTTTAGGCCAAGCTTTTAATAAAATTGGTAAGAAAACAGTAATTGCACTTCGCGAACCATCTCTTGGACCAACAATGGGATTAAAAGGCGGAGCAGCAGGTGGCGGTTATTCTCAAGTAGTACCAATGGAAGACATTAACCTTCACTTTACTGGAGATATTCATGCGATTACAACTGCCAATAACGCATTAGCGGCGTTTATTGATAATCATATCCAACAAGGAAACACACTTGGAATTGATACGCGTAAAATCGTTTGGAAACGCTGTGTTGACTTAAATGATCGTGCCCTTCGTAACGTAGTAATTGGCCTTGGTGGACCGGTTCAAGGTGTACCACGTGAAGACGGTTTTGATATTACAGTAGCATCTGAAATTATGGCCGTATTCTGCCTTGCAACAGATATTCAAGATTTAAAATCACGTCTATCTCGCATTGTTGTCGCTTATAATTTTTCAAATCAACCTGTAACAGTTAAAGATTTAGGAGTAGAAGGAGCGTTAACACTTCTATTAAAAGATGCATTAAAACCGAACTTAGTACAAACATTAGAAAATACACCAGCTATCATTCATGGCGGACCATTTGCGAATATCGCTCACGGTTGTAACAGTGTTATCGCTACGACAATGGCAGCAAAATTAGGTGATTATGTTATTACAGAAGCTGGATTCGGTGCAGATTTAGGTGCCGAGAAGTTTTTAGATATTAAAGCACGTGCAGCTGGTATTAAACCAGAAGCGGTAGTTATTGTTGCGACTATTCGTGCGCTTAAAATGCACGGTGGTGTGGCGAGAGATCAATTAAAAGAAGAAAATGTAGATGCGTTAGCAAAAGGTATGGAGAACTTACAGAAGCATGTTGAAACAATTCAAAGCTTCGGTGTTCCTTTCGTAATTGCCATTAACAAATTCATTACTGATACAGATGCAGAAGTTGCATACTTACAAGAATGGTGCAATGAGCGTGGCTATGCAGTATCCTTAACAGAAGTTTGGGAGAAAGGTGGCCAAGGCGGAGTTGACCTTGCTGAGAAAGTGTTAAAAGAAATTGAAAAAGGTGAAAACAACTACGCACCACTTTATGAATTAGAATTACCATTAGAAGAAAAAATTCGTACAATTGCTCAAAAAGTTTACGGCGCAAAAGATATTGAATTTGCTCCGAAAGCACGTAAGCAATTAGCTCAATATGAGGGAGAAGGTTGGAGTAACCTACCGATTTGTATGGCGAAAACACAATACTCTCTTTCAGATGATGCAACAAAATTAGGTCGCCCATCTGACTTTATCGTTACAATTCGTGAATTAAAACCATCTATCGGTGCAGGGTTTATCGTTGCGTTAACAGGAACAATGTTAACAATGCCAGGCCTTCCTAAACAACCAGCAGCACTACAAATGGATGTAAATGAAGATGGAAAAGCAGTAGGTTTATTCTAAAAGGTTGTAATTCATCTCGTTTATCTGTAAACTATATATACATCAAGTGGCGCCTTTCCATCGAAAGGCGCCTGTTTTTTGGAGGAAATTATGTTTGATCCAACTGCTTTTGAAAATTTAAAGGTAATTGTGGAAGGAGCTGTCTATGATTTCGATTTACACGGTGATATTCTCGTAACGGATCGAAAAGATGTGATGGACCTTGCTTCATTAAGTCGTATGTATAGTATTTCATTTCAACTAACAGAAACATTTAAAACGATGGTAGAGGCGACATTTTCACTATCTGTTGATGCAAAGAATTTATCAGGTGAAATATTAGAAGTACCTCAGTTTATACCAGGTTGTGAAATGAAGCTGGAATTCTCGTTCGAAATGGAGCAACCAGAGATAGGATGCGAAGAAATTGAAACTTTATTGCATTCTATATGGGGAAAAGAGCGAATGATTACGCAAAAAATTTCATACGAATATAATAAGCAAGCGATTTCATATCATAATAAGGTAGAGGTTCTATTTCAAAAATCGATTACAGAAGACCATGTTGATGATTTAATAGCTGTTATTTCACACATGATAGAAACGGTGCGAACAATACAACATTTTCTTCAAAAATAGAGATAAAGGAGAAAAACAAATGATAAAAGATATGCAACCATTTTTACAACAAGCTTGGGAAAAGGCTGGTTTTAAAGAATTTACTGAAATTCAAAAACAAGCGATTCCAACTATTTTAGAAGGACAAGACGTTATTGCTGAATCTCCAACTGGAACAGGAAAAACATTAGCGTACTTATTACCACTTTTACATAAAATTAATCCTGAAGTTAAACAACCTCAAGTTGTAATTTTAGCGCCAACTCGTGAACTTGTTATGCAAATTCATGAAGAGGTTCAAAAGTTTACAGCAGGAACGGACATTTCAGGTGCGTCTTTAATTGGTGGTGCGGATATTAAGCGCCAAGTTGAAAAATTAAAGAAACATCCGAGAGTTATTGTCGGTTCACCAGGACGTATTTTAGAGTTGATTCGCATGAAAAAATTAAAGATGCATGAAGTGAAAACGATTGTATTTGATGAGTTTGATCAAATTGTAAAACAAAAGATGATGGGTGCTGTACTTGATGTAATTAAATCAACGATGCGCGATCGTCAATTAGTATTCTGCTCGGCGACAATAACAAAAGCTGCAGAAGATGCGGCACGTGATTTGACAGTTGAACCACAATTAGTACGTGTAACACGTTCAGAGGCACAGAGCCTAGTTGAACATACGTATATCGTTTGTGAGCGTCGTGAAAAAAATGATTATATTAGAAGAGTTATGCATATGGGAAATGTAAAAGCAGTTGCCTTCTTAAATGATCCATTCCGTTTAGATGAAATTACTCAAAAACTGAAGTTCCGTAAAATGAAAGCAGCAGCACTTCATGCAGAGGCAAGCAAACAAGAGCGTGAAGTAACGATGCGCGCGTTCCGTAGCGGGAAATTAGAAATATTACTTGCTACTGATATTGCAGCACGTGGATTAGATATCGATGATTTAACACACGTAATCCACTTAGAGTTACCAGACACAGTAGACCAATATATTCACCGCTCAGGACGTACTGGACGTATGGGCAAAGAAGGAACAGTTGTTTCTCTTGTAACAGAACAAGAAGAGCGTAAATTACTTCAATTTGCGAAAAAATTAGGTATCGTGTTTACGAAACAAGAAATGTTCAAAGGAACATTTGTAGAATCGAAACCACCAGCACCAAAGAAAAAGAAACCAGCTTTTACTGGTAAGAAAAAGCCTAGATAAATAATGAGAAAGACGTAACTATGCCTACTGGTAAATTGTTTAACTTTGCTGATAGTGAAGGGAATTACTTTGCAGTAATGGGAAAAAATAAATAATTATATAGTTATGTGAAAATCCCCCTCGTAAATAATGAGGGGGATTAAATATTTGAAGTCAATTTTTTATTAACGAGTTGTTCTATAAAAAATGTTCCTTTTTCAATTGCAGTCTCAATATAACCAACGATTTGATCAAATGAAAACACTTGTAAGTTTTCGTGCAAGTGTTGCTCAGGATATAGCATATCTTCAAAAATATATTGCCGAAAAGCTAAAACATTCTTTCTAGAAATCTCCTCTATATTCACAATGTTAGCCTCTTGATTAAGTAGGGCGAAGAGCTGCTGTTCTTTATCGTAATGATGCAACAATTGTGCGTTCAATAATTTAAAATCGTTATAGTACATAGGTGCGATAGTTTCGTCGTTTTCTATTCTGTTTTTAAGCCAAGGTAGAAAAAAGCCGCTTAGCCAATTATCATCGGCAATGAGGTGGGTATAATAACCTAAAATATAAGGGGAATCCAGATGATCTTCGTATTTATGAATAAATGAATCATAATCTATTCTTCTCGTATAGTTCTTCGTTGTACCAGCGTAAAAATGTGAAGTTCCTTTTTCTTTTTTTGAATGAACAGCATCAGGAGCTACACCACCAAGTAAGAAAGAAGTTTTATCTTGAATAGATAGTTTCTCTGCAATACCGCTCGCGATAATGATATGCATAATTCGTGATCCCATGAATAACACCTCTATTTCATGTATTCATTTTAGGGAGCTGTCTGAACGTGGAGTATTACTTTCCCTGTACTTTGTCTACTTTCGACCCATTCATGTGCTTTCCCTGCATCTTGAAGAGGAAAAGATTTCGTAGCTTTAATTTGTAAACTTCCATCGCGTAAATAACGGAAAACTTGATTCGCAGTTTCTTGAAGCAATTCAGGACGTTTTTTCCGTGTAGTGCCAAAGCTGAAACCGAGTATAGAACGGCAACTTGCGTGTAAATCTTTCGTTTGAAAACTACCAACTTCTCCGCTAGCATTGCCGAAATGGACGAGACGACCGTAATAAGCAAGGCATTCTAAACTTCTTTCGGACACAGTACCAGAAATAGAATCTAAAATAATATTAACGCCTTCTCCGTTTGTAAGTTGATTTATCCTCTCTACAAAATCTTCATCTTGATGACAAATAACATAATCAGCGCCAGCATCTAAAGCAATTTTTCTTTTTGCTTCATTTCCAACAGTACCGATAACTTTTTTAGCCCCTAATAGTTTTGCAAGTTGAATCGCTGTAGTACCAATTCCACCAGCAGCTGCATGGATTAGAACTGTTTCATCTTTTTGTAGTCTTGCAACATTTGCAAGTAAATTGTAGCTTGTAAAAGATACGATAGGGCAGGCAGCTGCAGCTTGAAAATCGACTTCATCAGGTAAAACGAAAGTAAGATTTTCGTTTGCGACAACGTATTCTGCGTAAGATCCGTTTTGAGGGAAAGCGATGACACGTTGTCCAGAATGAATATTTTTCACTTGAGAACCTACGTGTTCTACAATACCAGCTACATCTATACCTGGAATAAAAGGTAATGCTTTGTTTCCTTTTTTGCCATAGCGTGATTTAATATCGGCGAAATTAACACTAGTAGCAACAACACGAATTAAAACTTGATTGTCTGAAATAGCCGGCATCTCCACATCTGTATATTTCATCACTTCAGGACCACCGAACGAAGTTACAACGATAGCTTTCATATACATCCTCCTAAATTTGAATATATATATTATTTTAAATCTTTATTAGAAATTGGAAAATTATATAATTGTTATGCAGGGTTATAAGTGAAGCTTATGAAGTCATTGCATCATTATATTAATTTATTTGAAAAAACTTTGAAAGAAATCGAACGAAATATCGTTTTCTTGCCAATATATAGTGTAGGACAAAGGAGGGATGGTACATGAAGGGTGAAACAGTGTATTCAGATTTAATCCAATTAACTTTATCAGGCAATAAAGAAGCATATAGCGAATTGTATGATAAAACGATTCAAGAAATATATAAGACAGCACATTTTTTAATAGAAGACAAAGCAGATGTAGATGATGTCGTTCAAGAAATATACATACAGCTATATGAATCGCTTCGTAAATATGATAGCGAGAAGCCATTTAGACCTTGGCTAATTGGACTTGCGATTAAACAAATTCATTCTTATAGAAGAAAGAGGTGGATGCGACTACGAATTGTAAAAAAAGCAGAAGAGCAAAGAAAACCAGTACAAATTGATTTTTCTAGCGATGTTGTAAGTAAAATATCAAATCAAAAATTAATCGAACTCATTCATAAGTTACCGTATAAATTGAAACAAGTTATTATCTTAAGATACTTACACGATTACTCTCAAGAAGAAGTAGCACAAATATTACATATTCCAATCGGTACAGTGAAGTCTAGAATTCATGCGGCATTAAAGAAACTACGTCAAAAAGAGCAAGTAGAAGAAATCTTTTTAGGAGAGGTAGGGAATGTGAAATGAGCTTAGATTGTAGAGTTAGAGAATCTATACAAGAAGAAGCGAAGGGGATTATTGCCCCGCCGGAGTTAAAAGAAAAAGTAATTGTTCAAATAAAAATGAAGAGCGGGGGAAGTAAAAGGAAGAAGCGCCTTATCGCAGGAGTGCTTGCAGCCGCATTTTTAATCCCAACGACTGGTTTTGCTTACCAATCTATTATGGCGGATGGTATATACGGATCTTTTGAGAACTTAAAAAAACATGCCGGAGCTATAACATTAGAAGGATACATGCGTTTTAATGCAAAGTTATCACAAGCGAAAGACGAAATGGGTGCGAAGGAATATGAAGAGTTTACAAAAGAACTAAAGAAATTAACGAATGCAAAGCTTGAGTACGGGGATTCGAACGGTAATATTGATTATGATCAATTATCACCAGCCAAAAAAGAGGAAATGAAAAAGGTAGAAATGGAACTTCAGCCGTATTTTGATAAATTAAATGGCCATAAATCTAGTAAAGAAGTATTAACTTCAGAAGAGTATGAACAATATATGGAAGCGTTAATGTCATATCAAACTGTATTAGTAAAAGCGAAATCGAGTGGTGGGATAACAGTAGAAGAAGTACCTGAAGCGTATAAAGAAAGATTTATTAAAGCAGAACAGTTTATGGAGTATGTAGATGAAAAGGTGAGATAAGTAAAAAAGCTCATAGCTTAAGCTGTGAGCTTTTCTTATTGAAACGTAAATATATTAACCACCTATTCCTTTTGCTAGCAATAAGAAATATACAAATATTAGTATGACTCCATTTAATGTCGTACCAACTATTTTAAATAGCCAATTCTTTGATGCGATCGCAAAAATAATACCGAGTAATGAAAGAATACTTAGAAGCACAATAATTAATGTTAAATTTGCATTAGGTCCTCTTAAAATAAAGAAAGAACATATACTTGTGATAAACGTTAGAAACGAGAAAGTCCCTAATTTCATAATAAGTCTCCCTTGTTTGAAATGTATTTTGATTTAGTGCGCGACTTTCTTTAGTTTAACATAAATTTCCTATTACCAATTAAATATATGAACAATAAAAAACGAGTATAAAATCTATGCGATTTCATACTCGTTTTGTTATTACTTAAATTTCCTTACCGCATGTATAGCAACTCTTACAAGGAGTATTGCACTTATAAATAAACCACCATAACCAACGAAACTTAAAAATTGAACATTAGGTTCTTTTGCATACAAGTTAGGGGCAGAATTATCTTGATTTGCTTAATAAAGTGAAAGTGGGAAATCACTTAGTTATATTCCTTACTATTCTCCTTGTCTTTTTGTATCAAACAATCTAAAAGTGAGTAACCAGCTATTAAACTAATAATGGTAACGAAAGTTGTATTCACAAGAATAATATTAGTTAAATAAGGTAGGTATTTGCCAACTGGTGAAAAGAGTAGGGCTGGAGAAAAGGAAATGAATAGTGTTGGCAACGTAATAGCGATAAATTTATCCGGCTGAAAGCTCCAGTTTTGTTTGCTCGTTTCGCGATTAATGGATTGTAGGAATCGTAATAAAATGCCGAACAAAAGAGGGAAGAGTGTAAAGTAGAATAACCTTGGATAAAAGTTAAAGTTCACTTGCGCGTCTGTTTCTAAATAAAATTGAATTTTTACTCCTACAAATAATAATAAGATGATAAATAATGTAAAGCAGAGGTAAAGTATCAATTTTTGCATTCCATTCCACCATCCTTTATTAAAAAATATATTCAAAAAAAGAAGAGATATACAATAACTACTGTTATATATCTCTTCTTTTACTGTTAGTTGATAGTGGATTTGGATTTCTCTTGCTTCGTGAAATAATCAATAATGCCCATTGCACTAATTTCTATATCTAGATGTAAAATGTTATAAACGGAATGATTTGATGGAACGTTTAACTTTGTAAGATGAGAAGAGATTTTATCCATTAATAAAGTTTGTAAAGCTTTAGTCGCTTCATCGAAATCATTATACTTTTCAAAGACTTCTTTACCAGTACCAACGAAAATAGGTAACCAATGTTCAAGTTGGTTATATACTTCTGTAACATTGGATGATGCGCCGTAATGACCGAAATAAATAGTATCTACATTCATACTTTGAATATGATTTTTAGAAGCAATCATCGCATCTGGCTGGAATTGTGAAGGAGACGTTGATGGTAGATATAGTTCTACATCAAGGTCTGCGAGTTCTCTATAATAAATTCCTATTGTATCGCCAGTAAAAATGCCGTTTGTTAATGAATCGTGAATGCTAATATGGTGCTTCGCATGTCCCGGTGTATTATAAAATGAAAGTGTACGGTCTTCTGCAATTTTTAATGTATCACCATTTTGTACAATATGAACACGTTCTTCTTCAATTGGAAGAATTGGATCAAAAAGTTTATCAAAATCTTCTTTGTACACAGCTTTTGCGCCAAGAATTAGTTTTGTTGGATCAATCATATGACGAGCCCCGCGCGGATGCACAAATAGAGTAGCATTTGGGCACTTTTCCATCATTAACCCTGCTGCGCCTGCGTGATCTAAATGAACATGTGTAACGATAATGTTTTTTACATCATTTAAATTAATATGTAATTGCTGTAAGCCGTCTAAAATATAGGGAAGAGAAGGGGCCGCACAAGTTTCAATTAAAGTAATATCGTCACCTAATAAAACGTATGTACCGGTGCGTTCATCATGTTGTAAGTCATAATCATCAATAAGATATAGATGAGAAGATAGTTGTTCTACTTTTTTCATACTTACCACTCCTTATATACGGTATGTATCTATTATACGCTAAAAATACAAAAAGACAGAAAACGAAAGCTCGTCTTCTGCCCTTTTGTAATGTAGTTATTTCGTTTGTTCTTTATTGATAGACATAACGAACAGTCCAACAATGCCGCCAACGATCGGAAGCATAATTTCTCCTGCTAAATTAAAGTAGGAGCTTAAAAATAAACCATTTACATCGATTACCCAGCCAATAACATACAATAACATCATATATAGTACGAAATAAAACTCGCGATTTGAAATCGTTTCATGTTGTGCAGTTTTCATAATGAACACCATCCTTTTCTATTATAATGGAAATATAAACTGTCACATTTTGTTCACAAATTAATTGTAAAACTTTCCATCATAAAAGTCTAGTATATTGTGTCGAATTTTCGAACGGAAATAAAGCGCTATCATTCCGGTATGTGAGTACGTAATAAGAGCTGTATATTCACGAATGTAGTATAGTATAAACATAGAATGATAGTGAAGAGAGGGGTATGAACAATGACAGTTTATGATTTTTCAGCTAAAACAATAACAGGAGAAGATAAATCGTTAAAAGATTACGAAGGAAAAGTACTGCTTATTGTAAATGTAGCTAGTAAATGTGGATTTACACCACAATATAAAGGGTTACAGGAAGTATATGATAAATATAAAGACCAAGGACTAGAAATACTCGGTTTCCCTTGTAATCAATTTGGAGGACAAGAACCGGGAACGGAAGCTGATATTACTAGTTTTTGTGAATTGAACTACGGTGTGAACTTCCCGATGTTTGCGAAGATTGATGTGAAAGGTGATAAGGCTCATCCTCTTTATACATACATGACAGAACAAGCGCCAGGTTTACTCGGTATGAAAGCAGTGAAATGGAACTTTACTAAGTTTCTAATTGGAAAAGACGGGAAAGTAGTAGGACGTTTTGCACCACAGACGAAGCCGATGGATTTAGAGGTTGAGATTGAGAAGGTGCTTGGGGAATAATTAGGAGTTTCACTTTATTAAAAAACGCCTCAAAGAACAATGTAGTTCTTTGAGGTGTTTTCTTTAAACTCACATTATCAAGATTAAATCACTCTATCGTAGTCGTTTGATTTAGGCAGAGAAGCTGCTTTTTTCATAAGCACTTCCCATAAGTGTACGGATGTCTTCCATTCGGCTGCGGCCTGTTCCTTTTGAAACATAGCGTTCTCATAACTGAAAGTAAGTTGTTGCATATCGGCCGAATTGTAAAGTGTATCGATGTGGAGAGCGTATTCTCGGAATGTTTGACTTTCACCCCGTGGTATGCCGATTCTCGCAAATTGTTTTAAAAGTGCACCGTAAGCTTTTTGATAAACAGCATCATCTTTTCGGTATTTATAGAAAAGAATAATAAAAAATGTAATCCATTTCATTCTAGTGGTGAAGAGAATGTATCCGATGATACTAATCGGTATCGTAGAGAGGAATACGTACCACCAAGAAAAATCATTTTTGGAATTTGTAATCTTTTTAGTAGAGGCTTCTTCTGTATTTTCTATTAAACTTTTGAGCTTTGCTTCATTGTTCCGTTGGTGTATTGGCTCGTTATTAGAATTATTTACTTCGTTATTTTGTGAAGTAGAAGCAGGAGTATTATTTGTAAAATTATAGGGATTGGTAAATCCTTTTGTTGGTTCGAATGGAATCCATCCGTATCCTGGGAAATATACTTCGACCCAAGAGTGTGCGTTATTGTTCGCGATTGTATAAACATTCTCACCTTCTGCAGAGGCAAGTGTATTCTCCAGAGTTCCTTCTGTAAATCCTTTTACCCAGCGAGCAGGAATCCCAGCAGAACGAAGTAACACGCTCATAGATGTCGAAAAATTATTGCAGTAACCGCTTTTTGTATCGAAAAGGAATTGATCTACATAGTCTTGGTTTTTGGCAGGGTATAAGACATTCATTGTTTCGTATACAAAAGAATTGTCTGTAAAGTAATTTTCAATAGCTAATACTTTATCATATCGGTTGTCTTTATCATTTGTAAGATTGACAGCCAAGTCTTTTACTCGCTGCGGTAATGATTCGGGAAGTTGTGTGTACTTTGTCATGAAATAAGGACTTGTTTCATGACCTTCATTCGTTTTTACAGATTTCAAATTTTCTATGGAAAACTCCGGAACCTCATATGTTACTTTATACGAATTTAAAGTAGTAGAAGAGTCTCCGTGCATCGTATAGATTTTTTCTGAAAATGGGTCAACGCTGTATGATACATCAGAAGAAGCCTCAACTGATACTAATCCTGCTGGATAGGTAAGGTGAGGATAACTTTTTTGCATGGTGATTGTTGCCTCAGTTATCTCCGTTTTTGTATTTGGTTCGTACCAGCTCACGACGTCGTTTTTATTTTTAAAAGAAACTTTTTTTCGATTTTCAGAAACATCCCAACCTTTTCCTGTATAAAAATCTTTTGTTTCTACTCTCCAATATTGTTTGTTTTGCGTTTGTGCTGTAAAAATAATTGTATTATCCGGCTTAAAAGGACCGCCTAATTGCGAGTCATCTAGACCATATCCAATTTTAGAAACTTCTTGTTCTTTACTTGCTTCAGATGTGTTGAATTTCAAAAAATCCATTGGGTTTGGCCATTGAGGGTCAAATTTTGGAGCAAAGTATGCGATGGTTGCTGACAATACAATAAATATTGTAAGAGGTCTAAGTAATTTTGAGATTGCTCTAGCATAATTTTGTAAGTGTTCCATCTTTTTTATTCGTTCTATTTGAAGAAGACTAAGTATAAAAAAGCCGATGACAACAGTACGAATAATAGCGTAGTTTGCATTGTATAAATGTAAGTTATGAAAAGTTGTGATATAAATAATAGTCAATGCAAGAAATAACAACCCACGTTTTTTATGAATAACCCAAAAAGAGCTGAAAGAACTCAAAAACCAAAATGATAGAAAAAATAATAATGTTGGAAAAACTGGAGAAATATCTAGCAAATCCCCCTGGAAAAACAGAGAGGAATTTCGAGAAATATCAGCAAAAAATTTTGTTAGCCAAGATGGATTTATAAAAGCATTTTTATAATACAGGAAATGAATGATGAATAAGATCGTGACGATCTTTATTGGAATCTGCCACCTTGTTTGAAAAAAAGAGAGAGTGAAGCAAATTCCTATAAATATTACAAAAATATCTAATCTACCTACGTTTGTAATACCTATAAGGGGTCTTAGCCATTCTAGTAAAAGTAAAAATGCGCATGCATGCATGAAGAATCTGCTCATATCCCATTTGTATTTTGTTTGTAATGTTATCATTTGCTCACCTCAAAAAACACGTTTGTATACCGGTTCCCATAAACCACATTTACAAATATTTTTCGTTTTTGTAGAGTTTCTAGAATACTTAGTTCTCGATGTGAGAGTTGATTTGCTTTTTCTTTCACGACAAACACCATTAATTTTCTGTTTTTTATAGCGGCATAGTCAGCCGCCTTTTGAATATCGGGAGAAAGATCGCTTGTCACGAGTATAATCGTTACGGGCTCATAAATTTTTCTTAATTCCATTTCTACACTTCGAGAGAGCGGGAATACACTGTCTGCTTGTACTTTCGCTAAATGACAAAAGATTTGTTGTAACTGACTATCTCCATTGTCTAAAGGGAAAAAAGTTCGTTCTTTTCCGACAGACACGAATGACGCTGGTGAATTTTGCTTCAAGACAGCCCTCACAATAGAGGCAGTAAACGTTACGACTGATTCGAATAGAGGGGACTCAGTTCTGTCCATAAATATCATAATATTATGGCTGCGCTGTTGTTCAAACTCTTTCGTCATAATGTTGTTTGTTCGTGCAGTTGCTTTCCAATCAATCCATGAAAAGCGGTCACCAGGTTTATAGTCTCTGACACCGACAGAGATTGTAGAGTCTTTTGCTAAATTTATATTTGCTGAAAGCGCTCCTTGTTCGAAATGATTTTCCAATTGTCGATACGTTATATCTACGTACTGGGGATAGATTAAAAATGTATCTGGAACTGAAAAAGTTACTTCTTTCTCCATCATTCCGAATAGATCACCAGTTTTGACACATACGCTTGAAAAAGTGTGCTCTCCTCTAGGGATTGTGTCAATAACATATTGAAACGAAATATTCCGTTTGAATCCTGGAAAGAGTATTACCTTATTCACCTTCGTTTGTATACAACTTGTAAATTGTGAAGGTAGTTCATCTTCTATAACTAAATAAAGTAAGGGAAAAGGAAATTTTCTTTTTATTGTAATAGTGCTTAAAAATTGTTCTCCTGCTGCATATTCATTTTGGTTTGTTATTCGTTTTACTTCAGCGTCTCGTAAAGCGTAGAAGGGAAGTAGTAGTGAATAAAGACCAATAGGAATCGTACTGTAAAACAAAAACCAACTTACAAATCCTCCTTGAAGCATAGCGTACACAAATGTTAAGACTAGGCATAAAGGGATTAGCAATAACTTCGTAACGTGATATAGTGCTCGTAGTAGTCGTTTCATCAAAGTTTTTTCGTCCTTTGAGTCGGCACAGTAGTTCGTGCAACGATTTTGGCGATAACTTGTTCTCCTGTTATTCCTTCAAATCTTGCTTCCATTTTTAGAATCAGTCTGTGAGCTAAAACGTAAGGAGCTAAAAATTTAACATCGTCTGGAATAACATAATTTCTGCCATGGATGAATGCATAAGCTTGTGAAGCTTTCATTAAAGCGATTGAGCCGCGTGGACTTGCACCTAGCTGTATAGAACTATAAGAACGCGTCTGAGTAACAAGCTTTACAATGTAATGCTTGATTGCTTTGTCCATGCTTACTTCCCGTACGCTTTGTTGTAAATAAAGTAATTCTTTTATTGTAGTAATAGCTTGTAAATGAGAGAGTGGATTTGTTTTTTCCATCCGGTTTAAAATTTCAAATTCTTCTTCTGGTGTAGGATATCCCATTTTTAGCTTCAACAAGAAACGATCGAGCTGAGCTTCTGGTAAAGGATATGTTCCCTCATATTCGACCGGATTTTGTGTAGCCATTACAAAGAAAGGTTTTGGTAACGATCTTGTAATGCCATCTATTGTGATAGTGCCTTCTTCCATACTTTCAAGTAAGGCAGATTGTGTCTTTGGAGATGTACGATTAATTTCATCAGCAAGTACAAAATTCCCCATAATCGGTCCAGGCTTGAACTCAAATTGGAGTTCTTTTGGATTATAAATAGAAACACCTGTTACATCTGACGGCAGTAAATCAGGTGTGAATTGAATACGCTTGTAATCAGCATCAATTGATTTAGAAAGAGCACGTACTAGCATTGTTTTCCCAACGCCAGGAACATCTTCTAATAGTACGTGACCTTCAGCTAAGAGAGCTGTCAAAGCTAAGATCGTTTCTTTTCGTTTTCCGACCATTAATTTTTCAATATTGGTGATTATTTTTTCTACTATGGGATGTAATGAATCAAGCTGGGGCATCGTAATCCTCCTAATTTTATTATCGTTTCTAATTCATTTTTATGTTAAAGAAAAGGAGTTCCTTCATTTTAATGCAGTATAATAGTAATCTAAGAGGTAAGTAGGAATGGTTTATATAAGTTCATATTGAGAACTTATATAAATAGGAAAAACTTAAATGTTAAAAAATCATGGTGATATACTTTATAATTTCTATGTCCCCAAAGGAAATCCTACTCTTAATTTTATGAATATTCAGATTATATATGCAGATAACATCTAGTATAATTGTTTCCGTAATTAAGGGCAATACAGTAAATAATGATTTGTAGTTTTATCTCTCTATTTGCGGGCTGATTAAAGTTTCACTTTATATAAAATATGTCTTGATAATAGTATCGTTGCAGAAAAGTAAATTCCTTATAGCATTATTGAAGTAGTATCAAAACTCTTTTTAATATATTTATATAAAAACGTAGGAATTTCTCCTGCGTTTTTTCTTATGCAAAAAAAGGTGAATCCTCCAAATACTATTCTCCTAATAAGCCCACCGCTGACCGAAATCTTCACAACAAAACAAAGTAATCTTTACTTATAAATGTTTCCCCTTAAACCGATTTCCAAATGAATTTATGACAATCTCTTGAACTGTGCGAAATGTCACATCTGTATTTTACAACCTCTTTTATAGTAAGGGTATGTAAGAGAGACGTACTAAAGGAGTGAACAGTATGAAGAAGAAACCTTCAGCACTAATGAGACGTTTAAAATATTTTTCACCAATAGATCGTTATAACGATAATCATACACAAGAAACATATGAAGATCGTGAATGGGAAAATGTGTACAGAAAGCGTTGGCAGCATGATAAAGTAATCCGTTCTACACACGGTGTGAACTGTACTGGTTCTTGTAGCTGGAACATTTATGTGAAAGATGGAATTGTAACATGGGAGGGTCAAGAGCTTAACTATCCAACAACAGGTCCTGATATGCCTGATTTTGAACCACGAGGATGTCCGCGTGGAGCGAGCTTTTCTTGGTACATTTATAGTCCGCTTCGTGTGAAATATCCATATGTACGTGGTGTGCTTTGGGAAATGTGGCAAGAAGAACTACAAAATAACGAGTCACCATTAGATGCTTGGAAAAGCATTGTGGAAAACCCTGAAAAGGCACGTACGTATAAGCAGGCGCGTGGTAAAGGGGGATTCATTCGTGCGAATTGGGATGAAGTATTACAACTCGTTTCTGCTTCATTACTATACACAGTAATTAAATACGGTCCAGACCGAAATGTTGGTTTTTCACCAATTCCAGCAATGTCGATGTTAAGTCATGCAGCAGGTAGCCGCTTTATGCAACTTATGGGTGGACCAATGCTTAGTTTCTATGATTGGTACGCAGATTTACCACCAGCTTCTCCGCAAATTTGGGGTGATCAAACTGATGTACCAGAAAGTAGTGACTGGTATAACTCTGGTTACATTATGACATGGGGTTCAAATGTACCGATGACGAGAACACCAGATGCTCACTTTTTAGCAGAGGTTCGATATAAAGGAACGAAAGTCGTTTCTGTAAGTCCTGACTTTGCCGAGTCTACAAAGTTTGCTGATGATTGGATTAGTGTGAAACAAGGTACAGATGGTGCACTTGCGATGGCAATGGGGCATGTGATCTTACAAGAATTTTACGTAGATAATCAAGTGGAATACTTCACAAAGTATGCGAAGCAATATACTGATTTTCCTTTCTTTGTCACATTGAAAGAAAAAGGAGATCAATTCGTTGCTGATCGTTTCTTAAATGCTTCTGATATTGGACGTGAAACGAAGTTAGGGGAATGGAAACCTGTAATTTGGAACGAGAATACGAATGATTTTGCAACACCTCACGGCACAATGGGATCACGTTGGGATAACGAAAAGAAATGGAACTTACGTTTAGAAGATGAACAGACAGGTGCAACGATTGATCCACGTCTTTCTTTACTTGGAATGGAAGATAGTGTTGAAACAGTGCAAATTCCGTACTTCTCTGATGATGGAAATACAATATTAGAACGTACAATTCCAGTGAAAAAAGTTATGACAGAAGAAGGCGAAGTGTGCGTTACAACTGTATATGACTTAACGTTAGCAAATTACGGTGTGAACCGAGGGCTCGGCGGGCAAGAACCGAAAGATTTCAATGATGATGTACCGTTTACACCTGCATGGCAAGAGAAAATGACCGGAGTAAAGCGAGCGCTTATTATTCAAATTGCTCGTGAGTTCGCGCAAAATGCAGTTGATACGAATGGCCGCTCGATGATTATTATGGGAGCTGGTATTAACCATTGGTTTAACTCTGATACGATTTATCGCGCAGTTTTAAATCTTGTTCTTCTTGTTGGAGCACAAGGTGTAAACGGCGGCGGTTGGGCACATTATGTTGGTCAAGAAAAATTACGACCAGCAGAAGGATGGCAAACAATCGCGATGGCGAAAGATTGGCAAGGGCCACCGAAATTACAAAACGGTACATCTTTCTTCTATTTCGTAACAGATCAATGGCGTTATGAAGATACACCTGTTGGACATTTAGCATCACCAGTTGAGGGCAACTCTCGTTATCAACATCACGGTGATTACAACGTATTAGCAGCACGACTTGGCTGGTTACCTTCTTATCCAACATTCGAGAAGAATGGAATTGAATTATATAAAGAAGCTGTTGCTGCTGGTGCAACAACACAAGAAGAAATCGGAAAATACGTTGCACAAAAACTAAAAGAAAAAGAACTGAAATTTGCGATTGAAGACCCAGATAATAAAAACAACTTCCCGCGTAACTTATTCGTATGGCGTGCAAACTTAATTTCAAGTTCCGGTAAAGGACACGAATATTTCTTAAAACATTTATTAGGTACAACAAACGGATTAATGAATGACGATAGTGACTCATTAAGACCAGAAGAAATTAAGTGGCATGAAGATGCACCTGAAGGGAAGTTAGATTTACTCATTAATTTAGATTTCCGTATGGCTGGAACGGCGCTTTATTCTGATATCGTCTTACCTGCTTCAACTTGGTATGAAAAGCATGATTTAAGCAGTACGGATATGCATCCATTTGTGCATCCATTTAATCCAGCAATCGGTTCACCGTGGGAAGCACGCTCTGACTGGGATATTTTCACCTCTCTTTCTAAAGCTGTGTCAGATTTAGCGAAGAAAATCGATCTTGAACCAATGAAAGAAGTCGTTGCAACACCACTTCTTCACGATACACCGCAAGAATTAGCGCAACCACTTGGCAAGATTAAAGACTGGAGCAAAGGTGAGTGTGAACCGATCCCAGGTAAAACAATGCCGCAAATTCATGTTGTCGAAAGGGATTATAAAACGATTTATGACAAGATGACAGCGCTTGGACCAAATACCGGAAAACAACCGATTGGTACGAAAGGGATTTCTTGGTCGGCAGAAAAAGAATATGAGCAATTAAAGAGTCGATTAGGAGTTGTTCGAACGGATTCTATTGCGAAGGGGTGCCCAGACATAAAAGAAGCAATTAATGCTGCTGAGGCGGTATTAACACTTTCTTCTACAACAAACGGTCATATGGCGGTAAAAGCATGGGAAGCGCTTGAAAAACAAACCGATTTAAAACTACGTGACTTAGCAGAAGAACGTGAAGAAGAATGCTTCACATTTGAACAAATTACAGCGCAGCCTAAAACAGTAATTACTTCTCCGGCCTTTACGGGTTCTGAAAAAGGTGGACGCCGTTACTCACCATTTACAACAAATGTTGAACGTCTCATCCCTTGGAGAACGATAACTGGTCGACAATCTTTCTACTTAGATCACGACATGATGAAAGAATTTGGCGAAACGATGGCAACATTTAAACCAATACTGCAACATAAACCATTCCGTAAATCACGCCCTGAAGTAGAAGGGAAAGAAATTACACTAAACTATTTAACACCGCATAATAAGTGGTCGATTCATAGTATGTACTTCGATTCATTACCAATGTTAACGCTGTTTAGAGGTGGTCCAACTGTTTGGATGAATAAAGATGATGCGAATGAAGCTGGTGTTGCTGATAATGATTGGATTGAATGCTTTAACCGTAACGGCGTAGTCGTAGCACGTGCTGTTGTAACGCACCGTATACCGAGGGGGATGGCATTTATGCATCATGCGCAAGATCGTCACATTAACGTGCCTGGTACGAAATTAACAAGCACCCGCGGGGGAACACATAATAGTCCAACCCGTATTCACGTTAAACCAACACATATGATTGGTGGATATGGCCAATTAAGCTATGGATTTAACTATTATGGTCCGACTGGGAACCAGCGTGACTTAAACGTTGTAATCCGTAAACTGAAGGAGGTAGATTGGCTTGAAGATTAAAGCGCAAGTCGGAATGGTAATGAACTTAGATAAATGCATCGGCTGCCATACTTGTAGCGTAACATGCAAAAACACCTGGACGAATCGTCCAGGTGCTGAATATATGTACTTCAATAACGTAGAAACGAAACCTGGAATTGGTTATCCGAAACAATGGGAAAATCAGGAGAAATACAAAGGCGGCTGGGAATTGAAAAATGGTGAAATTCAGCTGAAATCCGGTTCGAAAATAAAGCGTCTTATGAATATTTTTCACAATCCAGATCAACCAACAATTGATGATTACTTTGAACCTTGGAATTATGATTATGAAACATTAACAAATAGCCCGCAGCGTAAGCATCAACCAGTTGCTCGTCCGAAATCAGCAATTACGGGTGAATTTATCGACAAAATTGAATGGGGTCCAAACTGGGAAGATGATTTAGCAGGCGGACATATAACAGGGTTACAAGATCCGAACGTCAAGAAAATGGAAGAAGGAATTAAAACGGATTTTGAAAATGTCTTTATGATGTATTTACCACGTATTTGCGAACATTGTATGAATCCATCTTGCGTTTCTTCTTGTCCATCGGGTGCGATGTATAAACGTGAAGAAGATGGGATTGTTCTTGTGGATCAAAATGCATGTCGTGCATGGAGATTTTGTGTATCGTCTTGTCCGTATAAAAAAGTATATTTTAACTGGCAAACAAATAAAGCTGAAAAATGTACAATGTGTTTCCCTCGTATTGAAGCTGGTATGCCAACAATTTGTTCTGAAACATGTGTAGGACGTATTCGATATATTGGGGTAATGCTATATGACGCTGACAAAGTAAAAGAAGCGGCTTCTGTTGAAAATGAAAAAGATTTATATGAATCTCAGCTTACTGTTTTCCTAGATCCAAATGATCCAGAAGTAGCAGCTGAAGCGAAAAAACAAGGCATTCCTGAAGAGTGGATTAAAGCAGCACAACAGTCACCAATCTATAAAATGATTATCGATTGGAAAATCGCTCTACCTCTTCATCCAGAGTATCGTACAATGCCAATGGTTTGGTATATCCCGCCGCTTAGCCCAATTATGAACATGGTGGAGGGGAAAGGTAGTAACTGGCAAGCAGAAGAGATTTTCCCTGCTATTGATAATATGCGTATTCCAATTCAATATTTAGCGAATTTACTCACTGCAGGAGATGAATCACATATTCGTCTTACATTGAAAAAATTGGCTGTCATGCGAACACATATGAGAGCATTGCAAATTAATAAAGAACCAAATGAAGCTGTATTAAAAGAACTCGGTTTAACGAAAGAAGATGTAGAAGATATGTATCGTCTTCTTGCTATTGCGAAATATAAAGATCGCTTTGTTATCCCGACGTCTCACCGCGAACAAGTTGCAGATTTATATAGCGAGCAAGGAAGTTGTGGTTTATCTTTCGCAGGTGGGCCAGGCTCTTGTACGACAATTTCTTAAAAAAAGGGGGCAGAAAACTATGAAACAAAGTTTACAAACAGCTTTTTCTTGTTCTTCTTTTCTTCTCTCCTATCCTGAACTAGGTTGGAGGGAAGCGTTACTAGAATTACAGGAAGAGATTCAAGAAATTGAACAGGAAGAAATCAGAGCATCACTTACAACATTTATAAAAGAAGCGCTAAATAAAACAGACAATCAACTTATTGATTCTTACGTCTATACATTCGACTTTGGAAAGAAGACAAATATGTATCTTACCTACATGAAAACAGGTGAACAAAGAGAGCGTGGAATTGAATTATTAGAGTTAAAACAGCATTATCAAAAATCTGGTTTTAACGTAACAGATAAAGAACTACCTGATTATTTACCGCTTCTACTTGAGTTTCTTGCAAACGCGAATGAAAAAGATAGCGAGCCAATTATGAGTAAATACACGGAAAATATACAAGCGTTGCACGGGCAATTAAAAGAAGCAAACTGTATGTATGAACCAATTCTCGCCGCTGTTCTACTCGCTATCAATACATGGGGTGTACAGGCAAATTAGAAAGGAGAGTTGTCAAAATGATGGATCAATTTCTATGGGTATTGTTTCCCTATATCATTTTTGCAATCTTTATCGGTGGACATATTTTCAGATACAACTATGATCAATTTGGATGGACGTCAAAATCTAGTGAACTATTAGAAAAGAAAATGCTCCGAATCGGAAGTCTATTATTCCACTTTGGGATCATGTTCGTCATTGGTGGTCATGTTATGGGGATTTTAATTCCAGATTCTGTATACCGTTCAATAGGTATTTCTGAGCATATGTATCATGTAGTAGCAATTAGTTTCGGGCTTCCGGCAGGTGTTGCTTCTATCATCGGTTTAATTATATTAACGTACCGCCGTGTAACAGTAAAACGCATCATTGCAACGAGTACAAGGGGAGATTATATTGCGCTTATTTTATTACTAATCGTAATGCTAGCGGGACTTTCTTCAACCTTTTTAAATATCGACTCAAAAGGGTTTGATTATCGTACAACAATCGGTCCGTGGTTCCGAAGTCTCTTTATTTTCCAACCGAAAGTTGAATATATGATGGAAGTACCAGTATGGTTTAAAATTCATATAATTGCAGGTATGGGTCTATTCGCAGTATGGCCATTTACTAGACTTGTCCATGTATTTAGTGCCCCAATTAAATACTTAAGCCGTAGTTATGTAATTTACAGAAGACGTATTCCTAATGAATTGAAAAAATAATGCCACAGTAAACGAATAGAAGTTAGCAACTAACATGAAACGAGGTCTAATGGAAGGCCTCGTCTTTTTTAGGAAATAACTGTATGAAAGAAAAAAAGAGTAGCATCTAAATAAGATGCTACTCTATGCTACAAACAGAGGCAGAGCAATCTTCACAAGCAATTTCACATTTTAAAAATTGTAAATCATGGATTGTAATCTTTCCTTTATGAATAGAAATCGTACCTTTTTTTTTCAAATCATTTAACATTCGATTTACGCTTTCACGCGAAGTTGCACAGAAGTTTGCAAGTTCTTGATTCGTTAATGGTAAATCGATGAGAATCCCATTTTCTTTTAACACACCATAACTATTTGTCATTCGAATGAGAGTAGAATATAGGGCACCTTTTTTGCCGTGTAATACTAGATCTCGGAACTTCGTTTGCATTCTTCTTAAATGTTCACTAATCCATTTCATAAATTCAAATACAAGAGCGGGTTTTTGGAGTAATGCTTTTTCTAAGGCTTCACGCTTTATAACGCCTACTTCAACATCTTCAAGGCATTTTGAATTTAATAAATACCTTGCATTTTCCGTGAACAATGTTAATTCCCCAATAATATCATTTTGTGAACAAATGCGAAGTGTTAATTCTTGTCCGTCAGCACTAAGTTTACTGATTTGCACTTTTCCAGAGTGAATGATATAAATTTCTGTTGCTTCCATACCTTCTTGAAAAATAAAACTCCCCTTATTGATTTGCATTTTATATTCAACAGATGAAAGTAACTCCTTTAAATCTTTGGATAATGCCGTACTGTTTGCCACAGCAATCACCTTTCTTCTTATAAGCAGTATATTTCTTATTCTGGATGTAATCATGATGAAATTGCAAGAGATATTTTTGAAAATAAAGTAAAATTTCAATGACCGTAAGGAAAAACGACCCTAAATGTCTAAAAAGCTACTTATAGTAAGGGTTTATATTATGCGAATATAAGTTTTTTAGTTTAAGAAATTTTAGTATGTAAAGAGAATGGGACTAGAGATGTGAACAAAATTCGAACGGATTTGTGAAGAATTTTTGAATGGGGAAAGTAATGTGAGAAAAGTCACATTGAATGTGTAGCTTCTTTTTTATAATAAAGGCAAATAAAAAATATGAAACCTACTAAGGATTGCAGTAGAAAAGAAGGGATATAGATGCACGAGAAGATGAGGGATTCGTTAAAGCGGCCACTTCAAGATTTACGTATTTCAGTTATTGATCGTTGTAATTTTAGGTGCACATACTGTATGCCAGCTGAAGTGTTCGGACCTGATTATGCTTTTTTACAGGAAGAGTTTTTATTAACGTTCGATGAAATTGAAAGATTAGCGAGATTATTTATAAGTATGGGAGTCAATAAAATTAGGCTTACTGGCGGCGAACCGTTATTGCGTAAAGACTTACCGAAGTTAATCGCAAGGCTTGCTAAGTTAGAAGGTTTAAAAGACATTGGGCTCACAACAAACGGTATTCATTTAGCAAAACAAGCTAAGGCGTTAAAAGACGCAGGATTAAAACGTGTAAATATTAGTTTAGATGCGATAGAGGATCACGTCTTCCAAAATATTAATGGAAGAAATGTAAGTACAAAACCTGTATTAAAAGGAATTGAAGCAGCAAAAGCAGCTGGATTAGAAGTAAAAGTAAATATGGTCGTAAAAAAAGGGATGAATGATAGTCAAATTCTTCTTATGGCTCGTTATTTTAAAGAACAAGAAATTCAGCTTCGTTTTATCGAATTTATGGATGTGGGCAGTACGAACGGATGGAACTTTGAACAAGTCATTACGAAGGAACAATTAATAGAGAAAATTAATCGTGTATATCCGATTGAGCCTGTTAAACCTCGTTACTTTGGAGAAGTTGCGAAATTGTATCGATATGTAGGGAGCGATGCAGAAGTTGGATTTATTACTTCTGTTTCTGAATCTTTTTGTTCCTCTTGTACGAGAGCTCGTATTTCGGCAGACGGTAAGTTTTTTACGTGCTTATTTGGAACGAAAGGAACGGATTTGCGAACGCTTCTTCGAGAAAATATTTCTGATGCTTCATTATTAAAAATTCTCCAACATACATGGGAGTGCAGAACAGATCGGTATTCGGATGAAAGAACGGCTGAAAGTACAAATAAACGTCCAAAAGTTGAAATGTCTTATATTGGTGGATAGCGAAAGGAGGATTCCCTATGCAAGAGCGATATTCAAGGCAAGTATTGTTTTCTGGAATTGGTGAAATGGGACAAAGAAAAATAAGAAAAAAACATGTGCTCCTAATCGGTGCGGGTGCACTAGGAGCTGCAAATGCGGAAGCGCTCGTTAGGATGGGGATTGGGAAATTGACAATTGCTGACCGTGACTACGTCGAATGGAGTAATTTACAGCGGCAACAGTTATATACAGAAGAAGATGCACAGCAGTGTAAACCAAAAGCAATTGCAGCGGCAGAACATTTAAGAAAGATTAATTCTGAAGTGGAAATTGTACCAGTTGTAACGGATGTTACAATGCAAGAAATGGAAGAGTTAGTAAAAGAAGTGGATCTCATTTTAGATGCGACTGATAATTTCGATACGCGCCTACTTATAAATGACATGTCACAAAAAGAAAATATACCTTGGATATATGGTGGATGTATTGGGAGTTACGGTGTAACGTATACAACTCTTCCGGGGGAAACACCATGTTTTCGCTGCCTAATGGATCATCCTATGGGCGGTGCAACATGCGATACAGCAGGAATTATTCAGCCAGCTGTACAAATGGTAGTTGCTCACCAAGTAACAGAAGCGATGAAAATATTGGTGGACGATTATAAGGCGCTAAGGGGAACGATGTTATCATTTGATATTTGGAACAATCAATGTATCTCATTAAAAGTAAATAGGCAGAAAAAAAGTACATGTCCATCTTGTGGGAATGTACGCACGTACCCAAGTTTAACATTTGGATCACAGATGAAAACTGAAGTGCTATGCGGGCGGAATACAGTTCAAATCCGTCCAGGAATAAAGAGAATTCTTAATTTAGAAGAAATTCAAAAGCGCTTACAAAAAAGCGTGAGTGTCAAAAAAACTCCATATTTACTATCGTTTCTAGTAGATGAATATCGTTTTGTTTTATTTACAGACGGCAGAGCGTTTATTCATGGGACTAATGATATGAAAATGGCAAAACGATTATACGCAAAATATATAGGATGAACTGAAAGAGAGTTTATCCTTATCAAAACGAGGTGAAAAAAGAATGCTAGAAAAACGTAAACCAATTCCAGTAGCAGAAGCAGTTGCACGCATAATGGAGTATGCTCATCAAGGTGAAATAGAAAAGGTTTCTCTTATAGACAGCTACGGTAGAATGCTTGGAGAAGATGTTATTGTAGATCATGATGTCCCGCATTTCGATCGCTCTCCGTACGACGGGTTTGCGATTCGCGCGGAAGATACAAAAGAAGCAAATAGCAGTAACCCGATTCAGTTTGAAGTGATTGGTGAGATCGGGGCAGGTTCTGTTTTTAGAGAAGAGGTGAAAGCATTTCAAGCTGTACGTATTATGACAGGAGCTGCAATTCCAGCAGGATGTAATGCGGTTGTTATGTTAGAGCTAACGGAAGGATTTGAAGAAAAAGAAAAGACTTATATGAAATTAAAACGCTCTTTCGCTGCTGGTGATAACATTTCTTTTAAAGGAGAAGATGTAAAACAAAATGCCATACTTGTGAAAAAAGGGACTTCTATTAACCCTGGAGTAGCAGCGCTTCTTGCTACGTTTGGTTATAGTTCCGTACATGTTGTAAAACAGCCGGTTATTGGAATTTTAGCGACAGGAAGTGAACTTTTAGAAGTACATGAACAGCTTAAATCGGGGAGGATTCGAAATAGTAATTCCTATATGATTGCTGCTCAAATTGAGCGAGCAGGTGGAATTGTACGCTATTATGGACAATTTGCTGACGATTTAGAGACGTGTTATGAGACCGTAAAAAGAGCAATAAAAGAAGTCGATATTTTAATTACAACTGGTGGCGTTTCAGTAGGAGACTATGACTATTTACCTGCTATTTATGAGAGATTACGAGCTAATGTACTTTTCAACAAAATAGCGATGCGACCAGGAAGTGTGACAACTGTAGCTGAGCTAGAAGGAAAACTATTATTCGGTCTATCTGGTAATCCTTCAGCTTGTTATGTCGGATGTGAATTATATGTTCGGCCAGTCATTGGAACATATTTGCATAGAAAAGATCCGCACGTATATCGAGCAGAAGCAATTTTACAGAAAGACTTTCCAAAAGCAAACCCATTTACTCGTTTTGTACGAGGGAAAGTGGAAAGTGTAGATGGAAAATTGCAAGCTACACCAGTTGGTTTAGATAAATCTAGTGCAATTTCTTCACTTGCAGAGGCGAATGCATTTATCGTCCTGCCGGGAGGAACGAAAGGATTTGAAGCAGGAATAATTGTTTCGGTATTATTATTGGAATCGAACATAGGAAGTGAGTGGCCGTGGAAAGAACCACTTCGATCATATAAGTAATAGAAAAATAGATTGCTAACTTATACGAAGGTAAGAGGTGCAAAATGACACATACGTATTATGAAGTAATTGATACACCTATTTCAATTGAAGAAGTTACAAACAAAGTAATTCGGTGTGAGTGTGGTGCGGTTACTACTTTCATTGGTACCGTCAGAGAATTTACGAAAGGACGTCGTACGCTATATTTAGAGTATGTAGCATATAAAACAATGGCGGAAAAACAGCTTGAGAAAATTGGTAATGAAGTAGAAGAGAAGTGGCCTGGGACATATGTAGCAATTACACATCGCATTGGTACATTGGAAATTTCTGATTTTGCTGTTGTTGTCGCCGTTTCAACACCACACCGGAAAGCAGCCTATGAGGCGAACGAATATATTATGGAGCGTATAAAACAAATTGTTCCGATTTGGAAGAAAGAGTTTTGGGAAGATGGTGAGTCATGGATAGGTGATCAGTTAGAGAAAATAGCATATGCAAATGGTGAGCCTGAAAGGGAGATGAGAACATGATTGAAGTACTATTATTTGCACATTTGCAAGAAGAAGCAAGTAAGCCGGCCTTGTACATAGATTGTGAAAATATTACGGTTGCTGAACTAAAGGAAGTTCTCATTAAGAAATACAGCGTAGCGATTTCAAACGAGATAATGGTCGCCGTAAATGAAGAGTATGCAAATGAGGATGACATTATTCAAACTGGCGATGTAGTAGCAATGATTCCGCCAGTAAGTGGTGGTTGATTCTTTTCAGCCTAATCATGTTAGGACGTGATTAGGCTGGAGAGAATGAATATAACTATGCATACATAGGAGGGAACAGGATGAAAAGTCCTAATTTTCAATTAAGTTTACAAACTTCTAATCTAGTTATCGGTTTTATGGTATGGGTTATCTTATCATCATTAATGCCATATATTAAAGCGGATATTCCATTAACTGCGGGACAAATTTCTATG
Organism: Bacillus sp. 41-22; assembly: GCF_025809295.1. Classification (NCBI taxonomy): domain Bacteria; kingdom Bacillati; phylum Bacillota; class Bacilli; order Caryophanales; family Bacillaceae; genus Bacillus; species Bacillus sp. 41-22. Next base: position 2,055,187 of record NZ_CP084035.1, read on the forward strand.
GTCACAGCAGTACCGGTTATTTTAGGTTCTATTCTTCGCATTCCAATTGGTTATTGGACAAATCGTTACGGAGCAAGAAAATTGTTCTTTATTAGTTTTATACTTTTATTATTCCCTGTCTTTTACATTAGTGTTGCCAATTCTATGAGGGATTTAATTATTGGTGGATTATTTGTAGGGATTGGTGGTGCTGTATTCTCTGTAGGAGTAACTTCTCTACCGAAATACTTCCCGAAAGAGAGTCACGGTTTTGTAAATGGTATTTACGGTGTGGGTAACGCTGGAACAGCAATTACTTCATTTTTAGCACCTGTAATTGCGACATCAGTTGGCTGGAGAACAACAGTACAGTGTTATTTAGTTTTACTTGCAGCATTTGCACTTATGAACTTTTTATTAGGCGATCGTAAGGAAAAAAAGGTGAATACACCATTAATGGAACAAATAAAAGGTGTATATAAAAATGAAAAACTTTGGTTTCTATGTATCTTTTACTTTTTAACATTTGGATCATTTGTTGCATTTACAGTATATTTACCAAACTTTTTAGTATCTCACTTCGGATTAGAGAAAGTAGATGCAGGCATGCGGACAGCTGGATTCATCGTATTAGCAACAATGATGCGCCCGATTGGTGGTTGGCTCGGTGATAAATTTAATCCATTTAAAATATTAATCTTCGTATTTATCGGCTTAACACTATCTGGTATTGTTTTATCATTCATGCCTAGTATGAACGTGTATACATTTGGTTGCTTACTAGTCGCATTCTGTGCAGGTATTGGAAATGGTACAATTTTTAAGCTTGTTCCAATGTACTTCTCTGAGCAAGCAGGGATTGTAAATGGGGTTGTGTCAGCTTTAGGTGGATTAGGAGGGTTCTTCCCACCATTAATTTTAACGTTACTATTCCAACTAACAGGTCATTATGCAATTGGATTTATGGCGTTATCAGAAGTCGCTCTTGCTTGTTTAATCATTACAGTATGGATGTATAGCCAAGAGAAGCTGTTAGTGATGTTAAAGAATCATTAATAAAGAAAAAGAACCCTCCTAAAGTAATCTAGGAGGGTTCTTTTAGTAATAGGCTTCGATATGTTTTTTATTGCTAACTTAACAAACACTTGTATTCTAAAATAATGTGGTTTAAAAATGAAAAACAGAAGTTTTATGGAATTTTATGTTAAAATATAGATATCAGATGTTATTCAATTAAAGGGTTAGTTAAAGAAAGTTTAAATCTCTTCCGAAGATAGAACTAATTTTTAGCATACAAATATTTAATTGGATCGGGGTGTTTAGATGAAAAAATTATATAAGTCCACTCAAGATAAACAAGTATCAGGTGTATTAGGTGGCTTAAGCGATAAGTATGGAATTGATGTAAGTATCCTTCGAATAGTAACTGCATTATCAGCCTTTTTTACTAGTGGATTTACGGTGTTACTTTATATAATAGCTGCAATTGTTTTGCCTACAGATAAAGATATTAAGAGATAAATGTATGAACTTAAATCTAATTCCACAATCGAGAACTCTGTTTTTTGTCTATTGAAAGTTTCCAAAGTAAAAGCAACAGTACGATTGTTATAAGACTGAAATGAACAAACGAAAAATCCTCATAAAACATTCGGAATATATCGAGAACGAAAATAATAACTTTTGAATTAAACGATGACTATTGATCGCTAACGAATCGATAAATAGTCGCCATTTTCTAAGAAACTATATATAAATATATAGAAATATACAGAAATTTTAAAAATATATGAAGGTATTTATAACAAGAAAAAACTTCATATTTTTTAGGGCCAGATTTTTTGGTAAGGCTAATGGATATTGTGAAAAAGTCCACTTAAAATAAAGAATAAAGTTTAGGTCGATAAGATAAAATTATGAATTTGTATAAATAATCCATAATTTTCTTTATGAGTCATATTTGATATGTTAAAGAAAAGAGAGGGGAGGGAAATGAAATGAGAATTTTTGATGCACATTTTCATATTGTTGATTTTAATTTTCCGATTATTGAGAACCAAGGGTATTTTCCACCCAACTTTGTTGTAGAAGATTATCAGAATGAAACTCCTAATTTGAATGTAATTGGTGGAGCGATCGTATCTGGTTCTTTCCAAGGGTTTGATCAAGAATATTTATTAAAGGCACTAAAACAGTTGGGTTCAACATTTTGTGGCGTAACACAATTACCTTTTACAGTGACGGATGAAGAAATACTAAATTTAAATGAAAATGGGGTAAAAGCATTACGCTTTAATATTAAAAGAGGTGGTTCAGAAGATTTATCGAAGCTGGATTACTTTGCTAGAAGAGTTCATGATTTAGTAGGATGGCATAGTGAGCTTTATATGGATGCAATAGAGTTGCCCGAAATTGCATCCACTATAGAAAAGTTACCAGCTATATCAATTGACCATTTAGGGTTATCAGAAGAAGGTTTACCACATTTATTAAAACTAGTTGATAAAGGGGTACATGTGAAAGCTACTGGTTTTGGTCGTGTCGAATTAGATGTTGAGAATGCCTTAAAGTCGATTTATGAAGTTAACCCAGATGCACTTATGTTTGGAACAGATTTACCATCTACAAGAGCAAAAAGACCTTTTGAGTATGGAGATATCAAATTGATTCAACAGCTATTTGATGAACAAGCTACCGATAAAATCCTGTATACAAATGCTTTCAAATGGTATTTTGGGTAGCGTCAGGGGCTACATTTGAATTAACTGTATCCATATTTAGTAAAGAGTTTAATCCAACTATAATGTATTTAGAATGGGGTATTAAATGTTTGTTTTTATTATATTAGACGTGATATTACCAATATTAATATTGATTCTAATTGGTGCAATCTTACAAAGAAAGTTCCAATTTAACTTAAAGCAGCTATCTACACTTATTACTTATTGCTTGATGCCAGCGGCTGTATTTGTGAATATATATGATATTAGTATAGAAACAGGTTTGTTGCTCCAGATAATATACTATTTAATACTTTACAGTCTGAGTGTGATGATAGTAAGTCATTTCATTTCAAAAACATTAAAGTTAGAAAAAGGAGAAAGTGTAGCTCTAAAAAATAGCATTTCGTTAATGAATTCCGGTAATTATGGATTACCAGTAAGTCAATTGATTTTCAGTCACAATCCAGTGGGGGTTTCCATTCAGATTTTCATTGTGATTTTCCAGAATCTTTTAACTTATTCATACGGGATATATAACTTACTATCAGCAACAAAAACAATCGGAAGTATTATTCAATCATTTCTAAGACTGCCTGTATTTCATGCACTCATATTAGGGGTTCTCTTTCAATCTTTTACAATTCAAATACCTAATTCTATCTTTCTACCTCTTAATCAGCTTGCGAATAGTTTTGTTGCAATAGCACTCATATTGCTAGGAGCGCAATTATCCAACATTAAGCTTAATTTTTTCCATCGAGTCATAACATGGGCTTTAATTGGAAGATTATTGATGGGACCATTATTAGCACTTGCCATGATATACCTACTAAACATTGATGGTATTGTTGCACAATCATTATTTATTGCAAGTTCTTTTCCTACTTCAAGAAATACAGCAACTATTGCTATGGAGTATCAAATAGAGCCTGAACTACATGCACAAATCGTTTTATTTTCAACACTTTTCAGCATTATTACAGTAACTGTCGTTATTTATTTGTCATATATTTTGTTTTGAATATACGTGCAAAAACGGATAGACTTGAGGCGGTAAATGATGGACGGAAATCCCATCGATATGAGAAGAAAACAGTCTTTGATATATTGGGTGTCGTTTACAATTGTACCATGTCTGATAATCAAGCGGCTTAATTCAAAAAAGGAACCAAAACAAAAAGAACAAACGCTTCTAAAAAACGTTTGTCCAAAGGTAATTACTATTTTAGCTAGGAAATAGATTATTATTTGTGAGTACGAGAAAGCTTTTTTATAAGTTTAGGAAATATAGATGTTAGTTCCTGCTTCAAACGCTTTGTAAACGATGGATCCTTACCGGAAGTTGAAATCGTTACAATATATTCATTATTTCGGATGACACCAGGTGTGTGAAAGGATGATGCTGTGCCATCACTTACAACGTTAACCCATTGGAAATCATGTGCGGCTTGTTTGACCATCATATTGACATCATGTTGATTTGTAGCTGCATAAATAAGGTGAGCATCTTTAATATCATCATTACTAAAAGTTTTTTGCTTCCAAGTAATATAAGGAAGTTCCTTCATTTCCTCGCAAATCTCTGGGCTGATAACGGTGACAAAAGCGCCTGTATCTTTTAATCCAGACGCTTTCCGATATGCGATTTTACCACCACCAACTATAACAACTACTTTTTTATCTAAATTAAACATAAGAGGGCACATGTTATACATACACACATTCCTCCATTCGTTCTAATAATGTTAACTTCATATATGTATCAAACTGAAGACAGTTGCAAGTCGTGATGTGATCATATTTTTTTGTATGCAACTTAATTTTTTGAAGCAACAAACCGGTAAAGAGAAGGTAGGGCATGACATATACATGGGACGCAGTCGATGTTATCGTCTTGAGCTCAGCAGTAAAAGAGGGCGCTCCTTTCGTTAAAAAGGAGCACGATACTGGCATACCGAGTTTTCGTTCGACCGCTGCTCCGATTTGTTGTAACTCATGTATTGGCTGTGGATCACTACTGCCTCGTCCTACGAGTAAAACGCTACTATCTTGCTTTGGCATAGTTTCACGTATTCTTTTCACTACAAGTTCAACCATATGTGGATGCGTACTAAAAGGTGGTACAATTGAAAATGTTATTTGAGGATATTTCTTTTGTAGTTGCTCTATTTCAAAAGGAATATCACGTTTATAGTGAGCTGCTGCAAATAATAAAACAGGTACAATCATTATTTCAGTTGCTCCCTGTATTATTGCTTCTGTAACTGCATCCTGAATGGTAGGAGTTGTTAGTTCAAGAAAAGCTATTTTTTGAATTCTTTCGTTACGTTCTTTCATAACTGATTGAATAAAGTGAATGAATTGTTCGTTACCTTCTTGCAGTCGGCTACCGTGTCCAACATATACGATTCCTTTCATTGTGCCACCATGTCTTTCTTCATAATAATGTCTTGTAATGGATGATCTACGTTATGAAATCCGACTTTATTTGCATAGTGTAAAGTTGGAATATCGGTATACGAGAATGGTAGAGTAAGAATATTGATAAAGTTAAGGCGTTTTATTTCTGCTAGAAACGTATCAATAGAAGCACGTCCTTCAAATACAATGCTATCCCATGAGAATTCAGAAAGCATACGAGAATGAATTTCATCGAAGCGATGATCAATTGTATACTCATGAGTCATCATATAAGACCCAGCACCAATTTTTTCTTGAATAAAACCAATTCGATTAATATTTCTGCCTAAATAAACAGTAGTATCCGAAGAGAACTCTGCTTGTTTACTTAGTAGCCCATATTGCATCAGTTTTTCTTTAGTGGCAACGTTAATATACTGCAGTTTCGCCTGTAAGGAACGAATATCTTTATGATGCTTACTGCATGATCGCATCAAGATTTCTACACTTTCAGCTGAACAAAATACAAGGCGATCAACGTTAAAAATTTCATTGATTTGTTTAGATGTTAATGTGTATTCTTCCCTTTTGAAAGTTGGAATTTGATGTATTTCTGCACCGCATTCTTGTAACTTTTGCTTTATGAAACTTGTTTTATTTGTTGCGGATGCAAATAAAACTTTTTTACCATGCAGTGGTTTACGTTCTTTCCAAGCGATTTGATCCCGTAAGGAAACGACATCACCAACAATTGTCATTGATGGATTAGAAATATTTTCGTTTTTGATGATAGGAACAATGGTTGAAAGAGTTCCTGTGACAACGCGCTGCTTTCCAGTTGTACCCCACTCAATGACTGCTACTGGCGTATCTGTTTTCTTTCCTGCTTGTAGTAAGCTTTCACAAATTGTAGGTAAGTTTTTTATACCCATGTAGTAGGCGATCGTGTCGCTATTGTGGGATGAATTGTATTTTCCATGATCGGTTAAAGGACCTTTTGCATGCCCAGTTAGTAAAGTTACACTATTACTATAGTCACGGTGGGTGAGGGGGATACCTGCATAACTACTAGCGGCGATGCTAGCTGTAATACCTGGTACAATTTCATATGGAATGTCCGCTGCTGCTAAAGTTTCTGCTTCTTCACCAACACGGCCAAAAATAGATGGATCTCCGCCCTTTAAGCGGACAACGATTTTTCCTTCTTTCGCAAATTGAAGGAGGTGGGCGTTAATCATTTCTTGACGCATAGTATGATTCTTTGGCATTTTACCGCAATAAATAAGTTCACAAGTTGGCTTTGTATAGCTAAGAAAGTTAGGGTTCAATAAGCGGTCATATAAGACAATATCGGCACGCTTTAAGCAATCTATCGCTTTTTTTGTAATAAGCCCTTCATCACCTGGTCCTGCACCAACTAAATATACATATCCGTTCATATTCGCACCTCGTTTATTTTTATTTAAAAGGAAGCCAGGGAGGCTTCCTTTCGTAAATTACATGTTTCTCCCGCTATTTGCCGGGCAGTAAGACCCCCACCTCAAAATTCAGCGAAAGCAAAGTAGTTAGGTGGGGATCAACTGCCCGTAAAAGCCCGATTGGTGAGGGCTAATAATCAGCGGGGGATGAACCAATCCCCGCTGATTAAAGTTTCACTTTATATAAATGTCACCATCAATAACTTCTACTTCGTACGTTTGAATACAGCCGTCATCAGGTTTTTGGACTTCACCTGTTAGTAATGAAATTTTCCAATCATGTAGTGGGCAAAAGACGAATTCCCCAGATACAATTCCTTCCGCTAACGGTCCATTTTTATGAGGGCACCGATTTTCTACAGCTCGAATATCACCATTTGAAAGGCGGAATAGGGCGATAGACATACCTTTTATTTGCACCTCTTTACCGATTTGAATAGGAAGGTCTTCCGCACGCATAACTTTTATTTTTTCTTTCGTTTGTATCATATAGATCACAGCTCCTTATTTCACAGTTTCTACTTCATACATCGCTTTTAAAGACTTCGTTTCTAGTGCTTGTCCCCAAGCTTCCGTATATGTGCTACGAGCTGTTTGGAAACGATCATTTAGCGTAGTAACCATACTTGCATCTTGTAGTATTTCTTTTATGTGATCGAAGCCTAAACGTTCTGTCCAGTAGGCAGTACGCTCTCCGTAAATACCAGTTTCACGATAATATTGCATGTAAGCTGTAGCGATGCGAAGGACATCGTCTTCAGTAGGGACGATCATTACAAAATCAGCCTCGCGTACTTCCGTACCACCATTTCCACCGATATACAGTTGGAATCCATTTTCAACACACACAACGCCGAAATCTTTCGTAAGTACTTCCGCACAGTTACGTGGACAACCTGTTACACCCATTTTCATTTTATGAGGTGTATCTACCATTTCTAATGACTGTTCAAGGAACATACCAAGTCCTAAAGAATCTTTCGTACCGAAACGACAGAAGCGAGAACCAACACATGATTTTACATTACGAAGCGATTTTGAGTACGCATATCCAGAAGTCATATTTAAGTCAGCCCATACGTTAGGTAAATCTTGTTTCTTAACACCATATAAGCCGATTCGGCTCGCACCTGTAATTTTCACAAGAGGAACGTCATATTTTTTTGCGACTTCAGCAATTTTCATTAAATCATCTGCGGTTGTAACGCCTCCGTACATACGTGGAATAACAGAGAATGTACCATCATGCTGGATGTTACCATTCATTCTTTCATTAACGTAACGGGATGATTTATCATCTACATATTCTTCCGGAATCGCCATACGTAAATAGTAATTTAAAGCAGGACGACATTTCGAACAGCCGTCTTCATGTGCAAAACCGAGTACATTTCGTACTTCTTTTGGCGATTTTAAACCTTTCTCGTGAATGGCGGCGACGACTTCGTCACGTGATAAAGTTGTACATCCGCACATACCAGCAGACTGCGCAGAAGCATCAAAAGCATCTCCGAGTGTATGAGCTAGAACTTGTTCCACAAGCGGACGACATTTACCACAAGACCCTGCGGCTTTCGTGCATCCTTTAACTTCTTCAAAAGTAGTTAACTCTTGTTCTAAAATGGCATGAACGATTGTACCTTTCGTAACGCCATTACATCCACAAATTGTGTCATCCGCACTCATTGTAGCAACGTCAAGTTCACTTTCTTCACCAGCTTTGTGAAGAAGGGAAGCGGCTGTATATTCTTGTATATCTTCTTCTTTCTTTAACATGCTAAAGAGGCGTGTACCATCAGTTGCATCACCATATAAAACGATACCGACGACTTTATTGTCACGAATTAATACTTTTTTATAGGAACGTTTACATTCATCAAAGATTGAAATTGCTTTCGTTTGATCATCTTCATAAATTTGACCAGCAGAGAATAAATCACAACCTGCAACTTTTAACTGTGTACCGACGATGCTGCCCGTATATCCATTAGTTTGTAAATTCGTTATATGTTTTGCTAATATTGCGCCTTGTTCATAAAGAGGGGCAACAAGTCCATATGCGATACCGTCATGTTCTGCACATTCTCCAACTGCATAAATGGATTCATCATTTGTTAGCATATAGTCATTGACTACAATGCCGCGATTTACAAGTAAACTAGCATCTTTTGCTATTTGAGTATTTGGGCGTATTCCGACAGCCATTACGATTAAATTACAATCTACAACTTCACCATCTTCAAATTGAATGCCCTCAACATGGTCTGTACCAAGAATCTTTACAGTTTTCTTTTCCATTAGAAACTTCATGCCTTGCGCTTCTAAATCTTCACGCAATAGGGAAGCTGCTTTCGTATCTAGTTGTTGCTCCATTAAGCTAGGCATTAAATGAACAACATGTACGTCCATTCCTAAGTCAATAAGACCTCTTGCGGCTTCTAAACCGAGTAATCCACCACCAATGACAACGGCCTTTTTCTTTTCTTTAGCGGTATCCATCATAAATTGTGTATCTTCAATTGTTCGAAATCCTGTTACACCAGGAAGGGTGGAACCTTCAACTGGTAAAATAAAAGCACTAGAACCTGTTGCGATAATGAGTTTGTCGTATGTAAGAGTACGATTCTTTTCTGTAATAATGATTTTTTCTTCTCGGTTAATACTTTGAACTCTCTCGTTTGTATATAAAGTTATTTCGTTTTCTTCGTACCAACTATATTTATTCATAATGATATCTTGCATATTTGTTTTGCCTTGTAGAACATGAGAGAGCATAATGCGATTGTAGTTTGGATGTGGTTCATCTCCAAAAATAGTAATCTCATATGAATCACTATCATGTTTTAATATTTCTTCCATACAGCGTATGCCAGCCATACCATTCCCGATCATAACTAAACGTTTTTTCATATTCATTTCCCTTTCTATGTGAAAAGTTGAACAAAGAATTATATTTCCATTATAGAAAATTAAAAAAGGGGGAGATGTGATATTTATCACATTTTTATAATGATTCACAAATTGTTAAAATTCGGATTTATGTGAAGGGAGAAGCGAAAGGGAATATGGTTATATGGGTAGAGGGGAAGTGTAAATATTTTTTACACAATGAAAAAGCAGGACAGGAGCATTTATACTCATGTCCTGCACTTTATTTATGCTCTTGAAATTGCACGCGGAAATAAAATATTATTTTCTAAATGAATATGCTCAAATAAATCAGATTCAATGGCTTCAAGGCGCTGGTAAACAAGGCGATAAGTGCCGCAAGCTCCTTCTGGTGGAGTAAAGTCATTTGTCACCTTACGAAGTTCTTTAATAATATTGCCAGCGTGGTTATGTTCATTTTCGAGCGCATCTACTACTTTACGTAACTTTGCATAGTTTTCATCAGTTGGATTTTGTTCGAATTCTAAAATTAATGGGAAATCTTCCGTTTCTTCTTTAATTAAATGTTGTTCTAATTCCATTTTAAGTTCATGAAATAGTTTATGAATTTGAGCTAAATGAGGCTGACTTACCCCATGAACGCGTAATACTTTCGTCACATATGGACTTAACTGTGGCAACTCTTCATTTAAATAGCGATGATGCTTATTTACAACATAATCAATCAATTCTTGATAAGAAGCATTTTTCCAATCAATTTCAGATTCGTTTAATAGTTTTGTTTTATGATAAAGCGTATTTAACTCTGTAATTACCTCTGTTGCCGATAAATTTCTTTCATTAATTGCATCAATAAGTGGTCTACTACCACCACAACAAAAATCTATTCTATATGATTTAAAAAGATCACTAGCTTTCGGAAATTGTGTAACAATCTTACCGATAATTGAAGTTTCAGTAAATGTATGTTTCATATGAATGCCTCCATAAAGTTTAAATGTAATATCTAAATTAAGAATAGCGTTAAATTAAAATCAATGTGGTGATTTAAATCACTTATTATGTGTCATTTTTGAGAATAATAAAATGAGTTTTATAAAAGGGAGAGGGAGGGTAATTCGTCGCAATAGTTTCTGATAATAAAAAAAGAAGCTTACTAGAAGCTTCTTTTTTACTACTATTTTTCACATGCAACTCCATCGCCATCACGATCAAGTTTAGAGCTATAACCTGGTTGATCTCTATATAATGGAGCTTTTCCAGCGTTTTTAACTTCAGTACAATTTTTGTAAGTTACATTACTATTGTTACTTGCAGCTGGTTGTGTTTGAGCTTGCTGTACTTTTTGCTGATCCTCTTGTTGTTTGCGAGCTTGTTCATCAGCCTGGCGTTTTTGCTCTTCTTGTTGTTTGCGAGCTTGTTCATCAGCCTGGCGTTTTTGCTCTTCTTGTTGTTTACGAGCTTGTTCATCAGCCTGGCGTTTTTGCTCTTCTTGTTGTTTACGAGCCTGTTCATCAGCTAGACGTTTTTGCTCTTCTTGTTGTTTACGAGCTTGTTCATCAGCTAGACGCTTTTCATCTTCTTGCTTAAGAGCTTGCTCTTCGGCTTGGCGTTTTTCATCTTCTTGTTGTTTACGAGTTTTTTCGTCCGCTTCTTTCTTTTCTACTTCCTTTTTCTTTTTGTCATCTTTTTTCTCTTCACTATTAGAAGCGACTTGTTTATTCGTTACTGTCGTTTTTTCAGAAGAAGGACTTGAAATACCTGATAGCGCAACAAAAATGACAAATAAAACAGCTGTAATTATAAATTGCTTTTTTGCTACACCGGTTTTCTTAATTACAGATAAGATTGCTAGAACAAGGAAAAATATAAATAGAATGAAACTTAAAGTAGAAAAAAATTCTACGACTGGGTGTTCAGATTTTGTTGAGCCAGTCATTATTAATATAATTGAAATCATAAAAAGAATAACAGTAGGACGACCATATTGTTTTGCTTTTCCATTTTTCTTAAAGAATGAAATGATACATAAGATTAAAAGAATAAAAGCTATAAAAAATAAAGCTACACCAATATTACTCAAAACTGCCATTTTCATACCTCCATTTGTAAGATTTTCTCTATTGATTATATAGGGACTTATTGGATATTACACGTTTTATATTAATTTAGAAAATTAATATTTTTAATAGATGTATAAACGTTTATTTCGTATATAAGGAAAAATAAATATATTTACTATTACATTTTAAAAGAGATTTCATAGATTATAGTATATCGATTGAAAGGAGGAGATTTGAATGGAATTTCAATTATTAGTGAATTGCGTGTTACAAGAAGGGAATGCTTACTTTTTAGTAACAAAAGTAGACGATGTTATTACGTTGAAAGTGCCAATTACAGCAGGAGTAGCAGGTGTATTCTTAGCTTTAGGTGTACCAAGATGTTCTTAATTTAGCTTTTGATAGTAAAAGGATGAGGGACAAGCCTTCCCCTTTTACTATTACATAATTTTTTTATGTAAACTAAATAAGACTTTTTAAGTTTTTTAATATTATTTTTGCCATAGCACGTTTAAAACGGACATGCATATACTATAATGTTTCATTGGCCTTTGATGATGAACGATAGTTTTAAAAAGTGTATCGAAAGTAGAATTGATATTCTTTTCAATAATGAAAATAGAAGAGGTGCTAGTATATATGAAAAGACGAACGTATGATATTCCAGTCGTATTACGAAGAGAATGGTTTTTAATAGAATTAGCGCATTTAACAAAAAAATATGGGATTGAAATAGCAACTAGTAAAATAGAAGATGCACCATTTCTAAGAGATCAAGTTACAGAATTCAAAATAGGAGCGGGTTTGCAATACGATAAATATGATGATGAGTACATCATCGAGTTTTAAACAAAGAAGCTGCGTATAAAAGGTTATTAAAGAGACCTTTTATACGCAGTTTTTTTTGTAAAGAGAAAGCTTTATTGAGAAATATTCAAAACGCTTATTGTAAAAAGGAATGAAGAAATGTTGAGAGAATAACGTTTGATAAGAAAGGAATGCGGCTATTAATTTCTTATTATATTGTAACGTAAAAGTAATTGATTAAATGGAATTTAAAACAATTGGTGTTCAACGGAATGGCAGCGTTTTCTTTCAGGAGAAAAAGGGGGATGTTAATGGGAATTATGAAAAGGAGTATCGCATTATTTATTGTACTTTGTTTTATGAGTCCGCTGGTTTTTAGTGCAAATGTACACGCGGAGGTTGTAACAGAGCTTAAGACTGGCTTTCCAGATCAAGAAGTATTTACTCCTGGAGAATGGTTTTTAGGTCAGAAACCTGCTAATTATGATGAGAATAAAACACCAATTCTCTTTGTACAAGGAAGAAATGGTAATGCGGATAGTTGGTATGGAAAGACAGTATATCATGAGATGAATGATATGTACGATTATGCTTTGAAAGCAGGCTATCAAACTGTATTTATTCAATTATATGATGCCGCGGGCAAAGGATCAGCTAGCCAATGGGACAATGGAAAATTGTTAGCACAAAAGCTTGAAGAGATTTATAATCATTTTGGCAAAAAAGTAAATATTGTAGCTCACAGTAAAGGTGGTATTGATACACAAGCTGCGTTAGTTGGATATGGAGCGAATCGATTTGTTGGAAATGTTATTACTCTTGCCACTCCGCATTACGGATCCAATTTAGCGGATTTATCATATAGTTGGTGGGCAGGATGGCTTGCCTCTATATTAGGTCAAAAAGATGATGGGACATATTCATTGCAAATAGGTGAAATGGCAAAGTTTCGTTCTACAATAGATAATAATCCTGCAGCTAAATTAAACCGTTACTATACGGCTACTGGGACAAGCTGGGGACCTGTTTTTTCAGCACTATCTATGGGCGGGTTGTATTTGTCATCATACGGTTCTAATGATGGATTGGTGAACGAATGGAGTGCTAAGTTACCATATGGAACACATTTATTTACAGATTCACGATTTGATCATGATAATATACGAAAAGGTTCAGCCGTTTTCGCACGAATTGAACCATATTTACGGACAGTAAATGTGCCAGTACCAGCTTTATTAGCCCCGAGTAATAGTTCAGAGGATAAGGTAGAACAATTAAACACAACTTCTAATCAAGCTATTTTAGGAGGAGAGTTGTCACAAAATGAGTGGGTAGGACAAACTGTCGCAGTTGATAAAAAAGCAGAAGGGGTAGTTTCTATTTTAACAGCTTCTTCAGATGTAGAAATACAACTAATATCTCCAAAAGGAAAAGTTTATACAAATAAAGATAGTGCTGTATCTACTGGTGAAGGTGAATCTCTCTTTAAAGGAGCCACTATAAGAACATTTAAATTTGATAAAATGGAAGCAGGAGAATGGCAAGTTAAAATGATGGCGAAGCAGCCGAAAGATGCATATTTAATCGTGACCGATTACAAAAAAGATGCTCCGTTCGTCCTTCAAATGCCGGCAAAGGTTAAAGTAAATAAAGCAGAGTATAAACTCAAAAAATCACCTGTAGCTCCAGAAATGAAAGGCGATCTTTCAGTAACAGTACGAGTAATTAATAAAGATGGAAAATTAGTTTCTGAATCAAATGAATCGAAAAACATTAATACAACTACATTTACAGGTGCTTTGAAAAATATAGAACAGCCAGGTGTATATAACGTTACAATTGATATGAAAGGAATGAATAAGGAAGGACGACCTTATAATCGTACGATAGTTAAATCGGTTTATGTGGAGAAGTAGGAAAGAATGAATCGGTTTTAATAAAAAAAGTGCCGAATTCTTGTGGCAGAAGGATTTCGGCACTTTTTCATGTTTATTAGATGAATAGAAAAGTGAAATGGGAGTTTATGTTCTATAAGAGGACGATAGGAATCAAAAAAACGTTATGCAATAAAAAAAGATACTAAATTAGTATCTGAATGTGAGGGAATAGTATTAACTTAGTTTTGTAACTGTTAATTCAACTGAATTTATACCATTATCACAAGTTACAATACTTTGATGATTGAAACCACTATTATTTCTAAGTTGAAGAGTTGAATTAGCAGGCACCGTAACAATAGTTTCGCCAACTAGTTGAAGGCATTCGTTATTTGATGAAGTATTCATTTGAAAAGCGAAATCACCTTGACTATTAGCAAGTGGATTATTATTTAAAAATATAGTTATGACTGGAATATGGGGAAATACAGGATTTAACGTAGTGTTAATACTTGAAATGAAAGAAATTCTATAATCACCAGCTTTACTAAATTGTATAGTAGTCGGATTTAATAAGGAAACTCCTCCTGCGAAAGGGCCAACGTGATTAAACGGAAAAGAACCGCCAAAAGGAACAGTTATAAACTCAGTTTGCCAAAAAGTGCCGTAAGCAGGCTTAGATGATTTATGTGAATGGTCGCATGAACATTTTTTATACGAACTGGAAGATTGATGGCACGAACATTTTTTATATGAACTAGAAGAAGAGTGGCATGAAGATCTTTTATATGAACTTGAAGAATGATAGTATGAACCCAATATATTACCTCCTATTATTAATAAATGTATAACACATAGTAGTTTATGAAATCGAAAAGCAATTGGCGTGTATACTTGTCCATATATAAGGTAATAGATTTGGGATAAAAAGCTGGCATAATATAAAGTGCTCTAATGAGGAAATATAGTTTTCAAAAAAATGGAGTTAGAATATTCTATGTAATGAATTTTGGAGAAGAAAAAGGATGAATATTTAGCAGATAACTCTATCCAAGGTTTTAAAATGTTGAAGTATTTAAACTTTAAGATAGTATATCGCCAAAGTAAAGAAGAGAAGTATTTAAAGGACAGCATTTTAGTGAAACAGAGAAATGGATAAAGCGATGATTAAGTTTTTAACTTAGTCGTCGCTTTTTATTTATGTAGTTGTGCAGGAAGAAGGCAAAAAATATCGAATGAATGTAATTATACAGAATTGTTTGTATTTATTTCGAATAGTAGTTAAAGATACGTTAGTTATATTTCAAACAGTAAGAAAAGAGAGATTAAATAATAGAGGGAGCAACTTACATGGAAAATATATTAAAGGTATCCTCAAAATCAAGTCCGAATTCAGTGGCAGGTGCAATAGCGGGCGTACTAAGAGCAAGTGGAAAAGTAGAAATCCAAGTGATTGGAGCTGGTTCTTTAAATCAAGCGATTAAAGCAATTGCGATTGCAAGAGGTTTTGTAGCTCCAAGTGGCATTGACTTGGTTCTTGTTCCAGCTTTTCAAGAGGTTACTATCGATAATCAAGAAAGAACAGCAATCAAATTAATTGTAGGTCCTAGAAGGAGAAGGTCTTAATAGCGAGCATTAATATAAGGGGATTTGAAAAGGTCAATAGACTCCAAAAAGTTAGACACGTCATTTCATTTGACAGTTCCTTGGGCGTGGATACAGTATTGTACCGGATTTATGACTTTTAATTCCTCTTTATATTTAGCGGGTTTTTCTAGAAACTTAAAAATGCCAAATCCTTTGTGACATAAGGGATTTGGCATTTTTGAGGTTTTTATGTTTTTTAAAATCAACAATTCTAAAACTGCTCATTCTTCTCCCAAGATTCAACGAGATAGTATGGAAAACCTTATTATATCAGGGTTTCTAAGTGGTGATTTTCCTGGATGCTCACATTTTGCTCACATTAAATATTTTCATTTTTTATCAGGTGTTTTCATTAGATTTTATTATACTCTCGAAGTTTTCTGCTGCTTGTTGCTGCATGTTCTGTGTGATGTGACTATACTTGTCTAAAGTCATTTGAATAGAGGAATGCCCTAAGCGATCTTGTACGATTTTAGGGTGTTCTCCAGCCTGAAGCATGAGTGTAGCGTGAGTATGTCGTAAGTCGTGTATACGAATTCGAGGAACACCAGCTTTTTTATAGTGATCATTCAAAAAGCGATGAGGAGCATCTATATGTAAGGGTGAATGTATCGTATTGCCGGTGAAAATAAAGGCTTCTTCATTCAAGTGTATACCCCAGCGGAAAAATTCTTTCTTTTTATAAGAGTAGTAGGATTGTAACTTCCCTATAACAAAAGAAGAGATACTAATGCTTCTATTTGAAGATTTAGTTTTTGTAGCAGCTTTAAATAGTCCTTTTTCTGTTTTTACAAGTGATTTATTAACCAGGATACGTTTATTATCAAAGTCAATATCTTTCCATGTTAGTGCAAGTAATTCTCCACGTCTCATACCTGTATAGATTGCAAGTAAGAAGAACATATGGTACTTAATATTTTTTTCTTTTAGATACTGGAGGAATCGATTACATTCTTCGCTCGACCATGTTTTCATCTCACCTTGCTCTTCACGTGGTTTTTTTACTTTATTCATTATATTATCATGTATGATTTCCCATTCTACAGCATGTTTGAAAATGCATCTTAGGCAGCGATGGATATTGCTGATTGTACCATTTGATAGTCCTTTTTCCTTAAGTTCAGCATAGTAGCTTTGAAATTTGGAATCAGACTGTTATTTAATAGTATAGAAATGGTAGGCGAATAAGGAAATGAAAGGGCTACAGTCAAGTTAATCGAGGAAATGAAAGAAATTCGATAATCCCCAGCTTGTGTGATATTAATTGTGGTTGGATTTAACAGAGAAATTCCCCCCACCATAGGGTCAGCCTGATTAAAAGAAAAAGGGGATTCGAAAGGGACTGTAATGATTTCCGTTTGCCAAAAAGTTCCGTAAGCTACTGATAGTGATCCAGTGGGTCCAGTTGGTCCAGTCGGTAGTGTGAATGGTGGAACGGGTGGTAAAGTAGGTCCAACTAAATTAGGGTTTATTGAAGTAGAAGATAAAAACTCGTCCATTATATTTTCACCTCTGGAAAGTTCAGTTCTTATTACTAATAGTAAATGTAGGGGTAGAACAAAATGAAATGGACAAGCGCTTGTATTTTATAAATTAAACAAAATAGTTATTGTATAGATAAAAATAAACAGAACCCGCTAGTTATAGCGGGTTCTGTGTACAAGGAATACAAGGAATACAAGGTAACTGGTCCAGAGAAACCTGTGTATTCCATGGATTGGTAATAATGTATTCAAAGTAATAAAAAAGAGCGCTGATTGAGAGCACTCTTTATGCCTAATCATAATGAAAATGACGAGCGCGCATTATATAGAAAGGTAGTATTTATAGTATGTAAAAGTATGAAATTGGTGAATGGGTTCAAATAAAATCGTTATTTTAATTAAAAGAGCAGCTAGCAAAAGCTAACTGCTTGTTAAAAAAGAATCCACTCTAGGTTATTTACTGCCAGAGTTTCAAGAAATAAATGATTAAATTAATTTAATTTTTCAATTACAATCGAAGCATTTATATTTGTTTGTGTTCCACCTGCCAAAGTCTGCAAAGTAACTGCAGCAGCGGAAGTATGATTATTAAGGGTAATAATATCACCTGCAGCTAAAGCGAGGATTGTTTGGCCGTTGTTTGGTTGAGTTCCTGCACCTGATCCATAAACTGCGCTGGTAACCGGAGCACCATTTAAAAAAAGTGTGAATTGATTAGGCTCAACTCCTGATACAGAAAAAGAAATTTTATAATCTCCTGCATTAAGAACCATTAATTGAGAAGTTCCCAGCGTATGAGTAAAACCAGATGTCATTCTACCATGTGAATTAAAAAGAATAGGTGCTTCTAAGGCAACAACTTGAGCTGATGTATTGAAAACATAAGCATAATGAGATAACCCAGATACTGTAAGTCCGGTAGGCCCAGTAGCTCCAGCAGCTCCAGCAGTTCCTGGCAATCCGGTAGGTCCGGTAGGCCCCGGAGGTCCACCAGAAGGTCCGGTTGCTCCTGTTATTCCGGTAGGTCCAGTAGGCCCCGGAGGTCCACCAGAAGGCCCGGTTGCTCCGGTTATGCCGGTAGGACCAGTAGGCCCCGGAGGTCCACCAGTTCCTGGCAATCCGGTAGGTCCAGTAGGTCCACCAGAAGGTCCAGTTGCTCCGGTTATGCCAGTAGGACCAGTAGGCCCCGGAGGTCCACCAGTTCCTGGCAATCCGGTAGGACCAGTAGGCCCTGGAGGTCCACCAGAAGGTCCAGTTACTCCGGTTATGCCGGTAGGACCAGTAGGCCCCGGAGGTCCACCAGAAGGTCCGGTTGCTCCTGTTATTCCGGTAGGTCCAGTAGGCCCCGGAGGTCCACCAGAAGGCCCGGTTGCTCCGGTAGGTCCAGTAGGTCCTGGAGGTCCACCAGAAGGCCCGGTTGCTCCAGTTATTCCGGTAGGTCCAGAAGGTCCAGTTGCTCCGGTTATGCCGGAAGGTCCAGTAGGCCCCGGAGGTCCACCAGAAGGTCCAGTTACTCCAGTTACTCCAGTTATTCCAGTTATTCCAGTTATTCCGGTAGGTCCAGTTATTCCAGTAGGCCCTATTTGAGGCAAAGGAAAGGAACATGGAAAGGGTATGTGACAATTCTTTTTAAATTTACTCATTTTTACACCTCCCTTATAAATTAACTACCAATGTATATTTATACTTTAACAACTTATGAGTAAACAGACACACGGGTGTAAGGAAAAAACCTACAATAATTACATAAAAGGTTTTAAGAGCAAGCCTTTATTTCACATTCCATACCAAAAAGAGCACTATATATAAGTGCTCTTTTCGAGAGTGAGTATAAATTCCTATCATTCTATACTAGTATATGCACTGTATTATGTAGTTGCTACTAAAGTTAATGTTAGTTTTTAAAATTAGAGGTTTCTTTTAATGAAACCTCTAAAAAGACAACTAAAGTTACGTTATAGTAAATTCAATTGCAATAGGAGTATCTCCATCTAGGACGGCTCCGCCTACAATAGTAGCAGCTGTAGTAGTCACACCAGTAATAGTATCGCCTGTTTGAATAATGCCATTAATATAATGCGTAAAAGTAGAGAACATTTAAAAGGACCCGATTAGGGGACGGGTCCTTTTAAGGAAACACTAAACCTTCATGTAATTACCAATAGATTACCATAAAAGGAAAATGATTTCCGCCAATTAGGTGTTGAGAAAGCTTTTTATAAAAATTTCATTTTGTAGTAGTTTAAAACATAAATAGAGCACTTAATAAAGTGCTCTCGTGACGAGATTATCCATTTGTAACGACTAACTTATTTTATATAAAAAGGAACACAAAATATTTTATGTGTGTCCAGTCAATTACGTGCATTTTTAAAAACAAAGAGCAGCTAGCAAAAGCTAACTGCTCCAAACAGGGATTTAACTCTAGATGTATGTATAGTATTGACGAAATATTGAGTTTTATTCAGGAGGAAGAGGAGTAGGCCATTAACATGAAGATGTGCCAATTCATATCCTGTAAGTACTAAATTAATGACGGGGTAGATTGAGAATGGATGATCCGATTAAGGAGATAGTTGGCGCTTGGTTTGTTGCAGTAGGGACAATTATTGCTGCGATTGGGAGTACACCTTTAAAAAGATTGAACAGCGAATTAAGAAAAGACTTGAACGTATGGAGGAATGTATTACAGGCAACGGGGAATGGTCTGGAGGCTGATGGACAAGGAGAAATATCCCTTGAATTGATTGGGAACGAAATCCAATCAATTGGTAATGTAACGGTTCTAACAGGACTCATTATAGAATTTGAAGATGAAACACAAAAAAAATTAGTGATTGCAGGAAATTGGATACAAGCATTAGGTGGTGTTACATCAATAGGTGGGGAAATAGAGGATAGTTCCAATATAGATGAATCGTATAACATTGTCGGGAATGTGTTACAAGCAACTGGCAATTCATTACAGGCAATAGGTGGAATAGATGAATTGAAAGCTAGTCGGGATAAAGTGGAGGGAATTTCGGAAGGCGATGAGGAGGATGGACAGCTTATAGTGATTACGGGGAGTTGGGTCCAAGCGGTCGGTTCAGTAGTTTCATTAATCGGTCAAATAAGAGAAGAAAGCCAAGAGATAGAAGAAAGTATTTCATAGAGAACTTAATAAAATAATCCTTTTGTGGGGAAAAGGAATTTATAAAATAGGTACAATTCACGTTTAGATTATTTTTGAATGTAATAGGTATCAAAAGGAGCAAAACGCTCCAAAATGAAAATGAGAGACGTTTGCATGAAAGGGATGAGGAGAATGGCAAATGCAAAGAAAAAGAAAATAAGAAGAGCTATTGCTCGTCGTGCGATAGCCGTTGATAAATATCAAGTTAACAAAGCTTGGAGAAGTATCTTTGTGCAGGCTGGTATTATCAAATAAATGAAAACAGAATACAGTCCGGCTAGAAAACTAGAGGACACCAATTCATTAAAGTAGCAGTTAAAGCTGTTTTAAGAATAGGTGTCCTTTTTATTTTGAAAAAGGAGATGGGGAAATGAAGGTGCTAAAGGATTAGTTACGTGAGTGGAAAAAGCAATCAAAACAAGCAAAGAAGAAAAATAAGAAAAAACGAAAAGAGAAATTTAGTACTTGTGAAATTGAAGAGTTAATGGGAGTTCGTGGACCACGTTATGAACGTAGACGTGGAGCGTTAAGATAAAAGTAAAAAAATACAAAGGAGTGGTTCTACATGACTAAACAATTATCTTTCTTACCAAAAATCGATAGATCAGCAACACAGGAGGAATTTAAAATAATTGGCAGAGTCGTGACCGCTTTTTGGCAGTATATGTGCCGATTGTTTTGGAATTAGCATGTTATAGTTGTATTGTGAGTAGTAGGGGAAAACATTGCTCACAAATAATATAAAAACACGTGAAAAAATATGAAATCCCCTTTTGCAATAGAATATAATATAACAAATAAAAAGTGTCACAAATGCTTGTATAACAGGCATTTGTGACACTTTTCTAGTTTTATATAATATAAAATGAACCACCTTAAAACTGCTCATTCTTCTCCCAAGATTCAACAATATAATGAGCAATCGTTGGGTTGAATCCTTTACCAACTAAGAACATAATTGCAGCAACCTCAGTTAAAGCGTGTTGATGTGATGTATGTTTTGCTTCATTTAAACCGTAATCTACCCAAGGTTTTACGAAATCTAGTACAGGTTTCTTTAAAGGTAAAAACTGTGTACCGACAACTTGTTGAATTTGTTGTTGTGTTGGTTCTGTAATAGGTCCTGGTGGTAAAATTTGTGGCTGTGTAATATCGAATGTTGGACCAGGCGGTAAAATTTGTGGTTGCGTCGGATCGATAGTTGGTGGTGCAGGTGGTGAGACACGTTGTTCGGAGTTTGGTTGATACATTGGCTGTTGTGGCTGATTTGCATATGGATTTTGCTGATATTGTTGTTCTTGGGTGCGCTGCGGTACATATGGATTTTGTTGTTCTTGAGTGTACTGAGTTGTGTATGGATTTTGCTGATATTGTTGTTCTTGAGTTGGTGATGCTGCATATGGGTTTTGAGGATATTCATAATTTGGACGTGTGTCATATGGATTTTGTTGATATTCAGCTCCTTGAGTTTGCGGTGTTGCGTATGGATTTTGTTCGTATTGTGGCTCTTGATGTTGTGTCTCTTGCTCCTCATATTGTTCGGCATATCTTTGTTCCTGATGTTGAGGGGAAAATGGTTGTTGTGGGTAAGGCGGTTGGTTATTATAGAACATTTTTATTCCTCCTTCATAATGATGCCTACCACCTAGTGTATGGGCGGACAAGAAAATATGTGATGAAAAAATGCGGGCGTGTTACAATAAGTAACTGGGTGAAGATAAAATGATAAAACAAGAAAAAATACAAAAAACAATAACTTTCGTAAAGCATATTTTAGAAAAAGATGCGAGTGGGCATGATTGGTATCATATTGAACGCGTACATAAATTGGCGATTTCTTTATCCGAGCAAGAAGGGGGAAATCGTTTTATAATTGAAATGGCAGCATTACTTCACGATGTAGCAGATGAGAAGTTAAATGAGAGTGAAGAAGCAGGAATGAAAAAAGTTTCTGATTGGTTAGAAGAGTTACGTGTTGAAGAAGATGAAAGTAAGCATGTTCTTCATATCATCGCCAATATGTCTTATAAGGGCGGTCATGGTGGCACAGTTGAGTCATTTGAAGGTAGAATTGTTCAAGATGCGGATCGTTTAGATGCTCTTGGTGCAATTGGAATAGCTCGAACGTTTGCATACGGAGGAGCGAAAGGGAGATTAATGTATGATCCAACTATCCCTCCTCGAGAAGTGATGACGAAAGATGAATATAGAAAAAATAATGATCCATCTTTAAATCATTTTTATGAAAAGCTTTTAAAACTAAAAGATTTAATGAACACGAACGCAGCAAAACAAGAGGCTGAAGTTCGTCATCGTTATATGGAACAGTTTATTGAACAATTTATGAAAGAGTGGAATGCACAAATATGAAAATGTTAACTGTGGAGAACTTATCGAAATCATACGGAGAAAAACCGTTATTTGATGGATTATCATGTAGTATTACAGAAGGACAACGTGTCGGAATTATCGGTGTAAACGGTACTGGTAAATCAACGTTATTAAAAATTATTGCAGGATTAGAAACTCCTGATACAGGTGATATGACGCATTCACGTGGATATACAATTAGTTATTTATCACAGCAACCAGAGTTTGATGAAAAACTAACAGTATTAGAGCAAGTGTTCCATGGTGATACACCTTTAATTCGTCTTCTTCGTGATTATGAACAATCGTTATTAAATATCGAAAAAGATCCAAGTAATGAAAAAGTACAGGAACAATTATTTGCAGTGCAGCAACGTATGGATGCGATGAGTGCATGGGAAGCAAATGCGAATGCAAAATCGTTATTAACGAAATTAGGAATTACTGATTTTACAGCAACTGTTGGAAACCTATCTGGTGGACAAAAAAAGCGTATTGCAATGGCGCAATGTTTTATTGAAACACCTGATTTATTAATTTTGGATGAGCCTACGAACCACCTTGACCATGAGACAGTTGAATGGTTAGAAGAATATTTAGCAAGATATACAGGTGCGGTATTACTTGTAACCCATGATCGTTATTTCTTAGATCGTGTGACAAACCGTATTTTTGAATTAGATAACGGTAAACTGTATAGCTACGAAGGAAACTACAGTACATTTTTAGAAGCGAAAGCACTTCGTGAAGAGCAGGAATCGGCACAAGAATCAAAACGCCAAAATTTATATCGTCGTGAACTTGCTTGGATTCGCCGTGGTGCAAAAGCCCGTTCTACGAAACAAAAGGCGCGTATTCAGCGTTTTGATGAGCTGAAGGGACAAGAAGGACCAGCAGCGAAGCAATCAGTTGATATTGCACTAAGTGGAAGTCGTTTAGGAAAGAAAGTACTTGAATTAAAAGATGTAACGAAAAAATTTGGTGATAAAACAGTATTACATAACTTTAATCATATTGTGAAGCCTGGTGATCGTATCGGAATCATCGGAGCAAATGGAAGCGGAAAATCATCACTATTAAATATGCTTGCAGGAAAATTCTCTCCTGATAGTGGTGAAATTGAAGTAGGACAAACTGTAAAAGTTGCCTATTATACGCAAGAAAATGAAGAGATGAATTTAAACCAGCGTATGATTGAATACATTAAAGAAATTGCGGAAGTTATTCATACGACAGATGGAAAAGTAATTGGCGCATCTCAAATGTTAGAACGTTTCTTATTCCTACCGCATTCACATGGAACAACGCTTGGTAAACTATCTGGTGGCGAAAGAAGACGGTTATATTTATTGCGTATTTTAATGGGAGAACCAAACGTACTATTACTTGATGAGCCTACGAATGATTTAGACACACAAACATTAACAGTGCTAGAAGATTATTTAGAAGATTTCCCAGGTGTCGTTTTAACTGTATCGCATGACCGTTACTTCTTAGATAAAGTAGTAGATGAATTGTTCATCTTTACTGGCGAAGGCGAAGTGCGTGAATTCCTAGGTAGTTATACAGAGTATTTAGAAATGGAAAAAACGAGAGAACTCATTGAGAAAGCAGAAGTTCAAAAGGAGAAAAAAGTAGTAGAAGAGGCTCCGAAACAACAACGTAAACGTAAACTTTCTTACAATGAGCAGCGTGAATGGGAAACAATTGAAGATACAATTGCACAACTAGAAGAGAAACTTGAATCAATTGGAGAAGAACTTACGAATGTTGGATCTGACTTCACAAAGGCCCAAGAATTATCTGAAGCAGGGCAGAAGATAGAAGAAGAGCTAGAAAAAACGATGGAACGATGGAGTGAACTATCCGACATCGTTGAAGGATTAAAATAAAAACAAGCTGCATATATTGAAAAGTAAAGAGAAAAACTTTACACTATTGGTAGAACCTATTTTAGGAGGGAAAAAATGAGAACATCTAATCCAATGTTGAAAAAAGAGGCATTCCGTAAAGAGGGAGCAAATACTTCTGCGATGACTATTGGCGGAACAGTAGGCAAAACGTTTATTATGCTTATCTTGCTGCTTGCAACGTCTGTCTATTCATACATACAGATGTCAAATGGTACGATGAAAATGCCAGTATTAATTGGTGCTTTAGTTATTGCGGCAATCGTTGCGTTTGCATCTATCTTCTTCCCGCGCATATCACCAATTGGTGCACCGATTTATGCGGCAGTAGAAGGGGTAGTGTTAGGAAGTATTTCAGCAGTTTATGCAATGAAATTTCAGGATTCTATCGTTTTAAACGCTGTATTACTAACAATCTCAATTCTATTTGCGATGTTAGTTTTATATGCAACACGCGTAGTGAAGGTAACTGATAAATTCCGCACAGGTGTTATGGCAGCAACAATGGGAATTATGGTTATGTATTTAATCGTATTCTTACTAAACATGTTCGGTGTTTCTGTTCCATATATTCACCAAGGTGGGACAATTGGTATGATCATTAGTGCAGTTATTATTGTAGTTGCTGCATTAAATTTATTACTAGATTTCGATTTAATCGAAAATGGTGCACGTAGCCAAGCTCCAAAATATATGGAGTGGTACAGTGCAATGGGTCTAATGATGACGCTAGTATGGTTATACTTAGAAATTCTTCGTTTCGTTTCTTACTTTACGAAAAATGACTAATAAAAAATCCTGCATGAAATGTGCAGGTTTTTTTATTTTTAAAGATAAATTGAAAATATGGATGTTGGCGACTTAAATTGAAGGGGGATGGAATATGATGAAAGAGAAAAAAGGGATTATGAAAAAACTATTTTCTAAAAGTTTTTTCATAGAACTAGATGACGCTTTAACATATCCATCAGCAGAAGTTATTCGTTCAGCTATTGAAAGCTATGCGACTAAATGTAATGAACAATTAAAAATTGAGAGTAAAGTTAAACCGATTACTTTCTACTTAGAAAATGTAATGTACCGCGCTGAAATAAAGATGGCCCGCGGAGGATATTACATATCTTGCAGTAAAGTATAATGTTTTTGGAAACCTTACATGTTTAAACTATGTAGGGTTTCTTTTTTAGTTTTGTAAGATATAAAGTAATACTTTTTATTTACAAACATGCCGTTTTGTACTTTTTACCCTTCCAACATTTTTCTTTA
The DNA here is from genome assembly GCF_025809295.1 of Bacillus sp. 41-22. Taxonomy (NCBI): domain Bacteria; kingdom Bacillati; phylum Bacillota; class Bacilli; order Caryophanales; family Bacillaceae; genus Bacillus; species Bacillus sp. 41-22. The sequence continues at coordinate 2,081,255 of NZ_CP084035.1, forward strand.
CAATGAAGAAAAATATGTGAGGTGGTATAACTTATGATGAATCGAGTTGTATTAATCGGTAGATTGACAAAGGAGCCAGAATTATACTACACAAAACAAGGTGTCGCTTATGCACGAATATGTGTTGCGGTGAATAGAGGTTTTCGAAATAGTTTAGGTGAGCAACAAGTAGATTTTATTAATTGTGTTGTATGGAGAAGGTCGGCTGAAAATGTAACAGAATATTGTACGAAAGGCTCACTTGTTGGGATTACAGGGCGTATTCATACGAGTAATTACGATGATGAACAAGGAAAGAGAGTATATAGAACTGAAGTTCTGATTGAGAATATTACATTTTTAGAGAGAAGGCGGGAGAGTGCATCGCAAAAATATTAGAATTTTAATGATAGTTTCGGATTAATTAGGTGGAAAGAGAAAGTATGATGATGGGAAGAAATCAATAAAATTAAGCATCCGAGTAGGAGTATAAAGGGGTAACATGTTACAATACAGCTAAGAACACGCAATAAAGGAGAGTTTTTTACGTGAAGATTAAAGCAATTGAACCGACGCCAAGTCCAAATACAATGAAAGTTATTTTGAATGAAGTATTACCATCAGGAGCGCGTAATAATTATACAAATGAAAATAAAGAACAAGCACCAGTGCAAGTGCAAGAAATTTTGAAGATTGAAGGCATTAAAGGTGTGTATCATGTTGCAGACTTTTTAGCAGTAGAGCGAAATGCGAAGTATGACTGGAAAGTTTTATTACAACAAGTTCGTGCTGTTTTCGGTGAAGAAATAGTGGAAGAAAGCGAAGAACAACAACTTTCTCATTTTGGAGAAGTGAAAGTGTTTGTTCAAATGTTCTTTACAATTCCGATGCAAGTGAAGTTAACAGATGGAACCTCAGAAGAGCGTGTTGGTTTACCTGATCGTTTTAAAGAATCAATTATGAAAGTGCAAATGTCTGCACCTAACGTTGTGAAAGAGCGTAAGTGGGTAGAGCAAAGTACACGTTACGGTAATTTTGAAGAAATCGGGAAAGAAGTAGTAGAAGAAATTATTGCTGCTTATTCAGAAGAACGTGTAAATGAAACGGTTAAAGAATTATTAGATCAAGCAGGTGCTGTTGAAGTAACGATTCAAAAGCGTGAGCCATATAAAGTAACAGAAGAGATGATGAAAGATTCTGACTGGAAAAACCGTTTTGCAGCTTTAGAACAAATGGATCCAACGGAAGAAGATATGATGGTATTGAAAATGGCATTAGATGATGAGAAAGTATCTATCCGCCGTTTAGCAACAGCTTATTTAGGTATGGTAAAAGGTGAAGGAGTATTGCCGTTATTATATAAAGCGTTATTAGATCGTTCAGTAAGCGTTCGTCGTACAGCAGGAGATTGCTTATCAGACGTAGGTGATCCAGCAGCGATGTTCGTTATGATTAAATCTTTGAAAGATTCAAGTAAATTAGTACGCTGGCGTGCAGCAATGTTCTTATTTGAACTTGGTGATGAAAGTGCAATTCCGGCACTAAAAGCAGCAGAAGATGATCCGGAGTTTGAAGTGGCGATGCAAGCACGTTTAGCTTTAGAACGTATTGAAGGCGGCGAAGAAGCAAAAGGATCAGTATGGAAGCAAATGACGGAGTCTCGTAAAGGGGAATAGTTTATGATTGTTTTCTATGATAGTTGGTGCCCGATGTGTACGGCGGTTGCAGAACGTACGAAAAGATTAGATAAAAAGGGTAAGATGAAATTTGTTTCATTTCGAGATGAAGATGTAGTTGAGAAGTATGAACTTTCTCAAGAATTACAAAGTAAGATGGAACAAAGATTGTATATTTTAAAAAATAATAAGTGGTATGACGGAATTCATAGCATTAACGTATTAGCAAAGGCCGTTCCATCTTATTGGTTTGCAGTACCTTTTATAAAACTATCTATCGTACTTGGATTTGGAAGTAAAGTATACGATTATATTGCCAACAATAGAAAACTTGTCCCAGTTGGACACTGTCGTGAAGGGGTTTGTGAAATCCCTACAAAAAAATGAAATCATCGTTATCTTTCTTTTGCACCTATTAATAGAGCGTGATATGATAAATTTGGAATGAAAGTTGAAGGAGAGATACAAGATGTCAAATGCATATGAAGAATACATGCGTCAAATGGTAATTCCAATGCGCCAAGAGTTAGTGCGTTCTGGATTTGAAGAGTTAACTACAGAAGAAGCTGTAACAGAATTTATGGAGAATGCATCAGGTACAACTTTAGTAGTTGTAAACTCTGTTTGTGGTTGTGCAGCTGGTTTAGCACGTCCATCAGCAGGTCAAGCGGTTGTACGTGCTGAAAAACAACCTGATCATCTTGTAACTGTATTTGCAGGTCAAGATAAAGATGCTACTGTAAAAATGCGTGAATACTTCGGAGAAATTCCTCCATCTTCACCATCTATGGCATTACTAAAAGGAAAAGAAGTTGTTCACTTCATTCACCGTCATGAAATTGAAGGCGCAACAATGGACGAAATTATTACAAACTTAGAACAAGCTTTCGAAAAGAATTGCTAAAGTAGGGGGAGAGTGAATCTCCCTCTTTTCTTTATATAGAGGTGAAAAAATGATAGTAACAACAGCAGGAAGAACAAATAAAGAAATGAAAGATTATGCAAACAAGGTAGCAGCAGAATTAAATCTTTCTTTCGTTAAACGTAATGACATACCAGTACATAAACTGCATGAGCAGTATGAACAAGATGTACTTGTCGTAGGGAAAAATCGATTAGCCATTTATCCAAAAGGTACGGAAGAGTCGTTTTTCTTTCATCCAAACTCAGCGATGTTTCGTGTGAAAAGGTTAATGCGCGGAGAGCACGATCCGTTTGTACAAGCTGCTAAATTAGAGAGCGGAATGACAGTATTAGATTGTACGCTCGGTATGGCATCAGATAGTATTGTAGCTAGTTATATTGTTGGTGAAAGCGGAAAAGTAACGGGACTTGAAGGCAATGAATATATGGCTTATATTATGGGAAATGGTTTAAAAACATGGTCTTCATCTGTTTCTGAAATTGATGAGGCAATGCAACGAATCGATGTGAAGCAAACGGAGCATTACTCATTTTTAAAACAATGTGAAGATAATAGTTATGATGTCGTTTACCTTGATCCAATGTTCGAAGAAACTGTCATAGAATCAGATGGAATTAAAGGATTAAAACACTTCGCTTTGTATCATGATATTACTGACGAAACAATTGCGGAAGCGAAGCGTGTGGCGAGAAAGCGTGTCGTTCTGAAAGATCATTTCCGTAGTTCTAGATTTGAAAAACATAATTTTCACGTATACAAAAGAAAAAGTGCTAAGTTTCACTTTGGTGTAATTGATCCTTGCTAATTGTTTGAAAAGATGTATAATAAGCAATAATTAATTAAATATACTGTCTGTGATGAAGAGAGTAGTCTTTTTCAGAAGGAAAGCGAGCTAGGGATGGTGTGAGCCTAGTGCAGAAGAAAAAGATGAAGCGCACTTCGGAGATGCTTCTTGAACGAATAGTAGAGTAAGCCGAGGCCCCCTGTCCTCGTTATAAACGGGAAAGTGGTTCGAAATGAACAACAAGGGTGGTACCACGGGTTAAAACTCGTCTCTTTTTTAGAGACGAGTTTTTTGTGTTTTAAAAAATAAGGAGGTTATAGTATGAATTATAAAACGCAGTTTGCGAAAAGTTTATCGAATATTTTTACGAATGAATTAACACAAAATCAAATTTTAGATTTAATCGAAACACCAAAACAAGATGAATTCGGAGATGCAGCGTTCCCATGCTTTTCACTAGCGAAGCAATATAAAAAATCACCAGCTATTATAGCGAAGGAATTGGCGGAGAAATTAAATGATCCGTTCTTTACGAAAGTAGAGGCTGTTGGTCCTTATGTAAATGTATTTTTTAATCGTGAAACAGTAAGTGATGAAGTATTAAAAATAATTTTAGCGGAGAAAGAAGAGTACGGTCAAAATCACTTTGGATGTGAAAAAACGGTAGTTATCGATTATTCCTCTCCTAATATCGCGAAACCTTTTTCAATGGGGCATTTACGTTCTACAATGATTGGTAATTCGCTGAAACATATCGCCGAAAAATGTGGGTATGAAGTTGTCGGAATCAATTATATTGGCGATTGGGGCACGCAGTTTGGAAAGTTAATTACCGCATATAAAAAATGGGGAAATGAAGAGTTAGTTAAAGAGGATCCGATACGTGAGTTATTTAAGTTATATGTTCAGTTTCATGAAGAAGCAAAAGAGAACAAAGAACTAGAAGAAGAAGGACGATCATGGTTTAAAAAACTAGAAGAAGGAAATGAAGAAGCAGTCGAACTTTGGAATTGGTTCCGTTATGAGTCTTTAAAAGAATTTTCTCGTATTTATGAACTTCTCGGTGTGGAATTTACAAACTTTCAAGGAGAAGCTTTCTATAACGATAAAATGGAAGACTTTATTGGGATTTTAGAAGAGCACGATTTACTTGAAGAATCAGAAGGCGCATTAGTCGTTAATTTAGAAAAAGAAGGTATGCCGCCATGCTTAATTAGAAAATCAGATGGTGCAACTATTTACGCAACACGTGATTTAACGGCGGCTTTATATCGCCAAAACACATATGGATTTGATAAAGCACTTTATGTAGTTGGACCAGAACAAAGTTTACATTTTAATCAATTTTTCACTGTATTAAAAAAGCTAGGCTATACTTGGGTTGATGGAATGGAACATGTACCGTTCGGGTTCATATTAAAAGATGGTAAGAAAATGTCGACACGTAAGGGCAGAATTATTTTATTAGAAGAAGTGTTAGAAGAAGCTGTTGCGCTTGCGGAACAAAATATTGAAGAGAAAAATCCGAATTTAAAACAAAAAGAAGACGTGGCAAAACAAGTCGGTGTTGGAGCGGTTATCTTCCACGATTTAAAAAATGAGCGTATGCATAATATCGAATTCTCATTAGAAAATATGTTGAAATTTGAAGGAGAAACAGGACCATATGTACAGTACACACATGCGCGTGCTTGTTCAATTTTAAGAAAAGAAAGTGTAGAATTTGAAACTTGTACGTTTGCATTAAAAGATGATTATAGCTGGAGTGTCGTAAAATTACTTAATAAATTCCCGCAAGTAATTGAAGCGGCCTTCAACAAAAATGAGCCATCTACTATTTCAAAATACGTATTAGATGTAGCACAAGCGTTCAATAAATATTATGGAAATGTTCGTATATTAGAAGAGAACGAAGAGAAAGAGAGTAGACTCGCATTAGCTTACGCTGTGACGGTTGTATTAAAAGAGGGATTACGTTTACTTGGGGTAGGGGCACCTGAGGAGATGTAAATATGAAAAGAATTATTATGAACTTAGTAATAAACTGACAAACCGGGTCTAGTATGAACCTGGTTTGTTTTTTTATTGGATATATAATTTTTTTGCAAAATCAATTAAAATCTATTTAGAGAGGGTGATTCATATTGATTCGAACTTTTATTTTACAAATTCCTTGTCATAGAAGATCGGAAAGAAGTTTCCTTAAACTACAAAAATACATACCTTTATGTGCGCGTTGTACAGGCATGCTTATCGGTATTTTAATGTTTCCAATTTATTTTTATATGACACCTTCGTTTCTACTTGCAATAATACTATCATTTTCCGCTCAAATTCCGTTACTTATTGATGGATTCACCCAAAAATGGAAATGGAGAAGCAGCACAAATTTACTAAGAGTAACGACCGGTTTATTAAGCGGTAATGGTATGGGGCTATTTATTGCCTCTAGCATTATATGGATAACATCTAAAAGCATATATTAATGGAAGGAGAACTTTACATGTTTTGAATTTACTCAGTTCTAATTCTTATTTCAGGAGGAAGCGGGATTAGTTTTCTCATTCATGAAAGAAATATAGAAGCAGTAATTGCTTTTGTTATTTGTACAATATTTATTGTGTTACTCTATTTTCACCTAAAAAGAAATGACGAACATAGAAACTGTGATTGCAGTACATTAGCTTGTACTGATTATACTGATTGTAATTGTTAAATTATGTGAGTGGGAAAGTTAGTGTATCGTTTAAGGTATACTAGCTTTTTTTATTAGAAGTGTAGGAATGTGACTATTAAATGGAGAACTTTAGTTTTGTATATAAAAGGAGGTGTTGGACCTGGAAGAGTATGATTGGAATAGTAAGCTAGCATATTTAAGAAATACGAGAGATTTATATTATAACGATGATTATTTAAGTTTTTTAGTCAATTCAGTTTGGAAGATTACTGATCCTATACATATTGTTGATTATGGTTGTGGATATGGTTATTTAGGTTTAATTTTGTTGCCTTTACTTCCAATTGGATCAAAGTATACAGGGATTGATAGGGGAGAAACATTAATAGCTGAAGCGAGAGAGTTGTTTCGTGCACTCCCATATGAAACAGAATTTATTGAGGGGGATGCGACAGAAATTGAATTGAAAAATAAATATGATATAGCTGTCAGTCATGCTTTCTTATTACATATGAGTTCCCCAAAAACGATGCTAGAGAAGATGATACATTCAATTAAACAAGGTGGTAAAATAATCTGTTTTGAACCACATTGGATGTCAAATATGTCTTCATACGTATTAGATGGAGAGAATCAATCGGAAATTATCCAGCTAGGTGTTTTGCAGAGATTATTTGAAAGAGATACACAGAGAAACGGTAAAGATGGAAATATCGGTATGAAAATACCTATGTATTTAAGTGAATTGGGTGTTAAAAATATTGAATGTAGAGTAAGTGATAAAGTGAATTTTTTAGATTCTAATTTAAATCAAAATGATAAGCAAGGATTATATAATTCTCTAAAAGAAGAGGGGATTGCAGGCAATCCGGGTGATAAACAGCAATTTATAGAACGTTTAATGAGTCGGGGATTAACATTTGCTGAAGCGCTCGCTCAATATGAAGCAGAACTACGATTTTTTGAAGTGTTTCATATACATGCATCTTTAGTTTATGCTCCGAATATGAAAATTACATTTGGTGAAATAAAATGTTAAATTGTAGTGATGTAATTCGAATTGCTACTTTCAATATATGGAATCACGAGAGTTTTTGGTTTGAGAGATTAGAAGCCATTTGTGAGGAGGTTCGCAATATTTCCCCGCATATTCTTGCTCTACAGGAAGTGGGAAGTTGTGCTAAGTATGAATTGAAGAAAAATGTTGCGCAGTATATAGCGGATCAATCTGGATATCCGGTCTGTGTATTTAAAGAGTATCCAGATTCTCCAGATGAAGGCCTAGCTTTTTTAAGTAAAGTTCCTATTTTAGCTGAAGAAGCTATTTGGGAAACAGATATAGAGGAATCGAATTATTGTGCCATTCGAATTATGTTAAAATATAAAGAGTATAAGCTCGGGATAACGAATGTTCATTTAAATTGGAAATCTAGTAAGGTAAGAAAAGAGCAATTGGATACGGTGAATAATTGGATTAAAAACAGAGGTAGTGGCTACGAATTATTATGTGGTGATTTTAATGATGAACCACATTCAGGGGTGCATCAATACTTAATAAGTAATCAATGGATAGACGTGGCTCAGCTTAAAGAAAATCAAGATAACATTCTTGCTCAGCCAACTTTAGATTATGGAAAGAATACAAATTTAATAGGGGATGAAAAGCAAGAAGAACGATATGATTGGATTTTGATACAAGAGAAGGATTCGTTTGAATCTCTAAATATAGAAAATGTATCTGTATTTGGAGATTTAGCATTAACTTCATCACACGTATTTCCAAGTGATCATTACGGTGTTTTTATAGATTTAAAATTTGATAAGTGAAATAAAAGATAGGATGATTGTCATTTTTTTAGGTAAATCGATATATCTTATCAAATCGTTGATCTATTGTAAGTTACAATAGATATTCAGGAAATCGTTAATATAATTTCATCCACTGAATGAAGCCTCAAAAAAGAAGATAAAACCCATCTTCGAATAATATATGTTATTTCATCAAATTAAACAAAATAACGAGAAAAAGTATCGTTTTTAAGATATTTAGTTATAAACTTGAATAATATTAAATAATATCGTTCATTATATGAGGTTTTAGTTGAATGCATACTATATGATGTGTAAAATCTAAGCAAGTAGGTTAGAATACTGCTTGCAAATGGCAGTATAAATAATAATTTGAGGTGAATGCATGCTAGATTTTAAGCAATTAGAGATTTGTTTGAAAGAAAAGAGATTCCTAGATGGATTACATGAGATAAATAATGAAATTGCGCATATAAAAGAAACGAATAAGTTATCATACGTGAAGAACTGGCTTTCTAACGTCTCGTCACCTAAGGAGTTTGATACATTAATTCGTCTTGCTGATGAAGGTTTGATGCATCAATATAGCTCCTTTTTAATTCGTTATACTTATAAAAAATTCCCAAATATGAGAACGCTCTCTTTATATTGTGATGAATTAATTGATGAGCGTAAAATCCTTGATGCTGAACAATTGTTAAAAGATTCTTTGGAAAAGGTAAATGAAGAGGAAACTGATGCGGATGTTTTAACGAAAACATACTTTACGTTAGTTAGATGTTTGCTAGATATGAAGCGAAATGAAGAGGCCTATGCCTATATGCAAAAGGCGGAAAAGCATAGTACGCGTGCAGTTTTTGATAAATGGGGTTACTTATATATACAGACTGGTGAGTGGGAGAAGGCAGAGGAACAACTTTTATCCGGTCAGCAGCATAAAGATTGTGAAGAGTTAGCTACGTACTTATTGGCGCAATTATATGCATATAAAGGTGAACAGCAGCGAGCGTTACAACTCATTAATGATGCGATTGCAAAGTTCCCTCAAGTACCATATTTCTATTTTGAAAAAGTAAAATATTTATTAGATTTAGAGCGCTATGAAGAAATGTTAGCGGTAATAGATAAAATCAATCATATGCTTCCGCATCATGCATATACAACTTATTTTATACATTTACGTGCAGAAGCATTTTATAAAATGAATAATATTCACGATTTGCAAGCACTATTGAAAAGTGAAAAGAGTTTAAAAAATTCTCTATATCATCATATAGAAAAAAATCCTGATGGAAAAAAGGTTCGTTTACCGATAGTTCCGGTTGTACAAAAGGATAACTATTGCGTTCCGACAAGTTTGGAAATGATGTTAGGGGTATGGGGAGAAAAACGTACGCAAGATGAAATTGCACAACATATTTTTGATGTAACAGGTTCTAAGTTTTCAGATACAGTTACATATATAGAAGAGCAAGGTTACGAATATCGTTATTTTCAAGGGAATGAGGAAAATTATAAGAGATTACTCAATCAAGGTATTCCCGTTTTATTAAGTATAGATATTGAGCACGCTTCCCATGTACAAGTGCTTTCTGGTTATGACGATGTACTGCAAGCTTTTTATATTCAAGATCCGAATTTCTTGGAACCGATTCTTGTGGAATATGATAAGTTGCAAGAAAAATATCGTTATACAGATTGTTTAGCTATTACGTTTATACCAAAAGATAGAATGGAACAACTTTCATTTTTAAATGAGAAAGAACACACTTATTATAAAACAATCTTTTCTCTTACAGATCATTTAGGTGAGCAAGATAAAGAGGGAATTGAAAAGTTAGTACTATTTTTAAAAGAAACAAGTGAAAACCCAAACACTTGGTTATATACGATTAAACATTTAGATGCTGAAGTAGATAAAGATTTTATTCAGTTTTGTATAGAAAAATTAATGAAAAAGTTTCCGAGCTCTGACTTTGTGAAATTGCATAGTGCACAGTGTTTTATTCGTCTGCAGGATATGGAAAAAGCAGGACAGATGCTTCAAAGTGTGGAGAAGAAAAGCAATCAAGCGTTGTATCATTTTATAAATGGACGTTATTCTTTTGAGCAAGATAATTATGCAGAATCGATTGCTAGTTTTCGTTCATCATTACAATTGGATGCAGATCAACCAGTTGCGTGGAGTTTCTTAGCATTATCATACATGTATATGGATCAATCCGAAAAGGGGCTAGAGTATTCTCTAACAGCTATAGAACGTAGTCCAGAAAGGTTTACACTTGTAAATCACGGTTTAATTTTAATAGATTTAGAACGATATGAAGAAGCATATGGATTCTTTAATGGTTTATTAAAAGAATATAAATATGAAGCGCACATATGGTATGAACGTGCAAGATGTGCTCAGTATTTAGGGAAAGTGTATTTGGCGGTAAAAGGACTTAAAGTGGCGATTCAATTAGATAAAACAGCAGCCTATTTATATACGAAGCTTTCGGAAATCTATGAATCGGATTTGGATGATGAGAAAAATACGAAGGAAATTCTATTACAAGGAATTCAAAATTGTGAAGATCAGGCGTCTTTATATGTTCGTTTAGGAGATTTTCATTTTCAAAATGATGAACTTGAAGAAGCGGAAACTATATATAAGCGTTCTTTAGAAGAAAATAATGAAGATGTATATTCTCATTTCGGTTTAATTCAAGTTTATATGGCAAAGGAACAATATAAGGATGCAAAAAACTATATTGTCAGTATTAATAAGCAATTTGAAGACAATCAAGATTTCCTTATGAATGCTGGTATGGTGTTATGGGATGCTGAAATGGCATTAGGTGAGGATGAAAAAGAGTTAAAACTTGCACTTTCTAAATTAGAGAACGGTATACGAAGCGTATACGCTAATATAGCGAGCGTGTTGGATGAGTATGTAAATCGAATAAAAGACACAGCTTTTGTGCAACGAGGCATAGCATTTTTAAGAACGTTAGAAAAAGAAAAAGAGGATGTAATTGAATACGGTTGTTACGCAGGTGTTTTATATGAATCTATTGGACAGTATGATCAGGCGATAAAACGGTATAATGATGCACTTAAGAAAAAACAAGATTCATTGCCGTATTTCCGTATCGGTGAAACATTCATGGCGTTAGGGCAATTTCAAGAAGCAAAGCATGCGTATGAAACATGTTTAGAAAGGGATAAGAACTTCTTAGGTGTACATTTGCAGCTTGCTGAAATATACGAAAAAGAAGAGAATCGTTCCAAAGAACAAAAGCATATGGTCCAGGCGATGAAAGAAGAACCAATGCATATAAATATGGAATATTTAGCGCAGCTTTCAGTAGAAATGAATCTTCAGGAAGAATTGCTAGTTGAACTAGAAAAATTGGAGGAAGAAGTTCCTGAAACATGGCGTTTAGATGCGATTGCATACGTGTTTGGCGCGATGAATGACATAGATAAAGAAAAAGAATATATCGAATGCGCAATGAAAATAGATGAAGCGCATGTGGAAGTACTATATCATTATGCGAAATTGCTAGTTAAAAAGCAGAGTGCAGAAGCAATCGAAGTTGCGCTGAAAGTAATGCATAAAGATTTGGAAAGTGAACGTATTTTTGGTGTGTACGTAAAAGCAATGGAACAACATAAAAAATTATCCCAGATACGAGACGTACTTCATACGCTAAAGGTGAAAAAAGCAGAAAGAAGTATAGCGTTTATGTATGCAGCTACTGCGGTTGCCGAAAGATTAGTAGAAAGACAGCAAAATGAGCAACCGAAAAAATCTATATTTACAAGAGCATTTTATCGCATGAAAAATCGTGCGAAGGAAATTTCAATGATTACAGTTGTTATCGATTTATTTGAAATCTCCTTAAAGTTAAATCCGAAAAATAGTATGGCAGCGCAGCGTTTCGCAATATTTTATGAGAATGCGGCGATGAATAAAGAAGCTATAGAGGTTTTACAAACATCGTTAGAAAATAAGTGGGATTATGATGTAGCGAAGCAACTTGTAAATCTTTTCATTGAGTGTGAAGAAGAAGATATGTTACGAGATGCTTTTGAATTAACGAAACAAATGGTTCGCGAGCTACCGGATGATTATGATACACTTCTTCTACAAGCGAATGTATTATGTAAGCTAGGCGAAGAAAGAAAAGCCGAAAAAATTCACTTGCAATTAATTGAGAAAACGCCATTTGTAAGTAGAGGATTCCTTGCTTTAGCAGAAATATATCAAAGTCAAGAGAGAATTGAGGACTCGATTCAGTTATTAGAAGACGCTTCTGTACATCATCCAAATGAAACAGCAATTCTTCTTGCTTTAGCATCTTCGTATCATAGAGCTGGGCAAACGACAAAGGCAGAAAAAATAACAAGTGAAATATTAGCAATTGATGCTACTGACTTGCTAGCAAGATACGATCATGCTTGTTATTTAACATCATTAAACAGAAATGAAGAGGCAAGAGATGAACTTGAAATTGTGCTTCGTGAAGATGAAACAGGATTTTTCGCTGAACTTGCAGAGGAAGATGAAGATTTAGCAGGATTGCGAGAATTTGAAAAGTGATTGTATAAGAATAGAGAAAAAGGGTATAAATAAAAATATATTTCGAATTAGTTGACAATTAATTGTTTAATGGCATAAAATAACTTTTAATAAAGTATACAAATCTGAAGACGAGAAAGAGTAAAATAGTGAGCTGTTCTCCAGAGAGCCGGTGTATTGCTGAAAGCCGGTGTGCAGACGTTATTTGAAAATCATCTCCGAGGAGCCGTGGCTGAATAAAGTAAGCTCGGACGGATGTCTACCGTTACAAAGAACGCGTATATTAGTACGTTGCTAAGTGCTATTAGTGAAAAGCTAATAGAATTAGGGTGGTAACGCGGGTAAACCCGTCCCTACTTCATAGGGGCGGGTTTTTTGTGTGCTTTTAAAACATTCAAAGGAGTGATTGTACATGAAGAAAGTAGATGTAAAAGAGTCAGCTGTAGGGAGAGAAACACGTATTCGTAAGCAGTGGAACGAACAGGGCATTTTTGAACAATCAATTCAGAATAGAGAAGGCGCACAATCGTTTGTGTTTTATGAAGGACCACCAACGGCGAACGGTTTACCACACGTCGGCCATGCACTTGGTCGGGCAATTAAAGATTTAGTAGCAAGATATAAAACGATGGCTGGATATAAAGTGTTAAGAAAAGCTGGCTGGGATACACATGGATTACCTGTAGAATTAGGCGTTGAAAAACAACTTGGTATTTCAGGTAAGCATGAGATTGAAGAGTACGGCATTGAGCCATTTATTCAAAAGTGTAAAGAGAGTGTATTCACATATGAGAAGCAGTGGCGTGAATTTACGGAGAGCATTGGATATTGGGTAGATATGGATGATCCATACGTTACTCTAGAGAATCCATATATCGAAAGTGTATGGAATATTTTAGGGACGATTCATGAAAAAGGCTTGTTATATAAAGGGCATAGAGTTTCACCGTACTGTCCAAGCTGTCAAACATCGCTTAGTTCACATGAAGTTGCACAAGGATATAAAACAGTGAAAGATTTAAGCGCAACGGTTAAGTTTAAAGTAAAAGATAGTGAAAATGAATATTTCCTTGGATGGACGACAACGCCGTGGACACTTCCAGCGAATGTTGCACTTGCCGTACATCCAAATATGGAATACGTTAAAGCGAAACAAGAAGGGTATGTATACATTGTTGCGAAAGAGCGTGTACAAGAAGTACTAAAAGAAAACTATGAAGTATTATCCGTTCATAAAGGCGAAGAATTAGTAAACACATCTTATACAGCACCGTTTCCGATGAAGGAAGTTACAAATGGGTACCACGTAATTGCAGCAGATTTTGTAACTGCAGATAGTGGTACAGGACTCGTTCATATCGCTCCAGCATATGGGGAGGACGATTATAAAGTCGTTCAAAGTGAAGGATTGTCGTTCTTACATGTTGTAGATGAGAAAGGTGAGTATACGGATGCAGTACCATTTCTTAAAGGTAAGTTTGTAAAAGAATGTGACGTTGATATCGTTCGTTATTTAGCTAAAGAAGGTTTGCTATATCATAAAGAAAAATATGAACATAGCTATCCGCATTGCTGGCGCTGTGATTCACCATTACTTTATTATGCAGGAGAAAGCTGGTTAATCCGAACAACTGAGATTAAAGAAACATTTTTACGAAATAATGATTCTGTTAAGTGGTATCCAGACCATATGAAGCATGGACGGTTTGGTAAGTTTTTAGAAAACATGGTGGACTGGAATATTAGCCGGAATAGATATTGGGGAACACCGTTAAACGTATGGGAATGTGAAAGCTGCGATCATCAATTCTCACCGAAAAGCATCGCCGAATTAAGAAAGCATAGTACGAAAGAAACACCTGAAGATTTAGAATTGCATAAGCCGTATGTAGATGAAGTGCAAGTTTGCTGCGAAAAATGCGGAAGTACAATGAATCGTACACCAGAAGTAATCGATGTTTGGTTTGATAGTGGTTCCATGCCGTTTGCACAATATCATTATCCATTTGAAAATAAAGAGTTATTTGAAGAACAGTTTCCAGCAGATGTAATTGCAGAGGGAATTGATCAAACACGCGGCTGGTTTTATAGTTTATTAGCAGTATCAGCACTATATACAGGAAAAGTACCTTATAAACGAGTGTTATCACTAGGGCATGTTCTAGACGAGGAAGGACAGAAAATGTCTAAAAGTAAAGGAAATGCACTAGATCCAGTTGATTTAGTAAATCAGTTTGGTGCAGATGCTTTAAGATGGGCTCTACTTGTTGACAGTGCTCCGTGGAATGCAAAGCGTTTTTCTGAAAGAACAGTACTGGAAGCAAAATCTAAATTTGTAGATACGTTAGTCAATGTATATAGCTTCTACGTTTTATATGCAAATTTAGATGAGTATAATCCGGAAGAAAAGTATGAAGTTAAACGTACGAAATTAGATGAATGGGTATTATCAAGATTGCATAGCACAACGAAAAAAGTGAGAACAGCACTTGATGATTATCAATTTACGAATGCAGCTCGTGAAATCGCGGCGCTTGTAGATGAAGTGAGTAACTGGTACGTAAGACGATCACGTAATCGTTTCTGGGAATCTGGTATGAATCCTGAAAAAGCAGCTGCGTATGAAACGCTTCATGAAGTGCTTGTAACAATTAGTAAATTAATCGCACCATTTACACCGTTTGTAGCTGAGGATATTCATCTGAATTTAGAAGGAAGCAGCGTTCATTTAGCAGATTATCCGGTTGTAAACGAATCACTTATCCAGCCTGAGTTAGAAGCAGAAATGGATGCTGTTTTACAAGTTGTTGAACTTGGAAGAAGTAATCGTAATCAACATTCATTAAAAGTAAAACAGCCGTTAGCAGAACTTGTATTACTAGCGCATAATGAAAATGATATGGATTGGGAATCTTATCGTGATATCATCATGGATGAGCTAAATGTAAAAGCGTTCCATGTTGAACTCGATGAAACGAAATACACGTCCTATCAATTAAAGCTGAATTTTAAAACGGCTGGGCCGAAGTTTGGTAAAAGTGTGAATGCAGTAAATGGCTGGCTAAAACAATTATCAAAAGAAGAAGTACAACACTTTGTATCTACAGAAAGAGCAGTTTACGAAGTAGCACCAGGAGAAGAAGTAGTTGTAACAGCTGAAGATGTATTAGTAGAGAAAGTTGCGAAATCAGGATTTTCAAATACGACTAACGGTCAATATACGGTAATGTTAGATACGAATGTAACGGAAGAATTGTTACAAGAAGGAGTAGCACGTGAATTTATTCGTGCAGTTCAAGAATATCGTAAGCAGTTGAATTTACCAGTTAATTTACGAGTGGATGTAATACTTGATACAGAAGAAGAACTACAGCAAACGTTAACGAATCATAAAGATTTATTGGAAGAAAACTTACTCGTCAAGCAATTTACATTTGGTCACTTAACGAATGAGGACGATGAACTTTCTTTAGGTGAGACAAAGATCCGAATTAAATTAAACGCGGCTAATTAAAGAAAAAAGGAAGTTGGAATCATTCCAACTTCCTTTTTTGTATGAAGATAAATTAATCAGTTATTTTCCGCATAATCCATTCGATAGGTCCTCTAGAAAAGTTCCTTCGCCATAATACGCTAAATAAAATACTGAAAATGAAAAATGCAGTAGCAAATAATAAAACGAAAAGTAGTGTTTGATGTTCCATACGATTTAATACAATCAATGCGCCAATACCGATAAATACATGACTTACATAATGCGTTAATGTTAATTGTCCTGTTTGTATAATGGAAGTAACAAACCAATTATTTTCATATTTTTCAGCAATGTAGAGGCAAATTATTAATATAGCAATAGCAGATCCTGTAGCGGATGCGACGTATAATATATTGGGTAAAATGGGTCCTGTGTTAAACAAAAATGTAGAGGCTGCTTCACCAATGTATGGGATAAAAAGGTGTGTTAACCCTTTTGATAATAGCTCTATAATTACGGTTACTGTTAAACCCAGTAAGAACAACCAATGTCTAATTTTCCTATTATGAAGATCTAACCTGCCAATTATCATACCGATTAAGAAGAAAGAAAACCATGGGAAAATAGGGTGATAGCCATTAAAAAATAAGTTGCGAAGAAAACCTGTTAAGGTCCAAAAGTCTATATAGTTTATAAATGGGATTGTGCCTCCCCATCCTTCGAAGGCGTTGAAAGTAAGTTGGAGATATTGTGCAGCAAGTAAAATAATGATAGAAAGCCATATTAGTATAGTTCTTCGTACAGTAATTAGTAATGCAGCGATGAAAAGGTAAACGCCGTAGTAGTGTAAAATATCACCCGTCCATTCCATTACATACAATAATAATCCTAAAATAAATAAGAATAGTGATCGTTTCCAAATCAATATTCGGCTGGTATTGATTTTTATTTTCTCTTGGCTAGCAACAGATGATTTAGTCATTAAAGTTATGCCAATCCCAGCAAGTATAACAAACAAGGCAGAAGCTCTACCTTCAAAAAGCGTCATAAAGGTTTTTAACAGAGGAGGCCCATTTCCTTCCGCCCCTGTTATCACCATGAAATTAACTAGTAACATTCCAAACATTGCCCACGCTCTAGCAAAATCTAAGCCGAAAATTCGTTTTTTAGTTTTCATACGAATCACTTCTTTCGAATATGCTGTGGACAGCTTCAATCCATATTTGTTTATAATTCATATTTACATCAAACATCATGAAGTTTCCGATATTATCAAGTACTAATGCTAACATATGAGCTTTTGAAACTAGATTTTTATTTTGAATGAGTTGAAGTTCATTTGCTTTTGTTAGGAGTGATTCAAATCCGTTTAAATATTCTGTTTGCACAGTTAGTAATCGATCTTTGTACATATCGTTTCTTGAAGATAGTAATACATATTCTTGTAATACACGATTAAAATAAGGATCTTTCTGTTGTTCGTTTATCATTTTAAAGCCAATTTCAACACATTTCTCAATGAAATTCTCTTTCGTAAACTCTTCTGTATGAAAGAATGAGGAGAACTGCATCGCTGCACATAATTCATTAAAAATACTTTCAATTAATGCATCTTTAGATTTAAAGTAATAATAAATAGATGGCTTGGCAATACCAACTTCTTCAGCAATCATTGTATAGGTCGTTTTGGCAATGCCGTGACCGGCAAATAGTCGATAACTTGCTTCGACTATGGAAGAGAGTGTTTCTTCACTTTTACTCATAATAAATCCTCCCAATAAAAAAGGTTAATTAAAGTGTATCATTCATTAAGGTCTTTTTCAACCTACCGTTAGGTAAAAAATAACCTATTTTTCAATACATTATTTTGGTGAAATATAGTTAATCGAAGTGGGAAATAAATATATTTCTAAAGTATTGTTCTCATTTTATACATAATTATTGAGAAAATTTCACTCACCATAAATGTGAAGGTAATAGAATTGCTCGTATAGAATTACTCGTAGATTCAATTTATCTCGTTACTTGTGGACAGTAATAGCTTTATAGGAATGGGGTAAAGGATTCAATTTATTAGGGGGAGTGGTTTTATGTTAAACAAAAAAATGGTGGCAATGGCAATGACTGTGCCATTAGTAATGGGGACGATTTCTACGGTTTCGGCATTGGAAAAACAACAGCAAGTAAAGCTAGAAGCTTATTCACCACAGAAAAAAGCAATTGAATATTTAAAAGGACATGCTACGGAATATGGATTGAAGGCAGACCTTTCAGACTTGCAATATATTTCTACAACAGAAACATCAGTAGCTTCATATGTTAGGTTCCAACAAGTGGTCAATGGTGCGCCTGTATTTTCAAAACAAATTACAGTTACTCTTAACGGAGAGGGAAAAGGCTTACTTGCGGTTTCTGATTATCAGCCTGTTACAGGTGTGAAGGAAGTTACGAAAAAAATTAGTGAAAAAGATGCAGAACAAAAATCGATGGCGTATGTTGGAGGAGAAAGTGAGCAAAACTTATGGGCTCCTACAGAAAAAGAATTCGGATATATTGTTGAAGAGGGAGTCGCTATTCCTGTATATAAAGTGGTAGTCCATTCTAATAATCCATTCGGTGCATGGGAAACATTCATTGATGCGGAAAATGGAAAGTTAATTAAAAAAGTTGATATAAACCGAAAAGCAGAAGGAACAGGAAAAGTATTTTTACCTAACCCTGTCGTATCTAGTGGAAGTTTAGCAGGGTTAAAAGATAATAATGATGCAGATTCAACAGCATTAACGAATCAATTGAAAACTGTTACGTTAAAAGGTTTAGATGGTACAGGATTTTTAATTGGTGAGTATGTTACGATTTCTTCAAAAGCGAAGACGAAATCTACAAACTTACAATTTAACTATACACGTGCAAATGATAGTTTTGAAGATGTTATGTCATATTATCATATTGATACATTACAGCGTTACATTCAAGGATTAGGCTTTCAAAATATTAATAAACGTTCGATTAAAGTGAATGTAAATGGTACAACTGACGATAATTCATTCTATTCTCCATCAACGAAAGCTTTAACCTTCGGTACTGGCGGAGTAGATGATGCAGAAGATGCTGGCATTATTGCGCATGAATATGGTCATTCTATTCAAGATAATCAAGTGCCAGGCTTCGGAAGTTCACCAGAAGGTGGAGCGATGGGAGAAGGATTTGGAGATTTCTTAGGTGCTACTTATGAAGATGCAGTTTCGACAACAGGATACGGGAAAGCATGCATTGGAGAATGGGATGCGGCTGCTTATTCTAGTTCAGATCCGACGTGCTTACGCCGATTAGATACGAATAAAGTATACCCGAAAGATATAACGAATGAAGTGCATAATGATGGGGAAATTTGGGCTCAAGGTCAATACGAAATGGCGCAATCTTTTGGACGTGATGTAGCAACAAAAATTATTTTACAATCACATTGGTCATTAACGCCAAATGCGAAATTCCGTGATGGAGCGAAAGCAATTAAGCAAGCGGATGCTCTTTTATACGGCGGACAACACGCGACTGAAATTGATCGCATTTGGGCAGCGAGAGGGATTAGTACGAATTAATATAAAAAGTCGTGGCGTTTAAAAGCCACGACTTTTTTATTTGCTTAAGAAAACTGGTACTAGAAAATTTATTGGTAGCGGTAATAATGTATATATACCGATAAGTTCACTTTACTGCTTCTTTAAAAACAAAATGCTCTTTAAATTTTCTAGATTCAACTTTTTGACCGTTTCTCATGGAGCGGAAAGGATGTTCTTGCCACGTAATGATCACGTCAACCTTATCCGCTTTTGTAGAAACTGGAAAATTAGCGTGTTCAAATCCAGTTTTACCGCCCGCTAGACGACTTTCTTTTAGGGAAAAGAGTTCATATTTTGTTTTCGTATTTGGTTCATTCCGAAAAACTTCAACTTGTACATTATACACTTCACTTTTTCCAAGATTTTTTACAGAGAAATGATATGTTTGAAATACACCTTTTTTTGGTTGTAACAATTTTTCACTCGTTCTTTTTACTTCATCAATATTTACTTGCCATTGATCAGAATTTTGAGAGATTGGTAAAGATTTTGGTGAATAGGCATATGCTTCATTAACTACAACTAAGCATAATAATAGGAGAAAGAAACTAATTGTTTTTTTCATATGTACACCTCCGATAAAACTTTAATAATAATATGCGTGGGAAATGCGTAAAATATGTAATAAAATAGGAAAACTTCAATTGAAAGAATTTGAGAAGGATAAAACATTTCTAAGCTGTCAAATGATAATTGTATAGAGTTCAATGTTCATATTACATACCTTTAGAAGGGGTCTGTTTAGTGAGAAATCGCAATATTTTTCTAAAAAGGCTTGCGTTTTATAAAATAAAAAGATAGAATACTCTGTAAATACAAAAAGTGATGATTAGGAAAAGTACATGATGCAAGGGTCTACAGAGAGCAATCGATTGCTGGGAAGATTGCGATACCGCATGATGGAAAGACACCTGTGAGTGTTGCTTTGAACGTGATAATTAGTAAAAGCAAACGGTACCTACCGTTATCAGGGCTAAGATGGTCATTATGACAATTTGGGTGGTACCGCGGAAAAATCCGTCCCTATTTATAGGGGCGGATTTTTGTATTCTTTGAAAGGAGGTGAGTGACCGTGGATGACGACGATGACAACAATAATGTAAATAAAAATAAAACTATTGGAGGGAAATGTAATGGATCAAATAATGAAGCGTTCACTCACACGAGAATGTACGGAACATGGCGGGAAGGTTGTATTACTACAAGGATGGGTAAAAAAGATTCGTCATCTAGGGAATGTTAGTTTTTTATTATTAAGAGACCGAACGGGAGTTATTCAATGTGTATTAGAAAACGAGTTAGCCGGATACAAAGTTGATGTTGAAAGTGTGGTCCAAATAATTGGAGAAATAGTAGAGACACCGAAAACAGAATTAGGTGTTGAAATACTTGCGCGTGAAGTGAAAGTATTAAATGGTGCAGAGCCACTTCCATTTGAGATAAATAAAAAGAAGCTACAAGTTGGCTTAGATCAACTGTTGAATGAGCGGGTATTATCATTAAGGCATGAGCGAATCGCGGCGGTTTTTAAAGTGAAATCTACACTCGTTCAAAGTTTTAGTGAATTCCTAATAGAGAACGATTTCACACGTATATTTACTCCGAAAATTGTCTCGCAAGGGGCAGAAGGAGGAGCGAATGTTTTTAAGCTTCCATATTTCCAAAAAGAAGCGTATTTAGCTCAATCACCACAGTTTTATAAACAAATGATGGTAGCGGGAGGACTCGAACGTGTTTTTGAAATTGCTCCTGTGTACCGGGCTGAACATCATAACTCGTCACGACATTTAAATGAATATATATCGTTAGACGTAGAACTTGGATTTATTCATGATTTTCATGAAGTAATGCAATTAGAAACGGATGTTTTACGATATATGTTTCAACAAGTAGCAAAAAACTGTGAAAAAGAATTACAACTACTACAAATAGAAGTACCTGTCATTACAGAAATTCCTAAAATCACATTGGCAGAAGCGCAAGAAATTTTGAAAATGAAGTATCGGAAAGAATCTCCTGAAGGGGATTTAGATACAGAAGGTGAAAAGTTACTAGGGAAATATGTGAAAGAAACATATAATAGTGAATTTGTATTCATTACACATTATCCGAAAGAAGCGAGACCGATGTATACGATACCGAATAAAGAAAATCCAACTATTACTGATTCATTCGATTTATTATATAGAGGATTAGAAATTACATCAGGTGCACAGCGAATTCATAACTATGATATGTTACTTGCTTCTTTTAAAGAAAAAGGATTACATCCAGAGAAATTTCAATCTTATTTAAATACATTCCGATACGGTTGTCCACCACATGGTGGTTTTGGGATAGGATTAGAAAGGGTTGTATATAAACTTTTAGAGTTAACAAATGTCCGAGAGGCGAGTGCTTTTCCGAGAGATTGTACACGTCTTATACCATAAAAAAGCATCTTCGCGATTATCGCGAAGATGCTTTTTTACTGTTCTTTCATTTTTACATTGAAAGTTTATAAAAATCCTTTTCGACAAAAAAATAATATATCCCTTGACAGTTATAAATATAACCGATATACTTCATATTAATTTCAAAAGAAAATATATTCTAAATATTAAAATGTGTTGAATAGGAGTAGTAAGGTCATGTATTTGTGCAGAGAGCTATGGGTTGGTGCGACATAGTCAAATGACATCCTGAACTCGCCTAGGAGCAGTAAGGTGGAACGGAATCACATTCTTAGTAAATCTTAACGGTTAACCTTCGATATTAGGTTTGTAATCAAACGATTACTACTAAGGTGGATTCATAATGGAATCAATAAGGGTGGTACCGCGTTAAGTAAATGGCTTAGCGTCTCTTTATATAGAGACGTTGGGCCATTTTTTTATTTTATAGAAAAAGAAATGGAGGTTTTATTCAGATTGATCAATAATATTTATTTATTAATATAAAATGATTTTAACAGGAGGAAAATAGGATGAAACAGACGGAGCAATGGACTTCGAAATTAGGTTTTATAATGGCAGCAGCAGGATCAGCAATTGGACTTGGCGCAATATGGAAATTTCCTTATATCGCTGGGAAGAGCGGGGGAGGAGCATTCTTTTTAATTTTTATATTATTTACTGTATTAATTGGACTACCGCTACTTATAGCTGAATTTATGATTGGACGCAGTACACAGAAACAAGCAGTTGGAGCATTTAAAAGTATCGCACCAAATACAGGATGGCACTGGATTGGACGTCTTGGCGTTGGAACTTGTTTTATATTACTTTCATTTTATAGTGTTGTAGGTGGATGGGTACTAATTTATTTATTCAGAGGAGTAACTGGACAACTTATTACTCCGGGACAAAATTACGGTTCGTTATTTACTGAAACAATTGGAAATCCGCTTTGGGCTATTACTGGACATTTCGCTTTTATGTTCATTACGATATGGGTTGTATCAAAAGGTGTACAAAATGGAATTGAAAAAGCAAGTAAATATATGCTACCAGCATTGTTCGTTTTATTTGTCGCTCTTATTATTCGTTCATTAACACTGGATAATGCGATGCAAGGCGTGAAGTTTTTCTTACAACCAGATTTCTCGAAGATTACTTCAGAAAGTATTTTATTCGCAATGGGCCAATCATTCTTTGCGATTAGTATAGGGATTTCGATTATGGTTACGTATAGCTCGTATTTAAATAAAAAAGAAAGTTTACCAAAATCAGCAATAACAATTGTTGGATTGAATTTATTCGTCTCTTTATTTGCAGGTCTTGCCATTTTTCCAGCAGTATTTTCGTTAGGCATGGAGCCGACAGAAGGGCCAGGCTTACTATTTATCGTATTACCATCTGTATTTAGTCAAATTCCATTAGGAGGATTGTTCTTAACGGTATTTCTTGCGCTATTTACATTTGCGACATTAACATCGGCATTTTCTCTACTAGAGACGGTAGTTTCAGCATTAGCAAATGGTGAACAAGAAAGAAGAGTTAAACTTTCATGGATCATCGGTTTCTGCATTTTCCTAGTAGGTATACCATCGGCCTTATCATTTGGAGTATGGAGTGATATTACGATTTTTGGGAAGAATATTTTTGATGCAGTAGACTTCTTATCTAGTAATATATTAATGCCGCTTGGAGCGCTATTCATTAGTATTTTCGTATCATTCAAGATGGAAAAGAAAGTGCTAGAAGCTGAATTTTTTGTAGGTGGAAATTACGGAAAGAAAGTATTTACTTGCTGGGCATTTTTACTTCGGTTTGTAGCACCACTTGCAATAATTATTGTCTTTTTAAATGTAATAGGAATTATTTAACAATAAATGTTAAGATATTCAGTAAAAAAGAAGGTGATGATTATAAAGGCGAATTTGATGGAAACAGGGAAATACATGAACATTAGAGGGAAAAAGCTATACGTTGAAACACATGGAAGTCCTAAAAATAAACCAGTATTATTTTTACACGGTGGTCCAGGTGAAAGCTGTTATGATTTTTCATTTCATCAAGCGGAACGATTAAAAGATTCCTTATATGTAATTATGATAGATCAAAGAGGAGTTTGTCGATCAGAAGGAATTACTGAGGAAGAATCTTTTGGATTAAATGATTTAGTTGAAGACT
This sequence comes from Bacillus sp. 41-22, assembly GCF_025809295.1. Classification (NCBI taxonomy): domain Bacteria; kingdom Bacillati; phylum Bacillota; class Bacilli; order Caryophanales; family Bacillaceae; genus Bacillus; species Bacillus sp. 41-22. The sequence continues at coordinate 2,105,383 of NZ_CP084035.1, forward strand.
GTGAGGAAATAAGAAAACTACTACAAATTGAGAAATGGTCTGTAATCGGGCACTCTTTCGGTGGATATGTAGCATTGTTATATGCAAGGGCGTATCCAAATTCAATAGAGAAAATAATATTTGAAGGTCCGACTTTCGATTTTGCATTAACAAGTAGGGCTCTATTACAAAGGACAGGAACGTTATTAACAAAGTATGGAAAAGAAGAAGTAGCAGAAGAGTGCCTCGCTTATTCATCTAGCAATACTAGTTCAGAGGAGTTGCTAGAAACCTACATAAGATTAAGCGATGAATTAGAAGAAAAAAGAATGGAGATTTATGAAAATAAGGAGTTTAAAACTGACTATAGTTTATATAGTGATGAAGAGTGGGAATAATTTTCAAAGCGTTCCGAAATCCATTTTGATAGATTAAAAGCAGAAAGATCATTTCATACGTCATTATTATCAAAAATAAAAGATGTAGAAAATCCAATGTTATTAATTGTAGGAAAATATGATGTAGTAACGTGTGAAAAACAAATTGAAACATTTAATAAAGATGCTCGAAATGGGAAGCATATCATATTCGAAGAGAGTGGCCATACACCACATTATGAGGAAGCTGATCGATTTGCTGAAACAGTCATTCATTTTTTGAACTAAAAAAGAAAGAGCGCTTCGTATAATGCGAAGCGCTCTATTTTAAATTTCTGGATAAGTGATTGTAATATTAGGCCATTTACTTTGCCATTTCTTTTGATTAACTCTTTTGTTGTACATATGTATTCGTTCTTTCGTTTCAAGAAAATGAAGTGTAGGTTTCACTTGTAATGAAAGTACATCTTCAATTCCACATGGAGCTGTTAATATGACATTGTTTTGCTCGTCAAGCGTAACTCCTAAAGCGGTTGCTGTTTCAGGAAATTTAGAAATAGCATCAACAGAAGAAGAGTATGGTGGCATTCCATTCACTACATGCATGCGAGTTTGATTTTTTACTGACCAAGGGATAGAGGCATCCATATTCGCCAGCTTCTGTTTTAATGATTGTTCGTACGCCTCATCTTTATGTAATGGATCATAATAAATGACATCGACATCTGGCGTAGCCGTTCTTACTTCGTAGTTATGTAAAGTATCCCAAATTTTAGAACGGACAAACCCAGCGCAAATCCACCAATCAGGTAGCTCTAGTGATTTTGCCAATTGTAATACATTCATCATCCATTCGTCGTTTTCTATTAAGTGAATTAAATCTTGCTCTGTTTTTATATTCATTGATAAATACACCTTCCTAGTAGATTAATGCATCAGCTCAATAATCCATAAAATCCAGTGAGCACCTGGTACAAATAAAAGTTGTGCTAATAAGGTGCCGAGAAGTCTAGAAATCATTAGCCAACCATACATTTTACTCATAGATTCAGCGCCATTTTCTGATTGTAAAGCACGTTCTGTCAAAAGTGCTATACGTGGATCGAGTAACACTGTTAATAAAATTGTAGCAAAACCATTCACAAGGCCAGAAGCTGTACTTGCATTTGTTGCGTAATCTGGATTTAGAAAAGAAGCATAAAGGGCAGAAAGAACACCTGCTGTATAAATTGCAGTAGCAAACATGTTAATAAGCATAATACGCTTTGGGATACCACCGATACGCAATCTATGAATCATTTCAAATCTTGGAAAGCGCACATATTTTTTTGTGTACTTTAATTTTTGAATGTTATTTGTTTTCATCATTCGAATGAAAGAACCATCTGTTTCAAAGTTTTGAATGACATATCCAAATAGTTTTGTCAAAGTTGGATAAAGAATAATCGCAAGTAATGTACCGATGGAAGCTGATAATAGTACAAGTCGTATAGTATACTCTAAATTAATAGAAACATCTTGTTTTGCGTCATCGACAATCCCGCCAATTAAAAAGGCTTGTAGTAAATTTGACGTTCTTGAAATAAGTAATACCATTCCTACGACAGATAAGGCAACGACAATCTTTTTTAAACGAACACCAGCTAATCGAATACTATAAGAACTAGTTTCGACTGCGTGGATGACAATTGTGAAAGCCATTATAAAAATTAATGTAATTGACATTTGTTTCACCAGTTTCTATTGAATTAATTGTAACTTTTTTACTTTATCATATCTATCCGTATTTTGTAACTGAAACTATGTAACATAGAAAAAGTAATTTTTCGAAAAATAAATAATGATAGTATAGTAGAGGTAGAGTAGTAAAAAACCTTCAGTATTACATGTAAAGTAGGATGAGTGGGGGATTAAATATGTATACAACATTTTTATTTGATTTAGATGGAACAGTAACGGATCCTAAAAAGGGGATTGTAAATTCAGTTTTGTACGCGTTAGAAAAGGTTGGAATTGAAGAATTACATGTAAGTGAGTTAGATTCATTTATTGGTCCTCCTATTCAGCAATCATTCGTAGAGAGATATAATATGAATGAAGGAGAAGTTGAACGAGCTGTTTTTTATTTCAGGGAGTATTTAAAGCAACGTGGGTTGTTGGAGAATAGTGTATACGAGGGTATTCCAAATCTCCTAAAACAATTAAAAGATACCGGAAATCGTTTATTTATAGCTACTTCAAAGCCTACTATTTTTGCTAGACAAGTAATAGAGCATTTTCAACTAACGAATTATTTTGAAGATATCATTGGAAGTAATTTAAATGGAACGAGAATAAAAAAAGAAGAAATAATTGCTCATATTTTACAACAAAATGAAGGACTTAATAAAGAGGAAGTTGTCATGATTGGAGATAGAAAGCACGATATAATAGGTGCAAATCATAATGGAATTGCTTCAATTGGTGTTTTATATGGCTATGGTAGTGAAAATGAGTTGATTGAAGTTAGTGTGACTCATATAGCGAAGGATATAGAAGAACTACACCATTTTTGTATAGAAAATGGTTTAATAAAAAAATAAAAATAGAGACTAACAATCCCTTTATAACGTATGACGATGAAATCGTTTTTGTTTAAAGGGATTTTTCATATGTAATCGAATATGTATAATTAGACATTTTAGTATGAAAAATTTGTATGAATTAGAGGAGGGATGTCAGAAATGAAAGATTAGTAGAAGTTTATCAATAAAAGATTGAATTTTCAGTTTAAAGGAGGGGTATAATTGGAGCTAGTTATTATATTATTAGCACTTAGCTTACTTATGTTTGTAGCGTATAGAGGGTTTTCTGTTATTTTATTTGCACCGATTTTTGCATTATTTGCGGTATTTTTGACAGAACCTAGTTTTGTATTACCTTTCTTTTCTAATATTTTTATGGAGAAAATGGTAGGGTTTATTAAACTATATTTCCCGGTGTTTTTACTTGGAGCAATTTTTGGGAAAGTAGTAGAAATGTCAGGAATTGCTGATTCTATTGCAAAGACGATTGTAGAGTTGGTTGGAGAAAAACGTACGATTTTAGCGATTGTTTTAATGGGTGCTATTTTAACGTATAGTGGTGTTAGTGTATATGTAGTGGTATTTGCTATATTTCCGTTTGCAGCTAAGCTTTTTCGACAAGCTAATATTCCAAAGCGCTTAATACCTGGAACGATTGTCCTTGGAGCAGTAACGTTTACAATGGATGCGCTTCCTGGATCACCACAAATTCAAAATGTAATACCTACAACATTTTTTAAAACGGACATTTATGCTGCACCGATACTTGGTATTGTAGGGGCAATTTTTGTTCTCACGTTAGGTTTATTATATTTAGAGAGTAGGCGTAAGAAGGCAAAAGCAGCAGGTGAAGGGTATTTTGGTTTTAACAATGGGAATACTGAAATGGCAGCATCTTTGGAATTAGAGCAGAAAGAAATACCGCTGTTAAATAGTTTAGAAATTACGAGGGCACAACAACTTATTGCTTTTATACCACTTATTTTAGTAGGTGTAATGAATAAAGTGTTTACTATTATGATACCGAAGTGGTATCCGAACGGTTTTGACTTTTCAGCAATTGGTATGAAAGCATTTGGAAAAGTAGAATTGAGTGCGGTAGTTGGAATATGGTCTGTAGAATTGGCACTTATAATAGGAATTTTAACAACTCTTTTATTATATTGGAAACGGGTAGTAACAGGATTTCAAGCTGGATTGAATACAAGTATTGGTGGTGCGCTACTTGCAACAATGAATACAGGAGCAGAATTTGGTTTTGGTGGTGTCATTGCAGCACTTCCAGGCTTTGCAATTATGAGAGACGGCATTTCTGCAACGTTCACAAATCCTTTAGTGAATGGAGCGGTAACGACGAATATTTTAGCCGGTATTACAGGTTCTGCATCAGGAGGAATGGGGATTGTTTTAAGTGCGATGGGGGATAAATTTATTGCAGCAGCCAATCAATTTGATATTCCATTAGAAGTTATGCACCGTATCGTATCAATGGCATCAGGAGGAATGGATACATTACCACATAACGGGGCTATTATTACTATTCTTACAGTAACAGGTTTAACACATAAACAGTCATATAAAGATATATTTGCTATTACAGTTTTGAAAACGCTTGCTGTGTTTTTAGTTATCGCATTCTATACTATTACAGGAATTTATTAATAATAGATACTATATGAATTGTAAAGATTTATTTAGTTGATATTTTATAAACTAAAACATTAATAAGGGGAAGAAGGGGTGGAGTACTTGCAAGAAGTTGCTGAGTTTCGTATGCCGAAGTCGGTACTATATGGAAGAAATTCGATTGAAAAGCTGGGGGAACAATCAAAGAAGTTTGGGAAAAGAGCTTTTATAGTTACTGATACAATTATGGAGAAATTAGGGTATGTTGAAAGGTGCATAAAACAGCTAAATAAGAAAGGTATTACTGTTATTACATATAACAAAGTGAATGCTGAGCCTACAAATTTACACGTATTAGAAGCGTTAACGATTTGTAAAGAAGGAAAGTGTGATTTTATTATCGGTATTGGTGGTGGAAGTTGTATTGATGCTGCGAAAGCAGTAGCGGTGTTACATACTAATGGTGGAGCAATTGAATATTACGTCCAAAAAGATGTTGAAATAGAAAATGATCCACTACCACTCATTGCAATTCCAACAACTTCAGGTACTGGGTCAGAAGTAACAAGTGTAGCAGTAATTACGAATAAAAAAACAGATGTAAAAATGATGATGAAGCATCCGAGTTTTACCCCGCAAGTAGCGATTATTGACCCGATATTAACAAGTTCGGTACCACCTCATATTACGGCAGCGACAGGTATAGATGCATTATGCCATGCAATTGAAGCATATATTTCTAAATTTTCACAACCACTTACAGATGTACTTGCTCTTTCGGCTATTGAAAGTATTATGAAATATTTACGTATTGCATATGAAGATGGAGATAATATGGAAGCAAGGGAAGCAATGATGATCGCTTCATTACAAGCTGGAATTGCATTCTCAAATGCATCAGTTACGTTAGTTCATGGTATGTCAAGGCCAGTAGGTGCACTATTTCATGTACCGCATGGTATATCGAACGCCATACTATTACCTACAGTTTTAGAGTTCACAAAAACAAGTGCAGTGAAAAGGTTAGCCGAGATTGGACGCAATTTAAACAAAGATCTCTACTCATATTCTGAGGAAGAAGTAGCGAATTACACGCTTGCTGAAATAAAGAAACTTTGTTTCGATCTTCGTATTCCAAATTTAAAAGAATATGGAATTGATGAAATTGAGTTTGAAAATGCTATTTCAAAAATGGCCTCGGATGCAATTGAAAGTGGTAGCCCAGGAAATAATCCACGAGTTCCTTCTTATAATGAAATTAAACAGTTGTATCGACAATGTTTTAATTATCAATATGAAGATTCTATAAAAACATTAGGGAATTAATTTCAGAATATTCCCATAAAATTTCCTTGGAAATATAGTTAAAACAAGACTTTATATTATAAAATTAAAGTCTTGTTTTATTGTGTATAATATACATAATAAAACATTGTTATTAGTTTGGAAAAAAGTTTAGGTAGGTGTGTTAATATGAAAACGATAGGGCTTATAGGTGGTATGAGTTGGGAATCGACTTCAGAATATTATCGAATTTTAAATGAAGAGATAAAAAGTAGATTAGGAGGATTACACTCAGCAAAATGTTTGATTAATAGTGTGGATTTTGAAGAGATTGAACGATTCCAGTCTAACGGGGATTGGGATGGAGCAGGGGAAGTATTAGGGAATGCGGCGTATTCATTGCAGAAGGGAGGAGCAGATTTTATAATCATTTGCACAAATACAATGCATAAAGTAGTGGAGAAAATAAAAGAGAATATTAACATCCCCGTATTACATATTGCTGATACTACTGCAAAAGAAATTAAAAGAAAAGGTATTCAAACGATTGGTCTACTTGGAACAAAATATACAATGGAGCAAGATTTCTATAAGTCACGTATAGAAGAGAATAATATAAAAGTAATAGTGCCAGTAGAAAAAAATAGAGAAAAAATAAATGAAATAATTTATACAGAATTATGTTTAGGAAAAATAACATCACAATCTAGAGAGTATTATAAAAGAGTCATAGAAGAGCTAGTGCAAAAAGGAGCACAGGGCATAATTTTAGGTTGTACAGAAATAGGATTATTAATAAAGCAGGAAGACGTATTAGTTCCGATATTTGATACAACTTTTATACATGCAATGGAAGCAGTAAATGTGGCTCTAGAAAATAGATTATAATTATATTATGTAAACTTAGTTCATGTATCTGGAAAACATTCAGAAAATATTTTATAATGTAAGTGGTTACATTTAAGGGGGATGCGTATGTTTTCAGTTCAACCAATCGCATTTGTACATAATGAAAGAAAGGAAATAAAAGATGACGAATGGGGAGAAGTAAGATCCTGTATTACTTTAACTGAATTGTATACAGAGGAAAGTATACAAGGGATTGAAGATTTTTCTCATATTGAAGTTGTTTTTTATTTTCATAAAGTAACGGATGAACAAATTCAATATGTTGCTAGACATCCTAGAAATAATAAGGATTATCCTAAAGTAGGCATTTTTGCACAGCGCGGGAAAAATCGCCCGAATCGCTTAGGTGTAACAATTGTAAAAGTGATAAAAAGAGACGGTAAATCAATTATTGTTGAGGGATTAGACGCTATTGATGGCACCCCTATATTGGATATAAAGCCAATAATGAAAGAGTTTATGCCGAAAGAAGAAATACAACAGCCTAAATGGGTAACGGATATAATGAGACAGTATTGGAAGGGGAATGGAGTAAAATGAGAATATATGAGGCAACAATTGCAGATTTAGATGGACTAGCATCAGTTTTTAATAACTATCGTATGTTTTACCGACAAGATTCCGATTTAGAAGGTGCAAAAGTATTTTTACGAAATCGTATCGAGAGAAAAGAATCCGTTATTTTCGTAGCAGTTGAAGACGGTGAATATATTGGATTCACGCAACTATATCCATCATTTTCTTCCATTTCAATGAAAGAATTATGGATTTTAAATGATCTGTTTGTACAGGCAGCGAAGCGCGGATCTGGAACAGGTAAAAAATTATTAGAAGCTGCTAAAAAATTCGCATTAGAAAATGGCGCAAAAGGTGTAAAATTACAAACAGAGATTGATAATTTATCAGCACAGCGATTATACGCTGAAAATGGTTATTTAAGAGATAATCGTTATTTCCATTATGAATTAACATTTTAAAAAATGTAAGATTAAAAGAGACGTTTTCAAAATGAAAACGTCTCTTTTAAATTGTTTTATAGTTGATTTAAAACCCAGTTTGTTGCATCTTCAAAGTTTTCTGCAATGTAGTTTGGCTCAATATGTGCCCAGTTGTCTCGGTACGTATGTAAAGCATCGTATCCAGCGCCTGTTCGAACTAATATTGTTGTCGCATTCACTTTTGCTCCTGCCACAATATCAGTCCAGCGATCACCAACTACAGCACATTCTGTTAAATCAAGCCCATGTTTTTCCGCTGCTTTAAGAAGCATGCCTGTACTTGGTTTACGGCATTCACAACCATCCCCGTGTTTATGAGGACAAACGTAAATATCATCAAAACCGAAACCTTCTAATTCTTGTACAAAATCAGCTACAGTCGCTATTCCATCCGCGATACCTGGTTGATTTGTGAAAGAGAAAATTTTTATATTTTGAGCTTTTAGTTTTTGCAGAGCTGCTTTTGTAAAGGGGAATAATGTAAAAGATCCAGGATAATGTATTGTAGTGTCGCCGCCAATTGTACCGTCACGATCAATGAAAATTGCTTTAATGTTTGTCATAGTTATAGTCCCTTCAATTAAAAAGTAGTTTAAAAATGTTTTACAAATCGATATCCATTTACTTCATAACCTAATTTTTTGTAAAAAGGATGTGCTTCCACTCTTTTTGTTCCGCTAACTAGCCATGTTCCAATGCAATTATGCTTCTTTGCTAACTGTTCTGCATAATTCATTAACACTTGTCCAATGCCTTTCCGCCGTATTGTGGAATCGACGCTAATAATTGAAATTTCTCCATAACGAGTTACATCTTCTAAATTTTCACGTATACGAAACCCAAGTAATCCAAATATAGTTTCTTCTTCCTCATAAACATATAAAAAATCAAAAGGACTCATGTGTACGAATTGCAATCGGTTGTTCATATCTTCATAGGAAATAGAGGAACCTTTTAATTCTTTCGTTAAAGAACAAAGTGCATCTATATCATCTATCGTCGCTTCACGGATTTGAAAAGACATATTATTCACTCCAATAAAATGTAATCAAACATTTAATATTCTGTTAAAAAATGTTTTTTCCTGCTATGAAAATAAATATTTTATAATGATATACAGATAGCTATATGTTATTCTTTTCCTTGATTGTATTGGAAATGGAAAGAAGGGGAATGTATGTTGAAGGTGAATATCCGCTCAGCTGGATATGAAATAGGTGAAAAAACAATTCATGATATTGCTTTTTCAATTGAAAAAAGTGAATTAGTTGCTCTTATTGGCGCAAATGGTGCCGGGAAAAGTACGACGATTAAAACGATGCTAGGCTTACTTGTAAATATGAATGGTGAAATAGCATTTGGTGAAAAGAAAAATCCGTATGCATATGTGCCGGAACATCCAACATATTATGATTATTTGACGCTCTGGGAACATATTGAATTATTAATGGCTGCTCGTGAGAATGAAGTAGGAAGCTGGGAAAGGGAAGCTGAAGAATTATTGCATATGTTTCGAATGGATAAGCATAAGCATGAGTATTTATCAAAGTTTTCAAAGGGGATGAAACAAAAATCGATGCTTATATTGGCGTTTTTAACTAAGCCAGATTTTTATATAATTGACGAACCTTTTATCGGATTAGATCCAGTAGCTACGAAAGAGTTTTTAAGTTATTTATATAAAGAAAAAGAGCGCGGGGCAGGAATTTTACTTTGTACGCACGTATTGGATACTGCTGAAAGAATTTGCGAAAGATTTTTGCTCATTTCACAAGGTACATTAGTTGCAGATGGACATTTAGAGTCTATTCAAACGTTAGCGGAAATGCCGGGGAGTTCATTATTAGACTGTTTTGATGTAATCGTAAGGCGTGAACAGCATGATTAAAAAACAATTTTATAAAAGATTACGCCATGAACTTGAGCGGAAATGGAAGTCCATACGTTCGGTAACAGATTGGACAGTTGCGTTATATATAATTATTCCAGCACTTATATTTATGGGAATCTATTATCGATCACTATGGACGGAAACATTATCGATGGAAGAGACTGTGTATTTCGGATTAGGTTTACTCGCATTTTATCTTGTAACATATTCGAGAGGTGTACGCTCGTTTTTTGAACAAGCAGATAGTTTATTTTTAATTTCGTATCCAACTCATATGCGAAAATTAATTCAGTATGGCATGATATATACATTTATTCGAATAGCGATAACGAATGTAATGGTAGTAGTTGTTATGTTACCAGTGTTAATGAAAAGTATCGGAGCGACAAAGATACAAATCGTATTATTTTGGACATTCTTTACTGTATTTCGATTTATGTTGTCGTTGTTGACGAGATTTATTCATATACGTGTGGGGAAACGATGGCTACTATGGATTATAAAAAATGTAATATTTTCTATAAGTCTATCCTTTTTTGGATTGAGTCTGTTTCTTATTTATAAAAATCCATTTTATTCTATACTATGTATCGGTCTAGCAGTTTTTCTAATTATCGTATTGATAAAAGAAAAACTAAATTATAAAAATTGCTTTTTTAAAGAAGTTGAGAAAGAGAAAGAAGAAAGTATGCGCTGGACGAGTGGGATTATGCAAGTTGGTGGTCATGCGGCTAAACCGAGTAGTTCGAGTAAAAAACCGTGGATGTTCCCACATTCTAAAAGACTTTTAGGGAAAAAAGCTGATTCGCGTATCGTTGAATCTTTTTTGAAAGAATTTTTCCGTACAAGTAGTGCACGAATATTTTATATTCAAATTGTATGTATAAGCACGGTAAGTATTATGATGAGTCCGAGGTGGATTGCAGCTATTATCCTCGTATTTACGTTAGTTGCAATTTCTCGTTATGCACGCGATTATTGGAATGAATTTACGAAAAAAATGTTTCTACATTTATATTGTGATGAAGGCAAATTACTATTGTTAAGATGGAAGGCAGATCGCTATTTATTACTTCCAGTAATACTTTTGTATGGAATAGTTATACTTTCTCATTTTTATTTATTACCAGCTGTAATTGCCGGGATTATTTTTATAGTATGGATTGGTTGGATTGTATTTTTACCATAGAAAAAGAGCCGGAAATGGCTCTTTTTCTAGTCTGTAACACACTGGTAAATAAAATATACTAAAAGGAGTATGCTTGCGGCTGAGTACACGACATCTAAAGTCATCTGATTGTCCCCCTCATTGTTGTTGTATTTATAGTGTATGAAATCTTACAATTTCATATTCAAGTGAAAAATATGTGAACGTTAACAAAATTGTAAAGTGCAAAAATTACAATCATTTTGTATAATAGAAGAAACAACCGTTATATAAAATATAATGAGTGAAAGGGGAGGGAACATAAATGCCAAATTGGTTTAGAAAAACCTTAGTCGCATTAATTACCGTATTTACGTTTGGTTTAGTGACGCCTCCTTCCATATTACTTGATAATGCCAAAGCTGCGGACAAGCCTACGAGCACAGCTGGGCAACAAAATTTGGAGAGTACGTCCTATACATATGAAGAAACAAATGATAGGTTAACCACCGATACTTTTGTTAACTATGCGATGCAAGAAGCAGAGAAGCAATCTATGCAAAAATTCGGCTCTAAAATTGGGCCTGTAATTGAAGATGAATTTAAAGATGTTGTATTACCTAAAATTGAAGAGGCAATTGCGGAACTTGCAAATGATGTGCCAGAAGAATCGTTACAATCATTAGCGATTTCTCAAAGACCGGCTGGCGGAAATAATGAAAAGATTTTTCATGTTTATGACACGAAATCAGGAAATGACTTACTGCGATTTCATGTGAGGAGAGATCATCCACCGCAAGATGGATATTATTTTAATTTCCACTATCATCGTTTTGATGATGGATATTCAGGACACCATGAGTTAGGAAATATTTATTGGAATACGAATGTACCGCCGAAATGGTTGTCTTAAAAAGAACGAGAGAAAATCTTGTTCTTTTTTTCTTTATGAAAGGATACGACATTTATGTTGTTGAATAACATATGTTTAGGAAAAAAGAAAAAAGGGAGTATGGGGATGCAAAAATATATCGTTTTTGACTTTGATGGCACATTAGTAGATTCACAAAATATATTTGTACCGATTTATAATCAACTTGCTGAAAAGCACGGATATAAAACGGTAAGGGAAGAAGAAATTGAGTATTTACGTAAATTAACGATGCCAGAGAGATGTAAGCAACTCGATGTACCACTGTATAAACTACCGATATTAGCGCTGGAGTTTTATAAATTGTATCAACCTGCTATAAAAGATCTCGTTTTGTTCCATAGGATGAAGGATGTATTAGATGAATTACATAAAAAAGGCTACGGGATTGCCGTCATATCATCGAACTCAGAAGAGCATATTCGGGCGTTTTTACACAATAATGGTATCGAAAATATTCAAGAAGTGTATTGTTCTAAAAATTTATTTGGTAAAGACAAAATGATAAAAAGATTTTTAAAATCAAAAAAAATAACAGAGCAAGATATGTTATATGTCGGTGATGAACAGCGAGACGTAGCAGCGTGTAAAAAGGCTGGTGTGAACGTAATTTGGGTATCTTGGGGATATGATGTCATTGAAACAGTAGAAAAAGATGCACCAGATTATATGGTTCATACGCCTATGGAAATTTTACAAGTCGTACAGGGGGCACATTCTTAATATGAATACACTTCGAGCAGGTATTCATCATATTGAATTTTGGGTCGCGAATTTAGAGGAGTCTATTTCTTTTTATGATAAATTGTTTTTGATAATTGGATGGAGAAAGTTAAATGAAGTAGCATATAGTACGGGAGAAAGTGAAATATATTTTAAAGAGGTGGACGGGGAAATTGTAAGGACTTTAGGGCCTAGACATATTTGTTACCAAGCTATTCGTAGAGAAGTAGTTGATGAAGTAGCAGATTTTCTTGCTAGTACAAAAGTGAAGGTAATACGTGGTCCGATAGAAATGAGTCATTATTCGGACGGATACTATACTATTGATTTTTACGATCCGAATGGATTTATTATAGAAGTAGCGTATACACCAAATGTAGAAATGTAAGGGGAATAAACATGAAGACAATTACAGCACGGCAAAGCAATATACAAATAGTAAAAGATGCAGCAAATATTGAAGAAATCTCTAAAGGTTTCTCTCCTGATAAAAAATATATAATTACGACTATTGAAGATGAAAAGTATTTGTTACGGACAGGCGATATAAAAGAGTTTGAAAGAAAGAAAATAGAGTTTCAAATTTTAAATGAAATGCAAAAACGTAGTGTGCAAGCACAAAAGCCAATTGAAATGGGTTTGTTGGAAGAAGAAGGTTTATGCTACGGTGTTTTTTCGTATATAGAAGGAGAAGATGCGAAGAAGCTATTGCCTACGTATTCACCAAAAGAACAATATAATATTGGTATAGAGGTAGGAAAAGATTTAGCAAAAATGCATACATATGAAGCTCCTAAGGATATATTTCCATGGTATGAAAGAGCAATGAAAAAACACCGGAAATATTTAGTGGCATATAAAACATGTGGAATAAAAATAAAAAATGATGATAAAATCATAAAGTTTATAGATGATAATGAAATGTATTTACAAAACCGCCCAAATCGATTTCAACACGATGATTTTCATTTAGAAAATATAATTGTGCGGGATGGGAAATATGTAGGTGTTGTTGATTTTAATGGATACGACTGGGGCGATCCACTCCATGATTTCGTGAAAATTGCACTATTTGCAAGGGACATTAGTATTCCGTATTCAATTGGACAAATAGAAGGATACTTTAATGGTAGAATACCAGAGGAGTTTTGGAAATTATATGCGGTGTACGTTGGCATGACAGTTTTCTCATCAGTTGTCTGGTCCTTACGAGCAGCACCGCATATGTTAGATGATACGTTAGAACGTCTTACTATAGTTTTAAAGGATCATAAAAACTTTGAATTATCGAAGCCGATTTGGTTTGATAGTGAAATGATAAATGAAGAATAGGAAAAGTAGGTGTGTTATCTCACACCTACTTTTTTATTATTAAAATAATTATTAAATTTTCTTAAATGTAAGCGGCTGAGTACTTAACATAGCTGGTACATGTAACTGAAGGGATGGGAATTCACCACTCACACTCATTTCATAAGCGAATAATAAACTCATTTTCATTTGGAATAACTCAACTTCTGCGGAGAAGATGTCGTAATGATGATGCCCTAATTGAATATCCATCTCCATAAATTGTACATTTAACGAATCATCTCGCTTGTATATTTGTAATGTTCCGTATGCAGGATGTTCAAAAGTACCAGTATAATCCTCTAACTTGTGAGAAGGTGTAGTTCCTTTAATTTGTTCAGGAAGTGATTCAGTTGCTTCTTTCATCATTTCCTTCATTTTTTCAGTATCTTCTACAGCACGTTTATGCCAATCAATGGATTCTAATTCAAGTAGTTCATCATAAATTTGATTAGCGAGATAAGTAGGAAGTAATGTGCCTCCAGCATTTGTTAAAATGACAAGGCCTATGTTTTCATTTGGTATGAATGAAACGAGCGCTGAAAATCCATCAATATTACCGCCATGATGAACCACCTTATTACCACGATAAGCGCTAATAAACCAACCAAGTCCGTAACTATTTAATGGAGATTCGGGAAGTGATAAAATCGGTTGATCTGGAATTGAATTGTGTGGTGTGTACATTTGTTGTAATAATTCAGAGGAGATTAATTCATGATCTCCAAACTTTCCTTCGTTTAAGTGAAGAAGTACCCAATTTGCCATATCTTCAATTGTAGAATTAATACATCCGGCAGCGCCGACTGTATCGATGTTACGGAATGGAACTTCTTTTATTTCATCTTCATTTTCAATGTAAGGTAAAGCATAATCATCTGTAGTTTGTGAATCTGTAACAGAGAAATTTGTATGTCTCATATTTAAAGGTTCTAAAATATGTTCTGTAGCGTATTGCTCCCATGTTTGATTTGTAATGTTTTCAACAATGTAGCTAATTGTTGCATACATTAAGTTGTTATAAAGAAATGCTGTGCGGAACGGTGCATCAAGTTGTAAATGTTTTATTTTTTCAACGAGATCTTTTCGAGATAAGGAAGAGCTGTACCAAAGAGCCTCATGACGACTTACCCCAGTACGATGGGAAGCCAAATCTCGTCCTGTAACTTGTGAGCTAGCAAGTAGTTCAGATAAAGAGAAGTTAGGTATATAAGACTGGACAGGAGTATCCCAATTAAACTTTTTTTGCTGTGCCAACAAGCTTAATGAAAGTGTGCCAAAAGCTTTCGTTGAGGAACCGATTGCGAACCGAGTACTCGGTGTAACAGGTTCTTTTGTTTCTATATTTCGATATCCGAAACCTTCTGAAAGAATAACTTCACCGTCTTTTATAACAGCTACAGCAGCACCAGGAACGTTTAAATCCTTCATCATTTTTTCAACCGTTGTTTGTAACGAAGTCATAACAGGAGTTTCAATTTTAGACATACTTCTAACCTCCAAATATAAATTTTGTCCTACCGCACTATACTTTCGGTAATAGAAAATGAAAACCTTTTTAAATATGGAAAGTTAATAATTTTGTAAGAATTACTGAAATGATTTTTATTTATCAAGATTATTAAATTTATTGTTTTTCATGTTATGATAAATTTCATATAAGATTGAAAGAAGGTTTTCCTACATATGAAACATGCTGAATATGAATACTTAAATTTATGCCGCCATGTAATGGAGCACGGTACGAAGAAAGAAGATCGTACAGGGACAGGAACTGTATCTGTATTTGGATATCAAATGCGTTTTGATCTGAGTAAAGGGTTTCCTTTATTAACGACAAAGAGAGTCCCGTTTCGCCTTGTAGCAAGTGAACTGCTTTGGTTTATGAAAGGTGATACAAATATTCGTTATTTATTGCAACATAATAATAATATTTGGAATGAATGGGCATTTAAGAGCTGGGTAGAAGGTGACGAATATACTGGCCCTGACATGACTGATTTTGGTCTTCGTTCACAACAAGATGAGGAATTTAAAGTGCAGTACGATGAGCAAATGGAATTGTTTAAAAAGAACGTTCTAGAAGATGATGATTTTTCGAATAAATATGGTTATTTAGGAGACGTATACGGAAAGCAATGGCGTGCTTGGAAAACGACAGCTGGTGAGACACTTGATCAATTAAAAGATGTAATTGAAATGATTAAAAAAACGCCAGACTCACGTCGCCTAATTGTTTCTGCTTGGAATCCTGAAGATGTACCAAGTATGGCATTACCGCCTTGTCATACCCTATTCCAATTTTATGTAGCGGATGGCAAACTTTCTTGTCAGCTATATCAAAGAAGTGGAGATATATTCCTTGGCATTCCATTTAACATTGCAAGCTATTCACTTCTAACACATTTAATAGCACATGAATGTGGTCTTGAAGTAGGAGAGTTTGTTCATACAATTGGTGATGCACATATTTATACGAATCATTTTGAACAAGTCGAAAAGCAGTTGGCACGTGAACCACACCCGTTCCCTAAACTTACATTAAATCCAGATGTGAAATCTGTGTTTGATTTTGAGATGGAAGATTTAACGATTGAAGGATATGATCCACACCCAGCGATTAAAGCACCGGTTGCAGTGTAATTGTAGAGGAGATGACAAGATGATTGTTTCATTTATGGTCGCAATGGACGAGAATAGAGTAATTGGTAAAGATAATAACTTACCTTGGCGTTTACCGAGTGAATTACAGTATGTAAAGAAAACGACGATGGGTCACCCACTTATTATGGGGAGAAAGAACTATGAAGCAATTGGTAGACCATTGCCTGGAAGACGTAATATTATTGTAACTCGTAATGAAGGGTATCATGTAGAAGGCTGCGAAGTAGCTCATACTGTAGAAGAAGTGTTTGAACTATGTAAAAATGAAGAAGAGATTTTTATTTTTGGCGGAGCGCAAATTTATGATCTCTTTTTACCTTATGTAGACAAGTTATATATAACAAAAATCCACCACGCATTTGAAGGGGACACATTCTTCCCAGAAATGGATATGACAAATTGGAAAGAGATTTTTGTAGAAAAAGGTTTAACGGATGAAAAAAATCCGTATACGTATTATTACCATGTATACGAGAAACAACAATAATAATAAAAATTGATGTGAGTATTCGCATCAATTTTTTTATTTGTATTTATAAATGTAAGTTTATAGAGGATATTCAATAGTGCTATAATGAAAGGTAGCATGTGAAAAATGCTAAAATTTTCAAAAGTATTAATATAGAAAGAGGAGGAGAATCAGTTGAGAAAAATATGGGGGATTCTTTTTCTTTGCTTAACATTCATGTTAGTTGGATGTGGTAAAGAAGAAAAACCACAAGAAGCGTTTGATACATATGTAAAAGCATGGAATAAACAAAAATTTGCAGATATGTACGATCAATTATCAGAAAATGCAAAAAAAGATATTTCAAAGAAAGAGTTTACTGAGAAATATGAAAAAATTTATTCTGGTATTGAAGTAAAAGACTTAAAGGTAGAAACAGGGGAAGTAAAAGAAGATAAAAAAGATGAAGGCCCTGTTCCTTTTAAAGTAAGCATGGATACAGTTGGTGGTAAAATCACTTTTGGTCATGAAGCAAAAATGGTGAAAGAAAAAGATGGAGATAAAGAATCTTGGAAAATAGATTGGACACCTGATTTCATTTTCCCTGGCATGACAAAAGATAGTAAAGTGCGTATGCAAACAACACAACCAAAACGTGGTGAAATATACGATCGTAATGGAAAAGGTCTTGCGACGAATGGGAAAGCTTCTGAGATTGGAATTATTCCAGAAAAATTAGATGAAACTGCTCCGCAAACGAAAGAAGCAGTAGCGAAGTTGTTAAATATGTCTGTAGAAGAGATTGATCAAAAACTAGCTGCGAAATGGGTAAAACCAGGGTATCTCGTACCAATTGGAATTTTGCCTGAGGGAGCAACGCAAAATACGTACATCGATTTACCAGGTGTTGCAGCAAAACCTGTAAATGTTCGTACATATCCGTTAGGGGAAGCAGCAGCGCATCTTACTGGTTATATCGGAAAAGTAAATGCTGAAGATTTAAAAACGCTTCAAAAGAAAGGCTATCAAGCCGATGAACCAGTTGGTAAGGCTGGATTAGAGCAAGTATTGGAAGAACAGCTACGCGGGAAAAAAGGTGGCCGTGTCTTCATGGAAGATGCACAGGGAAAAGAAATTAAAAATTTAGCGAAAACAGATGCTGTTGATGGAGAAAATGTAACTTTAACTATCGATAGTGTTGTTCAAGAAAAAACGTATAATGAAATGAAGGGAGAAGCTGGTTCAAGTGCGGCAATTAATCCGAAAAGTGGAGAAACAATTGCTCTTGTAAGTAGTCCAGCTTATAATCCTAATTTAATTGCACGAGGAACATCAAAAGCACAACGTGAGGCTTGGAATAATGATCCGAAAAAACCGATGACGAATCGATTTACACAATTATCGGTACCAGGTTCTGTATTTAAGCCAATTACAGGTGCAATTGGTCTTGAAACGAAAACAATCGATCCAAAAGAAGAATTGAAAATTGAAGGACTGAAATGGACGAAAGATTCTTCTTGGGGCAATTATTACGTAACACGTGTAAAAGATGCGAATCCGATTGATTTTGATAAGGCAATGAAATACTCGGATAATATTTATTTCGCACAAGAAGCTTTGAAAATTGGAAAAGATAAATTTATGGCTGAGGCGAAAAAATTCGGATTTGATGAGAAATTACCAATTGAATACGGATTCCCAGCTTCTAAAATCGCAAATGATGGCATAAAAAATGATATTCAAATGGCAGATACAGGATATGGACAAGGACAAGTCTTAATGACTCCTCTTCATTTAGCTTTAACGTATGCACCGATTGTAAATGATGGAAAGATTCCGTCACCGTATCTTATTAAAACAGATAAACAACCAAAAGTTTGGAAAGAGAACGTGATTTCTAAAGAAAATCAAGATATATTGAAAACGGCTTTAACGAAAGTAATTAACGATCCAGATGGTACTGGAAAAATTGCTAAAATTGATGGTATGACTCTTGCTGGCAAAACAGGTACAGCGGAATTAAAAGTATCCAAAGAGGCCGAAGGAAAAGAACTAGGCTGGTTCGCTGCATTTGATTTAAATTCACCAGATATGGTCATTACAATGATGATTGAAGATGTAAAAGGTAGAGGCGGAAGTAACATTCCAGCTGAAAAAGTGAAACATGTTTTTCAAAAGTAGTAATTGAAGAAGACTATCTCCATGAAATATGGAGATAGTTTTTTATTTGATTAAAACCTTAATATTTATATACAAAAACTAACTGAAATAATATAACTTATTAACTTACGAAAAAAAGTAGCTATTTTTATTGACATCCATTAAAACTTTTTGTATTATACTTACATAAGGTAAGTTATTTACTATAAAATAATAAATCTCGAATTAAAGATAAAATAGAAAAAGGGAGATAATACAATGACAAAAGTACTATTTATTACAGCAAATCCAAATTCAGCAGAAGGTTCTTTCGGTATGGCAGTAGGGGAAGCTTTCATCGAAGCATATAAAAACGAACATCCACAAGACGAAGTTGTAACAATTGATTTATTCAATACAACTGTACCAGCAATCGATGCAGACGTATTCGCTGCTTGGGGTAAATTTGCAGCAGGCGAAGGATTCGAAGCTTTAAGTGAAAATCAGCAACAAAAAGTTGCAGCAATGAACAATAACTTAGAAACATTTATGCATGCAGATCGTTATGTATTCGTGACTCCAATGTGGAACTTCAGCTACCCAGCAGTAGTGAAAGCATACTTAGATAACTTATCAATCGCAGGTAAAACATTTAAATATACTGAAAATGGTCCAGTTGGCTTACTAGAAGGAAAAAAAGCACTTCATATTCAAGCTACAGGCGGCGTTTACTCTGAAGGAGCATACGCATCTATGGACTTCGGTCGCAATCATTTAAATGCAGTATTAGGATTCATGGGTGTATCAGACACTGAATATATTGCAGTTGAAGGAATGAATGCAAATCCTGAAAAAGCACAAGACATTAAAGAAGCAGCAATTGCAAGTGCACGCGAATTAGCAAAACGTTTCTAATATAGAAAACTTCAAAATGTCCAAACACTTGTTGTTTGGACATTTTTTCTTCTTTTTCCTTCGTTTGTCTAGTATAATGAAGGTCGGAATGATAATAGGTGGGGGTTCTGTATGATTCAAACGTTTTTTAAAATCTTTTATTTAATTTTAATCGTAATTGCGATTACACCAAGGTTGTGGCGTATAAAAAGAAAAGCAAATGCGATGTCACCGCAAGAAAAAGATAGTGTTGTGTATAAAACAACAAACTGGTTTGGTAAGAAAATGGTGCGTGTAACTGGATCGACTGTAGAAGTAAAGGGACTTGAAAATGTTCCAAAAGACAAGCCGGTGCTAGTTGTAAGTAATCATCAAAGTAATATGGATATTCCTGTTTTACTAGGTTACTTAAATAAGCCAATTGGATTCGTTTCAAAAGCGGAAATTAAAAAGTTTCCGGTTGTACCAACATGGATGGAACTAATGAATTGTGTGTTTATGGACCGCAGCGATCGCCGTCAATCTCTTAAGGCAATTAAAGATGGAATTGAACTATTAAAGAATGGACATTCTATCGTAATTTTCCCTGAAGGAACGAGAAGTAAGGGTGGCGAAATTGGAGAGTTTAAAGCGGGTAGTTTTCACCTAGCAGTAAAATCTGGTGTAGCAATCTTACCTGTAACGTTAGATGGTACATATAAAATGTTTGAAGCGAATGGAAATCGTATGAAACCAGCTCATGCAACAGTAACGATTTCTAAGCCAATTACACCTGAAGAATATGCAAGTATGGATGCTAAAGAGTTAACCCAGCATACAAAAGATATTATTGCATCTCAATTACATAAGTAATAAAAAAGTTTCAGCTTAAACAAGCTGAAACTTTTTTTATGCTGCGGGTAAGACATAAAACAGTACGCAGAAAAACATCATTGTACTACCGCCTAGTACGAAGAGATGCCAAATGGCATGATTGAACGGAAGCTTTTCCCAAAGGAAGAATATAGCTCCGACAGAATACAAAATGCCTCCTATTAATAGTAGTGAGAAGCCGTGACCGGTTAAATTTTCATAAAGGGGTTTAATGGCAACGATGATGAGCCAGCCCATAATGATATAACATAATGTTGATGTTTTAATAAAGCGACGAACAAAGAAGATTTTGAAAATAATGCCACCAATCGCAAGGGTCCAAATAATTGCGAGTAAAGTCCAACCGAGCGGACCACGCAGTGTAATGAGTAGAAATGGTGTATACGTGCCGGCAATTAATAAATATATGGCGGAGTGATCTAAAATGGTAAATAACTTTTCTACTTTTGGATGATGGATACTATGTAACAGTGTAGAAAATAAGTATAGCAAGAACATGCTTACACCATAAACGGTAAAGCCAACAACAGCAGATGCTGTGCCATGTTTGGAAGCATGAATAATTAATATGATTAAGGCAGGGATGCTTAAAATGGCACCGATACCATGGGTAATTGCATTCGCAATTTCTTCTTTTACAAATTGGGTCATTCTTTTAATTTTTTGCGTCATAATGTTAATTCCTTTCACTGTATTGAGATAAGTTATATTTTCCTTAACCATATCATATACAAAAGGAATAGAAAATGATATTCAATTGATTATATTTTCGAATTTTTTTGATAAAAGACAACGGATACATTGACGTTTACGAAATTTTTTGACAAAATGAACTTATGGAATAGTAGGACAAGGAATCTACTTATGAAGGGGATGGGGAAATGTTTTCAAATATTGGCTTTCCAGGGTTAATTTTAATTTTAGTAGCAGTGTTAATTTTATTTGGCCCAAAAAAGTTACCGGAAATTGGGAAAGCTTTAGGGGAAACGTTAAAAGAATTTAAAAAATCAACAAAAGAATTGACTGATGAGGCATTTCAAGAGAAAGAAAAAAATAAATAAATAAAAGAATATGCTGAAGTTTTTCTCGGAATGGATAAATAAAGTGTGGTGAACGAGATGGAAGATCGGGAAATGAGCGTAGTAGAACATATTGTTGAGCTTCGCAAACGAGTAATATATACAGTATTATCCTTTGTATTATTTTTAATTATTGGATTTACTTTTACGAAGGATATTTATTTTTGGCTTGTAAAAGATTTACCAATGAAATTAACTGTTCTCGGTCCAAGTGATGTGTTGTGGATTTTTTTCTCGATTGCTACAGTATTTGCTATCGTTTGTACAATTCCTTTTGCTGCGATACAAATTTGGTTATTTGTAAAACCAGGTTTACATCCCAATGAACAAAAAATGACATTAATGTATATACCGGTATTGTCTATATTATTTATAGCAGGCCTATCTTTCGGTTATTTTATCGTCATGCCATTTTTATTTCATTTCCTAACTACAATTGGTAATGAGATGTTTAATACGATGTTTACAACGGAAAAATATTTTCATTTCGTATTAAATTTAACAGTTCCGTTTGCTGTTATATTTGAATTACCTGTAGTTGTTATGTTTTTAACGAGTATAGGTCTTCTAACGGCAGAATTTCTTCAGAAAATAAGAAGATATGCTTATGTCGTGTTGATTATAATTGCATCATGTATATCGCCGCCAGATTTTTTATCACATAGTTTAGTAGCGGTACCGCTTATTTGTATTTATGAAATCAGTATCGCTTTATCAAAGATAGTTAGTAAACGAAAACAGAAAAGAGAAGAAATACAGTCGAAAAGTGCCTCGTTATAAAGGCACTTTTTAATTTATTTGTTATACTCTAGCTATAATTGTATACAATATATAGAAGGAAAAAATTATAGAATCTCCAAAATTTAGACAAACTTTTCATTTTTATAAGTTTATACTGAAGTTATCAAGCTATATATGGATAATAAGACTCCCGTCTCAAAGGATATATAGGACAGGGTTCGAATTAGGTGGATATAAATGAAGTATTAACTTCTAAATGGGGCAGCTTAAGGATATTTTAGTATTCATAGGAAACCTACACTAAAAAACGTGTTAAAGAATAAAGTGGAGGAAGTTCAAAAATCCAACGAAAAAGAGGATTGATATTGTGATTACGAAAAGTTTTTATTTCACTCATGCAACAGGGAATTGTATTAAAATATTTGAAATCCCTGTCCTACAAACACAGCATCCATTAGCGTTTCTAATTCAGTCTCGTCTTCAATTGTTTATTGCGAAAATTCAAAAACATAAAAACCCAAGATTCTCGTACTCTTTCCGTGAATATTTACAAAGTTGTTTGAAGTGGAATGATTATTCAAATGTATATAAGACAAATACTCTTGAAAAGAATGCATAATACACAGCAGGGACAGAGTTAGATAGGCTCTGTCTTTTTTATTTTAGGTATAAAAATATAATTAATTTGGTGAAATTCATTCGAAATTGTTGAAAGCATCGGGAATGCTAGTATAATAACAGGGAGAGCGTATTGGAAAGGGAAGAATATAATATGCAAAAAATTAAAATTGTAACAGATTCAACGGCAGATTTATCAAAAGATATAATTGAGAAGTATGATATTCATGTTTTACCATTATCTATTTCTGTAAATGGACAAACATACTTAGATCGTGTAGATTTGCAACCGGATGAATTTATTGAAGAAATGATTAAATCAGAAGAATTACCAAAAACATCACAACCGGCTATGGGTACATTTGTAGAAATGTATGACAAGCTAGGCGAAGATGGAAGTGAAGTACTTTCCATTCATATGACAGGTGGAATGAGCGGTACTGTCGCAACAGCGAATAGCGCTGCATCAATGACAGATACAAAAGTAACAGTTGTTGATTCTCAATTTATTACACATGCTTTAGCATATCAAGTAATTGAAGCGGCAAAAATGGCAAAAGAAGAATGCTCACTAGAAGATATTTTAAAACGTATTGATGAAGTAAGAAAGAATACTCGTTTATATGTTGTCGTAGATACATTAGAAAACTTAGTAAAAGGTGGACGCATCGGTAAAGGTAAGGCACTTATTGGTTCTTTACTTAATATTAAACCAATTGCAAGTTTAGAAGGCGGCGTATATAATCCGGTAACGAAAGTACGTAGCCAAGGGCAGATTGTAAAAACGTTGGCTAAACTATTCGAGGAAGATACTGCTGGAAAAGTGGTGAAAGCTGTTGCGATTCCACATGCTAAAGCAATTCCTTTAGCAGAAAGTGTAAAAGCTGCTGTTGAAAAAGTGAATGGATTCACTCAATCAGAGATTTTCTATACAACACCAGTTATCAGTACTCATACAGGACCAGGAGCAATTGGTTTTATGTATTTAGCAGAGTAATAAAAAAGCTACTTGAAATGAATTTTCAAGTAGCTTTTTTATTATTTCAGGACAGAAAATAAGAAATGAGAAGGGCAATACAGGCGCTACCGCTAATTATATAGCGAGTCTGTAAATAATCTTTCATGGAAAACACCCTTTTCAATTTTTTAAAGTATATGATAAATTACTCGTAAAAATTAGTACTATTATACATGAGAAGTTTCTGTGATTTTTACTGGTTCTTTAACGGGGACAATAGGGCTATAAGTGAAAGTTTGACCTAAAAAGAGAACATGTAGCTGTTCCCACGGTAGCATTCGTAAATTCCAGTTATTTCGTAGTCGTGTTACTGCTTCCCTTGGTGTTTCATCTGCTAAAGCAAAAGTACCGTAGTGCATGGGAATGAAATGTGTAGCTTTTATATCTAGATAGGCTTGCACAGCTTCTTCTGGTGAAACGTGAGACACTTTCATAAACCATTCTGGTTCATAGGCACCAATTGGCATAAGTGCAATATCGATTGAAAAACGTTTGCCGATCTCTTTAAATCCTTGGAAATAACCACTATCACCACAAAAATAAATGGTTTCTGAAGAAGTCATATTATCAATGATCCACCCTCCCCAGTGAGAGGTGTTCATATCAAATAATGTTCTTCTCGTCCAGTGCTGGGCAGGTACGAAGTGAAAAGAGACTTCATCAATTGTTGTACTTTCCCACCAGTTGTATTCTTCTACATTGGTGAATTTTTTACGAGTAAATAATTTTTTTAGCCCAATAGGAACAAGGTATAAGGCATCATCATTTAGTTGACGAAGAGATGAAAAGTCTAAATGATCGTAATGACCGTGTGAAATAAGAACGATATCGATTTTAGGTAGTTCTTTTATAGTGAGCCCTGGCTCAGTAAGTCGTGGAACTAACTTTAATTTATTTGCCCATACTGGATCTGTTAAAATATTTAAGCCGTTCGTTTGAATGAGAAAAGTTGAATGACCAATCCATGTGACAGTCGTTTTTTCAAAGTTATTTAGTAGAAATTTACTTTGTTTAACAGGTGATTGTTCTACTAGAAAAGAAAAGTCTTTTTTGTTTTGCTTTCTCTCTTTACGCCAACGTAAGAAGGAGCGAATTGATTTTTTTGTACTTGCATTATCCATATTTTCATAGCGCTTTGCCATGAACATCACCTCATTTAAAATCGTTGTAGTTGTATTGTACCGAAATGTTGTTAAGGAATACAGTGTTTAACATGGATTAATGTTTAAGCAATTGTAAAAAAATAGGGGGATTTATTTACAAATTTAACAATGAACTTCGTTTCGCAAATAATGGTTAGAGAAATAATAGTAGTAAAATATATTTTGTCTAGTAATTCGCTTGAAATAAAGAAGTAACATACGTAAATTCGTACGATTTCGTGAACAAATGATGTAAACAATTTTCTCATAGTGTTTACTTTTGTTATGATATACATAACTTACATAAATTAAGGATAGAGAAGAGAGGTTTAATAATGAAGCGTTATCAAAAGTTAATTGGTCTTATGGTTGTATTTTGTCTCTTTGTACTTGCAGGTTGTAGCAGTTCAGGGTCAAAATTACGTAAACCGTTAAACTGGGATTTAGAAACTTTCCAATTTACAAATCAAGAAGGAAAGCCGTTTGGTACAAAAGATTTAAAAGGGAAAGTCTGGGTAGCTGATTTCATGTTTACAAGCTGTCAAACGGTTTGTCCGCCAATGACTGCTAATATGGCGAAATTACAGAAAATGGCTAAGGAAGAGAAATTAGACGTTCAGTTTGTTTCGTTTAGTGTAGACCCTGAACTTGATAAACCAGAAAATTTGAAAGCATTCATTCAAAAGTTTACAGAGGATACAAGTAATTGGAACTTGTTAACAGGTTATTCACTGGAGGATATTACAAAGTTTTCAAAAGATAACTTCCAATCGCTTGTAGATAAACCAGAGAATGGGCAAGTAATACACGGTACATCATTTTTCTTAGTCGATCAAAATGGAAAAGTAATGAAAAAATATAGCGGCATTAGCAATACGCCATACGAAGATATTATACGTGATATGAAGCGATTAGCTGATTAAAAAGAAGGGTGCTAAGCACCCTTCTTTTATTAGTATTCAGTCTATGGATAATATGTCATGCTGTTGTGGTAATTTCGGTGCGCGAATTTCTAATACACCGTTTTGATAAGAAGCTTTCGTTGCTTTTTTATTAATTAAATATGGTAACTTAATAATTCTTGACGCTTCTGAAATGGAACGTTCCCGGCGATAATAGTTATGAGATGTCTGTTCTTCTTCCGTCTCTTCAAGTATATCTTCTTTTACAGAGACTTTTAAGTATTCGCTTTGTATTTCAATTTGAATTTGTTCTTTTTGTATACCTGGTAGTTCGGCTGTAACGACGAGTTCGTCACCAACTTCGTATAAATCTACTGGGAATGTTAATAAACGGTTTCCTTTTTGGAAAAAATGATTTAAATCAGCAATTACGCCACGAAGAGGTGTTTGTTCGAAAAAATCATCAATTTGTTTTAAATAATTACGAACCGGTGGGCGAGAAGAATCTTTTTTTTCTTCACTCATGGTATTACCTCCTAGAAATCAATTTGCAATATCATATGACAAAAGCGGAGAAAGGTGAGTGCCTAGTTTTCATGTTTTCATAAAAAAATGTTAAAAATGTGAAATGGAGTGAGTTTTTTATAGTTTTTGGTCGCCATATTCAGTTGATTATGCTAGTATAAATAGGGTTGATATAGTAGTATTGAGACAGAATGAAAACTGAAAGAGGGTAAGAAGTATGTGTGGTTTTGTAGGATGTTTATGTGAAAACCCTAGAGAGTTTTCAGAAACAGAAAAACATCAATTTGAAAATATGAACACGATGATTTTCCACCGCGGTCCAGATGACGAAGGATATTTTCGTGATGAACATGTACAATTTGGCTTCCGCCGTTTAAGTATCATTGACTTAGAGGCAGGACATCAGCCGTTAACTTATGAAAATGATCGATATGTAATTATTTTTAATGGTGAAATTTACAATTATGTAGAACTACGTGAAATGTTACTTGAAAAAGGTGCAACTTTTGCTACACAATCTGATACAGAAGTTATCATTGCATTGTATGCACATATGAAAGAAAAATGTGTAGACTACCTTCGTGGTATGTTCGCATTTATGATTTGGGATCGTGAAGAAAAGACACTTTTCGGTGCACGTGACCACTTCGGTATTAAGCCTTTATACATCGCACAACAAGGTGATACTACATTCTTCGCATCTGAGAAGAAAAGTATTATGCATGTAATGGAAGACAAAGGGGTAAACCCAAAGTCACTACAACACTACTTTACGTACCAATATGGTCCAGAGCCAGAAACATTAACAATTGATGTTAACAAAATTGAGCCTGGTCATTACTTCGTAAAAGAAATCGGTAAAGAGATGGAAATCCATCGCTACTGGAATCCTTATTTCAACGCTTCAAGCGCAACGAAAGAGGAGCATATCCAAGCAATTCGTGATGTATTATACGATTCTGTAAAAGTACATATGCGTAGTGATGTACCAGTAGGTTCTTTCTTATCTGGTGGTATCGATTCATCTATTATTGCTTCTATCGCAAGAGAAATGAATCCAAATCTATTAACATTCTCTATTGGTTTCGAACAACGTGGTTTCAGTGAAGTTGATGTTGCGAAAGAAACTGCTGAGAAATTAGGAGTTAAAAACCATAACGTATTCATTACAGCGCAAGAATTTATGGATGAGTTCCCAAAAATCATTTGGCATATGGATGATCCTTTAGCGGATCCAGCAGCTGTACCATTGTATTTCGTTGCGAAAGAAGCGCGTAAACACGTAACGGTTGTTCTTTCTGGTGAAGGTGCAGACGAGTTGTTTGGTGGATATAACATTTATCGTGAGCCAAACTCGTTAAAAATGTTCTCTTACATTCCTAGCCCAGGAAAGAGTGTTCTAAAGGCATTAAGTGGTGCTCTTAAAGAAGGGTTTAAAGGAAAAAGCTTCTTAGAGCGTGGATGTACGCCAATCGAAGAGCGTTACTATGGAAATGCGAAAATCTTCCGTGAAGAAGAGAAAGCTGAATTAATGAAGTATTACGATGAAAGTGTTAACTATATGGATATCACGAAACCATTGTATAACGAAATTAAAGATTATGATGATGTAAGTAAAATGCAGTACATTGATATGTTCACATGGTTACGCGGCGATATTTTATTAAAAGCTGATAAAATGACGATGGCAAATTCATTAGAACTTCGTGTACCGTTCTTAGATAAAGAAGTATTTGACGTTGCATCTAAAATTCCGACAGAATTTAAAATTGCAAACGGAACAACGAAAGCTATATTACGTGAAGCTGCTCGTGGAATTGTTCCGGATCACGTGTTAGATCGTAAAAAGCTTGGATTCCCAGTACCAATTCGTCACTGGTTAAAAGATGAAATGCACGATTGGGCTGTAAATATTATTAAAGAAAGCAAAACTGAGCATTTAATCGAAAAACAGTATGTATTAAACTTACTGGAAGCACATTGTGCAGATAAAGGCGATTATAGCCGTAAAATTTGGACTGTACTTGCGTTTATGGTATGGCATCAAATTTATGTTGAGCATAAATACGATACGAATAAGTTCCACGAAGAAACAAAGCGTGCGTATAGCTTAGTTTAATAAAAAACCTTAAGGTCGCATTCGATCTTAAGGTTTTTTTCATAAATTGCATTTATTATTGATACAATAATAGTAAAAGGATGGACAACATATGATTACGTTTGAGAAAGTAAATACAGAAAATGAAAGCGCTGTAAAAGAAATGTTTCACTCACACAGCTTAGATGAGAAAAAGGTTCAGTATTGTGTAAAGGTTGATGATACATATATTGGCGTAATAGATTATAGCGTTCAAGAAGAGAGTGCTATTTTGTCACAGTTAATTATTCATTTTGATTATCAAGGTTATGGATACGGGACAAATACGTATTTTACATTTGAAGAAATGATAAGACAGAGAAATGTGAAAGAAATAAAAGTATTGCAAGAGATGTTTACGGAACAAGCTAAATCTTTCATAGAGGGATCTGGTTTTATTGAGGAAAATGGAATATATGTAAAGAAAATATAGTGAATATTGATTAGGTGATGATATGAATATAAGGTAGGTGGACGTATGACGATAACTTCTGGTCTTGTATTAGTTGGAGGTTGTTTTATAGTAGCAGAACTATGCCAGACTTTTATTCGGAAAAGAATGTATAAGAAGAGAAGACCATATGAATTACAATATATTCCCGTATTTTTAATTTTGTTTTGTATGCTATTTGTATTGCAAAACATAACGTATTTCCCACCTCTTTTGAACATCTTTTTGAAGTTTGGGTTGCTATATAGCGGCGGTGGGATATTTCTTTTATTTCTTTTATTTTGCATACGTTACATCCATTATCAATCGTATATATTCATTTTAAATTGGCTAAAGCAAAGCGATAGAAACCGCCTTACATAAGGGGGTTTTTTTATTTGTACTTGTAACGGAACTTGTACAATTAACATAAAATAGGACGAGTAGAAATGAAAGCTTATTACAATAAAGAAAGGAACGAAAAAGATATATGAAACTTGTTATAGACGCAGGGCATGGTGGATATGATTCTGGTGCTGTTGGTAATGGGTTAGTGGAAAAAGAGTTAACACTTCAAATTGCTAGACGTGTGCGAGATATTTTATCTGCAAATTATCCAATCAATATTAAAATGACACGTGATAGTGATGTGTTTATCTCTTTATCAGAACGTGCTAATATTGCTAATTCATTTGGTGCAGATTATTTTATCTCATTTCACATTAATAGTGGCGGTGGAACTGGATTTGAAAGTTATATTTACAACGCGCTATCTAATAGTAGTTCCGCATATGAAAAGCAACAAAAAATGCATGCAGCAGTCAATCCTGTATTAACAAAATACGGTCTTCGTGACCGAGGAGCCAAAAAAGCAAATTATGCGGTACTAAGAGAGACTGCAATGGATGCAATTTTAACAGAGACTGCCTTTATTGATACAACGTTTGATGCTAATTTATTGAAAAATCCACAATTTATCGAAGATCTAAGCCAAGCGTATGCAAACGGAATAGCAGCTATTTTTGGAGTAGCTCCAAATCCGAATCCTCCAAATCCACAACCAACACCACAAACGAAGGGGATTGCCTATATACTTGGGAAAAATGTGAATTTAAGAAGTGGCCCATCAACGTCTTCTTCAGTTATTCGTCAACTAAACGCCCCAGAATCGTATGTCGTATATCAGGAAAGTAACGGATGGTTAGACTTAGGAAATGGACAATGGGTGTATAATGACCCTTCGTACATTAATTTTGTAAAGACGAGCAATAGTGATGGAAGTCCAATTGGTGTCGCTTATATACAAGGAACGAATGTGAACTTAAGAAGTGGTCCATCAACATCTTCTTCAGTTATTCGTAAATTAAATAATCCAGAATCTTATTTAGTATATATTAATCAAAACGGTTGGTTGAACCTTGGTGGAAATCAATGGGTGTATAATGATCCATCATATATTAAATATAATCAATATTAGGAAATGAGTTTATAATGTAATACGAATGCGTATTTATGTATAACGTAGATACGCATTTTAAGAACGTTTATTATTTTCATACTTATACACTTTATTTTAAAAATAAACATTTGAATAGCGGATAGAATCTAAAATGTATATATTGAAAAAGTTTTCTGATATACATTGACAATGTATGTAATATACATTAATCTTTAATTGTTAATGATAATCGATTTCATCTAGGGAGGACATATGGTACATAGTAAAAAAATATTTATGTTCTGCATTATGATACTTATGGTAATAATCGCAGGGTGTAGCAAAGAAGAGAAAAAAGAAAATGATACATCGGCTAAAGCAAAAGATTCGTATACTGTAAAGCATGCAATGGGTGAAACAACAGTAAATGGTACACCTAAAAAAGTAGTTGTTTTAACAAATGAGGGTGCGGAGGCGCTTTTAGCTGTCGGAGTAACACCAGTTGGAACTACAAAACCACGTGCTGGTGATGAATGGTATCCTCATTTAGCGAAAGATTTAAAAGATACGAAAGTTGTAGGTACTGAGCGTGATATTAATTTAGAGGCAGTTATGAAGCTTAAGCCAGATTTAATTATCGGGAATAAAATGCGTCATGAAAAAATATATGAGCAATTGAACGAAATAGCGCCAACTGTGTACGCTGAAACATTGCGCGGGGATTGGAAAGAAAACTTTACACTCTATACAAAAGCTGTAAATAAAGAAAAAGAAGGGCAAAAGGCTCTTGAAGATTATAAAAAACGTATTGAAGGAATGAAAGAGAAGTTAGGAGATAAATTGAATTCTAAAGTTTCTATTATTCGCTTCGTACCAGGTGACGTTCGTATTTATCAGAAAAACTCATTCTCAGGTGCTGTTTTAAATGATATTGGATTTAAGCGACCACCACTACAAGATAAAGATGAGTTTGCGATAAAAGGAATTACAAAAGAGCAAATTCCGAATATGGATGGGGACTACATATTCTACTTCACATCTGATAAAGATGCGGATAAGAATAACGAAGGAACCACGTTAGCAAAAGAATGGACAGAAGACCCACTCTTTAAGCAGCTGCAGGCTTCTAAAGACAATAAAGTATTCCAAGTGGATGAAGTAATTTGGAATACAGCAGGCGGTATTAAAGCTGCAAACTTAATGCTAGATGATATTGAAAAATATTTTTTGAAATAAATGAATGGTTGAGTGCATCACTTTAAATAGGTGATGTACTTTTTTTGTTTAGTTAAATACAGAAAATTCCTTCTTTTAAGTGTGGATAAGTTGTACAATAAAACCAATCATGGAATAAAGGAGTGGAAAGGAATGAAAGCTACTCATAAAGATTGGATTTTGTTTAACGGAAGAATTGTAAATACGAAAGAAGAACAGCCGATGGTTGCGTTGGAAGAGCGAGGACTCCAATTTGGTGATGGCATATATGAAGTATTTAGGCTATACGATGGGAAGCCTCATTTATTAGACTTACATTTGGAACGCTTTTTTAAATCTATGAGGGAAATAAATATTGTTCCGCCGTTTACAAAGGAAGAGTTAGTTGAAGAACTTCATCAAATGATTGAAAGAAATCAATTTCAAGAGGATGGGAATGTGTATCTTCAAATATCACGTGGAGCTCAAGCTCGAAATCATGTGTATGAAAAAGATTTACAGCCAACATATTTTGCGAATATTGTTTTGTTTCCAAGACCTACCGCTACTATGGAACAAGGAATAAAGGTTACTGTAGAAGAGGATATACGCTGGAAGTTCTGTCATATAAAATCTTTAAACCTTCTACCTAATATCATGATTAAAAATAAAATAAACGAGCAAGGGTATCAAGAAGCGATATTAGTACGAGATGGAGTTGTAACAGAAGGGTGTCATTCGAATTTCTTTATGGTGAAAAATAATAAATTAATTACACATCCGGCCGATAATTTCATTCTACATGGCATTACTCGTCACTACGTTATTACATTAGCGAAAGCTTTACATATTGAAGTAGAAGAGCGTGAATTCTCATTGCAAGAAGTATACGAGGCTGACGAATGTTTCTTTACAGCGACACCACTTGAAATATTCCCTGTTGTTCAAATTGGTGATGAGAAGTTTGGAAGCGGAGAAAGAGGACCAATTACGAAAAAACTACAAGCTGCATATGAAGAAAGTATTAGTTTGTTTAAAGTGACAAATTAATAATGAGGGAAAAAGCTGGTATTCCCCCAGCTTTTTTTCATGATATAATTCAACCATAGGACAAGTTTTGAAAACGCTGTAAAAAGGGGATTTAATATATGAATTATGAAGATTTTAAAGAAGTAATTCACGGTAGACGAAGTGTTAGAAAGTTTACAGAACAAGAAGTATCCACTAGTGATATAAAAGAAATTATTGATTGTGCTCGTTATGCACCGAGTGATACGAACTCACAAACGTGGGAGTTCTTGGTCATTATGAACAGAGAGAAAATTAAAGAAATTGAACAAATGACATGGGATGCATTACATAAACTTGCGGCAAAAGCAGCAGAAAATGGAGAAGAGAAAGCAGGGAAATTACTTACACGTTCTTTCGGTCCATATGCGACAGCTTTCTCTGAGGCGCCAGTATTAATCGTATGTTTGGCAACACCATATGAATCAAAGTTTCGTGAAAAGATATTTGATCCAATTGCCTTCGTTCCTGATTCAGTATGGGAAGAGGAAGGAATTAAGAGTAGCTGTTTAGCAGCACAAAACTTAATGTTGGCTGCCCATGCGAGAGGACTAGGTACCTGTCCAATGACAGGACCTGTATTATTAGCTCAAGATGAACTGCGACAATATTTACAAATTGAGCCTCAAAAACAAATTAATATGGTAATTTCACTCGGGTTTCCGAAAGATAAGCCGAAGAAACTTTCGCGAAAAGAAGTTGATGAGATTACAACATTTATTTTCTAAATGTTATGTAGAAAAGACATTGAAATGACAATGTCTTTTTATTTTGAATGGATATTTTTTTAGTAAATTGGGCTAAAATGATGAATAGAGTAGAATTACTATTTATTTCTTTAAAAAAATTAATGTTCTTAAAATGAAAGTATGGTACAGTAATCGTGAGCAAGCTAATATTTGTTCATGAAAGTGTTAAAAACTAGTTTTAAAATCAAGAAGTTATTTTTGTATAATAAATTATAATGAAATAACAGGGGGAATGAATTTTGAAGAAATTCATAATCGCTGGATTGTCTGTATTGTTATTAGTAGGCTGTGGTACTCCAAAGGAAAAAGAGGATGCACAGTCAAACCAGGAAGAACAAGTTGTAAATGCAAGTGATGAGAATATGGTCGTATTTCCTGAAGGAGCAGTGCCAATCGGAGAAGGGAAAGTAAAAGTAACTACTCCAGATGGTACTTCTGAAAATGGCAATATACCAACTGTATTCATAAAAAAGGATACTTTAATTCAGCAAGTCGAATTAGAACTTTCCAATTTTCAAAACGATAAAGAAACATTTGTATTTGTAGATCAAATATTTGCAGATAAACATCAAGTAACTAGTACAACACAGACAACAGTACAATTAAAAGAAAAGACGCTTGAGACAGGTAGTCATACGATTACCGCAGCTCAGTTTGAAAACAATGACCCAAAAGGAAAAGTCATTAGCTTGAATCAAGCGATGTTTGAAACGAAGCCTGCGTCTTAATATGGAAAAAAGTACATTACTCAAAAGTAGTGTACTTTTTAGTTTGGATTGAATTATGTCATTGAGAATAATTTGTTTCACTTTCTAGTACGAATGAATAGAAAGAACTTATTCTTTACTATCATGTAAGAGGAAGGGATTGAAAGTTTGAAACGAGTTATTCGTATTTTCTTATTTATTATAATGTTTTCGGTCATTTGGTTTACTTTACAAGAGGCGGTTGAAGTTACGCTCAATTATCACATTCATGACTTGTTAATTGGAGCTGTATGTTTTGTCATTGTGTATCGGTTTTATCCCGCCTTAACGGACAATAAGAACCCCACCTAAAAATTCGGCACATGCGAGGAAGTTAGGTGGGAGATCAACTTGCCCGTAAAAGCCCGATTAGTGAAGGATAATACCCCCCTATGATTAAAGTTACGCTTTATGATAAACTCGGATTAAGGTAAGTATTGAGTTGGAAATGTAGGGATTTCATTTGAAATGTCGAATAGTACATACGATGTCGTAATAACAAATTTTCTATTGTTTACTGTGAAACAGAAGAAGGAGAGATTGTAGTTATGAAAAGAGCTCTTATAAATATTGATTATACATATGATTTTGTAGCTGAAAAAGGTGCTTTAACATGCGGGAAACCAGGTCAAGAAATTGAGAAGGAACTTGTAAGTGTAACGAAACAATTTATTGAAAAAGGTGATTACGTAGTATTTGCGATCGATAAACATGAAGACAATGATGTATATCATCCAGAAGCGAAATTGTTTCCGCCTCATAATATAGCAGGTACAAATGGAAGAGACTTATTTGGTGAATTACAAGATGTATACGATAAATATAAAAATGCAGAGAATGTATACTATATGGACAAAACACGTTACAGTGCTTTTGCAGGAACAGATCTAGAAATGAAGCTAAGAGAAAGAGGAATAGAAGAAGTTCATCTTGTAGGTGTATGCACAGATATTTGTGTTCTTCATACGGCAGTAGATGCTTATAATAAAGGATTTAAAATTGTTGTATATGAAAAGGCAGTTGCATCTTTTAATGCGCAAGGACATGAGTATGCACTTGGACATTTTAAATCTTGTTTAAATGCAGAAGTGAAGTGAAAAAAAGAGGCCTTCAAAAGGTCTCTTTTTCACATTTAAATAGAGACGACTTGCTGTTGAATTAACTTTTTAATGAACGGGCTAATCTTTTCTGGTAGCCCATTTAAATCAAAAAATTGTACATGTAATGATTTAGCTTCGTCTGCTTTTAACGAGGTGAGTATTGCGGACTTAAAAGAAAGTCGTTTATAAAAAATTCTATTGTAATATCCCTTTAGAGGATTAAAAAGGGTTATAGTAAATAGAAAAGAACATCTGAAGTTGAAAGATTCATTAAAGGGTTATATTGTTGAAGATGAACAATGAATACAAATACATAGTTAAGAAAGTACGATTTAAGATCAGGATAAAAGATGTTTCGAAAACAAGTGTTGAGATGATAAATGCGTATTTAAAATATAGTAGCTTTGTATGAAATTTTTATTAGTAAGGAAGTGGATGGATGAGTTTATTAACGTATACTGAAGAGTTTTTTAATTATGTAAGGGAATTTTTACTTTTAAGGTTTTTACTATTTGCTTTAGTTCTTATCATTATTTCTTTTGTTATAAATCGCATTATTGATTGGTTTTTTAGAAAATCAAGCTTTTTTGATGAAGAGGTAGAGCAGACAATTCAAAGTGTAATTCGATCTATTTTTAGGTATATCATTATCATCAGTCTTATCATATATTTAATTAGTCAATTTGTAGATATAAAAAGTATTATTGCAGGTGCAGGGATAGCGGGAGTTGTCATCGGTTTTGCTGCACAACAGATGCTAAAAGATGTAATATTAGGCTTTGCAAGATTAGCGGACAAAGAGTTCCGTGTTGGCGATTTTGTTACTTTTAACGGAACAAATTCAGGAACCATTGAGGAAATTAGTATTCGTTTTATGCAAATTCGTGAATGGTCAGGAAAACTCCTTACCATACCACACGGAGAGATTAGAACGATACAAAATTTTAATAAAGGATGGATGCGAGTTATTGAACGCATCACGGTAAGTTATCAGGAAGATCCTACAAGAGTTAAGGAATTGTTAGAAGAAGTGTGTGTTATTTGTAATGAAAAATTGGATCAAGGTCTTTATAGAGTAGATGATGAAGCTGTTGAACCATTTAAATATGTTGGAGTTACAGACTTAAATCCTAATCTTAAATATGTTGGATATGAATTTTGTATTACAGGTTTGATTAAACCGGAAGATTATTTTGAAACTTCTAGACAAGTAAGATTTGAATTAATGTCTATTTTTCATAAAAATCAAGTGCAAATGCCAGCAGCGAATATGTTCGTTAACACTGAAAGTTTACAGAATATCCATGTGGGACAATCTTTATCAGACAGTTAATGAAAACTAGCTAATTTCTGTTTTGGTTTAGAATTTAGATTTGAATGAACTGTATGGGATATCTCCGAAAAAAGAGCTGAAGGAATTCGGTTCTTTTTTGTTTGTAGTATTTTGAAATTTCTTAATGTTATAATGGTAGTTGGTGATGAGAATGAACATAGATGAAAAAGAGATGCATCGTTTAGAGGCATTAAAAGAAATTGCTGAGTTACTAAATGAAGCAACAAACTTACAGGAAATGTTAGGAAAAGTATTACATACATTATTACAAGTTATGAATTTACAAACAGGGTGGATATTCTTTATTGATGAAAGTGGAAAGCATCGTATGCTTGTAGACCAAAACTTACCCCCAGCTCTTACGTGGCAGGAAAAGAAGCCGATGTGTGAAGGCGATTGTTGGTGTGTAGAACGTTTTGTGAATGGAAGATTGGAAAAAGCAACAAATATTATTGAATGTAAACGAATAGAGGATGCGATTGAATGTAATTGGGGCGAGACAGAAGATGTTACACATCATGCGACAATCCCGCTAAGATCTGGATCAGAGAAATTTGGTCTATTAAATGTAGCCTCGCCTCATAAAACACATTTTTCAGAGGAGGAGTTAGCGTTATTAGAAGCGATTGCATTTCAAATTGGAACGACAATACAACGTATTCAATTAGTTGAGAAAGAACGAAAATATGTAGTTGTAGCTGAAAGAAATCGATTGGCTCGTGATTTACATGATTCTGTTAAACAATTGTTATTTTCAATTATGCTAACAGCGAAAGGGACTCTAAATATGACGAAGGATAGAGACTTGCAAGAGATGTTAAGTTATATTGGAGAATTATCACAGGAAGCATTACAAGAGATGACACTTTTGATTTGGCAATTAAGGCCTGAAGGATTAGAGAAAGGTTTAGCAGAAGCGATTCAAAATTACGGAAAACTGTTAGGGATTCAAGTGGAAGTTCGAATTGATGGAATGGTTTTAATTGAAGATGAAATAGAAGAAGTTTTATGGCGTATAAGCCAAGAGGCATTACATAATTGTAAAAAACATGCCTCATGTGAAAAAGTATGTGTTCATTTAAGGATAGAAAATAATAAGTTGCATTTTTACATAGAAGATAACGGAATAGGATTTATACAGGATCAAGTAAGAGAGTCAGCACTTGGCTTGAAAAGCATGAAAGAACGAATTGAATTAATGAGGGGAATTTTCCGAATAAAAGCAGAACCGGAAAAGGGGACAAAGATAGAAATTCAATTACCGGTTTGAGAGGGAGAACGTCAGTGAAAATTAAATTATTACTTGTAGAAGATCATCATATCGTTCGAAGGGGACTCGTATTCTTTTTGAAGACGAGAGAAGAATTTGAAATTATTGGGGAAGCAGCAAATGGTGAAGAAGCATTAACATTCGTCCAAGCAGAAAGGCCAGATGTAGTATTAATGGATTTATCAATGCCGAAAATGGATGGTATTGAAGCGACAAAACGTATAAAACAATACGATGAGAAAATAAAAATTCTTATGCTCAGTAGTTTTTCAGAACAAGATTACGTTTTACCAGCATTAGAAGCTGGGGCAGATGGTTATCAATTAAAAGAAGTGCAGCCAGATCAACTCGTTGCGTCAATCGTTGCGGTATATCAAGGAAATGCAAATTTTCACCCGAAAGTAACACCAGCACTATTAGGACGATCAGCAGTCAAGAAAGAAAAAGAGAATCCTTTTTCTATGTTAACAAAAAGGGAGCAAGAAGTACTTCGTGAAATTGCGAAGGGAAGAAGCAATAAGGAGATTGCAGCAGAACTTCATATTACAGAACAAACTGTGAAAACACACGTTTCTAACGTATTGGCTAAATTGGAAGTAGATGATCGTACACAAGCTGCCTTATACGCAGTAAAGCATGGGGAAAACTAGAAATAAGTATGAATAATTGTGTCATATGTTACGGTAGAATACATAGGAGCAAATAAAATGTATAGAGATGCCGAATAAAGGTTTTTCTTCTTTCAATAATTAGGTACAATAAAGTGAAACTTTAATCAGTGGGGGGGGCCATCCCCACTGATTATTAGTTGAACCAATCGGGTTTTTACGGGCAGTTGATCTCCCACCTAACTCCCTTGCATTCATCGAATTTTGAGGTGGGAGTCTTACTGCCCGTTAATACGGGATAAAGCTACTATGGAAGGGGAAGATACGCTATGCCTGGTACAAAAAGTGGGATTGGAAAGATTCAGGCTTCGTTAAATGGTTTATCACCGAAATTACGAAGTATTGCCGAACATATTTTGAAACATCCACAAGATGTTGTACATAAATCGATTACGGAATTAGCGGAAGTTACGAATAGTTCCGAAGCAACGATATTCCGCTTATGCAAACACTTAGGTTTTCAAGGGTTCCAAGACTTGAAAATTACATTAGCTCGTGAGATTGTACATACCCCGATGCAAAATATTCATGAGGAAGTATCGGTAGAAGATAATATTGTCACTGTTGCTAAAAAAGTTTTTCATTCACATATTACAGGACTGCAAGATACATTACATTTGTTAAACGATAACGCGTTGGAACAGGCAGTAAGTGCGCTGAATGAAGCGAAACGAATTGAGTTTTATGGAAATGGTGGTTCAGGTATTATTGCGATGGATGCTTATCATAAGTTTATGAGAACGGGTATTTCTTGTATTGCTCATACGGATTCACATTTCCAAATTATGGGAGCTGGCTTGTTGACAAAAGAAGCGGTGGTCATTGCAATTTCTCATTCAGGCAGTAATAAAGGTTTACTTGAAGCGTTAGAAGTAGCGAAAGCAAGAGGGGCCAAAATTATTGCGATTACGAGCTATCAAAAATCGGCATTAAGCCAACTTGCTCATATAACATTATATACTTCGACGCGTGAGACAGAATTTCGTACAGAAGCAAGTTCGTCACGATTAGCGCAGCTTAGTTTATTAGATACTTTGTATGTGGGATTGTCATTGCAGCGACAAGAGGAAACACTACAAAATTTACAAAGTATACGTGAAACTATTTCGATGAAGCGAATATAAAGGGCTCTTCAAATGAAGAGCTTTTTATATTGGCGAGTAGTCTGTTGATATACCCTCTAGATCTACTTGTTCTAAGTGTCTATAGAAGTATGCCAATTACCTATAATAATAATCTCTCATCTTTTAGACCATTCATTTTTTAAACCTCGATATTTTGCATATGAAATTTAACAAGTAGCTTGATACATCAAAATACGTATTGGGTAATAATTCAAATATTGTTCAATGTTTTACAATAAGCTTATGAAATTCCATGTTATGATGAACCTGTAATGATGATTGAACACTTAAATTTGGTACAATAATTAGCCAAAATAGTGAGGACAGTAGTTGTGAGATAAACTCATTAAAACTCTAAAACACTAAAGGGGAGATCACATATGAAAGCAGTAGTAGTTAATAAAAACAGCAAAGCAAATATTGAAGTTATTGAAAAAGAATTACGTCCGTTACACTCGGGTGAAGCGCTAGTAGATGTAGAGTATTGTGGAGTTTGCCACACTGATTTACACGTTGCGAATCATGATTTTGGAAACACCGATGGCCGCATCCTTGGTCATGAGGGTGTAGGTATTGTTACTAAAATTGCTGATGATGTTACTTCACTAAAGATAGGTGACCGTGTAAGTATTGCATGGATGTTCCAATCTTGTGGACGTTGTGAATATTGCGTAACGGGGAGAGAAACATTCTGCCGTGAAGTGAAAAATGCTGGTTATTCAGTAGATGGTGGTATGGCTGAACAATGTATTGTTACAGCTGATTATGCGGTGAAGGTACCAGAAGGATTAGATCCTGCTCAAGCATCATCAATCACATGTGCGGGCGTAACTACATATAAAGCTATAAAAGTATCAGACATTAAACCTGGTCAACCTTTCGTAATCTATGGTTGTGGTGGATTAGGTAACCTAGCTATTCAATATGCTAAAAACGTATTTGGTGCAAAGGTAATTGCAGTAGATATCAATGACGACAAATTAGCCTTAGCAAAAGAAGTTGGTGCTGATATGACTATCAATCCGATTTCTCAAGGTCCTGCTGATAAAATTGTGCAAGAGGAGTTTGGTGGTGCTTATGCTGCTGTAGTAACAGCAGTTTCTAAAGTAGCATTCAACTCAGCAGTTGATGCAGTACGTGCTTGCGGTAAAGTAGTTGCGGTAGGTTTACCAGTAGAAACTATGGATTTAAACATTCCACGACTTGTATTAGACGGGATTGAAGTAGTTGGTTCTCTAGTTGGTACTCGTAAGGATCTGGAGGAGGCATTTATGTTCGGCGCAGAAGGAAAAGTAGTGCCAGTTGTTCAAACGTGTTCTCTAGATAAAGTACAAAATGTATTCGAAGAAATGGAACAAGGTAGAATTCAAGGACGTATGGTAATCGATTTTAAACAGCATAATTGTGATTGTAAATAATTCATTTTAAATATAAAAAGCATGAGTCTAGCAAAGGATATGTAAAAAAGTTAGACGGCATAAAAAAGATGATCCCTCGTATTCAATAGGGATCATCTTTTTTATATTCTACTAATATCAATGCCAATTAATACTTGATTGATGAGACATGATTAAAAGTTCACTTTATTTGCAAACGAAAAAGAATCTTTATTTTTAACAAATTTTTTATGATCTGGAACGGTTTGAATTGCTACAACTTGCGAATCTCTTGCTTTCAGTGCATCTTGAATCCCGATTGTCATAAGCTTAATAAAAAGAATCGTAATAAAGAATGAAACGAGAGTATAAAAAATAATCCACCATGAAAGATGCATTTCATAACGATTTAATCCAATAAGACCTGCCCAATCATTAGATAGAGAAACAGGTTTGGGTACTCCATCATAGAGTTCCCGCATTTGTATCCCGCCAATTACAATGTTAAGCAACGCTAAATGGATAACGAGTATGAGTGCTTGGACGATATGTTCCATGAATAACACAAATAAGCGATCAAGTAATAAGACTCGTAAATGTTTTTTGATAATATGAAAACGGCTAGCACCCAGTAATTGTGAACTTAAAATGTAATCTCGTTTCATAAATTCATCAACCTCAGAGGAGATATATAAAGAAAGTGTAGGTAGAGCGACGAAAATAAGTACGAGAACTTGATAAAACGTAAATGAAATATTTGGATCTAATCTATCAGCATTTGATGTAATTACAATATTAACGGGCGTGATGAGTATGAATGCGATAAATAGAGTTGGGATATAATAAAAAAC
The DNA here is from genome assembly GCF_025809295.1 of Bacillus sp. 41-22. Taxonomy (NCBI): domain Bacteria; kingdom Bacillati; phylum Bacillota; class Bacilli; order Caryophanales; family Bacillaceae; genus Bacillus; species Bacillus sp. 41-22. Next base: position 2,147,689 of record NZ_CP084035.1, read on the forward strand.
TTCTGAGCATGCCTGGAAAAATCTCTTGAATCTTGGAGCGTATAAACTTAAGAGGATTCCTATACATGTTCCGCATAAAATTCGAAAGAAGCTAATTGCCACGGCTAATAAAATGGTGAATTTTGCTCCTTCTACAATTTGTAAGAAAACAGACTCTCCAAAACGATCAGATCCAAAAGGTGGCATTAACGATGGCGAAAAGGGGGCCTTTCCAAGTAATTCGTTATTGTCATTGTAAAGTAACTGAGGAGGTTTTGGGATGTTATCTTTAAAGAACCAACTATAAATAAAACTAGCTGAAACAAGTATGAATAGATAAGTAAACCCGATTAAAAATCGTTTTGATTTCCAAATAGATTTCATAATGCTGCTCCTTTCAATTGCTTTTGCCATCTATTCATCATGAATGAGATTATTTGAAAAATGGCATAAAACGGTAAAATAATCATAACAAGTATGATAAATGCAGCTGGAGGTGATATAAACGCCTTCTTAAATAAAAATTGAATAATGCCTTCCATATTAAAAACAAATTCTAAAATGAATAAGTTAGAAAGTAAGAAAACAAAAATCGTTTTTAAATGGTGAAAGAAGTGGATAGATATATTTTTGAATAAATGAATGCATAGTATATAACTTGATGAAAGTCCTTTTCCATATGCAACCTCTACGTAATGTTTTTCATGTTCTTCTTTTATGTATAACACCATCATCCGAAACATTTGTAATGTAGGTAAGACTGCTAAAGATAAAATAGGGAGTAAATAAGCTCGATTTTCATTAAAAGAAATAATGGTGACAGGAGATTCCCCGAATTTCTGAAGTACCCATATGAAAAATATTTGCAAACAAATCATCATCATCATATCAGGGACAGCTTCTAATATGAACACAATTCGGTTTATCCATTTTTTTATATAATCTTTTGCTAAAAAATAAAAAAATGCCATACTAGATGATAGAAAGAGTGCAAGCAAAAAGGCTATAAATAATACAGTAAATGAATATAGGTAGGGTTCTAAAACAGTTGGAAATAATGGTGTCTTTTTGAAATGACCAAATTTCGGGTCTGATCCTATAACTACTAATGATTCAGGGGAGAAAACCTGTTTTAACATAGTAACGATCTGATTAAAAAAATGAATTGGTTGAAAAGTGAATCCCTGTTGAGTGATAAATAAATAAGGTAAATTTAGTAATAGTAAGAGTGATAAAAGAATTGATGAAAGTTTTATTGTGAATTGAGATATTTTATATAACATTAAATCCCTCCGACATCTTTTTACAACATTATACAATAAAATTTATCTTTTGTTTTGATTTTTCAGAAAAATATAAATACTATTAGATTTTATAGTATGGGACATATATTTACAAGGTAAAAAAGTGATAGTAGGGAGCCACGCCCTATGTCCATCAAGCTAAGAAAACGAGAACTTATATATTATTATCTTTAGGTGGAGGGGAAAGAATGTTTGATAAATTAAAAAGGTTATTTAAAAAAGATAAAGAGAATGATTAAGAAGATGAGAGGTACATTTTGGTTTGAAAAAAATTTTCTTTTCATAACTTGATTTATGAAAAAATATTTTATATACTAATTCATGTAAACGGTTTACTAGATCGTATTTTGCTAGAAACGAAGGGAAGGTTCGCATGGAAACAAGGGGGAGAGTAATCGGGGTTGACATCGGTACCACAAGTACGAAAACGGTTGTATTCACTGAAAAAGGAAAAGTCGTTGCTTCACATGCAATTGATTATCCAATTATTCAACCGAAGGTCGGATGGGCTGAGCAAGATCCTGATGTAATATGTGCTGCTGTATATAAAACTGTAAGCGTTGCCATCGAAAAGTGTAATGTGTCACCGGAAGATATTTCTTCAATCGGTATTAGTACAGCAATGCACGCCTTAATTGCAGTAGATGAAAACGGTGCGCCGTTAACGCGCTCTATTATTTGGGCAGATAATAGAAGCACAAAGCAATCAGAAAAACTATTACAACAAATGAATGGTCATGACATTTATAGAAGAACTGGTACACCGATTCATCCGATGTCACCACTTTCTAAATTACTGTGGATGAAAGAAGAAGAAACGGAGTTATTCATAACTGCGTATAAATTTATTTCCATTAAAGAGTATGTCATTTATCAATTATTCTCACGCTATGTAGTTGATCATTCAATTGCATCAGCTACTGGGTTATTTAATTTAGAAACATTAAACTGGGATGAAGATGTTTTAACTATGTTAAATATGTCACCAGAACAATTATCAACACCTGTACCAACTACATATATTTTATCGGGAATGAAACCGGAATTAGCACAAAAGATGGGCATTCATGAAGATACTCCAGTTGTTATTGGTGCGAGTGATGGTGTTCTTGCAAATGTAGGTGTCGGTGCAATATCGCCTGGTTCAGCTGCAATTACGATTGGAACAAGTGGTGCAGTTCGAACAATTTCATCAAATGTCAATACAGATGAAAAGGGAAGAACGTTTTGTTACGCATTAACAGATGAGCACTGGGTGATCGGCGGACCAACGAATAACGGCGGAATATTACTTAGATGGTTACGTGATGAATTTGGTAGCCCAGAGCAAGAGGTAGCAAGAAAGCTTGGAATTGATCCTTATGATTTATTAATTAAGTATGCAGAAAGTGTACCAGCTGGAGCAGATGGATTACTATTTTTACCGTTTCTATCTGGAGAACGTGCACCCTACTGGAATGCAAATGCTCGAGGTACATTCTTCGGGATAAACCTTCAGCATAAACGTGAACATTTCATACGTGCAGTTATGGAAGGTGTTTGTATGAGTGTGTATTCAGTAGCACTTGCCATTCGAGATTGTACAGGGCCACTTACTGAAATACGTGTTTCAGGTGGCTTTGCGAAATCTGCATTTTGGAGACAAATGTTATCTGACATGATGGGGAAAGAATTGCTTGTTCCAGAAAGTCATGAAGCATCTGCGCTTGGGGCAGCAGCACTTGCTTTGTATGCAATTGGGAAAATTGATTCTCTTGAAGAGGTGAAGGATTGGATTGATATTGTCCATCACCATGTACCGAATAAAGAAAATACGGCTTTATATTTAGAGCTGTTTTATATGTATGAACGACTTTACAATCGTTTGAAAGAAGAATTTGATTGTATAGCTGCTTTCCAACGTAAACAATAGGGGGATTGGGAGAAATGGTAGTTGGGATCGTACTAGCGGCTGTTGTTATATTACTTTTACTAATTACGGTAGTAAAATGGCATCCATTTGTCGCGTTAATTTTAACAGCAATCGGAGTTGGGCTAGCAATGGGGATGCCCTTAATTGGAACTTCACCACAACATCCGGGGATTATCGATTCTATTAAATTAGGTCTTGGTAATACGTTAGGGTTTTTAGCGATTGTTTTAGCTTTAGGAACAATGCTTGGAAAAATGATGGCTGAGTCTGGCGGTGCTGAACGAATTGCAAACACATTAATTGGACGTTTTGGGAAAAAGCGTGTTCACTGGGCAATGATGTTCGTTGCATTTTTAGTAGGGATTCCGGTGTTTTTCCAAGTTGGATTTGTACTATTAATTCCGTTAGTATTTACAATTGCGTTAGAAACAGGGGTATCACTTATTACAATCGGAATTCCGCTAGTAGCAGGTCTTTCGGTTGTACACGGACTTGTTCCACCGCATCCAGCAGCAATGGCAGCGGTAGGTATATTTAAAGCAGATGTAGGGAAGACAATTTTATATGCATTAATTGTCGGACTTCCAACTGCAATAATTTCAGGTCCGCTTTATGGGAAATGGATCGGTGCTCGTATACATAAAGAAGTACCATTAGAAATAGCGGAGCAATTTATTGAAAGAGATAAGAAGAAGGAACTTCCTAGTTTCGGAAATACATTGTTTACTATTTTACTTCCAGTATTTCTTATGCTTGGTGCATCCATTGCGGAAGTAGCGTTAAGCAAAACGAGTCAACTTGCACAAGTATTGCACTTTATTGGAGATCCAATAGTCGCATTATTAATTGCAACGATATATTCTTTCTTTAGTCTTGGCTATGCAAAAGGATTTTCTAAAGACAAAGTCTTACAATTTACAAACGATTGCTTAGGTCCGATTGCAAACATACTGTTAGTTATCGGTGCAGGGGGCGCATTTAATAAAGTGTTATTAGATTCTGGGATCGGAACTACAATTGCGGAGATGGCGAAAGAATCGCATATTTCACCGATATTATTAGGTTGGGGAATTGCTGCACTTATCCGAGTTGCAACGGGATCGGCTACTGTTTCTATGATGACAGCAGCTGGAATTGTAGCACCGATTGCAGCAAGTACACCAGGAGTAAATGTAGAGTTACTGGCACTTGCAACAGGAGCAGGGTCATTAATTTTATCGCATGTAAATGATTCAGGATTTTGGATGATTAAAGAGTATTTCGGAATGACTGTGAAAGAAACATTATTAACATGGACTGCAATGGAGACAATATTATCTGTTGTAGCACTTGGGCTAATTTCGTTATTAAATATATTTGTATAGAATGGGAGATTGATTAATATGAAACTAGGTTTAATTGGATTAGGAAAAATGGGATTCCCATTAGCTGAACACTTACATGAAGACAAGCATGAAGTAGTTGTATACGATGTAAATAATGAGCTTGTTGAAAAGGCAGGGGAATTAGGGATTACTGCCCGTCATACGTTAAAAGAAATGATTGCTGAACTAGAAGCACCTCGTACAATTTGGGTAATGGTACCTGCAGGAGAAGTTGTCGAGTCAGTACTAAAAGATGTATATCCATTATTAGAGGAAGGCGATATCGTTATTGAAGGCGGAAATTCATTCTATAAAGATACGTTACGCCGTGCTGAAGAAGCGAAAAGCTTTGGTTTACATTATGTAGATATCGGTACATCAGGCGGTGTGGAAGGAGCTAGATACGGTGCTTGCTTAATGGTTGGTGGAGAAAAAGAAATTTATGATCAACTAGAACCTTTATTTAAAGATTTAGCAGTAGAAAATGGTTATTCATATGCAGGTCGCGTCGGTAGTGGGCATTTCTTAAAAATGGTTCATAACGGTATTGAATACGGAATGATGCAAGCAATCGCTGAAGGATTTGAAGTACTAGATAAAAGTGATTTTGATTTCAATTATGAAGATGTTGCAAAAGTATGGGCGAACGGATCAGTTATCCGTGGTTGGTTAATGGACTTAACTGAAAAAGCATTTGCAGATGATCCAAAACTTGATGGCATTAAAGGTGTAATGAACTCTTCAGGAGAAGGGAAATGGACTGTTGAAACTGCGCTTGAATTACAAGCAGCGGCACCAGTTATCGCTATGTCATTATTTATGCGCTACCGTTCACAAGAAGATGATACATTCCACGGAAAAGTGGTTTCTGCACTTCGTAATCAATTCGGTGGACATGAGGTTGTGAAAAAATAGGAAATATTAGTTTTGTGAAACTCATACGAAAGTATGAGTTTTTTTTATTTCTCATACTATTTAATGAAAGTTTTTCCCTCTTTTTACTGTGTTTTGTATAGAAATTTCTGATAATATATAAATGTAACTTGAAAACAAAGGGGAGAAATAATTATGAAACTAGTCGTTATTAACGGTACACCAAGAAAGTTCGGTAGAACTCGCGTTGTGGCAAAATATATTGCAGAGCAATTTGAAGGGGAGTTATACGATTTAGCAGTAGCGGAATTGCCTTTATATAATGGAGAAGAATCACAACGTGAATTAGAGGCAGTAAAAAAATTAAAAGCTTTAGTGAAAGCTGCGGATGGAGTAGTACTATGTACACCGGAATATCATAATGCGATGAGTGGAGCGCTGAAAAATTCGTTAGATTACTTAAGTAGCAGTGAATTCATCCATAAGCCTGTCGCATTACTAGCAGTTGCTGGAGGAGGTAAAGGGGGAATAAACGCATTAAATAGTATGCGCACTGTCGCTAGAGGCGTTTACGCAAACGCAATTCCAAAACAAGTCGTGCTTGATGGATTACATGTGCAAGATAGTGAACTTGGAGAAGATGCAAAACCATTAATTCATGATTTAGTTAAAGAATTAAAAGCATATATGAGCGTATATAAAGAGGTGAAAAAACAATTAGGAGTTGAGTGATATGTCCTCTCTTTATCATGATTCTCGCTTGTATTACATTCTAGGCGCCAATAGTTTATCTGCTATTGGCTCTGGGATTGTTATGATAACGATTCCGTGGCTATTGATTAAGGAAAGTGGGGGAGAGACAACGTTTGGGTATATTTCTATCGTTGCAACTCTCATCATGTTTTTACTAACACCATTCATTGGGCAAAGCATTGATCGTTTTTCAAGAAAATCTTTATTGTTATGTAACGAAGGTATCGGGATAGCCATTATAGGAATGATGGCCATTTGGGGATTTGCTGGGCAATCATACAATTCTATTCATTACATTATTATTTATATAGCAGGTTCTTTCTATTATCTATTATTCTATCCCACAATATTTGCATTTAACCAAGAAATATTTCAATCAGAGCATTATAAAAGTTTAAGTGGCACGATGGAAATACAAGGACAATTAACGCAAGTTATTTCAGGTGCAGCTGCTAGCTTTTTAATTGAGATTATTTCTTTGAAATGGATCTTGTTAGTGGATATGTTAACTTTTGCAGGAGCATTTTTCCTGTTCTTATGTATACCATATGTAAAGAAAAAAGAAGTAAAAGGGAAAGTAACCTTTAAGAAGCAATTGTTCGAAGGAATTCACTTTATGAAAAAGCGCCCTAAGTTATTTTGGTTTTTACTCGCGACTTATATGCCGTTTATCGGTGTCATGATGGCAAATTATTTAATCCCAGTATATATTTCAGATATACTCAAAGCTAGTGCCTCTGTATACGCAATTGAAGGTATGATGTACGGTGTCGGAGCGGTTCTTGCAGGAATAAGTATTCCAATCATGATGAAATATGTCAAAACAGAAGTTTCAATCGTTATGACGATGTTCATTTATGTAATTTCAATTACCGTAATGATTATTGAGCCTTCCATTATGTTATTATATGGACTAGCGATTTTTCATGCGATTGGAAATGCTGGAACGAGAGTGGCGAGAAATGTATTGATGATGGAAGAAATTCCAAATGAAGTAATGGGACGTGTGGACAGCTTATTTCGATTAATTGGCACAGGAATTCGAATTGTATTATTAATGTTGTTTACGGCAGGCGTATCTAAAGCAGGGGTGATGATCCCGTTTTATGTACTGAGCTGTATATTGATCCTATCATTAGGGATTGCTTTTTATTATGTAATTTCAAAACGTAAAACGGAAGCGAATGTGTCTAATAAATCAATTGTTTAAAAAATACTTCTGCCTCCTTTTCTTTTTCTATATAATAAAAAGAAAGGGAGTGTTAACTTATTTATGAACAAATGGATATTGCTTATAATCTTATTACTACCTCCGCTATACATCATTTATATGACGTTTCGAATGAATAAAGTTGCTCGTGAAACATTGAGTAATCACTCTCCATACGTTCTTATATTAGGTGCAAAGTTATTTGGAGATAGACCGTCTTTATCTCTTCAAAATCGTTTGGATATAGCGTTGGAATATTTACATGCTCACCCTGAGGTGAAAGTAATTGTTTCAGGTGGTCAAGGGGAAGATGAAGATATACCGGAAGCTCACAGTATGAGAAACTATTTAATGGTACATGGTATAGATGAGAATCGTATTTTAATTGAAGACCGCTCTACAAATACGTATGAAAATTTAAAGTTTAGTATGGATTTATATGATGTAAAGCATGCGGTAGTTGTAAGTAATACGTATCATTTATATCGAACGAAAATAATTGCAAAGCGTTTAGGGATAAAGATGGAAGCTTTGGCTGCTGAAACACCGAGACGCTCTAAGAAAAAAGCGTATGTGCGTGAATATGCTGCAATTATGAAAACAATATTGTTCGACCGTTAGAGCTCAAATGAGAGCTCTTTTTTTGTATAATAAAGCGTATCATTTGAAATGAATGCTATATTCCATCAAAATAAAGGAAACAACATGAAAGGAGTTGTGTCTGTGATTCAATTTAATCATGTGTCAAAAGCGTATGAAGATGGCACAAAAGCAGTGGATTCATTACATTTAGAAATTAAAAAAGGAGAATTTTTTGTTCTCATTGGTCCGAGTGGTTGCGGGAAAACAACGACAATGAAGATGATTAACCGTTTAATTGAAACGACGGAAGGATCAATTTTAATCGATGGAAAAGATATTCAACAATATAACATAAACGAACTACGTTGGAATATAGGGTACGTGTTGCAGCAGATTGCGCTGTTTCCACATATGACAATTGCTGAAAATATTGCAGTTGTCCCTGAAATGAGAAAATGGACCAAAAAGGAAATAAAAGCACGTGTCGATGACTTGCTACAGATGGTTGGGCTCGATCCAGATGTATATCGTGATCGCATGCCAGATGAATTGTCGGGAGGACAGAAACAACGTGTTGGTGTCGTACGGGCATTAGCCGCAAACCCGAAAATTGTACTTATGGACGAACCATTTAGTGCGTTAGATCCGTTAAGTAGGGAGCAGCTTCAGAAGGATATCGTACAACTGCAAAAAAAGATTCAAAAAACAATCGTGTTTGTAACGCACGATATGCAAGAGGCTTTATCACTTGGTGATCGTATTTGTGTAATGAAAGAAGGAAAAGTTGTTCAATTAGATACACCAGAAGGAATTATACATAACCCGAAAAATGAGTTTGTAGAGGAGTTCATTGGAAATCGTGGACGACCTTGGTATGAGGGGAAGAGTATAGAAGAGGTATTGCCGCTAGACGAGGGTATACGAGTTGAAGGGAATGCTTTATCTTTACATTCGTCATTACAAGAAGCACTAGTCCGCTTACAAACTGAAGAGTCAGTGCCGGTTGAAGAGCATGGTCAATATGTTGGAGCGTTAACAAGTCGTCATATTGTCAATTACATTGTTGAACAAATGAAGGAAAGAGGCTAAACAGTGACTGATTTTATTCAAACGTTCCAAGAACGAAAAGTAGAATTGCTAAGTGCATTAAGTGAGCATTTACAAATATCGCTTATTTCACTATTTTTTGCAGTAATTATTGCAGTGCCGCTCGGCATTATATTAACGAGAAAAGAACGAATGGCTGAATTTATTATAGGGACTTCTGCTGTTATGCAGACAGTGCCCTCACTTGCTTTACTTGGACTATTAATTCCGTTAGTAGGAATTGGAAAACTGCCAGCTATAATCGCATTAGTTGTGTATGCACTATTACCTATTTTACGAAATACATATACAGGAATACGGGAATTAGATGAATCACTTATAGAAGCGGCGAGAGCTATGGGGATGAATAGCTGGAAAAGATTATGGAAGGTAGAGCTTCCGCTCGCATTGCCAATTATTATGGCTGGTATTCGTACAGCGATGGTATTAATTGTTGGAACGGCTACATTAGCTGCTTTAATAGGCGCTGGTGGGCTCGGTAAGCTCATATTATTAGGTATAGATCGAAATGACCATGCGCTTATCATTTTAGGGGCCGTACCAGCTGCGTTACTCGCTTTATTCTTTGATATAGTACTTCGCATACTTGAGAGCCCGAAACGCTCTTCTAAGCGCGTTATATTGACGATATGTATAGTTGTAGTAATGATAGCTGCTCCATTTCTTTGGAATACCGAAAAGAAAGACATAGTTATTGCTGGTAAACTTGGATCTGAACCAGAAATATTAATTCAAATGTACAAGCAACTTATTGAACAGGATACAGATTTACAAGTGGAATTAAAGCCAGGCCTTGGAAAAACAGCATTTGTATTCGAAGCGTTAAAATCAGGTGAAGTAGATATATACCCAGAATTTTCAGGTACAGCTTTATCTACTTTCGTGAAAGAAGAACCGAAAAGTACAAATCGTGATGAAGTATATGAACAAGCTCGTATTGGAATGGAAAAGAAATATAATATGGTTATGTTAAAGCCAATGGAGTATAACAATACATACGCACTAGCCATGCCGAAAAAAATAGCAGATCAAAATAACATAAATACAATTTCTGATTTAGGAAAAATTGCACAGGAAGCTAAAGTAGGATTTACATTAGAATTTGCTGATCGTGAAGATGGTTATAAAGGAATGCAAAAATTATATAACTATAAGTTTTCAAATGTTAAAACGATGGAACCGAAACTGCGCTATAGTGCAATACAATCGGGAGATGTTAACGTAATCGATGCATATTCAACAGATAGTGAATTGGAGCAATATGGGCTTAAAGTGCTAAAAGATGATAAAGGACTATTCCCGCCTTATCAAGGAGCACCATTATTAAGAAAAGAGACGTTACAGAAATATCCTGAACTCGAAAAAGTATTAAATGAATTATCTGGAAAGATTACAGATGAAGAAATGAGAAAAATGAATTATGAAGTAAATGTGAATGGGAAAAGTAGCGAAGAAGTCGCAAAACAATTTTTACAAAAAGAGAAGTTACTTCGTTAATTTTACAATAAATATACAATTTTATATGTATGAAATGACCGTTCATTACAAAATGAACGGTTTTTTTGTGCATACTTATACATTTTTTCAAAAAAGTATTCCATTTTTCTTCATTTTCTTTTAGAATAAGTAATGTTTTCCTGAAAAAATATAAGAGAAACGTCTATTAGAGAAAAAGGTGACTTTAATAGTTGAACGAACATAACACCTAGAATGACAGATGGGGTGGTACAAATAGAAAAGAAGTTAGGATTTTTTCCGTTAATCGCATTAGTAGTTGGAACGATGGTTGGTGGCGGTGTTTTTAGTTTACCGCATGATTTAGCAGTAGGAGCAAATAGTGGTGCAACGATAATTGGTTGGTGTATTACAGCAATGGGAATGATTCCACTTGCGCTCGTATATCAAACGTTAGCAAGACAAAAACCGGAGCTTGAGGGCGGAATTTATAGTTATGCACGAGCTGGATTCGGTGAATATATTGGTTTTAACAGTGCTTGGGGATACTGGCTAGCAGGGATTTTAGGGAATGTTGCAACAATTATGTTACTGTTTAGTACATTAGGTTACTTCTTCCCAATTTTTAAAGGCGGAAATAATGTTGCGTCAATCGTAGGTGCATCACTTTTATTATGGACATTGCATTTTCTAATTTTATTTGGAATTCGTGAAGCTTCCATTATGAATGTTATCGCAACGATTGGGAAATTAGTTCCGATTTTATTATTTATTGTCGTGATGGTAACAGCGTTTCGCTGGGATACATTTACACATGACTTTTGGGGCGAAGGAACTATCTCAGTTTCCTCTGTACTAGGTCAAGTGAAAAATACAATGCTTGTAACCCTTTGGGTGTTCATTGGGGTTGAAGGAGCAGTTGTATTATCAGGAAGAGCTAAAAATAGTAGAGACGTTGGAAAAGCGACAGTACTTGGACTTATTTTAGTAATGTCTATTTATATTTTAATTTCTGTTCTGTCAATGGGAGCCATGACAAGAAAAGAACTTTCAGTATTAGAGACTCCTTCAATGGGACATGTATTAGAACATGTTGTTGGGCCATGGGGTGCAATGGCAATTAATATTGGATTAGTTGCGTCACTTGTAGGTACATTAATTGGCTGGTTTTTACTTGTTTCTGAAATTTCTCACGTAGCAGGAAAAGACGGCGTGTTTCCGAAAGTCTTTACGAAAACAAATAAGAAACAAACGCCGCATATGGCATTGTGGATTTCAAATATCGTTGCCCAAACTATATTTATAATCGTTCTGTTTTCACAATCGACATATCAAATTATGTATTTTATTGCGTCAACATCTATATTACTGCCGTACTTATTATCAGCGCTATTTCAATTGAAATTAGTCATCACGAAAGAGCTGAAAGTTGCGAGAGTAAAAAATGGATTGTTAGCATTAATTGCTTCCCTATACTCTGTATGGTTAATTTATGCAGCTGGTTTAAAGAATTTATTGCTTGTTTCAATCGTATATGGCATTGGGATTCTCGTGTATATGTTTGCAAGAAAAGAAAAAGGGAATCGTTGTTTTGCAGGCAAAGAGCGATATGTGATGTGGGCAATTGTTATTGCAGCTATTACATCACTTTATATGTTACTGACAGGAACTATAAAAATGTAAAAGTCCTTTTAATTTAAAGGGCTTTTTTCCTTGTCTAGAGAATATTTAATACATAAGATATTCAGGAGGGATGAAAATGGAAGAAAAAGAACAGTTGTCTAGAATTATGGATTTAGCTAGTGATTTAAGGAAAGTATTAGTACAAGAATCTTTTTTTAATCATCATCCTGAACTTCGAGGCGTGATTGAAAATTTAGCGAGTTCTGTAGAGAATTTGGCGAGTTTGCAGCAAAATAAAGATGAAAATGCCGAAGATCGATTACGGTACGTACTTGCTAAAATGAAAATCGCTCATAATGCCATTTTACAAGAAAAAAAAGCATTTCCTTCTCATTAATATACGTTTTAATTTTGAACCTGACGGATGACGTCAGGTTTTTTATTTCTAGTTTTAGATTGTAGTTCATACAATAAGAATAGTATGAAAAAAAGAAGGTGACTACGTTGAAATTACATAAAGCTCTTCATCCAAGTTTTATAAAGCGAATGTATTATATGAGGTTTATTGGGAAGTTTGCAAAAGCTGAGGGAGAGAAGAATGGAGAAAATTTCTTTGTACAATGTCTTTCTTCAATACCTTTAACTTTACAAGAGTTATTTCCGACTGGAAAATATTTGTTTGAAGGATTATGCAGTAATAAAAAGAATGAAAAAATCTTTACTGATTTAAAGAAGCATAAATTAGAAAAGCAACTGGTTATGTTTCGTCTTTATTATGATCGTGGAAATTTATTTCTGGAATTAATATGCACAGAAGAGCCTCGGGAAATAGCATCTTCATATAAAGTGATTCCTTCACCAAAGGTCTCAAATTATAAAAAGAGAGCGTCTTTGGAACGGAAGTTAAGCAACGGTTATTTATCATTTCTTATGCCTAAATTACCAAAAGACTTTGAGCCTCCAGAATTATTGTGGCATGAAGGAAGGCTATATGGAAATTTATCGTTAAAATCATCAATAAGTTCAATTTCATATTTTGAGCAAAGAAAAGAATGCAAATATATTGAAATAAACGATTGGATGAAACATGTAGAAATAGCAGTAGATGATCATTTATATTTTGTAAGTGAAAATGTGTATGACCAACTAAATAAACGAATTGCTGAAGAAGGTAAGTTAGTTGAAGTAGAAGATATTAAAATGCAAAAGGATGACTGGGAATGGGATGAGCGTGAATCCTCTTTTTTGCAGTATGTACAAAGTATGGTTCGTAATAAAGGGTTATATTTGGATGATACAGATATATATAATTTTCACATTAGTATTAAAACCAATATGTTAACAATTGTTGGTGGTATACCAGGTGTTGGGAAATCACGCTTTGTGCAAGCTTATGCAGAATCACTTGGTTTACGTTATGGGGAAGAATTAATTTGGATTCCGATTTCACCATCGTATCAAGAACCACATGATATTCTCGGTTACCTTCATCCGAATGGTAATTTTATTGAAAGTGAAACGAAGTTAGTTCGGACATTGTTAAAGGCTAAAGAAAATCCAAATCAATTGTATATAATTGTGTTCGATGAAATGAACATGTCACATATTGAGCATTGGTTTACTCCGTTTCTATCCGTTCTTCAACTTGAAAAGAAAAATCGTATTTTGAGTTTGTATGAGAAAGTACAAGAAATAGAAAATCAAATTCCACCTTCAGTGGAAATTGGTGAGAATATTATTTTCGTAGGCACTGTAAATTTTGATGAAACGACGAAAGAGCTTTCCGATCGATTATTAGATCGAACAAATTTGATTACATTACAAAAAATTCCGTTTTGCGAGATGAGTATAGAACATGAGAAAGTTGTTCAGCAACCTCCGCTGAAAGTAACAACGGGAGAATTTCGACTCAATTGGTTTAGGAATAAAGAGATGATCGAAGTGTATACTGAAGAGGAATTAGAGTTATTGGATAAGTTACATGATGTATTATCATCACACGATATATCAAAAGGAATTTCTTTCCGATGTGCAAGCGCAATCGCTACGTATTTGCAAAATATACCGTTCCAAAATAATCAGTCTTATATGATTAGCAGGGAAGAAGGTTTTGATTTGCAAATAAAGCAGCGTGTATTAACGAAATTAAGGGGGACAGAAATGACAGTGGGCCCTCTACTTTCTGAAGAAGCAAAAAGGGGAGCGACATTGATACCACTTTTACAGTCTCCGCTTGCAAATCGTGTATCTACATTTGAACATTCTTTAGCTTATATAAGACAAAAGCGTAGAGAACTGGAGCTGTATGGCTATGCAAAATGAGGAGCGTTATGAAACAGCAATCGTCGATACGAAAGAAACGCTCCCGTTTGTATTGAAGCTAATTATTGGTACTGAGGGGAAAGGCGATTTTATCCTTTTAAACCGGCTTTGTACGTCTACTACAGCATTAGTTCAATGTATTTATAAAGTACAGGAATTAAAACCACTGAAATTACATTTCCATTATCAAAATCCAATGGACATTACATTCATATGGAATAAAGTATATGAGGGACAAAAGAATATAAAAGAGTCACAATATGAATTAAATGAAAAAAAACAAAGAGTATTAGTGTATGAACATGGAAAAACTGAATTTTTTTATCCGTGGCGCTGTGGCTTATACCATTTTGAAGTGCGTATAGAAGATAAAACTTATTATGGTGCGTTTCAAGTGGTTCCTAAAAACTTTTTTGATGACCAATTTGAAATGATTCAAGATTATGTGAAGTCAATTTTAAACGAGTTAATTTTAGATAGAGGTTATTACAAGAAAACTTTCTCAGCACTTAGCGATATTGAAGATTCTTCTTATTTGGTATTGTTAAGAAAGTTGCCACAAAAAATGAAAAGAATAAAACAAATTTTTAAAAAAGTAGAATCGAATGCGGAATTTGTACACGAATATGAATGGGAAACGAAAGCGCGGAAGACAACGAGAAAAACTGCCATTATGACAGAAAGAAAGCTTTATGCGAAATATTACAACCGTAAATTTAAGGAGCAAAAAAATAGTATTGAAAATGCATTTCTTAAATTTAAAACGATGCAATTCTATTATTATTTACTTGAAGCAGAAATTTTTGTACGTAAAACTATTGAAATATTAGAAGGAGAAAAGAAGAAAAAGTCAGATGAATTTCAAGCTGTTAAAACAATTATGAAAACGATTGAACGAAATGGATCCGTGACGGATAGGGAAAAACAAAAATATAGAAATCTACATTTACTGAAAGAAGCAGATTTACGGAAAAGTTCTGTGAAAATACAAGAATATAAAATATTAGCTCATATCGTATATGAAAGTGTGCAATACTTTCGAAATTTATTGTATTCTCCATTTTGGAGGGAAGTTTCTGAAACAGCTACCATTAATTCGAACACTTTATCTATACCGCATCAACAATTAATCCACCATTTAGAATTGTTACCGCAACATACGGAGCAACCCCCATCTTTATTATTCGTATATAAACCAACGTTTTTAGTGTATGAGTATTACGCTTTTTTTATCGTTATTTCTATATTGGAACAAATCGGATTTGAAGATAAGAATCCTATTCGTGAACAAATACAAGAACATTTTTATTTAGACGGATTACAAGATGGAACGACAGTGATTTTACATCGAGATGATATAAAAGTGCACGTCGCGTTTAATGATTTAATTGAAACACACCCTCTTATTGCACTAAGCAAAGGAAGTAATTTTTATAACGGAGAGGACACAAAGAAGCCGGATATTCGTTTAGATTGTTATGTAAAGGAAGAAGAGAAGTATGTATATAAATCTTCTATTATTATCGAAGTGAAATACAGCCCTATGTACAATATTTTTCAGCCTGTCGGTAATACGAAAGCAACGGAGCAAATGTATAAATACTGGTCTATTAAGTATGTAGAAGAACAGAATGGTAAACGAATTTTTAAGCGAAGAGCGATTTATGAAGTGATTTGTGCATATCCAGGTAGCCATATGCATAGTAAAAAAATTGAATCTGGATGTGGAGTGTTTTTACAACTATATCCATATAAAACGAAACAAGGAGAAGAGAAGTTGGCTGGGAAGCATGGGATGATTCAAATTTTTGAGAAATGGTTAAAAAGTAATAAAATGTAAAAGAAATCCTTTTTAATGAAGGATTTCTTTAGGTTAAGAAGAATTATATGCAGTACGGAAAGACACATTATACGGTTCGAACTTGATAGTGATTATCATTTTTTATTAGAGTAATTGAATCTTGTTATGTTTGTAACAGTATGGGGAATTAAGGGGTTTTGCATGTGTATTAATGACTAATAAGTAGGAATTTAATTCATTTTGCAGAATATAATAAGACATAAATATTTTTAGTTGCATACGAAGATTTGTTCTTATATGATAGTAAGTGAAAGCGTTATCAAAAACAGAGCGGCGATGGGAAAGGCGGTTAAATATGTTCCAGCGTGTTCAAACAAAGGAAGAGCATTTTTGGTTCGAGCAACTGTGGGGAGATTTTTGTGAAGAAAGAAATTTAATGTTTGTAGAACGTAATTTAAATCCATCACGATTTTTATTAATAGAAGATGAACATCATATTGGTACAGTAGAATGTATTAAGTTTACAGTACCTGAACAATCAAATTCTGAGTTTTTCTATCCGTTTTCTAAAAATGATTTAGTGAAAGATTTGAAAAATGTGTATGAAATAGGAAAGTTAAGTATTGCGAAAACGTCTCGGGGGAGAGGACATTTCAAAAGGCTGGCAGCTATTTTATTTATGCATGCGTTAGAGACGAAAGCGGAATGGTATATTGCAGCAGTTACAAAAAGAATGTATATGTATTTACTTACACTCGGTTTTCCAATCGAACCGATAGATAGTCCATTCCAGTTTCATGATACTTTACAAGGTGTACCAGTGCGAATTCATGCTCGAAAAGGGGCTACACATCTGTATTCTTTGAAAGAATTCCGTGATATTATTCAAGGGAATGCTCATGCGCAGGCACTTATTGCAGAATACAGTAAAAATATTATGTTAACAAAATGAAAATATATGAATATGTATAGTATGAAGAAGAGTTACTTATTACGGGCATCTGTTTTCATACAAAAATTAGACCCTTATTCTCAGAATAAGGGTCTAAAATATTATAGTCCAAATATACTGAAAATCATTTTACGACGCTTCGGTTTCTTTTCTCTTTCATATGTTGGTTTTGCATCAGGAGTAATGTATATTGGTTCTTCTTTTTTTAGGGCAGCTTCTAGTTTTTGAATTCGTTCTAACATTTCCTCTATTTCGCGGCGATGTTGTAAAAGTTGGTATGTAACGACATCATTTGCTTTATCTTGCATTTGTTCTTCCATTCGATCTAGTCTTCTCGTAATTGTGGTAAATTGAGCTGTTAATTGCTCAAAATCATTCGATGATGTGTTTTGAACAATTGTGTTTACTTGAGTTTTTAATTTTTCTACATCATTTGAAGATGGTTTTTGAGTAGTTTGAGAGTTTTGAGGCTGGTCCATTTGAGAGCGATGGTATTCTAACATTAGATCTAAATCACCTTGTGTGAAAATAAAATGACCATATTTATTTTTTTTAATCGTAAGATTTAATTGTTGTGCAATCCGGACAACAGCCTTTGGGCTAACACCTAATTTCTTTGCGATAAATGGTGTTTTATATTCCAAAATAATCCCTCCTATATATATCCTGTTGAATGATTTCTAGTTATGTAGCAAGTTCCCTTCAGGTGTGACAAAAGAAGTGTGGAATCGGCAAAGAAAGTGTTTTTTCACGAAGTTCAGCTGTTTAGCACATACTATTTATATAAATCATTTTTAGTTATCGGAAAATTGGGCTTATTATAGTTTGACGATAATAAGCTAATTAGATTATCATAATTATAAATATCTTTTTTATGTATGCATATAATATATAAAAAGGTGGTTACTAATGTAGAATTTTATTAGAGTATAAGAATGCTTACTTCACTTGAATAAATTTAAGTAGGAGGTGGCTTCCTTGCTTACACTGTAAGTAAGGAAAAGTATTTGGACATATATAGTATAAGTATAGTGATTGTTTTAATTGCCTTAACGGCATTTTTCGTTGCAGCAGAATTTGCAATTGTTAAAGTGAGGAGTTCACGAATTGACTATTTAATTGCAAAAGGAAATAATCGTGCAATATCTGTCAAAACAATCATTACAAACTTAGACGAATATTTATCAGCTTGTCAATTAGGAATAACTGTTACAGCTCTTGGGATTGGGTGGTCTGGTAAACCTGCGCTAAAGCACATGTTTGATGTGTTGTTTGCAAATTGGAACGTCCCTACTCAACTCGCAGACATTTTAGCTATAATTTTAGTATTTTTGTTTATCACATTTTTCCATGTGGTAGTAGGAGAGTTAGCTCCAAAAACATTTGCGATTCAAAAAGCAGAACAAGTGAGTTTCTTTGTTGCTAAGCCACTCATTTTGTTTTATCGTATTGCATTCCCATTCATTTGGATTTTAAATGGATCAGCTCGGTTAATTACAAAGTTTCTTGGGTTGAAACCACCAAAAGGGCATGATGAAGTGCATTCAGAAGAAGAATTGCGGTTATTAGTTTCAGAAAGTTATAAAAATGGTGAGATTAATCAATCTGAATATAAGTATGTGAATAAAATATTTGAATTTGATGATCGTATTGCGAAAGAAATAATGGTACCACGAACAGAGATGAATATTTTAAATAAAGAAATGCCTGCTGAAGAGGCTTTACAAAAAATGTCTCATGAAAAATATACGAGGTATCCGGTTGTTGATGGTGATAAGGACCATGTAATAGGCTTTGTGAATTTTAAAGATATATTTACAGATTTTGTGAAGCACCGAGTTGTTAGTGAAAAGACAGTGGAGCAATATATTAGGCCAATTATTTTAGTTATTGAATCTATCCCGATTCATGATCTATTTTTAAAAATGCAAAGAGAAAGAACACATATCGCTATATTAATTGATGAATATGGTGGTACATCAGGTCTTGTAACCGTTGAAGATATTTTAGAAGAAATTGTAGGGGATATTCAAGATGAGTTCGATACTGATGAACAACCGGAAATCCAACAAGTTAGTGAGACGAAAACGATTTTAGAGGGAAAAGTACTTGTTAGTGAAGTGAACGCATTATTAGGTTTGACTATTGACGACGATGATGTCGATACGATTGGCGGTTGGATCCTAACAAAAAATATTGAGATTTCCGAGGGTGATACCATTGAGATTGAAAATTATAAATTTTGCGTAAAAAAATTAGATGGACACTATATTAAGAGATTAGAAGTAACGAAACCTTCAGAATCGATTGTTATTGTAGGAGATGAAAAAAAGATTTCGCTCCAAGAACAAATTAGTTCGTAAACTCTGCTTTGTAGCAGAGTTTTTTTGAGCAAAATGTTTTTTGATGTATTAGGGCTATGATACAATTACACAAGTCAGACCTTTCACTAGGTGAAATAAATGAAATATATTATTGTATACATATATTCGGAAGGAGAACCACTATGAAAAAACATTTATATATAAATGGGGTATGGAAATCAGTAGAGACGTATAAACCATTGTATGCACCATATTCTGAAGAAACATTAGCGGAGATTGCGCAAGGTACAGAAGATGACGTTAAGGAAGCAATAGTTTCGGCCAAAAATGCAATGAAAGAAATGAAAAAATTATCCGCATACGACCGTGCAACTATTTTAGAAAAGGTTGCACAAAAAATGGATGAGAGAAGAGAAGAGTTTGCAGAGATTATCGCAAAAGAAGCTGCAAAACCAATTCGTGCTGCACGGGGAGAAGTAGATCGCACTGTTCAAACATATAAGTTTGCAGCTGAAGAAGCGAAGCGAATATATGGTGAGACGTTACCATTAGATGCTGCACCAGGAGCAGGTGGCCGTATAGCGTATACAATTCGACAACCAATCGGGGTTATTGGTGCTATTACACCGTTTAATTTTCCACTTAATTTAGTAGCACATAAGGTAGGCCCAGCAATTGCGGCTGGAAATACTATTGTGCTAAAGCCTGCCGACCAAACGCCACTTTCTTCGTATGCATTGGTAGAATTATTTGAAGAAGCTGGTTTACCAAAGGGAGCTTTCAATATAATTTCTGGACCTGGATCTGTTGTAGGTGAGGCATTAGTAAAAGATGAGAACGTTGCTAGTATTACTTTTACAGGAAGTCCGAAAGTAGGTATTGGAATTAAGGAAAAAGCCGGGTTGAAACGAGTGACGTTAGAATTAGGATCGAACGCTGCAGTAATTATTGATGAAGATGTTGAATTGACAGACGAAATAATTGAACGTGTAAAATGGGGCGCGTTTGTGAATAATGGACAAGTTTGTATTTCAGTACAACGTGTTTTTGTGCATGAACGCAAAATGGAAGAGTTTATTACAAAATTAACGAAAGCAATGGAAAACGTTGTAGTAGGAGACCCGCTTCATGAAGAAACAGATGTATCAGCACTTATTTCAAAAAAAGATGTAGAACGTATAAATTCATGGGTGGAAGAGGCAGTTAAGGAAGGAGCTAATGTTGTATACGGTGGTAACAAACGTGATGCAAGGATTTTTGAACCAACTGTATTAACAAATGTTCCAGATTATGTATCTGTTCAGTGCCAAGAAGTATTTGGTCCACTTATGACTGTAAATACATTTAAAGAATTTGATGAGGCTTTAGAACAAGTAAATAATTCACGTTATGGATTACAAGCAGGTGTATTTACAAACAATCTATGTAAGGCAATGCGTGCAATTGATGAATTAGAAGTCGGTGGTGTCATGATTAATGATATTCCAACGTTCAGAGTAGATCATATGCCTTATGGCGGTGTGAAAGAGAGTGGCACAGGCCGTGAAGGGATTAAATATGCAATAGAAGAAATGACAGAAATGAAATTAGTGTGTATTAAAAAAATAAAGTAGATCGAGCTTAAACACCGCAATAAAAAACGAGCAGGAAATGTTTACGATTCCATACTCGTTTTTTATTGTTTGTTTTACGTTTCTCGGAACGATTTCATTTAATCAAGTGTACCTTTTACTTCATTTCTTGTTTGAAAATATCATCTTCGACATAAATATGTTCTTTATCTACAGCAGTGCTATGAGAGAGTACTAAACCGATTGGTGTTTCAGTACCTTTATTTTGAACAATTGTAAAAGGAATATTTTTTTCAGTTGCTAATTTAATGTATTTTGATAAATGTGGGTAAGCAATGCTTCCATTTAGGAATAGTTGTAATGATTGAGAAGAACGTATGTTACCCGTTACTTCTGTATACACATTACTTTGCATTACTTGACCGATTGTTAAAGCGATTTCTACACGCTCACGTAATGTAGTTAAGTACATATTACGTTCTTCTGGTTTGTTTTGCTTTTGGCCATATATGCCTTCTTGGAGATAGTCTTCCACATTTTTATTTACCATATTTTTCACACCTTTCACTTCTTATTGTACGCAAGAATTAAAAAGGATGCAAAAAAAAAGTAGTTTTGAACAGGAAAATAATTTAAAAAATGAGAAGGGAAAGGGATATAGGAATACAACTTATTTAAATAAGAAAGGAAAAATAAATTTTATCAACAGAAATTAACAAAATGTGACAAAAATCTATTAACGAAATGTATTTTTTGTGTTAATATTCAAAATATAAAGGGTATTCGTCGTATGGAAATGGAGGAATGGAGGTTTTTCCAATCGATAAGGATATTAAAGAAGTATTTTGTTCGCACTTGAAAAACAACAGGCACCAATTCGTAGAGAACTGGAAAAACAAAATGATAATTTCCGAAAAAGATCCATTTAAACAAGAGGTAGTTCAAAATGGAGCGAATTTATTAGATTTAATTATCGAACTTATTATGGAAGATAAAGACATTAATTATCTTCAGCCATTATGTGAGAAAATTGCCATTGAGCGTGCAGGGGCAGATGCGAATATTGGAGATTTTGTTTACAATGCAAATGTGGGAAGAAATGAACTTTTTGAAGCGATGTGCGAATTGGATGTAAGTGCTCGTGAACTGAAACCGATTATGGCCAAAATACATACTTGTTTTGACAAATTAATTTATTATACCGTTTTAAAATACTCAGAAATTATATCGAGAAATTTAGAAGAAAAACAGCAATATATAAATGAAACACATAAAGAAAGGCTTACGATTCTAGGGCAAATGTCGGCTAGTTTTGTGCATGAATTTCGTAATCCGCTAACTTCGATTATGGGATTTGTAAAGTTATTGAAGACAGATCACCCTAATCTATCGTATTTAGATATTATTTCACATGAATTAGATCAATTAAATTTTAGGATTTCGCAATTTTTACTTGTATCGAAAAAAGAAATGTGGAATGAATCTGAACGTTTTTTGGTAAATGACTTATTTCAAGATATTATACAATTCTTATATCCAAGTTTAGTTAATGCAAATGTTTTGATTGAAAAGAATTTGCCGTATCCTATTCCACTCGTTGGTTACCGGAGTGAAGTGAAGCAAGTAGTTTTAAATATTTTAATGAATTCGATTGATGCTCTTGAATCGGTGAAAGAAGAGCGGAAAATTATCATTGATGTATTTGAAGAGGATCAGGCTGTTCGCATTGTTATAAAAAATAATGGACCTATGATTCCAGCAGACAATGTAGAGACTATTTTTGAGCCATTTGTAACTACTAAAAAGCTAGGAACTGGTATTGGACTATTTGTATGTAAACAAATTGTAGAAAAACATAAAGGATCCATATTGTGTCGTTCGGATAACGATTGGACAGAATTTCAAATTACGTTTCAAAAGTAAACAGTCTACACCATGCGAATGGTGTAGACTGTTTTAATTTGTAAGTATAACGGTCTCTAATTTTGGATCCTCAGTTGAATAACCAACTATTGAAATTGTGTAAATTGTATTTGGTTCAACGTTGAATTTTGGAATGGTTAATAGTACTTTTTTTGTATCAGCAAGTGAAACTTCAATATCTGCTGTACCAGGGCTAACTTGTAAAAAATCTGTTATTTGCTTAAAGAGTACATTTTCAAATAAATGATCCCCATCTTTTAAATTTACATTTACAACTGGAGTGTCTGGTGAAAAATGTGCAAACCGTATTTTTGCTTGACCAGATGGTAAATGAGTATTATCAAGAATGGGTTGTAATTGGAGATGATTATCGCTATTGACCGCTGCAAGGGTATAAGTGTGATTCCCCATTATTGGTACTAATGCTGAAAATATTGGAGTTTCGTTTCCGACAGGGACAATATCAATACGGTATTTACCTTGCACTAATGATAAATACGGACTGAATTGTTTAAAAGAAATATTTTTAATAACCTTTTGTCCGTTTATTATAATATCAACTGCTGGTGTATGGGGAGCTGTGTGGAAGATTCTCATATGTGACGGTAAAGTCGCTTCTTGTGAATCTCTCTTTTCATATGCTTGTACAAGTTTTGTAATTGCATCATAGTATTTCATATAGAGTTCTACATATCTTTTAGGATTGCTATATTGATAGTAACGAGCGAGCTGTTCGTAACGTGCAGCTTCTTGGCCGTATTTTTCAATTTCGGATGGAGTCATGAACATTCCTCCTTTATCATCATTACAAATATATGCGAAGCTAGAAAGAGGTTATGCAAAAAACTTGCCTTTCTAGAAGGAAAAGTTAAAATGGGGATTTTTTTATTTATAGGCAAACACACATACAAATCGATAATTGTCCTACATAAATTATAAAGGAAAGGCAGTTTGACTTTGATGGAAGGAGTGGAACCATTGGGATGGGGATATCCCCATAGTTATTGGGAATGAAGTTATGGAGGATTTTGTGCTATAGGCTGTGGGACGAATTATGGATTTGTATTATGAGTATTTCTATTAATTTTAGTGATGCGTTGGATAAGGTAATACCGATAAAAGAGCGTCGTGCCGAACTGATTAATGTGGTTAATCGGTTCTTTTTTTATTGTTCTAAACAGGTGGTACTATTTGTTAAGAAATAGTTATGATAAATGAGGCGAAGTAAAATGTCGAATTTTGTTTGAAAATATGCAATATAAAGTAGGATAATAGGAAGGAGAATAACGGGAGTTCCGTCGAAGTTTACACAATGTCAGCAATTGAGGGAAGTTGATATTATATTAAAAAAATATTCAATTTGCTGTTATCTTAAATCAGGAAGGGGTATTTAAGCGTATAGGTAAGATTGGTCTTCATTTCAAGTTCTGAATTTTCTGTTTTTAAAATAATATTTAGCAGTCATTTGTATATTTTATAATAGTTTTTTGATAAATTCACTGCTTTTGCAGAGGATTCTTTTTTATGAAAGAAACGTCAATTTTCTTCATATACATATACAAATTGGAGAAATGGGGGAGCGCTATGCGCGATTACTTAATTAAACCACTTGTTGGTCAGCCGTATCCGATGATTTCACATGGAAAAGGTGTGTATTTGTATGATCAAAACGGAAATAAATATTTTGATGGTTCGTCTGGAGCGATTACGGCAGGTATTGGACATGGCGTAGCAGAGATAGCAGAAGTTATTAAAAAACAGGCAGAGGAGATCGCTTTCGTTTATAGATCACAGTTTACGAGTGAACCAGCTGAAAAATTAGCGAAGAAGTTAAGTGATTTATCTGTAGGAGATTTGAACTGGAGCTTTTTTGTGAATAGTGGTACGGAAGCAAATGAAACAGCTATGAAAATCGCAATTCAGCATTTTCAGGAGCGTGGCATTCAAGGGAAACATAAAATTTTGTCACGGTGGATGAGCTATCACGGGATTACAATGGGAGCTTTATCTATGTCTGGGCATCCACTGCGCAGACAACGTTTCGTTTCTATTTTGGAAGATTATCCGACTATTCCAGCTCCATACTGTTTTAGATGTCCTGTACAAAAGGTATATCCAACATGTCAACTTTCTTGTGCGACTGAACTAGAAAGAGCGATTGATCGAATTGGTGCAGAACATATTGCAGCTTTTATTGCTGAACCGATTATCGGAGCTGCTGGAGGCGCGGTTGTCCCGCCGAAAGAATACTATAAAGTAATTAAAGATATTTGTAGTCATTACGATATATTATTTATTGCGGATGAAGTAATGACTGGACTTGGTCGTACTGGTGCATGGTTTGCTATGGAGCACTGGGGTGTAGAACCGGATATTATGACCCTTGGTAAGGGGCTAGGAGCGGGTTATACACCAATGGCAGCGACAATAGTAAGTGACCGTGTTATGGAGCCGATTTTACGTGGATCACGTTCTGTAATGAGCGGGCATACGCTTAGTGCAAATCCATTGTCTGCAGCAACGGCTTTAGCAGTTATTGAATATATGGAGAAACATAATTTACCTGAAAAAACAGCAGAAAAGGGAGAGTATTTATTAAAAGGTTTGCAGAAAGTTCAGCAACAATCGACAATCATTGCCGATGTGCGTGGAAAAGGATTGCTAATTGGAATAGAATTGCAACCGTTTACAAAAGCGTCGGAGCTTATTTCAGTTGCTGCTAAAAATGGACTGCTCTTATACCAAGCTGTTTCAGGGCAAGCAGGAAAAGAGGATAGTGCACTGCTTGTTGCACCACCAATGACAACTACATATTCCGAGTTAGATGAATTACTTTCAATTTTTGTAAAGAGCGTGGAAGAGATGATGCAAAAAGGAGGGCATAGTATCGCATGACAACTATTACAAATACATTCGGTAAATTAAAAGAAATAGAGGAAGTAATTTCTTTGTTCCATGATGATATGACATTAATGTTTGGGGGATTTGGAGGAATCGGATCACCTCCATCTTTAATTCAAGCTGTTTTAGATAAAGGCATTACAAATTTAAATTTAATAGGAAATGATACTGGATTTCCTGATGTAGGAATCGGTCGTCTTGTTACGAATGAAAGGGTTAAATCTTTAGTTACTTCTCATATTGGGTCAAATCCAAATGCGGGAAGACAATTAAATGAAGGAAGATTGCAAATTGAATTCTCTCCGCAAGGAACACTCGCAGAGCGTATTCGCGCTGGTGGTGTAGGGCTTGGTGGTATTTTAGTTGATGTTGGTGTTGATACGATTGTAGAAGAAGGAAAGCGTACAGTTGAAATGAATGGAAAGACATATTTAGTTGAAACAGCTTTAACGGCTGAAGTCGCAATTGTATATGCGAAAAAAGCGGATCCGTTTGGCAATCTTGTATTTGATAAAAGCGCTCGTAATATGAATCCACACGTAGCTATGGCTGGTGACATAACGATTGTAGAAGCAGAAGAAATTGTTCCACTTGGAAGTTTAGATCCAGAAGAAATTGTCGTCCCAGGTGTATTTGTAAATTATATCGTGCCATCGGAAGGAGTGAATTGGAAATGGGTATGGGCGTAGAAGTAAGAGATAAGATTGCAAGACGTGCAGCGAAAGAAATTCAGAATGGTATGCTTGTAAATTTAGGTATTGGAATTCCATCGCTTGTACCGAATCATTTGCCAGAAGATATGAATGTTATGTTTCATGCGGAAAACGGTATTGTTGGTATGGGACCAACGCCAAGTAAAGGGAATGAAGATGAGAATTTATGTAACGCAGCTGGTTTACCAACATCTCTTATTACAGGAGCAAGTTATTTTGATAGCTGCATGGCGTTTGGCATGATTCGAAAAGGATTACTTGATGTTACGATACTTGGTTCGTTACAAGTAAGTGAAAATGGTGATTTAGCGAACTGGATTGTACCAGGAAAACGCGTTCCAGGTATTGGAGGAGCGATGGATTTAGCGCAAAAAGCGAAGCGGGTCGTTGTTGTGATGAATCATGTTGATAAATACGGAAATGCAAAGATTGTTTCGGAATGTACATTGCCATTAACTTCGAAAAAATGTGTAGATTTAATTATTACAGACATGGCTGTCATGGAAGTGACCCAAAGAGGACTTGTCTTACAAGAATTAATGAGTCCATATACTGTAGAAGATGTAAAACGACATACGACAGCTGATTTTCATATAAGCTCAAATTTACTAGTAATTGAATGAGGGGAGTTGTAATATATGGAGCAATTAAAAAAACAAGTTTGTGATTATATTGAGGGTCATGAAGAAGAGAGTGTAAAATTTTTAACACGATTAATTCAAGAAAAGAGCGTATCTGGTGATGAAAGTGGTGCACAGGCAATTGTTATTGAAAAGTTGCGTGAGTTAGGTCTAGATCTTGATATTTGGGAGCCTGCTTTTAAGGAAATGAAAGATCACCCTTATTTCGTATCACCTCGTATAAGTTTTACAGATAGCCCGAACATTGTAGCGACTTTAAAAGGAAGTGGCGAAGGGAAATCTATGATTTTAAACGGGCATATTGATGTCGTGCCAGAAGGGGATGTAAATCAGTGGGACCATCATCCATATAGTGGAGAGAAAATAGGAAACCGCATATATGGACGTGGAACAACAGATATGAAAGGCGGCAATGTCTCACTTATGCTTGCGATGGAAGCGATTATTGAATCTGGTATTGAACTAAAAGGTGATATACATTTTCAAAGTGTAATAGAAGAAGAGAGCGGTGGGGCAGGAACATTAGCCGCTATTTTACGAGGATATAAGGCAGATGGCGTTATTATTCCTGAGCCGACGAATATGAAGTTTTTTCCGAAACAACAAGGATCAATGTGGTTTCGTCTACATATAAAAGGAAAAGCAGCACACGGTGGTACACGTTATGAAGGAGTAAGTGCAATTGAAAAAAGTATGTTTGTTGTAGAGCATTTGAGAAAATTAGAAGAGAAGAGAAATGGTAGAATTACAGATCCGTTATTTAAGGGGATTCCGATTCCAATTCCAATTAACGTTGGGAAAATTGAAGGGGGAAGCTGGCCAAGTTCTGTTCCCGATTCATTAATTTTAGAAGGAAGATGTGGTATTGCGCCGAATGAGACTATAGAGGCAGCAAAAGAAGAGTTTGAGGGCTGGATTGGTGAATTAAAAGATGTGGATAGTTGGTTTGTAAAAAATCCTGTAGAAGTAGAATGGTTTGGGGCTAGATGGGTTCCTGGTGAACTAGAAGAAAATCATCCACTTATTACAACGCTTCAACATAACTTTGTTGAAATCGAAGGGGACGAGCCGATTATAGAAGCTTCGCCATGGGGAACAGATGGAGGTTTGTTCACACAAATAGCTAACGTACCCACGATAGTATTTGGTCCAGGAGAGACGAAAGTAGCACACTATCCAAACGAATATATAGAAGTTGATAAAATGATTGCTGCCGCAAAAATAATTGCATGTACATTACTAGATTGGTGTGAGGTGAAAAAATGAAATACTATGAATCTTTTAGTGAACAGACAAAGCATTATACAGTAGAAGGGGTTTTAGATTATTTTAATAAACGTATTAGAATTGATCACTATACAGGAAATGTTGAAAGCATCATACAAACAATCGATGAATTAGCAAAGAAACATTCTTTCACTAAATGTATTATTAAAGGAAAGGGAGAGCATGTTTCAACATGGCTCTCTTTCGGTTTCTTACTGGAAGCAACAATACCTCATTATTTTCAAGGGCACGATGCGCACTTCTTCGTGAAATATCATAATGATGAAAGACGAAATAGTATTCATTGGACTGAGGAAGATACTATTTTAAGTGGTGTAAAAGAAAAAGAAGTGAAAGAAAAAATAGTCCCAGAGGAATTTGTGTTAAGAAAAGCGACAGAAGAGGATGCGGAAGAATTAGCAATTGTCTTTGGAAAAGTATTTGAAGTTTATCCGACACCTTTAAATGATGGGAATTATGTAAAGCAGACGATGAAGGAAGACGATACAATTTACTATGTTTATGAATTCGAGGGGAAAATTATTAGTACAGCATCTGCTGAAATGAACGTGAAAGAAGGTAATGCAGAATTAACGAATTGTGCTACATTACCTGAATATCGAAAACATGGTTTCATGAAAAGTCTGTTAATTAAATTGGAGGAAGAGCTCCAAGAAAAATCTATTTTTTGTTCTTATACAATTGCTCGCTCGCTATCTTTCGGTATGAATGCAGCCTTTCATCAATTAGGCTATACATATACGGGAAGGCTTGCGAATAATTGCTACATTTTTGATAAGTTGGAAGATATGAATATATGGGTGAAAGATTTATCCAGCTATTCGAAAGCAGTAAGACTCCCGCCTCAAAATTCGGCTGTAAAGCAAAGAAGTTAGGTGGGAGTCGGGTTAATAATAAAGCCCCACTGATTAAAGTTTCACTTAACCATAAATAAGCAATAAAAATATATACACATTTCATCAAAATAATAGAACGGAATCGTCATGCTTATAATCGCACAGAGGGTGCCGAAAATTCGGCGTTGAATTTGCTGGATTTTCGGCAAAAGGGGGGATGACATTGCTAGCAGTTTCGACACAGGAAGTCATTGAAGCGATTTTGGGCAGTATAGATGAGGCCATACATGCAGTAGATGAAAATGGGATTACAATATTTTATAATACAGTTGCTGCAAAACATGATGGATCTAAAATTGAAAATGTGCTAGGAAAGCATTTATTAGAAGCATTCCCGTCATTATCCAGAGAAACAAGTACGTTGATGAAAGTATTAGATACAAAAAAACCAATCGTACACCAAGTTCAACATTACCAAAATTTAAATGGGGAAGACGTTTGTACGGTCAATACAACGTTACCTATTTTAATAGATGGAAATATTGCTGGTGCTGTAGAAATTGCGAAAGATTATTCTACTATTCAAAAGCTTACTGATACGATTGTAGATCTACAATCGAAAATAAAACGATCGACTAGCAAAAAAACGGTGAAAAAGCATGTTGCATTCGAGACAATTGTAACTGATGATTCCCGCTTTAAACAGACGAAAGAGTTAGCACAAAAAGTAGCGCCAACCGATGCGAATGTTTTAATATATGGTGAAACTGGAACGGGGAAAGAGCTATTTGTGCAAGCGATTCATGAAGCTTCTAAACGAAAAAATAAGCCGTTTATTGCACAAAACTGTGCAGCTTTGCCAGAGTCGCTATTAGAAAGTTTGCTGTTTGGCACGACAAAAGGTAGTTATACAGGGGCAATCGAACGAGCAGGATTATTTGAACTTGTAGATGGAGGGACATTATTTTTAGATGAACTGAATTCAATGCCGCTTGATTTACAAGCAAAAATGCTACGTGTATTAGAAGATGGAGTTATTCGTCGCATTGGTGATAATAAGACGAGAAAAGTAGATGTTCGCGTTATTACTGCAATGAATCAGCCTCCAGAAGTATGTTTAAGAGAAAATAAAATTCGCACTGATTTATACTATCGATTAAATGTATTTTCATTATATATCCCGCCGCTTCGCGAAAGAACTGAGGATGTACTGTTATTAGCGTCTTACTTTTTGAAAGAATATAATAAAAGTTATAAAAAAGGTGTACTTCAAATTGATAAGGAAGCGAAAGAAAGATTACAAGCTTATCAATGGCCTGGAAATGTTCGTGAGTTAAAGCATACGATTGAACATGCTGTCATTATTACAGAAGGGAATTCGTTAACAGCAAATTGCTTGCCACGAACATTTCGGAAAGAGAAACTTCCGAAGAAGAAAAGTATATTACCGCTTAGGGAAGCTCTTCATCAAACGGAAAAGGAATTAATAGATCAAGCGTTAATTGAAACGGAAGGGAATATTTTGCAAGCAGCAAAAATGTTAGGTATTCCTCGTCAAACGCTTCAATATAAACTGAGCAAGTACGACAAAACCGCCGAATAATCGGCGGTTTTTGTGTGTTTGCACCAATAAAAGAGCGTTTACATATATAACAAGTAATGAATATGATAGTAAATATCGTTTTAGTACAGCACTTAAAAATATTTATTCTCTTATATAATAGGGTATTTCTCGCATTTACTTATCAAGAATATGAAGTTGGCATAATTATTGCTTATATAAAGGATGAGCGTATAAAAAGGGGGAATAGCAATGTTACATGATGTATACAAACCAAATCGTCACTGGAAGGATATTGAATTATGGAAAGATGTTACAGAAGAACAATGGAATGATTGGGTTTGGCAATTAACGAATACGATCAAAACTTTAGATGATTTAAAGAAAGTAATTAACTTAACACCTGACGAAGAAGAAGGCGTTAAAATTTCAACGAAAACGATCCCGTTAAACATTACACCGTACTATGCTTGGCTAATGAATCCTGATGACCCACGCTGTCCGATTCGGATGCAATCAGTACCGATTTCGGAAGAGTTATATAAAACAAAATATGATTTAGAAGATCCTCTTCATGAAGATGAAGATTCACCAGTTCCAGGATTAACTCATCGTTATCCAGACCGTGTACTATTTTTAGTAACGAATCAATGTTCTATGTATTGTCGTTACTGTACACGTCGTCGTTTTAGTGGACAAATTGGAATGGGCGTACCGAAAAAGCAATTAGATGATGCGATTGCTTATATTAGTGAAACACCACAAGTACGTGACGTTTTAATTTCTGGCGGTGATGGACTTCTAATTAATGATAAAATTTTAGAATATGTATTAAAGAATTTACGAGCAATCCCGCATGTTGAGATTATTCGTATCGGAACGAGAGCACCAGTTGTATTCCCACAGCGTATTACAGAAAACCTGTGTAACATAATTAAAAAATACCATCCAGTATGGTTAAATACTCATTTTAACACTTCTATTGAGATTACAGAAGAATCGAAACTAGCATGTGAAATGCTTGCAAATGCAGGTGTTCCAATTGGAAACCAAGCTGTAATTTTAGCTGGAATTAATGACAGCGTTCCAATTATGAAAAAACTTATGCATGATTTAGTGAAAATTCGTGTTCGTCCATATTACATTTATCAATGTGATTTATCAGAAGGTATCGGTCATTTCCGTGCACCAGTTTCGAAAGGTCTTGAAATTATTGAAGGCTTACGTGGACATACGTCTGGTTATGCAGTACCAACTTTCGTTGTCGATGCACCGGGTGGAGGCGGAAAAATTGCGCTTCAGCCAAACTATTTAATTTCACAAAGTGCGGATAAAGTTGTTCTTCGTAACTTTGAAGGGGTTATTACAACGTATCCAGAACCAGAAAACTATATCCCAGGAAGAGCAGAAGGCTACTTTAAAGAAATTTATCCGACTTATGAAGAGAAACGTTCTGATATCGGCGTTGCAGGATTGATGAGTGATAAGAAATTTAATCTTGTTCCAGATGATTTACAACGTATGAATCGCCGCAAAGATTATGAAGTCAATGAAACGCATGCTTCTTTAAAAGATAAACGTGATAAGCGTGATCAATTAAAAGATAAAAAATATCAAGCACAAATAGCAAAGTTAGATGATGACAAAAAAAATGAGGGTGACGTAGTATGAATTGTATGTGGTGTGACAGTACAGAAGCGAAAGAAAGCTTGAATACTGTATATTGGGAATTACCAGATGGTACGAAAGCCATTGAAATCCAAGAGACACCATGTATTACTTGTTCCTCATGTGGAATGGACTATCAAGCAGACCATACTGTAAAAGAAATTGAAGATCAGTTGTTTTTAATTTATACGAAAGATTTGCCAAAACAACTAACATACGAAGAGTTGATGGGAAGACCACGTTTATTAAAAAGGAATTATTTCGACTTTTAACCAGCTTTTATGCTGGTTTTTTTCTTTTTTGCCTTGTATAATGTACCCAAGTTAGAAAGGTAGGGAATATTTTTGAAAAAGACATTTTACCATTATATGATGAAGCACCGTGCAGCTTTATTTAAAAATGAAATATCAGATTTAGCAGAGGCGATGTATGATGATTTAAGTTTTCCGAAGCAATCTGAAGACTATGATGTAATTAGTTCATACTTAGAGTTAAGTGGAATGCTAGAAAGTATGTCTATATTTGATGATGCATGGGATTTATATATACAAGAGAGATAACGATATGAAGTTTTAGGAAAATGAAAGCATAATGAATACATTACTTTGAAAGAAGTGAAGTATTCATTATGCTTTTTTATTTACAATACGTCTTGCTGTTAGAACATAAATAAAAAGTGAAAGCTAGTTTAAATACTAGCTTTTTTAAGTTATATACAAATTCTACTTTTTTATTGAAAAAATTTATGAATATAAGCTTCTGTGATAAGCGTTTTTATGTAGGTTGCATATACTGTTATCAAAATCACGACGTTTAAAAAAGGAGAGATATTGATGGCAAGGAAAAAACAACCTAAATATAACGTAGGGGACATAGTCGTGATTACGCTATATGGAACCGTTGGGAAAGTTACAAATATGAAAGTTTTAGATGGAGTTTACGTATACGAAGTAAATAATCACGATGGATTTTATGTAGAACAAACTTTGCAGCATGTTACAGAGCAAGAAATGAAAAAGGGCGACACAGAGTGGATTGAATTAAATTATAACTTTACGTTTGGTGATCTCGTGCAAGTAACTGGATATGATAAAGATGTTTTTCGTATTGTTGGTTTTCGTACAGAAGTATGGAGATATAAAAATGATGCATGGGAAGATACTATATATGAATTGTCACGAATTACTGATGGTGAATGGTTAGAAGCTGATGAATCAGATTTAACATTACTTGCCAATGCACAAACGGCAAATGCAATTTTGAAGAAAATGAAACAAGATAAAGCTGGTATGAATAAATTAGATTTAGGAAAATTGAAGTCAATTAACAATTCGAAAAAAGTAAGTGTAAAGACGAATCGCCAAGAAATTATTGATGGGTTATTAGATATTTATAATGATTATCATTTATTGTTCGATACATTTAAAGATGAAGAATATAAAATTGTTATGGATGTTGTTCAAAATTATTTAGTTAAATTGACAGAGAAAAAATAGTTAACTAGAAAGAGAGAATAAATTGAACAACAACATATGCAGTATAAGGTATGCCTACAATTATTAAAAAAATAAAAAGCCATTTAATAAGAGAGTCTGCCCATTGATCTTCATGCATGAACTCTTCTTTTGTTTGCTCTACTTCGTATTGGTATTCCATTATTATTTCCCCCTTTGGATAGCTTGTACTAACATCGTATGCCCTTTACCTACATGATATGACTTATAAAAAAAGAAAAACTATTTTTCTAATCTCATATACATAATTTTGAGATTTTTTCATAAAACAGAAATAAAGGAGTGATGCTCATGAAGGAAATTGAAGTCGTAATTGACACGGAAGAGATTGCGGAGTTTTTTTATGAGCGACTAATTGAAAGAGGGTACGTTCCAAAAAGAGAAGAAATTGAGGACCTGGCAGATATTACATTTGAGTATTTATTAGAGAAATGCATGATTGATGAAGTTTTTGATGAAGAGGAAGATTGAAAGTAACGGCGGGCTTAACTCGTCGTTTTTTACTCTTTACAAACTTGTCACAAATATAGACAAGAATTGTTGGTATAATTAAAAGAAAATTTTATACAAGAGGTGAAGGGATGTTCAAAAAAATTATTGATTCTTTATTAGGAAAGAAAAAACATCGTTCGTATTCAAGTAGTGATTATCGTCATAGAGGGCGCTCGTATTCAAGTAGCGACTATAAACGACGTTCATCTGGTTATGGGCATCAGCATTATAAAAGAAAACGTAAAAGCCGTAGCTTCTTTTCAAGTAGCTGATGAAATGGCGTCGTATACTAGCTTTATTTGATAGACCACTGCGAAAAAATACAATCGTTGCAGAGCGTTATAAGATTGAATCAGTAATTGGAATGGGCAGTTATGGGGTTACATATGTCGTTAATGATTTACAAATAAATAAATATAAAGTCTTAAAACAATTAAGGAAAAGTAAACAAAGATATGAGTCTGGTAGAAAATCATTTGAGCAAGAGAAAGTGATTTTACAAACATTAAATCATGCGTCAATTCCTAATCTACATGATCATTTCATATGGGAGAAAAAGAACTTTTTTGTGATGGAGTATATGCCGGGGGAAAATTTCGAAGATCATATTTTCTTAGATGGGCAAGTATATGATGAACGTGAAGTTTTTGAAATTTTATATGAAGTACTAGGAATTGTTTCGTATTTTCATAGTAAAGGTATCATTCACCGAGATTTACGTATTCCAAACATATTAATGAAAGAAAATCAGATTAGTATTATTGATTTTGGATTGGCTAAATTGAAAGGTGAGGGTGATGAGCGTGCTATAACTTATGAAGGTGAACAAGCTTTGATGCGAGAAGTTCACTTTCGTAGCGACTTTTATGCGCTCGGTCATTTCGTATTATTTTTATTGTATGCTAGTTATCAATCGACTGAAAAAAAGGAAAAACCTTGGTATGAAGAGTTAGTGCTGGAAGAATATAATCGCGACATGCTGATGCGAATGTTACAAATGAAAGCGCCATACTATGAAAATGTACAAGATTTGAAAAAAGATGTAGCTTACGCTTTAGAAAGGATGGAGACCCCATGTTTCAAAAGTTTTTAGCAAGTGTTGGTATTGGTAGTGCAAAAGTAGATACCGTTCTTGAAAGAGATGAGTATACAGTTGGAGAAGAGATAGTAGGGAAGGTTCATATAACTGGAGGTTCAGTTAGCCAAGAAATTGAAAGCATTTACTTAACGTTGTCGACGTCATATGTAAGAGAAGTGGATGATAAAAAAGTAACTGCATCGTATGATTTAGAGCGAGTTCGTTTAACAGATCCATTTTCTGTAGAGCCAAATGAAAAAGTGGAAATTCCATTTTCGTTTTTAATGCCAATTGAAGCACCACTAACACTTGGAATGAAAACGGTTTGGGTTCATACAGGTCTTGATATTAAACGTAGTATTGATCCAAGTGACCGTGATTATATTCAAGTATTGCCGAATGCGCTATTGAACAGTGTATTAAATAGTGTAAATCAATTAGGTTTTAAAGCGCGTCATATAGAATGCGAAGAATTACCGTATCGATTACGTAAGCAAGTTCCATTCGCGCAAGAATTTGAGTTTATTCCAGTTTCCGGAGAGTATTATGGGAAATTAGATGAATTAGAATTATTAATTTTGCCAAGTGCCCACGATCGATTAGAAATTATTATGGAAGTAGATAGAAAATCACGTGGATTGGCTGGTTTATTCGCAGAAGCGCTTGATCTTGATGAGAAGGTTATTCGCTTTACAGTAACAAGCGAAGATATTCCAACGATGCAGCAAAAAATTAACAATAATATTTTTAAATAAACTATGCATAAAAAAGAAATGGAGAGGAAAACTAAAACAACCGCTCCATTTTTTTGCATAGTGAGGTTATGTATGTGAAACGATACCGACATTTATACTTGTTAAGTTGTACACTACTCATTTGTTTTGTCGCACTATCACTTTCGTATCATACCGCTTGTATTGAAAAATTTGATAATGTAGTCGCACACTTTATTCAAAGTTTCCGAAACGAGTATTTGACAACCTATTTTACTTGGGTGTCCTTTATCGGTTCAAAAAGAATATATTTCCCGTTACTCATTATACTTGTAATGTATTTTCTTCTTAGAAAAAAAATATTAAGTGCATTACTTCTAACAATTAATTATTACGGATCACGTTATTTGAACAGTATGCTCAAACTATGGTATGAACGAGCACGACCTGATGTGACGCAGCTTGTTACAGCAACTGGATATAGCTTTCCGAGCGGTCATACGATGAATGCTACTGCTTTTTTAGGATTTATTGCATACGTCACAATTACAGAAGATCGTATTTCATTGCATAAAAAGTTGCTGATTATTTTTATAGCAAGCTTCGTTGTATTATCTATTTCAGTTAGCCGAATTTATCTTGGCGTACACTATCCATCTGACATATTAGCCGGATGGGCAGCGGGCGGTAGCTGGCTCGTTTTATGTATTATATTTCATAAGGCGTTCATTAAAAAAGAACCTATGTCATAATAGGTTCTTTTTGCATGGGCTCCACATGAATATGAGCATGGTAAATTCCGAATTTTTTTCGAAGCATATCTTCAATATTGTCAGTAATACAATGGCTTTCGCTAACATCCATTCGAGCATCTACTTCAATTGTAATATCCACATACGTTTGGTTCCCATACATACGAGCACGAATATCTACAATATGTTCTACACCTGAAATATGCCCTATAGCATCAGCGTATTCATCCATTTTTTCAGGATCAATTCCATCCGTTAGCATATGAGAAGCTTCTACGAAAATTTCCCACGCGGTCTTACAAATAATAAGACCGACAAGTAAAGCAGCAATAGGGTCCAAAATAGGCATTTGGAACTGTGCTCCGACTATACCTACTACTGTACCAATACTTACAAGAGCATCTGATAAATTATCTTTTGCAGCAGCCTCTAATGATTTACTTTTTGTTCGCATTGCAATCTTTTTCGTATACTTGTATACACCGTACATAACGACAGCAGAAAATAAAGCCACCCATGCAGCAAGTACATTAGGTGCTGCTTGTTTCGGATTGAAAAACGATTGAATTGCACTAATAACAACTTCTAATCCGACCGTTGCCATAATAAAGGAAGCAACAAGTGATGCGATTTGTTCTGCACGCGAATGCCCATATGGATGATCTGGGTCACGAGGCTTACGAGAAATTTTCAGGCCAATTAATATTGCTAAAGAAGCACCAATATCCGTTAAGTTATTCAAACCGTCAGCACGTAATGCGCTAGAGAGGGTAATATAACTGATGATGATTTTCATAGAGGATAAAAATATGTAGGCTATAATGCTGACAATAGCACCTTTATCAGCTTCTTTATGAGAAAGAGAATCCATTTTAATCACTCGCCTTTCTACAAGGAATTTCTTTCTATACATAGAGTATCAAACGAAACTCGTGTGGGTCTATACAAACATTGTTGACGTTTTATAGCTTTTTAAGAAGGGGATAACAAAGTTTCGTTAAGGAAAAATATGTTGAAAAGTACAAAGTGGAAATTTATTAAACAATTAATGATGATTATGGCAAATGGAAAGAGGGCGAGAATAATGATTCTCAAAATTTTTTTCATATATATTTTTCGCAAAATGACTCTTTGTAATTCCTCATGTGAGTAATATATAAGAAATGATAACAAAATTCTTCAATAAGAAGAGGAGAAAGCATTATAATATTCACTTTCCAGAAAGAGACAAAGGCAAAGAACAATTTGAAAACGAAAAAAACCTCTGATGATTTTTCAGAGGTTTTTCGTTTCTTAGTATGCTTCTAAAAACTCAGTAACTTGCTCTTCCGTTTTTGCATTTGCACTATGTAAGTGACCTAACTTTTCGCCATTTTGATATACAAGTAGGCTTGGAATACCCATTACTTGATACTCTTCAGCAATACTTGGGAACTCATCTTTATTAATAGAATACCATTCAAATTTATTGAACTCTTCCATTACATCTCCGATAAAGTTGTCCATACGCACGCAATCTGGGCACCATGTAGTAAAGAACTTAACAACTACTGGCTCCTCGCTTGCGATGATGTCTTTGAATTCTTGTTCAGCTTTGATTTCTTTCATGTTTTTGACTCCTCTCAATGTCACACGGATAAGCTAGTATTTTTATGCAAAATCCGTGTTTGCAAACATTTTGCAAACATTAGTGTTTTTGAAATAGGTTGTTTGCAAAATCCTCGACTGCTTTTTCTTGTAGGCCTGGTACAACATGTGAGTAGGTGTCCAAGGTGATACCTACTTTTTTATACCCCAATCGTTCACTCACAATCTTCGGATGTATACCTTGCTTTAACATAATCCTCAGAACATGGAACCGAATATCAGGAACCTCACTTTTCTTTATAAGCTTTTTCCAGAGCTGTGTCAAACTTCTGAAACGGCAGACCAAATCGTAGTCATTATAGCTTTCATCATATCGCTCTTTTTCCTCAGAGATTTTTTGCAGATGGTCATTTAGTGCCATTAAAGTAATGTCAGGTAAAATCAGCAATCTTTTTCCATTGTAGACCTAAGATTTCACCTTTACGCATTCCACATGTAATAGCAAGAAGATAAGCGATATAATAACGGTTTTCTTTTGCATGTTCTAAAAAACGAAGATCTTCTTCATCGGTTAAAAAACCAGGGGGTTAACGCTGATTTAGTGGAGAGAGCTCATTATATCACTCTTTCGGAGGAGGTGAGTTAGGATGCGGAAATGGTTAAAGAAACTATTTTCGAAAAAACGCCCACCCTGCATTGTTTGTGAGGAACAAGAAGGTGAGCTTCAATTAAACGAAACTGATAGGATCTGTGAAAATTGTGCCCAAATTATGCATGGAAAAGGTATTGAAAGAGATGAATAGTACTCTTTACATCTTATTCCATATATAACAAAGCTGGTTAGCTTCTGATTCAAGCGCTATTAAATGATCATTATTAATAGAGTTATTCGTATACATTCTGTTCTTTTGGATGTTAAGAACCGTATAATTCACATCGTTATGTTCATTTGAAAATGTCGATTCGTTTAATAATGTCAGCGTTGAGTTGATGTTGTATTTATCAATTCGCTCTTTTTTTCCTTTGAAAAACAGTTTGATAAGATGCGGCTCATCATTAATGAGCAAACCGAGTTCAGGTGATGAGCGGACGATTAAATCATCTGATATCCAATGTGATTTACCTGGATCGAACCAAGAGACGTCTTTGTTTTTAATAAATTTTTTGTACTGTTTTATGACATCAATATAGTTTTGCTTTTTCTTCTGATCAACCGTTTGCACTAATGTTTCGAAACATTCAAAAGGTAGTTCGTTTTGATGAAATTTAATAACAGTATCTCGTAATTGTTTCCAGTAATCAAAAGCTGGTTGGTATTCCGGTTGAGATTTTAGATTTTTTACAAAGTTTGTTTTAGCTGCACTACTTTTCAGTGTGAAGTCTAAAAATTGTGTAAGTCCTACTTTAATTTCTGCCATATTACACCCCCTTTTCAAACATTACTAATTCGATAATGGAAAGGAAAATCCTGCATTTTTTAAGGAGGTGAGCTAGATGCTAGAAAACCCGATGTCCATGCACAATGGCTATGGTAAAGCTGATCCACAGGAGCAAGAAGGTATCATGACAACGTCTATCGATGCCGAAAAGTTACAAGATGCCATAAGTCGATTCCAAGCGTACGGGATTTAAAGGTACAACGCAGAAATGCAATCCTGCAGCATCCTGAATACCCGTGGATGCTTGCAAATGTAGACCGATTGATTGTCGGTGAAAAGATTAGCCTTGAATGCGAAAAATCGCCGGAATATTTCGGGAAAGAGTGAGGGTCAAAAGAAGGAAGGTGAACAAAAACGCTATTTGAATAAAAGCTAGTGGACTAGTTTTTAACACTCACTGAAATTAAGAATCATAACATACTTTGTAATAACTTATATGGAAGTGAGTTGAATAATAATGTTTTATTCATATTTTGATACCCGAGATAGAATGCGTCCGTATGGTACGGCGGGTATTACGTATAGCGGAGCACAAACTACAATTCAAGCTGTTCAACAAGCGTTACAAGCACAGCAGCAAATGCAACAAATACAGCAAGGCATACAACCGTACTATCCATCTATGGAGTATTATTACCCAATGCATCATATTACACCATACGGAATTTCTGTTTCAACAATTCCATATGGAACTGTATACAATTTATAAAAATATGCGGGGGAATAAATTTAAGTATTTATATAAGAGCGCAAGTACAGAGCGCCCTTATAAGAAATGATTCGTATCTAGGGAACAATTATAAAATTTTAGATATTGGAATGAGAATGTTACAACCTCATGAGTTATATACAACGCAAGGATTCTTAAGTGGGGGATATTATTTTTCCAAAATGAAAGGTGACGATAAGAATGATGAGAGAGGAATTTGGCAAAAATTATTGCCAACCGTCTATAAATTTTGGGTGTTTTACTATAAAAAAATATGAAAAAAGGCCCTGTTGTCTCCAACAGGGCCTTTCCTAAAATGGCAAAGAGTAACTCTTACCTTACTCCTTGTCCATAGAATACACAAAAATTATACGTTTGTACAGGTCAATAATTTACAATAATAATATTTGAATATAATGCTTATAGGTAATTCTGAAGGATGAAAAAGTATTTGCTATAGAGTAAGTGTTGATTTTAAAGTGTTTTTAAGAGAATGTTTACAACTCAACGATAATAAAGGAATATTGAAATAATAAAATATGAAATATTGCATATCTCACTTAACAATATAATCTATTCAATAATAATAAAATCGTACAGAGGAGTTTTTTCTGAAAATCCGAGTTGATGAAACTAGATAATTTGTATTACTGATTTAACCAGAATATTACATGAGTGCTTTGTTTTTAAAAGTTATACTTTCTCTTCGCTCTGCCTTATGGTGGAGCATTTTTATTTTTGTAATCGCAATAACCTGTCCAAACTTTCCAAGTCTAGCATACATATTATGCAGTAGTAGATTAGAAAGGAGCACTATATATGTCTTGTTATTACTACTGTAAGAATTGTGAGAGTTACCAAAAGAAAAATCATGATTGCTGTAAAAAAAGAAGTGATTATTATAATAAGTGCGGTAAAAGATGTGATGACTGTTCTTGCGATCATAAGGAGAATAACCTTGTAAGAGCATCTGCTTTTAGAGCTGTAAATACAGTTAATCAAAACCTTCCAGCTAATACTTTTGTTAAAGTATTATTTCAAAATGAACAATTTGATTTAGCGAACGAATATAACCCAGCAACATCAGATTTTACTCCGAAGACTAGAGGAGTTTATTCCGTAATTGGGACGATTGGTTTCTTTCCGAACGATACAAATTTAAATTATAGAGCGCGTGTAGAAGTTCGAGTGAATGGAAATGCGGCAATTGCTATAGATAACGACTTTTTTGGTCCAATAAATTTCGGTAATGTCGTAAGTGTTTCAACAATACTTCAATTACATGCAGGTGATATTGTCGAGATTTTTGCACAAAGTAGTAT
Source organism: Bacillus sp. 41-22 (assembly GCF_025809295.1). Classification (NCBI taxonomy): domain Bacteria; kingdom Bacillati; phylum Bacillota; class Bacilli; order Caryophanales; family Bacillaceae; genus Bacillus; species Bacillus sp. 41-22. The sequence continues at coordinate 2,189,957 of NZ_CP084035.1, forward strand.
AGATGGGGTTATTAGTAGTACAGAAGACGGTTCTCATTTTGAGGCTGCAAGATTCCCATCTCCAATAAAATAAAAGACATGTTTGTGATTTATGGACTATTTTTTTGAAAAAGGCTCTACCTTATGGTAGGGCCTTTTAGTTAAAGGTGTTAAATTGGTAATATATTAAAATAAGTTCATAAACACTTGATAAGCAACACCTAGAGTTAATACGATAGCTAACAGTTTTGCTACCCATCTCGGTGCATTTAAATTTAGTAAAAGGGAATGACATATACTAAATGTAATGCCGAGTGTTAAAAGAATTGCGATAAGATATAAAATTAATAGGAATAAAGGTTGCTCTATGGAGCCGAAGTCAATTTTGGATGGATTCATGTAATATGTACCTCGTTTTTTATTAATATATTAATGAAATAATGAAGAATACAAGGAATTGGAAGAGTAATGTAATAAATACTATAAAAGTAAATTTGAAGTTATGGATGGAGTAGATAAAATAATCTTTGAACGAATATTCAAAGCCAACATTTGTTTAAGTTTAATATACAAGAACGAATGTTCTTGGTATACTGGAAAATAAAAAAGGTGCGTTTACATGACAAATTTTAGTAATATAATTGAAAAACTAGATGAAATGATTTACAAACCTAATAATCTATTAATTACTAAACGAAAAGAAGAAAAGCAAAATTCAGAATATGCAGGAGGGGTATTCCAGCTAAATAATAGAAGCATCCGATTTAGGGTATCAAAAATTACGCCTAATAAGATTGGACAATTTGTTTCTTTTTGGGAGAAGAATGCCTCTATGAGCAATCAGGCATTTTCTTATGATTCAGCTCCTAACCTTTTAGTTATCACTTGTATAGCGGATAATAAACTAGGACAATTTATTTTTCCAAAAGAGATTCTTCTAAAAGAAAAAATATTAAAAACTCAAAATCAAAAAGGGAAAATGGCTATGAGGGTTTACCCTATTTGGGATAAACCTATTAGTAATCAAGCTAAGAAGAGTCAATTGTGGCAACTTCATTATTTTGTCGATTTAAGTGATACTGAAAATGTAGCTACAGATAAATTATTAAACTTATATTCATAGCACATAATAAGAAAGAATTGAAATATTCAATGTTCGTTCAGATGATATTTGGAAATATTAACAGGGTAAGCCGTTAAGTAAAGAATAAAAAAGGAGCATACAAATAAAGTATGCTCAAAAAAAGATAGGTTTTATGAGTGGAGAATCTCCATACGATAATATATGCGCATTTCATTAATATGTGTAAAATATCAATAAAATATCAACAGAATATCAATTAATGAGTTATTTTAGTTTTTTAATGAAGTCATGTTTTGTGAAATGAAAAAGAGCCGTTTCTTTTGAAAGATGCGGCTCTTTTTATTATTTTGTTATCGTACTGTTCGAAATGATAAATCATAAAATTATACGATTAACAATTTGATAATGATCGGACTTCAGTTATATATTTCTTGAAGTCTGGATATTGAGATACAGTTTGGCAGGTAGGGGTGAGTAGTTGATTAATTAAAGATACATTTGTAATTACTTCGTTACAAGGACCATAGAATGTAACTTTTAGCTTTGAATTCGGGGGAACTTTGAATACGATAGGGATTTTTTTCATTAAATAAACTCCTTACATAACAGAGGTTATATGTTTATTTCCTTTTAATTAGGAAGACATATTAATATAATATGTAATTTTTATTGTAGTTGATTATTACATATACTGTATGAGTTGATGTAATTTCTATTACGTATCAAAATAGTGTTGTGAAAAAATATATATCATGTTTATAAAAAGCTTAAAAACAGACTAATATGAGGGAATAAGCGTTAATTAACTTGTCTCTATATAATAAATTGTAAAAAGGCAGCTTTTTTTAGCTGCCTTTTTACAGGGAGATTGAAAAATCTTGGAGGTCATTCATGAGTATAAGCAAAAATTGCTTATATGTAGTATGTACATTATTTATAGTTTTATCTCAATATTTAGTATGAAATAAACGCAAGTTTATCGTTTACAAATGAAAAAAAGAAGGACTTATTTATTATGGATAAAAAGAAATTATTTAGTTTTAAAAAATGATGAAAATATATTTATTTGTCTTATAGAAGCTTGCTATTAGGCGTATGGGTCTAGCAATAAAACAAGCTTTGAATAAGATAATAAAAAGGAGTTGATTAGTAATGGGTTATATTGTAGATATTTCGAAATGGAATGGAAATATTAATTGGGATATTGCAGCGTCTCAGCTAGATTTAGTTATTGCTAGAGTTCAAGATGGTTCGAATACGGTCGATTTTATGTATCAAGGTTATGTGAAAGAAATGAAGAAACGTAGTATCCCATTTGGGAATTATGCATTTTGCCGTTTTATATCTATTTCAGATGCAAAAAAAGAAGCGCAAGATTTTTGGAATCGTGGCGATAAAAACGCTAAATTTTGGGTGGCAGATGTAGAAGTTCAAACAATGGTAGATATGCAAGGCGGGACTCAAGCATTTATTGATGAATTACGCCGATTAGGTGCAAAAAAAATTGGTTTATATGTAGGACATCACACGTATGTATCATTTGGAGCTCGCAATATTGATGCTGATTTTATTTGGATTCCTCGTTATGGAGGGAATAAACCAGCATATCCTTGTGATATTTGGCAATATACTGATTCAGGAAATGTTCCTGGTATTGGAAAATGTGATTTGAATCAATTAATTGGGAATAAAAATCTTTCTTGGTTTATAGGTTCAAATCAAACAAATCAATCTAGTATTGGAGACAGTAAGCAACCAAATGGAATTGGTATTGCAGTTTCAAAATATGATGATGGATACGGAATTAATTTATATGAAAATCCTGCGAATCCGCAATTTATAGGAAGACTTACGAAAAAAATCCCATATTTAATCTATAAAGGTTATTGGGGAGGTGGCGAAAAAGATATGATTTGTTTAGGTGGTGAACAACAGTGGGCTAAGTTAGAACATTTTAATGTACAATGGTTTTATGCATATTCAAAGTACACACCTGGATATGAAATTAGAACGTACGATGGGCCAAACGGGAATGATACAGGTGCGGTCGATGGGAAGGTCCCTTATCGTATTTGGAATCGTCAAGATGGATATATAGATATAGGTGGGAACAAATGGATCAAAGAAGAACATGTGCAGATTAAATAAAAAAGTTGGCTTTATGCCGGCTTTTTTATTTAATAAAGCTTGTCTCTGGCATGAAGAGAAATACTTGCAGAAAACACATTGATTTCACAATAGCGCTGTATAGTTCCTAATATACATTTATCAAAGTGAGGTATTTGAATTGAAAAAGAAAAAGCTATTTATGGGAACTATTATTGCATGTGTGGCGCTAACATTGTCTGCGTGTGGTTCCTCAGAAAATGTTGCAACATCAAAAGTAGGAAACGTGACAGAGAAAGAGTTAAGTAAAGAATTAAGGCAAACATATGGAAAAAGTACTTTATCTCAAATGATGTTAAATAAGGCATTGCTAGATAAATATAAAGTTTCAGATGAAGAAGCTAAAAAACAAGTAGAAGCAGCGAAGGAACAAATGGGTGACAAGTTTAAAGTTGCTTTAGAGCAAGTAGGATTAAAGAATGAAGATGAATTAAAAGAGAGAATGAAGCCAGAAATTGCACTTGAGAAAGCGATTAGAGCGACTGTCACAGATAAAGATGTGAAAGATAACCATAAACCTGAAATGAAGGTAAGTCACATTTTAGTGAAAGATGAAAAAACTGCGAAAGAAGTAAAAGAGAAAATAAATAATGGTGAAGATTTTACTGCTTTAGCGAAACAGTATTCGGAAGATACTGGTTCAAAGGAACAGGGCGGAGAAATAGCTGGTTTTGCTCCTGGTCAAACTGTGAAAGAGTTTGAGGAAGCTGCGTATAAATTAGATGCAGGACAAGTAAGTGAGCCAATAAAAACATCTTATGGTTATCATATAATAAAAGTGACGGATAAAAAAGAATTGAAACCATTTGATGAAGTAAAAGATACGATTCGAAAAGATTTAGAACAACAAAGACTGCAAGATGCGACAGGTAAATGGAAACAACAAGTAATCAATGATCTATTGAAAGAAGCAGATATTAAAGTAACAGATAAAGAATTTAAAGATACATTTAAATTCTTAGATGAGAAATAAGGTTTAGAAGAAAAACAGAGATTTAGCATAATGCTATATTTCTGTTTTTTTGTTTTCAATAGAAAAGGGAACTCATATAGAGTTCCCTTTTCGCGTTAGTGTGTGAGTTATAAATAGATAGTAAGACAATACAATATTACATTTAAATATTAAGAATTACAATAGGAAAATTTGGATGTAGATAAAAGGAATAAGCAATTAAATTCGTAAAATATTGAAATGATAATGTTTTAGTTAATTAATTTTGTTAAATATAAACTAAATATATTTTCGTGGAGAGTGAATTGAGGACATAATTTAAAGAATGGTACATATCATATTTATTGGAGTATAAATTAACTTTATAGGAAGTGACATGTTGAACATTTAGTACAAAAGGATGTTCTTAATGATGATAAGAATTATTTATCCCGCTATTTGTGGGAGTCTTACTGCTCGTAAAAGCCCGATTGGTGAAGGCTAATAATCAGTGGGTGATGGACAAAACCCCCACTGATTATTAGCCTTCACTTTATTAAAATAGGATGAATATTTTTATATTTACTAGATTATTAAATTAATTTGGGGGAGAATATATGAAAGTTATTTTTAAGAGAGAAGGCGGAGGGAAAATTTTTGAATCATCTAATGAAAATATAAGCGTTCTATTAGCTGTATTAAAAGAAACAAAAGGGATAAAGATTGGGATGGTTGAGTATGAAGTATTAGAATATAAACTGGAATATTATCGGAATCCGAAAAAAACAGAAACAGAAAGAGAATTACATATTATAATGCAACCCAAGCATATTCAATAAAGAAAGTGAAAAATTGATGAGTGTGAATCTTACTGCCTACAAATAGCAGGATAAATGGTAGTAATTGTCGATATGTATGAAACTTATGAGGAATGAATTGTTTTACATCATAAGTTTCTAAAGCTTTGTGAGTTCGTTCATAATAAAAGTGTATGCTTTTGTTGAAGGATGGTTAATGAGATATAGCTGAAATTTGTATTCCAGAAAGAACGTTAGTTAGGATAGAAAAGTAAAATTAGAAATATAATTAGTTCAATAAAAGCGACTTCACATTAGGTGGAGTCGCTTTTATTGTTGCTACACGTATTCTATGATGCGATAGGAAGTGCAAAGAAATTTGATTAATAAAAGGGAGTAATAAATGAGTATGAATAAACTTCATATATTAAAGTTGCATTTTGTTTGAAAAATTTACATGTTGCACTTCCGTAAGAACGTTCGTTCGTGTATAATTAGAACGAATGTTCTTTCGAAGTGGAGATTTCTACAAATTCATAAATAGTTTTGAATTGGAAAGCTACGCTACATATAAATAAGAGATGGATAAAGAATGAAGCGATAAGGCTTCTAACCGCAAGGACTGCGGAGATAGCCTAATAAAGTAGAGTTCGATAGAACTCTTTATTTAGGAATCCCCCACTTCTAAACGAAGTGAAAGTGGGGTAGTTCAAGAATGGATAGATATAGAAAATTGAGGAGTAAAGAAAATGAATTATGTAAAGATACAGGAAAAAGGAAGAGAGTGGGTTCCGTTTACAGTAATGTCGGAACAATTATTAAGTATGAAAAAAATTATTGGAGAGAAATTAAAAGTCCAAAGACCGCTAATAACAAATGAAGCGAAAGACAGCATTTCAGACAAATTATTAACTTCATTATTGTCTGAAGAAGAGATGTTAGTGACATATTTTGAAGAAGGATACATACTTACGAGTTATATGACAGTGGTTCATATAAATCCAATTCAACAAATTGTAAAATGTACAGATGCATTTTATAAAACATATATATTTTCTGCAATGGACATAATTGATGTAACCTAAAAGAAGCTGAATTTTGAAGTTTAGCTTCTTTAATTTATCTAGCTATTTACGGACAGGCAGATTCACACCTCAAAATTCGGCTGTGAGTCAGGCTACCTGTTAAAACCTAATTTTTTGAAGAGGTGAAGAACTAAATGAAAAAGCAGCTAGCTGCAAGCTAGCTGCTTAGCCCCAGGGAAAGGGAGAAAAAGATTGGCACTCAAAAAATCAATGATAGCTGTGTATCAGCCTGAGTATAGTATAGACAAATTTTAAAATGTTATACAAAAATGATTACAGATCTGGTTAGGCCGTACCAACTTGGTTTTGATCTGCTAGATCAGAATCAAATGTATTAGTCGCGCTAACCCCACTAAAAGTGTTCACTACGAAACCAACGTTAGATGCGCCAGAGCCGTTATAAGCTTTCGTATTCTCTTTTGGAGAAACATTGTAGAAATCACCTAAGTTGAAAGATCCGTTACTATTTTGTACAACTAAATTCCCAACAACTGAGGGCATAATTTTCACCTACTTTATAAGTAATTGTTTGCATTACTATATGAAGGTATAGTCTAATTGGTTCATTTGACAAATATTCCGGAATAGAAAAATGTTTGAAGCTTTGTTTAATCAATCGAGCAAAAAGTATGTTAAAATTAATGAAGAGCTGAATTTTAAAAAGAATAAATTTGAATAATTAATATATATGGAATTAAAGGAGGCAAAATGTAATGGATAATGTTATAAAAACAGTGGATTTAACAGATGCAGAATCAAGTAAACTTGTTGCTTATATTTATAGTAATGATGTCACATTGATCGAAAAAGCATTTTGTCCTAATGAAATAAAATTAAAGTTTAATGAAATAGCAATTTTATCGGCAATTAAAACCGCATATATTACGAAAGTATCTATAAGGAAAGAACTTGAAGCAATTTTTCACGATACAGGCGTTTTATTAGTAAAGCAAAATGTTGAAAGGAATAGTATTCAATCTATAACAATGCATTTTGAGCAATTTAAAAAGTTGCAAAATGAGATTGAGAATTTAAATAAAAGTATGTTATAAGACTAGGTGGAAATTTATTGATAGAGGTGGGCTCTGTTAAGTTGAAAAAGTGGATTGAAAAGTATTTGGATAAATCGAACCGTAAACATAAATATACTTTCATTAAGGTGTAACCTATATTTATCGATGTGAGAAATGTAGGGAATAGAAGATACAATTTAAAAATAATAACGATACAAACAAAAAGAGTAACTATGATGGTTACTCTTTTTGTTTGTAATATGTAATATCAAAAATACTTCTAAAGTATGAAATGAATTGATACTTAAGTGAGAAGTTGAATAAGAATAAAAAGAGTAATATTAATGGAAAGGAGGAGATGAAGTTGGAGCGAAACGACATTGGGAAACTTGTAATTATTACTGGAGTAACGCAAGGGTTAGGACGTGCAATGGTTGATAGGTTTCATGAATTGGGGTGGAACATAGCAGGGTGTGGACGCTCAAAAAATAAAATTGAAGAGCTTAATAAATATTACGGTGCTTCACATGATTTTCAAATAATTGATGTTTCAAATCATCACCAAGTTAGTAAATGGGCAAGTCGTATTCTTAATAAGTATAGGGCTCCCGATATGTTAATAAATAATGCATCGATTGTTAATCAAAATGCACCTCTATGGAAAGTTACCGCACAAGAATTTGAAAGTGTAATGAGTGTAAATGTGAACGGGGTAGTAAATGTCATTAGGGCGTTCGTCCCGGCGATGATAGCTAGGAAAGAAGGAATTATTATTAACATGAGCTCTAGTTGGGGAAGAGAAGGCGAGGCTGAACTTGCGCCATATTGTGCCTCGAAGTTTGCTGTTGAAGGTATCACGCAGTCAATGGCAATGGAACTACCAAATGGTATGGCAGTAGTTGCTTTAGATCCAGGTGGCAGTATTAGCACTCCAATGCTTCACTTATGTGCACCTCAATATGTAAAAGAATCTCCTACACCTGAAATGTGGTCACATAAAGCAATTCATTATATATTAAATATATCAATAGATAAAAACGGTGAGTCATTGACATGTCCGGCATACATTCATTGAGAAACTCCTTGTCAAAAAGAGCGCCAGAAAGGTGCTCTTTTGTATTATTAGTACATTATGTGATGCACAAAATTACATATGAAAAATAGAATAATGAATTAAAGGTGATATTTGTTTATTTCGAATGTACTAGAAAATTTTAATATAGGTGATGGAAAATGAACCTACGCGATTTAGAATTGACAGGGGCATGGTTTCAAGTTGGAGGAAATCTTATAGTAGCAATTGGAACAACTAGAGGGTTTGCAGGAGAAGAAAAGATTGAGTCGGATCTCGTTATTGTAGGGAGTTCATTACAAGCTCTCGGATATATATTACAAATTATAGCAACTAATGATGCGAAAGATGAAGATAAATGTGAGAAGCAAGAGGTAACTATAGATAATAAAAATAAAGCGCTAGCGAAAACGGGGATTGAGTTATTAGCTTTAGGTAATATTTCAAATGTAATAGGAACGTATTTTAATCTCAATGAACAAATGAAAGAAAATGATTTCCTTATAATTACTGGAAATAGTTTGCAATCAATTGGCGCTTTTTTAGGAGTAGAAGTAGCATTGAATGAGATAAATGGAATACAGTGGATTATCGTATTAGGGAATTCAATGCAAAGTTTAGGTGCGGGATTACAAGCATATGAAGGTATTAAAAATATACCAAAAGAAGAAAAGGGAAAAGAAGACAGTAATATAGATAAAGAAGATCAACGTATAATAGGGCTAATAGGTATTTGGATACAGGCAATAGGTACTGTAATTTCAGCAATTGGATTAACCGAAATAGTAGAGGAACAACGATTGGAATCTAAGAAAAGGTGATGAAATACTCATTTCAATGAAGTTTGGAGTATTTCAATTTTAGAAGTAGGACAAGATGGATGTGTTAATTGTTTTTGTAGGCTTTTTCATATAGGCGTAGAATATACATATAAATGAACAGGTGAAAATAACTTGTTAACGTTAGTGAGAGGCTTCTCATTTAGTTATACTATTATATGTGATTTTTGTAATGATGAGTTCTTATATACGCTTTTAGAAATAACATGATTTCATAGGTTTGATAGTGTAGGAGATGGATGGGGAAGAATCGAAAAATAAACATTAAGGAGTTTTTCAGACATGATGTACTTATTAGCAATTTTACTTCCGCCGGTAGCTGTTTTATTTTGCGGAAAGCCGTTTCAAGCGATTATTAATTTCATTTTAACCTTAATTTTTTGGGTTCCAGGCGCGATACACGCAGTTCTTGTCGTACATGATAAAAAAGCCGACAGGCGACTTAAAAAACAAGTTCAAGCGTATGATGAAATTAATAAAAGAAATAGAAGGTAAATTGCGATTGACATACAAAAAAGAAAGGGGATTTGATTCGCCTTTCTTTTTTGTATGCCAATCAAGTTTAAATTTTAGTATAGCGGTAAGAATTTTTAATATAAGTATTATGATAATAACTTTTAGAGTGTGCGTTTAATAAACCGGTGTAAATGCTTTCTGGCACATTAAAGAAATCATACATACCATTCTTTAGTTGAATACGTAAAATCATAGAAAAAGGATTATAGCCAACAGCAACTAATTTTTTTGAAATAACGGGAGATAGCTTCATCATTACGCAACTCCTTATTTTTCATTTTAGATGGTTTCTTGTAGAGAAGGGGATTGTCGTGTTGAAATCCTAATAATTAAAGGAGTATTATACTTATATGCAATATATTAAATGTTTGTTATACGTAATTATAAGGAAGTTCACACGAAGTACATATCGTTGTGCTATTTTTATTTCACCTTTGATTTATAAATAAGAAAATATTGACCATTTGAAAAAAAGGTATATTATTTATACGAGGTATTAAAAATTCACTTCTTACATTCTATGCTTTAAGGGGCAGTATTATTAGAAAAAATAGAAGTGAAAATAGTTTGTATAAGAAGTATTCTAAAATGTATAATCTGTGAATTGGGAAAATATTGAATGATCCAGGTCAATATACTTTCTTGATTAAATGTATTTGGGAAAGTGACCTCAATATTTTCAAGTAAATCAACGGGAGAATTGAAAGGCAGGAGAAAGTAACATGTCAGAAAATTATCGTTCTCGAGAGGAGCGACGACAAGTTCAAAAGAAAAAACAGCCAGCTTCTAAAAAAACAAAACCAAAAGGTAAAACATCGTTTTTTCGTAAATTTTTAATCAGTTGTTTACTACTTGGTATTGTAGGATTAGTGGCAGGGGTTGCTACCTTTTTCGTAATGATTAAGGATGCACCAAAACTTGAGAAAGCAAAACTTGTTAATCCGTTATCCTCAAAAATTTATGATAAAGACGGGAATTTGGTATATGAATATGGGAAAGAAAAGCGGACGAATGTTACGTATGATCAAATCCCTAAATTGGTAGAAAATGCATTTTTAGCAACAGAAGATTCGCGTTTTTATGAGCATAGCGGAGTAGATTTTAAAGGTACTGCTCGTGCAGTTTTAGTTAGTCTTAAGGGAGATTATGGCTCTCAAGGTGGTAGTACGATAACGCAGCAAGTTATTAAAAACTACTTCTTATCGATGGAAAAAACGTCAAAACGTAAAGTTCAGGAAATATATTTAGCCTATAAGCTAGAACAACAGTATTCAAAACATGAAATTTTAGAGATGTATTTAAATAAAATTAATTTAGGTAATCGTTCATATGGAATCGCAACAGCAGCACAAAACTACTACGGTAAAGAATTGAAAGATTTAACATTACCAGAAGTTGCGATGCTTGCCGGTTTACCAAAAGCACCGAATAACTATGACCCAACGAAAAAAGAAAATGTTCAAAGGGCAACAGAAAGAAGAAATACTGTACTAGGGTTAATGAATCGACATGGTTATATTACAAAGGCAGAAATGGAAGAAGCATCGAAAGTACCAGTGGATAAAAATATTAAGAGTGCAGCTGAACTACAAGCGATGCCACATACTGCATTTATGGATGCAGTTGTGAAAGAAGTAGAAAAAGAAATACCAGATGTTAATATTGGATCTGACGGTTTAGAAATTTATACAACTTTGGATCCAAAAGCGCAAGATTTTGCTGATCAGCTTTTAAATGCAAATATTATTAATTATCCAAACGATAAGTTCCAAGGGGCTTTCACATTTATGGATACAAAAACTGGTGAAGTTCGTGCTATAGGTAGTGGTCGTGGTGAAAATAAAGCAGTATTTAAAGGGCATAATATGGCGATTGAATTAGATCGTGCAGCTGGTTCAACTATGAAGCCAATCTTTGATTATGCACCGGCTATTGAATATTTAAAATGGGCTACGTATCATCAAATCGATGACTCTCCATTTAAGTATTCAACTGGCCAAGAAGTGAGAAATGCAGATAGAAGTCATTTAGGGCCAATCTCAATGCGTGAAGCACTAACAAAATCACGTAATATCCCAGCTATTAAAACAGCTAAAGAGGTAGGTATTAGTAAATCGAAAGAGTTCTCTGAGAAATTAGGTATTACATTTAATGTAGCACCGACAGAATCAACAGCGATCGGTACAAATGAAGCGTCACCAACTGAAATTGCAGGTGCTTATGCGGCATTTGGGAATGACGGTAAGTATACGAAGCCGCATTTTGTTAAGAAAGTAGTTTATCCAGACGGCAAGTCACAAAGTTTTGGACAAAAACCAAAACCAGTTATGGCGGATTCTACAGCATATATGATTACTGATATGCTTCGTTCTGTAGTTACATCAGGTACTGGTACATCGGCAAATGTGGCCTCTTTAGATGTAGCTGGTAAAACAGGTACAACTAACTATTCTTCAAAACAACTAGCACAATATGGAATTCCAGAAAGTGCAACTCGTGATAGTTGGTTTGCAGGATATACACCGCAATATACGATGGCAGTATGGACTGGATATACGAAAGATGGTAAAGACGAGTATATTAGTAGTAAAAATACGAAAATTGCACAGTTGATCTTTAAAGAAATGATGAGCAAGATGGCTACAGATAAATCACGCTTTAAAATGCCAAGTAGTGTTATTCAAGAAGGTAGTGAGTTACGTATAAAAGGTGAAAAACGTGATTCATCTCCAAATACGAGCGTACCGGATACAACGGAACAACCAAAACAAGACCAACAGCAAAAAACTGAAGAAGAGAAAAAGCAAGAAGAATTAAAGAAACAGGAAGAACTTAAGAAACAAGAAGAGCAAAAGAAACAAGATGAACTTAAGAAACAAGAAGAGCTAAAGAAGCAAGAAGAGCAAAAGAAACAGGATGAATTAAATAAGAAAAATGAACAAAATAATGGAAATGGCCAAGGAAATACAACACCACCGAACAATGGTGGAGGCCAAGGAAATACAACACCACCGAACGATGGTGGAGGCCAAGGAAATACAACACCACCGAACAATGGTGGAGGCCAAGGGAATACAACGCCACCGAACAACGGTGGGGATCAAGGAAATACTACCCCACCGACTAACGGCGGAGGAGGCCAAGGGAATACAACTCCAACGCCACCAGCAACAACGCCACCAACTACTGGCGGGAACACAGGAGAAGTCCCTGCCAATAATGGACAATAAGTAATGTATATAAAAGCACCATAGAAATTTTGAAAGTAAATTGATGGGAAATGATAAAAAATTTGAGTTGGTGGTATTGGATAACTAGGGCTATAAAAAGTAGTACTACTACTAGGGTGTGTACCATGATGCCAAAATGAAGGGGTGACTTGGTCAGGCGATTGATAATGTTGCCAAGCGGCAGGAAGTTCGATACCAACATCAGAACTAGCTGTATGAACGGCAGGAACATGTATTGAGGGAGCTGATGGGACAACGGCGGTTATTCTTGGTGATACCCACATGAAACGATCACTCCTAAGTTTAATAATAAAATAGTATATTCTTTTAGAACATATAAAGGTACATATATAGGGTTTTTGCTTAAAACATAGGTATAAAGTCGTAAGACCAACTTAAATTGAGGATAGACCATTTATTATGAAAAGATACGTCTATTAGCGGAGGGCAAGGGAACATGAAAAATATACAATTGATATGTTGATTGCAATATTTTACGTGTTTATGGAGGAATTTTAATGGAACGATTATGGACGAAATCATTTATTCAAATGACTATCGCGATGTTATTTTTATTTACAGGGTTTTATTTACTTGTTCCAACGCTCCCGCTCTTTATTAAAGAGATTGGTGGAAATGAATCACAAGTTGGACTGATGATGGGAATGTTTACAATAGCTGCGGTTGTAATACGACCGATTATTGGAGGAATGTTAGATCAATATGGTAGAAGATCTTTTATTATTTTCGGACTCATCTTTTTTGGGATAACGATGTATTCGTATAATTTAGCATCGACTATTGCCCTTTTAGCTGTTTTACGCGTTATTCACGGAGTGACGTGGGCTGTTTCTACAACAGCAGTTGGAACAGCGATAACTGATATTATTCCAGATTCACGTCGTGGTGAAGGGATGGGCTGGTATGGCATGGCGATGACAATCGCGATGGCAATTGGCCCGATGATTGGATTATGGGTTGTACAAAATTATTCATTTCATGGTCTATTCTTGTTAGCAACTCTTTTATCCTTTATGGCAGTCGTATTATCGTTAATAACGAAAATGCCATTCACGCCACAAAAAGAAAAAGGGAAAATTCAGCTGTTTGAAAAATCCGTTTTATCAATAACGGTTGTTGTTTTCTTTTTATCATTTGCATATGGAGGAATAACAACATTTTTACCGTTATTCGCGTCATCAATTGATGTGAATCCTGGGACATTCTTTCTTGTATATGCAATTGCTTTAACAATTGTACGACCTATTTCAGGAAAACTATTAGATAAGTATGGAGAAGTTTTTATCATACTTCCGGCACTATGTATTACTATTTTAGCGATAGTTGTACTAACGATTTCAAATGGTTTGATAGGTGTAATGATTGCAGCGGCATTATATGGTGTTGGATTCGGTTCAGCACAGCCCGCTTTACAAGCAGCGATGCTGACAATTGTTGATCCTAGTAAAAGAGGAGTTGCTAACGCTTCATTCTTTACTGCATTTGATTTAGGTATTGGATTAGGTGCGATTTTACTTGGAGTTGTTTCACAAATGTTTGGTTACCGTATTTTATTCGCAGGTAGTGCAATTTCAGGATTAATAGCTTTAATTATATTTGTCATTTTTGTAAAACAAAGATTAGGCAAAAAGGATTTTGCGTAAACAGGAAGAGCGAAGATGAAAATTTCAATTGAACATGATGCTCGACGATGCTTTAAGGAAGAATTGCGTATAAAGCATGATGAATCTATTTGATGTATTGTAAGGTACGGAGGAAATAGCTCAATTCAGCCCGGATATTCTTTAGGGATTATTTCTGAAAAATCAGATGGGGAAATAGTGTCAGTTGAGAAAGACGGTAGTTTATTTTTATAGATTTTGATGATCTTTCGTACTTTCAAAACTATGAATTAGTTGTAAGCTATCGTAAAGAAACGGAAGAAATTTAATTTAATTATGTAAAATAATAATTGTATTAAAAATAAATAAATTTTATATAAGAATTATATTTATGGGCATATGAAATAAATATTATAAAAAACCGAGCTGTGCATGAGTGCAGCTCGGTTTTTTATGTTTGTTGAAGAAAAAGGGATTAAAGGTATATTTAGTGGGATTATATGGATAATTGTTATATTTCGTTTTAAAAAATTGTAAAAGGATGTCTGTCCTTTCTTTATAAAAGATGAAAGTTATTTTTGAAAAATTGTATTATTACATCGGTAAAAGTATAGGAAACTTATCATTATAAAATAAATTGAAATCTTCTAAAAACTCTGATACATTGAAATAGAAATGTAGTTTCATATTATTGTAAAGGCTTACAGTTATGTGCACGAAGATCTATTAGGATTGGAGGAAATAATGATGAAAGCTGAAGAAAAATTTTCCCCGGGATTAGATGGTGTAGTAGCAGCGGAAACGAAAATTTCGTTTCTTGACACAGTAAAAGGTGAAATTGTAATTCAAGGGTATGATTTAATCGAACTCTCAAAAACAAAAGAGTATTTAGACATTGTGCACCTTTTATTAGAAGAACGTTTACCGAATGAGGATGAGAAAGTAACAATTGAAAAGAAATTAAAAGAAGAATATACAGTGCCAGAAGGTGTATTCAATGTTCTAAAGGCATTGCCTAAGGAAACGCATCCTATGGATGGGCTACGTACAGGTGTGTCTGCATTAGCTGGTTACGATAGTGATATCGAAAACCGCTCGTTAGAAGTGAATAAAAGTCGAGGATACAAGCTTTTAAGTAAAGTGCCAAATATTGTAGCGAATAGCTACCATATTTTAAATAATGAGGAACCAATTGAGCCTCTTCAAGAATTGTCATATAGTGCGAATTTCTTCTATATGTTAACTGGAAAGAAACCAACTGAACTTGAAGAGAAAATCTTTGATCGTTCCCTTGTTTTATATAGTGAACATGAAATGCCAAACTCTACATTTACAGCACGCGTTATTGCATCAACGCAATCCGACTTATACGGTGCTTTAACAGGAGCAGTTGCATCCTTAAAAGGAAGTCTTCATGGCGGTGCGAATGAAGCGGTTATGTACATGCTTTTAGAAGCTGGTAATGTTGAGAAATTTGAAGAGTTATTACAGAAGAAACTATATAACAAAGAAAAAATTATGGGCTTTGGACACCGTGTTTATATGAAAAAGATGGATCCAAGAGCACTTATGATGAAGGAAGCATTAAAGCAGTTATGTGATGTGAAAGGCGATTATACACTATATGAAATGTGTGAAGCTGGAGAAAAAATTATGGAGAAGGAAAAAGGGATTTATCCGAATCTTGATTATTATGCTGCTCCAGTATATTGGATGCTTGGTATTCCAATTCAACTTTACACACCAATCTTCTTTAGTTCTAGAACAGTAGGGCTATGTGCACACGTAATTGAGCAACATGCGAACAATCGTTTGTTCCGTCCACGTGTAAATTATATTGGCGAGCGACATGCATTTAGTAAATAAAAACAACTGGGGAGTTGTTAGCGCCGCCCGCCAGATGGGTGTTTGACCGACACCCATCATTAATAATAACGAATTTTCGACAGAAAGGGAAGAATAGCATGATTAAAACAAATGAAATTAAACAAAAAGATGCATTATTAGAAGAAATTACGGACTATGTATTAAATAAAGAGGTTACAAGTGCAGAGGCATTCAGTACGGCTCGCTACGTATTACTTGATACACTTGGATGTGGAATTTTAGCACTACAATACCCAGAGTGTACGAAATTATTAGGACCAGTTGTACCAGGAACAATCGTGCCAAATGGTACACGTGTACCAGGAACATCTTATGTGCTAGATCCAGTAAAAGGCGCATTTAATATCGGATGTATGATCCGTTGGTTAGACTATAACGATACTTGGCTTGCAGCAGAGTGGGGACATCCATCTGATAACTTAGGCGGAATTTTAGCAGTTGCAGATTATATTAGCCGCGTTCGTATTTCAGAAGGAAAAGAACCATTAAAAGTACGTGAAGTACTAGAAATGATGATTAAAGCACATGAAATTCAAGGTGTACTTGCTTTAGAAAACAGCTTAAACCGTGTTGGTCTTGATCACGTATTATACGTAAAAGTAGCAACAACTGCAGTAGTTGCAAAAATGCTTGGCGGAACGCGTGAGGAAATCTTTAATGCATTATCACATGCGTGGATTGATAATTCTAGTCTTCGTACATATCGTCATGCTCCAAATACAGGTTCACGTAAATCATGGGCAGCAGGTGATGCGACGAGCCGCGGTGTTCATCTCGCAATGACTGCATTAAAAGGTGAAATGGGTTACCCAACGGCATTATCTGCACCAGGATGGGGATTCCAAGATGTGTTATTTAACAAGCAAGAATTAAAATTAGCAAGACCGCTAGAATCTTATGTAATGGAAAATGTATTATTCAAAGTGTCATTCCCAGCAGAATTCCATGCACAAACAGCTGCAGAATGTGCAGTGAAATTACATCCGGAACTTAAAGAAAGATTAGATGAAATTGATCGTATTACAATTACAACTCATGAGTCAGCAATTCGTATTATCGATAAAGAAGGTCCATTAAATAACCCAGCTGATCGCGATCACTGCCTACAATACATTACGGCAATAGGTTTATTAAAAGGAGATATCGTTGCGGATGATTATGAGGATGTAGTAGCGAATGATCCACGTGTAGATGAATTACGTAATAAGATGGTTGTTGTTGAAAATAAACAGTACAGTTTAGATTACCTTGACCCGAACAAGCGCTCAATCGCCAATGCTGTTCAAGTTCATTTTAAAGATGGTACTGTAACAGAAAATGTGGAATGTGAATATCCACTTGGCCACCGTTTCCGTAGAGACGAAGCAATTCCAAAAGTTGTTCGAAAATTCACTGCAAATATGGCAGGTCATTATTCTAGTAAGCAACAAGAAAAAATCCATGAAGCTTGTCTAAATGAAGAAAAACTAGAAAATATGAATGTAAACGAATTTGTAGATCTATTCTTAATTTAATAATAGGGGGAATTTAGAATGGCTTGGGTTGTGAATAAACAGTCGACACAAGAGGAGCTTACGAATCGCTTCCGAGCTTTAGTAGAAGCAAATGAAATTTTGCAAATTCCAGGTGCTCATGATGCAATGGCGGCTCTTGTTGCGAAAAATACAGGTTTTTCAGCTCTATATTTATCGGGAGCTGCTTACACTGCAAGTAAAGGACTACCAGATTTAGGAATCGTGACGTCTACTGAAGTAGCAGAGAGAGCAAGGGATCTAGTTAGAGCTACAGATTTACCAGTTCTTGTTGATATTGATACAGGATTTGGTGGAGTACTAAACGTAGCGAGAACAGCTGTAGAAATGGTGGAAGCGAAAGTTGCGGCTGTTCAGATTGAAGATCAACAATTACCAAAGAAATGTGGACATTTAAATGGTAAGAAACTTGTTACTACAGAAGAATTAGTTCAAAAAATTAAAGCGATTAAAGAAGTTGCGCCAAGTTTATATATTGTAGCACGCACAGATGCTCGCGGCGTGGAAGGATTAGATGCAGCGATTGAAAGAGCGAATGCATATGTAAAAGCAGGAGCAGATGCAATATTCCCAGAAGCGCTTCAATCGGAAGAAGAATTTCGTTTATTTACTAGCAAAGTGAATGCACCTTTACTAGCAAATATGACTGAGTTCGGAAAAACACCATATTATAGTGCAGAGGAATTTGCGAATATGGGCTTCCAAATGGTAATTTATCCTGTAACTTCACTTCGTGTTGCTGCAAAAGCATATGAGAATGTGTTTACGCTAATTAAGGAAACAGGTTCTCAAAAAGATGCACTTTCTAATATGCAAACGAGAAGTGAATTATATGAAACAATTTCATATCATGACTTTGAAGAGTTAGATACTGGAATTGCAAAAACAGTATTATCTGAAGATCAATAGGTAGAAGGATTTAGGCGATGAAAATACATCTTTGGCAAAACGAACTGCTTGATGTGAAAAATCATCGCCTTCTGTTTTCAATAATAAGATATTCCACTCATCGTAGACGAGCATATGCAAAGATCAACGAAGGCCGAAATGATAGGGGGATTCAGATGGAGAAAACGAAGTTACCATGGGATGAATTTTTTTCACTCAATAAAGATGTGAATAATACTTTCTTTACACCAGAAGATTTTTCAGGGGATGAAGATTTAATTGCAAAAACGACAGAACAATTCGTTAAACAAGAAATTGTCCCGCAAATTGAGAATATTGAACAACATAACTATAAAGTTTCTCGCCAATTATTTGAGAAAGCTGGGGAACTTGGA
Organism: Bacillus sp. 41-22; assembly: GCF_025809295.1. Lineage (NCBI taxonomy): Bacteria > Bacillati > Bacillota > Bacilli > Caryophanales > Bacillaceae > Bacillus > Bacillus sp. 41-22. The sequence continues at coordinate 2,208,993 of NZ_CP084035.1, forward strand.
TTATTAGGCATTGAGGTACCAGAAGATTATGGCGGATTCGAGTTAGGAAAGGCTGTCTCAGGTCTTGTAGCAGAGAAAATGGGTTACGCTGGTGCATTTAGCGTTTCTTTTAATATACACGCCGGTGTAGGTACATTGCCTTACATATATTATGGAACGAAAGAACAGAAAGAAAAATATTTACCGAAAATCGCATCGGGAGAATGGATTGGGGCTTATGCTTTAACTGAGCCAAATGCTGGTTCTGATGCATTAAGTGCAAAAACGAGTGCAGTATTGAATGAAGATGGTACTGCTTGGAAGTTGAATGGTGAGAAGCAGTGGATTACAAATGCTCATATGGCAGATGTATACGTTGTTTTTGCGAAGACAAATAAAGGAATGACAGCGTTTATTGTCGAAAGAACATGTGAAGGTGTATCAATAGGATTAGAAGAAAAGAAGATGGGGATTAAAGGATCTTCAACAGCGACGCTTATTTTAGAAGATGTTGTCATCCCCGCTGAAAATATTTTAGGGGAAGTTGGGAAAGGGCATCACGTAGCTCTTAATATTCTTAACTTCGCTAGACTAAAACTTGCTTTTGGAAATATTGGAACAGCAAAACAAGCAATCGGTTTGTCAGTTCAATATGGAAAAGAGCGAAAACAGTTCCAAACGGAATTAGTAGATTTTACGATGATTCAAGAGAAAATTGCCAATATGATTATTTCTACATATGGAGCAGAAAGTGCAGCTTACCGTACAGCGGGTGTAATTGATGAAGCAATTCATGAGAGTGATGAAGATCTTATGAAAAAAATGTCCCAATTTGCAATTGAATGTGCACTGAATAAAGTAAACGCTTCTGAAACACTTGCTCATATCGTAGATGAAGCTGTACAAATTCATGGTGGTTACGGTTATATGCAAGAATACGAAGTAGAACGATTATATCGTGATGCTAGAATTAGTCGTATTTTTGAAGGAACGAATGAAATTAATAGATTAACAGTTGCAAAAATGTTAATGAAGCAAATCGAGCAAATAGAAGATGCTGAAGTAGAAATTGATGTAGCAAATGTAGAAAGAAACCATCGTTACATTTTATTAGCGAAAAAATTGTTGAAACAATCTTTGAAAACGCTCTCTAAAACTCCAGGAATAAAAATTGAGCAAGAGCAAGAATATTCACGCGTATTATCAAATATGTTGACGGACGTGTACGTCATGGAATCAGCATTTTTACGTACGAGGAAAGCAGTTAGTAAAAATGGTGAGGAAAAAGAGCGTACGAAGCAAATGATAACAGGTGTTATTTGTGAAGAAGGATATCGTAAAGTAGAAGAAGCTGCGATTTCCATTCTTTCAGCAGCTGTCACAGAAGAACAAAATAGACAAGAAATATTAGCTGAAATCCGTCAATTATTAGTGCCTTTATACTCAAACTTATTTACGAAAAAGAGAGATATTGCGAAAGTTATTATAAATCGCGGGAAATATATTGTGTAAATAGGAGGAAAGCGATATGAAAAAGATTGGTTTTATCGGTTTAGGTAACATGGGTCTTCCAATGTCTAAAAATTTAGTTAAATCTAGCTACACAGTATATGGAGTGGACTTGAATAAAGAGGCGGAAGCTTCCTTTGAAAAAGAAGGAGGAATTATCGGCCTATCAATCTCAAAACTAGCAGAGACATGCGATGTGATTTTTACAAGTTTGCCTTCACCTCGTGCTGTGGAAGCGGTATATTTTGGGGAAGAAGGATTATTTGAAAATAGCCACTCGAATGTAGCTTTAATTGATACAAGTACAGTATCTCCACAATTAAACAAACAATTAGAGGAATCGGCGAAGGAAAAGAAAGTAGACTTTTTAGCAGCACCTGTTAGCGGTGGGGTAATTGGTGCAGAAAACCGTACATTAACGTTTATGGTTGGTGGATCGAAAGAAGTATATGAGAAAACTGAATCTGTCATGGAAGTGCTTGGAGCGAATGTTTTCCATGTTAGTGAGCAGATTGATAGTGGTACAACTGTTAAATTAATTAATAATCTATTAATTGGTTTTTATACAGCTGGTGTGAGTGAAGCTTTAACATTAGCGAAAAAGAACAATATGGATTTAGATAAAATGTTTGATATTTTAAATGTAAGTTACGGTCAAAGTAGAATTTATGAGCGTAATTATAAAAGTTTCATTGCATCAGAAAATTATGAGCCAGGCTTTACTGTGAATTTATTAAAGAAAGATTTAGGATTTGCAGTAGATTTAGCGAAAGAAAGCGAACTTCACTTACCAGTAAGCGAAATGCTATTAAACGTATATGAAGAAGCGAGTGAGGCAGGATATGGTGAAAACGATATGGCTGCTTTATATAAGAAAGTTAGCGAACAATTAATTTCTAATCAAAAATAGTGCACTTATAAAAACCATGATAAAAAAGGAGAGAATATAATGATTACAACTGAAATTAAACGAGTGAAAAATCATATTAATGGCGAATGGGTAGAATCTACTGGTACGGAAGTAGAAGCGGTTCCGAATCCGGCAACTGGAAAAATCATCGCTTACGTTCCACTTTCTCCAAAAGAAGATGTTGAAAAAGCTGTTGAAGCGGCAAAAGCGGCATACAAAACATGGTCTAAAGTGCCAGTTCCAAATCGTTCAAGACAACTATACAAATATCTACAACTGTTACAAGAAAATAAAGATGAGCTTGCAAAAATCATTACGCTAGAAAACGGTAAAACGCTAACGGATGCAACTGGTGAAGTACAGCGTGGTATTGAAGCGGTAGAACTTGCAACATCAGCACCAAATTTAATGATGGGACAAGCTCTTCCGAATATTGCTAGTGGAATTGATGGATCGATTTGGCGCTACCCAATCGGAGTTGTTGCTGGTATTACACCGTTTAACTTCCCGATGATGATTCCATTATGGATGTTCCCACTTGCAATTGCTTGCGGTAATACATTCGTATTAAAAACATCTGAAAGAACGCCACTTTTAGCTGAGCGACTTGTAGAGTTATTCTATGAAGCTGGTTTTCCAAAAGGGGTATTAAATTTAGTACAAGGCGGAAAAGATGTTGTAAATAGTATTTTAGAAAATAAAGATATTCAAGCAGTTTCGTTTGTTGGCTCTGAGCCAGTGGCACGCTACGTATATGAAACTGGTACAAAAAATGGTAAACGTGTACAAGCGTTAGCAGGTGCGAAAAACCATGCAGTTGTTATGCCAGATTGCAACCTTGAGAAAACAGTACAAGGTGTAATTGGGTCTGCGTTTGCAAGTAGTGGAGAGCGCTGCATGGCATGTTCAGTAGTAGCAGTAGTTGATGAAATTGCTGATGAATTCATTGATGTATTAGTAGCGGAAACGAAGAAGTTAAAAGTAGGTGACGGTTTCAACGAAGATAATTATGTTGGACCATTAATCCGTGAATCTCATAAAGAGCGTGTTTTAGGCTATATTAATAGTGGTGTAGCAGATGGAGCAACTTTACTAGTAGATGGCCGTAAAATCAATGAAGAAGTTGGAGAAGGTTACTTTGTTGGTGCAACAATCTTTGATGGTGTAAATCAAGAAATGAAAATTTGGCAAGATGAAATTTTCGCTCCGGTATTAAGTATTGTAAGAGTAAAAGATTTAGAAGAAGGTATTAAGCTGACAAATCAATCGAAATTTGCGAATGGTGCTGTTATTTATACGTCAAATGGAAAACATGCACAAACATTCCGAGACAATATTGATGCTGGTATGATTGGTGTAAACGTTAATGTTCCAGCACCAATGGCATTCTTCGCATTTGCAGGAAACAAAGCTTCATTCTTTGGAGATCTTGGTACAAATGGTACGGATGGCGTTCAATTTTATACACGTAAAAAAGTTGTAACTGAGCGCTGGTTTTAATAAAGTGAAATGATAATGAGTGGGGTGCATTCCCACTCATTATAAAAATAATACAAACGAAAATACACTACTCATAATGGAGTAGTGTATTTTCGTTTGTATTGTGTTAACTATTTCTTTCAAAGGCTAATTTAATACCAAACCCAATTAAGACGATTCCTGTAATCCCTTGAATATAACGCTGTGTCTTCGGTTTTTTCATAAAAGCACTAATTTTATCAATTAAAAATATATAAAAAGCAAACCAAATGACGGTTAAAATGAGATAAGTAAGTCCCATAACGAGAAGTTGTATAAATGTATTATGATTTGGATTTAAAAACTGTGGTAAAAAAGTTAAAAAGAAGACTGCAACCTTAGGGTTTAGTAAATTTGTAAGAAACCCTTGGCGAAAGCAAGAAGTATGTTTATTGTCATTATTTATTGGAACGTCATTTGTATTTAAGTCTTCTGTGTTTCTTACTGCTAAAAGGGCTTTAATACCAATATAGACTAAATATACAGCACCAACATATTTAAAAATAGAAAATAAAAGAGCAGACTTTACAATAAGTGCTGAAAGACCAATTACAGCAGCTAAAGTGTGAATTAAAAGCGCAACACAAGTACCAAAAACAGTTTTTACGCCGCCGATTTTGCCGGCAATCAATGTGTTTTTCGTAGCCATTGCTGTATCAGGACCGGGTAGAATAATAAGACATATAGACATAATAATAAACAGAAAAAATTTTCCATAATGTTATCCGCCTTCCTTTGTTGTTTTTAGAAAATTCGATTAACGTTAGTTTAACATATATTTTAGTTAAATAAAATTAAATTATATTTAAAATTATTTAACTAAAAAGAAGAGGCCATATAGAGTAGCTGAGAGTGTGCTACAATATATGGCCTCTTTGTTTAAGCGTTAAGTAAGTTAAAGAATCGATTTACATCTTCTTCTGAAACATCACTTAATTGTTTATATTTATAATTTGGATTTTGGTCTTTATCAACTACAACGGAGCGTACTCCTTCAAAGAAATCTTCATGTCGCATGAAGTTTTTAGCGAGTATAAGATCTGTCGCGAAACATTCTTCAACTGACTTTTCTTGGCCATCAATAAACTGTTTTAATGTTACCTTTAATGAAACAGGGGATTTGGATAATAGCTTTTCTTTCGTTGTTTGGGCAAATGGACTTTGATCTTTCTCTAACGATTGAATGATTCCCTCAATTGTATCGAATGCAAAATGCGAATTAATTTCTTCTACTGAAGAAGAAAGATTACCATCTAAGTTTGGAGCAGTTGCAAATGTACGAATAACTTCTTTTAAATGAATATGTACATCTTCTTTTTTCCAATTTACATTTTCAAGTGCGGTAAGGAAATTTGGTAATGAATCTGATGTCATAAAGTAATCAGCAGCGTTAATATATAATACATCAGGAGCTTTTAAAATAGATGCTGTTAAAGCAACATATCGACCAGTATATCCAGGCGCTTTATTTAAGAAATAAGCAGCACCGACATCAGGGAAGAAACCGATGTTCATTTCAGGCATTGCCCACTTCGTACGCTCTGTTACAATTCGATACGTCGCTCCATTTGTCAGACCGACACCACCGCCCATTACAATTCCATCTAAACAAGCGATAATTGGTTTTTTGTATTGATAAATAAATGTATCAATTTCATATTCTTCTTCAAAAAACTGCTCTGCATGTTGTAATGCAACTTCGTTAGAACGTGCTTCGTATAGCGTTTTAATATCACCACCTGCACAAAAACCTTTCGTCCCAGCTCCTTTTAAAACGACGAGTTCAATACGCTCATCTTGCTCCCATTCTTTAAGTTTTTGCCCAATTGGTTGTAACATGTCATAGGATAAAGAATTAAGTGCTTTTGGACGGTTTAAAGTAATAGATGCAACGCCGTTTTCGCTAACAGAAAATAAAACGTGTTCAGTCATTATAAATCCTCCCTTACTTATCTTTCTATTCTTATTTCTTGATACATGCTGAAATGTCCTCTATAATTTTTGTCCAAATTAGGTGCTTAGTGTTAGTATTTATCGCATATTTTGACGAGTTATATTTGCAGGATTTCAGAGAATGAAGAGGAATATTACAACATTACTGTAAGTGCTATTATTTGAAAATGTCGTGTTGAAGGCGCTATTATATGTATAACTTATATTGAGTTAGTATACGTGGCGTAAATTAAAGAGTTGATGTAGAAAAAGTTAAAAGGCTGAATTATCTAACTTTTAAAGAGCGCGGGGTTTGTATATAATTAGAAATAGAGAAAGGAGAGATCGGAATGCCAGGACCTTTACTATTGTCGGTTATTATTTTGTCATCTCTTATGGTAGGAATTACACAGTATTTTCATCATACAGATACGACAGAAGAAGTGAAGGCTAAGGTACGTCTCGTGTTTCCGATTTTTATAATATCTATTTCCATATGCTTTTTATTAAATAAAGATGGGTATGTTGTGGCCGTATTTGCGTTTTTTGTAGCGATTGTCTTAATAACTGTATTGTACTACGTTATGAAAGAGTACTTACAAAAATAAGGATGCCTGAAAGGGCATTTTTATTTTTGTAGATTAATAATTTCACATACCGTATTTCATATAAAAAAACATAAAATATTTATAATTAAAAAAGTATGTACATCGCGGTGTATTTACTTGTCAATCTTGCATGACCACTATACTATTAAAATGTAGAGATTAGAAAAAAGGGGTTGTATCTAGCATGAAATTTGAGATGCATACAAAAATTATTTCAAATGAAAAAGAAGTAAGATTACATATAGAAGATAATTTATTTCAATTAATTTTAGATGGTTATCATCTATTTACTATTCAAGAAATATTGCCTTTATATAAATCAAACGAAGAAAGAATCGGTAGTGCAATTGTCCAAAAGTTAGAATGGGAGAACGGAAAAACTACACTAAACTATCAGCTTGTTTCACTACAATCAGTAAACTAAAAGGAGAAGGGTAATATGAAGTTTTTTCATACAGCGGATTGGCATTTAGGTAAGCTTGTTCATGGTGTATATATGACTGAAGATCAAAAAATTGTGTTAGATCAGTTTGTACAAGCTGTTGAAGAGGAAAAACCGGATGCTGTAATTATTGCAGGAGATTTATATGACCGAGCAATTCCACCTACAGAAGCAGTAGACTTATTAAATGATGTATTACAAAAGATAGTTATTGATTTACAAACACCAATAATTGCAGTTGCAGGAAACCACGATAGTCCGGACCGCATACATTTTGGTAGTAATTTAATGAAAAAACAAGGATTACATATTGTTGGACAACTCCAGTTTCCATACAATCCTGTTGTTTTAAATGATGAATACGGAGAGGTTCATTTCCATCTCGTTCCGTATGCAGATCCAAGTATTGTTAGACATATATTGAAAAATGAAGATGTTCGTTCTCATGATGATGCGATGCGTATTTTTATGAACGAACTCTCTGAAACGATGGATAAAGAAGCGAGACACATATTTGTAGGACATGCATTTGTAACTTCTTCAGGAGAGGCAGAGGAAAATACGAGTGATGCGGAACGACCACTTTCAATTGGTGGTGCTGAATATGTAAATAGCCATTATTTTGATAAGTTTCATTACACGGCGCTTGGCCATTTACATCAAGCGCATTTTGTACGTAATGAGACAATTCGTTATTCAGGTTCACCACTTGCATATTCTATTTCTGAAGAAAAGCATAAAAAAGGATATTATATTGTGGAACTGGATGAAAAAGGTGAAACAACAATTGAAAAACGTTTACTTACACCACGTCGTAAAATGCGTACAGTAGAAGCGAAAATAGACGATTTATTGCTTCATCCAGTGAGTGAAGATTATGTATTTGTGAAATTATTAGATGAAAATCCTGTCTTGCAGCCAATGGAAAAAATACGTTCTGTATACCCAAATGCAATGCATGTTGAAAGATCTATTCAAAGACGAGAGTTCACAGATGAAAATGAAGTAACTGTTTCAAGACATAAAACGGATGATTTATCTCTTTTAAAAGCATTTTATAAAGAAATGAAAGGGCTAGATTTATCAGAAGAGAAAGAACGTCTATTTTTAGATGTTTTGCAAACAGTGCAAGAACGGGAAGGTGAGCGAGGATGAGACCGATTCAGCTTATAATGACCGCGTTTGGTCCATATAAACAGAAAGAAGTAATCGATTTTAAAGATCTTGGTGAGCATCGTATTTTCGCTATTTCTGGAAATACAGGAGCTGGAAAGACAACGATTTTTGATGCGATTTGTTATGTATTATATGGAGAGGCTAGTGGAGAAGAGCGCAGTGATACAAACATGCTTCGTAGCCAATTTGCTGATGATGATGTTTATACAAGTGTGGAATTAACTTTTCAATTAAAAGGAAAAAGTTATGAAATTAAACGACAACTGGGCCATAAAAAACAAGGAAATAAAACAATTACAGGACATGCAGTCGAATTATATGAAGTAATTGATGAGGAAAAAGTTCCATGTGTCGATCGTTTTCATGTAACGGATGTAAATAAAAAAGTTGAAGATTTAATTGGATTAAGTAAACATCAATTTAGCCAAATTGTCATGTTACCGCAAGGAGAGTTCCGAAAATTATTAACATCTGAAACGGAAAATAAAGAAGAAATACTACGCCGCATTTTTAAAACAGATCGTTATAAATTAATGCGTGAGATATTAGATCAAAAGCGCAAACAATGGAAAGACGTCTTACAAGAAAAACAAAAAGAACGTGAGCTATATTTCCGTAATGTATTTAAATTACCAATACGTGATGGGGCATTATTAGAGACATTAGTGGAACAAGAGCATGTAAATACACATCAAGTAGTAGAGGCATTAGAACAAGAAACAGTTTGGTACAATGCAGAGGTTGAGCAATTACACTTAGAACAAAATGACAAAACGAAACAATTAAAAGAAGCAGAGGCACGTTTTCATGCAGCAAAAGCTGTAAATGAGAAATTCAAAGATTTAGAACAAAAGAATGAGAAGTACAGTATTTTACAAGAAAACCGTGCCGTAATCGAAATGAAAGAAAAATCTTTTAAACATGCGGAACAGGCGAAGCGATTATTACCATTTGAGCAATGGTATGAGGAAGCGATGCAATATGAACAGCAGTCTGAAAGTTTGTTAAAACAGATAATCGCAAAAAAAGAGCATATAATGAACAGTTTTGCACTTGCTCAGGAGAAATATGAAGCATTAAAGAATAAGGCATCCGGGCGAGAAAATGCTAAAAAACAAGTTCAAAGACTAGAAGAGTTACAGCCAATTATTGCATCATTAGCTGAGAAAAAGTTAAATTTGCAAAATGCTGAAATTCAAATAGGAAAATTAAAAGAAGGTATGCAAAAGTTAGATGAACAACTAGAAGCGCATAAAAATGAAAAACAAAGAATGTCTGGCGAATTACAGCAATTAGAAGCAGCGCTTGAACAATATGTAGCTAAAGTAGAAGCACTAACGAATATGCGAGAAGATGCAAAAGTATTAAAGCAGGCATATGATGTATGGCAAGAAAAACAAAAATACGAGCTAGAAAAAGAAAGTGCGTTTCATAAGATGCAACAGGCAGTTAGTACATATGAAAATATTGAACGCCGCTGGTTAAGTGAACAAGCTGGTATATTAGCTCTTCATTTACATGATGGTGAATCTTGTCCAGTATGTGGTAGTATGGACCACCCGAAAAAAGCTACAGAGCAAAGTAATGCAATTGATGAAAAAGAGTTAAATGAGCTAAGAGAAAAGAAAAATATTGCGGAAAAATTACATGTTCAATTAGAAGAAAAGTGGAATTTCTATCGAGTTCAATATGAACAAGTGATAGAAGAAGTGCTAAAGCGAGGCTATCGCTCAGAAGAATTAGTAGAAACATATAGTGCGCTCGTTCAAAAAGGAAAGCAATTAGCAGCAGAAGTTAATGCGTTAAAAGCAAGTGAAGAAACGCGTAAGCAAATTGCTGTGAATATAAAAAGCGTAGAAGAAAAAGTAGAAGAACTCCAGAAACAAAAGCGTGAAGTAGAAACTGTGCAGCACCGTACTGAAATGGAGTGTATGCAGCTTCGTACGTCATATGAACATGATAAGCAAAATATTCCGGAAAGCTTGCAAACGGTACAAGCTTGGAAAGTACAGTTTGACCAAGCTCTGCAAGAACTTAGGTTAATGGAAGATGAATGGGAGAAAGTACAAGAGGCGTATCAACATTGGCAAAATGAAAATATACGTATTCAAGCAGAACATGATAATGCTTCTAATCAATTTAATAGTGCAAAAGAGAAGAGAGAAGAGACGTTTACACGCTTTATGAAAGAGCTAGAACAAAGTGGATTTACAGATCAATTAACATATAAAGAATCCAAATTAAATGATGCTGAGATGGATAAGTTACAACAAGAAATCCAAAGTTATTACTCATCTCTAGAAGTACTTACAAAACAAATTGACGAATTAAAAGCAGACTTAAAAGATAAAGAGTATATGGACATTTCTTCATTAGATGAGCAAGTGAGAGAATTGGAAATTAGCCTTGATATTATTAAAGAAAAACGACAACGTGCTCAAAACGCCGTATCATATATTACGGATTTACATGAAAATATTAAACGAATTGATGAACAAATTCATGAGGAAGAAAAAGCATTCCAAGAACTTGTTGATTTATATGAAGTAATGAAAGGGGATAATGATAGTCGTATATCCTTTGAACGTTACATCTTAATTGAGTATTTAGAACAAATTGTTCAAATTGCGAACGAACGACTACGTAAATTATCAAATGGACAATTTTATTTAAAACGAAGCGAACGAGTTGAAAAGAGGAATCGACAAAGTGGATTAGGATTAGATGTATATGATGCATATACAGGTCAAACCCGAGATGTAAAAACATTATCTGGCGGTGAGAAATTTAACGCATCACTTTGCTTAGCACTTGGAATGGCAGATGTAATTCAAGCGTATGAGGGTGGTATTTCCATCGAAACGATGTTTATCGATGAAGGATTCGGCTCATTAGATGAAGAGTCATTAACGAAAGCAGTTGACGCCCTAATCGACTTGCAAAAATCAGGTCGCTTTATCGGTGTAATTTCACACGTTCAAGAACTGAAAAACACAATGCCAGCTGTATTAGAGGTAACGAAGCAGAAGGATGGGTGTAGTCAGACGAGGTTTGTGGTGAAATAAGCTTGTCAAATTGAAAGTATCTATCCTTACTTTGAACATTGTACCAAATTGTTATAACGTTTTTTCAATTAAGTTCAAATGAATTTAATAATGTTTTTATATAAAGCCGTCTCTATAGTAGAGGCGGCATCTTTATTATTTAAAGGAATGAATGATGCAATTATGAATCATTTGAAGAAGGTGGCGTATTTGCCAAACGGTTATAACTTTTAAAGGCTGAAATTGCAGATATAACACCACCTGTTAAAAATAAAGCTGAACCACCAACTAAGATAATACGACTGACATACGTTTCACGAGCTTCTTCAACTTGTTCTTGTAACGGTGTTGGCATATAAAGTCCCCCTCAATAAGAATGTGTTTTGCAATAGTATATACAAATGCCTAAAATATGTTAAAATCACTGGATAGTATTATGAGGAAGTATATAGTTAGATGTGAATTGTTTGAAAAATCTTCATTATAAATTTATGCTAACTTCACATAGAGCACAAATTGAAATTGTATTATGTATATGTACCAAATAGATGAAATTGTATAGTATTGCTGTTTTTAAATAATCAAAATCCTATTATTTCTATATAAGGGTCTTAATTGTATATTTAGAGATAATATTTTATTTAGAAGCAGATTTTAATAAAAAGGAATTCAAATAAAAGGGGAATGTCTTATGACAACATATACGAGCGAGATAAAAAAAAGTTTAGTAACTGAAGAAGATGTGGATATTTTAAAAATAATGGCGCATCCAATACGATTACAAATTGTAAATGAATTAAGTGCACGCAAAACTTGTAATGTAACACAATTAACAGAAATATTGAATATTCCTCAATCGACTGTTTCGCAGCATTTATCAAAAATGAAAGGTAAAGTGCTAAGAGCTGAGAGAAGAGGGTTAGAAATTTATTATTATATTAATAATTTAAAAGCAAGCGAGATTGTTAGTGTTTTAGGATATGTAAATTAATGAATTGTTATTATACAAAATAGCCTCCGCTGTTAAGCAGGGGCTATTTTGTATTGTATTGTTTTATTTATTTGCATTTAAAATTTTATAGTTTTTATGATTTACAATTGTTCGGTCAAATTCAAAAGTACCACCGCTTACATCTGTGACTTCAACTAAGACCGATTCAGTGTATAGTTTTAGTACAGATGCTGTGATCTTTAAGTTATTTCGTTGAAATAGTATAGTATCGCCTACGTTTGCTTTCATAGTACCTCCTTATAAAAGTCAGAAATGTTTGTTTATTATATATATTAAACCACGTATAGATATATTAGTGAATGTTTAGTTTTATTTATCAATAAAATATTTGTTGTTTAGTAAAAATTAAAGTGCAACATTATGTAAATGAATTATATATTTTCTATTTTTATGTATAAAATTGTAAAAAAACGTTGTAATTCTGTATGTTTCGTTAAAAAACAAGATATATGGAAGTTAAAATGTATAAAAGATGGAATTTTTGATTACAAGACTATTAAATGATTTGTATCAAGAAATACAGACGAACATGTTATAAACGTTGAAGAGTTAAATAAGAATAGGATAAGCAAAATATTGAAGTCCAGCCATGGATAATTCGATAATTTTTTTGGTAAAAGAGGATGTGAAAGCTCCGTAAGTCGTATTGATGTAAAACATTATAAAAACTACTACGTATTTAACAAGTAGTTTTTTGTATTTCACCCTTCGTTTTCTGTAACTGATTCCATATTTTTGACGCTCCATCTTGTAAGTGCTTACATAAGCGAAAACATCCTATACAATGAAGTTGTTAAGTCGAATGAGGTGGCGAAAATAAAAATAAAAAAAGCATATTTAGCGAATAGCATTGAAATAGAAAGAGGAGGAGAGATGGTATGAAAAAATCATCGGTTAATCCATGGCTTGTTGTCCTTGGAACAGTCATAGTACAAATGGGGCTTGGTACGATATATACATGGAGTTTATTCAATCAGCCCTTAGTGAGTAAATACGGTTGGAGTCTTAACGCTGTTGCTATAACTTTCTCAATTACTAGCCTGTCTTTAGCGTTTTCAACTTTGTTTGCGAGTAAATTGCAAGAAAAATGGGGACTTCGTAAACTTATTATGATAGCTGGACTAGCATTAGGAAGTGGATTAATACTTAGTTCACAAGCTTCCTCATTAATATTGCTTTATGTACTAGCAGGGGTTGTTGTAGGTTATGCAGATGGTACAGCATATATCACTTCATTATCCAATTTAATAAAGTGGTTTCCAAAGCGTAAAGGTTTAATTGCTGGTATTTCTGTCTCTGCATATGGTTCGGGTAGCTTAATTTTTAAATATATTAACGCACAGTTAATTGAATCAGTTGGTGTATCACAAGCGTTTATATACTGGGGTTTAATTGTTACAGCTATGATTGTCCTTGGCGCTTGTTTAATCCATCAAGCTGCAGATCAAGGAGCAGTTCATGAAACAAAAACTCAGGAATATACAACGAAAGAAATGTTAGGCACAAAACAAGTATACTTATTATTTATTATGTTATTTACATCATGTATGAGTGGCTTATACTTAATTGGTATGGTAAAAGACATTGGTGTTCAACTTGTAGGGCTTAGCGCAGCGACAGCAGCTAATGCGGTGGCTATGGTTGCAATCTTCAATACATTAGGTCGTATTATTTTAGGACCGTTATCAGATAAAATCGGCCGTTTAAAAATCGTTACTGGTACATTTGTTGTTATGGCAGCTTCAGTCTTGGTTTTAAGTTTCGTAGATTTAAATTATGGTATCTACTTCGTATGTGTAGCAAGTGTAGCGTTTTGCTTTGGTGGAAATATCACTATTTTCCCAGCTATCGTTGGTGATTTCTACGGTATGAAAAACCATAGTAAGAACTACGGAATTGTGTATCAAGGATTTGGATTTGGAGCGCTCGCTGGTTCCTTTATCGGTGCAGTTCTAGGTGGATTCAAACCAACTTTCATGGTGATCGGCGTATTATGTGTCGTATCATTTATTATCGCACTTTTAATCCAAGTGCCTAAGCAGAAAAAAGAAAAAGAAGAAGAGTATCGCAGTGTAGCGTAAGTATATAAATCTTCTTTAACACTATGTTTACTAAAAAGCACCCTATTTAATAGGGTGCTTTTTTATGAATTATAACATGTGGAATTTTCTAGAGGCAAAAAATGAGTAAAGTATCCGTTTGGATTATATTGGAATATCATAAATTGATATATTATATTCGAAATACTTATTAAATCTTAAATTATAAACACGACATGCATCGGTAATTGCAAGATATACTTTCTCGATATTTTCAGAAAAATGTTGAGAAAATATATACTTGAGTTTTTGGTAAGGCTTTGTAAATGAAGGTATCTACAGTTTATCTTCTTCAATTTTAAAAAGAGGAGTACGAATTAAATTTTTTAATGTAAGTACTTATTAATGCTTTTAGATGTAATTGTATTGAGAAGTACTAAAATATTTTATCTGAAAAATAAAAATAGGTTGACAAGTTTATTGAGAAAGATTATCATTTCGGTGTAAGAATATTAAATGAAAAACATTATCAATGAATAATATTTTGATGAAAAGTACACTTGACCAATTAGTTTAGTAAGTGTATTATTTTTTACATTGATAGTGATAATCGTTATCATTATCGCTATTTGTTTAATTAGATTAATTTTCAAATGAAGGGATAGAGGAAATGAACTTAGGGGAATTTGATGGAAAAACGGTTTTAGTAACAGGTGCAGCTCAAGGTATAGGCAGTGTTGTTGCCAAAATGTTTTTAGAAAGAGGAGCTACAGTTATTGCGGTTGATCAAAATGAAGAGGGGTTAAACGTACTCTTAAATGAAAATGAATTAAATGAAACACGTATGAAAACATTTCATTTAGATGTGAGTGATAGTACTGCTGTTGAAGATATGGTAAACGGTATTGAAAATGATATAGCAACAATAGATATATTAATAAATGTTGCAGGGGTATTACGTATGGGACCGATTCACTCTTTAAGTGATGAAGATTGGAATAAAACCTTCTCTGTAAATTCTACAGGAGTTTTCTATATGTCTCGAGCAGTAAGTAAACATATGATGCAAAGAAGGTCAGGGGCAATTGTTACAGTTGGTTCAAATGCGGCAAATACTCCGAGAATGGAAATGGCTGCGTACGCTGCATCAAAAGCCGCAACGACAATGTTTATGAAGTGTTTAGGATTAGAGCTTGCAGCATACAATATTCGCTGCAACTTAGTTTCTCCTGGTTCTACTGAAACTGAAATGCAAAGATTACTATGGGCTGATGAGAATGGAGCTGAAAATATAATTGCTGGTTCTCAAAATACATATAGACTCGGTATTCCGTTACAAAAAATTGCACAACCTTCAGAAATTGCTGAAGCTGTATTGTTTTTAGCTTCTGATAAAGCGAGTCATATTACAATGCACAATTTATGTGTCGATGGCGGAGCTACATTAGGAGTTTAATAAAAAATTCAGGAGGTTTTAATACTATGAATGAACTTATAGCCGTAAAGGAACTGTCAGAAAAATTATTAGAAGATTATAAAACTGAATCTTCGTTCTTTTTCGCTTCACCAACTCGAACGATATTGACAGAAGGAGAGTTTACTACAGTAAAACATCATGAAATTGAAAGTTTTCCAGAACTTGTACAAGCGGTATTAAGTAATGCAAAACAAGCCGGAAATCCGAATCCTATCGTTGTTGGTGCTTTGCCTTTTGATCGTAGAAAAGAAGTTCAACTTATCGTACCAGAACATAGTAGAATTACTGAGCGTTTACAGTTAGAGACAACAAATGAGATAAAACGAAATGAGAAACTGACATTTGAAATGACACCGGTTCCAGCTCCTGAAGTTTATATGGATGGTGTGAAGCAAGGAATAGCAAAAATTCAGGACGGAGATTTAAGAAAAATCGTTCTATCTAGATCGTTGGATGTTAAGTCTTCCGAGAAAATTGATCAACAAAAACTACTTCGTGAATTAGCGGAACATAATAAGCACGGCTACACATTTGCTGTTAATTTGCCGAAAGATGAAAACGAGTACAGTAAGACGTTAATTGGAGCAAGTCCTGAATTACTTGTTTCACGTCATGGTATGCAAGTAATTTCTAATCCGTTGGCTGGCTCAAGACCACGAAGTGAGGATCCAGTAGAAGATAAAAGAAGGGCAGAAGAATTACTTTCTTCTCCAAAAGATTTACATGAACATGCGGTAGTAGTTGAAGCGGTTGCCGCTGCGCTTCGCCCTTACTGTCATATATTACATGTTCCAGAAAAACCCTCAGTTATTCATAGTGAAGCAATGTGGCATTTGTCTACGGAAGTGAAAGGTGAACTAAAGGACCCAAATACGTCTTCTTTAGAATTAGCAATTGCTCTTCATCCTACGCCAGCAGTTTGTGGAACTCCAATGGAAGAAGCGAGAGAGGCTATTCAAAAAATTGAGCCATTTGACCGTGAATTCTTTACAGGAATGTTAGGGTGGAGCGATTTAAATGGAGATGGCGAATGGATTGTTACAATTCGTTGTGCTGAAGTGCAAGAGAATACACTTCGCTTATATGCAGGTGCTGGAGTTGTTGCTGAATCAAAGCCAGAAGATGAGTTAGCAGAAACATCAGCTAAGTTCCAAACAATGTTGAAGGCTTTAGGGTTAAGAGATAATGCGCTGAATGAAAAATAGGGGGAAGAAAGAATGTTAATAGGTTATACGGAATGGCCAAAAGAATTTGCCAATCGCTATCGAGAAGAAGGGTGTTGGCTTGGAGAAACATTTGGTTCGATGTTAAAAGAACGTGCTGAAAAATATGGGGATCAAATTGCGGTTGTAAGTAGTAATACGCATATAACGTATAGTGAACTTGATAAAAAGGTAGATCGCTTAGCTTCAGGTTTACTGAATTTAGGAATAAAGAAAGAAGACCGAGTTGTAATCCAGTTACCTAATATTATAGAGTTTTTCGAAATATGCTTTGCGCTATTTCGCATTGGAGCACTCCCTGTTTTTGCACTACCTTCTCATCGCAGTAGTGAAATTAGTTATTTTTGCGAGTTTGGTGAAGCGAGTGCTTACGTTATTTCAGATAAGGCTCTCGGCTTTGATTATCGAAAACTAGCAAGAGAAGTGAAAGAGAAAGTTCCCGCTTTACAACATGTAATCGTAGTGGGGGAAGAAGAAGAATTCGTGAACATAACTGATCTTTATATGGATCCGATTCCGTTACCAGAAGTTCAGCCAAGTGATGTTGCGTTTCTCCAATTATCAGGAGGGACGACAGGACTTTCTAAATTAATTCCTAGAACACATGATGACTATATTTATAGTTTACGTGTTAGCGCTGACATTTGTAATTTAAATGCAGAAAGTGTCTATATGGCAGTTCTTCCAGTAGCACACAATTACCCGATGAGTTCTCCAGGGACATTTGGAACTTTCTATGCCGGTGGAAAAGTAGTATTGGCAACTGGAGGTAGTCCAGATGAGGCATTTGCTCTTATAGAAAAAGAAAAAGTTACGATTACAGCGCTCGTTCCACCATTAGCAATGATTTGGCTTGATGCGGTATCTTCCCGTAATAACGATTTATCAAGCCTGCAAGTTATTCAAGTAGGCGGTGCGAAATTTAGTGCCGAAGTTGCGAAGCGTATACGCCCTACATTCGGATGTACGTTACAGCAAGTGTTCGGTATGGCGGAAGGGTTAGTAAATTACACAAGACTAGATGATCCAGAAGAAATCATTATTCATACACAAGGTAGACCGATGTCTACATTTGATGAAGTTCGAGTTGTTGATGAACATGATAATGATGTTAAGCCTGGTGAAGTAGGTAGTTTATTAACAAGAGGGCCATATACAATTCGTGGCTATTATAAAGCGGAAGAGCATAATGTAAGATCATTTACAGAAGATGGTTTTTATCGCACAGGTGATCTTGTAAAAGTAAATGAACAAGGTTACATCATTGTAGAAGGAAGAGATAAAGATCAAATTAACCGTGGTGGTGAGAAGGTTGCTGCGGAAGAAGTTGAAAATCATCTATTAGCACATGATGCAGTACATGATGTAGCAATTGTATCTATGCCTGACGATTATTTAGGAGAACGCACTTGCGCTTTTGTTATCGCTCGTGGACAAGTCCTAACTGCAAACGAATTAAAAATGTTCTTAAGAGAACGTGGTATAGCAGCTTATAAGATTCCAGATCGAATTGAATTTATTGAATCATTCCCACAAACAGGTGTTGGAAAAGTAAGCAAAAAAGAATTACGTAAAGTCATTGCTGAAAAACTTATTACAGTAAAACAATAATAAAAATCGGAAGGAAGTGATTAGATGGCTATCCCATCTATTTCAGTATATAAAATGCCAATTGAATCAGAACTACCAAAAAATAAAGTGAATTGGACGCCAGATCCGAAACGTGCGGTTCTTCTAATCCATGACATGCAAGAATATTTTCTTGATGCATATAGCGATAAAGAATCGCCAAAAGTAGAACTAATTTCAAATATTAAGGTAATAAGAGAAAGATGCAAGGAACTTGGTATACCAGTTGTTTATACAGCACAACCTGGTGGACAAACGTTAGAACAACGAGGGTTATTACAAGACTTTTGGGGTGACGGTATTCCTGCTGGACCAGATAAAAAGAAAATTGTCGATGAGCTTACTCCAGATGAGGATGATATATTCCTAACCAAATGGAGATATAGTGCATTTAAAAAGACGAATCTATTAGAAATTTTAAATGAGCAGGGAAGAGATCAACTTATTATTTGCGGTATTTATGCGCATATTGGCTGCCTTTTAACAGCTTGTGAAGCATTTATGGATGGTATAGAGCCATTTTTTGTAGCAGATGCAGTTGCTGATTTTTCACTAGAGCATCATAAACAAGCATTGCAGTATGCATCAAATAGATGTGCAGTAACGACATCAACAAACTTACTATTAAAAGATTTACAAAGTGTAAAAAGCGATGAGAGTGAAGGAATCACTTTACAGAAAGTACATGAACTAGTTGCACAACTACTCCGTGAGCCAGTAGAGAGTATTGAAGTTGATGAAGACTTATTAAATAGAGGACTTGATTCGGTCAGAATTATGAGTTTAGTAGAGAAATGGCGTCGCGAAGGGAAAGAAATCACTTTTGCAGATTTAGCAGAACGTCCAACTGTTGATGATTGGTACCGTTTACTATCTTCACAAGCAGCACAAGTGCTGTAACAAATAGACTACATAATAAAGGGGTAGTAAAGAATGCCTAATAGTCAAAAGATTCGTCATTCGTTATCATCTGCGCAGTCTGGTATGTGGTTTGCGCAACAATTAGATCCGCTTAATCCGATTTATAATACTGGGGAATATATAGAAATAAACGGAAATATTAATCATGAAATTTTCGAGTTAGCTGTACGTAAAGTGGTAAAAGAAGCAGAAGCACTTCATGTTCGTTTCGAAGAGGATGAAATTGGCCCATGGCAAGTTATTGAGGAATCGTCAACGTTTCATATGCATTTTATTGACGTTCGTAAAGAAGAAAATCCTGAAGAAGCTGCTAAAGTATGGATGAAAAATGATTTATCTGTACCGATAGATTTAAAAGAAGATAAATTATTTACTGAAGCACTTATTCAAGTTGAAAATAATCGTTTCTTTTGGTATCAGCGCATCCATCACATTGTGATGGATGGCTATGGATTTTCACTTCTTAGCCAAAAAGTAGCGAATGAGTATACATCACTTATAGAAGAAACAAATAAGAATGAAAAGCCATTTGGTTTTCTTGCAAAAATTGTACAAGAAGATAATGAGTATCGTGAATCTAAACAATTTCAGGAAGATCGTACTTTTTGGCTAGAAAAGTTTGCAGATGAACCGGAAGTTATAAGTTTAGCAGAACGAGCGCCGAGAACATCAAATGGATTTTTACGAGAAACTGCTTATCTATCAAATGCTAGTACAAAAACTTTACTAGAAGATATTAATATTTCGTTAACGAGTTGGCCCGAATTTGTTGTAGCCGTAACGAGTATTTACATGCATAAATTAACAGGTGCAAATGATATTGTTTTAGGTTTACCGATGATGGGGCGTCTTGGTTCTGTATCTATTCATACACCAAGCATGGTAATGAATTTAGTTCCACTTCGTCTAAAGTTAACTCCAAATATAACTTTTGCAGAATTAATACAGCAAGTTTCTAAAGAAATTCGAGACGTACGTCGTCATCATAAATATCGTCATGAGGAATTAAGAAGAGACTTAAAGTTACTAGGTGAAAATCAAAGGTTGTTTGGGCCGTTAGTGAATGTTATGCCTTTTGATTATGGGCTTAACTTTGCTGGGAATCGTGGTATTACACATAATTTATCAGCAGGACCTGTTGATGATTTATCGATAAATGTATATAAACGTTTCGATGAAAATGAGTTAATGATTCATTTTGATGCGAATCCGGAAGTATATAACGGCGCGGAACTAGCATTGCATAAAGAAAGATTTATGAGTCTATTAGAATTAGTGATAAATAATTATCATAAAGACGAGCCGATTGGAAAAATAAACATTACTCTTCCTGAAGAAAATCATAAAGTTTTATTGGAATGGAATGAAACGAAGAAAGCTGAAGAGCTAATTAATCTACCTATATTATTTGAAAAACAAGTACAAAAAAATCCAAATAAAATAGCAGTTACTTGTAACGGGATAAAACTTACGTATAAAGAGCTAAATGAACGAGCGAATGAACTAGCACACTATTTATTAGAAGAAGGAATAGAAGTAAATCAGTTTGTAGCCTTAGTATTTCCAAGATCAATAGAAATGGTAGTTAGTATGCTAGCAGTTCTAAAGGCTGGTGCAGCGTATTTACCGATAGATCCAGAATACCCAGCCGAGCGAATTCATTATATAGTAAATGATGCAAATCCAGTTTGTATCATAACACATTCATCTGTTTCATCTACTTTAGTTATAGAAAATGATATTAAAGAAATCATATTAGATAGCGAAGAAACGAAAATAGCGTTAAAAACATATTCTCATATGAATCTACCATTTAAAAATGATGAATCACTTTTAAACCAAGCTTATACAATTTACACTTCAGGATCAACCGGAAATCCAAAAGGTGTAATTGTTACTATGAAAGGTTTAAGTAACTTCTTATTAGCTATGAAAGA
The DNA here is from genome assembly GCF_025809295.1 of Bacillus sp. 41-22. Classification (NCBI taxonomy): domain Bacteria; kingdom Bacillati; phylum Bacillota; class Bacilli; order Caryophanales; family Bacillaceae; genus Bacillus; species Bacillus sp. 41-22. The sequence continues at coordinate 2,230,349 of NZ_CP084035.1, forward strand.
TATGTTTTCATTAAATGAAAACGATCATTTATTAGCAGTTACAACGTTTGCGTTTGATATTTCTGCTCTAGAAATTTATTTACCTCTTATTAGTGGTGCAAGTTTAACAATTGCACAAAAAGAGGTAATCCAAGAGCCTTCTGCGTTAACGACATTGTTACAAGAAGAAAGAGCGACAATTATGCAAGCTACACCGACGCTCTGGCAGGCGTTAATAACTGAATATCCAGAGAGGTTACAAAGGCTAAACGTACTCGTTGGCGGTGAAGCTCTTCCGGCACATTTAGCAAATAAATTAAAAGAATTAGGTTGCTCTATAACTAACTTATATGGACCAACTGAAACGACTATTTGGTCTACTTTCATAAATATTGATGACAGTGAAAATGGTATACCTCCTATTGGAAGACCAATTTGGAATACAGAAGTGTACGTTTTGGATGCAGGGTTACAGCCTGTTCCACCTGGAGTTATCGGTGAATTATATATTGCAGGAGAAGGACTTGCGAACGGATATTTAGGAAAACCAGCGTTAACGGCTGAACGGTTTGTTGCAAATCCTTATGGAAAAGATGGAGCACGTATGTACCGCACAGGTGATCTTGTGAAATGGCGTAAGGATGGTGTGTTAGAGTACATTAGTCGCGCAGATCATCAAATTAAAATTCGCGGTTTCCGAATTGAATTAGCTGAAATTGAAACGGTATTACAACGACATGAAAATATACAACAAGCAGTGGTAATGGTACGAGAAGATCGTCCAAATGATAAACGAATCATTGCGTATATCGTTGCCGAAGAGAAGGAAATGATTCATCTTTCAGAAATTCGCTCTTATGTTTCAGAAAGTTTAGCGAATTATATGGTACCATCAGCATTTGTTGTGCTAGAAGAATTACCATTAACACCAAATGGTAAGGTTGATAGAAAGAAATTACCTGCTCCTGATTTTAATGGAATGAACAATGAGAGAGTTGCTAGAAATCCGAAAGAAGAAATACTATGTGATTTATTTGCAGAAGTACTTGGTGTTTCGCGAATTAGTATAGATGATAATTTCTTTGAAATGGGCGGCCATTCGCTTCTTGCATCTCGTTTAATGGCAAGAATTCGTGAAACGTTAAGTGTAGAATTAGGAATCGGAAAGCTATTTGAATCACCAACTGTTGCTGAATTAGCGAACCAGTTGGATCGTGCAAAAAGCGCAAGACCAGCTATTAAGAAAGTAAGTAGGCCAAATGAAGTTCCACTTTCATTTGCACAGCGCAGGTTATGGTTCTTAAATTGTTTAGAAGGTCCAAGTCCTACTTATAATATTCCGTTAGTCATTCGTATGTCTGGAAAATTGAATGAGGAAGCACTGCAAGGTGCCTTTTATGATGTAGTTGAGAAACATGAAACACTTAGAACGATTTTCCCGAATTCACTTGGCAGTTCATATCAAAGAATTCTAGAAATGGATAAATTGAATTTAAAAATGATTATAACAAATACATGTAAGGATGAATTAGAAAGTACACTGTCTGAAGCTGTAAGATATAGCTTTAATCTTGATATCGAACCAGCAATTCGTTTGCAACTTTTTAAAGTGAGTGAAAACGAACATGTTTTACTAATTCTTTTGCATCATATTGTAGGAGATGGATGGTCATTACAAGCGTTAACGAGAGACTTTACAGCGGCTTATAAAGCACGATGTCAAGGTGATAGTGTTCAACTAGAAACCCTTCCAGTTCAATACGCAGATTATTCACTATGGCAACAACAGCTATTAGGTGATGAAACAAAACCAGACAGTATTATTTCAACACAATTAGATTTTTGGAAAGAAGAGTTAAAAGGTTTACCAGATCAAATGGAGTTACCTACAGATTATCAGCGCCCAATTGAAACTAGTTATCGCGGGGAAACAATTCATTTTCATTTAGATGAAGGTATGCATAGTAGGTTAGTGGAGCTCGCTCGTGAAAATGGAGTTAGTTTGTTTATGGTGTTGCAAGCAGGACTAAGTGCCTTATTTACAAGATTAGGTGCTGGAACTGATATACCATTAGGTAGTCCGATTGCTGGAAGAAACGACGATGTACTCACGGATATAGTTGGTTTATTTGTAAATACATTAGTGTTACGCACAAATACATCAGGAGATCCAAGTTTTAAAGAATTATTAAATAGAGTGAAACAGGTAAACCTTGCAGCTTATGAAAATCAAGATGTTCCATTTGAACGACTTGTTGAAGTGTTAAACCCAGTACGAACTCGAAATAGTCATCCGCTGTTTCAAGTTATGTTAGCTTTCCAAAATACGCCAGAAGCAACGTTTAATGTACCGGATTTAGAAGCAAGCCTTGAAATTCAAAGTGTTGGTTCTGCAAAATTTGATTTAACATTTGAAATTAGCGAGAGTAACAGAGTTGATGGTACTCCAAACGGCTTATACGGATTGTTAGAGTTTAGTACCGATTTATATAAACGTGAAACGGTTCAAAAACTAATAGAACGATTCATTCTATTATTAGATGATGCAGAGAAACATCCGGATCAATCAATTGGTAGATTAGAAATATTAACTTTAGCAGAGCGAAATACAGTTTTAGAAAAGTGGAATGGTGGTTTTCAAATTGTACCTGAAATGACATTGCCACAATTATTTGAAAAGCAGGCTCATGTAAATCAAAATTCTATTGCTGTCGTTTTTGGAGATGAAAAGCTAACTTATGAAGAGTTAAATAGAAAAGCGAATAAAATAGCTCGTTTGTTAATAGCGAAAGGAATCGGTCCTGATCAACTTGTTGCTTTAGCGATGCCGAGATCTTTAAATATGGTTGTAAGCTTACTTGCTGTTCTTAAAGCTGGTGCGGGATACCTTCCGTTAGATCCGGATTATCCGTCAGATCGTATCTCGTTTATGCTACACGATGCGAAACCATCATGTGTTTTAACAAATTCAGATGTGGAAATTGAATGTGATGAGGCACTAAAGATTTTAGTTGATGATGTGAACGTAATAGAAGAAATTGAGAAATATAGTGAAGACAATATAGATGAAATGGAGCGCATGAAGCCGTTATCTCCTTCACATATTGCTTACGTTATTTATACGTCAGGCTCAACAGGTAGACCGAAAGGGGTTATGATACCTCATCAAAATGTAGTAAGACTTTTAGGAGCAACTGATCATTGGTTCCAATTTGACGCAGACGATGTGTGGACGATGTTCCATTCATACGCTTTTGATTTCTCGGTTTGGGAAATTTGGGGACCTTTATTATATGGAGGGCGTTTAGTTGTAGTACCACATACTGTAAGTCGCTCGCCGAAAGAATTTTTACAGCTTCTTGTTAAGGAAAAGGTTACTGTTTTAAACCAAACTCCATCAGCGTTCTATCAATTGATGCAAGCAGATCGTGAAAATGAAGAGGTTGGTCAAAAATTATCTTTACGATATGTTGTTTTTGGCGGAGAAGCACTTGAACTAAGTCGATTAGAAGATTGGTATAGTCGTCATCCTTATAACGCACCGAAGCTTATTAATATGTACGGAATAACGGAGACGACGGTACATGTTAGTTATATTGAATTAGATGAAAGTATTGTATCTTTACGAGCAAATAGTTTAATCGGGTGCAGTATACCGGATCTTAAAGTATACGTATTAGATAACTATTTACAACCGATGCCACCTGGAGTAGTTGGAGAAATATATGTTGCAGGTGCAGGGCTCGCTCGTGGATATTTAGGAAGAGCAGGATTAACTGCTGAACGTTTTATCGCAGATCCATTTGGTAAGCCAGGTACAAGAATGTATCGTACAGGAGACCTAGCGCGCTGGCGTCAAGATGGGACGTTAGATTATATAGGACGTGCAGATCATCAAATTAAAATTCGTGGATTCCGAATTGAATTAGGGGAAATAGAAGCGGTAATAATGAAACATCCTAAAGTTGAACAAGTAGCTGTTATTGTACGGGAAGATCAACCAGGGGATAAACGATTAGTTTCTTATATCGTCGCATCAAATAATGAAACGATCGATACGAATGAAATGCGTCAGTATGCTGGAGGTAGTTTGCCAGATTATATGGTTCCATACGCTTTTGTAGTAGTAAATGAGTTACCTTTAACTCCAAACGGTAAATTAGATAGAAAGGCATTGCCAGCTCCAGAATTTATTGCATCATCTTCTAGCCGCGGACCGAGAACACCGCAAGAAGAAATGTTATGTGACTTGTTTACAGAAGTTTTAAGTGTGTCTCAAATTGGAATTGATGATGGATTCTTTGATCTTGGTGGTCATTCACTTCTTGCAGTGCAGCTGATGAGTCGCATTAAAGAGGCACTTGGAGTTGAACTAAATATCGGAACTTTATTTGCAGCACCTACTGTTGCAGGGCTTGCTGAAAGACTTGAAATGGGGAATGGTCAAAGTGCACTTGATGTGTTGCTTCCATTACGAGCAAGCGGAGATCAATTACCACTATTTTGTGTACATCCAGCAGGTGGATTAAGTTGGTGCTATGCAGGACTTATGAAATCTTTAGGAACAGATTATCCAATCTATGGTGTACAAGCACGTGGTATCGCTGAAAATGAAGAACTTCCAAAAAGCTTAGAGGAGATGGCGGCGGATTATTTAAAACACGTTCGTGAAATACAGCCTCACGGACCATATCGTTTACTCGGATGGTCGCTTGGAGGAAATGTTGTTCATGCTATGGCGGCGCAACTTCAAAATGAAGGGGAAGAAGTAGAATTACTCGTTATGCTGGATTCGTATCCTGGTCACTTCTTACCGAATACGGAAGCACCTACTGAAGAAGAAGCGTTAATCGCATTACTTGCTTTAGGTGGATATGATCCAGATAACATGGATGGTAAACCACTTACTATGGAAAGTGCGGTTGCAATACTTCGCAAAGATGGAAGTGCATTAGCAAGTCTTGAGGAAGAGACTATTTTAAACTTGAAAGAAACATATGTAAATTCAGTAGGGTTGTTAGGGAAATACGTGCCAAAAGTTTATAACGGGGATATTTTATTCTTTAGATCTACTGTTATACCAGACTGGTTTGATCCTATTTCTCCAAATACGTGGCTAAATTATTTAGACGGGGAAATCGTGCAGCATGATATTGATTGTAGACATAAAGATTTATGTCAGCCAGGTCCACTTACAGAAATTGGACAAGTGCTAGCGAAATATTTGCAGAATAAGAAAGGGGTAAGTAAAGTATGACGAATCCATTTGAAAATTATAATTACACATATAAAGTATTAATGAATGAGGAGGGCCAGTATTCTCTCTGGCCTGCCTTTCTCGATGTACCAATTGGATGGAATGTCGTACATGAAGAAGCTAGCAGACAAGTTTGCTTAGAATACGTTGAAGTTAACTGGAATGATTTAGAGCCGAAAAAAAATCAAATTAGCGAAAAAATATTAGTAGGAAAACAATAATGAAAGTAAAAATAAATCCAAAAGTAGTTGTAAGCATCGTTTATATAACAGCGATGTTTATGGCTGCGATGGATGCAACGATTGTGAATGTAGCACTGCAAACGATAAGCAAAGAACTGCAAGTGCCCCCATCTGCAATGGGGACTGTAAATGTTGGGTATTTAGTTAGCTTAGCTATTTTCCTTCCGATTTCTGGTTGGTTAGGAGATCGCTTTGGTACGAAAAAAGTATTTTTAACTGCCCTTTTCGTTTTTACAATTGCATCTGCACTATGTGGAATTGCTAATGATATTACTTCATTAAACATTTTTCGTATCATTCAAGGTGCTGGTGGCGGACTTTTAACACCAGTCGGGATGGCGATGTTATTCCGAACATTTTCACCAGAGGAAAGACCAAAAATTTCTCGATTTATTGTACTTCCAATTGCTGTAGCACCAGCGATCGGACCAATTATTGGTGGTTTCTTTGTAGATCAAATGTCTTGGCGCTGGGCATTTTATATTAATCTGCCGTTTGGTATCATTGCGTTGCTATTTGGACTTCTATTTTTAGCAGAGCATATTGAAAAATCGGCTGGTCGTTTTGATTCTCTCGGTTTTGTTCTTTCAGCACCAGGTTTTGCGATGCTCATCTATGCACTCAGTCAAGGCCCGTCAAAAGGTTGGGTTTCTCCAGAAATAATTAGTATTGGGATAGCTGGGATTGTATTACTTACATTGTTTATTATTGTAGAACTTAAAGTAAAGCAACCGATGTTAGATTTACACTTATTAAAAGAACCGGTCTTTAGAAAAATGAGTCTTATTTCGTTGTTTTCATCAGCTGGTTTACTAGGAATGTTATTTATTTTTCCGCTTATGTATCAAAATGTAATAGGAGTTTCCGCGCTGGAATCGGGTCTTACTACATTCCCAGAGGCGATTGGATTAATGATTTCTTCGCAGATTGTACCATGGTCATATAAGAAATTAGGAGCTCGAAAGGTAATCTCTATTGGATTAGTAAGTACGGCGGTTATCTTTATTTTATTAAGTTTTGTAAATCATGATACGAATCCATGGCAAATTCGGGCACTATTGTTTGGCATTGGTATTTTCTTAGGTCAATCTGTCGGTGCGGTTCAATTTTCTGCTTTTAACAATATTGCACCACCTTCTATGGGGAGAGCAACTACTATATTCAATGTGCAAAACCGATTAGGATCTGCAATAGGAGTTGCTGTTTTAGCTAGTATACTATCTGGTTTTGGAAGTAATAACGTACAGAATAATGCACAGTCAGATTTTTTACCATATCAAGCAGCATTAATTGGATCAGCAATATTTTTACTCATAGCATTACTATTTTCTTTACGTATTTCTGATAAAGAGGTAATGTCAAAGAAGAATAAAAAGCCGTTATCTGTATTACAAAAAGAGAAAGAAGTTGTAAATGAATGAGTTGCAGCATGCTAATACTCTTTTAAAATAAAGTAATATTGGCCTTTAAAAGGAGAGAGTTTACATGATAGAGAGTAAAGTTGTAGATTCTGTACCAACTCTTAATGAGAATAGTTGTCAAATATGGTGGGCAAGAATTTCAGATTTACAATCAGGGCATTACAATTTACTAAATGATGTAGAGCGAGAGAAAGCAAATTCATATCATCATTCGGCAGACCGTGCGCGTTTTATAATAGGTTGTGTAATTAGTAGATTAGTACTTGGAAAGGTACTTTCTATGTCGCCAGTTCAAGTGCCAATTGATCGAATGTGCCCAGTATGTAAATTACAACATGGCAGACCACAGTTACCAGAAGGGATGCCGCAAATATCAGTCTCACATTCGGGTGAGTGGGTTGTTGTTGCATTTACTAAATCTGCACCTGTGGGTGTTGATGTTGAGCAAATGAATCCAAATGTAGATGTTATGAAAATGGCAGAGGGCGTATTAACAGACATTGAAATAGCACAAGTTATGAAGTTACCTGATGAGCAGCGACTAGAAGGATTTTTAACATATTGGACTCGAAAAGAAGCAGTGCTGAAAGCGACAGGTGAAGGACTATTGATCCCACCAGTAGAAATTACAGTATCAGCTCCAAATGACCCTCCAAAATTGTTGGTTTTTAAAGATAGACAAGAGTTAGCAGAAAATACAATGATGGAAGATGTAAGACCTAGTTTAGATTATATGGCTTCCATTGCAATATTTAGTAAAGAAGTAACTGAAATTACGCAGTTAGACGCGGGATTGCTATTAAATCATCGTTAATTTTTAATAAAATTTCTTATAGAAGAGGTGTTCCTCATGTTAGTAGCGGAAAATAGAAAAACTGAATTAACTTATAATGTACAGGCAATTAAAGATATGTTGTTTTCTAGAAATACGTCATCTATTCTAGCTTTAGAAAAACTTGTAAAAGATACAGTTCAGTTTGATGTACTTGAACAGGAAGCGCTCGATAGACAATACATTCCGAAAGAAGCAAAGAATTTCTTTGATAAAAACGGAACATTTCTTTATCGCGTATCTAATGTTAGTTATAAAGGTAAGGTGTTATCTGAAAATCTAATTTTTGCAGACACTTCGTTTTTACCGGATACAATAAAGAGTGAATTAGAGAGTGGAAATATTCCTGTTGAAAACCTTATAGAAAAGATAGAAGTAAGAAGAAACGTATTATATGAAGGATATCAGCCATCTGGAAATATTATCGAATTGTTTGATGGATGTTCTGTTGCGGCGAATGTTTATCCAACTAGAAAATATCAAATTGTAAGTAACTGCAAATGTGTATTTTATATTTGTGAAGTGTATCATGCAGAGAATATAAAGGAACTGCTTAAATAAGAAATAAACAATAAACAATAAACAATAAACAATAAATAATAAATAATAAACAAGAAACCAGCCTATAAAATGGCTGGTTTCTTGTTTATTTAACAGCTTCTTTTAATTCTTTTCCTGCTTTAAATGCTGGAACTTTACCAGCAGCAATCTGAATTTCTTCTCCAGTTTGCGGATTACGCCCTGTACGAGCAGATCTTTCACGCACTTCAAAAGTTCCAAAGCCGATTAGTTGCACTTTATCGCCAGATTGTAATGCATTAGCAATTGTGTCAAATACGGATTGTACAGCTGCAGAAGCATCCTTTTGAGAAATATCAGCTGATTGTGCTACATTTTTAACTAATTCTGTTTTGTTCATGTTTTCACCTCATAAAAAATTTTTTAGAATGAATGTTTTAGTATAATGGTTAGTAAAGATAAAGCTAACTTTGTGATTAGAAAGAATGCTGTATGTTTATGTTAATTTCGTTGAAAGAAACTGAATCCCTGCTAATATTTAGGGATTAATTAAGAATTGATGCATACAACAAGCTGTAATATGAGGATGAGGGGGAATATACGGATGATTTTTCGTGAAAAGAATGAGAAAGAAAGTATATTAATTCGTCAACATGATCATGGTTTTTTAGCTGGTGAAATTGCAAGACATATAATAGAAGATTTTTTTGAAGATAAAATATACTTAAAAGAGACAATTGATGCTATATATGAGCATGATAGAGGATGGATAGAGCTTGATAAAGTACCAATTTTGAATGATACTAAAAATATTCCATATACATTTATGGATTGTCCAAGTTCATTACGCTTTGTTTTTTATACGATTGGTTTGAATGCAGTTGAAGAGTCAAATCCATACGGGGCGCTACTTTGTAGTAAGCACTTTTTATCATTTTCATTAAATGAGGAAGATGAAGAGATGATGTCTTTTTATAAAAATGAATTGGAACGACAAAAAAGAATTTTGAAAACGTTAACAAAAGAACAATATGCGATGTTTGATAAACATTATAGATTATTAAAGTTTTGTGATGAACTTTCTTTATATGTATGTATGAATAAACCTGGTGTAAAAAAGAAAGATGAAATTGATTTATTTAAAGATGGTTTTGAAGGAACAGAAATGTTTAATAGTAAGGGGGAGAAGCCTATTCAAGCTGAATGGGTGGATGAAGAAACAATTCAAATTACATCGTTTCCATTTAAAACGGAATTTTATACATATGTAAAATATAAAACTATAAATAAACATGAAGTTAAAGAAAAAGGGATTGTAAAAGCTGATAGAGAAGCGGAAATGAAGAAGCAAAACATTCGTTTCATACAATAAGGAGGAGATTTAGATTGAAAGATTACATGTTAAAACAGTTTGATTACCATGCTTGGGCTAATACACGATTATTCAACCGACTAAAAGAGTTACCAAACTATGAGACAATTTTTAATGAACAGATACAGAGTGTATTCCCATCAATTAAGGATACTTTTGTACATATTTATATTACAGATCAAGTGTGGTTACACATATTGCATGGTAAAAGTATGAGTGAAGTAATACAAGACCGAGAAAAATTACGAAAACAAATCGAAACTAAATCGTTACATGAATTAGAAAAAATGTTTGAAAACATGGCAAATCAATATAAAGAATTTTTAAGTAGAATACAAGACGTAAATACTGTATTTGTTATTGAGAACCCATATGCAGGTGCATTAGACACTTCCATTTTAGAGTTAGTGCAACACGTCGTAAATCATGGTACATATCATAGAGGGAATATAACAGCAATGATCCGTCAACTTGGTTATTCATCTAAAATGATGGATTTTGTACTTTATTTACATATGGTTCAGGAGGGAAAGGAATTGAAATAGAGAAAAAAGGAATGGCTTATTATAAATGAGCCATTCCTTTTTTTAGTGATTAACTTGCCTGTTTTTTATGACTTTCTTTCAATTTCTCTGCTTGTAAAAAGCGATTCGTTTCAGCGACAACAATACCACTTAATCCGATTAGACCAATTAAGTTTGGAATCGCCATAAGTCCATTTGCAATATCGGCAAATGTCCATACGACACCTAGCTTTAAATTAGCACCTATTGCAATCATAACGATAAAGATTGCTTTATAATATCGTACAGCACCTTGTCCGAATAAATAAGCTACACACTTCTCTCCGTAATACGACCAACCTAAAATAGTAGAGTAGGCGAATAATATAATGGCGATACCGAGAATCATACTACCAGCAGTACCGAATACGGATTGGAATGCTAATGTTGTAGCTTCAACACCAGTTTTACCTGATTTCCATGCGCCTGTAGTAATTAATACTAGCCCCGTAATTGTACATACAATAAATGTATCTAGAAAAGTACCAGTCATAGAAACTAAAGCTTGTTTTGCAGGTGAATCTGTTTTGGCAGCAGCCGCAGCAATAGGAGCACTTCCTAAACCAGCCTCGTTAGCAAATACACCACGTGCCATTCCTATTTGAATTGCAGATGCAACTGTTGCTCCGATAAAACCACCAGCAGCTGCAGTACCTTGAAATGCACCAGAAAAAATAAGTGAAAATGCTTCTGGAATTTGATCAAAGTGATAGAAAATAATAATAAGGCCAGCGATTATATAAAAGAATGCTTTAATAGGAACGATATATCCAGTAACTCTACCAATCTTTTTTACACCGCCCAAAATAACGATAGCGATTAAGAATGACATGAGTATACCAGTTAATGCAGGAGGGAAAGAAAAATTGATTCGCATTGCCTCTGCAACCGAATTAGATTGAACCATATTACCGATACCGAAAGAAGCAGCTGTGCCGAATATAGCGAATAAAACAGCCAGCCATTTTTTCCCTAAACCACGTTCTAAATAATACATTGGTCCACCGGAGTATTCACCATTTTCATTACTAACACGGTATTTCACCGCAAGGATTGCTTCGGCATACTTTGTTGCCATTCCAAATAAAGCAGTAATCCACATCCAAAAGATTGCGCCGGGTCCACCGATTGTCACAGCAGTTGCGACACCTGCTATATTTCCCATACCAATCGTTGCAGCCATAGCTGTCATCAGTGCTTGGAAGTGACTAATATCTCCAGAAGATGACGTATCCTCTGATTTTTTAAAAGCTAGCTTGTGAGCGTATATTAGTTTACTAAACTGTAAACCTTTTAAGCGCACTGTGAGAATGATACCAGTTCCAACGAGTAGCAACAAAGTTGGTAACCCCCACACATACTGATTAATTTGTTCTAATACTTTACTTACTGTCTCCATCTGTATTCTCCTTTTTTAGAAAAAATAAAAACCACTTCAAGGAAATGAAATGGTCTCTGGAGAAACAAGGGATAGAAAAATAAACCGATACAAATCGGCATTTTCTTTCGCTTGTCTCTGTCCTTTTACCTGAGAGATTATCCGCTAGATTAGCGGATTTGCTCCTTCGGTGCTCGTTTTCCTCCGCGCTATATTAAGCGAGAGGGAGTCTCTCCAGAGATTCGTCCCCATGCAGTTCTACTTGTAAACAAGACCTGAGAGTTTCAAAGTTGGTTCAGCAACTTTTTGCCCCGTCGGTAGATCAATAGACCTTCTCCTGAATGGTTCATCCGAATTATAAAATTAAAAACTTAAACGCATTGATTCTGTATAGAATCAATAAAAACATTATAGATATACAATTAATGAAATGCAATCATTTTTTATTTTGAAATAGTAAATAAACTTATTTTTTTGGTATTCCTAATTTATCTTCTATTTTATGATCTCAGGAGAGATTACTTATTATATATTCGAAAAATGAATGGTGATAAAAGAGATAGGACGTAACAATGTAGGATTATTTATGTCTTACTTTCAAATTTTCAATTCTGAATTATTTGAATTATAATTGTTGTATGTGTGGAATAAACCAATATTTTATAGGGAAATGAGTTGATAAATTGCCAAGAATAAAAAAAATAGGGCGTTTTTGTCCTGTGGATGATGAAGGATTTATTATAAACGATGCACATTTTAATAAAATTCAGCCTGTGTTTTTGGAGGTAATACAAGAAATAAAGGATACTTGTTGTCAATTTTTGCGGGATGATTTGCACAGTGTTTATATAAGGGGTTCTATTCCAAGAGGGATTGGGATAGAAGGGGTTGCAGATGTAGATATGATTATATTAGTTCGAAAGAATCCTCAAGTAATTGACTTAAGCTGGAGAAAGGAGCTAGAAGTCCAAATTACACAGCAGTTTAATTGTATATCAGGAGTGGAATTAAGTTTTTATAGTGAAAAAGAAGTAATAAACTCAGAGGATTTTTCTTTTATAGGATTTATGATTCAGACACATAGTGTATGTATATTAGGTGAAGACGTAAAATTATATTTACCTAAATATAAAGTAAGTCAGGAGATAGCGTATGAACATCTCATTCATTTGCGGAAACAAATTGAACAAACACACGAAGAGTTAATTCATAATAAGGACGTGGATGATATAGAGGATTGTTGTCGTTGGATCATGAAGATTGTAGTCAGGGCAGGTCTAGCATTAACAATTGATAGAGAAGGGCTGTATTCCAGGGACTTATATCCAGCATATGAGTTATTTAGTAAGCATTTTCCCGAACAAGAAAAAAATATGAGGAAAGCACTACAATATGTAATTGAACCGATAAAAGATATAGAAGAAATCTTATCATTTTTAGATACGTTTGGTGATTGGTTGATAGAAAAAGCAGAGGATTCTTTGAAAAATATACAAATTTAATAAACTATAATTTCATTATGTAAACAGATTGTGTTGAAGAATAGAAGAGAGGAGAGATATTGGGATTTTTACATTGTGGATGTATTCTCGCAAGGCAAGTATTCAGGTAATCAACTTGCGTTATTTATGGAAAATTAGGGATTTTCTAGTTGGGAAATCAATGATCTTAATGTCCGTGATTTTGCAGATTATTATGGAATCACAGAGGATGTGGCAACAGGAAGCTCAAATGGATGTTTAGCGGCGTATCTTATGAAATATCGTTATCTTGGAACGAAAAAGATAAATATGCATGTTGGACAAGGGGATGAGATAAATCGCCATTCTCTAATACATATAGAAGCAGAGGTGATTGAGAGTAAAATTAATGTTTGCGTTGGTGGAAAAATAGAAAGTATTGCAAGTGGGAAATGAACCGTATCATAAGGGGGATTAGAAATGCTATTAAAAACAATATTTTGCAAGGTGGAAGAAGAGAAAAGGGAATTGTTTTCTGATGCGCAAGAAAAATGGCGTGATTTACAGTATTTAGACGGATTCTATGGACAATTTGGTGGGTGGAATGAAGGGGAAGCGTGTGTATATACTTTATGGGAAGATAGAAATGCATATCAATCATTCATGAATGATGCTCATGATACAATTTTTTTAAATAGTAATCAAGAAGGCACATATATTTCCTGTAATATTGAAATGTTTCAAACGTTGTATGATATAACAGAAACTCCTTTGAAAGACGTAACTGCACAAGGATCATTTGTAAGAGTTGCAATTTGCGATGTGAAAGAAGGAAAAGAAAAGTATTTTTTACATACGCAAGAAACAATTTGGAATAAAGGAATGGAAAATGCAAAAGGAATGTTAGGTGGAGTTGTTGGGAAGTCTTTAAAGACTGAAAATCGTTACATAGTATTAACGTATTGGCAAGATGAAATAGCACATGAACTCTATATGAAAGAAATTTTCCCAGAGTTATATCAGTTAGCAAATGTAAATGAGTATGTTGAAAATATAAATGGGAAGAGAGTTATTCGGGAGGAAGAATGGTCTGTTGCCGCTTCTAAATAAAGTTAGAACTTATTAAAGTAGCTAGTTTCGAAAAATTCGATACAGAACATTAGTTCTTGTATAATTACTTTGTACAAGAATAAGAGGGGAGATATTTAAATGAGTAGAGTTTTAAGATTTGAATTGCAAGTCCCAAACCCTGAAGAAGCTATTCAATTTTATACAAATAGTTTTGGATGGAAGTTTGAAAAAATGCCTGGGCCACATGACTATTGGTTCATAATTACAGGTGAGAGTGATAGACCTGGTATCGATGGTGGATTAATGAAATCACCTGATGGTGCTACTAGGACAACTAACTCGATTGAAGTACCTTCAGTTGATGAGTACATAAATAAAGTTATTGAAAATGGTGGACAAGTAGTTGTACCTAAAACTGCTATTCCTAATATGGGTTACTTTGCTTATTGTATAGATAATCAAGGGCTTCTTTTTGGAGTATGTGAAGAAAATAGTGAAGCGTAAAAAATTAGGGGAGTTCGAGATTATTTTGTTTGTTGAACGATGTTTTCTATCAAAGATTATAATTATTGAACACTTTTGTATAAAAACTAGTATTCGTTTAGTTGAAGAAGGATCCATTTTGATTATTTTCAAAAGGGTTCTTTTTTATTTTTCACATATTGTGAGTTATTTAGGCATGATTAATCAAACTTATATCGGTATATTATCTATGAAAAAAGTAAATAAATGATGTTATATTCAAGGGTTAATCTATTGACTGCTAAACAGTTTGAGGTGAAAAGGAAAAGAGGACCAATTATTTTCGTGTAAACATGTAATTAAGTGAAGACGTCATATACCCTTTCATGTTAATATATTTAAGTTATAATAGGAGGCTTACCCTTTTGTATTGTACGGTAGAAGCAGTGTGAGCTTGAAATTTTTTATGAAAAGGATGTGCCTAACTTGCGTATCAATAAATTTATTAGTGAAGCTGGAAAAGCGTCTCGACGTGGAGCAGATAAGTTAATTAACGAGAGAAAAGTAATTATTAACGGTAAGGTTGCAAAAATTGGTGACCAAGTAAATCCAGGTGATGACGTACGAGTAAATGGAGAGCAACTTCGTATTGCTCGAGACCATGTGTATATCGCTTTAAATAAACCAGTAGGTATTACATGTACAAGTGAAAAAGCCGTAAAAGGTAATATTATCGATTTAGTGAATCATCCTTTACGAATTAATCACATCGGACGTCTCGATAAAGACTCAGATGGTTTAATTTTGTTAACGAATGATGGCGATATCGTTAATGAGATTTTACGTGCTGAAAACAAACATGAGAAAGAATATATCGTTTCAGTAGATAAGCCGATTACACCGGAGTTTTTAGAGAAAATGGCAGCAGGTATTAAAATTTTAGATACAAAAACACTTCCTTGTGAAGTAACACAGTTATCAAAATATGAGTTCCAAATTATTTTAACACAGGGGCTAAATCGTCAAATTCGCCGTATGTGTGAAGCTTTGGGTTATCAAGTATACACGTTAAAACGTACGAGAATTATGAATATTGAGTTGAATAATTTACCAGTCGGACAGTGGAGAGATTTATCGAAAAAAGAGAAAAAACGCCTATTTTCAGACTTAAATTACGAACCACAAGATTGGTAAAAAAGAGAAGGGGAGACCAAAAAATGTTTTTGGTTTCTTTTTTTTGAATAAAAGATATATTTTTAACACTTGTAAAAATAAAATGAATAGGATATATTAAATAACAATAAATGTATTTGTTACAAAAGCAAAGAAAAGGACACGAGTTATTTTAAACGGTTATACAGAGAAGGAAGGAAAGCTGAGAACTTCCTAACGCAGTAAAATAACTTACCACCTTAGAGCTGCACTGGGGAAATCAAGTATCTAGTGCCGTGTAAGCGACGTTATCGCAAAAGAAGCCATTATGTTTTTTGTGATGGGAATCTGGGTGGAACCACGAATATAAGCATATTCGTCCCTATTTACTAGGGATGAATATGCTTTTTTATATTTTATTTCATAATAAGCGAAGAAAAGGACACGAGTTATTTTAAACGGTTATACAGAGAAGGAAGAAAAGCTGAGAACTTCCTAACGCAGTAAAATAACTTACCACCTTAGAGCTGCACTGGGGAAATCAAGTATCTAGTGCCGTGTAAACGACGTTACCGTAAAAGAAGCCATTGTATATTTGCGATGGGAATCTGGGTGGAACCACGGGTAAAAGCACACTCGTCCCTATTTTAGGGATGAGTGTGCTTTTTATTATGAAATGGAGAGATGAAAAATGAAAGAACAGATGATCGAAATTAAATTTCCAGATGGTAGCGTTAAAGAATTTGTGAAAGGCATTACTTTAGAAGAAATTGCTGGGGCAATTAGTAGTAGCTTGAAAAAGAAAGCAGTCGCAGGAAAAGTTAATGATCAGTCTTTTGATTTACGACGAAACATTGAAGAAAGTGCGAAAGTTGAAATCATTGCTATGGATTCAGATGAAGGGGTAAAAATTGCAAGACACTCTGCGGCACATATATTAGCGCAAGCTGTAAAAAGAATTTATGGTGATGTAAACCTTGGTGTAGGGCCAGTCATTGAAAATGGATTTTATTATGACATGGATCTTCCAAGTAGTGTAAACGTAGAAGATTTACCGAAAATAGAAAAAGAAATGAAAAATATTATAAATGAAAATGTAAAGATAGAGCGAGTTGAGGTTTCTCGAGAAGAAGCAAAAGAATTGTTTCAAGAAATGAATGATAGTTTGAAATTAGAGCTTTTAGAAGCAATTCCTAATGGAGAAAGTGTAACACTGTATAAACAAGGTGAATTTGTAGATTTATGTAGAGGACCACATTTGCCATCTACTGGTTATTTGAAAGCATTTCAATTAACTCATGTTTCTGGTGCATATTGGCGAGGTGATAGTAACAATCAAGTGCTTCAGCGTATATATGGTGTTGCTTTCTCTTCTCAACAAAAATTAGAAGAGTATTTACATTTTGTTGAGGAGGCCGCAAAGAGAAATCATCGGAAATTAGGTAGTGAACTTGAATTGTTTATGTTTTCGGAAGAGGCTCCGGGAATGCCCTTTTACTTGCCAAAAGGACAGATTATTCGCAATGAATTAGAAGCATTTTTAAGAGAAATTCAAAATGAGTACAATTATCAAGAAGTGCGTACTCCATTTATGATGAATCAAGAATTATGGGAGAAGTCAGGACACTGGGGACATTACAAAGACAACATGTATTTCTCAGAAGTAGATCATAAAAGTTTTGCGTTAAAACCGATGAATTGCCCAGGCCATATGCTTATGTTTAAAAATAAATTACATTCTTATCGTGAATTACCGATTCGTATGTGTGAGTTCGGTCAAGTGCATCGACATGAATTTAGTGGCGCTTTAAACGGATTATTAAGAGTTCGTACTTTCTGCCAAGATGATGCTCATTTATTTGTAACACCAGAACAAATTGAAGATGAAATCAAATCAGTGTTGGCGCAAATTGACTATGTGTATAAAACTTTTGGTTTCGAGTATGAAGTAGAGCTTTCTACTCGTCCAGAAGATTCAATGGGTGATGATAAATTATGGGAGCAAGCAGAATTGGCATTAGAAAATGTATTACAGTCGTTAAATTATAAATATAGATTAAATGAAGGTGACGGTGCATTCTACGGTCCGAAAATTGATTTCCATATTAAAGATGCTTTAAATAGAAGTCATCAGTGCGGAACAGTCCAACTTGATTTCCAAATGCCAGAAAAATTTGATTTAAATTATATAGATGAAAATAATGAAAAAAGAAGACCAGTTGTCATTCACCGAGCAGTTTTAGGATCTTTAGACCGTTTTTTAGCAATATTAATTGAGCACTTTGGAGGCGCGTTCCCAGCATGGGTGGCACCAGTTCAAGTGAAAGTAATTCCAGTTTCAAATGCAGTGCATGAACAATATGTAAATAGGATTGCAGATAAATTAGCACAAGCCGGAATTCGTGTCGAACGAGATATACGAGATGAAAAGTTAGGATATAAAATTAGAGAAGCGCAAATGCAAAAAGTTCCGTATGTTCTTGTTATTGGGGATAAGGAAATGGAAAGCGAAGCTGTAAATGTACGGAAATATGGTGAAGAGAAGTCAGAAGTTGTTGAACTAGATGCGTTTGTGGAAAGTATGAAAGAGGAAATTAAAAATAGGAAATAGAGATTGATAATAAAACACACCATTAATATGTAATACTGAAGTTAAAGTAATTAAAGATATATTAAATAACAATAATAAACGCAGAGAAGGGATAGCTTAATTGCTATCCCTTCATCTTAATTTCACAATCTAATCCCATTGGTTGAAGAAAGTTGTTATTTGTTTTTATTGAGTGTATTCGTCGCTTTTGTACTCCAAAATATCACCTGGTTGACAATCTAAAGTCTTACATATCGCTTCCAATGTTGAAAAACGAACCGCTTTTGCTTTCCCATTTTTCAGAATGGAAAGATTCGCCATCGTAATCCCAACCCTCTCCGAAAGCTCCGTTACGCTCATTTTTCGTTTTGCTAACATCACATCAATATTAATAATAATTGTCATATTCTCCACCTCAGACCGTTAAATCATTTTCTGATTTTATATTAATAGCTTCTTGTAAAAGCCTTTGGAGAACAGCAGCAAAAACGGCAATCACCATAGAGGCGAAAATGATGGTCAATCCGATTGGTATGAAACTTGGAGGATCAATTTTTTTCGCCATGAGATAGTAGAGTGGCATACCTAGCAAGTACAAGGTACTGATCGTGATGGCACAGTATTTTATATTCTTTAAAGCCTTTACCGATAATTCCGAGAACGCTTGGTTCTTATCAATATAGCTTAAAAGTTTAAAAGCTTGATACAGAGCAAAGTAAAAAGGTATCGCTGCCGCGTACATATCGATTAAAACGAGAGATTTCATATAAGCAATATCTGGATACAATTCTCCAGCGAAATTCCCAATCTTAGGCACCAAAAATATGCACAATGCAAGAACTGGGAATCCTATAAAAATAATAGCTAGCTTTAAAAAGAGTGTCGTAACTTGTTTCATAAAAAGCACCTCACTTATGTAATAACAACATGATTTTATCATGTTATTTATCGTTTTGCAATAAAAATATATTGTTTTTTATTGTGTTATTATTTTTATTGAAATATCTTTTAAATTTTGATAACAATAAAAAGCATTTCTCATTCCAAAGAAATGCTCTTATGAAGTGGTTTGTTTTTTTTAACCTTACAAAAATGTAAGGTAAATGTAAGGGAAATCGAATGAAAGGATTTTAGAAAAGTGAGAATATTAAGCAGAGAAATCGTTTGTATTTCTTATGTATCTCAATCTGCATTTGGAAAATTTAAAAATTCTTAAGAATTTTTATGAGAAAAATATAAGAAATATATGGGGAATTTATACTATACAAAAGGGATGGAGTGAAAGAGATGTCAACAAATGTAGTTACTGTAGAAAGTGTAGAAAAAACGTATGGGAAAAGAAATGAGAATCAGTCAAAAGCATTAAGGGGTGTTTCATTAAGTATTAAAGAAGGAGAGTTTGTAGGGATTATGGGTCCTTCTGGATCTGGTAAAACGACATTATTAAATGTGATTAGTACACTTGATCAAGCGACAGGTGGTAGTGTAACAATAGCTGGCACAAATATTACTTCTATGAAGGGGAATGCATTATCAGATTTTCGTTCTCAAAAACTAGGATTTATTTTTCAAGACTTTAATCTACTAGAAAATTTATCAATTTATGAAAATATCGCTTTACCACTTTCCCTGCAAGGCGTACCGTCAAGTGAGATTACTGGAAAAGTAAATGGGGTTGCGACGAAATTAGGGATTACTGAAATTTTAACAAAATATCCGACTGCTGTTTCTGGTGGACAAAAACAAAGAACAGCGGCAGCACGAGCTTTAGTACATAATCCGGCAATCGTATTAGCAGATGAACCGACAGGAGCACTTGATAGTAAAAATGCAAAAAGTTTATTAGAAGCGATGCAAGATTTACATGAAAATCACAATGTAAGTATTTTGATGGTAACACACGATGCATTTAGTGCGAGCTATTGTGAACGTATTTTATTTATACAGGATGGACTTCTTTATAAAGAGTTAAAACGTCAAGGAACACGAGAAAATTTCTATCAAGATATTTTAGGTGTGCTTGCCCAAATGGGCTCAGCAACTGAGTCGAAGTAAGGGGGGCGAGACTATGTTATTCAAATTATCACGTCATAGTATGAAAAAAATGTTAAAGGATTATATGGTTTTACTTATTGGTCTAGTCATTAGTATTAGTATTTTTTACATGTTCCAAACGATGGCGATGAATAGTGAATTTACAAAAGATAATAGTCTTATTAGTAGTATTAGGCTCGTCTTCTGGGTTGGTGCAATATTGCTTTCTTTCATTACAGTTTTTTATATCATATATGCCAATTCTTTTTTACTTACATTAAGAAGAAAAGAACTCGGTATGTACATGATGCTTGGAGCGAAAAAGAAAAAAGTAGCGCAATTATTATTTATTGAGACTTTTGGTATGGGGATTGTCAGTATTATTATCGGTATTTTAGTAGGAATAGTACTTGCTAGTGTAGCAGGAAATTTTTTAATGAATGGAATGGAAATTTCAGCAAAAGGTAATTACGCATCTGTGTACACACCAGCTATATTAGTTACATCTATTTTCTTCTTAATATTATTTTTCATTACTGGTTTAATGAATAGTTTCCGATTATTACGTAAAACAGAATTAGAGTTAATACGTGAAGATGAAACGCAAGATGAGGTGAAGAAAAGTAAGACTCGCACTGTTATTATGACAGTACTAGGTGTATTGCTAGTAAGTACAGGATACTATTTTATGGTGAATATAAAAATGTTTGCTGAACTAGGATTTATAATAGCGACAATTGTTACGACAGTAGGAACGTATTTCATTTTTAGCTCGTTGCTCCCACTTTTTGTAATGAAAATTAAGGGGAATAAAAAACGAAATGAAACGGGATTAAATAGTTTTACTTATGCACAGTTACGTTTTCGAGTAACTAGTTTATCGAGGGTACTAGGCACTGTAGCGATGTTAATTGCATTAGGTGCAGGTGCAATGACAGCAGGTATGGCGTTTCAAAAGAATGTAGGCATTATGACAGACTTCTCACGTGTATATGATGTCGTAATTCATGATCCAAATGAACAAGATAAAGCGGCATTAAAAGAAATGGAAATTGTTGAAGAAAGCAAGTATAAGTATAAAGTAGATGGAGAAGCGGTTTATTATTTACGTAACGACTTAACTGAAAAACCACCACTTATTTCAGATCATTTTGATACAAAGACTTTAAAAGAACCTGCTCGTAAACGTGTGGCTACACCTTTAACTGAACCTGTCTATTCTGCTTTGGAAGCTCCTGAAGTAGCGAATAAGCTTCCTCGTATGCCAAAAGATTGGGAAGATGCGGTTGTAAGAGAGATACAAATTACACATAATCAATTTAACGGAAAACCTGTAAGAATTGCAGATGAAGAGCGTTATAAAGGAATTCAAGGAACAGAACATACTGTAACATTAGCAAAAGTAGATGATATGAAAAAATATAAACCATTGTTGCTCGATATAGATAAGAGACAAAAAGAATTAATTGAAAAAACAACAGGCGCAAAAGTAGAACTATATACGAAAATGACAATTTATCAGTTCATGAACAGTTTCATGAGCGGAACAATGTTTATGGGGTTTTTCCTTGGAATTGCGTTTTTAGCAATGATGGCGAGTTCTCTTATGTTCAAAATATTAACAGGCGCTTCTCGTGATGTACGCCGTTATGAAATGCTACGAAAAATCGGTGTGAGACGTAGTATGTTAACAAAAAGTATATATAAAGAAATCTCATATTTATTTATATTCCCAGCAATTATTGGAATCTCCCACGTTTTAGTAGGGCTTAACTTATTCAGTTTCATATTAGTTGACCCATTTGTAAAAGTGTGGATGCCAATAGGAATCTTCATAGTAATTTATTTCATTTATTATTGGATTACTGTCCAACTTTATAAAGGTATGGTAATGCCGAAAGAAGAAGTGGTGAAATAGTTTAACGAAAAAGCCCTTGTTATGAAAACAAGGGCTTTTTTCTGTGCTTGTGATACATAAATACGTGTATGCGAGATGTTTTCAAGTCTTTCTGCAATGAATATATAGAAAATTAAGGAAATGTTAAGGGTTTATGTAGTGGAAAGTTAAGAAGTGTGTGGGAGACTAATAATGTACAAACAAATTTAGATGGAATTGATATTTTTATAAATTTACAGGAAAGGAAACGTTGTATGAGGAAGATAAAAAAATTAATAAAACTTATCGGAGTCATTACTATACTATTACTAATCATAGCGTTGGTATTTCCTACATGGACCTCACAAATAAAAGGGAAAAACAGTATAAGTACATTAGAGCAAGTAGAGATAAATGGAAGTGGTCATGAAATTATGATACGCGGAAAAGATAAGAAGAATCCAGTTATTCTCTTTATCCATGGTGGACCAGGTTCTTCAGAAATACCATATGCTCAAAAATATCAAGACTTATTGGAAGAGAAATTCACAGTTGTTAATTACGATCAAAGAGCAAGTGGAAAATCGTATCATTTCTTTGAAGACTATTCTAACCTTTCATCAGATCTACTCGTGGAGGATTTATTAGCTATGACGGATTACGTTTCAAAACGTCTAGGCAAAGAAAAAGTAATTTTAATAGGCCATTCTTATGGTACATATATTGGAATACAGGCTGCCAACAAAGCTCCTGAAAAATATGAAGCATATATTGGCATTGGACAGATGAGCGATACAGTAGAAAGTGAGATGGATAGTTTAAACTACGTTATTGAACAGGCACATAATGCGGGGAATGCGGATGAGATTTCACATTTAAAAGGGTTAACTGAAAAAATTAAAAATGGTGATACATATACCCCGCGAAATTATGTTGCGAAATATGGTGGAACATCAAGACTCATTGAAAATCCAGATGGTGATTACATGAGGATGCTATTTAGTAATGAATATAACTTGTTAGACGTAATTCGTTATAACGTTGGATTATCACATTCTCAAACTGTCTTATTAAAAAAAGATTTAAAGAATCCATTATCTACTAAAGTAACTAAGCTGAATCTACCGCTTTATTTTCTTATGGGTAAATATGACTATAATACTTCATTTCATGCAGCAAAACAGTATTTTGATAGAATTGAGGCGAATCAAAAAGAATTTATAGCTTTTGAAAACTCAGCACATTACCCTCAATTTGAAGAGAAGGAAAAGTTTTATGAGTGGTTGTGTGATACATTCGTAAAATGAAATTAAATAAAAAAGCACTTATTTTAAAAATAAGTGCTTTTTTATAGTATATAATCGAGCGAGAAGGAAAATGTTGGATAATAATCGAAAGATATAATACAACTTCAGAGAAATGACGAGAATCGATATGTTTTGTCGAGAGAGGAGTTATTTTATTAAAAGGTATAGGTACTATACATAGTTTTAATTTCTGAATATTCATTTAAACAAAAGGGGTAATAGTTATGTTTATTCGAATTGGTAAGTGGTGTGGGGTTACATGTTTACAATTATTTGCGGCACTTATTTGTATTCTATTTTTAGGGGCACTACCGCGTTTATTTAAGGGATTACAAATTGATCTAATCGGTTTTTGGAACACAGTTGTGTTTCTTGGAGAGAAGTTACTTCAACCAGGTGAAATTACGTATGGATTTCGGAATTCAAGAAAGTTATTTCCACAAATATGGATTCATTATGTAGAAACAATGTTTGTATTTATTTCGGCATTTATACTATCTTTACTCATTGCGTATCTTATCGTTGTGTGGGTATTACAGCGCTCTCAATCAAAGCAACGTATGTGGAATGGGATTTTCGTCGCACTTGAAAGTATTCCGGACATTTTATTAATTTTATTATCTCAACTTCTAGTAGTAATAATCTTTCAAAAGACAGGTTTTATGCCAGTGAAATTTGCAGGACTTGGAGAGGAAAGGGCTCGCCTGTTACCAATAATATGTCTTACTTTACCTACAACATTATTATTTATTAAGTTACTACTATTACGTTTCAGAGAAGAATTAGAGAAAGATTATAGTATATTTGCTAAGAGTAAAGGGCTAAGTTTAAGACATATTTTGACGCACCATATTTCAAGAAATGTCTTGTTAACAACAGTCTATTATGCAAAAACGAATATTTTATTTATGTTATCAAACTTATATATTATTGAATGGCTGTTTAATACGTACGGTATGTTCGTTTTCGTAAAAGAAAATTCAAAATTAGAAATATTTACAGTGAGTTTAGTTTTATTATACGTACCGCTTTTTATACTATTTCGTTTATTACATACGCTTTTACAAAATGTTGTAAAGGGGCGTGTGTAACATGTGGCAAGTTGTAAAAAGAGATGTGAGATTTTGGCTAGGTGTTACTTTTTTGAGTGTACTAATGATTGTTAGTATTGGAAATACGCTGTTTTTCGATGGGAATATTCGTGAACTAACGATGATGTATAACGAAAAAGGAGAATTAGAGGCTGCTCCGTTTTCACCGTCGAGTAAATTTTGGTTCGGAACTGATGAGAAAGGCCGTGACCTGTTCCAGTTAATAATAGAAGGAGCGAAATGGACAGTTGGTGCAAGTATCGTTATCGCAGTTTTACGTGTAGTAATTGGAGGAGCTATTGGTTTATTACTTGGTATGTACAGTAAACGCTCATTTCCAGTTATCTCATCTTTTTTTGATCCGTTTAGTATTGTACCAATGATTATGATTTCCTATTTTATGTTAAATTCAGTTTTAACGTTCGAAAGTGGAGAGGAGGCTGCTCCGTTTCATTTACGGGTTGCGTTTCAAATTATAGTTCTTGCGTGCCTTGCTGTACCGACTGTTATGTTGTATGTGGCGCAAGAAGTAAAACGTATTAAGAATGAAGAATTTATGTTGGCGGCCACTGTGCTCGGCGGAAGTAAGTGGCAGAGGTTGAAACGCCATGTATGGCCGCATATGTTACCATCATTTCTTTTATTAGTAGCCCAGCAATTTGTAAGTACTTTATTAATCCTCTTGCACCTTGGTTTGTTAGAATTATTTTTTGGCGGAACAATAATTTTTGGTACAGAAGCAGATAGTGTAACAAAAGAATGGACTGGCCTAATTGGTCAAAACTTCCGTCATTTAACCACACATACATGGATTGTACTTATACCAATTGCTTTTTATAGCATGACAATTTTAGCGGGAAATCTAGTTAGTAATAGTATGCAAGATGCGATTAAGCTAGGGAATGTTAGAAGAGCGAATCGGAAGAAGGAAGAAGTGAAAGTAGAGAAACAAATACAGCCTACCGTGAATGATTTTTCATTTCATAGAGAGGTACAAAAATAAAGAAAGATAGCTGAAGACAAATTGTTTTCAGCTATCTTTTTTTATTTAAAGTGGTGGTAAATCAATCTTACCTTCTTCAAATAATTCTTTTATCATATGTTTCGTATAACCGGCTGCTTGACCAAATGTGATTTTTGCTGGCATTGGTGCTTCATTTACATCTACAACTACATCAATAATGCATGGTTTACTTTGTTTTACTGCATTTTCAAAGGCGGGAAGTAAGTCATCTAACTGTTCTACACGGTATCCAATACCACCGCACGCCTCAGCATATTTTGCGAAATCAGGATTCGTTAAGTCTGTACCAAATTCAATATTTCCCATAACTTCTTGTTCAAATTTAATCATAGCAATTTTATTATTGTTTAATACAACGACAACGATTGGCAGTTTATATTTAACAGCTGTTACGAAGTCATTCATTGTCATTCCGAATCCGCCGTCACCACAAACTGCAAACACTTGTTTATCCGGGAAAGCAATTTTTCCAGCAAGTGCACCAGGTAAACCGCAGCCAAGTGTTGCAAGCCAACTAGAAATGATAAATTTCTGGTTTGTCATGCGGAAGTGCCTTGCAGTCCATACTGTTACATTTCCGACATCGACTGAAAGAATTGCGTCATCTTCTGCTACTTTCTGCAGTGCATGCATAACTCGCTGTGGTTTAATTGGAGTCGAAGAATCTTCTTCTTGATTGTGTAATTTTTCTTCCCACTTTTTCATCATTTCTTGATGATGCTCTAAGAAGGAATGATCCTCGTGTTTTTCTACATTTTCAATTAACCATTTTAATGTTTTATCAGCATCACCAGCTAAGCCGATATCTGTCGTATAACGTTTCCCGATTTGTGCGGGGTCTGTATCAATATGAAGTGTTTTTGCTTTTTCGGGTAAGAAACCAGTGAACGGATAAGAAGTGCCCACCATAATTAAAGTATCTGCATGTTTCATTGCTTCATAAGAAGGTTTCGTTCCGATTAATCCTAATCCACCGATACAAAGAGGGTGTTCATCAGGAACAATCCCTTTAGCTGGTAATGTAAGTACGATTGGAGCACCGATATGTTCTGCAAATGCAAGCAAAGACTCTCTTGCATGTTTAGCTCCTTTCCCGGCTAAAATAACAGGTTTTTTAGCTTCATTAAGTGCGAGTTTTGCTATAGCTAAATCTTCTTCTTGCGGAAATATTTCAGGTAATGTAAAGGAAGAGTTTGTAATACGTGCACCATTTTTCACTTCGAATTTCGGAACATCATCTGGAATTGTAAGAACTGATACACCTTTTTTTGTATATGCCATTCGAATAGCTTGATTCACTACAGCAGGTAACTGTTCAGCTGACATTATTCGTTGGTTATAAACGGCAACATCATCAAACATTCTTTCTAAGTTTACTTCTTGGAAAAAATCCGTTCCGAGTAAATCGGTTTCTACTTGTCCTGAAATTGCTAGTACGGGAGCTTGATCGAGTTTGGCATCGTATAAACCGTTTAATAAATGAATAGCCCCAGGTCCTGCAATAGCCATACAAACACCAAGTTTTCCTGTTAATTTTGCATAGGCTGCCGCTGCTAACGCGCCAGCTTCTTCATGGCGAACTTGAATAAATTTAATTTTATCTTGTTTTTTTCTTAAAGCTTCAATTATAGAATTGATGGAATCTCCTGGCATACCATATATGTGTTCTACACCCCAGTCAATTAAAAGATCCACTAATGCTTCACCGGCTGTTTTACCAAACATAATCGTTCCTCCTTATAATAGGTAGATACTATTATGTTTTGGAGAAAAAGGAAAAATATACAAGTAATATAACTTATTTGTTTTAGTGATGTCCAGTGAAAAGAGTGAAGACTGTTATTAGTAAAAATCCACTAATAGACCACGATAGAAACGGAAGGAAAGGTAGCTGTTTTTTTGCTTTCCAAAGCATTTCGTGAATTGTGACATAGCCAAGAGAACCAATTGCGCTTCCCATAATAAGTCCTTGTAAATGGAGAGCTTTCCCGTCCATCATAATGCCAAAAACAGTACCGGTCCCTAGGATAAGAGAAAGTAATAAAGTTGTTAATAAAAATGAAATGTATTTATGTTTTGTAAAGAGAAATGGAATAATTAAAGCTAACCCTTCTGGAATATGGTGAATGACAATCGCAAGTAAGAAAGGAATGGCAGAGTCATTATGATTTATAAACGCTGTTCCTAACGCAAATCCACTCGGCATATTATGAATGAATATAGCGAAAGAAAGAAAAAGGAAGGTTTGCCATGCTTGTTGATCTTTCTTATGTATAATCGGATGATGGCAATAGTTATCTAATAAGCTCATAACTAAAATACCGATAGCTATACCGAGCATAGGCCCAATTATTTCATAGCTTGAAAATGTTTCAGGAATAATTTCAAGTGATAATAATCCAAGTAAAATCCCACCACATAATGCGTATAAACGATGCATCTTTTCTTCAATTAGTTGGCGTGTTACTACTCCAACAGCACCTCCTAATAGTAATCCACCGAACGAAAAAAACGTAACGATTATTGGAATCCATAGACGTTCCATATTATCACACTCCGATTCTATACCCTTAATTTCAGCTTACTGATGGGGGAGGGAGATTAGTCCAAATAATTATGTTTGATTATAGAGAAAAATCTATCAACTCGTTATAATGTATATATCGAATTTAACAGAAGATGCGAAATGGGGAATAAGATTGCAAACAAAATGGAGTTTATCCCGCTTTAACGGGCAATAAGACTCCCATCTCAAAAGTCAGGGAATACGAGGCAGTTAGACGGGAGGTCAACTGCCCGTAAAAGCCCGATTGGTTCAACTAATAATCAGTGGGGGATGGACACTCCCCACTGATTAAAGTTTCACTTTATCCGAATGTGAGAATCCAGAACGGTATGATGTAGAAAATAAAAGTTTGTCAGATTTTCCGTTCTTACTATCATGGGTGCAAAAACTAAATATACAAAATGAATGGATTCTAGATATAGCCTGTGGAACAGGGAGAGTTACAATTCCATTCATAGAAAACGGATATCAAATGATTGGTATAGATATACATGAAGGAATGCTTGCTGAAGCGAAGAGTAAATCTGCGAGTTTAAAGAATATAAAGTGGTTACAACAAGACTGCTTGCAATTGAGCGTCGAAGAAACAATTCCGTTAGCATATATGGTTGGCCATGGATTCCAGCATTTTCTTACGAATATACATCAAAATCAGTTGTTAACATCTATTCATAATGCATTAGCTGAGAATGGTATATTTATATTAGATACACGTTTTCCTTCAAAAGAAGAATTAATGCAACCATCTACAGAAGAATATTGGACAACTATTACAGATGAAAAGGGAAGAAGATGTGATTTATATACTGAGCTGAATTATGATTCAATTCAGCAAATACAGCACTACATAACAACAAGAAGGTTTTATGAGGATAATACGCTAGTAGAGGAATTGAAGACAACGATTGATCTTCGCTATACGTATCCGCAGGAGTTAGAAAGATTGCTAGTAGAGAATGGATTTGAATTGTTACATATATACAATGATTGGGATGGGAATGAGTTGCAGGAGGATTGTTATTCTATGGTGGTAGTTTGCCGGAAGAAAAGATAGGGATGCTGAGTATTAGTTGATAAGTGACATAAAGAAGTGCTCCTAAGAATATAACAATCGGACGCGTTTATATAGAAACGCGTCTTTTCTTATATAGTAAGTTATTAGAAAAAATGATCAAACTGTATTTCACATTAACAATAGACTATGTGTCTTTGTTTTTATTGTAAGGAAGAATAAGAGGAGCTGCAGTGGGGTGTTACGGTGGGGACTGTGAAAATACAATTATAGAGAAAATGAAGGATAGCGTCATAATCAAATGTTGTTTACTGTGCTATTAGAGTTTTATATAATATACAAATAAACAAAACTGGATATTTGCCATTTTAGAGGGACATAAAAAAATGTCCTGGTATTTAGATAATGTTTATGAGTTAAATAAAGAAAAACGAATGTAATAAAAATTTACTATACTAACTTTATGGAGAGTAATGTTATGAAAGCAGAAAAATACTTGAAACACTAGATAGGTACGCGGGGGAGTTTGATTTTCCAGTACTTGATAACTATAATTTTGACTTAGCACAATCCAGAATATCTGTTTTTCGAGAGGAAGACAAGTGGTTCATTGTATTTGAGGTTGTGGGCGTTGATGCAAACCTTGAGATATCGAATAACTTCTATGTGTATAGTAATAGCATGAGACAGCAAGGGTTTTTTTCATGTTTTGATGAAATCTTAACGCTGGTAAATGAAGAGTATTGGTACGATGATGAAGATCGTTTCCTTGTAGGTCCTTTTCATATGGAGCTACTGTTGAAAGGAGAACATATTACCTTAACACCAACGGTAGAAGAGTATAAGCGTTTAGGAATTGAAACGGATTCATTTCATCTTACCAAACTTATTCGTTATTTAACTTCTGTATATAAGGAGAAATTCTGGATAAAGCCCTCGGACATGTTAGATGAAATCAATGCAGAATTTAAACCAAATCTATTTTATCAAACAGAAGAATGGGAACATCCTGATGTTAGTGATGATCAAAAACCGAGTGAGAGCATATTCTTTCAAAGTTTAGCTAAAGCGATTGAATTAAATAATGTGAATTTGATAACTGTAGGGAAAGTAAATAATGATTGGACCAATTGGACATGGAGTGATTTTGAAAAACAAGAAGAGGATGATCTTTAAATCAGAAGATGAGGAAAAGATAGAATGTGTTGGTATAGGTTCATAGTAAATCAGCTGTTCTCGCAGTAACGCTTATTTTTGTAAACGTCCACTAAATGATAACATTTCTACATCCTAATTCAATTTGTATATAAGATAAGGAGCTACTCAGTAGCTCCTTATCTTATTATTTGTTCCGTAATAAACGCATACTGTTAAGGATTACAATAAGTGCAGCGCCTGTATCACTTAGGACAGCCATCCAAAGAGTAAGCCAACCTGGGAAGATAAAGGCAAGGGCGATAAATTTAATAATCAATGAGAACCAAATATTTTGTTTTATGATGTGCAATGCTTTCCGACTTAGTTTCATTGTATAAGGAAGTTTTTCAAGATTATCTGCCATTAATACAATATCTGCCGTTTCCATTGCGGTATCAGTTCCTGCACCGCCCATTGCAATCCCTAGGTTTGCAGTAGCGAGGGCAGGGGCATCATTTATGCCGTCCCCAATCATAGCCACTGTTTTTCCTTCAGATTGAAGTTGTTTGACAGAATGAACCTTATCTTCTGGAAGTAAGTTAGCAAAATAGCGATCTACTTTTGCTTTCTGTGCAATGTGTTCTGCGGTTCCTTCATTGTCTCCTGTTAACATAACAGTTTCCCGAATACCTGATTGTTTTAATTCTTGAATTGTTCCATAAGTAGTAGAACGAATGGAATCTGCTACTGAAATCATTCCTAAAATGACTTTGTTCGTTCCAACAAGTATCACGGTTTGACCAATTCTTTGCATCTCCTGAATCGGTTCGTTCCACATTTGAAGTGAAACTCCAAAACCTTCATATAATGCTTTATTTCCAGCGTAGTATGTTTCGCCATCTATCGTTACTTGCGCACCTTTTCCTACAATGGTGCGGAAGTCTGTTCCGCTTTGGATAGAAGTTTGATGCTCTTTCGCATATGCTGTAATTGCTTTGGCAATGGGATGATTAGAGTATTCTTCAATTGTTGCTGCGATGGATAATAACGCATCTTCAGTACAATCTACGCTGCGTACATGCATTACTTTTGGTTTTCCTTCAGTCAATGTTCCTGTTTTATCAAACGCAATAGCATTTAATGAACCTGCGATTTCTAGAGCAGTACCACCTTTAATGAGTACACCGTTTCTTGCTGCATTTCCAATTGCAGATACAATAGCAACAGGAGTTGAGATAACTAAAGCACAAGGACACGCAACAACAAGAAGTTCTAATCCTTTATAAAACCATTCCATCCATTCGCCCATACCAAGAAGGGGAGGGATAATTATGACACCAATTGCTAATACAAAAACGATAGGTGTATAGATTTTTGCAAAACGATCAACAAATGCTTCTGTCGGTGCTTTATTTTCCTGTGCTTCCTCTACAAGGTGAATAATTCGAGATAACGTAGTATCCTCAACAAGTTTAGTGACTGTAATCTCAAGAGAACCTTCATCATTAATCGTTCCTGCATATACGGAATCACCAATTTGTTTATCAATTGGGATAGATTCACCAGTTATCGGCGCTTGGTTTACAGTAGAATTGCCTCCTATAACTGTACCGTCTAATGGGATTTTTTCACCTGGCTTTACAACAATCGTTGTATTCACTGCAATATCATCAACAGATTTTTTTATAAGTTCAGTTCCAATTTTTACCCAAGCTTCTGATGGGGCTAAATCAATTAATCCACGAATAGATTCTCTTGTGCGTTCAATAGATTTATTTTGTAGCGTTGCCCCTAATGCAAATAGCCAAACAACTGTTGCGCCTTCTAGCCATTGACCAATTAATGCGGCACCAATAGCGGCTGATATCATGAGAACGTTCATATCGAGTGATTTACTTCTAATTGCATAAAAGGCACTTTTAGCAGGTTTATAACCACTAATACCAATGCTCACCGCATAGAGAAGTGTAATAAGAAGAGGGGATATGTTTGTAAAGTTTCCTCCAAATCCTAAAGCTAAAAATAATCCTGAGAGAATCAAAGTTGTATTTTTTGATTTTGAAACAGGTGTTGATCCTCTACGAGCTCCAGCTAAAGTGGCTTCAAAGCCTGCGTTAGATACTTCTTTTATAATGTCATCCACATTTCGGTCATGACGAATATGCATTTTTCCAGTAGCGAAGTTTACTCGAACTTCCTCTACGCCAGAAACGTTGTGTAGATGCTTTTCGATTGTTAAAGCACATGCACCACAATCCATACCTTCTACAAGATAAGTTTGTACGCCATCTCCTGATATTTTCTGAGTATTAAGAAGAGGTGATGGATCTTCACATGAGCTATCACTACAGCAAGAAGATTTTGATGTCATTGATTCTTTTTGTAGGGCTAATTCAGCTGAACAACAAGTTTCAGTTTTAATAGAATTGTTGTTACTACTACAGCAAGAGGTTTCCTTAGTAATAGGGATAATTGGAATCTCTGTTTTAGAAGAGCAACATGACGATGTTTCTTTTGTAGTTTTTTCTTTTTCAGTTTTGGTTTCACCATTACAACAAGAAGTGTTTTTAACAATTGGCACAATAGGAATCTCTTTTTTGGAAGAGCAACAAGATGCAGTTTCCGTTGCTAATTCTTCTTTTGTGGATGCTATGGAAGAATTTTCACAGCAATTTGTTTGTTTTTCGCTCTCCTTTTTATCTGTCATATCAGTTCTCTCCTTTTTGAGATAAACAACCATCGTTTTTATCACATGATGCTACTTCATTTTGCACCTCATGAAAGACAACATCGAACATTGTAAGTAACTGTTCAATTTGTGTACTGCGTAAAGAATAGTAGACATACTTTCCTTCTTGTCTACCTAGGATGATGCCGCATCCTTTTAAACAGTTTAGGTGTTGTGAGATATTTGACTGATTTCCTTTAGTGATTTCTACAATTTCGGATACCGTTTTTTCACCATCTAACATACATTGAAGAATCTGAAGTCTAGTTTTATCAGCAAAGCCTCGAATAAATTTGGCTTTTATATCTAAGTCATTTGAGTTACACAATCGTATCCTCTCCATTCGTATTAGTAATAACTAATATGTTTATTCTTTATTCATATTAGCATTGGCTAATATGTGTGTCAAAATGTTTTCGAAAAGTCTGAT
Source organism: Bacillus sp. 41-22 (assembly GCF_025809295.1). Classification (NCBI taxonomy): domain Bacteria; kingdom Bacillati; phylum Bacillota; class Bacilli; order Caryophanales; family Bacillaceae; genus Bacillus; species Bacillus sp. 41-22. The sequence goes on from NZ_CP084035.1 coordinate 2,263,852, forward strand.
AAAAATTACTGAGCTTTGTTTTTTGCTGTGAGAAGGAATGTAAATAATGAATAAAAAATAATATAGTTAGTGGAAGCGAAGGGTATGTTATAGTGTTTGGTGCACGCATTAAGAAATTTTAGGAAACAGGGGAGAGAAGTTCTTTGTTTAATTTTCAGGGTATTTCAAATGTAAACATTGACTGGGATTTATTTCTCATGCTAACATATAGATAATTTAATCAAGGCGGTGGAAATATATTGGACTCAGATGTTGACTCGGATAGGTGGCTAAATGACCTCGATTTTCTCAGAGTACCCCTCATCATTTTGAGAATGTAGATTGTATACAATCTCATGTTAATGTGTATGAAATTGTAGGTATGGAAAGAGAAAATATATCAGGAGGTGAATCCTTTAGTTTCAAGGAAGCTAAGGGAATTAGTTGGACATATTTAATTTAATCATGGTAGCGGTTTTAATCGCATGTACTGCATTTTTCGTGGCAATTGAGTTTGCTATTGTAAAAGTAAGAGGATCAAAGATTGATCAATTTGTATTAGAAGGAAAGAAGGGTGCGCTGGCAGCTAAGAAAGTGACATCAAACTTGGATGAATATTTGTCAGCTTGTCAATTAGGGATTACAGTTACAGCAATGGGCCTCGGGGCACTAGGTGAACCAACGATTGAGAGACTTTTACATCCTTTATTTGATAAGTGGAACATTAATCCTTCTATTGCAGGTGTATTATCTTTAGGAATTGCTTTTACTATAATGACGTACTTACATGTTGTAGTTGGTGAGTTAGCACCAAAAACATTTGCGATTCAAAAGGCTGAGAAGGTTACTTTATTACTTTCGGCTCCGCTTATCTGGTTCTACAAAATCATGTATCCGTTTATTCGCTTGTTAAATGGCTCTGCAAGGATGATAACAGGAATGTTCGGCTTAAAACCTGCATCAGAGCATGATGTAGCACATACAGAAGAAGAATTACGATTGATTCTTTCTGAAAGTTATGAACGTGGAGAAATTAATCAAGCTGAATACAAATATGTAAATAATATTTTTGAATTTGATAATCGTATTGCGAAAGAAATCATGGTCCCTCGTACAGAAATTATAGGGCTACATGTAGATAATTCTTTAGCAGACCATATGAAAATAATCCGTGATGAAAAGTACACACGTTACCCAGTATTTGGGGAAGATAAAGATGAAATCATTGGTATGGTGAATGTGAAAGATTTCTTTATCCGTTATATGAATAAGGAAGCAAAAGAATTCAGTTCTATTCAATCGTATACGCGTCCAGTAATTGAAGTAATTGAGACCATACCAATACATAATCTTTTACTACAAATGCAAAAGAAACGTATTCCGTTGGCTGTGTTATATGATGAATACGGCGGTACGGCTGGTATTGTAACCATTGAGGATATTCTGGAAGAGATTGTAGGAGAAATCCGTGATGAATACGATGAAGATGAGCGTCCTCCCATCCAACAAATGAAGGAAGGTCATGTTGTCGTAGAAGGTAAAGTATTAATTAGTGAATTAAATGATTTACTAGGATTACATATGAATGATAGTGATGTTGACACGATTGGTGGTTGGATTCTGATGCAGAATTATGATATCCAGGAAGGGCAAACAGTGAATAGCGAAGGATATGCATTTAAAATTCTTTCTAAAGACCCTCACCAAATCAAACGTGTTGAAATACAAAAAGAAATGTTGGAAGCAGCAACTGTATAGTTGCTGCTTTTATCCTTTTTGGCAAGAAGACTCCATCTGATTTGTGTTACGGGTGAAACCCAACAATTCAGGTGTAGATGAATTGCCGTCAGAAGGTAGGCTGAACTCTTTTGTTTCGTTCATAACAATTTTTTGAGGGCGAATATTTGTTTCTTTTTGTCTTACGATATAATCTGCCCTTAGATAAGGAGGGAATATATCGTAAGACAACGAAATTGGATAATAATAATCATTCGGTTACTTGCGCTAAAAGGAATTACGATGAAGACCATGTTCACATTTTGTTCCAAGTATTGATTTGTTAAAAGTAACTAATGATTTTAATAAACCCTCTGAGAAAGGTGGTGAAAACAATGGCTAGAAAGAAAGCAGTGAAAGTATTACGTAAACAAAAGAAAAGAGAAAACATACAACGATTCACGCAGAAACAGAATATCGGACGAGCTTGCCTTACTGCGAAAGAATTTCGCTTACTGCAACGCATGTCACATAGTTCAAAAGCGTTGCGAAATGTTGGATTATACACAATTAAACAAAGTTACTTGAATAATAACAAGATGGCTACTGTAAAAGAAGTGGACACTGCCATGCAAGCCGATATGAATTACTGGGGCATTCAATCAAACTCTGTTCAAGCGATTCGTAGATCCTTATTTACAGAAGTAAAAAGCTTTTTTAAAGGATTGGAACAGTGGAAGAAAAAACCTGAAACCTTCGCAGGTCGTCCTAAGTTTCCGAATTATTCTGGTTCAACTGACAAACGAATTATTGAAATCTATCAAGTTCCAAAAGTGGATGATAACGGGTATTGGATGATTCCAATGAATGTTGCATTCAGGAAAAAATTCGGTTCCATTAAAATACGTATGCCTAAAAATGTAAGAAATAAAAAAATCTCCTACATTGAGATTGTACCGAAGCAAAAAGGTCGGTTCTTTGAGGTGCATTACACATATGAAATGCACGTTTCTCAAATGAAGAAACCATCCACGACTACTAGTAACGCTTTGAGTTGCGATTTAGGTGTAGATAGATTATTAAGTTGCGTAACAAATACAGGTGATGCATTTTTAATTGATGGAAAAAAACTAAAATCTATTAACCAGTACTTCAACAAAATGATACGTAATCTCCAACTGAAAAATGTGGAAAATGGACTTTCTAAACGAGTTATAACGAACAAAATGGCTGCACTTTGGCATAAACGGGAACGACAAATAAATGGTTACATTTCACAAACTGTCGGCTTGTTGTTCAAAAAAGTGAAAGCATGTAACATAGATATGGTTGTCGTAGGGTATAACACTGGTTGGAAACAAAAATCTGATATGGGGAAAAAGAATAATCAAAAATTTGTTCAAATCCCATTTCATAAACTGATTGCAGCGATTGAGAATAAATGTATAAAAGAAGGTATACGATTTTTAAAACAAGAAGAAAGCTATACTTCAAAAGCTAGTTTTCTTGATAAAGATAAGATTCCAGTTTGGTCTAAGGAGGATAGGACTCATTATCGCTTTAGTGGCAAACGAATCACTCGTGGTCTGTATCAAAGTAAATCAGGAACATGTATCCATGCTGATATTAATGGTGCATTGAATACATTGGAAAAATCAAAAATTGTACAATTGGATGACAATCTCAAAGTGAAAACGCCGATTCTATTAAAAGTGCAAAAACGTAGGGCTTTTGCTTCGCGCATAGCTTAGTGGGTGTGTCAACCATCCATGTGTACTCGACTTGTCGGGGCCTGTAGCACACGCCGGATTCATCTGAGTGGTGGCTTCTTCTATAAGGAAGAACTGCTCTTTTTCGAAAGGGTGGTGCAAGTGGGGAAACGATTATTCGTTTCTAGTACCAACCAAAAACATAATTGGGGTGTTACTGTGAGGTGGCATGAATGCTAGAGCGTCAACTGTCTAGTGATAGATGAAAAGACCTAGCGTTCTAACTCAAGCCCCCACTGAAACGCTTCATCTCAGTGGGGATAGTTGACTCAGCTGATAACATGGTAGCCCTCCTTATTAAATTCATTGATCAACTTTTTACCTGTTAACACATTACCGAAATAGGGAATGATTGGTTCCTTTGCATTCCAGGTTCAACACTCCTTCGATATTGTAAAATGTATCTCATTTATACAAATTGTAATATAATTTAAATGTAAATTCGTAGCGTAAAATAGATTAAAAGTAACAAATGTTGAGAAAGGATTCCCTTGTCAAAATTAGTATTTGTATTTCACTAGATAATAAAAAATGTAGAATGATTTTATTTCTGACATTGTTATTTAATAGTAATCAAAATACAAAATAAAGAATTTTCTCGGCTGGAAATTGTTACATACTCATAAAATGGAGGCAATAGTTATGCAGCAAATTAAAAAAATAGGAAACGCATTTTGGTACATGACACCTGTTTCCGAGACTGATAGACCTATCTTAGGAATGGTAGTTGGAAAAGAAAAGACTTTGATGATAGATGCAGGTAATTCAGAAGCACATACACAATTGTTTTTAGAAATGCTAAAAGAGCAAAATATCTCAAATCCTGATTTTGTAGCATTAACGCATTGGCACTGGGATCATATTTTTGGATTGCCTGTATTACAAAATGCATTGTCTATCGCACATTTTGAAACAAAAAAAGAGATGAACACACTTGTTTCTTATGAGTGGTCGGATGAGGCATTGGACACACGAGTGAAAGAAGGTACAGAAATTGAATTTTGTGCGGACTGTATAAAAAAAGAGTTCAGTGAAAAACCAAGAAATATTCAAATTCTTCCGCCGTCCTTAACCTTTCAGAAACAACTTGAATTAGACCTTGGTGATGTGACATGTGTGTTAGAGCATGTGGGCGGGAACCATTCACATGACTCTGTTGTCATTTATATTAAAGAAGAAAAGATTTTATTTTTAGGAGATTGTATTTATGCAGATATTTTTTCTTCTAAGTGGAACTATACGACGAAACGAACGTTTAAACTGATACAAGAGTTAGAGAAATTTGATGCCGAGACCTATATTCTTTCACATGGGGAAGCTATAGATCGAAATGAATTTTTGCGAGAGATTCGTTTATTAAAAACAGTAGGAACTTATACGGAAACTCATAAAGGCGATGAAGAGAAGATAAAGGCAGCATATAAACAAGAACTAGATAGAGAATTAAATGAAGATGAGCTAGAAACAATAACGTACTTTGTAAATGGTTATGAAATGGTTAATCTGTAAAACCTAACTCAAACCAGATTGAAGCTTATTCTGATTTGAATATAATTAAACTGTACAAAAAGAGTATTGAAAGTTAATTCAATACTCTTTTTAATAATTAAATATTTAGTCCCAACCAATTTCTAAATTTTTTTGCTGGCTCATCATCTGGGTTTACACCACTTTCAAGACTGGTTGTGAACGGTAACCACTGCCAATCCTCGCATCCTACAAAAGCTATTCTTGACCAATTATCAATGAATTCAATGAAATTATTCGCAATCTTATATCCATGTCCTTCTCCATCCTCGTGACTTAGGTAAATTATCGGAGCATCTATATTATCTTGCATATCAAATGCTAAATAATCCCCATTGCCCACTTCACAAAATGCTAATTTATTATGCCACACTATATCATATTCATCTTCAGGATTTGGAAAAACCGTGTCAATCCAGTCTTTTCGTTCTTTTTCAAACTCAGAAAGACTTTCTAAACTCCAGTGGGGTGTTCCGCAAAAAATTTCACGAAATTCATTTGGTAGCTCCATATCGTCAGGTAAAAACCAGCGTAAGCTAAAATTTCCTGAGAACTCTAAAAGTACTTTTTTGAAACTATTTGGTAATTTAACACCAAGTTTTTTTTTCACTTGGATTATCTTTTCAAGAGAAGATGGTTCATCTATACAAACTTCTTGAACTTCACCGCCTATTTCTTTAATTCTAGAAGTTATTATTTCTATTCTTTCTTTTAGTAACTCGTAATCCATCATATCACCCCATGTTATATTAATTAAAGTATATCATTCTTAATATACTTTTCGTTTGGGTTTCTAACTTTTAGGAGTGATTTCTCAGAATATATGTATTGTAATCTTAAAAGTTATTTTTCGTAAAATTGAGGTTTCAAGTAGCAGCTTTTTTAGCTAATTCAGTAATATATTCAAAGAATACATCACGTTTTACATCATAAACGACATTTACAGGTCGCCCATCATCAGTTGCCACTGTACGTCCTTGACTAGGTCCGTATGTATGAACAATACTTTTAATCGCTTGTACCTTTGCAAGATCAGCTTTCCCAGCAAAGGCAGCGGTTAATACATCCCACAAATAGTAAGTAGAGTTCGTTGAGAAGTGAACGAGAGGGGGAACCATTGCATAGCATTGACCAAGGAAATCAACACCAATATACTTACGCTCTTTTGCCCACTGTTCACGTATGTCTATAGTTAGCGGAACCTGGTTTGTACTTTCTAGAGTTACTAAATCAATGATTATATTAGCATTCCAAACACGAGCTACTGCTTCGGGATCCCAAAATGAATTCCACTCGGCTGTTCCGTCATGTTCTGGCTCATGTACATTGCCTGCAGTACGAAATGTACCGCCCATCCAAACGAGACGTTCAATTTTATCTTCGATTATTGGAGATTCATATAGTGCACGAGCAAGGTCAGTCAGGGGCCCTGTAAATAATAAAGTTGTTTTTCCATCAGTTTGTAGAAGAGTCTCTATTATATGATGATGTGCAGGTTTTTTTGATGCAGGTGTAACAACTTTCCCAAACTCATTTAAAATTGGTAAAGCATCTACATAAAATGCATGCATCCGCCATTCTTTTGGAAATGGGTTTTTTCCACGAGAGTTGGACGCTGCTACCTCAATATTATTTTTGCCGAAGCGATCTATAATTTTACGACTGGCAGACATTGCTGGTTCTAAATAACAATCTGCAGGAATAACTGAAACACCTGTAAGTTCTACATTTTCCATCTGGAGTAGTAAAAATAGTGATATTAAATCATCTACACCACCATCATGATTGAAGTACACTTTTTTCATCATTTTAATCTCCATTCTTTAATATTTAACCAGGAATTAAATTTTAATTGATGAAAAATCATCAATAATTTCCACCACTTCAATTCTCCCATTAATCAGTAACTCAGGAAGTTCATTTCTAACGTTTCCTTTCCAATACTCTCTAGCTTGTTCCATTTTTTGAGCGAAAGGAATACCATCTTCTTTCGGTAAAAGATTTCCGTCACCTTCAAAAGAACTACCGATCACTCGTAGTTTAACAATCTGTAAAACATCTCGATTATAAGAATCAAATAAAGCTTTCCATTTCAAAGCATCCTCATAGCTTTTTGAAGCATATAAGCAAGACAACCTTGAGGGATATTCAGGAAATTCTTGCAGTCTAACCATTTCCACAATCGTTTCTCTAACCGCTCTAATTGTTTGATCTATATAATTCAGAACTACTTTAGCATTTTCATTATTTATATGTAATTCCTCATTGATATAATGCCTTTTTAAAATTTGAATGGAGTCTTCATCATTAGAATTTAATTGTTCTCTTTCAAAAAAGAAGTGAAATAAAGTATTAGTTTGATTTTTGTCAAAGTGAATGATTTTTCCGATACTCATTGTTTTCCTTGTAACGATGTGATATGCGTAAAATTCCGCTTTATTCATGGTTATCCTCCTAGTAGTAATTATCATATAATTCAATATTAAATTTAATAATTCAACATCAAAATATATAAAACCTTTGTAAGTAAAAAGTTATAAAGTGGGAGGATTGGAGTGAAGAGTGGAAGAAATGCACGTAAACGCTTTAAAAATGTTCACAAAATGTTCACTTACGAAGGAGTTTCCAATATCGATATAATGACAAAGACTCAAAGAGAAGGGATGATGAAAATTGCCAACAACAAGAAAGGAAAACCTCCAATTTGGTATGATGATGTGCCTCGGGATGGTTATCGTTATGACGTTTTACAATTTATTAATGAATGGAGCAGGAGGGCCAATTCATATTAAGGAGATCGCATTAGAACTAATAATTGGATTTATTATTGCGCTATTAATTGAAATATGTATCGTAGGACCGTGTGCGAAAAAGATTGTATTTGCATTACCATTTGATAAATCAAAAAAAGTAAACATGATTATTGCGATGGCAACAACAATGGTAATCGGAATGGTATTCTTTATGTCATTTTACGGAATGGCTATGATGTATTTACATAATGGGTTACATGGTGACTCATTCGCTTCAATTTATTTCTCGATTTTCATTAAAAATTTCATTATGGCGTACCCACTTCAATTAATAATAATGGGACCTCTTGTACGTTTCTTATTTGGAAAGTTTGTTTTGAAGAATAAAGCTGTTAATGTAGCATAGTTTTAATTACTAAAATATTATATACGGATGAAGTGTTTTAAACACATCTCACATATTTTGAGATGTGTTTTTTCGTGTACATTACTAATTATTTTCATATTGATGTGACATTTGTCCTTTTGTCGTTGTAGTATTGTAGCTTTTAATTAAATCATAGATAGAAGATTAGGAGATGATTTTTTTGAAAGGTATTTTACTTTCAGTTTTTGGAGGAGTATTCATTACACTTCAAGGTACGTTTAATGCGAAACTTAGTTCAGATATCGGTATATGGTCGACGAGTATTATTACGCATTTAATTGGGTTTCTTATTGCAACAACTATATTTTTGTTAAAGAAAGAAGAGAAAGTAACGGATTTAAAGGGTGTAAAAAAAGTATATTTAGCAGCTGGCGCACTTGGTGGGTTGATTACTTGTGCGGAAACAATGGCGATATATTCAATGGGAGTTACATTAACAGCTGGAACACTTATGGTTGCTCAATTATTAACAGCTACTGTTATTGAAATGAAAGGATTATTTCATATAAAAAAGATACAAATGGAGAGATACCATATTGTGGGGACAATAGTAATGATTTTAGGTATTTTTGTGTTTAATATGTAAGGAAAGAAGGGACTGTAAGTGGATAATAAATCAGACTTAATTATTCAATATTTGAAAGCTTATAATATACTTGAAATTTTTTCAGGAATAAGTACTGACAATTTTCAAGTAAATCATTTTGAAAAAGGCAAGCTTATTTGCGATAAAGATGATGAAATTCATCGTTTATATTTTGTTATTAAAGGAAAAGTAAAAGTTTACACGATTACACCAGAAGGAAAGAAACTAATCCTTCGCTTTATCAATCCATTAGCAATTGTTGGTGATATTGAATTAATACAAAATAGCAAAGCACATAATGTTGTTGAAGCTTGTTCAGATGTTGTAGCAATCTCCATTTCTAATACAGTTATTAGAAATAAGTTATTACATGATCCTATATTTATGAAGTTCTTGCTTGAAAACATTGCGAACACGTTAAAAATATCGACTCGTTTTACAGCTCTAAATTTACTTTATCCGGTAGAAGTACGTGTAGCTAGTTATTTACTTTCGATTTCAACGGATAGTAATGGGAATATGTATAAAGAGGATTTAGATTCAACTTCTGTATCAAGTATTACAGATTTTATAGGTGTAAGTTATAGGCATGTAATTCGAGTTTTACAAAAATTTTATAGTGAAAAATTAATTGAAAAGAATAATGGAGTTATTGTAATTAAAGATTTTTCTAGAATGAAGGAAGTTGCTAAAGATAATATATATGAGTAATGAAAGGGAGAGAAGGGTTATGATTGGATTTAGTTTAGCTATATTAGCTGGAATATTAATTAGCTTACAATCTGTTTTTAATACGAAAGTGAATGAAATTGTAGGACAGTGGTTAACAACTGCATGTGTTCTTGGAATAGGTCTCATAAGTTCTGTTTTATTTCATATCATTACAGAGAAAAGTATAAGCGTTAACTTTTATACTGCAAATTATTTATTTTATATAAGTGGATTGTTTGGTATCGGATTAATTATTTGTATAATGGGTGCAATAAAGAGTTTAGGTCCAGCTTATACGGTGCTCATTAGCCTTATTACTCAATTAGTTGTTGCATTATGTGTTGATACATTTGGATTGTTTGGAATGGAGAGAGTACCTATACAAATAAATAAATTAATTGGTATAGGTCTATTAATTGTAGGGGTAGGAATTTTTAAAAATTTTTTTTCGAATAAGAAAGCTATTACTATAAATGAGGATAGGGCCTAAAGAATTTAAAGGAAAAAGGTGTTAATAATTAGAACATATACATTTAGGTGGTAGTAAATGAGCGATAAGGAGAGAAAATAAGTGATTCAGTACATGTTGGAAGATGGTGTACATTATATTATGAGTGCAGTGACATAACTAGGAGGTTTCCACTATGACAGCTTTATTTAAAGCTATGGAGTTCCAGCTGAAAACTGAACGACTTGATCTGAGTATGTGGGAGGAATCCGATTCAGTCTGGATGAGAAAATTAATTGGCGAACGTGGTGTGGATATGCCAACCCTTGACGCCGTTCGTAGCATGCTTATAGAGATGCGTAAGAGAGCAGGCGAAAATGGCATTTCCCTTCTCACTATTCGCCGACGAGACGAAGGTGATTTCATCGGATACTGTGGCTTGATTATCGGTCGTTCCACACTGGAAGAGCCGGAGATCGCATACGAGTTGTTCCGCAGTGCTCATGGCAAAGGCTATGCGACTGAGGCAGCATCTGTTGTGCTGGACGCTGCGATTGCTACGGGGCGCCACAGACTTTGGTCGACTGTAGGCGCTTGGAATGTTGCGTCCTTCCGGGTGTTAGAAAAGATAGGATTTAAGAGGCATCACAGTACGTGGGACGAGCGCGGTGAGATTGTTTGGAACGTACGCGACCTTTAGAAATCCCGGACCTAACTCGAAACTATTGAAAAGGAGAAGAGGTCATTAGTTTGGGCAAGAATCCAGATAAAGATAAAATAACTGATTTATAATTCAAATAGTGACAAACTATAACTGAAGCATGTCCTCGAAAGCGGAGTGTTGCCTTCGCACCGAGGCTATGCCCTCCCCAAAAAACCAATCGAACGTTTCAAGTTATATATCTTTATTATACTGATTAAACTAAATATTTATTGTTTACTTATTTCATTCATTATGTAAATAAAAAAGGATAGTTAGCCCTCATAATGGACTAACTATCCTATAGATTATTATATGAATTTAATAAAATCGAGGTCTTCTTTTATATATGATTAATATATAAGCTATAGATTTATCATTTTTCAAACCGTATATGAACGAACTTCAACATCTTTATTAAATTTACAATCCGCATCATAATTCGTGTACTTCCATCCCAATCTTTATTTGTAGGTATATGTTTAAAGAAAGGGGAGCAGCTTAATATTTTTATGTTAGAAGACCACTTTTCTATTGTCTTTGGATTATTTACGTAAAAATACATCATAGCGCCGTTATTACCAGATTTTTTTACAGTAGCATTCGAAAGTGTCAGTGCGAACTTTGATTCGGCATCAAAATATAACTCTCCTCCAGGAAAACGTTTTGCCATAGCGACAAATATCTCCTTCAGTTCTTCTTCTTTAAAGTAATAAAACACACCTGCTGATATAAAAAGAATACTGTCTTTTGGATCATATTTTATATCGTTGAACCAAGAAGTGTCAAAAAATGATTTGGCAATGCTTATATTTCGTGGTGTATCTTCAATTAATGTTTTGCGGAAAGCGATCGCATCAGGCAAATCAAGGTTATACCACTGTAGGGTACCGTTATCAATTCTTGAAAAAGTAGTGTCTAGTCCAGAACCGATATTTACTATAGTAGCATTCGGATGTTTTCTAATAAATTGTTTAATAGTATCGTCTATTTTTCTTGCACGGGTAATGTAAGTGATACATCCATATTCGCCAAATGTATCTGCTATTTTAGAGAAATCAAAGTCGCATTCTTTAATAATCCGAATAGCTTCCGTATCATCTAAAATATCCTTGTTTTTCTCACTACCATATGCTCGTCCCCATAGTGGAATAAGCATAGTACTTTGAACTGATTGTAAATCTATTTCTTTAACCATGAAACGTCCTCCATTTAATAATAAAAAAATATCATAATATATATGATTAGTCGTTATTTAGCATTTTTGATAGCATTTTATTTGTTTTATACAGTCCGTAAGTTAAATCACGTTGATCTTCTTCACTGAGTTTTTCAAGATTATTAGTGAAATTATTATAAATTTGTTTCCATCTTTCATAATGTACTTTTTCAGCTTTATCTGTTAAGGAAATTAAAACAGCTCGTTTATCTACTGTATCTTGTTTTTTTACAATGTATCCGTTTTGCTCTAAATTACGAACGGTTACACTTAATTGTTGTTTAGGTATGTTTAAATAACTAGCAATCATTTTTAAATTTACAGCGACTTTTTGCTGGGCAATATACTCAATTATGTGTTGCTCTAAATGTGTAAATTCAGTGGATTTCTCTGATAATAATTTGAAAGTACCTGACATATTTAATAATAAATTCATGTATTCGTTTATTAATTCTTTATTAGTCATTATTTTTCGTGTCCTTTATCAATTTAGTAATTATTTTATTACTATTTTTACTTAAAATCAAATAATAACATTGATATTAGTAATTGTTTATTTACTAATATCAATGTTATTTAAATCGTGAGAGATGCAGTAGAGGAAAAGTTAAAGTTTTTTATGAGCGGTGAGTAGAAAGATTATAAAATATTACTTTATACATAAAAAACTAATGAAGCCAATGTCTTTTTCAGTCATTATACTATTAATAATTTTATGGTAAAATCTTTTACATAATGAAATAAAGGGGTAGTATTCTATGGGTTATTTCTCAAATAGTTTATTAGTTTTGTTTGTTCTTATCGTATGTAGCTGTATGATTTTTGGTTGATAATATAATGATGGATTGATATAAAAGAAGGTATCTCACAAAGATGAGATACCTTCTTTTTCGTATAATTGTAATTTAGATTCAGTATTTGGTGATGGTTGAAATGTATATATTTTATACTCACCATTAGTTGATATATTAAACAAATATTAAATAGAGAAATATATATGGTACCAATCTTATTAAGCTTATGTTTTTAAAGAGAAGGAGTTTCATTTTTTTTTATTGAAGTATTGTTCTAGTCAGTTTAACGACGGTCAAAAATTTTATGGAATAAAAACAAAAAGGATGATAAGGAGTATTTACATGAAAACTATTTTAAATTACACGATTGAACCCCCTAAAGATTTCAATGAATTATTAACTATGTATGAATCTTTAGGATGGAATTCTCTTGAATTATCGGTTAATGAGTTAGAGCAAATGTGTAAACAAAGTTGGTATGTGATATATGCTTTTAAAGAGCAACAATTAATTGGGATGGGACGAGTAATATCAGATGGTGTAATAACGGGCATTATTTGCGGTGTATGTGTAATGCCAGAGTATCAGTCCATGGGTGTTGGAAAGGAAATAGTGGAACGATTAATCCGGCACTGTGAACAAAAACGAGTTATTCCACAACTTATGTGTGTTGAAGATTTAAAATCTTACTATGAATCAATTGGATTTGAGGGATTTTCGATTGGTATGACGAAACATATTAAACGATAGCGGGGCTTTGTAATTTAGAATTACTTGTTTATCAGGCCAATTTTTAGATTTCAAAAATTTCGTTATAAAGGAGAATAATGTTATGGAGATTGCTAAAGGGGTAGAGATGTTACATCTTGAATTTCAAGAGTATATTATTCACCCAATTCTTTTATGGGATGATGAAATGGCAGTTTTAATAGATACTGGATTTCCTGGACAAATTGAAGATATACGAATAGAGATGGGGAAGGTTGGAGTATCGTTTGATAAACTAAAAGCCGTGATTTTGACGCATCAAGATATAGATCATATAGGTAGTCTTCCTGAACTATTACAAAACTGTGGAAGTAATATAAAAGTCTATGCTCACGATCTAGATAAGCCGTATATCGAGGGGGAGTTACCTTTGTTGAAGGATGCACAAGTACAGAATCCTCCGAAAGGAAAAGTGGATGATACTTTGGTTGACGGCCAAGAACTTCCATATTGCGGTGGTATTCTTATTATTCATACCCCAGGGCACACTCCTGGTCATATTAGTTTATATTTGAGACAAAGTAAAACTCTTATCGCTGGGGATTCAATGTATAGCGTAAACGGAATTTTAGGTGGAATTCATGCCCCAACTACTTTGGATATAAAAGAAGCGCAAAATTCTTTGAAGAAGTATTTAAATCTAGAAATTGATTCTGTAGTTTGTTACCATGGTGGATTAAGTAAGGGGAATATAAATGCACAAATTCAAGAGCTATAGATAAGAATTTTTTGTTAATCAGTGCTAAAGTATAATTTAATTGCTAGTATATAAATAAAACCCTTAAATTAATAAAGAGCATGTTTGAAGGAATTTCAAATGTGCTCTTTATTAAATATAATCAATTTAATTTTGATGACTTAATCCATTCCAATAAAACGAAACGATTTCTTTTGCTAATTCATCTATATTTGCAAGAGTAGGATTGTGATTCTCATCTTTAAAATTCCCGATTGATAATAAAGCGACGAAAGCATGGGCAGCAAATTTAGGATTTCCTTTAGGAATTTCTCCAAGGAGAATTGCGTTATCTAGCGCTTTTTCCAACACTTCATACATGTTATCCTCGGCATTTTTTAATTCCTTTAATTGCTCTTCAGATAAAGAAAGTTTTGCATCTTTCATAAAATTATTCATATCAATATCCATCGTTGCGTGTAAGTATACTGTAGCAAAGTTCAATAATCTTTCTTCCAAAGTTTTATTCGTAGAGAGTATTTGATCCATATTTTCTCTTATGCGCACCATCATTTGAATCATAGTAGCGGTAAATAGATCAGCTTTTGTTGAGTAGTAATAGTAGACAGTTGCTTTTGTAACTCCACATTCTTTCGCGACCTCATCCATTGAAACAACTTGATAACTTTGAGTGAGAAATAACCTAGTTGCAACTTCTAAAATGATTTCTTTTGTAGACTTTGTATTTTTATTTTGACGAGGCCTTCCGAGAGGACGTTGTTTTTGATCCAAATACATTCGCTCCTGACATTTATTATTGAGATAATTATAACATAATTTTTTAATCATTCTTGATTAATTAACCGACCAGTATATATAATTAATATTGGAGGAAAAAAGGAAGGTGGGGTTTTATGAAAAAGCACCCGTTACATATGTTAGGGAGGCTTGTAGCAGGGAAGAATACGCAATGGATAACTTTATCGGTATGGATTCTTATTACATTAGTACTTTCATTTACGTTACCACAAGTAAACAGTACGAAAGAACCGAATCCGAAAAATTTACCTGAAACAGCTATGTCACAGCAAGCTGAAGCACTTATGAAAAAAGAATTTCCTAATAATGCAGGAAACCCGTTGTTAGTTGTATGGCATCGGGATGGTGGATTAGAGTCAAAAGACTACAAATTAATACAGGACGTTTATAAAGAGTTAAAAACGGACCCTTTAAAAGAACAATCATTGTTACCACCATTTGATACAATTCCAGAGCAAGTATTATCAAAAAGTGGATCAAAAGATGGTACATCATTTGTCACACCAATATTTTTTAATAAATCTGCTGGAACGGATATATTAAAAGGTAATTTAGAAGAGTTACGAAAAATAGTGAATAGTAAAGTGGATGAAGATCCGTTCAAACAAAAAATTACCGACTCTGGTTTACATGTTCGATTATCTGGACCTGTAGGTATTCAAACGGATGCGGTAAGTTTATTTAGTCAAGCTGATGTGAAATTATTAGTTGCTACTGTACTACTAGTATTGGTTTTATTAATTTTACTGTACCGTTCACCAATTTTAGCAATTTTACCTTTACTCGTTGTTGGTTTTGCATACGGAATTATCAGTCCGACACTGGGCTTTTTAGCAGACAATGGATGGATTAAAGTAGATGCACAGGCTATATCGATTATGACTGTCTTACTGTTTGGAGCAGGAACGGACTATTGTTTATTTCTTATTTCAAGATATAAAGAGTACTTGCTAGAAGAAGAAAGTAAGTATAAAGCATTGCAACTTGCGATAAAAGCATCAGGTGGAGCAATTATAATGAGTGCACTTACTGTAGTATTAGGGTTAGGAACGTTATTACTTGCTCATTATGGAGCTTTTCATCGATTCGCAGTTCCATTTAGTGTGGCTGTTTTCATTATGGGAATCGCTGCTTTAACGATTCTTCCAGCATTATTATTAATTTTCGGTAGAGTTGCATTTTTCCCGTTCATACCGAGAACAGCTGAAATGAATGAAGAGTTTGCAAGAAAGAAAAAGAAAAAGAAAGTAGTAAAAGTAAAAAATACTAAAGGGTTCTTTAGTCAAAAACTTGGGGATATTGTTGTACGTAAACCGTGGACAATTATTATGCTAACCGTATTTTTATTAGGAGGCTTGGCTTCATTTGTACCGCGTATTCAATACACGTACGACTTATTAGAATCATTCCCGAAAGATATGCCATCACGCGAAGGATTTACATTAATTACGGATCATTTTTCAGCTGGAGAATTAGCGCCAGTAAAGATTGTAGTTGATTCAAAGGGAAAAGATTTACCTATTAAACAAGAAATAGAGAAATTATCTTTTGTTAATAAAGTGAAAGAGCCAATGAAGGGAAAAGAAAATAATCAATTGCAAATGTATGAAGTTTCTTTAGTGGAAAACCCATACTCAATTGAAGCATTAGATCAAATCCCTAAATTGAAAAATAGTGTAGAAAAGGTATTAAAAGATGAAGGAATTAGTCAAGCTGAGAATCATTTATGGATTGGCGGAGAAACAGCTTCCTTATATGATACAAAGCAAATTACTGAACGGGATGAAGCGGTTATTATTCCGGTTATGATTAGTATCATCGCTTTACTTTTACTCGTGTATTTACGTTCAATCGTTGCGATGATTTATTTAATTGTAACTGTCGTTTTATCTTTCTTCTCTGCATTAGGAGCAGGCTGGATTTTACTGCATTTCGGTATGGGAGCTCCCGCGATACAAGGTGCGATACCGTTATATGCATTCGTATTTTTAGTTGCCTTAGGGGAAGATTATAATATCTTTATGGTTTCAGAAATATGGAAGAATAAAAAGAAACAAAATCATTTAGAATCAGTTAAAAATGGTGTTATAAAAACAGGTAGTGTAATTACATCCGCAGGTTTAATTTTAGCAGGAACATTTGCAGTATTAGGTACATTGCCAATTCAAGTTTTAGTTCAATTCGGTATTGTGACAGCAATCGGTGTATTGCTAGATACATTTATTGTAAGACCACTGCTTGTACCTGCGATTACAGTCGTTTTAGGCCGCTTTGCTTTTTGGCCAGGGAAACTTTCTAAAAAGAGAGAAAAAGTAAAAAAATTGGATATATAATAGAGAAGAGCCAAGGATATTTTCCTTGGCTCTTTTCTATGTAGTTCATTAATTTTTTGAAGTCAAATCATCAGTTACAACGTGATCAGCATCTTCAATGGTTGTTTCGGGCATTCCATATAAGCCGTTCATTGCTTGTTCTTCGATATTAAGATTTGCAGTATTATTATTTTGAATAGATGTAGTGTTTTCGATAACATTTTCTTTTTTATTTACATTTTTGTCATTCATGTTTGAATCCTCCAAACGTCATTTGATTTATTAATAGTATGTGGATGGATTTCCAGAAATATGTGAACGAATTTCTGCAGATGTTATATAGTTAAATAAAAAGCTTAGTATTAAATTTAAACTGTAAGGAGTGAACAAGTGTGGTGAAAACAAGAAAGTTAGCCTTCTAAAATAAAAATAAAATTTTAGGAGGCTATTAAAATGAAGTTTCATGTAATTGACAGAGAAAATTGGAATAGAGAGCAGTATTTTGAACATTATTTAAAATTAAAGTGTTCGTTTAGTATGACAGCGAATGTTGATATTACGATGATGCTAGAGGAAATACATCAAAAGGAAATTAAATTTTATCCGACTTCTATTTATGTAATTTCTAGAGTGATAAATAAACATACAGAATTTCGAACATGTTTTAATGATGAAGGAGTTTTAGGGTATTGGGAGGAAATGATACCTAGTTATACAATCTTTCATAAAGATGATAAATCTTTATGAAAGTATATGGACGGATTATTCTAGCGATTTCCACATTTTCTATAAAAACTATGAAGAGGATATGAGATGTTATGCTAATGTTCATGGTTTCTTCACGAAAGAAAATATTCCGCCAAATATTTTTCCGATTTCTGGTATACCTTGGACTAGTTTTACAGGATTTAATTTAAATATTAATAATGATGGTCATTCTTTATTACCAATTATTACTTGTGGGAAATATTTCAATGATGGAAGCAGGGTTATGCTACCTGTTTCATTGCAAGTACATCATGCGGTTTGTGATGGATATCATGCGAGTCGATTTATAGAGGATTTACAGGAGCTAGCTAATACTTGTAACGAGTGGCTTAAGTAATATCTAATTATTAATTATATAAAATTAAAAATGAATAAGCGTTAAAATAAAAAGAAGAGAACATATGTATATTACATGTTCTCTTCTTTTTATTCATTCATATTAAGTAACAGTGGAAAATATAGGTTGATTTGTAGTTTAATAGTAAAGAGAGTGATTAGTTTTAAATTTCTTTATTTTATAATTATTTAAGGGTTCAAATGTTTTAATAGGGGGAAGGTAAAGTGAAATTCATACGTATTGAAAAAGATGAAATCCTAATTAATAATATGGCAAAATTGTATTGTAAAGCATTTGAGAAAACAAATTTTACTGAAATGATTGAGAGAATGAAAAGACATATAGAATATGCAGATTTTAAAGGTATAGTAGCAATAAATGATGAAAATGAGGTAGTTGGTTTTACTTATGGTTATCGCTCATTAGAAGGGCAGTACTATAATCAATTAATGAGAGAAGCGTTAAATCTAGAACAAGCAGACGAATGGTTACAAGATTGTTTTGAATTTGTAGAGTTAGCAGTTCACCCACAATATCGAAATGAAGGTCTTGGAATGAAATTACATAATGAACTATTAGAAGGGATTTCAAATAGAACGAGTATTTTAACAACACAAATAAACAATGAAAAAGCGCGTTCTTTATATAAAAGATTGGATTGGGTGGATGTATTAGAGCCATTTCACCCAAGTAAAAGTGATGCCCCATATGCAATAATGGGAAAAATATTAAAGACAAAAGTAAATTAATAACTATATCGTTCACAAAAGTTATCGGTTTATAACAATGAAGGGGAAAACAAAAATGACAATAATATCTATAGAAAAAGCTACAATTTTAGATGCTGAAAAGTTAACAGAAATAATGAAAAGAACATTTGATGAAGAAGCAAAGCGATGGTTATACGGCCAAGGTGATGTAATTGATTATAACATTCAACCGCCAGGATATTCTTCAGTTGAAATGATGAAATATTCAATTGAAGAATTGGATACTTACAAAGTGATAATGGATGAAAAAGTAATCGGGGGAATTATAGTTACGATCTCTGGTAAATCGTACGGAAGAATCGATCGTATTTTTGTAGAGCCTTTTCTTCAAGGAAAAGGAATTGGATCGCGGGTTATTAAGTTAATAGAAGAAAAATTTCCGAACATAAGGATTTGGGATCTTGAAACATCTAGTAGACAAATTAATAATCATCATTTTTATAAAAAAATGGACTATGAAATAATTTTTAAATCTGAAGATGAGTATTGCTATGTAAAAAGAAAAAATGTAGATGCAGTTGGAGAGAACCTAATTAAAAATAAAGATATGAAAAATGGTCAATACGAAAACTGTAATTTGGTTAATACAGAATATTATCAAGTAAATTTAAAAAATAGTGCATTTGTTGGTAGTAATATAATGCATATGAATATGAGTAATTGTAATATAAGTCAATCAACCTTTAGAAATATTAATTTTAGAAATTCCTCATATGCAGATTTAAATATTTCTGGCAGTAAATTTAATTTTGTGACTTTAGGTGGAGTTCAATTTAGAGATACAAGCCTTGGAGAGGATAAAGATCCTATTTCATTTGATAGATGTGATTTGGAAAGTACTACAATACGTAGTAGTAATCTGAAAAATATTGAAATAGAAAATTGTGATATTACCGGTATGAAAATAAATGGTATTTCAGTAGAAGAACTGCTTGAGTTGTATAATAGGGTGAAAAATTAAATAAAAAATCACTTAGCATATTCTAAGTGATTTTTTCATTTTGAACGAGAGGGAATATAAGAGATGATGTTCAAAAAGCGAATATTATATCGAAATAATTATATAAAAATAACACAAAGAAATAAGGGTTGGCAGGATTTTAATATGGGATATTAGAATATGAATATTTGAATGGAGGGGAGAAAGATGGAGATTAACGTTAGAGCAGTAGAAATACAAGATGCTAGAGCAATTCATCGTATATGCATACAAGATGATGTTTTACCTTATATGGTTTTCTTACCTAGTATGCGTGTAGATGCAATGGAGAATAGAATTCGAAATTTAGCACAGAATCAATTTGAATTTGTAGCAGAATATGATGGAGAAGTTGTTGGATTTGTCGGTTTAACCCAAAGTCCAGGGCGAAGATCTCACTCGGGTGATTTATTCATCGGAGTAGATAGTGAGTATCACAATAAAGGAATTGGAAAAGCACTTCTTACAAAAATGCTTGATTTAGCTGATAATTGGCTAATGTTAGAACGAGTGGAACTTGGTGTATTAGAAACGAATCCTAGAGCCAAAGTATTATATGAAAAATTTGGATTTATCGAAGAGGGTGTAAAGGTTGGGAATTTGAAGGCTCATGGGAATTTTGTTAACGAAATCATGATGAGTCGTTTTAGACCAAATGGTTTGATTGTACATAATAAATAGGGGTGTAAATTGAACAGAAATATCGATTTGTTTTGAAAAAAGTATGGCAAAAGGACGCCATGCTTTTTTCAGTTTATTAAAAATAAAGAACAATTTTTATTTAAAGGATGTTTTAAAGGATGAAGCATTAGGAATCATCTCAATCCGGAAAGCATATGACTTAATAGAATCTATTTCTATGTGCAAGGGGAATGCATATGTGGAAATTTCAAAAACCTTGAAAAAACGATTGCATAAGTATATTTAAATTTTATTTATTTTCATACATAGTATAATTGAGCATTCCAGGAACAAGGAGTGATTGTAATGTCGACAGACCAACCTATTCCTGGACATTTTATTATGGACCCACAGTGAGCTATGCTGTTGCCACCGGAATTGAAAGCAGCTCCATCTGAATCATTAACAGAACAATTATTTATTGAACGATCTATAACTGAAAATAGATTTTGGTTACGTATTATGAAAGAGCATGCTTTGTTTCTTGGTGAGGGGTTTAATCGTAACGATAAAAATTTAATTCAGTAAGTAGAACAGTTTTATAATCAGTTTGATAGGCAGCTGCAAAAAGCATTTACTATTCCACAAACTGTTCAAGCGGTAAGGCAATTAAATGAAGAGAGTATTCAGTTAGTGTATGCTTTTCGTAATTATAAAAGAAACTTACTAATTTTAATCATCAATTGTAAAGTGAAAGGGTTTAATTTTCCACTTTTAGTGGATCATGTTGCACGAGAAGCGGAATATTTTATGCGGACACTTCAAAAGTTTAATGAAGGCAAGATGGATCCTATTCAAGATGCGATTATTAGCGAGAATGTTTTCTGGTTACGAATTATGATGGAACACTCACGTTTTATTGGATCATTACTGGATCAATCGGAAAGAAATCTTTTTCATACAGCGTTGAAATTCGGTGATGATTTCGAAATTTTGCTTAACCAAGCTAGAGATGTTGAATCGATGTTATATCAAAAAGAACCGACATACCCGATTATAGGAAAAATGAATAAAGATAGTGAAAATGCCACTGTTGAGTTAAGGGATTTCAAAAAAGCAGGATTAGAGTTAATTCAAACATGTCAAATCCGAAATGTCATAAATCCATTGCTTGCTGATCATGTTACAAGAGAGGCAGAGCATATCCTCTTCATGATTCATGTATTGGAGCAAAGGCTAAAGCAAAAGCAGGTGGAACAATCTCCGCAATAATAAATAAACAAGGAAAGCATGGCAAACTAATGTCATGCTTTTCTTGTTTATCCCGCTATTTGTCGGCAGTAAAACTCCCATCTCAAAATTTGGCTGGATCAAAGAAGTTATGAGGGAGAAAAACTGTCCGTAAACGCCCTATTGGTGAAGGCTAATAATCAGCGGGGGATGAACAAAACCCCCACTGATTAAAGTTTCACTTTATAAATTGTGATTTGATTGTTTCGGTTGTAATAAAAATAATGCTAATCCAATGAAAATAAGTAGAATTCCTAGTCCTTGCTGTAAAGAAATTGTTTCATCTAAAATGAAATAGGCTAAAATACAAGTTCCAATTGTCTCTCCTAAAATACTCATCGAGATAACAGTAGCGCTCATCCATTTTAATAACCAATTAAAAATTGTTTGTCCTAAAATCGTTGCAATGAATGCAAGACCTATAAAGGACCACCATGTTTGTGCAGTGTAATTGAAGAAAGATGACTGCTGTGTGTAAGCAAATATACCGAGAAAGAGTGAACTACTGCCATAACTAATTACCGAGTACGGTATTAGGGATAGGTCTTTACGAACATATTGACTAATGAAAAAGTAAGCTGTTATGACGCCAGCAGCAATAAAAGCTAAAATATCGCCGTATAAAGCCTCGCCACTAATTTGAAAATCTTGCCACCCAATCACGATACTTCCTGAAATTGCAATAAGGCAGCCTATAATCGCACCTTTCGTAAACCGTTCCTTAAATAAAAAATAACCACCGACCATTGAAAATAAAGGTTGCAACGTTACGATAACTGTAGAACTTGCTATGGAAGTATACTGTAATGATTCAAACCATAGTACATAATGAGCTGCTAGAAATAATCCAGATAAGAGTCCAAATCCCCATTGCTTTTTTGATAATGAGCGAAGTTCGCTTCGATTGTTTGTATTAAATATTAGAAACGGTAAAAGAATTAACGTAGCAAACAATAATCGATAAAAAGCAGTGATTGCTGCGGGGGCATCGGCTATTTTTACGAAGATAGCTGAAGTAGATAAGGCGAACACGCCGAAAAATAAGATGAAATATGAAAGAATAGGTGATTTCAAAGTTTGTCCCTCCGATTGGTTGTTTATTATAATGAACTGTATATAATATAATGTACAAAAGTTAGTATATAAGCCTAAGATGAAATAAGGAAGGATTAATTGCCACTGTTTAGTATGTCAGCACAAAAGGGACAAAAGATGTATTATGATGGACGAAAGGAAGTTGTAACAATGATTCATTATCGGCTAGGTCAAACTGTTTTAAGTTATCGTAAGAAAAATAATATGACAATTCGTGAATTTGCTGATTATGCAGGAATCAGTACTTCACTTATTAGTCAAATTGAAAGAGGACATGCCAATCCTTCTTTAAATGTATTGGAATTAATAGCGAAAGCATTAAATGTACCGCTGTTTACTCTTTTTATTAATGATATCGATACAGACTCACTTATTTCTAAGAAGAAAGATCGGAAAAAAGTATATCGAGAAAATAATGATCATATTGTTTATGATGTGTTAACACCAGATTTTATGAAAGCTCGCATTGAAATGTTAATGATGGATTTAAACGGATATGCAAATACAACAGAAAGTCACTATTCCCACGAAGATAAGGAAGAAATTGCAGTTGTAATGAAAGGGGAAGTGTATGTGGAATTGGAAGGGAATGAATATTTTTTAGAAGAAGGAGATGTTGTGCGTATTCCACCGAACGTGAAACATAGATTTTTGAATAAGAGTGATGAAATGAATCACATCTTATTTGTATTAACACCTTCGTTAAGCTAAGGAAGTAGCTTAAGGATACATACTAAGTGGTAACATAATAGAAAGTATCAATTACATAAAGATTCGCGTGTATAATAAAACAACTATCTATAAATACATACACATTTGATTTTCACTTTGTATGTTTAAGAAGATGAGAAATTTGACAAAAAAATAAGATAGTTCCATGACTATCAAACCAAATAATTCAGATAAACAAAGAGTGGAAATTTTTAAGGCTTTGGCAGGAGTAAAACGAGAAATTGTTCGTTATGTATTTCATAATCAAAACAATCACAATTGTGGAAGATTGAGACTGCATTAGGGATGAATAAGTATCATCTCAAAATATTATTAGAAGCAAATTTAATTCTTGTTGAGCGACAGGGGCAATTTTAATTTATAACTGTAAAGGAGGAAACTTTTCAAGAGTTTTCACCTGGCTTTTTGCCGACTTTGTAGATGCTAAAAAACCATTTTTATTAGGGTTTAGAGGGGATAAGAGAGATGGAAAATATAAGTGTATTAAAAGATGGGCTTTCAATTATATCTCAATGTAAAAAAGAAACAAATGATATTTGGCATGCACATTTCGGAGCAGCTGCCATTGCTAGTTATTTTTTTACGAAAAACAATAACATTGATGAAAAAACTATCTGTAACATTTATTCTCAAGCGAAAATGATGCTCCATAAGCAAAGGTTAGGCGAAACAATTGATAATAAACAAGGTGTCGATTATCAAAGTGCTGAAGAAACGATAATTAAATCTTTGGAACAAACGATTGATGAACTCCATTGGGTTGGTCATAATGTAATTTACGCTTCTTTAAGTTTACTAGCCATTAAGGAGTTAAGTCATTGGGGGAGTGAGCAAGATATTAATAATATAGCAAACCTTATATTATCGTTTCAAAAAACAATTCCCGGTAGATCTTGGATTGGTTTTACAACTAAAGAAGTAAAGCAACTAATTATAAATAATGAGGAGATTCAAAGCGAAATTAAAAACCCAAAGCAATTATCTGAATTTATTTTAAATGAATTATCTGAATTTAATGTTATATATAAGGCAGAATCACATCAAGATTTAATTGGTCATATGCTTACCTTCTCACATGCGATTAATATATTATATGACTTAGGGCATATAGAATTATTTCAACGAGGAATAAAACCACTATTAAAGCTAGTTTATGTACTTAGAAAAAGTCGCAATTTAATGCCGAATGCCCAAATAATATTGAATTCTCCTGTAGATCGTTTACCTCTTACAAAAGCAAAACAAGTTGATACACTTCCGCTAGATAATGCATTCTGGCTTAAAGACTACAGCGAATTTAATTGGGATTTTGGGCACATATTTAAATTTTCATATAGTTATTTTGATCACTTAACAAGGGTTCCAGAATATAAAGATAAAACATTTGAGAAATTCTGTTGTATTATTAATGAGTAAAAGTGTCTAACTTTAAATTAATAGTAAATGGTACACATTCATAAACTAACATATTTATAAAAAATGGTAGAAAATTATAATGACCTGTAATAATAGGCTTAGTTTAAGTCTCTTTTTTTGTTAGTAGTATATTGTTTTTTCAAATATGTAAGATTTTACATTAGCATGAGACTTTTACTTATTATGTAAGTAGGCTATACTAAAATACATATATTTTGAAATTGGAGCGAATAAAGACGATATGGAATTAGTGAAGTTAGAAAAAATAATTGAATTGAAAAAAGAAGAATTATTGAATCTAGTCTCAAATTATGGACTTCAACATGAAAAAGTAATAGCACTCAGCCAAGAAATTGACAAATTAATAAACTGGTTTATGTTTTTAAAATAGAAAGAACTATGACGTGAGTTGAATATGTTATAGTTCTTTTTTATTCATATATATTGTCTAATTTCTTACAGAATGCGCAAGCTGCTAGTCGACTATGATAATTTTTGGTTATAATAATAAAGGAATTATTAATTGTATCGGTTAGGGGCGCAGCAAATATGAAAACAGTCGTTGTCATCGGTGGAGGTATTACTGGACTTTCTACTATGTTTTATTTAGAAAAATTAAAGAAGGATTATAATATAGATTTAAATTTAATCCTTATTGAGAAAGAAGAGTATTTAGGTGGTAAAATCCACAGTGTGGAAGAAAATGATTTTATTATGGAATCTGGAGCAGATTCTATTGTAGCTCGTAATGAACATGTTTTGCCGCTTGTAAAAGATTTAAATTTAGAAAATGAAATGGTATATAACGAAACAGGTATTTCTTACATATACTCTGATAACATATTACATCCAATTCCTGCTGACACTATATTTGGGATTCCTATGAGTGTTGAATCATTATTTAGCAGTACGCTAGTCTCAAAAAAAGGGAAAATCGTTGCTTTAAAAGATTTTATTACGAAAAATAAGGAGTTTACAAAGGATACATCACTTGCTGTATTTTTAGAAAGCTTTTTAGGGAAAGAATTAGTGGAAAGACAAATTGCACCTGTGCTTTCAGGTGTATATTCTGGTAAATTGAAGGAGCTTACAATGGCATCTACGTTACCATATTTACTTGAGTATAAAAATAAATATGGAAGTATTATTAAAGGTTTTGAAGAGAATAAAAAACAATTTCAGTCAGCAGGAAATAAAAAGTTTGTATCATTTAAAAGTGGACTATCTACGATTATTAATCGCTTAGAAGAAGTGCTGACGGAGACTGTCATTAATAAAGGTGCTGTAACAACAGTGATAAGTAAAAAAGGGGATCGGTATGAGGTTTCTTTTGCAAATCATGAGACAATACAAGCTGATTATGTCGTTTTAGCAGCTCCACATGATATCGCACAAACGTTATTACAGTCTAATGAGTTAAATGAGCATTTTAATAAATTTAAAAATTCATCGCTTATAAGTATTTACTTAGGTTTTGACATACTAGATGAACAACTACCGGCTGACGGCACAGGTTTTATCGTAACGGAAAACAGTGATTTACATTGTGATGCTTGCACATGGACAAGCAGGAAGTGGAAACATACATCTGGTAAACAAAAGCTATTAGTAAGAATGTTTTATAAGAGCACTAATCCAGTATATGAAACGATCAAAAGTTATAGTGAAGAAGAATTAGTACGAGTTGCTTTATATGATATTGAAAAGAGCCTCGGAATTAAAGGTGAACCGGAAGTAATTGAAGTTACAAATTGGAAAGATTTAATGCCGAAATATCATTTAGAACATAATCAAGCTGTTCAATCATTACAAGAAAAATTGGCCGAGCTTTATCCTAATGTATACTTAGCTGGTGCTTCATATTACGGTGTAGGAATTGGTGCTTGTATTGGAAACGGAAAGAATACTGCCAATGAAATAATTACGACATTGAATGAACAGTCAAAATAATAATATTGAATACATATGTAAATAAAATGTCCCTCCAACATAATGGAGGGACATTTTATTTGTAATTATTTAACATTAATTACAATCTTTTTATGATTGGCTTTATTCTCTTTAATAGTTAATGTTATTTTTCCAGATTCTTCAAAGGAATACGGTGAGAGCCGATAAAGTTCTTTAATACTA
Organism: Bacillus sp. 41-22; assembly: GCF_025809295.1. Classification (NCBI taxonomy): domain Bacteria; kingdom Bacillati; phylum Bacillota; class Bacilli; order Caryophanales; family Bacillaceae; genus Bacillus; species Bacillus sp. 41-22. The sequence goes on from NZ_CP084035.1 coordinate 2,291,197, forward strand.
TGTTTTTCTTTTAATTTATTTGTAGGAATTAATGTTATATTAGGCTTCCATGTTTCCTGTTTGCCTGAAGAGTAGTCTACTATTATTTCTGGATTATTTAATTGTATTGTTTCCCAAGAGACAAAATACAGTTCAACTTCTGCATCTTTTTTTAGTAATTCTTCTGAGAAATAACCAAACTCACCAACATTACCAAAAACAGTGAAATTTTGATTTTGCAATTTAATATCTAAATATCTAGGTTGATATGTTGCTGCGTGATACATTCCGTATGAAAGAGAGAGTGTGGCAGCGATTAATATACCAACTGAAAATGTCTTAAAGCTATTTCCTTTAAAACTTGTCATCATAAATGAGTTTGGTGTGAATTTTTTTGCGAATAAAAAAATGAGTAAAATGAGCAAGAGGGATAAGCCAATGAAAATATACATAAAGTTTAAGCACCTCCGTAAGAAATATTTACTGTTTTTCTATATTTTAACATGAGAGGGTGTAAATTAGGGGTGGTTTTTAGAGGGGAATTAATAAATACAACGAAGTTATATATTATTAATAGGATAAACATCGCTAGAAATATTTGATTTGTGGGACATTAAGGACTTTCCTAATTATAAATACTTTTTCTGCTATAATAAATGAGTAGAGAGAAAGGAGTGATCCTATGGTATTTCCTATGTTAGAAACAGAACGCTTGCGCTTAGTTGAAATAGAACAATCTTATTGTCAAAAAATATATGAAATATTCTCATTAGATGAGGTAACGTGTTATTACGGTATGAATTCTTTTACTGAGTTTGGACAAGCTTCACGTATGATTGAATCTTTTTCAAAAAATTACTTTGAGAAAAAGGCAATGCGTTGGGGGATTGTATTAAAAGACACAAATAATTTAGTAGGAACAATTGGATTAAATAATTTACAACTTTGGAGTAAACGCTCAGAGATTGGATATGATTTGCATCCTCGTTATTGGGGGAATGGTTATGCTTCTGAAGCTGCTCGAGAAATTATTACTTATGGATTTCGAGATTTAGGCTTATTTAGAATTGGAGCTATTACATATCCTGAAAATATAACTTCGTGTAATATGTTATCTAAATTAGGTTTTCAACAAGAAGGGCTGTTACGTGGATACATTCATCAAGGAAATAAACAACACGATGCATTAATGTATTCTATTGTACGAACAGATGTAGAGGATATTCATTATTAATAAAAAAGCCCCTCTTATTTAAAATAAGAGGGGCTTGTAAAAATCAACCTATTTTAGGTAATAAACGTTCTCCGCTTTTCATACTACTTTTACATAAAGGGCATTTAGGCTCTTCTTCAAATGAAAAGTTCTTTCTCATCCATCCTAAACAATCCTCTGATTCACATTCCCAAACAGGGGTTTGTTCTGGTGGTACTTCTGCTACATCGTTCTTTCGATTGCGATACATGTAACCACTCCTTTTATGTAAAAATTTTTAGTTATATATTAAAAAGGTTGTTAACCGAGCTGGTAACAACCTTTTTATTGATTGAATTATAGCTTTACAACGTTTTTAGCTTGAGGTCCACGGTTACCGTCTTCAACTTCGAAGCTAACTTCTTGACCTTCGTCAAGAGATTTGAAGCCGTCGCCAGTGATAGCTGAGAAGTGAACGAATACGTCGCTACCGTCTGCAACTTCGATGAAACCGAAACCTTTTTCGCTGTTAAACCATTTTACTTTACCTGTTAATGTCATGGTAATGCCTCCTAAAATTTAAAAAGATTACAATATGATCGGCCTTATTCGATTGAAAATAAAAGTTCACATATTATCAAAAATCCATAAGGAGTACAAAATATTCCTGATTGATACTTGATAATATGCAAAGAAAGTATAGTGCTAAATTGACCTTAATTACTATCTTACAACAAATGGTGGGAAATAGCAAGTGCTGGTAATACCAGTGAATGAATTGGGCGATACTGGTAAAAGGCACGAAGACATCTCTTTTATTTATATATTATTCCTAATCTGAATTTATTCCAAACAGAAATCATTTATTTTAAAAAATATGTTTAAGGGAAACGATATATATTTTAAGAATACAGATGATTACAATAATAAGGAGGATAGAATATTGCTAAATAAACAATTTAAAATAATTGAAGCAGCAAAAGAAGGAAGAAGAAAAGTTCATCCTATTTTCGCTGTTATACTTGCAATTGTATTTTTAACTTTAGGTGAATTTTTCATGTTGTTTATGCTTTTTTTACCGAAAGCAGATACATCATTTGTAAAGGCAATTTATAGTAATATTGAGATGATATTAACGTTTGGTGGGGCTATATTTTTTATTTTTTTATGGATTAGGTTTGTAGAGAAAAGGTCATTTTCATCCATTGGTTTTTGGAAAGTGCAATGGATGAGACAGTATTTGAGAGGTGCGTTAATAGGATTTGTCTTCATTTCAATACCAGTAATTGTACTTGTATTAACAGGTATTGTAAAACTACAAATGCAACAAATTACGGCAACCGCCATATTTGGTATTGTAGGATCTTTAATTGCTTTTTTAATACAAGGTGCAACGGAAGAAATTATTGTACGAGGCTGGTTGTTTCCAGTTATTTCTGTTAGAAGTCGTATATGGGTTGGGATTATAGTGACGTCCTTTTTATTTGGTTTTCTTCATTTACTTAATCCAGGTATTACAATTCTTTCAATATCGAATATAATATTAGTTGGTGTATTTGCAGCTTTTTACGTATTAAAGGACAGTAGTCTTTGGGGGATTTGTGCATGGCATTCCATTTGGAATTGGGCACAATATAATGTCTATGGTTTTGCAGTTAGTGGCATGACGATATATTCAACACCACTATTTAAACCTGTAACAAATGGGTCAGAAGTGCTTCATGGAGGCTCATTTGGTATTGAAGGTAGTATCATTACAACAATAATGCTTTCTATCGCTTCAATCGTTTTATGGAAACAGTTATGGGGGCGAAAAGTGAAACAACGAGATATTAGCTAATGAAAGAGGGAGAAAATATGGGGATTGTAGCGTTTGAAGGAGCGAGCGCTGTTGGTAAAAGTACAACATGTCGTGAATTAGAAAAAAATTACGGTGCATTTATTATACCTGAAGTTAATCTATTATTTGAAAGACCAAAAAATGAACATAGAACATGGTATTTTGAAAAACAAGTAGAGCGCTGGAAAATAGCAATACAGAAGTCTCAGCAATATGAATTAGTAATACTCGATGGGGATATATATCAGCCACTTAGTTATAATTGGTGTTTTCGTTTTGATATATTTAATCAGCCGTTATCTTTAATAGAAAACTTTTATAAAGAAAAGATGATAAATAGAGAAATTGGTTTTCCAGATCAATATTTTTATTTATATACAAGTGATGAAGAGCTTAGAAAACGGAAAGAGTTTGATGGGACGAAAAAAAGAAGAAACTTTGAAAAACATTTACATATATCTAAAGCATTTCAGCGTTATTATGAAAATCTCAATACCGTCACAGACGGGTACTGTAAATTGATTGAAGCAAAAAGTATAAAGTCGAATGAATTAGAAATTGTGAAAAGTTTAAACAGCTTAAAAGTATGTGAAGAAAGACGTTTTGATGTTTCGAGGTTAGATGCTATTACGGAGTGGTTAAAAGAAAATCGTGCATAAAGTAAAAACAACGAGTGTTTTAGAAGGCGCTCGTTGTTTTTTTGTTTCCATATAAATATAAAGGGAAATTTTGTAGAATATCTTTATTTTTTAACAGAATAATCTTTCAATTTCACGAAAAAAGAAATACAATATAAGGAAATATATATAAATAATATGATAGGGGATGGGATGAACTATTTTGAATGAAGGAACTGTTTTATATAAGAAATAATGAGGTAGTAAGAACAGAGATATTTGGGAGGAAACAAGCAAGATGAAAACATTATTTAAAATCATAGGAATTATAGCTGGTATGGCGGTAATCGGGGTAGGTGTAACGTATGGTATGCTGTATTATCTGAATAATAGTAAACCAGCTGCGAAAAAGGCATCACCAGCCGCTCCGGCAGTAGAAGTGCTAGCTGATAGTAATGTAAAAGCCGAAGATGCAAAGATATTAGAAAATGGAAATTATTCATTGCCGAATAGTGGTTTTAATAAAAACTTCAAATGGACAGATGAGAACATACAGACAGCATTACATGAAATGGCACATCAAAAAGCGAAAGCTGATCAAAAATGGGGCTATATTTTTATTACACAAGAACGTATTGAAAGTTTACTTGAAATTATAAATAGTAATGATGTTGCACAAAAAAGTACATATGTGGATATTTTAGAACGATGGAAACAAGGAAAATATGAAAAGGTTGATGTGGACCACAACAAGATTTGGAAATTACAAAGTGGGAATTTAGGAGAAGGGAAAGGAGTAATGTCAGAAAAGGAGCAAAAAGAATTAATTAATCAAGTTTTTATACAAAAAGGTACATATTCAGGTAGTAAATTAATTGCAGGTGAGGTACAAGCTAATAAATAATATACATATTGATTTTGAAACACCTGTATTGTTATGAACACAAATGTTTTAACAAAAATGAGTAATTGCTTTTTAGAGCAGTTACTCATTTTTGTAATTACTCGCTTACTTTTCTATTCTCTCTAATAATGTAAGAAACGATTGCAAAACTGGGGATATCCATCTAGATTTATGATAGATTACGTGGCTTTGAATGACGGCTGGAGTTTCGATGGGCTGAAAACAGAGTTGTTCTTTTTGATTACTTTCTTGTACAACGATGTAAGGGAGAATAGAAATTCCTAACTCACACATAACGGATTGTTTAATGACTTCAACATTGGAAGTCTCAAATGTTTTATTAGGATTTCTTCCGCTTTGACGTAAAAAACGATCTACCATTGGTCTATAGCCACAGCTTTGTTCTGTAAATATAAATTGAGTATCTTGTAATAAAAGGAGTGGATCAGTGTTTGAAGGGAAATGAGCAGGGAAAATCCATCCAAATGTTTCATTACATAAATTGCACGTAATAAAATCATTATGCTCTATACTTTCTCCAATTATGAAGATAACATCGGTTTCTCCTTCATGTAATTTTTTCAATGCTTGCTCATTGGTATTTGTCTCAAGTACGATATTTACTTTCGGATTTTCCTGTTTGTAAGTACGTAATAATTGTGGTAACCGATACACTGCCAATGATTCATTAGATGTAATAGCCAATGTTCCTTCTAAATGGTCACTGTTTTGAGGGATTTCTTGCGCTTTATCATAAATAGTAAGTAATTCTAATGCATACGGATGAAATTGATGACCTGCTTTTGTAAGAAGTATTTTTTTTCCTAATCGATCGAATAGGGGAATGTTTAAATCGTTCTCTAATGCTTTAATATGGGCTGTCACAGTAGATTGCGCATAACCTAATGCATGAGCAGCTTTAGAAAAGCTACCATATTTAACAATGGCACAAAATGTTTTAACATGTCTCATTTCCATAAATGATACCTCTTTTATTATCATGATTTGTGAATGATTATATCATGTATTTCAATTTTTCAAATCATTAAATTTCTTTTAAAATTAAGTTGTGGAGAAATTCATTCAATTGAAATTGGAGGAGAAAAAATGAGTGAAAAGAGCTATCATGTAGCTGTAGTTGGAGCTACAGGCGCAGTAGGGCAAAAAATCATTGCATTGTTAGAGAGAGTAACGAAATTTAATATAGAAGAAATTACATTACTCTCGTCAAAACGATCTGCTGGTAAGATAGTACAATTTAAAGGACGAGAGATTAAAATACAAGAGGCAAAATCAACTAGTTTTGAAGGTGTAGACATTGCCTTTTTTAGCGCTGGGGGAGAAGTTTCTAGACAATATGTAAATCATGCAGTTTCTAGTGGTGCAATCGTAATTGACAACACAAGTGAATACCGAATGGCACACGATGTACCACTCGTCGTTCCAGAAGTAAATGCACATACTTTAAGGGAACATAAAAGGATCATTGCAGTTCCGAATTGCTCAGCACTACAGATGGTAACAGCTCTTCAGCCAATTCGAAAATCATTTGGTTTAGAACGAATTATTGTTTCAACGTATCAAGCCGTATCAGGCTCAGGAATTCATGCGATTCATGAATTAAAAGAACAAGCTAAGTCAATGCTTACAGGTGAAGAAGTGAAGAGCACTATATTACCAGTGAAAAAAGATAAAAAACATTATCCAATTGCATTTAATGTATTGCCGCAAGTGGATATATTTACAGACAATGATTTCACATTCGAAGAAGTAAAGATGATTCAAGAGACGAAGAAAATTTTAGAAGATCCAAATCTGAAAATGGCAGCTACTTGCGTCAGAGTTCCAGTTGTATCGGGGCATTCTGAATCAGTTTATATTGAACTTGAAAAAGAAGCGACCGTTGCAGAAATTAAAGAAGTACTACTGAATGCACCAGGTGTTATTTTACAAGATAATCCTAGTGAACAAATTTATCCAACGCCATTATATGCAGAGGGTAAAAGAGATACATTTGTAGGTAGAATACGTAAAGATCCTGATACATCAAAAGGATTCCATCTTTGGATCGTTTCTGATAATTTATTAAAAGGTGCTGCTTGGAACTCAGTTCAAATCGCAGAGACATTGGTGGGAAATGGGATTATTTAGTATGGATTTATATAAATATTGAAAATAGAAGGATATTTGGGAAACCGTTAATTATAATGGTTTCCTGTTTTTTACTTAATGAGTATTTTCCTCTTACTTCAATTAAAATTTAATTTAAGTTAGTTTTTATAGTGTTTTTATAAATATCAACTTTATCTGCAGAGAATTTTAAAAATCTAGGCTCTCCGTTAATTGTGAGATTAATATTAAGTGATAAAGGCATTTCAACCTTTTTCACTACATCTTCTATAGCAATATACTCATCTTCTTTTTCGTTATAAAAACAATGGAACTAATTAATACCTCATTATTTTCAATATCAATACTACACATCATAGGGAATTTCTCATCATTATGTATTATTAATTCGCCAAGTACTATTGAACCGTTTAATTCTTCTGTAAAATTTATTGTTTCCACTGGTTTTACCCACGTTTCATCGCACTCTTCATTTTCCGCTTCATCTATTGCCCATTCCCATATTGGGTTTTGTTTCAGGTCCTCAATATTTAATTCATCAATTGGTTTGCTATTACACATTAATATATACTCCTTTTGCCATGAAAATGGATGAGTAAAAAATTTATTCATTAATTGTAAAATGTGGCTATTTGCAATCCTATAAATACAAGTTTGCTCGTTTCAATAAATAGTTGATCGCAAATAAGAAGTTTCGATGTAGAGTATTATCCATTTGATATTATTAAATCTAGTTTTGTAATGTTGAACTTATTTTTACAACCTATTAAAAGTCTATTCTTACAGTAATCTTAACAAGGTTTTAACTAGACAGTAAATAATGCCTTTTGAAAAGGAAAACCGTGGTTGTGATGGGGGAAATAGCAAAAAACATCGCTGATTTGCCATTCATAAAAATAGACTTTTCTTAGCAGAAATCACTAATTATAAATACTTATAAAATTAGCTCTGATATAGCAGATATTGAAGCGAAGAAAAATAAAGATGGGAGTGCATATTGGAAATACGAAGATGACCAAACAAAATTATGGAATATACGACTATAGAACTAGAAAATGATGACATAAATCTAAATATTATTGTTTAAATTCATATTTTATAATGTCCATTTAGCCCGCATTAACTGCCCGTAAACCCCCTCTGATTAAAGTTTCACTTTATAAAAATGAGCCCATAGTAAAAATAACCTAAAAATAGGCATATGAACAAGGTGCATCATCTAGTGATAGGTCATATTTTGTTGGTGTACGTATTGAACTTAGTTTATCCCGCTATTTGTGGGCAGTAAAACTCCCACCTCAAAATTCAACTGGAGCAAAGAAGTTAGGTGGGAGCCCTGCTGCCCGTAAACGCCCGATTGGTGCGGGCTAACAATCAGTGGGGGATGAACAAAACCCCTACTGATTAAAGTTTCACTTTATAGCGCTATTTCTACTTAGATTTAACGAACAGAAATATAGGAAAGTATCGATGGGGTTTTAGTTTATAAACGGAGGTCATGAAGATGAATAATTTTCAACAAGAACTACAAGCGTTAAGCCTTAATGATTATCAGCCTGGAAATATTGTGTATTGGGACCAGCAAAACCAATATCCATATTACTATATTACAGATGATGCTCGTCGCTGTGGCGGCTGTGGCGGTGGTCGTTGTGGTGGTTGTGGTCGTTGTGGCGGTGGTCGTTGTGGTGGATTCCGTTGTTTTGGTTGCTTCGGTTGCTTTAGTTGTTTTGGTTGTGGTGGTTGCTCTAATTGCTCTAATTGCTCTAATTGTTTTGATGGTTTTAATGGTACTACTGTAACATTTGAATATTGATAAGAGACAAAAAGGAATCCATTTTGAAAAAAGATTGATCGAAACGGATTCCTACTTTGTGAAGCATTATATAATTTTTATAAAAATGTGCTAACAAGTTTGCAAACGGACTTGCTAACACCTATACGAAATAGACATAAAATATCGCTGATGTGTAGCTTAATAATACGATAATAATTTAGCACTTATAATGAATAATAGGTTATTAGAAAAGAAACCATAAAATGTAATGTTTTATATCATTATAAAAAGAGATTATTCTAATAGGTCGTTGTGTAACGGCTGCATAGGATAATCTCTTTTTATGCTTATTTTTGTAAAGAATGTACTGTTATTTTGAGTTGCTCAATAAATTTCCGGGTAGCAGCGCACATATATTTATCTCTTCTATAAATAAGTCCTATATCTATTGTTGGAGTGGGGTTTTCAATTTTAATAGCTTGTATGTGCTCATTTTGCAAAAAGTCTATATACGGTTTTGGTAACACGGTAATCCCCATACCTTGTGCGACCATTTGAATTAAAGATTCCATTGTACTAATTTCTAAAATTGGCTTTGGTTTAAAGTTAAAGTTTTGGCAATGAGATGTAATTAGTTCTGTTAAATAGAAATTTTTAGGTAGAAGAATTAAAGGATAGTCCTGTAATTCTTCAATAGATACATACTTACGTTCAGTTAAAGAATGGCTGGTTGGCACAACTAATGTAAGTTCACTTTTATATAGTGGGATAGAAACAATCTCTTTATCTTGCACCGGGAGAAATGTAATACCAATATCTAATTCATTTTGTAATAATTTTTCACGAATTTCTCCTGTACGAAGCCCCAACACAGAGAGTTCGATATTTGGATATTGCTTATTGAAATCTAATATAGCTGGTGGTAGTAAATAATTTACTACGGTTAACAAAGATCCTATTGTTAAGGAACCATGATGTAATCCATTTAAATCTTGAATGGCAGAACGAGCTTGTTCGACTTCGTGAAAGATTGTTTTACTGTGCGATAATAAAACTCTTCCTGCTTCAGTTAAAGATATTTTTTTACCAATTCGATCGAAAAGTGGCATGCCTACTTCATGTTCTAATGCACGTATTTGTTGGCTTAGTGAAGGTTGTGAAATATTTAATTTCTCGGCTGCTTTTGTGAAATGTAATTCTTTTGAAACAGCTAAAAAGTATTCTAATTGTCGTAATTCGATTGAAATCACCTCAAATTTAATCATAGGATATACCTATCATTATTATATAAATAATTGAATTGAACAATGGTTTTGTGGGATATATAATCACTTTATCAGAAATGGATTGATTAAAAAATTAGATGAGGTGAAGAAGAATTGTTGAAATCTAGTGTATTACCGGGCAGTTATTCACAAGTACTTCAAAAAAGGTATGAGGAGGCCGTACCGACAGGAATATATCATTTAACGCCTTTATATGTAAAAGAAGCAAGGGGAGCGATAATAACAGATGTAGATGGAAATCAGTTTATTGATTTTGCTGGTGGAATTGGTATGCAAAATGTTGGACATTGTCATCCGAAAGTTGTAAGAGCGGTACAAAAACAAGCAGAATCATTTATACATCCTTGTTTTCATGTAACTCCATATGAAAATTATATTACTTTAGCGGAGAAAATTAATGAGAAAGTGCCAGGTACAAGTAAGAAAAAAACGATGTTTGCCAATAGTGGTGCGGAAGCGATTGAAAATGCTGTAAAGATCGCACGTAAAGTAACAGGGAGGAGTAAAGTAATTTCGTTTGAACGAGGATTTCATGGGAGAACATTAATGACAATGTCTCTATCGACCAAAGAAACTCCATATAAAGCAGGATTTGGTCCGTTCGTTTCAGACATGCATATATTGCCGTATCCGTACTATTACAGAGCTGAAGAAGGAGTTTCTCCTGAAGAAGTGGATTCTCAAGTCATCTATCAGTTTGAAAAGTTTTTAGAAGAAGTATCACCTGAAAAAGTAGCAGCGATCGTAATGGAACCAGTACAAGGAGAGGGTGGGTTTATTGTTCCTTCCATTTCATTTGTAAAACGATTACGAGAAATTTGTAATCAATACGGTATTTTAATGATAATGGATGAAGTGCAAACTGGATTTGGCCGAACAGGGAAATGGTTTGCAACGGAACATTTTCATATAGAACCTGACATAATGACTTTGTCAAAATCAATTGCTGGCGGTTTACCATTAAGTGCTATTGTCGGTCGTGCGGAGTTGATGGACATTCCTGGGAGAGGACAAATTGGTGGAACTTTTGCCGGGAGTCCGTTATCATGTGCAGCCGGTCTTGCTGTATTTGAAATAATGGAAGAAGAAAATCTAGTTGAAAGGGCTCAGCAAATTGGAAATAGAATAATGTCACATCTACATCAAATGCAATTAAAGTACGAAATGATTGGTGATGTTCGTGGAATCGGTGCGATGGTTGCAATGGAACTTGTAACGAATCGCATAACGAAAGAACCTGCAAAAGAACTAACAGTAAAGCTAATTGAAGATTTTTGGAAGAATGGGCTTATAAGTATTGGAGCGGGGATATTTGATAATGTACTACGCTTTTTACCACCTCTAGTTATCTCAAACGAAGAAATAGATAGAGGATTTGAAATAATAAATGAGTCTTTTGAAAAGTTGTGCCGCAAGTAAGAGGAGGGATTTGAATGACTAAAGTATATGAAATCCTATCTTTAAATCTAGGATTGCCAAAAGAGGTTATGTATGGTGGGAAGTTAATTCAAACAGGGATAAATAAAAAGCAAGTAAAGGAACCTGTTTTTTTATCATTTTTAAAGTTTAATGGAGATGGACAGGCGGATTTAGTTCATCATGGAGGGGTAGATAAAGCGGTTTGTGTTTATACTGGTGACCACTATCCTTACTGGGAAAAAGAGTTGAATCAGGAACTTGTATATGGGGCTTTCGGTGAAAATATAACAGTAAGCGGAATGCGTGAAGAAGATGTTTGTATTGGTGACACGTTTCAACTCGGAGAAGCGATTGTACAAGTAACGCAGCCAAGACAACCTTGTTTTAAATTAGCCAATAAATATAATATTCCAAAGTTGCCATTATATTTTCAAGATACAGGATACACAGGTTTTTATTTTCGAGTATTAAAAGAAGGGTGGATATTACCGGTAGATACTTTAAAATTGTTGAAGCTTGATCCAAAAGGTGTGTCAATTTTGTTTGCGAATCGCATAATGCATAAAGAAAAACAAAACTCTGAAGGATTAAAAAGGATTTTAGAAGTAAATGCACTGTCTACTAGTTGGAGAAAGACGTTTGAAAAGCGAGTGAAGGGAGAAGAAATTAGTACGAAGGAGCGACTTGAGGGAATCAAAGAATAGGTGAATTATATTTGCATAAAATGGTGTATTTCTATTATCGGAAAGATAAGTAGGAAGCACCATTTGTTATATAATAAACATGATATTATTCAAAAATCTTAATACTAGTTTATTCGACTTGTTTTTTAATAATCAAAACATAAAATAAATTAAACCATTTTTAAAAGTTTTATGATACTATATTGATTTGAAAGGCCTATTTTTTGAGAGTAGGTCATATAAGTATATCTAAATTAATGGAATCGACGTATGGAGGGACAACATGGGCAATGTTGAAAAAATGGCAAACTTTCTATTAGAAGAACCGAGAAGAGAACAGTTATTTCCTTTATTTGAAGAAGTGTTTGGGATTACGAGCCAAACATTGCAGGATTTTTCAGAGAAAGGGTATTGGGATTATACATATAAAGCATTATCATTTTTACAAGATGATAATGCGATTGCAAATGTTGCGGCATTTTCACTTCCGCTTTTAATTAATGGTGAAAAAATAAATGCAACGGGTATTCAATCAGTAATGACACATCCGAATTATCGTAGACGAGGATTAATGAATCAATTGTTTAGTAAGATGATAGAGGAAATTGATGAGCAATGCGAGTGTGCGGTCTTGTTTACTGAAAATCCGGAACTATATAAACCATTTGGTTTTCAAATTGTGCAAGAATATTTGATGACAGTATCATACGAAAATAAAGGCTACAAAGATTCTCAACTTAAAAAGTTAGATTTTTATAATGAAGAGGATAGACAATTAATACATGAGATTATTGAAAATGGCCAAAGGCTTTCTAATAAATTTTCAACGTTAAATTACCGCTCTTCGTTTTATTTAAATATGTATGATTCAACATGGAATGAAAACCTTTATTATTCAGAGAAATTAGATGCGCTGATTGTTTTTACAGTAGAAAATCAAAAACTAAAATTATTTGGAGTATTTGCGCCGGTAATTCCGATTTTAGATGAATTATGTGAGGAAATCTCTGGGGAATTTACGGAGATTGAATTTTATTTCTATCCAGATCAATTAGGAATTGATGATGTACAATATACAGAATTACAGACTAGTAAGTATTTAATGGTTCGAAGTAATAAAGAATTAGATTTTAAAGGTTATAAATTCCCGGTATTAACTGAGTTTTAAATATTAATTTAAATGCTTTTTTATGGAGGAATTATGAAAACATCATATATACCAAATCATATTGAGCAACTTACTGTAATGAACGCACCTAAATTTTACAAACTTGAAGACAATGATACATTCATTGTCCATTCGAAAGAAGAAACAGATTTTTGGCTGAAAACCCATTATGGTTTTGAAGTAATGAATGGCCATGTATTTTATGATGAGATAATGACAGATTTTCAGGCTGAGGTTCAATTGCGCATGAATCCAAATGCGACATACGATCAAGCGGGTTTATTTGTTATGATTTCTGAGAAGTGTTGGTTAAAAACATCTTTAGAATATATTCCTGAGGGCCCATCACATTTAGGTGCTGTCGTAACGAATAATGGCTATTCTGATTGGTCAACGCAAGACTATCCAAATGAGTTTGCTAAGCAACAATTACGTTTTCGAATTATTCGAAAACTTGGCGATTATACAATATATGTGAAAACGAGTCAGCGATGGGAACAAATAAGAATCGCTCATTTGATGGAGGACATAGGTAATGAGCCTGTTAAAATTGGTTTTTATACGTGTAGTCCTTCTGAAAATAATGGATTCGAGACCGAGGTTTTCGATTTTAAAATTGAACAAATATAGATGGGAAAACCGCATTCTTACTAAATGAGAATGCGGTTTTTATTAAGTTAAAGAGTATTCACATCAACTGGCAGTGAAAATGCCTGGTAGATTAAAGTTCCATTTTATTGACTAAAAATGATTTAAAACTTATCATTTAATAATGTTAAATATTAATTTGCCTAATATAATAGGACTAATGGAGAAATTACAGACTATATTGCTCAAATAAGGAGGACTATAAATTATTCGATGGTAATTTCATGAAAAAAGGAGATTGTGTATGAAATCATTTCGCAAGTTGTTACAGTATTTAAAACCATACATGTTCTTCGCTATTATTGGACCGCTATTTATGGTACTTGAGGTTGCGATGGACTTAATTCAACCGACAATAATGCAACATATTATTGATGTTGGAATTGCAAACCGGGATTTGAATTATGTAATAAAAATGGGGCTTCTTATGATAGGAGCAGCAGCAATCGGTTTAATTGGAGGACTTGGTTGTATGATGTATTCTACAAAAGCTGCTGTTAATTTCGCTACAGACATACGAAAAGATGTGTTTGCGAAAATAGAAACATTTTCTAGCAAAAATCGTGATTCATTTGGAACAGGTAAATTATTAACAATCGTGACAAATGATATTACATCTATTCAATCGGCAATGACGATGACGTTACGTGTACTTGTCCGTGGACCGTTATTATTTATTGGAAGTATCATTATAGTCTTTGTAACAGCGAGAGACCTATTTCCAATTTTACTTGTTGTGGTACCCGTATTATTAGTTGCAATTGTATTGATTGCAGGTCAATCGAGCGGTTCATTTAAGCGAGTACAAGAAGCATTAGATAAAGTAAACACAAAGCTACAAGAAAATTTATCCGGTGTACGTGTTATAAAAGCATATGTAAGACAAAAATATGAAATCGCACAGTTTGAGAAAGTTAATACAAGTTTAACTGAAATAAATATTCGTGCAATACAAATTATTTCATTGATGATGCCAATTATTATGCTAGTTGTAAATAGCGGAATTGTAGCAACTTTATGGATTGGTGGCGAGAAAGTTTTTAACGGTACACTCCAAGTAGGGGCCATTTTAGCTTTTATTAACTATTTAAATATCATTTTAATGTCACTTATGTCTATTAGTATGGTATTTATTCAAATTGCCCGTGCTTTTCCATCAGCTGATCGTGTACAACAAGTCTTACATACTGAAGTTGATATTACAACTGAAGGCGACGTATATGAACCAAAGCAAGTGGGTGGTAATGTAGAGTTTAAAAATGTTAGCTATAGTTATACGAAAAATAATGAATATGTTTTAAAAGATATTTCCTTTACTGTACGTAAAGGTGAAAAAATAGGGATTATTGGATCGACCGGAAGTGGTAAATCTACATTGGCGAAACTATTGCCACGACTTTACGATGTTGATCAAGGTGAAATATGTATAGATGATGTTAATGTGAAAGCATACGATTTGCAAAAACTTCGTGCTTCCATTGGCTTCGTTCCACAAAAGGCACTTCTTTTTTCAGGCAGTATAGAAGAGAATTTACGTTATGGCAAAGAAGATGCAACTTATGATGAATTGGAATTAGCATCTTCATCTGCTTGTGCGACTGAGTTTATCAATAAGCTGGAAGACTCTTATGAATATAACTTAACACAAGGTGCAACCAATCTATCTGGTGGTCAAAAACAACGTATATCTATTGCAAGAGCCCTAGTGAGAAAGCCATCTATTCTTGTATTAGACGATTCTACATCGGCAGTTGATGCGAAGTCAGAAGCTGTAATACAGGAAGCATTAAGGACAAGATATAGTGGCACAACGACATTTTTAATTGCATTAAAAATATCTTCTATTATAGATGCTGATAAAACCCTCGTTTTGAATAACGGTGAATTAGTTGGAAATGGTACGCATGAGGATTTATTGGCAACTTGTGAAGTGTATCAGGAAATTTATCTTTCCCAAGGTGGTAGCCTGCAGCAAGAAGGAGGGGAAGAGCGTGCGTAATTTTCAAGGACAATTTGGAAATAAAGGTGGACGTAACAATCCGAAAACGGGAAAAACTAAGAATACTAAAGGAACTATAATGCGAGTATGGAACTATATGGGGTATCAAAAAGCATCTCTTATGTTCGTTATTATTCTTGTATTTATCACGACATTACTAGGTTTACTTGGGCCATATTATATGGGGGTCATCATTGATGAATACATTGTACCGAAGGATTTAAGCGGGACAGCCAGAATGTGCATGCTACTCATTGCAATATATGGGATAACCGTATTATTAACATGGTTACAAACATTTGTAATGATTAATGTTGCATTAAAGACTATACAAAAAATACGACAAGATATTTTTGAAAAAATCCAAACACTTTCTCTACGATTCTTTGATGTACGTTCTCAAGGTGATTTAATGAGCCGTGTGACAAATGATATTGATAACTTAAATCAAGCTTTGACACAAAGTGTTGTGCAAATCATTTCATCAGCGTTAACGTTTATAGGTGTAACAATTGCGATGTTTTCATTAGATTGGATTTTAGCGATTGTAACTTTAATTACAGTACCTATTATGTTTTTCGTTACGAAAAAACTAGTTGCTTATAGTGGGAAAAACTTTGCGAAGCGTCAAAAGGATTTAGGAGAATTAAATGGATTTATTGAGGAAGCTATTACAGGCGCAGACGTAACTACGTTATATGGAAAAGAAAAAGAAACCGTACATAACTTTAATGAAATTAACGAACAGCTAAGAATTTCAGCAACGAAGGCTGAAACGTTTTCAGCATTTATTTTTCCAAGTATGAACTTTATTAATAACTTAGGAATGGGGCTTGTAATTGGAACTGGATCGGTAATGGTATTAAACGGAATGACAACAGTAGGTGTCATTGCAGCTTTTATTAATTATTCTCGACAATTTTCAAGACCACTTAGTCAATTTGCAACTTTAATGAATACGATTCAAGCGGCAGTTGCTGGAGGAGAACGTGTCTTTGAAATTATGGATGAAGTACCAGAAATTCAAAATAAAAAAGATGCAGTACTTGTACAAAATTTACAAGGACATGTTAGGCTTGAGAAAGTTTCATTTGGATACGCACAGGACAACATGATTTTAAAAGATGTGAGTCTCGAGGCGAATCCTGGGGAGACAATCGCTTTAGTCGGTCCAACTGGATCAGGAAAAACAACAATTATTAATTTGTTAACTCGCTTTTATGACATTCAAAAAGGGCAAATTAGCATTGATGAAAAAGATATAAAGGATTATGATATTAATTCTTTGCGGAGTAAAATAGGGGTTGTTTTACAGGATACGTATTTATTTGCAGGAACGATTATGGAAAATATTCGATATGGACGTTTAGATGCAAGTGATGAAGAAGTAGTTGCAGCAGCAAAAGCAGCATCAGCACATTCTTTTATAAAACATCTACCGAATCAATATGAAACGGAAATTGCTTCAGAAGGTTCGAATTTAAGTCAAGGACAAAAACAACTCCTTGCGATTGCACGAGCGATTTTAGCAGATGCAGATATATTAATTCTCGACGAAGCGACATCTAATATTGATACGAGAACAGAATTACAAATTCAATCTGGATTAAATAATTTAATGAGAGGGCGAACAAGTTTTGTAATCGCTCATCGGCTGAAAACGATTGAAAAAGCAGATCAAATACTTGTAATAAAAGATGGAAGTATTTTAGAGAGAGGAAATCATGAAACTCTCATGGAAGATGGTGGGTTTTACTTTGATTTGTATACGAGTCAGTTTAAAATTTAACAAAAACATTGATGTGGTGAGGTTTCTCTAGAAAAGAGAAACCTCATTTTTTATATTTGCAAACATTACCATCCGAATAGTCTTTCACTAAATGTTTTAACAGCGTCCTTTTGCAGACTAGGTGAAAAATGTGAATAGCGATTTAAGGTTATGAAAGCGTCCTTATGATCCAATCGTTCGCTTACAATCTTTGGATGTACTCCTTGTTTTAAAAGAAGCGTTGCATGAGTATGGCGTAAATCATGAAATCTAATGTTTTTTAATTCGGATTTTTTCAAATAGGCTTTAAATGTATCACGAAAACCACTTTTGTCTTCTTTTTCCTGTCTCTGAATCAGCTCCGATATCGACAATAATACACCACTTTGTTCCTCTTTTTCGAATATGTCCTTTCACTTAAAACATTCCTTCATTGATTTTTGAATCATGTTGTAAAAGTATATTTGTAATTTTGCTGCTATGAAAATTACATGTTTGGACATATCGGCGATGGATATATTTTATCATATATAAATTAAAACATTTTGGAGTCGTCTATTTAGTAAAGAAATTAAAATTATAAGAAATATGATTTTTAGTATATTTTCATCAGTTGGTGTATATATGTCGTATTTATTATTTTTGGATTTCAAATGAAATTTCTTTAGCTGCTTCTAAAGCTATTTTTTTAGCTTCTGTTTTAAAATAGGCTGCAGCTAAAACGTATCCACATCGATGTCCCATTGATGTAGGTGGTTTTAAGATAGTTCCTTTTTTAGGTTTTATATAAACTTTCTCTACACCAGGATATTTAGAACTACGGTTTTTCCCTGTAACTCGAATTAGTTTTCCTTTAAATTTAACTGTTAGGTAATGAGCGTACACATATTTATAATGTTTTTTATTTAGTGAAGGTTTATTTCCTAACATTAACTGAATAGTCTCTTGCACTAAGTTGATTCCATGTCCAATTTCAATTATGTCATTCATTGCTCCACCTGATATTCTGGGATTTATCTCAATTAATTTCCAAACATCTTTTATTCTCCGGAGTTCTAGATGACACGCTCCATTTTTCATATTAAAGGCCTGAATAACAGAATTAACTGCATTGAAAAGACTATTATATAGTCTTTTGTCTACCTGTCCTAGTAAAGAATAACCAGTAACAATAAAACGTTCAAAAAGTGTAATTTCTTGTTCAATTACTGCTATAATATGGACTTTTCCATCTTGAACTAAAATTTCAACTAAGTACTGAGGTCCATCTATATATTCTTCAAGTAGAATTTCTTCATTAGGTAGTTTTTTTAAAAGACTTTGTATAGATAAGATTAATTGATCTTTATTTTTTACTAATAATACATCTTTGGATCCTGTTGATTTAGGGGATTTTACAATAAGAGGGAAATTTATCTCTTTAGTTTTTTCAAGAAAAGATGATAATGATTCTGTTGGTTTGTAAATTAAATAGTTGAGTGAGATTGGTAATTCTTTAAGTACATTACGAGTTAATATTTTGTTTTCCATATGATGGATAGCTTTAGTAGATACAATATTTGAGCAAAATCTTTCTGATAAACGTGCAGCCACATAAACAAAAGGGTCAATAAAACTAAAGATCCCTTTTATGTTTTTTCCTGATGTATTTAATTTTTCAATTGTTGTAATTATATTATCATAATCATTTATATCAGTGAAAATCATCTGATGTACATCAGGGAATATAGTGCGTTCATTAATAAATTTTGTTTTTTTAGTTAATAAAACAGTAAAGAAATTAAGTTTTTCAGCTGCTTTGATTGCTTCCCTACTTGATCCAGATTTATTTGTTTCAATGAAAACGATAGTATCCATTTTATGTCACCTTAACCTTTATCATTTTATAAAATCTCAGGTTTATTATTTCTATAGGTAGAATATTAAAATGAGGTTAAGCTTGTTCTGGATTTTTCGAAAAATGGTTGAATGAGGAAGAACATGAATATATATATAATGAATTTGATATTTGTTTTGAAAAAAATCTTTAGAAAGAAGGGAAGAAGAACTAACATGACTATAATTGGTATGCTTCATCATCGGAAAGATCCGAATGACGTAAAGAAAGCATATACTTATGCTGCTGTAGCTAAAGCTGAAGGTGTGGAATTTTTTTATTTTACTTTAGGAAAAGTAAATATAGAAACGAAGAAGATTTTAGGTAAAACTTATGAAAATGGTAAGTGGATTGAACAAGAATTTTCTTTTCCAGATGTTATTTACAATGCAAGTGTTCATGTTAGTGATAAAAATCAGCAAATCTATGATTATCTACATGAAAAAGTTCCTTTTACAAGTCATTCAATTGGAAATAAATTAAGTGTATATAACAGAATAAATAGAGCGAAAAAATTTAAGCAATATCTTATTCCTTTTTATGAATTAAATGATGTTAATAAGTTTTTTGACATGATTAATCGTTATGAAAAACTTATTATTAAACCAATTTCTGGACATCAAGGTAGTGGTATTATTTTCATTGGAAAAAATGGGATGAATTACAGTATGAATGAGTCAGAACAAATTTCATCTATTAATAAAAAACAATTACGGAGCTTTATATCTGATAAGATTCAAGAGCAAGGTTACATAATTCAACAGTTTATTTCATGTCAAATGAAATCTGGTCATGTTTATGATTTTCGATTGCATGTTCAAAGAAATGGGGAAGGCAGGTGGGTTGTTACTTCTATATTCCCGAGAATAGGTCCATTAGGAAGTATTGTATCAAATATGGCTAAGGGTGGTTATAGTACGTATTTAGATGTTTTTTTAAAAGCGGAGTTTGATAACGATTGGTATAATATTAAAAGGTATTTAGAACGATTTGCAGTAACTTTTTCTAACCATTTTAATTCTTTATATAAGGATATACTATTTGATGAGTTAGGAATTGATGTAGGGATTGATAAGGATCAAAAATTGTGGTTATTTGAGGTGAATTGGAGACCAGGGGTACCTAATATATTTAATCTTGAATTAGATGTAGCTAGAAATTTAGTTCACTATGCTAGATATTTGGCTGATAAATATAAATAAGAAAAGGAAAATATAATGAAACCTAGAAACCTTTATATACCAATGTTTCTACTAATCTCTCTTTCTATATCTCCTATAAGGTTTTTCTCCATGCATTCCGAAATTCGGCGGATGCTGGACTGTCGCCAAGCCAACGTACCTAATATGAGGTAAATACCGGAACCTGGTAATACATCCTTCATTGTGGGCGGGGTCACATATTTATAAAAAAATACGCTTGTCCAATCCATTATCATTCTCCAGTCATTTAATACTACAAAGGGGGGAGAATATGGAAAACAATGAAAAAATCACGTTTCGATTTGTAAAAAAAGATGGAGAAGAAATTAATTTGGGAAATCTTGCTGATAAACGAAAAATTGTCATTGTCATTAATAATCAGATTACATTTGCACCGAATACAACACAAATTGCCAGTGGAGCCGGACAAAATAGTGCAGCAGGAAGTAATGCAGCAATCGATTCATCGAATACCCGACAGCAAGAAACGGTGGGCGCTGGAGGCGAAGCCATAAATAAAGGAATTAGTGGGGACCAGATTGAGCCGCATAAAATGAAAGAAGAAACTTCGGATGAAGAGGCAGAATTTGTACTTATCATCAATAATCAAATTAATAAAACCCGTAAGGAACAGGCTAGTGCTACTCAAGTGGCAAGTGGTGGTGGAGAAGACAGTGCAGCGGGAACCAACGCTGCCATCGAAAGTTCTAATACTAAACAGCAACATGCAGTAGGAGGCGGAACGGATAGTTCGGCAGAAAATGCAGGTGAAGAAGGCGACCAAATAGAAAAATGCGATTAAAGAAAAGAGGCTGTAATTATTTCGCAGCCTCTTTTTCTTATTATGGATTAATTGGTCTATTACTTACCCAACCAAATTAGGAATAGATTAAATATCTTGATGGATCATATACTGTCCATAATCCTATCCGTTGAGAAGTATTTGGATTTTTATATACTGCGATTGATCCATAAGGTTTTCTATGACTAGCTAAAGTATTGTCAATATATACTGCAAGGTCATAAGGCTGAAGTTGTATTTAATAAAAAGTTGTAGCTTCTGATTTTGATGATGCGAAAAATCAAATTCGTCAACTCGAATTGTCTTTTGCCACAGAAGCATGTGCTTCTTTTTTTGAAGAGCTATTAGTATTTGTACAGTTTCTAGTAATAAGTTTTGGATTATACATTCAAAAATAGAAAAAATATATCCAACCTTATTTAGCAATGAAGCTTAGTAAGAAGCGTGTGGATATAAAAATCGTTATTGGATAAAAAATCAAAAGAGCACGCCTATAAACGTACTCTTAGAAAGATAAGAAACTTATGAGTGGAGGAAATCTCCATATAATAACATATGCTTGTCTACTTTAAATGTGTAAAATTTATAAACAAAAATGCTATTTTATTAAGAAACGAGAAACGGTAGATAAGTAAGTACGTATATTATCGGATGTTAGTTGTTTTAATGAAAAAGAAACCTTTATAAATTAAATTTAGGTAATAATTCACAGGATAGTTAGTCCATTATGAGGGCTGATTATCCTTTTTTATTTACATAATTCATTTGAAAAATAAAGGTTGAAAATATAGTTTATAATGTATAAAATGTGATTAAATGACAGAATATTAGTTCAATTCCAATTGGAGGGCAGAACCTCGGTGCGAGGATAGCACTCCGCAGAACCGTTAGGTTCGAGGACCTTAACAAAACAACAATAACGGTAGTCACTATGAGTAGAGGTACTATTAAAAATAATAATTAACAGGAGAGTGTTCTCATGAGAGTGGAAGAGATATCCGTTGACAATAGAAAAGCCTATCTTCTGTTGGGTACAAACGGGTTGCCTGTTGAACCTGTTGCAAAGTATATGAAATACCTCCATAACAAAGAGAGTAGCAGCAACACTTTAAAGACTTACTGTACAGCTTTAAAATTTTACTTTACATATTTAGAACAAACAGGAATTAATTATCAACAGGTAAGTTTTGACAAGTTATCTAATTTCGTTGCTTGGCTCAGAAATCCATACGAAAGTAATAAAGTAATACCTCATAAAAAAGCAAAAGCTAAACGCAGTGAAAGAACAGTAAACAATTACCTTACGGTAGTTACATCATTTTATGATTATCTATACAGAAATGATTTAGTTGACTCAGATATTGTTGAAAAGCTGATGAAGAAGATGTTTGTTGGGGCTGGTGGAAATGGATACAAAGGTTTCTTACATCATGTAAATGAGGGTAAACCACTTTCTAAAAATATCCTTAAATTAGACGTACCAAAAGAAAGGGTAAAGGTATTTACAAAGGAACAAGTTGATGAAATCTATCAATCTACTACGAACATTAGGGATAAGTTTCTGGTACGGTTGCTTTTCGAAAGTGGCTTGCGTATAGGGGAGGTCCTGTCCCTGTTTCTTGAGGACCTTCAATTTGATGCCAAACAAAGGAAGCACACAATCCAACTGACAGATAGAGGCGAATTACCAAATGGGGGCAAATTGAAGACTGGAGAACGAAGATTAGACATCTCTCAAGGACTCATGGATTTGTATGATGATTATTTATACGAAGTGATTGATGAATATAATCCAGACCACAACTTTGTGTTTGTGAAGATTTGGGGGAAGAATGCCGGGGAGCCCCTTACCTATTCTGATGTCTATGCGACCTTCAAAGAGGTTGAGAAGAAAACAGGCATACATATTACTCCACATATGTTCCGACACACTCACGGAACGATTTATTATCTTCAAACGAAAAACATTAAGATGGTGCAAGAGCGCCTAGGTCATGCACAAATACAGACAACGATAAACCTATACGTTCA
This sequence comes from Bacillus sp. 41-22, assembly GCF_025809295.1. Classification (NCBI taxonomy): domain Bacteria; kingdom Bacillati; phylum Bacillota; class Bacilli; order Caryophanales; family Bacillaceae; genus Bacillus; species Bacillus sp. 41-22. Next base: position 2,314,518 of record NZ_CP084035.1, read on the forward strand.
TCCTTCTGAAGATGATATCCGTAAGGATTGGGAGAAAGCTTCTCACGCTTTTGAAATTGGGCAAAGTAAAGAACAAAAAGAGGAGGACTTTCAATCAGACATCCCTGACGAAGCAGTTCCTTTTTAGAACTAGATTAGCATTTTAGGAGGAAAACCATTGGATAAAATCATAGCAAATAATTCAATCCCTAAAAGTGAATATTGGGAATTAATCACTTCTACTCTCTCCTCTTACGAGGTTAAAGATATCTCCAATGATGGGACTGTAAAAAGAAGACTTGTGAAAGATGATTACTTTTTAGTCAGCGATGTTTGGGACGTTAATGATATTGGTCGAATTCCAAATTTTGAAGAGCAATTCAATAAATTTAACAGAACAGGTAGATATATAAAGTTCTGTATCGAAAATCATAACATTGACTTAGAACTAAAATTTGTTTTTTATCATAAGTTGTTTAACGATGACCTGAGTCTTAGCAGCCTTTTTAATAACTACAAAACATACGTAAAAAGATTAGTTGTATTTCTTAACGAAAAGTATTCCCACCTCCATTCTCTCTTTGAGTTAGATATTGAAAAGACTGAGAAACAGTGGATTTGGTGGTTGAACTACAAAGGTGTAACAACAACAGCAAAATCAAAAAATCCCTTATATGGAGAGCTTGAAAATAAAACAGCAATAGCAAACTTTTTCCGTTCTATTTATGAAAAGTTATTCACCTTAACGGACACTCGTGAAGAATGGGAAAAAGACAGATGGGATATTAGATTATTAAATGCCAATTATGGATTAAAATACAATACTTCAATAACGAATTACTTTATAGATTTCTCTAATATTGAAAATGTCGTTTTTGAACAGTGTTTTAAGAAATATATCAAAACAAGATTGTTAGGCGGAAAAAATTTTTCTTGGAGTTCAGCAAGGCACTATTGCAGTGCACTTCCAATGTTTCTAAATTTTATTAGTGAACTTGAACCATTCTGGAATGACCTAAACAACCTAACAAGAAAGCATATCGAGAAATATTTAGAGTACCTTCATAATTATGCAAAGCATAATCTAACTAGGAAAGACTCTAATCCAAAAGCATTTGTCATTCTTAATCTAAGACGGGTTTCTACCTTTTTACAGGATATTCAACGTTTTGAATACAGCATTGCACCAGAAAAAGCAGTCTATACACTTATTTATTCTGAAGATTATCCAGGTCTTGATAAGCCATCGGATGACGATATTGATTACATTCCTGACCATGTATTGGAGCAACTATTCGAAAATATTAATGACCTTCATCCAGATGTACAACCTATCGTGTGGGTTGCTTATAAAACTGGATTGCGTATAAACGATGTATTGGAAGTAACACAGGACTGTTTAATTCGCTTGAACGGTAAATATTCTATTCAAACAGATGTTGAAAAAACATATGTAAAAGGTCATAAAATCCCTATTGATGAACAACTAGCAAATATGATAGCCGTTTTGATACACAATTCCAAGGAACGCAGCAATGATGATAACAACCCTGATAAATATATCTTTGTACGTTATAGAGGTGCCCGAAAGGGAAAATCCTTTTCTCAGGCTTGGGTGCAAGCTAAACTTAACGAGCTTGCATTTAAGAAGAATATTACAGATGAAATGGGTAATATCTTTCACTTTAAGGCACATCAATTTAGACACACTTATGCTGTAAAAATGATAAATGGTGGAGCCGATATTTTAACGGTACAGGAGTTATTGGCTCATGCCTCTCCTGAAATGACGATGCGATACGCCCGTTTATTAGATGATACAAAGAGAAAAGCATTCGAAAAGGTCGTTAAACAAGGCGTATTTACCTTTGACCTAAACGGAGAAATCCATCAAGTTTCAGAAGTAGAAGATATTCCTGAAGACATTATGGATATGATGTGGAAAGATGAGAAGTTAAACGCATTGGACAACCCTTACGGGACTTGTCGCGCAAGAGTCAATGGGAATTGTCCATTGGCAGCAGAACCCCCTTGTCTTACAGCAAACGATGGAAAGCCTTGTTTTGATTTAGCTGTAGGTATGACGAGTTTTGACGTTAAAAAGTATGAACTTCTTATAGAGACTACGACAAAGTGGATTGAAGCCTCAAAAGAATACGGTCGCGAAGATATGGTTATAGCAAACGAAAAGAACTTGGAAAGATACCAAAACATTTACGAAACAATCAAGGGTGGAAATGTCATTTTTGGACGATTTGACCGGATGAAGAGACAATTAGAACGTAAGAAAAAGGATGGTGTTAAGCGTGGCTAATTTCAACCGTGAGGAGCAACTAAAGCAGCTACACGAAAAAAGGAAACAGACAACTATAGCCAAGGTTGAGGAAGCTATTAAACGTCTAACCAAGAGTTCTAAAGCAATTAACTTTAATAGTGTGGCAGAAGAAGCTGGGGTGAGCAAAGCAACGCTTTATAACCATAATGAGCTCAAAGAGCGTATCAATTTCTTACGAAATCAACAAGAAAAGGCATTTGTAGACTCTCGAATTAAACGGGATGAAAATAATCAAAACGCCGTAATCGCTTCACTCAAAAGAAGGATTGAAAAGTTGGAAAAAAAGAATAAAGAACTTGAAGAAGAAAATAAGCGATTACGTGATAAAGAAAATGAAAAGCTTACCAATTACTTTTCGAAGTTATAAAATAGACCACACATATTAGATATATCTAATATGTGTGGTCCTTATAATTTCAACTGTTTCACTTATCTAACCTAAATATAAGGTGTTCCAAGTCTCAGTTACTTACATATTCATTTCCATTCCGTAGCCAAAAGACCATAAATAACGTGGTCTACATAATGGTCATATAGCCACTCTGCTTGTCTTATTTTACCTTCTTCTACAAATCCAAATCGTTCAGGAAGTGCTCTACTTTTTTTATTTTCAGCAGCAACACTAATCTCAATTTTATTAAGTTCAAGTTCCTTAAATCCATAATCAATTAAAGCCTTCAAAGCCTTTGTCATAATACCTTTACCTTGAAAGTTTTCTCCTAGCCAATAACCGACAATACCAATTTTATTAGTCTTATGGATGTCATTAAAACCTATTGTTCCTGCAATTTTCCCTTTATAAATAATGGCGAAAGATTTTGGGTATCCACCGTTTTCTGTAAATTCTTTTAGTCTCGCTTTAATATTTTGAGCAGCATCTTCTACGCTTTCAATATAGTCGAGCCAACCAAGCCATTCTTTTAAATATGATTTTGAACTAATAATTAAGTTGTAGAATTCTTCAGCGTCACCTTCATTAAACATTCGCAATGTAACTTCTTCATTAATTTTATGTATTAACATATCTTTCTCTCTCCTTTTTAGTAAGTTATTTGTTATTAAAGAGATGTATAAGTGTAACTATTCTCAATATTAATTTTATTTTAACATAAAATTAATATTTTCCTTTCAAAAAAATAAGCCCGCCTGTTATCAAGCGAACTATCTTAGATATATTATAACTTTTAAATCAAACACTTTATCTGCATTATTATCCTTAGGTTTGATGAATTGCAAGACGTTTCGCCCCTCCTAATTGATAGTCTTATTAACATAATAATTAGCTCCTATTTTAGTACCCCTTTTTTTCAGGCTACCAACAGATATTGTCACTCTGTTATGTTGTATGCAATTTCGGGTGCTATTTCATAGATATGTAAGCTCAAAATGTTGATATATTAATAAAAATTAAAGGCTAAATCGATATGTGATTTAGCCTTATAATTCGTATGCTATTTTGATTGTTTCTCACAAAAACTGAACTACTTATAAAAATAAAGCAAAGTTAAAGGGTTGTTAGTCTTCAATACATTACGGACGAAAATGATAAAAGGAAACGGTTATCAGTATGGTAAAAGCTGATTTTATACCTTATACATTCTTGTTAAACTAAATATTTCTTTAGTCAAAGAAAAAATAAAAAGACCACACATATTAGATATGTCTAATATGTGTGGTCTTTTTAATATCAACTGTTTCACTTACTCAACCTAAATATAACAAAGAAAGGTTTCTTTTTCATTAAAATTAACAATCATAATCATTGTCGTATTCATGGTTACATTCATCGCAAGGGTTGTTCTGGTCATCACAGCAAATACAAAATGTTTTATTGATAAATATATCAATAAAATCAAATGTATCGGAATTATTTGTGAGAGTAAGGCTTTGTAAATCTTCTACTTGAAAGATCCTTGTTTCATTAGGAACTAAAGTTGCATTAATTGGTATGTTAGAACTTCTTGTTTGAACTGTTACTTCAATGGGACCGGAATCGTTAGGAACAGATAGTTGAAGTAAAGTTTTGTTGTGATTAATAGTAAAATCTTCAAATACTGTTCTTGAGGTATTAGGGGGTACGATAATATCGAGAGGTACATTTCCAGCTAAGGTAGTTCCCGAACCAGCAATCGTGTGAGTTTCGACAAAACAGTTACTATCTTCGTTAATAGAATATGAATGCTCTTTATAATAATCATTTTGTTCATTGCAGCAGATGCAAAACGTTTTTTGGATATAAACACCAATGTCGCTACTTGTATTATTATTATTTGTGAGAGTGAGGCTTTCAAAATTTTCTACTTGAAGAATTCTTGTTTCACCTGAAGCTATTGTAGCGGTAATCGGTCTACGAGAATTTCTTGTACGAATTGTTACAACAATTGGTGCAGAAGTACCAGGAACATGAAACTGCAGTAATGTTTTATTGTGATTATTAGTAGCATCTTCAAAAACTATTCTTGAAGTGTTAGCTGGTACAATAATATCTAACGGTATATTTGAGCCAGCAATCGTATGCGTTTTAGTGAAACAGTTCTCTTTTTTATTGTGAGAATATGAATAGTTTTTATAGTACTTTTTACCATGTTTATAAAAAAAATCAGCCATTCTTTAATCTCCTATCTTTTATTTGTCTATATATTGTATTTAATGAGGATAAAAACTGTTTGTACAAGATAGAAAAAAGTTTTATTTAGGAGAATAAGAGAAAAAGCTTAAGATATACGTACTGTAGCGTTTGGTTCAGTTAAACAAAATATAAGAATTAGAATGAGTATAGAGCTAGTTTATAACGATTGATATAGCACTGAAAACCAATAAAACAGCCATAATGATGTTAAATAATTGAGTATGTTTTAATAATAGTTTTTGGAACATTGAACCAAACAGGCTCCAACTAAATGTACTCATTAAACCGACTACACCTAGAAATAATGAAAAAAGTAGAAAACTTGAATATGAATTGTAGTAAGGGAGAATAAAAGTAGAAACTACAGTCAGTCCGAATAATATCCCTTTAGGGTTAACAAACTGAAGAAAAATCCCCACTGTAAATAAGTTTTTATTATCTTTTTCATCGGGATCCGTACTGCCTTTACTAGTGAGTATTTTAAAAGCTAAATATAACATGTATGCTACTCCTAAAATTTTTAAAGGTAATTCGATTTTAGGTAAAATATTAATTAGTACTATATTAAAGAAACTACATAAAGAAGTGAGGAGGAAAAAACCGAAAGCTACTCCAAAGCAAAATTGCATGCTCCTTTTCAAACCAAGTTGATTTGCGTATGTCATAGCTAAAAAATTGTTAGGACCGGGTGTGAAGCTACTAATAAAAACAAATAATAAAAAAGAAAATAAAGGCATTTCAAAACCCCCTAAGTATTTTTTGTATGTTATAATGATCGAAAAGAACAATATAACGTGCGCTTTTTATTATACATAACGGTCGTTATATTGTACATAGTGTAGGAGTGTTTTTTTATGGAAGAAATTCAACTTATTTTGGCGAAAAATATAAAGGCAATACGTGAGAAAGAAAAATTAAGTTTAGAAAAGGTTTCCCAATTAACAGGTGTGAGTAAAACGATGATTGGACAAATTGAAAGAGGAGATTCAAGCCCGACACTAACAACAATATGGAAGATAGCGAATGGTTTAAAAGTGTCTTTTACGTCTTTAATTAATAATCCACAGCCTGATACGAAAGTGGTTTTACGAAACGATGTTCAAGTATTATCAGAAGACAATGGGAGATATAAAGTGTATCCTTCTTTTCCTTTTCAAGATGATAGACATTTTGAAATCTATACTGTTGAAATTGAAACAGAAGGAAAGTTATATGCTGAAGCGCATAAAGAAGGAACAGAGGAATTTATAACTGTGTTTGATGGTGAACTGACAATTGAGGTAAATAATTGTCAATATAGATTAAATAGTGGAGACTCAATCAGGTTTAAGGCGGATAGACCTCACGCTTATTATAATTCAGGAAGTACGTTAACTCGGTTGAGTATGACAATTTATTATCCAGCTTCATAAGTTTTTATGTACATAAAAAATATGAGGGAAGCGTAATTATAAAACCATCTATACAAGGTGGTTTTTATTATGTGAAAAATACAAAAAAAAGACACTCATTTGAGTGTCAACACAGTATTTCTCTCGCGTATAGGATTGGAGAATGTTTCTCAAATACATATTGAGATGATTAGTAAAGGAGAAACTGTCTTCATAAATAACTTAACATTGATAGCGTATAGAGTAAATTGATAATGTTTATCCGGAATATTTAGTATAGATAGTTTCTACTATCTATATAGGGGAATGGCATTTAAAGCTAAGAAGAAAAAATGAATCATTTATTAATCAACTCGTATAATTGTTAGAGAGGCGCCAGTTGATCCACCACCGACTAAATTGACAATTGATAAGAGACCGAATAATTGAAGAGAAATAGTATTACCTGCATTTAATATTGTAATTAAATTATTATTATAACTTGAAGTAGATAAGGCAGGAGATAGAATTGAGCCCAGAAGTGATGTAGATCCGTTTAAAATTAGTCTTGAACCCGCAAGAAGTACAGTTGTAGTATTAATTTGATAAGAAAGATAATAACGTCCCGTTACAGGGACTGTAAATAAATCATTCGCACTATTGACTGCAAAGCTATCAAGGCTTTGATTGTTTGAAAGTAGTATGTTAGTACCACCCTAGTACAACTGAAACTGTTCCATCCACTGTATTATTTGCAAACATAGAATTTGTTGTAACGTTTATGCCGGTACTACCCGTGGGTCCGGTATTACCCATGGGTCCAGTACTACCAGTAGGACTAGTTAGTCTATAAGGAAGGATAATTGTACGTCATTATTTTGGGGATTTTCTCTATCTTTATTTTTAATTAAAATCACCTCATTTTTATGATAAAGGAGATACTTTTCATATATTCTATTAATAATATTTTTTATAGTAACGGCATGCTGTTTAAAATACATTCATTTTTAGTAAGTTACATTAAATTTGATTTTGTACAAAGATTTTAATCGAGAGATTAATAGTTTTTTTTTAGATAATTCTTTTAACATTTCGGAACATCTAACATTTAATAAATACTATAGAAGGGAGATGCAAATTTGAATCGATATGACAAATTACCAATGTCTAAGGAAGTTATGGATTCTAAAAATATTGGTCCTACATTTCCACCTCTTCCGTCTATTAATTTTCCAACCGGAGCGACAGGAGAAACAGGAGCAACCGGAGCAACCGGAGAAACAGGAGCAACAGGAGCGACAGGAGCAACCGGAGAAACAGGAGCAACCGGAGAAACAGGAGCAACCGGAGAAACAGGAGCAACCGGAGAAACAGGAGCAACCGGAGAAACAGGAGCAACCGGAGCAACCGGAGAAACAGGAGCAACCGGAGAAACAGGAGCAACCGGAGAAACAGGAGCAACCGGAGAAACAGGGGCAGCAGGAGAAACAGGAATAACAGGAGTAACCGGCCCAACCGGAGAAACAGGGGCAACCGGAGAAACAGGGGCAACCGGAGCAACAGGAATAACAGGAGTAACCGGCCCAACAGGAGAAACAGGGGCAACCGGAGAAACAGGAGAAACAGGAATAACAGGAATAACAGGAGCAACAGGAATAACGGGAGTAGCAGGAGCAACCGGAGAAACAGGGGCAGCAGGAGAAACAGGCCCAACCGGAGAAACAGGGGCAACCGGAGAAACAGGAGAAACAGGAATAACAGGAATAACAGGAGCAACAGGAATAACGGGAGTAGCAGGAGCAACCGGAGAAACAGGGGCAGCAGGAGAAACAGGCCCAACCGGAGAAACAGGAGCAATAGGAGCAACCGGAGCAACAGGAATAACGGGAGTAACAGGGGCAGCAGGAGCAACAGGAATAACGGGAGTAACAGGAGCAACCGGAGAAACAGGGGCAGCAGGAGAAACAGGAATAACGGGAGCAACAGGAATAACGGGAGTAGCAGGAGCAACAGGAATAACCGGCCCAACGGGAATACCGGGAACAATCCCAACAACAAACCTATTATATTTTACTTTTTCAGATGGGGAAAAACTTATATATACTAATGCAGATGGTATAGCACAATACGGTACAACACAAATCTTATCACCAAATGAAGTTTCTTATATTAATCTATTTATAAATGGAATTCTTCAACCACAACCTTTTTATGAAGTTACAGCTGGTCAGTTAACTTTATTAGATGATGAACCACCCTCACAAGGATCTTCAATTATCCTACAATTTATTATTATTAATTAAAAAAGACAGATTCTTAATGGAAAAAGGAATCTGTCTTTTTTTGTTCTAAATTACATTAGTTAAAATTAAGTGACGATAAATTCAATTGTTATTGGGATTCCACCGTCTAATACATCTCCGCCAGGAATTGTAATAGCACCAGTAGGACCTGTGGTGACACTGGAGTTCACGCTAGGTTGAATTATCCCGTTTACATAGAGGTTGTAATACGTAAAAGTCGGAAAGGCAGTTGCAGTAGTACCGGCATCGTTTAAACAAGCTGTTGCAGCAATTGCAAAAGCTGCACCTGTTCCTGTTCCAGCTCCTAGTGTAGATGTAAATCTTCTAGAAGCGATAAATGGTTGAATAATTGGCAATTAAATTTCACTCCTTTAATTATTTTTTGAACGAAGTATAGAATAACTTGTCCACTATATTGTATGAAAGTTTTTTATAATAGAAACGGCTTCATGATTATAGAAGGAACACAATATTAGTAAAGGTATCATTTTTAATTAGTTGAAAGAATGATGTTGTTACTTGTAGAATATATGCTAATGATTTATTTATGTTTTAATTTTTAAATGAAAATGTGCTTTTGGACCTAATAGATAAACGTGGAAAAATAAAATAAACTCTTAAGTTTAGGTGTTTAATCTAAGCAGTCAATTATTAAAAACATATAATTAATATGTGAGTCATGAGCATAATTAAATTACGTTTTCAAGTTTGATTATAATTCATGTTTCCTATTTTAAGAGAAACATATAACTCAACTACTTTTTACAATCGCATCTTTTATAGTTCTTAGAATAGGAAAACACTCAACTATAAGAAAAGTAAGGAGGAAATAAATGTCAAATAATAATTGTTTTGGTCATAATAACTGCAATCCAATTGTTTTTTCAGCAGATTGTTGTAAAAATCCACAGTCAGTTCCTATTACTAGGGAACAATTAAGTCAATTAATTACTTTACTAAACTCATTAGTATCAGCTATTTCAGCATTTTTTGCAAATCCAAGTAATGCAAACAGATTAGCGTTACTCGATTTATTTAATCAATTTTTAATTTTCTTAAATTCCTTATTACCTTCTCCAGAAGTTAATTTTTTGAAACAATTAACTCAAAGTATTATAGTTTTATTACAATCTCCAGCACCTAATTTAGGACAATTGTCAACATTATTGCAACAATTTTATAGCGCCCTTGCACAATTCTTCTTCGCTTTAGATCTTATCCCTATATCCTGCAACTCAAATGTTGATTCTGCAACTTTACAACTTCTTTTTAATTTATTAATTCAATTAATCAATGCTACTCCAGGGGCGACAGGTCCAACAGGTCCAACAGGTCCAACAGGTCCAACAGGAGGCGGAGCGACAGGAGCAACAGGAGCAACAGGAGCGACAGGAGCAACAGGAGCGACAGGAGCGACAGGAGCAACAGGAGGCGGAGCGACAGGAGCAACAGGAGCAACAGGAGCAACAGGAGCGACAGGAGCAACAGGAGCGACAGGAGCGACAGGAGCAACAGGAGCAACAGGAGCAACAGGAGCGACAGGAGCAACAGGAGCAACAGGAGCGACAGGAGCAACAGGAGCAACTGGTGGCGGAGCTATTATTCCGTTTGCTTCAGGTACAACACCATCTGCGTTAGTTAACGCGATAATAGCTAATACAGGAACTCTTCTTGGATTTGGATTTAGTCAGCCTGGAGTTGCTTTAACGGGTGGAACAAGTATCACATTAGCGTTAGGGATAGGTGATTATGCATTTGTAGCACCACGCGCAGGGGTTATTACGTCATTAGCAGGTTTCTTTAGTGCAACAGCTGCATTAGCTCCATTAACACCTGTTCAAGTGCAGATACAAATATTAACTGCACCAGCAGCAAGTAATACGTTTACAGTACAAGGCGCACCTCTTTTATTAACACCAGCATTTGCCGCAATAGCGATTGGTTCTACAGCATCAGGAATCATAGCTGAAGCTATTCCAGTAGCGGCTGGGGATAAAGTATTATTATATGTTTCATTAACAGCAGCAAGTCCAATAGCTGCAGTTGCTGGGTTTGTAAGTGCAGGTATTAATATCGTCTAACATGTTACAATGTTTGTTTGAAATTTAAACAGGCATTTGTATATAGCCCCACCTAATTTTATTAGGTGGGGCTATATTTTTTGTGGGAAATTAGAAATAAATCAATTGAAAAGTTACTCTTTGTTAAGTTGGTATATAAGAAAAATCAAAATTTATGATTTACACTTTATTGTTTATGGAATAAGTTATATGGTTTGAAAAATTACATATAAACAAAAAAGATGAATTCTATTAAAAACAGAATTCATCCATTAAATAAACTATATTCTAGTGGGTTAAATTGTTAATCATGAGCGGTGAAATGTCATTGCTCAAATTAGTAATAAACTATTTATTTTTATTACAGTTACATCCTTTTTTCTTTACATAGCCTTGCTCGGCTAAATCTCTTTGTGACTGGGAATCGGAAGATTGAGAGTTCGAAGATTGAGAGGATGCTGAAGAGCTACTATTTTTATTATTAGAGTAGTTTTTTCGATAGTTATAATTACTCATAGTACTATCACCTCCAATTAAATATATAAATATTATATGTATGTACTCTATTAATTGTTACGATAAAAAATCTCCTCGATATTTTCCGAGGAGATAAATGGTGGTTCTATTAAAATGATACTAATTAATACCCCCAGTAAAGAGGGAAGTAATAAGAATCTTGGTAATATAGATTTTGTTGTTGAGTAGGGGGCTGAGTTGACTGATTCATCATGTCGCGGTTTTGATTACAGTTCGCCGGGGGACCAATTACCGTAGTTGATTGAATTGGGGATACTGCTTGTTTCCATTGTTGTTCATTGAGGCAATAAGTATGAGCCATCATATTAGCGGGAGTTAATCTTAAAATATCAGAACCAAAAATAACTTCTGGGGTTGGGGCATCGAATATAGCTAATAAATGAGTATTATCTGCTGAAGCAATTTCATAATGCCACCACGCTTGTGGAATGTTGGCAACTTGCCCTGGCTTTATCGGTAAGTTTAATATTTGATTCGTAAATGGATTAAGTAAAGAAACAACAGCAGATCCTGAAATACAGTAAACGAGTTCAGCTGCATTTTGATGGATATGTGGTTCTACAACATTACCTGTACTTAAATATATATCTAATAAAGAAGTGTTTTCTAATGTGTTTAATTGTTTAATGCCAAGTACGTTTATATAATTTTTGGCATCTTTCTTAAAAAAATTACTTTTATTTAAATCATGGGTGAAATTGGTTGAGGGGGAAGTGTAGTCGATATTAGAAGTCAATTGTATTACCCGCCTTTCCTATGTTTTAATGCAATCTGAAATTAGGGTATGAGTCTAGTTATTGAAATGTGAAAGTGAGGATGGTTTTAGTTCGTTAAATAATAAAGTTGCAAGTACATATGCAGTATGATTGAATTTCGATGAAATAGTATAAAATAAGTTTGGTTGCGAGAAAAAGCTCCTTTAATTACAATTAATGTAATTAAAGGAGCTTTTTTATTAGTTAATAAAAAGGGAGTGTGGGAAATGAATAATCTAATTATAAAAGAGTTAGAAGTTGAATTGAAAAATCACTTTAAACCATTTTTGAATGCACCTGCAACAATAGAAGAAATTCAATATGTCGAAAGCGAAATGGGAATTTCGTTTCCAGATGAATTACGTATGCTTTATCTCACGCATAACGGTGAAGTTAAATCGGGACCAGGATTGTTTTTTGGTTTGCCATTTCTCTCTTTAGATGAAGTTTTGAATGAGTGGAGAGTATGGAAAAGAATTGAAGAAGAGGAGTTTTTAAATTTTGATGCATTTTCAATACCAGCAAAATGTATTAAGGAAACATATGTGAATTACAAATGGATACCTATTAGTAAGGATTATGGCGGTAACAATATAGGAATAGATGTTGATCCGGATGAAAAGGGGGAAATGGGACAAGTTATTAATTTTGGACGAGATGAAGAAGTAAAATATGTAATGGCAAATAGAATTTCAGATTTTTTACTATTTATTTTACAAACGCTAAAAGATAAAAATTTCACCATTCACCAAGAGGAAGACTATTTATATTGGAGTTATGGTGCTAACAACAATATACATTTTTTAGACGCATTATTTAATATTGAATTACCTGTTTTACATCCTCAATTTATATTTCAGTCTGAAAATAATGTTAAAGATTGGTACGATAGTTTAGATGGAGAATGGAAAAACATTGTGGGTTCTTCTGAACGTGCGGATAAATTTATTAGAGAGAAGAGACTATATTTAGGTGGAAAGGGATTAGTAGATATTAGTCCATTACATATATGTACGGAAGTAAGGGAACTAATTTTATCTGGGAATGAAATTAAAGATTTAACAGGATTAGAACGAATGAATTCTTTAAAGAAGTTATATTTAGTTAATAATCCGGTGCAAGATTTAACGCCAATCATACATTTACAGCACTTACAAGAAATGAATATAAAGAATACGAGGATAAATAATCTATCGGCACTTGTAGAAATATCATCATTAAAAAAATTAGATTTTTCACAGACTAATATTCAAGATTTTTCGTTACTATCGCAGTTTCAAAAGTTAGAATCGCTTACTGTACATATTTCAAATCGCGAGCAGCTCTATGCAATTTCAAAAGTAGATACTTTAAAGCATTTGTATATTTTAGGTTTAGAGAATGTTAGTGGATTGGATTTACTTGTTTTACAAAATTTAAATGACTTAATAACAATTGAATTTGAAAATAGTACCATTGATAATTTAAATTGCTTTCAACATAATACGTCAATTCAAAATATAAAGTTGAAAGATACAAAGGTAAAGGATGGATCGGCATTAGGTAGAATGAGAGGACTAAAGGAATTAGAATTAGATGGAGCAACAATTGAAAATATTGAAATGGTTTGTTGTTCTAAGTCATTAGAAACATTTACAGGCTCGTTTGAACAATTTCATATGTTAAAAGACTCATTTGATAGAAAAATAGATTTTTCAAAAATAATAGGAGAAATGAGTGAAGAAGAAAGTGAAGTTTGGTACCAGCATTTAAGTGATTAGAAAATAATATTATTATGTAAACAAGATTGTTTGTAGAAGTTGTCACTGTTACTATTTTGAAAATGTTCACCAACACTTTCTGGAATATAAATTAGTTTTAAGCCACTGTTTGACAGTTGATTCTGCAATGGAGTGGTTAGGAGAAATAAATTATGTGTAACTGAATGTCACATCCCTCCTAATTCGTTCGTCTTGTATGTAGAACGATAAGGAGGGATTTTATTATGAAAAAGTTTGATGTAGCAATTGTTGGCGGGGGGCTTGCAGGGTTAACAGCATCTATATATTTAGCGAAAGAAGGAAGGAAAGTTGTTGTATTAGAAAAATCAAGCCGTTTTGGTGGCAGAGCGATGACAATAAATAAAAATGGCATATATATGAACCTTGGAGCACACGCTTTATACCGCGGAGGAGAAGCGTTCTTAACATTTAACGAGCTTGGTATGAATCTTACGGGAGGAATGCCGTCCACGAAAGCACACGGAATATGGAAAGATGACGTATATACTATCCCAACGGATTTTCGCTCCATTTTATCAACGCCGTTACTTTCATGGTCAGCTAAAATACAATTTTCTCGCCTTATGATTCATTTAGGGAAATTGGATATAAATATGATTCCAAAAATGAGTCTTTCTGTATGGGCAGAAAAAGAAATACAGGATCCTATGGTACGAAATATGTTTTATGCGTTATGCCGAACAACGACATACACATATGCTCCTACAATGCAATTAGCATCATCAGTACTAAAGCAAATTCAGCTTTCTATGAAAGAAGGAGTATTTTATGTAGATGGTGGCTGGGAGACGATAATAACAAAATTAAGAGATATAGCGAATAATGTTGGGGTGCAATTTCAGGCTAGTAAGCATGTATTAGAAGTAGAAAATTGTGAAGGTGTACAAAAAATTCGTTGTTCGGATGATGAAGTATTTGAAGTTGATGCAGTCGTCGTAACGATTCCACCTAAAGAAGCTTGTAAAATAATAAAAGGTGCAGAAGGAACAAGTTTGCAAAAATGGAGTGAACAATCAATACAAGTGACTGTGGCAGCGTTAGATATTGGTTTGAAACGATTACCGAATCCATTGCATCATTTTGCATTGGGGTTAGACCAACCCATATTTTTTACGAATCAATCAAGAGCAGCTAAATTAAGTGAAGATGGAGCACTTGTAGTGAGTTTAATTAAGTACCATAATCCTATGCTTGAGATAAATCATTTTCATGATGATCAAGAACAGTTAGAAAATACGATGGAATTGCTACATCCTAATTGGAAAAGAGAAGTTGTTGCAAAGCAATATTTACCGAAAATAACGGTAGTACATGATTTTCCTCATATTGACCGTGTTGAAAAACCGGGCCCTAATATACCTGAAATGCCAGGTGTTTACGTTGCAGGAGATTGGGCTGGGCATGATGAAATATTAGCTGATGCTGCGGTAGCAAGCGGGAAACGTGCAGCGTTACACATTTTAAAGCAATTAGAAAGTGAGGCAGTTCATCATGGAAACGGAGCAATTATATGAAGCGTATCAACCATTATTATTTTCATTAGCATATAGAATCCTTGGGAGTGTTATGGACGCTGAAGATATCGTTCATGACGTATTTATCGCGGTAAATAATATAGAGGATGTTCAATCTATAGAAAATATGAAAGCATATTTGTGGAAGAGTCTGATGAGCCAGCAGAGTCATTTGTAATGAAAGAATCAATTTCTACGGCATATTTATTACTTTTACAACAATTGTCTGAGGTAGAAAGGGTTGTTTTCATATTAAGAGAGGTTTTCAGTTATGACTACGAGGAAATAGCTTCAATTGTTGATAAAAGTAGTGTGAATTGCCGGAAGATCTTTCAACGCGCACGAAAAAGTATTTTAGATAAGCCGAAGCAATCAACATTAAGTACGAAGAAAATGGCTGCCTATGTGGAAAAGTTTGTATCATCATTACAGCGTGGGGATACGCAAGGCATGTTAGAGGTATTAAAAACAGATGCGATATTTAAAGCAGATGGTGGTGGTAAAGTTACAACTGCAATTAATCCGATTTATTCTGCAGATAAAATTATACGTTTGTTCTTTGGAATTGCAAAACGATTGCCAGAAAAGTATAGTGTTGATTTCAAAATAGTAAATGGTGCACCAGGCGTTATAGTTACAATAAATAATAAAGTGACGTATGTACTTTCATTCATATTTGAGGATGAGAAAATTTCAAACATTTATATGATGGTTAATCCTGAAAAACTTATGCACTTAAATGTAACAGTATAAAAAAAGACGCATTTCTTTAGAAGTGCGTCTTTTTTTTATTTTTCTAACATTTCAAGAGGTACATCTTTTTCGCCGGCTACCTCGAATTTAATTTCCCCGTCTTCTTCATAAATGCGTTTAATAATCGGTATAGTTATCATTAGTTTTTTATGCTGTTTACGTCTTCTAGCAGCATCTAAGTTAATCACGTTCATGTGTAAGCATCCTTTCTTACAGAAATATATAAACAAAAGAAAATGCGTCCGAAAAGGGCGCTTAGTTGAATTAGAAATACCGATTCATTTAAATGGGGTTTAGATTATCTTATAATTGAAAACTGATTGTAAAATAATGTGAATTAAATAATTGCACGTAGAAATTAACTTTACCAAAAAACGAAACAATATGCTATAAAAAATTTTAATTCTTTGTCGTATAACAGGAAAAAGGTGTGCATTTCGCATATAATGAAAAGTAGACGGGCATCATGTACTTTTTCATCATATTGCTTGGAAAGGCGATGGAGAAAATGAATACTCTAGATTCATTATTATTGCAACTTGAACAATATGGAGAAGAGCATGATCGACATAAAGAAAAAAGAGAAGAAAAATTAAGAAATATTTCTCGTGAAATGGGGCAGTTTTTATCAGTATTAGTAAAGGGGTGCAATGCAAAAAAAATTTTAGAAATTGGAACTTCAAATGGCTATTCTACATTGTGGCTAGCAAATGCGGTAGAAGAAACAAATGGAAATGTTATAACTGTAGAACTTTCTTCAGAACGGGTTGGAGAGGCACTTGGAAATTTTGAAAGGGCAAATCTTACACAGAGAATCGATATTCATAATCAAGAGGCTGGGGCATTTTTAGATTCGCAAGTAGATCGTTCATTTGATTTTATTTTCCTAGATTCAGAGCGTACGCAATACATGTGGTGGTGGGAACATATAAAACGTATTTTAGAGCCAAAAGGTTTTCTTGTAATTGATAATGCAACTTCTCATGCGGGGGAATTAGCTGGATTTATAAAGATGATTGAAGAAGACGTTACGTTTGAAACCGTGTTATTAGCTTTTCAAAAGGGAGCATTTGTTGCGCGGAAGAATAATTAGAAGTGGACCTAATATAATTATCACATTGAAAGATAGTATATGTCAAAAGATAGAGCATTGTATGAATTTAAGAAGGTAACTAAATGGAATTTCAAATTAATAGTCAGTGGTGATAAGTAAGGTAAGCTGTGAAGAATCCGTCTTCAGCATGTTGTTCTCTAGGTCTTAAGTCTGAGGAAAATAATGACGAGAACAGGTATACTTATACTATGAAACAGGGAATGACTGCATAAGCAGGTATTTCTTGAAAAATCGATTTCAAGCAAGCAAAAATGTATATGAAATACGATATATTAGATGAAATATAGTGCACATAAATTCGCACATATAAATAAAGGAGCGATTTTGTTGACTGAACTCGAGAAAAAAGAACCTGTATCGATTGTGAAAGATAATAATGTAGAAGTAGTAGTGGATACAGTAATAAAAGATGCAGAGCTTGAAGAACTAAATAAAGAAGCAGATCTTTATGTACAAAAGTTAAATAGCGAGCAAAATACAGATTTATCAAAAGTATTGTCGCAGCTAGGAGACTTAGGGGATAAAGAGCAGCAAGCGGCAGGACAAACGCTATCAGCTTTAAAACGTCCTGTGACAGCGATGATGAATGGAAAGAATGAAGAAATTCCAAATACATTGTTAGAATTACGAAAAGTGGTATCAGAACTTGATCCAAACTCATTAAAAGCAACTGGTATGAAGAAACTTATGTTTAAAGTGTTTAAGAAAAATCCGCTTGAAAATTACGTGCATAAATATCAATCTATAGATAAGCAAATCGAGGAGATTATAAGATCACTTCTCATTGGCCGTGATAACTTGCAAGAGGATACGGTTGGTCTTGAAATGTTAAAAGAGCAATCACACGATAAAATTCACGCTCTTGATAAACAAGTATACTTAGGAAGAAAACTTGCTGGTATGCTTGAAGCTGAGAAACAAAATCCAGAACGTCAAAGGGATATTCCGTTAATAAATGATGCATTAGAAAAGATACTTGTGCGTACTCGTAATATGCAACAAGCGAAAAGTGTATTATTACAATCTATCGCATCTGTAGACATCATTAAGAAAAATAATGAAAAGCTATCAGAGGCAATTCGTAATGCAATTACGATGACGCAAAACGTTATAACGGTTTCAGCTGCAATTCAGCTCGCATTAACAAATCAACGTAAAACAATTGATGCTGTTAATGCGACAAATGAAGCGATTGAATCAATGGTATTAAGCAATTCACAAGCATTAAAACAAAATACAGAAGAAACAACAAAACTCCTTGAAAATCCTGCAATTAGCATGGATAAATTACGTGAATCATTCCAAAATGTATTTGCCGCTATTGAAGCATCTGAGAAATCGTCAGAACGTATTATTGAGTCTAGTAAGAAATTTGTAATTGAACTTGACACATTTAATGATGAGATGAAGCAGAAACTCATTCAGCGTCCAAGGAAATAACAGATTATTTGAGGAGGTGAAAAAATGAGTTTCATTCAAGGAGTATTATTACTATTAGGGTCATTACTTTTAATCGCATTTACTGTCGTTGTTTTAGTTGTATACTTCGGACGTAAACTTTATTTTTCATGGACGAAACCATATAAGAGAGCGCAAGATTCTATTGAAAAATTATCGAACAAATCAACACCGTTTTTACAAGAATTTACGCAGCACCCACTCTTTTATCGCTGGATTCGTACAGAAGGGAAAAAAGAACAAAATACATTAAATACACTTTTCTGTTCATCGGGCCAACGTACGAGAGAGCAAGTTTTCTCAATGTTACCGAAAGAAAAGCAGAAAAAAGTGCATGTGATGGCAAAAACAACGAAAAAGCTTACGAATGAAGATATTGATATTGCAACAATGAAAGTGAAAGATTTCTTGAGACAAGAATCACAGCAAACTGTTAAACCGACAGACTTATCGTTTTATAAATTGTATTTCTATGATCGATATCCAGATGCATTAAATACAATTCAAGCATATAAACGCTCGATTAATCCTTCACTACAAAGAACGGTTGATGACATTACAATTTCAGTATTAAATGCACTTCCGTACTATCAAGAACAACGCATGTTTGAACAACAACATAAACTTGAAACGTTCTTAATGAAAGATTTAACAGCGATGTTATCATTAGTGGTACAATTACCACCATCACAACGTCCTGAAAAAGAAGAAGAACTAAAAATATACTTGCAAAATTTCCAAAAGGAAATGGAAGTAGTAGAGCGTGATATTCGTGACTCCATTGATCATGATTTGAATGTGAAGATGAGAGCAGCGACAGAGAAGTTTAAGAACAAATAGAAAAAACCGCCTTAAAAGTTGAATGTTTCGGCTTTAAGGCGGTTTTTTTAATATAAGGGATTCTATTATTATTTTGCTTTAATAGTTGCTTTACTAGAAGAAATACTCTCATTATGAAGTCGATCTAAAGCTGTCACCACATACGTATAAGTCTCCTCAGATAAAGCTGTTTTATCCACAAAAATTTCTGCCCATTGTGTCTTCCTTACAGTAGTAAGTAAATTGGTTCTGGTGCAAAAATAGAATAAAAGATAATAAAGTGCATAAATTCCTAACGGAATCGTATTTTATGCTGCAAGTCCAAACAATTGATGGATGAATTCTTTCTGATTTTGAATAGACTGGTCCCGTAAATCAACCTGTTCTTTTTTTATCATATGCATGGCTTCTACTCCCGAAAGAATAGATGTAGCTGTTTCAAAATATTTTAACCCTAGCATAGAACGAACTCGCTTCTTTATAAAGCGATGATCTTGTTCTACTATGTTATTCAAGTACTTTTGTTGTCTAAGTTGCATACCATCAGGTATGCTTTTTTCTTTTTTCAACTGTTCAATTGCTATAGGATAAGCCGGGTTCTTATCGACTGTTATAACACGTGGTTTTGAAACATGAAAAGACCGCAAAGCTTTCTTGAAAAAGCGCTTTGCAGCCTTCTGGTCTCTTGTTTTGTTTAGGGAAAAATCAATTGTGTTTCCTTCCGAATCAACAGCACGGTACAAATACATCCATTGACCTTTTACTTTGATATATGTTTCATCGACTCTCCAAGAGTCATTTGTTTGTTTAAGGTGACGACGGATTCGTTTGTCCAATTCCGGACCATACTGATGAACCCAACGCATAATCGTTGTATGAGAAATGGATAAACCCCGTTCTTCTAGCATTTCCACCAAATCATGAAAACTAAGGTTGTACCGTAGGTACCATCTTACCGTTAACAAAATAATATCAGGCTGATAATGCTTCCATTTGAATACATTTTCCTTTTCCATACCAATCACACACCCTTTCTAAAGTAATAGTAACAGTATGTCCAAGATTTATAGATTCATTGCAATTGTCCTTAAGTTTTTGCACCAGAATCCTTTACCCCATACCGAAAAACAAAGGGTATTGGTATACTTTCCTGTTTAAAATATGGTTCGTATAGGAAGTGAATAAGCTTCCTATACGAACCACATTACATATTAATAATTTAGAGGGGTTTAAAAATAAAGAGGTGGTTTTTAAATGTATAATGAGTCAATATATTATCCTTATATAAATTATGATCAATACTTCGATCGTCAATTCTCTGGTCCTCAGATTCCAGGTATACCTGGAATGCCAGGTTTTCCGGGTGTACCAGGCTTTCCGGGTGTACCAAGTTTTCCAGGACAGCAAAGCTCACAAGCTCCAACATCTCCCCCCCATCATTTATTCCTCAACAATCAACAGCTTCACCATTTGCTGTTGATCCAGGAGCAATTTCATTATGTTTATTTCGAAATACTTATATATGGCTTAGTAATGGTGAACAATTTTGGTATTTCCCAATTTTTGTAGGACCAAGGTCTGTTGCTGGTTTCAGATGGAACGGTAGGTTTTGGGTTATTTTTGGAATTGATACGAGAAGGATTATTTCATTTACATGTTTTTAAAAATTATAGAGTAACGATAGAGGTTTAATTATATAAACAAAAGAGGTATTTGAATGAAAAAATTTCAATCATTTGATGGTACAATAACTATGATTAACGATTTTGTAACAGGGTCAAACGAAGATATAGGATGTAATAAATTAATGTCCGTAGATAATGGTTATGGGAATCTAATAAATTTTGTAGTGAAACCAAATACGTATTTTATCGACTATGCAACGGTAGTAGTAGGAGATAAAGTAACTGGGTTTTACGATGCCAACGCTCCTGCTCCTCTTATTTTCCCACCACAATTTCAAGCGACTGTTATGGCAAAATATACACCGCATCAAAATGTAAAAGTAGACTATTTTAATGAACAGTTGGAGAGTAGTGATGGGAAATTAAAATTAAATATTTCTCCTTCTACTCAAATTTTATTAACAAATGGTCAATTCTTTACAGGTAATCTTGTAAATCGAAATTTAATAGCTATTTATAGTTTTACAACAATGAGTATACCAGCTCAAACTACACCATATAAAATCATTGTTTTGTGTCAAAAGTGATTTCTATTCTAAAGGGTCTCTCGGTTTATCAAACTACACTCCATTGTAGAATCAAAAATTTTAGCCATCTTATTGACCAGGATCATAGGCATGTCAAGAGACGTTTTGCTAAATCGGTAGGATTTCAAAATCTTCGTCATGCTTCACGTACGATAAAAGGTATCGAGACCATTCATGCCCTATATAAACAACGGCGAAGTCTTCAAAGAGACTCCGCCTTTTCAACGTACAATAGACTTCAACAATTATTAGCTAATTCTTAAACCTTGATCCTTATTTACCATCGGATTGAACAAGATTGTTTCCCCTAAGTTGATGGACATGTATGGTGATCCTACATCCATGAACTTAAGAAAAGCAAATACCTCAAAACAAAAAACACACTCGTTCTGATTAGGAACGAGTGTGTTTAGGTTATCTGAAAGGTACAAACTTCCATGAGCTAGGTTTTTGTGTTTTTCCCCCTAGTACAATCCAACTTTTCTCTGCATTTATATTCTTATAATTTAATGGATAGTCATCTGTAAAAATATTATATTCTGTAGGTTTATCCGGGTTAATTTGAATTTTAAAGTCAGCTAAACTATCAGACTTTTGAGCAAGGTGAATCCAACTAGAATAATTAGACCAATTTAAATATTGAAATTGATCGTAATTTGAGTGCTTCATGCGAAGATATATACTTTCCCCGTGGTGTAGCTTTGCATCATTTTCTTTGTAGAATTCAAATTCTATAGGTGTACCAGATAAAGCATTGTCCTTATTATTTGCAAGTAAAACATAATCGTAACGATTTGCTACATACCATTCAAATGTTAGACCTTGATAAGGAGATTCACTTGGTACGATATAATAGTTTTTCCCTGCTTCTATGACATTTCCTTCTATATCATAGATTAATGCGGTCTCTATACTTGGAGCTTTCACATTTTCAGTAAAAGTTTTAAACCAAAGATTTAAGAAACCTGCTGTATTGCGCTGAGCTTCTCCTAAGCTTCGCTGCACAGCTGGGGTAACCATTTCTTGCCACAATTGCGCCTTACCACTATTATAATACTTAAATGTTTTATCATTAGTAATATTTTGGATTTCAGGTTTAGCTACTCGGGCTGCATAATCAATCCATTCTTCAGGTGTGGATAGAGAGTCGTTATAATTCCCTCCAGTATTGACTGCAAATTGATTTTGAATGGTTGTAACATAATTTTCAAAGTAGCTATGATATTTTATAGCTCTCGTATCAATTGCGGTAAAATTTGCTGCATGCATAGGTTGGGTAGCATCTGTAAAGTAGTGCGTGGCTACTCCTAAGTAATAGAAAGCTTTTTCATAGTCTTTATTTCGTAAATGTTCTCCAGATTCATAAAAGTATTTCTTGCCTTGTGTAAGAGCCGTTGGATTTGTTTCTCCTCTATAATTTTCTTTAGTATCAGGATCATAAAAATGAGATTTCCATCCGCCTTTAAAAACACCGCCTATTCCTGTTCCGCCATCGTTAAACTCTGCATTATAATCTGCATCATATAATCCTTTAGAAAACAGATCTTTATATTGCGGATAATTTAAAAAGTCCACAGCCTGCTTATTCGCTTCAACATTAGATTCTGTTTTCATAATTTCAATAGCTTGTTTTGCAATCCATAAATGTGTACTTTTATCAGAATGATACGGAGCTTCTGCAGACCATCGAGCGGTAATAGGATCATTGTCAGTTAAATCAATTTGATCGAGATGAGCATAACTACTTTGAGGAGCTACTCCTAAAATAGTTAAAGTCATTCCAGCTATACATAGTGTTGATGTGATTTTTTTCATTTTTTATTCCTTTCTAAATATGAAGATATAAGTATTATAAATACATCAATATCATGAAGATAGAGGAACCTAATATGTAATATTGCATATTAATAAATCTATATGAATATATATATAACATGAAAATCACTATAACGAACATGCAGGTTTCCTTTTTTATTTGTTATTTTTATCAGTAAATTAGACTACATATCAACTTCAGATACTTGTTTTATGATACAAGTAATCAAACAAAAGGAGGGCCATACAAACATAATTACACTATTATTAACAGGGCACTCTTTTAAGTACAGGAGATTATTAGCAGGTGGAGAAAATGTTGAAGATGTACAGACAGATAAACATATTCCATATGAAAAAAATGAATTGCAGCAAACTCTAGAAAAGTACGATTCGAAGGAGTTTGAGTTATAAAAAGAAAATAGATAAATTGACAAGAGAAAATCACTTTGTGTATATCACAGGTGTTTTTTATTTTCATTTTGATATAGGGCTTGAATTAAATTCCCATGTTTTTTTGCAGCCATTCAATAATGAATATGTACATATTCATTATTGAAATTAGTAATAATAAAATGTATTATTGAAAAGCACTATTTATAATTCAAGTAATCAAGGCTATGTATCCATAATAATTTGAACATTCAGAAATTATAATATTATCATAAAAATGAGGTGAGGTTAATAGAAACAGTACATATTAAATGGTATGGAATGTATAGTTTAAATGATTTTTATAATAGAGAAGAAGCTTTTAAGAAGGGAATATTTGCAATCTCTAGAGTATATGCTAAGAATGAAACATTGATCTATATAGGAAAAACCAAAAGAAGCTTTATACAAAAGATAAGGGAACTTAATAAAGATTGGATTTTTGATGAAAGCGAATTAAAGATTACATTAGGAATAATAGAGTCTCCTAGTGGTGAAAGTTACTCTGAAAAAAAGGTAAAAGAGATAAAATCCCTTTTGATTTTACGACATACCCCAGTAGAAAACAACACATCTTTATTGTACCATAGAGGGCAGTTTAATTTGAAAATTATAAATAAGGGAAGAAGGGGCTTAATTGTTAAAAAGATTTCTACAGGAGATCTAATGTGGACGTAATTGGAATCACCTTTGAATAAAATTGAAGGTTTCTTACGAACAGATGCTTATCAATTTTTAATGTATTAAAATATTTTTGAATAACATATGTCAGATGCTTGAAACAACACAAATTTTATTATGATATGAAATCTTGTATGGGAATTGTAATTCATTTCCATTGTTTAATAAAAATATTAAGAATTATAAGGATAATGCATAAAGATTAGAAGAGAAAATAAACTCGGAGGTTTAAAAAATGGGACAAGGAAGCAGGTTTCAAGAAAAACAACAAAATCGTCGTAAAAAGGTGATTTTTAATATTGCATTTACTTTGGTATTAGTGACAGTTGGTATAGTGACATACCAGTTGTTTTCCCCTTCTGATACATCAAAGAAAGCAATTGCTCAAGAAAAGAAAGCAACAAAGATAGAAGAGAAGAAACATAAAGAGAAAGAAGCAGCGCAGTTAGAAGAGAAGAAACGTGAAGAGAAAGAAGCAGCGCAGTTAGAAGAGAAGGAACGTGAGGAGAGAGAAGCAGCACTGTTAGAAGAGAAGAAACGTGAAGAGAGAGAAGCAGCACTGTTAGAAGAGAAACAAAAAGCAGAAAAATCGGTAAAAACGAGCGAAAATGAAAATAAAGAGGGAGAAAAAACGGCATCTCAAGAAAAGGGTTCTCAAACTAATTCTTCTTGGAAGGCAATTGGTACAGAGCAAGGAGCAAAACCTGCAATGCAATTTAAAGAAGGAACAGTAGATTGGAATGAGATGAAAAAAGCAATTTCTTATGCTGTTGATGTTCCAGAGGGTCAATTGATTTTTGATTTTATTGGAAATAATGGTGAAAATAAAGCCTACGGTAATGTACGAGATAAGCAAAGTAATAAAAAATATAAGGTTGATATTGATTGGGTAGAGAATCAGGGCTGGAAACCAGTATCTGTTCAAGTAGTAAAATAAACTTGGTTCTATATGATGTTTGAATTATTTGACACTCCCACCCCTAAAGGGGCAAGCTGACTAACATCAGTGGTGTTATTGCTACCAAAGGAGAAGTCCATTTCTGGTATCGCTGACGTGCAAGGTTGCGGTGTGTCATCACCACTCTCACGACAGACCGTATAGGTTCGGGAGCTACGGTACTATCACCATACCGTACAGGTTCGTGTTCAGATGTTTAGCGTCTTGTTCTTGACGACACATATCATTTTACCGGTAGCATGAATTCGGCGTCATCTCAAACAAATGAATAACTCATGGAGAGTGGACGAAACATACATAAAAATAAAAGGACAATGGATGTATTTATATCGTGCCGTTGATTCTGAAGGAAACACGATTGACTTTTATTTGAGTAAATCTAGAAATCATAAGGCTGCAAAGCGCTTTTTCAAGAAAGCTTTGCAGTCTTTTCATGTTTCAAAGCCTCGTGTTATAACAGTCGATAAGAATCCTGCTTATCCAATTGCTATCGAACAGTTGAAAAAAGAAAAAAGCATACCTGATGGTATGCAACTTAGACAACAAAAGTACTTGAATAACATAGTAGAACAAGATCATCGCTATATAAAAAAGCGAATCCGTTCTATGTTGGGATTTAAATCATACAAAACATCAGCCGCTATATTGAGTGGTGTTGAAGCCATGCATATGCTCAAAAAAGAACAAATTGATTTGCAGGACCAGTCTGTCCAAAATCGGAATATTTTTATGAGCCGGCTGTTTGGATTAACTGCTTAACAGGTGATTCCGTTAGGAATCCTTGATTCTTTTTTACTTATCATTTTTCACACCAGAACCATACATTCTATCAATAAGAGAAATATGTAATTATGCATATCTTTTTTTATTATTTCGGTAGTATCAAAACTTAATATATAATTAAAAGGTTTTTTAATGAATTGATAAGGAGATGCGAGTATGAAGAAAATCATAGGACTTATAGTATCATTATTTTTATTATTTTCTACTTATGTACCAACGTTTACAGAAGCAGCCGAAGCTTAAAATAAAGTAGGCTGGGTGAGGAAAATAGAGAGCCTGCTCGTAATGAGTAGACCTTTTTTTATAAAGTTTCTTTATGGGAAATCTTTTATATATTCATTATAGATCATATTCACAATGCCAGTCCTTGATACGTCTGTAAAAACGTATCAAAAAGTGTACTTTTTAATTAAGTAAATGTCCCTTTTTCGGGGAGATGAGCAAAAACACCTAATTTAAAAATTTTTACAACAGAAACAGATAACATGATAAAGTATTGATTACTGTGCATGTAATTATAATAAAAGAGCCTTCCAAAATGGTGCATTTAATAGTTTAGCTTATACGATTTTAGGAAATTAATAGCATATTATACCACTATTATTTACCTAATTTCCAAGAAATAGAGGTGATTGTAGGTGACTAAACCTTTTGAAAAAAATAGTCGTTATATGGTTGGATTAGACAGTCTAAGGGGCCTAGCTATACTAGGTGTTATTTTGTATCATATTAATTTTAATTGGATGCCTGGAGGATTTTTAGGGGTTACTGTATTTTTTGTACTCTCGGGTTATTTAATTACAGATATTCTAGCGATGGAGTGGAAGAGAAATAAGAGAATTGATTTGAAGAAATTCTGGCTTAGTAGGGCAAGGAGATTGCTTCCAGCAATGTTTGTTATGCTCGTTATAACGTTGGCCTGGATTACGATTTTTCATAGCTCTTTACTTGAGAAAATGCGTGGAGATTCATTAGCGGCGTTATTTTATGTTAGTAACTGGTGGTATATTTATCATAAATTATCGTACTTTGATAATTTTAACCAGCTTTCTCCATTGAATCATTTTTGGTCGTTAGCAGTTGAGGAACAGTTCTATGTTGTCTGGCCATTTATCATTAGTTTAGGGCTTTACCACATAAAAAAACAATCCCGTATGATTTTATTGATTTGTCTGGGAGCTGTTGCTTCAGCTTTAGCGATGGCAATTTTGTATGAACCTGGAGCTGATCCGAGTAGAATTTATTATGGCACAGATACGAGGGCCTTTTCTTTACTTATTGGAGCGGCACTTGCCTTAATTTGGCCAAGCAATAGGCTTGCAAATAAAATTATTCCAAAGGCGCGTCTCATTCTTGATGTAGTGGGAGGAACTGCTCTTATTATTATTTTGCTTATGTTTTGGAAGACGAATCAATATGATCCGTTTCTATACAATGGAGGAATGGTTCTCTTATCAATTGCAACAGCATTGTTAGTGGCAAATCTTGCTCATCCAGCGAGCCGTATCGCTCAATTTTTACGATTTAGACCTTTACGTTGGATAGGAATAAGGTCGTATGGCATATATCTTTGGCATTATCCAATTCTTACATTGACGACTCCAAAAGTAAATGCTGGAGATTTTTCACTAATAAGAGCAATTCTTCAATTTTTTCTAATTATAATGATTGCGCAAATTTCATGGAAGTATATTGAAAAACCAATCCGACAAGGTGCGCTCCGAAATATTCAGTTTAAGAATTTAAGGCTTCAAAATGTCGCTTTAAGTGTTAAGTTAGCTTTAATTTGTGCAGTATTCGTTTCGTCAATAGCCGTTTTTGGGTTATCAAAAGGTAGTAAGGCTAAGGAGAATCCTCAACTAGATAAGGTGGAAGCAGTACAAACACAACCAGCGAAACATCCAGTTGCAATTCGGGAAAATCCAGCTCAAGAGACGCCCAAAAATCAAGAAGAATCAAAAGAAGTAAATTCTGTGCAACCTAAAAGTTCTCCCAACGTTACAGCGATAGGCGATTCCGTTATGATTGATATTGCTCCATATTTAAAAAATGCTTTTCCTGATATTAGGATTGATGCACAAATTGGTCGCCAGCTGTCAAAAGCGATTCCTGTAGTTGAACAGTTAAAGAATGAAGGGAATTTAGGAAACTATGTCATTATTGGGTTAGGTACAAATGGAGCCTTTACTACGGAGCAACTTGTATCATTAATGGAATTAATTGGAAATGAACGTAAAATGATATTTATTAATACGAGGGTACCACGTCCGTGGGAATCAATCGTGAATGAGAGATTGAAAGTGACAGCATCTAAATATCCGAATGTAACTCTAGTCGATTGGTATGCAGCAAGTGCTGGAAAGAGAGACTACTTTGCACCTGATGGTGTGCATTTAACCAATGTAGGTGCAGAAGCATACGCAGCACTTGTAGTCAAAGCTGTGAATCAATAATTTGATATGCTTTATAAACTTCTGTTGCAAAGTTAATTGAAATATAAAAGATTTATGGTTGAGGAAGATAAATTTTTTGCAGTCATCAATAATGAGTGGTTTCGATGCCTGTTACTAAACGTGAGTCAAGACTAAGGCTTTGAAATCCTATGGATTAGGAAAAGTGTCTTTCGCTATACATGTCGATGGTCATGTTCTGTGAAATTATTAATAGGAAGAAAGAATGTAGCTTCCTAACTTTAAAAATAAGCCCAAGGAATTAATTAATTCTTTGGGCTTATTTTTGAACCAGAATTGGGTATTGTTAGAGAGTAAGAGAGAAGGCGAAAGGAGGTTAGTAGATTAATTTCTTACACCTTTTTATCTCATGTATAGCTCGGGGTAAATGGTGAATTAGAAATATTTATAGAGAAAAAGTTAGAGAAACGAGATCAATTACGTAGTAATATTTTTCAATTATTTGATTTGGTACTACAGTATGTATCACCACGAAATGTATAAATCTCGTGTATGTCAATAAGAACAGAATAAAGAATGTGTAAAAAAGTACCCATACAATTATTATATGTATCACAATTGTATGGGTACTTTTTTACTTATTACATAATAGGGACAAAAGTAAATGCATCGGATAATTATCATAATGAGAGTGTACAGATGTATCAAATGAAACCTCTATTCTCATTTTTGTAAACGCTATTATAAGCTTTGTTGGAGTAGTTTTTTGGGTAAATGATATTGTAATGAATAAGTGGGTTGCTGTAGTGGATGTTTTCACTTTCCCATTCTGTCATATCAATTTCTAATAAGGCAAGAGGTAGACAAACGTTTTATAAAAAAGTTCTGTATAGTGTTAGCAGGTGCGAATGTGGTGTGGTTCTTATGGTCACCAGCTTCAAATGATAAATACTTTGTTCATATAAAAAAGATAAACTACTATCTACTAAATATGTAATACAGGAGACGTCTAATCATGATACACCTATTTATGCCCGTGAAGCGATTGTTACGGAATATACTTTTTACAGATTGAAAAGTCTTAGCGAAAATGATTTTGGCATTGTCTTAAAGATTCTTCATTTGCTCCACCTTCAAAGTTAGGATTGTGAAATTAAATTTCGTCATCTTCCCAAAAACAAATGTCACAAATTCCATATGTACCTGGTGGTTTTTCATCTAATATTTTATATCTATAGCATGAACATGTATATTTCTTGTTCTTACCTCACTCTTTATTGCTTTGTATTCGCTGTTTAAACTCTTTCGGTAAACAATTATTTTCTTTTTTAAACAACTTATAAAACTGTGACATGTTTGCAATTCCAACTTCGCATCCGACATCTGTAATACTAAGGTCACTTGTTATTAATAAACTTTCAGCTTGTTTGATGCGCTTATAATTCACATAATCTAAAAAGGAAATACCCATAATTCTTTTAAAGTATTTGATGAAATAATGATAGCTTAAATTTATTAATGCACATGCTTTGGTTACAGTTATCTTTTCTCCTAAATGATCTTCTACATAATCAAGTACTGGTTTTAAACGAGCGAAGTCGTCTTGTTCACTATAATTTAATATGTTATGTGTGTCGTTTCTTACTAGTAATAAAAGTAATTTCTTAATGGCAGCACTAATTGCGATTTCATATCCGTTCATTTTCATTTTTGATTCTGTAAAGATTTCTGTAATAAGAACATAAGCCTCATGTTTCACCACTTCATTTTGTTCAAAAATATAGTTTAACTCATTTAAGGATTTTGTTTGTTCTGAAAAGCAATGTAAATATTGTATAATGCTGCGGTCAAAGTGTTGTTTTAAATTTACTTGAAACACAACGTAGTGTAACGAACCTGCAGAAGGTTTATGTGACCGATGCAACTCAGATTTCCCAAAAATAAAAACATCTCCAGGGCCAAGAACAATATACTTATCTTTATTTTGTATACCTAAATATCCTTCTATAATTGCTAGAAACTCAATCTCTTCATGATAATGCCAAGGGGCACTCTCAATTTGATTATTATAAGAGGTTTCCATAACAATGTCCCATACCTTTAAAAATAGTAATGGATTTTGATAAATAACCTTTTCTTCAATTGCTTCAGCAAGCTTATTACAAATTCCTTCTGACATAGACGTTTACACCTCCTTATTAGGAATATAACACCTTTATCAAAATGCGATAAGTAAGTTGCCTTATTTCTTATAGAAAAAGGCAACTTTTGATAAAAACATAACGATATATAGCATATTTTTTCAGTGAAAAAATTTCTATAATAATTTCAAATCAAGCAAAAGGAGGATATGATAGTGAATATTTTAAAAGTAGGTGTTATTGGCTGCGGAAGCATCGCGCAGTATCGTCATTTACCAGAATACGAAGCAAACCCATATGTACAGATTGTGGCTGTTTGTGACAGTAATAAAAAGCGCGCAAAAGAAGTTGCCAATAAGTATGGTGTAAATATGTACACTGACTATAACGAGCTTATCAATTGTGAAGAGTTAGATGCAGTGAGTGTATGTACACCAAATGATTTACATGCATCAATTTCTATCATTGCTTTACAATCAGGTATCCATGTACTATGTGAAAAGCCAATGGCGACGTCAAAAAAAGATGCGGAAATGATGATTGAAGCTGCTGAAAAAAGCGGTAAAAAGTTAATGATTGGTCATAACCAGCGATTTGTTACTTCTCACAAAAAGGCAAAACAATTGATTGGAAATGGAGAAATCGGAAAAATATATAGCTTCCGTACAGCATTTGGTCATAGTGGTCCTGAAAATTGGAGTGTAGATGGAAAAGAGAGCTGGTTCTTTAAAAAAGATGAAGCGTTTCTTGGTGCAATGGGTGATTTAGGTGTGCATAAAGCGGATTTAATTCGGTATATTCTTAATGAAGAAATGACAGAAGTTGGTGCCTTTGTTGAGACGAGCGCAAAAACATTTTCGAATGTAGATGATTGTGCTGTATGTATGTTGAAAAGCGAAAGTGGCATTATCGGAACACTTGCAGCAAGTTGGTCTTACGTTAGCAAAGAAGATAATTCAACAATTATTTATGGTGAAAAGGCCACTCTTCGACTAGAAGATGATCCGACTTACTCACTCATTCTTCAATATAAAAATGGTGAAGTTGTAAAATATGAGCTTGATAAAATTCAATCGAATGCTGCAGTTGGTCAAAGTAATTCACATGTAATTGAGCAGTTTGTAGAGTCTATCCTTTCTGATAAAGAGCCGTTAATTAATGGTGTAGAAGGAATGAAATCGTTAGAAGTCATTTTAGCAGCCATACAATCAAGTGAAACAAAACAAATTGTTACAATTCCATTATGAGAAAAGGTGAAGACATGAAGAAACTACGCATTGGAATAATAGGGGCCGGAGGAATTGCACAAGGTCGCCATATCCCTGCATTTGTAAAGTTACATGAATATTGTACGATTACGGCTATACATGATAGAAACATAGAACACGCAAAACAAATCGCTGAAACATATAACATTCCTTATGTATTTGAAACGTATGAAGAAGTCTTTAAAGAAGTTGATGCTGTTTGTATTTGTACACCTAATAAGTTTCATGCTGAGATTTCTATCGCAGCATTACAAGCAGGGAAACATGTATTATGCGAAAAACCGATGGCTTTAACAGCGGCAGAATGCGAAAAAATGATAGAATCTGCAAAAAACAACGGTAAAAAACTTGCTATCGCTTATCATTATCGTTACATGAAAGAGTCGCAAGTTGCAAAACAAGTGATGATAGGTGAGATTGGCACACCTCTTGTTGTTCGTGTAAAAGCACTCCGTCGCCGAAAAGTACCAGGCTGGGGCGTTTTCACAAATAAAGAATTACAAGGCGGAGGAAGTTTAATAGATTACGGTTGTCATCTTCTTGATTTAGCACTTTGGTTAATTGGAAATCCAAAACAAACAGAAGTCATTGGTAGTGTCTATAATGCCGTTAGTAAGCTACCAAATCAAGTAAACATGTGGGGAAAATATGATTATAAAACATTTCAAGTTGATGATCATGTTACCGCATATATAAAGTTTGAAAATGGAGCATCATTGTTATTTGAAACTTCTTGGGCAGCAAATATTAAAAATGATGAAGAACATGTGAGTATTTCCGGAGTAAACGGTGGAATAAATGTTTTTCCAATTGAATTATATACAATAAAACATAATATGATATTAAATAGTGAACCGGTTTGGATAAAAAATAACGGTGATCCTGGAATTTTGCAAGCAGAAAACTTTATAAAAGCTTGCTTATACGATGAAGAATTAATTGTAAAGCCTGAGGAATCGCTACAAGTATCGCAAATTATTGATTCAATTTACGAAAGTAGTAACACACATGAAGAAAGGACGGGAAGATAAATGAAATTAGGAGTATTTACAACACTTTTCTCTCACATGGAATTTGAAGAAATGCTAGATTATGTACAAGCAGCTGGTTTGCATGCAGTA
Organism: Bacillus sp. 41-22; assembly: GCF_025809295.1. Lineage (NCBI taxonomy): Bacteria > Bacillati > Bacillota > Bacilli > Caryophanales > Bacillaceae > Bacillus > Bacillus sp. 41-22. The sequence goes on from NZ_CP084035.1 coordinate 2,347,747, forward strand.
GAAATTGGTACAGGTTGTTATCCTGGAGGTTCGCACTGTAACTTAGATATATTATTAGAAAGTGAACAAGCCAGAAGCGTATATATAGAACATGTACAAAAAAGAGACTTAATTATTAGCGCTTTTAGTTGTCACGGAAATCCATTATCCCCAGATACTGCTTTTGCAACAGAATCTCATCAAACATTGTTAAAAACCATTCAAATAGCTTCACTACTAGACGTACCTGTTGTGAATTGTTTTTCAGGCGTAGCAGGTGACCATGAAGGCGCAAAATACCCGAATTGGCCTGTTGCACCATGGCCAAATGAATACAATGATATTTTAAAATGGCAATGGGAAGAAAAGCTCATTCCTTATTGGAAACAAGTTGGTGAATTTGCAAAAGAACATGGTGTAAAAATTGGTTTAGAACTTCACGGTGGTTTCTTAGTACATACGCCATATACATTACTAAAACTACGTGAAGAAACATGCAATGCGATAGGTGCTAACTTAGACCCTAGTCATTTATGGTGGCAAGGAATTGACCCTGTCGCTGCTATTAAGTTATTAATGAAAGAAAATGCAATTTATCACTTTCATGCAAAAGACACTTACATCGATCAAGAGAATGTAAATATGTATGGTTTAACAGACATGCAGCCCTACGGTAACCTGAAAACAAGAGCTTGGACATTCCGTTCTGTTGGTTGTGGCCATAGCTTAGAAGAATGGTCGCAAATGATGAGTGCACTTCGTACATATGGATATGATTATGTTGTAAGTATCGAACACGAAGATCCACTCATGTCTGTTCAAGAAGGATTTAAACGTGCCACAAAAAATCTTCAATCTATTTTAATTGAAGAAAATCCTACACAGATGTGGTGGGTGTAACTTCGTTTGAAAAAGAAATGAGTAACATTTTTTTCAGAGAAGCCATTCGTAAAAGAATATTAGCTTCTCTTTTTTTAGAAACTCGGAATGTTATGTTGAAATAAACTGATAGATGGTGAAAGTAAACTAAAGTTTCCCTACAGTTAGAAGATCCACATTTACATCGAGAACATGAAGAAGATAAATTATCGATTTTAGATATTTCGGCTACATTAGATATAGGAACAAAGGTAAATGTAGAAATACAGCTGAATAACAATCATGATATGATTAAACGCAGTTTGTATTATTGGGGAAGGTTGTACACTTCTCAATTGCAAAAGGGCATGCCATATAGTTCACTTCATAAAACGATTACAATTAACCTGTTAAACTTTGCGATGTTTCCTGAATATGAAGCATTTCATACAACAGGCATCCTTTGGAATCAGGAACAACAAAAGCTATTAAGTGATGATATAGAAGTTCATATAGTAGAGATTCCAAAGTTGATGCAGCAATGGTGCGAAGAGAAAGTCAATCCGTGGGAAGATTCGTTTGTTCGTTGGTTATTATTATTACCTGCGAATGAAGATGAACATCTCACACAAACATTGGAGGATATTGCCATGAACCGAGATCCGATTTTACAAAAAGCAATGAATAAATGGGAACGTATGAGTCAAGATTCTTCTTTCCGTCAAGCATATGAAGCAAGAGAAAAGGCCTTAATGGATGAGGCGGCAAAATTTGCTCATGCAGAACAACAAGGAATTAAAAAGGGAATTGAACAAGGGGTTGAGCAAGGAAAGATGCAACTCATTCGAGGCATGCATAAAAATGGTGTGTCTGTAGAAGACATTGCAAAGCTTACAGGATTACCAGAAATAGAAATACATCGATTTTTGCAGAGCTAGTTCTTAGAGAAAGTATTTTACCCAATAAAATGCTTTCTCTAACTCTGCCTGAAAAGAAGATGAGATGTCTTAATCTTCTTTTTCTATTTTTAGGGGATACGGAAACATCACTATCAAGCTAATGAAAACGAAATAATCCAAGACCGAAAAAAATGGGAGTATCTCATTTTTTTCGGTTTCTGACAGAAGACTCCTTCCTCAAAAATATAAAGGTGTAAAACACTAATTTTAGGTGGGAGATGAATATCAGTAGGCGTAAGCCTACGTTTTTTTTATACTGTAGATATCGTATAAAAAGGTGAGGTGCACCCTATGTTAGTAAGTAAAGCATATAAATTTCATATCTACCTAAATAAGAAACAAGAAATATTAATTGCTAAAACCATTGGTTGCAATCGCTTTGTATTCAAAACATGAAATTAATTAGCTAAATTCTTCTCTAAATAAAAGACCACTGATTTATTAAACCGGTGGTCTTATGTTTATATATTATTCATTTGTATAAGTGTCATATTTTTCTAGCTTCAATTGGAAGTAAATAAGATAAAAGATGCAAATCAAACAATAAATAAATTGAAAAGCCTGAATCCTACAATTACGATTTTAAATAATGAAATAAAAAAAGAGTATCAAATGGATGAATTCAACCCATACTTATAAATATAATCTTCCTTCGATTACTACAAACGAGTTAACAGTAAAAAGCCGATTACCCCTTAGCGTACGAAATTCGCGTTTTGTTTGTGATACCCCATTAGTAATAATGATTTATTTTTTATTTGTATTATTATATATATAAGATCACTTGTCTTGGAAACAAGTGATCTTTTTATTAGATAAATAACTACTTGCCAACAGCAGATAGTTGTTATCCTATTCATATGTTCAGTAAATACTATAACATAATTTTTTTGTTATAATGACAACATAGTTCTATGTTGTTTTATTTGGATCTATTTTTATCATTTGAATTTGAAAGATATGACTGTAATATTTCATATAATTTCATATCAGAAACTTCAAAGTAAAAACAAAAAATGAAATGCGCAAACTTTTAATATCCTAAAACATCTACTTCAGCTGCTGAAGCATACCCATTTATGCCGTTTGTTACTTCTAGTTTTACATATTTCGCAGAAATAGGTTCGAATGTTGCAAATTTTTTCCCTCTATTATTGTCCCATGTTCCAGACGTTACTTTTTTATAGTTAGAACCATCCATGCTTGTATAAATATTGTAGTTTAAAATAATACCATTCTCTGACCAATCTTGTCTTGGAAGATATGCTACTTGGGTGATGGTTCGTATTTGTTGACCGAGATCTAGCGTTAAATTGTATGGATATTGATTTGGTGCGTTCCATTGACTATGCCAAATTGTATTTGGATTGTCATCGATCGCGTTACTTGCTGGATCACGCCATGATTCCTCACTATTTGCACTTACCTTCATTATTTTTTTTGACAATATAGCTAGTGGTTTAACGGGCTTAGAATCAGTTGCTTCCCAGATAGGTGCAACTAATGTTGGATTATTCAAAGCTTCGATTTTTTGTCGTGTTTCTGGTGATGCTTTCAGTCCCCACTGATCAAAGAAAGGAAGCAAATTTTGTTTTGCTACTAACGATGTATTGTAAATAAACGCTTGGATTTTCTCTTCATCTGTTTTTGGAAGCTGATCATGTGGTATCCCTCGATATAGCTGGTGAAGATACGGATAAAAATCTTCACCATACGCTAAATGCAGTTGCCAAAGCATAACAAGTTTTACAAACAGGTCGTCAATATTTTTATATTCTTTATTCGTTTGTTTTAGATATGCAAAGGCCCTATTATAATCTCCCTCTGATTCTAAACGTGTTGGTTTATTTGGATATACTTTCTTGTCTGCAACTAAAGAATATAGATTAACAGTTACTTCACCCATACTTCTTAAGTCATTCCACGTCCATGGGTATTGTTGTCTTGCATGTCCCGCTTCATGCATTTGTCCCCATCCAAACTCATTTGCATTTAAAGTGCTTTTGATTGCTTCACCAGCAGTCGTAAAAACGGCTCCATCCAAACTTGCATACATGCCCCAACTTTGTGCGTTAGGGTTTTCTACAAAAGCCCAAATACGACGAGTTGGCTGATGTAAAGGATTAAGGTCTGTTTCAGATAACCCTGATATCTTATCTTGTGCCTCAATCATTTTATCGTATTTTTCTAATAGAGGAATAGGGTCTTGATTCACAATATATTTATTGGCACTATTACGAGTTACGGTAAGTACTGCTTTCTTTGACTTTAGTTGAACAGCATGTGCATCTGGATATTTGTTCATCATGGTAATCCAGTCTTCTTTCGTGTGCTTCCCTAATTCAAAGAATGGAACAGGGATACCACCTTGTGTTACTTTCGCCTTAACTGTTCCTGTATCTTGATAGTTATCAAATCCTAATAAGCCGCCGTTTGGAGAAGAGATGGTATTAGAACCAGGAGAAAGATCAATTTCTTTTCCCCATTCTTTATCATATTGATGGGTCCCAATAATCGCTCTAATCTTTTGTGTTCCTGATACTGTAATTGTAACCTGCTCATTTGGTTTTACATAGATTCCTGTTGGCATATAATTTTTTTGGTTACCTCTTCTTTCTCTATTCGCTTCATCCCAATAACTCCTTGTTGCTGGAAGGTCGAACTCCCTCTGTTCAAATTGAGTTGCAGCTTGTGCAGTTTCAGCATGTACATCTAAATTGTTTGCACTAATAGGTACAAATAACGTGGTTGCTAAAATAGCGGATGTCGCAAACAACTTGATTGGTTTTTGTAATTTACCATTCTTTCTTCTGTTCATATAATTCAGTCCTTTCATTCAGATCTGTTCTAATGTTTATACGAAATACCGATTTTCTCAATAATTCCACAAGTGGATTTATTAAATGAATATTTATTTTGAACAATATTGTTTATATTTTTTGATGAATAAGATAAAAAAGCATAGGAGTCTAAAACTTCCAAGTCTTTTTTGATTTTTCTAGAAGCATATTACTTTCATTTAATTCTTAAGTCATACATAAATCACTCCTCTCAGTAAGATTTTAAGATAAATGTCTTATCTCAAAATCCTACAACTAACATTAGACTTCCATATTAAGTATAATTAAAGAAAAAAATTCCACAATTGAGAAAGGAATAAAGAGTAAAAAATTTACATTCATGTAAAATAAATGTAAATATTTAACATTTATGTAAAATATAGTTCGCAACCTGTTTTTACACGTATCTCGGCTGAACCCCGAATAGAAAAACTGTTTGAACCAATCAATCGTACAACAGCGATTGTCATTGCTAATGGTATCCTTGCAGCCATGCATTTTGATTCTTCCCTTACTTTATAAACGGATGCCTATATGAGTGGATTTATGAAAAGACTAGGGATATAAAAGTACCAATAGTAGCCCATATATCATTTAATTTTTTTGTATTTTTGGCTACAAGTTTGTAGTGGATTGTTACACATGTGTAAATGTGTAAATGCGAACTTATATAAATGTCCACGTGTCCACATGTGCAAATACGGTAGATATTTTTTGAAGAGGGCTATCGTATAGGGGTAAAGCCGATTCTTGAAACACCGATAATTTCATATATCTGTATATACCAAACCGCTTAAAGTGTGTCCAAAATGCATAAGGGTATAAAAATGTATAAAACTGAAATGATAGTGAGCATTCTAAATTATAAAGGAGTGTTCATTATGATAAATAACGAGTTAAACTGGCAGAAAATATTAGAAATAGGAGCTAGTTCTTTGGGTTCTTCAATAGGTACAGCAATAATAAGCGAAATGTTTCCATCAGAAGATAGTGCTCAAGAAGCGGTGAAACAAGCAGTAGAAGAAATTTGTGATAGGGTTAAAAAAATAATTGACCAAGCCTTTTTAGATCACTATGTAGCTAATTGTGACAGTATTGCGAGACGTCTTCAGGGCTATCCAGAGAGCGGTGATGTAAATATTTTACACGGCATATATGACGATGGTTCAGATTTAGTATCAGATTTAGTACGTTTTGAAACGTTTGAAGGTATAACAGCCCTTGTTTACATTTGTACTTTGCATCTAACTGACATAAAATCTCTTAGTGAAATTGACTCTGGGTATAAAGCTACTTTAAGTCGTTGTGGGGATGAGTATGCTGCTTTATGTGAACCACGTGGTGACAAATTAGTTTACTTTACAAATGTAAGTATAGGTGATGCAATGTATGCTAATAGTGGACTTTACGATATGATTACTACTCCTACTACTTCTAATTCTTATCCTACACTCAAATACAGGTTTAATTTTGTAGATGAATGGGATGAGAATTTAGACACAAAGGTTCATATGTATGATTCTGATCCTATATCACTAACAGATCCACTATGGTACACAGAATCTCCAGGTATCCCACGTTATAGATTAACGGAAGCTGGTAGAAATGCTTCATCTATTCAAAGGGTCTATTTGGGTGCTAAAGATGAGATAATCTCACAGAGAGATGCTTTCTTAAATGACAGGTTAGAAATTACAAATAATATGCGTAAAAATATTCGCAAGGCATGTGATGAGTGGCGAAATCTTTAAATTCATAAGTGAAACCAGAAGTGAATTCCAAAGTTTCTATGCTCCTTAACACCCATTTAGGCATCTATTGAAATGAATGCCTAAATGGGTTCTGGTGCAAAAAATCTATAAAACTTGGACATACTAATACTCTAAAAAGGTGTGTGATTGGTATGGAAAAGAAAAATTGGTTCAAATGGAAGCACTATCAGCCTGATATTATTTTATTAACGGTAAGATGGTACCTACGGTACAACCTAAGTTTTCGTGATTTGGTGGAAATGATGGAGGAACGGGGTTTATCCATTTCCCATACAACGATTATGCGTTGGGTTCATCAGTATGCTCCTGAATTGGACAAATGGATCCGACGTTACCTCAAACAAATAAATGACTCTTGGAGAGTCGATGAAACATATATCAAAGTAAAAGGTCAATGGATGTACCTGTATCGTGCTGTTGATTCGAACGGAAACACAATCGATTTTTGCCTAAGCAAAACAAGAGATCATAAGGCTGCAAGGCGCTTTCTCAAGAAAGCTTTGCGGTCTTTTCATGTTTCAAGGCCACGTGTGATAACAGTCGATAAGAATCCAGCTTATCCGATAGCAATTGAACAGTTAAAAAAAGAAAAAAGCATACCTAGCGGTATGCGACTTAGACAACAAAAGTACTTGAATAACATAGTAGAACAAGATCATCGCTTTATAAAGAAGCGAATCCGTTCTATGCTAGGTCTTAAATCTTTTGACACAGCTACATCCATTCTTTCTGGAGTAGAAGCCATGCATATGATTAAAAAAGAACAGATTGCTTTACGGAACCAGTCTGTCCAAAATCAAAAAGAATTTATCCATCAATTGTTTGGACTTGTAATATAAGATACGATTCCGTTAGGAATATATGTGCTTTATTCTCTTTTGTTTTATTTTTGCACCAGAACCCTTTTCCTTGTGTACCCGTAATGTATTCAGACCAAGGACCGTAATTTGAAGGATAGAAAGCATCAGCAGTCGGTTTAATTTGTACAACGACTGCATTCATACCAGTGTTTTTTACATCGTCTAATAGTCTTATAAATTCTTATTTCTGCTTTTCAATAGGTAAGCCAGTTTTTGAAGGCCAATCAATATTGAGAACAGATGCTATCTATACAGCGCGTAATTCATGTTTTTTGTAAGTAGTATTTACTTCAGCATAAGTAGAGTGAGGGGAAATGAAAGAGAAAGGAGTAAACAAGATGACGATATAGCACATCATTACTAAACGTTTCATAATCATTTATACGCCTCCCTATTATACGATTATTTAAAATAATATATGATGTTAGGTTGGCCCTGCAATTGAGAAAAATAAATATTGAAACATTAATTTAATAGGAAAAATATTTTTAGTGAAATTTACTTTCAGTATAACTAAATCGTTTCATTTCTTCATATGCTTGTTAGTAAAGTGAAACTTTCTTTCATTTGAAAGAAACAATTTATAAGTATAGGAGGATTCAATAATGAAAGTTTTATTCGTTTGTTCTGGAGGAATGTCCAGCGCAATTGTTGTAAACGCTTTAAAAAAAGAGGCGGAGAAAAAAGGTGTAAACATGGAAGTCCATGCCATTGGAACAAGTGAGATAGAGGAAGAAGTAAAGAATGGCTGGGACGTTGTAATGGTTGCACCTCAAGTAAGACATAGATTTGACTCTGTTAAAAAATTCGCAGAAGAGGAATCTATCCCGTGCGGTATCATACCGCCACAAGCATACACGCCGCTTGGCGGACCGACTTTATTAAAAACTGTAAATGATTTAATTAGTTAGGGGGAAGCGTTATGAATAAATTTGTCACGTTTCTTGATAGAAACTTATCTGGACCGATGGCAAGGCTTTCTGAACAGAGGCATTTACAAGCAATCCGTGATGGAGTTATTTCAGCGTTACCATTTATTATTGTAGGAAGTTTCTTTTTAATCGTAGCATTTCCACCATTACCGAAAGATAGTTTCATATCTGTTTGGGCATTAAAAAATCAAACAAGTATATTAATACCATATCGTTTAACGATGTTTATTATGTCTTTATATATAGCATTTGGAATAGGGTATAATTTAGCGAAAAGTTATAAGCTAGATGCTTTATCAGGAGCACAGCTTGCAGTATGTTCATTACTATTAACATTAACGCCTGAATTAATTGATAAAAAAGGGTTTATGCTTCCGATGACAAATCTCGGAGGTCATGGATTATTCGTGACAATGATTGTTTCTATTTTATCAGTTGAGATTTTAAGATTTTGTAAGACGAAAAATGTAATGATTAAAATGCCAGAACAAGTACCGCCGTCTGTTTCACGTTCGTTTGAAGCACTTATACCTGCTGCATTCGTTATTATTTTAATGAGTTTAGTAACTGTCGTTTTTAGTATTGATTTACATCATGTAGTTGATAAATTAGCGGCACCGTTAGTAAAAGCTGGTGATAGTTACTTCGGTGTAATCATTCCAGTGTTTTTAATTACATTTTTTTGGTCATTCGGAATCCATGGTGTGTCGGTTGTTGGAACTGTTGCTCGGCCATTATGGGAAGTATACTTAGGGAAAAATGGTGAAGCAGTTGCTAGTGGAGCAGATCAGTTACCATTCATATCACCAGAGCCGTTATACCAATGGTTTATATGGATTGGCGGTTCTGGTGCGACGTTAGGGCTTGTATTAGCTATGATTGTATTTGGTCGATCAAAATATTCGAAAGCATTATCAAGAACTTGTATTGTTCCTGGTATTTTTAATATTAATGAACCTGTTATTTTCGGATTACCGATTGTACTAAATCCAATTTTAATTATCCCGTTTATCATTACACCACTCGTAACAGCAACTGTTGCATATTCAGCAACTGCGATGGGATTTGTAACGCCAACACATATTATGCCGCCGTGGACATTACCAGCTCCAATTGGTGCATATTTAGCAACAGGTGGGGATTGGAGAGCGATTGTACTCGTATTTATAAACATAACAATATCATTCCTTATTTATTTACCATTCTTTAAAATGTACGACAAAAACATGCTTGAAATTGAGAAAAATGGTGATGGGGAATCTGTTAATCCGTAAGTTTAATATTTTATTTTTGAGTGATAGGCATTTTGTCTATCACTTCTTTCACATGAAGTCCAGAGAGGGTGAAATGGAATGAATATAAAATTTAGTTATAAAGGTGTATTCTTATTATTATTTGGAGTGATATGTGCGAATTTCCTTTTCGTACCTTTATTAAGAATGCTACATCTATCACAAATGCATAGTATATGGCTCGTTACAAGCATTGCGGCAAGTATTTTGCTTACAGTAGTTGTTTCTTTTATTGATGGATCGTTTGCATCAAAAGCTCAGTTATTTTATAGATTTATATTATTTTCGATCGGTTGTACGTTTGTAACTTACATGATTGTTTTTTAGTAAAGGGGAGGTCATGCATGCTATGTATATTGCAGGGATTATGTCCGGTACTTCATTAGATGGAATAGATGTAGCACTCGTTCATATAGAAGGAAGCGGTGTAGGTTCTAAAGTTGAACTCATCCATTTTACTACTGTGCCATTTAGTAATGATATGAAAAATGAGATCCAGCAGGCATTATCAATAGAGAATTCAAATGTACAACTCATATGCAGTTTAAATTTCAAACTCGGTTTATGCTTCGCCAATGCTGTAAAGGAAGTTTGTAAAGAGGCCAATTTTCCTTTGGGACAATTAGATGTAATTGGTTCTCACGGACAAACGATTTATCATCAGCCAAAGCAAGATGGTAATATGATTCCTTCCACATTGCAAATTGGAGAACCAGCAGTTATAGCATATGAAACGAACACTACGGTTATCTCTAATTTTCGAACGATGGATATGGCAGCAGGGGGACAAGGTGCACCACTTGTGCCATATTCAGAGGTCATTTTGTATCGTCATCAAACTAAAAATAGATTACTACAAAATATTGGCGGAATCGGTAATGTTACAGTAATACCAAGTCATCTAAGTGATAAGAGCGTTATTGCTTTTGATACTGGCCCAGGAAATATGGTAATCGATGATGTATGTCAAAGATTATTTCAGTTGCCATATGATCAAAATGGTAGGATTGCAAAACAAGGAGTAGTTGTAGATGAAATTTTGACATATTGTATGAACCATCCATTTTTGAAAATGAATCCACCGAAATCAACTGGTAGAGAACAGTTTGGAGAAGAGTTTGTAAGTGAATTATTGAAGCGGTTTGAAAAGCATGGTAAAGAAAATCTTTTGAAGACTGTCACGATGTTTACAGCAAGTTCAATTGTTCATCATTATAAGGAGTTTATTCTGCCGTATTATGAAATCGATGAAGTAATTTTAGGTGGTGGGGGCAGTTATAATCGTACACTTGTTGAAATGATACGAAATGGATTGAAGGAAGAAAAGTGCGCGATATTCATTCAAGAAGATATAGGCTATTCTTCAGAGGCGAAAGAAGCAATCGCCTTTGCGATATTAGCAAACGAAACGCATCATCGTAATCCGAGTAATGTGCCAAGCACAACAGGTGCAAAGCAATCTGTAGTTTTAGGGAATATAACATTCCCTCCAATAAGATGATGAAAATGAGGCGAACATATGAAGTATATGATTGGAGTAGATGGTGGGGGCACGAAGACAGAAGCAATTGCATTTGATCAAGACGGAAACGAAGTTGTAAGAGGTACGAGTGGGTTTGGAAATATATTAATAGATTATGAAAAAGCAGTTTTGCATATTATGGAGGCGATCGATCAATGCAAGAAAGCTTTAATAGATGGGCACTGCGTTTGTATTTGTTTAGGGTTAGCGGGTATAAGTGGAGCGAATACAAATGAATTAACATTACGATTAATAAAGAAATATGAAACGAAAATTGAAGTTTTTAATGACGCAATGATTGCACATGCAGCTGCTTTAAAAGGTAAGAATGGAATATTAACTATAGGTGGTACAGGTGCAATTTGTATAGGAAAGAAAGACGAAGTGTACGAGTATAGCGGTGGATGGGGACATATTTTAGGGGATGAGGGAAGCGGTTATTGGATTGCGTTACAAGGTTTAAAGAGAATGGCAAATCAATTTGATCAAGGAGTTAGACTTTGTCCATTAAGCTTAAGGATTCAAGACGAGTTTCGACTTTTAACATCATCTCATATAAAAAGACTAGTATATAGTTCTTCAAAAGATAAAGTTGCAGCAATTGCACCATTAATTATAGAGGAAGCGAGGAATGGGAATGATGATGCACATAAAATTATTCTGCAAGCGGCTAAGGAATTAACGATAATTACGGTGAATATTTACAACAAGATGCAGTTTGATTTATCACCTTTAATTGCAGTTAGTGGTAGTATATTGTGTTCAGTACCTGAAATATATGCTGAATTTAAGAAATGCTGTGAGAAAAGTATGGGAGAAGTTATATTCGTATCACCATCAGAAATGGCAGTGAAAGGAACATATCATTTAATGAAGGGTGTATATTTTATAAAATAGAAGTATGAGAATTTTTGTATGATTTGTAAAAATATGATGTTAAAATATACAAAGGGATGTAAAGCAAGAAAAAGTACAATATACATAGTCATTGAATATTGTATAAGTACTCCCATGTAGAAAGTGAATGATTACATGATTAATAGTATGCAATTTTTGTATTTGGTGGCTTCTTATTTATTTGGAAACATATTGACCGCTTATATAGTAACGAAATGGAAACATAATGTTGATATTCGTGAAGAAGGAAGTGGTAATCCTGGCGCAAGAAATATGGGGCGCGTATATGGAAAAGGGTCTTTCGTCGCTACATTTTTAGGTGATGCGATCAAAGGGGCAATCGTAGTTTCTATTGCAAAATACCTTTTCGAAGATTCTACATTTGTAATGTTAGCTTTACTGGCTGTTATACTTGGACATATTTACCCAATTTTATTTAAAGGCAAGGGCGGAAAAGGCATTTCAACATTTATTGGAGGTTTAATTGCATTTGATTATTTGATAGCGCTTACTCTTATTGCTGTTTTCATTATATTTTATTTAATCTTTAAAGGATTTACTAAGCCCGGACTAATTACAATCGCTTGTTTACCAGTTTGCATGATTTTGTATTCTTACTCTATTGTTACGACTATTTTAAGTGCACTTATCATTGTACTTATTTTATATGTAAATCGAGAATGAAATGAACTTTTAATAAGTGGAGTTAATCTCCACTTATAATTTTTATTAAATACATAAAGGAGATACAACATGGGGTTAATTTATAAAGTTGCTGATCAAGCTTGGGAATTTGAAAGTATACAAAAATTGAATTATAAAACATTTGTAGAAGAAATTCCGCAACATGAAGAAACGAAAGATCGTGTTCGTATAGATCGTTTCCATGAAGAAAATACATATTTAATTTGTTTAGATGACGATAAGTTAGTAGGTATGGTTGCATTGCGAGGAAAACGACCATTCTCGTTAGATTATAAAATTCCAAATCTAGATTTTTATTTGCAAGAACATGGAGAAAATGTATATGAAATTCGTTTACTTTCAGTAGAACGTGAATATCGAAATGGAAGAGCATTGTTAGGTTTAATTCGCTTTTTACATCGTTATTTGCTTCTAAATGGATATGAATTGGCACTCATTTCTGCTACAACACGTGAACTACCTTTATATGAGCAAATGGGATTCAAATCTTTCCATACGTTAGTTGGTACTGAAGAAGCAGCCTTCCAGCCAATGTATGTTACCCCAGCTATGTTTGAAGAGTCGAGTGTTGGGGGTATTATGACGAAAGAATATACGTTTTTACCTGGTCCAGTGGATATTGAAGAAAATGTTCGAAAGGCATTTTCTACTAAGCCTATTTCGCATCGTTCTAAGTCATTTCAAGTGACAATGGAAAATGTAAAAAAACGTTTACTGCAAATAACAAAAGCAAAACGTGTGCAAATAATGTTAGGAACAGGGACGTTAGCGAATGATGCCATTGCTTTACAGTTGAATTCTTTAAAAGGGAAAGGACTAGTTTTAACAAATGGGGAATTTGGAAATAGGTTAGTGGGACATGCAACACGTGCGCAATTACATTATGATACGCATAAAAAAGAAATGGCAGAGCCGTTTCTTTATACAGAATTAGAAAAAATAATGGTAACTGGAAATTATGAATGGCTTTGGTTTGTTCACCATGAAACATCAACTGGAATGTTAAATAATTTAGAAGAACTAAACATTCTTTGTAAAAAATATCAAATGAAACTATGTGTAGATTGTATAAGCTCAATTGGAGCAATACCAATAAATTTGAAGGATGTATATTTTGCAAGTGGTGTTAGCGGAAAAGCGATTAAATCATATACAGGATTATCTTTCGTTTTTCATAACCACATTGTAAAAGTAAACGAGGCAGTACCTGCTTATATGGACATTGGTATGTACGAAGAAAATGAAAGTATCCCATACTCCCATTCATGGAATTTAATTTATGCATTGCAAGAAGCATTGAAGCGACTTGAAGATGAAGAGGCATTTGAAAAAATAAAAGAGGCGTATGCTTATATTGAACAAGCTATTAATACTATGGGTTTAAAGCTTGTTTCACCTAAAGATCATGCCGCTCAAATTGTTCTTACCATTCAATTAAACGAAGGGCAGTGTTCTAAGGCAGTAGGTGATGCATTAGCATTACAAGGATATATTGTTCATTATGAATCAGCATATTTACAAAAGAATAACTGGATTCAAATAGCATGTCTGAATCACTATAAAGAACGTGATATGAAGAGGATGTTAAATTGTTTGCAGATGTGTGTGTTAAAGAAAGTTCTTTTAACGTAAATGCTTGTATATTTATTATATAATTTCTACAAGGCTATGAGTCACACTTGCTAAGTGTATAGAAGTGCATTTTTTGACAAGAGTTTAAAAGAGAGCGAAAGCTCTCTTTTAAACTTACTTAAATGAATTACCCACAGATTGGAATACCGAGAACTCTCAAAGCTAGTGCTACTTGAAGAGTAATTTCCAATCTAGCAATTTCGATGCCAGCAACTGTGAGTACTAAAAAAGGTTGGCCGTTTACGAACACAATACAACTTTCCATATATACGCCTCCTTTCTAGTGATCTACTACAGTATATGAATGAAACTGTAATACGTTATAGTTGGATTTATGAATTTTATAAAAATAATAGATTTACCCTATGTTTACGAAACAAATGGAGTTTCATAGTGTTAATAATTTAATTGTTAGACAAGGAAGCATCTATAATAAGATGCTTTTTATTATATTTACGTTTCAGCGTGACAATAAATAAAGTTAATCAATGACGAATTGAGAGGGAAATATATTGATAAATATTTGTATGAGGTAAACTAAGAAGGTTTTAGAAAAACGAAAAGGAATTTTTATACTTGTAACATAAAAATTCTAGGGGGATGTTAATATGGAAAAAACTATGATGGTAGAAACAACAAACATGATGATGTCTATGGAAAAAATGATGTGTGAAATGAAGTGTATGAAAATGATGATGAATAACATGATGCAAATGGATGTAGAAATGGATAAGGCAATGATGGTGAAAATGAATGAATGTGATGAAATGATGAAGACTACTATGTCTATGATGAAAGCGATGAAAGAGAAATGTTGTTGAAGTAGCAAAGTATAGCGTAAAATGATGATGATCTTGTAAATTTAAATTAGTAAAGAGCCTGTTTTAGTTGGTAAATTAAAATAGGCTCTTTTAACTATTGTTCAAAAATAAATTGAGTTGACAAAAAAGAACTAAAAGATTATTTTAGTTCTTTTTTCTGTATTAACACTGTTCAAATCATTTGTTTAAAAGCTATAGATGATGGTTAGGCAGTGAGAAAAGACAAGTAAGAGCCTATCTTTCTTCGTTAAATGTGTGCTGAAGTAAATAATGACTCCATTTTTACTTTGCTCTTCTCTCGAATTTCAGCATCCGCATGTCGCATAACATATTTATGCGCTACAGCGATTGCTAAAACATCATCTAATAAGCCAATCCCAATAATAGCAGCTATATCTGGAATGAAATCGATTGTTAATACGTAATAGGATAAAGCGGCTAATATAATGAGTTTCGCTTTAGTAGGTAACTCTTTCTTTTTCATTGTGTAAAATAAAATAATACTTTCATATACGCTGGATTTACCGAGGTTTACTGAGCTTTTTTTGAATTTTTTCCAAAGTGTCTGTTTCTCCATATAAACACTCCTTTTCCAAAAAATAGATTTTTTAAAAGGATGGACAAAGAAGCGAAAGAATAATCAATTTTATTGTTTTTTCTTATTGTATATTTCGATATTTATAAGCGAATACCTGTTCAAAATAAAACAATGCTTGTTAAGCGGATACGAATATGGAGATGGATGAAGAGAAAATCTGTTTTGGAAAGCAAATAAGTTTCCGATAGAGGTTTCAATGAATTATTTGCGTTCTGCGACGAAGGCAGAAAAAACTTTTGATTTCTTAATATCAGCTATCTTGACAATAATTATTAGATTGTTTATAGCGTATATGAATCCGAATACAACAATAATATTGAAAGGAATTAAGGATATAAATAATCAATCACTTACATTCATTCCAATTTTAGCTGGTTTTAATATAGCTAATTACCTCGTTCCTTATGATTCTAGTACTTGCTGGTTCGTTTGCTACAAGTATTTTTGCTGATAGAACGTTTTTTATCCCTAATTTACCAAAACAACCATATCGTTTTGGCGTAGGTGTTTATGAGGGCGTAGTAGCTCATAGTACAGCGACTTCTGAAATATTCAAAAGTATGAATCTCGTACATGAAGAAACGCATTTGTTCAATATGCTGTTGATTGAGATGAAACAATCCAAATCGCTAATATAAAATACATTACATATGGCGGTGGACCTGCTGCTAATAAACGATTTGTACATGTAGAGTTATGTGAAACAGCAGACCATACAAAGCTCGAGCGTTCATATGAAAAATACGTAAAACTTTTAGCGGAAATCTTAAAAGATAACAAGTTATCTGTAGGAAAAGGATTGTGGATTCACTACGATGTGATTAAATACCTTGGCGGTACAGATCATGAAGATCAACTTGATTATTTAAAATCTCATGGGGGATCAGGAGCTCAATCCCGTGCTGATGTACAACGCGCATACAATAATTCTAGTGTGGATGTTTCTGTACCTGAAAGCCACCTAAACCAACAGAAGTACCAACAGCTGTAACCGATGGTATAGCTTATATTAAAGGCTACAACGTTAATTTACGTAAAGGACCAGACACAAGCTATTCTAAGATTCGTCAACTAAATAAATCAGAAGCTTATGTTGAATGGGGCGAAAAGCCTGGTTGGTTAAACCTTGGTGGAGAGCAATGGATTAAGAACAATCCATCCTATGTGAAGTTTAGTAAGAAAAGTACAGTAGATTCTTCTATTGTAGGAAAGCGTGTTGTTTCTAAAGTTAATATTCTACGTTTCTATAATGCTCGATCTTGGCAGGATAAAGACGTGGATGGTTTTGTAGATGTAGGTGAACTGTTTACAATTTTTAGGAAGTTAAATATGGAAGGTTCAGTACAATTTAAGGCGCACAATAGTATAGGGAAAACATATTATATTACGATCAATGAAGTTTATGTATTTGTAACTGTATTACTACAGTATAGTACACTCATAGGAGGTAGTTATGTGTTTGATAAAAATGAAATACAAAAGATAAATGGGATACTTCAAGCTAATGCATTAAATCCAAATTTAATTGGCCCTACACTTCCCCCAATCCCACCATTTACTTTACCCACAGGTCCAACAGGAGGGACAGGCCCAACGGGAGTAACGGGTCCAACAGGAGTAACGGGTCCAACGGGAGTAACGGGTCCAACGGGAGTAACTGGTCCAACAGGAGTAACTGGTCCAACAGGAGTAACGGGTCCAACAGGAGTAACGGGTCCAACGGGAGTAACGGGTCCAACGGGAGTAACGGGTCCAACAGGAGTAACGGGTCCAACGGGAGTAACGGGTCCAACAGGAGTAACGGGTCCAACAGGAGGAACTGAAGGTTGTCTTTGTGATTGCTGTGTTTTACCTATGCAAAGTGTTTTACAACAACTTATTGGAGAAACTGTTATTCTTGGCACTATTGCAGACACACCCAACACGCCCCCGCTTTTCTTTCTATTTACTATCACTTCTGTGAATGATTTTTTAGTTACAGTTACAGATGGCATCACAACCTTTGTGGTCAATATATCTGATGTAACAGGGGTAGGTTTTTTACCACCAGGACCACCTATTACATTACTTCCACCTACCGATGTAGGATGCGAGTGTGAATGTCGTGAACGACCAATTAGACAATTACTGGATGCGTTTATCGGATCTACAGTAAGTCTTTTAGCAAGTAATGGTTCTATTGCAGCAGATTTTAGCGTGGAACAAACAGGACTTGGGATAGTACTAGGGACATTACCTATAAATCCAACTACAACCGTTAGGTTTGCAATTTCAACTTGTAAAATTACAGCTGTGAATATAACCCCTATTACGATGTAGTCTATTTCTTTCAGAAGTATCTGTTGCTACTCGATAAGAAAAGCACAGTTTATTTGTCCACCTTGAAAACGTATTGTTTTCAAAGTGGACAATCTACGTTTCTAGGATGCTCCATCTTGGAAATATAAAGATGGAGCTGGTTCTGTAGATGCAGGGATTTATGATTGATGCAAAAGTGAGTGTCAATGGTTCGCCACAGTACAAAGCACACAGCAGTAAAGGGAAAACATACTATGTTATTGCAAATGAAGCCTATTTATTCATCTAACGCACTATACCTTCATGAGTAATTAACCATGCCACCTTACTCTTTCTATATCTTTCATTTGTAAATTTCTTACTACTATATTATTGGCGTACAATATATGGCTAAATGTATCTAAATGGTTTTCTAAACGGACAAAATTCCCAAATTGATATGGTAAGGCTATAAAAACTATAATGAAAAATAATAAATATCTCTAATGCACTATTAGGATTTTTCCATTCTATATTGCAAACCTTCTTTCTAAAAGATAAGCTCATATGCTAAATCAAAATGAAGGTTATATAATGCTTTCGTATTACATATTAAATTGTAGAACTTAGTTCCTTGATGTACATATTGGTGTAATTTATTTTGAATTGGTGAAACAATGATTTTTAACATTCCTTTAATATCTTCATTAAAGAAGTTATAGGAGGGAATAACTTGGACTCATTATTTGATGTAATAGCAAATGTTATTTTATTTTATCCTCGAAATGACATGAAATTAAAACACCATATTGCCAAATTAAGCGAATTTGAGTGGTTTCGAAAGTTACACGAAGATACAAAGTATACAAGTTTAATTTGGAGTAATAGGAAAATCAAGAAGTATATTTTGAATTCTACAAATATGGAAGCAATAATAAATTCCGAGAAAAAACAAAAAGAATTTGTTCATCTAGTACAGGATGAATATAAAAAAAGAAGATAAGAATTTTTTTATTTTTCATATTTGGCGAAACAAATGGTACAATGAAAGCTAATGTGAAAAATAAGGAAAAGAAGTGGTCTATTTGAAAAACTTTTTAGAATTAGGAATTAGTGAAACTTTTAATCATACATTACGTGAAAATGGAATTACAGAAGCAACACCGATTCAGGAGAAGGCAATTCCTGTTATTATGTCAGGTAAAGATATTATTGGGCAGGCGAAAACAGGAACGGGTAAAACGTTAGCATTCGTGTTACCGATTTTAGAAAAAATCGATCCAGAGTCTAGTGATGTTCAGGCTTTAATTGTTGCACCAACAAGGGAACTAGCACTGCAAATTACAACTGAAATTAAAAAAATGCTTGTTCAAAGAGAAGATATTAATGTACTAGCGATATATGGCGGACAAGATGTAGCACAACAATTAAGAAAATTAAAAGGTAATACACATATAGTTGTTGCGACACCAGGACGATTATTAGATCATATACGTCGTGAAACAATTGATTTAAGTAATCTTTCAACAATTGTACTAGATGAAGCGGATCAAATGCTTTATTTCGGATTCTTATATGATATTGAAGATATTTTAGATGAGACACCTGATAGTAAACAAACGATGTTATTCTCAGCAACGATGCCAAAAGATATTAAAAAATTGGCGAAACGTTATATGGAAGAGCCGCAAATGATTCAAGTACAAAGTGAAGAAGTAACGGTAGATACAATTGAGCAGCGTGTCATTGAGACGACAGATCGTGCAAAGCCAGATGCACTTCGTTTTGTTATGGATCGTGATCAGCCATTTTTGGCAGTTATTTTCTGTCGTACAAAGGTTAGAGTAAGTAAGCTGTATGATAATTTAAAAGGACTAGGTTATAATTGTGCTGAACTTCATGGTGATATACCTCAAGCGAAACGTGAAAGAGTCATGAAGAGTTTCCGCGAAGCTAAAATTCAGTACTTAATTGCGACTGATGTAGCAGCTCGTGGACTTGATGTAGATGGTGTAACGCACGTATTTAACTTTGATATCCCTGAAGATGTAGAAAGTTATATTCACCGCATTGGCCGAACAGGACGTGCAGGTGGATCAGGTCTTGCAATTACGTTCGTTGCAGCGAAAGATGAAAAACATTTAGAAGAAATTGAAAAAACGCTTGGTGCACCAATACAAAGACAAATAATCGAACAACCGATGATAAAAAATGTAGATGAAAATGGAAAACCGGTACAAAAGCCGGCTCCAAAGAAATCAGGTCAATATCGTCAAAGAGATAGCCGTGAAGGTTCAAGAAGTGGTTCAAAAGGTGGTCCAAGAAACGATTCAAGAAATAGTTCGAGAAATGATAACAATCGATCATTTAATAAGCCAAGTAATAAGAAAAGTAGTACAAAACAAGGTCAGCAAAGACGTGGCCGTTAAATAGTTATTATTCAAAAAGAGTCGCAAAGTGTTGCGGCTCTTTTTGTTTTTATACAACGAAGTCGATATAAGTACAAGGGTGATTGCATAAAAACAACCTTTGAAATTTCATTTACCGTATTAAATAATTTAAAATTCATAAAGGAAATATAAAGTAGGTTGTTGTATATGTACGATAACAGGAAACTTTTCACATACTAAACATATACTTTAAATAAACCGACAGTCGGTCCGTAGGAAGGAGTACATGAATGAGGATCGTAAAAGAATATGGGGAGCGTAGAAATGAAATTTTAGAAACTGCTGAACGTTTGTTTGTTACAAAAGGGTATACGAAAACTACAGTAAATGACATTTTAAGAGAGATTGGTATAGCAAAGGGGACGTTTTATCATTATTTTAAGTCGAAAGAAGAAGTAATGGATGAAATTATTATGAGGATTATTAAAGCGGATGTTGCTAAAGCGAAAGCAATTGTCTCTAACCCTAATATCCCAGTTTTGGATAAGTTATTTCGAGTTTTAATGGAACAATCACCAAAATCAGGAGATGTAAAAGATAAAATGATTGAACAATTTCATCAGCCAAATAATGCGGAAATGCATCAAAAAAGTATAGTACAATCAATTATTCATTTATCTCCTGTTTTAGCAGAGATTTTAGAACAAGGAATCGCTGAAGGCATATTTTCTACTCCATACCCACAAGAAACGATTGAATTATTACTCTCTTCAGCACAAGTCATATTTGATGAGGGTTTATTCCAGTGGAAGCCGGAAGAAATGATGAGGAGAGCTAAAGCTTATATCAAAATGATGGAAGCATCTGTTGGAGCGAAAGAGGGAGCCTTTGATTACATGGTGGAGGTTTTAATCAAACAGAAATAGTAATTTTCTGTTTGGATATTATCGACCGACAGTCGGTCTGAATCGAATGAAAGGTGTGATAAGGATGTCAGCTAGTATAAGGTCTTCGATGAAAGATTTTCACTTAATGGTGAGTGGACAAATTATTACTATTTTAGGTTCAACACTTTTACGTTTTGCCCTGTCATTATATGTGCTAGATATAACAGGGCGTGCTGATATATTCGCAGGATTATATGCGGTAACGAGTATTCCGTTTTTGCTAGCCCCTCTTGGCGGAGCGATAGCAGATCGTTTCAATCGCCGTAATTTAATGGTTATTTTTGATTTTATCAACGCTGCGATTGTATTAAGCTTTATAATTTTGTTATTTACTGGACCTGTATCTACTATGTTAATTGGAACAATTATGTTTTTACTAGCAGTCGTTAGTGCAATGTATTCACCTGTTGTAATGGCGAGTATTCCGCAATTAGTTCCAGAGAATAAGTTAGAGCAAGCGAACGGTATCGTAAATGGTGTGCAAGCATTATCGAATATAGTTGCTCCTGTATTAGGAGGAATACTGTACGGCATAATTGGTTTGAAAATGCTCGTAATAATAAGTTGTCTTGCTTTCTTTTTATCTGCGATTTTAGAAATGTTTATTAAAATACCTTTTATAAAAAGAGCGCGAGAAAGCCATATAATACCGACAATTGTAAAGGATATGAAAGAAGGATTTATATATGTTTTAAAACAACCATTTATTTTGAAATCTATGCTTTTAGCTGCATTACTAAATTTAATACTTACACCGCTATTTGTTGTTGGCGCTCCAATTATTATACGAGTAACAATGGAAAGTAGCGACACGTTATACGGAATTGGAATGGGATTGATCGATTTTGCTACTATTTTAGGTGCATTATCGATAGGTTTTTTTGCGAAAAAGCTACAGATGAAAACATTGTATTACTGGATGCTTTTAATAGCTTTATTAGTACTACCAATGGCACTATCAGTTACGCCAGTTATTCTTAATTTAGGATACTATCCACCATTTATCCTCTTTATACTTTCTTCTATTCTAATTGCAATGATCGTGACAATTGTATCCATCTATGTGATTACTGTAGTCCAAAAGAAAACACCAAATGAAAACCTAGGAAAAGTAATGGCAATTATAACAGCGGTATCTCAATGTATGGCACCAATTGGGCAAGTCATTTATGGTTTTATGTTTGAAGGATTCAGTATGAAAATTTATTTACCTATATTATTTATTAGTTTCATAATGATAATAATAGCGATAGTGACGAAGAAAATATTATGGAATGAAGGGAACTAGCTCCATATGATTAGGAGAATGTTAAAAAGAGATTTCTCTCAAAATAAAATGATAATTACCATTCTATTTATGTTTATCATGTTATCAAGTCTTTTAATCGCAAGTGCTTCAAGTAACGTTATAAATCTATTGAACTCAACGGATCAATTGTTTAAAGTATCAAACGCACCGCACTTCGTACAAATGCATGCCGGAGAAATAAACCAAAAGTCAATTGATTCATTTGTAGCGCAAACTCCTTTTGTAAAAAAACAACAAACAGCAGAGATGGTTCAAATAGGCGGATCTAACATTTTTATAAAGAAGAAAAATCAAGCGGAACATAATAGTGTAATGGACATTAGCTTTGTTAAGCAAAATACTATTTTTGACTTTTTATTAGATTTAAATAATGAATTGATCGATGTTAGGAAAGGAGAAATAGGTGTACCAATTTATTATATGCAAAAATATCATTTGCGTATTGGAGATAAAATTTGGGTTGTTAAAAATAATAATGAGCTAGAATTTACTATTTCGGCATTTGTTCGTGATGTTCAAATGAACCCATCACTTGTTAGTTCAAAACGATTTGTAATAAGCGATGAAGACTTCGAAAGAATAAAGGGGAATTTTGGAGAAAGTGAATATCTTATTGAATTCCAGCTAACAGATTTAAATAAAATAAATGAATTTGAAACTTTATACCAGTCATCAAACTTACCTCAAAAAGGTCCCTCTATTACGTATTCACTCTTTAAAACACTCAATTCATTAACAGATGGAATAATAGCTGCAGTACTTATCATAATAAGTGCATTATTAATGCTAATCGCGATTTTATGTATTAGATTTACGATTATTACTTCAATGGAAGAAGATTATCGGGAAATTGGTGTTATGAAAGCTATCGGCATTCAAAGTAAAGATATTCAAAAACTATATGTAACAAAATATGTTGTTATTTTCGCTATCGGATGTATATGTGGATATATCCTTTCGTTATTTGTTACAAAAATATTTACCTCTAACATCGCACTTTATATGGGGACAGCTAATAAAAGTATTTTATATTATGTTGTGCCATTGATAGTCACAACATTGTTATTTCTAGCCGTTATCCTTTTTTGCCGCATCATTTTGCGGAATTTTAGGAGAATTACAGCAATAGACGCTTTACGATCAAGAGATAAACTAGGAAAAAGAAAGATTAGAAGATTTTTTTCTCTCTATCAAACTAAAATTACAAATGTAAATATATTTATTGGTATACAAGATGTAGTGAAACGATTTAAGTTATATCGAGTATTAAGTATCGTTTTAATTATTGCAGTGTTCATGATTGTTGTACCAGTTAACTTTTTGTACACGATTCAGTCACCGCAATTTGTTAATTATATGGGAACAGGAAAGAGTGATATGCGAATAGATTTACAGCAATCTGAAAATATAGAAAAACGGTTTAATGACGTTATATTGTATATCGGAAACGATGAAGAGGTAGAAAAATATGCAGCATTTGTAACGAGTACATTTAAAATGGTGAAAGCTGATGGTACAAATGGAAATTTAAATGTAGAAGTGGGAGATTTCGCCCAATTTCCAATAGAATATGTTAAAGGTATGGCACCAAAAAATGAAAATGAGATCGCTCTCTCTTATATGAACGCAAATGAATTAAAAAAGAATATAGGGGATGAAATCGTTTTATTTGTAGAAGGAAAAGAGAAAATGCTAACTATTAGTGGTATATATCAAGATGTAACGAATGGAGGAAAAACAGCTAAAGCGAGTTTTTCTTACAATAAAGAAGATATATTATGGTACGTAGTAAATGTAGATATGAAACCCAAAGTGAATCTACAAGAAAAAGTGAAGGAGTATAAACAAAATTTAAATTCTGCAAAAATAACAGATACGGATAATTATTTATCTCAAACTTTAGGAGAGACAATCAAACAATTAAGACTGGTGACACAAGTGGCAATTTTGATTGCTATATTGATATCGGTTTTAATAACTGCGATGTTTTTTAAAATGTTATTGGTAAAAGATTCTTCGCAAATATTAATTATGAAAAGTATCGGCTTTTCCTACAAAGATATTCGTATACAATATGTTACTCGTTCTATTGCTATAGTATTAGTAGGTATTTTAACAGGGGCATTTATAGCTGCTACGTTTGGAGAAACACTAATAAGCTGGTTAGGTTCATTTATGGGAGCAGCTCACATAAAGTTTGTTGTTAATCCAATCATTTCTTATGTAATATGTCCAGCTATTTTATTTATATCTGTGACCGTAGCAACACTTTTTAGTAGTTTTACAGTGAAACAAAAAAATGATTTAAAGCTAAATGGGGAGTAGGAGGTGTGTAATTTGAAAAAAATTTTAGAAGTAAAACAATTAAATAAAAAATACGCAATGGATGGAAATAAAACTTGCCATATGTTAAAAAATATAAATTTAGAGATTTATGAGGGAGAGTTTATATCGGTCATGGGACCTTCTGGTTCAGGGAAATCGACGTTACTATATAATATTAGTGGAATGGATCAAATGTCATCAGGAAGTGTGAAAGTTGATAGTAAAGAAATAACATGTATGAAAGAAGAAGTGTTAGCAAAATTACGACTCAGCGAAATGGGATTTATTTTTCAACAGAGCAATCTTCTTAGAAATTTGAATCTTTTTGATAATATAGTTTTGCCTGCGTATTTAGCAAAAGTTGAGAGCAGGAAAATAATAAATAAACGTGCACTTGAATTGATGAAGAAAACGGGAATTAGTCAAATTGCAACTAATAATATAACTGAAGCATCAGGAGGAGAATTGCAAAGGGTATCTATTTGTAGAGCACTCATAAATAAACCTAATATTATTTTTGCTGACGAACCAACGGGTGCTTTGAATTTAAAAGCGACAGAAGAAGTAATGGATATTTTAGCAAATATAAACCGTATAGGAACTACAATTTTGCTAGTTACTCATGACGTAAAGGTAGCAGCTAAAACAGAAAGAGTTCTTTTTATGGTGGACGGAGAAATTGTTAGCGAAATACAGATGGGTAAGTATAGAAACGATGATTTGAAGGTGCGAGAAGAGCAGTTGTTAAAATGGTTAACTGTACTTGGATTTTAAAGAGATAATATTTTTGACTCCTATTGAATATAGGAGTTTTTCTTTGTTTGAAAGTTTAAAAAGAGATATAATAATTTTCTGACTATTGATTATGGAGGGGTATAAATGAAAAGTGAAACGTTACACACTCAAGAAGATATATTAAAAATGCTTGATTCATTATTAAGACCCGCAGTACCATTTTGGAATGAATTTTACACGAATAGAGAAAAGGATGTTCCTTTTTTTGCAAATGTTCCAGATGAGAATTTAGTTTCATATATACAAACAGAATGGATTTCAAAAGAGAAAGTGTTAGAGCTTGGATGTGGTCCAGGAAGAAATGCAATTTATTTAGCGAAACAAGGGTTTGATGTAACAGCCGTAGATTTGTCTATAGAAGGAATTAATTGGGCCAAAGAGAGGGCGTTAGAAAACGGAATAGAAATACAATTTGTTTGTGAATCGATTTTTAATTTGGATTTTCAAGATGAATATGATTTTGTATATGATTCCGGTTGCTTGCATCACATTCCACCACATAGAAGAATGAATTATGTTGATTTAGTTAAAAACTCATTAAAATCGGGTGGTTATTTCGGATTAACATGTTTTGCAGCAGGTGATTTGAATGAGCGAAATGGATCGGAAATAACGGACTGGGATGTGTATAGAGGATGGAGTTTACAAGGTGGTCTTGCATATTCAGAAGAAAAGTTAAGAGAGATATTTAAAGAATTTGAAGTAATTGAAATTAGAAAAATGAAGCAAATTGAACAACCAAATAATATGTTTGGAGAATCATTTCTTTGGACAGCATTATTTAAGAAGAAATAAAACATAGATAATTGACAAACTCATCGTTTTTATAGACAATACACTTATGAGAATGTACGTTCGGTTTTATTATCCGATGTATGTTTTGCATAAATACATAACAAGGGGATGTCTCTAAATGGGTAACACAAATCAAAAAATCACTACGTTTTTAATGTTCGAGGGCAAAGCTGAGGAAGCGATGAATTTTTACACATCGCTATTTAATCAATCAGAAATTGTAAGTATCTCTCGTTATGATGAGAATGGACCAGGTAAAGAGGGAACTGTAATTCATGCAACTTTTACGCTAAATGGACAAGAGTTCATGTGTATTGATAGTTATGTAAAGCATGATTTTACATTCACCCCAGCTATGTCTCTTTATGTAACTTGTGATACGGAAGAGGAAATCGAAACCGTTTTTAATAAACTAGCACAAGATGGAAAAGTTCTTATGCCTTTAGGTTCATATCCGTTTAGTAAAAAGTTTGGCTGGTTAAATGATAAGTATGGTGTGTCTTGGCAGTTAACTCTTGCTGGAGATGAATAATTAAAATAATATGGTGATATTAATGTTATAAAAAATAAAAGGGATGATACAAGATAAATATGTATCATCCCTTTTATTTTTTGTTTTACAACCGTCATCGGTTGTATTTATAACGACTTTAGGGGTGCTTTTTAAGTTTTTTATATAATATAAAACTGCTAATTTAATTTTTCAGCTTATCTAGTAATTGAATTCATTAACTGGAAGAAGTATTCAGGCTTATAAGTTTTATTTAGGTTATACCATGAATGTAACGTATCTGGTGCAAATACATCAATTTTTTTCAATACTTCCATTGCAAATTCCAGAGGAGCTACTCCTGATGCAGTAATCAAATTTTCATCACATACTGCAGGTTCCATCTTATAAAGTTGTTCTCCTTTATAATTAGGACAAACCATTTTAATATATTCTAAATCATTGCTTGTATGTTTTCTAGAATCTAGGTATCCAAAATTCGCTAACCCCTCAGTTGCACCACAAATGGCAGCAACAATAGTGCCGAGTTTTAACGCTTCACCAATTTTTTTTAAGATAGGGTGATGAATGCTTTCCCCCCAAGTAGTCCCTCCAGGTAAAACTAAAAGATCGTTACTCTCAAGAGTACATTCATCCAGGGAAATATCTGGCTTTATGCTCAGTCCTCCCATCGTAGTAATAATTTCATTATTAGCTCCTACTGTAACTACCTTTAAAGGGGCTAACTCTTTTTTGAAATATCTTCCTGAGTTTAGTTCTGCAATTAAATGTCCATATTCCCAGTCTGACATCGTATTAAATACATAAAGATAAACTTTTTTTGTTTGCATACAATAACACTCCAATCACAATTGAGTTTTTCAAAAAAATATTAATAAATAAATTTTACAATATTTATCATTTGAATTTAACCTATTTCCTTAAGAATTCTTTAAAAAATAATTTGGATACTTTATTTGAAGGTATGGTTTACGAATTAAACAACCTTCAAAAATATAATAGTTGAAATTTGTTGGTTTTAGAATGAAGAAATTAGGCTCAATATACCAATTTAATTATTCATAATTGAGTTGTGGTATAATTTACATACAGGGGGAAAGTAGATGACACAACATAAAGAAGAGCAAATGAATGAGGCATTAGCATTATTTTACTTTGCATATAAAACTTTTACAGAAAAACCAGATGAAATAATAAAAGAGTATAGTATACAGCGTGTACATCATAGAATTCTGTTTTTTATCGCTCGTTTTCCAGGGCTTAGTGTAAATGAGCTGCTATCACTTTTAGAAATAAGTAAACAAGCTCTTCACGGACCGTTGCGCCAACTGTTAGATAAAGGACTTATTGAGAGTAATGAAGCTGCACATGATCGTCGTGTGAAACAGCTGTCTTTAACAGAAGAAGGAACAGACTTAGAGAAAAAACTGAGCGATGTTCAAAGAGAACAAATGGGAGCTATTTTCTCACAGTTTGGCGAATCATGTGAAGAAAATTGGCATCAAGTTATGAATGAAATGGCAAATAGCCGTTCAGGATTTGATGCATGGACGTCTAAGCGTGAAATACCAGTAGAATAAAAGATAGAAACAGTATCTTGTTTTGTAGTTTGAAAAATCATAAATTTTTATCTGTATATTTGGCAACTATGGATAAAAAATTCACATTGCCAAAAACTTTATATGTGTACGTATTGAAATTTTAAAATTCATATTTCCGAGAGGGGAATTATAATGATAAAACTTGTACTCATTCGTCACGGACAAAGTTTGTGGAATCTTGAAAATCGATTTACAGGATGGACAGATGTGGATTTATCAAAGAATGGATTAAGTGAAGCGAGAGAAGCAGGAACAATATTAAAAAAGAATGGATATACATTTGATGTTGCGTATACCTCGGTACTAAAACGAGCAATTCGTACATTATGGATTGTACTGCATGAAATGGATCTCACTTGGGTCCCTATACATAACTCATGGAAGTTGAATGAACGCCATTATGGTGCACTACAAGGATTGAATAAAGACGAAACGGCAAAAAAATATGGAGATGAACAAGTTCATATTTGGAGAAGAAGTATAGATGTGAGACCGCCTGCACTTACTGAAGATGATCCTCGATATGAGGCGAACAATCCAAGATATAAAACGTTAAAAAAAGATGAATTCCCATTGACTGAATGTTTAGAGGATACGGAGAAAAGAGTAGTTGATTATTGGCATTCAGAAATTGCACCGTCATTAAAAAGTGGTGAGAAAGTAATTATTTCATCGCACGGTAATACAATTCGTTCGCTAGTGAAATACTTAGACAATCTTTCAAGTGATGGTGTGGTTTCATTAAATATTCCAACTAGCATTCCGCTTGTTTATGAGTTAGATGAAAAATTACGTCCGATTCGTCATTATTACTTAAGTATGGATGGAGAAGTACCTGAAGGGGAAATTCCGAAACATATTTCTTTTTAACATGAAAATTTGAAACACATGCTTGTCTACATATACAATGTAGATTCATGATAAAGTGAAACTTTAATCAGTGGAGGGTGTTCATCCCGCACTGATTATTAGCCTTCACCAATCGGGCTTTTATGGGCAGTTGATCCCTCACCTAACGTCTTTGCTTTCGCTGAATTTTGAGGTGGGGGGTCTTACTGCCCGTTAATGCAGGATAAAAGACGTGGCCTGCTTCTAATGTATATGCGATGGTGCTAACTTTAGAAGGTTGTCCACGTCTTTTGTCATAAAGAGAGCTGTTTGTGCATGTAATGGTATCGTGAGTAGTTTTGGAATGGAGGGTGATGTGATTGACGATCTCTAACATTCGAATTGGCTTATTTATTTTAGCAATCGTCTTTATTGTTCTTGTTTTCTTTTATTGGAGAAATGAAGAGTTGTACGAGGAGAAGAAACAACGAATTCGAAAAACGTGGTACGGTTTGTTCATAACATCAGTCACAGTTTATTTCATGATAAAAGGAATAGATTTAACCCTCTGGAAAAATCTTTTAATGTTTACTGCGATGGTAATTTTCGTTGATATTGCATTCATTTTGACACCAAATATTTCAGAAATATGGGGCGCAAAATTCAGCGATATTGGAAAGACGGTCCAATCAATTAAAAGGTCATTAATTGCTTCAAAAGCAAGAGGAGAAATATATACGACAATTATTCAAAATGTGAATCCAACAGCCTTTGGGACAATGGAATGGCATACGGAAGAGGAATATACAAAAAGCTTAAACACATTTTTAGATTCATATGGGGAAAAGATTGGTGCGAAAATTGTTGTATTTGAAGCGGTGAAGGAATTAAATACAAACTTTCGTGGTATCCGCTCTCAATTTAGTATTATTGTTCCATTAGAACACATCGAGCAATTGAATGAGCAGAAAGCGGTGCAAGTAGAAAATGTCGGAATTATACCAGCAAAAATAGTTAGTGATGTTTTCATTGTTATTGATGGGAAGAAAAATAACCTTCAAGATCGAGATTTTGAAAATGTATATAATTTAACAATTCATCATAGTTATTTTAGTAAATAAGGACAGAATCTTTTTCTGTCCTTTTCATCTATACATAAAGGGAGAACAAATTCAGACAAGCTTGTATAAAATTGGACAATCATTCCTACACTAGCACGTAGAGGTGATTGTAGTGATAAAAGATTATGACAATGATTTTTTTAAAGAAGATAATGAAGATACAACAGACTTCTCTTTAATAAAAGGAGATACTTTGCAGCAAGTAGAAGAGTTAGAAGAAGAATTAAAAAGAAAATGATACGTGTACACTCTGTCTGCATTTGCTATATAATATAAATAAAAGGTTGTATCTTTTTGAAAAGGGGGAGAAGAGATGGCAGAAGTAAATGCTCAAAAATCTTCGTTTTTTAAAACTAAAAAAGAAGAATCAAATACAGATTTCTCTCTTGTGAAAGGTGCATTAACAGAAAATATAAATCGTTTAGAAAAACTTATGGATAGTAATAGTTCGAAATATGCTCGAGTGAAAAAAATACAGGAAAATGCATAAGAGCATTTTCCTGTATTTTTTTATTTTGCATTAAACTTTTCTTTTACTTTTAAAGGTAAATCCGCTTTTTGAATTTCTTCATAGGATTTTACTTCAATCGATGATATTTCATTTTTATCTTTATTTTCTTGGTCTACATAAATGCACAAAAATGCCTTTTCATTTAATTTTTGATCGTTTGATTGTTTTTTACTTCTAAATGTAATTTGTTTTCTTACTCCATCTTCATCATATGCCGGCAATGTGTAGTTCCGTAAGTTTCTACCTTCTATCTTTTCAATAAACCCTTCACCTTTTATCTGTACGTAATATACATCCTTACCG
Organism: Bacillus sp. 41-22; assembly: GCF_025809295.1. Lineage (NCBI taxonomy): Bacteria > Bacillati > Bacillota > Bacilli > Caryophanales > Bacillaceae > Bacillus > Bacillus sp. 41-22. Next base: position 2,379,127 of record NZ_CP084035.1, read on the forward strand.
ATTCTATTTAGAGAAGCTCTTTCGCACCCGATAGTTAAGTTGCGAAATAATAAACTTAGTGTAATAACAGATAAAAATTTTTTCATTTTCATTATCTCCTTTAAATTATGTATTTAAAGTATGCGGTTATTTTTTAAATAGAAAAATCGATTTTGATTACAGCACTCTTACAATCTTGTAAGAGTATAGCTTATTTACACTAAATTAAAAAATATGAGGATGGAATGAATAAGTTATAATGAATTTTTGAAATCTTAAAATAAAAGTAAAATAATGAATCATGGTATAATAATAAAGGACGTACATATTATTTTGTCAATTGGAGAGGAGGTTAAAAATGTATTCTACTTTAGAACAATTAACAAAGCACCCTGTATTTTATCATTTTGCAGAAATTTCAAAGATTCCTAGAGGATCAGGTAATGAAAAAGAAATTAGTGATTACTTAGTGAGTTTCGCAAAGGAACGTAATTTAGAAGTTATTCAAGACGAAGCGTTAAATGTTATTATAAAAAAAGAAGCTACTTCTGGTTATGAGAATGTTCCAGCTATTATCATTCAGGGGCACTCTGATATGGTGTGTGAAAAAAACCAAGCGACAGTTCATGATTTTGAGAAAGATCCAATTGAATTAAGAATTATTGGAGATATGTTATATGCAAACGAAACTACTTTAGGTGCTGATAATGGTATTGCCGTTGCATATGCATTAGCATTATTAGATTCAACAGACATCCCGCATCCAGCTTTAGAAGTTGTTATTACAACTGAAGAAGAAACGACAATGGGCGGTGCATTCGCTGTTGATTCAAATCATTTTGATGGAAAAATATTTATTAATATTGATTCTGAAGAAGATCATAAATTACTAGTGAGTAGCGCAGGTGGTGCGAAAGCAGTTGAAACGATTTCAGTGATTTGGGATGAAGCGTCAGTAGATATGGACACATACCGACTATATGTTGGGGGACTTAAAGGTGGACATTCTGGTTTGGAAATTGATAAACAACGCGGTAATGCGAATAAAGTATTAGGACGAGTTTTACGTGATTTATCACTTCACATTCAGTTTAATATGAGTGAAGTTCATGGCGGCTTAAAAACAAATGCAATTCCGCGTGAAAGTGTAGCTACAATTTTATTACGTGCAGAAGATGTACAGCAAGTAGAAGAAAAACTAAAATCATGGACACGTATGTTACAAGAAGAGCTACGTGCTGTTGATCCGGATGTTCATGTTTCACTTACAAAAGTAGAAGAAAAGGCGGGAAAAGTTTTTTCTAAAGAAACACAAAAACAGCTTATTTCTTCATTATTCTTAATTCCAAATGGTATACAAAGTATGAGCATGGATATTAAAGGTCTTGTAGAAAGCTCAACTAATTTAGGAGTTATTCAAACACTGCAAGATGAGATTAAATTACGAAGCGAAGTGAGAAGTTCTGTAAGTAGCTTAAAACAACATATTGTAGAGGAAATTAAGTATATTGCGGAATTAGTAGGGGCAACATTTGAAAAAGAGTCTGAATATCCAGAGTGGCCATATAATCCTAATTCGCCTATCCGTAATTTATTCGAAAAAGTGCACCAAGAAAAATACAGCAAAGATGCTGAAATCTTCGCAGTACATGCAGGAATTGAGTGCAGTGTATTTGTTCAAAAAATGCCTGAGTTAGATGCTATTTCATTCGGTCCAGATATCTTTAATGTTCACACTCCAGATGAACATATTAGTATTTCTTCTGTTGTGAATAACTGGGGATTTTTCGTTGATGTAATGCAGGGAACGAAAGAATTAGCTAAGTAATAAAAGACGGAATAAAAAGCAGCCTAAATTTATAGGTTGCTTTTTTGTATAGAATTTTATGTGAAGCAAAATAATGGCCAAGAAATTTACCTATTGTTGATTTAAAATAAAGTTTGATAAAAAGATCTATTTTGCAGAGTATCTTTTTCTTCAACAATCGGGTCATTTAATTGAATAAGACTACACAAAAAGTCGTTTTCCCTTACCTAAGGAAAGCGACTTTTTAGATTGATTTCCCCCTTGTTATCAAGCTTTTTACTTTAAGTTCCTTTGACTAATAAGGTTTACTTAAGTAAAATAAGGTATATTATATTTGTTGAATAGATTCTCTTTAAAGATAAGAAAAGTAGGTGAACAAAGTGGGGAAATATCAATTGGATTACAAAGGTCAGGCAGCTGTGGCAAAGTTTCATGAAAAACAGACGCCTGCCAAATTTGATAAAAAGCAGCAACTTGAAAAATTGCGTGCGGAGTATTTGAAAAAGAAGCAAAAACAAACAGATAAATAATATGTTAAGTTTTTCTGGATTTTCTGTATATAGTGCAAACTAACACAAGAAAATAGGGAAGTTATTCATCGTTCAAATATATACAGGCTATTTTTTCAAACCTCTTACTTAATGAACTAACGTATGCGTTAGTTCATTAAGAATAACTAAAAAGTCGATTCCTTGAGATGGAAATCGGCTTTTTAAATAAGTGACATTTCCTTAGCGTTGTAAATCCGCATTTTCCTGACGCTACCCCAAGAAGTAATTGAGGATAATGTATCTACCACAGTCGGGCGCTTTAATTGAGTAAGGTTCACAAAATCATCAAACTTTTTTCTATTCGCTCTTTTATCAAGGTTTATTAAGTTAATTTAATCAAACTTTATTCAAAAGCTACACCTATGTAAAAGTTCTGCTGTAATATTATATCCTCTTGATAAGGAGAAAGTATTACTACACAAGTGTCATGTGAATTTCATGTACCGTAATTTAAATAAAAAAATAAAAAGTTTCAAAAAAAATATAAAATGGTTTTCTTGTCCGCATTCTCGGATTTATTATAACTTGGTTAATTTGACTTGTGTAATTTATTACGTTATGATTTTTCATTATAACTGAAAGGCTTGAAGATAATGATTCGTCGTTTGAAAAAGTTTAAAAATGTCGCTGTCGTATTAAGCTTCTAAGTAAATTGCAAAAATCTACAATACTTAGAAGCGAGGAATATAGTTATGAAGCATCCATTATTTAATCATTGGTCTGAAACAAAGTATTTAAAAGATATAGTAACAAATCCACTCATTGAAGTAGGAGAGTACTCCTATTATTCAGGGTATTATGGAAATCAAAATTTTGAAGATGGTTGTGTAAGGTATTTATGGGGCGATGCTAAGTCCCAAGCACTTTTCAATCCAATTGAACAGATGGGTTGGCATCTTGATAAACTTATTATTGGAAATTATGTTTGTATTGCAAGTGGCGTTATCATTTTAATGGGTGGTAATCATAATCATCACTCAGAATGGATTACAGTGTATCCATTCGCTGAGCAAATCGGACAATCTTATGAACCAAAGGGTGATACAGTCATTAAAAGTGATGCCTGGATTGGTATGAATGCTATAATAATGCCTGGCGTTACAATCGGTGAAGGTGCAATTGTTGCGGCAGGATCTGTCGTATGTAAAGATGTTCCGCCATATACAATAGTGGGCGGTAATCCTGCTAAGGAAATAAAAAAACGGTTCACTGATACAGAAATTAATATGCTAATGGAAATGCGTTGGTTTGATTGGGATAGAGAATTGATTAAGAAGGCAATTCCTCTTTTATCTAGTCCAGCCATTGAACCATTATTTGATTTTTATAAAAATGAAGTAAAAAATAAATAAATCAGCTAGAAAAACTACATTCAATATAGGATGTAGTTTTTTTATTATTTGTACTAGAAACAATTATGAAATAATCTCCCCATTATGGTTTAGTTTTTATAAATTATCTTAAGAAAAATTAAGAAATATAACCAGTAGTTCTTAATATGTTTTATTTATAATTCAAATGATTGCACAAAATTGTTTCTTCATTTTCCCTTCAAGGTGTTCCATCGCGAATTACTCGCCCGGAGGTAGAAAAGGTAGTTTATATGTTAGAAGTTTCAGCGATACTCTAAAAGTATCCACCTGAAGTATCTAGTGGGCAGCAACATGTATACTTGTGCATGAGCCGGCCATTATACAGTTTATAAAATCTGCAGCAATGATTCTTTTTTTGAGATAGCGAAAATGGATTTTTTTATGCAATTCATTTTGTTTTCTTAACAAAACACCTAGTGCTTTCTTATCTTAACGGGGAACAAATTTATTACTTAGATGGTCTATTACGTGTATTCCTAAAAATGGATGTCCAAATTGAATACAATATATCCCGTTTGATATCTATTTTTATGTATTGCAAAAATATGAAAGGACTTATTATTTTGAAAAATAAAAGGATATATATTGGTGGGGTACAAGTTTAATACTTTTACAGATGAGGCATTGCAAGTGGAAACGAAAAAGAAACAACTCAAACAGTAGCTTATCAATCATACAAACGTAGGAGGATATATATGATAAAACCAGTTGTAGACGTAAAAAACATTCAAAAAGTGTACGGTAAAAAAGGTGAGAATCAATCACACGCATTAAAAGGTGTTTCATTCTCGATTCAAGAGGGGGAGTTTGTAGGAATTATGGGGCCATCTGGTTCTGGCAAAACAACATTATTAAATGTAATTTCGACTCTTGATAAAGCGACGGGTGGCGTTATTGAAATTGCAGGAACGGATATTACGAAAATGAAGCAAGGTGAGCTTTCTGATTTCCGTTCGCAAAAGTTAGGATTCATTTTCCAAGACTTTAATTTATTAGAGAATTTATCTATTTACGAAAACATTGCACTTCCATTATCCCTTCAAGGTGTCCCATCACGAAAAATTGGGCCGAAAGTAGAAAAGGTAGCTGATATGTTAGGGATTGTAACAATACTTCAAAAGTACCCATCTGAAGTATCTGGTGGACAGAAACAGCGTTCAGCAGCAGCACGTGCGTTAGTGCATGAGCCTGCAATTATTTTAGGGGACGAGCCAACAGGAGCTCTTGATTCTAAAAATGCAACTAGTTTACTTAATGCGATGACAAATTTAAATAAAGAACAAGGCGTATCGATTATGATGGTTACGCATGATCCATACAGTGCAAGTTACTGTCAGCGTATTTTATTCATTCAAGATGGTGAGTTATATAAAGAAATTTACCGTGGTGGTAAACGTGAAGAGTTTTATAAAGAAATTTTAGACGTGCTTGCAGATTTAGGCACACAAAAAGCGTAAGAAAGGAGGTTTGGGTATGTTATTTAAACTTTCCATGTCAGGGTTGAAAAGTAAATTGCAAGATTATATTGTATTACTTATTGGTCTTATTGTATCTATTTCTACTTTCTATATGTTTCAAACGCTATCACTAAATAAGGTGTTCCTTGAATCTAATGCAAACATTGGTCCTATTGTATTAATATTCCAAATAGGTTCCTCTTTATTAGCGATTGTAACATTTTTTTACATTATGTATGCAAACTCTTTCTTATTATCTCTTCGCCAAAAAGAGTTTGGTATGTATATGATGTTAGGAGCAAAAAAGTATAAAGTTACATTACTGATGTTCCTTGAAACAATTATATTAGGTGCGGCGTCACTTGTGATTGGGATTACAAGTGGTGTAGGACTTGCAGAAGGTATCGGACAGTTATTAATGAAACAATTGGAGTTGACTGGAGAAGGTTACCAAGCTTTGTACATTCCATCAATGGTCGTTACTTGCATCTTCTTCTTTGCATTATTTGTACTATCAGCAAGTATGAATAGTATTAAATTGTCACGTATTTCTATATTACAACTTGTACATGCAGGTGCACAAACAGAGCGTGGCGCGGTAAAAGGAAAAATGACAGTTGTAGTTGCATTACTTGGTCTGATTTTGTTAGGTATTGGTTATGCATCATTGCTCTATATACCACAGGCAAAAAATCTAGGAACCGTTCCTACATTAATGGCTCTTGGATTAATCGCAGCAACTGTTAGTACTTACATGTTGTTTGGATCACTTCTCCCAGTTATGATAAAAAAAATAAAAAGTAATAAAAAGCGTAGTGAAAAAGGGCTTAATGCTTTTACCTTTACTCAATTAAACTTCCGCATTAATGGCTTAACAAATGTGCTTGCGACGGTAGCAATCTTAGTAGCCCTTGGAGCAGGTGGAATTGCGTGTGGTATGGCATTTAAAAACGACGTTTTAAAGCAGACTGATAAAGGAACAATTTACGATTCGGTAGTTCATAATCCAACAGCAGAAGAAAAGAACATTTTGAGTAGTATTTTATTTCAAGAGAAACTTGAATATCGTTACAAAGTAGATGATAAGTATGTTTATTATATAAAAGAAGAGCTAGAGAACAATCATCCTTTAGTAAAAGATAGAAAAAATGAGAAGTTAATGAAAGTTTCAGAAGAGATTCCCATGGATGCATTTGCATTGTCAAGACAATGGGGTAAAGAGGATGCAAAATCAAAACAATGGAGCGACGCTTTCGAAACAATTCAGCCAAATTATATATATCCTAATCATAAAATAAAAATTGTAGATCAAAACATATACGATAGTATGAAAGGTAAAGAAAGTACTGTGTTTATTGGGAAAACAGATGATTTTGAAGCATATTTAAATGAATGGAAAAAACTTGATGAATTACAGGTAGTTAAGTATAAAAATGTGAAATCTGAAGAGCTGTATAGTAAGTATCAACAATATATTGCAAATCAAGGTTTTTCCAGCGGACTAATGTTTATGGGGTTCTTCGTTGGAATTGCGTTTTTAGCAATGATGGCAAGTTGCTTAATGTTTAAAATTCTATCTGGTGCATCTAAAGATAGTATACGTTACCAAATGCTTCGTAAAATTGGTGTTCGCCAGGAATTATTAACACAATCGATTTATAAGGAGTTATCCTTCGTATTCTTAGTCCCAGCAATTATCGGGATTGTTCACATATTAGTTGGTATGAATATGTTTGGCCCTCTTTTAATCGATCCGTATTTTCGTATTTGGTTACCAATTGTTATTTTCATAGTGATTTACTCGATTTACTACTGGATTACAGTTCAATTGTATAAAAGAATTGTACTTCCGAAAGAAGGTTAATGTAATAATGTTATGTATACTAAGTATCATCATAATTGGCCCCCGTTATGATGAAGTGAAAAAATATCATGTAAGCAAAATAGAAAGTGGATTTGAGATACAAATATGCAGCAATGAGCGGCAGAAAGTGTTAGAAAAAAAGTAAATACAAGTAGGGGGCGCATTTCATGTATAACTTACAAGAAGATATGTATGAGCAATTAAAAGAGAAAAATACTATTCTTTCTATATCTTAATAATGAAGGGAAAAGAAGAGGGAAAATAGCATCGTTCCTACATTGAGTACTACTTTAACCTTATTTGTAGGAACTCTTGCACTATCCCCTTACAATAAAATTGAATAATCATCCAATATTAATTGTTAACTATTATCGGAATTTTGACAGGATAGAACAATTTTCAAAAAAATATCTTGTATTCATTGTGTCTATTATAGCTATTATTTAAAATTGGGTTTGCACCAAAAGAGTGTAAATAAACATAAAACTTGTAAACTTTATTCATCATAAGGATTATCGTTTTAGAAAAGGAGTGTGTGTTGAAAAAATTTTTAAAGGTAATTTTAATCTTATTAGTAATATTTATAGGAATTATGTTGGGAAGCATAATTTTAAATAAAACATATCATACAGAGTTTAAGTCTTTAGATAACACGGATCAAAACATGTTAAAAGAATTATCTACTATTTATAAGAGCTTCGAAGAATCGAGTGATAAACTCTGGAATGAAGATTATCGCTTCGAAAAAATGCCATTGGTTCTGATACGTAGTAATAAAGACGGGGGATTCTTTAGACAAGAAGCTTATGCAGTTAATGTAACGGGATTAGAAAATAGTATTTTTGCAAAGGAAATAAAAGTCTCAAATTCTCTGCATCTATCTAAAGTCTATCGCTTAACTCGTTTTGATTTTAGAACTATTTCTACCTGGATTCCTTGGAACTTTGGGACAATAAATATTAACGATATGGATGTATTTTATTTAAAATATCATCCTAAAATGTTTAGTAATCCAGATTTATATTTTGATTTTTCATCTTTCTTATTACATGAAGGTTTTCATGCTTATAAACAAAAAGATTGGACATATGATGCAAATGGTGGAGAGTCTATTCACGAATATCCGATTAATAAAGAAAATTACGCGCTAATGGGATTAGAATTTAAGCTATTAGATAAAGCAATGATTGATACGAACCCAGAAAGTATTAATCAGGCATTATATGATTGGACAATTGTACGTAACTATCGCTATAAAAAATGGCCTCAATTAATTGGAGAAACAAAAACTGAAGCAATAGAAGGTTCAGCACGATACTTAGAGTATCGTTATAGTAAATTAACTGGTGGAAATCTTATGGTACTTGCAAAGAAACAGAAGCCATATCATGTTACTTTTATGGAGGCGTTCAACTTCATTGCTAATGGACAGGCAGAATCTCCAAGGTTTTTAGAGCGGAATATGAGATATGAGACTGGTTCAGCCCTTGAATTAAGCATGGACAAAGTAAATATTCCATGGAAAGAAGCTATTGAAGATAGTGCAATCAAACAAGGAAAGACACCATATGAAGTATTAAATACGTACTTTAATATAAATAATACGCCCACAATTGAAAATAAAATCAAAGAAATTAAAGAGAACAATGACTATGAAACACTTTTAGAACAAGGAGAAAAACTGGTGAAAATAAGTAACGAGTAAAGAAAATACGATTTGAAAAAGAATTTTCTTTAAAGAGCGTATTGAAGAGGATTCTTTTTTCATTTTATAAGTTATATACACTACCGGTGTAATCAAAAAAAATTAATTAAAAGAAGGAATCTCAAAAAAATTTTTTTTATTAAAAGCTAAATTTAATGAAGAAGAAAAATTATTAATTGTAAATGGATCTAAAGAAAATTTTGAACAATATTTAAGACGTTATCTTTTATATCGATTATGTTACTTTTGGTCATTCAATTGCAGGTTTACAAAAAAGAGGATAGAAATGTACCGTCTGCTTATGCTTTTAGTTGTTCAATATGAGAAAAATGTGGAGGAATCATATGGAGTCAAAAATTCTTATTGTTGATGATGATAAAGAGATTAGAAATCTTATCTCTGTATATTTGGAAAATGAAGGTCTGAAAACTCAAAAGGCAGAAGATGCTATTGAAGCGTTAGAACTGTTAGAAGAAAAGCGATTCGATCTTATTATTTTGGATGTTATGATGCCTAATATGGATGGCATTGAAGCGTGTATGAAGATTAGGGAAGAACGAAATATGCCTATTATCATGCTTTCTGCAAAATCAGAGGATATAGACAAAATTCAGGGTTTAGCCTCTGGTGCCGATGATTATTTATCAAAACCGTTTAATCCGTTGGAGTTAATCGCTAGAGTAAAATCCCAATTAAGAAGGTTTAAAAAATATAATACAAATACAGATAATGATAAAAGTGTCCTAGAAATTGGTGATTTGACCGTAAATACAGATACACGTCAAGTATGGATAAGAGGCACGGAAGTAAGGCTAACTCCAAAAGAGTTTGATATACTCGAACTACTTGCTCGTAACAAAGGGATTGTTCTGAGTGTTGCAAAAATATATGAAGCAGTTTGGAAAGATGCTTTTTATAAATCGGATAATACCGTCATGGTGCATATTACAAAAATAAGAGACAAAATTGAAGAGGATTCTAAACATCCAATTTATATTAAAACTGTTTGGGGAATTGGGTACAAAATATGAAGAAGCTTAGTTTTAGAAATAAGATAATAATAAAACTTCTTGGTGCTGTTGCAGTTAGTTTTTTTGTTTCGTTTGGTTTAACAATCCTAACTTTTGTATATATTATAATACCATTAAATCTAAATCACTATCTTGATGATCTTAGTACATTTGAAAATAATATACTTACATTTCTTATATTTGCGTTAGCGATCTTTACTTTTATTATCATTTTTTTAATATTGGTTCGAAAGAAAATAGTATATTTGAAGCTCATTTCTGATAATGTGAATGATATTGCCAATGGAAAACTGGGTTTGACAATTGGGATTGAGGGAAAGGATGAATTGACTCATCTTGCTCAAAATATTAATTATATGTCCAAGGAATTGGAGAATACATTTGAACAGGAAAGACAATTGGAACGTACAAAAAATGAACTCATAACCAACGTATCTCATGACTTACGCACACCGTTGACATCTATTATCGGCTATGTAGATTTATTAAAAAGAGGGCAATACGACAGTAAAGCACAATTACAGGAGTATCTCGAAACCACTTATTTAAAATCACAGAGATTGAAATATCTAATTGATGAACTATTTGAGTACACCCGTTTATCAGACATCGATGCTAAGTTAAACATTAACGAAGTTGATTTATCAGGCTTGTTGGAGCAAATAGTTGGAGAATACATACCTATATTTGAAAAGGAAGGTTTAATCGTTCAAAAATCAATAACGGAAGAAACAATACCTATTTTCATGGATGTAAAAAAAATGGTACGTGTTTATGAAAATCTGTTTATGAATGCGATAAAGTACAGCATGAAACCATCCGAATTATCAATATGTCTTGAACTAATAGGTAACAAAGCAATTTTGAAAGTATCAAATAAAGTCGAGAAGCCGCCTGTTAGCGATCCTAATAAATTATTTGAAAGGTTTTTCAGGGGTGATAAGGCAAGAAAAGATGATCAAGGAAATGGGCTGGGACTCGCTATCTCAAAAAGAATTGTTGAACTTCATAATGGTAATATACATGCAGAATATAAGGTAGGCTGGATGTCCTTTATTGTTGAACATCCAATTAAATAGAATGGCTTATGGAATGAAAGGTTCCATAAGCTTTTTTTTAAACTTAAGAAACTTCTTAAGTTAATAATTCAAGTAGGCCATTCATAGTAGACATGATACTGATAAGTTAATTTGATTTATTATTATAAAGTGATTAATCGAATAAAGGGGAAGTTCATTGATATGAATAATGTAAGAGACGATAGTAAATTTAGCAACCAGTGTGTTTTGGTATTCAACCGGGGCACACTGGTTTTATTTTTTTATAAATGTGGAACAAATGTATTACTTAGATTGTCTATTAAGTGTAATCCTAAAAGATATGAAAGTACAGATCATTTCGAAAAATACAAAGGTATTAAAAAGAGGGATATGTGTGGGAACACTAAGTGTCAGTGTGCCTAAAAGGGTGGGATGAGATGGTCTATATGAAAGTGGTTCTAATGTCTTATATGTATATAGAATTTGATAACGCTGTCTATTTTTTGGAGGATTATGTTAAAATAACGTTTTTTTGAGTACAAAGATATTGGAGGTAACAGAAGTGAAAAGTATGTTTTGCAAGAGATTTATTACAATAGTAACAGTGCTTACACTATTTTGTAGCATGGCCGTTACATTTGGAAGAGCATCAGCGGAAACAGTTCCTGCTATAGACGTAGAAGCAGGATCAGCAATTTTAGTAGAAGCAAATTCCGGGAAAATTTTATATCAAAAAAATGCAGATGAATCATTAGCAATTGCTAGTATGACAAAAATGATGAGTGAATACTTAGTTCATGAAGCGGTGGATAAAGGAAAACTTAAATGGGATCAAAAAGTTAAAATTTCTGAATATGCATATAAGATTTCGCAAGATCGCTCATTATCAAACGTTCCATTAGAAAATGGTGGCTCTTATACGGTCAAAGAGTTATATGAGGCAATGGTAATTTACTCTGCAAACGGTGCAACAATTGCTTTAGCTGAAGAGATTGCTGGAAAAGAAGTCAATTTCGTGAAAATGATGAACGATAAATCAAAAGAGTTTGGAATGAAAAATTATAAATTTGTAAACTCTACAGGTTTAACAAACCATGATTTAAAAGGACATCACCCAGAAGGGACAACTCCAGACGAGAAAAATAAAATGTCCGCAAGAGATTGTGCGATTTTAGCACAACGTCTTATTCAAGATTTCCCGAAAATATTAGATACAGCAAAAATCCCTAAAAAAACATTCCAAAAGGGTGGCAAGTATCCGATTGATATGACGAACTTTAACTGGATGTTAAAAGGCTTAATTAAGCAATACGAAGGTGTAGATGGGTTAAAAACAGGAACTACTCCAGAAGCCGGAGATTGTTTTACTGGTACAGTAGAAAAAAACGGTATGCGTCTAATCTCTGTAGTTATAAAAGCAAACTCTCATACAGCACGTTTTGATGAAACAAAGAAATTATATGATTATGCATTTGCGAATTTTGAAGTGAAGAAGGTCTATGGAAAAGATTCAGTAGTAAAAGGTCATGAAACAGTGCGAGTAGCAAATGCAAAGGACAAAGATATAGTTGTTCAAACGAAGCAAGCTGTTTTACTTCCAATGCCAAAGGGCAACAAAGACGTTTATAAAAAAGAATTTAAAGTATCGAATAAAGAACAAGAAGCGCCTATTAAAAAAGGTGTAACAATTAGTCAAATGATTATATCGCCTAAAGATATTACAGATCCTGGGTTCTTATCAGGTAAATCATTACAAGTAGACCTTGTAACAAAATCTGAAGTAGAACAAGCAAATTGGTTTACACGTTTTATGCGCGAAATAGGATCTTTCTTTAGCGGTATGTGGAATAGTGCGGTTGATATAGTAAAAGGCTAACTTTGTAGGATAAAACTAAATATTAGCCTGAAATAAAAGGTTTCAAAGTATTATAGATTCTTATGTGGATGGCTTGGAATGGAAGATTGCATTAATTCTCAAATCTGGTTCTTCGGAACTTTCGGTATTGCAATCAAGCTAAGATAAATTTGTATCCATATAATCAAAAAACGCTATTCTTTTTGTAGAAATATACAGAAAGGATGGCGTTTATTATGAATTGTTCGATTCAAAGGGTTCTGGTGCAAGGCTAGTTTAATAAAGTTACATGATGAAAACACATTCATTATTCCATCAAGTGACAATAAATACCTGGTACTTATTCCTGTTATTAAATTTTATAAAAATTTAATAAAATCTTTTCTTTCTATTAAATATTTTGTTTTAAATTATTTATATAAAGAAATGGAGGCCAGAAAATGAATTTTTTAAAGAAATTTAAGTATCTCTTTATAGCGTGTATCCCTATGTATATAGTTATTCTTTAATTTCAATCGAATAAAAAAGCAAGGTATTCGAGAAAAAAGTACGGTACCATACAGAGAAAACGCTCTCCCATACAAAAGTAAATTGTACCGAAAGTGATAAAAGCGAATGTTATATGGAGGGAACCCACTAATAATTTCACCTGAAAATCGGTAATTAATGAAACAAAGAATAACAAAATGATACATGATTACGAGTTAATATCCCAAAAAGATAGGATTACTAGTGACAATCTTTGATACTGACAAGTGAGGTGACGTCGATGAGAGGGCCATTAATAAAAAGTGGAGTATTTATTTTAGTTTTAACAGGAGGGCTATATCTTACAAAATACGCATATGACCATCATACTAACCGAGTTAAAGTAAGAGACACGATTCAACAAATATCAATAGAGCATGGTATACCGCCATGGATTCCTTTATCTATTGCATTCCATGAAAGTAAGTTTGATCAAAATGCAGTCGGAGATCAAGGCACATCATTTGGACTGTTTCAGCTCCATCGAGGTGGACTAGCACCTAAAGATTTAACGAACGAAGATTTGAAAAATATAGAAACTAATACTCGAATTGCAATATCTAATATGAAAAATGCATATAACCGTGGTTTACAGCAAAATTTAAAAGGACCAGAGCTATTAAAACATGTTGCTAATACCTCAGGGTGGCCTGGGAATAAGGGTGTTCAATGGACAAATAAGCAGACAGACTATAACGAGGGGTTAGAAAACAGTTTTAAAATGTTTTCTAAACGACAATACGATTTTATAGAATGAAATTTCTTTTTTCTTTCTATTATTATATAACTTACGCCTAAATACGAAAGTTTCCTAAAACAGATACATAGATTGACTTTGTACTGCTTATATTAGGAATTTAAAGAAACAATATGTATAATTCTCCCACTACAATAGTATAGTGGCCTTTATTAACAGCAAAATCTACAATTTATAAGGAGAACATTTTATGAGTAAGAGAATAAAAGAATTAGATTCCATACGAGGGTTAGCGGCACTGACAGTGGTATTTGGACATTTTTGTTTAATGCTACCATCGTTGCCTAATTCTATTAAATTTTCTCCGCTTAGGTTTTTATGGGCTGGCGGGGAAGCTGTAATCGTTTTTTATGTACTCAGTGGTTTTGTGTTATCTATGGCACTTTATCATTCAAAAACAAATTATTGGGGATATTTAATTAAGCGATTTGTACGAATCTATATTCCTTATTATTTTTGGATAATCATTACCTTTGCTTTATTTATTTTGTTCTCGCCGTATGAAGTGGCTGGACTACGGGATTGGTTCTATGATAGGTGGCAAGGGTCTATAACAAAAATAGATATTATAAACCATTTTGTGCTTCTTAATAACTTTTTTACGGAAAATTATAATCCAGTTATCTGGTCATTGGCTCAAGAAATGCGTATATCTATTGTGTTTCCGTTGTTATTCCTTCTTTTTTATAAACTGAGTTGGAAGAAAACGATACTATTTGCTTTGAGCTTTTCTTTAATTAGTGTTTTCCTTAATATGTTGCATATAGGGAAAGCAGAGGGATTTTATAATGGTTATGCCGATACACTGCATTTCACATCGATGTTTATGGTTGGAATGTTACTTTTTAAGCATCAGGAAAAGCTTATCTACTTATATAGGAATATGAAAAAATTTAATAAAGGATTTCTTATTGCATTAGGGATTATTCTATATTTATATTCCATTTTAATTTATGGTTTTTCCCGTAATGATACTACTTTCTTATTAAAAGATTGGGGTGTCGTAATCGGTGTTAGTATATTTATAATAATGGCCATGAGTAACCTAAAAGTGAAAGCATTTTTAAATAAGAGTGTATTTGTATACTTAGGAGAAATTTCATACAGTATCTATTTGTGTCATTTTCCAATCATGATGGTACTATTTAAACTTTTGTATACAAAGATACCTATCTTTTTCCTTCTTGCTTTGTGTATTTCAATGACAATACTTTTTTCTATAGTTTCGTATCATTTAATTGAAAAGAAATGTATCAACTGGGCAAAACAAAGAACAACAAATTTTCGAAAAAAAGTGTAATGCTTGAAGGAATTTTATTTCTTTAGTAAATATACGAATATGACCGATTCCTAAGTATATTAGGAATCGGTCAATTACGGATTCTATATAAATATACTAAAATTGAACAAATTTTTAATTTTATACTTAACTCCAAAAATCCTCTTACTAAAGAGAATCTTCGTAACGTTTTTCCAGACATAGCCGAAAGTACAATTAGTAAAAAGCTAGTTTCCTTGTAGCTGCTTGGTCAAATAAAGCTAGTTTCAAGAGGAAGAAATGCTCAATGTATACAGGTTTAATTCTGTATTAATAATTATTAGGGGTAACAACACATCGCTATCTATATCTAAAATGTTATATAAAACTATTGAATATTTTATTCGTAAAAACAGAGGTGTAAAATGAATTTTATTTCCGAACTACTTGTTACCTTTGCAATTCCTACAATACAACTCACATTCTTGTTACTACTCATTTTTGTTTTTAGCTACTTTGTAGTATACAAAAAGGTATGTAAAGGAGGGGGGGAATTTACCGTACAACAAGTTATATTGTTTATATTGATAATAGGATATTATTCCCTTGTATTATCAGCTACTTCATTTGGTCGTCCAGATGATATAACTTTTGCAAGAACAATTGACTTTGATGTACTTAGTGTTTATAGAAAAGCATGGAATACCTTTTCATTTTCTTCTTTTTTCCATATCATTGTGAATATAGGTATGCTTTTTCCGTTAGGAATTTTATTACCTTTATTTAGTAATGTTTTTCAAAAAACAAAATGGATGTTAATCAGCTCAATTATAGCAAGTTTATTGCTTGAAATCCTTGAATTTATAATGCAACGTGGAAGTATGGAACTAGCCGATTTACTTCATAATACTTTAGGAATGATGCTAGGATATTCTATGTTAAATATAGTTCTTATATTGTTGAAGAAAAAAGAAACAGATACACAAATGACCAAATATTTATTTCTTCCGATTACAGTAAGTTTTGTTGCACTTGGAATAATGATTTCGTATCAAATGAAGGAATTTGGGAATATGCCTTTAGATCCCATTACAAAAACAGACATGACTGATGTCACTATAAAAACATCAATAGAGTTAAAAGACGAAGGTAATAAAATGCCTGTTTACAAAGAGGAAATTACAAAAATGCCTAATGACAATGAGCCAGTTACAAAAAAATCACATATTCGAGATGTCGAAATTCTGTCTCCCAAAGAAGTATTTCAAAAACTAAAACAAGGAGACTTTGATCCTATAATATCTTTCAAAGCAGGTGATACATTAGTCATTACAGATTATAATATAGATTACTACGCTGATACAAAAGGCTTTTCTCAACCTATATATGTTTTTCAAGTACACTTAAATGATAATGGGAAAGATAGTTGGTCTCAACCTATTTCTGCGAGAAGATAACGTAGATTTTCATGTTTTTGTTCATGTGAAATAGTTTAATCGAGTTGTCTTGCTCATTTGAAAAATCTCCTATGGAATTTAATTGAAATTGAAAAACATTTAAGAAGAACAATTACGCTGTGGGCTATTGTATAGTGTAGATATGAATAACAAAAAAGGGGGACTATATATGTGGAAGCGATTTGTAGCGATTGGTGATAGTTTTACAGAGGGGATAGGGGATGAAGTTGAGGGAATAGCATTAAAAAGCTGGGTAGATCATTTTGTTCAACTGTGTGTAGATGATTTAAAATATGCTAATTTTGCAAAACGTGGGTTAGTAACTAAAGAAATTCGCTCACAGCAATTGGAACAGGCATTAACTTTTAATCCAGATTTGGTTAGTCTAATTGCAGGTGCAAACGATGTTTTAAAAGGACGTTGGAATCATCAAGCATATAAGAACGATATGGAATTTATGATAGATACATTAAGTAAAGCAGGTGCTGATATTATTATAGCAAACCTTCCAGATTTTACAGTTCGGCTTCCATTTCCTTCTGAAAAAAAACAAGTATTAAAAGAACAATTATTAGAGGCAAATGAAGTTATACTTTCACTGAGTAGAGAGTATAAGCTTCATCATGTTGACTTTTGGAATCATCATTTAGTTAATGACAATACGCTTTGGTCTACGGATTTAATTCATCCAAACTCAAAAGGATATGTAAAAGTTGCTGAATTGATTTTTAGTAGTTTGCCTGTACATGACTCTTTTAAATAAGCTGTAGAATGACCTAAACTCCTGTCGCGTGCTGTACAGGGGTTTTTGGTGCGAAAAAGAAGGATATAGAGTGCCTATAAATTATACTTTAAGTAATTCTTTTTATTGTTTATATTTTTGTTATTTTCTGTTGCAGAATCCTTAGTATAAGGATTCTTTTTTTGTATCAATAATCTATAAAGAAAAAAGATGAAATTGGCGAAAATGAACTAAAAGGTATTTTAAATGAATTGTTAAAACAACACTAATAATGATAACGTTCGCTAAATATATTCGTCGTTTGTAAGAATCTTAAAATCTTCCCTTTTTGAATGCAGCTTAACCATAAATTTAATTTTTTTGTAAATGTGGAACTATTTCATTACTTACACTGTCTATTAAGCGTTAAAACATTTTTTATTTAACATATTTAGAAAGGAATAATCATTTTTAATTAAGGGAGAAGATTGAATTGAAAAAAATATGGATGCTGCTTTTCTTTTGTTTTGGAGTTATGTTGGTAGGATGCAATAAAGATGAGCCGCCAAAACAAGCATTTGAAGAATATATCAATTTATGGAATGATAAAAAATTTACAAATATGTATGATTATTTATCAGAACATGCAAAAAAAACGATTTCTAAAAAGGAGTTCACAGAGAAATATCAAAAAATTTATGAGGGTATTGGAGTTAAGAATTTAAAAATTAAAACGAAAGGAGAGAATACTAAAGATAAAGAACTTTTTCTTTTTGAAGTTAATATGGATACGGATGGAGGAACAGTTTCATTCATCCATGAAGCAAAACTCGTGAAAGATAAAGATAAGGAATCTTGGAAAATAGATTGGACACCAGACTTCATTTTCCCAGGTATGAAAAAAGATTACAAAGTACGTATGCAAACAGAGCAAGGAAAACGCGGAGAAATATATGATCGAAATGGAAAAGGGCTTGCAACGAATGGTAAAGCGACTGAAGTTGGAATTATTCCAGAGAAACTAGGTGAAACGGCAGCGCAAACGAAAGAAATAGTAGCACAATTACTTGATATGTCTATAGAAGAGATCAATCAAAAGCTCGCAGCGAAATGGATAAAACCAGATTCCCTTGTACCAATTGGTATTTTAAAAGAGGGAACCAGACAGAATGATTATATTGAATTAGAAGGAGTTTCATCTCGCCCAGTAAATATTCGTACGTATCCATTAGGAGAAGCAGCGGCACACTTAACGGGATATATAGGAAAGGTAAATGCAGAGGAGTTAAAATCGCTTCAAAAAAAAGGTTATCAAGCAGATGATTTAGTGGGTAAGACAGGTTTAGAGAAAGTATTAGAGAATAAATTGCGTGGTGAAAAGGGTGGACGCGTATTTATGGAAGATGAGAACGGGAAAGAGATTAAAAACGTAGCAAAACAAGAAGCAAAAAAAGGGGAAAATGTTACGTTAACTATTGATGCCGCAATTCAAGAAAAAATCTTTAATGAGATGAAAAATGAAGCAGGATCTAGTGCAGCGGTCAATCCTAAAACGGGTGAAACAATCGCACTTGTAAGTAGCCCTGCTTATAATCCAAATACAATAGTTAGAGGAGCATCAAAAGCTCAACGGGAAGCATGGAATAATGACTCGAAACTGCCAATGATGAATCGCTTCACACAAGCATTTGTACCAGGTTCCGTATTTAAAACGATAACAGGTGCAATTGGTTTGGAAACAAACACAATAAATCCTAAGGAAGAATTTAAAATTCAAGGATTAAAGTGGACAAAAGATTCATCTTGGGGAAATTATTATGTAACACGTGTGAAGGATGCTAGTCCAGTTGATTTTGATAAGGCAATGAAGTACTCTGATAATATTTATTTTGCTCAACAAGCTTTGAAAATAGGAAAAGATCAGTATGTAAATGAATTTAAGAAATACGGATTTCATGAAAAATTACCAATTGAATACGAATTCCCTATTTCAATCATTGCAAAAGATGGGATAAAAAATGATATTCAACTAGCAGACACGGGGTACGGACAAGGACAAGTATTAATGACACCTCTTCATTTAGCATTGACTTATGCACCGATTGTCAATGAGGGTAACATTCCGTCACCGCATCTTATAAAAAAAACAAAAGCAGCGGGAAATTGGAAAGAAAATGTGATTTCTACCAAGAATCAAGAGATATTAAAAAGTGCGTTAATAAAGGTTATTAATGATCCTGATGGTGCTGGGAGAACTGCTAAAGTTGATGGTGTAACTCTCGCTGGTAAGACAGGTACAGCAGAACTGAAAGAATCGAAAGAAGCAGAGGGTAAAGAACTTGGTTGGTTTGCAGCTTTCGATGCAAGCGCGCCAAACATGATTGTTACCATGATGATTGAAGATGTAAAAGGAAGAGGCGGGAGCAACGTTCCAGGTGAAAAAATAAAACATGTTTTTCAGAAATAATACTTAATTAGAAGGTGAAATTTACTCCTTTAGTAAATATACAAACCTTACCGATTCAAGATTATATTAGGAATCGGTTAATTTATGTCTAAACGCAGATTTTATGATTTTAATAATCGTATTTAATTACGTGTTTTTTACACAATTAAATACGATTATTTTTTATTTGAAAATTATAAAACAACAAATTTTAAAATGTTAAATTAGATAATTGAAATTTAAAAAATAAGAGCTATTATACTTAACTTTATTTTCAGAAATATTACAAAGCTGTTAGTTTGAAGTAAGGTTATTCAATATAAGTAAGAGGGGAATTTCTTTATACTAAAAGATAAAAGTATATTTTATATTCTTACAGATAATAAACATATACTTTAACTAGTCCCACTTAACGACCTTGCGGCATGTTTGAAGAGGGAGATTCCTACGGACACTGAGAAGGGAGTCTTTTGTCGGAAAAGATAAATAAAAGGAGCTTAATATATGTATAAAATTATGATTGTAGAAGATGACCAAAAAATTTCTAAACTACTTCAATCCCATATTAATAAGTACGGGTATGAAGGGAATATTACAGAGGATTTTGAAAATATTTTGGCTAACTTTGAAAAAATTCAACCTGATTTAGTTTTATTAGATGTAAATTTACCGAGTTTTGATGGTTTCTACTGGTGCCGACAAATTAGAACGGTCTCTACTTGTCCCATTATATTTATATCAGCACGTAGTGGAGAGATGGAGCAAGTTATGGCACTTGAACATGGTGCAGACGATTATATCACTAAACCGTTTCATTATGAAGTTGTAATGGCAAAAATCCGAAGTCATCTTCGAAGAATTTACGGAGAATACGCACCGAAAGCGGAAGAAAGAGTTGTTCAGCAATCCGGTTTAATACTTTATCCAGAAAAAATGGAATTAAAGCTAAATGATAGCATGTGTATACTGTCAAAAAAAGAAACTGTTTTACTAGAAACTCTCTTACGACAATCTCCTAGTATTGTTAGTCGAGAGAAAATCTTAGAAAAACTTTGGGATGACTATACGTATGTAGATGATAATACGTTAAGTGTAAATGTTACACGTGTCCGAAAAAAATTAGAGGAAATCGGAATAAAAAATGCATTAGAAACAGTTCGTGGTGCTGGATATCGTTTGAAAATAACTTGGAAGAATGATGAGGTATAATAATGAATTTATTTTTACGTGAACATATCCCTTTCATCTGTTTCTCAATCATTCAGCTATTTGTCGTTCTAACTGTTTATTGGCTGGATGGATATAACCACTTATCTACTGCGTTATATAGTGTGTTTTTAGGAGGATGCTTTTTAATTGCGTTTTTACTTTATCGCTACTTTAGCCATCGTAGATTTTATAACAAATTATCCAACCCTTCTGAAACATTAGAGGACTCCTTAGAAGAACTCGATTCCACTCCATTATCAGTAGCACTTCAGCGTGTGTTAAAGACACAATACAGTCAATATCATCAACAGTTAAAGACTTGGGAATATAAACAAAAAGAGCACCTTACATTTATTAATCAATGGGTGCATCAGATGAAAACGCCTCTATCAGTTATTGAACTGATCACACAAGAAGAGAATGGGGAGGTTTTTGAAAGTATTGTGGAAGAAGTAGATCAAATGCAGTACGGATTAGAAATGGTCTTATATATGGCGCGATTACAAACGTTTGAGCAAGATTTTTATGTGGAAAGAGTTTCGTTACAAGAAATCGTTCAAGAAGTAATCCGTGAAAATAAACGTCTGTTTATCCGTAGCTATGTTTATCCAGAAGTAAAAGTAAAACAAACTATTATGGTAGAAACCGATAGAAAGTGGCTTCGGTTTGTTATTCATCAAGTGATATCCAATGCCATTAAGTATTCAGCAGGAAGTAGAAAAAACGTTACTATTACTACATTAGAAGAAGAGCGCTCAGTAATCCTTGAAATACACGATCATGGTGTGGGAATTCCAAAAGAAGACCTCCCGAGAGTATTCCGCCCATTTTATACGGGAATAAACGGTCGGAAATTTAAGGAATCTACTGGGATGGGATTATATCTTGTGAAAAATATTATAAAAAGATTGGAACATGATATTGAAATAAAGTCGGAAGTAGGAAAAGGAACAACAATCTGTATTATTTTCCCTTATGCAAATCGTTAGAACGGTATTTAGTTTGAATTTTCAGGAATATTACAGACCTGTTAGATATATGAAAGGTTAATCGATATGAGAAGAAGGGACACTTAGATAAACTTAGGTTATTAAAAGATAAAAAGGAGCAAAACGATATGGAAATATTAAAGGTCTGTGAACTGAGTAAAATCTATACAGGAAAGGTATCTTATGAAGCGCTCGCCGAAATTAATTTGAGTGTGAAAAAAGGGGAGTTTGTAGGAATAATGGGACCATCAGGAAGTGGAAAAACTACTTTGTTGAACATGGTTTCTACTATTGATTCTCCCACATCAGGAGAAATATTGATTAATGGAGAAAATCCATATCAATTATCTCAAAATGAACTGGCATTATTTCGAAGACGTGAATTAGGTTTTGTGTTTCAAGCATTCAATCTTCTTACAACATTAACTGTAAAAGAAAATATTGTTCTTCCTCTGACGTTAGATGGTACTAAAGTTGAGGATATGAATCAGCGTGT
Source organism: Bacillus sp. 41-22 (assembly GCF_025809295.1). Classification (NCBI taxonomy): domain Bacteria; kingdom Bacillati; phylum Bacillota; class Bacilli; order Caryophanales; family Bacillaceae; genus Bacillus; species Bacillus sp. 41-22. The sequence goes on from NZ_CP084035.1 coordinate 2,401,650, forward strand.
AGAAGGTATTGCAGAAAAATTAGGCATCCAAGATATATTAAATAAACGAACATATGAAATATCGGGCGGACAAGCACAAAGAACAGCAATTGCACGTGCTCTAATTCATAAACCTAAATTATTACTTGCAGATGAGCCGACAGGAAACTTAGATTCAAAAGCGGCTAATGATGTAATGGAGTTATTAAAACGATTAAATAAAGAACAAGATGCAACAATGATGCTTGTTACGCACGATCCAGTGGCTGCAAGTTTTTGTGATCGCGTTGTATTTATTAAAGATGGAAAATTATATAACGAAATTTATAACGGAGAAAACCAACAAATGTTTTATCAAAAAATTATAGATGTACTTGCATTACTAGGAGGTCGTAAGCATGACTTTTCAAAGATTCGCTTTTAATAATATCATTCGAAGTAAGCGGACTTATGCTGCACACTTTCTAAGTAGCTCATTTTCAGTTATGGTTTTTTTCACATATTCACTCTTACTTTTTCATCCTGATTTACAAGGAGAACTAGCCTCCACAAGTAAAACAATGAGCCTTTTAGGAACAATGGGGATGCAAATCTCTCAATATCTCATTTTTGTATTTTCATTCTTCTTTCTTTTATATTCGGTGAGTTCTTTTTTAAAAACAAGAAAAAAAGAATTTGGAATTTTAATCATGCATGGTATGACACCGGCGCAGTTAAATAAATTAATTTTTTTAGAAAATATGTTAATTGGAGTCGCTTCAATTACATTTGGTATCTTAATTGGTTTGATATTTTCAAAGCTCAATTTATTGGCAAGTGAAAATATATTAGCGATTGATAAGGGTCTTCCTTTTTACGTTCCTATAAAAGCTGTCTTTACGACAACTGGCGCATTTTTGATTCTGTTTCTAGTCATTTCGTTGTTTACTTCTAAAATGGTAAAAGCAAACAAGTTAATTGATTTGATGAAATCAGAGGAAAAGCCAAAACCAGAGCCAAAGGCATCAAAAGCATTAGCATTCCTTTCCGTATTATTAATTGGGTTAGGGTATGGATGTGTGTTCTATTTCGTACTAGAAAGAAACTTCATTATGCCTTACTTACTTGGAGGAGTAGTTTTTGTAGTGGCAGGGACATATTTTCTATTTTCACAGTTGAGCGTGTATGTAATACGTGTCTTAAAGAAAAAAGACACTGTATTTTTTAATAAAACGAACCTACTTACCATATCTGAATTGGCTTATCGTATGAAGGATAATGCAACTATGTTCTTTATGCTAGCGATTGTTTCCGCGGTGGCTTTCACAGGAATTGGTACATGTTTAGCAATGGGAAATAAGGGATTAACGGAGATGATCAATCCATTTGCATTTACCTATACCTCGTTAGGCGAGAATCCCCAAGAAGGAGAGCACATTACAAAAATAAAAAAACAACTCACTCGTTCAAATTTTTCTTATCAGGTAGCGGTTACGAATCCTAAATTCACGGAAAATAATTTAGTGCTAATCAAAGTATCAGAGTATAACAAGTTTGCAAAAATCTTCGGGTATGAAATGGAAAAGATAGATAATGATCAAGAAGCGATTATAGTACCCTCAATAATTTCGCAAAAAGAAAAGTATGCAAGAGGAAAAGATATACCCGAGAAAATAGATGTAGTACAGGAAAACTTAGAGATGTCCCTTGGGGTCAAGAAGGCAGTCCCGTATATAGTTCTCCCAAATACAATTGGAGCTATTATTGTTGTTTCGGATTCTTTGTACGATACAATCCCGAATAGAAAGACAGAAGATGATTCTTACGTAATGAAAAGTCAATATGGATTTGTAGTGGAAAATTGGGAGAAATCAAGAGTGGTTACAAAAAAATTAGAAGCAACAATGGGTAATAATAATTCGGTGCAAGCACATCATTATTTTAAAGCATTGTATTCTGAATGGATTTTTTCGAAACAAGAGAACGGTATTTTACTTATTGTCAGTGTATTAGTAGGGATCGTATTCTTTACGTTCGCAGCCAGTCTTTTATATTTCCGACTATATGCAGATTTAGAAAGGGAACAACAACAATATGAAATGATTGCGAAGGTCGGTCTAAGTAGAAGAGAGCTAAAGAAAATCGTAACGCGTCAGCTTACGTTAATGTTCTTCTTGCCTTTAATTATAGCGATTATTCATAGTGGTGTCGCTTTTATAGCCTTGCAACAGCTAATTGACTTCTCTGTTTTAAAGATGTCCATTTTAATTATACTAGCCTTTATATCCATTCAAAGTGTGTACTTTTTCACTGTCCGTTGGCGTTATTTACAACGGTTATATAAAAAAATCATGTAACGTATTGATAAAACAAGCAAAGAGGAGAAAAAGAAATGAAAAAAGTAATGAAAGTGTGTATGGCAGGAGTTGTATCAATTTCTATGTTAGGGGCTTGTTCTTTTGGAAAGAAAGAAGAACCAAGGAATGCCGCTTTATTGATTGGGGAAGAACAATCATTAAAAGAAATAGTAAGTCAACATAAAAGTGAAATTAAGACCAACACTTTATATAAAGTGAAAAAAGCAGAAACTGGCGGTAAACAACTATTAATTATGGAACGAAAAACTGCAGAGAAAATGGTTGAGATAGGTGTGTTGAGAGAATCAGATAATGATAATGAAGTATGGAGTTCAGATCCAATAAAGTCATTACCTTCAGCTCCAAAAGGTATAGCTGTATTATTGGCTAGTAAGAAAAATAAAAAAATTAAGGAATTAACAATTAATGAAAAGAAAATAGAAGTCCAGTATGCTAGCGATACTTGGTTTGGTCACTATCGTAATTCAGATTATGAGGAGCTGATTGTAATTGTTGACAATACTACTTTCAATCAAATCCCTGTAAATGAAACATCAATGGAAATCCTTCATTTCAATAAATCGTATGGTGAAGATAGACCATATAACACAGATGATGTTACGGCTGTACAAGCAGAAACTGAATGGAAAAAACTCACTAAAACTATGGGGAGTCAAGTGGATGTATTAGATGCGGTTTCTATTATAAAAAAATAATGAAAATATATTTAATACAGAAAAACCAGGATGATTTTAAGAATTTATCCTGGTCTTTTTTATTACATTTTTTTAGAAATATCATCTGTCGAAAAAAAAGATAAACAATGGAACAAATGAAACTTGTATCATGTCTATATATTGAAACCATATTAAAAGTGAGGGCAGCTTTATGTTTATTCAAATAAGTTTGAGGTGTGGAAATGGAACAGAAGTTTATTGAAAAATGTAATCATGATGAGCTTGACTATGTTATAAAAGACTATTGGCAAGATGTATGGAATTATTCATTTATTATTACGAAAGATCCACACTTATCAGATGACATCACACAAGATGTATTTATTAAGGTTTTTAAACATTGGAATTCGTTTCGAAAGGAGTCATCTATTAAAACGTGGATATTAAAAATTACAAGAAATACGGCAATAAACTATTTGAAATCCTCTTATTTTAAAAGGATATCTTTAGTGGGATTTTTTAGTGACGATAAGCAATCTCCATCGGCAGAACAAGAATTTTTTAATCAAGAGGAAATGAATGATGTGTGGGATGTTGTATTAAAACTACCTAAAAAACACCGCGAAATACTAATATTGGACGCGAAATATGAATTATCTTATGAAGAAATGGCTGAAACATTAGGTGTATCCATTGGAACAGTCAAATCTAGGTTAAGCAGAGCAAGAAGTAAAGTTTCAAAATTAATAGGGGAGGGTAGAAGTGATGAACAGTAAAAAAAATCCTGACTGGTATAGCAAATTAAAAAATGGACCAATGGAGCGTCGTAAAGATGAAGAAGCATTTATTTATAAAATAAAGCAATCGATATACCAAAATAGTGAAGTAGACTCTGTACCATACAAGAGACCATTTCGTAAAAAAGCATTGCCTATTGTAGTTGTTTTGGTTTGTACAATGTTATTTTTTATTGTTCAACAACCTTGGCTTGATGATAATAAATCACCGGTACAAAGTAGTACTCAAATTAAGCCTAAAACAAAAGATGAGTCTGCTCAAGATCCATCATTAAAACAATTTATGAATGAGTTATATCGAAGTACAAATTCAAAAAATGAAAATGACCTGTATAGAGCGTTAAATGATGAAGTTCTATTTAAAGGGAAAAGTTATCAGAAGGATGAATTGAAGTTTGATGAGGATATTTTTCATGAGTTGCAAGTCGCTCTTACAATGGGGGGAGAATTTGCAAATGATACAAAGAAAGCATACAAAGTACCAAGTGGATTGACAGAAAGTAACCAACCAAAGCAATCGCATTTTATATATGCAACTGTTACTGGAAATAAAACGAAAATTTTAGCTGAACCAAAACGAGAATCACAAGTTTTATATGAAGTATCTAATGAAATGGTAAAAGCTTTGATTCCAGAAAAAGCGCTGAATGATGGATATATAAAAATATCGACAATTAACGGTTATACTGGATATGTACAAAAAGAGTATGTTTTAACTGATATTAAATATTCTTTCATATTTGAAAAGAATGATGAAGGTATATGGGAAATAACGAATATAGATTCTATATGGTAAAAGAGGAAGGTTCACTTTAATGAACCTTCCTCTTTATCTTTATCCTCTTTTTGAAGTGAATTCCAGCACTCTAAAATTTCTGATGTAACGAGAGCAGCAATATTTTTTTCTGAATTACTACCAGGAATAACGACAGAAATAGCAATTTTTGGATCTTCGGTAGGAGCATATGCAATGAAAAGAGAATGATTTATCATTCTTTCTTGCTCGTTCGGAGAGCCAGTTATCCCTGTTTTACCCGCGACATGAAAGGGCAAGTTTTTAATCTCCTCTATATTTTGACTCATCCCACCTTGCACGACACTCCAAAATTTCATAGGATAACGATTTGAACTTTCTAAGAGTGGTTTAAACTTTTTTGTTTCCTTATCGTCTTGACCAATAATAGCACTTACGATTTGAGGTCTATATTTATCACCTTTACTTGCCAAAGTTGCTGCATATTGAGCGAGTTGAAGAGGGGTGTGTACTTCATTTCCTCCCCAAGATGCATTTAATAAAGCAGAGATTCCATTTTCAAACTTATTAGATGGATGAAATTCATATTCTCCGTCTTCTTCAAAGGGTAAATCAATACCAGTTTTAGAGCGGAGGCCAAATTGCTTTAAATAATCTGTCCATATATTTGCTACTTTTTCTATATTCCCATTATTTCGGTTGAATAAGGGGAGAGCTACTTTTGCTGTCATAAATGTATTTGATGAATTAATGATAGCTTGACTCGGTGTAATTTCACCTGTTGGTGTTCCAGGAGCATTGGTGATGTTATTTTGATTATCATACTGAAAACTACCATTATCCAAATATGTATCCTCAGGTTGAAAAAGCTTTTCGTTTAATCCGATTAAAATAGTAAGTGGCTTTATAGTAGAGGCCATATTTACATAAGATTCACCATATTTTAATTTTTGAATTGCTTTATTTTGCGAAAGGGATTTAATGTTTTCTTTTTTAGATGATACATGTGTATTTAATATATTTGGATCAAAAACTGCCGAATTGGCCATAGTTAATATTGCGCCAGTTTTTACATCGGTTACTACTGCATAACCAGCATTAGCATCAGGTACTTTCTTAATTTGAGATCTTAGTGCTTCCTCTGTTTTTTGCTGCAATTTAGAGTCTAAAGCTAGCCGGACATCTTTTCCTTTTTGTACTTTTTGAATGTTCCATAAGAACTTTTTATTATTCATTTTAAAAATCAGAGTTTTTCCGGGTTTTCCTTTTAAATCATTTTCATATTGAAACTCAATCCCACTTTTACCAACAGGTACATTTTTAGAATTAAGGTCATTTTCTACATACCCAATTACTTGTGAAGCAATTTCATTCTTTGGATAATATCGAATGAATTCGTCTTTGATCACTACATTTTTAGGTTTATTCTTGTTTATGAATGAAATTTCATTTTCACTTATATCAGAGTATAAGGATATTTCATTCATAGTCTGCTTATTACAGGATTGTTGTAATTGAGATTTTATGTCCTCTGTAGAAATGTCATGTTGAAACTCGTTTGAAAATTGATTGAAAAAAGCTAATGTGTTTGATGTATCTTTATTCGATAGTTTTTCATCATTAGAAGTGCAATATAGAGACTTAACTTTCTTATTTGTAGCTAGTAGTACACCATTTTGATCAAGAATTTTTCCTCTTTCAGCTGAAGAAGTTGCGATAGTAATTGAAATGAAGTTGATTTTTAATAAAATTAGTAAAATCACACTTACAATAGAAAGAACCGCAAAAAATCTCCATCTTTTCGTATGTAACATATAACCCTCCCTTATGTAGCCTATTCCATCTTATAGTTAATTATTTTTTTTGTAAATGTGGAACAACTTTATGATTTAGATTGTCTATTAAGTATTACAGCATGAAGAAAGGAACAATCAGTATGAAAAAAAGTACATGTTAATAGTAAGTCTATGTGTAAGTTTAATATGAGTCATTATACAGTTTAGCATTTCTAATGCAGGCGACAAAAAAATAGAGAAAAAAACAGGAAGGGAGATTTATCAATTACACGGCTAAACCAAAAGGAATGGATGCCTACAAGGATTTAACAAAAAAGATAAGACACTATTATAACTGAATAGTGGTTTCTAATATATAGGGAACGCTTTTAGTATATTTATTTACTAAGTATTAGTGAGGATTTCCTGAAGAATTATATGGAGGATTTATGAAAGAACAAAAAGTAAAGAAACAGAAGACATATATATCTATTCGATTGAATATAATGTTCCTTTGCATATTTGTACTATTCTCAGCTATTATTATGCAGCTAGGAAAAGTACAAATCGTTGAGGGAGAGGCTTATAAGAACCAAGTGGAAAACAGTCAAAATGAAACAACTAGTATACCAGTTCCACGTGGACAGATTCTAGATCGAGAAGGGAAAACAGTCGTTAATAATAAATCTCTTCGCACAATTACGTATACAAGGGTGAAGGGGATTACGAGTGAAGATATTTTAAAAACAGCAAAAGACTTGGCGAAGGTACTTGAAATGCCTGAGCAAGATATAAATAAATTAACCGATATCGATAAAAAAGATTTTTGGATGCAATTGAATACGAAACGTGCGGAATCAAAGATTACTAAAAAAGACATAGGAAATTTTAAAGAAAAGGGAATAGAGGGAAAAGAACTAGACAAAAAAATTCAAGACTTAAGACGAAGTCGCGTTACAGAAGTAGAATTGGCAGAATTAACAGCACAAGATTTAAAGGTGTTAGCTATTAAAAGTAAAATGAGTTCAGGTTATCAACTGACACCACAAATTATAAAAAAAGATGTGACAGATCAAGAATATGCGCGGATAAGTGAAAAACTTGCGGAGTTTCCAGGAGTAGATACAACAGTTGATTGGGAACGTAATTATGTAAATGGTAATTTATTTCGTTCCGTGTTAGGTAATATTACAAGTAGTGAAGAAGGATTACCGAAAGAAAACTTAGATTCTTATTTGGTACGTGGATATAACCGTAATGATCGTGTAGGAAAAAGTTATATTGAACAACGATATGAAGATGTATTACACGGCACAAAAGAAGAAATGAAAAACATTACTGATAAATCAGGAAACATTATAAACACAGAAATAATCTCTAAAGGAAAAAGTGGTAATAGTTTAACATTAACGATTGATATGGAATTACAAAAGAAAGTGGAAGAAAGTATAGAGAAAAATTTGAGAGCTTTTAAGAGTTCAGAGCCACTGTTGGACCGAGCGTTTGTCGTCATGACAAATCCAAATAACGGACAGATTTTATCTATGGCAGGCAAAAAGATTGTAGAAAAAGAAGGGAAAATAGAGATTGAGGATTTGGCATTAGGTAACATGACAACTTCGTATGAGCTAGGGTCAGCTGTAAAAGGCGCAACGTTATTAACTGGATATGAGACAGGGGCAATACAGCCAGGAGATCAATTTTATGATGCACCGATGAAATTTAAAGGTACACAAGCCAAGAAATCATGGAATGTATCCGGATTTGGTAATATTAATGATTTACGAGCTTTACAAGTATCTTCGAATGTATACATGTTCCAGACAGCTTTAAAAATTGCGGGAGTTAATTACGTACCGAATGGTTCATTGGATATTAAACAAGAAGCATTTGATAAAATGCGTTATTATTTTAAACAATTTGGTTTAGGGGTACCAACAGGTATTGATTTACCGAATGAAATAATTGGGCAAACGAGAAAAGTAGATAGTCAACCTGGGTTTTTACTAGATTTTTCTATCGGTCAGTATGATACGTATACGCCATTGCAATTGGCACAATATATTTCAACTATTGCAAATGGTGGGTATAGAATGCAACCCCAAATTGTACAAGAAATACGAGAGCAATCAATAAAAGAAGAAGAGGTCGGTAAAGTTATACGCTCTATAGAGCCTGTCGTATTAAATCGAGTTGATATGAAGAAAGAACATATTGATCGGATAAAAGAAGGCTTTAGATGGGTATTCCAAGAAGGTGATGGAACTGGCGTGAAGTATTTCAAAAATGCGCCATATAAACCAGCAGGAAAGACAGGGACAGCTCAAACTGTATATGGTGGAGATGATCCAATTGGTAGAAATGCTAAAGGAGAACGTATGGAATGTTATAACTTAACATTAGTTGGATATGCTCCATATGATAATCCAGAAGTAGCATTTTCTGTAGTAGTCCCATGGCTTCATGATGATAAAAATGGAATTAATTCTATAATTGGAAAGGAAATTTTAGATGTATACTTTGATTTAAAAAAGCAACGTATACATGGTGAAGCTGCTAGTACAGATAGTTCGAATCAAAGATAGTAAAATTTGTGCACTTTTCTCAGGGGAAGAGACCCTGTTTATATAAAAGCCTTTATAAGTTAAAGAAAAAGGAAGATTTGAAATAAGAGATAGCGGCTATCATAGTTGCTATCTCTTACTTTTGTTAATATCTTGGCTACTAGTTAAAAAGGTTTTAAATTTATGGAACAAACTTGTTTCTTAGATGGTCTATTATGTGTACGTATAAAAACAGGTTTTCAAATAGGATACAGTGTATTGAATTTACTACTTGTTTTCAGTATTGAAAATTTGAAAGGAATGATGATTTTGAAAAACAAGAGGATGTTAAAAATAGGTTTATGTGTTGGTATATTAGGTTTAAGTCTTACAAGCCTAGAAGCTTTTACAGGAGGGGCATTGCAAGTTGAAGCGAAAGAAAAGACCGGACCAGTTAAACATAAAAATCATGCGACGTATAAAGAATTCTCTCAACTTGAGAAAAAATTTGATGCTCGATTAGGTGTATATGCTATTGATACTGGTACAAATCGAACAATTGCTTATCGACCTAACGAAAGATTTGCCTTTGCATCAACCTACAAGGCATTAGCGGCAGGAGTATTGCTACAGCAAAACTCAACTGAGAAATTAAATGAAGTTATCACTTATACGAAAGACGACTTGGTGGAATATTCACCCATTACAGAGAAACATGTAGATACAGGCATGAAACTTGGGGGAATTGCAGAGGCGGCTGTTCGTTCCAGTGATAATACCGCCGGGAACATTTTATTTAATAAAATAGGCGGACCTAAAGGATATGAAAAAGCACTTAGACAGATGGGTGATCGGGTTACTATGGCTGATCGCTTTGAGCCAGAGTTAAACGAAGCTACTCCAGGAGACATTCGTGACACTAGTACAGCGAAAGCCATTGCTACCAATCTTAAGGCTTTTACGGTCGGAAATGCACTTCCAGCTGATAAACGTAAAATTCTTACAGAGTGGATGAAAGGAAATGCTACAGGAGACAAACTTATTCGTGCAGGCGTACCAACTGACTGGGTAGTTGGAGATAAATCAGGAGCTGGAAGTTATGGGACACGAAATGATATTGCTATCGTTTGGCCACCGAACAGGGCACCTATTATCATTGCAATCTTATCTAGTAAAGATGAGAAAGAAGCTACCTATGATAATAAATTAATTGCAGATGCAGCTGAAGTTATAGTTAAGGCTCTTAAATGATAATTTCTCAATTCTTTATGTAATGTAATTGAAAATAGGAACCTAGAAAGCGATTCTTTTTACTGTGAAAAGAATCGCTTTTTTGTATTCCTATAATGAATAGTAAGTATATAAGCGAAAATTATTATTTCATGGACAATTTATCCCCTAAAGTGCATGAGGGAAATTTTCTCCTGTGGTGTTCGTAGCAATATGATTATTATGTATACGATAATAATATTTTGGAGTAGTTAAGCTAGATACTCCTATATGGATATGTAATTTTACATATCCATATAAAAGACACATATGTGTTAATCACTATTAAATTATATTGAAATCATTTTTAAGTAAGGGATTCATATAGATTTAAGGGAATCAAAGAATTTTTATGTTTAATTATCATAGTATAATTATTTCACTTTATGAAATGAAATTTGTATTTAACTTTTTTAAATATAATATTTTTAAATTCGAATAATAAATATCTGGAAAATTAAATTTAATCAATGTGATTTTCAGGTTTACTTATGAAAAACATAGTGTTTAAAATGAGGGGGAAGTAAGGTCCTTATATTCTATCAAAAATAAATAAAAAACGAGATACGATTACTCTATCGAAAAAATTTCTATCCTCAAGTGTGTGTGATGAAATCCTAACGTTAGGTTGTACAAAATTTACGATTAAAACTGTAAAAAACAATAGTGAAGAGGTGTACGGAATGAAGAATAAAATTATGACAGGATTTTTAATAACATCAATCGTTACTGGAGCGACTATTCCTATCAATACTCTCGCAATGCCAATCGTTCAGGCAGAAACGAAACAAGATAATATAGATATTTCCTCAGCATTACGAAAAATAGGTGCACACTCCAAATTAACACAAACCTTTATAGATGGAGCCTTAGCAAGTCCGAATGTGCAACTTGAAGAAGTTCCATCTTTAAATACAACTCAATTTCTAATTAAACAAGATATGAAAGAGTGGTCATCAGAACTATATCCAAAATTAATTCTACTAAATTCAAAAAGTAAAGGATTTGCAACCAAATTTAATAGCTATTATCCAACATTAAAAGGATTTGTAGATAATAAGGAAGATAAAGAAGGGTTTATAGATAGACTGGAAGTTCTTCAAGATATGACTATAACAAACAAAGAAAACGTGCAACGTCAGATTAATGAGTTAACAGATCTTAAACTACAGGTAGATAAGAAACTGAAAAATCTTGATACAGATGTGGTAAAAGCACAGAGTGTACTTAGTTCAGAGGGAACAGGAAAAATAGACAAGTTAAAAAATGAAATGCTAAATACAAAAAAATCAATTCAAAATGATTTAGAGCAAATAGCATTATTACCAGGAGCTTTAAATGAACAAGGGCTAAAGGTATTCCAAGAGATTTATAGCCTATCAAAAGATATCATTGAACCGGCTGCTCAAACAGCGGTAGTAGCGTATAACAAAGGAAAAGAAATAAATAATACTATTGTAGAAGCAGAGAAGAAAGCAGAGCAGGAAGCAACAGAAAAGGGAAAATCAGCTATAGAAATTGAAGCTGCCAAAAAAGAAGCACGTGAAGCGATAGAGAAAAGTAAAAAAGGTGAAATTGCTGCAGCTGCAGTTACAAAAACGAAAGAGTATGATCTTATGAAAGTGATTGATCCTGAAAAAATTAAAAAAACATATAGTACCTTTGCCGAAATTAATAAACTAACAGCAGAGCAAAGAGTATATTTAAATGATTTAGAGAAACAAAATCAGAAATTATATGACTTAACAACTAAATTAACAGTAGCAGATTTACAAAAATCAATGATTCTTTTCATGCAAAATGATTTGCATACATTTGCTAATCAAGTAGATGGAGAAATTGAGCTAATGAAACGTTATAAAGAGGATTTGAATCTAATAAATAATAGTATTACAAAATTATTGACTGAAGTTGATACTAGTAACACTCAGTCTCAAAAAGATACATTAAGACGACTAAAAAATGTAACAAATCAACTCGAAGAACAAGTTTATAAATTTTAATATTAAGAATTTAGGTTTAATAAAAAGATAATAACTCAATTGAAAATAAGGAGGAGAATCAAATAATGAAATTTCCATTTAAGGTCATAACTTTGGCCACTTTAGCAACGGTTATAACTGCTACGAATGGTAGTACTATTCACGCACTTGCACAAGAACAGACAGCACAAGAACAGAAAATAGAAAATTATGCGTTAGGACCTGAAGGGTTAAAGAAAGTGTTGGCTGAAACAGGCTCTCATATTCTTGTAATGGATTTGTACGCAAAAACAATGATTAAGCAACCGAATGTAAATTTATCCAACATTGATTTAGGTTCAGGAGGGGGAGAATTAATCAAAAACATTCACCTGAATCAGGAACTGTCACGAATCAATGCAAATTACTGGCTAGATACAGCGAAGCCAAACATTCAAAAGACAGCACGTAATATTGTAAATTATGATGAACAATTTCAAAATTATTACGACACACTAGTAGATACTGTAAAAAAGAAAGATAAGGCGGGCCTCAAAGAAGGAATAGGGGACTTAATCGGTACAATTCATACAAATTCAAATGAAGTTACGGAAGTTATTAAGATGTTAGAAGCTTTCAAAACAAAGTTGTATACAAATACTGTAGATTTTAAAAATAATGTTGGAGGTCCAGATGGACAAGGGGGATTAACGGCTATATTAGCGGGAAAACAAGCACTATTCCCACAACTTCAGGCCGAAATTGAGAATTTACGTTCTACGCAGAAAGCACATTTTGATAATGTATTAGCCTGGTCAATTGGTGGTGGATTAGGAGCAGCTATTTTAGTTATTGGAACGATTGCAGGAGCGTTAGTAATTGTTGTGACCGGTGGCACAGCGACACCAGCTGTTGTTGGTGGTCTAACAGCTCTAGGGGCAGCTGGTATCGGTTTAGGAACAGCAGCTGGTGTTGAGGCATCTAATCATATGAACTCCTATAATGAAATTTCGAATAAAATTGGAGAATTAAGTATGAAAGCTGATTTAGCTAACCAAGCAGTTATTTCACTTACTAATACAAAAGACACTTTAACATATTTGTATCAAACAGTTGATCAAGCAATTATGTCTCTAACAAGTATTCAGCAACAATGGAATACGATGGGAGCGAATTATAAAGATCTATATGATAATATCGACCAAATGCAAGAACATAAACTTTCTTTAATACCTGATGATTTAAAGGCTGCAAAACAAAGTTGGAATGATATTCATAAGGATGCAGAATTCATTTCAAAAGACATTGCTTTTAAACAAGAAAAAACAAATTAAAAATCAATATATATGTATAGGAGGAATTAAAATGAATAAAAACTTTCCTTATAAACTACTTGCTGTATCGACGTTTTTAACTCTGACAACAACTACTGTAGTTTCTCCAGTGGCAGCCTTCGCAAGTGAAAGTAAAATGGAACAAACTAGTACCGAAGATATATCTCTTTCTGTAAACAGCGAAAAGATGAAAAAAGCTTTGCAAGATGCTGGGGTATTTGCAAAATCCATGAATGATTACTCTTATTTGTTAATTAAAAACCCAGATGTTAACTTTGAAGGCATTGACATTAAAGGATATACAAATCTACCTAGTCAAATTCTACAAGATCAAAAGAATGCAAGAGAGCATGCTACGAAATGGGATTCACACATAAAAAAACAACTTTTAGATACACTGACGGGGATTGTAGAGTATGATACTAAATTCGACAATTATTATGACACATTAGTAGAAGCGATTAATGAAGGGGATGCAGACACATTAAAAGAAGGCATGACAGATTTACAAGGTGAGATTAAACAAAATCAAGCATATACACAGAATTTAATACAAGAACTAGCTAAGTTAAGAGATAGTATTGGAGAAGATGTCCGAGCATTTGCAGGTCATAAAGATATTTTGCATTCGATTCTGAAAAACCAAGCATCTGGAATTGATGAAGATGAAAAGCGCCTAAATGAAGTTTTAGAGCAAGTAAGACATTTTAAACAAGTAGAATCAGATGGAATAATAACTGTATCAATTCCCTCAATTCCTACGTGGATTGCTGGTGGTGTAATGATAGGGGTAGCAAGAAATAATTTAGGTACGTTAGAGCCGTTGTTAGCACAATTACGTCAGACTATAGATTATAAAGTAACATTAAATCGTGTAGTTGGTGTTGCGTATAATAATATTAATGAAATGCACAATGCGATTGGATCGGCTATTAATGCACTTACCTATATGTCTGCACAATGGCATGATTTAGATTCTCAATATTCGGGAGTGCTTAGTCATATTGATAAAGCATCCCAAAAAGCGGATCAAAATAAATTCAAATTCCTAAAACCTAATTTGAATGCAGCGAAAGATAGTTGGAAAACATTGAGAGCGGATGCGTTTACATTAAAAGAAGGGATAAAAACATTAAAAATGGATCCTGTTTCTTCAAAAAAATAGCGGAATACAGTATTTGTTGCAAGGGCATTTATACAGTTATAAAATGATTTTTTGTTCTTTATAAATTGAAAAGACGGAGGTATCATCAGGCCTCTGTCTTTTATTTTATTGAAATATTTTTATAATTCCATCCTATATGTAGAAAGTAGTTATACAAGTTTGAATTTTTAAGGTGAATGATTTTTATGAATTTTTTCATAAAACCTAATCTATAATTAGTGAGCTTTATATTCTTATTTTCCTAATAGAATACTTTTATACAATTAGATGGAAGTTAAGAATACTAAATCAAAACATAATAGGTTGTTATTGATGAGTTTATCGTAAAGTTGTTATTTTATGTGTCATCAAATAACATTTATAAACAATTAGAAATAAAGAAAAGGAGACTATTATGAGAAAAAATAGAGTATTAGATACAACATAAATAGCGTAAAAAATTTTTGGTGTAAAAACGTAATAAATAAAATAATAATCCTTAAATGTACTAAGGGAAAATGAGGGAGATAATATGGGGAATAACTCAAAATATAAAACTAGAAAAATACTTGCAGCTACCGCTACAGTAACTATGCTTACGACTGGAATGGTTTCTTCATCAGATGTCTTTGCAGAGGAAACAAAGCAGCAAAAAAAAATATCGACATCACTGCAAGAGGAAAAGTCAGTTAAATCAGAAAACAGAATATATACAGTCCCAGGAAAAGGGGATGTTGAGGTACTGAAACAACAGGAAAGAAAAAGTATGGCATTTAGTCCATATGAACCCACTGGTTTATATGCAAAGCCAAATGAACAAATAACGATTAATGTAGAAGGAAATCAAAATATTCAAGCATATATTGGAACGTATTCGTATGATGCTTCTTGGAGAGAAGATTCTAAAATAAAATCATTTACATTAAAACCTGGTATAAACACAATCCAATCTCCAAATGGGGGGATGATTTATTTTTATAATAAACAACAAGGTGGTACCATTCGAACAACAGTCACAACAGGTGGAACGACTACTCCTTTTTTTGAACTAGGAAAGCATACGAAACAAGATTTAATAAACATGCTGGACCAATATCCCAATGCACATGCAGTGGAGTTAAAAGGAGAACGTGTATTAATTACGGCCAGCCCTGCACGTGTTAAGAAATATTTGTTAGGTTCTAATACAGATCCTGTACAACTCTTAAAAAAGATGGATGAAGCTACTCGAATTCAAGACAAAGTAGCTGGTTTATCCGAGGAACAAGTAGATAAACATTATATTCATTACGTAGAAGAAAATCATTCTCCCGATTATTATATGTATGCAACTTCTTATCGAACCGCATATGTAGGAGATGCAATCCAATACGTGTTAGATATTAATAAATTTATAAAAGATGGCTGGGGTCCTTGGCATGAGGCAGGGCATTTGAGACAGCAATCACCTTGGAAGTTTTATAATATGACAGAAGTACAAAATAATATTTACAGCCTTTCTGTAGAAAAAGCATTTACATCTAATCAATCTTTTAGATTGCAACAGGAGGGCGCTTATACTAAGGCATTTCAATACTTAGAACAACCTAATAAAAATTATGACGAAGTTAGTGATGTTTTTGTTAAGCTTGTTATGCTTTGGCAACTACAGTTAGCATATGGAGAGGACTTCTATTCTCAATTGCATCAATTGTATAGAGAAATGTCTTCAAGTGAACTTCCACAAACTGATGAAAATAAAAAACAATTATTTATGATTTCGGCATCAAAAGTAGCCAAACAAAATTTGATACCTTTCTTTGAGAAGTGGGGATTACGTCCAAATAACGATACCATTCAAAAAGTGGCTGTATTAGGGTATCCAACTTTAACAGCAGAGATTTGGAAGGGGACGGATTCTAATCCAATTAAACCAGATATACCTAATGTAAATAATATTTTAGAAGGAAACAAGTTTGCATGGTCACTAAAAGGGATTAGTGATTTCGAATTTGCTAAAATCAATTTCAATAAGTCGACAGAAGAAGTGCATATTGACTTAAAAGCAGGCGTACCGCATCATTATTTTAATGAAACATATGCGAGTATTAAAGTGCAAAATGCATCAGGAAAAGTAGTATACAAGAAAGACATTTATGGAAACAAGCAACAAAATGCTGAATCGCAAAAAGTTCCAGTTAAAGTAGGAGATTATATTGAGTTAACACATCTAGAAGGTGTGCATAGAGCTACTTTCACAAATGTAGATAACAGTAAACAAGAAAGCTTTGGAAAAAAAGCAATGTACGAAGTTACAAAAGAAGGCCTGAAGAAAGTAGAAAAAATGCCAGAAGCAACAATTTTAGATGGAAATCAATTTGGCTGGTCACTAAAAGGAATTAGTGATTTCGAGTTTGCTAAAATCAATTTCAATAAGTCGGCAGAAGAAATGCAAGTGGACTTAAAAGCAGGTGTACCGCATCATTATTTTAATGAAACATATGCGAGTATTAAAGTACAAAATGCATCAGGAAAAGTAGTATACAAGAAAGACATCTATGGAAACAAACAACAAAATGCTGAATCGCAAAAAGTTCCAGTTAAAGTAGGGGATTATATTGAGTTAACACATCTAGAAGGTGTGCATAGAGCTACTTTCACAAATGTAGATAATAGTAAACAAGAAAGCTTTGGAAAAAAAGCAATGTACGAAGTTACAAAAGAAGGTCTGAAGAAAGTAGAAAAAATGCCAGAAACAACGGTTTTAGACGGAAATCAATTTGGTTGGTCTTTAAAGGGATATAGTGATAGAGAAATTGCAAAAGTAAATTATAATAGGGTAACAGAGAAAATACAGGTGAATTTAGAAGCAGGCGTACCACATTCTTATTTTAATAATACGTATGCAAGTATCAAAGTACAGAATTCATCCGGTAGTGTTGTGTACAATAAGGAAATAGTGGGAAATAGACAGCAAACTGCTGAAAGACAAACTGTGCCAGTCAAAGTGGGAGATTATATCGAGTTTACCCATATAGAAGGGGAAGCAGTAAAGGAAAAGACACGGGCTACACTTATTAACCTTGAGAATAATAAACAAGAATATATAGGTAAAAAAAGAACCTATCAAGTTACTTCTACGGGATTAAACAAAATAGATTAACATGAAGAACATTCAAATTATTAGTAAGATGCCAAATAGTCGTTCATTATGAACGGCTATTTGGCTTTTATTTATATAAAAGTGAAATATAATCCAATGTTTAATGATTTATCAGAAGTAAAAAGGTAGGTATTATATAAAAGAAAATGAATAATTTATGCAGAGCTTGTATATGGTATTATTATTTGACTATTCTAAAATCGATTGATAAAAACGCTGGAATGTTTTTTAGAAAACAACTGACTCCATAGGTGGAATTTGGAAGATTAATTCTATTTTGGAGTTTATTTTTATAAGGAAATTCACATATGTGGATTAGTATTAAGATTCAAAATGTAAAATATCTAAAGACCTAAGTACAAGCACACATTTTAAATAAAAAAAGTGAGAAGAATGAATAACATTCTTCTCACTTTTAGCAATTAGGGGCGGCATATACATAAATATGCGTTTGAGTGGAATTTTGGATGAAAAATCCACATGCATAGTATACCAAAATATTTAAGGCCCTTCGTATGCAATATTGCATACGAAGAGTAGGTGGATATAATAGTTAACTTACTTCTATTAAAAGTAAAATGTGTTTATATTAAAAAAGTTAAAATCAAATTGAAGCTGGTTAAGATCTTAATTCTTCATAGCTACCTAATTAATCAATTCTAGCTACTGAGTAGGAAAGAGTTAATTAATTTGAAAATGATTTGAGTAGGTAAATTCTCCGTTATACTTAATTACTGCAATATATGTCCCTTTAGTATATACATTTGTAATTGGTGTTCTCCAAATTTCTAACCCTTTAGGCGTAGTAATAAATTCTGGTTCAATTGTAATAAAGCGTTGTAAAGTACCGTCAGGGTGAACCTTGAAAATCTTCATTTTGGCACCAAAATGCGCTCTACCAAAACGTTGAGTTAAGTAGAAAGTATCTCCTGTTATGAGGTGTTCAATATTCCAGTCGGGTTGGTATGTACTATTTTCAGCTCCCTATAAATCAAAGGCTACGGGAAATATGGTAATAGCAATTCTCACATTATTGAGGGACTGGAAAAACAACAAAGACGTTCTCAAATGCATGTATAGATATTTATAACAAAGATTCAAAAAAGAATAGGTAATATAGCTATTGGAATAAGATTGTTTTTGTCTATCTCCTGAAAAGGAGGATGGACAAACCATACCAAAGAAACTTGCATTTCATTATCTATAGAAGTGTAATGTCATTAAAGTGAGATAGGATACAGGCTAATATTGAGAAATGTAAAGTTTGTAGAGTTTGAAACAAATTAAAGAAGTAACATAAGGGATTTACGCATATAGTAATGTCGACGGATAAAGTTAACAGAATATTCGTTTTAATAAGATAAAATAATAGTATTTTTATCTTATAATATTGTTACTACGATGAAATAAGGCTAATAATTAGTTAACTTAAAAATTAAATTCAGATAGGAAGAGGATAATGAAGACCAGAGATAATTATAAAATTATTGTGATTGGCGCTGGGACTGCAGGACTATCTTCTACTGCACATTTGTTGCGAAATGTATCCCTATTGAAAGAAAGTATAGCTATTATCGATTCATCTAAAAAACATTACTTCCAACCACTATGGAGTTTAGTTGGGGGAGGAATTGTTTCAAAGGAATGTACGATGCGTGATCAAGAATCACTTATTCCAAAAGGAGCAACGTGGATTCCTAAAAGTGTTGTTAAGTTGTTTCCAGATCAAAATAAGATACTTTTAGATGATGGAATGCTACTTGAATATGAGATTCTTATTGTAGCAGCCGGTATACAAATAAATTGGGGTGGTATTAAAGGCTTAAAGGAGTCTATTGGGACTAATGGGGTTTGTAGCAATTATTCTTATAAATATGTTGATTCTACTTGGAGAGAAATTGAAAAATTCAAAGGAGGAAATGCGATTTTTACCCACCCCAATACTCCTATTAAATGTGGTGGCGCCCCACAAAAAATTATGTATTTAGCAGAAGAGTATTTTTGTAATGGCGGTTTGAAAAACAGAAGTGAAGTAATGTTTTATTCTGCGAACGCTAACATATTTCAGGTACCGCGTTATGCTGAAACATTAGAACAAGTACTAGAAAGAAAGCAAATTATAACGAACTATAATAAAAACTTAGTAGAAATTATCGCTGAAAAGAGAGAAGCAATTTTTGAAGATACGCAAACACTGAAACGAGAAACAGTACCATATAGTATGATACATGTTGTTCCACCAATGGGGCCACCTAACTTTATTAAAGAAAGTGAGATAAGTGATCATCAGGGGTGGGTAGATATAAGTCCTTATACTTTGCAGCATGTAAAATATAAGAATATTTTTGGACTTGGAGATTGTACCAATTTACCTACATCTAAAACTGGAGCGGCAATTCGAAAACAAATACCTGTCTTAAAACAAAATATTTTGGACGTACTTAATGGAAGAGACTTGCAGGCTAATTATGATGGGTATACATCCTGTCCGATTGTTACAGGATATAAAAGTCTTATACTCGCTGAATTTAACTATGAACATGAGCCTCAAGAAACGTTTCCGTTTAATCAAGCGAAAGAACGGTATAGTATGTTTTTACTTAAAAGGTATATGTTGCCCTATATGTATTGGAATTTAATGTTGAAAGGGATTCTATAAGGAAAGATAGAGAGTTGTTGTAACAACCGAGAAGTAATTTGAAATAAGCATTTGGAGGGAATAGCTATGCTTTTAAAATATTTTTATGATGAAAAATTAGCTCATGCTTCCTATTTAGTTGGTTGTCAGAAGGAAGGCGTAGCAATTGTAATTGATCCAGGTCGGTATATAGAACAATATATAGAATTTGCTAAGAAAGAAGGGATGGAAGTAATTGCTGCGGCTGAGACTCATATTCATGCAGATTTTCTTTCTGGGTCTAGAGAACTTTCCCATCTTTATAATGTAAATTTATATGTATCTGATGAAGGAGATAGTGATTGGAAATATCAATATCTTAACGATGGCCGATACAATTTGGTTAGAGAGGGAACAGAGTTTAAGGTTGGTCATATAAAATTCAATGTCATTCATACCCCAGGGCATACGCCTGAAAGTATTTCCTTTTTAGTAACCGATACAAGTCAAAATAATTATATGAATGATAAGCCGATAGGAATATTCACAGGTGATTTTATATTTGTAGGAGATATAGGTAGACCCGATTTATTAGAAATTGCTGTTGGTATTAAAGATACCGCAAAAATAGGAGCGAAACAATTATTTGATTCTATACAAAAAATAAAAATACTCCCCGATTATTTGCAAATATGGCCATCACATGGTGCAGGAAGTGCATGTGGAAAAGCATTAGGAGCAATTCCAACTTCCACATTAGGTTATGAAAAGATGTTTAATTGGGCGTTTCAATGTAATGATGAAGATAATTTTATATCGAATTTATTGACGGGACAGCCAGAGCCTCCAAAGTATTTTCCATTAATGAAGCATTTAAATAAGTATGGTCCACCAACTCGTAAGAAGAGAGAGATTACTGCTATTTATATAGTAGAAGAACTTCAAGAAGTGATGAGGGGTGTTCAGCAAATAGTTGATATAAGGGATGTAGAGTGTTTTGCTGCTGGCCACATCGAGAAGTCAATTAACATACCTTATAACAATTCTTTCACAACTTGGTGTGGGGGGATATTAGATTATAAAAAAGAAACTTTAATAATTTTAGATGCGGAAAATGTTAAAGTGGAGGAAGTTATTAGAGACTTTGAGTCCATTGGCTTAGATAATATTATTGCTTTTGCACCTTCAAAGGTAATTCAAAGATTCCATAGTTTAGAGATTTATAAGGAAAAAACATCAAATGAATTATATCCGTTAATAAAAGATGGAAGTGTAAAGGTTATCGATGTGCGTAGTAAAAAAGAGTGGGATGAAGGACATCTTCATGATGCAATACATATCACTTTAGGTAATCTACTTGAACGGCTAGATGATGTACCGAAAAATTGTCCAATAGTTTTACAATGTCGAACGGGGTTACGTTCCGCTATAGCAGCTAGCATTTTACAAAAAGCTGATATAAAGAAAGTAGTTAATTTAAAGGGAGGATTTCTTACGTGGAAAAAAGAAGGGCTCCCCTATACAACATGTAATCAAGAAATTTGAAATATATCAAAAGAGTCAAATGAAAGAAAATAGAATCATTTGAAATAATCTAAGGGGATAAATAATAAAATTCAATTGTTATCAGTATGGGATATATAAACTAAAAATGATTTATTAAAGCCGCATTAAACGATAAAATTAAGCACAAATATGCTGATGTGTATCTATTCTATCAAAGTACATAAAACTAAAACTAAGATATTCGAACGAACTCAAAAAGCCGAAACCCCTTAACTTAGGAATTTTGGCTTTGATAATGGTATCTGGCATGTTTACTGCAATAGAGTTATAAGTTCTGAAATTCCTTAAATTAGAAACTTGTACTTGATTACCGTAGTTAAATTGTTGCCCTTTTAAAAGAACTGGTTAGAGAAAAAAGAAAAATCTATTGGTTAGCATTTAACCGAAAGATTTTTCTTTGAATTAGTGTCTTTTATATCATAATTATTGAGGAAGGGAAATTCGACTGAGAAATGCTGTCAAATAAAAGAATAGGCTAATCTAATTTCTAATGGTCCCAGTATCTTTTATTTTGACGTGTGTTTTTACAGTTATTTTAGCCTCTGCTAACGCTTGCAACCAATCTCCTTTTAGTTTTTTCCACTCGTTATATTGAAAAGCTCTAGCATATAACGATAATCCGATAGGATCAATTTTATTCTTTTGTAATTCATACAACATATTTTGTAATTTCTTATTAATTTCTTTTTGAACCTCATTTTCTAAATTATGTATGTTTTTTTTATTATCATAATGCTCCTTAATTAAATGTGCGTTAGTTTTTTCTATTACAGCTACATTAGCGTTTATATCGAAATTAAATACAAACTTTCCTTTTTGAAAATTAACATCTATTTTCCTAGTCGCATTCTGTATTAATATAGAAGTGTTTGGTTTTTGGCTGGATTTTTTAGGTGGAAGCACAAGGTGTAGTATCATCCGGCCTTTATTTTTGGGCTTATTTAAAAGATTGAAAAACTTAACATTTTTTTTAGGGATACGGCTTAAATATTTACCTTGTCGATCTAAAAGTGCAATTCCTACCGTGTCGATTTCATTCTTTGTTTTTTTTATAACTGGAACAGCTTGTGTCATTCCTTCTTCATTTTTTTCTCTCATTAATTGTTGAATCGTGGAAGAAACGGATTGATTATTTTGAATGGAGGATTCGATTACACTACTTATGTAAGATGGTAGTGATGGTTTATCGGGCTTATTAATTGTGAAAATTTCTTCTACAGGTCCATCAACAAGTACTACTTTAGCATTAATGGTAGCGTAAGGATCACGGTAAGAAGAATCAAGCTCCTGCATCCAATTTGCTTCTTGGGCCAATTTTTCCCCAATTAAAATGATTTCAGCTTTTGAGGCTGTCATATAGCCCGTTAACTTCGTATCTATTTTACTGAATCCATTATATACAGTGGATGCTCGCGCCCATTGCTCTATAGTACTTCTTTGCTGTTTATGATGAAAGAGTGGTATGCTTGTGCCCACTTTTATGTCTCCATTAGAAGTTCTATCTAAGGCGATTAACAGGATTAATGAAACCTGTTCAAGAGGGATTCTTTGACTACAACCGATTAAACATACACAACAAGTTACAATCCATATCCATTTTCGAATCAAAGTTGTTTCCTCCTAGTTAACCAAGTGAAAAGAATGCTGTATGCGAAAAAAAAGATTGGTAATAGAATAAAAAAAATGATATTTAAGATATCCATAAGAGAATATATAAACAAATATTGATCCACATCGGGATTTAGAAAAACGAATAAGCCGACTATTAAAAGCATAAAACCAACCAGCACCCAATTGCGAACGGTTTTTTGAAATAAAATGGTCACAGATTCGAAACTGAAAAATAAATACGGATATATTGTAGTGGAAAATACAATCAAATAGTAAGCGATATATAAAATTTCTAATCGTTCTATGAAAGAAAAACGAACTCCTTTTAACAGATGAAATACTGGCCAAATTACGTCTTTTATCCCCTCCGGACTAAAGTATATATAAGAAAGAATAGTCACATATAGATAGAAAAACATGGTTCCAGTATTCGCTATTAGTATTCCTTTTATGGCTTTTTGTTTTTTTTGTAAGAACGGATAAATAAAATATGCAATTTCTAAGCCCGCATAAGGAGTAATGGTTTCTTTTGTTGCCTTTACAATAGGGTATAAGCCATCTTTAAAAATAGGTAGTAGGTGTAAAGGATTGTAGTTACTCTTTAGTGAAAAAAGAAGAAATAGTGGCATCCAAGTAGTGAAGAAGAAAACAAGCATAGAATAACTAGTAAGAGCCCTTAACCCACTCAGGGCTAAAATAATAAAAGGCAATAGTAATAATATGGCGATTTGATAAGCAGGAGTGGAAGGGAATATCCACACTTTTATAATGTCAGTTGCCTTTAATAAAGTATTAAAACCAGCAAAAAATAGATAAAAGGCATATAAAAGAAGAAAAATTGTTCCTAGCCATTTACCAAAGTATGTTTTTAAAATCTGTGAGAAATTTTTGCTAGGACTTTTTTGTAACATTAATACAATAAATACGCCAATTATAGAAGTAACCATCCATCCCAGAATGATAGAAATCCAGCCATCTGTGCCAGCGGTAGTAGCAAGTGGGCTTGGCATAATTAACATACCTGATGCAAGTTGCAGTGAATGGATGAAAACAATAAATTCAAATAAAGTTATGTTTTGAAATTTAAGATTCCCCATGCGAACCACCTTCTTTTTTCTTTTTTTGTTCCGGCTGTCCTGTACTCGAGCGGGTGGTGATCATGGAAATAGGAAATCTTACAAAAGAATCTTTTAACTCTTGGAGACGAAATGGTGCAATTGGCAATCCATATGGTGAACCATAGGAAGTTAATGAAACAAAATGAGCAAATAAGAGCATTAATCCACTAACAATACCTACAATCCCATAAAAATAGGCTAATAACATCATTGGAAAACGAATAAGCCGAATACAACTTGATAAATCATAATTAGAAACAATAAATGATGCAATGGCGGTAATAGATACGATAATAACCATAACGTTACTCACAAGACCAGCTTGAACAGCCGCCTGCCCAATTACAATCCCTCCAACAATTCCAATTGTTTGTCCAATTGGTTGTGGTAAGCGAATACCAGCTTCACGTAGCATTTCTAGTGTGATTTCCATTATAAAAGCTTCCAATAAAGGAGAGAAAGGGACTTTAACTCTTGACGTTGCAATAGAAGTGTATAGATCTAAAGGAATGATTTCAAAGTGAAAAGAGACTATAGCAATATAAATTGCGGGTAAAAAAATAGCTATAATAAATCCTGCAAATCGTAATAAGCGAAAAAATGATGCAATGAGCCAATGTATATTATAATCATCTGGAGTCTGAAAAAATCCAATTAAATTCATTGGGACAATCATCGCACCAGGAGATCTATCAATTAACACTGCTACTTTTCCATCAAGTATATGATTAGAAATGGCATCTGGGCGTTCACTTAAATAAGCCTGTGGAAAAGGAGTCCAATTTTGATCCTTTGTAAAATTAGATAGTTCTCCAATGCTCAATACCGCATCCGTTTTAATTTTACAGATTCTAGTTTCTATTTCTTGGACCACATCTTCGTTTGCTACATCCCCTAAGTAAATTAGATAGACTAAAGAAGTGGCGCGTTCTCCAATTGTCATTTTTTTAATTTTCAATTCAGTAGAAGGAATATATCGACGAATTAAGCCTATGTTTTTTGTGGCATTCTCAATAAACCCATCATGTGAGCCTTTAATAGTAACTTCTGAAATAGGTTCTTGAATCGCTCTTTCTGCCCAGCCTTTTGTATTTATTAGAAGGGACCTCTTTTCTCCTTCCATAAACAGTACACATTGTCCCTCAAGTAATCCTTCTTTAATTTCATTCCACGTATATACTATTTTGGTATGAGTAGCAATAATATTAGAATTAAATATTTGACTGTCTTCATTCACTTCTTGTAATAATGGTGTAACAACATTTCCTTTTAATGCAACACCATCTGTAAGGCCTTCAAAATAATATAGTAAAATATTCGTGTTTGTTTTTAATTGCAAAGGATGTTCAATCAAATCTGCACTAATATCAAAGATGTTATCTAATGTATTTTTAAGTTCTTTTAAGTTACTTGTTTGGATTTTTTTAATGGTTTTATCTGTCTTTGTTTCTAGGGTCTTTTCATTTAAGGACAAAATTGACACCTCTTTAATATATAACGATTAGTTGTAGTTATTATTTTTATATGTTTGAATTTTATTCACTAATTTAAACGGATTGAGATCAAGAATAACTAAAATTGAAGTACTATATTATAAATTCAATAATTGAGAGTAAAAAAGTAGATGTAATTTGTGTAGAAATCTAAGTATCAAGATAGAAGTGAAATTTGAATGATTATAATAAAAAAGAACCCTTGATAGGTTCTTTTTAATAGTTGGTAAATATGTTGTCAACAATAGATGGCGATAAAGGTAGTAATTTAGATGTCTTTATGTTACTCAGCTGAATTTTGTAGGAAGAATTATTTTTTCATACCTCAATGCTCAATAAAAAAGGACATTTCATTTATTTGGGTGTTTTAGTGTATTTGAATTTTGCACGCTAACAAATTTTGTTTAGGGACAAAATGTGAAGTTTTATTCTGAAATAACAGAAAGTTAATGCGGCAAAATTCCTATTGGTAATTTGGATAGGTATCAAATATTTCTTTGGCCTTATTTTCTTGATATGACCGTACGTTTATATGTTTCTAAGGGAAAGAAATATTTTCATTTTTATTACCATCTATTGTTTGATTAAGATGGTAACACGAAAATGAAACGTTTACAACCAGAAAATAAAGAAAAAATATTAAAATGCGACTTTTTTCGACAAATATTCCTATAAACCGTTTTGTGTTTTGTAGGAATTAGAAATAACTAAATTAGTAATAATAGCTTAATATATTAAAGTGAAATTCAATGAATAAGAGTCCAAAGGCATGAATTTAAATGATAAAGTTATAATTTTCTTTTTTGAACTGTAAGTGTTTTACAAGTATAGTTAAACTTTAATCCAACTAGCATTTCTTCCTTTTGTCACTAGCTTAATATGGCCAAACAATTGCAAGGAATTTAAAGCCTTACTGATTGTACTCTCTGCTATGTCGGGATATGTGTTACGAATACACTCCTTAGTAAAGGGTTGTTTTTGTTTAAGGATAAAATCCTGAATTCTCTCCACTTTAGTATGCTTACATATAGAATCTAGAACTGTATTATGAAGATCTTTGTACGCCTCTAATATAATAGTTAAAAACGTTTTTAACCAAAAGCTACTATTATGTTCCTCGCAGTACCAATTTACCGAAGATTTATAAATCGAATTGTAATATTCAGATTCATTTTTCTTAATGTATTTATCCAGACATACATATTTTACAAATGTATTTCCACTCTTAATTAATAGCAATTGCATTAACATAAGTGCCAATCTGCCGTTACCCTGATTAAAAGGGACTATGCAATAAAAATTAAATATAAAACGAGCTATTAATAAAAGTGAATGATGGCCCTTACTAGAATTTAATGAGTTATATTGATCACATAATTGTTCCATTACTTGTGGAATAAGCTCATGTGGAAGAATGCGGTAACTATTTAAGTGCATTCCGTTTTCAGGAATACCTGGAATAGTAAACGGTTTTTCGCGCCATTTGGCACTGTCAGAGGTAATGTAATGTATTAATTGAAAATGTAATTCCTGTATAGTCTCTGGATTGATTAATAAATCATAGGAATTCTTATGTATAAAAGTAAGTGTTTGATAAAAACAAAAGATAGCATCTTCCGAAATATTTTGAGGTACTATATCATCTAAAATAAGTTCTTTTAATCTTTTATTTGGGACTTTTATATCTTCATAGGTAGTAGTAAAGTTTTTTATGTAATGAAGTGGTATGGTTTTTTCTAAGCTAGTAAATATATCAGGATTTTGTTCCTGATAAGCAGCTAATTTTCCTTTTAATTCACTAATTTCACTGATTATATTTAATAGTCTCCTTTTTAATTCAATATTTTTATACTTGTCATCGAAAAAATTTCTCATTTTTATTCCCCCTGTAACCCCTTAACATGCTGTTACATAAATCTTTCCATTCTAAAGATAGTTTACAACATTATTTTGAAATAACAATATATTTATTTTGATTTTGAACTTATTTTAGAATCAAAATTGTTATTTAAATTTGATTAAAGAGTTAGAACTTATGATTAATCATGTTTGAATAAAGAATGAATATACACAGATAGAAAATATAGTTTGACTTAAATTCCTTTTTATGAATTTACGAGATGAAAATATAATTTTAGAATTATTCTTAGTGTAGTTTGCTGTATTATTGCTGGGAATTTACTAGAAAGTAACTAATTTTCACAAATAAAATAAAGAAATCTTAAAGAGGAATCAATAGGATCTAATTTGAATAGGCATAATCCTAACACTAAATGTGCAAATGTACAATAATTAAATGAAAAAAATATGAAAATATCGACTTTTTTCGACAAAATAAATTAAATAGAAAAACAATCTAATGTAAGAAAATTGTTGCTTTAGATGGTCTCTGCATTTCATAAATTAATATTGAAGGAATTATCAAATGATTTTTACGAGTAATAAAAGAGTAGATATATAAATTAAATTGTGACAATTATAAAGTTAGTATTCTCCATTTTCATTATTTAATTTAACAAATTTAATAATATTAAGGTGACTTTTCTATATTTAATATAAGTATTTGATGGGGTATGCTCATAAAAAGTGTCATTTTCTATATATCCATGTAGCATTTAGCGCTTGTATTGCGAAATATTTTGACATAAGTTAATTTAAATATTAGGTACAGAAACATTTTAAGGAAAAGAGTCAGTATAAAAGTACCCTGAAAAACGTTTCACCCTAAAAACGTTTTTCCTCAAGAGATTTTCAGGAGCACTAAAGTTTTTTAATTTGTTTCTGTGCCTTATTAGATAAAAATAATATAATAAGTTGTTTAGAAAAGGTGAAAAAATTTTCGAACTCATATCACTAACTCCGTATGGTCTAGTTAAAGTAGGAATTTAAAGAAAAGGGCTAGCTCTAGTTATAATTAGTGCAGTTAATAGGGGGGCTACTCAAATTTTTTTGTTAGATTTAGTAATAATAATTATAAACGAGTTAATTCAGTATAAAAAATGTAATGTTACACAATTGACGAAGCTTTTAAAAATTCCACAATCCACTGTTTCCCAACATTTATCGAAAATGAGGGGGAAGGTGCTAAAGGCTGAAAAAAAGGGTTTAGAGATGTACTATTATATTACTAATCTAAAGGCGAGTCAGATTGTTGGTATTTTAGGTTTGTAAATAAACAAAACTTCACATATTTCATTATAAGTAAAACGCAGAATAATCCCCCACAAATACGTGGGGGATTTCTTTTATGAAAATAATATCAGTCTTTTTGAGGAGTGACACGATGGTCACCATGAACACTATAAGAAGGGCAAGAATGTCACCATGTTCTAATGTGCTAATAAAAGAAAAATTTTGAAAGTGCTAAAACGCTTCATATTTCTCAATATAATTTATGTCGCAAAAAGCTTTTAATTTCATCAAAAGCTAAGTGACGATGACCAGCCTGACAATGTTGTTCACCACCAGTTTTCTTAGTGAAAACTACAGAAGTGATGGAGGCTGCATTACATAGCTCCGATTCGATTTGCGGTAATCGGCTAATTGGAACGTACTGATCGTCTTCACCAGCCAGGAGCAATACTTCTTGATTTATGAACTGACCGATTCCTGCCATCGTATGTTTTTCAAAGTTTTTAAGTAAGTTAAATGGCGTTTTTTCACCTGTATTTTCCATACCTTTTTTAACTTTCCAGTTCAGGTCGATGCTGGTGGCCATCATTTGTTTAAACATGGTATTAATTTTGTCAGCTTCATTAGTAGCCAGAAGCGTGGTCAATTTATTCCAGATATTATCCGGCATGCGCATCTTGAGTGCATCAAGGCCACTATAAAAAATATTAAAGGCGATGACTTTGTCGATTCGTTTTTCAAAAGCGGCGGCACGCATTGCCAAGTAGCCGCCCCAAGAAGCTCCGAGAATACTAACACGGTCAAGTTTGAAATAGTCAATGACTGTGGAAACGGGCTTCTCCCAGTTGTGGATGAATTTTAAGCCGTTTTTCAGTGCTGTTCCTTGTCCAGGTCCATCAAAAACTATAATATTATAATTGATTCCTATGAGGTAGTTCATCATCTTCATCATTTCCTCCATGTAGGAATCGTAGCCTCCAAAGAAAAGTAGTGTATTACATGCGCCTGGTGTCATGAATTTGATTGCAGGAAGATAGGAATCCTCATAAGGAATTTGATAGGTTTCATACTCAAAGTCATGAAAACCCTTATAAAAGGTTTCACGGTATTTTTGGTACACTTTTTCTTTTTTTGGATCGGATGATTCCATATAAAACTCGGCAGCCTGATAATAAACCGAAGCTAGATCGAAGTCTTTCTGATGCTCCCGCATTGCTGCATATTCTATCCAAGTGTTATACCAGCTGTCCGTGTCTGTAAGTCTTGGGATGATGGCTTGCAAATCCTGATTTGCCCGCTCATCGTCTTGATAGAAATCGTTGAAAAAACGGTTAATTTGCAAATTGAACTGTTCGTTGTTTACATACTGTTTAAACATAAAATTCCTCCTTATATTTGACTACAAGGTAAGGATAAGAGAAGTATATTAAAGAAACAACAAGCAGGAAAGGGTAAGAAGTACGAAATCGAACCATAAGGATATAAATGGTTTGATAAGCAACTTTGGGAAGGAGATTGATTATTAATGGGAGAGGATGTTCGCGTTTATAAAACGAAGAAAAATATTTCTAATACACTTATTACCCTCTTGAACGAAAAAGAGTTTGGGCGAATTACAACTAAAGATATTTGCATACATGCTATGGTGAGTAAGTCCACATTTTACAGCCATTTTGCAGATAAATATGATCTTTTGGAAAAATTAGTGCAAAATTATGTCTGCTGGTTCAAGGAAGAAATTGAATTTCGTTTCGCATTAATAGAGAATGGAAATGTGGCTCAAGCTATTAATATGATAACCGATAAGATCTCAGCGCGAAAAAAAGAGGTTGCAACTTTACTCCATGTACGTGTTCCCTCAGCGGATTTACGTTTAGAATTAGAATCCATTTTATATAATGCCTGCTATTCCTATTTGAAAGAGCAGCAGGTTGAAGTAAGTGTGCCGATTGACTTTGTAGCTCAGTTGTATACAGCAAACGCAATGTTGTCAATCAATTGGTCGCTGAGCAACGATAAAAATCCAGATGTGGTTGAACTAATCGATAATATGCAGGGATATGTTTTTGATCTGATTTTGTCAGGTGGCGAGAGAATGTAATAAATCATGAAACCTGCTTAATAATGTAGTTATCGTGTGGGGGTGTGGTTGTAAAAAATTAAGTAATCGATATTTGGATTTTTTGTGAATCTTTATTGGTTTTTTATAAACTCTTTACTACATAATGTTACAAAATAGAATTAATTTGCTTAATTTATCCCCATATCAGGTTAATAAATAAACTAAATGTGTTTATGTTATTGAACTATTAATATATTAGTAGGTGATTTGTTCGTTTATCCCTATATTGCTATTATATTAGCATAAACAATATATTGGGGGGACAAGTATGAATTTGAAATTAACATCTAAGTTAGAAAGATTAAGAAAAAGTAAAAAAGGAATTGGTGCTTGTGTTTTAGCTGCAGGGGTGACGGCAATTACAATGATTCCTCAAAGTGCATATGCACATGGGTTTGTTGAAAAGCCGAGTAGTCGTGCTGCTTTATGTAGTCAGAATTATGGAGCATTAAATTTAAATTGTGGAAATGTAATGTACGAACCTCAAAGTCTAGAAGCACCTAAAGGATTCCCAGATGGTGGACCGATTGATGGGAAAATCGCTTCGGCAGGAGGACTGTTTGGAGGGATTCTTGACCAACAAACATCAAATCGCTGGTTCAAAAACACAATAAAGGGGGGAGCAAATACATTTACATGGAAATACACAGCGGCACATTCTACAAGTAAATGGCATTATTACATTACCAAAAAGGGATGGGATCCTAATAAACCATTAACACGTGCTGAATTAGAACCAATTGGAACTGTGAAACATGACGGTTCGGCAGCATCAAATAATTTAACACATACAATTAATGTACCAACTGATCGCAATGGTTATCATGTTATTTTAGCTGTATGGGATGTAGCAGATACGTCAAATGCGTTTTATAATGTAATTGATGTAAATCTAGTAAATAATGAAGCTCCCGATACAGTAGCTCCAAGTCAACCAACTGGATTAAATGCGTCTAAAGTTTCTGCCAATAGTGTTGAACTAACATGGAAGGCCTCTACTGATAATATAGGTGTAAAAGAATATCAAGTGTTACGCAATGGAGAAGTAATTGATACGGTACCAGGTACAACTTTTATTGATAAAAAACTAAAAGCAAATACGGAATATACCTATACAATAAAGGCATTAGACTCTGCTGGAAATATATCAAAAGAAAGTGAAAAACTAAAGGTTAAGACAACAAATGCAATCCCAGATATAGAGGCTCCGACTCAACCTAAAGGATTACATAGTATGGGTACAACAGCGACAACTGTTGATTTGATGTGGAGTCCGTCTGAAGATAATGTAGATGTTGACCATTATGTTGTATATAGAGAAAACGCAGGGGTTATGAATAAAATTGGGACAACGGATAATACATCCTTTGTGGATAAAAATTTAAAGGCAAATACATCGTACAAATATGTAGTGACAGCGGTTGATTTAGCTAGAAATGAGTCTAGTAGAAGTGATGTTTTAACTGTAGCAACAAAACTAGATGGCTCTACTTATGAAAAATGGGATGCAAGAAAAGCATACAATAAAGGTGATAAAGTAGTACATGAGGGAAAAGTGTATGAAGCGGTTCAAAGTTATCAAGGGAACGGCGATCCAAATTGGATTTTTGCACTATCGATTTGGAAGCCAGTTTTAAATAAATGATAAGTGGAAAAGGGTAGTTATCACTTATTCTATGTGCAATACCGGAACAGGGGTGCAATTTTTACTCTTCATCCCAATATATACGAAATGAAATTATTAAAGAACCCCAATGGTATTCCATCAAAAAGGAATTCCATTGGGGTTCTTTATTTTTTAATTTGTAATAGCGTATATTTTCACTGTAAATTTGTTAGTGGCACCAAGTGGGCTTGCAATATAATATTTAGTATTCGTATAAGCTTCAGTCCTAGATCCATGTGAAATATTTTTCCAACGAATAGAATCTGTACCTAGGGAAACATCAATCATTACATTGAAAGAAATAGTAGAAAGATGATCTTTTTCTGAAGGCTCAATAATCCATTTTAATTCCTTAGTACCTACAGGTAAACTATCAATTTTAAAGTTTTGACTGGATCGATTTTTTTGACCGGATAAAGGACTAGATTCGGAAGAAATTTGCGAAATTAATATTTCTTTTTCATTCGAATGTATACCATTTAATTTAATGATACTATCAATTAAACCTGGTCCAGGAAAATCAGCTGCAATGATACCAGTATGTTTCATTCCACCTTGTTGTAAGAACTCAGTTCCAAGTGTATTCATTCCACCATAAAATACTTGACCATTTATATCACGAGGGAAATCTTCCCACGCATTAGTTGTAGCTTTTTGAATCATCTTGGGGTTACTATCAGTATTTCTGCTCTCTTTACCACTTGCAACAAACCAAGGATAAACATTATTTAATAATGCAGCAGCACCACCTGTGCCACTAAAATGGTTAAGATAGATTTTATCATTATTAAAATTATTATTTGCATTTTGAAGGTGGGTTTTCACCGCATTCCATTTTTCATACATTCCGTCGGGTCCGTTTTCAATTTCAAATGTATCTTGTATATTTAAGCTATCGTAATTAATACCATATTGCTGAGAGGCTGTAAAGTTTTGTAAGATTACAATTTTCCCTCGGATGTCTCCTAGAGTAGGATTATTTCTTTTTGAAGTTGGTACAGAACTCGGATCCCAAAAATAGGAAGAATTAAGGTCTTTGTATTTATTAAGTATTTCCTCGAATGATAGTGAGCCACTTTCAGGAGTAGTTTCTTCTTTTAAGCGCATTAAAATTGTTTCTGTAGGATGATCTTTTAAAAATTGAATTGCCTCTTTTAATACATCTTCAAACATTGCTTTTTGATTTACAATCCCATGGTACATTGCAAAAGAATCTTTTACACGTTTAACACGCATATCTACATATCGAATTCCGGAATTTAATTGTTGTGGTAGACTCATAGTTTGATTTCTTGTCAAATTTTCATCAAGAAAACTTGCTCCATGTAAAGCCATTGTACCGTGAGTCCCTGGAATAGATATTTCACTCAATTTTGTTGAATCTGCTACTTTCGACATCCATGCTGGGTTTTGATAGCCTATATTGGATTCATAGGAATAACCTGGATGACTATCAGCAAAAATAGTAGATGGTGTACTTAAACTTGCTAGTGTGAAACAAGTAAGGATACTAATTTTAAAAAAATTCCTCATTTTTATTTTGTTCATTTTATCTCTCCTGACTTTTAAACAATAGATATAATAAAACAAGATGATTTTTTACTACATCTATTGTTTTCATTCTTAAAGTAATGAATTTTTGTGTTTGAAAAAATCAAAATAGGGTAGGAAGTTATTTGAGATTTTAATAGTTTGTTGTAATAAATTGTATCTAATAGTCAAACGGATTCTTAAAGAATTGAAGCATAGATAGGTAAAAAACAAACTTTCCGCTGTACTGTATACAAACAAAACAGAAGTCTTAAAAAAGACTTCTATTTTGTGACATATAATGAATGATAAGGTGGTTAACAAATCAAGATAATGTGACTGAGTGGTAAAAATCTATTTATAGCTGTTTCAGAATTTCTTATAACAAGGCTACTTAGGAAAAGTGGATCTCTACAATGCTAATAAAAATTTAAAAATTCTATTCATTAAAACTTAAACTAACTACAGTTGCGATAGATTGGGCTGCATGTTCCCAGCTTCCATCTATAACTTTCCCAATTTGTTGACCAAGTGCATTTAAATCATTTGGATTTACTGGAATCCCATTATACGCAGCAAGAATTGATAAAAGTGGAGCAGTAAATGGTGTCCAACCACCTCTATCAATATTAAATACAGGCTTATCTATTACCTTTCCATCTTGCACTGTAAACTCATAATAAAATTGATCATCTGGACGAAAACTTAAATGATGAGAAATTTGTCCCTTAACATATGTTTTACCGCCACCTAAATTTACTACTTCAATTGGTTTTACATTAAATTCATGCTCAAATACTTTAATTTTTTTAACTTCTGGACCATTTAAGGCAGCTTTAACTGCTGTTTCCAAATTATTTTGTGCAAATGGTTGAATACTCATCTGTGTCTCTTCTTGTTGGATAGGAGCCTCTTTTTCAGCAGCAAACACCGATGTACTTGGTAGTGCACCTGTAGCCAATGTAGCTGCAAGTGCTGTCGTCATCATGATTTTTCTTTTCATCTTCATAGTTTTCTTCCTCCCTTAAAGTTATGATATATAATTTTTTAAAGACTGACATGGGGCAATATTTTATTTCATAATGCACGCAAAAAAATAGTTTAAGAATTATGTGAAATTATGTCAGAAAATTAAAGTTAATTATATATGCACTTACAATGATAGCTATCTACACATGTTTTTTCAATTTTCTAATAAATAATACAGTAATACCTTTTCATAAGGCAATTTAGTGTTTCAATTCTCTCTTTGTAAGTTTTAAACAAATTAAAATCGTAGTGGTAATAATATATTTGTAATCAAATGTCGTATATACTTCGAGAAAAGTACACAATATTTTTATAAAAAACTATAGGAATTATCATGATATAGTTATCAAACTAAGTAAGATAAATGTTAATATTATGAAGAGATTCCAGTGATCTGCTATAAAATTACTGAGAAATGAGCATGACATCATACACGCATGCGATTGAAAAATTTTATAAGTGGCGTATAAAACTATAACAAATACTACAAATCAATTAAAAAATTTCAGTTATTCTGAATGCGAAGGGCACGTAATATTTATTGTGAACTGTAGTACTGATTAAGATTTTAGGAGGAAGTATGAACAAGAAGATTAAAAGAATCATATTAATTATTGGTATATTAGTAGGCATTAGTATCTTTTTATATTTACAAAACAATTTAATAAGTATAACTGAGGTTAAAATAACCTCTAGTAAAATTCCCTCTTCTTTTAAAGGATATAAAATACTACAAATTTCAGATTTACATAATAAAAAATTTGGTGATAATCAAGACGTTTTAATTCAAAAAGTAAAAAGCATAAATCCAGATATTATTGCTATTACGGGTGATTTAATAGACAGTAAATCGTACGATGCAGAAATGAGTATGCAAGTAATACGAGAACTTGTGAAGGAATATCCGGTATATTTTGTGACAGGAAATCATGAAAAATGGTCAGGGAAATATAACAGTTTAGAAAAAAAATTAAAGAAACAGCATGTCACTGTTTTAAGAAATGAACATGTAATAATACAAAAGGGAGGACACGAAATAAACTTGTTAGGAATTGATGATCCGGAATTTAATACTGGAGATATTGATGAAGGAAGTATTGTAAAAGATGCAATTGTAAAAGCAAAAATTGAAACGCTGCCAGATAGGTATAATGTATTATTATCCCATAGGCCTGAATTTTTAGAAGCATATGCTGATGAGCAAGTAGATTTAGTGTTATCGGGTCATGCACATGGGGGGCAAGTTCGGTTACCTTTTATCGGGGGATTAGTTGCTCCTAATCAAGGAATACTGCCCAAATATACAGCGGGTTTATATGAACAACAAAATACGTCTATGATAGTTAGTAGAGGATTAGGCAATAGTATCATTCCGCAAAGAGTTTTTAATAGACCTGAGATTGTAGTCGTGCAGTTAAATTAATCTGTACGGCTTTTTTGTTCAGGAGAATAATTTAAAGGTAGTTTTTCTTGAGTACAAGTTTCCATTACAATTTTGTTAAAATTTTTCAACGTTACATAAAGTAACAAAATTTGACCTATTGAGTTTGTTATAGTGTAAATAATCAAAAAACTTAAAAATTAGTCGAGTTAAAATAGTTATTATTAAGCAATATTAAAAATATAAAGGGGTGTACAAATGCATAAAGAATTTGAAATTGAAGAATATACGGCGATTGAGGAGCAAATTCATTATTATAGTACGTCTTTATTAGTAAGTCATCCTGAGCAAATTGTAAAGTATTTAGAAAAACGGTTGGAAAAGTATGCAGAAACGTTACAATATGCACATTTATATCCGGAAACGGTTATATTACCAATACAGCAAATAGTTATCGAATATTCATTAGATGTTGCTAGAATTAGAAGGTATTTAAATTTAAAAACATAACAAAAATCAAATAATTTACAATGAAACAGAGTCGACTTTAAGAAAAGATATTCTAATGTCGACTCTGTTTCATTGATTTAGTAAATAACAGAAAAAATATATGTTTGAAAAGTTTGACATATAATAATTCGAGAGTAAAATAAAAGTGAGTACTCACTCATTTTAAAGAAAAGGGGGATTTTTAGTGCAGCAACCTTCAATTATTTTACGAGATGTATCAAAAAAATTTGGGAAAAAAGAAGTTTTGCATAACCTTTCGCTGCAAGTAGAAAAAGCAGAAATTTTTGGCTTGGTTGGACCTTCCGGATCAGGGAAAACAACACTCATTAAAATGATTGCAGGTATTAATGAGTCAACTACAGGGGATGTAATTGTTTTTAATACAAACATGCCTAATCTAAATGAAATGAAAAGAATTGGTTATATGGCTCAGGCTGATGCATTATACGAAGAACTATCGGCATATGAAAATGCAGATTTTATTGCAACGATGTATGGGTTAAAAGGTAAGCGTAAGAAAGAGAGAATCGTAGAAATTTTTGAATTTTTGCAATTATCAGAGCATACGAAAAAGCAAGTACAGCATTTTTCAGGTGGAATGAAAAAACGTTTATCATTGGCGATAGCACTCCTTCATGAACCAGAAATATTAATTTTAGATGAGCCAACAGTTGGGATAGATCCTCTACTTCGAAAATCGATTTGGGAGAAGTTTTATGACCTTAAAAAGAAAGGAACAACTATTATTGTAACAACGCACATTATGGATGAAGCTGAGTTTTGCGAACGTCTAGGGCTAATTAGAGAAGGGAATTTAGTTGCGATTGGCACACCGGAGGAATTGAAAAAACAAACATCTTCTGGACGAATTGAAGATGTCTTTATGTTAGAAGGAGTGATTGAATCATGAGAGTTAATGGTGTAGTCATCCGTATCATTCGTCAATTTTTTCGAGATAAGCGTTCTTTAGCAATGATGTTTGGGGCACCAATGTTATTACTTTGGTTATTATCGCTAATATTTACACAAAAAGACTATATACCGCATATTGCTGTAGTCGATGTACCTGCTCCTATAGTAAAAGCAATGAAAAATCAAGAAGCATCAATTTATGAATATAGTAAAGACAAAGCAATTTCGGAATTAGAAAAGCAAAAGGTTGATGCAGTAATTCATTTAGAAAATGGAAAAATGAATCTTCTATTAGAAGGCAGTGATTCATCAAAAAACCGTGCAGTACTTCAAGTATTGCAAAAGAGTACAGAGAAGAATAATGTATCAATGATGAAGCCTGAAGTGGATTATTTACATGGCTCTAAAGACATTACGATGTTCGATGGGCTTGGTCCCGTATTAATTGGTTTCTTTACATTTTTCTTTGTATTTATATTGTCCGGAGTATCTTTTGTAAGAGAACGTTTAAGTGGTACATTAGAGAGGTTATTGTCCACACCAGTGAGAAGATGGGAAATAGTTTTAGGATATATTATTGGTTTTGGAATCTTTGCACTTATACAATCTATTATAATTGTAAGTTTTTCAGTTTATATTTTAGATTTATATGTAGCTGGCTCAATATGGCTAACGCTACTTATAACATGTATGCTTTCTTTAACTGCACTAACATTAGGCACATTTTTATCGGCATACGCAAATAATGAATTTCAAATGATTCAATTTATACCGCTTGTTATCGTGCCACAAGTCTTCTTTTCTGGGTTGTTTCCAATGGAATCCATGAATACATGGTTACAAATGTTAGGTAAATTATTTCCACTCACATATGGTGCTGACGCTATGAGACAAGTAATGATTCGGAATCAAGGGTTTACAGAGATTGCATTAGATCTTACTGTATTACTACTTTTTTCACTATTATTTGCAGTAGGAAATGTATTTGCATTAAAGAAACATCGCAAAATATAATGATGATAAAAAGGAGCACAATAAATGAAGAAGGATTGGCTGGAAGAATTAGTTGCCGCAACGAATGCTGATAAACGTAATGAACGTCAAATGCGTATATTAGAGGCAGCTGTTGATATGTTTGGAGAAAAAGGGTACGCCTCAACTTCAACGAGTGAAATTGCAAAGCGAGCTGGTGTAGCGGAAGGAACAATCTTCCGCTACTATAAAACGAAAAAAGATTTATTGTTTGCAGTCGTGATGCCGACCTTAACAAAGTTTGCTGCACCATTTTTCGTACAAGCCTTTGCAAAAGAAATATTTAAAACAGAGTATGAATCGTATGAAGTGCTTTTAAGAGTAATAATTCAAAATAGATTTGAATTTGCTAAAAAGCACTTTCCAATGATAAAAATATTAATTCAAGAAGTACCATTTCAGCCGGAACTAAAAAGTGAAATACAACAATTAATAGAAACAGAACTGCTTGTACATTTTAAAAAGCTGATTGCAAAGTTTCAAGAAGAAGGGGAAATTATTGAACTTCCACCATCTTCCGTATTACGTCTTACTTTATCAGCTGTATTAGGGTTGCTCTTAACGAGGTTTTTATTATTGCCGGAAGAGAAATGGGACGATGAAGTGGAAATTGAAAATACGATTCAATTTATATTGTATGGACTAACGCCACGGAGGTAATGTGATGCGACAATTTGCTAAACCGATTATTGTTGTAAGTAAATGTTTAGAATTTGATGCCTGTCGTTATAATGGAGAGATGGTTCCAGATTTAACAATTCGAAACTTGCAGCCATTTGTTACATTTATACCTGTATGTCCTGAAGTAGAAATTGGTTTAGGGACTCCTCGTGAAACGATACGTATTGTAGAAAAAAATGGTGCGAATAGGCTTGTACAACCGTCAATACGAGAAGATGTAACTGAAAAAATGAATGAATTTTCAAATGCATTTTTACAAACATTACCTGAAGTTGACGGTTTTATTTTGAAGAATCGTTCGCCAAGTTGCGGAACTCGTGATGTGAAAATCTATTCTGGTTTTGAAAAAGGGCCAGTAAAAGGAAAAGGAACTGGATTATTTGGTGGAGCAGTAATAAAAAAATTTTCGCATCTTCCAATTGAAGAAGAAGGTAGATTGTCGAATTTTATTATTAGAGAGCATTTCTTTACAAGATTGTTTACAATCGCGCATTACAAAATGATTAAACATACTAAAAACATAAAAGAACTCGTAGCGTTTCAATCAGATTATAAGTATTTATTTATGGCATATAATCAGGTGAAACAAAAAGAATTAGGGCGTATTATTGCAAATCAAAAAAATGAAACAATTGAAGTCGTATTTGATAACTATGAGAAGACTTTATATGAATTATTTATTCGCGCGCCTCGCTATACATCGAATGTAAATGTATGTGAGCACATTTTCGGATATTTTAAAACAAAGCTAAAAAAACAAGAAAAAGATCATTTTTTAGAGCTGTTACAGAAGTATTCTGAAAAGAAAATCCCACTTAGTAGTTTACTTGTCATTTTAAAAACATGGGCCATTCGATTTGATGAAAAGTATTTATTAAGACAAACATATTTCGAACCATACCCTGAAGGGTTAGTAGAAATTTCTGATTCGGGAAAAGGTAGAGATTATTAAACAATAAATTACATAATTCGACACAAAACCTCCTATGTTGTTGTAGAACAATGTAGGAATTTTTTTGTGCATTGGTACAGAATCTGTTTTAAAATTAAGTTATGACAGAATTATAGCAATTGTCTAACTAATATTCGTGTCTTTTAAGAAGTAATGTTTGTAGTAGAAACTCGCACGCTGTCGAAACTCAATATTCGATAAGGGGTGTGTAGCGGAATGGAATTTACTCTAACTCGCGAAAAACAAATGATTAAAGAAATGGTACGTGATTTTGCTGAAAAGGAAATCGCACCGAAAGCTGTATATTATGACAAAACTGCGGAATTTCCATATGAAACATTTCAAAAAATGGGCGAACTAGGATTATTAGGTATCCCATTCCCGGAAGAGTATGGAGGTTCAGGTGGCGATACGTTATCGTACGCGTTAGCTGTTGAAGAGATTGGTCGTGCTTGTGGTGGAACAGGTTTAAGCTATGCTGCAACAATTTCATTAGGTGCTTCTCCAATTTATTATTTCGGTACAGAAGAACAAAAACAGAAATTTTTAGTTCCAATGGCGTCAGGTAAAACGTTAGGTGCTTTCGGATTAACGGAGCCAAATGCTGGATCTGATGCAGGGGGCACACAAACGAAAGCAATTTTAGATGGCGATGAATATGTTATTAGTGGTGAAAAGTGCTGGATTACAAACGCAGAGTATGCAAATACAATTATTGTAACCGCTATCAACGGTTTTGAAGACAATGGTAAAAAACGTATTTCTGCATTTATCGTACCGACTACTAGTGAAGGATTAACGATTTCAAGCCCTTACGATAAGATGGGTGTTCGTGCTTCTAATACTTGTGAAATCGTACTTGATGGTGTACGTGTACCGAAAGAAAATATTCTTGGTGATGTAAATAAAGGATTTAAACAATTCTTATATACACTTGATGGAGGACGTATTTCAATTGCAGCATTAGCAGTAGGTATTGCACAATCTGCATTTGAACGTGCATTGCAATATGCGAAAGAACGTCAACAATTTGGAAAACCGATTTCTAATTTCCAAGCGATTCAATTTAAATTGGCTGATATGGCGACTGAAGTAGAATTAGCGCGTAATTTAGTACATAAAGCAGCTTGGTTAAAAGATAACGATAAACCTTTCGGTAAAGAAGCGGCTATGGCAAAGTTGTTTGCATCTGAAGCTGCAAGTCGTATAGCAAATCATGCAGTACAAATTCATGGTGGATATGGCTATATGCGTGAATATGAAGTTGAACGATATATTCGTGATGCAAAACTTTTAGAAATTGGTGAAGGAACTTCTGAAATTCAACGTCTCGTAATTGCAAGACATTTAGGATGTAGATAAAAAGGAGGAGTCACTATGTTTCAAAAAATATTAATTGCTAATCGCGGGGAAATCGCAGTTCGCATTATGAAAACTTGTCAAAAACTTGGCATTCGTACCGTTGCTATTTATTCTGAGGCTGATGAAAATGCCCTTCATGTAAAATTGGCAAATGAAGCTTACTTAGTAGGCGGTCCACGTGTCCAAGAAAGCTATTTAAACCTTGAAAAAATTATGGAAATAGCTAAGAAGACAAATGCTGAAGCAATCCATCCGGGGTACGGATTATTATCAGAGAATCCATCTTTTCCGATTCGCTGTAAAGAAGAAGGCATCGTATTTATCGGTCCTTCAGAAGAAATCATTACTAAGATGGGAAGTAAAATTGAGTCACGTATAGCGATGCAAGCAGCAGATGTACCAGTAGTTCCAGGCATTACTACAAATATAGAAACTGCTGAAGAAGCAATTGAAATTGCAAAACAAATTGGTTATCCATTAATGCTTAAGGCATCCGCGGGCGGCGGAGGCATTGGAATGCAGTTGATGGAAACTGAGCAAACGCTCACCAAAGCATTTGAAAGTAATAAAACAAGAGCGCAAAATTTCTTTGGTAACGGAGAAATGTACTTAGAACGCTATATAGCAGATGCACATCATATTGAAATTCAGCTTTTAGCAGATACACATGGTAATACAGTGTATTTATGGGAACGCGAATGTTCAGTGCAGCGCCGAAATCAAAAAGTAATTGAAGAAGCACCTTCACCATTTTTAGATGAGGGTACACGAAAGGCTATGGGAGAAGTTGCTGTACAAGCTGCTAAAGCACTTGGTTATACAAATGCAGGTACAGTTGAGTTTCTTGTAGATGATCAAAAGAACTTTTATTTCTTAGAAATGAATACGAGATTACAAGTAGAACATCCAGTTACAGAAGAAATTACTGGGTTAGACTTAGTTGAACAACAATTACTTATCGCATATGGTGAGAAGCTATCATTTACACAGGATGATGTAAAACGTAGTGGTCATGCCATTGAGGCTCGTATTTATGCAGAAGATCCGAAAACATTCTTCCCATCACCTGGGAAAATTACAGATTTAACGTTACCGACAAATATACGTATTGATCACTTTTTGGAGAATCAAGTAACGATTACACCTTTCTATGATCCAATGATTGCGAAAGTAATCGCACATGGTGAAACTCGTGAAGAAGCGATTTCAAAATTAAAAATTGCTCTAGAAGAGTTAAAAGTAGAAGGTATTAAAACAAACACACCAATGTTACTGCAAGTACTCGGAGACGATGTGTTCAAAAGTGGTATTTATACAACGGGTTTTGTAACGAAACAACTTGTTAAAAAGTAAGATTTATGAATATTAAGGGGGAAAAAATGATGACGAAAGTATATGCATCGATGGCAGGAAATGTTTGGAAGATTGTTGTAGGAGTAGGAGATACAGTAGAGGAAGAGCAGGATGTCGTCATTTTGGAATCTATGAAAATGGAAATTCCAATCGTTTCAGAAGAAGCCGGAACTGTTATGAAAATTAACGTACAAGAAGGCGATTTTGTAAATGAAGGAGATGTATTACTAGAAATTGAATAGGGAGATATAGGGGGAAGCGAATTGAAACTACCTAATTTTGCTGTCATTAAAGAAGTCGGGCCACGTGATGGCTTACAGAATGAAAAAAAGATTGTTGGCACAAAAGATAAAGTAAAATGGATTCAACTACTTACAGAAGCGGGATTGTCGTACGTTGAAGTTTCCTCATTCGTTCACCCTAAATGGGTTCCTGCATTAGCAGATGCAAGTGATGTGTTTTCTGAGCTAAAAAGGGATCCAAATGTTACATATGCAGCGCTTGTTCCAAATCAAAATGGTTTGGAACGAGCTTTTTTGCAAAATGTAGATGAGGTGAATGTTTTTTTATCAGCAAGTGAATCTCACAATAAAAGTAATATTAATAAATCTATTAAAGAAGCATTAGCTGTAATTGAAGATATAACAAAACAGGCAACGTTCGAAGGTAAAAAGGTAAGAGGCTATGTTTCTACTGTATTTGGATGTCCTTA
This sequence comes from Bacillus sp. 41-22, assembly GCF_025809295.1. NCBI lineage: Bacteria > Bacillati > Bacillota > Bacilli > Caryophanales > Bacillaceae > Bacillus > Bacillus sp. 41-22. The sequence goes on from NZ_CP084035.1 coordinate 2,446,140, forward strand.
TGAAGGGGATATAAGTGCCACAGCAGTTGACGAAATATGTAATCAACTATTTTCATACGGCATTTATGAAGTTTCTCTCGGTGACACGATTGGTGTAGCGAATCCATTACAAGTAGAACAAGTATTAGAACATCTATTAAAGAAGTATGATGCTTCGCAGTTTGCAATGCATTTTCATAATACGTATGGAATGGCTCTGGCGAATGTAGTTAAGTCTTTAGAATATGGTATTACAACGTTTGATAGTTCTTGTGGTGGACTCGGAGGATGTCCTTATGCACCAGGAGCATCGGGTAATGTTGCTACTGATGACTTAGTGCATATGCTCCATAAGCTGGGAGTCCAAACTAATATTGATGAAGAAAAGTTATTGAGAGCTAGTCAGTTTATTCAAAGTAAGTTAAATATCCAATTACCGAGTCATGTGTATAGAGCGCTTCAACATAAAACGATAAGTAGGTGAGAAGATGCTGCAATTACAAAACATTTCAGTTGACTATGTTACACCGCACGTTGTAAAGATTTCGTTAAATCGTGAAAGACAAGCAAACTCATTATCTTTGGCATTATTAGAAGAATTACAAACTATATTAACTCAAATAAACGAAGAATCAAATACGCGCGTTGTTATTTTAACAGGGGATGGCGAAAAAGCATTTTGCGCTGGTGCTGATCTAAAAGAGCGTGCCAACATGAGTGAAGAACAAGTTCGCCATGCTGTGGGTATGATTCGTTCTACTATGGAGATGGTGGAACAATTACCACAACCAGTTATTGCTGCTATTAATGGAATCGCACTTGGCGGAGGTACTGAATTAAGCTTAGCTTGTGATTTTAGAATTGCTTCGGACACTGCAAGTCTAGGTCTTACTGAAACTTCTCTTGCAATTATACCTGGAGCAGGTGGTACTCAGCGTTTACCGAGATTAATTGGAGTCGGTAGAGCGAAAGAATTAATTTATACAGGAAGACGTATTTCGGCGCAAGAAGCGAAAGAATATGGTTTAGTAGAATTCGTAGTACCAGCTGATTTACTAGAAGAGAAAGCAATTGAAATTGCAGATCGAATTGCTAAAAATGGTCCAATTGCTGTTCGATTAGCAAAAGAAGCAATTTCAAATGGAATTCAAGTAGATTTACATACCGGCTTACAAATGGAAAAACAGGCGTATGAGGGCGTAATCCATACGAAAGATAGATTAGAAGGATTACAGGCATTCAAGGAAAAACGCAAACCAATGTATAAGGGGGAGTAAATATGTTAGATCAAAAACAACAATCTAATTCATTTGAAGAACGAGTTGAAACAATTAAGCAAGGCGGGGCACCGAAATATCATGAACAAAACAAAGCAAAAGGGAAACTTTTTGTTCGAGATCGTTTAGCTCTTTTATTCGATAATGGTGAATATGTGGAAGATGCATTATTTGCAAATTGTGAACAAACTGGATTACCAGCTGATGGTGTTGTAACTGCGACTGGTAAAATACATGGTCGTACTGCGTGCGTAATGGCAAATGATTCGACTGTAAAAGCTGGATCATGGGGAGCACGTACAGTTGAAAAAATTCTACGAATTCAAGAAACAGCAGAAAAATTACGTGTACCGTTATTTTATTTAGTTGATTCTGCTGGAGCGCGTATTACAGATCAAGTTGAAATGTTCCCTGGACGCCGCGGTGCGGGAAGAATTTTTTATAACCAAGTGAAATTATCTGGAAAAGTGCCACAAATTTGTTTATTATTTGGACCTTCAGCAGCTGGTGGTGCGTATATTCCAGCATTTTGTGACGTTGTTATGATGGTTGAAGGAAATGCTTCTATGTATTTAGGGTCTCCGCGTATGGCTGAAATGGTTATCGGTGAGAAGGTAACTTTAGAAGAAATGGGCGGAGCACGTATGCATTGCTCAGTATCAGGATGCGGAGATGTTTTATGTAAAACAGAAGAAGATGCAATTACGCAAGCAAGACAATATATTTCTTATTTTCCAAGTAACTATTTAGAAAAGACTCCTTTGATTACACCTCAAGAACCGAAACAGTTCGATAAAACGTTAGAAGAAATCATTCCAGAAAATCAAAATGCTCCTTTCAATATGAAAGATCTCATTAACAGAATTATTGATGAAGGTTCTTTCTTTGAAGTGAAAAAATTATTTGCTCAAGAACTAATTACAGGTTTAGCACGCATTGATGGTAAGCCAATTGGCATTATTGCAAATCAGCCGCGTATGAAGGGCGGCGTATTATTCCACGATTCAGCTGATAAAGCAGCGAAGTTTATAAATTTATGCGATGCATACCATATTCCATTATTATTCCTTGCAGATGTACCTGGATTTATGATTGGTACAAAAGTAGAACGTGCCGGAATTATTCGTCACGGTGCAAAAATGATCTCTGCAATGAGTGAAGCAACTGTACCGAAAATTTCTATCGTCGTTCGAAAAGCATATGGAGCTGGCTTATATGCAATGGCAGGTCCAGCGTTTGAACCAGATTGCTGCTTAGCATTACCAACAGCTTCTATTGCAGTAATGGGTCCAGAAGCAGCGGTCAATGCTGTATATGCAAATAAGATAGCAGCTTTACCAGAAGAAGAGCGTGCAAGCTTTATTGCTGAAAAACGAGAAGAGTATAAGAAAGATATTGATATTTACCGTTTAGCATCTGAGATGGTGATTGATGGTATTGTTCATCCAAACAATTTACGTGAAGAGCTAAAAGGACGATTCGAAATGTATATGAGTAAATATCAAGTATTCACGGATCGTAAACATCCTGTATATCCAGTTTAAAAGCCCTATTTAGGGCTTTCTTGCTCAAAAAATCAAGGAGGGGAAAACATGAAACAAGCAGTTTGGTTTCCAACAGAAGAATATAAAGAAAAAACGCGTTTATTTGGTTGGATGAAATCATTAGGCTATGAAGATTACGAAGCTTTTTATAATAAGTCAATTGAAGAAACAGCTTGGTTTTGGGGAGAAGCTGAGAGAGCAGTTGGCTATCAGTGGATGAAACCATATACAGAAGTGTTAGATTTAGAAAATGGTACACCGTTTGCACAGTGGTATACTGAGGGAACTTGTAACGTTGTAGAATCTGCTTTATCTCGCTGGCTTGCAGACGATAAAACGAAAACACAAGCAGCACTTATGTATGAAGGGGAAAACGGAACTTCGAAATCATTTACATATGAAGAGCTTGACAGCTGGGTAAGCCGTGTTGCCAACGGTTTGAAACATGCTGGTATTGAAAAAGGTGATCGTGTAACAATTTACATGCCAATGATTCCTGAAACAGTTGTTGCTATGTTAGCGGTAATGAAAATTGGAGCGATTATTTCACCAATATTCTCAGGTTTTGCTGCTGATGCAGTAATGACACGTGTACAAGCAGCTGGTTCAAAAATGGTTATTACCGCAGATGGCTTTTCACGCCGTGGGAAAATTGTTTCATTAAAAGATGAAGTAGATAAAGCTTGTGAACATTGTCCAACTGTTGAAAAGGTGGTAATTGTTCGTCATGCAGGAAATGATTTTACACCGCATAATTATGATTTTTCATGGAGTACGTTAGAAAAAGAAAAACCATTTATACATGCTGAAGAAATGAACAGTGATGATCCATTAATGCTTATATATACATCTGGAACGACTGGTAAGCCGAAGGGGACAGTACACACACATGCTGGTTTCCCGCTAAAATCTGCATTTGATGCAGGATTTGGAATGAATATAAAACAAGGCGACCGAGTATTATGGGTAACTGATATGGGCTGGATGATGGGACCATTTTTACTATTCGGCTCTTTAATTAATGGCGCAACAATGGTTATGTATGAAGGTGTCCCAGACTTTCCAGAAGCAGACCGCTTATGGGAGACAGTCGATAAATATGAAATTACTCATCTCGGTATTTCACCAACGTTAATCCGTGCATTAATGGCAAAAGGTGATGAATATGTAAATAAACACTCGTTAAAGAGTTTAGAAGTATTCGCATCAACAGGAGAACCTTGGAATCCAGACCCATGGATGTGGTTATTTAATACAGTTGGTAAAGGTAAGGTACCAATTTGTAACTATTCAGGTGGAACTGAAATTTCAGGTGGGATTTTCGGGAATGTCCTAATTAAGCCGATCGCACCGATTAGTTTTAACGCATCTTTACCAGGAATGGCAGCGGTTGTACTTGATGATCAAGGTAAACCAATTCGAGATGAAGTCGGAGAACTATGTTTAGAAAAACCTTGGGTAGGTATGACGAAAAGTTTCTGGGAAGATGATGAACGTTATGTAAACACATATTGGTCACGCTTTGAAAATAAATGGGTCCATGGGGACTGGGTTATTTATGACGGTGAGCAATACATCATCACAGGACGTTCAGACGATACGCTAAATATTGCAGGGAAACGTATTGGTCCTGCTGAATATGAATCTATTCTTGTGAAACATAATGATGTAATAGAAGCAGCGGCAGTTGGTGTACCGGATGATGTAAAAGGAGAAGTTTGTCATTGTTTTGTTGTATTACGAGATGGTGTAACATTCTCAGGAGAATTAAAGAAAGAATTAATGAGTTTAGTAAACTCTCATATTGGTAAAGCTTTATGTCCAAAAGACATCCACGTTGTAGAAGATTTACCAAAAACACGAAATTCTAAAGTAATGCGACGTGTCATAAAAGCTGCTTACTTAGGAAAAGAATTAGGAGATTTATCGTCACTTGTAAATCCTGAAGTGGTACCCTTTATTCAAGGACTACAGTCTAGCAAACTATAAAATTACGAATGAGCTCTATGTAAATAGAGCTCATTTTTAATGTTTACAAAAAGAAAAGAGAGGAAAAGTAAATTTGAAGTTAAAAAATCTACTATTAGTGTTAAGTATGTCTGTTTGTTTTTAGTTTTTATCAAAATAGGATACTGTGGCTGTCTATTCAATGGAGTGAATGAATTTTGTTAAGAATGAAAATTTAGTGAAGAAAAAAGTAATGAATAAAAGGAGAAATCCCTGGGGGACAGGGATTCAATAAGGGAGATATTATTGTCGTTCAATGTCGAAATTTGGCGTATCCGACAAATTAATATTATCACGAATTTTCAGGAGATTGTGATAGTGGATGTGTCAAAAATGTGTACGGGTTTCATATAAAAGTGTTATTTAAATAGGAAAAGGGAAAAGAATTAAGTTCACTCGTTCTTAAGATTTTTTCCCTTTTAAATTTACTGTTTGTTCGTTGTTCTATATACATCTGAAATTGGTAAATCTTCGCCATGTAAAGCTTGAGTACTGTCCTTTTTGTTTGAATTATGTGCCTCCTGAGAGGTTTCTTGCAGTTGTTCTTGGGCCTTACTAGGGGTATTCAGCGCATCTAATGACACAGGATCAAGTTGTTGACTTAATAAATCTTTTTTATCCATGTTATGTAGCTCCTTTTTGAACTTAGATATAAAAACAAAGTATTTTTAAATAGTTACGTGGGTATTATGTATCTTTGAATGGAATTATATACACAAACTATATTGAGAATTTAACTAATTATAAAAATTACTTGTGCTGACAAGCTTAAGAAATATAAAGATCATTAGTTCTTAATAAAAGCGTTATTTTAGTAGGCTGTTACGAAATTTCATTTGAAAGGAACATCCCAATGATAAAAAAGAGCACTGTAAATCAGTGCTCATCTTATTAGATATTGCTTAGTCCTTAAAAATAAAACCATTACGGACAATTCACAATGGTAATAGTGACGCTAGCCATTGTTCCAGGAGAATCAAGAAGTGAAGCAGTAACGGTTACTGTTCCAGGCCCATTAGCGGCTAGAAATACAGCGGTAAAGTTACCTGAAGCATTGGTAATGACCGCAAGAGGAACCATGAAAGCAAGAGAAGGGTTACTGAATGAAAAACTGACCACTACTCCTGGAGTAGGACTACCGTTTACTAATACTTGACCCGAAAAAAATAAAGTATTATTTCCTTGAGTGGATACACATGCTGTGGTTTCGTTAGAAGTCAAGGTAATAGAGGCAGGCCCAGCAGGAAGATTAAATCCAGTTGGTCCGGTAGAGCCAGTTGATCCAGTTGGTCCAGTTGGTCCAGTTGGTCCAGTTGGTCCGGTAGAACCAGTTGATCCGGTTGATCCGGTTGATCCGGTTGATCCGGTTGGTCCGGTAGAACCAGTTGATCCGGTTGGTCCAGTTGGTCCGGTAGAACCAGTTGATCCGGTTGAGCCAGTAGCTCCTGTAGAACCGGTGGGACCAGTAGGGAATTGAAAGGGTTGAACAGGTGGAAGTGTAGGTCCAATAGAACCCGGATTAAGTGCAGCAAAATATAAAAACTCGTCCATTATTTATCACCTCTAAAAATCGTATTACTAATAGTAAATGTAATGATAGAGCAATGTGAAATGGACAAGCGGTTGTATTTTAATAAATTAAACAAAATAGTTATTTGATAGAAAAAGAAATTAGTATGTTTATTTTAGAAATTAAATATAAAAAGGCGATTATCGTCAAATCGCCTTTTGGGGTAATGCAGTGTAATTTTATTCAGTTATTTGAAATATAGTTTCATTCGGTTTGGAAAATCCATACAGTTTCCTTGCGAATTTTAAAATTTCTTCTTCACTACCTGTTAAAGCCTTAACATCATTTTTAAGGGAATGACCATCCTTCTTTAAAGAAGATAATTTTTGTTGCTCCGTATTAACCGTGATTTGTTTTTCTTTAATCATTTCTTGCTGGTTATTAAGAGAATATTGAAGGACAAAAATTATAGGTAATATAAAAGCTAAAGTAGTTATAATACGGCGTCTTGCTTTTTTATTATTACTTTGTTTGGTGTTAGCGTTCACTTGCTGTGAGGGTATCTTAGGATTTGATTGTTGTGATGATATTTTTGGGATGTTTCCCATTAAAATGCCTCCATTACTGATTGTAGAATTTAAACTGTTTAAAAGTATTATAAATGTTCAATGGGAATTCTAGAAGATAGTTTAATATAGGTGAGTTTTGTAAAGTTTAAACAAAATCCTTATTTAAATAAAAGGAACCCCGATTGTCTGCGGGGCTCCTAAGGGTAATCGTCAAGTAATGACGTACTCGACTAGTTAACGATATCATGAATTTTTTGGTAAATATACTGGTAAATGCGTCCAAATTAATGAGAGCATTATTTGAAACAAAAACGCTATTTTAATAGGGAGGGGAATAATGATGATTCCATGGGACAAGCGAGTATACATTGTATCAAGGTGATCATTTTATTACAGAGGGGATAATTTTAGAGGTTAGTGAAAAGGCGAATAAATCATTATATTGGCGTTGGTGCATGTTAGCTCCAAGATATGAAAAAGTGTGCGGTAATAGTACAGAGCGACTTCGGTTGATTCGGATAGATGATGATGAAGAATGATATAAAAATTTCATTTTGTAGAGAAATGAGGTGATTAAGGATGGGCATAGAATATGCCATGTTTGTATTAAAAAAGAGCAGAATTTAGCCTATATATAAAGATGTTGGAATTGTTCTAAAGGGGGGAATATCTGGAATATAAATAATTGAGGGGAGTGAACTAATAATGGAAACTAGTACTTTTTTAGGATTGTTTTGGGGATGGATAACGGTTATCGTATCGGGAATACTTTTCGTACGTCCATCGGTACTACGTGAATTGAAAAAATTAGTGGTTGAAGACAGAGGATTTGGTATTATGTATGGTTTTCTATCGATTTTCCTAGGGTTAGGTAGTGTAATCCTACATAATGTATGGGTATTCAACTGGCAGGGGTTCCTAACGGTTATTGCATGGCTTGCATTATTAAAGGGAATCTACATAATTGCATATCCTGAACCCTCCAAGAAAACAGACTTTGAATTAAGGGTACTATCTACACGTATAGCGCTCGCTATCATTGGCGCCTTGGCTTTATGGATGCTTATAGTAATCTATATAAAATAATCATTTTCTAATAAGAGCTATATTAAAATAAATCTCTACGTGTTCATTGACAAAAAGCTGACTATACTTAGTCAGCTTTTTGTATATTACATTCTAGTATTTATCGGTCACAAAAGACATGTTCTCTCTTTTAAGTCGATATTGAAAATGTTACCAACTTTTTCTTTTACAATGACAACAAATAAAGAAACATTTACAACGACACTTATTTCGTTTAGAACTCCAATCATTATCACAATGATTCTTTTCTTTAGATTTCCACCAATCATCATTACAATGCTTTTCCTTAGAACTCCAATCATCATCACAATGATTCTTTTCTTTAGATTTCCACCAGTCATCACAACAATGCTTTTTCTTAGAACTCCAGCAATCATTTTTCCAGGACATTCTTTTATACCTCCCTTCAATAGGATTCATACTATTCTATGTTTTAGTAAAAGAATGGCTTGTTTATTAACCTATTATTTTACCTTTATATGATAGAGTGCTTTCTACTAGATATAGAATTCATACAAACTATGCTAATTTTCAAGAGATAGTTGAGAGAACTACTGGTTATGATATTAATCAACAAACACTTGTTGAAGGAAACGTTAAGATTTTAAATAATATCTTATTTTGGAGTACGCTTTTCTGAATGTATATTTCACAATGGTAAAGGAAAAATACACCATATCACTGCGAACAAAGCCTATGTATATGTGAAGTAATAGGAAAAGGTGGTCCCTATTCAAGGAGCCGGCTTATTAAAAGTATAAATAAGAAGGTTTAGTACAAGTGTTTGTTTTTTTGTTTCTATGCTTTTGTCTCGTACACTTTTAAGCTATTGGACATACTTTACTAGTAGAAAGGATTAGGGGGTGAGGTTTTGGGTTCTCGATTTAATAATTGTAGAAAGAAATGTACGTGTAAGCATGATGATTGTTGGGACATTTTTGAAGAGTGTAAAAAGGAAAAGAATGAGAAATGTGACAGTTCTTGTGTACAAGGAATTAGAGATGAGCTTAAAAAATTAATTAATAAAACAGTGCGAATTAACACTGAAGGACGTACTTATATAGGTACTGTTTCTTCGGTAACTTGCGATGTTGTTAAGCTAGCTGCTATTCCTGGTTCAGTTGCAGCAATTATATCTCTTTGTAAAATTGAAGCAATTTTACCACCTGCTACAACTGTTACTGATGAGTTTGATTTTAACGGTGTTGACGTAGCAAATAAAGATTAATTATGCTTTATTGATGCTAAGCCATTCTTATGAATGGCTTTTTATTTTGTTTAAAAGGGAATATATTTTTCATATAGAAATAAATTTGAAGGTGTATAAAAGGTTGTGTGAAAGGAGAATGAGAGTGATCAAGCTGAAACAATTTACAAGATCTGATTTCAAACAATTAATAAATTGGATTAATTCCGAAAAATTTTTAATACAATGGTCGGGAAATGCATTCACATATCCTTTAAATGAACAGCAATTAGAGAAATATACAGAATGTGCAAACACACTGGCATTCAAAATAATGGATGAAGAGACTAAAGCAGTTATTGGTCATATTTCTCTTGGACAAATAGATAATATAAATAAGTCTGCTAGAATTGGAAAAGTGCTAGTTGGTAATACGAAAATGAGAGGGCGTTCTATAGGGAAACATATGATGAAAGCCGTACTTTGTATTGCTTTTGATGAATTAAAACTACATAGAGTAACTCTTGGTGTTTATGACTTTAATAAGTCAGCTATTTCTTGTTACGAAAAAATAGGTTTTGTAAAAGAAGGTTTATTAAGAGAGTCAAAAAGAGTAGGAGAAACGTATTGGAATTTATGGGAAATGAGTATGTTAGAATATGAATGGAACAATAAATAATAGTATTTTATAATTATATTATGTTAACAAAAGGGGTTTGGTGGGAATCGTGAATAAAAAAACAAAAATAATTTCAATTGCAGCTGTTTCAGGGGGCGGTAAAACTACCATTACAGAAAGTTTAGCTCATGAGTTAAAAAAATCAAAGGCTCTATATTTTGATAGATATAAATTTGATAACTGTCCGGTTGATATTTGCAAATGGATTGATGATGGAGCTAATTACGATGAATGGGTACTTACACCGCTAATGAATGATATTCAGCGTTCTATACAAGATAGTAGTTTAGATTATATTATTGTAGATTATCCTTTTGCATACTTAAATAGAGAAGTGGGACAATTCATTGATGTAACTATATTTATCGATACACCTTTAGATATTGCGATGGCTAGAAGAATTCTGAGAGATTTTAAAGAAGATACAATGAGTGAAATACATAATAATTTGAAACATTACATGACACATGCGAGAAAAGCTTATTTAGAGGCAATTCATACTGTTAAGCCGAATTCGGATATTGTATTGGATGGATCTTTATCTATAAGTGAAATAATTGATCAAATAATAGAGGAACTTAATCGAAGAGAAGTGATTGTGAATGGTTAAATGTATAAAACGATATGTACAAGTCATTATCTGATTTATATAGACGAGAATTAGATAACTTTTTGCAGTTATGGTCTGGCGACTTCGAATCAAAAATATTGAAAGCTTCATGGACAGATAAAACATATAAATACGGTGAAGTTTTAATGCATGTAATTGTACATGAAATTCATCATATTGGTCAGATATCTATATGGGCAAGAGAATTAAATCTTCAGCCCGTTTCAGCGAATTTAGTTGGAAGAGGATTGTAGATTTAGAAACCGACTTGCAGTGTAAACGCAAGTCGGTTTTTATATATAAGAAGATTTCTTAATTAAAATCCTCGGCTTTTTTTTGACGTATATATAAAAACATTAAGATTGTAATGATGAAAAAGATCATAATCATTTGTATGATTAAATTTTTAAACTGAAACAATATTGTCCAAGATGTAACAGCATCTTTAAAAGCTTGGAGTGCAGAGTACGAGGAAGGATCAAAACCGTACTGAAGTAACTTTTTTGTTTCAATAAAAGTACTGTTTTCATCACCGGCGTCTAATATTACTGAAATAAGTCTAGTATCTCCTCGTGTGGCTGTACTGACAAAACTATAATTACCATTAGTTGAAAAACTAGTTTGTAAGCCGTCAACACCTTGGAGTTTAATGTTTTTATTAAGGGAATATATCATTTTATTTGTATTGAAAACTTTTGAATCTTTGAAGGTAAATTGGTAAGAGGTTAGTTTCGTAACATTCAATACATCTGGAAAGTCTTTTACTAATTGTGTTGCTAGTTTAGCGACGTCTATCGATGTTGTAGTTGATTGTTTATTCGTATCGTTATTAATTCCAGTAGCATTTAGAAACGAGGATGGTTGTGATAACTTTAGTTGTTTTGCTTTGTCATTCATTAAAAGTGTAAAGTTATCTTCGTTTCCAGCAATGTGTTCTGCAAGGGCAAGTGCGGAACGATTATTCCCTGTCAAAAACAATGCATGAAGTAAATCACGAACCGTCGTTTTATCTTTCGAAGTTACTTGTATAGGACTCGTTTCTGCTCGGAAAACTTCGTTACTTATTTTTACTAATTCATCTAACTGTATTTTTCCTTCATTCAGTTGTTCCAGTACGATATACTCTGTCATTAATTTAGATAAAGTAGCTGATTGTATAGGAGTTTCTTCATTTTTTTTATAAACAATCTCACCAGAATTAGTATCTATTAAAATAGCTGATTTAGCTTGAATAATTGGACCATTTACATAAAGATAAAAATATAAAACGATAAGTGCAGTAATAAGAAAAGATAATAATAAAACTGTTATTTTTTTTAAGAATTGCATTAGCGATCCTCCTACTATTACATCAATAATATTATTGTAAAAAGGAATGCTTAATTAGGAAGAAAGAAAAGGTAAAGAATTTCTAAAGAATTATAAAGGATTATTAAATTTTGGATATTGATGGAATATAAAAGGTTCAATTTTTTATATGATAAAAAATTGAACCTATAAATATGTGGTATTAAGCTTTATAAGGGAGTAATTTTACAGTGAAAGTTGTTTTTTTATCATCGCTATATACTTCAATTGTTCCTTTATGCAATTCAACAATACTTTTTGCAATTGCTAATCCGAGCCCAGATCCACCAGTGTTTGTTGAACGTGATTTTTCAACACGATAAAAACGTTCAAAAATATGAGGTAAATCAGTACTAGGGATAGGTTGTCCGTAATTTGTTATATCAATTGTAATCATGTTATTGCTTTCGTAAGCGGTAATATCAATATGATCTCCATCATTTCCATAAGTAATAGCGTTTATGATTAGATTTTCAAACACACGTACTAATTTATCCCCATCAGCTAGTACCATTAGCTTTTGAGATGGGAAAGAAGGGCGACATTCAATATTAGCTTCTTGAAGCTGTATCCGAAATTGGACAGTTAATTGTCCAAGCAATTCTACAATATCAATGGGAGCAGAATATAAACTTAACTCTTTATTTTGAACGCGTGTATATTCAAACAAGTCATTCATTAATGCATTAAGACGAGTTACTTTATCGTAAATGACTTGAATATAGTATCGTAATTCTACTTCATCTCTATAATTATCATGATGGATTAAATTTACGTATCCAACTATAGATGTAAGAGGGGTTCGTAAGTCATGTGATACATTTGTAATAAGTTCGCTTTTTGCTTGTTCTGCCTGTCTTTCTTCATCAATCGAAACTTTTAATTGCTCAATAATTTGATTGACCCCAGTTGCCAGTTCTTCTAAATAATTATGGTGTACGATGGAAACTTTATGATTAAAGTTTCCACTTGCAATATACCGAATCTCTTCAATCATTTTTTTTATACAAGTTTCATAGTAAACCTTTCTTTCATGACGATAAAAAATGTATAAATAGGATGAGAAAATAGAAAATAAAAACAAATAAGATACAATCATCATCCATAAAGACTCTTTTAATCCAATATATTTTTCATGGCCAAAAATTCTAATGAATTCTTTTCCTAGTTCGCTTAGAGTAAGTGAACTCTCAATTACACTCGTTACGAGGCGAAATATAATTAATTCGGTAATTGGTGTAAGAGTGATAGCTAATAAAAGCCAAAAAATAAGCTTCCACTTTGGTATATCTTTTAATATATCAAATGCTTCATTTCTCAATTTTATATCCTACTCCCCAAACCGTATGAATTAGTTTTTCACCATTCATTACGGTTTCAAGTTTATCGCGTAAATTACTAATATGGACCATTACCGTTTTATTAGAACCATAACCGTCTTCATTCCAAACTCGTTCGAATATCTCTTCAGAGCTAAATACTCTTCCAGTATTACTCGCTAGTAAATATAAAATATCAAATTCGATAGAGGTGAGTTTAATATATTCTCCATTTACTTTAACAGTATGATTATGTTTATGTATTTCAACAGAACGAATACGAATAATACCATCTTCATTCTTTTGGGAAGTAGCATTTTGGAAAGAGGATCTTCGTAATAAAGCCTTCACTCTAGCCACTAATTCTAGTGGATTAAACGGTTTAATCATATAATCATCTGCGCCGGTCATAAGTCCTAAAATTTTATCCATATCTTCAGCCTTTGCACTAAGCATAAGGATAGGTACAGTATTATTTTCACGCACTTCTTGACAAACTTCCAATCCGTTTCGTTTTGGCATCATAATATCTAAAAGCATAAGGTCAACTTCATATGTACATATCATTTGTAATGCTTCATCACCATCATAAGCTTTATAAATGTTATAGCCTTCATTTCGTAAATAAACAGCCAGTAATTCTACAATATCTTTATCATCATCAATAATTAATATGTTTTTATTCATTTTATAGTTAGTTCCTTTCCTTACAATTAATCAACATTACTATAATATCAAACATTTATGTATTTTGTAGTAATGTTTCTACATAAAATTTCATGTATCGTATTAAAAAGGAATTAAAACATTCATAACGAATATAAAATAAGAAGGATATTTAAACTCCACAGTATACTGAAAGATAGTTATAAGGGGGACTTGCTATGTTATATAATGATATATATTCATTTACTCCAACTGGAAAAATAGAAAATGATATTAAAGCTTTTCTATTAAAATACAATAAAGAATTTACATATAAACATTCAATTCGTGTGGCAAATGAGGCGAGAAAAATTGCAGGAATATTTTATGAAGATGAAGAAAAAGCAGCGATTGCAGGGTGTTTACATGATATTAGTGCAATCTTTCCGAATGAGGAGCGGATTGCAGTTGCTGAAGAATTTGGCATAGAAATATTACAAGAAGAACGAGAGTTTCCAATGATTATTCATCAAAAATTATCGAGTGTAATTGCAAAAGAGATATTCAAAATAGAGGATGAAGAAGTTTTAAATGCAATCAGTTGCCACACTACGTTGCATAAACATGCAACGAAGATGGATTTAGTATTATTTATTGCTGATAAATTAGAATGGGATCAAATAGGGACACCGTCATATTTAATTGAGGTAAAAAAAGGATTGGAAAAATCTTTGGAACATGCTGCTTTTGTATATATTTCATATTTGTGGGAAAGAAAATATACATTAAAAGTCATACACCCGTGGTTAGAAGAAGCATATTGGTATTTAAAAGAAATTGTAGAGTAGAAAGGGTATAAAAATGCAATTTAAAGAATATATGAATCAAACATTCCCAGGAGTTACGTTAGTACCGTCCATATACTTTCAGTGGGAAAATCATTTTCATTTTGATTTTGGGAAAGATAAATATCAATTCAAAGAAGATGGTAACACGTATAATATGGAATATTTTACACAACTATATAGGTATAATAAAAGTCTATTTAAAGATATATTTTCAAAAGAAGATACCGTCTTTTTAGTCACAAATGTTTATCGATTTAAACAGGAAAATATAAAAAATGCGCAGAAAATAAATGTATACAATAGGTTTATTAAAAAGAGGGATTTAAAGTTTCATATAAGACAAGAAACATTCCCTTTTCTATTTGAGGATGAAGAAGCTGACTTATATTGTACATATCAATTTTCTTTAAAATGTCTTGCTGAAGATATTAAATATGAACCGCTTATTCAAGCAGCTAATCATGAAGATTTCCCTGACCTACGTCCACGTCTAGGGCGAAAAAAAGAAATTTCACATCCAGATGTATTTTTTATAAATGTAACAAAGGATATTATCATGTTTATTTATGATGATAGAGGATGTGAAGTAATTGCGAAGAATAAAGAAAAGATACGGGATTTATATGAGAAGTATAAAGAGTGGATACCAGAATATGAACGAGAGAGTATAGATGACTTATTTAAATGAAAATAGGAGGAAGTGAAGTGTGTAATGAAAAGGATCGCAATTGTATCTGCATGGGAACCAGAGCTTACGTATTTGCATCAACATTATCCAAGTGAGCGTGTAGAAAAAATAGCAGCTTGGGAATTTCATTTTCATTCTATTAATGAATTAGAAGTTATTTCAGTTGTAACTGGTGTCGGTAAAGTAAGTTGTGCTAGTTGTGTACAACTATTAATAAGTGAATTCCAGCCAGACCAGTTATTTATGACAGGGATTTGCGGGAGTTTATCAGATAAGGTGAAAAATGGACACATCGTTGTAGCTCTTAATACTTTGCAGCATGATGTTACAGCGGCTGGTTCAGGAGAAGATAGTTTTAATCTATATGATGGTAGAACAGCACCTATTGAAACAACTAAATCACTCGTAAAACGAATGAAGAAATTGCGTTCGTATGACCCGGTCCATTTTGGTACATTTCTATCTGGAGATCAACGTATTCGAAGTTCAGAAATGAGGTATTTACTTCATACTGTATACGGTGCTTTAGCCGTTGATCAAGAAGTGGCAGCATTTGCTTATGTATGTCGTGTAAATAACAAACCATTTCTATGTTTAAAAGCTGCCTCAGATCAAGCGAATGACAAAACGAAAGAAGAACAAAAGGTTTTTAAAATGTTAGCATGTGAACGAGCGTGTGAGCATTTAATTACTTTTTTACGTGTTTATGAGATTACTGTAGTTAACAATAGATAACAAGAGGGGGAATATCCCGCTCATTTCAAATTAAGAGGTGAATTATAATTGCATACGTATTATGGAGAACTTTGTACAAAGATATATGAAAGTGATAAATCAATTGCAGCCGGAAAAGAATTGGATTTTTATCTTTCTTTTGCAAAAGATAAAAATATACATGTGTTAGAACCAATGTGCGGAAATGGTAGAATGTTAATTCCCTTTATGCAAAATGGTGTGAATATAGAAGGGTTTGATATTTCGAAAGATATGCTTAAAGTTTGTAAAGATAAAGCAGAAAAATTAAACTTAAAACCGGTTGTGTCACAAGGAAGAATAGAAGAATATCATAGTGATAAAAAATATGATCTTATTATGATTCCTATCGGTTCATTTTCACTTTTACCAAATAATTTAGTAGACAATAGTCTTCAAAATATGAAAAACAACTTAAAGGAAAATGGCAAATTACTTCTGACAATTGTACAAGGTGGAAGTGAGACAGAACAAATTTTAGATTGGATAGAGACAAATAGAAAAGAAATTAACAATGAATTAATTGTTGAGTATAGAAAAGTTTCATATGATAAGGCGCAAAAACTTCTAAATATTATACTGAAATATGAAATCATTCATGATGAGAAAATAAAAGAAACTGAGATTATGGATTTTCCTATAAGACTATATGATTTAAAAGAATTTGAAAATATACTTATTACTAATGGTTTTAGTCAAATTGTTGTTCATGAAATAAAAGATGGATATGGTGAAGGTAATTCATTTCATGTATTTGAATGCAGTTTATAACAAGTCAAAGCGGGGGATTATACTTATATGATTCAATACAAAAGATGTAGTGAAGTAAGTATAGATTTAGTGTATAAAGCTTTTAAGGATGGATTTTCAGATTACATCATTAAACTGGAAGTTTCAAAAGAAGATTTTATAAAAAGATTTTTTGGGCCAGAAGGGAATTCGCTAGAACACTCCTTTCTTGCTTTAGACGGTGACGAATGTGTTGGTGTAATACTTGGTGGTATTAAGGTATATGAAAGTATAAAAACAATGCGCTGCGGAACATTAGCTGTTCATCCAGAATTTCGAGGCATTGGTGTAAGTCAAAAGTTATTTGGGTTACATAAAGAAGAAGCGACACAAAATAAATGTAAGCAGCTTTTTCTTGAAGTTATTGTAGGAAACGATCGGGCGATTCATTTTTATAACAAATTAGGTTATGAAAAAGTATATGATCTTTCTTATTATAATTTAAATGATTTAACTAAAATAATGAATAAAGGTAATAAAAATATTGAAGTAAAACAATTAGAATTTCCAACATTTAAAGTTGAGATTCAGAAATGGTTAAACTTCCATATAAATTGGCAAAATGATATTAATTATATCGAAAAAACAAATCATACATTTTACGGTGCATATTTCGATAATGATCTAAAAGGTACTGTATGTATAAATGAACAAGGTAAAATTAGTTTTATTTTCATAGACAAAGACTATAGAAATATTGGTGTTGGGACGAAATTATTACAGGTAGCAAGTGAAGAATTAAAGTTATCAAGTTTATCAATTGGGTTTCCAAACAACAATTTACTGGAAGGGTTTTTAAAGAAATCTGGATTTGAAAAGAATTCTTTAGCACAATATGAAATGTATTTATTGCTATAAAAAGCGGAAGGAATTATTCTTTTCGCTTTTTATTTTGCACTATAAACGTTTTTGCTGTATGTGGGAGGATAAGTAAAAACAACAGAAGTTTTGTTACCTATCTTATTGAGCTAACTGGCACTTTAGTTGAAAAAGGAAAATGTATAGTAAACATAGAATATATTAATACATTAAAAGATTTATGAGGTGAAAGTGATGGCAATTAAGCAAGACGAAATTAAAGTAGTAGTCGGAGCTGGAGTATTTAATAATAATCCAGGTTGGGTTCAAACGCAAGAAGATGAACTTAATTTACTAGACAATACCACTTGGGAAGAAAGATTTGAATACAATTCCATTTCAGCTATTTTAGCAGAGCATGTATGGGAACATCTTACTTTTGAAGAAGGTGTAAAAGCAGCTGAAATTTGTTATAAATTTTTAAAGCCATCAGGTCATATTCGGTGCGGAGTCCCAGATGCATTTTTCCGAGATGAAACCTACCAAAATATAGTTCAAATAGGCGGACCTGGCCCGAAAGACCACCCAGCTGCAAGTCATAAAATCGTTCATAATTATAAAACATTAACGAAAATGTTTGAAACCGCTGGATTAGAGGTAGTTTTACTTGAACATTGTGATGAAAATGGTCAATTTTATTACAATGAATGGGATCCAAACGATGGTGTTATTTTCCGTTCGAAAAGGTATGATTCTAGAAATCGAGGCGATAAACTTGGTTTTCCATCGCTAATTGTTGACGCGATTAAAAGGTAAGTCATTCACCTAGAATAGGTGTTAGTTCTATCAGTTCATGAGTCGCAAATGCGGCTTTTTTTATTTGTTTTGTAAACCTACGTTTAGCAAGGAATTAGACATACATAACTTGATTTGAATACTATATTAGCTCTTATTAACACCATTTATCTTAAAGGAAATTGCTTTTAAATATTTAATGGAAATATCATATAAAGTAAATAAATCAACGTTTTCTCATGTTGAATTTTTTTGCGGAAATGTTGAGGTACGCCTATTGTAATAAACACATGGAGAGAATATATGATAAATCAATCAATGTTCAAGATACCATTCACACATTAAATTAATATTTCATTGCCATAGAGATTTCTTTTATACATAAATTCGTGTAAAATAAAACAGGAACATACATTCTATACAAGAGTAGGAGGAAATAAATATGTTAGCTCAAATAGAGAAACAAACTGATGGCTATATTATAAAATTTGAACGCCAATTTCCCAATACAATAGAGGAAGTTTGGTCTGTTTTAACTGAAAACAGCAAGCTTAAAAAATGGATGTCTAATTTACAGATTGAAAACCTTAAAACAGGTGGAATTATAAAGTTCGACATGATGGATGGTTCATTTTTAAATATTGATATTTTAGAGTGCCAACTAAATTCAGTACTTGAATTCACATGGGATAAAGATCGTGTCCGATTTGAAATACATAAAGAGGAAAATGGTTCTCTTTTACTACTTAAAGAATACATTCATGAATTAACTGATCATACACCAAAAGATATAGCTGGTTGGCATATTTGTCTTGACCTTTTTTCTTCAGTTTTAGAAGAGGAAGAGAAGGAATTTTCTAAAAACGAATGGCAACAATGGTTCGAAAAATACAAGGATAAGATTCAAGAAGTGAGAGGGTAATTGTATAATAGGTAATATTCATTATGTAATTATTATATTGTAAAAATGATTTTGTGGAAAAATAAGAATAGAGGTTAATATGAAAGTAAATCAATTAATTGCTAATAACATAAATAAACTTGATACTGTTATTCCGTTTAATAAATCACTTGGTATTGCTGGTTTATCTGGATCTGGAAAAACAACTCTTTGTCAAACAATTGGTGAAGAATCAAAGAAGCGTCTAGTTTCCTTATTGCCAAAGGCTGAATATCAATATTTATTTCCTAATATTATGGAAACTAATTTTAGTGCAATTAAAATGGAAGAAATGCCTTTAGTACTTTTTTTAGGGAAATCATCAATTTCTTCCAATCCGCGTTCGACGATTGGTACTCATACAGGTGTTTTTAAAGAGATTCGTGAAAAATTAGCGGAAGAATTTAATCTTTCTCCTGAAGTCTTTTCATTTAATAATCAATTAGGTTGGTGTGCTGGCTGTAAAGGGCGTGGTACTACTAAAAATATTGAGTGTAAAAAATGTAAGGGGAAACGTTATAGTGAAGAAGTTGAACAACGTACTATTGAGTTATTTGCTGAATCACATACAATTTCGGATATTAACGATTTAAGTGTTGAATCTATTCTTTCACTAGCAGAAGAATTAAATATTAGTGAAGCAAAACAACATATACTGCAAAATATTATCAATATGAACATTGGTTATTTAACATTAAATCGAATTATGGGTACGTTGTCAGGTGGAGAATTAACACGACTTTACTTAGCTGAATTCATGGCAGTAAGTGAAAATGCTGTAATTATTATTGATGAGATTTCCGTGGGGCTTGATCACGAAACATTATTACAAATATTAGAAGAGATCGAAAAATTAGGGTGCAAAAATCAAATTTGGCTCATTGATCATTCAGATACAGTACTGGATACAACGGATGAGCAAATGTTCTTCGGACCTGGTAGTGGAAAATATGGTGGAAAAATCGTAAAAGAATCACCAAGGCCAAAGCCAATACTATCGGAACGAAATTACAAAATGCCAACAGAATATTATACATTCCATGAATTATATTGCCGAAATATCCAAATGACTGAGTTTCAGATTCCTAAAAATAGACTTGTAACTGTTACAGGAGAGTCTGGATGCGGGAAATCTACACTTGTCAATGAGTGTTTAGCTACAGATTTCTTGAAACGATATCCAAAAGATAAACTAGTTATGGTAGGGCAAGATCGAAACCAATCGATTACAAGTCGATCAACTGTAGCAACTTTCTTAGATATTAAAAAGAAACTGACAAAGTATAGTGAAGAAATTGATGATATTTTTGAGCGCTCAATTGAGGATATTATTGATGAAATTCCAAACGAAGATATTGCGTATAAACGCTTGAGCCTACTAATCAAATTAGGACTGGGCTATTTAACATTAGAACGAAAAACACAAACATTATCAACGGGTGAGTTTCAATGTGTTCATTTAGTTTCTGAGTTATTTGCAAAAACAAGAAATCCACATACATTGTTTATTTTTGATGAGCCTTCAAAAGGTTTATCGCAAAATATTTTAAATCAATTTATAGATAGTGTTAGAGGGATATTACAAGATGAATCAGTCTCTATCATAATGATTGAGCATAACAGTTACATGCTAGAAAGTTCTGATTATATTGTCGATTTTGGAAAAAGACAGCTTGAATCTATAGAGCATCTTGATGTAGTAAGTCATGATGATTATTATCGTCAAAAAAGCAGTGTGAATAATGCTGAGCAAATACATATTTCTTCAACACTGAATCAACAAAATGGAATTAATTACTTAGAAGAAAATCATATTGATTATTTTAAAAATGCAGAAAACATCTATAAGGGTGGCATATTAAAAAGCTTATCATCAATGGCTCGTTTAATTTACGGTGAATACGAATCTGATACAATTGCACCTGTAGTTGCTATTGATCTCGAAAGACATTTGTATAGTCAATATAGTTTCTTATATGAAATTGGTGGATTGATCAATCATATTGTAGCTGCTCATCCGACTAATAAAGATACGAGAAGCTTCGATTTCTATTCTCAGGATAATCATTGCCCATCATGTTCGGGACGTCTTCAAATTGAAGTTTTTGATAAAGAAATTACAATTCAAGATAAAAATGTTCCATTTTGGGATGGTCTATTCGATCCGGAAATCATGAAAGTATTAAAATTTTATCAATATGAAAAAATAGAATTTCTATTTGAAGAAATTAAAAATGAGCTTGGTCATGATTTGTCAAAGAGCTATAATGATATGTCTGAGGAAGAAAAACATACATTTTGGTACGGCTATTTTGATAAGTCCTTTTATGATAAGAAAGGAAAGACACGTAGAACATGGGTAGGATTTAATACAATTATTGGCGGATATATTGTTATTTCAAAAGCAGCTATTAAAGAAGATATTAAGACTTCTAAAGAAATGATGACATGTCCAATTTGTGAGGCAACTGTATTAAATCACCAAAAATCGCTTAAATTTGGAGATACAGATATTCGTGAAATTATCAATCAGCCGCTTAATGAAATAATAAAAATTGTAGGAGATTTACCTGTACTCATCAAATTGAAATCTATCGTAGGTGACAATATGATTATGACAGAAGATGTCTCGTTACTGCCTAGGAAAACACAAGTTGCACTGAAAATGTTTGAATTAGAACAAGCAAGCTTTTCAAACTATGAAATGGTGTTACAAAATGTTTTACCATTCTGGAGCCAAATTAAAGGTAATATCGAATCAATCAGCAATAATAATAAGGTGACTATTTGTGATTTCCAAAATATCAATGAAACAAGAGAAACTATCATAGATAAGTATTTCACAAATGGAAAATATAAAAAATTAACATATGTGTATGAAGCATTTGGTTATAAAAAATTAGTTACCCAAATTAATAAAATTAAAAAAAGCAACCCATGTCCATTCTGTAACGGAAAAAAAGTTATAACCGAGGATAATCTACATGATGGCGTGTTTAAATTAACAATTCCATGTATAACTTGTAATGCAAGTGGTATTAATGATGAAGGGCTTAAAGAAATTGTTGATGGCATAGATGTACAAACATGGTTAACTGGAAAAGTTAGTGATGTTGTGGATGAAAGCTTACGAACTGAGGATGTTCCAGACATTCTAATATTTAATCGAATTCGTGAGTTGAATAAGCGAGAAATGATGGCAGTTTATGAATGTCTTGAGAAAAATAATTAAATTAAGAAGAATAAAAAATAGTGGTCAGTTAGGGATTAAAAACTCATTTGCAATAATCTGCAAATGAGTTTTTATGTTGAAGAAGAGTTTCTTTAAACGTGTTAAGGTGGATAGATAATAGAGCAAGAAAAATCTATTTGTAATACCAATATAAATTATTCTTAAATTTTAAACTGAAAGGTATTACAGGTTGGCATTTATGTTTAAGTTTTGTTAGTCTTTCTAAGATGTAAATACCATTTATCTGTGAGAGTTAGTTTTAAATCGTTAATTATAATCATTTATTATATAATTATTGACGTATAAAAATGTTTTTTTTGGATAATAATTTAGGTTATTTGGATAATAACAAAAGGAATATGCTACTTTTTTAGTGATTGTATAATTATTAGAATTTTTAAATTTAACAGAAATATATACTTGAATGAAGTATATATTTCTGTTAAATTTATCCTATGGACAAAACAAGTTTAATTAAAGGTCATTTAGAAATGTGTGTGTTATCTATTTTGTCGAAAAAGAAAAGTTATGGTTATGAAATTATGAAAGAACTTGAAGTACACAATTTAAAATTGAAAGGAGTAGGAAGTATTTACCCTATTTTAACTAAGTTAAAAAATCAAGAGTGGGTAAATACTTATCAAGAAGTAACAGACAGTGGTAAAGTTAGAATCTATTATGAAATTAATGAAAACGGGAAAATACGTCTTGAGAAGAAAATTAATGAGTGGTTAGAATTACAATCTGATATTCAAACATTATTAAAAAGTGGTTTGAAAGGAGACCTTCTGAAATGAGGAATGAATTAAACGGTAAAGAAAATCAATTTTTAACTGACGTACTTAAGGAATTAAAGCAATACGATATCAGCTTAGAAGAAAGGGAAAATATTAAACAACAAATTTTAGAGCATATTCAAGAATGTCGTGAAAATGGGGAGGATAGTATAAATGATCTAGATACGCCTCAATTATTTGTTCAAGATTTTTTAGAAATAAATGAAATTGACCTACAAGTTAAAATGAGACAACTTCAAAATGAAAAGGGAAATTCGAGCACATTTATCTTAGGTGGCATATTCATCGCAGTTATTACTTACCTCATCTCACAAACTACACTTTCACTATTTTTAACTGAATCATTTAACGGAACTAATAGCAAAAATACATTTAATTATAATCTTTTATATCGTATAGCAGAGAATCAATGGTGGAACTATGTATTAATAATGTTTAGTTTTACGCTCTCTATATTAGTATTTATTAGCCTAATAAGTTATAAAAAAAGAAAGCTATCTAAAGTATAATGAAGAAAACTATCTATAAACTATTTCAAATTTGTATTCTTTGTAATGTATTAATATTATGTATCGTACATCCAAAAGTTTATGCTCAGCAAAATATTAAAGTTACATTAGATAAGTATATTGAAAAATTTATAAAGGAACAGAACATTCCTGGAGCTTCCGTTGCAATTGTACATCATAAAGATGTATTCTTTACAAAAACATGGGGGATTACTGGGGAGTCTGAAAAAAAGGTAACTAGTAAAACCCCATTTGCGATTGGCTCAATAAGTAAATCTTTAACAGCTTTAGCTATAGTCAAGTTAATAGAAGATAAAAAAATAAAATTAGAGGATTCAGTTCAACAACATCTTCCTTGGTTTAAAGTAAAAGATAATCAATCGGCCTCAAATATAACAATCCAACATCTACTAACACATTCAAGTGGAATGAGTACCTATGAAGGTTTAGCATTATCAGATAAGCAATCAAAGACTACTACGGCTATAAAAGAAAATGTAATGAAACTGTCGAATGTAACATTAACTGCTCCCCCAGGACAAAAATATCAATATAGTAATGCAAATTATCTCGTTCTTGGTGCACTTATTGAGGAAGTTTCAAAAGAGACATACTCTACTTATATGGAGAAGCAAATTTTTCAGCCATTAAGAATGAATGGTGCAGCAGCAAATAGTGAAGAGTCTTATAAAAAGGGTTATTTAACAGGTTATCAATCATGGTTTGGAATACCAAGAAAAAGTACGGTGTCGTATGATAATGGTGGGACACCATATGGATATATTACAGCAAATCTAGAAGATATGATTCAATTCATTAAGTTTTTGAATCACCAAGAGCATACACAATTTTTAAATAAAGATAGTATGGATCTTTATTTATCTCCATTATATAAAATAGATTCAGCGAAATATTATGGTTTTGGACTGAGGACAACAAATATAAATGGAAACGAAAAGATGGTTTGGCATTCAGGCTCAACTCCTGATTCACATGCAGAAATATTTATTTTAAATGAAACTGGCTGGGGTGTTGTGATTTTAACGAATAAAAATCATGTTTTAGAAGAAGCATCACTACCAGAATTTAAAAAAGGGATTATTAATATTTTGAATGGTGAAGAACCGGTTGATATACCAAAAAATATACCAATAGTTCAAATTGTTATGTCAATATTAATATTCGCACTTTTTATTACAGCAATTATGTTAATAATAAAGTATAAACGTAAGAAAATTTGTAAAAAAATGACCTGGCTTTTTCTAGGGAGTTTATTTCTAATATTATCTATTACTTTAATTCCACTTCTTATTTATAGTACAAATTCACCGTGGCAGACGATTAAAATGTTTTCTGCAGATGTAGCGTTGCTCATTAGTATTATAGTTACTTTATTGAATGTAAATGGATTAATATCAATATATATTGCGTTAAAAAGTAAAGTGGTAAATAAGTCGTAAGAGCTTTTAATTATATAAATATAATACATTAAATAATCGTTTAAACTGTTATAAATAGTTGACTCTCACACAATAATGTCATTGTTTAAGCTTAAGTTGAGCTTCGAATAATTGTAATAAATAGGAGGAACTAATGTTCAAAATAGGAGATTTTTCAAAACTTTCTTCCATTAGCATACGTATGTTGAGACATTACGATAAAGTGGAATTATTACAGCCAGTAAAAGTCGATGAGCAAAGTGGTTATCGATATTATTCAGCAGCCCAATTAAAGAAAGTAAATCAAATTCAAGTGTTAAAAGATATGGGATTTAATATTGCCACTATTAAAGAATTAGTAGAGAGTGAAAATATTGAAGTAATAAAGTCACAATTTGAAAATCGTAGTGCTCAAATAAAGGAAGAAATGGACGATCTCAAAAAACAATTACGTCTCCTCGAAGACTCAATGAAAACGATGAGAGAGGATGGTATTGAAATGAACTATCATGTTTCATTAAAAGAAATTCCAGAAAGAAATGTAGCAAGTGTTAGAAAGGTTATTCCATCGTATAATTGCGAAGGGGATTTATGGAGTATATTGATGCAAGAAATTAATGTTAAAAATATTAGTATAGCTAATCCGAGTTATAGTATTGCTACATTCCATGATCAAGAATATAAGGAAAATGATGTGGATGTAGAAATACAGATAAATATTTTAGGGGAGCATGAAAATACAAAAGATGTTAATTTCAAAAAGATAGATCCATCCTATGTAGCTTCAATAACAGTTAACGGAAGTTATGAACAAATGACAGCTGTAAATGAGGCGGCAGCAAAATGGATTGAAACGGAAGGTTATGAGTTAGCCGGACCGATGTTTAATATTTATCACGTTAGTCCAGCGATGGAATCGGATCCTAATAAGTGGGTTACAGAGGTTTGTTATCCAATTAACAAATAAGTAAAAAAAGCCCTTTAGCTATGCCTTTTTTTACTTATTTGTGCTCAAAAATGTATAGCTAAAGGGCTTGTCGGTTTGATTCATCAACTAAATTTTAAATTACGAAAATAAGTGGAGGCAGTTTAAAAATTTTATACCTACTGGAAATTGTGTTTAAATAAAAACCTTCAAGATAATTTACAGTTGAATCTTAAATTAATGATATGTGTATCCTCCATCAGGAAATAATACACTACCTGTAGTAAAACCATTTTGCATTAAATACAGGACAGTATGTGCAATTTCATCATTATACCCAGGTCTCTGTACAAGAGAAAGAGATTTATAATCTTCATAAGCAGCTAGTCTTTTCTCATTTTGTTCATTCTCTCTTCGTATCGTTCCAGGAGAAACAACATTAACTCTAATAGGAGCTAATTCAACAGCTAAAGCTTTCCCTAAGCTTTCAATAGCACCATTACAAGCGCCATAAGCAGGTGCACCTTTAAGTGGTCTTTGACTAAATGCACCGGACATTAACACGATAGATCCAGATTTTGAAAGAAAAGGAATTGCATATTTTACGGCGTAATATTGTGGCCAAAACTTTCCGATAAAGCTGCTTTCAGCAATTTCCTCTGTAGCGGTTATTGGTCCAAGTGTGTAAGAGGCTCCCGGTGTGAATAAATGATCAAAATTCCCAACTGTCTTGAAAAAATCTTGTAATTGCTCTTTATTTTGATTATCCAATACATAAGTTTGAAGATGGTTGTTATTTATTAATTCTCGAGAAATTTTTAATTTTTCTTCCGAGCGTCCTGCAATAATAACATGTGCGCCTTGTTCGATTGCTTGTTTTGCTGTTACTAATCCAATACCAGAGCTTCCACCAATGATAACGATACGAGTATCCTTTAATGTAGTAATAGACATATTTTAGCCCCTCCTTTAATAAAAACTTTAAAATAAAACTGCTATGCTTTTATTATTCGCTAAAAGATTGCAAGTGAAAAGTACGCACTTTATATGTACATAGTCGCAAAATTCGTACTAATCGCTTGTTATATGGATACATAATATAAAAAATTACTCATTATAATTTATGATTTGAGGGAGTGGTGAGGAAAGTGAATTTAGAGGAACCGAAATTAAAAGGGGTAATAGCGACATTACAAATAATCGGAGGGAAATGGAAGCCACTTATTTTATTTATATTATTAACAGATGGAACGAAACGGTTTGGTGAATTAAAGCGATTAATACCAGACATTTCTCAAGGAACATTAGCGAAGCAGCTTCGTGAATTAGAACAAGATCAACTAATACAACGTGAAATTTATCAAGAAATACCACCTAAAGTGGAATATAGCTTAACTGAGCATGGAAAAACAGTTAGTACTGTTTTAGATAGTATGTGTGGTTGGGGAAGAGGACATTTAGAATATATTGATAAAAATAAAATATAACATTATTATGTAAACTAAATGGAATTTGTCGAAACATATCGTTTTAATAATTTGTATTTTATAATATATAATTAAGTAGTGTTATAGGTTATTATATATGCAGTCTTCCAGATGAGGTGATATAGCTGAAATGCTGTATCGTTCGAAGTAACTAGTTGTTCGGGGCTGAAAAAATGCGTAGCAGATATAAAAGAAGACGTAGGCCCTTTCACGATAATATCAACTATGAGTCTATTTCGAGAATCATCTAAACAGTTAATGCATTTTTACAAAGGGGAAATAATAAAATGAATGAATTAGAGTATAAAAGTTTTTATGATAAAGTGGGACGATTAAATGGGTGGGACTTTAGTAAGCTAAAGTGTGAAACTGTAGGTGACACTTGGGACTTTTATGGCGAAGTGCAAGAAAGATGTAAACCATCAGATATTCTACTTGATGTTGGCACAGGTGGAGGAGAGAATATATTAAAAATAGCATCTTCAGCTGCATTACTGATTGGAATAGATAATTCTAATGGAATGATCAAAACAGCACATTCCAATTTGAATAAAGCAGGTATACAAAATGTTGAATTTCTTCAAATGGATTCGGAATTTTTAACGTTTCCGCATGCTCATTTTGATATTACTTCAAGTTGTCATGCGCCGTTTGTAGCATCTGAATTGGCAAAAGTAATGAAAAAAGGTGCTTTTTTCTTAACACAACAAGTTAGCGAACATGATAAATTAAATCTTAAAGAAGCATTTGGTAGAGGGCAATGTTTAGGTGAAAGAGATGGTACGTTAAAAGATAATTATATGGGTGAACTTATTAGTGCAGGATTTGAACTCGTACAAGTACGTGAATATGATGTTACTGATTATTACAGTACTCCTGAGGATCTTATTTTCTTATTAAAACATACGCCTATTATTCCTAGATTTGGAGAAAAAGAAGAGGACTTTAATATTTTACAAAAGTTCATTGACGCTAATAGTTCCGAAAAAGGTATTCGTACGAATTCAAAAAGGTTTATGATTATTGCTGTTAAATCATAGTGTATTTTAACGTAAAAGCTGATTTTCTTTAAAAGAAAATCAGCTTTTTTTGTGGAAAAGAATGCAGGGAAAACTTAAAAATCATAGAAATAGGTAAAGTGGTAATCTGAAAATTGAAATATAGGGGATAATTATTTTGAAACGTTACTATATTAACAACGAAAAAATAAACGTACATATTACTGAGTGGAGAAATAATGAAAAGCCCGTTATCTTTTGTTTACATGGGTTAGGTAGTACGAGTTTAAGTTTTATAGAAATTGCAGAGGAATTAAAGGAAGAGTATAGATTTATCTCCATTGATGCACCTGGGCATGGTAAAACACCGCCCTTTGAAAGAACGGAAGATTATGAGATGCTGAATTTAGCAAACTGGTTAAATGAAATAATAAATGAACTGAGAATTGAACATTTCTATTTTTTATCACATTCGTGGGGAAGTTTTGTAGCACTATTTTATTTATTAAATAATCCAGAAAAAGTACTAGGAAGTATTCTTATTGATGGTGGATATCAAACAAAAAGGCTTCAAGAAGAAACGCTTGAAGAGGAAATCGCGTATTACGAAAAGGATTTTGAAGAATATATTTTTAATAATTGGGGTGGATTTTTCAAAAGTGAAAAAGAAGCATATACTAGGTGGTCTCCATTATTAGAAGTTGCTGTAAAAGACCTAGGGATTGAAATGGATAATAAAGTATGTTGGCATGCGAGAGGTACAACAGCTGGTAATATAATAAGAGGTATGCATAAAGATGAAACGATAGATATTTACGAGAAGTTACCATCTAATATTATATTGCTTCGAGCTACAGTTCCACAAATATGGGATGAATATAGAGATAAAACAGTGAGGATTTTCAAGTTAAAAACTGGCGCGAAAGTAAAATTAATCTCTGATACTACACATTTGTTACACTGGGATAAACCAGAAGTTGTTATAGAGGAAATAAAAAGTAATTGGAGCTAACATATTCATACTAAAGTTGTAGTTTTTACATGAAAAATCCACCCTTCGGTTTGATTTTATCTATTTATAAGTGTAATACAATAAGAATAGATAATAAGAAACAAGGGGGAATGTAAAGTGATTACACATATATCAGATATAAAACTACAAACGGTTTCTATAGAAGGGGTAAAACAAGTCTATAAAGACATATTATCTTTTCCAATAAAAAAAGAAATCGCATCATATATTCAATTTGAAGTAACACCGTATACAACAATTAGTTTTCAAGAAGTATATGAACCAATTGCACCTGCGCATTTCGCTTTTGAGATCCCATATTCAAAGTTTCATGAAACGGCAAAATGGCTTAAAGAGTCTGGATTACTCATTGTGAAATGGAAAGATGGTCATACAATTGGTGAGGAGAATGGTCTATTCAATTTATACTTTAAAGATGGTGATGGAAATCTTCTCGAAATTATTGCACATAGTTATGTTAAAGAAGATGTATTAGTCCCGCATTCACCGTTAAACATTTTATACGTAAGGGAAATTGGTCTTCCGGTTAAAAGTGTACCTGTATTTACGGAATGGTTGAAATCAAATCTAGACATGAAAACGAAGGAAGATGGGGATATTTTTAACTTTGTAATAGGTGGCACTGCATATATCGTTGCAACCTGGTGGCAGCGACCGTGGATTCCAATCGCGATGAAAGCTTTACCACCGAAAGTACATGTTTCATTCGGAACACCGGATCATGCGTTTTTACAACAAATCCAAAATAACTTTAAGAAAAATGGTGTTCCATTTGAAAGTAAACATACTGAAGTATTGTTTATTCAACAAGGGTATTCATTTTCTGTTTTGCATACACCGGAGTTTCATTCCGATATTCCTAGAAAATTAAACTTACCACTTTCTATATAATTATAGGGAGGGGTAAGTTTTTTTCATTTTCATGAAGAAGGGTTTCAGTATAATTACACTGAATTTATAGAGGACTATAAGGCGTTATTCTAATTTACTGTAAGGAGAGAAATGAATTGAATCTAGGAAATCCGATAGCCAAAGGAAATACGGCTGAAATTTATCTTTGTGATAATAAAGTTGTGAAATTGTTTAAAGAATACCTCCCTAATACAGAATCTCTATACGAAGCACGAAAACAAAAGTATGCATATTCATGTGGTTTACACGTTCCTAAAGTATTTGAAGTTACAGAGATACAAGGTAGACAAGCTATTATTATGGAATATGTAGAAGGGGAAAGTGTTGGTGAGCTTTTGCTTAATAATTTGAGTAAAGCGGAGCATTACATAAGTATATGTGTTAGTGTACAACAAAAGATTCATGCGATCTATGTGAGATCGGATGAAATAGAGCTGATGGAAAAGAGGCTTTATCGTCAAATTAACTCCGTACATGATCTGGATGAAAAACAAAAGGGAAATATATTAAAAAAGTTAGATTCAATCACATTTGAACCTAGATTATGTCATGGTGATTTTCATCCGTTTAATTTAATTATGAGTAATGGTGATGTGAATATTATAGATTGGGTTGATGCTAGTTCAGGTGATATTCGTGCAGATGTGTTTCGGACATACTTATTGTATTCACAGAATTCAGAGGAATTAGCTGAAATGTATTTACATATATATTGCAAAAAAACAGGTTTATTAAGAGATGAAATTTTCCAGTGGGCTCCTATTATTAGCGCAGCTAGATTGGCAGAGAGTACACCTCTGTAAATAAAAGATGTTTTCAAGTATTTATTTTGATCCCTATTAAAATAGTGAATCATTTATTTTTTTACTCATTGATTCTCTCCGTTATTTTTCTTGCTAATTCTTTTCGGTTTGTCATATACTAAAAAGAGACCAAATGTTTTCTTTTAGGAGGACACTATGCGTAAAGGTGAATTAACAAAAAGAATGATTCTTGATCGTTCCTCTGCTCTGTTTAATATAAAGGGGTATAGTGGTTCTTCAATTTCTGATATTATGCGAGAGACTGGGCTAGAGAAGGGTGGTATTTATCGTCACTTTAAAAATAAAGATGACTTGGCTGTTCAAGCCTTTCAGCACGCAACTTCACAAATGGGAGTGCGTTATATTGAAGAAATAAAAAAAGCATCCACTACATTTGATAAGTTAAAAAGTTTTATCTCAGTTTTTACATCTCTCGTTCATAATGATCCTCTTCCAGGAGGCTGTCCAATCATGAATGTAACGTTAGAAGCAGATGATTCTCACCCACTTATGGCAGAACAAGCACAGATAGCGATGAATCAATTACTTGGAATGATTGAAAAGATTATTACGAATGGAATTGAGCAAGGGGAGTTAAGATCAGATACTCAAGCAAAGCAGATTGCTATCATCTGGATTTCTTCTCTTGAAGGAGCACTTGCCTTGTCACGCTTATACCAAGATACAGTCTATATTGATACAGTATCGTCACGACTTTTAGATGAATTGGAAAAACAAATTACGGCCAAGTAAGCCGTAATTTTTATCGCAAAAAAGAGACTGTTCGGTTTCTTTTTTGAGGGGGTGATCACTTAATAGAAATTCCATGATGGAACTATGAAAAAACGGTTGAGAGAAGAATGGTACTAATACAAAATAGTAAATTGAAAAATGTGTAGAGTATGAACAATTTCGGCCTACCTGTTTCTAATTTTTGGAGGAGTGTGAAAAAGGATATGAGAGAAATAGAAACAATCGTAATTGGCTCTGGACCTGGAGGATATGTTGCTGCAATAAGAGCTTCACAATTAGGGAAACAAGTGGCAATTATAGAAAGAGAGAATCTTGGTGGCGTATGTGCTAACGTCGGCTGCATTCCATCTAAGGCACTTATTTCTGTAGGTCATCGTTTTGAGGAAACAAAGCATTCAGAAAATATGGGTATTTTTTCTTCTGGTGTAAATGTTGATTTTGCAAAAGTACAAGAATTTAAAAACAACGTTGTAAAGAAATTAGTAGGTGGTGTAGAAGGGTTATTAAAAAGCAATAAAGTAGAAGTGATAAAAGGTGAAGCTTATTTCATGGATGCTAACACTATACGAGTAACCAATAAAGATGCAGCTCAAACATATACATTTAAAAATGCAATTATAGCTACTGGATCACGCCCAGTTGAAATTCCAACATTTAAATTTACAAAACGTGTGATTAACTCTACAGGTGTACTTAGTTTAACTGAAGTTCCAAGTAAATTGGTTGTAATCGGTGGTGGTTACATTGGTACTGAATTGGGCTCTGCTTACGCTTCCCTCGGTTCTATAGTAACAATTATTGAAGGAGGTAAAGATATTTTAACTGGCTTCGATAAACAAATGACTCAAATTGTGAAAGAAGACCTTATAAACAAAGGTGTTACAGTAATAGTAGATGCATCCGCTAAAGGTGTTGAAGAAGTTGAAAATGGTGTAATTGTTACCTACGAAATTGGTGGTGAAGAAAAGAAAGTTGACGCTGATTACGTATTAGTAACGGTTGGCCGTCGTCCTAATACTGA
The DNA here is from genome assembly GCF_025809295.1 of Bacillus sp. 41-22. Lineage (NCBI taxonomy): Bacteria > Bacillati > Bacillota > Bacilli > Caryophanales > Bacillaceae > Bacillus > Bacillus sp. 41-22. The sequence goes on from NZ_CP084035.1 coordinate 2,479,418, forward strand.
AAATATGGGTTTTGAAAAAATCGGTATTGAGTTTTCTGACCGCGGTTTATTAAAAGTTGATCAACAATGCCGTACTAACCTTCCGAACATTTTTGCTATCGGTGATATTATTGCTGGTCCACAGCTTGCACATAAAGCATTTTACGAAGGAAAAGTAGCTGCTGAAGCTATTTCTGGTGAACTATCATGTGTTGATTACTTGGCAATTCCAGCAGTTTGTTTCACAAATCCTGAATTAGCTACAGTTGGTTATACTGAAGAGCGAGCAAAGGCAGAAGGCATGGAAGTAAAAGTGATTCAATCCCCATTTTCAGCAAACGGTCGTGCACTTGTATCAAATGAAGGAAAAGGGTTCTTGAGGCTATTGGTGCGTAAAGAAGATGGTGTATTAGTAGGTGCTCAAATCGTGGGTAATGGTGCATCAGAAATAATTGCCGAAATGGGTTTAGCAATTGAATCAGGCATGACAGTTGAAGATATTGCATTAACACCACATGCTCAACTAACTTTAAGTGAGATTGTGATGGAAGCTGCTGAGGACTTAATTTACAATTTTAAATAAATATTAATTAATAAAAATTGGATTGCTTCGTTTTTTAGAAATTCTAAATAAAATAAATGTAGAGATAAATATGTAAAAAACAATCTTTACTAATAAACTTCTTAATAACATATTATGGCTAATTGAGCCGTTTTTTTACCGTGAAAAAGAGACTATTCGGTTTCTTTTTGTGAGAGGATTTATTCATTTATTAGAGAATTAAAAGTCGAATTATGGAAAACAAATATGAGAGGAGAATACAAATGAGTCAATTTGTTAATTCAACAATGGAAGGTAAAAATTTTAGTGCTGTTCAAGTAGGAAAGTGGGAGGATCTGCTTCAATATAAAAATGGAAATCCATTTAAAGCTCCTGGAAAGGTATTTCTTAAAGATGACTTACAATGTACAGGGATGGAAGTTTCACTAAATGTTTTCCCTCCAGGCATTTCAATGCCCTTTTATCATAAGCATAGAGAAAATGAAGAGCTGTATATCTTCGTCAAAGGACAAGGGGAATTCAAGATTGATGATGAAATTCTTGAAATCAAAGAGGGTACTGTCATAAGGGTGGCACAAGAGGGGGAAAGAATTTGGCGTAACAATTCAAGTGAACCTCTCTATTTTATTTGTATTCAAGCTAGGGCAAATACTTTGGAAGAAAGTAATATCGAGGATGGTATTAAGTTAGATAAATCCGTTGAATGGATTAAAAAATAGGTGCCACTGTACGATTAAATATCGTTTCGCTCCTTGTATTTTGTCTTTTGAAGAAAACTTATCTATAGAAAAGTACACCCAATTGTTAAACTGAATGTAACAATTGGGTGTACTTCATAGGAAACCAACTGTGTTTAAAGAATGGCTTTTTTCAATCTTTATTCTATAAAGGTTCATTATCCGTACTTGTTCCTCAGTTAACTCTTCTTTATTCCAATACATATGCATTAAACTATATTCGAATATCTCCTTTAATTTAATAAACAATGGAAGCTGCTCTATCATTTCTGTAGGTAAATCATTTTCCTCCTGGTATCCGCCGATTATTGCTTTTGTAATAGAATTCTCATAGTCGACTATGTTGCCATTCCCAACGAAAGAATATTCTATCGCGCTATAGACTGGAACAGCTAAATCGAATATGTAAAAATGTTTTTCACAGTCTTGAAAATCAATCATTGTTAAATTTAAATCATTGTCCACTAATATGTTTTCTAACCATAAATCTCCATGAATTAAGCCGTAATTTGAAGTGGACTTTGGCAGCTCCTTTATAGAAGTTAAAACGTCAGATGCAATTTCTCTTATAGTAGTCTCTTCTTTTGGGATATAGTTAAGAAAATTATACTCTTCATTTTGATACCAGTCGTTTATATGTTTTACTGGTTCAATACTTTCAAAATTTTTAGATGCACGATGTAATTTACCAATTTGTTGACCAAGCTTTTTAAATACATTAGAATTCCATTCGTTTGTTGGTAAATGTATACCAGGAGCAGCTTTATATAATACAGCAAAAACTTCTTTGTCTAATGTTATTTTCTCTACTAAATTCCCCTTTAAAGAAGGTATTATGGGAGGGACTCCTAAGCCCTTTTGATATAAAAATTTCGTATATGTAACTTCTTCTAATTGCTCTTCATATGTTTTATAGTTTGTAATTCTAACGAAGTAAGTACCTTGTGCTGTGAGACATTGATACATTTCATTTGTTATTGGTTTCATTTCAATAAAATCCAATGGATATAGTTTATTAATTAGTTTAAGTATCTCTTTTTCTATATTATTCATTTTAACTTCCTTTCCAAACATAAATTTTCCACTCACAAAACTACTAGTTCATTAACTTACAAATTTCGTGTTTTATTTGGTAGAATCCTTTAAAAAAGATTTATCCCGTAAAAGTCCGATTAGTATGGGATAATAATCAGTGGGGAGGAACAAGCTCCCCACTGATTAAAGTTTCACTTTATTGAAAAGTAAATGTATGACAAAATAAGATAGCTGAAAAAATATGAAATGAGTAATTACATATGATATTTAAAGGTTCTAGAGGGTGGTTAATGTTATAAACCACAAGAAATATCAAAAGAAAGAAGTGGATACTTCTTATAATATTTAGTGAGGAGGGAGATAAATGAATGAACATATACAGCTAATGATTGAATGGATTGAGGGCAATTTAAAAAAGGAGTTTTCATTAGATAAATTATCTGATTATATGGGGTATTCTCCTTACTTCTGTTCGTTTAAATTTCATCAAGTAACAGGGATAAGTATTAGACGATATATTCTTCTTAGAAGATTGTATTTATCAACGGAAGATTTGACGAATGATAGAAAGATAATTGATATCGCATTTGATTACGATTACTCTTCGCAAGAGGCTTATAGTAGAGCATTTAAAACTGTTTTTGGTATAACCCCAGGGAAATTCCAACTTAACAAAATACCGGTTCAATCATTTATTAAACTCTCAATCAATGATGGCAAGGAGTGGGATAGAATGAATTTTTCTAGAAAAGTTGAAGTTAATCAGTTACGAAATGCGAAGAGTGAGCTGTTTGATAAAGATGTACTAAACATATTAAATGGTCAATTTATGTATGAAGAATTTAAAAGTGAAAGACTAATGGGGGAATCTGATTACGCTCCATTTAATGAAGCTATGTGTGTAAATGCGACTACTGCACAGATTTTTGATGATGAGTTTATTAAAACAAGGGCAGAAGGACATCAAGGTACTGTAGAAAATTATATAAAAAAGGTTATTCATCCTTTAGAGAATCTTTTTAAGAAAGAGTATAAATGTATCGTTTTATGGTTTGGTGAGGATATGTTTTGCCAAATGAATCTACTTACCGTACTTTCTTATCTTGAACAGTCTGATTATAAGGGAAAAGTATACTTAAATAGCTTCAGAGAGGATGAATTTAAAGTAAGTCAAATTGAACTTGAATTAGGAAACTATTTTTCAGTTTATAATCAAGTTCTAGTAAATCAAAAAAAGCCATCTCATGAGATACTACCTGTAATGTATCAGGCGATAGATTTATATTTAGAGATGCTAAAAGAAAATAATGTAGTAGTAAAGTATATCTCCAAAAATAAAGGTTTACCAACACAAGAGTTACTAAAAAGGTTGTTTAATCTTTTTCCAACAATAGGATATGGGGACCTACAATATATAGAGCTTATTAATAAAGCGAGATAAAGATTCAATTTGTGTTGAATAAAAAAACAATAAAAAATGCACCTATAAGGACAGATGCATTTTTTTATTTATATTTGTTTAAGTAATTCCAATTCCTCTTCTACAAATGCCATTAATTCTTTTATTGTCTCACTAGAAAAATCAAAACGAATTCCAGCTGCTTCATATACCTCTGGTAAGGATTCAGAGCTACCTAGAGATAATGCTTTTTTGTAATTTTGTAGTGCTTGTTTAGGATTCTCCTTGTATTGTTTATACATTTGCAATGCACCAAGTTGCGCGATTGCATATTCAATATAATAGAAGGGTATTTCGAATATGTGTAGTACAGGTAACCAGCCAGTTGCTATCCAGTTTTCATAACCTTCAATATTTACCACGTTCGATTGGTAAGTGTTATGTAATTCTAAATATTTTTCATTTCTTTCTTTAGCAGCATGATTTGGATTTTCATACATCCAATGTTGGAATTGATCAACGATAAGCATTTGTGGTAAATACTTAACAATATCTTTAAAGAAATCTAATTTTGCTTTTATAAATTCTTCTGTATTCTCATAAAATGTATCCCAATACTCCATCGAAAACAATTCCATTGTCATGCTGGCTAGCTCAGCTGATTCTGAAGGGATTTCTAAATATTTTTGTAGCTTTAGCTGCTTCATACATTCATTATGAATACTATGGCCCATTTCATGGAGGAAAGTAGTAACATCATAATGTGTATGATTGAGATTCATAAAAATAAAAGATAATTGAGAAGCAGGTAAGTGTTCGCAAAATCCTCCAGGTGCTTTTCCTTTACGACTTTCTAAATCTAAGCAATCATTTTTATGCATACGGCTCAATAATGCAGAAAATTCTGGGTCTAGTTTTTGTAAAATATGAGAACTTTTTTCGATTAAATCACTCTCGTCTTCAATGGGTTTTAATACTTTTTGATTTGGTGCGGCTGCTTTTAGATCCCACGGACGAAGTGTATCTACTTGAAGTTCAGCTTTTTTCTCATTAAATATATTATCAATAAGTGGCACAACGTATTTACGAACGGATTCTGCAAGTTCATAGCAATCATCAGCCGTATAATCAAAACGTTCATATTTTTTAAACATATAATCACAATAATTATCTAATTGAATGTTTTTTGCCTTTTGGTGACGGATTGCAATTAATTCATTTAAAATATGTTGTAAATTATTTTCAACAGATAAGAATTTTTCAGAAATGAACATTTTTGCTTTTTTTCGTATATCACGATTCGGATTTTGTAAGTAAGACTGTAGTTCAGTAATTGTTTTTTCTTCGCCATCCCATAGTGCAGTCAAACTGCCTGTAATTTCGAAGTACTCGGTTACTAATTTGTCTTCTTTTACTTCTAAATCAATGTTCTTTTCACAAAATAATGTTTGCGCATTTTTTATTTTTTTATCTAGTAAGCTATAAGTTTTTGGATCAAGTTGCATTCGAAATGGTGACTCTAAATATTTATTATCAAAGGAATTTTGATAACGTTTCAAAAGAGGCCGTACATATTGTTGATCATATTCAAACGTATCTTTTATTTCTTTGTTATCTGTATTACATTGAAAGTCAATATAGTGTGATCTCAATTGTTCTTCGATTTCCCATATTAATTTCGACTGTATTTTCAGCCAATTTTCTAAATCTTCTCCTGAAGAAATGGGTTTACTTAATAAAGTAGATAATTCGTTCTCTAGCTCATGTATATTACGGATATCGATCGTATTAGAGTTCTGCATTATTTACCCCTCACTTTTTATTTACTCAAGGAGGTATTCTTCTTTTTCGCTATGATTCCTTTTTTCCCTAGAAAATTTGTGCCTATTACTCCAAGAACAATCATAAGTGTACCGACAATATGATAGTAGGCAATTTGCTCGTGTAAGAATACAACGCCTGCGATAATGGTAATAAGTGTAGATAAGTTGCTAAAAACACTTATTTTGGCTGCTTCAATATAAGATAATGAATAGTTTAATAATAATGCTGTCAGTAAGGAAGATAGTAATCCTAAATATAAAATGGAGATAAGGAATGTTCCATTCGTAAATGGCTTAAAGTATACAGTTATTGTACCTTTGTTCATATGGTCAATGATTGCGATGAAATTAAAACTAATAAAACCGATTGCTGTCATTGTGTATGTTAAATCCATCAGCTTGAATTTCTTTGTCATGTTTCGAGCTAATACATTGTAGCAAGCAGATGATAATGCCGATAATAAAATGAGAATAACACCGATAAAGCTCGTTTCATGAGCCCCTATACCATTCATAACAAATATATAAATGACACCTATGACAGAAATACATACTGATGTTTTTTGCCATGTATTCGTATATTCTTTTAAAAAATAGGAAGCTAGTATCATCGTAAATATAGGGATCGCTGCTTGTATAATTCCAGCTTCAGATGAACTTGTATATACTAAGCCAAATGCTTGGAAAGCAAAGAACAATGCTGGATAAAATATTGCGAGTGGTAAAAGTGTAAGTATGTTTTTTAATGATATATTTAACTTTACAAAACCGAAAATAACCGGAATGGTTGCTGCTATGAAGGCAACTGTAAAACGGTGAGCCAGAGTATCAAGAGGACTCGTAATGGTTAGTGCTAGTTTCACAAACATAAATGAAAACCCAATAATAAATGAATAGAGTAATGCTGATATATATGCTTTTGTTGTATTTGTCATAATTCCACCTCATAGTAGTTGATTTCTTACTGGCCAGTATACGTACATAGTAATCCTTCTGATCTAGTGCTACAATGTGAACAAATACAAACTGTACCGGTACAAAAAAATAGGAGGTGTAATGATGTATAAATATTTACATGTTTTGAACGACTTAGAAAGTATGATTCAAAATGGTGAGATAAAAGAAGGAAAGAAATTACCGTCTATACGGTCGCTTGTTACACAATATGAATGTAATAAGGCGACTGTAATACGAGCGCTGCATGAATTGGAAAAGCGTCATATTATTTATTCTGTACCTCAAAGTGGATACTACGTTGTTAAGAAATCTGGAAGTTACGTAGAAAGTAACGAGATTATTGATTTCGCTTCTTCGGCCCCAGATCCAGATGTTTTTCCATACTTAGATTTTCAGCATTGCATTAATAAAGCGATTGATACCTATAAGAATGATTTGTTTATATACGGAACACCGAAAGGGTTACCATCTTTAATTTCGGTTGTGCAAAAACAGTTAGCAAACTATCAAGTTTTCACAAAGGAAGATAATATATTTATAACGTCAGGTGTGCAGCAGGCGCTTGCTATATTAACTTCAATACCATTTCCGAATGAAAACGAAACGATACTAATTGAGCAGCCAAGTTATCATTTATATATTGAATATGTAGAAATAAATAAGATCTCTGTGATCGGAATAAAGCGTACACATGAAGGGATAGATTTAAATGAACTAGAGAAGATATTCCGAACAGAAAAAATTAAATTCTTTTATACAATACCAAGGTTTCACCATCCACTTGGAACTTCGTATTCTAAAAAAGAGAGAGAAAAGATTATTCAACTTGCGAAGAAATATAATGTATTTATAGTGGAAGACGACTATTTAGCAGATTTAGAAACTGATTCAAAAGTAGATCCGTTTTACAGCCAAGATAATTGTAATCATGTTATATATTTAAAAAGTTATTCGAAGATCATCTTTCCAGGTTTACGAGTCGGTGTTGCAGTCATCCCACAATCTATTGCAGATGCCTTTTATAAGTATAAGAAGATATTAGATATCGATAGTCCTATGATTTCGCAAGCTGCTTTAGAAATTTACATAAAGAGCGGAATGTTTGATCGGCATAAACATAAAATAAAAGCAACTTACTACAATAGGTCAAAAAAACTAGCGGAAGTAGTAGAAGATGTTCAAAATGAAAACCCACGTTTGTTTACTTATAGATCTGTAGATTCAATTGGAATACACACGTGTTTACAGTTGAAAAGAAACATATTTACGGATACACTTATTAAAAATTTAAGCAAGAGTCAACTAAGCATAGATTCTATTAATAAAAATTATTTAAGTAACTTTCATAAAGAGAGATTGTTAAAGTTAAATGTATCTAATGTAAAAGAAGAAAAGATTGAAGAAGGGATTGGCAAAGTAATTGAGGAAATAAAACGAATGAACCGTGTGGATTTTCAGTTTAAAAAAGAATAATGCTTATGAGGGGGCTTGCTTTGAATAGAATAGCCTTGTTTGTATGTACCGCTCTGGTTGAGTCACAATAATAATGTTTAATTACAAAAAAATCGTTCCATTCATGATATACCATTAAAAGGTCGTTTTCTTGAATAAAAATAAGAGAATGGGGTATTTGTAAGTAAATTAAAGGTAGTTCAGAAGATGTTATATCGTTTAGTAGGAGGAAGTATTACTCAACATTATGGAGGGAATCGATTATGAGCGATACACAAACATTACGAGGACTAACTACAGTTAGTTTTTGGACAGATGATCTAGCAGCTGCAAAAAAGTGGTACGCTGAGCTATTAGGAAGCGAACCATACTTTGAACGCCCAGGATATGCCGAATTTCGCATTGAAGACTACCAACATGAGCTAGGTTTAATCGATAGCCGTTATGCGCCAGTTGGTACAGTGACCGGTCCAGCTGGTGCTATCGTGTATTGGCATGTTGATGATGTAACAGCAACTTTCAATAAGCTGATGTCTATGGGAGCGAAAGAGTATGAGGCACCTACAGAGCGCGGCGTGGGATTCATCACCGCTTCCGTAGTTGATCCCTTCGGAAACATATTAGGCATTATGTACAATCAGCACTATTTAGATGTGCTGATTTCGAACAAAAAAGCTTGAACATCGCTGTTGCACTACAAGGTATAGGGTGCAATGCTAATCAAATTTAATTCATATTATTTTACCCCTTTCTTAAAAACAGAACGGGGTTATGCTTGTTTTAGGTTCGTAAACGTAAAGTAAATCCAAGATATATAATAAAAAATACTCGAGAGTAAGCTCTTAAATAACAGTTTACCTTCAGTTTCTATAATACAACCTAATAACTATTAATATATATAGTAGATATTTACTTTATAAAATAAGGGGGAATATTATGACTGAAACAAACGAATTTTCAGGAGTAAATTTAAAAAAAGATGTGAAGTTTTCTATTATAATCCCTGCACACAATGAAGAAAAGTACATTAAAAAATGTTTGGATTCAATTGCAAAGGCATCAGAGGCATATAAAGATCAAACTGAAGTCATAGTTGTTTTAAATCGCTGCACAGATAACACAGAAGAAATAGCAAAGTCTTATAACTGTATTACATTAAAAAATAACGATAAAAACTTATCCAAAATCCGAAATGCAGGGGCCAAAATAGCTAGTGGAGAAATAATCATTACTATAGATGCTGATACCCAAATGACAGAGTTTATGTTGTCTAATGTAGACAAATATTTAGCTTCAGGTAAATACATTGGTGGTGGGGTAACTGGGAAGTTTGAAAGGATGTCTTTAGGAATATTCGTTTCCGCAATGTTAATAATAATCCCCTTACTTTTTAAGTATGGAGCTATATCTGTAGGGATTTTTTGGTGCTATAGAAAAGACTTTATGGCAATCAACGGATTTAATGAAAACATGCTTATGGCCGAAGATGCAGATTTCGCTAAACGATTAAAAGAATGGGGAAAGCAAAATAATAAGAAATTCGGTACAATTAAAAATGGAATGATAACTTCATGCAGAAGATTTGATAAATATGGAGACTGGGCTTTACTTAAAAATCCAAAAGTAATCTTAGCTTATCTAAAAGGAAAGGATAAAAAATACGCAGATAAAACATATTATGATAACCAAGAAAGGTAACTGTGAAGATTCCTAAACAAATCACACTCAAATGAACTGGTGAATCAAGATAAATAACTGCAAGTTGAGTTTGTGGTAGATTTACTTTAAAATGTATTACTCTAACTAATTAAACTTGATCATAGCAACTAAGGAGAATCACATGAAACCATTACAAGGTAAAATAGCAGTTGTAGCCGGGGCAACAAGAGGTGCTGGAAGAGGAATTGCGATGATGCTTGGTGAAGCGGGTGCAACTGTATATGTAACAGGAAGAAGTACTAAAGGGAATTTATCCTGTATGGGGAGAACTGAAACGATTGAAGAGACTGCAGAGCTTGTTACAAAGCAAGGCGGAAAAGGAAGCGCAGTCCGTGTTGACCACACAGTAGAAGAAGATATTAAAACATTATTTACAAAGATTCAAGAAGAACAAAATGGACAGCTTGATATTTTAGTAAACGATGTTTGGGGCGGCGATCCTTTAACAGAATGGGAGAAACCTTTCTGGGAACACAACCTACATAACGGACTACTTATGCAACAAAGAGCTGTTCATTCTCATATAATGACAAGCCATTACGGTGTACCATTAATGGTGAAAAATAAAATGGGACTTGTTATTGAAATTACAGATGGAGTCGATTATCAATATCGAGGTAATTTGTACTATAGTTTAGCAAAAGTCTCAACAATTCATTTAGCAGAAGCTATGGCGAAAGATTTAGAACAACACAATATTACAGCTGTCGCAGTTAGTCCAGGATTCCTTCGTTCAGAAGCGATGTTAGATATATTTGGTGTAACAGAGGAGAATTGGCGAGAAGGAGCTAAACAAGACCCTCATTTTATCGCATCAGAAACTCCTTTCTTTGTTGGAAGAGCAGTAGCAGCTTTAGCAAGTGATCCAAATGTTCATGAAAAAACGGGACGAGCGTTAAGTTCATGGGAATTAGGAAGAGAGTATGGATTTACAGATATGGATGGAAGACGCCCAGATTGGGGGAAATATTTTGAGGAGAATGTTTTGAATCAAAATTAATGTTTTTAGAGCACTCAATAGCTGAGTGCTCTTGTTCTTTATACAATACGCAAATAATAAAGTCCTTTTAAAAATAAAATGGTTATTTAAAAAGCATTGGTACAAATGAAATACAGTCAAAAATAAAGTGACAAATCCAACTTACCCAAATACTTTTTGAATTTTTCCATATATAATTTAGTGCTAATCTAATTGGGATTATAGTTATTAATAACTGCATTGGCACAAAACCATAAGCTGGAATATGCCACAAAGCGAACAACAAACTACATATTAATGATGCCGTGCCAAATTTTAATCCTAATTTTTGTAATGCGATAATTATATTAGTGCAAATCAACTCTTCACCCATTAACATAAAGGGTACACGGAATAAAATCATAGAAATACTTATTACTTCAGCAACGGAATTTTTAGTTGCAGGTTCAAAAATGTAACTGAATATTAAGTTGGAAGCCATACCTACGATAATTGTTAAAGGCAAACCCCAAAGTAATGTCTTGAAATTAAAATGTTTAAATTGCTCTAATGATATTTTTCCTAAAAAATAGTATCCTATAATTCCACATAATACAAGATTCCATAAAGCTTCAAAAATCATCCTCAATACTTCAGGTATATTATCTCCTAACACTGCGAAAAGTTGATATACAATCCCGGAAATAATTAATAATCCCAAAGCCAAAAGGGATTTCGAATCAATTTTCTTCTCTGTTTCTATAATCTTTGTTTCCACAACTACCCCTTCTTTCTTATTATTTCATTGATTACGAATATATAATAGCACATTATTCTCCAAAATAATGGTAATTGAGACGATCATAATAATTTTATTTTTCCAAATCAGTAAGTCCAAGATTAGGAGATTCCTTGCAAGAATCATTTAGACCAAAACCTATTATTAATGTCGTGATTGAAATAAAGCAATTATTAAACAAAAATAATAATCGCCCATCAAATTTATGAGTAGGCGATTAATGTATTTCTAAGAACAAAATTAAACAACTTTATTATCTGTACACATATATCGCATAAAACATTTTTTAACTTCATTAAATATATAGGGAATTATTACCAAAAAATGATATCCTTAAAGTATAGTCTATGTTTTGTATAGGAGGGTGATGGAGTCTATGGCGGTACGTATAGTCGATGATTTACAACAATTCTCTTTATTACTTATGTTTTTGAGTACATTAATATTTTACAGATACTTAAAGAAGATTAAACGAGAGAGAAAACTGACTTCTTTCGAATGGACAATGTATTTTGTCACTCAATTCGCGACTTCTATTTGGGCAATTACTTATTTTATTAAATTCTTGTCTGAATCGTAAGTTACATTAAACCATTTTAGTTTACTGGGTTATTGTTATCTATTAGGGATATAAATATAGTCCGTATTTAAGTCAATGACGACATCGGTCTTAATGTCTTCTTGTAATGATTTTGGAATGTTTTCAAAATGATAACGTACACAAAATAAATTTATAAGCTCCTCATTAGATAACTCTTCATTTTTTACGTTAAAATACATTTTTTTAACTTACTGATAGAACAGTTATGACCAATAACATACTCATTAATTCCATATCCATCAAATTCAATTATCATGTTATCACTATTGGTTGCTAGCCAACATTATAGCTTTAATTTTAGATGAATCTTTCATATTGATTATTGTACATAGCTTATATATGTCTCGTCTCAATTATGATATTCAAAATAAGAAGAAACACATATGGAAATTTTTGTGGCAGGTGCAACAGCACGTTCTTTAATACCAATGCTAATAAAAGAAGGTCATACTGTGTATGCAATGATTCGTAACGAATCACAAGTAGAAGCAATGAAGAAAGTTGATGCTTTACCATTACTAGCTGGGAGAGAGGTGCTTCAAAGAATAAGGCACGTAAAGTGAATGGATACTTTAAAATATCATAAAAATCCTTTAATGGGAATACTAGTAACATTCACTATTAAAGGATTGGGCTGTAATGAATATACTTTTTGAAAGCATTATTTTAATCCTCACTGGAATCATTGTTTTAAAATTGACAGGTAGTAAATCTGTTAGCCAAATGACGAGAGCTGAAATTATTATTGTGGTTTCTATAGGACGTATTATTGTAGAACCTATATTAAGTAGGAAAGTAGGCCCATCTATTTTTGCTGCGTTTATTTTTGCGGGTGTTTTACTTATTATTCATTTTTTTGAATTGAAATCGCGAAAAGTAGAAAAGTTTCTAAATGGAAATAGCATTATTGTTATAGAAAACGGAGAAATCTTAAAAAAGAATTTATTACGCGCGAAAATGTCAGAACAACAATTATTTATGCATCTGAGAGAAAAAGGTATACATGAAATCAAGAATTTACAACAAGCAACTGTAGAAACGAATGGACGGATTGGGTATCAACTAACTACTAAGGCACAACCAGTTACTTTGGAAATGCTAGAAAAGCTTCTAGAGCAATGCAATCTGAAAAAATAGTTTTAGACTGTACATAAAGGCACTTTTCACAAACGTGTAAAAGTCCCTTCAGTAATCCTGAAGGGACTTTCGTGTTATCTAATTTACCAAGGGTGATGACGATCAATATTACGATTAACAACAACATTAAAGTTCATAAAAATAAACAGAATGAATAATTGACAAAAAATGAGAATAGTAGTAATCTAACGTAAAACATACGCTACCGTATTTTATTGGGGAGATAATATGCAATTAACGAGAGAAGACTGGATAAAAGTAGGATTACAACAATTAGCTAATGAAGGTATACATAAAGTTCGCATTGAAGCACTTGCTCGATTGCTAAAAATAAGCAAAGGAAGCTTCTATCACTATTTTCGTGACCATCAAGAGCTTTTAGATTCTATGCTCGACTTTTGGGAAGTACATGCAACAAAGCTGATTGTTCAAAGTATGGAGCAACAGGATGCCTCTTTAGAACAGCTATTACAGATTAGTTTTAATCGAGATAAAAAAATTGAGAATGGTATTTATGCTTGGGCTAAATACGATCCTGTTGTGGCAACACGTTTAGTAGATATAGAAGAACAAAGAATTTCTTGTGTTGCAAAATTGTATCAAAAAATGGGCGTAGACGAAACTGAATCAATTGATCGAGCGAGACTTGCCTATTTAACGTATGTAGGATGGATGACAAGGTTTGAAGCAAATCTTAATTTTGATATTGATAAAATGGTTGAGCTTTTAACTTCTTTCAGCGGATGTCCAAACATCCACTGAAAAAAGTAAAGCTTCCGGACGCAATTATGCTGAGGCATAATTGATTATTCGATAATAAATGTCCCTAATATGGTTATAAAACCTGAAGGGACAAAATTTTCACTATAACATACGTTAGTGTATGTTATCTTTGAAGTTACGAAATTGGGGGCGAATAAATGAAATTACTATTAATAGTAGTAGCTGTGGGGCTTCTGTGGTTTATCAGTTTTTTGCATATTTATTGGGCTTTTGGAGGTCGATGGGGTTCTGCTGCTGTTATCCCAGTAAAAGAGGGAGAACATAAGCCTGCTTTTACTCCGAGAATATGGGGAACATTATTCGTAGCCATTCTTATTCTATTAGCTAGTGTCATTATTGTTGTTCAAGTAGGTTATTTGCAGGGGTTCGAAGCAAATAGTTTATCTAAAATCGGAAGTATTGTCTGTGCTTTAGTTTTCATTGTTAGGGCAATTGGTGATTTTAAGTTTGTTGGATTTTTCAAAAAAATTAAACATTCTCAGTTTGCTAGATATGACACTTGGTTCTATAGTCCATTATGTTTATTCTTTGGTTTTGTCTATATCATGTTGTTGTTTTAATAAGTATAATGAATTCCCTATAAAATAAATTTTATGCAGGAAGAAAACACCTCTTATTGAACAAGTAGTAATAAAAAGAAGTTTGAACATAGCAATAGAGCAATACAGGTTCTGTTGACAGCGAAGTCCGCTATGATTAGTCATTTGTGTTTAAAAAGAGGATAGATAGGGCGAATTTATTCAAGCCCTTCTATCCTTTTAATTTTTATACATATAATGTATGACATTAGATAAGAATTCACTATTAATAATAGGTTCAGCTTATATCTTGACTTTTAATAAAATTTTAAAGTGTTGGTTTTTTATTGTGTGAATAAGAGGTTAGTTGTTGTTTTGGAGTTTAAATCATTGATTTAAACTTGGCAATTGTATCATGTAATCTTTCTAATCCAATCAACATATCTTTTTCATTTAACATTGAATAACTAATTCGCAAATGATTATATTGAGTTTCATGGTTTATCAGACAAGCTGTGCCGGGTAAAAAAGAAACATCAACTTCATTCGCTTTTTGTAATAATGTAAAAGGATCGATTGACTGAGGGAGTGTAACCCATAAGTTAAATCCTCCATTAGGTATTTCGAATTCTAATTCTTTTAATGGAGATAATATATCAATTGTTAAATCGCGTCTAATTTGTAAAGCAGTCCGTAATTTTTCTAAATGATTTTTCATTCGTTCCGCTCGTAAAAAAGGAAGTAGTGCTTTTTGTGTCAATAAGGGACTACCAATATCCATCGAAGCCTTCACGGCGTATAACCATTCAAAGATAGGACCTTCAGCTGCAAGTGCCGCGATGCGAAGACCTGGTGCTAACGTTTTACTAAACCCTTTTAAATATATAACATGACCATTTGTATCAAAGCTTTTTATTGGAGGGGGAATTTTAAAATCCTCAAAATATATCTCTCCGAAAGAATCATCCTCTAAAATGAAAAATTGATAAAGCTCTGCTAGTTCTACAAGTTCCATTCTTCTTTCTTTACTCATTACTGTGCCCGTTGGATTCTGAAAAGTAGGATTCACATATAACAAAACAGGATTCTTTCTTTGACAAATATCATCGATTAGATCTGAGCGAATGCCGTTGTTATCAAGACTAACAGGGATAATTTGAACTCCTTTATTAACAAATACATCAAGCGCCGCTCCATAACACGGACTTTCTACTAACACTATGTCTCCAGGCTTTAATAATGTTTGGGCGATTAAATCAATTCCTTGCTGGGCACCACTTGTAATTAATAATTGAGATGGATCTGTAACTACTTGTTGGTGTTCTTTTAAGTAGTTTGTTATTTCCACTCTAAGTTCTTTGTCACCTTGAACAGGTCCGTATGTTGCCAGTATCATTTGATCCTTATTAAGTAATTTGTGCATTTCATCTGAAAGAAACGGATTTGGTAATAAACGTGGATAAAGGACAGCCTGTGAAAAATCAAAATATTTACGATGTTGGTTCATTACATATTGAGAACGCATAACATTAATGGATTTCGTTTGTTGCCATTGATATGGAATTGGTTTGAAATCTTTGTTCACACGTTTATGTATATAGGCACCTTTTCCTTGTTCAATTCGTATATAACTTTTCGTTTCTAACTGTTTATAAGCTTTACGAACAGTTAATAAACTAATTTGCAAATCATCGGCCATAGAACGTAAAGAAGGGAGGTAATCGCCATGTGAAAGCATCCCGCTTTGAATTCTCTCAACAATTTGCATATATATTTGTTGGTAATATGGTATGTTGGATTCTTTACGTAGTACTATCTTCATAGAATCACCTGCTTTTCTTTTTAATTTAATTAAAGCGAAAAATAGTCTGACAATCAACTATATTTTTATTTAACTGTTATATGCTCGGATACACTGTTATACACCATATCCTCTATACTCATTTCAAGAGTAAAAAGGAGGAAGGAAAATGGTCATTTTAAATTATATTTTAGTATGTATCATCTTTGGAACAACATTTTTAACGATAAAAATCGGAATTGAGGCAGGTGCACCGCCGTTATTTTCAGCTGGAATTCGCTTCTTTTTGGCCGGTCTTATTCTCATTATTATTTTTAAATTAAAGAGAAAGGATATTATGCCTTACTTATTATCAAAACGTATTATATATGCTGGTTTTTGTTTAACATTTATGACATTCGCGACCCTTTACTGGGCAGAACAATATATTTCTTCTGGATTAGCTGCAATTCTATCTGCTACGGGTCCAATGATGATCTTGCTATTGCAATCAAAGAGAAATAAAACAAAATTGCAAAAAGAACAACTTGTTGCTTTAGTTATAGCACTTATAGGTGTTTTTTGCATTTCTTTACCTGGAATGCATCAAGAACTTACATTCATATGGAGTATCGCTTGTCTGGTTATATTAGTAGGGGAGTTGTTTTATGGAATAGGTTCTATTCGTTCAAAAGAAATACTTTCAGATTTACCTAACGTATCACCATTTCTCATTAACGGCATTCAAATGTTCTATGGAGGAGTTTTGTTGTTAATTGTATCTATCGTAATGGAACAGCCTAATCTAACAATCTTAACATCTTGGAATGTACAATGGCCAATTTTATATCTCATATTTGTAGGGTCTATCGGTGGGCACGGTTTATATTACTGGCTTTTATCAAAAACAAATCCTGTATTTCCATCAACGTGGTTATATGTATCCCCGTTAATCGCTGTTATTGTAGGTTATTTTGTATTAGGAGAACCATTAAATCCTGCAATGGGAATTGGAGCTTGTTTAATCTTGATTGGTGTATTTTTAGCGAATCGTTCTACACTTGGAGTTTATTTTAAGCAAGGAAGGTTATTAAAAAAAGAGATGTAGTCAAAGTTTAATGATTTGGAAAACTGCGGAAAATGTATTCGGAATTTAGAAGGAAAAATAGTTAATTTGAAGAAAATGATTAACAGATTAGAGATAGTAAAATCAAAAACACAGTTGGAGAAATAACCAACTGTGTTTTAATATAGGGTGTATTTAATTTTACACTTAACTAAATCAATCGCATATTATTTGGTGGATAAGTGTTATTTTTTTATTACGGTATTACCCATCGCAATAGAAATTCGATTCCAACTATTTATTTGATTAATGATTAACACAAGATCAACATATTGTTTTTCGTCAAAGTATTCACGTACTCGGTTGTATAGATTTTCAGGAACTCTTTTAGTAGGAATGAGAGTAATATGCTCCGATAGTTCCAAAGCAACTTTTTCTTCAGGAGTATAAAAATCACAATCATCCCAAGCATTTAAGCAATAAATTCTTTGCTCGGTTTCACCCAATTTTCGGGCGTCAGAAGTATGCATATCGATACAATAAGCACAGCCGTTAATTTGAGAGACTCTAATTTTTATAAGCTCTCTAACAGCTCGATTAATTGAAGATTTCTTCGTGTATTTCTCCATATCCATCATAATTTTCATACCATCAGGCGAAATATCATAATAAGACATTCTTTGACTCATAAGACAAAACCTCCGTTATTATAAGTTTTTATAATAAAAACACACTAGGTCGCTATTGTGACTTCTAGTGTGTTTTTGTAATTAATTCACTTTTTTTATAAAACCTTTATAATGACGCTTCACAAGTTGACTTTCTAACGTCTTCATCGTTTCTAATGCAACACCTACGATGATTAGTAAACTTGTACCACCGATTTGAGCAGATGGTGGTAATGTAGCGATTTTTGTAAATACAAGTGGTAATATTGAAATTGCTCCTAAGAAAATCGCACCGATAAATGTTAAACGGTATAAAATTTTTGTTACATACTGTTCTGTAGATTTACCTGGGCGAATACCCGGGACATATCCGTTTTGCTTTTTCAAATTCTCAGCCATTTGTTCAGGATTTACTTGAATAAACGCGTAGAAATATGTGAAGGCAACGATAAGACCCACATATAGTGTCATTCCAAATGGATGTGCAAAATCAAGATTCGCAATTATCCATTTAGATACGCTTGAATCAGGGAAGAGCTGCGCAATTGTACGCGGCGTCATTAAAAAGGCTGAAGCAAAGATAACAGGAATTACACCTGCACTATTTACTTTAAGAGGTAAATGAGTATTTTTTGCTCCTTGATATTGATTGTTTCCTGAAACAGCTTTTGCATATTGAATCGGTATTTTTCGAACAGCTTGTTGAATGTAAATAACACCAACAACTATCGCTAAAATTACGAGTCCAATTAAAACCATTTTTATTATGTGCATAAATAACTGATCGCCTGCGTTTTGGAATTGTTGCAAATAAATTTGATTAGCGACATTCGGAATCGCCGCAACAAGTCCTGCGAAGATAATCATTGAGATTCCATTACCAACGCCATTAGCGGTAATTTGTTCACCTAACCAAAGTAAAAATGCAGTACCAGCAGTTAAAACTGTCGCAATAAATAAGTATGTAGTCCAGCTTTGATCTGTAATTAATTGTCCACCTGCTATATTATTAAAACCATAAGACATCCCAATGGATTGTATGAATGCGAGAATGATTGTAAAGTAGCGAGTAAATTGAGCTGATTTCTTACGGCCCATTTCTCCTTGCTTTGCCCATTCTGTAAATTTAGGTACAACGTCCATTTGTAGTAATTGTACAATGATAGAAGCTGTAATATATGGTGTGATACCTACAGCAAAGATTGAGAAGTGTTGCAGTGCTCCTCCGCCAAATACGTTCAGCATGCCTAAAACGTTGGCTTGATCTTGTACTTTTAATACCTCTGCGTTAGTATGAGGAACTGGAATAAACGTGCCAATTCGAAAAACAATTAGCATCGCTAGTGTAAAAAGAATTTTGTTTCTTATCTCAGCTACTCTCATGAAATTTGAAATCGTACGAAACATTATGTCGCCTCCTATATTTTTATCAGTTCAAAACTGATTATTATATCCCGATGAAGTAACCACAAACCTCCTTCCGCATTAAATTCATTTGACAAATGGAATTTTATACATTTTGTAGTTTTCACGGATATAAAAATATAAGGTGTTATACAAGCGATTTATTAACTTTTCGTAATCATTCAATACCCATAATATAACTAATAAATTAACAAATGTACATACATAAGCATTAAAAATGAATGAATAGGTTGATTTTTTACATATATTTAATGCTAGATTGATAATTAGGAACGTTTTATGTAGTTATATTGAAAGGATTCCGTTGAAAGTATTATGATGTAGCTGTAGCGCATAATAACCTCAAGGAAATCTTCAAGGATGTTGAGAGAACTCATACATTTCAGCATGAATTAGAGAACCTACTAAAGAAAGAAAAGATTAGATTGGAATAATAGTGAAGGAAAATCTTTTTTCCATAGAGAATATTTCTAGCGTAGGAATTTAAGTATGTAGGTTCTAGCGAAAGGAGAATTCACATGAATACATTTGTAAATGACAAGTTTTATGAAACTAGAAATCAATTATTTGAGGAAATTACTTTGTTAAGTGATGCTCAATTTAATAGGAAACCAGATAAGGATAAATGGAGTATAGCACAAGTTTGTCATCACTTAGTTTTATTAGATGAGAGAGTTATAACAGTTATTTCATCGGGATTAAAAAAGATGGATAGTATCTTAAATGAGCGTAAAGAAATTCACACTATTTTATTAGATAGATCGATAAAATTTATAGCCCCAGAAATGATTGAACCAAGTATAGAACCATTTGAAGTGCAGCAAATGGTTGATTTGTTAAACGACTCTAGAAAAGAATTGATGCGTTTCCTGAGTACAATAGAAGATGAATCTATATTAGCGAAAAAATCAGTGACGCATCCAGCTCTTGGAGAATTACTTCTTGATCAGTGGATAGAACTGATCTATTTGCATGAACAGCGTCATATAGAACAAATTAAAGAGATAAAATTGCTTTGTGGAGTTGAAAAGTAAAAATCATTATCTATTTATTGAGCGATTTGGGATAGCATCAAGGGTTCGAGTGATAAAATACAAGTCCTGATTAAAATTATGATGAATTTAGTTGAAAGCAACCAATAAGCAGAAAAAAATACGAAACTAGCAGATTTTACTCCTGAAGAGGAAACGAACATTTGAAAAAAATCTGAATCCGATTTGCTGTATAAGTGTAACCCCGTCTTAAATGAAGAGCGGGGTTATTATTTTTGGAAGTGATCTCAGTATTTTCATATAGAAGGAAAAAATTAGAAATAAAATCCGAAAATGAGTTGCATGTCCAAAATTTTGAAAGTACATATACATCTACCGTTGGTTTAGCGCCCTTCACACGTTGGAGGAAGAAGTATTTTATTAGAAAATGATAAAATACTATTCTGTTAGGGGATATATGCATTTTATTCTCTATATTTTCACAGCAAAACCAACTACAAAATTATCTTTTGTAGTTGAATTTCTCTGAATAATAAGTTACATTTTTAAAGTTCAAGCAACTTTATGACAGTACAAAAAGGGGAGAAATATTGTTATTATGCAAAAAATGAAATGGAAGAACTATGTATGCAATTTTATTATTCTTATGCTTCTTGTAACAGCAGTAACAGTCAAACCAGCTATTTCTAAGGCTGAGGAATCTAATGTTAATATTACATTGTTAGGTACTGCAGATATTCATGGTAGATTTATGCCTTGGGATTATGCGCTTGATGGAGCAAATATGAGTGGAAGTTTGACGCAGCTTTATACGGTTATAAAGAAGGTACGTCAAGAAAATCCAAATACCATATTAGTAGATGCCGGGGATACAATTCAAGGAAACTCAGTAGAATTATTCAACGATAAGCCACAATCGCCAATGATGGTAGCAATGAATACAATGGGATATGACGCCTGGGCATTTGGAAATCATGAATTCAACTTTGGATTAGATACATTGAAAAAAGTTAGTGAGCAATACAAGGGAAAGACGTTAGCAGGAAATATTTATAAGGAAAATGGAGAGCGTTTTCTTCCTGCATATACGATTGTTGAAAAAGGTGGAATTAAAGTCGGGATTATTGGTATGAATACACCAATGATTAGTGATTTTGAAAAAGGGACAGATCATTTGGATGGTTTAGTAGTGAAAAATCCAGTAGAAGAGACAAAAAAGGCTATTAAAGAATTAGAAGATAAAGTAGATGTAATGGTAGGGGTTATGCATATGGGACTAGAAAATGAGAATGGAATCCCAGGTACTGGTGTTCAAGATATTGCGAATGCTTGTCCGGAACTAAGCGCTATTTTTGCGGCTCATATGCATAAACTTGTAAAAAAAGAAGTTGTAAATGGCGTAATTATTACAGAACCAGATAAATACGGAACGCATATTTCACGTATTGACCTTACTTTTACAAAGCAAGATGGGAAGCTTGTTTTAAAAGATAAAACAGCTACCGCTATACCTGTAAAAAATGCTGATGGAACTACAGTATTATCTGATTCTACACTTGAAGAAACACTAACACCTTTTCATGAGTATGCGAGAGGAGATGCAAATGTTGTAGTCGCCCAATTAAAGGGTAGAAACCTTGTTCCTGAAAATGAAATAAAGGGTATTCCAAGTGTGCAGATTCAAGAGACACCTTTATCAGATTTCTTTCATGAAGTCATGCTCCATTACAGTAAGGCGGATGTAGTAGCCCATCAAATTGATAATGATTATGCCCGTTTGGATATAGGTCCTATAAAGAAGAAAGATATTGCTTATAATTATCAATATGCTTTGGGAGAAATTACAGTATATAAGATAACTGGAAAAGATTTAAAAGACTATATGGAATGGGCAGCAGGATATTTTAACTCATCTCGTGCCGGAGATGTAACAGTTAGCTTTGATAAAAATCGTCGTGCGTCTAAATACAGTACGAACGATTTCTTTGGAGGCGTAAAATACGAAATTGACTTAACAAAACCATATGGTAGTAGAATTACAAATTTACGCTCTATTCGTACAAATAAACCAATCAAAATGAGCGATGTTATGACGCTAGGAATGAATGCGTATAGAATGGAGGCTCTTCAGGCAAAAGGGGGAGCTTTAGAGGGACGTAAATTTGAACAAACTTGGTCATCTAAACAAGAGAATGCATTCGGAGAAACAGGTGGAACCATTCGTAACCTTGCTATTACATATTTAAAAGAGGTAAAGAACGGTGTATACACGCCAAAAGTTATGCATAATTGGAAAATTACTGGTGTAGATACACATTCTTCAGAGCATAAGGCTGTAGTTGATCTTGTAAATAAAGGGATTTTAGAAATCCCAAAAACAGAAGATGGAAAATATACAAATATAGCATCTATAAATACTAAAGATTCAATTACAAAAGAAGAGATTGTAGCACTCTCACAAAAAGCTAATATTAATCCAAATCAGTTTAATCATGTAAAAAGAAAAGGTGAATTTTACAAAAAACTTAGTAGGATAATTAAATAAATATAAAAAAGATGGCTCTCGTGCAAAAAACTATTAAACTTGGACATACCATTATCCTAAAAAAGTTTGTGATCGGTATGGAAATATAGAGAATCATCGGTAAAAAATCCCCTGAATCGCTTTAAAAATTTAGGGGATTTTTCATTTGAATAATTATTGTTTCATTTCTCACTATGTATATTTATAATATGCTTTAAAAGAACATACCTTAAGTTAATAACATGCAATAGATATGTCCTTTTCTATATTTAAATGGGGAGACAAAAATATCTTTGAAAGATATTTTTGACAAGATAAAAAAGCCTGAAACTCATATAAGACTTCAGCAGTCTCAAAACGTTACAATCCATGCAGCTATAGACATAAATAACAAAATTATATTGAAAAATCTAACTTGTATATGCGTTGCCTCACTAAAGTATTTATCTACTATTCTTAAAATAGTAAAGAGTGGTTTTTTATGTTGTTAATAAGATATAAGTGTACTTTGATTAGAATGAATATAGATAATTAACGACTAACCAATTGGATGAGCACCTAAAAGGGCTCATTTTTTATTTTATCGACCACATATATGTAATTTTGCATAATATTACATAAATTTTGTATTTTCTCTTTTTTTCGACATAAATAGACAGTATACTTTGTACAAGCTTTCTATTTCAAAAATTATACGAGGTGAAAAAATGAAAAACACAAAGACATTAACTAAAGTAGCATTAACAACAGGATTAGCTTTAACAGCTGTGGCACCATACGGAATAGGCCATGCAGAGGAAACAGATCAACTTCAAGTTCAAATTCAGGAGGACTCATTCCGTTCAGGTGAACTTACACAACCGTCACAAAAAACACCAGAGAATGTAGTAAAAGATGCTCTTAAGGAGAAAGCTGAACAAGCTCTTTCTCCAAATCAAGTCAATGGAGAAACAGGAGTAGATTATAAAGTTCTTCAAAAACGTGGTTCGTATGATGGAACAACACTTGTGCGTATGCAGCAAACATACGAAGGAAAAGAAGTATATGGCCATCAATTAACTGCACACGTAGATAATAACGGTGTTATTAAAAGTGTTTCAGGCGATAGCGCGCAAAATTTAAAACAAGAAGAATTGAAAAAGCCTATTAATCTATCAAAAGATGAAGCGAAACAATATATTTATACGAAATACGGGAACGATATCAAGTTTATTTCTGAGCCAGAAGTTAAGGAAGTTATTTTTGTTGATGAAAATAATGGACAAGCTAGCAATGCATATCAAGTTACATTTGAAGCGGCAACACCAAACTATGTTTCTGGAACTTATTTAGTAAATGCACAAAATGGTGATATGTTAAAAAATATGGTACAAGAATCTAACTTAAAAGCAAGTGAAAAACTAGTTGGAGCTTTAAAGGAAAGTAAAAAAAGTAGTCTTACATCATTAACTGGAACAGGAAAAGATGATTTAGGTATATCTCGTTCATTTGGTATTTCTAAACAAAGTAATGGTAAATATGCACTTGCTGATTATACAAGAGGGCAAGGAATTGAAACATATGATGTGAATTACAGAGATATTACTAAAGAAGAAAGCTATTATCCTGGTACACTAGCAACCAGCACTTCAACAACATTTAACGATCCAAAAGCAGTAAGTGCTCATTATTTAGCAACAAAGGTATTTGATTTTTATAAAGATAAATATAAGCGTAATAGTTTTGATAATAAGGGACAAAAGGTAGTTTCAGTTGTACATGCTTGGGATTCTGAAGATACGAACGATCCGAAAAATTGGCAAAATGCATTAAGTGCTAATAATGGAAGTATGCTTGTATATGGCGATCCTATTGTCAAGGCATATGACGTAGCTGGACATGAATTTACACATGCTGTTACTTCTAGCGAATCTAATCTTGAATATTACGGTGAATCTGGTGCGATTAATGAAGCGCTATCTGATATTATGGGAACATCTATTGAGAAATACGTAAATAATGGAAGCTTTAACTGGACAATGGGAGAACAAACTGGATCTGTTTTCCGTGATATGGAAAACCCAGCTTCTGTTCCATCTTCACTTGGAGTACCTTATCCAGATGATTACAGTGAATTTAACGATTTTAATGGATGGGATCAAGGCGGCGTTCATTTTAATTCAAGTATTATTAATAAAGTTGCGTATCTCATTGCAAAAGGTGGAACTCATAACGGAGTAACTGTTAAAGGAATTGGTGAAGATAAAATGTTTGATATTTTCTATTATGCAAATACAGATGAATTAAACATGACATCTAATTTCAAAGAATTGAAATCAGCATGTATTCGAGTGGCAACTAATAAATATGGGGCGAATACAGCTGAAGTTCAAGCAGTGCAAAAAGCATTTGATGCAGCAAAAATTAAGTAAGTTAGAAATATAGTTTTCATTCATATATTAATACATTATGAAAATCAGCTAATGTCATTTTAAGGATATTAGCTGATTTTTTACGTAGCAATGTATTAGTGAAAATAAAATTACTAAGCAATAATCAGGCATCTATCTTCAATAAGTTACGACAAATATATAAGATTTCAAGGATATAAAAACAGAAAATTAATAATATATTGACCTTTTAATGGTAAGTGCTATAAAATGAAAGCGATAACAAACGATTGCTTTAAAATGATTTCCCTGATCTTTTAGTATTTACAAATATAAGAAGGAATAAACAAATCTATTTTTTTGAGTTTTAATGCAAACGTTTTCGTAAGGGTTGTTTCCATCTTATATTTGATTTTCGTATAAAAGATCATTGAAATACATACGTAAAAATAGCCAATATGGAGGTGAAGTAAAAGAGATTCCTAGATTAATTTAAACCGTGTTTCGTAGTATGAGCATAATAAATTGTTCGTAATATTTAAAGAAAGGGTGTATGGGGTGCAAATTACAAAAAAATTAATTAACAAATCGTTTTTATTACTTACCATAATCGTTATGTTATCATCTGTTTTCTCTTTTCAGAGTGTGAAGGCAGTTTCAAATTCGAAAACAACTGAAGTTATCATTCATTACAAAGAGAAATCTGGAAATACAAAAGACTGGAATCTTTGGGTATGGGGAGAAAATGCAAACGGTAAATCTTATGAATTTACTGGTGAAGATGAATTTGGAAAATACGCTAAGATAAAAATAGATGGTGACTATAATCGTGTAGGGTTTATAGTTCGTACCAATGAATGGGAAAAAGATGGAGGTGATCACTGGGTTGAAAATATAAGGGATGGTCGTGCTGAAGTATGGATCCTTTCGGGTGATGAAAAAGTATATGATTCTAAGCCTTCTTCGGATCTCTCAATTCAAAAAGCTACTATTGATAGTTTTAATGAAATTACTGTAACGACTAATGTTCCGTTTAATAGTAAGGAACAGAAAATTGAAATTGAAGGCGTTAAAATTAAGGGAATTAGTCCTTATGATAAAAATAGTGGAGATATTACTAATAAGGTTAAAATAATTACGGAACAGAAAATTGATTTAAAACAAACATACAAAGTTAAAATAGCAAACTTAGCTGATGCGAATACTGAAATCGGTAAAGTCATTCGTAGCGAGGAATTTGATAATTTATTTTATTATGGTGGTAATGATTTAGGGAATATATATACTCCGCAACATACAAAGTTCCGTTTATGGGCTCCTACTGCGAGTGAAGCGAAGTTAGTTACATATAAAAAATGGAGCGATAAAATAGGTACTGAAATAAACATGAAACAAGGTGAAAAGGGAACTTGGAAAGCAGAACTTAAAGGGAACCAAAAAGGTCTTTTTTATACGTATAAGGTGAAAATTGGGGATAAGTGGACTGAAGCGGTTGATCCGTATGTGCGTGCTGCTTCTGTAAATGGAGATAAAGGTGCAGTTGTTGATTTAGAAGAAACAAATCCGAAAAAATGGAAAGCAAACAAAAAACCGAAATTTAAAAATCCGGAAGATGCTATTATTTATGAATTGCATGTACGCGATCTTTCCATCCAACCTGAAAGTGGTATTAAGCAAAAAGGAAAATATTTAGGTGTAACAGAAAAAGGAACAAAAGGGCCTGAAGGTGTAAAAACAGGACTTGATCATATGAAAGATCTTGGTGTTACTCACGTTCAGTTTTTACCGATATTTGATTATGCTTCAGTAAATGAAGAGAATTTAAATGAACCACAATATAACTGGGGATATGACCCGAAAAATTTCAACGTCCCAGAGGGCTCCTATTCTACAAATCCTTTTGAGCCAACTGTTCGAATAACTGAATTAAAGCAAATGATTCAAACATTGCATGATAATAATCTTCGTGTTGTGATGGACGTAGTATATAACCATATGTATAATGCCGCTGAATCAAATTTTCATAAGTTAGTTCCAGGTTACTATTATCGTTACAATGAAGACGGAACATTAGCAAATGGAACTGGAGTAGGGAATGATACCGCTTCAGAACGAAAGATGATGAGAAAATTTATGGTAGATTCCGTCACATACTGGGCAAAAGAATACAATTTAGATGGGTTCCGTTTTGATTTAATGGGTATTCATGATTATGAAACGATGAATGAGATACGTAAAACTGTTAATCAAATTGATCCTTCTATTATTCTGCATGGAGAAGGCTGGGATTTAAATACACCTCTTGCAGCTGAATTGAAAGCAAATCAAAAAAATGCGGAGAAAATGAAAGGGATTGCTCATTTTAACGATAATATTCGTGATGGATTGAAAGGTAGTGTATTTGAGGAGAAAGAAAATGGTTTTGTAAATGGAAAGCAAAACATGGAAGACCGTATTAAAAAAGGCATTACAGCCGGTATTGACTATGATACAAATTCGTCTACTTATCAAGATCCGGAGCAGGTGCTAACTTATGTGGAAGCACATGACAATCATACTTTATGGGATAAACTTGAGTTGACTAATTCAGGTGACAGTGAAGAAATGCGAAAACAAATGCATAAATTATCTTCTTCTATTTTATTAACATCACAAGGTATTCCATTCTTACATGCAGGACAAGAGTTTATGCGCACAAAATATGGTGATCATAATAGTTACAAATCTCCTGATTCTATTAACCAGATGGATTGGTTACGCCGTGCAGCATTTAATAATGAAGTAGAGTATATGAAGGGCTTAATAGATTTACGAAAAAAATACCCAGCTTTTCGTATGACTTCTGCAGAGCAAATTAAAAAGTATGTAGCTTTTATCGATGTTCCCAAAAATGTTGTAGCTTATACAATAGATGGAAAGAGAAGTGGGAATAAAAGCGAATACTTTATGGTGGCTCACAATGCAAATAGGGAAGCCGTTGACATAACACTTCCATCGAAAGGTCCATGGAAAGTGCTAGTAAACGAGAATCAGGCGGGAAGTAAAACACTTTACGTTGTCCATGACAATAAAATTAAAGTTCCTGCATTAAGTTCACTAGTTTTAAAAACAGAGAAACCGATTAAATAAAAGCAAATAATGTGAAAGTATATACTGAATTGAGCAAATTGAATAGGGATTACAAATGAAAAAAGCGAAGTGAAGGTTGTTTTCACTTCGCTTTTAAAGTTAATGTAGTATAATTTCACATACTGTAATTATATTACAATTTAATAACGGAAATAGACAAGAGATTATTGCTATTGTAACAGTAGGGGAGAAGGTATCTTTGTATTTATTTATAAAATTATCTGAAATACATTCTTAATTTATATAATTTTTAATATACATTCGAACATCTAACGAGCTAGATGTTCGAGTTATATGAATTCCTATAAATCGTTCGAAAAATAACAAAGGCGTAAAAGTATATGGAATTAAAATAGAGAAAAGACACCTAAAATGGTGTCTTTTCTCTATTTTAAATACGATATGTTAGTAACTCACTTGTATGTAATAGTATGTGCATTTTTACACTAACTTCTAAAGAAAAATTTCAAATTCTTTTCTTAATCTATTTGTAATAAATCTCATTAGAAAATTTTATCGCTATAACAAATAAAACTTTCTCAATATTATTTTGTTTAATAACTATTTCCATCTGCTTTCCAATCCATTACAATAATTTCACATTGAAAATACATGGAAATTCTCAATGTTCCAAATGGTTTATACCTTATAGGATTACTATGGGAAAGGATGTAAAATGTCTAATAAAAAATCATTTTTTATGACGAAATAAAAAATTTCAATGAAGAAAAAGTTATTTCATTATTCTCAAGTTACGTTGAAGTACATGTATTTATAATCACTATGAAACAAAGGGCAGAATCTAAGGACTATTTTTGTAGATTAGAAAATTGTATTTTAAAAATAAGTAAAACGTTTATGGAGGGTTATATGAGCGAGCAAATTTATTACTGGTCTCCTATTAAGCATTGGGAGAAGTTGCATAATGAAATTTTGATAGGAGAAACAAGATTTACAGGCGTTTTGTCTGAGTGGTTTCCTGAGTTTTATTTTTTTACTCAAAAAGGTGTGAAAATTAGTGAACTAGTAGAGCACTTTTCGTTAGGAAATGTAGAAGAGACACAAAAAACAGTAGAGCTTATGATAAAAAATCGTGTGTTAGTAAGTAACATATTACACCCAAGAGAAGTATTTTCCACACAAGAAAAGATTTTTCCGAATCCATATAGCAACCAGATTCGCTTTTCTAAAGAAGATTTAGATAAGTATATGAGTGAACAATTGAATCGAACACACCATGCTGTGCGGTCAACCGAAATTCAACTTGAAACAACAAATGAGTTACCCACTATAATCAAGGAACGTAGGTCTTGTCGCCAATTTGATATGAAAAAACATATTAGTTTTTTAGAATTTTCCCAATTCATATCAACTCTAAAACAGGTTAGGAAAGAACATATATACTATCATTACGCAAGTGCAGGCGGACTCTACCCTATTGATATCTTTATTTATATAAAACCAAAACGTATAGAAGGTATGAAAGCTGGGTTTTATTATTATAACCCAGCAAAAAACTGTCTTGTGATTGTAAATAATATTGATCAAGTAATCAAAAGTGATCATGAGTTAATTAACCAAGATTTATTTACTCAGTCTGCCTTTTCAGTTTATTTGGTTTATAATGCGAACGCTTCCATCCCGAAATACGGTTCAGATGGATATTTATTTGCTTGTATTGAGTCTGGTATTATCACTGCTACCTTAAATATGGTGGCTGAGACATTGAATTTAGGCGTTTGTTCAGTTGGTCATATGAAATTTGAAGAGATTCAGCAATTTTTATGTTTGGATAACCATCAAGTATTTCTCCATGGGCTTGAAGTTGGCTTGAAAATTAACGAATAGATGAAATGAATATTAGGGGGATAAAGATAAAAATGCACATTAAAGATCGAAGTTCGATTCATGAAAATAAAGGGGTAGAGGCGTTTTGGAAAGAGCAGTTATCTTCCGAGGTTCTCGATTTTTCTGTATTTAATAGCGGTTACCAACTAAATAAAGAAAATCTTTGCGAGCACGTTCAAGTCATAATGAATGTAGAGTTTAGTAAAAGTATACAAAAAGTAATTAAGTCTCAAGATTTATTATTATTTAGCTGGTTACAGGCCGCGTTAAGGATTTGTTTGGCACACTATACAGATCAAGAAAGGATTACTATTGGTATTCCTGTAATTGAAAAGAATATTGAACAAAGCGAGAATCTTAATAAGTTGATTCCTTTAGGAAGTGAAATCTATCCGCATCACAGCTTTAAACAAGTAGTAAATCAGATTGAACAAACGACTTTATTCGGGTATGACAATCAGAGTTATCCACTCTCTGAATTATTAGCGAAACACCATTTAACTCCTTTTCAAATTGTTATTGGGATGGAAGGATTACATAATAAAAATTTGATAGAAGAATATGCAGAGAATAATTTAGCCATCTGGATACAAAGAAAATGGAATGAAATACATAATGAATTTGAAATTCAAATTTCTTTCAAGTCTCATTCATTCTCTTCTTTGCAACAGTTTGCAAATTCATATCTTTATGTTTTAAAGCAAGTGTCAACAAATTCGAATTTGGCTGTGAAAGATATTTGTATCATTTCAGAAGAAGAGAAAGAGTTGCTAGAAGAATTGAATCAAGGTCAGGCGGACATAGAATTGTCTCAATCATTTCAAAATTTGTTTGAGGAACAAGTGTTAAAAACCCCAGATCAAATTGCTGTTGTTTGTAATGATCAATCTTTGACATATAGAGAATTGAATAAGAAAGCAAATCAATTGGCCTCTATTCTTCAAAGTAAAGGTGTTTCCAAAGAAAGTATTATTGGGGTTATGGTAGATCGGTCATTGGAAATGATCATTGGCATGGTGGGGATTTTAAAAGCAGGAGCAGCGTATTTACCAATCGATCCTAACTATCCAAATGAACGAATTGAATATATGTTACAAGATAGTCAAGCGAAATGTTTACTGAGCAAGCGAACAGAAGTAGAATTGCCGCAATTTGCGGGTGAAGTGCTGTATCTTGATGAGGAATATCTCTTCCAAGGTGAGGAAAGTAATTTAGTTCGAGAAAGTTATCCTAATGATTTAGCTTATGTTATTTACACATCGGGATCGACAGGGAATCCAAAAGGGGTAATGGTAGAACAGGAATCTCTTGTCCATTTTTTAAGTGTAATGAGAGAAAAAGTAAAAGATAATCAGTCATTCTTGTTTCTTGCTAGTGTATCTTTTGATATCTCCTTGTTAGAAATATGTCTGCCTTTAACACAAGGTTCGAAAGTAGTTATTGTTACAGAGGATCAGTTCGCAACAAAAGAATTAGCTTATTTGGTCAAAGAACATAAGGTGGATTTATGGGAATCAACGCCATCGCGAATGGAAGTGATTTTGAGTGATCCAGAAGGGGCAAATTTTCTAAAAGATTTAAAATCTATTTTGTTAGCAGGAGAAGCATTTTCCATTGATTTGGTTGAAAAAATTCGATGCATCAGTGAAGCGACAATTTTAAATATTTATGGTCCTACAGAAACAACCATTTGTGCAACAGTAAAGGATTTGAGCTCTGCCAAAGAAGTTACGATTGGAAGTCCCAACCCGAATTATCATTCCTATATATTGAATAAGTATGGTCAATTAAAACCATTTGGAATTCCGGGTGAACTCTGCATTGGTGGCGTGGCGGTAGCACGAGGGTATCTTGGGAAATCTAAACTGACAGATGAAAAGTTTGTACCGAGTCCCTTTACGGCAGGAGAAATGATGTATCATACGGGTGATCTCGTTCGTTGGTTGCCTAATGGAGAACTTGAATATCTAGGTCGAATGGATCATCAAGTAAAAATTCGGGGATATCGGATTGAATTAAGAGAGATCGAAAGCCAGTTAAGGGAATATCCAGAAATAAACCAAGCTATCGTTGTTGATCAAGTATATGGAAATAGGAAATTATTAGCTGCGTACTATGTATCGGATAATAAGGTCTCTTTTGATGAAATCAGAAAATATTTAAGTGATAAATTACCTGAGTTTATGATTCCTGAAAAAATGATTCAGGTGGAAGAGATTCCGTTGAATCCAAATGGGAAAGTAGATAGGAAAAGGTTATTAGATATAACACAAACAGATTATGTATCAATTCCATACGTTGCCCCGCGCAATGAAATTGAACAAAAATTGGTGCATGCATGGGAAAAAGTTATGGAGCTTGAGGGAATCGGTATTCATGATAATTTTTTTGCTTTAAAAGGAGAATCGATTAAAGCACTTCAGGTAATTAATCTATTAAGAAAAGACTGCTTAAAAATAAGTACAACAGATTTTTTTAAGCATCCCACGATTGCTCAACTTAGTACTTGTGTAAAGTTAGAGCATAAAACGGAAAACTTTGAAAATAGACCAACCCATGTTAAAGATTTGTCTAAGCCATTTCCCTTAACAGAGGTTCAGACAGCGTACATGTTAGGACGGAATTCACAGTTTGAATTAAGTGGTATTTCACCTCAAACTTATTTTGAATATGAAACAGAATTGAATATCAATCGTCTTTCAAAAAGTTTTCAAAAGGTAATTCAACGTCATCCGATGTTACGAGCTGTAATTTTACCAGAGGGAGAACAGCAAATATTACAAAGCGTTCCTGATTACGAGATTGAAATAGTAAGTCTCATAGATTTAGATGATAGGAATCAAAATGCTCGCTTACAAGAAGAACGTTCTCGAATGACTAATCATGTATTTCCTTTAGGGCAATGGCCTTTGTTTGAATTAAAAGCCTTTCTTTTAAAAGAAGACACGTATTTATTATGTTTTCGATACGATGCTTTATTAATGGACGGAGCAAGCATGAACATCGTTGGACAGGATTTGTTTCATTATTATTATAAACCAGAGCAAAGGTTAGAACCTCTATCTTTTGATTTTCAAGATTACATGTTTATCTATGATGAACTGGAACAAAGTACAGAATATAAAACAGCAAAAGATTATTGGACAAGTAAGCTTCCTGACTTTCCGTTTGCGCCTTCTTTGCTGTTAAAAAAGGATCCGGCAGAGATTGCTACTCCTAAGTTCCAATCACTTAATAAGATCCTGGACAATGAAATATGGACAAAGCTACGAAAGTTAGCACAAGAGAAAGAAGTAACTCCTTCGGCTCTGCTTTGTACAATATATAGTGATGTATTGGCATATTGGAGTAATCAACGTCGATTGGCAATTAATTTGACTGTATTTAACCGTTATCCTGTTCATGAAGAAGTAGAGCAAATTGTGGGAGATTTCACTTCACTCATCTTGTTGGATGTTGATGTGAATCCAGATCAATCTTTCTTTACTAGAGTAAAAGAAACGCAATCTACTTTATTAGATGGTCTCGAACATCGCCATTACGATGGAGTTAATTTCATTCGAGATTTTACTCGATATCATCAAATGACGCCAAAAGCAGTTATGCCAATTGTTTTCACCTCGATGCTAGCAGGTGCGGGGGCTTTTGCTTGGGAACAACTTGGTTCACTTCGCCATATTCATGCTCGGACTCCACAAGTGCATTTGGATAATGTGGTAATTGAAAAAAATGGAGAGTTATTAATTAGCTGGAACTATGTTGAAGAATTGTTTGATGTTGATGTGATAGAAGCGATGTTTCACCAATTTGTTGACTTATTGGAACAATTAGTGAAACAAAGTGACGTAACATCTTTGCAGATGAAAGAGTTAGACCATGCTTTAATTGAGCAATACAATGAGACAACAGAAAAAATACCGTCGACTACTTTAAATCAATTATTTACAGACCAAGTAAAACGTACACCGGATGAAGTAGCAGTAGTTTTTGAACAAGACTACTTAACATACTCGGAGCTTCATAAGCGCTCCAATCAAGTTGCGCACTTTTTAAAAGAACAAGGAATTGGTCTAGGTGACAAGGTTGGTCTTTTAGCACAAAGACGAGTTGACACAATTGTTAATATGATAGGTATTTTAAAAGCAGGTGCCGCTTATGTTCCGATTGATCCCGACCATCCTTCAGATCGCCAAACATATATTTTAGAAAATAGCTCATGCAAACTTTTATTAAAACCTAGTCTTTATGCAGAAAACCGCTTGTCATTATACACAACAGAAGATATGCCTGCTATTGCTGGTCCGGAAGATCTTGCCTATATTATCTACACTTCAGGAAGTACAGGAAAACCGAAAGGAGTAATTATTACTCACCAAGCGGTTGCAAATACCATTCAAGATATTAATCAAAAATATCAGGTAAATGAAGATGATCGTATTATTGGTATTTCTTCTATGTGTTTTGACTTATCTGTATACGATATTTTCGGAACGTTAAGCACAGGTGCAATGTTGGTAATGATTCGTGACCCAAGAGACATGCAAGAATTAATCCGTACTGTCGAACGTAGAGGAATTACAATTTGGAATACAGTACCTGCAATTATGGATTTGGCATTAGATCAAGTAGGTTCTCATTTTGAACATTCTTCCTTGCGTTTAGTTTTACATAGTGGAGATTGGATTCCACTTTCTTTACCAGAAAAAATAAAACGACATTTTCCGATTGCGGAAGTAGTTTCACTCGGAGGAGCAACAGAAGCATCGATTTGGTCAATTTATTATCCGGTCAAACAGGTGGAATCGCATTGGAAAAGTATTCCATACGGGATTCCTTTGGCAAACCAAACGTATTATGTGTTGAACTATGAAAAGAAAATGTGCCCTGTTGGTGTAATTGGAGATTTATATATCGGGGGAGTGGGCCTTGCTAAAGGATATTTAAATGATGAACAGAAAACAAATGAAGCATTTGTATCACATCCTGATTTTGGTCTTATTTACAAGACAGGAGACTGTGGAAAAATGCATCCTGAGGGATATATTGAATTTTTAGGCCGCCAAGATTATCAAGTCAAAATTCAAGGATATCGAGTAGAGTTAGAAGAAATCGCCCATTGTCTTCTCACTTACAAACAAGTCGAACATGCAGTAGTGATTGATCAGACAGATGAGTATGGTATAAAATTTTTAGTCGCATATGTGGTAACTGAGAAAAATATTAGCACAACAGAACTTCGAAAGCATTTGCGAGATCACTTGCCAGGTTACATGATTCCTTCTTATTTTGTTTATTTGGAACAATTGCCCTTGACTCCAAACGGGAAATTAGATAGAAAAGCGCTCCCTACTCCGGAGAAACAAACAAATGAAGTATTTATTGCTCCAAAAACGGAAATGGAAAAAATATTAACTAGTGTTTGGCAAGAAGTACTCAAAGTAAATCGGATTGGAGTAAATGATCATTTCTTTGCCTTAGGTGGAGATTCGATAAAAGCGATTCAAGTTTCCGTCAGACTGTATAGACAAGGATTTGAGCTGGAGCCAAAAAATTTATTTTCATTTCCTATATTAGGAGACATGGTTCAATTTGTTAAAAAGCTTGATCATCTTCCAAATTCGCAAACAAGTGATGTAAACAAAATGAACGATAATAAAGTTACAGTACTAAATGTTAAAGATAAACAACTTAATCAACATACACTTATCAAAATACAAGAAAAAATGCCAGAAATAAAAATAGAACGTATTTACCCATTGGCACCTTTCCAGGAAGTTATTTATGAACATGCTGCGACTGAACCTGATACAAATGCATATTTCGAACAAACAATTTGGGCACTTGAGGGGGAGCTGGATATTAATCTCTTTATTCAGTGTTTCCAACAATTAGTTGATCGTCATGATTCTTTAAGAACGATAATTGTGCAAGATGAACAAGCACAACCTTGGCAAGCTGTTCTACATGATGTTCAAATGATTTCAGAGATAAAAAACTTGATTGAGATGACGAAACAAGAACAGCAAGAATTCCTAGACCAGTGGATGAATGAAAATTTAAGTCAAGGATTCAAAAATGATGAACTCATGACCCGTCTTTGTATATTCCAACTAGAAAATAACGAGCATAAGGTGGTTTGGAGTTCCCATCATCTATTATGTGATGGTTGGAGCGTCAGCATTTTGATAGACGAATTATTCCAGCTCTATGAAACAATAAATGCGGGAACTACGGCAGAGTTACCTATAGTGAAACCTTTTGAGACATTCATAGATTGGACTGTAGCACGAGATCATGAGAAAGCACGTCATTTTTGGCGGGATTATTTATCAGGATACAATCGGAAAATTAGTATTCCTAAAAAGAAAGTACCAACTCAAAGTGAAGGGTTAAATTTCACATTTATGGATTTAACATTAGATAAGGATTTGACTAATCAGTTACAGACATTTGTAACTAAAAACAATATAACTATGAATTCGGCATTACTAGCTGTATGGGGAATATTGCTTGGCAAATACAACGGAATGAGAGAAGTAGTATTACCTAATCTAGTATCAGTCAGACCTCCCGAAGTAGAAGGGATTGAAAATATGTTCGGTCTGTTCACAAATATTTTGCCTATCCGACTAGCATGGACAGAAACGCAATCTTTTGTGGACTTCCTGCAAAAAGTACAACTAGAAACATTGAAATGTAATGAGTATGCATACTATTCATTTGTTGATATACAAAAACAAAGTGAATTAAAAACTGAGTTGACTGACCATCTTTGGGTTTTTGAAAACTATCCGACTAACTCAGCTATCTTTTCTTCAAATGAAAACAGAAATTTTGCCATCACAGATTACGAAGTTGTTGATGAGCCTCATGTAAAGTATGGAATTATGTGCTTCCCTGAAGAGAAACTTACAATAAAGTTTGGATATGATCAAACCGTATATGAAGCGGAGAAAATACAGGAAATATTGAATCACATCCATCAGTTAATCAACATGATTCTTCAAAATCCAATACAGGCAATCGGTGATTACAAATTATAAAAAATGAAAAGGCGAGCAAGAACTCGCCTTTTTAAATAGAATAGGAGTAAACCAAATGACAAAAAACTTGCAGTTATCAGCCGAAGAGATGCGTCAGTTAGGATATCAAGCGGTGGACTTGATTGTTGATCATATGAATCATTTAAAAAGTAAACCAGTTTCGGAAACGATTGATAGTAATATTTTTAGAGACAAGCTAATTGAAACGATTCCAGAAAACGGATCCAATCCAAAAGAGTTACTTCATTTTCTTAATAACAATGTGTTTAATCAAATTACTCATGTGGATCATCCTCATTTTATGGCTTTTGTGCCAGGTCCTAATAATTATGTTGGTGTAATAGCAGATTTTTTAGCAAGTGGGTTTAATGTATTTCCTACAGCTTGGATAGTAGGTGCAGGTGCTGAACAAATTGAATTAACGACAATCAACTGGTTAAAATCAATGCTAGGATTCCCTGATTCAGCTGAAGGGCTATTTGTCAGTGGCGGTTCCATGGCTAATTTGACTGCACTTACTGTAGCGAGACAGGTCAAGCTGAATAATGACATAGAAAATGCGGTTGTGTATTTTTCTAACCAAACTCATTTTTCTGTAGATCGAGCACTTAAAGTATTAGGTTTTAAACATCATCAAATTTGCCAAATTGAAACAGATGAAGATTTAAGAATTTCAGTTAGTACTTTAAGAAAGCAAATAAAAGAAGATCGATTAAAAGGGAAAAAACCATTTTGTGTTATTGCTAATGCAGGGACAACGAATTGCGGAGCGGTGGACTCCCTCGATGAATTGGCTGATCTATGTGGTGATGAAGATGTATGGCTACACGCGGATGGTGCTTATGGGGCTGCAGCAATTCTCAGTGAAAAAGGAAGGGAGGTGTTAAGAGGAATTCATCGTGCTGATTCTTTGACGTTAGACCCGCATAAATGGCTTTTTCAGCCTTATGATGTTGGTTGTGTACTCATTCGCAATAGCCAATATTTAAGTAAAACGTTCCGTATGATCCCAGAGTATATTAAGGATACGGAAACTAATATAGAAGAAAAAGTGAATTTTGGGGAGCGTGGAATTGAACTTTCTCGTAGATTTAGGGCATTAAAGGTATGGCTTTCTTTTAAAGCATTTGGAGTCACAGCTTTTCGTGAGGCAATAGATCATGGCATTATGTTGGCTGAACAAGTTGAAGAGTTTTTAAGGAAAGAAAAAGATTGGGAAGTAGTAACACCTGCCCAATTAGGAATTGTTACTTTTCGTTATATTCCTTGTAAGCGAACGTCTACAGAAACAATTCATGAAATAAACAAAAAACTGGTGGAAGAAATTAATCAAAGAGGATTTGCTATGCTAAGTACGACTAAATTAAAAGAAAAAGTAGTAATTCGACTTTGCTCTATCAACCCGAGGACAACATTAGAAGAAATACTTCAAATCATGATGAGCATTAAGGCGTTGGCAGAGGAAATAAACACATCGCCTAAACATCTTATATCTGTTTCTCAACCTTGATATATTAGGTGAATTTTACATATTAATAGCCGATTCTAAATGAGAATCGGCTATTATACTATTTACGAGTGTTTTTCTTGTAAAGGGATTAAGCCTCAACCTTAGAGACTCTTTTGAAACCAGTCTTTACTGCTTGTACCATTTCGTTTACAGCGTAAATAGATACATCGGCATTTGGATTTAACCCTTCAAACCAGTGATAGGCATTTGGATATAAATGAAACTCGACATCAACACCAGCTTGCGCTAGTTTGCTTACATAGGTTAATGTTTCACTGCGGAATGGATCTAATTGACCAACAAATGTGTAAGTATATGGTAAATCACTATAATCCTCTGCTCGAGAAGGCGCTGCATAGACAGGGATTTGATCTGTTCCATACATTTCTCCTAAATACATTTTCCAACCAGCTTCATTTGCCTTTTGATTCCAAACAAATCCTTCTTTAATTTCATTCGCTGAAGGTGTATTATTTCGGTCATCAATCATTGGATAGAGTGGCATCTGTAAACAAATTGAAGGATATTTTCGATCTCGGGCTAATAATGATAATGCTGCTGTTAGTCCACCTCCAGCGCTTACTCCTGCAACCCCAATTCGATTCGAATCAATGTTTAATGACTTCGCATTATCAGCAATCCATTTTAAAGCTGAATAACAATCCTCAATTGGTGCTGGGTAAGGGTGTTCAGGTGCTAAGCGGTAGTCTACAGACACGACCACACAGCCAGCTTCTTTTGCAAACCTCATACAAGTATCATCGTTATCATCTATAGACCCTAAGATATAACCACCACCATGTATCCATAATAAGACAGGTAAAGGTTCATTATTTGATTTTGGACGATAAATTCTTAATGGTAACGGATTATCATCAGGTCCAACAATGACTTCATCTGTTAACGAAAGGGATTCATCAACAACGGTAGGTGGTCTCATTTGAGCTATTCCTTCTCTGATTGATTGCAAGTTTTCCGGGTGTAAATCGAGATTTGGAAACATCTCTAACCCTTGTAATAACTCTGGATTTACTCTTGTTTTCATTTTAGCACCTCT
The DNA here is from genome assembly GCF_025809295.1 of Bacillus sp. 41-22. Lineage (NCBI taxonomy): Bacteria > Bacillati > Bacillota > Bacilli > Caryophanales > Bacillaceae > Bacillus > Bacillus sp. 41-22. Next base: position 2,519,288 of record NZ_CP084035.1, read on the forward strand.
ATTTGTAATTGTTTTCGAATAAATGAAGTGTATTCTAAGTAGTTTAATTGTGAAAAAATATCACAATTAAATTGTAAATTGGATATGCGATAACAGTCAACAGAATATTCGGAAATTAAAACCTTTCTCAAGAAGGAGTTTCACGCAACCAATAATACAAGTAGTGGATTTAGGAGCAAAGTGTTTTCATGTCGTTGTATTTATGTACACTTAGTCTTCTAATTAAACCAAGTGATAATCCTTTTTATTTTAATGACATATTGCAAGTGATACCTATTCGAATTCATACTCGGAAAGAATTAATCCATTTTCATTCCTTAATATATAATTCAGGGAAATACTCATGGGCAGGCATTAATATAGGAAAACAGTACAAATTAAAATAACTGTTTAAAAAAATTCCTTTTATTTGGCTAGAAAAGGAGTAGATTCTTTTTTCTTATCTAGACTCATGAAGAAGTATGAAAATCAGAATTTATAATTCAAAAGCCAGCTTAAAGTAATTGCAATAATTACTTTGGATAGTAATCTTAAAAAAATATAAAAAAGAGAAGAACTCACCAAAGTTCTTCTCTTTTTTATATGTAATTAGGGTTTCCATAACTGTAGATATGGATGGTGTAAATTAATGGATGAATAATTTACTCTTAAAATTATAACAGAACAATTAAAGATTTTTATATGTAATATTGCATATAAAGGGTAAACAACAATAATTTCTTTTTATAAAAATAAGCCCCTGGTGAAAATGATGAGTAACCCTTTTCCATATGAAATGAACTTGGTATAAAATGAAAGATTACAAGTATAAGATTCTATACTTAGTAATCCCTCACTTTAAGGTATGTCTTTGGGGAAGTGTGAGGAGTTCAATCGATTCTGAATAAAATTGATAGTATCAGTTGCAATTTTTTTACGTTTAAGAACAATCCCGGCATGTCCGCATGTATAAATATATCGCGTAGGTCTTTCCCAGGATTCCCACAAATAGTCCGTATCCTCAGAGTGCACATATAGATCGTGCTTACCTGAAATTAATAAAATATTTTCTTTTTTTACTTTTGGTAACGCTTGACTCGGTTCAGTGATTTTCCAATAAGCTATTAAATCATCATACGTAACACCATGATGTTCCAAATCTTCTCTAATAAATTTACCTGGATTTGTCTTCCAAATTGAATATGAGAGTCGATTCGCGTAGAAAATGGATGCTAACACATCAATTTCTGGTTCAACAAGAGATGTTAAGTTAGTAATAACTCCACCTAAACTGATTCCTATTAAAATCAAGGGACCATTTTTATTTTCTTTTATCCATTTGATCAAAGTTCGTAAATCAGCTACCGCTTGTCTAGTTGCTTCTACAGTTCGTTCAACATTGGCACTTACCATGTACTCTCCACTGTATAGGGATTGGTTCGGTTTTCTGTCAAAATGATATGGTAAAGTGAAATAATACATATTCCACTTCAAGTTGGTCATATGGTCGTGGAATATTTTTTTTACACGTTCGTTAGAATCCATTCTCCAACCGTGAACAAAGATGACATGAGGTGCATTTTCATTTTTATGTAAAAATAATTCTCCAGTGACAGAATCGTTGCGTGAATCACCAGATTGAACCGAGCTTTTATATTTGAATTGTCCAACCCTGTATTCCTTTTCTTGTTTTAAATGCTTAATGTTAAAATGAATATGAGATGGTTTTACTTTATAAAAAATTCTATGTCCTTTATATATAGTGAGGTGTTAGAAAGAGAAGTATACTGAAACTTTACACTTCTTTTTTTGTGCAAATCATACAAGGCGTATCGATCAATGAGTTTTGAAAAAATCAAATTAACCTCCTCCAAAATACATATCGTCTAAAAGATGGACAAAATTTATGCTGTAAATTAATTGTAAAATATTCTCTTTTCCTAATAGTAGATGCTTGAATTATAAAACAGGTGGAGAATTTGTATATTATATTATAAAGCTATCAATAAAATAAAACTATAAATATCTTTTACAAAAACCTAAAAATCAAGTTAATATTCTCATTCATAAAAGAGAACATTAACTTGCTTATTTTCGTATCAAAAGGTACACCTTTTGAAGTGACGTAATTTATATGAAAGACAATGTTTCAATTTGTATATTTAATACAGTGATAGTTACCATAATTTTCGAAGCCTATAGTTAATTAACCTTACAATATACGTCTTTTTGGTATATAAATAGCTATATTCATTAGAGAAAGAGTTTTAATCCTTCATGAGAATCTTTAAAACCTAATTTCTTATAAAAGTGTAAAGCTTCTTTTCGTTCTTTATCTGTTGTTAACTGTACTAAATGACATCCCCGTAATTTAGCACGTTGAATAGCCCATTTAATAAGTTTACTTCCTATACCTTTACCACGTTTTGATGAGGCTGTCCGTACACCCTCAATTGTAGCTCTCCAACCCCCTTGACGTACAATGTAAGGCGTAAATGTAATTTGTTGAATACCGACAATCTCCGTCCCATCACACGCTACAATCAACTCGTTATTTGGATCACAATCAATAGCATGAAATGCTCTTATATAACTATCAGGGAGTGGTGTTTCAGAGCGCTCTCTTTTATTTCCTAAAACATCATCAGCAAGCATTTTTACAATTTCATCTAAATCATCTGCCGTTGCAATCCTAAATGTTATAGTTTCTGTCACTATCAAAAAACCTCCTTAATGTATGCACTTGTTACTTTTATTTTACTTGTTTAAATACAATAGGTTAAATTATAAAATATTATGAGTCTCTATAACTTTTTCTTATAGATAGCATAAAAGCCTAACTTATAAAATTATAATTTAGGCTTTTTAACACAATATTATTATTAGAAAATCCGACCAACTTCAAAAAACCTCCATATTTTTTAATGAATTTTCATATTTAACAAGCACACATAGAACCATTCAAATAGGGTGGTTTTTATTTGTTGTATAGAAATTACGTAATAAGCATGGATTTGTATGCTCTCATTCAATGCTATCTAAAGCCATAACTTCCTTGCCAATATTCAAAAACGATTACGTTTTTGAATATGTGTTCCGATCTTTCTTGACCAGGTCAATGAATAACTACACATAAACTCCTTATATCTCTAGATAAACTACCGATTAGCTCCATATAGACTCTAGATAACCTATATAGAATACAAGTTATCAAGGAGGTAAGAAAAAATGAACTTTATGAAACGAGCAATTCTCAGTATGAAAAAAAGAGTAGGAACATCATTAATTTTGATGGCGGTTTTCCTAATTGTTACAAATTTGGTGTTGGCAGGATTCACAATCCAAAATGCATCAAAAAAAGCTGCTGATGCAGCAAGAAAAAAACTCGGTGCAGATGTTACTTTAAGTCTTGATTTTGACAAATTAGGTCAACAAGCTAGGGAAACTGGAGAGATGCCTAATCCACCGAAGCTTAATACAAAAGAAGCAGATCAATTAGCGAAGTCAAAGTATGTAAAAGACTATAATTACATAACTAGCACTCTCGGAATTTCTGACGGACTTAAACTAGTAGGAGCTTCAGAAGGAAAAGAAGAAGGAAAAGGTAAGGCGGGAATGGCGGCTGTACGAGGCGGTTCAGGCTCCGGTACAGAAATAGATATGAATTCTTCTTTTATGATTGAGGGAGTTCGCAAAACTGCATTACAAGAAAGCTTTAAGAATGGAAAAAGTAAAATCATTGATGGGAAACCAATTACAGAACAGATGAAAGATCAGAATGTAGCTTTAATGGAAAAACGATTAGCGGAATTAAACAACTTGAAAGTAGGAGACAAAGTTAAAGTGCAATCAGGGGATAAGAAGGAAACCCTGGAGGTTGAAATTATCGGTATTTACGAAACGAATGAGCAAGCAATGGGGCAACAAGCTCCTCCTATAATGGATCCAGCTAATAAACTATATATGCCGCATTCAACTATGAAAAAATTAGAAATAGATCAAGGTATAAGTAGCATTCAAGTCGTGTATTTCTTGAAAGATCCACAAAACATTGAAGCATTTAAAGAAGAAGCAAAAAAATCTGATATTGATTTTAATTATTATAAATTAGATGCACATGATTCGTTGTACAAACAAATGATTGGGCCTATCGAAAATATCTCATCAACTTCTCAAATGATTATTTATATTGTATCAATTGCAGGTGCGATTATTTTAGGGTTAATCATTATGTTATCGATTAAAGCACGTCGTAAGGAAATGGGGATTCTATTGTCCATTGGAGAGAAAAAGTGGAAACTGATGGCGCAGTTCGTAGTAGAAGTAGTATGTATCGCTATTTTAGCATTTGGATTATCCATAACAACAGGAGCAAAAATTTCTCAATTCATAGGGAATAATTTACTTTCGAGTGAAATTGCTACAGCAGGAGAAGAAACAAACACCTCACAAAATGGAACTGTAATGGTAGCTGGACCTGGTGGAACTGTACAAAATCAAAAAGAGGATCCAATTGATAAAATTAATGTAAGTGTAACAGGCGAAGATGTAGGGAAAATGGGGGGGATTGGACTAGCTATTGCTATATTAGCAACGCTTCTTCCAGCATTATCTATTCTACGCCTGAATCCAAAACAAATTCTTTTAAAAGATGAATAAGGAGGCTCGATATGGAGACGATTTTACAATTTAAAAACTTAGATTATTATTATGAAAGTAACGGAAAAAAAGTAGCGATACTAGAAAATGTTAACTTTTCTTTTCAAAAAGGACATTTTTACACGATTCTAGGACCATCCGGATCTGGTAAAACCACTACGCTTAGCTTAGGTTGTGGGCTAGATATACCTAAAAATGGTTATGTACTATTTAATGGAAAGGATATTCGAAAAATTGGTTTGGATCGGTACCGTAATCAAAATGTATCGGTAATTTTCCAATCTTATAATTTGATTACCTATATGACTGCTCTTCAAAATGTCTTAACGGCAATGGAAATTACAGGTGTTAAAGTGCAAAATAAAACGGCAAGGGCGTTAGAATTATTAGAGAAAGTAGGACTTACAGAAGTAGAAGCGAAACGAAATGTTCTGCAACTAAGTGGCGGGCAACAGCAGCGTGTAGCAATCGCTCGAGCGTTATCTTGTAATGTTGATTTACTGATTGCGGATGAGCCGACAGGAAACCTCGACGAAGAAACGGCAATGGATATAATAGAACTATTTCAAGAACTTGCACATAAAGAAAATAAATGTATTATTGTTGTGACGCACTCACAGGAAGTTGCTAAAAAATCAGATCGTGCAGTCTATTTAAGTAAGAAGAAGTTGGTAGTAAACGAAATTTAATATAAACACCCTAGTTTTTTAATTCACATAATTTTCGAAATCAATTTCTTCAAATATTTATATTTGATATACAATATAACCAAGCCATAATCAAAATGGTCTCCCTGTATTGAATGTTAAGATAGTTTGTTATTCCCTTTTTAACAATTTTTGAAAAAGAACTTGTAGTATATTCTACAGGTTCTTTTTTGTACTCTTTCAATATCAACGGTCTTCAAATGAAATATGAATTTTAACTAAGTCATTCTTTGGAGTAATTATTTATTCGTTACTTTTAAAGCGTCTAACACTATTTTAGTTGCATTTGCAATAAGTTTATCATCGTATTTCGCATCTTCTTTCGCATGATTAGAAAGTATCGCAAGAATAATTGGCTTTTTATTTGGTGGCCAAATGATTGCAATATCATTCCTTGTTCCATAAGACCCAGAGCCGGTCTTATCGGCTACTTCCCATTCTCCTGGAACTCCAGCACGAATTAAGTTGTCCCCCGTAGTATTTCTTTTCATCAAATCTATTAAAAAGTTCCGTTTCTCAACCGAAAGTATATCGCCTAGCGCGTATGCTTGAAGACTAGTAGCTAATGCCTTTGGGGTACTAGTATCACGAGTGTCTCCTGGCTGCACTTCGTTTAATTCTGGTTCAAAACGTTCAGGATTTGTGACAGTATCTCCTATTTCTCTCAGTGATTTTTTGAATTCACTTGGCCCACCTAATTGTTTAAGAATAAGATTTTGTGCAGTATTATCGCTATATCGAATGGAAGCATCCGCAAGCTCTTTCAGAGTCATACCTGTATCTACATATTTTTCAGTAATTGGATTGTAATTCACAAGATCTTTGCTAGTATACTTAATTCTTTGATCTAAATCTTCTATTGATTTCTTTTGTAACAGTGCTCCCACAGCAAGGGCTTTGTGGGTAGATGCGTATGCAAAACGTTCATCTGAACGATAAGTAACGGTTTGATTCGTACCTGTGTCTAATGCATAAATACCAAGTTTAGCATCATATTCTTTTTCCAGCTTTACAAAAGAATGATTACTTGTATTTTCTTGTTTGGTTTGTTTCGGTGGTGCGGATTGAATATTACTATTGGAACAGCCTATAAGCGTTGCACATGAAAGTAATACTACAGGGAGCATCTTTTTATAATGTGCGATGTGAAAAAACTTCTTTGAAACTATCATACATTTTCAACCTCTTTCAAGAATATATGGATTTTGTATAGGTATTTTACATACCTATACAATTAACAAATGCACAGGATAGCACTCATCTTGTGTTTCTTGCATTACAAAATGAGAGAACTACCAAAAGCACCTTTTTTATACGTAATAGACAATCTAAGTAACACATTTGTTCCATTTATGATTAAGGTTTTGAATATATCCATTAATTTTATTTATAAAAATCACAAAATCCACCTTTTTTGCACGCCACTTAATTTGATGTGGATTTAGATTGAGTTTACCTCGTAATGGGAATTTCAATTGGATTGCGCATATATAACAACCTCGTTCCGGACAGAATAAGTAATAACAACTACTGATTTCATTTTAAGTGAGGTGTTATACGATACATACGACAAAGCAAAAAAGACTTGTGGTGCAAAGTATAACTACATTTAGTCTACTAATAACGACTATCTTTACACCCATGCTTATTTACATTGTTTATGGATTACAGATTTCGAAAGGCTTTGAGGGATACTGGCCATCAATCCTGTTTTATACAACTTATATGACGGGTGTGTTTATCTGGATACCTATTGTGAATAAGGCTGGGATTCACCGCTCCTTATATTGGACTGTTTCTATTCTGATAGTATCATTACTTAGTGTTACTTTCTTTGGATGGAGTTCAAGATGGCTAGAAATAAGTGCGTTATTTTCTGGTTTTGCAGTTAGTACAATTTCTGCCATGACGAGTACTTTATTGTTTCTACATGTGGAAGGCGGGGGAAAGGTTTATAATAAAAATCAACAAGCGATTATTATTGGTATCGTTTTTCTTTTACTAATAATCGTATTGTTAGCGATTAGTTTTTTATCGCCGCCGCTGATAACATGCATATATGGGATTTGTTTAATCAGTATCCTTTTTGCTATAAAAAAAATGCCGAGAACAGAGTTAGCCAAAGGGCTTTTACCTATCTCCATCGTATCGGTTGTAGGAAAGTTTCTTTTTGTCTCAATGCTTATTCTTTTGATTCGAACAAGTCGTAACATAAATAATGAACAATATATTTTTTATTTTTTTCTACTTTCTATAGCGCTTATTTGTTTCATGTTTTTGAGTTTGTTGAAAGGAAAGTTCTTTCATAAACTTTCATCTTCTTTACCAATTCGCTTAAAGGCAGAATCATTTTTACTTGGATTAGGAAATGGATATTTATTTTTGATGGGTATTTTTTATAGTTTTACTTTCTATAACATGTTAACCTGTATTTTCATTGTAGTTGGACCATACCTATTAGGGATTTTGATGTCCATATTTTTAGATATCAAAGCTGCTAAGAAAGTTAATCCAATCCATTTGTTTTTAGTAAGTACTTTAATCATGATATTCGGGTTTTATTCTCCAATATTTATAGTCCTTAGCGTTACATTTGGAAGCTATGCCATTAATAGTATTTCTTCTCAAAATAATATGAAAGTATATATGGTGAATGCTACACATAGAGAGCTTTCTTTACTCATTTACACAACATGGAGAAATATGGGGAATATATTTTTACAATTTTTTATATTGATTGTGATTGTGGGAGTAGGGGTGTTTTACGATGTCGAATGGTCGCAACTTTTCCAAACAATTGTTGGGAAGGGTCAAATGCAGATTGAAGGGTTATCCGTACAACGATTGATGTTTATGTTAGCAATTTGCTGTTGGCTTGGCATGGTGGGCTTAGGTATGTGGATTGGTAAAAAAGCTAATCCCAATATTGCTTAAAAAGTAACTCGAAAAATATCAATACTAAAATTACAAAAAACAAACAAACTCGTCCTACTAAGAGGGGAGTTTGTTTGTTTTTTGTTTAGATAATGGAATGTTCATGCTAAATTGTACACTACGTTCCATATTCTTTATAGAATACTTTATATCTAACGTTTCAAGAATTTGTTTAACAATATATAGCCCCAAACCACTTCCTCCAGTATTTCGATTCCTTGATTTTTCAATTCGATAAAATGGTTTGAAAATTTGTTGTATATCCTCTTCTTTAATATTGACACCTGTATTCATAATTTGCATTTTGATTTGACCTTGTTTAGAATCCTCACTTAACTTTATATAGACTTTTTCATTATGTGGTGAATACATAACCGCATTATGGATAATATTTTTACATGCTTTTTCAAAAAGAACACGATCTGTATAAACAGAAAGATCAGAATCAATTTCTTTTATTATTTGGATGCTTTTTTGAGAAGCAAAAAATTCGAGATCTTTTGTGATTGTATCTATTAACTTCGAAAGATTAACTTCTTCTACTTTTAGTTTAAAGGTGTGTTGTTCTAATTTCGACATGCTTAAAATTTCACGAACTAATTGTTCCATACTTTCAATAATTTGATGATTTTTCTTTAAATATTGATCACGATTTTGATAAGGGCCAATATTGTATATCATCCCTTCTAAGTATCCTTTCATTACAGTAAGAGGGGTCTTTAATTCATGTGCTACAATCGCAAAAAACTCTCTGCGTTTTGTTTCTATTTCTCGTTCTTTTTCAATATCATTTTTTAATTGTTGATTTGCTTTTTTTAAATCAAACATAGCTTGTTGTAAGTTAATAGACATGTCATTCAAACTATTAGATAATTCTCCTAACTCATCTGTAGAGCGAACCTCAATTTTTTCGGAGAAATCTAAATTTGCCATCTTTTGTGCACCCTCATTAATATAAATAAGTGGTTTTGTAATAAACCTGGAATAGAAATAAGCACTCCCTACACCAATTATGAGTACAATGATACTAATATAGGGGAGAAAGCGTACTAAAACCTGTGAAGCTTCATCAATTGGTTGAAATGTAGCAAAGACTATAAGCGTTAAACTACCATCTTGGAATTGAATTGGTTTCGTAACGTTATATGAATTGCTAAGGGTACCTGCATTCTCGAACCGTGTGGCTCTAGTAACTACTGTTGTTTGCGAACCATTTTGAGTAAAAGAAAATGAAGGAGAGTATTTAATTATTCCCTCATTATTTTGAAGATAAAGCATCGCATTATTTTTTTTTGCATATTCATCAAAAAGTGGTATCGCATCTTGAAACGTAAGATCTTTAGATTTATCAATGATTTCTTTTATCCCTGTTTGAAGTTGATCTGTTTTGTATTGCTCATAAAACGTAGGGAGAAAGAAGTATAAAGTTAAATAAATCAATACTGCAAAGGATAACAAAATGAGAGAGGTAGTCATAAAGAGTTTATAAGTAATTTGCTTCATCTTCATGATTTTCACAATACTATTCATCAATTTTATAACCAATACCCTTTATTGTTTTAATATAAGGGATAGCTAACTTTTTACGTAGGTTTTTAATATGTGTATCAATTATTCGTGTTTCTCCAAAATAATCGTACCCCCAAACTTTTTCTACGATATTTTCTCTTGTGAGTACTTTTCTCTCATTTTGAAATAGTAGTTGTAGAATTTCAAACTCTTTTGTCGTTAATAAAATTTCAACGTCATTTACATATACTCTATATGCATCAACATCGATACGCACTTCTTTAAATACCAAATGATTATTTACATTTTTATCATAACTTCTTCTAAGTACAGCTTCGACTCGTCTAATCAAAACATGAAACGAAAAGGGTTTTGTTATATAATCATCGATTCCAAGATCGAACCCTTTCATTTGATCTTCCTCTTCTTCCAATGCAGTTAGCATAATAATTGGTACGTTTGACTGACTTCGAATCATCTTGGATACTTCAAATCCATTAAGATTGGGCATCATTACATCTAGAAGAATTAAATCAAAGGATTGCTTATTAAATTGTGTCATACCCTCTAATCCATCTGATGCAACTACAACTGTATACTGTTGTGTCATTAAAAATTGTTTAATTAATTCCTGAATTTCTTGATCGTCTTCTACCACGAGAATATGATAGTTTTTCATAATATCACCTCTGGTAGTCATTATAGCCTTACTATCTGGAGTTTATGTGGAGATACAGTAGGAAACTTCATAGGACGTTTAACGTATTAACTCCCTTTTCAAGATTGTGTATTCTCCGTAAAAAAGGATTATTACCCATATTCCTTTTTTATGGAGAAATATTTGTGTGCTTGAAAAAACTTATCATATAAAAAGCTGAACGATTAATATTTACAAAAAAATAATGTATAATAATGTAAATTGTATGTAGTTTTTTTTAACTGTTTGATAATATACTTTCGATACTTTACTAGAAGGGGAAAGGGAGATGAATTTAAATATAAAAGAAGCCAGCGAAATTCTAGAGCGTACGCCACAAACTTTGTAGTTTTTTTGCTAATTTAGTAAAGGCCTAAGGTGCGAACAAGGGATTATTTAAATCATGTGAGAAAGGTTGTGAAATTATTTGAGGAGTTATAAAGCTATGCTATTTGATTTAGATGATACGTTACTTGATAGGGATAAGGCAGTAGATAAACTGTTTTCCATTATTTTAGAGGAGTTTTATGGGGATGTTGAACAACATGCAGTAAAAAACGAAATGTTACAGAAATTCAAGGGATATGATAAAAAAAGCTATGGTCATAGTGATAAAGTAAAGGTTTTGGAATCGTTTTTTGATGAATTCCCACCGAAATATAGATTACCACGCAATTGCATTCAAGAATTTTGGAATAATAATTTCCCGAAATGTTTTTCTATAAACCAAAAAACTATTAATATCATAAATACTATAAAGTCACATATTAAAGTTGGAATTATAACAAATGGCTCAACTCAGAGGCAAAAAGAAAAAATAATTAACACGAATTTGAATCGTTATTTTGATACAATCATTATTTCTGAAGAAGCGGGATTTAGTAAACCTGACAAACTCATATTTGAATTAGCATTAAATAAGCTAAATGTACAATCAGAAGATGTACTATTTGTTGGAGATGACTTAGAAAAGGATATTGCTGGTTGTCAAAATGCAAATATAAAGGGCATATGGTTCAATCCTAATATGATTAAGAATAATACCGACACTAAACCATATGCCGAGATTACTTCTTTTGATAATTTATTAAGTTATTGTGGAGAGATAAATTTTCAAAAATAGTAAAAAGATAGATTACCCTTAATTTCATTGACCGTATGAGAAGTTTTAAAACAATATTTATTTACGAGGATATAAAGGATATTGGGCCAGGGGCAAATCATTTATGTGTGTTAATGAAGATCTACACAGCATGTTTAATATATACTTTATAAATTATAGAGGAGTGAGACTATGGAAATAAAGAAAGTAGTAATTGGCGGAATAAATATTGCCGTCGTCAGAAACGATACAGTATTAATATCCGATGTTCAATCTGCATTAGATCTCATGGCAACAGTTCAATATGAAGCGGATTCAAAGCGGATTGCTATCAATAAATCATTAATAAGTGAAAGTTTCTTTGACTTAAAAACACGTCTTGCGGGTGATATTCTTCAAAAGTTTATTAATTACAGCGTGAAAATTGCTATCATCGGGGATTTTTCTATGTACACTAGTAAAAGCCTAAAAGATTTCATTTATGAATGTAATAAAGGTAAGGATATTTTTTTCTTAGCAACTGAGCAACAAGCAATTGAAAAATTAAGCTCATTGAAATAAAGATATAAAATGTAATTCGAAAGAGGCATCCGTGAAGGTGCCTCTTATTTGTATTTTTATATAAATATGTTTTTCAAATTTAAATTTTGTACCGGTACAGTAACTGCAAATGTACATTGTTACTATATCCCTTCAAATTTACAATCAGCATATATTATTTTAATTTATAACTTATTAAGGGGTGCTGAATATGACAAAGTTACAAGATCAACTTTTCACAAGATTAAACCTTGAAAAACGTACTGAAATAAAATTTGAAGAATTAAGTACAATACTCTTTGCATTTGCCCACACAATCCCGTTTGAGAATTTAAATGTAATAGCAAGTAATGCGAATACAATTTCTATGAAAAACTTACAAGAGAAAATTTTAACTAGTTCTCGAGGTGGGCTTTGTTATGAATTAAATACTCTTTTTTACTATTTTTTAAAAGATAGTGGTTATGATGTACAACTCGCACTAGGTACCGTATATAAAAATGATATAAACGCTTGGGCACTTGAAGATGGGCATATAACAATTATTTTAAATTACGAAAACGTAAGGTACTTAATTGATGTAGGTATTGCTTCATTAGTACCTCTTGTGCCAGTACCGTTTACTGGCGAACTTGTTTCTTCTAAAAACGGTTCGTATCGAGTAAGACAAAAAGATACGAGTAAAGGAAACTATGTTCTAGAAAGAGTAGATGTTGATGGAGAATGGAAAGTTTGTCATGCTTTTTATAAACATATTATTGATGAGACAGTAGTAAACGATGTTCAAAGAAGAGTGATAGAAGATGAGAAATCTATTTTCAATAAAGGACCCATTGCAGTAAAATTGACGAACTTTGGCCATGTCTCATTAACGAATACTAGTTTAACTGAAATTATTTATGGAGAAAAAACGAAGCGTGAAATTACAGAAAATCAATATAAAGAGCTTTTATATACTTTATTTGCTATTGAGTTGTGAATATAAAAATAGCCGGTTCTTATTCAGAATCGGCTATTTTTATTATTTTTGGTTTAAATGGTTTTCGTCTAATATGTTTCGGAAACTGCGGTATAGTTAACGTTTTTAACGTTTCCTCAGCTTCTTCATATGTATGAAAGACTGGCTCTTTTCCATTATCTCCTTGCAAAACTAGCCCTTCATCTCGGATTACATACGGCATAAAACCACTACTTATAGTAAAAAATTATGGTCTATTGAAACAGAATGATACGATTTCAAGTTTAATTTTCTTAATAGATATAATACACTAGAACAGTATAAAGAAGTATATAAAATGAATATTGGATGCAAAGGAAGATTATAATGTCAGTTATTGATAAATTGAAACTAAATAAGTATACAAATATGGTCGTAATTAACGAACCAAGTGATTATGACATTTTCACAGGTAAAGAAACCTCATTTTCAAAAGAACATGATGCTATTTTTATTTTTGTTGAAACACTTGATGAAATGGTGAAACAAACGAATTTTATTATTAGTAATGAAGAATTACTAATTGAAAAAGGTTACGTGTTTTTCGCATATCCGAAAAAAGGTAATGCTCGTTACAGTACGTTTATTCACCGTGATGAGATGTTTCCGGCATTAAACGTTGGAGATGATGGATATGTGGGGGAAAGCGAAATTAAATTTGCGCGAATGGTAAGTATGGATGATGTCTTTACAGTTGTAGGTTTAAAACGTGAAAAGAAAAAAGCGAAGAAAACACCTGCAGCGAGTCAATGTGTTGCTGATTATGCAGACCGTATTCAAGATGTTGAAGCATTATTGGCTAATCATCCAGCTGAACTTAAGTTTTATCAAAGTTTAACTCCTGGTTATCAAAAAGATTGGGCACGTAATTTATTTTCTGTGAAACAAGAAAAAACACGCGATAAACGTCTTGAGAAAATGATTGAAATCCTTTCACAAGGCTATAAAACAATTGAATTATTCCGTAAGAAGAAAAAATAATGATTAGGAACGTCACAATGATGCAACAATTAATTACGTTGAGCACATTGAAAAAAGGATTCCTTTCAGTATACTAAAGTATGTTCTTATATTTAAATAATTAGCAAAAGAGAAAAGGTGTTTGAAATGAAATCGTATATTGTAGTTGGATCTGGAATTTTAGGGGCATCTACTGCCTATCATCTTGCTAAGGCTGGTGCGAAGGTTACTATTGTAGATCGTCAAGATTTAGGTCAAGCAACTGATGCAGCAGCAGGTATTGTCTGTCCGTGGCTGTCGCAACGTCGTAATAAAGCATGGTATAAAATCGTTAAAGGCGGTGCACGTTACTATTCTTCGTTAATTCAGCAATTAGAAGAAGACGGTGAAACGGATACAGGTTACAACCGTGTAGGTGCAATTAGTTTACATACTGATGAGAAAAAACTAGATCAAATGGAAGAGCGAGCGTATAAACGCCGTGAAGATGCACCAGAGATTGGTGAAATCACTCGCTTATCAGCTGAAGAAACGAAAAAATTATTCCCAGCATTATCGGAAGAATATAGTTCTGTTCATATTAGTGGCGCTGCACGAGTAAATGGAAGATTATTACGCAACGCATTAATAAGCGCTGCGAAAAAACATGGTGCAACTTTCATAAAAGGTGATGCAGTATTAGTCCGTGAAGGGAATCATATTACGGGAGTTAAAGTAAATGACGAAACAATTGTAGCGGAAAAGGTAATGGTAACTGCAGGCGCATGGGCGAACGAAATCTTGAATCCATTAGGAATTAATTTCTTAGTTACGTTCCAAAAAGGACAAATTGTTCATTTGCAAATTGAAAATACAGCAACAGAAAATATGCCAGTTGTTATGCCGCCGAACGATCAATATATTTTAACATTTGACAATGGTCATGTCGTAATTGGTGCAACGCATGAGAATGATACTGGTTTCGATCACCGTGTAACAGCTGGTGGTTTACATGAAGTATTCCATAAAGCGTTAACAGTAGCGCCTGGTTTAGAAGATGGTACAATGCTTGAAACTAGAGTTGGCTTCAGGCCATTTACGCCAGGATTCTTACCTGTTATTGGCCCACTCCCTAATTTTGAAGGCATACTCATTGCAAACGGATTAGGTGCTTCAGGATTAACAGCAGGTCCATACTTAGGATCAGAACTTGCGAAACTTGCGTTAGGGCAACCGATTGAATTAGATTTAAATGATTATGATGTTGCTGGGGCAATGGAATAGTAATAAACAAAAAAGATTAGGAGTGATTTCCTAGTCTTTTTGTTATGTTATTTGGGCGTAACTAAGTATTTGGGAGGTAGGAGTTCTTTTAAACAAGGGGTACCACCACATCGTTATCAAGCTAAGAAAATAGATAACCCACAAAACGAAAATTTTTTTCCCTTTATAGCAACGAAGTGCATTTTTATCGTTTGAGGTATTAGAGAAGAAAGATTGATTCGTTCAATATAGAGGCGAAATAACATCAAAATCCTCAACTTG
The DNA here is from genome assembly GCF_025809295.1 of Bacillus sp. 41-22. NCBI lineage: Bacteria > Bacillati > Bacillota > Bacilli > Caryophanales > Bacillaceae > Bacillus > Bacillus sp. 41-22. The sequence goes on from NZ_CP084035.1 coordinate 2,534,896, forward strand.
ATGGATATTAGAGAACCGTTTCACAAATGAAATTAAAGCGATAGGCGGGATCCCAATTAAAGTTTTTTAAACCTAATTGGACTTACCATTAAGAGAGCGAGGATTAATGTAATCCATGCATTGCTATATGAAAACAATCCCATACCGGCCAATGGTAATCCAGCAGCTGGAATAGGTAATCCCTTAAAATATCCAATGGTTGGTTTTACACTAAATTTAGCTAATCTTAAAGCACCCATCGTTGGGAAAAGGATAAATGCCAAAGAAGTTAAAATAGATGGTGTTGCTATCGAATGAAATAAAAGTGCAGGAGCAACTCCGAAACTAACAATATCAGCTAAGGAATCCAATTGTACACCAAACTCACTGTTCACTTTTAATTTTCTCGCAATTCTTCCATCAAGGAGATCTAAAACAGCTGAAAAGAAAATAAAAATGGAGGCTACTTCCAAATAGTCACTCATATTCATGGTAATTGAAAAAACACCGCACAATAAATTTCCAATCGTAAATAAATTGGGTACAGCTTTTACTATTTGATTGAACAAGGTTGTCCCCCCTAAGTTGATCAAACTTCACGTTTATGTAGCATTTTCTATATATTCTTCCGTTATTCTTGAAAATATATGACCACTGTATGCTAATAAATTTCGGCAAGAGAAAAGCCGATTTCCTGTACGTTATGTTGGTTTATAAACATGTTTGATCAAAGGTAAGTCTATTACTGCTGATTTACCTAATATAAAAAGCCTGTTTTTGAAAAAAAGAGTTATCAAAATAGGCTCTAAACATATTTTATAGAATCACTTTTTATAAAATATGGTTGATTATTTTCGGTACGCGTTGTTGAATATTAGCACTCGATAGTTGAAGTGCCGAGTAGTCAAGCATTTTCCTCCGATTGGTGGATAAGACCAACCGCTCCAGTTTTAAATGTATTGTTTATTATAAGTTTAAGATTGATTTTGTCCGTAATTTCTTTAATAAAGGTAGTCCACTGCCTAGGACTACAGGAAACATATTAATCCGATATTCATCAATCAATTCAGGTAGTTTACGAAATTCTGGTTTTCCGCCAGAAAAGATTAGTTAGATATATTAATTATATAGTGGAACAAGATCATCGTTTTATTAAGAAACATGTGCGTTCTATTTTTGGATTTAAGTCCTATAAAACAACATCTACACACTAAAAGATGCATCATATCTTCATATAGTCATAAAATTAACTTGTAGTCGAAAATACGTAAAGAGCTGCTAGAATGAATTACTGAGAATACGAAGAATAAAGGAGAGAAGCGGAGTAAAAACTAAAAAAATTAGACAAAGAAAATGGAGAGATGAACTAAATGTTAAAGATCATCAAACATTTAAAACCATTTATTGCTTCCATCATTGCAGTTGTATGTCTTTTAACTGTACAGGCAGTATGCGATCTATCACTGCCAGACTACATGTCTAACATTGTCAATGTAGGGATTCAACAAAAAGGTGTAGAAAATGCAGTACCTGAGGTTATTCGTAAAAGTGAAATGGATAAACTTACGCTCTTTATGAATGAAAATGAGAAGAAAAAAGTTGCTGACAACTATGTACATTTAGATAAGAACAGCCTCTCTCAAAGTGAACTAAAAAATGACTTAAAAGATTATCCGCAGCTTGATAAAGAGCCACTTTATAAGTTACATACAGAAGATAAAAAAATAATTAACGAACTTAACGATATCTTTGGGAAACCAATGTTAATTACACAAGGAATTGAAAAAGGTGGCTCATCTGCTTTCTCTCCTGCTGCGACAGGTGACAACAACACACCAGCGAAACTTCCGCCAAATTCAGATCCTTTTGCAATCATTGCGAAACTTCCTCAAGATCAAATCAATGCAATGAAAGAAAAGGCAGATGAAAAGTTTAAGAATATGCCAGGCAGCATGGTAACGCAATCAGCCGTTTCATTCATTGAGAATGAGTATAAAAAGATCGGTATCAATATAGATAAGCTTCAATCCAATTTCATCCTTACTTCCGGCGGGAAAATGCTACTTTTATCCTTAGTAAGTATGGCAGCTACCGTTATCGTGAGTTTACTTGCTGCAAAAGTAGCTGCAGGACTCGGCAGAGACCTTAGAAAGAAAGTATTCCGGAAAGTTACAAACTTCTCGAATGCGGAGTTTGATAAGTTTTCCACTGCATCTCTAATCACAAGAAGTACAAATGATATCCAACAAGTTCAAACACTTATGGTTATGATGCTTCGCATTGTATTCTATGCACCAATTTTAGGTATCGGCGGCATTATTAAAGTACTTACTACAGACCTTTCAATGGGATGGATTATCGCAGTTGCGGTAATTGCGATTTTAAGCCTAGTCATTGGTTTATTTAGCATCGCGATTCCTAAGTTTAAGCGTATCCAAAAGTTAGTAGATAAAATTAACTTAATCACTCGTGAATCTTTAACCGGTATGCTAGTTATTCGTGCTTTTAATACTCAAAAACATGAAGAAAAGAAATTTGAAAAAGGAAATCAAGATTTAACAAAAACAAATTTATTTGTAAGCCGTTTAATGTCATTTATGATGCCAATGATGATGTTTATCATGAATGCCGTTACTGTACTTATTATTTGGGTTGGATCACACCAAGTGGATATGGGACATATGCAAGTTGGTGATTTGATGGCATTTATGCAATATACAATGCAAATCATCATGGCCTTCTTAATGATTTCAATGGTATCTATTATGGTTCCACGTGCTTCAGTTTCCGCACAACGTATCGCAGAAGTTTTAGATACTGACATTACCATTAGTGATGTAAAAGAGCCGAAAACATTTGCTTCAGACAAGAAAGGTTACGTTGAATTTAAAAATGTTGGCTTTAGATACCCAGGTGCAGAAGAAGATGTGCTTTCCAATATCACCTTTACTGCAAAACCTGGTGAAACGACAGCTTTCATCGGAAGTACAGGTAGTGGTAAATCAACATTAATCAACTTAATTCCACGCTTTTACGATGTCACAAGCGGCCAAATATTAATAGATGGCACGGATATTAGAGAAGTATCTCAGAAGGAATTAAGAGAGAAAATTGGTTATGTACCGCAAAAAGGAGTTCTCTTCTCAGGTACAATCGAGAGTAATTTGAAATATGGTAAAAAAGAAGCAACTGAAGAAGAACTCGAAAAAGCGGCGGAAATCGCGCAAGCTATGGAGTTTATTAACGCGAAACCTGAAAGCTTCCGCACAGAAATATCACAAGGTGGTACGAACGTTTCCGGTGGTCAAAAACAAAGACTTTCTATTGCGCGTGCTCTTACGAAAAAATCGGAAATCTTCATATTAGATGATAGTTTCTCAGCTCTTGACTTTAAGACAGACGCAGCATTGCGCAGAGCTTTAAACAATGAGATTACAGGAAGTACTATTTTACTTATTGCCCAAAGAATCAGTACAATCATGAATGCCGATAAGATTATTGTACTTGACGAAGGAAAAATAATTGGAACTGGTACTCATGAAGAGCTTATGGAAAACTGTGAAGTTTATAAGCAAATTGCTTTATCACAACTTTCAAGAGAGGAGTTGTCATCATGAGTGATAGAAAAATAGAAAATAGAAAACAAAGCGGCCCTGGTCCTGGCGGTGGCGGTCCTATGGGCGGCGGCATGAGAAAGATTGAGAAAGCAAAAAACTTCAAAGGAACGATGAATAAACTCCTTCAATACTTGAATCCCTATAAATTATCAATCTTAATCGTTATCCTTTTCGCAATCGGCAGTGCAGCCTTTACAATCGTTGGTCCAAAAATTTTAGGAAACGCGACAACAAAACTTTTCGAAGGACTCGTAAGCAAAGTATCAGGAGCACCCGGTGCGGCCATTGACTTTACCTATATCGGAAACATTGTCATTTTACTCCTTGGATTATATATACTGAGCACTGTGTTTGGTATTATCCAGGGGTACATTATTTCTGGAGTAGCTCAAAAAGTATCTTATAACTTCAGAAAAGAAATCGATGAAAAAATTAACCGTATGCCGCTGAAATACTTTGATAAAACAACGCACGGCGAAGTATTATCGAGAATTACAAATGACGTAGATACGGTGAGCCAAACTTTAAACCAAAGTATGTCGCAAATCATCACATCCGTTATTACAATCATCGGTGTACTTATCATGATGTTATCAATCAGCTGGCAAATGACATTAGTGGCGCTTTTAATATTGCCAGTATCGATGATTCTCATCATGGCAGTCGTAAAACGATCACAAAAATACTTCAAATCCCAGCAAGAATATTTAGGACACGTAAACGGTCAGGTCGAAGAAATTTATAGTGGTCACAATATCGTAAAAGCCTTCAACAAAGAAGAAGAAGAAGTGAAAAAATTCGAAAAGGTAAATGATACCCTTTACCATTCCGCATGGAAATCTCAATTTTTATCTGGAATGATGATGCCGATTATGACATTTATCGGTAATATCGGTTACGTCGCTGTATCTATTTTAGGTGGGTGGCTTGCGGTAAAGAGAACCATCGCAGTTGGAGACATTTTAGCCTTTGTGCAATATGTTAGAAGCTTTACGCAACCAATCGCTCAAGTAGCACAAATCGCGAACGTACTTCAATCTACTGCAGCTGCTGCAGAAAGAGTCTTCGAATTTTTAGAAGAAGAAGAGGAAGTGCCAGAAGCAGAAAATCCAGTGAAGCTGCAAAAAGTTCAAGGAGAAGTTACCTTCCAAGATGTTCAATTTGGATACAATCCAGATAAGATCATCATCAATAATTTCTCATCTAACATTAAACCTGGACAAAAGGTAGCAATCGTCGGACCAACCGGAGCTGGTAAAACAACGATTGTAAAACTGTTAATGCGTTTCTATGACATAAACAGCGGTGCAATATGTATCGACGGTCACGATATAAAAGACTTCACGCGAGAAGACCTGCGCAACATGTTTGGTATGGTACTTCAAGACACTTGGCTATTTAACGGCTCCATCATGGAAAATATACGTTACGGTAGACTCGATGCTACAGACGAAGAAGTAATTGAAGCAGCGAAAGCAGCTCACGTTCACAACTTCGTAAAAACATTACCAAATAAATATCAAATGGAACTAAACGAAGAAGCAAGCAACGTATCCCAAGGACAAAAGCAACTACTAACAATTGCACGTGCCCTTATAGCGGATCCGAAAATATTAATACTCGATGAAGCAACAAGCTCCATTGACACTCGTACAGAAGTACTGATTCAAAAAGCGATGGAAAACCTTATGGAAGGTAGAACAAGCTTCATTATCGCTCATAGATTATCAACAATACGTGATGCAGATTTAATCCTTGTCATGAAAGACGGAGATATTGTAGAACAAGGTAATCATGAAGAGTTATTGAAAGCTGATGGTTTCTATGCTTCGCTTTATAATAGTCAGTTTGAAGGTGCGGATGCTTCTTGAGTTAGGTGAAAGTCCATTTAAATAACTAAACCCACGAAGAAAATGCATTTTCTTCGTGGGTTTTTATTATTTTTAAGGTTCTGTTACAAAGTTTTTAAAAGTAAGCTAGACTTTTGCAAAACAGAGTGAGGAGCATGATAAATGGGATGTTTTAAAGGGAAACAATTTAAAAAGAACATTAGAAGATTAATTAATACATTCTTGTAATGTTTTAGTGTTTCTCCTCCTTCTCTTGTTTTATGAATATCTCCAAAGATAAGGAGCATTTCTTCCCGATTAATTGTTGCACAACGGATAACCGGTTTAATTAAAGGGAATTATCAAAAAGGGTACTATAAAATAGAACAAGCCAAAGAAATAGATAAGGAGTGAGCAAGCGATGGACAACATGATTAATACGGGCAGCTTTGGTTTACAAAGGGGACCTGATCAAAAAACGGTTGGCCAGTATTTGTTCGATTGTCTGAAACTGGAGGGCATAACCGAAATTTTTGGTGTCGCAGGGGACTATAATTTTACACTTCTTGATACTTTGGAGTGTTATAACGGCATCCGTTTTATAGAAGGACGAAATGAACTAAACTCGGGCTACGCTGCAGATGGCTATGCAAGAATCAAAGGAATATCGGCTCTTATTACGACATTTGGGGTCGGGGAGCTCAGTGCATGCAATGCGATAGCGGGAGCCAACAGCGAGCATGTGCCAATTATACACATTGTGGGTGCGCCTCCTGAGAAGGATCAAAAAGAGCATAAGCTTATGCATCACACCTTAATGGATGGGAATTTTGACGTTTTTCGCAAGGTGTATGAGCAGATTACGGCATATACCGCGGTGCTTACGCCGGAAAATGCCAAGATTGAAATTCAGACTGCGATTCGCATTGCTAAGGAAAAGAAAAAGCCGGTATACCTGGTTGTGGCTAATGATTTAGTGACCAAGCCGATTAAAGTCTGGGCAGAACCGGTACCACCACGTCCAACATCCAACCCGAATACCCTTCAGGCTGCAGTGAATCATGTCCGTCCGCTTTTGGAACGTGCCCAACGACCGGTTATCCTGGTGGATGTGAAAACGATGCGATTCGGCCTTCAGACAGCGACTCAGCAGCTAGCCGATGCAATGAATGTGCCTGTTGTAACGATGATGTACGGGAAGGGCGGATTCGACGAGAACCATCCAAATTATATCGGAATGTATTTAGGCTCTTTCGGGAGGACTGAAGTCCAAAGTACAGTGGAGAATGCAGATTGTATCATTGCGATTGGTATGGTATGGGCGGATACAAACACCGCAAGTTTTACCGCAAAGCTGAACCCACTGATAACTGTCAATATTCAACCAGATATAGTTAAAATCGCTGAGGCGGAATATCCGAATGTTCTTGCAGCCGACATGCTACTTGCTGTGCAGAAGTTGAGTTATACAGGCAAAGGTTTGACAAAAAAATTGTCATTCCCTTATGAGCAATTCACAACTATTGCCGACGGACCTCTAATGGCGGACGGCTATTATCCACGTTTTCAGCGCATGCTGAAAGAGGAGGATATTGTAATCGCCGAGACCGGAACGCTTTATTACGGAATGGGAGAGATAAGACTGCCGGGCAATGTAACATATATTGGACAAGGTGAATGGCAGTCCATCGGTTACGCAATCCCTTCGGCGTTTGGTGCTATTATGGCCGCGCCGGAACGCCGAGTATTGGTGTTTACAGGTGACGGTGCCCTGCAGCTAACGGTACAGGAAATCAGTTCTATGCTCTATTACGGCTGCAAGCCTATAATCTTTGTTTTGAACAACGATGGTTATACAATCGAGAGATATTTAAATGTCAAAACAGAGGATCAAAAGTACAACGAAATCCCTCAATGGTCTTACACCAAGCTGGCCGAAGCTTTTGGAGGTAACGCGTTTACCGTTACAGTCCGGACCTATGGAGAGCTTGATCAGGCTATAATCCATGCTGAAAAGGAAAGCGCCAAAAGACTCTGTATTATTGAAATGATCGCAGGGAATCGAATGGACGCACCTGAATACATGCGACGGATGCGTAGTTATATGGAGAAGCAGGAAAAGCAGCGCAGTCAGAACTAGTATCCAATTCCCTAGTCCCTAATTGGATACTAATTGAACAGTTCTAATCATATTCTTTTAATAAAACGCAATTAAAGGGGTGTAAAGTAAGTTGACAAAAGTTAAGGTTAGTTTACGACCCATTGCAAGTAAGTTCAATTTACCTACTGTTTTGAAAACAACTATACTACCAGGTGACTCAATTGAAAGGTTATTTATTGCAACCCAGGTAGGAGAAATCTTTTACATAGGAGACGGAGTTATAAGGACTTTTTTAGATATTCGCCCGCGAATTATCAAATTAGGCACGTTTGAAGAAGGTGTCTCTAGTAGCGGTTATGATGAACGAGGATTGCTAGGACTAGCGTTTCATCCACAATTTTATCAAAACGGTTTATTTTACCTTCATAATTCAGTAGCTGGCACTCAAGGTCCGGGTGCCCTTTCTGAACCTTTTAAACCTAATCCGTGTGATCCGAAAACTTTAAACTTAAAGTGGGTAAATAGAGATACTCAATATGATCATATTGATACGGTTGAGGAATGGATTTTACAATCACATAGTCAACCTCAAAAACGACGGACATTACTTAACATAAAAAGGCCCTTTTTTAATCATAACGGAGTCAATAGTTTAAACTTTTCACCTGAGAGTGGAAAACTTGTTTTTACAAATGGAGATGGTGGATCGGGTTATGATCCATTTAATTTAAGCCAGGATGATTTAGAAATAGCGGGCAAAATAATTGAAATTGATGTAAGTAAAAATACATTCATAAATAACCCTCCAGTAGTTACACGCTTTAATGAGTTTCCTTTATCTATACAAGAAACACTTACAGTAATTGCGAAAGGAGTTCGGAATATAACAGGTATTTCATTTCAAAGGTTTTATAATCAATATATCAAATATGCTGGAAATGTCGGGCAGGATATTGTAGAGTCTATTTTTTCGTTTGTTCATTATAAACCCATACCGGTTACCGAACTTGTTCAAACGCATTTAATGAGATCCACTCCCAATCAAGATGGATTTATTAATTTTGGTTGGCGAGGATGGGAAGGAGAATTTCCTACTTCTTTTATAAGGCACTGTTCTGAGAATCCTACTTTGGATGAGAGAACAATGGCTTATTATAATGAAACAATAGAAACATCAGTGAGGCGCATACAGCCCCTAATTAGTTATTTTCATAAAGATTCCAGAGCAGATAAGTTTGGAGGAACCTCACTTACAGGAGTACAACCATATATGGGAACTACAATTCCTAATTTAACTGGTAGTATCGTGTTTACTGATCTTGCTAAGAAAGAAGAATTTCAATCTCCAGTAAAGGGAGTGTTAGCTTTTACTAGAGCAGCTCTAGACGGGAAACGTAATGATTTTCATGTTATTGAAACCACTTATGATTTTGGGACTCAAGCAGCTTATTATGTTAGTTTAGGAACAAACTTAGATCAAACTAGATTATATTTAGGAGTTTATGGTTCTATGAAAGTAACTGAATTTAACAAAGGTACTATTTTTGAAATTGTTCCATGATACGGTATAAACTCTTAGTCTAAAAATATATGGAATTCATACTTTTTCAAACGCACGACTTAGCGCCTCTTAAAAAACCTTCTATGGATAAACATCTATTGTATAGTGATTCCTAACAAGCAGAAAGTAAAACATAACCAATAAGTATTTGAATAAAAATAGAAAGTGGTGAATTAAGTCTCTTTAGGGGGAATTTGATGAATCGCTTTAGAAGCTATTGGTATCAATGGATGATAGAGCAGGATGCGAATTTTGTTCATAAAAGAAAGGTGACGCCTGCAAGTAGGTTAGTCATTACAGCATTACTCGGTTCATTTGCTGCTATTTTTCAATCTGCGGGGAACTTAATCCCTGGAATTGGGTTATTTATTAGTCCTTTCGCGACGCTACCGATTTTTCTAGCTATTTGTTATGCTATTCGTGAGGGAGTACTTTCTTATATTCTTACTATTTTCCTATTATTCATTATTGAGCCAAGTGAACTAATTGTCTTTCCCTTTACTACAGGCTTATTAGGTATAGCGTTAGGAGTATCCTTTTTACAATTCAAGAGGAGGATTTGGGTAATTTCCTTTTCAGCGATATGTCTACTTATAGGAATTATGATCATTCTCGATATCTTCCGTTTTCCTGTACTTGGTCCTACTATTCATACGACTATGGATATAAAAGTTATTACATTAATATTTATACTGAGTTTTTTATACTGCTGGATCTATGCAGAGTTGTGTAGAATAATAATGAATAGAGTATATAAAGTATGGTCTTAGCAATTGCATAAAATCTTTTTGAACAAATACACTTTCTCATATATTTTTAAAAATTGGAGATGTAAGCCATGTATAACATTGAAATTAGAAGGCCGAATTCGAATGATTTAGATGAATTACATTTGTTTTTTCGTCTTGTTATTACTAATACATTTAAAAACGAAGGGTTATCACATCTATTAGATGACATAGAAAATGAAATTAACTCGAAAAAGAAATATTTAAAAAATGATTTTGATAGTAATGGAGAAAATCGTTACTTTTTATTAGCGATAGATACAAGTAACGATAAAATCATTGGAACGATTGAAATCGGTCCAGCAAGTGCATTGATTAATAGTTGTACAGACGGTGTACTTAAGGATTTGTATGAAATAGGAACTGTATTTATACTTCCGGAGTATCAAAGAAAAGGTATAGGGAGTTTACTACTAAATACAATGTATCTTACATTACTTAGCAGAGGAATAATCGAATGCTGTTTAGATAGTGGATACAAAAAAGCACAAAGTATATGGACAAAAAAGTTTGGAAAACCTAGTTATGTGCTGAAGGATTATTGGGGCGAATCAAACGATCATATGATTTGGAAAAAAAGTTTACATGATATACCTATAATATTTGAATTATAAAATGAAATATCTCTCTTAACATAGCTTTTCTTACATACTTATGCTATTATTTATCTTTATAATAAAAGAGGACGTGAATGAACTTGATTAAAATTAATATTCCTGAAGCTGATGTTTCAATTACTGAACGTAACCAAGTTATTAAAGGAGACGAGCCATTAATTACTCCAATTAACGGTTTTATCGATTTCCACTTGTTCCCTAGAGATAAAGGCGGCATTTTTATGTTTTACAATATTAATGACGAACTTCTTTTCGTAGGTAAAGCTCGTAAAATTAGACAACGTATTAAAAAGCATTTTGAAGATAATGTTTCACCAATCAAAAATAATCGTGATGAAGTATACCGTATCGATGCATGTATCGTAGAAGATCCAACTGAAAGAGAAATTTACGAAACATACATCATTAATAAGTACAAAGCGAAATATAACGTTGATAAAGTGTTTTATAAATAAACAACATTAGCGAAATGAAACAATCCTAGTACATACACTAGGATTGTTTTTATTTATATAGCTTTGTAATTTTTGTCCGTAATGATTTTCCTCGCATTTGTTCCTCCTTATAAGGGAATAGATTATTTAATCGGCAGAATTTTTTCGTATTTTAAAGTAATGAGCGGCAATTAAACAAAGTACCCCTATAAATAACATAATAATTCCAAAAGTTTTATGCTTTCCTTCGAAGAAAGGTATGTCTGTAATTACATTTGTCATACATAAGCCTAAGAACACAAGAATTGGTCCAATCCAAAGTAATATGTTGCCTAATTTTGTGTGTTTCTCCATGTAAACCCTCCTTTTTTTACATATATATCCATCTTTATCGCAATCCATAACTTCTAAATAAAGGTTAAAGTAAATCCCCAAGAGAAATATATTTTCTTTCATAACAAAAATTAAAGCATCATATATTGGTACAAGCAAATGAGAAAGGAGATCATCATGAATTGGCTAGAAGCTTTTATTTTAGGAATTATTCAAGGGCTGACAGAGTTTTTACCTATAAGCAGTACAGGTCACCTATATTTAGGGCGACATATTTTTCAGTTAGATGAGGCAGGTTTGTTTTTAGATACGATGCTGCATATAGGGACGTTACTTGCGGTGTTTATTTATTATAGAAAAGAATTTATTTATTTAATAAAAAATCCATTTTCAAAGCTTATGCTATTACTTATTGTCGGGACGATACCTGCGGTTGTAATCGGCTTATTATTTAAAGACTTTTTTGAAGATATTTCAAAAACAGGTATAACAATAGGTTGGGAGTTTTTAGTGACGGGTTTATTTCTTTATATGGCCGATAAACAAAAGAACGGTCGTAAAAAAATGAATGATATTACATATAAAGATGCATTCATAATTGGTTCATTTCAAGCAGTAGCTATATTTCCAGCAATTTCCCGTTCTGGAATGACAATTGTCGCTGCATTATGGAGAAAGTTAGACCGCGAAACAGCGGCGTACTTTTCCTTTTTATTATCAACACCAGCTATTGTCGGAGCTATCATCTTGCAATTTGCAGATGTTTTTCAAGGGAAAGCTGAATCTATTTCTAGTACATCACTAATTGTCGGAACATTATCAGCAGCGTTCTTTGGTTACATAGCAGTTTCATGGATGATTCAATATTTAAAACGTCATTCTTTAAAAGTATTCGCGTATTACGTATGGGGATTAGGTATTTTAATTTTAATGTTGCAATTCACACAGGTGTTTTAAATATAATTATCAAGGAATTATTAGTTAAGATCCTGTTCCATTCATACACGACAGGATCTCTTTTCATTAAGGGGGAAAAAATGTTTACTAAGGCTATTGTTATTGGTGGAAGTATCGCAGGAAAACTCGCCGCAAAGGCTTTATCAAATACGTTTGAAGAAGTAATCATTGTAGAAGCTGGTGAAGAATGGGATGGAAATGGTCCGCGAAAAAGAGTTCCGCAAAGTAATCATCCGCATGTGTTATTAAAAGGCGGCGAAGAAGCACTTGAGGAGTTGTTTCCTAACATTACTAATGAATTAATTGAAGCAGGTAGCATCGTAAATAACTTTACTCGCGATTTAAAATGGCATCAGTTCGGCCTATGGAAGCAGCCTTTCAAAGGCGAAATAAATATGATTCAACAAAGTCGTCTTCTGTTAGAATCGCATATTCAAAAACGAATTGAACAAGTTTCAAATGTTACTTCGAAGTATGAAATGTTGGTTGAAGGATTACTAGTAGATAACAAACTTAATAAAGTCTATGGAATAACAGCTAAATGTTTGAAAACAGGAATGAAAGAAGAATTTCATGCAGATCTTGTTGTTGATGCAAGTGGATTTGGTTCGAAAAGTATAGATTGGTTACAAGAATACAATTTCGAAGTACAAGAAGAGAAAGTAAGAATTGATTTGTTTTACGCAACTAGAATGTTTAGGCTCAAAGAAAAAGAGAAATTAGACTGCTGTAATATGCTTATGTCTCCAAGTTTTCCTGAGAATCCTTATGGTGTTCTAATTCAAACGATTGAAGATGATCGTTATTTTGTTACTTTTAGTGGATATGCGAATGAAAAAGCACCGCAAACAGATGATGAATTTTATGATTTTGCTGAAAACCTATCAATCACTAATGTTACAGAGTTTCTAAACAAATCTGAGGCGATTACCGATATAAAAACGTACAAAATTCCATATCAAGTACGCAGGCGATTTGATCTAGTTAATAATTTGCCTGAAGGATTGTTAGTAGTTGGAGATGCGCATTGTCGTTTTGATCCAGTTTTCGGACAAGGTGTTTCAGTTGCAGCTATGGAAGCTCACCAATTGCAACTAATTCTTCAAGGGAGAAAAAGGCTTGATAAAACATTAACTCGAGAGTTTTATAGGAAGACTGCTATGATTATCAAAACACCTTGGGAAATGACCACAACGGAGATAGCACGTCATCCTAAGTTACAGAAAGAATTAACTACGAAACAAAAATTTCAGCAATGGTATACGAAACAAATATATCAACTTTCTGCAAGTGATTCTGATATTTATATTCGGTTAGTCAGAGTTATGAACTTAATTCGTAGTCCATTTCATCTTTTTCATCCTAGAGTATTACTTACTGTATTACTCAGACGAAAGAAATAGCAGGAAAATTATCGTTTAAAAAAGAATGTATAACAGTTAGTAAATCAAGAAGGGGTAAACGGGATGGAAATATACATAGAACAATTAAAGAATCAAGACGCTGAAGATTTATTTAATTTTGAACTCACGAACAAATCATTTTTTGAAACAATGGTACCAAGTCGTGGCTCTAATTATTACGTGTATGAATACTTTCAAAAGCAACTTGCCGAACTATTAAAAGAACAAACTGAGGGGATTTCTTATTTTCATCTCATACGTAATACAGAAAAAGAAATTGTAGGACGTATCAATTTAGTTGATGTAGATAAGGAAAAACGAATTGGGTCGTTAGGCTACCGAGTTGGAGAGGATTTTACAAAAAAAGGAGTTGCAGCAGCATCTGTAAAATTGATTTTGGCTCAAGCAAGAGTCTATGAAATTAATGAAATACATGCTATGACAACAACAAATAACATAGCTTCACAAATTGTATTAGAAAAGAACGGATTTTCTCGTGAAAAGGAAGCGGAGACAACTACTGTAGATTTAAACGGGGAAAACGTAAATTTCGTACATTATATTTGGAGGACCACTAAGGGTTAAAAATAATAGGGAGGGACATGTACATGAAGGATTTACGTTATCCAATAGGTCAATTTACTTACGTAGGAACTATTACAGAAGAAATAATTGATAAATGGATTCAAGAAATAGAGGATTTACCTAATGAACTAGCAAGAGCGATAAAAGATTTAGATCAGAAGCAGTTAGATACACCGTATCGCGTCGGTGGATGGACTGTTCGCCAAGTTGTTCATCATGTTGTTGATAGTCATATGAATAGCTACATACGCTTTAAATTAGCACTGACAGAAAAGAATCCAACTATTAAACCGTACAAAGAAGAAAAATGGGCAGAGCTACCTGACTCGAAATTACCAGTAGATGTTTCACTTGTAATGCTAGATTCATTACATAAAAGATGGATTAACTTATTATATTCTTTAGAACCGGCAGATTTAGAAAAGACATTTAATCATCCTGAATCAGGAGAAACAAAACTTGCTGCTGCAATTGGACTATATGCATGGCACGGTCGTCATCATACAGCTCATATTACTTCTTTAAGAGAGCGTTTAAATTGGTAACATTAGAGAAGGCGACAGAAATTGATGCAGCAGTTTTATTTCAAATGCAAATAGACTCATTTAGTCCTTTATTAAATAAATATAAAGACTATGAAACAAATCCAGCAAATGAATCTATTGAAAAAACTATTTTAAGAATAAATAATCCGAGCAACAACTTTTATAAGATGATAATAGATTCGAACCTTGTTGGAGCGATATGTATATCCCAAAAAGAAAGACCTTATAAATTTTGGATCAGTCCAATGTTCATTCATCCAATCTATCAAGGGAAAGGAATCGCTAAGATGGTACTTATTTTAATTGAAGAGATGTTTCCAGAAGCACGGAGTTTTGAACTTGCTACGATTTTAGAAGAAGAAAGAAATTGTTTTCTATACGAAAAAATGGGGTATAAAAGAACAGAAGTAATAAAGAAATTAAATGATAAAACTACACTTATTTATTACAAAAAAGAAAGGTAAAGCATTTGAAATACGCTTTACCTTTTTATGTTATTTTAGATTAAATATACAAAAACAACGCATATCCTTCCAAAATACTCGGGTTATTAATTTCGATAATGAATAAATATACGGAAAGGCGTTATTTCGTCGTATATGTTACTAACGCTTTTTGAATGCTTAAAATACTATCGTCACCTTTAAATTCTTTCGTAATTGGATCATCCATACTAGATACCCAAATTTTAAGCTCTGCATCTAAATCAAAATGCCCAGCTGTTTCAATGCTAAATTGTGTAATGCTTTTATAAGGAATAGAATGATACTCTGTTTTTTTACCTGATATTCCTTGTTTATCTACTAAAATAAGACGACGATTTGTAAATACGATTAAATCACGAATTAATTTATAAGCATGCTCAATTTTCTCATCGTCTAGCATAATCTTTTCTAAATCACGTTCAACGCTTTCTGTACTCGCACTTGATGCATTTCCTAAAATACCACTAAATAAACCCATATGAAATTCCTCCTTTATAATATGTGGAATGAGTTTCTTATATTGTACCATGCGAATGGCTAATAGATTATGACATTGCTTCAATAGTTTTTTGTTATTATTGCAACCAATTTATATAACCTCATCCTAAAATCTTGTGCTAACATATAATTAAGAAAACAGAAGTAGAGGGATATAGCATGAAAAATATCGGTTTAGTATTAGAAGGCGGCGGAATGAAAGGATTATATACTGCAGGAGTACTCGAATATTTTATGGAAAGGGAATTATTCTTTCCGTATGTAGTCGGTGTATCCGCCGGAGCGTGTATGGGAGCAACATATTTGTCACGTCAAAAAGGAAGAAATAAAAAAGTGAATACAGAGCTAGTAGCAGATCACAGGTATATATCTTATCGAAACTTAATTCAAAAACGTGAATTATTTGGAATGGATTTTTTATTTGATGAAGTACCAAACAAAATTGTACCGTTTGATTTTCAAACATTCCTAAATTCAAATGAACAGTTTGTAATCGGAACGACTGATTGTGAATCAGGACAGGCAGTTTATTATAATAAAACAGAACATGGAAATGATATTTTAAAAATTATTCGTGCATCAAGCTCTGTGCCGTTTATAGCACCTGCTGTAGAATATGATAATCGAAAATTGTTAGATGGAGGGATTATAGATCCTATTCCAGTTTTTAAAGCGCAAAATGATGGTTATTTAAAAAACGTTGTTATAATGACAAAGCCAGAAGGATACGAGAAGCAGCGTAATAAATTTTCTGGACTAGCTAAAATTTTATATAGAAGATATCCAAAAATCGCAGAGCATTTAGTAGAACATTATCGTTTTTATAATGAAACTGTATCTTATATGAATCACAACGAACACAAAGATAATTTTTATGTAATTCAGCCAAGCGCACAGCTTCCTATAAGCGGAATAGAAAGAAATAAAGAGAAACTTGTTAACCTATATAATCTCGGCTATACAGATGCTCAATATCATTATGAAAAATTATTAAATTGGATAGAGAAATAAAGGGGTGGAAAGTTGCTATTAGGTAAAAAGGTTATTTTTAATGAATTGCAGAAAATACATAGTCCGCTGCTTAAACCGTTTCCGAATTGTGCCCTTCGAAAAATACGAAAAGATTTTAATAATATGTTTACAGAAGATGATTGCATAAGCGCTGATTTAAATTATTATTGGATGCACACAGCTGGTACTTTAAGTTACATACTTAATAACAACGAAAAGGAGATTGTGTTTGATCAAATAAAGTGGCTAAAGAAATCGTTTTTTGAATGGTTTCCGCAATATCGTTTTATAGAAACAGAAATTGTGAAGTATCCCATTTTGTATAGAGATTTCATGAATTATGAGAAGGCCCGGAAACTATTACTGTATTATCTTACTGAATAAAAATAAAAACGTACAAGTTATGCTGCTTGTGCGTTTTTTTGTTCATAAAAAATACAATTTTAATACCTTGTTTATATAGGGATTCTAATACGAAGAAAGAAGTACATATAGAATGATGTAAAGGAGGGAGAGGCGTTTAGATACCGTTTTCCTTTAATCCATTATCCAATTCGAATATAGTTAGTTATTTATGATAAAATATTTCGAGTGAAATCAAGTACTTATTATATCCAGTATTAAATAAGTTAAGCCAGGAGGAACAATAGTAACATGGAAAACGTGTCAAATATAGATAAATTGGAATCAATAAAATCTTTACAATCGACAATTCGTAAACTTGAAAATGCTTTTTCACAGATGACTCAAAAGGGAGCAAATACTACCTTAGTGAAAAAAAGGCTTAAAGCCGTTTGTATAGGGCTAGCAGTGTTAGAGAACGTGTGGAATCAAGAAAGTCATCGGTATAGCCAAGAAGAGTTAGCAGAAGCTCGTAATATCCTTGCTGGTTTGCTTCCATCAATTGAGAGAGCCTATGATAAGTCTAAGGCTGGTAGTCCTCAAAGAACACTTTTAGAAAGAAGAATAAAAGCGTTGGAACTTTCTATTCAGGCAATTGATAAACCTTCTAAATAAATAACTCATCTAAATACATAACATACTAATCCTAAATTTTATAAAAGCAATCTAGTGAAAAGAAAGAAATACAAAGGAGGCAGATGGGTGACTTCAATAATTAGTCCTAAGTTAGAGGAGCTTAATAATCAATTAAAAAAAGGAAACGAGAAAGCAATTTATACTTTTTTGCATGAAATAAAGTCAAATAATACGCCACTAATAGAACAATGTCCTGTAGAAAATCAGTATAAGCTTATAACGTATATATCGTTAGGGGATCAAAAAACTGAAAACGTTTATGTATTCGGTAGTTTTCCTGGTTGGGATCTGTCTGTAAATCAACTACAACGGTTGTTACAGACAGATATTTGGTATGTAACGTTTAGGACGGATGAGAGTTTTATTTCAACGTACTATTTTTCAGTAAACGATTTTTTCGAAAATGATTGGATAAAGCGCAGTGAAAAGTACCAACTAGATCGATTTAATAAAAATACATTTGGAGAAGATGCCAATAAAGCGTCTGTGTTAAACAGTACAGTATAGCAGTCGTTTTCCTTCAGATCATTATCCATCTGGAAAAATTGAAACATATTCTTTTCATAGTACGATTTTAAATGACACACGTAAAATTTATATTTATACGCCTCATGACTATTCTCACACTTCACATCTTCAAGAACTTCTCATTGTGTTTGATGGGAATTCATTCATTAATAACCTTTCAATCGCAAGAACACTCAATTATTTAATATACGAAAAAGAAATCCCATCTTGTATTGCTGTTGCAATAGAACCCGTTGATCGACTAGAAGAGCTAACTTATAACGATAAAATGAATACATTTTTAACGGAGGAACTACTTCCATGGATTCAAGCTAGGTATCACGTATATCAAGAAAAGAATCATACAACAATTGCTGGTTTCAGTCTTGGTGGCTTAGCAGCTTTTTATGCAGCGCTTCAAAATCCACATGTTTTCGGAAACGTGTTGTCAATGTCTGGATCCGTGCATTGGAAAAAGGATGGTTATGAAAATCAAATTCCTTGGATTGAAAATCAAATTTCATCTATAGATTCTAATACGAGTCAACCTCATTTTTACATAGCAGCAGGAGAACTTGAAAACAAACCTCTTTTAACGGCTAATAGACGCCTGTATAAAGCTTTAAAAGAAAAAGGATACCAAATTACTTATGAAGAGTTTCAAGGCGGTCATGACGGTGTTTGGTGGCGAGAAAAGTTATTTGATGGGTTGAAAGCATTAAAACATACAAAAACCACACTATAAAATAAAAAGGAGAGAGAATCTATGAATCAAGATGAGCTAGATAAAAAACTTAAAAAACAAGAAATTTTAGTTAAAGATGAAAAAGTTTGGTCGTTCACGTATGAGGATCATATTAGCTCTATCGTTAAACAGGCAGAAAAGACAGGAGCGTTTAATGATTTACCTGGGAAAGGGAAACCTCTTAATCTTGATAAAGATCTTTCGTATAATCCTGACAAGCAACTTTATAGAACTTTGAAAAATAATCATGTTTTGCCTAGGTGGATTGAACTTTCAAAGGAAATAGATCATCTAAAAGAAAATTTAAAAGAACTAACGGATAATGTAGAAGCAGCTATGTTAATTACAACTATTAATAAAAAGGTCTCAGAACATAATTTACTTTGTCCGCCAAGTGCGCAAAAAATGAGGGTTAAAACGGATATTTAACGATTTTCAATGAAGTTATCTGTTGCTATATAATTAAGTAGGGCATTTTCAATTCATTATTAAGGGGAGGCAAATGTAATGAAGAATACGTATCAACTTCAAATTCCGAAAGAACTTGAGCAGTATCGTAGTATTTTAGAAGAAAGTGTGAAACCGTATATTAAAGTGTCTGGAACGCAAGCAGAAACAACTCTTTTTGAAAGTAAGTTTGGTGGCTATCCGTATGTACCTATAAATCAAGAGCATCCTAAAGATTCAAATGGACAACCTATGATGTTACTTGCGCAGCTAAACTTTGAAGAAATGCCGCATGTTGAATATATGCCTCAAAAGGGTATGCTACAGTTTTTCGTAAGTGCTGAAGATGAGCTTTACGGAGCAGATTTTGATCATCCAACAATCCAAAAAGACTTTCGAATTATTTATCATTCTACAATTATAGAAGATTTAAATAAGGTTATTACTGATTTTAGTTATTTAAACACTTCAGAATTAGAGGACTTTATCATACCTGAAGCAGCGAAATTAAAGTTTGAATTGGGTTATCAGCCCGTAACATCAAGGGATTATCGATTTGAAAAGATGTTTAGTGAGGAAATTGATTGGGAAGAAATTGTTGATGAAGAAAATAATACAGAATTAGGCGAACTGTATGATGATTTATGTAAAGATCAAGGGCATAAAATTGGTGGTTATCCATTTTTCACACAGACAGATCCAAGGGAATGGGAAGAAAAATACCAGCAACATGATATATTATTGCTGCAAATCGATACAGATGATTCATTAAATATTATGTGGGGAGATTCTGGTGTTGCTAATTTCTTTATAAAGAAAGACGATTTATTAAATCTAGATTTTTCCAATGTTATTTACAATTGGGATTGTTACTAAAAATAGATAAATGGATTACTAGCTAGCAAAAGAAATCTTCCTGAAGGTGAGGAGGATTTTTTTACGTTAAAAATAAACGTTATGTTAACTAGAATGAAGAATACAATGAAAGTCAAGCGTAAATAAAAGAAATAACAACAAAAATATAAAATAATAAAACATATGTAATTAGCAATAAATCTATAAAGCAAAACATAAAATGAAATTTATCATTTGTATAGAAAAATTTATTTCGCATAAAAAAAATTCCGTGCTAATCAAAATTATTTTTGATTCGTTAAACGATAATTAATCGATTAAGATTTGCTGTGATTAATTTATAGCAAAATAAACGATAAAAACTGTAGAAATTCATTTAGATAAGATTTTATGTGAATCTCATTAAAAATCCCCGTTTCGTCTCATTAAGTATAGTTTACTTGGTTTTTGATACAGATAAACACTTACTCTATATAACTTCGTATAATATATATTATGTTAACTAGTAAAAAGTAATAAACCTATTATATATTAGTTATGGTTGTTAGCCTCCCCTTTTTAATTTGGTTCATAATGTGTTGTAGATTGTGTGGTTATTTGTTTTTTAAGTTATTTATGTTGTGTTATTGATAAGAATGTTTCCGTGTATAATTTATATTTTAGTTAATAAAAAACGCAATTCGTTTAAAGTGAACGAATTGCGTTGATATGATTAAGAATAAGTTTTTAAAATTAGTTTGCTACAGCAATTGCTTCGATTTCAATTAATAAGTTATCGTTAATTAACTTTCTAACTTCTACAGCTGAACTTGCTGGTGGATTCTTAGTATCAATGTATTGATCTCGAACACCTCTAACAATGGCCATTTGAGAAATATCTGTTAAGAAAAATGTTAATTTTACTACATCATTAAAATTTAATTCTGAAGCTTCTAATGCTACTTTAATATTTTCAAATACTTGGCGCGTTTGTGTACCTAAATCTCCATGCCCAACTATATGACCATCAACATTAATCGCTACTTGTCCTGATATGTAAATTGTCCGTGTAGCGTTACTAACCTCAACAATATGTGAGTATCCAAAAGTTGCTGGCATAGTTTCCGGGTTGATAAATTTCTTTTGCAAGGTGCATCTCCCCTATTTATATCGTATTTTCTTCATGTTTGATTTTAGATGAATATCTATTTTACAAATGATTTTTCACATATCCTTCTGCTACATATGTGGAGTTATAATACGCTGCTTATATTTATAAAATTAGGTATTTAATAGATTATATATGTTTGATTTTCTTGAGTGCTGATACTAATTATGCCTTGTTTTATTAATTCTTCAGTTATTTTTGTATAGAAAAAGTGATACCACCAAATAAAAAATTCTTCGTAAGTTATTTCTTTTGCGTATCTGCTGCTTGCAAAGTATTCTTTTAAAGGTTTCTCATTTTCTTTACATAATAAGATCAAATCTTTACTGATTGTGTTCGCGATTTCGTTAAGTATAGATAAATCTTTAGCTTTAAACACTGGGATAATTCATTGCGAATTTTTATATAAGCCTAATTTTTCGTATAATACATTTGAATTTAAGTCTACTTGTCTATCTACTGCTACAAAATTTTTAACTAATTGTTTTTTGTATAATTAATATCAGTAATAGCATCGTGAAAATATTCTTCAAACGTTTCTTTATTCGCAGTTATTAAATTCAAAGTTGTATATGGAGTGTTTCCATAAAGACCAATTTGATATTCCCCTAAATCCAAATACGTATTACCATACATTCCAAAGGACTCTTTGTCTGTTTGTTCTTGTTCTATAATCGCATAATAATATCTTTTATTGTTTCTCAAAGGCCGTTCTGTTTCTAAATAGTTTTCCTCAATGTTAATTATTTGTCCAAAATCTAATAACACACCACTATATAGTAAAAGACTATACGATTCTTTAGGTAAATGATTAAATGTCTCGATTCTTTTAGACATAGCATCAATTTGATTAGAATGCTTTTCAATTATGTTAAGTGCAGTTTTAATTAGAGGCTCACATAGGTTATACAGTTTTTCTCCTTCATTAGCTGTTATAACCATACATGTTGGATAGTAACTCCCTTCTGTCTCATTCAATAAACCTCCTAGTTCTAATGCGTGCATTTGTTTTTCGAATTCCTCGTTAGTCCAATTTAGCTTCGTTTTTATAGTATTTGATTCTATGCCCAGATGGAGCATTACAAGTAAATATTGAAAGTTTGTTCCGCTTATTTTTAAAGTTGGATAATTGTCAACTTATGAAATCATTTTTGTCTCATAAGTTGTTTTAAGTATTTTCTCCGGAGTATAATTAGCAAGCATTTTAAAATACCTTCTTTTTTAGTAATTTAATTGTAAAACCTATGTATTTACTATGTTCTATAAATAAAAATTAGTATCCTTTAATGATTTCAAATAAAAAACCTTAGTATAGCTATGTTGATACCTATACTAAGGTTATCTAGAATTCTATATTTAATTATTGATATTTAATAGTTTACATTTAGACTTCTTTTTTCTTTCTTCTAGCATTTATAGACTCTCCTTCCTGTGGATAATTAGTTACCTATCTGCTTCTATAACATATAAAGAAACATACGGTCTTTGTTGTTTATAAGAAAGAATGTACTTAAACAAAACAATTCACAAATACATAATATTAGTTTTAGCTGCTGCTAAATGAATTCTATTTTTTATATATAAATAATAAATTTGAAGAATTTATGAAATGTACTGCATTTAAGATGAAAGGTAAAATGATTTCGTTTAAACTACAATTAGCTACAATAACAACATACGTATATTGTTAAACGTAAAAAGGAGAACTAATGAAAAAGAAATATATGAATCAAATTCCGACTGATGTAAGTTTTAATCCGAAAGATATTATCGGTTTAATGACTGATTACTTTAAAATGAAAACAAAGCTACGTCCTGTAAAGAATTTACCTATTGTTTTATCGAATAAAAATAATGAATCTTTAGAGAGTGTGACATGGTTTGGGCACTCTGCTTCTCTTTTGAAAATAGAAGGTAAAAAATTGTTATTAGACCCTATGTTTGGAGATGCCTCTTCCCCATTTCCTGTGTTTAATAGTAAGCGGTATAGTGGTGCTTTTTCTTTAGAACATGATGAACTTCAAGAAATTGATGCGATTATCATTTCTCATAATCACTATGATCATTTAAATTACAAAAGTATTATGCGGTTAAAAGATTATGCGAAGCATTTTTATGTCCCGATTGGAGTTGCGCGTTATCTTATTAAATGGGGTGTTTCACCTAATAAAATTAGTGAACATAATTGGTGGGATGAAATTACGTTTGATAATATTAAGTTAGTTTGCGCTCCTGCAAGGCATTTCTCTGGACGAAGTATGACAGATAAAGATCGTTCTTTATGGTGTTCATGGCTTATTCTTGGTCAAGAAACGAAAGTCTTCTTTAGCGGTGATAGCGGTTATGCGCCTCACTTTAAGGAAATTGGTGAGAAATATGGTCCATTCGATCTTACTTTAATGGAATGCGGGCAGTACGATACGAGATGGTCTGCTATTCATATGTTGCCAGAAGAAACAGTACAAGCTCATATTGACGTTAAAGGAGAATTGCTTGTTCCTATTCATTGGGGTGCTTTTACGTTAGCATTACATGAATGGAGTGATCCAATTGAACGTGTTACGAAAGAAGCAAATCGTTTAGGGGTTAATATTGCAACGCCACAAATCGGTGAAGCTATTACGTTACAATCTAAAGATTATCCTACGGCTGCTTGGTGGCGAGAAGTGTAAGTATAATAAAAAGCGAACCAATTTAATATTGATGGTTCGCTTTTTATTCATTTATGACTCATCTATTAAAATTCTTTGTTTTATCTACTGGAATTGCATTTTTCATCTTTTCTGTTGTCCAATATCCTGTAGGGTCTTCCATATCGTTTGAATCTTGAATAGCCGATGGGATATTGGGAGCTTTTTTCACTTGAGTAAGAGTATCTTTTTCGCTAGAGGCTGCCAATGCTAAGTAAATAATTAAAGGTATTATAATAGTAATACTAGTTATATATATCCAAAATAATTGATTTCCTTTTTTCATGAGCTCCTCCTTCTATTACATACTAATCTCCCCTAATTACTACTTTACTATATTTGCTTTCCTGCTATTTAAAATACTCTCCCTCACGTTAAATTTTATCTTTAGTTTCACTTCGACTACATTAGCTATTTTCTGTTACTGCTTACACTAATTTATTTATTGAATCTATTGGGCTGGTCTGCTTAGCTAATTCTTTATTCTTATACTCTACTAATTTATGATTTGATAAAACGCAAGAGTGCTCTAATATTAATTCATTATAAAGTACTTCAGTTAAAAATTTAGGTATCATCTCTCCTACGCCGTAATTATAGTCACTTAGAATCCAAGATACCTCTTTCCAATCTAGAATTCCTTCTGAGACTTTTTTTGGAGTGTGATATGTAAATTCATTAAGTAGCTTTACTAAATAGACATACATGCCACCAGAATATGAGGAATCCTCCCATTTAATAATGCCTTTAAATTGAATTTGATTTTGTTCAACATCTATATTTGTTTCTTCTTTTATTTCACGAATTGCATTTTCTAACGGTGTTTCTCCTTTTTCTATCCTCCCTCCTACACCATTCCATAATCCTTTTACAGGATCATATTCTCTATTTAGCATAAGTATTTCTTCATTTCTTTTTATAAAACATAAAGTGTGCTTGTACATAATTTAATTCCTTCCTTTGTTCTCAATAAGTTCTAACAGGCGATATTAAATATACTGCTGCAGATTGTTCACCTGCTTCAATTAATATCGGTCTCATGGAACCGCCAAAACTTAAAGTAACTCTATCTTCTTTTATTGCTTTTAAAGTATCGACCATATATCGTCCGTCGAAAGATATATTTAATTGCTTTTCACCGTGAATCGCATCTATTTGTTGTGTCTCGGATATTTTACCAATTTGAGAAGCGTTGGAAGAAATTTGTATTGTGCATTCGTCGATGATTTCTAAGTTAACGTTGTTGTTTGCCCATTCACTAGCCAATAAACTTGACCGATCTACACCTTGTAAAATCTTTTTTCTATCTATATTAATAATCGTTTGGGATTCATTTGGAATTAGGCCGGATATATTAGGATATTTCCCTTCAATAAGCCTTGAATACAACGTAATTGTACCGAATTTAAAAATAATGTGACTCTCTGAAAGATATATGTATACTAAATTTGAATTACTGCTCATTAATTTTAGTAGTTCACTAATAGTGGAACTTGGTACAATGCAATTTAATTTCGCATGTGAAGAAATGGGTATTTCACGTAAAGCCAGTCTGTGCGAATCAGTAGCAGCACAAATTAATTTGTTATGATCAATAACGAAATGTACGCCAGTAAGAACTGGTCTAGATTCATTTTTAGCAGTTGCAAAGACAGTTTGTTTGAATACCTCAATCAGCTGTTCCGTTTCTACTTGTATTTCTGTATGTGAGTCTAAAAATGGTACATTAGGAAATTCATTTGCCGAGAGTCCATTTAAGTTTAAAGTAATTTCATCTGATTGAATTGTAATCAACTGCTCATTCATACTTTTTATTAAAATCTCACTTGGCATTTTCTTAATAATTTCAATGAAATACTTTGCTGGTACAACAATACTTCCTGCTTTTAAAATAGTTGTAATTTGTTCGTCTTCAATTGAAATAGGTATAAATTTTTCAATGAAAATATTCGAATTACTTGCGATTAAAGTAATTCCAGATTGATCTGCTGTTATCTTTATTCCGGATAATATAGGAATTAAAGTTTTTGTTGAGATAGCTTTACTTACTTCTGAAAGAGCTTGTGTAAATTGTTTGTGATTAACGATAAACTCCATTTTTCCCCCGCCTTAAATGAAATACTATCTTTATGAAGATTGATGAATAATAGTTCCATTAAAAATATAAGGAACTGTTTCTTTCTTTTGTAAAAGGCTTTTTAAGTGTTCTGGTATACGTAAATAAGGTTCTGCTGAATCTAATTCCATCCAGGTAATCTCCTCAATCTCTTTTGGCCGTGATATACAGATTTCCCCTCCGGTTATTTCTCCTAAAAAATTAAAGAAGATTGCATGATGTCCTCTCTCCTCAAAAAAGGCTTCACTAATGGAACAAACCCCTTTTACGGATATGTCTAGCCCTGTTTCTTCTTTCACTTCACGAATTGCTGCCTCTTCTAACGTTTCCCCGAATTTAACTGCTCCACCTGGTAAAGTGTAATAAGAACCATTTTCCCCTTTGTTTTTAACCATTAATAGCTTTTCATGAGTTTCATCATATAGAAGTGCGTATGTAACATTTACTTTTTTCATATGTAACCCCCTTGAATGGTGAAAATTTTCTGTCTTTATTTTATTCTATCATTAAATTGTTTTGATTCATAAAAAGTAATTTGAGTAAATAACTAATACGAAACGATATCGTGTTCATAGACACACAAAAGAAAAGAGCATATTTTGAAAAAGATTAATCATAATACACTCTTTAATGATTCATTTATAACCTTTTTTCTAAATAGTAATGATTATGCCCTTTAGGATAATCTTCACTTACCCCTATCACTTTATATCCATGCTTCTTATAAAAATTAGGGGCTTGGAAACTAAAAGTATCTAATTTGATTAGCCTACATTCTTTTTTTATTGCAAATTCTTCAATAAGATTCATTAAATTGCTTCCATAACCTTCATGCCTGTATTTTTCAGAAACCCATAGGAAGTCAACATATACATGGTGCCAAAATGTGATTGCCGTTATCCCTCCTACTATTTCTTCTTTTTCATTCTTCACTATAAAACTAATCTTTTCTGAAGGTGTTTTTTCTTCATTTGAAAGTTGTTTTTGGTTATATTCAATTACTTTTTCTCTTATGTAATCACTATCTTCTTGTACCCATTGCTTTACTATTTGCATTTTAACTATCACGCCCCTTTACATTATTTATTCAATTTAATAATCGGAATTTCCTATCTTCTTTAATGTTAGATTATGAAATAAGTACAGGGAAAAAATTAGATTTTTTGAATGTCATTCATTGTTTATACATTTTTTGTAAAGCAAAAGAGCCCTAGTATAAGGACTCTTTCTTAGCATTAAGCTATTTTTCGATTTAACGATTTGATTTCCTTCTTCTTTTCTGCATTTGGAGGGCGGATTACTATAGAGATAACGAAAGATATAACACATAGAACACCGATTGTAATGAAGGTTGGCTGAAATCCGCCAAGTAGTGCTCCAATGAATGATCCTGCAAGTGCACCAAATCCGAAACCTTGGTAAACAATCCCGTAGTTTGTACTATGATTTTTTAATCCGAAGAAGTCTCCCACAATTGCTGGGAAGATAGTGATGTTACCACCAAAGCAAAAGGCAACACTCGCTACACAAGCAAAATAAATTCCGTAATTTAGTGGAATAAAACTTAAAGTGAAGACGGATAATCCAATAATAATAAATGTAGCCGAGACGATTTTTAATCGACCTATTTTATCTGATAACGTTCCAAGAATAATTCTACCTATTGTATTAAAGATTGCAATCATTGCGACGGCATTAGCGGCCGTCGCTGCACTAAGTCCAACGAGCTGCACCCCGATGTCTTTTACCATACCGATTAAATACAGTCCGCCCATACATGATGTGAATAACATGAAAAATAAGAGATATACTTGTTTTGTTTTCATCATTTCACGCGGCGTATAATCATTGTGTAATGTTTCAGTTGCAGTGTTACTTACAATTGCTTCACGTAAGAAGAATGATCCTATCAATACTAATAGTAAGACGATAATACCCCAATATAAAAATGCTTGTGATACTCCAAGACTGTTGATAAGATTTCCGTTTATATATCTAAAGATTAAGCTTCCCATTCCATATGCCGAAACAGATATACCAGAAATAAGTCCTTTACGGTTTGGAAACCATTTAATTAAATTAGATAGTGATGTAATATATGCTGTTCCATCAGCGTATCCAACGACAACACCGGCTAATAAATAAAGTAATGGTAATGAGGAAACCTGTGAACTAAGTATTAAACCGAGTCCTAAAACAATTCCTGCAGTAGCGATAAGTTTACGAAGTCCAAATTTTTGTTGTAGCTTTCCTGCAAATAGAGTTGAGAATGATAAAGAAAAACTCGTAATTGAGAACGTGATCGCGACTGAATTGAGGTTCCATCCAAACTTACTTACAAGGGGTTGATTAAATAAACTCCATGTGTAAATTGTTCCTAGGCCAATTTGAACAATGATTGTACCTAGAACAATTAGCAATGGATTTATAGATGTTTGTTTCATGCTAACTGTCCCCTTCTTTTATCATGACATGAATTTTCACAGTTAGTATATCCATGATAAATTGCAAGATACTGTACGGAAAATGGAAATTGAGTTAGCTTACACAAAAAGACACTTCATCAAGAAGTGCCTTTTTGTAGGTTATATACAGCATTTAAAGAAAGCTTTGTTAAGATAAGACATTTTCGAATGCTTATGTATATATGTTATCAAATAATTTGCTGAAAGTGATGAGACTTAAGACGTATTTTTCTTTCATAAATAAGTCGGAGAGAAAATTAATATTCAATTTCCTCAAAGTCTTTCGGCTGCGGTACAGTTTGCATATTAGCTGCATCTTTCGGATCGCTATAAATCGCGTTTTGTTCTGTGTTTATATCCTTTATATTTTGCTTTTTATTTTTATTCACTTCATTTTTCATTAAAGTTCACTCCTTTTTATTATAGGAGTAGTTATACCCTAACCATAGTATTTTTACTGCTACTAAATGTATCAGCGACTAAATTGCTAAATTCACGTAAATAATATAAATAATTATCCCCACCATAGTTGTATCTTTTATTGTACATTTTAGCAACGACGACATTATATTCTGGAATGACTAATATCGTTGGTCCTGTAATTCCTAATATTTGATAGGAACCTTTAGGAACTCGCTCACCAAGTTCGCTAAATAAAGCAGGTTCATTTTGAACGAACCAAAACAACCCGTTTTGAGGTAGTTCTTTATTTGTATACTCTGGACTTTGTAAGCTCGTAGCAAGTGCTATAACTTCTTTTGGCACAATTTGTTTACCATTTAAAAACCCTTTATTTAAATGAAGGTTACCCCAAAATGCAAATTCTCTCGCAGAGACAAAAAGATTTTTCTCGGAGCCGTCATCTACTGCACCAACACTACTTATTGCATCTTCATCTGGGTTTACAACAACCTTAACTAAATTATCATCTTGTTTTATTCTCCATCCAGTTTTTTTGAAATCAGCAGGTGTGAATACACGCTCCTTTAATAGTTCAGGAAAACTCTTATTATACAGTTGATAAATAAGCTGCGTCACCATTCTTACATTAATATCTCTGTACGCCCAAGCTTGTCCCGGCTCAAATTCACGAAAAGCTGTCCCATCATCGGTTTCATTTAAACCGTGTGAATGAGTTACTAAATGTCTTATCGTTGTCTTTCCAAGTAATGAAGAATCATATTCTTTAAAATAATTTACAGCCTCGTCATCAAGAGATTTTATTTTCCCCTCATAAACTGCATAAGCTACCATTAATCCTAAATAGCTTTTTCTTGCGGAAGCGACATTGAATTGTGAAGATATAGTTACTTTTTTACTAGTAGGAGTATTTGAATGCGTTCCACTATAATGCTCTAGTACAATCTTATTATCTTTAATAATACAAAGTGCTGCCGCAGAACTTTGATTGGTCTCTTTAATGCTTTCTACCCATGAAATTAATTTTTCATATTTGTACAAATAAATATCCCCCTAAAACATATAAAAATAACAGCATGAAAGAAAAGTTTCAATACATTATAACTTTGCATCTGCACTTTTCTTTCATGTGAAATATTATAGATCTATAATACTTAAATAAACCACCAGTTCCAGCAATTAGAACAGCTAAAACAACCAACACAGCCTACACAACCTACGCAACCGCCACAACGTCCGCCGCCACAACCACCACAGCGACCACCACAACCGCCACAACGTCCGCCGCCACCGCATCCGCCACAACGACGTGCGTCGTCTTGAATGTAGTAATATGGATATTGATTTTGTTGCTGATCCCAATACACAACATTACCAGGTTGATAAGCATTAAGGTTTAACGCTTGTAGTTCTTGTTGAAACTCATTCATTATGAAACCCTCCATTTACAAATGTAAATTCCGTCCAAATTTTCGAGTTTATTTACTTTTAAAAATAAAGTAGAAATAAGGCTATAGACTAAATGCGTACATCAACAAAATATGACTTTACACTAGGTGATGTACCTTGTTTATGAGCCTATTTTCTTTATATTCTTTTAGTGGACGGAATTAATATAAATAGAGACAATTAAAAATTACTAATCCAGCAAGTTAATAGTTCATCACTTAATTTTTTTTCTAGTAATTCTTTTACTGAAGGTGTCGGCATTATTGTATAGGAATTTATATTTTCTTTATTAAAATCAATCCAGTGAAATGCTAAATGGGACTCTTTAGATATTGGAGTGAAATCGGATTTTAACTCATTTGAATCTATTTCAAAAATGTGGTTAATTTCATGGTGGAGGGTTTCTTTGGCTTGCCATTGATTTTCTATGACGCCTAAAAATTGTTTTATACTGTAAGTTACTCCAAGTTCTTCTCGTAACTCTCTTATTAGTGCATTCTCTGCTGATTCCCCAATTTCAACATGACCACCGGGTAAAAAATAGTGATGGCCTATGTATTCAGCAACTAGTAATTTTTCATCTTTTATCATGATAGCTCGTACAATATGATGGAATTTACTTTTCATTTTGTATTCCTCCTACTCATTCACTTTATACTTGCTCGAAAATTTTCATTTAAAAGCGGGATAATATAAATCATAGGTGTTTCATATGGGTGAATTTCATTGATAATTGCAAGAGTACCTTTTACAAGTTCTCGTTTATACGTTAATTAAAACTAATAATTTTGATAAATGATTCTAAAAAAGAGTATGTTTATGAAGAAAATTATCAAAACATACTCTTAATATTTTTAGTTGATTCATTCTTTTACAATAAGGTTTGATTAGCCCTATTCTTTGCAGCCTCAAAATCGAAGCCGTAGCTAAAGTATGCAATCACTACTATTCCCTAAGCAAATCTATTCTCTACTTCAAATTTACCTGCCTGTACAAATTTTAGACTCTTAACGAACCACGAAAACCTCTTGCGGCATAGTAGGATTCTGCTCCATTGTGATACACAAAGACATGTCCAAAGCGATAATCGCAAAAAAGGGCACCGCCAAGTTCTCTAATATCAGAAGGTGTTTGCACCCAACTCGACGTCTTCATATCGAAATTTTCAAGATTATGTAATGTACGATATTCTTCTTCCGTTAATAGTTCAATACCCATGGCAGTTGCCATATCAATAGCGTTATTTTCTGGTTTATGTTTCTTTCTTGATTCTAGCGCTTCAAGATCGTAACAAACACTTCTACGACCTTTAGGACTTTCTGCTGAACAATCATAAAAAATATATTCGCCTTTTTCTTTACCAAAATCAACAACATCAGGTTCGCCACCAGTTCGTTCCATTTCGTTGAGCGACCACAACTTTTCAGTATTAGCATCCAGCCTTTCTTGAACATTAGCCCATTCTAAACCTTTATGACGGTTCATATTATTCTCAAAACGATCTTTCAATGTTTGTAGTAATTCTTCACGTTGCTCTAGTGACAACTCTTTTTTATTGCTTTCTTTCATATTAGTTCCTCCATTGATGTTTTTATTAATGATAGTTTAAGTATATATAAATACTGTTTTATAATAAAATGTTTAAATAATTGCGTGAATTGAGTTTGCGATAATTTATATGAATTAGTACAACCAATTCTCCGCAATATGACCCTTTAACGGAACAACTTATTGTTTCAAAACAGTACATCTTTATTTCAACAACAATAAGCGATATACTTCCTCACCGTCATATACATTTCCTAATGGTTTAAAATCATAACATTCATATAGTTTCTTTGCAGAAATATTATCTTTATGGACAGTTAATCTAATTTCCTCACACTCTTTAAAGTTATTTTTTATTAAGTTAATGATTTCCTGTAATGCTGCTTTTCCATATCCTTTTCCTTGCTCTTTTTCATCAATGATAAATCCGTTAATCCAATACATATCTGTTGACTCTCGTACAAAAGCATGCATAATAAAACCAACTATAAGGTCACCATCATATATAGCGAATGGAATATATTCGACATTTTCACCATCTGGTTTTATGTATACTTTAGCAAGTGATACTGCCACTGCGGGAACAAGATGGATTTGATTTTCTTTAACTCGTAACTTTAATGCGTCTTCCCAATTTTCTCTCGTAACAATTTTTAATTGAACGTTCACTATTTTAAGCTCCTTTAAAAAGAGAATTTATCTTTTATATTCAACGGAGTGAAATGATTCCCTTTTTCGACATCAACTTATAACATGATTTTCATAAAATCCTGAATAAATTTTTCCTCATCTAATTGTAACGCTATACGCGCCCCTTCAGATTTAGAGTGTGGGCGAAAATCAGCAAAAGTTTGTCCCTTCGTTTCGCCACATATATCCACAGTCACTTTTCGGGATGTATAATTTAAAAATGTAGGATTCACTAAACCGCTTATAGCAAGTACATCGTGTAATAATGGCCCTTCAATAGATGGATTGAGTTTTTGGTATGCTGATAAATAATAATCGTACATGGGTTTCATAATCGACTTAAATGGATTTTGTGTATTAACTAAAATGTAAGTAAATACACTTGGGGTTAAAACCGTTTTATTTGTTACATTTAAAGGGAATAACGTTATATTTTTCGCTTGCTGAAATACAATTTGACTTGCTATAGGATCTCCGTACACGTTTGCCTCTGCTAATGGAGTAACATTCCCTGCTTCTAAAAAGACACCACCCATAAAATAAATTCCTTTTATATTTAACATCAATTCGTTCCATAAATTAAAAGCAATCGCTAACGAGGTAGATCTTCCTACATCGACAATTGTTAAATCTTCTCCATACTTTACAAGAATCGCAGCAATACTACCAAAATTGTATATAGGAATAGATAACACACTTTCCGGTACATGGATGGGCCCTAATCCTTCTGGTCCATGGATTTCAGGGTAATACGTTGTAATTTCATTTGTAAGTGGGCCTGTTGCACCGCTAATTACAGGAATATCTTGTCTGTTTGCTAACTGTAAAATATATGCGGCATTATGAGCGGCATGTATATGTTCAACATTTCCATATCCAGTTACGATACCAACAATTTCAATTTCAGGATGCAGTAAGCCATACATAATTGCAAACGAATCATCAATACCTGGGTCTCCAAAAAATAAAACCTTCTCCAAGAAATGCACTCCTTTCATAGGTAAGATAATTATGTATATGTGGAAAAAAATTAAATCTATACAGTTCTAAGCAAATATTAATGGTGAGTAATGTATTGATAAAAAAGAACTAGCATTATGCTAGTTCTTTTGCAGATAAATAATCTACCAGTTTAATTAAATCTCGTACAAATATTGGACTAACTGATTTTAATATAGATTTTTTTCACTATATTTATAGAATTGAAAACCTGTTATTAATCCGAAATTTTGCATTCAAATTGCAAATACTCGTAGGGATGTCTTACCATACCTTTTCACTCTCAATGTGCTTATAATCATCTTTATTAAATGTTAAATGAGCAATCACAACTCCAAGTATAGTAATTCCCCCTCCAATTATCGAAACAAAGGTTGGCACCTCACCTAACCATATCCAAGCGATAATACATGCAGTTACTGGTGTTAAATATAGAGAACTTGTTGCCTCAGAAGCACTGGCATGGGATGTAATATATGCTAATGCAATATACGGCAGTACTGTCGGGAACACACCTAAATATATAACACTCAAAGTAATTTCTATAGGAGCTGTTACGATTTCTTGATAAATCCCTGGCAAAAAAATAAGCATAAATACAGTGCCAGACCAAATTGTATATATTGTAAATGGCAAGAAACCGTACTTTTTTAAGTATGGCCTTTGAAAAACGAAAAATAGACTTTCTGAAATTGCCGCCAATAATATTAGTAATCCCCCACTATTCAATTGAATGGAATCTCCTTGACTTAACGATAAAAAAGCAATTCCTACAAAACTAATTACACCACCGATCCAACCATTTAATTTCATTCTTTCATTCAAAAAAATAGAAGCAAGAATTGCCGTTAATATAGGTGTTACTGATACAATTAAACTAGCAGGTCCAGCATTCACACTCTTTTCACCGTAGTTCAGTGCAATATGATAAATTGTAAATCCAAGAGCACCAAATATAAAAATTACTGGAATATCTTTCAAATCAGGTAAACGTAACTTGTATATAAGTGAAAACAGAAAAAGAATCAAAGAAGCGATTAATAATCGTAGCAAAGTAAGGTGTTCAGGGGTGTAAGCTTCAAGCCCCATCCGAATTCCTGGAAAAGCTGTTCCCCATATAAGAATCGTAAAAGCGTGAGCACATACAATACGAAAATCCCATTTTTTATTATGCATATATTCTCTCCCTCTCCAATAAACCAGCCATTTTCTAATTACCAATTATTTCTTTTCATCATATTTAATAGTTGATACAATGTCTTCAACCAGTTAATCCTCGAAAAAACCAACCACTTTGCATTTTTAAAATGAATGAGGGAGTTTTTAATATGTCTACTGATAAAAAACTGCCTAAATATCGGCAGATAATAGACTATATGAAAGAAAAAATTGAATACGGAGAATGGCCAATTGGAAGTAAGGTTCCTAGCCAGCGGCAGTTAGCGAAATTATTTCATGTAAATCGTAGTACTGTAATAATTGCACTAGAAGAACTTATGGCAGATGGCTTAATTCAAGGGAAAATCGGGTCAGGAACAATTGTAACGAATAATACATGGTCATTATTAGCCACCAATCCCCCGCCCGATTGGAGTGAATATGTAAAGGCTGGTATTCATAAACCAAGCAAGTTAATGGTACGAGAAATAAATGAAGCAGAAGCAAATAAAAAATTGATTCATCTTAGTAAAGGAGAACTTGCACCTCATCTTTTCCCGTTAGAAACTATGCAATTCATTATGCGTAACGTATGTGAGGAACTAGATTATTTCGGATATGAAGAACAAAAAGGATATCTCCCTTTACGTGAAGCAATAAGTAATTATGTAAAATCATTTGGAATAAATACATCACCAAGCTCTATATTAATAGTCTCTGGTGCATTACAGGCATTACAATTAATATCAATCGGTCTTTTACATAGAGAGTCAACTGTTTTACTTGAACGACCTTCTTACTTATATTCTCTTCACGTATTTCAATCGGCTAATATTCACCTTTCTGGAATACAGATGGATCAACATGGAATTATCCCTAATGATTTGTTAAGAAGAATTAATTATAGTCAAAAGAAAAATATTTTATATTCGATTCCTTGTTTTCAAAATCCGACGGGTGTATTAATGTCCAAGAATCGACGAAAAGAAATACTAAGAATATGCGAAAAAGAACAATTGCCTATCATTGAAGATGATATTTACCGTGAGTTATGGATGGATGAACTACCGCCCCCTCCTTTAAAGTCGATGGATAAATATGGACATGTTTTATATATCGGTAGTCTATCTAAAACACTTAGCCCAGGACTTAGGATTGGTTGGATTATCGGACCAGAGCCTGTTATTGAGAGATTATCAGACATAAAAATGCAAACTGACTATGGGTCAAGTTCTTTATCTCAAAGAGTTGCTGCAGAATGGTTGAGTAGAGGTTTTTATGAGGAGCACGTAGCCAATGTAAGGATTCATCTAAAAGAACGAAGACAAATAATGATACAAGCATTAAATATGTACTGTGCTGACATTACTACATGGGATATTCCTAGAGGTGGATTTTTTATATGGCTAAGGGTAGTGCCTAACATTTCGATGAAAAAACTATTTTCAGAAGCATTATCGAAGGGCATTCTTTTAAATCCAGGACGTATTTATGAAGAAGAATCAGATCAATATATACGTTTATCGTATGGATATGCTTCCCCTGAAGAAATCAATCGAGGAATTTATATATTAAGTGAATTGATCCGTGGGTTGATGGAATAACAAAAATCCTCTTTAATGTAAAGAGGATTTTTGTTATATCTTATTTACCACAATCGCATTTCGTTTCCTAATAAAATGAGTTCTTCATAAGAATCACCGTCAATCTTTAGCGGATACTCTTATTTCAATATATTAAGTCGAACTAACAATATTATTCAACTTTTCTCCTATACTGCAATACTATAAGAATAAAAAGGAGAAATTAATATGAGCATTTTCAATATCCTTTTGACCATTCACATATTATTTGGAACCATATGTTTAATTACGGGAATTGTAGCGATGCTTGCTCAAAAAAAGAAAGGGAAACATACAGAATGGGGAGAAATATATCATGCATCTTACGTTGTAATAACTCTTACTGCAATTATATTGTCCATTATAAACTGGGATAAAATCGCATATTTATTTTATGTAGCAATTTTCTCTTATTCATTTGCGATTTATGGCTATCTTGCAGGAAAAAAGCGTTGGAAAAATTGGGTTCATCACCATATTAGAGGTATGTTAGGCTCCTATATCGGTGCCGTAACCGCACTTTTAGTAAACGTCGGAATTCATATTCCAATTATTAATTTACTGCCGCCTATATGGTTTTGGTTTTTACCTACCTTAATTGGCATTCCTCTCGTAGCCAGTGTATCAAAAAAATATAAAAAACAGAGGGAAAATTAGTTGCATTTTGATTACTTTCTGAGTAATCTTATGAAAAATTATGCTCAATACAGAGAATAGTATGATTATTTAGATTTCATGTTTCCTATGATATAATGGGTTATATTGTTTTTTACCATCTAAATTAAATATAGGAGGATTTTAATGATACTATCACAAGATAAAAACATTAAACTAGTGATACATGCAATTACTTTATTATCTTTCTTGGCCTTTTTCCTCTTTGGTAATACACTTTTCTTTATACCGCTCATACTTTATTTCGTTTTCAAATCACAAAGTATAAAAGAGATGAATCTAGAATCAGCCCTTTTCCAATTTGGAGTATGGCTCGCTGTATTTCTTTGGAACTTCGTAGTAATCCGTACGATCATGCTTTCCTTATTACACATTGACTTGAGTACAAATTCCTTATTTGTTATTTTTGGAACAATTCCACTATATATAATACTTTTAGCCGCCGTAATTTTAGGACCACTTAAAGGGATTTTATATGAATTACAAAATAAAGAATTTCATTATCCTATTGTTTCACGATGGGTGCATAGAACTAAATAAAAAGAATCCAATATTTTTATTGGATTCTTTTTGTTTTCTCTTTTGCATAGTTATTTAAACTTCGGCTCAATGTATTCAATTATGTTGCCATCAGGAAAACAGCCGTACATCATTTCCTATCGGGTAATTCTATTTATTTATGATTTTTCAAATCCAATATTGAATGTAAACGATCCGGATAATTAGTAAACATGCCGTCTACACCCCATACTAGTAACTTTTTCATATCTTTTTCATTATCTACTGTAAATGGATGAACTTCTAATCCATAATTCTTTATTTTTTTTACGTAGGTTGCATCAATATATTTGTAATTCATACCAAGACCTATGCAGTATGTTTTATACTTTTCTATTTCTGATTCTGTTAATTGAACTGCTTTTTTATGTGATAATAATTGTACTAGCGGTATATTGGCATTTAAATTATGAATCTTTCGCAGACTTTCTTCACTAAATGATTGAATAATAACTTTATCATTTATTTGGTAATGATTAATAATTTCTAATAGTTTTTCTTCCATTCCAGGATATTTATCTGGCGATTTTGTTTCGATATAATAGTTAGCATTATGTCCAAACGTTTCAATAATTTCTTCTATTGTTGGAACTGTAGCATCTTCAAATTCTTTCTTTGCTAAATTAGAATGCTTTTTATTGAAAAAAGATCCTGCATTTAGTTTCTTTATTTCTTCTAATGTATGCTCTTTTACTAAGCCCGCACCGTTTGTTGTACGGTTTAATGTTTCATCATGCATAGCTATTAAATGTCCATCTTTTGTCATTTGGAGATCTATTTCTATATAGTCACCTTTTAATTGTTGTCCTAATGTATAAGCAACTATTGTATGTTCTGGTGCATATGCAGAAGCACCTCTATGCGCAATGTTTTTTATATGATTTGATTGATTAGTAGCTTTTATATAATTATGTTCATTTACTTGTTGAAAAACAAAGATGCTTATTACTATGAAGAAACAAATGATTGTAATTATAGTTGTTTTTTTCATAACGGTATGTTAACTCCTATATTTAAAACAATTTGACTTGGATGATTTACTCAAATAAATGCCGATTTTCAAAAACAGTCATTTGTCCTACAACTTGAAAGCCGGATTTTTTATAAATATTTATTCCATCAGGTGAAGCTTGTAATACGCAATACGTATTTTTTAGTTGTTCAGCTTCTTGCAGCAAGAAATTAAACATAGTAGAGCCGAATCCTTGTCCTCTCATTTCTTCTTTAGTCGCTATATCATAAATACCGACACTATCTTTCGTACATACTAAAGAGCCAACAGATACTACCTCACCTTTATAAAGACCTAAGTATAGTTTCATGTTATCGCTATTCCATAAACTTAAAGAAGAAATTTGATTATAGTATGCTTGTACATTTTTACCTTCCTCTGATGTACCAAATAGATTAGCTAACGTTTCTCCAAACTTTTTGATTTGTCCTGAAGAAGATGCTTTTTGTATCGTAAAACCTACTGGCATGTTTATTCTTGGATGAATTGTTTTTAATTCTGCTACCATCGCGATATTCTTTTCAGCTTCTTTTAAACCAAGTTTGATTAATTCGCTTTTTATAGTCTGTTCTTGCTTATCATCCCAAAACCAAACACTCATTGGAAATTTCTTTTGATTATAGTATTCTACCTCCTTATATAATTTCTCGATTCCTTCCGTTACATTACTATTTAGTAGTGTGATAATATTAAATGTATCTGCAGGTAATCCGCAGTCGACAGTAATGTAATCCTTCGTTTCTTTTACATCCATTCCATTTACCTGCCGCGCAATATATGAGGTTTTATATGTAAAATTGTCTATTAGTAACTGTTTATAATTCATTCATTTTGCTCCTTTCATAAAAATTCGTATTCGAATCCTTCAGTATTAAATATATCATATAAGAAATGTACCTATTTCTATAAAAATATCTCTATAAATCACTCTTTGCGCCCTAAAAGAATTAAAAATGATATAACGTTGTCGGAATGAAAAAAGTGGTATATAATAAATATTAACATTACTAGTAATTATTTTAGGTATTCCTAGAATAAAGGAGCGATACATATGAAAATTACTATTTATTTCGGAAGTCATGAAGATCAAGATGTTCGTACTATGGACTGTCATTTAGATGTAGAAGATACAGAAGAGATTGTATCTGTATCTTAATATAAATAATGGGATGAAACCTCTTCCCTGCAACGTTTAAGGCACCTTTTATAGGTGTCTTTTTTATTGTTTTTTCGTCAAAAACCCTTTACTTTAGTGCGTTTTAATAGTAAAATATAAATATACGAACAAACGTTCTTTTAATTTATTTGTACATGAAGGGATGATTTCAACAATGACTCAAGCAAAGCGCAGAGGAAGAAAAAAGCAAACACCTATTATTTCAAATACAGGCTTTATCGGCTCTGTCTTTATTGATACATTGGAGTTACAAAAGAAATCCTATTATTTCGCTCGTAAAAAACTTCAAATTGTTCATCACGTACTAGATGGTCTATCTGGGGCAACGAGTGCATTATTTAAAGAACATAATATATCCGCACACATGTCATGTGTGTATTTACATAAACAAAAGAAAATCGGCTTTGTTCTTTCAACAAAACCGTTTGAACAAAGTGATGGCGTTGCTTACTTTATAAATTATTTAATCGAAAAGAATTTTTACGGTAACGAAGAAGTAGAATATCAAGAAGTATTTAATACAGGTTTTATTGGTGTAGTATTCGCGGATTTATCTAGTATAGATCGCTTTAATTTTGAGTTTGAAATGGGTATGTTAACGAAGTTAATGAAAGATATGATCATTCCTGTTAAAGAGCTCTTTTTACGCCACAATGTACCGGCTTACATCTCCACTTCTCATTTAGAGGAGCAAAATAAATTAGGTTTCGTTCTATCTGTAAAGCCATATGATGAACGTGCAGAAGCAGATTTATACTTTGAAACATATTTAAAAGAGCGCGGGTTATTTATTGGTGAAGAAGAAGATGATATTGATAAGATTGTCATTAGAAAGACAGCTGAATTACGATAGAAAAGCACAGGATGATGTTCCTGTGCTTTTTAAACATTTAACAATATCACTTAGCTACGCAAAACACTATAATCTTTTGAATGAATTTCTAAATTCAACTTATTTGAGTAAGCTTTATTTAAAATAAGAAATACTATCCCTCCTGCAATTGGAAGCATGTAGGCTGGAATATAATTTAATAATAGACCCGATAATGCTAGTGCTATTGGCTGCATCATTTTACCTATACTTAATCCAATACTGAGCACTCTTCCCCTATATTCATCGGGAATCTCTTTTTGCATGAAATAAGTTAAAGGAATATCAATTAGTGCTATCATTAGCCCTAAAAAGAACATAATAATGCAATACGTAGTAACGTATACAAAATTATCTACTTCAATACTTTTGAATGAAATTGGAATCCCTGAAATTATCATAAAAATTGCCAACATAAAACTTGATTTTTTTAAAAGATAGGAATAAGAAAAACGATCAGTTATCTTTTTTACTAATATTGCACCAACTATCATTCCTACTGGAAAAGTCCCATGAATCATGCCAAATTGCTTCGAACTAAGATTGAGAACTGTGTTTATTATGTATGGTAATGGGACGATTACAGCAAAACCTAGGAAGAAATTAAGTACAGTTAAAATACGAAACGTATTTTTTAAGCTTTCCCTTTCAATTAAGTAAGAAAACGCCTCTTTTATATCTTTAATAAAATTAATTTCTCTTTTTGAACATCC
Organism: Bacillus sp. 41-22; assembly: GCF_025809295.1. Lineage (NCBI taxonomy): Bacteria > Bacillati > Bacillota > Bacilli > Caryophanales > Bacillaceae > Bacillus > Bacillus sp. 41-22. The sequence continues at coordinate 2,576,541 of NZ_CP084035.1, forward strand.
ATCTTTTATGTTGTACTCGAACAATTTAAAGTGAATAAACAATATGGATATGCCCGAAAGAATAAATGAAATACCATTTATAATTATAAAAGTTTTTATATCTAATACAGCAAAAATGATGCCACCTAACATAGGACCGAGAATCAAAGATACAGAATCGATAATTTTACTTATAGAGTTAATACTCATTAGCTTCTCTTTAGAGACGATATTTGGTTTTGCGGCTTCTAATCCTATTCCGAAGAATGTTGTAAATACCGACATAAGAAAGGTAGTAGCATAAATGATGAATAAGTTTAATCCATAATTGATGCTTACTATATAAACAGCAATTAATAAGCATCCATTTAGTAGATCCATACAAATAACCAGCTTCTTTTTATCAACCTTATCTGCGATTACGCCGGCAAATGGATTCATAACAATCATTGGAATCGTTCCTAAAATGAGTGTAATTGCGAAATTTAATGCTGATCCGGTTATTTGTAAAACATATAATCCTAATGCAAAACTATAAATAGAGCTACCAAATATTGATACTGTTTTCCCAATTACATAGAGACAAATATTTCTTAGTTCTTGATTGCTTTTTTCATTTTGTAAATGTATTCGTAAACGCTCCATAACTTTTCCCTCCCACTTAACTTTGTATTACGTATAGTGTAAGTTCTCGGGTCAACCCAATATCAATATGCTAGTATTAAAAACTTTTAAAAGAAAAATTAAAAAAGATGGGGTTAACCCCATCTTTTTCCGAAAAATGAATATGTATAAATTTCTTCTCCTTGAACAAAGAAATCCTCGTATTTTCCTCCTCGTTCTATATATTCTGAAGTTCTTTCATCTATGGAATTAAACTGTAGCTTTTGGATTTCTCTCTTCACTTTTGAAGACGTAAAATTATCTCGAAATCTAGTTGTAATTTGGCTATTTATGCTGAAATTTTTAAATAAAATAAATGAACTTAATAAATAACAATCAGGTTTTAAAAGGGAATTTAATTCATGTAATAAAAAATTTTCATGCTCAAAACTGTAATTACTTGTACCAGACTGATCAATTACAATATCAACAGAATGATTCTGAATAGGTATACTTAAAAAATCAGCGCAAATAAAAAGAATGTTTCTTTTGGAATTTCTTCTTTCAATTACATCTTTTAAAAATAGAAGTTTATTCAAATCTCGATCAACAGCAATATATAAGCAATCCTCTGGCAGCTCTTCATAAATATTTCGTAAAAAGAATCCAAGACCTGATCCTATATCAAGTATTACCTTGTCATTTAAATCTAGTTGTTTTAGTTTCTTTTTCGCCCATTCTCCTACTCTATGTATATTCTCCAAATAAGAAGAATCAGTTTCATGGATATAATTTGAAATAGGATCTTCAAAAGAAGCCCTGTCAGACGTTTCAAACGATTTACCTGCTGTTAAAATCCCTGAATTAATAACATACTCTTCGCCGCAATTACAAGTTAATTTCCCCTCCGTAATTTGATTGCTATTAATAATTCCATCTTGAAGAATTAAATTCCCGCTACACTTAAAACATGTAAGAAAATTAAGTACCCTTAAATCTATCCCTAAAATTGAATTAGAAATCTGAGTTGTTATAGATAAATCATTTAACGCTGCCTTTAATTTATCTCTTCTTTCCTTTAAATTTTTTATTTCATGTTCCACCTTTTCATATTTCAATTTAAATAAAGATTGGTAAAAAGTATCTTTTTCATAATTTATAGATTTTGCTAAACTTTTATAAAGAAAAAGTTCTTTAATTTCATTCAAACTAAATCCTAGCCATTTGTACTCTAATATAAGCTCTACATCTTTTTGACAATACTCATCAAAAAAATAATGGCCACCCTTCTTTTCGGGGATAATTAGCCCGAGATCCATATAATGTCTAATCGCATCTATACTTAAATTATTTTTTTCTCCAAATTTACCGATTTTCATAATATCACTACCATTTTAGTATTTGTTTATAAATACTTCTTTTCTAATAGTAGGAAATCCTTTTATCTATACATAATTATCTAGTATGGGGTAGATTCAATGGATACTTCATATTTGTTGTAGAAAAAAATAAAAAACCCGCGAATTATTCACGGGTTTTCCTCTTAATAACTAATTGCTATTGTACCTTCACCTGCATGTACAGCAAATGAAATTGGCAATGGATAAAGCTTGAAATCCATTTCAGGGAATGCTTGTTTAATATCTGAAATCCATTCTTCAGCTCCATCTTTATCGTTAGCATAGAACATATGAAGTACTTTTGGTAATTCTTTTTCAAGCTCATTTTTAATGTATTCTCTACATTTTTGGATTTTACGCACTTTCTTTTCAAGTAAAAGTTCTCCGCCTTTTACTTCTAAGATTAAGTTGACACTTAATAAACTTCCAAGTAAAAATTGAACTCCCTTTACTCGACCACTTGCATATAAACCTTTTAAGCTTTTTGGAAATACATAAAAAGGCCTTCTTTTTTCATCTACTAATGTTTTATGTATATCTTGTAAAGTCATACCATCATTGTATAACGTTTTAGCTTTTCTCAGAAGTTCATCCATTGGATAACTTGTCGTTTCACTATCTAATACAGTTAAAGGGAAACCTGCCATATCAGCAGCTAACTTCATATTTTGATAGGTCCCACTTACTTTTCCGCTAATAGCAACTGCAAAGCCTTCTTCATATTCTTCTTTGCATTTAGTAAATAATTCTACCATTTCCCCTATGTTAGGTTGCGAAGTAGTAACGGTTCTTCCATCATTTAACGCTTCATAAAGACGTTTATGAACTCCTTCTTCACAATCCTTATAAGACACTCCATCAATAATAACTTCAATTGGGATAACAAAGTTATCACCATCTGTTGTAAAACTCGCAGTTGTACTATCAGTAAACCAAGCAACACGCTTCATGTTGTTCCTCCCTTATTCTGTTCCTCTTTTCTGACTTTTCTATATATTTATCTTACGAAAAGAGAATATCCCCTGTAATAGTAACAGGACTTTATTATTTTGGCTATAGTAGATGTATAATAAATGTGAATGTTTTTTGTCTATTTATCAAAAAAAAAGAAAACCACAAAATTTTCCGGCCTTCTTTTAACATTACATTACTTAAATGTTTCGTTATCTAAAATAACAACATAATCATTCGTCATTCGCCCCGCTTCTTTCGTATAACTGACAAGCCGCTGGATGTTATCACAGCAAATTTTTGCTCCCCATACGAGTAACGGTACACCAATAAAATCAATATGAAATCTTCTAGAAAACAAACCGCCTAAAGTCATTGGCAATGGAACTGTTGGTGATGTATTAGAAAAAATAATCTTATCATTGTTTTGATAATGTTTTTGCAGAATCTCTCCTAAATGCTTCATGGCAGGTACAACGACCTTTGATGCCCCGCATCCAATTGTATATACTGGATTCCCATATTCATCTTGTCCATGAAAAATAATTTTCCCCATATCTTCTGTTTTCAGTTTATTAAAGTACTCTACATTTAAAATTTCTTCTTTCGTTAACTTCCGATCCGTTGGTAATTTATTCAAATGATAAGCTGCAGCTAGCGAGGTTGTATGCGTTCCACCGAAATCTGTGTAAATGAATATCATATTATCATCCCTTGTTGTAAAAGTTCAATATTATTTAGTATTACCGTTCACAACGTTGTTAAACAAGGGACGAATGTATTTACGCTTTTTGTGTTAATTCATTATATTTTTTCCAAATATAATAGCGTCTACTAATTACGGTACCTAATGTGATACATAAAAAGGCATTTGTTACAACCATTAATGTGTGGTGAGTACTGCCAGGAAACATACTTTGCTTAATCAAAACCTTTGCACCTAAAATAACAAGGAGAATAATTGTACTTAACCAATTTCCTTTTCGTAATACATGACCTGTTTCACTATCTAATCGAAATGTTAAAGCTTTTCCCCTAATAACTCCTAGACCCAATCCCATTCCAAGCATTGCAACGAATACTAGTACGTGCAATATATTTAATTTTCCCATATGAATAATGGACTGGATTGTTACAAAGCACAGCAAAGCCGGAATGAGCCAAATACGATTAATATTCACTTTGTATTCCTTACCTTGAATTAATACAATTATAAGAATAACAAGTAGAATAACAAATAGAATATCCATTTAGAGTCCTCCTATATACTTGTTTACCTTTGAAAATTATATTCGTCTCTGTTTGAAATACGATAGCTACTTTAATTTGTATAATATGGAATGTGATTTCCCATCAGCCTTAAGCATTATTTATAAAAGTAAAAAGACGTACTTTTTACTCGTACGTCTCCTACTACTTGTTCTTCATGTATAGCAACTAGTTCAATTGCGGGATTTTCATATTTTTCTTTCCCTCTAAGTACATTGTCATAATATGCTGTATCTAAAAAAGATAACACACGGCAACGTACCTAGCCTATTTCGTCTTCTTTTTTATATGCTCTAATTTTTATATCCATGTAATTAAAAAGCTCCTTCTATTTCCACCATTAGTTTTTCAGGTCCTGCCCCTTTATTTGATGGAATAACTAATGTAATTCCTAATTCCGGGTATACGGCCGAGCGAAAACTCACGCCTGGATCATATCCCATTACATGATATTTAAAAATATTTTCTTGTCTTTTCTCAATCCATATTCCATAGCCGTAAGACTGGCTATTATTCACCAAAATATGAGGAGTTAAAAGTAACTTCGTATATTCGTGGCTTAATATTTCGTTGTTAAATAGAGCTTCCCAAAATTTCACCATATCTGGTGCAGTAATGTAAGCACCGCCATCAGAACCTCCTTTTATGGGTATAGAGTATGCATTTGTTCTCCATTTTTGACTATTTACATCCTTTATATATCCGAGAGCAGTATGTTTTGGTAAATTATCTAAAGAGAAATAGCCTGAATCATTCATACCAACTGGAACAAATATGTTTCTTTCTATATATTCCGTAAATTCAAGTCCTGTCTGCTGTTCTATAATTAATCCAAGTATAATAAAACCTGCATTATTATAGTAAAACTTACTTCCTGGTGTAAACATCATATTACTGTTTTGGAATAATGGTAAAAAGTCTTTTAAACTTTTTAATAGATACATAGGAGTTTGTTTCCAAAGGTCTTCAAAGTTATCCATGATACTTTCATCAAAATAATCTGGAATACCCGAACTATGCGTTAAAAGTTGATGTACTGTAATATCTTCATTAAAGTTTGGGAATTTAATATGTAGACAATCTTTTAACTTTGTATGAAAAGTAATTACACCTCTTTCAACAAGTTGACAGATACTGATAGCAGTAAATAATTTGCATCCTGAGGCAATTCCAAATCTTGTTTGTAGTGTATTGTTTATACATTCACTTCGGTTAGCATATCCAAATGAATTTTCATAAATAATATCATCATCTTTTTTTATTAAGACTACCCCAGAAAAATCTATATTCCGATGTATTTCTTTTACAATTTTCTCTATTTGATCTTTTGTTTTTATCATAATAACCACCCTTGTTTATCGATATTGTTCTTTCCTCTTATTATTTTTCCATATATAGGGGAAAGAAACCTCTTATTCAACCCCCTAATTTTCAAATAAAAACCAAGGGAACTATTTCGAATTTATTGATTCAGCGGAATATACCTTAGACCGCGATGGTAATAAAGTAAACACGCACAATATGATAGTAATAAGTAGCATTACCAATACTCCTACAATGACTACAAGTTGTATAGAAGTGAATTGAGTTGCAACGCCGAACAGAATCGTTATAAAAATTGTAAAAACAGCTATAACGAGCCCGTATATACTCCCGATTCGTCCCATCATATGAACCGGAACGTTATTTTGATAAAATGTGTAAAATCCCGTATTTGCATATGCCATAGAGAAAGATAAAACAAAGAATCCGATAGCAGCTATTAAAAACTCACTTGAAAAAGCATAAATCAAATATCCGATTGCAATGAATAATGATCCTATCCCAATTAGAAATGAAGGTGCTAATTTTTTTGATAAAATTGTATTTGTTATGGCTCCTAAAATAAAACCCGCTCCAGCGATACTAACTAGGAAGCCATACTCACTATCTGTTAACAATAAAACTTCTTTCGCAAATGATAGTTCAAGTGAATCTATAGCGGTAGCTAAAACCATCATTCCTTGGAATAGGAAATAAACACATCCTATATACACAGATTTTTTGCTGAAATTTAAAACTATGTTCCAATCTTTTTTTAGTACAGTTAGAGATAACTTATCACTTGATGTATTAGAATCGTATTTTTTATCAAGATCAGGTAAAAGTAATGTAATTAACCCTGATAACAGAAATGCTATAGCATTCATATATATAGCAAACTCTGGTGTACCAGTTATTAATAATATCCCCGCTACTGCTGGACCAATTAAAAATGCACCAGATCCTATTAAACTACGTAGTGAGTTGAAACGTTGTCTTTGCTCTACTGGAATTAATTTCGTCATATATGTCATAGCAGTTGGTTCATAAATCGCACTGGCCATGCTTATAAAAAATACTAAGAGATAGACAATCCAAAGGGATGGAACCAAGGGTAAAATAGCGATAAATACTGCTCGATATATATCGAGGTGAATCATTAACTTTCGTTTATTTAAACGATCTATCATACTTCCTGACCAAGCGTTTGTAAATAAAGTGGCTAATGGTTTTATCACATATAAAGTAGCGACAGCTAAGGCTGAGCCACCCATATTATAGACAAGTACATTCAGTGCGATTAAATAAATCCATGCACCTAAATTCGCAATACCAACTCCGGACAATAGTAATAAAGGATATTTCCAATCTTCAAGTAATTTTTTCACTTTAGGCACCCGCTTTCTAAATTGTTTTAAAACAATAAAAAAATCTCGTCCCCAAGACTTTTAGTCTTAGGGACGAGATTTATCATCGCGGTGCCACCCTAGTTTGTTAATATGTCGCCATATTAACCTTATCAGGTACTGCACTATTTTCATGCTTATACCTTATCTCTATAACGGGAGCTCCCGTCACACCATCCACTTTTAAAAGGTTCCGATGTGCTGCTCAGAGGCTTGGTTCAATAAAGAATTTTTGCTCCTTTTCAGCTAAATAGAGCTCTCTGTGAAAAATTCATTTTATTTACTCTTCTCTTCACTGCATTTGGTTTTTTCCATATTATCACATAGGTTTTATATTGTAAATAATTAAAAAGAATAATCAGTTTTTTTGAAAGTGAGCATCCTTTATAATTTTGTAACTTGATTTTTTATTTATTAAAAAATACGGTGCGTGAAATTGCTTGTAACTCTAAAAAAAAAGAGCCTATTATACTATAGACTCTTACAAAATTCGATATTAATTTGTACTCGCTTCTGCTAATGGTTCTAGAGGCGGTTCCAAATCTAGTTTTAAAGTATCACCTTCTTGTATATATTCTCCCTTTTCAATGCTTTGACTCGTTACATACCCTGTACCTGTTGTTTTTAAATCTAATTTCAACAACTTAGAGAAATACATAACATCACGCATTGACCAACCTTTTAGGTTAGGCATTTTCACATTACTTCCTACTAGAAATATGCGATCTCCTTCACTCATTACCTCGCCAGTCTGTGGATATTGTTTTATTATCTTTCCTTCTCCTAATAATACCGGCTGAAGTTTCTCTTTTTCTGCAATATTTTTTACAGTATCCATTGTTTGATTTACATAATTTTGTACTTTTATTTCAGATTGCTTTGTTGCATCTGCCATTTTCTTTTCTGTATATGGTTTCACTTTTAAATATTCTAGACTATTTTTCATAACTGGTTTAAAAATTTCAGCAAGAGGCTGAGCACCGTATTCATTCCCCTTTAATTTAGGTTGCTTAATGGCTAAATATACGACTAATTGCGGATCATCAATTGGAGCCATTCCTAAGAATGAAAAAATATAATTATCTTTCCCTTCCATATATCGTCCATTTTCAGGATTCGGAATTTGCGCTGTCCCTGTTTTACCACCAATCGGATAACCATCAATTTTATACATCGTTCCCGTTCCTTTAGATGATGTTATAACACGCTCCATTAAGTTCCTTACCTTATCTGCGGTTTCTTTTTTAATCGGATTCCCTATTTCTTTAGGTTGATTTTCCATAATAACTTGTTTATTTGTTGGATTTACAACCTTATCAACAATATAAGGTTGCATCATTTTCCCGTCATTTGCTATAGCTGTGGCCGCTTGTACTATTTGAATAGGAGTTACAGTTGAGCCTTGGCCGAAAGATGTAGTAACTTGTTGAATTTGAGTATTTAACAATAATGTATTTTTACTTTCTCCAGGCAAATCTATCCCTGTTTTTTGATTGAAACCAAATAAATTCATATATTGCTTGAATTTATTTGGTTTCAGTAACTGATCTTCTAAAATAGAAAAAGCAACGTTCGATGACCGTTCAAACCCTTCATCAAATGTAATTGAACCCCATCCATAGCCGCCATTATGATCTTTAATCTCTGCTGAACCAACTGCATATTTTCCTGATTGGAAATATTCTTTCCCGTTATATACACCTTCATTAATTGCAGCAGCTAATGTAAAAACTTTCATTGTAGACCCTGGTTCGAATGCATTCGCAATTGGATCGTTTAAAAAATATTCAATGTCTCCTTTGTTAGGATTATAACTAGGCTTACTAGACATTGCTAAAATCTTACCTGTTTTTGGATCCGCAATAATACCTACTAACATAGAAGGATCATAGTGTTGCGCCGCTTTATTCATCGCGTCTTCTAAAAAACTATTAATTTGTTTATCAAGCGTAAGATATACGTTATTTCCATTTTTAGCAGGTTCTACTTTTCCTATATCATTTGTAAGTGGGATTCCTTTTCTTGAACCTACATATGAAACATTACCATTTGTAGAGCGCAAATATTTATCCAAACTTTCTTCAAGCCCAAACTTCCCCACCGCATTACCTTTATCGTCTGGTCTTGCAAAACCAAGTATATACGAGGCGAAATCTTCATTTGGGTATACTCTGGCTTTTTCTGTTGTGAAAGATACACCTGGTATTTTCAAATTATTAATCTCTTCCTTCGCTTCTCTAGATAAGTTACGTCCAATTTTACCAATTTCAACTTGCGTACGTCCTTCGTGAAAATTTTTCATGATCTCCTCTTTATCAACTTCAAGCGCATCTGCTAAACGTTGTGCGGTATCTTCTTTATCTTTTAATTTATCTTTTCCTTTTAGGTTTACAACGATGCGATATGTCGTTGAGTCTTGGACTAATACTTTACCGTTTTGATCATAAATTGTCCCGCGATTTGCCTCTAAAACTCCATTTTTGTTTTGTTGTTCCTTCGCAAGATCCTTTACATTAACATTATGCACGACTCCTACCGCTTGAATATAAAACATACGTAAAAGCATAGTAAGAAACAAAACAATAAAAGCAATCATCATATATCGAGCGCCTTTATTCGTTTGAAGTTTATGCATACTAATCTCCTTTCCTTTACAATGCATTAATGCGAAGATGCGCTACTAAATATGTTCTTTAATATAGTAGATACTATATTTTTCGAAGTTTTTTTACTAATTCCTCTATAACAATAAGAAAACCAGTTCTGTTGCTATTTGTTTTTTATTAATTCTATGTTTTTTAACATAAAATACGGTAAGTGAAATTTAAGAATTTTCAAATAAAAAGAACCTACTTTTTGTAGGTTCTTTTTATTAAGCTATATGGTTATATTTCGCTAAAAAAGGAACTCGTTTTGCTACTAGTGCATACATTTTGAAAATAAATTTTGCTAACGGTTCAAATATACGTGCGCTTTGCATCACTAATCCACTTGTAATAAATGTTAAGAACGCAGCACCCAGTATATCTAGAGGATAATGAACGCCTACGTACATGCGTGATACACCGACTAATATTGCCCATATTAACGCGATATATTTAAGTTTTTCTCCTCTTAGAATAAATACGAAAGCAATCGAAAATACGAGTACAGAATGATCACTTACAAATGATGAATCTGCTGCATGCGGTACTAATTGATTTACATGATGTGTTATAAAAGGACGCGGATGGTAATATACCGCATGTATAAGAACATTTACTAATAATGCAATACTAACTGAAAGTGTCGTATATAACACTGTATATTGTTTTCTAATTGCATTCTCTTTCTTTCCATTATTGAACCATAGGATAAGCATAAATAGTATAGCTACATATGCAGCACTATTTGTAATAGCGATCATTAGCGTATCTAATAGCTTGGATGATTCAGCAAAGTTATTAATCCATTGAAATACTGTGTAATTCATATTACTCTCTCCTTATTATTACTCATTGTACTTTAAATAAAGATACAAGTGTTCTTGATTTACACAGTATACAACATCAATATGAAAATGGGCTTAAACTTTTCTCATCTAATTCTCATTTTGCTACTATTCATTTGACAATGGCGTAACTATTTACACGAGCTAAATATGTATAAAGGTTGTAAACCATTTTAAATAGTATGGTGAACACTCTATGCATGGATATAATACATAACATATTCATTTAAATATATTAGTTACGAAATCATATTCTTATTCCATACGAAGGGCAATATTACCGAATTGTTCTCCTTGCTGCATTCGATTTAAAGCTTGGATTGCTTCTTCTAATGGATATACTTTATCAATAATTGGTTTAATATTATATTTCTCTATAAAATGAACCATCTCATTAAATTCTTCACGGCTTCCCATTGATGTTCCCATAATATCAATTTGATTATAAAATAATGCTCGTAACGGTAATTCGATTTTATCTCCTGAACTTGCACCAAAGTTAACGATTCTTCCATTTGGTTTTAATATATCAAAATATTTTAAGAAAGTCGCCGGACCTATACTATCTATAATTAAATCCACTTTTTCTCCATGTAGGCACTCGTCCCAATTACCAGAACTATTAAAAGAAAAGTCTGCTCCATATTTTTCAGCAGCCTTTCTTTTGTCCTCTATCCTTGAAGTAACACTCACCTTTGCTCCAATTGCTTTAGCAAATAACATAGCATAAGTAGCTACACCACCGCCGATTCCCGGAATTAGGACATGTTCTTCAGGTTTTAATCTACCTTTTGTAAAAAGCGCTCTATATGCAGTTAATGCCGATAAAGATAAAACGCCAGATTCTTCCCACGTAAGATATGATGGCTTTTCCACTACATTTTCTGCTGGTACAATAACATATTCAGCAAATGTTCCATCTGCTGGTCCACCTAGTACTTCAGGTAACTCTGGTATTTCATGAGTATTATTCCATCCAATACTAGGGTTAATAATAACCTCGGTATGTAGTGAAATATTTGAAACTCCTTCTCCTAGTTCTATAACAATACCTGCACCATCTGACCCTAAAACTAATGGTAGTTCCATTTCTTTTCTATTATTCATTATAAATAAATCACGATGATTTAAACCTGCTGCTTTTAATTTCACTTTAACCTCTCCAATGTTAGGAGTTATCTCAGGTGATAATTTATATTCTAAACCTTCTAATCCTTTTTTATGTTGATGTACAATAGCTTTCATTAATAATCCCCCTTAATAATTTTAATGTACTAAAAATATCGAAATAAATAAAATAATCTGATTGTAACAACTGGAAAATAATAAAAATCATTATGATGAAAAAACAAAATCCTCCCCACACTTTTTTTGTAGGAAGGACTTTAATTGATACTACTTATACTTTGTTAATACTCTTTTTGGCCAATGTTAATATATTTTGAATAAACGGTGCTTTTGCATTTGTATATGAAACACGATCAAAAGGATAGGTAGCAGCAAGCATCTCTTTTAATTTTCTATATTCTTCACGTGCCCACTCATGATTTATTAGAAAGTCTCGAAATAAAAGGTTGTTCCTCCATTCTTCGCTATTATAAATATAAACATGTAAATGGTGGGTACCAGCTCTCCATTTACCTTTTCTAAAAAAACGCCAATTAGGTGTTTTTTTAGGAACATATTCATAGCCAATTTCTTCTAGGGCTTCCCTCCAATTTTCGGTAATTTGTAAATTTGTTACGCCGATCATCATATCAATAAGAGGTTTAGCCCCTAACCCTTCTACGGCTGTGCTTCCGATATGTTCAATAGCAATAATTTCTTCATGGAGTAACGGCACAATTTTATTTTTTTCATTTAAAAACTCTGTATGCCAATATTGTTGGTACGGTTTAATTATGATTTTTCCATCCATTTGCTTTCCTCCTTATAACTGTATATTATTATATTTACAAAATTTAAGTTTATAAATATAGGGATTTCACAAAATATGTCGAATACTGTAATGGACAACTTAATTATATTAAATTTGAGGTGAATTATGAAAGATATTCCAGTTAAAATTCAGTTAGATACTATAACATTCCAACTAAAAAAACTTCATAATTTTGATTGGCTTACAAAACTAGGTACAGTATTTGCGGTTTTTGACCAACAAGATTCCGGTAATATAAGTTTTGGTGTTGAAAAGAATGGGAAAAAGAACTTTATAAAATATGCAGGGGCACAAACACTCGCATATAATGCTTCTACAAATGAAGCTATACAAAGATTAAAAAGCTCAGTTACTATATACAATGAATTAAAACACGTTTCTCTTATAAATTTAATTGATCACTACCCTGTACAGCATGGATATGTTTTAATTTTCGATTGGTTTGACGGTGAATGTCTTCACTCGCACTGGAGTTTCCCACCCCCAGCAAAATACAATGATCCTAACTCACCATTTTATAAATATAAGAAATTATCCGTTAAAGACAGACTGATTTCATTAAATTCTATTTTTAATTTCCATACTTACGTTGAACACAAATACTATGTAGCTATTGATTTTTATGACGGTAGTATTTTGTACAATTTTAAAACTAATGAAACAAAAATTTGTGATATTGATTTATACAGTAAAAAGCCGTATGTAAATAAGATGGGACGAATGTGGGGGTCATCTCGTTTTATGTCACCTGAAGAGTTTCAACTTAACTCTATAATAGACGGACAAACAAACGTATTTAATATGGGGGCTATAGCTTTTGCACTACTAGGTGGCGGGCAAGATCGTTCCTTTATGAAATGGGAAGCTAGTGAAGGCTTATATGAAGTAGCATACCGTGCTGTAAATGAAAATCGTAGTGAGCGCTATGCGTCAATGGAAGAGTTTAATAATGCATGGTTAAAAGCCTATAACACTGAAAATCTATAAAAACTACATACATTGTAAAAGTACATGTAAAACTTGTACTTTTATAATGTATAATACATATGGGATTGAAATTCAGGATAACGGGGCATGTATTATGAACTTTGTTTACATTAATCAAAATGTTTTAAATAATCTTCTTTATATTTTAAGCAGTATATTTGTTTTTTATTTTATTTATGATAGTGGGTACTTCGGGAAGAAATATAAGAAACTACTTATCATTCTTTGTACGAGTATCCCACTAATTTTATGTATGCGGTATCCCATCTATATGGATGAAAATTATATTCACGATTTAAGACAAATCCCCTTTTTAATTGGTACACTTTATGGTGGATTTCCAGTCGGTATTGCATTACTCATGATTTTATTAATAATACGTTTTATGTTTTATGGTTTTAGCCTGTTAACAATCATTGTTTATGGAACGATGTTAATAATTACAGCATTCGCATCATCAAAATTTAATACATACAATAGGAAAATAAAAGTAACTTCATCTATGTTTTTAACTTTTTTCCTTGCAATATTTACAACAGTAATTGTTTTAACTCTATCAGATTTTGAAGTGAATAATTTGTACATTATTTATTTCATTCTATTACCAACTATTTTAATATTATTTATGGTCTATTTTAATGAGGTTTTAAAAGATGCAATATTTATGCGATCAAAATTAATAAAAGTCGAAAAAATGGAGATTGTCAGCCAACTCGCTGCAAGTATTTCACATGAAGTAAGGAATCCATTGACTGTTGTAAAAGGATTTACACAACTTTTAAAAACACCCAATATAACTCAACAATCCAAAGATGAGTATATTGAACATATTCTTGAAGAGTTAAATCGTGCACAAGCAATTATTGATGATTACTTAACTTTTGCCAAACCGGCTTCAGAAAAACTAGATCATATTTCAGTGGAGCACGAGTTAAATCGAGTTATTAATATGATGTTACCTTTTTGTAACATGAATAATATTAATATTACAAAAGAGTTCTCAGAGGGAACAATTATTGGTAATACACAGCACTTCCATCAATGTTTTTTAAATTTAATAAAAAACAGTATAGAAGCAATGCCATGTGGCGGTGATCTTATTATTTCTGCATCTGTTAGTAATAATAAAGTTATAATACGGATTCAAGATAGTGGAATTGGAATGTCGCAAGAGCAAATTAATCGATTTGGCGAACCATATTTTAGTACAAAAACGAAAGGTACGGGTTTAGGAACGATGGTTGCTGTTAAAATTATTGAAACGATGCGAGGCAGTTTAAAAATCCGAAGTATCGTTAATAAAGGAACTACTTTAACTATTACATTCCCAAAATATAATAATGAGAGCACGTTGCATAATAAATAAAAAAGGAGCATAATGGCTCCTTTTTTATTTCGATACAAAAAGTATCTGCTATGTTTTTTTAGTTTACATTTAGAAGAGACTAATTAGAAATTAGTACCCTTAGCTCCAACAGCTACATCCAACAATAATTAATAAAATAAATAACACAACTAATAAAGCGAAACCTCCACCAAAACCACAAGAACCACCGAAACTCATATTTTCTCCTCCTTTTGGTTTGAAAACTAATAGGTAGTTGATCATTTTAACTGGTTCGTATTATACAGTATGTGTATCTCCTTTTTTTGAGCATGTCTTCATAAAAATTAGTAAAAGCACTCTATTGAGAGTGCTTTAAAATGGGTACCAGAAACTTTGGAATACATTCAGCTTTAAGTAAACTGCAATAATCAAAATGATAATACCAACAAAAAGTGTGATGTAATCCTCCTTTTGTGCGTCTTTTGCATAGTACCACGTTCGTTTATCCTTTTTTCCAAAACCTCTTAAATCCATTGCATTTGAAACAGTATCAATCCTTTCTAATGAATGAATAATAAGTGGCCAAAAAATTAAAACACGGTTTTTCATACGAATCCACAAGCTCGCTTCTCCTTTTTCAAAAGGTACGCCTCTTGCTTCCTGTGCGTGTCTAATGATTATATATTCAGATTGAATGCTTGGTATATAACGTAGTGCAATATTTATTGCATATGTAATTTTATAAGGAACAGCAAATTTATTTAAGCTGCTCACAAATTCACTTGGATGAGTTGTATAAATAAAAAGAAGTGTAAATGGTAATAACGTAAAATATTTCAATGAAAGTGTAGCTGCATAAAATAAAGTTTCATATGTAATTGTTGCATAACCTATATAAAAAAAAGAGGTATACGATCCCGTTAATTCCGATCCATGGGTGGGCGTAATGAAAAGAATCATAACGGAATTTAATAAACTAAATGTAAATATAACGCTGAAAATAACTATAATTTTACGCAATTGAATTTTTGCAATTAAAAGGCCGATACATCCAACAATAAATAAAATTAGCAATATACGAAAATCAAAAAATAAAAAAGTAAGTGTCATACAAAATATAAATAAAGATAATTTAATTGCACCATCCATACGATAAAAATACGTATTATGCATATTCCTCCCTCCTATTAGCTTCAATATAAAGTTTCACAAATGTTTCTGGAGTTGGAATTCCGCTTAATTTAGCTAGTTTTATTAATGAAATCTCCCGTAGATTAGCTCTTTGTAACGTTCCTTGATCCCCTAAAACAGCAGATACAGTATTGTCCGCAATAATTTTCCCTTCATGCAGAACTACCGCTCGATCTGCATATTCTAAAGCAAGATTCATATCGTGTGTGATAATAATAAAGGATATGCCCCTTTCAGCCAGTTTTCTAATAAACGACATAAACTGTTTGTAATGGTAATAATCTTGTCCAGCTGTCGGCTCATCTAATACAATAAGTTTTGGGTTTGTTATAAGTACAGATGCAATAGTAAGCCTCTTTTTTTGTCCATAGCTTAATGCCTGAATTGGCCAGTTACGAAATGGATATAATCCACAAATTCTTAAAGCTTTTTCGACTCTTGTCTCAATCTCATCTTTAGAAACCTTTTTTAATTGTAATGAATATGAAACCTCTTCTAAAACAGTAGGCTGTGTAATCATTTGATTTGGGTTTTGCATAACGTAAGAAATAACTTCCCCGCGTTTACGAATAGACCAACAATTTATATTTTCTCCATCGAATGTTATTCTCCCATTCTTTGTTTTATTTATTCCTATAAGAGTATGAGCTAATGTCGATTTCCCTGCTCCATTATGACCCAATAAGGCTATTATTTCTCCCTCTCCTATTGAAAGGTTGATATCTTCTAAGGCTGTATGTTTGTTATTGTACGTAAATGATAAATTTTCTATCTTGCATAAAACTTTTTTAATATATTTGTTTTTTGATGAAACTTGCTTATGCATCCAGTTCTTTAATAGGCTATGAACGCCTGCATTACGAAGATTTTCAATTGGAAATACCTTAACATTATTACTATCAAAATTTAATTTCTTTAGCGCCTCTATATAAATAGGTTCTCTTAGTCCGATATTTGGTAATATATCAGAATTTAAAATACTATCCGGTGAACCAACGGCAATAACTTCTCCCTCATCTATTAAAATAATTTTATCTAAATCAAGGTTTAAAATTTCTTCTATTCGATGTTCAATAATTACAATTGTTTTATTATATTTCTCATGTATATTTTTAATGAGTTCTATTGTATTCAAACTACATGCAGGATCCAAATTAGCTAACGGTTCATCAAATAATAATATATCTGCATTCGTCGTTAGCAGACCTGCAAGAGAGACTGTCTGTTTTTGACCTCCTGATAATTCATGCGGACTTTGTGTATGAAAGTCCTGCATGCTTACCTTTTTTAAAGAATCCGTAACAATCTTTCTCATTTCTATTTGATTTACACAATCGTTTTCTAATGCAAATGCTACATCCTCTTCGACAGTAAGGCCTATAAATTGTGCATCTTGATCTTGTAATATTGTCCCTACGTGTTTACTCTGTTCAAAAACACTACCTTTTCTCGGATCCTTTCCAGCTATTAAAATGTTACCGGTACTTATCCCTTCGTAAGAAAATGGGATTAGCCCATTTATACAATGAGCTAATGTTGACTTACCTGAACCACTTCGTCCAGCGATAAGTACCTTTTCCCCAGGATATATTTGAAATGTAATATCTTTCAAAGTAGGCTGCGTAGCATGCCTATATTGAAAGGTAAATTGTTCAAAAGAAATAATTGGTTGCATGTATTCATCCCTACTTTTCAATTTTTAAATGTGTATGTTTCTTATTTGATTTCGCTAAGCCGATCGTGATTGGTAAGCCAAGAACTAAAAATACGATAACGTCTGCGATTGTTGCGCCTAGTACTTGTATAACTATTTTGTCAAACGGTTCTCCCATCACAATAATATCGAATGCTCCAGCAAATATAATAGCTATGACAATACCAATTAACCCTGCAATTGCAAAATAAGAAATATCACGGTTATTATACGTTCCATGTTTTACACTAAAACCAAATCTTTTTTGTATGAGTCCCATTGCAAAACCAATAATACCTGAACTAATAACCCATCCCCACCAAATACCCCAACCAGCGATCGTATCTGTAACGGTATGACCGATGAGTCCTATTAAAAGCCCTGCTACCGGGCCAAATAACGCTCCAAAAACTGTTAAAATAGCCAATGCGGGTTTAATAAATGTATTCGGTGCGATAGAAAATCCCCAAAGCCCTAATACCCCGTATAAAGCTGCTCCAATTCCAATAGCTACTACTAGCTTTGTCGTTAATTTATTCATTACAATTCCCCTCTCGTATTATTCAACTTTTAATACTCTATATTTATTTTGAAAATGAATTATGCATCGACACTTCCTTTCTATACAACAAAAAATGACCTCTTTAATAAGAGGTCATTTTCTTTCACGTACAAGAATCCCCTTATCTTTCAAAAGACACATAGTGTCCTCTGCGGAATTAGCACCTTCCTATGTAATTACATAGGGGTTGCTGAGGTTTCATAGGGCCGTTCCCTCTACCTCTCTGGATAAGTATGTATTTGTAATCTGTATTATGGCACTAACAATAAATAATTTCAATACTTTTCTTACTATTTTTATTTTTCGATAAATAGTTCAACTAAATCATTGTATTCTTATCGGAATTATGAAATAATAAATTCAAAATTGTTACGGGAGGAATGCATGATGAAAGTAATTGGCTTAATTGGCGGACTAAGTTGGGAATCAACATCGTTATATTATAAACATATTAATACACTAACTCTCTCTCAATATGATCAAAATGCGAAGCTTGTTTTATATAGTATGGACTTTGGTGAAGTAACTACATTATTACAAAATCATCAATATGAAGAAGTGAAAAATGAATTAGTCGCAGTAGCAAAAAAAGTAGAACACTCTGGAGCTGAATGTTTACTAATGTGTTCTAATACTGTACATCTATTTGCTGAGGAAGTAGAACAAGCAATATCAATCCCACTTCTTCATATCGGTGATGTAAGTGCTAAAGAAATGGTAGAACAGAATATAAAACGGATCGGATTATTAGGAACGAAACAAACAATGGAAGAAGATTTTTATACATCACGACTAGCAAAATATAACATTGAGACAATTATCCCAAATGACGAAGAAAGAACTTTTATCCATCACGTCATATTAAATGAATTAAGTAGAGGAATTATTTCAGAAACATCAAAAGAAAAACTAATACAAATTACCAATTCATTAATTAATAATGGGGCTGAAGGAATTCTACTTGGCTGTACGGAAATTCCTTTGCTCATTTCCCAAAATGATCTATCTGTTCCTGTTTTTGATACTGCTTATTTACATGCGAATACTGCTGTACAATTTGCTGGATAATAATATAAAAGCATACAGGTAGAGCCTCTATGCTTTTATATTATCCGAACTATTTATTTAAAAGAGCATCAATAACTGCAATGGCTCTTTTGGAACCACCACACTCTAAAAAACTTTCATTCAGTTTTCGAATGCCATGTTTATACTTTTCATTTGAAAGAACGTCTGTTACCGCCTTTTTTAAAGTTTGCACATTAACATGCTCTTTCAATAATCTATGTGCTGCCTCAAGCTCAGTTAATCTTTGCGCTATCATAGGTTGATCTTTATCATGCGGTATTATCACAAATGGGACATTATAATGGATTGCATCGTGCACACTATTCATTCCACCATGTGTAATAAAAACATCTGCTTCACTTAATATTTCTGATTGAGGTACGTAAGGGGTTATAATAAAGTTGTCTGGCGCTTGCTTAATTTTTGAAATATCATTTCTATCACCAATCGCCATTACTACAATCCCTTCGAAATTTGAAAAAGCATCAATACAAGTATTAAAAAATGGTTCGAGCCCTTCGAGAAGTGTTCCCATTGAAATATAAATAACTTTCTTTTTTGAAAGCAATTCAAGTGGAAACTTTACATTTGTTTTGCGCTTTATAATACTCGGTCCAATAAAAACATTGTTTTCTCCGAACGAATCGCTATTAGGTTGAAAATAACGACTTGTATACACGAGACTAATATCTCCCTTATTATGCATAAATTGAAGATTATTTTTGGGCTTTACTCCAAATTCATGTTCCATTTGATACAGTAACTTTTCAGAGAGTTCATCGGGTTGGAATTGTATTTCTGCATTTGGATGAAAAGGCAAGGTTTCCAATAATACTGGTGG
Source organism: Bacillus sp. 41-22 (assembly GCF_025809295.1). Classification (NCBI taxonomy): domain Bacteria; kingdom Bacillati; phylum Bacillota; class Bacilli; order Caryophanales; family Bacillaceae; genus Bacillus; species Bacillus sp. 41-22. The sequence goes on from NZ_CP084035.1 coordinate 2,596,549, forward strand.
AATTAAAAATATAGGAGAGGAAACTATGCCTGGAACTTGTAAATATTCCTTTACTAACTCTCCAGCACCAAATATATCATAAACTACGAAATCAAAATTAATGCTTTTACATAATCGTTTCGTAATTTCTAATATGTATAAAGAAGTTTGAACATGTACATGAAAGAAAGATTTTAATCCATATGAAGTTTCATTATCAATAGAAATCTCCTTTAATAAATCCGGATGAGTATGTACAATGGCTCCCAAAACTTCAAGCCTTTCCTTAAAGCTTTCCGTTGTAATATAGTGTACGTTATCACCTCTTTCAGTAAAGGCCTTTACTAAACTTAATGTAGGATTTACATGTCCCTCTGCAGGGAAATTAACTATTAAAATATTCATCACTTATTTCTCACTCCTTACAATTCAATCTTCTTATTAATCGTACTGTTATTATTACAAGCAACCTTCCCTTAATAGTCCCAATATACTTACTACTTTAGGTTGATAAATAATTATCAGACATTGAAAAAGGCATCTACATAAAATGTAGATGCCTAACTGTGATAAGGAGTGTTCTGTGAGGTTAGGATAAGCTTTTCTGCTTGTCCTATGCTATCAATATATGATTTATTTTATAAAACGTGCAAATCTAATAGAATTATTTTATCCATTTTATTTGATCAAATGGATAATATACCATTTTCACTTTACCTATTATATTTGACTCATCAATTAGTCCAAGCGTATTCCTACTATCTTTACTATGATTTCGATTATCACCTAACACAAATAATTTATGCGTGGGAACTTTCATTTCTCTACAGTTTGAAAAACGATTTGATACTTGTGACATATCTAACTGTATATACGACTCATCACGCTTTTTACCGTTAATATATACCTCATCGTCTCTTAATTGTATGTTATTCCCTGGTAATCCAATAATTCGTTTCACGTAGTATGTAGGCGAGTCTTCTTTTTTTATTATTACAACATCACCATGATGAAAAGAAGAAAAATAGATGCTAGCCCTATTAACTAGTATGCGATTATTCTCATTCAAAGTAGGTTGCATCGAAATTCCTTCTACCATACAAAATAAAAATAACTTATTAATAAAAATAATTCCTATTATAATTAAAATATAGCTACATATTTTTCTCCAATCTTTTAGAATCAATTGCTTCATAGATACCTCATTTCTAATCTATTCGTATGTAAAAAACGTCTCTAGTTCATATAATTGCTAGAGACGTTTCGTATATTTTAATTCTCTTTAGAGTCATCTATTTTTGGTGCTTCGCCAGTTAATCGCTTATTTTTCAAATCAAAATAAGCATCTAAAACATCTTTTCCAATATCAGAGTTAATACCTGATTTATCATTTATAACCCATGGCACAACAACAGAAAATGCTACTTCTGGATCGTCATATGGCGCATATCCTGCTAATGTTAAATTATAGCATTCTCTACGATCGCCTTTCTCATTTCTCCCAATATCACTTTCTCCACCGTATACAGTCTGTGCAGTTCCTGTTTTTCCAGCTGGTTTATAGGGTGCTTTTTTGAACGCCTTTACTCCCGTTCCATCCCCTTCTTGGAATACTTTCTTAAAGCCTTCTTTTACTTGATTGATATATTCTTCTTTCATATCAATTCTATTTAAAACAACGGGTTCTATTGATTGTACTACTTTACCGACCTCATCTTTTTGAACGGTTTGTTCTCTAATTTCTTGAAGAATTTGTGGTTTCATACGATACCCGCCATTTGCAATAGTTGAAATATATTGTGCAAGCTGAAGTGGTGTATACGTATCATACTGGCCAATGGAAAAGTCTAATAAGAAACCTGGCTGATTATCTTTTCTCCCAATTTGCCCCGCTGTTTCATTCGGTAAATCAATGCCTGTTGGAACACCTAAACCAAATTGTCTGAAATAATATCTCATCTTATCAAAGTATTCTTGTTTAATATCTAGTGAACTGTTCTTTACATAATCCACACCAGCAATTTTTAATGCTGTGTTAAACATATAAACGTTAGAGGAAACTTGTAAAGCTCTTAGGTCATCTATATCTCCAAAATCTTTCCATGACTTTTTCTCCTTAGTTCCTTTAAACTTCATAGGTGCATCATAAAAATGTGTTCCCGGTGTTATAGCTTTTGTTTCAAATCCGGTTAATACTGTAGCACCTTTAACAGTTGATCCAAGCTCATATGAACTTGTCAGCGTACCTAAAGCGTAATCTTCTACTTCCATTTTTCCGTCTTTTTCTACAAGTCTTTTCCCAGCCATCGATAATACTTGGCCGTTTTTCGGATTCATCATTACAACAAAAGCACGGTCCAACATCGATTCTGAACCTTTATAGGCCTTTAATATTTTTTCTATGCTCTCTTCTACTTTTTTCTGTAATTCCATATCAATTGTTAACGTTAAATTCTTGCCGCTTTTCCCTTCAGAAACTGTTTCTGTTCTAATTGTATCACCTTGTTTATCAGCAATACTTCTTACTTCTTTTTTCGTACCATGAAGTACATCTTCGTATTGCTGTTCGATGTAACTTTTCCCAACACGATCATTCCGGCTATACTCACGCACTAAATAATAATCTAATCGTTCACGTGGTAATCCTTCATCAGCATTCGAAACATTTCCAAGAACTGAACGGAATAAGCCATCATTTACATAGAGCCTTTCCCAATCAACTGATGCGTCTACACCTGGGAGATTTGCTAAATTTTCACTAATCACAGTATATTCCTTTTCACTAACATCTTTTTTAATAATTTGAGGTGCCATTTGATAACCTGAAGTCATTTTACTTTTAATAGCTAACACTTCTATGTCTTTTGCTGTTAATTCTTGAAGATTTTTTTCTGTAACTCGCTTTCTTTTTAACTCTTCTATTTTTCTGTCTAACTCTTTTCCGTTAATATCCTTTTCTCTAAACTTATCTATTTCCTTTTTAGATACTAAATCTTGAGTAAGTTTTGGATTTAACTGCATCCAAAAATCTTTCTTATCCGTCTCGGTTAACTTATCTATATCTTCTTGCGGCATTTCAATTATTTCTGCAAGTTGTCTTGCAGTTTTTAGCATTTCTTCCGATTTTACACCTTTCACCTTTGTATATGTAATCGTACGTAAAGACTTATTGTCCACTACTGGATTCCCTTCACGGTCATAAATTTTGCCGCGTGGTACTGTAAGACTAACAGTTGCATTCTCTCTTTTTTCTACTTCATTCTTATATGTTTCTCCATCGAAAATTTGTACTTTACCTAACTGGATTATAATTCCAGAAAATAATAAAAATACGCAAAAGAATAAAATATTTAACCGTATAGGTAGTGCTCTACCACTCTTTTTCTCTTTCTTTTTCACCTTGTCATAATCTCCTCCTTACAACATTTTAAATATTTTTTAGCTCTCTATATTAAAAGTAATGTACAATTTCCACACATTACTTTGTACGTATATTAATATAACGTTTAAAACTTAATAGAAATTAAAACAAATATAAAGAAAAAGTAAAGTTTACTAAATTAAATATAAAAATACCCAATAACAAAAGCTTAGCTTTGTTATTGGGTATTAGGTATTTTAGGAATTAATATTAGAACGTATTGAAATACATCTATCATCACAATTTGATAGAGATTGTTTACTCTGAATTTTCGGCAAGTACATCGTTACAGTTGTCCCGACACCAACCTCACTCATTATACTTATTGTTCCTTGATGACTTTCAATAATTTTATAACTTAACATCAATCCAATACCGGTACCTTTTTCTTTCGTACTATAAAAAGGTTCACCTAATCTTTTAATTCTTTCTTCAGGTATTCCTATTCCTTCATCTATTACACTAATAACGACACCATTTTTATGTATTTCTTTTATATGGATTGAAATTCCCCCCCCATTTAGCATTGCCTCAATTGAATTTTGCAAAATATTAATAAATACTTGTTTCAATTGATTTTCTGAGCATTCAATGATTATCTCTTTGGAATCTGTAAATAGTTCAACTTGAATATTTGTCATGATTGCTTTTGTATTAATTAATGATACGACATTTTTAAAAATTTGATAAATATTTTTCTTTTCTGTATTTATTTCATCAGTTTTAGCAATCGACAAAAACTCTTGGAGGATTGCTTCTATTCTTTCTATTTCGGAAAGCATAAGGTCAAAATATTTTTCTTGATCTTCTTTATTAATTTGGAATAACTGTATAAATCCTTTAATTACCGTTAATGGGTTTCTCACTTCATGAGCTACACCGGCTGCTAATTGACCAATTGCCGCAAGTGTATCTGATTTATTTAGCAATTCTTCTGCCTTTTTCCGCTCTGTAATATCGCGGACAATGATCATAATTTTATCTTGTAATAATGGTAAACATCTAGCTTCAAAGAAATCGATACTTCCATTAATTGTTAGAGGATATTCTACAATTACATTCTTTCCTTCTTCTTTCAATTGGCGAATTGCTTCTTGAAATTGCTGTGCTACTGGAGACGGTAATATTTCGTAAAACTTTTTTCCCATAAAAGCTTCTGCGGGTACGTAAAATTTTGTAGGAGATCCTGCTTTATAATCTATAATTGTCCCATCGTCTTCTGTTAAAAAACATAAATCTGGTAAAGCTTTAAAAATTAATTCTAATTCAGAGGTTTGTTGTTTTAATTGCCCTTCTATCGTTTTTAAATGTGTAATATCTACCCCAACAGCCCAGTAACTAAATCCTGTTACAGGAAACTGCTCAGATATATTGGACCACATTATCGTTTTAATTTCACCATTTTTACATGTTAAACTCATTTCCCAATCTCTAAAATTTTTTCCACGAGTCAAAAATTTATTTTGTATTTGATGGCGATAATTATGGTCAGGATACAGCAATTGAAGAGCGTTTGGATTCCCAATTATTTCTTCAGCAGTATAACCTGTTACAATCTCGCATTCTCGATTCCACAAAACAAAATCTCCATTATAGTCAAGCGCATCAACCATAACAGGCATGTTTTGTAAGATCGTATGTAGTTCTTCCTCTTTTCGAGAAAGTAACGATGTATTTTTACTTTGAACTGCTTTTTTCACCCCAGCTATAATGAGGTTAGAAAGCATTTCAAAATATTTTTGGCAATTGAAAATTTCGCTTCGTTTGGACCATACAACAAAAGATCCTAAATATTGATTGTATAAGAAAAGGGGGATTTCGATTTTGGGAAGTTTACATACTTTCATTTCATTAATTCCAAATGAAAATATACATTCGTTTTCAGCATCAAGAAGTTGATGTGATATGTTGGTTAATTTATAAAATTGTTCTGCCATGGTTTCTATTGTACTCACATCAATAAGTTCCATTAGCCGCGCATTCATTCCTTTTTCACCTCGATATGTAAAATTTATACAAATTAAAAATTCATACTTCTTCATTATACGAAGAAAGTGCCCCTAGGTATATAGCTGTCGAATAATTATTCAAACAAATTCTATTTTTCAATTAAAAACAGAAAATAATATGGGATTGTTACGCGCTGCTAGTAGCAGTATAAAAATACAATAACCGTAAAATTCACAAAAGTTTCACAACTTTCATGAAAAATATAAACATTTATTCCAATATATTCTATACAATGAGTTGTAATAAGGCTTCTATGAATCTCATAGAATACCTTACCCCTAATAAAAAGAAAAAAAGAATCTATTTGGATTCTTTTTTTCTTTTTTTATTACATTACATATTTATATAAAGCATGTGCGACACCATGTTCTTCATTTGTTAACGTTTCGTATTGACACATCACTTTTATTTCTTCAACTGCATTTCCCATTGCAATTGATATATTTGCTTTCTCCATCATAGAAACATCGTTTAAGCCATCGCCTATTGCTACAGTGTTTTCAACTGGAATATTAAGATGTTCTGCTAAAGTATATAATCCATTTCCTTTTTGAGCATCTCGATGATTAATCTCTAAATTATGCCAATAGGAAGATGTAATAGCTAAATCCGTATTATGCAGAAATGTTTCTTTTAATTTTTTTAATTTCTCTATGTCATAAGAAAACGGTAAAAGTTTATGCACATGTATATCCATTTCTACAATTGGTTTACAACTTTCTGTACTATGAAATGCTGTATGCTCAAGGTATAATGCAGCAATCGTTTCTAACTCTTTCAAGTTGAAATTTTCTTTTGAATTCTTTACATACTCGATTTCATTTCGTACACTCTCTACGCCATAATCAGGTACATACACACCTTTATTAGTATAAAGCTGATAATACAAGCCATTCTCTTCAAGATATTCTACAATCTCAAGTGCCTGCATATTTTGAATTGGATATCTCTTCATCATTTTCTTATCTTTATAAATAAGGGCACCATTTTCCGCAATAATTGGACACTCTAAATTAACTTCTAACAATAATCGTTCAATATCAACGATAGAACGCCCTGTACAAATAGCTACAACATGGCCTGCTTCCTGACACTTTCGAATTGCTTCTGCATTTTCTTTACTTATCATTTTATTACCGGAAAGAAGGGTTCCATCTAAGTCAATTGCTATTAATTTCATTATTTCTTCACCACTTTCTATAAATACACGAGATTTATTTAACGAAAAGGTATCGTTTTCATATTGAGCTCGTTAAGTACTTCTTATTTATAATTTATGAAAAGCGTTTCAGGTCAAGAAATAGTTAAAAATAAAATCAAAAGCTTTTCTCTTTAAAGAAAAGCTTTTGATTTTAAACTATGAACTATAACTAATATATTTTGTCTCACACATATACACATTCTTTTCTTCAGTTGGGAAATATACTTCAAACTTTTCTAAACGTTTTCCGTAAATATGAATCGTGACAACGCTTTCGCATTCAGCTATTTTAAGAATATGACAATCAGCTGGTGGAATGACTTTATCTGTTTCTCCTTCTCCCAAATAAAGATTTCCTGTATGGGTTAAATAAACAAGTGAATTTTCAAGCTGCTTAGTTTGTATAAAGTTCTGCACCATTATCCTTCCTGAAAAAACGCCTTCTACTCCCCATGTACCATCATGATCATGTAAAGGTGTAGATTGTCCATCTTTCCATACAAGAGCTAATACTTCAAATCGCTTTAAAGGATCTTCATATAACAAGTGTCGTGCATATTGAGCCGAATTCGCCTTCTGTTTTTCTAGCGGAAGCCATGTTTTTTTTTCTAAAAGTTCTTCTAGTAATTTTTCAATCGCACAAACAATTTGATCTTCTAATAAATTACTATCAATTAAATCCGTTACAGCTTTAATAAATGTTTGAAACGTTTTACTTCCATTACACGTTAACATAAGCATCCTCCTCCACTCTTCTTTCACACACTTCCATACTAAATAGACCACTAAAAATTTACAATTGAGAAATAAAAAAACAAGGTACAGTAATTTTGTACCTTGCTGAACGTTTTACCTAGTTTTCAAAAGAATAGGTAAGTATTTTAATGTTTGTTCATTTTCTAATATACATTTTTCTAAATTGAACGATGGAGAAAACTCTATTTTTTCAAAGGCATTTATAAAGGTAGTTAATGCAATCTCAGCTTCTAAACGTGCAAGTGGCGCCCCTAAGCAAAAATGAGGACCTTTACCAAAGGTTAAATGCTTTTCATTTCCTATTCTGTGTAAATTAAATTTAGAAGCTTGTAAGAACTTTTTCTCATCTGAATTTGCTGCACTAACCCACGTAACAATCATTTGATCCTTTTTCATAAAAGGTCCAAATATATTTGTGTCCGCTGTAATCCTCCTAGCTAATGTTATGGGAAAGCGATAGCGTAAAACTTCCTCAATCGCTTTTGAAATTAACGTAGGTTCTTTTCTTAACTCTTTATATATTCCAGGTGAATCTACTAAAAAGCAATAAAAGCTGTTAATAATTAAATTTGTAGTTGTTTCATTACCTGCCGCTAATAAACCTAAAGAAAAAGTAACTATTTCTTCATCGGTTAATCTTTCACCTTCATATTCAGCTCGTATTAAATCTGAAATAATATCGTCGGTTAAATGATATCTTTTCTCTTGAACAATTGGAAGCAGGTACGTTTTAAATTCATTTAACGCAATTCCTTTTTCTACATCCAAATCGTTAAATTTTTCTTTACTATATGGCATAAATAAAATATCAGACCATTCTTTAATCTTTTTACGATCCGTTGTTGGCACTCCTAATAAATCGGATATGACGGTAACAGGTAAAGGTGCAGCAAACTCTTCAACGATATTAACCTCACTATATTTTCCGATATTTTGTACAAGTTCATTTGCGATAGACTGATATGTAAATATAATAAAAAACGAATGATTAATAGAAATATTCTACGCCACTCGTTTTTTATCGGACTTCTTTTTACTGTACTTTTATTTTCTTTATGAGTTATTAGAAAAATAATTGTCTATATAAGTCTTTATTTTTTCAAAATCCTTTTCCATAAATAAGATTGCTGGTACTTCAATTATTGGAAGATTATTTTCATTATCAAAAGGTGGACACGGTTTGGGAACTACCAAATAGTCAACTGAGTTTTTATCCCTAATATAATTAATTGAAACATCATAATACTTAGAAAAATATCCCTTCAAATCATCCTGATTCCTTAAAAATGGTAGAGAAAATATTGAACCATAATTTATACCAGCGTCGACAATTAATACAAAGCATATTTTTTTCATGATACACCCTCCTCGTATAATAAGTTTTAAGTTAATAACTGTTCCTTGAAAATTAAATAGTTTTTATCTTCAAGAGCTACATCAAAAAAATGATGTATGGGTAAAATTTAGTCTTGGATAAGGTAACACTGATAAAAACAGGTTTCCTTTTTCTTTATATTCAATTAAATTATATCATTATTTTACATGAATTTTCAGACTTTGTTTTTTTTATTTTATTGGTAAACTTATGCTTAGCATGAATTGGAGGGATATATATGATAGATTATAGAATAATTTCAAAAGAAAACTATTCAAATAAGATTGGAGAGCTTGTAACAATGCTTGAACATACAAGAGATGTTACATTGAGCGAAATCTCCAATTTAAACCAAAGTGATTTAGATTTCTTACCAAACGGTAGTTCAAACACTATTGGTTCTCTCTTATCACATATTGCAGCGATGGAGTTTGTTCATCAAGTTATCTCGTTTGAAAAAAGAGATTTAACTGAAAGTGAATATCTAAAGTGGCGAATTTCTTTAGAACTTGGAGACAAAGCAAGGGAAGGAATAAAAAAGCAATCTTTAGATTATTATTTGAATGAATTATCACAAGTTAGAGAAAATACACTAACATATCTGAAATCAAAACAAGATAGCTGGTTATTCGAGGAAAACAAGTGGGATAATGGTGTGCCTTATAATAATTACTACTTGTGGTTTCACGTTATGGAAGACGAAATTAATCATCGTGGACAAATAAGAACAATTAAGCGATTGATGGGAATGAATAAATAAATCTTATTCAACCAAAGGGTGCTTTACTTGAGAAGGTCACTAGAAGAGTCAAATGATAACTATGAACTGCCCCCAATTGCTAGGTTTTGTTTAACAATTGGGGGCAGTTCATTTATAGCGCATAGGTAATCAGCTTTTTGTTAATCATGAGGTAGATATTTTTAACTAAAAAACCAATAATGGAAATATATTACATCTTATGACCCGTTTTTACACGTATCTCGGCTGAACCCCATAATACACTGTATCCCGCTCTTCGGCGCTTCGAAAATATGGGGGCTATAATTAAACAAATACATAAACAAGTCGGAAAGCCGAATCGAAATATGTACGACATAACTGAAACAGGAGAAGAAATTTTTTATGAAATGTTAAGAGAGTTTCCCGAAAAGATTGCGACAAATAACGCTGAATTCCTTGTGCGTATCGCGCTATTTGAAAAACTTGATTACGAAGCTAGAAAAGAAATTTTAACAATACGCCAAGACGTACTACATAAACAGCTTACTGCTATTCAATCTTTACATGTTAGCTCATCTTTTATTACAGAAGTCATTGAATTTAGTAAATCACGTATTGAACATGAATTGCTCTGGATTGCATCACTTATGAAGAAAATATGAAAAAATAAAAAGAAAAGTTAAAAACAATGAATGAAAATGAGATTTATTATCAATACTATAATTAATAAAAGGGCAACCACGATTTGGCTACCCTTCAAAAATTTATACTTCTGGATCAAAAGTTTTGCAATCTGTTTCTTCAGTTGTAGATGCATGTTTACCTTTATGACTTACTACATAAATCGCATCTGCACTACATTTATTGCCGTTAGCCCAAAATTTACAGTTGTTTACTTCACATAAAACGTCTTGTGCCATAGTATCACACCTCCTTGTTCTATTATCATTAACAAAATTCGGAGGTATGATACTCTTTGACATGCATTTTTTATTCCCTTTTTAGTTTTCTTAATGGTTCAATGTCTCCTTGTACAATACCATCTATATTTTCTGTTATTTTTTCAATGTCAAAATGCCACCATTGAATTTGCAATAACTCTTCTACTATTGTATTTGTAAATCGTTCCTTTATTTTATTTGCAGGGTTTCCGCCAACAATTGTATATGGTGCGACGTCTCTAGTCACAACAGATTTAGCTGCAATGATTGCACCATCCCCTATTTTTATTCCGGGCATAATAGTTGTATCCATACCAATCCAAACGTCATTTCCTATAACTGTATCACCTTTGTAAGGTAAATCAGACAAACTAGGTGTATATTTCTCCCACCCATTTCCAAATATATTAAATGGATATGCCGAAAATCCATCCATCCGGTGATTCGCTCCGTTCATAATAAAGGTAACTCCATTTGCAATACAACAAAACTTTCCAATAGTAAGATGATCTCCAAGAAATTCATAATGATGTAATACTCGATCTTCAAATGTTTCTCCATCTTTCGCATCATAATAAGAATAGTCACCAACAAATATATTAGATTTCGTTATTGTATTTTTTATAAAATGAACGTTTTGATTTCCTTCAATAGGATATTTAACATTTGGATTAGGATTCATGTTGCACAGCACTTCCTTTACCATTCATTTCACTTTCTACTGCTATTACTGGCTTTAAATTGTATATAGGTAAAATAAACAATAATCCAATTATAAATAGTAGAGCCGTCCCCTCGTACATCGTACCTAATGAAAACATCTCCTTTAAGGAACCAGCTATACTCATCGTTACTACCATTGAACCGGTGAATAGTGGACTTAAAATGCCGTTCACGCGACCAATAAAATCGGTATCGCTATTTTGAATAATGAGCGTATTAATACCAATTTGGATACATGGAAGAGCTAAACCACTAAAAAGTTGTGCCGTAAGTGTCACCCATAAATTTGTGGAGTAGCCTATAATCCCAATTCCAATTGCCTGACCGAGCATCCCTACAATTAACATCTTTTGGGGAGCAACGTTTTTCGCAAATACCATCGCTAAAGCCCCGCCAACAATCATTCCCGCACCATTTACTGTTAGTAACCATTGTAAACTCTCTTTTGATAACCCTAACTGCTCAGTCACAATAAAAATGCCTAGTGGCTGAATTAAACCTATACCTAGTCCAGCTGCCATAAAACAAAACCCTAGCAAAGTTAATGCTTTTTTCTTTTTTACATATTTAATACCATCCAGCATTTCCTGTAACAGCGTAATTTCTTTCTTCTTATTATCATTCTCAAGATCTTTCGGAAGAAATAACAACACAGCTGCTGCAAGTAAAAAAGCGATACCTGTTATGATGATTGAAATATAAATTCCAAAACTATGAAAAATAAATGTTCCAAGAATCGGTCCTAACACCATAAAAATCGCAAATATTGTTTGATATATAGACATCGCTAATTGAATTTGTTCCGTTGATAAATGCTGTTTAAACAACTTCATACCAGATGGTTGAGAAAACTGCGAAAGGATTGCAGAAATAAGCGTCACAAAAAACACGATTTTCCACGTTCCAAACATAAGAGTAATTAATACAGCGAATACGGAAATAGAACTTAACGTCTCACACCATATCATTGTCTTCTTTGGCTTCCACCTATCAGCAAAAGTTCCACCAATGAATGAGAAAATAAAAATGGGAGCAAATTCAGCAACCGAAATCATCGAAATAGCAAAAGCATCACCTTTCGTCATTTCCATAACATAAAGTAATATCGCAAAGTTACGAACCCAAATACCAACTTGTAAAAATAATGCTGATGCTAGAATCCCTTGCACAAATCGATTTTTTAATACTTGTGATACCCCATGATTTTGTTTCGTTTCTGCAGTCGTCGACATAAAAAATCCTCCTATTTCGTGTTCTGAACAGGAGGCAGCACAAATCATATGAAAAGACTATATATTCGCAGTGCGAAACACATCCCTTTTCTATACATGCACATACTAATCCTATTCAGAAGAATATTTCGTTTTTTAACGAAGATCTCTTACAAATAGAATTAGTTGATCATTGGGATGTTTTCACCCTTCCGTTTCGAATTTAAATAACACATACATACTCTATGTTAATCATTTGTCATGTATGCATGTCTCAATATAACTATTCTAAAAAGACAATGGTAATTCCTCTAAAGAACGCATTAAATAATTACCTTGCCAATTAATTTTTTCACGCTCACCTTTTATTTGTAACGATGGCATCCGTTTAAACAAAGTAGTAATAGCAATCTTTGCTTCCAACCTAGCAAGTGGAGCGCCTAAGCAGAAATGGCTACCATGCCCAAAGGCAATATGACGGTTATTTTCTCGTGTAATATCAAATACTTCTGGGTTTTCAAATACTGTTTCATCACGGTTTGCTGAAGCTAATGCGATAATAACCATATCTCCTTTTTGGATTGTTTGGTCATGAATTTGAAACGGCTCAGCCGCCCATCTTGCAGTTGTCACCTCAACTGGAGAATAATAACGCAATCCTTCCTCAATAGCTGAATCAATTAATTCCGGATTCTCTTTTAATAACTGTAATTGCTTCGGATTTTCAAGAAGTGCTAATACCGTATTTGTTATTAAATTCACTGTCGTCTCATGTCCTGCTACAATTAATAACATGATCATTGAATATAGCTCTCGAGCACTAAGTTTATGCCCTTCATTTTCTGCAAGTATTAGCGCACTAACCAAATCTTCTTTTGGATTTTTTCGTTTTACATCAACTATATATTGGAGATATGTAATAAACTCAGATAGTTGTTTTTCGGTTTCTTTTATTTCTTCAGGTGTTTCTGGCGATGCAATGACAGCATGAGACCAAATTCTAAATTTCGCTTGATCCTCTTTTGGAATTCCAAGCATCTCACTTATTACAATAATCGGTAATGGGAATGAATAATCATCCACAAGATTTAATGTACCTTTTCGCTCTATCTCATTTATTAAATCATCCGCTACTCTCTGAATTCTTCCGTCTAATTGTGAAATCATCTTTGGTGTAAAAGCTTTTTGAACTAAAGATCGTAAACGACTGTGATTAGGTGGATCTGAATTTAACATGTGCGTTGTTAAATGATCACTATTGTCAACAGAAAGATACATGTTCTTTGTATCTTGAGAAAACACATTTGCCATATCTTTTTTTAAACGATTATCTTTTAAAAGTGGCAGAGCATCTTCATATCTTGTAATGAGCCATTCTTTACCGATTTCAACTTCATTTACAAATAATATAGGTTGCATTTTTCGTGACTCTTTATAAATTTCATATGCATCTTCTTTAAACTGAGCAGAAGCTAAATTAATGCCATCTTCTATTTTTCGGCCAACCTTATTTTTAATTGACATTACATTCCCTCACTCTCAATTATTTTTAAAAATCAACCCAATATTTGAATTATACTTCAATAAGAACTGAAAAATTGTAAATTTTCAATTAAAATCTTACTTCTAATATTGAAAAATAAAAAAGTGAGAGAGTAAAATCATTCTACCCTCTCACTTCCCATTATGCAAAGCACATAAAATTACTAATTTGTTGATATCGATAACTTACTTTACGGCGGCGACCAGCTTGCCAAGTGTAGCCGGATACCCCACTTCTTCTTACTTCTGTCGGAAAAAACCATAAGTCTCTTCCGAAAGGTCCAGGACGATGCAAACGTAAATAGCCCCATCTTCCTAGACAGTTACACATCCATGATTTCATATTCCCTGCTTGTGCTGGAGAAGCAAATGTGGATGGTAAAGACGGAGCTTGTGACGGTGGTGGTGACGTTGGAGCATCTTCCGCATCATCTGGTCTATAATCTTCTAGTTCAACCTCTCTAACTTCGATATCAGGTTCATATCCGTATTGTTGTGGATTATAATACATCGTTTGATCATATGGATAATTTTGTTCGTTATACATATTAACAAATCACCTTCTTTTCATTCATTACCTTTAACATTCATATGTGATATGACACCTATCGGAAGCTTATGTATAGCCCAAATTAAACTAAAAAAATAAAGCTCGTATCTTTTTTTCAAAAATACGAGCTTTTTTATAAACGGAATATATTATTATTTTTTCAACTTCACACTATAAAAACGCATTTCCTCTAATAAACCTTCAAATTCAAATACCTCTTGTTTAATTAATACTTTCAAGCGATACTCTAAGAAAGTATCCCCAACTAATTGCTCTACAAGGCCAAGTGCTTCACCAATTACTCTCGGAGCTTTAAGGAAGTCTTTATCAGCACCTACTTTTTTCGCACACTCAATAATGAATTGGTCAAAATATTCTTCTTGTACAGAATGCACTTCATTGTCTTTCCAAACTCTTAAAAATTCCATGCTATTCGATAAACTATCCCACTCGTGTTCAAGATTCACTCTACTTTTTTTAGTTAAAAACGGTGATTCTGCAAAACTATTTTGGAAAGTAGCTAAACTTTCGGGCGATAATTCTCCCGTTCCACGTATATCATACTCTTGGTTTAATATTTCTCTACTCATTTCAGATGTATTAATGATTCGAATATTTTTCTTGCCTTTTAATTGCGCCATTACAAAACAAAGGCCTACATGTTCATGTGCGTTATCTGCCTTCCAAATGGTAATCGGTGTTTCATTAGGAATAGAATGTAGCTCTTCTAAAGTTTCCATAAATTTTGGTAAATATTCTTCTTCAAAATAACTATCATAAGAAGTTAAGTTGTTTAATAACCATTGCTGTCTTGCGAGTTGCCCTTTATTCGTATGTAATTGATTAATCGGTCCAATTGAAAAGAATTCAGAGAATGCAACAACACTCTCCTCAAATAGTTCTTCTTGACTTAACATATATTTTAAACACCCAGTTGTTGAATCATCAAAAGCGATATGAATGTGTGTACTTTCTTTTACATTCTTTTTATAAGATGTATTACTCGTTAGTTGCTTAGGTATACTTATCAAGTGTTTAATCGTATCTTCACTATAGTTCTCTTCTAATAAATCTAATTGTATAAGAATGCTTTGCAGTAAATGTTTTGCTTCATCTTCGTACATATCCTCTACAACATTTTTGATTTTATCTATCATGTAAATCCCTCTATTCATTACTAAAATAACGTAGATTATAGTGTATCATTTTAGTAACGGTGTTTTAAAGTTTTTTATAGATTATATCTAATTATAATTTCATATTAGTACAGTGATATATTAGCGTTAATTTATGTTTATTTCGTATAGATGTTAACATTTCAGTACACTTCTTCTATTACACATCACTTTCACGATATTTTTTATTTATTTTTAAAACGCTTTGTAAATTCTTTTATTTAAATGTATATTTATATAGAAAATAAAAATTATAGGAGCAATATCTATGGAGAAAGTACATACTTATTACAAACATTATTTAAAAAATTGGAGATTTATGTTCATTTGCATATTACCTGCTGTTGCTTTATTATACACTTTCGATGTCATCTTTGAACTACTGTTCCACCAAGATTTCTACTTGTCTAATTTAATATCTGCCATAATATTATTTTTATTATTTATTAATATTAAAGATAAGTTTCAAGTCAAAGATTAAAGAAATTTATGATAACTTCTGTTTTAATTTTGAATACTTTATTTTTGAAAGTGCTCTGCTTTATCAAAAGGTGATGCGACGTTCATCACCTTTTTTTATTTCTACAAAATGAATTTTTTATTAGGTTTTTTATCAATATCGTTTATTGACTTTCCCTACAATTTTATTTTGAATTATTTTAAAATGAAAGGAAGTTATTACTTTGAGTCTACATAAACAAGGTATCAAACAAGCCAGTGAAATTGTCCATTCATTTGTAAAAATAAACAAAGAAATTATAAAGTTTACTCATCAAAACGCTTCTACGTTAGGATTAACAGTTCAACAAATGGGCATCTTAAATTCAATTTATGCAACTCCTAATACTACTCTTAAAGATATCTCAGAACGCCTTTCAGTTCCTAAAAGCACAATGAGTGTAAATGTAGATGAGTTAGTTAATTTAGAATTAATTGAGCGAAAACAATCACATGAAGATCGTAGAGAAATACAATTAAAAGTAACAACAAAAGGACAAGAAATATCTAAGAGATCCATTGAAAACTCTACTTCTTATAAAGCAATGGAACTAGCACTAGAACAACTGTCTGAAGAAGATATCCAAATCTTATTACGTATCCATAATGACTTACTAAATTCTCTACAACATTTTAAATAATTCGTCTCAATCATTTTTCAAAACCAATCTGATTTTTTGTTTTTGATTTATGAAACAGCTAGCTTTTGCTAGCTGTTCTTTTTATGGTTCTTTATCATTCTCTTGAGATTAAATGACTAGAACAAGCATACCTTGTCATATGTTTTAAAAAAGATAAGGGACGTGACAACATTGGATAACAATAACAATCAATTTGTTTTTCATACAATAAAAAGTTCGGCAATTAAAAAATTTGTAATTATCGACTTAATTACTGGAACAGGAATTTATTGGACCGTAAATTTCATCTCCTCAAGTGCATTACTTGCAATTATTAGTTGTGTTTTGGGAACAAAAAAAATAAAAAAAATGCAACAGTCTTAAAACTCCAAACAAAAATCTATCTGACCAAAATGAAATTTCTATAACAAACCGTTATGTTTCTGCTTGCAATCTTTATAGTAGTTTTTGAATTGGTGTCTTTCCTTTTTAAATGTGCCCTTATATTTCTTTAGAAACTCATCATCCGACATAACTTTCACGTCAACGGTTTCAGGCATTTTCTTCATCCTATTTAATTTCTCTCATACCGTTTCCCTTCACTTGTCCACTTCTTCTTTATCTTCCCAAATCGGTATTTTTTCTTGTCCACCTCTTTTTTTCGGTTGTATATCAAGGGATCTATCCAACTGGTGTAACTCTTCACCAGTTGGGCACGCTTTATTCATTAGCTGAATGACTGTAATAACAACGTCTATCTTTTCGCTCGATGATATCGTCAATTTCGTATGTGACTTGAGTTCGTTATTCTTTTATTAGTCTCATATCATTCATCTACAAGGCTACCTTGATCGCCATATTTAGTGCTTTCGATTAGTTAGCCTCTTTTATATTCCACGTAATTGTGTGATATTCATTATTTTTTTCCCCTTTGCTTCACTGATTAACTGAGTGATTTCATATACACCATATAGAATATATTCCACCAGACTTCACTCCTTGAATACTTTTCAAAAAAACAATACATACTATTTTCAAGCCGCTGTATCCACGGCTGGTACTTCTTTCTTTTGTTACAGCGAAGCAGATAGGTTCTTCACTTATCTGCTTTCTCTGTATATTTTTAAAAACATCGTAAACACTACCTACAAGCTGTTTGAACTATCAACTTCACTCTTCTTGTAATGGGAAAGCAAATTATCACAATTGACTAACTCATTCGACTAACTGGCAGACAACTAAAATTGCTGTCTGCTTTGTGTATGAGATTTTATATTTTACATATACTAGTTTTGAACCTGTAGACCAATACGAGCCATTTTGGTGTTTTGAATTTCCTTTCTTGGGATAAGTATATTTTACTTATCCCTTTTTTATTGTATAGATAAATACACTTAGGTTAACAATAATTACAAGCAGATTTTCTGTTTATTCGTAGTTCTAAACCAAAATGTTTTTCTCCTTTAATGGACAGTAGGTACGACTGCTTGTCCTTTTTTATTTATATTTCATACGCTCTTTTTTGACTGCTTCGAATCACTCTATCCTCTTCATCGAAATAAATAGCCCTAAATAAGAATGACCAATATGCGGTACTATATCTCCATCAAATAAAACAAAGGGATTTTCCAAATAGTCGATGTTTGCAACCATATAAAATAGGCAGTTTCTGATTACCCAGAAACCGCCATACATAAAGATTTGTTAAGTATTAATTTCTTCTCATTACTAAAATGTATTATGTAACTACTAGTAGTTTATATATTTCACTGGATAATTGCTAATAAACATGTGAGAGATAAAAAAGCACACAGAGGAATATATAAAACCCCTTAATGATTTATCAATTCTACGATAAATCATTAAGGGGTTAACTAATTTTACTATGCATTATGCCTATTTCTTCGACGTTCCATCCTTGTTTGTCCTTGGATAGCTTCTACTTTATATTGCGGTTCTTGCTCTATCATTTGATTTGATTGAGCCGGTTCATCATAATTACGCTCATAAATTGTTTCTGGTGTTTTTCGTTTAGAAGATTTCCCACCAAACTTTAATAATTTTATCTTAAACTTTGGTAATCTAGGAATACGAATTTTAAATGTTGGTTTGTTGCGTTTCTTTTTTTGTTTAAATATATTTGTATTTTCAACTTTATTATCTTTTTCTTTTCGATGTAATAACATCGCAAGTAATCCACCTAATATAAGTCCTCCAACTAAAAGGAGAATATATAAGTAATGGCTTGTCATTAAACTAGTCATACGCTCAAGTATGACTAACGACTGTACTTCTTTTATATCCCATAGTAAGGCGGTCCATAATGAGAATAAGCCCAAAGTAAGCCCGTATGTACGAAACCGGAATAAACACGGAATTAACGCAATGCAAGCGGCGATTTTCGCGTTCGCTATTATTGAACTTATTGAAATATCCTGATTCCAAATGACTAACAGTAATGTTATAAATGGTGCATACGCTATCCAGCTACATATACGTGAATATATCTTTTTCGCAAAGTAACTACCGAAACTAGTAAAAAATAAAAGTCCTCCAATAAATAAAGATTGTTCAAGAGGGATTTGCTTTAACATTCCTGCAATTGGAAAGAGGCCGCTCAGTAGCATTAATAATACATCTAATTTCTTCACAATTCCCCATTCCTTTCAAATTTTCTTTTCAATTAATAAAAATCGCTTTTCCATATGATGTAGTTTTTGTATTTCTAAAAAACATCTTAATCCTGTATGTAAATAAAGTAAATACGTAAAAGAAAAGATACATGACAAAGGATAGCCTTATTTACATGAAAAAATGACAAATCCTGCTCATTATTACTAGCAGGATTTGTACACTATTATTTATATTAATATCAATGTATCTTCTTTTTCTAAAATTATTACATCTTCATCTAATTCGTCATTGAATTCTTTAAACTCCCTTGAATCAATATCGGTAGTATAATTTTTAATTAATTTAACCATATGCATTACATACGTATTATGAGTATTTTGTTCTGAGAGCAAGGTTGATTTACAGCACATGTAATGTATCATTTTGGCGATTTCTTCTCTCTCTTCAGATTTTACACCAAGCGGGATAACTTCGAGTATGTACTGCTGTACTATCTCATTACAATCTAATTCGTATGCAGCCGTGCTATAGTAAATTCCCATTTGATCTACAAATAATCTCGTTTCATTCATAACATGTTCTTGGTCTCTAACAATATAGTTCGGTACATCTGAGTTAGTATTAATTCTAATTATGTTTATATCCTCTTTTAAATTTGAGATTATTTCAGGTGAAACCCCAATATTAACGCTTTTATTTTGCAATTCCTCTATCCAATATTTCCTCATATTGGCATCTACAATAAAATAAACTTCTTTATTTTGTTTATGTGCATCTTGTGAAATTTCAACTAATGTTTCTGACATAAATTGTTTAAAACTGACTCCTATATCATTCCTTTTTGATGGTTGTGGTAAAAACACTTTATTATTACCTATATTTAATAAAGTATGATCAATTGTGCCCCATTCTTCTTGACCATATAATTTATATAATATTTCTCTCCCATTTATTTTTGAAAAAATAGGTAAGAAATCATATTTAGACATTTTCTCAATTGATAAATTTACAATTATCCCCGGTAATTTTATCTTATTCCAACTACACTTTAAGAACCCCTTTTGTTCTAACAAACTAAGAATGGCATTAATAATTTCTTTTTTAGATACACTTTGTCCGATAAATAAATTAATAAATGCTGAAATACGTTCCGTTTGAGCGAATCCTTCCCGAATAATTTGCTTTGGATTAATTTTTTCGCGACCATCACAATTTTTTATTGCAATTAATGCTAATTTCATTTCATTTTGCTCACCTGCCGTAGCATGTACAGCTTTTACGACATCGTCTACTAGTTTCTTTTTGTTTTTATGGCTATATTGCATTCTATATGGATTTTGTAACAATTTCCTAATGTTATATCTTACTATTTTTAACAACACCGGATTGTCTGCATTTAATACATAGGAGGAATCTCCGTTTTGAGCTAAAACTATTTTGCTATCTAATAACGCTTGTTCTATCTCTATTACTATATCATCTGACCATACTTCTAACGTAATTGAGTCTAATCCCTTTGGGGCAAATAAAGGTAATAACTCATTCTCATTATTAGTTAATACATTTTCACATTCTGGAAGTAACGTGAAATATGGGCATATTCGTTGGAATTCATTAAAAAGTTCCTCTTTTTCTCTTACTTTTATACCAAATTTTATTTTTGTTCCTTGAACTTTATATATATTTTCGTTATATGGAAGAAGCACTCTTATCTTTGTTCCTCTAATATACTCTTTCGGACATTGGAGAATGTTCTCTAATTTAACTTCTCCCCCTATCCTATAATCATCTTTTAAATTTCTAAAACGTTTAATCCACTTTATTCCTTTTACAGCTTGTTGTACTTTTAACTTTACAAATCTTTGCTTTTTATTATTTGATTCAAATTCAGGAGTTGAAATCAGTATTTGGCTCCGCTTTCGCCCTAAAAGTATAGGGATATCTTTATGATTATATTGTTGATAAAACCTCCTAATCCCTACAGATACTTTTAATAGCGGAATATTCTCACCTCCACGAGTTACGTATTCAAACCGATATACATAAGAGAAATAATCATGTGTTTCTTCATCTTTAATTGGCTCAGACATCGCTTCAGAAACATGTTGTGATCGCAGTGGTGAAAAATATATTTCTTCCTCATTTTTATTTTCCATACGTAAAGGCTGTTCGCAAAAAATATGAGTAATTAGAGCTGGTACCCATTTAGAAAACGTTTTTTTATCATGTAATGCTGGTAAATTACTAATTAAATCATACTGCCATTCTAAATGTGGTGGATCTATTAATTTATTAGGTTTCCAATCATGAATAACCTCATACCAGCTTTGGAAAATATAGTCTAACTGTTCTTGTTTCATTGGTTCTTTTGCTACAATCCAGGGCGTATCTTCCTTTAATATATATGGATTATGCTGAATGAATAATATATCAGAAAACATTTCATACAATCTTTCATTTACAAGTTTTAATTTGCTCGTTAATAAAAATGTTCTATAATGTATCTCTACAATCTCAAGCCATTCAATAGGAAAATAAATATACGATACTTTCTCATTATAGAGGGGTTCTACTATATTTTTAAATGCTAATAACTGTAATTTTTCCATATTATTAATACTTCCTCTCTTAATTTATGTTGATCATGAGTAATACTAGAAAAGATACCAATTTTTTAAGCATTAACGAATCAATTTTTAACCAAGCACATTAAAGGAAATAGCTAAATTACATTTGGTTATACAAATAAAACATTATTAAAATCAAATTAATATAAAGTAACTATTAACATATAACTACCTCCTTATGGGACTTTATATTATAAAATCATTATAATGAATTATTATATTTTTTATCTATGATTTACAAAAAAATTACAGAAACTAAATATAATAAAAGGTATCGCCTCTTTATATAGCGATACCCTTTATACACTCTTAATTAAATAACACCTTTAACTTCTTCATTCACCGGCCATTTTTCTAATGTATATGCCATTTCCCAAAATGAATATTCATATTGACTACTAAAAATAAAATGTTGTCTCATACGATTACGGTCTGCCTCTGTTACTTTTTCAGCGATCGTATCTAATCGTGTGATTTGCTCTTCTACTAGAGTACGGAACCAATCGGATCCATATGCAGAAATCCATTCTTGATAAATTGGCTCTTCTGGTTGACATTCTTTTAATCGTTCACCGATTTCATAATATAACCAATAACAAGGTAAAATAGCCGCAATAATATCTCCTAAATGCCCTTCATAAGCTGCACGATACATATGAGATGTATATGCATATGCAGTTGGCGCAGGAATAAAATTATCTTTTTCTTCTTTTGTAATCCCTAATTTCTTTGCGAAATTCTCATGTAATGATAACTCAGCTTCATACGTATTTTGTGCATGGTGTGCCATACGAGCTGTCGTTTCTAATTCAAGAGCCTTTGCAGCACCTAACGTTTGTACTCTAGCAAAATGACTCAAATAATAAGAATCTTGAAGCACATAATATCGAAAACTAGCTAAATCTAATGTTCCTTCGCCTAGTTTTTTTACAAAAGGATGGTTAAAACTTGCTTCCCAAATTGAATCTACTTCTTTACGTAATGATTGTGAAAAAGTCATTTAATTACCTCCAAATAATGTAAAAAATATACGTATTTATCCACGATTATTAAAGCTGTAAAATAAAAAAACTTTCTTTACAGGCGTAAAGAAAGTGAAATTGACAGTATTTATTCGTTAAATAGCAACGTCTTTCCCACTTCCCTACGCTGGCATTAACCAGATCAGGTACTAAGAGTCTCAAAATTTCATCTGATCTCAGCCTATAAAAGGCCCCCCTAGTGGACAAATATTTAGTTGTCGTATTGTAATTATCATAGCATAATTCGTGGAACTGTCAAAAGAATTAATTATATAACTACCTTAAAAACCTTCTTCTTTCCTTACTTTTAATGAAGTTTCAATTATCATATCTAATAGTTTGCTATAATTAATTCCCGCTGCTTCCGCACTTTTTGGCAGTAAACTTGATTGTGTCATCCCTGGTAATGTATTAACTTCCATTACATATGGAATTCCTTCCTTCACCATCATATCAACCCTTGCATAAACACTACATTTTAATGCTTTATAACAAGCCAGTGACGCTTTATTTACACGTTCCTTTATTTCAGCTGGAAGTTCGATAACTTCTTCAACTGTACTAGTATCATCATATTTTGCATTGTAGTCAAAGAACACAGCAGCATGTCGAATCGAAATGATAGGTAACTGTTGCCCATCAAAAATTGAACATGTAATCTCGTCACCTTTTATATACTTCTCAATTACTACTTCAGAATCCCATTCGAATACAGTTTCCAGCATAGAGATTAATTCATTTTTATCATAGACAATCTTAACTCCAACACTTGAGCCGCCA
This sequence comes from Bacillus sp. 41-22, assembly GCF_025809295.1. Taxonomy (NCBI): domain Bacteria; kingdom Bacillati; phylum Bacillota; class Bacilli; order Caryophanales; family Bacillaceae; genus Bacillus; species Bacillus sp. 41-22. The sequence goes on from NZ_CP084035.1 coordinate 2,620,335, forward strand.
GAGTTTGGTTTTACCACTAACGGAAATCCTAATTTATCTAACTCCTCAAGCTTTAGATCCTCCATTTTTGTAAGTTCAATCCAATCTGGTGTTTCTACTCCTTCATAACGCAAAATCTTTTTCGAAATATTTTTGTCCATACATATACCGCTAGATAACATATTGCTACCGCTATAAGGAATACCTAAACTCTCTAGCGTCCCTTGAACTGTACCATCTTCTCCGTACTTTCCGTGTAATGCTAGCAATGCAAAATCAATGTCTTTCGCTTTTTCAATTAAATCCATTTTTTCATTTAACGTAATTGGAACGATTTCATATTTACTCTTATCTAAATGTGCAATCATTTCATTCCCAGTCATAATTGATACTTGTTTTTCAGAGGATACTCCTCCCATAATAACGCCAATTCTCATTTTCTCAACTCCAAGTTTCATTTTTTAAAGTTTCACCAATTATTTGAATCCCGCTAACAATTTCCTGTTCTTTCAAACGTGAAAATCCTAATCGGAATGTGTTCGCTCCTCCTCCATCAGAGTAAAAAACATCTCCAGGAGAAAACGTAACTCCTTTCTCATAACACTTTTGTAAAAGTGTGCGGGCTTGAATTTTTTCTTCCAACTCTATAAACAAATGAAGTCCACCGTCTCCAGTCATTCTTTTAAACGGAATGTACTGATTACACGCCCCAACAGCTAACTCATATTTTTTCTTATAAACAGATCTTGCTTTTTTTAAATATTTTTCAAAATATCCTTCATGTAAATATTGAAACAGAACAGCTTGATCTAACGTAGATGTGTGAATGGTTCTGGCTCTTTTAACACTTTCTAAATAATGTATCAGTTCTTTATCTGCAATGATCCAACCTACACGTAAACCAGGGAAAAGTACCTTTGAAAAGCTACTAATATAAATCACATTATTACCAGCCCCTGCAAAAGTTAATAATGGCGATAAATGTGAACCCGAATAACGTAATTCTTCATTAAACCCATCCTCTATAATAGGGATCTTGTATTTTGAAAATAACCTCATCAATTCCGTTCTTTTCTCCGAACTCGTAACAATACCAGTTGGATTATGATAAGAAGGGATTAAATACGCGAAATCAAAATCCTTTTCACGCAAACTTTTTTCTACTTCATTCGTATCAATACCATCATCATTCATATTAATTCCATGAACTTCAAGTCCATGTAAACGAAAAAGCTTCAATGCAGCATGGTGAGTTGGGTTCTCACAAATAACACGCCCTGATTTCTTCGATAAAGAAGATAACACAATATCTAATCCTTCTGTAAATCCATTTGTAATTAGAATATCTTTGTTCGAAATATCTACACCTTTCATTTCCATGTAATGAAGTAAATAATTCATTAACGGTCTATAACCTTTTGCATATCCGTAGTTCAATACGATATCCCCTTCAATGGACATACGAGTAAGAAAAGCTCTTTTGAAATTTTCAACATCAAATAGCTTTTCGTCCGGGGCTATACTATTAAAAACAATCATTCCTTTTTCCCAGCGAACTCCATGCTTCATTAAGTCTAATTCATCCGCTAATGTGGTAACTGTATTAAGTTTATTTTTCCAATCTATTTCAACAGACGAGGTGTTACTTATATCCACCTTCGCAACGAAATTTCCTTTTCCTTTAACTGCATAAATGAGTCCTTCTTGTTCTAAATCCGCATATGCAGAGAGTACTGTATTTCTGCTCACTGATAATAATTCACTTAGTTCCCTTGTTGATGGGATTTTTTGGTCCCCCAACAAATGCCCTTTCATAATCATCTTTTTTAAATAATCCTTTAATTGAATATAAACGGGACGATCTTTTACAACTTTAAAATCTTTAAACAATTTCTTACCCCCTGCAATTATTTTTGCATATTTATTTCATTCTCAAAAGGTCCACTACATATGTATTTTTTATTAATAGCGGTACGGTTATAAAGCCTATAAATCATTTCGATATAAATTGATTACATCTTTTAAAGCAGCAGCTGCAGCTCCGCGTGGATTAGAAGCTCCACCAATTGTAGTGACTTGTCCCATTGTATCTGTAAAGAACGTAATTCCTTTTTCCGTGCCATTTATATTTGCTAACGGATGTTCTTTCTCTAAATTACAAGGTTGTACACTAAGGTTTACTTTTCCATTATCATCTTTATATGCTGATGCAATTAATTTAATTGATTTATTTTGTTCCTTTGCATTTTGAATTTGTTGCGTTGTAACGTGCTCTATTCCGTTTATTTTTATATCTTTGAGTGAATAATCGTTTCCCATTAAACTATTCGTCAAAAGTAATAATTTACAAGCGCTATCCATCCCGCTTATATCTAATAACGGGTTAGTCTCCGCAATTCCTTTATTTTGTGCTTCTTGCAATGCTTCTTCAAACGTCTTATATTCTTCATGCATCTTTGTAAGAATATAATTTGTTGTCCCGTTCAATATTCCTTCTATTTTTTCAATATGGCAACCTGCTAAACTTAGTTGTCCAATGTCTAATGTCGGTAACGCCGCGGCAGTTGCACCGCTATATCGAATGCGTGAGCCTGAAATACGTGCTGCCGTATTCAGTTCACTCCAAGCTGTAACAAGTGCACCTTTTGAAATAGCTACTATATCCATTTGATTTTCAATAGCTTGTTTCATATACTGTTTCCCTGGATTTCCATTTTTAAGATTTGTAGCAGTTGATTCAACCAATACAGTACCATTTATATTAATCGTTCCGCGTTCCTCTGGATAATGTTCGATATATTTTTCAATTGCAGCAGAACCATCACCATACGTCAATAAATCATTAATCTGCAAACCTTTCCCGTTATGTATTGCAATATTTCTTCCTATCACTCCACTAACAACTAACTCAATTCCATATGTTTTATTTATATATAAATATTTTTCGTTTAATAATTTAATAAATTCTTTACCAACTGTCCCATACCCTGATAATACCACTTGAATTTTCATAATATCCCCCCATATTTTTCTACCAAATCCCTCTTTCAATATAATATAAAGCGCCCTCGAATTCCATCGAGAGCGCTTTATTATTATCTATTTCGGTAAGCGTGATAATTTTTCTGCAATTGTTTTATAAAACTCTTGAATATTAGAAAAACCTAACGTGTCTGAAACGCTTAATCCTACCATATCAAGATGGTCCCAATTTGCTTTCGTTTCGATATGATTCCATTTTCCAACCTGTAAAGACTCATTATCATTTGCAGCAATATTAGACGAAGGCGCAATCATAGAATTTGTATTTACTACACCGTCATTTTGCCACCAAGAAGTATCTATTAATGTTCGATTCTCTTCATATCTTGCATAGGAACCTAAGAAAAATGCATTACCCATTAACACTTTATTCATCGTTATATGAGGTAAATGTAAACCTGTTATTGGTGCTGCTTGCGATGCATGTCCACTATAAGATAAGTAATATACATCCGATTGCGTCTTTACCCAATTATTTAACTCCTTTGCTCCATCAGTACTTAAATCCCATTGACTTATATCTTTTGTATTTTCCCAAATTGAACTATTTAAAATACGATCAGTATATTGGAAAAAGGACTCTCCGGCATTCTTTTTTATACCCCATTGATCCAATTTAAAATCATATAATGATAAATTATTGTTTCCACCTAAACTTGCAGCTGTAATGAGTAAATCTTTAACGAACGGCAACAGAAGACTTCCGTCCGCAAGTGTTGTACCGTTATGAGGAGTTGCTAAAGTTGTAACACTATGAACATACGATTTGCCACCTTCAAATAGTGGTGATATCTTTGTGTTCGGATGATTTTTCACATAATCTTTTTCTTCATAACTTCCTTCTTTTAATAACTGCACTAATGTTCTTGTCGTTTGTCCACCCATGCTATGCCCAACTAAATGAACTTTATTTGTTTCACTCCAATTCGGTGCAAATCCACTATAAGTTCTACCAAAACGATTATGTCCATGTTTCTCAGCATGTGCCGCACCGTAGTCTACTATTCCACCGTTAATTTGCGCATATAATTCACATGCACGATCCCAGTTACTAGAAACTGGTCCAACAGCTGCAGTATGTACTGTATAACCATTTCTTTTTAAATCTTCTTGTATATCATGAACACCACCCCAATATTTTACCCCTAGCATTTCCTCTCTACCCCATCCAGCAAATCCATTCACTAAAATGATAGGATAATTATTTTGTTGTCTCTCTTCAGCGTAAGTTGTTTTCGCTGCGAATGAACAAACAGTCACTAATGCGAAAAAACATACTTTTAAAAATAATTTCCCCATACTTTCTCCCCCTCAATAAAACGTTTACATTTATCTTTGAAAAAAAACACAAAATTAGTTTGCAACTTAAACATAATGTAAAGTATTTTATATACGTTGTATATATAGAAAACATATACAAATGTTGATAAATATTAATTCTAGTAAGCATTTACTTTTCATAACACAACTTGTAAATCTGATTATTTGAATTTATAATTAAATATAGTTTCCTCATGTTAAATGGATTTAAAAATCATAAGAAAACTAATTTCATTGCTTGAAAAGGAGGAAAAAAGCATGCAAGTCGGATTAAACATTCATACATTAGCTCAACCTTCTAAAATAACCCCATCTAATCTTGAGCATAATACTATCTCTTCTACTAAGCATGAAGATAAGAAATCTAATGATCTAATCAAATTTGATATTCGTACATCTGAACAAGAAATGAAACAAGCGGATCATAAATTTAGCGAATTAGACTTATGGAAAATGCTAAAAGACAAAGGTGTACCTTTATGGATGATTTTAGAAATGTTACAGAAATTTCGTAAAGAAAAGGAATCTCAAAATGGTTCGGTTCAACATTCAAATGCGATTGAAGAAACGAGCGAGACTCGATTAAATGAAGTCATGTAAACTATGTTATCTGAATGGTCTATAACTAAAAAGAGTTCAAGGTTGATAGAAACTTTATCAACCTTGAACTCTTTTTTAAGATTTTTCTTCAATCGTTAAAAACTGAACTGATACTTCTCCCTCAAAATCTTTAATTAGCTTTCTTACTTTTACATTTTCATTAACCAATGTATTATCTGTCGACATTTTAGGTTTTTCGTCACCTAAAGATTTTTTTAATTGAAGAAGATGCATTTTTGTTTCATTTGCTTTTATTTCCTTATATATATTATTTTTGGATACAATCACATACCATTGCGTTGGATAATTACGCTTGTTACCTATCCAAGCGTCACTATTGTATATGACAGGGACCTCTTTTCCTTCTAATTTAATACTTTTCAAAGTCTTTTCGTCTTCTTGTGCAAACAGTAGAGAACCCTCTTTTGGGAATTTCGGTAACGTATTTACAGGCATAAAATTGGAGCCATTATCTCGTTTACGGAAAACTTTAGCTTTAATCAATGCTTGTGCTGTAGACTCATTTAAAATTAATACCTGTCCGTTTCCATAAGTACCTGTTTTCACAGAAAACACTTCATTTTCTTTCGTAATTTCTTGATAACGATTAATAATTGGTGAAATTTTATTTTCATTTCCAATGATTAATAAACCGTTTGCAGGAAATGGATTCTCCTTTTTAGAACATGCACTAAAACTTATTAATAGTAGTATCGTTAACATAAAAATAGTTAAAGTTCTTTTCATCGCGTTTCCTTTCATCATACAGTTCATTTTTTCCAAATACTTTAATGTAGTCTTACAAGCTAATAAACTCTATTGCTCCATAACCTTATAAAGCTTTTGCAGGTAACGCCAACGGGTTATAAAGAAATATAATACTTGTATACATATAAATGAAATTAAAATAACGATAGAGCTATTAATTATAGAAAAATCGACTAATTGCTGTAATGCCGTATAAGCGACTACAGTATGAATCACTGCAACAACAATCGGTAAGAAGAACATTAATAATAACTGTCTCGTTACAATTTTTTTTAATTCTCGTTTACTTAATCCCATTTTCGAAATCATTTTATATTGCTGTTGATCGCGATCCAAATCAGTATATAATCGGAAATAAATAAAACTAGCAGCGAATGTGAAGAAGACGATTCCGACTAAAACACTTGCCATAAGTAATAATCCATTCGTTTGCTTTGCACTTAACAAATCTATAGTTAAAGCCCGAAATTGAAAATTACCTACTCTAGTATCTTTCTCAAATCTACTAATTAATTCGTTTGAAATTCCCTTCGTTTTCATCCAATCGTCTACAACAAATCCGTAAGTACGATATTGAATGTCTTTATTAACTGGGTCACTAGTAAGAGGTATTCCATCATATACCTGATCTTTAACAGCGATATAAATAGTTCTAGAATCATGTGGTAAAACTAAATTTTCTACGGCTTTTTTCACATGAAATGTCTTTGTCCAATCTCCTTGAATGACTTCTATATTCTTTTTATACTCGCCATTTTTAAATTCTTGTTTTTGTGATACGACTCCAGGAATTAATAAAATTTCATCTTCTTTTTCGATTGTTTCTTGTTGATAGCCTAGTGCTTTAGCAAGATCGTTATATTCACTTAACTTCATTACATCTACACCATTTTCCGTGTATATATATGAAGATGAAGCCATTCGATACGGAATATTAGCATCAGAAAGGTGTTTTTTTATAATAGAAAGATTTTTATTTAATACTTTGTCGTTTTCAAAACTTCCATACAAAAATGTATAGGGATTTGTCATCCTTACCAAATCCCTATTTCCAATTGCAGCTGTTGTACCAATCGCTGTAAATGCAACTGCTGAAACAATAGATACTATAAAAAACATCGTTGCATTATCTTTCATACGGTAAATTAATTCAGAAAATGTTAATATATTTGTTCTCTTTAAAAAGAAAGATTCTCTCCTTTTCGCAAGGTGCAATATATAAACGCTACACTGTGTATATAAAAAGTACGTTCCTATAATTACTAGGAGCACCCCTATTCCAAGCGTAATAAAATTAGTACTTGGGATAAAGCGAAATACTGAAAAATATCCATACCCTATACTAATTAAAGAAAGTAGCGATAATAAAATTGATGCTTTCGGTTCTGGCTTTGGCTTTTCCTCTGCTTGTATAAGTTCCACAAGTTCTGTTACTTTTATCATTTTAAATGTAACGAGCGAAACAATTAAAAATAATAAAAGAAATGTGATGACTGTTAATAATACGGCCTGCACTGGTATATAAAAAGGCAAACCATTACTAATCATTAATACACTTGCGCTTATCAATAAAACTAGTTTAGAAAATACGAGTCCAATTAGAATTCCTATACAAATTGAGCCAAGTCCAATCAACATATTTTCAATTAATAATAATTTCTTAAGCTGTCTCATTGACATACCTTGCATCATTAATATCCCAAATTCTTTCTTACGCGTTTTTAAAAATGAACTAACTGAATATAGAATGAAGAAAAATGAAAATACAAAAATCAAGCCTTGCGAAACTGAAAATCCCAATGTACCAAATGCACTTATTGTTGCACTTGTCGATTTCAACTCACCTTGTAAATCAGGATGAAATAATAAAAGAGCATACGTAAAGAAAATCATAATAGAAAATGCACTACTTAAAAAATGAGCTGCATATGTACGCTTATTACGAAAAATATTATTAAATGCGAACTGACGAAAAGTCATGCCTTTTCCCTCCTAACAAAGAAAGGACATCCATAATCTTTTGATAAAATGCTTGCCTACTTTCACCACAATAAATTTCGTTATATAGTTGACCATCTTTAATAAATATGACTCTGCTGCAAAAACTCGCTGCATACGGATCATGTGTAACTAACATCATCGTAGCTTTTTCTTCTTTATTCAAAGTATCTAGCATCTCCATTACATCATTTGAAGATTTAGAGTCTAAATTCCCTGTTGGTTCATCTGCAAGTAATAATTGCGGCTTATGAACAATTGCACGAGCAATTGCTGTTCTTTGAGCTTGCCCCCCTGAAATTTCAAAAGTTCTTTTACTCAATATATCTGTAATATTTAATTTCTCTGCAATTTCTACAACTCGTTTGTTCATTTCTTGTACAGAAACACCATCTAATGTCATCGGCAATACGATATTTTCCTTTACTGTAAGTGTGCTAAGTAAATTAAATGATTGAAAAACAAATCCTAATTGTTTCCTACGGAATAAAGCCAAATTATCTGATGTCAACTGGAAAGGATTTGTACCATTTATTAATATTTCTCCCGATGTTGGAGAGTCGATAGTAGATACCATATTTAATAACGTTGTTTTCCCGCTCCCTGATGGCCCCATAATCCCTATAAATTCACCTTCTTGAATTGATAAATCAATATCTACCAATGCTTTAAAAGGTACTTTCCCTTTATATACTTTACTAATACTTTTTGCATGTAGAATTTCCATTTATATTCTCCCTTCATTTGCACTTCTCACAATATAGTGTAAATGAATTGTCTTATAGCACATATTGATTCATCTTTCATTTATCTTACACGCTTGTAAGATTTCTAAAAAAACTGATAACAAAACTGTTTTCAAACTATAATTAACGATTATTCATCTTATAATATCTATATAGTAGCATAAAATACAATGCTACTTATTTCTGGTTGCCAGGACACCTTGTAAGCCTATTAAATATATAAATAAAAGTGGGTTTAAGAAACGATTATCATCATTAAAAGTTGCTGTATTCCTTGTATTCTTTATTAGCAACATAAAATATATTATAAAGAATAACTATAGAACTTCAAAACGATGAATAATAACTTATAATTCATAAGTATAATCCAAAAGTAAATAGTACATAAAAAAGCTTAGAGCTTTAGCTCTAAGCTTTTTTAAAATCATTTCATTCCATTATAACTCCTTTTAAAGAGCAATATTTTTTATCCACTCTGATTTGCTTAATAAATAATGATTATATAGTTGGTTTTCTATCGTCTGTTGGCTCAAATAAGTAAATCCACATTTTTCAATAACTTTATTTGATGGTACGTTGTTAATTAAAGCAATTGCGTTGAGGACATCTACATTTGTATTTTTAAACAAATAATCAATTAACCCTTTAGTCGCTTTCGTAGCGTAACCATCGCTTTGATACTCGCTTGAAATAGCATACATTATTTCTCTATTTGGTGAAGGGAGTTCTTCTTTAATGCTTGTGCAGCACCATCCAATAAATTCATTTGTATCTTTATTAAATATTCCTAGCTTTAATATATGATCATCTATGTTACATGTATTTTTCACTGCATTAAGAAATGCTTTATTTGCTGGTATTTCATCATTAATAACCCAGTCAATCCTTTGTTCTTTCGTTGATTTCCAGTCTGGTAAAAACTGTTCTATTTCCGGTTGATTCGATATTTTATAAATACTCTCCGCATCTTTGATAGTAAACTCTTGCAAGTATATATCTCCACAGTCTATTCTAAATAAATTAGTCGAACTCTCTTCTCCCATGTTAATCCCCCTTAATTATATTAAAGCGCCTTAATCTGCTTCGTAAGTTCTATAAAACGTGCATCAAGTTCTTTATATTCTTTATCGTTAGAAGTTAAGAAACTTAATTTACCTAATACTTCTTGTCGCTCTGTTTCTAACGTTAAACGTAGCTCTTCAATATCATCTCTTGTTTTAATAGGTTCCTCTAGCTGCTTTTGTATCGTATTATTTGAAAACACGAGTTTCGTGTTAGTTGTTTTCTCTAGAAAATATCGATCGTGAGAAACTATAACGAGTGTTCCATTATACTCAGCTAATGTATTTTCAAGCTGTTCACGTGAAGGGAGGTCAAGGTGATTCGTCGGTTCATCTAAAATAAGTACATCTTTTTCATCTAAAATATAAGCCATTAACTTGCATTTTACTCGTTCCCCCATACTCATATGCTCAATCGGCTCTTTCCATTGAGAAGCTTGGAATCCTAAATGTTTCATTAAATTTTGGACTTTTCCTCTTTCTTCAAATGTCTCTTTAAAAAATAAATCTTCTGGTGTTTTATCCAGTGGTAAATCAAATACTTCTTGTGTTAAATAACCGATGTTTGCAGATGGTGAAATCCATACTTCTCCTTGTACAGTTTCCGTTCCCATAATCATCTTCAGTAATGTTGTTTTCCCGCTACCGTTTGGTCCAACAATCGCAACCTTCTCACCGTGCTGGATTGTAAAATTAACGTTTTCAAATAATGTCTTTCCATGAAAGTCTTTTTTTAATTTCTTTACTTCTAAAAAGCGTTTTCCTACTTTTTTATTCGCTTGAATAGAGAACTCCACTGAATACTCTTCTTTCAGACGTTCTACTTTCGTTTTCTCCAGCTCTTTTTCGAGACGTTTTCGTTTTGACTTCACTTGCGCATCCATTCGCTTCGCTTTTACACGATAAAACTCTTTAACTCCTTCTTGTTTTGTAGACTGTGCGTGTGCCTTTTGTGACCATGAACTTAATTCTTTTATATGTGTTTCTACTTGTTCTATCTTTTTTTGTTGTTTTTCATATTCACGTTGCTGCGTCATTCTTTTATGCTCACGTGCTTTCATATAACTCGTATAATTACCGATATGGTCAATTAATTTCTTATCCTCAATTGACCATATTCTAGTTGCGACAACATCTAAAAAGTATCGATCATGCGATACAACGATAACTGTACCCTTCATATTTTTTATTTGCTTAATGAGAAATTCCGTACTCATCTCATCTAAATGATTTGTCGGTTCGTCTAATATTAATAAATTAGGATTTTCGGCAAATCCTTTTGCTAGTCGAACTTTCAGCTTTTCACCACCACTTAAAGTAAGAAAATCGTTCGTTGGCACGCCCCATTTCGCAAGAAGTTCTGCTTCTTTTGCAATCATATCATTACTAATAAAAGATTCTATTTCTTGTTCAACATATGCCGTTGTCATATTCATTTGCTGCCATTCAACAATCCCTTTTGATGGCTCAATCTTCCCATTTATTAATTGAAGTAACGTTGATTTACCGGCACCGTTTTTACCAATTAATCCGATAACATCTCCTTGTTTAACTGTCACATTCATTTTCTCTAACAAAGTATTTTCCTTTATTTCAACATAAACATCATTTAATTTTAAAAGTTCTTTCATAATACCGATCCCTTTCATTAAGGGAGAATAAAAAAATCCTCCCAAATAAATTTGGCAGGATTAGTCATTAAAATATTTATACCCAAATAAGCTATTGTACAACATAAATAGCAATACCGTTGTATGGAAATTGGGCAGACTAATCCTATTTTTTAGAAATTGAAATTTATTTAATTTCAACATTTAAAAATAAGATTAGTTAATCATCGTCCACCCATCAATCCTTTCCGTCATAAGTAACTATATTGTACCATACTAGTATGGTATGAGTAAATGCAATTATATGTGCTGTCATAAAGATTACTGTCTTCTAGGTCTATTTATCATTTCTTAACTTCATATTGAACAAGCATAAATTACATTTGTTGTACTAATTTCTTTAGATTTCCCTAGTAATAAACTTCTAAGTACTCCCTCTTATATAATTTTTATATAAATTTATGATTAATTATATATTATACATACTACATTTCAGTTCTTATAATAAAGTTATCATTTTTAAGGAGGGATTCTACAATGGAATTTAGCAAACTAGGAAACAGTGGATTAACAGTAAGTAAGATTGCATATGGGAACTGGATAAACCATGGCGGGAAAGTAAATGAAGATATTGCAAATGATTGTGTGAAAGCCGCACTGGATGTCGGAATTACAACGTTCGATACTGCTGATGTTTATTCGGACACGATAGCCGAGGAAGTACTTGGCCGGTCTTTGAAAGGTATACGACGAGAAAGCATAGAACTATGTACAAAAGTATGCCATCCGACCGGACCTGGAAAAAATGATCGTGGATTATCGAGAAAACATATTATAGAAAATTGCAATGCATCGTTACAGCGGTTGCAGACAGACTACATTGATGTCTATTATGCACATAGATTTGACTCAACAACTCCCCTTGAGGAAACGATGTTAGCTTTTGCTGATCTTGTAAGACAAGGTAAAGTCCTTTACTTAGGCGTAAGTGAATGGACATCAGAACAAATTACCCGCGGTGCAGCACTTGCACGAGAATTGAACATTCCACTTATCGCTAGCCAACCTCAATATTCGATGTTGTGGCGTGTTATTGAAACTGATGTAATACCAACATGTCAACGTGAGGGGCTTGGTCAAGTTGTTTGGTCTCCCCTTGCACAAGGTATTCTCTCAGGAAAATATCAACCTGGTAAACCCTTGCCGACTCAATCACGTGCTAATTCAGATGCTGGTAAACCATTTTTCCACAAACTCGTGCAACGTTGGATGAGTGATGATGTACTCACTGCAATTCAGAAACTCAATCCCATCGCGCAAGAAACTAATCTTACCCTACCACAACTCGCAGTTGCTTGGGTACTACAAAATCCAGCTGTTTCCTCTGCAATTATTGGCGCTTCAAACCCGGAGCAAATAAGAGAAAACGTAATTGCTTCTAGTGTTAAATTGCAACCTGAAATTATGGATCAAATTGATAGCGTACTAAAAGGTTTCGTTGAGTACGATCCGAGTAAAACAGGTTGAATCATCAGTGACTTTAAAATAAAAATAGAAGTTTCCCTTTCCAAATTTCCACTGCCCATCCTATCAAGATGGGCTTTTACTTTTCAAATTCAAATTGTGAAGTCGCATAAACCTCTCTAACAACTGTTAAGAAGTTCTCTAACACGACAGACTTTTCATCTTGTCTCCATCCAACATATAAATTTATTTTCGGTGTATTTTCTTGAATGTCTTTATACATGACACACGATTTTTTATAACTTTCCACCGATGATGGAACGACAGAAATCCCCATTCCTGTAGCAACTAAATTCACAATCGTTTGCATTTGGATCGCCTCTTGAACAATATTTAAACTTACTCCATGTTCCCAAAAGTAACTAATAATTAAATCATAAAAGTTAGTACCGAAATGACGAGGAAATAAAATAAATGGTTCATCTACTAATGATTTGATTGAAATGTTACGTAACGAAACTAAAGGATGCTCTTCATGCAAAACTAATTTTAAACATTCCTCAGAACAAACTTCGGAAACTAATATTTCATTATTCTGCTTAGAACGAATAAATCCAATGTGAATTTGTTTTTCATAGAGCGCTTTTATTTGCTGGTCTGTTGTCATCTCGCGTAATATAAGCTGTATTTTAGGAAATCGTTCTCGAAATGTTTTTAATATGTCTATAACTGTTTCTGTAGAATCGACAAAACCAATGATTAAATGCCCGATCTTCCCTTCATCCGCGAGCTGTGTTTCTTTAATGGTTCTATCTACTTGAAGTAACGTTTGTCGCGCACCTTCTAAAAATATTTTTCCAGCATCGGTAAGTTCAACAATTCTTTTTGTTCGATGAAAAAGTTGGACCCCTAATTCTTCTTCTAATTTACGAATTTCTTGGCTTAAAGGAGGTTGTGCCATCATAAGGCGTTCTGCTGCACGACTAAAGTTTAATTCTTCTGCCACCGTTATGAAATACCTCATTTTCCGAATATCCATTTCAATCCCCCCTATCAGTTACAATCTATTTTATTATTAAAAAGTGTTTATGTATCTAGTATTTCATTTATTCTTATCAGGTCCGTTTTGCTTCTCTTAGGTATATATTATTTCATTCCCTAATTTTATCAAGGGTACAAAACAAGGCTAAAAAACTTATCTCAAAAGTTCTTTAGCCTGAATCACTTTTTACATATTACAAAATTTAATTCGTACAACGGTACCTTTACCAACTTCTGAATGGATCTCTACACTATGTCCCAATTGTTTTGTAATTTCATATACAAGATATAGCCCCATTCCTGTTGATTCTTTAAAATCTCTACCATTTTCTCCAGTAAAGAAAGGTTTAAATACTCTTGGTAAATCTTGCTTCGGTATCCCTACGCCACTATCGGTAATTTCAAGTACAACTGTATTACCTTCCTTACATGCTTTCACTTTAATCTTTTCTCTACTACCTGATGAATATTTAATCGCATTCGATATTATTTGTCCAATTAAAAATTGTAACCACTTCGCATCACTTTCTACAGTAATACTCTTATCAATTTCAAGCTCTGGGTATACAAAATTCCGAATAAAAAAGCGTTTATGTTCATGCACGGAATCATTCACTATTTTATGTAGTTGTACTCTTTCTACATAAAAATCTTGTGTAAATGCTTCTAAACGTGCGACATACAGTGCCATCTCTAACCCCTTTTTTAACCTATCTGTTTCCTCATTAATACTTTCAAAACGTGAATCCACTTCATCTTGTGTAATTAATTCTATTACAGATAAAGGTGTTTTCATTTGATGAATCCACTGATTCATAAAGGTTAAATGATCATTATTTTTCCTCTCTTGTAACTGGAGCTGATTTTGATAATGTCGATATTGTACTTCGAGCAAATCTTGGAGAGCAGTAGATAAAACTGCAAAATCAGATTTTTGAACAGATTCATCCAAAGATTGCAACGGATTTGCTAAACGTTCATAAAAAGAACGATGTGTAAAATAACGAAATACTAAATAACTTACCATAAAAAAAGCACCTAAAAACATTGCATATAATGCCGTTGAAATATGATTATGCCCATCAAACCAATAAACTAAGAATATGGCTAGTAGTTGGATCGCAGTAAAACAAATAAGTGGTATATGATCACGTATAAATAACCTTATCATTTTTCCATACCATTATCCCAAGTAATATGTAATCTATATCCAACACTACGAATTGTTTCAATTGCTCCTTCAATTTGTAACGTTTTTAACTTTTTACGCACACGTGTTGTATTTACACTTAATGTATTATCATCAACATAAGATTCACTATCCCATAATTTATTTAATAATACTTCCCTACTCACAACACGCGGATAGTTTTTCATTAACATCTCTAATAAAATGGCTTCGTTTCTCGTTATATCAATCTCTTGGTTCCTAAGTTTTAATACAAGTCTTTCGGGATATAAACTAAGACCTTGTTGCTCAATCATTCGTTCTTCTAGTTTCGGTGCATAGTCTCCATAAGCACGTCTTAAATGACTACGAATTTTCGCCATTACAACTTCATAATGAAACGGCTTCGGAATAAAATCATCGCCACCATTTTCTAACGCCATAACTTGATCCATCGTACCTTCACGGGCCGAAATAAATAAAATCGGACATGTGGAAACCCCGCGAATTTGACGACACCAATAGTAACCATCAAAACTTGGTAAATTAATATCTAATAAAACTAACTCCGGTTGTTCTTCTAAAAATATGTCTAACACATTTTGAAAATTCGTTACAATAATTCCTTGGTAACCGTATTTCGCAACATATGTTGATAATAACTCCGCAATTTTCATATCATCTTCAACAATCATAATTTTAACCATCTCTGAACTCCTTTTTGATCCACAATCTCAAATATACTTATATAAATAAATACTACCTCTTTTCACAAAATCCGTAAAATAGAAAAAGGATACTTTTATACAAAAGTATCCTTTTTCTATTTTTCTTATTTAATATGAAATGCATTTAGAGAAAATCCTAACTTCTCCACATATTCCCTTCCTAGTTCCATCCGCGCCGTTTTTAGTGGATCCACAACTTGGCAAATTTTTAAATTACCTGCTGCTGATAATAAAAGAGTTGCATCAGCTTTAGACATTTCTAATTCTTCATGTAAAAATGTCACCATATTATGTACAGCACGATTCGCTGCATTATCTAACAATTTCTCTGAAGCAATTGTCATTATTTTTTCTTTTTGGATCGCCATTGGTAGTGGCCATTTCTTTTCTTTTATAATTTGAACAGTTACAGTTACCTCACCAGCAACCTCTACTCCACTAACACCAATTTCACCATCACCCATCGCAGCGTGTAAATCACCTAATGCTAAAAGAGCACCAGGAACATTTACAGGTAATAATAACGTTGTCCCTTCTTTTATCTCTTTACAATCCATATTCCCGCCGTGATCATGCGGTGTACCACATGAAATACTCTCTTCTTTCGGTGCAGTACCAATCACACCAATCATTGGATTAATCGGAATTTGCAGTTCTTTTGAAAATGAAACATGTCCATTATGTATTGGGACAATTTTTACTATATTCTCATTTAACTTATCACCCATTACACCAAGGTTCGCACCTGTCGTTAAAACGCCTTGCCCTGCAATTTTAATTTTTTCAATCATTACGACTAAGATATCGCCAGGTTCTGCGCCTTTAATATATACAGGTCCAGTCGCTGGATTAATTCGATTCCAATCTAACTCTTGAAACACAACATCTTCAGAATCAATTTGATTTTCAAAGCAATCATATGTTTCAAATACAAGACGGCTCCCAATTTCTACTTCAATACATGGATTATTTTCTGGTGACATTGCGTAAATGATATGTTCTTTATGAACACGATGCATAGTACCTCTCCTTTTTCGTTTTTATCTTCTATATAATAGTTAGCTTTTATCTGTATAAGCTCCTTTTTAAAATTAGTAGTTATTTTCAAGAAAAATGCACTTAGCTCATTTTGAAACATACACTCTTTACTATAACAGGTAAAGAAAGGTGGTATCACTATGCCCCTTATTCCATACAACGAAAGTGACGTTGATTTACTAGCACGTTTAATCCGTGCTGAAGCTGAGGGCGAAGGACGACAAGGTGAACAACTTGTAGGCTGCGTTGTCGTAAATCGTGTGTTTTGTGATTGTTTAGATTTTAAAGAGCTTCGATCTGTGCGTGATGCAGTATATCAAAGCCCTGGCGGATTCGAAGCAGTTCAATACGGTTACTTTTATCAACGTGCCCGTGAATCAGAAAAAGAAATCGCAAGAAAAGTTTTACAAGGTGAATGGCGCTGGCCAGCACGATGGGCTCTTTGGTATTTTCGTCCAGTTGGAGCTTGTCCACCCGAATGGTATAATCAGCCGTTTGCAGGGCAATTTAAAAGTCACTGTTTTTATGAACCTAGTGGTGATGAATGTCCGAAAATGTATTCAAGATAGTAAAAATTAAGCAACGCAAGTACTTATTCTATTGAGTACTTGCGTTGCTTTTAACTATATTTTAGAAATCTAATAATGTGACGAATTTTCTGGCGCCTACCACATGTATTAATAACGGTATACGTGGACCACTTGATTGATTCATAATGAGCCTATATAAAATGGTAAATAATTGTTTTTGATTTTCTTTCATTATTTTTTTATTTTCATGATGACAAATCGTATACAATTGCTCCATTAGTTTAGAATGATCGTTATTAGAACGAATTATTTTACAAACTTCTACTAGCCATTTTTTCTGCCGTTCATCTAATGTGTTATAAAACTCCGTATTTTTCTCTTTATTTACCGCAATTAATTTTTTAGATTGAAAGTTTCTTATCCAATACTCAGCACGATTACTTATCGCTATCATTTCAGGTAATGCATAGCTCCTATCTATTTTCTCTAATATATCTTGTAAAATAGATGAATCAAAATTTAATAACGGTAAAGTTCCTGCTACTTGATTAAACTTTGGATATTCTTTAAATAGGCTATCTAGTCTAGAAAGTTTAATTGCATCAAATAAATCTTCATTTTTGAGTGTTTTATTTTCATAACTATCCTTCAATCTCTCATACTCTGTATAATTGCGAATTACATCTTCATCAAGCCCAATGTGAAAAGCTGCATCAGGCTTATATTTTGCAAACATAAAAAGAATTACTTCTGGTACATACACTTTTAATAAGTCGCTAGGTGTAATACTATTCCCTGAAGAACTGGACATTTTTTCATGATGCCCTTTAATTCCAATGAAATCATAAGCAACGTATTGAGGGGCTTCACAATTAAATATTTTCCTTGCAATTTCTTTTGATACATTATAACTACCAGTTTCCGATGAATGATCTCTTCCGCCCGGTTCGAAAATAACATCCTCTATCATCCATCTCATCGGCCAATCGATTTTCCAATTCAGTTTCATTTGACTTGTATTTAATACGGATAATTTATTTTGATTTCCACATTCACAGTCATACCGAACTGTTTTTAATACTCCATTAAATTGTGTAATAGTTGTTGTATCTTTCCCGCAGCTCTCACAATATAACGTAACGGGATAAAAGTTTTCTCTATCTTCTTCTCTGTGTATTCCTGTTTTAAACCCCATTAAAATATCATATATTTCTTTTCTTTTATACAAAGACTCTAATATATTTTCGTTATACCTTCCGCTTCTATATTCAATATGTTGATAAATAAATTCTACTTCAATTCCAAATGCTTGAAGCGATTCCTCAAACTCTTTTTCAAAATGCTCTGCGTACGAGTTATGACACCCATACGGATCTGGAATATTACAGTATGGCATACCAATATATTTTGCAAAAGAAGGATCAATATTTTTAGGGACTTTTCTAAGCCTGTCATAATCATCCCATGAAAAGATAAAACGAGTCTTTTTCCCTAAATCTTGCAGAGCCCTTACAACGAAATAAGTCGTTACTATTTCACGGAAGTTCCCAATATGAACAGAACCAGATGGACTAATTCCAGCTGCACAAACAAAAGTTTCTTTGTTTGGATGTTTTCTAATTAATTCATGTGCTACTTCATACGCCCAATGCATATGCCACTCACCTCAATTGTATTTTTGTTTTCACATTTTCAGTTTTATACAACAAAAAAACCCCCACCCCCAAGATTATTCATCTTGAGGACGAGAGTTATTAGCTTCGCGGTACCACCTCAGTTTGTTAATACGTCACCATATTAACCTCTTCAGGTACGGCAAAACATGCTTAGACCCTATCTCTATAACGGGAGAACCCGTCGCACCATCCCTAAATGAATTAGTTCCTTGCGCAGCTCTAAGTCTTTTTTCATTAAGATGTATACCGCTCTTTCTCAGCTACCAGAGCTCTCTGTACGTATTCTTTCTTAACTACTCTTCTCTTCAATGCCATTTTGAATATTAGTTTTTACATATGATAATTTATAACGTATATATTGTAAAATTTTTCCGAACAAAAATATAAAACTACCTAAAAAAACATTTTATCGCTTCTAATTGAATTCTGTGGCTACACTCATCACAACAATATGTCCCTTTCGGTTTCTCTTTAAATCGCTTATATTTTTCACTTCCTTCGTATACTCGGAATATATTTTTACACGAAAAGCAAACAATCTCATAAAACAGCATATGCATTTTCCTCACAGTGTTTATACATTTTTTTAATAACTTGAAAAGGTCTGTTTTCGACATTGCAAATCTTAATAATCTCTCACAAAAGGTTTACCTCTATTCTTATCGAATTATATAAATATCTTATAAAGCGAGGTGAACATCTTGTTCAGTAATATAGAATTAGTTTTAGATGCTAAAGCAAGTTTAGCTGAAGGACCATGTTGGAATGAAAAAAAGCAGCTTTTATACTGGGTTGATATTATGGAGAAAAAACTATGCATTTATACCCCCGCTAATAATTCAAACCGAGTGATTGCCCTCAATCAGCAAATCGGCTGTGTCGTTCCATATCTAGATGATTTAGTACTTTTAGCTCTAGAAAAAGGGTTTTATTCTTTTAATCTAAATACAGAAGAGCTTACACATATTTATGATCCTGAACCACATTTAATAGAAAATCGTTTTAATGACGGGAAATGCGATCCGGCTGGCCGCTTTTGGGCAGGCACTACTGACTTATATGGTATAAGTGGCGCCGGTTCCTTGTATTCTTTAAATAATAATCTCCAAGTAGAGAAAAAGGTATCACATGTAAATACATCAAACGGCATAGCATGGTCTCCTGACGATACATACCTTTATTTTATTGATACACCTACAAAAAAAGTAGTCCGTTTTCATTATGATATACATACTGGTGTAATTAGCAATCCAACAGATGTTATCATCTTCCCTGAAAATGAAGGTCTACCCGATGGTATGACAATTGATGTAGAAGGTTGTTTATGGATTGCACATTGGGGAGGCTCGAAGATTACTAGATGGAATCCCTTGACTGGAGAACAGATTTTAAGTATTCCGATTCCTGCTTTATATGTAACGTCGTGTACATTTGGAGGACCTAATTTGACCGATTTATATATCACAACAGCCAGAACAAGAATGACTGATGCGGAATTAAAACAGTACCCACATGCTGGTGGTATATTTCGAATTCAAATGAATGTTAAAGGTTGTCCAACCTATTCATTTCGCCATGAAACTATTGGAGCTGAAACACTATGAACAGAATCGATTACATAAGACAAGAAGAGAAAAAGTATCACGATCTTTGCTATGAACAATACAAATTATTCGAAGCAGGATCTTGGCTGTATAAACCTGTTAAAACAGTTATGGGCATGCTGAACTATTTTGAAGGACAGAAAGACCTACAAATACTTGACCTTGGCTCTGGTGTCGGTAGAAACAGTATTCCGATTGCACAAAAAATCATGAATAGTGGCGGCACTGTTACTTGTGTTGATCTACTTGATTCGGCTTTAATGAAGTTACAAGTTTATAGCAAAGAATATGGTGTATTTGAATACATAAAAACGGAACAATCAGCAATTGAAGACTACTATATTGCTCCTAATACTTATGACTACATCGTTGCAGTATCAAGTTTAGAACATGTTAGATCAATAGACGATTTTAAAAAAGTGCTTCACACTATGAAAAATGGGACAAAGAGTGATGGTATCAATTGTTTAATAGTTAACTCTAACATTCAAGAAATTGACTTGGAAACGAATCAAGAATTAGATGCTTTAATTGAAATTAACCTTTCTACGGAAGAAATGATACGTACACTAAAAGGCGTTTATACCGAATGGCAAGAAGTAAAAGTTGAAATAAAAAATTTAGCGTATGATATTGTACGAAACGGTACACACATTCAATTAAATACGAATGCAATTACTTTTGTCATGCAAAAATTATAGTTTATATGAGTGGTGACAATTTTTATTTTTTATAGTCACCACTCGTGTATTTATGTAAACATCATTCCATCGTAATTACAATTTTCCCTCTAGTATGCTGACTTTCACTCAAAATATGAGATTCTCTAACTCCTTGTTCACTAAACGGAACAACCTTACTAATAATCGGTTTTATCTTTCCATCTTGGATCAAACTAGTTAATTCTTCTAATTGCTTTCCACTTGGTTTTAACCATAAGAACCCTGATTTTATGCCCTTTACTTCATGAAATGGTTCATGAACGATAGAAATTAGAACACCACCAGATTTAATAATTTGAAAACTTTTTTCTTGTACTTCTCCACCGATTGTATCTAACACAATGTCATAATCTGATAGTAGCTCTTCAAATTTATCTTTTTTATAATCAATAACAAGGTCAGCACCTAAAGACTTTAAAAACTCTTCATTTTTACTACTTGCAGTTGTTGCGACAAAGGCACCAAATGATTTTGCGATTTGAATTGCAAAACTCCCTACTCCGCCCGCTCCAGCATGAATTAATACTCGATCATTTTCTTTTATTTGTGCGTAATCAACAAGACTTTGCCAAGCTGTTAGTCCTGCAAGAGGTATAGATGCTGCTTCTTCAAAATTAAGATTATTAGGCATTTGCGCTACTAAATTTGATTTCACTGTAATGTATTCAGAATAAGAACCTTTCCCTGTATTTTCAGGTTTCGTAAACACTTTATCTCCTATTTTAAAATGATTCACATCTTCTCCAACTTCTTCAACTATTCCAGCAACATCTAATCCTAATGTAATTGGAAATGAAAATCGCAACTTTTCTTGTAAGTCTCCCTTTCTTATTTTCCAATCAACAGGATTGACAGATGTTGCGTGTATACGTATTAATACTTCATTACATTTAACAACTGGTTTAGGAACTTGTCTTTCTTGTAATGCTTCAACACTACCATATTGATTAATAACAATTGCTTTCATTTCCTCTCCTCCTTGTTGTTTATTGTAATAACAAACAATTATTTTTCAAAATTTTCCGCCTTGGATGACAATAAATATGTTAGGAGGTGATATTTATGCTACTCTACTAATTAAGCATCATGAGTGCAAAAAACATTTATTTCACTTAAATACAATCTAATTTACGCCTAAGAAACACCCAAAGTTATATTTCTCTTTATTTATTAATGACCTTTAAATGAAACGGAGAGTGTGCTATGAGTGAACAAGTTTTCAAAGTAAACGGTATTGATATATGTACAGAAAGCTTTGGAAATCCTAATAACCCAGCAATATTATTAATTATGGGAGCTACGTGTTCAATGGTTTATTGGGATGAAGAATTTTGTGAAAGGTTGGCTAGCACAGGAAGGTTTGTCATTCGCTATGATAACCGTGATGTTGGGCGTTCTGTTACATATGAGCCTGGGACTTCCAATTACACTGTAGCAGATATGGCTGAAGATGCAATCGGAGTACTCGATGCGTATCATATTGACAAGGCACACCTTTTTGGCATGTCATTAGGAGGTATGATTGCTCAAATTGCTGCAGTAAAACACCCAGAAAGAATTTTGACCTTAACATTACTAGCAACAAGCGTTATTGGATCTGATAACAATACTCGTGATTTGCCTCCAATGGATGAAAGAATTTTGACACATCATGCTAATGGTGCAAATTTAGATTGGACAAATAAAGATGTTATAGCGAAATATTTAATTACAGGATCACGTCTACTCTGTGGATCAAAGCGTATATTTGATGAAGCAAGAACTTTAAAACAAGTAAAGCAAGAAATAGAACGTGCTAACAATCTATTAAGTATGTTTAATCACGCCCTCCTTACAGGTGATGATTCTTATGAAGGTATACTAAAGTCGTTACTAGTACCTACTTTAGTAATTCATGGTACGGACGATACAGCTCTTCCACTTGAACATGGACTCGCACTTATTGATGAAATTCCGAACTCAAAGCTATTATCCCTTGAAGGTACAGGGCACGAGATTCATCCCGATGACTGGGATAAAATTATTAAAGCAGTTTCAGAACATATATCCTGTATAAGATAAGAACAACTATTAGAAGGGGCACAAATTGTTTTGCCCCTTCTATTTATCCCGCTATTTGTGGGCAGTAAACGCCCGATTGGTTCAACTAATAATCAGTGGGGGATGAACAAAACCCCCACTGATTATAGTTTCACTTTATAAAGATTACGATACAATATCAAAAACCCATCACTGCATTCGTATGTATAGTGATGGGCTCTACCTATATTTTTCTATGCTTAAAAAAATGGACAATCTAACTGGTCAACAGATTCCCACGATTTTTTTTTTACATTTTCGGTGGATTTACTATTTTCTAGTGGTACGTGTTTAAATGGATTCATTTCAACTTTTAATAGAGATGATGGTTCTATATATAAAGAAAAAACATGGCTACTTGGCAAGGTTTTTGATACATCAATATCTCCTACTTGTTTAAATAATTGCTGGGCCGCAAAGAAAAAGAAATTAGTTGGATTAGATTGTTTATTAAGCCAAGCAATCATTTCAGGCGATACTGATTTATTAATGTTAATTTTCACTCGATCACCACGTTTATATCGCCTAGATCGCATACTTCCACCAACTAACTTATCGTTAAGTTTGTAAACCCTAACTCTTTTTGCTTATGCTCTCTATATTTTGGCGAGCATGTATATACTAATAACCCACGAGCATTGGTGAATAACGGGTTATCTACAAAGATCACATTTTTCAAGCGTCCTTTTTGTTTCAAAATCATTTTTAAGCTATTTTTAATAATAACTGCGCCCCCACCATAAATAAATACATATGGATCGTCTTTCATATCATCAATTTTGTTAATAATATCCGTTGCGACACGTGCTGCTAAACCTAAAAATGCTGGCTGCGATTCCTCAACTAACAATGCATTTCTTGGGTGCTTTTCATTTAAATAAATTTGGTTAAATTCTGTAATGCTATCAATTGTTTTCGTAGGATATTTCCGATTCCATCTCGTAATAATTTGTAGTAACGTTTCTTTTACACCGTACGATAATCCTTTACTTAATTGCGGACGGAAATTTACCCCTAATGAAACAACTTCTTCCGTTGTCCCCGCGCCAATATCAAAAGACAATAAAGTTTTATCTACAAAATCAATTTCTGAAACTTGATTTTGTTCACATTCTATTTTATGTTTCACAACATTTCCTTCCTCATCATATACAATCCCCCACGTCCCAGAAGCGCCTTCAGGTAGACATTTACAAAACTCAATAGAAACATTAATCGTAACATCGCGTCCATTTGGATAATGGAATATGACCTTGTGATTACCCATATACCGTTTCGCATTTTCAGCAGCAATTTCCTGTGTAATAAGTTGCATTGGAAGAGCAACAGATAAATCATAACGAATATTAATATGACTTGAAGTAGGGCTTTGACGCATAGCACTTATCGCTAAACCTGAAAGGATTGTAATGACCATTAACTCATCAGTAGATTTATTTGATTTTTTCTCCACTTCAGTACCTTTTAATTGATCTTGAATCACTTTTTCTCCAACGATGTATCGTACATTATTTAACATTAGCGATGGAGAACTAATGGTCACATCAATGTGATTCTCTAATTCTGACGATGAAACTTCACCCTCATCTAACAACCCCGTAGACTCACCTATATATAAGGAATAAATACTCGGAATAAAAATAGGTTCCTGCCCTTTCACCATTAACTTCAAACCATTATTTCCTGCATCTGCACCAGCTTTTAAAAGAATAGACATAACTACCCCCTAAATTAATCTGACATCCCTTCCAAATATATGCGAGCCCATTCTTTTACATTCAAATGTAATGTAATTTTTTCTTCATCCTTTAAACAAAATATCATAAACATTCACTTCATATGTAAAAAATGTTTGACATAAAACTTTTCCAATTTTATACTATGGATGTAAAGAGTTTTTTACAAAAGTGGAGGTGCAATTATATATTGAATACTAAAAAAATTATTTTTGTAATCATAACTTTATCTTTAATCGCTATACTTGTACATGGCACATACAAATACATAACTGAAGGTTCAATTTTGGGTGGGACTATTTTCGCTGCTTCTTTAATACTTAGTAATTTAATTAATCATATTACATGGGGAGATCCAAACGGAGTATCGAAAGAAAGTCAAGATGAGATGGGACAACAAATTACATATAAAAGCTTTAAAATCGCGTATTTTGTGCTTGTAGGTGTTATGTTCCTTATATTACTCTGCTCGGAAGGATTTTCTATGGGTTCCAATTTGGATGGTGTAAAAAACCTTCCACTCTTTATTGCACTCTGTTCTTCCTTTCTTATTTTCCCTATTGTTGAACTCATTGTCGCCAAACAATATAAATAAAAAAAGTGGTTTTCTAAATGCAGAAAACCACTTTTTTATGTTTAAATACCTTCTGCTATTGCTTTCAGCTTATTCACAGTCCGCCAGTTCCTTACTGTAGCTGGCGTATGTAATTTTTGAAACTGGTTCATTAGTTTAGAATTACGAATGCTTTTTTTGAAAAATAAATACACTACTCTTCCTTCGATATGGCAATCTTCTATGTCACTTTTGTACATAAGTAACCGCTTACTGTCTTCTTCAGAAAGTGGATTAGCTAAAAAGGCCACATGTACACTTTCTCCTTCTAATAACGAATGGGTCTCGTAAGGACACTTTTTAATAATATTAATAAATTCATCATTTGCTCGTAACATAACTGGAACATTGAAATCAAAAACGTTCGTAATTTCACATTCAATTCGTTCCTTTAAAAAACTTATCTCTTCTTCTGACTCAAACACTACATTTCCACTTTGAATATATGTTTTCACTCTTTTTAACCCTATGGATTCAAACATTATTTTCAAATCTACCATTTTGATTACCTTATGTCCACCTACATTAATTCCCCGTAGTAGTGCAATATAAATTGTCATATGATTACCCCTCACGTATTTAAATGCTTAACAATCGAATTGTTTTGCACCTTCATGCTTCTCGAATACTTACTTTAATACATCTAACATATCATGTACGGAAAATATCTCAAATTAAAAAACTTACTACATGATTTTTTTCAAGAGTAAGCTTTGTTATCTCATTATCTCGTTATAGGTAAATGTAATATGAATTGTTGTCCAATTGGTCCCATTCTTCTAAACCCTTTATCTTGAAATCCAACTTTCTCATATAACTTTTGTGCCGGAATGTTTTTTTCATTTACAGCAAGAATCACTTCATTTTTTACTGGATAATAATATTTTACAAAGTCTTGTAATAACGCCAATGATTTTTTAGCATATCCCTTATTTTGTTTATTGTGATTAATGGAAAAAGAAGTTAAAAGTATGGCATCCTTATTTTCTGTAAACTCCTGTACCCTATCACCTGTTTGTAATATAAATACACCGACAGGTACTCCGTTATAGTCTAAAATAACAACTACATTTTTCGTTCGATCATTTTTCGCTTTCTCCAGTAATTCACCTGGATTCGCCGTAAATTGAACTTGTTCACTTGGTAAAGTAAATGATTGTATTATCTCTTTATATTGCTCCTTATACGGCACTAATTGTATTTCTCCTGTATGTATGTTCATGCTTAACTCTCCCATTCCTTCAAGTTATTAACTTAAACCTTGCTGTGTTTTAGAATGCACTTTTCCATCCAAAAATGTTATTTTAGCAAATGATTTTGGATCGTTTCCTTTCCAAGCAAAAATTTGCTTAATTCGTGTAGAATGTTCTTCCCCTTCTTCTATGAGTAAATCCCCTTCAAAACCGATTAAATCTTTCACTTCTAAATAAGTCATTCCTTCATTAATATTTGAGAAATGATTTATATTAATGGTCTCTTGCTTTTTATTTTCCGTTATAGTAGAAGACATAGCTGTTTTCTTCTTCACTTCTTTCTTCTGGTCACACGCTGTCATACTAAAACCTATGCATAAACTACCTAATATGAGTGCGCTTTTTTTCATCATAACGGCTGTCCCTCCCCTCATTATTAAACCATATATTCCCTTAAAAATAAACTGAATATTTAATCTTGAAGAAAAACCCCGTACAATTTAGTACGGGATTTTCACTATTTTTTCAAATGGTTATTTGACTGATCTTCTTGTTCTTTTCGTAGTTCTTGTTCTTCATCTTTTGGTAATTGTTTATCATTATCTTTAATCGGATTCGTTTCTCTATTTTCAATCATATCATTTGGAACTTGCGGCATTACTCGGCCAACAATTGCTGCTAATTCATCAAGTATGCCTTCACCAGTTTTACCTTTTTTAATTTGCTTGCCTATTTGTTTTAGTCTTTCATACGTATCAACATCTGCTACAACGACTGCATTTGCACCGTTTGGGTCATTCTTCAAACTCTCTGCAACAGAATACTTAATTGACTCAACGCGAGTTCGATCAAGTTTTGCTTTCACATCAATACCTACAACAGCATACTTCCCAACTACTACTGCTGTCGCATCGTTTACACCAGGTATACTTGCAGCTAAAGATGCCAGATGATCAGCTGCTTTTTCATTTGGCTTATTTGATTTATTTGTATACGTAACATTTTTCATCGAGACATTTTTTTGTTCTGGCTTTTCATTAGGATTGTCTTTTTTTCCAATGCTACATCCAGTAATAACGAAACAAAGCATTAACATATATATAATGATTTTCATTATTTTCACCACTTTATCATTGATGTTTAATCATAAATTTTCTCAACAGCTTGCATCTTCTTCACTTTTTCTTCTGCACCGCTATTTGCGTTAATGAAAATTTGGTACGTATCTTTCCCTAAAGTACCAATATATTCATAACAAAGTACTTCATTATGCAAGTCATTTACTACTACAGCTTTACGTTCTTCCATAACTTTTACATCGGGGTTAATTTTCTTTCTCGCCTCAGCAGCGGTTAGCTTCGCACTCGGAATCGTTCGTTTTTGATGTGATGCTAAATATTCCTTTGCGGAAAAACCAACAATCGACCCATCATCTAAGGCAATTTTCATTTGGATTGCTTCTGGATAAATACGCACTCCATTTTCATTTACAACGTACGTAAACACACCGATATTATCATATTGAGAACTATCAAACAGCTCCATATTTGTAAACTTGTGATCCTTTAAAAATGTTAATCCTTTACTTCCTGCATCATTTAAACTGATTTTTTGCTCTTTAATTTCTCGGTTGTTCATTACCCAAATTGGATATCCACCTTTTCCGGTAATATCCATATAATACTCATTGTTCGTTGCTGGATCTTGAATTTTCACACTGTAGAATGATTCTTTTGCACCTTTTCCACTTTTCTCAACTTCTACTTTTTCATTCCCTTTTAAATTTAAAAATGATTTCGCGATTTTTTCCGCTTCCGCTTTCGAAATCGCCTTTCCTTTTGCTTCAAATCCGCCTTTTTTATTCTTTTGTGCACTTGTAAAAGTCGGTCCAAAGTTTGTGGACGAGTATGATGTTACATTCTTTTCTACCGTCTTTAATCCATCGATAATTGTGTTATCTGCTGGATCTTGGTTTGACGCAAGAGCCATTTCTACATCCATCCAGCGAAGATTATTTTTCAATACAAGATGCTGCACTTTTCTCAGTTCATCTTGTATATTTGCTGCATTTGAATATAAACCTTGTAACGTTTTATATTCTTGATCATTTAACGGTTCTTTTTCTAAATCACGAACCGCTGCACGATAACTAAAATCACCGATATTCGCAAGGAACTCTTCCGTTTTATTAAATGGCATTAATGTTAAAGGTAATTGTCCTACATCAGAACGAGCCTCTGACGTTAAACGCCATACATCTACTAAAGCTGGCGATAATGAGGAACGTGAATTCATCGCCAGTGTTGTTCCAATTTTATCGTGTAATAAATCAACTTCATATGCTAAATCATGAAACGCACGCTGATAACTATTTTCCGCTCGAATTAATACTGCATTTTTCTCTTGATGCTCTTTATAGCCCCAATACCCTGTTCCGACTACACCTACTGTTAACAATACGATGATAATACCTCGTAACATGTTTCCACCTCCGCTCTATTTACAGAAAATATGCTTACCAATTTTTTTAATTTGTGGACGAGTCCAAATCCATTTACTTGTCGCAGTATCTGGGTTGAAATAATATAATGCATTCCCAGTTGGGTCCCATCCGTTGATCGCATCTAATACGGCTTTTTTCGCATTTTCATTTGGCGTTAAATATATTTGTCCATCTGCTACTGCTGTAAATGCTCTCGGCTCAAAGATTACTCCTGAAACAGTATTTGGAAATGATGCACTTGTGACACGGTTTAAAATAACCGCAGCTACTGCAACTTGTCCTAAATACGGCTCACCACGGGATTCTCCGTATACAGCGTTTGCCATTAACTGAATGTCATTTTGAGAATAACCGTTTGGAACATTTGTCCCTGTACTTTTTGGCGGCTTATTTTCCTGTTTACCTCCACCACTGTTCCCTTTATTAGTTGTAGTATCTTTATTAGCGGTCGACTTATCATACTTCGTTGCCTTTACAAGCATTTGCTTCGTTTTAGCACCCGCTAAACCATCAACTGGCAATCCGAATTTTTGCTGAAAGTTTCGAAGTGCCCAATATGTACCCCATCCGAAAACACCATCAACTTTCCCCGTATAAAATCCGTTATATTTCAAACGAGTTTGCAGTTCAATGACATCTTCTCCAGATGCCCCTCTTTGAATCACTTGATTAGAGAAGGCTTCCACATTTTTGGTCTGTATACTACTTACCATTAAAGATAGCCCGATAAAGACAAGCAAAATCGCTATTTTAAAAACAGCTTTTTGACGCATGTATTTCCCTCCTTAATTACGGAAATGATTTCATGGTTATGTTTTGTAAAACCCTCGCTTTTATGTAAAGAAGACAAAAAAATCCAAACTTATATGCTTGAAGAAATATGTAAACAATATACAAAAAGAATAAAAGGAGCTTATTATGAAGCGATTCTTCGTACGTACAGCATTTATATTTTTTTTAATAACAACATGTTCAAATATATATACCGACCCATCTATTGTTCACGCACAGCCGCCATATGCAAAATGGGGTAAACTAGCCGTTGAAAAAACGAAAGAACAATATCCGAAAGCTGAGATTATCGATTACCTTCATATAGGTAGACAACCAAAAACTGTTCAAATAACAGTTGAAAAGTTTAAATTATGGCTACGTGAGGGTGGAAAAGAGTATGGTGTTTTTGTGGATGTAGAGTTTGATACGAAAACAGAGGAATTTTTAAAGATGTCCTTTCAGAAGACAAGTCGGTAAAACAAAAAAACCTCCGTCTTTACATACAGACAGAGGTTTCTTTATGTACTTCTTCCTTAATAAGGAGGATTATTTTTTATATGCAAAGATCGATTACCTAACATTTTTACTAATCCGCAAATAGCTCCAATAACAACAGATATCCCTATACTATATAAAAATACTCTCCCATATCCACCTATTCTCGGATCTAAAAACGGATATGGGTACCAATTCACGAATGGCCCGCGTATTAAGCTATAGACAACATATAAAAGCGGGAAAACAAGCCAACTCGCAGCCTGTTTCCATGTAATGGTCTTCGTAGGTGGATTTATAACCCAATCTAAAATCATCGCTAATGGCATGATGTAATGAAGTACAGTATTTACCCATGGTATCGCTGTTTGAAGTGACTCTTCTAATCCCCTTAATAACAAAAAATAAATAAGTCCTGTTGTCAGTATGTATACTGTAGCTGCACCGCGAAGAACTCCAAATTGCTCGGAACGTCCAAATAGGGCTGTCCCCAAACTACTAAATAGTAGAATTACCGCAACTAAAATATTACTTTCAATTGTGAAGAAACTAAAAAAGTTAACTGGATTGAACGGTTTCACTTGTGCCCTTGTAACAAATTGAGTAATAAGTGCACTAAACGCTAGAAGACTTAATAACAGTCTATAAATCGCTATCATTTTTGCACTTCTCATAAAACACCTCATTTCTCTACTTATTTATGATTGGAATTCTCTTTTATATGCTCTATAAATAACTTTAATGGTACGAGGCCACGTTTTGGCATGTGGCTACTAATTACAGCTACGAGCTCTAACTGCGGAATGATAATAATGTATTGCCCTCCGTATCCCATAGCAAAATACATACAATACGGTATGTGAAATCTTTCATTATTTAATACCCACCAGTGATATCCATATGCTCCGACATGTTCATACGTTTCAAATAGAGCCTCACCTGATTCTTCTAACCATTTCGATGATACAATATCATTTCCCTTCCAATATCCATTGTTCAAACATACTTTTCCTAACTTTAATAAATCTATAGATTTCATTTTCATACCGAATCCGCCAACATATATACCTTGCGGGTCTTGTTGCCACTCATACTCCGTAATGTTTAACGGCTCAAATAAATACTTTTTCGCGAACTGCTCCGTCGACATTCCAGTTGCTTCTTGAATGATGTAACTAAGTAAATGAGAAGAACCTGAATTATAATTCATTTTCGTACCTATTTCTTCAATGAACGGTTTTTCTAAAATGTATTGCACCCAATTGTCTGATTCCACAAAATCATTCGGGAAAACAACCCCATTTCCGAACTCTTTCCAATTTTCTCCTGTTGTCATCGTTAATAAATGATACAGCGTTAATTCCCTCTTTTCCTCCGGCACATTGGGAATCCATGTTGTGATTGGTATATGTATATTATTTATAAATCCTTTATCAATTGCGATACCAATTAATATAGATACGATACTTTTTGTAATCGAATTAATTTTAAATAAGTCATTTGCACAGTCTATCGTTTTATAGTACTCAGTCGTTAATTCCCCCTTTTGATAAACAAGAAATGTATTAACCTTTTTCTTTTCAAATTTATTTTGTAATTGCTCGAAATTCAAGAAATCTTCCTCCATCTAAATGGTTATGTAATATTTGTTATTCATTTCGTTCTCTCTATTAAATCATATTTGTTATTAAAACAAAAAATAAACTTGCCAGCATTTAATAGCTGACAAGTTTATTTTTATAATTTCGTTCGAACGTTCCAAAGCTCTGGGAAGAAGCATTGATCAAGCACTCGCTTTAAATAAGATACGCCAGAAGAGCCACCTGTTCCCATTTTATGACCAATAATTCGTTCTACCGTTTTCATATGACGGAAACGCCATTGTTGTAGCCAGTCTTCAATATCGATTAATTTCTCTGCAAGCTGATATAAATCCCAATATTTCTGCACGTCCGCATATACTTCTATCCAAGCCGCTTCTACAGTTGCATCCTCTTCGTAAGGCTGCGTAATATCACGATTTAACACATCTTTATGAATTGGGAATCCTTCTTTAACAAGCGCTTGTATCGCCACATCATACAAACTTGGTGTATGAAGTGCTTTATGAAGACGAGCATGTAATTCTGGGTCCTTTTCATAAATCTTTAATGCATGTGGTGTTTTATAACCAAGTGCATATTCAATCATTCGATATTGATACGATTGAAAACCTGAAGCCTGACCAAGTGAATCACGAAACTCAATATATTCTGATGGTGTTAATGTCGCAAGAATATCCCAAGATTGAATAATTTGCGACTGAATTTTTGATACACGTGCTAACATTTTAAAAGCTGGTGGTAATTTATCTTGTTTAATAGATTCAATTGCAGCATTCAATTCATGTAAAATTAGTTTCATCCAAAGCTCACTCGCTTGGTGGATAACGATAAATAACATTTCATCATGATGATCTGATAATCTTTGTTGACTAGATAATAAGCTATCTAGCTGTAAATACTCTCCATACGTCATATTCTCCTTAAAGTCCGTATGAATCCCTTTTTCCATAATTACCTTTTCATTTTCTTTCATATTAGCCAAACGCCCCTTTGTGTTCATTTCTACTTATATTGGTCTAATAACAGCTCGAACTGGACTCCCATCCGCATCTGTTAATGCAAGTGGTAATGCAATAAGTTCGTAATCGCCGTCTACTACGTGATCGAGTACGACATTTTCTAAAATGTGAATTCCATGTTTAAATAATTGATGATGTGCTGCTAGTTCTTTATCATCTAAAGGATCAACAGATGGTACGTCCACTCCGATTAAACGAATTCCCTTTTCAGAAAGAAAGGCTGCAATATCTGCGCGTAAATGCGGGATTACATCTGGGAATTCATTTGCTTTACCATGTGAAGATGTACGTAATAACAATCGTTCTACACCTTCTAAATGAAAGTTTTCTAATTCCTTTTTCCCGATGCTTTCAAGATTAGAAACGTCAATGATTCGCGCTGGGCCAACATAAACTTGAATATCTAAATCCAACACCTTCTTACCGTCATTATCAAAATGAAAAGGTGCATCAATATGAGTACCTGTATGGATACTCATCGTTAACTTTCCGACATTTACTGAACCACTGTTTTCTTTTGACCATGAAACTTCATACGAGAACGGTGTATCCCCTGGCCATGTCGCGATATCATTATTTAGCGGTTGTGAAATATCAATCCACTGCGATGTTTTCATGCTTACGCCACAACCTCTCGCTTATTTTCAAAGTTTTTATATTCTTCATTTTTCATAATTTTCTTTAAAATTTGTACAGAGTTCCATACTTCCTTATACGTATTGTATAAAGCAACAGGCGCAAGTCTAACTCCATTTGGAGCTCTAAAGTCTGGAATAACCCCATTTGCTTTTAACGCTTTACAAATACGCGCCGCCTCAGCATGTTCTAAATAAATATGCCCGCCTCGTTTTTCATCCTCTAATGGATTTCCAATTGTAAATTCAAAGCCTTTTAATTCATGTTCAATTAAATCAAGCATATATCCCGTAATATGTAATGATTTTTCACGTAACTTTTCAATACCAGCTTCTTTAAAAATTTCAAGAGAACCGATTAATGGTGCAGTACTTAATACGTGAGGTGTCCCTATTTGATAAGCTCCAGCATGGTCAGCCGCAGTTAATGAATGCTCCATATCAAATTGCTTATCTTTTCTAGAACTAAACCAACCAGATAATCCTGGGAGTCTATTAAAGTGTTTATTATTTACATAAAGGCCTGCAACACCACCAGGACCTGCATTTAAATATTTATAATTACACCATACAGCGAAATCTACATCCCACTCTTTAAAATGATGCGGAATGGAGCCGATTGAATGACATAAATCAAAACCGATATGAATACCACGTTTATGAGCTTCAGCTGTTAATCGCTTCATATCAAGAATTTGTCCACTTCTATATAGTACAGAAGGCAATAATATTAAAGCGATATCATCGGTCATCGCATGAATAATATCATCTTCAGAAAGTGTTCTTCCATCTCGGCTTTTCACTCGTACTAAATGTTCATCTGGATCTAAGCCTTTTAAACGAATTTGACTCTGAAGTGCATAAATATCTGACGGAAAAGTTAATTCATCCGCAAGAATTTTTGTTCGTATTCCTTTCGGCTCATAAAACGTCGCAATAACTTGATGTATATTCGCAGTCGTGGAACCGGTTACAATCGTTTCTTCCGGTAAAGATCCAATAAGAGGTGCTGTCAATTCACCCAATTTCTCCGAAAGGAAAAACCATGGATGCTCACCTTCAGTCCATCCATCAATCCCAAACTCTTTCCATGAATCTAGCAAGGTAAGTAACGATTTCTCTGCTCTTTTTGAAAGCAACCCTAAAGAGTTACCATCTAAATATATTGTTCCTTCTTTTTTATAAAATTCAGATTGAAAATCTTTCAGTTCATCATGTTTATCACATTCAAGCGCATACTCATAAGTTGGTTGAAATGGTTCTTTATACATGGTGTCACCTTCTTTTAATTTTCTTTTTATTCTAACTAATTGAAATATATCACTTAAATTGATATAACGTCAATGATATTATGTCAGTTGACTTTATATACGAACTTCTTTTACAATACAATTATATTTTCAGATATTTCAGTATAAAGAGGTGATTCCTTGAAAAATTCTACTCTTTCAACAAGAAAACACCGCTCCTTAGAAACAAAAAAGAAACTATTACATTCCGGTTATACTATGTTTATAAAAAACGGATTTCAAAAAACTACAATCACGCAAATTATTAAACATGCAGAAACTGGTTATGGAACAGCATATGTATATTTTAAAAACAAAGATGCTCTCCTCGTCGTTTTGATGGAAGATGTTATGAATCGCTTTTATGATATTGCTGATCGCTCTTTTTCCCCTCAAACAAAGGCCGAAGCACTAGATATGATTCAGAATCAAGTGCGCGCTTTTTTACAGTTAGCACAAGAAGAAAGAGCTATATTACAAGTTGTTGAAGAAGCAATAAGAACCTCAAAAGAAATACGTCAAAAATGGGATGAGATTCGCGAACGCTTTGTAACACGGATTATACAAGACATCACCCATTCCCAGGAAAATGAATTAGTACGAACTGAGTTAAATAAAGAGATTGTCGCATGCGGCTGGTTCTCTATGAATGAAACGTTTCTTTGGACAATCGTGCAAAATGATAAAGAACTAGAATTAGAAGAAATTGTACATACTTTAACGGTAATGTATACGACGGGGTTATATAAATAGCACATTATAACCTCAAAAAACCGTTACTCAATATGCTTAGTAACGGTTTATTTAAAATATTTTATTAACGATACAATAATACAAAAAAGTGATGTAAGTAATAGCAAAAGCCCCATATTCTTATTCTCTTTTTCATCCTTCTTAACGTTGTGTATCCCCATACCGGCAAGCATAAAACCTAAAAGTAATTGTAAAATGAGCATACTTTGCTTCGAATCATCATTCCAACTGTAAATAGAATAGCCCATTATAATAAAAGCGAGTATGAATGTGATAATTCTAATCATAAAAACACCCCCTATTTGATTCTATTGTTTTAACCTACTCACCATTCCAACAATAAACTTATACTCAGCTCTACTTTTTCTTACTTTCTTAAAGCCCTCTTTCGTATCAAAAATAAAACACGTTTTCCGAAACCAAATCCGTACATATAAAGACTCAAAATAAATTGGTTTAATAATTCCTCGTTCCTCGAATTCAGTTCCATCTTTATTTTCGGTTTCCGTTCGAATGAACCACCTATTCCCGATTCCAATTTCAATATACTTCACATGCTAACCCCCTTCAGGAAATCTTCTTTCTAATTATTCTATTATTTCCCTGGCAAGCGCACATTCCGACAGAACGTGAGCCCATAAAGAAAAAGTAGATTACAAAAATCTACTTTTATAGCCTAAATTTTTGCATACGTTTATAAAATGTACTGCGTGGCACATCTAATAGTTTTGCAGCTAATGAAACATTTCCGTTCGTCTTTTCTAGCGCTTCAATCATGCTATCACGCTGTATTTTTTCACGGAAATTTAATGTATGCTCCGTTTTATTTTCTGCTTGCATTTCAAGTTGATGTTGATTTCCAATCATTGTTTGTAATAAAAAAGAGATTTGTTTTTCGCATATTTCCCGTCCTTGCGACAAAATGTATATGCGTTCTAATACATTTAATAATTCTCGAATATTTCCGGGCCATGTATGCTGTGGAAATTGATTACAAATACTCTTTGGAAATACAACATTCCAATCCTTTCGTTCACAAAAATGTTGTATGAAGTACGGAATATCCTCTTTTCTTTCTATTAAGGACGGAACATATAGCGGATAAACATGTAAACGATAATATAAATCTTGACGGAATTTCCCTTCTTCTACTAATCGTAGTAAATCTTTATGTGTCGCAGTAATAATACGAATATTTACTGGTACCTCTTTTGAACTACCAATTGGGGTTACTGTTCGTTCTTGCAAAACACGCAATAATGCCACTTGCATCTCTGGCGGTACTTCACCAATTTCATCTAAAAATATTGTTCCTCCATCTGCTTGTCCGAATTTCCCTTTATATCCTTGGCGTCGCGCACCTGTAAACGCACCTTCAGCATAACCGAATAATTCACTTTCCATTAATTCTTTCGGTAATGAACCGCAGTTAACAGCTATAAAAGGACCATTTTTTCTTGGACTATTTTCATGAATCGCTCTCGCTACATATTCTTTCCCTACACCTGTTTCTCCACAAACATATACACTAGCGTCAGTTGGTGAAACAAGCTTAATTTCTTCTAAAGTATGTTGAAATACGCTGCTTGTCCCAATAACTCCAGGGAAAGTAATTCCGTTTATAAACGGGTAAGTAGAAAATAAATTTTCTTGTTTATTTTCCTTTAAGTAAATACATTTCCCAATCATTCTATCATTACTATATACCGGTACCTCTAATTTAGGTTTCAATCCATTGTGCATTAAATCTTCAAGTTTCATTCGTGACCAATTACATACTCGTTCACGAACCCTCTTGCTCGCAGAAACGATAACATCACGATGGTTACAAATAACAACTTGTTCATCACTGTCAATTACATCTAAAAAACGATGGATTAAATGCAGTTCATTTTGATGTACTCGAATACTACATTCACGTTCAATCGCATGCGCGATCGAAGTTACCATTCCGAGCATATATGGATGTGAAAACTCAATTGGACAGGAGAAATCTAGAACACCAATTAATTTCCCATCATCATTATGAATCGGAGAGGCCGCACAGCTCCAGCTATGAGATGCGACAGAATAATGCTCTGTACCACTTATCATAATAGCCTCTTCAATCTGTAACGCTGTTCCTATCGCATTTGTACCAACAGCTGCTTCCGTCCATTTCACACCTTCAATAAAATTAATATGTTTCGCTCGTTTCAACGTTTGCTGATTTCCACTTAATGATAGAACATAACCATCTGGATCAATTAATAATGCCATCATTTGCAGTTCATCAATGGTTTTTCTCATATTTTGTATTTGAGGTATTGCTATATCAAGGAAGATTTCACTCTTTTTCTTTTGATCCTGAAAAATATCAGAAGACAAAATTTTCTGACCTTTATTCATATGAGGATTCACATTTGCTTGTTTACATCGATGCCATGACTCTGAAATTCTTTCGTTTATACGGTTCGAATCAAGGACTCCTTCATCAACAAACTTTTTCCATGTATGTAAGTAAAACGGTGAAGCTAACATTGTATCATCTCCCCTATTAATTGTTTTGGAGATTTATAAAACATACTTTTATTATAAAACTGAATAAAAGCGTTTTCAATACAACTAGAAAGATGACACAAATATGTTAATAATTTGAATATCTTAATGACCTTCTTTATTCTTTTTTAGTAGAACTATATTTTGTATAATGGACGCAAAGAAAATACTTAACCAAAACCACTTTTGTGGATTGCCGTTTATAAAGAAAACTATCACCGCTATTGCAAATAAAATGGTGGATGCTAAACTAAAATATAATTTTGTTTTAATTCCCATTATTCCTCACCTCTCTATCACTTTACAGTACATACTAACTCTTCATTTTTTAACTCTAATATGTACTCCTGTAAAACATATTCTTTCCCGCCATGTTTTTCATACCAATCATGTATTCTTTTAACATGTATCTTGTCGCTTCTAATTTTTGATTCAATTTCTTTATACTGTTCATAACTATCATATTCCCATATTGCAAATACTTCAGTCGTACCATCATTATTATCTTTCATCCAGCGTCCTATTAAACGAGAACCATATTTTATTTGATTAGGTAAATTAGTATCATTGAAATGATCATTAAATATTTCTATGAATTCATTTTTTACTACATAGTATTTCCTTCTGTAAAACATACTTCTTCACCTCTTTTATGAAAAGTATCAGTAAACCTTCCCATTACTACCGTATTATAATACTTACCATCCGACAGTTTTTTATCATTTTTTAGAATACCTTCTACCTCCAAACCTAATTTTTTATAAAGTTGGATGGCTTTTTCATTTTTCTCTAACACTTGCAATGATATCTTTTTCACTTCATTTTCATCAGCCCACTGAATAGATTGTTGCAATAGACTCTTACCCATTCCATATCCCCAAAACTCTCTTAAAATACAAACACCAAATTCTACTTTATGGGCTAATCTCTTCAACTTTGATCCTTCGCATCTTGAAAATCCAACGATTTGATTGTGCACTTCTGCAACTAAAAAGAGATTCTTCATCTCTTCACTATCTGTTTTTATTATTTTTTGAAACCCTATCTTATCTATAAATCCCTCTCCAGCTTCTCTATCCATATTCTCAGTTTCTCCATCGATCTGAACTCTAATTTCCGATAACTGCTCAGCATCCGTTTGAACTGCAGAACGAACTGTATAAGTTAATCCATTCGTATGAAACTCTTGTCCTTTTATAATCATTTCAAACTCCTTTTAAATGAGGTCTATTGACGCTATTACAATTTCTTTACCTTGTTTCTCAAATTGTTGAATCGTTTCTTTACTAGCCCCTTCATCTGTTATTATAAGGTCAATTTCTATTAGTGACTCTCCTTTTATAAAGCAGTCTATTCCAAGTTTAGTATGAGGAGCTAAACAAATATTTCTTCTAGCAATTTTACTTACTGTTTTTCCAAAATAAGCAACTTCCGGTGTCGCAGTACTTATACCATTCAATGAAATACCGCCACCTGTAGAGAAATAAAGATCAATAGAGAATCTACTTATCAATTCAGAGGCAAGTGTATCTGTCATATTTCCTGATGGTTTCACTTTTCCACCAATTAAGTACGTATCAATGTTCTTATATTCCCGTAACTTACTAGCAATTTCTAAAGCATTCGTAATAACTGTAAATGATGTTTCAGGTAAATACTTTAACATGGCATAATGAATGGAAGCCCCTCCAATAAAAACGGAACCTCCTTCTTGTATGTAGGATACAGCAACTTTCGCAATCGCATCTTCATCTATTGAACTATCACGATAACGTTTCGATGGTTCGGCAGCTAAGTTTCTCACTCGCGTAAGTTCAACTGCACCTCCGTGCGTTCTTTTTAATAAACCATCCTTCTCCATAATAGACAAATCTCTTCTTATAGAATCAATAGACATATCAAAACTTTCCGCAAGATCCTTTGCGATTACTCTTCCATCTCTCTTAAGTAACTCTAAAATTTTCTCTCTACGCTCTTCAGTGAACATGTTATCACCACCATTATTGAAGATTCAGAAATTTAATCTTTATTTTAATTATATGCATGCTTTTTCTGTATTACAATATTTTCAATTCTTATTTATTCAGCTTTATACAGTTTTTCTCCCTATTTCTATCCCATTAACTTGAAAACGAAATAAATGTATATTTGCATATTCCACAAACATACTTCCATTTACCTTCCTATTGATGTAAAATTATTCCTATGTTTTACTTTTTAATACAGAAAGGGATTACTATGAAATCTATAATTAAAGTAACTTGTACAGCATTAATATTTACAGGAATCATGGCAGGATGTAACGGTAATTCTACACCCAAAAAAGAAAAAAGCACTTTTGAAAAAAACGCAATGCATTATGGGGAAATTGTTAAAAATGAATACTATAGAGCAACAGTTGAAAATGCAAAATTTGAAAAAATAGACAAAGAGTGGCGCCTAACAACTCGTGTTATGATTAATAATGTTCGAGACGATGGACAAACTATTGATCTTTCGGAAATAAAATATTTCATACAAGATGAAAAAACTGGTCAGAAATATGAAGGTGAAGCTCATCCGATAGGTGACGAGCACTATAAAAATGTTCCACACGAATTCTCTTTAACTACTGACGTTGTATTTGAAATGAAAACTTCTCCTAAAGACTTAAATAACATGTATTTGTATATTGATAGTAAAGTTGCTCCATTAACAAATACATATTGGAAGCTTGATAATCTAGTATCTAAATAAAAAGACCAGTCTTAAATGACTGGTCTTTTTACATTCAAGTATTCAACTTCCAATAACATTTATATTGATTTTCTAATAACAACTTGAATAACATGAGCTAAGCCAGTATGTCCTTTCCCTTCAATTCGCTCTTGTTCTCCATTAAAGAAATGAATAACCTCATGCCCTTCACACCAAGTAAGAATATCAATTGGATCATACAGCATATCAATATCTTTTGGCCCACCAGTACCATAATTTAATTGTTTTTTCGAATAAACTTCAAACATTATTAATCCACCAGGCCTAATCGTATAAATCATTTTATTCAATACCATTTTTTGATTGTCAGCATGAAAATGTCCAAATACCATAATTGCCGCATCGAATTCATTATCTGGCAAACTATCAGTTAATAAATCTACCTTTTTTGTATGCACGTTTACGTCATACTTCTCGGCTAACTTTTTTGTTTTTTCTAATCCACTCTCAGAGTAGTCAATAGCAGTCACTTCGTGGCCTTTTCTTGCTAGAAAAACAGCATTTCTACCTTCTCCCTCTGCGAAAGCTATTACTTTATTATAATTTGCTAAACGAAATGCTTGTTCTTGAATAAACGTATTAGGTTCTTCCCCATAATAATATTCATCCGATTTAAATCGATCATCCCACATGTTATTCATCTTCTTCTCCTCCTTCTAAATGCTAGTTAGAACCGCTCATCTGTAATATCACTATTAATAGCAATCGCCGCTTTATTTCCCTGTGATGCAGCAATAATTAACGACGATGGACCTTGAGTCGTTGTTTCTCCTGCTACGTAAATATTTTTTTCTGAAGTACGACCAAAATCATCTATTACAAAAGTTTCATTACTTTGCAGTTCACAACCAAGTTGTTCTAAAAATTGATTTGGCCTAAAAAAAGTAGGTACTATAAATCCACCGGCTCTTTCAATGTGCAAACCTGAATGAAACTCTACTCGCTTTAAATAACCCTCATCACCTTGTAGTGAACGAATAGGCTCTGTAATAACTCTTATATTTTTATTACACAGTTCATCCATGAAATGCTTACTTAACTCATTACCATTTGTTGCGATTACTAAATCCGTAGACCAGTTATAAACTAATTTTGTCATATGCAACGTATAATCTTCGTTTTCAGAAATAATAATAAGAGGTTGGTCTTTTAATTCCCATCCATCACAATACGGACAACTAAATAAACTTTTTCCATAGAATTCCCGTACTTTAGGGATGGATGGAAATTCTTCCTGTATACCTGTTGCTAATAAAACTCTTTCCGCCAAATATTTTTTATGATCTAATGTCATAATCTCAAATAAACCAGTCGATTGCTTCGTTATCGTTAAAACTGTTTTTTCATAATAATGAATCGATGGATACTTCTTCAAATCATTTAACCCTAATTCCTTAAACTCTTCTGGTTTAATCCCGTCACGTGTAATAAATCCATGAGACTTTTGCGTTACACGATTCCTATTCGTTTTATTATCAAATAACGCTATTTGTTTACGAGCTCTCCCTAAAACTAAACCTGCATTAAGCCCTGCTGGACCTGCACCTATTACTGCACAGTCAATACATTTCATAAATAAACATCCTCCATGAATAAGCTTAACTCATTTAACTATAATTATAGATATTAAAGAGTCTTTTTATCCTTAATTAATTTAAAAATAAAAGCGGATTAAAAATCCACATTTATTTTTTTCGCAAGATCTACGATTTTTTGATTTCGTAACTCTTCTTCCATTTTTTCCTCTGCCGCAAGCATTACTTCATTAATTAAACATCCAGGTTCCTGATGTAAACAGCATTCAAACAATGATGTTTTTCCTTCAATAGCATGTATAATATCTAAAAAAGAGATATCTTCCCAATTACTGCTAA
This sequence comes from Bacillus sp. 41-22, assembly GCF_025809295.1. Taxonomy (NCBI): domain Bacteria; kingdom Bacillati; phylum Bacillota; class Bacilli; order Caryophanales; family Bacillaceae; genus Bacillus; species Bacillus sp. 41-22. The sequence goes on from NZ_CP084035.1 coordinate 2,663,292, forward strand.
GTGAATAACCACCTTTAGGTCCTGATGATGAATGAATCATGCCTTCCTTCGTCAATTTAGTTAGTATTTTAGACAAGTATGTTGGTGAAACTTTCTGCATTTCCGCTAACTGATGAACACTAACTAACTTATTTGGCGTAGCCTCTGCCAGAAAAAGCATTGTGTGAAGAGCGTAATTTGTAGCTTTAGAATATTTCATAATACGGCTCCTATTGCAGACTTCATGTATCTACAATATCTTCATTTTTTCATCATGTCAAACATTTGTAATTTAAAGGCATGATATTATTTCTTTTCAAGTAATAAATTCGTTGCACAAATCGTCACTTCTCTAAATGGACAGTCAAATAAAACACCCAGTTCGAAACCGTCTTCAGTAAGCTCTATTTCATGGTATAGCCACCAAGCACCTTCAAAATTTTCAGGTATAGAACATTTGGTCACTCCTGTAAAAGAAACTTGAAGTTTATTGAAATCCCTAAAAGTACCAGTGCAATCTAATACGATAGACAAAGTATATTCTGACTTACACTTTACTACTTTAATCACACTATCATGCAGTGAGAATTCATGTAATTGAACAACGTTTGACGGAAGTTTTTTCTTAATGGAATTAAAATATTCTAAGTATGATTGATCTAATTGTGTCATTCTTTTTTTCATAATCTGCTGTCCACTCTAACAAAAGTTTCTTTAATTCATTAGGGGGATATTCTGAATCAATAGTGTTGTTATAAAAGTATGAATGTAGCGTTTCAGGAAGATAATTTAATAAATCTTCTTTCCTTTCTTCTACTTCATCTTTCAAACTTTGTAAATAATCGGGATCTATTTCTTTACATTTTTCTATTGATTCTATGAAATGTACAAATCCTGAAAGTTGCATTTCTTTATACCAATCTCTTGTAAAATATTTCAATGATATCTCTCCTAAAACATTTTAACATCCAACAAAAGCAATATATCTATTTATTATATCATTCCAATAGCTATTTTTTCTAAAGAATAAATGCAAAACTGTAAATATTCCGCCTATTTTTTCTAAAACTTCAGAATATTTACAAAAATGCGAAATTGGAATACATTTTACATGTACAAGTTTTACCTGTACAAAAATCTAAACAAAAAGGGATGGTTATATGTTGAAGAAATTAGTAGCAGGGACATTAGTAGCAGGTTTTGCATTAACTGGAGGATTAGGAGTAGTAAGTGCTGCAGAAAAAGATAATACAATTAAATCATTTGACTATTTAAAAGTTGATGAAAAGAATGTTAATTCATTTACAAAATTAAGCGATCAATCAAAAAAAGACATCCAAATTACTATGGTACTACCTAAGCAAAATGAAAATGGAGATTGGTTAGCTTATGGCTTTACTAGCAGAGAAACATTGAATGCTTTTATTGAAAAGGATAAAAAGGTACTTAAAAATCAAATTAACCCTTTAGGTAGTGGTGCTGGTAGTACCGATTTTTATGAGCATCAAAATAAAGGTGGACAGTATATTTATTGGAGCAGTGGCTTTAAAAACCTACCTTCTAGCTGGAACGACAGAATTTCTTCTGTAAGTACAGCTTCACCTTCTGCAAGTTATTCAACAACGCTATGGGAACATTCTTCAACTCAAGGATATGGAAAAGGTGTCTCCTTTAGACACTCTGATTGGTATGGTCAAACTGCTAATTTAGCAGCGGATTGGAACGACATAACTTCAGCAATTGAAATCAAATAGTAACAGCGCATTTCAATTAAATAAGTGAAGAAGTTTCAAAATCACTATACTCTCATCGATTAAAAAAACATGAGAGTATAGTGATTTTTCTAGTATCTTTTTATACATATTGCTACTTAAATATTATTTACTAAAAAGACCAGTCCTATTAGACTGGTCTTTTTACCTTCAAGCATGTACAGCATGTCCTACTGCCTGCAATAATGCCTCATGAATCGCTTCAGATAAAGTTGGATGTGCTGCAATATAATCTCTCATTATATCAGCGGTTACTTCTGTATGAATCATCACCGTTCCTTGTCCGATTAGTTCGGTTGCACGAGGACCGATAATAGAAATCCCTACAATTTCTTGATATTTAGGTTCCACAATAACTTTTACTTTCCCCGTTTGTTCTCCAATAATAAGCGCTTTTCCGTTCGCTGTAAATGCGAATTCTCCGATGAGGATGTCACCGTATTGCTCTCTTGCTCCTTTTTCTGTTAAACCGACACTAGCAATTTCTGGAGCTGTATAAATACAGCGAGGTACAGCATGATAGTTTACTTTCACATCTTCTCCGCTCGCGTGTAATGCCGCTGTCGTTCCTTCATGGAAGGCAACGTGAGCAAGCTGTATTCCACCAATCACATCACCCGCTGCGTAAATATGTGATCTATTTGTTTGCATATGTTCATTCACAGAAATTCCTTTATTTGAAAATTGAATGCCTGCTTTTTCTAAAGCTAATTCTTGTACACGTGGTTTTCGACCTACAGAAACGAGAATGGATTCCGGGTTGGCTTCTTGGATACTTCCTTCATATTCAAATGAAGCCTGCTTCTTATAATTATTTAATCCTTTTAAAGCCGCTCCTGTAAATATTTTTACGCCATCATTTTCTAGTTTCTCCCTTAAAATTTGTGCGATATCTTCATCTTCACCAGGTAATAATTGCGATGCCATTTCAACAATCGTAACTTTTGTTCCAAGACGACTATAAATGCTTGCAAACTCGCAACCTATTACACCACCACCAACGATTAATAATGATTTTGGTATATTTTCTAGGGACATTGCATGACTACTATTTAAAATCCACTTCCCATCAAATGGAGCAAAAGGTAATTCAGTTGGTTCTGATCCTGCCGCTATAATAAACTGGTCTCCAACTACTACATCTTCTTTATCACCATGTGTAACTCGCACACGGTGATCCGTTTCAAATTTCGCTTTACCTTGTATAACTTTTATTTTATTTTTCTTCATTAAATATTGTATACCTTGTACGAGTTGCGTAACAATTTGTGATTTTCTCGTCTGTATTTGTTTCCAATCAATTGATATATTCTGCTTATCTACTAATACTCCAAAACGATTCGCATGATTAACAATATCGTATACTTCCGCACTTTCTAACAATGATTTCGTAGGCATACAACCGACATTTAAACAAGTCCCGCCAAGATCAGCTTCATCAATAAGAGTGACATCTTTTCCATTTTGAGCCGCGGTAATTGCCGCTACATAACCAGCAGGTCCGCCCCCAATAACAACTAAATTACTCATTTTCTCACCTTCTCTTTATAAAAGAATTGTTACAGGTTCTTCTAAATAACGTTTAATTGTGCGTAAAAATGCAGCTGCTGGTGCACCGTCTAGTACACGATGATCGAATGTTAAACTTAAAGGTAACATACTTCCTTTTCTTAATTTTTTCCCTTTATATACAGGAACATGTTCAATTGCACCTACACCTAAAATACCAGTTTCAGGTGTATTTAATACTGGCGTAAAATATTCAATACCGAAGCTACCTAAATTACTAATTGTAAATGTTGTCCCTTGCATATCATCACTACTTAAACTGCCTGCTCGTGCCTTTTGTGCCACATTTTTAATCTCTTTAGATAACTCTACTAAAGATAGATTATTAGCAAAGCGAATAGCTGGAACGACTAATCCTTTTTCTAACGCGACCGCCATACCTAAATGAACATGTTCAAATTGATGAATGACATCATTTATATACGCGCTGTTCATTTCTTTATGCTCTCTTAGCGCTAATACAACAGCACGAGAAACGAAATCAGTAATAGTTAGTTTGTTATCGTATCGTTTTTGTACAACTTCCGCTATTTCTTTATGTAAAGCAACTAAATCTGTAACATCTACTTTCATCGTTAATGTTAATTGCGCACTATTTTGTAAGCTTGCATGCATACGGTTCGCAATTGCTTTTCGCATACCAGTAATAGGAATGACTTTACTTTCTTCTTGTTCAAGTACTTCTGGAATTGCTACTCTTTCTTCAAGCGCCTTTAATACATCTACCTTTGTAATTCTTCCGCCAGGTCCTGTACCAATTAATGATCTAATATCGAGATTTTCAGTTTTTGCAATTTTCTTTGCTACTGGAGATATTTTAACTCTTTGCTTCGTCACATCTATCGCATATGGTTCTGGATGTTGTACCTTTTTAGGTTCTGGATTAGATGCTTTTTCTTCTACAACATGTATGTTTTCATGAACTTCTACTTTTTCGTCCGGTTTACCGATGTAGCAAATTACAGTACCCGGCGGCACTCCCTCATCTTCACTTACAGCTATATCAAGAACAGTTCCATCAGCTGGTGCTTCTATTTCAGTTTCGATTTTTTCCGAGTTAATACTAGCAATTAGTTCACCTTTTTCTACATTATCACCTGCTTTAATATTCCAGCTCGTAATAATACCTTCTTTCATCGCCATACCTAACTTCGGCATTACAACTTCTACAGCCATGTTTCTCTCTCCCTTCTCATCGTTTCATTACACATGTAATAAAGATTGGTCTCCGATCATTTCTGATACAGTTTCAATTACTTTCTCCGGCGTTGGTAAATATAACTTTTCAAGTGGTGGCGAAAACGGAACTGGTGTATGTGGTGCTGTAATTCGTTTAATAGGTGCATCTAACAAATCGAATCCTTTATCCGCTACAATTGCCGCAATATCTGTTGCGATACTACATCTTGGATTTGCTTCGTCAATAACAATCAGGCGATTCGTTTTTTCAACAGATGCTAAAATCGTATCTTCATCCAGCGGTGATAAAGAACGTGGATCGATTACTTCTACTTCGAGTCCTTTTTCCGATAATTGCTTTGCAGCTGCAAGTGCTGTATGAACTTGTTTTCCAATTGCAACGATTGTTACATCAGAACCTTCACGTTTAATATCTGCTTTTCCTAAAGGAATTGTATAGTGCCCTTCTGGTACTTCGCCTTTCATATTGTAAAGTGTTTTATCTTCAAAGAAGATTACTGGATCGTCATCTTCAATTGCCGCTAATAATAAGCCTTTTGCGTCATAAGGAGTGGAAGGAACGACAACTTTTATACCTGGAATGCTCGTAAATAACGCATATAAACTTTGTGAATGCTGTGCCGCTGCGCTAAATCCAGCACCGTGCATCGTACGTACTGTAACTGGCACTTTCGCTTTTCCACCGAACATATAGCGGAACTTTGCACCTTGGTTTAATACTTGATCAAGACAACTACCGATAAAATCATTAAACATTAATTCAGCTATCGGACGTAAACCTGTTGCAGCAGCTGCCATCGCCGCTCCCATATAACCCGCTTCTGAAATTGGAGTATCTAAAATACGATTTCGACCAAATTCTTGTACAAGTCCTTTCGTAACACCGAGTACACCGCCCCATGCTTCATCATCTTGCAAGTGATCCACTTGTGCACCGCCTGCAACATCTTCTCCGATTAAAATTACGTTTTCATCACGACGCATTGATATTTTCATCGCTTCATTAATTGCAGTTGACATACTTACTGTTCTAGTCATTATTTTTCACCCTCCTCTTATTTGTAAGAAACGTATACATCTTTTAATAATTCTTCATCCTCTGGATATGGACTGTTTTCACTAAATTCAATTGATTTTTGTACTGCTTCATCTACTGCTTTTTCCATATCCACAAGTTCGGATTCCGTTAATAAAGCTTCATGAATTAAATGCTTGCGGAAATGCACAATCGCATCTTTTTCATTTAAATGTTCTTCTTTTTCTTCCGCTGTTTTATACGTTTGTGCTTCTCCTTCAAAATGACCGTAATTACGATATGTCATGCATTCAATTAAAGTTGGGCCACCGCCATTACGTGCACGCTCAACAGCCTCTTCCGCCGCTTTATATACTGCTAATAGATCTTTTCCATCTACTTGAACACCCGGAATGTTATATGCTTTTGCACGATCAGCAATAGAGTTACAACTAGAAGCATATTCAAATGTTGTTGCTTCACCGTAACCGTTATTTTCTGCGATAAAAATAACTGGTAACTTCCAAATCGCTGCTAAATTAACCCCTTCATGGAATGTTCCTTCATTATTTGCTCCGTCACCGAAGAAGCAAACACTTACATCTTTCGTTCCTTTATATTTAGCTGTTAATGCTGAACCGCAAGCAAGTGGAAAACCTCCGCCTACAATCCCATTTGCACCAAGCATTCCTTTATCTAAATCGGCAATATGCATTGAACCACCTTTACCTTTACATAACCCTGTCGCTTTCCCAAAAAGTTCGGCCATCATGCCATTTAAATCACAACCTTTTGCGATACAATGGCCGTGACCTCTATGCGTACTTGTAATACTGTCACTATCTGTTAAGTGGGCACATACACCAACTGCTACTGCTTCTTCACCAGCGTATAAATGAACGAAACCTGGCAGAACGCCTTGCGCGAATAATTCATGCACCTTGTCTTCAAACTTACGAATCTCTAACATTTTTTCATACATCCAACGAGCTTGTTCTTTCGTAATTTCATTCCCTTTACTTTCAGTTGTTTTTAACATGTCCAGCCCTCCTATTTTCTTGTTCATCTTTTATATTGCAAGTACTGTGCCAAATTCTAATCCCTGATTTAATAGGTTTTCTCTTTTCTTTCATAATAAAAAAGTGGACAAAATGAGACATCTGTCTCGTTTTGTCCACTTTTGTTCACCTAATTTGAGAATTATTATCTTATTCATTATCAAAACTCTTCTGTAATTTCCGAATGTAAATAATTTGACCAATGTGATACGCGTTATGAGTCGTTACATTAGCTAATACTTCCCACCACTTCGCAGATACAGGAAATCCAATTACATCACTTTCAACCTTGTCTTCATTTATGAGACTTTGCCATTGTAACAGTTTCTCTAATAGTTTTTCTCTTAACTCTTCAAATGTTTGATTATCTGATAGCATAAAACTTTTGTTATTATCACCAATAGCGGGCACAGCATTAACATTTGATTCTTTGTACCTAGTTTGCCACGTCGTATTCCAATACAGTAAATGTTGTACAATTTCAGCTATACTATTACACTCTTCATTCGGTTTCCAGAAAGCTTCTCTCTCAGATAAATCCTTAACTGCATCTGAAAATGGAATATACCAACTGGGATCATTCGCATTTGCTAATAACTGATCTGCTAATACGTCTTTAACATGGAACACTTTGCTTCCCCCCATTAAAAAGATTCATTTCAAGACAATACTCACTTCTCTATATACGCTGAGTTTGCCAGATCCCCTCTTTTTAGCCTTAATCCCAAACATATGCACATAAAGAAACCAAAAGCACCTAATCCATAAGCTGTTGTATATCCACTTTCCCCGATAATCCATCCTGCAAGTCCTGGTCCAATCATTTGACCAACTGCATAGAAAACGGATATAAAACTAATTGCCATTGAGACATATTTCGGAGATACTTGCTTTGAAGCAGCAACTTGAATTAATAAAAGGATACCTCCGAGGCTGGAACCCCAAATAATTGCCGACATGATAAAGCCAATGGTATGTCCAAATATAATTGGAATCATATCACCTATTACAGCTAATAAAAGTGCAATACATAACGTCTTCTTTATACCAACCCGATCCGAAATCAATCCCCAGACAGGAGCTCCTACGATTGAAAACATTCCTGCAATCGCATAAACAGTTCCCGAAATTGATGCCGCAATACCATTATTAATCATAAAACTAGTTTGATATAAATTTGGAATTAAATAAACAACGCCCACAATAAAATACATCCATGCAATGATGTATAGCTCTTTCGTTTTCCATAAAAACGACTTATTATTCCTTTCCCCCTCATCTTCAGTAACTTCTGGATTTTTCAAAACAATTGAGGCAACGAATACAACAATACATGTAATAACTCCAAACAAAAGCCATGAACCACGCCAACTATACTCTGGAAATGCACGTACTATATAAGGAACAATTATTCCACTAAATAGCATGCCTATGCCAGCACCGCTTAATAATAGCCCCATTGCAGTTCCTCTTTTTTCTGGAAACCATCCTACTGTTATTGACATGAGTGGTGTATATACAAGGGCACTACCAGCTCCAGCACATAACATACAAATAGAGGCTATCCAAAATGAGGAGACAAATGCTAATCCTATTAAACTTATAACGACGAGCCAACTCCCTATTAATAAAACTGATTTTGCTCCAAAACGGATAGTAAGTATTCCAGATGTTCCGACTGTTAATAAATACCCTAAAAAGAGTATGGTTCCTAACATACCTGCTTGAGCTGTAGATAAATGGAGTCCTTCTTGCATAAACGGCAATATAATTCCATATGCCATACGTGCAAAACCCGTCGTTGTTATAATAAGAAACATTCCTGTTAATACAAATATCCAAAAATGACTTTCATTCCGTTCTTTCATTTAAATTCCTCCATAAAAAGTTATTTCCAATTGGATGTTGTTTGTAATTATAATGACCATTACAAAAAGCAACTACCAAATGACGGAGGAATTTACGGTATAGCGGATTATTCCTGTTTTACGTTAATAAATACGTAAAAATTCTGATGGATTCATTCCATACTTTTTACGAAATAACTCTGAAAAATGACTGACATTATTGTATCCAACTGCAAATGCCGTTTCGGTCACATTACTATTTCCCGAACGCAGTAAATCTATCGCATGCTCCATACGCTTTTCTCGTAAATATGCAAATGTGGACATCCCAAATAATTCTTTAAACCCAATTTTTAATTTATAATCATTTAACTCTACTATTTTAGCTAATTCTAATAATGATGGGGGTGATTCCATTCGTTGAAGTAAAATTTCTTCAGCCTGTTTTATTTTATTCAAATCCTGTTTTGATAATTGACTCCTTTTATTTGCGTCACAATCATTAAGCAACACTCTCCCCAAATGTATAGAAAGCAATTCGAGCGCTTTACTTTCTAATTCTAGTTGACTAATACGATCCTTTTGGGGATGCTCTATCATTCTCTTAATAAGATTAGATGTTATAGAATCAATTGGATTTTGAAACTTTTTAAAAGATTGATTTCCTAATATAGAATGAAAATCAAGACTTTTTTCAATAGCATTATTCATCATGAAATGATTAAACAATTGTACAGGAATCCCAATCGCTAATGAATATAGAGGCGTTTCTTTTTCATATTCAAATACTACATCAAAATCATTCATAAAATATAAATAGCTATTTCCAGTCATTAATTCATACGAAGAATGACCAACTTGCACTCCTCCGAACCCTTGTAAACAAAAATTAAGCTCCACCATTGCTGCATCAGATGCAAACTGGATGCGATGGTTATTATGAAATTGATAATTTGATAACACAATTTCCATACCTGAAAATGAAGTCCATCTTCGTATTTCACCCATACCTATTGTTTTTGGAACATTCATATGTCTTTCCTCTACAACTTGTAAACCATAAAAATATTTATGAAAAATATCATGAAAACCGTTAGTCTCCATGAAACCCACACTCCTTTTATGTAAAAACCAAAATTTAATTGATAATTATTTTCAATTATATCAAATATCTTTATACAATAAATAGATTTTCTCTTTATAACTCGTTATGATAAAAGAAAAAGAAAGCGAGCGAACAATGAATAAAAAAATCGCGATTATTACAGGAGCATCAAGTGGATTCGGACTTTTAACGACACTTGAACTTGCAAAAAAAGACTATTTTGTCATTGCTACAATGCGCAATCTTGAGAAACAAATAGACTTAATATCTCAAGCTACTAAACTCGACTTACAACAAAATATAAAAGTTCAACAATTAGATGTAACAGATCAAGGTTCTATACATAACTTCCAATTATTTTTAAACGAAATAAACAGAATAGACATTCTCATAAATAATGCAGGATATGCAAATGGGGGCTTTATCGAAGAAATCCCAGTGGAGGACTACCGTAAACAATTTGAAACAAATCTTTTTGGAGCTATATCCATCACGCAACTTGTCTTACCATATATGAGAAAGCAGAAAAGCGGAAAAATCATTAATATAAGCAGTATTAGCGGGAAAGTAGGATTCCCTGGTCTATCTCCTTACGTTTCTTCAAAATATGCATTAGAAGGCTGGAGTGAATCCCTTCGCTTAGAAGTAAAGCCTTTCGGAATAGACGTTGCCTTACTTGAACCTGGTTCTTATAACACGAACATATGGGAAGTTGGTAAACAATTAGCTGAAAACCAATCTGATACAACCTCTCCTTACAAAGAATATATGGATAAAATACAAAAGCACATAAACAATGGCAACGATACACTTGGTAATCCGATGGATGTTGCAAATAAAATCGTAGAAATTGCTGAAGCAAGGCGTACTACATTACGATACCCAATTGGGAAAGGTGTAAAATTTATGATCTTTGCGAAGAAGGTTCTTCCTTGGAGATTGTGGGAGTTTCTTGTATTGAGGAGTTTTAAGAAGATGTAAGTAACTTTATTGAAAAAATATGTAAGGAGGTGCTAATTAAATGCTAGGTTTACCCTATGGTAAAGTGTTTTTAGTTCCGTGGTCCGAAGAGTGGGAATTTGAGTTTTCAAAAGAAAAACAATTAATTGAGGAACACATTGGAAAATATATTTTAGCGATACACCATATTGGAAGTACTTCCATCCCGCATTTAAGCGCAAAACCTATTATTGATATTACGATGGAATTAAGAGATTCCAAAAGTGGTCTAAAATGTATTACGAACCTAGAACAATTAAATTATAAATATAGAAAAGATGTATTACCCGAAAGGTATTATTTCAATAAAGGTGAGCCAAGAACTCATCAAATTCATATGTATGAACAAGGGAATCCATATTTAATAGAACAATTAAAATTCAGAGATTACTTAATAGACAATAAAACTTCTCGTATGCAGTATGAACAGTTAAAGATTCAACTTTCAACAGCTAACCCTAATGATAAGCATAAATATGCAGAGGATAAAACAAATTTCATTAAATCCATATTGGCTAAAATAAATGATTAAATTGCGAAGACCGAACTTCGTACACATAATAAGAAACCATTCATGTATAGATGAATGGTTTCTTATTATGTGTTATCTCATTATTTGTACCATCAATAATCATTTTAGTATGAACCCTGTTATTATTAATGCTACAACTCCTAATAATGAAATCAAAAACTCCCGCGATTCCTTATCATATTTCCACTCCATATATGATTGAAATCCATATAACGTAATAAAAAATAAAAGAGGTACATAGCCCATATATATACGATTTGGAAGAAAAGTGCTTATAGCAATAACAACTATATAAGAGGAAATGATAATTCTATTTCCCCACTTATGTGTATCATTCACATATTGGTTATTCCATCCTTTTTGTTTCGGTATATTTAACTGTCTTCTCGCTATTCTTTCAAAAACCAATAAAGATAGCACCCATAAAATTAATAAGGATATTTTTGTAACGGACAGAAAACCCTCTCCTTTTTATTTTTTTACTTTAATTTTCTCCGGCTGATCACTCGGATACGTAGCATTTGTTTTGTTTTCTAGGTCCCAACTAATAATGGTCGCACTATCTCGTCCTAATTGATGATGAACGTGTTCTAAAACATTGTGAACATGTTCTTTAAGCTCTACATTATTTCCATTCATATCATTATAAAGATTTAATGGAGTTTCATAACGGCGTTCCCCGCATTCTAATACCCCCATCTGTCACCATTACAATTCGATTCTTTCCAGTACGTAATTCACGAATTCCTGATGAATAGCAAGGAACGGGTAAATCAAATGTGTTTACATTTCCAATCCATTCGTAAAAGTGGCGTTGATTCAATGTATATTGTCCTAATTTATGTAATTCATCATGAAATACATAAACTAAGCAATCACCTATGGAAAGCCACCATATGTAATTTTCTTTTCTTACGCATATTAAGCAAGCAGTTTCACCTTTTACCCTTTCGCACTTTTCTTTTAAATGAGCGGGATTGAAATATCGTAAGTATATAATTTTCAACAGATCGAAATACGGTTTCAATTGATTCTTTCATAATCACTTCTATATTTTCATATTCTTTTTGGATTGTATTTACTACTAATTCAACACTTTCTGCACTATTATGCCCGTCTAATATAACGGCGAATTCCCAATCACCATTCGACAAAACTAATGCACCGTCTTCATTCTTTTTTGCTCCGGCACTTATATTCCCGCCGTATCTACCAAGTACGATATCACCATATTGCTTTACTGAAACTTCGTCTAAACACATTTCCCTACTTCCAACCCATGAATATTGTGTATTATTTGTTGTATGCATACTCATTTACCATATACTTTCGTATTCTTTCGCATAGTTTTTTAATTTTCTCTGAATCTCCATGTGGTGCACCAGTCCAATTTGCTACTTCAGTCGGTGACCAAAACTCTTTTGGTGTATTTGGATAACGTGGAATAATGTGCATATGCAAATGTGGTACACCATTACCTGAAACGAAACTGTAAATATGTTCTGCACCTTTGCTTTCTTTAAGCGCTTTACTTACTCTACTTGTTATCAGTCCGAATGCCTTTGCCTCATCTTCAGTTAATTCAGCGAGACCAGGTACATGTCTCTTTATATCAATCATTACATAACCAAGATATGTTTCTTCTGCATCCCAATGGACATGTCCAACGTAAATGAGTTCATCTTCGTAAATAGCTCCACCTGAAACTGTAATGTTCCCTTTATGTTTTTCACAAATGAAGCAGTTTTGTTCTGCTTGATTGTTTATTGGCATATCCATCACCATCCTTTGCATATATAATATCATAAAAAAAGGGAAAACAGGTTTTATATTCCGAAAATTCAATCTCTTAAAACAAGAATTTTCACATTAAAATAATTTACAACTCATTATTTCTTCAAAAGCGTAATCCCCATTCCAACTGCAATCCCAATCGCTATTCCGATTGCTATATTATCAGTAAATACACCAGGAATTACACCGATTACAACACCTATAGCGACACCAATTGTCATAGCATCATTTCTTTTTTTATTATTAGCCAAAATAGCATCTCCTCTCATAATTTCTCCCCATATAATATCCATTTACATGAACGTTGCTGTCTCCTAATATATTTGCTATTCCGCTTGGGAATTTCCAGAAAATGTACTTTATTACTTTTCCATTCCCCCTACATAATCCTCTTCGTTTGAAAGAATTTTTAAGTCACCATTACATATACATAGGCATTTACTATAAGAAAGATCAGTAATTTATTGAAGGAGGAACGATTCAAATGTATCCTCATTGGAATCCAAATATAAATCAACAATATGCTTACTCCCCCCATCCAGTAAGGAATACACTGCATTATGATTCGCAATACATGATGCAGCGCATCGCAAGCCTTGAAAGCCAATTAGCTAAATTAATCTCATTAATCGAAGAAAATAATCAATTAATAAAATCAATGGAACAACAGCAAAACCAAGTTTGTGCACCAGCTGGAGGCTCTGTTATTGTTCGGATGTAATTCGAATTCAAAAAACACACTTTGTAGTATAAAGTGTGTTTTTTGAATTATTTTCTTTTTGTATAAAACCCTTGCGTAATTCGGTCTAATATAATCGCAATCACGACGATAGCTAGTCCAGCTTCAAATCCCATTCCGATATTTACTTGTGTTACAGAGCGATATACATCGACGCCAAGTCCTGGCGCTCCTACAAGTGAAGCTGTTACAACCATTGATAACGAAAGCATAATACTTTGATTCACGCCAGCCATGATCGTTCCGGTTGCGAGCGGTAATTGTACTTTAAATAATTTTTGTGATGCGGTAGAGCCAAATGCATTCGCAGCTTCAATTAAATCTTCTGGAACTTGTCTAATTCCTAAGTCTGTAAATCTGATTGTCGGTGGCATAGCAAAAATAACGGAAGCAATAATGCCTGGTACGACGCCTACTCCAAAAAATGTTATCGCGGGAATGAGATAGACGAATGCCGGCATTGTTTGCATAAAATCTAATGTCGGCTTTAAAAATTTTGAGAAACGTTCATTTTGAGATGCTAAAATGCCAATGGGAATTCCGATAATAATTGAAATAATAACTGACGTAAGTACGAGCGCTAATGTTTGCATCGTTTGTGCCCAGTAGTTAATATTTAAAATAAATAATAATCCGATGAGCGTAAAAATGACTAAAGATAATTTCCTCGTTGTGTACCAAATGAGGAAACATAAGATGATAATCATCACTATGGCTGGTATTATTGTTAAAAAATTAGTGAGTAAATCAACAAATCCACCGATAATATAGGAGAATCCTCGGAACAAGCCTTCAAAGTGCTCATATAAACTTGCAACAAATGAATCGACCCATTCGCCTAATGGAATGCGCGGAATATTATTCATCGTCTTTCACCTCTTCCTCAATGTTACCTGCAAGAGCTTGAATGACACTTTCACGTTTAATAATTCCTCTCAACCTTTTCTTTTCATCAATTACGGGTAATGGATATTTCATCTCCGCCATTTTTGCATACGTTTCTTCCAGTAATGTATCTAGATAAACGTGTGGAATATCGTTAAGTAATAAATCAGCAATTGGCCATTGTTTTTTCATTGCTTTACTTGCATCATCCGCTGTTAAAATACCTAAAAACTCATACTTTTTGTTCACAACATATACCGTAGAAACACCTGCATTTCTCATAATTTGCAAAGCTACACGCGGCCCACGATCGATTAATAACGTTTCTGGTCTTTTTAAAATAGATTCTGCCGTAATTACTTTTCCTAAATTCACATCCGCAACGAATTTCTCTACAAATTCATTTGCAGGGCTCATCATAATTTCTTCCGGTGTTCCAATTTGGACAATTTCTCCATCTTTCATTAATGCGATACGATCACCAATTCGAAGAGCTTCATCTAAATCATGTGTAATAAAAATAATTGTTTTTTCCATTTTATCTTGTAACTCTAACAATTCATCTTGCATTTCTTTTCGAATTAGTGGATCTAATGCACTAAATGACTCGTCCATTAGTAATACATCTGGATTATTCGTTAGTGCCCTTGCAATTCCAACACGCTGCTGCATACCACCACTAAGTTGACTAGGGTAATTATCTTTATGATGATCGAGTCCTACTAACTGTAGCGATTCTAACGCCTTATTTTCTCGTTCCTCTACTGGAACTCCTTGAATTTCTAACCCGTACGCAACGTTTTGTATTACCGTACGATGTGGAAATAAAGCAAACTTCTGAAAAACCATACTCATTTTCGTCCTTCTTACTCTTCGCAATTCTTCTTTTCCCATCGTTGCGATGTCTTCACCATCTATGTATATATGCCCCGCTGTCGGTTTAATTAATTGATTTAGCATTCGAACCAATGTAGATTTCCCACTACCAGACAAACCCATAATAACGAAAATTTCTCCAGTGTATACTTCAAACGTTGCCTTTTTCACACCAACGTTCATTCCTGTCTCCTTTAAAATTTCCGATTTGCTTTTTCCTTCTTTTAATAAGGTAAGCGCCCGTTGCGGATGTTTCCCAAAGACTTTTGTTACATTTTCAACACGTACCTTTGTATTATCCATGTCACTACTCCTTTTCTACCCATCTATTTACATAGTGTTGCGATTTTACAGAGAAATATTACATAAAAATGACATATATAAGATTTCTTTAAAAATTCTTGTTTCCGTTCATAATAAGAAGGTTCACTTATAGATTAATTTATAAAAAGCAAAAGCTTCACAGGAGGTTTTGAATGCGAAAAAAAATATGGATTATAAGTCTGTTACTATTTATTAGTATGATTTTCACTTCTTGTAATGCAACAAATGCAAATTCGAAAGGAAAAATTAAACTTGGTGTAACAAGTTGGAAAGAAAATATCGCAACCGCAAATATGTGGAAAGTTTTATTAGAAGAAAAAGGCTATAAAGTTGAACTCATGTATTTAGAAAAAGCTGCGATATGGACTGGCGTCGCACGTGGTGATGTTGATGCGAATCTAGAAGTATGGCTTCCTGTTACGGATAAACCATTAAATGCCCGTTACAAAGATGACTTCGTCTTAAAATCAAAATGGTATGAAGGTACTGGGCTTGGTTTAGTCGTCCCTTCTTATGTGAAAAACGTTAACAGTATTGAAGATTTAAATGCACATAAAGATGAGCTAGATAATAAAATTGTTGGGATTGAACCTGGTAGTAGCCTAATGAATTTAACGAATAAAGCAATGAAGGAATATGATATAAAACTAAAACTTGTCCAATCTTCAGAAGCTGCGATGATGAGCGAACTAAAGAAGGCATATACGAAAAAGAAACCAATCGCTGTTACGCTTTGGAATCCTCATTGGGGCTTTTCAGAATTTGACTTAAAATATTTAAAAGACCCTAAGAAAGTATATGGTGAAAAAGATGACATTTATTACTCCGTTCGTAAAGGTTTCGAAAAAGATCATCCGGATATTGTGAAATACTTTGATCAATGGAAAATGAACGATGAACAACTTGGTACGTTAATGGTCATGTTAAATAAAACGAAAGATCCAGAAGAAGCTGCTCGAAAATGGATAAAAAAGAATCAAGCTTTAGTTGATGAATGGATAAAAGAATAAAGAATGACAAAAACAGGCTAGAGAATTTAGTATATTCTCTAGCCTGTTTTACGTTATTTTTTCTCAATAACTGCATCAACAATTCCATATTCCTTCGCTTCTACTGCCGTCATAAAATAATCTCTTTCTGTATCATGAGCTACCTTTTCTACTGGTTGCCCTGTTCGATCAGATATAATTTTGTTAATATCATGTTTTAACTTTAATATTCTTTTTGCTGTAATTTCAATCTCCGTTGCTTGCCCTTTTACACCGCCGAGCGGTTGATGAATCATGATTTCACTGTTAGGGAGCGCAAATCTTTTTCCTTTTGCGCCAGCTAATAGTAAAAGCGCACCAAATGATGCCGCAAAGCCCATACAAAGTGTTTGCACATCTGGTTTAATAAGGTTCATCGTATCTAATATTGCAAATCCCGCTGTCGTTGAACCACCCGGACTATTGATATACAGGAATATATCTTTTTCTGCATCTTCCGCTTCTAAAAACAATAATTGTGCTACTACACTGCTTGCAACTTGATCGTTAATTTCTGAACCAATCATAATAATTCGGTCTTTTAATAATCTTGAATATATATCATAGGAGCGTTCTCCTAATTTCGTTTGTTCTATTACGTAAGGAATTACACTCATTATAAATCCCTCCATCTGTTTTATGCCGCATTAAGCATACAACTGTAAGAAGAAGATTGTTTCATACTGAAGAATAACACTGGTTGTATTGATGGTAACTTAGTGAAATCTATTGTTGGGAGAAGTTTCGTCAACAATTCAGGTCTTTCTTCTCGAATAGAAGTTACAACGATTTCAACATCATCCGTGTACTCCACTATTTCAATGCCTTCTTCATTTACAGTTTTCAGCCTATTTCTACTCCTAAATAAAGATGCTTTCACTGCGCCTTCTGATACAGAGCATATTTTTGCAATATCCGCGATACTATACTGAAAAACATCCTTCAATAATAAAATTACGGATTGTTGCACATTTAACGAAGACAATACTTTCCCTACCATTTCATGCAAATCTGCAATTTTTCCATGTGGTTCTTCAAATGTATTTTGCTGTTCTAACTTTTCTTGAACGGATTTTGATTTCATTTGATCTAACCATTGATTTCGAGCAATTTTATACAGAAGCGTTATACAAATTTCCTTCTCACTATACTTTTGAAGAACTTTGCAAATTGCTTCTTGGGCAAGGTCTTCCCCATCCCATTTGTTTTTCGTCAAAAACGTACAGTATCTTTTTACCTCTGCATAATGTGTAATTAAAAAATTTATATTTGAATGATTCATATCGATATGATCCTTTAAAACCTGAGTTACTTTTGTGCACAAAATAACCACTCCTTTTCAGCGCTTACTTAATAAACGATTGAACAAATAAAAAAGTTACGGGGCTTATAATTAATTTTATGTTTATGTTCATGAATACGGGTCATAAATATGTTATATAGCATTTTACATGAGGAGGAATCAATTTGCCAAAATTAACAGTTGAAGGTACCGGAACTTTCGATATTAAAGAAGGAACGAAATTAGTATTAGCACTTGAAGATAACGGTGTACACATTCTTCATCGTTGCGGTGGCAAAGCAAGATGTACAACTTGTAGAGTTGAAGTCATTGCAGGTGATTTTTGTGAGGCGACAAATGATGAAAAACAAGCTATTACGGAAAAAGGAATTGAAGACCACTTACGATTATCGTGCCAAATGCGTGTACATAAAGATATTACCGTTCGCCCTATACTTACAGTTGAAAATTCCGGTTTAGATGCTGGACCACGCCCAGCGGAGTAAAATGATGAATTTAAAACAGCTTGCAGGCGAATATGCTGCTGGCTTTGTAAGAGATGGTATGACGATTGGACTTGGTACGGGTTCAACCGTATATTGGACGATACAAAAGTTAGGTCACCGTGTACAAGAAGGGTTATCTATTCAAGCTGCACCGACATCAAAAGAAACTGAAGTATTAGCAAAACAATTATCTATTCCGCTAATCTCTTTAAATGAAATTGATATACTTGATCTCACAATTGATGGAGCAGATGAAATCAATAATGATTTACAATTAATAAAAGGTGGCGGTGGTGCATTACTTCGCGAAAAGATTGTTGCCACCTCCTCTAAAGAACTTATTATTATTGCAGATGAATCCAAACTCGTTTCACATTTAGGTACCTTTCCACTTCCTATTGAAATTATCCCCTTCTCTTGGAAGCAAACTGAAAAAAGAATTCAATCTTTAGGATGCGAAACGCGTTTACGTATGAAAGATGGCGGACCATTTATAACTGATAACGGCAATTTAATTATTGATTGTATTTTTCCAAACAAAATATTGAATCCAAATGATACACATACAGAGTTAAAGATGATTACCGGTGTAGTTGAAACAGGATTATTTATCAATATGACGAGCAAAGCGATCATCGGAACAAAAAACGGTATAAAAGAATATTAAGCATTTTAAAGGCTGACTTTTGCAAGTCAGTTTTTTCTTTTATAGCATTACAGTATGATATACTATGAAAACACATTCATATCACACTAGAAAGGGCTGAACAATTTGCAATCCAAACTCATAACAGAACTTACAGATTTAGAAACTGCCTTTCACATTCGAAAAGAAGTCTTTGTAAAAGAACAAGGTGTCCCTCTTGAAGATGAATTCGATACATATGACCAAATTGGCGAGGCATGCAAACATATATTAGTTTATTATAATGAACTTCCTGTAGGAACTGGCCGTATACGATTCGTTGACGGAATGGGTAAACTAGAAAGAATTTGTATTTTAAAAGACTATCGCAAATACGGATTAGGCAAAGTAATCATTCAAAAGTTAGAAGAGATTGCTCGTAACAAAGAAGCAAACAAAGTTAAACTACACGGTCAAACACAAGCTGAAGGGTTTTATGAAAAATTAGGCTATCAAACTTCTTCCGACGTATTTATGGAAGATGGAATTCCACATATTCTTATGACGAAAGTGTTATCATAATAGAAAGGTTACTATATGATTCTACATTATGTATTCGTATAGTAACCTTTCTGTAGCTTATTCGTTTGAAAGTCTCTTTGATGAATATTCTAGATTAATACAAAAAGACGACGCTGAATACGTCGTCTTTTTTATAAGCAGAAAAGTTAACTCTCAAACTTCCTTTTTTTGCATCAAAGCCCATCATCTTTCATTTCATTTTGAGGTAAAGCTTACACTGTTTTCCATAAGGATAAAGCAAAAATCCAGTTTGGATCCCCATGTCCTTCATAATTCTGGACTGCTTCATACACTTTTCCCTCGTATAAAACTCTATCTTCCTTTTTATATGCTTTCTTTGCATCCCACGCTTCATATGAAGCGCTTTCAGTTTTTGTAGTAATTGTGAACGTATCACTTTGTACGGATTCATTTCCAACTACATCCACTGCTTTCACTGCATATTTATAAGTAGTATTAGCGAGTAAATTTTTATCCATATAAGAAGTCGTATTGGATGTTGCAATTTTTTTCATTGTTCCTTCTATTTCTCTATAAATATCGTAATAGTCTACTCCAACGTTATCATCAGATGGGCTCCACATTAGATCCACACTTGACGCTGTTGTTCCCATGCTATGTAATCCTTTTGGTTGTGTTGGTGCTTCTGTATCAGGAGCTTCAACTGTTGTTTTCACTGTAAGCGCTGTACTTTCTTTCGATACATTGCCAGCTGCGTCAATTGCTTTTACAGTATAAGTGTATTCTGTGCTTGGTTGTAATTTCTTATCAATAAAATAAGTGCCTGGTACTGTGTCAATCATCTCTCCGTTACGGAAGATTTGGTACCCTTTTACTCCTACATTATCCGTAGAAACGTTCCATGTTAGTTCTATACTATTCGCTGTTACTTTTTGCGCCTGAATTCCATTTGGAATACTTGGCGCTTCTGTGTCTGGTTTCACATTATTGATGAGATTTACATCAATTACATTATAGAACGCATTTGCTGTATCAGCTACATCCCATACAGCTAAAATCACATGATATCCACTACGGTCAGTAGGTACATTGATTT
Source organism: Bacillus sp. 41-22 (assembly GCF_025809295.1). Classification (NCBI taxonomy): domain Bacteria; kingdom Bacillati; phylum Bacillota; class Bacilli; order Caryophanales; family Bacillaceae; genus Bacillus; species Bacillus sp. 41-22. Next base: position 2,684,066 of record NZ_CP084035.1, read on the forward strand.
TATGAGTTAAATTATTTGAAGCTGCAGAACCATCATGTTGTACAGTGCCAATTGGCTCAAAGTCTGCTCTTGTTAGTGCTTTATTTGGATTCCATCCTTTTTTTGTAATATAGTAGTGCCATTTGCTTGTTAAGTGAGGTGCTGTATACTTCCAAGTAAATGTATTTTCCCCACCAGTGATTGTATTTTTAAACCAACGATTTGCTGTTTGTTGATCTAAAATACCGCCAAATTTTCCACCTGCAGAAGCGATTTGCCCATCAACTGGGCCACCTTGTGGGAATCCTTTTGGAGCTTCTAAACTTTGTGGTTCATACATAACACTTCCGCAGTTTACATTTAGAGCACCATAAGTTGGACTACATAAAGCGGAACGGCTACCAGGCTTTTCAACAAAGCCGTGCGCGTATGCATTTTGAGGAATAAGTGTCGTGCTGATAATTCCAGCTGTTAATGCAACAGCTCCTATACTTTTTTTGTTCATTTTCAAGTTTTGTAGTTGTTTTAAAAATCGATTATTCATGTTCCTGTCCCCTTCTTGTTATACTTCGTAGTGTAATGTGGGCTTTGATGTAAAAGAATAACAAGAGTCAATCTTATTTCGTGTATGCGTAAATATGCATACACCGTCGTAAAGAAACATTTCATTTCTTGTGAAATATTTCACTTATGGAATATATCATGACATAGAAATCACCTAAATGTGTGCAGAAGTTGTGCAGAAACAGTGAAATTACTACTAACACGTAAAACTACATCCTAAATTTATAAAGTAAAAGTGGGCAATAGAAATTGTAGTACTTGTAATGAAAAATTTTAGGTATATATATGGATGAATTGCACCAAGTCGTCTTGAAACCCTTCATCGTTAACTTAAAACGCATGGCAATGTGAGATCACATTATTTTAAAACAACGTGCCATCTCCATTTTCCATATATCTTTCTATCAATACTTTGAAATTACTTATCACTTGTAAACATTTCCGAATCCGTCAATATAGTTTCATAAAACTTATCATATTCTTCACTGTATTGAAGTTTTAACTTTTCTATTAAACTTGTATCTGGTGAAACAATGTCAATAACGTCTGTACTTATATACAATAAATAAGTATCGTTATAAAAAGAAATATACGCTTGCTGACCACCATTAACGACATACTTGCAATACTTATATACTTCATCTTCATGTACACCTTTAATCGTAGTAAATATGATTGTACTTTCAAGATCATCAACGTCTACTTTCGTTTCTGTCCAATTCTTAATCTTCATGAACCTTCCAATTTTTGTTTTCTCATTTATTCTCTTACTTTTACCATATGTTATGTAACCGGAAATAAATGAAACATCAATCGTATCAGGACTTTTAAAAAGTTCAGTCAAAATCCCTCTTAATCCTCTCAAATTACTCTCAAATAATTCTATATCGAATCTAATTCTATTTTTCGCCTCCACTTGAAAAAATGGTGTAGCTGTCATATCAGCAAAATTTACATCTAGTATTTTCATTCTTTCCATTTCATCAATTCCTCGCTTCATATAACATAAAAGTGTCTATATCATTTAATATAGACACCCTTTCACATGTATAGTTTTAATAACAGCCTGTAAATTTAAAAATTTCATCAACAGCTTGCTTATACCCACCTGATTTTCGGAAAGACTCCTTCATATTCAAAACAGTTTCTTTGAATGAAGAGTTATTTAATACTAGATCTACACTCTCACGTAGTTGACTCTCCGTTAATCCTTGCATTTGTAATGTAACCCCTGCTCCGAGATTCTCAACTTGCCTTGCGATTACTGGCTGATCTGCACTTTGCGGAATTACAACGAGTGGAACACCGTTATATATCCCTTCATGCGTACTGTTCATACCGCCGTGTGTAATAAATAGTTTCGTATATTTGAGAAGTTCAGTTTGTGGTACATAGTTTTTCACAATGAAGTTTTTAGGGATATTACCTAAATCACTTATTTCCGTTTTGTTGCCAATAGACATAACAAGTGTATGCTTACTATTCTCGAACGCCTTCATACAAAGTTTATAAAAATCAAGCGCTTCATTAAAAACAGTACCTAATGAAATGTAAATCAGGCTTTTTTCTTCAATTGAAGTGTAATCAAAACCTTCATTTTTCACTTGTGTAGAGATAGATGGACCCACAAATTTGAATGTTTCATTAAATGTATCCCCAAAAGGTTGGAACTCCTTAATTGTATACACAATAGTAAGTGAAGCTGGATTACAGAAAACTTCATACGGTGAGTTTATATTAACACCATATTTTTCTGTAATTCCATTAGTTAAGTTTTCAAAATCATTATGTATTCTATCCTGAACTTCCAGTGGGATATTTTTAGAAAGATGGTCTAACATTTGTTTAAATGATTTTTCATCTTGTGCAAAAGATGTGCATGAATTTATGGCTGGAAGATTAAGAAGTTGGGCAATTAAGCGACCACAGCCAAACATCGAATCATGAATAATATAATCAAAATGTTCACCTTCAATTTGTTCTAGAACACTAGGTATTACAATATCAGCTGTATGTAGAAGGCCGTTTATTCTTTCCTGTAAATAATTTCGACCACCGGAAAGAAATGCTTTTATAAATTTTTCATCATCAATCGTTCGTACAGTAGCACCTGTCTTCTCAATACGCTCCCTGAAAGCCTCTATTGAAAAATAAACTACCTCTTCACCGCGAGAAATCAGTTCTTCTACAACATGTAATGTTGGATTTATATGTCCTTCTGATCCAGCGTTAATGAATAAAACACGTGCCATTCAAAACACTCCTTAAATTTTAAAATTTCTATGTTGTAAAGAGTATGGATACTTTCCATACTCTTTACGGAGTTATATGTATCATTTTCCTGCTAAATTGACCTAGCAAGCCTAAAACCGAGATCATCTATATGAAATGTAGGATGACTACGACGGCGACAAGTAGCACCGCACCCTCTCGCTTCTTCAGCCCAGCTACCGCCTCGGAAAATTCGGTACGATCCATATACCTTTTCATCATACAAATCATAACACCATTCCCAAACATTCCCTAACATATCATATACTCCCCATGCATTCGGTTCTTTTTTACCGACCTCATGAATTTTCCCATCCGAGTTTTTATTATACCAAGCTATCTTATCAAGTTCTCCATATGTATACCCAGTAGTCCCTGCTTTACATGCATATTGCCACTCTCCCTCAGAAGGTAATCGGTAGCCGTTGGACTCTACATTACAACTAACCTTTTGACCGCCATCACTAATAGAATAATATTCTTTTAATCCCGCTTTTTTTGAAAGTAAATTACAAAATATAATCACATCATTCCAAGAAGTATTAACAACGGGTTTATGATTGCCTAAAAAAGAATTTGATGATTCATTTATAACAGTATAATATAATTCCATCGTTACAGTATATTGCGCAAGAAGAAACGGCTTAATTTGGGCCTTCCATTCTCTTTTAATTCGATCGTCTCTTAAAACTATCTCCCCTGCTGGGATTTTTACCATATAAGAATCAATCAAGCGAATTATTTCATTCAATATTATTCCTCCATTCAAAATGGAACATAATTTAATGTTTTTAATGCACCAATTTATACTTACTGCACTTCCTTTATGAATCGTTGAACCTCATTTGGTGTTTTTAAAATAATAATTCTTTTATCCTTATTGAATTGATCGATTCTTTTTAAAATTGCAGGTCTTTTCGACTTAGGATATTCCCATATCCATTTGAAAAATTGCAAGTCAAATCTTTCTTCACATCCAGCCCCCATATCCGGTCTTGTTTTATTCCGATATTGCACAATTCTTTTAAAAGCACGATAAACACAAATTGTTCTATGAATATCAAGAAAGATAATTGTATCAGCTGCGTTAATTCTTATGTCCATTGTCCCGCCATAATTCCCATCAATAATCCACTTTTCCCCTTTAACTAATTCATTTTGAACCGTTCTTTGCTCCTCTTTCGGTACACCCTCCCAATTTGGTTTCCAAAATAGTGCATCAAGATGATGCACCTTAATATTTAATTTATTCCCTAACTGTTTTGCTAATGTAGATTTTCCTGAACCACCAGAACCTATTAATATTATTTTTTTCATAAATACCCCTTTTTACATCTTTTATTTCTTCCGTAGCATAAACTCACCAAGCATTCCTACTCCAACACCAATTGTGTAAGCCACTAAATCACTCCATAAAAATCCGTAACCTAATACGAGTCCACCTAAAGTCGTTGCGCGAATGCTATCAATCCATTCCGCATGGTACAATTGGCTAATTTCAATCCCGTAGCAAAATATTAAACTAATAAAAGCTAATTTCTTCGTTTCTATTTTAGGAAACAAAAATCCGAATCCAACGAAAATCATTAATGCCCATAAAGCATCACCTAAGTAATCATTTAATAAATCTGGTAACGCAAAAGCAAACTTTCTTGAACTAAGACCTAAAATAATAACAACTATAGTAAACACCGCATATAGTAATCTATTTCGTTTCGTATTCATTTCAAAATCCCCTAATATATAATGTAAAACTGCAAATAGCTAGTAAAATATAATCATTTTACTAGCTATTTATAGTCGACTTCACTTTGTATTTAATCCAATAACTCTTGCTGCTTTTTCTTTGAAAATGATTGTAATACTAAATCATACGACCAATCTATCATTTTATTAATTTGTTCTTGCCCCACATCCTTATGTATGTACACTGTATTCCAATGCTTTTTATTCATATGATATCCAGGAATTATTGTTTCTGGGTAATCTTCTCTTATTCGTAAAGAGAGTTCTGGATCACATTTTAATGTAATCGCAGCTTTTTCCCCTTCTTCATGGTTCACTATCGCAAATATTTTATTATTGAGCCTCATACATGTTGCACTCCAGCCATCTGGAGAATCCTCTGTCGCTTTTCTTTTCGATAAACAATACGCTCTTGTTGCATTCATTCTAATTGGCACCTCTTATTCTTTCACTATTTGATTACGATGCATCACAATTTGCTTCGTCGCTTTAAATTGCTGTTCACCATAAAACTTTATTAGTTTCTCGCCGCAAAATAGACTTACAATATCAATATGAAATATCTCTCGAAGTAACATTGTAAGCATCTTCTCACCAATACCTTTATTTCTTACACTCTCATGTACGACAACATCTTCAATATACGCCCGAAAAACACCGTCAGTAACAACTCTAGCAAATCCAATTAATTCGTTTTCTTCCCATACTCCAATAGCTATACTATTCTTTAACATTTTTTGAATATCGACTTCTTTTCTTTCTGGCCACCAACCTACAGAATCGTAAAGTTTCTTTATTTTTTCTACACAGATTGGTTGTTCATGTTGTAATCTATACGTGTACATTTTTTCTCCCCTCAACCAGTATACATAATATTATTATAATCTCTTTTCTAAAAAGTGTTGACTATGCCCTTTAGGATGATCTTCAACAACACCATATTCTCGGTATCCGTGCTTTTTATAAAAATCTGGTGCTTGGAAACTAAATGAATCTAGTAAAATAAGTCTACATCCTTTTTCCATCGCAATTCCTTCTATTTTATGTAACAATTGACTACCATAACCATCATGACGAACAGATTCATCAACCCATAAAAAATCTATATGAAGATGATAAAAATACATCGTTCCTGTTACCCCGCCAAAGATTTTTCCTTCCTCATCTTTCACTACAAAACTTACTTGTTCCATGGGCTGTTTTACTTCATCTGTTAAGATAGACATATTATATTGAATTACTTTATTTTTAATGTATTCACCTTCAGTGCGAGTACCGTTCTCTATGCTTTTCATATATTTCCTCCTTTCAACTTAGTAAGCTACATTTAATTTTTACTTCTTCTCTTTAATATACTGATGAATATAAATCCAGCATATGTAACAAAGCATGAAAAACCAATTATGCCTGGTACAGAGACATAGCCTGTTCTCACATAACTTATAACGGCAAAACTAGCAATTAATAATAAAATAGATGGCCAAAAAATAAGTGCTGTTTGGAGTAAAGCCATGTTCCTTATATATTATAGAATGGGTTTATATTTGTGTCATAAGGGCTTATGCTTATTTTTATTTTTAAAGGCTTTTTCCTTATACTTGCGTGTTAGCTGATTCATAAACTATAGAGTGTAAGTGGGTAAATGATAAGGATGGTGTAAAAATGAGTAAATTTAAAAAAAATTTTCATATTCCGTGCGAATGTTTCGGTCCCCCTTTACCTCCACCTGAAATTGGTCCAACGGGTCCAACAGGTCCAACGGGCCCAACAGGTCCAACAGGCGTAACTGGTCCAACGGGTCCAACGGGTCCAACAGCAGTAGGATGTTGTCCATGTAATAATATTCTTGACAACCCTGGATTTGACGAGCCGGCAGTAGTAGGAGATCCAGTTCCAGGTTGGAATCAAGCAGGTTCCGTTTCAGAAGTAGGGTTTCCAAACGTTCATAGTGGCCGGTTTCTGTCAAATGGTTCATTTAGTCTCTTAGCTGCATCAATTAATCCAGGTGGAAGTATTAATCAAACAGTTGATGTTGACGCAGGTTGTTGTTATACGTTTTCTTTTGCTGCAGATGTAAGGGATGGTGCATTTCTTATAGCTTCAGTATCTTTCCCAGAACTTGGGCAAGCATGTCCTCCTGCCCCTGTAACTCTTGGTCCATTAAACATTCCACATATTGTACCAGTTATGAATCAACCACAATCTCTTTTCCAACATTATATTCTTGTTGTGTGTATACCTGCTACTGTAACTACAGCATGTATTTCTTTCCAAAATACTGCTACAGGGGGAGAAGGCGCAACAGCTTTTGTTGACAATGTTGTATTTCAGCCGACTGGTGGACCTTGTACTTCATGTTCACAAAATTTCTAATGTATTGAAGTACTTGAATCTTTTCGTTTTGCTGGCGAATCACAAAACCATTAAGGAGAGCCTTTGTGCTCTCTTTTTATGTTAGAAATCACCAGACACTCCCATATGCTGAGCGCATTCCTTTATAGTCCCGATACATATGAGCGATTCACTTTTGTAAACGGTATACGCCTTTAGGTGCACTATTCCCCTCCCTGCTATTAAAATAACGTTTTTATTCAATTATCGGTTACAACGTTTGTTTGACTTGTTATCTTATATTCTTTATATAAGCACTTCAAAGCTTCTAGAATTGTTTCATCAACCTCTTTATTATCAAATCGATTAGGTAAATCTCTTCCCCCAATTACATAAAGAAACGGAAATTCATGAAACATTCCTATTATACCAATATTTATTATAGCAGTGGATAAACCACCTGTCATATGAGCTAAATGATAATACGGTATCCCTTCATAATCACCTTGTTGCCTTACCATTCCATTAATAATGGGTTCCCATAATTCTGGTTCTGATTTATATCCTTGAAAAATATGTACTAAAAGTGAAAGAACTTGATTTAACTCTCCGACATTTTGCTCATCTCTAGGGTTTTCCTGTATATGAATCTTTGAAAAGTACGATAAAACATTTTCTCTGACGGTTTCCCATCCTCCGCAGTGCATTACAACCGAGTGAGCAATATAACTGTCGTGGCAAGCTATCATTACTTCAACCGCTTTACTAAGTGTTAATGTAGTTCTTCCTTGTAAATGAGGATATAACTGCACACTATCCTCATTTGGATTATACTTAATGTGATGAAGTGTATCATTCCAATTAATTTGTTTGTCCTTTACCATCTTTGCTACTGTAAATCCAATTGCCACTTTTGCTGCTGATGCTAAAGGAACGTATAGCTCATTGTTATGGGTAGCAACTATATTTCCATTCTTTGTTGAATAAACAAGTATTCCAACTTGACCAATTTGTATTTCTTTTATTTTTTTAATGACAGCCTGCATATTCATCCCTCTTCTTATATCGTTTTATCATCTTCTCAAAATTCGATATAGAATATAAGAATCCTTTTTTGTTAAATGATAATCATGAATACAATAAGAAAAAGATAGCATGAGATTTCTTCATACTACCTTTTGAAATATATACAATTTCTTTTTAAAATTATTTTTAAAGTAATAGATACAGCTATTCTTCAGTAGGATTTTTAGGACCATTAAGCTCCAATTGATAAAAAGCTAAATTTAGCCATCGATTGAACTTATAACCGGCTTTTTTTATTGTTCCTGCATGAACAAATCCATAATTTTGATGCAAGGCAATACTTTTCTCATTTTCCGCATCAATTCCAGCAATTAAGGTCATATATTCTCTTTCTTTTGCAAATGTGATTAATTCTTCCATCAAAGAGGACCCAATACCATTTTTTCTATATTCCTTATCAACATACACAGAATGTTCAATTGAATATTTGTAGGCAGGCCACGCTCTAAATGGGCCGAATGTCGCAAATCCTACTACTTTATTATCTAGTTCGTATACGAAAATTGGATAGCCATCAGCCTTTTTTTGTTCATACCAATCTATTCTATTTTCAAGGGTTACAGGTTTATACGCATATACAGCTGTTGTATAAAGTATTGCATCATTATAAATATCTAAAATATATGCTACATCTCTTTTAGTTGCTTCCCTGATCATCGTTTTCTTCCTTTCATAATGTTAATCTTCTTTCGCTATCTTTTTAATAATTTTATTTTACCGAAATTTCCGTTTTATTTCCACATACGAACACTAGCTTTTCGGAAACCATCAAATATATTTAATGCAGCAGATAAAATGTAAATGAGAATACCTCCACCGATTAACCACGTTTTAAATTCCTCTAGAGAAATAGTAAACACATTTGCCACATACGTAATGAATCCTTCGTTAAATAAATGAGGATTTACTACAATTATAATGAATACTATTGTTCCGGTTATTTGAAGAATTGTATTTCCAATTGCCAATCTTGTCGTCCATTGTCCCTGTACTAACTTATAAAGAGATATAGCTACTTCGAAAACGATCATAACCACAACGATTGGCCAGTATTGAAGTAAAACATCTTGATTAAACGTTGGCACTACAAATTTCAGGCCATTTTCAGTACCTTCATATACACCAACAAGGTGATTTGCATAAAAATAAAATGTAGCCCATATTGCCGTCCACATCAAACCTCCAAAAACTTCAAACTTTGAGATTGACTTTTTCTTTGGAACATACGAGATATTTTTCAAATCATCAGGAGTCCATTTTTTTAAACTTGTCGTCAACGGTTGGGTACCTTTGTCTTTATCTGTTCTTTCTAAAATAGCAAATACAAGTGTCAACCAGAAAAATACATGGAGGCCTACTTCGACAATTTCCCCAATGCCTTTACCTATCAATTGTAAAATAACATTTAATACTGCTTGATCACCAGTATAGCCTATAAAATTTTCTGCAATCATTGCAATGAGTGCGATAACAGCTGCAATTGGTATAATCATTTTTAATAGCGTCGTATATACATCAAAATAGCGTGGTCCAATTAAATGCATCGGTCTATCCAAATACCCATTAGCCAATGAAACTGGGCTCCCCAATTTTTCAAGGACACTCTTTACATCTTCCTCATTGTATTCATCAGGTAACATATCCTCTATTGTCGACCGTAGCTCAAGCGTAATATCTTCACGATTTTTTTCAGGTAATCTCTTCGCAACTTCTTGGACGTACATATCAATCAAACTCATTCTCTTCCTCCTCCTTTAATAAGTTATAAAGTTCTTTTGAATCCTTTATCCATTCCTTTTTCAACTGCAAAAATATATTTAATCCATATTCACTTAAAACATAGTACTTACGAGGTCTACTCTCCGTTTTATCCCAACTACTCGTCACTAGCTCCTGCTTTTCTAATCGGCGAAGTAGTGGATATAAAGTACTTTGATCTATCATGATTCCTGATTGCTCCAATAATTGGACAAGCGAATATCCATATTGCGGCGTTCTTAGTTGACTTAAAACCGCTAATGTCAATGTCCCTCTCCTTAGCTCAGTAATTAATGAATTTAATAAAGTATCCATTCACCCACCTCATTTCCATTACTATATGTCATACAGTATGTGTTTTATACTATGTATCGTACAGTATTAGTGTGACAAAAACAATAATTTTTCAAAAAATATATACAATAAAAAGCACAAACTATATAATTTGCGCTTTTCTAGCTAACTTAAATACCTATAACACTCTTAACTTTGTCCCTCTGGTAATAAAAAATCTCCCTTTTCTTTAAGAAATGGTGCAACACCTACAATTGCCTCAAAATTGATTACTCCATATACATGCGGGTATTCTTGACCGTTAGAAGCAAGTTCATATTTTATTTCTGCTTTTACTAGGGATGGATCAATTGTAAGTAATAATACATCTTCTTCATGACTGAAATGTGTTTCCGCAACTTTTAAAGCTTGGTCTAATAATGAACAATGAATGAACCCCTCTTCTTTAAGTGAGGCTTCATTAATCTCTCTAGTTGTTTTTGCGATTTCCCAATTTCTTTTTGTTATTACTTTTGTAATCATATCCATTCCTCCTATATCTTTATATAGAAAAAAAGAGGTTTTTCTGTTTATTACTAGAAAATCCTCTTTTTTATTTATTTTAATCCCTTAATTAATGGCGACGCTTCCCCACTATGGAAAATCCATAAATCATGAAGCGATCTCGTACATCCGACATACAATAATTTCGCATCATGTTTTGTATTTTTGTAATGTTCCTCATCAACGTCGATTAGAAGTACGGCATCAAATTCTAAACCTTTCGCCAAATATACAGGTACTACCGAAATACCACCTTCATATTTGCTTTGATCTGCTTCAATGACATTAACAGTCAACTCTGCATTTGTTAACTTCTCATATATATCACGGCATTCATCGTCTGTTCTTCCAATTACCGCGATTGTTTTCACATCTTCAGTTTGCAAATGCTGTAATGTCTTTAAAACTTCAGTAAATTGGTCCTCTGCCGGAATTACTTTCACGTCTTCACCGCTACGGAAAACTGGAGTTGCGAGTCCCACTGGAATCTCTGCATTTTTAATTATTTCATTCGCGAATTCAATAATTTCTTTTGTAGAACGATAACTTCTCGTCAGTTCATAATAACCTGTTTCTTGGAATACTTCCTTAAAAGCACCCCAGTCTTCAATTCCTTGATAATCATAAATCGCTTGAGATAAATCACCTAATATGGTGAAAGAATTACCTAGTGTAATTTCTTTTAATACATATACTTGGAATGGCGAGAAATCTTGCGCTTCATCAATAACGACGTGATGGAACTTTTGTCCAATTTCAATTCCTGTTATGCGATGTTGTATGTAAATTAAAGCTGGTAAGTCTTCTACATACACTTCTTTTTTACGACAATTCTTTTCTGTTTCTTGAACAAGTTCTTCAGGTAATACTTCGAGTATTTCTTTACTCTTTATCATTGAATTATATAGTGAAAGCGGGCTCATTTTCGGCCAAAAATTCATATATGTGTTCAATCTCTTTGTCGCTTCTTTTTTTAGTAACTTTTTCTCGTTTGTTTCTCCAAACTTTTTAAGTTCAATTTCAATCCAGCGCTTCATTCGGCCGACTAAACGTTCTCTTCTTTTCTTTAATGGATAATGTTTATATTCAACTTGTATCCATTTTTTAACGTCTTCCACTGGAATAACTGCTTTATCCCATGCCTCAAAATCTTTTGTCGGTACTAATTCTTTTTCAAATTGAATCATTCTTTCTTCAATAAACGACTTAAATTCCAGCCTGCCTTTTAATTTTCCGAGCATAACCTTTTTTTCATCGCGATTAATTGAAAAAGCTTCTTTCAATTTTTCTTCTGTCTGCTTTAGTTTCACCGAACCATCTAACGTACGTAATGCCCAATCTGGAAACGTTGTTTGACTAATATTTCCTACCCCTAACTCAGGAAGTACACTCGAAATATAGTCTAAAAACAAACTGTTTGGAGCGAATACGATCATTCTCTCCGCTTCAAGTTGTTCACGATATTCATAAATTAAAAAAGCAAGGCGATGTAAAGCGATCGTTGTTTTTCCGCTCCCTGCAACCCCTTGAATTAATAATGGTAAGTTTCTTTCCGCACGAATAATATCATTTTGTTCCGATTGTATAGTCGAAACGATATCTTTCAATTTATTATCTTTATTCTCGCCTAATCGATATAGAAGAAAATCATCAGCATGTGAGACATCTTCATTTCCTTTCACATATGTATCAACAACACGTTCTAGTTCTCTCTTTCGAATCGAAATGTTTCGTTTTAAATAAACATCGCCTTCTACTAATCCGTCTGGTGAATGATAAAATGCTAATTCTTCACCACCGGTAAATGAATAAAACATACTTGCGACAGGTGCACGCCAATCAATTACAATTGGTTTCATCGTATCTTTATCTGAAACACCTACTTTACCGATGTAAATCGGCATTACGTCTTCCTTGCCATCCTCCTGAAAGTCTAATCTTCCAAAATACGGCTCATGTACACCAATACGTAAGCTTTGTCTATTAGACTCCCTCATACTTTCAAGAATTTGCTCTTTAAAATCTTCTCCATAATAAACCGGGATTTTTTCAAGCTGTTCTAATTGATCATCCATCGTACTTAAAGTATCTTTCATTTTTTGTAACTCTTCGTCAAAAATGTTGTTCATTTGATGATTCCCTCCTGTCCGTTCCAATTTTTTCAGTCGAAATATAATTGTATTAAAAATCCATTCATAAAGTCAATAGTTTTAGTAAGAATTTTCTAAATTAAAAAAGAGTAGAGATTAATCCCTACTCTTTTTTAATTTAATTCGATATGCCAAACATTCATTTAATGTTGCCAATTCTTTATATTTTCGTTTTTCAAAATCATATGCTCCCCCAGGGAAGAATCCCATAATACTTAAACCAGCTTCAGCACATAGATTGCTAATCTCATCTACCGTATAACATCGTAAAGACTGTGTTACTACATCATTTGGATAATTAGGGTCCCACCAATGATCTAACATTCTTTCATTTATACTATCATATTCGTATTTTCGCATAGCTACACTTAAGGACATTTCTTGTCCACTTACTTTTTTCCAATACAATGGTTGATAAATATCAATAAGTGCACATCCATCATCCTTCATCCAATTTTTAATCCGTTTTAATAGAATCAATTGCTCATCATCTGTTCCTACACCAAATCCGTCTAAATAACTAACAACATCAAACTTTTCTTCAAAGTTAATTTTATAAAAATCAGCGCAATGAATATCTATATTATTAGTAGAATGTTCTTTTGCAAACATAACTAACTCTGGTACAAGTTCAACCGTAGTCATTTTCACTTGTAACCTAGACATCGCCCTTGCAAATCTACCATTTCCTGCTCCTAGTTCTAACATCGCTTGAAATGGATGACCAACTTGTTCTTGAACTTCTTTAGCAACCTGCTCTAACCAGCTTTCTGTATTGATATCGTAATTCGACAGTTCGAATTGTTTTTGGTAAAATTCCTTCACATTTAATTCGTTCATTATTATTCTCCTCCTGCACTAGATTTTTCTGCTACAGGTGAGAAACTAAATTTCTGACACCCATGAAAAAAACCATTTTTATTTCTCTATATTTATGATTTATCAAAATAATAAGAATTTTGAAATTACCAATATAAAAAGCAGATAATGGTCGATTCCACTATCTGCTCTATAGCTGCTTTTATTTTCCTTGTTGATACTCCACCCAATCACCAGAAATGATGACTTTCTTTAGCATCTCTTTATCTTGAGCAATATACACAAATGCACGTATTTCTCTATCACCTAAATAAATCGTTTCGGTGATTCGGTCATATAAATCACTCTCTGTATTACCTGTGTATTCTTCAAGTTCATCTAACTTTTGCAGAACATCATCATTTACTTCATAAACTTCTCCGTATACTTTGTCCTCATTTGAACAAATCATCGCAGGGTACCCTTCGTATGTATCAAATAATTTACCATACGTCCATGCTTCGTCTGCGATGCATATTGCACCTTGCATAAAATGAGCATTCGTTTGCTCTTTTCTTAACGTGCCATACACGAAAACGTGATGCATAAATCCCTATCCCCTTTATATGTCTCTACTTTCTAATTTGTAAATAAGCACGAATCATAAAGTAACTCACTTCATTTGGAAGTTGGTCCTTAATCGATTTCAGACCACCCTCTGCATTTTGCACGGCAGTTTCAATCAGTGATTCATATTCTGCAGGAACAAAACTGTTCCAGTCTACTTCCATTCCATCTTCAAAGCAGCGAATTAAATGATTTTCAATTGTTTGTCTTGATAAGCTACGTTCTTTAGCAATTTCATCTAGATCAATGCCTTGTTTATACATTTCATACGTTTCTAAATGAGAATTCGCTGACGCTTTTCCTGATTTTTTACTCTCTGAAACAACTTCAGTCTTAATTGTTTCCGCATAGTTTGGGTTATCCTCAATAAAGTGCTGAACTGCTTGTAAGAAGTGAGACCCGTACTTCACAAGTTTGTGTTCTCCGATTCCTTTTACAGTTAGGAGTTCGGAGTCACTTTGTGGCATTTTCGCACACATATCTTTTAACGTTTGGTCAGAGAAAATAACGAACGGTGGTACACCTTCTCCTTGTGCAATTTCTTTACGCACTTCACGAAGCACTTCAAATAAAGGATGGTCTTGAACAATTTGTCTCGTTTCTACTCGTTCTTTGCGTAAAACATTCTCTTTACCAAGTAATACTTCTTTTCCTTTTTCCGTTACTTTTAATGTTGGATACGTACCATGTTCAACTGCAATTAACTCATCTGAAATTAAAAACTCAATAAACTCACTGACTTCTTTTACACTACGGTTTGATAAAAGACCGTACGTTGGCAAAGTATGAAAATTAAATTCAATGACTTTCTTATTTTTAGATCCAGTTAATACTTGTGCAATCATTTGCTTTCCGAATCGTTGGTTCGTCCTAATCATACAAGATAGTACCATTTGGGATTCTCTCGTCACATCGATACTTTCACGGTCGTCCGTACAATTACCGCAGCGACCACAATCTTCCTTCGGCTCTTCTCCGAAGTATTGCAAAATAAATGATTGTAAACATTGTTCTGTATGACAGTAATCGGTCATATTTTGGAGTTTTTCAAGCTCATTTGAAAAACGTGATTCTCCAGTTGATTGATCGATTAAAAAGCGTTGTACTTGCACATCTTGAGAAGAATATAACAAAATACATTCACTATCTAATCCATCACGACCAGCACGTCCTGCTTCTTGATAGTAACTTTCCATATTTTTTGGAAGTTGATAATGGATAACGTAACGTATATTCGATTTATCTATACCCATTCCAAATGCAGATGTTGCCACCATAACACTTATTTCATCTCGTAAAAAGAGTTCTTGCTGTTCATTTCGATCGTGGTCGCTCATACCAGCATGATATTTCGATACAGAAACTCCTGCTTTCCCTAAATCTTCATATAACTGATCGACAACTTTTCTTGTAGCTGCATATATAATCCCAGATTCCTTCTGATTTTGACGAATATAATCCGCTAAATAAGCATTACGATCCTGTCCTTTAATGACAGAGAATGATAAGTTCTCGCGCTCAAACGTTGTCATAATCGTGTTTTCTTGATTAATTCCAAGCGTGTTGCAAATATCTTCACGAACTTGTGGTGTTGCCGTAGCAGTTAACGCTAATACGAGCGGCTTTTCTGGAAGATAATCTAATATGCGATGTATATGTAAATAACTAGGACGGAAATCATGTCCCCACTGCGAAATACAGTGCGCCTCATCAATTGCAATCATCGGGATTTTCATATCGATAAGTTGATCAACAAATTCCATTGAATCAAGACGCTCAGGCGCCACATAAAGTAACTTATAATGGCCTTGTTTCGCTAATTGAATTCGTTGATTTGCTTCTGTAATAGAAATAGAACTATTAATATAAGTCGCTGAAATACCGTTTTGTACTAATGTATCTACTTGGTCTTTCATAAGTGAAATCAAAGGTGAAATAACTAATGTCGTTCCTTCGAATACTAATGCGGGAATTTGATAACAAATTGACTTACCACCACCCGTAGGCATAATACAGACTGTATCTTTCCCATCTAATACATTTTTAATTGTTTCATCTTGTCCTCTTCGGAATGACGAATAACCGAAATAAGACGCTAAAAGTTCTTGTGCTTTTGTAAACAAAAAAGAGTCACCTGCTTTTCTTTATCTTTCATCTATTCCCATTATATCATCAAACTGATTCTCGCCACTTTGAATTTTATAAGTATTTGAGTTCTATTTGCTTCCTACGTTTTCCAACATAAAAAAACAAATCTAGTACACAAGAAGAAAGAATTTCAAAATAAATATTCATTTAATTTACCTTCCTAGAATACTACTAATCGTATACATATGAATTTGAGGAGGTTAAATTATGAAGAGTCGTTACAATAATTCCAACAAACCTAAAGCATCAAATAAACAACTCCAATTCTCTAATAATGATGCGTGGAAATATGAATCATTTTATAAGTATCAGCCCTTATTTTCTTATAGCAAGCTTATGAATTTCCTTTCTCAACTTTTTAAACGTTAATACATGTGCCAAATATATATCATTCAAACAAATTTTCTCAACATATAACTTATAGACTTACTACAATACAGTTGTTACCATATATAATAATCTGTTAGATAAACCCCTTATGTTGACCTGCTTAAATTAGCAGGTCTTTTTTTATACTTACATATTGCAATGTATCGTAGCCTGGCTGAAAAGTCTTTTCTCCATTTTAGAACCCTATTCCGCTCTCCACAAATGATTATAATTCCAAAAAGCAAAATATAAATCCGCTACATTCATACAAGCAATTCATTTTTTCTCAATACACAAAGTGAATTTCATTTGTTACTATAAAAGTACTCTAGATGAGTTTTTGCTCATCAACATTATCTAGTTAAAGGGATCTGCCGCGGGAAGCAGATCCCTTTAACTTTATTAAAAAGCACCCTTCTCATTTGGACACATTTACCAGGTTTTTTTGAAAGAATTTTATGTTAATATTACTTAGTCGAGTCCGACATCTCGGCAATACCCTTTTGAGGTCCTGCAATTTCCCTTGCAGGACCTCTATTATTTTAAAATTCTTTTTATTCATATATATCATAAGTGTGTTTTTTATTCCCCTTCAACTTTCTCCTTTTCCAACTCTCAAAAAATCTCTTGGACACGTAACTTAAAAATAACGTTTATCATATTGTGAGATATACATGTTCAAAGGAGTGTAACTATTTATGTATACTTATTGGCAATCGTATTACTCCCCTTATCATATCACTAATGGAAACTTCGATTCATTTGTACGAAATTACCGAGTTAGTAAAAACGAAAACTTTCTAAAAGGATATATGCGTTCTTTATGGGAACAACACGTTGCTTGGACACGATTAGCCATTATAGGCATCATCTTTAACTTGCCCGACGTAAACGTTACCGTTGGACGTCTTCTACAAAATGCAACACACATGGGGCTATCACTTGAACCATTCTACGGAGAAAATGCAGTAAAAAAATATAGTGCATTAATTAAAGACCACTTAACAATCGCTGCTGATCTTGTTAAAGCCGCAAAAGCTGGTGATCAAAACGAAGCGGCCGCTATAGAAAAGAAATGGTACGCTAATGGAGACGAAATTGTTGAGTTTCTAACTAGTATCAATCCACATATAGAAAAAGAAGAATTTAGAAAAATGTTTTATGAGCATTTAGCGTTAACGAAAGCGGAAGCACTTGCCTTCCTAAATAAAGATTATGATGCCAGTGTAAAACTATACGATAAAATTGAAAAAGAAGCATTAGAAATGGCCGACATGATAACAGACGCAATCGTAAAACAATTTCCGCAAGTATTTCAATAAAAATAAGCCGATTTGAAAAAACAAATCGGCTTATTTAGTTTTCTATCAATGATATTTCACTACTCCTCTTTACATTTAACGTATATCGATATATTTTATTAATATCCGTTTTTTATAGGAGGAAATAGTTTGATTAACGCAATTGGTCTCGTATTTATTCTCACAAATAAGCACGAGAAAAAGAAGAAAGTTTATCTGAATGAAAAATTCGCATTAATAGACATTATTGATTCTAAAGAAGTATTTGATGATGAAGGTAACTCATTAGTAGAACTAACATGTAAATACAGCATATACTTAGATGAAAAATACTATTGTAAATCTCTCGATGATTATACTGGACAAGTATTCCCCTTCTTAAGCACAAAAATAGGAAAGGGACTTCTTAGAAACTTAAATTATTACTTTTCTTACGTTGATGCCTATGATAAAAAACCACCTGTTAAAGAAATAAGACCGCTTATGAAACAAGTAACTAACAGATAGCGGACAGTATTCAAAAAGAAAGCACCTAACTTCAGATGCTTTCTTTTTTTGAATCAGTAACTCTCTAACTTTCATCTCCTTCTAAATATATATACCCAAGCATACTTTAAAATAAAAACATTGGAGGATTAGGCTGAATGAAATATTCAGAATCAATCGTAAGTAAACGGCTTCGAAAACTTAAAACAACTGGTATGTTTTTTATACTATTTTTAATCGCCTGGCTTGGTTATACAAAATTCCTTTATGGAAATGGTTTTCTTCTAGAAAAGAAAAATTCAGTTGAAGTAATGAATACTAGCGTTACTGGAGAAATAGAAAAGAATTTCGATGTAAACTTACAAGGTTTTCGTAAAACAAACCTTGATACACTTATAGATGCTAGTAAAACCGATCCTAGCGAACTATCCTTAATTGAACTTATCAACACATCTTGTTCTAAAGATTGCATTGGCGAGCCTTTAACTTACGTTAAATCAAACCACGGATATATCTTTTATAAGGAATCTAATGGTACTAATGTAGCTTTAAAGATTATAAAACAGGATTCATGGGAAATTGAAAAAAAATCTGTTCAAGATGGAATTTAAAAGGTTTATACACAAAAAGAGTACTTACTTCGAAGTACTCTTTTTAAAATATTACCACTTACGACATTTATCATCATCGTCGTCACGTTTACGATTGCGACGGCAATCATCACAATCACAGTCACGTTTACGTCTACAACCACAATCATCACAATCTCTGCGTCTACATCTTCCAAACATTAAATCATCCCAAAATCTATTACAATCTCTGCGTCTACAACCACAATTATTACACATGAATATGACTCTCCCCTCAATAGCGTTCATCATATTCTATGTTTAAAAACGTAAAAAGGCTTGTTTACTAGTCTATTTTAAATGTATTAATTTGGTATAATTTGAATCTATATTACTAATTTATCCCTATACTTCCTTCTGCGCTTCCACTGCCCCATTCAACCTCTGCAACATATACCCAATTCCTTTACACCCTTCTAATGGATATGTAATGATTTCTTCTGGATATAGCTTCGTCACAACTTTTTTATGCTTCTTCCCTGCAAGTAATACTATTTCATCAAACTGAAGTAAATCTTTATCAATCATCTGTTGTTTTAATTGATCTATGCTAATAATCTCATTACTATTTGAATCAAATGCAAGATCATAATTTCCCTTTACAATATCATTTGGTCTTAAAAATCCATGCTTTGCTGATAATATAACCCAATTCTCGAAAAACTCAGTTGCATACGCCTGACATGCTTTTCCGAATGGACTAATATATACATCTTTTGCCTCTGCCTCTCTGTAATCTGAGTACTTATCCCAAATTTTCTTCTTTCCGCATGGAATTATGCATAACCTTTTCATCGTTATTTCTTACCTCGATTCTATATTTCTTATGAAATATCAATTTTTCAGTACATTTTTTTACAGAATACTATATACTTATCTCGAAAGATAAAATTACATTATATCCTATATTTGGTTTAATTTATTTCAGAACAGTCTATTAAGCATATGTATTATTACATAAACACACCGTACTAAAGTCACTTTCATACAGCATGCAGACTCCTCATCCTTTAGTGAATTTGTAAAGATTTCGTAAAATCAAGTACACTTAATCTCCCAATCTCTATTCAATAGCACAATATATAAATATAGTATAAAAAGGAGGTGAACAACTATGAAAAATATACTCCCAGCATTATTAGCTTATATTATTGTTTGTATCATCGCGATTATCATTCCAGCATCTGAGGGCTATAATACTGTAGGTTGGAAATTCTTTGTTGGGCAAGCGTACGCAATACCTATTTTCATTATTGCAGCTATTATCACATTTTATATAAATAAGAAACGATCTTATGAATAAATGATAAGAAGGATAGCTATTGCTATCCTTTTTTATTTCCATCCAATAGGCTCTTCTGTAATTTTATAATAAAAAGGACAAGTAGCCAATATGACTACTTGTCCTTTCTTTTATCCATACTCAATAATATTAAGCTTGGAATGTTTCTGTTAATACAGGAACGATTTGTTTTTTACGAGATACAACACCTTTTAAAGTAGCTGTGTTGTTTTGTAATGTTACGTTGTAAGCTTTCTCAACAACGTTTGTTGCTTTACCAATCGCAAGACCAACAGAATCGTTAGTTAAGATATCAGTTACAACGAATAAGAATAGGTCCAAACCTTTTTCTTCTACTACTGTAGTGATAACTTTTTCAAGTTCTGCTTGGTGTACAAGAACGTCGTTTGTATCAACAGCGTTTACTTGTGCGATTTCAACTTTCGCGTTACCCATTTGGAATTCTTTAGCGTCAAGAGAGATTAATTGCTCCATTGTTTTTCCGCTTAAATCAGCACCAGCTTTTAACATTTCTAAGCCGTAGCTATCTGCATCTACACCAGCGATTTCCGCTAATTCACGAGCTGCTGCTACGTCTTGTTCTGTGCAAGTTGGAGATTTGAATAGTAAAGAATCTGAAATGATTGCAGATAACATTAAACCAGCAACTTCTTTACGAATTGTAACGCCATTTTCTTTGTACATTTTGTTTAAGATTGTAGCTGTACATCCAACTGGCTCACAACGGTAGTAAATAGGATCGCTTGTTTCAAAGTTAGCAATACGGTGATGGTCAATAACTTCTAACACACGAACAGATTCGATATCGTTAGCACTTTGTTGACGCTCGTTATGGTCAACTAAAATAACGTTGTCCACTTCGTTTGCTACTGTCTCAACAAAACGCGGTCCTTCTACTTTAAAAGAGTCTAACGCAAATTGAGTTTCACCACTGATTTCGCCTAAACGTACAGGCTCAGCATTCATTCCTAATTCTTTTTTCAATTCTGCATAAGCAATCGCAGAACAAATTGCATCTGTATCTGGGTTTTTATGCCCGAAAACTAGTACTTTTTCCATGTTTTCCACCTCTTCATGAAAAGGATATCTTAAAGAAGCAAATATGACAATATTTTAGACACATTTTTTTATAAATAATTGCAGTTTCTTCTATATTTTTCATAAAAAAAATCATCTAAAATGAATTAGATGATCAAAATGTATATTTAATTTAAAATAGTTTAGGAACTTGCACTACATTGTTAAAAGCAAAATTGGAATTTAAACCATTATTCACAAGGTTCACATCAATAACTTGATAAAACGCATTTCCAGTGTCCGCAATCTCCCAAACAGCTAAAATAAGATGGTAGCCATTACGGTCAGTTGGTACATTTGCTTCATGCGTTACTGTTGTCCCCGGTCTAACTCCGCCATCATTTTTTACATAGAACGGCACTAAATCTAAACTAGACCTTGTTAAAGGCATATTTGGATTCCAATCCTTCTTTGTAATGTAGTATTTCCATTCTTTCGTACTATGAGGAGCGGTTAGTTTCCACTTGAATGTATTCATCCCGCCGTTTAACGTAACTTTCTTCCACCTATCAACTGCTTGAACGTCTAAAGCAGGAAAATGGCCAGCTCCTGCGATTTGTCCATCAGAAGGTCCTAATTGCGGAAAACCCCCTATTCCTTCTACACTTTGTGGTTCATATTGAACTGGACCGCAATTTACATTTACCCCTTGCTTACATAAATAAGATCGGCTCGCTGGTGATTCTACATACCCATGAGCTGAAGCCTTTTCTGAAAATCCAAATGTTAATAACCCCGTAAGTAATATCCCGCCACTTAATATAACCTTCTTCACCTTTTGTAAACTTGTCTTTTTCATTCTTTCATCCCCTTCCCAAAAATGAAATGAAAATAACTATAGTTGCCTAGTCATCTTCTCTACATCCATTATAAGTGGAAGAGTATTACTAAAAGAACCCTCTAAAAACTTTTTCAAATTCTTCTAGCTACAAAAATATCAATTCTTCACGCATTTTAATTACCAGTTATCAAATCTATTATTTATTTTGTCGTTTTACTGTTAAATACTTATAACACCGTCTGAAAATACAAACGGCGTTAAAGTAGTTAATAATTACTTACAATTATATATCACAGTGTAGCTTCGAAAAAAGTTTGATTACATTAACTCTATAAACCTAGATAAAATAATACAAAGAAAAAGTGTGTTTTGAAAAAGATTGATCTAAACACGCTTTAAATATACTCAATTAAACCATTCGTTTATAAATAAATTACGAAATTGGCAAAGGTAGTCTAGTTATCAAATAGCCCTCTCCCTCTCAGATTTGCGGAAACTGGCTCATTTCCTATCTCACGTGCCCATATAGATAACTGGCCGATATGGTGGATTTCATGGGCAATGACATGACGTATTATCTCTCCGTGTGTACATTCAATGACTCGGCGCCTGATTGGGGCGTCTCTAGAGCTAATCGGTTCTTCATTGAAATCAGTTTCTGAAAGTTTCCGAGAATCCATTTCATTTGTCCAAGAGGTCACAAATGGCTTCACTTTCTCGTGGTATTGATCCGAAAGATTTTTCACTTTTTGCAAGCTAGCATAATCTTCAAACAATGGCTCCTCAGGCACTGGTTCACCTCGCAAACCTAAGATCCACATATATTCCACATCTACAATGTGAAATAGGGTATGTAGTATACTGCCGAACCCACCGACCCGTTTCTTTACCAGTTCTTCAGCCGACATGTCTTCGCACAATGTAAACCAATCATCACGAACTTGCCAGTTATATTGAAACAGTTTCAACATCACAGCAACCTCCATCTTTTAGATTAACATTTAATATTCACCAAAAGACTTCAAAATTCCTATTTAAATAATACCTCTTATAAACCTATTAAAACCTTATACAAATTGGCCCTCAAATTGAACATTCAATATAAAGTTAATGAATGAAAAGAAAACCCCTATTATACAGGGGTTTATCAATCTTTTTATAAATCAATACTCAGACCTAATAACAACTTTGTGGTTTGAAAATATCCTTCTTTTTAAATAAAAATACTAAATCATTTTATAATAAATAACCGTTGCATCTAACTCACCATTCGGAGAAATTGCATACCCCGGTATTTTACCGGATTCTTGAAAGCCTAATGACTTGTACAATCTATTGGAAGAATCTCCTTCTCTAGTATCTAATACTAAAAGAGATCTGTTTTCTCGCTTTGCCCGTTCTTCTGCTTTTTGCATAAGTAAACGCCCAATACCATTTCGTCTATAATTCGGATGAGTCATTAACTTGCAAATTTCAGCTCTATGTATCCCATTAGGCTTTGTAACTAAATGTAATTGAATACTCCCTGCCACTTCATTGTTTATTTTAGCAACATACAATATCACTTCTGGTGCTAATACAGTTTGCCAATAATTTGTTGCTTCTTTTTGTTCCAGTGGAGGTAAAAAACCAATTGACGCCCCATCATTTACTACAGTTTTCAACAGTTCAGAAAGCTCTTCAATGTCTTCATCAAGTCGTTTAATTTCTTCTATTACTATACTTCGCATTCCTTTTCCCCCTTTTGTTTCATTGTAACAACTTTTAAAGAAGGAATAATGAAATTCTAAGATGAAATTATTAAATATATGATTTTTTAAAGAAAGGATACCTATATGAAATATATATTAGATAGGACATATGCAAGAGAATTACTCCAGTGGGCATATGAACAAAACCCAGGTCCGTGGTTCGATCATTCACGTAATGTTGCCCTTGCAACTGAAAAGATAGTTGTTGAACTTATTAATAATGGGTACGACCTAGATGCTGATATAGCATACAACGCTGCCCTCCTGCATGACATAGGAAGATATAAAGGTTTTACTAAATCTGTTATTCATTCCTATGATGGTTATATGTATATGAATGATTTAGGGTATACAGGAAACGCCATTATATGTGTGACGCATTCATTTCCTTGCAAAAATGAGCATTTAGATATCGCGGCAGAGTGGAGCATTGTTCCTGATTATATGGAAAGCCGATTAATTGAAATATTGAATGAAAACAGTGACTACGACTTATACAATAAGGTGATTACCCTTTGTGACGCACTTGCTGATGCGGAAGGCTTTACTACTCTTGAAAAAAGATTGGTTTCAGTTGGTTTACGTCATGGCACAACCGCTCATACTTCTTTACATTGGAAGGGATTCTATGCAATTAAGAAAGAATTAGAATCTTTAATTGGTAAGAGCATATACACACTTCTCCCTAATATAGAGACATCGATTTATAAAAATATAGAATATTAAAATGGGATTTGACTTGATAGAACATAAAGGTAACTTTGATTTTGGATATGAAGATATTGCGGGTATATCTCGGAAATGTAAATTTTCTAATTGTTCGCATACAAATGAACCACACTGTGCAGTAAAAAAAGCTATCTCTGACGGCATACTTTCTGAAGAAATATTTAATAGTTTTTATAGAAATTTAAACGAGGCACACTATGTTTCTAAACAGAGTAATAAAACAAAAGCTATCGACTATATGAAACAATTGAAACTCTTTCAAAAAAATTAGACTAAACTAGAAAGTCCCCCTTAAAAGAATATTTTAAGGAGGGCTTTTTCTTGTTTAATGATTTTGATGTTTCAATTCCACCAGACATTCTTGTACTAAGGTTACTGCCTGACTCATTGCAGCTCCCCCAGCAAACGCGGCTGAAACACCACAAGCTTCTAAAATTTCTTTATCAGAACATCCTTGGTCAATACAGCCCTTCGTATGATAAATCGTACAATATTCGTCTTGTGTTGCTAAACTAATCCCTAATGCAATGAGCTGCTTTTCTCTTTTAGTTAATGTACCCTCCTGAAAACATGCTTGTGTAAAAGCGTTATATGTTTCTGCAATTTCAGGGATTTGTTGCGTAAAATTCCCTATACCTTCTTTATAATCAAGTAATACATCATTTATAGAGCCATATTGTTGATTTTCCATCGTATATCCTCCATTCATTTTATTCACACTTACTTTAGTATGAGATAAAATAAAGGACATATACAAATATTCACTTTAAAAAATAGAATGAATTTTCAGTTTATTTTACTTTTAAATTTGCACATCTACAGTTTCAGCCCATTATCTACTGACACTTTTTCTTTAGAATTTTTCCTTTCAACCTCTTTACTTCTTTCTTCCCAAAATGTTAAACCTTCAATTCCCACATTTTTAGGATCAAACACTGGATCTTTCCCTTCTTTTTTCTGCGTTTCATAGTCTTTTAACACTTTTAATGCCGTTTTACTTAATAATAGAATCGCGATTAAGTTTAACCATGCCATACTACCGATTCCTAAATCTCCAAGGTTCCATAATAGCGAAGCTGATTCTACGCTACCGATGTAAACCATAATTAAAAACCCAATTTTCAAAACTGGTTTTAACCAGCTATATTTGAGGTCACGATCTAAATAAGTGAGTGTCGTTTCAGCGATATAGTAGTACGCGAGTAAAGTTGTAAATGCAAAAAAGAAGATTGCGATTGAAATAAATAATGGACCAAATCCTGTCATAACAGTTTCAACTGCTTGTTGTGTATAGATTGGACCTGCATCTACATTTCCCATATTCTTTACAATAGCGCTTTTCCCTTCAGGTATTACATTATACATACCTGTTATTAATATCATAAGAGCTGTCGCTGTACATACTACAATTGTATCAATATATACAGAAAACGCTTGAACTAGCCCTTGTTTTGCAGGATGAGATACTTCAGCAGCGGCAGAGCTATACGTTGCTTCTCCAACACCAGCAACATTTGAAAATACAGCACGCTTTACACCCCATGCAATAGCTGCGCCGACGATGCCGCCAAACATTTCATTTACACCAAAAGCACTTGAGAAAATTAAAGCAAACATACTTGGAATTTCCGTTACATTCGCAATTAATACGATACATGTAACAATTACATAACCAATTGCCATAAATGGAACTAGCATTTGAGAAACGCCCGCAATTCTCTTTACGCCACCAAAAATGATAGCTGCTAATAATACGACTAACAATATACCAGTTATATATTTGCTAATACCATTAGAATTTTCAAATCCAACTGCGATACTACTCGATTGAATACCTGGTAATAAAACGCCATATGATAGTGTTACAACGACCGCTACAATGACCGCAAACCATTTCATCTTCAAGCCTTTCTCAATGAAATATGGCGTACCACCACGGTATTCATTGCCTACTTTACTTTTATATACTTGTGCTAATGTTGATTCAACAAATGCACTAGCTGCTCCTAATAATGCCATCACCCACATCCAAAATACAGCTCCAGGTCCGCCGAAAGCGATAGCTGTCGCTACTCCTGCGATATTACCAATTCCAACCCTACCTGATAACGCCAAACAAAATGCTTGAAAGGATGATATCCCAGTCTCCGAGCTCTTCCCTTCAAATAATAGTTTAATCATCTCCTTAAAATAGCGAATTTGTAAAAAACGAGTTGCAATTGTGAAATACACTCCTGCTCCTAATGCGAAAACAACTAAGCCAATACTCCAAACTTGCCCTACTAACCATTCTACTAACTGCTCCATCCAAATCCCCCTTATAATTCTTTTGAAAAAGCAATTTTATATATAAGAAAACGGACAACTATTATTAAACCTTCCAGTTGTCCGCATCTCTCATTATTTCATCCCTCTATTTATTAACAGTTAGACTCTCTATTACTTTATATTTACCCAAACACTTTTCACTTCTGTATAGTTATCAAGGGCGTATGAACCTAATTCACGTCCGATACCAGATTGCTTATATCCACCAAATGGTGCAGCTGCATTTTCTAAGTTATAATCATTAATCCACACTGTTCCTGCCTTTAATTTATTGGCAACTTGATGTCCGGTTTTAATATTTTGTGTCCATACGCCCGCAGCAAGCCCGTAAGACGAGCGATTTGCTCTTTCAATTACTTCTTCTGTCGAATCGAACGGGAGTACAACGACAACTGGTCCGAAAATTTCTTCCTTAACGATTGTCATATCGTCTGTAACATTTGTGAATACTGTTGGCTGTACAAAATAACCTTTTTCAAATGCACGTTTACCACCAGCTGCAACAGTAGCACCTTCAGATTTTCCTTGTTCAATGTAATTTAGCACACGCTCTTGTTGTTTTTTAGATACGAGCGGTCCCATTTCAGTTTCCGCCTCCATACCTGCCCCTAGCTTCACGTTATTTGCCATTTTCACAAGTTCATTTACTACTATTTCATAATGTTTCCGATGAACGAAAACTCGAGATCCTGCGCTACAATTTTGACCATGATTATACATAATGCCTTGGAACGCACCGTTAATCGCTTCTTCTAAGTCAGCGTCTTCTAAAATGATGTTTGGTGACTTACCACCAAGTTCTAACGTTACATGTTTAATTGTTTCTGCAGATTGACGCATAATATATTTCCCTGTAACTGTTGAACCTGTGAAAGCTACTTTATCAATATCATGATGGTTTACAATTGCCGATCCTGCTGCAGGGCCGAAACCTGGTACAAAGTTTACAACACCGTTTGGAAAACCAGCTTCTTTAAAAAGCTTCGCTGTATATAGTAAAGATAAAGGCGTTTGCTCTGCTGGTTTTAATACGATTGTACAACCTGTTGCTAGTGCAGCTCCCATTTTCCAAGAAGACATAACGAGCGGAAAATTCCAAGGAATAATTTGCCCTACAACGCCAACAGGTTCATGGCGTGTGTAATTTAAATAATCTTTTGAAATCGGAATCGTTTGCCCGATAATTTTCGTAGCCCATCCCGCATAATAACGATAATTTTCTACAGTCGCTGCAATATCATCATCCAGTGCTACTTGATAGGGTTTCCCATTATCTAAAGCTTCTAACTGCGCTAATTCTTCTCCATGCTCTTCAATTAAGTCTGCTAATTTATAAATAAGGTGCGCTCTTTCAGCGGTAGTCATTTCTGCCCAAGGTCCTGATTCAAATGCAGATCTTGCTGCTTTTACTGCGACATCAATATCCTCTTCTTGCGCTTCACATACGACAGCCAGAACATCTTCTGTTGCTGGATTGTATGTCTCAAATGTCTTCCCGCTAATGGAAGGAACAAATTCACCATTAATAAACATTTTAATTTCTTCATTTAAAAACGCTTTCACTTTTGGTCTCAGCTCAATGTTTGTCGTTAACATATATGATCTCCTCCTTATTTAAACAGCTGCATGAGCTGCAATTTTTGAAATAATCGTTTGAAGTTTTTGATCTTCTTCTTCAGTTAATCCGAGTCTTGGATAACGAGAAGGTCCCCCCGCTTGCCCGTGTAATTCCATTGAGCGTTTAACGATTTGTACATATTTTCCTGATCCTTCAAGAAACTCGCAAAGAGGTAAAATAGCATCGTTTATTTCCCAGGCTTTTTCTAATTCACCATTTTGGAAATGCTCATACATTTTCGTAACAAGTCCCGGTACGATATTTCCTGCTACTGAAACCCATCCCGTTGCACCTACTAAATAAGATTCCATAACTAAATCTTCAGATCCACAGAATACTTGAAAAGCACCTTCTCCTTGTCGTACTAAATCTCTTGCTTTACGAATATCTCCGCTAGATTCTTTAATATGTGTAACATTTTCACATTCTTTTCCAATACGGAGCATTAGCTCTGTACTCATATCAACACCAGAAGTAAATGGATTATTGTATAGCATAATTGGTATATTTACAGCGTTTGAGATTTCTTTAAAATGAAAATAAATTTCCTCTTCTTTCGGTTTACAGTAATACGAGTTTATAATTAAGGCACAATCTGCTCCGTGCGCTTCTGCATGTTTCGTATATTCAATCGTTTCTTTCGTCGTCTCCGCAGCAGTTCCAACAATGACAGGAATACGGCCATCAACTTCTTTTAATACTGTTTCTACCATGTTAAATCGTTCTTCTTTTGATAAACTAACAAATTCCCCTGTACTTCCATTAATAATAATTCCAGCTACCTTTTGCTCAATAAAGTAGTTTACGTTTTGTTTTACGCCTTTCCAATCAATCTCTTGAAATTCATCCATCGGTGTTATTAATACTGGAAATGCCCCTTTAATTTTTTGCATCTTTATCTCTCCCTTTAACATATTATTTTAATAAGAAACCTGTTGGAAACGGATCAGTAGGATCTAATATAAATGTTTGCATACCTGTAATAAACCCTCTACTTTCAAATCGAAAAATGTATCCGAGTTCTTCTTTCTTCACTTTTTCTACTGTTATAAAGCTATTAAAAATACTTTCATTTCTAAAAGGTTTATCCGCTATATAATCATTTTTAAATAATGTATGAACATAAGACACAATAGTAGAAACAAAACCTGGTGAACGTACTATAAAGTTATCTTCATGAAATGTAATCGACTTTATATGGTTCTTTTCTTTTTGCATAGAATCTACTAAAATAAGTCTTTTTATTAATGACTGTTTTTGTATAGCTTGAAGTGTAGCTTCACCCCATTTTTTTAATTTAGAGATGTTTTCAATACTGATTTCTGGCGAATACGTATCCTTTTCTACAACTGCATATACTTTATCTGCCTGTATGAGAGAGTAACTTATATTACCAACCTTTAAATTTTTCTCAATCATATAACATAGTTTGCTTTCAAACGAAACAGATACAACTTCATCATTCTCTACATATGCATTCACTGAAAATATGCCAGATAGCGTTTCGATTTTGTATTGATTAGACTCTCTCTTTTTTAAATACCCGCTTTCTAGTAACATCGTTATTACTGCGACAATGCCTCCGTAATGAAGAGGAATGGATCCTTCATGATTAAAAAACAATACAGCTGCATCCACTTCATTATGAATAGAAGGAACGACAATACATCCATTTAAACCGATAAAACCACGTGGTTCATTTAATAAAAGCTTCATTTCTTCTGCTAATTCACCTGAAAATTGTTCGTTTAATTGCTCCAAACTGTAGTAGTATTTACATGGTACGTCTTTCATTACACGAAATGCCTCGCCATTTACGTGTACGTCTACTGCTGTATACATTTTTTGAATGTTCATTTTACATCCTCCGTTTCATGTTCCATCGGCGGAATTAGCAAAAAGCCTTCTTTAAGTGGATCCTTTTCATTGTAAAAAAATCTATGCATACCCATAAGCCAAGCTGATCCCGTAATTTTCGTTACTACAGCTTCAATATTTTCTACATATGTTGTATTCATAACACACCCTTTAAATAAAGAACCTACAATACTCTCATGAACAAATTCTTCATCGATATCAATTTTTTTATGAGCATATAATACAGCTAACTTCGCTGATGTTCCTGTGCCGCATGGAGATCGATCAATTCCTCCTGGCGGAACAACAACTGTATTTTTCACATGCGCACTTTCATGAGTAGGATCTGTATAAAATTCAACATGTGTTAATCCTCTTATAAACGAATACTCTGGATGAATGATTTCAAACTTCTCATTAATTGTATTTCTAATATGAATAGCCTTATCAATGATTGTAGATGCGTTTTCTGGTACTAACTCTAAACCTACTGACTTCGCATCGATAATGGCATAAAAATTCCCTCCATACGCAATATCAGCCTCTACAGTTCCAATTTCTTCGACGTGTACAGAAATATTTTTCAGTAAAAAAGCTGGTATGTTACAGAAGGAGACTTCTTTCGCTTTCCCATCTTGAACAGAAATATCTACTTCAACTAAGCCAGCTGGTGTATCTAGCTTTAAAGAAGTAACCGGTTCAATTACTGGAATTAAACCTGATTCAACTAAAGCTGTACATACACCGATTGTATCGTGGCCACACATCGGCAAATATCCACCTGTCTCTATGTATATAACACCTATATCAGCTTCAGGATGACACGGATCTGTTAATAGTGCTCCTGACATTACATCATGACCACGTGGCTCATTCATTAACAATTTACGAATCCAGTCATACTCCTTTTTCATATGTAACATCTTCTCTGCCATCGTCTCCCCAATTAACTTAGGAAGTCCGCTAATTAATGTCCTCGTTGGATTCCCGCCCGTATGTGTATCAATCGTCGTAAAGACTCTTTGTGACCTCATCCGTTTAACACCCTTTCTGTAAAACGACTCAAACGAAGTTGTTCAATAGGAATGATTGTTTCTTTGTCATTTAATAACTCTTCAATTACTTTCCCGGTTACTGCTGCAAGACTAATTCCATCACCTTCATGTCCTGCTGCTATAAAGTAGTTCGGAATATGTTCCACTCCTGAAATGATTGGCAAATGATCTTCTGTCCACGGGCGTAAACCAGCATATGAACGAATCACCATCATATCTGCCATTTTCGGATAAAAACGAATTGCTCTATTCGCAATACATTTAATAACCTCATTGTTAATCCTCGTATGAAAGCCTACAAACTCTCTACTACTACCAATTAAAAAATTTTGGCTTTCTGTCGGTTCAAATACAAGTGCCACCCCGTATTTTTCAGTTAAAGCATCCACTTTTCGTTTTCCGCCAAATTTAGAAATTAAATAACCAAATTCCATTACTTTACGGCAACCTACGTGTTGTTGCCTTGAAGCTACAATAATATGTCCCTTTCTCGGTTCAATTGGGATATTCACATCTAACATCTGTCCGATTTTAGGAGCCCACACACCGGCTGCGTTCACCACTTGCTTCGCAGTAAACGTCCCATTTGTTGTTTCTACAATAAAGGAACCATCTATATCTCTTTTCATTTCTTTTACTTCTGTATGATTAAAAGCTTTTGCACCAAATTTCTTCGATTCTGCAAGAAGTGAAAAAGCAAGAAGATATGGATTTACAGTTGAATCCGTTGCACATTCTAAACCACCCAATAAATCATCTGCAAAAAATGGTGATTCTTCTTTTATATCTTGCCTATCAAGCATTCGAAACGGTAATCCAGCTTCTTTTTGACGATTTACCCATTGCTGCGCTGCCTCCATCTCTTCGTCTGATTCACAAACGAGAATGCTTCCTGGCGCTCTATATTCAAATGAGTGCTCCAATTCTTCACTTAATTCAGTTACTAAATTTTGACTTACTAACGACATTTGACTATCAAACCCTGGGTCTTTATCAATCGCCAAAATGTTCCCGTCACAACGTGAAGACGTTCCACTTACAAATTCTCCTTTTTCAATGATCGTTACGCCTCTTCCGTATTTTGAAGTGTAATAAGCGATAGAACATCCTATAATTCCACCACCTATTATTAAAACGTCACAGTGCCTCATATATAGCACTCCTCCTTTCTCCTAAATCTCTCACTTTTTATTCATGCAATTGGTGTGCCAACTCTACATACAGAACTATTTATATGAAATAATTTTTATTTGTAAAAATATTTTAAATTTATCGTAAATAGGTGTATTATTTCTTTATCACTGTCTAAATTTTTATACATACCAGGAGGACACTATGACATTTTCATTTCCAACAATAAAAGAGTTTATAAAAATTTTATCAATTGATCGTACAAGCACCATTCAGCACATGAAACAGGAAGGTGAAAATTTTTATTACCTTCCTTCATCTACTGAAGAATGTAGTTGCGCAGTTATTTATGAAGTTGACTCTTTCACTACTTTAATCGACGCATTTTCTCATGAACTAGCCGTTGTCATCATTAAAGAAAATCAAGAGCCTTTATGCTGTATAACTGCTCAGCAAATGATTCCTTTTCTTTATAAGTATTACAATGAACTACTAGCTTTTTATAACACTGTTATTCAAACGTCTGATTCTTCTGTTACAGTCATCGACGATAAAGAATGCGTTCGTACTTGGACAGATGGCGCTGAAAAGATTTTTTCAGTGAACCATAATGAAATTATCGGACAACCCATCACCCGTTTTTTTGATTATAAAGATTTAGAAATTCTGCAATCATTACATGACGGAAAAAGCATAATTGCTCAGTTCCATCAGCCACGTCCAGATTTGTTCGTATTAATTAATTCAAACCCAGTTTATTGCAACGATAAAATTATTGGAGCAGTCGTTTCAGAAACGGATGTTACAAATCAAGTCGTATTAAATGAAAAACTATTTAATATGTCGCATGAAATGCACCGTTTAGAACAAGAAGTAGCAAAATATAAAGATACATCCGATCCTTTCCTTGCGATGAATGGAAAAAGCCCTGTTATACAAAGAACGATTCAATTAGCTAGAAAGGTTTGTTCAGTGAAATCCACGGTTTTAATACTCGGAGAAAGCGGAGTTGGAAAAGAAGTGTTTGCGAAAGCAATTCATGAAGCAAGTGAGACAGCAAATGCCCCTTTCATTTCAATTAACTGCGGCGCAATCCCAGAAGCGTTATTTGAAAGTGAATTATTTGGTTACGAGCGCGGGGCGTTTTCTGGTGCAAATAGTAAAGGTAAGAAAGGTAAAATAGAGCTCGCACAAGGCGGTACTTTGTTCCTCGATGAAATAGGTGAAATGCCGCTCGATATGCAAGTGAAGCTTTTACGTGTACTGCAAGAACGAAAGTATTACCGAGTTGGTGGAGAAAAAGAAATACATATCGATTTCCGCATTATCGCTGCTACAAACCGTGATTTACAAGAAGAAATGAGAAAAGGAACTTTCCGAGAAGATTTATACTATCGCTTAAATGTAGTTAGCTTGCTTATTCCACCGCTGCGCGAAAGACGAGAGGATATTATCGAATTGACGTACTCCTTTTTAAACGATTTTTCAATAAACTATAACAGGCCTATTCGAGACTTACCTTCAAATATTATGCATGAACTGCTTCATTACAATTGGCCTGGTAATATTCGCGAGCTCCGCAACGTAGTTGAAAGACTCGTCGTATTTGCGACAGACGGCATTATAAAACAAGAATATTTACCGTTTCATACAAATGATACTTTAGACAATCATACGGCTCATTCCTTATTAATCAGCAATAATAATACGATTCTTTCTTTACAAGAAGAAATGGATGAGCACGAGAAAAAGGTAATTGAAAGAGCTTTACGCATTTTAGATGGTAATAAATTAGAATGTGCGAAACAACTTGGGGTAACGAGGGCCACTTTATATAACCGTTTAAAAAGACTAGGGTTACAATAACCCCTCTCCTCCTCTATATTGGCATAGTT
Organism: Bacillus sp. 41-22; assembly: GCF_025809295.1. NCBI lineage: Bacteria > Bacillati > Bacillota > Bacilli > Caryophanales > Bacillaceae > Bacillus > Bacillus sp. 41-22. The sequence goes on from NZ_CP084035.1 coordinate 2,718,671, forward strand.
TTTGCATAATAATTTATGTAAACCGAACTAGAGGAGGAATACATATGACGAATAAAGAGAACTTAATTGTTTGTCGTTGTGAAGAAGTTACATACGGACAACTTCAATCGACAATTGCTGAATATAATTGCTCAGCTCGTGAGCTAAAACTAAGAACACGTGCTGGTATGGGTTTTTGCGGCGGTAGAACATGTAGAATGACGATAGAACGAATGGTAGAAAATGCGAATCCTAACATATCCCAAAATGAAATTCCATTAAAATATCAACCGCCAGTGCGTGCAGTTACTTTTGGAGCGGTAGGTGACAATCAATGAGTAGAATTACACATCACCCTATTTTAGGTAGTTTAAATAGTAGTCAGCGTATCAATTTTCAATTTAATGGTCAACAATATGAAGCATATGGACATGAAACGATAGCGGCCGCTCTACTTGCAAACGGAATAAGAACGTTAAGAGTACATGAAGATAGCGGAACTCCGCGAGGTATTTATTGTAATATCGGGCATTGTTCTGAATGCCGCGTGACTGTAAACAATCAAACGAATGTACGAGCTTGCTTAACTGTAGTTGAAAACGATATGGTTGTTGACAGCGGAAAACAGCATCCAAATATCGTGAGAGAGATGGTGAAAAAGCGATGATCGATGTAATTATTATTGGTGCAGGACCAGCAGGATTATCAGCTTCCATCTCTTGTGCACGTTTTGGACTTAACGTACTTGTTATTGATGAATTTATGAAGCCGGGCGGGAGATTGTTAGGACAGTTGCATCAAGAGCCTACTGGGGAATGGTGGAACGGAATAGAAGAATCAAAACGTCTTCACGAAGAAGCAAAATCTCTTTCAGTCGATATTCGGTGCGGTGTTTCCGTCTATAATTTAGATAAAGATGAGAGTTGTTGGTTCGTGCATACAAATATCGGTACGTTAGAAGCACCGTTCGTACTAATTGCTACTGGGGCTGCGGAGTATTCTATTCCCCTACCCGGTTGGACACTTCCAGGGGTTATGTCAATTGGCGCAGCTCAAGTTATGACAAATGTTCACCGCGTTCAAGTTGGTAAAAAAGGAATCATTATCGGTGCTAATATTTTGTCATTCGCCATTTTAAACGAATTGCAATTAGCTGGCATCACAGTGGATCATATTGTAATCCCTGAAAAAAGCGAGTTAAGCCAAAAGGCCGGTGAACCAGAAGAAGTTTTAAAATCGCTCTTAAATGCGGCTCACCTCGCCCCATCTCCCTTCCTACGTATAGGTAGCCGTTTTATGAAATATGATTGGATTCGAAAAGCTGGATTAACATTTTATCCAAATAGCGGCATGAAAATAAACGGGACGCCGCTTCATCTTCGTAAAGCTGCACTTGAAATTATCGGTACAGATCAAGTAGAGGGTGTACGTGTTGCTAACATTGACTCTAAAGGGAATATTATTAACGGATCAGAAAAGATCTATGAGGCAGACTTCGTTTGTATAGCCGGAGGTTTATATCCGCTTGCTGAGCTTGCCGCTGTAGCAGGATGCCCTTTCCATTACATTCCAGAATTAGGCGGACATGTTCCACTTCATTCAGAAGAAATGGAAACCCCTCTTCCAGGTTTATTTGTAGCTGGAAATATTACTGGCATTGAAAGCGGAAAAATCGCGATGGTGCAAGGGACAGTTGCAGGTCTATCTGTCGCTAAACATGCAAGTGAGAAACTTGACGTAGTCGACCAACAATTACAACAAGCAATTCAAAACGTTCACTCTGTTCGTCAAAAAGCAGCGATTCAATTTAATCCAATGATTGATGTTGGTAGACGGAAGATGAATGAACTTTGGCGTGATTATTCTTCTACATATGCACATACTAAAAAGAGCTGCTGAGATTACTCTCAACAGCTCTTTTCACTACTCGTCCGAGTTATTAAATTTCGCTAATGCGTAGATGCCTTCTTCATCATCTAATTCAATTTGCAATCTTGCTGCAAATGAATTGACGTTGTATTCTCGATCAAGCAACAAGCGTAGTGCTTCGATTAAGTTTGCTTGAATTAAAATTTGCTGGCGACCATTTACCTCTACTTCTGCAGAGAAACCGTAGTCATCATCATACATTAGTTCAACTGAAACTTCTTCTGGACCAACTTGTCGTTTTTCAGCGATATATACGCAAAGTGCATTTATAAGTTCTTGTTCAGAAATTTTTATTGTTTCCATGCTACTTCATCTGCCTTTTTCTTACGTTGATCTTTGAAGTATTTAAATGCACGAACTGCTAACATTACGATACCAGCCATTACTAACATATTTACCATAAACGCTAATACAGAACCAAGTGCTCCCATATTTGCAAATAAGCTACCCATTAGTAAACCACCAAGACCACCTAGTAATAGGCCTTTCATAAAGCCACCTTTATTACTTTTTGGCGCTGTGTTTGTTGCTTTTGTTTTTGAATCAGTTGTCGTTTTTTGTGAATTCACATTAGAATCTTTTTTGTTTAAATCAACTTTTGACTTTTGACCTGAACTTGGTGTATATGATTTTTTACCAGATTTGTAACTTTTCGCTGCCGCATGATCTACGAACATAAAGCTACTAGCCCCAAAGATAACCATGAATGCTGTCATTACTGCTACAAGTTTTTTCAACATATTATATCCATTCTCCTTTTATATAGATATATGTGAAATCTATCTTTCTAGTAAATTCAGAATGATAGATTTGTTTTAAAACCATTTTAAAAGTTCTTATGAACTTATTATATGAACTTTTGTCGAAATATGCAAGCATTATTTACTTACGACAATTTCATGACATAGGAAAAATTAAGCAAAACGGAATTGACTTTAAATGAAACAAAACATATTATAAGTTCATAAGAACTTTTTATAATTTTGGAGGTGAAAAGATGGAAACATTTCATCTCACACGAAACGAAATGGCAACGCTCCTTCTATCACTAAGAGGATGGAATACGAAGAAGCCTCTCGGCATTTTACAAGAAGCTTGGGCAAAGTCACATAAAAAAGATATTGAAAGCGGACAAAGCGTTACTGCTTTTATTACAACCGCACTTTCACCTATTTTTGAAAAATTGATTAAGATTGACGATACGGATGTCGGTTTTTCTTTAAATGAAATAGTTGCGCTTGGCAATCAGATTGAAAACACGAGTTTCTCTGTAACTGCTATGCAAAACTGGGTGAAACGAGATATAAAAGAAATGATTGGCTCACCTCAAAAAGGGAAAAAATACTCAATCGAACAAGCAGCATTACTATTCATTGTCGAAGATTTAAAAACAGCGCTTGATTTTGAATCTATTCGCAAACTATTACGACTCATCGTAAATGACCCGGCCGATCGAAGTGATGATTTAATTAATCCTCTTCATTTATATGTAGCTTATTCTTCTTTATTTGAAGAACTGAATCAAGGGAATTGCTTACAACTAAATGCTACAGATACAGTTCATACGATCGAAAATATCGTAAAAGAAAAAGCTGATAAAATAGCAAGTAAGTTCGATCAAATTAATAACGAACAACGCGAAGCAATTCGTAACGCTATTATTATCGCCACACTTTCTGTACATACCGCTTATGTACAAATGCTAGCGAAACGATATGTGACAGCAACATTATTTTTACAAAATTTAGATGTGAAACCTTAAAAAACAGGAGCAGATTTGCTCCTGTTTTTTTATATCAATATATCTTTTGTACTATTAAGCTCACATGAAATTCGAAATTGCCCTTCATGAACTTTTTCGGAGACTAAAAAAGTTTTATGTAGACACCTTTATTCTCACTAATATATGAGAAATTTTTAATAATCTTTTCATTATCTCTTCATGAAAACTGGGCTTATATCCTTTACTATAATACTTATGAGAGACATAAAAGAATTGAAATGGCAATCCACTATATAAATAAGGTATAATCTACATATAGTGAACCTTTTACATTATTAAATAAAGGGGCTTATATTCAAAATTCATAAATTAGAAGGTGCAACAATGTTAAGTAGTTTTATTCATTCAGTATTAACATTTTTTGAGGGATTAGGTTATTGGGGCATAATGCTTGGACTTATGATTGAAATTATTCCAAGTGAGATTGTCCTTGCTTATGCGGGATACTTAGTATTCAATGGTAGTATCTCATTTGTAGGCGCAGTTATATTCGGTACAATTGGTGGGGTTATTGCCCAAATCTTTGTTTACTGGATTGGTCGATATGGTGGTCGCCCTGTATTAGAACGTTACGGTAAGTATATTTTCATACATAAAAAACAAATGGATGCTGCTGAAGATTGGTTTAATCGTTACGGAACTGGCGTAATTTTCACTGCACGTTTCATTCCTATCGTTCGTCATGCGATATCAATTCCTGCTGGTATTACAAAAATGCCATTACTACGTTTCACTACATTAACAGCACTTGCGATCATCCCTTGGTCTATCATTTTCATTTATTTAGGTGAGAAACTAGGTGAAAATTGGGAGAATATTAACGATATTGCTGGACCGTATGTGAAATCGTTCGCTATCGGTGGCGTTGTACTTATACTTTTATATTTCGTAATAAAAAAGTGGACAAAAAAACGTAAAAATCTTGCTTAAGATTATAATAAAAACCGCTATAAATTCATTAAGAATTATAGCGGTTTTTATTATCGGCTTGATCATGTATTAGAAATTGTATTATTTCTTTTTTATGCTTTAAGTCATGCTCGATAAGTGATGAAAAATAATTATTTAACCTCAATTTTTTTGTGCCAAATTGATAGTCATTATTAAAATTCCGAGCAGGAATTCGCTCAATTTGGTCTACTAATTGTTTACGAGTAAAGCTAAATTGATCTATTAGTTCTTCCTTTGAAATACCAGACCTTGCATATTTTATTGCACCCTTATTCATTTCCTCAACATCTGTTGGAACGATATGTACAGATTTCCCGCTTACAAAATATGAAATTCTATACTTCATTAGAAACTCATCCCAAACAATAAAATGTGAAATTACATCCGCAATTGCCCATGAACCTTTTTTAAATGGTTGAAACCATATATCCTCCGATATTCCATTCAATGTTTGGCACCATTCTATTAGATTTAACTTTTCTTCCAGAATCCTTCCTTTCTCCATAATGCACTCCTCTTCCACACTAATAATTCATTCATATTAATGATTTCTAGACATTTCATTAAAACCCTCCAGTCTAAGATTTACATGGATAAGCAACAATTCCACCATAAAATACGTATAGTAACTCAAAAAGGATTGATTCCCTATGCATTGGCAGCAAAAAGTACCATACTTAATCGGACGCCCTGTTGGTGTTTCTCTCATTAATGGGCAAGGGACATCCGGCGTTTTATGCAGAGTTCAAAATAATCAATTATTTGTTTGCGAATACCTTTACCAAGCCCAGTTCGCCATGAAACATTATGACTTTAGACAAATTCAAGATATACACGCCTTTCCAAATTGCCCACACCAAAATCCTCTATACTAAAAAACAGAAACGGCTTTATTGCCATTCCTGTTTCTATTGTTTATGCATTATTTTTCAGAGTAAAACTTCTGCACTGCTTCATCAAAATAGATCCATCCTTTCCAGCCTAAATGAATCGTATCTTTTAAGAAATACTTATCATATTCATGGCTAGAAAAATCGACTACTGGGTATCCTGCTTTCTCAACTTGATCGCGAACCTTATTGTAATACACATCACGACGTTCTTTTGGGAAACCAGCGTAATCATACCACGGTCCGTTTACAGGCACAGAAATAAAGAGTGGTTTTACATTTTTTTCTTTGAAAAGATCTAAAACAATTTGTAAGTCATCATATTCTGGTGAATCATCATACGATTCATTTGCTCTAAAGTTTTTTAAACCTTTTAATTTTTTCTTTAAATTATGTTTATAATAATATGGATTTTCAATTCCGAATGTATTTGTTGTGGATCCTACTTTACCTTCTTGTTCCGCATGTTTACGTGCATCTTCCCAAGAAAGCGAACGTAATCCCATATTTGTTTCCTCTTTCATCGGTTCGATCTTAAATAGAGAGTTAAATAAATCTCGATGATCTAAAATGTTCCGGTACATATAAGCTAGCGGTTTAGCTAGTCCAGCTTTTATGTTATGTTTTGTATCGTTATATACAATACTTTCTAGCGAACTACTTAATATCGCATCCTTACGAACAACTTTATAATCTAGTAAACGTTTCGCGATTTTTTTCTTCATTTCAGGCTTTATTTCGTCATTAAAAATAAAGTGATAGGCTTGTTGTTTGGAGAAATTATTTGTAAAATCCCCTTGTGATACACCGGTTTTTGTAAACCATTGTGGTGAAAGAACAAAGACTACCTTTTTACCTTCTAATTCATCCATTGTAGACGTCATATTTAATATATGAGCCAAGCTTTGCGTACCACCAGTCCCTATTAAAAATGGAGTAAAACCTGCTGGATTTACTCTAAAATAGTTAGATGGATGATATGCATCCATTCGTAAAAACTCTGATGAACCATACATCGGTAAATACTGCGAATTCTCTAACATTTTCTGTTGCAAGAAAACACTTTGTAATTTCTCTTTTTGTAAGGAGGTTGCTGCATCTTCTATCTTTTTATCGCTTATTAGTGACACTAAACTCTTAGATGGAATAAGCAATACAATGAAAAAGAGTACACAGGCTAAAATAATTGGTCCGAAAGCATGCTTCATCTTCATCGTTTATTCCTCTTTCTATTGCTAATAAATTGTAACCCTTGTTTATGACACGTCATCATTTTTCTCCTTTTTTCTATACATGTCCCATTCTATTTATCTATTGTATACATGTATGTATTCCTCTCTTTTCTCTGCAAATTCATACATTCATAGAGAAAGAAAATGTTTCCAAAGAAACATGTTAATTATACAAGATTCTACATAAATTTCACACTGGAATTTATGTAATAATTTTATTTTTAAGCTATGAAAAAACTTATAAAATGTCTATAATTCATTTGAATCTATAAGAAAAAACAGACTATCACATACGTGAAGTCTGTTTCTCCATCACTTTATTTTTGTACATCTGCCCATTTTAAACTTGTAGCTGGACCGAATTGATGTACATATAATTCTTTCACATATGGTTTTTGTAAGTAAGAAAGACCGCGCTGGAATACTGGTGCAATTACCGCATCATCAAGGAGCACTTTTTCCGCATCTTGCAGTGCTTTCCAACGAGCTTTTTCATCATTACCTAATTCTGTTTTAATCTTCTTAATTAACGCATCATATTCTGGATTTGCATATCCTGTATTATTTACGGTACTTCCCGAAAGGAAAACTTCTAAGTACGTCATTGGATCTGGATAATCAGGTAACCAACGTGATAACGACATTTCGTATTCTTTTTTCTTCTCTAACGCTAATTTTTGCGTATGTGGTTGTAATTTCACATTTACTTTTAGCCCCGGTAAGTTTTTCTCAAGCTGTTCTTTAATATATTCGCCTACCTTTTTAAAGTTCTCTAAGTCATAGTTTAATAGTTCTAACGTCACTTCATTTGTGCCTGTCTCTTGCTTCGCCTTTTCCCAATATTCTTTCGCTTGTTTTACATCCGTCTTATTAAACTCACCTGCCGTACTTCTAAAATCTTTCTTATCTGGTCCTTTTAAAAATCCTTTTGGTACGTAATAATTCGCAGCAACTGATCCGTCATTTAAAAATGATGTCGCCAAGCCCTTTTTATCAAACACTGTACTTAGCGCAAGACGTGCATTTTTATTTTTAAGAATCGGCACATTTTCATTGAAACGGAAGAAATACATAACCGGATCTGTATATTGTTTCAACTCTTTATTATTTTTATATTTATCTACGAATTCTGTTGAAATGACAGCTCTATCAACTTTATCTGTCTCATATAAATTTACCGCAGTTGAAATTTCTTTAACAATTTGATAGTTTACTTCATCTAACTTCACTTCTTTTTTATCCCAATATTTATCGTTTTTCTTCATTGTAAAGCTCGCTTCGTGCTTCCACTCTGATAATGTAAACGGCCCATTATATATCGCTTTATTTGCCTCTAACCCGTATTTATCACCTTGCTCCTTCGCATATTTTTCATTAATTGGATAGAAAGATGGTAAAATGAGTAGTTTCGTAAAATACGGTACAGGATGTTCCAGCTCTACAACGAACGTTTTATCATCCTTTGCTTTCACACCTAATTCTTCTAAGCCTAATTGTTTCTTATTTATCTTCTCCGCATTTTTCACATCGTACGCGATATATGCATATTGAGAGGCTGTATCTGGATTTATAAGTTGCTTCCAAGCATATACGTAATCATGAGCTGTTACTGGATCTCCGTTAGACCATTTCGCATCACGTAAGTGGAATGTATATGTCTTACCATCTTTACTCACTTCATATTTTTGTGCTCCCGCTTGAATCACTTCATCATTTTTCGATAAACGGAATAACCCTTCCATTACGTTATTCAAAACGTTAAATGATACCGCATCTGTTACTTTCCCTGAATTTAATGATGGAATTTCACCCGTTTCTAGTAGTTGTAATACTTTCTTCTCATCTTTCGGCTTTGTAGCTGTTTTTTCTTTAGCACAGCCTACTAAAAATGAAGATACAAGTAGAGTACTAACTAATGAGTAGCGAACAACCTTTTTCATATAAAGCCCCCCTATCTTTTTTAAGGTAAGTAACGACGAGCACCAGCGTATTCTTCTATATATCCTGGTGTATTTAGCGGTATAATTTCTACCGATCTTTCAGCCTTTGGAGAGTGAATCATATTTCCATCACCAATATACATGGCAACGTGATGAACACTACCTTTTCCTTGATTATGTGCAAAGAATATTAAATCGCCCTTTTGTAGGTTTTCTTTATCAACCGCAATTCCTGCTTTTGATTGTGGCCCAGAATCCCTCGGTATTGTAATGCCATGTGATTTATAAATCGTATGTGTAAATCCAGAGCAATCAAATCCAAAACCACTTGTACCAGCCCATATATACGGTAATCCTAAAAACATTTTTCCGGTGTTTATTAAGTCATCAGCGGTTGGAGTCGGAATATCATTTTGAGAATGGTAAACAGTTCCATCATTTTTCCGTAGCCACGCCTTCTGACCATTTGGTAACAATACGCGGTATGAGATCGTATCTTCACTTAATAGCGGTAAACGCGTATTATAACTGACTTCTAGCGATTTATGTTTTTCAGAAGGGTTAATATATACAATTGCTGTCGGTTTCGTTACTAATACAAAAGCTTCGTTTGTTTTATCTGCAAATTCCTGATTATACGTTAATTGTTTTTCAGGCATCCACCCTGGATACCCTTCTTCATTTCGCGGCGTTGGTTGTCCGTGCACTAGTACTTTTACCCAATCACCTTTTTTATCAATTACTGTTACTTCTTGACCGAGTAGCGCTTGTGTTTCTAATTTATTTGCACTCGTTAACCAAAGCTTCTCATCTAGCGTCATTGATTTCGTCCACTTCCATAAATCAACTGGATTTGTCGCACTCGGTGCATCAATTGGTCGTAATGAATCTGGTGCAGTCCATAACGTTGCAGCAGATACATCTATAAATGCTTTACTATCCTTCTTCTCTTCAGCATTCACCGAAGTAAACGATGAAAATATAAATAAAGTTGTTAAAAATGCAGTTCCTACTTTTTTCATATATATCCCCCTTATAAGATAGTTTACTAGGTACTACTTCTAAGATTGTATATTCACTATAGAATGCAGGTTTACCTTTGGACCAGTGTAAGTCATCCCTTCTGGCTCTTCTACTAACCATAACGGTGCATCAAGATCAAAGTAATGAATATTCGGATGAGCCGCAGCTAAATGGGCAACAGCGCTAACTGAAAGTGAAGATTCCATCATACTTCCGACCATACATTTCACACCTGCTGCTTCCGCAATATCCGCAATTTTCCATGCTTCTCGTATGCCGCCGCATTTCATTAATTTAATATTAAGTAGGTCTGCATATCCTCCTTGGACAATCTTTAATGCGTCTCTTGCCGAAAACATACTTTCATCTGCCATAATAGGCGTTTGTACATTGTCCTTCACGTACTTTAATCCTTCCCAATCTTTCGCATGAACTGGTTGTTCTACAAATTCTATATTTAAATTTCTATTCTCCATTTCTCTAATAATAGAAACCGCTTCTTTCGGTTTCCATCCTTGATTTGCATCTAAACGTAACGTCGTATTCTTTGGTACTACATTTCGAATTGCCTCTATGCGTTCTAAATCTAAATGTGCCTCTTTACCCACCTTAATTTTTAATGTTTGGAATCCCTTTTCGATATGCTTTTTCGCTTCTTTTGCCATTAATAAAGGCTCATCAACACTTACTGTAATATCAGTATAAATCTCTTTCTTCCCACCTAACAATGCATATAACGGTATGTTGTGAAATCGACAATATACATCGTATAAAGCCATATCTACCGCCGCTTTCGCACTTGTATTTCCTATACAGCTCATTTGAATGTGTAACAATAACGTTTGAAATTGCAGCACATCTTTATCAACTAATACGGAGCGAATTGGCCCTAATATTGCTTCCTCAATCCCGTTGGCAAAATCACCTGTAATAACCGGTGTTGCTGCAGCAGCTCCTTTTCCAACAATCCCTTCATCTGTATGAATAAACACATCTATACTTTCGATTTCCGTTACAGTGCGAAGCGCAGTTTTAAACGGTGTATGAAGCTTTACATGTCGGCGGTTTACCTTCACATCGGTAATTTTCATTTTGTTCATCCTTTCATTGTTTATAGAGTGATACTTTAATATCCGGGTGGCTTTTCCGTTAATGCGAAACAAAAAAATCCAGCCATAAGAAGATTCTTACGGCTGGATTTTGTCTATGAATGGGTAGACAAAGCAGCGATCTGATTATATTTTTTCTGTGCATCCTTTAGCGCTACAAGTAGCGCCTTTTGACACGAACCGAAGTACCGATTTTTTATTTCTGTTACTAATGCTGGGTCATTAATATTTTTATGTAGAAACAAATATTTAACAAATTGAGATGTTAATGCAATTGTGGCTGAGCAATCTGCATCTACAATTTCCCCTGTATCCTTCTCAAGTACAAATGCTACAAAATAACTTTTGAACTTTTCGGTAATGGGATTATTTTGAGGTGCTTTCGCATCCCCTACGACGTAAATTGTATTTGAAGCGTACACAGCTATCTTCCTTTCTTATACGAGGATAACGGTTTTCTTAACAGACGTATAAGCTGTTAACTCAACGTTGATTAAAAAATGTATCCACTTACCTTGTATTATATACAATTGACAGAATTTTAACAATATTTATTTTGACATATATTCCATAATTATGAAAATCTCTTAAAACAATTAAAATTGGCTCAAACTTCTCATTTTTACAATATGTCATTTCTCCTTGTACCATGACATTCACACTACAAACAACTTTTCCCTCATACATCAAAAAACAGTTAGCTATCGCTAACTGTTCCACCACTTCACTTTGGCAATACGAATATTGTTTCGTTTGACTTAGAAAATTGATACTCTTTTCTAGCAAACTTTAAAATCTCTTCTTCATTATCGGTTAAATTCTCAATGTTAGTCTTTAAAGAACCTTGATCTTTCTTTAAAGAAACTAATTGTTTCTTTTGATTTGTTATTGTATTTTTTTTGCCATTAATTACTTCTTGTTGTTTCGTTAAAATATATTGAACGTACAAAGTAGTCACAGCAATAAAAATGAACATGAAAATAAAACGCCTTAACTTCTTCTTATTTATAGTTCGCTTGTCGTTAGGCTGTGATAGTTGCTCTGGTATATTAGGAACATTGACTCTTTTGAGTTTCCTCATTTTCAAATCCCCCTAACCCATATTTTCTCACTACCATAGGCACGATCTCTTACTAACTTAAATTCTATTCTTATAAAATAACCTCCTTCACAAAAAAATCTCACAAATTAACCAATTAGAGATAGCGTTCGACGACATCTCTGTATTTAAAATGAGAATTTTTATTTATGCTGCTATAAAATAGTAGTTTATGTTATTCTTTTTCCCCAATTGTAGAAAACATTTTTACACATATAAATTCTAGTTTTGCATACCGATGTTATAACATGCTTACAAGGAGGAAAAATGATGCACTACCGTACATTAGGTAAAACTGGAATTACTGTTTCTGAAATTGGCTTTGGAGCGTGGGCGATTGGCGGCGATGAATGGGGTCCTGTTAACGACAAACAATCTATAACCGCTATGAAGAAAGCAATTGAATGTGGCGTAAACTTTATTGATACTGCTGATGTATACGGATTAGGACATAGTGAAAGGTTAGTAACTCAAGCGATAAGAGAGCACCGTAATAATATCGTTTTATCAACGAAAGGCGGTTTAATTGGGCATCACTATGATCCAAGTGGAGAGCCTGTTTATAATACTGCAGAAAAAGTGATCGCAGTATTTGAAACTAGCTTACTGCGCCTAGAAACAGATTATATTGATGTTTATTTCTGTCACATTTGGTGGGATAAACAAGAAGAAACAGAAGCATTTTTACGAGCATTTGAAATATTAAAACGGGACGGAAAAGTAAGAGCTGTTGGTGTTTCAACTCACGACATACAATATATAAAACACTTCAATAAAAACAATGAAATTGATGTTGTGCAACTTGATTACAACATATTAAACCGAAAACCGGAAAACGACATACTGCCCTACCTACAGGAGAACAATTTAGGAGCTGTTATACGCGGCCCTTTAAAAATGGGGATATTAACTGGAAAATTTACAAATAAAACAACTTTTCTTGACGGAGATTTACGCAAAGAATGGCCAAAAGAAAAGTGGTTTCAAGAAGATTTACAAAAAGTAGAGAAACTACGATTACTCTCAAATGAAAATCAAACCTTAGGGCAACTTGCACTTCGTTATGTCCTCACTCATCCAGCGGTATCGGTCGCAATTCCTGGCGCAAAAACAGAAAAACAAGCGAAAGAAAATGCAGACTCGTCTATCCGTCCGATTCTTACAAATGAGGAATTAGCGCATATTCAGTCAATATAAAACAAGACCAGCAGCTGGAAATATCCAACTGCTGGTCTTGTTTTACTTTTAATACTTTAAATCTATATCATATTCCATCCTCTTCGCTGTTTCTTCAGCAACCCGAGCACCCAACAAATTTCTCACAATGTGAAATGACATATTAATTCCAGCTGAAATTCCTCCAGACGTAATAATATGCCCCTCATCTACAAACTTTACATTCTCTAATACTTCCACATTCGGAAAATCATTTCTAAAACTTTCAATACTTGCCCAATGTGTTGTCGCTTTGAAGCCATCGAGTAATCCAGCTTTCGCAAGTAAAAGCGCACCGGTACAAACAGAAGTCATTAACTTTACTTCTTTCATTTGCTCGCGGATCCAATTTGTTATTATTTCATTTTTCATTTCGTTTTCTCTAACACCTAACCCACCAGGAATAATTAAAATATCAACTGGAGGCAAGTTTTCGATACTATAGTCCGGTTGTACCTTTAATCCATTTCTCGCTGTAATCATTTCTCCATCTTGACTAACAGTATGAACTGTAAATAGTTGACCTTCACTTGTTGCTGTAACGGAAAAAACTTCAAATGGACCCGCAAAATCTAACACTTCCACTTCATTAAAAAGAAAAATCCCTACATTCCAGTGGCTAATCATAAGCTCACTTCCTCTTGCAAATGATGTAATAGGGATTCATACCCTTTTTCTAAAGCAATATCATATGCGGTTTTTCCATCATTTTTCTTAATCATTTTATTAGCACCATTTTCAAGAAGTAATATAATGATTTCTTCATTTCCTAATAACGCCGCTTCATGAAGTCCTGTCCAGCCACCACTTTGCACAGCATTCACATCTGATCCCTTTTCAATTAAGAAAGCTACAAGCTCGCTTTGCTTATTCGCAATTGCTGCTTGAAGAGGTGTATTTTCATTTTCGTTTTTTGCTCTAATATGTATTTCTGCTCCCTGTTCTAAAAGGAAACTTGCAATTTCTTTCTGTCCAAAATAAGCAGCTAAGTGAAGCGGTGTCCATCCATCTTCACTAAATGAGTTAACAACACTTGGATCCGTATTAATGATTTCTACTACCTTTTCTTTTTCCCCTCTTATGACTGCTTGTGATATTGATATGATTTGTTCCATAATGAACCTCCATGTATACAAATGTTAAGTACCCCTTAATAAATTCCATTAATAATCACATGTTCCTTTCTAAATAATTAAGTTTACATAATAATATTATTTTTATAATTCGCTATCCTAATAAAAAAACAACCCACTCTAATGAGTAGATTGTTTTTGAATTTCATTTTTATATTTGTTTAAAAAAATATCATTTTCACTTACAACTAATAAACATTAATAAAAATGAAATGAAATTATATATTTAGCAGCCATGAACTCTTTATATATTCAAAACCGGCTATTTACTTAAATTAATAGTTTTTTATCACTTGAAAATAAAAATGGAATTTATCCTTACATTTGAAAAATACATATATAGCAAGAATCTATAGCAGTACTCTTATCATACTAATCTATAACAATTCTGCCTTCTTCCCTTACCTGTATCCTTTAAAACATAAGACTTTAAAACGAGTGCTGTTAGTGAATCTGTTAATGTTTTATATGATAAATTTGAAAGAGCTAATAGATCGTTCGTATATAACATTCTATGCTTCTCTAATAACAATAGTACTAATCGTTCTGACGGTTTTAATGTTTCATCACTTTCTAGTATAAAATCTATATTTTTCATATCCCTACTTCTTACTCCTTATATAAAAAAATGATTTTAGTAGTTATTTAATATAAAAATACTACACAACAAATTTGAAGATATATCGAAATAACATAACACCCAAACACTTTTATACTATAACATAAAAAAGACATTTCCCCAAATTGAAAATGCCTTTTTATATCTACTTCTCTTTTTTATATAATTGATATGATTGTTCTAGCCCTTTATTATATTTCGTATTATTATCTGTCCATTCTCCCCCTAAGTTTCCTGGCCACCCTGATGTATTAGCAACATATTTAAGCAACTCCCAATCCTGCAGTCCTTTTTTCACACCACGTTCATACGATTTGACCATACTTGAAATTGCTATCGTTGTATTTATACGCGAATCCACTAAACTCTCTTCCGATAATTGCGCTGGTGCTAATCCACCACGATGTAATTGGAATAATCCGAAAGATGTTCCGTTATCCCCTATCGCTTTTCGATCAAATTTTGTTTCATGATCAGCAATAGATAATGGTATCCAATCTGGAATATCATACCTCTTTGCAACTTCACTAATTACTTGTTTATTATTTTTAATCTCTTTCTGCTTTTCATAGTTAATATAAATTACATAACTTAAAGTAACTAACGTAAATAATATGAATATATATTGTAGTGCCTTTTTCATCATTTCATCTCCTGCTTTGTATATGTTTCACTTTCTATATACACTATAAGACTTTTATGTGACATTCATTTGACAAAATGATATTAATTATACATAAGCTGTTACAGTTTTAACTATCAATCTAAAAACTACAATTCTTCTAAAAGAATCCTTCAACACATAAAAACAATCAGCCTTTCATGTATAGTACATGAAAGGCTGATTGTTTTTCACTACACTTTTTTATGTATACAGTATATCCCTGCTATAATAAAACAAAAAAGACCTTTATACGTTAAAGATCTTTTTCATCTTATTTTTGTTACAAAAAACGCCAGAATCTAAAAAAACTTACTTTATGATTTGTATTTCTATATATAAATTAAAGGTTATAAGGCTACCAGCATCTTCTCGATTAACATTTTTCACATTAAATATTTCTTGCAATATGCGGTTTGCTATAATGACTTGTTCCACCACCACCCACTACTACTTTTCCGCCTTTTTCGAAGATTAACAATTTACTTGAACCATCTGAAAGAAGTACTATTACTTCAGCATGATCACTTGTCGCTACATAGATTACATAACCACTTTTTGAAATACAAGTTTCCCAATGCTTATCAAATTCTGATCTTACAACTCGATTAGAATACACTTGATTTTCAATTCTTCCTGGCTGTTCATTTTCCAATTTTTTCTTACCTCCTTCCAAAGTTGTCATTTATATATAAATGACGGTTTCTCAATAAATTAGTGACCGTCCTTAATATAAATAGTATATGTAGTTAGTAGGAGAATGCTTGGACAATGAAAACGTAACAGCATTTAAGTATTTTACAATCGGAATTTTTCCTTAATCATTACAGCTACTTCTTTAGCACTCAAATGAGTATTATTAATTTTTATGTACTCTTCTTTTTCAATTTCATCATGAAATGAATTTAATCTATGTTTTTTCATCGTTTCTTTTAAATTTTTTTCAGACCATTCAATGTCTCTTTTTTTCGGTTTATGCTCTAGTCTATGTGGACTTTTATTTCGCTCTAATCTTTCATCTAATTCTGCCTCGAGCTCTACAAAATATACTGCTGCGCCTTTTGATTCAAAAATACTTACTACATGGTTTATGTAATCCCAATCCGATTGAAGATCAAATGCCCATACATATGTAAAAATCATTCCGTATAAATCACTTTTAGACACTTCTTCAAATAGTTCATTACGAAACAAACTTACTAACCGTTGTGCTTCCGCTTTGTACTGTAATCAAAAAACGAGCTAACAAAATCAATCGTCATATGATTATGAAATAGCTTTAAATCAGTTATTTTTTCTAACTCATGCCCGACCGTCATTTTCCCGACTGCTTGCGGGCCAAATATTAAGATGAATTTCATTTGTTTTCCTCCGATTTTTCTCTATAAACAATGAAATAAAACATATCCTAAAATTGAAAATAAGGCAGTCGATGTTGTGTCGATTGCCTTATTTTCATGAATAGTTCCTATATTATTACTTTCGTACAGCTTCAAAAGTAATAATTTGTTCTGCATTTGACGGTTGCTTTTCATAAACATAGTCAGCAGAGCAAGTAATGTCAGTGAAACCTATACTTTCTAAAAGGAGTTTAAACTCTTCTATTCCATACCACCGCATTGCAAAACGTTGTAGTTCAGTTTGTACTAACTTTCCTTTACTCCATTTTTCGTATTTTAAATATGATACAGTTACTTGGTTAAGCCAATCTATTTCAATTGATTTATTTTCTAATGTAACCCCGTCTCCGCTTGGTAAGGAAAAAGTCGATGTATGAATCTCACCCGTCTTCCAATCATACGGAAGTCCAAGGTCTACAATTAAACGCCCACCTGGATTAAGATGTTCATAAAAACATTTCAAAGCGTTTATAGAATCATCACGATTTTCAATTAAACAAAAGGATCCGGTAGGAATTATTATCGCCTCATATTTATATGGTAATGAAAATTGTTGTAAGCTTCCTTGGTATAAATTAGGGTTTAAGCCTCTCTCTTTACAACGCTTACGGCAAGAATCTAGCATTTCAGTTGAATAATCTATCCCATCAACTTTAAATCCCACTTCAAGAAGTGGAATAATGACACGCCCTGATCCTACTGCCGCTTCGAGAATTCTTCCCCCACAATTATTTAAACGTTCTTGATAATACTCAATATCACCATTTAAAGAATAACCGACAGGTTTTGTAAAATCATATAGTTCTGTACAAAGTGTACTATAAAAACTAAACATTTATTTTCTCCTCCGTTTTATGTGTACGGAAGATTCTAATTTACTTAATCTTTCCGTACCTCAAATTTTAATGAGAATTCGAAAGAGCTGACTGTCATAATTTATCACTCACTTTCCATGTAATATATTTACATTGTATAATATTCCCTCGCGATTGAACATATCAAAGTTGAAAATTCTGATTATAAATAAAGAGCTTACTATAGTAAGCTCTTTATCAAAAACTATTTATTTCACAATCGGCAATGTCACTTCACTCAATTTCACCGTTAGCTTCGTTCCTGCTTTCGGTCTAATTGTATAATCGTAGTCACTTGCGATTAAAACGACCCCCATTTGATGCCCTGCTTTAAATACATAATCATCTGGCTGCATGTCCCATGTAAATGTGTAATCTTTACCAGGTTGAATCGCTGTTGAATTTTCTATACTATTTAAGTTTTGCGGATCCATCCAACCTCTCGTTACAATTTCAGGCCTCGCTCCGCCATAATCAACAAGTAAAGCTGTTAAATTTGAAACAGATCGATCAATATTTCCTGTTATTGAAATTTTAGGCGTACCACTTATTCGCATATCTTTTTGCAGTACAGGCATTGTATATACTAATCGATTCGCTATTTCTAACTCAGGGTTTTCTACTAGTTGATTTGACTTTATTTTAGCATCATCTACTAATGAGAAAACATTGTTTACTGATCCCATACTTAATGGTAGATTGACTGCTTTATTACTTAAATACATACGGACTTTTGATGGTACAGCTGCTGGATCTGGCCAATTTTTTATTTTTTGCCACGATTTATTTTCACGTTGTACATCTACCATCGGTTCATCCATAATTCCATTTTCAATTCCATATAACCAATAATCGAACCATTTATTTTGGGTTTGTTGCCAGTTATTACTTGATGTTCCGCCATGTCCACCTTGATGTAACCACATTTTACGAGGAACATTATTTTTGCCAAGAGCTTCCCACCACTGTGCGAACTGCTTCGTTTTTACATTCCAATCATTTAAACCGTGAACAACAAACACACTAGCCTTCACATTCTTAACATCTTTTACATAGTTACGTTTATCCCAAAAATCGTTATAATCGCCTGTTTTACGATCTTGTCCAGCTGTTAGTTCTTTAATGATTTGCCCGCAAACTTCAGGGTTCTTTCTTGTTAGTACTGCTTCTGCCATATTATCTGTATCTTCTCCCTGATATCCACCTGGCGCAATAACCGCCCCATTTGCACGATAATAATCATACCAGCTACTAATCGCTGCGATTGGAATAATTGTTTTTAACCCTTCCACTCCTGTCGTTGCGACAGCATTCGGTAACGTACCATTATAAGAAACTCCTGTCATTCCTACATTTCCCGAAGACCAATTTGCATTTACTTCCTTACCATCCTCTGTATATGCTTTTGCACGCCCATTTACCCAATCAATGACAGACTTCGTCCCTAGTATTTCTTGTTCATCTCCGGTTGTCGGACATCCATCTGATTTTCCAGTTCCGATGCTTTCGCCTAAAATAACTGCATATCCTCTTGGAACATAATAATTGCCGTATGAACCAAGATTAACCGCTGCATACGGTTTTCCTTCATACGCATACAATTCTTCATCAACATTATAAACAGGAACATCTTTCAATCCAGATCGATATGGACTCATTTCATATATAACAGGAACTTTTACATTTGATTCTGTCTTTGGACGCATAACTTTAATTGATACTCGATCTTTCTTACCATCTCTATCACTATCGACTTCTGTCTCTACAAATAAATTTTCAATAATTGCTTCATCAAGAGAATAGATTGGTTTTGTCATCCCATTTTCCAATTGAATTTTTGTGTTTGGAGTTAAAGCTTCTGAAATTTGACCATTTAACTTAATATCACTCCCTTTTACAGAGCTCCCTTCTTTATTTTCTGCATGTGCAGTCATACTAGAAACTCCTGAAGTAATTGTTAAAGATAATATAGCTGAAAGTGTTATTGCTAATTTCTTTTTCCTCATGCCCTTCCCTCCCCATATATTCCTTCTTTTACTATACATTAAAATTGCAGAAAATTCAGTTTATATCTTATGGAAAGTTGAGAAATTTGTAAAACATTCGAATCTTTCAAGATAATAGAAAAGGAACTAATAACAATTAGTTCCTTTCTATATACATATAAAATTGTATTTCTCCATCTTCTACCGAAACTCCGTATTCAAAACCATGTCTTTCTAATATACTTTTTACAATCGCTAATCCTAATCCAGTACCTGATTTTTCTTTACTGCGAGAAGATTCTAATACGTAAAAAGGCTCCCAAATTTTATCTATCTCTTTAATTCCCTCAGCAGCAATACCATTTTGAATTTGAAAATACACAATGCCATTTTTCTCTTCTAATGTGATTTTTATATTTTGATTCGTTGTATATTTTATCGCATTAGAAATTAAATTTTGAAAGACCATTCTCATTTTATTTAAATCAGCATAAACAATCGTGTCACCAACACTATAGTTCACTTGCAACTTGATTTCTTTCGACTCTAGTTCAATCTTATGCTTATCTATTATACTTTGTACTAGTGGTTCAATAGGGAATTCTTCTTTTTGTAAAATATCTCTTTCTAGTTTAGAAAATCGCAATAACTCTTCAATTAAATTTGAAATTTGATCTGTTTGTTTAATGATTGTATCAACATATGTGCCATCATCTAAACCGTCTTTTATTCCCATAGAATATGCTTTTACTAATGCGATTGGTGTTTTTAATTCATGAGTTACATCGCCCATAAATCGTTTTAAGTGGTCATTTCGATCTGTTAAATCTTGATGTGCTTCATGTAATTTATCACTCATAATGTTTATACTATTTGCTAAATCACCTATTTCATCATTCGTTTTAACTTTCGTCCGTTTAAATTTCAGACGTGAAATATCTTCTGCGACATCACTCAATTCATTCAGTGGCGTAGTGATTGTTTTTGAAAAAATCCAGACGAGCACGATAATAAGAAATAGTGAGAATCCCAAAATGTATAAATAAAATGAGTTAAGCGTTTTAATTACTTCATTTGAATGTGCGATAGAAACTCCTACTAAAATCAACATATCATCTTTCGCAATGTATTTCGCAAAAAAACTAGATTTTATCTTTTCTTGATCATATATTTTATTCGATTGTCCGAGGTTCTTCACTTTCGTAATTTCTTCTTTTGTAATCCAAAGTTTATTCAATGCAACTCTCTTTTTTGTAAGTTGCATGCGTAATTCTTCATTAATAGCATCTTCTGAACTATTTATTGATGTATACGCAATCGTAACATTACCTTCATTTTCAATATGATTTATAGCATTATCCAGCTCTTTACGCGGTATTGACTGGATTTGCGCTGTAATGCCTTCTAAGCTTTCGCGTGTTTTGTGCACATTATATTTTGGTAAAAAATAGTTGATTAATAATAAAGAGATGGCAAAAATAAGGATGACTGTTAAAGAGATGCTGAAAAATAACTTTTTACCGAGTTTATTCACACTCTTCCTCCAAACTGTATCCTAAACCGCGATGTGTCTTTATAATATTTTCTCCTATTTTTTTACGTAATCTTCTTACATGCGTATCAACCGTTCGCTCTTCCCCAAAATAATCAAATCCCCAGACGATATCTAACAACTTTTTCCTCGTTAAAATCGTGCCTTTGTGATTTAAAAAGCACTTTATTAATTGTAATTCTGTCTTTGTAATGTCTAATTCTTTCTCATTTTTATATACTTTATTTTTGGTGAAATCTATTTTTAAATCTTGAACTTGAATAACATCTTCATGCTGTACAAGCTTTTTCGCTCGCGTAATTAGCACTCCTGGGTGAAATGGTT
The DNA here is from genome assembly GCF_025809295.1 of Bacillus sp. 41-22. Classification (NCBI taxonomy): domain Bacteria; kingdom Bacillati; phylum Bacillota; class Bacilli; order Caryophanales; family Bacillaceae; genus Bacillus; species Bacillus sp. 41-22. Next base: position 2,740,349 of record NZ_CP084035.1, read on the forward strand.
TTTTCACATACTCATCTGCCCCGCTTTGAAGAGCTGCTAATTCATCTTCACTTTCACTTTTCGCAGTAAGCATTAATACTTTTACACTCGAATTCTTTTTTATTTCCTGACAGACAGTAATACCACTACTTTTCGGCATCATCCAGTCTAAAATAGCTAAGTCAATTTTCTCATCATAAAATATTTGAAGTGCTTCCTCTCCATCTTTTGCTAATAAAACTTCGAAGCCTTCTTTTTCAAAATATGCTTTTAAAATTTTCAGCATATCTTGTTCATCATCCGCGATTAATACTTTCATTACATTTCCTCCATTACTTATAAACAAATATCAATTTTATCATACAACTTCTTTGTTACATCAATGTGACATAAAAATATTTACAACGTTTGAGGGTATAGTAAGTGTGAGGTGTTATTTCATGTTCAAAAAAATAGGAGTCATTACTCTTCTCTTCTTTTTATTATCAACAAATGCGTTCGCAAATACAAATAAACAAATTGAAGTATTTGATTGTAAAAAAGAAATGGTCGTTCAAAAACAATCTTTAGATCCAGCTATTCAAAAAGAAGCTGTTCAATATGCTAAATACATTACTGGCCCGTTCAAAAACTTAAACGTCGTTCCAAAAGATGGTCACATGATAAAAATCCCTTTATCTAAACCAGTTTCTATTACAAATCAATGGTTACATACAACAATTGATGAGGTACTTATTCTTCTCCCGCTTAATGAAAAACCTTATATTATGCTTTACGATGATGAGAATAATCCACATTTTTATTATGTAAAAGGTGATCCGAAAACTTTATTGAAACAAATAAATGTTAAATTATAATTAATTAAAGATCCCGCAAGTATCATTCGCGGGATCTTTCTTTATCAGTTAACAACTTGATTTTCATTTAAAAAATTAATAATCTGCCTTTTGTGATGGTTATCGTGATCTACGAATTCTTTAATAATATATATTAGAGAGTACGGCATTCCAGTATGAGGACAATATGATACTCCATTGGCAGTTAAATGTTCCTTTAGCTTTCCAATAGACAGTCGGTTAAGCTCTTGAACAAGTAAATCTCTTTTAGCTTGTGCTTCTTCAAGAAGTTTTATCTTAGATATACCTGATTTTGCATAATTAGAGGCTTGTTTATTATATGTATCAAAGTCAGGGAACTCCATTCCCTGTCCATCTCTCACTGATGATAATGTCTCACGTAAAAGATAGTCATCCCAATTCATAATATGAGATACAATCTCACCAATAGTCCATTTCCCCTCTGATATTGGCGCTGTCCACAATTCTTCTTTCATACCTTTCAATGTGGTTATCCACATTGAATAATCTTTAAAATCATTAATAATTTTATTTTCTCCCATCATCTAATCCCCATTCTAATAGTAGATTCAAATAAATTATACCATAAATCTACATAATGCAGAACAAACGTTCCTTTGGAGATCAAATAATAATTCACTACATCCTTTTATCTAAGTTTAGATAATGGCTTGTTCCTACATACAATTAGTTTGTCGAATTATTCAGTAAATATGAAAGGATGACAAATATGATTATAAAACCTAAAAACCATTCAACACGAAAAATAGTAAGATATTCTGGAGGATCCGCAACTCTTTTAATACTAGCATCCTTCCTTTATCAGTGGAACAATGGTTTAGTAGTTGATGATACTGAAACATTTGGTTTCATGCTAGCCTTCACCGGTTTCCTAACTACCTTCTTACCTACTAAAAAGAAAGCTACTAACTAATAAATAATTACATATTTTTTTATTAACATAAAACAATTATATTAGAATAAAAAAAGGATTGATCAAAAGATCAATCCTTTACTCTACTTCATTTAAGAAGAACAATGTTAACGCACCAGGTCCTGTATGCGCTCCGATTGCAGCTCCAATTGTATTTACGATAAATACTTCACAACCGAATCTTTCAGTAATTAATACTTTTAATGCTTCGGCAGTTTCTAAATCATCACCGTGAGTCATACCGATTGTTTGACCTTTAAGGTCTTTCCCACGCTCTTCCATAATATCAACAATTCGGCTTAATACTTTCTTTTTCCCTCGTACCTTTTCAAGTGGTACAAGTTTTCCTTCATCCACATTTAAGATCGGCTTAATGTTTAATAAACCACCAATAAAACCAGCTACTTTACTTAAACGCCCACCTCTCACTAGGTACTGCAAGTCAGCTACAGTGAAGATATGTTCCATATGGTTCATTAGAAAAGCGACACGGTTTAATATTTCTTCTTTTGATGCGCCCTCTTTTGCCATTTTTGCAGCTTCTAATACGACAATACCTTGACCGAGTGAGGCACATTTTGTATCAATAATTTCTAAATCTAAATCAGTGTATGTTTCTTTCACTTCTTCTTTAATGAGAACTGACGATTGATATGTACCAGACAGTTCAGATGAGAAAGCTAAATATATACAAGGATTACCTTCTTTTGCATAAGAAACAAATTTTTCTTGGAAAGTTTCAAGTGAAGGCAATGACGTTCTATAAACTGCGCCTTCTCTCATTTTTTGCAGTAATGTAACCGATTTTAATGTAACCCCATCTAAATACTCTGTTTCTGCTTCATCATATACACGGAGTGGAATTAAATCAATATCATATGCTTGCAGCAATTCTACCGGTAAATCCGCCGCACTATCCGTAATGATTTTAACACCCATTTTTAAACCTCTATTCTGTTATAAATATAAAAAATATAAAATAAAAATAGTACTTTTAAATTATATACGTAAAACTTAAATGAAGAAAGGAAAAGACTTTATATTATATGCACTCTTCTTCAAAACTTGAACTATTATTAAAAATGATACCGTTTTCTCCTATTTTCATAATTTATTGTGCCAATTATGAATTACAACTCGTATCGTTCTTTATATAATAGAAATATTAAAACATTTCAAATGGAGGCCTAAAAATGGGAATTCAACTAGCTATACCTAATGATATAGAATGGATTAATAATCAATACGAATCAATCGGATTTGTACCGAGTGATTTATCACGAGATAAGGTTGCGATCATTACATACAACAAAGAGTATGCGGGTGTTGGACGTTTAGTCCAAATAGATGAAGATACAATTGAAATGGGTGGAATTTTTATTCTCCCTAAATTTAGAGGTCTACAATTAGCTGGGCAACTCGTTTCATTTTTAGTACAAACTGCGAAAAAATTACAAATACAAAATGTGTATTGTCTTCCTTTTGAAGAACTAGAAAGCTTTTATAAAAAATACGGCTATACTGAAGTCGATACTACAGAAGAAGACGTCCACCCAATTATTCTAAAAAAATATAATTGGTGTTTGGAAAATTACGATAAACATGTTTTACTATTTAAATTGTGAGTTTTGTAAAAAAGGAGTGAATATACTTTATATTACACCCTAGGTTATAAGATGTAATTATCTATGTTATTTAATTAGCTTCATTAATCAAACAACATTTACGCCAATTTTATGTCCGTTTTAAATAAGTGTTAGCAAGTTCGTTGACAAACTTGTTAGCACCTTTTTAAAACTTAAACCTGAAGAAATCCATACAATTAAGTAACTATCCTAGCTAGCAACAATATCATCCTTCATAAATATTAAAATGAATTCATTGAGGATAAACCGTTTGGAGGATATTCTATAGCACTGAATGATTTACAAAAGATTACGCATTGATACGCTACGAATAAAAATAATGAGCTAATCAAGGGAATATAATCATTTTTATGTAATTCGCACTTGTACTTCCTGTTCTTGTATCACTTGAATGATTAATTCCAATACAATATTTTGTACTAACTGATACACATTGTCATGAAATGTACTTTGTTCTGATATGTATTCAATACATTGATATATATATCCTTCTACCAATAAGCTCCCTTTTTCAACTGTAAATTTATTTTGTCCATTCTTTTTTACTTTTGGTACTAAAAATTCGGTTTTTGTCAAAATAATCTCCTGTTCCACCTCTTTTATTCCTATCACTTTTTCTGTAAATACCACTTTTTCTCGTAAACTAATTTCACCTTTATATCTTCCTATTTCTATTGGTAGTCTGGCTGTTATATAATTACTTACTGCTCCCCCATTTTCACTCTCTAATATTATGCTGTGAATAGGAATCCATGAAGATGTCTCTACCTTATTCTCTTCATTATTCCCTTTAACTTTTTGATTATATAATTCAACAAGCACTCTCTTTTCATGAAGATTTAAAGAAACTAATTTACAATAAGCCTCCGAATGATACTGTTGCACTGTAGTTAATAACTTAGAATCTAATTCACGCCCCTCCGCATCTTTTTCATTTCGAAATACAAATGCATCTTGATTTTTCACATTTATTTTTGGAAATACTTTAAAGCTAGACACTTCTGAAATAATAGAAAATGGCGTTTTCACTACCATTGAATGCACTGAAGTCTCTATTTTTGATCCTAAACCTATACTTTCTCTCTTTGATTCAGTTTCTTCACTTTTTTTCTCTGATTCATTTGCTACTTCTACTTTCTCTAATCCAATCACTTTATTTTCTTTTGCTGGTTCAGTCTCTTCACTTTCTTTGTTTGATTCAATTGCTATTTCTTCTTTCTCTAATTCTCTTTCTTCATATTCTTTTACTGATTCAATTTTCACCTCTTCTTCCTCTAATCCAATCGCTTTATTTTCTTTTGTTAATCCAGTTTTTTCACTCTCTTTCTCTATTCCAATTACTTTATCTTCTTTTTTTGACTCTGTTTCTTTACTTTCTTTCTCTATCCCCATTGCTTTATCTTCTTTTTTTGACTCTGTTTCTTTACTTTCTTTCTCTATTCCCATTGCTTTATCTTCTTTTTTTGACTCTGTTTCTTTACTTTCTTTCTCTATTCCCATTGCTTTATCTTCTTTTTTTGACTCTGTTTCTTTACTTTCCTTTTTTTCTCTTATTTCGCGCGAATCATCTTGAACATTCAGCATTTTCCATTTGTAAACTTTGTTCCATATTTCCTTACCAACCCATGGCTTATTCATCACCATCCCCCCATCTGATGAAATTCATAAAAATATGCTTTTTGTACGCGACCATTCCATCATTATATATGTTTTATAATAATAAAAAAGACATTGTCTTTTTATTAAAGACAATGCTTTTTTAGTCTTATACTTGTACTTGTTGTACTTGTAAAACTTTTAAAGTAAGATCTAGTACAATTTTTTCACGAAGAGTTCCAAATGGCTCGTTTAATTCTGTTGGACAAGGTGAAAAGTCTAATTCGAAAAATTGTGCGCTTACTAATTCACAATATGGTTGTTCATTATAAAAAACTGTATTTTCGAAGAAGTATTTGTCTAAACGTGGTAAATCACCATTTTTAGGATTAATAAAGTGAGATGTAGTATCTGAGGAAGAAGCTACTACAGCTTGTGATAGAAAATCAGCTGCTGTTAAATCTGCAAAACCAGAAAATGGAACATTTGCAATACGATCATATAGCACTCCATTACACTCATCATTTGCATATTCAATATTTTTACGAATATATCCTTGTACAAATAATTTTGCTCTTGTAACTCGGCGGTAATTTGTACCTGGTACTGGAGTAAATGCTACAGGAACTAACTTACATTGTGTTAAAAATACATTTTTTAACACACGTTTAATCTCAGTTGCTGGAGGATCTAATGAAATATCAGATTCTACAACAATTTGAATTGTTCTTTCTGCTAATACAACTGGTATTTTTACAATCGGTGTTCCTGGAGTAAGAATTGGTGTTGCAGCTGCATCACTTAATGGCGTTTGAGTTTGTCCATCTACCTGACATGGTACATTAATTGGGCATTGTTCGCTCATATTTTATAATCTCCTTTATACAATATTTTGGAGTTTTTTAACTCTCTATACTGTATATGTATCTCTTCTATTAATGCGTGGGTTTGTATAATAGTTACTTTCATCATTTACAAAAAAATAGCAAATTTATTGTTAGTTAAGCACACATAACTTAATATATTAAGCCTTTATGATTATCTACCTATATAAAAAGAGAATTTCTGAACCCTCATCGTGGAAGTAGGAACTGATGTGTTAATTATATTCACTAGTAATAGAAGAAAAATCAATATTAGTATCACTCTACTGTTGAAAAAAATAAAAACCGACTAAAAAAAGTCGGTTTTTATACCCAAATTCTTGAGGAATCCCTTCATCCTTATCATTAATATCATTGTTTTATTCTCAAATTTTTCACTAAAATTTATCAACTCTTCTTAGGAAACCAATCTTGTCGTCATTCTTTTCCCTTAATTTCATTTATTAACATCTCTTTTAATACCTTTTTATCTTTGGATAGTTTAGTTTTTGTTTGCAATTATAAAAAATAAGACTACTAAACGTTAATTTACTAGTCTTATGACGTTGTACAATCCGTACACGCTCCCGTTCATTCACTTATTATTTACAAAATAAGTATCATATGCCTTATCAAAAACATACCCTAGCTTTTCTGCTAATTTGACAGAAGTACTATTCGCTGCGTCCCAGTTTGGATACCTCCCCTTTTCTAAACAATCCAATATTAAGGTCGCACAAACTACAGTTGCCAATCCCTTTCTTCTATGATCAAGATCAGTAGCAACTTCAATTTCAATACCATCATTATAAATACTATATGATGATGCACCGCATACGACTTCTCCATTATACAAAATGCTATAACCTATACCTCGATTTACATAATCATCTATTGATCGAAATTGACTTGTAAAATCTTCAGAAACGTTGTGTAATGTTGGATTATTTGCGATATGCTCATCTATTTTTCTTAATTCATATCCTTTTGGAAGTGCAGTTATAAAAGATTGTAATTTTGAGCGATTAAACACTTCTGCATTTCTTTTAAATTTATATCGTAAAAACTTATCTATTTTTCTTTCATGGAATGTTTCTAAACGCTTTTTCCATTGATCACTATTTACGATTACTAAAATTCTTTCAGGGATGTTACGTAATAACTCTTCTGTCTCTTTTGCATTTGGATCCCCAGCGTAAAATGTGAAAATCCCTACCGTAATTTGCGCTACTGTCGGGTTTTCAAGATCGTTCACCCAGGCATTGCCCATATGTCCTTGTAAATAAGAAAGTAGAACAACATTATTAAAATCCTCGAACATAGAAACTAATTTTTTTCTTGTATGTATTTTTGCCTCATATATCATTTACATTCCCGCTTTCTTTAAAATCAACTAGACTCAACATTTTCATGAGTTAACTTTTATTAGTATTCTTATACACACTTATTTATTATCTAAGTAAATGTCTATGAAACTCAACTCCAAAATGTCAAATAATTATAAATTATACGTAAATTCAATTTTATTATAACATCTAATTTCATTGAAATGATTTACCAATCAAGAATTGCTATTTTCAGATTCATTTTAGTCCTCATATCTCATTTTCTATTTACAGGTAAAAACATTATTATTCACAAATAATAGATAGCATTAGGACCATACCACATAGCTATCCACTCAATTAATACATTGTTTCCCAAAACGAAAAATTTGTAATTCCTCAATATAAAAATACATACATCCCAATATTCTAATGAAAACTATTTGTTGATAAATTTTTGCATGTATACCAAATCAAGATAAATAACTGTAAGATTGATTTGTAAATAAGCTTATTAAGGGGGATTATAAAATGTCTGATTTGTATTCTCGTCTTTCAAAAAGTGATGCCGCGGTTCTTCTAGTGGATCATCAAACAGGTCTTATTTCCAGTCTAGTGCGTGACTATGGTGTTGATGAATTCAAGAATAATGTTTTAGCTCTTGCGAATACCGCTAAGTTTTTTGATTTACCTGTTATTTTAACAACTAGCTTCGAAGACGGTCCTAATGGTCCACTCATGCAGCAATTAATCGAACTATTTCCAAATGCGCCTAAAATAGCGCGTCCTGGACAAATTAACGCGTGGGACAATGATGAATTTGTAAAAGCTATTGAAGCAACGGGTAAAAAACAGTTAATTATCGCAGGTGTCGTTACTGATGTTTGTGTTGCGTTCCCAGCTCTATCAGCTATAAATGCAGGGTATGAGGTATTTGTTGTAACGGATGCATCTGGAACTTTTAGTAAACAAGTTGCTGATGCCGCTCTTATGCGTATGGCTCATGGAGGGGTGCAACTAATGAACTGGTTTAGCGTTGCAGCAGAATTACAGCGTGACTGGCGAAATGATGTTGAAGGTTTCGGAGCTTTACTTGCTAAGCATCTTCCAAGTTATCAAAATATCATTGGAAGCTATATGGGGGCTCAAAAAGAATTTAGTAAATAAATTAATTCTTGATTAAACTTGATATCAATTTTGAATAACTATGTAAACTCAATAAACACTACCAATAGCTATTTTACATAATTAAGAAAAGGGCTGCTTTAATAGCCCTTTTCTTAATTGCTTTACCAATATTGTATGTTCCTCCGTCACTATATTTAAATTACAAATAGCAATTATTAGTACAACTAGCCATCCTATTTACTTCTAACATCCATACTAACAAAGCGATTTCTTCCGTTACTACAATCCGCCTCGTATATTTTAAGAGGATTAATCAATAGGTACGTTATAGCTCCTTCTTAGAAATAAAAGATTCCGTCGCACCATTTTTATATATTTTGGTCAACTTAATAATCGACTTGTACGTATTATTGTCATCCACTATCATTTTTTTCATTTCTTCTATTTCGGCATTGCCAGTTCCACTCTCTATTTTTAAACAGTTCGAAATGGAAAGGTATCCGCTTGATACTAAAATAATAATAAAAGTAACATCAGGGAAATTAATAAATAGCAATCCATAGTTCAAAGGATCCCCAGCTGGATGCGATAAAAGCAATCGGAAATCTAGTAGTTCTGGCACTTGAACAAAATCTTTAGAAACAATCGCTTCACCTACTATTGTAATTTGCTTTACTACATTCCCAAGTTCATCTGTAAATTCAATACATCTAGGCGTATCAATTGTTTTTGCTTGTAGAGATAAATTCAATTCAGAATTATAAAAATCGAAAAAGAGTGTACTTCCCTCCGTTAAACACTGTGGACAAACATTTCCAAGGAGACTAAAATCCTCTTCAATAAATTTAACTTTCGCTTTACAACTACACACTTTTCCTATTCGAATCGCATCAATCCTTGAACAATCTACAAATATTACCTCATTGTCTTCTTGTGCAAATGAAACTATACCTTTTATCTCATTAAATGAAATGAAATATGATACAACTATTTCGTTTCCGTCTATTGTGATACTCTCAATCCTAGAATAAGGATCTAAACTTTTCAAAAATTCACATATACTATTTTGACAACATTGACAATTTCGTTTCGGCTCGCAATCCACTTACATTCAATCCCTTCCCTATATGTTTTTATCTAATACACATAATATGAGCGGGATATATGAAAAGCTTGGACAATATAATTTTAACGTAAGGATATAATTTGTTACGCCTAACATCAATATGGAAATTACACCAATAATAAGTAATAACACATAATTTTTACTATAAATACATATAACAATTTCATCTTTCAATGAAAAAGCGTTATAATGAGGTGCAGCCTCTAAGATTACGTAATAAAGGAGATTAAAACAATGACTAAAATTAAAGTATATCAAGTAAAAGAAGAAAATATGGAAGCAGTAAAAAACATTATTGATGTTGAGGAACAAAACCCAACTGCTGAGAACTTACAAAATCTATATACATGTGTATTAGATACTGAAGATATGGCATTACCTGAATCATACGTTGAAGAAGATATCTTAATTGATTCTATGGAAGTTATGGTTAACGCTTCTCAAAGCAAGCTAAGAGACTTAGGTACATATGATGTAATCGAAGTTCAAAACAAAGGTAAGAAAACACAAATTTTATTATTAGCAGACGAAGAATACGAAATTATCGAAGGCTAATTCGACTCCGTACATAAGAAAAAGCTCCTTTCAAAATTGAAAGGAGCTTTTTCTTTATGCTTTTGATGTTTCACTTTTCACCTTGTTTTGTTCTTTTTTATATACCATGCGCTCATTTCCCATAAAGAAAACGAATACGAACGCTAAACTTGCGGGGACTAACGCCCACATAAATGTCTGAACGATTGAACTAGAGAGAGCTTCAATAATTTTATCTAATATTTGCGGCGGAATTTGAGATCTTGCCGATTCTGATAGAATAGCTCTTGAATCTCCTAAAGCGTTTGTATTCATTCCCCCGCTCATACCTTTAAACGATTCTTCTAATTGATCCTGGAAACCAGTTCTTTGAATCATTCCGAAGATTGTAATACCAAGTGTCATACCTAATGAACGAATGAAGTTACTCGTTGAAGTCGCAGAACCGCGTTGCTCCATACCGAAGTTATGAATAGCAGCCATACTTAGTACAGAGAATGAGAAACCAACTCCAAAACCGATAATAACCATATAAATTGTTAATAATATACGACTTGTTTCTGGCGTTAATGTACTTAATAAGAATAATCCGATTAGCATAATTACAGCAGAAATAATCATAATGTTTCGGTAGCTAAGTTTCGATGTTAAAAATCCACCTAACTGCGCTGTAACTACTGATCCTAACATCATTGGTAATAACAATAATCCTGAGTTTGTTGCGGTACCACCGTATACGCCTTGAATAAATAACGGAATGTACACAGTTGCTGACATAAATGCCGCCCCGTAACATAAGGCAATAATTGTACTCATTCCGAATAGACGTTGTTTAAACATCTCAAATGAAATGATTGGTTCTTCTACTTTTCGTTCAATAACAATAAAAGCAATTACTAAAATAGCGAACCCAGCAAATAAACTTAAAATAAAGCTAGAATCCCAATCATACTTTTGTCCGCCTAATTCTAAGGCGAACATTAAACAAATTACTGCACCAACTAAAGTAATTGCGCCAAACCAATCAATCTTTTGTTCTCTATGAACTCGTGACTCTTTATAAAATAATGTAATAAAAATAAGTGCTAAAATTCCAAGTGGTAAGTTAATATAAAACACCCAGTGCGAGCTAATATAATCCGTAATATATGCGCCAAGTAATGGCCCGAAAATACTTGATAAACCAAATACTGCTCCGAATAAACCACCCATTTTCCCGCGCTTTTCTGGAGGGAAAATATCAAAAACGATAGTAAATGCGATCGGCACTAGTGCCCCGCCGCCAATACCTTGAATGGCACGATAAATACCTAACTGTGTAATATTTTCAGCAGTACCACAAAGTGCCGAACCAATCATAAAGACGATTAAACCGAAAATAAAGAATCTCTTTCTACCATACATATCTGATAGTTTACCGAAAATCGGCATACCTGCCATTTCTGCAACCATATAGGCAGAAACAACCCATACAAAGTTTTCAAGACCTCCTAGATCACCAACGATTGTTCCCATCGCTGTTACGACAATGGTATTATCCATTGATGCCATTAAGATACCTAGCAATAAACCGGCAACAACGAAGCCGAGTTTATTATTCTTCTCAACCATAACCTTGCTCTCCCTCATACTACTTATATTTGTTTATGTTCTTTTACGACTGAATTCCCTTTCAGGTTAAAACTAGTATGATATTCTACTACACTAATTTCACAGCCAGGGCCAATTATAACATGATTTCCTCTAACTACGTCTGCAATTGTATGCTCTAAATAAATATCATCTCCTTCAATAATTGATGTTTGGAGGTTTCCAGCATGACTTGTAAAAGGATTAAATCTCACTTTTTTACGTACTGTAATCTTTTTGCCACCGATTTCCCTTACTTTACTTCCTTCATAACGAAGTGAGATTTCAATATTTTCAGCATTAAGCAAACCATCACTTTCAAGACCACCAGTTAGTAATAATTCCTCTACTTCTATATCTCCCTTCACATTTAAAGCGCCTTTCACATCTACGAAATCACCTGAAAACTTTCCTTTAACTTCAATCATACCTCTTACTTTTGTTTTTTCTATATGAGCATCACCATACATTTGTGTATTGCCATATACTTTTATACATTCCGCATCTACGTTTCCTTGTACTCCACTATCTCCATACACGACATAATTTTTAACTTTCATATTACCACGTACATCACTCGTGCCGTACGTTTTAAATTCATTACAACTCATATGATTAGAAATTGTTCCTTCGCCGCGTATCTTTACTTTGTTATAATCCCCACCTGCTGAGCTACCTGATCCATTAACAGTAAGACTATGTTGATTTTCCATATCGATTGCTCCCTTCTTTACACCTGCCTAATTTCTTTTACATTTGCGCTTTTATCAACAGTAAGAACTCCGGTATATTCAATGAGTTCAATCTCACAGTTCGGTCCTACTGTAACATTGTTTCCTCTTACCGTTTTTATGTGAGCATAATCAATATCGATATTGTCACCTTCTAACAATTCAGCCTCTAACTGCAGGCCAAATACTGTTTTAAAAAGTTTACTAAAAGTACTCAATCTATGTCTTACTTTAATTGTTTGACCGCCAATTTCTTTCGCTCTACATGTACCGTGAATATTAATATTAATTTCATCTGCGCTTAATAAACCACCTACCGTAAACTGTCCCTCTGAAGAAAAAACATCAACCTCGCAATTACCATCAATCGTCGCTTGGCCATTGATTTTAAATTCTTCACCGGTGACATTTCCACCTATCGTACCTTTTCCTGCAATTTTTAAAGTGGTCGCCTTTACATCTTGTGTAATTGTCCCTTTCCCATCGATTCGCATCATTTCTGTGCTAACTGTACCATCAACTTTACCCGATCCGCTAATTCTTGCATTACTACTTTTCAAATCACCAGTAACTGCACCGTAACCATTACATTCAAATTGCTCACATTCAACGTTTCCATTAACAGTTCCTTTTCCATTTAGTTGCACTTTATGAAACTCTCCACCGTTTGATGAACCATATCCGTTTATAATTAAATTTTCTGTACGCATTATTTCTCCTCCACTACAACAGTTTAGTTTTTAATGCTTCGGTAAATTTCATAATTGCTATACGTAAAACAATCTTTGTTCCCTTTTCAAAAATTAAATCCTCAACGCTTGATACTAAGAAGCATGTAGAAATCCCTAACTTCCGAATAATAACTAAGTCACAATTTTTATGTTTAATCGCTTCATAATTTTCACGTAAAACTTGTAAAACCATTTTCCCTTCTTCTAAGCTAACGTCTCCTGATTGAAGAAGTTCTTCTAACACGTATACATAAAGAATCTCTGCAAATTGAAAATCTTCCGTTTTGTTCGTTTGCTCCATGAAAAATTGTAAAACAGGTTCTGATGTAATTTCTTTACGAATGAGATCTTCCTTTGCTAAAAGAATCTCTGTTACGCTTGGTGAAAACATATTTGCCAATTCATCAAGCGATAGATCCTCTTTCATCGTTTGAATTTTATCAATACGCTCTAATATCTTTTCTTTCGGAAAAAATGTTTCCTGACCTGTGAACGTTGACTTCCGTACAAACCAATCTTCCGGTATTAAATTTTTTCTCTTCCACCTATATAACTGTCCGTATGAAATACCAGTTAACTCTAATAAATCTTTTTTTGAAATTAAATTTGTAATCAACTGTATATCACTCCTTTCTAATAACAATGTAACATAACACTGTTACGCTGTAAATGAACTTTTATAACATGTAGCGTAACAATGTGCAAAACAAACTTCATTTCCATACAAAAAAGGTTCTTACACATCTTACAAAAATGCATAAAAACCTTTATATATCAAGCCTTAAACCATATTTGATAAAAATCAATCCAACCTTGTGGATTGATCATTATATTTTGCACTTTTTCGTGTGAACTTACTTGCTGTTTGTTACGATATAAAGGAATAATATGAATTTGACGTAACAATGTGTCTTCAATATCGTGTAACAGTGTCATCCGTTTCTCTAATTGATTCTCTATAAAATAAGACTGCAATACTTCGTTAAATTTTATATTGCTATGTTGATGAATAAAGCTGTTTTTTGTAAGAAACATATATAGTAAACTTTCTTCAATACGCTCACTAATTGTCGCACTATCATGTATTATATCAGCCTTTTGTATCGTACTTGTTTGCAATAACTCTTTTGTTTCAAGAAAAATCACTTCAATAGTGACGCCATACTTCGCACACTCTTTTTGTATCCAATATGAGTCTTCAACATGATCTTGTTCTGTAAATGTATATAGTCGCAGTGTTTCATTACGGTAAGAGCTCTCTTTAATAAGCGTATATATCTCCTCATTTATATGTATAGTGCCACCCTTTGTTAGAACCAATTCTTCTGCTATTTCTCCGCGCGCTCCTTGCAATTCCTTGATAAGCGCATTGCTATGAATGATTTTATATAGAGCTTTCCGAAACATCGTGTTTTGCATAGGTCCTTCTTTTGCGGTATTTAATGTAATGTATGTTACATTCGACTCAAGTCTAGTTAGTTCTTTATGATGCTTTTCTATATTGTTATAGTGTGCTTTCGCTAAAATATCGCACGTATTTACGCTGTGCTCTACATTCCATAATTCAATTCGATCGAGAAATGGTCGCTCGCGAAAATATAAATCATTTGCTTCTAATACGAATACATCCTCATTCTTTTCACATAATCGAAACGGTCCAGTACCGATTAACCTTCCATCTCCATCTTCATTTACAATAGAACACTGTTCTGTACTTAAAGCATGTAAAAACAGCTTATTATCTGTAGATAAACGAATCTGCACAATGTAGTCATCAAGAATATGTAAACTTTCAACGTGCTGTAACATCCACGCATGCGGATTATTTTTCGCTTTCAAGAATCGTTTAAATGTATGTACAACGTCATAAGCAGTAAATTCTTTCCTGTTATGAAACTGAACACCTTTTCGTAAGTAGAAGGTCCATATATATTTCTGGTCATCATATTCCCAATAAAACGCAAGTCTTGGCTCTACACTGTTTGTATTTCCGTCTATATACACTAACGTGTCGTATATATGTTTTACCATATGACATTCCGAACGCATCGTAGCGTATACAGGATCTAATGCAATATCTAGATTCATTTGGACTTGCAAACGTAGTACATCTCTTCTCCCTTTAGATGTCCTTTCGACTTGATACCCGAATATCGAATCTATCCAAGTTTGAAATTGAGTTTGAAGCGATGGAAAATATGAGCTATACCTTTCAATAAATGCACTCCCGTTTTTTACATCCCCTTGTTTCGTTATTTCTTTTCCTCTTTCTAAAATTAAAGAAAGTGGATGTTTTTGAAATAACAACTTTGAACGATTTCCTCTCCCTCGGCCTGGAAACCACATAATCCAATTAAATTCTTCTAATTTTTTTATGATTAATTTACTATTTCGCTCTGTACAAAATAAAGTTTCAGATATATTTTGTATTGTTATTTCTAATTGTTCTCCCTCTGCTCTCCCATTTCCATACTGGAGCCACAGGTGCATATATTGCTCCAAAATAATCATAAAACGCCCCCTAAAAGATGAAAAATCTTCCTCTTTCATTCTACCCTTTTTCATTTCTGGCTTCCATCTTATCATTTCAATATAGAAAGGAGGAAATAAAAATGAAGTATCTTTTAAAACGTTATAATAAGCCTATTCTCATTCGATTGTTCGGTGAATTGTTAGTCCGAACGACTGAAGCGATGTTAGCTATCATTTTTATTGTTCACGTTAATAAAGCGTTAAATGGTAATGTCATCGTTACAATGCTTCTTTTCGGATTACAGCCTCTCGCTGATATTGTGTTTACATTAATCGCTGGGGGTGTAACAGATAAATACGGCCGAAAGAAAATAATGTTACTCGGATTACTTTTACAAGCTTTTGCCGTAAGCGGATTCGTTTTTGCTGAATCGTTCGCCTTTTTCGCCTTATTGTATGTAGTAAATGGTATTGGACGCTCTTTATATATTCCGGCACAGCGAGCACAAATCGCTGACTTAACGAAGGAAGAACAACAGGCAGAAATATTTGCTGTTCTGCATACTACGGGAGCAATCGGCTCTGTAATTGGCCCATTAATCGGCGCCTTTTTCTATACTAGTCACCCTGAGTATTTATTTATTTTGCAAGGTGTAGCCCTTACGCTATATGCTATTCTCGTTTGGACGCAGCTTCCTGAAACAGCTCCACTCATGAAAAACGTTAATAAAACTAAAGAAGTATATTCGCCAAAACAATTTATTTCAAAGCATTACGCTGTGTTTGGACTTATGGTTTCTACGCTACCGATTAGTTTTTTCTACGCCCAAACCGAATCAAATTATCGTATATTCGCCGAAAGTGTATTCCCAAATTTTCTATTTGTACTCGTGTTTATCTCAACTTGTAAAGCTGTCATGGAAGTGATTCTCCAAATTTCCCTTGTGAAATGGTCTGAACAGTTTTCTATGCCTAAAATCATTGTTATTTCCTATACTTGCTTTACGTTAGCTGCGATTGGCTACGGTTATTCCACAACAATATGGTCATTATTCTTCACATTGCTCTTTTTAGTAATTGGGCAAAGTATAGCTTTGAATCACTTACTACGATTCGTTTCACAAATCGCTCCAAGTCATAGACGCGGATTATATTTTTCTATATACGGTATACATTGGGATATTTCAAGAACTTGTGGGCCTTTTGTAGGTGCATTGTTATTAAGTAAATTAAGCGGTAGTACTCTATTTTATATTTGTGCCTTCGTATTAATAATCGGTGGTATCATTCAAGCTTTTTTTGTTCAATCGTTAGAAAGAAACAAAACAAAAGAGCTGTCCCTATAGGAACAGCTCTTCATTTAACCTGCCATTTTATTAATACTATCCTCCGGTGAGAACACAGAAATATGATGTACTTTACCAGTCGATTTTGGAATTACGAATTTCAATTCAAACTGGTCATTTACTTTATAAACATAAATTTTATCATTACCATTTTCTTTAACAGACGCTGGTTTTCCTAAAGCCTTTTCGATTTCTTGTAACGTAATCGATTTGAGCTCTGAATGGTAAGAGCGTACGTCAAAGACTTGTGATCCTTTATTAAAGCCAAATGCTACATTTTTACTTGTAAAAGTTGCATACATCCCGTTTCCTGCTTGCTCAGTCTTATCTGCCTTTCCCCATGCCTTCTCTATTTCTTCAATATCTCCTGTATGCGCTGCATATGGTACGTTAGGTACTTTACCTTCTTTCGCTTGCTCAAATAAATCTTTTACATGGTTAATTGATTTTTGATTAAGCACTGTATTTTTCGTATTAGACTTCGTTGAAGGTTTTACCGATTCTTGACCTTTTGGTTTTTCCACAGGTTCTTTCTCTTTTTTGGGAGCAGTCTCTTCATTCTTTTTACTCTTTTCTGACGTATCGCTCTTTTTTTCCGTACTATTTTCTGATGTTGAATTAGTTTGCTTCTTTTCCTCAGCGTTAGTACATGCAGTTAAAGCCGCTACACACGTTAAAGTTAGAAAAAATATAAGTACTTTCATATATACTTTCATCATTTTCAGCCTCCCTCTTCAACATATTCACTTTTGTAACCATTCCATTACACTACTCTTTAAATTATTTTTAGTCCAAAAAGTAAGTGCTTCGCTTTCCCCGAAAGTATTCACAATATACTCCATATACGATGTTCCTAAAAAATAACCGAGTCGGTTGCATCCGAAATAAGTCCCTCCTGATAAACGGAACCATTCTTTCTCTTTTTCATCTGTCCACCCTTTAACATAATCTTGTAAAAAATGTTTCTTAATATGATCTTTATGTTCTTCATAGCAATACAACCAATCGTCACCATCATTATCATATGAATAATAGACTGATTTACTTAATCCTTTAGCTATTCTTTGCGATAAATATGTCGCGACTCCCTCACGATATAAACTAACCGCTGCATCAGTCCATTGTGCTTTAGTCCAATCCATTCCACTCTCTTGCAATACGAAATTATGATATATATGACCAATTTCATGAGCAACGATAACACGAAGATGCTCCCTTTCAGGAGATAATTTTTCTGCCGAAAGAAATATATCCCCAATAATATCTCTTTCTACAAATGCATTGGAGCCAAACCCACCTACAAATAGATGAAAAGTCAAATCTATATTAAAACCAAATTGAATGTGATACTCCTCACTAATTTCTTGAATAATAGATGGTAAAGTTTCCGAAATAATACGGATGTCTTTTAGTTTTTCAGGATATTTTTTAATTGCACTAGAAAGACGTTCTTCCGTCTTAGGACAATGATAATTAAAATACTCTTCAAATGCTTCTGGATACATATCATAATATTTGTCCAAGTCATGTAATCCTATATCATCGCTTTCCAAAAGCTTCAAAAAGCTTGGAATTGTATTGTTAATCATCTTATTCATCTCCTTGTATACACCTTCTCTCCATACTCGCTATATCCTTTTTGTAACTTGAATTAAACTGCTACAAAATCTCCTTTAAATGCAAAAAAACCAGCAGAAAGTGAATACTCATTCTCTGCTGGTTTAATGTTTTGTTCCTTCTGAATCTTATTCAAATCATTTGTCATGATCAGAAATTCATTAAGATTAACTATTTATATAATTAAAAAAGCTGTCCTATTAAAGGACAGCCTCAATTATGTATTTTATACTTCGATAGATTTACCGTCTTCAACGATATGGTAAAGTAAGTGCGCTAAATGATGAATTGGACCATTTTCTTCCTCTTCTTCATTTGTCTCACCTTGGAATTCAAGATCATTTAAGTATAGTGCTAAAAATTGATAGAACAATTTCAAATCAAATCCGTAGCAAGCACTTGGTTCTTCATGATCTCCTTCATATTGTAACATTAAGTATTGCTCGTTTCCTTCTGTATCTTCAGCATCAAAGAATACGAAGAAACCAACGTTTGTATCTAAATCAAATAGATGACGAGTACCTTTTTCTGTTGCTTTCTCGAAGTCCTCTTCACTTAATTTATGTACTGTTGTTGCCTTTGCATTATCCTCTTGATGAAAATTTACTGTAAATGATTTCAATGCTGACACCTCCTGATTGTATAACAGTAGCATAACAGATTAGACAACATAATACAAAGGGACTGCTTACAAATGTAAACAGTCCCCTGTATTCATTTCCGCATTGCACGGAATATAAAGCTTACGATGAAAATCAAAACAATCGCGCCTATTAAAGCCGGAACAATCGCATATCCGTCTATAACAGGTCCGAATTTACCAAGTAACGCTGTACCAAGCCAAGAACCGACAATACCTGCAATAATATTACCGATTACACCGCCAGGTACATCCTTCCCAGTAATTAAACTTGCAAACCATCCTAATATACCACCAACGATTAAAGACCAAATCATATCATTTCCTCCTTTATAATTGACCAATAAAAATTATAATCAGAAACAATTGCTTACCATTAGTTATGTTACATTTTTCGTAAGTTATTCGTCTTATGAAAATCATTCAAATCTGCTCACCCTTTTAAGGACAATCTGGCTTCAATATTGTTCTCATAAATTCATCTTTAAACGCTTGATAATTAAATTCAACGGCAATTTTTTGTATAGGACGATTATCAAACGTCGTTGGCTCAGCTATTTTTCTAAAATCGGCAACACTTTGACCTCTCGTTACATCATTCGTCGTACTAATCCAAACTGCTGATTTTTTATATTCAAAAATATCATCATTTATAAATGAAATGAACGGAAGTAAATCGTGAATCGGACTCCCAGCAATACCTGGATATTCTTTTTTGTAAAAGTTCTCGTAATAAAAATCGATCATTGGCTTTATGAGTTTCGCCTGCCCTGTTCCTTCTTTATCAATAATATCGACCATTTCAGGGGTGATAAGAGCACGCTGCGTTACATTTAACGGATATATTGTAGCATTCTGCGCATATTTCATAACGATATTCGCGGCAATTGGATCACCGTAAAAATTAGCTTCTGATACAGGTGTAACGTTTCCCGGAAATAGAAAAACACCGCCCATTATATAATAAGAACATACTCGATTCATTAAATTGGGGTACAATAAAAATAATGTTGCAAGTGTTGTTAATCGTCCCGTCGCGACTATAATAATATCTTCTGGACAAGGCTCAATTAATTTAATCAATTCACAAAAATTTTCTCTGTCACAAATTCTCATTTTCGGTGGAATAATTGGACCTAAACCGTGATCCCCATGAATTTCAGGGAAAAACAAAGGTTCTTCAGCTGTCATCGGTCTACTGGCACCTTCAATAATCTTCACTTTTGTAGCATAGTATCTTTCTAAAAAATAAACATTTTCCGTTACAATTTCTCTTGACACATTTCCATACTCTGCAACGATACCGATAATATCTAATTTGCATGTTTTATTCGCATAAATTAAGGTTACTGCATCATCAATACCAAAATCTCCGAAAAAGATTATTTTTTTATTAACATTCCTCACCCCTCTCCAGCATAATCTACTATCATTATTATGCGAAAAAGACAAGGTGGTGAAACGGAGATAATTAAAAAAGCCGCCTATTTATTGGCGACTTCAATCTTTTTATAAGATAAATATGCTAGTATACTTTTGCTTGAATCATATTTCGGATTATTCCCTTTTCTCGGTTCTCTCATATGTGTTTTTTCAAACCCAGGAATGTCAGGCATTTTCTCTAAAAATTCAAGCATCTCTTCCTCAGTTCCCTCAATACGTACACGAATCATTATTACTATTCCTCAATTCTCATTTTCTCTGTACTAAGTATATCGTACATCAGAAAGACTGCAAGAAATTTATCTTTTTAATGTTGAACTTTTTTTACATACGAACAGTGCCATTTCAGTATAAAACGATTCTATTTTATTGTTTTCAAATTGAATTTTGAAAAATTCTTGCATTTCATTTGATGTTTTCATCATACACTCTGTTAACTTTACACGTTTTTGCATAGGAACATCCATCATATCGCACCACCAATCAAAATCGAACTTCTTGTCAAAAGTATGACATGACTGCATTTGCAAACCATGTTTTTCTAATAAAGTAATCCATTCTGTTTTTTTCAAAGCTCGTTCATGGCTTGGATCTCTCTTCTTTTCGATAAAGTTATAAAATGTATCAAACTCATTATTTTCTGGTGAAACGTTATCAATTAATATAAATAACCCATTATCTTCTAACGTTCGATTTACTTCAAAAATAAATTGCAAAGGATCAACAAAGTGATGTGCTGCAATTCGGCATGTAATTGTATCAAAGGATTCATCAGCAAATGGTAACCTTTCTGCATGTCCTGCTACAAATGATACATTTTCATGTCCGTTCCCTTCTATAAAACCTTTTGCTTTTTCTAACATTTTTTCTGTTAAATCAAGAGCGACTACCTCTTTGAACATTGGGGCTAACAAATTAGCAACATGTCCACCACCAGTAGCAATATCAAGAAGACGAGTATTATGACGAGTTTCAACTTGCTTAACTACATATTGTAAATCCAGTCCTTTTGCATGAATTTTACTTTTTACATACTTCTCTGCATTACTACCAAATTGTTGTTTCACAAGTTCTTCTTTACTCATTTTTATCATCTTCTTTCTATAAAGTATTATATTTAATTTATAAGTTCTCTTTATATAATTTCAAATCCTCTTTTAGTCTCGTCTCTTGTATTAGAGACCTTCTATCAAAAAAATTTAACTCTTTTATTTTTAAGCACAAAACAAAAAAGGTTATGGGGAATTATCCCACACCCACACAAAGTATCTCTTATATTTGAGGATCTTCTTACACGTTTAATCCCCCTGTAACTTCACAATAACTTCTACTTCGCTATTAGTAGCCTCTCTTGCATGCAATCCATATTGGTCCATGCCAATCCATATCCACCCAGGACTATCATAAAGAATATCTATGTTGAAATGCTTCAACTTAGTAAGCTCTGACCTAATAAATTTATCCCTACTAGCGATTTCCTTATCAAGCAAGCCATATTCTTTCCCATTTTCAAATAGCGCTATCATCTTTCCTGCAAGTGGATGTATACGAACTATAAAGTGATATTCTTTTTCATTTATATTCGCTACAATCGTATTAGAATCAGGTACATCACATCTAGAATTCGGCATATTCATATCGGTCAGCTCCTTTATTGATTTCATTAATATCGTAACAGGTTAATATTTAGATATTATTAATATAATGTAAAAAATATAAAAGCTGACTTCCCTTTAGAAATCAGCTTTTACACATTGTTTATCTTTAAACCTTTTTACAAATTTTATAATGTTTCTTTCTCTTCATCATTTCCGGAAACTAAATCTCCTAAAACATCCACCGTAACTTCAACTACAAATTCACAAATCCCTGCTACAACTTCTCCAATTATTTCCTCCATCTTTCTACCCCCTTGTTTTATGGAACCTATTTGTAGTATAGAAGATACTGGTTAATTTTAACTATCGGCAAAGGTGACAAAAACATTACAGATTTGTAAGCTATTTCAATGTTTTTTTGAATTTATACTTCTCCCCTTTGAAACTTTAAGTATTATTAACAACCAGATAGGTCATCATAATATAAAGTATTTAAAAATCCTAATTTAAAGGAGGCGTGTAAAATATACTACGTAAAACTAATTAAAGGTCAATCTTTCTATGCTTTTGATCAACGATTCTTAGTGTCTCATGAAGAAGAGGTTTCGGAAAAAATTTTTAATTACTTACGCCGGAATGAATTCTTCGAAGTACGTAAAGAAGAATATTCTGCCTAAAGTATGAAAAGCATCAAAAAATGACTCTCATAATTGGGTTTTTTCTTGATGCTTTTATATTATCTCCCTTTATTCAACATTACTCCTCAATTCTCTTAAAATCTTATAGTATATGTCCTTTCATATTTTAGTATATGAGGAGGTGACGAACATGACTCATATCATTGATTACCAAGCTACTCAACCAATAAATAAAACAGGTGAAACAACTTTTGTAATTCCTCATTCCCCAAACAAAGCAATTCTAGCAAATATTAAATTAAAAATTTCAAGAAGCGATTCACGTAATAATCGGGTAGAATTAATCGCTACAGTTGGAGTTAAAGGTATAACTGATATATCACAAATATTATTTAGAATTTTCCGTGACAACACTGAAATTTTCAACACGCAAGTAGGTATTGAATCTACAGATTCAGAGCAATTCTACGCTCAAACATTTCAAGCTATTGATAAAGATGTAAGCTGCGGGACTCACGAATATTCATTAACTGTGGAAAATCTAACAAATGCTGCAAGTGCAGACGTTGTTGGCCCTCTATCTTTTAGTGGTTTAGCTATTGGACAAGATCATAAGTGTTGCTAAAGGAATCTATTGTTTGATGTTGCATTTGAGAAAAGTGAGACGTAGTAACTACGTTCTCACTTTTTTATTTTCTCTATGTTTTTCTTTATTTTCAATTTGTATTTAATCAAGAGTTTTTCACATTTTGAATTACTTATTTCATCATATAATTAATCAAATTTTCAACAAATCAAAAAGATTGAAATTCACTAATGAAACACGTAATATAGACTCTGACTCTAAAAAAAGCGCGTTAAAAAATAATGAATAAATTAGGAGGTTTTATATACGAGTTGTTAATTTTAAAAGACTGAGAGGTTTAAATTATGTGGCGTAATAAAAATGTTTGGATCGTATTAATTGGGGAGTTTATTGCTGGTCTAGGGTTATGGCTTGGTATTCTTGGTAATCTTGAATTTATGCAAAAATACGTCCCTTCTGATTTTATGAAATCCGTTATATTATTTATCGGACTGTTAGCTGGTGTTCTAGTCGGTCCAATGGCTGGGCGTGTCATTGATCAATATGAAAAAAAGAAAGTTCTTCTTTACGCTGGATTTGGTCGTGTTATTAGTGTTATTTTCATGTTTTTCGCTATTCAATATGAAAGTATCGCTTTCATGATTGCATTTATGATTGCACTTCAAATTTCCGCGGCATTTTATTTCCCTGCATTACAATCTGTAATTCCACTCATCGTTAATGAACATGAGCTATTACAAATGAACGGTGTTCATATGAATATCGGTACAATCGCTCGTATTGCAGGTACTTCACTAGGTGGCATTCTTTTAGTTGTAATGAGTTTACAGTATATGTATGCCTTCTCAATGGCAGCATACGCTTTATTATTCCTCTCAACTTTCTTCCTACAATTTGAAGATAAAAAATCCGCTACATCAAGTAAACAATCAGCTAAAGATAATAGTTTTATGGAAGTATTTCGTATTTTAAAAGGAATTCCTATTGCTTTTACAGCACTTATATTAAGTATTATCCCTCTATTATTTATAGCTGGATTCAATTTAATGGTTATTAACATTAGCGAAATGCAACATGACCCAACGATTAAAGGATTCATATATACAATTGAAGGTGTAGCATTTATGTTAGGTGCCTTCGTTATTAAACGTTTATCTGATCATTTCAAACCTGAAAAGTTACTATACTTCTTCGCAATTTGTACCGCTTTTGCACACCTTTCGTTGTTCTTCAGCGATATTAAATGGATGGCACTTGCCTCATTTGGTTTGTTTGGATTTAGTGTAGGCTGCTTCTTCCCTATTATGTCGACAATTTTCCAAACGAAAGTCGAAAAAAGCTATCACGGACGTCTCTTCTCATTCCGTAATATGTTTGAAAGAGTTATGTTCCAAATTGTCTTACTTGGAACTGGCTTCTTCTTAGATACGATTGGGTTACAATATATGGTTCTCATCTTCGGAGTTATTTCGTTGTTGATTATTTTTATTTCCTTATCTAAGCAGAAACAATTTAAAAAACAAACGTCACAATCTGCGAATATATAAAACTAATACTTCTTAAGAATGGATCCCGTATTTTACTGGGTCCATTCTTTTTGAATTTCAAGGATTAAAATCTATTTTCTTTATGTAGTTCAAATATTTAAAGGAGTATCCCCTACTACTTTCGAATAAAATAAATTATAGATTTTTCAAAAAGGAGCTGTGGAAATGTCTTATGGCATCCAATTATTAATTATCCTTCTTTTTTCATTGGTCATGTTTGGCGTCCTTAATTTTTTAGCCATTTCCTTATCTCAAAATAACTTTAAAAGAAGGATTGTTGCAGGTTTCCTATTTTTATTGTTAACTCCCATTATCTTTTTGACTACTACAGCACTCACATCTATATTCGATAAAGGTGGTTTGGGAGTAGCTAACCTAGTCTTCGTTATTTTAAATGTATATATTGTAAATGGAATTGTCATTCTTCTTTCCGCTTCATTTATCCTCAAAAAACATAACATAAGATAGAGTACTAGGCATGAATCTAGCATTACACTAGATTCATGCCTTTTCATTTTAAAAATCTCACCTTTCTCCAAATTTTTATGTGAAATTTAAAAATTCTTTATGAAAATTTAAACTTTATTTTTTACAATATTCCTATCGTATTCGCACGTTTATAAAAACGAATAAGAAAGGAGTACACAATGAAAAAGTTTCTATTTATTTTCCCTATATTAATCGTTCTACTTAGTGGATGTAGCAATAATGATATATACGGCTCTTGGGAAGTCATTGATAATAAAAAAGGTGAATGCCCTGTATATTATAAATTTGAAACAGTTGTGAAAGAAGAAAAGAAAGAAAAGGTTGTTCACAATTTAGTGGAAATGCAAACAACAAATAAAAAAGAGGATTTATTTAAAGGATCGTTTGTTAAAAATTCTAACGTGTATCGTATTGATTATGGTAACTCGTTTACATCGGATCAATCTTTAAAAGTTGTCGATAATGAATTAAATGTATACTTTTTTACAACTGAAAACACATGTACATATAAAAAAACAAACAATTAATCTTCATTTATAACGTAGAAAATATTTTCTACGTTATTTTTATATTTCCCCTTATTATCCTCCCTCTAAATTTGTCAATCGTTTTAATTTTCATAAAAAAATGATAAAATGTAAACATGTGTTTTCAGAATAATTAAAAATACAGAAAGAAAACACTGTTTTTAGGAGGGGTTTTGATGACTTACACTTTAGCAACTAGAATGAAAGCATTCCAATCTTCTATATTTAGTGAATTAGGGGCCTATAAAAAAGAGAAAATTGCAGCAGGTCATAAAATGATCGATTTAAGTATCGGGAATCCTGATATGCCTCCTGCTGATTTTGTGAGAGAAGAAATGGTACATACAGCAAGTGCAAAAGAAAGTTACGGATATACATTATCTGGTATTCAAGAATTTCACGAAGCTGTAACTGAATATTACAACAACATTCATAACGTTATATTAAATGCTGAAAAAGAAGTTTTATTATTAATGGGTTCACAAGACGGACTCGTTCATTTACCTATGGTTTTTGCAAATCCGGGAGATATAATACTAGTTCCTGATCCAGGATATACAGCTTATGAAACAGGAATTCAAATGGCCGGTGCAACATCTTACTACATGCCATTAAAAAAAGAAAATGATTTCTTACCTAACTTAGAAGTTATCCCTGAAGAAATCGCCAATAAAGCAAAGATGATGATTTTGAACTTCCCAGGAAATCCAGTTCCAGCAATGGCACATGAAGATTTCTTTAAAGATGTAATCGCATTCGCGAAAAAACATAATATTATCGTTGTCCATGATTTTGCTTATGCTGAATTTTATTTTGATGGTCAAAAGCCAATTAGCTTCTTATCTGTACCTGGTGCAAAAGAAGTTGGCGTTGAAATTAATTCTTTATCTAAAAGTTATAGTTTAGCTGGTAGCCGTATTGGTTATATGATTGGTAACGAAGAAATTGTCAGCGCGCTTACGCAATTTAAGTCTAATACAGATTACGGTGTGTTTTTACCAATTCAAAAAGCTGCATCCGCTGCATTACGACACGGCGCTGCATTTTGTGAAAAAAACCGTGGAATTTACCAAGAACGTAGAGATACTTTAGTGGACGGATTCCGCAAATTCGGTTGGAATGTCAATAAACCAGCTGGAAGTATGTTCGTTTGGGCTGAAATTCCGAAAGGATGGACTTCGCTAGAGTTCGCTTATGCACTTATGGATCGTGCAAATGTCGTTGTCACACCAGGCCATGCATTTGGTCCTCATGGCGAAGGTTTTGTACGTATTGCACTTGTTCAAGATAAAGTAGTATTACAAGAAGCAGTTGAAAACATTAAAAATAGCGGTATTTTCTCTATTGAAAAAATAGAAGAATTAGTTAAGAATTAATAATAACTCCCCTGCTTAACTTTAGCAGGGGTATTATTATTCCTGGAGGTACGATATGAATATTAAAGATACTCTTCCCCATCGCTATCCATTTTTAATGATTGATAAAATTACAAACGTTAAAGAATCTCAATCAGCTACAGGATACAAACTGATCACAAATAACGAGTGGTTTATTAATGAAAATCAAAACTATATGCCTCATATGCTAATTGTAGAAGCACTGGCTCAACTTAGTGCTTTTGTAAGTACAGGTGAATCTGAAGGACTTGGTTTCCTCTCCTCTTTAGATGGGGTGGAATTTCATGAAAATGCGTATCCCGGTGATAAACTTGACTTACATTATGAATTAACACGTAACAGACGAGGTTTTGTTCTTGGGAAAGGAATTGCCTCTGTAAACGGTCAATCAATCGTTACCATTGAAAAGCTATTAATATATCAAGCTGATTAAACAGATTACATAGTAAGGGGTAGGGAAATGCGGAATGTTGTTGGTATTGATGCTGGGGGAACATTAACAAAAATTGCTTACTTTAACGAAATGAACAAATTAGTTTTTGAAAAATTTTATTCATATGAACATGAAAGAATTAAAGAATGGCTTCATAATAATAATTCAATTACACAATTATGCATTACAGGTGGTAAAGCTACACAGTTAGAACAACTCCTTTCAAGTTCATATAAAATAGTAGAATTAAACGAGTTTGAAGCTACTTTAGCAGGAGTACGATACATACTAAAAGAAGAAAAACGTGCTATAAACAGCTTTGTATTAACAAATATCGGTACAGGTACTTCCATTCACTATGTTCACGACAAGCAATATGTTCGCGCTGGTGGAACTGGAGTTGGCGGTGGTACTATTATGGGTCTTTCAAAACTATTAACAAATATAGATCATTTTGAAGCCGTGATTCCGCTTACGAAAATTGGTTCAAGAAACAGTCTAGATATTACAGTTGGAGATATTTATGGCGGGATTCTCTCCCCTCTTGATAATAACTTAACTGCTAGCAATTTCGGAAAAGCGACCATTACAGACTCAAATTATAGTAGTTCAGATATACTAGCTACCGTTCAAGGACTTGTCGGTGAAGTCGTCACAGCATTAAGTCTTCAATTCGCCGAAGCAAAAAATATTGACCATATCATTTACATCGGTTCTACTCTATGTAATAACGTACATCTTCAAAATATTATTAGTAGCTATACAGAATATCAAAACAAAATACCAGTCTTTTTACAAGACGGCGGTTATAGTGGTGCAATTGGTGCTTTACTTCATAGTTCGAAATAAAAAAGCTGACCTTTGTCAGCTTTTTTGCAATGGTACTTCAAATTCAATAATTGATTCTCCATTCTCACCAATTCGTTCCACACTAATTTTATCAATTACACAATTTAACTTCTCATGAAAACTAGGAATATCCTTCGCTATTTCAGCCGCTAACTCCGCGCTATCTTTTCTCCCAACTGTTACATGTGGTATGTATGGAATATCCGTTCTAAAAAATTGTAGTAAAGGACCTGTATACAATCTATCGTGCAATTCTTCTATTTTTTCTTTCCCTCTTTCAACTTCCAAAAATAGATACTCTCCCTTGCTACTTATCCGGTTAGCAAACTCAATTTCAATCGGATGAACCCCTTTCGCCACTTTCAAAATATGTAATTCCAGCTCATCATTTGAAATGGAACTTTCAAACGGGAATACAATTGTTATATGAGGAGAAATTAATTCAAATAAAGGATCATGCTTTTCTCTCATACTCTCTATTTCATCTATGGGCATATTATGTAAAAACAGTAGAATTGTACGCACTTTTATATCCCCTACTTCCCCTCAATTTTTTTATATTTATCATATTGTATGGTAGCGTGAACCTCAACAAATTATTTTGCTTGCATATAAAAATAAAAAACTTCTCATTTGAGAAGTTTTCATATAGCATGGTTATTATTTTCTCGCCAAACTTTCCTAAACTTTATATAACAAGCAATTCTCCACGGAATAATATACGATACTGCAACTACGTAAAATAATAAACCTATTGTTTGCTGATCTAAGTCAACAATATATTGTCTTGAACCATATCTTAAAATAACAATTCCGATAAAAGTAATTAAAAAGGCAGCACTTTTTTTCGTATAAATGTTTCTGTCTTCTCTTCGCTCATAGTTTGTTAGAAATATAAGTGGGATTGCGAAAATCACCCCAATGGATGCTGCTATAGTCACTTGTACTATAGCTGGATGTACTGGACCAAAAAACAATAAAATGCCCGGTGTTAAAAATAGTAATGGCCACAAAATACGTTTTCCCGTTCCCTTTATCGGCTTATACATAGAACGATAACGGCGCCAAAAAATTAGCAGTGCTACGCATAAAAAGACGGTTATTAGTGAAGAAGTATCTCCCATACAGTCTTCCTTCTCTCTTCAAGTAATTGTGCTTAAATCGTATCCTCAAAAGAAACTTTACGAATAAATAGAGCGCCAATTATAAAGTATATTAAAATAAGCACTATCGAAATTGATATAAAATTAGGTATATCAAGTAACGATTTACTATCAATAAATACCAATTCTTTCAAACCTACCTTACCATAAATTGTACTCGTCAACCCCAAGAAAAAAATCACACTAAAAGCAAAGCCTATCCAATTAAATCTTTTCTGAAAAATAGTTGTTAATTGAAATAAGCTAGCTAATAAAAGATAGAACACGAACTGTGCAAAGAATTGTTCGATTGTATGTGCTCCTAAATTTATATGTTTCGTTTCATAAAATGTACCTTGTAAAAGCAAAACCTGAAGAAATGAAAAAATTACTGATTGTAATATGATAAAACATACTGAACCAATAAAGAATTGTAATCTAGTAACGCCAAATGAGACAACTGTACGAAATATGTCATCTTGAACAAGAAAAACACTTGCCACAATAAATATTGCAATTGCAATAGATGAATTATTGAAGATATCATGTAAAAATGCTACCTTTAGTCCCTTTATATCAGTTGCAGTTGTTGTCCATTTTATAAGTAATGCCACACACCAAAAGATAAGAATAGCCTTATAATGAAATTTCATATGTAACTTTAATTGTTTTAAAAGCATTTTCATTTCACCTCATTATCTGTTAGATAAATAAATAGTTTTTGCAGTGTTACTCTGTCTATTTCTAACCCTTCAGTTTCTATCAGCTCATAATCTCTAGCAGAAAGATCTCCCCATATCGCAGAAATCTCTTTATTCCCATACAACTCTTGTTTTACAACATTTTTCCCCATTAAAAAATTTGTCACTTTATCTTTATGTCCTGATATTATGTGTCCTTTTTCTAAAAAATCTTCCACAGAGGATTGAACAGCTAATGATCCTTCTTTTAATATGATTACATTTTCTATAACATGGGACACTTCCTCAACTAAATGTGTTGATAAGATGATTGTTCGTGGATATTCACTATAATCTTCCAATAGTAATTCGTAAAACAACTCTCGATGTGCTGCATCTAAACCGGTAGTCGGCTCATCAAAAATAGTAATTGGTGCTCTACTAGCTAAACCTTTAATAATACCAACAATTGTTTGCATACCATGGGATAAATCATAATACTTTTCTTTTGCATTCAATTGAAATTTTTTAATAAGTTCCTCAGCATATTCTTGATCCCAATTTTCATAAAACATGTTACACAAATAAAAAACATCTTTTACCTTACTACTTAAATTAATGTTTTCTTTCACCTTTACGAAACAAATATTTTGCATCGCTTTACTATTTTCAAAAACAATTTCACCAAATACAGCTACACTTCCACTACTTGAAATAATTTGACCAGCAAGTATGTTTAATAATGTCGTTTTCCCCGCTCCGTTTCTTCCAAGCAAACCATATATTTTATGCTCTTCCAATGAAATAGTTACTTCGTTAACAGCTAATTTCTTTTTATATTTTTTAGACAAGTTTTTCGTTTCAAGTGCAATCATCCCTCTTTCCCCTCCTTCGTAATTTTGTGTATCATGTCCATCAATTCGTCTTTTGATATTTCTAGTACTTTTGCTTCTTCCCACACTTTAGGTAAATACTCGGTCATAAAAACATGCTGTCTTTTTTTTAGTACGACTTCTTTTGCTCCCTTTGTAACAAACATCCCGATCCCTCTCTTTTTATATAAAATCCCCTCATCTACTAGTAGATTTACTCCTTTTGCAGCTGTAGCCGGATTAATTTGTAACATCTTCGCAAATTGATTTGTCGACGGAGCTTGTTCTTCTTCAAGTAATATGTCTTTTAAAATATCAGATTCAATTGTTTCTGCAATTTGTATGTATATTAACTTATTTTGTTCTAGAGTAGGTTTCACGATTTCACCACCTTAGGTTCATAGGTTCATTACTTATGTAATTAACCATAGCACAACGTTATATTTTTTTCCATAATTTTCATCAAAAAAAGAATCATTCAATACTGAATGACTCCCTTAAAAAAATGTCCGTATTTTCAATCATAAAATAACCACATCTTCCTCCATATCACTTAGATTTCCGCACAGGATGTTCATTAAAAAATTGCTTTCGAAAATCTTTATTATTAACTAGCTTTTCTATTTTTTCTTGATTACCGTAAAAGAAATTCATTACGATTCCCTTATTCCATATAAGATCATCCTTTGGCAAATCATTAAATTCTTTATACAGTATGGGTAAAAGTTCTTCTCTTTTTAATGCAAAACTTTGATTTTCAATCTGAAACTCA
Source organism: Bacillus sp. 41-22 (assembly GCF_025809295.1). NCBI lineage: Bacteria > Bacillati > Bacillota > Bacilli > Caryophanales > Bacillaceae > Bacillus > Bacillus sp. 41-22. The sequence goes on from NZ_CP084035.1 coordinate 2,772,476, forward strand.
TACCCTTTCGCATTCGGTACTAAAACTGCAAGATAACTAGCATTAAAGAGAAAGTTCTTTTTCATCGTATCCTTTTCGTCAAACCAATACGTCTCAATGATATCTTCTGTTAAGTTACCGTTCTTTTTCTCACCGTATTTCACCGCGATCTTCTCATTTTTCAAATTTATACTTTGAACTGTTTCACCACCAGGTAAGTTTGTAACAATCGCAAACACATCGGAATTATTTCCAACGTATGTCCCCATATATTTTTTAAAAGCCCCAGGTTCAATATGTGATATTTCTTTTATTTGCTCCCCATTAGAACAAGCAGTAACAACTAATAAAATTGTTAGCATAACACCTGCTATTCTATTCATATACTTCATTAGACACCCCCACGTTCTATTTATTATCCAATCCATACAATGTATCCTTTAAAAAGCCCTTTTAAATATACGCATTTTAATCAAAATTAAAAATTTTCACTTTTTACGTTTACAATTATCCATTAATTGTATATAATTACTAACGTAAGAAAAATATTCTAAAAGGAGGTCGAAGGAAATGATGAAATTACAATTACATGCTTTAACTTTAGCGTTAACTGCACCTGTGTTTTTCGGACAATTAAATATGAATTCGACCACCCTAACGGAGAATTGAAAATCGTACTTTATTTCTATTAATTCATAAATTCGCCACAGGAGGTCGTATACTTTCCTGTGGCTTTTTCACGCCCAGCCATAGGAAAACGATATCTTCCTGTGGCTTTTTCGTGCGATTTTTTAGTCTCATACATTATTTTTTAAAGAAAGGAGCAACATTCGATGACTATTAGCGTATTGTTTTTAAGTATTACGATTCAAAGAAATACACTTTCCAAAGCTGAAATTCTTCATAATGAGCAAATTACAAAAGCTATGAATGATGTTAAGGAGCGCCAAGTGCTTTATTGCGATCACCTGTAATTCCTTTTCGAAAGGAGGAATTCGTCCATGACTTTTCATATTTTCTTTTTTACGACAGCACTTCAGAAAAAAACGTTATCTGAAGCTGAAATCTTTCGTAAACAACAATTAAAACAAACTATGGATAAAATAACGGACATTAAAAGTTCGTATTATACACAAATGTATTAAAATTTTTTTAAAGGGGCAATATCCTAATGAAATTTAAAGCTTTCTTTTTAACTATCACCATTCAAAAACGTAAATCTTCAAAAGCTGAAATCTTACGTGAACAACAAATTAAAATTATTATGGACGAAGTAAAAGAGCGTCAGTCCTCTTATTACAATCGCCTTTACTAAATAAATTATAAAGGGGTAATTTCCTAATGAAATTTAAGGCTTTCTTTTTAACGATTACCATTCAAAAACACAAACTTTCAAAAGATGAAATTTCTCGTGAACAACAAATAAAAAACATTATGGATGATGTGAAAGAGCGCCAGTCCTCTTATTACAATCGTCTTTACTAAATAAATTATAAAGGGGTAATATCCTAATGAAATTTAAAGCTTTCTTTTTAACGATTACCATTCAAAAGCGTAAACTTTCAAAAGATGAAATTTCTCGTGAACAACAAATTAAAAATACTATGGATGATGTGAAAGAGCGTCAGTCCTCTTATTACAATCGTCTTTACTAAATAAATTATAAAGGGGTAATATCCAATGAAATTCAGAGTATTATTTTTAACAATTACCATTCAAAAAAACAAACTGTCTGAGTCTGATATGCTTCATGACCGACAAATTGAGCAGGCTATGTACAACGTAAAAGAACGACAAAGTCATTATTGTAGTCACCTGTAATTCCTATTCGAAAGGAGGAATTCATGTATGAAGTTTCACCTTTTCTTTTTAACCATTACGATTCAAAAAGAAACTATATCTGCAAATGAAGTAAAACAAGAGGAACAGTATAAAAAGATTATAGATGAAATTCGTGATCGTAGAAGCAAGTACTACACTCACCTATAATTGTTTGAACTTATATTAGAAATGAAAGGAGTCGATTATGATGTTAATAACGCGGTGTAAAGAAATGATTTGGATAGTTCAGAGGGATTCCACATAGTTCATTTAACAAAAATTCACCGCCTGATTTGATGTGTAAAAAATATACAATAATAAGTATTTCATACACTAAAAAATAAAAGATACACCCCTTTTTATTAAGCGGTGTATCTTTCTCAACATATTCTATTTCCGTTTACTTCGTTTCGTCTTAAACAATCTCACTAAGTTCGAAACAACTGTTTTTGTTACCGCATAAGCTGGTACTGCTAAAATCATTCCGATAATTCCCGCGAAATTACCTACCCCTAAAATAAGGATGATAATTGTCAACGGATGGATATTTAATTTTGAACTCATAATACGCGGTGAAATGATGTTACTTTCAAACTGTTGTACGATTGTTACTATAATAATTACGTACAGAGCTTGCATCGGAGATACGAACAGACCTATAATGACAGCTGGTGCTGCTCCGATAAATGGACCTAAGTTCGGAATTATATTTGTAAATGCTGCGATAATTCCTAAAACGAAAGCATACGGTAAACCGATGATTAAATAACCAGTAAATGTAAAGGCACCAATAAACATACAAACGAGCGCTTGACCTTGAATATATGCAGATAATGTTTCGTTCGTTTCCTTTATGATACGAAGTCCTTCTTCACGGTAAGACTCTGGTAATACACTAACAGCTTTTCCTGGAAATGCATGTCCATCTTTAAACATATAAAATAAAATGAACGGTACTGTAAAGATAACTAACGCCACGTTCGTGATAATACCAAATAAAGCCGTTGCACTCGACGTAAGTGTGTTTGGTATTTCCTTTAAGTATTCAATTGCATTTTTCTCAATTGTCTCAATGGAAACGTAGTTTTGTGTAGATAGCCATTCAAATAATCTATGATGGGATAGATCTTGTATGTATACTTTTCCCTCTTTTATGTAAGTCGGCATATTTTTTACTAAATCCATTAACTGTTGTGAGATGGTTGGAACAACTACTCCAATAGCAACTCCAGTTAATGTGATGATAAAAAGATACAGTAGTAAAATCGCTAAACCTCTAGGTACTTTTTTATTCTCCAAAAAGACTAACAATGGGTTAAATATGAAGTATAAAAATAACGCGATTAAAATTGGGAAAAATAATGTTGATATGAAGATACCAATCGGTTGAAATAGAAACGATATTTTTGTGCAAATAAATATAATTCCTACAACCATCAGCACTTCTAATGTCCAAAAGTGCACTTTCGATTTCAAAAAAACGTCCTCCTTTAAACTAGCACTTCTCTTCATTGTACCAAATTAAACTTAGATTTCACATAATATTTTCCTTTACAATATTCCAAAATCCCATTAAATACACTACAATGAGATTACAGACAAATTTGCAGGTAAAGGTGATAAATATGACACAATGCATCATTTGCAGAAAAGATACGAAAGAACTTAGTGAACAATATGTCATTCCAGAGATATTATGTGGATATTATTTCATAAATTCAATTTGTGATTCATGTCATGAACATATGACAACAAATATTGATCGTCCTTTAATTAGACATAAATTAAGTCAATATAAGATTGAGCAAATGAAAAAACAAATCGATTCCCCTCTCTATACGAATGAACATGGTGAGGAGCTAGCAGCCGCTGAGACAGATGTAGTCGAAGTAAGTGATGAGATACTTTATTCCAATGCATTAATTATGAAACTATGTAAAAAGCACGATATTTCATTACATAATGAAATTTGGAAAGAAGAGCGCGTAACAAAAGTAGCTAGTTCTATTCAACGTGAATTGCTTTTAGATAACCGTAAATATAAAATGAGTGTATTAAAAATGGCTTATACTTTTGCTGTACAAACAATTGATGGCTACTTTGACGATCCAGATGCGATTGATATTTCTACCATTCTATTAAATGCCGATTTCATGGAATTAAAGGAAAAGAGTATCGTTCGTGACTTAAGCAAAAGCTCTTTATGGAATACATTAAATACAACGAGCGAAAACCATTACTTTATTTTACTTAGTGATAAAGACGGTCTATTCTGCTTCATTCGCCTATTTGATATTTTTGATGTTGTTGTTCATTTATCAGAAAAAAGATACAATCTTCCATCACCAATTGTCGGCGTAAATAATGTAGACAAAAAAGGATTTTTTGTGGAAAGTTTAAAACAGTATATGGATGGGCTATTTAAAGAAACTACACGTTCTATTTAATCCATATAGGAACATACGGTCTCCTTTCTTCATGAAAAGACACTGTGTTATAATAAGTGTGAAAAGAACAATACAATCACATAAAACAATTAAAACCTGTATATAAATAAAAAAGACTAGTGTGCGGCTACACACTAGTCCACGTAACTTAGCAGATTGGATTGTTCATTTATCCTATTTGTTTCGTACAAACACAACAACCCACTTTCTATAGGCATAGGTGGGTTGTTATTTTTTGAGCTTGTCAATTAAGACGACAATAAACGTTAACAATGCAATGAGAAACAGTCCACCTTGCAATAACAACGCAATTTCACTCACGAATTATCACCCCCCTCCTACTTTGGAGAAGTGATAATTGAACAACCAACCGTACCATAAGTTACCTCTTAATTTTATCATATTTATTAATTGTTTACGATGAAAACCCGCAAGCTTAAAAACTTGCGAGTTTTTTATTTCTCACTATTTTTTTAAAGCATATGCATCAGCTATCATTTCACCAACGATTTTATTTTCTTGTTGCTTCTCGTCTTTTAATAAAGGGAATAACAGTTCTGCCACTTCTTCCCCCTCCTTGAACTGATTCATATAAATGAATGGATTCGGTTTTTCCAATCAGCGATACGTTATAGAATTAACTACATATTATAAAAACATTTCCTATAAGTTAACTAGTCTTTATTTAAAGACACATATGATTCGTTTGAACATCGTTACTGTTTGTTTGAAATACAGTTCGATTTATATTCATAAAAATTGTATATTTCTTTATTTGAAAGGTATTTTTCACTTACTATTTTTTATGGTCCTTAATCCGCTGTAACCAATAAGAAAACTCACATGCTAAATGCATTTGATGTGATTTAATAAGACTATTAGGACAAAGTGCTGGGAACTCAACAACTAGACTTACTTCTATCCCAGTATCAATATCTTTAAATTGATGCCGAACTCCACCAATAATAGTACCATCTTTCATACGTGCAACACCTGTTGATTGGTATTGGTAAGACTTATCTCTAGGTGTTTTCAATCCCGTTTCGTCACCAAAAACAATGAAAAATTGAACTGGGAACGGAGAATTACCTGTAGTTTCGATAACCTCTAATTCATTTTCCCCAAAGGGGCTTAGTACATAGTGATCAGGACAAGCCGATAAATTCACTTGATTATTTTCACGTGATTGTTCAAGCATAAAACTATCAATTCCATTTATAGCTTCTTCTGCTGTAATCCCATCTAAATAGATGCTTGTTTTTGAAAATTTTCGTCTATCACCAGATAAAACAGTACAGATACGCATACCTATTCCACTTAATCTAAGTTTTGATTTCAGTTTATCATACATTTCATTATATGAATATTTCAACTTTACTTCCGTTAGCTTTTTTATCATGACGTCTGTATCATTTATTTCAGGCCCTTTATGTCCTAATGTATTTAATGCTTTTTTAATACGTTCTCTTTTCCATTTTGTAAGTTGCTCTTGCGAAATATTGTTTCCATCGATAATAATCTTCATATACATTCACCTTCTTTTTGATCGTATCGTAGTGTAGTTAATACTAAATTAACCATTTCTTGCTTCGTATCTAGATTCAACTTTACTTCTGAATGAGCAATACTGCTAAGACCGTATAAAATAAATCCAGAAGCTAATGAGGAGTTGTCAGTATAAAAAATCCCCGTTTTCACTCCTTCTTCAATTACTTGTCGAATTAATGGTTGAATTCGTGTGAATAATTTCTGTTCCAGTTGAAAATGTTGTTCCGTCTGAAACGAACTCACATTTTTATAGGGTGCTAATTTTTCAATAAATGTCCAAAATATATCTAGAGAATCTTTCATCTTCTGCATTACAGACCGTTCATTTGAAATAAGTATTTCTTCAATTAACTCCATATTTTTCACAATGAAGCTATTTAAAGTCTCATCAACAAAATCTTCTTTAGATTTAAAGTAATAGTAAAACAACCCTGTTGCTACACCAGCCCGACTAACAACATCTTTTATGCTAAATCCTCCCATACCATTTTTCATATATAGTTCAAAACCAATATCCATTAACTCTTGGCGTCTTATATCGGGTTCTTTTGATATTCTTTTCATACGTCATCTCCTACTATGTTTTTCCACGACTGAATCTGATTCAATCATAAACGACTGAACTTGATTCAGTCAATCTTATTTGATAAATTTAAAAATCAATTTAGAAACTAAGCAACAAAATTCCTACAAAAAAAGAGTAATCCCAAGAAATATGCTTCTAACCTTAGATTTATCAAAAAAGTTAGATCATATAACTTGAGACTACTCATTTTCATTAAACACGTATTCTCTTTTCAAATCGATTAAACTTTATTTTAGCCGCACCATTTCTGTCTCTACAATCATTTGAGGAAGCGACTTTTGAATTATTTCCTTTAATACATAAAGAGCTTCATCCACATAGCCACCTTCAAAACTCTCTAAGGGCTCAGGTAACTCATCCTCATCTAAAATAAAACATTCTCCACTTGGCATTACCATAATATCAATAATTAAGTCTTCAAATGACACTAGTTCGTCTGTTATTTGCGTATTTTTTACAACATTAAAATAAGCGCCTAAATACATTCCGTTCTTATCTCTCCATATGTATAAATTGTACGGACGATTTTCCCAGTAGTATGCAATGGTGTAACTTCCTTTTGGGATTGTTAAACTCGAATCATTTGTATTCATCGTAAATGAATACTGAACCTCATAAAATAACACGATACTTTGCGATTTCTTTTCAAGTATTAAGCAATTGTGATCTACTATTGTCGAGTCATATCGGATTTTTCTTTCTATAATTTCACTTTTAGGTGTTCGTAATTTATTCATTTTTTTGTTTCCCCTTATGCTATTTCTAGTCTTAATTATATCCGTTTATATAGCGATAAAGAAGTGTACAGTCTACAATTACACAATAAAACTCCTTCTTATTTAGAAGGAGTTTTTCACTATCCACCATTCATATGTTTTAACCTTTCAGTAACCGCATCATAAAATTTTCGTTTCTCATCAACATTTAAGTGAACACGACTTACTGTTTTAGTAAATCCATACAACAACTGCACTTTCACTGGCTCTTTTAGCGTTATTTCAAAAGTAGCAGGTTCTTTTATGAACTCCATAACAGTTGCATCCAGCACCTCTTTTTCTTCTTTTGCTGTTAGGGGTTCCCCCTTGTAGAATGCAATATTATCAATTTGTGTAAATGGCAATACAACTTTCTTTCCTAATCCAATTTGAATGATAACTTGTTCTTCTGTTACGACAATTGGATTTTTACGCATCGCTTGTATTTCAGCTAAAAAATAAATCATCGCATATACGTTTAGTATGAGTAAAATCCAAGCTATTACTGGATTCCATTGATGAAGTAAATAGTGAAAACCGATACTTTCAATTACTGTTGCGTGAATAATCATAATATAAACACCTATAGCGCCGGTCTTTTTGTGATAGGAATATGTGCATTCACCATCTGGTACTTTTTCACGCCACGATAAAAATGCATAATAGATTAATTTACACTCAGTAAGAATGATACTTACAGCCTTACTTCTTTTCATAGTAGCATCAAACGCTGCATCAATCGCATAAGAAAATGAAGAATACTCACTTCTATATTCTTTATATCGTTTTATTATTTTAGGAAGTACTCTTATAATTTTATATATAAGAAACAGTTCAAAACATACGAACACAATTTCTCCAGCAACTATTACATACGAAACAAATGAAAAAGCTTGTAAATAATCACTAGGAATTATAAATCTTGCGAATACATATCCAGCTATAACTACAGGAAACATATACGTTAACGAATATCTTTTCCGTATAATAAAGAAATATGTGATGACTGGAATTACAAACATAAAATCTAATAATGAACCGAGGACTACTTCTTTCGGGGCAGCTGGCACTATTGGCAGGGCATACACTAAATAGTTTGATAACATAATTAAAGATACGAGTCCAATCCAAATGCCTTTTTTCCTTCTTGAAATTGATGGATTCATTCCTTCTCTCCTCTATTCAAAAACCTCATTTAAATGGTCTTTATAAAATGAAATAGCACGTTCAAATTCTTTTATCTCATCTACTTTCACAACTGTCTCTAACAGTAATTTCATCGCTTCTTCATGTTCGTTTACGTTATATTTTGCTAATGATAAAAACACTTTCATCACGTCATTTTCCGGGAACTTCTTTATCCCTGCTTCTAATAAAGTAATCGCTTTATCATATTCCCCTATACAACGATACGTACTGCCAAGACCGATATACGCACCGCAAAGGGATTCACCATCAAGTCCGTTCGCAATTGCCTGTTCATAATACGGAACCGCCTCCGTTTCAAGACCCATTACATCATGTATCCAAGCACATTGATATAGTACTTCTGCATCCCTCGTAAAGTTTGTTAATCCTATAAGTATCTCTCTAGACTGCGCATATTTCTTTTCATTTCTAAGTTTAATAGCTTGCTTTAATAAATGTTCCATACAATCCACTCCTCACAAAATGTTCATTATGCATATATCATGTATTACACATTTACGAGCAGCTAATGGCCTATTTATTCCATTGACTCAATTTAATAATTAGTGAGGGCTAAGTTCCCCCACTAATTTAATATTAACTCCATTACATACTATGCGACTGCATCTCTTTCTAAAAGCTTAAATTTACATCGCAGTGATACGATTACATAAATGCTCTAACATATTGACAATTTCTTTTGCAGTTTCATCTTTCCCATTACATAACTTCACATTACCGTCTTGTCCAATAACGTGATGCACAGCACCGCGAGAATATAAAGAATGCGGTGAGTTTGCTACCATTACACTTGCTTTTGCATCTTCCATTCTTTTACTTGCTCTTTCAATAAGTTCTGCTTCATTTACGTCACTTTCAAGTTTAAAGCCAACGAGTATCGTTTCTGGATCCCAACTCTTTATTTGTTTTAATACTTTTGGCGCTTTTTGAAAATGAATAATTGGAGCGATGTCACTTGAAATCTTTCCGTTCATATTAAGAACATTTCCATCTTGATCACAAATCTTTTCGACAACCCAATCTGAGCCAGCAGCAGCCATAATAACTGCATCTACTTTTTCATGTGTAATAATACTTTTCATCTTATCTTGTAAATCAATAATCCCCTCAAATGGGTGCAATTCTAATTGGTTATTTACATCCATTGGCTTCTCAGCGAAATAGCCATGCAAATATATTACATGTGCGCCCTTTGTCATTAGCTCTTCCGCAATAATTCTTCCAATCGTACCTTTTGCTAAATTTGTATGTCCACGTACTTGATCCCATTTTTCTAGGCAGCCGCCGCTCGTAATTAATACTTTTTTCTCCTGCATAATAACCATCCCTTACTGATTTTTCGCACGAAACCACTCTGTTCCAAAGTCAACTGCATCACGCTGCCTCATAAAACGGCACGTCGCATTCCCTATCTTCCCACGCGTAACTGTTCCTTTAAGCTCATATTCAACTCCGATTTCTACAAACGTATCAGAATCGTAATCCATTTCAACGAATTCTTTCCATACTCTTACACCTTCTTCTATAATAGGTGCTCCTACCTTTATTAACTCGCGTGCACCTGTACGTACCTCAGATAAATGTATAGACGTATTAGAGTCATAACCAACACCAAGTAATAATATGTATCCATCTAAATCGTATATTTTTCGTAATGGCGATTCTTCACCAAAACTTATGGAAAGTGAATGATTCGCTGTAATTTCTTCTGCGTGTTGCCCCCATGCTGCAAAACTACTGAGTGGATGATTACTGCGCAATACATTCGGATATGTACGAAAACATTCAACTACTTCTCCCATTGCCCTTGTTGGTGTTATACGTGGATCAAATGCTGGGACGTTATCCCGAATAATTTGCCACCATTCTTCTGGTACAGGTGGTCTTGACCAATGTTTTGGATCGGATAAATCCGAAGATTGCGTCGGCATAATTATCGTTCCTTCTTCTGTAACAACTTTCATTAACGCTTCTACTACGGCAACTGCACCGCCTGATATCCAACCGATTGAACTTAATGAAGAATGTACAATAACTGTCATTCCCTTTTCTATCCCTAATGCTTTTAAATCATTTGTAATTGTTTCGATTGTATTTGGAAATTGTGTATTCGCCACTATGTCATTCATTTTCACGATTGTTCCCCCATTTTGCTTTAAACTAATACATACATATATTATCATATTTTTCTTAATTTTTAACTTAATCATTTCAATTACTATACCTCTGTCGTTTTTATCATATCGGAAACAGTTAAATTATGGTGTATTTATTTAAAATTAATATAGAAAGGTGAACACAATCAAAAACTTTCAATCTAGCAATCTTAATTTATACTAATATGAAATAGCCCATCACAAATGATGAGCTATTTATTTTATTCATTCTCTAAATAACAATAAAACCTCTCTACCCCCAGATATTTCTCTCCCAAGCTTTCAATCTTAAAGTTACATTTCTTGTAAAATCCGACTGCCTCTGTATCTGTCTCAGCCTCAATATATGTTAACTCATATTCCCTAATTATTTCTTTAATCATTTGAAGTGCAATTCCTTGATTACGATATTTTTCATCAACAGCTATGTGACACATTCTCGCTCTATTTGTATGAATTAGCACTATACCTATGCAACCCTTATTCCCATATTTATATAGCACTGCCTGATCATTTTTATACATTGAAACTGCTTTAAATAAGCTTGCTTCACTCGGACCGGTCGCATGCTTTAATACTTTTTTAATGGGATCTATTTCTAAATGCTCAACACGTTGTAACATCCTATCTCCATCCTTTCTCATGAAAAAAGATTAGCTCTTTATTGAAAAAGAGCTAATCTTTTTATGCCGTTATTTTCTCTTCTTTTTTCACAACTACAGCTACATAACTATGAAGTATCATTCCGACAATTACAAGACTCATTCCAACCCACGATAAAGAAGACGGAATTGGAGCCGATAACCAGAGCAGCTCTCCTACTAATGCAAATAAAACTTCACCAGACTGTGTCGCCTCGACTGTTGCTAATTTTTGCGGATCATCTTTTACAAGATCTGTCGCAAAGAAGAATAATACCGTTGCGATTAACCCTGAACTAACTGCTACAATAAAACATTGGAAAACTTGACTACTTGACGGTAGTCCGCCTGTTGATACTTCATAACCAGATAGTAAAAACCAAAATGGTAAACTTGCTAATGTCATACCGAGAACTCGTTGGAAGACATCTAATTCGCCCTTACATACTTGCATCATTTTTCTATTTCCAAGTGGATATGCAAACGCAGCAATGAGTACAGGAACCACACATAAAATGGTTTCACGAATCCCTAAAGAAGAAGCGTGTTCTACTTGCATAAGAACAACACCGAATAAAATAATGCCTGACATTACTAATTCTTTCATTGGAAGTTTTTTATGTAATGGGTCTACCGCAAAAAATGGTGTTAACAAAATCCCTGCAACTATTGTAATTTGCCAAGTCGAAGCGACAAGCCACCCCGGTCCAAACGCACCCGCGAAACTAAGCGGTGCATAAAAGAGACCAAACCCTACAATACTCCATAACAACCACTCTTTCGGATTGTTTTTCATATATTGCAAGAGTTGTTTTAAATTCCCTCTATACATGACAATAAGTAGTAGCATTGGAACCATAAAGTAATACCGTAGTGATGCACTCCAAATCCAACTCCCGCCCCCTAAATCCATCGACCGGTTTAACACAAAGGTAAAGGCAAAGAAAAACGATGCCAATATCCCTACTGCAATAGCTTTCATTATAAAACCCCTTATATAGTTTCTTTTTCTACTATATAACAAAATGAATATAATTAATATTCAAAAATTTAATCATACATGCGGTCTACTTCTATATAACTTTCGTAATCGACTAATATGAGCTTGATGGTACCGATTATGATCGGCTATATGCCATATTCCCCACCTTATAGTCGCATTTTCTCCCTTTTCATAAAAAACTTCTCGTGTTAAATCATTTTCTGTTAGTTTCATACATTCCTCATAAAACATATGTTGCACAGCTTCATAATCTTGCATTAATTCTTGTAATTTGTACTTTCTTAAACTAGGCAATTTTCCCATTTCATTCAACATTGGTCCATATTTATTTTCAAGTGCAGGCGGAACTCCCTCTCCTTTTAAACGGTACACCCAGTGTAAATCGACTACTGCTAAATGCTGAAGTAGCTGTCCAATGTTATTTTCATTATTTTCAGACCCTTTATAGGATAGTTCGTTCTTTTCAATACCTTCGACTAACCTTTGCAATCGTTTAAATGTATCAGTAACCGTTGCATACAAAATTGCCACGTTGGGGTTCATATCTTTTTCTAAATGGAGATCTTTCATGATAATATCCTTCCTTTAAAGAAACAACACCATATTTTCATCATCACTATACACACCATTCACCTTTATAGCTCTTTTTTCAATTCCATACGTTTTAAAGCCCATTGATTCATACAATTTTTTTGCTGGTTCGTTTGTAGATACAACACCTAATGTCAATTGCTCTAGTTTTATATCTCGCGCTCTTTGAATGGCATTTGTTATTAACTCACGTGCCAATCCGTTCCGCCTGTTTTGTGCATCTACATACATCGCAACGATATGACCTTTATGTTTATACGCCTCTCTCTCTTCTGTTAGTAAAGTGACAACTCCAACTAAATGATTTTCTTCGTTAAATGCACCAAATGTACAACTAGTAGTAGCTGTTAAATTACTTTCCACTCGCTTAATAGGATTTTCCTGGCGAATCGCCTCTTCATAAGTTGTTACAAATGCCTCTGGATTTACTTGTAAAGCTTGTAAACGTAAGTCCCAATATTTTTCCGCATCTTCTTTCGTAAGTAATCGAATCATTTTCCTCATCCCCTTTTAGTTTACATAACATTTTTATAGGCTATTAAATAAAGATTGATATTCTTCTTTTAACATACTATAACGATAGCGATGAATGAACTTACCTTGACGTAATCGATCATTTCTCATTATTCCTTCACAAACAAATCCTGCTTTTTCATAACTCTTTCTAGCTTGTAAATTATCTTCGTCTACTCGTAGCCATATTTTTTCTAATTCGAATACAGAAAAGCCAATTTGTAACATACTGTATAGTGCTGCCATTCCATATCCTTTACCCCAATATTCTTTATTTCCAATGGCAACCCCTAGTTCAGCATTTTTATTTGTATTATCAAAGTTTTTTAGGTCTATCCATCCAATGTGTATACCTTCCTTTGTAACGATAGCTCGTTGTTCATAACCATTCCCTCGACTTATGCATGCTTCAATCCACCTTCTCGTATCTTCACGAGTGAACGGTGGATATTGATCTGGTACAACTAAATGCTTTGTTACTTCTGTATCTAATGACCATTGATATCGATCTTCTACATCATCTATTGTCAGTTCTCTTAATTGAACGAATGGTACATTCACTTTGCTATCCCCTTTTCATTTCCCTATAGAAAATCCTTCGAACATTCTTCCTCCGTATTGATCTAGCGTGTTTTCTACAAAAGTAATTAATTCATTTTTCTCCTCTGTTTTATAAAAATGATCAAAAGCCGCTACAAAATGTTCTGCATATTGCTCGTCATACCTTCTTAACACTCTAATAAACCATTTTGAATTTCCAAGCCATTGACCATTTACTCTTAAAACATATTCATGTACTAAATCAGCTAATAAATTGGCAATGAACAATTCTTCTTCTCTCTTTGTTGCACCAATGAAGTCATCCAAAGTATCCGTAATAAAATAACGCTTCTGCTTCATCGTTTCTTCTGTCCATTTTTTTGGTCCTTTATTTAATAAATCATTCGCTTCTCTTTTAAGTATCTCTACAATTTCATCTTTTCCTTTTAGCACAATCCCTTCTGAAACTAATTGAGGTAATGAAGGTCTCCCGCGCTTACAATCACTTTTAAAAAAGGTTTTATACGTTTCAAAATTATGTACGAATACTTCAACAGGCCAGCCATTACTATAGAAAGATTCTCTATAACAAGATGACAAACTTTGGTCAAATATTACAATATCAAGGTCAGATGTTTTTGTAGCCTCTCCTCTAGCAACACTTCCCCCTAGTAAAGCAACATCACAATTCGAAAATTGTGATGTAATTATGCTTTGTGCCGCTTCCATTGGTTTCATAACCGTTCCCCTTTTCTTATTTCACTTTCTTTTTTTCAGCTCTTTCTCTCGCTTTTTTTATATACGGTTCTGCGTCTGGTGTTTTGCATGACGTTGCACCATGATCAACTTCTACTTTTCCAATTTCACGTGCAATTTCAATTGCTTGTTGCTCTAAAGCTTCATTTCGAATCCCTATCGCGATTAAAGCACTATTCATCGCTTCTTTTTTTCTATTTTTTTCATTATGTATATTTGCTTTAATTTCTTCTAGATACGGAGTGAAGAATTCATCATGTAACGTTTTATTTTTAATCGCTATATTTGCTAATAAAGACCAACCTGCTCTTCCAATCCATTCATCATCAGACTTCGTCCATTCTTCCATTCTTTCTATCGCGATTGGTGACGTACATATAGCTGTCATAAGAACGTCCATTAAACAATAGTAATCAACATCCTGAACCCATCTATTTAGTTGTTCTGACGTTAGTTTCTTCGGATCTAAAATTATCGTTGCTAAAGTCATTGCATCCATATTTTTCGTTTCCCATAATGAGATTGCTAAATCATGATCCTTTTTTATCCTCTTTTTCAACAATTTTAAATTTGCAAAACTAACTCCAAATAACGGCTCTTTTGCCCCATGATTTTTAAAGATTTTACGGTTTTGTTCTGTTCCATATTCTTCTAGTTGCTGCATTACTTCTTCAAGTAACATATGCCCACCTCTTTTATGTTTTATGTTCACTTCATATATGTATGTACGATATATTCTACATTATTTTTTGGTTTTCCTATATTTATTTTTTAAATACGGTATGTGAAATTTTATTGATGTTCTTTAAAATAAAAAACATCCTCTTCCTTATTTTTCACACGGTTGTTCATTCACACTCTGTATACAATACTCCACAAGCGCATTCAACGGATTTATTATGTTCCTTCCTATTATATTTTCTACCCTTGTAGTAGCGTCTACCATAGATAATTGTGCAACTAAAAACATTTCATTTCTATCTTTCATAATTTCATATAAATACTTTTCTAATTTAGCATCATGCTCTTCTTTACGACCTTGCATAATTAACTCAAATATCCCTTCTATCACTTCTACTTTTACATGTATGGATTTATTATTCTGCCGAGCGTATTGTTTTAAACGTTCCATCGTTCCTGAAACCGTACGATTATTTGTAAAAAGTATTGTTTGTGGCTCTTCAATATGACAAATCATTTCAAAAAATGGCTCATCAATTTTCAATATAGGTATGTCTATTTTGAAATTCTCATCTAATAGCGTAATATAATCTGTACAAGTTAATAAAAGTGTATCTATATCACTTTTGGCTATATACTTTATAATATCTTTTAAATTACTCCGTGCTTGTTCTTTTTCAAAATCGCAATCTTTTTTTAATATGCGTGATAAGATGGGATCTACAAAATGGAGTATTTCGATTCCAAAAGATTGCAATGCTCGGTCAATGTATTCAATATTTGAATGATGAGCATGTAAACAAGCTAATTTTTTCATACTTTTCCTCCCTTTCTAAAACAAAAAACGTGAATGAACCATTATTACATGCAGTTCCATTCATTTAATTCTTGTTTCATTTTTTCAAACCTGCAAAACAGTGAAATCTTACATGCTTTTTAACAAACTTTTTTGCGCTTGTAAAAAAGTTTTTTTGCATTTCCCCCTCTAAAATTGCTAATATAGTAGAGTAGAACTTTTATAGAGAGTAGGAAAATTATGCACAATGGAATTCGGATGACAACTTTAGTGAAAAGGGCTCTGTTGATTTGCGCTGGGGTATTATTTACATACGAAGCTGCTTACGGATCAACACATATCGCTCTAGCAAGTACAGAGGATGAAGCGAAATCTGTTCAACTTGTAAGTGAAATTCAAACGTCCCTTGCTCCGAAAGAAGCTCCAAAGCACTATAACGGGCAAGTTAGAAAAGTCGCTTACTTAACATTTGACGATGGTCCTGGAAAATACACAGCTGAGCTTTTAGATATGTTAAAGAGTGAAAATGCAAAAGCAACATTCTTCCTAATTGGTTCAAACGTAAAAGCTTTCCCTGATCTTGTAAAACGTGAAGATGCTGAAGGCCACTATGTTGGGATGCACAGTATGACTCATAACTACAAGAAACTTTACACAGAAGGTCATTACGTTGATGAAATGAAAGAAGACCAAGGCTTAATCGCTGGCGTTCTAGGAAAATCTCCAGTATTAACTCGTCCATCTTACGGCTCAATGCCAGGGTTAAATGAAGCTCTTCGCAACAAAGTTGTTGAAAATGGTTTAAAAGTTTGGGATTGGACAATTGATTCATTAGACTGGAAATACAACAAAATGCAAGTAGACGCTGCATCTGCTAAAATCGTAGAAAACGTTCTACATGGTGCTACAAACCCAACAGAAGTTATTCTAATGCATGATATTCATCCACAATCAGTTAAAGCAGTACCTGGTATTATTAAAGGGCTGAAAGAAAGAGGATATGAATTAGAAGCCTATAATGAGAACGAACACTTCCCATTAAACTTCTGGCATGATAATCGTATGTAATAAAAAGACTTGATTCCCTCTTGTAGGTTATCAAGTCTTTTTTTATCGTTTTGGGAATTTCCTTTGTTGCTCTTCAATAGAACGAATAATATTCTCCCTATCCTCTTGAGTTATACCGATAGAAAATTCGTATTCTTCTTCCTTACACCATGTGGGGTTAAGTTCCAGCGATAAGCGAATAACAATGTTAAACTCCCCTGCTTTTCCCCCCATAAATTCAAACGCTAAATTTGGTTCTATGAAATCTAGTTCGTTATATTTAGGGTTTGGTAAAGATTCAAACCATTTTATCATGTACTGTAAATCGTATGTTTGTAAAAAAGGATCCATCGTTTCAAAAACTTTATTTTCTTCTGATAGTTTCGCTTTTACTCTTAACCAATTTCTATCACACTCGTCTTTTGCATCTGCATATTGGTAATTTACAACCTCTAAATGTAATGATATTTTTTCATTTTGAAAATTCATGCATAGACTCCTTTTATTTTACCCTATTTTGAAAATATACTTTTCTGTTTCAATATTGATCCTCAAGGAAAATCAAAAGATTTTACAAACAATCATAACACATTTTTTTCAAACCAATCCCTATTTCTTTTATTCAAATTCCCTCACTTTCTTACACTTTAATATTTAAATAAAAAGACTTGAATTCATAATTAGAATTCAAGTCTTTTTATGCTCTATTATTTAGAAAACATTCCCTAGCAATTTCGCAATTTCACTAATTAAAATACCAACAACAGCAAAGTCGGAATCACCGAATGTTGTATTTTCAAATCCTAATCCACCTAATATAGGTAGTAATATAGCTGGTAGGAATGAGATTAATAATCCATTTACAAAAGCTCCAAGTATTGCTCCTCGTCTTCCTCCAGTTGCATTTCCAAATACAGCAGCTGTTGCCCCTGTGAAGAAATGAGGGATTAATCCTGGCACTATTACACTTAATCCGATAAACGGAAGAATAAACATAGATAGTAATCCAGCAATAAAACTTGTTAAAAAGCCAATAATAACCGCATTTGGCGCGAATGGGAAGATTGTTGGACAATCTAATGCTGGTTTGGCATTTGGTACAAGTTTATCTGCTATCCCTTTAAATGCAGGGACAATTTCTGCAATCAACATACGGACACCAGCTAGAATAATATATACACCCGCAGCGAATGTAATTGCTTGCATGAATGAATACACGAGATAATTTTGTCCGTTACTTAATTCTGTTTCGATAAAGTTTTTCCCAGCAAATGGTGCAACAATAAAGAATAACACAGCCATTGTTAATGACATAGAAACTGATGTATCACGTAAAAACCCTAATGACTTCGGTACTTTAATTTGTTCTGTAGATTTTTCCTTATTTCCAAATTTACTACCAACAAATCCTGCTGCTAAATACCCAACTGAACCGAAATGGCCAATTGCGATATCATCCATTCCCGTAATTTTTCTAACATACGGTTGAAGTAGAGCTGGAAAAATGACCATAAGTAATCCTAAAATAATAGACCCACTAATAACTAGTGAAGCGCCTTTCATCCCTGTAGTTGAAAATACAGCTGAAATTAAACATGCCATGAATAAGGTATGATGACCAGTTAAAAATACATATTTAAATCTTGTAAATCGTGCAATTAGTAAATTAGCAATCATCCCAAATACCATAATTAATGCCGTTTCTGTTCCTAAAGTTTGCTGTGCTATCGCAACAACAGCTTCGTTATTTGGAATAATCCCTTTAATATGAAATGCTTTATCAAATATTTTACCAAAAACATCTAAAGCCCCTATTAATATAGTGGCTCCGCCTCCTAAAACGACGAAGCCCATAATTGTTTTTAATGTTCCTGAAACTGTATCTGCAAAATTCTTTTTTTGCAATAGTAAACCACACATAGCAAACAATCCAACTAATATTGCAGGCTGTCCCAAAATATCTTTCATTATTAAATCAAACATAGCACTACTCCCCTTTCACCGTTTCTACATCAGGTGTTTTTGTAATGCTTCTTTAATTTCATTTAAATCTAGAATGTTTGTTAATCCAGCAACTGTGCGAGTACCATCTTCAAGGTTGCAAATGATATCTTTCGCACCTAAATATAGATCTGCTTGTTCTGATTTACTTGATGCTAAATCCGTATGAGAAACTTCAGCTTGCATACCAAGTTCAGTTAATATTTTCTTTACATTCATTTCTATAATAAAACTACTTCCTAATCCATTTCCACATACAACTAATACTTTTTTCATTTCAATCTCCCCTTTAATTAGAATATTTAGCTATCATTTCTAGCATTTTATCTTTTGAATTTGAATGCATTAACATTTCTATGTTCGTTGGTTCAGATAACATCTCACTTAATTGTGCCAATGCCTTCAAATGTGTCTCGTTATCTATAGCTGCTAATACAATAATTAAATTTACAGCATGCTCTTGTTTTTCTGAAAATAACACACCCTCTTTTAGTTGTAATAAACTCATCCCTAATTTTTTGACACCTGCTTCTGGACGAGCATGAGGTATAGCGATTTTAGGTGCAATTACAATATACGGGCCTAACTTCTTTACATTCGCAATCATTTCAGAAATATATTCTTCAGAAATATGTCCACTTTGTAATAAAGGTTCCGACGCAACACGAATTGCTTCCTCCCACGTCTCAACGTGATTCTCAAGCTCTATAAATTCTCTAGTTAATAGCTCGTTTAACATAGGCTTATATTTCTCCTCCTTATCAATATGTACCGGACCACTCATAAACTCTCTCAATTCATTTTTTAAAGATTTTTCATCTAAAATGTCTGTGTATTTTTGGATAATACCCATCATCATATCAACTGAATCATTTTGATCTTCGCCATATAAAGCTACATTGATTTTTCGTAATAACGATGCTTTTTCGGAATCGGTCAAAATTGGATTTACCATAAAGATAGGAATTTTCCCCTTCTCCAGTTCAGTTGTAGTAATAATACAATCTACATCAAATGTATTTGATTCATATTCCCGCTTTGAAATGGCTTTTAAAATATCTACACTTGAAAACACTTGCTCTAATTGGTACTGCAACATACGTGATGTACCAATACCATTTGGACAAACAAGTAGCGCGGTTTTTCTTGGGCTGGGAACGATTCCCTCTTTCCTCATCCAAGCACCAAAGTGCATAGTAATATATGCCATTTCATCATCTGAAACTATTTTTCCAACATATTCTTCAAAATGATGAATTACTTTTTTTGTAAGAGTATATACTTCTTCATAATTTTGCTGGATTGTATAAAGTAATGGATTTTCTATTTCAATCCCGTACTTTACACGATAATATGCCGGTTTCATATGCAGATATAGGTCTGAAGCAAGTCCTTTAAAATCTTGAAATATAACACAAGCATAATGTTGAAAATCCTTTATCATATATCCGACCATTGAATGTATTCCATCAATCTCACTTTTTTCAAAGTCTTTTTGTTGAGCATTTACTTTTGCTCCTAACAAATGAGTCGTAATATAATAAATTTCATCTATTGGAAAATCCACGAAAAATACTCTTTCAAACTGTTTTGCAATATATTTTGCTGCTTCAAATTGTTTTGTTTCTCTTAGTACATCCTTTTCAGCATCTTCCATCTCAACACATTTTCCATTTACAATACGATTGCGGAATAAATACATGTAAACGCTTAAACTTTCAAGTACCTCATCTGTGTACTGGACCCCTAAAAGCTCTTCACAATTTGATAAAATATTTTTTATTATAAGAAGTTCCTCGTGATCTTTATTACCTTTTACATTTTTATTATCATTCGTAATATATTTCACATGCGATATTAAATATTCCCATCCATGCTTTGAAATTATTTGTGAAAGATTTAAGATTAATATATTTCGTTTTCCATGTTCATTCCCTATAATATTGTAGCCATGTTTACGATTAAAGTTTAATGCGAGCTTAAACTTCACTAACTCTGCTTTTATTTTTTTCAAGTCAGCAAGAGCAGTATTACGACTGACTTGCACAAGTTCTATTAAGTCTTCTAATAGAATCCTTTTCTCCATTGTTAGTATATAAAGAACCAGCAATATTTTTCGTTCATGTGGAGAATATTCATATTGGCTTGTTGTAAATCCATTTAACTTTTTTATCACTCTTTGCTTCGTTTCATTATCAAAACAGTAGCCTAAAGGGCGAATATATTCATATGAATTTAAATCCTCTGCAACTAACCAATCTTCTATTTTCTTCATATCATAATAAATTGTTCGCTTTGAAACTTGTATGACTTCCATTAATTGAGATACAGAAACATAGCTATCCGCTTGAATAATTTGCTGTAAAATACTTATACTTCGATTATCTAATATCATATATGATATACACCCTTTCTATACTTGTTCTTAAATAGAATTGCAAGTATAGATACTAATTTTGCAAAATTAGAGTTTGAAATCGCTTTCTATTAATATCTTATCTTGTATCTCTTCTAAAATTAAGTCCAAATTCTTGTTTATGCACAGTGCAATGATTGTACTTTCATTTAAAAATTTTACTATATACATGCGGCATATGAAATTATACAATACGATTTTTTATTTTAAAGACAATTTGTCAATCTAAGTGCGACAGTTCTTCCTGAAACCCTTCATGGGCAGTTTTCTGTATGAAGTAAGTGATGTGATAACTTCTACTTTATACGAAGCGATATGGGCTTTTTTCTTTAGGTGTCGCACTTAATAATACAATGTATCGATACATAAAATATTTTTAACTCATTACCCTCTGTACATGAAATAAATTTGATTTGCGATATAATCTGAACTAAAGTGAAGTCCATTCCTTATCCACCACATGATAATACCTACCAATGAAGCTGTTTTAATATCAACCGCAACATAATCATCAGGCAGATCCTTTTTCGTATTCTCTCTTCTCGTTTCTATTAACTCTTTTAAAAATAAAAATAGTTGCTCCTCAAATTGATTCATTTTAAATAATATAAATAAATAATTTCGATGGATATATAAATAATCAAGTAATTGTGTTAGCTTTTGTTTTTCTGATAAATCTTTTGCATGTATTAAATCAGCTATTTTATTTGAAAGTTCATTTGAAATCTCATTCGTGATTTGGTCTAGTAAATCTTGAATATCTTGATAAT
This sequence comes from Bacillus sp. 41-22, assembly GCF_025809295.1. Lineage (NCBI taxonomy): Bacteria > Bacillati > Bacillota > Bacilli > Caryophanales > Bacillaceae > Bacillus > Bacillus sp. 41-22. Next base: position 2,794,732 of record NZ_CP084035.1, read on the forward strand.
GTAAGTAAAAGGTTGTTCGGTTTAATCCTGCTTTTGTTGCGACTTTCTGAACCGTTAAACTTGAAATACTAGGATTCTCACATAGGAGAGAAAAAACAGCATTTTTAAACATTTCTCTTGAACGAACTGTACGAGGATCTTCTTTTTTAGGTGTAGACATTTTGAAACTCCTTTATAGATTTTCTCTTTACTTACTCGACAGTGCATACCTTCTATGTCGAGTAGTGAACATTTTCAACAAAACTGTTCATGGTCAAAGAAAATTTATTTTGTTACCATTAATTTTATCGACACAATGTCGATAAATCAAGACGACAATGAAGGAGTTTACCAATGCAAAAGGAAATATCAGAAAGAAATAAAAAAATTATATTAATTGTGCTCATTTCCGGTTGTTTTTTATCAACATTAAATCAGACGCTATTAAATGTAGCGATGAGTAATTTAATGGAAGTATTTGATGTTACAGCTGCAACCGTACAATGGCTATCAACAGGCTTTATGCTCATAAATGGCGTTCTAGTGCCAATTACTGCATTTTTAATGAAACGATTTACAACAAGGCAGCTGTTTATTAGCTCGATGCTCTCTTTGTTTATCGGGACTGTTCTTTGTGCATGCGCCATGAATTTTGGCATTTTGTTAACAGGAAGAATGATTCAAGCAGTTGGAGCAGGAATTATTATGCCACTAATGATGACAGTTATTTTATATTTATACCCTAGTGAAAAACGTGGCAGTATTATGGGAACCATCGGTTTTGCCATAATTTTTGCGCCAGCCATCGCTCCAACATTATCTGGCTTTATTATTGAATATGTATCATGGAGATGGTTATTTATTGGATTCGCTCCATTTGTATTAATCGTTATTATTCTCGCGCTAAAATATTTAATGAATGTTGCTGAGACAACAAAAGCAAAATTAGATATCGTAAGTGTCATTTTATCAACGATTGGCTTTGGTTGTATTATATTCGGATTTAGTAGTGCAGGAAGTAAAGGATGGGATCATCCAATTGTTATTACTACAATTATCATCGGAATAATTGTTACAACTCTATTCTGTTTACGTCAAATAAAGTCTAGCGATCCACTATTAAATTTATCCGTATTTAAGTATAAAATTTTCACTCTTACATCAGTCATTAACATACTCATTACGATGATTATGTATGCTGATTTAATTCTTTTACCGATTTACTTGCAAAACGGACGAGGTTTTACTGCTTTTGAATCAGGTTTACTTCTATTACCTGGAGCTGTAATTAATGCATTCTTATCACCTATCACGGGTAAAATGTTTGATAAATATGGGGCAAAACCACTCTTTATTATAGGTTTAATATGTATCATTATATCGATGTGGGGTGTAATTGATTTGACCGAATCCACCACTTATATGTATTTAATGGTTCGTACCATTATTCTACGCATTGGACTAAGTTTCATTTCGATGCCTTTAAATACAGCAGGTTTAAACGCTTTACCAAGAGAACTGGGTTCACATGGTTCCGCAGTGAATAATACCGTACGTCAATTAGCAGGTGCTATAGGAACAGCAGTCATTATTACTGTGTATACAATTCAATCCACTTCACATACTTCACAGTTATCTAGTGAGAACGGAAGCATATCAGCTATGCAAGTAACGAAATTAGCTTCTATCTTCAGCTCAAGTGATGCGTACGTATTTATGTTAGTCTTATCCTTTGTAGCTTTGATTATTGCATGTTTTATGCCTAAAAAAGTAGCACTCCAAAAATCCGAAAGTAAATCTTAAAACAAAAAATCCTACTCGTTTTCTATACGAGTAGGATTTTTTATTATTTATTTCGTTTCCCCGTCTTCAGTCGTCTTCACCTTCGTTTTATCTTTATCACGATTGTTATAGTTATATTTAGAAGGTTCTACTGGTGTAAATCCTTCTGGTGTGTAGAATCGTAATAAGTCACCGTTAACAACTTGGTCGGAGTATTTTAGTGATTTTTGAACCATTTGCTCATTTTGTTTTATTTCATCTGTAAATTCTACAGGTTTCCCAGTCGCTGTATCATAGTATTTGCCGTTAAGTGCAGTAACTGTTGGGCTTACGTAGTTACCGTTACGGAACGGAACGACTTGTTTATGCTCTGGTGATAATAAATCTGATCCGAATTGGACATAATTTTTCGTATCTGTACCTAGTAAGTGTAATAACGTTGGAAGAACGTCAATTTCTCCGCCGTATTGATGTTGTACGCCGCCTTCCATTCCTGGTACGCGAATGATTAATGGTACACGTTGTAATTGAGCATTTTCAAATGCGTTCATTTCTTTACCCATTATTTGAGACATTGCTGCACTATGATTATCTGAAATACCGTAATGATCACCGTACATAACGATAATTGAGTTATCGTATAAACCAGATTGTTTCAAGTAATCAATGAATCCTTTTACAGATTCATCTAAATAGCGTGCTGTTTGGAAGTACGTATCTACTGATGAATCACCTGTTTTAGCTGGTTCAATCGTTGCTTCCGCTTTATCAATCGGATAAGGGAAATGGTTCGATAACGTAATGAACTTCGTATAGAACGGTTGTTTCAACGTTTGTAATAACGGAATTGATTCATTAAAGAACGGTTTATCTTTTAAGCCATAGTTTACTACATCTTTTTCATTCATATCGTAGTATGACGCATCAAAGAATTTATTAAAACCAAATGATTTATAAATATCATCACGGTTCCAGAACGTTTTATAGTTACCGTGGAACACTGCTGATGTGTATCCTTGTTGACCTAAAATAGCTGGTGCTGATTGATACGTGTTATGAGCTTTATTTGTAAAAACAGATCCTTGTGGTAATCCAAACATTGAGTTCTCTAACATGAACTCCGCATCAGATGTTTTCCCCTGTCCTGTTTGATGGAAGAAGTTATCAAAGTATAACGTATTCGCATCTTTTGTAAATGAGTTTAAGAACGGTGTAACTTCTTGCCCATTTAATTTATAATCAATTAAAAAGTTTTGGAATGACTCTAAATGAATATAAATTACGTTCATTCCTTTTCCTTTACCGAAATACTCAGGATTTGGACTTGCATAAGTTGATGTAAGATAGTTTCTAACTTCTGTCATATTATCTCCATCCGCTAATGCTCGTTCTGTTGATGCTTTCGCACTTTGAATACCATCATAAATCGTAAAGTTGTACGCCCCTAAATATTTCACGATATAATTGCGGTCAAATGTTCTAGTTAATAACTCAGGACGGTCAGATTCTGCCAGACCTAAGTTAACGCTAAAGAATAAAATACCTGCTACAAATACTAGAGATAATTTATGCTTCGCAACACGAATTGGTTTAGGATTTACAAATTTCGTTGCTACTAAAACAATTAAAATGATTGTATCTAAGAAATATAGTGGATCATATAAGTGTAGCAATGCAAAAATACTACCACCTAAATCTCCAAAGTTATTCGTTTGTGTTAATGTCGGGAACGTAATAAAGTCGCTGAAAAAGCGATAATATACTACGTTTGCGTATAAAAGTATAGACATTAGCAAATTAATAATAATTAACCAAATGTAAGCTCGTTTCCCTTTTGCGAATAATGCGAGCCCTAAAAACAGAACTGCTGAGCTTAACGGGTTGAAAAACAGTAAGAACTTTTGGATTGTGTTCGATATCCCTAAATTAAATTCTGTCACATATGCGGCATATGTTTTTAACCAAAGTAAAATAACAGCAAATACGAAAAATCCAAAATGATTACTTAATACTCGTTTACTCTTCAATAAAAATTGTTGCATCTCTCCACCTCTTTTGATCATCCAAGGCTTATTTTATATAAGTCTGTCTCTCTATTCAATTTCTCTTCTTCAAATAGATTTTATTTGTTTAACTATATGAAGAATATTAGTAATTATAATTTGTAGCTTTTATTTATTCAACTATTTCTTTTTAAACATTTTGACCTTGGTTTCTATTTAACAAAATACATTTGTAACATTTCCTGTTTTCTCCCAAGGCCCATCCACTAATTATGACTCCACAAACTATAATCCTTTATTTCCTCATTTGCAAACTAACCTATCTCCAATTTTGGTACATTCATGTAAACTACCCAATTTCATAAAATAAAAAGTGTAGTTTGGGCAATTTGCTCAAACTACACTTTTTCGACTACCGTTTATCATCCTTTGTAGCTATTCCCTCTTCTTTTAACCAATTCTTTCAGTCCCATGAATATTACATTCCAACCATGCTCAGAGCCATCCTTCAGGAGTATTTCCCGTTACTTTATCCGTCCCTTCCAATGTAAAAAACCATTTCTTCATCATTTCAGGGTTTATCCACGCTTCAAAAATTTCTTACCATCGCTAATGTTATTTTTGAATAATTATCCATTTTAATCCTCCCCCCACTTTATATTAAAACGAATATTTGTTTACTTAAAAAAACCCCCGCTCTCATAATAGAAAGCGAGGGTTTTAATCAATTATTATTGACCTTTGTACATTGCATCAACTTGTTTTTGAAGTTCTTGACTTTCTAAGAACTCATCATACGTTGCTACCTTATCAACTACACCGTTTGGCGTTACTTCGATAATACGGTTTGCAATTGTTTGTACGAACTGATGGTCATGAGAAGTGAATAGTAATGTTCCTTTAAATGTGATTAAACCGTTGTTTAATGCTGTAATAGACTCAAGGTCTAAATGGTTCGTCGGATCATCAAGTGTTAATACGTTTGCACCGCTTAACATCATTTTAGATAACATACAACGAACTTTTTCTCCTCCAGATAAAACAGAAACATTTTTCTTTACTTCTTCACCAGAGAATAGCATACGGCCTAAGAAACCACGTAAGAAACTTTCTGACTCATCTTGTGGAGAGAACTGACGTAACCAATCAATTAAAGTGTAATCACTGTTCTCGAAGTACTCAGAGTTATCTCTTGGGAAATGAGCTTGAGATGTTGTTACACCCCATTTGAATGAACCGCTATCTGGCTCCATTTCACCCATAAGAATTTTAAATAATGTTGTCATCGCGATATCGTTACGTCCGATAAATGCAACTTTATCACCTTTATTTAAAGTGAAGTTCACATTATCTAATATTTTTTCGCCATCAATCGTTTTCGAAATACCTTCAACTGTTAATAGGTCATTTCCTACTTCACGTTCTGGTGTGAAACCAACGAACGGATAACGACGTGATGATGGTCTAATATCATCTAATGTAATTTTATCTAACAATTTTTTACGAGAAGTTGCCTGTTTCGCTTTAGATGCATTTGAGCTAAAGCGTGCAATAAAGTTTTGTAACTCTTTTACTTTTTCTTCTTTTTTCTTGTTAGAATCTTGCGTTAGTTTTAATGCTAATTGGCTTGATTCATACCAGAAGTCATAGTTACCAACGTATAATTGAATTTTACCGAAATCAAGGTCAGCCATGTGCGTACATACTTTATTTAAGAAGTGACGGTCATGGGATACAACGATAACTGTATTTTCAAAGTTCATTAAGAAGTTTTCTAACCATTGAATCGCTTTTAAGTCCAAATGGTTGGTAGGCTCATCTAGTAATAGAATGTCAGGTTGACCGAATAAAGCTTGAGCAAGTAATACTTTTACTTTCTCTGCCCCTGTTAATTCAGACATCTTTTTATCATGAATATCTTCACCAATACCTAACCCTTTTAGAAGGATTGCAGCTTCTGACTCAGCTTCCCAACCGTTTAGCTCAGCGAACTCACCTTCAAGTTCTGCAGCACGCATGCCATCTTCATCACTAAAGTCTTCTTTCATGTAAATTGCATTTTTCTCTTGCATTACTTTATAAAGACGTGTGTGACCCATCATTACTGTTTCTAGTGCAGGGAATTCTTCATATTCGAAGTGATTCTGTTTTAATACTGCTAGACGCTCACCTGGCGTAATATGTATGTCACCCGTTGATTGGTCAATTTCTCCAGATAAAATCTTTAGAAATGTTGATTTACCAGCACCGTTTGCTCCAATTAAACCGTAGCAATTACCTGGCGTGAATTTTATGTTAACATCTTCAAATAATTTGCGATCTGCGAAACGCAAACTAACGTTACTTACTGTAATCATTTGTGTCCTCCTACTAATACCGCTTATTTCAGCGTTTTCTCACCGATTGTCTTAAAAAATCGCATATTACGACTCAATTATTGTAGACTATAGCTATTATATAGTAGAAGCTGGATGAATAGCAACGGTTGATTAGCTTTCTACAACGAAATCGAATAGTTTTTATCCATTCCCCTAGCTATTTTTTGTATATCATCGACCTCTTTCTAATATCCCTATTCGCTTCTCATTCTGTAATACATTGAATCATTTTTTCATTTCATATTTTATATACAAAAAAACCTGTAGAGAAAACATTCCCTACAGGTTTTTCTTATTTCGTATTCATTATTTTCTCTTTATAACTCTTCAATTTACTCGTCAATCCTATTAAAGCAGGTAACAATATCGGCATTACAATTAAAGCTAATAGTAAAAGAGCAACGCCAACAACGGATGCTACTTGTATAAGTGTCAATACTCCTGAAGGAATTAACGCTGCAAATGTCCCTCCTAAAATAAGTGCCGCTGATAATACGACTCCTCCTATGTGACGAGATGCATTTACAATTTTCGTTACTGAATCCCCTTCTAGCTCATTGTATCGCATCATAACGAAGATGCTATAATCCACTCCTAAAGCGACAATCATAATGAAGCTAAAGAATGGAACATTCCAGCTTAATGACCCTACGTTTAATACATGTGCACTAATTTGTTCACTTATACCAAGTGATGCAAAGTACGCTAAAATTAACGACCCAATAATAAAGATTGAGTTTAAGAATGAGCGTGTAATCACGATTAATACAAGCGAAATCCCTAATAACATAATCGTAGCAGTACGTAGGAAATCTTGCCCGGTTACTTCTTTTAAATCAACGTTTCTAGCTGTTGTCCCGCCAATTGCTTTTTTCGCATCATTTAGTTCTGTTCCCTTTAACGTACCATCTATCGTTTTATTAATTTCTTGAATGATAGGCATCGCTTCTTTTGAATACGGGTTTACGTCTAAAATAATTGTCATTTTAGCAATCTTTCTATTATGTGACATGTACGTATTCAATGCTTTTTGGAAATCTTCTCCTTCTAAAACTTCTTTCGGAATATAAAATTTCTCAGAGCTTTTCGACTCATTTAACTCTCCTAAATATTTTTGAGCGTCACCTAGACCGTTACTTACTTTTCCTAACCCCTCTGTACTTTTAGATAAACCTGATTGCAATTGCCCCATCTTTTCTTGTAAATCTTTCAGTCCAGTTAATAACTGTCCTTGCCCATCGTTTATTTTCGTTAATCCAGATTGTAAGTCAGCCGATTTGTTCGAAATTTGTTTTGAACCTGTAGCTCCTTCGTTCAATCCATTTTTCAGTTCAGCAGCTCCTTTTTGTAGTTGCATTACTCCATTGTTCATTTCCTTTAAACCATTATCTACTTTTAATAATGATTGATTTGCTTCTTTAAATGAACTCATCGCTGCTTTGTGCTGCGTCGCTAATTGATTTAATTCATTTGAAAGAACACTCAATTGCTTCTGAGCTTCTTTTGCAATTCCTAATGTTTGCTGCACATTAGGATCATTTGCTAATTCTGGTTTTGTTTGAATGAAATTGTTCATTAACGTTTCAATTTGTTCATATCCTTTTTTCGCACCATCAATCGCTTGAGAAATACTTCCGAAATATTGATCGTACGAACTTAAACCTTTTTCTAACTGAGCATAACCAGCATGAAGCTGCGAAGTTGCATTTGACAGGGCATTGATATTTCCGTTTAATGATGCTAGCCCATCCTCTATTTGCTTCGCTCCTTGTGCTCCATTGTTTATTCCATTCGATAATTGATTTAAAGCTGTCCCTAATGCTGATACGCCATTTTTCGCTTCATTTGTTCCATCAATTAACTTTTGAACATTTGCAAGACTATTTGAGTCATTACTACCCATTTTATCTTTCGCATCAGTTAATCCTTCATTAATTTCTTTTATGCCACCATTTGCATCTCCTAAGCCTGTATTCAATTCTCCGGCTTGTTTATTTATATATAATTCTTTAATCTTATCTCCAGTTGGACGCGTCGGTGAATATACTTCTGAGACTCCTTTAACTTTCGAGATTTTATCAGTAAGTTCATCTAAAGTTTGTAAAGAATTCGCCTCATCTAACTTTTTATCCGATTGAATGACTAACGTACTTGGTGAAGAAAAACCAGGCGGAAAATGCTCTTCTATTACGTTAATCCCCATTTTTGATTCATATTTATTATCCACTTCAAATAAATCATTGTAATTAAGCGTGTTAGAATATTTTAATACGAATGGAATCGATATCACGAATACGATAATTAAAGCGATAAATGGTCTTGCTACTGAATTTTTCGCAAAGAATCCCCATAAACGACTATCCTCATGTCCTTTAAATGTTTTAACTGGATAAAACATTCCTTTTCCTAAAAGCACCATGAAAAATGGATTTAAAGTGGTTAATACGAGTAGTAGTACTGCGACACCAATTGCTACCGCTGAAGTAGATTGATATAATTTAAAACTTGCTAAAGCAAGAGATGCAAAGCCAATTAGTACTGCTATCCCGCTATATAAAACGGTTTTACCTGCCGATTTAAACGTTTCTTTCGTAGCTAAATATGCATTTTCTTGTTTACTTAATTCTTCTTTAAATCTCGTATATAATAAAATGTTATAGTCTGTTCCTACTCCAAACAGGACGACAACTACAAACACTTGCGTAAAGTTTGAAAACGGAAAATTAAATTGATCAACAAGATGGGCAATAATCCCCATTGAAATTAAATACGAAACACCAACTGTAAGAAGAGAAATAATCGGAACAACTGGTGAACGGAATACAATGATTAATACTACAAGAATGAAAATGATCGAAATAACTTCTGTCTTTTTCACGCCCTCTTGAGAGGATGTAAGAAAATCACCCGCTATTAAATCACTTCCTGTTAAGTACGTTGTAACTCCTTTCGTTTGTACTTTTTTATGAAGATTATTTACAATTTTCGGTATTTTACCATGTTTTTTATCTACCGATATTTGCGTTAAAATAGTCGTATTATCTTTAGAAACTAATTGTTTCTCCAGTTCTTTATTATCTAAATGTGAAACGACTTCCTTAATTCCTAATTGCTCTTTTTCATTTTGCAGGGCATTGATCGTTTTCGTTATTTCCTCTTTTTGCTCATTTGTTAAAGCCTTCTTACTTCCACTATTAAAGACAGCTATAATTTCATACTTTTCAGCCCCTTCTTTATCCATCTCCTTTATCATCTTGTCAGCAATACTGCTTTGTTCTGTATTAGGAATCGTGATTTGTCCTTTTTCCTTCACTAACTGATCCATATTAGGCATCGTTACGATCATTGCAATAGTAATAACTATCCATAATAGAAAAGATAAACTTCTCCAACTTTTTAGCTTGCTCATTCGAATCATCTCCTGTTATTAGAGTTTCATGGTGCATAGAGAATGAATATTCATTCCCTGTTTTTGAAAATATTATTTCGGAATGAACGTTCATTCCTATTATCCTATTAAATTATTTTTCAATTCTATTAAATCACTCCCTACGGAATGAATATTCATTCCTTTAATTGTACAGATATATCATCTCCTGTAATCATTTTTTATATTTATTTGGGAATGAATGTTCATTCCTGTCCTTATAAAGCTATAGAATCAAATGATTCTAATAGCATTCCAAGAGCTCTCTTCCAATTCTTTTACTAATTCTTTTGAGTATTCTAATTGCCCTGTCGCCATTACTTTTATTAATTTTTCAAGCGGTTGATATACAATAATAATTAAAGCAATTATAGGCAATGGACGAAGAAAACCTTTTTCGATTCCATCTTCAATAATATTCATAAAGAAGCCTATAAAATCGTCAAATATTTTCTTACTCTGTTCATCAAGAAAATAACTATCACAGTGCGAATTTGTAAAAAGAAAAGCATCCACATTGTTTCTCGCAAATTCAAATAAACGGTTATACGTATGACTAAACTGTTCTCGAATATTTGCTTCAACAGGAAAATCAGTTTTTATTGTTTCAGATAGCTGTATCATGCTTTTTGAAAATAATGAGTTAACGAGTGCCTCTTTATTTTCAAAATAGCGATAAATAGTACCAGCGCCGACATTTGCTTTTTCAGCGATCATCGGAATTGTCGTACCATCGTAACCACGCTCTGCGAAAAGTTTTATACCAGCATCAAAAATATCCTCTTGCTTATTTTTAGCCATTTTTCTCACCTCAATTTTTAGGAATGAAAATTCATTCCGTTTATAATTATAAATTACATGGATTAAAAGTCAAGTGTGTAAATACGCTATTGAAACATTTATCAAATAACACACTCAATTAAGATATTAATACATTTTTTGCGTTATCCCATCAAAAAATTTCTTTGTATCATCATGACTTAAAACCCTCAATACATCTTGTATCTTAAAAAATTGAACTTGACTTATTTCATTATCTTTTGGATGTAAATCTATTCTGTCACCTATATATTCTACATAAAACATAGTAGTTTCTTGCTCTTCATATCCAATTTTCATTTTGAGTTCTTCAGGAAAGCCAAAGCAAATTTTATCTTCAAATTGTTTTATAACTTTAAACTTTGTAGATCCAGTTTCTTCTTCCAGCTCTCTCAAAATAGCACTCTCTAAATCATTATCTGTATGTTTCACTCCACCTTTAGGAAAATCCCATTCCCCCTTTGACATAGCATATTCTCCATCTATGTCACTAATTTTCACCTTATGTACCAATAAAAATTCACTGTGTTAGAATACGACCGCACCTACGGCTTGCCTAATCATTTTACTTTTCCTCCTAAAACAATGATTTCACTCTATTAAATAGAAAAGTACTATAATAAAAAGTTTATCATTATAGTACTTTGTTACTCATACATAGCACATGACATTAATTAAAAGAAATCATAAATAAACGGCTTACGCACCGGCACTACATTCTCAAATGCACGTATCTCCTCTTCGCTACCGCTTATTAAGTCTATTTCATTTAATTCTAGCGGTCGCTTGTAACCAAACATAATAGTAGATAACGCATTAATATCGATTTGAATTCCATTTTCTTTTGCTGTTTCTTCTTTAACGATTGTTATTTCATTATTTTTAAGTTGAACCGTTACGTTATTCCACGGAGCAAATGAATCTGTAATATGTAAAATTACTTCTTTCTCTTCGTTGTTCCAGTTCCATTCATATTGTTTGAAAAACTGTTCTACATCTACAATTCTTCCCATGAAATATGGAGTTACTTCTGCTTTTACTCGTGGTTCTTGTAATGTGTAAAGAAGTGGTTCTGTCTCACTTAGTATCATTTCTAGATCTTTAATCATAGAATCATGTTGGCAAATGAAATTCCAAAGGCCATTTCTCGCTTCATTATGTAATGGGACAAATTCTTTTACTGTCATTTTAGAATTCTCTATTTTGTATAAAATGTAACCAGCCGCCGTTTTATTTTCATCATAGTAAACTGCCAATGTTAAATCATGATACACCGCTTGTAGCCACCATTTACGTCCGCGAACTAACATACCAGAAAATCGTTCTGCAAATGTTTCATATAGATTCTCTACTTCTTCTGGATGATTATCTTTACTAAAACGTTTCACTGTACCATTCACTTGTTTTTTAATTATTAAATCGCTCTTTGTCATCTGACATACGATTCGATTCGCACAAAGTTCCCAGCCGTATTTACGATAAAATGAAACTGCAAATGGATGTAACATCGATACACTATATCCATCTCTTTTCATAGTTTGTAGTGAATGCTGAAGTAACTCTTTTATATATCCACTTCTTCTATATTCCGGATACGTCGCTACCCCCGCAACGCCGCCCATTTTAAACTTTTCTTTTCCTATGTAAATATGAAAAGGAATTAAGTGCAACTTTGCAGCTAACTCTTCTCCTTCCATAATACCGTATATTTGATGGCTTTCCTTCATTCGTGTAATTTGCTGCTCTACTCGTTCTTCATTTGCTTTATATTGAAAAGCATATTCTGATAAACGTAATGCTTCTCTAAACTTATCTTCTTTTAATTGTATAACGTTCATATATTTCTCCTCCATTCCTCGTTTGAATTATACCACAATTCAAACTATTATAATTCGGTAAGTGAAATTACGAGGATGTTTCAACAAAAGATATCGATTTAGAAACAATCTAACATAAAAAAGCAGATACATTACGCATCTGCTTCTCATCAATTTATTTAGCTAACGTTTGCAGTTCTTCAAAAAATGTAGGATACGATACACCTACTGCTTCTGCATCTTCAATCGTTGTTTCTCCTTCAGCTATACAGCCGGCAATCGCAAGCATCATTCCAATGCGGTGATCACCGTGACTATGTACTGTATTTCCTTTTAGCTTACATTTACCGTAAATAATCATTCCGTCGTCGGTCGCTTCAATACGGGCTCCGAGTTTCGTTAGTTCAGCAACGACTGTATCGATACGATTCGTTTCTTTCACTTTTAGCTCGTGTGCATCTTTAATGACTGTAATTCCATCTGCTTGTGTTGCCGCTAAAGCGATAATTGGGATTTCATCAATCAGTCGTGGAATGATATCTCCACCGATTTCGATTCCTTTCAGCGGCGATGTTTCAATTGTAATATTTGCAGCAGGTTCTGATGCTCCTTCGTTAATCTGCTCTACAGTAAACGTAGCGCCCATTTTCTCAAGAACATCAATAATACCTGTACGAGTCGGATTCATTCCCACATTTTGTAATAGTAGTTTACTATTTGGAATAATTGCACCTGCTACTAAGAAAAATGCCGCTGATGATACATCACCTGGCACTTGAACATCTGTTGCGGTTAACTTCTGTCCTCCTGCTAGTTTCACTGTTTTCCCCACGCGAGTTACTGTAACGCCAAACGCCTCAAGCATTCTTTCTGTATGATCGCGGGAAATATGAGGTTCTGTAACAGCTGTTACACCTTCTGCGCGAAGGCCTGCAAGTAAAATAGCTGATTTCACTTGCGCACTTGCTACCGGTGAAGTATATTCAATCGCCTTTAAATTCCCGCCTCGTATTGTGAGCGGCGTAAACGTTCCTTCTTTTCGGCCATCAATTTTTGCACCCATTTGCTTTAGTGGATTTGTTACACGTTGCATCGGTCTCTTCGCAATTGAAGCATCACCTTGCACGCAAGAAAAGAATGGTGTGTTTGCAAGTATTCCTGACATTAATCGAATCGTTGTACCCGAATTACCAACATCTAATACAGCTTTTGGCTCTTGTAAACCTTCTAATCCTGTTCCAATTACCGTAACTTCGTCTCTATTTTGTGTAATCTCTACTCCCATTTCTTTAAAACAAGAAATAGTACTTAAACAATCCGCACCAGGAAGAAATCCTTTAATTGTTGTTTTACCTTCCGCGATTGCGCCAAACATGACAGCGCGATGGGAAATTGATTTATCTCCAGGGATTGTAATTTTGCCATTCAATCCGTTATTTACAGTTTGTACTGTTTTTTCTTTCACGTTGTCACCCTCCTCATTAAATTGTTTCATACGTTTGGTATTCTTCTTTTCCGAGCGCAATTTTTGCCTGCGTTCGATCCTCTTCTCTTTGGAAACTAATTCGTAAAACTCCGAGCAATCCTTCTCGCGCTTCTAATATTTGCAAGTTCGTAATACTAATTTCTTCTTCTGCTAGAATGCTTGTGATATGGGCTAATGCCCCTACTTTATCTAAAACGTCGACGTATAAGTCGTGATAGGCAGGAATTGCCCCTCTTTTTCGAACTGGTAAAGAGTCACGATATTCTTTCGCATCTGCAAAATAACTTTGTATTTCTCCTGCATCTCCTTTAGAAACCGTCTTATATAGCTCTTCCATTTCTGAAATCCATTCTTCTAATAGTTCCAATAAATGCCCTCGATTTTGCTTTACGATATCACTCCACATTTTCGGACTACTTGATGCAATACGTGTTATATCTTTAAATCCGCCTGCCGCTAGTTGATGAATAAGCGGATTATCACCAGCATGTTTCTCAACTTGTTTTACTAATCCTGCTGCAATTAAATGTGGGAAATGACTAACTATTCCTGTTATATAATCATGTTCTTTTGTATTTAATACAAGAAAATGAGAGCCTGTTCCTTTTAACCATTCTTTCAACTCTTCTACTCGCTCATCTAATACATGATTCATCGGTGTTAAAATGTAAAATGCATTTTCAAATAAATGCGCCTTCGCACTTTCAACTCCTGTTTTGTGAGAACCTGCCATCGGATGTCCGCCGATAAATGAAACTTGCTTTGTTAATAAAGCTTCTGCTTCATTCATGATTGTCCCTTTCGTACTTCCTACATCGGTAACAATGACATCTTCTCGTAAATGAAATGATGCAAGTTTGTGTAACAACTTTTTCGTTTCTTCAACTGGAGAGGCAAATACAATTAAATTTGCCTCCTCACATGCACGCTGTAAATCTACTGCTACTTCATCAACTACATGTAATTCTTTTGCGCGCTCTACTTGCTCTTTAAATATGTCATAACCGATAATCGTTACATCGTGCTCTTTTTTAATCGCTAATGCAAGAGAGCCTCCTATTAATCCAGTACCGATTAATACTACCTTTTTACACATTTGCCTCATCTCGAGACTTACCTTTTTTATTTTCAAAGTGTTGTTTTAACACTGAAATCACTCCTTCATTTTGTTCCCTAGTTCCGATTGTAATACGGACACCATTTGGGAACGGACGAATAATAAACCCTGCATGCGCACAAGCTTCATAAATTTCCCCAGCATCATCTACCGGCAAGAAGATAAAGTTCGTTTGCGACGGATAAAATGGAATTTCATTTTCTGTACAAAAACTCTCGTATTGTTGTAATCCTTCTGTATTAACACGAACTATTTCTTCAATAAACGCTTCATCGTTAAAAGCAATCGTCGCTGCTTTTTGCGCTAATGAAGATACGTTAAATGGCAAACGTACGACATTTAATTTCTCGATTAACTCTTCCTGTCCAATCGCATAACCAACGCGGAAAGAAGCTAATCCGTACGCTTTAGAAAACGTTCTAAGTACAAGAATGTTGTTATGTTTTTCTAGAAGCCGTAATGTCTCAGGGAAATCTTTTGCTGTTACGTATTCATAGTACGCTTCATCAATGACAATTAACGTATTTTCACTAATGCTTTCAATGAATTGAGTCAATTTTCGCTCATTCACATATGTGCCTGTCGGGTTGTTCGGATTACAAATCCATACGATTTTTGTATGTTCATCAACTGCTGAAGAAATTTCATCTAGATCATATACACCGTTCTTTAAAGCAATTTCTTTCACTTCACAGCCTTCAATAATTGCATGATGACGGTACTGAGGGAATGTCGCGCCAGCAGTTACGATATTATCTCCTTTACAGAGCACTGCACGACTTATAATTTGAATGACTTCATCAAGTCCACTACCACAAAGCACTTGTTCCATTTGCACTTGTAATTTCTCTGCAATTGTTTGACGGAGTACTTCAGCACCTCCGTCAGGATATAAAGCATGTTCCTGCCACGATTTTTGTAATTCTCCTAAAACACGAGGTGAACAGCCAAATGGATTTTCATTTGATGCTAACTTAACAAATGAATGATTCCCGTATACTTCTTTCATTTGCTCTGGTGATTTACCTGGTTTATACGGTTGTAATGATGATAGTTGATCTTTTACTCGCATGTTAAATCCACCTTTTCATTAAAATTCTTTTGCGTATTTGTTATGTTGCGAAATATTTTGTTTTAGTAATTCCATGCGATCTTTTCCGAATTGCTCGACTAGTGCACCGGCAAGTTCCCATGCAACGACAGCTTCAGCTACAACACCTGCTGCTGGTACTGCACAGCTATCAGATCTCTCAATACTCGCTTGGAACGCTTCTTTCGTATCAATATCTACGCTTGCTAACGGTTTATATAATGTAGGAATTGGCTTCATTACGCCTCTTACGACAATTGGCATACCTGTTGTCATACCGCCTTCTAAACCGCCGGCATTATTCGTATTTCTCGTGTATCCTTTTTCTTCATCCCATAAAATTTCATCGTGCACTTTACTTCCCGGCTGTCTTGCCGCTTCAAAACCAATTCCGATCTCAGCACCTTTAAACGCATTCACGCTCATAATAGCACCGGCAAGTTTTGCATCTAATTTGCGGTCGTAATGAACGTAGCTACCAACTCCAATTGGCATTCCTTCTGCAATGACTTCGACAATACCGCCTATAGAATCTCCGCTACTTTTCGCATCATCAATCGCATTCATCATTTCTTGTTCTACTTCTTTATCTAAACATCGAACTGGTGAATTTTCAGTTATCGTTTGAATTTCTTCAATTGGTAAGTTTGAAATACGCTTCGCTTGTACCCCACCAATTTCAAGAACATGTCCTGCGATTTCCACACCTAGTTCTTTCAAAATTTGTTTCGCAACTGCACCAGCAGCAACACGAACTGTCGTTTCTCTTGCAGAAGAGCGCTCTAATACGTTTCTTATATCACGATGGCCGTATTTAATTGCCCCGTTTAAATCCGCATGTCCTGGACGTGGTTTCGTTATAGTACGTTTCATTTCTTTACTTTCTTGCTCCGAAATTGGTTCAGCACCCATTACTTTCGTCCAATGTTTGAAATCATCATTTTTTACGATTAACGTAATTGGTGAACCAAGTGTCATTCCGTGACGTACACCACTTGCAATTTCAACTGTATCTGTTTCAATTTGCATGCGTCTTCCGCGCCCATGCCCTTTTTGTCTTCTTAATAATTCTTTATTAATATGTTCCGCTGTTAATGTTAAACCTGCTGGTACACCTTCTAAAATAACTGTTAACTGCGGCCCATGTGATTCTCCAGCTGTAATGTATCTCATTTCTCTTGCCCCTTTACTATTTTTTTGTACAAAAAAGTCCCTACTGAGCGCTCAGTAGGGACGATGTTTATCGCGGTACCACCCTAGTTGTAGACTTCTTTCGTCTACCTCTCTTCTTCTTTAACGATCGTTTGACCGTCTTTCTCTCCAAAAGTTGGCGGGAAAGATGCTCCAAGGCTGTAATTCATGCTTACCTTTGTACTGATTCACACCGGCCATCAGCTCTCTTTAACAGTGAGATAAGCACTACTGTTTCCTCTTCAGTGCATTTATGATATGGAATTAAGATAATTTATTTTTGAAACCTTTTAACTCATCCATGAATCTATGGAATTCTGGAATATCCATTTGTTGCGCAGAATCTGATAACGCAACTGCTGGGTCTGGATGAACTTCAGCCATTACTGCATCTGCTCCAATAGCAAGTGCTGCTTTCGCTGTTGGTAATAGTAAATCTCTACGTCCAGTTGAATGTGTTACGTCAACGATAACTGGTAAATGTGTTTCTTTCTTTAAAATCGGTACTGCTGAAATATCTAATGTGTTACGTGTCGCTCTCTCGTATGTGCGAATACCGCGCTCACAAAGAATAATTTGGTCATTACCTTGTGCAATAATGTATTCCGCTGCATTAATGAACTCATCAATTGTTGCTGCTAATCCACGTTTTAATAATACTGGCTTATTAACTTTACCTACAGCTCGTAGTAAATCGAAGTTTTGCATGTTACGTGCTCCAACTTGAATTACATCAACGTATTCTAGCGCCATTTCTACGTCATTCGGATTTAAAATTTCACTAATAATCGCTAAGTCGAACTCATCTGCTACTTGTCGTAAAATTTGTAAACCTTCTACTCCTAAACCTTGGAAATCGTATGGAGACGTTCTCGGTTTGAAAGCACCGCCGCGCATTAATTTAAGTCCTTGATCTTTCATCGCTTGCCCTACTTGGCGAACTTGCTCTAAACTTTCTACCGCACAAGGTCCCATGATGAACGTTTGTGTTCCGTTTCCAATCAATTCACCTTTAACATTAACAATTGTATTTTCTTTTTTCTTTTTACGTGAAACTAGTAATGCTTTACGGTTATCATCTTCTTGTAATTCTAAGCTTGCTTTGAAAATCGTTTTGAAAATATGTTGAATCGTTGACGTTTCGAATGGTCCTTCGTTATGCTCTGCAAGCATATCAAGTACTTCACGCTCACGTACTGGATCAAAGCGTTTCGTACCTTGTACTTGTTTTTGCTCCCCAATCTTTTGAACGATTTCACCGCGTTTGTTTAATAGGTGTAATAGTTGTAAGTTAATTTCATCTACCTGTTTACGTAATTGATCTAATTCATGATTTGCCATTTGGAAATCCTCCTCTAATGTTTTAAAAGTATAGTAAGAGAATAAAAAATTCTCTATTTTCTGAACTGGTTAATTATACAAATTTAAAGTGGAATCGATACCTCTTCTTATTTTAAACTAATAATTACCATAAAGACACTAACTACTAGTTAATAAGCCACTTTTTTGTACAAAAAAGCCCTACTGATTCAATCAGTAGGGACGATATTTATCGCGGTACCACCCTAGTTGTAGACTTATTTCGCCTACCTCTCTTCATTGTTAACGATCATCTGACCGTCTTTCCCTTCATAAAGACAATAACTATCTTTACTACGAAAAAGATGCTCCAGGACTGTAATTCGCTCTTGTTTTTGTACTGGTTCACACCAACCACCAGCTCTCTGTTACAGGGAAACAACAACTACTGCTTTTCCTTTCAATGCATGACTATTTTATTTTCAAGTTGGACCACTAAAATACAAAAAGTCCCTACTGAATAAATCAGTAGGGACGATATTTATCGCGGTACCACCCTAGTTGTAGACTATATTTCTGTCTACCTCTCTTCACTGTTAACGATCATTTGACCGCTTTTCCTTCATAAAGACAATAGTATCTTTACTACGAAAAAGATGCTCCAAGACTGTAATTCATGATTATCCCTGTACTGGTTCACACCAACCACCAGCTCTCTGTTACAGTAAGACTAACCACTACTGTGATCTCTTCATTGCACTTTGTTTATTCAAATGTTTTTGAAATTGAATAAGTATGATTCGTATTATAGAACGCTTTTCAAAACACTGTCAATAACTTTTTATATATTTTTTTAAAATTCCACTTCCGCCCTATGATTCCTCTTGTAAATTCTCCGTTACGATTCCGATGCGAATTATTTCATTTTCTATTAAATTTAATACATGTCTTTCTACTTCATACCTGGTTAATAGTTCTTTTACTTGTATGATCTCACTTTCAAGTAAATCGGCTTCTTGACACGTCTGCAGTAAAGTAAAAAACACATTTGCATACAATTCTTTATACGCTTTCATACGCTCTTTCTTTTCAAGTATCTCTATAAACAACTGTTTCATTTCTTCTTGATTAGATTGTCCTTCCACACCTTGAAATTTACTAGAAATAATATTTAATCCTTTTTCTAAAACCTCATCCATGCATAAAACAATACGTAAAAGCATCATATATTCTCTCGTTGTTATTACGCCCATTTTCGGACGTTCTCTTAAAAACACACTAAGCCACGCTGTCCAAAATTTTTGTTGTTCCTTACCACTTAACGTTTTTACGTAGTAGCATAAATACTGCATAAATTTAATTTTATTCTCTTCGTTTTCTTGCATCAAAAGTGGATATAACCAATCTGTTTTTTGCTCCCAATATAATACGCATTTAATAAATACAAAGCTAAGCCATTTTAAAAATGCTTCTCTCGTATATGGATGTAGTGCATCTAAATGTTCTACTGCATACTTAATATATCGTCTTATTTCTGTAAACAAAGGTAGATTAATTTGCGTATAACATAATCCCGCCCACGCATATTTCGTAAGCTCACTTTCTTTCTTTAAATCTAAGTAAGGTAGTACATTTTTCCGACACCATTGCTTCTCAATATGGTATAAAAACGTAATATCTGCTGTTAAACGAGCTAACATAAAGTTCGTTCGTTCCGAAGTAACCCTTACCTGTTCTTCAAATAAAAATAAATATTCATATACATTGCGATCATATAAGTGATCGTACGCTAACAGTTTTAGCAATACAGCTGTCATCTTCCCAACAGGATGCTGTATAGACTCATTGTAAAACTCTTGTTTTCCAATTTTAAAATCTGTTTCCCCTCTCATAACATGTGGAAATACTGAAAAAGCAAAGCGCTTTACAACCCGTATACTGTTTTCTTCTAGCTCTTCTAATCGATTGCTAATTTCATATAGAAAACTACTAATTAGCCAATGAAAAGCAGTATTTCTAATAAATTTCTGCAATAACGGAATGATTTTTTGAATTTGTTCATTCGTCAAATTCCGGTTATTTCGCCACTCTCTTATACACACAAACCATACTTCATTACTAATTTCGTGCACGCCTACTAGTTGATAAGCAAACGAAATACTCCACTCTACATTCAATTTACACGCTTTTGATAACATCTCTAAAAAATGGCGTTGTTCAAAAACACCGTCTCTTGAAAATTGCCGAACTTGCTCCATTATTTCATCGTCTTTCAGCTGTAGTAATCCATCAGCTGTTACATTGCATGTAATACGTTGTTCATTTGCCTCTTTCTTTGGAACACTGTATAGATCTGAAGAAAAATGGGGGTGTTTCTGTTTCATTAGCTCGTATCCTTCCGCCGTACACTTACTATTCGAATCACACGTGAATAGTAAGTCTAATACAAGACAAGCATCAAACGCCCTCTCTTCTGCAAGATACTCTAATACATGTTGAATTACTTCTTCTTTCGTTTCCTCTAAAGCATCTGCGTAATAATTCTTTAAAAGTTGAAACACTTCATGTTTACATGTGAAATCTAACAGAACATCTACATGTAACAACCACTTCAGTTTGTCATCCGCTGTAACGAATACATTATTAATCATTGCTTCAATTGCAATTCGCTTATGAAGTACACTATCAGTTTCTATCATTTCTGTAATATAATGATTTGCTTTTTTCTCATTGTTTTCACATAAATATGTAAGACACTCTTTTACAATTTGAATTAAAAATGTAAAATCATTTTGCTGTAACTCCTGCTCTGAAATTTCTCTATCTCTTCTTTTCAGTGCATTTTGTCTTAATGACAATAGTTGTATCTTTTCTAACCCCGTAACCATAATCGGATTTGCGTAGTAAGCGATATGTGGTCTCATTTTCTCTTTCCAAATTCGCTCCACATGAGAAAAAATAGGCATCGGTATACGACTCGATTCCTCGAGTTCAATCGACTCTTGCGTATCATTTCCCCATCTTCTTACACGCTTCAATTTAAGTTTCCCATCTAAAATAAACGTTAATAGCAACAAGCCAATTTCTTTATGCTCAGGGAAAGAACATTTTTGCAATAAATATGTGATTATTTCAATAGAGCTACTATCTTTCTCTGCTGTTTCTAATAAAAGCAATGTCCATCTTGCAAACAACAAAGGGTCCATCGTTTCTTTCGTTTCGTTTAAGTAACTACAAATTGTTCGCCACCATAACGGGGATATTTTAGAATGATTTTTAAAAATCAATTGAAATAGTTCTTTTTGATGACTAAATAGAAATTGCTCCACTAACCATTCCGCAAGCAATTCATCTACTTCATCATAATTTGCTGTAAGCAGAAATAAATTTCTTAGTTTCCCTTCTGCTTCAAGCCATTCCACCCATTCATAATCACGAGCAAATTCAACGAAGTACCGAACGGTTTCAATTTTTTTTATTGACTGTTTTATATAGGATAATTGCTCCTGCTCTACTGATGGAGGAACGGTTACAATATCACGAATACGCATTCTTTTCGTAATATAATTATCCCCCATTAATTCCGCCCACCGCTTCACCGCTTTCACAAGCGCCTGATGATTATTTGCTTTATTCGGATACACAATCGGTCTTATCCCTAAATGCTCCCAATGATATGTATTATCACCTTGTGCGACGAAAGCATAACGCCTTGTACTCGGTGGTAAGCCTGTTGCTAAATATTTCATTACAGGATCATTATGACTATACCCAACGAATAAAACAGTGTAATTTGAGAATAGATCAACTAAAAATCGTCTCGCCCACCCTTCTGTTAGGTAAGCCCTTCCAAAATCACCATCCGTTAAAATTAAAGCTTCTTTCTCTTGTTCTACATTCCCATGTATGTAAGCCAACCCTTTAAACGCTCTCCCTGTCGGTAAAGCAGGTGCATAATAAATATTCAGCTCTCTATTCATTTCTGTAATTACAGACGTAAAATGTTGATCAAAGTTTGTCGTTACAATTCGAACATCCGTATCTAACGGAAACAGCCTTGGAATCGCATAGTGTAATGGATTTGGTTTTGATTTTTCTATATTAACGAGGTCTCTTGCAACTTGATGCACATCTTTCGTTTTCGCAATTTTACCGAGATAATAATCGTGGGGTTCTGTCATCTCACGCCTTTCGACATATAAAGCTTTCGAAATTTCATCAACTAAATCATCGAAATTCGGTAAGTTTGATTTCCCCTTCATAGAAACTCCTGCTCCAACGAATAATACTAACTTACCTTGTTCAAGGTGATCGATTAACTCATCTGGAATTTCTACTTCTGAAGTTATCCACATCCCGGATTCCCCCTTACCTAAAAATGTCATACGCTCTCATTTCACTATA
The DNA here is from genome assembly GCF_025809295.1 of Bacillus sp. 41-22. Taxonomy (NCBI): domain Bacteria; kingdom Bacillati; phylum Bacillota; class Bacilli; order Caryophanales; family Bacillaceae; genus Bacillus; species Bacillus sp. 41-22. The sequence continues at coordinate 2,817,524 of NZ_CP084035.1, forward strand.
ACATTTTTTGATTATTTTTTTAATATTTAGATAAAATTTCAGCATGATAAAGTTTTATCTAAATTAAACCGTTCCAATGTATGAACTCCTGTATTTATTGTAAAACTATGTATAAATGGGAGGTGTAAATATTGAATGATATTACTGTAATACTTATCAAATTTATATCATGCATCATCGCTTTTAGTATCGGACTAGCTCTATTTTTCCCAGCAACGCTCGTCCAAATCATTTCTTTTAGTCTCTTCGTCACAATCATTTCTTATATGTTTGTTGATAAAATTATTTTAAATCGAATTGGCAATTCCGCTGCCATTATGACGGATTTCTTACTTACGTACTTAAGTGTTTGGATTTTCGGTAATATTTTATTAGACAACTACATGCAAATTGCATGGGGCAGTATCCTTTCTGCCATCGTCTTTACATTATCAGAAGTAATCGTCCATCGCTTTTCTAATTCCCACACAAGGCACAGCAATGATAACATTCGAATTAATCGCCGGTTTGCATATGGTACCGAGTTTGCTGAAGAACAGAATGTGTTGGATAAAGATAAGAAGAAATAACGTTTTGGTGAAGGAGTACCCTTGTTGATAATGTGGTACTCCTTTTTGTTTTTTTGTGATATCAATACGGTGAATGAAATTATATCAACAATTCGACAAGAAATATCGATTTATCGACAAAGTTTGATAGCCTATCTTCAAATAAAAAAGCTGCCCCATTAAGAGACAGCAACTTCTGTAATTACGCTTTTACTTTTAAATCTTTTAACGTAATAACATCTGCAAATGATCCAAATACAACATTATGATGTTTTACAATATCTTCAGCGCGTAATACATCTGTGTCAAATGTGCTATGTGCATCACTTACTAATGTTACTTTATACCCTTCACTAAACGCTCTTCGCGTTGTCGTATCAACACAGTACTCTGTTTGCATTCCTGAAATAATAACATGCTCAATCCCTTTTCCTTGTAACACTTCGTTTAGGTTTGTCTTATGGAATGAATCTGGCGTCGTCTTTTCAACGATACTATCACCATCTTGTGGTGCAATCGCTGCATGTACTTGCCAGCCAGCTGTACCTTTTTCTAACGGGTGATTTTTTGGCCCATTATGTTGTACATAAATAATCGGAATACTATTTGAACGACATTCCTCAATAAGATTTTGTAATGTTTCTAAAAACTTTTCCCCATTATGTACTGGCATTCCTGCTGTATACATACCCACTTGCACATCAATAACTATTAATGCTTTTTTCATTTCACACAGCTCCCTTTGTTTGTATAAGCCTTTGCATATTCATTATGATAGTTTAAATTCTATCATCCAACAATCTTCTAATTTCCCCTCATGTAACTCATGTTCCTTTAAAATCTTCACCTTTTTAAATCCACATTTTTCATAACAGCTTATCGCACGTTCATTATTTACTCTAGGATCCATCGCTATCGCTTCTGCTCCTAAACTCTCCATAATGTATGTACTTGCTGATTGAACAAGTTTTGTGCCAATTCCTTTTCCCCAATACACTGGTTCACCGATGAATTGGTCCATGCCCCATATATTTTGTGATTCTTCATATCCATATAAAGCTTTCCATTCAGAATCAACAGGATACATTTGTATATAACCGATCGATATTTCATTGAATTCTACTAGACATCGTTTTTCATTACTATTTGGATTATGTATAAAATGTTCAAGTACATTCTCTATAGATTGCGGATTATCTCTTCCTTCGTAGTACTGCAGGACTTCTGGATCTGTTAACCATTTTGAAATGATAGATGCATCGTTTTTTGTTACGTATCTAACCGATAAATTTTCTTTTTGAAATAGCATATTACACCTCTTTGTTAATAGCTTAAATCTTTGTATTTTCCCTTGATGTTAAATCTTTAATTGCGCCTATTAATGCGTATATAGTAGTAATGCAATGATAAAAAATGCTGTATACAAGTTAAATTGTGAAGTTTTATACGGAGCAAATGTTTCTGTAAAGAACTGTGAGTTCATAATTCTTTCAAATAATCCCCCTTCACTAAATTTCGGAGGCCACCATGAGTTTAAGTCACAGAAGAAAAATATGAATTGCATAACAAGAAATGCAAAAAGAGTGCATACCCAGTCTCGCTTCCAAAAAGACTGAGCCTTTTTTGTTACTTACTCTATTTAACATCCCTCTTTATTATCCATTACATTGATTATATACTTAACCTTATTTAATTATCGAAAAATTCATTTCATTCCCCTTGCTACAAATCATACTTCCGCCTATATTTTAATTAAAATAAATACTACTATCGTTGGAGGATAATGTGATTTTCCCGTAATAAAATAAAAGTAATAAACAATAAATTGGAGGAATTCACATGACTAAATACTATAATTCCAAAGAAGAATTACAATTAGGGATGAAGCACATTGAACAAACCATTCATGAAGTTGAAGCTGCATTCAATAAACATGATGCCGATGAACTTGATCGTCACTTTACATTACAAGCTTCATGGGTAAATGTCTTAGGAATTCGCCTCTCGGGCTGGAAACAAATCAATGAAGCTCACAAAATTCTTTTAGCAGGACCACTTCACAACTCTTATGCACAGTATGAAATTGAAGACATTCATTTCATACGTTCCGATGTAGCTATCGTACACATTAAACAATATCCAACAACTTCTGAAGGAACGATAATAGAAAATGAACAAAGTAGCCTCGCTATGTATGTTATGGTTAAAGAAAAAGATACGTGGAAAATTGCATCTGGACAAAATACATTCGTACAATAACTCTTCGCATAACACCACTCGTTTACAAAGCTAAAATAAGCTCTGTAAACGAGTTTATTCTGAAAATCTAATATAGCCCTACTGAAAATTGTCTAATAAAAACACATAGGAGATGAGACTTTGAAATCAACATTAATCATTCTTCGAGGGAACTCCGCAAGCGGTAAGACAACAATCGCAAAAGAATTACAAGAACATTTCGGTCACGGAACACTTCTAGTCTCTCAAGATGTCGTTCGTAGGGAAATGCTAAAAGTTCACGACACATTGGGCAACCTATCTCATGATTTAATTTTTGAGATTACGAAGTACGGAAAAGGAAAATGTGAATTTGTCATTTTAGAAGGTATATTAAACAGTCGTAGATATGGAGATATGTTGAAAGAATTAATACATTATTTTGACGGAAACGCATATACATATTACTTCGATTTATCGCTAGATGAAACAATTAAACGGCATAATACGAGAGAAAAACGACTTGAATTTGGAGAAGATTTATTGAGGAAATGGTATAACCCGCACGATACAATTGAAGTTGATAAAGAAACTATTTTTACAGATGATTTCATTCAAAAAGACATCTTTCATGCGATTCTTAATGATGTGACACATCAAAAATAAGACTGACTTTTTATGTCAGTCTTATTCTTTTATATTCCTTGAATTTCAGTTTTCATAACGGAACAATCTTTACATACATAATAATATATATTCATTTCCCCAAACTGGAAATCAACTACTGAAATAAGTTCCCGTTCTTCAAGATCTTGTGTAATTGTAGCAACATATTTCATCTCTTTCGAACAAGTTGGACATCCTAAATCTTCTGGAACATCATCGTATAGGGGCGCTCCTACCAATCTACATACATATTCCGAACCGAATAAGTCAAAAGCTTCCCAGTAACTATCTTCATCAGTAGGTATATCTTCATTTTTCATATTCGTTAGCTTTACATTAGTTTTTGGAAGATTGACCGGTAGCTTATACTCAGCTTCCATAATCCACTCTTCCGTATTGTCTTGTTTTATTATTTGTACCGTTTTGCCCCCATTACTTAATTGAAAATATTGCGGCTCCCACACCATCGCACAATTCAAGCAAGAGATGAATGGTAATACAATCAATTCATCATTTTTAAGTTCAGCAAGTTTCTCATCTTTCAAATCAAAACAAAAAATTTGATGCATTTTCTCACCGCATAACTTACACAATGGTACTTCACAATCTTGACCACCGAAATAATGATTATATGAATCTTTCCCTTCCATTACTCTATACCCTTTTATTCCATCCCAATGTTCGCCATATAATTCCATTGTCATATTCTATCCTCTTCTCGCTTATAAAGGTAATCCTCGATACTAATCTTTTAATAACTTTCGGTACATAAAACATTTTTTATTGTTGCTAATCATCATTTTTCTCATTCTTATCACCGTTATCTTTTTGGTATGAATACGATAATAAAATAATAACAATTTACAAGAAGACTGAGTTCTGTATCCATTCTGACACTATAGGGATTTGGAACGTTATAAACCCTAGTATAAGACTAAATAAAACAATTACTATTTTATGAATATTTTTCTCCTATTTATCTAATTGTATTTTAATAGTGATAGAAGAACAATATGGTTGTCAGAAATACAAATAAGGATTATATAATTCAATAGGGTTACTTTTACTGCTCACGGTACTCAGCAGCAAAATTAAGGTTTTATTCTTTTACATATCCTTCAAATTTTTTCAATGAATCACATTAAGGTAAAAAATAAAAGCCAGTCTCAATAAAGAGAACTGACTTCTATTTGGATAACCATTATTATAAAATTTTCACTTTAACAGTTTGTCTTCCCCAGTTCATAGCTTTACTTTTTGAACCCATTAAAACATCAATACGATTTCCTTTAATAGCACTACCAGTATCACCAGCAATAGCTTCTCCATAACCTTCTACCCATACTTTAGATCCTAATGGGATTACCTTCGGATCTACTGCAATAATTCTCATATTAGGATTTTCCGTTAAATCATGACCCATCGCAGTTAAAACGCGTCCACCATATGTACCATTTTCACTTGGATCAGCAGTATATGCTGTCGCTACTACCGTTAATTCACGTTTAGCAGACTGTGTGTTATTTTTAGATACTTCTTGTGTCTTTGTTGCTTCTTTTGCTTTCGCTTTTTCTATTTCTCGTGCTTGCGCTTCTTCCTTAGCCTTTGCTATTTCCTGCGATTTTGCTTTTGCTTCTTCTTTTGCTTTTTCTATTTCTCGTGCTTTTGCTTCTTCCTTAGCCTTTGCTATTTCTTGTGCTTTTGCTTTTTCCATTTCTCGTACTTTTGCTTCTTCCTTAGCTTTTGCTATTTCTTGCGCTTTCGCTTCTTCTTTTACTTTTTCTATTTCTTGTGCTTTTGCTTCTTCCTTAGCTTTTGCTATTTCTTGCGCTTTCGCTTCTTCTTTTACTTTTTCTATTTCTTGTGCTTCTTCCTTAGCCTTTGCTATTTCTTGCGCTTTTTCTTCTTCCTTAGCCTTTGCTATTTCTTGTGCTTTTGCTTTTTCCATTTCTCGTACTTTTGCTTCTTCCTTAGCTTTTGCTATTTCTTGCGCTTTCGCTTCTTCTTTTACTTTTTCTATTTCTTGTACTTTTGCTTCTTCCTTGGTCTTTGCTATTTCTTCTGCTTTCGTTTCTTCCTTAACTTTTACTCTCTCTGTTACTTTCGCTTCTTCTTTAGGCTTTACTATTTCTTCTGCTTTCGTTTCTTTCTGCTCTTTTGTTGTTTCTTTCGCTTTTGCTATTTCTTGTACTTTTGCTTCTTTCTGCGTTTTTACTTCTTCCTTTGCTTTAACTGCTTTTTGTACTTTCGCTACTCGCTTCGTTTTCTCTTCAGCTTTCTTTTCAATTGGTGCTGTACTTGATAGGAAAGAAACATTTGCATAAGCTGTTTTTCCTTTATACTCAAATTGCAGCCATCCATCTTTTACTTGATGTGTTGATTCAATTACATCATCTTGTTTCAGTCTGCCAAGAATTTCTGATTCTGTGTTTGCTTCAGTACGTACATTTAATAGGTTTGCTGTTACATGATAAATATCTTTTGTATACTCCGAACTTACAAATAATTCTTTACCATTTAAATCAATTTTTGACCATCCTTCTTCAGTATGTATGACCTTTAACTTTTGTCCTTCTTTTACTTTTTCGACAATTTTTGATTCCGTAGTTGGCTTTTCACGTACGTTAAGTACATCCGCTGTTACGATAGTTTCTGCGATAGCAGATGTGGTAAAAGCCCCCAATCCAAGAACTGTTGCTGTTGCTGCGCCAATTATTTTTTTCATATTAGCCTCCATTGCGTTTTTTTGAGTTCTATCAAATGCTTCCATAAAATTAGGGAATTCCACAGAGTATCAAAACATTTGTAACAGTATATTAATACCACTTAATATACTGTTTTTAAAACTTTCTACTCCAATATTATCAAATTTTCATTTCTAATTCTATACATTATAAATCTACTTATCTTCTATAAACTCTTCATGACCTTCTACTTCACACTAGATAGTTGTCGCAATTCCTGCCAAAAATAAACTTACAATTGCTAAAAATGGCGTTCCAGCTATTGCACCTCTTAAGTGAAACTTATAGTCTTTATATCCTTTCATTTCCTCAGTACTAGGAATAACAACAAATCTTGGAGTAATCCAGCAAAATATAAGCCAATCGATTATTAATAAATCTACTAAATTGAAAATCATTACAATCCCAAAAGTATGTAAATAGGCCTCAATATACAATAATTTTCCATGGTGATGTAGTATATATGTAGAAACTAAAGGCGTTCCGAAGAGAATAATATTGTAAATAATTCCGAAATAAAACGTTTGTTTTTTTTCATTTATCGATTTTGGCAAAACTACTTTTTGAATATCTTTCGGATAATCATTTAACCAAAGGCGAGGATTATAATACGTAGACCCTAATATCATAATAGACAGTATAAAAGACATGGAAATACCGGCAATCACCATTTGTTCAAATTGCCCCACAAATGTCCCTCCTTATTTGAAATTTTGACGTACGTAATTCACTTAATTAGACATTGTATGCATGTTATGACTTAAAAATTATCTAATACCATTAATAATTTTTTTTCATTACAATCCGCTTTTTCCTAACGTCCATTCTTATTTCTTGCAATATGCATGCAAATTTAATAAAGTGAACATCTAATTAGTGTTGTTGAATTTCGCTAATTATTACAGAGTACATATTTTTTAATTTACATAAAGAATGGGTTAGTGAAACGAATGAAAATCGAACATATAGCAATTTGGGTAAATGATTTAGAATTAATGCGTACTTTCTATACAAAGTACTTTAACGGTAAAGCAAACTCTTTATATCATAATGAAGCAAAACACTTTGAATCTTATTTTATTACATTCGAATCTGGAGCGCGCCTTGAAATTATGCGTAAGAAAGGCATAGAAAACGAGCCTAACCTAAATATCACTGGCTATGCACACATGGCTTTCTCTGTTGGTAGTGACGAACGTGTAAATGAACTAACAAAAACGTTAAAAGAAGCTGGTTCTCCTTTATTAAATGGACCACGTTTCACTGGAGATGGCTATTACGAAAGTGTAATTAGTGATCCGGAAGGCAATCAAATAGAGATCACTATTTAACTATCGTTTATCTTTTCTGAAGAACTAATAAAAATTCGTTTGGAGGGACCCTATGCATAAACTGCATTTCAAAAAATTTGAAGCAACAGATTTTAGTCCATATTTCCACCTCGTATCAAATGAAAGAGTGATGGCACAAATTACAGAGCGTGCTATTCCGCTAGAAGAGGCACAAAACGACTATGAAAAATTGTTAAGGCGCAATGAAAAACATAAACTGTTTGGGTCTTATAAAGTTTATGACAGTGCAACAAATGAATTTATCGGCCTTGGACATGTAACAGTGAATGAAGATAATGTAAAAGAAGCTGAAATTGGGTATATGATTTTGCCAGAGCACTGGGGAAAAAGATATGGTAGTTATATCGCAAGAGAATTAATTGAAATAGCGAAGCAGACAGATGTAAGCGTACTAAAAGCAATTATCGATCCGAGCAATACCCCCTCTCGGAAGATTTTACTAAACGTTGGTTTTACATCTGAAAAAGTTTGCGAGATTGATGGATTGCCTGGGGAGATTTTGAGTACATATATTTAACTATATAAAAAGGCAATGCTACATTTGAACTAACCGTAGCATTGCCTTTATCTTTTTTTATTATAAAAGTCCCATTTTCACCTTAATACGAACTAAATCACTATTTCTTTATCTCGTCTACTACACTTTGAACTAAAGAGATAAGAGCTTTCTTTGTATCCTCATCTGTTACTTTTGCATCATCACTAAATTTAGTTCGCACAGATGGGATTAATAACGAGCCATTTTGAACGACAATTGTATCTAGCATACCTAGTGTAAGTAATAAAGATTCATGGGCTTTATCCCCTCCCGTAATTGATGGTGAAGCTGTTATAATAGCCACTGGCTTTTTATAAAGTTCCGCTGATGAAACAAGCCATTCTAAAGCATTCTTCAAAACTCCTGGAATACTTTTTGCATACTCTGGTGTACAAATAATAAGTGCATGTGTTTCACTTAATGTCTTTCGAAATTCTTCAACAACAACCGGTGCTCCAACTCGATCTACATCCGGATTAAAATGAGGTAGTTCCTCTATCCCATTATAAATAGTGTAATCTATACCTTCTGGAATAAATGCTGCTAAAGTTTTTAATATGTTTGTGTTGGATGATCCTTCCCTAATACTTCCTGAAATCGCTATGATTTTTTTGTGTATACTCATATGATCCCCTCCTACAAACATCATACTTATGCAGCCAGAGAAAAATCAAAAATATTGAACTATTTAACAAGCTGTACATTCATCAATTTTGACATCTTGCTTTTGATTCCCTAATAAAAATACTACTGTCTATAAATATCTTTACTTGCTAATTTATAAATAACTCGAAAGGCTTCTTGGTCCCCAGACTCCATTTTATACAGCCATTCTTTTAATTCTACTTCATCCAAAATTACGTTCCCCTCTCATGAGCTTTCACACTATATTCGCCCGTTTCTCACAAAAGGTTCATTTTACATAAAAATTTATTTATTACAATGAAAATATACTATATATTTTACAGAAAGGAGGATTCGTATAATGAACAAAGAAGACAAACTTTATGCTGAAAATGTATTAAAACATCTCTTCATAGGAGCACAAGTTGATGGATTGTAATTTGGTATTTCTCCAACAACTATAAAAATTCATTTTACAAATTTTGAAGCTGCAGTTGATTATGATGGGCAATTATATATCAACATCGAATCGAAATGGTTTTTATTTCATACTCCACCAGAAAAGTACCCTTCTAATGAGGATGAATTTGACGATTATACTGAGGAGGAAGAATATAAGAGAATTTTTGAAATGAGAAGAAAAAAAGTTACAGACATACAACTAGGTAAGGCAACTCCGCATTTAATTATTACATTTGAAAATGGGCAAATCATGTTTGTAAATGGTTTTCATGACTATTATGAATGCTGGCAAGCTGGGGTCCAATTTGATGATTGGCTTGTAGTTGCTGCACCTGGGAATGAAATCGCTACTTGGACTCCCGATGAATTTACTAATAAATAAGCCGTCAGAAATCACAATAGAAAAAGTATATCTTACACAAGGGGAAACAGATTTACGTAAATCAATTGATGGACTAGCGACTGTTGTAAAAGAAGAATTTGAAATTTAAAATCACCCCGTTTTAACAGGAAAAAGTGGCATTTTTACTATTTCTAATGTTCGCTAATGCTTATTGCGTGATTTGGTTTCATTGCTACACAAACCCCAATACCCACTCTTAACTTGATGGGCATGTATAGTGCCCCCGATTAGCATCAACGAGAAGGAATAGACCTTGTAAAAAAACATTTATAATTCCACTGATACGCAGAAAAATAAAAAGAGAATAATTCAGAAATTCCCTATGAATCATTCTCTTTTTATTTTCATATTTTAACATGCTGGATATGCATTAGAACCCAAATAACGTTCTTTTATAAGTTGACGATGATGAAGCTCATGACCAGCAATAATGTTTGCTAATGCAAGAACCGTGACTTCAGAATTGTTCGCAATTCCCCTTTGTAACCAAGCTTCTTTATCTAAACTTTTAAGCAAATGCATAGTAGATTGGCGAACAACTGTTAAATTCTCAAGAAGATCTTGCATAGATTGCTTATCAAAAGCTGCTCTAAGAACATACATATCATCGTTATATCCAGGAAGTTCTGCTGTCTCGCCTCTTGCTATGGAAAGCAATCGATACGCCATGATACGTTCAGTATCCGCAATATGACCGATTACTTCTTTTATACTCCATTTATTAGGAGCATATCTAAAATGTCCCTCACTATCAGAAATATCCTTCAACAAAAGATTCGTTTCCTTCATTTGTTGCTCTAGAATATGTATGATATCTCCATCTGGTATTAAGTCTATGTACGTTGAATAATACGGGTTATATTCATTTGCCTCTGGTCTCTTTTGCATGCTTATCATCCTTTTTATTTTATCCTTATATACAACTTATCATAAATTATTGTCATATTAATCAAAAAAATTAATTTTAAAACAAAATGTCTCCATCCTATATAGGATTACATTAACAAAGCGGCTTATCCCCAAGCCCCCAACTAAACCATCTCCCATGCCCTTCCGTTTCCCCAACAGTTTCACAATATTCGTTTCCGTTAATATAATAATCAATATGAAGGTCACGGTCCCACATGTTGTTATATAGGTGAAATACATCACGTTTTGCACCTATTTCTTTAATTTGTTTTTCTAGCTTATGTTTTACATTTTCAGGTATTTGATTTGCGACGTGTGTATGGAAAATGCAGATTACAGCATCTTCCCTTATTTGATTTGCAATGGCTGGAAGAAGTGCTACACCGTCCCCTTCAATTAATTGTACTGATTTTTCTTTTACAAGCGTTGCTGCTTGATCGAATAGTTCAAGTCTTTCTTTATGTTCTGGCCAAATAAGCGCGCGTAACCATAAATAATCTTCTTCATCATTTAAATTATTCACATGTAAATCTAGTCCGATTCTTTCCATAACAGGTGGACTTTGTTCTAAAAAGGAGGGCTTCTTCTCCCCTTTTATTTCTGATTGTAAATGAACATTTGATTGTCTATTTCCATACATTTCTTCCGTTCCATATGAATAACGATATTGATCCCAAAATAGTTGTAATCCCGCACTTGTACCAATTTCTATTAACGCCAATGGTTTGTTCACTTTATTAAATATGTAACAGAAACTTGGATATAAATAGGCACCTCGTCTTACTTCATTCGTTTGAACAAGTTTCGTTTGTAATAAAGAGATAATTTCTTCTTGATATACATGGCAAAAATCTTTAAATTGGTAAAAGGCATTTTCAAAATTTGTATCAGCATCTTCAACTAAACTATAATAATACCTTTTTAAACTGTGTTCTTTTCCTTTTAACAATAAATAATGGACTGCACCTAATAATAAGTTTGGGATTGGTTGACCAGGTTGTGCGTAGGAAGCTAACGTAAGAACTTCCTCATCTTCAGAAATTTCTATTGATAAATACTCGTATAAATCACTTGATCCTTTACATTCATTCTCAGAAAAATTCCGAAATAAGTTTGCGATTTGTTCTTTTGTAAGCATTGGTATCCCCCTTATTTTATTTTCAGAATAATCTTACCATTAATTTGTTATTTGCTCTATTTTTTCAAATTAGATGTAATAAAAACAGATTCTTACAAATTTCCAAAGATAAAAACTTAAAAATAAAAGTATTAGTAAGTTTTTTTGAGATAACATCAAACTGGAATTCTTCTCCAAATTCCGCTTTACTACTATGCTTTTTACCCTTATGACAGAAGAATTCTATGAAATAAAACGTTAAATAGTTTAAAATTATCAGATAACACTAGATATTTTAGTCTATTAATTATTATAATAGACTATGAGATGGTTATATAATTGAGACAAAAAAGGTAAGTACCTAGGTGGGGCCTAGGCGGTGTTTTCTTTTTACGGCTTAGATATAAAAAACACCTACTCTTTTTTGCCAATATAGGGGATGGAGAGATTATCATGAGCAACATGCAGCAAAAAACAGACGTTATCTTAATTGGCGCAGGAATTATGAGCGCAACGTTAGGATCATTACTTAAAGAATTGGCACCTGAATGGGAAATTAAAGTATTTGAAAAACTCGCTAATGCCGGAGAAGAAAGTTCTAACGAATGGAATAATGCTGGTACAGGACATTCTGCGCTATGTGAGCTTAACTATACATCCGAAAAATCTGACGGGTCTATAGATATTGGTAAAGCTGTAAAAGTAAATGAGCAATTTCAACTTTCAAGACAATTTTGGGCTTATCTTGTAAAAAGAAACTTAATTCGTAATCCACAAGATTTTATTATGCCACTACCTCATATGAGTTTGGTGCAAGGGGAAAAAAATGTAGAGTTTCTAAAAAAACGTTTTGAAGCGCTTTCAAAAAACGCTCTATTCCAAGGAATGGAATTTTCTGATGCACCTGACACATTAAAAAAATGGCTTCCACTCATTATGGAAGGTCGTAATTCTAATGAACCTATGGCTGCAACGAAAATTGACTCTGGAACAGATGTTAACTTCGGTGCGTTAACGCGCATGTTATTTGATTACTTAAAAACTAAAAATGTTGAGCTAAACTACAAACATAGTGTTGAAAATATTAAACGCACGAAGAATGGTTTGTGGGAAGTAAAAGTACATGATATGAATAGTGGCAAAATCGAACATCATACTGCAAAATTCGTCTTTATCGGCGGCGGTGGCGGTAGTCTACCTCTACTTCAAAAGACTGGTATTCCTGAGTCAAAACATATTGGAGGATTCCCAGTAAGTGGACTATTTATGGTATGTAAAAACCAAAAAATTGTAGAGCAGCATCATGCAAAAGTATACGGAAAAGCTAAAGTTGGTGCTCCACCAATGTCTGTACCTCACCTTGATACGAGATATATAGACAATAAAAAAGCTTTACTGTTTGGACCATTTGCAGGCTTCTCACCTAAATTCTTAAAAACTGGCTCAAACCTTGATTTAATTGGTTCTGTAAAACCGAATAACGTCTTAACGATGTTAGCAGCCGGTGTAAAAGAAATGGGATTAACAAAATACTTAATCCAACAAGTTATGTTATCACACGAAAAGCGTATGGAAGAATTACGTGAGTTTATTCCGAACGCTAAAAGTGAAGATTGGGATACTGTCGTTGCTGGACAACGTGTGCAGGTAATTAAAGATACTGATGCAGGTGGTAAAGGAACACTTCAATTTGGTACAGAAGTTGTTAGTGCAAATGACGGATCAATCGCTGCGTTACTTGGTGCTTCTCCAGGTGCTTCTACTGCGGTTCACGTTATGCTTGAAGTATTAGAAAAATGCTTCCCAGAACGTATACTAGAATGGGAGCCAAAGATAAAAGAAATGGTCCCTTCTTACGGCGTGTCACTTACGGAAAATCCAAGACTGTTCCAAGAGCTTCATGCTTCAACAGGACGCACACTTGGGTTAAATGAAAAAGAAGCTGTTCACAATTAATGAATAGATTAAAAAAACGACATAATAAAAACGTCCGATATATTCGGACGTTTTTATTATGTCTGACGAAGAAATATAGTGACTAAAATTATATCAGCGATTCGACAAGAAATGAAAAATCTCCGTTAACTCTCAACTAGAAATTATATTTATCAATATTATCCTTCATAAATACAACTCGTTCAGGAAGTACGATAATACCGTTTCCTTCTGCCTCATAGTCATACCCTTGAATAGAGTTTGGTTCTACTTTCACTTTGCCGATTCCTTTTACTTCGAAGCTATCCCCTACTTTTAATTTTTTCCCTTTTACAACAATTTCATTTGCGACATACGTTGCGAGTGCACCTTGTTGTTTTACATCCCATAATCCAAATTGTTGTACCGTTCCTCGTTTTACATAATCACGCATAACGTTCGGTGTCGAAAAACCAGTTACGACTACTTTTTTATCCATTTTCAAATTTTCAGCTGCTTGCGCCATCGCTGGAAGTGCTGTTGCATCTGGACATATTACTGCGTTAATATCTGGATACGTTTTTAAAATACTCTCTCCTACTGATAAAGATTTTTGCGCATTATTTTCACCATATTGCGTCGTTACAATTTCCCAATTCGGATATTTCTCTTTAATAATCTCTTTTGCCTTCGTTACCCATTGATTTTGATCTGTTACAGTCGGGCTTGAATAAAAGAATGCTACTTTTCCTTTATCTCCAATTTGCTTCGAAGTCATTTCAATTAATAAGTTTGCAAGTTGGTCTGGTGTACCTTGGCTAATATAAAACGAACGGTCTTTCGGATTCACATCAGAATCCCACGTTAATACTGTCATTCCTTTTTTCTTTGCACGTTGTAATGATTGCGAGAGACCATCAACTGACGTAGATGAAACCATAATCGCATCATAGTTTTGGTTAATAAAATTGTTTATATATTTTACTTGCCCGGATACACTTGCCTCAGACGGTCCATCGTACTTCACTTGTACACCTAACTTATCTCCCATCTCTTTTGCACCTTCACCGCCTGATGTGAAGAAGCCAACTCCCGTTAATTTCGGAATGAACGCAAATTTTACATCATCTACTTTTTTCTTATCCGCTGTTTGGCTAGAACAAGCAATTAAACCGATTAAACAAATACACATAATCATAACAATCCCCAATTTTCTCTTCATGACATTTCCCCCTTATGCAAATCCCTTCTTTTCCCCGTGGTGAATCGTTGTAATTTGAAATGTCTCATAATAACAGAAATAATAAGGATAATACCTATTACTACATTTGATTGTTCATTCGTTAAGCCCGTCATTTGCAAACCGTACTGCATGAGTCCTATAAAAATACTTGCTAGTACCGTCCCAATAACACTCCCTTTTCCGCCCGTAATAAGTGTGCCGCCTAATACAACTGCCGTAATAACTGGCAAAATCGTTTCACTTCCAATATCAGCACGAGCAGAACCAAAATAAGCTGTTAAGAAAGCTCCTCCTAATCCACCTCCTACCCCAGAAAGTACGTAAGCAATAATCACCACTTTCTTCGTTCGAATACCGGAATATTTCGCCGTACTTTCATTTACGCCAGTTAATTTTGCGTAGCGACCATATGTTGTACGGTGAAACAATATCGTAAATACTATCGTTAAAATAACAAGGAGCCATAATAGATTAGGTATACCGATAAAACTACCATTTGCCAGTTGCACATACGAATCTGGTAAACCACTTATTCCTTCATAGCCCGCTGCACCCGAACCACCTGAAATAACAAGGGCGATTCCCGCATATAAAAACATCGTTCCAAGTGTAACAACAAGAGGTTCTACATCTGTCATTTTTATAATAAGTCCATTTAATCCGCCCGCTATACAACTTACTACGAGCGCAATGATAACAGCCAACAGTATAGGCATGCCATTCATCCAAAGTACTCCGATAAGAATCGAAGTAAGCCCCATAATAGATCCTACTGAAACATCAATTCCACCAGTTACAATGACAAATGTCATCGGAATAGCCGCGATTGAAATAATGAGGAAATCGTTCATACTAAAAAGGAGGTTACTAATGTTTAAGAAATCACTATTTATGAAACTAAAGAGAATGAATTCTACGAGAAGCAATATGAGAAGAACCCCTTCCCATCTATACAAGCTACGTATTCCTTTCATAGATTCACCCTCCTTTCTTCTAATTGCCGGAGTTTCTTCCATTTTTTTAAGACACTATCTAATACGATGATGAGTAGAAGTAAAAATCCTGAAATAGCACTATTCCAAAATGCAGGTATTTTTAAAAAGACGAGTGAACTGCTTATCACTTCTAAGAAGAATGCACCTAATGCCGCTCCAAATATAGAGCCTGTTCCTCCTTTTAAATGAATACCACCTAAAACAGCAGCGGCGATAACTTGCAATTCTATTCCTGTACCTGTTTGATTTGGAACGAATCCAATATTCATTACGAATATACATCCAGCGAGCCCAGCGCTTATGCCTGATATGATAAACGCGTATATTTTCACTTTATCTACATGTATTCCAATAAGCCTTGCACCATCTTCATTATCACCGACCGCATAAAAATATCTTCCAATTTGAACTTTCATTAAAAAGAAATATAGTAGTAGTAATATGATAAGAACGGTCCATACCGTTATCGGAAGGCCTAACATCATAATAGAAGCAATTTGTTTATACTCATTCGGAATATCTTCAATCCACTTTCCGCCCGTAAATATTAACATTGCACCTCTAATAATACCGAGCATTCCTAATGTCATAATGATAGCTGGCACTCGAAATTTCGTAACGCCAATTCCGTTTACCATACCAATAAGAGCACCAAATATAATTGCCGCAAATATCGAAATAAAGGCACTGTATCCATCTGTTAACAACATCCCGCAAACCGCAGCGCTTAATCCCATAATAGACCCTACTGATACATCTATATTTTTCGTAAACAATACGAAAGATTGACCAATTGCCAAAATAACTAAAATAACGCTTGATTTCATAATTAAAGATAAAGAGCTAAACTGCACAAAACTCGGATTCATTACTCCAACGAAGGCTATGTAAAGAAGTAATAAAATAATAATAGACGTCTCATGCATTTTAAATAAACGTTTCACTCCGTTACACCTCTCTTTCCTCCGTACGCAAGGCGTGTAACTTCATCAATACAAATTTCCTTCTTCTCTAAATGAGAGACGAATTCTCCGTTTCTCATCACATATACCCGATTCGCTAATTGAACAATTTCTTCTACATCTGAAGAGATTAATATGATCGCAAGTCCCTCTCTCTTCAAACTTTGTATCGTTTCGTATACTTCTAGTCTTGCTTTCGCATCAATACCGCGGGTCGGTTCATCAAGAATAATCACTTTCGGATTACATGCAAGATATTTTGCTAGCACGACCTTCTGTTGGTTCCCACCTGATAAAGACGTCATTTTCTCATTCATATGAGGGACAACAATTCGAAACTGTTTTATATACAACTCTGATAAAGCGCTTTCTTTTTTGTTGTTTAAAAAGAAGCTACTCATACTGTTTAAAGATGCAGATGTTATATTTTCCTTAACAGACGCAATTGAAAATATACCATTCCCTGCCCGGTCCTCCGGTACATACACCATACCTTCCTTTATTCGCTTATGTACCGAATACTTCGTAATGGATGTTCCCTCTAATAAAACGGAACCTGATTTCAAAGGCATTAATCCAAATATTGATTCAGCTAATTCAGTCCTACCTGATCCGACAATACCTGAAATCCCGACAATTTCTCCAGCGTGTACAGTTAATGATACATTTTGAAAAGCATAACTAGACGCATTCATGACATCTAATACTTTTTCCGAATGCTCTATTTCTTCTTGCGCGATTTCTTTCTTCTCCTCAAGTTTATAATCTTTCGGTAATAACCCCTCCATTAGCATGTCATATGTATAGCTTGATACATCCCCTTGACTTACAATCATACCGTCACGCAAAATTGCTACTTTATTTGCAATTTCAAAGATTTCTGGAAAACGATGCGTAATGTATATCATGCCAATTCCTTTTTCTCTTAAGCTTTTTATCAACACAAAAAGACTCTTAATTTCATGAGTTGTTAATGTCGATGTTGGCTCATCTAAAATAAGAATCTCAGCTTCCCTTATTAATCCCCTCAATATTTCTACTAATTGTTGCTGGGCAATGGATAACGATAACCCTAGCTTATGAAGTTGAATGTTCCAACCTAAGCCTTCTAGCAACTTATTAATTTTATTTCGAAGTTCTTTCTTTTTCGCTTTCATTCCGATACAAATGTTCTCTTCAATTGTCATATGCGGAAAGATGAGTGGCTCTTGTGGTATTAAATATATGCTATGTTGATGTGCTTCTGCTGTGTTTGAAAACTGTTGTACTTTCCCTTTCACATACATCTTGCCAGCATCGTATGAATACAAGCCCGTTAATATTTTCATTAACGTTGATTTCCCAGCACCATTCCCTCCGACTAAAGCGTATACATCTCCAGGCTCTAATTGTAAATTCACTTCTTTTAATACGAGTTGATCTGCAAATGATTTACTCATCTTTGTAACTTGTAATAAGGGCACGTTCTCCACATGTTGTCACCTGCCTTTATGCAGAACATTTTTTGAGAAAATGATTTTTTGTTCTACTTGTTTTGTAGCATTGTATATTTCTTTTTTCATATCTAGAACACTTTTTTCACTGGACTATTTATCGCTTCAACTGGAATAAACAAAATAACGAACACATATGTTTAAGCAGTGGTCAATTGTTGAAAGGGATGAAGAGTATGTCACAGCTGAGCTTTGAAGACAATTTGTTAACAAAAGTAGCTTGGTACTATTATAAAGATCAATTAACCCAGCAAAAAATTGCTTCCCTTCTTCACATTTCAAGAAATAAAGTCGTTCGGTTGTTAGATAAAGCACGGACGGAAGGTGTCGTCACATTTCACGTAAAAGGTACTGGTTTGCACTGTTTAAGCATCGAACGTGACCTTATGAAAAAATTCCATCTAAAAGATGCTTTCGTTATTCCAACGCCAACTGAGGATTATGCATTTTCACTCGGAAAAGCTGCCGCACAATATTTAGAAACTCAATTGCAACAAGGAGATTTACTTGGGATTGGCTGGGGAGAGACGATAAGTAAAATGCTAGAAAACATTCATTTTGATAGCTCTATGAATCTTTCAATCGTTACTCTTACAGGAGGCGTAAATCACTATGTTCCAAGAAACCAAAGCTATTTAAACTACATGCAAGGCGATCTTCATATTATTCCTACCCCTTTTCTAACATCTACAAACGAAATGACGCAAATTATTCTATCTGAACCGAGCGTGAAAGATATGCTTCACGTCGCTTCACTCGCTCATACAGCAGTAGTTGGCATTGGCGGTTTATCTCAAGACGCCACAATTGTGAAAGAAGAAAAATTAACACTACGTGAAATGACATATATACGTAGTCAAAACGGGGCAGGAGATATTTTAGGGCAATTTTATAATACTGATGGAAAACAATTAGAACTTCCCCATCATAACCGTCTTATCGGCACACCACTCTCTGTTCTTCAAAATATGAAACATGTCGTTGGTGTAGCTGGCGGTACGGAAAAGATAGCTGCAATTTACGGCGCCTTAAAAGGAAAGTTCATTCATACATTAATTACCGATGAAGAAACTGCCCTCTCCTTATTAAGAAAGGAAGGTGACTCTCAATGTCTACTCTATTAGCTTACGACGCTGGTACAGGGAGCATTCGAGCAGTTCTTTTTGATTTAAACGGTAATCAACTTGCTGTTAGTCAAAAAGAATGGATTCATAAATCAGATAGTCGTTACCCTGGTTCTATGAATTTTGATGTAACTGAAAACTGGCAGCTCGTTCAAAAATGTACGAAAGAGGTTCTTCAAAAAAGTAATACGTCCTCCTCTTCTATTAAAGGTATTAGTGCAACGAGTATGCGTGAAGGCTTTGTTTTATACGATAAAAACGGGCAGGAAATATGGGCTTGTGCAAATGTTGATGGCCGCGCGTCAGCGGAAGTTAGTGAACTAAAACAAATTCGTTCCGAAATTGAAAAGGATTTATATAAAAAATCCGGTCAAACTTTTTCATTAGGTGCTTTACCTCGCTTACTTTGGATAAAAAAGCATGAACCAGACGTGTACAGAAACATTCATTCTTTCACGATGTTAAACGATTGGATTTTATATAAATTGTGCGGCGTACTGCAAATTGATTCTTCAAATGGATGTACGTCCGGTATATTTGATTTACAAAATAGAGCTTGGGATAACTCGGTTGCTGAGCAATGCGGTCTTACTCTAGCCTTTTCTCCAAAAGTAAATGAAGCTGGTACAGTTATCGGGAATATCACAAAACGAAGTGCTGAGTTAACAGGATTACATGAAGGAACACCGGTCGTTGCTGGTGGCGGAGATGCACAAATGGCATCGCTTGGAACTGGAGTTGTAAAGCCTGAACAAACATTTATATGCGGAGGCAGTTTTTGGCAACAAGAAGTAAATATAACAAAACCAGAAACTGATCCAAATGCGGCGATTCGTGTTAATTGCCACGTCATTCCTAACCTATGGCAATACGAAACAATTGCTTTCTTCCCTGGCCTTGTTATGAGGTGGTTTCGAGATGCCTTTTGCCATGAAGAAAAACGGCTCGCTGAAAAACTCGGTGTAGATGCTTATGAATTACTAGAAGAACAAGCGAAAGAAGTTCCTGTAGGCTCACATGGCATAATCCCCACTTTTTCAAATGTAATGAATTATATTTCTTGGCGACATGCTGCACCATCCTTTTTAAATTTAAGTTTAGATGCTGAAAAATGCGGTAAAAAAGAAATGTTCCGGGCAATAGAAGAAAATGCCGCCTTCGTTACATTCGGCAACTTGAAATTAATAGAGGCTCTCACAGGGAAATTTCCTTCTGAAGTGATTTTTGCTGGCGGCGCTGCTAAAGGAAAACTTTGGCCGCAAATTCTTTCAGACGTTCTTGGAATCCCAGTGAAAGTACCAGTTGTAAAAGAAGCGGCAGCTTTAGGAACTGCAATTGCTGCTGGGGTTGGTGCTGGCATATATTCATCTATGGCAGCGACTGCCGGACAGTTTGTACAGTGGGAAAAAACATTTGAGCCAGTCACTGAAAATCATGAACTATATAAGGAATTCTATGAAACATGGAAAACTGTGTATAACAGTCAGCTCGCTTTAGCCGATAAAGGGCTCACCTCACATATGTGGATTGCACCCGGTGCTCTGTAACACATTACATAAAGGAGTGAAATGTATGTTAAAAGCGAATGAAAATGATTTCTCCTATCGCTTCGGTGATAACGGGCCGAAATATTTAATACAAGGTCCAAATATCGATCTTGGCCTAGTCGTGATTCAGCCTGGGCAAGAGTTTCAAAATCACTATCATACAACGTGCGAAGAGGTCTTCTATGCGTTAGAAGGCGAAATAGATTTCTATGTGAATAACGAGAGAGTTCCGATCAAACAAGGGGATGTCTTGCAAGTTCGACCTCATGAATCCCATTATCTTATTAACCATTCTGATAAGCCTTTTAAAGCTGTTTTTATAAAGTCACCACATTTACCAAATAAAGATACTGTACAAACTGAAAATCCAACATTAACGAAGGAGTGATTCCTAATGACTTGGGGATTTAAAAATCGATTAAACACAATTTTACCTGACGGCAGAGCGGTTATGTTAGCGATAGATCACGGCTACTTTTTAGGGCCAATTCACGGACTTGAACAACCGTTAGAAACAGTTAAAAACTTGCTTCCATATACTGATTCCCTCTTTTTAACACGAGGCGTATTAAGTTCCTGTATTCCTGAAAACTGCAACACACCGATGGTTATGCGTGTATCAGGCGGGGCAACTGTAGTAGGCAAAGATTTAGCGAATGAAACAATTGTTACACCTGTGAAAGAAGCAGTAAAACAAAACGCAATTGGCGTCGGCGTTTCTGTCTTTGTTGGATCAGACTATGAAACACAAACTGTTTCAAATCTCGCAAACGTAGTCTCTGAAGCTCACGATTACGGCCTGCCAGTACTCGGTATTACCGCCGTTGCGAAAGAACTACAAAAACGTGAAGCTCGCTTTCTAGCACTCGCCTCCCGCGTATGTGTTGAAATGGGAGCTGATATTATTAAAACGTACTACTGCGAAGGATTCGAAAAAATCACAAGCACATGCCCTGCTCCAGTCGTAATCGCGGGCGGACCGAAACTAGATTCAATCGAAGACGCATTAAACATTACGTACAATGCGCTGCAAGAAGGCGCAATCGGAGTAGACATGGGCCGAAACATATGGCAATCCGAACATCCAACTGCGATGATTCAAGCGATTCATGGCATTGTAAAAAATAGATTGAATGTGAAAGAGGCGCTGGAACTATATAATGATGTGAAAAATTAATGTGAAAAGATGGACTATTTATTATAACGGGTTCAGTTAAGAGGAGTAAAACTTGTTTTGACACTCAAACTACACAAGGAAAAGGATGGCACTTGCCATCCTTTTTGACATACATTGAACTTTTACTGTTTTCAAGTTTCCTTCTTCGACTAACGAGCCAAAAATTTTAATCAACCTTTAACTTTATAGCTTTTGTAGCAATAAAAGTTTTAATATGCTTATCTAATATCCTTGTTCCACCAAAATCATCCTCGTAAAAACCCGTTATAACAAAACCAGCTTCAACTTGACCTTGGATTTGATCTTCTAGAGTATGTGCGTATTCTATTGTTTGATTTAAATTAATATAATCTTGAACTTCATCCTCTGGTAAATAATCCAATGTTGATGAAGGTATTGAATGTTTAACATCCAAAATACCTTTTTGTTCTTGGTTGTCATCAAAAATCCATAGTAAAGGATTTGTAAATCCAGAAATAAGAATACCTTTATTCTTTAAAACCCTTGAAATCTCATTCCATACAAGATGAACATCTTTTACAAACAAATTAGAAACAGGATTTACGACAATATCAAAATATTCATCTTCAAAATCACTAAGATCTGACATATCTCCTTGTACTGTTTTTAAAGTTAATCCATCCCGTTCCGCTACCATTTCATCTTGTTCCAATTGCTTCTTAGATATATCAGTAACTGTTACATCTGCTCCAGCAGCAGCCAGTACTGGTGCTTGTTGCCCTCCACCTGATGCTAAACAAAGTATCTTTAATCCCTCTAATGACTTTGGAAACCAATCTCTAGGAACTGATTTTTCTGTGGTGACTGTGATTTCCCATTCACCTGATTTACTTTTTTCAATAACCTCACTACTTACAGGTTGAGTGTATCTAGAACCTTCTTCAACCTTCTTATCCCATGCATTACTGTTTTGTTGTGTAGTATCCATTATAATCATTCCTCCTAACTATCTAGTTGCATTTTAATTGTGACATTATTAACTATTTACACCCTTTTTCTATTAACCTGCCGATAGTTAATAAATGGTTTTCTATATTTATTTTAACACATAAACATCCCATTTTTCGCAATATTTCAATTAATTGATTACATTGCTAAAAATGGGAATTGTTTCAGTTATACTAAAATATGAAAACAAAAATAAAGGAACTGTCTCATAAGTCGGATTTCTGACTAAAAGACGCTTCTTTTTCACTTTAGTGTTCCATTAAAAAAGAGGATTAAAATGGTATCAAGCCCCTTTCCAAACTGGATAAGGGGCTACATATACACCTTCAAACAATTACTCTTGATGAGTGTCATTGGATTTTGAAACTTTCTTACCATCTCTATAATCAATACAAGACACTTCGATTAATAAGCCATTAAATACTGTAAAATAAAAACCATAACTACTACCTCTCATCGTATAAGGTTCCTTGCCTATTTCAATGCCACCAGCTACTAAACGATTATATGATTGATCAACTTCACTTGAAGTTTCCACTAAAAAACCAATATGAAAAGCTTCAGGATACATAACTTCCTTATTCCCCTTAAATGCTTTTGGATCACTTAGCACAAGTATAAATCCACTCTCATCACTCATTACTACAAGTGCCTTTCCCTTTTGCTCCAAAAATTGAAAATCAAAAAATGTTTCAAAGAAATGTCTAGCTTCTGATAAATCATCAAAACATAGATTTAAATGATTCAACTTCATTCACTCATCTCCTTTTAAGCAGAGGGTATATATACTCATATTAATAACACTTACATATGTAAGGAAAGATATTCAAGTGTTCCGTATAAGACTATTTTTTAATAGTCTTATGCTTTTTCCTATAGCTTAGAACGTTTTTCGAAATGAATGCAATCATATGAACAATTCGACATGGAGTATCGATTTACCTATATAAATTGACAAGTGTTATAGCCATATTATTTATTCTCCAAATTAAGTAAAACCCACTCAATCAAGAAAATTGCTGAAGAGATGCGCTCTGTCGTATCACCTAAAAACAATTTATTTATAAAACCTGCAAAATTCGTTGGTACTTTAGATAATGTTTCAATATATTTCAAAACAGATCCAGCTGGCGGTACTGGCTTGTTATTAATAGCCCATATTCCCTCTAACAATGTCCAAGTTGATGTTTGAACTATATATGATGCTTTTAACTCATCTTTTGCCTTCAGAGCAGTCTTAATTTTAATTAGCGAACTATGTAACCAATGAGAAACGCCTTTTACTTTATCACTAGAAACACGGTAGTTTTCAAATTCATGTTTAGCTATTTCCTTTAACTTTTTCAACTCACCGCTTTTATCAAATAAAAATTTCCCTTCTAAAAATGAGTATAGTTCCATCGGATTGTTTTTAAAGTTTACTTGTATTAGATTAAAATCTGCACTCTTATATTCAACTAAAATATCTTCTCTCGTTTCAGAATAAAATCGCTTCTTTTGTCCGTCTTCTAAAAGAATATATAAGTCTAAATCCGAATCAGGATATGCATCACCTCTTGCGACAGAACCAATAAGCATACATCCAGTTACCTTATCTATAGATAAGATTTCAGCTACTATTGTTTTCACTAATTTTTTATGTCGTTCATGTTTAATAGATATTTGTGTTTCTAACATTTGTAACCTCCAAACACATTCTTATAGATTTATTCGTTACCTAAATATATTTTACTTCTCTTAATACCTTTAATCTTCTACATACTTATTCAACAATTGTCAGTTCATATACAATTGCGTCTTTACTGCTTTTTGTTTTATCTTGAATCGTTACAATATCTCCACCTTTTATTTTCGAAGCATTCACCACTTTTACCATCTCTGGTGGAACACTCCCTCCATTGTTCTCTTTATTTAGTGGTAACCACTTTACTGACTTATTAGTTGCTTCTAAAATTTTATATTTAATTGAACCATCATACTTTATTTCACCTACAAGATCTTTTACTAATGTAGGTGTATATTTACCCTCTTCTTTTTCCAAAGAGATATGATCACCTATATCTAAGCTACCGTTTCTTTTAGGCGCCTTCCATTTTATTGGGTTTAAATTACTTAAACTTACTTTCACGCTCTCTTCTTTATTTGAGCTAGCATCTTTTAGAAATATTTCATTATAATTCTTATCAATAACGATATACTCTTTCTGCTCTACTATTTTTGCACTGCTTTCACGTTTTTCTTCCTCATTCTTAGATACATCTTCTTTCACATTATTATCACTACATACTGATAATAATGTCGTTGCTAAAGCTGCCATTAGTAATATTTTTTTCACTTCGTTTACCTCCATTTATAACTAAACAAATAAATATATATAACATCCATATTTTACTATAAATCAAAAAAGAGGATATTTGTTTATTAATAAACAAATATCCTCTACCTCTAATTATATTTTACGACTGTTGATAAGCCGATTTCGATGATTTCACATAATAAACACCGTGTTCAACGTTAATGATATGATCTGGTTTTGGTTTACCACGGCCCGCTCTATGTCCAGCTAAATGCTCTTCACTTGTTTCCCAGTTTTTCCATGCTTGTTCTGATTCCCAGCGAATCAGAACTACTACTTCTTCATCTCCGCGTCTCACTTTTTTAACGAGAACACTTAAATCGATAAACCCTTCAAATTTTTCAATAATGCCTTCTCCTGTAAAACGCTCTACAACTATATCTGATGTACCTTCTTTTACTGTAAATGTTTTAGTTTCGATAAACATATATCCCACTCCCTCTTTGTAATACGAATACTAGTATTCTTCTATTATAGTTGATTATGATAATTATTTTCAATTATAAAGTTTTAAATTTTTTGAATTATGCTGTTTTCTCTTCAACTGCCTCATCTAAAAATTTAAAATATGGAAGTAATATTCCTATTAAAGAAGTGACGCATATAATCGCACCTATGATAAAGTATAGTGCTCTAACTCCCCATATTTCACTTAGTATGCCTCCTAATAACACACCTAACGGCATAGCGGATCGTATGAAAAATAATCGCACTGAAAATACTTGCCCTATCATATTGTTTGGTACTGTTTGTTGGCATATCGTCGTATTATGAACATTGAAAAATGAAATACAAATACCTGCAATTACTTCAATAATTACCGCAATTATAATACTGTGATTGAACCCTAGAGAAATGTATGTAAGGCCACCTATAAACAATCCTCCAAGCATAAGTATTCGCCGGCTTTTATATGTTACTTTTCCGACTAATATTGATCCAACTACATAGCCAAGTGGGAAACCGGCCATAAAATAACCGTATTCAGCATACCCTGCCGATAGTTCATCTTTAATGTAAGGAAGATTCGTAACCATCGTTACTCCTACTCCAAATTGAACGAATGTTAGAAAGATACCAAGCCAAACGATAACTGGTCTTGTGAAAAAATATGTAAATCCATGAAGAAACTGCTCTAGCCACGTTTTTCTAAGCTCTTGCTTTATCCTCTTTTCTCTAATGAAAAGCAACAACCCTCCACTAATGAATAGACAAATACACACAAAGAACAGTGTTAGCTTCATTCCAATAAAATGAATAACGATGCCACCTAATACTGGCGCAAGAAACATCATAAGACGAGTCATCCCATCAATATACCCATTTGCATTTTGAAGGTGCTCTTTACTTACAATGCTCGGTGTAATTGCTTGACTTGCAGGTGTATAAAGCGGTGTAATAAGTCCAACTATAATTTGAACAACATAAATGTGCCAAACTTCTATATTACCTGTAACTAGCATCGCCAAAGGTAGTAAAAATACGGACGCTCGTATCCATTGTGAAAAAATCATAATCCACTTTCGGCTCCATTTATCAATATATGGACCGCTTATAAGTTGTAGTATGAGCGACGGGATAAAATATAGTAACCACATGCTACTTAATGCTGTTTTTGATCCTGTTAATTCATAAACGAGAATTGAATTACATAACGTCCCGAAAGCCCCGCCTAATTCCGAAATCGCACTACCTATCCACATAAAAAAGAATGAACGGTTTTTCAATACACTCTTCACTATAGCTCACCAACTTTTCTATTAAATTCCTCCCTTTATGTACATTCTCGTTGTATATTATCTATTCAAAAATGCATCTAATTCTTTCGCTAAAGACTGCACTGCTTTCTTTCTCAACACATATTTTCCGTCTTGAATATCAACTAACTTTGCTGAACGTAAAAGTTTCAAATGATGATGTACTGTCGATTTTCCTAGTTGTAATCTTTCCGTTATTTCTTGCAGCGTACGCTCTTGTTCAAATAGTAGTTTTACAATACGAAGCCTTGCCTCGTCCCCGAGCGCCTTATGTTTATGAACTAAAAAATAACTCGGCTCATACGGATCTTCTGGATGTATACTTTCATTTGCGACTGGATAATGAAACACTTTCGTATCTTCAATATCAGCTTCTATGTTCCACGGTCTGTATGTAATTTGCGGGATAAGAAGTACGTGATGAACACTTGGCTCTGGCATATATGTAACTCCACCTGTAGCCCACTCGACAAACTCTTCCGGTTTCATCTTTTTATTCATTTCATTTTTCGCTTCATAATCTCGCTGTAGTATAGAAACAATTTCTTCTGCCTCTTTTTTTACAACACTGTCATACCAACCTGTCATAACGGCGATTAAATGCGTTTTTAGTTCGCGCACATCGGCATGACATACAAACTCTATATACGTAGAGAAAAACTGATGATCATGTGTCAGTTCCTTTAGTTCATGTATTACAGATACTTCTCCGCTTGCAGCTAAACGTCTTTTCGCTTGATACGCTTCTCCTAAAAACGGTAAACATATATACTTTAAATCTTCTTCTGAAAGTGAATCGATATTTGCAATAAACTGTGATAGATCCTGAAAATCTCCCTCATACAATAACTGAAGTAATGCTTTCCATGTATTATTTTCTTCTACGAACTGTAAATGCTCTCTCATCTCTACCGATAATGATTGTCTAATTTTTTCCCATTCACTTTGAGATTTTTCAAGCGTGTCGATTAACCTTTTATGAGTAACTGCCGCAATGCCAAGTGCACATTCGAAAAGTATCGAATACTTCATTTGAACGTTGTACGTTTCCCTCTTTCTACTCGTTACGTGAAAGACTTCCATTTAATCCCCTCCTTATTTGCTAATTATTAAATTCTATATTTATCGAATTATACCTTCTAATTTTTTAGAATTTTAAAACTTTCTGAAACTTTATATTGCTACAAGTTTTTAAATTTAAGCTACAGTTAATTTTCTTGTTCAACTATGAGGCAGGTTTATTAAAGAGAAAGGAGAATTTATTACGTTTATAAAAATGATTTTGAAAGCATAAGTTTATTTCTGCAATTACTACAACGGCGCCGTATTGTTCTTTTAGAAACTTCCAAACATCAATCAGATGATAAGTAGGTACGTTTCTACCTAATTTCTCTAACACTTATTGTTGGTCTATCTCATAGTTAAGGAGGCTATACGAATGGGTAAAAAATAAATATTACAAAATGGGGTCAAGCAAGTTTTTTACGAAGAAGAATGGTACCCACCGATATCAGAAGCGTTAAAGAATCTTACCGCTGCACAAGCATGTTGGCACCCAGAAGGAAAGGCCAGTAATACGATTTGGGAAAATGCAAACCATTTACTAACCTTTAAAGAGCGCTTACTTTCCCGCTTACATCAGGATGACACGTTTGTCCAAGGTGGACCTAATGATGATGAAGCGTGGCAACAAACAGTGAAGCGAACGCTTCAAGTACATGATGCCTTACAATCTTCATTAACATCCCTTCAAGAAACAGAACTGGATCAACCAAGTCCTTCTCTACCAGTTTGGCAACAATATCTGAATATCCTATTGCACAATGCTTATCATACAGGTCAAATTATACAACTTCGTAAACTCCAAGGTTCATGGCCATCTCATCGTTCATATTTATAAGCAATGATTAAAGATGATAGACAAGCATATGATTCTACATTTAGCAGAATAAGTACAAAAAAAGCAAATGAGATTCTAACTCTCATTTGCCTTTTTGCATGCTGGAGAAACGTCCTGCAATGATTTATTAAGCTTAATTAAAATTCAACAAAGAATGTTCAATGGATAAAGTAAAACTTTAATTAGACATTTACGGACCATTATCTCCCGCCTAACTTCCTTGCATTCACCGCTTATTAATTCATTTGTGCATCGTTCAATAGCCCAATTATTTCATTCAACATTTCTTCTGTAAAAGCACCTGCGCTAAAGTTCACTAATGCTCGTAATGGCATATAGTTCATCATTTCAGAAGCATCACTATCCCATCTAGCAGAAATAGTCACATTAAATCCAAGTTATCTATCTTCCCTTTTCAAAAAGGAAGTTAGAATTTCTCTAAATGAATATATTCAGCGTGCCAAAGTCATTTTACAAAGATCTTTAAAAAATATACTGGTATTTCACCTAAACAATTTAAAAATGGATGCAGCTATTAATTGTCCTTCGTTCTACCAATAGATTTATTTTGTTGCTTTACATTATTAATACATATCCTTTATAAAGCGAAAAAACATTAATTTTTAGTACATAAATTGAAATAGATTAACCCCAAACATAACTTAAATTCTTCATAACTTCTGATCATAATCCAAATTTGGAAGAATAGGGGCTTTTTTATATACAAATAATAAGCCTCAAGGAGTTGTTGACATGCATTTCATATTAAATATGTTAGGGATTTTCGTTGTAATATTAATCGTTTTCCTATGTTCGCCTAATAAAAGAAAAATAAAATGGAGACCAATTGTTATTCTAATAATATTGGAGCTTTTTATTACGTGGTTTATGTTAGGCACGAAATTGGGCAGTATTATCATTAATAAAATTGCGTCATTTTTCAGTTGGCTACTATCATGTGCGAATGAAGGAATTCGATTTGTATTTCCTTCAGCTATGGAAAATCAAACAGTTGATTTCTTCTTTAGCGCCTTACTTCCTATCATTTTTGTTATCACTTTCTTTGATATTCTTTCGTATTTTGGAATCTTAACTTGGATTATCGATAAAGTTGGTGCAATCATTTCAAAGATTTCTCGTTTACCAAAGTTAGAAAGCTTCTTTTCCATTCAAATGATGTTTTTAGGAAATACGGAAGCACTTGCAGTTGTTCGTGATCAATTATCTGTGTTAAAAGAAAATCGTTTGTTGACTTTTGGAATTATGAGTATGAGTAGCGTCAGCGGATCCATTCTTGGTGCTTATCTATCAATGGTTCCAGCAACATATATTTTCAGCGCTATTCCTTTAAACTGTATTAACGCATTAATCTTGGCTAATGTTTTAAATCCTGTAGAAGTTACTAAAGAAGATGATGTTATTTATTCACCTTCAAAAAATGAAAAAAAAGATTTCTTTTCTACTATTTCAAACAGTATGTTAGTTGGGATGAATATGGTTATTGTTATTTTAGCGATGGTAATTGGCTATGTAGCATTAACAGCATGTTTAAATGGTATTTTAAGCTTTTTTGTAACAGGCTTAACAATTCAAAAAATCTTCTCTATTATCTTTAGCCCCTTTGCTTTTTTACTCGGTTTATCAGGAAAAGATGCTATGTATGTAGCTGAATTAATGGGGATAAAAATAACAACGAATGAATTTGTTGCAATGATGGATTTAAAATCAAACTTAAAGTCTTTACAACCACATACAATTGCGGTTGCAACTACATTTCTAGCTTCTTTTGCAAACTTTAGTACAGTAGGTATGATTTATGGAACTTACAATTCATTATTTGGCGGGGAAAAATCATCAATAATCGGTAAAAATGTTTGGAAGCTTCTTGTTAGCGGAATGGCTGTTTCCTTATTAAGCGCTATGCTTGTGGGGCTTTTTGTATGGTAAATGAATAATTGTAATAAGATGAAGACACTTAAACTGAATTGGGTGTCTTCATCTTATTACTTGTTCTTTTATAATTCTTATCCCCGAATCTGTCCATTCCCACGAATCACATATTTTGTGGAAGTTAATGCAGGTAACCCCATTGGTCCCCTTACGTGTAGCTTTTGTGTACTGATGCCAATTTCTGCGCCGAATCCGAATTCAGATCCATCCGTAAAACGAGTCGATGCATTATGATAAAGTGCTGCGGCATCAACAGATGTGAAAAATTTGCTGACGTTTTCCTCGTTCTCTGTAATAATCGCTTCGGAATGCATGGATCCATACGTATTTATATGATGAATCGCTTCTTCCGTAGTGGAAACCACTTTAACTGCCAGTGTGAGAGATAAAAACTCTGTTTCCCAGTCTTCTTCTGAAGCTAATGCAATAGAAGAATCAATTGCCAATGCTTTATTATCACCACGTAGCTCCACGCCTCTTTCCTTCAAGGAAGAAAACAGCTCGCTACCAAATTGCTGCGCCCAATTCTCATGAAGTATAATCGTTTCAATTGCATTACATACAGATGGACGCTGCGTTTTTGCGTTTATAATAATATTAAATGCCATTTGTTTATCCGCTGTTTCATCAATAAAAATATGACAATTTCCCGCACCTGTTTCAAGTACTGGAACAGATGCTTCTCTCACTACAGTATCAATTAATTGTTTGCCACCTCTTGGGATAAGAACATCCAAGTACTCATTCAATGTAAACAACTGCTTTGCACTATCGCGCGTTGTATCTTCTATGAGCTGCACACTTTCTGAAGGCAAGCTTGTTTGTTTGAGCGCCCTGTGAATAACGCTAACGATGGCTTTGTTAGAATGAATAGCAGAAGAACTACCACGTAGTATTACTGCGTTTCCCGTTTTTAAGCAAATTGTAGCAGCATCCACTGTCACATTCGGCCTTGCCTCGTAAATCATTCCGACAACACCAAGTGGTACGCGCATCTCCTGAATAGATAATCCATTTGGTCGTTCCCATGCACTAACACGCTCTCCAACAGGATCACGTAAATCAATTAGTTGCTTAATACCTTCAGTCATATCAATGATACGCTGTTCATTCAGCATAAGACGATCAAGGAGTGACTCAGAAAATCCTTTTGTCTTCCCTTCTTCAATATCCCGTTTGTTTTCCTCTAAAATATAAGCTGTTTCTAATATCAGCTGATCAGCAATTACGGCAAGTGCTTCATTTTTTTGATCTGTAGATTTAAGCACAAGTTCTCTAGCAACCTCTTTCGCCTTTTTCCCCTTTGCCAACACTTCATTCATTTTTATTTCCTCCTTTTTAAGGTTAATCAGTTTTTATTTGAGAACTATTTAACACCAGTATCTAAATCTTTCCTGCCCATTAAAATTTGAGTGCTCTCTTTTCTTAAAATGAAACCCAGTGATCTCTATGGATGACTTCATAATTATGCCTTTCGCCTTTTGCTTGAATATCTTGGCTTTGCATACCTTTTAAATTCCTTAGTTCCTCTGCGCTATATGTGCATTGTCCTTTTCCTATTACGCGCCCTTGTTGCGTGATTACTTCCACGACTTCACCCACTTGGAAAAACCCTGACACATTTGTAACACCAGCAGGAAGAAGACTCTTACCATGCTGAATGATGGCAGAAGCTGCCCCCGCATCTACTTCAATTTGTCCGCTAACAAGCGAATGCAAGGCGATCCATTGCTTGTTCATCTTAATCACTTTTTGAGGAGCATTCCCGATATATGTTCCATCACCTTTGCCCTTCATAACATCTAAAAACTTCTCCTGTCCACATCCCGTTCCGATAAATACACTCACTCCAAGAGATAGTGCCGTCTTTGCAGCATCGATTTTTGATTTCATACCGCCAGTCCCAAGTTTTGAACCAGCATCTCCTGCAAGAGAAGCAATTTCTTCCGTTACCTCAGGAAGGAAATGATATTTTTTCGCATCCGCATTTTTCTGAGGATTTTGGTCATATAAACCGTTCACATCTGTAAAAATCATGAGCATATCTGCCGAAACAAGTCCGCTTACTAAAGCTGACAGCATATCATTGTCACCGAACGTTAGCTCTTCTAAAGAAATGGAATCATTTTCATTGATTATAGGAAGAGCAGAACGGTTTAGTAGCTCTCCTAAAGTAGCGTAAGCGTTACTGTATTGTTCTTTTCTAGAAAAATCACTTCTCGTTAGTAAAAGTTGTGCAGTAACGATACCATATTTACGGAATTCCTCCGTGTATGCCTGCATTAATAAACTTTGCCCGACAGCCGCAGCAGCCTGTTTCCCTTTAATTGTCACAGGTCTGCTAGGATACCCTAGAGCAGAAAAACCTGCAGCGACTGCCCCGGATGTAATTAGTAAAACTTCATGCCCTTCCTCTTTCAATCGAGCCAATGCGGCAACGTGATCTGAAAGTTGTTCTTTAGAAATGCCTCCGTGACTATCTGCCAAGGAACTACTCCCAATCTTTACAACAATTCGTTGTTTTTTCACTTTTGTATCCCCCAAGTCTAAAATCAAAGTTTTTTATAAATTTCACTTCTATTCATACAGCTTACAGCGGCTTCTATTCTTATCAGTGCTGCACCTAGCCTATTAAAGAGCAAAATAAAAATGACCACTTCGCCCTTAATAAAATAAAAAGGACGAAACGGTCATTGTTCCGCGGTACCACCTTAATTGATATACATAGATATCCACTTGGCGCCTATAACGCAGGCGAACGCCTAAACTTTCATTTAAGACTCAGGGATAGGTTCGATATATTCTATACGAGGAATCTTTCAGCCGGTGAATTCCACTCTCTTTCGCAAGAAGACATATGTACTATTTCCCTTCAACGATTTTCGGTTTAATTTTTTATATTATGCGATATAATTTGATTTGGTGTCAAGAAGTATTTTTAAAAATAAATAGAGCGGCAAGTTACTTGTATGAAATTATTACCCTACTGAATGAAAATACAAATCGATATAAGTTTAACTCATATTCATCAACATAAAACCTAAAATTAAAGTGTATATATTTACATATTGTCGAATATAATTGATTTTCAACTTTTGGTGTTGCAAAAAGGAATATATTCTCTTAGAATGTTTCTTTATATTGCATGGAGATGTTATTGTTATTTTAAGATAACAATTTCAAAATGATATAATTTATTATAAAAGGAGCAAGATTGAGTTATTATGGATAAACAAATTGGATTCATCGGTTGCGGAAATATGGGAATGGCTATGATTGGTGGGATGCTAAACAAAAAGATAGTGTCTGCAAATAATATTCTTTGTTCGGATTTAAACACTACGAATTTAAAAAATGCTAGTGAAAAATATGGGCTAACTACAACTACTGACAACAATGAAGTAGCTAAAAATGCTGATATTTTAATTTTATCAATTAAACCAGACCTATACGCATCAATCATTAACGAAATAAAAGAAATAATCAAAAACGATGTTATCGTCGTAACGATCGCTGCCGGGAAAAGCATTAAAAGTACTGAAGAGGCTTTTGCTAAAAAATTAAAGGTTGTAAGAGTAATGCCTAACACCCCTGCTCTTGTTGGAGAAGGAATGTCTGCGTTATGCCCTAATGAAATGGTGACAGAAAAAGATTTAGAAGATGTGCTAAACATTTTCAATAGCTTTGGTCAAACAGAGATCGTAAGCGAAAAATTAATGGACGTTGTAACATCTGTAAGTGGTTCGTCGCCAGCATACGTATATATGATTATAGAAGCGATGGCAGATGCAGCTGTATTAGATGGTATGCCTAGAAATCAAGCATATAAATTCGCTGCTCAAGCTGTGTTAGGCTCTGCAAAAATGGTACTAGAAACAGGCATACATCCAGGTGAATTGAAAGATATGGTTTGTTCTCCTGGCGGAACAACTATAGAAGCTGTAGCAACATTAGAGGAAAAAGGCTTACGAACAGCCATCATTTCAGCTATGCAGCGTTGTACGCAAAAATCTGTTGAACTATCTAGGCAAACTAAAAAGTAATAAATTAGTGTAAAGAAACCCACTTTAAATACATTCACATATCTTTAAACAGTTTTAGACTATATACACATTTCATTTACATACTCCTCCTTTTTCACCAGTAACTGAACGGACAAATTCAAGGGTAATTGAGTTTGTCTGTTTTGTATTTTATTATCCTAAAATAATTAGCCTGTTCTTATTATCATTTATTTTATAGCGTAATACCCTTTTATTATTAAGGGAACATCATTTTCATATGTATTTGCTGCAAATTTTATCAAGTTTTAAATCATACGTTTCTTGTAAGACATGATACACACCAGATGAAATATACTCAGAGACTAAGCATAATATCTATTGAAAAAAGTAATATCAATCTCCCCAAATTGTTAACATAATATTTTTATCGTCCTCTAATATTAATTACTATTTCTTAATCCACCTCCATTACAATTTAAATCATTTAAGTTTTCTCCATATCGTGCATCTACTAGTTAAACAAAAACTCCCCTTAAATCGAAAATGATTAAGGGGAGTCAGTCATATTTGATGAAGTTATAGTTCTGATTTCACTGGAATAGAAACATTATTTTTCACTAAATTTTTAACTTCTTTAAAGCTAACAAAATTGTTGTTTTGCTCATCCCAAAGACGGAAACGGAGTGACCGCAAACTTGTAGCAAGAGTAATCGTTGGTACATTCTTTAAAGGAAGCGTATTATTGTGTGCCTCTTCTAATTTATAATTAGGTACTCTTGGACTTAAATGGTGAACATGATGAAATCCAATATTACCAGTTAAAAATTGCAAGATTTTAGGTAGTTTATAAAAAGAACTTCCTTCCACTGCCGCTTTCACATATTCCCACTCTTTATCTTCTTCAAAATAAGAATCCTCGAATGTGTGCTGTACGTAAAACAGCCAAATACCTATTGAACCTGCTATTAAGAATATGGAACCATGTACTAAAAGAAACGATTGCCATCCGAGTGTCCAGCAAAGTAACCCTACTAAAGCAACGATTAAAACATTCGTCAAATAGGTATTCATGCGTTCCTTCTTTCTAGCACCTTTTCTGTTAAATCTATTTTTAAGTAGGAAAACATAAATCGGACCTAACCCAAACATAACCAATGGATTGCGATATAAACGATATGCTAAACGGAGTCTAAATGGCGCTGCCAAATATTCATTCACTGTAAGTGTCCAAATATCTCCTGTACCTCGCTTATCCAAATTACCACTTGTAGCGTGATGAACGGAATGCTCATGCCCCCATTGATCAAACGGGAATAAAGTTAAAACACCCATACATGTCCCTACTATTCTATTTACACGACGGCTTTTAAAGAAAGAATGATGGGTACAATCATGAAAAATAATGAAAACCCGTGTCATAAATCCCGCGGCTAACACAGCTGGAACTAATGCTAACCAATAAGAAACGGACAAACTTTTATAAGCAAGGTACCATAAGATAATAAATGGCACTACCGTATTGATGATTTGCCAAACACTTTTTTTTGCCGTTGATTTTTCAAAAGGAGCAACTTGTTTTTTTAAATTTTTAGTATTTTGTAAGGTCATTTTTTCTAATTCCTTTCCTTTATGTTGCTAATTCGTATTATAACACATTATTAGTAGTAGGTGTTATACGTAGGTATAATAAATATTTTATACTATGAAAATCTCTTTTTTCTTACTCATTCCTTACAAATTTCTTACGTCCAGAATAGCTTCTATTATAGGATAGAAGGAGCATTTGTGCCTGAAATTTCGAAGTTTTTCCCAATAAATATATTAATTAAAAAGAAACACAGAATTTTTCCACTTCTGTACTGCCCCGTTTCCACAATCAGAAGTGAACTGTCCCATAAGTCAGTGTCACCGACTTTGATATGCTCCTCTTAGTTTCGTAATGTTCACTTGTTGCAATTGATTTTACCGGAACTGGATCTATTTCATGAAACTAATCAAATTACATTTCAAATAAAAAACTAGTCTATTTTGAAAACTTCCCTCACTTTTATTCTATATAAAATGTAAAAATTTAATGTCCGTTTATTTAATTTCAAATCTATGATATATTCAAAATATTAATCAAACAAAGTTAATAAAATGAAACTAAGGGAAATTTATGAAAAACATATTTTATATTCATACTAAAATCATATGTTTTTAGTATAGAAAGGAGATTCAAAATTTGAATAAGAATTTAACCAAAATTACATTAATAAGCGGTCTCGCTCTCATACTTTATCATTTTTTCAAATGGTATTTAGTTGAATTCCTTACCCCATTTGTTATGCCATTTCTTTCAATAATAGTTCATGGATTGTTTTTCTTAATATTTATTTTCACAATCATACATCTTATCAAATACAAAAACTGGAAACCGTTAATTATTCAATTAATCATAATAATTACTTGGATATGTATACCATTTAATGAGATTTATATAAATTTAGATTTTATTATCTATAAAGAAGACCGTGAAAAAGTTATAGCACTTATAGAACATAAAGAGTTAACTCCTAATGTTCATTATGATAGTAGACAAATTCATTTACCTAAACAGTTTGCATCCACTTCCAAAAACGGTGGGGATGTAATTATTCAACAAAATAAAAATGGTATTTCTGTTTTCTTTTTTACTTATCGTGGTATATTAGATAATTTTTCAGGATTTATTTATACACCAAATGATACTAGACCAAACAAATACGACTTTAATAATGAATATAAAGAAATCACAAAAATAGAAAAAAACTGGTATTATGTGACATCATATTAAAGAACACAAAAATTTTCTTTTAATTATATTAAAAACATACCGTATTTATAGAAAGGGAATGCTTGTATACTATATACTGATCTGTACTGCATTCCCTAATTAGGCCCGAAACGGATTCTTGTCGTATTAGCTCATTCAAGGTGATGCATTTTTTTTACAAGCGATACATCTTTTTTATCATATACGTCGCTTTAACACCACTCAATATAGAGGGTGCTGTTTCAAATGACTCGAACCTTAACATAGGAGTAGCATCACACATCCATCAACTTAAGAATTTTCTCGTTTTGGATTATTTGTTTTTCTCAGCTTGATTGTGACAGGGCACTGCCAACAAAAAGCGATTTTCGTACGCTAAGATTCTTTCAACATAAAGATTGTTGATAACTTGTACGTGTCAGTAATACCATCTAGCTGTAGAGTGCCGAAAAAAAGTGAAGCAAACAAAAAATAACTCCAAAATCAACTTGTATTGTATATTTTGGAGTTACTTGACCTTTACTTTGCAACGAAAGAGAACCGCAACACTGCCTAAAATCTGGGCGCTTATCACATCCACAAACACACAAAATTAAGAATCCTTCTTCATTCGTTGTTGCTCTTTAATTTGTTCAGCAATAGCTGCAACATGAATACATTCCATATATAGGTCGTCAGCATCTGTATCTTTCACGCTAACTTTTATACTTGTATACTCAAAATCCCTTTGATTTGTTTTTGGATGGTAAAACATGTTTCTCTACTCTTTCATATAGAGTAAGCAATTGCTTGATAAAAGAAAATTCCGGTACTAACCAATACGAAAATAACGCTGAAACACATCCTATTAAAGCCCCTATTACAACATCAAAAGGATAATGAACCCCTACCCAAATACGAGAGATTGCTACACAAAATGCAAGTATAATCCATAACCATCCAGTCTTTTTACGAACAAGCAAAAACGAAAAACAAATCGAAAAAAAGAGAATCGTATGGTCACTAGGAAATGAATTATCTACA
Organism: Bacillus sp. 41-22; assembly: GCF_025809295.1. Classification (NCBI taxonomy): domain Bacteria; kingdom Bacillati; phylum Bacillota; class Bacilli; order Caryophanales; family Bacillaceae; genus Bacillus; species Bacillus sp. 41-22. The sequence continues at coordinate 2,856,312 of NZ_CP084035.1, forward strand.
GCATGGTCGACAAGTTTATTAACATCAGGCAATACTGCAAACGGTTGATAATTCAAATGAAATTTCCCTGCTATTTTTCCAATCACCTCAGCAATCACAAAAGCAACCATCGCTTGAATAACCATCATCCTACTTTTTCTGGACCCGGTAAACCAATAAGCTATAATAATTAAACCAAAAATATATACCATATATTCTGCCAAAAATACCATGGCTGAGTTTAGGAATGAATATTGTTTACCTAAATCATTAATTGCTCGAAAAATATCAATATTGAATTGAGAAAAAGACATTTTCAAATCCCTCCTTTATAGTAAGGTGTTTAACTCATTGCCATATACCTTCATTACACGAATAGTTTTGATTATTGTACTCATCTAAAAATACCAACCTTCTTGTACGCTTATAATTTTATTATGGGAAAAAAGGTTTAAATGGGACTTAACTACTTCTTAACTATGTGAATGTACTGTTTCTTCCTCTAACATGACGTTTTCACTTAAAAAATAAGCGGCATACGTACGTATATTTCGACTAACGTTTTTAAACGCGAGCTGAGAAAACGTCATCTTCCTTCCCCTCCCACGCTTTTTTTACTTTCATAAAAATAGGCATCACCATGAGTATGACATCTCCTTCTTCTTTCTTCTTTTTCACTATAATAAAAAAAGAAAAAGGAAAACATCGAACTTTCTTACATACATTCGTGCATTCTTACAGTTTTGTCATTTTCTCGTCATTTTGTAAATGTGTTCATCGCCTTGCCTTTCGCTATTTTCAAAAACTCTTGTAACTCTGGGTTTATATTCGTCTTTCGGTATGCAACGGCTAGTTCCGCAACAATTTTAGAATCACATATTTCTTTGTAGACAACTTCTGATTGATATAATTTATTTGCAGACACCTATCCGCTGTTAATTAAATAAGAAAAATTATATGTTTCTAATACATGTTTTTGATCGAGCTTTAATTTAAACCTACAAAGAATTAAGGAAAGTACCCAAAACGACCGTTTATGGTACTTTCCTTATTTTTATCCAGATTGAGAAAAATACTATTCAAATTCAGTTTCAAAACTCATTACCAAAATAAACGCTCCTAACATATTAGTCATATACAATATGTTAGGAGCGTGATATTTTAAGTGTTTTTTGGATTTAGGTCTTGATAATATACGCTAAGCAATCTTTTATATAAAAAAGCCGATTCCCTGTAATCTAAAGGATAATCGGCTTTTTGCTATTCATTTATTTGTAGTAGTTGAAGAAATTCTAAAGGTATAATCATATTAATTATTATCTAAAAAACAATTCGTTTCTCAGTTTCTGAATCAAAGTAATGCACTTTGTCCATGTTTAAACCTAGATCTATATTAGATTGACTTTGCACATCTAAAGATGTGTCCACACGTGCAACAAAGGATTGGCCATTAATGTTAGAATATAGATATGTTTCTGCCCCCATTAATTCTGCTACATCAATACATACCATTACTTTTGTGTTATATGGTAAATCCTCGATTTCTTTTCCATAATAAAAGTCTTCTGGACGTATTCCTATTATGATTTCTTTATTCGTATAGCCCTTATTTCGCAAGCCTTTCATCTTCTCTTCTGGCACTTCAATTTTCCACTTATCAATCATAACTGCATTATCTGTTAATACTCCTTTGAAAAAATTCATTCCAGGAGAGCCGATGAATCCGCCGACAAATACATTCTCTGGATTATCATACACTTCTTTCGGTGTACCGACTTGCTGTATAATCCCATCTTTTAGTACAACTAAGCGCGTCGCCATCGTCATAGCTTCAATTTGATCATGCGTGACATATACAGATGTCGTTTGCAGCTGCTTGTGTAATTTTGTAATCTCAGCACGCATTTGAACACGCAACTTCGCATCTAAGTTTGATAAAGGCTCGTCCATTAAAAATACTTTTGCATTTCGAACAATCGCTCGGCCTAAGGCAACACGCTGACGTTGCCCACCTGAAAGTGCTTTTGGCTTTCGGCTTAAATACTGCTCAAGTCCAAGAATTTTTGCTGCATGTTGCACACGCTGGTCAATTTCTTCTTTACTATATTTTCGTAGTTTTAATCCAAACGCCATGTTTTCATACACACTCATATGCGGATAAAGCGCATAGTTTTGAAATACCATTGCAATATCTCTATCTTTCGGTGTAACATCATTTACACGCTTTCCATCAATATAAAAGTCGCCCTCTGAAATCTCCTCAAGTCCTGCAATCATACGTAATGTTGTAGATTTCCCACACCCTGAAGGGCCAACCAAAACGATAAATTCTCCATCATTTACTTCTAGGTTAAAATCTTTTACGATTGTCACATCATGATCATATTTTTTGTAAATGTTTTTGAATGATAGTTGAGCCATAATATCCTCCTAGAATTCGAGCTATATTTATAGATATTGTTAAAAATTATGATGACATGAATTATAAAATCTTCGAAATATCCTTCATACTGTTTAAAATATAATCCGCTTTTCCTTCTAAATCTTCCTTCCTGCTCGCACCCGATAAGACGCCCACTACTTTAATGTTACTATTTCTTGCAAATGTAACGTCTGTTAATGTATCACCTACCATAAGCACATCTTCTTCAGTTAGTGAAAATTTTTCTTTAAACATATGATAAAAGTCACTTTCAGGTTTTGTTCTATTCACACCATCATCTGCACCTAAAAAATCTACATAATCATATAACTCAGTCATTTTCAGAGAATGAATAGCTGCATCAACATCGTCTGCCGTAACAACCCCAATAATATATTCATTGTCTTTTAAATATCGTAACGTTTCCTTTGCACCTTCCACTTCTGTAAATACAAGATCATCTGCAGTAGAGTACTTTTTGAATAGAAGACATACATTTTGAATAAAACCCTCTTTATTCACATGTTGATTTTCTAGCAACGAATACCATGCAGCCGCAATAAAGTAATTTGTGCGACAAGCTAGTAAACTCGTACTCTCAAAATCGTTATCATTCATACCAATAATCGTTAAGTAGTCATCTCGTTTACTTTTTTCATTTGGATACGTTTGAAATATATCATCTAACACACGATGCACAATTTTGTACCAAACTGAATCTAACTGTATTAATGTTCCATCTTTATCAAAAATAATCGCTTTATTCACCCTTTATTCCCCCTATAACTTCATTCCATGTTTTTATATTTTTAATCTGAACTTTATTATGAATAGGATTAATAAACGCCACTAATTCGTCCTCTTCCCATCCCTCAACTCTAGCGTACGCCCCTTCATTTAAAGAGAATGCAAAAGTTGCATCGCTGCCGTATTCTTTTTCAATCGTTCTTCCATTTATAAGTAGTCTCCACTCACACGGTTTATCTGTTTGAACGTTATAGACAATATTTCCTTTAGCCTCATCGCCGACAGCAATCGTTTCACCTTCGTTTTGAATATCTATCGCTAGTTTTCTAAATCGAGAGAAATAAATTCTTCCGTTTTTGATCGCAAATTTCAAGTTTTTAATTGATAAACCGTTACATAATACATATGTTCCTGGATCACCGTAAATGGATGGGTCTTTTGATCCTGGGAATGTTTTAGACGGATGTAAATGAGAGTCACTTCCTCCTATTCCCCAGATTTTAAGACCATTTGACCACATTTGATCGAAACAACGTAAAGCTTCTAAAGTAGATGATTTACTTTTTTTATAAGTTGGATCACACATAATTTCCATCGTATGAACATTTTCTAAATTAATATTAACTTGGTTCGCCCAAGGCTTCATAAATGGATGATTCACACTCAATAAATAGCCTTTTTCTTTCATGAGTGAAAATAGTGCATTCATTTTTTCAGCGCTAAATGATTCATCTATATACTCTGTAAAATCAATGAATTCTCTTATACCAAATATGTTGTAATGACCATAAGGAGTTGTAAGTTCCATAGATGGTATAATTAATGTGTTTCCTTTTTGATATGATGGCATAACAATATTGTGCTCCGTCGCATATAAAAAATCTAATTCTTGTTTTTCACATACTCCCATTCCAAGTTCATCATCTATCTCGCCATCTGTTAAATCTGTATGTTCATGAAAATCCCCTTTGTACCAGCGATGTTCTTCATTTACTACCTTATTAAAACGGTCTTCATCGATAAAAACATTGCCCTTACAAAAATGCTCTCTATTATACTTTCGCTCCAACTGATCATTCACTTCTATATTTACTGTATAGTCAACTTTTTCCCCAGTAAATTTCACTACTTTCTTTGCACAATGAGGGATATATACGACTTCTAATTCCCAATTACCTGACTGTATGTCTCCTCCAATACAACCAGCAGAACAAAACTTTGAATCTTTCGAAACGACTAGTTTTTCATTTACAATTGGAGTTTGATATTGTATACGTACATAACCGTTAGGATCTCTTAAGATTAGTAAAAGCGGAATTTTTCGGCTATCCCCTTGATCAATTGTTAATGTAAAGTTTGTAATATCAGTTTCATCCATTTGGAAACAGTGTTTATTTTTTACGAATGGAGAGAGTGTTATCGTACTTGTTATTTCGATCATAGTTCTCACACCTTTTCAAGTGAATTTTAGAGGCACTTCCTTCGTTCAAAAGCACCTCACGTTCGTACTACAAACAGGTTTACTTCTTCTTTTTCAAAACTTTATCTAACTCTTCTTGCGCAACTTTAGCTGCTTCATCTAATGCTTTCTTTGCTGGAACCCCTTCAATCTCTACTTTATCTTTTGCTACATTTAAAGCGTCATTGATTTTTCCGCCCGTTGGATCTACAAATGGTCCCACTCCATTATTGTTGGCTTGTTCTAACGGAACTAATGCTTGTGGTTGTTTTTTAACAAATTCAGCATATGGACCGTACTCTGTTACATTGTTACGAACAGGAATATAGCCTGTTGCCATTGACCATTCAGCCGTTTTCTCCGTACTTGTCGCAAATTTCATAAAGTCATATGCACCTTTCGCTACTTCTGGATCAATATTTCTCGTTAATGTGAATAAATATGTTTCTAATTTTGGCGCTGGTTTATTATTACCCCAAGCTGGTTGTGGCAATGCGTCAAACGTGTTAAGACGTTCTTCTTCCGTCATTCCTTTACCTAATGATTTGAAAACAAATCCTTGGTCACCAGATGATCCTGTAAACCCTAATGTTCTGCCTTCTACTAAATCAATTACTGTTTTATCCCAATATTCCCATCCAGTACCACCTGAATGTATTTTCATAATTTTATCTTCATGAAGCCATGTGCGGAATTCCTCCCATACCGTAACCCAAGTATCATCGTTAATTAATACTTTTTTACCATCTTCACTTAATACATTACCGCCAGCACTGCGAACTGCATCAATTAAGTTTGACGTCCCCCACATTGGCATCCAGCCAGCATATGAAACATTTCCGTTTTCACCACGTTTTGCGACTGTTTTTGCTACCTTTTCTACACCTTCCCACGTCTTTAAATCCTCTTTTGTAAAGCCATTCTCCGCCAATGCTTTTTTATTGTAATAAAAAATTTGCGTTGTACCGTAAAACGGAATGCCATATAACTTCTCGTCAATTGTTGCTTGCTCTATAAATCTTTTTCCATAATCTTCCTTTTTTAAATTAGTATCATTTTTAACATATTCATCTATAGGTACGATTAACTGTTTTTTAGCATATTCTTGAATGACATCAGAACCTAGTAATGCAATTGCTTCTTGGTTATTCGCTGCAAATCCACTTTGTAGCTTTTGATATGACTCATCGTAGCTACCCGCTTTTGTCGTTTTCACTACATATTTGTCCTGACTTTTATTGTATTCTTCCACAATCTTATCTACACGATCTGCAAGAGAGCCCCCTACTCCATTAATGAATGGAACAACAACCTTCTCCCCTTCTTTACTCGCTTTAACCGTACTTCCTTTTCCACCTGAACAACCCGCAAGTGCACTAACAAACAATGTTAAAACTGTTAGAAGCATGAATAGTTTTTTCATCCCACATATCTCCTTTACTATTTAATTACCCCTTTATTCCTGAATCAGTAACACCAGATAAGAACCATTTTTGTAGAATTAAAAATACGATTAAGAGCGGCACCGTTGCGATTGTACTTGCAACCATAATGTGTGACCAATCTCGTCCTAAAGAACTATTAATGAAATAATCAGCAATTCCATTCGTAATTAGTTTTTGTGTATTATCTTTCAAAATAAGAGCTGGCCAAATGTAATTATTATAGTTACCAATAAATGTGACCAATCCTAGAGTTACAAATGATGATCGTGTCATTGGAAAAATAATCTTCCAAAGAATTCGCCAATCACTCGCTCCGTCAATTTTGGCTGCTTCTACTATTTCAAAACCAACTTTATGGAACGTTTGTTTCAAATAGAAAATACCGAATACGCTAACAGCCATAGAAATCATGTATCCAAAATGTGAATCAAGCAAACCAAATTTCCCTAACATTACATATACAGGAACATACGATACAGCTCCAGGGATCATATAGGTTGCCATCACAACACTAAACGTAATATTCTTGCCTTTAAACTTATAAAATGCCAACATATAAGCAAAAAGCGCTGACGAAACAAGTACATATATAGTAATGATGAAAGAAGTATAGAAACTATTAAATAAATATGTGCTAAATGGAAGTATATCTAATACTTGCTGATAATTTTCCCAGTGAAATTCTTTAGGCCAAAAACCTCCTTGTAATACTTCACTAGATGTTTTAAACGAACCAAGCACCATCCATATGAATGGAAAAATAAATAGTATACTTGATAACGCTAGAAAGAGATGCTTTACGATTAATGGACCTTTTTTCATATTATTCACCTTAATAGTTCACCCACTTGTCACCTATTATTTTGTTTATAACAGATAGTAGTATTGTAATGATTAGTATGATAAATGCGATTGCTGTTGCAGATCCCATATCAAATTGTTCAAACCCTTGTTGGAAGAATAAATAAAGTAACGTACGCGTCGAACCACTAGGTCCACCTTGTGTTAAAATTTTTATTTGATCGTAAGCCTGCACTGAAGAAATTGTATTGACAACAACTAAGAAGAAAGTTGTTGATGAAACCATTGGCAGTGTTACATATCGAAATTTCTGCCATGAATTTGCTCCATCAATACTAGCTGCTTCATATAAACTATCTGGAACTTTTTCTAATGCGCCAATATAGAAGATCATCGTCCAACCAACTAATTTCCAAACTGTCACAATAATGACTGCTAACATCGCTGTTTGACTACTTTGAAGCCAGTCCAAACCTGGTATCCCAAAAAAGTTTAGAACTTTATTAATAACTCCAAATTGAGGTTCATATAAAAGTGACCACACAATGGATACAGCTATTGTTGGCGTTACCCAAGGTGAAAAAATCATTAATTGGTACAATGCAGAACCTTTAAATTTTTTTCGGAAGAATAATGCGAATCCTAAACCTAATGCAATCGTTGGAATCACTGTTCCAATTCCGAAATAAAACGTATTTAGCAATGCTTGCATAAAAGAATCTTGTGTAAATAAATTGAAATAGTTTTCTAAACCAACAAAGTTAAAATCATTCGTCATAAAATCCCAATCAGTAAAACTAATACCTAAGCTAATGAAATTCGGAATAATCCAAAACAATATTAGAGGTATTCCAACTGGTAGTAAAAAGAACACAGCTTTTGATAGTTTTATTTGCATTCTTGCCACCTCCTAATTCATATTGTACGAGTATATTATTAACACAATGTTGTTAATTTGTTAACTAATTGTAAAAACAACAAATAAACAAAATAAAACAACATATAAACAAAAAGAAGACTATTTCTCAACTTACTAAGAAATAGTCTTCTTTTTGTTTTCTATACTGTTATTACTTCTACCCCATTACTTGTTAACACATTGTGCCACGCCTCATCGAGCTTAGCGTTTGTATATAATGCATCGATGTCACTGAAATTCCCGCTTTTATAGAACTTTGTTAAATTAAACTTTGACTCATCAGCCATCATGACAACTTGTTTTGCATTATTCTTTAACTGCTTATATATTTGTGCATCTTCAATATACGAACATGTTAGTTCTTTCTCTAAAGAAATTCCATCACAAGAAGCAAATAACTTATTAACAGTGAAATGGTCAAGATAGTTTAACGTCATTTCTCCAGACAATGCTAATGAATTTGTATTCAATATTCCTCCAATGACTATTAACCTGCAATCAAAGGAATCATATTGTTCTTTAAGCTCAATAATTTTATTAACAGCTGGTATCGAGTTTGTTAAAATCGTCAAATTCTTTTTATCGTGTATGTAATCCAAAATTTGCATTGTGGTTGTCCCAATTTCAATTGCGATAATATCATTATCTTCTACGAGTTTACTTGCTTCCATTGCAATTTTTCGTTTTTCTTCAATATTCTCAGCTCGGCGCCTATCAAAATGAAATTCTAGTGTTTGATCTTTTTTCTTAATTGCACCACCATGTATTTTCGTAAGCTGCCCTTCCTTGTGCAACATATCTAAATCTCTTCGTATCGTTTCTGTTGTAACATTTAGTACCTTCGCTAAATCATTTACCATAACTCGGTTGTACTTTTCTAACTCATCTAGTATGTGTTTTCTACGTTCAAATTGCGTGTACGATTTCATTTCATTAACACCTCTTCAAATTACGAAAAATATTGTTTTTCTAAAAACTCTTATTATTAGAACGACTTAATCGTTACTTTTAACATAACATCATTTACAGAAAGAAGGAACGATTATCTGTACTATATTTCGTCAAAGGAACAATGGTATATATCACCATATTCACCATACTTTTTTATTACAAGAAGTCTATTTGTTTGGCACCCTTTTTTATAAAGAGCAGTACTTTTTATTTTCATCTGAAATTCAAATTTACTTAACAATAAAAACACGATTATAATAAATAAAATTTTATTGTTAAACGATAAATTTCATGTTAGATTAAATAGATAATTAATAAATGAGGTGCTTTATATGAAACAAAGATCAACACTCTTTTTAAAGACAGCTATTATTCTGATTGGAATCCCTGTTCTTGCTTTGTGTATATTTTTAGTTCCTAACATAGGGAATTATGCAGCGGAATTGTATCCCGATATTGCATATATAAAATATCTTATTTTAATCAATCTGTATGCAACGGTGGTACCTTTTTATTTCGCTCTGTATCAAGCTTTTAAACTTGTAAGCTTCATTGATAAGGGTAACGCTTTCTCGAAATTATCTGTTAGAGCTTTAAAGAAGATAAAACAATGTGCAGTAACAATCAGTATTTTATATGTGGTAGGTATGCCACTCTTCTATCTTGTGGCGGAAAGAGATGATGCACCAGGTATTATTATACTTGGCATGCTCCTAATCTTTGCTTCAATGGTTATCGCAGTCTTTGCTGCCGTTCTCCAAAGACTTTTAAAAGATGCGATAGATATAAAATCAGAAAATGATTTAACGGTCTGAGGTGAATAACATGGCAATAATAATTAATATTGATGTAATGCTAGCGAAAAGAAAAATGAGCGTAACTGAACTTTCAGAGAAGGTTGGAATTACAATGGCTAACCTTTCTATATTAAAAAATGGAAAAGCAAAAGCAATTAGAATTACAACTTTAGATGCTATTTGTAAAGCATTAGAATGCCAACCTGGGGATCTTTTAGAATATCAACCTGAAGATACCGAATAAAAAGAGTCCTTCTTATATGAAGGACTCTTTTTATTGCTCATTACGGCGCAAAATTTATTTGGCCAGTAAACAATAAGATAATCGCGATAATCCAAAAAATAAAGAACGATGAGGAAAGTATTAATGAGATAATTGCAATTGCCTTCTTTTCTGTTTGTTTCGTGATTCCAATTGTTGAAAGTATAATACCTACGCCTGTCAGAGCAATTGTAATATAATCTCCCACTATATTACCCGCATTCGCTATTCTCGTCGGAGTTATAAAAACGAATAAAAAACACATAATTCCGATGAGTAAAGATACATAGCTTATTATGCTGTACTTCTTTTTGGAAACTATTTCTGTTTTCATAATTACCCACCCCTTCTATATAGCTATGAGTTCATATTAGCATGAATAACCATAATTTGGTTAAAATAATAAAAAACAGATAAAGCGGACACTTCCACTTTATCTGTTTTTTATTTAATATATAAACCAGCTTTTTCAATTACAGGAGTAAGATCTTTCATTTTCTCCTCTGATAATGCGGTTTTCATCTTACTATCAAATTTTTCATGCACTTCTTTATACTTAGCTTCATTTTGTAACGACTAAATCCGCCCTATCCCTCGGCAATTCCGCTTCCAAATAATACTCCTCAGCTTTCCAATACCTACTTTGAAACTTTGGAAGGTTCTTCTGCGTTTCCTCACTCTCGCGAAGAAACCTTGTCTCTCTTGAACAATCCAAATACACCATATAATGAAAGAAATTTCTCCATTCTTTTCGCTGCAGAAAAACACCTTCAACAATTATTACACCTACTAAAGGAAGCTGTATTTCTTTCATTTCACATATGTCTGTTTCATCATGATAGAAAGGCAATTGTACTTGTATATCGCTTTGTAACTTCCAAAAAAAGTTTCGCTGCAACCACTCTATATCCCATTGAAGGTTGTAGTACTCATACCATTCTGCAAATCCAGTATTATATCGCTTGTTACGCTCGGTAATGTGATCGTCAATATGAAAAATATGAAACGGGATTCCACTTTGCTTCATATCTGCTTCCAACTCTTTAACCAAAGTTGTTTTACCCGAACGACTTAGTCCGTCTATACCTAGTATAAATCGCTCATCTTTATGTTCCTTAATAACTTTCATTATTTCATTTGTGCTCATTACTTTTTCCAATCTTCTTTTAATAATGAATAAACGACCGTGTCATGAGCAACATCATTTTGAATCATATATTTTCGAAGTAATCCTTCTTCTTGAAATCCGGCTTTTTTTAATAAATTACGGGAAGCTTCATTTTCTATATATACGACAGCTGCAATTCTTATAAAGTGCAACGTTTCAAATCCGTAAGCTAGCATTGCTTGCAGTGCTTCGGTTGCGTATCCTTGTCCCCAATATGTATCATCTAGCTCATAACCAATTTCAGCTCGTTTATGATGATTGTTAATTAAATGAAACCCACACGTACCAATTAATTGATCCGTGCCTTTCTTCTCTATTCCCCAGCGAAATACACTTCCCTCTTCATTACGCTTTCTAAACGTTTGAATAGTCGTTTTCGCTTGCTCAATATTTTCGAAAGAGTCCATTCCGAAATAACGAATAACGGATTCTTTTGAAAAATAATGGAACATCGCTTCTGCATCTAATAGTGTAAGTTCTCTTAATAGTAAACGTTCTGTCTCTAATTTTGGAAACCCCATCCTCTTTTTCTCCTTCTATTCTAATGAACTACAAATTTCAATATAATTACCGTCTGGATCGGCAATGTAAGCAATTGTTTGTCCCCACGGTTTTACGATTGGCTCAACTAGAACTTTAACCCCTTGTTCTTTTAATTTCTCAATCGTTCCCTTTACATCTTCTACAACAAACCCTAACTCAAAATGAGAAGATTGTAGTACACCTTCTGTAAGAGGTAGTCCCGTTAACTCCTTAACATCCTCTCGTGTATTCATCGCTAAAATTGTTGCTCCTGTTTCAAATTCAATATATGTACCGTGCTCTGCTCTTATTGGTAATCTTAAAATTTCTTTATAAAACTGAAGACATTGCTCAAACTTTTCCACATATAAAATAATGTATTTCATTTTTAAGTTCATAATTATTCCCCCTTAACCTTCACCTCTAAAAATTCGACAAATGTTTTTAAAAACCTTGTACCTTATTGAGATGAGCACAAAAAAATGAGGCCGATTTCTCGGCCCCCCAGCTTATTGGCATAAAACAGGAGATTTGGTTTGGACATAACCAGTTCTTACATTCATTATATTTTATTTTTTCTGAATTTTAAATATAATAAATACCTATTTATGTTGAGAAAGTTTTTTTACTTGCATAAAATCATACCGCTTAAGAAATGCTACAAATGGAGGTGTATACATATGGAACCAATGCTTTGTCCAAGTTGTAAAACGAACCGAACTCGCTTTAATATTCTCGAGCAACAAGTAAAACCAGTAAAATTAAATCCACAAACTGGTCATGTAGAAGAAGAATACACGAATGAAACGATGAACGCTTTTCATATGGCTTATCAAGGACCTACTTACCGCGTCCAATGTGCTGTATGTGGGCTTGTTGAAAACCCAGAACAATTTATAAAACCTGCGCAAAATCAGTCTTTCTCTTAAACATTTCCCTACCCCCTATCAATTTTCTATAGGGGGTTTTTCCGTTTTACGTAAGCAAGGTGGACAATTGCTGTTTAATCAAAGGTTCCTAATTCATCTACATGTCTACTATTCATACACCGTCATATATTTTTCTTTTCCACACAAATATAGCGGTCCAATAGAATCAAAGAACAGCTAAGCCTTGCGACCCAAAGTAAGGAAAATTTGATGAAGCAACAACCTGCAACCTTACTAGACTACCATCACTTTGAATATTAAATACTGACACTGTGCCCTGATTTCCATTAAGGGTGTAAAAATGTCGTCCATCTTTACTCACTCCAACATCCATCGGAAGACCCGGTGCTGTCCCCGGCGGTGTACTAGTAATATGCCTTACTACTGACAGTACTCCATTGGGGGCGATTTGGTAGGTGGAGATGGTGCCACTTAAAGTGTTCGTAGTGTAGGCAAAACGTTCATCCTTCGTTGTTATAACCCAACAGGCAGTTTTATATCCGTTTTGTACAGAGCCGCTGATTACATGAAGAGTACCATCATTGCTCAATGAATAAGATGACAACGCATTTGAAACTGCTTCTGTAACTAAGAGAATTCCGGACGATAGAAAGTAAGCACCCAATGGGCCTTTACCGTAAGAATCATTAACAATTGGTCCTGTGACCGTACCATCTTTATTTACATGGAAGACACTGAGATGGTTTGATGTAAGCTCGGAGACAACAATTTTACTACCATCCGGGGTGAAGAGAACTTGTGCGGGCTGAGCATTAAAGGTACTGAGAGCATGAGTGGATCGTGGAATAGGTGTAAGGTTTCCCTTATCATCTATGTGAAATCCAGTAATATTTGATGCAAAATTGTTTGCAGCATTACCTACATTGGAGACATAGAGAAGATTATCATACACACCAATGCTATTGGGCTGAGCACCTCCTGATGGCTTTACATCCACGAAAGTCGGCACCCCGTTATCTGCTATGATAAAACTACTGATACTATGACTGCCTGCGTTAACTGCAAATAGGAAACGACCATCACGGGACAAAGTCAGAGAACCTTGTGATGCTAGAGGATCTATACCATCGTTTGCCGTTTCTGTAGAAACTTCCTTTATACCAGTACCTCTTCCGTAAGTTCGGTAAGAACCCACAAAGGTGAGCATTCCATTCGTATCCATATGAAAAGCAACAATGTGATTCATTACTTCATTATTAGTCATCATGTATACCATACTCGCACGAGCACGAAAATAATTGTTCATTCTCTGCATTTTATGACTCTCCTCCCTTCATAATTTTATATGGTTCTTTTTCCAATTAAATTCCCATGCAAATGGAAATTGATTTAGAAATATCTCTTACTCATCTCGTAGTTTCTTTAAGTGAAAACCTTATTCACTTCCATATTATATTTTAAACTCCATACTCTTCTGGTAATATTTACATAAGAGAGGTGAAATAAATGATTTTAAATAAAAAGTTAATGATTCCCTCTACATTTCTACTATTAACTTGTCACATAGGTATTTTTTACTTTTGGATTTTCGATTGGAAGAAGATAACAACTCCTTACGGTCTAGCTATATGGATTGTTTCTACTGTTTGCGGCTTTTTACTTTATTACCACTTTAAACATCAAAACTCTAATAAAATAGTATTAATCAGTAGTTCATTATTATTAATCGTTTCTTCATCATTTATGATTTTTTTAGGTATTATTACTAGTACTATCTTTATAACTGTTAGTTCTATGCCTTAAATATACAGTCTTTTATTATGTAAAAAAGAGTGAACAAAATAAAATTACATAGAAATGAAAGAAGATGATTCCCGTATAATATCTACGAAATCATCTTCTTTTAAAATCCACTCTTTATTATAATATTTCACTTTTCAATTTCTTAATTTTCCAAGAGATCCTTATAAAGAAATAAACATACATACAACTAACAAGCCCCATCATAACTTTCGCCCACATTGGCACTATTGATTCTGTTGAATTTAAAAATGTGTTAAACATTAACGGTAACATAGCTATTGAAATAAATGCAAAAAATTGTAATAACTCCTTCATTTTTTGCACCTTCGTGTCCTTCTCTGAATATATGTCAGGTAACTCATTTTCCTCTTCTACTTCTTTACAAAAATAATTCCATCTTGTAAAACTCGTTACGCGTTTCCAAGCAGACATTTCATATATTTCGAAGTACTCTTGTTGTTTTTCTTTTGAATCTCTATAAACCAATCTAAAATCTGCTTTATATATTACATCTTTCGGCTCAGTTTTCTTAAACGTATACATCATATTATATTTTTGTAACGCCCAGCCTTGCTGATGCATCTTTCGTAAAAAAACTTCTTCTTTTTCTAAATTCCATGCCGTGAAAAATTTAAATACCTTCTTTGTCTCCATCTTCCATTCACTCCCCTAATATACTGTTTCCATTTCTTACAGATCTCTGTAACCTGTTATACTCTAGCTCTAACACTTCTCTCCCAAATGGTGTTAACTCATAGCACTTCTTTCTGTCTGTAGAGGCAACTTCAACAATCAATTTCTCTTTTAATAACTTCGTCGTATTCCCATATAAAGTACCAGGACCGAGTTTTACTTCCCCATTTGTCATCTCTTCTACCATTTGCATAATTCCATAACCATGCATTGGCTTTACAAGTGACAACAATATGTAATATGTCGCCTCAGTTAATGGAATGTATTTTTGCGCTTTCGCATTCATTATAACTACCTCCGATACATCGCTTCATGATATATCGACTCGCGATACATCGTATATCGATATTGTATAATCATATTCCAAAATATGCAATAGTAATTTAATAATTAAATATCTATTTCTTCGGATTAAAAAATCATACCAATTTTCTGAATAATTTGTTAAAATATAGAAATATCCACTTTTATTTTGAAAGGAATGATACATATGATAAATAAATTAAAAGAAAACATAGGATCTGTTTTTGTCGGTAAAGAAAATGTAATTGATTTACTCCTCGTTTCACTGCTTGCTGATGGACATGTACTGCTTAAAGACGTACCTGGTACTGGAAAAACATTACTAGCAAAAACAATTTCTAAAAGCATTGGTGGTAATTTTTCTCGCGTTCAATTTACCCCTGATGTACTTCCGAGTGATGTAACAGGTATTGAATATTTCAATCCAAAAACTAGTGAATTCGAATTAAGACTTGGACCAGTTATGACAAATATACTACTCGCAGATGAAATTAACCGCGCGATGCCGAGAACACAATCTAGTTTGTTAGAAGCGATGGAAGAACGACAAGTAACGCTTGAAAAGCAGTCTACTCCTCTTCCGAAACCGTTCTTTGTTATTGCGACGCAAAACCCGATTGAATCACAAGGAACTTTCCCTCTTCCAGATGCACAACTTGATCGTTTTTTAATGACGATTTCAATTGGTTATCCGTCTCCTGAAGATGAATTAAAAATGATGCGCCGTTTTCGTAACAATGCACCGTTAGAAAGCGTCACATCTGTCATTTCTTTAGAAGACATTTTAGAAGCACAGAAACAAGTGAAAGAAATTTTCGTATCAGAACCGTTAGAACATTACATTATTAAGCTTGCTCACGCTACAAGAAATCATGATTACATTGCTAACGGTGTAAGCCCGCGTGCTACATTAGCTTTAGTACGTACCGTTCAAGCACTAGCCTTTTTACGCGGCAGAGAATATTGCACACCTGAAGATATACAATTTTTAGTTCCTTCCGTTTGGAATCACCGTATCGTCTTGTCAATGGAAGGAGCTTTACGTACGACAAAAAATGAATTAATGCAAAGGATTTTAAAAGAAGTTGACGTACCTGTGGAGATTGAACAAGCATGAATGGACAGCGCGTTGTAACTGTACCTTTATTTTTTCAAATCCACATTATTCAATTAACTGTGCCCATCGCTTTACTTTTTACGTTTTTTCTGCCGCAACGAATTATTATGTTTCTCTTTTTCTTCTACTATTTATTTGCGATTTTCATTTATAAATATGTCGCTTACATAGAGAAACGGTTTCAAATTATAAATGAGAAGCACACTACACGTCTTTTCCCAGATGAATCTGGACAGTTTTTTATTCATTTGAAAAATGGTGCAAATATACCACTCGTTAACGGCGTTTGTTATTTTCATTTAAATTCATCTCTTATACCGCATAAGGATCAAGGGATTGAACAAATATCGAAAACGTTATTTTCTTTCCCATTTTCACAACCTGCTCATTCAGCACAAAAATGGGATTTAACATTAACCGCAACGAAGCGTGGTGTGTTTCAAATTGAACAGTTCGAATGTGTTTTAAAAGATCCTTTTCATCTTTTAACTGTACATTTACCTGTTTTCGATAAGTTAAAGACTGAAATTATTGTGTACCCTTCTCCTAAAGAGGTAGCCGGTTTACAAGAACTTCAGCAACTATTAACAGGTTCGTATCGAACGAATTTCTCTTTTTACAATGATGAAACATCCATTATCGGTGTTAAACGATATGAACGTGAATCTTTCCGCTCTATTCATTGGAAAGCATCTGCTAAAATGCAGGCGTTACAAGCGAAGCAATATGAACCTGTAAAAAATTATAGTTGGACGATTTGTCTTTCTTTAGCTGCTGATCGTGGGTTTGGTTGGAAAGAAAATGTAGAAGACCTTATTTCATTTACAACGTACATTTGTCAATTCGCAACGAAGCATCAAATTCCGTTTGAGTTATTTATTAGCGTTTTAGCAGAAGGTGGCCCTTTGCTTTTACCATTAAACGAAGGACAAACACATTACGCCAAAGCGTTAGAAGAATTAGCACGTATTTCAGATGATAGTACGCTACTTCCGAAACAAGGATTTCTTCACTATGTAACGAGAAAAAGGGAACGCTCATCTACAATGATATACATTGGTTTGCAGAAAAAGGAGCTCCCTCTTCTATCTCAGCCTACGTTCCTCATTAATAATGAAGGGATGGTGGAAAAGCTTGAAAACTTGGCTCTATCACGTTAATGACTTTATTCTGCTCCTCCTTCTTTCATTATTAACGGAAAGAGATGAGCTCATTGGTATTGCAATATTTTTAGTGACCGGTTATGTAGGAGTATTTCTTATTCATAAATTTATGAAGAAAAAAACAACAGGTTTTGTACTACTGTTAGTTATTCAAATAATCGGTTGTTCTTTATTTCTACCTTTCTCTATTTTAGGCACAATATTATTACCACTGTTTTTCTTTATCGTACACTCTGTTGGACCGGGATATCCAGTACAAAAATCGTTAGGCGGTATTGTATGGTTTGTCGTTTCAGCTATATTTTATGCCCCCTTTCCGCCATTGTGGAAATTGTTACTATTAACTTTACACATTATGATTACATTTTGGTTAACAGGTTCCAATCGTAATCAACAGCTATTACGTTTCACTTCTATTATTACGATTGGAATAATTAGCGCTTTACTTATTCCGGTATTTCCTTATATTCGGCTTCTTTTTTCTTATATCATACAAGTAGTTGCCTTAGGATTTGGTTATGCTTTAAATCCATTGTTCTCGGCAGCTGCATTAAAAGATACAGACGACTTTTGGTCGAATAAAGGAAATTTAAAAGATCCTCAAATTAAAGAAGAATTGGGGCAGCGTCCTTTTGATCCAACTCTCATAAATAGCATTACAATAATAGCCTGTACAGCCATCGCTATTTACGTCGTTTGGAAAATAGTAAAAAAACGAAAACATTTAAGTTTACCAAATATGCCTGTCTTTGAATCTACAATCATTACTGATAAAGAAGGCATTAGCCAAAAACGCTTCAAACGAAATAAACCACCACATAACGAAATTCGAAAAGAAATTTTCAAACTCGAGAGTAAGCTATCTCCTCCTTTAAACCGAGAACGAGGAGAAACTGTTGAAGCTTGGCTAGAGAGAATTAATGTTGAAGAAGAGGTAAATATTCAGAGTCATATTATTATAGACGCGTATAATGCAGTGCGTTATTCAAATGGTGAAAACACTGTACTTCTGCATGAATTTAAGGAAGAGGTTTATAAGCTTTATGCGTATCAGAAGAGTTTGAAGAAGAGAAAATGATGTATACAAAAAGACTCCTATTAAACTAGGAGTCTTTTTGTGTAAAAGTCCACGTTGCTTTTCACAAATTATGCTTTTTTTCCTGCTTCAATTTCTAAAGATTCTTCATGCCACCAAAGTGTTTCTTCAGGATCCTCTTTAGCAATTTGATGTGCTTCTTTTTTCGATTCGACAGTAGGGTAAGAACCTTTTAGTGCACGTCCTGATGTTGTGACAAACAGTACACTAAACACAATTAATCCAATTACACTTACACCAGTTAAATAAAATGCTGGTGCCAGTGGATTACCAGTAGCATGAACTAAGTATGAACATACAAGCGGCGTTGTACCACCGAATATAGATACAGAAATATTAAAGGAGATAGAAAGCGCACGATAACGTACATCGGTGAAAAAGAGTGCTGGTAATAACGAAGGCAATGTTCCTTCATATACACTAAGGAAGAAACCTAAAATGAAAATACCCGCAAACATGGCTACAATATGTCCGTTACCAATTAATAAAAATGCTGGAATTGAACATAATGCTAAACCAAGTAAGCCAATTTGTACTACGCGTTTATTACCTACTTTATCACTTAATTTACCGAAATAAAGTGCCAGTGGAATCATAAGTGCCATCGTAATTGAAATAATTAATAAGCCCGTTGTTTCTTTGACTTTTAGTACTTGTGTTAAATAAGAAGGAATATACGAAAGGATCATATAGTTTGTAATGTTAAAGAAGGCAACAATTACTGTGCTTAATAAGAAGTCTTTTTTGTGATATTTTAATATATCCATAAATGAAAATTGTTCGTTGTCTTCAGATTCCTCTTGTGCTTTTTCCATCTCTTGAAAGATTGGAGATTCATCTAAATGACGTCGTAAATATAAACCGACCAAACCAATTGGTGCAGCAATTAAGAAAGGAATACGCCATCCCCAGCTGAGCATTTGCTCATCTGTTAATAATAACGTTAAAATGGTAACAATTACCGAGGCAGCAATGTAACCTGAGAGTGTTCCAATTTCAAGACCACTACCGAGTATACCACGCTTTTTATCTGGAGAAGATTCTGCGATATAAACCATTGCACCTGAATATTCGCCGCCTGTAGAGAAGCCTTGAATCATTCGAGCAATTAAAAGTAGTATTGGTGCCCATACACCAATTTGTTCATAGGTTGGTAGTAATGCGATGAATAATGTAGAAAGTGCCATTAAAATAATAGTTGTACTTAAAACAATCTTTCGGCCATACTTATCTCCTATTCTACCAAAGAAAATACCTCCGATTGGTCGAACGAGAAAGGCCGCTGCAAATGTACCAAATGTAAGTACAAGTTGCAAACCACTATTATCCACACCTGAGAAGAATAATTGACTTAATATTACCGCTAAATACGCGTATAATCCAAAGTCAAACCACTCCATTGCATTCCCAATGCCAGTAGCAACAACTGCTTTCCTCGCTTGTTTAGGATTGACAATATTAACGTCTTGAGGTTCAAAATTTAAATCATTATTTTGTTGCATATAGTAAAACAGCTCCTTATTTAATTTAACTTCTTTAAGCACACCTTCTCTTACTAGAATAAATTCAATACGAAGCACTTAAGGAAAAGCAACGTCTCCTTATCTGTTATTATTGTTTCACATAATTAATTATTTGTCCAATGAGATGATCCCTAGGTTAAGTAATTTACTATTTTAAAAAGCTGAAGAAGGCGCTATACGAGTACCTTTTTCAGCTTTTTATTTTAATATGTAAATTTATTTTTTTCACCCCTATTTTCTTCCTATTTGAATTAAAAATAAGGTGCTTTTTCATAAAGCTTTTTAAACACTTGCTATAGCTGATAAGCTATGAATACAGGAGATAAACTCATAAATAAATGCATCAATCTCTTCTTTTGTAATTATATATGGAGGAAGTAAACGGATGATGTTCCCTTGTGTAACGTCAACTAACATCCCTTTCTCCATTAGCTCTACCTGTAATTTCTTTACATTTGTATTCGTATCATTCAAACTAATTCCAAACATCATTCCAGCATGACGTACTTCCTGAATATAATAAGAATTTTCATTCTGAATTTCTCGCAATTTATCATTTAAATATAGTGACATTTCATAAGCTTCTTGCATTAAACCATCGTCAATCAATGTATTTAAAACCGTTAACCCTAAAGCTGTTCCCATTGAAGAATGAGCAAACGTTGTACCATGATCTCCTGGTGAAAATACATCACATAGCTTTTCACCTACAATGATTCCCCCTAGCGGTATCCCGCCTCCTGCTCCTTTACCAATTTGAATAATATCAGGTGTAATATTGAAATTTTGATAAGCAAATAGTTTACCAGTTCTCCCCATACCACTTTGAACTTCATCAACGATAAGAATGACATTATATTTATCACATAAGTTTTGAACACCATGTAAATATTCACCCGATAAAGGGTATATCCCCCCGCTACCTAATACAGGCTCTAGCATAATCGCAATTGGATTTTCTTTAACAATTGTTTCTTCTAATTGCTCTATATTCTCGCGCTCTACTTCATATACAGGAATCGATGTTTTAGGGAAATTTTGATATACACTTTCTTGTCTCGTAAAATGAAGTGCCCCTAACGTACGCCCGTGGAAGCTATTCTTCAGCACTACGATTCCTTCACGTTCCTCATGCGTATTCGCTCTATATTTATCAATTAATTTCAACGTTGTTTCTGTCGCTTCCGTACCAGAGTTTGTAAAAAAGACTTTTCCATTTTTTAAAGAGCAATCAACTAATTTCTTTGCATACTCAATCGCAACTGGGTTTAAAAAATGAAACGGAAGATGCAGAGATTTCGTAACTTGTTCCATTGTCGTTTGCACGATTTTCGGGTGATTATACCCTAATACGTTCACTCCGACACCAGAAAATAAATCTACATACTCTTTACCATCCACATCATAAAGCTTGCACCCTTCTCCTCTTTCTATTGCAACCTTCGTACGACAATACGTAGGCATCATATATTCTTTATCTAATTGAAACCAATCCGACATTTTAAATTCCTCCTAGTTATTTTCCCTGTTTATTTATGTTCATTCTCTATAAAGTCATGTATAAATTCATTTTTAAGATTGTAATTTTAATAGTAATTTTCTTCCCGATATTCATTTTTCCATAATTTCTTCTATTTCAACAGGTCCACTGCATGTGCGTTTTTTTCATCTAGCGGTATGTTAACAATTTGAACTTTGTATGTAATACATAATCAAGGCTAAAGAATCATATTTAGTAACAATCGACGAAAAAAATTTGGAGGCTAAATCGATGAATGAAAAATATGATAAACAGAGGCAATCTTTATTAGGAGAAGACTTTAACCAAAATCGAGAACTTAATGAACCAGCTAAACTTCACTCTCAAACAGTTGGCTCACGTGGACCTGTTTTAAAGCAAGATAGTGTACTGCACGAGGCGTTACAAGAATTCATTCATGAAAAAATTTTAGAAAGACCTGTTCATGTAAAAGGATTTGGTGCATTTGGTTATTTCCAAACGATATATCCGATGTCTGAGCATACAAAACTAATATTTTTACAAAATTCTAATGAGAAAGTTCCTGTTATGGTTCGCTTTTCTTTAGCTGTCGGTATAAAAGGAACACCTGATACATCTAGAAATGTAAGTGGCTTTGCTACAAAATTTTATACAGAAGAAGGCATTTTTGACCTTATATGTAATCACATTCCTGTCTTTTCTATTCGTGATCCGATGCGTTTCCCAGAATTTATTAAAGCATTCTTACCTTCACCTAAAAATAATTTAATTGATCCTGATAGGTCTTGGGGCTTTGTAGCAAGAGCGCCTGAATCGATTCATTTTATTGTACGTTTATACTCTGATGCTGGTACGATAAAAAGTCTTCGCCACATTCCAGGACATAGTGTAAATACATATGTTTGGAGAAATGCTCAAGGTATTAGAAAGTACGTTAAATACCATTGGTACCCATTTGAAGGTGTACAATACATTAGTCGCGAAGAAGCAAATAGACTAGCCGCTGAAAATCCTGATTACGCTGGTAAAGATTTATACGATGCGATTGCGGGTGGCAAACCGGTGGAATATGGCCTATATGTTCAGCTTATGGACCCTAAGGATGAAGCAAATCTTTCTTATGATCCTTTAGACGATACAAAAGTATGGGATGAAAAAGAGTATCCCCTAATACCAGTAGGCAAAATGGTATTAAATAAAAATCCTGATAATTATATGGAACAAGTAGAAAAAGTCGCCTTCTCCCCTTCTAATTTACTAGACGGCACAGAATTATCTGATGATAAAATACTGCAAGGCCGTGCTAACATTTATAGTGATTCTCAAAGAAGAAGAATTGGGGCTGAATTTCGTAAATTACAGGTTAACCAGCAGCAAGATTGGACACCAGCTAACCAAATAACAAGCGGTGACGGAAGGTACATTGAAGGTAAACTCGAAAGGACTTCTATAACTAAACAAGATGACTTTAAGCAGGCTGGTGAATTTTATGTGAAGTTACAACCGATAGAAAAAGAACATCTTGCCGAAAACTTAGCTAGTGATTTGAAAGTTATATCTGAGGATATAAGAAAGGTAGTTTTAGGGTATTTTTATAAAGTTTCAGCTGATTTGGTGAATAGGATTGAGAGTGCGATGCAAAGGCTTTAAAAATATAAAAAACGTCATTTTTAATGATGAAAATGACGTTTTTTTATGGCGAACTTACTAGTGATTTCTATCGACCACTGTACATTTATTAACGAAATCTTTCCCCTTCAAGATTTTCGTTATCTCATTTCATATTATGGTACTCATTTCTCTTTTTCAGATAATCTTTTTCACATTGTAACGGTTTGTATTCCACGATTTTCCCTTGCTTCTTTTTCGTTTCGGTAACAATCCATTCCCCTTTTTCAAGGTTTAAGCGTTTCATTACATTAGTATCGTCAATTTCTTTATAAAGTAAAAATGCTTCTTGCGCCCTCACAAACAACCTAGGCTCTCCTCTATATCCACCACTATCATAAATTTTAGTTAGTGAATTATAATAAGAATCATCAACCCGCCCACCATACATCAAATGTGCAGCCTCTAGATCTCTTTTGCTGACTTCCATAAAACTATTTTCATCAATATTTAAATCAAACGTAGATATGATGTCATTCATAATGTTTTTCACATACTTTTCATCACGCATTTTACTTTCTTCCAGACAATCTGAAGATAACCTTGGTGCATTTGACTGAGAATGTACCACATGCTGTATAGATACGCACAAAATAAATACACTTAAAACATACAATAGTTTTTTCATATTTAAGTATCACCTCAAATGATTTAGATACTATATTATTTGAGGCTTAGGATATTCTTATGCTAAGAATGAGAAAGGTCCTATAAAATAGACTTTTTATAGGGCCTTTCCTTTTAATATTGATTTATCAGTTTCATCGGCGAAGCAAGTACCTTACTACTTTTCACATCATATAATCCTATAGGCGTTACTCGTATAAAAGGCAAGTGCGTCGCAGAAAAGAATAAAATCGTAAATGCCGGATCGTCATACGCGTAGCCACGCTCTTGTAGCAATTTCACCATCTGTTTTTCTTCCTGTATTAATTCACTCATTTTTAAATTAGACATAATCCCGAGCAATGGTAATGCAATTTCGTGTAACACTTCATTTCTTTCCGCTATTACCATTCCCCCGCCAAGCTCTTTTACTCTATGAAAAGCTGTAAGCATATCTTCTTTCCTTTTTCCAATAAGAATGATGTCACCTGTACCAGAATAAGAGCTAGCAAGACCTCCTAATCCATTCGCAAAACCTTTCACAACTGTATTCACTCGCCAAGTGCCATCACGAGCAATCATCATAAGGAAACATTCATCATGCTCAATAGAAAGTTCTTCACCGTTTAAGTCGATTTCAGTTACATATGGTTTTGAAATAACATCATTTAATAATTTTATACCTGTTGTTTCAGAAAAAATCATATCTTCTTTCTTTAAAGACCAGTCTAATGATAATGGAGTTACTTTGAATTTACTCCAGTCTATATGTAATGATGCATTTTTGTTTATTCCGTCACGCTTCATCCATTTCCCCTTTGCAATTACACTTATTGGAATCGGATTTTCTTTACTTTCCAAAATATTAATATTTGCAATTCTTCCTGTCGCGATCGCGCCGTGTAAATGCTCCATATTATAATAACGAGCAATGTTATAGCTTGCCATATTATAGGCATCAATTACTGGTATTCCTTGCTTTATCGCGATTTCTATCATCCTATTCGTCATTCCGTTTTCATAAAATGACGGATGTGAACCATCTGTTGTGAACATGAATCTATCAAATTGCTTGACACCTAATTCCAGCAATTCTTTCAGTAAAACTTCTAAATCTGGACGGATAGAAGAGTTTCTAAGAGTAACGGTGTAACCTTGCATAAGGCGTGTTAATGCTTCCTGTCCTGTCATCGCTTCATGATCGCAATCAGCACCTAGTAACTTTAACTTCGCTAACGTTGATTCAGACGCACCGGGAAAATGACCTTCTACTTTTTTCTGTAACCGCTTTGTTTCCTGCACCCAATTTAACATTTCATCATCGCCATGTAATAGTTTCGGCCATGCTGTTAACTCGCCGCCCTGAAGAACATCTTCATGCTTCAGCCATTCCATTATTTCTTCACTATTAAATAAAGATTCCCCATTCTGTAGTTCAGTCTGTCCATCGAAACGACACCACCAATACATACTTGCTGGAATCTTTTTAAATTCATCTAATAAACGAAACGCTACTTCCCGTTGTAATGTGAAAAACAAAGTTAAATTATCATTAATGAAAGTTGTTGTACCAAATTGCATCGCATGATTTGCTAAAGTTTCAGGATTATATAATTGATATGGATGTGCATGCGGTTCTATGTAACTAGGAACTACATACTTTCCATCACAATCAATGACTTCACATTCGTGTAGTTGCTCTGGTAGTTTTTCTCCTACATATATAATGCGGTCATCATAGATCCAAATATTTGCTTGCACCCACTCGCGCATATAGGAATTTAAATATGTTGCATTCTTGAATAAAATGTGCGGGCTTCTTGTGCCATCTATTACTTCAACATGTTCTCGTAATTGTGTGTTACTCCATCTAAACTGATTTTGTCCCAATGTATTTCACTCCACATCAATTTACTTTTATTTATTAAAACAAAAATAATTAACTAACTAAAGTATTATCCATTCCTAACTCCCCTGTATATCCCCTATACTCTTTATTATATGGAATGATTACAAAAATAACAATTTTCAAAATTTATAATATATCTCTTTGATCCAAAATAAAAAAGATGTCATGCAACTGACATCTTTTTTATACTAGACTATAAGATTGAATTACACTTGTATCCGTATTTATGTTCTACATATACTTGATTGCTGCCATACCATGAATGCTAATACTGTCCTTATTTGCAAAATTAAAAAGCATCTCTTTTATTTACAACTAAAGCCGGATTCCATTCGCTTTCTTTTCATCTATTTCTTAAATTCAACTTGCATCATTTTATTAAACTGTGTTAAAATATCAATCGCACCTAAAGAGTTAATACTGACAGCCAATGTATGTTTGCCTCCAATTACTCCGCCAACAAAAGTTGTAAATCCAGGAATCGACCCTCCATGACCCCAAATTGAAACACCATTTGAAAGTTTCGTCTCATAGATCCCAAGACCATATCCATCACCAAGACCTTTTCCTTCTATAGGAACTGTAGTAAGCATTTCTTTTAGCTCGCGTTCTTTCAGTAACTTACCACCGAGTAAAGATGCAAAGAACGTATTTAAATCGTCCGCATTTGAAATCATATCTCCAGCTGCATTAGCTAAACTCGGATTATAATACGTCATGTCTTTCAATTCACTTGTTTCGTCTATTTTCATATACCCACGAGCATGATCCTTTCCTGGAATAACGGGTGAATTCCCTGGTAAAAACGTATTTGACAGATCCAAAGGTTCAATAATTCGTTTTTCAATTTCTTCTGCATAACTATTGCCACTTATTTTTTCAATAAGCATTCCCAATATTACGTATCCTGTGTTTGAATACGCCCATCCTTTACCTGGCGAAAAATCTGGGGGTAGAGAAAGTCCTATTTTCACTATTTCTTCTGCTGTATACGTTTTTCTCGAATTCATTATGTCAGCGTCTTTTGACTTTAAATATTCAGCTATACCACTCGTATGATTCAAAAGTTGACGTATCGTAATTTGATTGCCATCATACCCATTTCCTTGAATGAGACCCGGTAGCCACTTTTCAATTGGATCGTCAAGTTGCACGCGATTTTCTCCTACTAATTGAAGAACAGTCGTAGCGGTAAAAGTCTTCGTCACACTCCCAATCCGAAAACGATAATCCGATTTCATTGTTTTCTTTGTATTTAAATCCGCGACGCCAGCAGTATAACTACTAATCTTTCCATTGTTAGACGTCTTCGCTAATATTCCTGGGGTTCCAAGCTGTACTGTTTCCTGCATTACTTGTTTCCAACCATTCCGATTCTTTTGATCATGTGATTGTGACGGACTAGATAAATTTTGAACAGACTCTGCTTTCACAGTAAAACCTGGTGTGAATAGAGTAGTACCCGCTAATAAAACTGCCAAACTTGCTAACTTAATTGAATTACATTTTTTCATAAGACTCCCTCTCCTCTATTAATATAGGATTAATTCAAGTTATACTTTAATCCTATATGATAAAACTCTCTTTTTTCTTATCCATTCCTTACGAAATACTTACGTTCAAATTTTGATACGATAAACTGAGAAAGAGCTATGCATGAAAATAAAAAGGGCATATAAAATAAGGACAGCCACTTAACTGCCCTTATTTTCATTTCACCTCGTCTTTATTATTTTTAAGATGATTCATTAATTGTGTTCGTTTCAAAGGTACATATATGTTTGTTCCAATAACATATCTTTTTCCCAATCGAATTATCTTATAAATTTAAGGAGTTCATATTAAGATTAACAATAAAAAAGAACGTGTTTTCAATTTATCAGAACACGTTCTCTTACATACTTAAAACCCTATATCAACTTTTTATTTCATTCACTTTTACCATCCTGCACTAGCGTTCATGCCATTTCCAATAATAGTAAGAAATAGTGGCCACAATACTGGTCCTAACGTAAGCAGTAAATTTAGAAGTATAAGTAATCTATATACCCCGGGGAAATTTTGATCTTTACGATTTACAAATACTAAAATAACTAATAATATTATGGTCGTTAAAAATAAAAGTAGAGTTAGCAACCAATACCAAACCATTAAACTGAGACTCCATGGTGTTAATAGCTCGTGTATTATACCAAATATGATTCCTAATACTCCAAAACTAAAGGTAGTAACTGTTGATTTTATAAGCACTATATTTAATGTTTTTTCGTATGTATTTTTACAATACAAATCTATTAAAGTGTATAAAGATAAATATGCCATTAATACACCTATCCAAGACAATAACCAGTCTCCGCCTCCTCTAAATAACATGAACAGCAACCAACACATCCCTACTGCAGAAAAAGCAAAGGAAATAAGTATGCTTTTCAATACCGGTTTCATTATATTTTCACACCCTTAAAAATAAATTATAAGTTTTTACTAAACTCATGTAATTTTTTATTAACATGCTACCCATTAATCGTTTAGCTCTAACGTATCCTTTTTTCATTCTATATTAATAAAACAAAGATATACTCATGAACAATTAAAGAAGCAATACTCTACAAAGAGTTCCATATAGCTTGTATATTCTTTTTCCATTGGTAGAGATATTAAAAAATTAAGTATACATTAACATGCAATTAAATATAAGTAAATAAAAAAGATGACCTCAGCATACGCCAAAGTCATCTTCTATAACCATATTATTTTACTAGTTCACCGCTATAAACCTTTATATCAAGCGGAGCAGTTAAAAACTGTGATGCTTTACTAACGAAAGATGTGAAGTGTTCACTCGTATTATGACTCGCAACTGCTGCTTCATCTTTCCATACTTCTACCATCGTATAAACACTTTCTTTTTCAGTATCTTTATATAAATCGTAAGATACATTTCCACTTTCTTCTCTTGAACCATGAAGTAGTGGCTGAATTTCTTCTAAAAATGATTGTTGTTTTGCTGGATCTACTTGAAATATTGCGTGAATAATAATCATGGTGTTTCCCCTCTCATATCTCACTTATTTCTGTTTTTTTATAAAATTACTTCCACTCAGCAACTTTTTCAATTGGAAGACGTACTGATGGATAACCACTGTCAGCAGCTTTTCCGATTGAAATTAACATAACTGGTACGTGACGCTCTTTGTCTAATCCGAAAGCTTCTGCGATTTGGTCTTTTTCAAATCCACCAATTGGGCAAGTATCATAGCCGTGAGCACGTGCTGCTAACATAAATTGCATCGCTACAAGACCACCGTCAATTAGTACAGTATCTTTCATTACTTCTGGTGTAACCATTGAGAAGTAACCTGAAAGTTTTTTCATTTGATCTTCTTTTACTTCAGCTGGCATAAGTCCGCGCTCTACTGCTGTACCGTAAATTTCTTCTGCGTTATCAAAGTTGTTTAAGTCACCAAATACAGCAATCATCGCTGAAGATGTTTCTACTTGAGATTGATTGAATTTTGCAAGTGGAGCCAGTGTTGCTTTTGCTTCGTCACTTTCAATAACAAGGAATCTCCATGGTTGCATGTTTACTGAAGATGGTGCAAGTGTTGCTTCTGTAAGAATTTCTGTCATTTCTTCTTTGCTAATTTTTACTGAAGGATCGTACTTACGAATTGAACGACGTCCTGTTAAAATTTCGTTAAAATCATTTGTTTTTACTAAGTTAGTCATGGTTGTATTCTCCCTTTTTTAAAGTTCTTTTATATTTTCTTGAATGCGGTCTAACATCGTTAAAAGATTGTCGCGTTCTTCTTCACTTAATCCTTTAAATGCTGAAGTAGCGAAACGCTCTTTTTCCTCTTGATACACTTGAATTTTATTTCGCCCCTCTTCTGTAAGAGAAACTAACGTAATTCTGTTATCATCTGGATTTTTACGTCTTGTAATCATTCCGTTTGCTTCCAGCTGTTTTAAATGCCTCGTAATCGCGGCATTATCAATATTCACTTCTTGCTGAAGTGCTTTTTGACTAATTTCATCTACTTCATATAACTGAAGTATAAGCTCTAGTCTAGATTGACTCATACCCGTACACCCTTCAAACTTCGAACTTACTTCTTTATTTAGAAAGTGTAATTTATATAAAATTATTGCTTCTTTTGAGCATGAACTTGTCAAATTACCCCTCCTTTACATGCAAAACAAAAATATTTGATGTATCAATAGTTGATATGTCAATTAATATAATCTATATCGATTTATAATGCAAGCATTTTGTTTTCACTATTTATTTTTTTAAAATTCGTCTATTAATATTTTTCCAAAATAAGACGTTTTATGACGTTACAAAAAATGTAAATTACATTATAATAGTAATAATTCAAATGACTGGAGAGTGATTGTAATGCGGCAATACACAAATAGAAATGAGGAAATGAACATGGAAAATGAAATGAGGATATTTATATATGACAACAATAAATATAGGGATTGTCGCGCACGTAGACGCTGGCAAGACGAGTTTGACTGAGCGAATTCTTTATGAGACGAATGTGATTAAAGAAATTGGCCGAGTAGATAGTGGTAATACGCAAACTGACTCAATGGAATTAGAAAGACAACGCGGAATTACGATTAAAGCATCTGTCGTTTCTTTCTTTATTGATGATTTAAAAGTAAATGTTATTGATACACCTGGACATGCTGATTTTATCGCTGAAGTGGAGCGATCATTCCGCGTTTTAGACGGTGCGATTTTAGTTATCTCTGCCGTTGAAGGTGTGCAAGCACAAACGAAGATTTTAATGCGGACATTACAGAAATTAAACATACCTACTATATTATTTGTTAATAAAATAGACCGTAGTGGCGCAAATACTGAAAAAGTTGTGAAACAAATAAAAGAGCTTCTTTCAAATGAAGCATCCCCCTTCTACTCTGTAGAAAACGAAGGTACAAAGGACGCTCGGATTATTGAATATAAATCCTATGACGATTGTATTGAACGATTAGCACCATTTAACGAATCATTGCTTGAGTCATATGTAAATAACGAAATAATACCGGATGCACTATTAAGAAAAGAACTCGAAAAGCAAATACAGCAAGCAAATGTGTTTCCTATCTTTTTTGGTTCAGCAATGACAGGTATAGGAGTAACTGAATTACTTAAAAATATTTCAGCCTTAATTCCAGCTACTAAATCGGCACAAGATGAAACATTATCCGGTGTTGTTTTTAAAATTGAACGTGAATCTTCTGGCGAAAAGATTGCTTACGTAAGACTATTTTCTGGTTGTTTACACGTTAGAAAATATGTTGATATACAGCGTGGAGAGTCTCTACCACATAAGGAAAAGATTAAAAAAATGTGCATGTTTCATAATGGAGATGCCGTTCAATCTTCTACTGTTCAAAGCGGAGAGTTTTGCAAAGTGTGGGGACTTACGAATATTAAAATTGGTGATATTATCGGTAAGCGGACGGATTATATAAAGGATATTCACTTTGCCGAACCACAAATGGAAGCTGCTATTGAAGCAGTGCCTAAAGAACGAATTCATGATTTATACGCTGCACTTATGGAGCTATGCGAAGAAGATCCTCTCATTAAGGTTTGGAAAGACAATGTTCATAATGAACTATACATTCGCCTTTTCGGTGAAGTGCAAAAAGAAGTTATTGAAACAACACTTTATGAAAAATACCGTCTACAAGTTACCTTTTCAAACACGCGAGTTGTATGTATTGAAAAACCAATTGACTTAGGGAATAGCGTTGAAGTAATGGGTGAAAAAGAAAATCTTTTTTACGCAACAATTGGGTTCAAAGTTGAACGTGGCGCGCTTAACTCTGGCATAACGTATAACTTAGGTGTTGAACTTGGATCACTGCCTTTAGCATTTCATAAAGCGATTGAAGATACAGTATTTCAAACGTTAAAACAAGGTTTATTTGGATGGGAAGTTACGGACATTATCGTCACATTAACACATACCGGCTATGCCAGTCCTGTTACAACAGCGAGTGACTTTAGAAATTTAACACCGCTCGTATTAATGGATGCTTTAAAACAAGCCAAAACATTTGTATTTGAACCAATAAATGAATTTGAATTAACTGTTCCAGAGCACGCAATTAGTACCGCAATGTATAAACTAGCTGCTATCCCAGCAACTTTTGCAGAGCCTACGTTGCATAATGATTCTTACCATTTAACAGGATCATTACCTGTTGCAAAAACAGAGGATTTTAAACGAATGCTCCATTCATTTACTGAAGGAGAAGGTATCTTCACAACGAAGCCATCTGGTTACAATAAACTGAAGGCTCCCTTCCCTACTCGAAAACGTGTTGACTTTAATCCGCTAAATCGGAAGGATTATTTGCTTCGTGTTTTGAAGGCTTATTAAATAAAAAAGAGGTGCCATTCGCACCTCTTTTTGCATGTATTGATAGGTTAGTTTTTCCTAACAACTTCTTTAAGTTTTTCTATTATTTTTGCTATCGCTTCAATCGAATTCTCGGTTTCAAATTCTCCAACATTTACAGAATGGTTAGCGTTTTTGACAACTTCAATCTGTAAATTCGTTTTATGTAACTGATTTATTTGATTTGCATTATATTGATGATCTTTATCTCCAATTACTAAAAGCCCTTCGTGATGACTATGTAAGATCGAATCAAAAATAGAATCAAAAGTTAGTAATGGTGTAAGCAACATCATTTTTGACCGTAAAAATTCTTCTCTCTTCATTAAATCATTCGCAATTGGAATCGTTCCAAGTGATTTCCCTAAAAACATAGTATAGTTGTACTGCTCATTTTGTGTTACTTCATTCATTATTGGATTAATATCATCCATCATTATTTTCGTTATTTCTTCCATTGGTTTTTCCATTAATTGTCCATCGTAGGAATAATGAATATGTACTACATCTATTTTATTTTCAAGCATAAGCATCGTTGCATAATAGAATAATGGTTTATCATAATTGTAACCGGAACCTGAAAACATAAAACAAACCGTATTAGAACCTTTTTCGATATGTGTGTAACGAATGACTTTGTCGTCTATATGTATTTCCTTTTTAGTCCCCTTCACCGTTTCCCCCTCCAAACACGTTTACTTTTGTAAAACGATATGTTCTGTATGAACTGATACATCCTTTACTTTATCTTTTATAAACGCTGGCTGTAAGTTATATGCATGTAACTCTTCTACCGGCACCCACTTAAATAAATATTTTCTACCTTCTTCTTCAAGAATATATTGATCCGCCCCATTTGCAGGTAATTCATGCAATTCTACTTCATAATAAAAACTAATCTCATGAAACTTTCGCTCAGAAAGTGTAAAGAAGTTTTCTACTGACCATATTAATCTCTTCACTTCAATAGGTACGCCTAGTTCTTCTGCAAGCTCTCGTTTTAATGCATCTTCACTATTTTCTAGCATTTTCACTCTTCCGCCTGGTACGTACCAATACTCTTCACCTTCATCTTGAAGGATAAGTATTTTACTACCTTGTTTACAAATTGCTCCGACTCGGTAATTAAAACATTTTTCCTCTACTTTAAACGTAAGATCCACAACAAACCCCTCCAATGTATCATTACAAAACTATTATGTATGTGCTGTACAAATAAGATTACTAAATTTTTCTATTTCATTCAATTATTTTTTAACTTTCCAAAAACAATACGCATCATTTGTCATCACAAGTATAAATACATATGTCACAATCACTGCACACACTAGAGAAGCATTATGGGGGACGAATGGAAACATTGTCAATACATAAAACTGAAAAATCAAATAATTTCTAAGGAATCATTATAAAAGATAAAGTAAAACTTCAATAAATGGAGTTTTTATCTTTCCCCTATTGTTTTTAAATATTGTTAAGACATTATTAAAAAAGACGCAAGGTCAACTTATGTGCTAATTAATTCTTTTTCTAGAAAAAGCGTCTTTTATTGCACTTGTTAATACATTTAGGAATAATAAAATAGCCATAACTACCGTTAATACGTTAAATTGCTTTGTTTTATAAGGAGCGAACCATTCCGTAAAGAACTCTGAATTAACGAGACGCTCCCCAACTCCTCCTTCCTTGAAGTTCAGTATCCACGAATTCATATCAAGGATGATAAAAATTAGTTGCATAACGAAAAATGCTCCAAGAGTTTTCAGCCAATTTCGTATTCGAATAGGACGCCCTTTTTTTGATGTCATTTAAATGATCCTCCTTTTAGAACTTGCTATTAAAGAGCCTTGTTCTGATAGATACGAATAGATAATATCCATGAAACCCCATAGCACCCCACTGCTATGACAGCAAATATAAGAAATAATTTCAAATCTGAAATCTCTTTTAAAAAGGTCAGTACGCCATTAGCATATTTATTTAATAAATATGGAGTATTTCGCATTAAATATATAACTCCAATAGATAAAAGTATAAAAACTGGTACAAGTGTTTTCACTTTAAATGCAACAAAAAATGGGATGTAAAATGCAGTAATCAGCATGACTGCCAAGAAGCCTAGGATGTAACTTTCTAAGGAAAGTTGAAATTCCATGCTGTCTAAAATGAAATATTTTCCAACTAAACAAAATGGGATGATTACTATTGTAAAAAATAAGGTTCCAACGTATTTTGAACTTATAATTTCCTTCCTAGTATACGGTAATGAGTTTACTAAAATATTAGCATTATCTTTATCATCAGATTGATATGTGTTAATTACAAAAACGGCACTACAAATGATTATGACATATGCTACATCCATGCCGGCCCACAAATAGGTAACTAGAAATAAGAGATAAGCAGGTAAAAAAGTTTTTTGTAAAATCAAATCCTTTTTAATTAAATTAAGCATCTTGACTCCCCCTTTTTCATGAAATACATAATATCCTCTAAACTTGGTTTTTCAATCACCACTTCTTTATTAAATAAAGTTTCGATAGAATTTACATTTTCAATCAATCCCTCGAAACCTGTATTTGCCTTACATACAGATATAAATTCACGCTCGGTATCAAAATCTAACATATCTAGTGGTCCTTTGACCAAAATATAATCTTCTGCAATGGCATAAATATCTTTTGTAAAAATATGCTTCCCATTTTGAATAAATGTAATATAATCGGCAATGCGGTCTAAATCCGTTGTAATATGAGATGAGAAAAAGATAGTTTTCTCACCATCCTGCATAATATTTTGTAAAACATCCAATAATTCTCTTCTAAATACCGGATCGAGTCCGGAAGTAGGCTCATCCATAATAATTAGTTCAGCATGATGTGAAAGGGCAATTGCAAGAGAGGCTTTCATTTTCATTCCTTTGGAGAATGTTTTCATTTTTTTATTTAATGGTAATTCGAACAGATCTTTATAATATGTAAATTGGTTAAAATCCCATTTTTTATAAGCAGGCGCAATAATTTTAGTAATTTCCTTTAATGTGAGTTCATCATAAAACACATTATCGTCATAAACGAAACCAATTCTTTCTTTAATTCGCTTCGCATCAGTCGAATAGTTCATGCCAAATAAGGAGACATTTCCACTATCCGGGTTCATTAGATTCATAATCATTTTAATCGTTGTAGATTTACCTGATCCATTCCCCCCAATAAAACCCGTAACAAATCCTTTTTTTACTTCCATCGAAAAATTTTTAATTTGAAATCCTTTAAAAGATTTACTGACATTTTGAAGTTCTATTACGTTTTCCAAGAGTTTTCCTCCTCGTATAAAATTGTAAGCATTTCTTTTAGATCATTTAAAGAAACATCCATTTGTTTAGCATTTTGAATCGCTTCACACAACTTTTCTTCAACTGTCTTTAATTTTTTTTCTTTCATAGTTTCAATGTTTTGTTCTGCTACAAAGGACCCCCTTCCGACAATTGAATAAATAAAACCGTCTTTTTCCAGTTCTTCATATGCTCTTTTCGTTGTAATAATACTTACTCTTAAATCTTTTGCTAACTGACGCATTGAAGGAAGAGCATCTCCTTGCTTTAAATCACCTAGTAAAATAAGTTTTTTTATTTGGACACCAATTTGTTCATAAATAGGTTCCTTTGAAGTGTTCGTAATAACGATTTGCATGCAAGTACCTCTTTTTAAAAATATTGTATATATACTTTATATACAATATATACTATCGTACATTGTAAATCAACAGAAAATTTCCAAAATATAGTCACAAACACAATCTAATAATAAATGTAATTCATACAACTTATTTATACGGGTCTTCCTCGTATTTGCTCGATTTTGAGGTGGAGGTCTTACTGCTATCTAATGCGGTATAAAGACTACGTTGTGTTTTACGGAGAAATTGGCACAGCTGATAGTGTGAAAGCAAAAGAGTTTGAAACAGAAGAACAATCTGAGGAAGTTGATATCAAGTTAGACTGGTATGAAGGTGACGAGGAAGGATTGAAAAAGATGTTTCCTATGCTATGGGAAATGTATGGAGAAAGACCGATTGAGTGGTAGATTTATATACGAAAAACGCCTTGTTTCTTTATTAACAAGGCGTTTTTTCTTGATACTATGTTTAAATTGTTATCTTTCCACTCTCCCACCACACCATAAAAATCTTTAAAGAAGGCGCAACCCACGTTCTGCTATCATTTTCATGGTTCCATACATATATATCATCTCTTTGCACTATTCCATTCAAAATGGAATAGCCAAACAAATCACCATTTCCGCCATCAGCAAAAAATAATAAACAGTCAAAAGGCATATATAAATCTTTAAAATCAACTATATTTCTCATATTCATATTTTCAATTTTAATTTTTGAGGCATCCCAAATAAATTGTCCATATTCACCTTCTATACCATTTGTTTCCTGTAATAATTGATATAAATCATTCGGTAACTCCAACTGCAAATTTTTTTGAACTTCAGCGAGTTCATCCTTCGTAGCGGGATTTTTCAAACTTAAGTTTGATGAAATACTGCGAATGGTATTTTTCCACATAACCTTTTTCCTCCTTGCGGTCCCTTATGTTCAATCCAGTATATACAATGTGGCTCCTCTAAATTTATTGATACCACTTTTCTAACAAATCCTTCTCCCTCTCGCCTGAAATACCTGCTTTTAATTCCCATTCGTCCATACTCTTCATCCACGCATACACGTCTGTAACAGTATCTTCTAACCTTCTAAAAGTAAGACCCTCTTTAACTGCGCTCTCTATATTAATAGAGAATCCACCTTTCCACGGATCTGTTTCACCTTCTAATGAAAAAGTTTCTGGAAGCCACAATGGCATTTCCGTCCATGGCTGTACTTTATTCTCATGCATAAACGATTCATCAACCCAAACGAATGCAGCGTCGCTATTCGTAACCTTTTTACTCATATTTAATAGCTCTTCCATCGTCAGCTCATCTTTCGGACCCGTTACATTAAATGTACCTACTTTATTGTTTTCTGCCATGTTTAGTCCAAAGCTTGCGACGTCTTTTATATCAACGAACTGCACTGGACGGTCTTTCCTTCCTGGAACTAACACTTTTCCTCCCTTTGCTACGCGCTGAATCCAGTATGGAAGCCGATCTGTATAATCAAACATTCCTGAAAGAAGTCCTGCTCTTACATGTAAAACACGCCCCGGCCAATACTTCTCTGCTTCTTTTTCACATAATACTTTAAGCGCACCGTAATACTCATAAGGAGATATTTCACCATTCTCTACAGCTTTTACCTTATCACTTGGTGGTTCAGGTAGTAATTTATAATCTTCTTTTATGTGATGCGGGATCCAATCTTTATATACGGAAAGGCTTGAGATGAATGTATAGTGCTTTATATTATCTTTAAGTACTTCTCCTACATTCCTAATGTGATGAGGAGAAAATCCACATGTATCTATGACCATATCCCATTTTCGATTTTCTAAACTTGAAACATCATCAGTTCTATCACCAATTAACTGCTCCACTTCAGGAAAAATTTCTTTATTTGTTCCACGATTGAATAATGTAACTTCATGCCCTCTATTCAGAGCCTCTTCTACGAAAGCCCTTCCTAAAAAACGTGTACCGCCCAGTATTAGAATCTTCATTCTTTTTCCCCCATTCAATCAAGCGCATGATTAAAAACCTTTTCTTTTGTTTAACGATTTTCCCTTGTAAAAAGTTACGGGTATTTTTCATTTTTTTCTATAGTTAATATAACGTCATCCAAATTTGCAACTTGTGACATAACTTTTTATCGAATTCGACAGTAATGAAGACGATAAAGAGGGGTTGAAAAATATTTCAACTAAGTCATAGTGATAAGTACACATCTACGAAAATACTTATTTATACGAGCAATGCTCCTGTCAATTTGGCAGGAGCATTGTTTTTTCAACCTCTATTTACTTTTATATACTTGAATTGAAATGATCGAAATTAAACTGAGCAACCCCATAAATAAACAAGTCGCGCCTAGAATTGTATAAGAATTTCCGTATCCTTGTAATAAAGCTAAATACGTACTTGTATCCATATGACCGCCCTGCTCTGCAACAGATTCACTTGTTGCCTTACTCCCCATTTCTGGTGCATTTATTAGTACATACACACCGATAATAGCTACTAAAGCTGAAATGATTTCTACAACATTAGACTTTGTCATCATACCCTCACCTTTCAAACAACGTCTTTTATCCATCTAGTGAAATCTCTTACTTATATATAATAGCAAAAAATATGGTACAAAATTCCAATTCATACCATATTTTAAACTAAATTTAATTATTTGACTGTACACTAGAAAGAATATATTTTGAAATTAGCTCCCCCCATATATCCTTCGCTTCCGGTATAATCTCAGATGCAATCGCCACCACCAATTCCTTCTCCGGAATACAACAAATCATATTCCCACCATCACCCATGGCACAGTATGAAAAGACCCCATCTTCTTCTCGTAACCACCATAAGTAACCGTATTGATTTGAATTCATCGCTATTGATTCTTGTACCCACGATTTTGAAAGAATTTCCTTTCCATTATGAATACCTTCATTCAAATACATCTGTCCAAACTTAGCCATATCTTTAACTGTTAACGTTAGTCCCCAGCCGCCCGTCGAAATACCATTTGGATCGTGAACCCATCCTTTCACATCTTTTCCGAATAAGTCATCGAATTCAAAAGATTTCATATTGTAGTTTGGAATTTCTCTCATGCCAAGCGGCTGAAATAAGTATTCATTCGCAAATTCACGCGCACTTTTTCCTGTTGCGCTCGTAATAATTGCTGATAATAAATGAGCTCCTGCAGATGAATATTTAAAAAATCCAATTTCTCCGCCTTTCCCTACCCTATTTAACGTATACTGCACCCAATCCTTTTGTGTGCATAATTCTTCTAACGGTTCCTGCCAATCTACGAAAGGATGTGGCGCTGTCATTGTAAGAAGGTGTCGTACTGTTATTTCAGATGAATTACAATTATATTCTGGGAAAAATTCTATTACTTTTTGATCAACGCTCTTTATATACCCTTTATCTACACATATCCCAATTAACGCGGAGATTATCGTCTTTGTGACAGATGCTACATGACGTGCATCATCTGGACCGTAACCATTATAATAATTTTCAAAAGTAACATTACCTTTTTGTACAACGAATACACCATTTATATTTTTATAGTTTTCTTTTATAGTCCAATCTAACTGTTCAGCAGTTTTCATCGTTCTTCCCCCTTAATCTATGATTAAAAAGGTTCGATAGGTACATATATATCAACTATATGTTTATGTTCGGGATGCTGCCTTGGATCATTTCTATATACTTCGAAAGGATACGAATCTTTCGGTTTATATCCGCTATTTGGCAACCATTCACCGTACAAGAAATTCCATACTCCTTTATATTCATCTTGGAATATTTCAAAATGACCTACCGCATACTTGCCTGAAGGTATTACCATTATTCCAATGTCGCTCGTTTCTACTGCGGACTCATCTGGAATTGTTATACATAGACTTGTTCTTAAATGATAGTCCTCAGTAAATTCATGATGATCGTGGTAAATGGTTAATACTTTCGTATCCTCAAATACATGATAATTTTGCTCCGATGCGTAATGAAATAGTTTTTCTATCATTTTCGGAAAATCTATAGCTAAATCTTTATATGTACCTACATGTCTTATGTATGCGACGTTTACTTTGTCCGCTGTTACAATTTCGACCTCTCCTCGAACCTTCTTACACTCATTGTATTGAGAAGTTTCACTTACGTCTTTGCAATTCTTGCTATTGTGATTTCTATAGTGAGACGGACTTACTCCGTAATAACTTTTAAATGTCCGGGAGAAAACTGCTGAATCTGTGAACCCGAAGTAATACGCAATGTCTGTAAGCGTCATATCTGTACGATAAGTAAGAAGGTGTGTTGCCCTCTCTAATTTCAAACGATTCACATACCGAGATAACGGCTCATCCATCATCCCTTTAAAAATTCTATGAAAATGAAATTTTGAAAAGCCTGCCACATTAGCTAAATCTTCAATTGAAAGTGAATCATTTATATGTGATTCTATATAGTCTTGCACTTTATAAACACGTCGTAAATACTCGTTTCTACTTTGAGAACTCTCCATATTTATCCCTCCTCACAACAAAAAGGCTAACTTTACGTCAGCCTACTTTACACATTTTTTAAAAATAATACTCTACTCCCGCCGTTCCCATCATAATTTGTATGTACGGATACACCTTCTATTTCATCATCCCCATCTTCAATTTGAAATCCGATTTCTTGATGAAATTCAATTGACTTTTTATTAACTGGTGACGTTATCGCTTTTACAAATTTACGGTTATTTGCACGAGCGACATCGAAGAAATAAGAATATAACGTCGATGCGATTCCTTTTCGTCTAAACTTCGGATTTACACCGATAAAATGAACATATGCTTCATCTTTATATGTTTGTGAAAAGAATCCACATAAGAAACCTAACGTTTCGCCATCTTCTTCAATGATAAAACTCGTTTCTTGAAAATGGACGAAAAACAATTTTGGCAACATACTAGCCATGTCTCTTCCGCCCCACCAATCATTTAATACAGAATGAATCTTTACATAATCTTCCCCTTGAATGTTTCTTACTCGCATGTATTTCTCCCTCTCACTCACTTCATTTTTTCATATATTTTAATAACCGTTTCGACTAACAGAATGAATACCCAAATACCTGAAAATACAAGAACAGACTGGAATATCGATCCAATTATCATAACACCAACTGCACCTGTTATTGAAAATGATATTCCACCAAGCCCTGGATCCTGTATAAGTGCTCCAGCAGAAAAAGCAGTTATAATAGATACTATTAAATAAATAACACTCATTATTTTTAATATTTTTATAGAAAGATACGAGGTTTGTTCTTGCTCCACTTGTGATAATTCGATTTCCCCACTCGCAATTCCTTTTTGCAAACAGTCTTCACATAGAAATTCTTCTTTAATTTTTTTACCACCATGCAATGTACCTGTTATTTCTTTACATCGTGAACACTTTCGATTTATCATGTTGATATCACTCCACTCATATAAGATTATACTTACATAATTCTACATTTACCTTAATATCCCTTTTATGTATTTTATAGAGAAAGGTCGTGTTTTATGATTTCGAAACCGACATTTATCTCTAAAAACCCTACCGTCCAGTATGTATTACGGCCTAGTTGCTATGCGGTTATTTTTAACAATACTTGCTCAAAAATAGCTATCATCGAAAAAGGAGAACATTACTTTTTACCTGGTGACGGTATGGAAAGTACGGAAACGAAAGAAGCATGTTTACATCGTGAATTACTAGAGGAATTAGGTTGGGCGATTGAAATTGATCGTTCTATCGGTAATGCAGCACGATATTTTTATGCCGAAAAAGAAGATACATGAAGTTGAAGTTCATGAAGAAGACCATATTTTACAATGGATGTCTCCATCGCTTGCTATAGAACATTTAATTCATGATCATCAAAAATGGGCCGTTGAACAAGCACTTTTATTTCGAAATAAAAAAGGATCTCCTTCTATATGAAAGAGATCCTTTTTACTGTTAGCTCACTTTTTTCAAATTGAGAGCTGGCTTTTTGATTCCGCCTTTTTTTACAACATATAAGCCGATGAAGATTATAAGACCGCCAACAAGTTGCATCATATTGATTTGCTCTCCAATTGTTACAGCTGCAAAGATAACTGCGAACAATGGTACGAGATACATATAAACCATTACTTTCGTTGAACCTATTTTACTAATACCGACATACCACATTGCAAGTCCGAAGATTGTCGCAAAGACGATTGAATATGCTAGTGATCCCCAGCTTGGCGTATCTACTGGCCACGTTAATGTATTTACGTTGAATAAACAGTATATAACGAGAGGTACAATTCCAATTAAAGTAGACCATGATGTGACTCTCATTGCGGAGTATTTTGTGATAAGTGGTTGCGCTAAAATGGGATACCATCCCCACGCAATTGCTGCGACTAATCCAATTACATTTCCGAGCCACGCATACTCGTATGTAGCTCCTCCCGTATGCCCTGTTAATAAAACGAATGCTGCACCAATAAACGCTACTATTGAACCAATTTGTACTTTCATCGAAAAACGTTCTTGTTTGTGCAATACTGCTAATATCCCTGTAAATATAGGTGACATCGCAATTAATAATGAGGCGTTCGTTGCTGAAGTATATTTTACAGATAGCATAAACATCGTTTGATACATTGTCGTTCCAACGATACCGACTGCTAGTAATCGTAACCAATCTTTTCTTTCAATACGTAATGAGCGTTCCATTAAAAATGTAATAAGTAATAATACCGGTGATGCTACTAAAAATCGTAAACTATTAAATTGAATGGATGACATATATGCCACGCCATACTTTCCAATTGTATAATTTGCTCCCCATACTAATGCTACTGATACTAGGAGCCATTCCATTTGCCATCGTTTCATCCGAATCTCCCCTTCCCTATTTAGCATAGTAAAATTGGCTGGATATAACACCATCCAATTGGCTGTTTTTTTACCCAGCCAATTTGTTATACTTAATGTATATAAGATTTGCGGAGGCGTTTGTATGGAATGGAAGCTAGATAACGACAGTAAAATCCCAATTTATCAGCAAGTTGTTGACTTTATTGAAAAACGTATTACATACGGAGAACTTCCCCCAGGTAGCTTCCTCCCTTCAGAACGGAAATTAGCTACGCAGTTAAATGTAAACCGAAGTACGGTAACAACTGCTTATAATGAACTACGTGCTATG
Organism: Bacillus sp. 41-22; assembly: GCF_025809295.1. Classification (NCBI taxonomy): domain Bacteria; kingdom Bacillati; phylum Bacillota; class Bacilli; order Caryophanales; family Bacillaceae; genus Bacillus; species Bacillus sp. 41-22. Next base: position 2,899,386 of record NZ_CP084035.1, read on the forward strand.
GGAATTGTAGAAAGTACGACTGGTAAAGGTACACGTGTGAGTACACATATGTGGGGCGTTTCTCCAACATTAACGCCGAACTGGAGAGGTTTCGTACAAGGTGGTACTTTTTTACCAAACTTACCGTTACTTCGCCATATTCGGGCAGAAGTACAACAAAATGAGAACATTATAGATTTCGCAAACGGAGAGCTCGGTTGTAATCTCTATCCTCACGATCAACTACAAACAATTTTGCGAGAACAACCGTTAACGCAGTCATTAAGTTACGATCATCCCCAGGGGTATCTCCCGCTAAGACAAGCGGTAGTAAAATATATGAAGGAATATTTAAAAGTTGAAGCGACCGAACAATCCATAATGATTACATCCGGCGCCCAACAAGCACTTCACCTTATCGTACAATGTTTATTAAATCCAGGTGACGCAGTCGCTTTCGAAAGCCCTTCACACTGTTATTCATTACCGTTATTCCAATCGGCAGGTATTCGTATTTTTCCATTACCTGTCGATGAACACGGTATTAATCCAGACGATGTGCAAGAGTTATATAGAAAGCATCGTATTAAAATGATCTTTTTAAATCCAAATTTCCAAAACCCTACGGGAACGATGCTGCATCCAAACCGTAGAAAGAAACTGCTATCACTTTGCGCAGACTTACGAATTGCGATCGTTGAAGATGATCCGTCTAGTTTACTTACGTTAGAAAATAAACAACCTTGCCCTACTTTAAAATCGATTGATGAAAACGGAACTGTCATTTATGTTCATTCCTTATCAAAAATGATTGCGCCAGGGTTACGAGTTGGCTGGCTTGTCGCTCCGCAGTCTGTCGTAGAGCGATTATCAGATGCACGTCACCAAATGGAATTAGGGATGAGTATATTCCCGCAGTGGCTTATACAACAATTTTTCGAAACTGTACCATTTCAGTCGCATATCGTACCGTTACGAAAACAACTTGCAGAAAAAAGAGACATTATCGTTCGTGCCCTAAACGAGCAACTTCACGATAAAATCTCTTTCTCAAGCCCGACCGGTGGTATATACATATGGGGAAAATTAAACGAACCTATAAACGAAAAACAACTTATTATGCAAAGCTTAAAACAAGAAATCGCCTTTATGCCGGGTAGTATTTTCGGTGCTAAAGACGGTTATATTCGTTTATCTTACGGGAAAGTGAATATTGATCAAATTGAAAAAGGTATTTCTCGTTTGCGTGAGGCTATTTTGGTTTGTGGGAAATAACATTATGTAAAGAAGTCTCGTTTGACAAAAGCAAAATCTACCATTATTATCAACACGAACCTATTCATAGGAGTGATAAAATGAAGATTTACGTTGATGCAGATGCTTGTCCTGTAAAAGATGTGATTATTTATGAGGCTACGAATGCAGAAATTCCCGTTACCCTCGTTACTAGCTTTTCTCATTATTCTAATGCGGAACAACCAAAAGGTGTAGAAACAATTTATGTTGATTCTGGAGCAGATGCTGCGGATTATCGGATTATGCAGTTAGCAAAAAAAGAAGATTTAATCGTAACGCAAGATTACGGTCTTGCTTCGCTTGCTTTAGCAAAAGGCTGTATCGTTCTACACCATAAAGGCTATAAGTATACGAATGAAAACATTGAACAATTGTTACAAACACGGTATTTAAGTGCAATGGTTCGAAAAAGCGGTAAGCGTACAAAGGGACCGAAACCATTTACAGCAGAAGATAAAGAGAAGTTTAGAGTGCTCTTTAAAAGTATAATCGAACTTAAAAAATGAACCGTCTATTTGCAAGGAAAACTTCGCAAAACAAAGAAGAGAATATCCAAATGAACATTCTCTTCTTGAGGTTTACCTGTTTAAAATGAAGGTAAATTATCTAAGTTATTTTCCTTTATTCCATCAGGTTCACTACGTATAATATCTCTACCATACTTATGAAATACGTCCACATGAGCTAACTTCCCTGATTTCGCTTCACTAAGAGCAGTAATATAATCTAACTCTCTCCCGCTACTTGTCTTAAAAGCAATTAAATCCCCATCATCATTTTTACGAACGGCAACAATTTGTTCTGCTCCTGAATTGACTTCATTGTCTACTTCAAATTGAGCTTGCTCTTCTCCTTGATGTAAGTAATCATTATAAACTTTTTCAAAGTCTTTATTGTCCATAAATTTCACCTCCAACACATTTTATTAGTATGTTTGGAAGGTGTTGGTTTTATGTGCTTCCTCCATCAAGTTCACAAAAACACACTCCCTCAAAGAGATAACCCGGATCATAATTTTTTCAATCTAATACAAATTCATTTTAGAATCCTATAGAGTATCTCTTAATTTAAGTGTTAATATTTTCCTGATAATATTATAATTTATTTATATCGAAAAGAAATATGAAATGGAGAATGATTATGTTGAATATAGATATTAATCGTTTAACTGATATTTGTTTAGAGTATCAGCAGTCTAGATTTTATGTTACTAAAATCCCTAAAGATTTCTTATCAATTGCCAAAAAACGTTTTTCTATACCAACGGATGACCAAATTTTTGCTTTTTTAAGTTGTAACTTGTTTGGATCAGGAAAATATGGTGTTTACTTTACAAATTCAGGTTTATACTGGAAAAATTGGCTGTTAGGTAAAGGAAATATTAAATGGGATCAATTAAATAAAGTGCAAAAAATTGAAATTGATAAAGATAGCTTTTTATCTTTTGATGCACAAAAAAGCTTTAATATTAACGGAAGTGATTATCCTCCACTGTTATTTAAAGAATTACTTATAACTCTTACAAATTCATTCCAAAATTCAAAGCAAAATGATATACATCCAGTTATAAAAGTTGATGAGATAAAATCAACCTGTTCTTTGTTTGAGACGTACAATGAATTATTAGAACCTGATAATGGGTTATTTGTAGACACTCATATTTCACACAAAAAATTAAAAGAAATTGGGGCACGTTACATTGTTTCAAAAGAAGAAGAAATCATTGCTTTTTTAGATACATCTGTCCTTGGTAATTTGAGTAAAGGATCCGATGGAGTATTAATTTGTCAATCAGGTATATATTTTAGAGAAACTTTTGTACACTTGTATTTTCCATGGCATGTCTTTAGGAATATCCCTATTACTTTGACTTCAAATGAATTAGAAATCGGAAAAGGAAACATATTTCATCTTCAACATGCTAGAATGCCTAGTCAAGAGATTCTATTATTCATCAAGAATTTAAAACAGTATGTTAATAGTTTATATGAGGAAAATCCACAACTACATATTTAATACATTCGTTATTACATATAAGCTCGTGTATATTTAAGTCTAAAATTTCAATTCAACTAAAAAAACCGATTATTTTTGTAGGGAACCTACAGGTATAATCGGTTTTTTAATCTTATTCTTTGCTTACATGCTCATTTATAATGGAATCTAGTGATAGACTAGATATTCTGCTTTTTTAATATCTACGCAATTTCTCCAAAGTCTCCAATATATCATCTGTAAAGGCAGTAGCGCCCTCTTTCTCTAAAGCTCTGAAATATAAACTTCTTAAGAAAGCTCTAATATTTTGTACTAAAATATCATGTTGAGGATGTGGGATATCTTCAACAATTGCTATACTATGTAGCCAATTGCTCCACTCTTCTTCAGTTAAAATATTTTGGTTACGCAACGACATAATTGGCGTTACTAATCTCTCATCCTCAAAGTGTATGTATACGTAGTCATTCAATCGAACCTTCTGACGAACAGCAGCTAGTATTGCATATGAAAACTCACGATTTTGTATTGTACGTGCTAAAGCATCTAGTGCATCTGCCGCATGTGCAGTAGAATGCGCCCAGCCTTTTCCTTCTACGTAACCCCTTACATCTTCTTCTAAATAGACATATTCCAGAACTTGTTCTGCTACACTGTACAGTTGTTCTTCAGATAACAATGGTTCTCTTTCATGAACAGATAAAATAAGTGGTGGAATTAAAACAGAGAACGCACGTTTAAAAACAGAATCTGTGCCCTTTTCACCAATTTTATAAAATAAATAATCAGGACTAATTGCTTGTAACATTAATCCTCGTAATTCTTTTTGTCTAAATACATCATTTGTAATCCATTTGTGAAGCGTACTATAAATCAAATCATCACGTAATTCAGCATCAGGTGATCCGATATAATCTAACATCCACTGTGCATATGGATATGCGTCTACGTCTTCTGGCACAGCATAATTATTATTTTGAATTTGTTGTAATTCTTCTTTTAGTTCTAGCACTTCTGTCATTATATTCCCTGTCCCCTTTTTACGTTTTTTAACTTATTTTCGCCTTATCCCCTGTAATTCCCCTCATAAATTAAGTCGACTTTTAATATAGTTTTAGTCCCTATCTTTCTATGAACTTGATTCAATTATATAAATTTCTCCCGAGAAATAAAAGGAAATACATTGGAACACCAAAGCTTCTCACTTTGTTTACATGCATTTCATGTAAGTTTAGGCTATAAAATAAAGTATTTTTTTCATTTATATTCAAACGTAGTTACAATCAAAAATTAAATCATTTTAGAACTTGTTTAATAAATTCTGTTTTAGCTTTTGTGTATGCTTCTCTATCTTGGTTAAACTTTTTTGCTAACTCTTGCTTTAGATTTGAATAATCATAAACTAATTGTGGATTTTCTCGTAAGCGGTTACGAAATAAAAGTTGTTGCTCCCATCGTTCAGTTCCTTTAACCATCAAATGCAGATGAGCTACACGCCTATTATTCTTCACTTTCACAAAGAACCTTCTCCAAGGTCTTTCATCTAATTCCGGGCCTACATAATGCCAATCATATATAGCCAATTTTGCTGAAATATCGAGCACTCTATCAAATGAGTCTGTTTCAGCCATTAGATCAATGATAGGTTTTGCAGGTAAACCAGGTATGGATGTACTTCCTATATGTATTACTTTGCTAATACCGAGAGGAGTAAGCAGTTCATAAAGTTGCTGTTCTTCATATCGGCCTTTATCTTGCCAATCAGGATTTGCATTAACTATCTCTACTGACTCATTCGCCCATACAGGCCAATCGTTCGGATTATCTTTTTTATCCACCCGACGCATCCCCTTTCACGAACTTTTTGTTATATAAAAGATTTTAAATTCCTTTAAATACAACTACCGGATCATCAAAATTACTATTCTGAAATATAACATTTGCACATTCTTTCGCATTATGCTCATCTATATACATCTTACAAGCCGCATGATATCTGTTTATAAACATTTTCTCTGCTTCTTCATAACTTCCAAAAGCCTCAGTCTCGCGCTCTGCACCACGTTTTCTCGCAATCTCAAAATCTGTATCTATGAAAATTTTATAGTCAAATAGATACTCAATTTCTTTTTTCAATAAAAATGTTCCATCTACTATTAGCACCATAGTTTGCGGCGCCACTAGCGGCGTATTATGTACAGGCATGTCCGTTATTAAGTTATGAGAAATCGTTTCATACTGTAAATTCCCGTTAGGTCCTAAAGGTTTTAATAGCCTTTCTTTGAAAGCTGTATAATCGTGTGCATCTTCATAATACCCTCTTGCAGACTCTTTTCCTTGTGCATAACGAATCACTCTCGGGTTATGAAAATCGTCAATGCTGGTGCGTATTACTTGCACTCCCCGATTTTTCATTTCCTCTGCCAGTTCGTTTGCAAATGTTGTCTTTCCTGAAGCTGTAATACCACTCACTCCAACTCTTGTTGGATGAGTTAAATTTAAATTTAAAATATGATCAGCAATTTCTTTCATGTATTGTTTTCGGAGCATGACATTCCCTCCTGTATATTGTTTACATAATATAATTGCAGTAAATTAAATTCATCGCTATTTGTTGGTAAATCGATATATTTAAAAAAATCGTTGATATATTTTAAGTTATGATAGATATATTTTTATTGATTTATATTTTCCTTATTTCCCTTTAAACCCTCGATATAAAGCAGTCCGTAACTCCTGCTTGTATTCCTCAATTTCTGGCATATCCAACTCTTCAGCTAATCGGATGGCTAGTTCAATATCATATGGTACACGTACGAGTTGAATGGAAAAGCTTGCTGCTTCTTTTTCATTGTATGTTCCTTCAAAAATTAAATAGGAAGCTTGTGTAATTTCAAGTGGATTACCTACACTACCAGCATTACATAACGTTTTCCCTCTAAAATTTTGCACATACGCCTGATGAACGTCACCGTAACAAACGACATCTGGTTTTCTTTCCCCTTCTATATTCTCTGTGAGCTCACTATTTTCGAACATACTAATACGCTCTTCTCTTGTTGCATGTGGTTGAATTCTTTCATACAAACTTCTCGGTGAAGCGTGGAACATACGAATCAGTTTCCCACTCATATAAAACTCGATTGAAAATGGTAAGCTTCTTAAATACTCATTTTGTTCTTCTGACAATTGTTTTTGATGCCATTTTAACGCTTCAAATTCAGTCGGTTTTGTAATGAAATCATCCCAGTTTCCCATTACGGTTCCTTCACATTCTTTACGAACGATTTCAATTACTTCGCTAGAATGCGGACCTTTTCCTACTAAATCTCCAAGACAAATAATACGTTCGATTCCTCTTAATTTAATATCTTTCAGTACTGATTCTAATGCCGGAATATTACCATGTATATCTGAAATTACCGCAATTTTATCCAAATGAATCCCTCCGTTATTTATTGTTTATTATATCCTCATGTTGTGATTGATACCATTTTGGAATATAAGATGAAAAATGATTATGATCTTCTATAATTCGGTTCAATCTTTCTTTCATATCCTCTACTAAATGTGGTGTAGTTCGGTTTGTCCATACGATATCCGCTGGGAATGTCATCGCTGCATATAATGAATACAGTTTCCAAAAGTGGATTGACGGATCGCCTCCGCAATAACCGTGAACTTGTCCAACCGCAAATGGTTTGCTTATTCTTGTAGTAAAAATCGCTACGTTATAAAAATCGTGTATTGGATCGCCAAAATCATATCCACTAAAATCGATAACGATAAATTCATTATTATGAATCATACTATTTGCTGGGTGGTAATCATCGTGTAAAAATGTGATAGGCCGATTTTTCAATAAGTCTTTATGATTTTCTACAAAGGTTAATACTGGCTTCAAATCCAGAAAATTCACCTCATAATCTGCTAATGCCTCTATGTACCTTTCATACTTATTCCACCTAAATATTTCCCATTTATTACTTGCACTTTCTCTTTCTATCGAGTGAATTCTCTTTAATATTTCCCCTGCTTTTCTTCCTGCATTATACTGTTCTTCCACCGATAGCTTGCTTAAGCTCTCTTGACCATTTACACCTTGGGTCCATTCAAATACTTGAACACATTTATTTAATCCCTCAAGTTTTATGAAATGAATTAACTTCGGCGTTGGAATATGTAATAACTCCAATTGTTTCATATACATATATTCTTCTTGTTTTCGTTCATAATTAGAAGAATCACACACTTTTACAAAATAAGTTTCTCGATTCTCTAGGTCAATTTTATACTTCTCTTCATGTGAAAAACCTTTTGTAATAACTGTACATTTTACAATACGTGACCACTCTAGTTTTCTTTCTATCTCTCTTAACATTTCTTCCACAAAACTCACCTCTATTAATATACGAACAAACTACCTAACACTTCATACTCTCGTTTATTTTCCCCTTTAAACTCCACTGCAAATGGATATTCGCCATGATGCTTCAAACGTTCTAGTACTAGCCCTTCTCCAACTGGTTCACAAAACTGCACATGAACATCACCAAACGATACACTTTGACACTCAGCATTCCATTCTTCATTTTGTATGATTGAATTTGCAGTTAGCTCCATTACTTCTTTCCATTTCCGCACTGTTTCTCGAACATTTTTCACCGTATAATGAATCGTTTCAATTTCTTGTACTTTATTTTTATGTTCAGTGATCGTCCCTATTTTACGTAAATCGTTTCTTCTTTCTTCATCCGTTTCATTCCACTGTATAAAGAATGGTAATTTCGGTCCATTCTCTTCTTGCTTTACAAATAACATTTTCCATTCTAAAAGCCGGCCATCTTTTCTCATCCGTTTCCCTTCAAATGGTCCTATCGTATGTAAGCCGTGCTTACTAAATTTAACTGCTAGTTCTTCAATTGCATCTGTTCGAATTGCGATTTGTAGCATCCCTTCTCCATTTTTTAATTTCACCACTGTTTCTTGTACTAATGGATTTTCTGCTTCTTTCGCTTTTTCTTCATGCTGAACTGCTAAAAATTCTATATATGATAAATCAAAATAACATAAACTATTCCAAGTACCCCAAGTCGTATGCTCACCGCCTAATGCAGTATGAAATCCATGCTCCTGCATTTGTTTTGCTGCTTCTTCCGGTGTACAATGCACTGCGTGAACGAGATGATCAAATGCTAACATAGTCTTTCTCCCCTTTCTCTCCATCCTTTTATTGTATATTTTATTTTTCTTTCGTTCAATTCAAAAAACTTTAAAACCCAGTTGATTTATACGATTAATGTGTATTATAATAAAACAAATTTAATTATTGCTGATTGGAAAAACCAAAGGCACTTTTCTCATACGGGAAAAGTGTCTTTTTCATTTATTATTACAGGGGGATTATTTATGCAGAAATTAATTGTCTTTGCTATTATTGGATTTTTCGCTCAATTGATTGATGGCGCACTTGGTATGGCGTACGGGGTAACGTCTACCTCACTATTATTAATGTTTGGTATCGCACCAGCTGTAGCTTCCGCATCAGTTCATTTAGCTGAAGTCGTTACAACCGCCGCTTCTGGTGCATCTCATATCAAATTTGGAAACGTTGATAAATATACAGTTTCCAGACTTACATTACCAGGAGCAATTGGCGCATTTATTGGGGCATGTTTTTTAAGCAATTTACCTGGTGATGTAATTAAACCGTACATTTCCATATTTTTATTTACTTTAGGGGTTTATATTTTATTACGATTCATCATTCAAAAACAAATTGTTTCTTCAAATAAGCGTATGTCTGCTAAACAACTTGTACCACTTGGCTTATTCGCTGGATTCGTCGATTCAACTGGCGGCGGTGGTTGGGGGCCGATTACGACACCTGTTCTTCTTGCAAGAGGAAATGAAGCTAGAAAAGTTATTGGATCTGTAGATACGAGTGAATTTCCTGTTTCACTCGCTGCAACGATTGGCTTTTTCATTTCACTTGGCTGGGAACAAGTAAGCTGGGTTTGGGTATTTGCCCTCATGCTTGGTGGTATTGTTGCCGCACCAATCGCCGCATGGTTAGTACGCATCGTTCCTTCTCATTTACTTGGCGTACTCGTTGGCGGACTTATTATCTTTACGAATATACGTACACTGCTTACTACATTTAAAGTAGATCCAACTATTATTTCACTTTCTTACGTTGCAGTTGGTCTTGTCGTTATTATATCTATTTTTATTGCTGTTCGTAATCATTCCAATCGTTCTAACGTATCGACAGCCGGCTATCCGAAAGATCAAAAACAAATGCTACCATAATTAATAATAATACCGCCCGATTTACTTCGAGCGGTATTTTTTATTTTTCTATTTTCCAATTGACCATCGTTTCAGTACTATTTACTCTTTTCATATGTAATTTCTCTAAGACACGAATAGAGCTATAATTATCAAGGAGTGTCTCCGCTATAATCGTTTCCACTTCCCCTGTTTGAAAAGCCCATTTCATTAATTCACTAACTGCTTCTGTTGCATACCCTTTATTCCAATATTTCTCAATAAATCCGTAACCAATTTCTACCGTATGTTGCTCATTCGGTTTCCCTTTAAATCCTATATCACCTAGAACAACATCATCCTCTTTCCGAATAACATACCACGGTCCCCACGGTAATGAAGCCGCATCTCGTTTCATATTTTCTATATGTCCTACAATATGCGGACCACTATTGTATCCTTGATTATCCGCAATTTGAATCCATTCTTCTGTACACGGTACTATATATAATCTTTCCGTTTCTAATTTCATAATGATATCCCCTTTTCAATTAAACAATACCTCAATTTTATCAGAAATAAAAAGAATATTCATTCTATTTATCGAATTTATACTTATTCTTTGAAACGAATTTAAGGAATAATCCCCTTCTGATAGTTATGTCGAATTATATTTTCTGAATTTTCTTTTAATTTTAAAGGGTTTTTCAATATTTTTTGCGAAACATTTGTATAACAATTTTTTCTTTGCTTATTGCTACATAATAGTAGGTTCGGGTGGAGTTTTGCAAGCGTTTCCTATACAATAACCGATATTTTTTGACTTTTCCTAACAAAATTCCTTGCAATATATTCAGAAAGTCATTACAATTGCCATATATTAAATATCTTAGCAATATATAAATCCTCATCAATCCGATGAGGTAGAGGTTGCGACTTTTAAAAGTAAAATGGACGAGACACAGCGAATGTCACTGACTCCGTTTGAAAGGAAAAGTTGCCGAAGTTTATATTTCTTCTCTGGAAATATGAGCTGGGGCTGTTTCCGAAAGGAACAGAACTGTCACGTTTACAAAATTACCGTGTAAACGTGGTGTGCTATCTTAACGGAAGGGTATGATGGGGTGGTTATTTGTGAAACGTTCCGCCTAATTCCTTTGGCGGTTTTTTGTATTTTTCTCCCCCGCTCCTTCCTAACCTACAAGAAAAGGAGTGTTGAACATGAATAGCGCAACAAATCAATCTACCTCTAAAACGCAAACTACACAAGGACAAGGTGAATTAAAACGCGGATTAAAATCTCGTCACCTTACGATGATTTCTCTCGGTGGTACAATCGGTACCGGATTATTTCTTGCCAGTGGTGGTGTTATCCATTCAGCTGGTCCTGGCGGTGCATTAGTCGCATATGCCGCAATTGGAATTATGGTTTATTTTTTAATGACAAGCTTAGCAGAACTCGCGGCTTACATGCCTGTTACTGGATCTTTTAGTACTTATGCAACAAAATTTGTTGATCCATCACTTGGTTTTGCACTTGGATGGAACTATTGGTATAACTGGGCGATTACGATTGCAGCTGAACTAGCGGCCGTAACATTAATTATGAAATTTTGGTTCCCAGATACCCCTTCTCTTATTTGGAGTGGACTTTGTTTAGCTATTATTTTTCTCTTAAACTATTTATCTGTTAAAGGTTTTGGTGAATCTGAATATTGGTTCGCACTTATTAAAGTAGTTACTATTATTATCTTTTTAATTGTCGGTTTTATGATGATTTTTGGAATTATGGGCGGCGAATCTGTTGGCTTTAAAAACTTCACTGTTGCAGATGCACCATTTAATGGCGGCATCATGGCAATTATCGGTGTATTTATGGCTGCTGGTTTCTCATTCCAAGGAACTGAATTATTAGGAGTAGCTGCTGGTGAAACTGCTGATCCAGAACGCAATATTCCGAAAGCAATTCGTTCTATCTTTTGGCGCATTTTATTATTCTATATTTTAGCAATTCTCGTTATCGGTTTATTAATTCCTTATACGACTGAAAGCCTTGCAGCAAGTGATGTTACAGTAAGTCCATTTACACTTGTATTTGAAAAAGCGGGCGTTGCCTTCGCTGCTTCTGTTATGAACGCTGTTATTTTAACTGCAGTACTTTCTGCTGGTAACTCTGGAATGTATGCATCAACTCGTATGCTTTGGGATTTAGCTCGCCAAGGAAAAGCACCAAAGTTCTTAGGGAAATTAGATAGCCGCGGTGTACCTGTTAACGCATTAATCGCAACATCAGTAGTTGGTAGCGTCGCTTTCATCGCTTCTTTATTCGGTGACGGTGTTGTATACATTTGGTTATTAAATGCTTCTGGGATGTCAGGATTTATTGCTTGGGTAGGGATTGCTATTAGTCATTACCGTTTCCGTAAAGCCTATATTGCACAAGGGAAAGATTTGAAAGATTTACCATATCAAGCGAAATGGTTCCCGTTCGGTCCAATCTTTGCATTTACACTTTGTGTTATTGTTATTTTAGGTCAAAACTACGGAGCATTTACAGGAGCATCTATCGACTGGAACGGTGTACTCGTTTCTTACATCGGTTTACCACTCTTCTTAGTACTATGGTTAGGTTATAAATTTACTAAGAAAACGAAAGTCATTCCACTTGATAAATGTGAACTGAAATAAAGTAAAACGAGCAAACAAAATTGTTTGCTCGTTTTTTTAATGCAATGCTTCTCCCTTCCCTATTTCTCCTGTTTTTGCAATAATAGAGGAAATATAAATAAAGGTTGGGATTACATGAACATTCGTATTACTGATGAAGCAAAAGCAGCTATACATAGACTAGTACGTGAAGACAAAAAGATCATTCGCATTAGAGGAACTATGACAAACTCTTGCAGTATTTTCGTTGATGTCGATTTAATTTGGGATACATATAATGCGGATGATGTTGTATATGAAGATGCGGAGCTTATCGTACAAATGGATTCATTCACGACAGATTACACTGGTGATACGGTGAAACTTGATTATAAGACGACAGGTTTTAGTATTACGACTCCTAGTGAGACTTTGGTGTATGGATTGTCGATTAAAAAATAAACATTGTTTTTATCCGACCAATGGGGTGAAAAAATGGGCAAATATGTTCCGTTAAAATTTTTATTTAACAAAGAATTAGCAGAAAAAATGGCTGATTCTATTTGTAAACACGATCCTAATTTCTCTAAAAGAAACTTTGTATCTACCGTAACATATAAAGTTGAAAATTTAGAGTTAAAGCAACGTATAGAAGTAATAGCAGATGAATTACACAATGCATTACAAAAAGATTTTAATGAAGCAATACATATATTACTGAAAACATTAGGACCAGAAAATACAACAGAAGTCGGCACATTTACAAAGGGTTATATGTATATGCCTATCGCAAAATACGTTGAAAAATATGGGCTTAACGATTTTGACTCCTCATTCAACGCAATGTATGAAATAACAAAAAGAAATACTGCTGAATATGCCATTCGTCCTTATCTTGAAAAATACCATGAAGAAACCTTGGACATATTGCAGCAATGGTTACGTGATGAAAACAGCCACATTAGAAGATTAGCTTCAGAAGGTACTAGGCCAAGACTTCCTTGGGCAAAAAAAATAGGAGCTTTGAAAGGTGACTTCAGAAATAATTTAAAGCTTCTTGAGCCATTAATGAATGACCCTTCTAATTATGTTCAAAAATCTGTAGCCAATCACATTAATGATATTACGAAAGAAGATAAAGAACTCGTTTTTCGATGGTTGCGAGAATTACTCGATAAAAACCATCCTGTTAATCCTTGGATTATGAAACATGGATTAAGAACGGTGATAAAAAATGGCACTTTACCAAAAGATTTTTGTTTTTAAGTATTTGTAAAGAAAGCAACAATCTATATGAAAACAGCTAATAATAAAAACGTTTATACTTCATTTGGAAGTATAAACGTTTTTTCTCTTTTAAACATTAACCCTGCCTTAAAATCTTATGAAACATTTCCGGTTTATGTTGATCAAAAGCATCTATTAATTCTTTTCCAAATATCGTTATACTCTCCTCCCACGGATGCCCTAAATACCCCCACTTAAAGTCCTTCTGAATAAAGAAATAGTAATCTCCAGTTGGAAAAATCGGGATTGTCCACTCATCAAATTCATTTCTATCGAACTTTAAATGTGAATTTACCCAGTAACATTCATGTTGCCAATCAAGTGCCATTATATATTCATTCGATACTGTATTCTCTTTAAAAACTAGTAATGCTTTTTCTTCCAGATCGTCATATACATTTAAATCTACCGATTCTCCAAAGTAATGAGAAATATCATATGTTATAAAAGGACTTGGCACCTTAAATGATGGGAATATAGACATACTTGGTGAAAACTCAAAATCACTATATACCCTATCCCATATTCGGTCGTACTCTTTGTCTGTAAACTCAATCCAATTCTTCATTAAATATCTACCTTCCCTTTATAGTTCAAAGGATTTTCACTCGATTATCCCGAATATATAAATAATTATTCTCGCAAGGAGCGAATTTGTATGAATCTATTCGAACACGAAACGTAAAACCTCTTCATCTTTACAAGAGGTCCTCCATTTCTCTGTTCTTACTATATCATTCATTAACGAAATAGGAGGACATATTATGAAACGTGATCCATTATTTTCAGCACTATTAGAAAGTGCAAAGACTAACTTTAGCGGCTGGGATTTTTCTTTCATTTCAGAAACTGGCCGTATGAATAGCGAGCCCCTATCATGGTCATACGGTAGCACTGCTTTCCAGCTTATGCAACGTGCAAAATCAATGCTAGATATGGGGACTGGTGGCGGAGAGTTTTTATCTATGTTACAACCGTTCCCGTCAACTATTTATGCGACTGAGGGCTATGCTCCGAATGTCCCAATTGCACGAAAGAAATTAGAACCTTTAGGAGTTATAGTCGTAGAAGTGACTGATGATACTGCTTTACCATTTCAAGATGGTCAGTTTGATTTAATTGTGAATCAACATGAATCCTATTCTGCTTCTGAAGTGAAAAGAAGTCTTTCCACCAATGGAACATTTCTTACACAACAAGTCGGTGGTCTTGATTGTGCGGAACTGAATGAGCAGTTTGGCACACCGCTGAATAGCGAATTTTCAAGTTGGTCACTCGAAACGGCATGTAGTGAATTGAGAAAAAGCGGATTTACAATTTTAGAAGCGAAGGAAGAGTTCCCTCTTCAGCGTTTTTATGATGTCGGTTCTGTTGTCTATTACTTGCAAGCAATTCCGTGGCAAATTCCTGAATTTACAGTAGACAGCTATACCGAGGAATTGTATCGCATACATGAAATCATCTTGCAAAAAGGATATTTCGATGTGAAGCAACACCGCTTTATTATTAAAGCAAATTATGAAGAGTAAAATTTGAATTAGCATTCCCTACAAAAAAAGCCAAGTCCCAATAAAGGACTTGGCTTTTTCTTATTATTTTAACGCATCTTATCCTATTGAGAAATGAGATGTTTTTCATATCGTTTTTTCGTATCATCTTCTGTCAAAAGTGTAGTTGTGTAATCAATAATATTCCGGTTATCATATGTGAATGTATGCTCTAAATTGTTTTCTTCTTTTAATACTCTTGGTAAATATCTTTGCAAATTGCTAACTACACCTCTATTATCACCATCTAATATCCAATCAATTGACTTCCATTCTAATATACCTTCATCTGTGCTTACTGGCGTATCAATATGTACTCCATCTGGTAAATCAGTAAGGAATACATACATTCCCTCACTACCCAAAGGTTCGTCTTTAACTTGAAACATAACATTCCCTTTATACGTTACACTTGGAAGCTCTATTCCCGTTTCCTCAAACGTTTCTCTAATAACTCCTTCGTATGGCGTTTCATACTCTTCTATTTTCCCTCCGACACCATTCCACATTCCCATTGTCGGCTTTTTGTTTCTATTTAATAGCAGTATATTATCTCCTTTTCTAATGAAGCAAATTGTGTACTTATACATACGATCATTTCCTTTCATTTACATCTTCTTTTATAAGCAATTCATTTTCCACATGTGTTATTTGGCTTATTTTCACGTGAAAACACTCGCCTTATAATCCCTTACCACATAATATATAGTACAACTTTCATACGTAAACCCTTTACGTATGAAAGAATCCTTTTTAGAAAGGAGAATTCAAAATCGATAACATTAGTAGCGAATTTCTAAAACAATATTACGACAGCAACGTTTGGTTACATGGTACACACTGGTTCGGGGTTCCAATCTGCAAACTTCCTTCTGATCTCTTTTTGTATCAAGAAATATTATACGAATTAAAGCCTGATTTAATTATTGAATGCGGAACTTTTTACGGTGGTAGTGCACTGTTTTTAGCTTCTATGTTAGATTTAATTGGAAAAGGTCACGTACTTACTATCGATATAACTCCGCAACCAAATCGGCCATCCCATAATCGAATTACGTATTTAACAGCTTCATCTGTTTCTGTACAGGCCGTCCAATCAATATTAAGTATGCGCAAACCTGATGATGTGATTTTAGTTATTTTAGATTCTGATCATAGTAAAGAACATGTATCGAAAGAACTCTTACTTTATAAATCTATTGTAACCACTGGCAGTTACATTATTGTAGAAGATACAAGTATTAACGGAAATCCTCTCCTTCCTGATTGGGGCCCTGGCCCAATGGAAGCTGTGGAAGAGTTTTTAACTAAAAATAGCAATTTCATAATCGATGAATCTAAACATAAGTTTTTCATATCATTTAATCCAAAAGGTTTTTTAAAGAAGATAAAGTGAAACTTTAATAAGTGGGGTTTTGTGAATCCCCACTTATTTTATGATTTTCATTTTCGAAAAAGGATAGTACACAAATTCCACTTTTCCTATTATATTATCTTCTTCAATATATCCTAAACCATTTCGACTATCCTTACTTTGTTCACGATTGTCTCCCATTACAAATAACTTATTTGGCGGAATCTTTGTCTTTTGAAAATTATAAAACACTTGTGTATTGTTATATAAATCTTTATTTATATAAGGTTCATCTTGCTTTTTGTCATTTACGTATACAGTTCCATTCGTTATGTTAATTATGTCACCAGGAAGCCCTATTACACGTTTCACATAATATTTCGACTCATCCTCTTCCTTAATAATGACGATTTCTCCATGCTGTAAGCTAGAAAAGTGTACAGCGGCTTTATTTACAAATACGTAGTCTTCTTCATGTAAAGTTGGCTGCATTGATTTTCCTTCCACCTTACATAAAGTAAAAGACTGGTACGCTCCTACTAGGACAAATATAAATAGTATGTACTTTCTCCAACCTCTCTTAATCTCCTCTTTCATATCCATTCCCACCTTATCAAAACACTTTTCAACTCAAAAATATATCACTGCACCTGTTCATTTGCGCAGTGATATGCTACAATTTGAAGTTTTTATTGTGCCTTACTCGGCTATTGTGCTACTGGGACTGGACTTGCACCCGATCTCTGCGTTTTCAAGTCAAAATATGCATCCAAAACCTCTTTACCAATTGCAGAATTAATACCTGATTTATCATTATTTACCCATGGCACAACAACAGAAAAAGCAACTTCCGGATCAGCATCATATGGCGCATACCCGGCGAGAGTTAAATTATAACATTTTTTTCGATAGTTGTTTTCATCTCTTCCAATATCACTTTCTCCACCGTACACTGTTTCTGCTGTTCCTGTTTTCCCAGCCGGTTTATACGGTAAACCTTTAAAAGTTCCAGCACCGGTCCCATCTACCTCTTGGAAAACTCTTCTAAACCCTTCTTTCACATGATTTATATATGAAAGATCCATATCCACTCGATTTAACACGACTGGTTCCATCGATTGCATAACTTTCCCGACTTCCTCTGGTCTATTCGGTTGCTCTCTAATTTCTTGTACAATTTGTGGTTTCATTCGGTAACCACCATTTGCAATCGTTGACATATATTGCGCAAGCTGAAGCGGCGTATATGTATCATATTGTCCAATGGCATAGTCAAGTAAAAAACCAGGTATATTATCGGTTCTACCCATTTGACCAATCGATTCATTTGGAAGGTCAATACCGGTTGGTACACCTAAACCAAATTGTCTAAAGTAATAGCGCATTTTATTGAATGTTTCTTGCCTAATATCTAACGGATTGTTTGGTACATAATCAATCCCCGCAATCTTTAACGCCGTATTAAACATGTAGACATTGGATGAAACTTGCAATGCTCTTAAATCATCAATATCTCCAAAGTCTTTCCACGATTTCTTCGGCTTCGAACTTCCTTTAAAGTACATTGGTGCATCAAAGAAATGCGTATATGGCTTAATCGCTTCTGTTTGATATCCCGCTAATACCGTAGCTCCTTTCACCGTTGATCCTAACTCGTAAGAACTTATCATCGTTCCTAAAGCGTAGTCTTCTATTTGCATCCCGCCATCTTTATTTACAATTTTCTTTCCTGCTAATGATAGAATTTGACCATTTTTCGGATTCATCATAACGACGAATGCACGATCCATCATCGGTTCAGAAGAATGAAATGTCCTTAAATTCCTTTCAAGACTTTCCTCCACCTTTTTCTGTAAATCCATATCAACTGTTAACATTAAATTATTTCCACTTTTTCCTTTTGTCACTTTTTCAGTCCGAATAATATTTCCAGCTTTATCCGTAATATTTTTAGACTGTTCTTTCGTTCCATGTAACACATCTTCGTATTGTTTTTCGATGTAACTCTTACCAATACGATCATTTCGGTTATAATCTCGCACTAAATAATAGTCTAATTGCTCCCTTGGTAATCCCTCATTCTCAGTAGAAACACTACCAAGTACAGAACGTAGTATTTTGTCATTTGGATATTCGCGCTCCCAATCCACAGTCGTATCTACGCCTGGCAAGCTCGATAATCCTTCACTCACTACTGCATATTCATTTTGACTTACATCTTTTTTGACGATTTGTGGCGTCATTTTATATCCCGCATTCATTTTGCTTTTAATTGCTAGTACTTCTATATCCTCTTTCGAAAGCTCGTTTAATTCTTCTTGTGTAATTCTTTCTCGTCTCAACTCTTCTACTTTCTTATCTAAGTCTTTCCCTTCTATTTCCTGTTTCCTAAATTTACTCTCATCTTCTTTCGTTACTTTTGTTGCTGCACGTTTTTCATTTAACTGCATCCAAAAGTCTTTTTTATCTGTCTCTGTTAACTTGTCCATATCTTCTTGCGGCATTTCAATTAGCTTTGCTAAATTTCTTGCCACTATTAAAACCTCTTTTGAGTCCACTCCTTTCATCTTCGTATATGTAACAGTTCGTAACGGTTTATTATTTACAATAACTTTCCCTTCCCGGTCAAACATCTTCCCTCTCGGAACTGGAGTACTCACCGTTACATCTTCCTTTTTATTCACTTCATTTCGATACGTTTCTCCGTCGATGATTTGTACTTTACCTAATTGAATAATAATAGCTGAAAATAAAAGAAAAACGATAAAAAATAGTACATTTAACCGAAATGGAATATGAGTCTTTTTCTTTTTCGACTGTTTCTGTTTCTCCTTTTTCTGTCTCATTTTGCTCCCTCGCTTCATTCTATTAACATTTCTCTACATAAAACATACGTTCACTACAGTGCAATCAAATACATCATTATGTATCAAATTTAATTTTATGATATATATAGAATTTTATATTAATTACAAAAGAAATAAAAGATTTAATTTTCAGTTTTTGTATTTTATATCCTATTTATTACCATTCCCCTTAATACGCAATAACATGAATATAATTCATACAAAAAAACTGAGGTGGACATCATCCACCTCAGTTTCTTTACGAAAACAAAAACTTATTTAATCGAAGATAACCCTTTGGCAAATTCACCAATCTTATTTTGAAAAATAAAATCAAAATTGTATTCTTGTCCCGTTAATTCTTCATTTACTAAAATTGTTGTTGCGCCTACTTCCCTCTTTGCGATTTCTGGGAATGACGCGACAGGCTGTACTTTGAGTGACGTCCCCATTACAAGAAGTACATCTGTTTCATATAAACGTTTGATCGCATTTTGATACTGAGGTAACGTATCTCCGTATAAAACAACATCTGGATTTAGTATGAAATTACACTTCTCACAACGCGGCACTTCATGATCAATCATATATTGTAAATCATACCCCGTTTTACACTTTGGACAATGCGCTGTTTGCAGTGTTCCATGTAAATCAATTACATGTTTACTACCACCTACTTGATGTAAACCATCAATATTTTGCGTTAAAATCGTTATGTCTTTTCCTTGTTCTTCTATCTCTGCTAAAAAGCGATGCCCAAGATTTGGTTTATATTGATGAAACGTATTAATTTGAAAGATTTCTTTATAATGCTTCCAAAACTCTTTCGGATTTCTATTATAATAGCCTCTCGACAAATACATCTCTATATTCGCATCAGCATATAATCCATTTGCTGAACGAAAATCAGGGATTCCACTTTCCGTACTTGCACCAGCCCCTGTTAACACTGTAATTTTCTTTGCTTTTTCTAATATCGAACGTACTTCCTCATATTGCTGCACAAAAATCACCTCTATGTATTTTCCTATACTTATTATACCAGTTGTTTACAGTAGGTGTTGTACAATTCGGTTTACTTACTACGTTGCATTATCTAAATCCAAACCAATTTAATGGTGTAAGAAAGTTATCTTGGGATCAACCATCCTACACTATCACTTCTCATATTGCAAAGGATGGTAGAGAGTTTATTCATCCACAAGAAAATAGAAGGTTAACCGTTCGAGAATGCTTAAGATTAATGAGTGTTCCAGATACATACGTTATTCCGCCTCATATACCATTAAATCAACAATATACACTTATTTTAGTAATGGCGTAGCAGTCTTAATAGCTAAAGCACTCTCACAATCAATTCTGGATTGTTTAGAGGTAGATTCAGTGAAAGGTGTGTCTAATGAGTAAATGACGATTTTTCAATTCATTTAGAAAGCAGCCAGAAGGCTGCTTTTCTTCATCGACGGGCTTAGATAGTTATGGACTACTGGGAGCCTCTTAAGTTATACTTGTATAATATAAAAAATTAATAAGGGGTAATATTAACATTATGAAAGAAAAAAACGAACTTGTTCAAAGTATTCCTCAAACAGGATTTTTTGGGCATCCAAAAGGATTATTCTCTTTATTCTTCACTGAGTTTTGGGAAAGGTTTTCTCATTACGGGATGAGAGCTATTTTACTGTATTATATGTACTATTCGGTCTCAAAAGGTGGATTAGGAATTGATCAATCTACCGCAACCTCGATAATGGCAATTTACGGTTCCTTACTGTTCATGTCTAGTATTATCGGTGGATGGATATCGGATCGTTTATTTGGTCCAAGTAAAACCGTATTCTTTGGTGGCGTTTTAATTATGATTGGCCATCTTATTTTAGCTTTACCGGGTAGTAAAAGTGCGTTATTTATCTCTATGGTCTTCTTAGTTCTAGGAACAGGGTTGTTAAAGCCTAACATATCGAACATCGTAGGAAGTTTATACAGTGAAACAGATGCGCGTCGTGACTCAGGGTTCAGTATATTCTACATGGGTATTAACTTAGGTGCCTTACTTGCACCTTTAGTTGTCGGAACATTAGGTCAGCAATATAATTTCCACCTTGGTTTTGGAGTTGCGGCAATTGGTATGGCAATTGGGTTAGGGGTATTTGTTGGAACAAAAAAGAAAAACCTTGGTCTAATCGGTACACAAGTACCTAATCCATTATCAGATTCGGAAAGAAAAAAGACTATTAAGTATTTCAGTGTTGGTCTGGTTGTATTAATATTGCTAGGTGTGGTTACAATTCCAACTGGGTTGTTAACTATAAATCGTTTTACATTCCTGATTAGTATCTTAGGGATTGTTATTCCAGCCTATTATTTCATTTATATGTATCGTAGTCCTAAAACAACAAAAATAGAGCAATCTCGTCTTCTTGCGTATATACCACTCTTTATTGCAGCTACAATATTTTGGTCTATACAAGAACAAGGTGCTATTATCTTAGCGACATACGCGGATCAACGAACTCAATTACAGTTCAATGGAATTACATTGCATTCCGCTTGGTTCCAATCATTAAGTCCAATCTTTATCGTAACGCTTGCACCGATTTTTGCATGGATTTGGATAAAGTTAGGCAAGAAGCAGCCTTCAACGGCAAAAAAATTCGCTATTGGATTGCTATTTGCAGGTTTATCATTCTTAGTTATGATTATTCCGGCTTTAATCAACGGTACTCACTCTTTAGTGAACCCTATGTGGTTAGTCCTTAGCTTCTTTTTAATTGTAATTGGAGAAGTTTGTTTATCTCCTTCAGGGTTATCAATAACGACGAAGCTGGCTCCAGCTGCTTTCTCTTCGCAAACCATGAGCTTATGGTTCTTATCAACTGCGTCTGCGCAAGCAATAAATGCCCAAGTTGTTAAACTGTATAATCCTGCAACAGAATCAATTTACTTTGGTGTTATTGGTGCTATCTCCATTTTAGTTAGCATCCTGCTGTTTGCATTATCATCAAAAATCCAAAGTTTCATGAAGGGACTTCAATAACGGTCTCTTATTGAAATAAACAAATACAAGTTTCTATGTGAAGAGTAGCCAAACGGGTTACTCTTTTTTGTAAAGGTTAGATAAATATTGCATTCTTACCGTACTTATATTTAAATTTATCAGTTTTGAAAAATCATAGTACAATTAACAATTCTGATGATTATCTCTTACCCAGTTATACTTTACTAATGGAAAAAATTCACTCTGTTTGTTTTACATAAAAATGGTGTGATATTTTTATCACACCATTTTAAAATCATTACTTTGTATATCTTTGAGTTTATCAGAACTTAACTTTTTATCCATTCATATAGACGAAAATTCTACATCATTAAGAAACTATTTAAAAAGTTGCCTTTTATTTGGAACAATTCCATATTTGTTAGAATACTCCCATTGCAACCTTTCCCTTTATATTCTATACTGCATCTTCAATTACAAAATACAAACACACAAAGAGGGCCGCATCAGCCCTCTTTAATTAACATGCTTTTTACTTAATGCGTCGCACCCCCGCATTCAACAATATCTACTTCCACTTCCATCGTTACCTCAATTGCCAATTCTATTCCTTTACTAATCGTTGAAAGTGACATACTCGGTTGACCTGGATAATTGCTCGCTTGCTCTGGTAAGAACGGAATATGAACAAATCCACCTTTTATTTTCTTATCATGTTTCTCTAGTTCGTGCATGAGACCATAGAATAAATGATTACAAACGAATGTACCTGCCGTTTGTGAAACGGATGACGGTATACCTTCTTCGCGAAGTTTTTTCACGATTGCTTTCATCGGAAGTGTGGACCAATATGCAGCAGGTCCTTCTTCTACAACCGGTACATCTACTGGCTTGTTCCCTTCATTATCAGCAATTCTTGCATCATCAACATTAATTGCTATTCGCTCTATCGTAACATCTGGTCTGCCCCCAGCTTGTCCAATACATATAATAATGTCAGGCGACAACTCTTCTATATACGCTTTTAATACTTGTATCGATTTATGAAATACCGTTGGAACTTGTTTACTTATAATCTTGTATTCTCCAATTGTTTTTTCATGTAAACTTTTTGCGACTTCCCAAGCTGGGTTGATGCTTTCTCCGCCAAACGGATCAAATCCTGTTACTAATACTGTTTTCATAGTTTCACTCTCCTAATTAGAAACGATATACAAGGCCGTACATTATAAACATATTTATAATGAAAATGGACAGAGCAATTGGTACTTGCGCCTTAATGACAGCATTCTTATCTTTCAATTCTAAGAGCATTGCCGGAACGATGTTAAAGTTTGCCGCCATTGGAGTAATCAGTGTTCCGCAATATCCAGCAAACATACCGAGTGCTGCCATAATTGCTGGGTTCCCGCCGTGCATTTGAACAATTAAAGGCAAGCCAATTCCGCCAGTAATAACCGCAAACGCAGCGAAAGCATTTCCCATTACAACTGTGAATAGCATCATTCCTAAACAGTACGCCATAACAGCAACGAATGGATACTCTGTTGGTAACACTTGTCCGACTAAATCAGAAACGACCTGGCCAACGCCAGATTTTGCGAAAATACCGCCAAGCGCTGCTAACATTTGTGGTAAAATAACAGCCCAGCCGACAGCCTGTAGTAATCTGCTTCCTTCTTGAACAGGCGTTGTTATTTTCGCTTTTGTAATACGCATCGCTGCAACGAATGCGAGTAATGCACCTAACGCTAATGCAACTAACGTTACTTTATCAGGATCAACAAGAGAGACATTTCCCCATTTGATTTTCCCTAATGTCAGTGTACCGATAATTGTAAAAATAGGTATTAACAGTGCAGGCATAAAAATTTTATTCTTTAATTTCTCAGCATGTTTCACACGTTCTTGCACTGGTACTTCTTTCTCCTCGGATTTTGTTACTTTATTTAATGAAGCTAACACGACCATAGCGAGTACGATACAGCCAACGTAAAACGAAGGTATTACATTTCCAAATAAAAATGTAACTGCAAACAATGCCCAAAATAAGCTAGAACCGAATCGGTTTGGATGCTCACGATCAAATGCAATACGAACAGCGATAAATGCAACAATTATACCTAATACATAATAAATTGTATCCATTGTTATGATGTTCATCTTATATAGCCTCCTTCTCTTGTTTTTCTTCTGCCTTCATTGTTTTCTCTATATACTTATCAAACCTTCTAAACCTAATCCAGCTCACAATAAGGGCAGATATCGCGGTTGGAATACCCCAAAGCGCCATATCCCATACACCGACATGCATACCTACTGAATCGAAGAATCCTTTCATTAATAAAATGGCACCAGTTGCGATAAAAATATCTTCTCCGAAAAACCAAGCTGTGTTTTCCGCAGCTGCTGCGTTTGCTTTAATCTTTTCTCTCAATTTTTCAGGGAGTTTACCATATTTACCTTGCGCAGCTCCTTCTGCCATTGGCGCAACAAGTGGTCTTACCGTTTGCGCATGACCACCAATATTCAGTCCAAGTGCTGCTGATGATT
This sequence comes from Bacillus sp. 41-22, assembly GCF_025809295.1. NCBI lineage: Bacteria > Bacillati > Bacillota > Bacilli > Caryophanales > Bacillaceae > Bacillus > Bacillus sp. 41-22. Next base: position 2,924,157 of record NZ_CP084035.1, read on the forward strand.
CTCTTATCGTAAAATATGACATTAATACTCTTCCAGTTGTTGCTCCTTTTGATTTCGTTATAAGTGCTTCTGCTCTTTCTTTTAAACCGTAACGCTCTAAAATTCCGATTACCGGTAAAGTTAATATGATTGGCATAGACATATATCTGTTTTCTATGAAAAATTTACCGAACATGCTAATCACATCATAAAAGCTTAAGCCTGAAACCATACCAGTAACAATACCCGCAACCATTACTACTAACAGTGTATTTAATCTAAATAAAAACCCAACTGCAACAAGTAGTATCCCAATTAATTTAATCATTTCCAGCACTTCCCCTCATTTATTATTTCGGTGCACTTATAGAAACACCGTTAAGTTCGAATGTTCTGTATATTTTTTCCGCAAATTGTACTGCTTTCTCTCCGTCCCCGTGTAAACATATCGTTTGCGCCTGAACTGCTACTTTCTCCCCATTAACCGATTCTACATACCCTTCCTTCACCATTTGAAGTACTTGTTTTATTGCTTCATCTTCATTTTTTATAAGAGCATTTTCTTCTGTACGGCTCGTTAAAGTTCCATCCTGCTTATACGTACGATCAGCAAAAGCTTCTTGTACGAGAGTTATATTATATTTTTCTGTTGCCTTTATAAATGCCTCACTATTCGCTAATCCGTAAAGTAATAATCCAGGGTTAATATGATAAATTGCTTTTGCGATTGCATCCGCAATTTCCGAATCAGTTGCCGCCATATTATATAAGGCACCGTGCGGTTTTACATGTTGCATTTTCCCTCCGGCAGCTCTAACAAATCCTTCTAATGCGCCAATTTGATATAAAACATAATCGTACACTTCACTTGCTGAAACGTGCATATTCCTTCTTCCAAATCCAATTAAATCAGGAAATCCAGGATGCGCTCCTATTGCTACGTTATGCTGCAGAGCTTTTTCAACCGTTTGCCTCATAACGGCCGGATCACCCGCATGAAAACCACAAGCAACGTTTATAGAGGAAACGAACGGAAGAATTTCATCATCATTCCCCATTTTATAAGCTCCAAAACTTTCTCCTAAATCACAGTTCAAATCGATTGTAGTCACGATGTTTTCCTCCTAATCTCAGCTTCGTAAAGCGATGAATTTCTTTAATAGACTCATACTTGTTTCCTGTTCTATATATAAGTGTGCAGCTTCTTCCATAGTTATTTTTTCAAAAGTTACATAGTCTCCTGGTTTCAGCTGCGCTAGAAGAGGTAAATCTACTGAAACTACATTTCCAATTCTCGGATAACCACCTGTCGTTTGTCTATCCGCCATTAATATAATAGGCTGTCCACCATTCGGTACTTGAATTGTTCCGAATGTAACTGGGCTCGATAAAATTTCTATCTCTTCAACTCTATTTAAAACATCTCCGTCAAGCCTATATCCCATGCGATCAGCATAATTGGATACTTTATACTCTTTCGAAAAAAACGACTTTATACTTTCTTCTGTAAATTGATCATATTCAAAGTCTGTTATGACGCGAAGAATAGGCTGCTTCTTATATTTTGGTAAAGTATTGTTACAAATTGCCCACTTCGTTTTTATACGCTCTTCTTCTTGTAAATTCCGAATGAAACGACTCCCAACTTCTGCCCCTGTACCAATTTGAAAATAATCTCCTTTTTTCAGCATTCTCCCTTCAATACCGCCAAGAGCAGCACGTATGTAAGTACTTTTACTTCCCATCGTACGATTAATATTTATACCACCCGCAAAAGTCACATACGCCCTGCAACCGCTTTTCGCTTTTCCGAGACAAAGCATGCTTCCTTCTTCAGCTAATATGGGACGCCATAATGGAATGCGTTCTCCATTTAACAACGGTTCCATATCTGCTCCACCAATCGCGAGCAAAGTCGTTTTCTTGATTAACAATTTAGGTCCCATTATTGTAATTTCGAGTCCAGCCTCATTCTCCTCATTACCTACTAACATATTAATCATCCTGAGCGCATTTTTATCCATAGCCCCGCCAACAGGTACACCGTATTGTTGATAATGAGATCGTCCTAAATCTTGGACTGTTGTAAACATTCCTGCATGCAAAACCTCTACATCCATTCTTTAGCCCCCTCAAGCGATACGTACTCTTCCTTTGTTATTGGTATAAATCGTAAATACATACCACTTTGAATATATGTTGGTGTTTCTTCTTTTGGATTAAATAGAGAAATAGGTGTTCGGCCGATAATATTCCAGCCTCCTGGTGTTTCAAGCGGATAAATACCTGTTTGATTTCCGCCAATACCTACTGAACCAGGAGCAATTTGTAACCGCGGCGTTTCTTTTCTAGGTGTTTCTAGTTCTTTCGGTAATCCGCCTAAATATGGGAACCCAGGTGTAAAACCTAACATATACACGAAATATGTTGTTTCACTATGTATTCGAATAACATCCTCTACTTGTAATCCTTGATAATATGCAACCTCTTCTAAATCAGGTCCATATTCTCCCCCGTAACACACCGGTATAGAAATATGTTTCACATCTCGGTTCACTTCTTCTTTATAAGAATCACACAGCTCCTGTATATACTGGCAAACGTGATCATATGGCCTTTCACTTCTCTCGTTTTGCTTCCATACTTCGTACAAATTGTAGTACACCGCTAATGAAGTAAACGATGGAACGCATTCAACCATTCCTGCAAACGGATGCCGCCTCAGCGCTTGAAATAATCGTTGTACTTTTTCGTATATATCCATCCCAATTTCTTCACCAAATGTAACAATAATTGCTTGATCCCCTAACGCAGAAAATTTCATCCCACTCCCTCTTTCTATACCCAAAAGCCGAGTTCTTTCGAAATACGGTATGCTGTTTCTTTCACTTTCGCAGTAAAATATGAAATGTTACTTTCGCTATACTCAATTGCTAATCCCGAAATACTAATGCCAGCTACAACCGTTCCATCACTTGCAAAAATTGGTGCTGCTATAGCTGCTGTATGATTTTCTAATTCAGAGTAGCTAATTGTGTACCCTTCTTTTTTCGCCATATGCAATACTTCTAACAAATGCTCCTTATTCACGATCGTTCCATCCGCAAACTGCTTTAAATCTGTTTCCTCTACGTACTTTCTTTTCTCTTCCTCAGAAAAATACGATAGTAAAATTCTCGGACATGCACCCGCATACAGAGGAGCCCTTCTTCCAACCGCCGTATAAACACGTACCGGCTGAGCTCCTTCCATTTTTTCAACATAAATTGCATCATTACCATCTTGAATAATTAAATTTACTGCTTGCCCTAAACTATCTCTAAGCTCTTTCATATAAGGTATCGCAATATTTCTTACGGATAACCTTTGTGAAACAAGTTGACCAAATCGTAAAAAAACGACTCCGAGACGATACTTTCCCTTTTCTGTTTTTTGTAAAAAGTCCATTTCTTCTAACGAGCCAATTAAACGATAAACAGATGTTTTCGGCATATTCGTAAGCTGAACCATCTCTGTTAAACTTAGCTCCTCATGCTCATAAAACAACTCCAAAATATCCATTGTCTTAACTGCCGTTTTATTTATACTCATCCTATCTCCTTTAAGTTCCGAATTTCGGAACTTAAATTCCGTTTTTCGAAACAAACCTATAATTTAAAATTATAAAATATTCTTTCAATTCTATCAATATATTTTTCACAAACAAAAAAGTATGGAAGAATATTTCTCCCATACTTTTGCTTTACTTTATAACGCTCTCACTTGTTTCAATGGCCAGAAAACAGCTTGTCCTTTTCCGACAATTTCATCTTCTGAAATAAACCCAAACATACGACCGTCTTTAGATACTTCACGATTATCTCCTAAAACAAACACTTGGCCTTCTGGCACTTTCGTTTTCCCTGTGATTTGTTCTAACGTAAAATCAGGAGTTAATACACGACCTGACGCCTTTTCTTTAAATTCTTTTAAATACGGTTCTTCCATCGCTTTTCCGTTTACATATAAAACATCATCTTTATACTCAACTGTATCACCTGGTAAACCAATTACTCGTTTTACTAAATCGTACCCTTCTTTTCCGTGGAAGACGATAACATCAAAACGGTCTAACCCGCTTATACTATAACCAATCTTATTCACGAGAACTCGCTCATTATTTTCTAAAGTTGGCATCATCGATTCCCCTTGTACTAATGAAGGTGTAAATAAAACACCGCGAATAATAGCGATTAATACAAGGGTAAATCCTATCGTTTTAGCCCATGAGAATAATTCTTTCTTCGTATTTTCCTTCATCGTTTCTCCTCTTTCTTAAGTGTTTATTTTATTATTTGAACTAATTCTTGTACTAAATTAGGATCAATTTCAGAAAAACATGATTTCCCTTCTCTTACCGCTGTACCGACATGAGCTTGAGAAATTCCAGTTTCATCTAGCAATTGTTTTACATTCTTTTTCGTTACTCCGCTTCCGACAACAAGCTGTATATTCCCTTCACTTTCCTTTTGCATTGCTGCAAGAACCGGAATATTATCTACTACATTTCCTTGTCCGCCTGAAGTTAAAACGTGAGTAACTTTATTGAATTTCTTCAAAACTTTCATCGCTTCTACTGGATTTTCTGTATCATCTATCGCACGGTGATACGTTACATTTATTCCATCTACAACAGATAATAAATCTACTAATTTCTCTTCATCAACTTCATTTTGTTCATTTAACACACCTAATACAACACCAGCAGCTCCAAGATTTTGAGCAACTACAATATCTTCTTTCATCATTTCAATTTCTTCTTCCGTATATGTAAAAGACTTCGCATGCGGACGAATCATAACATGAACTGGTATTTGCACTGCATCTACTGCTTTTTTTATAAAAGCATAGCTCGGTGTTAAACCACCTTCTGTATATGATGAAATGAGTTCAATTCGATTTCCACCAGCCTTTTCAATTCGCTTCACATCTTCTAAACAAGTTGCAATAACCTCTAGCATGAGATAACCTCTTTTCGTACTTTTTTCTTATTATACAGTAGGTGAAATAAGAAACATAGCATTCCACTATAAAACTACAAAAAGAAGAATGAAAAGAAAGATTTATTGAATTGATAATAAATATCATATATGTTATGTTTTTCTTAAAATTATACATTCTTATATTCTTATAAAAGGAGAAAAATATATACTTCTTACAAAAAAACGGTTCGTTATCTCTAGTTCATTTATTGTAATTGCATCACTTTGCGCGATTACTTTATTAACAAAACCAAATACAAAACTAGCTTCCTCACCTTCAAGTATAGAAACAGAAACGATTACCCTTTCATCAATCAATAAAGAAGAAACTCAAACCTTTCGTTCATCTTCTCAATTAAATTCAAAAAAGATCGTTTAGTAAAACACACGTTACAGCCAAATGAAAGTAAATCCTTTCCTTTACGTTCACTCATCGCCAATCCTTTACCAGGTGAGTATTCATTATTTGCACATAATCAAGACGGTTCTGAAAGTAGTATGAATCTTGAAGTGCAGCCACAATAGAACAAAATAAAAAAGCTATCCTCTTATCAAAAGGATAGCCTTTTTATTTTGTAAAACGAGAATTCCCTCTTCTTTGAACAATGACATAATACATGGAATTATATCAACGATTCACCGACAACGAAAAGCCTGTTCCTGAACGGAACAGACTTTATATTTCTTCATTACGACCGAAACGCCGCATCCGCCAGCATAGACAGTGTTACATCATCCATCGGCGGATTGTGTAGTCCTGCTCTGACGTTTAAATAATAGTGATGAAGCGGATTTTTTTCTGATAAACTTTTCGCTCCTACGATGCGCATTGCTTTATCTACAATAGATATCGCCGCATTTGTTACCGCGTATTTCACTGCCGCAAGTTCTGCTTGCAATGATAATTTATCTTCTGCCTCATCGTATTTTTTCGCAATTTGATATAAAAAGACACGAGCTTGCATAAGCTCAAGTTCTAATTCTCCAACTAACCTTCTAACATTCGGTAATAAACTTATAGAATGATTTAAACTGTTTGGCTTGTATGATACCGCAAACTGAACTGCATAATTTCTTGCTGATTGTGCAATTCCTAAATAACATGCTGGTATATGTAGCAACCAGCCAATACCCTTAGCTTTAACTTTTGAACCCTTTATATCAGTGAAAAAGCGATCTGGTATCTCTACATTTTGTAAAACGAGATCATGGCTCGCAGTTCCTCGCATTGCGATGCTATCCCACGTTTCTTCAATTGTCACGCCTTGCGTATTCTTTGGAATGACAAACTCTCCGATATCTTCCTGGCCTTCAATACTTGCTGAAATGATAAAATAATCAAGTACTGGTGCCATTGTCGTAAACGTTTTTCTTCCATTTATAATCCACTTCTCACCTTTTTTGACAGCTAACGTCTCTGGTTTCCCGCCGCGCGTAGGACTACCTGTATTCGGCTCTGTCGCTGCTCGATTAAAAAGCGCACCATTACGTACTTCTTCACAAAACCAAGTGAACATTTCCTCATTCCAAGAACGATTTTCAGCTAATTCCTTTACAATGCCAAGTTGCCATCCAATCGATAATGCGGTAGCACCGCAGCCTTCTGCTATTTTCTCTTGAAATAAAACGAAGTCATATAAAGAAATCGCATTGCCTCCCAATTCTTTTGGCAACGTTAATTTCGTATATCCGATATCTTTCAAATTATTAATATTTTCATACGGAAATGATCCTAATTCACTTAGTTGATGCTCCCTTTCCATGAACTTCGGAATCAATTTATTTATTTTCTCAATAACTAAAGATTGTTCTTCTGTTTCAACAAATGAGAGTGCCATACATAATCTCCTTTATGTTCGATTCATAAACCGTTCATTTTGTCATTATGATTATATGAAGTTACTTCTCTATTGTTTCACTATTCCGATAAAAATACAATGCTTTTGAACAATAAGAAAAGTTCCTATAAAAAGGATAGGTTCTTTTCTTATATTAATCCCCTTTCAATGCCTTTAATGGCAAAGAGGTTACATATCCAATATACGAGCATAATTCTTTAAAAAAGAAAGGGATTTCTGTATCTAACGTTTTATACGCTGACGTTGGAGTTGGTGATGCATACGCTTCAATTTTAATATGTTTTGCAATTTTCATTGCACGTTTCATATGAAGTGGATCACTCACAATCGTATATGTGCGTATTCCGTTCTCTATTCCAACTTGCTTTGCATTCTTTAAATTGTCCTCTGTGAAAAGGGATTTTGTTTCAATTAGAATATCCTCTTCTTTCACACCATGTTTCAGTGCATACACTCTAGCAGTACGCGCTTCCTCAAGCTCTGCCTCAAACTTTGTACCACCTGTGAAAATAATCTTTTTAATATTACCGTTCTTATATAAGGAAATTGCATGATTAATTCTTTCTTTAAATACAGGAGATGGTTTTCCGTTCCATGAAGCTGCTCCCAGCACGATACCAGCATCTGTCTTCACACCATCATCTGTTTTAAAGCGATAACTCCAAATATCGTAAGCTGCATAACTTACATATAAAATAATAGAACAAATCATAAGCAAGAATACTTGCAAGATTTTTCTTTTCTTACTTTTCTTATTTTCTTTCATTTATAACTGCCTCCGTACATCATCCATACTTCTATATAAAAACGTATATATCAAATCATTTTGTTTGAATTTGTTTAAAAGAAGGAATTTTTCTTATCATATATATGCATTAAAGGGTTTTCATTTAAAATTGAGGATTATCAATTCATTTTTCGTTTGCGGTTTTCATTACATTTGTGTAATTTATAAGTTTATTACCATACAACTACATTGTAACGAATTTTTTATCATAATGGAATGATGAAACAAAAGAAGTAACTGTTTTGTAAGAAAAAAGGTATATTTTTCATCTTGACGATCAATACACCTTTAATAATATGAATTATCGTTTTTCTGTATATGACTCTAATTTTTCTAATAACCTTTCCTTTACAGCTGGCCATTCATTTGCAATAACACTATATACAACTGCATCTCTAACATGCCCACTCGGTAATTTTCTTTCGTTTCTAAGTACACCCTCTTTTACTGCGCCGAGTCTTTCAATTGCTCTTTGTGCTTTTTCATTTCGTGCATCCGTCTTAATTTGTACCCTCCGCATATGCAACTTTTCAAAAGCATATTGTAATAACATATACTTACATTCTGTATTCATACTCGTACGTTGCACACTTGGGTCATACCACGTTTTCCCTAATTCCACCGTCTTATCTTCAACTGAAATGTTATATAAGCGTGTACTCCCTACTATTTCATTTGTCTTTTGATCAACAACAACAAATGGCAAATCCTTCCCTGCTCCATAAGCTTTTATCGCCTTTTGAACATATTGCTGCATATCTTGAACAGTATCCATTTTAGAGATTAAATACGCCCAAATATCTCGATTTCCTTCCACGATTGAAAACATTTTTTCGACATCATTGCTATCCATTAACCGTAACTTTGCTCTTTCGTGAATTACTTCCATTTTTAAGCCCCCTTTGTTGTAACTATATCATACTCTACTACCGTTAAATCGTTATATAAGAACACATAATTATATTTATGTTAAGGAATAAAATATATCTTTAAAATAAAAAATGCGATGCCTTTATTCAAGCATCGCACTCATAAATTGAATTGAAATTTACTTTTTTTCCATTACTGCAAAATAATTATTTTCGCTATCTGCAAAATTAAATATTCTACCTGAAGGCATATTTACAATTTCTCCGACTGTAACGTTTTTGTTTACTAAATCGCTATATAAACGATCGAATTCTTTTGAGAAGAACATTAAGGAAGGTGTACCAAGATTTAACTCAGGCTGCATTTTAGCAATTAACTCCTTATTATGGAGAATAATACTTGTTTCAGCTTCTTTAGTTGGAGCAATTTCAATCCATCGCATTCCTTGACCGTTATCTTCCTCTGAAATTACAATAAATCCTACTTTTTCTGTCCAGAATTCCTTCACTTCATCTTGGTTATTCACATACAACATAATTTGACCAACATTATTAATCATCTATTTTAACTCTCCCTTACAAAAATTTTTATTAAACCAAATGTTTTAAACTTTATTATCATCGAAAATAAAATTACGGTACAAAAATCTATTTCAGCGACTCTAATCGCTCGTTCAAACGATCCCAAGTTTCGGTGATACCTTGTAGCATACCCATGTCCATAACTGTCTTAAGGGCTTCTTCGGAAACATATTCAGCACGGTTTATTAGCTTTGTCTTTCCACCTAAATCGATGAATTCCAATGTCATCTCGGTTGACGGCATAGAATCATTTACATTGCCTTCAGCATCTGAAAAGTAATCAGTGTAGACGATTTTTTCTGGCTCAATAATCTCTTTATAGACTGCTTTTCCCCATGATTCCATACCAAAAAATTGCTCCAAGTTCTGATTGACACACTTCATACAGTAGTGCCAAACGCCTCCCGGACGGAAGTCGACAGTGCATGCTGGAATTTCCCAACCTCTTGGTCCCCACCAATGTTTCAAATGCTCTGGTTCTTTAAACATACTGAATACAAGATCACGCGGCGCATCGAAAACGCGCTCCAGTACTAATACCCGATCGTTCTCTACTCTTGATACCATTGTATTGTTTGACATGTTAATTCCTCCTTAAATATGAACTGATTTTATGACTTTTCCTTGTTTTGCAATTCCTTCAAATACTCATCTAAATTATCGAATCTCTCTTCCATCACACGCTTAAATGACTGCACCCAACAATCAAGTGCTTGGAAAGGCTCAGGTCGGAGTTTGTAAATCCGGCGATTAGCTTCAGCCTGCACTTCCACAATCCCTGTATCGCTTAACACTTTTAGGTGTTTCGAAGTTTGTGGTTGCCTTAATCCCAAATGTTCGGCGATTTCCCCAACGGTTAAGGGACCGTCACGCAAGAGTTCAACGATATTCATACGATTCGGTTCAGATAAAGCGCTCAACGTCGTCATATTCACGCCCGGAATTTTCCCCGACATATCACTCACCTCGTTAAGTGATGGTCTCCGGTTATAACACATCAATATCATCACTAATATTTTTTTCCTGTTGAATCGATTATAACCAAATAGGAATATTCCCATCAAGGAATATTCGAAAACTAAAGTAATACCAAATCGTTACTTAATAATAAAAATGGATTAAAAACATTTCACAAGCCTATGTTTTACGATAAAGTGATGCTTTAGTCAGTGGGTTTTGGAACGATTTCCGCGAAGGCTTTGTTTTTATCTGGTCCAAGAAAGCTTTAACACTTTTAATACTATTTAACGCTACAGTATTTTTTTTCATATTTTTATTTGATAGTTTAGTTGTTTTATTGGCAAAAGAAATGGACATACGTGATAGTTTGTTTGGAATCTTTATAAGTATCGTTGGGTTAGACGCTTTAGTCAGAGCTATAACCATTGGAAAATAGGGAAATACAGTAAACAAAATGAATATCTTAAACGGTTCAGCTATATTACTTGGAGGAATGTTGATCCTTACTGGACTTGGAGGGTTCGGCTTTTTATCGAGTAATTTATTTTTATCGTTAATCATTTGGTTTTTTATTGGTATATTTATCGCTTCTATCTCTGTATGCTATAGTTACTTACTTCAAACCCCTGCAAGATTAATGGGAAGAGTAACTAGTACCGCAAATACAATGGTGCACGGCGCTATGGTGATTTCACCTACATTAGGTTCACTTTTAGCCCTATGGATAAAAGTAAGCGGAGTTTTTCTACTCGCAGGAGTATTAATCACACGTATTGGTATGATTATATACTTAGCCCATACGTTATTTATGAAAAAATCATCTAGAGTTACTTTAGAACATAATTAACGTTATGCCATTTTCTGATTTTAATAATCAGAAAATGGCATAACTTCAGAAACTTAACTCTACATGTTTAAAGCAACAAATAAGCAATCGGCGTAATAATAAGCAACGTTAAAATCGTTCTTTGCACATATAAAATAATAAGTTCAGATACTTTTAACGGAATATCTGTCGATAATATGCAAGGGATTGATGCGGAGAAAAACAAAATGGATGAAACGGACACAACCGCAATAACAAACTTTGTAACAAGCGGTGCACTTACAACTAAAAGAGAAGGTAAAAACATTTCTGCAATACCAACTGATACTGCTTTAGCAGCTAGGTCTGCTTCTGGTAATTGTAATAGCCACGTAAATGGATAGAAAATGTAACTTACCCAATCAAATATTGGCGTAAACTTTGCTAAGACGATACCAATTAATCCTACTGACATAATTGATGGTAAAATCCCCATCGTCATTATAAATCCGTCTTTTAAATTCACTGCGATATTTTTCATAATACTTGGCGCAGACTTCGATACTTCTAATGCATCTTCCCAAGCTCGCTCTAACATTTTCTCTTTATAAACGGGCTCTGGGAACCCTTCTTTCGTAATATATGTATCTGGTTTTCTACTAAGAGGCGGGATTCTTACGGTGATAGCGGTCACGATGAATGTTACAACAAGAGTAGTCCAAAAGTAAACATTCCATAAATGCATAATATCTAATGTTTTTGCGATGATGATCATAAATGTTGCGGATACTGTTGAAAAACCTGTTGCGATAATTGCTGCTTCTTTCGTCGTATACTTTCCTTCTTTGTAAACACGGTTCGTAATTAATAAGGCTAACGAATAGCTTCCTACAAAGGAAGCAACCGCATCAATTGCTGATCGCCCAGGTGTTTTCCATAACGGTCTCATAATTGGACGACAAAACGTGCCGATAAACTCAAGCAATCCGTACCCGACTAATAACGCTAAAAATGCTGAGCCAATTGGAACGAGTAAACTTACTGATATAACTAACTTCTCATACAAAAACGGTCCAACATCTGGCGCAAAGAACCATGCTGGTCCTACTTTCAAACAATATAATACGCCGAAAACAACACCTACTACTTTTAAAATAGAAAAACAAATGTCTACAATAGATGCATTCCATTTCTTCGTATAAAACGGATAAATCGCACCCATTGCCATAACAAGTAGTGCGTAATAAGGTACTACGCTCGGAACCGAAGTCCTAATCCATGATACGATATGATCAATCATAATAGACGAAGCACCGTTTATCGTAACAGGAACAAAAAACATAAACACACCAACTAGACTAGCAAGTATAAAGCGAAGTATAATCCCCTTCTCTCGCCCTGTCTTAATTACATTACTTTTTAACTCAATTTCATTCAAAATTAGACACCTCCCATTATCTAAATATTCTGTATATTAACGTCAGATTCCTTCTTTTAATTCGAATATTTAATCATGTAAAAAAGCCTATTTTGAAATATACAATCAAAATAAGCTTTTTCTATTACCTCTTATAATCATCCACAATTACTTGAATTACACGATAAGATTCTTCTGCCACTATCTTATTACTAGTCTTATTCGCATCATATGTAATTAACGCCTTCCAAAGCGCCCATCCTCTCGCTCTATTCCACGTTTCTTCATCCATGCGTAATACTTCTTTAAATACGTTTCTACTATTCTTATCAAAAAACGTCCATGCCATCGCTGCATCACAAGCCGGATCTCCTACTCCTAAAATACCAAAATCAATTACGGCACAAAGTTTTCCATCCTTAACGAGTAAGTTTCCTGGTGCAACATCTCCATGAATCCAAACTGGTTTGTGGTCCCATGTTGAACGAAGTGCTACATTCCAAAGATGCTTTAATAATGTCTCATCAAAAACATCCTTATTATTTTCAATAGCCACTCTCGCTTCTTCATCGTATACAGATATAAGCCCGCCTCGGTAAAAATTATGTTCTCCAGCTATTGGCCCGTTACTCGCATCAATTGATTGTAACTCTATTAAAAACGAGCCTAAGTCCGCCGCAAATTCATTTAAGTCACGAACATTTTCTTTCGTAACGGTCTCCCCCTCGATCCACTTATTAATAGACCAAGGCCATAGATATTCTTCAGATGGACTCCCTTTCACAATTGGTGCAGAAATTGGTAAAGAAAGTTCCTTACTTAATATTGGAAGCCACTTATTTTCTTTCTCTACTTGCGGTGCATATGCTGCATCACTTGGTAATCTGACACTCATCTCGTCCCCTAGGTGAAACGTTCTATTATCATGACCGCTAAGCTTTACAGGTTTCACTTCTAAATGGGCCCATTCGGGAAACTGTTGTTGTATTAACTGTTCAACTAAACTTACGTTAATTTGATTCATTCACTCTCCTCTTTTCTTTTGAAACTTACTAAGTCCATCCGTACTACCGATATATTCAAAACCGCATCGCTTATAAAAACCATTCAACGTTTGGTTATGCCCAACACAATCTAACTTCAAATACTCTTTATCACTTTGCACATTCTCTTCTATCCAATGCAAAATCCATTCTCCTATTCCATGCCTCTTATACTTCCGTTTCACCGCAAATCTATGAATATATAACGAATTAGGAATTTCCTCTTTACCAAAAATATATTTATCCCAATCATTTTGTTTAGGTGATACGGTAATCGTACCGACAATCTCATCTTCTTTCACAATAACGTACGTATATTTCTCTCTTATACCTTCTAATATTTCAGCGGTAGCTTCTCCTCCTAAAAGATACTGCCACTGATCCACTTCTTTATGTTGTAACCATTGTGCTACTTCTTTTAATAGAGTGATAATGCTATTACTTTCTTCTTCTGCAGCAATTCGAATTGTATATTCTTTACTTATATTTCTCTCCATATTGCCATTCCCCCTTCAAATTACTACCATACTGACATACGAGTCCTTCCATCATTCTCGTCTGTAACATATTCAACATAAAACCCTTGATCAATTGCGTTTTCATACATCATTTCAATCTCTTCTTGGTTTTTCGCATAAACCTGTATGTAATCACCATCCGCTACTAATACGACTACTTTACACTTACTCTCTTTAAATTCTTCATATGTTTCAATATCTACTACTTCCTCTCCTTTTGGATACGCTTTTAAATCTGCAAAAATGAGATAATATATGTTGTCTTTTATTAATTTTTTCAATTCTAATCCACTCATTACCTTGTTATCTTCTGAAAATAATTCTGTTCCTAATCCATCAGGCAATATGAAATAAGATTCCTCGTTTTCCACTCGCCAATCAAATGAAGTAATATCAATTGGCTTTAACACTTTCCAAAGTAAATTATCATTTTCATTTGGAATATCTACAAAAATTCCTCTTTTCATTTGTTTGCTCCTAGCTTATTTATTTTCGTTCCATACATTATATACCAAATTCAACTACTATATTTTGTCGATACCTATGTAACTTGTATTTCACCGCGAAAAAACCGTCCCACTACTTATGAAACGGTTTCTTTCTACTTACATTTAAGTTTTTCATTAAATTATTGCACCGCGTTTTAAAATAATTTCTAATATGTTCAGCACATCAGCCATTCATTTTGAACACTCACTTGGACTTCACAAAATAATATAAAAACCACACCGCATGATTTTGTTCATCTGCAGCTATTCTGCGCAATAACTCTTTCATAGATGCATCTGCTGCTTCATCTGAAATTTCCAAGTAAAAATCTACGGTCTTTTGCTCATCTTGTATAGCGAACTCTAATCCCTGTAAGTACGTATTAGGGCAATTTTCCGTAATCTGTGGTTTCGGCTGTCTGCCAGTTAAATTCGTATAGATTTGTACAAAATGATGAAAATGCCTTATTTCATCATTACGGATTTCAAGAATTTGTTTTTGTTCTACTTGATTTGGAGCCATGTTAGCTAATTTTGCATAGCAGCTTATAGCGCTATACTCTCCGTTTATAGCTTTTTCAATATCACTAATTAGCTTATCATTCTGTCTATACCAATCATCATAATTCGAATTATACATCGTATCCCCTCCGTTATTTCACATAACATTTTATGCATTTTGAAATAGTAGGAGCATGTATACAAAAAAGAACCGCAAATCCAAACTCTTCGATTACCTTTAAAATATTGAAGAACCTATCTATCACTGCTTTATTTTCCTATAGAGTAATAATGAGTTCACAAAAAAAAACGGTTCACTATTAGTGAACCGTTTTTTATCTATTACACGTATCATTCCATTTTATTTATACACAATTTTAAAATACGAATAAATAGTTAACACATAATATCCAACATAAATTATACAATATGCACCACTACTAATTAAAATAGGCATAATGATGTTATATATAGGCATGTTGTTTATTATTGGTATCGCAAATAAGCTATGAACAAGTCCGACTATTAGAGGTGAAATAAAACTAAAGCTAACTTGCTTCGAAATTGACTTTCTTACCTCTTTTTTCGTAACACCTATTTTACGAAGAGTTTCATAATATCTCTGATTAGCATACGCTTCAGATAATTGTTTATAATATATAATTGAACCTGTCGCCAATACAAATATAACCCCTAAAAAACTTCCAATAAATAACGCAACTCCATACAGTTGCATAAAATCTCTATTTGTTTCAGATTGCCCTACATAATACCCTGCTGCGACTGTACTAATTGCAGTTAAAGCTGTAGCACTTAATATAGCAATTATTGCAAGTAACTTAGCGTTTCCTTTTACTCGGTATAGTAATTGCGAAATGTTTATTATATTTATACCGCTATAAAATATTTCTCTTTTACTTCTAATTTTCTTTAAAACAATAACTGTATAAGAAGTGAATAGAAAATATGTCCCAAAAACAACTAAAAACAAAATAAAAACTGGAATCATTATAGGATTTATAATAGGGTTCATAGGATCAATGGGATTCCGCACAATATTTACTACTTCACGGAAGAAGCCTGCTAGTATATATCCTAATCCCATTAAAATAAGACCTATATACGCCCTAGGTACAGAACCTTTTGGCATCCGTTCTCCTTGATGATTAGCTTGAAACATTTCAATCAATGGAAATTTATAAATAATGCGAGAGTTTTTCCATGCTGTATATAATAAAATAGATAAAAAGACGATGAACGTGTCTATTATCGCTTTTATAGATAACTCGAAATGAATAGGTACATTTAATTTCATTAAACTCATTAGCAGTTCTAAAAATAACTTAAAACTCATACTGCCAATCAGTATGCCAACTACTAAAGCAACGCCTCCCATTATCATAGTCTCACAAAATAACATCGTACCAATTTGTTTTTTAGTTATTCCTAGTAAAGAATATAATCCTACCTCTTTTTTTCGTTTCCTTATAAAAAAATTAGTAGAATAAATAATAAATATAGCTATAAAAATAATGAGAATCACTTTTGAAGATTGAAGAACACTATTAATCATCACATTATTAACCATTTCTTTTTTTATTTGAGTACTATATCGAAGTGATGCAAATATAAAATAGATAAGCATACTTGAAGCTAACGATACAAAATAGAGTATATACTCTTTAAAATTACGCCGTATGTTACGTTGAACTATATTAAATAAATTCATTTATCTTAACCTCCAGGAAATGATTGATGCAAAATATTACAAAGGGCAATGCTAGATAAGGTCACCAGCCATCCCTCCAGAAATGGAAGACATTACATCAATGATTTGTTTTCAAAAAAGAGTGAATACTCGCAGGAGTATTTACTCTTTTTTGAAAACACCTTACTAAAAAATTACCCTTTTCACTTATTCATACCGCAGACACTCAATCGGATCCAATTTAGCCGCTTTATTAGCTGGCAGTATGCCAAAGACAATACCAATTGACATCGATATTCCAACTGAGAGTAATCCAAGACTTACAGAAATAACTAGTGGCCATTCACCTATTGACGAAGCGATCCAAGCAAAAAACATACCTAATCCAAAACCAACCGCCCCGCCTAATGACGTTAAAATACATGCTTCGATGAGAAATTGTGTTAATATTTTTCCTCTCGTTGCACCGAGCGCTTTTCGAATACCTATTTCACGTGTACGCTCTGTAACGGATACAAGCATGATATTCATCACACCAATACCACCTACGATTAAGGAAATTCCAGCAATACTAGCAAATACTATTTTCATCGTTCGTGTTGACTCTTCTATTTTTTGACCATATGCTTTCGTATCCTCGACTGTAAAAGAGTGCTCAAATTCTGGGGATTTCAATTCATCCAATACAGATATAGCTTGTTTTTCTACAGCCTCTCGCTCACTTGGAGAAGTTAACTTAATTTTCACTGTATCGTATTCCTCAATCCCTGCAATTAAAGGTGCATTGTCGATAGATGTATATCCTTCATACAATTTAAATTGACGTTGAAAACCGTCTTCATATTTGTACACCCCAACAACCTTATATAGTTTTCCTTTTATATCTATATACAAATCATCTTTCCAATTATCAAATAGTGTTTTAAATAAATCTTCAGCTACAATTACAACAGGAATTGGCTTTTTTAGTTCATCCGGTGTTAACTCTCGCCCATGTACCATTTTCATTTTAGAGTCCTGCATAAAGTTTCCTGTTCCCCCATTTAAACTAAAGGAAACATTTTTTGATCCCGTATATACTTTTACGTCCATATGCACATTGGGATACACATCTTTTACACCTCGTATCACTTGCAATTGCTTTACCATATGTGGTGTAATTTTTGCTTTTTCTGTCGGAGAATCCGGGTTGAAGTATTCTATTTTAAGTTCATCCATATGCTGATTCTCTGCAAGTTCCTTTTGCATCTTTGCAGTCTGTCCATCTCCCATTGAAATAATTGTAATAATTGCACTGATTCCAATAATAATGCCTAGCATTGTTAATATAGATCGCATTTTATGCGCAAAAATAGAAGATATGGCCATGCGTATATTTTCATTCGTATTCAAATTTATTCTCTCCAATCTTGTACGATATTGCCGTCACGAATTACAATTTGACGTACTGCTGCTTCTCCGATTTCACGATCGTGAGTAATCATAATAATCGTTGAACCTTGTTTATTTAATTCGTAAAAGAGCTCCATAATTTGTTCACTCGTTTTCGTATCAAGTGCACCAGTTGGTTCATCGGCTAAAATAAATTTCGGATTATTTACAATCGCACGCGCTACAGCAACACGCTGTTTTTGACCACCTGATAGCTCACTTGGAAGATGGGTAGCACGGTCAGCTAACCCAACTTTCGTTAAAGCAGCTAACGAACGCTCACGTCTTTCTTTTTTATCAACTCCTGCATAAATAAGAGGTAATTCTACATTTTGAAGTGCTGTAAGCCTTGGTAGTAACATGAAATTTTGAAATACAAAGCCGATTTCTTTATTACGAACGTGTGCAAGTTCTGTTTCAGACATGGTTGAAATATTTTGACCAGCTAGCTCATACGTACCTGCCGTTGGTTTATCTAAACAACCGATAATGTTCATTAAGGTTGACTTACCAGAACCAGATGGTCCCATAATGGAAGTGAATTCCCCCTGGTTCAGTATTATATCGATTCCATGTAATATTTGGACGGACTCTGTACCGTTTTGAAAAGATTTCGTGATGCCTTTTAAATGAATCATTTTGTGTTAACCTCCATACCATCTTTTACATTTTTCATAGGTTCAGAGATAATTTGTACACCTTTTTTCACTCCAGAAACTTTTGCTTCATGATTCGTTTCAAATTCAACCGTAACCACTTGTTCTTTCACTTTTCCATCTTTTACAACGAAGACAACATCTTTGTCACCTTTTTTCACCATACTGCTTTTCGGAACGATTGTACCTGTTGCTTCACCTGTTTTGTTTGTCACGTTTACGTGGAAACCGTTTTGTAATCCTTCACTATCGTTCAATGTAACAGTGAATGGATAGCTGGAAACTGTTTTATTTTCATCCATATTTTTTAATGGTGTGGATCCGATTTCTGTAACTTTTCCTGTCCACGTCTTACTAGATACAGTTTTTGATGAAACTGTTACTTCTTGCCCAATCTTCACACTCGCAAGCTCATATTCAGACAGTTGGCCTTTTACTTTAAATGGACCAGCGTGACGAAGCGTAATTCCGCTCATACCAGCATCATTATTTTTGACAATGTCATCAATTACACCATCAGCCGGGCTCGTTACAGAAAGTGTGTTCACTTTCTCTTTTGCTGATTTAATTATTTCATCAGCTTTTTCTACTTCAAACTTTTTCATTTCAAGTTGCGATTCTAATTGTTGCACTTCGATTTCTGATGCTTTTAACGCTTCCTCAGGAAGACCAGCGTTTTTATCTTTTTTTAGTTTCTGCTTCGCTGCATCCATTTGTTTCTGATGCAATGTTACACCTTGTTTAGTAATAGGGTCATTATATTTAAAAAGAAGCTGTCCTTTTTTACTTCATCACCTTTTTTAACAGCTAATTCATTCGTACCTTTTGTTGGATCGAATGAAATTGCTTCTATACCATTTGGGATAACTTCGCCACCTAATTTTTTCTCATTCTCTATTTGTTTTTCTGTCACTTCATATATTTTATAAGTTTTAACTGGTTCAGATTCTCCTGCAAATGTCATATAAGACCCGACCCCTAAACCAATTGTAATTACACCAACGATGACTAGTTTTTTTGCTTTCTTCATAATATCCTCACTTTTTCATGTGTTTTATTTTTAGAAACTGTATATCCTCTTCTTTAATAGTTTTTGATATATAAAGCCCCGTACATACTATGTACAATATAAAAAGCCCCACTTTTTCATTACCAGTTCCTCCTTGACCTAACATACGTATAGGATAGAAAAAACTAGTTAAATAAAAAGTGGGGTAAACATTAAATTTTTATTAAATTCTTGAACTCTCTTCTTTTGGCAATCTTACTTCAAATATTGTTCTAATTATATTACTTTCTGCTGAAATCGTTCCATTATGCTGTTCAACAATATTTTTAGCAATAAATAACCCAAGGCCCGTACCGCCCTGCTGCCCTGTTCTTGCTTTATCACCTGTATAAAGCATGTCAAAAAGATAAGGCAAATCTTCTTCTGGAATGCTATCTCCGTAATTAATAATTTGTACGATAACCTCTCCATTATCAATATATCCATTCATATCAACAAATTGTCCATTATCTCCGTATCTAACTGCATTTGTTACAAGATTTTCAAATACTCGAGCTAACAAATTCCCGTCACCGTAAATATATAAATGAGGATTAACATTCAACCTAGCTTCTAAATGATGTTTCTCCAATAATGGATACAATTCCTCATCTAACTGTATAAGCAACTCACTTATATTAATTGTTTTTTTATCTAACTTTAGCACGCCATAATTCATTCGCGTAATTTCAAATAACTCATCAATTAAACTTTCAAGTCGCTGCGATTTCGCAAATGCAATCATAGAAAAACGTTTAATCTGCTCCTTTGACAAATTCTCATCTTTAAGAATTAAATCTAAATAACCTAAAACTGATGTTAAAGGCGTTCTTAAATCATGTGCTAAGTTAACAATGAGCTGATCTTTACTACTTTCTGCAAAATCACCTCTCTCAACCGCCTCTTTTAATTTTTCACTCGCTATATTAATTTCACGCGCAATCTCGCCAAATTCATCATTTGAAGTAATATGAACTTTCTTTGTAAAATCACCGTTAGCAAGATGGTGAATACCGTTAGAAATTTCATTAAAATATTTTAAGTATGGTTTTGTTAAAAAGAAAAAGAATACAACAGATAGTGGGATAAAACACATTAAAAAGAATTTAATATCTACGATTGGTCTAAATTGGGCTAAGTAATCTTCGTAATGTACCATCGTTCTATAATAAAGCTGTAGTACTTTATAGATTATATATGTTCCGCCAGCTGCTAACACCATGCTTAGCGCAAACAAAGCAATCATTTTAAAACGAAAACTTCTCATCATGTTAGCCATTGAAAGTATAACCTACCCCCCATACCGTTTTTATTAACTTATTCTTTCTTGTATCCTCCCCAATTTTTTTCGTAAAGTACGAATATGTACGGCAACTGTACTTCCCCCATCATAATAATCATCCGCCCACACTTGCTGAAGGATATTTTCCACACTGTACACTTTTTTCGGATGGCTCACTAATAAATATAAAATATCAAACTCTTTTGGGGTTAATTCAATTTGTTCTCCGTATACATTTAGCTTTCGTTGCTCAAGATTAATAACCACTCCGCCTACTTCTAAAACGGATTTGTTCTCCTCTACTTTCGGTTGATTTAACGTAAGAAATCGACGTAGTTGTGCATTTACACGCGCAACTAATTCAATTGGGGCAAAAGGCTTTGTCATATAATCATCCGCACCTAGTACAAGACCTGTCACCTTATCAAAATCAGATGTTTTCGCGCTTAGAAAAATGATTGGCATATTATACTTCACACGAATTTGTCGCGTTACTTCATAACCATCCATTTTTGGCATCATAATATCTAAAATAACTAAATCAATTGGTTGCGATTGAATAATAAGAACAGCTTCTTCTCCATCAGTAGCTTTCACAACATGATAACCTTCTTTTTCTAAATGTATCCCAATTAATTCAGCAATTTCCACCTCATCATCCGCTATTAAAATTGAAATCTGCTTCATTTTGCTCTTCCCCTCATTCCTTTTTCATACGTCCAATTTTAAACTAGTCTATTTTGTTTATATCATCTTAAAAGAACATTATTATGAGATCCTTACTTTTTAGAGATAATCTCGAGTACTATATTTCTTCTATATTTTTTTTGCATGTTTATGTTTTGTTAACTTTGCAACACCCTCTACGATTTCACATTTTATGGTAGAAAATGCAGAAAAACTAACAAAAATAAAGTATATCAGAGATAATAATTATATAGCACAACAGATTTTACAGTAGGATCCCTTCATCTCAAGCCTAGCTAAGTGACAG
The DNA here is from genome assembly GCF_025809295.1 of Bacillus sp. 41-22. NCBI lineage: Bacteria > Bacillati > Bacillota > Bacilli > Caryophanales > Bacillaceae > Bacillus > Bacillus sp. 41-22. The sequence continues at coordinate 2,946,105 of NZ_CP084035.1, forward strand.
TTAGTTTCACAAATAACTAACTCCCTTTCATTATATCAATATATTTTTGTACCCTTACTTATATTTCAACATAAAAACCGCTCCACTACTAGTGAAACGGTTTTTCCTTTACTTATTTTTATGCATTCACTTCAGTTTTTTGCTCCTTTACTACACTACGTTTGAAAGCTGTTCCAAGTATAATAACCACGCTTACTACACCAATCCAAACGAGTACAGTAAGAGGAGTATTCCAAGCTAATCCTTTTCCAAAGAAGAATATTTCTCTAAGCCCTTCAATCATAAATCGCATTGGCAACCATGCGTACACCCAATCTTGATAAAATGGTGACATCATTTCAGGCGCTAATGCTAATAGCGGTGCCCCAAAGAAAAGTAATAGAGCGAATATACCTATACCCTTTAGTCCAACTAATGAAAGCACCGCAGAAATCATTAAGAAGAAACAAAAAGAAGTAATGGATAAGAACAAAGCCGTATCCGTGAAATTCGGGATATTTAATCCTACCATTCCATCCGCAATCCATGTAAGACCAAATCCAATTACAAGTGTAGCAATTGCTCCTGTTACTATTTGTTTTAGTTTCAATACGAAGTTCTCTTTTCTTGTACCCACTTGCGTTTTACTTATCGCAATAAAGATAATTGCTGCGCTCGCTAAACTTGCAATCCATAACGGCTGGAATAAAGACATTGGCGAGTTACCGTTCGCACTATTTTTGCCGATTTCATTCACATTTGTCACTTTCTTCGTAATAGGTGTTACTACATTTGAAACTTGGTCTGCTGTTAATGTAGCTCCTTTTGCTTTCAATCCTTCTAATAGTTGTGTACGAACAGTATTGTTCATATTATCAACGATCGCATTTAACATTTGTCCTGCCATAGTTGATGCTGCTGTATTCATTCCTTGATTGATGAATATTTCTACCTCTGGCGAAGATGGCTGTGGTGTTCGTAATGATGCTTGTTTTGTGCTAAAGTCTTTCGGAATAACCAATGCTGCATAATATTCTTGATTATTTAAGCCTTTTTGAACTGCTTCTTTATTTTGCACTTCTACCCACTTTACCGCAGGTTCTTCCTCTGATTTTGATGTCTTTTTCATATTATCAACAATCGTTTGCCCCATATTCATCTTCGGTTGATTCGGAATTTCTACTCCTTGATCCTCATTTACAATTGCGATTGGTAAGTTTTTCGGCTTAGGTTGAACGGTTGGAAATAATGTTAATGAAAAAATAAAAACAACAAGTAGTGCAATAACTGGAGATAACAATAAAAGTTTGTTTTTAAACATTTTCTTTTCTCCTCCTTTAATTTGATTTATAATAACCAACAACGTGTTGTTTATTTATATTTGAATTATATGTTCGAGTTGAACCTTATACAATAATCAAAAATCGTGAATGTGTCGGTTATAAGACACATCCTTGAAATGTGTTGGCTAAAATTAAGGAGGGACATACTTTGCGCGATAGTAATTTAGATTTACGTGTTATTCGTACGAAAACTGCCATACGAAATGCATTAGTGGAATTAATTGAGGAAAAAGGTTTTGACGCCATAACAGTGAAAGATATTACTACGAAAGCAAACATAAATCGTGGTACATTTTATACACATTACCAAGATAAATTTGATTTAATGACAAAATGCCAAGAAGAAATTATGCATGAATTTTCTAGCATTGCTAAACAGAGATTACCGGAAGTTATTGCTGATCTTGGATCAAGCCCTTCCCCAACAATGCCATTTATACTTATCGCTTCTATTCTTGAATTTCTAAATGAAAATAGTGATTTTATGAAAGCTGTACTAAGCCCAAAAGGAGATTTATCTTTCCAAACGAAACTGAAAGACTTTATGTGGAAAACACTATTTGAAGATACGAATGGTCCTCTCATTAATAAGGAGAATTTACTTGTCCCAAGCCAATACTTAGCTTCTTATATGGCATCTGCTCATATAGGTGTCATTCAACAATGGTTAAATAACGGACAAAAAGAAACACCTGAGGAGATTGCTCGTATTTTATCAACAATCGCAGTTCATGGACCTTTTTATGCGGCTGGTTTAAAGAAATAAGTCCGCTATATAATAAAAGATCATCCACTATAATAGCGGATGATCTTTTATTTCATTACAACACTTCAATATAGCCTTCTGTTCCATGTACCCGAATTCGTTGTCCGTCTTTTATTAATTTCGTAGCATTCTCTACCCCGACGACTGCTGGTAATCCATATTCACGTGCAATAACTGCTCCGTGTGTCATCAGTCCGCCAACTTCAGTGACTAACCCTTTTATAGACACAAACAATGGTGTCCAGCCAGGATCAGTAAAGGCAGTAACTAATATATCTCCATCTTCTAAATTCGCATCTTCCATATTTAAAATAACGCGTGCTCTCCCCTCAATCACTCCTGAAGAAACAGGCAGACCTACGATTGCTTCAGCCGGGTGATTTTCTCGTTTGTACTTCCCAGTAATGATTTCTCCATCAGACGTCATTACACGTGGAGGCGTTAGTTTTTCATATAATTTGTAATCATTTTTTTGTTTATGAATAAGCTCGTAATCTAGTTTATTCGTAAGGACAACTTCGTGAAGTTCTTCAAAAGTTAGATAGTATATATCTTCTACTTCATCAATAACTTTATTTTGCACGAGTTGCTCGGCTTCTTTCAATATTGCCTGCTTATATATGAAATAGCGATTAATCATACCGTATTTTGGATATTCACGATAACCGATAAAATTCCGGATGTTACGAATCATTCGCTTCGTCTCTTCTACTTTTTGTTTACCATCCGGCAAATGCTGCAATCGATCTACTAACTCTTCTTCTTTTTTCAAAGCTTCCTGCAGTCCTTCTTCAAATTTCCGTTTACTAGCACCATCTTCAAAATCTCTTATATTATTTAAAATCATCGGGATAATGGTTGTTGGCTTTTCACTCCAGCGCGTTTTCGTAATGTCGATTTCTCCGCTGCATCTCATTCCGTATTTATTTAGAAAAGTTAGAATGGCATCTCTAGCTTTTTCTCCGCCTTTAAATTGAACGAATTCATCTAAAAAGTTATCATTTTCTACATGTTGTAAATACGCAATAACTTCTGGATATGGCCGAATCACATCAGCAACATCGAGTAATGCTAGCCCCATTTCAGACGTAATATTGTTTTGTACTGATTGAGAAAGTGTGTCTGCTGCATTCTTTTCGCCTAGCCATTGCTCCATTTTTTCATTGATCCATGTTGAAGCATCCATACCTGCCATAATGACAGCCATACTTTGCGGATGAAATAATATTTTCTTTAATTGCTGCATATCTTCCAAAATAAAATCAAGTACATCCACCCCTGATTTCGTTTGCATGTTTCGTTTTAACTCTTCGATTGATGCTTGATTCATCTTTATTAAATCCGTAACGATTGCTCGATTGTTTTCGATTTTTGGTTGTGAACTTGCAGGTGGTCCACTTTTACCAACACTCTTTTCTTTTTCATCATCTGGTAACAATGTAATAAAATCATCTCGCTCGACTACAGTTGTTAATGCATCTTTAATAAGCGGTTCCGAATTCCCTATCATATTTAATAAAAGTTCTCTACTAGTAGGCGAAGCCAATCTTTGTGCAACATCAACAAACAACCTTCCTCCAGCTTGAAACCTCTGTCCAAAAGATGTTAACTGGAATAAAGACATTCCTAATGGCTTCAAGGGGTCGGTCATCATTTGCTGGTGACCAACCGATACATACACATGATTTTCCCCATCATTTACTTCTGGTATTGGATATAAAGTCGTGATTGGGCGACTTTGGACAATATAAAATGTATCATCCACTAAACACCATTCAATATCTTGCGGACAACCAAAATAAGCTTCAATCTGTCTTCCGATCTGTGCTAGTTGTAAAATTTGTTGTTCAGACAATGTTTGAATTTTTTGCTGAGCCGGATCAATCTGTTTCGTCTCCGTTCCGCCATCTTTTAAAGCATAAATAGCTAATTTTTTAGTTGCTATCATCTTTCCAGTAATTTCGCCTTCTTTTACTTTATAATTATCGGCAGAGACCAGTCCTGATACTAACGCCTCACCAAGTCCAAAACTGGCATCAATTGATACTACCTTTCGGTTAGAAGTAACCGGATCAGCAGTAAATAAAATTCCCGAAGCCTCAGGGAAAACCATTTTTTGAACGACAACACATATAGAAACTTGATTATGTTCAAAATCATTTTGCATGCGGTACATAACTGCTCGCTCTGTAAATAAAGAAGCCCAGCACTTTCTTACATGCTGCAAAATCGCTTCTTCTCCGATAATATTTAAATACGTATCTTGTTGACCAGCAAATGAGGCATACGGTAAATCTTCAGCCGTAGCACTAGAACGCACGGCATACGCATGTTCATTTCCAAAACGTGAGAGATAATGAGCTACCGCTTCCACTACTTCAGAAGGGATTTCTACTGCCATAATGACTTCTCTAATCTTCTTACTAATTCCACCAATTTGGGCTCGCTCTTCCATTTTCAACTTTGTTAGCTGCTGCAACAAAGTTTGAAGCTCGTCATTTTGCTCGATGGCCTTTTCATACCCTACCGTTGTAACACAAAAACCTTCTGGCACTTGTATACCTTGAATGTTTGATAATGCCCCTAAATTCAATCCTTTTCCGCCAACGAGCGAAAGCTGCGGTTTTTCTATTTCCTGAAAATCGAGAACGAAAGAACTCATGTAACATCTCTCCTTACTATGTGTGTGTTCTTGATTGTAGCAGTAGTAAATGAGAATAAACAGTCTATTTCGAACTTGATTTACATGATATAATTAAGTTAGGAAGAGATGATTTTTTATTTCTCCCCCTCTAATTCACTTCAATTACATCAACAAACTTAAACATCCTTTGATTATGAAAAGCATCGGTACAAGTAATCGTCTTATTTAATGGATTTATATCAGCTACTGTTATGTAATTTTTATATAGATAGCCCTCTTTATAATATGTAAGTAAAACCTCTTCTTCACCTAAATATGAAATTAACAGCTTATTTTCAATCCTTTCTTTTGCATCTTGCGTTAAAATTGGACGCGGGACTTTTGTTTGCTCCTGTATCATTTCTTTAATACAGACGAACTGTTCTGGCATACTAGCAAACGGTTGCCACTTTACCATTCCTCTTCCTTTTGGCATATTAGCATTCTTCACGATTTGTGCCCTCCTAATAATGTGTTTCTATATCTTGCTGTTGCGACGCTTGTGTAGGAAATGCCACGTAAAATACTGTTCTTACCAAATCGTGTTCGAATTTCGTCCATCACCTTCGTTAATCTCATTTCTTTTTCTCTTTGTATAATGTTATCGAAAAGCGAAATTTGCTCTTCTCCTTCATGTATTAAATTTGTTAAGGAAAGACTTATCGATTGAATCGGCTCCCCTGTATGCCGCTCGTATAAAAAATATGTACAAACATTAAAAATATCCATCGTTAAATTTGTTGCTCTATTTAACGTATGTGCTTTTTTTATTCCTCCTCCGTATTCCCTACTATACCCAACTGAAAAATGAATCGTTTGCGCGTATTTCTTTTCTCGTCTCAATCTGTAACAAACTTCTTCTACATGCTCTAATAAAATAACGGTGAACTCTTCTATCAAATAATCACGAAATAATATTTGGCTTTTCGCTATAGATGTTGTTGCTGGAACATATTTCTCTGCTATTCTGCTAAAATCAATCCCGTTACTATGCAAGTGTAATTCTTCTCCTATTACACCAAACGATTGTTTTAAATACTTCAATGGATACTGTGCTAAATCCCCAATCGTATGTATACATTTTCGATTTAATTTCATTTCCGTTTTATACGATATACCCCAAAATTTACTGAGTGGTCTAATACTCCATAACTTCTCGGGTATATCGTCATACGTCCAATACGCTATTCCATCTTTATTCTTTTTCGCTTCCACATCCATCGCTACTTTACTCAATAATAAATTCGGCCCAATACCAATCGTACTTTCAATCCGTGTACGTTCATATATTTCTCGCTTGAACTTTAATGCAAACTCGCACGGATTACTCGCAAACAAATGAATACTTGCAGTCATATCCATAAAAAACTCATCGATACTATATTGATGAAAATCTTCCGGCGCAACATACTGTAAAGCTAAGCCTGTTATGTAAGTTGAACACTTCATATACGTATGCATAATCGGATTCACAATAATAATATCTGGCCGCTTCGGTATTTCGTACAACCGTGCCATTTTCTTAATTCCTAACGCTTTTAATGGCGGTGTTGCCGCTAATACGATTGATCCACTACGGTTTACATCTCCTACGACAGCCAATTTTGTATATCGTGGATCAAGTCCTTTTTTAATACATGATACGCTCGCATAAAAGCTACGTAAATCTACACAAAGAATAATGCGATTTGGTAAAAGAGAATAATCATACAAGGTTATCACTCCTAACAAAAGAACATCCGTTCTTATTATATACGAACTAACGTTCTTTTTAAAGGTATTTTCATGAAAATTTTGGTTAAAATAACCTTACTTTAAAAATTTTTTTAAGAAAAACTTAAGAAATTCCCCGCTATATTCATAAGAAGTTTTTTCTATACTGAAAAACGTAAATACGTAAAAGGAGAAACAATCATGAAGAAGTTTGTACTTTACATAATAGGAATAGGCCTCCCTATATACTTACTACCTTTCATATTACGCGGAGATTTAGACAGATTTAATCCGATTGCTGAAGAAAAAAATGTATACGCTATTACGGAGGAATATGGCGTTCCAGATTACCATCATAAAGGAAGAGCTATGTACTCGCTAAAAGGTGTTGATGAATTAAGGAATGAGCAGGAATATAAAGTAGGAACGAACACTCCTAATGATTTTATAAGAAAAACTTACTTAAAAATTCATGTGAAAGGTAAGTATGTCTATTCCTACGACATTATTTCTGAAAAGGACATTCCGGAGAAAATAAGGGGCCAATTGGAGATAGCAAATAAATAAAAGAGCCAATTCGTACGAGTTGGCTCTTTATTATCTCTCCTACCTACCGTTAGGCTATCTTCCTACACATGCTTGAGATGGGAGAATCCTTTCGGTAAATTTATTACATTCGCTATCATTGTTTTAATAACCATTCTTCAATTACTTTCACTGTTTCATCTCGTTGTGCTTTTGACGTAATTAAGCTCGCATTATCACCTTTTTGCTCACCATACATGCCAAAATGAGCATGGTTTCCGCCTTTTATCATGTGCATAGCTGTATTCTTTGACATTAACTTTTTATTGTTCTCTATTTTTTCTACAGTTGCTAAAGCATCTACTTCCCCATAAATTGATAACATTGGAATCGATTTAGTAGAGAAATCATCTGCAGGATACGAACCTAAGAAAATGATCCCGTCTACCTTGTCTTCATGTTGAAAGGCATACTTAGAAATCATAGCTCCTCCCATTGAATGCCCCGCAACATACCATTTTTGAACTTCAGGATACTGTTCAATTACACTGTCTACTGCATTGATTCCAAGTATCGCTAAATTTAATGGTAACTTAGGCATTACTACAACATGCCCCTCTTTTGCAAGAGCTTTTCCTAAGTAACTATAAGCCTCAGCTTCTACTTTAGCTCCTTGATAAAAAATAACCCCTATTTTAGCATCTTTCTCTCCAAATACTATATTACCTTCATCTTTTTTATCATCTACTAACGACAAAGCCTCTTTCGTTGGTTTATAAGTAAACTGAGACCAAGTCAAAAACGTAATACTTCCTATAAGTAAAATACCTAGTAAAGAGTAAAGAACAATTTTCATCCACTTCTTCACATATATGCCCTCCCTAAGATGTGTATATTTTATACTTTAAATGATTATTTATATAATTGTCGAATAATCTTAACTAATAAATTTAGAAAAAATAATATGAACCCTCAAATGCCGTTTTAAAATGAGTTCAATATATTCATCCTAAAACACAGGCTTCATACACAAAGTAAAATTTCATAAAGAAAAAGCCGATTTCTTTATCGTATAGGAAATCGACTTTTGGCTTAATTATTGATTTAGTAATAAAAACACCTTTTAAAATAACTATGTTTATACTATAGACGTTGATCTTTTTGGAAGTTTAGACGAAAATGCTCCTCATCATTATATACCCCAAATTCATACCCTTGCTCTTTATAAAATTTAATAATTTCAGGAAGAGCTTGTAATGTTTGTGCTTTTTCATGCATTAAAACAACTTCTACTTCTTCTGTTGTCTGTTTTTTTACATTTTCGATAATCTGAGTTGGATTATCTTTTAATTTCCAATCATTTGAGTCTACTGTCCAATCCCAAACTTTTATTGCTGCTTCTACAATTTGATTACGAATTTCCTCACCCTTTAATCCTGGTGCAGATCCATATGGCGGACGGACTAGTTTAGGAGTTGTGCCCGTAATATTATGGATAAGATCTAACGTTTCTTTCATCTCTGGTACAAATTGTCCCTTTTTGTATAGCTTATCACTATTATGTGTCATACTATGTGCACCAATATAATGTCCTTCTTTTACTGCTCGTTTTACATTTTCCTGAAAACCTGTATTTTGTAAATTACTACCTTGCATAAAAAATGTCGAAGCAACATTTTGCTCTTTTAGTACATCTAAAAATTTCCCAGTCAATTCGCTAGGACCGTCATCAAATGTTAAATAGACAACTTTTCCTACCGGTTTTCCATCAGGTCTTTTTTGTTTTGCTGGTGATGTTTCCTTTTTCTTTTCTTGTTGTTGCGTATTAACTTGTTTCATACTTTCATTAGCTACTCCCTTCGCTGGGATAGAGTGCCATTTTCCAATTAAAAAGAAGGTGAAAAAGGTCGTTGCTAAAACAACTCCTAGAGATATTATTACCTTAGTTAATCGACTTGTTTTTTTCTTACTTTGTGATTCTTTCATTATTTTTCGATCCTTTCCCTATTAATTTTCATATTCATTATTTATAAGGCTGAGCCTTTACTCGACTGAATCATTAGTTTCACCCGGTGTTTACAATAAATAGATTAATAGAGATGGATAAAGATAAAATGCAGATAATGTCGAAATCAGTTAAAGAATAGCGTATTGCATCCACTCTTTAGAAAAATATTTGTTTTTAATTTGAAAACTGGATATACACCCAAAATAAAAAATACTACTCTTCCTAATTAAGATTTAGAAAGAATAGTATTTTTCTATTTTATTACATCGTAAAATAATTAATAATGCCATCCACAATTCCTTTTTGCGATTTTGCTTGGAATTCTTCTGAATTCATTCTTTTTTCATCACTCGCATTAGATGTAAACCCTAATTCTATTAGGATAGCCGGAGAAGAATTTTCTCGTAAGACAAGAAAATCACTGCCATGAACACCTCGATCTCGGCTGTCTATATTTTGATCAAAAATAGCTTCTTGTACGATCTTAGCTAATTTTTTATCTTTCCTTTTATTAGATCCATAATGAGTTGTTATTCCTTTTACATTTGTATCCTCAAAAGCATCATGATGAATGCTAATATAAAGATCCCCCGCATGTTCTTTCACTACTTTGACACGCGCTTGCAATTCTTCCTTTTGTTTTGTTTCTGAAAGTAAACTCGCATCTTTTTCACGCGTCAATATAACTTTTGCATCCGTTCTTTCTTCTAATTCTTTCTTTATATTTTGTGCTACTTTTAAATTAAGCTCTTTTTCAATCGTTCCAAATTTCTTTCCTTTCGTCCCTCTATCTCCTCCACCATGCCCTGGATCAATTACAATTGTTTTTCCTCTTAATCGTAAATCCTCTTGTGATATATTTTTATGCCCCTTAGCATGTATGAAACTAACTCCTGTGCCCATTATTAATATTATAAATAAAAGCAATGTCACTCTTTTTTTCATTTTAACAATCTCCTTATCAGCTTTTCATTCCCTTTCTAATGAAGATATTAATGAATGCTGATAAAGATAAAATGCAGATAATGTCGATTTTGTTTAAAAATGATAAAAACGTGTAGAATGAAAATTCTACACGTTTTTATTTAAGTAGAAGAAAAATAACACTCCATCTTCTGTATTCGAAACACCATATTCCGCACCATGCAGCTCTAATATATTTTTTGAAATAGCAAGGCCCAATCCTGTTCCACCTTTGGAGCGTTGACGAGACGTATCTCCTCGATAAAAACGATCCCATATTTTCTCTAAATGTTCTAGTTCAATATGTGCTCCTTTATTTTCTACACATACTTTTACACGTTCATTCTCTTCTATTGTAGAAATAATAATATTCTCCTGTTCTGGTGTGTAACGAATCGCATTCGTAATAAAGTTAGTAACCACCTGTTCTATTCGATGTGGATTTGCAACTACCTCAATTTTAGAAAGTTGTTTATGCACATGTAATTGCTTAGCTGTTATATCCGAGGTTAATTGCTCACATATATAATCAATCATCTCATCAATATGGAAAACATCCATTTCCATTTTATACGTACCAGACTCGAATTTTGCTAACTCCAGCATATCAATAATGAGCATATCCATTTTATCTACTTCTTTTGACATTGCTTTAAAGTAATAATCCTTTTTATTACTAGCAACACCATCCTCCAAAATTGAAATACAGCTCTTCATAATACTTAAAGGTGTTTTTAACTCATGTGAAACACCCGCGATAAATTCTTTACGTGTATTTTCTAATTGCTTTTCTTTCTCTATATCTTGCTGCAATTGATTAATATACGAATGCAAAGCCTTAGAAAGTGTATTAATATTTTGTGATAAAGCACCTATTTCATCCTTTGTAGTAATAGGTATCGTCTCTGAGAAATCTAAACCAGCGATTTTTTTTGTAGTATCATTTATTTGTAATAGTGGTTTGGCGATTTTATTTGAATAATAGAACGATATCAAAACGATTAAAATCAAAACAAAGATAATTAAATATACATAATAATCCTTTATCATTTGCACAGCTTCATCAACTGGTTGCAATGATGTCATAGCAAATATATAATTTACCTTACCATCTGCATCTATTGTTGGTTTGATTAATAGTTTATATTTAATATCATTTTCTTCATAATCGACTATTTCTGTAGAAGTAATATTATTTGGTTTTTGATTTAATATTAAATCAACCTGAAATTGTTTTATTCTATCTATTAACACACGATTTCCATAAATAGAGTTACTTCCTACAGTACCCTCCGGTAACTGCACGTTCTTAATACTTCCTGCTAAATATAACTGTGAATTTTCTTTTGAAGATGCGACTTTTGGGCCATATAACTTCTCTGACAACTGCTTGTTCTCCAAACCAATATTCTTCTCTTTTATTGTTAACATCGCAGGGACTACTGCATCACCTTCCTGCACTCCATCGATAATAATATGACTCCCCTGTTCTAAACTATCTTTTATCCTTTGTATATCTTCTAAATTAACAAAACTATACAACGGTATCTGAATTAAACGTTCAGAAAAGGTGTTATTTCCGTTAGGATCTAACTGAATTTCTAAAGAAAAATCACTTGCATATTTTATATTCCCTACCCTATCTAGCGTTGTAATCCATGTCGCATTATCTTGGTAGAAATTTTGTTCCAACTCTTGAATCCTTTTCGCGTCATCTCCAGCTTTTATATATGCCTTTTCAAAGGATTGAATATTCGTTTTAATATCATTAACTTTTCGATTCGAATAATATTGCTTAAAAAATATGGTTTGTCCAATAAAAATAGTCACTAAAATAAGTGTGCATAATACCGTAGTTAATATAAATAACTTTAATACAATTCCTTTTTTCATACCTGTCCCTCAAATTTATAACCAGTTCGCACAACGGTTACAATACAAGTCGCTTTTTGTCCTAATTTATGACGCAAATTACGGATATGACTATTAACAGTACGATCATCCCCAGCGAATTCATAACCCCAAATTTTAGTGATTAGTTGTTCTCTCGAAATCACAATCCCTTGATTTTGCATGAAATACGTTAATATTTCAAATTCTGTATGTGTCATACTTATGTCTTCCCCATCTACAGTTACTGTACGAGAAGGGAAATGTACATGGATACCACTACTAGTTAATGTGTCTTCAGTAGATATATTAATAGTGGAAGAATATCGGCTTTCAATTAATCGTTTTGCCCTTGCCAATAAAATAGGAGGACTATATGGTTTTGTAACATAATCATCCGCTCCCATTTCAAATCCGAGTAAGGTATCATCTTCATCCACCCGAGCCGTTAGCATAATAATAGGTACATTAGATTTCTTCCGAATTCGCCGGCAAACCGCCCAACCATCTAATTCCGGTAACATAATGTCTAGAATAATTAAATGTACCTCATGTTCTTCAAATATAGATAACGCTTCTTTCCCATCAATCGCCTCTAAGACGTTATACCCTTCGTTTAGTAGGTAATCCTTCATGATTTCACGTAAAATATCTTCATCTTCTACAATTAAAATTGTTCTTTGCATATTTCATCTTCCCCACGATTAATTTTATTTTTATAAAGAAATAGTTCATTTTATATTTTAACCAATTAGAAATCTTTCACTATTTCTGTCACTACTAAATGCAACATAGTTATATCAAGATAATAGCATACTGATATAAAGATAAAATGCAGAGATAACTGTAATTCTTCAACAAATAATGAAACTCATCTTGAATCAAAAAATCCATACAAAAACGCCATCCTTTCTGTATATTTCTACAAACAGGATAGCGCTTTTTCATTTTAAAGGTCGCATTCTATGATAAATTATATTAATAAAGTAATATCAACTATACGTAATAATCGATATTAGAACTTATTACTTTATATTTATCTTCTTTTGCAACATCTATAATTGCATCAATTTTTTGTTGTTCATTATTCAGCTCATGTCCTTCGATCCAAACTTTATATCCTATTTCTCCCACTACTCCAACTTTAGTTATAACAACATCTAACTTTTTTTCTTTTTGAAAATATTCAATAGCAGTTGCCTTTGCTTTTTCTTGAGTTTTTGGAAATTCTTTGTCACTTAATGGATCTTTCGTTGTTAATGTAATGTAAGAGACAAAACCAATAATAATTAAAGTTATGGTAGAAAGTCCAACTAAAACTATTTTTTTCATTCTTCTTCATCCTTGTCTATCTTTTTTTAAAGATTAACATAACATTTATCGTTTTTCAATAAAAAAATATTGTATTTTACTATTTTTTTATTGAAAATCTCTATAACTTAGACAAATATAAAAAGCATTCCTCTCACTATCCTGATCTTTATCTCAACTAATCTATTAAATAATGTAGATTTATAATAGAGTTTGATCATTATTAAAGAAATACAAAAATAAAAACCCCAATTTCTCTATATTAAAATCGAGAAATCGGGGTTTAGTCACTTAAAAATATTTTTTATTTAAAACCAGTAACTAATTAATAGTCCTGCTGATAATAAGAAGCCAAAAATCGTATTTGTCATCGCTGTTGATTTCATTGCGATGCGCATATACCCGGGATCCTTTGCTCCTTTTTGGAAGCTTTGAATAGCAGAGATTGGCTTTTTCAAACCTAGGAACATAACTAATGCCCAAGGGCTTATATAACCCATCAACACAATTACGGCAATCCATAAATAAGCAATTAAAAAGGCTACAGCTAGTGTTACCACTGCTTTTTCTCTCCCAAGGAGGATTACCAACGTCTTTCTTCCACCTTTAATATCTTCTTCGATATCTCGGATGTTATTCGACATGTTAATTGCACCTACTAAAATTCCAATTGGAATGGAAATCAATATACTTTCAATCGTTATAGTATTCGTTTGAATAAAGAAAGCAATGAGTACAAAACATGTCCCCATTAACAATCCAGAAACTAATTCTCCAAATGGAGTGTACGCAATTGGTAATGGACCACCTGTATATAAATAGCCAACCGCCATCCCAATTAAACCAATGACAACTAACCACCAGCTGCTATTCATACAAATATAAATGCCAATAAATGCTGCTACCACATACAATAAAAGCGCAACTGCTAATACATTTTTTGGCTTCAATCCATGACGGACAATTCCACCACCGATGCCAACAGAATCAGCGGTATCTAATCCACGTTTGAAATCATAGTACTCGTTAAATAAATTCGTTGCTATTTGCAACGCTAAACATGCAACCATCATCGCAATAAATAATAGCCAATGAATTTCGGCAACATAAAGTGATGACACTGTCCCTAAAATTACAGGAGAAAACGTCGCCGTTAATGTATGTGGGCGCGTCATCTTCCATATTAATTTAGCGGAACTAATTTCTTTTTCATTCCCCATAACTCTGTTCAATCTCCCTACATTTTAAGTATAAATTACTAGCAGTATCTTTCTATCTATTTCTTGATTCACATCCATTAATTATATCAAATAAATGATACCCCTCCTAACAAATCTAATAATAGTAAAGTGAAAAATTAAAAGTTGAATTACTATTAAGCTAACAAAACTAAATTTCTTTAAATGTGGTACCGTCACCTGCCCATCAACTTAAGAAAACAGATCCACCTTAAACGAAAAAACGAGCTTTTTTATTGCAAGTTAGGGCAAAACCTCATTCTGGAGGTAGCTCTATTTTCTTAGCTTGATAGCGATGTGATGTAAAATTAAGATTGTTCAAGTCGGAGCAAGGCACTCTATGATTGATTTCATTTTATAAGAAATCCACTGCAGAAAAAGAAAAATTTTATTTAGGAACTAATACCTCACATCCAAAAACAAGTGATACATGTACTAATTCTTATTTAATTTCATTTTTTATTAAGGCAGATTAAAAATGAATTAAAGGTGTGTGAAAAAATGGAGGAATTAAATCAAGTTTTAAACACTTCTGAAAAAATTCAGATAGATAATGAAAGTACATCAGATGTAGAACAATTATTAGACTGTTCTACTCCTTGTCAAAACGTCATAAATACTTCTGGGACAATTAGATTAACGGCCGGTACGAGTAATCCTTCATCAATTATTTTTCCAGAGCCATTACATGTTGGTGATACTTTCCCTGTAATTACAGATCCATTTTATTTAAAACTTAATGTTGCTCAATGTGATGCTCAAGCATCTGTAACTACTCCTTGTGGTGTTATAGAATGTAATGTTTCTGTATCTCAAATTACTGCAGTTGGAAATTTACCATTCTATTTTGGATTTCCAGCTCAATTTTTTCCATGTACAGGTCCAAGAACAGGATTTAGTGCATATTTAAATGATGTTGTACAAATAAACAATGTTCTTTGCTATAACTGTGATGGATCTTTACCTCTATTATGTGTAAATGGACTTTCACAAGTAAATGGTACAGCAACTTTAGTAAGCATTCGTCGAGATAGTTCTTATATATATTTTGATTTTAATGTGGAGATTGTCTTACCTGGTTGCTAAAAAATAAAAAGCACTTATCTTTTTTTGAAGTGACCCCCAAAATCGGAACACATATCAAAATACCTAAACCACCTGTTCCCTATATTCTTTAGGGGATAGGGAACAGGTGGTTTGATTTTTCTTGAATTCGCACACAATTGTAGTATTTTTAATTCCAAGTGTCTCTATAATGGTACGATTTGAATACCCATTCTTTTTCATTTGAATCACTTTCCACTTTATTTCTTCAGAGTAATGAACTCTTGTCTTCAAACGAAAAACACCTCCTGAATTCGCATACTTAATATGCAAATTCAGGAGGTGTTTTTTCATGTACCACTATTCGGATTCACTTCACTACAGCAAGCACCCTATTATTACGCCAATAAAAAAGAATTCAAATTACTTCCAAACAACACCTCGCCTCTCGTATTCCATTCTATATTCAACAGCAGCTGCAATTTTTGGACTTGCAAACCTTTCCGTGATCCAAAGACCTAAATCAATTCCTGAAGTAACTCCTCTTGCAGTAATAATATCGCCTTGATCCACAATTCTGTAATGAAGAAGTTCTGCTCCATATTGACTAATTTCATTTTGCGCCAAATGATGCATTGTTGCCTTTTTATCATTCAATATACCGGATACAGCTAGTAACATACCTCCTGTACAAACTCCAGCAACAATTGTTCCTTCATCGTGCATCTCTCTAATCATTTTGGTCAAATTACCAAGCTCTGCTTGCTTTCGTGCCCCATGTTCAGCTTTATGATTCCAGCCACCACCAGGTACAATTAACAAATCTGGACGATTATCCATTCGTAAAAAATCATGTAATTTAACCGTAACTCCAAACGAAGTAGTAACCTCTTGTTTTGGTTCACTAGAAACTAATTCAACCGTAAACGGAGCCCCTTCTTCTATCGCTCTTTTCAATACCTCAAAAGGTGCAAAGGAGACAAGCTCTCCAAAACCGTCAAACACTACAATTTGTATTTTCATTTTTAGAACACCTCATATGCTTTGTTTTATAAATCCCAAAAGAGAAGAAATGTTATCTACAAATTAAAACAATGAAGACAACCTTTCTCCCCTTACTCTATAAACTTTCAAATGTTCCTCTAATTCTCTCCCGTCACCTAATAGACTCATCGTCTTTTTAACGAAGTTCCAATTTAAACTACCGGATAACCATAGCAACGAAGAAAGTCTTTTATAATCATTTGAAGTTAAAATGTTATTAGCTTTATACCCTTCTAAAAATGCTCTAGCAACTTCCGGACATACTTTATGCGACTGTATTCCTTTCGTTCGAGAGTACCATTTTATTAAAAAGGCTAACCCTTCAATACGGTCAACATAACTAATAGATTCAAAATCTACAATTCCTTTTACCTGTTGACTTGAGCCCCATAAAACATTCAAAGGATTTAAGTCTGTTTGTACAATAAACTCTAATTCACTCGTATATGCGCAGTCTATATGATATTTAGCAAGATCTATATACTCCCGCAATTCCTTACATGCGCTTGTCTTGCTTTCTAACATATTAATAAACTCAACATACCCATCCAAATGAGATTTCTTCTGAAAAATCGCGCTTTGAAATGCACTAGAAATATCATGAACCTTTCTTGCTTCCTTTCCAAATGCTTCTGCGATAGCTTCCGTACAGAGTGTAATATGTTCTCCTTCAATCCAATTAGACAATATAAATCGGTATTGTTCATCATTCCAAGCGACTAATGTAAATGACTCCCCTGACCTATTTTTATTAATTTGCATAAAAAGGACTCCATGCTCGCGTAAATAATACGTAAAACGTACTTGCTCTATCAGTTGTTCGTTTGATAACGCCCCAAAAGCTGGATTGATTGTTCGCTTGCTATTGATAAACCGTGCGGAATATCGCTTTCCATTCACCATAATTTTATAGTGTAAATCTGTATTCCAGCTATTTTTATGTAGCTCTTCTTCCACTGCTAGTGAATGAATTTCTTTAAAATAATTTATTAATACGTCTTTTATTATGTGTTTCACCCTTTTTTCCTTTCATGTGAAAAAATTTTTATTACACGCTATTTTTTATGATTACTATCTCGATTACTCTAAAAACCAAAATTTTATTCATTGTTAATTACCAATAGTGTTTTTTTCTATATATAAATTTAATAGAGACAGACTACCATTCTAACTATATCATTCTTACATAATATTCTGCATTCGTTGAGATAGTTGTTGTAAACCAATGCAGTAGTGACTATGTATAGAAAAAGAGCCAATCCCCTATACGATAGAAGATTAGCTCTTTCCTTTATTTACTCCCCTGTTTCAGAAAATCGTTTTATACGTTCCCCAATTTCATCGCGAACACGTTGAAATTCAGACCATTCTTTTCCTGCCGGGTCATCAAATCCCCAGTGAACACGATTCACATGTGAAGGAGTAGATGGACACACAGCATCTGCATGACTACAAAGCGTAACGACTAAATCAGCGTTATTTAAAATATTTGAATCAATCATATCCGATGTTTGATTCGTTATATCGATATTTACTTCTTTCATCGCTTTAATAGCATTTGGATTTACTCCGTGTGCTTCGATTCCTGCAGAATATACATTCCACTTATCGCCTAAATATTGTTTGCCCCATGCTTCTGCCATTTGGCTTCGGCATGAATTTCCTGTGCATAAGAAATAGATTGTCTTTTTGTTTTTCATGTTGTTTTCCGCCTTTATTTTTAAATTATACTGGTTGATCATTAAAATATTTACGCTTAAACCAAAAAGCAACGTTTACAAGTGCAATCATTACAGGTACTTCAACTAACGGCCCGATAACAGCTGCAAATGCTGCGCCTGAATGAATACCAAACACACCAACTGCTACAGCAATTGCTAACTCAAAATTATTACTACCTGCTGTAAATGCTAACGTTGTAGTCACCGGATAGTTTGCACCAATTTTTCTTCCCATAAAGAAAGAAACAAAAAACATCACAATAAAATAGATTAATAACGGAATTGCTATTCTTACTACATCTAGTGGTACGCTAACAATCATTTCCCCTTTTAAAGAGAACATAACGACGATTGTAAATAATAATGCAAGTAATGTAAGTGGACTAATCTTAGGTATAAACACCTTTTCATACCACTGTCTTCCTTTTAATTTAACGAGTACAAAGCGTGTCAACATACCTGCTATAAAAGGAATTCCCAAATAGATAAATACTGATTTCGCTACTTCTACCATTGTAATATCGACAATAGCCCCTTCAATTCCTAACCATTCTGGAATGACTGTTACAAACACGTATGCATAAACGGAGAAGAATAACATTTGGAATACTGAGTTAAAAGCCACTAAACCTGCCGCATACTCTTTATCCCCATCAGCAAGATCGTTCCAAACAATTACCATTGCAATACAACGTGCTAAACCAATCATAATGAGCCCGACCATGTATTCTGGCTTATCAGGAAGGAAAATAATTGCTAAAACAAACATAAGTACAGGTCCGATAATCCAGTTTTGTACTAAAGATAAAACCAATACGTTTACATCTTTAAATACACGGCCCATTTCCTCGTAACGAACTTTCGCTAATGGTGGATACATCATAACAATTAAACCGACAGCGAGCGGGATGGACGTCGTTCCAACTTGTAATGTATTCAGTCCTTCTACTACACTAGGAAACACAAACCCTAAACCAATCCCAACAGCCATAGCTAGAAAAATCCATAGTGTTAAATATCGATCTAGAAAAGATAAACGTTTCATTTTATTTTCCATCTCCTATTAACAACAAGAATTTTTTTCTACTACGTTAGAAGTCGTGCAACAAGATGACTCTTCAATTTTATGAACATCACTCTGTGCTTTTGTATAAAAGAATTCCCACTCGTTCCCATCAGGATCTGTTACCCAAAACTTATCTTGGATTGCATAGCAACAAGTCGTATCCATCTCATCACGCGCAAAGAAACCTTCTTTTTCTAATCTTTCTTTATGTAATGTAATTTCTTCAGCAGTATCCACTTGGAAACCGAAATGATTTACCTGATTTCCCTTCACTTCATCTCGTACGTTCAGCGTGAAATTAAGTCCTGGCATCTCTAATAAAAATTTTGCATAATCTACTTTCACCTTAACTGGTGACACACCAAATACCTTTTCGTAGAATTCGATAGACTCCTCTAAATCCGTAACATTTATACCAACGTGAACATATCTCATAGCTTACTCCTCCTCTTTATATGTTATTAATCAATTTTTTTTGATTAATAGTATAAAATTTTAACAACAGCTACCTTTTCCTGTTTTTCTAAAAATACAGCACAATTCTTCTGATAATAAATTATTTACTTCCGCATCATTTAAATCATAATAACTCCACGTGCCTTTTGTTTCTTTTACAATTAAACCTGCATCTAATAAAATCTTTAAATGATATGACAACTTAGATTGCGTCATTTCAAAAATCTCTGTTAAATCACATACACACGTCTGGCCTCGCTGACAAAGCTCATACATAATCTCTAACCGTTTCTGATCAGCTAATGCTTTAAATTTTTTCTCATAGAGCTTAAAATCTTGTGCCATTTTAGTTCACTCTCCCTTCATCAACTTTTTTTGATATTTACAGTATATACGCTGTTTAGTTCTTTATGCAACTGATCAATCAATTTTTTTTGATTTACAAAAAACTTCCTCGCATCATATCTTTTTACAACTTAATAGTTAAAATATTTCCGAGGGATGGAGTCTCTATAACTGTTTTAAATTTTAATTTGACCATTATAGAGTAGTGCCCCATCACCATCAACTGAAGAAATTGATGGTTGTCCATAACGAAAGAATTGAGCTGAATGCTCATAAATAATTGTAAAAAGTTGAAACTTTCGTTATGGGGATAATTAAAAACCTTAGGTTGATGAACAAGGGGTACTGCCAGCATTTTTGAAAAAACAACGTTAAGCAAAAACATACAATTCGTTCTCGGAAGTAAAGTTCTAAAAATAATTTATCTATAGTAATATTAAAATTACTACTAACAGGGGTAGCACCACATCACAATCAAGCTAAGAAAAGCAAATACCCCAAAACGATAATATTGGCATCTCCCGGTGAAAATGTACAATTTTTTGTGTATCCACTTACCTTTTTTATATTTAAATTATTGGTGTATATGAAAGGAAGTCACCGCTTAACCAAGTGCATTATTCAGTATGTGGAGTAAAATAGCTGGAATAATGGAATTCGTCTTCTTACATAATATCGCCATGAACATCCCACCAATGAAAGTATCTATCATCACACCAACTGAATATGAGTGAGCGATACTGAAAAGAAAACTTGATCCAATTGCGGCAATCCAAAATGGGAAGCGCTCTTGGAACAAGCGTAAGATGATACCGCGGTAGGTTATTTCCTCAACAATGGGTGCAAGTATTGTACTACTGAGAAATAAAAGAATGGGATATTGATCTAGCATTTCTGATTTTAAAGCTACATATTGTTCTTCTCCTGCATGAGGAAATAGTGGTTCAAGAACATATAAATATATAATCCAACTTGCTGCAAGGAAAAGAAGTACATATATATACATATTGATTTTTTTTAACACATGGAAGTTAAAAGCTGGTATGACTAATCTTTTAATGGGATCATATGCGTAAATGAATAACAGTAATACAATTAATCTTCCAAATCTAAACGCCGTATCTCCGACAGATACGTGAAGGGCAGTTGGTTCTTGCATAGTAATAAACTCTGTATAAATCGTAGACGGAATGCCAATAAATACTCCTACGATAATATTCGTCCCCAAAACCGCAAACAGTACAGCCAAAATCCCCCCCCACCATGAAACTGAATACACTTTGTCTTGCGTAAGTTCGGGTTGCATAAAAGAAATTCTCCTATCTTAAATTTAAAATAAAACAATATTTAAATTATATAATTTAAAAAAGGAAAAGTCACTATATTTTAGATATGAAATATACGCTGTTTTCGTAAGAATTGTTGCTATCTTGACCATACTGCTAAAGTGAAGCTTCCGTCAGTGGCGACTTTCTTCAACACTGATGGTTTGTTGAACCAATCGGGGTTTGCTTTCCGTTAATGCGGGATAAAAAGTTGACTTTCAATTTTAAAATTTGAGTTACATGACAAATAATTAAAGCGCGGAAAATCTTCCCACGCTTTTCTAAACATATATTTTATTTTGGAAGATTCAGTTGCCACGAGACACCAAACCGATGGTGTACTTACCCTAACTGGCGTTTAAATGCTTTAAAGTAATTTCTTTCATCTGTAAATAAATGAATTTGTTCGTGTATAGAAGAAAACTCGCTTTCAATCTGTTCTGCATCTTTCCATATCGTAAAGATGTCAAAAAGAAACGTAACATTTTCTTCCTCTTTGTAAATGGTTCTCAATTCTTTAAAATTAGTATAATCTTTATTAAACGTATTAGGCGCAACTGTACCTATCCTTGAGATTTTGCTCGAAGAAATGAAATTAAATAATCTCAGAAATGGTTTATCTAATGTCTTCGAATCATCTAAATAAGGCCATAAGAAATCTGTCCATTCTCTATCTAATGTAAAAGAAAATTCTTTTGCCTTATCGTTATAATCTAGTACTTCTAATAGTTGTTCAAATTGCGCTTTAAAATTTTCAAAATCGCTTAAAGCTCGGCCACGGGCATTCATTTTAATATATAATTCTTCACCTGATCCAATGTTATTTAAATCTTTAAATGTGAAGAAAATTGGACATTCTTTTCCACGTAATACTTCTAATAACCCATCCTTTACTTTATAAAACTCTTTATGAATTTTATCTAGCATTCGAAGCATTCCTTCTACTGTAGGATCAAACTTCCATTTATATTGATACCATTTTTATATTTGCTAAAATCACAAAATATCCCATATTTTCATTATACATAGAATAGAAAAAAAGATATTTTTATTTTGAAATTCCTAAATTAATCAGTATGTTCTTTCCTAAAAAACTCATAAAAAAGGAGTGGCTAAAGCCACTCCTTTTAATCACCTATCCCTGATTTCTCTGTGCCTCTCTAACAGCCCTTCTTCCACAATTAATCGATACACCGTATTTACTAGTGCTTTTGCAGATGCAAGTAACGCTTTATCTCCTAATTCTGAACGCGCCGCATCAATATCTTTAAATAAGCCTGCTTTTACATAAATACGATACGTTTGTGGAACTAAATCAAGCGATAGACGAGTACATTCAGTTTTAAAATTAGACCGATTCCAAAAATGTTTAAACAGCCTCAGCTCCATGGAATATAGAACTAAAGCCGCTTAGGGTGTTTAATTGTATTCCTTATTTTGTTAAAATCCCCCGTTAGTTCCATTCCAAAGGCCTCAGCAAACGATTAACTCAAGTACTGATTTCGGATGACCCCCATGTGATGAAGTTCGTGTCCTGCGATGCCGTACGCGAGGGCGCGCACCGTAATGCTTAGGTTGTTGGCTGTGCCCTTTCGGGTCCACGCCTCCGCCGGTAGCCCGCGCAGCAATGTGATCGTTGATTGCCGTACGGCCCGGTAGTCTTCGGCCAATTGCTCGGTTGTCCAGCTTCCGAAAGGAGGCATGAACAATTCCTGATCGAAACCAGTCAGAGACGTCTGGTCCCCTCTTGCGAACCGAAGCAGGCGGTAGGTCATGACGCGTTCCGCGTCTGCAATGTGGCCCACGACTTCTTTCAGCGTCCATTTTCCTTCCGCATACCGATACGCGTACTGACTTTCGGTCAACGATGCCAGGAGCTCGATCATTTGCTTTTCCTGGGCGAGCAGAATGTCGATGATATTACCGTCCGGCACCAAACGGATATATTCGCCGGAGTCCCCGGCGTATTCTTCTTCTGACGGTCTTTGATTCATGCGTAGTCACCTCTTATATGTAGATATAGAAAATTATAGCACTCGTCTATGTCTAATAAATTCTCGAAATGATAGAACTTTCCTTCTAATAATTGAGGATAAGCAACTATTTAGTTTGTCGGTCGCCACACTATCCTGATTCGTTAGCACAATAAGCAATGCTAATCAATAATGCATAAAAATTACCTATTATACAATATTTCGAAGTTATTAATATATAAAGGTAACACCTTCTTTTTTAATTTAAAGATGGATTTTCAATTATATTTTGAAATGAATCGGAGTAAAACACACTAGTCTAACTACTTTTTTATAAACATCGTAACACTATTCCCCCCCCATATTGCCATCAACTTGAGAAATGTATTCTTCTCAAAAATGAAAATCGACCTAAGATCCTATGGACAACTATGAAAGGATGAAATTTTCGTTTTGGGGATATTTCAGAAGTATAGCTTGATAGGTATGGGGTGGGACCCCTAACAGTACGATTTTATTTCAAAGACACAACGATCTTACTACACACTGTTTATCCCACACACTCATCTGCTAGTATTACTATTTTTTATTACTAATGTTGCCGTTTCACTCGGATGGCTAAGAGGAAAATGATGGCCATATGGAACAAAATCAACCTTACCAAGATGCGATGGAGCAGAATAGCCTCTGTCATAATCCCCCCAAATAATGTGAAGATTATACTTTGTTACTTCATTGAAATCACCTTGATCGTTTTTCAGTAGTAAACTGTTAAGCTGAACCGTAGTATTTAAAATTCTAGGAGAAGTAAAACTGTTACTTATTTTTTCGATATAATGTTCAGGGATGCTCTCCATACTTTCAAACAAACCATTACTTAATAAATAACGCTCTATCAAATTAGTAGTTGCCAATTTTAATGCCCATTTGTTCATAAATTGGGGAACATTTAGCGATTTAGCATTTTTTTTAGCAACAGGTGGCTGAAGTAAAGTGATTGAATACTTCTTATCTATGTACTCTTGTACCAATGCTTCCAGAAGAATAAACGCACCGAATGAATGGCCAATTAGATGTGCACCATTAGTAGCTTTCTCCAATAACTTTTTCACTACATTCAAATAGATATCTAGAAGATTTTTCTCTTGTTTAAAAGGAGAACGTCCCAAACCTGGAAGATCCAAGATCCATACAGGTTGACCAGTTTTTTCATGAAGCTCTTGTGCTAAAGGAAATAAATCCTCTCCATCACTCAATAAACCATGTAATAAAATAAACGGTTTACCCTCTCCTTGTAATTGGTAAAGGGTAGTGTTATCGCATAATGTTCGTTTAAATAAATGATTATGCTGGCCATTTTGATGCATCATTCGATAATCCAAATCAGCTACTACGGCAGGGAAAAATTTCATTACACTCGTCTTCTTAAACCAATCTCCTCCCATAATTTTTTTCGCTGAAACATTTGAAAATTTTCGTTTTGTAATAAAATTCAGTCCATCCGAAGGGATTTTTGTTATTTTACTGACTCCACTATTCATAATTGCTTTCATAAGTGGCATTGGGACAGAGATTTTTGGTGCCCTCATATTCATACTTTCCGACATAATACTTAATAATTCAGCAATGTTCTGATCGTGCTGTTTGTCTTCAACAAGTGTATATGTTTGAATAGTCGGTTGCTCCAATCTGAAAACCTGCACAATAAACTTCGCAAGCTCATCGTTTGCAATAAATGGTAACCTATATCCCTTACCTCCAGGAATCACTGGCATGAGCCCTCTTCGCATACTCATCACAAGCAAACCTAATCCTGCTATCTGCTCTGTACTCCCTGTTTTACTACTACCGACTACAGTTGGCGGATTAATTACAGAAAGCGGATAACCTACTGCTGATGCCTGGTGACGGATATAAAGATCTGCTAAAAATTTTGTTCTCTCATATGGATTTTTCATTTTCAAATAATTGTGTCCTTCTTTAAACACATCAATTGCAATCTTGCTATTTTTATCATCAAAGGGACTCATATAACCTACAACATGAATAAATTGTTGCAAGCCCTTCAATTGATGAATACTTTTAGCTAATTCACTAATATGTTTGGCGCCATTTAAAAATACGGAAGCTGCCTCTTTACTTGTCACTTGAATATCCATGGGGCCTCCTGCGTGAATAATCACATCCGTTTTCAATATCCTCTCCTTATCTTCAGCACTTAGACCTAAATCTATTTCCGTCAAATCACCTTCAATAAAGTGCATAACTGCCTTTTTTAAGATGCCTCTTTCTTGAAAAATGCGTTTTGCTTTACTTTTCGACCTCACTAAAAGAAGAATTTTAACATCCTCTTTAGCTAATTCTTTCACTAATTGCTTTCCAATAAAGCCTGTTCCACCAATTAAAAATACTGTTCTCATATAAAATCCCCTTTTTAGTACTATTTAGTACTAATTTGATGTAAAAAAAAAGCTTCTTTTATCGAAGCAAGTTAAATAAATGATCTGCTGTTTTCGTGATTACAGTTGCATCCTTCAATGTTTCTGAAATAAATAACGCTCCTTCAAGATTTGTAATAAAAAGTGATGCAACCTCATCAATATTAATCGTATTTCTGAATTCTCCATTCTCTACCCCTTGTTTAAGTAATAGAGAAACTTTCTTTTGTAATTCTGTAAAAAAAAGACCTATTTTTTCTTTTATTTGCGTGGCCTGTGTAGGACTTTGAATATAAAGAGTAATAAATGGACAGCTCCCCTTATACTCTCTCGACTGAACTCCTTGTGATAATTGCTTTAAAAACAGTTGGATACGATCTTCAACTAAAAATTGGTTCTGAGAAAGTACGTCATCAATTGCAGATTGATACATTCCAATCCAATAATCAACGACCCCTTCTAATAATACTTCCTTATTAGAAAAGTGATAATACACATTAGACTTTGAAACTTTGCTTACACGTACTAATTCATCCATACTTGTATAAGCAAACCCTTTTTCTAAAAATAATGTTGCAGCTACTTCAATCACACGTTTTTGATTCATTAATTTTACCTTTGTCATAACTAGAACTATATAGTACTAATTTAAATGTTGCAAGGATTTATGTTAATTTAGAAAAAAGTTTGATTAAAAAAGTTCCACTAACATTGATTTTACTGCAAAAAAATCTTATTTTGAATAAAGTGGAACTGAACCCCGAAATTGTTAATTCACTATCGTCTAATAGGGGTCACCATACATACCCATCAACTTAAGAAAAAGAAATGCCCCCAAAACGAAAAAATGAGCGGCTTCTCAAAATAGCTATCTGTAGAGAAAGAAAATTTTAATTTAGGGGGATATGAAAATATTAGCTTGATGGGTATGAAGTAGTGCCCCTATAAACAAAATCCTCCAGAAACATCTAAAATTTGCCCTGTTACCCAGCGGCTATCAGAAGAAGCAAGGAATGCTACTACATCTGCAATATCTTCAACTTGCCCTATTCGTCCGAACACAGATGAATTCGTAGCAAAATTTCGTATTTCCGGATTATCTAGCAATTTCGCATTTATATCTGTCTTCGTATATCCAGGCATAATTGTATTCACTGTTATACCTCTTTCTCCAAGATGTTTAGCTAGAGGAAGTGTCATCGTATTTAGTGCACCTTTACTTAAACCGTATGCAATGGACCCTGCAAAACCAAGTCTTACTTCAGCTGATGAAATGTTAATAACTCGTCCCTCCGCTCGTAATAACGGTAATGTTTGCTGAATTAAGAAGAACGGTGCTTTAATATTTACAGACATAATTTCATCAAAAACTTCTTCTGTCGTATTTTCAATTGTTCCTTGTGTACCTATCCCTGCATTGTTTACTAAAATATCAATCTCTGATGTACCAACTCTTATTTGTAATTCATTCTTCAATTGTTCTACTATCTTTTTGACACCATCAATTGAATTGAAATCCGCTTCAATTAAGAATGCCTTTCCTCCATTTGATTCAATCTCACTAATTGTTTCATCTGCAGCTGCTTTATTTCGGCCATAGTGAATTGCAACTAATGCACCGTCGTTTGCCAATCTCATCGCAATCGCACGACCAATACCGCGACTCGCCCCTGTTACTAACGCTACTTTCCCATCAAGATTCTTCATTTTTTCCACCCTTCCTAAATTTTCGTTTGATAAATCCTATACTTATATTTTTAAGCAAATACTAATAATTTTAAATATAGATTTATAGGTAATTTAGTTCCTTCACTTATGATATTATAGTTATAATTTACGATTTACTTTAGAAAATAAAAAGGGGGGCTATCCAATGCAAAACGCAGTAAAACTAGATGAAATTGACCATAAAATTATGAACTTGTTGTATGAAAATGCGAGAATTTCTGTTTCAGAAATAGGACGTATTATATCCATGACGCAGCCTGCTGTAAAAGAACGCATTAACAAGCTTGAAGATCAAGGGGTTATAGCTGCTTACCGAACGAAATTTGAGCCTTCCAAAATTAATAAAAACATCCAAGCATTCATTATGTTCAAAACGAGTCAATGCTCTGATTTTATCCAATATTGTAATGCCGCTCCTGAAGTAACAGATTTATATCGAATTAGCGGGGAATTTAATTATATGATGAAAGTCATGAGCGATTCGATGGATTCTCTCGCTGCATTTTTAGACTCTTTAATGCAATTTGGATTATCATCTCCTTTAATTGTTTTAAAGAGTGAATTTGAAGAGAAATTGTCGTTCTGATAAAAGGATACGTATTAACCTCCGCTAACATTAAAAGTTGCTTCTTTGTGAGAGAAATCAAAAAAACAAATGATATAATCTATTTAAAATCAAATGATCAAACACAATTGTTATAGATGGTTAGGAGAAAATTAATGAACGAAAAAATAGGCTATGTTTGTAAATTTTGCGGAGTATTTCACGATGAACTCCCTATATGTTATGGGAATGAGGCTCCCGATTATTTTTACTATATCCCTGAAGAAGAGCTAGAGAGTCGAGTTGAAATGGATGAAGATCTATGTGTAATTGATGATGAATATTTCTTTATGAAAGGTTGTATTGAAATTCCAGTTTTAGATGGAGAGGGACCTTTTATATGGGATGTATGGGTATCTTTAAGTGAAACAAACTTCCAAAAGACGCTTGATTACTGGGAAACGAAAGGAAGAGAAAACGAATTAGAGCCAATGTTTGGTTGGTTATCTACCCAACTTCCTTGTTATCCAGATACAGTAAGTTTAAAAACAATGGTTCATACTAGAGAAATCGGTTACAAACCTTATATTCAACTCGAACTAACAGACCATCCATTATCTATTGAACAAAAAGATGGTATTAAACTAGATCGCATCCAAGAAATTGCTGAAGAAATTTGTTATCAAAATAACGAAGAAATAAATGATTAGTAAATAAAAAAGAACATTGAAAAATCAATGTTCTTTTTTATTGCATTTTCACTTATTAATCAGATTTCTCTTCGAAAAGAGAACACTCAACTGTATTTTAACCACCTACCCCTGATTCCTCTGCTCCTCCCTAAACTCCTCCTTCACCTTTTCTAACAAACCTTCTTCTGTAATTAATCGATACGCCGTATTTGCTAGTGCTTTTGCGGATGTAATTAGCGCTTTATCTCCTAATTCTGAACGTGCCGCTTCTCTAAATTCATTCGTATGTGCAATTAAGTCATCTGGACCGATTTTAATGTACGGATGAATTGTCGGTACGACTTGGCTTACATTTCCTGCATCTGTTGAGCCAATTCCTACTCTTTCTTTACGGTTTACATCTTCACCTAGTAGTTCTAACTCTTCCGCTACAACGTCATTAAATGTTTTTGTTACGAGTAGTTCATCGATTTCATTTTGGAATTGATGAATTTTTACTTTTGTACCTGTTGCTAACGCTGCTCCTTGTGCGATGTTTCTTACTTTCTCTGTTACTTCCGCACATCTTTTTCTCGTTGCTGCGCGGATGAAGAACCTTGCTGCGGCGTAGTCAGGAATAATATTAGGTGCTTTTCCGCCCTCAGTAATAACACCATGAATTCTCACATCTGACGGAAGTTGTTGGCGAAGTGCATTAATACCGTTATAAAGCTGGATAATCGCATCTAATGCGTTAATTCCTTCTTCTGGTGAGGCCGCTGCATGAGCTGTTTTTCCGTAAAAATGAAAATCAAGTGGATCGACCGCTAGTGATGGACTCGTTGGAGCTGTTTTTCCGCTCGGATGAATCATAAGCGCCGCATCAATGTTTTTAAATAAGCCAGCTTTCACATAACTCGATTTTGCGCTACCATTTGGCCCGCCCTCTTCTGCTGGTGTTCCGAACACGACAACTTCTCCGCCGATTTCCTCAAGCGTTTCTGATAACGCGATCGCTGCTGCAACGCTAATTGTTCCGATTAAATTGTGACCACACGCATGACCGAGTCCTGGTAAAGCGTCATACTCAGCTAAAAATGCGATAACTGGTCCTTGTTTCCCGGAACTTTTCCGCGCGATAAATCCTGTTTCATGACCAGCTATATTGTGCTGCAACTGAAATCCTGCGCTTCCTAACAACAAACTTAACGTTCTTGATGCGTAAAATTCTTGGTTACCAATCTCCGGATTCGCATGAATATTATGACTTGTTTCTATGTACTTTTCCTTATTTCTTTCTATACTCTCTTCAATTGTTTTTCTTTGTGACGTTACTCCTGTCGCTCCCATTTTTCTTCCTCCTTTTATTTTCACGTAAAAAAGCCTCTTTCTAAAAGATAGAAAGAGGCTTCTGTATATACAGTCAAAATGAGCTTCTTTCTTATCTTTCAAGTTACCTTGCTGGAATTGGCACAGTATTCATAAAGAATCCGCTGCCGAGGTGTCATAGGGCCAGTCCCTCAACCTCTCGTGATAAGAATTTTCATAAAATTGTATTAAATTATTTTTATTCTAAGTTTATTCCAAGTAAAAGTCAAGGAATTCCTATCCGAATTTACCGAATATCTAAAAATCCTTTTAATACACCAATTGTTTCAGGTGCTTGTAATCTTGCACATATGTACGGAAATTCCATACTACCTTCAAACATCATTTGAGATGTAAGAGGTGCTCCTGCCCAAAAGATTTCATCATCGATTACGATAAACGGGAATGCTTTATTTTGTCTTTGTAACTTTACATTTTTTAACGGAACTGGTCCATCACTATACACTGTTATTTGCGCATTTGTACGCATTAACGCTTGCCAGACTCGTTTATCTACTTGCTTTGTACTTGGAAGTGAAATAATAATTTTTCGTTTTGCGGCTAAAATATCTTTCAATAACCCTTTCGGCTCTTCAAGATTCATTTCCATAAACCAGCGTAAACGTTTCGAAATTTTCCGCTCCCACAATTGTCTTGATGTCGTGCGATCATATACATCTCCGTGACGTTCTATATGAGCTGTTAATTGTGATAACGCTTGTTTTCTCGAAAGATTTTTACGCATGTAGTGGCAATCTGATAATTGAATGAACTTCCCTCTCGCTCTCGTAACTGCAACGTTGACGAGGCGATGATTTTTATGGTCAAAG
The DNA here is from genome assembly GCF_025809295.1 of Bacillus sp. 41-22. NCBI lineage: Bacteria > Bacillati > Bacillota > Bacilli > Caryophanales > Bacillaceae > Bacillus > Bacillus sp. 41-22. The sequence continues at coordinate 2,977,077 of NZ_CP084035.1, forward strand.
AATAACACGCCAGGTCGTTCTTGCGGATAACTATCTACCGTATCAAAAATCATCATATCTCTTTCAGACCCTTGAAACTTATGAACTGTCGCCGCTAAAACTGGTATGTTTTGATATTTCGTTTTCTGCAACATTTCTCTAATGCACGTTGATAAAAAGCGGGACTGTGCCCTGTAAGGCGTAACTACACCGATAGATTGAACACCGTCTAACAATCCAATTAACATCATTTGCATCGCTACTAAACCAGACATAATATTAAAACGAGAACCGGAAGCAGCGTCTTTTAAAGAAAAGGCTCCCATTAAGCTCGTATCAAATAAAACACTCGCCTCATTTGCGAACGGTTGCAGTTTCGCAAGTTCTTTACGCTCTGAAACAGATGGATGATCGTACACTCTATTTTTATAAATAAATGAATTCGTAAACTTCGATATATCCGTATGCATACGTCTTTGCTCCTGCAGCATAAAAAGGTTCGGATGTGCTTCTGATTTATTTACAGAATCAACAATCCCTGCATGATAAAACATATCTTCACCGAGCCATTTGCGAACGAGTTCATGGTTCGCCATCGCAATCGGAGGTAACTGTAAAAAGTCACCACAAACGACAATACGTTTCCCAAGTGAAGCAGCTAATGCGATTTGCGGAACATAAGCCATACTTACTTCATCTACGACAACTAAATCAAATGTACGCTCATAAATAAGTGAATCAATTGCACATTTCGATAAAGTCGCACCGATTACTTTCGCATTTTCAATGTATTCTTTTTCTACTTCTTTAATTTTCGCTTTTTGCTTTCGAAGATCACTTTCAATCTCTTGTATACGCTTCTTATCAGCAGAAGTCGCTTTATATGATAAAATCTTTTCACGAAGATCTTGTCGTGTCTCTTCTAAATAGAGTCTTTCTTCTCCCCAAGATCCATTCGTCGTTTCAACTAACTTCGATGCAAGTAACGTTTCATGATTTCGTATATGTTCATGTTGACTATAACCGTAACGAACAATTTCTCCAGGCGTCCATTTCTTCTTCTTCTCAATTTGCTTCGTTACTTCACTCATTAATACGTCTACTGCCGCATTACTATGAGCTAACACAAGTACCGATTTTCCTTTTTGATAATGAGCAGAAATAATACGCGATAAATTGTAAGACTTCCCTGTTCCCGGTGGTCCCCACACGTACGTTGTTGGATTGTAAAAAGAACGATACGCCAATTCATTTTTCGTATTTTTCATCTTTTCAATATGTTTCGGACTGCTCGTCCCATCAACAAGACGCTTTATACGATTACGTTTCAGCTTATCTTTATGAGCTTCTTTCAATCTCTCTTGCAGTTGCTCTAACAATTGCCACGGTTCACTGTATAAAACGGCTTCTCGTATTTCGCCTTGTATATAATCATTTAACTTCAATTCGATTTCTAATCCATGTACAGATAATACTTCCCCTGTCGCTTCCTCACCATCGAACTCAATTCGAATTGGTGAACCTTCAGGTAAGCTTACTTCCGAAATAAGCTGAAATACGTATACTGTACTTTCATAATCTGTATATAAAAAACGACCGTTAATGATAGAGATTTTACTACCACCTATCGTTTTCCAATGTTTAATTTCATATGCTAACGCATAATGCCACTCTTTCATTGTTTCCGATAATGAAGGAGTTTGAGTAGTTGTATTCATCGTATAATCTCCTTCCTTCTCCCCAAACATACTTTCTCACTATACCATATAACACGCTAAAATTTGTAAGGTTTTTATCTTGCTTATTTTCTTAATTTTCAATAATATATTGTATATAATTTTCAGAAAGAAGGAATCTACATGCCAGTTAGAAGAATCGAACACGTTGGACTTATGGTTGCAAACTTAGAAACATCTATTTCATTTTATGAAGAAGTAGTCGGCTTACAGCTCATTAAACGTATGGGGCACCCGAATCCAGACTTAAAACTCGCTTTTTTAGGTGTAGAAGAATCGAAGGAAACAATACTTGAACTCATTGAAGGCTACAACTCTTCTCTTCCGGCAGAAGGAAAAGTACATCACATTTGCTTTAAAGTGGATTCATTAGAGGATGAAATCGAAAGACTAAAGAAACACAAAGTAACCTTTCTACTAGGAGAAGAAATTGAAACATTACCAGATGGAACACGTTACATATTCTTCGCTGGCCCTGACGGAGAGTGGATTGAGTTTTTTGAGACGGAGAGATAAATTGAAACTTTAATCAGGTGGGTGTCCATTCCTCCTTTTTTATCCCACACCAATCGGGCTTTTGTGGGATAAAAAAGAGCCGGAATTTGGTCTTATCCCTGTCAAGTAGACAGTATTAAAAACCCCTTCAACCTGAAGACTCACCTAGATTAAAAAACAATCATTTTGTTAGGAGTAAGGAATGATAAATACAATCTATATTATTGTTTTTTGGATACTTATACTATTCCCAATCCTGTATGTAATCATGATAAAGCATTGGAATATAAAAGTAGTTGCCGTATTTATTGGAAGGATTCTATTAAGTATCGTCTTTTTCTTAAATGGAATGTATGTAGGACTGCAACGAAATTGGGCAGAGCCCCCTATGAAACAGAATGGGATTTCTTTATAAAGTCTTTATTAAATGGAAAAACTGATGCACTTATACACTTGTTACTTCTAATTATTATCGTTACTTTCGGCTTAATAATTATATTTTTTCATAGAAATAAAAAGAAATAGGGTGTTTTCCCTATTTCTTTCTTTACTGGGGTACCGCCCATAACCATCAAGCTAAGAAAAGCGAATACCCCAAAACGAAAAAAATGACCTGAATTCTCATAAATAACTGTTGTAGTGATATAAAATTTTCGTTTTAGGGATACTTCAAAATATTAGCTTGATGAACATGGGGACGAGCCCCTAAAATACAATTCCGCTAGAAATTTCCGCTCTATATTCCCTTTTATTTATGATAGTTGATTAACAACACTTTCCAAAAATTTGTCTACCTCTTCTTTTGATGTATCCGGTGTATGATAACCAATCGTAAATGTAAGTCTCCCATTATAAAAGCTTGCACCCATTGAAAAGAATGGCGCATACATAATGGGTGATGTCATATACCCGTCCTCAGCTTGAACTTCACCAAACTGAATAGGTTCATCAGCGATCACCCCGAAATTTGTCAGTAACGGCAACGCCATCCCCATCTGTAAAGCCTGCTCGTATTGCTGATTATACATTTCCTTCACCACAGATAGCTTCATACCTGCCAGTAGCTCCATTCCTGCTGCTGAAGACAGACCTGGATTTTGAGACTTTATTTTATCCATTGATTGTTTAATTCGAACGAGAGTCTGATTAAATGATTCATTATCCTCCATTTTAATCACTGGCATTTCCATGCCGGATAAGTTGCAAATAGCACCAGTTGTATAATTAGGCAGATATCGACGTAAATCAATTGTTAAACCGATCATTTTTTCTGCGGTGCGAGGTTCTGCATACACAGTGAAATGTGATAAAGCTCGGAAGTAGGCAGTCATGATTACATCATTCAAGGTAGCCTGTTGTGCTTTTGTCCATTGGGTTAGACGTAGAGATTGCTCATGGCTCAACCGCCGTACAGACATTTGAGGGGATTTATTTTTGTTGGGTTGAGATGGAAAAGACCATAACGATGCTTGTTGTTCTTGGCTAGGACGATACGCGCTTTTTATGTCCGATATTCCAGCATATTTGAATACATGTGATTGATCTCGAAAACTCTCATTTCCCTCACCAAATTCCTTCATAATTTGATTCTTAGATTGTCCCAAGGAAAGTTGAGTATAAATTGCTCCAAGCAAATTAATATATTCCTTGACCCCTGCGCCATCTGAACATAGATGAGATAATTTCACAACTAACATATCTGTTGTAGTGCCTCGTAATAATTTTGTTTGAACCATAGGCCCCTGAATACGATCACCGGGTTCCTTAATAAAATCTATTGCCATTATTTCAAGTTCTTGATTATTTCCTTCTGCAAAAAGGCAAATAGGTGAGTTAGTGGCAGATGAATGTTCCTCCCAGTAAGGGATATCATTTTCTACAAACCGGCTGTTCAAAACCGGCTGCAATTGTAACGTTATCCTTACTGATTGTTCAAGTATTTCCTTTGATATACCTACAGGAAAATAAAGAACTGCATTAATTTGTTGATCTGCAGAATAAAGACCTAATACATAATTCATTCGATCTTGAGGTGTTACTGAAAACTTTCTTTGTTCCATAATTCCGTCCCCCTTTTAAGACTTTTTTTGCATAACCTTATTCTCCATATGGTTGTAAATTTTCTTCAAGAGTAAATAATTATTATTTTTTGAACTTTTCACAAAAGTATCTTTTCCGTACTGGTTCCATTCTTTTTACGGCTCTTTGTAGGTGATATAACCATTATTTTATTATTATTAACACTTCCTACCTCCCCTCTTAAAATCAAACGAAAATCGATTTAGTTTATATATATACAAACATTTTACAATGGTGTTTGGTAATTATCAATAAAAACAAATTATTTTTATGTCTGTTAATAAAAAAAATAATATAATACGTTTAGGTGTTACTTCATAATAAAAAGGTTGATGGGCATGGAGGACCACCAACCTTTTATCATATTGCTTTAGATGTTTGTATTCATTATTACATTGTTTACAAATAACTCCTGTTTGCACTTGTATCACCTCATCATTTTCAAACTTCCAAACTAACTAGGTCTTCATAAAGTGAAACTTTAATCAGTGGGAGGTTTTGTCCATCCCCACTGATTATTAGCCTTCGCCAATCGGGCGTTTACGGGCAGCAGGGCTCTCACCTAACTTCTTTGTTCCAGCTGAATTTTGAGGTGGAAGTTTTACTGCCCACAAATAGCGAAAAAAAGGAGCCGGAATTTTGGCCCCTTTTTTCGCAAGTGCAGCAACGGTTTGAAGAACCGTAACCTTCAACCTAAAAATTCACCCAGATTAAGAAACAATCATTTTGTGAGGAGTAGAAAATGATGAATACAGTCTATATTTTTGTTTTTTAGATGAGTGTATTTCTTAACTTGATAGCGATGTAGCTGGACCCTTTTAGAATAGTAGAGTATAAACGTGAAAAAACTTCTAACAAATTTTGTTAGAAGTTTTTTAAAATACGTGATATTTTATTTATCAATATTTCTTCAGTCTTCATTATTGATTTCTATCGTGCCTGTTCTAGCACTAACCTTTAAAATATTTAATAGATTCTCAGGTGTCTTGATTTCCACTTCATATTCAAATTTAGATTGTGCTAAGTTGTCATCTTCTAATTCAAATTCTTTTTTCACATTAATAATTTCTCCATTTGTATGAGCTAAAGAAATTTCACGAACTTGTTTCTCTGTGTAGTTTTCATTCTTTTTTGCATAATTGTAGCCCATACCATAATATCCACCAACAATAGCGATACCGATTACTAAAATAGCAATTACACTTATAATTATTTTCTTTTTATGTTTTAACATTTCCATCCACTCCTTAATAATTAATCATTTATTCCAAATCTTGCTTCAAGTACATTTTCTGCTTGCTCTAATTGATCTTCAAGTATATCTTGTTCTCTTTCTTGTATTTGATATTGTTCAACAGTTATCGTTCCAGCGTGAAAATCTGCTTCTAGCTGATCATCAGATAGATCTATCTTGTCATCTAATTGGGCAATTTCTTTTTTTGCTGCTAAGTACGTATTTAAGTTATCTTCTTTTGCTCCAACTGGTTTCGTATTATTTGCCTTTTCTACAATAGATGTGACTTCGTTTTTGAAATCTTGTGTTTGCTTAGTATCATTCATAGCAGGCCCTTTTTTGTGTGGTTCGTGTTGTAGTTGCGTACCTTCTTTTTGTGATGTATCGTTTTCTACTTTCAGTTGTTGTATTTCTGTATCGTTATCAGCTTGAGTAGAACAAGCTGTTAAGAATAAACAAGACATTGCTCCAATCATCATCCATTTTCCCATTATGTTCTCCTCCCTTTACATGTGCACCTTATCCATGTCCTTATATTACTGAACAAACATTAAAGGAAGATTAATGTGCCAAAAAATAAAGTGAAACTTTAATCAGTGGGGGTTTTGTCCATCCCCCACTGATTATCAGCCCTCACCAATCGTGCTTTTACGGGCAGCAGGGCTCCCACCTAACTCTCTCGCATTCGCCGAATTTTGAGGTAGGAGTCTTACTGCCCGTTAATGCGGGATAAAATGATATAATTAAATAGTTTCTAATCTTTCTTTAATGTTTCGGAATTATAGTGATACATATAAATAAGAAGAAAAGGAGAATGTTAATGCGAGTTCTTATTGTCGAAGATGAAAAAGACTTACAAAATATATTGGTAAAAAGATTAAATGCAGAATATTATAGTGTCGATGGATGTGGGAATGGAGAAGATGCTTTGGATTATATAAGCATGGCTACCTACGATTTGATTGTGCTTGACATTATGATTCCCGGAATAGATGGTTTACAAGTATTACAAAGATTACGTGCGGACAATAATACAACTCCTGTCTTGCTTCTTACAGCTAAAGATACAATTGATGATCGCGTAACAGGACTCGACTTAGGTGCGGACGATTATTTAGTAAAGCCCTTTGCTTTTGATGAGCTGTTAGCAAGAATTCGAGTGTTGATGCGAAGAAAAACAGGAAATACATCTAATGTGTTTGAAATCGCTGACCTAGTGGTGGATTGCAATATGCATAAAGTAACAAGAGGAGATCAAGTTATCAATCTTTCCAGTAAAGAATTTGCTATTTTAGAATATATGATTCGTAATAAAGAAGTTGTGTTGACACGAGATAAAATTGAGCAACATGTGTGGAATTACGACTATGAAGGTGGCTCGAATATTATTGATGTTTACGTCCGCTATCTTCGCAAGAAAATTGATAGCCAGTTTGAAACGAAGTTAATTCATACAGTACGAGGAACTGGTTACGTATTGCGAGTAGAATCATGAAAAGACTATCAATAAAAATGAGAGTGACCCTATGGTATACGGGGCTAGTTGTAATTATTATGGCACTCGTGTTAGCTTTTATTTTAACTTCTTCAGATAAAGTTTTGCTTTTTAATATGAAAAATCAATTGAAGAGCACAGTAAAAGAAAGCATTGAAGATATCGAATATAAGCATGGACAGTTAAAGATTGACGATGAATTTGAAGCCTTAGAAGATGGAGTAAATATCATCATTTATAGTAAACAAGGTGAGCTGCTGGCAGGACATAATCCAACAACCTTTAATAAAAAGGTATCGCTTAAATCCGATGAAATACAAACCATTAAAGACGGTAATAAGGAATGGATAGTATATGATTTTCTCCATAATGTAGGCGGCGATGAGCAAGTCTGGGTTCGTGGCATAATGACCATGAATCAATTATCATCGACCATGAATACGCTTATTGTGGTAACACTCATCTCATTTCCATTACTTATTCTCATTGCAGCAGTGGGAGGATATTTTATTACGCAAAGAGCGTTTCGACCTGTGCAACAAATGAGTGATTCAGCCAGTGAAATTGGTGATGGTAAAGACCTTTCGAAGAGAATTAATTTACAAGGGTCATCGAAAGACGAAATGTATCATTTAGCACAAACCTTTGACAAAATGTTTGAGCGATTGGAGACATCATTTGAAAGTGAAAAACAATTTACATCTGACGCATCTCATGAATTAAGAACACCAACATCTGTTATTATTTCGCAATGCGAATACGCTTTATCGCAGAGGAATAATCCGAAAGAAATGGAAGAATCGTTAGAAGTAATTTTAAGGCAATCGCGTAAAATGTCCGCGTTAATCTCGCAACTCTTATTATTAGCACGAGTTGACCAAGAAAAGCATAATACTTTTCAATTTGAATGTATCAATATGAGTGAATTAACGGAAATCGTTGTAGAAGAGCTTTCATTAATGGTTCAAGAAGCTTCGATTAATATAACAACACATATAGAGGAAGACCTGTTTATTAAAGCAGATCAAACATTGATGATGCGTTTATTAATGAATTTACTAACGAATGCGATTGCTTATAGCAAAGCGAACGGCACTGTGAATATGCAACTGTTCCGGGATGAAACCAACATAATAGGTAAAGTCTCCGATAATGGCATAGGCATCAGCGAGCAACATATTGCGAAAATATGGGACCGCTTCTATCGAGTTGACGCAGCACGAACCTCTTCAAACAATGGAAACACAGGTTTAGGATTGTCGATGGTAAAATGGATTATAGAACTACACGGAGGAGAAATTACCGTTGAAAGTGAATTAGGAGAAGGCAGTACTTTTACATTTAAACTACCTATTGAAAACCGAGCATAATGTATGCTCGGTTTTAGCTTTAGAATACAGATTGATTAAAAATCTCTCTTCAGTCCTTATTTAAAAGTAAATACAAAAACTCCATTTTGAAAAAAAGCGATCAAAATGGAGTTACTCTTTTTAGCTATATATGAGATTTTATAAAACCATCTACTTAAATCTATTTTCCAAGTATACCATTCAACAATCTGAAATATTCTAATCAGCACAATCACTCATTTAACTAAAAAAATTGGTTAATTGCATAATGCTCTTCTGACTTTCCTTGCAAAAATTAGTGGATCATCAACGTCTTCGATATTAACGTAAATTAAATTTGGATCATCACATAACCACTCATTGTGTATAGACGAAACAATTATTCCTTGTTTAATAATTGTAGCAACAAATTCAGTGACTTCCTTTTGTAAGAGTGCTACCCGCCCTAGACATAATGCCCGTCCAGTTTTATTATCTCGTGATTCGAATGAGAAGGAAGTTGTTACTCTAAAACGTTTCCCCAAGATTGTTGCTTGTATTTCATCTCGATTTATTGTTGCCACGCATTTTCCACCGGCGAATCCTTCTTGGCCGCCGATAATTCTTGCAAACTGTTGACAAATTGATTCCTCATTAATCGCCATACCTTCAATCATCCCCCTTTTACTGTTAGGTTATGAATGAATACATAGGTCTGAAACGGTAATGAATCTATTCTATTACAAAAAAGATAATGGCAATCTAACGAAAACTGTTAGCTCAATTATTCTTGATCATTTGAATTAACTCGGCTATATATGTTAAGACATTTTTAGAGAGCATAAAAAAGACACCCTAAGGTGCCATCCTCCGACTTGAGAATCATATCTATGTATGGAGAAATTTAGAAAAGAGAAACTTCTAACTATAACTTATAGAGCTCTTATACCATGAATTACTTACATACATATTTCCTTATTTACCGGAAGAATAATCCCCGTTATATTACTTTCTGATCAGTCTCGTTAAAGCCATCCCAATAAATCCAGCACCCATCCCTATTAGCCATCCAGCATGAGTATCACCTAATATAGATCCCACTCCTCCGCCAAGAAACATGCAGCCAACGAATACTAATCCTCCAATTCCCCAATTCGGCCGTTCCATAATTCAATCACATCCCTTCAATAAAACATATGCGATTAACTAGCCTAACTTTCTTGCATGAGATAGTTAATTATTTTGCTTAGGTTTAGCACTTTCAGGGAATTCAAAAGATGCGGAAATTGAGCCATTTGAATGGATTGCAGAAGGTGAATTTAATTTTTTTATATTATAATAACTTAACGAAATCTGTTAGCTCAATTATTCTTGATCATATGAATTGTTACCAGAGTTTAAATAGTGCAGAATTTTTTTGTTATAAGGTGTTTTTCCTTTTCAGCTTGATGGGTATGGGGTGCTACTCCATCGCTATTAAGTTAAGAAACACATTCTTTCCCAAATGTTCAGTTAAAAAATGTCTTAGACTGCATTTAGTTGGTATAACTAGATTCCTCTATTCTAGTTTTCTAAATGTAATACTGGAAAAGATTTAACCTTGTCATTGGAGGGCACATATATTCATGACAATTAATTAAAATAGATCCTGCACTATGAAATAAATTTTTAGATAAACCAAAATAACAAGCAAAAAGCCCCTTCAAATTTGAAGGGGCTTTTTAGTATATAGAAATTAGCTTAAATCAAAGATAACATTTCTTGAAAAGGGGGCATTTTTATATTATTCAGGTTTATTGAGGAGCCTTCGTTTGAAGCAACTTTAACCCCATACCAATAAAAATCATTCCAGTTACTTTATTTAGAATCATCCCTACCTTTTGATTTCCTCTTAATTTTTTTGTGACATATGAAGAGAAATAAGCAACAAATAAACACCACAATAATCCAGTGACTGTAAAAGTAATTCCTAAAATGATAAAAGGCATAGGGCCTGAAGCCTTTGTATCTATAAATTGCGGAAGAAACGCAATAAAGAATAAAGAGACTTTTGGATTCGTGAGACTTGTTAAGAGTCCTTGTAAATATATCTTTCTAATGTTCAATTTATTGGATGAGGCTTGGAAAGCTACATTTGTTTTATCAAGTATCATTTTAATCCCTAAATATACAAGATAGATAACACCTATAACCTTAATGGTGTTAAATAACACAATGGATTTTGTAAGTATAATAGATAAACCAAAAGCAACCAATAATGTATGAACTAAAGAACCAGTAATAATACCAAAAACAGAATACACACCTGCTTTTCTACCTTGTGAAATACTTCTTCCCACAATATACATGGTGTCTGCGCCAGGAATTAGATTTAATAAAATCCCTGTTAGTAAAAACACTTCGTAATTAATAATACCGTACATTCTAGCACCCCTATCTATTTTTTTGGTGCCCTTATTGATATTAAATTAAATAAAAGAAAAAGAAAAGTGTTTTCTATTTATTCAATAAAATTAATGTTTTTTTAATTTACAACCAATAAAATTGATGGAGTGTATCATTCGTATCGCGGACCTAAAACTCACTATTGAATAAGTAAAACCCCAGAAATCCAAAGGTCTCTGGGGCTTCATTATATATTTAGCTCTTTTTGCTTTTTGTTTTGTTTGTGTCTATGCAGCAATTTTCGACTTATGAGAGAAATCAGTAATAAGATCAGTATTAGTACGAAAAGTTGCATAAATGATAAATCAAAATATTTGGCACCTGTAACTATTAAAAGTGTAGAAATCGTACCTTTTACAATGAAAAAAATAATAATCCATAATCCGCCTTTTTTCCAGTTCATTTTTATTTTACCCTTTCCTACGCTTAAATTCTTAAATGGGACACCTTAATAGAAATCTATTATATTAATAAAAAAGTAAACTTTTTCACAAAAATCATGTCCAATTACATGCGACGATTTCATAATAAATGAAAATGATATTCAGTGTCAATTTTATTGACTATTTGAATATCTATTTATCATCTCAATCTCTTTCTACTTCGTTTCTTATAGGCAATGAACTCTTGTTTTCAAACAAAAACACCTCCATTGAATTTGCACACTAAATATGCGAATTCAAGAGGTGTTTTTTCATGTACCATCAGATAAGATTTCCTGCTTTATTTATTTCTTGATACGTAGCTATTTTCTAGTACACAATAACTGGATCATTAGTGTTCAAACTATCATATACAGTTTTTGCAACATTAGGAAGAAGGTTTACACACCCGCCTGATCCCCCTGTTAAATAAGCATTATTTGCCCAGTCTTTTCGCCAGCCTGCATCATGGAATCCTTGGCCGCTATTTGTGAATGGAACCCAGTAATCTACCTTAACTGCATAATCAGCTTTACCTACTGCGCTGCCTTTGAGCGTGTATGGTGTTCGTTTATATAAGACGTACCACACACCTGGTGATGTATCTTCACTCGTGCTATGTTTACCAGTTACTACATTTGTTGTGACGACTAATTTCCCATCTTTATAAATCCAAATTTGTTGATCTGCAATTGAAACTTCCGCATACGTGTCTCCGATGCCATTATTCGATGTTGTTTCATAACCGATACCTTCCTTCTCCCAACCATTTCCATGGATATTAGAAGCAGATAGCGATTTTTCACCCTTTTCAAAAGCTTGTTGAACTTGTTTTGTTTCTTTTTCAACATCTAGTGCCCAGCCGTAGCCTTGTCCTTTTACTGATATGACCGAACCGGAATGGGTTTTAAAGCTGAAATTTTTATTTAATGTTGATTTAGCATTATTAATTTCAGCAATCTTATTTTTAATGTCGCTCGCATCGATTGTAACTTTCATATCCTTTGACATAGAGGCATTCTGAATTAAATCTTTCGCTTTTAAAGGATACACTTCATTCTGCACTTTATACTCAACAGACTGCCCAAGAAGATTCTGTAGTGCTTTCTCCTCTTTTTTGACAATCGGATCGTCTTCTTTAATAGGCTGTATGTATGTAGACTTCAGATGAATTTCACTTTTATACTTCTGCTTGTCGTAATCTTTCAGTAGACTAGTAACGTCATACTGTTTTCCATCAACGCTCTTCGAAATAACAACTTTTCCTTGTTCAAGCTTCGCCATAGCATCTTGAGGCGCTTTTAATTTTTCATTCATAGAGATGAGCTTTTCTTCTACAAGTTTTTTCATCGTTTCACTACGATACTGATCCGCCTTTTCCGGTAGCACTGAATATTTTTTTTCCTTTGAGGAAGGGAAAAATGTCCACTGGCTTTTTAATAGTTTCTTAACTTGAGGCAAATCTTTTTCCGTAAGTTCCGTTTTTGTATCTTTTTCATCTAAAATTTGTTGTTGATCAACATAGACTTTGTTTTCTAGTCCAGATGTTTTTAATTTCTGTATTGCCTGATCAGCGTTCAGACCACCGACTTTTGTGTCATTAATCGTAACATTTGAATTGAAGTGAGTTGTCTGATAATAACTCATTCCTCCAATGAGAAGTACAATTACACCAACACCCGCTGCAATAAGCTTCCAATTTGTAAAACGTTTGCTTGATCTTACTCGTTTTCTCTCAACTTCTTCAACTGATTCATTTATTGGATTATTGTTCATCAATCTTTCCCCCGTATACATTAACGTCAATCGATTTTAAACTAAAACCATTGACTAGTGTACCTTATTTTTCCTAAAATTTCATTATTTTTAAAAAGATTTTATCGCATTTAATTAATTAAATTCGGGTTTTTCAATAGTACGATACATTGAATAACCCTTTACAAGTAATAAACTGAAACTTTAATCAACTGTTACACCAAGGGATTTAGCTAAATCTCTTGTGAAAGCTTTTTCTCTTTACGTAAAATACGAAGTATGTTCTCCATTTTTATGAACATCACCCCTAATTTTGCCAAAAACTTTTACATTATTAGTTTATATAATTCTGTTATTAATGTTAATTTTTTTTACATTTCAAAAAAATAAACGATAATCCTTCTACATCTTAGATAGAAAGAATACCGTTTTTTCGTTTAGAGTATTTGTATATACTTCCAAATATTAAGACGCTAGCATGGATGATGCCCCCAGGTATGAGAATCTAAAGTATTTGAATAAGAAACTTTACTCCGTTCGTTATAGTTATTTACATCATAATATAATTATATATATTTCTATCTTAAGGACTGAAAATAGCTATTTAAAAATATAGTTGCTAATTTTATTTCAATCTTCCTTGCACCCAAGTAGCAATATCATTTATAACATACTCAGGGATATTAGCAGGACTATAATATTCATCCGATTTACTTAATTCTCCATCTTCTTCTGTAAAGAAGTGATTTAACTTTGGATATAGTCGATAATCAACGTTATCTCGCTCTTTTAATTGTTCTTTCCAAAAGGGAATTTCAATTTTTGAAGGAACTCGATAGTCTCTTTCTCCTTGAAGAATAAGAAGCGGTGTTTTTTGTTCTTTTGACATTTCTGCTGCTTTAATTTTACGGATTGAATCCCAATATACTGGTGGTCCTAAAGAAAAATCCTTTGGAGGATTCTGACTAGAGAAATTAGGATCCTTTAATAATTCAAATTGCGATTTGTAAAATTTATATTCTTCTGGTTTCATTTCTCCAATAGAAAGACGATACTCAAATTGATCTAAAACATTGTCTATGAATGCCTTGGCCGCCCCTCCCATCACAATTGCCCCAGCAATATTTTGATTTTGATTTTTTTCAATTATCCTCGGAATCATCATTCCACCTTGACTATGACCAAGAATATAAATTTGATTCTTATCTATCATAGGTTCATTTTGAAGAAAATGAGTCACCAAAAGAGCATCATCTGTTGTCTCTTTATCAACTGTATAAAAAGGACTAAGTTCTGTTTTCAATCCATGTTCATAGGTTCGTTTATTATAGCGAAGGACAGCAATTCCTTTCGAAGCAAGACCTTCAGCTAGATCGCGAAATGGTTTTAAAGCATACGTTGCTGAATCCTGATCGACTGCTCCAGCTCCATGAACAAGAATAACCGCTGGAAAAGGACCCTTTCCCTTTGGAATAGATAATGTTCCTGGTAATGGAAATGCACCACTTCCAACTACTACTTCTTTATCAATAAATGATTCAGGCTTACTATATGATGGCCGATCTGCAACAGGACTAAACGACATACTGAGTTGAAAATCATCTATTTTTCCAGATGGATCTAGTTTTATTAGTAAAGGTACAGTAATTTGTTCAAAAACTAATTTAATCTCTACATTTGTATGAACAGAATTTGTCTCTTTTTGTGTAACCTCTCCAATTTCTATAAAAGAACCTTTTTGTAATTGCGTAGGAAGTTCCTCCCAATAGTTCTTCAGCCATTTTTCGGATATTATTTTCTGTAATGATCGAGAAGTTAAACCAAATGCAGATTTATAATCTTCAGCATGCATAGAACGGATAAATGAAAGAGTAGTAGATATAACAGGATTTTCATCTTCAATATTGTCTATTTTTTTTATATTTGTGTTTGTTTCCTTTAATGTCGATTTAAATGGGTGGCTGAAGGGGGTATTATATGTATTTGGATATAAACTTGTTTTCAACACGTCCTTATTCCGTCCCTCGAACAAGTTTGAATAATCCTCGAAATTTTTAGGTGAAATTACTTCCTCCGCATATGAAACCGAAGGAATAGTTATCGCACAAATTGCACTGACAAGTAATAACTTACTCCCTATTCTTTTTTTCGTGCTCATATTTATTAATTCTCCCTTCACAATTAAAATTTTTAATACAGCATGCCTAGTACTATAAGGAAATAGAAATTTTCAAGGTAATTAATAATTTACTTTACGATCCCCCCTAACAGGTTAAAAAGCTATTATAAACAAACTTTAATATAAAATACCTTCTCCCTCTTTTTCCACATGTATGTTAACTCTAGAAATTACTTCTTTTCTTTAAAACACTCTTTTTACTGGTTTGTTTTTCATATATAAGTCGTACCTGTTTCCCCCTTCGCGCTACTTTATATTTTTATCATATACAATGAAAATCTCTTTTTCCTTACCTATTCCTTACAAATCCCTTACATCCAGAATCGCTTTTATAATAGTGCTGTAGGAACCTCTGTGCCCGAAAGCGCAAAAAAAGAAACACCGATGTTATTTGCTTTGGTGCTTCTTTTTCTCGCTTTAAATTTTGATTATTTTTCTTGCTATGTAACACAAATTACATTGTGCTGTCTGGAACACTCCTAACGTTGTTAAAATCACTTGTTTCAATAGTAAAATTTATACTAGAGGGTACTCATATCCAACAGTTTAAGAAAAAGAAACGCCTCAAAACAAAAAATGAGCTGACTTCTCAAAATAACTAAATGTAGAGACAAAAAATTTTCATTTAAGGGTGACTTCAAAACCATTAACTTAAGAAACGGATATTCTCCAGAACGAAAAATAAGAAGGTTTCTTTCAAAATACTAGCTTGATGTACATTAATTGGCACCATAATATGATCGAATTAAACTCATTACAAACAGCTAAGAAAGTGATTGCTGGAATAGAAGTTATGCTTATAATCAAAAAAGGACAAACTCCCCAAGGGGAAAAGTTTGTCCAATACCATAATCGCTCTGGTTTAATAATATTTAATTCAGTTCCGCTAGGAATTTTTCATTCTTTTTTCATATCCCACTATTTTTGCATCAGAACTAACAATAGTAAATTAGAATAACGACTTAATACTCGCTAGGACAGTAAGGATACCTATAACAATAACAAATACATTGCTCATCTTCCCTCTATATTTAGCTAGTACAGGCACTTTACGAATTGCATACATTGGTAATAGACATAAGATAGCAGCAACTAACGGACCGCTAAGGGCATCAATGATTCCAAGAATACTTGGATTTGTATAAGCAACATACCAGCATGTTAATACGACAAAAGTAAGAATCATTGTCTTAACTGTTTTTTCTCCTATATCTTTCCCACGTTTTTTACCGGACTTGATAATCATGTCACGCATTACCTCATACGCCCCTATATAATGGCCAAGGAAAGACTTTGTAATAGCCACAAATGCAATGATAGGAGCCGCAATAGTGATTACTGGTGAATTAAGCTCATTAGCAAGATATGATAAGATTGACAAGTTCTGTTCTTTTGCCACCTTAAGATCATCTGGAGTCAAACTTAAAGTACTGCTCCAAACAAAGAACATAACAACAGCGAATGTCATGATATAACAAACTTTTTGTATTTGAGCACACTTGGCATCAGTAGCATCTATTCCATACGTAGCTCTCTGTTTCATAACGAATGACGAAATCATAGGAGAATGATTAAACGAGAATACTATGATTGGTAGTATCATCCATATTGTTCCAAAATATCCCGTTCCAGTTGAAGCAGTAGAAACACTTGAAAAACTTAGCATTGACGTATTCCACTGTGGAATTAAAGATATTGCGATAAAAAGTAGAGAAACAATGAAAGGATATACTAGCATGCTCATTATCTTTACAGTAATATCTTGACCAAAATTTAGTATAGCGATAAGACCGAGTACTAATACAAGCGATAAAATGGCCCTTGGAGGCTCCTGCATGTGCAATTGATGCACGATAAAACTACTTGCAGTATTTGTAAGTGCAACCGAATACATCAGCACGATCGTATAAATTGAGACGAAATATACTATGTTAAAAATGATACTTGCCTTATTTCCGAAATACTCTCTTATAGTACCCGTAATCCCCTCATCAGCAGAATTAGAAGCGTATATCATTTTAGCAAGCGCCCTATGTGAGTAATACATAACTGGATATGCAAGTATGGTAATTAACAGTAATGATAATAAACCACCTGAACCTGCATTAATAGGTAAGAAGAGTACTCCTGCTCCAATTGCTGTTCCAAAAAGACTCAATGCCCAGGTAGTATCCTGTTTATGCCACTTTTTAGGGTCTGGATATTTCTCATTTTTTACTGCAGTATTATCAGCTTGAAATTCTATGTTTTTTGCAGTATTCCCATTCATATAATAATTCCTCCTAGTTTCCTATTCTTACTTCTCTATTTAAGGCATCGGAATATAGACCGTTCTTGAAAAATGAATTGCTTATAAAGTGCGCCACATCGTATATCCTTCTTCTAAGTTAATCAAAATCAAAAAATTAGCGAAGCATCAATCTGACGGGGTTGTTACAACTTGCAAAATATTCCAATTGTATAGTAGTATATTTTATTAGTAATTCCCCCAATATACAGACATCCTTAGGCGAACAATAGAGAATAGATTGTTAACTATTTCACAATATACCCGATGATTGTTCATTGATTTGATTGTTTCTCTCCAAAAATTTTATTTTTAATGGCAATCCCTGTAGGTGTTGCTGCAATTCCACCTAAACCTGTCTCTCTTAATTCGCGAGGCATCTGTCTTCCAACTCTATACATCGCTTCAATAACTTCGTCAGCATTGATGATATTGTTTACGCCGGCTAATGCGATGTCCGCTGCTGCTAAAGCATTTGCCGTTCCAATGGCGTTTCTCTTTACACAAGGAATTTCTACCAAACCAGCGACCGGATCACAAACTAAACCGAGTAAATTTTGTAATGCAATCGAAAAAGCTACAGAAGATTGCTGTGGCGTTCCACCTGCAGCTTCTACCGCAGCTGCAGCCGCCATCGCTGAGGCACTGCCTACTTCAGCTTGACATCCTCCGTACGCTCCTGAAATACAAGCGTTGTTTGCGACTATCGTTCCAAATAACGCTGAAGTAAATAGAAAATGAATCATATCTTCATGACTTAACTGCAACGTATCTTTAATACTAAATAGGACTCCCGGAATCGTCCCACTCGCACCTGCTGTTGGAGTTGCACAAATAGCTCCTAATGCAGCATTTACTTCATTAACACCGATAGCACTTTGGATCCCTAACACCATCAAATCTCCAGAAAGGGTTTTCCTATTTTCTCGATAGTTTTTAATTTTAACAGCATCACCTCCGGTTAAACCAGTTGGAGAAAATACACCGTCGCCCTCGATACTTTTATTTATAGCATTTTGCATAGTCGCTAAATTTCGTTCCATTTTACTCCAAACTTCTTCATAAGTAGATTTAGTTTGTTCAATTTCCTGTTCAATTGCTAATTCATAAATTGTCTTTTGGCTTTTATTAGCTGCATCCACAATTTCTTTTATGGCCATATACATATTTTTTCACTCCCTAATGTAACTAAAGAATAATGAGCTTAGCTATATTGCTTAAATTTCCTAATTCCTCCTGGAGATTACCAGGCAATAGCGAATCCAATGCGAATGCATATAAATATTCCCTATTTCCTTCTAAACTATGAAAGTTATTAATTTCTACATCATATTGTTTAAAGATCCTGCGTAAAACAAATTCAAAGTCAGCTCTTTCGGAAATTGCAATAATGACTGGCAATGGCCCCTGCAGATCTAAACTAAATCCGTCAATTTCAACATGTTTGATTTCAATTAATCCACCGCCGACAGAAATACCCATCGTTCTAATACTTCGACTTTCATCCTCTAAATATACATCTGCCGTATTTGGATGATCAGCAGGACTATCACCCGCTTTTTCAATAAAGGTAATGTCGATTCCTTTAGATTCTGCTATTTTAATAGCATCTGGCACTTCGCTGTCATCGGCTGCAAATCCTAGTATCCCAGCAATAATCGCAAAATCAGTTCCATGTCCTTTATGGGTTTCAGCAAATGATTCATAATACCTTACCACGACTTTTTTTGGAAGACCTTGAAATAATTTATTGGCTACTGTTCCAATAGCCAAAGCACCTGCAGTATGTGAACTTGAAGGACCTATCATTATGGGCCCAATCACATCAAAACAACTTTTGTATTTAACAACCTTTTTTTCTTTAATAGATGCTACATTCATGTTCATATAAGCACCCCCATAATTTATTATTTTTAATTGCAGTTGAATCTAAGTTACTAAAATGACTGATTCAAAACAAGACCTTATTGAAGACGCTTTCATTCTCGTGTCAAATACACTTTTCCTTTTGATCACATACCTTTCTTAGAGTAATCATGTCAGTATGTCCAAATTTAAAAGGTTATTTACAATGTCATTAGGATTTTTGCAAAAAAACTAGGTTTGATACTTTCTCTAGAGGTAATAAATTCTTTCTCGACGCCCTCATTATAGCTTGTATATTTATGAGTACAATATTTTTTTATTTTTAGAAAGATTGAATAAACAGAATCTTGAATGGGTAATAGATTACACTTAGCATGTAGCAATTGTGTCCTTTGTTTGAAGCTGTATTAGTTAGTAGAAAAGCAAAAATAACACAGAGTTCCTTTCATTAACACATTGATTATATTGGAAAATCATTATAATGATACTTATATTATCCTTTGTTGAAACATTTAATTTTGGACATGAAAGCTGTTGCAATAAATGATTAATATAGATAGCAAGTAATAAATTAATGAACTATAAAATCATTTTTGAATATTAATCATTAATTTTGCATTAACATTCATTTTTCGGAAAAAAGGAACTTCTTTTTTTATAATCTTAATTTAAAGTAATATTTTGGTAATATCCAACAATTTACACCATCCCCTTTACAGTTATGGAAACCCTAATTAGATTTAAAAAGAGAGAAGAGCTCATCGATGCTCCTCTCTCTTTTTTATTTACTTAAGATTACTATTCAAATTGCTTATTGCATCTTTAAGCTGACTTTTAAATTATAAACTTTAATTTCCATACTTCTTTACAAGCCGATAAATGAAAAAAGTATATGTTCCTTCAAAATTAAGTTATAAAAGAGTTCTGTTTTCCTGTAACATATTATTCATCCTTCTATTCACAGAAAGTACGCTTCCACACTAAATAAAATCTCTCCGTAAACGTCCAATAGCTCTAAAATATACAAATATTGAAGAATATGAAAAAAACACTCTTATGAGTGCCCTTCTTAGCAACTAAGTCCGCTGCAACTATTATCATTACCCCGATGAATTTTGCCTGTAAGAGGAAATTTTAAGTTCATATTTAATTATTAAAATAAACCGCACCAAAGTTTTCATTAAATCTTTTACACCAAACAGAAACCGAACCATATTCACTTACATCTATCCCTTCAGGAATTTCGTAGTTTTGGTCTCCTTTATTTCCCTTTAATTTTCCTAATTCAATATACTGATAGTTTTTCACGTCTTCATTATTTTTCAAACGATTTGTAGGAACTAATACAACTCGTACATCTGGCCCATTAGATGTTGCAAAATCAGAAAGTCGTAAAACACGTTTTCCATCCGCTAATTGGTAAATTTTTGCCGTTCCAGTTGTTTCATGGACACCGTTTTGAAACTGACCTTCCCTTATTACTCGATCACTTTGTTGCCTTACTTCAGTTGATTGTATCTCTGCTTGTGGCAATGATTCATTTACGTGCTTATCAATAAATAATTTCTCTGGTCGGAACAATGACCATAAAATCCCCAATACAATTATCAAACCACCTATAAGCCATACATATTTTCTTTTCATAAAGTAAAAAACCTCCTGTAACATACTGTGTAGTAGTATGTTAACAAGAAGGTCTTTCATTTTTCTAACGTAAATGTTACAAAAGTCTTTCAGCCGTCTTATTTTTTTACTGATGTGATGGGAAGAGTGAACCAAAATTCACTTCCCTGCTTACCATCTGCGCGATTCCTTACACCAATTTCCCCTTTGTGCATTTCAATCAATGATTTTGCAATAGCTAATCCAAGTCCGGAACCTCCAGATTGTGAACTTCTTGATCGATCTGTTCTAAAAAAACGTTCAAATACGCGTAATTGATCATTTGGAGAAATTCCCATTCCTTCATCCCGCAAAGTGAATTGGACCTGTTGAGTTGGTTTATTTTCCACTACAGTCAATTCAATTGTTCCAGAGATAGGAGAATATCGAATTGCATTATGTAATAAATTACCTATGACCCTTTCTATTTTACAAGGCATAATCAAAAGTCGAGGTAATGTATCAGGGACATCCAATTGCACATGGATTTGTTTGTCTCCTAATAAGACAGAATGTGACTCTAATACATCTAATAGAACTTTATCTAAATGTGTGAAACTTGGGTGAAAATCTACTTGCTCAAACTCTAACTTTGAAAGATCAAATAAGTCGTTAATTAATCCATTTAATCTTTCTATTTCTTTTAAAACCGTTGCTAAGTATTGCTTTTTCATTTCAGGATCTTCAATCAGGTTATCTTGTAATGCTTCTATCATCATTTGCATGCTAGTCATAGGTGTTCGTAAGTCGTGTGAGATATTGGTAATTAGCTCCTTACGAGAGTTTTCCTGTTCCTCTAACTTAGTAAACCCTTCTTCTAATTTTTTTGCCATCTGTTGAAAGGCTGTTGCCAATTCTTTAAACTCACGTGGTTCTTGCCCAATTATATACATCGTTTCAAAGTGTCTATCACTAAATTGTTTCGTCAATTTTATTAAATTTTGTATAGATCTCATGATAGGACGTGTCATTAACCAATAAATAAACGTTGAAATAATGAATGCCACAAATGCAATTACTGTTAATAACCGCGTTTGTTCCGGTTCAAGTAACATTTTCGTATCACTATACCATATAGCAATTACCATAATACTAGTACTTAATAGATTCATGAGTAACAATTGAATACGTAATCTCATGTTTCATTTCCTCCATTTGGCTCAAAGCGATATCCTATACCCCAAACCGTATGAATCCAACGATTCTTTATCGTATGCTTCTCGAGCTTTTCACGTAAACGACTCACTAACACGGTAACTGTGTTTGATGCTCCTTCATGTCCAAAATCCCAAATTAATTCAAGAAGCTGCGAGCGAGAAAATACTTGTTTTGGATGCTTTGCCATGAGATAAAGTACCTCAAACTCTTTCACCGTTAACTCCACTTCCTTATTACAAACAAGTACATATCTTGTCTTTGGATATATTTTTAAATCTGGAAACTCTATCACTTCCAATAAGGATTCTTTCGCTTGTATTTGTACATGGCTTCCTCTTCTTAGTATAATTTGAACCCTTAATACTAATTCACGAGGGGAAAATGGCTTTGTTAAATAATCATCTGCCCCCATTGTTAAGCCTAAAATTCGATCCCTTTCCTCTCCCTTAGCAGTTAACATAATAATAGGGACATTTGATTGTTGACGAATTTCCTCGCATAATTCCCATCCATCTTTTTTTGGCATCATCAAATCTAATATAATTAAATCTGGTTGATGTGTAAGAAATAAATCCCAACCTTCTTTACCATTTACAGCGGTATAAACTTCATATTCTTCTCTTTCTAAATACCGTTTGCATACTTCTCGAATATTTTCTTCATCTTCTACGATTAAAATTCTTTTCTTCATATACTATCCTCACTTCTTTTTCACCAATAACAAAAAATTTATTTTTTCTATTATCCAATAAAAATATCTTTATAGGTAAAGATATAAAAACTAATCACATAAATAAATCAGAATTCCACATTTCACCCTCGAAACGAATGAAAATTCGGAAAATAAATCATGTAATACAGATAGTAATCTTAACATTTGATTACTTATATGACTAGATAAGTATTTAAAATAGTAGTTTCTAAATTATATAAATTAAAAGGAATGAGTCCGATTCAACATCGAACTCATTCCTTATTAGTAACCTAAATTATTGTATCTAACTTTTCGGATTCAATTCATTTCCAGTTCTCTTTCCAAACTTAGCAACAGAACTGTTACCTATTACTGAACTCTTGATAGATTCCATGCTATAGTATCAGTCCCATTCTCTCCATTACCATATTTCATATAATCGATTAAATATCCTACCTTTAACTTATTACCATTAGATAGTATGTTCCATTGCTTATGGTGTCCAGTGAAATTCTTTGGATATGCATGATTAAATTTAAAAGTACTTGCGTTCTGTTTTTGATCTAAATGGATATAACTATCTTGAAGTTTTAAATATGCATAATCTGAATAAATAGGATTTTGAAATTTAATTAATACCTCTTCATCCTTTTTAATTGGTTTTCCAGGTTTAGGTTGACCTACTCTTTCAATAATTACATTCACTTTTTCATCGCTAGATTTTTCAGCCCAAAGATACTCCCATTTATTCCCTGCATGATGACTTCCCAAATAAGCTGTATTTCCATATGAAGCCACGGTATAAGGAACTCCTTCTGTAACAAATTCACCTGAATTATCTACTACATAATCTTCAAATTCTTTATTAGCTTTAATTTCAGTATCAATCTTTTGTGTAGGCGTTAGATTGTGTGCGTCATTGATTTCAAATGTAACTTTTCTGTGCGCAGCAATTTCAGATTTAATAGGGTGTATATTTTCTCTAGACTCATATGTAAATCCATTTTCACGTTTAACCAGTGTTACTGTTTGTGACGGAGCATTCCATTTCTTACTATAAGTAGTAGGAATATCTTTACTCACTCCAAATAAACCAGGTAAAATTGTTGCCCTAATCTTTTGCGTCACAGAATCATAACTACCTTCTACTAATGTTGGTTGCTGTAGCTTTGCAAAAGCTCCGTGTACAGAGTCTTTATGTAAATAACCGCGATCTCCCTGTCCCGCTTTTAAATCGTTCAATGCATCAGTTCCATTATTAGCTGAAACCACTGATACGTTATTAGTACTTTTAGCCTTGTTTACAATATGATTTACTTTTTTCGTATCTATATTTACCTGTTGAAAAACTTCGTTATAGGATAAAACTGGCTTATCAGCAAGAGATTTGTCTTTAGGAGTATATACCCTAAACTTTGGTATATTTCCTATATCTGTTTCTAATTGTTCAGTAGCTGCATTTACTCTAGACTCATATCTCCCTGAATCCCCCAAATGCATAATTTCTTCACCTTTTTCAATAGATAAATCCATTGTACTTGTAGGTAAAACTTCAATCGAAAGAAGTTCCCCTTGTTCAACAGCTTTCAATTCATCCAAAGATAAGACAATATTCGCATCTGCTTGTCCTTCTAAACTGTCAATTACTACTTCTGTTTTATTCCGTCCACCTTTTTCTGTACTTAAATAGTTTGCTTTATAACGATCTTGTGTTGCCTTTACAGTATTAATAATTTTGTTTCCTAAACGAATATTAAAATGAGGCGAAACATTTTCAGCGGATGCTGTTCCTACATTCTTATATTCCAAATGTACCCGTAATTTTGCTGCGTTCGCTGTATCCACAGTTGTTGCAGTAGACCAATCAAAATTATTTGTATAACTCTCCGTTTCTGTAGTTGTTTTTGAATATCCGTATCCCACATTTGCTGAAACACTTCCGGAAGGAACAGGACCGGCTGCTGAGCCTTCTACACCACCTGAACCACTTAAACCTACATTAAACGAATGTTGTGTAGATACACTTTTTTCCCATCCTCTACTAACTGATCCACCATTATTATCCGTAATGGTTGCAATAGGAATTACTTCAATTCGTTTGACACCAATTTGCAAATTCGGCATGTTGGCAACTATCGGATTGAAATTAGTATCAGAATCGTTGTTATAATTCTCAACCTCATACATATCAGTAAAAGGATCACCATCCGTATTTGCATTCATAGGATTCGATATAAATTTTGGTTTCCCTTTATCCTTCTCGGGATCCCATGCTTTCGCTTCATTTTTTCCAGTTTGTGAATTGAATTCAATTTTATATCCATTAATCTCTAAGTCGTTGGAAATACCATCTTTATCCCAATCGTTGTTTGCCATTTCAATGTTTTGTGTAATGAGTGAACCTATTTCCCCATCAGATCCGAGCGTGAAATTCTTATCTTCTTTTTTTACATTTGCATTCTCTTTGAATATTTCAACTGTACCTCCTGGATTCGGTTGTTTTACATCTGCTAAAGCAGGAGATGCTAAAGTCAGTGCCATCGATACACTACCTAATACACTAATTGCTGGCTTCAATTGTTTCATTGTTATTTTTCCTCCTTGGTTTCTAGGTCCATTAGAACACCTACTAGTAAGATTAATTTCATCATATATAACAAATCTTTCTTTTCTCTCTCATAACTGTTAAAAAAGTCTCTCGTAAATATTACAAAACACTTACAGAGTTTTTAAAAGCCATAAAATCTATATATGAAACATCAAAAAGCCGTAATATGAAGAATCGATTACAATATATACAAAAAAGCAGCTAGCCAAAGCTAACTGCTCACTAACTTATAAAATTTCAGTAAAAGAATGTATTAATTTTGAAGTGTGCAAATTGGGAGAGTGACTTCAACTATAGTCCCCTTATTCACTTCACTCTCAATAAATACCTTCCCCTGGTGTGTTTCAATAATTTTATAACAGACCATTAATCCTAAGCCGATTCCCTCTTCCTTAATACTGTAAAAAGGTTCTCCTAAATATGGTATACGTTCTTTTGGAATCCCACATCCTTGATCGATAAAGCGAATCCTTATTTGATTATTATCAAGTTTATCAAATTGAATCAAAATTTCTCCTCCTGTTGGCATGGATTCAATTGCATTTTTTATAATATTAACAAATACTTGTTTTAATTGATTTCCTTCACATGGAATCAGTGGAATACCAGGTGTAAAATCAATTCTAATTTTTATATTATTCATCATTGCTTGAGGTTGCAGTAGCATTAAAACTTGATCCATTAGCACACTAATATCATTAGGTTGTATCTTTACCACCTGTGGTTTGGCTACCGCCATAAATTCATTAGTAATACTTTCTATACGCTCAATCTCTGATGATACTATATTTATATAACCCCGATTATTCTCAGTTTCCGTTGATTTTAGTAATTGCATAAACCCTTTCATTGCGGTTAATGGATTATTAATTTCATGAGCCATTGCAGTCGCTAATTGTCCTACGACAGCAAGTTTTTCAGATTTCCGTAGTAATTCTTCTGTTTTTAGCCGTTCAGTGATATCACGAGAAATACTTAGGAAAACTTTTTTACCATTTAAGTTAAAAACACGGACACTAAACTCAGTTGTTATTATTTTTCCTGTTGGAAAAACATATTCATCTTGCAAAGTGAAGGAAGTTTGTCCCTCTCTAATTCTTTTTAACAACCTTACAATCATTTTAGAATCTTGTGGTACTACATTTGGAAATGGTAACGAGAGCAGCTCTTCTCTACTATATCCAAATCTTTTACAACCAACAGGGTTTACCTCAATGAATCGACTTGGAACATGATTTTCATTCAGCTCTACTACATATACTGCATCAGTTGCTTGTTCGATTAGTGCACGGTACTTCATTTCACTATCTTTTAATTGTTGGTGTAATCGATGTCGTTCTCTTTCTGCTTGTTTTCTTTCAGAGATGTCTCTACATATTGCAGATAAAGCTATCACATTTCCTCTTACGTCTAGTATAGGAGAAACTGTCAGACTGACATCAAGAAGACTTCCATCGTTACGTCGTCTAACAGTTTCTAATCTAGTAACTACGGATTCTCTAGTTAGAATTTTCTGAATATTTTCAAGTGATTCTTCCATTAAGAAATCTGGTACACAGGGTAATCTCTTACCTATGATTTCTTGTAATGACCATCCAAATATCTTTTCATAAGCTTTATTTGCTTGTAAAATATGCCCTTCTCGATCAGAAATGGTAATAGCATCTACATTATGCTTTATAAATGATTCTAGTAATTCTTTGGTAGCTCTTAATTCTGATTCTACCTTTTTCCTTTCGGTTATATCGACTATAGAACCAACAACTTCCATAACTTGTCCATTTCGTTTAATCGGCCTAAGTGCAATAAGAATAATCGTTTTATCATCTGGCCAGGGTAATTCGAATATAATTTCTTTCCCTTCCCATGCCTGAAGATAATACTTCATCAATTGTGGAACTAAATGTGGTGGAACAATAGAAGCATCAATAGTCCGTAAGCTTTTCCCTACCACCTGTTCAGAATAAAATCCTTTTTGATAATAAAACTGTCCATCACATAAAGTGTGTATAAAGTGCTTACCCACTTTTTTAAATTTAAAAATCCCTCCTTGAAGCTCATGTACGGTATCTGTGAGTTCTTGCTTGGATTTTTTTAATTCCCGATTCATTTTAGATAAGTCCTGTGTTAAATAATATAATCTCTGGTAGGCTTCCATAAGAAATAGCCCAATTAAAAGCCCTAAAGCTATATATAATAAGCCTCCAGTGTAAAGTAACTTAGTATTAAAGAATACACCAACTAACCACTTTATTCCAACAAAAACAGAAAAATATAAAGATGCACTTTTAAAAGGATGAAGGTTTTTAAAATATGTTTTAAAAGTAACAAATAGGATACCCAAACCTAAATAAGCAATCACAGGAGGTTCCCAGTAACCTCCAATGTAAAAGATACGCATGATAATAATGCTAATTAATGTAATCCAACCAGCAATGCGACCAAAGTAAATAAAAGATAAAATAAGAGGAACAACTCGAAGATCGTAGGAAAATCCCATGTATGGAAAAGAAAAGAGCATCAAAGTAACTGCAATAATCCCTCCATAGAATTTTTCGAAATATCGCCTGGAATGAATCAAAAACACTTGAATAAATATCGCTGCGCTAACTAATAAAGAAAAAATAGAAAGATTGATGAAATAGTCTTTAATAATCATGTAATGTCCCTCCTTGCATTAAAGATATATTCGACAAAAAAACAGAAAATCCTACAAATAGTACAAACAGTTCAGGTGTAAAAAATATAATTCCCTACATGACAGTACATGTAAATAGTATCATATTGATTCAAATCGAAAACCAGGGAATCTTCCATTTGAACCTTCAAACACCCCAAAAATAAGGTGTTTATTCTCTCTTTTTATTTAAATGTTATGTACAAAAAAACGTAGGAATATTTAATTCCTATGTTTTTTATAAATTAATCAATT
This sequence comes from Bacillus sp. 41-22, assembly GCF_025809295.1. Taxonomy (NCBI): domain Bacteria; kingdom Bacillati; phylum Bacillota; class Bacilli; order Caryophanales; family Bacillaceae; genus Bacillus; species Bacillus sp. 41-22. Next base: position 3,005,431 of record NZ_CP084035.1, read on the forward strand.
CCTTCACTATTACAATTCTTCAAATTCCTCAATTTCGGCTTTTCGCTTTAAAAATATTGCAATATCTTTATTACAAGTTGCTCTTTTAATGTATTCGCAATCTTTTGGTTAAGCCATACACATAAAGCAACCAGCACCTTGATTCAATATTCACTTTTTTACTGTACAAATTCTTTTGCTTTAGCTAGGTGTTCTAGGAAATAAGGAGCCTTATGCCGTTCAATTTTTCACTTAACTTGGTGTCTAGTTTAGTGTACCATCCCCATGCCCATCAACTTAAGAAAATAGATTCACCCCAAAACGAAAATTCTATCCATTGTTGTCTATTAATAACGAGAATTATGTAAATGAGCTGTCCATATGGGCAGCCCCTATTGTATTTTTTGCTTAGGGTGTTTTTATGTAGTGCTTGATGAAAAAGTAAGAAATAATCTTTAATTATGTACATCGCTTTATATTCACTTAGTTCTTTCTGTTTCTTACGTAACAGGAGTTCTCTCATTTTAAACATAGTAGAAGAACATAATAGGATACTAATGAGTTGTCCATAAAGGTGGCATTCTAATCGCTCTTGTTTTTGATGCATATTCATAAAAAGCACGTCACCCTTTCTCATTAACATAAGAGAATAGTAACGTGCTTTTAAGTTTAAGAATAGTCTAAATCCTTAAGTTGATGGGTACGGGGGGGTACTCCTATTAAAGAAAATTCCCATTCTAAAATTGAAGATACTTGTAAATTTAGTACGAATCTCAGTTGAACTCCTGTTACTTAATTGTCCCCATCCCACCAATTTTCACATTTACCTTGACGTTTACATCGCCCTTTGCTAATTCATTATTCCATTTATTTTGGACTTTTTTCCATTCTGGATATGTGTAAGTTCTTGCATATCTCCCAAGCCCAATAGGATCAATATTGGCAGTTTGTATTTTCTTTATTAATTGCTTGAAATCAGCTTCCAGCTTAGTTTCAATCGCCTTTTGTAATTTTACTGCATCCTTTCTTGTATTGAACGAAAAAAGCCGTTCTGTAATGCCGACCTTCATCTTTATATCTGTATTAAATATAAATTTATTATCATATCTTGCCTTTGTCTTTACTTTAATGTTATAGGCAGCAAAGCTTATCCAATCTTTATCCTGGCTATCCGACTTTAGTTTAATTGGGATTGTAAATGAAAAATCACCTGTAGTTCCTTGCTGCAAAATGCGTAATAGTTTGTTTTCATCAGGTTTTAGCGTTAATTTATGCCTTCCTTTTTCATCTAACAAAGCTGTACCTGCCACAAATACTTTATTCGTTTTTTTCATTTCAGTAATATTCGGTGTTACCCCTTTGTCTGCTATTTGTTCATGTAGTTCTTGAAGATTTGTTTTTACTGTGATATTTCTTAAAGAGGCTGTATCAACTAGTTTTGTTAAATATAGAGGAAGACGTGGCTTATCTTTTGGGTTATAAAAGATGACGTCCGAAACAGGTCCATCAACAGCAACAACCCTTGTAGTAACTGTATTTTTGGGGTCTCGTTGAAATGGATCGAGATATTTCATCCAATTTTTTTGTTTCAATAGCCGTTTTCCAACTAAAATCACCTGTGTTTTACTTCCCGAGGTAAGTGCCATAACAGCAGCATCAAATTTGTCTCTAGAATTTCGAATCGTAGCAGATTTCACACCCGTAACCTCTTCTTTTACCTTGGCCTCTTTATTAAAAACAGGACTTGACATGTACACCAATAGATTATTATTACGATCTAAATCCATACCAAGTACAAGAGTAAGGGAAACATCTTCAATATTTGTTTGATCAAAGCATCCAGTCATCATGAACACCGATAACAAAATACAACATAGTACTTTTCTTTTCAATGTATCTTCCCCCAATGAGACTTCTGATATAGCCAGCCATACATCCATAAAATGATAGGTAATATATAGGTTAACCCGATCCCAGCATTCGATAACACCTGTAGTCCCGTTTCGGCTTGATTCCAACTAGGACTAATCCAGAATACGAAGCCGATAATGAGTAATAAGAGAATAACTACATGAGAGCTGTGATCTTGTTTCCCAAGTAATCGGCTTGAACAAAATACAGAACAGAATATGGCAGGAATCCAGCATGTAGAAACAACGGGCAAGTAAGTAGCCAATAAAATCATGTCAAAACGTTCTAAAAACCGAAATTCAATTACTTTAAGTAAATTTAGTACCGGTTGGTTAAATTGCGTAATGCTATCAGGGCTAAAATAGGCAAAGCAAACAATAGTAGCGAATAAATAAAATAACATCGTTAAAGTGTTTGCAATAACCATTCCATGGACTGCATACTGTTTTTTTCGTAAAAAGGGATATAAAAAGAACGCAATGTCAAATCCTAAATAAGCATAGATAGTGGTCGGCACAGCCGTTAATATAGGCTTCCACCCCTCTTTTAAGAGCGGAAAGAATGGCATCCAACTTCCGTTCTCTTTAAGAGGTACCAAAAAAAATAACGGAATCCAAAGCAACATATAAAAAGTAAGTTCGGAGTACCGCCCTATAATACGAGGGCCGTTACGTGCGACAAGAAAGGTAGGAATCGAAAACAAAAAGATAACTAGATAATCAGGCGTTTTTGGAAGAAGCCATCCCTTAAGATAAAGCATAGCGTTCACAAGAACAGTACAAGAATAAAAAGCGAAGTACATCATGTAAATAACAACAAGTGTTTTCCCTATTATTTTCCCGAAAAATCGTATAAGAATTTCGTAAAGTGTGTCCTCGGGATATTTTGCAGCTGTTTTCACAATAAAAACACCTGATATTGTGGAGAATATCCAGCCAATGAATATAGCTATCCATCCATCTGTTCCAGCTTTTTCTGCAAGCACACGTGGAAGAGATAGAACGCCAGTGCCGACCTGCATTCCATTGATTAAAACAATATACTGCATAAGAGTGATGTCATTATAGGCATATTTTTTCATAATTTCACCTTTTGTTATGATTCTTACCTTGTCGAATAGATTGAATAGCTCCTGTACCCTTAGGACGCCTTCTGATTGCCCATAAAGGAAAGCGTATAAAAGTATCTTTCATATCTGCAAAACGAAACGGTGCTAACGGTGTTCCATAAGGAGTTCCTAGTGATTCAAGACTGATAAGATGTCCAATTAATGTCATCCACCCGATAACCAGTCCTACAATTCCAAATAATGCAGCTAAGATCATCATGGGGAATCGTAAAAGTCTAACTGCAGATCCCATATCATAGTTAGGGATAATAAAAGAAGAGATGGCTGTAACAGCAACAACAATAATCATAATGTTACTTACAATTCCGGCCTGAACAGCTGCTTGTCCAATGATAATACCTCCTACCATTCCAACTGTCTGACCAATCGGGGTAGGCAGGCGTAAGGCCCCTTCTCTCATCATTTCCAGCGTTATTTCCATAAGTAATGCTTCCATTACTGGAGCAAAAGGTACGCTTGTTCTTGACTCTGCAATAGATAAATAAAGCTCTACAGGAATAACTTCGAAATTAAAGGAAATAAACGCAACATAACTCGCTGGCAAAAATAGAGCAACCAAAAAGGCGATAAAACGAAGTATACGAATAAACGAAGCAACTAGCCATCTTGTACCGTAATCATCCACCCCTTGAAAAAAAGAGATGAAATTTGTTGGAGCAATTAATACATTTGGCGAATGATCCACTACAGTCACAAATCTGCCCTGTAGAATGTGCGATACGGCTAAATCAGGTCTTTCTGTTAACATAAATTGTGGAAATGGTGAGTACGGGTTATCTTCAATGAATTCAATAAGTTCACCTGTACTAGTAACAGCATCAACTGTTATACTTTGAATCCGTGTTTCTAATTCCTTTAGCACATCCTCAGAAGTTACATCTTTTAAATATAAAATAGAAATCTTTGTTTTGCTTCGTAAACCAATTGTTATCTCTTTTATCATTAATTGGCGATGTGGAATATACCTTCGAATCATTGTGATATTTTGAGCTCCGGTTTCTACAAATCCTTGATGCCCACCTTTTAGAGATATTTCGTTATGAGCATCTTCAATACTTCTTTGCGGCCATCCTTTTGTGTCCAATTGATACGCTGTAGTTCGACCGTGAATTAATAAAACACTATCTCCTTCTAAAATAGCATTTTCACTCTGACTCCACGTATTAATAATTTTAATTTGTCCTAATGTAATGGGAAGTTCTGTATTGGTATCAAAATCACTATTCATCAAAGGACTTAGAACATGATTTTGAATCAATTCTTTATCTGTTAATCCAGACAAATATACTAAAGCGGCTTCTAGTCCAGCTTCTGTCATTTGAAACCGTCGAATCACTAGATCAGGTGATTGATGAAATACATTCTGAAGCTCAGCTATATTCTTCGATAAACTAGCTTCTAAGAGAGAGTCTTCTATATTTTTTTGGGGAACAGGAGTATCGTCTCGTATTGAACATGATTTAGGATTTTCTCTATATTTTAACCATTTCAGAAATTTAGTCATGGCTTCCTCACCTTCTATGCACCTTCTATAGTATGTTTAGTATGCATATATGAAGAAAAAATATCCTAATAATTAGAGAGATAACGCCAGACTTATTACTATAAAGTTTTTGGTGCATATTTCATAAAGGCAGGTTGCAATTCTCATTAACATAAGAAAATAGTAACCTGCTTTTAACTTCAAGAATAGTGTAAATCCTTAAGTTGATGGATGTGGGGTACCGCCACATGCCCATCAAGCTAAGATTTTGAGATCCCCCCCATGCCCATCAACTTAAGAAAATAGATTCACCCCAAAACGAAAAAATGAGCTTTTCTGTTAAAAGTTAGCACAAAATTTCGTTCTGGGGGTATTTGTTTTTCTTAGCTTGATAGCGATGTGTACCATCCCTAATTAATGCATTTTTTTGGGTTCAGTTCATTATATTTTCTACTTTGTCTTTATACACAACATATTCTTTCCCATCCACTACTGCTACCACCGCAAATTCATCATTTGGATTGAATGAAAGCCAGTCAGCCCACATGCTTGTATTAGCACCTCCACTCCACATATGATGAACAGTGTTTTTAGTTAAATTCATAACTTTATAAGACGCATTTGGTGCATTTGTTCCAGTCTTTATTTCAAAAGTGTATGCGTTATGGATTTTTTTATAAAAGTAAAAAACGTTTGATGGACGAAGTAGATTCATAAAATCCTGTTCTTTCTTCTCTGCAATTTTTATGCCTTCTAGTAATGTGACAACATCTGTTCTTAATGTTTTCCAACTATCTTTAGCTGAATTCAAGTTAGGCTTTAAAAATTTATATCTATTTTGATCAGCTTTTTCATCAGCTTTATCAATATGCCCCAGTACGCCCGAATATTGAGAGTCTAAATCATCCCATTGTGTGGACATATAAGTAAGAGCAGTAATAGCACTATCAATCGTACTATGCATATCACTAATATTATGAAATGCAACTCCGACTACACGATTTAATGTAATTTTATAATCTACATTTTTACGTAATTCTGCTAAAGCAGGCTCTAATCGACCTAAATTATCTCTAGCAGTACCTATCATTATGCCACCAGAAATAAGCGTGGGGATAAAAGGTATTTTCACCATTATTAATCCATCAGATTCTAATTTCTTATAATAGTTTACTTGTCCTAAAACTTCATCTAAACGCTTTTGATCAGTCTCCACATCAGCTCCTTGGTTTTTTAAAATCGATTGCAAGGTCTCTTTATGGCTTCCAAATACTCTAACATCTTCTCCAATAGCGTTTTTAAATTTAGTTAATTCTTCTATTAATGCTTTTGCAGACTTTTGGTTTCGTTGAATTCCCCCCCTTAAATCAGTAATCCCCTTTTTTAAAGTATCCCCATTTCCATTATTGATCGCCTCTACTAATGTTTCATAATAATTTTCAAACTTTGTATCGTATTCAATAATGCCGGTCAATGTATCTAAAAGCTGTTTTTTTACTTTTGTATTCCATGTAACAGCATGTGCTCTTGCATTCTTTTGATCCAGTACAATTTTACTAGGTAAATCTGCATACCCATTAATAGAAATTCCTTCAAAACTCACATCCGGATTATTAATTAGCAAATAAGAATATTCATTCATAGCTTTTGCAAATAACCCAGCATCTTGTACAGTTTTTTTCATCTTTTCTTCATTTGCTGAAAGAGACATATCTCCAGTGTTCGTTTGTTCAGTTTCAATTGCAAAGGTTGCTACTGGTGTGACTGCATAGGTAGTTGTCATAATTAAAAATGCTGATACAGCCAGTATTTTATAAGGTTTTTTTTTCATCTTTTCTTATTCCTCCTGTATAGAGTATGATTTCAAGTCCTATTCTTATTAAAAGACGATGTAGTTGCATAGATTCGATATTATTAAGCGAATCTATATAAACTGTCCCCTATTAATCGATTCTGTTACAAATTTTTAAAAACAAGTAAACTACATGGCTATCTTTTTATTTGGATAAAACTTATATATAAGTGAAAGGCGAAGTCTTTAATGAGACTCCGCCTTTTTAATATATAAGGATTTATTAATTATCGCTTTACTGTTTAACAGTGTAATCATAGACTCTCTATGTTATGGTTCACTTTGCAACAGAATTAATATTTCCCTATTTTTGTGGAGTAACAGTTTCCACTTTTAATTCCTTTATCCCTTCTTTTAATGTAACAGCATCTGTTCTTAATGTTTTCCAACTGTCTTTCGCTGCATTTAAATTAGGTTTTAAGAATTTAAATTTATTTTGATCCGCTTTTTGAGCTGCATTCTCAATATGCCCTAGAACGCCCGAATATTGAGAATCTAAATCATGCCACTGCGTGGACATATAAGTAAGAGCGTTAATAGCATCATCAAGTGCCTTGTGCATTTCATTAATATTACTATAAGCAACTCCAACTACGCGATTTAATGTTACTTTATAATCCACGGTCTGACGTAATTCTGCTAATAAAGGCTCTAACTTACCTAAATTATCTCTTGCTACTCCCACTATAATACCGCCAATTATCGGTAGACCCAAAATAGCACCCTTCATTACATTAAACCCATCAGATTCTAATTGTTTATAATAGTTTACTGATCCTAATACTTCTTCTAGACGCTTTTGATCGGCTTCAACATCTGCACCTTGGTTTTTTAAAATCGACTGCAAGAGATCTTTATTGCTTCCAAATGCTCTAACATCTTGTCCAATAGAGTCTCTTAATTTAGTTAATTCTTCTATTAGTTGTTGTGCAACCTTTTGATTTTGTTGAATTTCACCTCGTAAATCTGTAATCCCTTCTTTTAAAGTTTCTCCATCCCCTGTATTAATCGCCTCTACCATTGTTTCATAATAATTGTCAAATGTTGTATCATATTCAACAATACCAGTCAATGTATCTAAAAGCTGTTTTTTTACTTTTGTATCCCAAGTAACAGCATGTGCTCTTGCATTCTTTTGATCTTGTACAATTCTACCAGGTAAATCCACATATCCATTAATAGTAATTCCTTCAAAGTTCACATCTGGATTTTTAATTAACATATAAGAATAGGCATTCATAGATTTTGCAAATAACCCGGCTTTTTGCAAGGTCTCTTTCATTCTTGCTTCATTTGCAGAAAGAGCCGTATCTCCATTGTTCGTTTGTTCAATTTCACTTGCAAAAGTTGTTACTGGTGAAACTACATTAGCGGTTGTAATAGTTAATAACGTCGATACAGCGAGTAATTTGTAAGGGATTTTTTTTATCATTTCATTTTCCTCCAATTTAGGTTTTAATTTTCAGTTCTATTCCTGTTTAAAAGCAATATCTTTTGAAATGAATTCTGCATCTTTATGAATATCATTCCAACTTTCTTTAGCAGCTTTTAAATCATCCGGTATTAAAGAGAATTTGTGGTCTTGCATAGAATCGATATTATCCAGTAAATCTGTATAATTTGCGCCCATTGTATTCCATTGCTTTTGAATATTTGTTAGAGATAATATCGCTTGATCTACAGTTTGATATAGATATGCCAATGTTTCTTTCGCGTTAGTAAGCGAAAGAACTGCTTGATTAGCACGATCTGCTTTCATACTTAATTCTCCGATTTTGTTAGAAATTTCGTTATAGGAGTCCATATGCTTAGATGCCGTGACACCCGCCGCAGTTCCTAGACCGATACCAGCTGCTCCAAGAGCTGAAAGTCCACCAACAACAGCTGGTGTTGCTGTACCACCAGTTACAACAATTACAACTGCTCCTCCAATAGCTGCAATAACTAAAATAGCTGCTCCCAATCCACCACCAATTGACCATGCTAATACATCATCAAAATGTTTTTTCTGAGTAGAACGAAGTTGCTCAATTTCAGCTTGAAGTTGCGGAATCGTTGCCTGTTGACCTGCTAATATTGCAGTTAATCCACCTTTCCCATCTGGACCACCAACATTATTTTTAAAATCTGTAGAATTTTGATATAGTTTCCCTTTGAAGTCTTGTAGCATCTTAATTACATCTGTAACCTCTTTTGAATTTGTATTAATTGTAGTAATTAAATCACTTATGCCCTCTTTTAGACCTGCCTTATCTTTCTTTTGTACAGTATCTACTAAAGTGTCGTAATAATTTTGAAATTGTTCATCGTAATTTACAATATTACGAGCTGTTTTTTGAATCTGTGGCTTCGCTTTATCTAACCAATAATTCGCATTGATTCGTGACAGTTCTTGATTAAGGTGAATATTTTTGAGCAACTCCCCTCCTTCTGATCCTAAATCGATATTAGATAAATTTACATTCGGTTGCTTAATCATTGTTTTTGCGTACAAATCCATTACAAGAATATGAGACCCTGTTTCAGCCAATGCTTTCTTCAGTCCCTCGGGACCTAAAGCATAATTGCCTACTTTTTGTTCTTGAGCGGTCGTTTCTTGTGCAAATGCATGAATAGTGTTACCAGTAGTAGCAGTTATAACCGTTGCCAGAGTGGCTAAAGTTAGCACTTTGAATGGGAATTTTTTCATAACTATTCTCCTTCTTTCGCTAGATTCTTATAATCTTTATAGTTTTTTCAAAAACGTAATATCAAAATTTATATACCTGTTCTTCAAGGTAACTTATTACATTTTTTAATTGTCTTAATGTATCTTTTTGAGACTGCTCGTTAGTTGCATCAACATTAGTAGATAATTTTGTAATGTTATTTTTTATTAGATCCAAATCTTCTTTATAGCGCTTTAGTAGGTCAAGTTCTACATCTACTTGATTTGCAAACGTATGCACATCATTTTGTGTAAGAAGAAGCATTGATTTTTGTAAATCTGCTATTGATAGTTTCGTTGTTAAATCATATATTTTTTGATTTTGTTTCTCTAAATCATCTAAATATGCTCGCTGTTCTGCTGTTAGTTTATTTACTTCAGCGAAGACACCAAGTGTTTTCTTAATCTTTTCAGTATCAATGGCTTTCATCAGGTCATATTCTTGCGTTTTTGTGGCTGCAGCTGCAGCTATTTCACCTTGTTTGCTTCGCTCAATTGCTTCACGAGCTGCTTTTTTGGCTGATTCAATTTCTAGAGCAGTTTTACCTTGCTCTTTCGCTTCTTGCGCTGCTTTTTTCTCTGCTTCTAGAATAGAGTTGTTAATTTCTTTTCCTTTGTTATACGCTGCCATCCCTGCTTGAGCAGCCGGTTCAATAATTTCTTTTGAAAGACTATAAACTTCTTTGAATATAGCAAATCCCTGCTCATTTAAAGCTCCTGGTATTAATGCAATTTGTTGTAAATCATTTTGAATTGCTTTCTTGGTATTTAATAATTCATTTTTTAACTGATCTATTTTCCCTGTTCCATCTGTACTTAGTATGCCTTGTGCTGTTGCCACATCAGTATCGAAATCTTTCAATTTTTTATCAAGCTGTAATTTAAGTTCTGTTAATTCATTAATTTGTCGTTGCGCATTTTCTTGATTCGTCATAGCCATTTCTTGAAGAACTTCAAGTCTATCCAAAAACCCTTCACTATCTTCTTTATTGTCTACATACGATTTTAATGTCGGGTAATAGCTATTAAATTTCGTTACAAATCCTTTACTTTTTGAATTTAATAGAATTAACTGTGGATAGAGTTCTGATGACCATTCCTTCATATCTTGTTTGATTAGGAATTGATTGGTATTTAAAGCTGGGACTTCCTCTAGCTGTACATTAGGACTCATTAAAGATTGATCAATATACGTTTGGATTAATTTAGATTGCGCACCTAATTTTCGTAATGATGAAGAAATATCCATGCTTTCCTGTTGAGTTTCTGCTTGAACGATTGGTGTTGCGAGAGTATTGATAGGAATAGTTGCTCCAGTTACAATGGATGTTATTAAAAATCCTGTCATTATTTTATTTTTCATTCCGTACACTCCTTTACCATTGTTTTTTATAACTCGATTCATATAACTTGTACGCCCTAGCGCTAGGCTCTCTCCTTGCACACGCATGAGGAAGGGGAAGTCTTTCGGATAGGGTGTTATCGTTATTATTTACTTCTAATAGGATCTAAAGATTTTACTTCCCTCTCATTTAGATACTCTATTTTTCAAATAGGAAACGATAAAAATTCATCAGCTATATTTGAATTAGCTGCCCAATGAGTAGGAAAATATTATTTCTCCCCTAGAGCTGCTAACTTACAGAGCCGTGAAGATAGATAAACTATTGCTTCTAGAGTTAATCCTGTCATGACCTTTTTTTAATATCAATTTCATAATATGGTTTTTAGTTTTGTCAGCAATAGCCTTACAAGACTACAAAAGATGAAATTATACTGTACATTGCTTATACTTTTATTGCGGAATAAATTCACTTTTGTTATGCAGTAACTTAAAACACTTTTATTACAAACTTGATCCTTTTGAGACTCTAGACCTCCTGATAAATTAACTGATTATTAAGAAAATTAAACTTAACATGATGTTACTTGCAACTTCACTATACTCCTATTAGCGTAATCTTCTCCTTTCTGTCTGGTCATACCAGTTATGTTGTTCATTAAAACATTAAATTTTCGATGCGTAAATAGCAAAATTTTGTCGATTGCGCCCGATAATTTAACTGTCAAGTAAAAAATCGAGCTGAAAATATTATACCAATATAATCAATTAGGAGTTTTATCTCTGTAATTGTAATGATTACAAATTAAAGTGTATACGGTTAATTAATAACTATTTTAGCTTAACCGTGCAGTTTTATTTTTTTAAAAATACTTATAGAATAATTTAATAGGTTTTTTTATACTTCATTTCCTTTATTTGGTTATGTATAATTGCATATAATATAGATATATCAAGTGATATATGTTATCTTGTTAAATTTTATATAATAGCCCCTAATATCACCATTAATAAATACTTAACATGAAGATATTAATCTATAAACTTATCCATCGTTATTACTATAGGTTTTAAAATTAAAAAAAGCCGCAAAGCTTTCTCGAAAAGAACCTTTGCAGCCTTCTGTTTTTTGTTTCCTTAGAAAAATGATGGTTAGTGTACTCTTTAAAATTAACAACACGGTATAAATCTTTCCATTGTCCTTTAGCTTGGCTATATGTTTCATGGACTCTTCAAGATATATTTGAATACATATTCCTTTTCTAGATCAATCACATACCCTTTCTAGAGTAAAAGAAACAGTATGCTCAAGTTTTAGAGTTACTTGGGCATATATTAAAGTTTTTGCACAAGAAACTGATACTAAGCTTATATTACGGTATATTTTTCACGATACTGTCTAGGGGTCATGTTAGTTGATTTTTTGAAAACCCTTGTAAAATAACTTTGGTCGTTAAAATTAAGCCAAGCACAAATATCTGATAATGGATATGTAGTGAGTGTTAATAATTTTTTTGCTTCTTCCACTCGTTCCCTTTGAATAAATTCACTTAAAGGAATTCCCACTTCTTTTTTAAATAATTTAGATAAATAAGTAGGCGTAATATCCAAATGATTAGCGAGTTCATTGAGAGATATTCCATCGTAAACATTTTTACTAATATGGTTCATACATGTAGTAACCGCATTTGAAAATTTTTGCGCATTGAATTCTTTCACCCGATCTGCAAAAGTACGTAAAGCATCTCCCGACAATCGCCTTACAGAGTCCACGTTATCTAGTTGTTCCATGGTTTGGATATACAAAATACTAAGAGCAAAAGCAATGTCTGGTGGGAGATTACCTTCTATCGCATATCGAGTAGCTAAAGTAATCGCAATAATCCCATGGTTTTTTTGGTTTCTGAGTGGATCCGCTGTTAAAATTAATTCAGTATCTTCCTGCGAAACTGCATACATATATTGCAATAACTTCTTTTTATCTCCTTCTTTGATTGCTGAAAAATAATTATGTACTAATGCCATGTTGTGAGTTTTAGGTTTATTTTGTTGGCGTTTTAAAATATATAGATCAGGTTTCACAATTTTATAGGGAACTTCCTCTAGCACTTTATTTTTTTCTAAAACAATATCTACATCTAACTTTTCATTGAAAATCATGTAATGTAATAAAACTCCCATATCAATTAAAGTAGTTTTTTTAATCTCAGGTAGGCACTGATAATAGGCTAGTCTTTCTTGAATATTATTATTTAAGTTAAATTCTTTCCGAAGTTTAAAGGTTATATCATCTGAGCCCTTTGGATGTATAGTGGGACCGATTATAATAGTCCCTTTTATGTAATCATGATTTGCTATATGAATTAGGACGAAATTTTCAAGATAACTGTTACATCTGAAAAGTGGCAAGTTATTGGGATCATTTTCTTGATAAATGTCACTAAGATGTTCTTCTTTAGAAGAATAAAAAGGACTACAAATATCATCAGAAGTAGAATGATATAAGATTTTTTTGTCTGTGGATAAAATGTGAACAGGTACATTAAAGACTTTATGTGCGAGATCACACAAGTGTTGTATATCGATAGAATTATTCATTACCTTCTCCTCTTAATTAGATTAAATGATAAATTTTTACATCGTTACTGTATAAATTCATAAATTATTTTCCGTCAGGTATAACTCACGACAAAATATTACTATAAAATATCAAAATAGTACAATTCACGACAAAATATTACTATATTTTTTTTATGAAAATCATATATTATTTATTTGTAATTAGCATCTACATATCGGAGAAGTTAGGAAAAGTGTGAAAGAAATAGATTCTTTTCTTATAAGTTTTTAAACGACAATGAAATGAGCGGGGGTCGTTTCTTAATTCTCCAAGATCTAATCATAGAACTTGAGAAAACAGTGAAGAACCTACAAAATACAGAAACAAGGGATGATTGGAGTATACAACTCTAGTAAGTAATAGCTTCTTGCTAATCCTGCGAAAAATCTAGCCTTTGCGGATACATTGCCAGACGAACTAGAATATGCCCCAGGTACATTACAAATAGTAGGCTAAACAGTGACAGATACATTCGATACAGACAAAAGTAAATTTAATGTAGGAAAAGAAAACGAAGAATTTTGGGATGTGACACATACAGAGTGGCATACAATGGTACTCCATGCGAGGGACAAGCTGGAAAAAAGATTAAAAATACAGTGAAAGTCCAAGGAGATACTGTATCACCGTAAGAACTAACAGCCAAAAATTCAATCACTTGGACAAACTGAGATTAAAAAAGTGGATGCTGCAAATTCGAATATAAAACTGATAAACTACTGTATTCCAAATTTTTGACAAAGATAATAAAGAAGTCGAAAATTTAACAGCAGATGAAAATGATAAAGCTATTTCTGAACCACTATGCTTCGGAAAATTCACGTTGGAAGAAATTCAAGCACCAAATAGGTCTACGTTATTTAAAGATCTAATTGAGGGAAAGGTCTTATCATCAGTACAAAAATAAAAATAGAAAACACAAAAAGCGAATGGAATATTAAAAATACTGACGATATAGGTCCAACTATTTTTATCTAATTGGCACTATATTACTGGTCGCAACATTAGTTTTAGTTTCCGCAAAAGCGGACGAAATAAATAGATTCCAAAATTATTAGGAATAGCAGCGGTGACACAACATATAAATAATTTTTTTATATGTTGTTAATCTTTGTAGTATCAGTCTTTATGCTACCTAGCTTTATTACTCCATCACATAAACATATTATTTATTTTCTAAGTACAATGGCTATTAATTAACAAAAACAACACCTCTAATTAAGAGGTGCAGTAACATAAATCCAAAGTAATAGTAGACATTAGACACTTATTTCACTGTAAATTGACCTCAAAATAATAGTTACTGCAATATCAGGATTTGTTTATTCTATAACAAAAGAAATGTCACTTAAGCATTCTTTGTATGCTACTTTTAATTAATATATATGACACCCTTAATTTCCCACTCTGTTTTTAGTTAAGAATCAAAATACTGAAGCCAATGAAATTGTATTACATTGGCTTCAGTATTTCAGATTTAAAATTACGAATAAAAACAAAATATCGTTTAAACACCCTGTTTTTAATCGTGTGGAATTTAATCCTTATCGATACGTACGACATTCACATGACCACTAAAAACCCTTAAAAAGCAATCTGAGAGTCCGTTTTTCTGATTCACAATCATTTTTTTAAAATTTATGTGAAAAATCAATATTTAGTAAATCTTATTATCCGAGACACAATTATTGCCGTAATCAAGATAATAAGGGCGGTTATCAATCCAGATTCTCCAATCCAAATCTCAGTTTGATATCCTGTACTTGCACGTGCGAAAGGTCCTTGAATAATGGCATTCCAAGTAGTATGGATGATAACCGAAGGCCAAATGCTACCTGTGATAAGTCGTAAATAAGCTGTAATATAACTGAATGGCACAATACAAAAATAGATGCCAAGTACTGAAAGAAAGACAGATGGTCCCTCTACATATAGACCAGCAATAACAATTGGAACATGCCACGTTGCCCAAATCAATCCACTAATAAGGATGGGCCGTGAAAACTCTGCATCGACTAGCCTTGTGAGCATATAACCTCGCCAGCCCATTTCTTCTCCCAAAACTGGGATTAAGTTAAGCAAACTTCCTAAAATGCCGCTCAATATTACTAGATAAATGAAACTGAATGGTGCCGATAGATACTGAAGTCCAAGTATATTGTAGATTGGTTCTAACATACCACCTTCGGGATGCTGAAACTTCGCAATTCCGCTCAACCAGGCGATAGAATAAGTAATTCCACAAATAATCATAGGTATTAGCAGAGCAAGACCAATTCCCTTCCATATCTTTAAGTTACCGAGACTAAAAGATACATCTTTAAACCCTTCTTTCAGTATTATGCGAGTCAAAATAGAAGAAAATGCTGGGGTAAACATATATACCACAATAAGCGGCATACTTTTAGTAATCATTACTACTAAATTTAGAATAATAGAAGTAATGAACAAGATAGTTAAAAAGAGTCGAAGTCCTCTTTTTGCACGTTGGACTTTATCTTTATTGCGGCATGATTCTGCATGTAATATCATTGTAATCCGCCCTTCCCCTTTTATTAATTTGTTTATCGAACCGACTTCCTGTCATTTCAACAAATTTAACTTAGAATGAAAATATTTTGGCATATAGATTAATCCATCTTTAAAACCCCTCTCAAATTCATAATCTCGTCTTACTTGCGATTCAATAATGTAATTATTATTCATAAGTTGTCATAACCGATAGTACGAAAGTGTAATGATTAGCCAATGACCTGTGTCAAAAAATCTTATGACAATATGTAACTAGAAAATATGATATGGAATAGATGAAAATTGAATTAAGGCGATTGATTCGTGCAAGTACATGGATCAATCTTGCTTTTAAAAATAATTCAATTGAGGTGGAAAAAATGAATAAGAAAAGAATGGTTGCAATGGTTAGTACAGCTTTATTAGTCACAGGATGTGGAGAAGTAGGAAAGGCTCAAACAGTAGCAGTCGAAAATTCAGGCCAATCAATCCAAAAAAATATAGTTAAATCAATACAATCACAGGCTAACCCATTAAGAACGATAGAACCGTCAAAACCATTTGAGGATTTAAAACCACTTAAGAACATGATTGGGAGCGCACAATATGTAGGATTAGGAGAGAATACTCATGGAAGCTCTGAAATTTTCACCATGAAATTTCGCCTTGTGAAATATTTGGTTACTGAGATGGGTTTTACGAATTTTGGAATGGAAGAAGATTGGGGAAACGGCTTAAAACTAAATGAATATATCCAAACAGGAAAAGGAAACCCTAGGGAATTTTTAAAATTGTTATATCCTACTGATGAAATTATTGCCATGATTGAATGGATGAAGGATTATAATGCTAATCCTTCCAATAAAAAAAAGATCCAATTTATTGGACTAGACTTAAAGACACTGGACCAAAGTGTCTTTAATAAAGTAATTGATTATGTAAAGCTGCATCGACCAGATTTGCTGGCAGAAGTAGAAGAAAATTATAAAGAACTGTCATCTTTCACTGGAAGTGTACAGGAATACATGACGCTTGCTCCTGAAATGAAAAAAAAGTTCAAGGCAAACGCTGAGAAAGTAGCCCAATTACTTAAAGATGATAATGGGCAGGCAAACACAGAAATAGTTTCATCCGAGTACATCTGGGTAAAAGCAACAGCGAATGCAATAGAGAAATTCACCACAATGCTGCTTCCTAATGACTATCCAAGTATGATAAAGCTACATGAGCAATACATGGCCGATCAAGCAATGTGGGCACAAGAGACATTGGGTGGTAAAACTATGGTATGGGGACACAATATTCATATAGCTAAAGGAATTATCGATGAGAAATTATATCCTTATGCTGCGGGGCAGTTTTTGAAGGAACGTTTAGAGAATAATTATGTCACAATTGGTAGTACAACTACGGAGGGGAAATTCACATTATACAGCGAATATAATCCTTCCACCGGAGGTAAGATTGCAACGGATACTATTCCACAAGATGTAAATAGTTTCAATTATACCCTTGGAAAAGTCCCGTATCAAATGTTTTTGTTAGATAACCGTCACCTTAAAGGGCAAGCAGATAAATGGGTTAGAGAAAAAAGGCCATTACTGAGTATTGGGGGACAACTCCTCCCGAACGGTTCGTTATACTTTGATACTTCATTGCGTGAGCAATTTGATATTATTTTTCACATTCGAAAAACAAGTCCATCTCATATTAAATAAAAGTACAAAACAATCCCGTTCTTGCATCTGCAAGAACGGGATTGTTTTATGGAGATTAATATAAGCATCTTTTTTAACCAGAAGTAGGTTACTCTCCCCTTTTTAGCATCATTTAAAAATGTCATATGACATTTTTACACTGGTGAATTTGACAAAAAAAGCAGTATGATGCGGTTATTACACAGAGAGGAGCGATGAACTTTATGAAATCAAGATTCATCCAGAATGGTTATTTTTTATTGCTAACTTTCGTTACAGGATTGTTTTATTTTTGTTTTTACCTAATTGCTTTGCTATTCAGTTTCACCCTTTCATTTACGGTAGTTGGGATTCCATTAGTTATACGAGTACTACAGACTACCACACCTTTTATCCAATTCGAGCGTATACAGACGAAAATTTATACCGATATTTCGACTGACTCTTACGATAGAAGTATAACAACGGATACATCAAACTGGGCTCAGGTGAAATTAGGACTTACGGATCGTCGCACCTGGTCTGCTGTCTTTTGGTTAATGCAGAAATTTGTGATTGGCATTTTCAGTCTCATTAGTGTAATCATTTTTTATATAATGCCACTTATGTTCCTGTTGGCACCACTACTGTATCGATACATCGATATGAATATTATTTTCATACAGATAGATACTTTTTCCAAGTCACTCTTTGTCATGTCTATGGGTATAGTGTCTATCGCCATAAGTATTAGAATAGTAGATGGTTTGACAAAGAAATTTGGTGGTTATACACGTAGTATGATTCGGCAACTAAATCGATAGAAGTTGGCAGTCTGTGAGAGGATCGCAGTGTAAAATTAAAAAGTATAACAATGCATAAAGGATTAATTTATAATATAAGAAGTAAAAAGGTAGGCTACTTAGGGGGTAAATAACTTGTTAGATATGGTTAAGTATTGGTTTTGGTATGATTGGATTATGTTAGGGGTCCGTCTAATTGCTAGTGTGTCTATCATCCTAGCTACATTAAATTTTCAGGATGGTTTAACATTGCCACTTTGGATTATTATTCTTTGGGAGGTTGTTGCCTTCTCTATTCCATGGGTAGCCTTACTGTTCAATTATAAATATTACTTGTTCACAGAAATACTGCTATATGGTGGACTGTCTATATATTTAACCTCTTTATTTCCGGAAGCTTACAACACATTTCTTATATCGGTATTTCTTATCGCTGCGAATAGTAAGCATTCGTCCTATTATTGGACAGCTCCAACAACAGTTTTTATAACAACTGGAATTTTTTGTGCAGTTGCGCCAAGTAATAACTATTGGATTATGGTCACCTACTACGGACTCTCTTATGTAATGGGGTTTGCTTTTCATTTATTAATCGTCAATCATAAACAAAATGAAGCGATTCGTAAACAAAACGCGGTACTTGAGCAATATATGTCTCAAATCGAACGCATTACACTGGCAGAGGAACGAAACAGGCTGTCGAGCGAGCTTCATGATACAGTTGGTCACGCTTATACTTCTATTATTATGGGGATGGAAACGTTGCGCACCGAGCTTGCTACCGAAATGGGTATTCAAAGGCTAGATTCTCTGCTTGAAATGGGACGTAAAAGCATCGAGGACGTGAGAGGTTACCTACATCAAATGGAGTCTCCGTGTCAATCGCCTTCCTTGATTCAATCTCTACAAAATCTTGGAGCCGAATTTCAGGAGCACGCTCGGGTGAATGTAAGCTTTCGAGCATTCGGAGAAGAATACCAACTGTCTCGGCAAGCGAAGATAGCGTTTATTCGTTGCTTACAAGAGTCCCTTACGAATGCAGTACGTCATGGTCAGGGGACTGAAATTATAGTTTCATTGCAGTTTGAACAACAATATACGAGGCTGGAAGTTCAAGATAATGGAAAGGGAAATGTAGAATGGCAGGAAGGCTTCGGTATGAATGCTATGAAAGAGCGGGCAATGAATTTACAAGGTCAATTGTCTGTATATACAAAGCCAGAGGAAGGAATGCTTGTTACATGTACCATACCGCGACAAACTGAAATAAGAGATGGACTTATTCGTTTGTTAATTGTAGACGACCAGCCATTTGTTCGGGAAAGTTTGAGGACACTACTCGATAGATATGAAGATTTAAATGTAGTCGGTTTGGCTGAGGATGGCAATCAAGCCATCGATTTGTGTGGGCGCCTTCAACCCCACGTTGTACTTATGGATTTAGATATGCAGCACATGGATGGAGTCGAAGCAACCAAAAAGATAAAGCAACAATGGCCACATATCCGCGTATTGATTTTTACAACGTTTCAGGATACGGAACAGGCGCTGGACTCGCTTCGTAACGGTGCGGATGGTTTTTTACTTAAATCTATTGAAACATTGGAGCTAGCTAATACGATCCGACTTATTCACAGAGGTGGGACACTAATTGATCAGGGAATGTCTCACAAAATATTTGAGAAGTTTGATGAGCAAATCGAGACACCACAATCAAAAGCTACTGCTTATGAGCTAACAACCAGAGAGATAGAAATATTGCAGCTAGTAGCAAAAGGACTCCGATACACTACAATAGCTTCAAGGTTATATTTGTCGAGTGGTACAGTCAGGAACTATGCTTCCTCGGCTTACACAAAGTTAGGGGTGCGTAACAAGGAAGAAGCTGTCCAGAAGGCTCTAGAAATTGGAGTTATTGAATAAGAAAAATGTTTGTTGTTTCTTTAGAGCTAAGTAAGCTGTAGTTACAAGATGCCGTAAAGGATAAAACTACGAATTTTATTGAATATCATTTTTGATAGATAATTTTAGAAAGATAAATTCTGTTTTAATAAACTTTAAATAGCGTTACTACATTCAATATGTAATAACGCTATTGTTGTCTATATTGGAATTACACGTCTTTATTATCACTATACAGAAGACAGTTTCAAGTCTTTTCATCTGATAATTATTCCTTTCTAATTCAAAATAAATATCTCGTAATTTCTCCACCTACAGAACTATTTACATGTGAGAATCCCTCTAATCCAAATGTCTCCTAATTCACTAGCTGTCTCTATACTTATCTACCCAATAACAGGTGAAATTATAATTTTATTTCTTTACCAATAATTATCCATTTATATTACCGCATGAATAAAACCTTATTTAATTATATAAAAAATACATAATTAAATAAGGTTTGGAGTGTTTCAAATTCACATCAACATATCCGCATCGCATCCGCATGAAGTACCTACATTATTCTCCCGTTTCATATGCTTCTCTAAATAGATTTTTGTTGTTTGGATATTTTCGTGGCCCAGCGTTTGCATTAAATGATATAGATCCGCATTTCCTTGTTCAACTGCCATGATTGCAAATGCATGACGGAATGTATGTGCCGTTACAGGATTTTCACGATACTGTAGAAAATCTAGATTTGTCTTTTTTATCATGTCTGTTACTTGATTTGATAACGTTTTTGGATTATAAAAATTCCCTCTTTGATTTACCAATAAAGGACATTCTTCTCTATTTACCTATATCTACATTTTTTATAATTTATTATGAAATATATATTGATTTAAAATATTTTGTTCAAAATGTTCAATTGGAATTTTTAGGGACTTAAAACAGTTATTTGTTCTCTTTTTTAAAATTCACATAATTTCCAAATATCTAAAGGGCATATGTTAAGGTTTGGTATATAATAAAAGCAACCCGTGGTTAGAGTGTTTGCTCCGATTCAAGTTATGAGATAGTTTGTTTCACTTTTTATTTTCAAATTCAATATTACGGGTAGTACCAGCGAAGCTGCCACTACCCGTAATAAGGTGAAAAGATCATTATCCTGGCTAGTGTTGAACACCTTATTAATGTTCACATAAAAAAACGTAGAGGAATCCCCTACGTTTTTCACTTACTCCTATTTTCAATATTTTCCAATGCAAATTTCACTGGAAGTTTCTTTGATTTGATAACTACCAGATAAAAGCTTCCTTGTCTAACTAATCAGCAAAAAAACTTGTAGGAATCATTATCTAGAGTTTTATTTTTCTCTATCGATTTAACCTCTCGACAGCTTCCGCGCTTGTATCTACACGTTTAACGAAAAAAACTAATAGCAGTGCAACAACATTCATGCCAAGCGCTACATAGAATGAATATTGAATTCCCGATAATAAAGCCTTCTGAGTTAATACTACCTTCGTAGCTTCTGTGAAGGTTGTTGGATCTACATCCGACATTAGACTTTCAGCTTTTGTTGTTGTTACAGAATTCATAATCGTAACAAGAATAGCAGTACCAATCGAACCGGACACTTGTTGAGCTGTATTATTAACAGCCGTACCGTGCGGATTTAAGCGAGTTGGCAATTGATTAAGGCCATTTGTCATAAGTGGCATCATCACCATTGCCATCCCAAACATCCGCAGTGTGTAAATAAGAATAATATGTGTGTGACTAGAGTCAATTTGCAGGTTTGCCAACATATAAGTTGAAACAGCTGTAATGGAAAGTCCTACTATGCCAAGAATCCGAGGGCCATATTTATCAAATAGTTTACCTGTAATTGGTGACATAACCCCCATTATTACCGCACCTGGAAGCATCATCAGCCCAGAGTTCAGCGGCGAAATGCCACGGACGTTTTGTACATAAGCTGGTGTTAAAATCATACCCGAAAACATGGCCACCGCGTTGACAATTGCAATTACAGACGCAAGTGCAAACATTGGGTACTTGTAAACACGTAAATCCAATAACGGCTCATTCATTTTTAATTGACGGATAATGAAAGTAATTAGGGCAATAGCGCCTATGATTAAGGTTGTTAAGACAACTTTATTCGTCCAACCATCGGAGCTTGCAGCACTGAATCCATATAACAAACCGCCAAAACCGACAGAAGATAATAGTAATGAGAGATAATCAAGTTTTGCATTTTTGTTTTGTCTCATGACGTTCTCAGATTTCCAAATCCCTAACAGTAAACTAATGATTGCTAACGGTAAAATCATTTCAAAAAGCAAACGCCAGTCATAATACTCTACAATATAACCTGATAGTGTCGGTCCAATTGCTGGAGCTGTAATCATAACCAATCCAAAAATCCCCATTGCTGTTCCCCGTTTTTCTCTTGGGAAGCTTACTAGCATAATATTCATTAACAAAGGCCCCATGACTGAAGAACCTGCTGCTTGAACCATCCGGCCAGTAAGTAATAAACCAAAGTTCGGTGCTAAAGCCGCTAAGGCCGTACCAAGAATAAAAATCACCATAGATGTAATAAATAAGCTCCTATTGGAGAAGCGGGTTATTAAAAATGCTGATGCCGGAATTAATATACCACTTACAAGCATATACCCTGTAGAAAGCCACTGGATCGTTGAATAATCTTTAATGTCTAAATCCTTCATTATTGATGGCAAGGCTACATTTAAAAGCGAGTTGTTTAGAAATGAAACAAATGCCCCAATAAAAAGGATTACAAGCATTAAATATGGTGGTTTTCTTTTATGTAATGTTTCACTCATATATTTATTTGCCCCTTCATTATAAATTTCATTGATTAGTTTAAATCGTTTGCATATCTGCACAAGAATACATTATCCTTGCAGTATTTTGCCAAACTCTTCGAATGGATATTCTCTTTTTAGCAATTCTACTTGCTCAACATAACATTTTAAAATCTTTTTTATTGATTAAACCTTTATAAACATTTAAATAAGATTTTGAATGAATATTTAAACACGTTTTTTAACCGAAATTAAATTAGGCTGAAATAAACAAAAGGAGCAACTGAAAATACCCTTCTAAAATAAAGTGAAACTTTACTCAGTGGGACTTTTACAGGCAGTCCCCCCCCCCTCAAACTTCTTTGCTTTCGCTGAATTTTGAGGTGGCGGTGTCTTACTGCCCACAAATAGCGGGATAAATCAACAAGACCACACACCCATTCTTTTAAATACGGGCTTGTAAATCTAGTTATGTAACCATCCATAAAAAGGAATATTACATAGGCTAAGTCTAACATTACATTTTTAAAGTGAGGGGAATAAGCTTATGCACCAATATTGGTATTTGGATTCAAAGGGAAACGGTGGGCAATATAATAACCAAATTTCAATGTCATCATTATATTCACAGCCCCAAATAACTAAAGCTGAGGAAATGAATGGTCTGAAGATTCCTGAGAATTGGAGTTGTCGAGTCTATCCATTTGGTTGGGATTCACCAACCAATTATACGGGTTTCAATCCCCAACCCCCTCCCTTCTCTTGGGGTCAGCCAATCCATTATGCAGGGATGATGCCCCAAGGACATCCTGCTAATTGGATTCCATTACCAGGCCATGCAGGTTTTAATTTTCAAAAACATCCCTTCCCCTGGGCCCAACCATTCAATCATACAGGGATGTTCGCACAAGGTCATCTTGCCGCTTTACTATCGCCGCCAGCCAAGCCTTTTAATTTTAATACCAATAACTGGGGTGTTTTTGGAAACCCTCCAGGGTGGGGAGGACAGGTAAGTCCCATGGGATGGGGGAATAATGGAGGTAACGGTCAGGCAGGAATGCTTGGAAACTTACTTACAGTAGGAAAAGGCACCATGAATGGAATAGGAATGCTTAGTAGTCTAATCGGTATGGGGAAGTTCTTCTTTTAGTTAATTAGAACGGGAGGATAGGTCCATAGCCCAGACTTAAGAATCATTTCCTTTTCCATTGATTTAATCTTCTCAAACATGCCCCCTCAATGTATTTATTGTATGCTTCCAATACTCCCTCCAAGTTCGTTTCCTCGTCTTTCAAATTATAAAAACATCTGTTACCTTCTATCTGATAAGGGATAGTTGAAGGTGATTGCATCTGTTAGCTTAATAGAGATGTGGTCGCACCAACAAAACGCGAATTTCGTAGGCTAAGATTCTTTCAACATAAAGATTGTTGATAACTTGTACGTGTCAGTAATACCATCTAGCTGTAGAGTGCCGAAAAAAAGTGAAGCAAACAAAATATTAATCTCTTTCTCCCTATTTTAGAAAGAGTTGGAGTAGATTACGTAGTTCCTTTCGCATATTTCATAGTAACTTTTGCGGTTATAGCAATTATATTAGCGGTTTGTGTTTTACTCTATTTAACACAGCAATTATTTTATCTTTCCTTTGGTTCAGTTATCATTTCACTTAAAATACAAATATAATCCGTAACCTAAAAAAATTATTAATATTATAGAAATACTGAGTATTGTGTATATGATCCCTCTTAATGTTGTACTCATATAATCACCCCTCTCACGCTTCAACAATTCCATTATATAACAAATAATTCATTGGAAGTTTAAAACATGTTTTAAACTAAATTAAGCGAAGTAAGGGATGCCATTTGACTTCCCTTACTTCGCCTTTAAAGAATAATTAGTGAGTAGCTTACACATCAAGCTTATTAAGTAACCTTTCACTATTTTTTACACAATTGTAATTATAGTGTTTTTTGACATTTGATCATTATAAATTTAAATGGAGGTTTACTTTCCATATTTTTATGCGGCTCCAAAATTTCCGTAGTTTCTATCAGTCCATATTTTCCAAAGTCTTGTTGTACCGAGTCAACATCATAAAAATACATTTTTACCCCTTCCATTATCTCGAAGTAGTCTTTACCAAGTTGTTTCCCCTTCCCAAACATTGGGGCATCTTTAGAAATAGTAGTAAAAATCATATATCCGTTTGGTTTTAACTGACTATAACAATCTTTAATAAACTTCTCTCTCTCATCCTTATTCAACAAATGAATAAGTGCATAAGAAAATATGCCATCATACAGTTTGTTATCAAAAGGCATATCCGTAACTGAACCATGGAATAAATTAGCATTAATTTCATTTTCCCTCGCCAATTCGATCGCTGTTTTTGAAATTTCAATACCTGTTACTTGTATTTCGTTATCAATAAAAACCTTTGCATTTCTTCCATATCCAATACCAGGAATCAATATATCCTTCACTTTCTTTTCAAGGAAAAAATCCTTCGTCAAAATTGCGGAATCTGCAGCTTCAAATCCCCACATCATTTGATTTTCTATAAAACTTGCTTCCCAAAATTCTGTCATACATCAATCTCCTTTATATATCGTTGTTTACCGTTGAATGTTGAAAAATCATCGCATATTCACGAAATTGTATCAAATTTCAACATTAATTCAAAACAAAAAGCATTGGATACCCAATGCTTTTTACACTTACGCAAATAGAGACGTATTCGCATATAAAGCTGGTGAACCACCTGAATGTACGAATAAAATGTTGTCTTCTTTATTAAATTTGCCTTTTCTAATTAAATCAATTAATCCTGCTACTGCTTTACCTGTATAAACTGGATCAAGTAAAATACCTTCTGTTTTCGCAAGTAATTGAACTGCTTCTACCATTTCTGGTGTTGGTAAAGCGTATCCTGGTCCTACATATTCATCAAAGCATGTAACTGCCTCGCGTGAAATAGAGTTTGGGATACCAACGTGAGCTGAAGTTTCATCTACAAGTTTTGCTACTTTCTCTTCTTGCTCCGCTTTTCCTCTACTTACGTTAATTCCGATTACAGGAATTTTACTTTGTGTTCCGGAAAAACCAGTAATTAAACCAGCATGCATACCAGCGCTACCACTTACACAAACAACTGAACTGAAATCAATTCCTTGCTCAAATGACTGAGCCATAATTTCTTGCGCACAAGCAATATATCCCATTGCGCCAGTAGGATTCGATCCACCAACTGGAATGACATATGGTGTATTTCCTTTTTTACTGACTTCTTTCGCTACTTTATGCATCTCTTCCATAAGGTCTGTTCCGTTTGGTACAACAATTACGTTTTCAGCACCTAATAAATGATATAAGAAATAGTTTCCGTTAAAGTCTGGCTTTTCTTCTGGCTCAAGCCCTTCTTCTAGCACAAGAATACATTTCATTTTTTCTTTTACCGCAGCTGCAAGTGTTAGACGGCAATGGTTTGACTGAATACCACCAGCTGTAATTAACGTATCTGCACCCTTTTCCTGTGCATCCGCAACTAGAAACTCTAACTTTCTCGTCTTATTACCGCCAGCTGTTAAACCAAGTAAATCATCTCGTTTAAAATAAATAGTCGGCCCACCAAGTACTTCTGAAAAATTGTTTAACTTTTCAATTGGTGTATATGATTCTGTATATTTTTTTCTCGGAAATTTAGCTAAATTCATCAATAACGCTCCTTTTATACTCTTTCACAGTAAATGTAACCATACTATTATTACACGGAAAAATGATGAAGTCATCTTTCTGGATTAAAAATGTATTAGAATTCGGTAAATGCAATTTATATCAATGATTTTTAACTCCAGTACGGTAAATGAAATTATATGAACGGTTTTCTTAATATATCGATTCAACGACAAAAATATACAAATAGAGGCCCGTTTCTCATCAATCAAAAAAGAACCCACACATTTAAATGTGGGCTCTCTCCAATCACTTATTTGCCGAAAAACGAAGAAGTTGCGTTAATCCTGCTTCTAAATTCATTTCTCCTTTATGGCGTACATATACAATCTTGTCCCCATCAAATTTTGGCGGGTTTGCTGTATAATACGTATGCCACTCATTCGTTCCTTCTACAGAGTACTCCATATATTCAGTAGCACCAACGATTACATTTTTATTATCATCTGCTGTTACATCTGGTGCCATTTGTGCAATTTTTGCGTCACTAATTAATAAGTTCTTTATGCCCTTATCCCGTTTATAATCGTAAGCCGTTACGACAACATCGTTACCGTATGCTTTCACTTGCAATCCTTGTTTGAAAGAAGATCCATCCGGAGCAGTCTTCTCTCCGCCATTTGGTCCAGCTGACATCCAGCCTGTTTCAATTCCGCCCGTATTTACAACCGTAAATCCTTTTTCATCTCCGCCTGTAATTTTCTTTTTACCAGCCCAGTCTGGCAAGTTTAAATCCCAATGCGTATGACTCGTAAAGAAAACAACTTGCGGGTAGTCTTTTAATACATCGTACAATTTATCCACGTTTAAATAGTCTTGTAAATATGGTGATTGTCTTGATCCGGATACAGAATCAGGTAAAACGTGATGAGAGAAAATGAAAATTGGCTTATTTTTATCTTTTTGACTATACTCTTCTAAATTTTGTTTTAGCCATCCTAATTGCTCATCACTCATATATACTTCATCCCACATTTTCGAATCGTGGTATTTCATATATTTTTCAGTTCCTAAAAATAAAAGCGGATAACCGTCTAATTCTTTTTTATGATATACCTTATCTTGTCCGCTAAATTTTAAATATCGATTAAACAATGTTTCTTCCGTTACACCATTTGGCCATGTATTTTGAGAGAGTTTCCCATCAGCTGTCCATTTACCAGCGTAAAATTCATGATTCCCAACAGTTGACCATACATTTTCCGGATGCTTATTCTTGTTTAACACACGCTTCACATCATCATATTGTGACTGCTGCCCAGTTTGCGTTATATCCCCATTCATAATAAGCGCTCTGGAAAGTGGCGTCACTTTGTTCATATCTTTTAATACGTGATCAAAGTCCCCTAAATCTCCTTGAATGTCACTAATAACGTTAAAAGTTGTAGCTGATTTTCGAACTTGCTCTTTCCCTTCCGCATGCATCGAAAGTGTCGGTAATAAAGCTGCCATAACAGCCAATGAAGCAACTGCCTTTTTCATACAATTTCTCCCCCTAATAATAGAATGTATAAACTGACATGTTTTGCGTTCTCTTAGTTGCTTGTCCAATTCATATTATAAAGAGGGATTGTAAAGATTGATGGAGTAAAAATTTAAGTGTTTTTTAAGAGATTTTGTCTTTTCATTGCACTCCACAATTCGAAATTCGCGCCAATCCAGCTTTCTAGCCTTTAACATTACATAAATGTAAATTTTGATGTTAAATCTTTTAGTTTCATACGTTGTTTTTTATTACTTCTAACTTTCGGGAAAAATCCACTAATTAATAATGTTATAATCCATGCCATTATTAGAATAAAATTTATTGTATTACCGGAATTCAAACTAAAAACTCTCCACAAATAGGCAGCACAAAAAACGAGAATAGCAGTAATAATAAGTAAAAATACCCTAACCACTAATCTTATGTAAGGTTTCTTCTCGTGCTTAAAAATGAAAGTTCTTCTCCCTTTGTACAATCTAATCACAAATAGCAGCAAATATAAACCAAGTGTGGCTCCAATAACAATTGATGTAATAGAGTTGTTTTTTCTCTGCTCAGCTAGAGAGAAGTAACTTTCAGGTAATTTTCCAGTTTCATATTCCATCCATGCGTGGTAAATATCCTGTCGTAAGTCTATACCACCTTCACCATTTGTAAGGATTACCAATCCATCCTTTGTATTAGGAATGAAACCATAAAAAGAATGCCAGCCTCGATTGTCACCAGAATGATAAAGTAATTTCCATTGATTAGATAGTTTTTTTTCAAATATACCTAAACCATTCTCCCCTAATACTGGCTTTTGCATTTCCGTAACACGTTCACTTTTGATGACACCATTTCCTTTATTATTTGTATCCATACTTGCAAGTATCAATGTCATCATATCCGTAACATTTGTCTTGAGACCTGCAGCAGCCTGTTCGGTAAATTGGTAACTAGGGAGCTCCTCTCCAAAATATCCATAAGCTTTCGAAAGGTTATGATTTTCAGGGCGTTGTAAGAATGAACTAGATTTCATTCCTAAAGGTTTCATAATTTGTTCTTCCATATAACGATCAAAAGGTATTCCGGTAACCTCTTCAATTACAAGTTGTAAAATTGTATATCCGCCACCAGAGTAAATTGTTTCTGAACCTGGTTTATTGGTAACCTCCACTTGTTCATTAAGCCAACCTTTTCCAGACAGAGACTCCTCAATAGAATTAAGATTTTTCCCTGGTGCAACCCCAAGGTATCCTTTATGTGCAGACAGTCCTGCTGTATGACTTAATAATCTTCTTATCGTGACTTCATTATTATTAAACTCTGAATTAGGTAATTTCCATTTGGTCAGATATTTTCCAACGGGATTATCTAGTGATAAACGACCTTCATCTACAAGATGCAAGATTCCCCACACTGTAAGGCTTTTAGATATGGAACCAGCTTGAAACAAAGTATCATCACTCACCGCTTTTTTTGTCTTTTTATCTACATAACCGTAGTTAAGTGTATAAGCAATACGCCCCTCATGTACAATCCCTATTGCAACCCCTGGTACCCCATAATTCTCCTGCCATTTTGGGACCTGTTCATCCAGCTTTTTTTTGAAATCCTCTATACTCCTATCAGTCAACGTGCCTGTTTCTGCCCTCACCACATTTGTAAACCATGCTTCATTCGTAATGAATATACAAATCATTAAACATAAAATACTTTTGCATATTATCGATGCTTTTTTTCTATTCTTCATTTGCCCCACCCCTTTTTTCAGAATATTCTACCCATCAATCAGAGTATCCCATTCTAATATCCCGTTCTATCGATTTTTATTACTTAACCTTACAAAATTGTAATAAAAATCAATAAAACTAATTATTCAGGGGTTTTACTATCCTTTATCCGAGGGCAATGAA
This sequence comes from Bacillus sp. 41-22, assembly GCF_025809295.1. Taxonomy (NCBI): domain Bacteria; kingdom Bacillati; phylum Bacillota; class Bacilli; order Caryophanales; family Bacillaceae; genus Bacillus; species Bacillus sp. 41-22. The sequence goes on from NZ_CP084035.1 coordinate 3,035,290, forward strand.
TTTCATCAACAAGATAGACATGAAGTTATTTATTGTTTAAGTTAATGCCCCAAAAATACTAGTTTGGTGATCTAATAGCTATATTTCCACACTACAAAAATTTATAATAGAAAAGGTGAATTTTAGTTTTAATTAAAATTTGACCAAAGTATTGCTGCAAATATTTATTTTATAAAAAGAAGAAACCCACACATTTTGATTAAAATGTGTGGGTTTTATTTTGGATTCCTTAATTTTTTATGAAGAAGATTAATTATTTTATGTAGCCTACTTAAATAAACACAGCTATTAGTTTAACTATATTCCTTCATGTTTAAAATAGAAATTTCACTTTTTAAAGAAACATGTTGTTCAATTTCCTAACAGAACAAGATAAAATACTTAATACATATTAGTAATTTTTCCTGTTTCTATTGATAAATATAAAAATACTGCCTAACACACTTAATGAAAGCGCAAAATATAACAACAAATCAGGTAGAAATTTCAAAGGAATAATATCAATTAATTGTAAAACAATAATGGAAATGATACCTAAATATAGAATATTATACAAAACATTATTTGTTTTATATAGAATTTCTCTTCCTCTTTCGTCATTTGCTTCATCACTTGATTGAAATTTTATTACATACATCTTACTTATCACTAATAAAACAAATAATAAAATTTTTAACAACAATATATGTATCACTCCTCTAGATAATCAAATACATCGGTTAACGGCTTTTCAAATGCATTTGCGATTTTAAAGGCAAGAATTAGAGAAGGGTTATATTTATTCTTTTCAAGAGTAGCGATAGTTTGACGACTAACTCCCACTCTTGTTGCCAGTTCTTCTTGAGTCCAACCTTTTTCTGCTCGACAAACTACAATTTTATTATGTAACAATAGTAACACCTCTTGAGATAATCGTAATTTATTTCTTGCAATTTGTAAAATTAAAAATACGCATAAAAAAATACACAGAGATTTCTCCCCATGCCTACTAATCCTCTACTTCTTCACCGCATGTACATAATGCACTGTTTCAAAGGCTTCTAAATAAGTGCTAGTTCTATTCACATTATATGGAGGGATTGTAAAGATTGATGTAGTAAAAAATCAAGTGTTTTTCAAGAGATTTTGGCTTATTTCACTCAACAATTACCGAGCCGCGCCAATCTAGCTATCATTTACATTAAATAAATGTAACTTTATACAATGAATTTTTTAGTTTGTTATGGCGGTTTTAATCTCCTTTACACAATTTCAATAAAGCACTTTACCTTTTTAAATTCTCTTCATTTAATCCGAACAACTCTTGTAAAATAAAACGCCCATCTTTTCTAATTAGTACATCATCGAACCAAACTTCACCCCCGCCATACTCCGGTCTTTGAATGTTTACTAAATCCCAATGTATCGCTGATTTATTCCCATTGTCTGCACCTTGTAACGAATCTCCAATTGCTAGATGAAAACTACCATTTATTTTTTCATCAAATAACGTATTATTCATCGGGTGTAATATATAAGGATTAAACGCTAGTGCAAATTCTCCAATATATCTTGCTCCCTCATCCGTATCAAGAATTCGATTCATTCGCTCTGTATCATTTGCATATGCATCTATTATTTTCCCCTGTTTCATATGTAACTTTATATTTTGAAACGCATAACCTTGTTGAACGGATACTGTGTTAAATGTTATTACTCCATTTACTGAATCTTTGACAGGTGCTGTATACACTTCACCATCAGGTATATTATCCGTTCCATCTCCTTTTAAAACGCCAATTCCTTCAATTGAAAACTTCAAATCCGTACCTTCTCCAATAATCCTAACTTGCTTTGTCTTTTCCATTAATTCTTTTAACGGATTCATTGCTTTCGACATTTTATTGTAATCTAACGTACATACATCATAATAAAATTTTTCATAGGCCTCAGTGCTCATATTCGCTTCTTGCGCAGACGCCGCACTCGGGATTCTTGTTGTCACCCATCTTGTTTTATACACTGCTTCACTATGAGCTTTTCCAAATATCTTTTGATATAATTTCATTTTTTCTGATGGTACATCTGCTAATTCATATGCATTTCTAGGGCTACGGAGATTAATATATACTTGCATCTTACTTAAGCGATAACATTCCCAATCTGCAAATAACTTAAATTGTTCTTCAGATCCTGATAGAATTAATTGCCTTGTAACAGAAACATCACGCATTGATACATGCGCATATCCCCCTGCTTTTTCCACAGACTTAATAATTTCACGAACTACTGCGGGATCTATTTCAGTAACACTTTGAATTAACACATGATCACCAGGCTGCACTTTAGTCGAATGATTGACTAGTACATCCGCTAATTTCGATAGTTCTCGCTTCATTACGCTCTCGTCCCTTCACTATCGTTTCAATAGCTTAATAAAAAATAAAAGGCTCTTTTCGTAAAGATTGTTGCTTATAATTAAAATAAAGGTTAATTTTCTTAATACGGTATAGTATTTACAGCAGATTATTCAGCAAACGGGCAGGATTGTGAAAGTATTGAGTTCGAGATATCTTCCTAAAAACCATTACTATAATAAAAGGATGACAAAATTTTTATGGTTAGTATGATAATTTGGAAACAGAAGTCAGCTTAATCTATGAAAACCTTATCTGAGGAGTGATGTAAGTGAAACAAAATATTTACGATAATCCGAATTTCTTCAAAAACTACACAGCATTGCGTGAAAGTGGAATAAACGCTAATGACTTCATAGAACAGCCAGCAATCAAATCATTAATTCTGTGTTTGAAAGGAAAATCGGTATTAGACTTGGGTTGCGGTGATGGTCATTTTTCAAAGTATTGTATAGAAAATGGTGCAAAAAACGTAATAGGTGTAGACATATCCAAAAATATGATTGAACGTGCTAAAAAGTTAAATCAGGATGATAACATAGAATTTATGTGTCTTCCTATGGAGGATATGGGACTAACCAATCAAAAGTTCGACCTGATTATAAGTTCCCTCTCTATACATTACATTGAAGATTACTCGGCAATGATTCAAAAGATTAATGAACTATTAAAAAGCAGTGGTGAATTTATCTTTTCAACCGAACATCCAATAGCAACAGCTCGCAAAGGAAGCAACCATTGGATAAAAACTGAGGATGGTAATACATCACACTGGGCATTAGATAATTATCAAGAAGAAGGAATCAGAGTACACAACTGGTTTGTTGACGATAGTGTGGTTATTTATCATAGAACTGTTGCCACATTAATAAATACTTTGATTGAACACGGGCTTTCGCTGGATAAAATAATCGAGCCACAATCAACTTTGGCAGGGATAGAGATAATGCCAGATTTAATAAACGAATCGCGAAGTCCATCTTTTATTATAATCAAGTCAAAAAAAACAAAATAATATTTAAAAATATCTACCGCAATCTGAGAGCTTTTATTGAATTACGAAAACAGCCGTTTCACTAAGGAATGGCTGTTTTTTATACTTCACGCAGAAAATTCACAGTGATTTGATTACTGTAAGGATTAAAATAAAGGAAAATTATAGAAAGGATAAAAATGCTTATAGCCGCTGCTACCCCATGCCCATCAACTTAAGAACCAAAACAAAATGAACTTTCGTTCATATGAACGGAAAAACCCTTAAAATACTGTGTATCCTTAAAAATGAGCATGCTAAATAAACCTCAATCGGCCTAATTTCAAAAATTATGCATCTTTCTTTTGCCGGGTCACCTCATTATACTCATAGACAACCCCCATAATATCAAAGACTGTTTTCTTTTCGTATCTGTGAGATTTCCGTCCATTCTTCTGTAGGAGGTGGAACAGCCGAATAAGAATCTTTGTTATTTCTTGGGTGTTTAGTTGCGTAGCTTGATACAAGATGTATAAATGATCTTTAATCATTCCAATAGCTTTATATTCGCTTAATTCCTTTTGTTTCTTTTGTAAAATTAATTGTCGCATTTTAAACATAGTAGAAGAACATAGAAAAATGGCAATGAGTTTTCCATAAACATGGCATTCTAATCGCTCTTGTTTGATATTTTGGCAATGATGAATTTGAAAAAGTGATTTCCAAGTTTTAAATATGATTTCAATTTGCCAACGGAGAGAATAAAAATTGTGTATTGGTAACATATATGTTCATGCCAGCTAATCGTTTGCTTTTTTCTGAATACGTAATACCTTTTTTACTTTCCGTATACACTTGTTTTTTCATACGCTCACGCAGTTGTTTTTCTGTTAATCGATACATAATCACCCGAGTGAATAGTTTTTTATCCTTTCCAATATAAGCATCTTTTATTTCATAGACCTGCCCTGGTTTTAAGGTATTCATAATGTGTTCTAAATCAACTTTGGTGTACTGAGACTGTTTTTTTACTGTCCCATTTCGAAAATATTCAGGAAATCCATTTTTGATATACACCATATTGTTTAATTTAAGCCGTGATATATAATACACGCCACGTTGGTCCATTTGATCTAAATCATCCAGTGAATAATAGCCTAAATCCCGAATACATAGATCTCCAGGACGTAATGTAGCTAAGCACTCTGTTCCAAAAGTTTTATCATTATTTTTCCCTGGTTCCACTTGGAAATTTAAAAATTGGCCACTATGTAAATCATATTCTAACTGAATTTTTATACCCGCTGTTTGTGCACAACCACCTGATCCAGGATACACACTAGCTAAGTGTTTTGGCACTTGGAAAATCGTTGCATCTAAAATACGAATTCGTTGAAAATAAGAGATTGAAGAGCCTGGAATCACTGATGTTTCACAAATTTTATTTTTTAATAATGTAGAGAAAATATGTTTTAAAAAGCAAACAGCTTTTTTATTGAATCGCTTATTAAGTCCTTCTGGACTCATAAGAGTTCCTGTAACAGCATGAAGTTGACTACACAGTCGTACTAAAGAATCACTCGCTACCCGCTGACTTATCCAGACACAAATAGTAGCTAAATCATGACCTGAAAACTTACGCTTTCGTTGTACAAAAGCTATTTCTCTAGCAAGTTTTTCTAAAAATGAAGGAGTAAGATGTTGATATAATTCTTCAGCAAATAATTGTAGTTCACCTTGAATCGAAAAATTCATAAAAAACGTCATCCTTTCTAATAATCTTGTTTAGAAAGAATAACGTTTTTTTATACTTGGGCATAGTGAATATTTTTAACTTGATGGGCATGCGGATGAACCCAAAGATTGTGAGAGTATCAAAATGTCCAAGTTTTATAGATTTTTTATACCAGGATCACAAAAAGGTCCAATGCTAGGAGCATCTGACCCAAGGTTGCTTTTTCATCGGATATCTTCCAACTTCTTAATAATCATATTTGGTGTTGCCCACTCATCACGATCGAAATCAGAAATAGACACTTCAATATTTAGACGTTCTTGGAATTCTACTAGTAAAGATACTGTAGCAAAAGAATCAAGGATACCTTCTTCAAATAATTGCACATCAGGATTTTCTTTTACAATATCATTTTCACATACTTCTTCTAAAATATCTAATACTTGATTTTTGAATTCTACCATTAAAAAAATCTCCTTTATATCTGAAATGTATTATTAGTAACTTCTTAGTTACAAGAAAAGAAATTACTTATTAAAAATAATTATTTAGGTGACCAGAGAAAATTAGGAAACCGAAACATACGAAATGGAATGTAATCACAATTGCAAGGACATGCATGAACGTATTGTTGGGCCAAAATTTATACTTCTTGTTTTTTCGTTCGAAAATATCAAATAAAATAAACAGAGCAATATGATATAGAGCATAAATCATATATTGAGCAATATGATGACCTGTAATATGCCAAATTCCCATGATAAAAAAGTTCAAAAAGACGCCAATATATGAAATCATATAGCGATTTTTTATGAGCTTTTTCTTTGTGGCAAAAAAGACAAAGCGCATGTAAATAAAATCACGGAGCCAGAATGATAAGCTCATATGCCAACGATTCCAGAAATCTTTAATATTACGACTGATAAACGGTTTATTAAAGTTTTCTGGTGTTTTAATACCCATCATATAACTGACACCGATTACGAATGAGCTATAACCTGCGAAGTCAAAAAATAGATATAAACTATAGCTATACATATAAATCATATTTGATAAAATTGTGTTTTGGTGAGCTATTGTTGCATCCATAATATTTTCTTTTATTAAGTAAGCAAGTATAAATTTATACAGAAAACCTTGAAAAATACGGTTAATACCCATGTATAGTAGATTTTGATATTCTTCAGCACTTGGTGGTTTTTGAATATCTTTTTGGAACCTGCGATACCGATCGATAGGTCCGGTCGAAATGGCAGGGAAGAACAAAATGAATTCCCAGAAATTAAAAAATGAGCATTCTTTAATTAAGCCATCGCGAATTTCAAATACCATTTGTACTGCCCTGAATGTTACATAAGATATACCAGTAAAAACAATGAGTTTTAATTCAGGTACAAATGGTGCGATTTTTGCCAAAATCAGTGGCAAAATCGACAAAATAACAGCCATGTAAAACATGAATGTATTATTATTTTGTTTTCTTAGTAGTAAATAGCCTTTAATAAGGACATATTGCCAAATAATAAATACTGCTAACATCATTGCTTGATTTGGTTTATCCGAGAAGATAATAGCAAGCATAATTAGCGTTAAGACAGCATTATATTTGCGCAACATTTTACCTCTTAATCCAGCTATGATAGTAGGTATCAATAAAATCCCCACTATAGCGAAAAAATAAAATGATCCATATGCGGTCATGCTGTAACCTCACTTTATAATGTTCTACAATCCTACATTCCATTTGGTCTCATGGAATAATGGATTGGCACATGAATTATCTCGGGATTATAGAGTTTAGTAATCACTCATTGCTTCTTTTGGAGGGCAAATTCTGATATAAATGCTTTTTCTATAATCGCATATGCCGGAGCAATTTGTTCCTCTGAAGCCCCATGCATAACTTGTAATGCTAATCCATTCACTGAAGCCAATAAGGCCCTTGAAAATGCTGCTAAGTCAATGATTTCTACATTGGAAGTTTGAACATATTCTTGAATTATGTCTATCAATTGGTTCTGTAGAACTTGAATTTCTTCCATAATTTTCGGTGACCAAGCTGCTGCCGCTAATAAAGTAAAATACACCTTTCTCCATTCAGAATTTTTGAATTGGTGATGTACTACAAATATAAGATTTTTCAATTTCTCTGAAAAATCTTGTATGTTTGAGAGTTCCTTCTGAATTTCTTTAATTTGTTTTTGCATGACATAAGAGGTAGCGTTAACTAATAAACCCTCCTTTGTTGGAAAATAATAGTGAATTAAACTTAAAGTAATTCCCGCTTTTGTAGCAATATCTCGTAATGTAATAGCGGTTGTACCTTTTTCAGCTAAGCATTCAAACGTAGCCATTAGTATTTGATTCCGAGTAGCTGTTTTTTTTGGACTAGACATTGTATTTCACCATCTTATTTTTTATTTGGTCAACCGACCAATTTATACAAACCTATAATAACTTATTAGAGCATTCTTTACAATACTGAGTACCATCCCGTATCCACCAATCTAAGGTTTTAAAGTAACCCCTAAATGAAGATTTTCTTTCTCTATAGTTAGTTATTTTGAGAATTCAGCTCTTTTTTTCTTTTTTGGGGGGTATATATTTTTTAAGTTGATGGGCATGCGCTGCTACCCCTATATAAACATTTACATTATTTTTCATAATCCTTCTACTCTACTCCCAATAGTAATATACTGACCACTTTCCAATACTATATTTCATTACAATACAGGTTACTCATCTTTTAATTAGCCTTAAAATTGTAAATCGGCTTAATAATATGTTTGATATCAATTGTTTCTTTTGTATTCTCAACAATTTCATCTATTGGCTTATATACCATTGGAGCTTCATCTAAAGTACTTTCTGCAACAGATGTAGTCCAAACTGATTTCATTGTATTTTGAAAATCCTCTAAGTTAAGTAATTCTTTAGCTTTCTTACGGCTCATAATGCGCCCCGCTCCATGCGGTCCAGAAAAGTTCCAATCTGCATTTCCTTTACCCAATGCAATGATTGAACCGTCTCTCATGTTAATTGGAATGATTACTCGTTCATCTTTCTGAGCTGAAATAGCACCTTTTCGTAAAATCATATTTTCCATATCGATGTAGTTATGAATTGTAGTGAATTGATCTATTACTTTCCAATCCATTCTAGTGACGATTTCATCCATCATTGCTTTACGATTTAACTCCGCATATTTTTGAGCGATTTTCATATCATTCATGTAATCTTTAGATCCTTGTCCTTCTAAATAAGCTAACTCTTTGCGAATCGTCGGTTTCTTAATCCCGCGTATAGCTTCATGTATTTCTTTTTGTCTGCCTTCTTTTGTTAAACGTTCAATGATTTCCTCTTTAATAGATTTAACGTTGATAAGTTGCTCATAAGCAAGGTTTTGATAATACTCTGCTATTTGTTTACCTAAATTACGAGAACCACTATGAATGACAATGAATACATTCCCCTTATCATCCTCATTCAGTTCGACAAAATGATTTCCCCCACCAAGCGTACCAATACTCTTTTGAGCACGTTGTAATGTGAATGGAGCTCTTACACTATCAAAATCAATCATTTTTGAAAATCTATGTTCCTTATCTCGAATACGAAAACCACTTGGGACAAATTGACGAATCGTTTCGTCTAAATGATCGAAGTTGATTTCCTCTTTCTTCTTATTAATCATAACAACTTCCATGCCACAACCAATATCGTACTTATCTCCCAGTTTCCTGAAAGAGTGGACTATACCTTCTCTACGGTCATTGAAGTAAGCAGCTTCTACCATAGGCTCGCCGTATTAACTATTCTATAAAATCAAATTGTTCTTGCCAATGATGGATTCGGTGGCAATTAGCACAAATTAATTCGCACTTATTCACTTCTTCTTCAAGTTTTGACAAGCTATAATGATTGATTGAATTCATATTTACGTTAAAATTTTTAGAGTTTGGATCTACATGATGAAAATCAAAGGCAGGTGTATTCATACCATCATGTTCCAAACCGCACTTAATGCATTTACCACCTAATTTGTTAATGAAGTTGACTCTTATTTCATACGCTCTCTTTTTCCTATAAGCATATCTTTGTTCTCTATGACGATAATTCCATTCGAGTTTGTATTGATTAGGAGTAGTATATTTACGACCGTTATGTCCATTAATATATTTTTTATCTCTGCCATACTTATCTTTGGATTTAATCATTTCACCACAACCACATACACACTCGATCATTGGAGCTTCATCGTAGACCTTTTTGAAATATCTTTGCTTTGGTGTTAATCCATCATTATGAACTTTTCTATTTGCCATTTCGTTATACTCCTTCGACTATATATAGTGTAAAATTATAATAACACCTCCTACATCAACCATATAATTAAAGGTAGAGATTACGGAATAATTCTGCACGAATGTCTGCTAACAATGTGCAAGTCTCTGAACCATTTGACTATATCACTATAGCCTCTGGCTGCTGATTGCCCTCGCCTTTACGTTAGGGTTTCCAGCAATTGAGCGAGTTTTTTAAAGTTGGAGCCGAATTAGTTAACCCCAACTAGATTAGGAACGATTTTATCCTGAATTGTCATTGTTGTCCCAATAGTACAACCTGCGCCCGCATGTGTATCTGGCATAATACGAATCTTGCTATCCTTTACGAATTCTTGGTTACAAAGATCAATAATTTGACCTGCTGCTGTTTCTTCTACGTTAGTAGTAAATACTTTCGCTTCATTGTATTTTCCTTGTAATTTCAACATCTTTTATTTCCCCTTTCCTTTAGTTTCTACAAAACAGATATTCATATATAATACATATTATTATACTTCCTACCACTATCCCCTATTTCCTTTTTCCCCCCAAAAAAGACACAGAGATTTCTCCCCATGCCTACTAATTCTCTACTTCTTCACCGCATGTACATAATGCACCGTCTCAAAAGCTTCTAAATAATCGTTTCGTCCCTCAAAATATAATTTATTAATATCCTCTGGTGATAAGTGCTCATAAATGAGTAAGCCCACCTTCTCTAACAGTGCTTCCATTTCGGTATAAGAAAAACACGATTTCATCGGCTCTCCGCCTATCTCAGCCATCTTTATCATATTTTCAACTCGATTGGATAATCCTTTTTCCGTAAATAAGTTTTCATCGGGATAATCGAAAACGATAGAACTTCCTGCTGGAACTATCTCGAATAAATATTCTATTAAACTGGAAAGTTCCTCTTTCGTTAAATAATACGTAACACCTAAAAGGCTAAAGAAAGTTTTTGTATTTTCAAATCCTTCATTACGTAACTTTTCATAAGGAAATTCTTTTGTAAAATCTATCGAAACAAAATGAAGATTACTTGGAATTTCAAGCCCTGCTTCTTTCACTCTTTCCACCTTAAAACGCTGCGTAGAAGGATGATCCACTTCAAATATTTCTATTTTATTCTCTAACTCTCTATGTCTAAAACTAAATGTGTCTAAGCCCGCACCGAGTATGACGTATTGCTTTGCACCTAATGCAATTTCATGTAATAGCACTCTTTCACAATATGCCGCGCGTGCCAAAGGTGTTGGTGATAATTGAACTTGTGTAATCCATTTTAAAATTCCTTTCGGATTGTCTTGAAACTGCTGTGCAATGTCTTTATTGAAAAAATGTATTCCTTGAACCATGTTCGTTTCAATATCATTACGTTCTTTTTGTGAAATAAGATCTTTAGCTACATAATCATCAAAGATTTTAGAACTATCAAATTCACTATGATACGCCCTTCCGAAAGCTGATACTAACGACGTTACACTTGCTTCACCTTGTTTCATGCACATACACTCCTTCATTTTCACAACAAAAATAGGGTTCCCCTGGCCAGGAGAACCCTATTATACACTTTATTTTTATATTGGTAAATTATAGCATAAATAAGTTTTTTTGTCAAGTTTTCAACCCATTACCGCTCCAACAATTTATGTATTCCTTGGCAGGAAGATTTCGATCCACATCGAATATTCCAGATTATAACAATACATATGGAGGCCAATATGAAACGACTAGTCATTATTACAGTAGGAAAAACGCACAGCGGAAAAACTACATTTGCAAAAGCGCTAGAAAAAGAGTTCCCCCACTCTTTCATTATGGATCCAGATAACCAAGCCGAATTTATTAACACGCATTATGAAAAATTACAGCCAACTGAAGGCCCTAATATATTTAAGCACGTTCTTTCGAAATTCATTGTTGATTATGCAAAAGAACATACGATTTTACACCTTATTATTTGCAACTCAAATAGAACCCGAAACGGACGAATGTATTTGCTGAATGAGCTGTTTAAGGAAGAGGAATATGTACGCATATTAGTTCATTTTGACATCCCAGATGATGTTCTTTATGAAAGAGTGACTCGTAGCAAGCGAAGTACAAATATATTTAGAGGTAACTATTCTAGTTTCAAAGAGGTACTCAATCGCCAACAGGCCGAATCACTGCATGAAGATGTGGTAGATCCTGTAGAAAATGAGGCTGATTATTTGTTTGTTATTCGCGATAGTAAAGATGTAAAATCTACTATAGAAGAAATTGTTCATCTTGCTGAAGATTTGTCCCCTATCCCAAAATAAGAGACTATAAGAATCACATAATCATAGATTATTATGCAAATACTTCCTCTAAGCGCCGAACATGGTATATAATGATAAAATAATCTACTTCTATATGCTCAATTTTACACAATAGAGTTCACTCATAGGAAAGAGGTACAAAAATATGAAAACAAAACAAACAATCGCTGCTTCTACACTAGCTTTAGCAATGATTGCGGGATCTACCCCTACTCATGCAGAAGTAAATGAAGCTACTCCCCAGCAAAGTACGGGAGATCGCTTAGCTGAAATTAAGCAACATAGACAAGAGTTAGATGCGAAATTACAGCAGCACAAAGAAAATGTGGATCAAACATTAAATGAACTTAACCAAGTTAAGGAAAATGTTGATACAAAGGTAAATGAACTACATGAACGTAAACAAGTTGCTGATGAAAAAATTGGCGAGATTAAACAACATAAACAAGAGTTAGATGCAAAACTTCAGCAAGACAAACAAATTGCCGAAGATAAAATCGCTGAAATTAAAGAGCATAAAAAGCAAGTAGATGAAAAAGTTGCTGAAATTAAAGAGCATAAGCAAACTGTTGATGAAAAGGTTAATGAGATTAAAGAACATAAACAAACTGTTGATGAAAAAGTGAATGAAATTAAGCAGCATAAAGAAAATATCGATGCAAAGGTTAATGAGCTTAAGGAAGTAAAAAAACAGGTAGATGACAAATTAGCTGAGTTAAAGAAAGCGAAACAAACTGCTGAGGACAAACTTGCTGAAATTAAAGAAAATAAACCGAATACAGGTAACACATTAGAAGAACTTAAGAAAATTAAAGGCAATTTAGATAGTCTTTCATCTAACTTAGAACTAGCTAAACAAGATGTGAAAAACAAACTAGCTGAATTACAAGAAGCTAGACAAGATTTACTAAATAAAATAAACGAAATGAAACAAGCGAAACAAACTGTTTCAGACGATTTAACAAAGAAAAAACAAGACTTAGATATTAAAATAAACGATTTTAAACATACTGAGAAAAAAATTGATGACAAATTAGCTGAGTTACATACAACAAAGCAAAATGTAGATAACAAAATTAATGAAGTATCACAATCGAAACAAACGCAAACAGACAATAACAATACTACTGTTCCAGCGAAAAACAGTGCTAGAGAACTTCCTAACGCTGGTAGTGAGCAATCAAGTAACGTGCCTTTAGGAATGTTATCTGTCTTAGGTGGACTTTTATTAGTAACACGAAATAAAATTAAAACGTTATTCTCAAAATAAAGCCATTATATCTATTTTAAAATAATCATACAAAGGCCAACTGCACATATATGTACGGTTGGCCTTTTTTCTTTATATTAGCTGTCCATCTCTAAGTGTCAATATACGATCACATACATCAAGCATTCTTTCATCATGCGTAATCATAATTGCTGCTTTTTGACTTTCTTTCACTTCACGTTTCATCATTTCCACGACTTCACGTGCGCGTTTTGAGTCTAAGCTTGCAGTTGGTTCATCCGCTAATATTAAATCTGGGTTGTTCATGAAAGCACGAGTGATTGCTACCCTTTGTTTTTCCCCGCCCGATAGTTGATTTGGATAATGAGTTTTTCTTTCAGATAATCCAAATGCTGCTAGCAAGTGATCCGCACGCTTTTCCGATTCTTGTTTGCTGTCTTTTTTTAACTTTGCAATGTAAAGCAATTGTTCTTTTACATTTAAATATGGAACAAGATTTGCGAACTGGAAAATGAAGCCGATTTTTTTCAAACGAATGTCTGTCATTTCCTTTTCTGATAACTTCGTAATATTTTGCTCACGAATGTAAATATCCCCTTTTGACGGTGATAATAAAGCACCTGCGATTGATAATAATGTACTTTTCCCTGATCCAGAAGGACCGACGATTCCGATAAATTCTCCAGCTTTCACATCAAGCGACATCGGATGAAGGGCTGTTACTTCCGTATTCCCTTCTCCGTACACTTTACTTACTTTGTCTAATTTCAATAATGAAGTCATTACATCCCGCCTCCAATTGCTTCTAATGCATCAACTTTTAATACTTGGTATAACGAAATAAGTGTTCCTAAAATACTAATGACGATAAAGATTGCTGCATATTGTGCAATCATTGGTGTTGTTAATAAGAACGGCATACCCGCTGGTAAAATTTGTTCTAATCCTTGTACAAGAACAATACTGATTACCATCGCAACGACTGATAAGAATAACGCCTGCACGACTAAGCTATTTGCTAAATAAGAATTTTTCGTACCGATTGCTTTTAGTACACCTAATTGCTGTGTTTTTTGCAGTGTAATTACGTAGAAGAATACACCGATTAGTAACGCAGCGATAACAAGTAAGAACGCAATGATCATCGTTAATGTTCCTTGCTCTTCTTTAAATCCTGGAATACTTTGTAGCACTTCTTTTTTGTCGATAACATGTGCATTTTTAATTTCTTTATCTGTATTAAGCGCAATTGCACTATAATCTTTTTGGTTTGGTTGTGAAATAGCGCCCCATACGTCTTCATTTACATAAACGACTGGTGTATGGCTAAACATTTGATCTTTCGTAAATCCAACGATTTTAAATTCTTTCTTTGAAACAGGATCAATAATTGTATCCCCAATATCGATTCCTTTTTCTTTAATTGATTCATCAGCAACCATTTCGTTATTTGCTGTACCTAATTTCTCGCCTTCTACAATTTTCGGTTCTAAAAATGAATCACGTTCACTTGAGAAAATAGCGACATCCACTTTTTTCGAACTATCTTTCTTTTCATACGTTGAAACTTTCACACGAAACGGAACGGCCTCTTTCTCGCCTACTTGATTTACTACGTTATCTACATCATCTTTCTTAATTTGTGAACGAAGTAATTTATTTTCTGCATCATCTGCTAATACAAACTTATTTGCCTCCATATTTTGAATCGATGAAGCATTATCATATGATAATCCATTTGCTAATCCTGAAATGACAAGGACTAAAAATGATAATAACACCATAATAAGTCCGATTAATCCGTATCTTAATTTTGATTGTTTTAATTCACGCAGAGCTAAAAACATTTCGCTCGCTCCTTCCTATTACTTTCTATGCACTTATCATAAAAAAGAAATATGAACGGAATATGAACGGAAGATTACAGAATGAAAATTAAATTTTCAGAAAGTATTGAAAACAATTAAAATCCTTGATACAATTCAGTCAAATAATCTTGACCGAGTAATTTAATTTGAGGAGTTGATCATTTGAAGCCCATGTTAACACTAACTACTTATAGCCAACTAAAAGCAATAAGCGATCCACTACGTGTCGAAATGATGATGCGTCTATGTGAACGTCCTTATACAGGACAACTACTATCTGAGAAATTCGGCATTCCAAGGGCGAAAATTCATTATCATTTAAAAGAATTAGAAAAGAATGGTTTTATAGAAATTGTGTATACAGAAGAAAAGAATGGCATCGTTCAAAAGTTTTATCAATCTGTCGCTAAAGGCTTCACCCCTGCCGCGAACCTATTACCTCATTTAGAAATATTAAGCGAATCAAGTCGCCAAATCTTTTTACAAATGACGGAAATGACGAAAAGCCATATTCTCGCTGCGCCAGAAGAAGCTTTTACATTACGAAAAGTAAGCGAAGACCCAGCTGATTGGAATTACGTTTCATCCTGCTGGGAATTTGATGCTACGCCAGAACAATTTCAAGTGTGGGTGAAAAAGTTTCATGAATTAATGGCTGAATTAAACGAAATCACAAAAGACGCGGATAAAGATCCAAATAGTAAATCTTATTACATTTCTACTACTGCACTTCAAATCGACGAGCGAGCAATGCAGCGCTTTGTTAAAAAAGAAGAAAAATCATAATACGATTTTTTTTACATAAAGTGAAACTTTAATCAGTGGGGGGGTTTTGTTCATCCCCCACTGATTATTAGTTGAACCAATCGGGCTTTTACGGGCAGTTGATCCCCCCACCTAACTTCTTTGCTTCCGCTGAATTTTGAGATGGGAGTCTTACTGCCCGTTAATGCGGGATAAACGGTCAAATTTATTTTACCGAATAAATTTATTATAAAGGAGTAGATTAAATGGACATATTGAAAAACCGGAATTTCCTCTTAATGTTTTTAGGGAGAATTTTTACAAACATAGGAGATAGCTTGTATTATGTAGCCGCGATGTGGCTCGTATACAAGCTGAGTGGTAATCCTTTTTATTCTGGATTGGCTGGTTTTCTTACGTTATTACCTTCTACACTTCAATTTCTTACCGGTCCATTCGTTGATAGATGGTCAATCAAAAACACCCTCGTCATTACACAAATTTTGCAATGCATTCTTATTTTAATCATTCCCATTACACACTACTTCGACCTACTAACAGTCCAACTACTACTCATCATCATGCCCATCGTAGCCTTTATCGAACAATTTGCCTATCCCGCACAATCGAAAGCTTTACCACTTCTACTGCATAAAACACAATTATTAAAAGGAAACTCTCTCTTTTCATTTGCTTATCAAGGCATTGACTTAATTTGTACGACTCTTTCTGGCATATTAGTAGCACTACTTGGCGCAATCACTTTATACGTAATCGACTCTTTTACATTCGCGATTACTGCCCTTTTGTTCTTTTCATTGAAAATGCCACAGCAAGCAGAAACCAATACATCACTTTCAACTAAACAATATTTCTCTGATTTAAAAGAAGGTTTTTCCATCGTCTTTCGTTCATTAATGGGCGTATTCTTAATCGGTTCAGTAGTCGCTAATTTTTCAATTGGTATGACAATGGCAATACTCCCTTCTTTCGCTGATTCTTTAGGAGGCGTGAAATCATATGGCTTCTTCTTAGCTGCTATATCAGCAGGTAGTCTCATCGGTGCATTATTCAGTTCATGGGTTGGCAAACGTAACGTTGGCCGTGTCTCTATTATTGGCTTTGCGACTGGCGCTATCTTTTGGTTTCTCTCTACGATTGTACCGTTTCAATGGCTCTCTATTATCTTATTCGGCCTAGCTTGGATTCCAATTGGTGCGACCAACATATTATTCGCGACAATTAGTCAAATTGTAATTCCAAATCAATATATCGGACGCATCAATACAGTCATAGGAAGTATGGGGAAAATTGCTATGCCGTTCGGTTCTTTAATTGGTGGATACACCGCAAATGTATTTAGTAGCCAACTCATTTTCGCGCTCGCTAGCATCGGTATTTTATTTATTTCTCTCGTATGGCTACTTCATCCGAAATTAAGGGCTTTGCCGAAAGCTGATGAAATTACAGCGGATACTTTTGAAGTTCGGTTTAAAGTAGAGCGCGGGAAAGGTACGGCTTTATAGCAGGAACAAATTTAACCCCGTTCTAAATTTGGGACGGGGTTATAATTATAATTATTTAATTTTGAATGAAAAATACTTCACTAAAAATATAACAATAGCACCAACTAAAACGTTCAATTATCGATTTGATGGCCAAGACCCCTGCATTTTCCTTAATTGAATAATTTGACCTGTATGATAAGCATCATGAAGCATAATGTCCAGTAATTTCCCCTCAAGTGAATTTTGCTCAAGCTCTTTTTCGGAAATTGCACTCAATGCCTGTCTTAAATTACGTTGGGCATTTTCACAACGTTCAACGACTTTCTTCCATTCCTTATCATCATTAGATTGATTGGTAAGATAAAAGGTTTCATCACCGTCGAGATTATGTATCCATTCACGGTCTTCCAAGTTTGCAGCAAGTCTCTCTTTGTAATAAATGAGATGATTAACGTTCTCCCAAATGGTTTTAGTTGCCTCTCCATATGGTTTCCAGATAGCCTGTTCGGCTGTAAGTCCTTCTATAGCATGTTTAAACGGTGCATACCAACTCTCTTTATCGAATGTGGAATCTAGTCCGTTTAAAAACAAGTCAATTCGTTTCAAAGTAATCGCCTCCCTAAATAGTTAAAGTTTCAATAAAATCCTTATAACTCTGTAGAGATTCTACATTTTTAAATAAACTTCCTGCTAATCTTATTCCACAAACTGACCCAATTGTGAAATAGAATGACTCGCATTTTTTCAAACAACTTTTTATCACTTTACACGTAAGTGATAATATATTGACCAATTGACAAAAATAAGAAGAGGCTGTTCTAAAAACAGCCTCTTCCTTTCCATCTATTTAGGAAGCTCAACCCGAACAGTCGTCCCTTCCCCTTTCGTGCTATAAACTGAAACGTTTCCTTGATGCAGTTCAACAATTTTCTGCACGATAGATAATCCTAAGCCGCTTCCTTCTACGTTTCTTGCCCTTGCTGTGTCTACTTTGTAAAAACGATCAAATATACGATCCATTTCTTCTTGTTCCATACCAATTCCGTTATCTGATATAGAAATGACAATACCGGATTCTAATTCTTCTACAACAAATTCAATCGTCCCGCCATCGTTTGAAAACTTAATGCTATTCGTAAAAATATTACTCCATACTTGATGTAGTAGGTTTTCATCACCTTCTATAGATATGTCCGGTACATCAAATTCAACAGCTATATCTTTTTCACGCCATTTCCATTCGAGCATAAAAATGACGTCTTTAATTTGCTTCTGCAGATTGAATTCTTTTATCTGTAAAACCTTCTCTTCTTTATCTAATGAAGCAAGCGTAAGTAACTGTTTACATAAACTAGACATCCGCTTACTTTCACCCTCAATAATTTTCAAGTAACGTTTTCTTTCCTCTTCACTCATATTCTCCGATTGTAATGTTTTCGAAAAACCTTGTATCGAAGAAAGTGGAGATTGGAATTCATGAGAAACGTTAGAAACGAACTCTTGTCTCATTTGGTCTAATTCTTTAATGCTCTTTGTCATCTTTTGAAAATTATTCGCTAGTGTACCAATTTCATCTTTTCGATTTTCATCTAATTCGATATCATATTCACCACTTGCAATCTTTTGAGTCGCTTTCGTAAATGTTCGAATAGGACGAACGATATAACCTGCTGCAATCGCTATAAAAATAATACTTAATAAAACGATAAACCCAAGTAATACCGCTAAGAAAATTCTCATCTCGCCAAACTGTTGCTGAATGTCAGGGCGAATGAATAAAGCGTACTGTTTATCATCGTGTTTTAGCGGTACACCGACACTATTAATTAATTCATTATCGAAAAATCCTGTAATAAAGAGGCGCGTTGGATATGTGGAAACGCCATTAAACGTCTCACCTTGCAATACTTTATGAACGGTATCATCACTAATTGTTATCTTACGAAACGCATTCCCAATACGCTTTCCATGATTTTCGTCATCTACAATATAAATTTCATACCCTAACTTCGCAATAGACTGTAAGTATGCCTCTTTATTCTCTTCACTTTGCTTTTCATATAATGATTTCACTTCTTTAGCATACATTAAAATCTTTTCACTATTGTACGGTTTTAACTTCACTTGATAATATACGTTCGTTAATAAAAAACCGATAATACTACTAAGAAGCATAATACCGACTGTCATAAAAACAAATCTAGAATATAGTGATTTCATTTTATTTCAACTCCAACTTATAACCGAGTCCGCGTACTGTCGTAATTTGAAAATCATCTGTTCGTTTTGAAAAACGATCTCTCAGTCGCTTCACATGAACGTCAACTGTTCGTTCATCTCCTTCAAAATCCATTCCCCACACTAATTCAATTAATTCTTCTCTCGAAAATGTTCTACCAGGATAACTAGCAAGTTGTGATAATAATTCAAATTCCTTTAATGGAAGCAAAATCGTCTGACCGTTACACTTCACTTCAAACCCTTTTCGGTCAATTATCGTCCCGTGTAATGTAATAATATCAGCGCTAAGCATTTGATAACGGCGCAATAAAGCTTTCATACGGAAAATTACTTCAGCTGGTTCAAATGGTTTTACAATATAATCGTCCGTACCAGAAATGAATCCTTTTTCTTTATCGACTAGCTGATCTTTTGCAGTTAATAAAATAACAGGTATATCATGATACTTCCGGATTTCTTCGCATAACGTATAGCCATCAACAAACGGCATCATAATGTCTACTATCGCAAGATGAATATTTTCTTTCTCTAAAACGCCTTGCGCTACCTTTCCATCTTCCGCTTCAAAAACTTTAAAGCCCTCTTTTTGTAAATGGTAATGCAATAACTCTCTAATATGTTTATCATCATCAGCTAATAAAATATGTATCATCTTCATTAAACCCTCTCTTGTTCATCCTTCTACATTCTTACATTAAGAAACAATTGTACTTTTTGCAAGAAAAAGAAAAACAAACTGCTATTAGTTTTTTTGAATAAGAGTTGATACATAATACGCTACAAGCCAACATTTTAAGATAAATAAAAAGAATCTATTTTGAAAAAAATTATTCAAAATAGATTCTTTCGTTTTAGT
The DNA here is from genome assembly GCF_025809295.1 of Bacillus sp. 41-22. Taxonomy (NCBI): domain Bacteria; kingdom Bacillati; phylum Bacillota; class Bacilli; order Caryophanales; family Bacillaceae; genus Bacillus; species Bacillus sp. 41-22. The sequence continues at coordinate 3,055,473 of NZ_CP084035.1, forward strand.
ATTAAGATTATTTTAATAAAAACAATTTCTACTCTTACTAAGCTTTAGAAATATCAACAAATCCTTCTCCGAACACATCACGAACATCGTGTATAGCGATGAACGCAGCCGGATCCGTAGTTTGAACAATCCGTTTTAGCTTCACTACTTCTTGCTTATTAATAACAATATAAAGAATTTCCTTCGGCGTTTTCGTGTAATAGCCATGACCTGAATACACGGTAACCCCTCTGCCCATTAAGGTAGTTACCTTCCCGGCAATTTCATTCGGGTTATCAGAAATAATCGTAATGGCTTTCTTCGGATTTAAACCTTCAATTACAAACTCCATCACTTTCGTTGCTACATATAGCATAATAATTGTTATCATCAGTTTTTCTGCACCAATGATGAAATAAGATGAAAACGCAACAATTAAATCGAAGAACAGTAAACCATAGCTAATGCTCCATCCTAAATATTTATGCGTCATCCTTGCTAAGATGGTAGTACCTGCTGTTGTTCCGCCAACACGAATAATAAGACCAATCCCGCACCCAATAAATATTCCTCCGAAAATGGCATTTACAAGCATTTCATCCGAAGTAATCGTCCAACCTTCTGTCAAATGAAGGAATAGCGAATTCGTAACTACAGCAATAATCGTATAAATTGTTGTGATCTTGTTTAAAAATTTATAACCGGCTATTAACAATATTGCATTTAAAATTAAGTTGACTAAGCCTGGTGACCACTCAAATAAATAGTACGTAATAATCGTGATACCTGTTACCCCGCCCTCACCAAACTCGTTCGGAATAACAAACAAATTCACACCTAACGCAAAAAGAAATGCACCAATAATAATAAAAATAATGTCTGTCGTTCTTTTTTTCATACAGTACCTCACTTCTTATGTAAATATTTATTCTGTCATAAACTCTCACCATTATATCGTGGAATATTCAAATCGAACAGTGGTTTATTTTTATTTTAATATAGGGTAATAAATCAACTTCATCCTACATCCACAAGTAATTAAAAAAGTAAAACAACTGTATTTATTATGTGCTACAAATAAAGTTTTGATTTCACATGCAATTCACGCTAAAAAGTGAATATGAACACTTACTCGCACAAACTTCGAATAAAAAACAAATAGGCGAAGCTATAGAATAGACTTCGCCTCAAGCGTGTGAGCACAGAGATTTATATAAATTTTCATATTCATACATTACAGAAATAAATTTACTTATCTTTCTCCATATATTCTTTAATCTTTCGTTCTTCCCACTCTTTTCCGAATATCCCAAATGGAAAAGTTGTCAAACCGTGTATAACGATACCGATTCCCCAACCTCCAAGTGGATATAAAAACCATAATTTGCTTGAATCAGAGCTTATATTTATAAAAAAAAGCATTAAGTTCACTAGTATATAGACCGTTAAATGAATGTAAAAAGCTTTTAAATTCTCCATCCTCTTTTTAGCTCGTAAATAAACCTCATCTCGCTCCATCCTTAAACACCTCTTTCATTATTGTATTTTTTAAACTCGCTCCGATTTAAACATCATATTCTAATCGAAAATCCCTTATTCTCAAAAAAACATAAAACAAAAAAGTACCCATCGAATTATCATACATATGATGATTCGATGGGTACTGCATGATACATTTGTTATTTACAAGCGTCTAATTAAGACCAAATCCAAACATCATCATTATTTTCAACGTTGCTCTTTACCTCATAAACCTTTTCAATATGATCCGTTGTGTTGTAGTTAATAGAAATTCCGCCCCAGCCTACATACTTCATATCAATTTTTACTTTCTCACCCGTATTAAATACTTGTCCTTTAGTTAAGTACACTTCAATAATAGCTTTCTTCCCATTTACTGATGGATACTGCACTACAACATATTTAGTAGAACTATCTCCTTCATCTTCCATCGTTCCTACTTTTGATACTTCCCCAATTACATAATCAGGAGAACCATCTTCTTTCATGTGCATACCTAATTTATTTGACGTATTTTCAACTGTATTTGCAATCATATATTCAGTAAAATTACGCATCATAGATCCAGTAGCTTTAACCTCATCCCCTACTTTCACATTTGAAAGGGAATCTATATACACACTAACAGGTTCCTCATATTGCTTAGATTTTACGACAATTACACCGTTATCTACTTCTACTACTCGCCCTTCTAACGTCGAGAGATTCGATTCAATAGAAGCAGCACTCGCTTTTGACAGTTCTAATCCTGGTAAATTCGTTCCTGATAATGCTGCGATCCCTAAAGCACCTGCTAAAATTATTTTTTTCATACCCATATGTAACCTCTCCATTCATGATGATTATATTTTTTGATTGGATACGACCAACCTGTAACTATTATAGTTACAGGTTATAAAAAATAGCAACCATCTTTCTTATGCAATGTTGCATACTGTAATTTTTAAATATAAATCGATTATTCCTATATTCAACACGAGTGCTAAATTCTTGAATACCAGCAGGTAAACGGATTGATAACGAAGAAATTAATGTGATGCATCATATTTTTTCAATGCTACGGTTTGTATAGTCGTAGTTAATTACATTATGTAGGAGCGGAATTAATATGTTAATGAAACCAAAAAGATTACAGCCAGGAGATATTGTGGCGACAGTAAGTTCTTCATGGGGAGGTGCTGGTGATTCTAAGCTAAGATGGCGATATGAGCAAGGAGTAAAAAGATTAGAAGACGTCTTCGGTCTTAAGGTTGTCCCAATGCCAAATAGTTTAAAAGGTAGCGAATACCTTTACAACAACCCACAAGCTCGTGCGGAAGATTTAATGACAGCATTTAAAGATACTCGTATTAAAGGAATTATTACGAATATTGGCGGTGAAGATAGCATCCGTTTACTTCCTTATATAGATTTTAATATTATACGCGAAAATCCGAAAATCTTTATGGGCTACTCTGACGATACCGTTTCACATTTGTTTTGTCATAAAGCAGGAATTCCCTCTTTTTACGGTCCAGCAATCTTAACTGATTTTGCCGAAAATGTGGAGATGGATCCATATACAATTGAAATGGTGAATCGAACTCTCTTTTCAAATGAGAATATTGGCGAGATTCAACCAGCTCATGAATGGACGAGTGAGCGTTTAGAATGGATAGAGGCGAATAAGGATCAACGGCGTACGATGCAGCAAAACAATGGATATGAGCTACTTCAAGGCTCTACTACTGTACAAGGGCGTTTAATTGGTGGCTGTATAGAAGTATTGGAATTTGCAAAAGGAACGGAACTTTGGCCTGAGAAAAAACATTGGGAGAATACCATCATTTTCTTTGAAACTTCTGAAGACCATCCAGAACCAAGCTATATAAAGTATTGGTTACGAAATTACGCAGCGCAAGGCATTCTTCAAAAAGCAAAAGGCATCATTTTTGGTAAACCGAAAGACGAAAAGTATTATGAAGAATATAAACACGAAATACTGAAAGTTATGAAAGAACATAACTTAGAAGATTTGCCGATTCTTTATAATTTAAATTTTGGCCATACCGAACCGAAGTTTATTTTGCCTTACGGTGCGATGGCAGAAATTAATTGTGAAAATGTATTTTTCTCTATTTTGGAAAGTGGAGTGGAGTGAAAATTCAAATAATTAGGGCCATAAGTTTTATAATTATGTTTTCCTGATCCTACAGAAAGAATAGCGTATTTTTCATTTTAGGGAGTATTTTATTAGCTTGATAGCGATATGGCAGGACTCAAATAAATAAAAACACTCTTATGAGATATGACTGTGAATCGGTACTTTTTAAATGATATGGAGATTACTTATCTAATGATAAAGGGGGATTACGTGTATGGAAGTAACATTTACAGTAAGTAAATGGGATGAAAAACTAATTGATGATACTAGAAAAGATTTTCCTATTAATATTGCCCATGTTGAATATGATATTGATGGTGAATTAAAAGGAAAAGCTTTTGTTGAGTACTTATTATATTATTTAGACTCAAATATAACTGATGGTCACTTGGCTACTGCTAAAATTTCTGGATTTTTACACTTTGAAGGAATTTATAAGGGGCAACAAGGGACATTTACAGCTGTAGAGCAAGGAATATTTGATAAAGGAAATCTAGATTCCCCAGGAACAATTATTAAAGCTACCGGTAACTTAGAAAATCTGAGAGGGTCCTATAATTATCAGTTTACAGGTCAAACTAGTAAACTGATTTTAGAGTTTGAATTTTAGCAAAATACCCTATAATATAGTGGAAAGGACATTTCTTGTAATACTAGGAATGTCCTTTTTGTTGACAAGCTTATTCAACTATTCTTCTATTAGTTAAGAAAAGAACAGAGTATATTACATAACGTCTTATTATCAGTATTCAGCAATGTGTAAAATTTTAATTATGGGGGGAATTAAAAATCTAAGCCCGAGAGACATAGCCCCCACCTATTCATTACTTTTCCTACTTACTAAAGAATAATCCCCGAAAAACTCCCCTTCATAACTTCTTTTTCAAGTTGATTTCTACATATAAACATCGCAATAATTTTTGTGCGATGTTTTTCATCGGGTTCAAATTGTTCAATAGTTACGTCACAACGAATTGTATCACCGCTAAAAACAGGACGTAAAAATTCAAAATCCATCTTGCGAGCTAGTACGTTATAGTCACCGCCAATTTTTGTAGGCAGCGTTGATGTTAACAGCCCTTGTACAACAAATCTCCCCTGCTCATCTGGTGTAACATGATGAACACCTTCATCTTTAGATACTTCTGTAAATAAAACAACATCTTCTTTTGTAAACGTTCGTTCAAAGGTGATTTTTTCGCCTACTTGCAATTTCATCGATACCCCTCCTCAAAAACACTTTTAACATAAGAAAAACCGAAACTATAATCATTTCGGTTTTTCAATCTAAAGAAGTCTATATTTATTTTAACGAATGAACAAACAACCCACTGCGCAGTTTCGGTTCAAACCACGTTGATTTTGGCGGCATAACTTCCCCTGCGTCTGCGATTGATAATAAAGCTTCCATTGATGTCGGATATAATGAAAACGCTGCTTTATATTCACCGCTATTTACAAGGCGTTCTAATTCTTCTAATCCGCGGATTCCTCCGACAAAATCAATGCGTGAATCAGATCGTGGATCATGTATTTCAAGTACTTGGCTTAATAAATGATCTTGCAGAATAGATACATCTAAACCTTTAACGAGATCATTCGCATCAAACGTTTCCTCTTTCACAGTGAGCTTATACCACTTTTCGTTTACATACATGCCAAATGATTTTGGTTCATTTGGTTTATACGGAGAACCATTTGCTTCTTCTACATAAAAGTACTGCGTAATTTGCTTTAAAAACTGCTCGACTGATAAACCATTTAAATCTTTCACAACCCGGTTATAGTCCCAAATTGATAATTCATCATGAGGGAATAAAACAGATAGGAAGAAATTGAATTCCTCTTCTCCTGTGTAATTCGGATATTGCTCTCTTCGCATTAGCCCTACTTTTGCAGCTGATGCAGAGCGGTGATGTCCATCTGCAATGTACAAGTTAGGAATATCTTCAAATGCATTTACTAAAGTGGCAATTACTTCTTCATCTGCAATTTTCCACGCAACATGCCTAACGCCATCTTCTGCTGTAAATGTAAAGATTGGCGCATGTTCTTCTTTCCAGCTTGCAATGAAACGTTTCACTTCTTCTTTTGTACGATACGTTAAAAAAATTGGCCCCGTATTTGCGTCACACACATCTACGTGGCGAATACGATCAAGTTCTTTTTCATGACGCGTTCTTTCATGTTTTTTAATTGTATCATCTTCATACTCGTCAATCGATGTACAAACGACAAGGCCTGACTGCGTTCTTCCTTGCATCGTCAGTTCATAAATGTAAAGCGCTGGCTCCTCATCTTGAACGAACACTTCTTCTTGTATAAATTGCTTTAAATTTTCACCCGCTTTTTCATATACGCGATCATCGTACGGTGAAAGTGCCGGGTCTAAATCAATTTCTGCTTTATCAACGTGTAAGAAAGAATATGGATTCCCTTTTACAACTTCTCTTGCCTCTTCACTATTTAATACGTCATACGGTAAAGCTGCTACTTGTGCTGCTTTACCTTCTACTGGACGAATAGCATGAAACGGTCGGATTTTTGCCAAGTTTCTCTCTCCTTTACACAATCATTCGAACAGCTACAACACCTGTGATTTTGCTTATATTTTCCACAATATTCTCTTTCATTATATCATCAATTCCGTTATCAATATCAATCATTGTGTACGCCCAAGAATGTTTACTACGATTAATCATATCCGCAATATTAATATGATGTTCTGCTAAGCATCCTGTAATTTGTCCTACCATGTTCGGAACGTTTTGATGCATAATTGTAATTCGTTTTTTTCCAATGTACGGAAGTTCTACGTTTGGATAGTTTACTGAATTACGAATATTACCTGTCTCTAAATATTCACGTAATTGACGTGCAGCCATTACTGCACAATTTTCTTCAGACTCAGACGTAGATGCACCGAGGTGAGGCGTTGCTGTTACATTTTTCATCTTTATCACATTTTCATTCGGGAAATCCGTTACGTAATGTGTAATAATATCTTCTTCTAACGCTTTTTGAAGAGCTGTTTCATCTACAAGCTCTCCTCTTGAGAAATTGAATAGACGCATTCCTTTTTTCATCGTCTCTATAGCGTGTTCACCAATAATCCCCTTCGTTTGGTTCGTAAGAGGAATATGAAGTGTAATATAATCACACGTTGCAAAGATTTCATCTAGGCTAAACGCTCTTTGTACTTGCGTAGAAAGACGCCATGCTGTTTCAACAGATATATATGGGTCGTATCCGACAACGTCCATCCCTAAAGATAACGCATCGTTCGCAACTAAAGCACCAATTGCGCCAAGACCGATAACACCTAAACGTTTCCCTGCAATTTCTGACCCAACGAATTGCTTCTTCCCAGCTTCAACAAGCTGTGGTACTTCTTCTCCATCCAACTCTTTCGTCCAGCTCACTCCATTTATAATATTACGGGAAGACATAATAAGGCTTGCGATAATAAGTTCCTTCACTGCATTCGCATTAGCCCCTGGCGTATTAAATACTACAATCCCTTTTTCCGTACAACGCTCAACAGGAATATTATTTACACCGGCACCAGCTCTTGCAATCGCCTTTAAATCTTCTGAAAACTCTTCTTGATGTAAAGAATAGCTGCGAAGTAAAATACCATCTGGATGACCTACTTTGTCTCCAATTTCATAGCGATTCCCATCAAAAATTTGCAAACCCTTTTCGGCAATTTGATTTAACGTCTGAACACGAAACATATCCCCATCTCCCTATCTATTTTCAAGCTCAAATTCCTTCATATAGTCTACTAATTCTTGTACACCTTGGGTTGGCATCGCATTGTAAACACTAGCGCGCATACCGCCGACTGAACGATGTCCCTTTAGCGTAACAAGGCCGCGTTCTTTCGATTTTTGTAAAAACTGATTGTTAAGCTCTTCTGACGGTGTTGTAAACGGAATATTCATAAGTGACCGATACGTGGGATCAACTGGTGAAGTAAACAATTTAGATTCATCTAAAAAATTGTAAAGAAGTGAAGATTTCATTCTATTTTGTTCTTCAATCGCAGATACCCCGCCTTGTTCTTTCAACCACTCTAGTACAAGTTTTGCTACATAAATACTAAAGGATGGCGGTGTATTATATAGGGAGTTATTTTTACTGTAAGTTTCATAGTTTAACATCGTAGGACAAGCACTATTTGCACTGCCAATTAAATCTCTTTTTATAATTACAATCGTTAAACCCGCTGGCCCTAAATTCTTTTGCGCACCCGCATATATGAGACCAAACTTCGTAACATCATATTGTTCTGATAAAATATTTGAGGACATATCCGCAACGAGCGGCACTCTTTCTAAATGTGGAATATCCACATATTTTGTCCCCTCAATTGTATTGTTCGTTGTAATATGTACATAATCTAGTTCTTCATCATTTGGTAAATCATCCATTTTAGGAATCGTAGTAAACTTCTCTTTTTCAGAAGAAGCAATCACTTTTACTTCTCCTACTTTTCCGGCTTCTTGCAGCGCCTTTTTAGACCATGAACCTGTCAGTACGTACCCAGCTTTTTTATACGTACTCATTAAATTTAACGGTATCATAGAAAATTGTAATGACGCACCGCCCTGTAAAAATAAAACTTCATACTCATCAGGAATGTTCATTAATTCACGAAGTAAGCTACTTGCTTCATCAATAATACTTTGGAAATAAGAAGATCTATGGCTCATTTCCATAACAGACATGCCTGTCCCGTTATAATTTACAAGCTCCTTTTGCACTTTCTCTAAAACTGGCAAAGGGAGTATAGATGGTCCTGCTGAAAAATTATACACTCTCTCCATCACCCAGATAACCTCCCTATTTCTCATTTTTATTATTTTTTAAACTTTCTGAATTATAACCTATATACAATACACGGTCAATTTGTTTTCCGTTATTACGGTGCAAGACGCAATGGAATCGCTTGCATGTGCACCCTGCTTTTTATAAACACACAAAAAAGTGTTAAGTACATAATCGTACTTAACACTCTAGTAATTAAGTATAATAGCTACTTACTCGTAAAGAACCGATCGAAAATTTGATAAATAGCTGAAAGACCAAAGAGCCAATAAATAGTATCCACAAGCGCCGGCATAGAACCAAACCATTTCTCAACTACATTATAATCTAACGCCACAAACAACCAATTCAAACCGCCAAGAATCACCAAAATTACTGTAAGGTATGACAAAAATTTCATTATGATTGCCCCCTAGGTGATAAGATGGTGAAAGGCCTTTCACTAAAATATATGTAATGGATTCTAAAACTTACCTATTTTATAAAATTTATTTTCGATACCAGCCATTAATAACTGTCTCTGCTTCTTTACTATGTATTTGATATGAATGATTACTATCATTAGATCCGATAAACCAAATTGAAAAACCTTTAAAATATGGCTTCGCTTCTAATACATCTCGGTAAGCACGCCACCCGTTAAGTTGTACATCTTTTGAAAACACATTCGTAATATCTGGGTTCCACGGGCTTTGTAGTCCAAGTTCACGTGCTGGCACATTAAATCCACCAAAATAAACTGGCTTTCCAGTTGTTTTATGTAATGTCTCAAGTTGCTGAACAACATTTTGGCCCCGATTGTATACTGTCGTCGCAAATAAGCTTTGTTTTACTTCTTCGTATGATGGATTTCTTTTTCCTGAAACTTCAAACCAACTATCAATACTTACGATGTCCACCTTTTTTAAATACGGGCGATTTATTTTCTCTTTAAATTTCGCCTCAAAAGAAGGATCCCAACTTGCAGTTAACCACCAATTCATTTGATACAAAACATTTCCTTTATACTGCTGGCGAACAAAATTAATCGTATCATTCCAATATCCTTCTGCATATTCCATATTCACGAAATTAGAAGCGATTTTCAGCCCATAAATATTGTACTTACTTGTAATGGAATTAAAAATATCTTGTAAAACAACCGTTTTCCAATTCCAGAAGAAATCGTTAATATTACTAGGGTTCCACTCTGTTTCTCCAATATTTCCTTGCTGAATAAACGGAAACGGCTCCAAAATAACTTGTATATTACGCTTTAATAATTCTTGAATTAAAATAATAGCTTGTTTCTTTTGCGCCTGATTAATTACCATATTAGCCGAATTCACATCCGGAATATCTACTTGAATAGGTACATTCACCGTATTTAAATTCAAGCGCTCTACATCTGCTAACACTTTCGCTACATTGCCTACTTCCCATACCGTTACGTTTCCTGATTTTATTTTTCCAGATTGAACAGTATTTACATCCGCCTGTATATTTCCCTGGAAACAAAAAGAAAACAACATGATACACACTCCTAAAAAACTTATTAAACTCTTATTTTTTTTCATAACTTTCCCCCATAATTTTTGGCTTTCTTGATTATTTTATACAATATTTCACATATATTCCAGAAAAAATTAAATACATTTCCATTAATAAAAGTGGTATCCATATAATCCCCCTAAAAATAGTAAGGTAAATAAAAAAAGAGACCCCTACTTAAAGTAAGAGTCTCTTCTAACATTATCGCGGCTGTAAATTTAACACTTTCCCCTCTATTCCATCCGTATTCAGTGTAGTCGTATGATACTCACCATTTACCCAATCATCTATTTGATCATGATACCAATCGCTTCTAAAGTTTCCTGATTGTCCTGGCCCTACGATATGATAACCGTTTGACATATCTTTAGTATCAATCACGAATCGCCAAGAAGCTCCGTGATTTACAATACCGTTATCTCCATAACTCGCAGCTTGAACGGTAACTTGGCTTCCGCCAATTGGAACTGGTTTCTCACGATTAAATGCAAGTAATGCTAACATACTAGATGATCTCGAAATTGGATGTGTAAAAGCAAGTTGATGGTAATCGCCCCACTTCCACTCCGCAACATCGGGCCCATATTCCTTCTGTAATTTTTTCATTACATTCTCGTACGATGTATGCACAACTTTCGTGAACCCTCCGTACTTCGTAAACCAAGCGCTATTTTCTCCTGCTACTTCTTTTCGAATCAATTCATCAACAACTTGTGACTTCCCTTCAAATAACTCCATCACATCTTTCGGTATTTCTTTTGAAAATAAAGTATTCGAAATCTCTTTCATTAACAAATGGAATATTAATGGTGCCGCTTCATCTTTACTATCGTAAAAATTCCACTTTGTTAATTGTTTTACGCCTTCTTTCTCTACTTCATTTAAAGATGCTTTATTTAACTCTTTTAAAAATATAGGAGCAAATTCTTTCCCATATAAATTTTTTTGATCCATCTGTAACTCTTCTAAATCTTTCACCGTATACTTTTCCTTCTCTTGCAAGAACTCTTGAATACGCATTTGCCTGTACGGTTGCGCCCACGTATTACTAATATGGTACGGATAATTATCATCAACAATTTTATTATTTGCAGTTGAAATAAACCCTTGTTTTGGATTTATTACTTTCGGTAGCTGATCAAACGGAATATACCCTTCCCATTCATATTCGTCTGTCCACCCCGGAACTGGCAAACTACCATCGCCTTTTTTACGTATTGGTATATTTCCATTCGCTTTGTAAGCAATGGTTCCGTCATTTGATGCAAACACAAAGTTTTGAGTTGGTGTATGAAAATCTTGAAGAGCAGTTTCAAACTCATTCCAGTCTTTCGCTTTATTCATATTTAATACAGCCTTTAATTCAGCTGATGGCTCTAAAGCAGTCCATTTCAAAGCGAATACTGTTTTCGTTTTCTCTTTCCCTTTATCTGCAAACTCTGAAATGACTGGACCATGCCTCGTAACCGTCACGTTATACGGAATTGTTTTCCCGCCTTTTACTTTAATAGATTCATCAACAACTGTAGCTTTTTCCCATTTATCGTTATACAGAAATTCATTTTCATTAGTAGGATTTCTCTTTTCAATATATAAATCTTGCACATCAGGACCTGTATTCGTAACGCCCCATGCTATTTTGTCATTGTGGCCTAATATAACACCTGGCACTCCCGCGAAAATAACGCCACTCACATGTAAGTCTTTCATTTCAAGTTTCGATTGATACCATATGGAAGGTGTCGCAAGAGATAAATGAGGATCATCCGCTAAAATCGGCTTACCAGACGCACTCTTCTCACCGCTTATCACCCAGTTATTACTACCATTAAACTCTGGTGGAATGACCGTTTTTGCAAAACTTTGTGCTACATCCACATTTGTATTTTTCAGTTCAGCTAGCAATCTAGGTGCATCTTTCGGATATGTAGGAAATAGCTCATTTGCTTGCTCTTTCGAAAGATTTTTCAGCGCCCAATATCGAAACGCCTGCCCGTGCCAATGTCCTCCTAAATCAAACGCCATATACTTTCCAATCGTCAAAGAATCCACGATTGACCATTCAGCAGGCTCATAGCCTAATAAAGTAAACTCAACCGGCAATCTCTTTTCCTCTTTTGCCTCACGTATAAAAGCGTTCACTCCATCAGCAAATGACTGCAGGGCATATTTCGCTTCTCCGTCATATTGACTAACAGACGCTTTTGCTGCTCGCCGTAAACCGAGCGTTCGAAACAACTTATCTCGATCAACAGCTGCTTCTCCAACAACTTCACTTAACATTCCAGAAGCTTGCCTTCTACTTAAATCCATTTGGAACAAACGATCTTGCGCTTGTACATACCCTTGCGAGAAATATAAATCATGCGCATTTTCTGCTTTAATATGCGGTACACCTTTACCATCCCGCTTCACCGTAACAGCATGTTGTATATCCTCTAGCTTTATCGTTCCATCTATCTTTGGCATAGATCTCAGCGTATATATGTTCAAAAAAATCATAGCGCAAATAAACAAAAAAAGAACGATACTACTAGACCAAATAAAAATTCTTTTTCCCCTATTTCGTTTCTTTTTTATGACGACTTCCATACAATCCCTCCTCTCTCAATCTATTCGCTTCTATTGTGAAAGAACCTTTTAGAAAAGAAGAAATCATTACTTGCTCATGCTATGGATCATACAAACTGAATACTTCTCTCTTACGCACTATTTCCTTTCCTTTATTAAAGCTTACTCGTCCTTTCTTACACCAATTCCTCAAAATCCCCTTCACATAAGCAAGTGTCCCCTTATTATTTTCAAACGCAATTTTAAGTGCCTCTAGTACTTTATCTCCTGAAACTCTTTGCATCCATTCCTTTAATTCCTTCGCGATATATGGAGATAGACTACTAATGTTTTGTTCGTAAAATTTATAAACTTCACTATGCGGAGTGGCATCCTCTACTCTTTCTACCTCTTCCTTCTCTTGAATAATTGCTTGTTGTGAATTACTACTAACCTCTTCCTCTGGCATACCAAAATACTGAAGTAATAATGGAATCTTGCATTCTTCTTCAAGACATTTACGTAAAAACTTATGTAGGAACTCTTTACTTTTCACCATTTTCAGCTCACGTAATACACATTTCTCTATGTTCGTATTAAAAATAGGATTATAGTGTAACCAATTTATAATGAATAACTCTTTCGTTTCCGCATCATATAAAATCTTCCCGTATTCCACAAACCGGTTCAATAACTTCTCAACAGTCTCCATACTGTAACCAGTTTCAAGCTCTGCCAAACGCTTCGGTAATATGTAAATACCACATTGCTTCGTTTTCGTACCAGTTAACAAATATATGTAAAAATAACGCTCTTCTGGCGTTAAATCTAATATGAATTCATCTTGCCAAAAGTTCACCTGCACATTACGGTACACCGCCATATGTTTCCCACCTCCTTTTATTCATAAAAAGGCAAATTTCAATCCTTCAATATACATATAGGAATGAGGGCTTTATTTTTGCATTTGAATTCCAAATTTTTTTAACTACTACTACGCCGGTTTTATTTTTTCGCGCTTGTTTTGTTCTTGTAGTTGTTTTTGTTTTGTTTTTTCTTAGTGATTTATTACTTGGTAGGTGCTTATAAGGGGCTTTGAAGGGGCTTATATAGTGTTTTCATTCCTCTCTTATCCGATGCCTAATTACAAATGTCTCCAACAATCTTCATATATTGCAGACAACCATTATGATTCACCTGCTCATATTTAAACGAAAATAAAAAGCACTTGTTGCCTTCGTAGACAATTCAGTGCTTAAAGTTAAAAGCTTATAAATAAAAGTGTCTATAATCGACATAGTTGATTGAAATACAATTCTGTTACATTTATTTTAGTAACGATAATATGATACATACCGAATTATCTACAACTGAACGTTTTGGGCGAGATTTCATTAACACCGTTAATCCAATTAATGAAGTGACTAGCGTTTGTGCCAATGCTTTAGCATTCACATCACTTTGCAGTTCTCCAGACTGAATACCTTTGGCGATTAATTCTTGAAATATAACTGAAAGATACATTTGATGTTCTCTAGTCAGCACTTCAAATTTTTCATTATGAGGGGCAATCTCAACCATTGTGTTAATACAAAAACAGCCTTTATTTGATTCTTTTTTATATTCCTCTTCCACCATATTTTCAAAAAATGTACGAATAGCCTCTTTGACAGATCTTTCTTTTTGAAGTTTTGTTCGAATGCTAGCTGCGTGTAAATTCGTGTATCTCCGTAATGCAGCTTCAAATAGCCCTTCTTTATCACCAAATGCCGCATATAAACTCGGTCTTTGTATTTCCATTTTAGCAGTTAGATCACTTAATGAAGTAGCAGCGTATCCTTTCTCCCAAAAAAGTTGCATAGCAGCATCCAAAGCTTTTTCTTTATCAAATTCACGTAGTCGAGCCATTTAATCCCTCCTCTTTTTTCACCTGTTTTCTAAATTATAAATCACGTTTTTATGTACTAATCAGTATATTATATATCGTATTAAATTATAAATGATATGTCAAAAGAAACTGAATTTAATTTACAATTCACTTGACATAGCAACTTATCCCTGATTATATTTGACTTACGAAATAAAATACCGTTCGGTACATTATTTTAAAAACAAAAGGAGATGATATTATGGATGCTAAAGAAAAAATGACAACTGCTCTTACACAGAATAATGATCAGTTCCAATCACCTATCAATACAATCATGCCCCGCTATATAACTCTATTATTTTCAATAGCTTGCGGGATGGCTGTGGCGAATATATACTTCGCTCACCCTCTACTTGATTCTTTATCAAATGAGTTTAAGATCAACCATTCAACTATTGGTGTCGTTATTACGATTACTCAAGTTTGTTATGCACTCGGATTACTTTTATTAGTTCCGCTTGGTGATTTGTTAAACCAAAAAAGACTTATTATTGTTCAAATGCTTTTATCCGTTTTCGCTTTAATTGTGGTCGGAGTCGCTCCTTCAAGTACCGTACTTTTTATAGGTATGGCCTTAGTCGGAATTCTTGCGACTGTTACGCAGACACTCGTCGCATACGCATCCATTTTAGCTAACCCAGAAGACCGTGGGCGAATAGTAGGTTTCGTCACGAGTGGTGTCGTAATAGGAATTCTACTTGCACGTACATTTGCCGGAACATTAACAGATCTAGCGGGATGGCGTTCCGTTTATCTTACCTCTGCTGTACTTATGCTCTTCGTAATTGGTTTGTTATATCGTAATTTACCTAGTCTTGAACATAAAAAAACAGCTATGACCTATCGTAAATTATTACGTTCTGTTCTCTTATTATTTGTAGAAGAAAGGATCTTACGTATTCGCGGAATATTAGCATTGCTTATTTTTACTTCATTCAGTATTTTATGGACTTCATTAGTTTTACCTCTAAGTGTTGCACCATATAATCTATCACATACAGCTATCGGAGCATTTGGTCTTGCTGGAGTTGCTGGTGCATTAGCTGCCACTAAAGCCGGACAACTTGCTGATCGCGGATTCGGAGAGAGAACTACTGGCATAGCCTTATCCTTATTATTACTTTCATGGCTCCTAATTAAATTAATGAACCATTCTCTATTCCTACTAGTTATCGGTGTTATCCTTTTAGATTTAGCTGTGCAAGCTGTACATGTCACCAATCAAAGTATACTTTTCACAGTGCGTCCTGAAGCGCGAAGTCGGCTCACTGCTAGTTATATGATTTTTTATTCTATCGGCAGTGCTACAGGTGCAATTCTTTCCACAAACATTTATGCAAGCTACGGATGGAACGGAGTTTGTATATTAGGTGCATCTGTTAGTGCTTGTGCTCTTTTATTCTGGGCAATGACCTTACGGCGATCGTCATAAATAAAGGCTGTTTTCTCAAAGATTGTTACTGCTAAAACTAAAAGGCAGATTTAATCTACAAAACGTGTAGAATACTTTGCTATAATCAACCCAGGATATATAATTATGGTTAATCGAAAGGAGGGATAATAATGAAACAAGTAGCTCTCCATCAATTGCACAAAGAGCATAATAAACGAATAGCAGAATTTCATAAAAAACACGAAATTGAAATTCAACGTGGTGAAAATGGGAACGGTTTGTTAGCTAAATGGGAAAGTTTTTTTTATAACAAGGTAATTTCTCCTCTAAAGAATGTGAAATAATACCTACCTATTAAATGAATTGTCATCCTTGTACAGTTCATTTTTGTATCGCATTTTAAGTCAAATACGCATTACTCTTTTTTTCTTATTCAACTAAACTACTCCATTAGTTAAATAACAATAAACCACTGAATCTACCTAAAAAGCATCTGATTAATGATGCTTTTTATCTTTTCTTAATGCTTCAACTGTGAAATATTTAGATTTTTGGCAAGCTGAAATAAGTATTTGCTCTATCCAATTTTCAAATGCTAAGTTTTTATGTAACTCAAGCCAACGATATCAGTAGAGGTGACTATCCAAATAATACGTACAAACGCCTTGAAATCGTTCCATCCATCTTTTCAAGCGGCGATGAAAGTTATTAACGTGTTGTATGTGGAATATCCCTTTTTTTACTCGTTGATAGAGAGCAACAATCTATACGAAAACAGCCTAAATAAAAGGAGAATAATTTATTAGTGCATTTTTTAATATACTTTTTTTACAAAACTATAAAATTGTGAAAAATAAGATTCAGGATTCTCCAGAACGAACAAAATCCGCTATGAATAATCTTCTAAACACTGTGAGGATTTCATATGCGCCACTACATGAAAAGGCAGTCGAGACTGCAAAAGAAGTTGGTATAGTTGAAGTAAAACGTAACAAGAAAAAAGCAGCTTTCTAAATGCTTACGAAAATATGCATTTAGAACTTGATAGAGAAAGACTCGGTTTCAAACGTAAATATGTAAGATGTAAAAAAACAAAAAGGGGTATCAATCTTTCTTGATTGATACCCCTTTTTACTTTGGTTACTGAACTAGCTCCGTAGAAAACATTCATTTAATTCTGGACAACTTATATGTTAAAAATTTCTTCATTCAATTTATAAACCCTATCTCTTTTCTCATCATTTTTGATAAAAGTAAGCTTTCCTTCTGTAACAAACCCTTCTAATATTAAGCATACTTGTCCAAAGGCTTTAGGCTTATTCGTTGTAAATCTTTCATCTGATATTTTACCAGATCGTATTAATTGTTCGCATAGCTCAAGTGCACTTATTTCTTCAGAATTAAATAATCCCAAAATATCTTTTTGCAAGGGCGATAAAGGTGCTGGTATCTCAGCTACCTCCACTTTTTCTTTTTCTTCTTCAAATAAATCTTCAAATGAAATTTGATTCATTACATCTTTTCCTTTCTAACAACTGATTTGTATAACATGAACTGAATCCTATAGGTACGAGAACTTTAAATATTAGTTATTGTTATGTAGTACTTACCTTATTACATGAATTTCAAACTCATGTACATCATTTCATATAGTATGTTTTGATTATACCAAATATACGTTCTGTCTTCTATTGTAGAATTTTTTATAACAGGAATGAAAGTAATAGTGAATATTTATCTCCTCGTTAGTTGTATACACTATGTAAAAAAAACAGAAAAAGTTTACATAATAAAATTATAGTTTTCTATTAAATTTCTACGCTAAAACGTAAAAAAGCACTTGTTGCTTTTAGTTGACAATCAAGTGGCCTTAAGTTCATCTGTTTTTAAGTAACATTAAATTTGTCAGTTTTATAATAACAGTAGGAAACCTTTTGTATGTCATGTCAACTACAACGTTAAAACTTATGAGTTTGTACGTTTTCGTTAGTTTTATGTCCATTCCATGTGTTTTTATATTCATGCCCCAGTAAAATGTCATCTCGCCTAAGCTCGTACTTCGTTTTCTATTCTATCATTGCACACAGTACTCCATGATGGTATGACTATCATGGAGTATATATTTTCAAACACCCTTTTATTTTTTCTATCTACTTCACATATACTTTGTTTTTCATTGATTTATATATGTGTTAATGTGTTTCGTTATCATATTTGCTTGTAAAATATAAATTAAGTAGTAAGTCTAATTCATTTGAACGAATCCTATATCTCTATTTACCTAGTGATAAAATATCTACTTATTCTATTATTGTACTGACCCCATAAAACTAGTAATAATAAGAATATGTTCCTTTAATTTGACCTTTTTTAAGTTCTCTACTTTTTCTGCTCCACCTAAACCTAATAGAGGTGTATAACCAAAACACTCCTCGTAATCTAACTCATTATATTGTTTAAGCGCTTCGGGATAAGGTTGCCAAGATAAATCTTCATCTCTAAATTCTAAATCAGCAATATTTTGAAAGAAAAATTCAAATGTAAACATAATGGTCTTTACTATACCGTACCTGTAATTAAGTAATCTAACATATCCATCTGACCAAATAACCAAGTCTCCCATACCCGTAGCAAATAATACTATTGAATCCTTATATCTTTGACTACTCTCCTCCAAAATCTCTTTAAATTCCTCTGGATTTACACTTTTAAAATACCCTTGCATAAATGTACCAAATCCATAATTACTCCATAAATTTATTATTTCATTAGGTACTACATGTTTATACTTTTCAATGATTTCACTCGAAACTTTATTATGTAACTTAAAATCTTTTAAATATTGCTCCACTTAAACTCCTCCACTATGTTAACTTTACATTCAAATAATTATTTTTTTGTTGTTCTGGTGCCATGCTTTTTGCTATTTTCTTAATGTGTTTATCAGTAATATCCATTCTATACCGCCATTGATTACCTAAGGAATAAATTATCCTTTTATCCCCCATACTATCAATTTCCTAACAGCTACTTGTTTAGGAACATAAAGATCTGTCTGCTTCGATTTGGTAGTTTCTACATTTTCAAATTCTACTATGATGTTATCTATCATTTCTATTAATTGAATTTAAATTATTTATATAGTCTAAATAATCTCCTAATAAAATTATAACATGCCTACCTATTAAAAAAGCACTTGTTGCCTTTTCGTAGACAATCAAGTGCATTAAGTTCATATGTTTTTTAAATAGCATAAATTTTGTAGGTCTTAGCTTGATCTTATATTACATCTTTCTATAAAAAACTGCAGTCCAATTGTATCTAACACTTGGGCTACACTTCATATCAGACATTTTTTCATATAAACGTTCTTAGTATATTATTTTTGTAACTTTAAATTAGAAATTAACTCATCTAGACTATCCGAAAGCGCTTCAAACGAACCTCGTTCAAAATCCTCCACTTCAACCTTACCACTTACATTATCTAAAACAACTATCAAACCGTTCCCCTCTACACCTATTGGAGTCTTATCAACCTTATTATGATTGTTTTTATACCCTTCTAAATTACTTTCGAAGGAATCCAATTCAATATTTGGTAATACAGGTTCTAGCCTAATATAATGATTACCAACAAATCCATCTAAATCAGCAAACCAATAAGAATTAAAATAATCATCAATTGAAGTGTGCAGTTTAATTTCAAATCTTTCCTCAATCGTCGTTAAATCATTCTTTTTATTTTTTTCAATAGGTTTCCATGAAATTTCTTCTTCATCATCCATTTCACCCTGATATATAAATGAATCCACTTCTTCGTTATATGGCGTTTTAAATAAAAAATCTACCCCTTTATCAAAATATTCTTTTCTTAAATTAAAATATTTGCTCATAGCATCCTTCATTACCAAAATAATCACCCTTACTTTTCTAAGGATTTTTCTAATAGTTCAGCATATTTTTGGTCATTTCCCCAAACTCCTGCGCTTTTCTCAGCATTATGAATCCATTCTAAACCTGGATATAGCTTTGAGGGTACAGCCACAGCTTGACCTCCTCCACCAATGTGATGATGTATTAAAGTGTCATTATATAATTCTTTTAAATCATATTGGGGAAAATGTTTTCTAAACGTTGGATTGTTTATAGGTGCGAATCCTAATTCTTTTTTTGTCTATTTGACCTATTAAACGCTTCTGGGTACTTCTCTAACATCTCTTTCCAATAAAAATCTTTATCGAGTAACCACCCCTCTGCATTGGTGTTTTTTTGCCTTTTACCAACTTAGGGCATCTTAACAGTTAACCGAGGATCCGCAGTATATTTAGCCTCTAGCTTACCTAAATCAGCACCACGATATGTTCTAATAGGATCATTAATATCACCTATCTTCTTAACCGTTTCACCCGTACCCTTAACCCCACCACTCTCCAAATTCGAGATCCTACTCTGAATACTCGCCTTTGAGGCATCATGGGCTTCTTGGAATCTCCCGCTATAGTTCGTTCCAGTTCTAGCGACACTTCCATCTGGCAGTATTTCTATACCTTTAACGAATGGAGATACGGAGTCCACAACTTTTGCTAATGTATTTTCAATTATATAATACTAGTAATTTCTGTTAGCTTTAATTCATAAAAATAATTTCTTTAAATTTATAGTATACCTTTCAATTAAAAAAGCACTTGTTGCCATAAATGACAATCAAGTGCTTTAAACTTATATGTTTTCTAAATGTATAAATCTCTTTAAGTTTGTAAGTTTTATAACTTTATAGTGAAAGTATGACACCTCTTATACGCTTTGAAATGTAATGTATTTTAACATAGGAGCTTGTACGAGTTCGTTAGTTTATTGTCTTCCACATGTCATTATAGTTGTATCCTAATACGTATAGAATACACTATTTTATCCTTTCATTAACTTCTTCCTCATTTTATGTGTTTCTAAATCTGCTAATCTAACTGGAATAGGTAATCGACTTTCATTATTTATGCAGTTCATTACAACTTCAGTACTTGTATCTAAATCAATCCAGTTCCCACATGAAACAAAGATTGGCTTTACACAATACGAAGTCCTCAAAACTCTACCATATATATCACCATGAATTACAATGTCAGTGTAAGAACCTACTTCCTCTTTAGGCATCGTAGCGTCGACATTTTCTATTTTCAAATAGCTCTTTGCCACGCCAATTGTTGGTTTGTTTAAATACATTGCAGCATGGGTAGCAATTCCCATATGACGATAATGTAAATACCCATTTCCATCAAACATATATAAATCAGGTTCATTAGATAATTTCTTCGCGGCTTCAAGTATTAAAGGCAACTCACGAAAAGCAAGAAATCCTGATATATAAGGAATACTTATTTCTCCATAACTATATACCTTTTCAACAACTTCCTTTGTATAATAATCAATCATTACGATACAACATGTACCATACGTTTTATTATTTACATCCCAGTAAGCTAAATCTATCCCTGCAATGGTTTTGATTTCATTAACGTCAAATCTATTCTCAAGATTTACTTTGGATAACAATTCATTCTGAATGTCGGTAAATTCATTTATCAATTTCATATTATTTAAATCTAAATTCTTCATTAGGTATCACTTTTAGAAACAGATTCAATCAATTTTAAATCTGTTTCTGTAGGGAAAATTTTTTGTTTTATGATACGACCTTTTTCATCCCATTCTGTATAATGGAGAGCTATCCCAAATTTATATTCTCCTTCAAATTTTAATTCTCCACTTTCATACCAGATTCTTTCGGTACCATTACTTTGTCCATGAATCAAATTTTTCACTGATTTTAAATTTCCATTTTTATAAAATTCTATTAACTCACCCTCTATAAAACCTTTTACATAATTTGTATAATATATCAAATTACCATTATCATATAATTCGTAAGCTAAACCGGTAAAAGGTTTACCGTTCTCGTCTTCCGGATTATCTAAAACTTCATCACTATAAGATGTAAACCATAAATCTTCGTCAAAGTCAGTTCCATGTTCTATAACATATTCTTTACTTAATATATCAATTTGATTTTCCAATCTTTTTCACCTCTGAACTAAATTCAAATCCTTCAGTAATAAAATTACAATGTGGACAGGTTGGCATCATCATACCAGCCGGTTTTAATTTTTTACCAGAACGTACTACATGAGTGATAAAATTCGAAGCACTTGCTTGTGAATTTGCAAGTAACGCTTGATTTAATGAATAAACTTCTGCGTGAGATCCCTCCCCATACGTAAATGTATATCCCTCTTTAATATTTTTTGGCATATTGGTAATCCGTTGTTCTATTAATGGATGTAACTCTTCTGGAATCTTACCTAAAGTATTATTGATTCCAAAGTAATACTTACCTGTTGTTTTGTCAAAAGTTCCAGCAACCGCAGGCCCCATCTCCCTGTTAGAAAGGCCTAGATTATTTAATCTTTCAACTTCTTTCGCTACAGCATCACGCAAATTAATCCTATCGTTTAATTCTTGGTGAGTAAACCGACCATATTTATTACGCAAATATTCTATTCTACTTAAACTTTCACCACTATTAGAAACTTTACCCGTACCCTATGTTGTAATCTTAAACCCTCACAATAAAAAAACAAACCACGTAAACCTTATTAAACTTCTTCTTTTTCTTCCACTACCGGCAACTCATAAGCTGTTTTATATTTCATCATGCCATATACAATGTTTACAAGCCTTCTCATAATACATACCAATGCTTGTCCTTTTGTTTTTCCCTCTTTAAGTTTCTTTTGATAATATGCATGAAACACTGGGTTTCTAGGTAACTTACTTCCTTTCGCTACTTGCACTTGCTGTACAGCTAAATTATAAAATAAAGCGTGTAACGCCCTGTTTCCTTGTTTGCTTTTGTGTGTCTTACCTTTCCCACCAGAACCAAAGTAAACAGGCGCAATCCCCGCAAATCGTGCTAATTTATTGGCATTTGGAAATCGCCTTGCATCTCCTATCTCAGCTATTAATGCTGATGCCGTCACAAGTTCTATTCCCGGCATCGTCTCTAATTGATAATCTAGTAGATTTACTAGCTGGTTTAATTCTCTTTCGATGTATTTCATTTCCTTCTTTTTAAACTCAATCTCCCGTACAATACTTCTTACTAAAAAGTTTCGCATTTCTTGATACTCTTTCATTGTTTGTCCATCTTCTTTCACAAGCCTTAATATTTCACTTGCTTTCCTTACTGAACATGTATTGTTACTAACATCTAATAAAAAAGCTGTTAATCGCTTTATATTCATCCCCTCTAAATAAGAGGGTGACGGATATTGCTCCCAAAATGCTAATGCTGTTTTTCCATCTAACTCTGAGAAAAACTTTTTATAACTTGGATAATGGTGGTTTAATTGAATATGTAATTGGTTCTTTAACGCACTTTGTGCTTTTACTAATGCATTCCTTCTTGACACTAGTTGTTGTATCGACCAAAATAAATCGTTTAGCTTTGCATCTGGTAATTGATTTAACTTATTTATTAGTATACGGGCTACGCATTCCGCATCCCAACTATCATTTTTTTGTATCATCACTTGGCTCTTTCGTTCTAAAAATGATAAAGCTGGATTTACTTCTTTCACTACTTGTTCATGATCTACTAAATATTTCGCTAACGCTCTTCCGTAACCACCAACATCTTCTAAACCAAATACAACTGATAAACCATTACTCACATATGTCTCTACTTCTAATAAAAACTCCGAAAATGCCGATGGTTTATTCTCAAATTGTATTTCTCCTAATTTCTCTTGCCAACAATTAATTATAACAGCCGTATGATGCTCCTTATGTAAATCTACTCCTACATACAAATAGTTCTGTCTATTATGCATAACTCATCCCTCTATTCAATGATTTAGTCATATACAAAAATGTCGGCAACCTTAGTTCGAGCGTTCATCTTTCGATGCGCATAGGTACGCAAGCCTATCCATTTTTCATAACTCTAGTAGTATGTATAGTAAAATGAGCTAATTTTTTAAGTGAGTTTATAAAATAATTGCTGGATGTTTCCCATTTGCTTGTATTTGCCCGTATGTATATACCCCTCGATAAAAATTCTCTCTATCTAACATGCGTTTCACTTGTACTTTCGTAAATTGTTTACCTTTCGCTGTGCAGTATCCTTCTACATTCAATTGTTCTGCCAATTGGGTAAGTGACCAATGTTTAAAAATGTGTCTTAACTCAAATAGTCTACGTACAACTACTGCTTTCCCAGCATCTACTTCTAACACCTTTTGTCCTTTTTTGGCCTTGTAGCCAAAAAGTACGCCACCACCTGCATATCCACCTCGTTCAGCCTTCTTCTTTCTACCTCTACTTAACTTCAACGCAATTTCAAGTCGTTGATATTGGTCTAATAGTTCTAACATGCCATTCACCAAAAAGTCATTTGGATCATGTGTGTAAATACTATAGCTTGATTGTTCAATTGCCTTCACATCCACTTCATGTTTCTTTAGTTCTCGTTGTATTAATACTTTCGCCATATCAGAGCGCCACAATCGTGATGTATTCAACACAACAACATAGCTTACTTGTTTAAACGCCATATCCGACAATAGCTCTTGTAGTCCATCACGTTCAACTGTTAATCCCTCTTCATCAACAGTCGCTCCGCTTAATCCTCTATCTTCATACACACGAAGTAGTTCTAAATTATTTTCGTTACAGTAACGTTCAATCTCTTCTATTTGATACGCTAAACTATACCCATCACGTACTTGTCCTTCCGTTGAAACTCGTATGTAACCAACTACTTTCTTTCCCATCATAAATCCCCTCCCGTTACAGTAATTTGAGTCCCTGTAACGTTTATCCGTTTTTTTGCGGATAACGTGTTCGTAACGTAAATCCGTTAAAACGTACTTTACGATGACTTCAAAACATAATACAACCCTTTATTTTTACAATAGTTTTTTCTCTAGTAGTGTCGTACACTGTACAAAGCCACTACAGTTTATAAAATTTAACACTTAATACATTTATAAAATTATACGTTTACCAACTTATTTCTACTCTAAAATGCAAAAAAGCACTTGTTGCCATAATTGACAATCAAGCGCTTTAAGTTCATCTGTTTTTAAGTAGCTTTAATTTATAAGTTTTATAATAATAGTATGACACCTTATATATATCGTGACAAATATTAATTTAAAACTAACGAGCTTGTACGAGTTCGTTAATTTTATGTCTCTTCCATGCGTTTATATTCATCTTTCGGTAAAATGTCATCTCACCTAAGCTCGCACCTCGTTTTCTGTTCTATCATTGTACGTAATACTCCATGATGGTACAACCATCATGGGTCTCTACTTTTAAACCACTTATTGTTTTTCTTTCCACTACAAATATACTTTATTTTTTATCTGGTGAATATACAATTATTCTCCCTTGTGGATATTCACCTTCCCATCCACAAGGCCATCCCCCAAGCTTATAAACCTCAAAGATTCTTTCATAAAAATTATCAACTTTTCCATTTACTAAACGATTTAGTGCACACATATGTAAATCTCCAATTATTTCTTCAAAAATATCAATATATTGTAATACAAAATCACCTGGATAGTTCTCAGATGATTGAATAATCTCCCTTATAGGACGCTCCATAGAGTTTAAATCATGCTCATATAATTGTCCTATTATTTCCCCACCTTCTGAGGATTTAATATCTTCCCAAACGTTTTCAACCTCATCCAAATCTTGAGACCATGCCAATTCTTGTGCTCTTTCATACTCATTAACCATAACAACATCACGATTTAGAAGGTTTTCATTATGAAAAAGTTGTAAATTTGTAATAAAATTAATAACCTCTTCGACTAATTGAGTGTTTTTTCCGTACTTCATTTATTTATCCACCTTTCCCAAAGTTCTTCAGTAGCACCGCCACCTCTTTGCCAAATCTTTATTTCTTCATTTAATTTTGTTTTGTAAAACTTCTCAATACCAATTTCTAATACCTTTGATTTGTATAATGGCAAGCCACTTTCTGTACCTTTTTTTAATTTTTGTTGCAATTCAAATACTTGTTGTTCCAACTCCTTAATACTTTGATTGATATTTAATTTATCTAACTGATCTTTAACCACATTATTATATACACTATGAAATCCTCTATGCCTAGACAAAGCACTTGGATCTTTTGCTGGTATCGGTAAAAATATCCCGTTATCAGCATGATCCATATCCATTCCAATTTTCTTTAATACCGGATAATTTCTTAAATTTTTAGGTATTATATGTTGCGCCTGATATCCTTTCCGTGATGCAGAACGTGGAAGCCCCATGGATTCCAATAAATTTTGCCCTAATTTTGTAGAACTACCTCCTGTAACCTTTCCAGGGGTACCTGGAATAAGTCTAGTAGCTTCACCCGTACCCTTAGTTAAAACAAAAAGCGATAACTGGGTTACCAATTATCGCTTACTAAGTCAAACCATTTGGTGCACTATAAAGTAACAATTATTTTATAATCTATGATAGTTCTAAAATTGGTGTAATTTCTCATCATGTTATTACTATATGCACTAACAGCTTCATTACCATACACCATACTTTCATAGTTATCTTTAAATTCTTTTTTATTGACTCTTCCAAACTGTTATAGTATCTTTTGATAACTTACTCTTCCTTACTTACAAGTATTCTCTCGATTAAAGTCAAATGCTGCTTCAACGCCATTTTTCATTAACTTTTGTAATAATACATCAAGCCCATCTGCATAATAACAATGGATTTCCTCTTTATATAATGGTAATAATGTATGGAAGTAGATTGGCCAGTCACCCTCTATTCTTTTACCATCCTCACGAAATTCCATTTTGAATGCACCTGAACATTGTGGAAGCGGTGGTACAACCATAACACCAGAAAATTTCGTCTCTTCACTATATGGATGAATTGGCGCATTTAGATCTTGTTCTGCTCCACCTAACTGGGCTACATATGAATTTTTCAAATATTCCTCTGATTGATTTGGAAATACAAGCCACTGCCCCAACCAATATCCATTTCGCATTACATCTTTTCCAAAGTTCTGTAAAAGGCGTAAAGGCCAAGCGTATTTCGAACTCGCCAAAGCGGATACTGATACATCCCAATCCTTCGGTAGATGCATGACAAGCTCTGCATAACCACTATCTACACTTGATGGAGCTGGCATACGGAAATAGCTATTTCGATACGTTACTACTGTATGACAATCAACCATTTTATTTGGTCCAACATCATATAATTCTACATCGGTGATCATTTTTGTATTTGCTTCTATATGATTCGTAATCATTCCATAATGCTGCTGAATATGTGACTTAAAATCTTCTATTGACGTTGGGCGTATCATTGGATTATTTTCTATTTCTTGTTCATCATTTTTCTCATCAGATTCCCATACTAATTTAAAACGAAACCCTTTCAATCCACTATTTGTAACTCTTTCTTTAAAAGCATCTGATACAAATATTTCTACAGATGTAATAGGGAAATCTCCTAACGAATGCTGCGTGTTGCTATTGCGAAATATATGCTGATTTTCTACTTTTTCTGGGATAAAGATAAACTCATCGTAACCACCGTATTTAGTAGGAACCGATTTTCTATGATCCACACACTCAAAAATATTCGTTACATTTACAGCATAACAACTATATGTTTCATGTAACAGAGGCAAACACTCTACTTGATCCTCTATTAAATCATTTAAAATATGTATAGCTTTTTTTGTAAAAATAGGTGGGTTAGGAAATGACTCTCCTTCAAAACTTAATAAATCGGCTTTTTCCTTATGTTTATATGTTTTCATTTGAATCGGTTTCCATGTACTAAGCATAGGTGTACCATTAAATCCATCATCAAATACTTCTTGTTCACTTTCACTATAAGTAGTTACTTCATCATAACCTGATAGATTTGTTAGTTGCCATATTTTCATGTAAACTCTCCTTATTCTCAATCTTTGTACAAGAATTGTATTTTCCCTGTTAATAAACCACTTCTTATCTCTGCAATGAAAGATAGAATTTCTTGTTTTTTACCTGCTTTTGAGAGGATCCTTTCATCTAATTTATCTATCTCTATCAACCTTTTTTCTAAATAATCTATATATTCTTGTCCATGTCTAAACATCATATTCCCTTTTTCATTCAAATTATTCCATGCACTATGAGTAACCTGCCCTGGCCAATTAGGGTGATAGTTTTGAGGCAGAAACACACCGTTTGCAGCCGCGTTCCCATCTATACCATATTTCTCTATGTACTTCCGTAACTTCCCTTGATTATAAGGAATAATATGGTGTGCTTCATTTTTGGGCGACCTTTTCACACCTAAATTTTCCAACTCATGACCAAGTATTGTAGAAGGCTGTTTAGACGCTGCATGTTCCTTAGTTAATTGCGTCCATTTTTCATCACTTCTTATTTTAGTTGCATAATCATCAGCTATTTGACTCGCTTGTTCTCTCAAAGATTTTATCTGATCAAGATTTACATCATGCCCCTTTTTTAGCTCTTGATTTATATACTTTAATTCACGCTCAGTTAAATGTTTTCCATCACCGCTGACACATGTAAGTTTCCCTTTCCAGTCATTTGGATGAATCTTTTCATTTTTTAAAGAGTTAGAAAACCATGCTATACTCTCTTCATTTAATCCTACATCATTTAGAATTTCTTCACTATTTTTTAGCATAAGTTCTTGTTCTGCTAATTTTTCACTCGGAAGAATATTCTTTTTCGTAAGAGAAGCCTCTACACCCTTAATCTCATCATCTATAATCTTATTACTTGCTGTATGATGCTTATTCACCCAGCTTTGTAAATCTGTACCACCTTGTTTAGATATTATTAAGCCATTTCCGTCAACTTCAAAGCTTTTCGATTTCGCTGTCATATCATCTATGCTTTTGGCCATTTTTTCACCAAGTTGATACATCTGTTCATTTCCGGATTTCTCCATTTTAAGACTTGCTAGTTTCGCACGGTCAAGCATAATAGCTTTATTATCACGCAATGATTGTACCACATTTTTACCCAAATTTGGATTGAAACCAGGCATTCCTTCTTTGAATTTTAATAATTTCGCTAAATCAGCTAATTCATTCGTGCCTTTGAATGCTTTTACTCCTTTTCCTACTGCTCCAACAACTGGGATTGCGTCTAATCCGCCAAAAATAATGTTTGCTGTGCGTTCTTCTTGGCTCAATTTCCGGTGTGTTCCCCAGTCTTCTCCGTCGATACCGCTTTTTATTTGTACAGCGCCGTATACTACTGCGGCAGCGGCCCCGAGTGGTGGGCAAAGGATTGTTGTGATGATGATTCCTACGCCTATTCCTATGTCTCGTATCATTTCTAGTTTTTTCTGTTCATCTTCTATCGATTTGTATTCAAATCCTCGTGTGGATGGGACTACTTTCTTGTATTCTTCATAATTTAGTTTTGCATCTGGATTTTGTTTTTTTAGTTCTTTGTATTCCCCTCTCAGTACGTTATCAAATGCAGGTGAATCTTTAAAAATATCTTCTACTGTTATTTTATCTTTTTTCGTCTGTATTGTTTGTGGTATACTTCCGTACCCTGCGTGCGCATCTGGTAATACTGTCGTTGTTGTAGAGCCAATTCGGTTATTTGTTTCGAAACTGAGAATAGATGTATCTCTCATTTTTTGAGCGAATTTATCCATTTCTACTAAAAAAGGTTTATCTATATGTTCAGAGACTACTCGCCCTGCTTCTCCGCAATATTTTTGTAATGTCGAATAGCTATCAAGTAATTCTCCGATTTTTTGCGATTGATCTTTTGGGTTAAAATGTATACTACCATCCGAATCTGAATCTCGTATTCTTCCATCAATTCTTTTTAATAATTCATTTGCGTCCCGTAATTTCATGAGAGCATCTTTTGTAATTCGATTCATACCATCTCCCATGTCTTGCCATGGTTCAGGTCTATATTTCACATCCATTTCGTTTTCATCCCCCAGCCGTATGGTGATTTCTACAACTTACTTAATCTTTCACGTAATTGTTCGTCCTTTTCAAGCATTTCCACGCATACATTTCCTACAACTTTCGCCGATCTAGAATAGTGTTCAGCCAATTCAAGTGTTTTGTGTAATATATCAGGATATTTTTCAATTACTCTCATCGCTTCACCTTTTTGATAAAAATCACAGCTTAGTAAACTCTCAATATTCGTTCCAATGACGTCTACATGGATTGTATATATGTTTTCTAACTTCATTACTATATCAAGTAGTTCTTGAAAATTAACTAATACTTCTTCTCCACCACTAGAACCGCCATCTCCCATTGATACTTGCATTATTCAATACCTCCTAACGAGAATTGTCTCGGGTCAATTAATTTTTTATACGGCATTTTTAACACGTCATACAATTTCTTATTAACCGCATAGAGGCTCACCCAGTCATATCGATTACGATCTACATCTATTTGAACGAAATCTTCTCCTTCAGTGAAATATAAGAAACATTCCCATTTTCCTCCTCTATTACTCCGAGGCCTCGTATACGTTTCCATCACTATAACGTCTTTATTTGATAAATCTTTTTCCTCAAATGTTTGTTGTTCTGTTTCTGTCATTCTCTTTGAGAAAAATGTATCTTCTATTTCCCTCGGTTCTCTCAACAAGAAAGGGATGCGTGTTAATAATGAAAAATATACGTCTGGCTTTGGTATGTAGTCGATCTCGTATTTTTTATTTAGCTCTACTTCTGTTAATACAGCCACTCGATCTTTATCATGTTTCAAAAAACCAATTAATACATTATTAATTCTCGTGTATTCATGACAATTTTCATATTCCTTTAATAGCTCAATAATTTGAAAAGCTGCAGGGGTAATTCCATTTTCGCTTGTAAGTAAGCCTTTTTCTTTTAAACTCGTAGTTGCTTTTGTGACACATTCTTCATCAAGTAAAATAATTACGTCACGGTTTGGCAATCCAAATATATCCGTAACCCCAGCTGCACCTGCGAGAACATATAATTCAGCAGGTGCAAAATTCATTTCTTTTCCCATTCTTTTATCCCTCATTTCTCCATCACAACTGTTTTATCGCCCTTACTTCCGGTCTATCTCCGTACGTCTGAATACTTTTATCTAACTCTTTCAAAGCTTTCGTATGTCCTTCAAATGCCTCTACCATTTCTGAGTTATATTGAATGATTAAATCTAGATAACTTAAAAAGGCATCTCTCGTTTTTCCATTCCAGTTCGCACATGTAACGTATGCTTTTAAGTTTTTCGCTTGGTTTAAAGAATCCTTCATACCATTTTCAATATTTTGCGCGTAAGAAATGGCACTTGCAGTGTTACTTCCTATAATTTCAACCTCTTTACCACTCATGTGGGTTCCCCCATTCTTTATATGTTTAATGGATAAGATTTTCAATTTCCTTTTTCTTTTCTTCAAAAGCCTTGGTCGCTGCATTGTATGCGGACGCTTTCTCCGCTTCTGCTTTCGCTTTATATTCCAAATACTTTGCATAAGCTGTACCTATCGCAGATCCAACATCGCTTAATGCACTTTTAAAATAGGATAGTACTGTATTTAATTCTTCATCCTTTTCATGACGTTTTTGTTCAAATTCAACTGCCGGAATTTTATTAGCTTCTAAGCCATTACTTTTACTCTCATAATCTCTCCTCGCTGATTCAGCATCTTGAATGAATCGTTTTAACTCTCTTTCTTGATCTTTTAAATAATCATGTAATTTATCATACTGATCTCGTTTCCTCGCGCTTTCTGTAAAACCCGATGCATTTAAAAAAGCATTATATAATTCATCTAACATCTTTCTCCCCCTTTATTACAATAACTATGTAGTTAAATTCGTATATTTAAACATGAATATTCATTACATTGAGAATTTATAAATAATTATTTTTGCATATTGCTATTCTATCAAAGGGGTTTTAACATTTCCATATTTTATAAAAAGGTTTCGCATTTTTCTTCAATTAAATAGCAATGAATATTTATTATCTAAAAATTATAGTTTTATATAGATTATTGGAATTTTATCCACATTAAGTGAATTAATTACAAATGATCATCATTTACATGTTATAATTACGATGTGTACATTTAGCTGTATTAGCTGTATTAGATGTATATGTGTAATACGTATATTTAATAAAGTTAAATTAAACTGGGGAGGCTTTCTCAAATGGGCAAGAAAACAAGCAAAGCTAAAAAAATTTTGGGATTCGTAATCACCACAGCACTAGCAACTACAATGATGGTAGGCACAGCAAACGCACAAACAACTACGAATAACTATAAAGTAGCTGGCAATGCGAACACTGTATTTACAGATGTACCAAAGGACCACTGGTCAAAAACTGCTATTGATTACTTAGCAGCAGCAGGGATTTATAAGGGATATGGAAATGGAAAATTTGGTTTTGGGGACAACATTACTAGAGGACAGGTTGCTTCTTTAGTCAATAGACATTTAGGTTTAATAGCAGATGATAAACAGGGAAATATGTTTAGTGATATTACAAATCATATGTTTGAAAAGGATATCAAAGCCATTGCGCAAGCTGGAATTATGACAGGTGATGGAACAGGTGCATTTCGTCCAGATGACGCATTAAATCGGTATGAGATGGCAGTAGTATTGCAAAAGGCATTTCAATTAAACTCAAAAGGACAAGAGAACTTTAAAGATGTACCAAAAGGTCATTGGGCCTATGAATCTGTAAATACGCTACGTAGTAACCGGATATCCCAAGGTGACGAGTCTGGTAATTTTAATGGCAACATGCTTGTGAAACGTGAGCAGTATGCACAATTTTTCTATAATGCAATAGCAAAGAACAGATCTTATAATTTCAACATCAATACAAAAGAAGAACTGAAACAAATGTTAGCAACAGCTTTACAGGATGGGACGTTTGGTCCATTTAAATTAGATGTACTGGGTAAAGATATATCTGAGGTAAAAAAAGAATTTGGAGTGCCTGATGTTTGGAAGCAAGCACCATGTACAGAATGTGATGCACCTACTACAGCGGTATATGGAGATTATAATATTGATATGTACCCTTCGGACGCTAGATATATATGGGTAAAAATGGATATCACTATCGATGAATTAAAAGAGTGGTTTGGTGAGCCAGATGGAATTGGAGAGGATATGACTAGTGAAGGCTTTATATATAATCGAGGAAGCTATTCTCTTTATTTCAGCTTCTCTGATGGTTATATTCAACGCGCTGAAATATCTAAAAGTGAACATCATTAATACGTTACAAGCAATATAAAATATATAAAGCATAAAAAAATCCTTCAAGAACGTGCCTTTTCTTGAGGGATTTTATTTTATTTCTATCTATTTAACATAATACAAAGCTGTAAAACTACTACTGATTAAAGTTCCACTTTATTTTTCTTAGTGCTCCGCATTCCATTCACTTAAATACGTTGCATATTCTAGTTCATCTGGATCATCATATAACATAGAAATAAACTCTAATTTATTTCCATCACAATCTAGAAAATATACGCTTGCAGCTGGCATCCACCTTTGGACAATTGGTTCTCGATTTCCTTTCCCTTGACTCCCTACTACCTCTATTCCACGCTTCTCTAACCATAATTTTGAAGCATTTAAAAACTCTAAATCTACACGAAAAGCGAAGTGTTTCGTCTCAAATTCTTCATTTATATGTACTTCCCATAATCCGAGCATTTGTTTTTTATTTTCTCCTACCCAAAAGAACGCAACTCGTCTTTTCGATAGTCTTTTTGCTAATGCTAAACCTAACTTATTTTGATAGAAATCTATTGCCTTTTCTAAATTTCTGACATGTAAATGAGTTTCATATATGCTTTGTATCATTATATATTTCTCCCTCCTTTCTAATTTTTTTAAAATATGTTTTGTTTTTATCATACAAATTAATATATTTTTAAACATCCTACTTTTGTATAATTGTTCTTTCCTTCAAATGTATAGGTATCCAGCTCTATAACTGATGTCCCAATCCTAAAATTCAATACATTAATCATCCTTAAATTTACATTTTCATGTAGTTAGTTTCTCTCTATACTACCTTCACTAACAAAGATCTCTAGCTAAGCCTTTCATTGTTCAGTAAAAAAACAAGCCATCCAACTCAAATGAATTGGATGGCTATTTGTTATGAGATTACTTCAATTTCCCCTCAAAAACAATTTTTCTACCGCATGGTTCAACTTCTGTTTTGCCGTTTTTCTTCACTTCATGAAAGATTGGTTCTTCCATGCGACGAGACGGTGCATATCCTTCTTGTTCCATACGCGCTAAGCAGTCTGTAATTGTTTCGTTTTCGAGTACTTCAAATTTCTTTTTATTAGGTTGTTTTGTCATGCCCTAACCTACTTTCTATTTTTCTTGATGCGAATTGATTCTTCATGTAGACCATATATACCATTGCGAGAATTCCCATTATAATCATAACCGCAATAAAAAAGCTTGTATACTGTATTTTTTCTATAAATACGCCTCCTAATACAGGTCCCATAATACTTCCTATACTAAAGGCGATTCCGGATAATATATTACCCGCTGGTAGTAAGTGTCTCGGTAATAAATCTGTCATAAATCCAAGCCCTAGTGAGAAGCACGAGCCAATGACCATACCTGCTATAAGCATACATGCAAAGACGATCCAGTAATATTGATCAAATACTGCTGCAAGTAGGAAAATGCCCGTACTTACACTGAACGTCCACGTTAAAATACGGTCTCTTCCGTATTTATCACTTAATATACCGAGCGGGATTTGTGTAATAATACCTCCAACTGCGAATGCTGGTAATAAGAAGGAAACTTCCGATACAGACCATCCTTTACGAAGCGCGTATACTGGTAAGTTACTATTTAACATCGCTTCAAGTACGCCGTATGCGAGCGGACCAATTAGCGCAATCCAAGCTAATCCAACGACTTGTTTATAACGAGAAAAGGATGATTCACTTTCAGTTTTTGCCTCATCTTGTGCTGGAAATGCATTTTTCGTTGGTAGTAGTAAAAGCCATCCTATTAAGCAAAGTATAGTAGATACGATAAATGGTGTTGCAAGACCGTACTGAACAGTGCTTGCTAAATACGGGCCAACTGCGAAACCAATTCCGAAGAATACACCGTATATCGATACTTGTCTACCTATTTTACTCGGGTCTGATGTTGTCGTAATCCATGTTTGTGTTCCGACATGAAGCATATGATCTCCGACTCCAACTAGAAATCTAAGAACGAACCATACCCAAAATGAAAAAGTTTGTGTAAAAAAGAATAATGAAATAATAACGAGAAACCCACCAATAACGATAATTGGCTTCATTCCAAACTTTTGCATCGGTTTTTCAAGAAACGGTGAAATAACTAATATCCCAATATATAATGCCGTCGCATGAATACCGTTAATACTTGAACTAACCCCTTCTTGTTCAAAAATCATTGCAATGGCAGGTAAAAGCATCCCTTGTGACAAACCTGAGATTGCTACAATTCCAACCATAATCCAAAAAGTAAAACGCATCGACATCCCTTTCCCCTCTCCTTTTCACGCTTTCCACTTTTCATTATAAACTGTTTCTTCAAATGCGTGTACGAATATTCATAATAAAAAAGAAACTAAAAGAATGAACCTTTTAGCTTCTTATCCTTCCCATACTTGCGCTTTCACATTGTAATGAAAATGCTTAAAATATGGATTTTCATAAAATGAAGGCCCAAATAAAATCGGATGTGTATGGACCATTGATTGCTGCACTTGCAAAGGAACTACAGCTGATGAAACTTCCATATACATCGGATTTATAATCATTTTTATATATTGATGATCATTATATGGAGAATGATATATTAAAAATGGATTATGCATTGACTCTCTCCCCTTATACATACAAATGCTATAGTATATGCAAGTTTTATATTTCGGGAATTATTTATTGTCTAACCAATCCTCTACATGTTTTATAAACACATCTAAACAATCTATAAACGGTGAGTGTCCGCAATCTTCTAATATCTTCAACTCTGCATTTGGCAAATGTTTTGCTAATTCCTCACCGACTACTTGCGGTACGACGTAATCTCTGTCACCTTGTATGACGAGTGTTGGAGCTTTAATATGATGAATTTGCTTATTCCCCTCTACAACCCCGTTATGTTCATCCGAAATATTAAATGTAATGAGCGCATAATTCACATCTACGAAATTACGTTGCGTTAACATATCATCTAAATACTTTTCATAACGATCCGGTTCAGGTTGATTATGTGTATATATTAATAGATTCCATACTGTACGGTAATATAATTTATTCATATTTTTTATCGCATCTAGCACTGGAGCAATTTGTACGGGATCTTGCGCGATTTCTTCTTTCGTCTTTACTAAACTTGATACGATCGGTTGCCCGTTAATATCTTTTTTAAAAATTGGATATCCCTTCATTCCCACTGATTCTACTAAAATCAACTTTTCGACAAATGTTGGATGATTCGCTGTAAATTGCATCGCAACACCACCGCCCATTGACCAGCCCATTAATGAAAATTTTTCTAGTTTTAATTGATCGATAAATAGTTTTACATCTCTTGCAAAGTCTTGTAAAGAATCTATCGATTGATTATATGTTGATTGGCCAAATCCTCTTAAATCAAGAGCGTAAATATGGTATTGATCTTGCAACTTTTCAATAACTAAATCCCAGTGTTGTGACGATGTCATGTTCCCGTGAATGAGTACAAGAATTTCTGTATTTTGCCTTCCAACTTCCTGATACGCAATCGTTTCTCCGTTCGATAGTGAAACAAACTCCATTGTTGCAGGCTTAATCATCACAAGTTCCCCCATTCTTTTAATAGAAAGAAAATTCTTTACTTAATTAAAGAATAACATGTAGAATGTACGTTCTCAATACAAAATCTATACGAAATTTCCACATAAAACAACATGTCTATTACTAGACAAGTAAAATAAAAAGGTATATAGTTAGCTAGGTAACTAATTTGAAAGGATCAAAATACATGGACGAAAAACAACATTTTTTCCACATTGTCAGTCAAACTTCTCGTAAGTTTACGAAGAAATTTAATGAACGTGTATCTCCAACAGGATTATTTAGTGCGCAATGGGCTGTTATTTTCCGCATTAATCAAACTGGATCTTGTACCCAAACAGAATTATGTCAGTATTTAAATGTTGAATCACCAACGATGACTCGTACGTTAACACGTATGGAAACGATGGGCTGGATTATTCGTACTGAAGGAAAAGATCGCCGTGAAAAGTTGATTTCATTATCTGATACTGCACTAAAAATGATTCCACTATGGCAAGAAGAAGTTGATTCCTTTGAAGAAAAGACGCTAGAAGGTATTAAAGAAGAAGACTTACATGAAGCTTTTCAATTGTTACAACAAATTATCAAAAATTTAGATCATTAATATGGAGGGATGACGATGCAAAGTGAAAAACTTTGGACGAAGGATTTCCTCGGAACTTGTTTTAGTAGTCTGTTTCTCTTTTTAACATTTTACATACTTATGACTACTCTGCCTGTCTATGTTATAGACAGCCTAAAAGGAAAACCTGAGGAAATTGGTTTAGTTGCAACTGTTTTTCTTATTTCATCTGTTTTATGTAGACCATTCACAGGAAAATGGCTCGATGATTTAGGAAGAAAGAAAATATTATTTATTTCACTTTCACTATTTTTAGCCGCTACTGTTATGTATTTCGGTACGCAAAGTTTATTTTTATTACTTGCCCTTCGCTTCTTACATGGTATTGGATTCGGAATGGCAACAACAGCAACTGGAACAATTGTAACTGATGTAGCACCAGCTCATAGACGCGGCGAAGCACTTGCTTATTACGGCGTATTTATGAGTCTACCGATGGTAATTGGTCCTTTTTTAGGTTTAACAATTATTTCTCATTTTTCATTTACTGTACTATTTATCGTTTGTTCAGTATTTTCATTACTCGCATTTTTATTAGGATTACTAGTCAATATTCCGCATGAAGCACCAGTAAACAAACAAAAACGAGAAAAAATGAAATGGAAAGACTTAATTGAACCATCTTCTATTCCAATCGCTCTAACAGGATTTGTTTTAGCCTTTTCTTATAGTGGCATTTTATCCTTTATTCCTATTTATGCGAAAGAACTCGGTTTAAGCGAAATTGCAAGTTACTTCTTTATTTTATACGCACTTGTTGTGGTCATTTCTCGTCCATTTACAGGGAAAATATTTGATCGTTTCGGTGAAAATGTACTTATTTATCCCGCTATTATTATTTTCACAATTGGGATGTTCATTTTAAGCCAAGCGCAAACTTCATTTTGGTTCCTTGGCGCAGGTATGTTAATCGGTTTAGGATACGGAACATTAATTCCAAGTTTCCAAACGATTGCAATTTCTGCCGCTCCAAACCATCGACGTGGTTCTGCGACAGCTACTTACTACTCGTTCTTTGATAGTGGCATTGGCTTCGGTTCTTTCATTTTAGGTATAGTGGCTGCCAAATCAAGTTATCATAATATGTATTTTATCGCAGCTATTATCGTTGCGTTCACTTTACTTCTATATTATGGATTACACGGACGAAAACAAAAATTCAAGAAACAAAGTACAGACGGACAAATATCTGCTTAACGTTCATAAGGAAAGTAAACTTACCCGTTTACTTTCCTTATTTTGTATTTATTTTAAGACGAGCGTATACTTATAATAGAAACTAAAGGAGGTACCTATATGAATGTAAAGAAATCTCCCCTGCTATTACTGTTACTAGTATTACTATTCGTAGTTACAGGGCTTGGGTTTACTTTTTTTAAAAATAATAAAACGCCCCCCACTAAAGCAAATGTCACAAAAGAAAACTGGTTGGACGATCCTTACTTACGCTGGTCGTATACACATATGAAAGAATTCACTTTAATAAATGAAGTAAAAAACATCCCTGACCAAGTTACTCCCTTCCCTACCGCGTTACAAAACTTAGACGATTTTGCTGTGGAGCGTAGATTTGGAAATACGACTCCTCTAAAAAAACTTTTAGACGAAAACAAAACAGATGCTTTTGTCGTTGTACATAATGGTCAACTTGTTTATGAACGATATTTCAATGGATATAACGAGAGTGAACCTCATGGAATGGCATCATTAGCAAAGGTGTTTACTGGTGCAATCATACAATCTCTCGCTGAAGAAAATCTTATTGATGTAGAGAAAACAGCTGACACTTACATAAAAGAATTAAAAAATACACCGTTTGGAAAAGCAACACTTCAGCAATTAATGGACATGCAAGTTTCCGCTGAATACCCTACTCACGGATATATGCAGCTAGGACTAGAAAATCAAGATGCACAACTATATTTAGCTAGTAATATTTTACCCCGAGGTAAAAATTACGAGGGGCCTATGAAAATTTATGATATGTTACTAGAAGCAGAAGAAACTGCACCACCTGGTTCAGCTTTTTCTTACAATAACGGATCAACTGAAACACTCGCTTGGATTATCCGAACGATTACAGGGAAATCGTTAGCTGAAAATGTAAGCGAACGAATTTGGTCTCAAATTGGTATGGAAGAAAACGCGTATTACGTTACAGATGAAACAAAAGTAGAACAAGCAAGCGCTGGTTTAAATGCAACTGCTAGAGATATGGCGAGGTTCGGACAATTACTATTAAATAATGGTCAATATGACGGAAAACAAATCGTCCCTTCTTCTATTACAGAAAGTGTGAAAAATGTACAAGAAGGTGAGCTCGCAATTGGTCGTGGTGCTTCCATTTCTTATCATAATCAATGGTGGATTCCGCACAATGAACAAGGTGCTTTCGAAGTGTTAGGCAGTTACGGACAAACCCTTTACATCGACCCGAAAGCAAGTATGGTAATCGTCCACTTCTCTTCTAACGCTGCGCCTAGTAATGAAATCCATTCGGTTTATTCCGATATGTATATTGATATTGCACATCATTTGGAGAAGCTTCCACAGTAGTGGAGGCTTTTTTTATTTACCCAAATCCTATTCCAGTTAGTACTTGATTAGTAGGAGTTGCCGAAAGAATTACTATTTAAGCCACGCCTAAACCCCATTTATATTGATAATATTTTAGTAATTTGAAAACACTAGTGCTTAGGAAAGGAGGGATTACAAATGTCTGTGAAAAAGCTATTAACTGGATTAATCATTTCACTTGCGATGATTGTAGTTATGACTACTTTAGGTTCGCTCCGTGTATTTGCCGAATCCGACGTTGTGAGACAGCCTATTGAGGTTGAATTGAATGATGATTACTTTAATCCGAGTATCATCACTGTTCCGGTTGGGAAAACGACGACGTTGCTATTGAAAAACAAAGGAAATAGAGAACATACCTTTACGGTGAAAAAACTCGGAATTGACGCCGAAGTCCCGTCAGGAAAAGAAATAACAATTACCGTAAAACCTGAAACTCCCGGTACATATGAACTAATATGTCGGTTCCACTACTTGAAAGGAATGGATGGAAAAGTAATAGTCCAATAACGAGCGGTACCGGTCGATCCTTACTTTTTTTATAAAGTGAAACTTAAATTCGCGGGGTTGTCCCTCCCCCGCACATTATGAGCTCTCACTAATCAGTTTTTTACTGGTAGCATAAAATCGTTACGCTGTCGTAGCGTACGAAATTTGTGTTTGGTTGGTGCTACCCCATCGCTATCAAGCTAAGCCCATGTAACGTCAATGATAAGCAAGATTGTTTCTTTTTTCGAGAGTCTATACGTAGATGCTTTAAAGATTTGCATACGAAATAAACCCTAACGGGTTTCCTTTTTTGAATTAAGCTGCTTGGTTATCAGACATGGTACCATTATAAACGACACCTAATATATCAAAGACTGTTTTCTTCTCATACCTATGAGATTTTCGCCCGTTTTGCTGTAGGAGATTGAACAGGCGAAGTAACACCTTTGATAGCTCTTGGGTGTTTTTTTGAATAGTTTGGAATAGAAGAAGAAAATAGTCTTTAATCACATATATGGCTTTATACTCACTAAGCTCTCGTTTTTTCTTCATGAGGAGCAATTGGCGCATTTGAAACATGATAGAAGAACAGAGTAGAATGGCAATCAATTGACCATATAAATGGCACTCCAGTCGTTCTGGTTTTATCTTTTTACAATGATGGATTTGAAAGAATGACTTCCACGTTTTAAATAAAATTTCGATTTGCCAACGCAAAGAATACCAGTCATGTACCTGTCCCATCGGGACAATATCTGTAGGGGTGTTTGTCATATATACATTGATACCACTGAGTCGTTTACTACGAGGAGAATACTTTATTCCTTTCTTTTTTTCTCTTACAGCTTGATCTTGTAATCGTTTTTGTTGCTGTTGTTTTGTTAATCGGTGAACAATTACACGAGCTGGCACTTTATCAATCATTCCTACATAAGCATCAGCTATTTCACATGTTTGTCCTGGTTGAAGGGAGCTCATTACCGTCTCCATATCTATCTGTATATACTCTGTACCTTTCTTAATTCTTCCGTCTTGAAAATAATCAGGGTTAGGATTTTTTTGATAAATACGTGTATTCGACTTGATACGAGAGATATAGTAGGCCTCTTTATCTTGTATATATTGAAGGTCTTTTAAATGAAAATAACCTAAATCTCGGATACATAAATCATTCGCTGTCACAGTTGGGGCACACAGAGAGCCGTAAGTGCGATCATGTTGTTTACCTGGACCTGTATGAATATGTAAGAACTGTCCACTTAACAAATCATACTCAAATTGAATTTTTATCCCAGCCGTATGGCTGCATCCTCCTGCACCTGGATAAACCGATGAAAATACATCCGGGAGTTGAAATGCAGTTGAATCTAAAATACGAATACGCTTGAAAACAGAAGTGTATGGAGAAGAAATCGGCATAGATGCGGCCAATTTTTTGCTTAGTAGTTCGGCTAGTAGGTGTTGTAAAAGTTGGACGGCCGCCTTATTAAACCGCTGATTCAGTCCCTCAGGACTGATGAGTACTTCTGTTGATGCTTCTAAACAGCTAGATAACTGAGTTAAAGAGGTCATAGCTACATTTTGGCTCAACCACACACATAAAGCTACTAAATCTTTTGCTTGGTACTTACTGGTTCGTTGTACAAAGCCAACATCTCTAGCAAGATCCCGTAAGGTATTTGGAGATAAAAAACTTTGAATCTCTTGAGCAAATAGTTGTAATTCGTCAGACACAGAAACAGACATAAAAAACGCCATCCTTTCCTATGATTCTATAGAAAGAATAGCGTATTTTTGTAACGGTGACATAAAGTTTGGTAAATTAATATAGATAAACTTAATAAATTTTCATCTATCAACTATACCGAAGTCATATTCGCTATAATCAATTAGTTAGAGAAAAATTTATACTTGTTTCTGTTGTTAGGTTTTCTTAGCGTGACAAAATTCACATTAGTTTATGCTGGAATTTGTTTAATAGTAAATGTTCTCCAAATAGTTCTTCAATGTGTTGCTTGAATTGTTCGATATGTATATTTTCCTCTCCCTTTATAATCTCATTCTCGCAAAAATTATAATTCTATGACTCTATCGCATACTTGTGCTACATATGGATCATGCGTGACAATAACAATTGTCTTTCCCTCTTTATTTAGATTTTTTAAAATTTGTATGATTTCATTTCTATTGTTATCATCTAAAGAGCCTGTTGGTTCATCGGCCAATATTAACTCGCAAGGCTTTAGAAGTATCCTTGCTATGGCAACCCTTTGTTGCTCACCACCTGAAAGCTCGTGTATTTTTTGCTGTAATGATACGCTCAGTCCAACTTTTTCTAAGGCGGCTGCTTTTAATTCTTTCTTTTCCGTCTTTGTTTTTTTTGCATAAATCAAGGGAATTTCTAAATTTTTATTTACAGAATCATTGTCGATGAGTGCATAATTTTGAAAGAGATACGACATTCTTGTCCTCAGAAGCTTATTTGCTTTACTAGAACCCATATTAGGACTCTCTGCACCAAATAATTTAGCGACTCCGCTATCTGGGTTCTCTAGCATTCCTATAATATTTAGAATCGTTGTTTTACCAGATCCGCTTTTTCCAATAATCGCAACCATTTCCCCTTCATAAATTTTTAAATTGAACTCATCTAAAACTGCATGATTTCCATAACTTTTACAAACATCTATTAGTTCACATATATATTGCATGCGTTTATATTAACCTCCCTTTATCACCGTTTTTTTATTTCTTCGTTCCATCGTGATTAATGCAATAATTGAGGCGGTAAATTCAATTAAAATAAGCATTGCCACCACTGTAAGTAATTTCAAATCAAACTCTTTCTTTACGATGAAGCAAATTGATAGTTGTACAATCCACATTAATACAAATTGCAACATGTATCCCTTATATGTTCTAAAAAAATCTACGCCAAATAAGCGATGCACCACTATTTTCTGCTGATTTTTATTGAAATACACAATAATATTCTGTGTTACCAAAAATAATATGCCGACAATTAGTCCACTAGTAACCGTCAATAGTATTTTCATTGTTTTTTGCAGATTGTATATATCTTTTGAAATATATTGGTCAACTGTTACAAGATATCTTAAATTATCATCTAATACTAATCTTTTAAGTTCTGGCTCTAGTGTCTTATACGTTAATCCTGCATCTCGCTTTATCAACTTAATTTTTAAAGGATCCTTCGCCCCTCCGCCTAATATAAGATCTCTTTCTCCAACAAAACTATTCTTTTCTGTCATTACTTCAATAATTTCATCTCTAATTTTGTTATTGTCAGATTTATATACATCTGGATTGAAACTAAAGATTTCCTGATTATTCTTTATCCAAATAATGTCTATTTTTCGATTGCGTAAATGATTCGGGACCTCTCTGTGCATTCTTTTTTCTTCATATTCTATTGCTGGCTTTCTCCGTTCTTCAAAAAAGCGAAGAATTTCCTTTTCCCTGTTCTGATATTTTTCAGGTACTAATAAAATCCAGTTTTCCGTATCTTCTGAAACTTGCACGCGCTGATTATGTATGTCATATAGCGGAAATTCGCGAAGGTAATTATTATTTACGGTAACTGACCAAATTCCTTTATAATCTTTATTTCTAGACAATTCTATTTCTTCATACTCCTTGGAATCAATTAATACCGCTCCCATTTTATTCAAAATAGGATACAAATCACCATTTATACTTGACTCCGTTTTATGCATCCCTTGTTGTTCTTCATCATTCCCTACAGAAAGCGGATAAAAGACACCATAATCTTTGTTTTTCTCCCAGTTTTTTAAATTCACTTGTTTTTCTTTCACTGTAATATATTGTTCTAAAATAGACGTCCCTAATAAAACAAATATAATAGAACAAGTAACTTTCAACAGCGTATTGAATACAAATATACCTTTTGTATCTTTTCTATTTTTAATCATTTGATTGACTTTAATTTTAGAAATATAAAAATATGAAACGAGAGATAATATTGTAATAATGAGATACGTTTTACATTGATCGAACATAATGGTGTAGATAAACCCTGAAGTTACATTTTTTACGAAAGCAGTTGCAAGTACGGAAATACCTATCGATAAAACAAACATACTCGCAATAGTTCTACCTATAACGATAAACCA
The DNA here is from genome assembly GCF_025809295.1 of Bacillus sp. 41-22. Taxonomy (NCBI): domain Bacteria; kingdom Bacillati; phylum Bacillota; class Bacilli; order Caryophanales; family Bacillaceae; genus Bacillus; species Bacillus sp. 41-22. The sequence continues at coordinate 3,100,123 of NZ_CP084035.1, forward strand.
TAAACGCAAATTCGATACCCCGTGCATTTTTATAACGCCAATCCTTTTCGCTTCGTTAAATACATAATAAATGAGAAAACATAGGAGCACGATAAACACCATATACTGAATATAGGATAAAGAATTAATTGGTGAATCGAGAGCTTCTTCGTTATTACTAAGATTCCGTTTAAAATCGTCAGCAACAATATACTGTTTCGGCTTAAAATGCTGATTTAACTTTTTAGAGAAAAGCTTTAAAAATGCATCGTATGATTTATCATCTACTCCTTCTACAACATATCTTCCTGCCATAGGTAAATGTTCGTACGACGTTTGAAGCGGTTTAATTGTAATCACATGATTATCTCCAAAATCTTTTATTACTCCCTTTTGTTTTGTATCTTTCGTATGTACTGTCGATAAAAAAGCATTACCTTGGAATGTGTCTTTTGGCTTTAACACATCCCCCCCACTTAACTGAAACTGTTTAAAATATATCGTTTCAGTTGTTAGTAACACATACTTCAAAATTTCTGCCTGTTCATCTTCATGATACGCAACATTTGTACGAAAAATATTTGTATGTGACTCCTTTGCTGCCTCGAGTAATATAGGATAAATTTCACTAGGATTCGCAAAACCCAGTACATCTGGGATGACAAACTCTTTACCTATCCTCTGTTCTACCTTTTCCATTTTTTCAAATTCTTTATGATCCGTTTGTTGAAATGCAATAAAACCTGACAATATAGAAGCTACAATAAGAAAAAACACAACTACTTTTTTCATAACACCCTCCCCTGTAATATTTTAGTATATTTCAATAAAAATGGAAACATCAGGGTGAATGTTGTCTATATGGGGTCACCATATCATGCCCATCAACTTAAGAATTTTATAACGCTCCAAAACAAAAAATTGTACATTTTCATCTGGAAGTTTCAATTTTCTCGTTTTGGTGTATTTGCTTTTCTTAGCTTGATTGTGATGTGAACGTACCCCTAATAATATTCTTGCTTTTAAATCATTTTTACTGTATTATATTTACGTAGTAATATAAGGATTATGGTATATAAAAAGGAATCAAATCTATAAGTAAGATTTAAATCCTTTTCCAAGGCAAAAAGATTTTGCTAAAATCTAATATAATTTATGCTTGTCTTTTTAATATGTATCTAGTAAAAACATATTTTTTATCAATAGAATTCTGTTTTCAATATAAATGGAAACTTTAAATAGAAGTTTATTAACTCTCAATGATAGGAGTTAGTGTTCTAGAATATAGAGAAACAAAGCACGATACAAAGTAATCTGACAAACCTAAGAAGTATTGTATATTGTTTGCCCATCTCCAGGTAATACAATAAAAGAGCCTTACCTCTCTAGGCAAGACTCTACTAGTTTAGTTGTATAATATTTACATGATAACTAAGAAACAGAAAACATATAACACCAAATAGCAGCACCCTATTACTCCTCCTACAGCTAATACCTGTTTAACCCAACTCTTAAATTTTTGATTACTGTAAATCGCCTGCACTCTTTCCATATTTCCTCCTATTAAGGAGAACCCTTAAAGACTCTCACCTCGCTATAGTACCATTAAAAAATGAATAATAGACATCTAATGTATAAATATGCAATATTGCATACAAAAATTCATTGTTATAATTGTAAGCGCTTACTATAATAAGATTATAAAGATTTATCACATCTTAATACGAAAAAAGAGGAGAGCATAATATGGAAATCGCAATGGCAGTTTTAAAATTTATAGGTGGAGCAATCCCATTAATTCAAGAACTTCTAAAAGCATTTATGTAAGTTCACTATTTAGCAATTATTCACAAAAATTATCATACAAATGATCTGTATATCAAAGATAAATTGATTTACAGATCATTTGCGTGAGCAAGGTCCCTTTAACATGATTAAGGGACCTTGTTTTAATTTTTAAATACTTAAGGTTACACCACACCAACATCAAGTTAGCAAAACAAAATGAAAAATACGCCACCCATTCCTATAATTCTACAAGAAGAATAACGTATTTTTCATTTTAAGGGCATTATAAAACTTTAACTTGATAGTGATGTGGTGCTACCCCATGCCCATCAACTTAAAATCTTAAAGTACCCCCAAAACGGAATTTTATCTCTCTACAATTATTTATGTGAATTCAGCTCGTTTTTTTCGTTTTGGGGGATAAATAGTTTTTTAACTTGATGGATATGTGGCGGTACCCCATGGCCATCAAGCTAAGTTTGTTTGAGGAGATGTACGAGACAGGTGTGAATTTAGGGGAATCCAATATTTTCTATTCAAATATGATAGAATAGAAGTATATCCAAAACGGAGGAACAACAAATGAACTCAAACACAAAACAGTTTATTTATGATATCCAGCAAAGAAAAAACAATTATATGGAAAATGTATTAAAGGCAATACAACACCCTAAAAAAGAGCAATCTGAACAGGTCATTCAAAATATAGTAGAGAAGATGGATATGATGATCAGTTTAGTTACTACTTACATGGTTATTGAATCAGAATCTATGAAAGAATTAAAAGAGCTTCAGGAAGAAATTATTCATGCACAAGCATATATTCAAAAACGAAAATCTGAAGAAACACAGAGATAAAACCCTGTGTTTTTATTTGGTCGTCTATGACGCCAATCTATTATAAATCAAATTAAGGGATTAGGTACACTTACCATATTTTATTCACTAAAGTCATTTCCCTCCAAACAACTCATTCTATAAGACTCCTTTCTAACTTACATTCTTTCTCTCACTATATGATATAAATCCTATAAATATGCTAGAAGGATAATTCATTATATGAACGAAAATAACATTTTAATAAGTTACGTTTTCTATTCCTAAATTACTAAAAAATTATTTATATACGATTCTTTTTTACTAGTTAATAGGTAATGATATAGGGATACTTTGCATGTACATCTAGGTTGTTCCTTTCAGGCTATGTATCATTTTAAATACGCCCTTTATTAGAATAGTGCTCATACTTTTTTTGAGATTCTTTCGTAATACGTGCGTTAAGTAAAATTGCAAACAACAAAAACACTCCATATGTTCCCCCTGTAGCTCCTATGATAACCACACTACTACAAACAAGTACAATTAGTAGGAGCAACGAAACTAAATAAATATGTTCATAGTTCTTTGACATCTTCTCGTATTTTATGCGTTCTTTCCTTGCATCCATCTAAATTCCTCCTTTACATTATCCATTTCACTATCAAATAAATCTCGCCCTTAAAAGGGAAACAATATATCTTTTTAAATAATTAGCTTGTTTTTTTATCAACTAATTTATATAACGTAAAAAGAAATCCTACCAATATTAAGCTTTCCACCATGATAATCCCGACCCTCTCCTTCCGTTTTAACTCCAACACATCAGATAAAAGTAGCAAACAAAAAGGATCCTCCCTTCTTTTAAAGGCTGATCCTTTTCTTCATGCATTCAACTATTCTTGATTAATTAGAATAACAGCTGGTCCATCTACACGAATTCCACCAACTTCGATTTTTTCATAAGGCTCAACTGTAATAGAAATGACCCCTTCCCGCTTCTTTAATTCATTACTTAATTCTTTTGTTAACATTTTTTTCATGTGTGCACTCCTTCTTACTGCTTAATTTATTATTGTTATGTAAATGAAATTAAAAATGGTTTCCTGGTCTGGAAACCATTTTTTGTAGTTGACCATATGGTGTTACCAGTTCGTTTATCAATTTTACGTAAAGAAGAGATAAACAATTACCTATTCACTGTCTCAGTAGATGTAAGGAACTCTTAAAGAGATAGCGGTGAGATCGATTGTTTTTTCTTCTAGAAATAATGACTTAGATAATATATTACCTAAAACAATGAAAGCCCTACCTCTCTTTCATCCTTACGGATCCTTGTCCGTGCCAATGTGAATCAGGATTTCAAAAATCAAGTGACTATTTGATCGCGTTATTTGATGAAACTTCGAACGCTCGTAAAAGAAATTTAAAAATAAAAATGGATTAGATTGAAGTAATAACAAAAGAGGTTTCTACTCAAAAAGTGAGTTGAAGAAGTTGAATATCTTTGAAATGATTTACTTTTAATAATAATCATATTCCCGAAAAATTCAGGATATTTTCGGGGTATGTAATACATTATCTATAATGAATCTTAACAGAAACTTTTTATTTGATTTTCAGTGATCCCTTTAATTAATCCTAGTTCACTAATCAAAAATTCATGTGCGTTATCCAACATTTTTTTTTCGCTTGTATTCAGTGCTTTTTCTTTCTTCATACGTATTAAATCACGTACAACTTCGGCACCTTCTTGTATTTCACCCGTTTTTATTTTGTCCGTGTTCACTTTATACCTTTGTTTCCACGGTAATAATCTATCTGATTCTCCATGCTGAAAAATGTGTATAATGTGTTTTAATGCAAGTATATCAGTAACTGGGCGTATACTCGAACTTAATATTTTCCCCATAGGAATCATGACTTGCATATTACTGATTGACATTTTTATAACATAATACTGTTGCTTTTTTCCTGAGAATTCTTTTTCTTCTATGGCTTCAATTATACCTGCTCCGTGCATTGGATAAACAATGTTATCGCCAATTTGAAACATATAATCCACCTCCATATATGGTAACCTTCTTAACCTTAACATATATGTTGTTTTTTATCAAATATTTTATAATATCATAAAATCTTTTTTGTAGTCAACTACTTTTTTGGTAAAAATTAAATTAAGTAAAAAACACCCCCAAAACAATAGGGAGTGTGTCAGATTCCCCACTTATATTCTGAAATCTCTACTCATTAACATAGATCAGTTTTCCCTTGAAAACGACCAAATCGCTCCCGTATTTTTTTCAATCTTGTGTGGTACTCCATAATCTCAATTCTTGCTTTTTCAGCTAGAGGTGCAATTGGTCGTAAGTCTTTTAAACCCCAATAATCAACCACTACATCAAGTACTGGATGTAATGGTCCATAATTCGCTTCTTTTGCAATCACAGCCATTCTATTTTCAAAATCAGGCATGACAGCACCTGGCATTTTAAAATTTCTAATTATATTGGCAATATGATAGCAATAGTTAAGTTCCAATTCCAAATGTGTTCAAATGACGTCTCGATAAAAAACATAATGAAGGGTCTCATCTTTGGCAAGGCGGCGTAATAATGTAGCAAGATCTGGATCATGCTTACTTGCAATCTTAGCGACATTATTGTAAAACACCATCGTTGCAAGTTCTTGTAGTTATATAAAATAAAAGGGCCTCCTAGGGAATAGGTGGCCTTTTTACTTCAAAAAAAGACTAGCAGTATATACTAGTCTTCTAAATGAGGTACCGCCACACCGCTATCAACCTAAGAAATCAATCACCCCCAAAACGAAAAAAACGAGTTGAATTCACATAAATAACTGTAGAAAAGTAAAAATTCCGTTTAGGGGGTACTTCAAGACCTTAGCATGATGGGCATGTATAGTGCCCCCTAATAAATAACCATGTTCCGCTTCCAACCATTATCAACACTAAATTCTGATTTTTAACTAGTCTTTTTTATCCGTAATTCTATATTTTGATATTTTGTTCCAAATCCTAAAGCAATAGCAGCTCCAATACAACTTGAAAGACAGCCAGCAAATAAATATACAGATAAATCTGATTCGCCAATTATCACAGAAGCTATTCCTCCAATTACAGGGAAAAGTGCTACCATATAACCACTTTTTGCCCCTCCAATTCTATCTACAAGTTTCAAATAGAATAACCATGCTGCAAAAGAAGCAATTAGGGTTAAGTATAGTAAAGCAGATAAGTATGAAATAGATGTTGGAAAGACTAGTTTTTCTCCTTGAAGTAATACAATCGCTCCTATCAATACACTTCCTGCTGTAAAGCCAATTGAATTTGCATATACGGGATTAACCTTATGTTTTGAATTTCTTGCAGAGCTAGCATCTCCTATCGCTGTAAGAATAGTACCTAGAATAGCCATCATAATTCCTTTTACATCATCAAATCCTTTAAAACTGTTTATATTCGGATAGATAAGAATACATACGCCTAGCACTCCTAGAATTCCTCCAATTAAAACACGAGAATGTAGCTTCTCTTTCAAAAAAATTCGAAGGGCAATTGGAGTTAAAATAACTTTCAATGAAAAAATCAAAGTTACGATAGCGGCAGAACTCATTATAGTAGCATAATAGAGACATAGGTAACTCAATGCAAAATTGCAAATGCCAAATAAAACGACAAATGGAATATCTTTTCTATTAGGTTTTCCATTAGGTTTAATAAACCATATGAGAACTAAAAATAAGATTGCCGTTAGAACTAAACGGTATAATAACGAGAGTTCTAGACTAACTGGTGTACCTTGAATCTTAACTACAATAAAATTAAGTCCCCAAACAATTAAACAAAATAAATACATAATTTTAACCAACTTATCATCATTCCTCTTAAAAAATATTGTATGAATTCCTATACTTAATACTAATCTTTACTGTCATTTGTAAAAGGTACAGTTTATAATAATTTAAAATGACAGTTGGGGTGTATTAAGTGAAAGAACTCATTTTTAATATAGATCAGAGTGGTAATGTTCCAATGTATCAGCAAATATATGTTTATATACGGATGCAAATATTATCAGGAAAAATTACCTATGATACAAAACTACCTTCTATTCGACAATTAGCAGAACTTTTAAATGTAAGTAGAAATACTACACAAGTGGCTTATGAACAACTTCTAGCAGAAGGTTATATACGAAGTGAAAATAAAAAGGGCTATTTTGTACAGGCAAATATGTCTAATCAAGTACTTACATATGAGCCTACTGTAGTAACTCCTAGAGGAAGACAAAAAGATATAAGAAAAACCATTGATTTTAAAATTGGTACGGTGGACAGGGAGAACTTTCCTATTGCAAAGTGGAGAAGCCTAACAAATAAAGTCTTAATGGATCCTATCATGTATTCCTACGGGGAAAAACAAGGGGACATGTTGTTAAGGACAGCTATATCAGATTATCTGTTTCAATCAAGAGGTGTAAGTGCTGTTAATAAGCAAATACTGATTGGTAGCAGTACACAACATTTGTTATTGATTTTGACCCTTCTTTTAAAAAAAGAATTTCATCGGATAGCTGTAGAAGACCCTGGTTACAATGGAGCAAGGGAACTTTTTTCCTTACAGTCATTCTCCGTTGAACCTATAGCTGTTATTGAAAATGGCCTTGACGTTGATCAATTGTGTACAACAGACACAAGATTGGTATACGTTACACCAACTCATCATTTTCCATATGGATTAACGATGCCTGTTAGTGAAAGGTTACAACTCATTAACTGGGCTGAACAGGTTAATGGATATATTATTGAGGATGATTACGATAGTGAATTTCGTTATATTCATCAACCTGTCCCCTCTTTACATAGTATAGATTCTAATGATAGAACTGTGTATTTAAGCACATTTTCTAAAGCATTATTACCCTCAATCCGTGTAAGTTACATGGTATTACCTAAACGATTACTTCCTACGTATGAGAAAATTGGGCCTTTACTAGAACAAACTGCTTCTTCTGTTCATCAAAGAACGCTAGCCTACTTTATATCAGAGGGATATTGGTATGCACATTTAAGGAAAATGAAAACTCTTTATAAACGTAAAATAAAAGTACTATGCGAAGAGATCAATAAGCATTTTAAAAACAATATAAAAATCAAGGGTTACTACTCTGGTATTTATGTAGTTATTGAAGTCAAAACTCAAATGAGCGAGAAAGATTTGATAAATAAAGCATTTAGCAATGGCGTTACTGTTTATCCATGCTCTCAATATTTTGTTAAAAAAGCACCTAAATATCCACATATTCAATTAGGTTTAGGAAACTTAAGTGAACATGAGATTACTGAAGGTATCTGTAAATTAGCAAATATATGGCTTGAAAAAAATTAAAGTTAAATGAAGTAAACGATCCTGTTACTGGAGGTATATTTAGAGATTATGGTCAAGAAGCAAGCACATTGTTTCAAAAACTAGATAATCAAAAAAGATTTTTTGAAAAAGATTTTTTTTGAAGAGTCTTCTCAAATTAATGTTGAGTTTATATTAGGGTACCATACATGCCCATCAACTTAAGATTTTGAAGTACCCCGTCGCTATCCAGCTAATAAAAAGAAATATCCTCAAAATGAAAAAAATACGTTATTCTTTCTGTAGAATCATAGGAAAGGATGGCGTTTTTTATGTCTGTTTCTGTATCTGACGAATTACAACTATTCGCTCAAGAGATTCAAAGTTTTTTATCTCCAAATACCTTACGGGATCTTGCTAGAGATGTTGGTTTTGTACAACGAACCAGTAAGTACCAAGCAAAAGATTTAGTAGCTTTATGTGTATGGGTGAGCCAAAATGTAGCTATGACTTCTTTAACTCAGTTATCTAGCTGTTTAGAAGCATCAACAGAAGTACTCATCAGTCCTGAGGGACTGAATCAACGGTTTAATAAGGCGGCCGTCCAACTTTTACAACACCTACTAGCCGAACTACTAAGCAAAAAATTGGCCACATCTATGCCAATTTCTTCTCCATACACTTCTGTTTTCAAGCGTATTCGTATTTTAGATTCACCGGCGTATCTTCTGTACCGTGGATAACCAAAGTAGGTATATTAATTTCTTTTAACTTCCCCTCATAAGAATCATCGCCTTTAAGAAGTGAGTGATTAAATATACTGAGTAGGTTATTTGCTCGTTTTATTTCTTTTTCTACCTGCTTATAAGCCCTCTTCTCATCGAACTTATGCTTTGAACCACAGAGTAACACTGATCCTGTAACCAAGTAATTTGCAACAGATTCTTCATCCGACCAATTTAGTTTGGCCCCATTAGCATGGTAAGTGAGTATCTTCTCATCGATCGGAGGCAAATTCCGTTTGTTGTCTTCAGAGCCAAAAATACTTGATGCAATCAAAGTTATACTTAGAACTCGCTGAGGGTTCCTCAAGGCTACAATTTGAGCAATCATTCCACCCATTAGAAAAAGCAGGACAATAATATTAAATTGGCTTCCATTCGCAGGAGTTTAAGCCTTGTATTTATGACTATTTGGTTAAGCAATCGATATGTTGTGCTGAAACGTCAATATATTTAAAAAAGGATCTCTCTTAATAAAGAGAGATCCTTTTCTTATTTCTTCTTTTCTGTCGGTTGGCTTTGTTTAGCGAAATTAGATGAATCATCGAAATTCGGTTGCTTTTTACCAGCATTATTACTTCTACCTTTTCCCATATGTAATGCACCTCCCCTCATCCTTACTATTCCCAATAAAAAATCCTCTTGCATCCAAGAGGATTTTTTATTGGGCTCTTATTAATAATGCCAAACTGTTCTCCTAGTACTTCCAACACTTCCCGTCCTGCCATAGCTTTTAACCATGGTGTTGATGGTGGCCATCATGCGTATAATTTGTCTTGGAGTTTTCCTTTAAACAATACCTAAGTTCGGTTTCAGTCTTCGATTGCTTGGTAGACCGTGGTCCAGAAGTCTTGGATAAGATGCGATGGGGCCGGAGTTGACATCCCAACCTGGGTGAACAGAATTCCAATAAACTGTTTGTCTGGATCAGCGTAAGCTGTAGTGCCAGTTCCGCCATCCCAGCCGAATTGACCGATAGACGCGTAGTCTCCAAGATAGGTACGCACCCCCATCCCAAAGCCCCAGCCACCTTGTATCCCTTGTCCAAACGACAAATGGACGTTGTTTTTGGCCAAATCGTCTCGGTATACTTGTTGTTCAGGAGTAAGACGGTTGGTGGTCATCAGCTGGACTGCGGGCCTAGACAGAATCCGTTTGGTTCCGTGCATCCCTTTGTTCAACAGCATCTGCAAATACGCGTGATAATCGTCGATGGTTGCGAGCAGCCCACCACCGCCTGCTTGAAATGCTGGAGGTTTGCTGTAACGTCCGCCTGCACCCTCATCCCACACGATGAACTCACCTGTCTGCGGATCGGGGTTGAAGGCAGGTGGAAGCCGGTCAATCTTGAGCTCAGGCACGTAGAAACCAGTGTCCTTCATTCCCAGTGGATCGAATATGCGTTCGCGCAGGAACGACTCGAATGTCTGACCCGTGACCCTGGCAACAAGAATGCCGAGCACTTCAATACTGATATGATACTGCCACCGCTCTCCGGGCTGGTAGCTTAGCGGAAGTGCACCTAGGCGACACATAAACTCATCTGGATCGGGCATATCCTGCCCTGGCGTGTCGAATATCCCACTCTCGAAGAACGCGTTCATGATCGGAGAACCCATCAACGTGAGATCCACTCCGAGACCGAATGTGGAGGTCAACAGGTCTCGTACAGTGATAGGACGCCGTGCTGGGACGGTCTCTTCCAGTGGACCATCGGGCTGTTTCAACACCTGCCGGTCAGCGAGTTCGGGCAGCCATTTGTCTACTGGGTCGTCTAAATGCAGTTTGCACTCGTCGAGCAGAACCATTACTGGTGAAACTGCGATCGGCTTGCTAGTGGACGCCAATCGAAAGATCGTGTCCCGACGCATTGGTGCGCCACCATCATGCCTCATTGTTCCAAGCGCTTCGACGTGCGTCTCCCCGTTTCGGCTGACTAAGGCGACGAGCCCAGGAATCTTTCCAGAATCGACATGCTGCGCCAGTACATTGCGCATTTTGCGCAATCCTGTTTCAGAAAAGCCTTTATTGTTTTGTCCCATTTTGTTCTCCTTTAGTTTAGATTGAGATTTCTAATACATATTGACAATCAATTATTAGTTCTTCAAATAGAAAAATTCCCCTTTTTAATAATTTCGACAAAATGTATTTATGTATATGGAGGCATCATAAATCACTATCAACCTAAGATAAATTTATATCTATAATTCATAGAGAACGTTATTCTTTTTGTAGAAATATACAGAAAGGATGGCGATGTGTTGCTATCCCATTGTGGATTAAGTAGGAAGAGGTACTTTGAGGATAGTGCCTTTTCTTTATAAAAAATCCAAATGCTGATACATAATGAATTAATAAAGATAGGCTAATTTAAATTTATAGGGATTTAATAATAAGGAATGAAATCATTGAAAACATTCATGCAGCCATCAAAAAATATGATTATAAGATTTGCGAATTGATTATGATATATTTGAAAAACGCCGATATACTTTCAACTAAGTAAAAAAGCGCCCTGTAAACAGGGTGCTTCGAACGTATACGTTGCCTTTAATTATGATTAATATTAGCCGTTGGGTATAATGTTGTTCCTCCAATTGAAACCTTTATTTCATTTGTTAACGGAACATTTTGTTCATTAATAATTGTTCTCCACCATTCCCATGCAAGACCTGTACATTCTCTCGCTACGACTTTTACATTTTTTGAATTCGGTGGAAGTGGTATGACTGTAGAGAAATGAGCAGTTTTGTCTCTACCGCTTCCTTCCCAAGTTTTATGTGTTAGTACTTCTTTCCCATTTTGATCATATGAGAATTCATCCCAAGATACATCAAATTGAGCAACATATGCACCGTAATGATCAAGCGTCATTTTAGCACTTGAATATTCTGTAGTTGTAGTCTCAATATAATCTGTATTGTTATGAACAGCAGCAGTTGCATTATCTTTTAAAAAAGTACTTGTATATGAAATTGGGTATGCTGGATTTTTAAGACTTAATTCTGCATTATCTTTAATGATATTTCGTATTTCATTAAAATCTTTTGTAACAACCTTGTTATGCTCTTTTGAATCTCCACCTAATACTACAGCGGTAAAAGTACTTTCTTCAAAAATATCTTTGTACTGTCCACTCGTTTCCACGCTGTTATTCTTAAGTAAGGCTTTAAAAGCAGCTTGTACATCTTTGCTCTTAGATGTTGTTTCTAATTTTACATAAACAGTTCTACCATAAGCTACATTTGAGACCATAACAGGTGGAGCCGAATTACTTACACCTTTACGAGTTAACTCACCAAAAGTAACACTATTATCAAAAAGATCGGATGGATTGTTAGGTAGTTCAGCACTTACGGTATAAAATATTTGCTTATATGCCGCTACCATCACTTTTTTCTCTCCATTTGCAACCGCATTAAAATCAATGTTTAGACTGTTATCAAGATATTTAGCGTTAACGTTAAGGGCACTTGCGATTTGTGATTTACTATAAACCATAGATTCTGTATACTGCATTCTTGCAGGTAACGTATGTGTTTTAGAATACTTTTCATTCCAAGTAGATACTAAATCATCTACTGCTCCAGACACATTACCATATGTTGGATTTGGAACGGTTATTGTATTTTCTTTTCTCATGCCAGGTAAGTCTATACTAATATTCAAAGGTTTTCTCTTAGCCACTAATAAACTAGGTTGATTATCTGCAAAAGCTTTATTTGCAAGTTGTACGGCTCCTGGATACGTACGATTCACCACAGAATCAATAATCGAAATATCGACTGGTGAAGTTGTAAGTGATTTTTTCTCACGTTCCACTACTACAAATTTACCATTTGAATTGATACTTTCTTTCGGAACAAAACTCTCTACTCTATCACCATTTACTGCTAAAATATCTCTACTATCATACTTTAAACTTGCTATGCCAGTATCAATGCCACTAGCATTTTTTGTTGCATCATTTGCATTACCTGTTTGTGTTTCCGCGAAGGAAATAGATGAATAATTAATAGTGCATAAACTAACTAATAACATGTTAGAAATTTTATTCCTTTGTTGTTTTTCTTAATTTTCAAAAAATATCCCCTTCTGTTTTTCGTATTAAGGTATGATAATTATTTATAAATAATTGCCGAATAATAAACTTACATAAATACTTTTAAAAGTTCTTGAACTAATGGAATTACTCCACCTAAAAATTTCAAAACTGCCATTGCGATTTCCATATTATTTCCTCCTCTTTTGTTGTTGCTAAGATGTGATTTATCTTTATGTTTTTATTGTAGTAAGCGCTTACATTATTATTAATACATTCTTATATGTAATATTGCATATGAGAATGTAGCAGGTTCCCTTTGCATTGTTAATAAGAGTAGCATTAATCATATTTTCCATTCTCAGATAATGGTCTTCCTGGAAAACGTAAGTAAGCAATTTGTATGGCAAATCCTAATCTATTAGCGACTCCACGTTGTTTTTTTACTTTTTCAAATTAGAAGCACTCCATATTTAAACTGGTCTTTGAATCGTATATATTTTAAATCCATCCCAATAGAGTGTACTCTATGGATACAATTATAGTAGACTTATAAAATCTTAGTTAAGAGCGTCTCATAAGACTTAATCTCAAAAAAGGGGGTGATGTTTTGCGGAAAATCGGTTATATACATGTCAGTTCGACTAGCCAGAACCCTTCAAGGCAATTTCAGCAACTGAACGAAATTGGAATGGATATTATTTTTGAAGAAAAAGTTTCTGGAGCAACAAAGGATCGCGAGCAACTTCAAAAAATGTTTGAGGATTTACAGGAAGGTGACATTATTTATGTTACAAACTTAACTCGGATCACTCGTAACACACAGGATTTGTTTAAATTAATTGAGTTTATACGAGGTAAAAAAGCGAGCTTAAAATCACTAAAGGATACATAGCTAGATTTATCAGAAGATAATCGATACAGCCAGTTCTTAATTACTGTAATGGCTGGTGTTAACCAATTAGAGCGAGATCTTATTCGTATGCGACAACGTGAAGGGATTGAGTTTGCAAAAAAAGAAGGAAAGTTTAAAGGTCGTTTAAAGAAGTATCATGAAAATCACGCAGGAATGAATTATGCAGTAAAGCTATATAAAGAAGGAAATATGACTGTAAATCAACTTTGCGAAATTACGAATGTGTCTAGAGCTTCATATGCATGTGTACCCCTTCCCTCCTCACCCCATATATAATGAAAAGATGTAATAATTAACAGATAAGTAGAAATATATTATACAAACATTAGGTTGTCTATATAAAGAATAACATGCAAATAATTAAAGGGGGAATTTGTTCAAAATAAGTGAAAGCATACACTTTAACTACAGGGAAAGACAATTCATGTTTTAAAACCTTTCAAACCATTCATTTTACCTCAAAACGAATTCAAGACATTTAGATACCTATAATGCGTTATAAACTAATATGACCCTTCATTTTTTTGTATAGATTCTATATTTTTGAAATCAATGTAAAAATATAGGAAAAATACCTTTCGTTTAAAGAAAGGATATTTTTTAATTGCTTATATGGTATGTTGATGCAATCTATATTGTCCCATTAATTGTTCCTCACCCATTTGAACAATTTGCTTAGTAATTTCTCCACCAACAGAACCATTAGCACGCGCAGATGTTTCTGGACCAAGTGTAATCCCTAGTTCACGAGCAAATTCACATTTCATCTGCTCGATTGCACTTGCAGCAGCGGAAATATGAATTTCATTATTATTGTTTTCGTGTCTTTGAATATTCATAATTACACCTCCATTTTATTCGTATATAACATGTGCGTAATTATGATATTTATACATAACACGATTCATTTCTGTCTCATATTCTGTCTAGTAAATTGCTTTTCTTTTTTATACTCGATTAGATGAATTTAGAACGCATCCGAATCTTTGATTCCTAAAACATTCATTTCTTCTTTAAATAAACGCCATGGCTCTACTATTATTGCTTTTTCACGACCATCCCTTAAGGTGAAAACTCTTAAATATCCCATCATACACTCTCCTAAATATTTAAATTCACATTTCATTTTTATTGCTATTGCTATACATATTTATAACCTTCAAATACAAAAACAATAAGTTCCCTACTGAATAAAGACCTAAATACAGATACCCCCTATTTACTTTAGGATACTTTTTTAATTTCATTCACTCATTAGAACAAAAAATTGATGGCTTCTCCACCAAAAGAATTATGCTTCTGTTTTTAAAGTAACTCCAAAGAAAGTAATATTGCGCTAAATACCACTTATATGTACGGTATATACAGATTTAAAATTCCGAATGATTTGTTACCTTATTTATAGGATCTAAGTGGAATTATAAAGTGGGCAATAGGGCCTTGTTCTGCGGTTCATCTTCAAATTCTACCTCCAATTTATAAAAGTAAGGGGATAATTATGAAAAAACAAGCAATCACTGTCATTTCAACCGCGTTAACGTGTTTTTTACTTTCTAATGTAGGACATGCTCAGGAAAAACCTAAGCAATATTACACCGTTTTATTAAAAGACCCATCAAAATTTGAGCAAGGCATCACTGAGATAAAAAAGGAGAATGGAGAAATTACTTATACTGTCCCGGAGATAGGACTCATTCAATTCAAAGGAGATACACAAATTTCTAAAAATCAATCTCCCTTATTTGAATCAGTTAATCCTTCTTTGCAAGTCGAAAAACCAGAGGTTCCTCATTCCATAAAAATGCCTAATTTATCAACTCTTTCAACAAAAACATTAGATACAAACCTACCTCCCTTATGGGATATGCAATGGGACATGAAGGAAATTACTCATAATGGAGAAAGTTATAAAAAAGAAACTGGCTCTCATAATGTGGTTGTTGGAATTATTGATTCGGGAGTCGATGTGGATCATCCTGACTTAGTAAAAAATCTTATTCCTGGATCTAAAAACTTCGTTCCAAAGGGAGGATTGAGAGGTACTGAACCTGAAGAGACAGGTGATATTAATAATATAAATGATATCAATGGCCATGGAACTCTCGTTTCAGGATCTATTGCTGCAAATGGGGAATTAAAAGGCGTTGCTCCTGATACGGGAATCAGAGCATATCGTGTATTTGGAAATAAATCAGCTGATGCAGCCTGGGTCATTAATGCCATCATCGAAGCAGCTAAGGATGATGTAGATGTTATCAACCTTAGTCTTGGTTCCTATTATGTAAATGGAAAAGTCTATGAAAATGGAAAACTTGTAGACAATGGATGGGCAGAAGTAGAAGGTTACAAACGTGCTATAGAATATGCCAATCAGCATGGTAGTGTAGTAGTAGCTTCTGCAGGAAATGATTCTGTAAACGTGGCTAATAAACAGGAGCTAAATAACTTTCTTAAACAAAAATATGAAAAAGAGGGGAAAATATTTACTGGTGTAGGAATAGAAGCACCTGGGGAATTACCAGGTGTAGTAACAGTATCATCAACCGGTCCAACCGGACAACGTTCTGTATTCTCTAATTACGGAGAAGGGGTCATTGACATATCTGCTCCAGGAGGAGATTATCGTTTATGGCAACAATATGGCGAAGAGGTATGGTGGAATACTGGTCTTTTCCGACAAGAGGAAGTACTGACAACTTTTAATACTGGAAGATACTTATTTGCCGCTGGTACATCAATGGCAGTTCCGAAAGTATCCGCTACACTAGCTCTAATTATCAATCACTATAATTTTAAAAATCAACCGAAAAGATCAATTTCACACCTTTACAAAAACGGAATAAAGAAAGATATAGCACCTGATAAAGCCTCTTGGGGGAACGGACAGCTGGACGTATATAATGCTATTAAATAATGAAAAGGAACTATGACAATTCATAGTTCCTTTTTTCGTTACTAAAAAGAGAATGTATCGTGAATGAAATGCATGCCCCTTGAATCTCATTATTTTCAGCATGAATTTCTCCACCGTGTTTTTTAACCAATTTTTCCACGATATACAAACCAAGTCCATGATGTAGTTGATTTGACCTTGAAAGGTCACCTTGGTAGAATTTACTAAATAAAAACGGAATATCTTTTGTATTAAATCCAACTCCAGAATCCGAGATAGAAAAAGACATAACGTCTTTTTTCACCTCCACTTGCACATCAATTCTTCCTTTTTTTGGAGTAAAACGAATGCTATTAGAAATAATATTCGTAAGAATTTGATGCAAACGATTCGGATCAAGTGCAAACTTAAGATTTTTTTCTTCTGATTTAATAAGTAAAGTATAGGTTAATTGTATATCTTCATTTTCTGCCAATTCCTTAAACTCTTCAAGCATTTCTGGAATCATTTCAGCTGGAGCTATATTACAAATCATAAGAGTGAAATCAGGGTTGTCCACTTCAGAGACTCTCCTCATTTCTTCTGTTAAATGCAATACTCTTTCTGTATTATTCTTAATTGTTTGCAAGTAGTGATGAATCCGTTTTTGATTATTTGGCATGGGTTCCATTAATACTTCTACATGAGACAAAATAATAGTTAACGGTGTTCGCAAATCATGTGCAATGGAAGCAACCATATCCCGACGTTCCTGTTCTAATTTCCATTGAACATACAATGAATTTTTTAATTCTTCCTTCATACTATTGAAAGAATCAATTAATATACCTATTTCATTTTCACTTTCATATTTTATTTCAAAGTCTAAATCCTTGTTTTTAATTTTTTGTGAGGCCATTATTACCTCTTTGATAGGTTTATTCAACTGTTTTCCTAAACGCTTAGCTAATAAATAAGAATAAAGCGTTAAAAATATAAAAGGAACAAGAAAAGCAATAATAAATACATATTCTATGTAATAATCAATAGATGCAGCTAATATGTATCGTACAGCAAGCACACCAACTAGTTTACCATTACTTATAATTGGAATGTATTTTGTAATTAGTTTACCATTTTGAGTAGATGTATTTATTTTATGATACACTTCTTTATCATTTTTCAATAATTCATCGCTCAATGTACCATATAATCTATTTCCATTCGTATTCATAACTTGATAAGTAATTCCTTGCATTGGAATCACTTTCTCTAGTTTTTTTTGATAGGATAAATCTACTATTTTATCCCCATTCATTTCTACAAATTTTTCAATGCTGGGCACTTGTTTTTCATAATGGTTGGCAGGTAAAACAGATTTTTCATTATAAATAAAAAGAAAAGAGTATATTAAAATTAACGTACAAACCGTACTGACAATACTTAAAAATATTACAGCTGCAAATGTTAGAATAAATTGGTTTTTCAACGATAATTTTTTTAACATTAACATTTCTCCAACTTATAGCCAACTCCCCATACGGTTTTAATATGGTAAGTTGACATACCTAAACTTAACTTAGCTCTTAAGTTATTAATATGTACTATTATTGTATTGAGATCCCCAACTGCATCCAGCCCCCAAATTTTTTCATAAATTTGTTCCTTAGAAAAGATTTGTCCTAGATTTACCGTTAAAAGCTCTAATATTTTAAACTCTTTACTCGTTACATCTATTTTTACTCCATCAATGAAAACATCATGCTGTGAATAGTTAATGGTCAAGTTTCCTAAGAAACGTTGATTTTGCAAGTTTACACGTTCTCTTTTCTCACGCCTCAAGTGGGCCTCAACACGTGCAATTAGCTCCTTAACTTGGAATGGTTTTGTAATATAGTCATCTCCACCTAAAGTAAAGCCTTTTACTTTATCTATTTCTGAATGTTTAGCACTCAAAAATAGAATCGGGCATTTTATTTGTTCACGAACGACCTTACAAAATTCAAAACCGTCCATTTTAGGCATCATAATATCTAAAATGACTAAATCAACTTGTGTTTTTAAATGATCTAGCGCTTGTTCTCCATTGTAGGCCTTGAGAACTTTATAATCACGATCAGAGAATATATCAGAGAGTACATCTACAATTTCTGACTCATCATCTACAACAAGAATCGTTCCATTCATAAAAAAACACTCCTTTCTAGTTTAGATTAAAAATCTTATTATTTTGTAAAATATATTTTCTTGTTAATTAATATTCTTTTCATGAACAACTTTTTTATAGTAATAGTGGTTTGAAATGAAGAAAAATATTAATTGGAAGACTAAGAAAATAAAAAATATTAATATTATTGAGTAAATTTTAATTCCTCCCAATATATTTTGCAAGGCGTAGATTGCTATAAATAGATTTATCCCCCCCAGAATAATTGGTACAAAGAAAATTATAGCAATTTGAACCCTTAATGTTTTTTTTATTTCATTGAAATTCAAACCGATTTTTCTTAAAGAGTGAAATATTTTTCTATCATTAGATATATCTTCATATAACTTAAACCAAAGAAGACTGGATAAAGCAATTAACAAGATAAAACCGATAAATAATGCTATTATCCATAAAACTGAAGTTAATTGAACTGTATTTTCATAATGTAGAAGACGAACACTGGACTGTTCCTTTATCTCTAAAGGGAGTGTCTCAAATAATTTTTTTAGTGCACTATAACCCTTATTATTTTCCTTGAAATCTAATGTGTAAAATGAAACATGTTGAGTAGGTAATGATCCCTTCTCTAATTCATTAAAAGTATCTGCTGGTACAAAAGCTACATTATCTATCCGAGATACCGAGTTAATCGCCTGTTTTTCGACCATATTTTTTACTATCAATTCTGTATTACCGTTATTTGTTTGGATATGCAACTTATCGATATTCTCATTTTTTTTACTAAATAACAGGTTATCTTTTTTTGTTTCTGTCCAGTCCTTTATAAAGAATGAATCTGTTTGTAGTATAAAGGTTTTACCTTCTCCCTTTGATGAATTCAGTAATATACCTTCCCATTTTTTCTTATGAAATCCCTCAACCTCTCCTTTGAAGCTTTTCTCTAAAGCAGATTCTAGTGTATTCTCTTGTTTTTTATCAACAATAAATATAGCTGGCTGTGGGTGGCTATTTCGCATTCTTTGATCATTCAACTCTGAATATAAATATATGGAGCTGATTAATATCATTATCATTGATAAGAGTATTGAAACAAGGAAGATAATTTTAGCATTATAATAAAGTTTTTTCCTTAGACTTATAAATATTAGCATTCGAATGCCATTTAAATGCTTTTTTTCTTTATTGATTAAATAGGACACAGTTCCTACTAATCCGTGCGAACAAAAAAGGTACGTTCCTAATAATAAAAGAGCAGCTACAGGTAGAAAAGAGAATAATAGTACGGGTAAAGATGCATTAAGGATAAAAACATAAGAAATAACCAAAATTAACAGGGAAATAATGAATTTCTTCTTTGAAAACCTAGGTAAATCCTTTGGTTTTCTTGTCTCTTGAAATAATTCCAAAACAGAAATGCGTCCGATTTTATAATAACTACGCAATGAAACAAAAAAGAACAGAACTCCAAACAAAATAACTGTAAAAAAGGTAGCAATTGGAGAGAAGAAATAGGAAAATGACTCGCTTAAGAAGAGAGATTTCCCGATGAAATCAAAAAAGCTTTTGGATAGTACTATACCAATCATAATCCCAATTAAGATAGAAATTGCTCCAATTATCGAATTTTCTAAAACTATGATAATAAATAATTGTTTTTTTGAAGCTCCGAATGTTTTCCAAATACCAATTTCCTTTTTCCGTTCAGTAAGAAAATGGTCATAAGAATATGAAATGAAAAAGCATGAAAATAGCAAGATGATGAATTCACACGCAATTAACAGTTGCTCTATTCCAGAAACTTTTGGATATGAAAGAAATGCTGCGTACATATAAAAAATTGTAACTGATAGAATACAACTTACAAGATACACTATATACAGTGAAAGATTGCGAGTTATATTTTTAAGTGCGAGTGAAAATATTGACATCATTCTCCCCCACTTCCTTAGAGATATAGAGTAGTATACGTTGATTGAAACTGAATTGCTTTTCTTCATGGGAACGTTGCATCTCATGAACAATCTTGCCATCTTTCAAAAATATGACCCTGTTGCAAAAACTAGCAGCTACAGAGTCGTGAGTTACCATTAAGATTGTTGATTTATGTGTTTCATTCAATGTTTTTAGTATATTCAATACATCATAAGCAGATTTTGAATCTAGATTTCCCGTCGGTTCATCAGCAAATAACAGATAAGGATCGTTAATTAACGAACGAATAATAGCAGCTCTTTGCTGTTGTCCCCCAGAGATTTCATAGGGATACTTTGGCAAAAGCGGTTCAATATTTAGTTCATTCACTAATGTTTCGAGTTTATCCCTAACACCCTTTTTGCTCCCCATTCTTAAAGCTGCGGGTAGAAGAATATTTTCTTCAATTGTTAAGTGATCTAACAAATTGTAATTTTGAAAAATAAAACCAATATTTTCGCGACGATAATTGCTTAATTGATCACTATTCATATTAGTTAAATTCTGTCCCTTAATTGTAATTTCTCCATTTGAAGGAAAATCAAGAGAGGAAAGCACATTTAAAAGTGTAGACTTTCCACTCCCTGAAGGTCCCATAATCCCTACAAAATCTCCTTCATGAACAGTTAAGTTGACATTATTTAAAACTGGATATTCTTGGAAATTAGTTTTATAAACTTTCTCAATTCCTTTAGCTTCTAACATAATCATGGTAAACCTCCCTTCTATCCTTTTATTAACATGTAAATTCTTTTTTATTCCAAATGCTTATACAAACGCTAACACTAATAATCATGATACCTAGAATCAGGACGTATAAACTGTTACTTCCTGTGCTGAGAGCATGGAAGATACTTTGAACGGATAATAAAAAGAACGATAACTGACTTATGTACAAGCAGCCGATGTAAATTCCAATCAGAAGGAAAAAGCTAATAACTGCATTTGAAATTATGATACTTATTAAACTAGCAATAGCTAAACCACACATTTGAATAATAAAAAACAATCCATATACTTGTACCGTATAGAATATTGCTTCTATAGAGGTCTTTTGTTGACCGTAGAAAGTAAAAGCATCATCTGCTTTAAAAAACACCAACCCAAGTACTATGCCAATAAAAAGAACAACAAATAAGTAGAGTAATACCATTACAGAAAGAGAAAACCATTTTGACATAAGAAAGGTTAATCGTTGAAAAGGCCTAATTAAAAATAGACGATATGCTCCTGAGTTGTATTCTACATTTAAGCTATTCAAGAAACATACAGGCATGAAAATCAAAGTAATTAAGAAAGAAGATTCCTTTAATAAAAACCATGAAAAATTCCAAGAATTTAGTGGCACTTGTTGCCCATCATTATAAATCCCAACCCCATAGTACTTCAAAAACCAAGCTTGAAGAAAAACAATAACAGTAAAAATCCCCAACATCCATTTACTTTTTTTCTGATTCCATAGTCGTTCCCATTCACTTATAACTAATGCTTTCAATTGAACTCCCTCCTAGTTTTCAAATAAAATAATCTCTTTTCACAAATGACAAGTATGCGAACATTCCAAATAAGAAAATATAAATCGCTTCCACTATAACAATGTAAATGTTTATACTATTACTTGATGAAAGTAGAAATGCTATACCTGTATGCTGAATTTTAACGATTGACATGTACATAAGATGTAGTACAGTATTAGCGCTAATTATCGTTTGGCTAGAGAATTCTAAAATCTGTGGAATTGCAATAGCAAAGAAAATAAAGGCCACCCCTGATCCAAGAGTGATCATCGTACTTCTACTTAACGCCCCTATTAATGTAAATACAGAAACAATACAAATCATAGTAATGAAACATGCAAAGAAATACTTTAAGTTATATAGTATCGCCCCTGCAATAGAAACCTTGGTTTCATCTATAAATGTTATTAATGTATCTACTTTTGGAAAGAATAAATAGCCTGCTATGGAATTAAAAATCCAAAACAAAGTTAAATATAGGAACATGGTAGTTAATATAGTAGCAAGCTTAGCTACAAAAAGTTGTGAGGTAGAAAATGGACGAATCAAAATCATTCTTAATTGTCCATTTTCTACTTCATGCGCTATAACAGTAGAAATCAGTATTATAGCGATAATATTAAACGAAACCACAAGATGCTCAGAAATACTTATTATAGGAAAATTTAAAGCAGTAACGTAATCTGGTCTTCCAGGAGAAGTATGTTGATTCCAGTTTAGATAATATTTAACTGACGCAACTACCATTAAAGGTAAGAAAAACAAGATTATCCAAGTTATTTTTTGCGTCCAAAGCCTTTCAAATTCAGAAATAAAAAGCCCCCTCATGATGTCATCATCTCCACAAACACATCTTCCAACCTTTTTGTTGGATCTGTAATTAACTCTTCTTTCCTTCCTTGGGTGATAAGCTTTCCATTTCTAATTATGACAAGGCGGTCACACATTTGCTGAATTTCATCTAGTAAATGGCTTGAAATAAAAAAGGTTAAATTTTTCTTTTCACGAAGTTCAAGAATTAATTCCCTTAGCTCTCTCATGCCCATAGGATCCAGACCATTGGCTGGCTCATCTAATAAAATAACATCTGGATCACCTAGAAGAGCTTGTGCAATCCCGAGTCGCTGTCTCATTCCTAATGAATAATTTTTAATTTTCACATCTGCATCGTCAGTTAACCTTACAATAGATAGTATTGCTTCTACTTGTTCCAATTGTTCTTTTCGAGAAAGAGCAGGGTATAATCTCGCTAAATTTTGTAGCATTTTTCTACCCGTCATATACGGGAAGAATATTGGTGATTCGATAATTGCGCCCATATTCATCAAAGCCTGTTGTCTATTTTGATTTACATCTTGACCACTTATTTTTATGACTCCTTTTGTCGGGCGAATTAATCCTGTAAACATACGCATAACAGTTGTTTTTCCTGCCCCATTCGGCCCCAGAAAACCACAAATATCTCCTTTATATATTTTAGTTGAAAAATCATTTACTATTGTCTTGCCACCTACAGTTTTTGTTAAGTGATTTGCTTCTAAAACTATTTCATTATTCATATAAAATCCCTCCTTATGGACTAATATAGAAGACAAATATTAAAAAAAAATAAAGAAAAGAAAAAAAATAAAGAAAAGAATAAAGAAAAGAAAAAAACTCACAAAAATGTGAGTTTTAGTGCATTTCAACCGTTTCATGTACAGTTACTGACTTTCTTTTCTCAAATTCCTTAAAGAGTATATGCAATACTTCTTGATTATTAGGTAAAACATAGTTCGGTTTCAAAGACATAGTCGCAATTTCAAAAGCTGTTGTTTTCAAAGGCGGAATCACTATATGTTCATATTCTTTTAAAAGTTTAACATTATTCTGAACTACTTTTTTCTCCCACATTAATTTGTTCATATTAGGAAAAAAGAGAACTGGTTTATCATGAGCAAGAATGACTGTACTTAATAAATCATCAGCTAAACCATGAGCTACTTTTGAAATAGTATTTCCTGTAGCTGGTAATACCATTAGTAAGTCTGCCCATCTAGCCAATTCCACATGACCTGGTTTACCACTTAGGGTAAGTTCCTCATCGATAAATACCTCATTACAATATAATTTCACGGTTTCTGCAGGGATAAGTTTTATTGCACTTTTTGTCATGATAACCTTTACTTCACTAAAATTCGCTTTCAATATAGCTAAATATTGAAAAATTCCAGCTACTGCAATAGAGCCGCTTACTCCTACTAATATTTTCTTAGAATTAAGCAATTGATTCATTTGGTTCATACTGTAACATCCTCTCAATTCTTGATTAGGAAATTAGAAATACTCCGTCCCACCATGGTTCCTCTACTGCGCTTAGACTTAATAATGTTAAAAGTACACCACTTACACCTTCCAATAGTCCTACCTTGTTTAGCTCGTTTGAAGTCTGCTCATTGGATTGTAAGTCTTTAAAGCCAAATGGTGCTTGAGGATCATATGCATCCATTACATAATCTATTAATTTTGTAATGGATTGCATCGATATTTCCCCATCTTCATCTTTTGCCATCCTAATAGACATTTGTAATAATCCCGCTCTTCCATGACAAAATGTTGGAGAAGATAAATCCCATTCTTCCTCACTTTGCAAAAGTGTATCTTGATAAGAACTTAATGCAATTTTCATGGCCTTCTGATCCTTCAAGGATCTCCCAGCCAGATAGAGAGCTCTTGCCACTCCTGGATTTCCATAGCACCAGCCTTTTCGCTTCGGATACACGTGGTATGATTGGTCATTGACCACTTCTTTAAAACTAAGCCTCGCAGGCCACGAACCTTCATCTTGCCATTTTATTAGCCAATCTATCATTTTACGAATCGCTTGCTTTTGTCCAGGAACTTCAATTCCTTGTTCGATAGCCAACGCCATCAAGGAAAGTGGGCCAGGCATTCCATGAGCATGGCCGCAATTGAAATTCCCATCCGGAAATAGTATCTTATCTGTTTCCAAAAACTGATTGGTGTACGGTACGTACCAACCAGGTAGAACTTCTCCATTCACCTCAATGTCATTAGACATATTAATAAAACAATTGAGAATTTGTTTGAGTGCTTCCAAATTTGATTCAAGTTGAATATTTTGCAGTAAATAACGCCCTACTCCAGTAGCACCTTGGATTGTATCGTACATAAATGGATGAACACCACATTCTTCTTTCCCGTAGTTCAATACAAGATGTAACTGCGAAAGTACAAATTCATTTAACTTTTGTAAAAATATATGATATCTTTCATAGTTACGCGAAGCATACGATGTCGCATACGCAATACCAGAAACACCGCCAAACATAGAGATACTATTCACACCTTGTTTTTCTATTGCCTTTTGTATTTCTACCAAGTGACTATGTGCAATAAGATCCCATCCCTCTTTTGGAAACTGTCGATCTAATTCTGCAAATAACATTATAGTACCTGGATAACCATGGGATAAAGTAATGGGGTCCCATGGATGAAGTTTTCCTCCATTTGGTATATTATCAGGCTCCATAACAATTTTTTCTACATACATCGGATCCTTTAATTGCTCTGCTATATCACGAACTAACTTTAATGCTTTATTTCTTTTTTCAATACTAATTCCCTGTAACCAAAATGACTTTTTTTCTGTAGTTAATTGCATATTTTTCTCCTCTCTAATTAAACATTCACTTGAATTTTGGAATAATCTATAAAATTTTTAGCTTGTAACTCAAATAGTCTTGCGTATATTCCTTTTATCTTTAATAGTTCATTATGAGTACCTAGTTCCACGACTCTACCTTTATCGAGGACCATAATTTTTGTAGCATGCCTTACAGTTGAATACCGATGGGATATAAAGAGCCCCATACAATTCTTTGTAATTTCTTTAAAATCTCTAAAAACCTCTTCTTCTGCTTCTGGATCTAATGCGGCAGTAGGTTCATCTAGAATATATAGGCTCGCATCCCTCATGTATGCTCTTGAAATGGCGATTCTTTGCCATTGCCCTCCAGATAACTGAATTCCGTTCGCAAAAGTTTTCCCAAGTTGTGTATCCATTTGGTTAGGCAAACTATTAATCATCTTTAATGCTCCAGATTTTTTAGCAGCAGCTTGTATAGCCATTACTTGATCGGCTTTTTTATAGTCACCATAGCCAATATTATCTTTAACATCTAGTTCATATCTAACAAAGTCTTGGAAAATAGCACTAATCTTATCCTGCCATTCGTTTGTACTGTATTGATGAATGGGTTTTCCATCTAATAGAATAATCCCTTCAAAGTCCGTATAAAGTTTTGTAATTAACTTTACAATCGTAGATTTACCCGAACCATTAGATCCGACAAGAGCCAATGTTTCACCTGGTTTTATGTGAAAATTCACTTTTTTTAATGTATACTCTTTTTGACCAGGATACTTAAAAGAGACATTTATAAATCGAATACCTTTTTCCTCAAAAGAGATGCTATCTAAATAAGTATTGTCTCCATTATTTGAAACATCCCTTTCTTCAGGAACGTCCAAAAATGAGAATAGTTGAGTCATATAAAGATTGTTTTGGTGCATATTAAAAATCATATACATTAATTCATTAGATGTTTTTTGTGTAGTATTTACAGCTTGAAAATAAGCGATAAGACTTCCAATAGCAATAATCCCTGTTACAGCATCCATAACCACCATAAACTGCACAAACATTACAAAAGCCACGCTGATTAATTGAAAAAACAGGTCAATCCTCATCTTTTTTAAAAGCAGACGTCTATCTTGCAGATAAAATCGATTGAACATATTTGAATAATTTTTTAGAAGTAAATTGCCCAATCCAAATAATTTCACTTCTTTTACTGTGATGTCTGTCGTTAGCAAATAGTAGTAGTAAAATTGTTTTCTTGTTTCTTCGGCACGCTTATGACTAATTAAAAAAATTTCTTTTCCAATTTTCATGATTGACCAGGAAGAGATTAGTGGTAATAGAATTAAAATTAGGGTAAACTGCCAGTTCCAAATCATTAAGATACCGGAAATAGAAATCACAGTTATTCCACTTTTTATAATCCCCATAAGTTCTTCAAAAATAGCAAATGGTTTATATGTGGAATCTTGGCGCGCCCTTTGAAGTTTGTTGTAAATTTCTGGGTTCTCGAAACTGGAATAAGGTAATCTTTTTGCTTTTTCTATTAATTTTACATTGATTTTATTAGAAAGAAGATTTCGGTAAAGCTGTTTATATGTTTCCAAAACTGATCCTGTAACACCCGTTAAAATTGTAACTAGTGCAAAGGCTATAAAAAACGGTAAAACATGAGTAAAATAATCATCCTTGTACCCATTCTGGTAGATGTTTTGTACTGTATTAACAAGGTATTGGATTGTCAAAATCAATGCTGCAGGTAATAATCCATTTACAAAATTTAAGGTAAGCACACAGAAGAAATATCCTCTGTGCGTTTCCCATAAAAGTTTAAATAAACCAGGCCAATAATGAAAAGACTTTAAAATATTTGAAAATGATAGTTTCTCATCTTCAGGTGTGTGATTGAGTATCTGTTTCATTCTGATTCCTCCAATATCGCTGGCTTGATAAGATATGCCGCGTAAAGGCAAGTGCTTTTTTTTCTAGTTCCCGATTAGCTCCCAATAGTCGATTACAATGCATATGAATAATTGCTCCCATAATTGTTTGTTGTTTATTCCAGAGCTTGTCTTCATTTTTATATTGTTGAATACTGGAAAAATATTCTTTTAATGATTCTCTCCGAACTAATAGACTTTTATAAATCTCTAGTCCAATTGATGAATTGTAATTACGTAAATTATTCCAATCACCTTCAGGATTTCCAATGTTATTTAATAATTTTCTCATTGGTCTAAATTCATCCATGAATTCATATTTATCTGTATTTCTTTCAATAGTTTCCAATTGTTGTTCATAAGTTAAACCAAAATTCTCCATAATCTCAATTATGTTTAAGGATGCCAGTGCATGTACTGGCAGTTCAGCTTGTTGTCCGATCACATTAAGAAGCATTGTTACTGACCTACTATCGTAATGGAAGAAATTCTCGGCCAATTCTATCAGATACGGACCACCATATCGCTCTATTTCTCGTTCATACGTATCAATCGTCATTTTATGAATAAATCCAGAGTTCATTAAATTATTTGCCCAATCCCTTAAATGAGTAAGAACAGATGCATTCAACTTCTTGGGATCTCCATAAAATCGCAAACGAATATGAGCATCTGGATCACGATATCGCATGAAGAACCATGATTGAGCCAAACCATTTTGTACAATATTATTAGCAAATGATGTCATATATTTTGAAATAAATTCATTCTCTCTTGCTTGTGGAACATAGAGCTTAACATATAGCCATTCACTTCCGGGCAAACGATAAATCATTTTCTCACTAACCATCTCTTTTTTTCCGTCTTCAACAGCTCCTAAACTCTTCCTTTTAGCGACATCGTTCATTTTTTTCAACGGAAATACAACTTCCATTGCATGACTACCCAGCGGGCTGCTAAGGCAATTTTTATTGATGTCATGTAATGATTCTCTCAACTGTAATCTACCCTGCTTAAAAAGTTCATTCTTTAATTCTCGAAGATGAAGAATATTTTCAAGATCAATTAAAATCCTATTGTCACTATACGTCATAAATACATAGCGTGGAACAGCCCATTTCACTCTCCATTTTTCAAATAGGATTAAAAATTCATCATCACTTTTAGGTTTATTTTTCATACCAATAGTTTCTCTATTTAACTTCCAAATTGCAGGAGACAGAATGATATTTTTGTAACGAATCCTTGGATAATAAGGTGAAGATGTCATATTACCCCAATTGAATGTTCTCCAGTGGTCTAAATCATTTAGGGAAACTTCTCTCATAAAGCGATAAATATTAGGGCCACTTTGGTAATTTAGTACATTACCAGCTACCACTTTAATTCTTTTCCCAAATTTTTTAGATTTCAGATAAAAGTTTTCTAATGATGCTCCAACGACAATATCATCAATTGGAATTTGCAAAGTATCTTCATCTCCATTTGTTCCAAGAGTTACAGTTACTTCTCTTGTAGTTTTTCCAATTGCCACATTCGCTGAACGGCCAGTTGCCGGAAGAAAACTTCCCTCTACCATAACGATATCATTATTAAATTGATGGTCAATCTCCGCTTCTTGTTGCTGAATTTCACGTCTAACATTTGGATCTAAGATATCTAAAAATCGACCAAATGTGCTTCCTGCTGCATGAGATCCTGGATTTGGGCTTAGGCATAAATTATACTTTCCATTGTCTAATTCCTCTTGCGAAGTAGCATACAATTCTCCATATACTTCAAATGAATCTGGAGCGTATCGAGTATCTTTTTCTATTCCAATTCTGCTAATTATTTCATCAGTAATTTCAATTTCTTTTTGCTGATTATGAATAGCTTCAATAAGCATATATGATAATTGGACATTACGTTCTTCATCTAAAGGCGGCGTAAAATTTTCTCCATCCCTATTTCCTTTTGGATTTTTATATGTCGCGGGTGCTCCAAGCCCTAATTCCTCACTTAAAAGTTCTACCAATGGAACTTCCCTAGTTGTTCCGTATTTTTCTAAAAATTCAATATGATATTTTTGGAGATGAGGAAATCCAACTCCGCTATCGGCTATGCTCCATAACACTTGAGCTGCTTTACTAACATCATTTGCTACGTTTTTTCCTATAGCTAAATCATGCATATTTAAAGCGAAATCTACTTGAAGAGGCGTTGAAACTTCATAAATCCCCTTCATTAATAGGATAAGATCGTTGTATATAGAAAGCCCCTTTCCAAGCTGTAATTGGTCATAAACAAGTATTAAATCTTTTACCTTCAGTAAATCTTCCCATATTTGATCTTCACCAACTCTTACTTTTAACTTGTCAATCACATAATCAAATGGGGAGTCATATGTAAGTGGCGGTCTTAGCTCAGTTATAAGGTATTCTTGCTCTACCAACTGGAGAATAAAGTTTTCCATTACCTTTATATCTGTGCCTGGATAGTCATTATTCAACTTTTGGAGAAGCTCTTTCACTGTAATATGTGTTTCAGCTAAATCTAAAACTTTCTTAACAACTTCACTATATGTAATTGAAATATTTTCTTTTTTCTCCATATCTTTCTTACGAAGTTGTCCACATTCAGTTGAAAAAGGTAAATATAGGCGGTTTCCGACACGATAAGTAGCATGATTTTTACTAACCATTAAAAATTGGAGAATACAAGGATTTTTTTCAAGTGATGAAACCACTCCCAATAACCATTCCATATCAGGCCGAGTTCTTTTCTTAAATTGTTCAAAATGGCTCATTTCAAGTAAAGATTTTTCTTTAAACTCTCCGGATGCTACCCCGGAAAAAGCTCCAAAAGGTGTTGGGCGTGTTGTCATTCTTAACATATATCGTAATACAGAAGATATTACTTGTTGTGTTTTCCTATTACTTAAATCACCATGTATATATTTAAGAGATTCAAGCAATGAAGGACTTGCAATGGCAATGGCTTCCTTAATGTAATCCATTTCTGCATATTCCCTTAATTTTTCAATCAATAATTCTTGATCCTTAATTTGATATAGTGCGTTAAATGGTAAAAACGGGGATCTAATCATAAAAAATGGTAGAGGTTCAAATATATTATTACATGCGGTTTTATTTGATGTATGAATAGTCTTCCTTTTTTCTGTAATCATTTGGAATCTTCCCTTCTGTTCTAATCAAATATTATAATAGGAGAAAAAGAGGGACACATCTGTGTTCCCTCTTTTTTGGCATTCAATTAGCAACAGAAGCTATTGAATGAACCTGTGTTTCCACAGCCAGGCGTACAAGCTGAAATACTTGTAATTTGTGGATCTACATCACCTGAAGCTGTTGTTACTTGAACATCCAAATCAAAAAGGTTTTTTTCGTTAATCATTTTCTTTTCCCCCTAAAGTTTTTTTAAGACAATATGTCTTATGTAGCAATTAGCAACAGAAGCTATTGAATGAACCTGTGTTTCCACAGCCAGGCGTACAAGCTGAAATACTTGTAATTTGTGGATCTACATCACCTGAAGCTGTTGTTACTTGAACATCCAAATCAAAAAGGTTTTTTTCGTTAATCATTTTCTTTTCCCCCTAAAGTTTTTTTAAGACAATATGTCTTATGTAGCAATTAGCAACAGAAGCTATTGAATGAACCTGTGTTTCCACAACCAGGCGTACAAGCTGAAATACTTGTAATTTGTGGATCTACATCACCTGAAGCTGTTGTTACTTGAACATCCAAATCAAAAAGGTTTTTTTCGTTAATCATTTTCTTTTCCCCCTAAAGTTTTTTTAAGACAATATGTCTTATGTAGCAATTAGCAACAGAAGCTATTGAATGAACCTGTGTTTCCACAACCAGGCGTACAAGCTGAAATACTTGTAATTTGTGGATCTACATCACCTGAAGCTGTTGTTACTTGAACATCCAAATCAAAAAGGTTTTTTTCGTTAATCATTTTCTTTTCCCCCTAAAATTTTTATTAAGACGTTATGTCTTATGTGTCTAATTTATCAGATAAATATCCTAGTAGAATCCGTATATTCCGCAAGTTTATATTGTAAATTCACGCATAATAAAAAAAATATATGTAAATTAAGTATTAAAAATTTAAGGACTATATTGAAAATATCCCATTTTTATTGTATTTTTTTTATATAGAACTAAAATACAGAATATTTGGAAAGAGGGTTATTTTTATGAATAAAGCAATATGGGAATTTTTAATGGAGATGAAAAAAAACAAACTTACCTTTGAAACTTATGAATTATGTCCTTCATTGGAGACACTATCAGTTGAAGAGCGAATTGTATTAGATGAGTATGCAAAGGATTTCCGGGTGAAAATTGATGGTGGAAATCAGTGGGTTTAAAGATTGTTTAATCAATCATATTGATTACCATATCTCCTACCGTAATCAAAGTGATGAATCTGAAATACTTCTACTTATTCAGAAATGTCTTTCTCATAAAGGAAAGGTTTTAAATCCTGAATATTCTGGCTTCTCGTGGGGAGAGCTATATCTAGCTCTTTCTTTTTTGACCAAACGACAACCAATAACAAAAAGAGAATTAGATAAGGCAATGGGGGTTGAATTTATCTTTTTATCAGCGGATATAATAGATGATTTGTGTGATGGAGACGTATTAGATCCATTATATTTTAAAAACGAATATCCTCGTTTTTTGTTAGTTTCTCAATATTTACTTATGCAAGGACTGATATACTTAACTTATAAGACAAAAGATACTGCAACACGAGATCTTCTCCAACAATTGATACATTCGTGTTGTGGAGAATGGAAAGATATCCAATTTTGTTTTTCAATAGATAAAAAAATAATTTTAAGTGAAGAAGAATATATGAAACTTATTGAAAAGAAATCCGGTCTACTCACAGAAATTATCTTTCGAACTATTAATCCTGAAAATAGAATTTTAAAAGAAATTACATCTTATATAGGGATAGCTGGTCAGCTAAGAAATGATGCTAATGATGCCATGACAGATAATAAAAATGACCTTCAGGACTTAAAGGCTTATCTTCCTTTTTTAAAAGCTTATGAATATAGTTGCAAAACACAGGATAATTTTTTTGAAAATTTAACGGATGAACAAATATCTTCGTCACCTGAAGTTCGGGCATTAGTCCGGGATTACATAGAACAATCTGGAGCACTTCACTATTGTCGTATCCTATCTCAACTATATTATAGAAAAGCATTTGCACTCTTAGAAATGCATTTTGTTCTTTCTAAAGACGAAATGACTTATTTTCAAATGATGGTTATGGGCAGAGGTCACTCCTATGCGTAATATTTGGTTCTGTATACCTTTAAGCATTTTATATTTATTAATACTTTTAATAAATACTTACTATTTTCACTCTAGTAATTTTAAAGAAAGCGTTAACTCTTTATTAATTAGTCATTTTTATATGATCAGCGTTATTAGTCTTATTTTTTTTACTATAGGATTAATTAGCTTTTTAAAAAAAAGACAATCTATTGTAGCAAAAAAATTCTTTTCTCTAACATCAGTCTTTGGGATAGCTATTTTAACATCCTTATTATCTAGCTATGATATAAATATTTTTAAAGCTATAGAGGTGAGTAGTATTTTTATACTTTCTTATCTCTTAATAAGTTTTTTCTCTAATTTCCCTGTATCTACCAAACCAAAATATGTAAAAATATTCAACCTTGTATCATTTGTAATTTCAACAGGATTGACAATTATTTATATAATTTTTTGTTGTTTTGGATATATGTCTAACAATAATTTTAGCTTTTTATTTAAAGTTTTACTAATTACTAACCTATTTCTGAGTATTAGCATCTGTGTTTTTCTTGTTTCATTACATTTACGAGAAAATAACCTTAAGGTGAAAAGTCAATTATATATTCTGATTTTTGGTATTATTCTTAGTTTTTTACCTATTGTTCTACTTAATCTGATTCCCGGTCTACTTTTTGGGGAATCTAAAATTCCATTTACATATTGTTTACCTAGTATTATTATATTTCCTTTAACTATTTCTTATTTATTAATAAAGCAAGAAGTTATCGAATTTGAGATTAGAATTTCTAAATGGCTAACAAACTTACTCTTTTACTTGCTCAATTTCTTATTTTTAAATTTTTCGGTTGAGCAATTCATAGATTTGTCACAAAAAGAAATATTTATACTATGCGGCTTAAGTGTATTATCTGTTGTACTCTCTGTATATATATATAAACTTATTCTCTCATTATTTAGGTATTTAAACATAAAAAAGGATGCACAATCAGGTTTACATAAGATTGAGCTTTTTCAAACACTCTCGAAGGAAAAACATGCTAAAGAACTTGCAAAATTAGTCGGACAGCTTATTAACCAGATGTTTAACATTAACGGCGTTTCCATAATATGGAATTCAAATAGTATTTATCATTCATTATATGAGACAGGTATTTTTCAGGATATGGATAAATTTGAGCTGTTTAACCAATTGAATCAACTTGAACAGAATTACTTACTAAAGGAAGGTACTACTCCTATTCATATTCAGTTTGAAAAATACCACTTAATTTGTTTTCCAATACTCATTTACCAAGGCATGCAGGGAGCTATTATTATTGGTGAAAAAAATGATTATACATTATTTAAACCTCAAGAAATTAATGAACTTGAAGAGGTTGTAATAAACTCGGCAAATTTACTATTAAGTGTTAATACCCTCAATAGTAATAAAAAAGAAATTCGAAAAGCAAAGGTAAAAGCTCAAAACTGGAAACAATTTAACTATCAGATTATTCAATCTCTAGAGAATGAAAGGAAAAGACTTTCGATTTTCTTACATGATGAAATTCTTCAAATTCTTATTTTGCAATTAAACGAAATAAGAATGCTTCAGACCAAAAGAAACTTTTCTATAGACATATTAAATTCAATGGATGAGCAACTTGAAGATATTATCTATAGCATTAGAAAAATGTGTCATAATCTTCACCCTATTATCGTAGAAGATTTAGGTTTAGAAGCAAGTTTACACACACTAAAACGCGAGTTCGAATTAAATTATCGCATTCTCATTCATATACAATTTAATTGCAAATTAAAAATTCTCTCGAAAAATCTCGAAATACAGATTTATCGTATTATAAAAGAGCTACTGAATAATGCTATTAAGCACTCCAAGGGGAATAATGTTCAAATACATATCATAGAAGAAAGAGGCTGCTATGTTTGTACTGTAGAAGATGACGGCATAGGCTTTTGTGTTCCGAACAGTTTTTCTGAATTTAGTACAAGCAACCACCTTGGTCTAATGACCATCCAGCGTCAAATTTCCGAGTTGAACGGAAATTTGAGAATATCTTCTGAAAAAGAACATGGAACATTAGTCACATTTACCATACCAGTAAATTGGGAGGAAAATAATGAGTATACATACACTACTAGTGGATGACCATTTGTTGGTTATGCTAGGCATCCAAAGACTACTAGAATCTGAGGAAGATATTGAGGTGATTAATACCGTTCACGATCCTTCCATATTAATTAAAACTGTGGAAGATACCCGTCCTGATGTAATTGTTACAGACATCAGGATGAAGCAGTATAATGGTATTGAACTTACAAAAGATTTATTGTCAAAATTTCCGGATGTAAAGGTTGTAATTCTATCAGGATATGATCATGAAGAATATTATAATGCGGCCTTTGAAGCTGGAGCAAGTGCATACATTACGAAAGAAAGATCAGCATTTGACCTAGCTAACGCAATTCGTCAAAGTCACATGGGATATATACTATTTTCTAAGAATCAGATTATGGGAAATAATATTGAAGCACTAACTTCTGCTGAACAAAGAATATTACTCTTAATCTCAAAAGATAAAACAAATTATGAGATTAGTACGGACCTTTCAATCAGTAAAAGAACTGTAGAATATCACATTTCTTCAATTATTAGAAAACTGGGTGTAGATTCAAGAGTTGGAGCAGTCGTAAAAGGGATTAAAAAAGGATTAATTGAAGGTTTTTAAGGATAAGGTGACATTGCAGAACTGTTATGTCTAAAAGTTTATTGATAAATACAGAGACACAGAATCATAGTATATAACCACCAATACCTGCAAATGAAGAAATAGGACTCATGATTGGGTCCTATTTCTTCATTTGAGATAACTTTAACCAGATAAAAATTACAATCTTTTATTATATTCATAAATTCCCTCCCCATTATATTTTAAATTCATTCTGTATATGTTCCCACCACATTTCTCTCAGGCTGGAAAAGCAAAATCTTGCTCAAAATGAAAACACGCCATCCTTTCCTATGATTCTACAGAAAGAATAGCGTATTTTTTTATTTTAGGGAGGATTTTATTTTATTAGCTTAATAGCGCTGGATTACCGTCAAAGTTCCAAAAACCTCAAAATTTATCCGTTTTTCCTTTTTACCTACTTACCAAATTCAGCAAGTAAAATATTTTTAAAAGGATTAGGACTGTCAGCTCTACCCAAACTGTTCAAACTGACGGCCAACGTATGCTTACCTCCAAGTATACCTCCAGCAAAAGTACTAAATCCTGGTATTCATATTGTTTATTATATTTCTCTTATTTATTACTAAATCAATTTCTTCAATTGAAAAACCCATATCTTTACAAAAGAAGATTTGGCTAATTCTTTGTAGGTCTTCATTTCCATACAATCTATAGTTATTTTTACCTACCTTTGGCTGAACTAATCCTTTTTCTTCATAGAATCGAAGTATTTCTTTCGTAGTATTAAAAATCTTAATTACATCACTTTTAGTTAACTTATAGCTATCCATCTAATTATATTGCCTCCTATAAGGAATAATGTTCATACTATAAACTATGTGGTTACTTCATAGTCAATAAATAAAAAAATTTAAAATCAAAACTGGCTGTTTTTAGTGATGAAGGAGTACATGTCTGGTTCTGTTGCAAAGTTTCTTAACAGCTAAAAAGTTGGTATGATAGCTGTTCTTGCAGAGTTTGAGCGTGATATTATTCGTGGAAAGCCTCTTCGGTAAAGATAATGCGTAAATACAAACAAAACCAGCAAAACACCTTTTCTGTGTCTTACTGGTTTTGTTGAAGTCCATCTTGAATCGTAGCTAGTTCAACGTGATTGCAAATTCCGAGTTCGGCGCGCCAGCAAATACAACCGATCCGTTTTTCGGCAATTTTACTTTGTTATTGCCGCTCACAACGGTAAAATTGACGCATACTCCCTTCTCATCATACACCGCGAATGAACTCTTCGATGACAACGTCACGCTCATCGTTTTCCCTGCTGTCGCTTGTGGGATCGTAAACCATTTCGCATGCCCATTTGCTTGTAGCGTAACTTTGGATGATTGGCCTGCATCAAGCGGTTTTACGTTGGATCCACTTACATATAACAATCCGGCCATCTCCATATATTCACTGCCGCCTTCTGTATAGAAATGAGTTTCCGTCGTATCACGGCCATTCATCACAGGGATCTGGAGCTGATGCGCCGCGGTGTTCGGACCTGTAATTTTTCTGCCGTCCCAATAGCCCTCCAGGCCTTCCTTGCGAGTAATTTGTGTGGTAATAAGTTTCGGTTGAACGAGATATTCAATAGAACTAAATTTCTCGTTCACGAGATAGAACTTGACGCCTTCCCGCTTCGCCCATGCGGCAGCGGTTTTCTTCGATAGCACGTTGTCTTCTAGTTTCTCGGCTAAATAGTGAGTCATCACATTTTGCCCTAAGCCTGGCGTCGATTTATATGTGCTCACCTTCAAATAAGTGCTTCCATTCTTCTCAGTGACGAAGTTGAGCTTGGAAGTACCCTTCTCATTAATAAAGCTTCCATTCGCAGTATATACATATTTTTCTTCTCGATTAGATGGTAAGAACAGTTCTCCATTCTTCGTAATTTCTATTTTGAAATGACTTTCGCTATTGCCGTAAAAGCCCGCTTTCTTCGTCACGTCTTGAGGCATCTTGGCCTTGACCGGCTTGCCAAAGGATTTGTTTGGCTTGATGTCCTTAATTGTGCCCTTCTCTTTAAGCGCGGCGAGCAGTAATTCAGTTGCCAGTAGTTGATTTGTAGAGCTTTGGCCGCCGGATGACAACACAGCCACTGCCATCTTCTGTTCCGGAAGCACGACCAGTATAGCATGTTGCAGTGTTGTATCGCCGCCCTTAGCCATGCTTTTTATCCCATATTCACTGAATGGGTATAGTTTCACACTATCCCAGCCAAGACCATAGTTGAAAATATTACCTCCATCCCCCGGCCACATTCCTTTTTTATATTCCTCTTGCTCCATCGCCTTGACTGCCTTATCAGAGAGGATCCCTTTTCCCTGTCCCATAAATAATTGTGAGAATCGTACCATATCTTCTGCCGTGGAAGAGATCCCTCCCGAACCAATCACATTCACCGATTCAATGGGAAGCTTCCCTTGGTACGCCGGAAAATAGAGTCCAGCCCGCTTATCGTCTTCCCATTTGTCCTGCGGCGTTTTCGTATGATTCAGCTGTAAGGGTTCTGTAAACCGTTGATGTATAAATTCGGTAAAGCTCATACCGCTGACTCTTTCCACCAAAATCTCGGCCAGCGTAAAGCCGTCGTTGCAGTATACCGAGAACGCGCCAGGATCCGCCTTCAAGCTTTGGTTGGACAATTGCCGCATCAAGACATCATGGGCATAGGTATCATTATCGTTAAATAAAAATGCATTACTTAACGTGGAACCTTGCAAGCCGGAGGAGTGGTTTAACAGCATACGTGGCGTAATGCGTTTGTACCGCTCGTCTTTCATCTTGAAATCAGGAACATAGTGGACAACAGGAGCATCCAAATCGACTTTTCCTTCGTCGACCAATTTCATTACAGCCGCTGTTGCATACATTTTACTGACTGAACCAATCCCATATAGAGTATCTTTGTTCAGCCGCTGTTTTCCTTCCATATCGTTCTTGCCTGTCTGACCCGACAAAATAAGTTTACCATTATCAATTAGCGCATACTGCACGCTAGTCGTCCCATAGGACTTCGTGAGTAGCGCAGCCTTCTCTGCCGCAATCTTCTCCAGTTCTTGGTTAGCAACTTCTTGGTTAGCTACAACCGGAGTCTTACTGCTTGAAGATGCTATCGCCCCTGTTGGTAGGATCATCGTTAGCGCTAATGTAGCGGCTAACACCCCAGATAGTTTATTTTTCATGAGAGAATTGCCTCCTTAGACAAGTAATCGAATTCATCACTTATTTGTTTAACTATAAAAAATATGACAAAATTTATCCGTTTTTCCTTTTTACCTACTTACCAAATTCAGCAAGTAAAATATTTTTAAAAGGATTAGGACTGTCAGCTCTACCCAAACTATTCCAATTGACGACCAACGTATGCTTGCCTCCAAGTTTACCTCCAACAAGAGTAGTAAACCCTAGAATGCCACCTGTGTGTCCCCATATCGAGACATCGTTTGGAAGCTTAGTTTCATAGATTCCAAGACCATATCCATCGATTCCTTCTTTTCCTGTAGGAACTGTAGTAAGCATTTGTTTTAGTTGCTGTTCTTTCAGTAATTTACCCCCGAGCAAGTAAGAGAAGAATTTATTTAAGTCGTCAGCAGTAGAAATCATATCTCCAGCTGAGCTACCTGCACTTGGGTTATAATAAGTAACGTCTTTTAGCTCACTTACTCCGTCTGGTTGGACATATCCACGGGCATGCTTGGTGCCTGGAATAACGCTTGAATTGCCAGGTAGGAATGTATTCGACAATTCAAGCGGTTCAATAATCCGATTTTCAATCTCTTCCGCATAGCTGTTTCCGGTTACTTTTTCAATAAGAATACCTAGTAATACATATCCTGTGTTTGAATAAGACCAGCCCTTTCCTGGGGCAAAGTCTGGGGGCAGAGAAATCCCCATCTTCACTAACTCTTCAGCCGTATACGATTTTTTTGTATCCGTAAAGTCAGCGTCTTTTGACCTTGAGTATTCAGCGATACCACTTGTATGGTTCAATATCTGCCGGATAGTAATCTGGTTACCATCATATCCGTTTCCTTGAATGACACCAGGCAACCATTTTTCGATGTAGTCGTCTAGATTCAAGCGGTTCTCTCCGACTAATTGAAGTACAACCGTTGCTGTGAACGTCTTCGTCACACTGCCAATGCGAAAGCGAAAATCTGTTTTCATTGGTTTCTTGGTTCTCAGATCCGCTATCCCAGCGGCATAACTCCACGTTTTTCCACCCTCAGAAGTTTTAGCAAGTATCCCCGGGTATCCAAGTTGCAATGTATCCCGCATTGCTTGCTTGACGGAAGTACGATCTCGTTGAGTGCTTGTTTGTAACGAACTAGATACATTTTGAGTGGGCTCTGCTTTTACAATTGAGGCTGGCGTTGTATATAACAGGGAACTTCCAGCTATTAAAAGAGCCAGACTTGCAAATGTAATTTGACTACGTGTTTTCATAAGGCATTCCTCTCCTCTATTCATATTGTATAGGTGGTTGCTTGATATTTCATACTCACCACACAGCTATCATCTCTACCGATGACAAAAATTCAACATTGAATTCGTAATCATCTTCATAATGATTATTTTTACAAGCTCCATTCTGTCCTAATAAACGGTAAATCCCTCTTTTTGCATGTATGTTAACCTCAGAATTTATTTCTTTTCCATGAAACGCTCTTATTAACTGGTTTGTTTTTCATATATAAGTTATATCTGTTCCTCCTTTCATGCTTCTTTATATTTTCATCATACACAATGAAAATCTCTTTTTCCTTACCTATTCCTTACAAATCCCTTACGTTCAAAATAGCTTCTGTGTCTCAAATCTGCCAATTAATTCTCATCAAGAGAAAACGAGAATTAAGCGAATATAAAACGATTTATATCATAAAAGATTATTTTCTACTTATTTATGAATCTCTACAAAAAGACACCAAAGAATTAACAAAGATATTGTTTCGTCTGTTTGATCTCTTACAGAAAAACGGACGAAAATCCCATAGGTATGAGAAGAAACCGTCTTTGATATCTTAGGCGTCGTATATAACCTTTCTATGCCTCACAAGCATGTAGCGTAATCCAAAAAATTAAAACCCAATAGGGTTTATCTGGTATGAAAATATTTAAAGAACTTACACTGGATCTTTAGAAAAAAGAAAAAAGCCCATCAAGCTAAGGTTTTGAAGTACCCCCTAAATGAAAATTTTCTTTCTCTACAGTTAGTTTTTTTGAGAAGTCAGCTCATTTTTTTGTTTTTGGGGTGTTTACTTTTCTTAAGTTGATGGATGTGGTCTCACCATACCATTTCGGGAAAATTGTACGTTTAGACACAATCCGGACATATTTTAAGCGTTTTCTGTCCGTTAAGAGACATCTGT
Source organism: Bacillus sp. 41-22 (assembly GCF_025809295.1). NCBI lineage: Bacteria > Bacillati > Bacillota > Bacilli > Caryophanales > Bacillaceae > Bacillus > Bacillus sp. 41-22. The sequence goes on from NZ_CP084035.1 coordinate 3,141,340, forward strand.
CCAGAAAATCTTATGTTTATGAACAGAGGATAAAACTCAATAATAGAATATTAATATTCAATTTTTATATAAAAAAATAAGCTCCGAAGAGCTTATTTTAATAATAATATCAACGCAATTATCAATGATATTATTGATAATACAATCATAAATAATGAAGCTCAGTCATGAGCTATCGCCCTGTTACCGTCATTGCTGCTGTGTAAATTGTATCTACAGAACCGTCAGCACTTACAATTTCAACTTTATAACGGTATGTTCCATTGTCGTAAATGTTTTCTCCATATCCTGTGAAAGTTGAAATTTCATCATTTGCTCCAGCTGGAACCCATTGATTTTGCCAATGGAAGAAAGTATCATATTCTCCCCAGTTGTCTCCATATTTCTTTTCGATGCTGACATTATAATGAATGTCCTCAGCTCGGTTATTTGTAATTCTTGCAATTACGTTTCCACCAAAAGTGTATTCCGTAGCGTGAACTTGAACTGTAACACCATTCACCGTTTCGCTAGGACCACAGATGTAATGACAATCTTCACTTGCTTGTGCTTCAGGTGTGTTAATGTTCATAACCGTCAAACCGCCTAAAGCTAAAGCTACTGTTAATGCAATTGTAGCTAATTTTTTCATGATAATTCCTCCTATTAACCGTTATAAGTGAATGTTTTTGTTTTTACGTATTCATTGCCAGCATAAAAAGATTTCTATGTCTCATTTTTATCACCCTTCAGCTTATATAATTCGACAAATGGTGATAATTTCCTGCAAATAAAATAAAAAAGCACTCCCGCAGGAATACTTATTCAAATTCAATTTCTGTTTTATTGTCTGATGTGAAGTATCTTATGGTTGTTTTGCCGTATTCTTGCAAGCCACTCTGCGCAACGGCATCTTTTAACTTTGTTCTCGTTCTGTAGCCGAAATTTTCCCGTAGGCCTTCGTCTGCATTTGACAATGCTGTTTTGTCAACGAAAACATATAAGACATACAAGTTATTTTCTTTTTTTAATTCACCCGCTGTAACAGTACCACCGAAATATTCTTTAATTTCTTTGGTTCTACGTTCAAAACTTTTCATCATTCGTGTTTGCTCATCTTTTGGTTGTTCTGTTTTCGCAGTTGTTTGTTGTGCTTTTGGCTTCTCTTTTTGAACCACTTCTTTTTCGCCGCAAGCCGCTAACATTGCAACCGATAAACCAACTGCTAATACTGATTTCTTCATCATTTTAATCCTCCCAATATAAATACCTAAATATTAGTATACTATGAAATTTATTGCTGAATATGAAAAAGATGCCCATTAAGGGGTACCGCCACATCGCTATCAAGCTAATATTTTTAACTACCCCCATAACGAAAATTTTATACATCGTTGACTATTGATAATGATACGTTATGTAGACCTCACAGATAGATATGGGCATACAGTTCTTCTTTTATGGTACACTTCAATAAAAGGGGGGTAAGAGGTTTGAAAAAGTGGATTAAAATCACATCAACCTTAGTTATTGCTATAGCAGTTGGTATTTTTACTGGCTACAAAGTCGGTACGTATGCAGGTTCAGACGTTAAGGAAAAGCAGACTGAGAGAATTAAAGGGGAAAAGGTAATACTTGACCTCAACTCTGATCGTCATATAATCAATGCAATGCACAAAATGACTCATCAAAAAGTATTATCCCACGAAAAGCAAGGATTTATCAAAATGACTCCAGAAAACATCGAAAAAGTACGTCAAGCGATTGATGAAAGTAATAGTGGAACCTTACAACATAAAGAACAGTACCTTAAGATTTTGGTTCGTTGGTATGAAGGCGATTTCTCTCAATCGGTTGAGGAGCATAATTTATTATGGGAATGGGACAATAGCAGCACTGGTAAAGCATACGAATTAGCGACACCGGAACAAGAAGAAGCATACATTTTAGAACAAGCGAAGTCTGAAAAACAATAAAGGGGTATCGTCACCTCGCTATCAAACTAATAAAAAGAAATGCCCCCTAAAATGAAAAAATACGCTATTCTTTCTGTAGAATCATAGGAAAGGATGGCGTTTCTGTATATTGTTACAAAAAGAATAGCGTTTTTTTCGCTTTATAAATACAATTTCTTTTTCAGTAAAAAATGTGGGTGGTACCCCTCTAATACCCCAGAAGGAAAAGAAGAGTTTGAATTCTTTAACGTACAGGGCGTTCCATATATCATTGTAAAAGATCATGAGAATAACACTCAAAAATCAATTCTTGGATTCAGCACTCAATCATTAGAAGAGGCTATTTTATAATAATCATCCCCCAAAAAAAGAAACGAACAAAAATGTTCGTTTCTTTTTTTGTGTTTAATGCTCAAGAAAACTTATAACCGCATAAGTATATAGAACGACTAGAGCAAAGGCACATATTCCCATAATTATAATCGCTAGTGCGCTTTTCTCTTGTCTAAACCCTATAATTCCAAGAATAAATGCACTCCACATTGTTACCTTAAGCATTGTAGAAAGGTTGGGAATTGAATATCCACTCAACCAGGTAGAGAAACTTACAATTACGGAAAAAGAGAACAAAGTTAGAACAATAGATAATATATTAATGTGCTTCCCATACTTCAGTTGCATTTCGCTACCCCTTTTCTTTTCATTAGTAAATAATAGGTAGATGGTTATATTTTTATTTTATTCTAAATTTTCTTGAAAATCTACAACGAAAAGAAGAGGTTGTCCCAAAAGTCGCTGGATAGTTACTTTTAGGTAACCTCTTTTCTTTATTTTTTACTTTCCTCTAGTTTAGAGATACTCGCTTCTTTTTCAGGTAACGTATCAACAAAATTCTTTTGAGATTTTAATAAGTCAGATTGTTGTATCCAATCCATGAGATCATCTAAAGATTTACGGGCTTCTTTTACATCGCCAGTAATATCATTCATGTTCAGCTTATTAAATGTAGCTAAAAATTCTTGTTGAATCTCACCTTGCAATGCATTGCTTTGTTAATTCTTTATTTTCATCACTTTTTGCCTTTTGAACATTATTCATAGCTTTCCCGATTTCATGTTTATCAAAAGCATCTTGTGCTTTCTTTAAATTTTTCAAGTTCTTCACGTTCACGCGGAGACAATTTTTCTAGTAGGGGTACCCCCCCATCACCATCAAGCTAAGAAATGCAAAAGATAAAAATTGTAAGCCAATAGATAAAAAAATAATAATTCCTTATTCAACTAACGCATGCATGAGTTAAACAACCTAAGGCTGCTTCGGTAGCCATTTTTTGTACCAACTGGCAGTTTGGTTTTCAATATGTGAAAAGGGATTTCTAAGTGATTAATTGAATATATATTTATTGTTTACTAATTTTTGGGAGGTCCCTTTATGGGAGATAAACTTTACTGTATTGCTACATATCAAGTTCTTAATGAAGAAAGACTAAGAGCTTCGCACGGTTCTGTAATAACTTATAGTAATGCTGTGACGGGATCTCCTGTTAGTGAGATAGGGTGTTTTTTAATTTATTTATCATAATAACGTGCCATGAAATTGCAACTCTCGTCCTCAAGAATTATTTCTTTTGGGTGAAAGTTTTTTTATTATATACGTTTCATTCTGTCATAATTTAAAGTTTTCGAGAGGAGAAATGATATGAATTCTATTTTATTAGATGTTCCGTTACAAATAGAAACAGACAGACTAATTCTTCGAGCACCACTTCAAGCTGGTGACGGGAATGTCGTACACCAAGCTATTAAGGATTCAATTAATGAGTTAAAACAATGGTTGCTTTTATTTCAGTCAATTCCTACTGTTGAAGAAACGGAAATTCTCCTGAGAAATGCCCATATAGATTTTTTGAAAAGAGAAAGCTTTCGCTATCTTATCTATCATAAGGATACTAATGATTTTATTGGAACTGCTAGCCTTCACGGAATTAATTGGAAAATTTCTAAATGTGAAATTGGATACTGGATTAATACGCAATTTAGTGGCAATGGATATATGACAGAGGTAGTAAGTGAGTTAACAAACCTTGGATTTCAGTTACTCAAATTTAGAAGGATTGAAATACGCTGTGAATCTACTAACACTAAAAGTCGTACGATCCCTGAAAAACTAGGTTTTGAGCTTGAAGGGATATTACGTAATGAAGATCTTTCAGCTGACGGTAAAAAACTAACTGATACCTGCATCTATGCAAAGGTAAATTAGATTGAAATTTTAATACTCAATTGCGTCTGTGTACATAGTTTATTCCCCTTCTAATCCATTATTGTGATTTGTTTAGAACTATAGTACATCAATATGTTTAAAATGAAATGTACTGAAATGGGTATATTCTATTGTTACAATCATTTTATAAATAAATTACTTCATGAAGTTATAAAATTAGGACCGTACATATTAGACATATCTAAAATGTACGGTCCTTTTGTTTACTAGTGGTTCACTTATCTAACCTAAAGATAAGTATGTGGTCCTTTTACAATTTGAATTTCTTTTTAAGCTTCTTATATTTTCTATATGAACGTCGAACAATGTTTAACATGAAATACGGTATTTTAACAGGGAAAGGCAATTTATAAATGAAAGGCAAGTAAAATGTAAAATATGCCTTTTCTAAGTCTCTCCACTTACTATCTTCTTTTGTTTTTAAGAAATCAGATACATCGACTACATATCCCCTTCCATTTTCCATCATCACATTTTTTCCGTGAACATCACAAGGAGTTAATCCTTGCTCCCTTGCATACTCTATAGCTTCATTGATATCAAGGATTACCTGCTTAGGAATTTTAATCCCCTTATGAATAGCATCGTATAAGGTAATTTCTTTTAAACGTTTCAATACTATGAAATTTTCTCCTTTATATATAAGATTCGAATAAGAAGGATGATTTCCGATTCTTCGGTATACTTCTGCCTCTTTTTCAATTCCTTCTCCTTCTCGCGCGTAAACTTTCACTACCCAATCTTTGTATTCTTTGTGCATAAATACTGCGGCATAATTACCTGTCCCTAAACACTTCCAAAGTCTAGGAATATCTTTAACTACTATAGGCTCGAATTCATCCTCACTTCTTATGCTTACCTCTTTTAATAATTCGTCCTTTATCAATCTCACAAAACTATTTATACTCATCATTTCCACTCCGGTTTTGCTACAAGGGGTACTCCCCCATACCCATCAAGTTAAAAAGTACATTCTTCCCTAATACGAAAAAAATGAGCAGACTTCACTAAGTAACTAACTTTAGCGAAATAAATTTTTCATTTAGGGGGGTACTTCAAAATCTTAAAATGGATATTCTACGCAAATATATATTATTGATACAATAAGTTATGTTAACTTCACATAATTATATTATACAAAAACTCAGCAAATACCGTTACAAAAAGTGTACAAGCCATATCTACTCTCTCTAAATAATTTATTGCGAATCTATTTTAAGGAGAATTCTTACATCACAATTTCATAAATCTAAGGTTTCAAACTATTCATTACGAAAAAAAGACCGTATCACTACGGTCCTTTTCTCCCTCTTATGCAAATACTATGACTGTGTAACTTTATTAGAAACAAGTAGTTTTTCAATACATATAGGTAACATATCTAATAACGTTTCAAATGCGTAATTTACGTCCAGACGCTCCGTCCATTGATGTGCATCTTTTCCTACTGGTCCCATATTTAATACTGGAACGTCAAACTCTTCTAATTCCTGAAGTGGAATCGAATAACCTTTATCCCATAATGGCATATTGTCGACAAGAGAACTCATTGAATCCAATGGGTTTTGTAAGCCGACATAGCTTAAATCTGAAATTCCCCCAAAATAATTTTGATTTTCAAATGTAATGCTATGATTATAGTGGGCATACTTTTCCATTTCTACAACTACCTCTCTAATTAAAGGATTGTTGCGTGAACTCACAGCTGGATAGTATGGCGGCGCAAAGAAAAGTACAATCATTGGAGCCTTTTCTTTACATAAGATAGCTAATTTGTCTACTAAATCAATAGTTACTGCACGATCATCTTTATCTTCTCTATTTTTTATAATATCGGATTGAATTTCATCTATTTTTTCTCTTCCATGTTGTTCAATTGCATAAGCGATAAGCTCTTCATACGTTAATACATTTACTTTAAGATTAGGCGGTATGAACGGATTATACTTAGAAAAATGATACGCTCGCTCCTCATACGATTCTTCAATTTTCTCTGCTACTTTCGTTACTTTTTGGCGTAACAATGAAACTACATCTGTCATCGTTTTTTCTAGTAAAAACAAGTTAAATAACGTGACTGCACGATGAGGAATTTGTACAGAATAATCCTCCTTTAAATCTCTTTGAAGCAAGTTAGTTGGTGGAGGACTTGCTTCACCATCTACAATATCGCAAAGGTCCGTATTCAACTCTAATTCAGCTGTTAATAATGCAGCCATATAGCTCCCATTTAATCCTGCAAAAGGTTCGCCTACATGTGTCTCTTTTCCATAGCAAAGGAAACCAGGTAACACCTTCCCAATAGAACCAGTATAAATATACTTATTTTGGTCACCAGGATGTCTTGAAAACATAGGCTCTGAATTTAGGACCGTTTTATACTCTAAGTCATGTTCTTTTACTAGGTCTAATAATCTTGGAACAGCAGCTCTCATCCCTACAGAGTTCACTTCTTCATCTGGAACAGCCAACAAAAGAACATTCCCATCAAATCTTCCTTCACAAGCTTGCTCAACCATCGCCATTTGTAAAGCTAGACCACATTTCATGTCCATCGTTCCTCTACCAAATAGCCAATCTCCTTGTTCAATATCTTCACGTACATGATCTGGTAGCTCATCTTTATGAGAATAAAACATAGATGTTAATTTTTTAGGGTTAAATGCATCTTCTTTCCACACTCCATAATCTTGTACATCTACAACATCAAAGTGACTAACAAGAATTACAGTATTTTTCGTACTATCACTTTTCTTTACTAGAGCTGTAACAAAATATCGTCCATCCCCCGTCGGATTTTTTTGTAAATGATGCGGATTTTGTTTGAAATACTGTAAGTCAGATAATTGTTCTACAACAAAGTCTGGCAATATAACTTCAGCTTCTGAACCTGTAATACTAGGAATTTCAACAAGATTGCTTAATAATTGAACCAATTGTTCTTTAGATTGCCACTTTGACATATAAATCCCCCTATTTTTCCGCATTGTGAAAATCAATTCCAATATATGAATAAAAAATGACGACAGCTATCAAAATTATAATTCTGATGTACTGCCGATTTTTACTGATATTTCATGAGCTGCTTGTTTTACCTTACTAATAAGAAAAGATAGTCGATCATCATTAATTCGATGACTAATTAACCCAACACTTAATGCTCCTACTACTTTATGATTAAATCCTATAATAGGTGCAGCTACTGAAGCTGTCCCCTCTGTTTTTTCACCATAACTCACAGCATATCCTTCATTTCTGATCTGCTTTATTTGATCGAAAAGAATTTGCTTTTGTTCTGGTAAAGAAGAAAGTAAATGTTCTACAATGTGTTCCATTTCATTCGTGTTCATATTGGCAAGCATCGTTTTATTTGCGGCTCCAATCGAAAGTGGAATCTGCTCCCCTAAGTTATCGATAACTCGAATTTTTAAAGGGCTATCAATTCTTTCAATGATAATAGAATGTGTTCCATTTGGAATGTTCAAATAAACACTTTCTTCAACTTCAGAGGCCAAACGCTTCATCACTTCTCTTGCAACAGATCTGTAGTCTACCTTCTCCAATTGACGTAATCCTATTTCCATCCACATTGGTCCAATCTTGTACTGTTTTGTTTCTGAAATTTGCGTAACTAATCCATGCTCCATTAAAGAGTTCAGTAACCTATGTACTGTACTAACCGGGAGATGTGTTCTATCAGCTATATCAGAAATAGCCCAATACTCTTTTTCATTTGTAGAATTCAGTAACTTAATAATACCTATCGCTCGATCAATGGACTGTACCATAACTCGCCTCAACTTTACTTGTAGTATGTTTAGCCTAATTACCTATCAATTTATCAAAAATCCAAACTGAAATCAATTAATTTATTTAATTTTCTAAAAATAGAGGTATAACACTATCAAAAAAATGAAAACGCAAACAAAAAAATATTGACTTTTCTTTTTAATTATCTGAAAATTAGAACAAGATTTCACATCACGGAATACATTCCATAATACGGAAAAACATCAATTTTCATACTACTAATTATGAAGGTGAGGAAAACAATGACGCAAGTAAACAATACAAACAATGAATTAAAGCGCACGATGAAAGGTAGACATTTATTCATGATTGCACTCGGTGGTGTGATTGGAACGGGGTTATTTAACGGATCTGGTTTTATTATAAGTCAAGCTGGACCTGGTGGATCCGTACTTGCCTTTATGGCCGGTGGATTATTAATGTATCTCGTTATGCTATGTCTTGGTGAGCTTGCTGTAGCAATGCCAGTTTCAGGTTCCTTCCAGGAATATGCCACTAAGTTCATCAATCCCGCAACTGGGTTTACCATCGGATGGTTGTATTGGCTAAGCTGGGCGAATACGACTGGTCTTGAATTTACCACTGCTGGTATTACAATGCAGCGATGGTTTCCTGATATTCCTGTCTGGGTTTGGTGTTTAATATTTGGTGTTACAATATTCACTATTAACGCATTATCCGCTCGTAGTTATGCAGAAACAGAATTTTGGTTCTCAAGTATAAAAGTATCTGCCATTATTGCTTTCATTATTCTTGGCGGCGCCGCTATGTTCGGTTTTATTGATTTAAAAGGAAACGAACCCGCTCCGCTTCTTTCAAATTTCGTAAATCATGGTGGTTTATTCCCAAATGGACTTGCCGCTATTCTTTTAACAATGGTTACAGTCAATTATTCCTTCCAAGGTACAGAACTTGTTGGAATCGCAGCAGGTGAAAGTGAAGATCCAGCAAAGACTTTACCTCGTTCTATTAGAAATATAATATGGCGCACGATGTTTTTCTTCGTCTTAGCAATCTTTGTTCTCGTGGCTTTAATTCCTTGGGAAGAGGCAGGATTAACAAAGAGTCCGTTTGTTGCTGTATTTGATAATATAGGTATTCCATATGCAGCTGATATTATGAACTTTGTTATTCTTACTGCTGTTCTTTCTGTCGCAAACTCAGGACTGTACGCTGCAACTCGAATGCTTTGGTCATTATCAAAAAATGATATGGCTCCAGCCTTTTTAAAGAAATTATCATCACGAGGGATACCTTTAAACGCTTTAATCTTAACGATAGCTATTTCTGCTTTTTCTCTTTTGACAAGCGTTGTAGCTGCTGAAACTGTTTACTTATGGCTCATTTCAATTTCTGGAGTCATTACAATTATTGTTTGGATGTCAATTTGTGTTTCTCAATTCTTTTTCCGTAAACATTATTTAGCCGACGGTGGAAAATTAGAAGACTTAAAATTTAAAACTCCACTTTATCCTCTTGTACCAATTCTTGGTTTTGGATTGTATGGCATTATATTAATAAGTCTTATCTTTATCCCAAGTCAAAGACTAGGAATCTATTGCACTGTACCATTTATCATTTTTTGCTACACATACTATCACTTTAAGATTAAGAAAAAAATTGCTAATAACACTCATATAGAGACTAAAATTAGCGAAACTTCGTAATACTGTACGATATTTAAAAGACCACACATTGCTTTTACTTCATGTGCGGTCTTTTATCATTGCTTTATTCATTTTTCCTGGCCCCCTATTTCCCACTTACTATTACTCTTTTGTTTTGATATATTGAATACATAGTCACATTAAAAATTAAAAGACAGATAGGAGTTAAATACGATGATAAAAGGTTTCGGAGGAATATTTTGGAGAACTAAAAATCTTGATGTTATAAAAAAATGGTACAGTGAAGTGTTGAATATTGAAATAGAAAATTGGAACGGGACTGTGATTAAACCCGAATTAGGAACTGAGACTATCTTTTCTTTCTTTGCCGAGAATGATAGTTATTTTCCTACAGAACAACAAGTGATGTTAAATTTCCAAGTACATAATCTAAACGAGACTATTCAGCATCTTGAACAAATTGGCGTACCTCTTGAAAAGAAAGAAGAGATTAGTGAATTTGGAAAGTTTATTTGGATTAAAGATCCTGAAGGGCGATTGATTGAGCTTTGGGAGAAATAGTGGATTTTAATCATTTGCTATTATGCTAACAGATGCTTTAGTTCAATAAGGTAAATAAAAAAGTGCACCTCCGATTATTAGACACAGTCTAACAATCGGAGGTGCACTTTTTTAATCTATCCAACTTAGTATAAGCCTATCCATTTATTAATAATATCAATCTATCAATAAATTACAATCATCTTGAATGTCTGAATTTTCCGTAAATTAAAGGTTATCCCCCAAACAACCTCGAACATTGTAATAAACATACATAAGGAGGTTGATCTATTTTGTTTCGTTCATTTACAAATGGATGTGTTGCCCTTGTGCAGCGTTTCTTACCAGAACCGTTTATTTTATCATGTTTATTAACTGTTTTCGTTATCTTCTTCGGCATGTTTGCCACGCACCAAACACCGGTCGAAATGATTACGCATTGGGGCAATGGCATTTGGGGACTTCTCGCCTTTTCTATGCAAATGGCTCTTGTACTCGTGACAGGATCTGCATTAGCAAACGCTCCTCTTATTAAAAAAGGATTAACGAGAGCAGCGAAATTACCGAAAACAAATGGACAAGGTATTATTGCAATTTCAATCGTAAGTTTACTAGGAGCATACATAAACTGGGGATTTGGTATTGTTGTATCTGTTTTATATGCAAAAGAAGTGGCAAGACAATTAGAAGGTTTAGATTATAGGTTAGCAATTGCTTCTTCCTACTCTGGATTTCTCATTTGGCATGCAGGTCTGTCTGCTTCTATCCCTCTTACGTTAGCAACTGGCGGCGAAACGTTAATTAAAACGACAGCTGGAAGTATTAAAGAAGCGATTCCAATAACAGAAACGTTATTCTCACCATACGCACTCGTGCCAGTTATTATTTTTCTCGTTACGATGCCTCTCATTAACCGGGCCATGCATCCAGATGAAAAGCATACAATTACTGTAGATCCTAGCGTATTCCATGAAGAAGCTGCCGCTCAAGAAGTAGGGAACAATACGTTCGCTGAAAAAATGGAAAATAGTATGATTATTACACTTTGCATCGGATTATTAGGTCTTATTTATATTTTTAACTATTTTAGTACGAAAGGCTTTAACCTTACACTTGATATCGTTATTTTTATGTTATTAATTGCCGGTCTTATTTTCCACCGTACTCCGATTCAATATATTCGCGCTTTCTCTGACTCAACTAAGAGTGCTTCAGGTATTTTACTTCAGTTTCCGTTCTATGCTGGAATTATGGGGATGATGATTGGAGTAAATAGTGAAGGTCTTTCGCTTGGAGGAGCTATTTCTACTTTCTTTATTAGTATTTCAAATGAAACCACATTCCCGCTCTTTACATTTTTAAGTGCTGGCATTGTAAATATTTTCGTTCCATCTGGAGGCGGTCAATGGGCAGTGCAAGCACCAATTATGATTCCAGCTGGCGCTGAACTTGGTGTACCTGCCGCGAAAACAGCGATGGCAATTGCATGGGGCGATGCTTGGACAAATTTAATTCAACCTTTCTGGGCATTACCGGCATTAGCGATAGCTGGTTTAAGCGCGCGTGATATTATGGGATTTTGTGTTGTTAACTTACTATATGCAGGATTTATCATTAGTCTATGTTTCTTATTTATTTAAACGAAAAGCTAGTTTTATACTAGCTTTTTTATATAATAAATCATTCATTATCTATACAGCTTATTACCTTTCTCCACTCTACCTCTGCATGATTTAATGCTTCATATGTAAACAAATCTTCACATACTTTTTCAATCATATGAGGATTGTTCTTAAGGAAATTCCACTGCAATACTTTAGGAAGAAAATATGTTTCATATTCTTTACTTCCCTTTATCACCTCATCAACTTCTCTTTCACAAATCCCTCTTATTAAATAATCATTTCTTAATTGTATTTGAATTTGTTGAAACGTTTCACTGTATTTCTTCAATTGGACTAAACAATTAATATACGTACGCAAAAGTTCGTCATCATAATTGCAACACTTTATAATACGATCGATTTCATTCATAATGTACGAGCCGCTTCTTCTATTTGTAACAGCCATTTTTCACGCTTCGTTACTTTACTCGTTTTCACAGATTGAAAAGTAGAACGTTTTATATCGCGAATACCACAAAAACGTAAAACCCCTCTTTTCATCATAATCCAATCCGCTGATCAATATAATAGGGACACGTACCATAACGGTGAGTCTAACGTATTAATAACCCACGCCTTCTTTCCTTTCAATAACCCTTTCGGTAAAGCTCCTTCATATTTATAAGCAAATCCAGCTATAAAAATACGATCGATAAATCCTTTTAAAATAGCAGGCATGCTCCACCACCATATCGGATATATGAAAAGAAGAATATCCGCTTTCTGCACTAATTCTCTATATCGCTTCGTCTCTTCTTCATTTAGTAAATCACGTCTTTTCTTCTCTCCATTAAATACAAGCACTGGATCAAATTGTTCTTTATATAAATCAAGTAGCGTAACAGAATGATTTGTTTCCTCAAGTCCTTTTTGCACATGCTCTAAAATTGCCCCATTAAAGCTTGAAGGATTAGGATGAGCGTATATAATTAGTACGTTCACTACAAAACAACTCCCTCTTTAGTTAAAGTTTCCCCTTCTTTAACATCTTCTCTACAATTTGCACATTTTTCGAACTTTGTAACAAACGATTTAATACTGTTAGTAGCTCTTCTTTTTCTAAACCTTTCAATTGCTCTTTAACTGTACTCTCACCAGTACCTTGAATTTCATACACAACTGCCGCCATATGTTTACAATAATTTTCATAAGGACACTCGCAGCTACTTTCTGCAAAATCTTCAAGATCAATAATCACTTCATAATTCCCTGCATTTCCAGTAACGAAAGCAAATACTTTCTTGTCGTGTATTTCAACATCTTCTACATGTCCCTCTTCATAATATTCATATCCTCTATCTATAATGTACTTTGGAATCCATTTCATTATATCTTTTAATAAGTATGCATACATCACAACACCTCTTCCTCTAATTCCCTTTTGACTTCCAAAATCCTGCATGTTATTCTAATAACTGTCAAGTAGCGAGTCTACGTGACAAAACGACTGACACCTATTCGGCGGAGGTGTCTCTTTTCATTTGCAGCCGATATGAAGTGCCTCTTTCAGGCACATTCAATCTTTGACACTACACACTCAACACCATTCCCTTGTATCAGGCTGCTTTAGCAGTCTTTTACTCTACATACTTCAAAAAAAAGAGAGCTCAGCTCCCTTTTCCCGCCTTATAAAATACCCCTTTTTCAGCATAGCGATATTCATCATCAGCTAAAGTAATTTTCCCATCCAGTTTGAGTTCATCTAATAGTCTTGATAAATAAAATTGATGTAACATTTTTTTAGTGAATTTTCCTTCATGATGCGAAACGATATGTTCTTGAATATCTAACAATGATATTGGCTTATCTTGCTCTATCATATATTCATAAACTGTACTACGCAGTTTTACGTATTTTTCGAGTGTCACAGTACTTCGCAACCCCTTTCTTCTTATTATATGTTTTCGTAATCGGTTTTTTTGCAACAAAAAAACCTCTCCGATAAGAAGAAGTTACGTATATCTTCGTCTTATCTCCCAGAACAAATATGTTCTGCTGGAATTAGCACCTGCATCGCGGTTGCTGGGTTTCATCGGGCCAGTCCCTCCACCTCTCTGGATAAGAAAATATTCACTTTAAATTTAACTATACGTAATTTTATTATAATTGTCAAATAAATATAAAAAATTATATTTTCTTCTTTATTGTTCATACTACAAAAAGATGTACAAAAGGAGGCTACTACTTTGAAAAAGAATGCTCGTGGATACGTACAAGATTCTTTTCATTCCTTACAAGAAGCGAAACATTGTTTAGAAGATGCATTACAAACTGTTGAAGAAGATTTTAATCGCGCACGTATTGAACAATCCCTTTACGCTGTAGAGCAAGCTCTTCAACGTTGCGATTACACCGTTCACATTTTAGAACAAGAATGAAAACTTCCCATCAAAAGATGGGAAGTTTTTTTCAAATGGCATACTTCATCATTATTACCGTTATTATTAAAAAATATACAGAATTAACAATTTCTAAAATCCCTACTTTTAATATAGAAATCTTTTTGCCATACAACATAATGGCCCGAATTACACTTGGTACAAATATGAGTGAACACCATGGATTTATAGCAAATACAATTACCGTTAATACAATATGGTATCCCCAAGATATAAAACGATACTTCGGATTATTTTTTTCACGAATCATCGTTTTTACATAAAACGTACTTCCTAAAAAATATAGAAATGAAATAAGCGCAATGAATAATGCTGTTTTATCTATGAATTTCACGGAGAAATAATAACTGATTAAACCACCTATACAAAACACTATAATCGCACAAACATCATTTAGTAATGCTCGTTCATTTTTTTGACGAGCGTAATACATATTTACAATAAACAATGGAATCATTAATACTGCGAATAAAAGAATTCGCCATTCATATAATAAAGAAATCATCCCAAATACAAATGCAATGATAAAATAAATAATTGCAGCGTGTAGAAATTCTTTTTTTCGTCTTTGCCTTATGTACATGAGAAATGGATAAGTAGCTAGATAGATAAAGAACCAGGCTAAAAACAATGGGATATGATAAAAAGTAGGTTTACCAAGTAATACACTTAATAGAAATGGTATGACAAGCATCGCCCATGCTCCATGTTGCTTCGGAATAACTAACTTCATTAACTATACACCTCCCTCTTGAAAATAGTTCTCACCTACTATTATACAAATAAATTCATATAATAACGGACATATATTGAATCTATTTTTTGACAATAAAAAATGCTCCTTACAATATGTAAGAAGCATGAAAGAGGCAAACGAATATGTAAGTCGCGACCCTACCTTATATGAGTATGCTTTTCTATGTCACGTTATGCTCATCTAATATACCGTATTTCTTTTTAAATCTTGTGAGGATCGTAATCCATGACGTACTAAATAGCAGAAGGAAAATAACATTCGATATCGCGTGACTCAGATCAAAGTAAAAACTTGCGACATAGTAAGCAATAACTGTTTCCCACGTTGCTTCCTGTATAAAACCAAGAAGACCCCAAAAATTCATAATCCAGCCAAATAGAAATCCAACGGCAAATCCGTACAACAGTCTTCCCCACAGTTTTTTCATTAAAAATGTATTACGTAATAGTCCTGCTATAAACCCGATCATGCCCCAAGAGAACATTTGCCACGGCGTCCACGGACCTTGTCCTAAAAAAATATTAGATACAATAGCCGCCGTTGCCCCAATCATAAAGCCAGTTTCACTCCCAAAAACAATTGCAGAAACGATAATGACAAAAGAAGTCGGTTGTACACTTGGTAAAATAGAAAATGGTACCCGGCTAACCGCTGCAATCGCCGCTAACACAGCAACGATAACAATTTCACGTGAAACAAACGCCTTCCTTTCAAAACGAACATAGAAAGGTAACATAATGACAGCTAATAAAAACAAACTACTTACCATGTAATACCCGTCCATAATAAAAGTCGTAAAGAGTAGTGTACATATTACAACAGCAAAAATAAATATTATGAATGCAACATATCGTTTGGACACGCTTCGTACACATCCTCCCACGTTAATGCAAATGGCAACTCTCTACGAATGAATCGATTAATAGATGTTGTATAAAAGAAGTTACCACTAAAGAACTCTTTCGGTGCATCATTCATAATGACTTTCCCGTCAAATAACATCATGCACTGATCAACGTATTTCGCTGCAAACTCAATATCATGCGTTGCCATTACAATTGTTGTACCTTCTTTTTGCAACTGTTTAAATAGCTCTCCTACTCTTTCCTTTTTCCATGGATCTAGTCCCTTTGTCGGCTCATCAAGTAATAATAAAGTTGGCTTTGATAATAACGTTGTACATAATGCGAGTAATTGTTGCTCTCCGCCGCTACAATCATGTGGATGGCGCTCTTTAAGTGAATCTAACCAGAACTTTTTCAACATTTCTTCTGCTATTGTTTTTCCCTCTTCACCATATAATTCACGCGCACGCTCATAAACCTCTTCCCATACTGTATCAAAAGTAAAATGATAGTACGGATATTGCGATACGTACCCTATACTTTTAAATCGTTCTTTCGAATCAATTTTATGTACCACTTTCCCATTCCACTTTACCTTACCTCTTCTAGCTTTTTGCAATCCTGCTAAAATCGTTAACAGTGTAGACTTCCCGGTTCCGTTTTTCCCAACTAGAGCTGTCCATTTTCCCTTTTCGATGTTCACTGTTAAATCTCGTAAAATAAGTGGACTATTTTTTTCATATTGAAAAGATATATGTTCTGCACTTAAAATTACATCTCGCTTTTCACATTGTTCTACTTGCCCATTCCTATATGATATCGCTGAAAAATCATTCATTTTCATTTGTGCTTCTCGCACTGTAAATGGAATCTCTTTCACATTCCACTCTAAAAACAATCTTGGAATTTGCGGAATGAATGGACGAAATTTTTCTACTTTCCACATGTTCGCTATCACACTTTTAGAAGTACCATCATAAATGATTCTGCCATTATCCATACAAACAACGCGTGTTGCGAGCGGTATAACTTCATCTAAACGATGTTCACTTAAAATAATCGTAATTCCAAGTTCTTCATTAATACGTTTTAATAATCCTAAAAACTCTTTCGCAGCAATCGGATCTAGTTGTGCTGTCGGTTCATCCAGTAATAATAGTTTCGGCTGCATGACTAACACCGCAGCTAAATTTACAAGTTGTTTTTGACCACCAGATAAAGTATGAACAGATTGATGTAACAAATCTTGAAATCCTAAAAAGCTAATGAGTTCCGCTATTCTTTGTTGAATAATATGTGATGGTAATCCGATATTTTCTAAAGAGAATGCTAATTCTTGAATAACGGTATCCATTACGATCTGATTTTCTGGATTTTGAAATACCATACCAATTTCTTGGGCAGATAATAAATCTGGTACTTCTTCTAATAAAGCACCATCATAATATGTATGTCCAGAACGCGTGCCAATTGGAAGTAACTCCTTTTTAAAATGTTTTAATAAAGTTGTCTTCCCAGAACCTGAACCGCCAGCAAGTACTATAAATTCTCCTTTTTGAACAGAAAGAGAAATATGCTGTAACGCTTCTTCATTTTCATCAATATATATAAATGATAAATTCTTCATTTCTGCATGCGCCACCATATCCATTCCCTTCCTTCCATCATAATTGGTAAACTAACAAACATCATAAATAATATAAACATAATTCCATCGTATTGCTGGAACAGTATTGATTCCACTTTCGGATAGATAATCAATTTCCCTCCGCCATAATAACTAAATATAAATGAAGTTATTAATAGAAAAACTAAATAACTTAGCGTATACAAATCACGTCTTTCCATTCTATATCGAATATATGTCGTACGTTTCGTTACACCAAACCCACGAGCTTGCATAGAATCTGCTGTTTGTAGTGCATCATCTAACGAACAAACTAATAACACTTGCAGTAATTTCATTCCATTTTTTATACGCTCAATGAGTGAACCTGAATCTAATTGCACACCTTTCGTTTTTTGGACGAGTGTAATTTTCTTTAACCGCCTAATAAACAAAGGAACAAACCTCACTGTAATCATCGTTAACAATGCTACTTTCGGTGAAATTCTTGAAAATAAATATAAAAATTTATGACTCGAAATAATATCGTTATAAGAAGCAAACGTAAACATAATCGCAACTAATAATAAACCCATAACAAGTCCATACATACAGGCCTCAAGCTTAATCCGGCTATCTCCTAAATAAAATAACGTAGTCGCTCCTCTATGCGTTAATAAAGAGTTAAATAAAATAACCATCAAAAAGAATACGATAGTACTAGGTAGCATCTTTCTTATTTTCTCACCATTTCCCTGTACTATATTTAAGATTATAATTAGTATAATCGCTCCAATTAAAAAAAGAGGATGAAGACACATCATACATAGTATCATCACCCCAATATAATAGAAAAAATTAACAAAAGGATGTAAAGAAGAAAAGCTTATTTTCATAGTCCTTTACCGAAGATCCTTTCCTATTTTAATACAAACACCCACTCGATTGTATCGCCTGGTTTTACTTTAACTACACCAGCACTATAGTTTGGAAAAGCACCGTTCACACGATATTTCCAGCCACTAGTAGCAGTAATATCTTTCTCGTATAAATTATTAATACCTTTTACATAAATATCACCTTTAGAGCCCATTGCATCAATCTCTAATCCTGTGCCCGTGAGCACACTGTAAACTGTGTCGCCTTCTTGTACATCAACCTTTTTCGCACCTAATAAGTACCCTTCATTTCCTTTTACGGAGATAGTAACTTGTTTTGCTTTAGGTACTGGTACTACATCTGGTGGTACCGGTGTTGGCGGAGCTGGTAGATTATTGTTCTCTTCTGGATTTTTCTTTTGCTCCTGCTTCGGTGTTTCTTTGGGCTGATTCACAACCTTTGCTTCTTCTTTTACTTCAGGTGCTTTCGGCTGCTGGGGTTTCTCTTCTTGTACTTTTTGTTGCTCTGGTTGTTTATTTGCAGCAGGCTGTTCCTTTGGTTTCTCTTCTTTCTTTACTTCAGGTTGTTCCTGCGCTTTTTCTTCTTTCGGTTTCTCTTCTACTTTTTGTTCTTGTTTATCTTTCTGCTCTTCTTGTTGTTTCTGTTCCGGTTCAGCTTGCTTCTCTTCTGGTTTCGGTACATCTTTTTGTTCTTCCTGTTTCGCTACTTCTTTTTGCTCTTCTTGCTTCGGTTCTGCCTTCTTCTCAGGTTTTACAGCCGTTTCTTCACATCCGGCTAATAATCCCAATGAAAGAACTAAAGAAATGAACCATTTCATCTTACTCATGCTGTCCCTCACCTTTCATATTAAAGTGAAACTTTAATGAGTGGAGATTTTGTTCATCCCCACTCATTATTAGCCCTCACTTTTATAATAAAATTAGGAGCAAATGATTGCTCCTAATTTTTGTTAAGCTGCTTTACGTCTCCATAATACATATGCAGAAGCGATACATAATACACCCATACCTACTTGTGTAGCTGCACTATGAGAAGACGCTCCTGTTTGTGGTAATTGATTCTTATTCTTGTTTGTTTCTTTATTAACTCGTTCGTTATCTACAACAACTTTTAGATTTTCATCTTTTGGTTGTTTTTGTAACTCTTCTTGTTGTTTCGGCTGTTCTACAACTTCTTTTTCTTCTACAGTTGTCTCTGGCTCTACAATTGGTTTCGTATCAATTTCATTCTCTACTACATTTGACCAATCATAAATCGATTTCCCAAGATCTTTAAACTGAAGTAAAGCTAAAAATGCTTGCTCTGTAGCCATTCCGCTACCTTTTTGATCACTTGGTAACCATTTGAACTCACCATTTGGAAGTTGGTATGACATTAAATTTTGTACTGCTTTATTAAGACGAGCTTGATCTACATCTTTAACTAGCGATAGTCCAATAATTGCTTGTGCAGTACTATTAGAATTCTCTTGTCCATCAGCGACAAAACCACCATTACCTAGCTGCTGCTTGTATAAATAATCAACAGCTTTTTGAATAGCTGGCTTTACATCTGCTTGATCTTGATAAGGAGCTAACGCTGCTAATACCATACTTGTTACATCAACGTTACTAGCACTTTCTTTACTACTTGAACTATCATATGTCCAGCCACCGTCTGTATGCTGCGCTTGTAAAAGTGCTTGTACTAAAGCAGCTCGGTTCCATTTTGCTTCGGCCGGAATCTCATATTTCTTTGTATCTAATGCAAGTAATGTAAATGCGTATCCTGTAACGGAATTCACTTTATCTGATTCAAATAAATTTTGTACTAAATTTTGTCCCTCTACCTTTGTAGGATCGACATTCATTGCATTCATCATAATAATCGTTCTAGCTAAATCTGTTGCTGAAAAACGATTTAAACGCTTCTTAACCTTTTCAGCTACTGGCTTAACATAGTTTATTTTCGTTTCAAGCGGAACATTTACACCTGAACGAGCAAGTCCAATCGCAACCCAATCACTACCAATTCCATCTTGTAACATCTTTTCTGACGTTTTAGAAATCGCTTCGTTTAATTGTGCTGCTGGAATTTCGACTTTCTCTTGCTTTGGTTGTTCTGTTACTTTATCTTCTGGTTTACCATCTGGTTTTTCTGTTTTCGGTTCCTCTGGTTTACCATCTGGCTTTTCTGTTTTCGGTTCTTCTGGCTTACCATCTGGTTTTTCTGTTTTCGATTCCTCTGGTTTACCATCTGGCTTTTCTGTTTTCGGTTCCTCTGGTTTTGGCTCTTCTACAGTTTTACAAGTGCCAAATTTATCTAACGTTTGTTGCAACGTTTGTTGACTCATATTGCTCCAGTCTGCAACGTAACGAAATGCAACAACATCCCCAGACTCTAATTTATAACTATCCGCCCCAACTTCTGCAGATTTATCATTTACATCATACAACCAACCGCTCGTTGCTCCGGCCATTAATCCATCGATGCCCTTTATATACGTTCCAAATGACATACTTTCAGATGTTACTTTGTCACCCATAACTTTTTGTAGCAAACTAAAAGCTGTTTCTCCATCTTCAATGGAAACTTCTTTCGGACATAACATAATTCCTTTTTGTGATTCACCAATAATTGCAAGTTTCGCTGTCTTTCCTTCAGCAAACGTAATATGTACTGTATTCGCAAAAGAAACAAATACAAGTGCCACTGCCATTAATGATGTAAGCAGCCATTTCTTTAACATTGCCATCCCAAAATTCCCTCCCTTTACTAACATTCACACAAAAAAAGACCCTTTAAGGGTATGCGGTTGACACTCTCTTTTTGTAAGTGTCGAACAAAAATGTACAACACCTCCTACCCGCATTAACGAGCAGTAAGACCCCCACCTCAAATTCAACGAAAGCAAAGAAGTTAGGTAGGGATCAACTGCCCGTAAATGCCCGATTGGTGAAGGCTAATAATCAGTGGGATGAACAAAATCCCCACTGATTAAAATTTCACTTTATCGTAAATACGATAAACCTATACATTCTACAAATTTTGATTTTCTGTATTATTTTACTATTGACAAAGAATTTTGTCCATGCTTTATCGGATTTATTTTCTAAGAATAATAGCTTAATAGCCTTCCATTATTAGAAGTCATCCCTCACTATGTAAGCTTTTATCACTAACAATAATTCCATCTTCATCTACATAAACATATTCATTCGGTTTCCATTCAACTTCACCAAATTGCACCGGAATATTTCGCTCTCCTTTTCCTTCTTTTACACTTCTATTTGGCATCGTCCCTAACGCTAAAATACCAATATTAATATTTTTTAATTCACTAGAATCACGAACATATCCATTTACAATAATTCCTGCTAAGTTTCTTTCTTCCGCAATAGCTGCTAAATTATCACCGAGTAACGCGCAATTTTTAGAAGCTCCGCTATCAACAACTAATACTGTTCCTTCTGGCAGTGTTTGTAACCCCTCTTTTACTAGTACATTATCATCCTTCACTTTTACCGTTGCGATTTTTCCATAGAATTGTTCTTTCTTCCCATAAGATTGAAAAGACTGGCGACATATTTGTAATTCCTTTTCAAATTCATCACATAGATCCGTAGTTTTCCACATCTCTTTCCCTCTTTTCTTTTCCTTTTATATTACATATTCTTGGATTTTTTTCGTTTCCCTGTCTAATGTTGCAACAATTTGTATGTGTAAGAAAAGGACAGAAAAACTATTGCCTTAAGAAGCCACCTTTATTATAATCTATTTCACAGATAAATTTCAGAATATTAAAAATTAACCAAGTGAAAAAGGAGGGGTTTTATGCAATTACAGACCGAGGCAAAAAAACAGCCTAGTAAACGAAAGTTTAAAATGCCTGACGCGTACGTACTACTATTTTTTATTGCTTTACTTTGTGCAATAGCTACATATTTCGTTCCTGCTGGAGAATTTAAAAGAGTCACAAACGGTACTGTTACAACGACAATACCAGGAAGTTATCATTCTGTTCCACAATCGCCGGTAGGGTTTGTTTCTTTTTTTACCGCTATTGAAAAAGGAATGACACTTGCTGCTCCTATCATCTTCTTAATTTTATTTACAGGTGGAGCCATTGCAATTCTTGAAAAAACAGGTGCTCTTGACGGTTTAATCTATCATGTAATTAACAAATTTCGGAATCAGCAATTACTTTTCATTTGTATTGTCGCCGCACTCTTTTCTATTCTCGGAACGACTGGTATTATCGTGAACTCAGTTATCGGCTTTATCCCCATCGGCATCATCGTTGCACGCACATTAAAATGGGACGCTATCGTCGGCGTAGCAATTATTTATTTAGGCACTTATGCTGGTTTTAATGCTACTATTTTATCTCCCTCACCTTTAGGCATTTCACAAAAAATCGCAGAACTCCCGATGTTTTCAGGAATTGGTTTACGTACGGCAATTTATATCTCTTTTTTAATTGCTACCATTTTGTATATTAATTGGTATGTAAAACGCTTAAAAAAATCGAATAAAGGAAGCATACTCGGAGATAACTGGTTTCCAAGTAATGCTCTTTCAAGTGAGAAAGAAACAGAGAAAACAGAAGTTCCTTGGACAATACGTCATAAATTAATTTTACTCGTTTCAGCTTTATCATTAATTGCATTTTTAATAGGCGCTTTTCGTCTACATTGGACGGACGCAGAAATGACCGCTACTTTTATATTCATAGCAATTACAGCGGGAATAATAGGTGGTATGAAAGCAAACGATATCGCTTCTACTTTTCTAGCAGGCTGCCAAAATCTCATATACGGTGCTTTGATCGTCGGAATGGCTCGTTGTATTTCAGTCATTTTAGAACAAGGCAAATTACTTGATACAATCGTTAATCAACTCGCACAGTCTCTCGAAGGACATAGCCCTGTATTTGGCGTTCTCGGCATGTATGTAAGTAGTGCCGCATTACATTTCCTCATTTCATCCGGGACAGGAGAATCTGTTATTTTCATTCCGATATTAGCTCCATTAGCCGATTTCATGCATATTACACGCCAAGTTACAGTACAGGCTGTTATGCTTGGAGAAGGTGTAGTGAACTGCCTCAATCCAACTTCCGGTGTTTTAATGGGCGTTCTCGCAGCGAGCGGCATTTCTTATGGAAAATGGATTCGCTTCATGGCTCCACTTGCATTCATTTGGTTTATCATTGGACTTATTTTTCTTATTGTTGGCGTGAATATTGAGTGGGGACCGTATTAAAAGAATCATATTATACTTAACTTAATAAAATATCTATTCTATTCTCCAATCCTATAAAAATCACTTATTCTAGTATAGATATAAACAGGGATTGATCATAGTGATCAATCCCTTCTCTCAAAGCAAAATACCTTTAAATATTTTAATTCCAAATTTTATTTACCCATTCTGGATGATCAATAAAAGGATTACGATTATGTTGATATTTCGTAAAAATCACTTCATTACGCTTTCGCTCTAAATCATCGACAGGGTCTTGTTCATTCCATTTTAGTAAAACGGATAGTTTACCCATGTATGGATCTTTATTGTTATTCACCTTTTCATTTAATTCTAAGTCTATTTCGCCGTTGTCTCCTTCATAACGAACAGCCATGTAAAATAGCATTCTAGCGATATCTCCTTTTACACTATCACGAGGTTCCCAAGAATCACTATCGTACTTACATTCTGTCGCTTCTGAATGATTCACACCACCATTATCAAAATCCAGATTTCCACGTGAGCTATTTACAGATACATCCGTCGCTCTTAAATGATGCAAATCTGTTCCAGCTCCTGCAGTCGTTCCAAAATCACCGTGAGATTTTGCCCAAACATGCTCTCGGTTCCAATTATCAACTCCTGAACCATTCGTAAGTTTCCCTTGCGAACGCCCAGTATATAAGAGTAGCACATTGTTTTTATTATTTGGATCTTCATCAGTATCTCTTAGTGCTTCCCAAACCGCACTGTATGATAACTTTGTATGATCATCAATAATATTATGAAGTTCCTTCTTTAATTCTAAACCCATTTTTCCTATTGCATTATTATAATATGTATCGTCATAGCTTTTTACAATAATCTCTTGTGGTGATGCAGAAGCTACTTCACCGTGTATGATATCTGTGAATGATAGAGATGCAGTACCTAAAATAAAAAATGAAGATAGTGTAACCATAGCAAGCCTTGTATTTCTAAACTTCATATACCCATTTCCCCTTTAAAATATAATTTGAAGCTATTAACTAAAAAATGCTTTCTAGCTCCCAAAAACTTTTAGAAAGCCATACCCATCCTTTTCTTTTTATTTAATACAAAACTCTATTGAGTCTGTATTATTTCCACACTTTTTGTTTATCTACTTTTCACAAGGAATATCCTTCTCTAGTAAAGATTATTAAAATATTCTTTACAATTAAAAAGTAGTTTAATGTTAACTTATAAATTTCAATTTTTTTATGCAATTATGCATATTTGATAAATCGTTCGACTTTTCTTTTTTCTATAACTGTCTTTATTTTTTGTGTAAAACCCTTCTTCCTCTGTAGAATAAGTACAAAAATAGATTGGATACCATGTAAGGCACCAATCTATTTTAATTAAAGAAACTTTGGTAATTCTGAGTTCACAACACATTGTGCAGTAATGATAACATTTTTATATTGAGACAGAACTACTACTATTTATTTGGTATCGAATCTATATACTTTTTAACTACTTCATATACATATTCTTGATTTGCCGCTGCGGTATTTGGGTTGTATTTTCCGCCGTTTGTTTTATTGTTAGATAATACGCGAATCCCTAAGAATGGTACGTCATAAGCTTTTGCGATTTGCGCTGCTGCTGCACCTTCCATTTCTTCTACAGATGTACCGTATTTTGTATGGAACCATTTAATTCTATCAACTTCATTATTCCAAACGTCTGCTGAACCTATAGTACCTTCCACCACTTTACCTTTTGTATATTTATCTTTCACTGCATTAGCTGCTGCAAGTAAATCCTTATCTCCCTCATAGTATCGGATTTTCTCAGCATTTGGATCTTCTCCTGCACTTCCTTCAGAAGCCATTAAGTCCATAGATATCCATTTTGCCGGTTCAATCCCTTGGTTCTCATCCATATTTGTTGTTTTTAATGACCCTATATTCGCGACTTGTTTTCCTAAAACAATATCAAATACGTTTAAATTAGGATCATGTCCACCTGATGTTCCTTGGTTAATAATCGCTATAGGCTTATATTTTTCAATAGCCACTGCTGTAGCGGCTGCTGTATTTTCCATTCCTTTACCTGTTTTCGCAACGATTACAGGATAATTGTCTACAGTTCCTTTATAAAAGGTAAAAGTTCCAGATTTTTCTTCTTTCACATTTTTTAACCTTTTTGCAAATTTTTCAGCTTCTATTGGCATTGGACCTTGAATTAAGATTGGTTTTTGATTACTTTTTGCCTCAACTTGTTTCGGACCCGCATTACATCCCGCAAGTATTGAGAATGACAATGCAACAGTAGTTACTAGGGCAGCACATTTTTTCAACGTATTCTTCTTCATAAATAATCTCCTCTTTCTCTTGTTGTTTTCTATACTCGATGTTTTGGTCCAAAGAAAAAAGCTCTAGAAATTGTAGAAAAATCTCTACTTTCTAGAACTACGGTAGTCAAAGTTAATTAAGCAAAAGATAAGGCCATTGCTAAATTATAGAACGGTAGCGGCTCAATACACCGAACGACCGAATACTTTAACCCGTAGTCCAGTTCTTTCATTGGGAACTAGGTAGAAACGCTCGGACCATATTACCGAGTATATACGAGTGATGTTATTTAAAATTATTATATTGATAATATAACAAACTATTAGTGAATAAACAACAAAAATATGAACATTTTTATTTAAATCTATAAAAATGTTCGTTTTTTAATAGTATAAAAATGAAAATAATTGTTTTTCGATGTATTAAAACGTTAAAACTTGAAATCCATGTACTAAACTATAATTAGTTCATTTATCAAAAATATGGCGTACAATGAGTTCTCTTTGAAGTGATATAACGTTATACCTACTAAAAGTTTTATCTTTTCCCTTCAATACACGTTATTTTAAAAATAATGAAGTTGTTCAATTTTAGAGGTTCAAATAGAAAAATCCCACAACATATTATAAATATGCTGTGGGATTTAAATTAAAGTGTTCTTTAGAAAGTAAGCCTTAATAAGGATTGTATTTCAAATTCACTGGTTTACTAGCACTTCTTTTTTCAAATATGTAAGGATTCTATATCCCTTTTAATTTCACTATTTATTTCGTTACTTCTCCAAACTGCGCTCTCGTCACTTTCATCAAATCTTCAACTTTAAGCTCAATTTGCACGCCGATTTTCCCGCCGCTTACAATGATTGTTTCAAGTGATTGGGCACTTTCATCAATACATGTAGAAAATAATTTCTTCATTCCTACTGGTGAACAACCACCGCGAATATACCCTGAAACTTTCGTAATATCTTTAACAGGGATCATTTCTATCTTCTTTTCACCGACCGCCTTTGCGGCTGCTTTTAAATTTAGTTCCTCATCTACTGGGATAATGAACACATGATAATCCTTACTATTCCCTTGAGCGACAAGTGTTTTATATACTTCTCTCACTTCTCTACCAATTTTCCCAGCAACTGATACGCCATCAATTTTCCCATCGTCCGGATCATATGACATCATCGAATATTCAATTTTTTCTTTATCTAATATTCGCATCGCATTTGTTTTATCTTTTTTCATGACGCTCTCCTTTTAATACATAGAAATTTATTTCATATCATTAATTTTCCTTTTATTATACACCTTTTTCAAATTCTCCTACAAAACTTCACATATTGTTCAATTTAAATTAAAACTTTAATTATTAGATTTTGACTCTAAACATCCTCAACTTAAAGGTACTAAGAGAGCAAAAAGAAAACCGACTCTCACCTTCAAATAAAAGGCTTGATGTCGGTTTTACATTTAACGTCCAAACTCATTATTAAATATTTTATCCCTCCCCTCAATAACCTCCGGACCTACTGCATTGATAGCAGTTACTAAAATATGCTCTCCTCCAATTGGTCCACCGACCCTCGTTTCAAATCCATAAGTCCCACCAGCATGCCCCCAATATGATTGTCCGTCCGGTGTTTTTTCTTCATAAATTCCTAGTCCAACCTTACCTATAGGTGAATCTACTGTTTTGAACATCTGATCCATTAGCTCTTGATTTAGAAGCTTTCCGCCCAACAGTGCACTGAAGAAGGTAGTCAAATCTTTCACTGTTGAAACCATATCTCCAGCTGCATTCGCCCATGACTGATTTATTTCTGTCAAATCATATAAACGACCCGATCTGTCCATATTATACCCATTAGCATGTTCACCTGGTATGTGCGAACTTGCTTCCATTACGAATGTCTCTTTTAACCCCAGTGGCTCAATGAATCTTTTTCTAATTTGCTTCGCATACGTATCTCCTGTTACCTTTTGAATAATCTTCCCAGCTATAACAGTATTTGTGTTCGAATAGTCCCAGCCCTCCCCTGGTGCAAATACAGGCGGCTTTGCAAGTGCTAAACTGATAAGTTCATCGGTACTATAGTAACGAAATGGGTTTTGGGGCAGTGTAAAATCTCGCATATCCTTATCTATATTGGTTGCAATTCCACTTGTATGATTCAACAACTGACGAATTGTAATTTTATTTCCATCATATCCGTTACCCTGTACGACTCCTGGCAACCATTTTTCGACTGAATCATCAAGGTTTAATTGTTTCTCTTCAGCCAATTGCAGTACAACAGAAGCTGTGAATGCCTTAGTGATACTTCCGATACGGAATGAAAAATTCGGTTCCACTGGGCGTGGTATTTCATAACTTGCCGTCCCTGTAGCGTAAGACCACCGTTTTCCATCCTTTAATCCGCCAGCTATAACACTTGGGATTTTTTTATTCGTTACTACTCGATCCATTACGTATTTAACTTCTTCTCTATGCTTACTTTTCTTTTCCTTATCCGTAGGTTCCTTTTTTGATTTTGCTGCAAATTCTGAAGCTAAAATATTGCTAATCTGTTTTTCCGCTCCTAATACATTAATGTTTATCGAGATAACATGTTGACCATCTTCCGTTCCACCAGCAAAGTTAGTAAAACCAGGAATACCACCACCATGTCCCCATACTTCAGTACCGTCTGGCAATTTTGTTGCGTGAATGCCAAGCCCATACTTTCCTAATGGGGTATCAACTGTGTTAGTCACCATTTCCTTCTGTATCTCCGGTGTCAGTAGTTTACCACTTAATAAGGCATGGAAGAACGTTGTCATATCTTCTCCTGTCGAAATCATTTCACCACTAGCATTAGCAAATGATGGATTAAACAAAGTAATATCTACTAATTTATCTCCCGTATTCAAGTAGCCACGGGCATTTTTTTTCGGAATATCCATCGAACTTCCAGGAAGGACCGTTTCTTTTAAACTAAGAGGTTCAATAATTCGTTTTTTTATCTGCTCGGCATATGATTCCCCTGTTATCTTCTGAATAATCAATCCTACAATAACCATATTCGTATTCGAGTATGACCAGCCTTTTACCGGTTCTAATTCTAAGGCACGGGAAATTAATTGTTCCGATCTATAATTCTCACTTGGATTCTCTATTAATTTCGCTTTAAGATCTGGAGTCAAGTAATCTGCAATTCCGCTTGTATGATTTAATAATTGACGAATTGTAATTTTGTTACCATCATAGCCTTTCCCTTTTATAAGTCCTGGCAACCATTTCTCTACCGTATCATCAAGACTTAGCTTCTTCTCTCCCGCAAGCTGCAACATTACTGTAGCCACAAACGACTTCGTTGTGCTCCCGATTCTAAAAGCAGAATCAGCATCTACTTTATGATTTCTCTCAATATTCCCTTCACCTGAAGCATATGACCAACTTGCCTCTCCATTTTTCACAGTAACAATGACCCCTGGAATATTTTTCGTATCGGCAGCTTTATCGACAGCTTGCTCGGTTGATGTCTTTTTATTCACCGCTTGTATGTTTCCATAAGAAGGTATTGCTAGCGCTCCAACTAATATAGTTGCTGTTAAGGTAAGTGCAGTTCCTTTTTTAATGATGAATGATTTCATAATGCATCGCTCCTATTGTTTTGAATTTTTCTATTGCTTCACACACTCACCTTAACTCCGATATTGTTAAATAGAATAGTGACGAAATGATTTAATTTTTTCATGACACTGTCCGCAAGTCTGTCACATGATTCATGTGATAAATTGTCAACTGTCTCATATGACATACTTTACAGACTGTGCTTCTAATCTTCTCCCCTTCTTTCTATTGACGAATTGAAAGTTATGTTACATGATAAGTCTGAATCGCTAGATAATTACTCCAAAAATACAAGTAGGTGTGCATAATTTATGTTCTCATTCACAAAAAAATGGTTTTGGTACGATTGGATATTTATATTAGTACGAACGTTTTGGCTATTCGTTATTATCGGTGCTAATTTTATATTTCCACCATTAATTAATACGTCAGTTTTGATTGTGCTTTCTCTTGCTTTCGTCGTTTATCTTGTTCCATTAATGATCCGTTATAAAAAAAAAGGCTGGTACCCTGCAGTCGATATTATCGCCGCGGGCTGCTTCTATCTTTATTTAGCATACGTAGCTCCGAAATTACTTTGGTCTTTCGTTCTACTCGTAATCGTTATTGGTTTATGTAGCAACCAAAAAAATTATATATGGACTGGTATTTTTTGCGGATTCGTATTTCCAGCATTGAACGCTTGGATTGCCCACCGCCTTCCATACGAGCTTATCGTTAGTTGCAGTCTTGGTTTTGCCATTGGCATTGCTTTTAATATACTAATTCAGTATCATAAGCAATCTCAAATTATTGAAGAGCAAAAGCTATTGCTAGAACAACATATTAAGAGGATTGAGGAGCTTACCCTTATAGAAGAGCGTAATCGGCTGTCACATGAGCTACATGACACGATTGGTCATACGCTTACCTCGCTCATCGTCGGTGTCGAATCACTACGATCATCAGTACCAGATTCACAGTTTAAAAAGATTGATTCACTTATCGGTATTGCCCAGCATAGTTTAGATGACATCCGAAAACATCTACACGAGCTATCTCATAATCCATTAAACAACTTATTAAGTGAATCGTTGCAACAATTAACAAAAGACTTTATGAAATCAACAGGTACAACCGTTACATTCCGTGTAATTGGTAGTGAAACTCTCGTTATCCAAAAAATCAGTTTTTGTTTATATCGTTGCCTTCAAGAATCTTTAACAAACGCGGTTCGACACGGCAAAGCGAGCGCTATATCTGTTCAATTGCATTTCGATGGACAACAGCTTCGATTACAAATTGAAGATAACGGTATTGGAATGGAAGAAATTCAATTTGGCTTTGGACTCAGTGGAATGAAGGAGCGACTTGAACAATTTCACGGTACATTATCGGTTCATTCTAGTGCTGAGCAAGGAACATTCATCATTTGTAATATTCCATTGCAAATAGAGCTTGTACATGACACAATCCGCTTATTGGTGGTCGATGATCAGGCACTTATTACGAATAGTTTAGAGCAAGTTTTAGAACAACACGCGAATTTTACTGTTGTTGGTAAAGCACAAGACGGACTTAAAGCATTAGAACAGTGTGAACAGTTACAGCCTGACATTGTACTAATGGATATTCAAATGCCAGAAATGAATGGTATTGAAGCTTTACTTGAAATGAAACAACGGTGGCCTAATATGAAGATTGTTCTTATGACAACGTTTGAAGATTCCTTACAAGCAGCAACTGCACTAGAGCATGGCGCTGAAGGATACATGTTGAAATCTATTCATCCACAGGAAATGAACGAAGTTTTGAAACTTATTTATAACGGAGGAACTTGGATTGACCAATCGGTTGCTACGCGAGTTTTTGAGGAAATGAAACGTCAACGTGAGCAATTAGAAAAAATCAGATTGACTAAACAAACTTACCCGTACGGACTTACAAAACGCGAAATGGAAATTTTAGAGCATCTATCAAACGGGCTACGCTACAAATCAATTGCCGTTAAACTGCTTTTATCGGAGGGAACGATTCGGAATTACTGTTCAAATCTCTACTCAAAGCTTGGTGTCAACAACCGTGAAGAAGCAATTAAAATGGCACGAACGGAAAACATTCTGTAGGTACTGTAAAATTAATATGTTTCTCTCAAAACTGAAAATATTGATATTTCAAAAATCATTTGTTATACTTTGTAAAAAACTTATTAAGGAGAGATTTCATATGTGTACTTTCAATACGTCTTTCCAACTTCATCATCATACGTAACGCCGTGTATCCGAAGAAAAATTTTTCTTCGTGGGTACAGGGCTTTTCCTGTTGACCCACGAAGCGTTCATAAAGCTATGTGGGTATTTTTATACCCGCATAGCTTTTTTTAATTTAAAAGAGGAGTGATTATGGTGGAAATGAAAAATGTAAAAGGGACAAAAGACTATTTACCAGAGGAACAAGTACTACGAAATAAAATTAAAAGAGCTTGTGAAGATACGTTTGAACGTTATGGCTGTAAACCTTTAGAGACACCAACGTTAAATATGTATGAGCTTATGTCTTACAAGTACGGTGGTGGCGATGAAATTTTAAAAGAAATATATACACTTAAGGATCAAGGAAAACGCGATCTTGCCTTACGTTATGATTTAACAATTCCATTCGCAAAAGTCGTGGCGATGAATCCGAACATCCGCCTACCCTTTAAACGCTATGAAATTGGGAAAGTATTTCGAGATGGGCCAATTAAACAAGGAAGATTCCGTGAGTTCATTCAATGTGACGTTGATATAGTCGGTGTAGAATCAGTCATGGCGGAAGCTGAACTCATGAGCATGGCGTTTGAGCTGTTCCGAACGTTAAACTTAGAAGTAACGATCCAATATAATAACCGAAAATTGTTAAACGGTATTCTCCAGTCTATTAACATCCCTACTGAACTAACGAGTGACGTAATTTTATCATTGGATAAAATTGAAAAGATTGGGATTGATGGTGTACGAAAAGATGTATTGGAGCGCGGGATTACTGTAGAAATGTCCGATACAATATGTAATACTGTTTTATCTTGCCTAAAGCTCCCTATAGCCGACTTTAAAGACACTTTCAATAATACACTTGTCGCCGATGGAGTAAACGAATTGCAACAACTACAGCAATACTTACTCGCTCTCGGAATAAATGAAAATACGATATTCAATCCGTTTTTAGCAAGAGGACTCACAATGTATACAGGCACTGTGTATGAAATCTTTCTAAAAGATGGCACGATTACATCTAGCATCGGTAGCGGTGGTCGATACGATAATATTATCGGAGCATTCCGTGGTGATAATATGAACTATCCAACAGTCGGTATTTCATTCGGTTTAGACGTTATTTATACAGCACTATCACAGAAAGAAACCATATCATCTACAGCGGATTTATTTATCATCCCACTCGGGACAGAATTACAATGCTTACAAATTGCCCAGCAATTACGTTCTACTACTTCCTTAAAAGTCGAACTTGAACTAGCCGGACGTAAATTGAAACGTGCCCTTAATTATGCAAATAAAGAAAATATCCCGTATGTGCTAATAATTGGTGAAGAGGAACTATCTACAGAAACAGTTGTATTGCGTAATATGAAGGAAGGTACTGAAGTGAAGATTCCCCTCTCTTCCTTGGAAAATAACATATTTAATAACTATATATAATAAGCGCCACCCTCATTCGGGTGGTTTTTCTAGTGCATAAATAAAGAGTCATTCAGTTTACATAATATAATTATTGATTTCTATAAATGTAATTTTCAACCATATAAAAAAAGAGGGCAGATATGCATCTCCCTCTTTTTTCTAACTCTTTTTATTATTATTCTTGTTCTTGCTCGTCCATAATCTTCTCGAACGCCGCAGATACTTTTTCAAATTCCTCGTCATTCTCTATGTATGAGAATTCATTATCTTCTTCTACTTTTAAAAAGAAGATATCAATGTCTTCCTCAGTTTCTGTTTGAATGTCTTCTACAAAGGCAACCGCAATGTATTCTGCACCTTCGACATCCATCGCTCCAAGCACTTCAACTTCCTGTTCTTCATTATTCTCATCGGTAAGACTAAAAATTTCGCCTACTTCAATTGC
Organism: Bacillus sp. 41-22; assembly: GCF_025809295.1. Classification (NCBI taxonomy): domain Bacteria; kingdom Bacillati; phylum Bacillota; class Bacilli; order Caryophanales; family Bacillaceae; genus Bacillus; species Bacillus sp. 41-22. The sequence goes on from NZ_CP084035.1 coordinate 3,174,966, forward strand.
TTCCATATTCATTCTCCTCCTATCATACTCTAAAAAATAAAACGTTCAAATTGCACACTTACTAACATATCTTTCCATAAAAAAGTTGAATTCATACAGAAAGAACAACAAATTCTTGCTGATTCAGCAAAAGTATTCAACTATAAGGATATCATTTATGAATAGGAATGAACATATTTTAAATGAGATAATTGGATTAATTAATTTAAAATCCTTCTTTAGATTTCCGAAAGACCTCCATGTTCCATAATGGTTCTTTCATATAGGCAGCTGGAATGCCACCTTTCAATCTGTAAGTAAATACTAAAATAGCACCTCCTATCCTGATTCCTTTCCGTACGTTTTTAGGATGAGAGATAAATCCTTCTATATAAACTAAAGAGACTTATGCAGCAATTCCAATACATCTTTCATCGCAAAAGGACCGTCTTTTTTTACATGCTCAGCGAATTCAGAAACGAGACGTAACGTTTTCACACTTTCGATTGGATGATCTCCTGACGCACTTTCAGCAGAAAGCATAACAGCATTCGTCCCGTCCAATACAGCTTGAAATACATCTGTCACCTCAGCTCTTGTAGGAATAGAATGATCTACCATAGATTGAAGCATTTGTGTCGCTGTAATGACATATGTATTCGTTCGATTGCACTCACGAATCATCATTTTTTGTAACAGTGGAATAAATTGATACGGCAATTCCACACCTAAATCTCCCCTTGCGATCATAATGCCATCCGCTTCTTTGCATATGTCTTGAAAATTCTCGATTGCTTCCATCGTTTCTATTTTTGCAATTAAATTTGGGGAAGTTTCTTTATGTTCATGTATAAAACTTCGTATTTCCTTTATATGACTAGGTTTTCGAACGAAAGAACACGCAATAAAATCAACTTCCTCTTCTAGAAGAAATTGAATATCTTTTTTATCTTTCTCCGTAATAGCTGGCAAACTAACAATTGTACCTGGTAAGTTCACCCCTTTATGAGAGGAAATATTGCCACCTGTTTTTATTCTTGTTTCTATTTTTTCCGAACTTATCTTTTCAACGATTAACTCAACTTCTCCATCATTAATAAGAATTCTACTTCCAACTTTTACGTCATTCGCAATCCCCACATAATCAACACTTGCTTCTTCTTTATTCCCTTGCACTGGATTGGTATATAAAGTAAATAACTCCCCTGCTTCAAGTGTAATTTGTTCTTCTTTCATTTCACCCAATCTTATTTTAGGACCTTGTACATCCCCTAGAATTTTAATAGAATCGTCTAACGATTTTACTAAACGAATGATGTCTTTATGACTTTCATGCGTACCATGTGATAAATTTAACCGAACAATTTTCATACCATTGTTTATTAACTGCGCTAACGTTTCTTCATTATTACTCGCTGGCCCAATTGTACAAACTCGATCAATTGTCATGTCCCCACCATCCTTTTTTAAATGTTTCCCATAAAATAAAGAGAAGATTCTTTTTATAGGAAAGACCGTGTAACTAAGGGTGCAAAGAGGTTTTATATGAAGAGAATATTTTGCTGAAGAAATAGCTTTAATTTAACTTTTTGTGCCCAACATTTTGACTCAATCGTTATTGTTAGTTTCGTTGCAATGGGGTACTACTAATAATAAATCTTGTTTACATACGAACGTTAGATTGGGATATCGAAAACGACCTATGGAGGAACCACAATGACTACTCTTCGAAAAAAAATAATGGGACTAACATTAGCGGGAACGGTAGCACTATTTACATTAGCAACAGGAATCATAATGAACGATAATGAGGTAAAAGCTGAGGTAAAAAAAGCAGGAAAGCAACCTAAAAATGTGATTTTCATGGTTATAGATGGGACAAGTTCTTCTGCTACAACATTAGCCCGGTGGTACAAAGGTTCACCTCTTGCGCTAGATCAAATTGTATCCGGAGGTGTTCGTACATACTCAGCAGAATCGGCTATTACGGACTCTGCACCAGCAGCCACAGCTTTAGCGACAGGAAATAAATCAAATTCAGGCTACGTGGGCGTATTACCTTCTGTTGTGAATTCACCTGGCTTAGAACCAGTGAAAGAAGAATGCAAGTTTCGTCCAGTTGCCAACGTCTTAGAAGGCGCAAAACGTTCCGGCCGCGCGACAGGAATCATTGCTACATCAGAAATTCAACATGCTACTCCGGCTAGTTTCTCTGCCCACCACGTTAACCGTAAAGATTTCGAAGTACTTGGTGAACAGCAAGTGTATCAAAATATAGAAGTTGTATTAGGTGGTGGAAAAGCAGCACTTCAGCCTACGACAAGCAACGGAATTCGTAAAGACAACGAAGATTTAGTAAAAGTGATTCAAGACAAAGGGTACGACTTTGTCGAAACAAAAGATGCGTTATTAAACTCCAAATCAAATAAAATCTGGGGTTCTTTCTCTAATACTGCCCTTGCGTTCGATATGGATCGTAGAATAACCAATCCTAAGCAGCCAACTCTTTCCCAGATGACGAGAAAAGCAATTCAAACATTATCAAAAGATAAAGATGGTTTCTTCTTATTTGTAGAAGGTAGTAAGGCAGATTGGGCAGCACATGCAAATGATCCAATCGGGATGATTAGCGATGTATTGGCATTTGATGATGCAGTTACAGAAGCATTAGAATTTGCGAAGAAAGACGGTAACACTATGGTCATTGCTTTAGCGGATCATGGTAATAGCGGTATTTCCATTGGTAACAGCAATACCACAAAAGGCTATGATACTACACCAGTATCAGCTTACATTGCCCCACTGAAAAAGGCGAAAATGACACTTGAAGGTGCTACAAATAAACTAAAAGATGATTTATCTAATATAAAAGAGGTCGCTGCACTTTACGGTTTAGACGGCCTAACTGATAATGAAAAAGAGCTGTTAAAAGCTGCACAAAAGAAAACTGATGTAGGTCCAATCCTTACTAAATTATTGGCCAACCGTGCGAACATCGGTTTTACAACTGGTGGTCATACGGGTGAAGATGTATTCTTATACTCTTACGGTCCTCAAAAGCCATACGGTTTAGTCCAAAATACAGACATTGCGAAAATAATGGCCAAAGCAATGGGCTTTCAATTAGAAGAATTATCTAAGAAATTATTCTTAGATGCTGAAACATCCTTTAAACAAATTGGTGCAACTGTAACGATTGACAAAAAAGATGTACGAAACCCGGTGCTTGTAGTAAAACGCAATAATACGGAGGCCAAATTGTTTGTTAATAAAAGCATTATATATATTGGTGGGAAAGATTATGAATTAGGAGGCATCGTTGTAGAAAGCAACGGGAAATTCTATGTACCTGAAAAGGCAATTCAACTATTCACAAAGCATTCTCGCTAAATTTAAAAACAGACATAAAAAAACGCTATCCTTTCTATAGACAGGGTAGCGTTTTTTTCGTTATATGGATACAAATTTATCTTATTAAATCCATTCAACAATAGTATCCATAGTTTGTCTTGTTTTATTAAATTTTGGTTCTCCTTTACGGTATCCAAATGCTACCATAACTGATACCTCAAGATTATCATCTTTTAAAATTCCTTCTTGACGAAGTAAAGAATCTACTTTTTCTTTATCGAATCCTTCCATTGGACAAGAATCAATACCGATTTGAGCTGCACTAGTCATCATATTAGCTAAAGCAATATAAGATTGCTTTGATGACCAATCAAATACAGCACGTTCGGAGTCTAACAATTTAAAATCCGATTCTTGGAATTTTTTGAAGAATTCATATCTCATTTGTTGGGCTTCTTCAGGCAATCCAATAATATCTTTCATCATGTGCTGAATATACTCTGCATCATAGTGCATATCTTTGATGGTTCTTGAAAGAACAATGACAAAATGACTTGCTGTTGAAAGCTGTCCACCTGCTCCCCATGAATATGGTAATAGCTTTTCTCTTAATTCTTTATTTTGTACCACAATAAATTTCCAAGGCTCATATCCAAAAGAAGAAGGGGATAATCTTCCTGTTTCTAAAATAAATTTAAAATCATCTTCTGAAATTTTCTTCATAGGATCAAATTCTTTACATGCATGTCTAAAGTTAAAAGCCTCAATAATTTTTTGTTTTGTATTTTGTTTTATGTTAGTCATAAAAGATCCCCTTTTCATTAAATTATTATTTAACCAAATTATATTTTCAAAGTAACAATGATACAAGTACGCCACATTTATGTGCTATAGTATCAAAAAAGATACTATTGTTAAGGGAGAGTCTTTTTATGATTAGTTCAAAAGAAGATGATGTAAATTATCCATTTTTAAATAAATATTCTTGTCCAGTAGAAGCTATCGTCGAGGTTATTGGCGGAAAATGGAAAGGTGTTATTCTTTATCATTTATTAGATGGTAAGAAACGATTTAATGAATTAAAAAGATTAAAACCTAATATCACCCAAAGAATGTTAACACTTCAACTTAGAGAACTTGAAGCAGATGGCATCGTACATCGGGAGGTATATCGTGAAGTACCTCCTAAAGTAGAATATTCGTTAACCGAACTAGGCGAGTCGCTACGTCCAATTATCCTTTTAATGATGGAATGGGCGACTAATAATATGGAGCAGGTTTTGGAAAGTAGAAATAACACTAAATAGTATTTAAAACCTGTAATTAGCCATTACAAACAACTCAAAAAAGATTGCCTCTTAGTATACAGGCGATTTTTTTTTGAGTAAAAGGATTATTTGGGTCAGATTCTGGAAAAGTGTTAATATTCTTCATAAAGGAGGTCTACTGATGAAAAATTTATGGAAGAAAGTTTCTTTAATTGCTTTCATAGTAATTGTCCTTTTAATAATTTTATATTTTTGTGGTATGTCAATTTTCTGGAACCAACCCTAAATTACATTTAAAAATAAGCCCCCCTTGAATAAAATTCAATATTCCGTCAATGCTATACATGACATTAGATTTTCTCCTTGTTCCCCCTTGGAGAGTCGGGCAACTAGCTTTTGTTAGCTGCTTTTTTATTTTCGAATCATTGCCGTCATTACTACTGGTGGTCCATTTGTTCCGTATTTCATAATTTGAGCAATTGATTGTAACTGCTGAATGCCTTCTTCTTCATTATGTTCTCCCTGAACAATTGCTGACGAACAATATAATGGTTGAACAGCCACTGTATGGAGACTCTTCCGCTAAATAAAATTGTGCGACCATTGGAAGTTCTTCTCTTTTACAGATTTCAAGAATCTGCTGCATTAACGGTGCAATTTCTTCATCATAAACTTCCTCTTTATCGTACATCTCAATTCATTCTCCTTTTCTACAAAATGAAATTTTTGTAGAAAATAATGAACTTTAAAAACTACTAAATTGCAAATATAAATACAAGGGAGCGTTTTATATGACTTCCTATCAAAAAATATCTTTAATAGTTATCACTCTTTTTTATCATTGTGATGTTTCTTTTAAATGAAGTCTTTATTTCTTAACACCAAACGAGAATGTACAACAAACTAAAAAGGCCTACTCACTCGAGTAGGCTTTTGAAACTATGAAAGCTTCGTTAATAATTGATTTAAATCTTTTTTCGTTTTCGTCGTTAATGACTTCATTTTATTAATATCGATTTTTTCTTTCTCCGCTCCTACAATTAACGGATACATACTTTGGCCAATTGTTTTATATTCAGTCGGATGTGATGCTTCTAGCTCTTTTTCAATGACATCCCACTTCTCATTAATTTGTTTTCCAAGTTTATTAACTGTTTCTAATTTAGGATTTGCAGCTAATTGCTTGTCCAAGCTTTCAATTAATGTAACGACTTCTTTTACATTTGTTTTCACAGCGACGTTTTTCTTCGGATCTTTCGTTGTTTTTCCGTTATTGTTTGTACTTGTACTTTGATCTGTTGTTTTTCCGCTAGTAGTTTGATCATTCGTTTTTCCGCTAGTAGTTTGATCATTCGTTTTTCCTGTCGTTTCTTTTTCTTTTGTTGTTTTGCCGTTACTTTCTGTTCCTGATGATTCCTTTGTATTTTTTGCATCCTTATCTGTTTTTTCATTCGAAGAAGTATTTGTGTCTTTTTCAGTATCTTTTGTTGTTTTTGACGCTTCATCTGCACTTGTCGTTTTCGATTGCTCTTCATTTTGTGCAGTTGCCTGATCCTTCTTCGCTGCATCTTTATCTGTGGAGGTACTACAAGCTGCCATTGTAAGCATTGTACCAATTGCTACTGATGCGATAGCGACCTTTTTCATTTTCATAAAAATCCCCCTATGTTTACAATTTTATCCTTCTCTTTACGATTCTATTTCCCCTTAAAAAATCCCTTTTCATACGAATCACCATCTTTCCGACAGTAATCTTCATAATAATACGTACAAAAAACGATAAATTCATTTTAATATTCGAGTTTTTTCTACTACATTTTCCTCCTCTGTAGCAAAAGAAAAAGAGTATGTTGTCACATGAAGATTTACAATCTACAAATGACAACATACTCCCCTATCAATTTTTTATCTTTCTTGACATTTTATTTATACAAAAAACAAAATAATTACTAATTTTTTTATTTCTCAACACTTGTTAACATAATATTTTTATGAATAACCACCGTTCGAATGAATGACTTGCCCAGTAACCCACTTCGCTTCTTCACTTACTAAAAAAGCAATTAAGCGTGCCGCATCCACCGGTTCTCCAACTCTTCCTTGCGGGAATTTCCATACTAAATGATGCTGTAATTCCTCTGTAATCCATCCTGTATTCGTTGGTCCTGGATCAACAGCATTGACTGTAATCCCCTTCTCCATAGCAACTGGTGCAACTGACTTTGTAAATGCTTCTATTGCTCCCTTTGTTGCTACGTATGCTAGTTCATCTGGCATCGGGCCTAATGACTGCCCAGAAGTAAGATTTATAATACTTCCACTCGTTTTAAGTGAAAAATGTTTAATAAATAATGAACTTAATAGCATAGGAGCACGAACATTAACCGTATAATGTTTATCTAGCTGTTCTACATCTAACTCTTTAATTTTCGTAGGAGTAGAATACGCCGCATTATTAATAAGAATAGATGGATCCCCTAAACGTTCTGATACCATATACAATACACGATTAGGCGAATAAGACTGCGATAAGTTGATTTCTGCCATTTCACATCGAACGCCGTAACTTTCAATTTCCTTTTTCAACAAAAAGGGCTCTTGATCATTCATTCCCCATGGCATCGCTTTATCATACCGAGGCCAGTACGTGAAAAAAATGTCTATCCCATTTTGAGCAAGCACCTTGCATACAGCTGCACCAATTCCATTCAGACGAGTTGCCCCTGTTACAATTGCTATTTTCTTCACCTTTTCTCCTCCATCTATGGATAAATCCCCTGCACGAATACAGAGGATCTACCTTTTTAATTAATATTTGACAATATACGCTCAGCGCCTAATTTTAAAATTTTAATAAAGATATAATTTACAATCGTAAACATTACAAATAAAACGATAAACATAATCCAAAGTCCTACTTGAAGGAAGAAGTATAATACACTTACACCCGCTACAATAACTAAAGCTATTAAAATATTAGCTAAAAAATTCCACAAAGTTGTATATCGACTTTTAAATAATTTCTGTTCTGTATCCCAATGAATATCTGCAGTTTGTGCATCCCAGCGTGTACCGATTAAATTAATTAACAATAAACCGTTCGCACTTAGTAAGAACCAAAGTATCATGAAGACTGGCGAAATACCTGCTACAAATGCCATTGTAATACCGAATACTCCTAAAATGACTACATTAATTAACCAGGCCGTTATCGCTTTCGCAAAAAAGATATCCGAAGCCTTTACTGGTAAGTAACGATTCACAAACCAAGAGCTTCCATCTCGTGAGAATGACGTTGTTGCAATAACGTTACTCCCCATTAAAAATAAGGATGCACAAAGGCCAACACCAATTGCGAAACCTGCTGATTCTGGATTATCAATATATTCCGTAATCCATTTTAAATTTCCATCTTGTACAAACAAAACAAAGAACAGCATAATTGGCATAACGAAAGTTTGCACAATACAATTTAAGAAAAATTGTGGCGTACGGAATAACGTTTTAAATTCTTTTTTCACATATGCTTTTAAATGAGAACTTTGTACTGTTGATTTCTGTAAACCTTCTGCTGAAATTACCTCTTTCTTTGCTGTACTCGTTGAAAGTCCAATAACCCCTTTTAAATATGTACGCTCTGCAATGTAATAAAACAAACCGAAAAATGCGATAGAAATAAGAATGTATATTAGTACGTATAATATTCCCTTCCACGATGCATTTTCTACTAATCCCATTGCACCAAAATATGTAGTTGGAAAATAATTTGTCATTTGTATGAAAAGGGAGGATTGATTATTTGTAAGATAATTCGCAACTGAATCTCCAGCTCCAGATACTGCACTTTTATTTCTCCATTGCATAAATACATTGATTCCGACGATAAATAGTATACTTACGATTCCAATAAATATACTTCCTCGATCTTTATTTTTCGCTATATTCGTATACCTCATAATAATTGTCATAATTAACGAAGCTAAAACTAGCGGAATGATCGGGAAGAATAAGTAAATGACAATCATATAAATGTAATATGTAATGAAAGCACCACTCTTTAAACCGTAAGTAATAAAGATAGGCAATAAAATAAACGAGCTCATTACATATTGTGTAATTAACACTGTAAAGAACTTTGCCGAAATAATTTGCGCTGGTTTTAACGGTAACGGTAGCAACATTTCAACATCATTACTATAGTAAAACACTGTTAAAATGTTCATAATACTCATCAAAAATACCCATATACTAGCAACTGCTAATCCCATCGCAATAACAATTCCTGGATCCTGTCCGAGGTGTATCATTCCTTCATATATTCCATGGGTCATCGAACCAAATATTAAAAAACCTACAAATAAAATGGCTGCAAATGAAAATAAATACGCCCATCTTTTCTTTTTATCTGTTATGAAATCTGCATAATTTAATTTCAATAATACTTTCGTTAACGTCAAAATTTTACTCATTGCCCGTCATCTCCAAGAACATTTTTTCAAGTGATTCATTGGATTCAAAATGATCTCTCATTTCATTTAAATTCCCTTTAAACTGAAGATTTCCCTTATTAATAATCGCGACGCGGTCACATATTTTTTCAGCTACTTCTAATACGTGTGTCGAGAAAAATACAATCTTCCCTTTATCTGCATGTTCTCTCATCATTTCTTTTAAAATATATGCAGATTTCGGATCAAGACCTGTTAACGGTTCATCTAAAATCCACACATCTGGTTCATGTACGAGCACACCGATAATAACAATCTTTTGTCTCATACCGTGTGAATAACTTTGAATTTGATCAGATAAAGCATTGTACAGATCAAACTTCTTCGCTAATGACTCTATTCGTTCTTGTCTTACTTCCTTCGGTACTTCATACATATCAGCCATAAAGTTTAAATATTCAATCCCTTTTAATCGTAAAAACATATCCGGGCTATCTGGAACATAGCCAAATGTTTTCTTCGCTTCCATCGGATTTTTCATAATATCTTTACCGTTGATTGTAATGGTTCCTTTGTCCACCCCATGAATACCAGTAATCATCTTAATTGTCGTTGATTTACCCGCACCATTCGGTCCTAAAAACCCAAATATTTCTCCACTCGGTACAGATAAACTTAAATCTTTTACTGCATAGGTAGATCCATTATAACTTTTTGACACATTCAAAATTTCGATCATTACATCCAATCCTTTCCTTAATTACCAATTAACTATATTAATATTATAGCATACTTATATTTTTAGATTTTTACATTTTTCAGTTTTTTTAACCTTTAAAATAAATATAAATTCCTAATCCAACGATTAAAACAACGGCTAGTATTATATAAATCATCGTAAGTCGTTTAATATTTCCTTTTGTCGCTTTACTATAATTCGCATCACCATTTCGCCCAATTAACACCGTTCCAATTACAGTAATAACTACAAGTAATATAACGATCATTATCCCAGTTAACATTTCGTCCTCCCCCTCCTTACATCCATTTTACGATATTTCCCTTTTTATTTTACAGAATATTTAACCTTTTTTACTATTATTATGAAATAAATCGCAAAACTATTATTACTATGAATTTCCATATGTGATATATTTATAACATATAGTGATTTATCCCACATTAACTGGCAGTAAGACTCCCACCTCAAAATTCGGCTGGAGCAAAGAAGTTAGGTGGGAGCCCTGCTGCCCGTAAACGCCCGATTGGTGAAGGCTAATAATCAGTGGGGGATGAACACCCCCCACTGATTAAAGTTTCACTTTATTTCTAACATCGAAAGGAGAATCTATCATGAAAACGACTTGGATAAAATATTTAGGATTTCTCGGTTTCTTTGGGTTTCTCGGATTTTTTTATGAAAAAGGATTGTTTACTATGTTCTGTTTCTTCTCCTTTTTCACGACGTATAGAAAAGTTCAACACGATGAACTATTTGAACAAATCGTCAATAAATCTTGCCGCAACGCCTTTATCGTTACGTTATTAACTACCGCTATCATTATCTTTATTGAAATGTTATTTCCGAATCCTACACTACAAGAGATTGATATTGCTCTTATTTTCAGCACACTCATTCTTACATTCGGATTCTCTACCTTCTTTTACGATAAACCAGTTGATGAAATGGAAGATGCACCATGGCGTTCGTAACGAAGATAAAAGAATACCGCGCCAAAGTACATATGACGCAGGAAGATTTAGCGAAAAAAGTTGGTGTACGTCGTGAAACGATTAGCCATCTCGAAAAAGGAAAGTATAACCCTTCCTTACAGCTTGCTCATGATATAGCGAGAGCACTTCATAGTACGATTGATGAGGTTTTTATTTTTGAGGATTAATAAAGGGCACCAAGTTTAATATATAATACTGAATCTAAAGTAATTAAAGATATACTAGACGACGCATGTTGTTTAACAATGTAGTTTTAAGGTGTATCAACACTTTGCTTGATACGCCTATTTTTTATGGTTTTTATCACTACATTCATCAAAGCGACCAGTATGTTGCAACGAAAATACCGTACTTTTTCCAGAACCACATAAAAAATACCAGTATTCTTTCCATGAAGAATACCGGTACTTCTCATTTATCCCACTATTTACGGGCAATAAGACCCCCACTGATTAAAGTTTCACTTTATCACCCATACAAAACAGCATGAAATACACCTAACAGTAAGTATTGATCCTCTATATAATCCTCATCATATACATCCATCTCGATATAATACATATCTTCCTCAAGACGAATATTCCAATCTGCGATTACATAGCCGTTTCGTAATAATTTTCCAAGCCCAATTGAAGTTTTGTGAACAACATATTCTTCTGTCTTATATGTAAAAGTAAATAAGAAATTTGCATCTAATAACTTTCCGTCACATACAAGTATTTTATGCTCTGCATCATTATTATCGATGTACGTTACTAAAATCCTTCTTTGACGCTGCCTACTTACATCCTTTGCAATGACGCGAATATTGTTCTTACTATCCTTTATTTCATAAATGATATTACTACCGACTTTCGGAATGAGGTCTAGCACTTTCATCAACGTATTTTTATAATAGCCCCGTACTGCGCCTACTCCTTCGCTTCCATTGTAAACCTCTATCGAAGTCGTATCCGCTTTACTATCACACAGTCGTTTATAAGAAAGCTGCATCATTCGCTCTCCTCTTAAGTACTGATCAAACGTCACAGGATATCCTATCGCGCGCAGTTCCTTATTTAGCTCATATAAATAGCGTTGAACGCTCTCTACTAATGTTGTAGTTGATATACGCTCTTGAAGTTCAAATTGCTGCCAACTGGAAAAAACTCTCCACTGACCTTCCTCTTCATATACGAATCCGAGAATTACTTCCTCACGGTCACTCGTTTCATAATTCAATTGTTCTTTCTGCCCATGTTGCACTTGTTCCATCCACTGTCCTAAATAAATGCCAAGCTCTGCAACCTTCATGCATGACTTCTGAAAAAATACGCTGTCACTCACGCGAATTGTTAAATCTCCTTCAATAAAGCCATTTGCATAAGCGGCATACCGTGGCTCATCCTTCTGCGGGATAGCCTTGTCTAACTCAAATAAAAACGTTAACATCCTTCACTCACCTCTAGTTGTTACACAGCTCATACATGACATCGCATCACTCTGAGAAACTATGTATATATGAATATTTAATTATCGCATTATAACACGTGAAAGACCTTAGTATAGTAGCGCTATTTTTGCTTCGCGAACTCCCTCATAATAGAATAACTATCCTTTTATTATTTTTTTCTTGACTTAGAGTTCACTCTAATTATTATAATCAACTCATAGTTCATTCACAATAAAATCAATTGGATAAAATTCAGGAGGGATCGGAAAAGCTAAAATCAAAAGTGGCTGACATTAACGCAGACCTGAATGTTGTCATTCGAACCTTTGATTTATCTGTTAATACAATTGTACATTAAGGTACTAATCAAATAAAAACCTACGATTTCCTGTACGTTAAGAAGTCAGTGATTCTTGCCTTATTTTACTTTCTCTTAATAGTCGTAAAGCTTCTATAATTTATTTAGTACATATAAAAAAGACGGAATCATAACATCAGCAAATTAGAAAATAAAACAGGATGGGAGTCAGTTATTATGGAGCAATCAAATAAAGCGTTTAGCCAGGCATTAGTAAAATCGTTAAGAGGAGAACGAGGACATCTTCCCATCAAGAATGCTTTATCGGATATAGACGTGGCGCTTGCGGGAAAACGCAGAGAGGAACTGCCTTATTCTATTTATCAATTAGTGAAACACATGACCTATTGGCAAGATTTTCTCTTATTATCCGCTCAGGGGAAGAAGCCTACATTGCCTGCCCATGTAAAAGAGAGCTGGCCTGAAGAAGAATGCCCTGGCAGTGAGGAAGAGTGGCAACAGATTATTCAGTATTTTCTTCAAGGGATTGAACAGGCATGCACGATCGCCCAAACTGTTCAATTGGACAAAACATTGGAGGAATGGCCTGGTGAAACCCCTGGCGGTGTTCTACGGAATATTGCATCTCATAACTCCTACCATTTAGGAGAAATTGTGCTGATTCGCAGATTATTTAGTGCTTGGCCACCGCCAACAGGCGGATATCCGGTCTAAACAAGGAAAGGGTTCCACTCCATGCCCATTAACTTAAGATTTTGAATTACACCCAAAACGAAATTTTTACCACTTTACAGTTATTTATGAGAATTAAATTCATTTTTTTCATTACTGGGGAACAAACATTTTTTAAACTTGATGGAGATAGGGTATAAAAATACAAATTTCATCTCCGAAAAAAATAAAAAAACGATTGCTTGGATCCTAAGAGGCAATCGTTTTTTTAGCTGTTTGTAATGACCAATTACAAACAGCTAAATATATTATTTTGTGTTATTTCTGTTTTCCAAAACCTTCTCCACATTAATCCTCAATTTCAATTCCAGCTTGTTTAAATAGTTCTAATTTTATTTCTGTTTTCTTTCAGTAAAATTGTTTTGACTTGGTGCCATCTTTTTTGTCTCATATCTTAGTATATGAAATTATATGCACGATTTTCAAATACATCTACCGTAACTTACAATATATCAACTATTCGACAAATCTTAACAAGATTAAAATGAGACTACCTTTTCTTCCGCCACTTCCACAATTTCTAAAATTTGTAGCAGGTTCTCCACTTCATAAGTCGGCTTAACACTCGTCGTATTCTCTTTTAAACTCGGATTATACCAACACGTATCAATACCGTAATCTTCTCCGCCTTTCATATCAGAAGTTAGCGAATCTCCAACCATTAGTACACTTGATTTATCAGTAATCCCAAACTTCTCAAAAGCATAATCAAAAATCTCACGCGCTGGTTTTTGATGGCCGACTTCTTCAGAAATAATAATATGATCAAAGAAGTTACATAAAGGCGAATTTCCAATTCTAGATTGTTGCACTTTTGTATATCCATTCGTAATGATACCTAACTTACAATCTTGAAGATTCTCACATAGTTTCACTGCACCATCTATAAGATGTACTTCTTTTCCTAAGTTTTCAAGGTATACATCACTAAATTGCTGCGCATCTACTTCTAGAGTATGAAGAGCAAATAATTGTCTAAATCGATCTACCGCTAATTCACTTAGCGTAATCATTTTATTCTCTAAATCTCTCCATAATCCATTACTAATCTCTTTATAACTTGCAAGATAATCATTATACCCTGTAGGCATGCCAAATTGTACAAACGCGTTATGTAATGCGTTTCTTTCTGTTTTAGGGAAATCTAATAATGTATCGTCTACGTCGAATAGTATTACTTTGTATTTCATGATGTTCGCCTCAATTCCTATATTCTCATAGCTTAATTATAGCAACAATAATAAAAGGAGGCTAATCCAATCAGCCTCCCTCCTCATTATTTATCCCGCATTAACGGGCAGTCCGATTGGTGAAGGCTAATAATCAGTGTGGATGCCCCCACACTGATTAAAGTTTCACTTTATCTTCTAGCAATAACACTTTCATTTCCTCTAACGATTCTTTCGTAAAGCCAAGAGCTTTTTCAGCGTATGCTTCCACTGATCCATATTGCTTTTTAACTTCATCAATCGCAGCTTGTAAATACTCAGCACGTGCTTCAAACATTGCACCTAATATTGCTCTACTTTCGTCGTTCTGTAATTTCGCACCTAAAAAGGCCATCATTTTTTCATTTAACTTTTCACGGAAACCGTTACTTAGTAAGTAGTCTTCCATTACTGTTTTTTCCGGTACACCTAGTAAAAGTAATAATAATGCTGAGCCAAATCCTGTACGGTCTTTTCCAGCTGTACAGTGGTTTACTAACGGTAAGTTTTCCGGGTTTTGCGCCAGTTTTAAGAAGCTCACGAATGCTTCATTACCACTTACGAAATCTTGATTCATTTTCACAAGATACTCGCCTGGTTTCCCTAACATAGAAAGGTCACCAACTTGGAAAAATTCATTTATATTCAAGTCTTTCGCCAAGTCTTGCATAACTGGTAAGCACACTTGACGAGCACCTGTAACACTTGGGTTCGGCTTATGCTTCACTTCAAAATCTGTACGGTAGTCACAAATTAATTTTAAGCTAGACTTCTGTAAATACTCGATATCCCATTCTGTTAATCCTGCTAATTCTTCAGAACGATACAATTTACCCCATTTTACTTTACGGCCTTCAGTCGTTTCATATCCTCCCATATCACGGAAGTTAAACGCACCTTGTAATGGTAATCTACGCTCAGCTACTGTCACTGCTTGTCCATTACTTCCTACTAACCTAAAATATGGACGCTCATTTTCACTCGGGTTTTCAATTGTACATGCTGAATCCCCACTTACTGTTACAAGTAATTCTCCATTTTCTTCAATATGATTTGGTGAAGTACTCCAATAAATACGAACTTCTTCTATATTATTTTCCCACTTTATATGTAACGTATTATCTTCATTTCGTTCTACAGTTGCTTGTAGCCAATTTCTTTGTTGCTTCATACTTTCACCAACGCTTTCTTCGTATAGTCTAATCCTTCTCTATTGTATTATAGGAACGCTTACTTTGTCGTTTCGATTTTTCTTTTTATCTTACAAACATGCAAAAAGTTCTTTTACTTGTTCATAAGTTGTACACGGATTCCCGCTAAATGAGTTCGAGAGAGTAAGCCATCCATCCTTCTAAAACCTTCTCACATATCGCTCAGTAGAGCTCAGCTGCTGACATCCGTTCTTTTCAAAGACATCCTTCATCCACTCGTTTTGTACATTTGTCTCGCCAATATAATAAGATGCGCCTATTTCTTTTAAGACAAACATTGCCCCTGTAAAGAATGCTGCTTCATACCCTTTATTTCGCATATTTGGAGCGACTGCGAAATACATAAGTTTTCCTTCTTCTAACGTACCTCTTTCAATATGCGGGATTACAATTCCTATTGGCTCTTCATCGATACTTGCTGTTAAACAATGTTCTTTCCATTGCCCACCTATTTCTTGTAGCATCGTATTTACAAATTGATCATAATCGATTTGTTCTCCCGTCACTTCATTCCACAGTGAATAAAAAGCGTCTTCGCCCATCTCTTCAATAAGCTTAAAATCAATATCACTTTTTATATCTTCCACTTCATATATATCCTTAAATACAATCATGTTTTCAGTAATATATTCAAATGAATACGTTTCGAAACATTTCTTATACACATCATAATTTGGGCTTTTTGAAGAAATCTCAAATTGAAATTCTTCTATTCCATCTTTTTCAGCTTCAGCAACGCAATATTGCATTATCTCTTCTAATTGCTCTTCTGTAAAAACCTCTGCATCATTTTCTTTTATCATTATAGAAGAAGCATTTTTTCTTATTTTAAAATGTTTTTCTAACTGTTCTATAGTCATCATATACTTCCCTCATCTATGTCATACTCGAATTTCTACTTGTTCTCCTTGCATGAGCAGGATTGTCCTTGAATATATAGAATACTAGAAAACATCGCATCTTTAAAGTGCGGAGGAGGTTCTCCATTGGATATTACAGCGCTGCAACAACAGTTAGAGCTTATACAACAAAATGACTATACGCAACTGCAACATATAGATATTAATGAGTTAACGCTCAATATGCTTCAGTATATCGGAACAACTGATAGTTACGTTCGTTACCAACTTATATATAAATGTTTTGCACATTTCATTCATCATGAATTCCTTATGGATGATCAGTTGAAATTACTTCTACAAACTTGTTTAAGTGATGAGTATTTATATTGTGACATTCACTCCCCACTTACAGATGGGGTTTTCACACGTTCTTATACTGTTTCGTTACTTGCATTAATACTCCAATTCGCTAACTCGCACTACTTTTTTACAGAGGAGGATATCGAAGAAATAAAAAACAAACTCATTACATACACAAACTTAGAAATGGATTTTCGAGGCTATATTGAAAATAAAGGATGGGCTCATTGTCTTGCCCACGTATCTGATGCCTTTTCTGAAATTGTTCACAATTCCTATACGACCTTTGAATGGTACGAGGAATTAATTCATTGTTTATTAAATAAAATTTTCATCCCATCGGATCTTTTTCATAATAATGAAGATGAACGAATTGTTACACCGTTACTATCTATGCTATATCATGACTTCCCGCAAGATGAGTTAATTTCAATTATTTATAAAAAAATAAAAAGGCTTCCTCAAATTAGAAAACGCCTTTCCCTTAATGAGTATTGTATTTTATGCGCAAACATTAAAATCTTTTTACGCACATTATTTTTTAGAACAAAAGATGATCATAACTTAGCATTTACAGCACGTAAAACAGAAAAAATGTTAAAAGAACTGCCTAATTATTATTAAATATAAGGAGAAGAATTATGGGCTATATTGAGGACATGAGAAATCTAGTAGGAAATCATCCACTCATTTTAATCGGATCACACGCCATTATATTAAATGAGAAAAATGAAATATTATTGCAGCTCCGTACAGATTTTAATCGCTGGGGCATTATTGGTGGCGCCTTAGAATATAACGAAACGTTAGAAGACGCTTTACAACGAGAAGTATATGAAGAAACTGGACTTATCATTAAAAATCCAGAACTATTCCGTACATACTCAGGACCTGATTTCTTTCAAATCTATCCAAACGGCGATCAAGTACATGGTGTACTCGTTGTTTATATTTGCCGAGAATTCCACGGTCAGCTTATATGTGATCAAACTGAGTCAAAAGAATTACGCTTCTTTCCGCTTGATGAGTTACCTATTACTCTTCATCCAGTTATTGAACGTATTATTAGGGAGTTTCAGCACTCCAATTAAAAAACATTACATATTGTATATAGAAATAAAACAACCTCATTTCCCGTCATGATAACGCGAAATGAGGTTGTTATCGTTCAGCATAAATCCCTATTCCCCCAAAAATAACCAAATGATATTAACGTTCACTTTCTACAGCTGTATATCCCCTTACAAATAAGAGTGTTATATAAGAAGTAATGAATGAAAAAATAGTATACATGCCCACCCAAAAGAAAAATGATGGATCATACAATGTAACATTTAACATAAGAAAAATGAGAAATATTACCATTGGCATCACATAAAATGTACCTAATTTATATGTCCCAGTTATTGAAAAAATAAAAATAAGCAATGGATATATACAGAAAATAAAAATGAATTCACTCACTGTTATGTCCCCCTTTCTGAAGAAATAATAGGTTTCTCGTAAACATTTTGGGGAACAACAAAGTTTTATTTTTTATCAGTTATTAATAAATATAATGTTAGATTGTTATCTCAATCTGATTTCCTTCAGGATCACTTACTACACTTTCATAGTAACCATCCCCTGTAGTACGCGGGCCGTTTAACACAGGGTATCCTGCTTCTCTTAATGTATTAGTTAATTCGTTCACTTTTTCTTTACTACCTACAGAAAAAGCAATATGCGCATATCCTATTGTTTGTACTTGTGTTTTACCGTCTATCCCTACTTGTCTCATAAGTTCTAGACGCGCTCCACCTTCAAAAGTTATAAAATAAGATTCAAACTGCTTTTTCGAATTGTGATATAAGCTATTTTCTTCACCACCAAAGTACTGTTTATAGAAATCACGCATTCCTTCTAAATCATTTACCCAAATTGCTACATGTTCAATTTTCATAATCGACACCTTTTCTTTTACAGTATTCAACCAACAATTTGATATTTAATTTTCTTTGCTTGTTCTTGTTATCATCAGATCAAGTCCAAGACTTTTTAATCCATATAAATAATCTTCTTTCCAATCGCTCACTGTTATTTTTGGAATATGTTCCGCTGGAATGTACTTCGGACAACTTTTTACAATTTGATCTATTACAAATTGATTCACTTCATCGTTACAGAAAATAAACACATGAGGATTAATAATAGCTATAAATGCAGAGATTAAACGGGTAATAGCATCTATATTATATTTCTCTGGATTATTAGAATCTCTCACTTCATCTCCACTTCTCAAAGCTTGTAAGAAATTTTTATTATCATACTGCGGAACGAAAGATATCTCTCCTGAGAAAAAGGTACTTCCTCTTACCACATCTCCATTTATCATAATACCTGCACCTGGACCATTTTGACCTGAATACAAATATACAAGAGATGAATTATCATCATTTCCAGTGTTTTTATAATAGCCAAGGACTGCGGCATTCATATCGTTTTCTATTACTACAGGTATAGAAAACAGGTCCTCCAAGTGACTTTTCAAATTAAAATTCTGAAACTTTTCATAACCAGGTATATAAAAAATACGACCATTATCAACCGAACCGGGCACACCAATTGATATAGAGCTTATTTTCGGAAATGTAGCTATAAGACTTTCTATATGTTTAGATAATAGGTTTACGCCAGTATCAATTAATACACTTGAAGTACTTCCTTGTTCTTTTACTTCCCCTAAACAGTTAAAAATTGTATAGTTCGTCTCATTTTTTTCTAAAAATATCGCTAAACCTAACATATATTCCGGATTATACGCATATCGTTTCGCTCTTCTTCCGCCACTTGAATCATCTAAACCGACTAGAGTGATTTCTCCGTCTTGTTTCATTTTTTCTATAAATTTACTCACAGTTGGAAAACTGATTTCTAATGTATTACTAAGTTCAACTTTCGTTGCACTACCTTGCTCTAGAAGAGCTGTACGAATGCCGCGAAGGATCGTCTCTTTAATCGATTTTTGAGTAACAAATTGTTCACTCAAATCGCTCACCACCTTAATCAACATACTTATTAAACACTTTTAATAAGTTGCGTTGACAATATATCATACATCATTTTCTAAAGCAATAGAGATGATACATTTCCGCTGGCATGCACTCCTTATTTAGCTCGATTTATTCTCTCTCGTAACAGACGATACAATTCCAGACAAGAGAACAAATAATAAAACAGCTAACAAGGCATTGCGTATCCCGAATGCTTCCCCCAGTATACCTAAGAATGGTGGTCCGACTAAAAATGCTGTATAACCGATTATAGAAACTGCAGCAACATTAGAAGTCGCATTTTCACGGTCATCTCCAGCAGCTGACAGACCAATTGGGAACCCTAGCGCTGCACCAATCCCCCACAGTACTACACCAAATGCTAGAAAATACGAATTACTCCCAAATATTACGATTGAAATTCCTAGAATCGCCATCATAATGGTGGCACGTACGACAGCGACACGACCGAATCGATCAAGGAAATAGCTGCTACACATACGAGTTAACGTCATTGCTAATACAAAAATTGTGTACATAATAGAACCTGCCACTATACTTTGCTCGTGTCCATCTACCATCACGATAGGTAGCCAATCATTTGCACTACCTTCTGCAAATGCCATTCCGAGTACAAAAAGACCAATTAAAAGCACCTTTTTTTCCATACGTAAGGTCGTATGCTTCTCTCTCCTTTTGTTCCACGATTTCTCCTTCTTTCCTGTTCCATGCGGAAGAAAACGATACACCATACATACAAGTAATACAAACACGACCGAAATCGCAAGAAACTGATACAGAATCGGGATGTGAAGCGACGCTGCGACAGAACCACTGAGCGCGCCTACTAAAGTTCCTACACTAAAAAAGCCATGGAATTTCGGAAGAAGAGTTGTTCCTAATTTCTGCTCAATGGAAGAACCTTCTACATTCAATGCGACTTCCGCCAATCCGTAGCCTACTCCAAATACTAGTAAGCTACTAAAAGCCCCCATACTAGAAACAAAATAAATATTTATACCTAAACAAATCAATCCAACAATCATAAAAAACATACTGCCTATAATAACGTCTCTAGCTCCCTTACAGTCAATGAAGCGGCTTGCACTCAGTAAACCAATTATTGAACCGACAGATAGTCCGAATAAAATCCAGCCCATTTCTGCATTTGACACTGCTAACATATCTCGAGTAGCTGCTGTTCTTGAAATCCATGTAGCAAACGCGACACCTGGCAAAGCAAATAAGAGAAAAAGAGCATTTCGAGAGGCAAGTAATGTCTTTGTATGATTATACGCACTATTTTTCTTCATATGAAACACCTTTCACATTGTCTATACGATACGACACCAGTTTATTCATGCATCCGTGAAAAATGATTTCTATAAGTCTATCATTTTCATAACTTTGGCTGGATTACCACCAACTACTACATTATTAGGTACATCTTTTGTCACAACTGCCCCTGAAGCAATTACAGCGTTGTCTCCAATTGAAATACCAGGGTTAATAATAGCTCCCCCACCAACCCAAACATTGTTACCAATCTTTACAGGCTTTCCATATTCTTTTCCAGAATTCCGCTCTACCGGATGTAAAGGATGAGTGGCCGTATAAATATGGACACCAGGTGCAAACATACAATTATCACCGATTCGAACTTCACAAACGTCCAAAATAACACAATTGAAATTTGCGAAAAAGCTCTTTCCAATGTGGATATTGTAGCCGTAATCACAACGAAAATCAGGATTAATGTGGGTTTTTCCGTCAGCTGAAGAACCTAAAAGCTGCTCTAACAAGGTAAAGCGGCTTTCATCACCAGTCTCCATCGCCTCGTTATAAAGGCGTGTTAAACGTTTTGCCTCAATCCTATCAGCTACTAATTCTTCGTCATCCGCAATATACATTTCTCCCGCCAACATCTTTTCTTTCTCAGTTTTCATCTAATCATCTCCTTCGTTATCGAATGAATCAAACTTATTAAACACGTTTAATAAGTAACCCTATATTAACATATTTTTATTAATATGCAATTAATAAATTCAGTAAAAAATGCGAATCCCTCATTTTACATGCAGATAAAACGAATAAATAATTAAGATTCACATAGAAAAAAACAAGGGAGCGCTCAGCGTCCCCTCTCAAATCCAATCTGTTTTTTAATTTCCACCAAATTCACCTTCGCAATAGCCCGCGCCCTCTCAGCACCTTTTTCTAACGCTTCATATAGTAAATGTGGATCATTCATATAATTTCCGTATTTTCCCCTAGGTCCTGAGAGTTCACGATTTACAACGCGGAATAACTCTTTTTTCACATCGCCCCATCCGATTCCAGTCTCATACTTTTCGCGTAACGCCTGAATTTCGTCTTCCTTCGCAAATTCTTTATATATCATAAATAACGTTTCTAGTTCTTTCGGTTCATTCGGAAGTGAGGAATCTGTTTTTATTTTAAATATTAACTTTCTAAGTTTTTCTTGCTCTGCAAATAATGGGATAACATTTCCGTAACTTTTACTCATCTTTCTTCCATCAAGTCCCGGTAAAATTGCCCCTTCTTCTTGTATGACATACTCTGGAAGCGTAAATGTCATACCAAATGTATGATTAAAGTACGTCGCAATGTCACGAGCAATTTCAATATGCTGAATTTGATCTTTTCCGACAGGTACATGAGTAGCTTGAAATAATAATATATCAGCCGCCATTAAAATCGGGTACGTATATAATCCCATATTCACACCTGCATCAATTTCTAATCCCGCTTCTTTATTTTGCTCTACCTTCGCTTTATATGCATGGGCACGATTCATAAGTCCTTTCGGAGTTAGACAAGCTAATATCCAAGCTAATTCTAGAATCTCTGGCACTTCTGTTTGTCGATAGAAAATAACATCTTCTCCAAGTCCGAGTGATAACCATGTAGCTGCTACCTCTTTCGTGTAACTACTGAACTTTGCTGGATCATGCACAGCATTTAACGCATGATAGTCTGCTATGAAATATAACGCTTTTCCTTCTTTGTTTTTTGACATTTGTAATGCAGGTTTAATCGCACCAATATAATTGCCTAAATGCGGGTAACCTGTTGGTTTAATTCCTGTTAACATAATTTTCTCGCTCATCCTAACTCCTCCTTTCTCAAAATAAAAAGAGCCCCTCATCCTAAAAAAAGGACGAGAGACTCCCGCGGTACCACCTTAATTAGCTATATTATAGCTCACTTCAACTTCTTAACGTGAAGTAACCGTCTTCGCCTACTCATTTAAGCTAGAAGCTCCAGAGCCCATTCCATATTCATCACTTACTGATTCCCACCAAATATCAGCTCTCTGAAAAGTTTTGAATATGTACTCTTCTCTTTCATTGCTTTTTAGTTTTTTTTACAGTTTATCACATTTCCTTTCCAATTAAACCCTAATTTTTTGTTTTATATAGCAGGAATTTCCACCTTAATTGTCTAATAATATATAGGTTTGCAGAAATACTCGAAACAACTTTGGAGGTTTTTTCATGGTAAAATATATATCCATTTTAGGTTCAACAGGATCCATTGGCACATCTGCATTAGATGTCGTTTCCGCTCATCCTGAACATTTTAAAATCGTCGGTTTAACCGCAAATTATAATATCGATCTTCTCGAAAAACAAATCGAATCTTTTCAGCCTCGTATTGTAAGCGTAGCGACAAAAGAATTAGCGGACACATTACGTTCTCGTATTTCAACAAATACAAAAATTACATATGGAACTGATGGTTTACTTGAAGTATCTACCCATCCTGATACAAATCTTGTATTAAGTTCAGTTGTCGGTGTTTCAGGTTTACTCCCAACAATTGAAGCATTAAAGGCGAAGAAAGATATCGCTATCGCTAACAAAGAAACTTTAGTTGCAGCTGGACATATCGTCACCGAACTAGCGAAACAAAACGGATGCCGCCTAATTCCAGTTGATAGTGAACATTCAGCCATTTTCCAATGTTTAAATGGGGAAAATAATAAGGAAATCGAAAAATTAATTGTTACAGCTTCTGGCGGCGCTTTTCGTGATAAAACACGTGAAGAAATGAAAATATTACAAGCGAAGGATGCTTTAAAACACCCAAACTGGTTAATGGGCGCAAAACTAACGATAGATTCTGCCACGTTAATGAATAAAGGGTTTGAAGTGATGGAAGCTAAGTGGCTATTCGATATTCCTTATGAAAAAATTGATGTTATGATTCATAAAGAAAGTATCATTCACTCTTTAGTGGAATTTATTGATGGATCAGTCATGGCACAGCTCGGTGCTCCTGATATGAGAATGCCGATTCAATATGCGTTTCACTACCCTACTCGACTACCTTCATCCTATGAAAAATTAAATTTATTAGAAATTGGTAGTTTGCATTTTGAAAAACCAAATTTAGAGAAGTTCCCCTGTCTACAATATGCATTTGAATGTGGAAAAATTGGCGGTACAACTCCAGCCGTATTAAATGCAGCGAACGAAATTGCAAATGCACTATTTCTTAAAAATGAAATTGCATTTTTCGATATCGAAAAAACAATTTACAATACAGTTGAAGCTCATCATAACGTAAAAGATCCTTCACTCGATGATATATTAGAAGCTGATCAATGGGCACGCCAATACACAAATCAATTGTTAATGAAAAAGAGCTAAAACAGGTTTCTCTGTTTTAGCTCTTTTTTCACGTATTCAACTTCACAAATCTATAACCGTGCGTAACTAAAACTTTTAATATCGCATACCCTGGAATTGCTAAAATAATCCCCATAATTCCAAATAAATTCCCCGCAGTTAAAATGATAAATATAATAGTAATCGGGTGAATATCTAACTTTTTCCCCATGACTTGCGGAGAAATAAATTTACCTTCTGCTAATTGTACAATCATCATAACGATAATTACTTTTAACACCATTGATGGCGAGTCGATAAATGCGATAATTAAAGCTGGTGTAATTGCAATGATTGGTCCTACGTACGGAACGATATTTACAATCATCGCTAAAATAGCAAGTAGTACCGCATATTTAATACCAATAATAAGATAACCGATTAATAGCATAATACCGATAAATAAACTAACAATAATTTGTCCTCTAATATACGAACTAATCGCATAATGCATATCATCTAGTATTCTCTTCGCAGCTGGTTGTCTTTGCTCAGATATAAACTTTAAAAAATGATTCGGTAATTGCTCACCATCTTTTAAAAGATAGAACAAAATAAATGGAACCATTACAAATGTTAAAACAACTTCAGTAATTGTACTTAAAAATCCAGTTACATTTCCTGTTACTGATGATAATGATTTTGTAAAGTTCATTGTAGAATCTTTTACAATATTAGCAAAATCAACATTTAAACTTTCCTGCATTCTACCAATTACATTACTTTCTCCAAATTTACGTGCTGCCCTTTCGATTTCATGCCCGAAATATGGCAAGTTATCTATTAAAGCATTTACTTGATCTTTAATAATTGGAATAACCGTGACCGCAAGAAAAACAAATAATCCAAGAACAATTATATATATCGAGGCAATTGACACAATTCTCGACACACCTTTTCTTTCTAAAAGAGAAACGAATGGATGCAATATATAAAATAGTACTCCCGCTAATAATACTGGGAAAAAGATTGTTTTTAAAAATACGACGAACGGTGTAAAGACGAATGATATTTTTGTAAGTAATAATATATTTACAAACAGCAACGCGAATCCAAGTAGTACAGCTAAATAATTTTGTTCTTTAAAAAACTTTTTCAACTTATCTCTTTTTCTTATATTTACTTTCTCCAAATGTACCACCTCTCTAATTAGGAAAAGCCCTAAAAGGGCTTTATAAAACAATCAGTAATAACCTTTATTTTCTTGCAACTTTTACTACAAATGATACAATAAGAATTAACACAATTGCACCTAATAATGCTGGCACGACATGAATCCCACCAAATGATGGCCCAAAAGATCCAAATAATCTACTACCTAACCAAGCTCCTAGTAAACCAGCAATTATATTTCCAAACATACCAGCTGGAAAATTTTTACCCGTTATAGAACTAGCAATTATACCTATAATAGCACCAACTATTAATGTAATAATCCATCCCATTTTTAGTCCCTCATTTCTATTATAGTTTGTATTATCAAATACAAGAGTAGCTAAACTCTTATATAAGATTACGTATTTATCTACGCTAACCATATCCTACTATAGAAATATACCTACGAACATTTTATGTATGGAGATACATATATTATATGCAAAAAAGAAAAAAATTGTCAAACTTACCCACAAATCAATTATATTAATATATCATATTTAAAGGAGGCGTTATTATCTATGATTCATAAATTACTTCCCACTTCTTATGAAGTAGCAACATCCATTTTAAATGTTCAACTTCCAGCTTATAAAATTGAAGCAGACTTTTTAAACAGTACTGCAATACCTCGTTTATATGATACTGTAAACGATATTCAAAATTGTGATGAAACATTCTATGGATATTTCTCTGAAAATAAACTCGTCGGCTTTATTTCTTTTATACAAGAAGAAGAACTAATCGATATCCACAGATTAGTTGTATCGCCCAATTTTTTTCAAAAAGGAATCGCAACGAAACTGCTACTTTATATATTTAACATGTTCTCGTCTTCAATGACATACATTGTACAAACAGGTAAAGCCAATACTCCAGCTCTCGCATTATATAAAAAACACAGCTTCATTGAAGTAACAGATACAACACTACCTGATGGCATGATCCTTACGCAACTAAAAAGACAGAAAACACAAAATAGTTTGACTTAATTGTTTATTTATGTTATTTTTTACTTTATACAACCTTTTGCTGAATCCAAATTTTGGAGCGGGGGAACCATTTTTGTAGCTATGCTACTTGGGGCGAATCTTTTTTAAGTAGGGAAACTCTCACTTCCCGAGTCCGACAGCTAACCTCGTAAGCGTAATGGGAGAGGAAGGTGCTTTTTGCCTATGTTACACACTTTGCCTCCTTAGTTATAAATATGGAATCGATATCAATCAGAAAACTATATTTATAGAAAAGGAGACTGGTACAATGTTACGTTTATCAGATCACGCAATAAAAATGATGGAGCAAAGACTTCGACTCGAACAACACCGCACATATCAAGCAAATAAAGTTGTAGATAACTTACATCACAAATACTTCTTTCAGCATATTTTTCAACCGAAAAGATAAAGAAAATGTTTATTTAATATTAAAAAACACAAGGTGTGTCTATAAAGACATTCCTTGTGTTTTTTATATTCCCTATACTTTTTATAATATCCTCACTACATTTAAACTTGCTGTAATCGTGCCTGCTATAGTGGTCACATGCCCAACACCTAATGGGCCATTTTGTAATATTAACGTTGAATTTGCGCTCGCGACATTCACAAGAAGTGTATTTGAAATAGCTGGTTCGATTACTACAGTTGATGTCGTTACATTTTGTATAAAACTCCCTGTTACTTGAGTTCCATTTAATAGCAATCTGACAGATACTGTCTCATTCCCACCACTTACATCCCCTTGGAAATAGTAGCTTACTAAATATATTCCTGGTGTGGATACTGTGACAGTTGTAGCACTAGTTAAAGATACACCAGTTCCATATACAGTAGATCCTGAATTAATTGGAATGTTGGCATTTGCTACAATTGTACTTGTTGATGTAGAAAAGAAATACCCACCACCTGTTGATATAGCAGATGATCCAGTTGCTCCGGTTGAGCCCGTTAGGCCAGTCGCACCTGTTGGACCCGTTACTCCTCTTATTCCTTGTATCCCTGTCGGTCCAGTCGCACCTGTTGAACCAGTCGATCCAGTTGCTCCAGTCGATCCGGTCACTCCTTGTGGACCTTGCACTCCTTGAATTCCTTGAGAACCTGTTACTCCAGTTGCCCCGGTTGTTCCGGTTGCTCCCGTGGCACCTTGTGGACCTT
Source organism: Bacillus sp. 41-22 (assembly GCF_025809295.1). Classification (NCBI taxonomy): domain Bacteria; kingdom Bacillati; phylum Bacillota; class Bacilli; order Caryophanales; family Bacillaceae; genus Bacillus; species Bacillus sp. 41-22. The sequence goes on from NZ_CP084035.1 coordinate 3,202,884, forward strand.
GAATTCCTTGTAGACCTGTTACTCCCGTCGATCCAGTTGCTCCTGCCTGCCCCGTTATCCCTTGTGGACCTTGGATTCCTTGAATACCTTGAGGACCTTGTGGACCAGTTGCTCCTCTAGGTCCAGTGATTCCCGGAGGCCCGACCGGACCTTCATGCCCTCCAGTTGGGCCTGTTGGACCACTGTTACCAGTAGGGCCAGTTGCTCCTTCAAGCGGAAGAGGCAGTGCCACTCCAAATTTTTTGCACTTTCTATGATGACGCACAACAATCCCCCTTCCCCAAAATAATTACACTTTTTATATGAAATGCATTTTTATATGAAAAGTACATCTTTGACCTCATTTTTTAAAAATAAAGAAGCCTATCATTTCATTTATTTGAAATGATAGGCTTCTTTTTATAAAGCATTTTACTTCCTCGCCTTAATAATAAAAGTAGTTGGTACCATTCTAGCTTTATATAAAGAATAATATTTCGTAGAAGGTGTAGCTACTTCTTCATCAAATACACGAGACGGTTCAGGCTCTTCTATTCTCTCAATTGTAAATCCCACTCTATTTAACTCATTTATGTATGTACTTATTTTTCTCTTATATAATGTCGCTTGTACATTTTCTCCTTTAAATGTTTCAAACGTAATAGGAGTTTCCTCATGATAAGAAGACTTAAAAGCAATTTCTTCTGTACCATATTGTAAATTTGAATATACCGGATGCTCCCAACTAAAAACAAAGCTTCCTCCTGGCTTTACATATGAATGAATCAGTTCCAACGTTTTTCCTAAATCTGAAGTCCAACCTAATGCATAAATGGAATATACAATATCAAAATACCCTTTCGGAATATCCACTTCCTCTTCCATTGCTTCCTCATATTCATTTTGTTCAAACATTTCAATTGCCTTCTTGTTAATGTTCAAGTAACTACCTCCGAAGTGAATGAATTCATCTATTCCCTATCATTATTTTAATATGTAAAAATTGTAATTTCTATAAAAATAAGATTGCTTCGTATTAAGCTCTTTCTCCTGTCTACATTTCATCATATATTTGGATATCCAATTCGTAATGATTTTATCAACACCGCTTTGTAAAGAAAATAAATACCTACTGTAAAAATACTGATTCTCAACAATAAGTAAACTTTTCAATCTCCCTTAAATTGGATATATAACCTATATTAATTTACATATTATGGTACAATAAAAAGTGCTAGCTAAACATTTACGTTCCACACTAGCAGTCTAGCAATACCAAAATCAAAAATCACTTGAAATTGGGGGATGTTATGAAAAAGAAATTAATTGTTCTTCTATTCATCGGAATCATTTTATCCGGATGTTCAACTATAGTAGAAAATTCTTTAGAAACCGGAAGCGGCAGTATTGAATTATTAACACCAACGATTACAACAAAAGATAATGAATTAGAAATTAAGACTGAAGGTATTGATGAAAATAAAGTAACTTTTATTTATGTTGCCAATAAAAAAGTATTGGAAAAAAAAATAAATAATGGTGAATCCTACAAACTTAACATTAAAGATATCGAGCACGCTCATAGGACAGACTACAAGCCAAGAGTTCAACTTTTGCAAACGAAAGATGATAACGAAAATGGAGACATGGCAACCTTTAAACAAGTTAGATATACAGTTGAAAAAAAGTAGTTTTATAGTTATTTCATTTAAATATAACAACCGAAAATATACTTTTAACAGAGGGTAAATATAAGAGGTGCTAATATGAAAAGACGATGGATTTTTTGGTGGATTGGTAACATATTTTGGATTACCATTTTTGGGATATTGGCAGCTATCATTTGGCTAAGAGAGGTTGATGGTGCTGCTGTTACTCAAACACCAGAGCTTAAATTAGTGGCATTTATCGTTTTATTAATTGCATTTATATTACCACTAATTATTCAAGTTGTATGGTTAATTGTTAATCTGAGAAAAAGCAGAAAAAAGAGAGGAATCTTTTTCAATATAGATTCCTCTCTTTTTTCTATGGGGATTATGCCGTGCTTTTAAAGCTGCACTACTCCCTTTTCTTTACGATGCATGTTCATCTTTCTTCTTCTTCAACAATGCTCTCTTTTTCATCGCCTTCGTTAAATATCCACCTTTAAACGAACGGATTTCATAAGAAGACATAAACGCTTTCGGTGCAATTTCATTAATAATTTCTAACAGTTCTTTTTCTCTAGAACGCTTTGCAACGATATCTAAGCGATAACGTATAGAATTTATTCCTTCACCTTCAAATACTGTAACGCCAAATCCAAAATGGCGTAATTCATTTACTAATTCATTACAACGGTCTAGCAAACTAACTTGATACGTAATATATCCAATTGCTAATTTATTTTCTATATAACCGCCTAATAATAGTCCCGCACTAAAGCCGATGACATAGGCAACAATGTTCATCCAATTTGATAAATCTTGAAACACAATACCTAAACTGACAATGTAAATAGCCCCTTCTAACAATCCTACACCTGCAGCGGATCTTGTTTGATTCTTTACAAGCAAAATCGTACGGATTGTTAAAGTTGGAACGTAAATAATTTGAAGCACAAAAATAAGTAAAGCTTGTAACATTGGTATCCACCTCTTTCGCAAATTCTTTTGTCATGATAACATACATAAGCTTTAGAAATCGATGGGTTTTTTAATTTTTTTTAATTTTTTTTCATACTATTGAAATGCCCCAAAAATAAGCGTATTATGTTTGGCATAAATTCGATAAGTACCAGTAAATCATTCGTATTATATCATTTATTTTTAAACGCAAAAAAGGAACCTGATTAGGTCCCTTTCATCAGAGTTCTATGTTTTTCGAAGCATTTTCCTTTTGCTTCTCTTCTTCTTTTACTAGCTGCATATTTGCATAGGCTAAATTCGCAATCATTAAAAAGTGTCCACCCAATATTCCAGTACCGAATGCCCACATTTCCATTTCATGCTCAATTTCAAACATAATGATAGCCCCTAATATTGCGGCTGCAAATCGGTTTAGAACTCCTAATCCAGGAGCCTTTTCTTTCATCACGATACTTCTTCCTAATTTCTCCACTCTGCGAGCTAATAGCCAAAGACAATATGCGCTAACTGCTAAACCGATACCGAACCCTGTCACTTGTTTCCCAAACGGAGTAACCGCCCACATTAGTAGTAAACCACTAAAGATCGTATACAATTGTAATCGATATACACGTAAGGCTACTTGAATCAAAATATCCGCTCCTAATTTCACATTTTATTATGTGTCAGAAGAAAAGCAGCAACTTACACAGTTGCTGCTTTCTCTTGTTCTTGTTCCATTTTTTGAATTTCAACACGTTTAATTTGATAAGCATCTTTTTCTAACACTTTAAATTCATAGCCTTCTGCTTCAACGTATTGTCCTTCTTCGATTTCATGATTTTGCATCATAATCCATCCACCGATTGTATCCACATCGTCTTCTTCAATGTGTAATCCAAACAAATCTTTTACTTCTGAGATAAGCACTTTTCCATCAACAATTTTATGATATTCGTTCACATGTTGAATTGGTGGTGCTTCATCTTCATCATATTCATCACGAATTTCGCCGACGATTTCCTCCAATATATCTTCAAGCGTTACAATTCCAGCTGTTCCTCCGTACTCATCATATAAAACAGCCATTGGAATTCGCTTCTTCTGCATTTGCAGTAATAAATCATGAATTGGAGTCGTTTCCATAACTTCAATAATCGGACGCATATACGTGCGAATCGATGATAAATCTTCTTGATCGTTGTTCATATATCGAATAAAGAAATCTTTTACGTTGACCATACCGATAATATCATCTTTATCTTCTCCAAAAATCGGATAACGTGTGTATCGTTCATTTTGGATTACTTTCATGTGTTCTTCTACTGAATCTTCAAGATAGAAACCAACGATTTCTGTACGCGGTACCATTATCTCTTTCGCGATGCGATTATCAAATTCAAAGATATTATTTACATACTTGTATTCAGCTTGATTAATTTCGCCACTTTCATAGCTATCTGAAAGAATAAGACGTAATTCTTCTTCTGTATGAGCTACTTCATGTTCAGAAGCTGGTTTCAAACCGAATAAACCAGTTATAACACGAGCTGAACCGTTCAATACCCAAATAAATGGATACATGATTTTATAGAACATCATTAACGGAGTTGCCAATAACAACGTTACTTTTTCAGCCTTTTGAATTGCCAGCGTTTTCGGAGCTAATTCCCCTACTACAACGTGTAAATATGTCATTAGCATAAAAGCAAGACCAAAAGTTAATACTGATGAAATAGAAGGATTTATGTTCCATTTCTCAAATAACGGGTGTAATAACTTTTCGATTGTCGGTTCACCTAACCAACCTAATCCCATCGCTGTAACTGTAATACCTAATTGACAAGCAGATAAATATTCATCTAAATTTGTTGTTACCTTTTTCGCTGCTAATGCGCCGCGTTTCCCTTCCGCAACAAGCTGATCAATGCGACTTGAACGTACCTTAACAATCGCAAACTCTGCTGCTACGAAAAATCCAGTAAATGCGATTAAAATCGCAACCATGACTAAATTAAATATTTCCAATGAATCCCCTTAGTTAAAAAACTAAGGTGTCCACCTCCTGTATACTATAATGTTTTCTTATTTGTTCGTTAGAAAACATAGCCCGATACAAAAATTAAAGAGGTCGGATTTCACTTATTCTATAATAATAGAGCAAGTGTCTGTATTAAAGCTGTCGTTTGACCAGATAAAGATTTCGATATTTTTTCACGTTGTGAATCAGTCAATTCATCTAAAAGAGGCTTTAACTCTGTTAGTTCTGCTTCTAATCTATGAATATGGTCTGTCACTTCATTCACATGTTTCGAAACGTGTTCATTGATACCGAGCAGCTTCTTCTCCTCGATCTTCTCTTTAATCTCACAAAGCGGCATATGCATTTCTTTGCACTTCTCAATAAATTGTAATGTCTCAAATGCTGTTTCGTCGTAATAGCGATAATTAGATTGAGATCGCTCCGCTTTTAAGATTCCTAGATTCGTATAATAATCAATCGTTCGTTTCGACACGTGAGCCATGAGAGCCAACTGTCCGATTCGATACACCTTCCCAACGATCTTCCCCCCTTGTTTATATTACTATTATCATACAATACATAAACTGTACAGTCAAACGTGACGGTTTGTTATTCACATTTTATGCACAATTCCATAACACTCTTTAATAATCAGAAAATTAAGTTATAATATCATTAAAAGAAGAAGGGAGGCTACGTTCATGTACTACAACACTTCATTCGAAAACGATCAACCTGTAGGCCGTCTATAATCTAAGACGGGCATCCATATAACAAGTGCACCATGCCTCGTCTTAGGGAATAAATCATAACCCTAAAAATAGACGGAGGTCATTCAAATGAAACAAACCATTTTAGGAGCTATATGTTTATCACTAGCAGCAAGTATTTGGGGCGGTATGTACGTCGTTAGTAAATACGTACTCGACTTTATCCCGCCGCTTACACTCGTTTGGCTACGCTTTATTATCGCTTTTGTTGTTTTATATGTGATTTTGAAAACAACTGAAAAAAAGCAAAAGAAAAACGTAACCATACACAAAAAAGATTGGCTATTATTCGCTTGGATCGGATTCGTAGGTTATTTCATTTCGATCACATGTCAATTTATCGGAACGAAATTATCCGATGCTCATACAGGCTCCTTAGTGACATCAGCTACACCTGCATTTATGGTTATATTTGCAGCGCTCATTTTAAAAGAGAAACTAACTGCTCGTAGACTTTTATCAACTATAATAGCGACAATCGGTGTCGTTATCGTTATCGGATGGGATTTTGAAATCGGCTCCTATTTTATCGGTACAATCATTTTAGTTGGGGCCGCTATTACGTGGGCTTTACTGTCCATTTATGTAAAAATCGCTTCTGCTCGATTTTCATCTTTAGTTATTACAACGTACGCAATATTTTTTTCACTCTTTTTCATTACACCTTTTATGGTATGGGAATTCCAAACAAATCCTATTGAACATATGAACATGTATGTAGTATTAGGCGTACTCTATTTAGGAATCATCTCAACCGCAGGTGCATTTTTTCTTTGGAATAAAGGATTAGAATTAATGGATGCTAGCATCGGCTCATTATTTTTCTTCTTTCAACCTATCGTTGGATCATTACTTGGTTGGTTCTTATTAAATGAGACGTTAAGCAGTAACTTTTTTATTGGTGGTATCCTTATTATATGTAGTGTTATAATTACTACTTTTGAAAAGCGAAAATAGTATAAAAAACAGGCAGAGACTTAGTCTCTGCCTGTTCGTATAATTGGGTCTTGATCATGGAACCCTATACAAATTGGTATACTGCTTTGTACTCCACTACATACAATTTACGCAGTCCAATGCGCTGGACGAGACAACATTTTCGGTAATTTCGTATATTTGTCCCCTTTCGCCGCATTAATTTGCACTTGCGTAAGAAAAATACTATTTGTAAAATCTGTCCCGCGAATATCTGCATCTCGCAAATCTGCTCCGATGAGATCCGCTCCCCTTAAATTTGCATCTCGTAAATTAGCCGCAATAAGATAAGCTCCTCTTAAATTTGCTCCTTGTAAATCCCTCTTTTTAAGGTTAGCTCCCATAAGATCTGCTCCGTGGTGACTGATTCGTTTTTTACGTGCAACATTCATTTCCTTCCATACTAATTCACTCGTCTCTAAAAGGAGAATGTTCACTTCTGCACGGTGTAATGGCACATTTACTTCCATTAACTCATCTGAACTTAAATTAGAAAGACGCTCTGTCTCTTCAATTGCTTCCTTCAGCTCTTTATGAATTGTCTGCGTCGCCTTTAATAGAATAGCTTCCTTCAAATACCAAAGCATTTCATGAAGCTGATGCATAACCGGAAAAGCATCATACATTTCTCTCGCATGCTCGGCATCTGTCCGCCAATCAATTCCTTTAAACGTAACTTGAGAAATCTTTTGTCCAGCACCGAAACATTCAAATACTGTACAACCTTTATAGCCTTTTCCTCTAAGATCTCTATGTATACTACATTTATAATCTGATTGTAGATTTGTACAAGGTTTACCACCATCTTTATTCACCGCAAAATCTACTGATGCTGCAAACGGTAATGCTACACAACATAATCCAAAACATTTTTCACAATCCGCTTTTAAACTATTGTAATTTACATCCTCTTCTACACGAAAATAGTCGTTATGATTAGTCAAAATATATACCCCCTGTTGTCTTTTGACTATTTCATAATATTCCAACTGCACTAAATAATCAATTTCAAAACAAATGGACCTATTTCATTTCAAACAACAACATAATCCGTCTATTTCTTTTCATTTAAAAAGGACACCCACTACAACATTAATTATAATTAAATTAAGAACTTTCAAATAACGAGGAGGATTACGATGGCATTAGAAATGAAAACAAACTGTCAAATTTGCGACCATTCCCTTCAGCCTGATTCTGAAGCATACATATGCGTGTATGAATGTACATTTTGTGCACCATGTACAGAGGAAAGACAAAACGTTTGCCCAAATTGTGGCGGCGAGTTAGTACGTAGACCGAAGAAGAAATAGAAAAAAGCAAAGCGATATCGCTTTGCTTTTTTCTGTTTCTGGGGTATATAGAAATTCTACCAATCACAAATTAAACATTTAAAAACTTAACACAAACAGGCTCTGGTACAACAACATCAGATTGTAACAGTGTTAACTTCCCTGTCGTTTCATTTCTTGAAAATAGCACAAGATTATGTGACTTTTCATTTGTAGCAATAAGAAATTTTCCAGTAGGATCTAACACAAAGTCCCTCGGCCAATTTCCTTCTGTAGATGTATGTGCAACAAATGTAAGTTCACCTGAGTTTTGATTTACACTGAAAACAGCGATACTATTATACCCACGATTCGCCGCATATACAAAACGGCCATCAGAAGAAATATGAATAGCACTTCCTTGACTATTTCCATCAAATTCTTTTGGAACTGTAGAAATATACTGCAACTCTGTAAAGGATCCTTCTTCCGGATAATATGTTAACACAATGACTTCCGAACTAAGTTCAGTCATCACATAAGCGTACTTTCCATTTGGATGAAAAGCAATATGTCTCGGACCGCTTCCTGGGTTCACAGACAAGCTATTCACTTCTTTTAATGTACTATCTTTTATTCCATATGTAATTATTTTATCAATCCCTAAATCAACACCTACCACATATTTTTCATCAGGAGTATATCCCGCGTAATGTGCATGTGGTTTTTCTTGTCTTTCTTTATTTGGACCTGAACCTTCATGTGCCATAATAGATGAAGCAGGATTTACAGTTCCATTTTCTTCATCTACTTCAAAAGACTCAATCGTTCCTTTATGGTAATTCGCTGTAACTACCGTTTGATTTCCACTATCCACACTAATATGACAAGGAGAAGCCCCTTCTACTACTTGTCTATTTTGTTCCTCTAGCTCTCCAGTATGACTATTAATCAAATAAGCAGCTACACCACCAGCTTCTCCTTCTTTTACAACAGAATAGAGATATTGATTATTTTTGCTAATCGTTACATATGTAGGGTTATCCAGCTTAGCCGCAAGTGTTACATTACTAACTTTTTGCGCTTCCGTATGTAAAGTAAAAGTATATATTCCTTCACTATTTTCTTTCGTGTAAGTTCCAACATATCCAATAAACTCTTTGTTATCCGTCATTTTCATAACCCTCTCCCTATAGTTTTTGTTCATCACACTTCTTACTAAGCAACCTAAAACTATTATTCATTGAAAGAATATCCTAAAAAATCGGAGTACCTCTTTATACGCTACCATATTTTTCTGCCAAATAGCCTCTAAACCCACTTTTTCTGAAAAGCTGCTATACTTTCATATTCTTCTTCCAAGTGACGGGCCAAACGAATATAGATCGGTGTTAAATCTTTATATTTCTCCACACTTTCCATGTTTGGCTCATGATAAAAATTGGCACCTACCATATTAGAAACTACATGTAATGTATCTACTTCACCTAAGCTATATAAACCGAGGATTGCCGCTCCTAGGCAAGAGCTTTCGAAACTTTCAGGAACGTATACGTCTTGATGAAAAATATCTGCCATCATCTGTCTCCAAAGTTCTGACCTTGCAAAACCACCTGTCGCTTGAATTTTTTTCGGTTCGCCAATTAGTTCTTTTAACGCAAGAAGAACTGTATACAAGTTATAAATGATTCCCTCTAAAACAGCACGTATAAGATGCTCTTTCTTATGATGTAGTCCAAGCCCAAAGAAAGATCCCCGCGCATTTGCATTCCATAAAGGAGCTCTTTCGCCTGCTAAATACGGATGAAATAATAAACCATCAGATCCAGGATTCACTTTTGCCGCTATTTCCGTAAGCACTTCATATGGATCTTTTCCTAAACGCTTCCCATGCTCAACTTCTAACGTACATAATTGGTCGCGAACCCACCTAAAAATCATACCACCATTATTAACCGGTCCACCAATTACCCAAAGGTCCTCAGTTAACGCATAACAAAAAGTCCTACCTTTCGGATCCGTTACAGGATGATTTGTGACAACTCGCACTGCACCGCTCGTACCAATTGTAATAGCAACTACTCCAGGTTCTATTGCATTTACACCTAAATTCGATAGTACCCCATCACTCGCACCGATTATAAAAGGAGTAGTAACAAGTACATTCATCTCTCTTGCAAGTTCTTCATTTATCCCTATTAAACTGTGCGTCGTTGGAACAACTGTAGATAGCTTTTTATCGGTAATTCCTGCGACACGAAGAGCTGCCTCATCCCATTTTAAAAATTTCAAATTGAACATTCCTGTTGCTGATGCAATAGAATAATCAATTACATATTCCTTAAATAACTTATAGAAAACATACTCTTTAATAGAGATGAATTTATAGCTTTTTGCAAACAACTCATCATGTTCATTCTTAAGCCAAACTAATTTCGAAAGTGGTGACATAGGATGGATTGGTGTTCCAGTACGAAGGTAAATTTCATGACCATTCATATCATTCTTTATTTTTTCTGCCCAGCTTGCGCTTCTATTATCTGCCCAAGTGATACATCTCGTTAACGGCTTCCCTGCTTCGTCTACAGCAATGACACTATGCATTGCCGAACTAAAAGAAACACAAAGAATATCAACTGGCTGCACATTACTTGATTGTATAGTTTCTTTAATCGTATGTATGACCGCTTGAAAAATCTCTTCTGGATCTTGTTCTGCTGTTTCTGGTGCGGGAGAATATAAAGGATATTCAATCCCATGACTTGCAATAACTGATCCATCAATCGAAAACAAAACTGATTTTGTACTAGTTGTCCCAATATCTACACCAATCATATATTTCGAGCTCACTATGTAACCCCTTTCAAATTATTCCTATAACAAAAGAGCACCATGATGTATACAAAAAAGACGCTCCCTTATGAGAGCTACGTTTTAATAAACTTCTCTCTCATAAGGAGGTCCTTTTCATAACTATAGTGCTATTTTGAAAAGTGAAATCTTCATTTCATTATAACTTAGGCGCTTTCGCCCAATCCGCAGCAAACTTTTCAATACCTTGATCTGTTAATGGGTGCATAGCAAGTTGTTCAATGACTTTATAAGGAATTGTTGCAATGTGAGCACCTGCCATCGCTACACGAGTGACATGGTCTGGGTGTCTGACAGAAGCCGCAATAATTTGTGTATCTAATTGATGAACATCGAATAATTCAGCAATTTTAGCAACTAATAATACGCCATCTTCAGAAATATCATCTAAGCGTCCTAAAAATGGAGAGACGTACGTTGCACCTGCTCGAGCAGCTAAAAGAGCTTGGTTCACAGTGAAAATAAGTGTAACGTTCGTTTTCACACCTTTTTCAGTAAGGTAGCGGCAAGCTTCTAATCCTGCTAGTGTCATCGGAAGTTTTATCGTGATGTTTTTATCACCACCGTTAATTTTAATTAGTTCTTCTGCTTGAGAGATCATTTCTTCAGCTGCAACAACATCTGGAGTTACTTCTGCCGAAACAGATTCAACGTTAGGTACTGCCTGACAAATTTCTGCAATACGGTCTTCAAACTTAATGCCCTCTTTCGCTACTAAAGAAGGATTCGTTGTAACGCCAGCTAAAACCCCTAGTTTATATGCCTTTTTTATGTCCTCAAGATTTGCAGTATCAATAAAAAACTTCATGATTCATTCCCTCCATTTTTTAAACGCTAACGAGTTATAATTTTAAAATTTTTATTTCTTTTCTACTGCATGTCCGCCAAATTCATTGCGCAGTGCTGCTACAACTTTTCCTGTAAATGTATCATTGTCTAATGAGCGGTAGCGCATTAATAGAGACATTGCGATAACAGGAGTTGCTGTTTGAAGGTCTAATGCTGTTTCTACTGTCCATTTTCCTTCACCAGAAGAATGCATAACGCCCTTAATTTCATCCAGTTTTGCATCTTTAGAAAATGCATTTTCAGTTAATTCCATTAACCATGAACGAATGACTGAACCGTTGTTCCATACTCTTGATACTTTTTCATAATCGTAGTCAAATTCACTCTTCTCTAAAACCTCAAATCCTTCACCAATGGCAGCCATCATTCCGTATTCAATTCCGTTGTGAATCATTTTTAAAAAGTGACCACTACCAGCTTTTCCTGCATATAAGAATCCATTTTCTACAGCTGTATCTCGGAAAATAGGTTCAACGATGTCCCAAGCTTCTTGATCTCCTCCGATCATGTAACAAGCACCATTACGAGCACCTTCCATTCCGCCAGAAGTTCCTGCATCCATAAAGTGAATGCCATCTGTCTTTAGTTGCTCATATCGGCGAATAGACTCTTTATAATGTGAATTCCCAGCTTCAATTAAAATATCTCCTTTTGATAACAGCGGTGTAACCTCATTAATAACAGAATCAACAACAGCGTGCGGAACCATAACCCATAGAATTCTTGGTGATTCTAATGATTGAACAAGTTCGTTTAAACTAGACGTACCTGTAGCCCCATACGCTTTCATTTCTTCCACTGCACTCGTATTTAAATCGAATGCAGCTACTTCATGTTTATGATCAATTAAATTCTTCCCTAAATTTAATCCCATTTTACCTAAACCAATTAATCCTACTCTCATAATACAATTCCTCCTTGAATTACCTTTCATCATAAATACATGTTAATAAAATGATGAATATCTTTTGTCATATTGCTTTACTTATAAGAATGTACTTATTTTTTCAATCCCTCATCTAACCACCATTTAAATTCACTTTCTTGTAATAGAGCATGAGCAGCATCCGGACCATACGAGCCAGACTCATATTCATGAAAAGGTAACAAGTTTTCTTCGAACGCTTCAAGGATTGGCTGCACCCATTCCCATGACAATTCAACCTCTCTCCAGTGTGCAAAGAATGTAGAATCTCCACATACAGCATCATAGATAAGCCTTTCGTAGGCTTCAGGTATTCCCACTCCTGTTTGCTCACAAGTAAAATGAATACGGATCGGTTCTAGCTCTCCATTGTTCAATGGATTTTTACTATTTAATTGGAGTGAAACATTTTCATTTGGGCTAATTTCAATGATTAACAAATTAGGCTCTGCATTTGGATTACTATCTTGATATTGCTGTTTTAATGTATTTTTAAACTCAATTACAATACGAGTAGACTTTTCTTTCATTCTTTTTCCTGTTCGTATGTAAAAAGGAACATCAGTCCAAAATGGGTTATCAATCCATAAGCGAGCCGCAACATATGTATCTGTTTGAGAAGAAGGATTTACTCCTGGTTCCTCTCTATACGCTACAACTTGTTGTCCTTTTATCTCTCCTGAAGCATACTGTCCGCGAATGATATGGTTCTGAACGTCTTCTTTTTTCACTTTACGAAGAGTTTCCATTACCTTTCGTTTTTCCTCACGAATTTCACATGCATTTATCTTTTCCGGCAGATTCATAGCAGTCATCATTAATATTTGCAACATATGATTTTGAACCATATCGCGAATGGCTCCTGCATGATCATAATATGCTGCCCTTTCTTCTACCCCAACCATTTCACTAGCTGTTATTTGTACATTCGCTATATGTTCTTTATTCCAAATCGATTGGAGAACAGGATTTGCAAATTCAAGTGCTTCAATGTTTTGAATCATCGGTTTACCTAAATAATGATCAATACGGTATATTTCGTCTTCTTCAAACGTTCGACTAAGCTTATCATTCAGCTCTCGGGCAGATGTAAGATCATGACCAAACGGTTTCTCAATCATCAGGCGCTTCCATCCATCCGTTCCATCGAGTCCACTTTCCTTAATATTTAAAGCAATGGTCTCAAAGAAGTCAGGAGTAACTGAAAGGTAGAACATTCTATTCCCTTGTATATTTTGTTCTTCTTCCCTTTCACGAACTACTTGTAATAACCTTTTATAATCTTCTGGCTTATTCACATCTAAGGGACAATAACGAAAATACTCTAAAAAATCTTCTATTTTCGGAGTACCTTCATCTTTGCGACGAGAAAAAGTGTCTATGGATTCTTTTACTCTTTTTTGAAAATCTAAATGAGATGCTTCACGTCTTCCAAGCCCAATAACGGATATTGGCTTTGGAATCTTTTGATCTCTATATAAGTTATATAGCGCGGGGTAAATTTTTCTTTTAGCTAAATCTCCTGTTGCTCCAAATAAAACAAAGGTCATTGATTCCAATTTCAGTCCCCCTCGTGATGTATAGTCATTGTCACCTTAGTAAAAATGCATTGTACAGAAGCTACTATTATTTTTGATCCAACCTTACTTCTTAACTTCTAATTTTTTATATTTGTCGCTTTCTAATTGTCCCCAATATTAATAGTGGCAATTCAAAGCATTTTTACCACATGCTACTTACTTACTTTAACTTATATAAAATAACTTAATTACTTTTAGTAATTTAATTACGTTACGTCTATCATATTAACTACATAGATTATAATCGTCAAGAAAAGTGTCTCGAATTAAAAATTTTAATTCCGTAACATCTTATTAGAAATATGTTCATGAACTGAATAATAAAAAGGCAAGACCGAACATATTCTTGTTCGATTTTGCCTTTTTACTATTGTTTCAAATGATTTTTAACTGCCCTTATAACTAATTCATGATCCTCTTCTGGTGGTAATCCTGAAACTGTTATCATTCCAATAACTCCTACATCTTTTATTTGGACAGGAACACAGCCACCAAACGCAGCATAATCCGACCTATCTAAAAGATACTTTTCATTATATGGAACGCCCGTTATTTCACTTTGTATCTGCATATAATACGAGCTATGATTATGCAAAGAAACAACTCGTTTTTTACGCTCAATCCATTGCGTATTTTCCGCAGTTGTCCCTGTCATCTTGAAATGAAATAGTTGCACACCATTTTTCGCTATATCAACAGCAATCAATTTCCCTTCTTGCCTCGCCGTTTCAACGATAAATAAACCTATTTGCAGTGCATCTTCATTTGTAAAAGAGGAAAATTGAAGTGTTTCCTCCTCTATTAAAATTTGCTTACTTATTTCATTCAAATTTGAAGCGCTCATATGTTTATCCCCCTTACTCACTTTATGCCACATTGATATTTTTGAATTTCTGTGACTCTATCGTACGGCCTTTCCATATAACTAATACCGTAAAGCGTATTCTTTTCTTCTTGGTGCTATTATGAATTATATTTAACACCTTAAAAAAGTATGTCCTTTCGTACTAAACATCTCGTATAGAAGTTTTCTTCCGGATATTTCTTACAAGCATAAAAAAACCAGTTACTTAGGCAACTGGTTCGCTAACAATTTCATATGGGATATCCATTCAACCAAACTAATGCTTGTTCATAATCATCAAAAAATTTCACAGATTCTTTTGTATTGGACTGTTGTAAATAATTCAGTATCTCCCCTTCTTCAAGGAGAAAAGCAATTGCCTTACTGTGATTCAAAATCGTTTCATTGAAAAACTTATCTTTCCATGCTTTTTGAACAGAAAAATGATCTGGCGTGTACCCTTTTCTATCTACCAGCAATTTGTATTTCCGACCCTCGGAAATGAATTGCTGACAAACCTGCTCGAAGCCATTAAACCATTCATAAACATCATCTGTTTTAATCTTGCCAATAAGATGGGTAACAATTATATCTCCTGAAACTGTTGTGCTTATATTCAGCTTACTCAACTTGGAATCATCTCCCTTAGTTACAATTATGCGGAAATATCTCATAAAATCAATAAGATAAAATTGTTACGCATTAAAAAAGGACAAACTCTCCAAACGGAGAAGTCTGTCCCAAAATCTTTCTATTTTATTTTGCATTAGAACTAACAATCGTGAATTAGAATAATGATTTAATACTTGCTAAAACAGTAAGTACACCTACAATAATAACAAATACGTTACTCATTTTCCCTTTGTATTTAGCTAGTACTGGTACTTTATTGATTGCATACATCGGTAATAGACATAAGATAGCAGCAACTAATGGACCGCTTAGAGAATCAATAAGTCCAAGAATACTTGGATTTGTATAAGCAACAAACCAGCATGACAATACAACAAAAGTAAGGACGATTGTCTTAATTGTTTTTTCTTCAATAACTTTCCCACGTGATTTACCGAACTTAATAATCATGTCACGCATTACTTCAAATGCTCCGATATAATGGCCAAGGAAAGATTTTGTAATAGCCACAAAAGCAATGATTGGAGCTGCAATCGTGATTACAGGTGAATTAAGCTCATTAGCAAGATATGAAAGGATTGATAAGTTTTGCTCTTTTGCCATTTTTAAATCCTCTGGAGTCAAGCTTAATGTACTACTCCAAACGAAGAACATAACTACAGCGAATGTCATGATATAACAAACTTTTTGTATTTGCGCACATTTAGCATCAGTAGCTTCTATTCCATACGTAGCTCTCTGTTTTACAACAAATGATGAAATCATAGGTGAATGATTAAATGAGAATACGATGATTGGTAGAATCAACAGTATCGTTCCAAAATATCCTGTTCCTGTTGAAGCAGTAGAAACAGTTGAAAAGCTAAGCATTGACGTATTCCACTGTGGAATTAAAGATATTGCGATAAAAAGTAGAGAAGCTATGAAAGGATACACTAGCATACTCATGATCTTTACAGTAATATCTTGACCAAAATTCAGTATAGCGATAAGACCAAGAACTAATACAAGTGATAAAATAGCCCTTGGAGGCTCTGGCATGTGCAATTGATGCACGATAAAACTACTTGCAGTATTTGTAAGCGCAACCGAATACATTAGCACGATTGTATAAATTGAACCGAAATATACGATGTTAAAAATGATACTTGCTTTATTTCCGAAATACTCTCTAATTGTACCTGTGATCCCCTCATCAGCAGAATTAGAAGCGTATATCATTTTAGCAAGTGCCCTATGTGAGTAATACATAACTGGATATGCAAGCAATGTAATTAGTAGTAATGATAATAAACCACCTGAACCTGCATTAATCGGTAAAAAGAGCACCCCTGCTCCAATTGCAGTTCCAAATAGGCTCAATGCCCATGTAGTATCCTGCTTATGCCACTTTTTCGGATCTGCATATTGCTCATTTTCTAGTGCGATATTTTCAGCTTGAACTTCTATTTTCTTTGCAGTATTCCCGTTCATATAATAACTCCCCCTTGTATCCTATTCTTGCGTATCTCTTTATAGCTAACGAACATTCCCTTTTTTCGGAAAATAAATTCCTTACAAGTTGCCCCACATTGTATGTCCTTCATCATAATGAATCCAAATTGAAACATTCGCTAGTTAGCGTCCTAACATAAATGTTAGCGTTCACAAAAAAGTTTACTCGTACTATCCGCTCTTTATATAAAGACCGCTTAAGAGAACAATATTGAATAGACTTCATAAATACGTTGCAATATTTCTAATAACAGTGTGTTACTTTAATGGTTTCTCTTACTTACTTGTAACAGTAATTTTAGATAAACCGGCCTCTCTTCATTTATGAGGCATTTCTTTCTCAATTCTATACATCACTTTCATAACTTCGGCAGCATTTATGGTATTGATTACACAAGCCACTGAAGCACTTTACATACATTTCGCCTCTAATCACACGCCTTTCTTTCTATTAATCGCATTTTTTATATTTTCTCCAGAGATCATAAAATTTCTCTCGACGCCCTCATTATAACGTGTATATTTATAAAATTAATATTTTTATATTTCCAGAAATATTTAATGGATATAATTTTACATGGATAATAATTTACAGTTAGCATGCAACCCTTGTTCCTATCGCTTATAACGGAATTAATCAGCAAAAAACACAGTAAAATATTGTTTATTCAAGCTACTCATTTTAAAAATATTTATATTCTTCTTTATCTAAAAATTTTATTTTGACTTAAAAAAGATATTCTAATAAATAATTAACGTGGTTAAAAAGAAATTTCTTTTTAAATACATAAACCAATTTTCAGGTTATATATTATCAATATTGCATTCATATACATTTTTAGGAAAATACATATTTTAACTTGATGACAATAAGAGAACCGCTAACATTTTGCAAAAATCTTCGCTAAACGAAAAAATAAAATAAGCTGCCCATATGGACAGCTTATTTACATCATTATCATTGTTAGGAGTGGGCAAACGAATCACTTCAATGTCATCTTAATTTTAGTTTTTTCAACTCTTCTTCAGGGATATTTCTATGTTTGTATTGAATGGGTTTTATTTCATTTCCTTTTAGATGATATTATTGCTTATTGCACGATCCAACCTATTAAAAACGAATAATGTAATCTTTAAAACCCCTCATTAACTAGCTCTTTTATCAAGTTTAATTTTGCAGAGAGCTCAATAAACCATTCTTCATCCCCTGTTAATAATGCAAGGTCTATAAGATAAAGGATTTGCTCCTTATTTATTACCTTTGATTCAGGGAGTTTGTTAACATGTTTACTAAAGAGTAAAATCGCTTCGTTCATTGTGTACTTGTCGTCACGTTTCACAATGCTAACTGTAACTACACCTTCCACTTCATCAAGTGATACAATGTAACCAACTATGAATTCACCCTCATTTGATATTCCACGAACCCAATCTCCCACTTTTAAAACATGATTATTATTTGACATCATACTTTTTCACCTGCTTATAAATATTTTTTGTAACGATAAAAAAGATATAAAAACCAATTTAAACTGTAATGTTTTTTATTACATTTATTTTTTAAGAACTCACGGCTACACAATAATTAAGCCGCTTAACGTTCTTGATTAATAAGATCAACAACTTCTTTCATTGTATAATTCTTTAAATATTCACCTAGATGTTCTTCCGCACCTAAGAAAATAGCAAAAAGAACTTTCCGCATGTTCGAACCTACAATACACTGATCATTTGATTCTGGACACTTCGGCTGCAATGCCCCTTCAGAGGTTATTTGATACATATTCCAAAGATTAATTTCACTTAAATCACGGGCAAAAATAAAACCTCCACCCGTTCCCTCTTTTGATTGTATAAACTTATGTTTTTTTAACAAACTTAGCACTTTGCGAATGCGTACTGGATGAACACCTGCACTTTCGGAAATAGCATTACTTGTTGACATCCGATCTGGCTGTAAAGCTAAATAAGTTAAACTGTGAATGGCCAAGGTAAAGTCGCTGTTCATTGTTGTCCTCCTACGATAAAAAATATGATTTCTCGTTTAGTAACATACTGTAGCCATAAATATTACAGATAGGTTAGTCAAACGTTAAAATATATAAGAAGCATGCTTAGCATGAAAAAATAAATTCCTTTATATTCTATCAGAACTCCCCTATATCTCCTAACTTCATTTAGCTTTTTAAGTTGCAAATAAATTTAAACAGTCCACTGTTTCTTAACTTGTTCTTCTGCCAATTGTTTAATTTTTGTCCAAATCGTATCTTTACTCACAATAACATTTGTGTGATAGTTTCTATCTTTATAATTAACTGTAACACATACTTCAATCACTTCTGTTTCCTCCTTTCAAAATATTACTTATTAATTAGCCATTTTTTGCAATTCTATATTCAAAAATGTTCGAACGCTACGCGGTAAAAATTTGCGAATTTCTTCCTCATTAAAACCAACCTGTAATCTTTTTTCATCCAGCATAATTGGACGACGTAACATTTGAGGATACTCAATTATTAATTTATAAAACTCATTAAGCGAAAGCGCCTCAATATTTATATTTAATTCCTGAAAAGTTTTAGATCTAGTTGAAATAATTTCAGTAGCACCATCTTCAGTTAAACGAAGAATGGATTTAAGTTCATCGACTGTAAGAGAATTTGATACGATATTTTTTTCGGTATAATCAATTTGATGTTCTTCAAGCCATGCTTTTGCTTTTCGGCATGAACTACAGCTTGCTGTCGTATATAAAATCACCATATTTTACACACTCCTTTACTTTTTAAATTATTATATAGATTATTGAAATGTATTAAAAAAAATTACAGTTCAGAATGAAATACACGTTATATTATTCATTCGAGAATATTTAATTTATCTGTTTTTCACAAAAAATAGCAACTCACTTCTAAAAACTATACTGTAATTTTAAACTTTACAGTTCAATTAATCAACTGTTAAGTCTTGGATACATTCCATTAGCGGAACAAATCATTTTCTTTTGTACGAATGTCTCATAGTGTTACGGCTAACCACCTCTTTAAAGTACATTTTATCCCGCTATTTGAGTGCACCGCCTCAAAATTTGGCAAGAGCAAAAAAGTTAGGTCGAAGTCGGGCTCCCCTTAATAACCCAATTGGTAAGGTCTAATTATATTTCACTTTATTCATTTCATTCTTACATGTGCTACTATGAAATATAATTAGCATAATAAAAGCTACTGCATTGTAGGAGGAAATACGCGAACAAAAAAGCAAAGCGCCCACGCTTTGCTTCCTACAAAATCCCTTTTAACTTTTCACAAATTAACTTCGCTAAATATTCATAACCTTGTGGTCCAAAGTGTAAACCGTCCTTTTCATCATCTTCTACAAATCTCTTATAATCCTTTTCTTGAATCATTTCAGCGTACAAATTTAGAAAATGACTTCCTGTTTCTTTCGCCACTTCCTCAACCACATTTGCATATTGACCGAGTACTTCATTCGTTCTATTATGTTGCCTTGCTTCATCAACTGGTGCAGGACTAATAAGTAATACTTTTTCTGATGAAATCGCACTTACAATTTTCTCTAAATTTTCTTTGTAAGATTGTAATGGCACTGGATCAAATAACACCGAATCATTCGTACCAAGAAAAACTGTTACAAAGTCTGGTTTATGTGATAGTACATCATCTTCAACCCTATGTAACGCATCGAACGTATTATCGCCCGGACCCCCCGCATTTACCACCTTCCAATTTGGAAACATCTCTTGCAGACGCGGTGTTAACCTTGGCGTTCCATCAAAAAACGTTTCATCAGCTGTAATACTATCACCGAAGCATACTAACGTTTTCATAGAGCTAATTCTCCTTTCACGTACGAAATAACTTTCCTTCTACCGCCTTAATATATCTTTCAGCAGAACGTTCCACTGCCTCATTTGCATTCTCTTTCACTACTCCGTGAAAAGCATTATATAAACGATTAAACTGTAATGGCTTCACTCGATTCGCCATTTCCTCCACTTTTCTCGCTGGCAATGGAATTAAGTTTGGATAGCTGTACATGAAACTCACCCACTGCTGATCCGCTACGACTTGAATAATATCACCTGTTAATAAAATACCTTTCCCATCATTTCCTTCTTCCCAATGTAATACAGAACCGCCGCTAAAATGTCCTCCGAGACGATGAATAGTAATTCCGTCCGCTAATTGTAAAGACTCACCAGACCAATAAATAATACGACTACTCGGGCGTACTACCCACTCTTTATCGTCTTCATGTATATAAATTGGTACATCAAACGTTTCTGCCCATTCTACTTGTATCGAATAATAATGAGGATGAGATAGTGCAATCGCATCTAACCCGCCCCACTCTTTTATCTTCCCAATTGTCGTTTCATCTAAATAAGTAATACAATCCCATAATAAACGATAGGAATCTGTTTTTATGACAAATGCTGTTTGACCGATCGCAAATTTAGGTTTTGTCGTAATGCTATAAAGTCTATGCTCTTCTTCTATTATTTCATTTTTATATGTATCACTCGTTCGCAAGTTTTCTAAAGTCGTCCAAGACTGCCCTTTCGGATTCACATATTGTCTCTCCTCATCACAAATAACACAACTTACCGGTTCTTCCACACTCGCTGCATACTGTACGCCGCACGTTGTACAAACGAAATTTTTCATAATAATTCCCCCTATCCATATATTTTTATTAAGCTGATTTTTGTTGATAATGATCTATTTTTTTATTTTCAATTAATAAACCTATTAGAGTTAGTAAGTAGACAGCTGTAACTGACAATGGAATTACAGTAAATCCATTGTCAGCAAAAAGAATCCCGCAAACTGACGTTACGAATACGGTCCCTACTGACAGTAAACCATAACTTTTACTTTCATAAATCCATACGTACGGTACAAAATGAACACCTATTAACATCGCTACTACAAAAGGTAACCACTCTGGAAATTGAAAATAGGCAAGTAACACAAACGGAATATTTAATACATTTATCCCGCCAATTACTCCTGCTAAAGTCCCGAGCGGATTTCCTTTCGCAAACATATCAATTTTTAATATGGCAGCTATCATTAGGCCGCAAGGAAACACACACCCCATACCAATTAAATACACCCACACAACTTGCTTTTCTGAAAGAAGAACACCCGTTATACTCGCTACAACCCAAAATAAAATACCAGCTATTATAACTGGAAATCCTTTTTTCGTTCTTTGTGCTAAATCTCGTTTTGCTTCTGCTATGTTCATTTCACTACCTCCCCCAAACTATTTGTACTATAAAGCCGGATCAATTTCGTTCATCCAATAACGCCAAGCTACTAAGTAATCTTCTAAATCTTTCGGGTGGTGTCTCAAACATGTATCTATACACAAATATAAACCTATGACTATTTCCTCATATAAATCTCGTTCTTTTTTATGAAATATACATGGTTTTATCACATAACCAATCACTTCTTTTGTTAAATCTTACGGAGTTGAACAGAACGCGTAAATTAAATCATATAAAGGATCTCCTAAAATAGGTAACGGATCAATTACCCCATGTAACCTATTCTGCCGAAATATAAAATTATGAAATCCGAAATCACCATGTAATAAAAATGGCTGATTTACTCCGGCGTCCCTATTTGCTAGTTTAAGAACAATTCTATAATCTTCCTCACTTATGTAACGTCTTACATTTTCATTAGCTTCCATCACATTTGCCGTTAAAAATTCATTCCAACATTGAACCGGACTTTCTTTCCATCCCCAGCCTTCTGCCTCTGGAACCATTTTATACTTATTGATAACTTCTTTTACAAGTGTACGAAGCGTACTTCGTTTATATCCTTGTTTACACGAAGTATTACCTTCAAGGAAAGAATACACGAAATATGTATGTAAAGGTTCCTTATACAAAAGCTTTGAAAATAAACTATTCTCCTCATAAAATGAGAGAAAATTAGCTTCTTCACGTATTACTTCCGCTTCATTCAACTTTACTACATATTTTTCGTCCAACAAATATACAGTACTTGTCGTTCCTCCGTTCAACGCTTTTACGCTATTTGGATAATTTGAAATAACTTTCTCCTTAACTAGTTGTGCAGCAATTATTGAAATGTCCATTCCCTCACCCTCTAATTCCGAAGATTCCCTCAATTCAAAAGACAACTTTACTATTATTTGACAATCGCAAGAGAATCCCTTCTAACATCTTAATATTGCAGAAATTAATTTTCATTTTATCAAAACGGCTTCCTTCAAGATTTCATCATATAATTCATTCCATTTATAATGATACGCTGCACTCTCTTCTACTCTAACAAACATCCTTTTATCGGATTCATACTCACCGTCAAACTTATGCACTTCATTAATCTCCATCCGGTAGAACGGCTGATACCCTACTTTTGGATACGGACTATTTTCATTCCAATTTGGATTATCACTATGGTCAACGATAATATATCCAAATAAAGTACATTCTCCTTTTACATAACCTTCTTCCCACGCTTCTCTTTTAAAACATTCTTCTGGTAGTTCCCCTTCTTCTATATGCCCACCAGGAAAGTCCCAACCACGCTGCTCATGGTCTATCAGTAAAACCTTATTATTATGAAAACAAAAACCGTGAACACTCGTGATTCTTTCGTATTCTGGCAATATACAATCTTTTTTCCACGTTAACCTCACTTTTGATTCCCCATAATTTGCGCATATAGTTACCATTTCCCTCACTCCAAATGCTCTTCATTTAATCTAATAATCTCTATTGCACGATCTCTTTCTTTTAACTTACGAGCCAAACTTTCTACACCAAATACTTCTGTAAATGTGTGGCTTCCTACAATCAAATTGATGCCTTTAAATTTCGCATGTTGCACTGTATATAATGTTTTTTCTCCCGTTATGTACGTATCACAACCTTTTTCTAGCGCACGCTCAATAAGGTTTGTATTGTTTCCTGCACCTGTTAATATCGCAATCCGTTTTACTGGCCTGTCATGATTTTTCCAGCTCTTCACTTTCTCTTCCATTCTCTCTTCAAGTTTTTCAACTAAATTTGAAAACGGAATCGCTTCTTTATATTCTCCTATTCCCGGTAGCTCTTCTTCCTCATACGTGGAATATTCCAGTATTGTATCTATCCCAATTTCATTAAATAACGACGTACACGTGCCAAACTTTACAAAATCTAACGGCAAATGAATCCAAAAATGATTCATTTCATATTCTTTTAATTTCTCAATACAAGCCTCTTCCATACCGAATAGAAAACTCCACAGTGCATGATGTGTAACTATCATATCGACACCATTTCTATACGCTTCTTCAATTGTTTCTAGCGTCAAATTTGTCGTGTAACCTATTTTGTGAAATTCCTCTTTACTAATGTGAGTGAAGCCATACTCGTCATCACCGTATTTATTAAGATGCTCTTCAAAAAGTGATGTAATATGTTCTTTGAACTGCGTTATATTCATTTTCATTTCTCCTTTCATTTACTTTTATATTTCAAAAATAAGGAAATACTATTTAACGACGTTACATACATATAGGAGGACAATATGAAACCTGAATTTTTAAAAGCTATACATGAAGCGATTGGAAATGTTGAGCATATTCATATAGAAGAAAGTGGTGCAGATAGTTTAATTATTCATCACGATGATGCACAGCAATTAAAACAAGTTGCTGAAACGTTAGAAAACAATAATTTCCGCTCTACTATTAGAACAGCTGGGGATGCTTCGTATATTGAAGTGTTGAACAGGTAAGAAGAAGTCCAGTTTATATACTGGGCTTCATTCTTTTATATTGAAATTTCAAACTCTTTTACATACACCGCTGTTCCAGCAATATCAATTTGTAAGTTATCATTTTCTACATCTTTCGTTACATAAACCGTTACACGACCATCTTTATTTATTTCCTGTCCTTGCTCAACGATTAACTCCAATTCACGGTCAAAATCTTTCTCCAAATACGTCGCATAATACGCTCCCATTACCCCTGAAGCTGTTCCTGTCACTGGATCTTCAATCATTCCAGAATAAGGTGATGAAAAATGACGACCGTGCATTTGCACCTGTTCATCATAAGTTTCTAGACAAACTGGATGGATAGAAGCCTTAGGTATTTCTTTTAATACCGATGGAAACGCCTCATTTTTAGGTTTCATTCTTTCACATGCATCTAGATTTTTAATCGGTACAATTACAGTCCAGTTCCCCGTACTTCCATATACAATTGGTACACTTGCATCTAAATCAGTTACTTCTAACCCGATACTATGAGCTAATTCTTCTTTTGAACCTGCAAAATCTTTAAACTGAGGTGCTGCCTGCCTCATTTTAATAAAGGTTTCTCCATTTTCATTTGCACCTATTTGTATTGGTAAAATACCTGCCTTCGTCTCAATCGTAAGGTTTGTTTTTTCTTCTAATAAACCTCTTTCACGCAAGGCATATATAGTTCCAACTGTCCCATGACCACATAAATCCATTTCAAACCCTGGTGTAAAATAGCGCATTCTTATATCTGCTACTTCTGAAGAAAGAACGAAAGATGTTTCGTTAAATCCAACTTTTTCAGCAATACGCTGCATGTCCTCTTCCGTTAATCCATCCACCTCTAATACAATACCTGCTGGATTTCCCATATTTGGTTTATTCGTAAATGCGTCGTAATGAAATACGTTTATAGTCTTCATTTTTTATCCCCTTATTTGTTCGTTTCATTATTTTTATAATAAATAAGAAAATCTGCCCACTTACCATTCCCCATAGAAAATGCCTCTCTCGTACATTCAAATGAAAAACCAGCTCTTTCTGCAAGACGAATAGATGGCTCATTATCGATATGTATATGTAATTCGATTCTATGAAATTGAAGGCCATTAAAAAATAACGGCAGCGCAGCTATTACACTTTCTGCTCCGTATCCATTTTTCCAATGTTGATTATGAATAGAGTAACCCATCATCGCCCATTGATAGTCCATACGTAAAATTTTTATAAGTTCTAGCTTTCCAATATTGGCGCCATCTTCTTTCTGAAAAATACCTAGAACGTACATTTCATCCCGTCTTGCCGCCTCATCAAATCCTCTTATCCATTCCGTAAACCATTCTTTCGTTGAAGACGACATGTCATGATAGCCATCATCGTATTTATATTGAGATGGTAACCTCTTATTGAATCCATCTAACCAACTTTCATAATCCTCTTTTTGAAATGGACGAATAATCAGTCTCTCTGTCTCTACTTGTAATAGTGGCAGCTTCATTTATATCTCTTCCTTTAATTGTTAATTGAATATTCTTTATTATCTTACACAAAATACAAAATCTAGTAAATCATTATGTTTTTTATAAACAAAAATCCAGTTATGCTTTTTACATAACTGGATTCTTCATTATTTAATAACCTTTTATTTCACAAGAAAAACATCCCTTAATTCCCTCTTCAACACTTTCCCTAAAGCGTTTTTCGGTAATTCGTCCATAAATACAACTTCTGGTATTTTATAGCTTGCTAGTTTTTCTTTACAATGCTGAATAATCTCTTCTTCTGTTAAAGACGTTTGAATGTCCTTTACAATGTAAGCTGTTGGAACCTCCCCCCAAAAGTCATTTGGAATCCCAACTACTGCAACTTCTAAAACGCCATTTATTTCATGAATTACATCTTCTACTTGATCTGGATATACGTTGTCACCACCGCGTACGATAACGTCTTTATATCTTCCCATAATATGTAGAAATCCATCATCATCTATCATACCGGCATCACCCATGTTAAACCAATTATCTTTTACTACCTTCTTTGTTGCCTCTTCATTATTCCAATATCCTTTAAACATGTACGGGCTTTTCACGTGAATCTCTCCAACTTTATTTGTTGTTAGCTCATCACCTGTTTCTGGATGAACAATTTTCAGCTCTACATGTTTCAAAGTTTTCCCTACAGAAGACATTTTTTCTTTTCCCATATTTGGATGCCAAGAAGTTACTACCCAACCTTCTGTACTCCCATAACCTTGCACCATATAAATGCCTTTTTCCATATATTTTTGAATGAGTGTTTCTGGCACCTTTGTACCACCACTTTGCGCTACTTTAAAGGCCGAAATGTTGCGCTCTTTTTTATCTAATTCATCAAGCATGTAACTATAAACAGCTGGGAACGCAAGCATCGTAGTAATTT
This sequence comes from Bacillus sp. 41-22, assembly GCF_025809295.1. Classification (NCBI taxonomy): domain Bacteria; kingdom Bacillati; phylum Bacillota; class Bacilli; order Caryophanales; family Bacillaceae; genus Bacillus; species Bacillus sp. 41-22. The sequence continues at coordinate 3,229,930 of NZ_CP084035.1, forward strand.
TCTCTTCTTCAATCTTATCCCAAATAAGAGTAGGATTCGAATCAGCTAAAAAGACCATCGTAACGCCATGATAAATACAATTTAAAATAGAAAGCACGCCACTCATATGAAACAATGGGTGCACTGATAAAAAGCGTTCACCTGCTGGAATTTCTCTTTGCCCCGCAATTTCAGTAAAATAATGGTGTAAGTTTTTATGACCAATTACACATGCTTTTGCCTGTCCAGTCGTTCCTGAAGTAAATAAGTAAATGGCATCATCATCTTCATGAACTTCCACATTCGGCTCTGTTATTGGCTGTTCCTTTAATTTTAATTCAAATGAGCCAAATCCTTCTTTTGTCGTCTCAATTACATAAGGAATTTCTTTAACTCCATTAATCTTTAATACAACTTCACTAAATTCATCATCAATAACTAATACTTTTAATCTCGCTTCTTTTACAATCGATTCTAATTCATAAGCAGTAAGCTGATGATTAAGCGGAATAAATACCGCTCCAATTTTTAAGCTTGCCATCATAACGCTTGGAAACGGATGATTATTTTTGCATAGAATTCCTATACGATCCCCTCTTTCCATACCGGTATGTAACAAATAATGTGCAAGCTGATTTACTCGTTCATTATACTGCTGAAACGAATACCTTTTCTCTCCACCGATAAGCGCTTCCAAATTTGGTGACTGCATTGCTCTTTTTTGTAATAATTGTCGCATCGTTCTCAAGTAAAACTCCCCTTTATATGTGTTAGGGTTTTTATTTTACCAGATTAATTATTAATTTACTAAAGATTAAACTTAGTGAATTTAAATGAAGTGAATCTTTAGTCGATGTGAGGTGTTCATCCCCACTGATTATTAGTCCACACCTTACGGGCGGTTAATGCGGGATAAACAAAAATAGCCATCTACTTAACAAGTAAATGGCTATTTCTCCTTATATATTAGAAAACTCCTTATTCATCACATATTTCACATACTCAGGTGCACTTTTGTCAATCTCTTCATCACTGATTTCATATTCCGCACCATATAAATAAAATGATGGTATAAATTCCATTCCTGTATATAAGCTCGTAGCGTGGAATGGTTTCGTTAATTCATCCATTGTAATTCCGCTATTTTTATAGTCTTTTTCTAACCCACCTATAGAAATAGCTACACCAAATTCTTTCCCCTTCACTTTATCCCCTTTTGATCCGTAGGCAAATCCATATGTTAATACATCATCGAACCATTTTTTTAATAATGGTGGTGAACTGTACCAATAAAGCGGAAATTGAAATATATATCTGTCATGTTCTACTAATAGCTTTTGCTCTTCTTCAATATTAAACTCCCAATTTGGTGCCGCTTTATATAATTCATGCACCGTTATTTCATCCGAATGTTTCTCAAGTTCTTCGATCCATCTTTTATTAATTTTTGATTTTTCAATATCAGGGTGTGCTACAATTACAAGTGTTCTCATCATCTTCCATCCCCTTTTTAAATTATTCAATCCTTTACGTATTAGTATGAGTGAGTCACATATAATTGAAAAGTACGTACTTTAAAGTGCTATAGGAACCTTAAAGTACCTTTGGAGGTGTTATATGAATCAAAATGATAATTGCCCAATCGCAACGACACTCGACGTGATCGGTGGAAAATGGAAAATTCATATTTTATGTGTTTTGGCGGATGGAAAAATGCGAACAAATGAAATAAAACGAGAAATTCCAAACATTACACAAAAAGTTCTCACACAGCAACTTCGGCAACTTGAGGCTGATGGGATTATCCATCGTACTGTATATCAAGAAGTACCACCAAAGGTTGAGTACACAATAAGCGAACATGGAAAATCTTTAATGCAAATTATGGATGAACTATTTGAATGGGGAAAAGACCATCAGATCAAAAGATTACATGACTAAAAAAACTACCAAATTCTTTACATACTAGTGGGAATGGCACATCACTATCAAGCTAACAAAAAGACCCTAATAAGAAAACTTTCATTTTTATAATCCATTTAAACTTTAGCTTGATAGTGATACGGCAAGACCCTAATAAAGAAATGTATTAAACAAATTAAAAACAACAACACATACGACTAATGTTAATAAGAAAATTATAGTCGCTGAATTGCTTACTTAATTTTGAAATCTAAACAGTTACCCTTTAAGCCAAGCTTAATAATATCGCTTTTGTACGATTATCTGTTACCTCATAATAAATTTCTAATCCTTTCCGAGTACCTGTAACGACTTTAGTAGCTTTTAGTTTAGATAAATGTTGACTAATTGTACTTTGAGGCATTTGTAATGTTTCATACATTGTCGTTACGTTAATAGGACCTTTTGCAAGCATTATTTTTACTAATGATAAACGGACAGGATGCGCCAACACCTTTAATACTTCAGTGATTTCTTCATACATTTCTTTCATATTTTTTCTCCCCTTTTATATAAATATTAATGATATCCATATATATAATTCGAAAGGATATACGATTTTATGTCCGTCATTTTAAAAAATATTAAGAAATTCCTTCAGATGGAAGGAATCCCTCTGTTCAATATTCTATAGATTTTTCTTTCACTCGATATTATGTGGTAGGAGCTTTCCTTACTGAGACCCTCTACCATTGTTCCCTTGCTGGTGCCCATTATTCCCTTGCGATCCTCTACCGTTGTTTTCTTGCTGATGCCCATTATTCCCTTGCGATTCTCTTCCGTTGTTCCCTTGACCATTCCCATTATTCCCTTGCGATTCTCTTCCGTTGTTTCCTTGACCATTCCCATTATTCCCTTGCGATTCTCTTCCGTTGTTTCCTTGACCATTTCCATTATTCCCTTGCGATTCTCTTCCGTTATTCTCTTGCTGATGCCCATTATTCCCTTGGGATCCTCTACCGTTGTTTTCTTGCTGGTGTCCATTATTTTCTTTTTGTGGACCTCTACCGTTGTTTTCTTGCTGATGTCCATTATTCCCTTGCGATTCTCTTCCGTTGTTCCCTTGCTGGTTTCCATTATTCCCTTGGGACCCTCTGCCGTTGTTTCCTTGCCCATTTCCATTATTTCCTTGTGACTCTCTGCCGTTGTTTCCTTGCCCATTTCCATTATTTCCTTGTGACCCTCTGCCGTTGTTTCCTTGCCCATTCCCATTATTTCCTTGTGATCCTCTTCCGTTGTTCTCTTGCTGATTCCCATTATTTTCTTTTATTTGCTTCGGTTGTTGTTCCTTAGATTGCTTTTGTTCTATATGCTCTTTCTTCTCGTTGCTTTCTTCTTTTACAGGAGATGCGTCCGATGATGCATCAGAAGATGACTTTTGTTGTTCTTGATTAGACGGAGGTGCAGGTGGAGTAAGCGATTTTTGCTTCTCATTCTCTTGTTTTATATAAACGCCCGTTCCAACCCCTGCTTTCTTGGCATCCTCCCGCATTTGCATCGTACTGCTTTGATATTCAACTGTAATATGTTTTATCTCATACTCTTTCTTTAATTCCTGCATAACCTTTTCCAACTGTGGTTCTAACGACTTGTCCTTTGTAACAGCTGTTAGCATAACTTGCTTATCATTCGTTAAGTACTTATCCCCTTGACTCTGCTTTATAATAGTACGTATTACGTCTTGCAGATACTTATTTTCCCACCCTTTCATTTCTTTTAAAATACGCCTTCCATCATCATTACAAGCTCGCAAATCTATAACACGAAGATCCTTTGTTACGCTCACCTCTAAACTTGGATTTATATCAACTGAGACATAAGCAAATACTTTTTCTTCCGGTTGGTTGTAGAAAAACAGCAACACACATAGAAAACAAGTAACAAGTAATGATGCAGGCTTTAAGAAAGAAGGGATTGAAAAACGCGGTGCTCTTTGCTCTTGTTCGTTAAACGAGATTTCCTCTCCAATCATGTAAGAGTGTACTTTTCTTTTAAACGTAATAAACTCTCCATTTGGAGTTAAAACAACTACGTTATGTTTCTTTATATCCATCACAATTCCTTTATTCATCATGCTTCTCCCCTCTTATATAATCCAGAATATATGTATAGTTGTTTGCAAAGATAATACACATCGCAATAATGTATTTTCGATGTCGCTCCAACGTTTTACGACTTACCCTAACACGTGGTTCAATATGTTTAAGGGGTAACTTTTTCTTTCGGAACAGCTCTTCCATCATTTTCTCGTCTTTTATAATAATCTTTACAATTTCTATTAAGTGCTCACGCGTATCACGATGCTTAGGGGATTCCTTAGCAAGCTCTGAAAATGTGATTTTAAACTCAGCTAGCACACTTTGAAAATGAAGAATTTCCTCCTTACGGTTACTATTTTCCATCTCTTTCATATACTCCGTAAGCGATACTTGTATTTCTAATATTTCCTCTTGCTTATCTTCTTTTAAAAAGACAAGATTATGCTTAGACTCCTTGCGTATATAGTCAATTACATCTCTTTTTATAAGAAGATCAGCAAACGCTAGAAAAGATTTTCCTTTTTTATATGAATACTGTTCAATTGCTTCGTTAAACGCAAACAATCCAATACTATATTCATCATCCTGTTCTGTAATGTACCTGCGGCAGACAGACGAGATTGATTTTCTAATAAACGGCTGATACTGTACGATAAAAGCTTCCTTATCTCCTCCGTTGTTTTGTATGTTAAATACGATATCTTCTATTTTCGTTTTTTTTAAGATTTTCATTACTAAACTCAACACTAGTAATCTCCCTGCCTCCTTCTGCTTCAAATAGCAAAATGGCCACTAAACAAGTGACCATTTAACCACATTTTCTTAGTACTTTTCTTTGGGCTTGTCTTCTTGCTGGTGCTCATATTTTTCGAGGCCGACTTTTTATATGACTATTTTTTCCACTTGTACTAAAGTGAAGTCTGTATTTTGTATTACTTTCTTGTTTTCTTTTGCAATACCACTTGTTCTTCTTGCTCTTTTCTATTTTAGCTGCAATCTTTGAATAACTCTTCGCTATATTTTTGGTAATTTTAGCTTTTTCTTCTACTTATATATATTCGAAGGAACAAATAATTTTATGGGGGTCAAAAAAATATTTTTTATAAAATAGTTATTTTTTCAAAAATAAAAACCATCAATTGGAAGAAACTCGTTATAACTCCTCCTTATGGTAATTCCTTTGTAAACCTTTTTATTTAAATGTATAATTGTATTAAAAGTCTAAAATTTCAGAATCGGAGGGCAGCGTCATGAAAAGTTTTGGTACGTTAGTAATCTCTACCGTCATTTCAGCAGGCTTAGTGTATTATAATATCGATTCCTTTTATAATAAATTTACATCCGGGAATACATATTACTGGGTAAACGGTATCCTAGCTGCTGGATTCCTTATATCCTTAATTATCAACATAAAAGATATCATCAAGAAAAACTACACAACTTCTGAATCAAATTAAGGAGCCTATTATGGTTCCTTTTTCTATGCAAAATAAAAAAGCAGCTGTTAAGCTACTTTGAATTCTTCTTATCCCCAAATGAAATGATATATATATTCTCCCGTTACACGTTCATTAATTCCAGCGATCCTAGCGAATCTCATTAAGTCCGCCCCTTGAAGAAAATACACCGAGATCGTAACTGGTACTTGTGACCACATGAATTGATAAAGCTCATTCACTCTCTGATTCGTCGAAACGATTAAATCATTTACAGGTCTATGATTCCATGCAGAGGTTTGAACTGAAGTGAACGGAAGGTCTTTCCCATTAACCACTATTCTTACCACACTTTGAGTTATGTCCACAACAATCCCCTCCACCATTACAAAATTTAAGCCTGTTTCTATACTCATATTCTTGATTAATAATAAATGTTTAAGGCAAACCCCTATTTTCATTTCTACTCAAAAACAATTTAAATGATTCTTCTTTATTTCTCAATATAAGGAGCCTTGGATTTTCATTAAAACTCCTGTAGTATATGAACAAAGAGTAAGGTAAGAGTTACTCTTTGCCATTTTAGGAAAGGTTCTGTTGGAAACAACAGGACCTTTTTTCGTAAAGAGATGGTTTTGTTTAATTTCTCACCACTAACCACAAAAAATATCTTATAATCGTTATATACTAAATTAAAATAATGGATTAGGAGTAGATCAAATGCCAGTTACACTAGAACTTATTCTTTTCATTCTTCTAGCAATTAGCGCTATTGGCTATTTAGCAAAAGAATTTCAAAAAACTAGGAAAAGAACACTTGGAATTTCACTAGAATTCTTGGTTCTTTTCTGGTCAATATGGAGAATATCGACTATCATAATCTGATTTGTAAAACATGAATTCCTTCGAATAAAAATCAATATTATGTCCATAATGTTGATAGGCTGTATGCCAAAATCCATTTAGTTTTCTCTGTATCTCCTTGTATTGAGCAGTTAGTTTTTGCTAGCTGCTCTTTTATTTATGAAAAAAGATAAAATTTTTTATAATGATTCTTCTTTATTTCTCAATATAAGGAGCCTTGGATTTTCATTAAAACTCCTGTAGTATATGAACAAAGAGTAAGGTAAGAGTTACTCTTTGCCATTTTAGGAACGGTTCTGTTGGAAACAGCAGAACCTTTTTTCGTGATTTAAAGGTACTAAGACAAAATGAAATATTTACCATGAAGGTAATTGTTAAATATTTTACGCTTATATAGTATAATGGGATAGTTATTGTGTATTGGCATTAAGAGGAGCGTCCTGATTAAGCGCTTCTCTTTTTTTATAAAATAGCTCCAAATTACTTGGACACATTTACCAGTTTATTCAACACAAATATCATGTTAAAATCCCTTGTGAATACGACATAACTCAACTTGGTGAAGCCCTGTAATATTTCCTGTAGGGCTTCTTTTTTTACAAGCAGTTATTTCATTAAGCTGACTACCTTGTTGTGCAAAATAACGATTTTGTTCACTTTTTTGATACATTTATAAAACATTCATATGTTATCTTCAGTAAGTTCTATTTCCTTTATAATATTGTGTGAAGTATACCAACGAACGAAGCCTAAAAAACTCTAATGAAGTGATGAAAAAAACCTAATTTCTCTACAAAACATTGAGAAATTAGGCTTTTTAATAGAAAAAGTAGCATTCATAAACAATGAATACAGTTTAACTCTTCAATTCTATTTTCACAGATTCATATATTCTTCTAAAGTCAGTTTTTCCTTATATATATTTTCAGCAATATCTCCTACATAGCGAATATGCCAAGGTTCATATGCATAACCCGTAATACTTTCCTTCCCCTTAGGATAACGAATGATAAACCCTGCACGATGCGCGTTTTCTTTCAGCCATTTTCCTTCCTTCGTATTCGCAAAGGATAGCTCTAGTTCATTGTTCGCACTTTTAGAAGAAACATCCATCGTTAACCCTGTTTGATGTTCGCTATGCCCTGGCTTTGCAGAGAAGCGATCCGTATGCTCTTGCCCTTTCTTTTTAACATTGTTGGCATACAGACCTTTTTGATACTCATAGGAACGAAATCCTGAAACAGCATTCAACTGGATCCCATCTTGCTTAGCTAAAAGGAATAGTTTTTCTAACGCTTCCGCTGCTTCTTTACGAAGATGACTCTTTTCTACCGTTCCACTAAATGAGAACGGTACATTTGGTACAACTAAATCCTCTGGCATATAGTCTTCGGGTAAACCATATTCCTTATTTACTACAGCCTGTATACTAGCAAAGGAACTTGCTATCTTATTTGAAGTCCCATTTTGCTTACTATTTTTTTCTTTATTTATGGAGTTTTCACTAGTTTCATGGTTTGTCTTATATGGTTCTTTACCAATAGATATATTGGTGTAAATGATAAAGATACCTAGCATTACTACTATACAAGTTAAGGTTCCTACTAATTTAAGTCTCATCATTCATTTCCTTCCTGCAACTCCTACTGTTACTCATTCATCATACTTCAACCATATCAAATCCATATTAATTCCTTGTGAACTTTTCTTCATAACGCATTCCTTAATAGATTGATAGTATATCTTCCCGTTCTTTTGATACCCTTAAAATATCAGCTCTATTTATACATGTAGAAAAATAATCTAAAAATTTGTATAATAAGATAAGAAGTGTAGCATTCTGTTATAGAAAGGTCTTGGTATACTGCTAGGCATTGATGTCAAAAAAACAAAAGAAGAGTTAATTATTTCATGGCAATTTGCGGAGGTCACGATTCCATTACGTGATGTGATTGAGGTTACCGAAGATGCTACCTATGCCGGTGTTGAAGAACCAAGTGCAATCCGTATCGGAACAGCATATGGGACAACTGATCGTATATTAATTAAAACTGTAAAACAAAATTATGTATTATTTACTACGAATAAAGTGTCGATTTTAAACGCAATTCACGCGTAACAATGAGTAGATAAACGCGCTTAAACAAAGTTCAAGTGAAATAAAAAGGTGCAAAGTCATAGAATTGACTTCGCACCTTTTTTAAAACAATCTATATGAATGAAAATTCCCTTTAACATTTCAGTAAGGCCAAAGCCACTTCTGTCACACCATACTACTTTGTGTCCCATTTATCTAAATTGAAGAGATAACGCTCTCTTTTTTTGATAAAATTATCTCTATAATGATAGCAGGAAAGGATTTGTTGCTTTATCACGGCAGAAAGAACACAGTTTGTAAAAAAAGAGCATTATATCCCCCAGTTCTCTATGAGACCTTTTGAAATAGCTAAGGGATTTTGTCTCACAGTGAATTTAGAAGCAGACACTTTGGAAGCTAAGGAAAAGAAAACAGGGAATTATTACAACAACTCAAAAATAAGCAAATAGATTAAAATACTGTAAATAGGACTAAATTATTAACATAAAAAATAAGCACATCTTGTAAAAAAACAGATGTGCTTATTTTTTAATTTTTATGCATTTTTACGTTTTAGGAAAATCACTCCACCAACAATTAACAATAATGCACCTGCAGCCATAGAGATCCAACTTGTAAGGTCAGCGCCTGTTTGGGGTAACCATCCAATTTTAGATTGAATTTCTTTCTTAGGTTGTGGTTGCTCTTTTACTTGCTCTTTAGGTTGCTCTGATGTTGGAGTATTTTTATCTTGATTCGGCTGTTCTGGTTTAGGTTGTTCCGGTTTTACCTCTTTGAATTTCACTGTTTGTCCCTTATCTTCAAATTCAGCGTGAATAGCTACTAAAATATTATCTTGATACAGTTCTTCAAATACTACTACTTCTTTACCTTGTAATGCAGAAGCATTAAATGTGAAATCTAATGTGATAGAACCATTTTTTTCTTTTGCAGTAAACTTAGATTCTACTGTTACTTCTTTATCATCAACTAATAATGGTTTGTTTGTTGCTTTATCCATTAGTTTGCCTTTTACAACGTACTCTTTACCCACGATTAAGTCTTTGTATTCCACTTTATCTTGGATTGTTACAGATTTAGAAGCGTCTAACTCTTTAGAACCATCAGCTTTGTTTGTAGCTGTTGTTTTAATGGAAGGCTCTACAAATCGAACTGTTTGACCTACATCGTTAATGTCAGCGTGAGTTGCAATTACTTGACCTTCATGCAATAAGTCTTCAAACACAACTACTTCTCTTCCTTGCTGTTCAGCACCAACGAAAGTAAAGTCTAATGTTACAAAACCATTCTTTTCTTTTGCAATGAACTTAGTCTCTGCTGTTATTTCTTTACCATCAATTAATAATGGTTTGTTAATAGCTTTGTTCATTAATTTACCTTTTACAGTGTACTCTTTACCAACAACTAAGTTAGTATACTCTACTTTATCTTGAATAGTGATAGAATCCTTTGAATGAATCTCTTTTCCACCATCAGCTTTGTTTGTAGCAGTTGTTTTTACTGATGGCTTAACGAACTTAACTGTTTGACCTTTATCATTGATATCAGCATGTGTAGTAACAACTTTTCCGTCTTTCAGTAACTCTTCGAATACTACTACTTCTTTTTCTTCTAAACCAGTTGCATCAAAAGTGAAATCTAGTGTAATAGAACCGTTTGCTTCTTTTGGTGTAAACTTAGTTTCAGCAGTTACTTCTTTACCATTTACAACTAATGGTTTATTAGTCTCTTTATCCATTAATTTACCTTTTAAAGTGTACTCTTTACCTACTTGTAGGTCTTTGTATTCCACTTTATCTTGGATTGTTACAGACTTAGAAGTGTGCATTTCTTTTGTACCATCGGTTTTATCAGTAGCTGTTGTTTTTACTGATGGAATCTTTTCATCTTTGACAATATGTTTAATGATTTGACCATTCTCTTTGATCTCAAAAGAGAATATTTCTTCATTCAATACATAACCTTTTGGTGCAACAGTTTCTTTATATGTGTATTTTCCAAATGGTAACTTTTCAAACTTCGCGATACCTTTATCGTCTGTTTTCCCTTTAACTACTTCTTTTCCTGCTTCATTATAAATAGTAAACTCTGCATTCGGAAGCTTATTGTTTCCATCAGCTACATCAACTTTTGTAATTTCTAGATTACCTTTGATAAGATGATTAACTGCTAATAGCTCAATAATTTTTCCGTGTTCCTTTATTTCGAACACAATCGGTTCTGTAATAAGAACGTAACCATTTGGAGAAGCCTTTTCTACAAATGAATATTTACCATACGCTAAATCTTTGACGTTAACTTCACCATTTTTATCTGTCTTATATTCCCCAATTACTTTCCCGCTTGCATCTTTTAGCTCGAATACTGCACCTTCTAATTTTTTACTGATATCTTCATTATCTACTTTTAGTAATTTCACACTACCTTTCACTTCTGTATTTTCCACTGTAAAAGTAAGTGTTTTATTGTGCTCTTTAATTTCAAAAGGATACTTTGTTTTATTTCCAATATATCCATTAGGTGTTTTTGTCTCTAAGAAATAATATTTACCATACGTAAGACCATCAACATTTGCAATTCCATTTTCTTTTGTTACTACTTTTTTCACTTCTTTTCCATCTTCAGTAAAGACCGTGAATTCAACATTAGGTAACATCTTACCTGAATCACTAAGTTTTTTTATTTCGATGTTACCTTTTACTTTGTTGTTTACTACTTGAACAGCTCCTATTTCCCCTGTCTTAACTTCAATAGTTTGTGGTTTATCACCTGAAACATAACCTGTTGGTGCTTTAATTTCTTTTACTATGTAGGTACCAATTGGTAGGTTATTTAATTCTGCAGTACCATCAGCACCCGTCGTGATTTTTCCAACTGATTCATTATTTGCATTAAAGACTTCAAATACTGCACCAGCTAATATTTCTCCATTTTCCCCAACCTTTTTAATTTTTAAAGAACCAGCAGCTTCCCAATTTACTGCAAGGTCACTACTAAGCTTTTCCTCATTTCTTTCTAGTAGCACTGTAGCATTCTGAACAGTATCAGTACCGCGATAAGCAATTGCTTGAACTTTAGTTAAATTTGTAGCAACACTTAGATTAAATTCACCTGTTTTTGTATCTTTAGGAATTTGGATACGGAATTTTTCCCCAAGTGAAAGCTGATCTTTCACTTCTCCATTTTCACTAACAATTTTAACTCCATTAGGTGCATTTTTCGCTACTACTTTATAAGAACCACTCTTAGCATTTGTTTGTACTGTGTATAGGTTTGTTTCAAAAAACTCACCCTTTAATTCTGCCTTTTGCTTTTCAGCAGGAATCACATTCATAAAAACATCTTGAGTATCTTCACTTGTATTTGCAGCATTAATAATTGTCTTAGCCGCTTTTTCAACATTTTTATTTTCATGCTTTAATTCATTTACATCAAGTTGACCTAATGCATTCCAAACCGCAAGCTGAGTTGCATAATGTGCTTCATTCTTATTAGCTACTCCCAGTTGTTCTATACTTTTTTGTGGGAAACCATTTAATAGAACCCTATATACTACATTATCTGTTTTCCCCATTTCAGGAAGATCTTCACCATTTGGTGATTTTAAGCCAAGAGTTAAACAATAAGCAATTTGACCGCTTGAATTTTTAATAATTTCAGTTCGAATGTACTTACCTAAACTGTTGCTATAACTCCAGTTCATTGAATACTTTTCATGCGTCATAACCTCGGCATTTGCCTTCGGTAGAAACACATTAAAGAATAATGCTAGTACTGATAATAATGCAAAAACTCTTTTAACAACTCTTCTCCCCAATTTTAAAACCTCCCTAGATAAAATGAATCCGATGTATTATTCAAATATTTAAAATAATCACAACGAAGATATTTCATATTATAAGACATAAAGTTACAAATATTATATTATTTTTACAAATTATTTATTTTCTCAACAACCACTATAAATTATAATATTAAAACATTACATTTCACAAAAATAACAATATTAGGATACCTTAGCAAAATAAGAAACTTGGTAAAATACTAGAATAACGGTAGTTGGAGTACGGAAACGATTCTTGGCATGAAGGACCACTACAAAGATATTTTAATATGTAAACAGATATTTTCAGATTGAATATATGTATTAATAATGAAATTTTATTGCATTTACACCTGCAATGTTTATATAAAAGATAGTAAATTATGTTTTTATAGGATTTTTTCTATTAGTTTACTGGAAATTTGCATTATTATGTGACAATAAATATCATTGTATTTAATATAAAATGATATAAAAAAAGGGGCACGTAGATAATTATTAGAACTTTCAATCAATTAATTATACTAAAATTAGTATTAAGAATATTAGTAAAAAAGTAACAACGTTATTACTAAGTTCGAATATTGGTCTAAGTACCCTAGCATCTCAATGGTAACCTCTTGAATACTTTTACGTTTTTAAATAAATTAAAATAACAAAAAAATAATAATTTTTAATTTTTTTCTTTGTAATTTAATAAGTTACATGTTAATATGGCGAAGGTTATAAAATGGATTTCGCCATACACAATGTTTTTTCGGAATATTCACTCCAGAGAAACGTAACTATTTCTGTAATTTGCTTTATCTTTTACCTATACAAGGGCTACTTTCAATTTTTTTGTTCATAAGTAAAAGTAACTTTTTATTTCTATCTTCCTCATCGATTTTAATATAAATGGTAAAAAAGCACTTTTTCAAGTGCCCTTCCTTTTCTTTTTTAAAGATAGAAAATCTAATAAAATCAAACACCTAGATTAAACACATACATAATCCTACTTACAAACTCTCAGAGAGGTATAAACTATGGGAATTCCTACACTATTATTAAATACATTTATTATTATTATTTGTATCCTTAGTTACCAAGTATTTTGGCTAGAACATAAAGAAAAAATGGCATGTAATAATATATTAATTTCTGTACTTTCCTCCATTGCAATTATTTTTTGTATGACTTTTCCTTTTCATTTACACGCTGGGTTCATTTATGATTTACGTTTTATTCCCATTATATTAGTTTTTCTATATGGAAATACAAAGAGCATTATTTGTATTGGAGTTTTATATCTTTCTTATAGATTTTACTTAGGTGGAAGCGGAGTCTTCCCATCATTTATTATCTTTACTATTATTTCTGTTATTACAATCATGTTTCGTTACTTGTCACCTACTTATTTCAAGGAAAAGAAGATATTATTAAGTATTCTACTTATTTTGATATGTACAACTTCCCTTTCTATCTGCGGTATTGTAACGCAAATAAATACAGGTGTTAAAATTGACTCTACTCTCATTGAATTTTTATTCAATTATATAATCATAAATATTTTCACAGTATTATTATCAGTTTATTTAATAGAAGGAATGATCGAGAAATATAAAATAAAAGAAAGAATGCAAAGAGCAGAAAAATTTTATATAGCTAGCGAACTAGCTGCATCGATCGCGCATGAAATTCATAATCCACTGACCACGGTACGTGGATTCACTCAATTACTAAATGAAGATGAGAGTGCTAAGATGTCTCAAGATAAGTACTTAGAAATTATGTTACTTGAAATGCAGCAAATACAATCTACTATTAATAACTATTTATCTTTAACCAAACCACAAAACATTATAAAAGAGGAACTAGATATTAATTACATATTAAATCAAGTGAAAGATAATATTTCACCACTCGCTCTTTCATATAATGTTGAAATAAAACAGCATATTACAACAGATTCCCTTTACATAAATGCTAATACTGAAAAATTAAAAATATGTCTAACCAACATCATACAAAATGGAATTGAGGCTATGAAAAATGGTGGCGTATTACAAATAAATATACAAAAAATAAAAGATAATATTGTAATTGATATTATTGATACAGGAATAGGAATGTCTTCCCAACAAATAAAACGTATTGCCTTGCCATTTTATTCAACAACAGAAAAAGGTACTGGGCTTGGTACTATGATTGCGTACAGTATTATTAAAGAATTAAACGGAGATATAGAGATAGAAAGTGAACTAGGAAAAGGAACACACTTCTCTATCACTATCCCCTGCTAATATAATAGAAGATTTATTTAAATGATATTATTTTGTAGCTAATATAACCATATAAAAAGAAGACGTAACTATTCGTCCTCTTTTTATATGGTTCTGGTGCAAAAATGTTAGTTAGAAACATAGAGCAGCAATTTCACAATTTATTCACAAGTACCGTTAAGCGCAAGTTTACGTTAAGTATGCTATTTGCATAATAATGTTTTCAAGAAAAAAGTAGCTGTACTTTTGTGCAGCTACTTTTTTATGCAATAAATCAGTAATAGATATTCGAGCTGCAATAAATGCCCCTTTTATACTTTGAAATGTAATTTGCAAACTACAATTTGACATAATTTTAATAGTATGAGATGTATATTTCTCCATAAAAGTAACTTATTTTTATCTCTTTTAAACAATTTATTATATTATTTTCATCTAATTAGGCACAGAAACGTTTTGCAAAATCTTACTACTTTTTAGGAAAAACGTTTTTAGGGTACATTTTAAAATAGCTCTTTTTCTTTGAAATGTTTCTGTGCTTAATATTTAAAATATCTTATGTCAAAATTTTCCGCAACAAATATATTAAATGATTCATAATTATATATAATATGGAACATTAAAGTTAAATATTCCGTATTATACTCTATTAAATATAGCGTATTTAATTTATTAGTAATTAATTTATTGGTCTAAGTATGAATTATAAAGTATGTTCGTTTAAAATTGTCACAATATAATTTTATATTCGACGTTTTTAATTACTCGTGAAACATTTGCAAATGTTTTAACCGTTATGTATAAGGTAAATATCCCCTCTAAATATAAGATTTACTTAATTTAGATTCTTTCTCTCATAGTAATAATGTCGAAAAAAGTCGAATTTTTATATTTTTTCTTTATTTTCTAGTTGTAAACGTTTTATTTTCATGTTACCATCTTAATCAAACATTAGATGGTAATAAAACTTAAAGTATTTCTTTCCCTTAGAGACATATAAACGTTCGGTAATACCATGAAAATAAGGCCAAAGAAATATGAGTTACCTGATAAAAGATTTAATAGGATTTTTACCGTCTTAATTTTCTGTTAATTCAGAATGTAACACTTTAACATTTTGTCCCTAAACAAAATTTAAATTTTAGTGTGGTAAACTCAAAAAGCTAAATCACCCACCAAAATTAATAAATGATATATCCTGTTATATCTAGCGATCAGTCATGAGAAATAGATTTCTTCCTAAGAAAACTTAGCCCATTAATAAAAAGTGTCTAAATTTCTATCTTTATTACCATCTATTGTTGATAACATATTTACCAACTATAAAAAAGAACCTATTGAAGGTTCTTTTTATTATAATCATTAGCACTTCAATTATTGATAATCATTGGTGTTGAATCTTTATTCCCTCACCTTATATAGTTTTCTTTTATTAACACTTGAAGACTTATTGAGGTACGGTTCTGATTTTAATTTTTTTTTTATTTTTAAGCGACTAATTTCCGAATGATGGGCCATCCACAGTTTTATATCTAATAAAGAAAGAATTATGTCTGTTTCAAGTGACATTTTGCTTACCTCCTTCTCTCTTATGGGTTATGTAGATAATATATCTCTTGAATCTGGAGCCTTTAGAACACATAATGGATACCCTAAAAAATGGACTTTATTTTATCTTTATCTTATCTTTACCTTATCTTTAAATTTTTCTATTAAACTTAGCATTTAGAAAAAAATTTTCGAGTCTAAAAAAGCTGGGAAATAGAGAATTATTGAATTTTTTTAATAACCAGCCACCATTGAAAATAGGGTTTCTTGTAAAAGGAGGAGTAATATTTGAAGAATAAGAGAAAAGTACAAACTATTATATTATTCTTTATTAGTATTTTAGGGTTAGGAACAATAATCGGGATACTATATTTTAATGACAAAACCAATACTCAAAAAAATAAAGCGTTTGCTACCGAGGAACGTTTATTGCAATATGAGCCCATCATGAAAAAAGAATTAGAAAAATATAATTTGGGAGAAAAAACAGCAATTTTACTAGGAATTATGTACCACGAGAGTAGGGGTGAGGGCAACGACCCTATGCAATCTTCCGAATCACTTGGATTAAAGCCAAATGAAATCCAAGAGATAAACTTGAGCATTAAACAAGGGGTAAAGCACTTTGTTCAAATGTATAGATATGGAGAAGAAAAAGGTGTTAGCATGGATACAATTATTCAAAGCTATAATATGGGGCCAGGCTATATTGATTTTATTGCCAATCAAGAAGCTAAACAACACTCGGAAGATACAGCTAAACAGTTTTCTAAGTTGAAAGTTGATCAGAATCCAGCTACATACACTTGTGGTGGAAATAAACAAAATTTTAGATATCCATATTGTTACGGTGATTTCACATATACAACAAAAGTGAATGAAAAAGCAAAACTTATTGAAGAACGCCTCCAAAAAAATTAAAATTGTATATATTTGTTTGAAGGAGTTTTCCATTTACTTTTATATGGTTTTTCATCAACTTTTATCCCCTCTTACCATCTAAATGTATATATACAACTATCGTATCATATTTCAATTTAAATACGGCTCTAGTTACATATTTCGCAAGAAATCTATCCAGAATATAAATAAAATCACCATTTTACATGAAATAGTATCCACTTAGCGAATTCATTAGGCATAAAAATAAATGTAGATTCAATAAAAAGAGAGCACCCTCGCTATTGGTGCTCTCAATGTGAATTGGGGTTTATCCTGAGCATTGAATAGGACACGAAGAACTCGTCCTGTTACATAATATTATGCTTGTCCATATTATAATGTGCAATAAAAAAAGCACCCTCGCCCAGGCGCCAAGAGATACATATACGTTGAGGTAACTAACACGTTAGAAAAGGCCCTTCCATATCATTGTATGATTATCAATTATCTTTATACCTAGCAGACTCATTAAATACGTTTAATGTATCATTTCTATTAGTTTAACCATGCCTAATGCCCTCCAATTCATGGTTAGTATTCTAAATAGACCAACGATGTATTATAATCCTTTATATACCCAAGGAGGTTTACCATGCTTAATTTTCATAAAACATTCCCCATCTTAGGATTCTTTTGGTTTTTATATAGTTTTATCGGCATCATCTTTTTATTACTATTCCTTAGCGTATAGTAACAACGCGTATAAATAGTAGAAGATTTAATCAACCATCCAGGTATGTTTTCAATTACTTTCCAGTCGCTACGATATAATTGTAAAAACACTTCTTGTGCTAACTCTTCAGCGATAGATTGATCTTTAACAATCCATATAATCTGTTTCACAGCATAAGCATAGTACTGCTTAAATAAATCTTCAAAAGGTATATCAGAAGCATGACTTTCTTCATTTTCTATGGTTAACATGTTAGTTTAAACCTCACTTTCAATTTGATGCCTGTATTATAGAGAAACCAGAAAAACGGATTTTGTGACAGTTTTTCTGGTTATTTTTTTATTATGTACTAAAAAAAGCATTCATCTGATTAAAAGATAAATGCCAAAAGGGAAATGAAAACATAAAACTATAACTCTTGCAGTAGTTTTCTATTAATGGGGTACCGCCACATCGCTATCAAGCTAATAAAAAAGAAATGCCCCCTAGAATGAAAAAAACGCCATCCTTTCCTATGATTCTACAGAAAGAATACCGTATTTTTTCATTTTAGGGGAATAATTAATCTCTTAAGTTGATGAGCATGCAGCAAGCCCCTTTAAAGGTAATATTGTGGTACCAGGCTGCCCTCTATACTGAAAAGGTAATATCACAACTCAAACTGCTATATTTATTTCCTGTCGAATACACTCTTTTTTATTAGCACGTTTCCATAAATATATGGTGTAGAAGAATAAAATTGCAATAATAATATATGCAAAAAGCGACGAGGCTTGAACATTCCCCATAAAATTAAAGAAATTATTAAAAGCGTGGAAAGTAATGGTGATAATAATTGATTGCTTATTTACGATAAGTAAGGACAGACAAGTCCAACTAAAAATGCATATATGATTTGTAAAATGGTATCTTTAATAGACTGCCCACCAATTAGTTGTAATAAATGGGTGATACCAAACAAAAAACTTGAAATCAAAACTGATTTTTTTATCCCCTTTGAAAACAACATTTTGAGCATAAATCCACGAAAAAAGATTTCCTCAATAAATGCAACAACAAAAAATTGCATGATAAACATAAAAAATAAGTCAGATACCGATGTGGTGAGACCCCATAAAGAAAAGACACCCTAAGGTGCCTTCCTCCGACTTGAACCACTTTAATTTAATAATATGTATTGGACATTAAGTAAACACGTCCTATAAAACAGAATCATTTATTTTCAACAGATTGTTAGTGTACAAATACAAGAGAATCGAGATCGTTTGTTTGGCTAGATTAAAGCAACGCCACACCACACCTATATGGTTGAGATGTGTTACGCCTTCTAATCGGAGAATCAGCTTTATAGAACGTGTCCACAATTTATATTTTACTACATGTAATATTTATTTTATGTAATTTTTACAAATATGTATAATTACATAAAATTCACGAGAAAAAGAGAGTATACTTTGATATTGTGTAATAAAGATAAGGCCCACCTACGGAAATAGGTGGGTTTTTTGTTAGGCATTACTATCTCATTGCACAAAAGGGAATTTGCATTAAAATAATATCATATTCTTAGAGTTCTTATATTGAGAAAAAAGACACTCTTATGAGTGCCCCTTTTTTTAGTAACCGAATCCGCCGCTACCGCCGCCCCAACAACTACATCCTATAATGATTAACAGGATGAATAGAACGATCAGTAAAGCAAATCCGCCACCTAACTGTCTACGCTTAAAGACTAAAGTTACCTTTAGCCCTCCAAGACTCGCTACGAGCGAATGGCTAGTTCTTACTCGACGGGAATCCCACCCGTTATATGATACGACCTAGGATCGGCCGCACACCTGCCTCGTTAGTTAATATGAAAATGAAACCCAATGTCTTTCAGGCGAAAGTATAATCTTGGTTTGGAAATATACAACTGTTTGGACATAAAAAAGACCATCGAAATGATGGTCTTGCAGACTGTAGACAAATGCATAAAATAACGAATGAACCTTTCTCTGAACACTTACTTTACTTCTTTCATAAATAGTCTAACGTTTTCAGCGATTTCTTTGAATTTGGTATGGTGTAAATAATGTGATCCATCCATGGTTACTACTTTTCCATGTACCGAGTCTTTGATCTGCCCTTCATGCAGAGGTATCCATCCTGCTACATCTTCATTATTCGCTTGTACAAAGAGAAGAAGTGGAAGATATTTAGGGAAGATTAAACCTTGAGCCCCTTTAAAATTAGACGAAATATGATCCATCTCATTCAAGGTTGTGTCATTATACATGTTTTTATTCGAAATCATTTTCATTTGCTCTACGGTTTTTTCATCAAATGCCAGTCCAGCATAGGGGTCAGCACTGATTTTCATAGCCAATCTTAAGAGACCTGATTTTTTGAGATATGCAAACGTTTTTAATGGGAAATTGATATCCATACCCGGTTGTGTTGCAACACTGCTATCGATTCCGACAAATGCAGTCACCTCGTTTGGATATTTGTTCACATAATCAATTCCATAAATGCCTGTAATGGAGTGGCCCATGAGCATGTATCTGTTAATATTAAGCTGCTGTAGAGCTTCATGAACTTCACTTACCATATTCTCCGTGGTTCGCTCTTTTACAGTTTCATCACTTAATCCATAACCGAAAGGCTCTACCGCAACAACTTTGTAAAATGGAGATAATTCATCGATAAGAAGCTTAAAATCAAGCCCTGGAGTAGCTGTTCCATAACCAGGCAGGAGCACGATCGTTTCCTCGCCCTCGCCTTGAATTAACACATTCATGTTTTTCCCGTCTACAGATACGTGCTGCCCGTAGGGCACTATTCGTTTTTGCTCCGAATGACTACTCATCACATTTACGATATAAACAATACCTAAAAAAAGTACAATGACTAGAACGATTGCTCCTATGATTTTAAGTAAGATGTTTCGCACTTTCTTTATTTTCATTCCCCTCAGCGTTTTCTTTTCCTCTTGTTGTGTCACTTTCATCTTCTCCTGTCCTGATCTGTTTGCCTTCCTTCATGTGCCTGTAATGAAAACTTAACCAATGAAGATGTACTCACCATGACGACAATATGAACTGAATATGAACTGCCAAAAAAAATGCTACGGCTCTATATGCAAGTAAGCTTGCATATGAGTCGTAGCATAGAGAATGAATCTAACTAATCTGTTGGTGTAGTGATTGGCAAGGTGACAATGAAGGTCGTTCCTTGACCAAGTTCACTTTTCACTCGGATGTCACCTTGATGAAGCGACACGATCTGTTTAACGATAGCGAGTCCCATACCACTTCCGTCATACTTACGACTGTGGGAACGATCGGCCTTAAAAAAACGATCGAATATACGCTTCTGGTCGTCAAGGTGAATACCAATACCAGTGTCGGATATTAGGATTGTCACGTTTTTGATATCTTGTTTGATGCTTACGTTAATCACGCCGGCATCCTCGGAAAATTTGATGCTATTTCTGAGGATATTCGTCCATACCTGATTTAACAGGTCATGATCAGCCGTTACTTTAACTGTCTGTAAATCAAGCTCGAAATGTATATCGCGAGCAGACCATTGTGGCTGGAGCGCCACGATTATCCGTCGGATTTGTTCATCGAGGCTGAGTGTGACGAGCCGCAGTTGCTTTGACTGCGATTCAAGAAAACTCAGCTTTAGCAGGTTATCGCTCATTTTGGACATCCTTTTCGCTTCAGCGATGATAATATCAAGATAACGGCTTCGTTCGTATTCTGAAAGGTCAACTTGCTTAAGCACTAGAGCATAACCGGATATCGAAGTGAGCGGAGACTGAACCTCGTGCGACACGTTCGTTACGAATTCCCTGCGCATCTGCTCAAGTTGCTGCAGATCGTGCATCATTTCTTCGAAGCTGCGAGCCAAAGTACCCAGCTCACTCGTTTGCTTAATATTCAACTTGACGTTGAAATCTCCAGATGCTATCCGCTTGGTCGCTTTTGTCAGCTTTTTTATCGGTCTTACCAGGAATACAGAGGCAACTAGAATCAATAAGCTTCCTGCAATCAACGAACATGTTGCAAAGACCAATGCCCACTTTGTGACAAAAGAGGCTGAAGGAGGGGCGAGCGCTTCCAAAAATATCGCTTTCGTTCCCATTTCCGTTTTCAACGGCAACCCTAAGAGGACCGTGGCAATACCATTAGGAGTGTCCTGAACAACACCTCCATCTAATACTTTCTTTAGTTGCTCCATCGTCACAGGCGCAGGTTTGTGTCCGTGAAGTTTACCGTAAGACTTGAACTGACCCGTTGCTTCGTAGATTCGAATATAATAAGAATCGAGCTGCTTCATTTCACTTACGAACAAGTCCGCTTCACGTAACGGAAAGGTCTTGTAAATCCGGACGATGTCTTGGCCAAAGTTACGTAAGTTGATTTGAGCATTTTCGTTCAATTTATCTTCGAATATCCAAGTTGACACCAAAAAAGAAATGATCGTGCCCCCGATGATGGAGACTAAAAATGTCAGGACAACACGTATATATAAGGATCTGATCATTCATAAACCTCAAGCCGATACCCAAGCCCGCGCACCGTTTCGATCCGAAAATCGGGTGTTGTCGCGAACCGTTCACGCAGCCGTTTAATATGTACGTCTACCGTTCGATCATCTCCGGCGTAATCGATACCCCAAATCTGATCGATCAACTGCACGCGCGTATAGACTTGTCCGGGTGTTCCAGCGAGCTTATACAGCAATTCGAACTCCTTTAGCGGCAACGTAAGCGACTCCGTCCCTTTCATCACTTTATAGGTCTGTCGATCAAGGATGACGTTCCCTAAATGGATCGTCTGCGTGGAGCCAATCTTGTATCGTTTGAGTAGTGCCCTAACACGAACCGTCAACTCTAACGGATCGAATGGTTTGGTTAAATAATCGTCCGTCCCAAGTTCGAAACCTTTCACTTTCTCCCATGTTTCTCCTCTCGCAGTCAGCATAAGTAAAGGTAGATCAGGATTGGCTCTTCGGAGCTCCTTGCTTAACGTCCAACCATCCATAATCGGCATCATAATGTCAAGTACGACAAGATCGACATTCGTTGAGATGTAGACGGCCAGTGCTTCCTTGCCGTCCGCTGCTTCAGCTGTTGCGAATCCGTCGTTGCGTAGAAATAAACAGACGAGTTCGCGAATGTTCGCATCGTCGTCAGCAACTAGTATAGTAGGCATCGGTTCCCTCTTTTCCCTGTTTTCCACCGCATTATTTCAAGCAATCATTATACTATAGATTAACACGTATGTTGATTAACCAAAGTAATACAGTTTCTTGATTTATCGACCTGTAGAATTCAAGTGTTTCTTTCAAACTAATTTGCCACTCAATTGACAAGGCTTCACAAAGAAACAGGCGTGTGAAACCTGCAAATGACAAGCGTTTATTTTGTCTTTTGGCCTTGTGCACGAAGAAATTTCAGCAAAGCATAGGCAATTATAGCTGTGAATAACTGATTGAACAACGCATTGGATATTGTGCCAAACAATACGGGAACGTTCAAATTCAGCTAAATCCAGCGGAAAAATGATTCAATTGCCCAGCGCGATTTGTACATGGCGGCGATTCCTTCGGACAGATAGATTGATAGAACGCATATTCCCCAAACTACTCCAGTAATTACACCATCTGAAATAACACGTCCCATACCCACTAATTATTTTTCATCAAATGTGTATGGCGTATCAACTTTGATTGCACATTCGTTCCAAATCATTACTTGTTAATTTAAGTGAATTCCATCATAAAGATTCATATAGGTTTAGTAATTAGTCAAAGTTATTAGGGTGTTCTGTCGTACAATTTATATATTACTATATAATCACCTCCTGATTTTTGTATATTATAGTTCTACATCGACACATAATATATAACTTTTTCTCATTGCTTATTGAATTAATCTGCTCCGTTCAAGAAGAACCATATCAGTTTAAATAACTCAGATTTTGGCAAAATTAAATTGATTCAAATGATACCCACCTTTTAGTAATCTCAGAAAATTTCTTAGTCGCGAGTGAGGTTGGTTTTCTTATAGCTAATCCAATAGTTCGATAGCTATCACTTTCAAGTGGAATTGCTGCAAAAGAAATTTTTGATGTCGGTATAATCATTTCTGGCAATATACTAATTCCTAGATTATTCTCCACCATGGAGATCACTGAGTATTCATTCATATTTTCGAATCGAATATTGGGGCTAACTTTATTCTCCCTAAATATTTTTTGAATATCATCATAACACTGATATGTTGGCATAATAAAAGGTACATTTTCTATTTGTTGCATTGATACTTGGTTTTCCTTACATAATGGGGATTGGTTAGATACAACACATAAAAGTCGATCCCTCTTCAATTGTACGATTTCAAAGGATTTTTCAAAGGATTCAAAGTAAGTATCATTATTAATAAATCCACAATCTAATCTCCCGTTTTGTAACCAATTCTCAACTTCAGCATAGTTTCCTTCCAGTAATTCGATTTCAATATTTGGAAACTTTCCCTCCATTTTTTTAAGAATACCAGGAATCCAGTTTTTAGAAATACTCGAAAAAACCCCCACTCTTACTGTTCCTTTTTGGAACCCATTGATAGCGGCTACTTCCTGCTTCAGCATGTTGTTATAGTATAAAATTTTCCGAACGGTAATTAAAAGCTCCTCTGCATTTTTGGTTAATGTTAAAGTAGAGTGATTACGAATAAATAAAGGAAAGGAAAACTCTTTTTCCAAACTGCTAATTGCATGACTTACAGCAGATTGGGTGAAACCTAACACTTCTGCAGCTTTTGTAAAACTATTGAGTTCTGCCACTTTGTTAAATATTTCATATTTTGTTAAAGTCACTATGGTCCTCCTCATGAATTTTATTCATGTCTCCATTATATTTCTTCGTTTTATTTAATGCCATTACCAACATACAATAAGTGCATGCTCTATTATATGACCCTTGACAAGGGATGTATTTTTTATGGAAGGATGAAGTGAAATGCAAAAAATTTTAGTTACAGGTGCTGCAGGTAAGATTGGCCAAGATGTTACAAGATTCCTAGATAAGCAAGGGAATTACCAGTTACGGCTAGCAGATATTAACTTATCTGCTTTAGAAACTTTTAAAGATACAAATCATGAAATCATATATTTAGATGTTTCTGATTTAGCTGCTTGTCAAGAATTTACGAAAGGTATAGATATAGTTATACACTTGGCAGGTAATCCTTCACCAAATGCTGATTTTTATGGCTCCTTATTAGAAAATCATATAAAGGGAACCTATAATATTTTTAGAGCTGCTAGTGATAATAATGTATCCAAAGTGATAGTTGCTTCCAGTGCTCAAACAATTGAAGGCTATCCTTTGGATTATCAACCACATGCTTATTCACCCACGAGGCCCAAAAATATGTACGGGGTAAGTAAGTGTTTTGCAGAGGCTGTTGCTTCTTATTTTGCTTATGAAGAAGGGTTACAAAGTCTTGCTATTCGTATAGGTGCATATGATGATTATAATCCATATGGTAAACCACTAACAGCTAGAGATATGAGTGCATACTTAAGCCCAGAAGATTTTATGGACCTTCTCTTAAAGTCGATGACGGCAAAGAACTTACCTCCATTTTCAATTTTACATGGTGTATCTAACAACAGGTTTAAACGAATTGATATTGAAGGAACAAGAAAGTTAGTTGGTTATAGCCCAAGTTCTGATGCTTTTGTACTAAGTGGTATTAAGTTTTTTGATGCTTGATAAAGGCATATCTAGAAAAGAGATTATATTATAGTAGGCGCTACCATGATCTGGTTGGCGTCTTGTTTGTTGTTAAGGAAAGATAACAAAACAAAATTTCCTTAATCATAAGGCTTTAAAAGTAACCTATCCATAGTGATATTAAAGTTACTACTAACAAGGCAAGAAGAAATGTGATATTTCGAATCCACTTTTGTATATCATCAAAATACCGTTCTATAAATGCAACGTTGATATAAAACATGAGAAATACAACAAAGAAGGTAAAGTTACCAAATTTATCATTCAATTTTTCATTAGTAAATGTGCTTACATGAAGGAATAGTAAAGCAAAAGTTACTAAGAATAACTCAAATAGCCTTTTTTTGCTCACGCCACCACCACCCTACAGTAATTTCCTTTCGTTCTATTTTATCTGAACGTAGTGTGTAGCAGACTATGAATATTATACTTATGTAAAAAAAGGCTAACAATTTAAGATTGTTAGCCTTAATCGCGCCTTTTAAAAAATAACTCAATATAACAAATGAATGATTCTTCAACTTACACTATATTCTCCTTTTATTACAAAAAACGAACCTCGAATTGTTCCAGCAAGTTTAGACTTCTGTCTAGCAAACTTAAACTTCTCTACTAACTCCGTTGGTATCTCCATTCCCTCAGAAAGCTTAAATCCAACGGCCCGCTTCTTTGGGTTATCCAACGTATACATGACGTTGACTGCAAGACCATCCTCATAGAAGACATAGGCAAATTTAATATTTTCCACTTGAAAACACGATGTTTCTAAAGGTTTTGCCGCAAACTCAATATCACGTTCTTCTTTCAAAATGCGGTTCACATAATCAAGAGTCTTCTCGCTTTCACTAGCTGGTACAACCGTAAATTCATGCTTGTATTTATTCATAAAGTAACGTGCTTCATGGGCACGTAAACCAGCAAGTGCTTCTGCTACAGGTGAAGACTCCATGCCAGCTGTAGTTACGTTTTTAAAATCAACTATATTGGACAATTCCATCTCTCCTTTTAACACTTTACTTCCTAACAACTGGAATCCATATTTCACCAAATACTAAGCCGTTTCGCTGCCCCATCTCAACTGTTGTATTTGGCCCACCAACATAGGAAAAATCTTTTACTTCTGCTAATGCTTGACCAAATGCAATACCAGTAAGCTTATTACTTAGCTCCTCAGCTGTATTGCCTTCCCCTTTAACTACTAGGTATTCTCCCCTCGGAAACTGGATAACTCTAGATTCTTCTTGTATCGTTGCCTCTGTCATGACACCAGCGTAATACATCATCTTGTTATTCACCGCTTCACTCACAGAAAAAATGTAATCATTTGTAGCTAAAGCTTTTAAAGTGTCCAACCTTCCATCTTGTTCGACGGCCAGCCAAAAGTCTGCCTTTTCTTTGTTTATGCCCGCAAAGTCTGTATAGTGACTCTTAAGTTCAGTTCCAATACCTAACACGATAAAGCTATCTTTTTCTTCTATTGTATAATTTTTCATATTTAAAACCTTCCTCACTTTTAAATTAATCAAACGATTTATCTTTTCACTTGATGAGTTTATAATATCTTTAAATCATGTCAAAAAATGATACTGTTTAGGAGACCAACATGAAAAAAGTTGAACGGATTAATACGATCATGCGGTACATTAACAACCGCTCCCACTTTACAATTTCTGAAATCATACGAGAATTTAACATCTCACGATCGACAGCTATTAGAGACATTAGAGAAATTGAAGCCATGGGGATGCCGCTCGTCGCTGAAGTTGGCAGGGATGGAGGATATTTTGTCATGCATAACTCTATCCTGCCCGTTGTTCGCTTTACTGATAATGAGGTCAAAGCTCTTTTTATTGCCTTTATGGCCACAAGAAATCAACAACTTCCCTATCTAAAGAGTCGTCAGTCTTTAGCCGAAAAATTACTAGGACTCATCTCAGAAATCCAGCAGGATGACCTTGTTCTTTTAAATCAAATCTTGCTTTTTGAAGGAACTAACCCTCATAATCCTGACCTACTTGAGCTTTCTGACCTCCCCCATCCTATGTTAGAAAAACTCATCCAAATCCTTCTTTTGGATAGTCATTTATTGATTACCGTAAAAGAAGAGGAAGAAATCAAGTCTTATCCAATTTATCTACTACACCTTTATCAAGAAAAAAGCCATTGGATAATTGAAGCCTTTGACATAAAAGAAGAAAAAAAGAAGATGCTCCCTGTCGATCATCTCATCAATGTCGAACCCTATACGACGAAAAAGAGATTAAGTAAGAAAAAAATTTTAGAAAAACTAAGTAAGAAGGACGAGGCAATCAACCTTGTACTTGAACTTGGTCCAAAAGCGATTGCCCAGTTCAAAAAATACCATCCTATAAAAATTTCTATTTCCTATACTAATCCTTACCAATCCACAGCCATTCTAAAGACTTTTATCAATGTTAACAATCTCGATGAATTAACAGAAATAACAAATTGGCTACTTTTCCTAGGTAAAGATATCAAAATCAAGGAAGTGCCTGAAGAAGTGTTAGAAGGTTTAAAAGAGAGATTATGTTTATACTGCCCATAAGCAGTGACCAGTTAAACCCAAAATAATATTGAGTTTGACTAGATGCCAGTTACTTCTATTCAAATACCTAGTAAAAACATTTTATTTACTACCGCTACTTTAAACGCTCTTCTAGTAATAACGCCAACACAAAAAAGACATGAACTAATCTTTGTTCATGTCTTTTTATATTAGAGTTTAACCCTCATTAAATTACTTGTTTAAAATTCGAATGTGGATTTATCTTATCCATAATCTCTTTCATTCTTTATTCATATCCCACTATTTTAGCACTTGAACTAACAATAACGAATTAGAATAATGACTTAATACTTGCTAGGACAGTAAGTATACCTACAACAATGACAAACACATTGCTCATTTTCCCTCTGTATTTAGCTAGTACTGGTACTTTACGAATCGCATACATTGGTAATAGACATAAGATAGCAGCAACTAACGGACCGCTAAGGGAATCAATGATTCCAAGAATACTTGGATTTGCATAAGCAACATACCAGCATGTTAATACGACAAAAGAAAGAATCATTGTCTTAACTGTTTTTTCTTCGATAGCTTTTCCGCGTGTTTTTCCAAACTTGATAATTACGTCACGCATTACCTCATATGCCCCTATATAATGGCCAAGGAAAGACTTTGTAATAGCCACAAAAGCAATGATAGGAGCTGCAATAGTGATTACAGGCGAATTAAGCTCATTAGCAAGATATGAAAGGATCGATAAGTTCTGCTCTTTTGCCATTTTAAGATCCTCTGGAGTCAAACTCAATGTACTGCTCCAGACGAAGAACATAACAACCACGAATGTCATGATATAACAAACCTTTTGTATTTGTGCACATTTGGCATCAGTAGCTTCTATTCCATACGTAGCCCTCTGTTTCACAACGAATGATGAAATCATAGGTGAATGATTAAATGAGAATACAATGATTGGTAGTATCATCAATATCGTTCCAAAATATCCTGTTCCTGTTGAAGCAGTAGAAACACTTGAAAAACTAAGCATTGACGTATTCCACTGCGGGATCAAAGATATTGCGATAAAAAGTAAAGAAGCTATGAAAGGATACACTAGCATACTCATGATCTTTACAGTAATATCTTGACCAAAATTTAGTATAGCGATAAGACCAAGCACTAATACAAGCGATAAAATGGCCCTTGGAGGCTCCGGCATGTGCAATTGATGCACGATAAAACTACTTGCAGTATTTGTAAGCGCAACCGAATACATCAGTACGATTGTATAAATTGAGCCGAAATATACTATGTTAAAAATGATACTTGCCTTATTTCCGAAATACTCTCTAATTGTACCTGTAATCCCCTGATCAGCAGAATTAGAAGCGTATATCATTTTAGCAAGCGCCCTATGTGAGTAATACATAACAGGAAATGCAAGTATCGTAATTAACAGTAATGATAATAAACCACCTGAACCTGCATTAATAGGTAAAAAGAGTACTCCTGCTCCAATTGCTGTTCCAAAAAGGCTCAATGCCCAAGTAGTATCTTGTTTATGCCACTTTTTAGGATCTAGATAGTTCTCATTTTTCACTGCATTATTTTCAGCTTGAAATTCTATTTTTTTTGCAGTATTCCCATTCATATAATAAATCCCCCTTGTATCCTATTCTTACGTCTCTTTTTAGGCTTAAGAATATAGACCATTCTTAAAAAATGAACCGCTTACTAGATGCGCCATATTGTAAACGATTCCACCTAAAGCTGTCTCTCTTAATGTGCGAGGCATTTATCCTCCAACCCTATACTTCCATTGATGATATTGTTTACACCAGCTAATACGATGTCCGCTGCTACTAAACTATTTTGAAGAAATTCCCCTTCTGGTCACACACCTTTCTGTAATTAATCGTTTCAGTCTGTCCAATTTTAAAATGTTTGATATTTTCTTCGTAGGTAATCGGTTACCTCTCGACGCCCTCATTATAACGTTTATATTTGCGAGTCTAATATTTTTTTATTTTTAGAAAGACAGAATAAACAGAATTATGAATAGATAATAAATTACAATTGGTATGTAACAATTGTGTCTATTTTTTGAAGCTGTATTAGTTAATAGAAAAGCAAACATAATACAGAGTTCCTTTCGTTAACACATTGATTATATTAGGAACTCGTTATAAAGATACTTATATTTCCCTTTGCTTTCACATCTTATCTTTGACATGAAAGCTGTTGTAATAAATAATACACATTGATGTAAAGGAATAAATTTAGAAAACATAAAATTATTATCATGAATTTTTATTACATATAACGAATCAATATTCATTTTTCAGAAAAGAAGAACTTTTTAAAAGGAGCCTACGCACCTTATATAATGGTTATCATGTTAAGCCTGTTAAAAGAATTACACCATAAGTTTCCATTTACTATATGTAATATTTATTAAGTGTAGTTTTTTCTAAATATGGATAATTACATATTCAGAAAAAGAGAGTATCCTTTCGAATTGTGTAGTAAAGATATAGCCCACCTACGGAAATAGGTGGGCTTTTCATGTATAAAAATTGCATTTATTATATGGCAATTAGAATTGAGGTCAAAATATTATCTCTTCCCTTTTAACTCTCTCAGTCTGCTTTTTCTCAACGTCTGAGCCTACTTACGTACCAACTGCATAACCAGTAAGAATACTAACAATTATAGCAATAACTAAGATTAATGTGATTTAAATCCATTTTCCCATATATATATTATTCCAGAAGATTTAGTTGCCATTGTGCACCGAACTGGTGGTGTTACCCTAACTGACGTTTAAATGCTTTGCCGGCGAAGAAGTAAGCGATAACCATAATGCCCACACACCAAGCAAGTGCAATCCAAATATCGTTGCCAACATTCCCTTCATATAAGAGGGCACGAATCGCATTCACGATTGAAGTCACAGGCTGGTTTTCAGCGAACGCACGAACAATTTTTGGCATAGTTTCGGTAGGAACAAAGGCCGAACTAATAAAGGGCAGAAAAATTAGTGGGTACGAGTAGGCTGTCGCCCCTTCCATAGACTTCGCTGTCAACCCAGGAATGATAGCCAACCATGTCAGCGCCAGCGTAAACATCCCGAGTATTCCAGCTACCGCGAGCCAATCCAGAATATTAGCACTGGAACGGAAGCCCATTAAGAGCGCAACAAGGATAACCACCACGATAGTAAGCACATTAGCAACAAGTGATGTTAATACGTGAGCCCATAATACCGACGAACGCTTGATAGGCATAGTAATGAAACGTGCCATCAGCCCGCTCTTTACATCCGTAAACAACCGTACGGAAGTGTAAGCGACACCGGATGCGATAGCCATCAGCAAGATTCCCGGCAATAAATAATTGACGTAGTTATCCGTTCCTGTCTTTATGGCGCCGCCAAATACGTAGACAAACAACAGCATCATCATAATCGGCGTAATCGCTACCGTAATAATTGTATCCGGACTGCGCATAATGTTGCGCATTAAACGCCCTAATAATACCCCTGTTTTGCTCTTCATTTACATCTCCTCCTTTTTGCCAATGATCGCAAGGAAAATTTCTTCCAATGTCGGCTGCTTCTCGATATACTCCACTTTTGTTGGCGGGAACATCTCTTTAAGTTCTGTAAGAGTACCAGTCGTAATAATTTTTCCGCCATGCAAGATAGCGATACGGTCCGCCAGTTGTTCGGCTTCCTCGAGGTACTGGGTCGTGAGCAAGATGGTTGTG
Source organism: Bacillus sp. 41-22 (assembly GCF_025809295.1). Classification (NCBI taxonomy): domain Bacteria; kingdom Bacillati; phylum Bacillota; class Bacilli; order Caryophanales; family Bacillaceae; genus Bacillus; species Bacillus sp. 41-22. Next base: position 3,261,644 of record NZ_CP084035.1, read on the forward strand.
CCGCCGCCGGCAAGTTCCTTGACGGTATCCCACACTTCAATCCGCGCTTCAGGGTCAAGCCCTGTCGTCGGTTCATCGAGAAAAATGACTGCTGGCGCCCCAATCAAACTCATCGCGATGTCAAGCCGGCGCTTCATCCCACCTGAATACTGGTCTGCCCTCTGGTTGGCTGCATCAGTCAGGCTAAATCTTGCAAGCAAATTATCAGCGACTTGAGCAGGACTAGAAACTCCACGCAAATTGGCAATCATTATCAAGTTTTCTCTCCCCGTGAGCATTCCGTCTAAAGCTGCAAACTGCCCTGTCAGACTGATACTTTGACGAACATGATCCGGTTGACGCTGAACGTCAAAACCACAAATACCTACTTCGCCGCCATCTTGCTTCATCAGCGTCGAGAGGATATTGACTATCGTCGTCTTGCCCGCTCCATTTGAGCCCAGCAGTGCGAAAATGGAGCCACGCTGCACTTCAAAATCTACCCCTTTTAACACTTCCTTATCTTTAAAGGATTTTTTTAATCCTTTTACAGAAATCGCTGTATTGGTCATGCTTTTTTCCTCCTTAAAAAATGTTTTGTAAAGATAGACTGCCTACACCCTCTATTTAGTATTACTGATAATCTGTATTACTTAGTACTGATTTAAAAATATAACTGAATAGCAATGGCGTCAATTCACATTTGTAACCAGCTAATCAGTCGGTATTACCTGTTGCATTTATTTTTTTCTCAATTGCTTCATGATACTTTCATTCAAATCTTCACGATACTTGGAAACATAAGTTTTAGCGTTTGCCACTAGTTCGTCAGCAAAGGATGCCACGTCCTCCCCAGTGATTTCTAGCACTTGTCTGCCTTCCGCCGCACCGGCTTCAAACAAATCGATTAGTTCATACTGTATGTGTAGCATATCCATCCCGTTACCAGCTGAGAAATTCCACATGTAGTTTTGAATTTTCTTAAACACAAACTGATAGTCCTCTGGCAGAGCTCCAACACGTGCCATCATCATTTTGTACTCTTTTTTATCACCAATTAATTTTTTGAACATTTCCAACATATTATTTTTCCTCCTTTTTTATAAAGCAGAACAAGAAACTCCCAAAATATCGGCCGAATATTTAATCTTATGAGGCTAGTTTGACTTCAAGACGTTAATTTTTGATGATACAAAATCCCATTTTCTCCAAAATGATTCAAGCTCCTGACGGCCATCCTCATTTAGTGAATAAAACTTGCGAGGCGGCCCCATGTCTGACGGTTTCTTTTCAATATTCACAAGTTTTTTCTTCTCTAATCGCACAAGGATGGTATAGACCGTTCCTTCCACGACTTCAGTAAACCCAAGCTCATTAAGGTGGCGGGTAATCTCATAGCCATAAGTTTCACGGCGGCTAATGATTTCCAGAACACATCCTTCCAGCGAACCTTTCAACATTTCAGTTAAATTTTCCATATTCTGATCCTCCTTTACCCCCTATTCTGTCTGACTTATATTCAGTATCACAGAGTACTAAGGCTAATTTTTACTGAATAGCTTTTGAGAAACCTCACTATTCAGTATTACTTATTACAACTACATTGTATGACTAAGTAGATGGAATGTCAACTCGATTTTTAAATTTTTTCTTAAATCCGCTTTTGCCTATTGGATACTGAATATATTTTTAAAAACTACGCTATTCAGTATTACTCATTACCACTACATTGTATGACTATGTAGATGGAATGTCAACTCGATTTTTAAATTTTTTCTTAAATCCGCTATTATCTATTGGATACTGCCTATTTTCTTCTTAAGAAATCTCACCACATACCTATCCAGCTAAGAAAAGGAAATACCCAAAACAAAAATTCCGCATTTTTATTTTGGGCGTTATAATATTCCGAAGTTAATGAATGTAGATAGCTCTCCTTATTAAAAAGACGGATCATTCTTTTGTTCTTCTACTAATGCACCTGTGCATCTAATACATGAGCTTGCGAATACATACAAACTCTTTATAAAGTCAACTCTACATATAGGACATCCTTTTTGTTACGATAACATCATATTCATATCTTCTGCTGCGGTTGTAATTAGTTTTAAACCGAATGTCTCTTGTAATACATCAAGCACACCAGGTGAAATAAATTCAGGTGCCTTTGGACCAATGCGAATATCTTGAATACCAAGGCTAAATAGCCCAAGTAAAATAGCAACCGCTTTTTGTTCAAACCATGATAAGACAATACTTACTGGCAATTCATTCACTTCACATTGGAAAGCATCTGCTAAAGCGGCCGCTATTTTCACTGTAGAAATTGAATTATTGCATTGTCCTAAATCAATGTAACGCGGAATCTCCGTACCAGGTACAACACCATAACTCACATCATTAAAGCGGAATTTCCCGCAAGAAGTTGTTAAAATAACCGTTTCTGGCGGAAGCGACGTTGCTAATTCACGATAATATTCTCCGCCTTTTCCCGGAGCATCACAACCTGCGATGACAAAGAAACGCTTAATCTTTCCTTCTTTTACTGCATTAATAATTTCCGGAGCTAATGATAATACTGTATTATGATGAAACCCTGTTACTAACTGCTCATCCGACTCCATATGTACTTCTGGAAGTTCAAGCGCTTTTTGAATCAATGGTGCAAAATCATCATTTTCAATTTTTTGTACACCCTCTAAACCTGCAATATCATATGAAAAGAATCGATCAGAGTATGATCCTTTAATTGGCATAACACAGTTCGTTGTAGCTAATATGGCACCTGTAAATTTTTCGAAAAGGCGTCGTTGATCATACCATGCCTTACCGATGTTTCCTTTTAAATGTTTATATTTTTTCAGTTGTGGATATCCGTGTGCTGGTAGCATTTCAGAATGCGTATAAATATTAATTTCTTTTCCTTCTGTTTGCTTTAATAACTCTTCTAATGCAAATAAATTATGACCAGTAACTACAATTGCCTTACCTTCTACATGGTTCTGCGTAATTTGAACAGGCTCCGGAACACCAAAGTGATTCGTATGTGCCTCATCTAATAACTCCATTACTCGTAAAGCCGATTTCCCTACTTTCATAGCCATATCAATATGTTCTTGTTCATTAAAGTTAGAATTTGTTAATGTCATATATAGCGCTTCTTGAGTTGTAGCATCTACAAATGCATCTGTATACCCTAGCTGCGCAGCATGCGTACGATAAGCCGCTATTCCTTTTAATCCGAACACAATCGTATCTTGTAAACTTGCAATTGTTTCATTCTTACCACAAACACCCATCACTTTACATCCGCCTGTTGGCGTTTGTTCACATTGATAACAAAACATATCATCCCACCCTCTCCCAATCATTCGTTACAAATTAAGCATAATACCCATTGAGAAAAAGGGATGTGATATCAATCACAATAATATATATAAATTTGTGACAGTTCATATTGTTGACATAATATTTTTATTGACATCAAAAAACATACAGAAAAATGGACAACTTTGTTGATGCTTTCAAATAGCTAGATAATTGATTTAGAGAACTATTAGCAACTAATAAGCATACAAAAACGCTATTCTATCATTCAACAGAAAGAATAGCGTTTTTTCATTTTGAAGAACTATCAATTTTTTGATTAAAGATTTTATAGGAAACCTCTTTATTTACAATACATTTACACCATCTTAACATTTTTTACATTATTTATATGATATATTTATATAGAAACTACTTAAGAAATTTCATGTACATTGTTATCTTTATAATCTCTTAACTGATTGATAAGAGATTATGTTATATTTTCATACCAGGGGTGAATTAGGATGACTGAAACTTTAAAGACACTTATAATGCTTGATGTTACTTACGTTGTTATAGCAATTATGACGGTACTGGTATTTGTATATTTAGAATTAAAATCTCAGTAACATATTTAGGCGTAATCAATAGCTTCGGCATTTCAATATAGTTAAAAGAAAAAGAGGAGGAAATAGTTTTCTCCTCTCTTTTGTATTCCAAAAATTTCTTAAATCTACAATTCGCTTCATTATTACTTTATTTCTTGTTTCTTATTTCAACAAATTCAGTGTATGTAAAAGCAATCCTTTATCACCTATATCACCATGACCAGGTACTACTGAATTCGTATTTCCATATCGGTTCAATACATTCTCAATCGATATCGACCATTCATTTACATATGCATCAGCAACATTCCCTAAATCTTTAGCTTCCGCAGATTTCACTAAACAGCCTCCAGCTAAAATGTTGTATTGCGGTAACCATACGACAATATTATCTTCTGTATGCCCTTTCCCTGGATAGAACGTTTCTACTTTTATATTTCCAAACTTCATATTCGTAATTGTTTGTAAGTCTCCAAGTGGCTCTTCATATCCATTTTTCTTTGCTAGTTCCGCAGTTAATGCTGTACTATGCGCTTTAATGCCTCTTTCTTTCAACGTTTTTATCCCGCCAATTCGATCAGCATGCGCATGTGTAATAATGACATCCGTTACGCGCTTCTGAAATTTCTTTTCTACCATCTCTATTAGTTCCTTCGTTAACTTATCATCCCAAGAAGAATCGACAAGCACTAACCCTTTAGAAGTGTTAAGAACTAGACCGTTCGAAGGAACTGCTACTCCATTAAAATAACCTAACTCAGTATGAACCCATACATTTTTGTTTAACTGAGAAATTGAAATAGTTCCTGTCTCATTCTTTATTACTTTTTGCTCTAGCTTTTGTTCCGCTTTCACAGAAGAAATTGTGCTAACAAATTGAATTGTTCCTAGTAAACTAACACATACCCCTACTTTTAATAATATATTCTTTTTCATTTTCTCCACCCCTTCTTTCAAACTAAATAGTTATTTCCTATATTAGACAATTCATCTCAAATGTTTGTTCCATCTTTTTTTACATATTTTTCATACCATTAATAAAAAGCGCACAAAATTTTGTGCGCTTTTTAACCTTCCTTTTACCATTCACGTTTTTTATTAATCATCATTTTTTCTTCAAACGCCTTCTCTAAATCAATTTCTAACTTGTTTGCTAAATCACATACATTCCAAATTACATCAAACATTTCTAAACCAATCTCTCTTTTCGAATCTTGTATTTTATCACGCTTTAATATAACTTCCGCTAATTCACCTAATTCCGCCATCGCATACATCGTACGCTCTTCAATTGTTGTATCTTGAAATCCTTTTTCTTTACTGAAACTCGATACATATTGCTGGAATTCCGAAATATTCATATGTAATCTCCCTTCATCGTAAATATCTCATTTTTAATAAACTTAAAATCAAAAATGTATTTTGTTAAATTATAACATTCATACTATAATTTATTTATAGCCCTTTAACGGAGGTGTTCTCAATGACTCTCTTCGCTTCGCCATCATTATTCATACTAACCATCATTTCATTTGCACTAGCTTATTTCATCGGAGTAAAACAATACACTTGGCTCTTATCAGGATTCAATGAACGCCGTGTACCTGACAAAGTGAAGTTATCAAAAATAGTTGGTCTTTATAATTTAATTGCTGGTGTTATTGCCACAATTGGCAGTGTCTTCATTACTCCTAATGTTAAAATTATATTTCCCATCATTATTATTGGCCACGTTATAATCGCTGCTTATGTAAATACACGTATGGTTCAGTAAAAAAAGACCATCCAATTGGATGATCTTTTTTATAACTTATCAACATATTGCTTCGCTTCTAACAATGAAAATCCAAAAGCCTCTCTTACTCTCTTAATTGCTGTAACTGTTTTTCCTTCTTCCACAAGCTGGCGTAATTCTTTATTAATTTCAGGTTCTCTATCTACAATTCCCATTTCTTTCGAAATTAATTGTAATCTATCTTCCATCCTCTTTAAACGCGTATCTGTTTTCTTTTCGATTTTATTTAATTTTTCAGCGAGATACATAAATCCAAAGGCCGCTATCGGTATGACAATCCAAAATTCCAAGACTGTTCCTCCTCACTAGCATTGTTTTATTTAAGTGATTTATGTAAATTTTACCACAGGACACATTTAATGTATAATAGTAATATACAACATTGTTGATAAAGTGAAACTTTAATCAGTGGGGGTTTTGTTCGTCCCCCACAGATTATTAGTCTTCACCAATCGGGTGTTTACGGGCAGCCCGACTCCCACCTAACTTCTTTGCCCCAGTCGAATTTTGAGGTGGGAGTTTTACTGCCCGTTAATGCGGGATAAAACCTTTTATTTTAGGGGACACTTTATGAAGAGATTTTTTAAGACGTTACTACAATTTGTAGTTCTTTCAATTGCACTACATTTGTTATTTGATATAGTTGGTTGGCTTGTTTTCAATGCACCAATTAAAAACAAACAAATCTTTATTTCCTTTATAACAGCCTCATGGCTTATGTACATGTACAGAGATAAATTTTTTAAAGCATTTACTTCGAATTAACTTAAACTAAGAAAACACTTCATCGATAAAAGATGAAGTGTTTTCCTTTTCTCTCTATTTACTACTGTATAATAAAGTTAATATTCTGTTTTTAAAAGAAAGGAGTCACTATGAACTTAAAAAGTAACAATATATATGAGAAAATGAACCAATATTCTGTTGCAGGGTTAAGCTTTGCCGTTATACGTGACGGTAAACTTGATGAAGCTACTGCTTTCGGAACACTTGAATCTGGAACAACTAGAACTGTCACTACGGATTCCATATTCAATTCTTGTTCTATTAGCAAATTCATCACTTCAATGCTTGTACTAACGTTATCAGATCAAGGAATCGTATATTTAGATGAAGACGTAAATGATAAACTCACATCTTGGAACATCCCTACCAATCTATTTACTTCACAGAAAAAAGTCACGCTGCGAAACTTATTAAGTCACCAATCTGGAATCATTGATCCTCCCAATAGTTTTGAACATTATAAGCTAGTGCAAGGAATACCTAAAATCCCTAAGCTCCTTGCTGGTAAAACATTATATTGCCCAGTACCTATAGAAGTAACTTATGCACCAGAAAGCCAATTCCACTACTCTGACGCAAATTTTTGTATTATCGAACTACTACTTGAAAATATAACTGGAAAACGATTCAACCTTTTACTTGAAGAATATATCTTTCAACCACTTCAACTGAAGAATAGTACGGTATTCCCTACTGAAGATATAAATAAATTAGATACATTTGCTTGTGGACATAATAAAGATGGCACCGTTACAAATGAGAAGTATCCATTTTATCCATTCGCAGCTGCTTCAGGCATTTGGACAACACCAACTGACTTATCAACTTTAATTATTGAAATCATTCAGTCCTTACAGGGAAATAGCAAACTGGAACTTTCTCAAAAAACAGTACAAGATATGATTTCTCCTCAAGGATGCACCAAATGGACTGGGTTAGGTGTTTTTCTAGAGTATTCTAATGAAGACTTACAAATTCATTCACTTGGCTGGGGTGTTGGATTTCAATGTATGATGGTATGTAATCCATACCGAGGTAATGGCGCTGTTATTATAACGAACTCGGATTTAGGTGTTCATCAAAAGGATGGGATTATTGGTGAGATTTTAAAAATGTTATCCTTATAATTAACGAAGTAAAACAAAGAAAGAAGCTGATTCTCCCAGCTTCTTTCTTTATATAACATTTTTCACCACAATTTTAATATGTTCTGGTGCGATAATTTCAGTTATACTTTCTTGGAAATCTTCATGCAGCAGTTCTTCAATATGCTCTAACTGCACTTCGACATGTGTGCATTCTAAATTATGTATGTTTAATAGTGCATAATGATCTTTCTTCTTAATTACTAAATATTGATTTTCTTCTGTTATGAGTACAGAACCTAATCGTATTCCTAGTAGACGTTGATCATCAAACTTCACAATTTTTTCCCCTTTCCAACTACGAATGTAATTACTATACAAAAAACCTAATTTAAGGAAAAGAATCTTATATAGACTATATCATAATTTACTAAAATATAAATATCATATTTTCTTTCAATAGAAATCCCCGTTTTTTTATATATTTCGATACAAAAAACTTTCTCAACAAAAAATTATAATTTTCAGTTTTTTATTTCATGAAAATCTATTATACTAAAGCTAATAAACGTTTGAAATGTTTGACCTCTCCTAATTCATGTACATATGGATGATCAGTAGCTGTTGCTACTGATCTATTTTTTGATTTCAGAAAGCAAATACACCGCATCCTTTCCTACACCACAAATAAGCGCAGAACCCCTTTGAGATTGCCACGGCAGTCCAATATAATACAATCCTCTTACTGGACTCATTCCCTTTGTATGATTAGGCAATCCATTCATATTCACTGCCTTTTCTATTTCAATCCATTTATAATCTTGAACAAAACCAGTGGACCATATAATACTTTGTGCACTATACGTGCCACCATTCTGAAACATAATATTATTTCCTGATGCACTTACCACTTTTCCCTGTAGTTTTATTGCTCCACTACGAATAAGTTCCTTACCTTCAAAACCAAAAATGGGATCCTTTCGCTTCTGAAACCACCTTCCTCTCTTTGTATGTATTTCGGCATACAATAAACCCATTTTTTCTAACCAATTAAAAATGCTTTTTCTAAAAAGATATAACGGTAAAAAGGTTAACGGATGACTTATAGCCATTGTAACTTCATGAGTTTTTGCAAGTTCTACTGCTATTTGCATGCCTGAATTCCCACCACCTACTACAAGTACTTTTCCCTTTGGAATTTGTAATGGTGATTTATATTGTGATGAATGTATTTGAAAAATATGTGATGAAAGATGTTGTGAAAATGAGGGGATGAATGGTTGCTGAAAACCACCTGATGCGATAATAACTTTTTTCGATTGTAAAATTTCTGTAGGAGTGTGTAATTCAAATATTTCTTTCTCTTTTCTTATTTTTAAAACTTGAGTCTGTAATTGTACCGGCAATTGAAAATACCTTGCATATTCTTCTAAATAAATTGCAATTTCATCTTTACATGGAAATCCACTCCCTTCTCCTTTTAATATCATACCTGGTAAACTACTATATTCCCTTGGTGTGAAGAGCTGCAAAGAATCATAGCGGTCTCTCCAAGAATCGCCAATTCGGTTTCCCGCCTCAAGTAATAAGAAACTATATCCTTCCTGCTTCAAGTAGTATCCCATTGTTAATCCAGCTTGACCAGCTCCAACGATAATTATATCTTTCATTCCAATTCCTCCTTCTCACAAACACATGAATACATGTTCATATGTTCATACGTTTCCATAATCATAACATTTTATTTTTTTATAATTCAATATCTATCCAAAATAAAAAAGAGCAGTTCACTATAAAGTAAACTCCCCTTAATATGTATCATCTCGTTACTCATTAATATTTCAATTGTCCCCAAAGGATCTAACGGCCCATACACACTATCACCTAAATTTATTATCATTTCGAATATCTTTTAATACCGCCTTTAAAGCGTGACTATTCCCATTAATATCTGAAATCATCGCTATTTTTCTCTTCATTGTAACCCCTACTTTGATAAATTATTTATAACACCTCAATTTCTAAACCCTTTCCTCATAAAATGTAATTCTATTTGAGAACGGATCAATCACAGTTAATTCAATTGTATCCCAAGGTGTTCTCTCTATATCAGGTTTTGAATACGCATAATCTTTACTTGATAAAATAGCATAATAACTTTTTAAATCCTCTATTTTCACACGAATTGCACCGCCTGGTGAAGCATCCCCATGATGTTCAGATAGATGTATTACAGTATCATTTAACGAAATTTGCATATATAATGGCATATTTTCCTCATACCGATGTTCCCAATCCAGTTTAAACCCTAAAAAATTCAAGTAAAATAACTGAGCCTTTTCAATATCAAAAATTCTAAATATAGGTGTAATCATTTATAATACCCTCCTATTTATAAACATCCGCCGCCAATTCCCGCAAAACATCTACATTCATCACTTCAAAGCAACCATTATTTTTCTTTATAATTTCTTTATCACAAAAAACATTTAATGTACGTAATAAATGCCGATAACTCGTCCCTAACAATTCAGCTATTTCCGTTAAATTCCCACTAAACACAATTCTATTTCCGTGCTGAACCGCCCGTTCCCCTGCTGCTAACATGTAACTCGCAAGTCGATTTTCAAGTGGATACAGTAAATTAATTGTACTATTTTTTGAAAGTCGATTTAATTTATGGGCTAAAGAACCGCAAATACATCTTAAAAATTTCGCATCATGAAATAATTGGTTTCTCACTTTCCCTAAAGGTAGCCCAACACAATATGAGTCTGCCATAACTTGTACGTTTGAATTGATTCTTTGAGAGTGAATTAACTCTACATCTCCTAGCAACTGCAAACTGTCATAAAAACATAATAATACAGATTTCCCGTTACTTAATGTGTTAAACGCTTTCGCTTTTCCTTCAACAAAGAAATATAAATAATCTATCTCTTCGTTTTCTCTGCAAATGAACTCATTCTTTTTAAAAAATATAAGTTCCATATATGGTTTCATATCACTACTAAAAAATGAATCAATATTATTTTGTTTCATATACTCTGCTAATTTATTAGAATTACATACTTTCTTCATAGTCCCCCACCTTTACAACTCATCCCAATTGTAAACAAAATTTTCTTCTTTCACTATGACATATGTCATAGTAATACACAATTTCAGCATGATACAGTCATTACAAATATGAAATATAAAAAGGGGATATTACATTGTATAACTTTCTTTCTGTCTTTATTGGTGTCCTTATTGCCATTATGCTCCCATTGAATGGGATTTTATCTGAAATAATCGGTAATTATACAGCGAGTGTTGTCATTCATCTTGTCGGTTTAATAGCAGTTATTTTCGTTTTAATCCTTAACAAAAATAAAATCCATTTTGATAAAGGTATTCCACTTTTTTTATATAGCGCTGGGGCAATTGGAGTATTCACTGTTCTTTTTAATAATATAAGTTTCTCTGCTCTTGGTGCCTCTATTACGATTGCATTAAGCTTACTTGGTCAATCCATCGCTTCCATAGTTATTGATCATTTTGGTTTATTAGGAATGAAAGTTTCGAAGTTTGATAAGAAAAAATTAATTGGATTATTATTCATCTCTTCTGGAATTATAGTCATGACAATTTATTAATGGAGGCAAGAAAATGTTATATATTTGTATCGCTATTTTAGCTGGTGTTTCTATCGTTGTTGCTAGAATTATTAACGCGAATTTAGCAAAGGAAATTGGAAATTGGGAAGGCACATTTTTCAATTATATTACTGGATTATTTTTCTCCATGTTATTTTTAATTTTCAGTTCAGATTCGTTGTATATTTCTAGTCATACGTTACAATCCATACCTATCGCTGTATACTTAGGCGGATTAGTAGGCGTTATCGTCATCTCATTATCAAACTATATTACTCCTAAAATATCAGCATTTTATTTAACATTACTCATCTTTATCGGACAATTGTTTACGGGGACTATCATCGATTTCTTCCTGTCACACGAACTATCAACCGGAAAAATTATCGGTGGAATTCTCGTATTAATAGGGCTCACTTACAATTTACTCGTTGATCGCCCTATAAAAACCGTGAAGCATAACCACGTTCAACTATAATACTTTACGCTTACCTATCATATATTAATAGAAAAGCTCTTCACATGAAGCCATAGAGAGGAGAATACCCTATTAAGAAAATCATTTTATTGATAGGTAGCGCATTGATTGTTTTTGGAACCGTATGGTTTTTAAACTCTGGAAAATCTATTCAAGATCTCTATACAGCAAGTAAACCAAAGAAGAAAGCTACTATTATTTCAACTCAAAGAGACCCAAATGCACCTCCTGTTTTTTTAGGAAAGCAGGAAATAAAAGATATACATGTAGAGTCGCTTAAGACAAAAAAATCTATCTTCCTTACAAAAACAGATGAATTAAAAACATTCATTAACAGTATGGATACAGCAAAAAAAGGCGATTTAACGCTAGATGAAGAAGGTTCTGATTTAGTAGATTGTAACATGTGGATTACTTTCCAAGATGGAACTTATAAACAATATTTAATTTGGATAGTAGATAACAACAGTAGTGAAGTTATGATTGCCCATCAAAACACTCCTGATGACGTAGACCTTACTTATTATCAATTAAATGAAGGTAATTCAAAAAAAGTATATAACTTATTTAAAAAGGTTATTTAATAGAAAAAGTCATGAGCTACTAGGCCCATGACTTTTTCTATTTATATATATTCAGGGAACACTTTACAACTCTTTTCCTGCTCTATATCATGTCCAAAGAAAACAATTGGGTTCTCTTTCCTAACAACTTCTTTTAAACGTTTAATTGAAGATAAAGCTAATTCCGAATCAAATCCAGCGAACGGCACTTCATCTTCAAAATTTTCTTTCGTATAAGATGCATCAATCGTTAATAACACAGGACCGGATTTTTCTGTCTCAATTAATAGCGACTGATGCCCCGGAGTATGTCCTGGTGTATACAATAATTGAACTCCTGGTACGACTTCATAATCCCCTTCAATGATCTTGTATTTCAAATTCGGCAATATACATTCTTTCATATATTCTTCACTATATTGTGCCGCCTCGTATTCAGCACGCTGCACAATAATCGGTGTATTTGTAAAAGCACCATTTCCTCCTGCATGATCAAAATGTAAGTGAGAACTAATAATATACAGAAGATCTTCCGGTTCATATCCAACGCGTTTTAAAATATTTACGATTCTATCTTCTTCAGTCATTTTTGGTAAAATCTGTCCTTCAACAAATGTACCGTTAAAAAGATCTTCGTTATTAACCGCACTTTCTGGCATACCTGTATCTACTAAAATAGGCCCCTCTTCTGTCTCCAATAAATAGCACCATACAGGTAAGTTCAATAAATCCCCCGGTGTGAGCGTACTATTAACAGACGAATGATCCAACATACAACGACCTGCTGGGACGAAATAAAGCTTCTTTACTGTCATTATGTATCCACCTTTTCATTTAGTTTTGGATAAAACAATACAGTAAAAAATTCTTCCTACTAGAAATAAACTCCTTCTCTTCTTCCATTGTTTCAACTATTATTTTTAGGTTGTTCACACATTCTTCATTACAGTATTACTCATCATTTTTTAATTTCCGAATAGCAAAAAACAATAACCTAGCTGTGATATAACATATAGCAATACCTACAAAACTAATACTAACTCCATTTTGTTGAATAGCCATCACTTTTAAGATATCTAAATTTAATACGTGACCAATTAACGAATACATTATAATAATTGCCATTACGATTACATAATCACTTTTTCTTAGTTTCGCTGTCATTAGTCATTCACCTCGCATTATTTTTTATACTAATTGCATATCATTTGTCAGAATTTTAAAACCAATCCAATGACAGTATAAAAATGAGTGTACTTTTTTACATAACAACCTTTCTGCATCTATAATAAAAGAGAAAAAGACTCTTACTTTAATGGAGGGAATAAAAATGAAAGCAATTGGTTTACATGAATACTTACCTATTGAAGAAGAAAACAGTTTAATTGATATTGAAGTTGAAAGACCTGTTGCCACAGGAAGAGATATACTTGTAAAGATTAACGCTATTTCCGTTAATCCAGTTGATACAAAAGTTCGATCTCCGAAAGATAAAAAAGAAGATATAGCAAAAATACTTGGCTGGGATGCTAGCGGTGTTGTCGTGCAAACTGGCGATGGTTGTACGTTATTTAAAGAAGGCGATGAAGTGTTTTACGCTGGAAGCATTACAAGGCAAGGTACATACAGTGAATACCATTTAGTTGATGAAAGAATTGTTGGTAAAAAACCAAAAACGTTAAGTGATGCTGAATCTGCAGCACTTCCTTTAACAGCCATTACCGCATGGGAAGGTTTGTTTGAACGTTTAGGGATTGATTATAATAAGAAAGATGAAAATTCATTTAAAAACATTTTAATTATCGGCGGAGCTGGTGGTGTTGGCTCGATTGCTATTCAGTTAGCTAAATGGGCTGGACTAAACGTAATCGCAACCGCATCCCGCAACGAAACTATACACTGGGTGGAAAAATTCGGTGCCGATTATATAGTTAATCATCACCAACCTTTAAAAGATCAAATATTAGAATTTGGGCTAAAAGATGTAGATTATATCTTCTGCTTAAACAATACTGATCAGCATTGGCACGCGATGGGTGACATCATTAAACCACAAGGTAAAATTTGCTCTATCGTAGAAAATGAACACCCTCTTGAGATGGGAATTTTAAAAAGTAAAAGTGCTACATTCGTTTGGGAGTTTATGTTTACAAAAGCGATGTATGAAACTGGTGATATGAGTACGCAGCACGAACTATTAAATAAAGTAAGCGAACTATTAGATGAAGGCATTTTAAAGACTACATTAAATGAAACATTCACACCAATTAACGCTGAAAACGTAAAGAAAGCACATGCACAACTTGAAAGTGGGCGTACAATTGGAAAGATCGTTTTAGAGAAATTTTAATAATAAAAAGTCCGATTTCTAAACGGGAAATCGGACTTTTTACTATCTTTATTTACTTGAAATCTCTTGATCATTTTGAACATCTAACGGAGGTCGTTTCCCTATTCCGAAAGCATAGAAACTAATTGTGACGATAGCTAAGAAAACAATACCTACAACTAATGAAATACGCGTATCATCGTTAAACCACATTCCGATTAATACCATAATTAAAAAGGCAATTGTCAAATAGTTTGTAACAGGAGCAAATGGCATTTTGAATGGATGATCTTTCATCTCTGCTCCTTTTTCTTTTCTAAAATTAATTTGACTAATTAAAATGACAAACCATGGCACCATACCAGGAAGTACACTCGCACTATATACATATACGAATAAGTTTTTTGGTGCAATATAACTTAAAACAACACCAACCGCTAAACCGATAATTACACCAACTGTACCGAATAAAGGTACACCGTTATTAGAGATCTTCGTAAAGTATTTCGGTGCTTGTCCATTTACTCCTAGTGTATAAAGCATACGTCCAGCACTATAAATACCACTGTTACAACCAGACATTGCGGCTGTAATAACAACGAAGTTAATAAGTCCCGCAGCTGCCGTAATACCAACTTTCGCAAAAGTTGCTACGAACGGACTACCAATTGAACTTAATTGATCCCAAGGATAAACAGTTACAATAACGAAAATAGCACCAATATAGAAAATTAAAATACGCCAAATTGTACTTTGAATTGCTCTAGTAAGTGTCTTCTTCGGATCTTTCGCTTCACCAGCAGTAATCCCGATTAATTCCACACCTTGATACGCTCCAACTACAAGTGATAATGCAAAGAAGAATCCTGAAAAACCACCTGTAAAGAAACCGCCGTTTGCCCAAAGATTAGATATGCCGATTGCTTCTCCTCCATTCCCAATTCCGAAGAAAATGAGGCCGAATCCGGCAATAATCATTAATAAAATCGTAACGATTTTGATCATCGCAAACCAAAATTCAAATTCACCAAATGACTTAACAGAAATTAAGTTAGCCGCACCAAGAATAACCATCGCGATAATACCAGGTATCCAAGCCGGTAAATCCGGGAACCAATATTTCATATACGCTCCAACTGCGATAATCTCTGACATCCCAACAATAACCCACTGGAACCAGTTACTCCACGCTGTCATATAACCAGCTAACGGATGAATATATTTGTGACCAAATGTCGCAAATGAACCTGTGCTTGGCTCCATATACAACATTTCTCCCATGGCACGCATAATGAAGAAGATGAAAACACCTGCGATTGCATATGCAAGCATTACTGACGGACCTGTCCATTTAATCGTGCTGGCTGACCCCATAAACAAACCAACACCAATTGTTCCGCCTAAAGCAATCATTTGAATATGACGTGCTTCTAAACCTCGTTTCAATTCTTTGTTTGCCACTTCATTTCCCCCTCTTAGATGATTCATAGCCGCATTTAAAGTAAGATGGTGTACCCTAATTCCTTTCGGCCCTGAAAATGATGAAACAAACGTCATTTTAGACTAACTTTAAAGCTATCCTAAAATCTCATTTTGCCTCTTATAAAATTTCCCAAACCCCTCATCTTCCTATTTTCTATAAAATTTAAAATTGCTCACTTCATATTAATTCATTTATCTGAAAAGTTCAATTATTTTTTCAGTAAATTATTATATATTAGTTTGATTAATTTTTAACTAAATTAACAATAAAATACATCTATTCAATATGATTCCGGTATAAATATTATTACAATATAGATAACCGAGGAGATCCTATCTTCCTCGGTTTCATACCGCATATACTTCACTATTTATAGTTTGTACCGTAATTGCTTACACATGCGATTAACACCTCTCACATAAATTTAATATATTAGTAAAACAACAAAGTCACTAGCTTCTACATCTCTTATTTATCCCGTTCTCACAACTAAAAATTCTCTATCCCATCTCCTACTTTAAGAAAAATATAACTACACTTAAAACAATCAACAATACACCGGAAAGAGGAAAACTCTTCTCCTCAGCATTTATCTTTTCCTTAATAATACCTTTAATTTTTGTCTTTATATCCTCTGGGCATTTTCTAAATAAAATATTAGTTGTATGTAATGGTCTATTCAATATTCGAATTTTAACAGGAGATCCTGATAAATATATATTATTTTTATCCAATGTAAATTCTATGTTCGCTTCGGTTAACCCGTCTTTCACTAATATATTCACTCGGCTAGAAGCTAGATTAAATACCGTATAATCGTTAAAAGCGAGCCCTCTAATCTCGAAATGTGAGTATATAAGAATAAAAGTTATCAGCAACAAACATAGTATCAATATGGTTTTTGTTAACGAAAGTTGCTCTAATACGTAGGAAGATGTTGTCATATAAGCACAAAAGAATGCCATTAAATTACAAAGATAGTGGTTTAAAATGAAAGTATTTCTTACAACTATAATAAGTCCGGAAATGATTAGTAGAGCGCATACTAGATTCATTAACATATTTTTACCCTCCCTAAAAACTATAACTATACAATTTTGTTATATTTTAACATCAATTACATATTCATACCTATAGTTATTTTCATAAAATATAAAAGAGTCTCATTAAAAAATGAGACTCTTTTACCATTTCATATTTAAATCGTTTTTGAAGTTTGTTTACCAAAAATAAACACTTTAGTAAATACCATCATGATAACTACTATAGCCAGAAAATAAAGCGGCATCACCATTAACGAGCCCGTATGAAGCTGACTCATTCCCCAAATTGTCATCGTTACAATTACATAGTAGCCTAAGCTAAACAATGCTCCAGCTGTACCAATGACATCTTGAAAATCTACTAATGCTAAACTTAAACAGTTAGGCAATGCTACCCCAATTCCTAATAGCAATATAAACATCGCTACTAAAAATCCAATCATATATATTATGTTTGGATTTGATCCAAATGAATTAATAACAGTTAAGAAGATAGCTCCTCCTGTCATTACAAGACAACCGATATATATAATTTTCTCTGGTTTATAAGTAGCAAGTAACCGCTTTGAAACTTTCGCCCCAATAATAGAAGCGGAAGCAACAACAATTCCTAGAAATCCGTACATACTAGGCGATAACTGAAAGTATTCAATAAAGATAAACGGCGCTTCTGCATAGTAGCTAAATAAAACACCATTCGCTCCTCCAATTAATAACCCATATGTTACTACTTTCGGATTTGTAATCAACCGTTTTAATACAGAAAATACATTTATTTTATCCGTTACTGATTCCGTTTTTGTTTCCGGAAGAGAAACAAACGTATATAACAAAATCCCAACACTCATAACAACTAAACTTAAAAATACTATTTTAAATCCAAACATTTGATCAAGAAAGCCCCCAATTAGTGGACCTATCGCTGGTGTAAAAGCAATGACTGCCGAAATTTGAGCAAACATAACATGACGTTTATGCCCCTCTACACTTTCACGAAGAATCGTTTGTGTCACAACTGAACCAGCACTTGCTCCAAATGCTTGAATAAAACGACTAAACAATAAAAATTCAATAGAATTTGCAATATAGCATAAGAAACTTCCAGCGCCATATACTACAATTCCAAATAACATTGCTGGGCGACGACCAATTATATCTGATAACCATCCAATAAAAAATACACCTAAAGCAAATCCAGCAAAATAAACACTAAGCGTTAACTGTACCTCATTATTACTTACGTGCAACGCCTTTGAAATATCCGGTAAAGACGGTGTGTAAATTGTTTCACTAATTTGCGGAAATGCCACAAGAATAATCATTAACCAAAGTGATGGTACTGAGACTTTTTTCACTTTTAATACCCTCCTATAACTTTGAAAATCTCAGAAATGAATAGACTTTCCTTAGCTATGGAACAGGAGGGGCCATTATAGAAATTCGATCATAAAACAACAAAGAAAACACCTCAATTACGCATGTTAATACTTATAGGAGGGTAATATTAACATTGATTTTAAAATATAGTCTTTCAATTATATGATAGGTTGTGTTCATTTTCTAGTGTTCATAATCTGAATATTTGTTAGTAGACGAATATCCTTTCAATTCTCTCGGAAAATTAATACGATTTGAAAAGCGCAACTAAACAACTGAAACGCCCCTTCAATTGTTAAAATCATTCTCACAATTGAAGGGGCGTTTTTTTATTGCTACATTTTCACTGATTGTTCTTTTTGATAAATAATTTCACCATCAATAATTGTTGTTTCTACTTTTAAATCTTTAATTTGGTTTGGATTGACACTTAAAATGCTGTCATTTAATATAACTAAATCCGCCAGTTTTCCGGCCTCTATGCTTCCTTTTATCTCTTCTTCAAAACTCGCATAAGCACCATTCCATGTGTATAGTTTAATAGCTTCCATTACGCTTATAGATTGATTAGCACCAACCTCTATTCCAGACTTAGTTTTTCTATTGACAGCAACATGAATTCCTAATAAAGGATTATAGTCAGTAACTGGTGCATCCGAACTACCTGCTGCAATGATGCCACGATCAATAAAATCACGAGCAGCGTACATGTGATTAACACGATCACCATAGTGCTCTACATATATCTCTCCGAATTCATATGGAAATGGAGGATTTGGAATAGGAATCATCTCGAGTTTTTTCATTCTCTCTTGTAAATCTGGTGAAGAAATTCCCGCATGCTCGATTCGATGACGGTGATTTTTTCTTGGTGATTCCTCTAGCGCCCTTTCTACACAATTCAAATACATTTCAATAGCTTTATCACCTTGTGCATGTACAGTGATTTGATAGCCTTTTTTATGCGCTTCACCTAAAACCTTATAGATTTCTTCCTCACTATAATAAAGAATGCCGTAATTGTTAGGGTCACTTGAATATGACTTACGGGTTGCAATTGTAGGCCCCGTGCTACTTCCATCTGTAAACAATTTAGCTGGTCCGATTTTGAATCTTTCATCTCCGGTACCAGTTACCACACCAGCTTCGACCATTTTATTAACAAATTCATGAGAGTTATTTATTTGACATATCATTGCATATATTCGGACACGAATATCCCTACTCTTCACAGCTCGTTGTAGTAAACGAAAACTCTCCGGTCCATCTCCACCTGCGTCATGTATACTTGTTATGCCAGCTGAAACGAAATGATCTGATGCAATTTTCACAGCCTTCATCATTTCACTTTCTGTATAACTTGCAACCTCGCTCATACTCATATTTGCTGCTTCAATTAACTTTCCTGTAAGCCTTCCTGCCTGATTCTTTTCAATAACTCCCCCACTCGTATCCGGTGTGTTCTCGTTAATTTGCGCAATTTCTAATGCTTTGCTATTCACCACGCTTATGTGGTGACAAGTACGAGTTATAATAATAGGATGTTCAACTGAAATTTCATCCAGCTCAGTAATTGTTGGATAACGCTTTTCCTCCACAGCGGTTTCATTAAAGCCCCAAGCACGTATCCATTCACCTTTTGGCGTTTCTAAGGCCTTCTTTTTCAGATCATCTAATAAAGCATCGATAGAATCAATATGTTCAGCTTTACAACTGACAGCCAACTGATTTAGTCCATGAGAAATGATGTGGAGATGGGAATCAATGAATCCAGGAAGAAGCGTTTTCCCTTGCAGGTCAATTACATCCGTGTTTTCTCCTATAAAACTCTTAACCTCCTGATTTGAGCCAACAACTACGATTTGATTATCTTTTATTGCGACAGCTTCGACTACTGCATTCTTTTGGTCTACTGTAATAACTTCTCCATTTATCAATACAACATCAGCTTTCATAAACTCAACCCTTTCGGAATTACTCTTTTCGAGTAATTCATTCAGTATTTAAAGTTACATCTCCTAATAGGCTCATCCGCTTTTTAACAAGATTTATCAATAATTAATTAAAGTTGAGCTAAACATTCTTTCATTGTTTTAACGATAAAAGTAAAGTCTTCCTCTGTGATGCTTAATGGAGGAGCAAGCTGTAAAATATTATTGTAACCTGCAACAGTGTCACCATTTTTACCAATAATTAGACCTTTTTCTTTACAAGCATTGATGACTTTGTTCATCTTTTCAATGGAAGCCGGTTCTTTTGTTTGCTTATCTTCCACTAGTTCAATGCCTAAAAGAAGGCCCTTTCCGCGAACATCCCCTACGTTTGGATGCTCTTTTACATCCTCTAGCTCATATAACAGTCGTTCACCCAATTCTTTGGAACGTTCAATGAGTTTCTCATTCTCCATAATTTCTAAATTCTTCAAAGCTAAAGCGCAAGCAGCAGGATTTCCTCCGAACGTATTTACATGGCGGAAGCGATCATAATCATCACTACCTACGAATGCCTCATAAACCTCTCGTCTAACTGCTGTTGCTGACAAAGGAAGATACGCACTTGTAATACCTTTTGCCATTGTTATGATATCTGGTTTGACGCCATAATTCATAAATCCAAACGGCTTCCCTGTTCGTCCAAATCCACATATAACTTCATCACAAATGAGCAACGCACCGTGCTTCTCGCAAATTTCTTTTACTTTTTCCATATATCCATCAGGAGGCATTAAAATTCCACCCCCAGTAATGATTGGCTCCATAATCACACCGGCTACTGTTTGGCTTAACTCCCATGTCATGACACGATCGATTTCCTCAGCACTTGCCAGTGTATGAACATCCTCTGGATTTCGATACGTATCAGGCGGTGCTACATGCAGGAATCCTTGCCCGAGTGGTTCATATTTATACTTTCGCTGTGCTTGACCTGTTGCTGCAAGAGCTCCCATTGAGTTACCGTGATAAGCCCGGTAGCGTGAAATAAACTTATAGCGTCCATGATCACCTTTTTGTTGATGATATTGACGAGCAATTTTAAACGCTGTTTCATTCGCTTCCGATCCACTGTTAGAAAAGAAAATAACGTATTCATCATCAAGCCATTCATTCAATTTTTCTGCTAATTTAATAGCAGGAACATGACTTTGAGTCAGAGGGAAATACGGCATTTCTTCAAGCTGCTCAAACGCCGCTCTTGCAAGCTCTTTTCGGCCGTATCCAACATTCACACACCAAAGACCAGACATACCGTCTAAATAACGGTTTCCATCAATATCCGTCACCCATGCCCCTTCTGCTTTTGTGATAATTAAATTCGTTGGACTAGGGGCTGCTCCTCTCATCGCATGCCAAAGGTACTTTTCATCTGTTTTTTTCAAACTTTGTGTTTGTTCTGTCGCTTGCACAATCACCAGCTCCATTCTATCTTTTTATGGTTTTACATCACTCTTTCAATAACGAGCCGTAAGCATTTTCTTGCGAGTATAGAATTCTACGCCATCTTTTCCATTTGCATGGAGATCACCATAGAAAGATTTCTTATAACCTGAGAACGGGAAGAATGCCATTGGAGCAGGAACTCCAAGATTAACCCCAAGCATACCTGCATCAATTTCTTCACGGAATTCACGAATAGCTTTCGCGCTATTTGTGTACAGACATGCACCATTTGCGAATGGTGATGCATTAGCAACATGAATCGCTTCCATCAAGTCTTTTACGCGTACAATAGAAAGAACCGGTGCGAAAATTTCATCTTGCCAGATTTTCATTTCCTCTGTCACGTTATCAAAAATCGTTGGGCCAACAAAATAACCTTGGCTGTTTGCTACATCGTCTTCACGTCCGTCACGAATAAGTGTCGCTCCCTGCTCTACACCGGATTGAATGTATCCGAGTGTCCGCTCTTTATGTACTTCACGAATAACGGGACCAAGGAAAACACCTTCTTCCAGACCATTACCAATCGTAATTGCATTAGCCTCTTGAAGCAGTCTATTAACGAGCTCATCTGCAACGTCTTCTTCCACGACAACAACAGCCGCTGCCATGCATCGTTCACCAGCTGAACCGAAGGCAGCACTTGTAATTTCTTTCACTGTAGAACTAAGGTCCGCATCTTTTAATACGATCGAATGATTTTTTGCCCCTGCAAGAGCTTGTACACGTTTACCGTTAGCTGCTGCTGTTTTATATATATACTCAGCCACAGGTTGAGAACCAACGAAAGATACAGCTTTCACATCCTCATTGTCAAGAATGCCGTTAACGACGTCATGTGCACCATGCACAATATTTAGTACTCCATCTGGAAGACCTGCTTCTTTAAACAGTTCAGCTATGCGATTAGCCAATAGCGGTGTTCTTTCAGATGGTTTTAATACAAATGTATTCCCGCATGCAATCGCGAGTGGAAACATCCAGCATGGCACCATCATCGGAAAGTTAAATGGCGTTATTCCTGCGATTACTCCGATCGGATAACGATACATCCCTGATTCAACACCAGTAGCAATATCGGGAAGTTGCTCTCCCATCATTAAAGTGGGTGCGCCTGCGGCAAATTCAACACATTCAATCCCCCGCTGCACTTCACCGTATGCTTCCTTATAACTTTTTCCGTTTTCCAAGGTTACGAGTTTAGCTAACTCTTCCCAGTTTTCAATCAATAGCTGTTGATAGCGAAATAGAATCCGAGCACGCCGAGGCACAGCGACCTTTCTCCATGTTTTGAATGCTTCTTTCGCAGTTGCTACAGCTCTATCTAAATCTTCTTTAGTCGAAAGAGGCACACGAGCAATAATCTCTCCTGTTGCTGGATTTGGTACATCTTCAACTTGCTTACTTGTGGATTCTATCCATTGTCCGCCAATATAATTTTTCAACGTTTGTACATTTTTCATTACTACCATGGTGAAGCCTCCTATTTTAAGATAACCGTCCTATGTTATCGCCCTCAAAAAGAAAGCGCATTCATTTGACGGTATGTAAACTTATTTACATACATTTCTTCAACATTATTATTCATTGAATACGCAGGAGCAGTCATCTGCTTAGCATTTGTCCACTCCCCAGTTCACATTATTTCAGATGGATCTCATGGTTCATCTTATAATTCTTTTTCAAAAATACTGGGCAATCCCATTCACAAACAAGGTCCTTGGCCAAGGAAACGATCCAGTCCTTTGTAATATGATACTTTTCCCCATCAACAGTAATAAACACTTCACCATCTGTCACATAGAAAACTTCCTGATCTTCTACATGCCACGTTCCTTTATTCGGTTCGCCTACCCACGGTTCCCATGCGTTGGCACCTAGTTGCTCTGCTTCTTCTGCTGTAAGTTTTTTCGCAAAAAACATGACAATCCTCTCTCTTTCGTATTGATAATTTTGAAGGAATAAGTCTATAAATCTACTGCCTTAACACTTGGATTTTTTAAACGTTTAAACTCTTTTTTCATAAAGTATATGGCAATGAGAACACCTGGAATTTCTGCAGCAGGAGCAGCGTACCATACACCTTCTACACCCCAGAATTTCGGGAAAATAAATAGAAACGGTAACATGAACAACAATATTTTGCTTACACTAATAAACGTTGCGGACCAGTTTCTCTCTTGCGATTCGAAATAACCGGAGATAAGCAGGCTAACTGCACTAAGCGTAAACAAACAATTGAATACAACTGTCGTCCAAATGCCCAGTTTTTGCAATTCAGGATTACCACCGGAAAAAAATGACACAATTGGATCTGCAAAAATGACTAGTATGGCTGTCACGATTACAAAGAAGGAAACTGTAAAAATGAGTCCCATCTTAATTGCTTGTTTCACACGATCAAGGTTGCCCGCACCGTAATTATAACTAATAATCGGTTGAAGCCCTGTCATCCCACCAAGAGCTGCTAAGGCGAGGAGATTTGTAATATAACCGTTTTGAATCGTGAAAGCTGCAACGTGTAGACCACCACCGTAGCTTTGCAGTAAGTTGTTGGTGAAAATAATTGCAATAAACATCATGAACTGACTCGAGAAAGATGCAAAGCCCGTCCAAACCACTTCACCAATCTTCTTGAGATTAATCATCATATCTTTCATTTTTGGCTTAAGTTTTGTTTTACCAAACCAGAAATAAAAGATTAGGAGAACAGGAATCGATTGCGAAATCGTATTAGCCCATGAAGAACCCATCATCCCCATGTCATACTTCACTACCATAATCCATTCCATAGTCCCAGCAACAACCGCTGCGACTAACCAACTGTTCATTGATAATATAGGCTTTTCATCGATATTAGCTAAAATACTTAATACAACGGCCAATATCGTTAATGGCAACGAAATCCATAGCAGTCGGCTATATTGCACCGCATACGGAAGTGCTTCATCACTTGCTCCGAATAAAATCATAATATCATTTTCAAAGACCAACCCAAGTATAGCTAACAAAGAAGACAGGAAAAGAGTAAACCATAAAGTTTGTCCCATAATACTTCTAGCTTCTTCGATTTTCCCTTTCCCCAGTCGAAGTGAAATGACCGCTCCGGCTCCCACACCTAAAAGAACACCAATCATACGGGTAATAACCATGACCGTAAATCCAATTCCGATCCCTTCGACTTCCAGCTCCTGAAAGCCACTGACGAAATAGCCATCAACAACCGATACAACTCCTAAAATTACGTTAGCCATAATTCCCGCCAAAGCAAACCGTAAATATAGTAACAGAATACTTTTGGTTCCTAGCACTGAATCATCCACCGGCTTATTCATTATTTCTGGTTGCTCTATTTTTGATGACGGACCGTTGTCCACTATTTTCATGAGCATATCCCCTTATAAATAATTTATATAGCACGTTTTGCTCAATTAATTCGCATACCACCCTACCGGATTTGCATGCTGGTGGATATTGATTTGCTTCGTTTCCATAAAGTGCTCCAGTCCGGCAACACCTAACGCTCTGCCGATGCCACTTTGCTTATACCCTCCCCAAGGACCTTCCACATAAGCGAGATGATAACTATTAATCCAAGTAATTCCCGCACGCAATTTACTAATGACACGTTTTGCCAGGTCCATATCTTCCGTAAATACAGCACCGGCTAATCCATAAATAGAATCATTCGCTTTTTGGATGGCATCTTCCTCATCTTTAAATTTCTGTACAACAAGGACTGGGCCAAAAATCTCTTCCTTCACAATACACATATTTTCATTTACATCAGCAAAGATTGTTGGTGCAATGAAAAACCCTCGATCGAGCCCATTTTCTGTTAAGCGCTTACCACCACAAACTAATTTTGCACCTTCTTCGATTCCTCTCTGAATATAATGTAAAACTTCATTCATATGAGACTCGTTTGTAAGCGCTCCCATTTCAATATTCTCACTTTCCCCGTTGCCAACTACAATTTTGTTCGCACGCTCGGCCAATCTTTCAACAAACTTATCATAAATAGTCTCTTGTACAAGTAAACGAGATGCAGCTGAACAAACTTGCCCAGCGTTGTGGAAAATACCAAACATCGCATTATCGACTGCGGTTTCAAAATCCACATCGTCGAACACAATAAGTGGAGATTTACCACCTAGTTCAAGTGTGATTTTTTTCATATTGCCTGCAGCTGCGCGCATAATACTTTGACCTGTTTTTGTTCCACCAGTAAAGGCAATTTTGTCGACATCATGGCTCTCTGCAAGCTCATTCCCAACCTTTGAACCAGGTCCCAATACTAAGTTTGCTACTCCATCTGGAAGTCCAACCTCTTCGATAATTTCAAATAATTTGAATACGCTTACAGGAGTGACGTCAGCAGGCTTAATTACAATTGTATTCCCTGCGGCAAGTGCAGGAGCAATTTGCCAAACAGCTAACATAAGCGGGAAATTCCAAGGTACAATAAGTCCACAAACACCAATCGGTTCATGAATAATAGTCGTTTCTGAAGCATCATCACGAGTGTAAGATTCCTTTTTCATACCTTTAATCAAGTCAGCATAATAGCGGAAGCATTGAATCGATACAGGAATATCTACATAGGTTGTTGCACGGATAACCTTACCGTTATTTGCAGTTTCCAAACGGGCAATTTCAGCTGTATTCTCTTCAAGACGGTCTGCAATCTTATATAGATAGTCAGCTCTTTCATCAGCCGATAAATCCGACCAGATCCCGCTATCAAACGCTTTACGAGCCGCCTTAATTGCTATCTTCGCATCATCTGCTGATCCATGAGCAGACGTTGCGATAACCTCTTCGGTTGCAGGATTGATAATGTTTCGTCTAGCACCCGATAATGCTTCTACCCATTTCCCGTCAATGAACATGTTAATTTTCATAAACACCTCTCCTTTACGCGATAATATCTACCAGTTTGAAACCAATATGTGCTATATTGACCAGCATCGTTTTCTGATTATAGAATGGGAATGATTTAAGGCGTTCTTTTTCAAATCGATATCCACCTGCACTCCCCGTAACGATCCATTGTGCCAATAACTTACCAAACAATGTCGAGAGAGACGCGCCATGTCCCGTATAACCCGTTGCAAAATATGCGCCTTCTTTGGATCTACCGATAACCGGGAACGTATCAATTGTAACCCCGATAAATCCACCCCACCTGTAATCAATCTTGCTTCCTTCTAGTTTTGGCATTATTTTAACCATGGCATCGTAAACATTTTGATAAACAGCATCACCTAAGTTTGGACGAATATCGCCACCGCCAAATATGATCCGATTATCTGGTGTACGCCTGAAATAGTAAAGGAAACTGCTTGTATCAAAAACCATGCGATCTTTAGGAATGACGCTATTCACCAATGATTCTGGAAGCTGTTCAGTACCAATAATACGTGCCGAAATTGGCAGTACGCCTTTATTCAATTCAGCCATAATTTTTCCGGAGTAACCATCTGTAGCCACAATAATGTCTTTCGCTGTAACAGTACCTTTTTCTGTAATAACTTTCACACTATTTCGGCCGTACTCAATAGATAGTGCTTTCGAATGCTCAAAGATTTTTGCACCGATCGATTTAGCTGCTTCTCCCAAACCAATTGCATAGTTCAGTGGTTGGAACGAGTAACTCGAGTCGTCGACTAAGCAACCATAATATTGCGGGGAATCAATTTCTTGATGCAACTGACTTCGATTAAGCACGCTACAGTCATATCCAAAATTTTTGTTTAAGTATTCACTTTCAAGTTTCAACCCTTCAAAATGCTTGGCTTTGTAAGCCGCCACAATGTGACCTGTCTTTCTGAAGTTACAGTTGATTTGATGCTCGTCAATAATGTTTTTAACTAATTCAACACTAAGCAGAGAAAGATCGTTAAGCTGCCTCGCCTCTTCGGCACCATACTTCTTGGCAAGCTCCTGCATCGTTGACTTATAGCCTGGCAATACCATCCCGCCGTTGCGACCGCTTGCGCCATATCCGATTGTTTCCTGCTCAAGGACAATGACACTCTTCCCTAACTTTTGCAAATGATATGCAGAAGAGAGACCTGTGAAACCTGCGCCAATAATGACAACATCCGCCTCTTCATTTCCTTCAAGAGGTTTTCCTTTGTCATATCTGTTTGCAGTCGCTGTCCATAGTGAGAGTGTATCCATATGATCCATCTTATCCATAGCTAATCCTTCTCCCTTCGTGACATGTATGTTACAATACAGTCAAAAATATTCTTAATATTCAAACTTATTGAGTTAATAATATGACTTAGAGTTTCCTCCAAGTCAATAGCTATTTGAGAGTTTTTTGAATTCATTTTGCGAAAAAAGTGGAGTAACTCCACTTTTTTCATTGGGGGGTACATCTATGAAAATTGGTACATTTGCGAAGCTTTTTCATGTTACGACTGATACCGTTCGTTATTACATTGAACTAGGATTATTAATACCAGACAAAAAAAACACTCAGTATCAAATGAACCAATTGTGTTTCGACGACATGGCTTTTATTACTGAGCTGAAAAAATTTCATTTTTCATTGATAGAAATCCAACGAATTTTATCATATCGACGTGTCACAAACTTCTCGGACCATGAGGATATCGACTACTACAACAACTCGCTCATTGATAAAAAGGACGAGCTAACCAAGAAAAAAGAAGACATATCAAAAGCTATCCAATTGATTGAAAAAGCGGTTCAAACTAGCTCGCCTTCATCCAAAGAAGAAAGTATTACAGGAATCCCGCTTGACTTTGTAAATTTTCTCTATTGTCCAAAATGCCGCATTCCACTT
Source organism: Bacillus sp. 41-22 (assembly GCF_025809295.1). Taxonomy (NCBI): domain Bacteria; kingdom Bacillati; phylum Bacillota; class Bacilli; order Caryophanales; family Bacillaceae; genus Bacillus; species Bacillus sp. 41-22. The sequence goes on from NZ_CP084035.1 coordinate 3,290,374, forward strand.
GAAATGAAAGATGTAACGATTAAAAAAGTCTACATTCACACGGGGAGTTTAACTTGTAGCTGTGGATACGAAGCAGCTATCGAGGAGGGTATTATCATTACCGCGAACTTGTACGAGACGTCTCCTTATCCATCTTATTTTTACGATAAAGAAACGATTAAAGAGATCAATCCCAAAATGATTAACTTATTTGAAAAAAGTAATTTTCGATTTCAAAAAGTTCTACAAAATATAGATTTGAAAAACAAATTAATTGTGGAAACAAACGTTGATGCTTTTGTATCACTACCTAAATATATCGATGTTCTTGAACCAAGCGCAAACTATGTATTCAGTGGCTATTCGCTTGCAATGCTCAAGAAGGTGAGAAATAGAATTGAGCGTGTGAATCCGAAGCCACGCGTCCTTTATATTTTGAATTCCGATTTAAATCTACCATTGAAACCGCTTAGCATCGATGTTTTTGTGGATAGTTTTACAATAACTGATTTTTCACTGCTCAACCCAGAGTTCCCAAGTCATGTTCTAAAAAACTATTTACATAACAGTTCAACAATTGTCGGTGGATACTCGTATTATGATAACTCGGCCAAATCCTTGAAAAATATTTCAGCCTTATATCCAAATTCCCATGAGCATATTTTACATCCAAAATACTTAGAAGAAAATTTATCAGTTAACGGATTTCAAATCATGCAAAATGAAAATATCGGTTACTGTACAGATCCAGGACCTTATTTCGATTATCATGTAAGAGACGAAAAATTCCACATGCTCATGTATTTGGCTAATACGAAACAATAGCACAAAAAGCGCCATCACAAGTGACGGCGCTTTTTCTATGTAAGAGCTACTAGAAGGTACCCTTCTAGCCTACTCCCATTTATAAGTCCAAAACTGTTCAAGTTGCAGCCATTTTAATGTTGCTGCGTCTTTGTTTTTTATTTTTGCATGCGTTTCTTCTAGCATCGCTTCCGTTTGTGAACGATGCGCGCCTAGTGCAGCTAATTTATGTTCAAATACTTCACTAATATTATTTACAACATCCGGTTCACCGAGTACTGCTTCGCGATTTCTCGTAATCGCAACCGCATGAATGGCTGGACGTTCTTCTTTAGGCATACGTGATACAGCGCGAACTACAGCGCGGCCAAATGCATCATGATCCGGATGTACGCCGTGTTCTGGATAAAATGTAATAATTCGAGATGGATTTACTTCTTGAATAATCGCTTCGATTTTATCGGCAACAAAATCAACATCTTCAAATTCTAACGTTTTATCATGGAAACCGAGCATTCTTAAATCTTGAATCCCCATCGCTTCACATGCATCTTTTAATTCTTTTTCACGTATATTTGGAATCGTTTCACGGTTAGCGAATACGTTTTTCCCCATGTTACGTCCCATTTGTCCAAGAGTACCACATGCGTACGTTACAGGTACTCCTTGATCTGTTAATAAGCGAATTGTTCCTCCCGCAGCAAATGCTTCATCATCTGGATGCGGAAATACAACAAGTACATGTCTCTCCATAAGTTTCCCTCCTTCTTACTTAAATGGCGTTAAGCTTAGCTCAAGCGCTACCGCTAAGCGGCCTTGGTTATCATGCCCTGCTAGTAATAAACGCTCTTTATCGTCTACTTCCCAGTGCGTAATGCCTTCTGCATATACCCAGCCATGATCCATTTTCAAACCAACTCGGTATGGGTTTGTTCCAGTTATTTTCCCACGCTCAAAGCGAATAATTGCATTTCGAATGAATGCTCCTACTGTCATCATCTTTTCATTAAAGTGTGACGCATACGCTCCATTCGTCGTTTCTAAATGAATATATACATCTTTATTTACAAAACGTTCAATTTCATTTTGAATAAGAGAACTATCTTTTACTATTTCCATCGGAATTCACCTCTTTAAACCATTTTACGCAAAAATAATGTAAATTGCTATCTCTATATTAGAGGACAACGCCCACTTTTCCTAATAATTTGCACTGTGTTTTTTATATTTTTTATATGATATGTAAAAATCGCATTTTTTCCTTCACTTTGTTAAATAGTTTTCTTTCTTTTTTGAATTTGCTACAATATATTTTATCCCGTATTAATACAGCGAGATACATTTCGACAATTGAATACATACTTTAAAGAAGGTGACATGATTGGAACAATCAGCACATGAAGTAGCAAATTGGCAATATTATTTTACAATTGCCGTATTTTTAGTCACGTACGGTTTTATTATTTCTGAGAAATTGAATCGTGCTGTAATCGCACTATTCGGTGCTGCTATTATGATTATTTTTGGAATTGTAGATTTACATACTGCTTTCACATCGCATATTCAATGGGAAACGATTACCCTTTTAATTGGGATGATGATTCTCGTACATATTACGAGTCAATCAGGCGTATTTGAATTTGTAGCCATAAAAGCAGCAAAAGCAGCTGGCGGAAAACCAATCCGCATTTTATTATTACTATCCCTATTAACTGCTGTCGGTTCTGCATTTTTGGACAACGTAACAACCGTATTATTAATCGTACCTGTTACACTATCCATTACACGTATTTTAAAAGTAAATCCTGTTCCTTATTTAATTTCAGAAGTACTATTTTCAAATATAGGCGGAACAGCAACATTAATTGGTGACCCGCCGAACATTATGATTGGATCAGCTAATAAGCATTTAGACTTTAATGCCTTTTTACTAAACTTAGCTCCAATCGTAATCATTATTTCTATCGTTACACTTGGCATTATTTACTTCATGTATCGCAACAAACTAAAAACAACGCCTGAGCAAATCGAAAAGCTAATGGCATTAAATGAAAAAGATTATATTAAAGATCAGAGCCTCCTTTTAAAATCCATTACGATTTTAGGACTAACTATTTTAGGCTTTGTACTTCATTCTATTATTCATGTAGACGCTGCCGTTATTGCGATGACAGGTGCTACACTTCTTATGTTAATCGGTGTGAAAGAACATGATATTGAAGATGTATTTGCCCACGTTGAATGGGTAACAATTTTCTTCTTCGCTGGACTATTCGTTCTCGTTGGCGGATTAATTGATATCGGACTTATTTCTTCACTCGCAAAAGAAGTACTCGACGTAACAAATGGCGATATCGGTTTCGCTGCTATACTTATCTTATGGGTATCTGGCATCGCATCTGCGACAATTGATAACATCCCATTTGTCGCAACGATGATTCCACTTATTCAAGATTTAGCTACAGGACTCGGACTATCTGTCGATTCTCCGCAAATTGAAGTACTATGGTGGGCGTTATCACTTGGAGCTTGCCTAGGAGGCAACGGAACATTAATTGGAGCATCAGCAAACGTAGTCGTTGCTGGTATTGCAAAACGTGAAGGACATGGGTTCTCTTATATGGACTTCTTAAAAATCGGTTTCCCCTTAACGATCATTGCGCTATTGTTATCACATGCTTACATTTATTTACGTTATTTAATGTAGAAGTTGTATTGCATGAAATTATGTCGTCAAATAAAAAAGGTTTGCAGCACTATGCTACAAACCTTTTTTCATCACCAAAATATACCTATAATTGCTAATCCACCTAAAATCATACCACCAATTTGTCCGATGATTGCTGGTGATAATTGAACACCTTTCCTCACTTCAACAACCGGCCTTTCGTGCCTTAGTTGCTGCACTTCACTTTGAAGTTGATGTACACTTCCATGTAATTCTTTAATTAGTTCTTTTAATTCAGCGACCTCTTCATTTACTGGCTTACTTTTTTCTAAGTTCATCTCGCATAACTCCTTATAAATTCAATCAGTTTACTGTAAAATTTCGCCAATTATCGTTATATCTCCTGCATACTACATATATAATATGGAATGTACCTTTATTAACAAGACCCTTTTAAGAACAAATTTAGATATTTTAGAAAGACAACTTTCATTAGTTCTTTATATATATAGGACTAATATATTCAACAATTCTATTCTTTATAGTTTCTTTTTCATACAAAAAGCTTCACTAAAATTTAGCAGGTGTACCTTGATGAAAATACATTTGCCATCTTCCTTCTCTAAATTTCCATATCGAACTACGTAACGAGTGTTGATTATTCATTTCATTGAATATTTGATAAGTAGTTAATGCTACATCTTTGGATAATGGATGTACTTCAAAATCACTCAAAGTCATTTTTACCACACCAATTCCATTTTTATCGATATCCTCATTTTTATATAAAACTTTACCAGAACTCCCAAACTCAAAAAAATCAGCGGCAAGTATCTTTTTAAGCTCCTTTTGAGATGTGCGAACCCCTGGTTTAAGTAATCGTTCCTCTAGCTGATATAAACACTCTCTTAATGAAGATAAACCTTCCATTAGTACACTCCTCCGCTCATCATTACCAAAATATTACAACTTTTCACTCTACACTACACAATTATTCTGTATGTTTTTGCTAGTTCTGCAGCTCTATCCATTCATCACGCAATATCCCCATAATCATACGATCAAAACACTTTCCATCTCTTTGAACTGCTTCCCTCATACATCCTTCCATCTGAAATCCCATCTTTTTATACAGTACAATGGCTGCTTTATTATAAGAAATAACATCGAGACCGACGCGGTGTAGATTCATTTCATAGAACGCATACTTTAAAATAAGATGCACTGCTTCTCTCCCAAACCCTTTTCCTCTATCATTTGCCTCTCCTATACCAATTGCTAATAGACCTGTTCTGTTATTCCACTCTATGCCGTGAATTGCAACAAAACCAATTAAGCGATCATCTTGAACTGTTCTTAACATGAAAGAAACACTATTCGATCTCCGTCCCTTTAATAGCCCATCACTCGCTATTTCATGTAACGATTGCGGGAATGCCAAGTCTGTATCTACATTTCTTAAGTACTCACTATCCTCTTGCCACATAGCCATTACTTCAGCATCTGCTTCTCTAATAGCTGATAATTTAATAGTTTTATTTTGAAAAAGATTCATCGTCATCTAAAACTCCCCCTTTTTTAAATAGCGGGGACAATAATTCTAGCCTATTTATCCCGCATTAACGGGCAGTAAGACTCCCACCTCAAAATTCAGCTGGAGCGAAGAAGTTAGGTGGGAGTCGGGCTGCCCGTAAACGCCCGATTGGTGAAGGCTAATAATCAGTGGGGGATGAACAAAACCCCCACTGATTAAAGTTTCACTTTATCCCCTTGTTCCATAAACTGTTTTTTTAACGGGATACTTACAATAAGCGCTGACATTGGCACATCTCCCTTGCATTGAATTAACTTCATTGTATAATTTTTCATTTATTCTAACAATAACAACAATAAAAAGCCCCTCCAAATTTAGAGGGCCTTTCCTAATAGCAAAACTGTATTATTTCGTAAACATTTTCTCTGCTTCATCCATTGCCATTTTGTTACCTAAAGCAGAATAGTCAAGCCATGGTTGATCATTAATAATGTATACGTGCTTACCTTTAACAGCTTTTAAGTCTTTCCAAATTGGTGTTTCTTGCAGTTGTTTAAATGCTGCTTTTGCTTTATCGTCTCTGTTTACGACAACGAAAATAGCATCCGCATCAAAGTCAGGTAATACTTCTTGTGAAATTACTTCGAAAGGACGGTTTCCATCAATTTTCTCTACACCATTTGCAGGTTGTAATCCTAAGTCTTGGAATAGAATTGGTCCCATCGGTCTTTTCGTACTAAATACACGTAATTCTTTTGCAGTAACGCGAATTGCCATTACTTTTTCGTTATTACCTAACTCTTTATCTATTAAACTTTTTACTCGGTTTGATTGTTCTTCATAGTCTTGAATATATTTATCTGCTTCTTTCTCACGGTTTACAAGTTTACCTACTTCTTTTAAATGATCTCTCCACGTACCTTCATCTAAATTAAAAGTATGTGTTTTTGCAATTTTTTCGTATTTCGCTAAATCTTTGCCAGCATATTTTTCATCCACATAAATTTCAGATGGTTTTAATTGTAGTAATGCTTCCATATTCGGATCTGTTACAACGCCCAGTTTCTTCGTATCTTTCAACTGTTCTTTCACGTGAGGTAAGAAATCTTTTAAATCTCCACCAATTACAGAACCTACCGGTGTAATTCCTAATGCAAGTAAGTTATTCGTTAAATGAATAGACATAGAAGCAATTTTTGGATCATTACTTTTTTCAGTTTTTTTAGTTGCCTCTTCACTAGATTTCGTTTGACCACATGCTGATAATACTAAAATAAACATAATGCTAAATAAAATAGTAAGTTTCTTTTTCATATGTTCTCCTCTTTGAAGTATTTATTTTGTTTTTGTAAGTAAATAAAGAAAATATGGCGCACCTAAAGCCGCTACTACTACGCCAGCTGGAATAGAGTTTGGCTCAAATAAAGATCGCCCTATCGTATCCGCGAGTACTAAAATAATCATTCCAATTATGCCAGCTAACGGAAGGAAATGTTGATATGTACTACCTACTAACTTTCTTGCGATATGCGGAGAAACTAAGCCGATAAAGCCAATTCCCCCTGCCATTGATACACTTGCACAAGACAATCCTACCGCTGTAGCTAAAAGCAGTAACCGTTCTTTTTGAACAGATACACCAAGTCCTGCTGCTACACTATCACCTAGTGACAGTGCATTTAACGTTTTGGATTTCAGCCATGCGTACGGAGTTAGTATCAAAATCCAAGGTAATAACGCTAGGACATGAATCCAATCTCTTCCCCACACGTTACCAACTAACCACCTAGAAGCGAATGTATACGTCTCATCATTTAACTTGAGCGAGAAAAATAACGAAAGTGCACTAAAACCAGCTGAAACTGCAATACCAACAAGAATAAGTCTAATGGGAAGTAAACCTTTCGACCGATCACTCGCAAGCAAAACAATAAGAAATGCAGCTAACACTCCTCCGCCAAATGTAAATAACGGTATTAAAATCGATGCACTCTCGTTAATAGAATGAAAGAAAGTAACAAATACAATAAGCCCGAAAGATGCACCCGAGTGTAATCCAAGAATACCAGGATCTGCGAGAGCATTCCGAGATAATCCTTGCAAAATCGCACCGGAAACCCCAAGGCCAATACCTGCTAACATTGTGATTATAATTCTTGGCATACGATAATCGTATAGCACGGTTGCACTCTCAAAATCACCATAGCCAAAAAGCGTTTGAATTACTTTGAGCGGTGCGATGCTCAGCGTTCCCGTATTTAAGCTAATCAAAATTACAGCGATACTTATACATCCGAAAATTGTAGTTACAGTAATAGCTCTCTTTTTATCCGTGCTAAAAAGATCCTTCACTTATAACTCCCTCCCAACTTTACGTGCTATATAAAGGAAGAACGGAACTCCAACAAGAGCTACCATAATTCCTATCGCAAGTTCTTTAGGAGGATTTACTGTTCTTGCTCCTAAATCAGCTAAAACTAATAAAATAGCTCCTAATAATGCTGACATAGGAATAATAAGTTGATAATTAACACCTACTAATTTTCTAGCAATGTGCGGAATGACCAATCCTACAAATCCAATGGAACCAACAGCTGAAACAGAAACACCTGCTAGAATCACTACCATAATCATCCCGAGTATTCTCGTTCGGTTCGTTTTTACACCTAAATTTGTAGCGACATCATCCCCCATGGATATGAGTGAAATAGATCGCCCTAGCGCTGTCGCAAAAACAATTGTTATGAGAATAATAGGCACTAAAAATTTCAAGTGTTCCCACTTAACCCCCGCAACACCACCAGCATACCAAAACGCTAAATCTTGGCTTAAGTCATAATAAATCGCGACACCTGAACTTAACGAATGTAAAAGCGCGGCCATAACTGCCCCTGCAATCGTTAACCTCATCGGCGTTAGCCCGCCTGATGTTGCTGATCCAATAATAAAAATGAGTACTGTACTTAAAACTGCTCCAATAAAGGAGACAATCATTAAATAGGAATACGGCATATGCGGGAAAAAAGCAAAACTAAGTGCTACTACAAACATCGCACCTGCATTTATTCCGAGTACACCTGCATCAGCTAAAGGATTTCGTGTTACCCCTTGCATAACAGCTCCAGCGACTGCAAAAGCAGCTCCTACAACTGCTGCGCCAATTACCCTTGGGAGCCTTAATTCATAAATAATTTGATGCTGTGTTAATTTCGGATTATAATCAAAAACCGCTGCCCACACAGTTTGCAAATGGATATCCTTTGCACCAAATGCAACGGCTAAAAATATAGCTCCAATTAAACATATAATTGTTAAGCTCATGAAACATATGAACTTAATATGTATCCAGCGATTATTGCCAGCATGTACAGTAGACTTATGTAACATGTTTCATTTCATCCTTTATATTCAGTTCTTTTTTATAATTATTTTTTATTTATAATCATTATTGATAATAATTATCATTTTCATTTAGATATTATATCCCCACTTTTTTTAAATAGCAAACTATTTTTTTACTTTGTTAAACTATCAAAATACTTATTACAATTCCCTTCTAAAACTTCCAAATACATGCAAAATGACGTACTGTTTTATTTTCAAATTTGTAGTATACTAAGTTATTATTTTGATTTTTCAAATAATAATCCTGAAGGTGAAAACATGTTTTATGTAAAACAACTACTCTATTTTACTTATGAACAAGCATTATCCTGTTTGTTCCCTGTCATTATTTTTTTAACACTTGCTCTTTCAAAAATCATTTCGATTCCAGGGCTGTACCGATATGATTTCATACTCATCGTATGTCTTCTTATGCAGTGGATTATGTACAAAACAGGTCTTGAAACAAAAGATGAACTAAAAGTAATTACTGTCTTCCACCTCATCGGCCTTTTACTAGAAATATATAAAGTACATTTCGGTTCATGGAGTTATCCTGAAGAGGCGTATTCAAAAGTTTTCGGAGTTCCGCTTTACAGCGGTTTTATGTATGCGAGTGTCGCAAGTTACATATGCCAAGCGTGGAGAAGATTGCATTTACAAATGCATCATTGGCCGAAAGCTATTTTTGCAATACCTCTAGGAGCAATGATTTACTTTAATTTTTTTACACATCATTTTCTATATGACTTTAGATGGGTATTAACTTTAATTTTATTCATTGTTTTCTTTCGCACATTTGTGGAATTTTCATTACGAGGCGTTACATATAAAATGCCGCTCGTACTCTCATTTTTCCTTATCGGATTCTTTATTTGGATTGCAGAAAACATCGCTACCTTCTTCGGAGCATGGCAATATCCAAATCAACGTGAAACATGGAGCCTCGTTCACCTTAGCAAAATTAGCTCATGGTTTTTACTCGTTGTTATTAGCATTATGATTGTTACACAACTCAAACATTTGAAGCAGTCGAAAAGATAATGCTGATTATGTAAAAACAGTTAGCCCATCACTCATTAGAGAGTGATGGGCCTTTTTTAAACCATCCTCATCAAAGGCATTATAGGTTCATCATAATTTACGAGAGCATAAGCAGTTGCACATTATGAACTAGTACTAGCAGAAGAGGTTGCTGCAGATGAAGCGGCAATCGTTGCCATCATAGCTGCCTGTTGTGCTTGTATGAGGACTTCTATCATAGTTTGTAAACCTGTGTTGGTTGCTTTACTCTCCTCACCTTTCTGACTTACAAACAGTTGAATAGCAATAAGAATATTCGTATCTGTATGCCAACGGAATAATTTCTCCCCCTGCAATTTTTCAATCAATGCTTTAATAGAATGAATCTCTTTTTCTCCATCCTCAAGTAACGCTAGTAGCCCGATAGCTGGATAATGCATCTGTTTCACTTTTACCTTTTCTTGTTTTAACAACTTCCAAATGCTTGTACATGTTGCAACTAACATTTCTTCACGGACATCCTTCTTTAGTGAGAGGATATGACTTAAAAACTGAAGATCATTCCCTTTACGCAAACCAGCTTTCGCTAGTTTCTGATACAGACGTTCCACTCGGTCCATAAGTGTTTCTACATTCTCTGATTGTCCTGCTAGTAAAACCGCGAGCGGATAATCATTTGTACCTGTAAGAAAAAGATGATCCTCTTTCATCCGTTTATATACTTGCATCGAACGCTGAATGTGCGTGCCATGCTGTTCATTTTCTTCTGTTAAAAGCACAGCTGCTGCGAGATAAGTAAATATACTCCGGCTAAAGCCACCAGCGACCAATTGTTCATATAAATCTAAAAACCTCCGAAAAGCTTCCTTGTAATCTGTAAAGTGAATATCTAATGTTGCGGCCACCACAAAGCGATGATAAGACTTTAAGTATGAAAACATCCCTACCTGATTCTTAATATAACTACTAATTTCTAAAAAACGTCCGAGATCAAACAGTTTATCACTACCTGCATACATAGCAGCAATCATCATACCTGTTCGAGAATCACTCGTTTTCCATTTTAGTTCTCCCTTTAACTGTGCATATGTATGTGTGTATTGCTCCAACTTTTGTTCCAATGTAATCATAGTATTCCCCCATTTTCTAGTTCCTCTCTTTTATTATACGTATATTCCATATTTAGGAATACCCTATTTCATACAGATTTTGCAACCTTATACTTTCTTCTGTATTATTTTCAATATTTTTCTATTAAGTAATACAAAAAAAATAATAACTACCATAAAATTTAGGATGTTTCTTTATCCTAATTGGTTGGTTTTCTTTCCTTCTTCATCAGCATCACGATGATTAGCGTTCATAATCCTTAATCCTTCAAGAAGTTCAACAACAAAAAAGGATAGATAATAAATTATCTACCCTTTTTTGTCTATATATTATTTAACATTACCAAAAACTAAAGAGCCTTAATAATACGTTCCATCGCCTTCATTTGCCCAATATGGTCTGCTTCATGATAAAGCATCATACCGTAAAGCTCTCCAACTGTTTCCAACCCTAAAAATGGCTCTGGAAGTTTATTTTCAAATGCTTCTGCTGGAATTTCTTGAATGCGCTTCGCTTGTTCTTTTAATTGAACCGTTAACACTTCTAATGATGGCCCTTCTGTTTTCCATTTAGATGGTCTTGATCCATACCCAAACATACCTGGATATTCAGTTGGTAATTGTTTAAATTCTCTTCCAAACATGAAAGTTTCTGCCGCCGTTAACACGTGACCGATATGCCAGCGAATTGTATTGTTAAAGCCCTCCGGCTGCGTATCCGCAGTTTTATCATCTAACGTTTCCATAAATTGAAGTAATGCCCCACGCGTTATTTCAAATTGTTTTAAACCAATTATTCTATTCATTTTATCGTCTCCTTTTTTATGTACAATTTATTATGAACTAAGGATGTTAAACTTATTAAAGTTTCACCTTGTTTAATCTATCAGAAACAATTAAGAAAAACATCTAATATGCTTAGTAAAAATAATAAAAGGTTCACCCCTCGTAAATATAGAATTACTTACTACACAAATAGTTTAGTAAATAAAAGAGGAGTGTAGTTGCATGTTACATGTTTTAAAACAGCAATATAATCTTATTAGCTCTACAAGAGAAACTCTATTTTCGTTTTTAGAAGAAATCCCACGAGAAAAATTGCACAGCACAGTTCCTAATTTCGGAAGCGGTAGCATTATGAAGACGCATATTCATGTAGCCGATTGCTATCGATACTGGCTTGGAACATTCGCATTTAACCAAAAACGAGCAGATTTCTCATTTGCTAGCGATTATGAAATTGAACATGCAGATGTCACAAAAGTCCGTGCTAGATTTAAGATAGTAGATGAGACTGTACAACGCTTTTTAGATGAATACAATGACCGGTGGCTCGAAAATATAGCAAATGAAGTGAAATGGCAAAAAGAACCTTGGAGCACAACTCCACTATGGCTTTTAACTCATACGGAGACACATGAATTTCATCATAAAGGTCAAATTGTATCAATGGCTCGTCACCTCGGATACACTCCTCCTGACACAGACCTTAGTTAGTTAATTACTGCAACTGAACTTAATAAAGTGAAACTTTAATCAGTGAGGACTTTGTTCGTCCTCCACTGATTATTAGCCTTCACCAATCGGGCGTTTACGGGCAGTTGATCTCCCACCTAACTTCTTTGCTCCAGCCAAATTTTAAGGTGGGAGTCTTACTGCCCACAAATAGCGGGATAAACACAAAAAGAAAGAGCCCGTTTTGATTAATATTTTTCAAAACATGCTCTTTCTTTCCGTAAATAAGTTAATCGTTTATTATATTACTTCCTCACCTATAACACCTGTTAATTAAAAGATTCCCTCGTTACCTCAATAAATTGCTGCAGTGGCGATGTCATCCATTTATCTTTATGCCAAGCGATTTGCGTATAAATCGGAGCGATTGTATTTTCTAAATGTAACTCTTTTATCGTTCCTTCTCGTATATCTTTTTCTACTACTATCGCTGGTAACACAGCTATACCTAAATCTGCAATAACGCATTGTTTAATTGCCTCGACACTAACAAATTCAATCTTATTTGCTGGGTATACATCTTCCGCACGGAATAACTCTTCAAATAAAGTCCGATACGAGCAACCTAGTTCTGTTAGTAAAAGTGTTTCGCTTTCTAAATCTTTTGTAGAAACGGAAGGTTGTTCAAGTAAACGATGCGTAGGAGCAGCTACTACTTTTAATTCTTCTTTCATAAGTGGCTCCACATGTAAAACATCCTCTGTTTTACATTCGTCCAAAATAAATACAAGATCTACTTTCCCCTCCATCAATTGTTCCTTCGCATCTTTATTGGAATGTGCAGGTTTAAATATAAGCTTTATTTGGGGAAATTGTGCTTTAAATTTCTTTAATATAGATGGAAGCCTATATGTACATTGACTTTCTTGTGCACCGATTATTAACGTACCCGCTATTTCCTCATCATCTTTCACAGCCATTTTCGCTTCGTTACTGAGTGCAATCATCTTATCAGCATATAGTTGAAACTTCCTGCCTGCTTCAGTTAAGAAAAGACGTTTTCCTAATCTTTCAAATAATGGCGTACCGAGCTCAGCCTCTAACGTTTTAATTTGCGCCGTTACACTCGATTGAGCAAAGTTCAATTTCTTCGCAGTTTGCGTAAAGTTCAAAGTGTCCGCTGCTACTTTAAATGTAATTAACTGTTTTATCTCCATTTATCATCCCTCTTTTCAATCGGTATTTCCGATTGATTTCATCGAAATAATCCTCTTTTTCTATTGATATTTGTATTGTATGATAAATAGCATCGACAAACAATAAAATGGAGGTATTCCATATGAAAGCACTTTGTTTCGAACAGTTTGGAAGTCCAGATGTACTACAATATAAAGAAATACATGATCCAATCATAAATCCAAATGAAGTTCTTGTTCGCATGCAAGCAATCGGATTAAACTTCGCTGATATTTATAGACGCCGCGGCGATTATCATCTCGCTGGTAACCCGCCTTATATATTAGGTTATGAAGGCGCTGGTATTGTTGAAAAAGTAGGAGCTAACGTTACTACTATCAATCCCGGAGACCACATTGCATTTGCTGACGTTCCATTCTCAAATGCAGAATTAGTTGCGGTTCCATCTGAAAAAGCAATTACACTTCCAGACTCTATTTCTTTTGAAACAGCCGCTTCTGTCTTATTGCAAGGTCTAACAGCACATTATTTAACGAAAGATAGCTATCAAATAAAACAAGGCGATATAGCTTTAGTACACGCTGCAGCTGGTGGCGTTGGTCAACTTCTCGTTCAAATGATTAAACTACTGGGCGGAACAGTAATCGGTCTTACATCATCAAAAGAAAAAGCACAAGTAGCTACGTTAGCTGGTGCTGATCACGTATTTTTATATACTGAAGCATGGCATACGAAAGTACTTGAGGTGACTAATGGTGCCGGAGTAAATGTTGTGTATGAATCAGTAGGTTCTACACTCGTGGAAAGTTTTAACGCTACTAAAATTGGCGGTACTGTCGTATTTTACGGAATGGCCGGCGGTAATCCTATACCTGTAGATCCACGTATGCTTATGGATACTTCAAAGACTTTAACAGGTGGAGACCTTTGGAATGTACTTACTACTTTTGAGGAACGTAAGCAGCGCTCCGCTCAATTATTTGATTGGATTGCTAGTAGAAAATTAAACATCGCGAGTCCTACTACATTCTCTTTACAAGATGGTGCTCTTGCACATGAATTATTAGAGAGCCGAAAAAGTACTGGGAAGATTTTATTAATTCCGTAATCTTTACAATAAAAAAAAGAAAAGATAAGCATATAAAAGAGCATCGATTCCGATGCTCTTTTAGTATGGAATTTTGTTAGTTTCTTTTTATTCCAGTAATTTTCGGCTCATCATATGAAATAATGTCGATGATATGGTTCAAACAAGGAATTTGATAGTGAACGAACTGCTCTTCAGGAAATATAAATTCAGCAATTGTTCCTGCTTTAACAAAATCCAAATATCTTGATTTTGAGTAAACTCTAAAAATTCTACCTTCTGAAATTTCGTAGTCATCCATTACAGTAAACGATTCATTAGTAACGGAGTAAGCAATATACGATTCAAAATCCAATTGCACAATTGGCAGATTGTCATCAACATCAATGGATGATGCTTCTATTTCAACCTCATCTTTAATTTTCATAAGTCCCTTAGTTTTATTAACTTTGCACCTATCAATAAGTACCCTCAATAAATTTTCTTCAGGTTCAAACAATTTGTTTAAATATATATATCCTTTAAATTCCATCAAATCTTGAAAATCCATTATTCCCCCATTTTGAAAATCTAAAAGGAATCGTAATACACCCTGTTAAATTTCCACACTTTCTTTCCCTTTTGCAACATAACTCATATCTCCAACCGATTCTACTGTATATTCCCCATCTTGATATACAACTTTCGTTACACTTGCATTCTCTACTCCCAGTTTTGTTTTACTACTGTCTAACATTTCTATTAAGGCAGTAATCAAAAGCCCATGAACGACAACTAAAACGTTGCCACCTCCATTTTTAGCAGCTTCTTCACTAATTTTATCAATCTCTGTTTTTATGCGAGTAGAAAATAATTCCCAATCTTCCGCTTGTTTCGTAGGGTCTGCTGCTCTAATAAGATTAATCACTTCTTGAATAGAGAACTTCATAAGTTCTTCTGGTGATGCAACGCCCGCAGCTTTTCCAACCACATCCCACATATTTTCAAGTTTTTCACCTTCAAAAATACCAAAATTTAATTCTCGTAAATCTTTTCTTTTCTCAAGTTTCAATTTTGATTGCTCACTATATTTTAATACTAAACTAGCAGTTTCAATCGCTCGGCCGCTATCACTACTATACGCATTCGCAAAATGAACATCTTTTAATCCCGTTCCTAAATTAGAGGCAACTTCCACACCTTTTTCTACTAACGGAGAATCTGCCCAACCTTGCGCGCGCTGATTCGTATTTAATATTGTTTTTCCGTGTCTTGTAACATATAACGTAACTACATTCTCATTGCTATCTGTTTCTCGCTTCTTCATTCTATTCTCTCCCTTTACATTTCTATATCAATTTTACCATCTCAATTATTCATTGAGCAAAATATACGTAAGTAGATCTGCTTAATAAAAAAAGCTATCTTTCTGTATATCCCTACAAAAAGATAGCATCTTTTATGATTACATTTCTTAACCGATACTCCTACTCAGTAAAAGCACTCGAATATTGTACAATTCCTTCTACACCTTCAAGAGCATTTTCTGTTAATTCCATTACCATAAACACTTCTTCAGGCACTTCAAATAGTGCTTTTATATTCCACTCACTTGCTTTTTTAAATCCGAATTTCGGATAGTACTCTGGATGCCCTAATACTACAACTGACCCGTATCCTAATTCTTTCGCTTTTTCTAAAGCAGCCGTGATAAGCTTTCCACCAATTCCTTTCTTCTGATGGCTTGGTGCTACTGAAACTGGTGCAAGTGCTAATGAATCTACAGTAGTCCCATCTTGTTCTATTGTAATTTTCGATAACATAATGTGACCGACTGTTTCCTTATCTACCGCAACGATAGATAACTCCGGAATAAATGCGTCACATTCTCTAATACGTTTTACAAGTTCATGCTCTTTTTTATCGCTAAATTCTTCATTTAAAAATGCCTCTTTTACAACTTCTTCTGTCTTTCTATAATCATTTTTTTGTTCTTGTCTAATCGTTACCATTCTATATTATCCTCTATTCTTTCTTATTTCTTTTTCAATTTTACGAAGCGCTTTTTTCGATCCGCGCTCAATATCATGCTGCATTTTTCTTTCTTTATAATCGACAAATAGTGTATTTAAATCATATCCTTCTGGGTATAATTCTTTCGCCGCTACCTCTAAAGTAATACGTTTTACATTCACTTCAACGAATTCACCGTTATAATATACAACAACATTATAGAAATTATCTTTTTCCTTATATACAATCCCGAAATCGTTATGATCTAACAAATTCACACGGTCGCCAATTTTATATTCATAGTCATTTTCTCTTTTTTCTTGCACGAATTTCGGTTTTCTAATTTTACTTTCATTCAATTTTTCTATAGCGTATTCTTTATTTCCCATATACGCTTTCGCTCTTTGCAGTACATGTTCTTTTACATTCATTTTATTTGCAATCCAAAGTGCATTGCTTTCACCAGATTTACCGATCACTAATTTATAAAGTGGCTCTAGTGTTTCACTATTAAATTGCATTGCTGCGTTCATAAAATCACCATGCATTTCTGAAAAGCGTTTAATTTCACCGTAATGCGTACTCGCAATTGTAATACATCCCGCGAGGTAAAATTCTTCTAAAATAGATATCGCAAGCGCCGCACCTTCATTCGGTTCTGTACCACTTCCTATTTCGTCAAATAGTAGTAATGTATTATTATTTGACATCCTCATAATCTCGGATAGATTTTTCATATGCGATGAGAATGTACTTAGTGCATTTTCAATACTTTGATTATCACCAATATCTACAAATACGTTGTCAAAAATAGCAATTTCCGTTTCTTTATCTCCAGCGATGTGCAGGCCTGACATTGTCGCTAATGTTAACAATCCGATTGTTTTTAACACAATCGTTTTCCCGCCCGCATTCGGTCCTGTAATAATTAAACTTCGGTAGTTTTGACCGATTTCAAAGTTTAATGGTACTATTTTCCCACTTAAAAGCGGATGCTTACAATTCACTAAATGAATGTAGCCATGATCATTTAATTTCGGCTCTATTCCATCGATTGATTTACTAAACTTCGCTTTCGCAAATACCATATCATATTGACTAATCAATTCCATATTAATTTTTATATGATAAATATTTTCTAATACCATTCCTGATAAAGTCGCTAAAATTTGATACTCTTCCATCGCTTCTTCTGCTTTCAAACTTGCGAGCTCCGCATTTAACTTTGTAACCGTATGTGGTTCTATAAATACAGTAGAACCTTTAGCGGAAGCTTCAACAATACTTCCCACAACTTGATTTTTATAGGTAGATTTGATTGGAATCGTATAGCGATCATCCTTTTTACTAATAAAGAATTCCTGAATATACTTCTTATTTGTACTACTATTTAAAAATTTTGTTAAACGTTCTTTTATTTTTCCGTCTACAGAATCAATGTTATTTCGAATTCGTTTTAACTCTTTACTAGCAGCTGCATCAATGCCATTTCCTTTAATCGAAAAGTTAATTTCTTCTTCGATACTTTTAAATTCAGACATTGAATTTGCATACGAAGATAATACTGGCGCAAAGAATTCTTTATCTAGCATAAACTTTTTAATCTTTCGGCACCCACGTAAAAAGTCTGAAACGCTCACTAACTCTGCTGGATCTAAAATCATCCCTTTTTCTAATTTTTGAATTGTACTAGCGATATTAGAAATTCCGAAGAAAGGCACATGCCCTTCTGCATCTACTATAGCTCGTGCTTCTGTCGTTTCATTTAAGCGATTTCTCACTACTTTTATACTCGTACTCGGCTCTAATTTATTTAATAATTCCTTACCTAATCCACTTATACAATATGATTTCACTATTTCCATTAATTCGTTATATTGTAACTTTTCAAAAGTCATCGTATTCATTTTGTTTCTCCTCACTATGATTGATTTATATCATAAATGAAGATACCTACTCATTAGATTCCAATGAGTTCTACATTATTCAATTACCATTTTTATACATCATAAATATATACAAAAAAGCTGCGGGGATACCGCAGCTTTTACATTTACAAGGCATGAGTAATAACATATGAGGAAATAAGCCATAAAAACGGATGGCACTCCCCTTATTACACGCTTTATAAAGTATTGTAGGTATCTTCATAGGTTTCGAAATAAATGCATGACAAAATTAGGGGTATGATATACATAAAAATCCCCTGGTCTTATCCGATTTATTTCATTAAATTTTTCCTATTTAGTACCTACCGCACTCACAAAAAGCACCTCTCATTAATTTATATTTTATGTTCATTGAAATCTAATTTATTGAAATCATCATACTATATGTTTTGTAAGAAGTAAAGGTGTCAGACTATTGCCTTTCACACCTGAGGAAGGTCAATTTTTTCGGATAATGCTTTTTTCATTTTGTAGACTGTAAAACTTTCATATAATTAGCCTTTTTCTCAAGGGTCTTTTTCGCATCTTCAGCCGTTAATATATAGTCTATAGCAATATTTTTTAATACATCCTTATTAACGTCTGGCAGCTGAATCGTTATATCTTCCACACTACTCTTATTATTATCAATTGTTTTATTAAATTCCTGAATACTTCTTGCAGCCTCCGCTAATTTTTCCATATGTGAAGGATTATTTACATCTAAAACAGTATCACTTCTAAAAACTGCCGTATAATACTGCTTCAATTTTTTCTTCGCTATTTCTTTCTCAGCATTTTTATCGAAAACAGTATCCCCTGTCTGCATTTGATCAAAATTAATTATAGTGTTATTCCCTTTCTTCCCATAATATTTATTAAATTTTTCTTGTAAATCATTTGTTTCCTTTTTTATTTTATAGTTATCATTATTTACTTCTGGAGAGATTTGTCCATCGAAATAAAGTTGAAATTGCAAATACGGTTCATCTACTTGCTGCACAAAAGCTATCCGTCCCTTTGGACCAAGGAAATCCTTTCCATTATCCAGTGTTTCAACTTGGTTTAGTTTAACAGAAATACCATACTCCGATTTTGTATAACTTTGTGCTTTTTGTTCAATTTCTTCATTCGATATATCACATGATGTTAATAGGAATAAACTAAACATTATGATATATATCATTTTTGTTTTTTTCATCTTGCGTCTCCTTTTGCTACTACTGCCTATACAGAAATGTCCTTATGGATTTTAAATTACGATTTATATAAAGAACTTCTTCTAATAACCGCTACATCAAATTGTCTTCGCTGACTTGAATAATAAAAACTCATCATCTTGCTTTAGAAAGCCCTAATAACCACAAGTGTAAAAACACCCATTTGTTATCGCTTTACAATTATAGTGTAATTTTACAATATAATCATTTTATCGTAAAGCAAATATAACATCTATTAAAATCATGTTAAAAACATACTAATATTTAGTTCTATAGCAATCACAGTACGGTTTTTATTGTATCAACTTTAAAGTAATAACTTTAATTTCGTTGCGAAAAAATTAAATAAGCGCCTCCGCTATTGCGAATGTCATTTACTTTCCCTAATACATTTAATAATTATGACAAGCAATCATAGGAGGTTACTATATGAGCAAAGAAAATATTATTTTACATGGACCTGCTCTTGAACCAAATTTAATTGGCCCCACACTCCCACCAATTCCATCATTTACATTCCCAACCGGACCTACTGGAATTGGAATAACTGGTCCTACTGGTGTTACAGGAATTACTGGAATCGGAATAACTGGACCTACCGGCGCTACAGGAATCGGAATAACCGGTCCCACTGGAGCGACCGGTTTAGGAATTCTCCCGGTATTTGGAACAATAACTTCTGAAGTAGGTATCGGTTTTTCAGCAGTAGTTAATACAAATGTTAATTTGACAATTCCAGGACCTGTTAGTGGAACTACTCTAACCCCAGTAGACAACTCCATTACAATTGATACCACTGGTGTGTACTCTGTATCTTTTTCAATTGTATTTGTGATACAAGCTATTTCGTCTAGTATATTAAACCTTACAATAAATGATTCCATTCAATTCGCCATTGAAACACGAGTTGGTGGTGGTTCTGGGGTAAGAACTACATCCGCTAGAACTGATCTATTACCTTTAAACCAAGGAGATGTCCTTCGAGTACGAATAAGAGAAGCCACGGGTGACATTATTTATTCCAATGCATCTCTTGTTGTTTCAAAAGTCGACTAGTTCATTTATTAAAATAAAGATTTAGGAATGATATCAATGTAAAAAGAAGAGGAAACTTATATTTCAGTCTACCTCTTCTTTTCATCACCAATTTACCGCTGAACATATATGGAAACTGAGCCTCCACTTACATGGAATTGCCCCCATCCGTCCTTATTAATTGTTACAGTATTTGTTTGATTACCCGTAATATCGTACCATACTTCCCCAGCGTTATTCTTTCCAACATCCATCCACTTTGATCCTCCTGGTCCGTCCGAGAGTAATGTCGCTAAACCAGAATTAGCATGTACACCATCGCCTTCTCTTGTCCAGCCAATCACATCTGGATGGTCTAAATAATCACGCTGCGTACCATATGCAAAGTTTTTTCGTGCCGTCAAAATTGGATCAATTTTATCTTTTAACGCTGGAATTTCATAACTACTATTTCCGCTTGTCCCATAGTAATCACCATAGAAAACTGAAGGATAGCCCTCTGCACGAGTTAAAATAAATGCATATGCCAGCGGCTTAAACCACGGACTTACTACAGATTCCAATGACTGCCCAGGCTGAGAATCATGATTCTCAACGAGAGTAACTGCGAGTGCAGGGTGATTTTTCATTACTGTTCCATTTAAAATATTTCTCATATCATAATTCCCATTTCCTGTTGAAGCATAATGAAAATTGTAATGAAGCGGTGCATCAAACACAGATTGATTATAATTGACTTTCGCTAAATAATTGTTTAAAGCCTGAACATCATTTTGCCAATATTCAGCTACTGTAAACATTTCTTTCCCCGTTTGCTGTCTGGCATGATTTACCCAATCGCGTAAATATTCATGATCAATATGTTTAACAGCGTCCAAACGAAAGCCATCTAAATTTAATTCATTCGCATACCATGTTCCCCAATTTTTCATCTCATTCGCAACATCAGGATGATCAAAATCAAGATCTGCATACATCAAATAATCATAATTTCCATTTTCGCTAGACACTTCCCAATCCCACGCTTTATCTACACCCCTAAATTTATAAATTCGATTTAATTTCCTTCCTTCATCCCAATCCGTTCCGTCAAAATGATACCATTTCCATTTGAAATTAGAATAAGCATCTCCGCGCCCTGGAAAATTAAACCCCGTCCATGCACTAATTTGATAATCACCTGATACTTCAATATTTCGATTGTTACGGTCTACCTCAACAGCTGTTACGGTTTCAGTATAATCAGCCCCACCTTTATGATTCATAACTACATCACCGTATACGTCGATGTTTTGCTTATGTAAAGCGTCAATTGCAGATTTCAACTGTGCTTTTGTCCCATATTTCGTCCGCACCGTTCCTTTTTGATTGAACTCCCCTAAATCATATAAATCATAGGCCCCATACCCTACATCATTTTGCGAAGTCCCTTTATATGCAGGTGGTATCCATACAGATGTGATTCCTTTATGAGCTAAACTTTCAGCATCGGAACGCAAACGATTCCAATGATTCCCATCATTCGGAGCGTACCACTCAAAATACTGCATTAATGTTCCATTGTTCACTGTTGCTGCTTCTGCCTTATTTCCCTCATATATATTAGGAAAAAGCAAAATAAACAATAAACAGACTACCGTAATCCTTTTCAACATATTTACACCATCCCTTTCAAGAAAACGTTTGCATAATTTATTAAAGTTATTATAATATTCGTTCTACAGTTAGTAAAGTAACAATCTTTTAATCTCTCACATTATTTTTCAAAATATGAATTCAACTATTCCACAAGTACCCCATATAGTTTAAAATTCACATCGGATTCAAAATTGTTTACAATTTATCTATAAAAGCATAACGGAGGGATTTCTATGACCGACTTTCAAAAACAATTTTTTGCAAGATTAAATATAGAAGAAAAACACAAAGTTTCATTTGAAGATTTACCTAACATTATGTACGCAATGGCACAAACTGTCCCTTTTGAAAACTTAAATATTCTCGAAAACAACTTTAAAGAAATATCAAAAGAAAATCTAAAAGAAAAAATTTTAATAAACAACCGTGGCGGCCTTTGTTATGAATTGAATCCGGCTATGTATTACTTCCTTAAAGACTCTAAATTCGATGTCCATCTCGTTTCAGGAACAGTTTATAACGCTGCAAATTCTATATGGGCTGTAGATTCAGGGCATATCGCAACTGTTTTACAACATCATAATGAACTTTACTTAATTGAAGTAGGTTTCGGATCATATTTACCCCTTTCCCCTGTTCCTTTCTCAGGTGAGATCGTTCATTCTGTAACAGGCGACTATCGTATTCGTAAAGAAACGACTGAAAAAGGTAATTATATTTTAGAAATGCGTAAAAGCAATGAGTTTCTAGATCAATCTTCTACTGATGATTGGACAGTAGGTTATGCATTTTACTTGGAAGAAGTGGATGAAACGAAAGCAAATGCAGCACAAAAAATTATTGTTGAACATGAAGGTTCACCATTTAACAAAGTACCTCTTGTTGTAAAACTTACTCATGACGGGCACGCATCATTAACAAAAGATAGCCTTACAGTAACGAAAAATAGAAATAAAACAAAAGAAACAATTACAAAAGAGCAATATACAAACCTCCTTCATTCAACGTTCGGCATTACATTATAACTTTTAAAGCCTCGCCATTTCCGGCAAGGCTTTTCATTTTCCAGCAGGGATTTTTTGCAATTTGTTGTATTTCATAGTTATATAGGAATATAACTACATATTTAGAAAGGAAATGATTATGACTGAACTTAAAGATCGACTACAAGTAGCTGATAAAGAAAAATGGGATTTAACGGATATTTATCATACAATTGAAGATTGGGAAAGCGATTTTCATAAAATTGAAGTATTAACGAATGAATTACACAAGTTTAATGGAAATATTCATGACGGCAATAGTTTATTAGCTTATTTAACAAAGAGTGAAGAAATATCTAGCATAATATCTTTAATGTTCGCTTATGCACGATTACAATCTGATCTTGATACACGCGATACTGACGCTCAATCCCTTGTCGACAAAGTATCACAATTACACGTGAAAGTAAGTGCGGCTAAATCTTTCTTTTCTCCATTCTTACTTAGCGTAGATGAAAACACATTATATTCTTACATAGAAGAAACCGAAGGCTTACACTATTATAAAGAAGACTTATTTGAGCTATACCGTTATAAAAAACACGTTTTGAATAAAGACCAAGAAGAGATTTTATCACAAATGGGTGAAGCACTCTCCTCCCCGCAGCATACATTTGGCATGTTAAATAATGCAGATATAATTTTTGGTGAAGTGACTACTGATGATGGAGAAAAAGTAAATTTAACACGTGGAATGTATTCAAAGCTAATAGAAGATGAGAATCGTGAGAAACGTGAAGAAGCCTATAAAGCTTATTACAAACCATACGTTCAATTAAAGAATTCTATCGCTTCTACTTTGTCCGCAGCTATTAAAAACAATGTTACTGTCTCAAAGCTACGAAAATATCCATCAGCTTTAGAAAAATCATTATTTGGCGACATGGTTCCGAAAGAAGTATATGAAAATTTAATTGAGACAACGAAAAAAAACATTCAATCATTACATACGTATAATGAACTTAGAAAAGAAAAATTAAATGTAGATGAACTAAGACAATACGACTTGAGTGTTGATTTAGTAAAAGGTGTAAAACAAGACATTACATACGACGAAGCGTTTGATATAATGATCGCGTCACTAGCTCCTTTAGGTAAAGAATATATCGAAACATTAAAAAACTTTAAAGATAAACGCTATATAGATGTGAGAGAAACACCAGGAAAACGTTCTGGCGCTTATAACTTTGGTGTATACGGTGTTCATCCTTTCATTCTTTTAAATCATCATGATGATTTAAATAGCCTTTTCACCCTTACTCATGAATGCGGGCACGGTATGCATACGCATTACTCACACGGATACCAACCAAGAATTTCTGCACACTATACTATCTTTGTTGCAGAAGTCGCTTCTACAGTAAATGAAGTGTTATTAATTCATTATTTATTAAAAGAAGCAAAAGAAACGAACGTACGTAATCATTTAATTAACTACTTTATCGATAGCTTTAAAGGTACTTTCTTTACACAAATCATGTTTGCAGAATTTGAAAAAATCACACATGAAATGGCCGAACAAGGTAAACCATTAAATGCCAAAGTCTTTAGTGAAATTTACGAAAACTTATTTAGAGAATATAATGGCGACTCTCTCGTATTTGACGAAGAAGTAAAATATGGCTGGTCTAGAATCCCTCATTTCTACCGTCCATTTTACGTATACAAATACGCAACTGGATTCGCTTCTGCCATTCAAATCGCCGATAAATTATTAAGCGGTGATCCAAATGCTCAGAAAAACTATATTGAATTCCTTAAAGGCGGAAGTTCTGACTATCCATTAAACCTACTGAAAAAAGCTGGCGTTGATTTAACTACACCAGAACCGATTGAAAGTGCATTAAATCGATTCACCCAACTTGTTGAAGAGTTTTCAGCATTATAGAAAAAAGCATGCAGATTATAGAATCTGCATGCTTTTTCATATAAAATATACATTTCATTTATTCACTTGTTGCTGCGTCACACAATGAATCATACCACCATACGCATACAGTTCATTTACATAAACACCGACAATTCTTCTTCCTGGAAACTGCCCTTCAATGATTTGAAGTCCTAACTTATCATGTTCATCACCGTATATAGGAACCAATACAACTTCATTTCCAATATAAAAGTTCAAATACGAGCCTTTACAGTCTGCCTCTTTTACCACTTTTCTTGTCACCGGTACTGGTATGAGCTGAAATGGATTTCCATCTATATTTCTCGCTTGTCGCAATTCTTGATAATGCTTTTCCTGCGCCTCCAAAAGGTACGACTCTCCTTCCCCAAAAGGATCATATTCATAAAGAATTGTATTTTCATTTACAAAACGCGCTGCCCCATCAATATGGTAATCTGTATCTTCATCATAATTATCCTCTCCGCGAATACCAGTTATCCATATAAAATTCGTTACTCCCAAATACTTCGTTAACTCTATTTCAATCTCTTCCTGATTTAGTGTAGGATTTCGATTTTCATTTATAATAGAAGTTTTTGCCGCCATTAAGGTGCCATTTCCATTTATCTCTATTCCTCCACCTTCTATACAGACACTAGATTTAACTTTTGGAATGCTATACATTTCACTTATTTTTTCCGGAATAACAGCATCATTTTCATACGGATATTTATCCCCCCAACCATTAAATACCCAGTGTGTTAAACAGAGATTGCCTTCCTTATCTTTTACAAAGATCGGTCCATTATCTCTTATCCAAACATCATCCGTTTCTT
Organism: Bacillus sp. 41-22; assembly: GCF_025809295.1. Taxonomy (NCBI): domain Bacteria; kingdom Bacillati; phylum Bacillota; class Bacilli; order Caryophanales; family Bacillaceae; genus Bacillus; species Bacillus sp. 41-22. The sequence goes on from NZ_CP084035.1 coordinate 3,316,197, forward strand.
CAATTAAAAAATCAATTTTATCCATATCTACATTCGCTTCAATTAACTTCGATTGTACATGTACTTTTTCTTCCTCATCAAATACAACAATATGCACATTCTCACCGTAATGAAGCTCCTTTGCCATCGTTACCCAAATATCATCTAGCTTAGATCTGTAACCTTCACCTCTATGAGCTTTATCATGAGGCCATTGGAGCCATGTCCCCTCATGATTTTCCCACTCAGCAGGCATATAAAACAAACTATTTTCTATATTTCTCATACGTGTTCACCCCTTCTTCGAATGTAAGTTCAGTCTAAACTTTGACATCGTGTTAAGGTCAACAGAAATATATTAACTACTTCATAAACTGATTCTTTATTTTCCCTTGTGATACACTACTTCTCCTTGTAAAACCGTCACTAAAACTTTCGCATTCGGAATCTTATCGGCACTCATTTTAGTAATATCTTCATTTAGTAATACCATATCGGCTGATTTACCTACTTCAATTGAACCAGTAATATTATCAAGACCTAATGCTTTGGCGGGCTTAATTGTATAAGCATCAATAGCTGCATATATATCAGATAAGCCTTTCTCTTCAATACTTAACGCATTCGAAATTATCACAAGTGGATTCAGTTCGTTTACGTCCCAATCACTACTAAGCGATACATTTGCTCCTGTTTTCCAAATGCGTCCTAACGGCATAATTCGTTTCATCTGTTGATTTGTAAAATACGCACTTGCCCAGCTTTGTTTAGGATCTTCTGCAAAATCATGACCTACTTGGAAATCAGCGCTAATACCTAACTTAGCAAAACGATTTATATCACTATCTTCTACCATTTCCACATGTGTAAGCGTATAAGGTTGATTCGCCCCTTCTTTTTTCGCTGCTTCAATTGCATTTAAACTTTCTCTTACTCCGCCATCTCCAATTGTGTGGATGAGTGCACCGTAACCAATTTTATTGAGTTCACTCAACCACCACTTCATTTTTTCTTCTGGAATATAGTTCAAACCGTACGGTGTTCCTTTAAACCACTCAAATTTATATTTTTCTAGTATTTTAGCTGTGCTGTTAATGCTAATTCCATCACTATACATCTTCACTTGATTAATAAGCATTCTAGATGATACATCATCACGCTTAATTTTTTTGAAATACTCCATTTGCTCTGCTTCATTTAAGTTCGGATATACCCACGGACGAAGTACTACTCGCGACGTTAACTTTTTCTCATCATTAACTTTATTCCAAACATCTAACCAGCCTCGTTTCCAATAAAGACGTCCATCGCCGACTGTAGTAATACCATTCTTCGCAACCTCATCTAAACCATCTAACAAACCTTCATAATTTTTTTCAAAGAGATTGGGCTGGGAATTCCATGCTTTTTCCATCACGATATCCCCTGCTGTATCATACAGAAGCCCGAAAGGTTCTCCTGTTTCTGGATCCCGGATGATTCTTCCGCCTTGCGGATCTTTCGTCTCTTTATTTATTCCCGCTACTTCCAATGCTTTTGAGTTAACCCATACAGAATGAGAAGTTCTTTCCATAATTAATACAGGGTTATTAGGAAATAACTCATCAAGAACTTGTAATGGCGTTTGTTGTTCTGATTTTTCGTCCATATCTTTTAACAGCTCTTCCAAACTAAATCCTGTTCCGCTTATCCATTCGCCATCTTTCACATCTTTTTTACAAGCCTTTAAATACGAGCGTTGTTCTTGCAGCGCAGCATCCGGTGAAACACTACAATTCCCTGCTGCTGGCGATTTCGCCTCAAATATATGATTGTGATTGTCCACAAAACCAGGAAGAATAAAACGTCCTTATAAATCCACCACTTTCGTATCTTCATTTATAAATCCTTCTACATCTTTGTTTGAACCAACAAATGTAATTTTCCCTTCTTTAACGGCTACAGCCTCTACAATGTCTTGCTTGTCATTTGAAGTATAGATTGTACCATTTTTAAACACTACATTTTTTGGCAACTGATTTGGTAGAACGAAGCTACCATTCTCACCTTCTCCTACTCCAGGAGTACACGCTGAAACCCATGTCATACTTAGAATCAGACAAATAATCATGATTGTTCTTTTCATATTCTTTCTCCTTTTTATTATGATGAATTACTTACATAAATAGAATAAGGATTGACATAATGTTAATGTCAATCCTTATTCTCAGTCTATTTTCGTAACTAAAAAACAAATTTGTGTCACATACTCCTCTACTAAACAATCACATTCAGGTCCCTTTATGTAGACCTCATATGGTGAACCATCTATTACATAACCATTTCTTTCAATCCATTTTTCTAACGCAATATAAGCGTAGCCTATATAGTCATAACTTCCATAATGCATAGTAGTAACGATTTGATGTGGATTTAATTTTTTTATTTCATATTCTTGTACTACATCTTTATTGTTCCCATGCATGACCGGAATCCTTAATTCAACATCACTTTCATTTGGAATATACTCTTCATCATAAAAGACCGTAGAGGGCGAACCGACCATTTGTAAGTTATGCTTTTGTACTTTTTCATATAAGTCATAAAAATAATCATCCATATCATCTATATTTATTTGCAGTCTTTGAGCAATTACTGTTATTTCATTTCTCATTCCAATAAATATATCGTAATTTCTATGACAAGCAGTATTTAAAGCATGATTCATATTTACCATTTCATTCATTTCTGAAATAACCTGTAAATTTTGTTTCACCTCTTGAGACAACTCTATAATTTGTGATTGCATATGTTTAATAAATGAATCTTGATCTGATGATTGAAGAATTATTTTGATTTTCGGTAAAGGGAACTTATACTCCCTTAGCTTTTTAATTTTCAGCGCTATTTCAAGCTGCCCTTGCTCATAATATCTATATCCATTTACCGGATTCACATATGCTGGTTTCAATATTTCCTCTTTATCATAATGCCTTAGCATCCGTGTACTCATTTTACAAATCCGCGAAAACTCAGTAATTGTATACATATAAATACCCCTTGAATACATTCTCTTATATATAAGCTTATTTATTAAAACCAATCAAATATTTTTCTGATTGAAGAACCTTCATTCTGATCGTTCAGCCTTTTCATTTTTGAAGGTAACAAATGACTAGGACAATACCACGTTAAACAATTCATCGCGCCTCCCATTGTCGATATTTCTCCTACATGACTTTGAATAACTTGTTTCTCAGTATGCTGTTGAATATATCTTAAAACTTCCTCATCTTTAGCTAATCCAAACTTAGGAACATAAAGCGTATCACATGTTTCTAACATATTTATATATAAACCTTTTGCTGACGCTATCTCTTCATCGTATTGACCCTTCTCTGTATATGACGAAGGAACAACTATAAATTCAGCCTCTGGCATTTGCTCTTGAATAATCTCTTGAACCTTATATCTAAATTCATGATCCCCTAAAAAATCACTAATAAACATTGTATGTTCATCAATAAATTTAACCATCCCGTCTGCGTGTGCAAGTACATCTCCCTCTTCAGCAGGAATAATAATAACCCGACTCACATCTAAATCCCATTCCAGTTGCTCTATAATTTCTTCTTCCGTCCAATCATAATTATCATCAAATATGCGTTCCGTTAATATAACGGTATCTTTTTTATTCCAAATAAGATTTCCACCGTCTAATATCAATGGAGATGTCACATATTCAAAATCGTTCTTTTTCAACCATTTATTAAATTGTTGATCTAAATATCGTCCTTGATCTTTCGGTAAATAATTCGGTTGATATTTGAATTTAACTAGATGATTTGTTACAACTGGTGCAACATCTCTTAGCCAAATATCATCATACTCAAAAAAGTTTGTATGAAAGTCTTGCTCTTCAACAGATAAAGATATAAGTTGATCGGTAAATGCTTTATTTTCATTTAAGTATTCATTAAAATAAATAATGTCTTCATAAAATGGTCGATAATATTCATTCGATTCATCTGGTATTGCAGTAAAAATAATGCCACTATGTTTTTGTTCCATATTACTTACCTCGCTTTTTAATAATGATTGAATAACTGTTTTCAATAAGCCAACTATTCCCCAATTCATTTCTCTTTTCATTACAATTTTTGAAACGTGCACATTTCATGAATGGATTATAGCACGGAGAAATATTATATATTTATATAAAAAATATAAAGACGTCGTTAAGCCGTAAACTGACTCTTGACAAGATTTTTAAATTTTAATCGTCGTACACAATGAAGGATTAGATGATTTTTTTATCAAGATTCAAATCCATTACTTCTAATAGAGCGTTTTGATTATATAAATTCACTAAATGCGTTTCTACACCAATGCAAATCCCTTCTAGCGGCAGATCGTTTGGATCTTGACCAAATGGATCCTCAATTTCAACTCCTATTGCTTCAATCCCTATAAATGCAAAACTTATAAACGTAGTTGCAAGTACTGTAAACCATCCAAGACTATCAACAAGACCAATCGATAAAGTCCCGCAAAATATGAGCAGTAAAATTTTAATATGAGCAAAATATGCAAAAGGAATAGGCGTTGTTTTGATCCGATCACATCCACCCACAGCCGTAAGCAGAGTATTCAAATCAGCTTCCATATTAATTATTGCATTTGGGTGAATTTGACCCGTTTTCAAACCTTTTGATAGTATAGTTTTTAACATATAAACTATACTAATCGGTAAATGAATAGACTCAGCCAACATTTCTTTTTCCTTCTCAGAACAAATATCAAACAATGCTTTTATTTCGGATAAATCTTTTTCGTCTCTCAAATGTCCTTTCGCTATCTTTGGAAAAGCAATTAACAAATGTAAAAATTTTAATTTTTCCTGATCCGTCTTTTTCCCTTCAGACTCCCAATAACATAAAAAACTAACTGCCAAATTTCTAGTACAAGCACCAACCGTGCCAAATAACTTTCTACCTTCCCAATACCTATCATAGGCAGTGTTAGTACGAAAAACTAACAGTAGACCTAAAGCTCCTCCAACAATTACCCAAGGAGTTTGATTAATTTTTATTTCTACATAATAATAATTAATCACAGTTACTATCGTTGAAATACATATATATAATAAAATTTGCGGGAAAATATCTCTTATAATTGTTCCCTTTAATGTAAATATTTGATGTAAACTATTTTGATTATTGTAATGAACCATATTTACAAAAACCTCTTTCCTTATTAACCTTTTATTCTTTTAAATTATGAAAGTATACAATTAAATAGTAGAATCATAAACCCTATTATTATAAAACTGGTTAAGATTATTTCTTTCAATACTGTTACTCCTTTTTACCAAAAGATAAAACATCTTTTTTGATTTAAACAACAAACGTTCACTCTTCTAAATCACGACGCATTATTTTAGAATTTGCAATGAATAAAGCACTAATTAATACAAGAATCGCGCAAGCATATATCAATGAATCCATTGGACTATCATGGTCTATAATAATTAGACGAATAATAGCCGTAATACCTATATATATAAAATAACGTAATGGAAAATGAAAGTTCATTTGAAAATACTTTATAATCATTACGATGAATTCAAAATATAAAAAGAATACGACAATGCTATCAATTAAATGATAACTAGATTCCTCACTATTTAATTTAAGTTCTTGTATAAATTGAATGACTTCTTTCATAAGAAACACACTTAAAACAATTCCCAAACAGATCAAAGCTACATTTATAATGTACTGTAGAACGATAGGGAAAAACGAAAATACTTTTTTAAAATTCTTTACCACAAACATTTTTCTCCTTTTCCATATAAACCAATAATGACAATATACTTTCATTTAATTATCGTTACATTAAAATTATACATTATATCCTTGTTACAGATGTTAAAACAAGACAAAATAAGTAAAGATAGCATTTCACCTATTTTGTCTATAAAGCAACATAACGAAACTATCATCGATTATTTCAATTGAATCGGTTGTTGCTGTGTCACACAATGGATCATTCCGCCATTTTTATAAAGCTCTCTCACATCAATTCCCACTACTTTACGATCCGGGTATAATTTCTGAATCGTATCGTTTGCGATTTTGTCATTTGGATCATTATAGTTAGGAACCAATACAACTGTATTCCCAACATAATAATTGATATACGACCCCTTATAATCTAGAGTTTTTCCACCTTCTAAAGTAACTTTATCTTTACTAAGCGGTAAGTATTCGTACTTATATTTCTGTCCTGAAGCATTTTTTGCATCTAACAATTTATCCATATCTTTGTTTGACAAGCCCCATTCAGCCAAGTCATCTTCTGCCATCGTTACGATTGTAGATTTATCATGGAATTTAGCAAATCCATCAATATGAAAATCAGTAATATCTAAATTAGGCACTCCATCTAACCAAATAAAGTTTGTCACCCCAAGGTCACTTATATATTTTTCAATTTCCGCTTCTGATAAATCAGGATTTCTATTTTTATTCGTTACTGCGCTTCGAGTTAATAAAGCAGTCCCATTGCTGTCTAATTCAATTGCGCCACCTTCAAGGACAAATTTCCCCCAATCAATTCTTTCAATCCCTAATTGTTTACTAACATTCTCACGTATACGGGCATCATTTTTATATGGAGTTTTCTTTCCCCAACCATTAAATGCTGGATCTAATATTTTTAGATTTTTATTATTGTCATAAACAAAAATCGGTCCACTATCTCTTGCCCACACATCATCAGTAGGAGCGATAAAGAAATCAACTTTATCCATATTCAGCCCCTTATCTATTAAAAGCTTATTGATTCGCTCTTTCTCTTCCTCATCATATGCAACAATGTGGACTTTTTCACCCTCAGTTAAAGCACTTGCCATCTTAATCCAAATAGGTTCAACTTCTTGTTTATACTCTTGACCATATGTGTATTCATGAGGCCATTGTAGCCATGTACCTTCATGTTTATCTTTTTCATCCGGCATCGTATATTTTCCAGCGTTTTTCTGTACCTCTACTTTTTTATCCTCTTTCTCTTTCCCTTTGGCATTTTCATTATTCCCTTCAAAAGAACATCCACTAATAATCGTTGTAGATAATGTAGCTATTAAACAAAACTTTACTATTTTTTTCATTTTTCAACCTCCTGTTCATGTCTACAATACTGTAAGGCTTAACATAGTGTGAAGCTCAAGCTTTTTCATCAATGTAAAAATTACCAATTATTCTTCCGCATGATAATCACATAATTTCAATACAAATAGATGACATTCACAAAATACACTTCCTATATTTAACATCCATATCATTTAACTTCCTTCATAAATTTATTCTAATACTAATCCCCTCTCATACATGCTTGTTCACTAAATAAAAAAATCGGTATTGATAATTTTATATCAATACCGATTTTCAAATAATTATTTTCCTTCTATTAAATCATTCGCTAATTTCCTAAACTCTTGATTAAATGTATCATTCATACCATTTTGTACGTTAGAGAATAATATTACAAACGTTCTTTTATCCCAGTTAAAATTATTAAAAGTGTTCCAGCCAGCTAATACACCGTGGTTATGATAATAATCTGGGTAAATATAGAAGCTAAATCCATATTTTCTCGCAGGTGATACTGTAAACATATCTGATAAGCTTTGTTTAGAAATCAGCTTTCCATCCATAATAGCCTCATCTAATCTTTTCATATCTTCAACGGTCGTATACATTTCACCACAACCATACAGCCAGTTCATTTTTAAGCGGGGTGTAGCTATTAACTCATTATCTTTTTTCGTGTAACCTTCTGCTAAGAAAATATCTTCAGGGAGAGTTGCACCCATACCAGATTCATTCATTTCAACAGGAGTAAAAATGTTTTCTTTCACATATTCAGCAAGCGGTTTATTCGATATCTTTTCTACAATATACGCAAGTACCATATAATTATAATCTGTATATTTCCATCCTGTCCCTGCAGGAAATTGCAACTTTTGCGCTCCAATCCACGTTACTAACTTTAAACGTGATGCCGCATCAACACTACCTTGTCCCTGATCTGGTAACCCGGACGTATGTGTTAACAAATTTCGTAACGTAATGTTTTTATCTGCTGGAAACGATGGAATATACTTATTTACATTGTCTTCAATATTCAATTTCCCTTTTTCTCTTAGCTGTAATATAGATATTGCAACTACTGTTTTCGTTATGGAACCGATGCGATATTTTGTTCTTGGCGTTGTTAAAACTTTATCTTTTACATTCGCATACCCGTAGCCTTTTCGTAAAACCACATTATTTTTATCCGTTACGAGAACCGTCCCGTTAAATCCTTTATCTTTTAAATATTGATCGAGTTTCGTTGCTGCAATATCATAACGTTTTTGCTGATTCGCATCAACTTTCGGTTGAACATTTCCAACTTTATCCTCAAAATTTGAAAATGCCTTCAAACTGTATTTCTTTTCTTTATTTGCATGTATGAGTGCAGCGACACTCCCACAAAAAATAGCAAAAACAAAGAAAGCGATTAACCATTTCTTAAACATATGGGAACCCTCTTTTATCTAGTTTCACTTTATACTTTTCCATTCTATTCTATATCTTTTAGTTTTTAAATATCTTATAATCTATCTACTCTATTATTCCTCATAGTAAACTAGATTCCTTTTTCTAACGTTCAAATTTTAACTACTCTCTATTGTAGTTCTTTTTTACAAAATTTCCACCTTACAATCGGATACATCCAACTTTAATTTTAATTTTTTATGTAACATTCGTTACACATTAACAAGAATGGAGGCGTTAATTTGAAAAAGACCGATAAGCGCAATCGTTTAGATGATATGATGTTTCATTATCGAGTAACAAAAAACAATATAGTTTTAATTGAATATTATGTAAAATAGATTACAATTTTAAAAGGAAATGATGCTGAAAAATTTTTAAACAAAATAAATCGGGCAAGTAACGAAAAAGAAAAACAGCTTATTATGGCTAAAATTACAGGTAATTTCAAAAGAGGAAATGAGCGTTAATGAAAACGAATCTCATTTCTAAATTGATTATACAGCATATAAAAAAAGAAATGTCACTCTCACGACATTTCTTTAGATTTTCTTCATAAAAGATTTACATTTTTAATATTCGTTTACTTTTACATAAACTCACTACTGAAACGCTTAGTAATGCAGCTATCCCCATCCATGCATATGTGTAGCCTTTTCCATCTACTATATAACCAAACAAAGCAGGTGCAAAGATAATAGCAATTTGATTAAGTGTAAGCGCAAAACTCACTGTTAGACCTACCAATTCCTCACTTGCAGACTCAGCAACTTCAACCATAAAAAGACTAAACCAACCGATCGCAAAGAATCCTAGCAGTCCACTCATCACAAACAATGCCTCAAGTGTCATTGTGTTTATACTCATTACAACAACGAAAATTAAGCAAAAAGATATACATACAGTTATTAATAAAGGTGTACGACGATCACCTTTGTAATATGTATCACTTATTGTAGCTAATATAATTCGGCCTATCATTCCTGCAACTAGCATAACTGAAAATACTTTCCCTGCTACAATAGGTGTTATCGATTTTTCAATGACTAAAAATTTTATAAAATGTCCGACTAATATCATTTGTAAAGAAATCATGCAAATACCTGTAATAAAAATTGGATACAGCTCTTTTTTACATATTACCTTTTTTAACTGCATCCAAAAAGAAATACTTACATTTTCTTGGCTCGTGTGTTCTCGTACGCACGATTCCTTATAAAATATGAAAAACAATAACCCGCCTATTATACATATAGTTGCAATTACATTTATCGTATAAGCCAAACTAAATTTAATTGTAAGCAAAGGGATTATTACTCCTGCAAACGCTCCGCCAATAGGTATACCAGCTTGCCGTATTCCCATAGCTAATCCGCGCATTTCTTTCGGAAACCATTTCAAGATTACTTTACTTCCCCCTGGCTGAGATACGCTATAAAAAGTTCCTATTAAAAGAAGGACAAATAATAGCCCAATAAAGCCCCTTGCCATATGAGCAAGTAAAAGCGCCCCGCCAAGTAATACAGTGCTCGCTCCAATTAATATTCTTTCGTTATATCGATCAAGTAACCTTCCGGCAAAAAGCATACAAAACAGCGGACCAATATTTATAGAACTTATTAACAACCCAACCTGCATATTCGAAAGTACATATTTCTGTTTCCAAAATAAAGCGAGTACCCCTACTCCATATGTTATAAGTGTTGCACTTGCCTGTGCTACCGTTGCCAAAGTTAACATGATCCATTTATTAGAACTACTGTACGTTTCAATTTTTTCTTCACTTATCAACGTTATCTCCCCCATATCCCTTTCATTGTATGAAGGTTCTGATATCATGTAAAATAAGTGTTAATAATAGAATCCATCAAAAAAATTGATACCTTTTTCGGGGTGATAATAAATGGACATAAAAGATTTAACGGTTTTTTACGAAGTTGCGACAGTAGGAAATATATCTCATGCTGCTAAAAACTTAAACTATGTACAATCAGGTGTAACGATGCGTATAAAACAACTAGAAATTGAGTTAGGTGTGCCTTTATTTTATCGAAATGGAAAAGGCGTTACTTTAACTTCTAACGGAGAAATTTTATTAACATATGCAAAACAAATCATCCATCTAATCGATCAATCCATTCAAGCTGTCCAAAGTAACGGAACCGAGCCAAAAGGCACGTTAAAAATCGGGTGTACAGAATCGACAACAGCCGTTCGTCTCCCGCCTATATTAACGACCTATTATGAAAAGTATCCAGAAGTCGAATTTATTTTAGAAACAAATACGACCGAACGGTTAACTCAACTCGTCTTAGACCGTCAACTGGATGGAGCATTCATCGCTGGAAATATTCAGCATGTTGAACTTCATACACTTTTATTTCGAGAAGAAGAACTCGTTCTCATTAGTAAGACTCCTCTATCTTCCTTTAAAACAATAGGAGAACTGAATTTACTCGCTTTTAGTCAAGGATGTTATTACAGAAAACTATTAGAAAACTGGCTTCAAGAAGAAGGGATTTCACCTAAAAGAATACTAGAGTTCGGAACAATTGAAGCAATACTTGCATGTGTAAAATCAGGTATGGGTACGGCTATTATGCTGAAATCTATTATTCCAGATTACGAACATGGTTTATCTTTAAATACATTACCAAATCACTTTAGAAAGGTTCCTACTACCTTTATTATTCGAAAAGATATTTTCCACTCAGCTGCCTTGCAAAAATTTATGGAGATGATCAACAATGCGTGAAAAAAAATACGCGGAATGAAACGAAAAACAAAAACTCTTATAAAAAGAATTGAAGACTCTACTAAAGCATTTCCGTCTACTTTCTATAACGATGAATACTGGCATATGCCTTTACCAGGCTCTCAAGCTTTTATCGATTCTAGTACAACACCTAGGAAAGTAAAGCGATTGTGCATTCAAACCCTGTTAAATCAAGCGAATCAATTAATGACAATGAAACCGAACGATACAAATACATATCGAGTCGTTGTTATGATCAAAATAGCAAGCTTATGGAACTCACAAATCATCATATTTAAAAACGATGACTACTTTCAAAATTTTTTCAATAGAGATAACGAATTTCAAAAATGGATTCCCCTCTCCAATGCTTCCGACTTCGGGCATGAATGGAAAATATCAATTTCTAACAGTGTCCAAACATTGCATTTCCAAGAGATAATCAAGGATGAAGATGGATTTTATGATGAAGGAGAACTTTTGTTTATAGGAGAGTTATCATAAAAGGGGAACTGTCAAATGAAAAACTTCCCTTTTTCCACTAAACAACATCGCTATATAATGAATTTAACATTTCACTATATAGGAGGTTTTCATATGGTAATCCCTAAATACCCTGAAGTCCCACATCTTACGAAAAAACAAATTGAAGAAATAACCGAAATCGCTTTCCTAAAAGAATCAACACCACAACAGTGTGATGCAATTTTCGTTTTCGGTGGTTCCCATCCTGGTAATTGGCAAGCTCCTTTACATGCTTATCAACAAGGTTTAGGTGCACAAATTATCGTCACAGGTGGTACTAGTTTACATGGAATGAAACATCCAAACTGGAATTATGGAGATTTATCAGAATCAGAAGTAATTGTTAACAAGTTAATTGAACACGGTGTACCGGAAGATGCTATCATTTTCGAGAAAAACTCTCTCCATTCTATCGCAAATGTAATTGAAGCTAAGAAGATCTTTGATTTTACAACAATTAATAGTTTACTATTTGTATGTAAAAGCTTAGGAGCAGGCCGGCAATATAGAGTATTAAAAAAACATTTACCAAAACATATAACTTGTATTCCATATACATTTGATACAAGTTTTGATGGTGATTTTATAATTAATAGATATAATTGGATGGAAAATGAGAAAAGTCGCTCTATGATTTTCGGCGAATACTTGAGAAATGTTTGCTACGGCCGAAAAGGTGGAATTGAACCTCCCGAGAAAGAGATTGAAGGATTAGAAAAATACGTAGTATATTACCAACATCTTGCATAATATTTTTTCAACATAAAAAATATCGGGAAGCCAATATAAAGGCTTCCCGAATATTCTAATGATGCATAAATAACACTAAAATTACTTTTCCTCTTTCATTCCCCCACATAGACGCCTACCATTGTACACATATTGTTTAACATATTAAGCCAACGCAGCTGGCGGCAATAATTGTGGTCCTTCCCCGGTGCGTGCCAATACCCAATCATCGTAATACCACATTTCTGTTTGGCGACGACTCATCATATAATCCCAGCGCACTTCTCGCTCAAATTCAATGATTTGTCCGTCACCACCAATTGTCACCCAGTTAAAACTTCCGTTATTATGCATCATCTTTATCCATAGAACAGGAAACTCCACAGTTTGTCCCCCGTCAACATAATGTCTCGTTTGTTTTTCTATACGAAGCAAAGTTAGGCCCTTTGCATATTGTCGATCAACCTTTTCCATTACATCCATCGCTATTTTCTCTGCCTCATCCTTATGAGGTAGTTTATTAGCGTATACTGGCATCATATTCGTGTAACTTAAAAGATGCTTACTCTTTTGAGAAGTAATAGTTGTTATATGAGAGCCACCATAATTCAGTGGTTCTTCTGCTTTTGAAATACAAGCGGTGTTTTTATATTTAATTACATAATAAACGATTCATTATCTCTTCAAGTAATATACCCGGCTTTACTACCTCATTTTCCGTACGCCATCCAATAAATCCATCTGGTCTTATTACTACCGCTCCTCCATTTTCTATCCCGTATAGTTTTCTAAAAAAGTTACCTTGATGGATAAAATCACCAGTTAAACCTACCTGATACACTTTTATCTTTACTCCTAATCCAGATGAAACAACATTTGCAGCTTCAGTCCAAGTACTAGGCTCTGCTCCAGTAAGTAACACAAAGTTGCTACCAAATAGATCAAGTATAGAAACTTCTTTTCCTTCATAAGTTCCCCAAAAATGTGGCGCACGCGTTCCCGGGCGTCCGTTCAAATCAACTATATTCATTCTATGCGGTGTGTTACATTCGTCTATAATTGCTTCTGAGCAATACTGATAACCAGCAGTGACAGCTAAACTATCCATATTACTCAAATTACCTTCCTCTCTATTCGCAGCACGAAATAATATACTACTCGCATGGTCCGTCGTTAATTTTGCAACAGGATATCTCTCGTCATGATAGGTTTCTAACAATTTTGGATTTGCTTTCCCTTTTATAACAGCCGCTAATTTCCAAGCTAAATTATGTGCATCTTGTATTCCTGTATTTGAACCGAATCCTCCTGTTGGCGGCATAATATGCGCCGAGTCACCAACTAAAAAGATGCGATTGTCCTGAAATTTTACCGCTGTACTTTCACTCGCTTCCCACGGCAAAACACTTACTATTTCTGGCTTAATATCCGTACTTCCAATTGCAGTTTGAATAATTTGTTTACAGCGTTCTATAGAGAAATCCTCTGGTCGCTCCCCTTTTACTGGATCATAAGCTACATGATAAATCCATTTACTTTCGTTATCGACTGGAATAAGCGCACCAATTACTTCTGGATGAAGTATCATAGTAAAACCGAATGCGTCTCCTTTAATAAATTCACTCAAATCCGCTTCAAAATATATGTTCATATAATAACCACCGATTGTACCACGGCCCTCGGTTAAAATACCTAACTGTTCACGTATTTTACTTTTCGCTCCATCTGCTGCAATTACATAATCACAATGAATCATGCTCTCTTCTTTCGTTTTACGATTTCGAATCGTTGCTATTACTCCGTTTCCATTTTGCTCATAAGAAACTAGTTCATGATAAAAAGATAGCTTCCCGCCTAATCTCTGTGCTTCTTGTAACATCATCTCCTCTAAAGTAATTTGATAACAAGCAGTTTGTTTTGATGGGCTAATCTCTTCCACTTTACGAAATAAATTTTCGTTATTTTCATACTGCGCCGCCCTTATTTGTTCCAACTCTTCATGCTTTACCTCAGCTATTGTTTGAACTGCAATTCTCCCGTGACAATTCTCTAATGCTTTACCAGCTAATCTAATTCCTTTTTCTAGACCCAGTTCTCGGAATAATTCCATTGTGCGAAATGTAATTCCACCCGCTTTCGGATGAATCGCAGTAGACGGATGCCTTTCAATAAGTACATAATCAATGTTATGTTTCGCAAGAAATAATGCAGACGATAATCCTGATAATCCCCCTCCAACAATTAAAACTGGTACATGTTTCGATTCCATACATTTTCCCTCCACATATATTCTTCTGAGCTCAGTGACATAAATATAATCAAAAAACCAACAAAAATATAGACTTATATTTCATTTTGAATTATCATATAGATAGATTACGCCCCAAATTACTTTTATCCTTTCATACATCTACAAGTCACTTAATTTGTGTGTGTATGAAAGAATAAAAAAGAAGGCCCTACTTTACTTTGAACTATTCTCTGATATAGACATCAAAAATAATAAAAACATTATAAGCGGTCGTAACCTTGTAAATTATACAAGGTTACGACCGCTTATTTTATTGTTAAATGGCTACCCTTTATCCTCGGCAGACAACGCATTGTTAAATCATTTCCTACCGTTCAACTCCATTATTTTCTATTCCCTATAATAACTACTCCATTATTTTCTATACGTACAAATTGATTCGTCTCGATTTTCTTTCTCAATATTGCAGCTCATACAACATTCATGTAGCATTACCGTATCGATGTAATGGTTCATCATCTTAAACCTTTCGACTAATTATTGGAGGTATAGTGATTGAAATGAATAAACAAGAACAATTAAATGTTATTAAAGAAGATTTTATTAATTGTCAAAAAGTATTAGTGGCAATTGGTGACGAAACACGTCAAGCTATTTTGTTAGTTCTAATGAAAACAGAATGTCAAACTGGATTACGTGTTGGCGAAATCACTAAACAAACACACCTTTCTCGACCAGCAGTATCACATCACCTTAAGATTTTACGAGAAGCTGGTATTATTTTAATGCGTAAAGAAGGTACAAAGAACTTTTATTATATTGACATACGTACAAAATTAGGATTATTAAAAAATCTTGTATTAGATATTGAGAAGCTACTGCAAAACTTTTATTGAACTTTGGAGGTATAAGAAATGAGAGCAATGGTGATTGATAAGTACGGGAAAGTTCCAATGCGTATGACTGAGATGCCCACCCCTGAAATAAATGAGTATGAGGTGCTCGCAGAAATTCATGCAGCTAGCATTAACCCAATTGATTTTAAAATACGCGATGGAAAAGTGAAGTTGTTACTTAAATATAAAATGCCCCTTATTCTTGGTAATGACTTTTCTGGTGTCATTGTAAAAGTCGGAACAAAGGTGACTCAATTTAAAGTTGGTGATGAAATATATGCACGTCCAAGAAAAGATAAGATCGGTACTTTTGCGGAATATATAGCCATTCATGAAGATGATATAGCCTTAAAACCGAAAAATTTAACTTTCGAGGAAGCGGCGTCGATTCCACTCGTTGGCTTAACATCATATCAAGCATTACATGACATCATGCAATTACAAAAAGGACAAAAGATTTTGATTCACGCTGGATCCGGCGGTGTTGGTACTTTCGCAATTCAGTTAGCAAAAATAATGGGTGCCACTGTTGCAACAACTGCTAGTGAAGCTGGTGAAAATTTAGTAAAGTCTCTTGGCGCAGATGAAATTATTAATTACAAAAAAGAAAAGTTTGAAGATATACTGAAAAATTATGATGCGGTATTTGATACACTTGGCGGTACAACACTTGAAAAATCATTCGATATTATAAAAAGCGAAGGGAACATTGTTTCCGTTTCAGGAATGCCGAATGCTCGCTTCGGTAAAGAATTTGGTTCAGGATTTTTCAAAACACTCTTATTTTCATTAGCAAGCAAAAAACTTACTGCACTTGAAAAAAAGCATAATGCTCAATATTCGTTTTTGTTTATGAAACCAAGCGGAGATCAATTACGTATAATTGCAAAGTATATTGAATCTGGACAAATCAAACCTATAATCGATCGCATTTTCCCTTTTGAAGATACTCAAAAAGCAATGGAATATTCAGAGTCTGGAAGAGCAAAAGGAAAGATAATTGTAAAAATCAAATAATAATAAAACTCCATTTTTTTAAAATGGAGTTTTATTATTTGCTGTTAAATAGACATAGTGCAATGAAGTCCTTACAATAGATTTCAAGGGGAAATATCATATTATACTTTTAGCTAATTTTACAAAGAATACATACGTACAAATACATAATAAAAAAATAAACAAGGAGGAGATAAAATGACTAAAAATAATGAAGCAGGTTGGAATTTAGATAATAGTTATACGACTTTACCACAATCATTTTATACAGAAATCCCCCCAACTCCTGTACACTCACCGGAGTTAATTAAACTAAATAATTCTTTAGCAATATCTCTTGGCTTTAATCCTGAGGAACTAAAAAAGGACGCTGAAATCGCCATTTTAGCTGGTAATACTATTCCAGAAGGAGCTCATCCACTAGCTCAAGCGTATGCTGGGCACCAATTTGGTCATTTCAACATGTTAGGAGATGGTCGTGCCCTTTTAATTGGAGAACAAATTACTCCTTCAGGCGAACGGTTTGATATTCAATTGAAAGGTTCCGGTCCAACTCCATATTCGCGCCGTGGTGATGGTCGCGCTGCACTCGGTCCAATGCTACGTGAGTATATTATTAGTGAAGCGATGTACGCGCTTGATATTCCAACTACTCGCAGTTTAGCAGTAGTCTCAACTGGCGAAACAATCTATCGCGAAACGAAGTTACCTGGAGCTATTTTAACTAGAGTTGCAAGCAGTCATATACGCGTTGGAACATTCCAATACGCCGCAGCTCGAGGCTCAATCGAAGATCTCAAAGCTTTAGCTGATTATACGATAAAAAGACATTATCCAGAGGTTGAATCTACTGAAAATCCATATGTCGCACTACTACAAGAAGTCATTAAGAGACAAGCAAGCCTTATCGCAAAATGGCAACTCGTTGGCTTCATTCACGGCGTAATGAACACTGACAATATAACGATTAGCGGTGAAACGATTGATTACGGTCCATGTGCCTTTATGGATAGTTATAATCAAGGAACAGTATTTAGCTCTATTGACACACAAGGCCGTTATGCATACGGAAATCAACCATATATGGCTGCATGGGATCTCGCACGTTTAGCTGAATCTTTAATACCGATACTACATGAAGATGAAGAAGAAGCACTAAAAATTGCACAAGATGAAATTTCAAAGTTCAGTGTGCAGTACGAAAACAATTGGTTCCTCGGAACGAAGAAGAAATTAGGACTATTTAGCAATGAAGAGCAAGATCAATCACTTATTGAGAAACTTTTAAAAGCAATGGAAAAATATAAAGCAGATTATACAAATACATTCCGTGCATTAACTGACAATATATTAGAAAATGCACCTTTATTTGAAAGTCCTGAATTTAAAGAATGGTACGAGCTATGGCAATCTCGGTTAGAAAGACAAAAAGAATCGAAAGATGATGCATACAAATTAATGAAAAATAACAACCCAGTAATCATCCCTCGAAACCACAGAGTAGAAGAAGCACTAGAAGCAGCTGTTAAAAATGGAGACTATAGCGTAATGGAGAAACTTCTTCAAGCTTTAGCAAATCCTTATGAATATTCTCAAGAACAAGTGGATTACTGCACGCCTCCTGTGCCGTCTAATCGCCCTTATCGTACTTTTTGTGGGACGTGATTGTTTAATATGTAAAAAGGTGTGTTCATACAAATTGTGTGAACACACTTTTTTTATACACTTCCCTTTTAAACAGATAGACTGAAGCATCTTATAGTTATCCTTACTATATTCCACACTCCCCTCCCTTAAACTAAAGAACAAAACTGACTTTATTCCAATTTGTTTAATAATAAATCCACTAAACAAATATTGAGAAATATAAAACCCCATTTCTAAATATTATTATTTTTGATAATATGTTTTATAAGAATATTCAAAAAGTGAGGGGATTTCATGAACGTTCAACTACAAGGTAATGAACAAATTACAAAACTATTTAATGATTGGTATTTAGCTATGCTAAAGCAAGATGTTTCACAGGCGACGAATTTAAAGCATGAAATTGAGGAAAAGGAACTACATTTTAAAGAAGACGAAAATTTAGCATTATACTATTCCTTACTAGATTTTCGCTATAAAATTTTAACAGCTAGTTTAAGTATTACTAAAGATAGTTTTGATAAGATAGATTCTTATACCATCTCATCTAATCATCCACTTTCTTATTACTATAATTTGTTTAAAGCGATTTATGCTACTTTAACAACAAATTATAACTTAGCGAGTAAACATTATGAAAAGGCAGAGAAACTATTAGTCAATATTTCAGATAAATTAGAGGAAGCCGAATTCAATTATCGATTCGCTATCTTTAATCAACATTTTTATAAACCTATTGAAGCAATTCAGCAAGCAACAAAAGCCAGAGAAATTTTCATTACTGAAAAAGGATTTGAAATAAAATTAGCGCTTTGTGACAACATAATTGGTTCTTCATGTGTATTTTTAAAACAATATGAACAAGCAGAGGAAAAATTCAATTCTGCTCTTTCTATTTTACAAAAATTCAACGAGAATGCTTTAGTTTTAAGTGTTCGCAATAATCTAGGTTGGCTCTATGCAAGTCAAAACCTTTCTCCTCTAGCAATTCGACATTTATCAGAAGTTACAACAAAAATACCTACACATTTTAAAGCGACCTTTTTACAAGCTAGAGAACATTCTAAACTTGGTGAAATAAATATTGCGGAAGAACTTATTAAAAAAGGATTAAAAGTTTGTACAGAACTAAATAATGAAGAATATATACTTCATTTTAAAAATTTAAATTCATTTAACAATAATGAGTCAACTGAAGATCTAGAAAAAATTATTCTTGAAGGAATTACTTATTTCGACAAAGAATCTTTATATAACTACACTCAAGAGTATTCAGAGAAACTAGCTGTTAAATTTTATGATGAAAATAATCATATAAAGGCGAGTGAATATTTTCATAAAGCGTTACAAGCAAAAGAAAAAACGTTTGAGAAAGGAGCTCTAAAATGATTAAAAAAATTAGTTCTCTCGTTTTAGGATTATCTGTTATTGGTATTGTGTCTATTGGAATAAATAGTTCATTTACATATCAAGCAAGTCATGCCGATCTTCCTGCACCACAAAGACCTGATTTTGTTCAATCAGTTGACGTTAGTAAAGACTACAACACGACAACAGCTGAAAAAGCACTTTAAAAAATGAAAGACCTTCAATTAAGAAGGTCTTTTTAAATGCGCTTATTTAGTTAATATAATCCAATATTTTTTCATAGCCAAATGGTAACACCCATGATACTAAACAGCCTATCATAATTGAAACACTTAATAAAAAAATAAATTTCCGAAATGATATATCATTCCTCTTGTACCCCGTAAAACAAGCCTTTGTTATAACAAAAACAGTCATCATTATGATAGTCGCTGAAAAGATGGCTACTAAAAACACTTCCATTTTGTTTCCCACTATAAAATATCCTAACTTTAATTTTACCATTAAATGAGTATAACAAAGACAAACTATTTCTTAATATACGGTTTTCTATATGCCTCCGACGGGATTCGAACCCGTACTCCTTTCGTAAGCATAGGCTAAGGGGAACACGCTTCCCTACGGAATTTCACCGACAGGAGTTTCACCTGTCTCAGCTTATTTGCTTTTCGGTGCTTCTGAAACCTTCGCCTTGCGACCCGGTTCTACACTGTTTTCCGGCGCTCTTCCCTTCTAGAGCTACGGAGGCAGTTTTTCTTTCAAGTAAAAGATATTTCTACAAAAATAGAAATATCCCTTTACTTCATATGAAATCACTCTATTTCTTTCATCAAATCAGCAATCCCCCTACTCCCCTCACTACCAACTTTCTCAAGTTCCTCCACAACTAATTTCCGTCTTTGCCCAGAATGATTTTGACTTAACTTCGCTTTTCCTTCTATATTATTTATCTTTATTTTGAACCCAACTATTCCCCTACTTAATCCTTCCATATAATTCGGATCTACATCCTTCAGTGAGTAGGTGCTCTTTGAGTTTTCATATTTATGTACTAAATCTTGAAGAGAATCTATTAATTCCTGTTCATCTTCAACAATTTCTAACTCTCCATATACATGGACCGCAACATAGTTCCATGTTGGTACTGCTTTATTTGTTTCATACCATGACGGAGAGATGTAACTATGTGGTCCTTGAAAAACAGCTAACACTTGTTGATTTTCACTATCTTTCCATTGCTCATTTGGACGTGCAAAATGCCCGGATAAAGTAAGTGTTTCCCTATTTAACAATAACGGTAAATGCGTTGCGTACGGTGCTCCGTTATGTTGAGAAAATAAAGTTGCAAAGCTATTTTGTTCAATAATTTCGTACTTCGTCTCTTCATCTTGTATAGTGAAATGTTTTGGTATGTACATAAACTCCCTCTTTTCTTTTCTTATCTTCTTATTTCTCATTATATTTACGAGATTTATTATTTGGCAGGGGCAGATTGTAATTGTTTTATAAGGTCAGTTCATATAGTAAAACCTCTTCTTCAAAAACAATAGGTGGCATTATATGATTTCTGCCACCTTAGTCTATTTTCGTATTGATACAAACTCTTCTATTCAACTATCCTTCATAGCTTTTTCTAATACAGCTTCAATAAATTCCGTTTTGCCTAAGCTATAACCTAAGCGATTTTCCGCCGTTTCTGCTAATTCTTTCTTTAGCTTTCCATATTCAATAACAACGTTTGGATTTCCACGAAGGTAATCACGAAACGCCACATGTCTTCTTAACTCTTCACTATTCTTATCGCATACATATAAATGATGTTCCATCCAAATTGTATTCTTCCCGTCCCTCGGAACATATTGATCCTTTCTCCCAAAAGCTTCTCTCCCCTTAAAACTCCACTCTTCTTGATGAAAATAACCTATCTGTTCAAGCCTCTTTATTACTTTCGGAAAAACATCATAATCTTCTATTACAACATCGACATCTAATATCGGTTTAGAAGCAAGGCCTTTAACAGATGTACTCCCAACGTGCTCTATAGAAAAAATGAGTTCTCCCATTACGTTATTAATCAACGTCTGTAATTTACAAAATTCACTTTCCCATTGTGTATTATATTTCTCAACAGTAATAAATTGTTTCAATTGACCACCCTTCTCAAATCACTTTTATAACCTCTGAATATGCGTATCCTTAAAATCAGTTTCATACTTCAATCCATACCCAAGCATTCGATCCATTCCAATATGTGCTGTCCATATTAAACCAACCATTAAAGTTGTATCCATCTTTAAATAGACCCCTATTAAAACAAGTAATATTGATATGATATATGTGTGAAATAGATTATAAATTTGTGCACCAACACGTTTGTTAATAGCGTACGCCACCATTGCTAAATCAGGTGCAAAAAGTAATACGATAAATAATAACCAACTAAATCCACATAATGCATATATATAAATCGCAGCTAATAAGACGACCAATCCTTCAAAGTGTATAATTCGTTTCTCCAAAATTCATCATTCCTTATCTGTTAGCTTGAAAATTTTATTCGGATTTAAAATATTTTGCGGATCAAGAGCTTTCTTTATTTTCTCCATTACCAATAATGCCGCGCCATGTTCTTCTTCTTGATACTTCCGTTTTCCGATTCCAACACCATGTTCTCCCGTACACGTTCCACCACGTTTAAGAGCATATAAAACGATACTTTCATTTATTTCATCCGCTTTTTCCACTTCTTCTTTATCGTTTGGATCAACCATTAAGAGCACGTGGAAATTCCCGTCTCCTACATGGCCAAGAATACCACCAACAAGACCTACTTTATCTAATGTCTCTTTCGCATGTTGGATTGCACCCGCTAATTCTGAAATTGGTACACATACGTCTGTACTCATAAGCTTTTTACCAGGATAGCTATGCACGTAAGAGTACGCTAGATTATGCCGTGCATCCCATAATTTATTTCTCGCCGCAGTTTCCGTTTCAAAAGCAACTTCTTTACATTTATGATCAAAAACAATTTCCTTCGTAAATTCAATGTCTTGCTTTAGCCCAGCTTCATTACCGTGAAACTCTAAAAACAATGTAGGCTCTTCTCTGTAACTTGTTTCATTATAATGATTTACTTGTTTCATAGATAATTCATCTACAAGTTCAATTCTCGCAATTGGAATACCCGCTTGCAGTATATTAATAACAGCTTCTACCGCATCATTTATAGTTGGAAACGATGCTCTCGCAGCCATAACATGTTCTGGTATGCCGTATACTTTTAATGTTAACTCTGTAAAGCATCCAAGCGTACCTTCTGATCCTACGAAAATTCCATTTAAATGATAACCTGATGATGACTTCGCTGCTAAATTTCCAGTTTGTATTACTTCCCCATCAGCAAGTACCACCTCTAAATCACGAACTTGATCACGCATAACTCCATATCTCACCGCTGTCGTTCCGCTTGCATTCGTAGCAGCCATTCCACCTAACGTTGCATCTGCACCTGGGTCTACACTAAAGAACAGACCGTACTTTTTCAATTCTTTATTGAGCTGAGAGCGTGTCACTCCCGGTTGTACCTTCACTAGAAAATCTTTCTCTCTTATTTCAAGTATTTTGTTCATTAATGAAAAATCAACTGTAATCCCCTTTTCATAAGGAATTATATGACCTTCTAAACTAGAACCTACCCCAAAAGGAACGACAGGTTTTTCATGCTCACTCGCTACTTTCATTATCCTACTGACCTCTTCGGTCGTCTTCGGAAAAACAACTACATCAGGTAAACTACTAATATGATAAGATTCATCTTTACTATGTAACTCTCTTACTGTCTTATTCACAACTACTCGATCTTCGGGAAGTACACCCCTTAATTCATTTACTAAACGCTCTACCGTTATTTCCATCGTACACTCTCCTACTTTCTATAAATTAGAATTACAAAATATGTTAACTATTTTATACATAATAATCCGAAAAATTAAATAATTCAAGTTTTACATATATAAAATTCGTTTCCTACTGTCGAATAAACAAAAAGAACTTGCACTAATTAGTGCAAGTTCTTTTCAATAATACTATATTTTAAATGACTTCTTTATTAACAACATAAACCAAACTAAAGTAAATGCCATCAGAGAATGAGAGAACCCTACAATATAAGTTAACCCTTTAAAGTCCGCTCCATTTAGTTGAAGAAGTCCTCTCGCTGCCAGCGATCCTAACATTAAAGTTAATGCGATATTATGTAAAACAAACCATTTATTAAATCCTTTCACTTCATGAAAAGCGAATACCTTCGCTAATCCTAAAGCAATTAAAAAGAAGAAAAAGCCAAGTACTAACGTATGTGTATGCAAAAGATTTAATAGTGTAGATCCTAGTATTCCTTTAAATTTCCCATACTCCCTAGCGAATATTCCTGATAGTAAACCAATAATTAAATACGTAAACGATGCGTTATATAATTTCTTCATTATGTACCTCCTTAAGTAGAATGTGTAATGTGTCATATTTAGTAATAATGATAGTTATATAGTAAAAACTCCTAGTTTCCTAGGAGTCATTGTATAAGCATCTCACTCTTTACAGTCAATCCTAATTATAAAATATCCTTTTATACAAAACAATCGAACTTTATGTGAACAAGCAGGACTCTATTAAAATATGTTGCGCTTTTGTGTTACACAATCCATACTAATTATTATAACTTATAAAGGTGGTGCAATAGATTGATAGTTCTTGAAACTGAACGACTCACTCTTCGTTGGTTCGATATACAAGATGCTCCGTTTATTCTTGAGTTAGTAAACGATCCTGCATGGATTCAGTTTATTGGTGATAAAAGGGTTAGAAACCTAGAAGATGCTCAAAATTATATTTTAAACGGTCCGGTCGATATGTATAATAAAATGGGCTTTGGTCTTTACTTAGTTGAACGAAAAGAAGATCTCACTCCACTTGGCATGTGCGGCCTTATTAAAAGAGATTCATTAGAAGATGTTGATATCGGCTTTGCCTTTTTAGAAAAATTCCGTTCGAAAGGGTACGGCTATGAATCAGCTGCTGCGGTAATCGAATACGGTGTACATAAGCTAGGTATGAAACGAATTGTAGCAATTACTTCTATAGATAATGCTGCTTCAGGCAATCTGTTAGAAAAAGTAGGATTGCGATTCGAAAAAATAATTTCAGACTCCGGAGAAGATCTAAAATTATTCGGGTATAACGCATAATAAAAAAGGTCGCCATTCATGGCGACCTTTTTGTTACTTCACTTCTACCGTATAATTCCCTGTTCCCCCACCATATTGATATACATGTAAATAATACTTACCTGGATGCGCATTGTAGCTGCCCACTAATTTATTTCCTTGCGTCTGAGCATACGTAACATAATTATTTAAATCTGCTGCTGAATAAAGAACCCAGTTTACCCCAATATTATTTTCCTTCGTTACGTTAATTTGGAGATTCCTAGCTGTTTCCACATTTATTTCAAAGTAATCACTTGTATCACCGTTTCCTAAACTTGCACGTAACAATTGGTTTAACTGCAGTTTATTCGCTGTTTGGAATGAATTATTCGGCTCTTTTTCTACACTGTTATCTTCTTTCTTTTGAACCGTTACACTTGCTGTAGCAGTATTAGTTAATCCTTTATCGTCTGTTACTGTTAATTTTGCTGTATATGTTCCTTCTTTTGTATATACGTGAGTTGGATTTTGTTCACTACTTTCAGTACCATCGCCAAACTCCCATTTATAAGAAGCAATTTTCCCATCTTCATCTTTTGATCCATCGCTTTTAAACGAGATTGCTTCATTTACATTTCCGCTATACGGACCATTTATTACCGCAACTGGTGCTTTATTCACAGCACCTTCTTCTGTATTAATACCATGGAATACAACATCATATTCAAATTGTCCTGATGCATTCACACGGTAATTTACAAAGTACGCTGTTACTGTTTTATAGCCTGTCCATTCTTTTGCACTTAAACGCTTTAACGTATCATTCACGTTTTGTGTAATTGTTTTCCAGTCTTCATATTCTCCTTTTGCAGTAGTACCTGTATACGTTCCTTGTAGTGTAAATGTATTAAAGAACTGTGATTTATTTTTCTTAACTGATACATTACTTAATTTTGCTTCCGCTGTAATTTCTGCCGCAATATCCGAAACTGGTTTCGGTGCATGAGTTGCTAAATAATCATCTGACACTAACGGAACATTATATTTCTCACGATTGTCTACTAACATTTGCATATAGTCTTGATACTCTTTATTTAAATTCGCATCTTTACTTAAAGCAGAGCGGTATGCATCATATGCTGTTACATCATTTTTCCTAATAAGATCATGAACTTTATCAAACATATCGTATCTCTTATTGTACATATACGATTGTAAAGCAAAGGAATAATTGTAGAAATCCCACGTTCCATACTTTGCATTTAACGTTCGCTCTGCGGTATAACGTTCTGCTGGATTCGAAGATAGTCCTCCTATAATACTCTTTCTTGGAACGACGTTGTCCGTTCTCGTTGCACCTGCAAAAAACTCAGCATTCCCTTCTTCAAACCAAGATAATCTCTCATTCTCATACATCTTACCTTGTCCCCAAAGTCCTGGCACTTCATATCTACCTTGTAAATAATGCGTGAATTCATGTCGGAACAATTCTTCTAAACTATAAATACTTTCTTCTGGCGTACGTTCATAAGTAAAGAACGTACCTGTTCCTTCTATATAAAGACCGCCGTTATTCGTTTCATACCCGTACAATTGACGATTAAATTGATATTCAGCCGGGCTATTATAAATAACCATCGTTAATACATCATCTGGATTTCCTTTTTCTAACGGTTGGTCACTTTCAACCGTACGATGGAATTGTGCCTTCACTTCTTTTGCTGCCCAATATAAACGTTTAACTTTCTCCTCAGTCACTTTATCTCCCGCTTTTAAAACAATTGCACCATCATCAAACGTATACGTTTTCGGCAAATACTTTTTCTTCCCATCTTCTCGTATTTGATCTAAATTAACAACGTTACCGTTTGCATCTTTCCCGCCATAATTCGTCGTAATTTGCTCAGCTGCTACGAAATATTGCTCACCTAAATAAGGATAGATTTTCATCGCATCTGTTACAACTTGTAATCCTTTTGTCCCTGTACTATGGAATGTGCCGAGTCTACCTGTATAATAAATGCCATTATTAATAAGCCATCCGTTTTTCTCTGTAATCGTTCCCATTAACGCGAATCTACTTAATTCATTAATATAGCTATCTATTTTTTGGTACCATACTGTATCTTTCGGTGCTTTTCTCGTATCGTACAAATACGATTGAATATCGTAATCAACACCTTGCATAATATCGTAAATCGCATTTCCAGCTGAAAGATTATCTACCAATGTAGAAAAATTATCATTATATTGCTTAAAAATCTTTGCAGCCGATGTTATCGTTTCCACATCACTCGAAGCATTTCCTATTAATTTCCCATATGATGATACAACTTTATTTTGTTCTAACGTACCGAGTTTGAAATTTGGATTGTTCGCAATCGTTTTTAATGCAGGTAAGCACTTGTCATGATAGCTACGTTCATTTAGTTTACTTAATTCTGTATTATAAAACCCTAAATAAAACCCTGATCGCAAAACTTCCACTAATGTCTCAATCCCTTTTGAATCGTCTTGCGTATAAGCCTGTCCTTGCTGCTTCAATTTATCAATAATTGCCTGCATCCTACTATCATTTTGATAGAATGCAAGACTGTCCTTATTAAACTGAAATAGCCCCGTAATTTGCTCCCAATCGATTGTTACAAGTAAATCTACTAATTGTTGATTGCTTAATTGATTTAATTCAGCAATTGTATAAGTTTTCGCTACAGCTAATTGCTTACTTTCCTTTTTTACTTCAGGCGGTCTTTGCGATAAATCAGCAAATTGTAGCCTTTTCTCAAAAGACTTGCTTTCTAATACTTTCGATGAATGAGCTAATTCTTCCACTGGTAGTTGTACACCAACCGGCTCCATTTTTAGCACATTTCGATATGAAACTTGCTCTCCCTTAGTATCTTCCGCCAATATGCTTCCTTGAAAACTCCCTAACATTAAACTAGCAAAACTTACCCCTACTAAAACTTTTTTTGAATAGCCTTTCATGCTCTCCCCTACCTTACATTTTTTAGTGTCCCGCTCCATTATTTTACTATTCTGACTATTTATTCTGTATTGAGAAAAAAGAAGGTAACGTTCACACATGTATCCACTCAAAGCGAAATTAACACTTGACTTCACATGTGATTTATGTCAAAAAAAGATAGATAATAGCGAAATTCCTGCTACATCTATCCTCTATTTCAACACTATGATTTTAACTTTATAAACGTAATTTCCGGCAATGTTTGCATATGCTGAATAAATGCATTCTTTTCTTCTGACGATATATTTTTCAATTGCATTCCTACCTTATAAACTATTTCTGTATCTTGCTGTAAAGCTTCAACTTCATATGAAAGTATTGGAATACCTTTCACTCGTAGAGTCTCTACTATTTGTTGTACCGCTTCGTGTTTATTTATACACATTTGCACTGTTATATTTTGCGGAAATAAAAATTGCACCTTAAAAATACGACTTACAATCTCTAAACCAATCAAAACGAGAATCATCGCTCCAATCCCTACAACATACATACCTGCTCCAATTGCTAGCCCTATTCCTGCTGTAGCCCATAAACCAGCCGCTGTCGTTAATCCTTTCACTGCCTGCTTTTGAATAATGATTGTACCTGCACCTAAAAATCCAACTCCACTAACAACTTGCGCTGCAATCCGGCTCGGATCAAGAGCCATATGTTCTTCAAACACAATATCCGAAAAAGCATATTTCGAAACGACCATTATTAAAGCACTCCCTACGGCTACTAGGAAATGTGTTTTTAATCCAGCTTCTTTTGAGCGAATTTCCCTTTCAATACCGATTATCGCCCCTAACAAACCAGCAACACCGATTCGTATAATAAAATCAATATGTAAGCTCACGAGCACTTCCCCCTTTTATTCATTATAGAGAGATAAAACAAAAATTATCACATGCATCTACCCATCGATATAAAAGCATTTTATTAAAATACATTTAATATTCCAGTGATTTTATGTTAATATTTTAAATATTAACATAAATGAAACAACCTACTTCTCATACAAAAAAACTTTAAAGTTCAACGTCTAACTTATTTTCAGTTAAAAATGGCATATGAGTTGCGTGAAATGAGGTTGAGAAATTCAGGAAACGCTTTCATTTTATATCATAATTTTTGTGAAATAAAACATAAATAAAAGGAGCTTACTAACAATGAACGTCTCTTTACTTACACCTACTACTGATTTACAAGAAGAATACTTAGATTTTTATAACGAATGGAAAGATAGCGGTGAAACGATGATTCCATGGGTTATTTCAAAAAATCCTTCTAATTTCACGGCAATGATTCAAGAATTACACGACGCACATAACGGAATAAATATTCCTGAAACTTGGGTACCAGATTCTACTTATTGGCTTGTTACAAATGAAAATAAAATTGTAGGAGTTGTTAATATTCGTCATAGTTTGACGGAGCATTTATTTAATGCTGGAGGCCATATCGGTTATGGTATTCGCCCTTCTGAAAGAAGAAAAGGTTATGCTACAAAGTTACTAGAGTTATCATTAGAAAAAACGAAAGAATTAAACATCACGAAAGCACTTGTCGTTTGCGACGAGGTGAATACTGCTTCAGAGAAAACGATTTTACATAACGGCGGTCTCCGTGATGATGATTTCATTGAAGAAGATGGGAATGTTGTGAGAAGGTATTGGATTGAGCTCTAAATAATCAAAAACAAGCCAGAAAGTGATTAAACACTTTCTGGCTTGTTTTATCCCGCGTTAACGGGCAGTACAACTCCCACCTCAAAATTCAGCTGGAACAAAGAAGTTAGGCGGGGGATTAACTGCCCATAAACGCCCGATTGGTGAAGGCTAATAATCAGTGGGGGATGAACAAAGCCCCCACTGATTAAAGTTTCACTTTATACTGCTTCTATTTCAAACTGCACTGTAATACCACTTGGATCTACTACAGTAAATCCATTTGTAGTTTCATTTATTTCATGTTGTTTTTCTATTAATCTTTCTTTCACTTCATCTAACGCTTCTTTATGCGGTAGTACTATCGTATACACTTTTAGTCCAGTTGCATGTGCTGGTGGATACGGATTATTTACTCCGTTCCACGTATTTGCACCGATATGGTGATGATACCCTCCTGCCGAAATAAATAAGCAATCATCTTCACGCTGCTGCACTTCAAAGCCTACTGTTTCTACATAAAACTCATGTGACTTTTCTACATCAGCTATTCGTAAATGGACGTGCCCAACGACAGTGTCAGCAGGTAATCCATCAAACTCATAATTAACGAGCGTTGCCAGTTCTTTTAAATCTAGTGGCGTACTTCCCCCTGGCCCTTCTCCCCATTGACCTCGAGGGCGATCTGCATAAATCTCGATACCATTCCCCTCTAAATCTTGTAAATAAAACGCCTCACTATACGTATGATCACTTGCACTATTAAATCTTGAAATTGGCAAAATTTCATTTGAATATGTATAACGCCCTTCTTGCTCAGCCGGACTATCAATTACCTTTTTATTGCGAATAACACCAAATAGTGCCGAAGCAAAAGCTTCACGAGTCGGAACTAAAAAGGCTACGTGATATATACCCGTCGTACGCGGTTCTTGTAGCGCTGCATCTTCCAACTGCTCAAGAACAAGTAACGTATTCTTACCACCTTTTCCTGTTAAATATGCTTTATTCCCCTCTTGCTTACTTACCTCTAACCCTACTACATTCTCATAAAAAGCAATTTGACGCTCTAAATCTTTTACTTTAAATTCGACATGACCAATACGTGTTTTCGGATGAATTTGTACCATGAATAACTTCCTCTCCTAATCCTTTATTTCAAAACAAACTAACATCGCCGTTACTATGAAGGATACAACTAAAAACACACTATGTAAATAAGAAAAATCAGAATTCATAGTTTTTTAAGAAGGCCATTAATGACAAAAAGCCATCTCCTCTGAAATTCAGAAGAGATGGCTTCAATTATAGAAACTATAAATATTTTACTTTCTTATCCTTTAACTACATATTTATTTCATCTTATGTACTTCAGCAACTAACTTTCCGCCTTGAATGCCCATATAAAGCTTAACAGGAGCATCATTCGTATTTTCAAATACTAAGTCTAAATATGGATAAGCAATTGTAGCATCTCTTCCCTGAGGGACATAACCTACTGTTTTAGAATGTGTAGTTCTCTCTACCATTTTCAAACCAGCTTGATCTGCTGCATTGTATAGCGTTGATGATGTTTGACAAACGCCACCACCATAACCATCTACTAATTTACCATCTACAATTTCTTTACCTAATTGATATCCTTTATCTGGCGTTGTATCACCGATTAATGCATTGAAAGAGAAACTGTCTCCTTTTGCTAATACAACTCCATTTATGCTCGCTGCCGACAAACGAATATTCTCAATACGGCCACCTGCTGATCCACCTAAATTCGTTTCATATCTACCAATTACCGTGCCACTTCCTTGCGCATCACTTAATGTTGCGGTAGGCTTTTTCTCAACGATAGGTAACTGATATGAAGAATCCCACATACCAACGTTTAATAATTTATCTACTAATTCTTTTTCCATTAATTCAAAAGAAGGCTTTCCTTCTTGCCATGATCCATCAGATGCTATACGTGAAGGGACCATCTTTTTGTCAACACTTTTCCCGACTTCACCTGCAACCTTCGTTACGGATTTTTTGAATTTCGCCTCATCTTCAAAATAGCCTAAACTCGATAAGTCTATTTTTTTCACTTCAGTACCAGTACGCCCATCCACTAAGCTAATTGAATCCTGTACATCAGCCTTAGCCTCTACAACATTCCCACCAAAATCACTTACTAATGCCACATCACTTACTTTTGTACCACAACCACTTACTACAGCTACGCATAGCACCCCTACTAATATACCCTTTATTTTTCGGAACAATATACTCTCTCCTTTTCCCCAACATTATTTCTTATGTATTATTTCATTTTTATGTAT
This sequence comes from Bacillus sp. 41-22, assembly GCF_025809295.1. NCBI lineage: Bacteria > Bacillati > Bacillota > Bacilli > Caryophanales > Bacillaceae > Bacillus > Bacillus sp. 41-22. Next base: position 3,348,133 of record NZ_CP084035.1, read on the forward strand.
CTTTTGTTACAATCATTTTACAATATATTTAGAAAATGTTACAAGTTGTTTTTTACTCTATTAAAATTACTCTTTTCTTTTGTAAATGTCTATACATATTTATATAAATTTTCGAGTTTGATAAAATTGTAACTTTTATGCAACCTATCTCCATCCAGTATATACCATTCAACAGATGAAATACAAATGTAACACCCTTTCATTTCACCTCTCTATTCACCTGCATGCTTCAGAAACCGCAATACCGCTTTCTCATATGTGATCATTATTAACAACTTAAACCGAGCTTTTATCGGTAAAAACAATCATTCACTTCAGGTATATAGGTATTTGCCGTGCCACTACTCCGCTTTTGCACATACATTATGATGAATTTAACCTATTATAAAGAAATGGAGGATGTTTTTATGTATCCCTACAATCCTTATGATCCATATAACCAATATGGTTACCAACCTCAGTATGATTTACAGGCACAATACCAACAATATATAGATCAAACAGAACAAGTTAATCCATATGATCAAAATCGACAATTTCAACTTCCAATCTCTTTCCCTGGTACTGGAAACCGTCAATTAGAAAGACGAGTAAATGAGCTTGAGCAAAGAGTACGTCAACTAGAAAACACAGTTGAGCGTCATACGCGTAGATTAAACCGCTTAAATCAGCGTTTACGTACAGTAGAAAACAGGCTAAATATTCCATTTTCAGCATTAGAAGACGGATTTTAATTTCGAAAATAACAAATATATAAGGAAGGGGCTCCCCCTTCCTTATATAAATTGACGAAAGTTTTTTCCATCTTTATACTGATAAGAGTTAATGAAATGAAACAAGGTGATAAATATGGATTTTGAAATAAATTTTCTTTCTTTTTATGTAGTACAAGTAGAAGGAAAAGGTGAAGCAGTTGATAAGCGCTATAAACATTTTCAAACATTAGACGCTGAAGAGTATGAAGATAGCTCTTTAAAAGAATTTTTGAATGGTGAATTATTAAAAATTTCAAAGCGAAAAGTAGAACGTCACGCAAAAACAGAACAAGCCCCAACGAAGATCGGTCGCTTTATTGTAGAAGAAGGGCATGAACTCGATTCAAACCCTCATTACAACTTATTTAATCGTATTCGCTTTGCAGAAACAAAAGAAAACTTCAAAGATATGAGCGAACCTCTCGTTTATACATACCTTGACACAAGCGCTGTACGTGGTGGTGTGTTTTTAATCGCTCAAGCAAAACTACGCAAATACTTTGATGATCCATTCGTATTCGTAATGAAATGTGACTTCGAACCAAAGGTTGCTTCCATTTCTGATGAATCAACACTTATTCGTAACGTTGAAATGGCCATCACAACAAAGAATATGAAATCTATCCAGTACCCATACATGCCTGAAGAAGGTATGGTGGAGCCTGGCGAACTAAAAATACACCAAGCATCACACGCCCGCTACTTTGAAGACTTCTTAAAATTCGTCGAATACGAACGCTCTATGCCTGAAATTATGAAAACACAAGTAATGGACATGGTATACGACCAAATTGAAGATGTATTTGAAGAAGGTACTGAAGAACGTGAACAGTTCGACCAAGCGATGGAAGTATGGGCTGCCAGTCCGAAACGCGAAATTATGGAACAATTTTCAACAGAAGAAGTAATGGAAGCTACCGCTCAAATCGTCGAGCACGCCCCTGAAGTGGAATTAAAGCTAAAAGCAGATCATATCTCTGTGAAGGCTTTGCTTGCTGATTTCGGAGACCTAATACATATTGCAAAGGTAAACGACCGATATGTATTAATGATTGAGGCTGATACACTTACGTTTGAGAAAGGCTTCTCTCCCATTGAGTTTTTGAAGCCGGATGAATTACAGGACGTAATTGAGCGGATTGAGAATAAACAGCAGTATTCTTATGATTCGAATGGGATCGAATAAATGCTTCCATATACCTATTTTTACTGAGCTCTATTAACAAGCGCTCTTTTATTTGGGACATAGTTGACATTTATACTAAAAACCGATTCTACTAAGAATCGGTTTTTCTTCTTTATAACAAATATGCTTATTTTTAAAAAATATTTTTGCTCCAAGATGACATTTCTTGTAGCATCAAGCAGATTCCTTCCTTGTTGTACAAGCCTATTTCCATGAGAGACATCTACTTCAATATCCCTAGTTGACCAAGTCCTTCTATAAGTTTTTGGTGTTTTTCCTTTTAGTCATTATGTATGTTGTTAAAATGAAAATTTCACTTTACTACCTCAAATTTATTGTACTCGTAAAAAGATAATTGAAAACGATATTCCGGATGCTCTCTCACCCAATCGTAGGCTTCTTCTAAAATATCCATTTTATTTTGCACGTCATTAAGTTCACTACATTCGTTCCTTTTCTGTTTACATAGAGGACAGAACCCACCCACTATCTCGGCATTCATCGCACGAATCGTTTTACTTTCTAAGTCAACTACTAGACGAAGAATAAGAGAATGCTCCGCTTTTGTAGTCACCATCATTTCAGCAATTCCATCCTCATTCCAAAAGACACCATTTAATTCCATCTGTACGGTGACATCTTTGATTTCCAAGTCTATCACTATCACACCTCCCTTGTATAAGACTCTTACCTTACTCTTCGATTTTAATCTTTAATACACCACGAGCTAAAGATATATTAAGCTTTTTCCAATTCTTCTTCTTTGCTATGAAAGGAAGTGTAATTAGTGCAAATAGTGTGGTAAATATTATCAAAAAAAACTAAAACGGTTAAAATGTTAAAGATTGCTTCCATTAAACTACACTCTTTTCTATGTATATCCGTACTAAAAACAACAAAATATTCCATTAACAATACAGGACAAGCCGTGAATTTTCCAACTAAACTTCAGCAACTTAATCCTGAAGTCTAGTTGTACATATGAATAAAATAAATTTTATTACTAACTTTCTTCTACTACTTTCTCCATCTCAGCCAAATACCTAAGCTGCCGCTCCGCTTTTCTCACCGCAGTAGGAAAGTGTTTTTTCAGAAGTTCTACTGCTGATTCACTTATATAATATCTTTCCGTTATACCTTCCCACGTGTCACTACTTTCAAATGCACTCCATACAAAAGGACGCTCTGTATTTTTTCTCAGTTCTTTAAACACCCATTTCCGCATCCTTTTTTTCGCTTTTTCTGTTAGTTTTCCGTTCTTTACAAGTTCAAGCTCACCATGTCTCTTGTATCGCTTGTTAATATCTCTCTCGCCATATACTTTCAGAAAGATATTTGCTGTATTCTCAGCATCTGCTAAAGCCCGGTGCTGCTTCCCTTCCCACGTTAAGCCGAGCTGATCCACTGCTAATTGTAAACTTGGTGTATGCTCAAATAATTCTTCATACGCCTGAAAAACAAATTTTTGCACATCAAATCTACTCTCTTTTTCCATACATGGGCATTCTACACCGTATAATGTACAATCTTGAGATAGAAAACGGTAATCTTCTTTTCCCCATGAAACAAATATTGAATCTTCTCCGATGAACTGAATAAATTTCTCTATAATTTGAGGGAAATTCCCTACACCTATTAAATCTTTCTTTGTAATTCCAGTTAATTTTGTTGTATGACGAGTTAATGGGGCACTTGGTTTTACTAACTCTGAAAATTCTCCAATAACCTTCATTGTACTCACATCTATTTTTACAGCTCCAATATCAACTATTTCTGACGGATCTTCTGATTTATACGGCCTAAAATTCCTTTCAATATCAAACACAATGAAGTGTGTAGCGTTTTTCAATTTATTTACCTCTTTCTAAATTCCTTTTCACACACATACTTTATTTTCAGTATTTATTTATTAATGCACTTTATGCATGAAAAACTTCGCATAAAAATCAAAAATTCAGTCTTATTATTACATGTACATAGGAGGATATTCAATAAAAACGCAAAAAAAAAGAAGGGCAAGCCCTTCTTTTTTTCATAATTACTTCTTGTTTACGTTTGTAGCTTGAGGTCCACGGTTACCTTGTTCTACTTCGAAAGTAACTTCTTGACCTTCTTCTAAAGATTTGAAGCCGTCGCCTTGGATAGCTGAGAAATGAACGAATACGTCTTCTCCGCCTTCAACCTCGATGAAACCGAAACCTTTTTCTGCGTTAAACCATTTTACTTTACCGTTTTGCATTTAAAAAATCCTCCTACAATGTACCTATATGTACATATTCATTTTCAACCACTTTACAATAATACATCATATATTAAAAAACTGCAACCCCAGAGGAGATTTAACATTGCTATCCTCCTCGGAAGTTACAGCTCATTTAAATCTCTATATTATTAAAAGTAAAATGGTTTAAAGTAACTATATCATACCAATATAATAAAAGTAAAGTTTTTTTAAAGTTATACAGCTTTTTTTTTCCACTGCATCGTTTTTAATTCACCTGATCCAGCTACAACATAGCCTTCTTTTTCATTAACAATGCGCCAACCATGCCCTTTAACCGAATCACATACTGTAACAATTCCTTCTTCAAGAAGCACACGGCAAACAGTGCTAATTCCCGCCTTATTTTGCGTTGACGTTGTATATAACACATGTTGATCCACACTTAAATCTAAATAACTACTCGCTTTTTGTTCACTTTGACATGTATGCCAACCTATTTTATCACTTTCGATACTCTCATTTATTCTGCAAAAAGAAATATTTCCGCTAATCCCCTTGCACGATCCACTTGCCGCTACTAAATAGGAATTATGTATAGTCAACGCAGAAATCATCTGATTCATCGCTATTTTAATCCTTTTTAATTTACGTGTCTCTAAATCAAAAAGCCAAACACCACCATATTTAGTATGTATTTTCGTACCGATAAATAAGTAATGTTTATATAAAAATAATGATCGAATAGATGGTGCCTCACTACCGTAATTAAGAAATGGCTGAATAGTCTCCCATGTGGAACCAAAATTATTAGAATGATACAGTGTTTTATCTCCATGAGCAATTACTGTTCCATTCTCATTACTACATACATTCCAGCTCGTTGCTTTCGTTGGAAAGCGCTGGATCGTCCACGTTTCTCCACCATTCATACTACGAATAAAAACTCCTTCGTCTCCTACTCCGTAAACTACGTTACCTTCACTATGTAAATCTCGAATTCGTTTTTGGAAACCAGTTAAAGCCTGTTTCCATTCTCCATCTTTTTCAATGAATAAACCATTATATGTAGTAGCTAACAAAAGCTTTCCATCTCTTAACTTTGTAATAGCAGTTGCACTTAACATTGTTTCCACGTTGACACTCCCGTTCCTAGAACTTCTCGGCAAAAGCAATTGCAAAATCACTGCATTTTTCAACGTCTTCTTTATCTTCTGGAGCTAATTCAATTTTCAATCCTTCTTGTACAAGTTCTGCCCCACATTTTACAAGACGTTCTTCAAATATCGTTACCGCTTCACAAAACAGCTCATACGCCGTATCACCTGATCCAAAAACAGCCACTTTTTTACCCGTTAAATCTATATTTTCTAACTCATCATGGAAATCTTCCGCTTCAAATGGTAATTCACCATCACCCCACGTATAAGATCCTAAAATGATTCCATCATAAGCTAATAATTCTTCAGCATCCATACCTTCCATCTCTTGTAATACTACTTCATGATCAAAGGCATCTAAACTTACTTTAATTAAATCAGCAATACTCTCTGTATTCCCTGACATACTTGCATACGCTATTAAAATTTTCGCCACTTTGGCATCCCCCTCTTACAATAAATGATTCTCATTCTCATTATATTAATAATGAGAATCAATTTCAATTATATTTTTTGCTATTTTATTTTATTCCATAAAAAAAAGAACAGATGACTATACAATCATCTGTTCTTTTTTATTACTTTTTAAAAATACCAAAGGGTTTTCCAACTGGTAATACAACTTTTCCGAAGTGTGTATTTAACACAGCTGCTGCTGAACCATAGAAAGATAATAATGAAATACATAGTTCAGAATACGCTGCTAAATTATGCATTGCGTGCGGCATAACACCTAAAGTACTTAATGAAAGACCGATAAATAAGAAATCAATAAGGACGAAAATCATAAATAATACTTTATGTGTTTCCATTGCACCAATTGTCATAAAGATCGTGAAAATCAAGTATCCGATAAAGGCTACACCGAGCTGTTTTGAATCTGCAGTTTGGGCTAATTTTTCGCCAAATACTCCAAGTTGAATTAACCAAGTCATTCCAACACCTAACCAAAATAGGCCGTACGCACCAAATGCTGTTGTACCGAACGTATTGTTGTGCTTTGCATCGTGAATGCATGCAAAGATTTGTGCAAATCCTCCTAAAAAGATTGCCCATGGTAATACAAGTGAAACGCCATCTGTTAAGCCTAACTTTTGAGACGATGCTACAAGTGTTACCATCGCTAATCCAAATAGACCGATTCCAGATGGATCTGCTGTTGTCATTTTCACATGATGTGTAGTAGTTTGATTGCTCATATAAACCTCCTGATTATAAACATACTCGAATACAATACTTAAATCAGAAGGCTATGTCAATGGTTTTTTTTGTATGTTGTCAGACCTTATATTCCATAATAATCAAATACACATTTGGCCACATCATAAGGTTTTACATTTAAATTTGGCAACTCATTTACCGGCATCCATAAAGGAATATAACTCCCTCTATCTTTCAGCTCGAACTCCTCGCCTTTACCACTTCCGAAAACTCCACCTATAATATGGGCATTATAATAATACTCCGTACCTTTATACTCCACCTTTGCAATCAGATGCTCCACTTGTATATGTACCCCTAATTCTTCATAAACCTCTCGCTTCGTTGCTTCTTCAGGCGTTTCTCCTTCTTTAATTCCCCCGCCTGGAAAAACAAAATACATCTCACCTTCTCGAACACGTTTTATAAGAGCGATTTTACCACCTTGTATAATTATAGCTGCACCGCGATTTCTTCTCACTTTATTACCTCAACACCAATCGCAACTGTTCCCCATTCTTTTTCTTGTTCTTTCGTATATATTCCGTATGTACTTTCTAACATTTCTTTTATACTAAGTTCTTCACAATCAAATAATTTTTTATCAATTTGTTCGTACATTGCTTTAAAGCTTTCGTATCGTTTTATCTCCGTTACTTTTACAGCCATCGTTTCTGCTGTCGTAAGGTTCGTAAATACAATTTCATCGTCTTGTTTTATAAGTTGACGTTTTTTATCGTATAAGCGTACTTCATATACTTTTTTTCCTAATTGAATCGACTGAAAAGGTTTATTATATAATCCCATTTCGTATCTCATACATTTCACTCCCTTTTATTCATCTTGCCTACTAACATTTTTGCACATTACCATTTCATACAACATAGTTCGCCTTACTTCACCTTACATATAATGTTCCATATCCATTACTTTCTTTAGAGAGGATGCTAAAATTGGTATGTTATATTTAAATCAAAAACCTGAATATAATAAATATGATATCGGTGATTATACTTACAGTAAAGTAGGCCCTATTATTTTTTCTTGGAATGATGAAACAAAATTAAAAATAGGTAAGTTTTGTTCATTAGGAGAAGAAGTCGTTTTCGTACTTGGCGGTGAACATCGTGCTGATTGGATAACAACTTATCCATTTAATGTCCTCTTCGAAGAAGGAGCACACATTACTGGTCATCCTTCTTCAAAAGGTGATATCGTAGTCGGCAATGATGTATGGATTGGTTATCAATCCTGCATTTTATCTGGTGTTACAATTGGTAACGGGGCCATTATCGGGGCCAAGAGTGTTGTTACAAAAGACGTACCTCCATATGCAATCGTCGCTGGTAATCCTGCCAAACTAGTTCGATATCGTTTCCCGCAAGAAATCATTGAAAAACTAGAAAACCTTGCATGGTGGGACTGGGACATTTCCGTTATAAAAGGAGCTATTCCATTTCTACTCTCCAACAAAGTCAACGAATTTTTCACTTCTCCCGAAGAAGAAGCTACTTGATCTAAACAAAAAGAGCATCCTATTCTTTCAGGATGCTCTTTTTGTGTTTATTTTTTATTTATTCGCAACTGATTACACGGAGAACAGTGAAATGGAATTTTGTCTAAACAATTAAAGTTTGTTTCACAAATTTGTTCTATCGTTGGAACAAATGGAATGACAACTATGTTACTATCTATTATTTGTGTAACAGGTGGCAATACTGTGCCTACTTGATGTTCGAAGCGAATACTCGCTTGATTAATATAATTTCCTGAACCACTTGGTGCACTCTGAACTGTTACTTGGAACGAAACTGTCCGTGCTTCACCTGGATTTAAACTTCCTATAAGAAACCCTGATACTGGGCTTACATTTGGCACTGGCGTATTATCAACAGTTACACTTCCAGGAACAAATCGAAAACTACTATCTAACATATCTTGAAAACGAATATTTTGTATCGCTGTATCCCCCGTATTCGTAATAACTGTCGTAAACGTAATAACATCTCCAATTGTTGCTGATTGAAGATCTGCCGTTTTTACGACTGTTGTTGAAACATTTTGAGGAATAAACGGGATAACAACTGTATTACTATCGCCTTCAACTACTACTGGCGGCTCATTAGGATTTACAGTTGCAAGCCCATTCGCTGTAGCTGTATTTGTTACTAAGTTATTTATTTGCCCTCCTGTTATTACAACTTGGAAATTAATAATTGCTGCATCATTCGGCTGAAAATCACCTAAAAGGATACCGGTATTCGGATTGGCAAATGGAAAAGGTACATCATTTACCGTTACCGTGCCATTTATAAATAACGTATTTGGGTCAATGATGTCTGTTAAAATAATATTCGTCACAGGAACTGTACTATCATTTATAACAGCAATTCCGTAAGTGACAACATCTCCTACCATTGCTACTTCAAAGTTTGCTCCTTTTGCAACAAATAAGATTGCAGTATTTACCGTTACAATAACTGTATTACTCGTATCCATCACTGTAACTGGCGGTTCCCCTGGTACTAAAATATATTCTGCCGATGCCCCAGCAACGTTCACTACTGTACCACCATCTGGAAAACTTGTAATTGTAGCTTCATATGTTACAATCGCCGTCTCACCGACTGGAATGTCTAAAATCGTAAATCCAACCTGCGGATTTACTCCTGGACGTGCTACTCCATTTACCGTTACACTATTTGGTACAAAAGCCGCTTCCGGAGATAACACATCAATAAATTGAACATTCATTGCATCAGCCGTACCAGTATTTAATATGCGAACACGGTACGTTACCGTTTCTCCTACTCCAACAATTGAATGATCTACTTCTTTCAGCATATCTAAACTGCCTCTATTTACTGGTGTGACTGTCGTATTACTTGAATTCGTAATTGTAAACGGTGGTTCTCCTGGAATCAATTCAAAATCTCCAGTTACTCTCACTGTATTCATAATGCTACTAGAAGGCGGAATTACGATTACATTTACTTCAAATGTGATTAGTATGCTATCTCCTACTGCAAGATCCGGTAATGAAAAGCCTACAAAAGGATCTAAACCTACTTGTGGAATCCCATTTATCTGTACACTCCCTGGAACGAATTCTAAACTAGGTGATGGAACGTCAATAAATTGCACATTTGTCGCTGTTACCGTTCCTGTATTTGTAACTTGCACACTATACGTTAACGTATCTCCTAATCGTGTCGCCTGTTTGTTGACAGTTTTTATAACATTGAATCGCCCTCTATTTACCCTTGTTATTGTCGTATTACTCGGCTCTGTTACTACAACTGGTGGTTCTCCTGGTACTAAAGTAAAACTTCCTGTTATATTTGCAACATTCGTTATCGTTCCTGAAGATGGAATATTTGTCACTATCGCTTGGAACGTCACTATAGTCGTATTGCCAACAAGTATATCGCCAATTCCAAACCCAGTAATCGGATTCAAACCAGGTTGCGGAGTTCCATTTACCGTTACACTATTTGGTACAAATGACGCTCCTGCTGAAATCGTATCAATAAACTGAACATCGTTAGCTGTTACTGTTCCTGTATTCGTTATTTGCACTGTATACGTTAATACATCTCCAACTAAGGTAGCAGCTCTATTGACTTGTTTAATAACATTAAAGCGTCCTCTATTTACAGTTGTGAGCGTTGTGTTACTTGGCTGATTTACTATAACTGGTGGTTCTCCTGGTACTAATATAAAGCTTCCAGTAACATTTGCCGTATTGGCAATTGTTCCGTTTGATGGAACACTAACAACGGTTACTTGGAATGTGACTTCTACACTTCCCCCTGAATTTATATCTGGAAGTGGGAATCCATTATTAGGATTGAACCCAGGTTGTATCACACCACCTATCGTTACACTATTCGGCACGAATGCTATAGAGGAAGGTAATACATCACTATATTGAATATTCGTCGCTGTCACTGTCCCTGTATTTTGAACTACTGTCGTATATGTGATTGTATCGCCTACTGCAACAATTGGCTCACTTACTGATTTTAAAACATTCAAACCAGGTTCATTTATTTCGGTTAATGTCGTGTTACTTGTCATTGTTTCAGTAATAGGCGGCTCTGTTTCACTTACAGCAAATGTAGCCGTAACATCTACAAAGTTAACAACTGTTCCACCTTCTGGTATGCTCGTTACCATCTCTTGATATGTGACAAGTACAAAATCATCTACAGGTATATCTGGAACTGTAAAACCGATAAAAGGATCTAATCCTGGTGCTGGTACCCCGTTTATGCTCACACTTCCTGGTACAAATGCTACACCCGCGGAAGTAGTATCTATAAATTGAACATTCGTCGCTGCCACTGTTCCAAAATTAAAAATCAATACATCATACGTTAAAATTTCTCCTACAGTCGCTACTTCTTTATCTACTAGTTTTAACGGAAAAATAAACGCTATATTAATTGTCGTAACGACTAAATTTGTTAATATCGTTTCCGTAATCGGTGGTTCCTGCGGATTTGGTTGTGAAGTAAATGTAACGTCTGCATCATTTAATATGACTTCATTATCTGGAATTTCTGTAATCGTCACTCGGAACGTTACCTCAATACTTCCACCATTAATTAATAATGGAGTAACTGTAAATCCTATTTCTGGATTTAAACCAAGTTGCTGCACCCCACCTATCGTTACACTATCTTCTACAAATGTCGTTCCTTCTGGTATGACATCTTGGAAGAACACATCTGTAACAGGTATAATTCCTACGTTTGAAATTAGCACGGTATACGTTAATACATCCCCAACCGCTCCAGTTGCAACGTCAACTGTTTTGGTTGCTGTTACTTCACCAGGAGGAGGTAACGGTATCGTAACTACTGTCGTATTACTTGAATTTGTCGTTGTTACAGGGGGCTGTAAAGGATTTAATAAAAAAGTGGCTGTTGCAGATGCGGTGTTTAGTACGGCTCCGCGCGTGGATGGCGCAACTACTGTTACTTGGAACGTTACAGTCAATGATGTGCCAGCAGCTATATTAGGAAGCGTAAAACCTATATTTGGATCAAATCCAGGTTGAGGAGTTCCATTTATCGTTACACTATTTGCTACAAATGTTGTTTCTGGAGCAATTGGATCAATGAAAGAGACATTCGTTGCTGTTACCGTTCCATTATTTCTAATGACAACAGAATACGTGTAAATTTCTCCAAGTGCCGCTTGTTGTACAGATGAAGATTTTTGTATATTTAACTGTGCTGTGTTTACTTGCGTCACGACGAAATTGCTATTCGTAACAGTCGTTATTGGAGGATTAGCTGGATTTATAAGAAAACTTGCAGTAACGTTTGATTGGTTTCTAATATTTCCACCACTCGGGACACTCGTCACTATAACTTGAAACGTAACTGTAACGGTTTGCCCAACTGGAATATTCGGAACTGGAAAACCTACCACAGGGTCTGCACCTTGCTGAACAACTCCATTTATCGTGACACTATTCGCTACAAACGCAGTTCCAACAGGAATCGGATCTTGAAAAATAATATTTGTTGCAGGAACAGTTCCTGTATTTTGAATAAGAATCGTATACGTTAACGTATCTCCTACACCTGCTTGCGGTGTGTTTACACTCTTTATTACATTAATTGATCCTACATTCACTCGCGTCACAACAATATTACTAATTGTTACAATTGTAATTGGTGGCTGCAAAGGACTTACTTGAAAATCAGCAGTCACATTTGCATTATTCGGAAGAACTCTATTTGGTGGTACACTCGTGATTGTCACCTGAAAAGCAGCTGTTACCATCCCTCCTACTGGAATATTGGCAAGCGGAAATCCAGTCGTTGGGTTTAAACCTGGCTGAGGTGTTCCGTTTATTGTTACACTATTTGCTACAAACGTTGTTCCAGATGGAATAGGATCGAGGAATGATACATTTGTTGCTGCTACTGTTCCACTATTTTGTATACGAACTGTATACGTTAACGTATCTCCTACACCTGCTTCAGTAGCGCTTACGCTCTTCATTACATTTAACCCTGAAGAATTCACGACTGTCATAACAGTATTACTTGGTACTGTTACAGTAATCGGTGGCTCTGTTGGATTTACAAGGAAATCTCCAGTTACATTCGCATTATTTACGACATTATTTCCTTGGGGAATTTCATCAATTAATACTTCAAACGTAACAATTACACTCGCGCCAGTAGGCAAATTATTTAATGGGAATCCAAGTTCTGGATCTGCCCCTTCTTGTAAAACACCATTAACAAATACACTGTTTTCAATAAATAATGTCCCTTGTGGAATTGAATCTTGGAAAAATACATTTGTAGCTGGTACACTACCTGCATTTATGACTTCGATTGTATATACTAAAACATCCCCTACCGTTGCAACATCCGTATTCACTGCTTTCACAACTTCAAAATTCCCTGATTGTACAGTTGTATTCACAATGTTACTAGGAACATTGATTGTTACTGGCGGTTCGCTCGGATTCACTTGAAAACTTGCTGTTACATTTGCTTGATTTAAAATATCTTCATTTTCTGGATCCTGTACAATTAATACGTCAAATGTGACTACAACGGTTTGAGCCGCAGGAATATTTGGAAGAGAAAATCCTGTATTCGGATTCAATCCACTTTGCGGTACTCCATTAATCGTTACAGTATTTGCAACAAATGAAACAGCGGAAGAAATAGTGTCTTGGAAAAACACATTTGTTAACGGAACGTTTCCTGTATTTTGGACGGCAATCGTGTATGTTAAAGTGTCCCCTACTGCCGCTTGCGTTGTATTCACTTCCTTTATTACATTTAAACCACCTGTATTAACTTGTGTTACAACTGTATTCGTTTGTCTATTAATCGTTACTGGCGGCTGATTCGGAATAACGACGAAATTAGCCGATACATTTCCACGATTCGCAATCGTCCCTCCTGATGGCGTAGATGTGACTCGTACTTGAAAAGTCACTGTCCTACTTCCACCTGGAGATATATTCGCTACTGTAAACCCAGTCGCAGGATTTGCTCCAGGCTGTGAAACCCCATCTACAGTTACACTATTTGGTATAAAAGTCGTTCCAGTTGGGATCGGATCTTGAAAAATAACATTTGTCGCAAGTACATTTCCTGTATTTTCAATTGTAACGGTGTACGTAAGAACGTCATTAACTGTCGCAAAAGCTCTATCCACTGTTTTTCTCGTTCTTATATCAGCTATATTAATAGTAGTAAATACAGTATTACTTGTCGCTTGACCTGAAATTGGTTGTTGGCCAGGCACTGGAGTAAAGTTAAATGTTACACTTGCACGGTTCGGAATTGGATTTACAAGAGGATTAGATGTTACTCGAACTTGAAAGCGTACTACAGTCGTTTGTGAAGCATTAATACTTCCAAGATTAATACTACTTGATGGATTCGCTCCTGGACGTGCTACTCCATTTACCGTAACACTATTTGCGACAAATGTTGTTCCAGCAGGTATACTATCAACAAAAATCACATTATTTGCAGCGACATTCCCATTATTCGTCACATTAACTGTGTACGTTAATACATCATTAAGTGTTGCCGTCTGTAAATCTACAGATTTTTGCAAACTTACATTTGCGCGATTTACCGTCGTCTGTACTGTATTTGAAGAAGCTGTACTTGTGATAGGAGAACTTCCAACAAAAGGACGGAATTGGTATGACACCATTGCACGATTTGGAATAGGGTTTGGGTTCGGGAACGATGTTATTCGAACTTGAAATGTAACAATTCTTTGCGTGTTATTTGGGATTGTACCTAAATTAATTCCATTCGCTGGATTCGCACTCGGTTGTGTTACTCCACCTACCGTTACACTACCTGCTACAAATGTCGTTCCGTTCGGAATACTATCTTGTAATACAACGTTTTCTGCACTTCCTGTTCCTGTGTTCGGGACCGTAATCGTATAGGTGAGAGTATCCCCTACCCCTGCAACTGTTCTATTAACCGATTTAACAGGATTAATGATTGGACCTGTCGCATCAATTTGAACACCAAAACCAGCTGCAGCGTATCCATCTCCATTTGTGACAAAGCGAACAGTTGCTGACGTTTGATTGTTTACTAAAGAAGATGAGGCATCTACATTCGTAATATCCCACCCTTGTCTTCGGACCGCTAAAGCGATCCCTAACGGCTGATTCAAATCTCCAAATGTGCCGCTCGTATCTAGATTGCCACTATCATTACAAATTTGTGATTGAAAGAAATTATTCGCGGGGTTTCTCGGACCGAATAATGCGACTGTAGCATTTGCATTCGGTCCAAAGCGAAGCTGATCTCCAACAATGTTAGAATCACCTTCTTGAGCAGTTACGAGCACTCTTCCTGTAACAGCTCCTGTTGCCGGAGTAGCAAACCCTGAAATAGTAGCATCAACTGGCGGGGATGAAGCATCGATAATCTCTTGACCTGCATATACTGACAAATTCCGAAGTGGTAAACTTGCATTTTGATAAACTACCTCAAGCGTCCAGCCAGCTGAACGACTGATTGTTGGATCAGCTGAAGTTCTTGCAGCTGGCACGGCACCTGTTGTATATGTGCCTGCCCCACCTGTATTAACAAGATTCGTTACATTAGCAGAGCGAACATAATAAAACTGGTTCCCAACTGAACCTTGCTGCGCAGTTGCAGGATCTGGTGCAACAGAAAATGTTCCTGCTGGTGTTGTAAATGAAATATTATCATTTAAAAATGCTGTAACATCCTCTGTATCGGTTCGGTATGTGCCGGCCCATACTAGTTCTGCGTATAAAACACTACTCCCTGCTGGAAGGTTCAAAATTGCACTTGAAGAATTTAATGGCCAGTCATTCGTTGTTCCTGCCGGGAATCCAGGCACTTGAAGCGATGTATTTATCGTTGTAAACACATCAATCGTGCCGAAGTTATTGTTTGGTGCAGGTGATGTAGGACTTAGTCCCAACGTGTTCCCAGTGAACGTGACAGCACCAGTTACTGTTGTTGTAAAACGATTCATAAAAGGCACACAATCATCTCATTTCATTTATAGTAAAAAGTGCTCTATACTATAAAATGTAGACAAACTATATAATGTACGTTGTCCAACAAAATTCCACATATATGGAGAGGAGTTTACTATACTATGCGCTACGTTATCGTAACAGGAACTTCACAAGGTTTAGGTGAGGCAATCGCCGTGCAATTGTTAGAAGAAAATACAACCGTTATCTCTATTTCTAGGAGAGAAAATAAACAGCTTGCAAAACTCGCAGAGCAAAACGACAGCAATTATATTTTCCATTCCATAGATCTTCAAGATGTACATAATTTAGAAACTCATTTTAACGAAGTCTTTTCATCTATTCAAAAAGACAATGTCTCATCGATTCATTTAATTAATAATGCAGGAACACTTGCACCAATGAAACCTATTGAAAAGTCAGAAAGTGAACAATTCATTACGAACGTTCATATTAATTTAATCGCACCAATGATTCTTACTTCCACTTTCATGAAACATACGAAAGACTGGAAAGTAGAAAAACGCATTATAAATATTTCATCTGGAGCAGGAAAAAATCCTTATTTCGGATGGGGAGCTTATTGTACAACGAAAGCCGGTGTAAATATGTTTACACAGTGCGTAGCTACTGAAGAAGTGGAGAAAGAATATCCTGTAAAAACTGTCGCTTTCGCACCCGGTGTTGTTGATACAAATATGCAAGCACAAATTCGTGAAACAAATAAGGAAGACTTTATTAACTTAGATCGATTCACCGCATTAAAAGAAGAAGGAAAGCTGCTGTCACCTGAATATGTTGCGAAAGCTATTCGTAACTTACTAGAAACTGAGAATTTCCCGCAGGGTGAAGTAATTCGAATTGATGAATAACAAAGAGGCACGCTATAATAGCGTGCCTTTTCATTCTATTTCTCTAAAAATATAAGTACAGACTCCATAATCTTCTCATAACCAATTTCTTGATAAATTTTATTTGATGTCGGATTTGCCAGGTCCGTATATAATGTCGTTGTTTTGTAGCCTTCATCTAACATACGTTGACTAAGTGCAGCGACACAACTAGATGCGTACCCTTTTTTCCGAGCTTCTTTCGGTGTATATACAAAATTAACTGTTATATTGTTTGTAGTCGGTCTCGTTTTTGCAGCTACAGAAACAATCTTCCCGTCTACTTCTAAACCAAATAGACAACGATTAGTAATTAATGTATGAGCAGTTTGTTTCGCTTCTTCTTTCGTAGTAGGAAGCTTCACATCTTCGCAAAATTGATATATCCACTGCTCTATTAATGTTAGCTCATCACTACTTACTTCTCGAAAGATTCCATCTCCGTTCCACTTTTTCTTTACTTGTTTTAATTCATATATACCTTGCTCCATTGCAACATTAGTTTTCTTATTCTCTAACACTGCAATCTCTTCCGCTAATTTCTGTACGATTTTTTTATTACCAATCAATCCAGGAATATGTGGATATACTTTCGTTAACTCTTTTGCAAGTTCCTTAATAGCTACTGCCGAAATCTCAGACGTAGCAACAATTATTTGTTTCTTTTCTTCTGTTTGAAGAAATACAGCTGCAATTTCTTCCTCTTGTTTTGCTACTCCTATAAATATCGGTTCTTGGACCATTTGTAATACACCTAATATGAGATTATTTTCCTGCTCATTCTTCTCTAAAAATGGTTTAACCTCTTCTGTAAAATTAAGAATCTCTTCATATACATGTAGTTGAATCATCGACAATCTCTTCTCTCTATTTATAGTTTCATTAAGTATTGGCGATTAATTCATCAAATCCTTCTTTTACGATTTAATAATGTTCGAAGCTAACGTATTCAAATCATTTTCAGCTTGTAAAATTCTTTGTTTTTCCTTTTTAAATACCTCTTCTTCTTTTTGAAATGACTCTTTTCGATTTTTAATCATACGCTCAATCTCTTTTTTACTCGGTCCACCATATACATTTCTTTTTTGAATAAAAGCTTCTGGTGATATAATTTCTTTCCACTCTTCTTCTAATAAATTTACTTTCAAATTTTCTTGTAAGTATACATTTATCTCTTTGAAATTTAATTCATGTAACTCCTTTTTCTGCTCCAATGACATATTCGCAATCGCACTTGCTGCATGATGTGCATGCCGAAATGGTATTTCATAGTTTTTCGTTAAAACATCTGCGAAATCTGTAATCGTAATCGCGTGTTTATATGAACGACTTTTTAACGTTTCCTCTTCTACTTTCATCGTTCGAATAACTGCGTTCATCATACAAAAAACACGAATCGCCTTTTCGATTCCTTTATATAAATACGGCTGCAAGTCATCCTCCGTATCGACAATATCGCCAAATGGTGTATTATGAATCATTTGAAATACAGTAAATGCTTCCCCTAAAGCACTACTCGTAATAGCACGGGCATGTTCTATTGAAACAGGATTTCGTTTTTGCGGCATAATACTACTTATTTGCACATATGGCTTCGCTACAGTAATCCCATCATATTCTTTCGTCGCTAATAGTAAAAAATCATGAATCCATCTACTCGTATTCGTCATAATAACCATTAGTAACGAGCTAACTTCTAATAAATAATCTGCTCCAGCAACAGCATCATATGAGTTCTCAATTACATTTGTAAACCCAAGTAACTGTGCCACTCGTTTTCTCTTAATTGGGAAGCTTGTTGTAGAAAGCGCAGCTGCCCCCATTGGAGAATGATTTAAAAGATGATACGCTTTTTTCATTCTTTCTAAATCTCGTTGCATCGTATCATAAATTGCCAAAATATAATGACCAAATGTTGTCGGCTGCGCCGGTTGTGTATGTGTATACGCCGGCATAATTGTTTCCATATGTTCACCGGCGAGCTCCAGCATACTTTCTTGCAGCAATAAATGATGTTCCATTAACCGCAATACAAATTGCCGTAAACTCATGCGATACATCGTTACACCCATATCATTTCTACTTCTACCGATATGCATATTACTTACAAATTCACACTTTGCTTCTTGAGAAAGCAAATGTTCAACTAAGAAAAAAAGATCTTCATGTTGCTCTGTATATAGCAACTTCTCCTTTGGAATCCCCTCTACTTTTTTAAGTGCGATTAATATAACTTTCGCTTCTTCTCTTTTCATTAACTTCTCTTCAGTTAACATAGTAATATGTGCCCTATGCACTTGAAACATATCTTTTAATAAATAATTACGCTGAAAATTAAATACGTGCTGTAATACACAATCTACATATGTTTTCCCAGGGAAATCAGCGCCTTCATTCTTAATAAACTCTTCTTTACTCTGTTTCATCACCTTTTCCCCTTTCGCCTAAGTGTTACTACCCATCATACCCAAGGATGGTGAAAAAGTGCTTGTACATAAAAATAAACTCGGCGCTCATAGCACCGAGTTTATTTAATAAAAGTCGCATCATACTTATCACTTTGCAACACTTGAAAGTGTAGATTTGCTAAATGTTTACGTATTTCAGCACTGTCATCTTCATTTAAATTATTTGCCAAGAAAACAATTTCTGTACAGTTTCCGCGTTTATCCATTGCATAAACTGCTTTTGTTACCGTCCATGGTGTATAACCATTCTTTTGTCCAGCATGTCTGAATGTTTTACGATATTTCTTTGCGCTCATATCTGTTTCAACGATATTCGCCCACACTTTTTCTTCCGCTTCTGTAAGACCACCTTGATGATTTGCCTTTTGAAGCAGTACCATATAATCGTTAGCGGAAGCAGCCGGCAATCTATCCGACCAAATTTTGTCGTAACGTTCCTCTAAATACAGAGGAATTTCCTTCTGTAATAATGGCCCCTTCTTTTTTAAGCGTTCATGAATAATCATAGCATATTCACGATATTGCTCTTGAGACATTTCTTTTAACTTTTTCTCTATTTTATATTTTGGAACATGTAATTCTTTATGCAAATATCCCGGAATGTATAAAGATGAAACAATCGGAAATAGCGGTTGATGTGCAGGAAGTGCTAAACTTTGTAAATTCCGATTAATATTGTCTAATCCTAATACCTCCATTAAATATTCAGTATTTGCATTAGAACTAAACTTAACCATTCCTTTTGCAACTTCTTCTAAAGAAACCGCTCCTTCAGTTATCTTTTCTTTTTTTTGCAAATAATTTTGCCATCTATCTTGTGCACCACCATCTGTACCCGGCACATAATAACGATTCACATCATTAATTGAAACGAAACTAGACGGATCGATTTTCCCCTCTGTAACTTGTTTCGTATATTCAAGCGCCACAATTAACTTCATCGTACTAGCAACTGGCAATACAACATCCGGATTTACAGAATACACGACTTTATCATTTCTTTTTATTAAAAGTGCACTATTCTTTTCATCTTTATGTTCTTCAATAAAGGATGCTATGTACTGCGCATCATCATTATTTGAACTCCACACTTTTTTCACTAAAAAGTTACCTGATATCAGCAAAACAAAAATACCCACAATCACTGCGCATACTATAGTTTTTTTCAAGTAAAATTCCTCTCCTATTGTGTAACTCTTCTCTATTTATCTCTTAAAAACAAAATAATGGAGATGATTATTTAAACAATCATCTCCATTATTTTAACTTGTATGCTACTATTATGTCTACGTCATAATTTTCACAAAATCCTCTAGAAACTTTTTATAATGTAAAGACCAGCCAATTTTAACCCAATTTTTCAACGCTTTTGCTTCAGGTTGCGGGCGAAAATCAGCGATACTTTCCCCTTTCGCAACTCCAACCGTATCTACATCAACACGACGATACACGTAATCTAAAAGAGATGGATTTGCCGCTACCATCATCGTTACTACATCATGCACTGGGCTCCCTGTTATTTTAGGATTCAGATTTTTATAAGCTTTATAATAATAATCGAAAATCGGTTCTATTAATTTCTTGAAATTCGTTTTAGAATGTTTCGTAATGTATTTCACCATCTCCGGTGTAATAATCGCTTCTGATGTAACGTTAAGCGGTATTAATGTCACATTTTTCGCATTTTGCATAACTAATTGTGATGCAATTGGGTCACCATGAAAATTGGCTTCCGCGACCGGTGTAACATTTCCGGGCATTAAAAAAGCTCCGCCCATTATATAATATTCTTTCACATACTTCATCATTGGTTTTTCTAAAATAAATGCCGTCGCTAATGTTGTTGATCTGCCGGCATCAACAATGATTAGTTCTCCTTTATATTTTTCAATGATATCGAAAAATGCACAAAAAGGTTTAATATTGGGAGAAAAAGTTTTAGGAGGCTTAATAGGTCCCAAACCGTCTACCCCATGAATTTCCGGATAATATGTTACAAAATCCCCAGATAAAGGAATTTTCGCTCCATTAATAACAGGTATATCTTCCCGGCCCGCCATTTGCAATAAATACGCCGCATTACTCGTCGCCTTTTCCTGCGTTACATTCCCATATCCTGTTACTACTCCAACAATCTCAATATCAGGATGCAATAATCCATACATAATTGCTAAAGAGTCATCAATTCCTGGGTCTCCTAAAAATAATATTTTTTTCATAGACCTCAACTCCATCCCATCAATTGTTATTACTTTATGAATACATGACGGAATACAGAATGAAAAAGATAAATTTTGTATAAACAAAAAACGTAGGAACTTCATATTAGAAGTTCCTACGTTTTTCTATATTTTTATGCTACTTTTTTCATCGTAACCATACTACCAATTATATAAGAGATAAATGCAAAGCAAATCGGGAAAACAACTGTATGTATACCGAATGGATTAGGGTAGCAAAGGTGAATAAACATATAGGAACCTACTCCAACTAAAATAGATGCGAGAGCTCCAGTTGCATTTCCTTTTTTCCAATATAAACCTAACACAATCGGCCAAATGAACGCTGCTTCTAAACCACCGAAAGAAAATAAATTTAACCAAATTAAAAAGTCTGGTGGCTTAATAGCGGCAGCATATACGAGTAATCCTACGATACCAGTAATCAATAGGCTACCTTTCTTTATCGTACTATCCGCGGCATCTTTATTTATGTAGTTCACATATATATCTTTAATAATTGACGAACTTACAAGTAATAATAATGAGTTCACAGTAGACATTATCGCTGCCATTGGTGCAGCTAAGAAAACTCCAGCTAACCAAGGTGGCAACACTTCCATTGCGAGTAGCGGCATTACTTTATCTGGTACCGTTATGCCTGGAAGGACTACTCTTGCAAACACACCTGTTAAATGCATACCAATCATAATTGTACCGACGACAACCGTTCCAATGATTAATGCTTGGTGCATAGCTTTTGAATTTTTATAAGACATAGCACGCACACTAATTTGCGGTAATCCAACGACACCAATCCCAATTAAAATCCAAAATGATGTGACATATGATTTCGTTAAACTTCCATCCGCTCCGAACGGTGTTATTAGATTCGGATTAATTTGAATAAGTTCCTGCATAATCTTTTCAACTCCGCCACCAGCAATGACAGTAGCAATTAAAATGATTGTTGTTCCGACTAACATAATGATTCCTAATAACGTATCTGATAAAGCGACTGCACGAAATCCACCAATTAACACATACACAAGTACAGAAAATGTAAATAAAAATAGTGCCGTTGTGTAGGAAAGTCCTGTTAGCGACTCAATTAATCGTCCGCCGCCAACCCACTGGGCTACTGTTGCTGAGAACAAAAAGATTATAATACATAACGCAGAAAGAACAACTACCGCTTTATTATTGTATCTGCCCTTTAAATAATCAATAAGCGTAATTGCTTCCATCTTTCTAGCGATAATAGCAAACTTTTTACCAATAACCGTTAAAACGATATATCCTGTTACAACTTGAATCGCTGATAACAGCACCCATCCAAGACCCATATTGTAAGCAATACCAGGCCCGCCGATAAAGCTACTTGCACTACCGTACGTAGCAATCATCGTCATAGCTAATAATAAGCCACCAAGTTCACGCCCACCAAGAAAATATTCTTGTAAAAATTTATTATTAGCGGTTGCTTGTACACGTCTTGATGCATATACACCAATTAAAAACACAACGATAAAAGAAATTATCATTGGGATTATTACATACCAATTCATCTATCATTCCTCACTTTTTTCTTCCTCATCGAGTGAAATATCTTGAAATAAAAAACGAACAACTAAAATAAGCAAAATAACCATTACGATAAATCCAACGATACAGCTATAAAAAAACCATGCTGGAAAACCTAATACATATGTATATTCACTTGGATCCTTACTTCCAAGCCCATAAGCAAATCCATACCATATTATAAAATTAATAATAGCTAATCCAAGACCAATTAACGCTTCTCTATGGGCAACTCGAAAGCGCGGATCATCATGATAATTCTTCATTTTCCCCCTCCTCTCACGAGGTATAATTGTACCACTGTTTTTCTAGTTTTTCCTACTAGAAAACAAAAACGCGCAGGATTTTTTGTAATTATATAGAATACAATGTTTCATTACATATTTTTTACAATTGTAACGAAAATGAAATTTGAATTTTCAGCATTTTTTATTTATGATTTTAAGTAGAGGCTTTTCATCTAGTTCCCACATCCTTGATTTCGGAATAAACGCCGTCTCGTACTGCGTTTAAATTATATTTTCAAGGGGGTTATACAATGAGTCAACTAGCTGTAAATCTTCATGAAAAGGTAGAGAAATTTCTTCAGGGCACAAAGAAACTATATGTGAACGGAGCGTTCATTGAAAGCGCTTCCGGAAAAACATTTAAAACTCCTAACCCAGCAACTGGTGAAACACTCGCTATCGTTGCTGAAGCTGGTCGCGAAGACATTCATAAAGCTGTGGTAGCAGCTCGAATGGCTTTCGATGAAGGTCCTTGGTCACGCATGAGCACTGCTGAACGCAGCCGTCTTATGTACAAGCTCGCTGATTTAATGGAAGAGCATAAAGAAGAGCTCGCACAGCTCGAAACGTTAGATAACGGAAAGCCAATCCGTGAAACAATGGCGGCAGACATACCACTTGCAATTGAGCATATGCGCTATTATGCTGGCTGGGCGACGAAAATTGTTGGTCAAACAATTCCTGTTTCCGGTGATTACTTTAACTATACACGCCATGAGGCTGTTGGTGTCGTCGGTCAAATTATCCCTTGGAACTTCCCACTTCTTATGGCAATGTGGAAAATGGGAGCTGCGCTTGCTACAGGATGTACAATCGTTTTAAAACCTGCAGAACAAACTCCACTATCCGCTCTATACTTAGCTGAATTAATTGAAGAAGCTGGATTCCCGAAAGGTGTTATTAATATCGTTCCTGGATTCGGTGAATCAGCTGGACAAGCACTTGTTAATCATCCACTCGTTGATAAAATTGCATTTACTGGTTCTACTCCAGTCGGTAAACAAATTATGCGACAAGCATCTGAATCATTGAAACGTGTTACTTTAGAGCTTGGCGGTAAATCACCGAACATTATTTTACCAGACGCCGACTTATCTCGCGCGATTCCTGGTGCACTTTCTGGTGTTATGTTTAACCAAGGACAAGTATGCTCTGCTGGATCACGCTTATTTATCCCAAAGAAAATGTATGATAATGTGATGGCTGATCTCGTCCTCTATTCTAAAAAACTAAATCAAGGTGCCGGTCTTAACCCTGAAACAACAATCGGTCCTCTCGTTTCCGAAGAACAACAAAAACGTGTAATGAGCTACATTGAAAAAGGGATTGAAGAAGGCGCTGAAGTACTTTGCGGAGGAAGTAATCCATTCGATCAAGGCTACTTCGTTTCTCCTACAGTATTCGCTGACGTAAATGACGAAATGACGATCGCAAAAGAAGAAATTTTCGGTCCAGTTATTTCTGCAATACCTTTTAACGATATTGATGAAGTGATTGAACGTGCAAATAAATCACAATTCGGCTTAGCGGCTGGTGTGTGGACAGAAAATGTTAAAACAGCACACTATGTTGCAAGTAAAGTACGTGCTGGTACTGTATGGGTAAACTGTTATAACGTCTTTGATGCAGCATCTCCATTTGGAGGATTTAAACAATCCGGTCTTGGCCGCGAAATGGGATCTTACGCGCTGAACAACTATACAGAAGTGAAGAGCGTTTGGATTAACTTAAATTAACGAGAAAGAACCTGACCTACTCGGTCAGGTTCTTTTCATTATGTATTCATTTACACTTGCAACCCACCGCTCACATTTAATACCTCTCCTGTAATGTAAGACGCATACTCTGATGCTAAAAAGGCAGCTGCGTTTGCAATATCTTCCGGCGTTCCGATTCTTCCAACTGGAATCGCTCCAACCATTTTCTCTTTTACTTTATCCGGTATTGTTTTTGTCATATCAGTATCCATAAATCCTGGACAAATCGCATTACACGTAATACCAAAACTTCCAACCTCTTTCGCTGCTGTTTTTGTTAAACCTACAACCCCTGCTTTTGTAGCCGCATAATTTGCTTGTCCAATATTTCCTTCCCTACTAATAGAAGAAATATTAATAATCCGCCCATACCCTTGTTGCCTCATATAAAGAAGCGCTGGCTGCATACAGTAAAAAACGCCAGTTAAGTTCACTTGTAATACTTGTTCCCAAGCTGATTTCTCCATCTTATGTAACATTGCATCTTTTGTAATTCCAGCGTTATTCACTAAAATATGTAATGTACCAAATTTTTGCACCGCATATTCAATTAACGACTTCGCTTCATTTTGATTACTCACATCACATCGATATAAACTCACATCATACCCTTCATCTGATAATTCACGTGTCGTTTTTTGTAGCTTCTCTTCATTTACATCACTAATTAATACTTTGGCCCCTAGTTTTGCAAAAACTCGTGCGATTTCTTTTCCAATCCCCTGCGCAGCACCCGTTACAACAGCTGTTTTCCCATTCAACAAGTCCATCCCTATCCCCCATTTCTATTAGTTATATTGTATATTTCGGCTCTATGCTTTCCAAATCCTCTTTGTATAAAAAAGTCTATTTGTGTCAAACTAACTTTGCAACGCCGCATAAAACACAAGGAGATTGTTTCGAATGAAAAAAAAGAATGTAGATCGAAACAAAGCTGCCGATGGCATTGATGTTGAGTTCGCTCGCGAACTCGCTGACCACAATGACTTAGAAGCAAACGCACGTGCAAATGCCGCTGATGCACGTCAAAAACGCCAATCAACAGAAAAATAAGGAACTACAACGTTCCTTATTCTTTTCAACAGGGACCTACTACCCATCAAAATAAACCGAGAGTATCTCTCGGTTTATTTTCTATATTTCTTTACGTAGTGCGCTAAAGCAAGTAACGGATATATATGTCCATAACTATGATAGCGAATATAAAAGCCCCCCGGTAACCCTGTACCAGTAGGATATTTTTCATTCATAGTAGACTGCGCGAGCAAATATGAAATTCCTTTTCGAATAATCGGTGTTTCTTGATCGTAGTAAGAAATGAGTGCATCAAGTGCCCACGCTGTTTGTGACGGCGTACTAAAAGGTAAAGAAATAAATTTTTTCTCTACACTACTTTGACAGGATTCTCCCCACCCTCCGTCTTCATGCTGCAAATGTTCGAGCCATGAAGCGGCTTTTTTCAACGCTGGATGAGTAGAAGGCACTCCTAATGCACGTAAGCCTGTCATCGTTGCCCATGTCCCATATATATAACATATCCCCCATTTTCCATACCATGATCCATTCTGTTCCTGTACATCCATTAACCATTTGATAGCTTTCTTTTTTTGCTCTTCAAGCAACTCATTCGGTGCATACGTTCCGAATAATTCTAACACCCTACCTGTAATATCTGGTGTGGACGGATCGGTTATCATATCACTCGCATTTTCAATCGGCAAATTCGATAGTAACTTGCTCGTTACCCCTCGTTCAAAAGCTCCCCAGCCTCCATCATTGTTTTGCAATCCTTTCACCCATTCCACGCCTCTTCCCCACGCATCATCTACTCTATCATTCCCTCTACTTCGCGCTAACGCTCTAAGGGCAGCTGTAGTATCGTCTATATCAGGGATCGTCGTATTAACATCTGAAAATCCCCAACCGCCAGCTACAAGTGATGATGCATGTACGCTCCAATCTACCTTTTTAGTTTGTTGTTTTTGCAATAAATACTCCGTCGCCCTTTGAATCATCTTATTTTCATTTGTAACTTTAGCTTCTTGCAATGAATAGCTAAGTAAAGCGGTATCCCATACGGTAGAAGGAGAATTTTGCAAATGACTTCCTCTGTCCATCTTCCATATATAAGATTTTAATCCTGTCACAGCTTTCTCAATAATTGGAGACTGAATAGAGTGTCCTAATGCAAGCAAAGCATAAATCATATAAAACGTAGCACTGGCGTAACTATATAATGTTCCATTTTCATCTATACGCTCCTTCATAAAGCGCTCTACTTCTTCGTATCCTTTATGATGTAACGATAATGGATAAGATATTACCTTTTTCACATCACCTAAAAACGATTGAAACAGCGGAGACCGCTCCTCTCGAAACCATTGCCCACCCCCGCCTGCAATATGATTTAAATTTGGCAATAACTTTTTCTCTACACGGAATCTCTTATTCATACAAATCATCATCGGAATTAAATGTATACGCGCTGAGCTGCTTAGCCCAAATATACTGAGGGGGGAGTCATCTTGTAAAAATAAGATTGGCGTTGGAAAGTGAAAAAGCGCAGGAAATTCATATTCTCCATGAATCGCTAATAAAAATTTCGTCATAAAATGAGCACGAGAAACTCCCCCGTGTTCCTTAATAAACATTTCAGCTCGCCTCATATTCATAGCTTCTTTCGAATATCTTTCCGAAGCAAGTAAAGCAGCATATGCTTGAATCGTCGCGGATAAATTCCCTCCCTTTTCATCTTCGTATAATTTCCAAGTCCCTTCATTTGTTTGAAGAGATACTAACCTTTTCACAAACGGTTCTATTTCGTCATTTCGCCCTAATAATTTGAGTAAAAAAATCATGTGACAATCCGTTAGCAAAGCTCCTTCAAAACAAAATTGCCACGTTCCGTCTTGCCTTTGCATCGTTTGAAGTGCAGTCGTTCTCCGCTCTATCTCCTCATGCACTTTGTCATATAGTAGCACACCGCTCACCCACCCTTTCTAAGTCCGTATACGATATTCGAAAACTCATCTAAATATGTATGAAAACAAAGAAAAGCAGAACGTGCATTACACACATTCTGCTTACAAACAATACCCAACCCCGACAACAATTCCTAATAGTGCACCAACAACAACTTGATACGGTGTATGTCCAACGAGCTCATTTAACTTTTTATATTCTGTTTGTCTACCATGAAAAAAATCATTCAATATTTTCGCTTGCTTACTTACCGCAAGCCTTACTCCTGAAGCATCGTACATAACAATAATGGCAAAAATAGCGGCAACCGCAAATATTGGACTCTCCACACCTTCCACCACTCCGACACCTGTAGCAAGTGCAGTAACAGTCGAAGCATGCGAACTTGGCATTCCACCTGAAGCAAAGAACTTAGCAAAATCAAACTCGCCTGTTTTTATTAATTTAAAAACGACTTTCGTTAACTGTGCTAAAAACCAAGAAATTATAGCTGCTATAAGTGGATCATTATGTAAAATTGTTTCCATGTTTTTCAGCTCCTCACTGACTATAATGGAATTTCTATATAATATAAGTATAAAGAAAAATGCGTAGAAAATACTACGCATTATGATACTTTTGCTGATTTATTTTTAATAAATTTTGGTTGCTTCTGTAGTAGAAACTTTGTTTTCGCCATTGAAAAGACAAATAAAGCAATCCATATACAGAAAAACGCAATCATATGAGTAGATGTGAAATGTTCACCAAAAACGAACACACCTAAAATTAAACTAATAGTCGGCGCGATGTATTGTAAAAATCCTATCATATAGAGCGGAATAAGTTGTGCTCCTTTAGCAAAATAAAAGAGTGGTAACGCTGTAACAATACCTGCCCCTATTAAAAGAAACGTTGATATTGCCGAAATAGAACCGAACGAACCAAAGCCATGAACTCCTGTCATAAACAAATATATAAGTGCAAATGGCGTCACTAACATCGTTTCCATCGTAAGCCCAATTGTTGCATCATAATTTAATAATTTTTTTGTTAATCCATATAATCCAAATGAAAAAGCAAGTGAAAGAGAAACCCATGGAATTGATCCGAAACGTATCGTTAAAATAACAACGCCCAATCCAGCTAAACCAACCGCAACATATTGCCAAAAATTAAGCTTCTCTTTTAAAACAACTGTACCAAGTAAAATACTTATAAGTGGATTAATATAATACCCAAGACTTGCTTCGATTACATGGTTATGATTTACGGCCCATATGTATACAAACCAGTTTCCACTAATAAGTACCGAAGCAATTGTTAATGACATTAATAATTTAGGTCGTTTAAAAAGGGCCACTAACTCCCCACCAAACTGACGAAACCTCTTCGTTACTCCTAAAACTAACAACATAAAAACAAATGCCCAAACGATGCGATGCGCTAATATTTCATCTGCCGGTACTTCCTCCACCCATTTCCAATAAATCGGAAGGACTCCCCACATCGTATACGCACCTGCTGCATATATAATCCCCTGCTTTTGCTCTGCTGTTTGACTCCCCATCTTCCTTTTTCTCCTCTTCTCTTTTTTTCTTCATTATAAAGTCTCACATACTTACTTTACCAATATTCAATCTGCATTTCTTTCGGCATTCCTCTTGCAAATCCTTTATATGTATAAAAACACTCCTACTGTTATACTAACGAGCACTGGAATACCGAAGACAAATTTACTTTTATGCGTCTTATGATGAAACATATACATACCAATCCAAGCTCCAACCGCTCCTCCAGCTGCAACTGATAAAAACAACGTACTTTCTGGCGTTCTCCACTGCTTTTTCTTTGCTTTTCGCTTATCAAGCCCCATCATACTAAATGCTATAACGTTAATAATAATAAAGTATATCCATTTCATCTTATTCTCTCCCTTAAAAAATTCGCTTTATGTTAACACGAAAATAAGGTGCGCACAAATAAAAATGGCTATAGGTAAAAAAACTTTAGCCTACAGCCATAATTGTAATACCTTATACTCTATTTCTAATCTTACTATGTTTTTTCGCGTATATAAAATAAATAAAAATACCTACAATAACCCAAATTGCAAAACTGATTAAAGTGGTTTTAGAAAGATTTAATGCTAAATATAAACAACTTACTATCGCAAGTATAGGTAAGAATGGAACTAACGGAGCACGGAACGGTCTTTTCAAATTAGGATGTGTCTTCCTTAATACAATTACAGCTATAGATACAAATATGAAAGCTGTTATCGTTCCCACATTCACTAAATTTGCCAACAAATTCAAGTCCAATAAACCTGCTAATACAGCCGCAAGAATACCCGTAATCCATGTATTAAAAAATGGTGTTTGATAACGTTTATGAACACTCGAAAATCTTTTTGGTAACAATCCATCTCGGCTCATCGAGTATGATACTCGAACAAATGCGAACATAGCAACTAACAGAACTGTTGTTAAACCAGCTATCGCTCCAACTGATAATAGACCAGCAATTCTATCCTCTCCTACAATACGCAGTGCATATGCAACTGGATCAGCTACATTCAGATCCGTAAATGGAACCATTCCAGTTAACACGAATGAAACACCAACATAAAGAATTGTACAAATGCATAAAGAGACAAGTAATCCAATTGGAACGTTACGTTGTGGGCGTTTCACTTCCTCTGCTGCTGTTGCAACTGCATCGAAACCTAAAAAGGCAAAAAATACAGTAGCAGCTCCTCCAATAACACCATGGTATCCAAAAGGAAGAAACGGCTGCCAATTCTCTGGCTTTACATAGTTTGCTCCTACAATAATAAATACTAAAATAACAGCCAGTTTAATAATAACCATTATATTATTTATACGTGCACTTTCTTTCACACCACGACTTAGTAAAAATGTAACAATTAAAATAATAATAACCGCTGGCAAGTCGATAATCCCGCCATTCCCCATCCCTGGTGCAGAAGCAATGATTGCCGGAATATGAATATTAAACCCTAGTAGCAATGACTGAAAATAGGCTGACCATCCCGCCGCCACCGCAGAAGTAGCTAATAAGTACTCTAACATGACACACCAGCCAACTATAAAAGCAAAAATCTCACCTAATGTCATATACGTATACGAATACACACTTCCTGAGACCGGGACTGTAGATGCAAATTCAGCATAACAAAAGGCTACACAAGCACATACAATTGCAGCTAACATAAAAGATAATACAATTGCTGGACCAGCATGTTTCGCCGCTACAATACCTGTTAATACGAAAATACCTGTACCAATAATTGCTCCAATTCCTAAAAGCGTTAAATCAATTGCTCCTAAAGTTTGCTTTAACACTTTTTTCTTTTCTTCATTCATTGCTTTCTTTATAAATAAACTCATTCGTAGAAACCTCTTTTTCAAAATTATCCCTTACTCATTACAATCTTTATTACTGTTGCTATTACACATTAATAATATTCATGCTTTACTTTCACTCCCTATATAGACTCCACAAATTACATAATTTAAAATCAGAAAAATCAATCTTCTAAAAACAAGCTTGTTAACAGGCTTGTTTTTAGAAGATTGATTGAATTTATCACAGGATTAATTATATTGTCAACAATATAATTAATTCACCCGAATTGAATAATTATAAATAAAATAGCATTCCAAAATATACGATACCACTCACGAACACTGATGATTCCCATTTTAATACAATTTTCATTATTCCAAAATTCATTTTTATACATTTAACTCAATGTAATCCCCGTATGCAAACATGATAAAATCAGTCGATTTGTTATATAGAAATAACTATTCATCTTATTAGAGCAATTAACTTTCCTGCAAATTACAAACAGTATTTTCACTTAAGACAATAAAAAAAGCGCAGATGTTCATCTGCGCTTTATTCTTCCGCTTCAATTTCTGTACTATTATTATTGATATGTTCCTTTTGAGCTTCTTCTTGCAGCTCTGCTGAAATCATTCCATAATAAATTTCTGGATATAATCCAAATATTTGATATACACTTCCTAAAAATGGCATCGGAATCCCTCATTTCTAAAGTTGTATTGTCATTCTTAAGGATTCCCTTTTCACTCATTATACATTCGTTTTTGGCACTTCTTCTTCATCGGGAACATGTAATATATTTTGCCATTTTTTATAAGGCGCACTATTTGGATCCACATACCCTTTCGCATACGAACGATCCCACAATTGTTTCATAAACATCTCTTTCTCTTTCTTCGCAACCATATCTGCACCTGTTCCGTAATAGTTTTGGAAATACAGCTCAATTTCATCAAGGAATAGCCTTAACAAATCGTCAGATGTTTCTTCTAACGTCGGGTCATATTTTGCCTCACGGTCATACATTAAAATCATATCTAAAATATTATGAACATGCTCTTTACGGAGCCATCTTATATCTTGAGCGCCTAATACAAATGCATGTGTATATAAATGTCCACCTTGTATCATTGCCTTTTCTTGTTCTTCTTCAAATCGTGACAAGATGTTTTCATAAATAAACGGATTATGAAGCAATGCTCTGTGCAACTTATAACTTTCACTTGAAATATTTTTCCCCATCGACTGAATTAAAAAGCTACGGCCAACACCATTATATTGATACACGAATTGTCCATCAACAGCAACTAAGCTAATCCAGCGATACATATACGCGTATAGAAGAGCACGATTACATTTGTCGTAATCTAACTTCGTTTGCGTTGCATTCAAGTCTGGCATAAAGGCTGGTAAGTGCCAATATTTATCTAAATGCGGCGTCAAACTAGATTTTTTACTATTTAATTTGTTCACGCGGCGATAATACGATTGAAAATAATCACCTTTATCGTTCATAAAACCATTCGCAATATGTCCAGATGAAAGCTTAGGAAAATCTTGTAGCGATAATCCGTAATGAGCACGATAACAAATCACTTCAAATGGTGAAAACGCCTCGTTTACCGTATCTTTTTCTTTAAACATTTCTTGCAATAACTCTTCTTGCAATTCTTGTTTTAAAGATGGATGTACGCCCCAATATTGTAATTCTCTATGATGAGAAACTTTCGGAACGAACGGACTTGCTAAATGGAAAAGATCTTCAATTTTTTCACGAACGTATTCATCACGATCACGCTTCTTGAAATCTGCTTCTTTTCGCAATGCTTCAACGATATTAAGCTCTAATTTGTCACGATAGCGCACTTGAAGTTCGTCATAACAATAACTCAATATATGTTCACGATAGAAGTCTTCCACCTTTTTCGACTGAATTTCTTCGGCTTTCGCATCACGACAATATTCCCCGTACAAGCTCATATAAATTTCGGACGATATATCTTTCGGTAATACACCTAAATTTAAATGTTGCTGCATATCTTGCCAAATCTTTTCTTGCAATTTCTCTTCAGCTAATACGTATACATTCGTCGGGTTCGTTCTCCCCTCAAATTCCTTGCTTCGCTTTTGGATTTCAAACAATAAATTTTCACGTGTTTCGTATAAATTATCAAAGAATCTTTCCCAATATTGAATCATTTTATCAACTGCTTGGTATAGCGATTGATACACGAGTTCTAACAACATTTCTTTACGATACTCACTTAATTTGTGTACGTACTGCGTTACAATATCTTCAAATTCTTTTTTAAACAAACGCTGCTGATTATTAATCATTTTTCCAAACCAGCCTTGTTGCTGCGCAATTTCAACGCGGCGAACAGCCGTTACAGTTCCATCAATATTACTCACATTAAATTTCTTATCGTAGTTTTGAATTAAATTACGCTTTTGTTCATTATTTTCATGTAGTCGATTCATCTTCTCTACTAACTGCTTACGAATTTCATACAGCATAAAACGTGCTGCAACTGGATGAACTGGATCCGTTTTCTTTAAAAACCATGTATTTAATTGGTAAGACTGTCCTTCTGAGCCACTCGGTGTAAAGCGGTCTGATTCGATCATGTCATATAAAAGGGTAGTAACATGCTCATGTACACGGCTCGGAATGGCATAAGCATATAAACGAACCGCATGATCAACTCTCGCTACTTCCCCCTTCATTTGTTCCATCATTTTAAGCTTCGCAGCCGATATTTTGCACTCATGCTGCAGGCGGTTTAATTCCTCATCTTTTTGCACTGTACGGTGTACGTAACTCTCTACAGCATCTAAAAACAATTTTGATTTTGCAACACCGAGCTTACCACCCTCTGCCCCTTCACGTGTTTCATGGTACATTTGTCTATAAAAAATATGAGCTTGTTCTGGCCGAGTAGCAAGATGCTCTAAGTCTTCTAAATAACTTTTCCCGCGCTCTGGCTTTTCACGCTGCATACCACGTTTGACATCTTGGTCGTATCTTTGCTTTTTTTCTTGAAACAGTTGATCTAAATGAAGCCAAGATTCATCTAAACCTTGCACCGCCCATTTTAAAGCACAGTATTTCAAAACGTGCTCATACGGATAAATAAGTTTTGCCGTTCCTGCTCCACAATATCTCCCTTTCCCACTCGATTCTGCCAATTGCTGAATTTGATTATCTTCTTGTGCAAAATGATTTGCAGACATTGGACTAAATAACTGTAAATAAATCGTATTTGCCATTTGCTCCATATAATCCGATAAATTGTGCAAATGGTGCCCATGTAAATTTTCATAATCATATAAGAAACAATAATTGTACGGTAAATGATGCTGCTTTATCGTATGGTTTGTTCTTCCGTCCTCATCCACTTGATCAGGACGATATTCTAATTCAATCGTTACGCCGCCTCGTTTTGATAATTCACCAGTCGATCCAAGCGTAATAGCGTGCAACTCTTTTAACGATGCATAACCATTCGCTTGCACAGTTTCAAACTCTTTCGCACTAACCGTTCTCGTCTTAACTAAAACATCTGGCATTAAAAACGCACCGCGAATTAAAATGTTATGATGCTGCAATTTCTTCCGGAGCATCTCACGCAAATATAATGCGATTTGTAAAAACATCCCTGAGCCTGTTCCGCCGGCTAGTGATGTTACAATAATGACACGTACACCATATTCGGTCTGATCACTTGTAACTGGAAAAATCTTCTCGATTTCTTGCCAAAACGATGTGAGTTTATCTTCTTTCATCGCAGCACGTAACGCTAACCGTGAAATGACGCGTAACTGTCCAGCCCCTTCTGTTAACGGTTTATCAAGTATAGTCGGATCCATCGGAAACCACTCTGGAATCGTTGGATCTCCCGCAATATACTCTCTCGGTGTTTTACTCGAGCTCGTTTGCGTCTTAAACTTCCGAATATGATCAAATTTACTCAATGTATTCACATCTGTATCAAATACATGCATCGCTACCTTTTTACGACGCTCCTCAGGTAATCTTTCATATATTTGATGTGTGACAGTACTACCGATTCCACCTAAGCCAATTAAAATTGTTGGAACTTGTAATGTCATGTGAACCACCTTCCTATTCTTGCTTGTTTGAAAAGAAGAATAAAGAGAGCCGGGCCTCCTCCGCCCCTCTTACACCCTATCTACTATTCACATTCGTACCGGTAAATCTCCTTACCATATCCTCTATCAATTACTAAAAGTTCATTTGGATACAACGTCTTATGCTCCATTCCTACCTCTTCCTCTGTTATAAACATCCCATCAATAATCATCCCAACCACTTGCGATTCTTTCGCTACAAATATAGATTTCGATCCTTTTTTCGCTATTAATGTTACAGATTGCACAGTCTTTCTTTCTGCTCGGAATGGAATGCCAAAATAGTGCTTCCACCATTTATTTTTAAGTAACTCTGGTTCAGATTGATAAAGCCAATCTTTCGCTACTTCTTGATCCCATTCGTAATATAGTAATGCTTTCCTATGAAATCTCGGACGAACAATCCATCCTAAAATAATAATTCCTACTATTAAAAGTAATAAAGTGATAGGAATTACAAATTTAAAAATGAGCGCATACTTCTCAAAAAACGGCGCATTTTCAATGTGCAGTACGATCTTTTCCTTTACTTCTTGTAATGTTGAATCATTGACCGTGATGGTAGCCTCTACGGTGCCGGTATCTGTAAAATTGAATGTGTCGGAGTAATAAGGTCGAGGATAAACATAAACTTGACTACCATGCTGTTTTAATTCATAGTTGATCGATTGATTCGATGTGACACCAGTAGATTTTAATAGTTTCTTTACAGCCTCTTCTGTCATCGGTTTACCATTTAACTGGGGCTGTAAAATAAATGGTTTACTATTTTCTAAATTTGTTACCTTTTCTTCATAATCTTTCGTAACAGCTTGAAGTGTTAATTTTGGTTTTTCAGCTGGTTCAATCTTGAATTCTTTCGTCTGTCTATAAAATCCCTTTATATTCATATGGACTTTCCCGCGTACTAACGCTTTACCAACCTGTGTCTCGTAATAAAACACATGTCTTTTATCATCCCACTTCATCGGATACTGCTTTCCATCTATTTCTACTTCTGCTTCGAAATAAGAAGTTTGAATTGGTAATTCAGTAGGTTTCGCTTCAATAACAGCTGTCACACCTTCATACATTTTCTCAACATTTTTTCTATCTTTATCATCTTTGTCGTACGTAGAAACAGTATAATTAAGCGCTGGTTCAACAAGTACTTGTAATCCCTCTTTCTCAATGTCCTGATCCACTTCTATCGTATATGTCCCTGGCTTAATCACTTCCTGGTTCGCTGTACTTACATGCACTATATTTCCGAATAATTTAGCTTCTCCTGGTGCATGTATAGAAAAAGAAGACTGCAATTGTAACGGTTTGGAAAGTTGCATAACTTTATAATTAGACAAAGAAGGTGATTGTCGTACAAGCGTCATACGCTTTAATGGAAACGGTGTTGTAATCTCTACTTTTTTCCCTACTATTTTCGTTTTGACAATCGACTCAACAGAAGAAAATGGATCACGATTTGCAACTAATGCTGCCACTTGATTCACACTTTGTACAATACCATCCTCACCGCTAGACGGCATGACAACTCCATTCATTTCTTTTTTCCAAATCTCTTTAAACGTATTTAACTGCAGCTTCTCTTGCTGCCCTAAATCCTCTTCCATCGTGATTAAGACTGGATGTAAAGAGATCTTTTTCGAATCCATTTCTTTCTTAAACTGCGCTAACTTCTGTGTAATTTGTTCTTTTCCGCCAATCTTATCTTTCTCCAAATCATTAAATGCCCCGTCAGTTAATACAATAAGCCAAAATTCACGTTTCCCATCTATATCTGCTTCCTTTTTTATAGATTGCATCGCCGTTTCTACTGCGCTAAATGGAGTATTTAAATATGTTTTCCACGCCCCAATCCCCTCAATTTCTGTTTGCCTTTGATCCTTTGTTAATGAAATGTTTAATGGAGCATCCGGCTTACTCATTGGAACGTAAGAAAATTTATCTTTCTCATCTAATAGCGCAACTAAACTTTGCAAGGCGTAATTGGCATACTTCCAGCGATCGTTATTTCTCATGCTGCCCGAATCATCATATACAAGTGAAACGACCCTTTCCTTTGCCTCCTCTCCTTTTGCAAAAACTGAAAAAGGTAAACATATAAATAGAAACAGCATGAACGTGGCACAAATTCGAATTTTCATGATGAGGCTTCGCCACCTTTGTAGACAAATTCCTATGTTTAAATTTATGAGAGGAAACAAGATATATGACTTGTATTTTAGGACAACGAACGAGCCATAACTTTATTATGTAAATAGATATATAACTTGGTAATATTCCTTCTAGCATTTTCTATCCAATTATATAAGTAAAAAAGCCTGTTTAAGCTCCACCCTTAAAACAGACTTTTCCTACTTTTAAAATTAAAAACTCTTAACAAAAAGTTTGATTTTTAATTAGCACATCACTTCAATTGTATATCCTCCAGGTGCTTCGACATAAAACGTATACGCATGTGCATGTTTAGGCGGTTCGACTGAAAATCCGTCTTCCTTCAATCTTTGATTAATTTTATTAACTTGTTCTTCATTTTCTTGTGGAAATCCTACATGAAATGTTTTCGGATAATGAACTTCTTTCCCTTTCATTAAAGTTAATATAAACCCATCATTATCCCGCAAAACCGCAAAGGCATTCCCCCTTGTTCCACTACAAGTTAAACTAAAATATTTTTCTAAAAACTCTCTAGCAGCTGTTACATCTATAACTGTTAAATTAAGATGATTAATTTTCAATTCACTCACCTTCTTTCTTAATTTTCTAACATTTTATCATATAAATAAAAAACACGCCTTTCACAGCGCGTTTCATTGCTTCACATATACCTCAACAATTGGATTATCTTTATTATCTGCATGTAAACGTATATTCTCTTCACCCGTATTATAAATGCTAGCTACCAGCATAACTGTTAACAAATTAGGGATTTTCCCGTCACTTCCATATTTTCGTTCAAGAGCTTCTGTATACTCGAAATCCAAATCACCCTGCACA
This sequence comes from Bacillus sp. 41-22, assembly GCF_025809295.1. Lineage (NCBI taxonomy): Bacteria > Bacillati > Bacillota > Bacilli > Caryophanales > Bacillaceae > Bacillus > Bacillus sp. 41-22. Next base: position 3,386,373 of record NZ_CP084035.1, read on the forward strand.
TATGTATACACTTCAAAACCATCTTTCAAATTACATACGACCGTATCAATAATATCCGCCCCTACTTGTTTCTTCATTTCACCTCGCAGTGCTTCTATTAATTCCTCCCAAGGAATTTCGTATGTCTGAAATTGGTCTGTAGATTTCATTTCTCTTCCTCCTCGTTATGTATCCTGTTCGTATATTTCCCCTTTCGTATAACAATTATGATAGATAGGTCATTCGTACAAGCCGCACTTGTCCTGCTTACATATCGTATTACGGTAATACGGAAGGAGGAAAGAACATGCATAGAAAAAGATGTTATGATACATGCCAACGTTATTTCGGTAAAGTTGTTCGAATTGAAGATCGGGATGGTCGCATTCACTTAGGCAAAATAATAGATGTAACAAACGATTCTGTTTGGATTGAACCAATGCAACAGCGCTCATCTTTTGATACAGGATTCGGGTACTATAACGCATATTCAAACGGCGGATGTGATATTTGCGGTGGTATTAGCAGATGTGATAACTGTGGATTTGGATGCGGTGGTGGATTCGATGGTGGATTTAGTGGCTGTGGATGCGGCGGTCGTGGTTGCGGTGGTTGTGGCGGCGGTGGCTGGGGCGGCGGTGGCTGGGGCCTTGAACTCGGATTTGGCTTTATTTTTGGAATTACTTTGGCTGCATTATTTTTCATCTAACATAGTAAAGAGTTGACTATCTTTAGCCAACTCTTTTTCTATTTTTCACATATAAAAATCCGATGCCCTAAAATATGTTGATACATAAGCAGTACTTGTTCGTGTTGCACCCACGCCTCATACAATTCTTCCGGAATAAACGGTGATACATTCCACTCTGGCTCTTCCACATGTCCTGCAACTGTTTCTGCAATAGTTCCGCCACCCGCAATTGTAATTCTTTTAAAATTTGCTGCTTGAAATAAATGAATCCACTCATTCTCAGTTAATAATTCTTTCATGCCATATAATTGGGCAATTTTTTCTTCCTCACTCTTCTCAATATGTGTATTAATAATCATTTCAATGACAACAAGCTTACCATCCTTCTGTAATACACGATAGCACTCTGAGATAACCCTTTCTTTATCTGTAAAAGCGAGTATCGATTCCCCAAGCACAAACTCAAATGAATCATTTAAACAAGGTAATCGCTCTGCATCACCTTGGATCAATTGTATATTCAATCTTTCAAACAACCATCTATCTTTCGCTTTTTGAATCATAATTTCATTCTTTTCAATCGCTGTTACTTTATAACCGAATTCTTTTGTCATGTAAGCCGCTGTTTTCCCCGTACCACAACCTATCTCAAGGACATCCGCTCCTTGTTTTAGAGGCAGTTGTGCTAGCAATTGTTTTGTTAACGTAAAACCACCAGGATGAGCACTTCCTATTCCGTAATAAGCTAAGAAATCGATGTAAGTATTTCGTTCCATGGGATTCTCCCTTTTTTATTTTATATATTCAAGGAAGAAAGAAAAGTGCATAGAAAAAAGGGCGCATCACGCGCCCTCTCAGCTTATTTTTCCTCACCGATATATGCCCATTTGTAGCTATAATCTCCACCAACTGGGTGGTGAACAATACCTTTTACTTTTGCTCTTTGAACGATAGCATCACCACGTTGATATAATGGTGCAATTGCTGCATCTTCAAGTAACATTTTCTCAGCTTTCAGTAAGCTATCCCAACGCTCTTTCGTTTTCGTTAATAGCTCGCCTTTACCTTTTTCTACAATTTCATCATATTTCGGATTTGAATATCCAGTTTGGTTATGAGGTCCGTTTGTAACGAACATATCAATGAATGTCATTGGATCTAAGTAGTCAGGCCCCCAACCAGCGTAAGATAAATCATAATCTAGATCTGATTCTAATTTTAATTTTTGTTTAAACGGCTGATTTTTCAAATTCACTGTTAATCCTGGTAAATTCTTCTCAAGTTCTCCTTTTAAGAATTCTCCTACTTTTTTCGCACCATCACCATCATAATTTAATAATTCTACTGTTACTTGATCTTTTCCAAGCTCTTTTTTCGCTTTTTCCCAATGCTCTTTGGCCTTTTTCAAATCTGTTTTTAAAATATCTCCATTTTCTTTACGGAAGTCTTTTCCATCTGGACTCTTTGCAAATTCTTTTGGTACTAAGTAATCTGCCGGTGTAGACCCGTCATTTAAAATAACATTCGCTAAACCTTTTTTATCATACGCCTTTGCAATCGCTAAACGTAAATCTTTACTCTTTAACACTGTATCTTGCCCACCACGTTTTTGGTTTAAACGTAAGAAGTAAGTTGACGGTGTTTTTTGTGTAAAGAAATCAGGATTTGATTTATATTTGTCAACAAATTCAGATGTAAGTCCTGAACGATCAATTTGTCCACTTTCATATAAGTTTACACGTGTACCGCTATCTTTTACTACGTTAAAGTTGATTTCTTCTAACTTAACTGTTTTATTATCCCAGTACTGTGCATTTTTCTTTAATTTCCAACCTTCTTCATGTTTCCAGTCTGTTAATGTAAATGGTCCGTTGTATAACGTTGTATCTGATTCCAAACCATACTTTTCCCCTTTTTCTTTTACGAATTTTTCATTTAACGGATAGAATGTTCCGAATGAAGTTAATTCAACAAAGTAAGGAACTGGATTTTCTAATTCTACTTCTAATGTGTAGTCATCTACAGCTTTTACGCCTAGCGTATCAAGCTCTGCTTTTCCTTCATTAATTGCTTTTGCATTTTTCACATCAAACATAATGTATGCATATTCCGCTGCTGTATTTTTATCTACCGCACGTTTCCAAGAGAATACGAAATCTTTCGCTGTTACAGGCTCTCCATTTGACCATTTTGCATTTTTATTTAATGTAAATGTATATTTTTTACCATCATCACTCTTTTTATATGATTCAGCAACCCCTGGTGTTGCTTTATTATCTTTATCCAGTCGATATAAACCTTCCATTACGTTGTTTAAAGCAAGAAACGATACTTGGTCTGTCGCTTTAGCAGAATCCATAGATGGAATCTCTTGGCTCTCTGTTAAATTCAACACTTGCTTCGCTGCTAATTTTCCGCCTTCTTTTTCACCGCTTTTTGGTGTTGTGCTTGCCTTATCTTTTTCCCCTGATCCAGAGCAAGCTGTTAATGCCATACTCATTACTAGAACTGGTGCTACAACCGCTGTTAATTTTGTCATCTTTTTTCTCTTCATTTTTTTGTACCCTCCCCAATTATATGTACGATATTAACATTTAGAGATTCTCTATTAACTTTCGTTATCAGAAAATTCTTATTAATTAATATTCTACTGTTTTTTCGAGTTTTGTAAAGTAGTTTTGTAAACTTTCTAAATATTTATTTTTTTATGATAGTAACTTGTTGTTTTAACTACTATATGAATTATCCCCCGTCTACTATATGTAAACATATCTCCTCTTATTCTTCGCTATTGCTAAGTTCTATATTTTTCTTATAAAAATGATATCACTAGCTATTTTATTGAATCCCTTCTACTATTCCTACAGTAGAATTTTAAAGGTGACCTCAAAATTCCCATGTGTCTTATTCTCATATTCATACAAAAAAAGCATTTCAAAAGCATATTAACCACTTTTGAAATGCTTTCATATTATTTCTTTCCGCCATCCTCAGTTACATACGCCCACTTAAAGCTATATTCTGGACTAATGTTGTGTTTCACAATTCCTTTTACATTTGGCTTCATTACATATGATCTTCCTGTTTGATATAAAGGAACTAATCCTGCATCTTCTTCAAGGAATAATTTTTCTGCTTTTCCTAACGTTTCCCAACGCTTCTTCGGATCAGACAGTAATTCATTACCTGCTTTTTGTACCATTTCATCGTATTTCGGGTTTGAATAACCCATTTGGTTATACGGGCTCTTCGATTCAAACATATCAATAAATGTCATTGGATCCGAATAATCTGGGCTCCAACCTGCAAACGAAACTTCATAATCTTGCGCTGACTCTAATTTTAATTTTTGTTTGAATGGCTGAATTTTCGTGGTAACTGTTACACCTTTTAAATTTTTCTCAATTTGATCTTTAAAGTAATCAGCAATCTTTTTCGCAGTTCCATCATCATAGCTTAGTAATTCGATTGTAACTTGATCTTTTCCAAGTTCTTTTTTCGCTTCTTCCCAAGCTGCTGCGCCTTTTTTCACATCATATTTCAGACCATTTTTAAATGTATCTTGATAATCTTTACCATCCGGCCCTATCGCAAGCCCTTTTGGAACCAATTGATCCGTTGCTTTTGATCCATTATTTAATATAACGTTTGCTAAACCTTTTTTATCAATTGATAATGCGATTGCTTCACGAAGTTTTTTGCTCTTTAACGGTGTATCTTGTCCGTTACGCTTTTGATTTAAACGTAAGAAGAACGTACTTGCTTCTGAATACTCACCATATTCATCTTTGTTCGATTTATATTTATCTACAAATTCTCCTGATAATAATGTAAAGTCAATCGATCCTGTATCATATAAATTTACTTTTGTAGCCACTTCTTTTACAACGCTGTAATTAATTTCTTCTAATTTCACAGTCTTATTATCCCAATACTTATCATTTTTCTTCAGCTGCCAACCTTGTTCATGTTTCCACGATGCCATTACAAATGGCCCGTTATACAATGTTGTATCTGCTTCTAAACCGAATTTCTCTCCTTTTTCTTTTACGAACTTTTCATTTAAAGGATAATATGACGGGAATGCTAATAAATTTAAGAAGTACGGTACCGGTTTTTCTAATTCTACTTCTAGTGTATAATCATCTACCGCCTTCGCTCCTAATTCAGTTCCAGGTTTTTCTCCTTTATTAATTGCCTCGGCATTTTTTATATAATAAGCAATAAACGCATATTCTGCAGCTGTGTTTTTATCAAGTAAGCGCTGCCATCCGTATACGAAATCTTTCGCTGTTACAGGATCTCCATTTGACCATTTCGCATCTTTACGCAGTTTAAACGTATATTTTTTACCATCTTCGCTTTTCGTACTTGATTCTGCAGCAGCCGGAATAGGCTTATTATCTTTATCAAGACGATATAATCCTTCCATTGTGTTCCCTAAAATTTGTGCCCCTAACGTATCAGTAGATTTAGAAGTGTCCATCGTCGGAATTTCTTGATTTTCCGTACGATTTAATACTTGCTTCGCTGCATATTTAATATCAGCTTTTTTTTCTTCCCCACTATTAGATGTAGTAGTCGTTTTCTTCTCCCCACCTGATCCAGAGCACGCTGTCAATGCAACACTCATTGCTAAAACTGGTACTACAACCGCTGTTAACTTTTTCATCTTTTTTCTCTTCATTTTTGTACCCTCCCTAATTATATGTACATTACCAACCCTTGAGAGACCCCTTGCTAACCATTAATTTTCTGAAAATTATAACTAATATTATTCTACTCTATTTTTCGTATTTGTAAATAGTTTTATTTTAAATATTCTGATTTTTATCTTCATAAATTAGTATGATTTATCCCCCATCTACTATATGTACATACTATACGCCTTATTCTTCTCTATTTAACTGAGCTAAAAAAAGCATTTCAAAGTAGCTAAGCTACTTTGAAATGCTTTTTTAACTCTATTATTTTTCAGTCACGTATGCCCACTTAAAGCTAAATTCTGGACTGATATTATGTTTTACTACACCTTTTACATTTGGTTGTAAAACATAAGAATCCCCACGTTGATATAAAGGTACAATCGCTACATCTTCTTCAAGTAATGTTTTTTCAGCTTTTCCTAACTCTTCCCAACGTTTCTTCGCATCGCTCATTAATTCAGTACCAGCTTTCTTCACCATTTCATCATATTTAGGATCTGAGAAGCTCATTTGGTTATGAGAATGCTTAGACTCAAACATATCTAAGAATGTCATTGGATCTGCATAATCTGGATTCCAACCACCGTATGAAATATCATATTGTTGCTCAGATTCTAATTTTAGTTTTTGCTTAAATGGTTGAAGTTTAATGTTAACTGTTACACCTTTTAAGTTTTTCTCAATTTGGTCCTTAATATATTCTCCAACTTTTTTCGCATTACCAGTATCGTAGTTTAAGAATTCAATTGTAACTTGATCTTTACCAAGCTCTTTTTTCGCTTCTTCCCATGATGCAGCAGCTTTTTTAGCATCTGGTTTCAAACCATTTTTAAACGTTTCTTGGAAGTCTTTACCGTCCGGTCCAGTCGCTAATCCTTTTGGAACTAAGAAGTCAGCTTCTTTTGATCCATCATTTAAAATTACGTTTGCTAAATTCTTTTTATCAACTGATAGTGCAATTGCTTCACGCAATTTTTTGCTCTTTAATGGTGTATCTTGTCCATCACGTTTTTGGTTCATACGAATGAAGTACGTGCTCACTTGTGAGAATGTTCCGAATTCATCTTTCTTATTTCTGTATTTATCTACGAACTCTCCATTTAATAAAGCAAAGTCAACTTGACCGCTATCATATAAGTTAATTAGCGTTGCTGCCTCTTTTACAACACTGAAGTTAACTTCTTCAAGTTTTACAGTCTTTTTATCCCAATATTGATCATTTTTCTTTAATTTCCATCCTTGTTCATGCTTCCAATCTTTAAGAACGAACGGTCCGTTATAAACTGTTGTATCAGACTCTAAGCCGAACTTCTCCCCTTTTTCTTTTACGTATTTTTCATTTAATGGGTAGTACGATGGGAATGCTACTAAGTTTAAGAAGTACGGTACTGCTTGCTCTAATTCAACTTCAAGCGTAAGATCATCTACCGCTTTCACTCCTAATTCAGCAACAGGTTTTTCTCCTTTATTAACCACTTCTGCATTTTTAATTGGGAATGCGATAAATGCATACTCAGCAGCTGTTTTTGGATCTAATAGACGTTGCCAAGCATATACGAAATCTTTCGCAGTTACTGGATCACCATTTGACCATTTTGCATCTTTACGTAGTTTAAATGTATATTTTTTACCATCTTCACTTTTCGTACTAGATTCTGCCGCAGCTGGAATCGGCTTATTATCTTTATCAAGACGATATAACCCTTCCATCGTATTCCCTAGCATTTGTGAAGATACTGTATCTGTTGATTTAGAAGAATCCATCGTTGGAATCTCTTGTGTTACTGTTCGATTTAAAACTTGTTTTGCCGCTAATTTTTCCCCTGACTTACTATCTCCACTTGAGTTTGTGCTTGTCTTTTTATCTCCGCCTGATGTAGAACATGCTGTTAATGCCATGCTCATTGCTAAAACCGGTACTACAACTGCTGTTAGTTTTTTCATTTTTTTCTTTTTCATTTTTGTACCCTCCCTAATTCTAAACGATAGCTATTTAAGAATTTTCTGATAATTCTGTTTTTCTTTATATATTTATCAGACGATTCTTACTACTTCTTATTCTACTAATTTTTTAAAATTTGTAAAGTGTTATTATTGAAAATTGTTAAAAAATTATTTTCTTACAGTAATATTCATAAAAATTCCATATAGTTTTTTAACATCATTTATTATCGTTACATATACACTAATTTAATAGTGTTAATGATACTTTCCAATAAATAGACTGTAGATTGTCGTTAATAAATAATGTATATTCTAGAGATCTCTTTCCTACAAAAACAAAAAAAGCAGATATAACATCCGCTTTAATTTCCCTCAATTTGCTTCTCACTTAATCCAAGATGTGTTCTGAGTGTATTACTCAAATTTTGCAAGTCTTTTTTATTAGGATTATAATAATATACACTCTTCCCATTTGGGCCATTTGGTAAATATAAATCATCACCGTTCAGTTGAATCTTCTCAACTGAACAATCTAAACCATATTTATAAAAAGATAAAATATCATCCAATGCTAAATTTGTTTTAAAATCGCCATCGACGGCCTCAACCATTTTCTCCAGTTTTGTAATAGACCCTACACTTTTTAATTTACTTAAAATCGCCTCAATAACAAGTTGTTGGCGCTGTCCCCTCATTGCATCACTATCAATATGACGAGTTCTCGCCAAAGCAAGTGCTTCTTCTCCCGTTAATTTTTGAACCCCTTTTTTCAAGTGAATCGTATCAGGTTCATCTTTACTATTTTGTTCAGTAAATTCAACCGGGACATCTACCTCAACACCATCGAGCCCATCGACAATTTTAATAAATGACCCAAAATTAAATTTCACAAAATAATCTACCGGTACTTGCAGCAACTTTTCCACTGCCTCAACAGAAGCTTGTGGCCCTCCATCCTTTCCGTTTTTAACGAAACCACTTCCATATGCGTGTGTTATTTTATCTTTTTTCTTTTCGATTGGAACATATGTATAAGTATCTCTTGGTATACTGGTTAATTTCACTGTCTTATCTTCTTTATTAAACGTAGCTAACAATAATGCATCCGTATGAAATGCACCATTATAGCCCTTTTGCCGTTCTTGATTTTCATCAATCCCCATAATTAACATTGAAACGTTGTGTGTAATTGGCTTTACAGCTTTCTCACGTAAATTTGATTTTTCACCACGCGATAAGTTCAAATTAGATTTTTGTACGAGATTAGAAGTTTTCATATATACATAAGCACCATACCCCACTCCGCCAAATAGTAATACTCCTAACAATACACTTATGATCGTTGTCTTTTTATATTTTCGTTTATTTTTCTTTTCTCTTGAAGGAGAGGTATTCTCCATATAGTTCCCTCCGTTTTCTATTCATCTAATATGTTTTTCAATTTTTCATAATTAGTGCTATCCTTTTGAAATACATTCTCTTTCAATCCTTTGTTTATTTGTATCCATTCAGTCGTAATCGAATATTGAATCATACCTTCATGGAAACTAAGGAACTTCAACATAATCCCCGTATTTTTCTCTACAACCATTTCAAATTTCCCACTCAAATCTTCAGATGTACTTACAGGCATTTCTATGTTTATTACCCCTTCTATTTTGTAGCAATCGAGTCCAAGATACTTCGTTTCTTTATAACTCCAATCTTTATATCGAATTAACAGATCAGCAAATTCTGATTGAATACTGTACTTAGCGAATCCCACATATTCGTCATCATACCGTTTCTTCTCACCTGATTTTCTCAACAACCTTTCCATAGGGCTTAATTTTAATAGTTCATTATTTCTTTTTTTAGGGATCCATCTCGTCTCTTTATACGTATTATTCTTATCATTAAACTCTTTTTTTCCGTCCTCGTTATAAATAATCGTGCTTTTTTTCGATAGTTTGTCTTCTTTAGATGAAATACCACTTTGTTTCTCCGTATCAATCACATATTTATATGTTGTAGCAATTCTTGTAGAGCTAGAATATTCTTCGAATTGCCCTGAAACATTTTGGAAATGATCAATTGAATCAAGCATCTTTTGATGAATCTTCTCCTTATCTGGATAATTGACGTTCGACTTTATTTCTTCTTCATTCTCATAATCAGAAAACGCATTCTTCTTTACGTAATTAAACATCCCTCCATTTTGTGCAAAGCTCTGTATAGAAAACTCAGACATAGATACAATTGATAGCGTTAGAACAGCGGCACTAATAAACATCATATGTACTCTATAACTCTTTCTTTTTACAGGAAGATTATGAAGTGTATCATTAATTTTTTCATTTAGTGCCTGTGGCAATACGGTATTATCCTTTTCTATTCTCTTTTTTAATTTTTCATCAAATGATTTTTCTTTATCCATTTTAACCACCTCCTACTCCATCTTTAATCGCTCTTCTAATTGTTCCCTTGCACGTGACAATCTTGATTTAACCGTGCCTTTTGGAATTTCTAAAAGCGTTGCAATACTTTCTTGATTCATATCTTCATAATAATAAAGTACAGTTACAGCTCTTAGTTCTTCCGTTAAAGACTGAATAGCATTACAAAGATCAATATCTTCATATCGATCGAACGCTACCATATTACTATCATGATCCTCAATTACAATTACTTTTTTATAAGAGCGAATTATATTGTTACACTCATTTATTAAAATTCTAATTAGCCACGTTTGAAAAAACTCTTCCTTTTTCAGTTTTTTTATATTTTCATAAGCTTTTAAAATTGTTGCCTGCATTGCATCCTCTATATTCGTCTCATCACGTAACATCGCCTTCGCAATGCGATACATCTTTACTTTTTCTGTATGTATAAGTGTCATAAAAGCCTCATGATTACCCTTTTTTGCTAAAGAAACATCCGTTTCTTCTTTTACAATCATCTTATATAAAGGAATTACTTTCACAATTGGTCCTCCTGTTTCAGCCTCTCTATTAATTAAACTTTACACATATTAGACGGAGTATCCTAGAAAAAGGTTCACTTCTTTTTGAATATTTCTACAAGAAAAAATGTAAACATTCCATTTTGACTATCTACTTAAATGTTTCTCTAAAAGATATCCCTTCGAATTTACAAACGAAAAAAGCCCACTAATTAAGTGGACTTTCTAATTTACAACGGTAAATCCCTCTTCCTAAACACTACAATTGCTACTATGAAGATACAAAGCGCTCCAGCAGTTAAGCCTATACTTACTGGCCATATATTATATGTTCCTTCAGCAATTTCTTTCGGACGAAACAATGTAAATAAAGATATATTTCTCATCCACTCTAACTTATCACTTAATTTCCCTACCATATCTAATACGAAAAATAAGATTGTTAAACTGGCTGAGTAGCTAAGTGCCTTTCTTTCATCATTACATATACAAGAAAAGAAAAATGAATAGGCACTAACTACTAAAAATATAAGCCCTCCGACTATGTTTATTTTCAAAAATAATTCTCGATTTAAGTTATTATCTTTTAAAAACCATTCTGCACCTAATATACCAGCTACATAAGTAACAATTACAATTATTAGTAGCCCCAATATGAGAACAGCAGCTTGTGTAATTGCAATTTGCACCCTTGATACAGGTGTTGCTAATAAATATGCCATCGCCCCTTTATCTACATGACGAGCAATTAAATGCGTTGCAACCGTGACACAAAAAATTGTTAAAATGATAATAAACAACAGGCTATAATATTCACCAGCTAAAAAATCCATTACATTTTGAATTGGGCTTTCCATTCCAACAATTTTTTTCACACTATCAGGCATGGCACTTATTAATTCATTTAAACCTTTGGCTGAAACCATCGATGGGAATATCCAAATTAATAACCATAAATAAAGAGTTGCACCAGTAGCATAGCTGAATATACTTTTTTTCGTTTCTTTCAAACTAGCTAAAAATAGTTGTTTATTCATGCTTTACCCCTTCTTTCTTCTCGTAATAATGCATAAATAAATGTTCTAAATCCGTCGCTCTCGTTTGAAGTGCAGTTACATTATAGTTTGAAAGTATTTGTAAAACAGTTTGATAGTTTCCTTGCACAATAATTGACGCCTCTCTAGCTTTCACTCCTTCAAATTGCAAATCACATTGTTTAAGAGACTCGATTTCTTCTTGAGATGATACGGTTACATCTATCACCTGTCTTCTCATGCCTTGTAAATCATGAATGTTTTCAACGGTTACAAGACAACCATCTTTAATAATAGCTACTCTGTCACAAGTTCTCTCAATTTCAGTGAAAATATGTGATGACATAAGGATTGTTTTTCCTCTTTGCTTTTCCTCTAATATTAAATCTATAAATACTTGTTGCATAAGTGGATCGAGTCCTGATGTCGGTTCATCTAAAATTAACACTTCTGGATCATGCATAAATGCCGCAACTATACCTACTTTTTGTTTCATTCCTTTAGACATTTTTCGAATTGGTGTTTTCACATCGAACTGCAAACGTTCTATCAATTCATCTCGTCTTTTTATATTTTTTAACCCACGCATTCCTTGCATCAAATTTAAAAACTCTAATCCATTCATTCCTTCAATAAAAGAAATCTCTCCTGGTAAATAGCCAACTTCTCTTTGAATTTTCGCAGCATCTTCCCAACAATCTAATCCGAAAATTGTCGCTTTACCAGCCGTCGGTTTTATAAATCCCATTAAATTACGAATCGTTGTTGATTTCCCAGCACCATTTGGTCCTAAGTAGCCAAAAACTTCTCCTTCTTTCACTTCAAATGTAATATCAAACAAGCCTTTTCCATTTGAAAACTGTTTTGTGACATTTTGAACTGAAATCATAAACCCACCTCATTTTTTGAAATATTTAACATGTGATATTTCAAAATTATTGTACTCCTCATCTTTCATATTCGCAACAACTTTTTGAAATATTTATATGTCCATATTTCAAAAATATTGTTTTCAATTATTTTTTCTTGTATATTTTAAATGAGGTGATTGTATTGAACGGCTTTGAAAAAGTGAAAGAAAAGAAAAAACGTGCCATTAAGGATGCGGCCTTTAAATTATTTTCAGAACGTGGATTTAATGAAGTGAAAATAGAACATATTGCAAAAAAAGCAAACGTTTCTCAAGTGACAATTTATAATCATTTCGGAAGTAAAGATGCGTTATTTAGGGAACTTATACAAGAATTTATAATATCTGAATTTCAATATTATAAAGAGCTTGCAGAAGAAAAATTACCTTTTCATGATATGATGCAAAAAATGATTGTAAGAAAAATGAATACTGGGGGATTATTTCAGCCTGATATGTTACTACAAATGATGCAAAGAGACGAAGCGCTTCGAGAATTTATTTATAGTTATCAAAACGAAAAAATCTTGCCTTGGTATTTAGAAATATTAGAACAAGCACAGCGCAAAAATGAAATTAATCCACACCTTTCAAAAGAAATGATGTTACTTTACATTCAAATGTTCACTAAATTAGGTGATGATTTCGGGGCACAGCTTCTTGAAGGAGATCGAGAAAAACATATACAAGATGTAGTTACGATGTTTTTTTATGGACTTTCCGTCCCAGAAAAATAATTTTTTCTAAAGAACAAACAAAATCATAAAAAAGCCCTTTGGATATTTAAATCTCAAGGGCTTTTTCATGTCGAAAAGAATTATTAAAACTAACTTTATCTCAAAGAAGTTAAATGATGTTTTATAGATACTACCTTATTATAGATTAAATCTTTCAGCATGACAGGCTGAATTGAGATAATCGTTTTTCCGAAATTCAAAAAATAACTTGAAATAAAATCAATTTCTTTCTTGTTAAAATAGCCTGTTATAATGTAATTTTCTTTTTCTTTTTGTATCCTCATGGAAGGATAATTCTCTTTATCAAAAATGTCTTTTCCTTCTTGATTAACAATGACAATAAAATCAATTGCATCAGGCTTTCTGTGAAAAGTAGTAAGATAACTTAATAGTTCTTCGAGCTTTTTTGGATTAGTATTGCTTGTTTCCATAATAGAGAGTATTTTATCACATCTAATTATTTGAACATTACTTGTCTCAAAATTAAAAATTTTAGCATACCACTGTCCAAATTTAGATTCTATTCGAATAAATTGGGCGACCAATGCTTTCTCCTCATCTTTTTTCAAATATGTTAAACGATAAACCCGTTCAGCAAAAATCCCCTGTAAAAGTTCTTTTAAGAACGGACTAAAGTTACTATGATTTGTTACTTCAAAGGAAAGCGTTCGTTCCATGATTGAAATATTTTTACTCACATTATCAGGTAATACATGTTTAAATTTATTTTCAAGCGCAATACTTTCTATATTAAATGGCTTTGTTTTGTATCCATTTAATGTAAGAATCGAAAAGTATAACGCATACATTTCATCCACACTAAAATATATTGGTGATAACACACTATTTTCTATAATTTTATAACTTCCATTTCTACCTAGTTCAGAATATATTGGTACACCTATTTCTTCTAATGATTGAATATCTCGTAGAGCGGTACTTTTAGAAATATCATATCTAACCATTAAATCTTTTAAATTAAAATATCTTTTATTATTTAAGAAAATAAGCATATCATTTATTCGTTCAGTTTTTTTCATATTTCCCTCCATAAAAGGTGTCATGTATTGAAACCTTTTTAGTCTATATTATAATTATTAACTAATAAAGGAGTTATATATTTATGACATTAGAAATAGCTATTTTTCTTTCAATGGATGGGCAAGCAAAGGAGGCAATTAATTTTTATACACGTAATTTAGAAGCCAAGAAGTTAATGATTGTTACGTATGAAGAACTGGCCAAAAGAGATAGTTCTTTTGAAATTACAAATGAAAATAAAGATCATATTGCCCACTCTGTTTTACAAATTGGGAATACAAAGCTAATGATAGCCGAAGATACAATGAACCCTACTGAACGTTATAGCGTTGGAAATAACATGTCACTTTGCATTCAAAGTGCTAATTTAGAAGAAATACAAAGATTTTATAATAATTTAATTTCCGATAAGCATGTGAAAATAATCTCTCCATTAGAAAAAAATATATTTAGTGAAGCATATGGTATTATTGAAGATCCTTTCGGCATACAAATCCAGTTAATGTATGATAAACGATTAAACTAAATAATGAGTCATATTCATATGTTCCTAATAAAAAAGACACGAAATTCGTGTCTTTTTTATTTTACCGCAATGACTCTACCCGTTTCACTACTCTCAGTCGCCAATTGAATCAATTTAATAACGTCTAAACCTTCTTGAGCAGTTACAGGTAGCTTTTCACCATTTAATATGCTATCTCGCACGCCTTTATAATACATGTCATAGCAGCCGACTTCTGTTGGAATACGCTCTAAGCTTTCTTCTGTTTCTAAAGTAGCAAAATTCTCTTCAGAGTCTGCTCCATAATCATTATCCCCTGGCTTCATTCCAGTCTTTAATTGCTCTTCCTGTGAATCCATACCATACTTCACGATAGAGCCTTTATCTCCATGCAGTGTAAAATGTGGTCCAGCTTGCTTTACGTAACTGCTACTATGTAAAATAACGCGCTTCACTCCATAGTGAAGTACAACATGGAAGTAATCATCCACTTCTGCACCTGGTCGTTGCTTTATTACATCTGCGCTTATCGCATCTGGTTTCCCAAATAATGATAATGCTTGGTCAATTAAATGCGATCCTAAATCATATAATATACCTGATCCTGGTAAGTTCTTTTCTCTCCAGCGATCGCGTACATGTGGGCGGAAACGATCGAAATGCGCTTCATATGCGTATACATTCCCTATTCTTTTTTCTTGTAATAATTTCTTTATCGTTAAGAAATCATTATCCAAACGACGATTATGATACACACTTAAAACGACATTATGTCGGTTCGCTAATGAAATAAGTTCTTCTCCTTCTTCAATTGAAACAACGAATGGTTTTTCCACAACAACATGCTTACCGTGTACAATTGCTTCTTTTACATATGGAAAATGGGTTGTATTCGGCGAAGTAATGACCACTAAGTCAATATCAGCTCGATTTACTAATTCATCAATTGTACCAACAACTTCAGCATTTGGTAATGCTTGTTTCACTACTTCTTCTTTTGATGATAAAATAGCACGAATATCGTATTCTTCTATCGTTTGTAATAACGGGATGTGAAATGTTGTACTAGAAAATCCAAATCCTACAATCCCTACACCTATTTTTTTCATGTTGCCCCTCCATTTGTCCCGCTTTAACGGGCAGTAAGATTCCTAACTCAAAATTCAGCGAAAGCAAAGAAATTAGGTGAGGAATCAACTGCTCGTAAAAGCCCGATTGGTTCAACTAATAATCAGTGGGGATAAAGAAAATTCCCACTGATTAAAGTTTCACTTTATGAGAACGATTTCATTTCATTATTATAACAAGATTATTTTTATATACATAATGATTTGCTTAGAAAAAAGCATCTTGCTATCATTCATAGCAAGATGCTCCCTTTATCCCGCATTAACGCGCAGTAAGACTCCCACCTCAAAATAAGGCGAATGCGAGGGAAGTTAGGCGGGAGACCAACTGCCCGTAAAAGCCCGATTGGTAAAGGCTAATAATCAGTGGGGGATGGAAAAAAAAACACTGATTAAAGTTTCACTTTATTCTGTTCTTTTCTTTGTCCACGTTTCAATTACTTCACCAGTATCATTAACATCTAGTACTAAACTACCATTACTATACCGGTCTTTATTTCGAAACGCTTTCGGATCAATTTCTTCTACAATGTGTTTCTCTGTCTTCATGTAAACTAATTCATCATCTCGAACAATTTCAATACCGACAATGCGGTACGGATTACGTTTTAACTCTTTAAAAATTACAAGGCCTCGCTTCGCCCTCGTTGATTTCTCAATTTCCGATGCCTTTATACGTTTCACAGCACCTCGCTGCGTAACGAGAATAAGTTGATCTTTTTCACCATTTAACGGTTTACCAGAAGCAACATAGTCATCTTCTTTTAAATTAATTGCTTTCACACCAGCTGCTCTGACACCAACTGGACTTACTTCTTCTTCATTGAATACAAGTGCATATGCACCATGTGTTGCAAGAACAATATCACTTGTCCCATCTGTCGCAAATATATCAACAACTTCATCATCTTTTTTCAAGTTTACAGCAACGAATGCCCGTGAATAACGCTGCACTTTATATTGGTTTAATTCTGTTTTCTTAATCATACCGTTTCGTGTAACAAATACGATAAATCGTTTTTCTTCTTCAAAATTCGGTACGACTGTTGCCCAAATTAACGATTCATCTCGCTCGAGTGAAACAAGATTCGCAACGTGTTGACCTAAATCTTTCCAACGAATTTCTGGCATTTCATACACAGGAAGATAAATATAATTTCCTTTGTTCGTAAATAAAAGAACGGTTTCTGTCGTGTTTGTATCGAAACGCTCAAGTAAGATGTCACCCTCTTTCATACCGAAGTATTTCCCGTTCGATGCATTATGCGAACGCCAACCTGTTCGTTTCACATAGCCTTCTTTCGTTACAGTAACGATGACATCTTCTTGCGGAATCATAACTTCCACATCGATTTTAATTTCTTCAATTTCCTCTTCAATTATCGCACGGCGATTATCACTATATGTTTTCTTTACTCTCTTCAAATCTGTTTTAATAACTTGAAAAAGTCTTTTTTCACTTTGTAAAATTGACTGTAACTCTATAATTTTCTTACTAAGTTCCGCTGCTTCTTGCTCTAGCGCTGTAATATCTGTATTTGTTAAACGATATAATTGCAGTGAAACAATTGCTTCTGACTGCGCCTCTGTAAATCCAAATTTCGCACTTAAATTATCTTTCGCATTACGCTTATCTTTAGACCCACGGATCGTTTCAATCACTTCATCTAAAATTGATAATGCTTTCTTTAAACCTTCTACAATATGCTGACGATTTTCTGCTTTTCTTAATTCATATTGTGAGCGTCTTGTAACAACTTCTTTCTGATGTCCAATATATGCATCCAAAATCTTAGGTAATGTCATAAGTGTCGGACGACGATTATTTATCGCTACCATATTAAAGTTGTATGGAATTTGTAAATCTGTATTTTTATATAAATAATTTAAAATACCTTCAGCATTCGCTTCTTTTTTTAATTCTACAACGATACGAAGACCTGTACGATCTGTCTCATCACGTACTTCAGCAATTCCATCTAGCTTTTTATCTATACGTAATTCATCCATTTTCTTAACAAGATTCGCTTTATTTACTTCGTACGGAATTTCTGTAATAACGATTTGTTGCTTCCCGCCACGAATCGTTTCAACCTCTGCTTTTCCGCGAATAATAATTTTACCTTTACCTGTTTCATACGCTTTTTTAATGCCATCTATCCCTTGTATAATACCACCTGTAGGGAAATCTGGTCCTTTAATAACTGTTAACAAGTCCTCCACAGAACTATTCGGTTGATCGATACGCATAATTGTAGCATCAATTACTTCTCCAAGATGATGCGGTGGAATTTCTGTTGCATAACCAGCGGAAATCCCTGTAGATCCGTTCACTAATAAGTTCGGGAACATTGCCGGTAATACAATAGGTTCTTCACTCGTATCATCAAAGTTTGACACGAATTCTACTGTTTCTTTATCAAGATCACGTAATAACTCAGATGCGATTGGTGATAAACGTGCTTCCGTATAACGCATTGCCGCTGCTGGATCCCCATCAACACTACCGTTATTTCCGTGCATTTCAACTAAAACATTACGTACTTTCCAAGTTTGACTTAAACGGACCATCGCCTCATATACAGAGGAATCACCATGTGGATGATAATTACCGATAACATTACCTACTGTTTTAGCTGATTTACGAAACGCTTTATCATGTACGTTTCCTTCTACATACATAGAATATAAAATACGTCTTTGTACCGGTTTTAAACCGTCACGCGCATCTGGAAGCGCGCGGTCTTGAATAATATATTTACTATAACGTGCAAAGCGGTCACCTAACACGTCTTCAAGCGGGAGGTCATGAAACTTCTCTGCCTGCATGTTATTCCACCTCCGTCTCCATAATCATTTCATTTTCTAAAATATTTCCTTCTTCTTGCATACCAAATTGTACATTACGCTCAATCCATTTACGGCGAGGTTCTACTTTATCCCCCATCAATGTCGTAACTCGGCGCTCAGCTCTTGATGCATCGTCAATTTTCACACGGATTAACGTACGTGTTTCAGGGTTCATCGTTGTTTCCCATAATTGATCGGCATTCATTTCGCCAAGTCCTTTATAGCGCTGCAACATGTAGCCTTTACCGACCTTTTTCGTTACATCACCTAATTCTTCATCAGACCATGCATATTCAATTACTTCACTTTTCCCTTTTCCTTTACTTACTTTATATAAAGGTGGAAGTGCGATAAATACTTTACCAGCTTCAATAAGTGGTTTCATATAACGGTAGAAGAACGTCAGTAGTAACACTTGAATATGTGCTCCATCCGTATCTGCATCGGTCATAATAACAACTTTATCGTAGTTAATATCTTCAACAGCGAACTCATTCCCTACGCCTCCGCCAATTGCGTAAATAATCGTATTGATCTCTTCGTTCTTAAAAATATCAGCAAGCTTTGCTTTTTCCGTGTTAATTACTTTACCACGTAATGGTAGTACCGCTTGGAAACGACGATCTCGCCCTTGCTTTGCTGAACCACCAGCCGAGTCACCCTCTACTAAATACAATTCGTTTTTCTGAGGATTACGTGATTGTGCAGGTGTTAACTTCCCGCTTAAAGTACCTTCTGATTTTTTCTTCTTCTTACCAGTACGCGCTTCTTCTCTCGCTTTACGAGCAGCCTCACGTGCTTGTGCTGCTTTAATTGCCTTTCTCACAAGAAGTGTAGCTACATCCGGGTTTTCTTCTAAAAAGTAAGCTAAATGCTCAGATACAATTGCATCAATTGAAGAACGAGCTTCACTTGTACCTAGTTTCCCTTTCGTTTGCCCTTCAAACTGGAGTACGTCTTCTGGTACACGTACAGAAACAATCGAAGCTAATCCTTCTCGAATATCTGTACCCTCTAAATTTTTGTCTTTTTCTTTTAATAAAGAAACTTTACGAGCATACTCATTGAACACACGTGTCATTGCTGTTTTAAATCCAGCTTCGTGTGTACCACCGTCTTTTGTACGTACATTATTTACAAACGAAAGAATGTTTTCTGAGTAACCATCATTAAACTGAAACGCTAACTCTGCTTCAATTCCATTTTGCTCACCCGAGAAATATACAACTGGATGAATCGAATCTTTCTCTTCGTTTAAGTATGAAACGAAAGCCTCAATTCCTGTTTCATAATGAAACACATCTTCTAAATCATTACGTTCATCTTTTATCGAGATTTTCATTCCTTTTAATAAGAATGCAGATTCACGTAATCTCTCACATAATGTTTCATAATTATAATTTGTTGTGCTGAAAATAGTTGTATCTGGTTTGAAGTGCATCGTTGTACCAGACTCTTTCGTTTTCCCGATTTTCTCTAACGTCGTTGCAGGAGTACCACCATTTTCAAAGCGTTGTTCATAAATGCTACCATCTCGCTTAATCGTTACTACTAGCCATTCTGATAAGGCGTTTACAACTGATGCCCCAACACCGTGTAAACCACCACTCGTTTTATAGCCTCCTTGGCCAAACTTACCACCAGCATGAAGTACAGTTAAAATAACTTCAGGTGTCGGCTTTCCAAGCTTATGCATTCCCGTAGGCATTCCTCGCCCTTTATCAATTACGCTAATACTATTATCTTTATGTATTACGACAGAAATTTCGTCGCCAAATCCCGCTAATGCTTCATCAACGGAGTTATCTACTATTTCATATACTAAATGATGCAATCCACGGCTATCCGTACTCCCGATATACATACCCGGGCGTTTTCGAACGGCTTCAAGTCCTTCTAACACTTGGATTGCATCTTCATTATATTGGAACTGATGCTTCGCCAAACTCCTTGCCCCTTTCCTAATCAAATCAGAACATATGTTTCTATTATAGAATAACGCCTCGACTATAGTTTTGGCAAGTTATCTTATCTCTTTTATATACTATTTTCAATAGAAAAATCCTTGTTTTTTTTCACAAGGATTCCTCTAGGCTACTATTTCAGAAAAATAATCGTTTGTCAACGAGAAATGGATATGTATTCCAACATTATACATTCCAAACCTTTATCATGATCCAAATGATCAATATCCAAAATGGGATAACAAGTAACAATCCCCAAAAACAGCCTTTAAAAAATCTCATGATGAACACCTCGTTCATCCGCCCTACTTATGTAAAAAGTGAGGGCTGAATCAATCTTTCTATCTTTAAAATCTATACTATTTTGTCATTACATGCTCTACTTTAATGCAACGATCCATTATTACTGTGTAGCCTTTTTCTTGTAAAAGTTTATATGTATCTTCATCTTGTACTCCTAATTGTGCCCAGAAAACATCTGCATCAATCTCTACAAACTCTTTCGCAACATCCTTTAAAAATTCTGAGCGACGAAACACATTTACAATATCAACATGTTCTTTAATATCCGTCAGTGAAGAAACTGCCTTTTCTCCGAGTACTTCATCTACTGTTGGATTTACTGGAATAATGCGGTACCCAGCATCTTGCATTGCTTTTGAAACCATATACGATGTGCGTTCTGGCTTATCTGATAATCCAACAACTGCAATCGTTTTACTTTTCTTTAATACTTCACCAATTTCCGTACGAGTTGGGTTTTCAATTATCATAATTTATCCCTCCTATTCCTTTAGTATATCCGATAAAGAAAGTCTCTTTCAACATGAAAGAGACTTTCTTTTATTCCGATTATTGATTCTTTGTAGCTGAATTATCTGCTAATGTAGCTGTTTTCGTCATTTTTTGGCCATTGCGATAGAATGTAACTTCTACTTTCTCGCCTACTTTTTTCTTTTCATATAAATATTTACGGAATTGAAGTGAATTCTCTACTTTTTGATCATCTAACGCTACTACTATATCATATTGCTCTAAACCAGCTTTTTCCGCTGGTGATATTGGATAGATTTTACCTAATACAACTCCATTTGTTACTTCTTTTGGCACTTTTAATTGATTTACTGCATAAGCTTGCACATCTTCTAATGAAACGACACCTACTCCAAGAGCTGGACGTTTTACTACTCCGTCTTTTTCAAGGGATTCAATAACTGGCTTTGCAATATTAATTGGAATAGCAAATCCAATTCCTTCAACTTCTTGTTGTGCAATTTTACTTGAATTAATCCCAATTATTTCACCGTTTTGGTTAAATAACGCACCACCACTATTACCTGGGTTAATCGCTGCATCTGTTTGAATAACTTGAGCATTCCAATCTGCACGCTTATCGCCATCAATATCTACTGGAATTTCACGTTCTTTGCTACTAATAATACCTTCTGTTACACTTCCATCAAACCCTAGTGGGTTACCGATTGCAATCGCTTTTTCACCCGCACGAAGTTTACTTGAATCACCTAAAGTGGCAACTTTATTTACATTAGATCCATCAATTTCTACAACCGCTAAATCTAACCAAGGGTCTTTCCCTACAAGCTTTGCATCTACCTTTTTACCATCACTTAGTTTTACAGCAAGTTTATTTGCTCCATCTACTACATGGTTGTTCGTTACAATATACGCTTTATTTCCTGCTTTTTTATAAATAACACCTGATCCTGAGCCAGCTTGTTGCTCTTGGCCTGTCGGTTGCATTGCAAATGGATCAACACTTTGTTGCATATTAATAACACCTACAACAACATCCTTCGCGCCTTCGATCATTCCCGGTAAATCAGTTTCATTTTTCGCCTTATTTACAACTGGAACTACAGTTCCTTCTACTTGTTTATTAGAATTGAATGACGAAACAGCTGCATCATTATTTTGCACCCATGGCATGTACGGTGCTGCAAAACTAATCGAAACCGCCCCGACTACAGCTCCAACTAAACCTGTGAAAAAATATCCTTTTTTACTACCTGATTTTTTCACTTCTCTCGTTTCACTATGCTCTTCATTCAAATTCGGTCCGTCGTAATATCCCATGTTTTATTTCCCCTCCCTGGTGAATTCGTACTTTCAGTATAGTCACATTTTGTGTCCTTCTTGTGAACTCATCGTGAAATCCAATTAAAAAAATACTCCTATCTACCATTGTAGACAAGAAAAGTATTTTTTGTACATTCCACCTACAAAGGAGAGTGTAAATTTGCTATATCCCAAAGCCGGGATGCATAGTAAATTAAAGGTTATTCTTCGAATTTGTAACCTACTCGAATAACAGTGCCGATATGCTTCGCCTTATCTCCTAGCTTATTTCGCAGTTTTTTAATATGTGTATCAACCGTTCGGTCATCACCGTAGTAATCATATCCCCATAACTGATCTAATAAATGTTGACGTGACAACACAATTCCTTTGTTCTCCATTAAATAAACAAGAAGTTCAAACTCCTTATGTGTCAATATAATTTCTTCACCATCTACTAAAACTGTTCTAGATAGTCGATTCACTTCTATTCCAGCTAAAGACATAGTATTTTCTTCTGATACTCCTACCGCTCCATCCGCACGTTTCAATAACGTCTTTGCACGAGCTACTAACACTTTCGGACTAAAAGGTTTTGTTACATACTCATCTGCACCTAGTTCAAAGCCTAGTAATGTATCATCCTCATCAGAACGTGCTGTCAGCATAATAATTGGTACCGCTGACTCTTTTCTAATTCGTCTACAAACAGACCAACCATCTATTTCTGGTAACATAATATCTAACATAATTAAATCAATTGTATGTTCAGCAAATAATTCTAGCGCTTTTTTTCCATCTTCCGCTTCGATTACTTCAAAGCCTTCATTACGAAAATAATCACTAACAATTTCACGTAATCTTCTTTCATCTTCAACAAGTAATACTGTTTTATTCATATAACCTATCCCGCCTTTTTACTCTTTCAATCGAATAATACGTTGATTGGAGCTTCCGCGAAATGGAAGTGTTAAATCTTTTTTATCAAGTTCAAATCTTCCATCGACCAAAACATCCCCATAATGTAACAATTCTATCATATCATTATTTTGAGCACTCTGTATCTCTTCTAACCTGTAACCTGTATAAATCCATAGATTTTTTCTCAAATCCTTCACTGCTTTTGCTACTTTTTTCACTTCAGCAGCTTGAAAAAATGGATCTCCGCCTGAAAATGTTACATCGGTTAATGAATTTTTTTCAATCTCTTTCACAATTTCTTCTACCGTCATTTCAGTTCCATTGCAAACATTCCATGATTTCGGATTATGGCAACCGATACAACGATGCGGACAGCCCGCAAAAAACACGACTGTCCGCAATCCTTCTCCATCTACTACACTATCATGAATGATATTCATAACTTTCATTTATGCTTCACCCGATCCATCTCTTCACTACGTTTCGCGCTATTCCACTTTGACATATCTCCAACAAGATATCCTGTTATGCGGCGAATTCTTTCTATTTCACTCTCATCTTCATTCCCGCAACTCGGACATTCATTCCCGATAATGCCATGATAACTACAGCACTTACAACGATCAACAGGATGGTTAATTGAACCGTACCCCACTCCGTACTGCGCCATCGCTTGTACAATTTGCTTTAACGCTTTTTGATTATGCACAGCTGCACCATCTAGTTCAATGTACGTAATATGTCCGCCATTACAAAGAGCGTGGAACGGTCCTTCTAATCGAATTTTATCTATCGCTTGAATATTGTAATACACCGGTACATGGAACGAATTTGTATAATAATTATGATTTGTCACACCGCTAATTACACCAAATTCTTCTCTATCTTTTTTCACAAACTTTCCTGATAACCCTTCTGCCGGCGTTGCAATTACAGAGAAATTGAGTTGATGTTCTTCCATCGCCTTATCCATTCTCTCTCTCATAAAGGAAATAATTTCATATCCAAGCTTCCACGATTCTTCATTTTCTCCATGATGCTTTCCAGTTAACGCTACTAAACATTCTGCAAGACCGATAAAACCAAGACTTAACGTCCCTTGTTTTAAAATCGGTGCCACAGCATCTTCAGGTTGTAACGTCTCTCCACCGCGCCATACACCTTGTGAATATAAGAACTGAAAATCTCTTGCTCTCTTTGTACATTGATAAGCAAATCTCTCTAATAATTGCTTAACGCCTAAATCTAAATAATAACTTAGCGCTTCAAAAAACGCTTCTTTCGATCCACTAATTAGCCCTAATTTCACTAAATTAATAGAAGTAAACGACAGATTACCTCTTCCTATTGCCGTTTCTTCTCCATGTATATTAGACATAACACGAGTGCGACATCCCATGTAACATACTTCACTTTCAGGTCGTCCATCATAGTGCACTGCATTAAATGGAGCATCTAAAAACGAAAAGTTAGGGAATAATCGCTCAGCGGTCGTTTCTAACGCTAATTCAAATAAATCATAGTTCGGATCACACTCTTCAAAGTTCACCCCTTTTTTCATTTTGAAAATTTGAATAGGAAAAATCGGTGTTTCTCCTTTACCAAGTCCAGCTTGCGTCGCTTTTAAAAGTTGCTTAATTAAAAGTCTTCCCTCTTTCGATGTGTCTGTTCCGTAGTTAATAGAAATAAATGGTACTTGTCCCCCGCCCCTACTATGCATACTATTTGAATTATGAACGAAAGCCTCACACGCCTGATACGTATCATTTTCTGTCTCTTTCCATGCAAATTCCTCTATTTGTTCTTTCGTAAGCGGATATGACTGTAGTCGTTTTTTATGTCTCTTTACTGTTTTTCTCACATATGGAGCTAAATCAATATCAAAGAGTGCAAACGATTGACCACCGTGCTGCATATTTTGATTCGCCTGAAAAATAATTGAAGAAAGCGCCAACGCACTTTTAATGTCTTGCGGTTGTCTCATATGTCCATGTCCAGTATGAAAACCGTTAGCTAGCATTTGCGCTAACGGAATTTGCGAACAAGTCGTCGTTCCTGTTGCATAAAAATCTAAATCATGTGGATATAATATATTTTGATCTATCGCTTTTTTCACTTGATCTGATAATAATTTTTCTACTGCATAATACTTTGCGCTCTCAGATGCGAACGTTCCCATTACTCCCATTGGAGATCGACCATCTACATTTGCATTTTCCTGCATTAAATCTTGTTCATTACCGTGGATAATTGTCTCAAATACTTTCATTAATTCTTCTCCACGTACATTTTGTTTCAACATTCATAACCCTCCACCAACATGTTGTTGTCTTTTGATTAAAATCATACAACATATAGTTCTTCTGTTCCTGTGAAAAATGTAACATTCCTGTGAAAGTTTTTTTAAAAATTAATGACTTTTTCATTTATAAAAAAGAAATGTGCTCTTTACAAATGTATGGTACAATAAATGGGAAAAACTCTTTTTACCCTTTATCAACACATTTGTATAAAGGAGACTGAACTCATGGTTATTACATATCTTTTATTTATCGTTGCCTATCTACTCGGTTCGATTCCATTTGCATTAGTCGTTGGAAAAATTGGTTATGGAATCGACATTCGTGAGCATGGAAGCGGTAATCTAGGCGGAACAAATACATTCCGTACATTAGGGAAAAAAGCAGGTTTTATCGTAACAATTGCTGACATTTTAAAAGGTACATTAGCAACAGGTCTACCGATTATTTTCGGGTCAGATATTCACCCACTATGGTTTGGATTAGCCGCTGTTCTTGGACATGTCTATCCGATCTTCGCAAAATTCCGCGGGGGGAAAGCAGTTGCAACTTCTGCTGGGGTGCTATTATGCTATTCACCAGTTGTTTTTGCAATATTAGCTGTTGTCTTTTTCAGCCTTTTATTTACAACAAGATACGTATCACTTTCTTCTATGATAACAGCTGTCGTTGCTGTTATTGCATCCATTGTTAGCGGGGATAAAATCTTCATTATTGCGATGTGTTTATTAGCAGGTATGGTTATTTATAAACACCGTGCAAATATCGGACGAATTATAAATAAAACTGAACCAAAAGCAAACTTTTCAAAAAAGCAAAAATAAGATCGTAACCCACATAACGCAAAAAGAAAACGTGAAGCATATTAATAGCGTCTTTTTGCGTTATTTTTTATACTAAAAGAAAAAGCAACATAATTTGGAGGAACTATACATGAATCTTTCCGTAACAAAAGAAGCAGCACAATGGTATAAAAACGAATTAAACTTACAATCGGGTGAAACAATACGCCTTTTCGTACAATACGGCGGTTGCAGTACTGTGCAAAAAGGACTTTCTTTAGGTATTCGTAAAGATGACCCTGCGCACCCTGCTGTTCAAACTCAAGAAGAAGGTATTAACTTCTTTATTGAAGGCGATGATGAGTGGTTCTTCGATGGACATAATTTATTAGTTACACTTAACGACGGTGATGATTTCCCTCAATTTAATTATGAAAAATAAAAAAGCGTGGCTTCTGCCACGCTTTTTTTATCCCGCTATTTGCGGGTAGTAAGACCCCCACTGATTAAAGTTTCACTTTATTTCTTTTTAATTTCCTCATATTTCGCATACCACTCAGGATATAATTTTTTAAATGATACAGGGCGGAACCCTTCTTTTTTCGCACAAATATTCGTCGTGCTTGCAGTAATACAAAGTTCGCCATCACCATTATAAATTTCATATCCATATACAACGCGGAGCGGGCTCACAGTATCAACCCACGTTTTCACAATAGCTTTTTCTCCGTAACGCATCGCTTTACGATATGAAATTTGCAAGTCTAATACAGGAGAAATAATTCCCTCTTTCTCCATTTCAACATATGAAAATCCTAATTCTTGTATAAGTTTAGTGCGCCCAAGTTCTAGCCACACTAAATAGTTTGAATGGTAAACAACACCCATCTGGTCTGTTTCCGCATAGCGGATTTCAACTTCATGTTCTGCTACAAACATTTCTATTCGCCTTCTTTCACTTCTGCTACCTTGCATACATTTAATCATAATACAGAGGAATCAAAAATAAAATAAAAACAGTGAATCTTTTACCGAAAGGGGCAAGCACATGATCCAAATTGTAACTGTTCGTAGCGGTGATAGTGTTTATGGTTTAGCATCAAAGTACGGATCTACACCTGAAGAAATTGTAAAAGACAATGGACTAAATCCAGCTGAAACACTCGTTGTTGGTCAGGCACTTATCGTTAATACAAAAGGCAATAATTATTATGTACAGCCAGGTGACAGCCTTTATCGAATTTCTCAAACGTATAACGTCCCTCTCGCCAGTTTAGCTAAAGTTAATAACCTTTCATTAAAATCTATTCTCCATGTCGGACAGCAATTATATATACCGAAAGGAACAAAACGAGCAGTAGAATCCATTGCTTATTTACAGCCTTCAACAATACCGATAAAAGAAAGTTTAGTAAATGCTACACGTGCTATTAATCCATTTTTAACATATTTAGCCTACTTCAGCTTTGAAGCAAAAAGAGACGGCACTTTAAAAGAACCGACGGAAACAGCGAAAATCGCTAATATTGCAACGCAAGGTAACACCATCCCTATGCTCGTTATTACAAATATTGAAAATGGAAATTTCAGTGCCGATCTGACCTCGGTTATTTTACGCGATGCAACAATTCAAAACAAGTTTATTACTAACATTTTGCAAACAGCTGAAAAATATGGCATGCGAGACATTCATTTCGATTTCGAGAGTGTGGCACCTGAAGATCGCGAAGCGTATAATCGTTTTTTACGAAATGTGAAAACACGCTTACCTAGCGGATACACATTAAGTACAACACTTGTACCGAAAACGAGCTCAAATCAAAAAGGGAAATTTTTTGAGGCTCACGATTATAAAGCACAAGGACAAATTGTTGATTTCGTCGTCATTATGACATACGACTGGGGTTGGCAAGGTGGACCACCGATGGCGATTTCCCCTATTGGTCCTGTAAAAGAAGTACTTCAATATGCAAAATCTCAAATGCCCCCACAAAAAATTATGATGGGGCAAAATTTATATGGATTTGATTGGAAACTTCCTTTCAAACAAGGGAATCCACCCGCAAAAGCAGTTAGCTCTGTCGCAGCTGTTGCACTTGCTCGTAAATACAATGTTCCTATCCGCTATGATTTCACAGCCCAAGCTCCACATTTTAATTACTTTGATGAAAACGGCGTACAACACGAGGTTTGGTTTGAAGATTCGAGGTCTATTCAAAGTAAATTCAATTTAATGAAAGAACAAGGCATTGGCGGTATTAGTTACTGGAAGATCGGTCTACCATTCCCACAAAATTGGCGTTTACTCGTTGAAAACTTTACAATTACGAAAAAAGGCTGACGAAAGTCAGCTTTTTAAATATTTTTATAATATTATCCAAACACACAAAAAGGAGAATGATGACATTCTCCTTTTTTTAACCGTTATCAACAATTGGTTGTTTGCCAGTTTGGTCTTGCATTTGCTTTCCTTTGTTGCCACCAGCTTTTTTCGATTGTGTTCCAATTTGATTTGGTGCAAAGTCTTTTGAATTCTTTTTCGGATTACCCATTACTATCGCCTCCTTAACACTAGTATCGTACTAGTGTTAAGAATTATTCAGCCTGCTTAAAAAGTTTCATTTCATAACGTTTTTCAATTCGTTTTTCAATTCGATCCATTGCATCACGATCGCTTAATAATTGTTGTTTATTTTCATTTACAAGTTCTTCAAACGATCTACGGCGACTTCTTCTCATGTTGCTCACCCTTTCTTCTACGCTTTCTTATTACATAGTATGAGCAAATGAAAAACTCTTTAATCAGATTTGCAAGAAAATTTTATGTTTTGATAAAAAATCCCATGCGCATATATTGCACATGGGATTTTTTACACCATCGTATTTAAATATTTTTTAATTTCTTCATCCGCATTTACTTTATTTGCTCTATATTCATCCAGCGCTCGTAATACAGAATCGTATTCTGCTACAATGTAGATCTCTAGCTTCAAAATGTCCTCTACACTGTCAATCATAATTCTCGTGTTGCCAATCTCACTTTTCAATGCTGCCTCGTGTGTTAAGCTCGTACAAATTTCTCTTACATCGTCTTCCATTTTTTCTGTTAACACATATTTCTTTCGCCCTTTGACCTTTAACCTTATAATTGGGTAAAAGGCTTTTATATCTAAATAACTCCCAACATTCATACAACGAATCCACTCAATATCACGTTTATTTCGTACAAGCATTTCTTTTACTGCTTCAAATACCGCTGTTTCATCAAGTACTTCCTTATTCGCTTTTCTTTTTCCTTCTTCTTCAACCGCTGCACATTTTTGATAAACAGCCGCACACGTAATACAGTCGTCAAATGCATTATGAGAACTTAATCGAATTCCAAGCATTCGTTTTAAC
This sequence comes from Bacillus sp. 41-22, assembly GCF_025809295.1. Classification (NCBI taxonomy): domain Bacteria; kingdom Bacillati; phylum Bacillota; class Bacilli; order Caryophanales; family Bacillaceae; genus Bacillus; species Bacillus sp. 41-22. The sequence continues at coordinate 3,416,280 of NZ_CP084035.1, forward strand.
GTTTCAAGTTTATGATTAGGCGCATGCTTCATATATTTTTTCGCTAAAAACACAGTATCAATAACGTTATTTTTAGGCTCAGGTAGTCCAAGCATATTTACATTACTTTTTAAAAAACGCATATCAAAAGATGCATTATGAGCGACAATAACATTTGTATGTAAAAATGCTAAAAATAAAGGTAATACTTCTTCAATCGTCGGTGCATCTGAAACACGATAATTTGTAATACCTGTTAAACTCGTTATTCGGTCCGGAATTGAACGCTCTGGATTCACATAGGAAACAAATTGATCTACTAGTTCATGATTATGATATTTCACTGCTGCGACTTGAATAATTTTATCATTATAAGGGTTAAACCCTGTTGTTTCAAAATCAATTACAACATAATCTAACGGTAAGGATATATTCCCCACTCCAAACACTCCTTTACCTCTAAACGTTTATATTTCTTTTATCATAACATGCTGCTATCACTACGTGAAAAAGAAAAGGCAGAAATGGTAACTTTCCACCTCTACCTTTTCACCGTTATTTTAATTTAGCAATCCGTTTCTCCATCTCTTTTTGCGTCATCGGTCCAATGAACTTATCTTGAATGACACCTTCTGTATCAATAAAATAAGAAGTTGGAATGGTAATTACTTTATACGCTGTTGTCACATCAATGTTCTTGTCCAATAAAATAGGAAAAGTAATTCCTTTTTCTTTAGCGAAGTTCCTTACCTTTTCTTCTCCCCCTCCTTTTTCTGAAGGAGTATAGTTTATAGCTAAAATTTCTACGTTTTCTTTATGTTCTTTATAAAAGGCCTCCATATCAGGCATTTCTTGCTGACAAGGCCCACACCACGTTGCCCAAAAGTTTAAAATAACTTTCTTTCCTTTTAAATTGGATAACTTTACATTCGTTCCATCTATCTTTGCTAATTCAAAATCTGGTGCGCTCTTTCCAATTTCAATACCGTTCCTTGCGAAAATCTCTTTCATAGCAGCTTCACTTTTGGCAGGCTTTTCTTGCATTACTTGATCCTCTTTACCAAACTGTTCATAAGCTGCATATCCCGCTAAACAAAGTAACACTACAATAATGGTAAGCTTCCGCCACATATTATATCACCCTTACGTGTTTATCTTCTTATTACATAATCACCAAAATACTATATACCTTATTTTAGCTTATACGGACAAGCTTGGAAATATTCACAGTCGAAATAGTTAGAATATTTATAGTCCAGATGAAAATATTTCCCTTTTTATCATATAATTAGAAATAAATACAAAACTTGCGAGGTGATATGTATTTTACAATTACTTATCAACCCTTTCACTTTTGTTTTTTTCACTTTACCATTACTATGTATTTTTTTTAGCACCTTACTATACAAATTCAAATGGGCTGCAATTATTATTTCTTTTACTGTTCCACTTATATTTTTCATTATCGTCTCTAAATTTAATATACACCTAGCTTTACAAAACTTAGACGCTTGGATTGTTTATAGTGCTGTTTATTCTGTACTTTCCTACATAACAGCAGCGCTAATACGAAGAAAACTGCACATGTAGAGCTTTCAAAAAGGGGGATTTTTATGAATTTATTTGAAAAAATACTATTATATATTCTTAGTTTTATATTTTCACCAATCGGGATTATCACTTGGATCATCTCGCTCTTCAGTAAAGATCCTGAAAAAAAGCAAGTGGGACGTATTTGTCTCTATATCGCTTTAATCTCATTTATCCTTTTAGCTGGTCTCGGTATTCTTAGTTTCTTCACGATGACTACCACCACTACTATACAATAGTTACAGAAAGGATGATTGTTTTGGGAGAACACCCTATTAGTAAAGAACTTCGCTATATACGCATATGTTTAGTTATTTTAGTAATCGTTCTTTTATTTTTCAACGGTGAACGAGTCGTTGAAATTTCTACAAATCATGATTCCATAGAAAATATTTCCACCAGTAATATGACACAGATTGCTGAAAATACATTTGCTATTCAAGAATATAATCCATCACTAAGTAGCGAACGTATAGTCAAGATTTTCAAGTATAATCCGGATACAAATCAACTTACTCTAGTCAAAGAGTTTAGCACTAACGATACTGAGTCTTATACGTATCAACTTAATAAGAGTGAATAAAGATAAGAGCGCTATATAGCTCTTATCTTTTTATTAGCATCTTTTTATTAGCATCTCTTTAAACAATGACTTACACGTTAATAATTCTCTAGGATCCCCGCATTCCACAATACTCCCATTATTCATAACAACCACCCGATCCGCTATCATCGCATTCTCTACATCATGTGTCGTCACAATTCTCGTTACATTCCCCCCTAGCCCTTTAAGCATATTCCAAACCACTTCTTGATTGCTCGGATCTAATCCCGCAGTCGGTTCATCTAAAATAATAAGATTCGGATTTGATACAATCGCTCGCAATAACGCAAGACGTTTTCTCTCTCCTCCCGAAAACTCTTCACCGCTTTTATGTAGTACAGTTTGAATCCCTTCAGGTAAATCCCTAATAATCGGCTTCACATTTACAAGTTCAATATTTTTTGCTAACTGGTTTTCTAAATACTCTTCACCGAAATACATATTCTCTTTTATTGTCGTCCGAAAGAAACTAGGTTCTTGCCACACTGTAGTCATACGAGCCCCATTACCATAATAAACAATGCTACCGTTAGATGGTTTATACACACCCGTTATTAATTTTAAAAGCGTTGTTTTTCCTGCACCACTTTCTCCTACAATAATGACGAGTTCACCAGGATTAATTTGCAAATGAATATTTTTAATTCTACATCTCTCTTCGACGTTCTCTTGAAATGAAACATTTGTTAATCCCATTCCCATCGCTCTCTCTACATTTCTGTATTCAGCTCCTATATTTAAAAAACAAAAAACTCGATTTGCCGAAGCAATAGCAACTTGTGTCATCATTAATAAATCACTTGCATAACGAACAGGAAAAAATAACATCTCAATTGTAGCTAATACCGCCACAAGCGAACCGGCTTCCATATCCCCTTTTATTATTTTTTTTGCTCCTATAATAAGAACAACTATATATGCTCCTGTTTCTATTACCGTTCCAACTATCCCAATACAATGTTGTATCATCGTCTTCCTTACTTCTGTTTTATAAGATTGTGCCGTCACTCCTTTAAACAAATGAATTGCCCATTTTTCTTTTTGTAAGCTACGTAAATCTTGTATACCTTTTACAAACTGTGACATCATCTCTACAACACTTGATTGATTTTTTTGAGCAATACTTGCAATATTTCTTACTTTTCCCCCCATAAGCATTGGAACAATTGCACTTAAAAATAAAAACGGGGTTATCCACCATATGAACTGTACATCGATATGTTGTAGAGCTATGAACGCACCAATAAATTGTGCAATGGCGTGGATGTATTCTATTAATATAGATCCATATAACCTTACCCAATTCGGAATATTAGAAACGACTAATGTTTCTAACTCCCCTTGTTTTACCTTCTCACTTTCTTCAAACGGTAATAAGAAAAAATGACGTAATACATCTATACGCTTCTCTCGTAATATTCGCTGACTTACTTTTGAGCTTACATAATCAAATAACAGATTGTTCACCCACATCAAAAATCGACTCCCCGTAAACAAAGCAATATATACATACGTACCTTTTAACTCCCGCTGAATAATGTTATCTACAATTAGCCCCATAAATAGCGGACGGGATAAATTTAAAATGGCAGCTACTATTCCGCTACAAATCGCACTAATTAGCAATAGCTTTTCTTGCAACAGCGGCAACATTATTCTTCTATACTCATTCATTGTCATTCCCCCAATTTTGCATAATAAAAGGAAAGGGATGAAACCAAATGGTTTCATCCCTTTCCCTCTGTACATAAAGTAAGGAAGCTAACAAATGTTAGCTTCCTTATCATTCATTTCAATTATTTAGTTTGACACTTTAGACTCTTCGATTTTCGAACGAAGAACCATTTGCAAGATACCACCGTGACGGTAGTAGTCAATTTCAACTTCACTATCGAAACGAGCTACTACTTCAAATTGCTTCTCTTTTCCTTCTGCATCGATTGCAACTACTTTTACAAGATCGCGTGGTCTAACCGTTTTGTCAATTTGAATTTCAAATGACTCGTCACCAACAAGACCTAATGTTTCAGCACTGTCGCCATCTTTAAATTGTAATGGTAATACGCCCATTAATACTAAGTTACTGCGGTGAATACGCTCGAAGCTTTCTGCGATTACTGCTTTAATACCTAATAAGTTTGTACCTTTCGCAGCCCAGTCACGAGAACTTCCCATACCGTAGTCTTTACCAGCAACAACTAGAAGGCCTGTGCCATCTTCTTTATATTTCATCGCAGCATCATAGATAGATGTTACTTCACCAGTTGGCCAATATGTTGTATATCCGCCTTCTGTTCCTGGTGCGATTTGGTTTTTAATACGGATGTTTGCAAATGTACCACGCATCATAACTTCATGGTTACCACGACGAGAACCGTAAGAGTTAAAGTCGACTGGTTGTACGCCGTTTTCTAGTAAATAACGTCCAGCTGGCGTGTGCTTACCAATTGAACCTGCTGGTGAAATGTGGTCTGTCGTTACAGAATCACCAAATTTACCAACTATGCGTAAACCTGATAACGTTTCAACTTCACCTGGCTCTTTAGATAATCCTTCGAAGAACGGTGGGTTTTGAATGTATGTTGAATCATTATCCCAAGTATATAAAGCTTCATTTGAAGTTTGGATTTCATTCCAGCGCTCATTGCTGTTAAATACTTGTGCATATTCTTTTTTGAACAATTCAGATGTAACAACACTTTGAACTACATCTTCAATTTCTTTAGCTGATGGCCAAATATCATTAAAGTAAACAGCATTACCATTTACATCTTTACCGATTTCATCATTTTTCAGGTCAATATCAACAGTACCTGCAAGTGCATATGCCACAACAAGTGGTGGTGATGCTAAGTAGTTTGCCTTTACAAGTGGGTGAATACGACCTTCAAAGTTACGGTTACCAGATAAAACAGATGTTACTAATAAATCATTTGCTGCGATTGCTTCTTCTAATTCCTCTGCTAATGGACCAGAGTTACCGATACAAGTCGTACAGCCGTAACCAACTGTTTGGAAACCTAATTGATCTAAATACGTTGTTAAACCAGACTTATCTAAGTACTCTGTAACAACTTTAGATCCTGGTGCTAACGATGTTTTTACGTAACCAGGTACTTTAAGTCCTTTTTCAATTGCTTTCTTCGCAACTAACCCTGCTCCAATTAACACGTACGGATTTGACGTATTTGTACAGCTTGTAATTGCAGCGATTGCAATTCCACCTGTTTTCATCGTTACTTCTTGATCTTTCAATGTAACTTTCACTTCTTTATCAAACTCTTGCTCATTGAATCCAAGCCCTTGTGTTCCAACTGGTGCTACAACAGCTTTATGGAACTCCTCTTTCATATTTGAAAGTGGGATTAAATCTTGCGGACGTTTCGGTCCAGAAAGATTAGATTCGATTGTATTTAAATCAATTTCAACAAGATCAGTATAAATTGGATCTTTACTGTCTGCTGTATAGAATAAGCCATTTGCTTTACAATATTCTTCAACAACGCGAATTTGCTCTTCATCTCTACCTGTTAAACGTAAGTATTCTAATGAAATATCGTCGATTGGGAAGAATCCACAAGTTGCACCGTATTCTGGTGCCATATTTGAAATTGTTGCACGGTCAGCTAAAGGCATGCTCTTTAGTCCATTACCGAAGAACTCAACAAATTTACCAACTACACCTTTTTGACGTAACACTTGTGTTACTTTTAATGCAACGTCAGTTGCTGTTGTACCACTTGGAAGTGTACCAGTTAATTTCACACCGATTACTTCAGGTACTGGGAAATATGAAGGCTGTCCAAGCATTCCTGCTTCTGCTTCAATACCACCAACGCCCCATCCAAGAACACCAATACCATTAATCATTGTTGTATGTGAGTCAGTTCCAACTAATGAATCTGGGTATGCAACTAAGTCACCTTCAGCATTTTTCACCGCATGAACAACCGGTGCTAAATATTCAAGATTTACTTGGTGTACAATACCTGTTGCTGGTGGAACTGCACGGTAGTTATCAAATGATTTCTGTGCCCAGCTTAAAAATTTATAACGTTCTTCATTACGTTTAAACTCTAAGTCCATGTTGAATGCAAGCGAGTCCGCTGTACCCGCTCTATCAACCTGTACAGAGTGGTCAATTACAAGGTCTACAGTAATTTCTGGATTAATTTTATCAGGATCTCCGCCCATATCTGCCATTGCTTTACGAAGCGAAGCCAAATCTACAACAGCTGGAACACCTGTGAAGTCTTGTAAGATTACGCGAGATGGTTTAAACGGAACATCGATATCTTGAACATCTTTCGTTCCCCATTTCGCTAAATTTGTAACATGTTCTTCTGTAATTACGCGTCCGTCTACTTGACGAAGTACAGATTCAAGTAAAACTTTCACGGAATATGGTAATTGAGATACGTTGCCAACCCCTGCGTTTTCAAGCGCTTTCAATTGATAATAATGATACGTCTTTCCATCTAGTTCAAAAGTTGCACGTGATTGAAATGGATTATGTTTGACCATTATGTTTCCCCCCTGTTAAACGTGACTAATTTGTCTGAATATAAAATGTAGACAAACTTTTCAATACCTTACGATAATATCTTATTACAACTTTCTAAATAAGTAAATAATAAGAAACTTATGGATTATCATAAGTTTTCTTTATCTTTCTAAATTTGAATAGTGTCCATGCTCTTTATTAATACTATTACTATAAAGTAAAGCACTCTTTCAGTGTTTTACTTTACGTTCATATATGCTATGAACGACTCATGGTTCGTCTATAAAAAACATTATAGAGGTGAGAAAAATGGGTAAAAGAAAAGCCAATCATATTATTTCAGGAATGAATGCTGCATCCGCCCAAGGGCAAGGAACTGGCTATAATGAAGAGTTCGCAAATGAACCTTTAACTCCGGCAGAGCGACAAAATAATAAGAAACGAAAAAAGAATCAGTAACGAAAAATCCCAAAAGGTATACCTTTTGGGATTTTCTCTAATGTTTATAACGTAACAACTCCGAAACTGTTACAAATCGATAACCCTGCTTTTTCAGTTCAGGTAAAATTTTTGCTAATGCCGCCACTGTTTGACTACGATCACTTCCTCCATCGTGCAACAGTACAATATCTCCACTTTTAGCATTTTTCACAACATGATTTACTATGGATTCTGTACCCGGATTCGCCCAATCACGAGGGTCTTGATGCCATGACCATAGAACAATTTGATACCCAGCTTTTTTTGCCGTAGTAAATACAGCATCATTAATATATCCACCTGGCGGACGGAACAATAAAGGTTCTTTCACCCATTTTTCAAAATATTTCTTTCCATTTAAAATATCATGTTCTAATTTTTCATCTGATGAATTACTCGCATACAAATGATTCATCGTATGATTTCCGATTTCATGCCCTTCTTTCAACACTTGCTTTACTAAGTACGGATTACGCTGAACTCGAAAGCCAATCATAAAAAAAGTCGCTTCCGCTTTATATTGACGTAATAACTCTAATACTTGCGGTGTATAAGTTGGGTCCGGTCCATCATCAAATGTAATTGCGATAATTTTTTCATTATTTGGCACTTCCCATGTTACATAGCCAGTTGGCTCTAGCTCTTTTCTTAACAACATTTTAGCTTCCACTTTGTCCACTTGAAATATATGTACTGCACAAATTAAAGAAAAAATTGATAGAATAATTTTTCGTTTCAGCATAGTAGCACTAAAAGTAATGAGGTTGTTGAATTCACAACAACCTTTTTCACTTTTCTATTTGATCTACATTTCGCATAATATTTTGGAGATTACTTTCATATTGCTCAAGTTGTGGACGCTGCGTTTCTGATGCTACTTCAAGTGCATTTTGAATCTGTTCGTACGCCTCTTGCACTTCTTGGCGTAACTCTTTTAAATCATGGCCGTAATTCGGGTCATTTTTCACAATATTATTGAATATATTTTCCGCTTGAACAACCCCTTGCTGCGCGGCCTGAAAAGCCTGTTGCTTATCTTTATGATATGGCATAACACTTTCCCCTTCCTATATGAGTTAGTCCTACTTATCTTTACCCATTTCTCAAAAAACATTCTCGTATAAATTCGCAAACTTCTCTCATTCTAAATAGGGAGAGGAGGTGTAAAATACAATGGGTAAAAACAAGAATCAATCTAATCGTCAAAACGAGAAAAAAGGGCAATCTTCTGGACAGCCCGAGCCTTTAAGTGGATCTCATAAAGTTAAAAACCGTAATCATTCACGTCAAAAAAATCATGCACATCATGATATGTAAAGCAAAAGTATTCACACACACTGTATCTTTCACATAAAATGTTTATATTTTTCTATTTGTTCTTCACCTCTATTTCATTCATGCATAACATAGTATGAATTGAGATTTTACGGAGGGTGTCTTTCATGGGCAAGAAAAAGAAGGATTGTCTTTTTCATGTTGATGGTTTCGAAGAATGGATGGATCAATTTTGTTCCGATTCTTATAGTAACTTTAGTTTTCCAAATCAAATTCATATTGACCTTTGTGAAACAGAACAAGAATACATTTTGGAAACAGATGTACTAAATGTAACTGAACAAGATGTACTCATTAAAAAGATGGAGACAGGCCTAAACATTTGCATACTTCATAAAAATAATTCTTTACAGCGGATAATTCCTTTACCTGCTAATATTATTTATAAGAAGATGCTAGCCTGCTTAGAGAATGGATATTTAGCCATTCATATTTCCAAAAATGAAGTTGCCAACACGCATGAAGAGAAAGTCTTTTTTCGAATTAACGATTAATATAAATACAAACATAAGCCCCAGCAACCTTTTAGTTTGCTGGGGCTTATATTATTTCGCATGTATTTCTATTTTAGAATTTCTAATATATCTTTTTTTCATTAAGCTTTTTGTAACTAATAGGACTGGAAATGCAGTGGTTGAAAAAACAGCTAATATAAAAAATACAATAAAGCCATTTTGATATCCATAATGATCGAGAAGTATCCCGCCAAACCAAGGACCAATTACTACTCCAATTCCCGAAAAGCCCATAGCTCCAAAATATGTCCCTTTCAAATGCGAAACAGCTATCTCATCAATAAATACATCTGTCATTGAAAACATTAATACTTCTCCGAATGTAAAAATAATTGTACATATAGCAGCCCCTAACATAGATTCTACTAGTCCAAATCCAAACAATCCCCCGCTCACAAATAACGTTCCAACCATAATAGATGCTAACGGCGTATACTTTTTACACATTTGAATAACAGGGTATTGAATAACTACTACTGTAACCGCATTTAAAGTTAGCATATATGAGAACAACTTTACTCCATCTTGAAATATATGTGCGTTTGCAAAATATTGAGATAGTGTCGTCGTTAAATGTGAAAAACCACTATTACTCAAAATGATTCCGACTAAAGCAACTAAAAATACTATGTCTTTTCGCAAAATCCGAACCGCACTTAACATTGTGACCGGATTTTCTGTAGTTACTTTCTTATTATCAAGTGGATATTTCTTAAATTGAAACGCTAATATAACTGTATATAAAATGTACACTCCAGCGGCTACTAAAAAAGGAATCGTTGATTTTGCACTTCCAATCTGTAATCCAACAAGTGGACCCATCGCTACTCCAACATTTATTGCACCGTAACGCAAATTATATACGAGTAAACGATACTCTGGTTTCGTTAAATCTGATAATAAAGCTCTTGATGTCGGTTCAAAAAAAGAACGACATAATCCATTCAAAGCGTTTAATAGAAAGAAACTCAAAACATGATCTGCAACTGAAAATCCTATAAATACAAACACCCAAACAATCATGGACCATATTATAATCATCTTTCGACCAAATCGATCCGATAAATTGCCTCCAATAAAACTAGCTAACACTCCAACAAGCGCACTCGTTCCAATGATAGCACCGGTCATTCCAGCCGATACGTCTTTAACAGTCGTTAAATAAATCGCTAAAAAAGGAATGCTCATTGAAGTTGCAAACCTAGCAAATAATGTCCCTATAATGATACTCATTCCAAGTGGATGAATATTTTGTAACTTCCCCTTCATCTTTAAACCTACTCTCCCTTTTCTTACATAAAAAAAGAAAGCAAAGGATCTGCTTTCTTTTTCCTTTTTCTATACTTGAGATGTTTATACCCGAGCTGTTCTCGTTATTTCCATATCAATTCCGTATGTAAACTGTAGTTCTTTACAAACATCTTTAATCAAAATAGCTACATTATACTTTTCATTAAATTCTAAAACAATGCTTTCTACTTCTTCATATGTATACTTATATTCGCCAGTAATTACACTTTTTAAATCAAAGCATTCATTAATACAAAGCTGGACGAGTAATTGTTCATACTTCTCTATGACATCTTCTTTTTTCCAAAGTAACTCCTTTACATATAACCGATCAAATTTCACACTTTCTCGATTACAATCCGTTAAAATCCGGGTCATCTCATTTAATTCTCGATATAATTCGGAAATATTTCTGCTTAAACTAAGCAACTTATCTACGCCGTTTTCATATGGCATTTTCATTCCCCCCGCATTTTCTTCTTATTATAGCAAGAAAATTCTAAAAAAAGTTTCTTTCTTCTGAAATATTAGGAAACTAATTTCAATTGCTTTACAATGAAACTAGCTAACACGAAAGGGGAAAGAAAATTGGAGAAAAAATTATATTACATCGACGCTTATAAGAAAGACTTTACTACTAAAGTTATAAAACAAGAGCATGATACAGAAGGAAACTTATATGTTGTCTTAAATGAAACTGCATTTTATCCAACAGGCGGCGGACAACCACATGACACTGGAACTTTAAATGGTATTCCGGTAAGTAACGTTGAAGAAGTAAATGGAGAAATTCGTCATTTCATAATAGAACAATTACATACAGAAGAAGTAGAGGGTAAAATAGATTGGGAGCGCCGTTTTGACCATATGCAACAACATACGGCTCAGCACATTTTATCCGCTGCTTTTTGGGATCACTTTAACATACCGACGATCGGGTTCCATCTTGGAAAAGAAACTATAACCATTGATTTAGAAACTGCCAATCTTTCTACAGAAACTGTTGAGAAGGCCGCACAAATTGCTAATCAAATTGTTTTTGAAAACCACCCTATTCGTATTAAATGGATGAACTTAGAAGAGGCCAAAGCATTACCCCTTCGCAAAGAACCAACTATGACAGAAAATATACGCGTTGTTATTATCGCAAATTATGATTACAACGGCTGTGGCGGAACGCATCCGAAACACACTGGTGAAGTAGGTCCTATTCAAGTACTAGGATGGGAGCGCAATAAAGGTGGTATACGCTTAACATTTATAGCTGGTTGGCGTTCTCTTAAATTAATGGGACAACATCAACAAATATTAACCGATGTTTCTAAGCAATTGAACAGTAGCGAAACTGATATTCCAGCAAAAGTAGCACAACTTCTTACCTCTCAAAAAGAAAACGAAAAGGCAATACAAGCAATGAATGAAAAACTATTATTTGTAGAAGCAAATGAACTATTACAACAATCGGAAGAAATACATGCTGGAACACTTATCTCTCGAGCATTTACAAATCGCGCTATGCAAGAAGTCGCAAAACTAGCTGCCATTATTACAGAACAACAAGAACACGCAATTACATACTTCGTTATTGAAAATGAGGACAAATTACAATGTATTCTTGCTTGTGGTAAAGCAGTGACACTCGATATGAATGCTCTTTTAAAAGATGCCCTCCCTTCTATTGAAGGAAAAGGCGGAGGAAATAAAAAGAGTGCTCGTGGCGGTGGGAAAGCAATTATGAGTAGAGATGAGTTTTTAAATCAACTTGTTTCTTCTTTACAGTCAGCAGTGTAAAACATGTTTATGAAGGGTAGCTAACGGCTATCCTTCAATTATTTACAGGCCTATATTTTGTTTCAAGCCTTGATAACTCCCTGCACTTGCAAAACCTTCACTTATAAGAGTTATAAAAGTTTCCGAAAAACCATAATGACTTAAGTCTTTAATCACTACCATTTGTACATCATGAATTGGATTAAGATCAAATTCATTAGAAGGTAACGTAATTTCACCTTCAATCCTTTCAAGCAGAAACGTAATATGTAATAAAGATGGACTAGCATCTGGTTTATCACAAACATAGAGTAGCTTCTTAATTTTAACTTCTAATCCTGTTTCTTCTCTCATTTCTCGAATCATCGCTTCTTCTAACGTTTCACCATTCTCTACCCTTCCCCCAGGTAAAGACCAATTGCGATTAGCAACTTTTTGCTTTACTAGCAATACTTTTTCATCTTCAATTAAAATTCCCGTAACACGAACTTGCATTACACTTTCCATATGTAATCTCCTCTTCCCGTTATATTTACAAATTAATCCTTCCACAAAAAGAACATATGTTTTATAATTAAAGAAAATTATGGAAGAAAGAAGTTGTTACATCTATGCGTCCACCTTTAACAAAGTCTATATCACTTGAAGATTTCCAAAACTTTTATTGGTTAAAAGCAGAACTGCAAACATTTTGTCGTGAGCATGGTTTGTCAGCTAGTGGCTCTAAGATTGAAATAACCGAGCGTATCTCACATTATTTACATACTGGTAAAATATTAAAAAACAGCTCTAGTCAAAAGGTGAGTAAAGCTTCCCTCTCTTATAAAGAACTTTCTCTTCAAACGATTATTACTAACAATCACCGCTGTAGCGAAGATGTTCGTGCTTTTTTCAAAGAAAAAATCGGAGCAAACTTCCGCTTTACAGTAGCTCTTCAAAAATTTTTTAAAGAGAATGTTGGAAAAACATATGAAGACGCGATAACGTTTTGGTATGAAGAAAACGAACGAAAAAAAGATCCTACATACAAAACAACTATCAGCGCGCAGTTTGAATACAATCGTTTCACTCGCGACTTTTTCGAAGATCCAAATAACAAAGGGAAATCAAAAGCTGATGCTATCGCTGCTTGGAATGAAATAAAAGCAAAACCTGGTAGTAATGCTTATGTTCCTCAAAAAGTAGAAAACTAGCCCCTTTCTAGTTTTCTACTTTCTCAAATAATAGCGCAAGCCCTATTCCACCACCAATTCCTAACGTCGTAATTCCATATTTCATATGCTCTCTTTGTGCTTGATAAAACAAACGTGTCACAAGCATAGCTCCAGATGCACCGTACGGATGACCGAGCGCAATTGCTCCACCATTTACATTTAATTTTTCAAAAGGAATTTGTAACTCCTTTGCACAAGCAACAATTTTTGAAGCAAATGCTTCATTTATTTCAAAATAATCGATGTCCTCTACTTTCATATTCATTTCGTTTAATAATTTGTTCACCGCAAATATCGGACCAGTCCCTGGAAGATTTGGATCCACGCCAACTACAGCACTACGAACGAAACGAAGAACTGGCTTGTACCCTAATTTCTGTGCTTGCCCCTCTTCCATTACAAGAACAGCACATGCTCCATCATTTACACCGCACGAATTACCTGCTGTTACCGTTCCATTTTGTAAAAATACAGGTTTCGTTCTCTTAATCATTCTTTCATAATTCATTTCCCGCTTTATAGATTCATCTAATAATCCATTAAAATAATGAGGTAATATCTCTTCTTGTATATATCCTTTTTCTAATGCTTGCAGCGTTCTTTTATAGCTAAGACAAGCATATTCATCTTGCATCTCTTTTGTTATGTTATATTGCTCTGCAACATACTCAGCCGCCAATCCCATATCTGGATCCCCAATTGTTTCAGGTGAAAACCGCGCTCTATTTTGAAAAGGTGACGTACTTGTACTCTCTACGCCCCCAGCAATATAACAATTACCTGCATCCCCTTGAATAAAATGACACGCAGTACGAATTGCTTCCAATCCAGCTCCGCATTGCCGGTCAATCGTTACACCAGGTATATGATAACCAAGCCCAGCTTCTAAAGCAGATAATCTTGCAACATTACCTCCCGGTCCAACAACATTCCCTAATATAACATCGTCTATTTCTCTCTCAATTCCTTTACTTAAAAACGTAAGAAGTGGTGCTGCTAATTGCTGAACTTCATAATCTTTCAACATCCCGTTTTTTTTACCAATAGGTGTTCTTTTCGCTTCTACAATAACCGCCCTATTCATATATCTTCTCCCGGTTTTCAATCATACTTTTTGCTGCATTGCGAGCTATTTTCCCGCTATTTGTATAAGGTATTTCATCAACAAAGTACCATTCTTTCGGTATTTTAAAAGATGATAATCGTTGTAAGCAAAAACTTTTTAATTGTTGCTTTGTAGCACTTCCTTTTACGATAGCGACAGGCTTTTCACCCCAGTAACTATCTTCTACACCAACCACAACTATTTCTTCAACAGCTGGATGTGTCTGTAATACCCTTTCTATTTCTTCTGGGAAAATATTGATTCCTCCAAATAAAATCATATTCTTCTCTCTACCAACAATATATATAAAGCCTTCTTCATCTTGGTAGCCCACATCCTGCACTGTCATCCAGCCACCTTCGGACAATTGCGGGATTATAGCTCCATCCGATACATAGCCCATAAAAAATTGATCACTTTTCACATACACAGTTCCTATCTCACCTATCTGTACTTCTTCTCCTGCTTCATTACATATTCGAACTTGTACATTATGACAAGGTTTCCCTACTGAATTCGGTTTTCTTTCACTCTCTTCATCAACCAATGCCGTTACAAAGCTTAGCTCAGACGCACCATAAAACTCATATCTTTTTGCATAAGGAAACACATTCTTCATCTTCTCTTTTGCTTCAGCTTCCCATTTGGCTCCTGACGAAATAATTTTCATTTCACTTTCAATTACTTTATTTTCTTTATACAAAGACTCAAGCATTGTAGGAACTGTATACATTACAGAAATATTCTCTATCCTTATACTAGATAGCACTTGAACTGGTACAAACTTTCTCATTATGTGTACCGTTTGCCCTAAAAACAATGCACTTATTGCCCCGTATAAGAAAAGAGAATGAACAAGCGTCCCAGCTATTAAAATAGAATTTTCCTTTTTCATATGAAAGTCATGTACATTACAATCAAAACTATGTACCCACGACTGTTGAGCACGTAAAAACGCTTTTGCTTTTCCAGTCGATCCTGATGTAAATCCCATATAAAAAGGAGCGTTTTGTACATTTTCTACAGAATGATATGCAGGAAGATAGTTCTCAATCATTTCTTTCCATTCTTCAATCTCAATAATCCTTCCTTCTTCGCACGATATATCACTAAGCCTATACTGCTCCGCCACAATAATATCCGGTTTACTAATCGCTATTCTTTCTTTAAGTTCATCTCGTTTCCATTTTATATCTAGTGGCACACAAACCCATCCAGCCATAGCGGAACCCGCAAATAGTTGTAAAAATTCCATACTATTCTCTAATAAAATTGCTATCGTTTTATTCTGCGATTCTTTTTCATTCAACCAGTTTGCTACTTTACACACTGACTCAAACCATTCTTTATATGTTAATACTCTATCATTTTCTTTAATCGCTATTTTATTTGGTTGTAAAGAGGCATACTTTTTATATTCTTTTGTAATCCCCATATGAGACGTCCTTTCTTTACAAAATAATAAAAAGAAACACGCAAGTAACGTGTTTCTCCTTTTTCTTACCCTGCATTTGTAATTTTTTTATTCTTCAAAGCAGGCGTAATAATATGTTTCAATGAGCGATGTAATCTTGTCACAAGAATCGCTGCTATAGTCGCCTTTATGCAATCACCTGGTAAAAATGCGACACTTACTTTCATCGTTTCCCATACGGAAATATCCATTACGAAAGCTTGGACAATGATACCAAATACATAAACTACGAAAATACCACCAATTATATTAATACATAATACCTTTATTATAGAAACTTCACGTAAACGCTCAATTAAATAACCAATGACAAACGCTCCAACGATATAACCAAGTAAATATCCTGCACTTGGCCCAACAAATACGCCTGGACCACCGCGTCCACCAGCAAGTAATGGTGCTCCAACTCCAACTATAAGTAAGAAAATAAGCTGACTTAACGCACCAAGACGTGATCCTAACAATCCACCAGCAAGCATAACACCGAGTGATTGTAATGTAATCGGAACTGGTGTAATAGCAAGAGCAATTGGGGGTATTAATCCTAACACTCCCATAATAGAACTAAATAAAGCGACGAAAACTAAGTTTTTTGTATTCATATTTGCTTCTCCTATTTGTAAACTTAAAATGTTTTTTAGGTAACATATTATAGGAGTTATATTATCTTTTCACTAGCTTTTTGTCAACTTATTTTTAATATTGGTTTACAAATATAAATTCAATTATTTCTCTTTATGCAAATGCTCAAGTTCTTTTCGAAGTGCCTGTTTTAAAAACTTCCCAACAGATGTTTTCGGTATTTCTTCCATAAATACAATATCATCTGGTAACCACCACTTCGCAAACTGCGGTTTTAAAAACTCATATATTTCTTCTTTTGTAACCGTACTATTTTTCTTTTGAACAACGCAGGCAACTGGGCGTTCTTGCCACTGCGGATGAGGAATTGCAACGACAGCCGCTTCAAATATAGCATCATGTGCCATTAAAGCATTTTCAAGATCCACTGAAGAAATCCATTCTCCCCCGCTTTTAATAACATCTTTCGTACGATCAACAATTTTCACGCAGCCTTCCTCATCAACTGTAACAACATCACCAGTATATAACCAACCGTCTCGGAATCCTTCGACAGTACGATCATCGTTATAATAGCTTTCAGCGATCCAAGGTGCTCGTAAACATAACTCTCCCATCTCAGTACCATCCCACTTCACTTCACCATTTGTACCGACTACTTTCATCTCTACACCAGGGACAAGATATCCTTGTTTTGAGCGGATTTCTAATTGCTCTTCATATGATAATTCTGTTTCATAACTTTTTAAACGTGCAAGTGTTACGAGTGGGCTTGTTTCAGTCATACCATATGCATGTACGAAAGGAACATTATATTTTTGCTCAAATGCTTTAATAACGCTTTTCGGTGCAGCTGCACCACCGCATAATATTCTCGTTATACTAGATAAATCGTAACTATTATTTTCTAACTCTTGTAATACACCGAGCCAAATTGTCGGCACACCTGCTGCTATCGTTACTTTTTCAGCTTGAATCATCTCTAATAAAATTTTTGGAGTAAACATTGGTCCTGGCAGAACTTGTTTAGTTCCAAACCAAGTAGCTGCAAAAGGAAGCCCCCAAGCGTTCACATGGAACATCGGTACAATTGCCATCGCCGCATCACTTTCCGATAAAGCAGCTGTATCCGCTAAACCGAGTGCCATACAATGCAATACAGTACTACGATGCGTATATACAACACCTTTTGGGTTTCCTGTAGTCGCTGACGTATAACACATACCAGCAGGTGTATTTTCATCAATATCTTTTACAAATTGGAAAGTTGGATCGCCTTCTTCTAATAGCTTTTCATAATGATATACAGGTTCTAGCGTAGTATTGGGAAGTTCATCTTTATCAGTCATAATAATGTAGGCTTGTACAGTTGATAATTGTGATTGAATATTTTCAACAAGTGGTACGAGATCTTCATCTATAAGTAGAATTCGATCTTCTGCGTGCTGAATAATGTATGAAATATGTTGAGGAGATAAACGAATATTAATTGTGTGTAAAACGGAAGTAATACCAGGAATAGCAAAATACGCTTCCACATGTCGATGATGATTCCACGCTAACGTTCCTATACGCTCGCCTTCTTTAATTCCTAATTTTTTTAACGCACTAGAAAGCCTTCTCGTCCTTTCACCTAACTGCTTATACGTTAATGTCGTAACTGTGTCATGTGTCCGTGAAACAATTTCTTTCTTTGAAAACAGTTTTTCTGCTCTTTCCATCATAGAACTAATTGTTAGCGGTACATTCATCATCATATTGGTTATATCCCCCTTTAAAGCGTTTTCATTTCTGTATATTATAACAGACTTCTACAAATAATTACGATGTTTTTTCTGTATTTTCTGAATTATTTCTTTGGAAATAATTCAGAACGATAAAAAACATGTTTTGAATACATTGATTCGAAACATGTTTTTTATTTTTTATAAACTATCTACCTTTTTTCTTACTTTCTTTTTCATTTTAAAAATAAAACGATTACTGTATTCCTTATTTTCTACTAAAATTCGATACATCTCCCACACTCCTACAACACGAACAAAAAGATAGACTCCAATAGCAATAAGTACAACACAGTACGGATAATACTGCACTAATTCTCCTGAAGTGATATGCTTTTTCTCAAATAAAAATGGTATCGCTCCTGCTGCTATAAAACAAAATCCAACGATCATTACTGCAGCATACTTCTTCTTAATTACTTCATATCTTTTTGTCAATTCTTTTAGAAAGTTTTGATCAAATAGTAATTCTTCTTTTTTTAATACATTGTATCGACTCTCTTCTATCGTTACAGGTACCATCATCGCTCCAATTCCAAGGACAATGATAATGACAAGGAATGTAGACATTGTTGCATTTTCTTTAAATAATAAATACGGTATTGTAGATAAAATAAGCAAGCTAAATCCTAATGCGATATATTTAGAATTTTTTTACCCATACACTATATACCCTTCCGCCATTTCCTTACTTACATAATAACCATTTTCCTTTTCATTACTTTGCTCAGCAGTTTCTTTTAATAAGTAATCAAGAGATACTTCAAATACATTTCCAATCATTATTAGTTTTTCGGTTTCAGGAAAACCTTGACCATTTTCCCATTTACTAACCGCTTGTCTTGTTGTGTTTAATTTCTCAGCTAACGCTTCTTGAGAAAGGCCTTTTTCCTTTCTTAATTTAAAAAGCTTCTCACCAAATTCCATATGTGTGTCCCCCTTTGTTTTCTTAACTAAATTGTATGTAAACATTGCTCTTATCTCTATCTTCCTGTGGTTGCACTTTGTCAACTTACGGTTGCGATTGTGTTATATAGCGGTTTTGTATACGATTTAGCTAGTTTTCTTCTATGATTGTGGTATTAAGAAAAACAATATTTCTCAATAACCAATTATAACAATTAAAGGTAATTATTATTATACGTAAAACAAAAACCCCCTTATTCAATTAAAGGAGTTTTCAATATAAAATATTTCATTGATTCATATATCTTTTCCTAGATATACAATACCTTTTCGTATCACGATACTTACCTTTAATGAACAAATCCTTTTGAATTGTACAATCGTATTCCATATTCAAACGTTTCATTAATTTTTCAGATGCTTCATTTTCTGAATTACATCCTGCTTCAATACTATTAAGACGTAACTCATTAAAACCATAGCTAAAAAAAGCTGAAGCCGCCTCGGTAGCTAATCCTCTACCCCAATATTTTCGTGATAAGGCGTATGCAATTTCCGCTTTATGTTCAGTTACATCATATTTTATAAATCCACAAGTCCCTATGAGTTTTTGTTCCTCTCTTAATACAATTCCAAGGGGAGCTACCTTTTCTTTCTCATATTGACTCACAATTTCTTCTATATATTTTTGTGTGTCATGTAACGATTGATGAGCATCCCATACTGTATACGTTGACATTTCTTTATCTGAGGCATACTCATATATATGTAAAATATCACTCATATTAATTTCCCTTAATATAAGACGTTTCGTATACAACGCTGGATATGACCACTTCTCAACAATCATAGCGGCTTCTGCTTAAACCTTTCATAATTCCGTACCTTTAATGAAAGGATATTCCCGCAATCTGTACAAATATAAGCATCCACTGGTGAAGATGTGAACATCGTTTCCTTTTTCCGTATTTGTGCATAACCGATAAACTCACCTTCTCCTATGTTTTGAGAACCGCAATGAGAGCATGTCTGCACGTCTTTCTGTTTCATGAGAGCACCACCTTTAATCTGTTTCCACTCCCTTCGACAGTTCGTTTCCATTTCCCTTCCAAAAAACCTCTTATTCTCTTACATTTCAACAGGAATCTCAGAAGAAAAATCGTATATGTACTATGAACTATATTAATTGACGGAGGAATCGTATGAGTACAATTATGACAGTCAATACAGCACAAGAAATTGAAAACGCAGAAATACATATGCTTTCTTCTAGATTAGAGGCACTACAAACAATAAGCGGCAACCCAATGCAAGTACAAACGAAAAAGTTCGGGAGTGCCACTGCCTTTTCATCAAAAGTAATTGCTGGTCCTGCTTTTAATACAGTAAAGGGCATTACATTTACAAATACAGATGAGATAGATGAAATCATCGCTTATTATCAATCACTACAAATCCCTTGCCGTTTTGAAATTACACCAGCGCAAGGTACAACTGAATTATTTCAATACTTATCTCAAAAAAATTTTTATCAATCTAACTTCCATACCGCTTTATATAGTTTACCAAGAGAAGACTCATCGCTGCTGCCTTCTAACATTTCAGTACGCCAACTAAAAGAAAATGAATTTGATATTTTTGCAGACATATATGTACGTGGATTTAACATGCCATCCTTTACAAAATATGGTGTGCACCAAAATAACGAAATTCTTTACAATAAACCAGGATGGTATTTTTTCATAGCCGAAGTTCAAAACACTCCTGCTAGTATAGGGGTACTTTATATAAATAAAGGTGTTGCTTCATTAGCTGCTTCTGCTACTTTGCCAGAATTTCAACGTAAAGGTTGTCATACCGCATTAATTCAAAAACGAATTGAGACCGCTGTTGCATCCAATTGCAATTTAATAGTTGGACAAGCTCGATTTGGTAGCGGCAGTCAAAATAATATGGAACGTGCCCATATGAAAATTGCTTATACAAAATCAATATGGACTGCGAAAGACATATAATTAACTTTCTTTTTCTTTCCATTACGAATGTATACATTTTATGACAATTACCTTTCTATCCTGTTACTCATTTGAATATTCGAAATAAATTTGTTACGCTATTACTAGATACATCATTCAACTTGCAATATGAAAAGAGAATTCTACTCAAACTACAAGGAGGAGAAATGTATGACTAAACATGATCATGGTTTAAAAGAAAAAGTAGAAGGTGCCATTGATAAGGTAAAGGGTGAAGTAAAGGAAGTTGTCGGGAAAGTAACTGACAATAAAAAATTACAAGCCGAGGGAAAATGGGATAAGGTGAAAGGCACTGCTAAAGATACTGTCGGTAATGTAAAAGAGAAAATACATGAATATAAAGAGAACAAATAAAAAAGAGCCACGATGTATGGTCGTGCAAGTAGTAAGTTACTAGATCTGAGAAGATTGTCAGCTACTCAAAAATGAAAATACAACCGAGAAAGTAAGAGAGTTTGTATTTTACATTTACCCATAAGATCATTTTAAAATGACAAATAGATGCCTCAAGGCATCTATTTGTCTATAAAGAACTATTTTACTTCTATTGTATAATTACCTAATCCTAATCACTCAGGTTTTTCCTTACTAACATTTTCTAACATAATGCCTTTACTAGAGTATAAGATTACTTTTACATCTTATTTTGTGAAATTTGGTTTTAGGTCACCTGTATACGGTTCATGCTCAACAAAGATTTTTATATCTTTTCCATTCGCATCTTTCCCTATTCTTGTATACGTAAATTTATCTTTATTTAACTCTGTAAGTTCAAGGACCGCACCATATTTATTATTTCCTAACGAAACGTGAGCTCTTATTTTATTGTCATGTACAACATCGAAGAAACCATAATCCCCACGACTTATCCCTGTATTCATATTGAAAAACTCATATTTATTTGTATTTTTATCATATTTTGCTAGACTGATTAAGTTAGAGTTGTAGTTTGTTACATTATTACCCTGTTCATCTAATACCACTGTTCCGTTCCATAGAGTACTAGATAAGATTTCATCTCCATCAACGTCTGTAACTATTTTACCCGTCGAGCTTTCTAAATTTTTATCAGGTCGGGTAAAAGAAAGCTCTTTTTCTTGATAAGGAACATGCTCAACAAATACTTCTACATCGTTCCCTTTTGCATCTTTCCCCATTCTTTTATATGTAAATTTCTCCTTGTCTAATTGCGTTAATTCAACAACTGCTTGATAATTTTGCGTTTCAGAAATTAACACTCTTTTCTTTCCATCGTTGGTTATAAAAAAGGTACCGCTATCATTACGACTCTCTCCTGTATTTGCATTAAAAAATTCATACCTTGCAGTTTTAGCATCATATTTTGCAAGCCCGATGAAATTTTGATTTTCTTTCGTTAAATCATTATGATCTTTGTCATAGACTTTTGTCCCTTTCCAGTTTGTTTCACCAAGTATACTAGCTAGTAGCTGCCCTTTCGCTTGTTGAGTTTCTTGTATTGCATTGTATAAAAATTGTGCATACTGTTCACGCGTCACATCCATACTTGGAGCGAATTCCCCTCCTCCTACTCCTTTTGCAATATTATTTGTTTGAACAGCACTAATTGCATTTCTTGCCCATGAGTTCGTTGAAACGTCATTAAAAGTATGATCACTCTTTGCCTTTAAATGAAAAGCATTTGTAAGAACCTGTGCCATTTCTGCACGTGTTAAGGATGCCTTCGGTCTAAAGTTCCCATACTCATCACCCTTAAAAACACCCATTTCTGTTAAAGACAAGATTTCCTTTATATAGCTTGTCGAATCTTCGCTTACGTCCCCATATGGGTTCTGATAATTTTTGTTTTCTGCCATATTAAAATAACGATACATTAAAGCTGCAACTTGTTCGCGTGTTACGTTATCTCCAAAACCAAATCTTCCATCGTCATAGCCGAAAATAATTTTCTCACCTGTTAATTGATGAATCGCCTCATATGACCAGTGCCCCTTTGGAACATCTTTGAATACACCAGTATGATTCGTTTGTGGTGTAACCTCCTCTGCTTTCACCTCTCCATTTTTTTCACTTAATAGGCTTCCACCTAAAACTGCTGATATGATACATGTTTTTAAAATTGTTTTATTCATAGCTTCCCAATCCCTTCCTTCATTTAACAAAGAATTACACCACTTATCTTCCAAAAGAAGATTCTATGTGAGCAATTCATGTTTTAAATTTTGATTACAGCTAATTGGTTACACCTCCAAAGTTCTTTTTCGTAGTATCCATAGCTGTTATATATAGGAATTATAAATAGCAACTATAAATTGCCCATAAATAAATTATTAAAAAAAGATAAAATTAAGATAATATATTTTTAATCTCAATCAAAAAAAACGTTATTCTTTCTCATCTAGCTTGTTAAGAAAGAATAACGTTTTTTTAATTCTAGGGTCCCTTTTGGAAAAAAAGAGGTTTATTTTATATGTCCAAAAACAATTTCACGGTCTTTTCCAAACAAAACATCGGAAAAAAGCCGTGGCATATACTTATTTTATAATTGACGGAAGACGACCAAAATAGCTCTTTTTACTTCCCTTCATTCTTCTCTAACACATACAAGTCTTCTTCAATATTCGTTAATTTCTCACTTACAAGCTTTCTTGCATCTCCAATTGCTTGATTGTATGCAAATGGTCCAACTAATTTAATCATTTCCTCTATTAAACGTTCTGCTTGGAAACGTCCAATTTCATCTAAATCTTCTTCAACGAAAAATTGCTGAATTTGTGCTACAAGCTCTTCTTTTTTATCAGTCGGTATTTTTATGTTCATCATCATGAGTTACTCCTCTATATTTAAGATAATACTTTTCTTAACTCTACCATAGAAAAGCGATTTCCTGGACAAGTTTTTGTAACCCCTTCTAACTCCCTATGGCCGAGTATATTCCCTTTCTCTATGGCAAACTGCTTCATAAACATTTTACATAAAGAATATAATGAATTCATTTGTGCAGTAGTTGGATCATATTTATCAAAATTTCCCGTCATACATATTCCAATTGTATTACTATTATTATCTTTCGCATGTGCTCCAATATGTAAACCTCGTCCTTCGACTACAGTTCCATCTTCTTCAATAAAATAATTGTAACCAATCCCGCTCCATCCTCTTACCTTTTGATGAAATTCGTGAGTTTTATACACATCCCAGCCATCTTCTGACGTATGGTGGATAATCAGTTTATTTACTTTTTCTAAAGGAACTAACTCATTTTGAAACGTTAAATTTGCACATTTAATTTCCATATGAACATCCTCCTCTTACAAATCGATCATAATAACTGTTTTATCATCTGGTCTTATTCTATTTTCTCCTTCTAACCTTTCAATGATTGCTACATATTCTTTTATACTATTCTTTCTTATATATGCTACAGTTTGTTCTAACGACCATTCTGGGTGAAACAATCCGTCTGAACAAATAAAAATCCCACTTACTTCAGCTACCTGTAATTCACCATATTGTAAATAATCCATAGCTTCTTTCATCCCATTTGCAACTGAATAGCCGTTTGGCATATTTGCAAGATAGCGATTGTATTTTAACTGCTCCCGAACATCTTGAAAAACGTGTTCTTCCGGGACTGGTAATCCTTTTTTACGATCCTCTTCCCTCTTCTTTTTTGCGCGTTTACTAATTCCCTTAACTGTATCTTTCGTTAATACTCTTATCGCTCCATCCTGAAGTATTGCAACGATCATACAATCACCTAATTGTGCATATTCAAGTTTATCGCCTTCTATTTGAACTGCTGCAATACATGTACACCACAGATGGTCTTTTTTTCTCGTATCAACCTTGTACTCTAGCATCTTGTTTTGCAATAATTCATTCGCCTTTGCAACTTCACCTTGTAAACTATTGATCTCTCGTAGCGAAGTAAAATGACTTGCAAATAAATGTGAAGCGATGTATGCTCCATTATGTCCTTCTTCATCACAAAATGGAACTAACGGTGTTGCTCCATCGCATACACCGTAAATCATTTTATCTTCATTACAAAAAAATGAATCCTCACACTCTTGTTTTAAAGGACTCTTCTGTTGATACGTCGCTATCTTCATATCTGTATCCCCTCCCAATTTATCAAACACTCGAACTATTTAGATTAATCTAATTTTCCAAAATAAACTGTTTTCCCAAAAAACTTTCAATTTCATATATAATCTTGAAATAATATGATTATTTAGTGAAGGACGGGAAAGAGATGGTCAGATTTCTTGGTGTTATTTTTGGTTCTATTATTATCGCAATTGCCTTTAATCTTTTCCTTATCCCCCATAAAATTTTAAGTAGTGGAATTGGCGGAATTGCTATTATTTTAGGGATTGTAACCCCTGTAAACACAGGTATTATTAACTTTGTATTGAACTTACCTATCCTTATTTTAGGATACATAGGTCTTGGAAAAAAAGTAATTTTTAACACGGTTGTTTCTGTAATTGTATTATCTGTTGCATTATACTATGTTCCAGTAAAAGTCGTAGCAACAGATCCACTTTTATCATCTGTATTTGGCGGTGTCATCGCCGGAGCTGGTATTGGTCTTGTCTTTAACTGCCATGGTTCAACTGGTGGATTTGATATTATCGGTATGTTGTTATCTCGTAAGCGAGATATTAAACTTGGTGGATTCCTTATTGCATTAAACACTGTTGTTGTTGTCATTGCAGGATTTTTCTTCACTTGGGATGTTGCCCTTACAAGCTTACTTTCAATTTATGTAACTGGTAAAGTAATTGATGCCGTTCATACGAAACATCGTAAAGTTACACTTATGATTGTAACAAATCAAGCAGAAGAAATGAAAAAAAAGCTTCTTTCAACTGTAGTACGTGGAATTACGTTACTTGATGGTGAAGGTGCTTATTCAAACGAGAAAAAACGTGTACTTATGACAGTCGTTTCACGTGAAGAATTAGCAAGTATGAAACTAACGATTTCGGAAATTGATCCTCATGCATTCGTTAATATTACGGAGACTGTTGAAGTATTAGGATTGTTTAGAAAAGTGTAAAAAACTAGGTGGACCTTCACCTAGTTTTTATTTTCCATAAATTCAATTCGATTTCCAAACGGATCTGACACGTAAAATCTGATTATATCTGGTCGCGCATGATCATCTATTACTTCAACATCTTGCTTTATTAACTCTTGTTTAAATTCATCAATTTTTAAAACATAAAAAGCTGGATGCGCTTTTTTAGCTGGATTAAAGTTTTGCTCAACTCCGATATGAATCTCTTGATTTCCACACTTAAACCAACACCCACCACGCTTCTTTAATTCCTCCGGCTTTGGAATTTCCTCCATTCCAATTTTATTACCATAAAATTCTCGCGCTTCTTCTTCACATCCTACGGGCGCAGCTACTTGTACATGATCAATTCCTTGAATATAATTTTTCATATTCCTTCCCCCTCTTCTAGTCTAATCGTATAACGAAAACACATTCATGTAACTTACAGAAAATTAATTAAGCAATATAAGATTCTCTTATTACTACCTTTTATACCTTCCACTAATAATAAAAAAAGAAAATTTATTCTGTAATTTCCATTTTTTATAGAAATAAACGTCACACCTATATTATAGTTATTAATAGATCCATCTTTTTTAGATGCTAATTGTACGGAGGAAATATTATGAGTCGTAAAAAATATTCATCTACTCAAAAAAAGCGTCATCCGAACGTATCTGGACGCCTGCGAAACCATATACAAAATCGTTCTTTAGCAGAAATGTATGCATCTCTTTTTGAACATAACCCTGATAGTATTATTTCATTGAATTTAGAAGGAGTTATTTTACATATTAACCCCTCTGCGGAAAGAATATTAGGTTATACTTCTAACGAATTAGAGCGAAAAACAATCACTTCTATTTTAGAAGCACATATTTCTGATCAAGTGCTACAATACATAAAAAATGCTGCAGCTGACAATCAAAAAGAGTATATCGTCTCTATTTATCATAAAGACGGATATTTACTAGATGTCGTAACAAAATTAGTTCCTATTTTTGTTAAAAACCGTTTAACAGGTGTATACGCCATTATGAAACCCCTTGAAAAATCAGAAAGAATTGAGAAAGTATTACAAGAGAGTGAGAAACGATTACGCACATTAATGAATTCAATGCCTGCATTTGTTATTTTTAAGGATCATGAAGGACGCTGGCTTGAAGCGAATGACTATGCGCTTTCTTGTTTCAATTTCCATAACGTTCCTTATCATGGAAAAAAAGATAATGAACTCATTCAATATAACGAAGCATACCGCGAATCTTTTTTGCATTGTGAAGAAGTCGATGAACTAACATGGCAAAAAGGACAAATTCTTCACGGAGAGGAATTTATTATACATAGAAATGATTTCGACTTAGTTTTAAGCATTTCAAAAGTCCCACTCTTCCATCCTGATGGCTCACGCAAAGGTCTTATAGTGATGGGAAGAGACGTTACCGAACTAAAAGAAACTGAAAAGTTATTACGGAAATCCGAAAAACTTGCAGTAGTAGGACAACTGACAGCCGGAATTGCCCATGAAATTAGAAACCCGCTCACTTCATTAAAAGGATTTTTAACGTTATTACATCCAGAAATAAATGAGGAAAATAAATGGTATGTGGACGTTATGTTGAGTGAGATTTCACAAATGGAATCTATAACAAGCCAATTTATGGCGATGTCTAAACCACAAGTGTTATCTATTCATACATGCAACGTACAAACATTAATTGAAGAAGTTGTAACTTTTATTTTACCAACAGCAGTTATGCATAGCGTTCATATCATCATGGATCATTTCGATTATATTTCTGACATTCAATGTGACAGTAATCAATTAAAACAAGTTTTGATTAACATATTAAAAAATGCAATCGAGGCGATGCCTGCTGGTGGTAACATATTCATTCAAACAGCTTCGTTAGAAAATGATTTTGTTTCAATACGCATTATGGATGAAGGTTGTGGGATTCCTGAAGAGCGCATGGCTCGTCTTGGCGAACCTTTTTATAGCTTGAAAGAAAAAGGAACTGGCCTTGGCTTAATGATGTGCTATAAAATCATTCAAGAGCATCACGGAAAATTATTCATTTCCAGTGAATTAAACATAGGAACAACTGTCGATATCCAATTACCGATTGCTACAGCTCAGCCTGTAACAAACTCTTAACTATGCTACATTAATATAGTAAAAGACATCTGTTATAAGTAGTCGGGTTATTGTGGAAAACATCTACACTAATACGTTAAAAAGCTCAAAGTCCCTATATGACTCTGAGCTTTATTTTTGTATACGATTTATTTTATTAAATCCACTCTTTTCCATGTTTACGAATAAACTGAATATCATTTTCATAATGTTCAAGATGCCCTTCATCTATCATCTTTTGGAAGTTCATATCGCCTTCTAGTGCTTTTCTTTTCATGTATTTACATAATCCTTCTAATCGTAGAAGTACCATCTCCAAATAATCCTCGGCGATGCCATCACTTTTATAGGACTCAAAAAACAATTTAACTCTTTGCTTTATGCGGTCTGCATGCTGTAATGAATTATAATAAACCGCCGCACCTGTTTCCTTATAATAAACTCTACTTAATGGGACACAAGTGTAAAGAGTATAGGCTATGTCCCAAAGTCTTGGTCCAGGACCAGCAACATCAAAATCAATAATACCTACTGGTTTTTCGTTATTAAAAATAATGTTGTATATTGCAAAATCATTGTGGCATACAACCTCTATTTTATTTGGAGTATTATCCATCGGTTTCCAATCATCTGATAACGGGAAATCACTCACAGCATCATGATAAAGACGGAGCATCTTCGCTATTTCTTTTAAAACATCATTAGACCACATGTACTCTTTTAAAGGGTAATTACCAGCTTCTCCTTCAATAAATGATAATATCTCTCTATCTTTATCATCAATACCTAAAAACTTTGGTGCATAACTAAAACCTTTGTTTTCCAAATGGTTTAATAGCTTATGAATTCGGGTACTGCCTTTCTTTAATTCTCGTCGAACAGTATCTTCCGAACGATATACGTTTGAGACATTCCCTCCCGTTAGCATTTCTTCATTTTCGTAGTTTGACATCTAATAGTCCCCCTCCATTATTCTACATTTTCTTTATATTTTAACATAACTTTCCTATTCTCTTTTAACCCCTTAAATTACAACAAAAAAATCGAGTATAAAATCTTTATGATTTTACACTCGATTTAGTCTACTATTTATGCATGTGAAAATATTTTTTCATACCATTCTGTTGCCTTCTCTACTTCATTCATCGTTAATTGATGTCCTCTATTTTCCCAATGCATTGTTACATTAGCATCTACATTTTCTAATAGCATCTTCAATTCCTCTGACTCAGAAGGTGAACAAATTGGATCATTTGTTCCAGCAGCGATAAATACGAATTTCTCTGCTAAATTAGGTAATTGTATTCCTCTTCTAGGCACCATTGGGTGATGAAGGACTGCACCTTTTAATGCATTTTCGTAATGGAATAATAAGCTCGCCGCAATATTTGCTCCATTTGAATACCCAACAGCTACGATATTATCTCTATCAAATTCATATGTTTTTGCTGCTTCATTTAAAAATTCATTTAATTCCTTCGTACGGAAAACAAGATCCTCTTCATCAAAAATACCTTCTGCTAATCGGCGGAAGAAACGAGGCATCCCATTTTCTAATACATTTCCACGAACACTTAATACAGAAGCTTCCCGATCAATTCTTTCTGCAAGCGGTAATAAATCTAATTCATTTCCTCCTGTACCATGAAGCAATAACAACACTGGTTTTGACGTATCTTTTCCTTTTTGAAAAACATGTTTCATCATATTCCTTTTCCCCTTTCAATCACTTTAATCTAGATTTCTCACTTCAAATGGTAAGAGTGTCTGTTCAATTTGTTTTCTATGTTGTTCATATCGATCCGGTAATTTTAACTCCTCACCCATCGTCTCTAAAGATTCGTCATGGGCAAAACCAGGAGGGTCTGTTGCAATTTCAAATAAGATTTCGCCGTGTTCTCTAAAATAAATTGCGTTAAAATAGTTTCGGTCTTGTACAGGGGTTACACCATATCCAAAGCGAGACACATGCTCTTTCCAGTCTAATTGATCAGCATCATCACTCGCTCTCCAAGCAATATGATGAACTGTACCAACACCCATTTGCCCACGTCCAATTGTTGATAATCTCAAATCGATAATATTTCCAATATCAGCAGAAGAACGGAACCGCATAAACTCTCCCTCTTCTCCTACTTTCTCAAGACCCATAACATGCTCTAACAATTCAGCAGTTTTTTGAGGTTGTGCAGATAAAAGAACAGCACCGCCAAATCCTTTAATTGCTACTTCTGGCGTAACTTCCCCAAAAGTCCAATTATTTAATTCGCCCTCTTCTCTTTCAACTAATTCTATATGCAAACCATGTGGATCATCAAATTCTATATACTGTTCTCCAAACCGAGTCATTTTTGTATACGGTACGTCGAATTTTTCTAATCTATTTTCCCAAAACTCCATTGTACCTTTTGGTACGACATAAGACGTAATGCCTACTTGACCGTCCCCAATAATACCTTGACGAGCACCTGCCCATGGAAAAAACGTAATAATTGTTCCAGGCTTTCCTCCTGTATTACCAAAATAAAGATGATACGTACCTGGATCATCAAAATTCACTGTTTGTTTTACTAAACGCAATCCTAATACACCTGCATAAAAATCTACATTTTCTTGTGGGTGACCTACGATTGCTGTAATGTGATGAATTCCCATCGTTTTCTTTTCCACTTTCTCCACCCCTTTTTTTATTTCATTACAAAAAACGTTTATTCGCTAAAATTCATTATTCATTTTGTCCATATGATAAAGTTCAATCCGCAATACTATTTTTTACAAAATTGAGGTATCTCTCTAAAAAACTAACACATTTCATTTAGTTCAAAAATTATCTCGAATTCGAGATAATTCACAAAAAAAACTACAGTTCTTATGATTATATTTTAAATATTGATTTTATGATTTTGACTATCCTTCAAAAAATATCTTGAATTCGAGATTTATTATAGTCTAATTAGTTTTTATTGTCAATGCAGATATCGTTTCATTTTTTCATCAAAAACAATATTCTGACAACTCATCTCCATCAAATAATTTGTTTGAAAAAGAGCAACCGAAAAACGGGAACATCCATGTAATAAATTTCTACTTTTCCCATAACCAAAAAAGCCATACAAATGTATGACTTTTTTGATTATTTTTTGTTCAGCTACATATTCACTTCCCAATTACGGAAGGAAACAATTCCGAAAGTGGAACTACTTTCCCCATCTCATCTTTAAACACAATATGCTCTCTCGTTAAATGGCGCGGGCTCTTTACCCCTGCTGCTGCCGCTAATGAAAACAAACTATATCTCATACTAATAACATAGTTCATTACTCGCCATTTTTTCTCATACGGATCTAATGCTTTTTGGTAGTGTGGATTCGTGGTTGCAACCCCAGATGGGCATTGCCCTGAATTACATTGAAGTGCCATAATACAACCGCTTGCCATCATAAATCCGCGTGCTGAATTTACGGCATCTGCACCGATAGCTAAAGCAATCGCCACTTTATCTGGCGTGATTAATTTCCCGGAGGCAAACACCTTTAATTTATCCCTGACACCGTAATGATTTGCTGTATCAATAAATGTAAGTAATGCCGGTATAAGCGGCAGCCCCATACTATCTGCCATCGATTTATATGTTGCCCCTGATCCACCTTCTGAACCGTCGATTGTAATAAAATCTGGATAGATGTTTAATTCTTTCATTGCTTTTAATAAATCTTCCAAAGGCTTCTGTTGACCAATTACAATTTTCATGCCCACTGGTTTACCACCGTTTTCTTGTAAATCTTGAATAAAATATAAAGCCTCTGCGGCACTACTAATAAATGAAAAACGATTTGGCGAATTAATCGTTTCTCCTTCTCGTACTTTCCGAACGGAAGCGATTTTCTCATTTACCTTCTGTCCTTCTAAATGACCACCACGTATTTTTGCTCCTTGCCCAAATTTCAATTCAAACGCTTTAATATTACTTTCTTTCGCCTTCTCCATAAATTCCTTCATCGAAAAATTCCCGTCCTCGTCACGGTATCCAAATAATCCCGGACCAATTTGGGCAACGATATTTGCACCCGTATGTAAATGTTCTGGAATGACGCCCCCTTCCCCAGTATTAATCCACGAACCACCTGCCATTTTTGCACCAAACCCAGCTGATAAAATATAATTTTCTCCAATCGCACCGTAAGATGTCGCTGACGCTCCAAACATCCCATACAGTTTCCATGGATATTTACGATTTTCGCCCACTATAATTGCATCTTCTTCTTCATACAACCAAAGGTTTGTTGTATCCGCTGTCAATTTTTCTCTTCTTGAAAATAACCCTTCTTTATGAATCATATATTTTTTCCCCTCACGTTCTTGCGTGAGATTCACACTTAATTCATCTGTTAATGTGGGGAATAATGTATTAGCAATATAATAGCCAGATTCCTCAAAATCTCGTTTTGATCCAAAACCAAGTATTTCAGAACGGTATTTTGCTAGAAACATAACACTTTGAAAATCGTAGCGCGAAAAGGGCTTTCCGTCAGTATCATGATCAAACCAATATTGCCGAAATTCCGGGCCTATTTTTTCGAGTAAATAGCGCATTCTACCTAAGTATGGATGCAGTTTTAATATAGAATGATGCGTCCGTTTTTTAATAAAAAATGTAATGATAAAAAAGACAATTAAAAGTAGCATCAAAAAGAGCAATATACTAATAATAATGAGTAGCGCTTCACTCATTCCGCTTCCCCCTATATATGAAATTCCATAATAAAAAGAGAACACTCCATGTGTTCTCTTTTTATCCTTATTCACACTAACGTAGCAAGATGCTCTTTCGCGTCATATTCAACCAAACTTTCAGCATTTTTAATTCGCTGAACAAAATCTGGATTAGCGATTACTGGTCTTCCGAACGCCGCTACATCAATTGTTCCTTCTTGCAGTGCTTCTTCTGCCTCTTTCGGATTCAAATTACCTACTCCTACGATAGTACTATCCCAATACTTTCTTACTAATTGATGAAAATTCTTGCCGTCAGCAATAACTTGCGTATAATTCATCGTTGAAGGGTGAATCATCGTTAATCCAACTTCTTTAAACATATTTACAAACGTTTCAATTGCAAGTTCAGGATGTTCCCACATATAAGTAGGATTATCACCTTTAAAGGCAGAGAAGCGAAGAAGCGTTTTATCAGCTCCAACTGCTTCAATTACAGCCTGAACAACTTCTTTCATAAACGTTAACCTTTGTTTTAAGTCACCGCCGTATTTATCAATACGCTTATTCGCAAATTCATAAGTAAATTGGTCAATTAAATATCCGTGTGCACCGTGAATTTCTACACCATCAAATCCAGCTTCTATCGCATTCTTTGCGGCTTGTGCATATTGACCGATAACTTCTTTTATTTCTTCTATTGTCATTGCTTCTGGTGTATCAAACGGTTTACGAAAACGCGGAACATTCCCCTCCGCAGCAATAGCAGAAGGTGCTTGCGGCATTTGATCACCAATTATTTCGTGATGACTCATACGTCCAACATGCCATATTTGAGCAATAATCGTTCCGCCTTCTTTATGTACTGCCTCTGTAACAGGTTTCCAAGAATCGACTTGCGCTTGTGTATAAATACCTGGTACTCCTGGATTCCCTTTTGCTCTCGGGCTAATGACAATTCCTTCTGTAATAATTAGTCCAATCCCATCAGCAGCACGTTTTCGGTAATATTCGACTACGTCAGCACCAACGACTCCAGTCTCATTATTTGCAAAACATCTCGTCATCGGTGCCATCGCTATGCGATTACGAAGAGACCAAGATCCAATTTGAATCGGATGAAATAACTTCGTTTCTTCAATATTTTCAAAAGACCCCCAAGCGTTTATATTTGTTCCTTCATAAATACTTGCCGCTTTATTATTCGAACTTGTCATTTTTCTTCCCCCTAAAAAAATCTAACTATAATCGCATCATACTTACTTTTAGATAGTAACGTCAATTTATACGCTCTTACGTAGGAATATTCGTATAATAAAACTAACCGTTTTTAACTTTAAGGGTTCTGAAATTCAAGAATCTACTGTTTATTCTAATGTCCAGTAAGTGGATGAGGAAAATACTTATTAAGTGGATGTTTTCTTTTTTTCTAGTTTTATTACTATAGAATATATTGGTAATTAATTATTTAACTATTTACTAACCAAAAAGAACCTGTTTCCAATGTACTATGTTCAAACTTACACTAACGAGGTTTCAATAATTCATTTGTTTTTTAATTATACCAACGAAATTTTAGGAACTAATAAAAGACTCCTAGATAGTTGAAAGTATTTTTTCTTATTTAACTTTTAGAAAGAAGGATAACATTGAAAACAAAAGCTATCGTTTCTACACCTGAAAAAAATTTTAATATGCAAGAAGTATACTTAGACGAGATTAAAGACGATGAAGTATTAGTAAAAATTATCGCTTCGGGTATATGTCATACAGATGCAACAGTTTTAGACGGTACAATGCCAACACCAAAACCAGTTGTTTTAGGACATGAAGGTTCTGGTATCGTGGAAAAAGTGGGAAGTAATGTAACATCGGTTAAACCTGGTGACCATGTTGTACTTGGATTTTCTTACTGTGGTCATTGTGAAAATTGCTTAGATGGTAATGCTGCCGCTTGCGAAAATATGATTGAATTAAACTTCTCTGGAAAAAACAAACGCCATGTAACACCTATACACGATCTTAACAATAATGACATTTCTCAATTCTTCGGCCAATCTTCATTCGCATACCATGCCGTTGTTAATGAGAATAATGCTGTAAAAGTACCAAAAGATGTTGATATACGTTTATTAGGACCACTTGGTTGTGGAATTATGACTGGTAGCGGTACGATCCTAAATTCATTACAGCCAAAACCAGGTAGTAGCCTAGTTGTATTTGGAACCGGTGCTGTTGGCCTTAGTGGCTTAATGGCAGCTAAAATTGCTGGATGTACTACAATTATTGCCATTGATATTCATGATAGTCGTTTAGAATTAGCGAAGGAATTAGGGGCTACACACACGATTAATAGCTTAAACGAAGATCCAGTTGCCAAAATTAAAGAAATTACAAACGGTGGAGCTAATTACTCATTTGAAACAACTGGCGTAAATATTGTTACACTGCAATCCATTCAATGCTTACGAGTAAAAGGTACAATGGCAACTGTTGCTGTTGGTAAAAAGGATTTAACTTTAAACGTAACAAATGAAATTGTCGTAAAAGCTATTACAATTAAAGGGGTAGTTGAAGGTGATGCAGTACCACAACTATTCATTCCAAAATTAATTAATTTCTATCAAAAAGGACTATTCCCATTCGATAAGTTTGTACAATTCTATTCTTTTGAAGAAATTGCTCAAGCATTTGAAGATTCTAAAACAGGAAAAACGATTAAACCTATTATCGTAATGGAGTAACATTTGTTTACTTTTTCCCGATAACTAACAAAACAAAAATATCCTGAAATGGAATAAATAAAATTAAAAAGGTTTCCTAAGTAGGAAACCTTTTTTAGTTGACCATATAAGGCTAACAATTCGTTTATCTCTTTTAAATAAAGAAAATAAACAATTATTATCTCCTCACATATGGAAAATCTCTTAACAATAGAAGTGGGAGTGGTTCAGTATTCTTCTAAAAATAATAACTTATATACCTAAAACAATGAAAGCCCTACCTCTCTTTCATCCTTACGGCTCCTCGTCCGTGCCAGTGTGAATCAGGATTGCAAAAATCAAGTAACTATTTTATCGAGTTATTTAATTAAACTTCGAACATTCGTAAAAGAAATTAAAAAATAAAAATGGATTAAATTGTAGTAATAACAAAAGAGGTTAATGCTCTAAAAGTGGTTTGAAAGAGTTGAATGTCTTTGAAATGATTGATTTTCTATAATTATATTCCCAAAAAATTCAAGATCTTTTTTGGGATGTAATACATTATCTACAATGAATCTTAACAAAAGCTTTTTATTTGATTTTCTGTGATACCTTCAATTAATCCCAGCTCACTAATCAAAAATTCATGTGCGTTATCTAACATTTTCTTTTCGCTTGCATTAAGTGCTTTTTCTTTCTGCATACGTAATAAATCACGTACAACTTCAGCACCTTCTTGTATTTTACCCGTTTTTATTTTATCAGTGTTCAATTTATACCTTTGTTTCCACGTAAGTAATCTATCTGATTCCCCATGCTGAAAAATATCTATTATGTTTGTTAATGCCTTTATATCTGTAACTGGTCGTATATTTGAACTCAATATTTTCCCCATAGGAATCATTACTTCCA
Organism: Bacillus sp. 41-22; assembly: GCF_025809295.1. Taxonomy (NCBI): domain Bacteria; kingdom Bacillati; phylum Bacillota; class Bacilli; order Caryophanales; family Bacillaceae; genus Bacillus; species Bacillus sp. 41-22. The sequence goes on from NZ_CP084035.1 coordinate 3,452,965, forward strand.
TATTACTAGCCGACATTTTTATAACATAATACTGTCTTTTTTCTCCTGAGATTTCCTTTTCTTCTATGGCTTTAATTATACCTGCTCCGTGCATTGGATAAACGATGTTATCGCCAATTTGAAACAAATAATCCACCTCCATATATGGTAACCTTCTCAATCTTAACACACATTTATTTTTTTAGCAAAATTTTTATAATATCACACAATTATTTTCTATGTCAATTTATTTACACATAAAAATTCAGGCTGTACAGAAACACTAAAAAACCCGCGATTTTGTTACATTTCTACACCCATTTTCTCCAATTTTATATACCTTGTAAAACAAAAAAAACACATCACTACATATAAGTAGCGATGTATTTTTATATAATGACAAAAACGGTTGCTTCAAAACTTCACACACGATCCTTCGCTTATATACTAACCTGTTTACTAATCGTTTCTCGCGCTAAAAGAAAACTCATAATCACTTGCGCAGCTACTCTACTCGTCATATCCCTAAAATCAAGAGTTGGATCAATCTCTACTATATCCATCCCTTGAACGAGTGGCTCTTTACCAAGGAATTCAATTGCATCAAGTAAAGTTGTACTATCCATCCCACCAGGGCCAATTGCTGGACAGCCCGGCGCAAACGCTTGGTCTAGTACGTCCATATCAAGAGAAATATAAATAGAAGTCACATCTTGTTTTCTTAATACTTCAATACTTTCTGAAATAAGATCTTTTATTTTTCGCTCTCTTACATCTTTCATTGTATACACTGTCACGCCATGCTCTTTTGCATATTCATGGTACGCTCGTGCATTTGAAAAATTACGAATCCCAATTTGAACGAGCTGTTTTCCTGTAATCACATCATTTTCTAGCAAACTACGGAACGGTGTACCATTTGATGGACCACCATCATCTAAATTACGTAAATCATGATGGGCATCAAATTGAATAATACCGACCTTCTCTTTACTATTTGCAAAACCAGTTATACTCGGAAAACTAATCGAGTGGTCACCACCAAGAACGATTGGTATCATTTTCGGATTTACTTTCGTCAAGTGACCAACTGTTTTCGCAATTCGGTTATGACTCTCTTTTATATCTGTCACATGCATCGTAATATCACCACAATCATGAAGAACACTTTCTTTCATATCGTGTTCTTCTGTAATTGCGTACGTGCTATATGCATCCAACATTGAACGAATTGTTTTTGGTGCAAAACATGCTCCTGAATGACTAATAGATGGTTTAGAAAGGGGCGCTCCAATTAAGGCAGCACCGAATATTTCCACACCTTCCTCCCAATTTTTAATCATTTCGCTCCACTTCGTCACTTCACGATCGATAAACTTTGCATTTTTCTTTAAATAGTGGCCGTGCTCCACGATTGTTCACCTCTTGTATATGCGATATTCCCATTCTTCCATACTGTATTTACATGACTTACGCCGTAATGGTACGGTACGTAAGCGTAATTATAAGCATCCCATAAAACTAAATCCGCCTTACGACCAACTCTAATTTTCCCAGCTACATCGCCTCGATTAATGGCATAAGATGAGTTCACTGTTACCGCATTCCAAACTTCTTCTGGTGTCATTTTCAGTTTCAGCATCGCAATGCTCATAATAAGCTGAATGTTTTCAGTTGGACAGCTACCTGGGTTAAAGTCTGTAGCTAAAGCAACTGCAACACCTTCATCAATCATTTTGCGGCCGCGTGCGAAGCTTTCTTTATTTAAATAGAAAGTTGTTCCTGGTAATAAAGTTGCTACTGTATTAGAATTCGCAAGCATTTCAATTCCTTTATCAGAAGCGCCAACTAAATGGTCCGCTGATGCTGCACCAATTTCAGCCGCTGCTTCCGCACCACCAAGAGGGTCGATTTCATCTGCATGAATTTTCACATCAAAGCCAAGCTCTTTCGCTTTTAATAAAAATTCTTTTGATTCTTCTACAGAGAACACACCTGTTTCACAGAAAATATCAACGAACTCAGCTAATTGCTTCTCTTTCATTTCTGGCAATAGATCTAGCATCCATTGTAAAAATTCTTTCGATTTTCCTTTGTACTCTTTCGGAACTGCATGAGCACCTAAAAATGTTGAAACTAAATCGATTGGATGCTCTTTTTGTAATTGTGCAGTTGCCTCTAATTGTTTCCATTCTGTCTCATCATCCAATCCGTAACCACTCTTCGCTTCTACAGTTGTAACTCCGAAAGATAGCATACGGTCTAAATGGAATTTAGCTTTTTGAACAAGTTCTTCTTTCGACGCTTGTTTCGTTGCATTTACAGTTGAAAGAATACCTCCACCTTGTTCTAAAATTTCCAAGTACGGAACTCCTTGTAGTTTTAGCGCGATTTCATTTTCACGAGATCCACCAAATACAAGATGAGTATGCGGATCAACAAGACCAGGAGAAACCATTTTCCCACCGCAATCAATAACCTCTTTCGCTTGTAATCCTTTAGCTTCTTCCGCTGTTCCAACGAAAGTAATTACACCATTTTCAATTCCAACCGCACCGTTTTCAATAACAGGAAGCGTATTCATCGCTTCCCGTCTTAACAAGCCATCTTCTTGATCCATTGTTAGTAATTGACCGATATTTATTAGTAAAGTGTCCAGCATGTTTCTTCCTCCTTATTTCATCATTGGAATGTTAACGCCTTTTTCTTTTGCAGTTTGAACCGCTAAGTCATAGCCTGCATCAACGTGACGAACAACACCCATACCAGGGTCAGAAGTTAATACGCGTTCAATACGTTTTGCCGCTGCTTCTGTTCCATCTGCAACGATAACCATTCCAGCGTGAAGTGAATAACCCATACCAACGCCACCACCGTGATGAACAGACACCCAGCTTGCACCGTTTACACTGTTAATTAATGCATTTAAAATTGGCCAGTCTGCTACTGCATCACTACCGTCTTTCATAGATTCTGTTTCACGGTTTGGAGATGCTACTGATCCACAATCTAAATGGTCACGGCCGATAACGATCGGTGCTGATAATTCACCATTAGCCACCATTTCATTAATAATGCGGCCAAATTTCGCACGCTCGCCATAACCAAGCCAACAAATACGTGATGGAAGACCTTGGAACTCAACTTGCTGACGTGCCATACGAATCCAATTACATAAATGCTCATTATCCGCGAACTCGCGTAAAATAACTTCGTCTGTTTTATAAATATCTTCTGGATCACCAGAAAGTGCTACCCAGCGGAATGGTCCTTTTCCTTCACAGAATAATGGACGGATAAATGCTGGAACGAATCCCGGGAAATCGAAAGCATTTTTTAATCCTTCATCGAAAGCAACTTGGCGAATGTTATTTCCGTAATCAAATGTAATCGCGCCTTTTTCTTGCATTGCAAGCATTGCTTCTACATGTTTTTTCATACTTTCTTTTGATAATTGTACGTAACGTTCTGGATCTTCTTCACGAAGCTTCGCTGCTTCTTCTACTGTGTAACCTACTGGAATATAACCGTTTAATGGATCATGGGCAGAAGTTTGATCCGTAACTAAGTCAGGGATAATATTACGGTTTACTAACTCAGGTAAAATTTCTGCTGCATTACCTAATAATCCAATTGAAATAGGCTCTTTCTTCTCTTTATATTCGTTTGCAATAGCCAATGCTTCTTCTAATGATTCTGTATACTTATCACAATATCTCTTTTCAATACGACGATCGATACTACGCTTATCTACATCAATAGCAATTACAACACCGCCGTTCATCGTTACAGCAAGCGGTTGTGCGCCACCCATGCCACCTAAACCAGCAGTAATCGTTACAGTACCTTTTAATGAACCATCGAAATGTTGACGTGCCGCTTCACCAAATGTTTCATATGTTCCTTGTAAAATCCCTTGTGTCCCAATGTAAATCCAGCTACCCGCTGTCATTTGTCCGTACATCATAAGACCTTTTTTCTCTAGTTCACGGAAGTGATCCCAGTTCGCCCACTTCGGTACTAAGTTTGAGTTCGCTAAAAGAACGCGAGGCGCATCTTCATGTGATTTAAAAATTGCTACCGGTTTTCCTGATTGAACAAGTAACGTTTCATCGTTTTCTAACGTTTTTAATGAATCAACAATTGCATGGTAGCTTTCCCAATTACGAGCTGCACGGCCAATTCCGCCATATACAACTAATTCTTCTGGTTTTTCAGCTACTTCAGGATCTAAATTGTTCATTAACATTCGAAGTGCAGCTTCTTGAACCCATCCTTTCGTTTGTAACTCAGTACCTCTTGCCGCACGAATTGTTTGTTGTACTTTTTCCATTTCAATCTCTCCCTTTTCTCGTTTTATAGTGCTGCATTTACATCCAATCTTTCCTTTATTGAATAATTCGTTTTTAACCAATGCGCGATATTTTCAATATCCGTTGAGAATATACGGTCATTTGTAATAGAAGGCACTTGCTGACGACCTTGATGATAGAACGTTTTTGTAACTGTACTCATGTTTTCAATTCCGCGATATTCTGCTGCTTGCATCGCACAGATCATCTCAATTGCAAGAACACGTCTTGCATTTTGAATAATTTGATGCGCATGACGTGAAGCGATTGTTCCCATACTTACGTGATCTTCTTGGTTAGCTGAAGACGGAATTGAATCTACACTCGCTGGATGTGCTAACGTTTTATTTTCTGAAACGAGTGAAGCCGCTGCATATTGCATAATCATGGCACCTGATTGAAGTCCTGGTTCTGGACTTAAAAATGGTGGTAAGTCATTTAATTGCGGATTTACTAGGCGTTCAATACGGCGCTCTGAAATATTTGCAAGCTCCGCCATCCCTACTTTTAAGAAGTCCATTGCAAATGCAATTGGTTGTCCGTGGAAATTACCACCAGAGATTACTTTTTCACCGCCATCAAAAATAAGTGGATTATCTGTTGCTGCATTCATTTCAATTTCTAATTTTTCTTTCACATAATTTAAAACTTGCCAAGAAGCACCGTGAACTTGCGGGATACAACGAAGTGAATATGCATCTTGTACACGAAGTTCTCCTTGTTTTGTCACAAGTTTACTATCATGAAGAATATCACGAATTCTGCTTGCCACTTCGACTTGCTCTTTATAACCACGCGCTTTATGAACATTTTCATCGAATGCATCAATAATGCCGCGTAATCCTTCCATTGTCATCGATGCAATTAATTCTGATTGATAAGCACTTGCTTCAGCTTCTATATAAGAAAGAACCCCTTGCGCTGTCATTGCCTGCGTACCATTGATTAACGCAAGACCTTCTTTTGCTTCAAGTTCAATAGGTTCAAGTCCTTCTTCTGTAAGAGCAACCATCGCATGAACTCGTTTTCCTTTGTAGAACACTTCACCTTCACCTAATAAAACGAGAGCAAGATGAGATAAAGGTGCTAAATCACCGCTCGCTCCTAGTGATCCTTGTTGCGGAACGACTGGATGAATTTTACGATTTACAAACTCAAGAAGCATGTTTACAACAAGTGGTCTAACACCCGATACTCCTTTTAACATCGTATTAGCTCGTAAAATCAACATACCGCGTGATACTTCTTCAGGGAATGGATCGCCTATTCCGCACGCATGTGACTGAATTAAGTTGTGTTGAAGTGCTTTTACATCATCTTTTTGAATAAGTACATCACTAAACTTTCCAAATCCAGTTGTAATACCGTAAACGACTTTTCCGTCCTCTACAATTTTCTCGACAACTTCGCGGCACTCTGCCACTTTTTGCATACTAGTTGGGCAAGCTGTTACACCTTCACCTTCAAGTAACAACCTCTTCATTTCTTCAACTGTCAATGTGTGTCCTGTTAACGTAATCATTCTTTTTCCTCCTTATAAAGGCAAAAGGGGACCTTATCTTTTTAAGACAGACTTCTGTCCTAAAAAATAAGGCCCCCTTCTAACTAATAGACTATGGGCAAATCATATGTGATTAATTCCTAAACCAATCGCCTCATGCTCAGATCCTTTTACAGGTGCACCAATCGTTCCATAAAGTGCAACAGCAACCCATTCGCCTTCTTTTTTTCCGTCGTATGGTGTACCGCGCACAATCGCAAAGCGAAGTCCTACTGTACGAAGAACGTCTGCTAACTGAATTTGACCTCTCGTCACTCCGTACAAAGCTTCCATAATTGCATGATAAAGTGCATGTGTTTCTCTGTAAACATCTGTTTCAATAACTCGGTTGCTCTTAGCCGCTGTTTCCATTGCTGCTACTACTTTTTGCGAATTCATAGAACCAACTTTCCCAGTACAATATTTCCAACCTTTCGGAATAGATAATACGGGACTTTCATTCTCATCCGCAAGTGCCAACAGCATGGCCATACGACCAATTCGATGTGTTCCTTGAAGAAGCATGTGACTCTCTCATTTCTTTTGAATTATTTGAATATTACTTAATTTAAGAATATATGAAAACGGTTAAATCGTCAATAGTTTAAAATATTATTCAAGCAATTTTTTATCCCTCTCATACTTGTACTTGTGTACACAATTTATTTACAGATTTTTTTCAGACGTGCTATAGTCTCACTAACAGATGCAAAGGGGCGAAATTTCAGTGGCGAAGCGAAAAGATATTCATTTTCGAATTGAAGAAAAATTACTTACAAGGTTTGAAGACGCACTCCATTACGAAGGTTTAAATAAAACAGATGTATTAACACATGCGATTCAGCAATTTTGCATAAAGGTGGAATGTGAAAAAATGAATGATGTAAAACGCCAATACAACGTAAGTAACCATTTACAAACACGTATCGATACGCATAAACATTACGAAGAAAAACAAGTGAATGTAGATGAAGTCGTCACTGAACATTTACAGCTCCAAGGGGAAGAAAAAATATTAGAGGTCGGGTGTGCTAACGGAAAATTTCTTTCCCTTTTGCAAACTAATGGTCATAAAGGACATCTAACTGGTTTTGATCAATCCGAAACTATGCTTTCTGAAGCTGCTATAACGAATAATATGATTGAATGGAAACTCGGTGACGCTAGTAAACTTCCTTTCGAAGCTAATTGTTATGACCTGCTAATCGCAAGGCATATGTTATACCACATGAAAGATGTCGAAAAAACTATTCAAGGATTCCATAAGATAATTCGTCCTGGCGGCGCCCTTTTAGCTACAACAAATTCTAAAGTTTCATTACCTCGTATAGATGAAATGTGTAACAAAATGTTAGTCACATTTGATTTACCAAAAACATCACCGTCAGTAGCTCCATTTTGTTTAGAAAATGGTAAAGATCTATTACACTCTGTTTTTTCAACTGTTGAAGAAACAATTATTCATAATGCACTTGTTTTTCATCATGCCACTCCAATCGTTAACTATATTTCTAGCATGTTCCCGTCGTTGAATATACCTGATAATATGTCCCTTCACACCGAAATGAAGGAATGGCTAAAAGAAGAAATAGAAAATGATTTATCATTTCATAACGGTATATGGCGCGATCCGAAAACGTTAGTGATTTATCGATGTAAAAAAGAAAAGAGCTAGCATTCGCTAGTTTTTACACGTTTTCCGGTAAAAGATTCTCCATCATTATATTGCCCTTTCCACTATAAAAATTTGTATTATGTTCATTCACTACTCCAAAATAGGAGGCAATCGCTAGTCCAAATGGCACAAATGCATGTCCTTGTGCTGTAATAATATTTGCGTGCTGTACAACTTCTGTATACACAAAATTTTCTACTGGAAAACAATCTAATTTTTGATAATCTATGGTCACTGTATAAGAGATTTCTTTTAGTAAACCTGCCCTTGCTAACGCATACGGTCCAGCACAAATCGCTGCCACTAATTTTCCTTGCTCAGAAAATTGACGAATAACTGAAAAAAGCAGTTTCGCCTCTTTCATATGTATTTCATCTCCGCCCGGAATGATAATCCCCTCATATTCTTCTACACGCACTTCACTTAATTCTATATGCGGCTGTACTTGTAAGCCTGTTTCACTTATAATCATTTCTTTTGTTAAACCCGCTGTAATGATTTCATATTTCTTTTTCAGCAATGCTGTTGCTACCGTTATTTCAAACTCTGCAAATGTCGGGTATACGAATAATAATATTTTTTTCATAGCCTTTTCTCCCTTAGCCACCCTATAAAATATGCCTCTAATTCGTCCACTGATAATATATTAGTGTCCACATAAGTTACGGGAAATTGTTTATACCATTCTTTTTCAACTTCTACTAATTTAAATTGTTCCTCAAATGTACTTCGATTTCTTGTCCTATCATTATTTCTCCTATCATACAAACTCTCTTTCGAAACATCTAAATAAAAAATTGCATCCGAACGGCATTCTCTTAATTTATACAATTCATCTTTTAATTCTGTTTCTATACCCCACTCTTTCCCTATCATCTTCGGATAAAAGAGTGTATAAAATTCAATATCTTCTGGTCCACGATCAAAAATCACGACTGAGCTTTTCACATTTTGAAACTCTTTTATTTTTGCTTCAATAAACATTTTTTGATTTGTAATAAACCCCTCTTTTGAGTTCATATCTAAATGTAATTCTTTTCTTTTTTCTACAATTGGATATGGATTTTCGTATATAATTGAAAGCTCATATTGCTCTAACCTTTTTGCCAATGTTGTTTTCCCACTTGCCATCGGTCCTTGGAGTGAAATTACGTATGTCATCCCTCTCATTCCCTTGTACTGTATTACATAAATAATAAACAGAATTTTGAAAACTATCAACAAGATATATATCATCTTGTTTCTTATTCTTATCTAACTTATAATAAAAAATAGAGATTATGACGGACGCAAAATAATGTAAGCTTGGAAATCCAAGCTTACATTATTTTTTGCTTTCCCTTTTCTTATAAAAAGAGTATACTAGATTAGAACGTATGTTCTTAATAATTACATACAGTAAGGAGATAGAACAATGGTATACGACACAAAAGCAATTTCTTGGAATGCATCTTTAAAACAACTTCAACGCCGCTATACAAACAAACAAGTTGACCGAAAAGAATTTGAAGATATTGAACTGATGGAATTCTTCCGCGATAACGACTACATTCCTTTACCTACACATATAAGCGGCCTATCAACAACACGTTTTACTTCTTACTCTATTTTCACAACTGAAGATAAAGATCGTAAAGTTGGCACACTCATCATTGAATATGTAGAAAATGACAATGATATTTTATGTGTTGAACAACTATACTTCGTTTAAATCACAACGCTTGGTCAAAATGATCAAGCGTTCTTGCTTTCTATGAATCTCATTGCTTATAATATAAATAAAATACAAAATATTGCTTTCGTTAAAGGAGGGCATTCAATTGCTTGAAGGATGGTTTAGTTGGTTTATAGTCGTTTGGACTGTTGTATTATTAGGGCTTATGTCCATTGGTGGATATTTCATGTTCAGAAAATTCCTAAAACGGTTGCCGAAAGAAGACGGTATGTCCATTTTGGATTGGGAAGATCACTATATTAATAAAACAAGACACTTATGGGCTGACGAACAAAAACAATTGTTAGAAGAACTAGTAAGTCCCGTTCCGGAATTATTTCGCGATGTTGCTAAGTCAAAAATTGCCGGTAAAATTGGGGAACTTGCAATAAAGGAAAACGCTCCAAAAATTACACAAGATTTAATCATACAAGGATATATCGTTGCCACACCGAAGCGCGATCATAAATTTTTAATTAAGAAACTACAAGAAAAAGAGATTGATTATTCTAACTATAAAACTTTACTTGCAAAGTAAGCCCATTATTCCTTATAAAAAAGATTGCTATTTTATAGCAATCTTTTTTATAAGCTCAACTTACAGTTACTGATTTTGTAGCAATTAATCTCGCTTTCGCTAAATCTATCTGTAACCCTACAGCACTCGTATAAATCGTATCACCAGTACCTGTAATATTTACAGAGGTATATGTTGTATTCGCAGCAATTCATCCTGTTGCATTTATATTTGCAATATTAGATTCGGCTCAAGACACTTAAGCTAAGCGAAATTTCGTCATTAACATTCCACTTTCATGTTGTATCAGTACCATCAAGTGGAGTAATTGTTAATGAAGGAACGTCTCCTATACGATCCAACCTAATCTAACTTAGCCACCAATTACCGGTGATAAAACTTCAAACCAAATAGTATTCCTTATATCGGTCCATTCATAACGTCAAACTTAAATTGCTTCTTCGATGGTCGACAATTTATACATCACAACTAGAATTGAGGAAGTTACCTTTCAGTGATTAACAAAAAACAACGTCTAATCAGACGTTGTTTCTTTATACATATAACACTCTTTACGTTAACTTCATATCTTTTTCATTATAAAAACCGTCTTCTTTTTCCATTTCCTTCTGTAATTTCGTAAAGGAACGGTACATTGCAATTCTCCATGACACAATCATCGCGAACGCCAGTAAGAAGAACATGCCACTAAGTTGTCCTAAATCAAGAGATTGGCTTAAGTATGTTTTAAATACAATCCGCACGACAAGTAATCCAATTAGTATAAAAACAAATGCTTTTGAACGCTTCAAATAAATCTCTTGTCCTCTAATTTCAAATTTAGATGTTTTAATAAGAAAAATAGAGAAAAACAAACCGACGCCAATTGCTTCTAACATTTCTGCTGGAGTTAATCGAAATTCAGGAAAAACAAACATCAACGCTCCCGTGCTCATAAAAAATGGGGGAAGTATAATTTTTTTCAATGTTGCAGGTTTCTTAGCTGCTTTTAAACGAATAAACATCGCACCGACAGCCATACAAACAGCAACGATACTTGATAACAGAACTATGTTCATATTTTCTCATCCTTTTTTGTGGCTATATGCAAAATATAATTTTATTATATGCTTTTCCGTTAGTATTTCCAACATTTTCACAGAATAATACTAAAAACCGGTAAAACCACCAAATAAACTTGAGAAATATACGATAATTTTCGTCATCCAGTTAAAATATAGGAAGATACCCATGACAATCATAACGTATCCTCCAATCTTCATGAATTTCATACTATTTCTTTTAATCCAAGACATTTTCGTAATAAAGAATGAAAGTAGGAAAAACGGGATAGCAAATCCAAGTATGTAAGCAATCATATAAATCATTGCCGATTCTGGATTTGTTGCAGCTAATCCAATTACAGACACTAATATAGGTCCAGTACAAGGTGTCCATCCAGCAGCAAAAGCCAATCCAATTAAAACTGAACCAAAATAACCACTCGGACGATTTTTAAACGTAAATTTACGGTCTTGCATTAAAAACTTCGGCTTAAATACACCGACAATAATAAGACCAAACACGATGATAAATATACCGCCTAACTGTCTAATTAAATCTTTATAATTTGTAAAGATGCCTCCAATAAAACTTGTACCAAATCCAATTGCAATAAAAATAATTGAAAAACCAAGTAAGAAAAACGCTGTATGTATCATACTTCTTTTGCGAAGCATTGCATTTTCTTCTTTCAATTCAGAAACCGACATACCTGTTATGTATGATAAAAATGCCGGATAAAGCGGTAAGCAACATGGGGATATAAATGATAAGAACCCAGCTCCAAACGCTAAAAAAATACTAATATCTTGCATTATTCCACTCCTCTCCTCTTCAATATTGTAGCAAAAACAATTGAAAATACTATGGACATTTCATGAATTCACTTTTCCAACATGACAATAAGAAAAACTACCCTTTCACACATTTTCTAATAAAACGTTTTCATTCCCTTCTATTATATAGAAAAATCTCAATTGAATTATGAAACTCTTTCTAATTGTTACTAACATAACAAAGGTTCCACAGTTTCTCAAATGATTAGCACATTACAATTGACTTCACACCTATTGGCCTTAAAAATTTTTTTCAAATGCTGTCTTTATACAACATAAAGCTGATTTTACAATACTTTAATTATTATTAATTTCAAGATTATGCATAAATATCATACTTTTATTATTATTCTATAAAATTTTGCACTTTTCTTTCATTTGACCCTTCATTTTTAATTTTGTATACTTCCCTCTAGTTATATATGTCCGTTACGGAACAATTTCATATAGATGGGAGGAATTTTTCATGCTTCGTTATTCTCTTTTAGTTTTATTAGGAGCGTGTAGTTATGGGGTTTTAGCTATTTTTGTTAAACTTGCATATGCAGAAGGGTTTTCACTTGGAGAGGTAATTGGTAGCCAGTATTTGTTCGGTTGGATTATTTTACTTGCTATTACACTTCTATTTTCTAGACATCGTGTTCCACTAAAACAAATGTTAATTTTATTCGTCGCAGGAACGTCTGCAAGTTTTACTGGAATTTTTTATTACGCTTCTTTAAAAACTGTACCAGCTTCTATTGCAATTATACTTTTATTCCAGTTCGTTTGGGTTGGAATTATCATTGAAGCAGTCGCAACAAAAACATTACCTTCAAGAGAAAAAGTTATTTCAGTAATCTTCTTACTTGCAGGTACATTTTTATCAAGTGGGTTATTAGAAACATCAGCTGGTGATTTCGATACGACTGGAATCATTTTAGGCTTATTATCTGCTATTACATTTGCAACATACATTTTCGTAAGCGGGAAAGTTGCCGTTGAAGTACCTTCTTTACCACGTGGTGTCCTTTTAATGGCTGGCGCTTTAACTTTAGTCATGATCGTATTCCCGCCAACATTTATTTTTAACGGGGCGATCTCTCAAGGCCTTTGGAAATACGGCTTAGGATTAGGAATATTTAGTATCGTTATTCCGTCCATTGCCTTTACAATTGGCATTCCAAAAATCGGTTCTGGATTAGCAACTATTCTTGGTGCAGCAGAACTACCAGTTACAACTATTATGTCTGTATTCGTTTTAAAAGAAGCTGTACTATCTTCACAATGGTTCGGTGTATCACTTATTTTAATCGGTATCGCAATCCCGCAAATTGCATACGCAATGCGTGGGCGTTATCGAAAACAGCATACTCATAAAAAAGTTGCAGCATAAAACGAGAGAGGATTTTCATTTGAGAATCCTCTCTTTTATTATTGTATAATTAATACAAATACTTCACTTAAGAAAGAGGGCATAATAAGTGGCATCTATTCCTGATCAATTAACAGAAAAACTTATTTCCATTCGTCGGCATTTACATGAAAATCCAGAACTATCATACGAAGAATTTGAAACGACAAAAGCGATAAAAAATTGGTTAGACGAGGCCAATATCACTATTATTGATTCCAATTTAGAAACAGGAGTTATCGCTGAAATTTCTGGTAATAAAAACGGACCGGTTGTAGCGCTTCGTGCTGATATCGATGCCCTTCCTATCCAGGAAGAAACTGACCTTCCATACACTTCAAAAATACAAGGTAAAATGCATGCTTGTGGGCATGATTTTCATACAGCTGCTGTATTGGGTGCGGCTTACTTATTAAAAGAAAAAGAAGCTTCTCTTAATGGAATTGTCCGCCTTATATTCCAGCCAGCTGAAGAAAGTAGTAATGGTGCTTGCAAAGTTATTGAAGCTGGGCATTTACGTGGCGTGCAAGCTATTTTCGGTATGCATAATAAACCTGATTTACCAGTAGGTACAATCGGTATTAAAGATGGGCCACTAATGGCCGGAGTTGATCGATTTGAAATTGAAATCCATGGTGTTGGTACACATGCAGCTGTGCCTGATGCCGGCGTCGATCCTATCGTTGCATCATCTCAAATCGTTATGGCACTTCAAACGATTGTAAGCCGAAATATTAGTTCTTCTCATAACGCTGTCGTAAGTGTAACAAACATTCATTCAGGGAATACGTGGAACGTTATTCCCGAAAAAGCAATATTAGAAGGAACTGTCCGTACATTCCAAGCTGAAACACGTGAAAAGATTCCGGCATTAATGAAACGTATCATTAATGGCGTTTCTGATGCATTAGGTGTAAAAACAGAATTCCGATTTTATCCAGGTCCTCCTGCTGTTCAAAACGATAAAGTACTCACTGATTTTTCTATTCATATTGCAGAGAAAATGAATCTAAACGTTATCTCTCCTACACCATCAATGGCAGGAGAAGACTTTTCTTTTTACCAACAAGAAATACCAGGTTCATTCGTCTTTATGGGAACAAGTGGTACACATGAATGGCATCATCCAGCTTTTACAGTAGATGAAAAAGCATTGCCTATTAGCGCAGAGTATTTCGCCCTATTAGCCGAAGAAGCTATTCATCAATTATTACAAACAAAAAGCCGTTAAGTTACCCTTAACGGCTTTTTGTTTATGCTGTTAAATCTCGTTTTATAAATACAGTATAGGAAACCCCTAAAAATACAGCTAAGTATAGAAGAAGCATACAAGAAGCAAATGGGAATGTTACTCCATCAATAAAGCTTCCACCCTTTAAAAGCCCATATAAATCTGTATTCGCTGGTAATAAATATTTCGCCCATTCATATCTTGCTGCCGGAATTAGCGCTATTCCCCCTGATAATGCAAGAAATAAAGAAATCCCGATTGCACCTCCGCTCGATCTCGTTAAAACGGAAATCATAAAGGCAAATGCAGCATACACAAGAGTTGGTAACCAAGATAAAATATAATATTTACTTGCTTCTACGAAAATATTTTGTTTTATTATATTTCCATTTTGAACGACAAATTCAGCCCAAGCTGGTTGTTGGAATTTATAAATAATCAACCCGCATAATACGGAAAAAATCATATTAAATATAAATAATAATGCCGCAAATATAACGATTGCCAAAAACTTAGATGTTAAAATTTTAAATCGGCTCGCTGGACGAATTGTTAAAAATTTATATGTTCCCCAGCTATATTCATTCGCAAAAATCGTACTCGCATATACGAGAATAAACGGAAGTAAAATTGGAAATACGATAAAACCTGTATCTCTCATAAATGAAAGCGGAGAACTACTTGCTGGCGCTGTATTCGTATCTAAATGCTTCATTTTAAGCTGGTATTCCTTTACAAGCTCGTCTCCTGACTTTTCTGTTAAAATATCCTCTTTTTTCATGCCGAGCTTTTTCTCAATTTCTACAGTGCGTTCTGTATAATCCGCTTTCCACCCTTTTGTTTCTGGCTCTAAATATTTTACCGTAACCCATCCTAATCCAATAATTAATACCGCAATAACTGCAAAAGGAATAATCGTTCGCTTTCGCTTAAATATTTTATACAGCTCGTTATAAACTAAATTAAACAATATCTTTTCCTCCTGTTAATTCTAAAAACTGCTCTTCTAGCGTTTTTCTTTCTTCATATACACGATAAACTTGAATGTTTTTCTCCATCAATGTACGAAGAATATTTGGAACTTCTTCATCTTTCACGTTTATAATTAATTCGTTTTCTTTTACTAAAACATCGTATTCTAAAACCTCTGCCGCTTTATTCGCATCATCTACACGTATATGTATTTCTTCTTTTTCTTCCTTTTTATCACTTTGAATATTTTGTGTTGCGACATATTCTCCATGCTGAATAATAATAACCCTGTCACACATTAATTCAACTTCTGAGAGTAAGTGACTAGAAACAAGAACAGCTTTTCCTTGTTCATGCGCAATTTTCTTTATGTACATCCGCATTTCATGTATACCACTAGGATCTAATCCGTTCGTCGGTTCGTCTAGTATTAATACATCTGGATTATGTATAAGTGCCTGAGCAATTCCTAAACGCTGTCTCATACCGAGTGAATATGCTTTTACTTTACGGTCAATTACTTGTCCCATTCCTAACAATTGCACTACTTCATCGATACGCTCTTCAGTCACATTCCCATTCATTCGTCCGAAATATGTTAAATTTTCATAGCCGCTTAAGAAAGGATAAAATTCTGGTGTCTCAATTACAGCACCAATTTTCGCAGCAGTTTTTTCAAATTGCTGTTTTACAGATTGACCATCAATCCATACTTCTCCTTCTGTCATACGAATCATTCCGACCATCATTCGCATTAATGTCGTTTTTCCAGCACCATTTGGTCCTAATAAGCCAACTACTTCACCTTTTTTCACTTCAAAACTAATATTTTCTACTAACGTCTTTGAACCAATTCGCTTTGTTAATCGATCAACTTTTACGATCGCTTGCTCATTTATCATTCCATACAACCTTTCTTCTTAACTCTTTTTTTCAGTTCTTCCCACTGTATCATGATTAATAACATGTGTAAAATGAAGAAAAAGCCATGATTTCTCATGCCTTTCTCCTCGTTTCATATGACTTTTCACCCTTTAACCTTTGTGTAAACCTACAACATTGCCACATTGATATTATAATGACGGTTATCATAACAACTGCTGTTATCACTAACGCATACATCGTAATCGGTGCATTGGTTATCCCTTGGATTCCTACTGCTTTCATAAAAATAATAATAAATAATTTCAAAAATAACATACCATGAATTAATCCGAAAACAAAAGCTCCTCCGTAAGTTAATAATTGCTCCTGACATAATAAACATAACATTTCTTTTCTTGTCATCTTCACTACTTCATACGATTTAAACTCCTCTCTTCTTACCCGTAAAAGAGAGGTTGTCATTTTATATGTAACGAAAATACACACAAAAACTATAAATAGAAACATAGCATAAAACCACTTTACAAATATAGGTGTATATTCCGCTTTACTTATTACAGCTTCATTGAATCGGAATGATATCATAAAAAAACAAATCATTGTATTCATAGCAATCCACATAAATTGTTTTAACCTTTGGGCAGCAAATGTTTGTATATTTTTTCTCGCTAACCGAAATAAAGACATAATTTCCCCCTACCTTGCTTCATAACATACGCATTCTATACTACTAGTGTATAAAAATATGACATTTTAAACATCGCACTTCAATCGGAATCTTTACTAAGCCTTTAGTCCTAGAAACCACGCATATTGATCTCCTTAGCATTGAATAAAAAACAAAAAACGGAAATGCACTTTAGTTACATTTCCGTTTTTTGTTTAACGAGGTGAATCTTTATATAACTTAATTATCATGACTATCCTGTAACTTCATCAACTATTCAGCCTTCGCATCTTCCACTTCAATCCTCTTTTTCTCTCTTGCAATTTTCAAAAACTCTAACAACTCTGGATTGTTATTCATTTTTTTATAAGCCACTGACATTTCTGCAACAAAATTAGAATCACATAACTCTTTATATACAACTTCTGTTCTATACAATTTATTTGCGGATACAGGTATTACCGTAATTCCAATACCTGCCGCTACAAGCCCCATAACAGTTTGATACTCCGTTGCTTCTTGTACAATGTGCGGACTAAAACCTACATCACGGCAAAGCGATAAAATTGTATCATATAACGCTGGCCATACTGGTCTCGTAATAAATACGAACGGTTCATCCCTTAAATCTTCGATATGTATTTCGTCCTTTTCAGCAAGAGGATGTGCCTTCGGTAAACATAACGTACATGAAAGTTTTTGAATTGGTTCTAACTCAAGTAATTGCGTTGGAATTGGCGGACGTAAAAATCCAATATCAATTCGATTATCATGAAGTGCATGCACCTGATCCGGTGTGGACAATTCATGTAATGCTACAGACACTCTCGGAAATTTCTTTCTATACTCTCTGACGATTGACGGTAAAATATCATATATCGCCGCACCTACAAAACCAATTGAAAGTGATCCAACTTCTCCCCTTTGAGCACTTTGTGCAACTTCCACTGCTTTTTCAATTTGTTCAAACGCTTTTTTTACTTCTTTTAAAAACATTTCTCCTGCTTCTGTTAATTCAACCTTTCTCTTCGTTCTTGAAAATAACATAACTCCCATTTCTTTTTCTAATTGCTGAATTTGTTGACTAAGCGGTGGTTGTGTCATTTGTAAACGAGCAGCTGCTCGTCCAAAGTGTAATTCCTCTGCCACTACAACAAAATATTGCAAATGCCGTAATTCCATTTTGGACACCCTTTTCACTTTCGATTAATACATCTAATATATTAATAACATACAATTTATATATTAGACAAATATTTCGAATGAACGTATAGTAGAAATTGTTAATTCTTTTTTACAATTTTTATGTAAAAAACAAAGAGGTGGTTACTGTATGAAATGGTGGAAGTTAAGCGGACAAATTTTATTATTATTTTGTTTCGCTTGGACAGGTGAATGGATTGCAAAACAGGCACACCTCCCAGTTCCAGGAAGTATAATCGGTATTTTTTTATTGTTAATCTCATTAAAATTTAATATAGTGAAAAAAGAATGGATACAAGACGGTGCAGACTTTTTATTAAAAGAACTTATTTTATTTTTCATCCCTTCTGCAGTCGCTGTCATTCGTTACAAAGATACATTATCACAATATGGAATCGATCTCATTTTAATTATCGTGATTAGTACACTTTGTGTTACTCTCGTAACAGGACTTTTAACAGAATTGCTATTAAAGCGGAAAGGATCAACACAATGATCGGCTTTCTTTGTTTACTATTAACACTATTCACATATTGGGTATCTAAAAAAATGTATCAACGCTGGAATTGGAGTCTGCTTTCTCCCCTTCTTGTATGCCCAATCATTTTAATAGCTTTATTACTTGGATTAGATACACCATACGAAACCTACGAATCTGGTAGTCATTGGCTAACAGAATTATTAAAACCTGCAACAGTTGCTTTCGCATGGCCAATCTATAAACATTTTGATCTATTAAAAAAACACGGCACTGCTATTTTAATTAATGTCATTGTCGGTTCTTTTCTATCTGTTATTACTTCCGCACTACTAGCTAATTTTTTTCAAATTGACTCTACAATAGAACAAAGTTTAGCACCGCACATTGTAACAACACCTATTGCAATGGCTATTTCAGAAATGATTGGCGGCATGTCACAATTAACAGCAGTTTTCGTTGTATTAACTGCCTTAACTGGAGCGTTATTCGGTCCTACACTCATACGCATATGCCGTATTAAAACAGCGCTCGCAAAAGGTATAATGCTAGGTACTAGCGCGAATGGGACCGGAACATCAAAAGCATTTGAAATCGGTCCTGTAGAAGGTACAATTGCAAGTTTATCAATGCTTTTAACAGCTGGAGCTAGTTTAGTTATCGTTCCACTTTTCTTATCTTGGATACACTAAAAAAGCAAGTATTTACACACTTGCTTTTTTATTTACATATCGGTATATTAGCTCGTAATCCTCTGGAAAAGCTAATGATAATTTTCCAACTTCATGTATCCCTTTCCAATCAATCTCATGTATTAACTCATCCGGATCTTGGATTTTCATATTACCGCCTATTTTTTTAACAAAGTAATAATGAACATACACCGGAATCCCGTATGTAATACCTTCTTTTTCGTATATTTTATTTACAACCTCCACATTGTAGCCTGTTTCCTCCCAAACTTCCCTGATACAACATTCTTCTAGTGTTTCTCCCTTTTCAAGTCCTCCACTTGGGACAGACCACCTTTTTTCTTCCCCTTCTTTTCCTTGCAATACCATTAAAATTTCATTTCTTTCATTCATACAAATAGCTGCCGTACCTATCCATCTCTCCATATACATCCCTCCCCTACTAAAATTCACCTTCTTTTTTATTTCCCCTTTGAAAAAAAAGAGGAAATAAGTAAAAAGATGCCGAAAGTTTACATCAACTTCATGAGCAGTCCCTTCTTAGAAATTCAAACCGGAAGGATGAAATTATGATTTCTAAATATGTTGTGGAATGTGTTTTTTGTGAAGAAAACCGAAAACCTCGGCAATCCATTGTCACAGTGCCTGCTACTTCTCAGCTACTAGCCATTCAAAAAGTACGAGCTGAATGTAAACGTCGCTTCGGAAAAACTTTATTATTGCAAACAGAAATTAAAGAAGACTTACTCATTGAACAAAAAGAAAGCTGACCATAAATTGGCCAGCTTTCTTATCCGATCATATTTTCACATGAAGATTAGGGGCATCCTCTTTAAGGATCGGGATTTACCCATTATGTGCGTTCCATAATGGTCATCGAACAATATATTTCTATACAATAAACTATTGAATAGAATAGGGCAAAACTTGTTCGCATTTTTAGAAAAGGGATAGGGATATAATTCAAGTAATACTTCGAATACTCGAACTTTATACTCATTATATTAAAGCAAATCCTTTTATATGAGAAATATGAATTACTTACATAATTCATTCGTAAAATATATTAATAGATTTCTATATATTCTCTTTAATCTACTAACAACATACATCCAGCTAATATTGGTGTCATAATCATCGAAAACCTTAGAAGCATGCGAGGTGCATAATTTGTAAACTTAGCTCCTATATATGCTCCTAACATTGTCCCGATTAAAACTTGTACTAATAATACATAATCTAAATACCCTTCCGAACTATATCCAAACCCACCTCCAATTGCGATTGGTAATATAACGAGCATTGTCGTCCCTACAGATTGACGGATTGTTAAACCTAATAGAACCATTAATCCGAGTTGGATAAAAGGTGCTGAGCCAATACCAAATGCACCTGCTAAAATTCCAGTCACCAATCCGAGGAATATACATTTAATCACGTTATCTTTCGAAAGTTCTTTATGCCCTTTTAAAGACGACTGTGATCTTTTTTGAAACATAATCAACCGAATAAACATAAAAATTGCCGATAAAAATAACATACCAGCTGTAAACCAATGCAACAGATGTGCTGGTATTAACGAACCAAACTTTGAACCAATAAAGGAACCAATCGCGCCAAATCCCCCAGCAACTCCGCCTATTACAAGCACAACATTCCCTTCTCGGTAATGACTTACTACTCCAGATAATGTCGTAAATGCCATCGCAGTTAAAGATGTTGCAAGAGCAACATGAATAGGGATATGGAATACTAGAGTGAGTATCGCGATGATAAATCCTGCTCCCCCTGCTCCGACAAATCCTAATAAAACTCCCATTAATAACATTGTTATAATAATTGCCACATAATTCCCCTCCAATATCCCAATTATCTATCATATACACACTTCTATACAAACAAAAAGCACCCTAAACGGATGCTCTGACTACTTTTCTTTATTGATAATATGTACTTAATCTTGATTAATTAAAATAACAGCTGGACCAGAAACAACTACTCCGGCCACTTCTATCTTTTCAAATTCCATCACTGTAATAGATATAACCCCTTCTCTTTCCATCAATTCCTTACTCAGGACTTCAGTCGGTATTGATTTCACCGTCCTACCTCCTTTTCATTTTATACAAAATTACAAAAAACTACCCAATGCATCTAAATATATGCATCACCTCCGCTTTCATTCCTTATTCCAGTCAAAATTCACATCACCTTTCTATAACATATTGAAAAATAAAAAAGCACTCGCCAAAGCGAATGCCTTTCCATTATTTACTCTCTATTACTTTTAACATTCTATTAATAAATGCTGCCGATTCCCCACGTGTTGCAGAACCTTTTGGCATAAACTCATTATTCTCATTCCCTTTTACGATACCTAACCCATAAACACGTTGAACCGCCTGTTTATCATACGCTAAATTTTGATCCGTAAATGGTAATGGAACTAAATTACCTTTAATATTTTTGAATTGCAATGCACGATCAATCATAATGACAGCTTCATCACGTTTAATCGTATCATTCGGAGCAAATATATCATTTCCTCGTCCACTTATAATCCCAGCACTAGCTGCACGATTAATACCATCTACTAGCGATGGATGAGCTGTGCTTAAATCTTTGAAATTCGATTTCCCCTCTGGTAATTGCAATGATCTTGAAACTAAATTCGCAAATTCACCACGTGTTACAAGACGTTCTGGCCAGTAAGAACCCTTCCCGTCTCCAACCATAATACCTCTTTTATCTAATTCACGAATATCTGCTTCATACCAACCGCCAGTTATATCATCTTTATGATTCGCATCATAATAAGCTTTCGTTCCCTGTAAAAATGGCTCCCACGCATTATTCCTTATCATAATGGCCGGACAATTCTTTCCGCTCCAAAATTGATGTTTTTTTACATTTTCTAAAGGAATATTTAATTCCCCCATTAAATAGGCTGCTAGTTTGCGAGCATTTTCCACAGCTTTATTATAATCACCATCTTGATTGACAGCAATTTCAATTGCAATTGATTCTCTGTTACCGGTTCCTTCTGATCCATCTCCAGCATGCCAACCATTTTCATTTAATGGTAGATGTTGATAAATTTCTTTATCATCTACTGTAAAATGCCAAGATGCTGAACGATCAGTCGTTCCTGTTGCTTGACTGTATAAATATTGTGCATGGTTTCTAGCATTTGCTCCAACACTATAATTATCTGTCTCATGAATTGTAATGTATTTTGGTTTCATCGCATAACCTGGACGAATATTTTCATTACCTGTTGGTACAATCATTTCCTTTAATGGTACACCGTAAATATCCGTTGTTTTCTCTTCTATTGGTGCAGTATACATAACCGCTGCACGTTTCGTACGAGTTGGAGTTGTGCTTTGAATAAGAGATGCTTTTGTACCCTCAAATTTTGCTGAAGGTGCATAAATCCATTTCACCTCATTATCTATTTGGACTTGGAACCACTCTCCAACTTGTCCAATTGCAATAATTGTTTGCGGTTGTAACACTTTCTCGTCTTTATATGAATTAAATGGTGCGGAATATGTAGCTGTCTCTTCATTAATTACTAATTTTTCGTTTGCCAAGTGATAAACTTCCTTAACCTCTACATTTCCTTCACTACTTTGTATCCACCCAGCTCCAGATTCTGTTTGTATATAGTAAGCGTTTCCTTTTTGTTTTTCGGCTTTCACTACTTGATTAGAAAGCTGAACACCTGTCGCTTTTTGTAACTCAGCAGAATCAAATAAAGATGCTGAACCTATTATATGTACAAAAAAATCTCCTTGTACTTCATTTGTTATTCCTTTGCTCTCTCCACGTCCATCTTCATCTTTCATATGGCTTTCAATACTTTTTAATGCTTGCTCGTCTGTTGAAATTGTTACGGTCTTTTCTACTGTGTCTGCATAGGAAAAACTTGGAATCGTTACCATACTAAATACAATTGATGCAGCTAAAACATTATAAAATTCTTTTTTCATACTAATTATTTAACACGTTTATATCTTAATTCGTGTTAACTTCCCTCCCTAATCTAAAATATTTAAGGCTATCTAGCAGACTTCTAAACTAAATAACCCTTTACAATATAACAAACTCTATCTCATTCGTATAGATAGGAATGACTACTATTTGCCTACTTTTTCTATATTGGAATATAGAAAAGAAGCTATAAAAGATATAGCTTCTCCTCTCACTATTTCAATCTCGTTGTACCTTATACTCTATAACTCTACCATCTTTATCAAATTGCAAAACAAGACATTCACTATCTATAGGAATGAAACCACGTTCATTCCCAAGATAGTATAGTGTAGTAATTCCCGTTTCCAAACTGCTTGTTTTCGTAGGGGCCCCTAACAATTTTGTAATTTCCTCGTTTGATTTCCCTATCAATTTATGCTCCTGTAATAGGTCATCTACCATATGTACTCGTTTTTCTTCATAATTTAACCACCGATCCTGATTAAAATTTGAAGTGTATTTATTTATACTTAATTGTACGGTGCATACTAGCAATGGAATGAGACCTACCATCATTATAGTGAACAGTTGTTTCTTACCTTTATCACGTCTTGCCGAAACATGTAAGATAGACTTTTGAATAATAACTAATAAAATAAAAGGCATTACTACCACCAAAATACTCATTACACTCAATGACACATGAACCATATCAATAACGAAAATAAACGCAATGTACATTAATATATGCAAACAAAAATAAATGTACAACATTCCCCACAATATAGAGCTTTTACCTTTCTCCACCCAAATAACACCTACTTTATCCCGCTATTTGCGGGCAGTTAGACTCCCACCTCAAAATTCGGCTGTAAAGGGTAGAAGTCGGGTTGCCCATAAACCCCCACTAATTAAAGTTTTACTTTATTTTTCACTTCGCAACATAATTCATCTGGCCAATCATATCTCTAATCTTTTGTAGTTCTCGTGCTGTATATATTACTTTACTTGTTAAAACTTCATTTCTGAAAAACGTTACAATTTGCTCTCTATCTTTAAATCTCGGCAATTCTTCATTAGAAAGATCAATAACTTCTTTTCCACTCTCATTTTCAAAATATACAATTGGTTTTACTTTTTCCTTTACAATATCTACTTGCATTTCTTCCAAACAATTATATAAAGTTTGAGATAGCATTTTCGCTTTATACGCTGGATTCCCTTCATTTCTTACTTGCAAAGTTAATGAAGTTCCATCCGTAATAAATTCAAATGTCTCTTCTTTTTCAATTTCATGTTGATACTTACCAATTTCCTCAATCATAAATGAATATATACCCGCATTTTCTTTCGTTAAGCCATGGATTAATTTCCCTGTCCATTCTTTCGTCTCAAGTAGATAAATACCAGTTTTACATAAGATAAGGTGATGAATTCGATTATCATTTATGTCACGTTTATCTCTATATTTATTGCGTATCATAAAAACGTTCGGTATAATATGAAACTCTTCTTCTAGTATTATTCCTTGCTCAACGAAACCTCGCTTCATATAATGTAATATTTCATGCGCATTCACTTCAGCACCATTTTTGGTATATTCTCGTAAATCCGCAATTAAATTTTGAAACATATGTACTTCACTACTATGCTTATCTTGCATTTCACTACGTTCTTTACTATGTTGAACAGCCAATTGATTTTTCATCATACGCATATTTTCAAGTTCTCTAGCTGTATTCACTTGTAAATCATTATATTTTTTCTGTTCCATATTCTTTAAAGTATCCTGTTGTTCTTTATGCCCTGTAATCGTAGCTGCAATCTCATTTTCATACGTTTCAATCGCTTGTTTCTTTTCAAACTCTACTTGCTGACTCTCTGATTCTAACTGTTTATTTTTATAAAACAGTACAAACACTACAGCTAATAATATTAAAATCCCACCTATTAGCACATACTCCATATTATTACTCCTTTATTTCATTTCCGATTATTTTTAAACATATATCAATTACATTATACTATGTTATCAATATATACTTTGTAAAAATTATATATTTTTCATAAAAGGCACCTCAGTCGAGATACCTCTTAGATTCACTTTATTGTACACCATACTGAATATAACTTGAATCATAGTATACCCATTGATTTGTCCCTAAGCAAAGCCATCCATCTTGCTTACTCCATACTCGATATGATTCACCATGATGTAACTGTCTTATAACATTCCCGTTTAATGATGGAGCATCTCGCAGATTCACATTATCGCCAGTAATAGTTGCTACATAATGTTTATACTGAATATAACTTGAATCATTATATACCCACTGATTTGTCCCTAAGCAGAGCCATCCATTTTGTTCTCCCCAAACTTCATATGATTCGCCACGATTCAATTGGCGAATTACACTAGACTGTAAAGATGGTCCACTTCGTAAATTCACATTATCTCCATTAATTACAGCAACTCCGTATACTGGAGTCGCATTATTAGGCGTGGAAACATTCCCTCCACCACTTGCTCCATTTCCTTGTAAAGCTTCTAATGAAACAGCTGCTGATACGTCACAATTTCCTACACCTGAAATTTGCCCAGAATCTGTGTACTGCCATGCTGTCCACTCTGTCCATCCACCAGCATCAGCAGGCGGTATACTAGAATATTTTGAAATCCAAAGTGGAATGTCACTTAACCCGCTAATTCCAAATTCATTAATATACCAAACTCCTGTATATAACATTACATTTTTCCCAGTAGCTTGTTTCACATAATTTACGAAACTTCTTGCCCAATTCGATATAGTCGCACCCGTTAAACTACTATTGCTAGTATCCGTTGGCGATTCTAAATCTAAAACAGGGATTAAGTCCGTCTGATTACTCTGTAATATATTCACAAAATGTTTCGCTTCTGAAATGGCATCATTTTGTTCTGGGTGCGCAAAATGATATGCACCAATTAATACATTCGCATCTCTCGCAGCTTGTACATTTTGAACGAAAGTAGGGTCAATATAGTTCACACCTTCCGTCGCTTTTGCATACGCCGCTGGAATACCAGATGACTTCACAGCATTCCAATTAATGTTTCCTTCCCAATGAGACACATCAATAAATGTAATATTTGAACTGGATCTATTTTGCATATAAAAGCTCCTATCAAATTTTGTTATTCTATATACAATATGTACAACTCTAGTTAAAGGACACGACAAATCTCTCACATATTTCGAAAATTTTATTACATTTTAATATCTGAGAGAATAGAAAAAAGACCTTGTAATTCTACAAGGCCTGTTGCAAACTCCCTTTATTTTGTAGCAAGTACATATTGTAGTAAAGTCCTTGTTTACTAAGTAACTCTTGATGTGTTCCGCTTTCTACAATTTCCCCTTCATGCATAACAAATATTTGATCCGCATCTTGGATTGTAGACAATCTGTGCGCAATCGCTATCGTTGTTCTACCTTTTCGCATTTGCTGCAATGCCGTTTGGATAGCCTCCTCTGTTTCTGTATCAATATTTGCCGTCGCTTCATCTAACACTAATACTTTCGGATTGGTTGCTATCGTTCTAGCAAAAGCAATTAATTGCCTTTGACCACTAGAAAATGCAGCTCCTCTTTCGACAACTTCTGTATCATACTGCTCTGGTAATTTTTCAATAAACGTATTCGCTTGCACAAACTTTGCCGCTTCCTCTATCTCTTCATCCGTAATCTCTTCATTATACATACGAATATTTTGCTTTACATTTCCAGCAAATAAAAATGCATCTTGCAGCACAAGACCAATTTTCTTTCGAATTTCTTGTTCTTCGAACTTCTCTAAATCTACTCCGTCTATTACTATATTTCCTGATTTAATATTGTAAAATCTCATTAATAAATTCATAATCGTACTCTTTCCGCTACCAGTATGCCCTACGAAAGCAACCGTTTGCCCTGACTTTACGTGAAAAGATACATTTTTTAAAACGTCACGCTTTCCATCATATGAAAAAGTAACATCTTTAAACTGAATTTCCCCGTTAGCTACTCGTGGCTGTTCACTCCCCATTTGAACAGGAGCTAAATCTTTATCATCCATTAAATGAAATACACGCGATGATGAAACAAGCGCTTGCTGGAAGAAAGATAGTTTCATCATCATCTCATTTACCGGCTGGAAGAAACGATGAATATAGTTAACGAAAGCATATAAAACCCCTACTTCAACAGGACTCTTTAAAGCATCGATTCCGAATAAACCAAGTACTACCGCAATTGCTACAATATGAACAAGATCTGTTGCTGGACGTAAAAGTAATGCATCTAATTTCAATGTACGACGTCCAGCACTAAAATGTTTATTGTTCACTTCTTCAAATTCTTTTCTCATCCGCTTTTCTTGCCGGAACACCTGAACAATATTCATACCTTGAATGGACTCATTTAACTTTGCATTTAATATACTCAGCTGATTACGTACCTCTAAATAAAAAGCTGCACTTTTCCGTTGATACAACACCATAATTGCAAACATTACCGGAATTAATATGAGCGAAAATAGCGCTAATTTTACATCTAATAAAAACATCGCTACTAAAATCCCTACTAAAAAGACTACATTTTTCACGAATGTTGATAGTACACTAACATAAAAATCCTTAATCGCTTCTGTATCATTCGTTATGCGAGATACGAGCGTACCAATCGGCGTACGATCAAAGAAGCTTAATGACAATTTTTGAACATGTTCATACACTTCAACTCGCATATCTTGGACAATCTTAAAAGCGATATTTTGAAAGTACAATAAGTCTAAATAAGTAAATAATACTTTTAATAAATGAGCAATAATATACACTACAAATAGGGTTACAAGTGCTGATTGTTCAAAGTTACCTGGCACTAAGTGTTCATCAAGAAATTGTTTAATTAAAAAAGGACCCATCATTTCAGTTACAGTTGCACCAACTAGAAATAAAAATGCTACCGCCAATAACCCTTTATAGGGCCTCATATAAGAAAGCAACCTTCTTAAATCACTCCGTTTTTTCTCAGCCATCATACGCCTCCTTTCTCTACTAATGCCTCTAACTGCTGGCTTTCGTACATTTCTTTATACCAACCATTTTCTTTCATTAATTGCTCATGTGTCCCTCGCTGCATAACCCTACCTTCATCAATAACAAGAATAAGATTTGCATGCTGAATAGCACTTAAACGATGGGCAGTAATAATCGTCGTTTTCTCTGCCCTTTCTCGTTTCAATGCAGTTAAAATAGTTTCTTCTGTTTTTGCATCTACGGCTGATAAACAATCATCTAATATTAAAATTTCAGCATTTGTTAATAATGCACGCGCAATAGAGATTCTCTGCTTTTGACCTCCTGATAGTGAAACGCCCCTTTCACCTACTACAGTGTCATACCCTTCTGGAAATTGAAATATATCATTATGAATACAAGCAATATCAGCAGCTCGGCTAATTTCTTTATATGTAGCATCGGCCTTTCCAAAAGCAATGTTCTCCCCAATACTCGCTGAAAATAAAAAGTGATCTTGCGGTACATATGAAATTGCAGAACGCACACCGTGAAGTGTTAAATCTCGAATATCCCGCTCCCCAACTTTTAATTCACCATTAAAATGATCATACTCTCGAATTAAACATTTTAATAACGTCGTCTTCCCTGCACCGGTACGCCCTACAACTCCTAATGTTTCACCTTTTCTTAAGTTAAAGTAAATATCTTTTAAGTTTAATAGTTCATTCTTTTTATAAGAAAACGAATCAACAGCAAACGAAACATCACCACTTGCTATAGTATTTATAGCATTGTCCCTATTCACTACATCTGAAGTTTGTGAAAGTATTTTCTCCACACGATCATGCGAAGCACGTCCACGCTCCATAATATTAAATAGCCATCCAAACGCTAACATTGGCCATACAAGTGTCCCTAAGTACGTTGTAAATGTTACTAATTCCCCTACAGTTAATTCACCTCGTACGACTAATAATGATCCGTAACAAATTGCGATCAAAAATGAAAATCCGACAATTAGGGAAATCGTTGGATCGAATAACGAGTCAATACGTGCAACTAGCATATTTTTATGTACGACATCTTCAGATTTCTTCCGAAACGCTTGTAAATCCTCTTTCTCTTGTCCAAGTGAGCGAATTACCTTCATCCCACTCATACTTTCTTGTACTTTATCATTGATTTCAGAAAACGATTGCTGTGCCTTATGAAATCTTCTATGCAATAAAGTTCCATAATAATTTGTAGAAATAGCTACAATTGGCATCGGAATTAAACTTAATAACGTTAACTTCCAACTAATTGTAAATCCCATCGCTACGAGTACACATCCTCCAACAGCTAATGAATCAACGAGTGTTAAAACACCTGCCCCCGCAGTTTGCTGAATCGCCTGAATATCATTTGTCGCATGTGCCATCAAATCGCCTGTGCGACGTGATTGATAAAAGGATGGGCTCATCTTAGTAAAATGTTCATATAGATTCTTTCGCAGTTGACGAGCTAGTTTTAAAGAAGATCCAAAAATCATAATACGCCATAAGTAACGTAATATATACATCGTAATTCCTACAACTACTAATAGAATAACCCAGTTCAACAATTTTTCAGACGTTAATGTTCCATTATTAATTTCATCTACTACAATGCCCAGTACTCTTGGCGCTACAAGTTCAAGAAGCGCGACACCAAATAACATAATAATTCCGATTATGTACGCTCGTTTTTCTTGCTTAAAAAACCAAGCTAAATTAAAAAACACTTTCATATTTATCCTCCTCCCTTAAAATGAGCGATGTTTTCAGTTTACCAAAAACACAGAATTTTTAAAAGTTTTAAATATCTTTTGTAACCAAAAGAAAAGGGCACTCGGTAAGAGTGCCCTTTGGCGCTTATTTCGTTTGTTGCTTGTTCATCGCGCTCATCATTTGATTGATTTTCTTTTGGGAAGGTTTTTGTCCCATTTGCATCATCATCATTTTTAACATTTGTTCGTTAATTGGTGGATTTTTTTGTAAGTAATTCATCATGTATTTGCGGGCAATGAAAAATCCTAACGCCACGCCTGCTACTAGTGCTACTACGCCCACTAGAATACCTAACCACATTGGCATATCTTTTCCTCCTTCATGTTGTCTACCTTACAGTGTACTAAAACCTTTTCAATAAGACAAGATACTATTCGACATTTTTTACACATATGTTCGTACTTGTTTGAGAGGATTTAACCAACCGTACTTTTTATTTTCATAATCCATCGCTAAAAATGTTAACTCACACTTTCTAAGCACCTCAAAGAAAGTTGTTTCCATGGATACATTTCCAGAAGTATTTATTCGAATATATTGTGGTTTCACCATTATTTCTCCGTATTCGGCTCCTGTATAAAGCGTATGAGTATGATTTGTTCTTTCATATTTACCAAGAACACGCAAAGCTTGTTCTAATTTATGATGAATTTTCATTACTTGTAACGGCATCGTAATATACGTCATTTGTTTATATAATACTTTCTTCTCCGAAAGGAACCCAGATTCTGAAAATCGAGCAAATAAATCAAAAAACAAATATTCACGACCAAAGTAAGCTTTCGCAATATCCTCTTGAATTAAATACAATTCATACGTTTTCATTTTTCCCCTCCCGATCTGGACAACCTTTTCCCTACATTATATAAGAGAAGATTTGCAATGATTGTCTGACTACGGAGAGAGAAAAAACTTTTCCTGTCGAAAAAACTCAATTACATAGAAAAATCTCCCCATGCTGGAGAGATTTTTCTAAAATCATTAAAGCATTTCTTTTACTTTACGAACAACGTTCTCTACAGTAAATCCATACTCTTCCATAATCTTCTCACCAGGAGCAGAAGCACCGAATGTGTCAATACCTAGTACATCTCCATCAAGACCTACATAACGGTGCCATCCCATTGTAGCACCCATTTCAATTGCGAAACGTTTCGTTACTGCTTTTGGTAGTACAGATTCTTTGTACTCAGCAGTTTGAGCTTCAAAGCGATCCATAGATGGCATGCTAACAACAGCTGCATCAACGCCGTCTGCTGCTAGAGCTTTTTGCGCTTCGATTGCTAAGCTTACTTCAGATCCAGTTGCAATTAAGATTACATCAGCAGTTTCTTTCTTGCTTGCAGAAACTACATATGCACCTTTTGCTACTTTTTCATAAGTATCGTCTTTTGCACCTTCTAATGTTGGAAGATCTTGACGAGTTAACACTAATGCAGTTGGTGTTTTTGTTGATTCTAGAGCTAGTCTCCAAGCTGCAACTGATTCGTTACCGTCTGCTGGACGAATAACAGAAACGTTTGGCATTGCACGAAGTGCTGCTAATTGTTCAACCGGCTCATGTGTTGGACCATCTTCACCAACAGCGATACTATCATGTGTGAATACATACGTTACAGGCAATTGCATTAATGCTGCAAGGCGAATTGCTGGACGTAAGTAGTCAGAGAATACGAAGAACGTACCACCGTAAGTTTTTAAACCGCCATGTAGTGCAATACCGTTCATTGCTGCACCCATCGCAAACTCACGAACACCGTACCAAATGTTTTTACCGCTGTAATCAGCTCTTGTGAAGTCTTTTTCGTTATTCATATATGTTTTGTTAGAACCAGCAAGGTCAGCTGATCCACCAAAGAATGATGGTACAGACTCTGCAATTGCATTAATTACAGCACCTGAAGAATTACGTGTTGCTGCTTTTGATCCTAATTCATAAGTTGGTAAGCTTTGTTCCCAACCTTCTGGAAGAAGACCGTTCATTGCTGCTTGCAGTTCGTTTGCTAATTCTGGATATGCTTGTGCATATTCACCGAGCATCGTGTTCCACGCAGCTTGCGTCGTTTCACCAACATCTTGTACTGTTTTACGGAAGTTGTCATATACTTCTTCTGCTACATGGAAGTCTTGTTCAGCAGTCCAAGCGTATGCTTCTTTCGTTAATTTTGTTTCGTCTACACCAAGTGGAGAACCATGTGAAGCTGATTTTCCTGATTTGTTTGGAGAACCGAAACCAATTGTCGTTCTTACTTCAATTAGCGTTGGGCGTTTTTCGTCAGCTTTCGCTTCTTCAATTGCTTTTGCGATTGCTTCAATATCGTTTCCATCCTCAACACGGATTACTTGCCATCCGTATGCTTTGTAACGATCTTCTACACTTTCAGAGAATGAACGATTTAAATCGCCATCTAATGAAATATCGTTTGAATCGTAAAGTACTACAAGACGACCTAATTGTAAATGAGCAGCTAATGAAGATGCTTCAGCAGAAACGCCTTCCATTAAATCTCCATCACCACAAATAGCGTATGTATGATGATCTACTACATTATACGCATCACGGTTGTATTTAGCCGCTAAATGTCTTTCAGCCATCGCCATACCAACAGCAGTTGCAATACCTTGTCCAAGTGGACCAGTTGTTGCGTCTACACCTGCTGTGTGACCGTACTCAGGATGTCCTGGAGTTTTGCTTCCCCATTGACGGAAGTTCTTTAAATCATCCATTGTTAAGTCATAACCAGATAGATGAAGTAGGCTGTATAGTAACATTGAACCATGACCTGCAGATAATACGAAACGATCGCGGTTAAACCACGTTGGGTTATTTGGATTGTGTTTCATAAATTGAGTCCATAATGTATAAGCCATTGGTGCTGCACCCATTGGCATTCCTGGGTGACCAGAGTTTGCTTTTTCAATCGCATCAATGGATAATGTGCGAATCGTGTTGATAGAAAGTTGTTCGATTGAATGTGACATGCTATTCTTCCCTTCGCGTATGTTAGTAAACGTTTTATACATTTATATGATAGCTTCCCACGCAAGATTATACAACATGTATCGACAAATATGTTGATGTTTTTTTGATTTTTCATAAAAAATACAGTGATTCAGGGAATGTATGGGCATTCAATATGACATACTTTTTAATTGTTTTTATTTTAAAAATAAAGATAATTATCTGTATATTTATACAAATATACTAATTTCTGATATATCTCTTTTTTGATAACCTTTAAAAATACAAAAAAGCATCTGAATTAGATGCTTTTAAAACAAATTAAATAATC
Organism: Bacillus sp. 41-22; assembly: GCF_025809295.1. NCBI lineage: Bacteria > Bacillati > Bacillota > Bacilli > Caryophanales > Bacillaceae > Bacillus > Bacillus sp. 41-22. The sequence goes on from NZ_CP084035.1 coordinate 3,486,278, forward strand.
CGCTTACGAATAGAACTTGAAATAAAATCAATTATAATTACCATTAAAATGATACCTAATAAAATAATTCCCACACGAGACCAATTACGTGAACTAAGTGCAAAAATTAATGGCGTACCAATACCACCTGCTCCAATAACACCTAAAATCGCAGCGGATCGTACATTAATTTCAAACCTGTATAACGTATACGATAGAAAATCCGGTAACACTTGTGGTAATACGGCATACCAAAGTATTTGAAACCGATTTGCACCCGTTGCTATTAACGCTTCCGTCGGTCCCTTATCTATATTTTCAATTCCTTCCGAATATAGTTTCCCTAACATTCCGATAGAGTGTAACCCTAAAGCTAGAACTCCGGCAAAAGAGCCTGGACCAACAGCTTTTATAAATAAAAGAGCCATAACTAATTCAGGAAATGTACGAACAAAACTAAGTACAAATTTCCCAGTTCCTGAAGTTAATTTTCCACTACTCATATTCGTTGCCGCCCAAAAAGCAAATGGAACAGATAAAAAAGCAGAAATAAATGTACCTAATATCGCAATTGCCAACGTATCAATTAAACCGTGTAATAAATCTTCACCATCTGGCAAAGATACATACGACCAATCTGGGTTCAATACGCCTGTCATAATTGCTTTTGTAATTTCTCCCGCCGTATTCTTTATTCCCTCTAACGGGACTCCTGAAAAGGCCCATACATATATAACTGTAAGTGCTATAAAAATAATCCAGCGATATATACTCGGTTTCTTCGGTTTTGGTACGATTATTGTCGTTTTACTCATTATAATTTCCCCCGCAACGCTGTACTTATATAATCAATTAGCAATACAACAACAAGGGTATAAATAATAATAGAAGCAGTTTGTTGATATTGTAAAAATCCAAGTGTACGATCATAATATAATCCAATCCCACCTGCTCCTACTAAACCTAGAACAGCTGCTGCACGTACATTCACCTCAAATGTATAAAGTACATAGGAGACGAAGTGCGCTTTCACTTGCGGAATGACCCCATAAACTATCCATTGCACCTTATTCGCTCCTACAGCTGTCATCGCTTCTAATGGACCTGGATCAATTGATTCAATTGACTCATACAATAATTTCGCTACGAGTCCAACGGAGAAACAAGTAAGAGCCAAAATACCTGGAAGTGGTCCTATTCCAAAAATCGCTACAAAAATAGCCGCTAATAATAAATCTGGTATTGTTCGTATAAAATTTAAAATCAATCGAGCTGGACTGTACAAAAATACACTAGTAAATACGTTACTTGCCGCAAATAGTGCAAGTGGAATGGCTAAAATCGCCCCTAAAGTCGTTCCAATAATCGCCATACGTATTGTATCTAACATTGCTGTTGTAATAATTTGAAAATAACTCCAATCTGGTGGCACCATTTCCTTCAATAAATCCATCATATTCGGAAAACCAACTACTAGTTTTGAAAATGATGCGTCGACCTGTACACTACTACCCCACAACAGTAAAATAACTAAAATAACCGTTAACATATGTTTCAATTTACTCGGCGGCTTCGGTATCGATTTCGAATATATCGTCACTTCATTCATTTAGCTGCCACCTCTAATAATGCGCTTTTCTGAGCTACGTCCCCATAAATTTCAGCGAATTTTTCATCCGTTGCCTCTTCTACTAATCCATCAAAAACAATTTCACCAGCATGTAATCCAATAATACGAGTAGCATATTGCCTCGCTAAATCAATAGAATGTAAGTTTACAATTGTCGTAATTCCAAAATCTTCATTAATTTTCTTCAAATCATCCATTACTTGCTTTGTTGTCAGAGGATCTAACGAAGCAACAGGCTCATCTGCCAATATGATTTTCGCTTCTTGTGCCAATGCTCTAGCAATTGATACACGTTGCTGTTGTCCCCCTGATAATTCATCAGCTCGTGCATATGCTTTTTCTGAGATATTCACTCTATTCAGCGCCTGGAATGCAAGCTCCACATCCTCTTTCGGAAACAGACCTAACGTTGTACGCAATGTAGAATGATATCCAACCCGCCCAGCTAATACATTCTTCAGTACCGTTGATCGCTTCACAAGGTTAAAGCTTTGAAAAATCATACCAATATCTCGGCGCATGCGTCGTAATCCTTTTCCTTTTGCAGCAGTAATAGACTCCCCTTCAATAATGATTTCTCCTTCTGTGATTTCATGAAGGCGATTTACCGATCTAAGAAGTGTTGATTTTCCAGCACCGGATAGCCCGACCATTACAACAAACTCACCTTTTTGAATTTTCAAGTTTATATTATTCAATCCTTTTGTACCATTCGGATACACTTTGGAAACATTTCGAAACTCTATCACACATCTTACCTACCTTCTATGTATTATCAATAACTGAAAAACGGCAAACTAACTGAAATCACACACTTTCCAGTTAGTCGCCATTTCCATATGTATTATTGCGTTTTCACTTTCTTTCCATATTCACGAACGATATCAAATTTACTATCATCAGATTTAACGTATCCTTCATGTGAGTATACTTCTTTAATGATTTTGTGCCCTTCCTCATTCTTTCCTATTTCAATGAAAGCATCCTGTAATTTCTTGCTCCACTCTGCATCTAAATCAGAACGTACAGAAATCGTATCGTTTGGAATTTTCTCCGTAAATTTTACTATTTTCGTTTGATCGAATATATTCGGATAATCTTTTTTTACAATATTACGAGCATCTTGGAATACAACAGCTGCATCTACATCACCATTTAAAAGAGCAATAAGTGACTGATCATGACCTTTTAATGTAACAGGTTTCACATCTTTCAACGGATCGATTCCCTCTTTTAACAATACAGCCGCAGGCCATACATAACCCGCTGATGATGTTACATCTTGATAGCCAATTTTTTTACCTTTTAAATCTTTTACACTATTAATATTAGAATCTTTCTTAACAACAAACTCTGATTTATAAACATCTACTAAATCCTTTGTGGGAGCTCCAGTTTCATCATCTACCCCAAAACGTTGCGCCTGTAAAATTACGTTTGCAGCCTTTTTCTCATGCGCTAACACATACGCTGTTGGAGGTAAAAAGCCTACATCTACTTGCTTAGATGCCATCGCTTCTACAATTGTATTGTAATTCGTTGAAATACTAACTTTTACCGGAATGTTTAATTTATCACTTAATAGCTTTTCCAATGGTTTTGCCTTCGCCTCTAACGTATCTGCATTTTGAGAAGGAACAAATTGAACATTTAGTGTCTTCGGTACATAACCTTTTTTCGTATCTTCATTTTTACTTGCACTTGATTCCTTCGTTCCACATCCACTTAATAATCCCGCTGCTAGTACAACTGTTGTGCTCATTGCAAAAACTTTTTTCAACATGTTAATGCCTCCATTTTTCGTTGTTATAAAATAACCTTCCATAAACATGAAGAAATATATCACATATTTTTACAAATAATTGCTTATTTACAGAATCTTTACACATTCTATACATTCACATTAAAATTCTTTTCATATATTTGATATGATTAATTGAAAGATAACTATAGAAAAGGTGAATGGCGTTGAATCAAAATCAAATTGTAACTTTAAATATTTTATTAACAAGCGATGTACATGGTACTGTGTATCCAATTCACTACCAAGATAACTCCAAAGCAGAAATTGGTTTAGCTAAAATTTCTACTCTCATAAAAAAAGAACGTTCTCAAAATGCAAACGTTCTTCTGATTGATAACGGGGACTTCATTCAAGGAACACCATTTACTTATCATTACGCTACATACGAAAAAGATATGGAAAACCCAATGTCCTTATTAGCCAACTACTTAGAGTATGACATTGCAATTATCGGAAATCATGAATTTAATTACGGAATGGATATATTAAATAATGCTGTGGCTACTGCAAATTCCCCTTATCTATCAGCAAACATTTTAGATAAAAACAGAAAAGAACCTTATTTCGGAAAACCATATATAATAAAACATATTGAATCAAACATAAAAATTGCTATTTTAGGGGTGACAACGCATTACATCCCCCATTGGGAACAAGCACATCATATTAAAGATTTACAATTTGAAGATGCATTTGAAACAACAAAAAAATGGGTTTCTTACATCCGTAAACATGAAAAACCAGATTTACTAGTCGTAGCCTATCACGGGGGATTTGAACGTGATTTACAAACCGGAGTACCGACTGAAGTTTTAACAGGTGAAAACCAAGGATATGCAATGTGCCATGAAATTGAAGGCATAGATATTTTACTAACAGGCCACCAACACCGAGAAATCGCTCACACCGTGATTAATGGTGTAACAATTTTACAGACCGGATGCAATGGACACTCAGTTGGAAAAGTAACAGTAACATTCGAAAAAGCAGAACAAAAATGGGTGAAAAAAGAGAGTTATTCAGAGTTATTGCCCGTACAAGGAATTGCGGCAGACCAAGATGTTCTTTCCTTGGTTGCCAATTATGAAGAGAAAACACAAAATTGGCTTGATAAACCTATTGGAATAATTTATGGGGATATGCAAATTTCCGATGCTATGCAAACACGTTTGCAAGACCATCCTTTTATTGAATTCATAAATAAAATACAGATGGATATAGCTAATGTTTCAATTTCTTGTACAAGTTTGTTTCATAATACATCTCCAGGTTTCCCTAAACATGTAACAATGCGTGACATCGTTTCTAATTATATTTATCCAAATACATTAAAAGTAATTAGAATAACCGGAGCGGATATAAAAAATGCTCTCGAACTCTCTGCTTCTTATTTCACATTAAAAGCAGATGGAACCATCATCGTAAACCCTACCTATATAGAACCAAAACCACAACACTATAATTACGATATGTGGGAAGGGATTTCGTATGTATTAAACATTTCAAAACCAATTGGAGAGAGAGTAGAGTCTTTGCAGTATAAAGGCGCTCCTCTTAATATGAATGAAGAATATGACGTTGTTATGAATAATTATCGTGCAAGCGGTGGCGGGAACTTCTTTATGTTTCAAAATAAACCAGTAGTAAAAGACATACCAACAGATATGTCTGAACTTATCGCTAACTATATATTGAAGCATAAAAGGATAGAAGCAACGAAAAATGAAAACTGGAAAGTTATTAAATAACAATTTTAACAAATAAAAAAAGATGGGCTATGCCCATCTTTTAATTTAATTTTGCATTATCCTGCTTTTTTAAAGCTTTTAATTTCGCCGGTGTAACGTCCGTGCCTTCTTCGTTAACGACTTTAATTCCTTTTAATTCGTTTAACATATTTTGACGAAATCCTTTTAAATATTGTTCACGAAGCGATTGGCGCTCACGTTGTTCTTCTTCAGTTAAGCCTTCAGCTTTTGCTTTTTTCGCTAAGAAGTTAATGCGTTCAATGAGTTCTTGACTTGGCATCTCGAATCCCCCTTCTACTCAAAACTGATTATTATCATACAATAGTTAGTCCTCTTTATCAAGCAATTGCTTTGTATATTCTACATACCTTCGATGTACAGTTGCTTTTGAAACATCATGACCAAAACCACGAAGTGTTGCTGCAATTTCTTCAAAAGTTAATTCATTCCGGCGCAAACGTACAATTTCCTCAATTGGCACTTCTTTTTTCTCACGTCCTACGCTTAAATGACGATTTTTCAAATTATTTTCTGGACGAAATCCTTTCTCCACTGCTCTTTGCATGCCACGTTTAATTTTTAAATTGTGGATCTTTCTTTGATACTCTTCAACGATCCCAATTATATTTAGCACCATCGAATCAGAATCTGAAAGCTGTAATTCACCACTATGTGTGTGTGTATAAACTTTTATCCCCTCTTTATGTAAACAATGCATTAATGCAATCTTTGCATTTCCTCTACCAAGACGCGTTTCATCTTGTATAAGTAGTACATCAACTTGTTCATCTCGAATTGTATCTAGCACTTCTAATATGCCATCACGTTCAATTGTATAACCGCTAGCCTGCTCCTCAATTACCTTTGTAACATCCATTTGATAGCGCTCAGCTAAATGCAATAATTCATCTTTTTGACGCAATAATGATGTTTCCTGTTCTTCTTTTGTTGTGCTCACACGTGCATAAATAATTGCATTCATTTTGAACCCTTCTTTCTCACTATATTTTCCTTATAGTGTATCATAAATTTGCCTTTCGTTCGAACTTATGTTTGTAGAATGTTTTTTCGCATGTTATACTTAATAATAAGAAAAATGAAAGAAAACGAGGTGTTAGAAAACATGGAAAAGTTAACGAAACGCCAGCAAGACATTCTCGACTTTATTAAGCTAAAAGTACAAGAAAAAGGATATCCACCTTCCGTACGTGAAATCGGTCAAGCAGTCGGCCTTGCTTCTAGTTCTACAGTGCACGGACATTTATCACGACTAGAAGAAAAGGGATATATTCGACGCGATCCAACAAAACCACGCGCAATTGAAATTTTAGGTGACAACCGAACGGAAACACAATCTGTTATTCAAGTTCCAATCATCGGAAAAGTTACTGCCGGTTTACCGATTACAGCAGTCGAAAGTGTAGAAGATCACTTCCCACTTCCAGCTAGTATCGTTGCTGGAGCAGATCAAGTGTTTATGTTACGCATTTCTGGAGATAGCATGATTGAAGCCGGTATCTTTGATGGTGATTTAGTTGTTGTTCGCCAACAACAGTCTGCATACAACGGTGAAATTGTAGTTGCTTTAACAGAAGATAACGAAGCAACTGTTAAACGTTTCTATAAAGAAAAAGATCATTTCCGTCTACAACCGGAAAACTCTTCACTAGAACCTATTATTTTAAAACAAGTGTCAGTTATTGGAAAAGTAATTGGCGTATATCGTGATTTACATTAAAAATAATAAAAAGAAGATAATTCCCTTATTTATATAGGTAATTATCTTCTTTTTATATTTTGATAGATTTCCGTTCATTCAAAAGAATGCGTTTCATTAATTATTAACGCGTTTCAATAGTAACATCTCCAGCAGCGGTTTTACCGCTAATCTTTTTACTACCATTACCAATCGTTATATTTTTATTGTCTTCATTAAAAATTGTCACGTCTCCAGCAGCAGTTTGCCCAGTTATAACTGCATCTTGTGGTTTTTCCAATAAAGTAATATCTACATCTCCAGCAGTTGAACTTACCTCTAAATCATATTTAGAATCATGATCAATAATATCTATATCCCCACTAGCCGTTTTTGCTGTTACTTTCCCTATGACTTTTTTAAAATTCACCTCACCAGCTTTTGTAGACCCCTCCACACTCTTTGCTGTTACATGTTTCAAATCCACTTCTCCGGCGAGTGTTTCAACACTTACGCGGTCACTTTTCACATTACTTATTTCTATTTGTCCAGCGGATGAATTTACTTTTATCTCTTGATAAGAACGTTCAGGTACTAATATAGTCAATGTAGGCGTTTGAAATCCGAAATTGTAAAATGAAAAATCAAATGAAACACCTTTTTCTATTTCCCCTATGATTTTTAATGTATCACCATCTTCAGCAATACGAATCTCCTGTTTACTTACGTCTCCTTTTTGCTTTACATAAAAAGAGGAATCAGGAGATTTTTGGACAACAATATCTCCAGCATCTAACTTAACTTCTACATTTTTTAGCGTTTCGTTTTTAATTACGTCCTCTTTATCTCCTTTCTCTGCAGTTTGTACTGCTTTTTCATATGTTTGTGAAATCCCTATTACTCCAATAATGATACAAGCGATAGCTACTAATAATATCTTTTTCATCATCTACTCCCCTTTTATCATTTTGAAGTTCCAGACTACATAGCGTACACATAATCTTTTAAACCACTTCGTACTATAATAAGCTACAATACATAACAACAAACCTACTCCGACAAACGTTATACTAACGAAAAGATCCAACCATATAAAAGTGCCCATAAATACTTTTACAATAACGAAAAATGGTGTCACTACACTAGCAATCCCACCGACCCAAAAGGAAAATATAAAAGCTATAATTGCAACTAACGGGCCTAACACAATAATAAAATTAAACAAACTAAGTCCAACCGCTGCCATGACAGCTCTTGTCACATTTGAAGTCGACGGATCTTTTTTCATTTCATCAAATCGATACATCGCAAGTAAGTCTTTCGCAATTACTTTCGGAGAGCCAAGTCCCTTTATTATTTCTGATTCAGTTTTCCCCTCTTCCATCCCAAACTGAAAGTGCTCTTCATAATCAAATAAAATATCTTGTCGCTCTTCTTCTGGTAACTTTCTAAGATGACTTGATAATTCTTTAAGAAACTGCTCTTTACTCATCCCATTCCACCCCTTCAATAATTTCTTGAACACCTTTAGCAAAATCACGCCACTCTGTTACTAATAAAGTAAGTTGCATCTCTCCTTGCTCTGTTAGTTGATAATATTTACGGGGCGGTCCTTCCGTGGATTCTTTTAAATACGTTTGAAAATATCCCTCTTTCGTTAAACGACGTAATAACGGATATACAGAACCTTCCGATATTAAAAATTTATTAGAGATTTGCTGAACAAGTTCATATCCATAACAATCCTTACGTTTTACAAGTGCCAATACACACAGTTCTAACACACCTTTTTTAAACTGAACGTTCAAGGACAATCCCCCTTTCTCATTTTAGTACTGTTCAATAAACGGTAGCTATTTTATCCATAATATACCACTTAGTATTGTTTATTGCAAGGTACTGAATTATATTTATTCCCTAAATTTAGAAAACACAAATATAAAAGCCCGAATAAGACCTTTTGTAACTGACCATTATCCGGGCTATCATTCAACTCGAATTACAATAATACAAGATTTCATTCAATCTTTCTCCTCTATGAACCCACTTCCATTTGTGACCCTAATAAATTTCGAAATACACCTTTTCTCTCTTTAGCCAATTGATTAAATTCACCTTTTTGAACAATCTCACCTTTTCCTAAAACAATAACTTGATCTGCATTGCGGATCGTAGATAACCGATGCGCAATAACAACAATAGTCATCGTTCCTTTCAACCTTTCTATTGCTGATTGAATTTTTACTTCATTTTCAGTATCTAATGCACTCGTAGCTTCATCTAATACTAAAATGGATGGTTGTCTTAAAATAGCTCGAGCTAGTACAAGTCGTTGACGTTCACCACCTGAAAGTCTCACTCCACGATCTCCAATGAGAGTATCAAGCCCTTTTGGAAGCATTCGTACAAATTCAGCTGCCGCCGCAAAATCTAATGCAGTCCAAATTTGTTCTTCACTCGCATTCGGCTCAATCATCAATAAATTTTCTCTTATGCTTGCATTAAATAAAAAAGGATCTTGTGGCACATAACTAATAGCCCGTCTCAATGACAATAAATTTTCACTTGTAAGAGGAGTTCCATCTATTAATACTTGACCTTTCTCTGGCTGAATCAATCCCATTAAAACATCGATTAATGTGCTCTTCCCAGCTCCCGAATGTCCCACAATAGCCGTCATACTATTGATTGGTATTTTCACATTAATATTTTGAAGTGCATACAAATGCTCCTTCTTATTATATCGAAAATAAATACCCTTACATTCAATACCCTGCTCTATACAAATCGGCTTTATATGTTTTTGCTGATGTATATCCTGCATTTCAATTGCTTCATTACATTCCCCTTGTAAGTCCCATAATGACTTAAAAGCAGGAATGCTTGCAGCAAGCTGTTCTAAATTTGACTGAATTGTCATAAATCGTGGCCATAGTCTCGAAAAGATGAGTATGATTAATAGTAATTGGGTGGGTTGAGCTTTAAATATACTTACTGATAATAATATAAAAAATGCAATTAAAATAGCCATTGAAACTTTATAAAACAATTGAGAGTTCGACCTTATTCTCATATACTCCATTTGTTCATTACTCATCTTTTCTGTTATAGATTGTAACCAATCTAAACGTGATGCTTCCAAAGTATTACTCTTTATATCTTTAATTCCATTAAAATGATCTGTTATACCAGAAAGATAGTCTTGTGCTAATTTCGAGGTCTTACCGCCTAGTATTCGTGCTTTTTTTATAAAAGCACGAGAAGCTACTAAGAATAATAAGCCAAAGACCAAAACAAATATAGTTATTTGGGGAGATAATAAAAACGCAAGCCCCACCTGTATGAATGTAAACAGAATAACAGCTAACAATTGTAAAATTAAATTAACCCCATAACTTACGCGAGCTAATTCTGTAGTTAATATATTTATTAGATTTGTTTTCCTTTTCTCTAAAAAAAAACTCCACTTCGCTTTTAGAATCATACTATATGTTTCTATTCTTAATTCTCGTACAAAAGCTTGTTGCGTTCTCGCATCCCTTAGCGTTATGTTTCGTTGTAATAGATTTTGCCCTAACACTATTAGTATATATATACCTAAAATAGAAATTAGGCTTGTTGTTTTAGGGAAATCCTGCAAAAATCTATAAACAGGTGCAATAAAAGCAGTCTCCTCACCTATATTAATTATTCCAGCCATACTTATCATAGGAATTAATAAAATAATACCTATCCCTTCAAGTAAACTTATTAAAACCATACCAAACAAATTCACATACAGAATTTTCCCTGCAGAAGAATATAATTTCTTCATAAAATATATAATATGATTCATCGATGTTCCCCCTATGACAAAGCAAGCTTCTTTGTTTTCCTCCAAAGACATAGAAACGGACGTAAAGGAAAATATAAAAAATGAAGGAATTTAGGTAACGGCAATGTTTTTGCATCAATCGGATAAGGATAGAGTTGGCTCATAATAAATAAAATTTTTTGCTGATTAGACATCAGTGAAAATAAATGCCTACTATGATAAGCAAGTACTTCTTCAGGAACAGGATCGGTATGCAAGTTTATCATTTGCTTGAAATAAAACAGCGCTTCTTGAGCTAACTGCTTTGAACGTTTTTTCGCTACTAATTCCATCATCCTCTTATCTAATCGTGCACCTAACATTTGAGATGCCAAAATTAATGCTTGTCCTCCTAAATGAAACATTTGATATTTTCTCATTAATTTGTTAATCTCACTCCAGTTAAGATCTTGATTGACAATTTTTTTTATATCCACTAACCAGCGCAATCTAGACCAACCATGTCTAGCACCATGAGAGACAAGAAATAAAAATAAATCTTCCTTTCCTAACATATATACCGAATTACTTGTAAGTGCACTTTTTCTCTTTCGCTTCCAAAGCTCTTCAAACCCAGGTTCCTTACCCGGTCCAGGATTTAACCTCCAATGAATTTCAAGTTTGATCCGCCTTGTTGGATGGAAAAATGTTATATGGTGATGCCTCCATTTCCAATCACTTAATATCGTTTGAATATAATCATCTTTCACATATCCTTGCTCTAAAAGTAGTTTTTCTACTTTTTCTAATTTTTGAACAGGAATGAGAACGTCCAAATCACAAGATGTTCGTAAAGAAATATCTCCATATAAGTCCTGAGATAGTACAGGTCCTTTTAGAAACATCGTACGAATCTCATTTTCATTAAAAAATTTATTTATTCGTTCCATTTCAGCACTTAAATAAAGCATTTGAAATGTATTATTTCTATATTTTCTATTTAAAGTTTGTACAACATGTGAAGGAATTCGTTCCTCATCTACCTGTTTAAGTTTTTGATAAATCACCGGATAAACACGATGATGCATGGCTTGCTCAAGAAAAACCTCCCAATCAATATCTGTGAACCATTCACTACTATAAGTTTGCAGTGTTTCGTCATCTTGTAACTTCAAAATTGTAAAAAGAAGTTTCAATTCCTTAGACATGAACTCTACATTAAGACCAAAATCTTTCTCCATTTTATTCTCCTTTAATAGTGTCCTCACTTAACCTCTTTGCAAATGATCCAACGACAGTAAATTTCTCCATTCCTTCTGATCCAGTAACATAAAAAGAACCGCTCCGTAACCATGCATGCGCAATTAATTCACCATGACTATCCTTAGCAGTTCCTAAATAAAGAGTACTCTCAATGTGACGTTTTTCGAGCATTTTCATCCCAGCTATAGCTTTAACGAGACATTGACTTTCCCAAAAAGTATAACGACTCATAATAGAAATTGCTTCGGACACCTTTTTTAGCGTATCTCCGTGCGGTTGAATATGAGTACTTGAGGTTTCACTCATGTAATCCCCTAAAGAAGGTGCAACTTTGGAAAATGTAATATTTTTTAGTACACGTGCCCATCCTAAAAAAATAAAAGCCTCTAAAAATAAGAGCTTTGTTTTCATGTTTAGTGATAAAAACATCCTTAACCTTTTCACAATATTTATTAATCCCTTCCTAACAGTTCTTTTGAAATTACGAATCTATCTATTAGGCTGATCTTTTATTTGAATTAACCCTTCTTGAAACAAACACTCTAAAAAGGAAAGAACTTGCTCTTCACAATCTTTTCGTTCAATATCATAGTTAGATACTAGCATAGTAACAAGCTGATTAATTATTATTGGCTTTTCAATAAGCTCCCATATTTCTCCGCCTATTTCACCTAAGTTATAGTAATTTCCTTTCTGGACATTTAACATAACTTTTTCTCCATCCATATCGCTTACTATATTACCCTTACTTTGGACAACGTTATGTTCTAATGATATTTTTCTCGAGTGGACAACCATCAACCATACTCCCTTTCTGTATAGTATTTAAAATAACTTCCACAAGCTCATGAGCTGTAAATCTTGAAGCCGGGCGGCTTACTTGAAATATTTCCATTCCACTTGCAATATTAGATGAAGTTTCAAAATGCCATTCCATCAATCCTAATTTAGAAATCAAAGAATTCCTAAAAGTATGGCGGTATAATTTATACAAGCGTGCGAGCCCTTCTATACGGGTCATCTCGATATCTTCTCCCTGCGTTTTTACTAATTCAATAACACCAGCAAGAGGTAATGGATCAGGAAAGAATTGAGAATTCACAGGAACAGCATACTTCGTTTCCCTTTCAAATAAAGGGCTAAATTGCGCTACTTCCATTCCTAACTCATTTATGCTCTCTTGCCATAATTTTTGTTGTGCGTAAGAAGGATGAACTATTGCAGTATTTTTATTCAAAAGAGACACAGCAACTACATCATCACTTAAAAGCTTATATCCTTTATTCAAAAAAGCCGAGGCTAACGTTGATTTTCCAGCTCCTGAATCACCAATTAATGCATATGCTTTCCCATCTATAGCAATTACACTCCCATGCAATGGGAGTATTTTACGTTGCATTAAAAGCGCCCCCATACAAGTTCCCAAAATATATAGTCGAATTTTATCTTCTTCTGCATTTGCCATAGGTGAAAAGGTGATTTTCTCACCTGATTGTATAGCGAATATTGCAGTTTGAGGAACATGAAACATAACTATATCATCCTCCACTACTATCGTTTTTTGCTTTTCTGCGCTATATTCACCCCACTGTGCTGACAAATCAGTTATTTCAACTTGAACATCCGCCATCTCTTTTTTTTCATTCAGCTGAGACAATTCAGGTAATGGGATTTCACTTACTATTTTTAACCCGAAGGCTTGATATAACACATTCCCCATAGAATCAAACATCCTATCCCCCCACATTGTCAATTTTTTGAAAGCTCTTATATAATAAAGCTATATAAGAGCTTTATTTTTCCAATGACTTAACTGTACTTCACTGGATCATCTGGGTCAGGTTGAACAGCATCTGGATATTTATGCCCAGGCCCCGCCATAGTCATATTAATATTAAGTACTTCTAATACAGGTTGTTTCCATTCCTTTTTCATACGTATCACCTCCTTTCACATTGCTTTTTTTATAAATCGATAGAAGATTAAGCTACGCATTAAAATTCTAAAATCTAAATCAAATGCATATTCTGGTAGAGGTTCTTTACAAATTTTTGAGATAGCTTTCTTAATTACCTCGACATTTAGAAATTCAGAAATTACTGGATCTACACTAAGTTCTTCAACTTCCTCAATAAATTCATTCCAAAAAGGAGCCATGCGGTAAACACCATCTGCACCTTGAATACCTCGAACCCGTTGATTCAATCGTACTTTATCAGGAAGGAAATTCTTTGTGGCTCTCCGGATCAGGGCTCGATCCAAACCATTTTGAACATACTGTTCTTCTGGAACTGACAAACAAAATTGAATCAATCGTAAGTCATTTGTGGGATCACGATCCCATAAAGCATAACGTAATGATAATTTCGTTTCATACGTTCCATTTATGCTCCAATAATATGGTTTTTCAAACTGTTCTCTTTTCATGTCATATGCATTAGAGATAGAGGTGCCTGTTATATCGATGTCTTGTTCTCTGAGTCTGTCAAAAACATTCATTTCCCTTGCAAATTCCGGATTAATTATTGCGGAATTTGCATCTTGTTTCCCTGAAAAAAGTAACTGATGCAAAAATGGAAATGCCTTTCGTCTTACCACTTCAAAAACACGTGATTTTTTCACTCCTATATTTCTACTATATAAATGTAGTTCACGATAAAAACGAATCCAATGTAGCTTTTTCAATAACATTGCCTGGTAATCTAAAATAGGTCCCCACGATACTGTCCAATTACCTCTTTGACCACTAAGAAGTACTCCTATTCCATTCTGAGATGCTTTTTCATAAACTCCACTCAACCAAAAAGTATTCTCAAAAAATTTATATGGCATCTCCATTGTTTCCAGCCAATCATCAATTTCCGATAGTGGGCTTCTCTCCGGCAATTCTAAATAATAATCCTGTATATTCCCTACATGCTCGACAGTCGATTGAATAAATGGTCTTTCGTCAGCTATTCTACCTTTGTGTGTCCAATCTTCAAATCCTTCTACTGGAACATAACTGTACGTATGTAATTTTTTATTTTCAGCCCGTAAATCACTTGCAGCAAAACTAACGACAGAACCTGAGTCTAGCCCTCCGCTCAAATGAGCTCCTACTTGGTGATGTGTTCGTAAACGTGCCTTCACTGCACTTTGATACACCTCTCGAAACGCCTCTTCATACTCTTCATTTGATTTTAAATTAAGCATTTCCCCAACAGTTGGTGTATAGTATCGCGAAAACTTCACTTCGCCTTCCTTTACCAAAATAGTGTGTGATGGAGGCACTTGTTCTATATATTTGTAAACTGTTAACTGTGGATCTACCGATTCGAAATTTACAGGTATAGCTAGAAATTCAGCAATCCACTGCTTATTCAATTTCTTCTCAACATATGGTAGAGAAAATAACGGATTTATAATAGTACAAAAAGTAAATTTTTCCTCACCACGATAAAAATAAAGTGTCCGACTTCCTGAAAAATCTCTGGCACCAAAAAGAGTTTGTTTTTTCTCATCCCAAATCATAAAGGCAAAATCGCCTACCAAATATTTTGGAGCCGCTTCCCCCCATTTCTGATAAGAGAGTAAAATTAACTCGCTATCTGTCATGTTTTTTCTATCCGAATAATCCACTTGTAGTTTTTCAAATAACTCATCACGATTATCAATAATAGCATCTGCTGTAATTGCCAGTTGCTTTTCATAATTATAAAAGGGTAATTGTTCACCAACTGACTCTGGTGTAATCCATTGTGCATGACATCCTAGAAAAGCATTTTCTTTGTGCCATATTTGAATATCATCGGCAGGATATTTGTATAAACGACTCATTACTTCTCTTCCGTGCTCAATTGATACAGGCTCATTAGTAAAGTGGATAATGCCAGCTATAGCGCTCATTTCTTCCTCCTAATATATGAAAAGTTACTACAAATACTATTTACATATTAAATTCGTTAAACATACCTCTTTATCATTCTTTTTAACGAACGAAATTATTTGTTTTATTACTTTCTCAATTACATGCTTAAATTTACTTTCAGACTAAGATATAGATATTAAAAGCCTATAATTATCCCTTTTTTATGTCAATTGAAACTGAATGTCCCCAAACACACCCCTTAAAAATTCATTATAAAGAACAAATGGTGGTACGTATACAAATCTAATTCCACTTTTACTTACTTTTAATTCTTCCATTCTACAGCTTTTAAAATACCTTGAATTACCCTTTGTTGATCTTCAGCTAACATATTAGATCCTGAAGGCAAACAAATCCCACTTTGAAATAGGTACTGCGACACATCTTCATTTTTGCTATGCGGATAATACTTCTTCTCTTTAAAGAGCGACTGCATATGAAGTGGCTTCCACATAGGACGCGCTTCAATATTCTCTTCTGCTAAAGTTCTCAACAATTTCCCAATAGAGATCCCGGATTCCTTTTCATCAATTGTCAATGTAGTAAGCCAACGATTAGAGCGAGTATTTTCTAATTCAGGCATAAAATAAAATCCTGGCATGTGAGATAGTGCTTCATAATACCGTTTATATATACACCTTCTAGTCCTCACTCTATCTTCTAACACTTCTAATTGCCCTCTCCCAACACCAGCTAATATATTACTCATTCTATAATTGTAACCTATCTCACTATGCTCATAATGTGGAGCTGGATCCTTTGCTTGTGTCGCTAAAAACCTCGCTCTTTCTAATGCTTCTACATCATTAGAAACTAGCATTCCACCACCTGAAGTTGTAATGATTTTATTTCCGTTAAATGAATAAACCCCAAACCTCCCAAATGTACCGCTTGCTTTTCCTTTATATGTAGATCCAAGAGATTCTGCTGCATCCTCAACTATAGGAACATTATATTGATTACAAAGTGAAAGAATTTCATCTAGTTTAGCACTCTGACCATATAAATGAACAAGAATGATAGCCTTTGGTAATTTCCCCACTTTATTAGCTTCATACAATGCATGTGCCAATGCATTCGGTGACATATTCCATGTTTCCGGTTCTGAGTCAATAAATACTGGTTCAGCTCCCAAATAAACAATCGGATTCGCACTCGCTACAAAAGTAAAACTTGAACAAAACACTGTATCTCCCTTTTGGACATCTAATAATCGCAAAGCTAAATGAATAGCAGCCGTACCTGAACTAACTGCAGCCCCACCTTTCACTCCTACAAAAGATGCAAGTTCTCTTTCAAATCCATCAACATTTGGGCCAAGAGGGGCAATCCAGTTTGTATCAAATGCATTTTGAATATATTTTTGTTCATTTCCACTCATGTGCGGTGAGGAAAGGTAAATTCGCTTTTTATGCTGAACTGTGTGCATGTAAACACATCCTTTATACATATTTAAATACTATGTATCTAAAAACATATGCTCTAATACAGATATATCAGATAATCTCCTTAAATTATCAATTGTATAATGTGCTTTATAAGCTTGCTCAACTATAAGATTATGGTGAATTCCACCTTCTCTATTAATATGGATCGTTAACCATTTCAATTTCTTGGCTGTTATAAAATCCTTACTTAAATTATCTCCTATATAGACACATTGCTGATGAGGCACCTGTAGTTCCTTACTTATTTTTTCATAAGGAATTTGGCTCGGCTTCCAATATTCTTTTCCCAGCTCATCAGTGAGAATTATCGAATGAAATCTCTCTTTTAACTTTAATGCATTAATTTTCTTTTCTTGGGCAACTAAATATCCGTCTGAAATAAGTCCTATTTTAACGGTATTAACTAAATTATTTAGTACCCAATCCGCTTCATCCAACAATTGAATATCTGGTTTATGAAACCTATACTGTTCTATCAAATTACTAATCAATTTTTCATCGTAAGGAATGTTTAACTTTTCTAGTGTTTCATTAAACACGAACCTTCTTTCCCCCGAATCGAATAATTGAATTGCAATATTATAAAATCCGGTTTTCTTATACTTCTCTTTAATCCAATCATCCACTGCTTTAAAACCACTTACAACATAATCTTTCTCTTTATATAAAGTATCATCCATATCAAAAACAATTGCTTTAATCATCATCTTAAATACTCTCCATAAAAACCGCTTCATCATATCTAAGCATTGTTAAATTTTCTCTCCAATTAAAGTCCTTATCTATAAAGACTTCCCCCTGACACATTTTAATTGTCCAAAGTGGAAAATTCGCTCCTGCTTCTATTGATAGTGGTATTCCTCCTCCAAAACGAGGGTTTATTTCAATAAACGTAATTTGTCCATCCTCCTTTTTAAAACATTGTAAAGTAATACACCCAATAGGATTAGGAAGAGCTTTTATTACAGTTTCTGCTGCTTGGATGATATCAAAATCCTTCTTGGTTATACCTTTACTTACCTCACCTGCTCGTGTCTCTATACGCAATCTAGGAACGATTGTTTTTATATTCCCACAGAAATCTACCATGACATCTATAGTGTATTCTTCTCCTGAAACGTACTCTTGTATCATAGCGTTAGGTATATAATCCTTAAAAAATTCCAATTCCTTTTCATTCATTATTTTTGTTACACCTTTACTAGAACTGCCATCATAAGGTTTAATTAATAGTGGAAATTGATATTCTTTTCTTCCAATCTCTTCATCACTATATACTCTAGGTGTTGGTATATTATTAGATGCAAAAAAGTTATATGTGTATTTTTTGTTATTAGCAATCTTATTTAATTCCATACTAGAAACTAATACTTTTACACCAATACCTTCGAAAACCTTCGAATTATTAGCCATAAGGGTTAATTCTGTATCAATTAACGGAATTATTAGATTTATCATTTCAGATTTACATATTTTTAATAATTCATTTATATATCCCTCTTCATTTACACGCGGAACAATAAAATGCTTATCGCTAAAGTAAATGGTGGGAGCAGTTTCTTTTAAGTCTGCAGTAAAGATTTTCCCTTTGATTCCTTCTTGTTTAAGTACTTCCTTAAATTTTTTAATTAAGGTGACCCTCCTACCAGAGCTAGTAAACAAAATATTCATTTTATTCCCCCCCATGCTCGATTCCCCCCTTAAAAACTGGCATAGTCACATGCTTATTATTTGTTATCCCTTCCGACTTTAAAACCTTACTAAAAGTTAGATATAAAATTTTCAAATCTAAAAGAAAACTTTGATTCTCAACATACCATACATCTAATTTAAATTTCTCATCCCATGAGATACTATTTCTTCCATTAACTTGAGCCCATCCAGTGATTCCGGGTCTTACATTATGCCTTTTAGCTTGCTCTTTCGAATATAAAGGCATATATTCTATTAATAATGGGCGGGGGCCCACCAAACTTAATTGACCTTTTAGCACATTTATTAATTGTGGTAATTCGTCTAAACTATATTTTCTAAGAAATTTTCCAACTTTAGTTAATCTAGCGTGATCTTGTAACAGCTCCCCATTACGATCTCGCTCATTGGTCATCGTACGAAATTTATAAAGATAAAAAGGTTTTCCATGTAACCCTGGACGTTGTTGTCTAAATAAAATGGGTGATCCTATCTGAGTTTTAACTATAATTGCTACTAAAAGAATAACGAAAAAAAAGCAAATTAATAATAATAAAGAAATAAAGATATCAAACAGTCTCTTCATTACCAATCATTCCCCCATCTTAAATTATTACAAATGCTTTTCCAAAGTTAAATAATCTACAAAGTATTCATTACGGATTGAAATCAAGTATTCTTAAGTTGTAATTAAAGAATTGTATTCAATTTCTCTTTACTTATCACCTGCAAACATTTTCTATAGTACACAGCTTTAAAACTTAATAAGTAGAAGAAAGCAATACACATAGGTGCAAAATATATTTTTCCAAATGCTTATCCAAG
The DNA here is from genome assembly GCF_025809295.1 of Bacillus sp. 41-22. Taxonomy (NCBI): domain Bacteria; kingdom Bacillati; phylum Bacillota; class Bacilli; order Caryophanales; family Bacillaceae; genus Bacillus; species Bacillus sp. 41-22. Next base: position 3,506,066 of record NZ_CP084035.1, read on the forward strand.
AGACTATTACACACTGTAAAAATCTCAAAAAATATATTCACAAACACAGTTTTATAAACAACGCTTAATAGTATATTAAAAAATCCATTTATTATTTAAAAATTCTCCTACACACTATTTTTTAGTATGCAGTTAACGTAATAATAAAAAGCTATTATGTTTATAAAAAACATAATAGCTTTTCTCTATTCTATAGTAGTAACTAAAAGTCAATAAACCTATTATCTATTAGGAATTAGACTATTTCGAATAATTACATTGGACAAAATCCTTCCATGTACCATTATATAATACTTTATGGACATATTTATTAAGAGCCACTCTACTTCATTTCTCATAATTTTTTGAAACTATTCAAATTTAATTATCACCATGCATTAATTTGGATCTATTACACCATTAACTATATTCCCTTGCAGAAATTCCCTCCCTGTAATTGTAATTTTCGCATTATTCAACACGTTGTTTTGAATTACTACTAGGGGTGTAATACTCGTTGTTCTATTATCTATCCCAACTTGCATCAAATTTGTGGAATTTATAATATTATTTTGAATTATCACTTGCTTACCAGTAAACGCTGCATCCAAAACAATAATAGCTCTCTGAAGAGTATCATTTGTAATTTTTATAGTATTTCCCCCTAACACTATTTCATCAGATACATTTTGAATATTCAAGACCGTACCATTTGGTTTTTCTATATGACAATCCATCATCTTGAATGCTTTGAGGTTATTCACTGTAAATAACGTGTTATTTCTATCTATACTAAAGAACTTGCAATCTTTTAATTCTAAAGTGCTTCCTGTACTTGTTATCCCCAAAAAGGTTACGTCCTTAAAAAAGCAATTTGTATATGTCCCTGCAACTAAGGTTGGGTTTTTAACATTATTAAATATAATATTTTCAAATATCCATCCTGATTTAACTGTTCCTACTGGTACATAATTTAAATACAAAACGTCTTGTCCTTCAAATATACAATTTGAGATAGTTTGCGGCTCATTTTTCATCTCTAATGTCCACTGATACAATGATGACAAGGAATTTAGTTTATCTGCATCGTTTATAAAGCGACAGGAATCAACTTTAACCGCATATGGAAAGGGGGTATCAATAATCATTTTACTATTAGAAAAAATATTATCTAATATATTAATAGGTCGATTTACATATACACCTTGAACATTTACTTGCGCTCCGTATACATAATTATTGGAAAAAATAACATCTCCTAACAAAGAGACCTTGGTTAATCGGATATTATTCCCTGTTACGATTACCCTATCTGCACCACCATTAATAGATAGCCCAACATAAGCATTTGAAATGGTATTCATAATAGAATTATTCGATATATAGATAAATTTCCCATTTACAACAATAATATTATAATTTTTATTATCATGAAAATTATTTCTTTCAATGTATATATATTGATTTAAATCATATCCATCTTCAATATCTAGTCCACTTTGTGGATTGGTACCTGCGATGTGATGAATATCATTATCTCGAATATATACATTCTTTGCCCCACATACACTAATCCCTTGTCTACGGCAATCATGTAAATTACATTTTTCTATATAAGTATATTGTGAAAAAGAAGGCACCCGAACATTTATTAAACAATTTGCAGGAGCAGGAACATTCCCTTGATGCAAAACAATTTTAGCATAACTTGCTCCATTAGGGACTTCTACTTCATCAAAGAATTGTACATTGGTTTTTGAAGATAAAAATATATTATTTGAAGTGTAAAAAATGACATCATAATAATCGCATTTTATTTCAGAACCCAATGCTCCAAATCCATTTCCATATAATCCAAAGTAACCATACTTTACAATAGCCACTTGGGTCATATCAATTTGCAAATTGGAACGTATCTTTGTTGTACTACTTACTAATGAACCATCTGTTGTATTAATTGCTCCCTGTTCAAATGAACTTGCTAATGCTGTAGGAAAAGGTGAAATCTGCCCAAAAGTACTGTTCAGTGTAATGGCATCTCCTGTACAATCTAAAATATCTAGATTATCTAAAGATACAAACCGTGTATTGTTCCCCCCATCAGCAGGTGGAGTAAAACTCCCCAATTCAATGCCGTACCCTGCCTCATGTGTTCCCCCACTAGAATAATCATGTGTATATCTATCTCCTTGGATAATACCATTTGTTATCCTAGAATATACTTGATTTCTACGAAAACTTATAATTGCATATCCAGTCAAATTATTTGTTTCCATTTTTAATGTTGAACCGTTTAGATTCAAAGTTAAATGACTTGGTGGTTCGATGGGTGTTTGTTTATCAATCAAATATATTCCTCTAGGTAACACAACTTCCGTATAACCTTGTTGAGCCGCCCAAACTAAAGCATTATTAATACCTTTGGAAGTATTGATAGCATCAGTCCCATCATTCTTAACATCCCATCTATCTAATTCTAATACATATATACTTGTAGAATTTGTAGCTTCAAATGATTTTGGAATCCATTTTAATTGCGTACTATCATAAGTTAAAATGTCATTATGAAAAGGAGGCTTGGACACCAAATCTAAATCATTCAAATTCCCAAGATTATCCCTTCTTCTCCACATCAATTCACACCTCTTTTTTGCTTTTCTACATCTTATGTTTCATAAGGTAAATTGATTGGATATAAGAGAAGTAACATCACTTTTTATTGTTTTTAGAGATCCATTATTTAGAAAGTCTTTTCACAATTCCTTTCTCCTTCCTAAATAGATCTATTCTTACTAGCTGTTTTTATTTCAATACCCTTTTATTTATACTATTTAAACTTACAATTTTATTAAAAAGACACTATGCTCTTCATACATAACTCCCCTACTATTATTTTCAGAACAACCTAAAATCTCTTCCGTAAATAAAGCATTCTTTACTGTGATATGGAAAAAATAAAATAATAATTTATGGATAATTATCATTCGAAACTTTCCGAGTTAATATTTTCGACTTTATTTTTTTTATTAATATTCGGGTTAAATTAAGGAAATATCTATACTCTTCCGCCTCTTTAAATACCATCCAAAAGATCAAATTCGGAATAATCAGGCACAAAATACTACGTATTACCATGTCCATAAATATATTTATGTGAAAAATATAACCAATAAAATCCGTTGCTATAACAGAAAATAATACAAGCACTACAAACAAAATATATCTAATAAAATATACTTTTACAGATTTTTTAAAAATCATTTTAAATATAATATAAGGATCATACCAAAAGTAAGTACATAATCTACTAATAACAGTCCCTAAAAGCACTCCTGCTATTCCTATTTGTTTCGCGAGAATTATAGAAACTACAATATTTATAATTGCCGCTATGATAGGTCTATACTTCCCTTTTTTAAATAAACCTGTGGTTTCTCTAAAAATTGTAGTTGTATTTTGCATTCCTGAAGTGAAAAAATTAAGTAATATGAAAAATAATACATACTTATTAAACACATATTCCTCACCTAACCAGAGTGTTATAAATGGATTTATCAAATTCCAAAGGCAAACTGTACAAAATCCATATATCCAAAAATTAAAAAAGTTAATTACACGAAAAATAAAATATTTTTTTTCTGCATTTTCTTTCACATTCAAATTTCCAACACTAGCAGTGATAGAATAAAACAAATAGCCTAATAAGGTATTTAATGTATTTAAGATCAACAAATAATTTGAATACACACCAACCCAAATAATTCCAATGAATTTCGATATAATTATATTATCTGTTGCATTAATTACTACACCACTAATTTTATATAGTAACAAGGAATACAAATTCTCAAAAAACTCTCGTCTGTCTGCCTTAGATAATTTCGCATTATTTTTTTCTTTTAAAAATGGATATAATTTATTTGCCTTATTTGCAATATATACATTCTCAATTACTTTCAATGTTAATTGAACTATCAGTACTACAATGTAATCACTAATAATTATTAATAAAACAATTTGTAATGCGTTAGATATAATTATGAACAAAGTGTGTATTTTAGAAATGATATAGTTACTTTGATCAGCAATAATAATAGATTGCTTATATACAAAATAATATGATGACACCGAACTTATTAAAAATAAAAGATAGATAATGTTAATGTCTTTAATCATAGTATCTGCATTCACTAAATAATCAAGAAATGGTAATAGAGATAACCCTAATAATAAAACTACTACTCCTATTAATCTGTATGCTTTTTGATATAAATTCATTAATGCCTGTATTTTATAGATATCCTTCTCAGCTAATGGCCTATATAAACTATAAATTATAGCTGTATCAAAGCCTAAATTAGCTAGGGAAAACATCAATAGTATACTTGTAAAAAGCCCATCCACACCTAAATATTCTATACCGAGTGTATAAATAAAAACAGTTCGAACAACAAATCCCATGCCAATACTAATTATTTGTCCAGACAAACCGAATAAAATATTTTTTAAGGAATTTTGTATTCTCATCGTAATACCTTCTATATTTTAGTTGTTTTGCGTACCCACTCTACTAAATTTGGCACTAATCTTCCTCTTTAAAATAGGGAAAAACTTTGTTATCCTGTATTTTAATAACGCTTTTCTTCGTTGCGCCTTGAAATCATAATCTAGAAACCAATTTAGTAAATTTTTATCTGTAATACAATCACAATTTTGTTTCATTCGCACTTGGATTAAATTCCAATACATTTCAATGAATGTATTAGTAAAAAACTTCACCTCACTATTTAAAGAAGTTTTAACGTACTGATAAAGATTACTTGGAATATTAAAACCATATTCACGAGGATCTCTCCCTTCAGCAATAATTCCCATAATTGTTCTTAAACATTTTTCACATTTACAACAATTTTCTTCATTTTTAAAACATACCCTGATATTAACAGGTTCTTTACTAGCTGAATAATGGTCCACAACAACTTTAATCTTTTCTTGCCTAGTAAGTTCGTATCCATCATGAAATACTGTTCCAGATGCATATTTTATTTCATTATCCACAGTTGGATCAGATGCACAAGTAACTTGATATAATGGAGAATTAGAGCTTGCAATGTATATACATTTTATCTTAAGTTTAAAAGCTATTGGAATAGCTGCAGATATTATAGCTAGACCATGATGCAATCCATGCCACCATGTATCGTTTAACTTTTCTCTAAAATCATGGTCAATGTTCCCTGCAATTATAAAGGTCCCATAGTTGGATTGTATAAAAATATTTTCTAGTCCATTATCCTTTACAAAATTTATGGCATTTTCTTTATCTGCCTCCCATACTTTACTACCCTCTATTTCATTTTCATGCCATCCATATTCAGTAACTAGCAAGGGTTTTTTATCTTTTATTCTTATAAATGTAGTAAGTGCATCTAATCCCCCACTAAATAAAGATGCCGCTTCAAATTCCGGAATGTAAACATTATCAATAATTTCTCCTACATCCACGGATCCTTTAAATTTCACACCAGGAAACATGTTTTGATATGCATTTTTTATATTATTTAAACAAATATAAAAAGATTTATCTAGTTCATTTATTACTATTGTTGAATTAGTAATCCATACAAGAGGAACTACATTTGCAACAAACGGAATAGCCAAAATACTTAAAGGGATATCAGATACATCATAGTTATATTCAAGAAACATATGATTACTTGTCTTAAAATACTTTTGTAAATCCCCCTTAATACTAAAAGAATAATCAACTCTATTATTTCTTACGACAATTTTATCGAGAATTATACTATTCATTTGAGCCTCCTAATAAATCGCCATTTTTATCAAAGTACATTTATTAATTAGAGAACTGTTTTAACCATTGATTTACTACATCAAAATTCACTTGAACATCCGTGATAAACTCTGAATTTATCATTTTTTCAAGATTATTTAAATCTTCTCTATCAATCAGATTTAAATTATACGTTTCGCCCATCCCCTTAGCTCTTTCATCTATGGAGATAATTATTGCACGTTTTTTATGACGCATAGCAAATATGCCGCCATGTAAACGTGTTCCAATATAATCGACGGCTGTATTTAGGATTTTTTCATACGCCTCTATAGTAGGAGGTATAATTTTTATGTCCTGTATACCCTCTAAAGTTTTTAAATATTCAAAATCATCAGCGTCTTGTATCCAAAAATAGACATTTTCATAACTTTTGTTAAGTGTATCTATCAATAATTGATCTTTTTCACGATTTTTAGAATGATGGGTTAGTGTAAAAACAACCGATTCCGATTTTCCACTTGGAATTCCCCTACAAAAATCATGCGTAAAAGACCACAAAGTTGCACAACCAGTATTTAGAGCTTTAAAGCCCATTTCTTCTAAAATTTTTTTTGTTCTTTCATCTCTAACGCTATGTATATATTCATGTGATAAAACTTTTCTATATAACATTTTTGTATAGGGATTTATTTTATTCCCTTTTCCTGCACCAACTCCAACCAGAATACTCCCCTTTAAAGGACCATAATTAAATATATTAATATTCCACTGCGGAAAGTGCGTAAACATATCCATTGCTAGCAAATTCGAACCACCTACAAACTTATATTTCGCATCACTATAAATCTTTACCCTATTTGATTTTCTCGCTACTTGGTACCAATGAAAAGGTGAAACATGAGTAGGTAATGTTAAAACATATGCATTTTTAGTTATATCAGAAAGATGATGCTTTACACACTTCATTATTATATCGTCACCCTTGTTAAGAGAACCTACCGATGTATCTAATACTAAAACATTCTCCATAAAAATAATTCCCCCAAGTATCTTTTATAAATAGTAAAAGATTTTTTAGTTTTATAACTTAATCTATTCTAATTCAATTAACCTATATATCTTTTCCACTTCTATTTCATTACCATAATTTTTTTGGCTTACATTATTAACAATTTCACTTCTGAATTCAACATCATCAATCATTTTTTTTATTCCTTCGACAATTCCCTTTATACCCATTGGACAAATATATCCATCTACCCCGTTCTCCAGCTGACTTTTGGCAGTTGAAAAATTAGTTATTAATACTGGTTTCTTAAGAATTTGCGCTTCCCGAACTGTTACTGCCTTCCCTTCGTATCTAGAAGGTTGTACATAAATATCACATGCTTTTATGTACGGGTACGGATTAATCTTCTTACCTAGTAAAACAAATTCATCTTGAAGTCCTAATTTATCTATCAACAATTTAAGTTCCGCTTCTTGAGGCCCATATCCAACTATGTACCACTCGATATCATACCCTTGATCTAATAGTTTTCTAAGCGCATATATAGCGTCATCAATTCCCTTAGCATGAGAAAGTCTAGCAACAGTAACTAACTTGATTCGCTCTCTATTTATTGGTATTTCCTGAGTAATATCTCCTTCATTAGATTGTTCGCGAACAAATTCAGAATCTATTATATTTTCTATCACTTGCACCTTTTTATTAATATAAGGCAGACTATTCAGGAATGTATCTCTACAACTTTCGGAAACCGCCACAATATCATCCATTTTCCTCCACATTTTACATTCCATTTCTTTGTTAAGTTGTATGTTCGAATAATCAGTATGAATCCACCCAATTTTTCTTTTCGCTCGAACTTTATCCCCTATAAAATAATGCGGCCATAAAAAACTTATCGCAACATCGTACTCTTCTCTCAACTTTGGAAGAAATGGAAGAGATATTCTCCATCCATATTGAATGACGAAGTATCCAGGTTCTTTACTATTTACATATCGCCCATGCATAACGCCCATAATTCTCCCTATTATCCTAGTAATCCCAATTGAGTAATGCCCTTCTTGTAATATCTGCTTAATTGATTTTCTAAAAGTAGTATATTGTTGCAATTCCTCTAATAAATTCGGCTCTTTAGGTAGTAAAGAGAAAAATCCACCTTCATGTTTAAATAACATTAAATCTATATCATACTTACTGTAATCAATTGTATTTAATAAACCAATCAAACTTCTTTCTACTCCACCAATTTCCATATCAAAAGATGTAATTAATATTCTTTTCTTTTTCATTATAGGATACCTCACAAAATCTATTATTGATTTCTCTTCCTCATTTTATATTTGTATTTTGCTGTTACGCTCAACAAATCTCCTTATACATCAGACATATAAAATGAAAATAAATTAGATTATCCTATTTCTTCCTTGCGCACAATTCCATATAACGATAGCCACTCGTAAATGTTATCGTTAATATCAAAGCCTAATTTCGATATATTGTTAATTATAAATTCCCTGTCAGGTCTTTCTTTTAACAAGGCTTTATAAATTTCTTTACACCATATTTCAATTTCTTCATCTAAGTCAACAAATGACATTATCCCTAACCCCATATCAGTATTATTAGGTAGCGTATCTGCTACAACACATGGTACACCTGCAGATTGCGCTTCTAAAGTTACAATACCAAACCCCTCAAACAAAGAAGGAAAAATAAAAACATCAAAACTCTTCATGAGTCGTGGAATATCCTTCCTAACCCCCAAAAATCTAATATTTTCAAAAATCCCTAATTGCTTTGCTTTTAATTCAATAGAAATCCTTAACGGGCCATCTCCTACTAAAATAGCAACAAAATTTGAATCTCGTTTTAAAATTTGCTTTAAAACTTTTAGGATAAAAATATGATTCTTTGACTCTGAAAAACTTCCTATATGTCCTATTAATTTTGTTGCATTCGGTATATTAAGTTCCCTTCTTACGCTGACACTACTCCCAGCGTCTATATCAGTAAATTGATTAATATCTATACCGTTTTTAATTAGTTCTATCCTCTCACTATGAAGCATCCTTTCGCCAAATAAAAAACGTGCTGCTTCAACGCTGCACGCACAATAATTAGTTCCAGCATATTTAATAATAGATTGCAAAACCTTTAGGATAACTCTTGCTTTTATTCCAGAGTCTTGTGGCCAATTATTACTATGCGAATGACAAATCCTCTTTTTTATACCAGCTATTTTTGCCGCTACAGCAACGAAACCACCTTGATAATCCGTATGTGCATGTACAACTTCATATTGATTATCCGACATAATTTTCACAAGTTCTTTAACATAGGAAAAAGGTCCTATTTGTCCTAAACTAGGTACCTTATATATTCTCCCACCTAACGCCATTATTTCATCTTCATAATCATTTTTCTCATTTCGATGAGATACAAAATCAAACTGAAGCTGCCTCTTATCTATTTTCCTATATATATTCATTAGTAACGTTTCAGCTCCCCCGCGATTCAGAGCGCTGACAATGTGTAAAACCTTCTTTTTATTTTTAGGTCTAAGCTTAGAATCTATCCCCATTTAACAATCCTCTCCCAGCATCTTGCACTTTATTATCAAAGTAGGTTACTCTTATAGATAATTCCCAGAGTAATTACATGTTCATATACAAAATAAATAAAATAGCACACTAGAACTGCATAATAAATCAATTTTTGATCTTTATCTGTAAATGACTTCACAACCCAAGAAATTAATATTAACTGATACAATCCAAAATATATGGAGAATCTAGCAAATATCCAATTTTGTGTTGAAATAATCATAAAAACAAGACCTAATATAGACATATTTACAATATAATCACTTTCAGGGAATAACGCCCTCATTTTATCTTTCCCAAGGTAAGCCAGTATAATTGGCACTATACTCACAGCAACCCTAAGTATATTGGCACCACCTTCATGAAATTCCTTATATTGACCATATTGAGTATTTCCAATTGCCGAAAATAAAACTTCCGAAAACTGATTAAAACCTATAACTACACATACTGCTAAAAAAAGAAGCAAATATGTCGTTCCTGACCAGGCTTTTTTTCTTACAAAAAAGTAGATTGGCATAAGAACTAATGCACTTGCATGAAATGTTGATGCGCATAATACAATTGCCATATATTTTTTCCATTTTCCTTCAAAAATATATTTTGTGGCAGCAAAAATAATTGCAGCGGCTAAATATTGCCTAATCCCATTCATTGATGTTAAATACATACCCGACGTAATATAAACATATAAACTCAATTCAATTAGTCTTGAATATTTATATAGTGTTGCTACAATGAGTACATTTGTTATCAATGCTGTAGTAAAAACCATTACTTGAGGATCATCCGCATATTTTTTCAAAACCATTTGAAAAATATTAAAGCCCATGTCTTTGTTAGTTTGAACATACTCCCAATTAAACTCCGTTATTTTATATGCATGCATATAAAAATAAGTATCCCCAATATTATTCCGAAGTCCCGCTACCAATACAAGTGATAGAGCCGCCATTAAAACCAATAATCTATTTGGCTTTATCAATGTAAAATTATTAGTTACAGGTATAGCAAAATACCTTGCAAAAAATGCGAGTATGAATACGATAAAAAGATTCATCCAAAGTATAGTCATTATTATGTCCTCTCATTTACTTACTAAGTAAATCCCTATATATTTACTTCCATTCTTGTTTTCATTGTAATGTAACTATAAAGAATAACTCCAAATGGCAATGCGCAAATCGTAAGACCTTTGCATGGCGACTCTTGCATAAATCTTTTATTTTTCGCTATAAAACTACTAGATACATAATGTACAGCTTGCCTATACTTGAATACTCGATTAGTAAATGGTAATTTCATAAGTTCCTTACGATAAAAAGCAAAACCTCTTGGATTTTTACGATATTGATTTAGCATATTCATTGATGAACCGTCAGGCATGTATTCAACATAGCAAAGAGGTTCGTTCATCAGTAACATCTCATACTGCTGATCTAACATATAATATTTATATGCTAACCCAACATATTTTTCATTTTTAAAAATTGGGTATGGATATTTCTTAGTCAATTCTGTGCGATAGACCAATTTTTTATCACCTGTGATACCATGTTTGTTGTAAAGATTAAACAACGTGGAATATTTAAGGTTTTCTGGTAACTTTGAGCCAATTATTTGCCCATTTGTATACAAATCCAATCCAATTATCCCACTAACTTCATCATTCCCATATATACTCCAAAAAGAAAGGATTTTTTCTACAGCATCGTCTGGCATATAATCATCAGAATCAATACAAATATTTAACTCCGTATCAATCATTTCGTATGCTGTATTGTGAGCACCATGCATCCCTTGATTTTGTTGCCAATGATACATAATTTTTATATATTTTTCAGCAATCCAGCTATCCACCAATTCTTTTGTGTTATCACTAGATCCATCATCTATTATTAACCAAATAAAATTCTTACATGTTTGACGTTTTAAACTCTCATAACAATTTGTAAGACAATATGCTCTATTATAAGTAGGGGTGAAAATCGTTAAATTCTCCAAATTACTCACCTCGAAAGTACGGAATAATAGTCGTGAGTTAATTCTGCCGTATGTTTTATATCGTAGCCTTTCTCCAAAAATACTTGAGCTGGTATTTCCCTCGGAAAATTACTAATTTCTATATTTTTCATTTTTTCTATCCAAGCCATTTTATCTGCTAGAGGAACATGTTCAACTAGATTCATTCCCAAATCCACTTCTTTCGTAATAGCATCCGATATAATACAAGGCAAACCAACTCCTTGCGCCTCTATGAGAGTAAGTGGCAATCCCTCATGTATGGATGGAAAAACAAATACATCAAATGCTTGAAGTATCCTTTCTATATCAGCTCGTATCCCAAGAAACCTTATATGCTTCTCCAAATTTAATTCCCTCACTTGATTTTCAATTTCCATACGAAGTGGCCCTTCGCCAGCTAATAAAAGAATTGAATTCGGCCTAAATCGAGTTAACTGCGCAAATACTTCTATAAGGTAAGCATGATTTTTTTGATGAGCAAATCTTCCAACATGGCCAATAACAAGAGCGTCTTGCTCAAGCTGTAATTCTTCTCTTACATGTTTTCTCATTTCTGGAATGAACAAAAATCTATCACAATCAATTCCATTTTTTAAGATTCTAGCTGTATCAGCTTTATCTGCAAATAACCATCTCGCAGCTGCATTTGAGCATGCTAACAAATGCGTTGCACATGTACCTATAGATTTTCCTGCATACCATTTATAGATTTTTGCAGTAGCACCACCTTCACTACTAGTATTGTGACTATGTGCAATCCTAACTGGCACCCTTGCTTTTTTAGCTGAACGAAGTACCAATCCACTCATTTTATCCATATGTGAATGAACGATTTTATATTGCGGATGAGAGCTAAAGAAGGTATTTAATGCCTTTATATAGCCTCTATGACCAACATCCGTAACATATGGAATTCTATGAACTTTTCCGCCCAACTTTACTATTTCTTCATCAAACACTCCTTCTTTACATGTTAAAAAATCAAATTGAACTTTGGAACGATCTATATTGCGATATAAATTCATAATTAAAGTTTCGGCTCCGCCTCTATTCATATTTACGACTACATGTAATACTCTCAATGGAGTGCCCAATTTAAATCCTCCATTCCATCCATATATGTTGTATAAATTTCTTGTTTCTCTTTCAACACTTCGTTAACTGAATATTCACTTGTAATAATAGTACGTCCATACTGTCCAAACTGAGCTTGTAATTTAGTATTTTTAGAAATAGTATTTATTCTTTCAGACATCGTCTTTATATCATCACGATCTATAATCCAACCATTTTTATTACTAATAATTAGCTCCCTATGTCCCCGATTGTCCGTAGCGATAACCGGAATTCCACAAGCCATAGCTTCCATAATATTAACTGGTAAACCTTCCCGGTAACTCGATGCAACTGCAAGATCAGACATCTGTAACAAAGAGGCTATATCATTTCTATAACCAAGAAAGTGAACCATATTACTCACGCCTAGTTGAGTCGTTATTTTTTTGCACTCTTCCATTAACGGTCCTTCTCCAGCAAGCAAAAGCTTCGCATGTGGCGTTTCATTTTTCAATTGTGCTAATACACGGATTAAAAAGCTTTGATTTTTATTCTTATTAAATTCAGCAGCATAAAACATTAAAAAATCTTGTGATTTATAGCCACATTGTAGCTTTAATTCTCGTTTCTCAATTTCAGTTACAGGAGTAAACCGTTGTACATCTATTCCTACACCGTGAACTAGCTTAATATCTTTCACTGGAAAGCGATGTTTAACTGCTAAATCATAATCTTCTTGGTTAATTGTTATTAGACAATCCGTATGAGAAGCTAGAATCCTTTCAATCGGATAATAAAGCAACCAATTCATATACGGTGATCCTTTACAAAAGTGAAATCCATGTGCTGTATATACGACTTTCGTTCCTTGCCGCCTGGCTTTCTGAGCAGCTAAACGAGCAATTACTCCTCCCATAGGCGTATGACAATGAATGATATGATATTTATTTTGATCAATAATTGATTTTAGTTTTTTATATGCGTGGATGTTTTGTATACTAAGAGGTGACCTTTGAATAGGAATATTATATTTTCGAGTTACGTACGGAAGATGTATATTCCCATTCGCTGCAACATGTACTTCCCATCCTTGTTCTGAAAACCATTTCAAATACGGTAAATGAAAAGCCTTAAAATGATAATCTACAGTTGCACAAAACAGAACTTTTTTAGACACCATCCCACGCACCCGTCTTATATAAATTTTTTCTATTGACCTGATACAGGTATTAACAGTTTTAAAGTTTTACGCTGATTTACTAACTTTAACAATCGTTTTCTTAATTCTACTTCGTTTAAATCTGTATAACTTGAAATAAACTCTTCAATTTCTTCTATACGAACATTCATTTCTTGTCCTACGTAAATCCTCGGATGAATTTGCTTTTCATTCATTTCATCTTCTTTTAGTAATTCTTCAAAAAGTTTCTCCCCTGGGCGTATACCAGTAAATTCTATTCCTATTTCATCCACAGAATTTCCTGATAATCGAATAAGATTTTTGGCAAGGTCGACTATTTTCACTGGTTCTCCCATATCCAATACAAAAATCTCTCCACCTTTAGCTAAAGCACCAGCTTGCACTACGAGTCTTGATGCTTCCGGGATTGTCATAAAATACCGAACCATATCAGGATGAGTAACTGTAACTGGTCCACCATTTTGAATTTGCTTCTTAAATAAAGGTATAACACTCCCTCTACTTCCTAAGACATTCCCAAAGCGTACAGTAACAAACTTTGTATGACTTATTTTATCTTTATGTTGAATTACCATCTCAGCTAATTTCTTTGTTGCTCCCATAACACTCGTCGGGTTCACAGCTTTATCAGAGGAAATCATAACAAACGTTCCTACTCCATGTGCTCTCGCTGCCTCTGATACATTCATAGTTCCAATCAAATTATTTTTAACAGCCTCTTCAGGATTATTCTCCATTAGTGGTACATGTTTATGTGCAGCTGCATGATATACAACATTTGGAAGATGTTTATTCATTATTGAATTCATCTTTTTTTCATCTTGTATATCTGCGATTTCAGGAATAAACGTGCCTTTCATATCTCCATATTTTCTGTTTAATTCCATTTCTATAGAATAAATACTGTTCTCCCCATGCCCTAGTAAAATCAACCTTTTCGGCCTAAATTTTGCAATTTGTCTACAAATTTCCGAACCAATCGAACCTCCTGCACCAGTAACTAAAATAACCTTGTCAGTTATATAATCTGAAATAATATCCACATCAAGTTCTACAGGATCACGCCCTAATAAATCCTCTACTTGAACATCCCTGAATTCGTTCACCGATACTTTACCCGTTACTAAGTCTTCTAACATCGGAAGAATTTGAGTTTTCACTTCTGTTTTTAAACATCTTTTCAAAATAACATTTTGCTCTCTTTTGTTTAATGAAGGAATTGCTAAAATTATTATTTCAATATTCAGTTTTTTAACAGCGTACTCAATTTGATTCTTACCACCAATTACTGGAATACCCCAAATATCAAGGTTATGTTTTTTTACATTATCATCAATAAATGCGACTGGCATTAATTCGGCAGCACTATTCTTTAACAACTGCCTTGCAACCATTGTCCCAGCAGATCCCGCACCAACAATTAACGTTCTTTTTTTATCACCCTTTTTTACATAATAAATATCTCTGTACATTCTCCATATAAAACGTGAACCACCAATTAATAAAATATGAATCATCCAAGTTACAACTAACAGCCGAAAATACATTTTTTGCATGATTAGTTGCTGCACAACCGCTGTAGCAATTATAGAAAATGTAACAACTTTGCATATAATGAGTAATTCTCCTATACTTGCATATTCCCAAGCTTTATTATACAACTTATATATTAAAGCAAATAAATGATGACTGACTAGTAGAGTGATAGAGCTAATAATTGATGATAAAGTGATAACACTAAAGCTAGCATTTACAAAGAAATAACTAAAGAAAATAGCACTTAACACAATCATTGAATCCATTAAAAGCAATAACGATATCCTCCGTCGATACGTCATGTAACTTCCTCCTTTAATCAATTCCATACTTAACTCTTTCAAATTTAAAGTTTCTAACTATATTCTCTTTATTAAAAACACATAGTTAGAAACTTTAATAAAATAGGGGCATCTAACCCTCCCTCACATTACACTCTTGATGACTCGCATCTAAGGTTGTTTTCACAACCCACAGCATAATCGAGTGCCTCCGTTGATAGCGGTAAGGAGACATCACCACATCGTATCCCTTTAAAAAATTCTTTATAAAGAACATCCTGATATAAGGATATTAAATTCATTTTTCTAAAGTGCATTTATGTTATTTATACTTTTCCATTCAAAATCGCACCTAATATCCTACTTTTCGTAAAACTTAACGCCCTTTTCGTTTCAAGCGCATCTTCATTCACAGTATGATTATAACGGATCACCAATAATACACCTTCACATTTATCAGCCAATACACTCGTATCCGTTACTTCTAGTACAGGAGAAGAATCAAATAATATAATATCGTATCGTTCCAGCGCCTTTTGAATTAACATATCCATTGCATCTGAACTAAGCACTTCAGATGGATTAAATGGTACTGGTCCGCTAGTTAATACATCCAGACTTTCCATCTCTGTTTTTTTCACGACGCCCTCTAAAGTTGTTTTTCCGTTCAATATATCAATTAATCCAATTGTATTTTCTACTCCAAACATTTCATGAATCGTTGGTGTTCGTAAATTTGCATCTATTACCAATACTTTTTCACCTTTTTGTGCTATTGAGACTGCTAAATTAACTGTAATCGTTGATTTTCCTTCACCATACCTCGGAGAAGTAATAACTATAGTTCTGCTTTTATGAATAGATGAAGATAATTGAAGGTTTGTTCGAAGCGAACGATACTGCTCCGAAATTTTCGATCTTGGAGCGGTATGTACAATTATACTTTCTCCTTTAACTTTATTTGTTTTTCGTCTATTTTTGTAAGCCACTCCGTTCCCTCCCCCAATAATACCGTATTTTTTTTACTGAATTTGTCTTTCACATTTTTTCTATTCATTTTAGATATTCCGCCCAAAACAGGGACATCTAACAATTGTTCAATTCGCCGTTCCGATTTGATTCTCTCATCAAGTGAATCCAATAAAAAAATGAATCCAATACTGAGCACCATACCTATAGAGAATGCAATTAGTATCGTCTTAAAGTGATTTATATTTATAGGCATAGAATTTTTTTGAACTGGGTCTTCTGGTAATATACTCACATTATTAAAATTCAGTATATTCGCTACTTCTTTCTTATAAACAACGGCTGTAGTATTTGCAATTTTATGAGCAAGCACAGGATCTATATCCACTACATTTATTCTCATAATCTGGGACCCTTGCACACTTTCTGTACTTATTTGTCCACTTAATGCACCTGCAGATCTGTTAATATTCAATTCAGCAGCCACTTTTTCTAATATTACAGGCTCATTTACCATCGCTTTCAATGTATTCATCGTTTCAGCATTAGCTTGAACAATAACTCTTGCTGAAGAGGCATATAATGGTGTTTTTACATATATAGTATACATCGCTCCTGCTACTGTTGTGAGAGTTGTAAATAATAGAATGATCCAAATTCTTTTCCGTATAATAGTAAATAGATTTTTCAAATTTATTTCCTTATCCATAACTTCCCTCCTCATTTAAAACCAATGAGCTTCAACTTGAAATTGGCATCGAAAACTTAAGAAAAAAAACAATATTTTCATTCTTTTTAATATACAAACATTTCTAGTTAATGCCATTTTAGTTCTTTATACAGAACGAGTCAACACAAATTATTTTCACTAAATTACTTCCTGATGACACTAAAAAAAATGCGACAATATTCGCGTTTTTTCACTGTAGATAAATGACGAAAAAGCCCTAATACCGTAGTATTAGGGCTTTTTTCTCTCTTAGTATAGAGACATATATTGGTCGCGTTCCCATTGGTGAACTTGCGTGCGGAAAATATCCCACTCAATTTCTTTTGCTTCAATGAAGTGCTCAAGTAAATGATCACCTAATGCGCCACATACGATTTCATTAGATTGTAAAGTAACTAACGCTTGCGCTAATGTTGCTGGTAAGTCAACGATACCTGCTTCTTCACGCTCTTCTTTTGTCATTACGTAGATGTTACGGTCTACTGCAGCTGGTGGAGTTAATTTATTTTTAATTCCATCAAGACCTGCTGCTAATAATGTAGCCATTACTAAATATGGGTTCGCAGCTGGGTCAACACTACGTACTTCTACGCGTGTACTAATACCACGAGATGCAGGAATACGCACTAATGGACTACGGTTTTGTGCAGACCATGCTACGTAACATGGAGCTTCATATCCAGGTACTAAACGCTTGTAAGAGTTTACAGTTGGGTTTGCTACCGCTGTAAATGCTGGCGCATGTTTTAAAATACCTGCGATGAAGTGACGAGCATCATCACTTAATTGTAAATCACCGTTTTGATCGAAGAATACGTTCTCACCATTTTTAAATAGTGATAAGTTACAGTGCATACCTGAACCGTTCACACCGTATAATGGTTTCGGCATAAATGTTGCGTGTAAACCATGTTTACGAGCAATCGTTCTTACAACAAGCTTGAATGTTTGAATGTCATCACATGAGCGAATTGCATTTGCATATTTAAAGTCAATTTCATGTTGACCTGGCGCAACCTCATGGTGAGATGCTTCAATTTCAAAGCCCATTTCTTCAAGTTCAAGAACGATATCACGACGACAGTTTTCCCCTAGATCCATCGGCGCAAGGTCGAAGTATCCACCGTTATCGTTCAATTCCAGTGTTGGATTTCCTTTTTCATCAACTTTAAATAGGAAGAATTCTGGCTCTGGTCCAAGATTGAAATCTGAGAATCCTAATGCTTCCATTTCTTTTAACACACGCTTTAAGTTGTTACGTGGGTCGCCATCAAATGGAGTACCATCAGCATTGTAAATATCACAGATTAAACGAGCTACTTTACCTTTTTCAGCTGTCCAAGGGAAAATTACCCAAGTATCTAAATCCGGATATAAATACATATCAGATTCTTCAATACGTACGAAACCTTCAATAGAAGATCCATCAAACATCATTTTGTTATCAAGAGCTTTTGTTAATTGGCTCACTGGAATTTCTACGTTTTTAATTACCCCTAAAAGGTCCGTAAATTGCAGACGGATATACTTTACATTCTCTTCTTTCGCCAAACGGAAAATATCTTCTTTTGTGTACCTAGCCATTATAAATTCCTCCTTAGTCCCTCTAAACACCTTCAGAATCAGTTATCTTTAGTGAAAAAACCTTGAAATGTCACCTTGTCGCAATGAGGTCCGATTAAATCTACCTGTATGTTGTAGTTCATCTCGAAGAATTTTGCGAAGCTCGGATTTTGAAATTTCTTTCGTTTCTTCTTTTACTTTCACTGCTTCTGTTTGATTTTCTTTCATTTGCAATACTTGTTTAATTCCGGCCATATTTAAGCCTTGATCTAACAAATCTTTAATTTCCAACAATTTATCTACATCGTTAAATGAAAATAATCTACGATTCCCTTTTGTACGGGTTGGAAAAATAAGATTATGCTCTTCATAGTAGCGAATTTGACGTGCAGATAATTGTGTTAAATCCATTACAATACCAATTGGAAACAGCGGAGCAGAACGTCTATCTTCTTTCATTGTTTCAGTTCCTCCTTCGCCTTAACTGTTTCTCATTTTACACCATGTTATGTTTAGTGTCAATAGATGTTAGCTTTTCTTACATGATTTTTTTCATTTTTTTCTAATGGCACAAATCATTACTTTCACACGAAAAAAGCTGCCGAAATCGACAGCTTTCCTTTAAGAAATTGTTAATAGTTTTTTTTCAATTAACGCATCAATCGCAGAACAAATCGCAATCTTTACATGCGAATAAGTTAACCCACCTTGCACGTAAGCAACATAAGGCGGACGAATCGGACCATCAGCCGACAGCTCAATACTTGCACCTTGAATAAACGTCCCCGCAGCCATAATTACATCATCTTCATAACCCGGCATATAGTTTGCATATGGAGTGAAATGAGAATTAATTGGAGATGCATATTGAATCGCTTGACAGAACGCAATCATACGATTTTTATCATCAAATTGAACAGACTGAATTAAATCTGTTCTTGGTGCATTCCAAGCTGGTGATGTATTCATCCCTAACTTTCCTAAAAATGCAGCTGTAAAAATCGCACCTTTTAGCGCTTGTCCCGCTACATGCGGCGCTAAGAAGAAACCTTGATACATTTCTTGCAAACTGTATAAAGATGCCCCTGCTTCCGCACCGATTCCTGGAGATGTTAGACGATATGCACACGCTTCAACATACTGCTCTTTACCAACAATGTAACCACCAGTTTTAACAATTCCACCGCCAGGATTCTTAATAAGAGAGCCTGCCATTAAGTCCGCACCAACATGACATGGCTCTTCTTCTTCAATAAATTCGCCATAGCAGTTATCTACAAATACAACAACATCAGGTTTAATCTCTTTCACAAACGCAATCATCTCTTTAATTTGTGAAACAGTAAACGACGGACGAGTAGCATATCCTTTTGAACGCTGAATACCAATCATCTTCGTATTACTATGGATCGCAGCTGCAACAGCTTCAAAGTCCACAAATCCCTCTTCAGTTAACGGAACTGCGTTATAACCAATATTATATTCTTTAAATGAGCCTACACCTTTTCCGCGTACACCAACGATTTCTTCTAACGTATCATATGGTTTTCCTGTTATGTATAGCAGTTCATCTCCTGGACGTAAAATACCGAATAGAGCTGTCGAAATTGCGTGAGTACCTGAAATAATTTGCGGACGAACAAGACCCGCTTCTGCCCCAAATACATCAGCATACACTTTTTCTAACGTGTCACGACCAATATCATCATAACCATAACCTGTCGTCGGAATAAAATGCGAATCGCTAATTTTGTGTTTACGAAAACTTTCTAATACACGAAATTGGTTACTCTCAATCACTTCATCCACATGTTTATGTACTTCTATAATTTGACTTTCTACTTCTTTTACGATTGGAGCAATTTTTTCTCCATTTTTCAAACGATCAAACATTATTTTCTCCTTCTTCCACTAAAAATCTCTTTAATTGCCCCTTAAGCGATGAATGAGCAAATATATACCCTGTACAATCATATACAAATTTATCTTCTAGAAACTCCATTTTAGTTAATATTGTTTCTGTCTTTAAAAGCGTTAATAACCTACCTTCACTCGGAGGGATTTCCACTTGATAATCATCCATTTCTTCCTTCATCTTCGTTTCTAGCGCTTCTTTTATACGCAATAAATCACTTTCTTCAAAAGCACTAGTCATTAAGAAATCACTTTTCGGAAATGGAATGAAGTTTTGATGCAATTTATCTTTTTTATTATATAACGTAATAATAGGAATACGATTAATTTCAAGGTCCGACAATAATTGTTTTACTGTCTGCTCATGCCCTACATAATTAGGATCTGCAGAATCAACAACATGTAAAATAACATCCGCTTCCCCAGCTTCTTCTAACGTAGATCGAAAAGCAGCAATTAGTGACGTAGGTAAATCTTGTATAAAACCAACCGTATCAGTCAAAAGCACTGTATAACCAGAAGGTAACGGCATCTTTCTTGTCGTCGGATCTAGCGTTGCAAACAATAAGTTTTCTTCAAACGTATCAGCTTCCGTTAATCTATTAAACAACGTAGATTTTCCTGCATTTGTATACCCAATTAACGCAACTTGAAACACTTTATTATCTTTTCTTCTCTCACGATATCTCTTTCGATGCTCCACAACAACCGCAAGTTGTCTCTTTATTTCATCAATACGAGATCGAATATGACGACGATCTGTCTCAAGCTTCGTCTCTCCTGGTCCCCTTGTACCAATTCCACCACCAAGACGCGATAAAGCAAGACCTTGTCCCATAAGGCGCGGCATTGTATATTGCAATTGAGCTAATTCTACTTGAAGCTTACCCTCTCTCGATTTCGCACGTTGCGCAAAAATATCTAGTATTAACTGCGTTCGGTCAATCACTCTCGCATCTAATACTGAAGATAAATTCCGAATTTGACTTGGTGTTAACTCATTATTAAAAACAATAACAGCTGGTTCTAATTCTTCCGTCAACGCTGCAAGCTCTTCTAGTTTACCTTTTCCTATATAAGTCGCCGGATGAAACTTCGGGCGCTTTTGCGTCGTTGATACTAACACTTCCGCTCGCGCAGTTTTCGCTAGCGATGCAAGCTCTTTCATGGAATGCATAAATTTTTCATCATCATCTTGTGGCAATTGACAGCCAACTAATATGATTTTTTCTTTTTCTTCCATCAAATATGTTCACTCATCCTTTTCGAAATTTAAACCTTCTAATATAATAGCAGAGGAAGCACATTTCATCTAGTTAGCGGGGGAGAAAATTCATGGCATGGGAGATTTTTAGCATCATAGGCACAATCGCTTTCGCACTAAGCGGAGCCATTGTTGCAATGGAAGAGGATTATGATATTTTCGGGGTATATATTTTAGGAATGGCAACCGCATTTGGGGGAGGTGCCCTTCGTAATTTATTAATCGGTTATCCAATCGTCGCGTTTTGGCAACAAGACATGTTATTCCAAATCGCACTATTATCAATGACGATCATTTTTCTTTTTCCTAATAAATTAATTATGCATTGGAAAAAGTGGGAAAACATCACAGATGCCATCGGCTTATCAGCGTTCGCCGTACAAGGAGCTCTATACGCCCAAAAATTAAATTTACCAATTAGCGCTACAATTGTAGCTGCTGTTTTAACTGGCATTGGCGGCGGTATTATTCGTGATCTTTTAGCACGTAGAAAACCTCTCGTCCTTCGAGCTGATGTATATGCGTTTTGGACGATTTTAGCCGGTTTTTTGATTGGCGCTAAAGTCATCGTTAGCGATTGGGCTCTATACACCTTATTCATTTTAATTGTTTGCTTCCGCATGGTTTCTATTCATTACAAATGGCATTTACCGCATAGACGCATCGATACAAAGGAGCGCTCAATGCATAAATAGCAATCTAACCTCTTTACATATCGTAAAGAGGTTTTTCTTTTCTAACGAGTTTTTCTTTACATAATGTTTATACTAATTTTTAAAGCGAGGTGAATGCAAATGACAAACCATGTTAATAAAGGAGCTCAAAAAAGCTCAGTAAACCAATTTGGACATGATCCAAATTCAGCGCACGAAAAGAGCGCTAAAATGGAACGTCTTCATAAAACTCACCAAGAAAAAGCAAAAAAAGAGTAAACGAACTTATGCATAAAAACAGACGCACAGTTTACGTACTGTGCGTCTCCTCTTCAAGCATTAAATCCATACTTGATATCCCAATTAAATCATATTTATCATACGTATCCTCTTGTAACAATCGCATAGCTTGTGTACGAATCGATTTTTCAACAATATTCCGTACGTATCGCCCATTACTAAACGATGTAATTTGCGACGAATACTTTACCGCATGTAAATGATCTCGAAATTTCCACTCCGCTTCTTTAGATAACTGATATTCACGCTCCTCATACATTCTCTTTCCAATTTCCAACAGCTGATTTACCGAGTAATCCGCAAATTCAATAATAAATGGAAAACGAGATTGTAACCCTGGATTTAATGAAAGAAAATGATTCATCTCTCTTGAATATCCAGCTAAAATTAATACAAAACCGTGCTGCTTATCTTCCATATGCTTCACAAGTGTATCAATAGCTTCCTTCCCAAAATCCTTCTCTCCCCCCCGCGCTAAAGAATACGCCTCATCAATAAACAAAATACCTCCCATGGCCTTTTTTATTAAATCTCTCGTCTTTTGCGCTGTATGACCGATATACTCCCCCACAAGATCAGCACGTTCTGCTTCAACTAAATGCCCCTTCGATAAAATATTCATCTCAAACAACAATTTCCCTATCATTCTAGCAACGGTTGTCTTCCCAGTACCGGGATTCCCCCTAAATAACATGTGAAGCACTTGCTTCTCAGATTTCAACCCCATCTCTTGTCTTTTTTTATTTACATAAATCCAAGCATAAATTTCTTTTATTATCTTTTTTATTTCATCCATCCCAACAAGCTTTCCCATCTCTTCTTCAATTCTCTGCAACATCTCATGTTTAGTAGTGGTTTCACTTGAAATTACCGTTTTATTTTCTGATGCCGGTAACGAAATTTTCTTTCGATGGTTTAATACAATATTAATTTGATTGTTATTTTTCTTACGCATCGATTGTTCCATACAATCACCTCATTTTATCCACTCACCAAATATTATTATTCCAGTCCCTCTTGCAAATGCCTATTTTCAGAAAAGTTTGCTATAATATAAGAAATAATCAAGGTGGTGGGACTATGGAAACAACGGAATTCCATGATACAATACAAGCCTTTTCTATTTTTTTATTGAATAAAGGCCGAAAGTCTTCAACCATTAAACGTTATGTTTATGACATTGAAGATTTTGGACATTGGTTAGAAAAAAACAAAAAGCTCCCTTCCAGTAATATATGGGCAACACTTTGTACAAAAGACTATGAAGATTACTTTTCAGACTTAAAAAAGAATCGACACTACTCTGAGAAAACAATGCATCGTGTATTTATTGTATTAAATAGAATGCATCATTTTCTTAACATTCCAAATCCATTGAATGATATGGAAATTACTATTCAACCAAACCGTGCATTGCGTAATGAAGATTTCATTTCATCCGATGAAGAAAAAAGATTAAAGCATATAGTCACTTCATTAGAAGGACTTTCAGAAAAACAACGTCCCGTTCGTCCATTATTAATGGATCGTAATATCGCCATTTTAAGTATATTAATCGACTACGGACTATCCTTACAAGAGCTTACAGTATTAACTATGCATCACGTTCATTTTGAAACTAATACACTTTCTATTCCAGCAACCGCAGGAGTAGAAAGAACAATCACATTAGCAATCGAAGACAAAAAACAACTGTACACATATTATAAAAGTATTCCAGAACCAGTTCGTCCTAAATACCATAGTAATGACCCGTTGTTTGTTGCATTCGATTTTAACCGCGGAACATACAGATGGGTATACGAAAACGATGCACCAAAAGCACTAACAGAAATCGCTATCCAAAAAATGATCCGACTTGAAGTAGCAAGAGCCAATTTACGTAAAGGCATTTCTGGACAACATTTCCGGAACACGTTTATTTTACGCCTAATAAAAAAACAAACCCCAGAGCCAGAAATCATAAAATTAGTTGGCTTCAAATCAAAAATTTCACTAAAGCGATATTATCAATATGCTGAAAATAAAAAAAACGCCCTATAATAAGGCGTTTTTTTATTTTTTTCTCGAAACACTCAATTTCACTATGACCATTTAGCTATTCCCTGCATCTACTATGATGAGTTTCGTTCACATTCTTATTAGAAAGGAGAGATTTAATGTCTCGCTTTAACGACAATCAAAATAAATACTCCAATCCCTGCTTTCCAACTAGCGCTGGACGAATTCCAACTACCCCAACGATTCCAATTACTAAAGCGCAAATTAGAACATTCCGTGCAATCATTAACGATTTAATAAAAATAATCCCTAAACTTTTCGCCAATCCATCTCCCAAAAACATTGAGAATCTAATAGATACATTGCACCTACTAAGCAAATTCATCTGTTCACTAGACACTACTTCCGCTCTGAAAGCACAAGGATTAGCCATCATTAAAAACTTAATAACTATATTAAAAAATCCAACCTTCGTAGCAAGTGCTGTATTTGTTGAACTTCAAATTTTAATTAATTATTTACTTTACATTACAAAGTTATTCCGAATTGATCCTTGTACACTCCAAGAACTCCTTAAATTAATTGCAGAGTTACAAACTACTCTAGTTAATTCAGCTTCGTTCGGCAGAGGACCTACTGGACCTACTGGACCTAGAGGTAACACGGGCGCTACTGGTGCGACCGGACCTAGAGGTATCACAGGTGCTACTGGTGCGACCGGACCTAGAGGTAACACGGGCGCTACTGGTGCGACCGGACCTAGAGGTAACACGGGCGCTACTGGTGCGACCGGACCTAGAGGTATCACAGGTGCTACTGGTGCGACCGGACCTAGAGGTAACACGGGCGCTACTGGTGCGACCGGACCTAGAGGTATCACAGGTGCTACTGGTGCGACCGGACCTAGAGGTAACACGGGCGCGACTGGTGCGACCGGACCTAGAGGTAACACGGGCGCTACTGGTGCGACCGGACCTAGAGGTAACACGGGCGCTACTGGTGCGACCGGACCTAGAGGTAACACGGGCGCTACTGGTGCGACCGGACCTAGAGGTATCACAGGTGCTACTGGTGCGACCGGACCTAGAGGTAACACGGGCGCTACTGGTGCGACCGGACCTAGAGGTAACACGGGCGCTACTGGTGCGACCGGACCTAGAGGTAACACGGGCGCTACTGGTGCGACCGGACCTAGAGGTAACACGGGCGCGACTGGTGCGACCGGACCTAGAGGTAACACGGGCGCGACTGGTGCGACCGGACCTAGAGGTAACACGGGCGCGACTGGTGCGACCGGACCTAGAGGTAACACGGGCGCGACTGGTGCGACCGGACCTAGAGGTAACACGGGCGCTACTGGTGCGACCGGACCTAGAGGTAACACGGGCGCTACTGGTGCGACCGGACCTAGAGGTAACACGGGCGCTACTGGTGCGACCGGACCTAGAGGTATCACAGGTGCTACCGGTGCGACCGGACCTAGAGGTAACACGGGCGCTACTGGTGCGACCGGACCTAGAGGTAACACGGGCGCTACTGGTGCGACCGGACCTAGAGGTAACACGGGCGCTACTGGTGCGACCGGACCTAGAGGTAACACGGGCGCTACTGGTGCGACCGGACCTAGAGGTAACACGGGCGCTACTGGTGCGACCGGACCTAGAGGTAACACGGGCGCTACTGGTGCGACCGGACCTAGAGGTAACACGGGCGCTACTGGTGCGACCGGACCTAGAGGTATCACAGGTGCTACCGGTGCGACCGGACCTAGAGGTAACACGGGCGCTACTGGTTCCACTGGACCTCAAGGCGTTCAAGGTAACACAGGTGCTACTGGACCTCAAGGCGTTCAAGGTAACACAGGTGCTACCGGTTCCACTGGACCTCAAGGCGCGCAAGGTAACACGGGTGCTACCGGTTCCACTGGACCTCAAGGCGTTCAAGGTAACACAGGTGCTACTGGACCTCAAGGCGTTCAAGGTAACACGGGCGCTACTGGTTCCACTGGACCTCAAGGTGCGCAAGGTAACACAGGTGCTACTGGTTCCACTGGACCTCAAGGTGCTCAAGGTGCGCAAGGTAACACGGGTGCTACTGGACCTCAAGGCGTTCAAGGTAACACGGGCGCTACTGGTTCCACTGGACCTCAAGGTGCTCAAGGTGCGCAAGGTAACACAGGTGCTACTGGTTCCACTGGACCTCAAGGTGCGCAAGGTAACACGGGTGCTACTGGACCTCAAGGCGTTCAAGGTAACACAGGTGCTACCGGTTCCACTGGACCTCAAGGCGTTCAAGGTAACACGGGCGCTACTGGTTCCACTGGACCTCAAGGTGCTCAAGGTAACACAGGTGCTACTGGACCTCAAGGCGTTCAAGGTAACACGGGCGCTACTGGTTCCACTGGACCTCAAGGTGCGCAAGGTAATACAGGCGCCACTGGACCTCAAGGTGTTCAAGGTAACACGGGTGCTACTGGACCTCAAGGCGTTCAAGGTAACACAGGTGCTACCGGTTCCACTGGACCTCAAGGTGCTCAAGGTAACACGGGTGCTACTGGACCTCAAGGTGCTCAAGGTAACACGGGCGCTACTGGTTCCACTGGACCTCAAGGTGCGCAAGGTAACACGGGTGCTACTGGACCTCAAGGCGTTCAAGGTAACACAGGTGCTACTGGACCTCAAGGTGCTCAAGGTGCGCAAGGTAACACAGGTGCTACTGGACCTCAAGGTGCTCAAGGTGCGCAAGGTAACACAGGTGCTACTGGTTCCACTGGACCTCAAGGTGCGCAAGGTAACACGGGCGCTACTGGTTCCACTGGACCTCAAGGTGCGCAAGGTAACACGGGTGCTACTGGACCTCAAGGCGTTCAAGGTAACACAGGTGCTACTGGACCTCAAGGCGTTCAAGGTAACACAGGTGCTACTGGACCTCAAGGTGCGCAAGGTAACACAGGCGCTACTGGTTCCACTGGACCTCAAGGTGTTCAAGGTAACACGGGTGCTACCGGACCTCAAGGCGTTCAAGGTAACACAGGTGCTACTGGACCTCAAGGTGCTCAAGGTGCGCAAGGTAACACAGGTGCTACTGGTTCCACTGGACCTCAAGGTGCGCAAGGTAACACAGGCGCTACTGGTTCCACTGGACCTCAAGGTGTTCAAGGTAACACGGGTGCTACCGGACCTCAAGGTGTTCAAGGTAACACGGGTGCTACCGGACCTCAAGGTGTTCAAGGTAACACGGGTGCTACCGGACCTCAAGGTGTTCAAGGTAACACGGGTGCTACCGGACCTCAAGGTGTTCAAGGTAACACAGGTGCTACTGGTATAGGAGTTACCGGACCTACTGGACCTTCTGGTGGGCCTCCTGGACCTCAAGGTAACACAGGTGCTACTGGACCTCAAGGTGCTCAAGGTAACACGGGCGCTACTGGTTCCACTGGACCTCAAGGTGCTCAAGGTGCGCAAGGTAACACAGGTGCTACTGGTTCCACTGGACCTCAAGGTGCGCAAGGTAACACAGGCGCTACTGGTTCCACTGGACCTCAAGGTGCGCAAGGTAACACAGGTGCCACTGGACCTCAAGGTATTCAAGGTAACACGGGCGCTACCGGTGCCACTGGACCTCAAGGTGCTCAAGGTAACACAGGTGCCACTGGACCTCAAGGTGTTCAAGGTAACACGGGTGCTACCGGACCTCAAGGTGTTCAAGGACCAACGGGTGCTACTGGTATAGGAGTTACCGGACCTACTGGACCTAGCTTCCCAGTAGCAACAATCGTTGTAACAAACAACATCCAACAAACAGTACTCCAATTTAATAACTTTATTTTTAGTACTGCAATTAACGTAAACAATATTATCTTTAACGGCACAAATACAGTTACTGTTATTAACGCTGGTATTTATGTAATTAGCGTATCTATTTCTACAACTGCGCCAGGATGCGCTCCACTTGGAGTAGGAATTTCAATTAATGGAGCTGTTGCTACTGACAACTTCTCTTCAAATCTAATAGGCGACTCACTTTCATTTACTACAATCGAAACATTAGCTGCTGGAGCAAACATTTCTGTCCAATCTACTCTTAACGAGATTACGATCCCTGCAACAGGAAACACTAACATTCGTCTTACTGTATTTAGAATCGCTTAAATTTCACTATTTATTGTTTATGACAAATAAAAAAAAGAGCGAGAAACTCGCTCTTTTTTTGTTATGTACAATAATTCATTACTACTCTAATTCAATTGAAACATTTTTTTGTGGTACAAATGTAGAAATTGCATGTTTATAAATAAGCTGTTGCTTACCTTCTGTTTCCAGCAGGACTGTAAAATTATCAAATCCTTTAATTAATCCACGAAGCTGGAAACCATTTAATAAGTACAGCGTAACGAACGTATTCTCTTTACGGAGTTGATTTAAAAACTGATCTTGAATATTGATTGATTGCTTCATGTCGAATCCTCCTCTTTTTCTCTACTTACCTATTATTCGACTTTAGTTGTAGCTTTCCTTCTATGTATCGTAAAATTTCTGACGTTTTTTCACCATCAGTAACATCGAACCACGTGACATCCATCTTATTACGGAACCACGTTAATTGACGTTTTGCATAACGGCGTGAATTCGTCTTTAATTGTGATACCGCTTCTTCTAAAGATACACGATTCTCAAAATAATCATATATCTCTTTATAACCAATCGCTTGAATAGATTGACAATCTCGCACTCCTCTTTCATGTAAACCTTTTACTTCTTCTAATAAACCTTGTTCAATCATTAGGTTAACACGTAAGTTAATGCGATCGTATAGCATTTCTCGATCCATTGTCAAGCCAATTAATGAAACATCGTACAGTAACTCATTTTCTTGTTTTTCGAGCTGGTTACTCATTTTTTCACCCGTCGTGTGAAAAATTTCTAACGCCCGAATAACACGCCTTACATTATTGGCATGAATACGCTCCGCACTTTCTGGATCTACTTCTTGTAACTTTTTATGTACATATTCCACACCGTGTTCTAATGCTAACTTTTCCATCTGTTCTCGGTATGTAGCGTCCCCAGCCTCATCTGTAAACTGGTAATCGAATAGAACAGATTGTATATAAAGACCGGTTCCACCAACAATAATTGGTAATTTCCCGCGCTCTGTAATTTCTCGAATGCACTTACGGACACGTTCTTGAAATTCCGCCACAGAAAATGAATCTTCCGGATCTTTTATATCAATCATATAATGCGGAATTCCGTCCATCTCATCTATCGTCACCTTTGCAGTCCCGATATCCATCGTACGATAAATTTGCATGGAATCACCACTAATAATCTCACCATTCAACGCTTTTGCAAGATCGATACTTAATTTCGTCTTTCCGACAGCAGTTGGCCCAATGATGACAGCAACTTTTTCACGTTGCACTTCTCCCATATCATTCAACTCTCTTTATGTAATATACTCCATCTATTGATTATACCCAATCTTACCAATTTTAACGGCATGATTGCAAGTTCTTTGAATCCAGTACATGAAATTACACAAAAAAAAGAGCATAGCTTGTCCAATTCTGCATATACATGATTAAAAATAGCTCGGAGAGGGTGCAATGACTATGAAACAAGCGACTATCGATTTTCCATTATTAATAAAAGACCTTATTTTAGCTACTGCTACAAAAGAACAAAATTGTTCACAAGAAGAATTATACTTCGCACTAAATTGTTTACTACGTTCCTTTCATTCTACTCTTCAAGAAACAACGTTACATCCAGAAAATAAAAATACAGAGTATATGCAAACTCAATTTTGCACCGCGTATAAAATTATTACAGGTAAAACAATTTACCCTTTTCAATAATTCTTATATAAAAAAAGCGGCCGCTTAGACATTTTTAAGCAGCCGTTTTTTATTTTAATAAATTATTTTATAACTTTCACTTTAACGGATTTACGACCCCAACTATCAGCAGTGCTATCTGAACCAACTAAAACATCAATACGGTTTCCTTTAATCGCGCC
This sequence comes from Bacillus sp. 41-22, assembly GCF_025809295.1. Lineage (NCBI taxonomy): Bacteria > Bacillati > Bacillota > Bacilli > Caryophanales > Bacillaceae > Bacillus > Bacillus sp. 41-22. Next base: position 3,536,971 of record NZ_CP084035.1, read on the forward strand.
ACCAGTATCTCCAGCAATTGCTTCTCCATATCCTTCCACCCACACTTTTGATCCGAGAGGAATTACTTTCGGATCAACAGCAATAACTTTCATATTTGGATTCGCTGTTAAATCATGCCCCATCGCAGTTAACACACGACCACCATATGTGCCATTTTCACTCGGGTGAGCTGTGTAAGCTGTCGCTTCTACTGTTATTTCACGACCAGCAGGTTCACTTGTTTCAGTAGATTTTGCCACTGGCTTAGTTGCCGGCTTCGCTTGCGCTACTGGTTTACTTGATGCTCCACTTTTAACTGATTCTTTTCCATTAACTGCCGTATCATTTTTAGCCGGCGCTTTCTCCTTAACTGATGTATCATTTTTAACCGCCGTTTTCACCTTAGTTGGCGCTTCATCTTGAGCTGGAACTTCTTTTCTTTCAATAACAGGTGCTGTACCTGTTAAAAATGGTATGTGAACATACGCCGCTTTCCCGCCATATTCGAATTGTAACCATTCGTTTTGTACTTGATTTGTCGTTTCAATCAAGTCATCTTTTTTAAGCGTGCCAAGAATTTCTGAATCAGTATTCGCTCCAGCACGAATGTTTAATACGTTTGCTGTTACATAATAAGAACTTTTCGTAAACTCAGCACTTACAAAAGCTTCTTTACCATCTAATTTAATTTTGGACCATCCGTTTTCTGTATTTATAACATCTAATTTATTTCCACTTAACATTTTACCTACAAGTTTTGATTCTACAGTTGGGTTTTCTCTAACGTTTAATACATCTGTTGTTACAATCGTTTCCGCTTTAGCAGAACCTGCAAAAATCCCAAGACCAAAAACTGCTGCTGTTGCTATACCTAATAATTTTTTCATGAATAGCCTCCATTTGCTTTGTTTTCGTGTTCTCATTATAGCAACAGTTTTTTGTAGAATTTCGAAAATCACACAATTACAAAGCATTCGTAATAAACGATTAATGATTTGTAACATAAATTTCCATATTAAAAAATTGTATTTCTACCAAAATTAGCAATAGTTTTCATATATTTCTCACAAATTAGTATAAGAATTTTTTTCCAGAAAAAATTACAGTATTACTTTTTTGTTACAAAAAAATCACTTTTCATTACATCTTTTACCAAAATCCATCATAATCCAATTATTAAATTACTTTTTGTAACGAAAAAGGAACAACTCCTATTAGCTGTCCCTTTTTATCTTTTATTTAACTTTCTTCTTCCAAACACCTATCATAATAGCTGAAACAATCGTTCCAATTAATATAGAAACAATATATAGCAACGGTTTATTCACTAATGCGATAACAAACAATCCACCATGCGGTGCCGGCAATGTAATTTGGAATAACATAGATAAGGCACCCGCGATACTTGAACCAACAACACAACTTACTATTACTCGAACCGGATCGGCAGCTGCAAATGGAATCGCACCTTCTGTAATAAACGATGCTCCCATAATATAATTTGTTAAACCAGATTTACGTTCTGCTTCTGTAAATTTTGTTTTAAAGAATGTGGTTGCGAATGCAATCGCAAGTGGCGGTACCATACCACCAGCCATAACTGCTGAGTGAACTCCAAAATTCTGCGCTTCTATTGCAGCAATACCAAATGTAAATGCCGCTTTATTAATTGGACCACCCATATCAATTGCCATCATACCACCTAAAATAAGACCTAATAATATAGCATTCGTACCGTTCAAACCATTTAACCATCCTGTTAACATTTCATTTAATGCTACTACAGGCGGATTTACTACTTTTTGCATAACAACTCCTGTAATCAACAATCCAAAGACTGGATATAACAAAACAGGTTTAATTCCTTCTAACTGTACTGGTAATCCTGAAAATAATCTTTTCAATCCTAAAACAACATATCCAGCTAAGAAACCAGCAATTAATCCACCTAAAAATCCCGCATTCGCTTGTGCTGCTAAAAACCCACCTACAACACCAGGCATAAAACCAGGACGATCAGCAATAGAACTCGCAATAAATCCAGCTAAGATTGGTACAAGGAATAAAAACGCACCTGTTTTTCCTCCCCCAATAGACATGAACAATTCAGCTAAAGGACCTTCCGCTTTTATACCACCAAACGAAAACGCTAGTGCAATTAAAATTCCACCACCAACAACGAACGGAAGCATATTACTTACACCGCTCATTAAATGCTTATAAATTCCTAGCCCTTTTTCTTTCTCTACATTTTCTGCCTTCCCATCCTCTTTTACCCCTTTAAAGATTGGTGCATCTTGTTTTATAGCTCGATTAAGAAGGATTTCAGTTTTTCTAATCCCATCGGCGACTGGTACTTGAATGACATGCTTCCCAGCAAAACGATTCATTTCTACTTGTTTATCTGCAGCTACAATAATAGCCGTTGCGCGTTCAATGTCCTCTTTCGTTAAATCGTTTTTAACACCTGTTGATCCATTCGTTTCAACTTTAATCGCTATTCCTAACTCTGCTGCTTTTGCTTTCAAACTATCCGCAGCCATATATGTGTGAGCGATACCAGTCGGACAAGCTGTAACAGCTAATACGTATGGCTCATTCCCTTCTGGCTTTGCTACTTCAACTTCTTCTTCGTCTTCTTTTTCATTCTCTTTTTCATCAAATAAACGGAGAAGCTCATCCTCATCCTTTGCTTCTAATAATTGCTTGCGGACCCCTTCATCCATCAATAACGTAGAGAGACGAGATAACGTTTCTAAATGAGTATTATTCGCCCCTTCACTCGCAGCAATCATAAAAAACAGATGTGCAGGCTGTCCATCAAGCGACTCATAGTTGATACCGCTTACACTTCTACCAAAACAAATCGATGGTTGTTTAACCGCATTCGTCTTCGCATGAGGTATAGCAATCCCTTCCCCTATGCCAGTTGTACTTTGTGACTCCCGCTTTAAAATAGATTCTTTAAATTCAGCTTTACTATTTAAACGATTTGCTCCGTCTAATTTCTCAACTAATTCATCTATGACAGCTTCTTTATTTGAAGCTGTCAAGTTCATAATAACTGTATCCCTTTTTAATAGTTCTGTAATTTTCATATGTTACTTCCCCCTATCGCTTAGTTACAATTACTTGCGACAATAATTCTTCTACTTTTTCTTTTTCACATAAATCAGCTGAAAATGCTGTTGCACTCCCTGTTGCAACGCCATATTGAAATGCCTTTTCAATATCTTTTTTCTGTTCATATTTACCTACAAATCCTGCAACGAGAGAATCTCCGGCCCCAACCGAATTAATTACAACACCTTTTGGAACAGTTGCTTCATATATACCTTGTGCCGTAAATAATAAAGCCCCATCTCCAGCCATTGATACGATAACATGCTCTACACCTTGTTCAACTAATTTTCTTCCAAACGGTAAAACATCTTCTACTGTTGAAATCTCTACTCCGAATAACTCACCAAGTTCATGATGATTAGGCTTTATTAAAAATGGTTTATTTTTAATTACATGCTGCAGCGCACTTCCACTTGCATCGACTACTACGCGAATACCTTTCTCAGCTCCGAGCGCTGCGATTGATTCATAAAAAGTAGTTGAGATAGACGCCGGTACACTTCCAGCTAGTACAACACAATCTCCCTGCCTCATACTTTTGATTTGTTTCATTAATTGTTCAAATTGTTCATTTGTCACATTAGGACCTTGCCCATTTAATTCTGTCTCTTCTTGCCCTTTTATTTTCACATTAATTCGGGAATCACCGTCTACTTGGACGAAGTTTGTTGTTACACCTTCCGCCTGTAATACATCTTTAATAAATCGACCGGTAAATCCACCAGTAAATCCAAGCGCTACATTTTCAACACCTAAACGATGAAGAACACGAGAAACGTTAATGCCTTTCCCTCCAGGAAATTTCATATCTTTCTCTGCTCGATTTACTGCGCCTAAATCGAAGGAATTAACTTGTACTACATAATCAATAGATGGGTTTAAAGTAACTGTATAGATCATTGTTTATCAGCCTCAATTACATTGGTTTGTCTTTTATATTTTTCTAAATCAATTTCTAAATGGTTTGTAATAATATTCGCTTCTTCAACATTAGCAATTTTCGCAAATGCAACTTCTGAGAACTTACTTTCATCAATTAAGAAATATCCTTCGTTCGCAAATGTTAATGCCATTTGTTTTAAAAGTGCCTCTTCTGGATCTGGAGTTGTAAAACCAAGCTGTTCATGTACACCATTTGCTCCTAAGAAACATTTATCAAAACGGTACTTTTGCATACTTTCCTGTGCCATAGCACCAATTAAAGCTTTCGTCCTACTCTTCATCATCCCGCCTAGTAAATACGCACGAATATTATTTTCAACTAAAGCTTCAATATGCATAAGTCCATTCGTTACGACAGTAACATCTTTGTTTATTAAAAATGGGATCATTTCAAATGTTGTACTTCCTGCATCTAAATAAACGCAATCCCCTTGTTCAACAATACTAGCCGCATACTTGGCAATTTGTTGTTTTATTTGAATGTTTTTGGATGATTTTTCAATCATCGTTGGCTCCTGTCCTTTTCCTGTTAAAACAGAGGCACCACCATGAACTCTTTTTAATAACCTTTGTTTTTCTAATTGTGCTAAATCACGACGAATTGTCGATTCAGAGCTTTCTGTTCTTTCAACTAATTGTTGTAATTTAACAACCTTCTGCTCTTTTACAAGTTGCAATATCATTTGATGACGTTCAGGAGTTAACATTTTATTCACCTCTTCTTTGATTACAGTATAATGAAAACGATCACAAAAATCAACCATAAACAATCAAAAATAATCACTATCAATCAAAATCGGTTATAAACAAAAAAAAGAAACCTATTTGATACAACAATCAAATAGGTTTCTTCTCTCGCTTCACTTATAAAGAAGCTTTATAAATTGCAAGAACATCATCTTTATTTAATTTTTTAAAGTTACCGAATTCACCATAAGCCATCGCTTTATCCGCCATTAAGTCAATTTCACTTTCTCTAATAGCGTAATCAGCTAATGTTACTGGAGCTTCAATTGAAGTCCAAAATTGACGTAACGCCTCAATTCCCTCTAATGCAACCTCTTTATCTGTCTTCCCATCTGTTTCTACATCGAATACACGAATAGCGAACTGTTTAAAGCGACTCACATTTTCATCTATAACATGCTTCATCCAATTTGGGAATAGAATCGCGAGTCCGCCCCCATGCGGTATGTCATGAACAGCAGAAACTGCATGCTCAATATTATGAGTTGCCCAATCTCCTTTTACTCCCATCGCTAAAATGCCGTTTAACGCCATAGTACCGCAATATAAAATTGTTTCCCTATGCTCATAATTTTCTAGATCACTTAAAAGCTTAGGAGCTGTTTCAATTACTGTTCTTAAAACAGATTCACAATAACGATCTTGTAATTCTGTATTCATGCCGTGATGGAAATATTGCTCTAATACGTGCGACATAATATCGACCATACCATAAATCGTTTGATCTCTCGGCACAGACGAAGTATGTAGTGGATCTAAAATTGAAAACTGAGGGAATGTAACTGGACTGCCCCAGCCGTACTTTTCATTCGTTTCCCAGTTTGTAATTACAGATCCTGCATTCATTTCAGAACCTGTTGCCGCAAGAGTGAGTACAGTACCGAACGGTAACGCCTCGCTAGCAAATGATTTTTTCGTTACAATATCCCATACATCTCCATCATATTTACTACCAGCAGCAATCGCCTTCGTACAGTCGATTACACTTCCTCCGCCAACCGCTAAAATAAATTCGACTCCATTGTCTTTACAAATTTGAATCCCTTTCTTTACTGTTGATAAACGAGGATTCGGTTCAACTCCTGTCAACTCAAATACTTCCGCATTTATATCCTTTAAAATAGAAATCACATTATCATAAATACCATTTCTTTTAATGCTGCCTCCTCCATACACGAGAAGAACTTTTTTACCGAACTGTGGAATTTCCGTTTTTAACTGCTCTAACTGTCCTTTACCAAAAATAAGTTTTGTCGGATTACGAAATACAAAATTTTGCATATATCTTTACCATCCCTTCTATATAAAAAGCAACTATACTTTTGTATACCACAATTTTTTCATTTCACAAAAATATTTGCCTAATAAAAAAAATCCCAGCCTACAGGCTGAGATTTTTTTTATTGATAATAAGGTGAGATCATTAAGTAAACAATAACACCAGATAAACTTACATATAACCAAATCGGCATCGTCCAACGTACAATTTTACGGTGACGTGTTAATTGATTCGTAAAACCAAACACAAGTGCAAACAATGCAAGCGGTACAATAATTGCTGCAAGGATAATATGTGTAATTAAAATGATGAAATACACATATTTAATGAATCCTTCTCCGCCAAAATGTGTTGCTGGCGCCAAGTAATGATACGATAAATAAGAAACACAAAATAGCAACGTCGTTGTAAATGCTGCTAGGATGAAACCACGGTGCATTTTCACATTCTTCTTAATAATAGAGTATAAAGCTGCTAATAAGAATACGAACGTAAAGCTATTAAAAATTGCATTTAACATTGGTAAAATTGTTACATCAAAATGTACTTCTCCTTCATAGCCAACAGGTCCAAAGAACAAAAATAAAATAATCGCATTTACAATTACAGAAAGCGTTATCACAATAGGAGCATAGCTTTTCTGATTCGTTGATTGATCCACCAAAATGGTCACTCCTCTTCCTTCAAATATGTATACGTAACCTCACTATTTTAACATATTATTCACAGTGTAAATGTGACAATAGTTTGACACAGTAAGACAGGGCAAAGAAAAAACCCTTCTTAACAATACTTCTTAAGAAGGATTTTATCGCTTTATTATTCAAATAGCAATGCGATTAGTTTTTGTTAAAAAACGTACTGCTATACGCTTGATATATTTCAGACACTTGATATCCCATTAATGAAATTGCTGTTAATGAAAAGAAACCAATCATAAGAAATCGAAACCACATATAAATCTCCTCCTTGTATTTAGCTTAAAAAGCAGTCGCTATATTACAAGTTGAGTGGCACTCTTCATCGTCACTTTCCTTTTTCTTTACAATTGCTGTTATAAATCGAATCATAAAGAAAATCACAAAAGGAAATTGTTCGTAATTTACCTTGGCATAGTTTGGCAACGGCTCGCGCTGCACATCGAACGGAGATGAGAAGGAATAGAACATACCTTGCTCTTCCATATATACAATTACAATTTTCATACAAAACATTATTCCTAGAAATGAAACAATATCTTGCCATTCTGTCGTATATAAAAAGTTATACAGCTCTAATACGTACTCTTCCATCGTCATCCCCCCTTCCTTTTTTACCATTTTGCTCGCCTTCATATAAAAAGTCAAGAAAAAAGTTTATATTCACTATGACAATAGTAATTACTTGTTTCTATGATTATATATGATTCTTTTATAGCAATGATTGGGTGTAACTCTCTTCTAAAACAAGAAATTAGAATCGAACAGATTCCTCATTCTTACTTTTAGGATTCAACAATGTACTATTTTTATTTCTATTAAAAATAAAATAAGAAATTATTATAAGAACAGTAACAAGCATTGTTAAAAGCGCTTGTGAACGTAAAGATTCAATTGCGAGCATGGCAACTAAAACTGCTATAATTGCAGCAATTGTAACATATGTTACATATGGAAAAAGCCACATTTTCACTTTCAAATTTTGTTGTTCCGCTTTCCCCATTTTTTTACGTATCTTGAAATGTGAAACTGCTATAACGAGATAAACGAGTAACGCAATCCCGCCAGATGCATTCACTAGAAATAAAAATACTTTATCTGGAGATATGTAACTAAAAACAACTCCAATGTAAGCAAAGAAAGTTCCAAATAAAACCGCCCGAACTGGAACACCACTACTATTCAATTTCAAAAATGCCTTTGGCGCATCTCCTCTTTCTGCCATTGAAAAAAGCATTCTTGAGTTCGTATATAAACCCGAATTTAAACAAGAAAGTACAGCTGTTAAAACGATAAAATTCATAATTTGCGCTGCCGCTGGTATCCCTATATGTTCCAGTACCGCCACAAATGGGCTTTTTAGTATGTTCGCCGAATTCCACGGAAGGAGTGTAACAACTACAGCGATCGATCCAATGAAAAATACGAGAATACGCCAAATTACACTATTTGTTGCTGTTTTGACTGCCTTTACAGGTTCGGCAGACTCTCCAGCGGCCACTGCAACAATCTCAGATCCCATAAATGAAAATATAACGACGGTGATTCCAAGTAACACCGAACTTATACCATTTGGCATAAATCCTCCTTGACCTACCAAATTCGAAGTGCCAGGTGCTTCCGTTCCTGGTACAAATCCTAAAATAACAGCTAGTCCAAGACAAAGGAACAAAACAATACTTATTACTTTAATAAATGAAAACCAATATTCAAATTCTCCAAATGATTTCACCGAGAAAACATTCGTCAACGTTAATAAAATCGTTAATATTAAGCTTAATAACCAGAGTGGGATTTCTGGAATCCAGTATTGAATAATACCAGCACCTGCTGTAGCTTCTATTGCAATAACAATTACCCAGAAAAACCAATATAGCCACCCAATTGTATAACCTGCCCATGGACCAATTGCCTCTCTTGCATATGTTGCAAATGAACCACTTGTCGGATTAATAGCTGCCATTTCTCCTAGCATTCTCATAACGAAAATAACTAGAAGTCCTGCTAATGCATATGAAACGATAGAACCTGGACCTGCTGAATGCACAACCGCACCACTTCCAACAAACAAACCAGCTCCTATTACGCCACCAATGGAAATCATTGTAATGTGGCGTATTTTGAGGTCTTTCTTAAGATTTTTATCCAACTCTTGTACATCCCCTTCCAAACTTAATTTTGAAATTTACGTAAGAGTATTATGTGAAAAATCTTATCCTATACTTTAAAATATATCAAAATATTCTGAATTTAACAATCGTAATTCGACCTCCTTCAAAAATTATTTCATTAGGTTTAATAATTTCCCATACACAATTGTTGAGAAAATTATAGTCACCTTACAAGAGAATGAATTTTCAGATACCATTAAATAAACAAGATTATACATCTAGACAACTTTTTGTATAGGAGTGTTGATATGTTAAACAAGTTCAAATTCATTTGTTGTACTTTAGTAATTTTCTTACTGCTACCGCTAGCTCCCTTTCAAGCACAAGCAGCAAACAATTTTGGATCAAAATTACTCGTTGGATACTGGCATAACTTTGATAACGGTACTGGCATTATTAAATTAAGAGACGTTTCACCAAAATGGGATGTACTCAATGTATCTTTCGGTGAAACTGGTGGTGATCGTTCCACTGTTGAATTTTCCCCTGTGTATGGTACAGATGCAGAATTCAAATCTGATATTTCCTATTTAAAAAGTAAAGGAAAAAAAGTAGTTCTTTCAATAGGTGGACAAAATGGGGTCGTTTTACTTCCTGACAATGCTGCTAAACAACGTTTTATTAATTCCATACAATCTCTAATCGATAAATACGGTTTTGATGGAATAGATATTGACCTTGAATCAGGTATTTACTTAAACGGTAATGACACTAATTTTAAAAACCCAACAACTCCTCAAATCGTGAATCTTATCTCAGCAATTCGAACGATTTCAGACCATTACGGTCCAGATTTCCTATTAAGCATGGCTCCTGAAACAGCTTATGTTCAAGGCGGCTATAGCGCATATGGAAGCATCTGGGGTGCATATTTACCTATTATTTACGGAGTGAAAGACAAACTAACATACATTCACGTTCAACACTACAACGCTGGTAGCGGGATTGGAATGGACGGTAATAACTACAATCAAGGTACTGCAGACTACGAAGTCGCTATGGCAGATATGCTCTTACATGGTTTTCCTGTAGGTGGTAATGCAAATAACATTTTCCCGCCTCTTCGTTCGGATCAAGTCATGATTGGACTTCCTGCAGCACCAGCGGCCGCTCCAAGTGGCGGATATATTTCTCCAACTGAAATGAAAAAAGCTTTAGATTATATCATTAAAGGAATTCCTTTCGGAGGAAAGTATAAACTTTCAAGTCAGAGTGGCTATCCTGCATTCCGTGGCCTAATGTCTTGGTCTATTAATTGGGATGCAAAAAACAACTTTGAATTCTCTAATAACTATAGAACATATTTTGATAGTCTTTCCTTGCAAAAATAATAAAAAACAACAATAGGTTTTATATGACCTATTGTTGTTTTTTATTTATGTAAATTACTTTTTCACTTCTACATGATGAAGAAATCCTTTTCCATCTCTTGAATAACTATTCACAAGACTTAAAAGCAACTTCCCACCAACCAACATCGCACGTTCATCAAAATCGAATTGAGGATGATGGTGTGGATATGTTGCCCCTATTTCTTCATTACCGGCACCTGTGAAGAAAAATGCTCCTGGAACATGTTCTAAGTAGTATGCAAAATCTTCTCCGCCCATAATAGGTGGTACTTCCATGACCCTTTCTTTGCCAAGATCGTGTTCCGCAACCGTCATAAAATGACGTGTTTCAGCTACATGATTTATTAATATTGGATAGCCTCGTTTATATTGAATATTAACTTCAGCATGAAGGGACTGACAAATCCCCTCAACAACTCGTCTAAATTCCTTCTCCATATATTCTCTCACTTCAGGATCTAACGTTCGAATGGTTCCTGTAAACGTAGCAGTATCCGCAATAATATTATCGGCTTGCCCGGCATGGAATGTACCAACTGTTAAAACTGCTGATTGAAGTGGATCGACTTTTCTACTCACTAAAAGTTGCAACTGATTAATAACTTGTGTTGCAACGATAATAGCATCTACAGTATGATGTGGCATACCGCCGTGACCGCCTCGCCCTTGAATCTTCACTTCAAAAGTATCAGCTGCCGCCATCATTGCTCCAGCTTTTGTTCCAACAATTCCTAAAGGCATCTGAGAAGATAAATGTGTACCAAAAACAACATCTACTCCTTCTAAACAACCATCCTCAATCATGGCAATTGCTCCGCCAGGCTCTTTCTCTTCTGCATGTTGATGAATAAGGACTATTTTTCCTGAAAGTTGGTCTCTGTTATCACTTAATATTTTTGCAACTCCTAAAAGTGTTGCTGTATGTCCATCATGGCCACAAGCGTGCATTACACCAGGAACCTTTGATTTATATGAAACTTTCTTTTCATCTTGAATAGGTAGTGCATCAAAATCAGCACGTAGCGCCATCGTCTTCCCAGGTATTCCACCTTCAATTACGCCGATTACCCCTCTTCCCCCGACATCTGTTTTCACATCAATATGAAAACTTTTTAAAATTTCAGCTATTTTTTTCGGTGTTTCTATTTCTTGAAACGATAGCTCTGGGTATTGATGAAAATCTCTTCGCCACAAAACCATTTGATTATATAAACTTTCCAATTCTTTATGCCATGTTTCTATCATAGAAATTCCCCTTTCTTTTTAACAGTTTAAATAAAAAATACATAATATTCTGTATTTAATCAATAAAAAAAGAGAACTTTCTTTAAAAGTACTCTTAATTCTTCAAAATATTAAACGTTCTACTTCAGTCACTACTTTGCTTCAATACAAATAGTGAAAGTTCCGGTACACTCAAAAATCTAACAGGCATTCGGGTTGTCCCAATACCACGATTTACGTATAAATGTAACAGCTTACTCTTCCCTTCTAATTCATACATACCTTCAACATGACTCTCAGCTAGTTTTGTAGTAATTAAAGGACCTACAAAAGGAATTTGAACTTGTCCTCCGTGACTATGTCCTGACATTTGAAAATCGACTGGATAACGAGATACTTTATCTACAACATCCGGCTCATGTATTAATAGCATATTGAAATCTTGTTGTCTTAAGTTTTTTAAAGTCGAGTCTATTTGTGGCTTCCCTAATAAAAAATCATCCAAACCTGATATTGTAATATACTTGCCGTTTTCCGCTTTAATTTTCTGCACTTCATTTACTAACACAGAAAAACCAGCTTCCTCCATATACTTTTTGTAAAATAAACTACCGCCCCCACCTCTATCATGATTCCCAAACACAGCATATTTTCCTAGGGGAGCTTTAATTTTCTGCAAAATAACCTTTGCTTCTTCTCTTTCCGCACTATAGGATCCAAACCTATCTATTAAATCTCCTGTAAAAACTACTATATCTGGATGTAATTCATTCATCTTCTCCACCAAATTTTCTAGTTGTTTCAATGTAAAATCTGGTCCTAAATGTACATCTGAGAACTGCAATATTTTTTTATTATTAAACTCTTTAGGAATTGTAGGAGCTTCTATTTCATTCCACGTAACTGTTACTAGTCTTCTTTCTATTTCAGTCGCATAGAAATACAAACTTACTGGTATCATTAATATACTTATGAAACTAATAATAAATATCTTTACGATTGATTTTTTTCGTTCTTTTTTTACATGATGCGTATTCATGTTTTCACCTCTAAAATCACTTTAAATCCTTATTGTTACATTAATGTGACAACATGAACAATGTTCGTTATATCCAATTTCATCCCCATTCACTTTGACAAATTTATACAGAAGTCATATCATATTTTTATCATACATAGATTCTTTAAAATGTTCCTTCTATTCATTCTATCATTTTATTGAGGAGAGATTATTCATGTCTGTATTTACACCAGAAGAAATTACGGAACTTGCTGCTAATTCTGGAAGAAAAAAAGCTCATTTATCATTGCTCCCTATGCTAATTCTCGGTTTTTTTGGTGGTGCTTTCATAGCATTAGGATATTTACTTGATATCCATGTTATCGGAACAATGCCAAAATCTTGGGGATCATTTACTAGCTTTTTAGGTGCTGCCGTATTCCCTATCGGTCTTATACTCGTTATCCTTGCAGGCGGTGAATTAGTAACTGGCAACATGATGACCGTTTCAATGGCATGGCTTCACAAAAAAATCGACTTATTTCACTTCATACGAAATTTAGTTATTGTTACGTTTAGCAACTTCATAGGTGCTATATTCGTCGCTTATTTTTTTGGTCATATCGTCGGCTTAACGGAGGGAGCTTTTTTAGCAAAAACAGTTTCTATTGCACAAGCTAAACTACAAGATACACCACTGCAAGCCTTCATTTCTGCAATCGGGTGTAATTGGCTCGTTTGTTTAGCTGTTTGGCTCAGTATGGGAAGTAAAGAATTTATCGGAAAGATTGTCGGTATTTGGTTCCCTGTTATGACTTTTGTTGCGATTGGATTTCAACACGTTGTAGCCAATATGTTTGTCATCCCAGCTGCAATTTTTTCTGGTCATTTAACTTGGGTTGAATATTTTCCAAACTTCATTTTTGTTTTCTTCGGAAACTTAGTAGGGGGTATGTTATTTGTAGCATTACCTTATTTCATATCTTATAATAAGAAACTACCTTCCAATAAAGAGCAAACTGCATTAAAGAAAAAATCTGTATCCGCTTAAATTGAATGTCTATAAATTGGTCCTAAAAAATATTACAAATTTCATTTTTTTTGCGAATATATGTACGTACACTTGTTCTCGAATGTTTTATACGTTATAATAACAACTTAAATAGCATTATTTACATATGAGGTGAAAAACATGAATAAGACAGAATTAATTAAAAACGTAGCACAAAACGCTGAGATTTCTCAAAAAGAAGCTACTGTAGTTTTACAAACTGTAGTAGAATCAATCACTAACTCTTTAGCTGCTGGCGAAAAAGTACAACTTATCGGATTCGGTACATTCGAAGTTCGTGAAAGAGCTGCTCGTACAGGCCGTAACCCACAAACGGGTGAAGAAATGCAAATCGCAGCTTCTAAAGTACCTGCTTTTAAAGCTGGTAAAGAACTAAAAGAAGCTGTAAAATAATGAAAAATAGCCTTCTCATTTATGAGAAGGCTATTTTTTTCATGACATAATTAATAAAAATCTGACCATTATGCTGCTTATTTTGTTCCTTTATGCAAATAAAACCTTTGCTTTCAAAGAAAGGTTTTGCTGTAATACTCGCCTCTGTATATATATCCCTATGCTGCAAGTTCACTGCTTCTTTTTCTAACTTCTGTAGTATGTATGATGCTATCCTTTGTCCTTGATAATCTTTATGCGTAAATAAGCGATCTACGTAATGATCATCATTATAATCCCCAAATCCCACTATCACACCTTTATAATCAGCAACGTAACAAATATTCTTTTCTAAAGACTGTAGCCATCTCTCTCTATCTAGTCGCTCTGGGGCCCACGCCTGTAGCTGTAACTCGTTATAATCTTTTGCATTCACCGTATGAACCGTTTCATAGAACAATTGTAATACTTGCTCTAAATCCTCTTTCTGGAATGTTCTAATTTTAATATCTTTAAACATATGTAAAACTCCTTATCAAACTAACTCTTTTATTTCGGTTATCCGGATAATTATTTCGTGTTTATTTTCGAAGCAGTTTCTTCCACTATATATGATTCTACTTCTGCTCTTTCTATATTATATCGACTTTTCCTTCTAAACGAACAATAAACAATACTTATACAAAGTATTGTTTATTGTAAAAAAGCATATTAAATTCGCTTTATAGCTGAAAGTGTTTAAGATTTCAATTTAACTCTTTGTAATCTTAATGCATTTAATACGACTGATACAGAGCTAAATGCCATTGCTGCACCTGCAACCCAAGGTGCTAAGAAACCGAGCGCCGCAATTGGAATTCCTAGGCCGTTATAAGCTAACGCCCAGAATAGATTTTGCTTAATATTTCTAATCGTCATTTTACTCATAAAAATTGCATCAGCAATACTATTTAAATCACCACGGATTAACGTAATATCTGCCGCTTCCATCGCTACATCCGTTCCGGTTCCAATTGCCATACCGATATCCGCCGTAGCCAGTGCAGGAGCATCATTTATTCCATCTCCAACCATTGCTACTTTCTTACCTTGCGCTTGCAGTTTTTTCACTTCTTCTGCTTTTCCTTCTGGTAATACTTCTGCAATTACGTGATCAATACCAACTTGCTTAGCGATTGCCTGAGCAGTTTGTGTATTATCTCCTGTAATCATAACAACGTCTAGACCCATTTTCTTAAGTCTTGCGATAGCTGCTTTTGAAGTATCTTTTACAGTATCCGCAACAGCCACTATACCAGCATATTCTTTATTAATCGCAATAAGCATTGCTGTTTTTCCTTCTCGTTCTAGCGCTTCCATCGATTTAGAAACTTCTTCAATATCAATATCGAATTTCTTCATTAATCGACGTGTACCAATTAATAATTGTTTCCCTTCTACAACTGATTCGATGCCGAATCCAGGAATCGCTTCAAATGTTTCTGAACTTGGGATAACAATTTTCTTTTCTTTAATTCCTTCTACAATCGCTTCTGCAAGTGGGTGTTCAGAATTTTTTTCTGCCGCACCTACTAAACGTAGTATTTCTTCTTCATGGAATCCATCTGCTACAATTACATCTGTTAACACCGGCTTCCCATTTGTCACAGTACCTGTTTTATCTAGAATAACTGTATCTAATCGGTGGGTTGCTTCTAAATGCTCCCCGCCTTTAAATAAAATGCCATACTCAGCCGATCTTCCTGATCCAGCCATAATAGATGTAGGTGTCGCAAGACCTAATGCACACGGACAAGCGATAACAAGTACTGCTATCATTTTCTCAAGTGCTCCGCCAAAATCACCAGGTGTAACAAATAGCATCCACACTGCAAATGTGATAATAGCAATTACAACTACAACTGGTACGAAAATACCAGAAATTTGATCAGCTACCCTTTGAATAGGAGCTTTTGAACCTTGAGCCTCTTCTACTACTTTAATAATTTGAGCTAATGCAGTATCTCTTCCTACCTTAGTTGCTTTAACTTTTAAAAATCCATTTTTATTCATTGTAGAGCCAATTACTACATCCCCAATTGTTTTATCAACTGGAATACTCTCGCCTGTTAACATCGATTCATCTATCGCTGATTTTCCTTCTACAATTTCTCCATCTACTGGGATTTTTTCACCAGGTTTAACATAGACAACATCACCAGCTACCACTTCTTCGATTAAAATTTTCATCTCTGTTCCATCTCGCACAACTGTGGCAGTTTTCGCTTGTAGTCCCATCAACTTTTTAATAGCTTCTGATGAACGCCCTTTTGCTCTCGCCTCAAATAATTTACCTAAAATAATTAAAGTAATAAGTACCGCACTCGTTTCAAAATATAAATCTGTCATATGTTCTGAAGAACCAATCGACCTAATACTTAAATACACACTATAGAAATAAGCTGCGGACGTTCCAAGTGCCACAAGAACATCCATGTTTGCACTTTTATTGCGTAGCGCTTTATAAGCACCAATATAAAACTGGCCTCCAATGATAAACTGAACCGGAGTTGCAAGAGCTAGCTGCACCCAAGGGTTCATAAGCACATCAGGTAAATAAATAAACGATGTAAATGAGAAGTGGCTCACCATTGCCCACAATAACGGGAATGATAAAATAAACGAAATGATAAATTTCTTCTTTTGTCGTTCAATTTCTTGTAAGCGATGATCAGTTGATCCATCTTGCTCATCTGATTTCACTTCCAATTTATATCCTAATTTCGTGATTGCACTCTTCATTTCATTTACATTAATTTCATCAGGATTAAAATCTACTGTAGCTGATTCCAAAGCGAAATTTACTGTCGCTCCGTTCACACCTTCTAACTTATTTAAACGCTTTTCTACTCTATTCGCACATGCTGCGCATGTCATCCCTGAAACAGTAAACTCAGCTTTATCACTTACAATTCCATATCCTAGCGACTCAACTTTTTCCTTAAATTGTTGTGGATTTGTTTTATGGGGATCATACATTATTTTTGTTTTTTCAAGTGCAAAATTTACATTTGCATCATGAACACCTTCTACTTTTTTCAGGCCTTTTTCAATTCTATTTGCACAGGCTGCACATGTCATGCCTGATATTTGGAGATTGGCCTCTTTTTGTTCATTCATGTCTCTCACCTCTATATACCCTTATAAGGTATAATTTTTAGCAAAATAAATCGTACTCCATATAAAGTACGATTTATTTCTATATTAAAAATTATTATTGAATTTCATAGCCTTGATCTTCAATTACAGCAACGATATCTTTTAACGTTACAACTGATGAGTCGATAGTAACTTCAACAGTTCCTTCTGCTAATTGAACTTTTACTTGTTCAACGCCGTTTAGTTCTTTCACATTACTTTCAATAGAATTTACACAATGCCCACAAGACATACCCTCAACTTTTAATGTTAACTGTTCCATTTAAAATCCTCCTCTTGTTTATTCATTGTTTATTAATCACAACTACATCTTACCATACCCCCCTAAGGTAATCAATGGTTTTGTATCATGATTTTTATTTTTTTCTAAAATCTTTATTTTTTTGCTCCAATTATGAATTTATATATCTTCTCCTATATAAACAAAAGCCAAGCTAGTCAAATACTAGCTTGGCTTTTATGCTTTTGAAAAACGTTCAAATACTGTCATTAATTCTTCAATTGCTTCGTCACCATTACCATTTTTAATAGCTCCTGAAACACAATGACTCGTATGATTTTTTAAGACACCCATTCCTACTTTTTTCATCGCTGCATTAATCGCAGAAATTTGAACTAAAATATCCACGCAATAACGATCATTTTCAATCATATTTTGAATACCACGGACTTGGCCTTCAATTCTCTTTAATCTATTTATAATTTGTTCTTTTTCTTTTTCTGATCTATGTGTTACTGATTCATGGTCCTTATGATCCATATTATCACCTTCTTAAAGTTTCTCTTCATCCAATAAAACAATTGCTTTTATGAGTATACCAATTATATCATCAAATATCTATGTAGGATACCCCATATGAGTATATTTTCGCTTTATGATTATTCTTAACACATCATTAGCTTCTCAGTCTCAATTAATATGATACCCTTTCTTTTTTTCAAAAAAACAATAATAAGCAGGGATTGTCCATCCCCGCTTATTATTCATCCACAAATATAAAAGTCTCAATTTTCACACGTGTAAATTGAGACTTTTTTCTTCCTATATATAATTATTGCTGGTCACATACTTTTGTATCATTCACTACTGAAGTTCCTTCAACGGTTACCGTATGAAAACAGTCATTTACACGAACTGTCACAACATTATCTTGCCGATCAATGATATGATATTCATTAAAATTTTTATTCAGAGCACTGCGAATTTGTTCTCCTTCATAAATTGGAATGCCATGTGATAAAACCCAAATAAGCCCAGCGATAGCAAGAATAGTTTTCATACGATCTACCTCCTTGAGAATATAGTGAACTTTAAATCCGCGCTTTTTCAGCTTTACTAATCATAAATTGAATTAACCAAGCCCTTTTGGAAGTAAGTTCATTTCGTCTATTTTATGTTTATGCTAATTGTGACGGAATTGTGACAACTTTTTGTCTCTTTAGACGAAAAGTTGAAACAAAACGTTCAAAAAGGACAATTCTACTTACGTGAACAAAAAGGCTATGGAGAATTTCCTCCATAGCCTTTTTGTTCAATTTTATTAAATGACCATTTCACTATGCTTAATCTTAAGCGTTTCAATTTGAATTGTAGCGTGTTCAATATGGAACTCCTGTTTTAACATAGTAATAATATTTTGAAGCACTTCTTGATCGTCCTGTTTTTTATCGATCATTACATGGACACTTAATGCATCTAATCCTGATGTAATTGTCCAAATGTGGAGATCGTGTATATCACGTACACCCTCTACTTCTTTAATAGCTTGCTTAACTTGTTCTATCTCAATTGAAACAGGTGTACCCTCCATAAGTATATGAATGGAATGTTTTGTTACTCCCCATGCACTCTTTAAAATTAATAGCGCTACAATTACTGAGATAATTGGATCTGCAATATACCATGAAAATAAAGACATAAGTGCACCAGCTACTAACGCACCAACTGAACCTAAAGCATCTCCAAGAACATGTAAATATGCGCTACGTAAATTGACGTTATTTTTCACATCACCTTGTCTCATAAGAGCCCCTGCACTAATTAAATTCGCTAGTAAACCAATTGATGCGATTAACATCATTGGACCACTCGCTACAGTTGGTGGTTCAAAAAACCTTCCGATTGCTTCCCACACGATAAGTCCCGCCACAACAAATAAGGTAATTCCATTAATTAATGCAGCTAAAATTTCAAAACGATAATATCCATACGTTTTTGTAGAAGTAACTGTTCTAGCTGCTAATCCAATGGCAATTAAACTTAATAATAACGAACTTGTATCACTTAACATATGTCCTGAATCAGATAATAAGGCTAAACTATTTGTAACTAGTCCTCCAAAAAATTCAAGAAACATAATAATTGCCGTAATTACTAATGCCGTAATTAAACCTTTCTTATTCCCTTCTCTACTCTCTTCAAAATGATGATGTCCGTGGGAATGCCCATGATGTTGGTGACCGTGATGATGTCCCATATAAATTCCTCCTTTTATTAATCTATTAACATTTGTTCTGAAATTCACCACTTCTATCTGTCTATTGCTTTTATTAATATAGAAACGCGGCTTTAATCCATTCTCATACCATTTTCTAATTTTTGATTTTCAAACGACTCTTTTCCTACTCGAATCGAATTTGTCGGACAACTTTCATATGCTGCCACCATTGCATTCAAAAATGTAGTTGGAATTCCAATTATTCCTTCATTGTGATCTAATGCACCAAATGCTTTACTTTTACAATCCAATTGATATATATCTGGTGCTATAGAGCGGCATAATCCACATGATTCACAAGTTTCTTTATTTACAACAGTATAATGTAACAATATTTGTTACCTCCATTAATCTCATACAATACTAAGGTAGGGTATATAGAAATGATTATTTTACACTATTTTTCTTTCTATCACTTCTCCTTTTCCCCTTAAATAATAATGACATATCGGTTTTAAATCGTTATCTAATTCATAAACTAATGGTGTTCCTGTTGGAATGTTTACATATTCTATATCTTCATCTGAAATTTGATCTAAATGTTTTACTAAAGCTCGTATTGTATTTCCATGCGCTACAATAATCACTTTTTTTCCATCTTTTAAATTAGGGGCTATTTCTTCATCCCAATATGAAACAACTCGTTTTTCTGTATCTTCTAGATTTTCTGTAAGGGGAAACTTATTTTCTTTTAAATCTCTATACTTCGGATGTGCCGCTTCATATCTCTCATCATCTTTTGTAAGAGCTGGTGGGCGTACATTTGTTGAACGTCTCCATAAAGTTACTCTCTCATCACCATATTTTCTCGCTGTTTCTTCTTTATTTAATCCTTGAAGTGCACCGTAATGTCTCTCATTTAATTTCCAGGTTTTATGAATAGGTATCCACATCAAATCCATTTCCTCAAGAGTAATCCACAAAGTACGCATCGCTCTTTTTAAAACAGATGTATATGCTATATCGAATGAGAATCCATCGGCTTTCAAAATCTCTCCAGCTTCTCTTGCTTCTCGAAGACCAGCATTTGATAAGTCTACATCCGTCCAACCTGTAAACCGATTTTCAACATTCCATTCACTTTGTCCGTGCCGTATTAAAACTAGCTTTACCATACTTATTATCTCCTCTCCTTTTAAAGTTGCATTTTCATAAAGAAGTATCTTTATGAAAATGCATGATTACATATCAAGTTCTTTCTTGTTCATTTCACTACTATGACTAAACGCTAATTCAATTAATCCATTTACGTGAGAGTCATCTAATGAATAAAAAACAAGTTTCCCTTCTTTACGCTTTTTCGCTAATCCTATTGTTTGTAATAGTCTTAAATGATGCGATGCCGTTGCAATACTGCTATGAATAATACTTGCGACATCTCGTACGCAAAGCTCATTTTCCGTATACAGCGCATAAGCAATTTTCAAACGTGTTTCATCTGCAAGTGCCTTAAACATTTTCGCTACACTACTTATATTTTCTTTCTCCAACATGTCACTTGCATGCTTTACTTTTTGCTCATCGTGATAACAAAGTTCACAATGTTCTTCTTTCATAAGTAACACCTCTTATTCAAGTATATATTTGATTATGTATACAGTATACCTTATTAACCGAAAACATTCAAATGTTCATTTGAATGTTTTCGGTTATCCTAAAAAAAAATTATAAAAAAAGAATCCTAAATGACTTTGGATTCTTTTCTATTATTACTTCTCTTTAGAAAAACAAAACTTCGAAAAAACCTCCCATATAAGTTCATTTCTACTACATACCCCTACCTTTTCAAAAATGGACTTAAAATGATCTTGAACTGTATACGTAGAAATATGCAATTCTTCCGCCACGTCTTTTGTTGACATTCCTCTAACAATCCCTACTATCACTTGCTTCTCTCTTTGAGAAAGACTATAAGAATCTGCAATAAGGGGAAAAACTTCTTCCGGCCTCGCTCTTTCAAACAAAACTATATAGCCATCATTACAACTACCGTAACCTTCTAACCTACTCGCGCGAATAACTAAAAATTGTCCACAAGATAAACCAATACCTACCATTTCCCCTTCATCTGCTGCTTCCCTATTAGATTCGTTTGCTTTCACTCTTGAACAAACCGCACGTATTGGCCTTGGAACGTCATCTTCATTCAATTGTTCATATGTTCTAAGAGTGGATAGCCACGCCTTTCCATTTTGATCCCAATATAGTAGGTCAAATTTTTCATTTAATATAATCGTACCCGTTCCTACTACTTCCACTTGTTCCTCTGAACATGTTATAAATGATTTTCTTAATGTATCTCCCACAATAGAGCTTATTTTTGATAAATACTCACATTCATTTTGTTGAAAAGATACTCTTGTATTATCTCGAAACAAACTTAAGTGTCCAAAACATTTTCCTTTACTCATACAAACCACTCTTACTTCATCTATAAAACCGGCTGGTTTTAAAATATTTCGATACCTAGCGCTTTTTATCGGATTATCATTTGTGACAATACGTATCGCGCCAACATGGGGGGCCTTTCGTGCTAAATCTTTAAATTTGTTGTAATCATCCTCTAAAAATTCATTCATAAATAACTGCGAATGCAGCTGTTCAATTATTCGATCTGTATATGCCCCGGTTGATAAAAATGTGCGTGGGTCTATAGCGGTGAAGCAGGAAGCATCAAATGGAATTAACTTTTTTAATATATTTAAAAACCCTTTTTGGAATTGTCTAGTTGAGCTCTCGCTTTTCATTAACACTGTTATTTCTTTCGTTGCCTGTTCATAAATCATCTTTATTCCCCCAGATTTATGGGATTGTTTCCTCTAACCATTTCATTTCATAATAAAGTGAAACTTTATTGTAAAAGAGGAGGTTAAAAAATGAGCTGGAATGATTGTACTGTACATACGTATGAACGAACAATTCCGTTGAAAATCCCTGGATATTTTACCCTATATGAAATGATGAATCATTTCTTATTTACTACACTCCCTAAAGAAAATATGAATCCAAAGTTACTAATTATAGGTGCTGGTGGTGGACAAGAAATCCTCTCAATAGGCAAACAAAATAGCAATTTTTATTTTACAGGTGTTGATCCATCTGAAAGCATGCTACAGTTAGCTAAAAAAAAGAATTGAAAACGCAGGCATACAAAATCAAATTCAATTTGTACATGGAACTGTTCATTCATTATTAACCAATCCATTATTTGACGCTGCCACCTGTATGCTTGTTCTGCACTTCATCCCAACTATGAAGGGGAAAAAAGAGTTACTTAATGAAATTAGTAGTCGCTTAAAGCCCGGTGCTCCATTCTTTCTCTCTTCAATAAATGGTATACCCCATACAAGTATGTTTTCTGCACAATTAAATGCTTGGCGCAACCATATGATGCAAAATCAAATTCCATTAAAAGATTGGGAACGATTTGAAAATTCTTTTGAAAAAGAAATGTTTCCTATTTCTGAAACAGATTTACTAACTATCATGGAGGAATGTGGCTTTACTCAAATCACTCGTTTTTTCACTAGCTTTTTAATTGATGGGTACGTGGCAATAAAATAATAATGAAAAAAGGTAAGCAATTGCTTACCTTTTTTCATATACGTCTTCTACACTTGACTAATAAATCGCAATCCTTTACTTAAAGACGTTGGGACAACAGATGCGTGATTCTCCCCTTCCGCTTCATAAAACTTAAATTTAAGTTTATCATGTGTTACTTGGAGAAGGCGCTCTGATAATTCATTTGCACCTACAACCATATGCTCTCGTTCTAGTGACCCAACTGTAAGGAATACCCCTGTTTCAAACTTAGCATTGTTTAATTCATTTATAAGGTTCTCTTCTTTTTCAAGTACGGATTGATTATTCCACCAAATAGACGGACTACTAATAAAATAATTTTGAAAAGCATTTACATTTGTAAATAGTATATGTAATGCAAATAATCCACCTAGAGAATGTCCAAATAACGTTTGTTTCTCTTTATCAATTTCAAAATTATTTTCAATTTGTGGTTTCAATTCTTCTTCAATAAACGTAAAGAAGTTATGTGCCCCTCCTGTTTTAGGCCACGGTTTACCATCCGGTTTTAAAGGAGCATCTTTTGAAATTACGCTAGGCGTAAAATCATAGCATCTTTCTTCTCCTGAAAATGCCCCTTCAATACGATAACCAATACCTACTATAATAGCTGGTGAAACACCTGTTTTCTCTGCTCTAACTGATTGTATTTTAACCGCTTCATGGAATGTTTGAAAAAAGGCATTGCCATCTAATACGTATATAACAGGATATCCTGACTCTGGTGCTGGCTGCCTCGGCTTTGAAATATGAATTTGATATTCTTTACCTTCTAATTTTGAATACATTTTCCACTGTTCTGTATTAGATGTAATAATCTGCTGTTTTTCAATAGTAGTATTCATCTTACATCCCCCCTTCTTAACTCGTTACATATATTTCTACTTTCTCTTCTTGAGATACAACGCTATCGTATCCAAAACAAACAGGAGACCCATTATACGGATCAATCATGACACGCGCATCAATATGAAATACTTCTTTTAATACTTCATTTGTAATAATCTCTTCTGGGCTACCAGTTGTAACGATTTCCCCTTCCTTCATTGCAATAATTTCATCTGAAAACCTTGCTGCATGGTTAATATCATGTAATACCATAACGACCGTACAATTATGTTCTTTATTTAACTTCTCCACAATTTGTAATACATCTAATTGATGAGACATATCAAGATATGTAGTTGGCTCATCTAATAGCAACACTTCTGTCTCTTGTGCTAAAGCCATCGCTAGCCATACCTTCTGTCGTTGACCACCTGATAAATTTGCAATTTGTCTCGTTCGAAATTCAGAAGTTTTCGTTATTTCTAATGCCCAATCAATCATTTCTTTATCTTTTGAAGTTAACTTATTTACGTTATTTCGATGTGGATAGCGTCCATAAGAAATTAACTCTTCTACTTTAAGCTCTCCTGGTGCAATTGGAGTTTGCGGAAGTAAAGCTAACTGCTTCGCAATTTCTTTCGTTGGAATTGTATTTAAATCCTGTCCTTGCAAATATACTTTACCGCTTTTTTGTTTTAAAATTCTTCCCATCGTTTTTAACAATGTCGATTTCCCGCACCCGTTTGGTCCTATAATTGTCGTTACTTTTCCTTCTTGTATTTCCACATTTAAATCGCGAAACACTGTAAGCTTTTCATAACTCGTTTCTAAATTTTTTGCACTTAAAATACTCACTTTTATTCCTCCTCTTACGCTTTCGCCTTATAAAGTAAATATAAGAAATACGGTACACCGACAATAGAAATAACGATTCCAACAGGTAACTCTACAGGGGTGAAAACTGTTTTTGCAATAAAGTCTGAAGCTATTACAAGGAACATTCCGATTACTCCACACGTAGGAATTATATATTTATGCTGAATACCGACGAGCCTTTTCGCTATATGCGGTGCCATTAATCCAATGAAACCAATACTTCCTGAAACAGCAACACATGCACTCACAAGTCCGATACTACTTAATAGTAAAATGGATTTCTCTCGTTCTACTGCAACACCTAAACTTGTAATACTCGTTTCTTCCAATTGAAATAAATCTAATAAATAAGCTTTCTTTTGTATAAGTGGAATTAAAATGATAAGCCACGGTAACATAGCAACAATATACTTCCAGTTTGCACTATATATGCTTCCAGACACCCAAACTGCAGCCATCTCGAAATCAGTTGACTTCATTTTGAGCGATAAATACATAGAAAACGCTCCAAATCCAGATCCAATTGCAATCCCTGTTAATAAAAGACGTTGCGAGTCTAACTTACCGTTTTTCCAAGAAAACAGATAAATTATTATAGCGGCTCCTAGCCCACCGACTAAACCAAACATCGGCATCATCATAATAGAAACCCAGTCTGTGCTCTTTAATTGCCCTTGAAAGAAGAACATGAAAATTACGATGGCTGTACCTGCTCCGGCATTCACTCCTAAAATACCTGGGTCCGCCAATCCATTTCTCGTAATCCCTTGAATTACAGCACCCGCAACACCGAGGCCTAATCCTACTAATCCAGCAATTACAATGCGCGGAAGGCGAAACTCAAAAATAACTAAATCGTGGTCTGGTACTGGATCTATTCTAAAGAGTGTTTTAAATACATCTGTAATCGTAATATCAAACGTACCATTCGTTAAACTAATATAAATAGCACATAATATTAAAAATATACTAATCCCCATTGTCATTCCAAAACGTTGACTTGAACTTTTAAGCATGTCTCTCTCCTCCTCTTGTACGGATTAAATAAAGGAAGAAAGGAATTCCAATTAAGGAAGTAACGACTCCAATTGGTGTTTCAAATGGATAGTTTACAAATCTACTTAAAATGTCACATAATGCTAAGAAAACTCCACCAATAACGCCTGCGCAAGGCAAAATCCACTTATAATCTACCCCAATTATAAAGCGCGTAATGTGTGGAATAATTAAACCTACAAAACCAACTTTCCCCACTAAAGCAACTGCTGTTCCTGTTAAAAAAATAACTGATAAAATTGCCATCGCTTTAACTAGTTTTGTACGCTGACCTAGATTAATAGAAACTTCTTCTCCTAAAGAAAGAATGGTAATAGATTTTGATATTAATAGTGCTAAAATTATACCAATTATCCCAAATGGTATCGTGATTTTAATGATATTAGGGTCCACTTGATCTAACTTTGCATTA
The DNA here is from genome assembly GCF_025809295.1 of Bacillus sp. 41-22. Lineage (NCBI taxonomy): Bacteria > Bacillati > Bacillota > Bacilli > Caryophanales > Bacillaceae > Bacillus > Bacillus sp. 41-22. The sequence continues at coordinate 3,563,384 of NZ_CP084035.1, forward strand.
AACCAAAAACTAACATTTTGAGAAATTTGGAAATATGAAGCCATCGCAGCCGATACACTACTTAAAAATGTTCCAATAACTGTCCCTATAATTGCTAATCTAACAGGGGATAAGCCATTTTGAAGGAGTGAGCCAAAACCAAACACTATACCGGCTCCTAGTGCAGAGCCAATCATTGAACATAAAACCATACCAATCGATGACATTCCCGGAAGAAAAATCATACAAAGTGTAATAACAAAGGCTGCACCATCCGTCACACCCATAATAGAAGGGGATGCAAGATAGTTTCTTGTCATCCCCTGCATAAGTGCTCCTGATATGGCTAGAAATGCTCCGACTAAAAGAGCTGCAACTACCCTTGGTAAACGTGAAGTAATAATAATATTATGATTTACATCGCTTGAATCAAAATGAAATAAAGCATTCCACACTGTTTCAGCATCAATGTTTTTCGCCCCATATAAAACAGAAAGTATAACTGTAAATAAAATCAATATGGGTGCTATACATAAAATGGTTACTCGTACCGCATTCGTTTTCTGCATATCATTCAACGCACCTTACTTATTGTATTATTTAGATAAATTTTTCACTGCTTCTTTTAAGAATGCTGTTTTACTCCAAGCTGTGCCACCTTGGGCCATTGGATCTACAACGTTTACAAATACTTTCTTTTCTTTCGCAGCATTCATACTTTGCCAAATTGGATTGCTTTCAATTTCTTCTAGCACTTTCGGGTTTTTATTTTCACTTGCCTCATATTGTAAGAAAACATAATCTGGGTTAAGTTCAGCAAGTTTTTCAAATGAAATTTTCTCTTGTGCTTTTACAGTTTTAAGTTGTTCTGGAGCAGTTAGTCCAAGATCTTTATAAATTACAGGGTTGAAGTATACTCCTTCTGGATATAGGAATAATTCATTTGCTCTTAGTCTAATTACAAGTACTTTTTTGTCTTTTAACTTATCTCCTAATTTTGCTTTTGCTTTTTCAGCGTCCGCATTGTAATCTTTAATAATTTTTTCTGCTTTATCTTTTTTACCAGTTAATTCTCCCATTAACTTTAAGTTATCTTCCCAATCTGTTGAAACGTGTGATACCGGGAACGTCGGAGCTACTTTCGTAAACTTTTCAGCTGTTTCTGCTGGGAATTTCGTACTAGATGTAATAACATCCGGTTTTAATTGAAGTAATGTTTCAAAATTAGGTTGCATTTTTTCACCCACAGATTTTGCACCCTCTAATTCTTTTTCAAGATACTTTGGTAATTTACCACCTACAGTAATTGCACCTACCGGTTTAATTCCAAGTACTGCCGCATCTTCCATTGACTCTAAACTAGCTGTCGCAATTTTATCTACTTTTGCTGGTACTGTATATTCTTTACCTAAATATGTAATCTTTCGCTTTTCGTCTTTTTTCGTTTCCGTAGCCTTTGTCTGTTGTTTTTGTTCCCCAGAAGTTTTGTCTGCACTATTACATGCTGCTAAACCAACACTTAAAACTGTAACCATCCCTAATGTAAATAACTTCTTGTTCATCTTTATATATCTCCTCTCAAAACTTGTAAATAGATTATTTTTATATGAAAACTTAACTACATGAAACTTGTCCCAAACATATATTTCATTAGATTAATAATTTTATCCGGAACTCATTCTCATTCACTTCCCCTAAACTATAATTCTTTTACACTTCATCCATCGATAACCTTTTTCAATGATAATGATTATCGTTACTAAGTATATATTTAATATGCAATTATTTCAAGAATGATTTGAAAAATTTTAACAAACTGAATTAAAAAGAAGTATCCGCCTATTATTAGCGAGATACTTCTTTTTTTAGAAATTTATATGTAATTCAACTGGACAATGGTCTGATCCCATTATTTCACTGTTAATTTTCGCCTCTGTTATTTTGTCTTTCATTCTTTCCGAGACAACAAAATAATCTAAACGCCATCCAATATTTTTTGCTCTCGCTCCCATACGATACGACCACCACGAATATGCTCCTTCCTGATCAGGATAAAGGTAGCGATACGTATCAACAAATCCTTCTTCTAAAGTACGTGTAAACTTCTCCCTCTCCTCATCAGAGAATCCAGGGTTTTTACGGTTACTTTTTGGATTTTTTAAATCTATTTCTTTATGTGCGACGTTTAAATCTCCGCAAAAAACAACTGATTTCTTTTCATTTAATCGTTTAATATAGGCCCTGAAATCATCTTCCCATTTCATTCTGTAATCTAAGCGTTCTAATCCACGTTTGGAGTTTGGTGTATATAACGTTATCATATAAAAATCTTCAAATTCTAACGTAATAACTCGTCCTTCTTGATCATGCTCTTCAATCCCTAAACCATATGTAACAGAAATCGGTTCTTTTTTCGTGAAAATAGCCGTTCCTGAGTAGCCTTTTTTCACAGCATAATTCCAGTATGTATAGTATCCCTCTGGATTTAAATCAATTTGCCCATCTTGTAATTTAATCTCTTGTAAACAAAATATATCAGCTTTTGATTCCTCAAGATATTCTAAAAATCCACCTTTTGCAATAACTGCTCGCAAACCATTTACATTCCATGAAATCAACTTCATCTATGTTCCTCCTCTTGATGTGCATTTTCAATTTTCATGCTAACACAAAATAGATACCCTATCATAGTTTCATCTTTGTAATCTTGCTCTTACATTCATAAATGCGTACATACGTACTTTATTCAGGTTATACTAATGCCAGAGGTGATGTTCTGTGCATAATGAAGAGTTCACAGTAACAAATGAGTATTGGCAAGCAATTATTCATAATGACTCCACATATGATGACAAATTCTTTTACGCTGTAAAATCAACCGGTATTTTTTGCCGACCATCATGTAAATCGAGAATACCGAATAAAAACAATGTACGTATTTTTCTTAAGGCAGAGCAAGCATTACATGAAAATTTTCGTCCGTGTAAACGTTGTAAACCAAACGGGCTAACTTTACCTAATGAAGAATGGGTAGAGCAAATTAAAGAATATATCCAAAAACATTATTGTGACGTGTTAACCCTCGACTTACTCGCAGAAATATGCCATGGTAGCCCTTATCATCTACAACGCACTTTCAAGAAAATTGTAGGGATTAGTCCAATAGAATATATACAGCAATTCAGAATTAAAAAAGCGACAGAATACCTTTCACATACAAATCAATCCATTATGGAAATTAGTACTGATGTCGGGATAGAAAATCCGGAGTATTTCGCGACTTTATTTAAAAAGAAGACAGGATTTACCCCTACTGAATATCGAAAAAAGAACGGAATAAAAGAGGTATGAAATAATGAAACCATATGAAAATAAAACTATATATTGGACATTGCTTATTCATAACCATTGGCGTATGCATATTGCAGCTACTTCAAATGGATTATGCTTCATCGGATCGCAAAATGAAACTTTTGAAGAACTAAATACGTGGGCTAGCAAAAAACTGCCACAACATACATTCATCCAAAATCCAGATTATCTGCAAACATACACAAAAGAACTTATCGAGTATTTGGAAACCAAACTAGAAACCTTTACAATTCCTATCGATGTTTACGGAACTGCATTTCAATTAGCTGTTTGGAATACGATACGTGAAATTCCTTATGGGGAGACACATTCTTATTCAGAGATTGCGGAAAGAATTCAAAAACCTAACGCTGTACGTGCAGTTGGGACTGCCGTTGGGGCAAATCCTCTGCTTATCACTATTCCTTGTCACCGCGTTATTGGGAAAAATGGTAAACTTACCGGTTTTAGAGGTGGTTTAGAAATGAAAAAAGAATTGCTCAAATTAGAAGCGCTTCGGGAGGAGTAAATATGACAGAGGATTGTAATGAAATATTGTCTTTAGTCGTTCCAAAAGAATTTAGTTTTCAAGAAAACTTACGCTATCTATCGCGTTCTAAAAATGAATGTATGTTTCATATTGAAAACAATAAAATCTATAAAGTCATTCCTGTTCAAAACATAAATCCATTAATTGAAATTGGTTTGAATGCCGATAGTAATATTCAAATACGTTTTTTAGGAGAATCATATGTCTCTGAAAAATGGGCACACGATGCCGTATCTAACTATGTAAAAGAGTGGTTTGATTTAACTACTGATTTAGCTCCCTTCTATAAATTAGCTAAACACGACCCACTCCTTCAAAAACCCATTAAAGAATTTTACGGTCTTCGTACTTTGGGAATTCCGGATTTATTTGAAGCACTATGCTGGGGGATTCTAGGTCAACAAATCAACCTCACATATGCCTATACTCTAAAAAGAAGATTAGTCGAAAATTTTGGTGATTATGTAGATTGGAACGGTAGAAAACATTGGATATTCCCATCACCTGAAGTAATAGCAAATTTAGATGTAGAAGATCTCGCAACATTAAAAATGACTACAAGAAAGTGCGAATACTTAATTGACGTCGCGCAGCTCATTACAGAAAGTAAATTATCAAAAGAATCTCTATTACAAATACAAGATGTGAAGCAAGCTGAAAAACAATTAACTAGCATTCGCGGTATAGGGCCATGGACAGCTCACTATGTTTTGATGCGTTGCTTACGATTCCCTTCAGCTTTTCCAATTGATGATGTTGGTTTGCATAATGCAATTAAATTTATAACAGGTTCCGAAAAGAAACCGACTAAAAATGAAATAAAAGAATTTGCATCAAATTGGACAAATTGGGAGTCTTACGCGACTTTTTATTTGTGGCGGGTGCTATATTAAAATTTCCTAATAAAAAATAGATAGGGAAACCTATCTATTTTTTCACATGTAAAAACTTCACACATACTGGCTCTGGAACATTTACGTCCGTCTGTACAAGCGTTAGCTCCCCTGTCATTTCATCCCTAGCAAATAAAGTCAAAGTATTAGATCTTTCATTCGCTGCAATTAAAAATTTTCCATCCGGATCTAAAGAAAAATCACGTGGCCAATCCCCTTCTGTCGATACTGTTTCAATAAAAGCGAGCTCTCCATTGTGCTCATTCACTCGGAAAACCGCGATACTATTATGTCCCCTATTTGCTGCGTAAACAAACTTGCCATCAGAAGAAATGTGAATTGCACTTCCGTAACTATCTTTTCTAAAATCTTCAGGTAATGTAGAAATGTATTGTTTTTCTTTAAAACTGCCACTCTTTGCATCATATTGAAGTACAATAATCTCTGAACTTAATTCTGTCATAACATATGCATACTGCGCACTTGGATGAAATATAAGATGCCTTGGACCACTACCATGTTTTACAGATAACCGTGTAACTTCTATTAGTTCTCCATCACTTTCTTTATATGTAATCACCTTGTCTATTCCTAAATCAACTGCTACTACATATTTTTCATCAGGAGTAAAATCTATATAATGAGCATGTGCCTTTTCTTGCCTTTCCTTATTTGGTCCTGACCCTTTATGTTCTACAATTACCGTAGCAGCATTTAAACTTCCATTATCCTTTTTCACTAAATAGGACTCTACTGTTCCTTTATGATAATTAGCTGCTACTACTATACTATTCTCCCGATTCACACTTACATAGCACGGCGATGCCCCTTCTAAAACTTGCATGCTAATCGAATTTAGATTACCGGATTTATTATGAATAGAAAAACTAGCAATTCCACCTAACCCATTATCTTTCGCAACAGAATAAAGGTACTCGTTGTTATGACTAATCGTTACATATGTCGGACTTCCTATATGAGCTGCTAATTCAATCCCTTTAAGTTCTCCGATGTTCGTATCAAGTATAAATTTATAAATCCCCTTACTCTCTGCTTTGGTATATGTCCCTATATAACCATGAAACTGATTTTCACTCATAACATTTCCCCCTTTTACAAACGTCTTGTAACAAGTTTCACTTTGTATTTTTACTATAGAAAAGAACCAAGTAGCACTTCATTACTACTTGGTTCTCTTTTTAAGCTTGTTCTTCAAATCGTCTTGCGATTTCTACAATTACTTGAACAGCTTTTTCCATAGTATCTACCGAAACATACTCAAATTTACCGTGATAGTTTTCACCACCAGTGAAAATATTTGGCGTTGGTAATCCCATATATGATAATTGCGATCCATCTGTTCCACCGCGAATTGGATGAATATTCGGTTCAATATTTAAACTTTTCATTGCCTCATACGCAATATCAACAATTTCTCTCACCGGTTCAATTTTTTCAAGCATATTATAATACTGATCATTCATCTCTAAAACGATTGCATCTTCGCCGTACTTCTCTTGCATGTTTTTCACAATATCTTTAATATTATTTTTACGCGCTTCAAAATGATTACGATCAAAATCTCGAATAATATAGTAAGCTTTACTTTGCTCGACATCACCATTTAAAGAGAGTAAATGATAAAACCCTTCATATCCCTCTGTATATTCTGGCGCCTCTTCTACTGGTAACTGTCTATCGAATTCCATAGCGAGTTTACTTGCGTTACGCATTTTGTTTTTCGCTGTTCCAGGATGTGTATTTGTCCCTCTAAAAGTTAATTTGGCACTTGCAGCGTTAAAACTCTCATATTCTAAACCACCTAATGGACCTCCGTCCATTGTATAAGCAAACGATGCACCAAACGCTTCTACATCAAAATGCGATGGTCCACGGCCAATTTCTTCATCCGGTGTAAATGCTACTCTTATTTTTCCATGCTTAATTTGCGGATTATGTATTAAATAATTCATTGCGACCATGATTTCTGTAAGACCAGCTTTATCATCTGCTCCAAGAAGTGTTGTACCATCAGTTGTAATAATTGTATGTCCTTTATATGATGGTAATTCCGGGAACTGTTCAGGTGTTAACACAACATTTAATTCTTCATTTAACGTAATCGCATTACCATCAAAATTTTCATGAATTTGTGGTTTTACGTTTTCCCCTGTAAAATCTGTTGCTGTGTCTAAATGAGCTAAAAAGCCGATTACAGGAACATCCTTATCTGTATTAGCAGGCAGTGTTGCCATTACGTAACCATTTTCATCCATCGTCACTTCTGATAACCCAATCTCTTTCAACTCTTCCACTAATAACTTACCAAACTCAATTTGCCCTGGTGTTGTAGGCACTGTATGACTTTCTTCATTTGATTGTGTATCAATCTTTACATATCTCGTAAATCTTTCAATAAGTTCTTGTTTCAAATTCGTTCACTCCTTTTATAGTTCTCTCTCTATTATAATCCTTATAACGAAATATTTTAACTTTTTTGACTGTGAAAATATATATCCATTTACATTTTTAATAAATCATAAAAAGACATAACATTTGTACATTTAAATTCAAACATGTAATATACATCATTATATATTGGGAGGTTTTAAAGATGAGGCTAACTCTCTTTCGCTATTTTCTTTTTTTCCTAGGATTAATTTTTTTTGGACTTGGAAATGCTCTCGCAGTCAAAGTTAAATTCCTCGGTTTACACCCTTGGGAAGTTTTAAATATGGCTCTCTACCAACGATTGGGGTGGACAATTGGCACTTGGAGTGTCATATGTGGATTATGTCTCGTTCTTATCTCTTTACTAGTAGATCGAAAATATATAAACGTGGGCACATTTTTAAATGCACTACTTATCGGTCCTATTATGGACTTTTTCTTACAATCAAAAATCCTTCCAAACGCTAGTGATTATTTATGGATAAACTTACTCATTTTATTTTCTGGTATTGCAATTACAGGCATTGGGGGCGGCATGTACGTTGCGGCTGGCATTGGTGCTGGACCCCGCGATGGATTCATGCTTACCATTTCTGACAAAACTGGGTTATCTATTAGCCGTGCTCGAATTATTGTAGAATGCTTTGTACTAGTCATTGGATACATGCTAGGAGGTCCTGTTTTTATCGTAACTTTTCTATACACTTTTATTCAAAGTCCAATATTCCAGCATTCATTTAAGGTATTTCAAAAACTCTTACATACTTTAAATAACAAAAACAAAGAACGTATTAGTGAAAATATTTAAAACTCAACTTAATGCAAAAGAGTGTGTTTTAAAAGTAATTTTTAAAACACACTCCATATACCCCATTTCATTCTTCTCTCCATAATCTCTCTACATTCATTAATTGCTCTTCTTTAAATTCTAGCTTATATATATCCGGTTTGGATGTATTCATTAAAAATTCAAGTCCATATTGATTATCAAAATAGTTCATCATTAGTGTCATTACAAGCCCATGTGTACCAATTACAATTTTATGTCCTTGAAAATTCATTAATATTTCTTTTAACACTCTCACTACTCTTCGCTGACAATCCGCATATGACTCTCCATCCGTCAGTGCATATTCTGGATTAAAAAACATCTCCTTTACAAGTGGGTACACTTCCTTATCCGATATAATTTTATTTTCATTTGAAAACTTACACTCTTTAAGACCTTCATATACTAACATTTCTTTTTCATGGAGATTCGCTGACTCTTCTATCGTTAACATAGCCCTCTTATACGGACTTGAAATGAAAGTATTAATTCCCTCTGTTTCTAATATCTCAGTTATTCTTTGAGCATCTAAAATTCCCTTCTCAGTTAATCCACGTGTTCTTTCATTTCCTTCTAATTTTGGCGATTCACCATGCCTAACCATATAGATATATGTATTCATAATTCCTCCCTTTTCTATATCCCTCTTTAAAGACATGACTATCAACCCATAAGAATATACGTTCTTATTTCATATCTTTCCAGAACAAATTATCAAATGTTAATTTTCAGATAAATTCATAAAAAAGCTTCCCCTTGATTTTATCCCCTTCAAGGAAGCTTATATATATTTTCTTTTACACTATCAAAACTCGAAACGCCTTTCTCCTCTAGTTTCGCCACACCTCATTCTTCTATTTTCATCAATACAATTCTCCAACCATCCGGATCTTCTATCGTTATCCCCTTTTCTTTCCAATACGGATTTTCTGGTTCTACTTCACCATACCCCATTGTATGCAGCCTTTTACTCACTTTTTTCATTTCACTATCTTCTCGCATGTAAAATACAAGTAAGTTATCTTTTGTTGGAGCTGGACATGGGCTCCCATCTATATATCTTGTAAATTCTAAATGATATTCTTCATCTGGTAGTCCAAACATGACGCCATCGTAACCTTCATGACCGTAAAATTCACCTATACGCTTTAAACCTAATCCTTTTTCATAGAATGCTATAACCTCTTCAAACTTATCTGTTGGACGTGCTATTCGAAACTTCACCCAATTTTTCATGCTTTTCCTCCCATACTAAAAACGTAATGAATGACTATATTTTATTGTATATTCTTAAAACATTTTTGAAATCCCTCATTAGTATGAAAATAGATAGATACATACAAAGGTGTTCCTTACTAGCCTATAACAATCAAAAACTCACCTAGAAAGAAAATCCCATCATTTTATATGCAAATTTGCATCTCCACTTGCAAAGCACTAAAAAACCTTTAAAATATACTGGATGACTAAATATACAATTCCCATCTAAAATCTTGATACACTAAAAATCATTAAATGTAGTGTTTTTTCATTTTCAAGAATTATTGCACTCTTGTTTTTTTCCTTATAAGCATGCTTTTTATAAGGAAATCTGATACAATCCTTAAGTAATATTATTACGTATAGATATTACGAATATAGTACATACTTAAAGAAGGTGATTTTTTTGAAATTAAATAAAAATTTACAGCTATGTATATTAATCACAACATTAATATGCTATTCAATCTATTTTATGTTTTTCTTTCTGTTCCCTACTAATTTTTCAAATTTCAATGTACGCTTCGCTTCACTCATCGTTGAAGTCATTACATTTATATCGCTAATTTACTCTATATACTCTAAAAAAGTTAGTTCAAATCCTTTTTGGATATGTATTACAATTGCAATTGGTAGTTTTTTATTAGGAAAAGTAGTATATACGTATCAAGATACCTTTTTCGAACTTCCAATACATCATTTTACTATTTCTGATGTATTTTACATGTTTTTTCTATTCTTCTGCCTTATCGCTTTTTGCTATAAGATCTTAAAAGAATGCAATAAATGGGAAAAAGCTTTCTTTATTTGTGATATATGTATAGTACTTACTTCCATATTCACATTAGAATGGTATTTATTTAATCAGCCAAATTTAAATATATTCTCACTTTCACTCGCAGATATTTTCCTTTCATTTCTATATCCAATTGCAGATCTATTATTTCTTCTACTAGGTGTTAGTCTCTTTTTCCGCCCAACAATTTTTAAGTCCAAGCGGAAAATTTATATCTTTATTTTTGTATTAATTAGTTCTGCAACTTTTAACTATATTTATTTTTACTTAAATACCCATTTATCAACTGACACTATAACATTTTTACGTCTTTTATATAGAATACCTATATTGCTTATCGCAATAGCTGGGTCTATTTCAGAAGATGATAATAGCCATAAAAATTATTTCATTGTAAACCCTATACTAGGAAAGAAAGTTTTAGTCGTATTTCCCTATCTTGCTGTTGCAATACTAATCGGGTTTACATTAAAAGAACAAACATCGTCTTCAACTCTCATTACAGGAAATTGTATCGCTTTTGTTTTCGTACTTATTCGCCATTCTATTGTGCGTATGCAAAACGACACCCTAACAAAACGTTTACAAGTATTTAATGCTCAACTAGAAGAAAAAGTTACTTTAAGAACTTCTGATTTAGTCCATAAATCAGAGGCCCTATCTCAGAAACAACAAAAATTCAAATCATTATATGAATATCATCCTGATCCCATTTTTACGATTGATTTAAATGGAATATTCTTAAATGTAAATAAAGCAGGAAGTATACTACTTGGAGCACCAACGAACGAGTTACTTGGTGAGACATGTTTTTCTATTATTTTAGATGCAGATAAACATAAACTGATATCTGCATTAGAAAAAGTTAAACAACAAGAATCAGCATCCTTACAACTTAGTTCTCAATATAAAGATGGCTTTACTTATTTTTTATACGTTACCATCGTTCCTATTATGATAGATGGACAAATTTCAGGAAGCTATATTATGGTAAAGGATATTACCGCACTAAAAAAACAACAAGAAGAAATAAAATATTTAGCATTCCACGATACTGTAACGAAAATTGGGAATCGATCCTTTTTCCATAGGAAGCTAAGAAAATTTATAAAAAATGCTCAAACAACACAAAGTGAGTTTGCATTATTATATTTAGATTTAGATCGCTTTAAAGTAATTAACGATACACTTGGACATTCGTCAGGTGATTACATATTAGAAGAAGTAGCAAAGCGATTCCAATCATGTCTTCCATCACATACTCATCTGTCAAGAATCGGTGGTGATGAGTTTACAATCTTAATTGAAAACTATACTGACGAATATTCCTTATTCGAGTTATGTAACCAATTATTTGAAAGCATGGAAAAGCCGTTTGTCATACATGAGCATAAATTAACTTTATCACTGAGTATCGGTATCTCCATTTATCCACATTCCGGAATCGATACCGCTACACTTCTGAAAAACGCTAATGTTGCAATGTATGATGCAAAGGCAAAAGAGCTTAACTCTGTCTCTATTTATGACGATGTAATCGCTAAAAAAATCGAAAGACGATTACGATTAGAAAAAGATTTACCAAACGCAATACAAAATGAAGAATTGTTCCTTTTGTATCAACCTCAAGTTGATAGTGAATCTAATAAAATTATCGGTGCAGAAGCTTTAATCAGGTGGAATCATCCTGAATTAGGTGTTATTTCTCCATACGAGTTTATTCCGATTGCAGAAGAAACACTACAAATTATTCCAATAGGAAAATGGACATTACAGCAGGCTTGTGAGCAAATGAAACGTTGGCATGCACTCGGATATTCGCATTTAAAAATAGGGGTAAATTTATCTGCTAAAGAATTTGAACAAGAAGGATTTGTAAAATCTATTTCTTCTACTTTAGCAACTACAGGCTTACCAGCAAGTTCCCTTGATTTAGAATTAACAGAACGAATTGCAATGATGGATGAGAGAGAAACATTGATAAAACTGCGTACACTAAAAAGTTTAGGGATTCACATTTCAATCGACGACTTTGGTACAGGCTATTCTTCCCTAGCCTACTTACCTTTATATCCAATCGATACGTTAAAAATCCCAAGAGAATTTATTACAATGTCTGAAACGTGTGAAGATGGAATGGAAATCATTAAAACAATCATCACATTAGCAAATACATTAGGAATGTCCGTCATTGCTGAAGGCGTAGAAACGAAAGAACACGTAAATTTCCTTCAAAAAAATAAATGTCAGTTTATTCAAGGTTACTATTACAGTAAACCTATTTATGCCAATGCATTTACTAAGCTGTTAGAAAACGGTATTCGTCCATAGTAAATCAAAATGCATATAACTCTATACTGAATGTAATCGTTATAGGTAATAATGAATTTGAACAACTATAGTAAAAAGGAAAGAAAATAATTTCTTTCCTTTTTTTATTATTTAACTACTTCATTTATTAAATCTATTAATTGATGAATTCCCTCCTCATTTGTTTTCTTAAATCCATTCATGTTTTGAATATATCTCTCCTTATTTACATACAACTTATTTACCACATCTGTAAATGTACTGGTGCTTATTCTATCTTGAAGTAATACTTCCGCATACCCTTGCCTAGAAAAATAGTCAGCATTTAAAACTTGATCCCCTCTACTGGAACCATTAGTTAACGGAATAAGCAACATCGGTTTCTTCAAAAATAACAATTCAGAAATAGCAGTAGAACCCGCTCTGGAAACTACAACACTTGCCATATTCAGTATATGTGGCAACTCTTCTCCTATATATTCAAATTGCATATAACCTTCCATTCCGATAGAAGGATCCACCTTCCCTTTACCACACATATGAACAATATTAAAACTTAATAATAATGTATCTAAACTTTTCCTTACCATATCATTTATCCACTTAGCACCTTGACTCCCACCCATTATTAACAATACTGGCTTATCTTGCTGAAATTCACAATACCTTCTTCCTCGTAATACGTTACCTCTCTCAATTTCTTCCCTTACAATTGGTCCTACATAAACCTTTTTCTCATTACTTACATTCTTCCCTGTATGAGGAAATGTTGTGCATAGTTTTGTAGCAAAAGGTAATGCTATTTTATTTGCAAGTCCTAACGTGCTATCTGGTTCACGTATTACGATAGGTACACTATTTAACCATGCCCCTACAACTACAGGAACTGAAACAAATCCTCCTGCAGAAAAGATAACGTCAGGCTTTATTTTCTTAATTAATTTATAACTTTGTAAGCAGCCTTTTATAATTTTAAAAGGATCTTTAAAGTTCTCCCAATCCCAATATCTCCGGAGCTTCCCCGTTGAAATACTATTGTACTTAACATTTTGAACTAATAATTTTTCAATTCCATTTTGAGATCCAATATACTCAACTCCCCATCCTTTTTCTATAAATTTAGGAATCAATACCATATTAATCATTACGTGTCCGGCTGTACCGCCCCCAGTAAAGAGAATCGTTTTATTCATAGCTTATATCCCACCTTTATCATTAAAAGTCTAGCTTTATAGTAATCTTTCAAATGTACATTAACTTACTATGATTTATATAAATCTTTAACTCCAGACCTATGTCTTGCAAAAGATCTTTGATGAGTTCATAAAAATCATTTCCATACTCACTACATTCATACTGAGTAAAGACTTGGATTACAGGCCTAGTTCCTGTATATATTGTTTTGGGGTTTCGATTAACCTTTTCCACATATGCTCGACATGTATTTATCGCCTCATAGATGCGCAAAACGTGTTCTTCTTCATCTTTCCAATCCAGCGTATCAACAATCGAAAGCGATAGCATATTTTGATTATTTATAGTCTCATAACAATTCATATATTTCTTACATCCTTTTATATTTTTCATTAAATGCAGATGTCACTACACTTCGCATACTCAAGTACATCTTTTAATGATTGCTGAAATGGGATTTCTGGAACCCAACCTAACTTTTTTATATCCTCTAATACTAAACTTTCATTTGAGCCGCTCTCACTATTCTCTGTTTCTTTTATAGTAAAATTCAACTGTGTTAATCCTTTATATTGTTCCAATACATCTAATAAAGAGCGTTTTACTCCTGATCCAATATTATATTGTTTTCCATTTATACCATCACGTAATAACACATGATACGCTTTAACTGCATCACGTACATCTAGAAAGTCTCTACTATCTTTCAAACTGTTTACTTCAATAATCGCTTTACTTCTACCTGATTCTATATCTATCATTTTTTTTGCGAGAATTGAACAAACACCATTCGATACTCCTGGACCAATTAAATTTGAGGGCTTTGCAATGATAATATTTGAATCCATTAATCCGCCCCAAGCCTCCGCAATAATGACTTGCATAGTTTTACTTAAACTATATGGATTTGAAACTTTTATGTTTTTCATACTATCTGCTTGCAATGCAGATCCTATAACTAATGTTTTACAATGCGAGGCTTCCTGCTTAATGGCTTCTAATAAATATAAAGTCCCTATTACGTTAATCTCTATATATTCCAGAGAAGCTGTCCAAGACTCATTAACTGAGTTTCTTCCTGCTAAATGCAATACATAGTCTGGTTTTATTTGTTTAATTACCTTCATTACTTCACTCTTATTTGTTAAATCACAAGTAATACCATTTTCGATTTTTTCTCTATGTGAACGATTTTGAAACATAGGAATTACATGAAAGCCCTGCTCTAAAAAATATTGGCAAGCATGACGTCCTGTGAAGCCATTTGCACCAGTTATTAAAAGGCTCGCATTTCTTTTCATCGTAAAAACCCTCCTTTTTCTAACATTTGTTTCACCTCATGTTTTGTAAGTAAGTCTTGTTGAGAACTAAAACTCTTCACATCCACAAGCGGATAACTAGCATAATATTCTTGAAGTCCTTCTATAGGAATAGTCGGTAGTACCACAAAATAATTTTGATCAAAACTAATACTTGTTTTACTCTCTACCTCAGATAAAAGCATTTCACTTAATTTTTCACCAGGTCTTATCCCTACCTCTTTTATCTTCACGTTTTCTTTTTTTGAATCTTCAATCAATATTCTTGCTAAATCCGTTATTTTACATGCTGGCATTTTCATAACAAAGATTTCTCCTCCTCTTCCTTCAGATGCTGCTTTAAATAACAATCCAACAGCATCTTCAATGGTTAAGAAAAATCTAGTCATATTTGCATCGGTAATCCCTACTTTTGAAGATTGCTTAATTTGCTTTTTAAAAAGCGGTACCACACTTCCACTCGTTCCTAAAACATTTCCGCCACGAACACAAATGAATTTTGTTTTCTTCGTTTGCACATTCGCATGAACCATTAATTTTTCACCAATTGCTTTTGTCATCCCATACGTATTTGATGGATCGGCCGCTTTATCAGTTGAAACATATATAACTTTCTCAACTTGATTCTGGATAGATGCTTCAATTACATTTTGCGTACCATGTATATTTGTTTTTATAGCTTCATAAGGATAATATTCACATACTGGAACATGCTTTAAAGCTGCAAGATGAAATACATAATGTACACCTTGGCAAGCATATACTAGTTGCTCTTTATCACGAATATCTCCAATAATAAATTTCAATCTCTCTTCATTTATAAACTGTTGCTGCATTTCAAACTGAACCGTTTCATTCCTTGAAAAAACTCTAATTTCTTTCGGTGATTTTTCTAATAGTTGTTTTATAAGTTCATGTCCCCACGAACCTGTACCACCAGTAATTAAAATTATTTTATTAAGCATTCCTTTTCCTCCTACCATATATTTCAATTCAAATTGTATTTATTAAGGTTATTGAATTATTTTCAATTGATTCAAATCATAATCGTCGTTTGTTACATTTAATTGACAAAATAAAAAAACAGAAACTATTTTTTAATAGTTTCTGTTTTTCATTTCACTTCTTAGCAATTAGATTTTCTTTATACTGTTTGAATGATAACTATATTACTGGTTTAAAAAACACCGCTCATTTATTTCTTATGCTCGTAATAAAATAAAGTGAAACTTTAATTAGTGGGGATTTTGTCCATCCCCGACTGATTATTAGTTGAATCAGTCGGGCTTTTACGAGCAGCCCCACCCTCACCTAACTTCTTTGCTTTAGCCGACTTTAGAGATGGGAGTCTTACTGCTCGTTAATAGCGAGATAAATGGAATGATTCATAACCAATACCACATTTAAACTCATAGAAAAGGGAGGTAATGGAATGTACCAAAGCAATTCAAACAATACATCTAAAGAATTCTCAAAAGCACTCCCTCTCTCCCTATTCGACGTGAAAAACGAGTTACAACAAAAAAGCGATCTCATCTCTTCTGTTACCATATATAAATTAACGAAAGAAGAGCAACTTATCATCGATAAAATTAAAGCTCAGACAAAAGAACTAAATAAAAATAACGTCACAAGAACACGTGCATACTACCAATTTTACATTCAATATCCAGAAATACATTGGGCACTACTTGGGCATATCGTATCACGTAACGGTGGCTGGAATATGACAGATTTAAAGGGAGATTTATATACGAGGCTTTTATCCGAGAAAGATCAAATTACATTTTTCTCTTTTTTAGAAAGAGGAAATTGGCTCATTTTCCAAGATGTATATCCTCAATTTTTACTATATGAGCAAAGTGTAAAAAAATCAAAAAAGCTATTTCACCTTCTCACTCACTTAAATGTTTCTACATTTATGGAAACAATGTGGAACGATTTTTGGAAAACAGGTAACAAAAAAACATTAGCGATCGCAACTATTATTAATGAACAAAACTACTTAGAAAAAAGAGTTATTCAAAATGCACACTTTAAAAAGACTGTATTAAATAGTATTGGATTTAAACTCTTTGATTTTTTTCAGTTTAATCATATCCTTTTCCCATTTTACGAAAATGATAAAAAGCAAAAAGTATTACTATTTGGTGATACAATGAAACATTTCACTTCTTTGCATGAACGAATTTCACTTGGAAAACGGTTGTATTCATTGTTATTTCGGGATACACATATTTTATCTCAAATAATAAACTGGGTCCATCACCATCCACATACAGGCTCAAGAAAAGATTACTGGCCTCATTTATTTTCTAGTGTAAATGAATCTTTTTCACGTGAGTTTTATAAACGCCGAATAAAGAAATGCCAGTTACGTAGTGACGCGTATCGTATATACAGCCCTGCACTCATCTATGCATGGCGGGATATGAAACATGAAGAAGTTGAAAATGAAGATTGGTTTAACGATTGGCAAGTTGTAAATTATTTAGTTGATAAGGAGGAAAATATAAATGGAAAAATTACAGAAGACTACTGCAAAACACTCGAAAAAATTGAACTCGCAATTCTCGCAAAGAAAAATGTCCTCCTTCGAGAAGAAGAATGATTTTTTAGCATTATTAGTTACAGTCTTACTTTCTTCTATTATTGGAACTTGCTTAGATGCTTTCTTTGTGCATACACAAATATATTCCTTTCCAGTTAGACCTTTCTCATCTATATTTTCAGTTAACATAGGCTTTACGTTGTTTGTGCTACCAATTTTAACAATCATTTTCATACAAATTTCAAAAACATTATCTGCAGTTTCTAGAACTATATTTATTATTTTAATAGGGCTTTGTGCTAGTATTTTTGAACAAGTTGCTGAGCGGTTAGGTTTATTTGTACATAACGGGAATTGGCATCATGCTTATTCTTTATTTGGATATATCATTTTCTTTTCTCTTATTTGGAAATTATATACTTGGATGCAAAAATAAAGAGACCGTTATAATAACGGTCTCTCCTTAAGCATAATCTTCAGTCACTGCTACTGAACGACTTTGAAGGCTTTTTGATCGCAAACGATATGCAACTACTTTCTTCTTATATTGCTTTACTACATCAACGTGTTCCTCGTAGCTATATATAGAAAATCTAATCTCTCTTTTTCCTTTCTTCGTCTCCATGACTATCGGTGTACCATTCCCTTGCGGCGGAAAATAATGTTTATCTAAAAATAAAGCCTCGTTAAATTCATGAATAACTTGAAGTTTCATTTCTCCTTCTATACTTTCCCCATCTACCGTTACAGTAGTATTTTCCTCATCAAGTTTTTGGTGTAACTCAAATCTACTAATAATTGATTCTACAACAGAAGTTGGCATACTAGAAACTAGTACTTTAAGAGCACCAAAAATAAATAATGTAACTATAAACCATGTTGTCATTTTAATCATCTCCATTACGCTCTAAAATGAGTAGTGTTATGCTCCTTATTACGATTCATTAATTTTCAAAATAAAAATTTCACTCCATAAGGTACTAATATACTAATAAGTATCCCTGTTACAATCATCGTTACCGAACCGATAGTTGCCTCTTTCTCTCCTTCTTTCACTAGACGGCTCACACCAATAATATGTGATGCACAGCCCATCCCCACTCCTTTTCCAATCGTACTTGTTATTCGGAAAAATTTAAGTACTGTCGGTCCGATAATAGCACCTGTTATTCCTGCAACAACTACAAAACTAGAAGTCATAGATGGAATGCCACCAATTTGATCCGCTAATGAAATGGCAATAGGCATTGTCGCTAATTGTGGTAAAGTTGTTAATATAAGTTCCTTATCTATATTTAAAATTCCACCAATCACTACATTCATACTCGTTAAAGCCACTATACCTATCACTACGCCGATTAGTATCGCTAAAAAGTTTTTCATAAGTATCTCTCGCTCTTTAAATAGAGGTATGGCTAACGCTACAATTGCAGGACTCAAAAAACCTGAAAGAATGTCTCCCCCATTTTCCTTATACTCATGATGAGAAATACCAAATATCAAAAATAAGCAAATCATAATTGCTGTAACTGTTAATACCGGTAACGTAAATGGAGACGTAAATTTTTTATATAACTTTGTCGCCAATAAATAAATTACTACAGTAATAATAATTAAGACCATTTGAATCGTGCACCTTGTCGATTTTATTTTTTTGATGTTACTAATAATTGACTTACATACCCTGAAACAATCAATGTTACTACCGTACTTGCAACTACTAAAAGGAATATAACACTCCCCTTACTTAAAAGAAAAGATCCATATTCCATTAATCCTGTTGTCGAAGGAATTAGAAATAACGGTAAAAATACTATTAACTTTTCTGCCCCTACCTCAAACCACTTTAATGGAAAAATACGAGTAGAAAGGAGTAGAAACAATATTAACATCCCTATTAAACTTCCTGGCATCGACAGATGGAATACTCCTTGAATCCACGTACCAGCTAAGCTAAACACATATAGCACGCCTACTTGAAGTAAAAGCGTCACGTACTTCATTTCTTTCCCTCATTTCCATATTACGCTTCACTATTATGAAATCTCATTTAATGTTTCCGCAAACCTTGTAACTCCAAGCTGAATTTGTTCTACATTCGCTCTGCCAAAAGTAAATCGGACATATTCACTTTTCGAACCTAGGACGCTTCCTGGGACAAATGCTACACCATTTTGTATAGATTCACCTAGTAAATGATATTCATCAAACGTTCCTTGCACTTTGCACCATAAATGTATTCCGCCCTCAGGAACAAAAAATTCAATCTGATCCCCTAATATTTCTTCAAGCTTTCTAATTAACTCATCTCTTCTTTGTTTCAGTTGTCCACGAAGCAACGTAATATGCGTATGAAAATCCTCAGATTCTAAAAATTGGTTCGCTACCCACTGTGTAAATACACTATGACCGAAATCAACTTGCTGCTTCGCATCTGCCAATCTCTCAATTACGCGCGTGGGGCCAATTACCCAACCAATACGTAATCCTGATGCAACAATTTTTGATAATGAGCTCACATAAAGAACATTCCCATTTTGATCCATTGATTTCAATGTTGGATTCACTTCTCCATTAAAAGAAGTCAAACTATACGGATCATCTTCTACAATCGGTATACCAAATTCAGAAGATAGTTCTAAAACCTTTTTACGTCTTGCCAATGAAAGTACCGTTCCAGTTGGATTTTGATAATCCGGATTTAAAAACACCATACGAATGCGATGCTTTTTGTGCAAATCGATTAAGTCATCTGGATTCATACCATGCTGATCAACTGGTAAACGGAATATTTTTAAACCTGCTGATTTAAACATCGGAAGTGAATAACAATAGGAGGGATCCTCAATTGCAATCGCATCTCCAGGCTTTAACAAACATTGAACGATAAGATTAAGTGCTTGCTGAGCTCCAGATGTAATAAGAATAGAGCTTGAATCTGCTTCTATTTGTTTATATTGCTCGACATGTGCCGCAATGGTTTTTCGCAACATTTCATTTCCAAGCGGATGGTCATAACCGAGATTTCCCATAAATGTTTTCTCCGACAAAATTGTTCGAAATCTATCACTCGGAATTAAATCTGATGACAATTCACCACTCGCTAAATTGATTAAATCATCTTTTTGTGTTTCCGTTCGAATTTGTTGAACAAGTGGTACATTAGGTAAGAACGATCCATCCTCAACGTACCTACCCCAGTTCGGTATTCGTTTATGTGACACACCCCATATATCTGTATTCACCCGAGTGCCGCTTCCTTTTTTCCGTTCTACTACCCCAAGTGATTTCAATTCCTCATAAGCAGCTACGACCGTACTCCGGTTCACTTGTAAATTCTGTGCTAACATACGCTCGGAAGGTAATTTTCTATCAGAAGGGAATTCACCGGTAGAAATGCCTCTTTCAATGTAATCAGCAATTTGTTTATAAACTGGTATCTTATCTTCACGATTCGGTTGCCATTCCATTTAGTTCCCTCCTCTCCAAGCTGGTGCCCTGAACTCATTAATAACAGTATTCACTGCAAAAATGGTATTAATCAAGCGCATGATTTAAAAATGCCTCTACCGTCACATTAAAGCTAGTAGGCTGTTCTAAATAAGGCAAGTGCCCACTATTTCTCAACTCAACGAAGGTCACGTTTCTCAGGTGTTTTTCAAAAACTCTCACATATTTTTCCGGAACAAAATAATCATTCTCTCCTCGTATTATTAATGCAGGACATGCAATGTTAGAGAGGTATGGTCTTTGATCGTAATCAACTAATTCAGCGAATAGCCTTTGAATATGCGTCGGATGAATCATTTGTAGGGATTGATGAAATCCTCGGACAATTGCATCATTATCTTCTACTCCCATTGCTCTCAATAACGTATCAGCCCAAGTTTTCCCTTTATCCTGCAAGCTAAGTAAATCATATACTTCAAGTCGTTCTTTACGATCTGCCGGTTCTAAATAGGGAAATGCATTTACAACAATTAAGCTAGAAATAAAACGTGGATATTGAATAGCAAAATCGATACCCACTCTAGCTCCTTTTGAAAGACCACAAATTGTTACTGATTTTAGCTTTAAATGATTACATAACTCATATAAAACATCTGAATATTCTTTAAAACTAATTTCCATCCCTTCGGATTTCCCATGCCCAGGTAAATCGAGTGAGATTACGGTCCATGTCTTCTTGAAGTATTTTCTTTGATATAACCAATTATTCGAATTTCCTCCAAGACCGTGTAAAAACAATATGACAGGACCCGATCCTTCTATATTGTAAAAAATCTTTCGATTCTTATATTCAAAATACATATTCATCACCTTCAGATGTAGCATCACATATTTTTATCTTTGAATGAATATATCCAAAACGGTTCTCTTTCTAACCACTCAACTGTGCCTGAAATACCGTCTTCATACTCCCTTTCCAGCTCATCCACTTTAGTTGTAAATTGTGATGCATGTGCTCGTAATGCTTCCAATTTTTTCGAAACATATTTTTTCACTTCATTTTTAAAATCTGGAGGTCCTATTTCGTCTTCATGATTTTTCGAAAAAGCTACAGCATAAAAGGCTGGTCGTTTACTTTCCGAAATATTAGCTAAGACCTCTACTACTGCTTCCCCTGTTGCATCGTGATCCGGATGAACTGCATACCCAGGATAGAAAGAAATAACTACAGAAGGATTCAATTCTTCAATACAGTTTTGAATCAAGCTTCTTAATTTTCCAGGCTCTTCAAATTCAAGAGTTTTATCACGATATCCCATCATACGTAAATCTTCAATCCCTAAAATATTTGTAGCTCGCTTTAACTCTTTCTCTCTAATTGTATATAAAGATTCACGAGTTGCAAAAGGTGGATTCCCCATCGCTCTCCCCATTTCACCAAGTGTTAAGCAAACATAGGTAAGAGGGACTTTCTGCTCCGTATAAGCCAAAATTGTGCCAGCCACACAATACGACTCATCATCTGGATGCGGGAAAACAACTAAAACATGGCGCTCATTTTTCATCAATGCATTAACTCCTTCATCATATACACACTCTATAAAATAACGACCGCATACCAAGTAACTCCCACAAGAAGCCCTAAAAGAAGAATGATATAGATAGCAGATAAGTTTTTTACATTCCTCTTTGTAGACTTACCGTAATTCTCTTCTACATTTCGTGCGACTAGTACGGTCCCAAATAGTGATACAACTACAATAATAACAACTAGTGAAATCGCAAAACTCATTGTCTTCCACCTCTCTAAGGCCAGTCTATTTTAAAGCATGAATAAAATACTACCTTTCTTCTCTTATCATAATAGAAGTTTGTAAAAAACGGACCAACCACTTTTGTGTTTTTTTGCTCATCCACTTTAAAAATAAAAAGCAACTGCTCACTTAGGACCAGTTGCTTTTTTACAAGGCTACTTATATTCATTTTCAATTAAAATTAATTCGATTTAAAAGTTTGGTCTTTTCATAATGAAACATTGATTGAGATAGCTCAAAAATTGTTCCATTTACAAGATAAACTGTATTTTCAATAAGAAGCGCTGGATCACCTTCATTTAGTTCTAAAAGCTTTGCATTTTCTTTATTTATTTTTTCACAACTAATAACTTTATCGGCAAAGCCAATATTTAATCGTAAATCCTCAATGAAATAACTGTATACAGAACTTAATGCTATTTCTTCATTCAAATAAGGAATGATATCTTTTTTGAAATAACTTACTTCAATAGAGAATGGTTTCCCATCTACAATTCTTACGCGCTTCAAGAAATATAACCTAGTTCCAATCTCGCATTGCATCCGTTCTACTATCTCTTCATTTGCCTCTATTACTTCAATCTCTAGCACTTTCGTTTCAATATTTTGTGAAACGAGATTTTTCGTTAATCCACGTAAACTTCCTAAATTAATGTAATCTGTTACAGAAGTTTCACGTAAAAACATACCACTACCTTGCACTTGAAAAATATAACCTCTATTCACAAGCTGACTAATTACTTTACGTATCGTATTACGGCTTACTTCAAATCGATTCATCAACGCTTCTTCTGTAGGTAATTTTTTCGTTTCATTAAAAAGCCCATCTCGAATGTTTTGCTCTAACACATCTGCAATTTGTTTATACTTTGCACTCATACACTTTCTCCTAAAATACTCTTTTATCTGTTATAACTCTTCTCCTCTCGTTTCGATCACATGTTTATACCAATGAAACGAAAGTTTCTTCTTACGTTTTAAGTTATCATTATGATCGACAAAAATAAAGCCATATTGCTTTTTATATCCATTTAACCAACTTAATAAATCAATAACTGACCATGCATAATAACCTTTTAAATTAATTCCCTCTTGAATTGCACGCTTCATTACTTTTAAATGCTCTTCAATAAATTTAATTCGCGGAACATCTACAATTTCTCCGTCAATGATTGGATCTTCATCACCAAGTCCATTTTCCGTTACATACATCTTTATGTCACCGTAACGCGCTTTCAACATATGCAATCCATCTAAGAAACCTTCGGGAGATATTTCCCACCCCCATTTGGTATATGTTTTATCATCCATTTTTACTGTTCGATAAAAACCATCGAAAGAAGGATTACCTGGAGCAAGTGTTGAGTTTTCTCGAGAATGCTCCTCGCTCTTTATATCCATATCATATCTTTCTACTCGTATTGGCTGATAATAATTCAAGCCAATAAAATCATTTTTTTCAGCATTTTGTTTAATGATTTCTAATTCTTCAACCGTCCAATTAGGAGTCCACCCATTTTCCTTTAATTGTTGTACAACATAAGACGGATACTCACCTTTTAAAACTGAATCGTAGTACCAGTACGTTTCATATTCATTCGCATGATTTGCTGCTAGTATATTTTCTTTTTGATCATCCACACTATAAGCAGGTAAGAAAACATGTGTAATCCCAATCTCCCCATACTGTTTCAGCTGCTTGTACACCGCAACTGTTTTCGCATGCGCATAAAATACATAATGAGTCGCTTGAAAATACTTTGGAACATCATTTTGTATTCCTGGTGGATGTGCACCTTTTAAATAGCCTAATCCACAAAACATTACTGTTTCATTAAAAGTAATCCAATGTTTCACTCTATCACCAAATGCCTTAAAGCAAATTTCTGCATACTTTACAAAAGCCTCTGCTGTTCGTTTATTCGTCCACCCACCATCTTTTTCTAACGGTAATGGTAGATCCCAATGATATAAAGTGGCAAACGGTACAATCCCGTACTTTAAACATTCATCAATTAAATTGTTATAAAATTCAATTCCTTTTTCATTTACCTCTCCATCTCCAGTCGGCAATATTCTCGCCCAAGAAATCGAAAAACGATACGATTCCAATCCCATCTCAGCCATTAAACGAACATCTTCCTTATATCGATGATAATGATCAACCGCTATATCACCATTTGTTCCATCGTATGTTTTGCCAGGAATTTTTGAAAACTCATCCCAATTCGTAACACCTTTTCCATCCTCATTCCATGCACCTTCTACTTGATAAGAAGCTGAAGCAGCCCCGAATAAAAAATCATGTGGAAACTTCATAATATATACCTCCGTTTCATTACAATAAATCAAATTCATTACTACATATAAAATTTATAGGTACAAATTTTATATGTAGTAATTATAGCTTAAGTTTCGATTTTTTTCTATCATGAACGTACGATATGTAAAGCTATATTTGATGTTAATTTTTAGAAAACAAAAAAGAAGCGATGTATTTCATCGCTTCTTACTATGACAATCTTTACTCTTTTACAAGTGACTTATTCGCTCTTATAACTTCTTCATAAAGTATTGGGGACCATTTTTCATTTATATAATCTTGAATTACCCAGCCCACTCTCGTAGGATTCTTTTGCTTCATATAGTTTGCAATTTCAGGATTTATGTAGGACGCATAATAATATGGACTATTCCATGCTGTACCACCAGAAGACAAGCTTGTAAAATTAATATATAGATGATTACAATCTTCACTGTTGTTAATCGTTTCATTTATCGTATCTTTAATAGATTTTACTTTCTCATCATAACTCACTTTATATTTATCTTGTACTGTTACATTTACATTTTGATTTACAGTTGTCGTAAACGTCTCATTATCTGGCCAATAAAAATTATTATATCCTCCAGATTCATTACTACCACTGTATCTTTTTAGTAGCACAATTTTTCCTCGAGCATCTCCAAGTCTTATATTCCCTTCTGTTTTTAAAAAGATAGGATCAGGAAAATATTTTTTTTCAAACGTACTACTAAATGAATCTTCTGCCCCTTTCATATCCTCATACTCTTTTTTTAAAGACATAATAATCGTTTCACTTGGATTATCTTTTAAAAATTGTTTCGCTTCATTTATAAATTCATGCAATGTTACATAAAGATATAATGGCCCATGATGAAGAACTATCGTATTATCATCTGTTAAACGCCCTCTAATATCAAAAATTCTAGCTCCGTGATCCATTTGGTAACGAAAATTATATTCTTGCGTCATTCCCCATACTTGCTTTATCGGATTTTGCAACTTGAACGTTCCACTATCATGTGTTCCTGGAATTGAAATTCGTGCTAACGGTACGTTATCGGGTATAGGTTGCATCCATTTTGACCAGTTTTCAAGCCCATTACCAGCGCTAGCAGCAACTGCTTGCTTATCATTGAAAGCAAATACAAATGTGCTAAGTATAGTACTACATATGAATAATTTCAAAATAAACTTCTTATTGCTCATTTTTATCCCTCTCTTTTTCTGTTTTATATCAAACTTATTGAATATAATATAAGCTACTTAATAAATAATGTTTCATAAATATGGAATATTGCATAGAAGTAAAATTTAAAAACATCCACATATTCTCATCTCAATGCATTAAAAAAATTTAATATCCCTTTTCACTAGATAAATTATAGTAAGCAACAACTCGAACTTCAATGGGCTTTCATATGCAATATTTCATATTTGGGTCCTACATGATATAAATAAAAAACTTATAATGATTATTTATTCTATACGTGCTAATATACTTATATTAAAATATAAATACATATCTTATATACTCTGAACTACATTACTCAACAGTTAAAACTTAATTTTTTATTGGGAGGATTTACAATGCAATTATTAAAAATAAAACATATAATTCCTTTATCTGCGGCAGCAATTACATTCGTATGTAATCAAGGTGTAGCTGAGGCTTCCACCATTCATACAGTAAAAAAGAATGATACACTTTGGGGTATCAGTAAACAATATGGAGTTTCAATACAATCTATTAAACAAGCAAATAATAAAGGAAAAGATCAAACTTTTATTGGTGAACAGTTACATATTCCAGGATCCATGAAATCAAATGAGGTCACTGTTCACCAAAACGACAAACCTAAGAACATCTCTGGACAAATTATTTATCAAGTACAGCCGGGAGATTCATTAGAAATTATAGCAAAGCGTTACAATGTTACCGTTCAATCTATAAAACAAATTAACAATACAGTCGGAAACAAGCTTTATACAGGACAACATTTAAAAATCAATTCAAGTATTTCAGAAAAAGAAAAAGACTTAATGGCACGCTTAGTTACTGCTGAGGCAGGTGGCGAATCATATAAAGGAAAAGTAGCGGTGGCGAAAGTTATCTTGAATCGTGTAAATGCAAATGGTTTTCCAAATACAATAACAGGTGTTATTTATGAACCTATTAAACGCGGATATGCATTTACTCCTGTTACCGATGGTAGAATTAATCAGCCTGCCAGCGCAGAAGCAAAAATGGCAGTAGAAGAGGCTATCTCTACAAATGGAATACATTCTGATTGGCTTTATTTTTATAATCCAAAAACTTCAACAAACAAATGGATTACGACACGTCAAACAGTAGCGGTAATCGGTAACCACGTCTTCGCTAAATAAAACTATAATTCTCTTCAAATTTATGCACTTAACAACTATTTCCAATGATTAGCAGACCTCTTTACTTAAAAGGTCTGTTTTTTTATATGTAAGATTTTATTAATCATATGACATAGTGATCATTTAAATCTATTTCTTCTTTCAAATAAAAACATTTGTATTTACTCCACCACTCAGAGAAATTAAAAAAGCATCAAGTTCAAAAACTCCCTCTTTATTAATAAAAGCTATTTCTTAACTTCATAAAAGTGTTATACACTAAGAAAATAAAAAACAAACTATTCGTTAGCAGGTGAAAGAATATGTATGATGTTACAATTATCGGAGCTGGAGTAAGTAGCATCTTTATGGCTTATTCATTAGCCCAAAGTAACAAAAAGATTTTAATTCTTGATAAAGGTAAAGCGCTAAAAGATCGCCATTGTCCTTTAGACCAAGGAAAAGTGTGTAATTGTACTACATGTGATAAATATTTCGGATTTGGTGGTTTAGGAAAATCTGAAGGGAAATTTAATTATACAAATGGATTTGGTGGCGAACTTGAGCAAAAAGTAGGTAAAAAAGCTTTTATACAACTCATGGCTGAAGTAGATAAAATTCTATGTCAGTTTGGCGGAAGTTCGGTTTCAAAGTATTCTACAGAAAATCTAAATCTCACTAAGAGAGCTGAAGCGTGTGGTTTACAAATGCTCACAACAGAAGTAAGGCATCTTGGCACTACACTTTCAAGTAACATTTTTCAGCAGCTCTATGAATTTTTACTTAACAAAATAGATATCCGATTTCATATAGATGTACAACATGTCGTTAAGCAGCAAGACCATTTTAAAATATCTACAAATCAAGGAACTGTCCATTCTAAGCAATTAGTATTTGCAACTGGGCGTTCTGGAACGGATTGGTTAAAAGAAATGTGCTCTTCCCTTGAAATTGCACAGGAACAAACCCGTATAGATTTAGGTATTAGGGTAGAGATGAAAGAACATCAATTACGTTCTATATTAAAAGATACATTTGAGACGAAACTTTCTTATCAGCATGAACATTTCACGGCTACTACTTACTGTATGAATCCAAAAGGACGCATTATTCGAAAGTATGAAGAAGGTTTAGTTATGCCTGACGGTCAAAATTTTCGAGAGCAAGGAACTGGCACTTCTAACTTAAATTTCACTTTATTTATCCCGCGCTATTTTCCAACTCTCAAAGAAGCAAATGTATACGCAAGTTCAATTATTAAAAGCATTAACCAAGGACGAGATCGGATTGTTATACAGCGTTTAGAGGACTTAATAAAGAAACAACCTACAGCCGAGAACAACATGAAACATAATCGTATACAGCCTACACTACACGGAGATTATGGAGATTTGAATGAAGAAATTCCTCCATTATATATTGAAGGACTCAAAAAATTTTTATTACGTTTAGAACAATTTATCCAAGAACCTATCGATAAAGATACTTTATTATATGGAATTGATGGAAAGTTCTATGCTCCTACAATAAAAATCAATAACCATTTTGAAACAAGTATGGATGGGCTATTTTTAATTGGAGATTGTTCAGGCGTCACTCATTCATTATCTCAAGCAGCTGCAAGTGGTCTGCATGTTGGAAAATATTTATCAGACATTTAAATACTCTAATTAAATGGAAAGGGAGCAACTAATTGCTATTGCTCCCTTTTCCCTATTACTTCTCTTATAACACATGATGCAATCTGCTATTAAAAAGAACGTACATATTATACAGATGTAAACAAAAAACAACTCCAAAATCAACTTTTATTGTATATTTTGGAGTTACTTTACGTTTATTCTATGATTGTTTCTAAAGGTAAATCTGTATAGGAATTATCCTCACCTATATTCAAGATTACTTCACATTGACGTAATCTCAATTCAAAGAGCGTTATAGGATCATGATAAACTTCAGGGTTTGATTCCATTTTATGCAGTTTATCTTGTTTTTCTTTTATTTCTAAATGAGTGTTTTTTACAGCTTGTTCCAACGAGCCAAATGGATTTCTAAAGAACATATTAATATCCCGCTCTTGTGTGTTTTCAAATAGCTCAAACTGCAAGAAAAATTTCTTCATAATAGAAGCCGTTACATCGGTATAATCTTCATTTTCTAAATACTGTTTGTATTTGTTATATAGCATAGCTTTATTTTTAGGAAGAACTCCAAATAATTTACCGGCACTTTTCAGTAAAAATTGTGCTGGCGTAAATCGGCGTAAAATATTTACTTCTTCCATTTGTATTCTAGTTGTCATTCTATCAGTATCTCTTCGCCAGTCATCAATTACTTTAAAGTCACATTCTAACTGTATTCGATTTTCTCCAAATAAAGAATTAAGTCCTTCACTGGTTTCTGCTAAGTACAATTGACTTTGAAGGAGCTCGTTATTAGAAGTCGCAATCCAATTTTGCATAGAGCGAGCAAGATTAGGTAATACAGTTTGTTCTAGATATTGTTGCACCCTTTCATTCATCGCTGTATTTAGTTCAATATCAATGTGCCCAAAATCACTTTCTTCACTAATTAAATCGGAACAACTCTGCAATAGTTTCGGAATATGTTCTGTAAGATCATTAGTAATTTCGTTTTTCATTGTACGATATGCTTCTGTAATTAAATGAATTTTTTCCTTCTCAAAAGCAGTAAGGTTATTAATACAAGCATTTAGTTTAACTAACATATCTTCATTCCAATTAATAGAATCCACTAGATTATTTTCCCTCTCGACACGTTTATCCAAAAGATATGTAATTGTTTTTCGAATGAAAAACAATAGCTTTTCAGTACGTTCTACATCGATATTTTTATGGTTAAAGTTAAAATGAATAAACTCAGTTAAATCGTTTAGTTGTTTACTATTTGTATATAACGAAGAATAAGGGAAAACTCTTGCATTAGGGAAATATGTATTTATTCTCACTTGCGTATCTTGTATAACTCTTTTTGCTTCTGCTTCATTGTAAATGTTATCGATTTTATTTAATAAGAAATGAACTTGTAGATTTGGTGTATGTTCTTGGATACTTAATAGAATGTCACGTTCTTTGTCAGTAAAAGGTGAATCCGTATTCAATACGAATAATAATTCATCTACAGAGTTTAAATATTCAAATACCTCATCTCTCGCGTCATTGTTCCTATTAAAGCTAGGTGTAACAACGAATGTAAGTTTATTTTTACTTAAAAACCTGCATGGTAATTTAAATTCAACACACGCTCTATCTCTATATGTTTGACGATGCACTGCCATCATGTTATGGAAATCAGAGAAATTCTCAGTTGTTGTAATTTCCGAATCTGTTATAGCGTTAATTTCTGTATAAGCGTCATTTTTAAAAACAACTACATTTGAGATTGAGTTTTCTAATATATTTTCTCCTAAAATAGAGTTAATAAATGAAGCTTTTCCGTTCCCTGAAGTTCCAGTTACTAATAGGCGATTTGTTCTTAAATCTGCAAGCTCACCAACTAACCAGCTAAATCGGTTACCCATTTCTAAATCATGTTCTTGTGCCCAGTGTGTAATAGATTCAAAAAGATGTAAACTATACTCTAAGCCATTCACATGATTAATAGAATATGACAGTAGGTCTTCTGCATCTTTTATATCCGCTGAATCTATTTTAGAAGGAAAAATCTCATCCCATGCCAATACTGCTGCAGATGGAAATACAGCATGAGAGGGATTAACTACCTTTAACCAATTTGTTAACAGGTTTGGAATGATATCGTGTAATTGTCTAAGCATATATTGACCTTGAATTAATTCAAAGTATGTTTCTTCGTAAAGAGAAGAAATTTCGTCCCATATATCGGACGAATGTATTTCGATATGTATGAAAAATTCATTTATTGTGTTGAGCCATAATAAGTAATTTTGTTCATCTTTATAGCTGTGCCAAAGTGATGAAACAATTTGCGTAAATTGTACTTGATCTACATTATTTAATGTAACTAATACTTTATAAAAATAGTCTGGTGAAATATTTTTAGTAAATCCTTTATCGATATATTCTTTTAGAACCTCAAACCACGGATAAGATTCTGTTCGAATTAACTCGTTCACAGCAAGCTCTACTGCACTATCAAAATCTTGCTGTTCTTCATAAAAGGAACGGGCAATTGTTGTGACGTTTGGATAATCGGGATTTAAAGAAACCGCTTCTTTTATAACAGCGAAAGCTGAATCAAAATTATTTTGCTCGATGTAAAGAGACAGTAATTGCAGTACAATTTCGGTCATAAGTATTTTGTTATCAGTAGTAATGGAAGTATACACATTTTCAGCAACTGATAATTGGTTAAGTTCGAAGTAAGCATCCGCAATATTTTTTTGTGCCCATGGTGCTAGTTCATTACTAACTTTCTCCCATTTAAAAATAGCTGCTTCAAAATCTTGATGGTGATAATAAAATTCACCTTGTGCAAAACGAATATAAGATCCATCAGAAATCTCATTTTTTTCTTCGTTTACATAAGCTTCTCCAAGTACTTGAAGAGGTGGGTGTGTTTCATTCTCCATTAGGAATGTTTCATAATACATCTTTTTTATTAATTGTTTTTCTAATCTCATCTTTTCCCCCACTATATCTCGAAAATACATTTTTGAGATATGTCAATACTTTTTTGTATGTATGCTTTTTATCTTAACAAAGAATTCCTTTTAGAAAATTTCATTTTCCTTTCATTTTTCAAGTAAGATTGAATTTTTATGAGAAAAGTTTCAGTTTTTTTTCAATTCCCTTTCAGTTGTGAAACAACATTAAATGTTCCTAATAACCTAATAACACTATAATATTCCACATTATATTATCAGGAAAACTATATATATATTACATTATAAAAACAATCTATAACGAATATATATGCAAGATTCCCTTCGCTAATAAATAAAAGAAATCATTATAATATATTTCTCACATTGTTTTCCTTTGAAATATTTCAGTAGTTACGTAATTAAATTCCATTAACCTATATAAATAACTAGTCCAAAAAAAATCTATATGCATATCATGTTATAGTAAAGAATTCAGGAAATCCTAAAAAGGAGGCATTTTCATGTTTGAAGATAAATCTAAAATAAATTACCCATATGAATTTACCGAAACTACAACAGTCCCTCTAAAAAACCCCATCAATAAAACTTTCAAAAACGGCTCTGGTACACATAACTTCCCAATTAAAAAGCATTATAAAGAGCAGGTTTTATATACTGAAAAAATTAATAATAATAAAAATAAATAACCTTATACACTTTTATAACAATTAATCAAATAAGAATCTATATTAGACCTTGCATAGTTATAGGTAATATATAAATCTTTCTTATACAACTCATGTACTTTTAAAAAGTGCTGATATACAGCGCTTTTTTATACATAGATAAATTGAAGTTACCTTTGCCTAGAATTAAATTATTTAACATAATAAATTTAATTCTAAGCAAAGTACACTGTAATCAAATTTGAATGGCACAATGAAGGATTTCAAAAACTTTATGATTACTATTTTAACAATCCAGAATCTACATAATAAAAAAGAAAAAAACTAATTACTGTCATGCCCAGTTAAAATTAATTAAATGATAATTACTAATTCAATTAATTTTCCACCCTAAAAACCTCTATCCCATTTAACATGCATTAAATTAGTGCTCTCAGAGTATTAATTTAATATTAAAAATCCTTTGATATTAAATTCAAGAACGTTTTACATTAATATCTTTATTATTAACATATACGCTTAAACGACCCTCAATATTAGTTAAAGTTAAGTCTGAAAAGCTGAAATCAGAATCCTGGATGATTGAATCTAAAAAATCAACTCCTGTTAAATCGCAATAACGTAAGCAGGCATTACAGATTTTAGCTTCTACTATTTCTGAAAAAACCAGAATAGATTCACTTAAATTGGAATTTACAACTTTGGCATATTTTAAATTTATATTCGATAAATCCATTTTTGATAAATTAGCAAAACTTAAATTAGCTCTAATAAGCTTAGTACCTTTCATTTTAGATTTAGTTAAATCCAAAGTAGTAAAGTTAGTATCAGCTAATAAAGCATTAGTAAAATCGCACTCTAGTGAATAAGTATCATCTAAATATATATTTGAGAAATCCACTTTGGATAAATTGGCATTAGTGAAAATCGCCCCTTTTAGGTTAGCTCCTTTAAAATTAACATTGGATAAGTTAGCATTTGAAAAGTTCACACCCTCAAGGTTAGCCCCGCTGAAATTTGCATTAGTAAAATCCGAATTTGAACAGTCTCCCCCCTTAAAATTACATTTAATAAATTGTGAGTTTATACACACTGATTGTTGTAACAAGCCAGTCATTGTTGAATAAGAAAAATCTGAGTCAGTAAGATCACAGTTTTCAATTTTAATATTTTCAAAACTACCATATGCTATCACAATTTTTTTTAACATCGAATCTAAAATATAACAATTTTCAAATATCACATGCGATAAATCAGATTTATATATTTTAATTCCTTCTAATCTAGAAAAATTTCCAAATGTTACATTATGCATGTTAGATTCTTCAATTTTCACTTTTTCTAAAATAGCATTCTCAAATATAGCATCTGAAAAATCAGATTCCTTTATGGTTAGCTGCTTTAGTACCGCATTAGAAAATGACGCACCCCTTAAATTTACTGATTTCATATTTGAATTTAAAATTTGACAATCATCAAATTCCGAATTAACAAACTGTGTATAATCTAAATCACATGAATCTATATAACATTCAGAGAAGTCTGTTGTGCCTAAATTCATACCTTGCAAACTAATTTTATTAAACTCAGAAAAACTTAAATCTAAAAAATCATTATTATTTATTGTACTGGAATGTAGAGAAAAATTTTTAAAATCATACTTTTCCTTCCCTATTTTAAACCTTTTTCTGCACAATTGAGCTAATTGTGGCAGTAAAAAAAGTAAAGCACTTGTAACATTACTTTCCATTTCTAGTTTTTTAGATATATTTTCAGGATATTTATTAAAGTATTCACCAATTACTTTTGAACTATGTGTATTAATGAAAACCCTTGGAAGATGGAATGAATAATAAAAATCCAATAAATTTTCATAAATAATCGCTAGTTTAACAGGGAGAATTTCATCCATTAAATTTTCAATAAAAGTTCTGATTTCCCAACTAATATTCAATCTACCGAAACTTTCATAAAAAACTTCAGCGATTGCATCCATGCTCATATCGTTAATACTTAAACTATGTAAAGCCTCAATAACAGCTTCCGCAGCTAAAAATTCATAAAAACTCTTGTGTACAAATTCAAATACGATATGACCATGATTATCTTGTTCTTTAGAAGGTCTCATGTAATTTAATACAATAAATGTATTTGTCAGTAAATGCTCTTTTCTACCTATCTCATTTATTTCTAATTTATTAAAATGGCAGTCAGGCATAAGCTTCCTTTTAATTATATCCGTATCTGTTATGTGAAAACTTCCTTTATTATACATTGATAACGCTATATTTCTATTCAATTTCCGCTTAATTTCCGCGAGTTCTTTAATTGTAAATACTCTTCGCAAAAGATTAAAATCATCATTTTTAATGAATTTACTGGTTGCACAAGTCCAATCAAGTAACTTTTGATAAAATTGCCATTTTTTCAGCTCAAATATATCGTTTATTAATTCCCCTTCATCTTCTAGCATTGTACAAAACATATATAACATTAACGGAACACTTAATAAAGAGCTAGTTGAGTGATTATAAGCAAGTATATCTTGTATATTTTTCTCAGATATTTTTTTGTAACACTGCCATTTGTATAACCACTCTTCTGTTTTGTATACAGAGAACTCTTTAAGATTTATTATATGAGAGCCAAGTGGTATAAACTTGTTTAAATCGGCAAAAGCAGTTGTTCTGCCTGTAACAACTATATCTATGTTGTTATATTTTTTGTTAAAATCAATTAAATTACTTAAAAAATCTCCTAATCTTCCTTCTGTTAATAAATGTTAATAAAAAACTACAAAGATGTATCGAAATAAATATAATTGATTCAGAACACATAAATGAAATAGAAATATTAAAGGAACACACATTATAAAATGTTTAAAAACAAATAATTTGATATAATAATATTAAAATCCACAGTGTAAAAAGGAGACTAAGTGACTTTGATAGAGAATCAATTACTAGATTTTTATAAAAGCAAACTAACCAGTTGGAATTTGATTTATAAGCCTATCGCGGTACAGTATAGAATATCTAAAAGTATTTTCACTATAATTACTTTATTTTTTATAGCATTTTACTTATATAGTTTATTTTCAGGCAATAACAATACAACATTAACCGCCCCAGTTACATACCTAATAATATACTGTTTAATTGTTATTATCCTTTTCCAGCTTTTCAAAAAAATAGTGATTTATCCAGCCCAAGAACAAGCTTTGAAAAAGTATAAAATTAATGTGAAAAGCCCTTATTGGAATGAATCGATTAGTTTAATAATTAAATCTTTTTTAATTCAAAACAACATATTAAATGGAGATCCAAAAACAGATGAAAAAACATTAGACTTTTTAATAGACATTTTTCATAAACGAATTGAACACCTTGAAAAAAAAGGATGGGCTACTATCCTTTCAACCTATGGTGGATTATCTTTGTTATTTATCATTCCTGCTTGGACAGCACTCAATCAATGGATTAATAATCCTACTAATAAAATATTTAATGACGTTTCTCAAGCAATAGGCTATTTTTTAGGAATTAGTTCTCTTATACTAATAATTATATTTTTCATTTGGGCACCTATCCGTCAAGGGGTTTTAGAAGAAATGTTTTCTTCCCAATTAAAGGACACCCGACACCTTACACAGGCCCTAGAGAATATAAGACTTGCAATACACACTCCAGCATATTATCAAAAAATCGAATCCAAAATTATGCAACCACAGATAATAGATTCAATTATCCAAGAATATATGACTGACAGTCAGGAACAAACAAATATTTCCCCTCTTCCTAACAACATGTTTGTCGCAGATGAAATTGAAAAATTAGCGATTTTAAAAGATAAAAAAATCATTACAGATGAAGAATTTACTAAACAAAAAGAAAAGCTCTTAAACTAAATGCAAACAAAAAAAGAAGCGATGTATTTCATCGCTTCTTTTTTATTAAATCATATCCAAAATCATAGTATACCTACATAACCCTCTTAAACATCTTCTCCAACTCATAAGTAGAATGATGCACCAGAATCGGTCTTCCATGCGGACATGTATATGGGTTTGTTGTTGTCCGAAGTTCTTCAAGTAAAGCAAATATTTGATCGTTCGTTAAATATTGATTTGCTTTAATAGATGCTTTACAGCTCATCATGATGGCTGCTTCTTCACGTAACTTTTTAATATCCACTTTTTTTAGTTTGACGACTTGCTCCATCATCTCATCAATGATTTCTGTTTCTTGTCCTTTCGGGAACCACGTTGGATGCGAACGAACGATAAAGGATTGATGACCAAACTGCTCTAAAAATAGTCCGACTTTTTTTAGTTCTTCTAACTGCTCTTCGACACGTAAAAATTCGGTAAGAGATAAATCTATGCGGTACGGTACAAGTAATTCTTGTACTTCTTGCGTAACTCGTCCCACTTTATCACGGAAATATTCATAATTGATGCGCTCCTGCGCAGCATGCTGATCAATCATATATAGCCCGTTATCATTTTGAGCGAAAATATATGTTCCGTGCATCTGTCCAATTGGATAAAGTGGTGGTAAATCGTTACCGTTCATTTCAATCTCTTTTATTTCGTGAACTTCTTCTTCCAATTCCTCTAATTCAAAATCGTCATCGTTGCTAGTCCATTCCTTTTCCTCTCGAACCGTTTGTTCTATTACCGGCTTAGAGGATGGCTGCCAGCTTTGCTCTTCTCTTACTAGTGACTGTGGTGGTTGCCATTCTTGCTTCGGCGGTTGCCACAGTTGTGCTGGTTGTTTTACAGTCGTTGTTTCTTCTTGTTTCTCATCCATTCCTGTTGGTAAAACGATGTTAGGCATAGATGATTCTCTCGGTTTTGTATGCTCAAACTTGAACTGTTCTTGCACACTTTCATCTTTTTCTTTTTTCCTCGTTGTTACACCAGCATCTGGAATGAGTTGTATTTTTTTGAATGCAGCTTGCAATGTTTCTTCGATAAGCTTTAGCAATTCTTGTTCTTTACTAAAGCGTACTTCTAATTTTGCTGGATGTACGTTGACATCAACAAGCATTGGATCCATTTCAATTGATAAGAAGCCGATTGGGTATCGTCCGATTGGCAATAACGTATGATATCCTTGCTGAATGGCTTTCATTAATACGAAATTTCGAACGTAACGGCCATTTACAATCGTTGACATATAGTTACGCGACGCTCTCGTTACTTCTGGTAATGTTACATATCCTTTAATTGTAAAGTCTAGAGATTCAGCTTCAATCGGAATAAGCTTCTTCGCAACTTGAATGCTGTAAATCGATGCAAGTACTTGTCTTACATCACCATTCCCTGATGTATGAAGCAATTTCTTTTCATTATGAAACAGTTTTAACGATACTTCTGGATGAGACATTGCAATACGATACACGATATCTGTAATGTTCCCAAGCTCTGTATGAATAGTTTTCATATATTTAAGACGCGCTGGTGTATTAAAAAATAAGTTTTGTACAGTAATATCTGTTCCTTTTCGGCTTGCCGTTTTCTCTTGTTTTATAATGTCTCCACCTTTAATACTAAGGTGTGTACCAGGCGCATCACCTGTGCTCGTAATTAATTCTAATTCACTCACTGAGGCAATACTCGGCAGGGCCTCTCCGCGGAAACCGAGCGTTCTTATACGAAATAAATCATTTTCATCTTTAATTTTACTCGTTGCGTGTCGTTCAAATGCAACGATACAATCTTCTTCAGCAATACCATCTCCATTATCAATGATGCGAATCTTCGATAATCCAGCTTCTTCTAAGTGGATTTCAATAGATGTACTATTCGCATCGATGGAATTTTCCACGAGTTCTTTTACAACTGAGGCCGGGCGCTCTACTACTTCCCCTGCCGCAATTAAGTTAGAGAGTTGATCATCGAGTTTGCGAATTTTCCCCATCTACTTACTCATCCTTTCTTTAACTTTTTCTGTAAACGATACAGTTCATTCATCGCTTCTAAAGGCGTCATATCGAGTAAATCAATCTTTTTAATTTGTGCAAGTACTGCCGTTTCTTTTGGATTTAGCACAGGCTTGTCTTGATTTTTCGAAGACTGTTCTCCTCCAAAGAAAGATAGTTGTGAATCTTCTTCAGTCTCTTCTTTCTTTTCTTGTATTTCTGCTGGTTCTTCTTTTACAACAACTGGTTCTGGAGCGACTTCTGGCACTTTCACTTCTACTCGTTTCGGAATAACAATTTCTTCCTGTCCTTCTAGTTGTGCTAACACTTCTTTCGCGCGAGCGATTAAGCTCTCTGGAAGCTCGGCAAGTTGAGCAACGTGAATTCCGTAACTTTTATCAGCCGCTCCATCTTGAATTTTATGAAGGAAAACTACTTTTCCATTCTCTTCAATTGCTGAAACATGTACATTCTTTAGTTGGTCTAAACTTTCTTCTAACACTGTTAATTCATGATAATGTGTAGAGAATAATGTTTTCGCACCAATTTGGTCATGAATATGTTCAATGATTGCTTGCGCAAGTGCCATACCATCATACGTGGATGTACCGCGTCCAATTTCATCGAATAAAATTAAACTTCTCTCTGATGCATTTGCAATTGCATTTTTCGCTTCTAACATTTCAACCATAAATGTACTTTGACCTGAGATTAAATCATCCGCTGCACCAATTCTCGTAAAGATTTGATCGAAGACAGGTAATACTGCTTCTGTCGCTGGTACAAAACAACCAATTTGTGACATAACAGTAACAAGTGCTAATTGTCTCATATACGTACTTTTACCAGACATGTTCGGTCCTGTAATTAAAAAGACATCCATCTTCTCCGGCATAATACAATCATTCGGTACATACAATTTCCCGTTCAATACTTTTTCAACGACAGGATGACGACCATCTTTAATAAAGATTTCGCGCTTATTTGTTAAAACAGGTTTTACAAACTGCTCTTCTTCACTAACTGTCGCAAAGCTTTGCAGTACGTCTAGTTCACTAATTACTTTCGCTAAATGCTGTAATTTCGGAATGAATACTTTTACTTCTTCGCGAAGTGCTGTAAATAAATCGTATTCTAATTGTACAATTTTCTCTTCTGCTTCTAAGATTAATGTTTCTTTTTCTTTTAGCTCATCTGTTATGAAACGCTCTGCATTTGCAAGTGTTTGTTTACGCTCATAGCGCCCTTCTGGAAGTGCTGCAAGATTAGCCTTCGTCACTTCAATATAGTAGCCGAAAATACGGTTGTACCCAATTTTTAATGATTTAACCCCTGTAATATCACGCTCTTGTTTTTCAAGCTCAGCAATCCACGTTTTTCCGTTTTTACTAACGTAACGATATTGATCAAGCTTATCATTATAGCCATCTTTAATAATATCTCCATCTTTAATAGAAAGCGGTGGGTTTTCTTGAATACTTCTTCCTAGTAATTCAGTTAAGCTCTCACATGGATCTGCACCTTGAATTAACCTTGCTGCATAAGCATTATCTAAAAGACTAATCGCTTCTAAAATAGCTGGTACTTGCAGTAAAGAACGTCTTAATTGTAATAAGTCCCGTGCATTTACATTACCAAATGCAACTTTCCCTGCTAAACGCTCTAAATCATATACTTCTTTTAACTTTTCTTTTAAATCTTCACGTAAGAAGTAATCATTTACAAACGTTTCAACCATTTCTAAACGCTCTTCAACTTTTTCTTTCTGGATAAGCGGACGTTCCATCCACTGTTTTAACATACGCCCACCCATAGCCGTTTTTGTTTTGTCTAATAGCCATAATAATGAGCCTGTCTTTTCCTTCGTGCGAAGAGTCTCTGTTAACTCTAAATTACGTTTTGAATGCACATCAATTTTCATAAATTGATTCGTGTAATAAATTTCTACTGGTTGCAAGTGATCTAACGAACGTTTTTGTGTTCTTATCACATAGTTAAATAAGCGTCCAATTGCTTTAATTAATTTTGCTTGGGAAACACTTTTCACAAGATGTTCTAATCCTTCTGGAATAGTTGTTGCATCTTCATACGAAATCGTCATTTTTAATGTTTCAGTTAACTTATTTAATTCATCTTTTGAAAATGTAGAATCTACAACAATTTCTTTTGAACCAGTCGCATACACTTCTAATAAAATATCTTCTACTGAACCAGTTAATAACGTCACTGTATTTTGTCCAGTCGTTAAGTCATTACAAGCTAGCGCATAAGATCCATCTTCGAAATGTGTTAATGCTGCTAAGAAGTTATTCTCCTTCTCGTCTATTGTACGCCCTTCCATCATCGTTCCTGGCGTAATTAGTTGTACTACTTCACGACGTACTACACCTTTAGCTGTTTTTGGGTCTTCCACTTGCTCACAAACAGCTACTTTATATCCTTTTTCAACAAGTTGTTCAATATAATTTTTAGCTGCATGATGCGGTACACCACACATCGGTATACGTTCACTACTACCACCATCTCGGCTCGTTAATGTAATTTCAAGTTCATGAGCTGCTTTAACCGCATCTTCAAAGAACATTTCATAAAAATCACCTAATCGGAAAAATAAAAAGGCATCTTGATAGTCTGCCTTAACCTTTAAGTATTGCTGTATCATAGGCGTATATTGCGTCATGTCTTTCCTCCATAATTCTTACATAATAATCTATATTCATATATGTCACAATTCACGGACATCCATATCTCCTATTCCAGGAGTCTCTCCTCATTATAGCACATTTCATAAGGAATCATGTTCATGCAGAACCACTTATGTACTGTAAAAAGCTAGGAAGAACTTCTCCCTAGCCTTCTCTTACTCTTCTTCTGCATCGACGATAAAGTTCGGATCTAATTCTTCAAACTCATCATCATCGACTTGGAAATCCTCGTCTGATTCTACGCAACCTTCAGGATTTACACTTACACAAATTTTCGTTTCCCCAACTACTTCTGTTACAAATTCACGTTCTACCGTCACAACAATTTTATTACCATTTGGCGATACAAGAGCTTCTAAACAATTTGGCGGCTGAATTACACGAGCAATAATTTCTAAATCGTCACCAGAGAAGTTTTTATCACGATACCCAATACTTACTTCATCATTGTAGTTAACACGTTCTGTTACAACTTCAGTCTTTGTGTTTCCATCAAATGAATACCAAGTGTTTACATCATAGAAACCTTCAATTTCCACATGTTTTCCATTCTTTCTCGCTTCGTACGAATGGTTAATTACCCAGCACCCTAAAATACTTGTTGGCTCATTATTCGATTCACATGTATGCGTTGACTTTGTATACTTACGTCCTTTTCCAACCACTGCTTTTGTAATAATCTCTCTAAATTCGGACATTCGTAACCCTCCTCAATCACTATTCACTTAATCATATGCGTGACAATAGCGGAATGTGTCATTCTTTTTTTTGAGAAGAATTTCCGATATAACCCACTAAAAAAAAGAGATGTCAATAAGACATCTCTTTAACAACCACAATTTCCTTTTTTACTTTCTACTGCTGCACCAGTTTCGCCCTTCAACACATCGCCGCCAGTTGAAACTAATATTTCATCTGTTACATTGTTAGAAATGGTACTAGCAACTAGCTGTAGTAAGTCATTTACATATGTTTGTGAAGATTTAAACTCCTGTACAACTGGGATATTATCTAACTTATCTTGAAGTGCATCAATTTCAGCTTCTACTTTTTTCAAAGCTTCCCATTTCCCATAATGTTGCAAGTTTACTGCTTGTTTTTGCAAAGCTTTTATTTCATCAATTGCTCGCTTTACATTTTCATTTTTATGAATTTGTGCTTCTGCTCGCTTAAAGAAATCGACTTCTTCTGTTTCAGAGATCATTTTTGCTAATTCTTTCGCTTGCTCAACAATTTCATCTTTCGTATATACTTTCATCTATTATTTCACCTCAATCGGCTCCTTAACCAATTCCCCGTTAAGAGACCAAGTTTTTGCTTCCGTTATTTTTACTTTCACAAGCTGACCAATTAAAGATTTTGAAGCAACAAAGTTTACAAGTTTATTCGTACGTGTATATCCCGCAAGTACTTCAGGATTATTCTTACTTTCTCCCTCAACTAATACTTCTACAATTTGACCTATATAACACTTATTCTTATTAACTGCATATTCATTCACTAGTGTATTTAAGCGTTGTAATCGCTCTTTCTTCACTTCCATCGGAACATTATCTTGCATTTTTGCAGCTGGTGTACCTTCACGCGGAGAATAAATAAATGTAAATGCCGTATCAAATCCTACTTCACGATATAACGACATCGTCTCTTCAAACTGCTCATCCGTTTCATTTGGGAAACCAACGATAATATCAGTCGTTAGCACTGCATTCGGAATTGTTTCTTTAATTTTTCGTACAAGCTCTAAATAGTGTTCTCGCGAATATTTACGCGCCATAATTTTAAGCATATCTGTACTACCAGATTGAACCGGTAAGTGGATATGTTCTACTAGGTTACCACCTTTTCCAAGAACATCAATTAAATGATTGTCAAAATCACGTGGATGACTTGTTGTAAAACGAATACGCGCGATATCGATTTTACGAAGTTCATCCATTAAATCGCCAAGACCATATTGTATATCTTCAAAGTCTTTACCGTATGCGTTTACGTTTTGTCCAAGTAACGTAATTTCTTTATAACCGTTCGCAGCTAAATGGCGAATTTCTTTAATAATATCTTCTGGACGTCTGCTGCGCTCTTTTCCGCGTGTATACGGTACAATACAATATGTACAAAACTTATCACAGCCATACATAATATTTACCCAAGCTTTAATATCACCACGACGTACTTTCGGAAGGTTTTCAATTACATCCCCTTCTTTTGACCAAACTTCAACTACCGTCTCTTTTGAGAACATTGCGTCCTTTAGAATATACGGTAATCTATGAATATTGTGTGTACCAAACACCATATCTACATGCTGATTTTTTTGCATAATTTTATTTACAACAGATTCCTCTTGAGACATACAACCACATACACCAATTATAAGATCCGGATTTCTTCGCTTTAATGATTTTAAATGACCAAGTTCACCGAACACTTTATTTTCAGCATTTTCACGAATTGCACAAGTATTTAATAAAATTACATCTGCCTCTTCAGTTGAAAAGGTTGGCTCATATCCAAGTGTTGTAAAAATCCCAGCCATTACTTCTGTATCATGCTCATTCATTTGACAGCCATATGTACGAATGTAAAACTTTCTTCCTGCGCCAAAATTGCGAAACTCTTCAGGTAGGCCAAAATCTCTTTCAATTTTAACTTCTTCTTTCCCACGCTTTTTCGCCAATTTCAAGGAAGGTGGTTGGTATACACTTTCAAAGTATTTACTATAATCTTTCTCTTCTTTTTTCGTAGAGGAATTTGCTTGTCGACTTGCTAATCGTTGTTGCTCGTTCATCGGTAATCTCCTTTCACCCTTAACTATACACACACTCTGTAGTCCATTTTAATGCGCTTAGACCCATCTCAATGATGTTGATAGCATGAGAGATAACTTGCCCTTTGAAACTTGAGTAATCGATCTAATCATCCGTAAGAATGAAGTCTTCCCCACACAAATAGACATTCCCTTTTTTTTATTTCATCTTGTCCTACCCAAAAGTATATTGCTTTATCCCTATACACATTATCATAGTATAGAGCCTTTAGCCAACTTTAACGAAGAAGGCTTCTTATCCTATATTTCATTTCACAGTTAATGAACATGCTATTTTTATACAACGATTTATATATTATTTTATCATTCTGAATTTTCTAAGTAAACAAATCTATTAATTATTTTTATTCACTCAAAAAGAAGGTTACCAAGCGGCAACCTTCTCTCCGATCATTACATAAATTCAGCAACAAGCTCATCAAACATTTTCTGATCCATATTCAAATCAGCTTGCACTAAAGGTTTTTCACTATAGTCTTTTACAAGCTCTTGGTAAGAAGGCTGCTTTGTGTTTTGATAAATTAAACCTGTTACTAACCCGTTCTTTTCCATTAATGTTTGCATAGCCATCATGCGGTTAGATGGATCATATCCTTCTACTGTACTTAGTTTCGTTAAATTCTCTTTAAACCAATCATAAGT
This sequence comes from Bacillus sp. 41-22, assembly GCF_025809295.1. Lineage (NCBI taxonomy): Bacteria > Bacillati > Bacillota > Bacilli > Caryophanales > Bacillaceae > Bacillus > Bacillus sp. 41-22. The sequence continues at coordinate 3,608,176 of NZ_CP084035.1, forward strand.
ATTTACTTTATTATAAGTAACACATGGACTAAATACATTAATTAATGAAAAGCCTTTATGGTTAATACCAGCTTCAATAATTTGCGTTAATTCTTTTAAATCACTTGAAAAGCTTTGCGCCACAAATGTCGCACCAGCTGTTAAAGCCATTTCCATAACATTTAGTGATGGTTCAATTGAACCTTGTGGTGTACTTTTCGTTTTAAATCCAGCTTCACTACGTGGTGAAGTTTGACCTTTTGTTAATCCGTAAATTTGGTTATCCATTACGATGTACGTAATATCAATGTTACGACGAATAGAATGGATTGTATGTCCCATACCAATCGCAAAACCATCACCGTCACCACCGGATGCAATAACTGTTAAATCACGATTTGCCATTTTCACACCTTGTGCAATTGGAAGAGCACGTCCGTGAATACTATGCAAACCATATGAATTAATATACCCTGAAATACGACCGGAACAGCCGATACCAGAAATAACAGCTAGCTCATCTGGATTTAAACCAACGTTAGCTGCCGCACGCTGAATCGCAGCCTGCACCGAGAAGTCTCCGCAACCTGGGCACCAGTTTGGTTTTACACTGTTACGAAAGTCCTTAAATGTTGCCATTTAATACAACCCCTTTTTTACATTCGTTGTAAATCTCTTTCGGCAAGAATGGATTTCCATCGTATTTTAAAAGACTAGAAATTTTCTCGCCATTGCCAAGATTCATTTTCATAATGTTAGCAAGCTGACCAGTTGCATTGTTTTCTACTACTACAACACGCTTCGCTTTTTTCACAAGTGGATCGATTTCAGCTGTTGGGAACGGATGAATTAAACGTACATGGGCATGGTTTACTTTCATTCCTTCTTGTTCTAAACGCTGCATTGCCTCTTCGATCGCACCACGAGTTGAGTTAAAGCCTACTAACAATACGTCTGCGTCATCATGCTTAGCATTTTTGTAAATAGGGGTATTAAACTGTAAATTCGCCATTTTACGGAAACGTTTGTCCATTTGATCTTTACGATTTAACGCTGATTCAGATGGTTTACCCGTTTCATCATGTTCTACACCTGTAACATGGTGAATACCATTTTTCATACCAGGTAAAACACGTGGTGAAATTCCATCTTCTGTTACTTCATAACGCTTGAAGTATGCTTTATTTTCACGTTCTGGTAATTCTACTTCTAAATCAAGCTTACCACGACGAATTTCCACTTTATCTAACTTAAGTGGTTCTACTGTTTGCTTTCCTAAAGAAAGCTGTAAATCTGTTAAGAAAATAACAGGCACTTGATATTCTTCTGCTAAGTTAAACGCTTCTACAATATCATAGAAAGCTTCTTCAACTGTACTTGGCGCCATTACGATTTTTGGAATTTCACCATGTGTTCCGTAAATCATAGCCATTAAGTCAGACTGCTCTTGTTTTGTTGGTAAGCCCGTACTTGGACCACCGCGTTGTGTATCAATGATAACTAGCGGTGTTTCAGTAATACCTGCTAAACCAATTGCTTCCATCATTAAAGAAAGACCAGGACCAGCAGATGCTGTTAATGTACGAACACCAGCGTAGTTTGCACCGATCGCCATTGTACAAGCTGCGATTTCATCCTCAGTTTGGATTACTGTTCCGCCGACTTTCGGTAACTTTTTAATTAAATATTCCATAATTTCAGATGCAGGTGTGATTGGATATGCAGACATAAAGCGAGCGCCACCAGTTACCGCACCAAATGCGATTGCGTCGTTTCCAATCATAAACATGCGTTTCTTACCGTCAGCTTTTTCAAGCTGCATCATGTTTACTTTCTCACCAAGCAATTCTTTCATGTATTGAGAGCCGCGTTTAATTGCTTCCATATTCTTTTGAACGACTTGCTCTCCTTTACGACCAAAGATTTCTTCAACAACCTCTAAATAAGCTGTTTCGTCTAATCCTAATACCGCACTAGATGCCCCAACAGCAACCATATTTTTCATTAAAGATGTGCCTAATTCTGAAGCGATATCTGTAAACGGTATCACATATAGATTTACATCTGTATTATCAGGTATTGTCGGATTAAATTTCGCATCCGCAACTACAATTCCGCCCGGACGTAGTTCGTGGAAGTTAAAATCAATTGTTTCTTGATCAAAAGCAATTAAAATATCTAAATCATCTGAGATCGCGCGTACTTCTGTTGTACTTACACGAATTTTATTATTTGTATGGCCGCCTTTAATACGTGATGAGAAGTGGCGGTAACCGTATAGGTAATATCCTAATCGGTTTAATGCAATACAGAAGATTTCCCCTGTACTTTCAATTCCTTCACCTTGTTGGCCTCCAACTTTCCATGAAAGTTGACTAATCATCTCCTACACCCCTTTTGGCTGCATTCATTGTAGTGTATTTTTTTACAGTATTAGTTTAGCATTTTTTATGCAAATAAACTACAATGGACGCAAATTATGCCTCTTCTGTTTTCCCTGAATCTTTAGTATAATGCTATTTCGTTTACCATTCTAGTATTAGGTCTTAAAAAAATCAATAAATTCAAGTGAATTTATTTTAACTCTTCCGAATTATTAAAATATAATTTTTAGAACGTTATACAGTCAACAAAATTTTTATACAAAAATCGCTCTACAGTTGATTCATTATACTTTTTACACAGTTGATTAATTATATTTTCATAATCCCTATATACTTCTACACCTACAACAGTTTCTAAAATCCCATCAAAATCAGAACCGAATCCTATATTTTTTTCTCCACCTAATGAACAAATATATTCCACATGCCTTAATATATCTGCTATATTCGCTTGTCTTTCATTCGTTAAAAACTGCGGTACGAAAGTAATACCAATAATGCTATTTTTCTTTATAAGGGCTCTTATTTGTTCATCGGTTAAATTGCGTGGATGCCCACAAAGTTGATAACAGTTTGAATGAGATGCAATTGGGTTTTTAGCAATTTCAATAACATCCCAAAAGCTTCTTTCATTTAAGTGAGACACATCGGTCCATAAATGTAACGTATTAAGTTCTTGTACAACTTGTCTACCAAATGTAGTTAAACCTGCTCCACGTGCCTCTAGCGCTCCATCAGCTAACAGATTGGCATAGTTCCATGTCAATCCAAAGGAACGTACACCTAAGCGATAAAACAAACGTAATTTCATCGCTTCTTTTCCAATTGCTTCGCATCCTTCTAATGTTAATAATGCTCCAATCTCGTCCTGTTTTAGCATGTTAATATCGTTTTTTGTCTGAATAAACTTCATTCCTGGTAGCGATAGAATTTCATTATGAAAAATATCTATCATTTGCAGCGCAACTTCAAAACGCTTTTCATACGCTACTGTTTCTGGTATATATATAGCAAAGCATTGTATACTTCCTTTTCTTTTCATTAATTGTTCAAATGTAATATGTAATTGTGAATCGTTTTGAAAGTCTTTTTTTCCCTTTGCACTCCATAACTGAAAGAGTACATCGCAATGTGCATCAAAAATTTTCATTTTCATTCCTCCATTACAAAAACAACCTGTTTGCATACATGCAAACAGGTTGTTTCAACTTAACGAGGTTCTACAATTAATTTTATCGCTGTACGCTCTTCACCATCAATCATAATATCTGTAAACGCTGGGATACAAATCAAGTCCAAACCGCTAGGCGCTACAAATCCTCTTGCAATTGCTACTGCCTTTACCGCTTGGTTTAATGCACCTGCACCAATAGCTTGAATTTCTGCTGTTCCGCGTTCGCGAATAACACCTGCAAGTGCACCAGCTACAGAATTAGGGACCGACGTTGCTTTAACTTTTAATATTTCCATTCCGCGTTTCCTCCTCGTTTCTATAAAAAGTAATAGCAATTATTTCACTTTAACTTATATTCACGAGGAATGGCACGTATTCCTGCTAAATTTCTGTAATTTTTCTAAAAAATTAAAATATAACGAATTCTCTAACTTTTTGTTAAAAATCAGTCAAAAAATGGCTGGTCATCATTAATTAAAATGCGCTCAATTTTCTTTGCTTTCCCTGTATTAGGATCCACATCAATTAACACTGCACTTAATTGTGTTCTACCATTCGTCACTTCAAAACGCACTGGTAAGTTCGTTAAAAACTTCTTCAATACCGCTTCGCGATCCATACCTAAAATCCCATCATATGGGCCTGTCATACCAACATCTGTAATATAAGCTGTTCCGCTTGGTAAAATACGATTATCAGCTGTAGGAACGTGTGTATGTGTACCTACTACCGCTGTAGCACGACCGTCTACATACCAACCTAACGCCTGCTTCTCACTTGTTGTTTCAGCATGAAAATCAACAAAGATAATGTTTGTACGTTTTTTTGCAATACTGATTAACTCATCCACTTTACGGAATGGACAATCAATTGGAGGAAGGAAAGTACGTCCTTGTAAGTTAATAACTGCAACTTCTGTTCCATTACAATTTACAAAGATAAGCCCTTTTCCCGGCGTTCCTTCTGGGAAGTTAGCTGGTCTTGCAAGATATTTTGCATCATCGATAAATTCAAATACTTCACGGTTATCCCAAGCGTGGTTTCCAAGCGTAACCGCTTGTGCCCCGCACTCTAAAAAGTTTCGATATATTTTTTCCGTAATTCCACGTCCACCCGCAGCATTTTCTCCATTAATAATTGTTACTGTCGGTGTATATTTCTTCTTTAATGCCGGTACGTACTGTTGAATCATGTCTCTACCAGGAGATCCTACTACATCCCCAACAAATAATATTCTCATATGTCTTACCCTTTCTATGTACTACATTTTTTATTACCATACTATAACCTTAAAGCTATTTCCTTACAACAGTTACAATTTATCTATTATAAGTTTCTTTCACTTGCATACTGCTCATAAATAATTTTCTTTATTTTACCCAATTCCAACACAAAAAAATAAAGTGGTGTTTCACCACTTTATTTTGCGTATTCCACTGCACGTGTTTCACGAATAACAGTTACTTTAATATGTCCTGGATAATCCAGTTCATTTTCAATACGTTTTCGAATATCACGAGCTAAACGATGAGCTTCTAAATCATCAATTGTATCTGGTTTTACCAGAATACGAACTTCACGTCCTGCTTGAATTGCGAAAGATTTTTCTACGCCTTCATAAGACTCTGAAATTTCTTCTAACTTTTCAAGACGACGAATGTAATTCTCAAGCGTTTCACTACGAGCTCCCGGTCTTGCAGCTGATAATGCATCTGCTGCAGCAACTAGAACTGCAATGATAGAAGTTGGTTCTGTGTCACCATGGTGAGATGCGATACTGTTTATTACAACAGGATGCTCTTTATATTTCGTTGCGAGTTCAACACCAATTTCAACGTGGCTACCTTCTACTTCATGATCGATTGCTTTTCCGATATCATGTAATAGACCAGCACGTCTTGCTAGTTTTTCATCCTCACCAAGCTCCGCTGCCATAAGTCCAGTTAAGTATGCAACTTCCATAGAGTGTTTTAAGACGTTTTGTCCGTAACTTGTACGGTATTTTAAACGACCTAAAATTTTAATTAAATCTGGATGTAAGCCATGAACACCCACTTCAAACGTTGTTTGCTCTCCGACTTCACGAATATACTCGTCCACTTCACGTCTTGATTTTTCGACCATCTCTTCAATACGCGCTGGGTGAATACGTCCGTCCTGTACTAGTTTATCAAGAGCGATACGAGCTGTTTCACGACGAATCGGGTCAAATCCTGATAGAATTACAGCTTCTGGTGTATCATCGATAATAAGGTCAATACCTGTTAACGTTTCTAACGTACGAATGTTACGACCTTCACGTCCGATAATACGTCCCTTCATTTCGTCATTTGGAAGATTTACAACCGAAACGGTTGTTTCAGCAACATGATCAGCTGCACATCTTTGCATTGCAAGAGATAAAATCTCTTTTGCCTTCTTATCCGCTTCTTCTTTCGCGCGAACTTCACTTTCTTTTACCATAACGGCAATTTCATGAGAAACTTCACTTTCCACTTTACCAAGAATAATTGCTTTCGCTTGTTCGCGGGTCAGATTGGAAATGCGCTCTAATTCTGTTTGTTGCTTTTGAACTAACTCTCCCACTTTGCTTTCCAACTCTTCAATCTGTTGTTGTTTCGCTACAAGAGATTCCTCTTTCTTTTCTAACTGTCGCTCGCGGTTATCGAGCGTTTCGTCTTTACGATCAAGGTTCTCTTCTTTTTGCATTAAACGATTTTCTTGTTTTTGTAATTCGCTTCTACGGTCACGAATTTCTAATTCAGCTTCTGTACGAAGTGTATGAATTTCATCCTTTGCTTCTAAAAGCGCTTCTTTCTTAAGTGCTTCAGCATCACGATTCGCTTCGTCTAGAATACGTTTTGCTTCATTAGCTGCACCATTAATCTTCGCTTCAGCAATAGACTTTCGAACAAAAAAGCCAACAACTGCACCGACTGTTGCAAGCAAAATGGAGATGAGTATCCAAACTGTACTACTACTCATGATTTCACCTCCCCTTGCTATGAATGAAAAAAGACTGTCGGCATGTACATTGAATTACAACGTACAGCAAAGACCGTCGTCCCGCTTTTTTAAGGGACTTTCTTCATTTCACAATTAAAATGTCATATTATTATTTCGGCAAGATTTAAGTCTTACTCCGAATATTACTTCTCTTCTTGAGAAGAGTATATCGTATATAAGAAAAAATATACATTCTCATTGTATCTATCGCAATTTTCATTGTCAAGCGTTGTCTACTTTTACTTTCTTTACCTTCAGCCCTGAATCTTATATGGATTAAAAAAACAGACGGCATATTATCCTGGAAAACCTTAGAAAATCCCAATTCATTCACTTAAAATATATGAATATTCCCCTTTACACATAGCCTTTTGGATAGAATAAATATTTTATCTCCAGCTATATACAACGCTTTCATAGTGGATTAAAAAATAAAAGACACGGGACCGTGTCTTTTATTTTTTAATCTTGACGAGTTGAATCTTCCGTGTCTTCAACACCAGAGTTTTCACCAATTCCGTGATGTTCACGAACAAAGAAGGCAATTTCTTCTCTTAAATCCGTATTCTCTTTTAAGAATTGCTTCGAATTTTCACGACCTTGTCCTAAGCGTTCTTCATTATAAGAGTACCAAGCACCGCTCTTTTGAACGATATCAAGTTCAGAAGCCATATCTAAGATTTCACCTTCTCTTGAAATACCTTCTCCGTACATAATATCAACTTCAGCAACACGGAATGGCGGTGCTACTTTATTTTTAACTACTTTTACTTTCGTTTTATTACCAACAATATCGTTACCTTGCTTTAACTGCTCAGCACGACGTACTTCAAGACGGACAGTTGAATAGAATTTCAACGCACGACCACCTGGAGTTGTTTCTGGGTTCCCGAACATAACCCCAACTTTTTCACGAATTTGGTTGATAAAGATTGCGATTGTTTTTGATTTGTTGATTGCACCTGAAAGTTTACGAAGTGCTTGTGACATTAAACGTGCTTGTAAACCAACGTGAGAGTCACCCATGTCCCCTTCGATCTCAGCTTTCGGTACAAGAGCTGCCACAGAGTCAATTACGATAATATCAACCGCTCCACTTCGTACAAGTGCTTCTGCGATTTCTAGTCCTTGCTCCCCTGTATCAGGCTGTGATAATAGTAATTCATCTATGTTAACACCTAATTTTTGTGCATATACAGGATCCATTGCATGCTCCGCATCAATGAACGCTGCTTGTCCACCTTGACGCTGTACTTCCGCGATTGCGTGTAATGAAACTGTTGTTTTACCTGAACTTTCAGGTCCATAAATTTCAATAACACGGCCACGTGGGTATCCGCCTACCCCTAGTGCCACATCAAGTGCTAAAGAACCACTTGAAATTGTAGAAATTCTACGCTCCGCTTGTTCTCCTAATTTCATAATTGAACCTTTACCGAATTGCTTCTCTATTTGTTTTAACGCCATATCTAATGCCGCTTGACGATCGCTCATTCAAAATTCCTCCTTAACTAAATTGCTAATCTTATTATACCTATTTTCAATTCAATTTGCCAACAAAAATCGAACATTTATTCGTTTTTTTATTTTATATCGAATAAAACTAGGTTTTCCAACAAAAAAACTAGAAGAAATTTATATCTCTTCTAGCTTTTTAAATAAATGATAAAATCCATATTTTGTAGAGCGTTCTCTAATTTGTTGACGACTTCCACTTAAATTAAGCGAGAAGACTACAGCTGGTTCATCTTTAATCACCAATCCAATAAATACTGTTCCTGGTTCTTTATGCTCTGAAGCATCCGGTCCTGCCACCCCAGTGAAACTAATTCCGATATCTGCTTTTAACAGTTCCTTTACATTTTCAGCAAGATAGCGAGCACACTGTTTACTAACCGCGCCATCAGTACGTAACACTTCTTCAGGTACATGTAAAATTTGTTGCTTCACATCATTTTGATAACAAATGACACCGCCTTTAAATACAGATGAAACACCAGCATTTTCTGTTACTTGATTTCCAAAAAGACCACCTGTTAAACTTTCTGCACACGCTAAAGTTAACCCTTTTTCCTTCAATAGCCTTATTGCCTTGTAATGAAGGAAATCTTGGTCATATCCGTAGAAAAATTCTCCTACTCTTTCTAAAATCAAATCTTCCACATGCTGAATCAGTTTCTCCGCCTCATCAGCATCATGATGTTTGGCAGTTAAACGTAATGTCACTTCGCCATCATTTGCAAGTGGTGCAATGGTTGGGTTCGTTTGTCCATCAATTAAATCTTGAACTTTCACCTCTAATTGAGATTCCCCAATACCAAAAAAACGAAGAACACGAGAATAAATATTTTCCCCCGTTGTAAACTTACATAAAAAAGGCTCTACGTAACTTATATACATCGGCTTCATTTCTTTTGGTGGTCCTGGTAATAAAATATAAACTTTTCCGTTCGTATTTAATCCCATACCAGGCGCCATACCGTGATCATTCGCAAATACAGTCGATCCATTTAAAACGAGCGCCTGCTTTTTATTATTCTCCGTAAATTCACGGCCTGTACGCTTAAAATAATCGCTTATCGATGTTAATGCCTTTTCATCATACACAAGCTCTTCATCTAAACTAGACGCTATTGTTTCTTTCGTTAAATCATCTTTTGTCGGTCCTAATCCACCTGTAAAAATGAGCATATCAGCTCGTTCTTCAGCCAATTCAATTGCCTTCTGTAATCGCTTGTTATTATCCCCAACAACAGTATGGTAGTACACGTTAATTCCGATTGAAGCTAACTTTTCAGATAAAAACTGGGCATTTGTATTTGCAATTTGTCCAAGTAATAATTCCGTTCCAACCGCAATAATTTCAGCATTCATCCCAATTCCCCCATAAACTTCTATTTTGAGTTTACAAAAGCATCTTTATTTTTCCAGAAATAATCCCATCCTGAAATAACGGTAAAGAATAATGCAATCCATATGAAAATATCTGCAACTGGAATATGAAGTAGATTTAACGGTACATCATGTAATAAGTATGCTGCAATCGCAATAATTTGTGTCCATGTCTTAATTTTCCCTAGCTGATTTGCTGCAACTACTTCTCCTGTCCCAGCAAGTACAAGGCGTAAACCTGTTACTGCAAACTCACGGCTTATAATTACAATAACGATCCAAGCAGGTACATATTGCATTTCTACCAATGTGATAAGTGCTGCCGAAACAAGTAATTTATCTGCTAACGGGTCAAGGAATTTCCCTAAATTCGTTACAAGATTATACTTTCTTGCATAATGTCCATCAATCCAATCTGTAGCCGAAGCAATAATAAAGATAAGTGCCCCTACTAAATGTTGAATTGGTAACTCTACATCACCAATTATAAATGAGCCCCACTCAAAGGGCGCTAACATAATTACCATAAAAATTGGAATTAAGAAGATTCTAGATATTGTAATTTTATTTGGTAAATTCACAGCTATTCCTCCATCATGTCAAAAACATTTGTTCATTGAAAAAAGTCATCGAAGCGATGACTGTTATTGCGCAGCTTGCCCTATCCCTTGGTTTTTTATCACCAATCTTTGGTGATATTCTTTTGCTGGATCTAATGGGAAAGTAACCACTTGGCCATTCAGTTTAATTTCAACATTCGGTGCACTTCCAATATTAAGCCGCACTTCTTTTACTGTTGATAAATCACGTTTTTCTGTTTGACCACTTTGTACTGTAGTGTTTAGAATTTCGTTACCCGCATCATCTTTAACATCTACATAGCTTGCACCCTTCGCTGAAATTTCCAGTTCTAATGTTTTATTATTATGAATTTCCAAAGTAGATACCTTACCACTCGTTCCAACTACCTTCACTTCTTGTTGTCCAGTTGGTTGCGCTGGTTGCTCTTCTTTCTTTGGTTCTTCTTTCTTTGGTTCTTCTTTTTTTGGTTCTTCCGCTTTCGCTTCATCTTTCTTCGTATCTAACGGAGAATTTTTTGCTTTTTGAACCTCAATTTTCTCACTTTGAGCATTTGGAACTTGCCTATCATCTTTTCCAGTTAACGCTTGAATAACAAACCAGACTACCACTCCAAATGCGATTACTAACAACGCAATCAAAATTTTGGGCATATGATCCGCAATTGGCCATGATGAAGATTTTTGCATTGTTTCTTGTGTTTTTTGTCCAGTTGATACTTGTGGAACTTCACGTTTTTCAGACTGTGGTATCGTACTCTGATATTCCACAAGCAGTTCCTCTCCATTTAATCCAACAGCATCTGCATATTGTTTAATGAATGCACGCGCATAAAAAGCTCCTGGCAACACATCATAATTGCCTTCTTCAATCGCTACTAAATGGCGTTTTTGAATTTTTGTAATCTCATGCAGCTGATCAATAGATAAGCCTTTCGCTTCTCTTGCTTCTGTCAGCTTTTGTCCTAATTCCGTCACTACTAACACCTCAATATTTCTTTAAAAGTCGAACATAGAGAAATTGTTTTGCGTACCTTGCTCAATTTCATCTACTAAATTATATTGAATTTCTTCATCATAATCGTTACGCAATTCGATAATATAATCAAAATCATCCAATGTGTATTCTGACTGACTCACAAACACATCCGGATGTTCCACAACTTTCGTTGCAGGCAATCTCATGATTTCACGAACGAGCTGCCAGTGTCTTTCATTTGCACGCTTTGTCGACACAATTCCATCTAGTATGAAAATATTATCGTCGCTATACTCATCTTCAATCAATTGGCTACGAACAGTTTGCTTAATGAGAGTAGATGATACGAATAACCATCTCTTATTTGCACAAACACTTGCGGCAACAATAGATTCTGTTTTTCCGACACGAGGCATTCCTCGTATCCCAATTAATTTATGACCTTCTTTTTTCATTATCTCCGCCATAAAGTCTACAAGCAATCCTAATTCATCACGCACAAATCGAAATGTTTTCTTATCATCTGCATCTCGTTGTATGTACCTACCATGTCTAACTGCTAGCTTATCTCTAAGCTTTGGCGGACGATATTTCGTTACCGTTATATTATCCATCGTATTTAAAATTGATTCAAGTCTAGAGATTTGTTCTTGATTATCACACATAAGCAAAAGTCCACGTCGTGCATTATCTACACCATTAATTGTGACAATATTGATGCCAAGCATACCGATTAACGAAGAAACGTCACCAAGTAAGCCAGGTCGGTTTTTATGTATTTCATATTCAAAATACCATTCAATCATCCAAGATCACTCCCCTACGCTTACTTTACACCTACGTACTATATTATATGATTTCACCTTAATAGGGAAGCTAAATGTATAATCTATTCCTCCTAATTACTATACAAAAAAAGTAGAGAGGAGAAGCTCCTCTCTACTTTTACTTATGTTGTACAAACTTCACCATTAAATTTGCAATTGTATGTTGCTCTTGTTCATCAGCAACTTTCCAAAGCTCAGACAATAATTTTTCTTGATCGTTGCGCGCTTCTACTTCATTTGCTAAATAATCACCAACACGAAATGCCATATCTGATACGGCACCACCATCAAGCCCTTTTCCCCCCGCTTGTTCTAAACGTTCTCCTAAAAAGCTCTTCCACTGATCAAAATTATCTAACACTGACATGTTTAAGCACCTCACTATTTTAGTAATAGAATCATGCTTAATTTGTACAATTTCTTGTTTTTTATGTAAGAATTTTTTAGCAATGCCAACCGCCATTCACTCCGATAATTTGCCCCGTAATATAAGAAGCTCCTGGCGAAACGAGGAATGATACTGTTTTTGCTACCTCTTCGGGTAGTCCTATTCTACCTAATGGAATATCTTCAGCAATTTCATTTTTATCATCTTCTGAAAATACATTTAACATTTCTGTTTCGATCGCACCTGGCGCTACCGCATTAACGCGCAATCCACTTAGAGAAACTTCTTTCGCTAAAGCCTTCACATATGAATTTTGTGCACCTTTCACCATTGAGTACAGCACCTCACAAGACGCTCCTATTTGCCCCCAAATGGATGAAATAACAACAACATTACCACTTCTCCGCCCGATCATCGGTGGAAGCGCCATCGATAAAAGTCTATATACACTCTTCACTTGAAGCTCCACCATATAATCTAATTCTTCATTCGTAACATCTGTTACTAATCCAAATATACTCTTTCCAGCTGCGTATACAATAACATCAATAGGATGTTCGATTTGTCCCCACAATTTCTCTGCTCCATCGATAGAAGCTAAATTTGCTTGCACAGGAATCACTGCATCAAACTCCTTTTGTAACCCCCTTATCTTCTCTTCGCTTTTATTGTAATGAATATAGACTGTATAACCATCCTCGATTAACTGCTTCGAAATAGCAGAGCCAATCCCTCCGCTTCCTCCAGTTACTAATGCATACTTTTTCATAAATTCCCTCTCTTATCTTTTTATGTATAAATAAATAATACCCTCATCTTACCATTTGGCAATAACCAAACGTTAGATGAGGGATATAGATACTGCGTTTTTTATTCACATATTACTTCATTTTTTTTGTAACACTTGGCAGACACTCATTTTCTCTTCAATTAATAATGTTTTTGCTGCTTGTTGTAGGTCTTGAACAGTTAATCCTTCTAACACTGTAAGAGCATCAAATAAACTAGATTCATTAAACGCATATCGTGTAAACTGATTTGCAATATATTCAGGTGAATTCAACGATCGTAAAAATCCGCCAATTTTCTTTTTCTTCACCCGTTCCAGCGCAGTCTCATCTAACTGATCATAATTCGTTTGTAGTAAAATACCTTTTAATCGCTCTGCCAATTCATCAGGGTGCTTCGTATCTCCACCAACCATTGCAAAACCGAAGTTATTTTCTTCTGTATAGTCATACGAGAACGAATCATCAATAAGACCTTCATTATATAAAGATTCGTAATGAACTGACCCTTTTCCAAATAAATAATCTAAAAGTAATGTAAGTGCAATTTCTTGTTTTAACAGAGCTTGCCCTTTTTCTTTTAAATTCGTTGCCTTAATACCAACTAAACATTTTGGAGTTTGAACAGGCATTGAAATAATCTTTTTCTTTTCATTTACTTCTTCTGGTTCCTCTTCAAAAGAGCGAACGATTTCTGGTTGATTTTCGTAATCTTTTTTCGCTTGATTTTCACGAACTAAATCCATTGTTTTTTCAGGATCAATCGCTCCAACAACAAATAATAACATGTTGCTCGGATGGTAAAAAGTCTCATAACATTCATACAGTAGGTCTTTTGTAATTTTACTAATGGACTCAATTGTCCCTGCAATATCAATTTTAATTGGATGTTTCACAAACAAACTATCGATTAACCCAAAGTATAAACGCCAGTCTGGGTTATCTTGGTACATTTGAATTTCTTGACCGATAATACCTTTTTCTTTTTCAACCGTTTTTTCAGAGAAATACGGTTCTTGTACAAAGTCTAACAACGTATTTAAATTTCTTTCTACATTTGATGTACAGGAAAAGAGATAAGCGGTTCTTGTAAAAGATGTAAAAGCGTTCGCTGAAGCACCTTGTTTACTAAACAATTGAAACGCGTCATGGTCCTCTTTTTCAAACAATTTATGCTCAAGGAAATGAGCAATTCCATCTGGTACACGAGTCATGTCTTCTTTTCCAAGCGGTACAAATGTATTATCAACAGAACCGTACTTCGTCGTAAATGTTGCAAATGTTTTGTTGAAGCCTTGTTTCGGTAAGATATATACGTCTAATCCATTCGGAAGTTTTTCATAATATAGCGTCTCTTTTAATTGCTCATACACAATTTTCTCCATTTATTCTCCCTCCGTTCCATGTAAAAAGTAAATTGTATCTAGTTCAATATTATTAGCAACTTTCACAATCTCTTCTTTCGTCACGCTTTCTATGCCCGTTAGCCATTCTTCAACTGGACGCGTACGCTCTGAAATCACCCCGTGATAAAGCATTTCAACAAAACCACGTGGTGTATCAATTGCCTCTAAGATTTGATTTTGAATTACACTTTTCGTTTGCTGAATCTCTTCCTCTGAAAAATCACCGCTTTGCATTGCTTTCATCTGTTCTTTAATAATTTCAACAGCTTTTTCAAAGTTCTTCGCTTCAATTCCAGACATAACGAAGAGCAAACCTTTATGACTTTCAAATCTCGATGCTGCATAGTACGCTAAACTATTTTTTTCACGGACATTTACGAATAACTTCGAATGAGAAAACCCTCCAAATAATCCGTTAAACAATTGTAATGCAAAATAATCTTCATCTTTATACGTAATGAATGTGCGATAGCCGATATTTAATTTACTTTGCTTTAGTTCTTGTTTTTCAACAATTTCTTTTTCTTCATTATTTCGTTTATGAAGAAGTACATTTCTCTCTTTCATAGCGCGAGGTGAAATCGAAAAATACTTATTTACAAGCTCCACAGCATCTTCTGAAATATCACCAATGATATATAAATCCATTTCATCTTCAGCTAACACTTTTTGATAATATTGATACAAACTTTCATTTGTAATAGAAGCAACACTTTCTTTTTTTCCATTTGCACTTAAGCGATATGGTTCTACTTTGCACATTTCTGCAATTAAACGCTCGTTTGCATAACGCATTTTATCATCATAAGTAGCTTCAATTCGTTGCAAGAGTGCTCGTTTCTCACTTTCTACAATAGAAGATAGAAAACCGTCCCCTTCTGTTGCTGGATGTAAAACAATATCAGATAACATAGAAAGCGCTTTTTCAAATAACGGTGGTGCATCGCGTAAATATGTTTCATTTGCAATGTCTACATAAATAGAGATGATATGGTCTTCTCCTTTTTTACTTACATCTACCGCTAAAGAAGATCCATATAATTCTTCTAAATATTGACGAAGACGAATTACAGAAGGCAGTTTTTCTGTCGCACTTTGCAATACGTACGGCAATAGGGCACGCTCTGTCACCGTCTCCTCATTTAAAGGTGCTTTAAAACGAAATACAAAGGTATTTGTTTTAAATTTATCAGTCGGAATAATATGTACTCGCAAGCCACCTAATTCATGCAGTTGCTGTTCCATTAGTTTCATTAATAGCCCTCCTTTACGTATGTAGGAATATTCCTCTTCAATATACAGTTTTTAGAAATAAAAAATCAAATTTTCTTCCTTATTATGCTTACATTTGAGTCTTTCTAAAAACTTTAATATGTAAGGAACATAGTAAAATTCCGTATTAAATATATTCTATGTAAAAAAGCCCGCACTAATGTGCGAGCTTTTTTTATACTTTCTAAATACTCATCGTTTTCCTTTTTCATAAGGCGTTCCTAATGCTTTCGGAGCTTCAGATCGGCCTACAAAACCAACGAGTGCTAATATTGTAAATACATACGGTAATATCGTTAAGAATACACTTGGAATTTCTTTTAATATAGGAATTGTACCACCTGTTATCCCAAGTGATTGAGCAAATCCGAAGAACAGCGCTGCTCCAAGAGCACCAAGTGGATTCCATTTACCAAAGATCATAGCTGCTAGTGCTAAGAAACCTTGTCCAGTAATTGTAGCACCTGAGAAGTTACCAGAAATCGACATTGCGAAGACCGCACCACCCACTCCTGCAAACATTCCAGATATACAAACTGCAATATAACGCATTTTATATACATTAATCCCCATCGTATCTGCTGCCATTGGATGTTCACCAACAGCACGAAGACGAAGACCGAACGGTGTTTTATAAATAATGTACCAAACAACAAATGCTAAAATAATGGCAATATACGACGTTAACGGTACATTTGAGAAAAAGATTTTCCCGATTACCGGAATATCCGAAAGTCCTGGAACATCGATTTTTTCAATTCGGTATTGAATAAAATCAGTCTGTCCTTTACCAAAGATTTTCTTAATCGCAAATACTGTTAAACCGAGAGCCAAAAAGTTAATCGCTACCCCGCTTACTACTTGATCCGCGCGGAATGTAATGGACGCTACTGCGTGAAGAAGTGCAAATAACCCACTACCAATAGCTGCAAATAATAGTGCAATCCAAGGAGTCATTGCTCCCCACGTATCACCCATTAATAACGTTGTAACGATACCAGTAAATGCACCAAATAACATTAAACCTTCTAAGGCTATATTTACAACCCCAGAACGTTCACTGAACACTCCACCTAACGCCGTAAAAATAAGTGGCGCTGCCGTATATAAAGTACCAGTCACAAGAATGGCTAAAATATCTATAAAGCTCATTTATTTCCCCTCCTTGCTCATGCGTGTAAGTGCCCAGCGTAAAACATAACTGCAAGCAACAAAGAAAATAATACATGCGATAATAACATTAATTAACTCAGAAGGTACATCTGCTTCAAAATTCATTTGCGGGGCTGCACTTTTCAAACCACCGAACAGTAAAGCCGATAATAATATACCAAACGGATTATTTCCTCCAAGAAGAGCTACCGCAATCCCATCGAATCCAATACCAGTAAACGATGTCATTGCCGTCATACTTTGGAATGTTCCTAGACCTTCCATTGCCCCACCAATTCCAGCAAAAGCGCCAGCAATTGTCATTGATAATACAACATTACGAGAGACTTTCATCCCTGCATATTGCGATGCATTTTGGTTAAAACCAACCGATTTCAACTCATATCCTAACGTAGTTCTATCTAATACGAACCACATTACAATAGCAATTAAAATAGCTACAACAATTCCCCAGTGCAAACGAGATCCATCTGTCAATGAAGATAGCCAATCAGAAGCTAATGAAGCACTCGCTTGTACATCATAAGATTTCTCATTACCTTCATGTATAAAACGTTTAATAAGATCATACGTGACATAAAGTGCAATGTAGTTCATCATAATTGTGACAATTACTTCATTTACTTTAAGCTTTCCTTTTAAATATCCAGGTATAAATCCCCATAAACCACCGGCAATCGCGGCTACTAAAATAGATAACGGAATATGCAAAAATGCTGGTAACGATACTGCATATCCAAACCAGACAGCGGCAAGCCATCCAACTAATAATTGTCCTTCTACCCCAATGTTAAAGAGACCTGTACGAAACGCAAATGCAACAGACAGACCAGCTAACACGAGTGGAATCATCGTACGTAGCGTCTCACCGATAGCCTGCGGATTTCCAACCATTCCTTCCCAAAGCGCTGCATACCCAACAATTGGATCATATCCACTAACTAACATTACAATGGCACCAACAAGTAAACCAAAAATAACGGATAATACAGGAACTAAAATGTTAATTGTTCGCTCCGTTAAAAATTTTTTAGCCATTTGTATTCACCTTCTCTTTCTCCGTTCCGCCAGCCATCAACAAACCAAGCTGTTGTTCATTTGTTTCTTTCGCATCGACAATTGCTACAATTTTACCTTCATATATAACAGCAACTCGATCACTTACATTTAAAATTTCATCCAGTTCTAGCGATAGAAGTAATACTGCTTTCCCATTATCTCTCTGCTCGATTAATTTTTTATGAATAAATTCAATCGCACCTACATCTAAACCACGTGTTGGTTGTGCTGCAATTAATAAATCTGGATTACGATCTACTTCACGTGCAATGATAGCTTTCTGCTGATTTCCACCTGATAGAGCACGCGCTAATGTTTGTTCGCTAGGCGTACGTACATCAAACTGTTCAATAAGCGCCTTTGCTTTCTCTGTGATTTTGCTAAAGTTTAAAATCCCCTTCTTTGAAAATGGATTTTTATAGTATGTTTGCAAAACTATATTGTCTTTAACAGAAAAATCAAGAACTAGCCCGTGTTTATGACGGTCTTCTGGAATATGACCAATTCCTTCCTCTGTAATTCTTCGAACAGGCCAATTCGTTATTTCTTTTCCTTTAATTGCAATAGAACCTGACTCAACTTTTCGTAAACCAGTAATCGCCTCTATTAATTCACTTTGACCATTTCCATCAATCCCTGCAATACCAACGATTTCTCCTGCACGAACAGTTAAGTCAAGGCCTTTTACAGCAGGTAATTGGCGTGCATCATGAACGACAAGATTCGCAACAGACAGAACCTCCTCTTTCGGTTTGGCCCCTATTTTTTCTGTTTTAAAATTCACTTGACGTCCGACCATTAATTCTGCAAGTTTATGTTCATCCATTTTCGCAACGTCAACTGTACCAATTCCTTTACCTTTACGAATAATTGTGCAACGATCGCAAACTTCCATAATTTCTTTTAATTTATGTGTAATAAGAATGATAGATTTTCCTTCTTGCACAAGCTTTTTCATAATTTGAATCAACTCATGAATTTCTTGAGGAGTTAACACTGCAGTCGGTTCATCGAATATTAAAATCTCCGCACCACGATAAAGCGTCTTTAATATTTCAACCCTTTGCTGCATCCCAACCGAAATATCTTCAATCTTTGCATTTGGATCAACAGCTAAACCGTACTGTTCAGATAATTGTTTAATTTCTTTTGCAGCCTCTTCAACAGCTATTTTCCCTTTTCTCTTCGGCTCATTTCCAAGAATGATATTCTCTGTAACTGTAAAATTATGAACAAGCATAAAGTGCTGATGGACCATCCCAATTCCAAGGTCATTTGCTATATTCGGATTTGTAATTTTTACAGGGGTTCCTTTAATTTTAATTTCGCCCTGTTCTGGTTGATACAAACCGAACAGTACATTCATCAACGTTGATTTCCCTGCACCATTTTCTCCAAGTAAAGCGTGTATCTCTCCCTGTTTTACTTGCAGCGTAATATCGTCATTCGCTACAATACCTGGGAATACTTTTGTAATATTGTTCATCTCAATTACGTATTCCATTTTGTTCCTCCTTCTAGCAGGGAACACTCCCCAATTACACTCTATTAAAAGTATTTTTATATATACAAAGGTTAGTTCTAAGAACTAACCTTTGCTATTGCTCTATCATTATTTCTTTAGAGCAGCTTCGTATGCTTTATATTCATCATCAGTCGCAGGTACTTTAATTTCACCAGCAGTGATTTTCTTCTCAAACTCTTCTATTTTTGTTAAAATTTCTGGGTTTACTTTTTTCACATTATCAGTTGTTTTCGCAATACCAACGCCATCATCTTTTAAGCCGAACTCTTCTACTTTACCGCCTTTTAACTTACCATCTTTCGCTTCTTGCGCTACTTTTGCTACTGCAACATCAACACGTTTTACCATTGAAGTTAAAGTTACGTTTTCAGGCATGCCTTCTTGATTTTGGTCACGGTCAACACCGATTACCCAAACATTTTCACCTTTTTTCTTACGGTTTTTCGCTTCTGTGAATACACCGTTACCAGTTGCACCTGAAGCATGGTAAATTACGTCAACGCCTTGACCGTACATTGCTGAAGCTAATACAGATCCTTTTTCTGGCTTATCAAATGCATCAGCATATTGTGATACAATTTCGATATTTGGATTTACTGCTTTTGCACCAGCTTTAAAACCTGATTCGAATTTTGTAATTAACGGACTCTTCACACCACCAACAAAACCAACTTTATTTGATTTTGTTGTCATCGCTGCTACAGCTCCAACTAGGAATGAACCTTCATGGTCTTTAAATGTAATACTTGTTACGTTCGGCTTCTTTACAACAGTATCTACAATCGCAAATTGCTCTTTTGGATACTGTTCAGCCACCTTTTCAATTGATTTTTCCATTAAGTATCCAATACCAAATGTTGTGTTATAATGATCTTTCGCAAATTTCGTTAAATTTGGAATGTAATCAGCATCTTTACTTGATTGAAGGTAACGATATCCTTCATTTTTCTTTAAATCGTTGTCTTTACCGAATTTTGTTAAACCTTCCCAAGCTGATTGGTTAAATGATTTGTCATCAACGCCCCCAACATCTGTAACCATACCAACCTTAAACTCTTTATCCCCTTTTTTGTCACTATCCGCTTTATCCGAGTTACCACATGCACCTAACACTGTACTTGCTGCTAACGTTAACGATAATAAAAGACCTGTTTTTTTCTTCATACTAGAAACCCCTCCTGAAATGTTTTGTCTAATGATTCATACGCTGCTGTCCCTTACTTCTTGCTGTCACCTCCCTAAAAAGGAACTTCCCTACATACGTTTTCTTAATACGTGGAAGCTAAACTTATCAGCTCTAAAGTAATTAATAGAATATAAGATTGGCTCATCATTTTGATCATAGTGCATTTGTTTTAAAACTAGCAGTGCCGTTTCAGGTTCACATTCTAAAATCGGTGAAATTTTCGGGTGATAACCAATCGGTTCAATGTGAGCAACTGCGTATGTGATACGCTTGTGCGTATTATTATGTATTACTGTAAGCAGCGATTCCTCATTGTATCCCGATAAATCTGGTAATATCTCTTTTGCCAGTTTATCAATGCAATATACAACTGGTTCCCCATCCGCTGTACGAACACGTTCAATCATTACTGCGCTAAAAGCATCTTCACAATTAAATTTCTCTTTTTCTTCTTCTGTTAAAGTTGTTGTAGATGATGATAAAAAGATTGTTCCTGGTGTTTTCCCCACACTAGAAATCATATCTGTAATACTAGAAAGTTGCTCTATTCCAGAAGAAAATAACGGCTTCGCATTTACAAATGTCCCTACACCATGTCTACGAATAACAACATTTTCTTCTTCTAAAATACGTAGTGCTTCCCTTAAAGTTGCCCTACTTACACCAAGTTCTTTCGCTAGATCAAACTCTGAAGGTAACTTTTGTTTTTCTTTGTAAGCCCCATCTTTAATTTTCCCTTTGATGTGATCAATCACCCGCAAATATAGGTGACGACTATCGGATTTTACTGACATAAGACTCCCCCGCATTTCAATTATTCGACCTCTGATGTAAGACTTCTTTTCTCTTTTTTCAACTTACAACATAGTATAAATTACTAAATACTAAAAATAAGCGTAATTATCGAATAAATATTAATAATTTTTCAAGAT
Source organism: Bacillus sp. 41-22 (assembly GCF_025809295.1). Classification (NCBI taxonomy): domain Bacteria; kingdom Bacillati; phylum Bacillota; class Bacilli; order Caryophanales; family Bacillaceae; genus Bacillus; species Bacillus sp. 41-22. The sequence goes on from NZ_CP084035.1 coordinate 3,629,724, forward strand.
GAAATTTTCACACTTTATCCCATAAAAAAAACTTTGTACCATAAACATTTCTCATATAGAGAAAAAGTTCGGCACAAAGATTCCTTACATCCTTTGTTACACACTTTTCCCCTCATAGTCTAGCAATTCATGGTTGCCAGGTAGAAACTTATGGACCTTATCTCCAAGATTATATGAGGCAGTGATTCTTTTCGAAGTAATCTTACCACTTGCTCCCATATGTGTCAACAGAATTCAACATTTTTCTACATTAAATATCGAACGTTTTGAAAACCAAAACGATAAGCATTCGTATTCTAAAGGGCCCTTAAAGATGTAAGCCCTTTCTTCGTCAGTGACTATAGTATATAACAAAAACAGCATATAAAAAAGCCTAATTGTAAAAACAATTAGGCTTTTTTTAAGAACTTTTTTCTTGCACATCTTTAATGAGTACTCCCCTTGGTTTACTACCTTCATAAGGACCTACTACACCATTCATTTCCATGGCATCAATTAAACGAGCTGCTCGCGTATATCCTACTCTAAATCTACGTTGTAACATAGAAACAGATGCTGTTTGCATTTCTACTACAAGCTGAACCGCTTCATCGTATAATTCATCTTCTACTTCCTGCTTTGTTTCAGGAACATCTTGTGGAATCATATCCTCTTGATATTGCGCTTTTTGCTGCGCAATAACAGATTCTACGACTCTCTCAACTTCATCATCTGATAAAAACGCCCCTTGTACACGAACAGGTTTCGATGCACCAATTGGTATGAATAACATATCTCCACGACCTAGCAACTTTTCTGCACCACCACCGTCAAGAATCGTTCGAGAATCTATTTGGGAAGATACAGCAAATGCAATACGCGATGGAATATTCGCTTTAATAACACCTGTGATGACATCAACTGACGGACGCTGAGTCGCAATAATTAAATGAATACCAGCAGCACGTGCCATTTGCGCTAAACGCATAATCGCATCTTCTACATCCGAAGAAGCAACCATCATTAAATCAGCTAACTCGTCCACAATCACTACAATATATGGTAATTCAGGTTGTTTCGCTTCCGATTGGCTATTATGTTCTTTAATATAATCATTATATCCTTCAATGTTACGCGTACCGCTATGCGCGAATAATTCATAACGACGCTCCATTTCACTCACAACTTTCTTCAAAGCCTGTGATGCTTTTTTCGGGTCAGTTACGACTGGTGTTAATAAGTGCGGAACACCGTTATATACATTTAACTCTACCATTTTCGGATCAATCATCATTAATTTTACTTCATGCGGTTTTGCACGCATTAAAATACTTACAATAATTCCATTAATACATACACTCTTTCCACTACCAGTCGCACCAGCTACTAATAAATGGGGCATTTTATTTAAACGTGCCAATACAGCCTCTCCTGTAACATCACGTCCAAGACCGATTAATAACTTCTCTTCTGGGTGGTTATTCGCCTTTGAATCAAGAACTTCTCTCAGCGTTACCATAGAAACTTCTGAATTCGGAACCTCAATCCCTACAGCTGATTTCCCAGGAATAGGTGCTTCAATACGAATGTCTTTCGCTGCTAAAGCAAGCGCTAAATCATCACTTAAACTAACAATTTTACTTACCTTTACTCCCATATCAGGATACACTTCATATTTCGTAACTGCAGGACCTCTATGTACTTTTGTTACTTTCGCTTTCACACCAAAACTTTGGAATGTACGTTCCAATTTACGAGCATTTTCATAAATTTCCGCATTTTCATTTGTAACTTGCTTATTTTGGGGAAACTTTAATATATCAAGCGAAGGAAGCTTATAATCTTTATTTTCCACATTAGAAAATTGTATAGGAGGTGCTTTCGTTTCACCTTCTAGCGATTCAACGATTTTTTCTCCTCGTTTCTTGTGAGGTTGTTCTTCTGGCGCAGGCGGAACTGCCTCTTCAATAAACGGAGGAGTAATTAAATCATTTTCTTCTATCTGCTTTTCCGTCTCTTCACGTACTGGATAATTCTCAGTAAAATTCGAAATAATTGGTGGACCAATTTCTATTTCTTCTACTGGCTCAATAGCTTCTTCTTGTTCAGCAACACGTTCACGCCTCTTGCTTCTTGTTGTTTTTTTCTTTTCAGTTTGCTCGGCGACCCTTTGAGATTTCCAATCTTTATAATCCCCTTGCATTACTTGAAACTGACTTCTAAGAATTCTCCCTATCGGAGCAAGTACTTCTCCAATATGTTTATTTGTTATACAAAGTATTCCAAGAATAACTAAAATAATTCCAATGATATATGCCCCTACTTCGTCAAATAAGAAGTAGCACGTTGCGAACATCAGTGCACCGAACATACCACCACCTAAATGAACACTATCCGGGCCCTTTTTCATTTCAAGGAAGAAGTAATCTTTTGTACTAACAATTACAGAAGTATTTTGCACAGCTCCATCTTTCGTAAGCAGGTTAAATAATGTAATATGACTAAACATTAATATTGCTAGTACAATTAAATAAACACCTATTAGCCGTTTATTTAAAAGGTTGGGCCATCCCCGCTTTATTACAAACGCAACAGATAAAGCTATTACACCTAACACACCTATTATGTACCACTCACCAAAGAAGAAGCGAAAAAATAACACAAACGATTTCCCTACAACACCTAGCTGTAAAATCGTAATAATCGAAAGTGCAAAAAGAGTCAACCCGACGATTTCATAATACAAAGTTGGCTTTATCGTACGTCTTGCCTTAGCCTTCGTCCCTCTTTGCTTTTGTTTTGCCATTTCTTCACCTCGTGTTCTAAAAATTAAGTACAACTTTCTTATAAAAAAGCTCTACTTACATGTCTTTCTCTCTATTTTTCAGGTCTTTATATCTTCTATTTTTACACTTCTTGTAAAATGTTAAATAAACAGAAGAAAGCAGCCTACTCATGGCTGCTCAACCGTCTTGTTTTTTATATTATACCATAGCTCCTAAACAAAATCCTTCTTTTTGCTAAAAGGTAATTTTCTGTCCAGGCTCAAACTCTAGGTAGTGAGACGGATTCGTACTTAATACACGTACAATAGAGTAACATTGATTATCCTCCTCAGAAACCACTAATTCCACGCCATTTATATTCACAACTTTTTGGCTTTCGCATTGTGAATAATCGGCCGGATACACAAGTTGCTCTGGCATAATTGTATATAAAATCATTGTAGCATTGTCCCTTCTGTACTATTATCCTTGCGTTCATCAATTAATTCGTTTAATTTTCGAAGTGCGCTACCAATACCACCGACACCATCTATAAGACCATACTTCACTGCATCTCCACCTATTACATTCGTCCCAATATCTCGCGTCAAATTCCCTTTTGCAAACATAAGCTCTTTAAAACGATCTTCCGTTACTTTCGAATGCTTTGTCACAAATCGAATGACTCGTTCTTGCATTTTATCCAAATACTCAAATGTTTGTGGCACACCTATAACAAGACCTGTTAAACGAATTGGATGAATTGTCATCGTCGCTGTTTCGGCAATAAATGAATAATCAGTTGAGACCGCAATCGGTACACCGATTGAATGCCCTCCTCCTAAAACAAGAGATACAGTTGGTTTTGAAAGCGAAGCCACCATTTCAGAAATCGCTAATCCAGCTTCAACGTCACCCCCAACTGTATTTAATATTAACAGTAAACCTTCAATTTTCGGATTTTGTTCAATCGCGACAATTTGCGGAATGATGTGTTCATATTTTGTTGTTTTATTTTGTGGTGGCAACTGAATATGACCTTCCACCTGCCCAACAATTGTTAAGCAATGAATACGCGATTCATTCATTTGTGGTACATTTGTCTGTCCAAGTTGCTGAATTTTCTCCACTATAGAAGCCTCTTTTGGAACTTCTTTCGGCTCAGCTTCTTTTTCTTCATTTGTATAACGATCACGTTCTGTCATATCGCATCCCCTTTCACTCGTATATAACTATTATTTCTTAAGTTATGAATTTCATTCGATAGGGTTAAAAAAGAAAAAGATCACCTGTAAAGGTGACCTTCTTTATACTTCCATAATAATCGGTAAAATCATTGGCTTTCTCTTCGTTTCTTCGTACAAGAACTGCCCTAATAATTCACGAATATTTTGTTTCAACATAGACCATTCAATTGTATATTCTTTAATTGATTGTTCAACAATCATACGTACAATATCTGTGGATCGTTCGATTAATGCTTCTGATTCACGAACATATACAAAGCCGCGTGAAATAATTTCTGGACCAGAGATTATTTTCTTTTCATCCTTACCAAGTGTTACAACAACAACTAAAATTCCATCTTGAGATAACATCTTTCTATCTCGAAGAACGATGTTACCGACGTCACCTACACCTAATCCATCAATTAAAACATTACCAGCTTGCACTTTACCAGCTAATTTTGCTTCATCGTCACCAAAAGCAATTACATCGCCTTTTTCTACGATAAAGATATTCTCTCTCGCAACACCTACATCTTCCGCTAAATACGCATGTGCTTTTTGCATACGGAACTCACCATGTACGGGTACAAAATACTTCGGCTTCATTAAATTTATCATCAGCTTTAATTCTTCTTGGCTACCATGACCTGAAACGTGAACTTTTCTTTCACCGTAATAAATAACCTCAGCACCAGATCTAAATAACAAGTCAATAATTTTTGATACAGATACTTCATTTCCTGGAATTGGAGAAGCTGCAATAATAACAGTATCGCCTTTACGAATTGAAATTTGTTTATGAGCTTGTTTCGCCATTCTAGAAAGGGCTGCCATCGGTTCCCCTTGACTACCAGTCGTTAAGATGGCTACCTTTTTTTCCGGGAAATTGTCTATTTCTTGTAATGAAATAACCATACCTTCTGGAACATCTAAATAACCAAGACGTCTTGCAATATCTACCACTTTCACCATGCTACGTCCTACTACCGCTACTTTCCTTCCAGTTTCAGCAGCTGCATCAAACACTTGTTGAATACGGTGTACATTGGAGGCAAATGAAGCAACAATAATACGCCCTTCTGAACTATAGAATACTTTAGAAATCTCTATACCAACTTCTTTTTCCGAACCTGTATAACCAGGACGTTCAGCGTTTGTACTATCAGATAACAAGCAAAGTACGCCTTCATTTCCAATTTGCGCCATTTTCCCAAGATCTGCTCCACTATTTCCGATTGGAGTTTGATCAAATTTAAAGTCTCCTGTATATACTACAGCACCTTTTGATGTATGGAAACAAACACCCACAGAATCCGGAATACTATGTGTCGTTCCGAAGAATGACACATTTGTTGAATTAAACTCTACTGTTGAATTCGAGTCAATTGTTTTTAAGTCTACACGGCCTAGCATTCCTGCTTCGCCAAGCTTTTCTTGTATAAGTCCTACCGTTAATTTCGTCGCATATACTGGAATAGATAATTTACGAAGCACATAAACAATTCCACCAATATGATCTTCATGACCATGGGTAATAAATAGTCCTTTTACTCGCTCTTGATTTTCTACTAAATATGTAATGTCAGGAATAACAATATCAATCCCAAACATTTCATCTCCCGGGAACATCAATCCGGCATCTACAATAAAGATTTCAGAATCAATTTCAACACAGTACATGTTTTTTCCGATTTCACCTACTCCGCCAAGAGCAAATACTTTAACAGACTCATTCTCTTTTCTCTTCATGTTGTTGCCTGGTTTAAAAATCTTGCAAACACTGATTTCACTAAAATTGCAGAGACACCAGGGGAAACTCTACAACCACCATATATTCACCGTCCAAGACGAATGTCCTTACCGTTATGCGATATCATGTCCTTGTTAATTTTTTAAACCAGGTTTCACCTCTCTTTCATTATATAAATCAAATATCTTATTCGATATGATATGAAAATTTCATTAAATCTTAATTTTTACCAATTTTGCTAAGCATACCCGTACTAAGCTACTTAGCCATATTATAACTGATACAAGAAATAGAACACAAGTTAAATTATGCGAAAGACAAGAGAAGACATTAAAATGAGATTATAATTTAAGAGGGCAAAATTCATATCAGTTTTACTATTTTCCCTACGTAATAAGAGTTTGATGGAAAAATATTCATGTAAATTCTTTACATAAACATGAAACGATATTCACTAAAAAATCTTATCTCTGTAATCAGTTTCTTACTAATTCTCCCCCCTGCCACCCCCTTCTTATTACAGCCTATTAACTATAGCTAATTTTCATCACTTACATATAGTTAGTCAAAATAAAAATGACCTAGTTTCACACTAGGTCATTTTTATTAACGAGGAATAGATTGCATTACGGATTGTAACGTTATTCTTTCTTCTTCCGTTAATGGAAGAAGTGGCAAACGTACAGAACCTACATCTAATCCCACCATTTGTAATGCTGTTTTTACTGGTGTTGGGCTCGGCGCCATAAATAGTGCATCCGTTACTTTTACTAGTAATTGATGTAATTTCTGCGCTTTTTTAAACTCTCCAGCTTGGAATGCAGCAATCATTTCTTGCATTTCATTCCCGATAACATGAGATGCTACAGAAACAATACCTTTTGCTCCAATTGCCATAGCTGGTAATGTTAAACCATCATCACCGCTGTATACTGCAAAGTCGTCCGCTGTTTTTTCAATGATTTCTGTCATTGTTAATACATCGCCACCTGCATCTTTAATCGCAACAATGTTTTCTATTTCTGATAAACGAACAACTGTATCAACGGAGATTTGTACAATAGATCGTCCTGGAACATTATATAGCATTACCGGAAGCGGAGTGCTTTCAGCGATTGTTTTAAAGTGCTGGTACATCCCTTCTTGACTCGGTTTATTATAATACGGTGCCACTAGCATAACTGCATCAACACCAACTTCAGTTGCCTTTTTTGTTAAATCGACAGAAGCATGCGTATTATTGCTACCTGTTCCAGCGATGACGGGCACCCTTTTATCGACAACAGATACGACATGGCGATATAACGCTACTTTTTCTTCTGATGTTAATGTAGGAGATTCTCCAGTCGTCCCTCCTACCACGATTGCTGTTGTACCGTTATCAATTAAATAATTTACCAATTTCGTTGTCTTTGCAAAATCGATATTACCATTTTTATCAAACGGTGTTACCATCGCGGTTGCAATTGTCCCAAAATCTATCATGATCTCACTCCTTATTGTTCCAGTTGCTTTTCTTTTGAAAGCTCAAATGCACTATGTAATGCATTCACAGCCTCCACTAAATCGGCTTCTTTTACAAGAACCCAAATTGTCGTATGACTATCTGCTGATTGCAGAATTTGAATACCTTTTTCCGCTAAAGCTGTGACAATTTTCGCTGTAACCCCTGGAATACCTGCCATTCCAGCACCAACGATAGAAACCTTCGCACAATGCTCTGTCACCACTGGATCATATCCAAGTTGCTTTAAAACCTCAACTGCACGCGCTGATACACTATCCTTTACTGTGTAAGCTACACCAGTAGGAGAAATGTTAATTAAGTCCACACTAATCCCTTCATTAGCCATTTCTTTAAACACGTGTTGTTGTAAATCATATGCAGTTTCTTTTGCAAGCACTTTAATTTGCGTTACGTTTGACACATGGGCAATCCCTGTAACAGGACGTTCTTCTACATCCTGCCCTTTTGTAGCACCATCATATGCCGCAATAAGCGTACCTTCACTATCAGAATACGTAGAACGTACACGAAGTGGTACTTTTGCATGCATCGCAATTTCAACCGCACGCGGATGAACAACTTTCGCACCCTGATAAGCCATGTTACAAATCTCGTTATATGTTACAGTTTGAAGATGACGTGCATCTTTTACGATACGAGGATCCGCAGTCATAACACCTTCAACATCTGTGAAGATATCGATATATTCAGCATGAAGCGCAACACCTAATGCTGAAGCTGAGGTATCACTACCTCCGCGTCCAAGTGTTGTCGTATCTCCATTTTTCGTTTGACCTTGGAATCCAGTCACGACGATAACATCTACATTTTGTAACTCTTCATGTATACGATCGCAATTCATTTCAATAATCTTAGCATTCGTAAAGTCATTATTCGTTACAAAACCAGCTTGCGCACCATTTAATGCTGCTGCTTTTATACCATTCTCATTCAACATGTTAGAGAAAACAATTGCTGAGATTAATTCTCCGCATGATAATAATAAATCTTGCTCACGTTTAGAAATATTAGGTTCCTCTTGATTTACAAGACTTAATAACGTATCAGTTGCATACGGTTCACCTTTACGGCCCATTGCTGATACAACAGTAACTACTTTATAACCAGCAGCTAACGATTTTTTTATATGGTGAAGCGCATGCTTGCGCCCATTGTCATCACGTACTGATGTACCACCAAATTTTTGAACAATAATTTTCATATTTTGCACCTTCTCTTAGCCGTTTACACTAATTGTAATTTTACTAAGCGCTCTGCAATTTGAACAGAATTCCATGCAGCGCCTTTTAATAAGTTATCAGATACGACCCAAAGGTGGAATCCTTTATCATTATTTAAATCTTTACGGATTCTTCCAACGAATACTTCATTTTTACCTACTGCAGTAGCTGGCATTGGATATAACTGCTCTGCTGGATTATCTTGCAGTACAATACCTTCTGCATTTGCAAGTAAGTTTTTCATTTCTTCTACTGTTACGCCTTCTTTATCTACTTCAATGTATACAGACTCGGAATGACCCGATACAACTGGTAAACGTACACATGTCGCAGCTACTTCTAATTCAGGCATATGCATAATTTTTTTCGTTTCATTAATCATTTTCATTTCTTCGAATGTAAATCCATTATCTTGGAATTTATCAATCTGTGGAATAGCATTAAAAGCGATTTGGAAATGCTTTTCGTCACCTGATACAGGTAAAACATTCGCCTTTACTTCTTCGCCATTTAAGATTGCTTGTGATTGTTCATGAAGTTCTTCAATAGCTGCCGCACCAGCACCTGATACAGCTTGATATGTGGAAACGATTACTCGTTTTAAACCATATTGCTGGCGAACTGGCTCAAGAGCTACTACCATTTGAATTGTAGAACAGTTTGGATTTGCAATAATACCATTATGTTCTTTTAAATCATTTTCATTTACTTCAGGTACAACAAGTGGCACGTTTTCTGTCATACGGAATGCACTTGTATTATCAACAACAATTGCACCGCGCTTTGCTGCTTCTGGCGCTAATTGTTTCGATACAGATCCACCTGCACTAAATAGTGCAATATCTACTCCTTCAAAACTTTCAGGAGTTGCCTCTTGAACTGTAAATTCTTCGCCTTTAAATACAAGTTTCTTACCTGCAGATCGTTTAGATGAAAGTAACGTTAACTTCCCAATTGGAAATTCTCGTTTCTCTAAAGTATTTAACATTTGTTCACCAACTGCGCCGGTTGCTCCAACTACAGCGACATGAAAAGTTTTTTGCTTTTCCATCACTATGCCCCTTTCTAGATACCAATCCTTCTATAACTTAGAATTAGAAGGAGCTTACAATGCCCCCTCTAATCTTAATAACGTTAATTTTATCATATTCTACAGTAAGAATGATGGTTTCAACAAAAATTGTACGTTTTTTTCGTTTTTTAATTCATATATCTGAATTTTTCTACAACAACAGGTTGTAATTGTTTTCCTTGTAGCGCTTCCAATACTGTATCTTCAAGTAACTCCATACGAGCTACCATTGAGTTCGGTTTTTTCTCTGGTGCATCTTGGCCAAATGGTACGAAGTAGATGTCTTTTGTAGCCATTAGGCGCATTAGGTTGACGCCAACAGGGTGATGACAAAGAAGGCGCATATTTTTCCTTCTATTATATACAAAAAAGTATGGAGTTTAAATGAATTTAGATTCCATACTTTTCATTTTACATTTATAACCTATATCTTTAATGTAAAATTGACAAAAATCCAGCTCCTAAAGGAGCTGAATTTTTGGTGTATTTAATAATTTAAATTCCTATCCTAAGTTACATGGTATATATTCTTTACATTTGTACATTATAAATTGAGAAAATATTACTTGTAGTTAGGGTGTTCCAAATGAACTTTAGAAACCTGTTTTCTTTATTACGGAACATTTTTAAAACCATTTTTTCTTTGATAAAAAGTCTTTCAAAAAATTTATTCAGTTTAAGGAGGCATCTTAAAATGGGAGTATTAAGTGGCAATCCCCAAAATGAACCAATGCATTACGGAGAAGTTTTTGCACTTTGGAGTTACCTTGCAGGAGCACAAGGTGCAATTGCTGGTTACCAAGTTCTCGTTAATCATACCGGAGACGAGGACTTAAAAAAACTTTTAGAAAACCTTATAGAAAATGATATCCAATCAGAAGTTGAAGAATTAAAAAACTTGTTGAAATTAAATGGGGTGGCATTACCACCAGCACCTCCAGAACGCCCAGTTGCATCTATTGAAACAATCCCTCCTGGTGCTCGTATTAATGACGCAGAAATTGCAGCTAAAGTTTCTATGGATCTTGCTGCTGGATTAGTAGCATGTAGTCAGGCTATGGGACAATCTCTTCGAGAAGATGTAGGAATGATGTTTGGACAATTCCATATGAAAAAAGCACAAGCAGGTGTTACTTTACTGCGATTAAATAAGAAAAAAGGTTGGATTATTCCCCCTCCTTTACATGTTCTTCAATCTGATCAAGCATAACATAGAGTAAGCGGTTAGCTTTTGCTAACCGCTTCGTTGTATTTACCTGTATCTTTAATTTTCGAAATTAAAGATACCCCTCATAAATTTATCCTTATCGTTATAGTTTAGATGCTCTTAAACGAATAATGTACAAAGAGCTGGAGAAATTAATGCATAAGAAAGGAGGGAGAACTATGAAGAAGAAATTATCATCTATTTTAAGCGTTTTAGCACTAGCTATTATGTTTTTAGGTACAACTGCCCATGCTGAATACGATGGAAATAATATGAATAGAGTTAATAATACTGATATTTCAACTCGAGTTAATGACAATAACATGAATAGAGTTAATAATGATGTAAGAACTCGAAATGTAAATACGACAAATGATTTAAATGATAATCGTGATAAAAATAATAATTGGGCTTGGCTTGGTTTATTAGGACTAGCAGGGTTACTTGGTCTTAGAAGAGGAGACAAAGAAACACGCTAATGTGGAACATTTTTTAGTAAACAAGTACTTATATATCAAGATGATACAGTGAACATAAAATATAAATCGCCTTTAAAAAGGCGATTTATTAATTTTCCAAAATAAATATAGTTTTCTATTCCCAAAAAGAGAGGATCATACTATGTATTATTATAAAGAAGAATTAATTAACATTATTAAACCAGACAAGCCAGATCCTGCTGCTGCTAAAGTTTTACAAGAAATTTTAGGCGGACATTTTGGCGAAATGCGTACAATGATGCAATATTTCTTTCAAAGTTCAAATTTTAGAGGAAAAGAGAAGCAATATCGTGATTTACTTCGAGGTATATTTCTTGAAGAGATTAGTCATGTAGAGTTGGTACAAAATACAATCAATCAACTTTTAAACGAGGCTGGAGAATCACAACCAGGTAATGTAGCTTTAGACGGTGCACCAATCGATGAGGCAGTTAAACACGCAAATCCACACCATTTTATCATAGGTGCTAAAAGTTCACTCCCTGTTGATGCAGCAGGCAACCCATGGAATGGTTCCTGGGTATATAGTCACGGGAACTTAATTAGCGACTTATTAGACAATTTAGTTCTTGAATCAACTGGTGTATTACAAAAAACAAGAATATATGAAATGAGTTCAAATCAAACATTTCGAGAAACACTTGCATTTTTAATTGTACGTGATAATGCACATCAAAATGCTTTTGCAAAAGCTTTAGAAACATTAGGGGTGGAATGGGGAAAGCTCTTTCCAGTTCCTAACTATGATATAAATAAGTATCCAGAATGTAGAAAGTATGTAGAAATGGGATTCCACAATGCTCAATTTAATTTTAGGTTAGATCAAACAAGAATAGGCGAAATATTCCAAGGTGAGTCCCCAAGTAGAAATAAAGGTGAACTACATGTAACAGAACCTCCAAAAGGATTTCCTGTTCCAGAATTACCAGAGATGCCAAACGAACATAGCCCTGGCTTAAAAGATATGAATTTATAATCATTTTTCAAATTCATCTTTAATTTAATATAATCTTTTCAGATTTATATGTTTAAAAATTTAAAAGCCGAATCCAAGATAGGATACGGCTTTTTAATTTTAAACAAATAACCAAACTTTATTTTCCATCACATTGTTTGTTTACATTAATATTTTGGCGATGTTGAATATTAGTCCAGTTATGATAAATATTCATAGCTTGTACCATAATCAAAACAGTGACTATTTACCTATAAGAAGCACTATATCTAAAAAACAGGTTAAGCATTTTATAAAATGTTTAATTTGACTAGTAAAGCTAATAAAATTTGGAGAAGGATTTGAACATTTACTGCTATATCTGTATCCGTAGTCGTAACTGAAACATTTCTAGAATTTCTAATAACAGTTTCTTGCTTATTAACTTGTTTAATAGATGATTTTTGAAATAATTCTTGTGCTACACGGTCAGCTTTTTCACTGTCTGCTATAGAAATACTTATTACAACCACAATAGCTGCTTGTAATGCTGCTTGGATAGATAACGCAGCTTTTGTATCTGTAGTAGTAACTTCTACATCTGCTGAATCAACAATTGTAATAGATTCTTCAGAGATTTGGTAAGTTTTACTTTCTTGTTTAGCCACTTCTGAAACGTTAGCATTTTTAAAAGACGGATGCGGATTTGAAGAATCTAATGCACTCCACTTTTTATTTTCATCTGAACTGCATGCTTTGTCCATAAGTTCACCCCCTTTCAATCCAAATAATTATTAACCTGTGATTGTATTTCAGAAACAATACTTTTAATTTGCTGCTTTTTTTCTGGCGATAAATTTTTTAACTTTTCTTCATTTATCCCATGCCTATTAAAAACATCTGAGAGTAAAAGGTCTATGATTATATTCTTTTGGTCCTTATCAAATTTAAAGGAAGAAAATTTGTTTAAATCATCCATTTAAAATATTCACTCCAATCAAATTTTCTATAAAAATTTCGAATAACTACCAGCATTATATGTATTTTAATAAGAATTGCTTGGACAAGTAACTTAATCTTCTATTTTTAATTCTTTTTACCAATAAAATTAAAAAGCTGGCTTCTAATAAGAAGGCAGCTTTCCTATACTTCACATATACATAAGTTTCATTTACTGTTAAATAATATATTTTACCTTTGCTATTGTGTAGTTATCTACACCTACTTTCGCATTAATCTTGAATATTAATCCAGTCATTATAAAGAGTCCAAGCTTGTACCACATACTACAACAACGTAATATTTACCTAGAGTAAACCCTTATAGCTAAATATAAACGGGATAAACACTTTATAAAATGTTTAATTTAACTAGTAAAGCTAATAAAACTTGAAGAAGAATTTGAATATTCACTGCAATATCTGTATCAGTAGTTGTTACGGATACGTTTCTGGAATTTTTAATAAGCAATTTTTGTCTATTAATTTGTTTAATAGATGATTTTTGAAATAATTCTTGTGTTATTTTATCTGCTTTTTCACTATCTGCTATAGAAATACTTACTACAACCACAATAGCTGCTTGTAATGCCGCTTGGATAGATAGCGCAGCTTTTGTATCTGTAGTAGTAACTTGTACATCTGCTGAATCAATTATTTCAATATACTCCTCAGAAACTTGATCAATTTCATCTGTTTGTATAGCTTCTTCTAAAAAATTAGCATTTTTAATAAATGAATAAGAATTTAATGGTTCAGAATCCTGTTTTATTGGTTCAGAATCCTGTTTTATTGGTTCAGAACCCTGTTTTATTGGTTCAGAATCCTGTTTTATTGGTTCAGAATCCCGATTTAATGGACTCCGGTTTTTCTTTCTTCTACACACTTCACATTCACACATAAACTCACCCTGTTTTATTGGTTCAGAATCCCGATTTAATGGACTCCGGTTTTTCTTTCTTCTACACACTTCACATTCACACATAAAATCACCCCTTTTAATCTGAAAAATTATCAATATGAAAATATTAGCTAACTACTGGCATTTTATGTATTTCAAAAAGAATTGTTTGGACAAGTAACTTAATCTTCTATTTTTAATTCTACTTCTTTTTTTCTAATAACAAAAAGCTAGCTTCTAATAAGAAGGTAGCTCTCTTTTACTTCACATAAACATAAGCTTCATTTGCCGTTATAAAGTAAGTTTTCCCTTTACTGTTGTGTACTTTGTATTGTGGTGAACTATTTACACTTACTTTTGCACCAATAGTAAATCCTAATCCTGTATCTACAGAACCAGCAACATCTTTATCTTGCCAAGATGGAGCATCATAGAAACGTAGATTGTTAACTTTTGAAACAACACGCTTCCCAACAATAGAAGAATCTACTGTGCTTTTCTTATTAAACTTCACATAAGATAGATCGTTTTTAATCCATTGTTCACCGCCAAGATTTAACCAACCATCCTTTTCAGCCCATACAACATAAGATTCTGGCTTGTTTAACTGACGAATCTTAGAATAGCTTGTACCTGGTCCTTTACGTAAGTTAACGTTGTATCCCTCAATATAAATTACACTATCAGTTACAGTTGTTGATACTTCTGCTGGTTTAGATGGCTTATCAAGAACAGAAACCTCAACATTAGCATTATTGTATGCACGTTGCACATCAGCTCGAAATTGAGCTTCTGACACGCCATGACTACGCAGATAATCAAGTGGGTCTTCATGATCTGTACCACCAAGATACTTCGTAACATCGTAGTGAGTCCATAATCCCTTTTCTACAGATAAACCGCGGTCACGTAAGGTTTTAGCTAGTAACTTCACATATTTATCATAGCTACGTTTGAATTTATCATAGTCAGCTGTTTCGCAAAGCTCTACATGTACAAAACGTTTATTCGCTCCTGATCCAGCTCCATAAGCGATGTATTTTGTATCAGCAATTTGGATTGTTTCATTCCAATCTACTGCATAGTGAACGAATGCTGAACGCCATGTATGATATTCATATTTTTGAATATTAATAGCTGGTGCTTCTGGAGTTGCCGTTGAATGAGCTACAACGCCTTCATAAGCACCTACACCATAACGGTATGGTTGTTTTGGTAAATCTGGAATAATAAGCGTTCTATCAGCAAAAGCACTTGTTGCAAAAGAGCCAGCAAGTACTAGAATCATAAGAAATGAGGTAATATGTTTCATTGTCTTTTTCATTTAGCATCAACATCCTTTTTCATAATTTTTGTGTGGTCAAATAATCCACTTGCTGATAGTCCAATGATGATTCCTTGAAATACATTTGCTTTGATATCTCCGTCCAAAAATAAAACGCCTAGCACAATGCCAAGCGTTAAATTCAATAACGGAACATATTTTGTTTGTAATCCAATTGTTTTTGCAATCTGTGAAAGACCAACTACAATTCCAATCATTACAGTAATCTCAATCATTACATACCACCTCCCTTCAACAATAAACCGATAAGTGCTGTTACGATTGCACCAATAATGATACGGAGAATCCAGGTAGTATTGGCGCTAATCTTCTCAAGCTGTTTGTTTATATTCACAATGTCCTTTTCATTGACAGTGGTACGTGTTTCTATGTTTCGGATATCGCGCTGCATATCCTTTTGATCTGACTTAATTTGTTGGATCTCTTGCTTTAAATCTTGAATTTCTTGCATTGGTTCAACTCCTTTTCTAAAAATTAAAAAGCCTGCTATAAGCACGCTTTGATTTGTTTTAAAAGTCGTATTTTATTCAGAATAATTTTATTTTTAAAAATTTCCCTTGTAATGTGTTATTGTACCGTGTTATTTGTTATCGTTTAAAGTAGAAAGCAGGTGTGCATATGGAAGGGATAATTTTTCTTCTAATAATCTTCATTGTATGCTTTATATTACTAGTATTCATGAAGATTTTTGGTAGGAAGAAACAAGTTAACAAATCTATTGAAAAAGAATTAAAAAATCATTCCTCAATACAAGAAAATGGTAATCATAACGATTCAGGAACAAATACTAATGATGCTGAAGCTAGCTGGATGAATGCCATAATGACAACCTCAGTTATTACAGCGTCTATGAAAAGTGCTCAGGATCATTCGGAAGGTAATAATCACGATTCGAATACAGCGAATCATGACAACGCAGATTCACAGGATTAATTTAACTTAGTGATTTAATCGACATCAAGAGTAACGTTTTTTAAATCACTTTTTATTAATCTTAATCCTTAGTTCTTTTACAAAGATAACTTACCCTGCATCAAATCCGCTCGTTAATATTTAGAGCCCATATACATTACACTTACAGTCGCCTTTTTTTAAATAAAAAAGCATGTTATCGCACACTTGTCTCTAAAAGCCGTATTTTGTTCAAAATAAAAAGACCAGCTTATGGCTGCTCTATTCGCGTTGTATTTTCGATTGCTAGTGGTTCTTGCGGTGGATTTTTTCCTGTAAGTTTGAAATAATCATCTGCACAAATGTTTCTTTTAGCAACTCCTAAATCTAATTCATACAGTCTGGATCCACGACCGCATAACTCACATTTTGTTAAAACTCTAAAACAAACAGTTCCTCCGTCATTCATTTCCCTCCAGACCTCGACTTTACTAGTATCATTGGCAATCCCTGCATTATCTAACATATCAACAGGTACTTGTATAAAAACGCCTGTTTCAGTTCGCTTTATGTCTACTATTCTTCCCATATAAGGAAGCGTTGCACCTTCCTGAAAAGGCTTCATATAGTTAATATCCATGTCCAATCCTTCCTTTCTATCCAAGTGCGTTAAATTTCCAACCATTCGGGGTATTAACATAAAAACCTGGTCCGAGATTACCATCCGTAAAGCGAATATGCCCCCAACCTTGATATGCATTCCCACCGAGATTTACACCTTGTACTGCTCGTATATTACTAAAAAACTTAACATCTTTTTCTGTATTTATATCAAACGTTTGCCCGTCTGCTGCTGGTTGCAATATGTTATTTATACCACCTATAGCAATTGCATTAAACGGCTGAAGACCAGCGGCTCTTTCTGCTGCTGCACGATCCCAGTTATACATAGATGCATATTTATCGCTGTATAGTGTTACACCTGAAACACAAACCGCTGTTTGTGCACCAGTTATTTGTCCATTTGCAGAGCAGACTTTAATAATCAATGCATGTTCTTGTGGTTTATAGTTTGTTGGTACTTTGAATGTAAATGAGTATCTTCTGATTTCTCCATAGAATATAGATGGCTCAGGGAAATCCATTTTTTGTTCATTCCATATGTCATAGGAAACATTGTCCCTAAACTTCACACAACATACGTGCAAGCGTGGTTTCGCTGTCTTACGTACACCATTTATCATAGATGCTCTAAAATGTGCAGATAATGTATATTCGTTTCCTGGATGTATCCCATTGTTAACCACTGCTTCTGGATAGTTGTACATATCTACCCTTGCCGCATTAACCATTTGTTCGTAATCAAATACAGATGTATTTTTTTCTATCACTACATTGCCCTGCGACCTCCAAGTTAAACCATATCCACCTTCAAACCCATAGTAATCTGCATTCCCAATGTTTTTCTTTCCAACACTAGAAAAATCGGAATCTGCTATTAAGTTTCGTCTGGATACCGCAGTTGTTTTTGTTCCCCATTCGTCTTGGAATAGGAAGTCTAGCATTTTAACGGTTACACCATTTTTATCAATGGTAATTTTATCACCATTAACGTTAATGATATTCGTATCGATACCTTTTGCTGTTAACCACTTCACCATTGTATCTGCATTGATATTTACCTTTGCAACATCAATTATTAATTTTTCCGATGATAAATTAATAGCTGCAATGATATTTCCTTTTTTAACTTCTGCCAGAATTCCTTCATCTAAAACTTTAATCTTAGATCCAGTTTCTTTTACATAAGCGGCATAAGTCTCATTAATAAATTTTTCTTGTTTATTCGAGGTTATTTCAATACCGTCTACTGTAGCTTTTATTTCCCTCTCAATGTCCGTTACTTTTTTATTGTAATCCTCAGTTGCTACTCTATCAGCTATATCTTCCAACATCTTGTCAACATCAGTTTGATCTTTCGGATGTAACCAAAATTCGGTAGCTATAGTCCCACGTTGCAACATAGGTGCAGCACACCACAAACGCCCATTTCTTGTAACATAATAACGCCATCTCACAAACGATGCATTAGCAGGTGCTTTGTCTGTACATACAGCATGAACCCACGTATTATTTACAACCTTGACATTCGTTCTAGCTGTTTTAACACGAGTTTTTTTGTCAGCAGTCCACCACTCAATTTCAATACATGCACCGCCACTATCAATAGGTGTTTTCCCGTCAGTATTGAAATAACCTGATGCAACAAATTCCTCGTTAACTTGACACTCAATGAATTGACTTGTTAGACCCCACCAACGATCTTGAGTCTGTCCAGTAACAGTAATCGAGAATGTATTCATACCTTTGTATTTTAAATTTGTATCAACAGAGCCAACAGCCCCATTACCACTATTCCAAAGCCAGTATTTTTGTCCTAACTTAAAATCAGCATCACGCAACTCGTTGACAGTACCTAAACCGCCTACATAATCCTCAACATCTTTCTTTTTCATTGTTAGCTTCAATGCTTCGCTATGTTGACCTATTGTTGTAGTAGCCTCGCTAAGCGTCTTTCCTTGCTCAGTTTGTGTTTCCTGTAATTTCTTAACACTTGCAGTTGTTCCTTCTGCATTCTTTTCTACAGTGTTAACACGTTCACTAAATTTTCCTTGTGTTTGTTCAACTGTTTTAATACTTTCTTTAATACCGTCCACACTTTTTGTAATCTCAGTTGTTTTCTTAGTGAATTCATCATTTGTTACTTGGTTTTCTGGAGCTGGTGTCCAATCCTGCGGTCTATTCCCTTTATATAAAGCAACCCATTCAACTGTCGCTTTCGTTGTGTTTTGAGGGGAATTGTATAAAGACAATTTCTTCTCGTTACCTACCGTCGTTGCAACAGCTTTAAATGTCACATAAGTAATTCCACTGGCATAAACACTTGTTGCATACCCGACATTAATCGAACCACCATTCTGCCAAATGCCAAATTTCTGTCCCTGTGGAACACTACCTTTAATTACAAAAGTATATTCCTCACCTGCAGAAAAATTTTCAGATAGAGTATATTGATTAATTAAATAATCCGCTTTTTCATATTTAACATTTGAATCTAAAAGAAGGTTACGTCCTCCAGCTTTATCGTTAGCAACCTTCTTTTCTACGTTCTCTAATTTCTCACTAATCTTCCCTGCTTTTTCTGTAATTTCAGTTGTGGTTTTCTTTAGATCATTTGTTGTTTGCTGCACCTCAGAGATTATCTTTTTTGTGCCTTCGGAAGTCTCTACTACTGTATTTAATTTTCCAGTAATTTCACCGTCTTTTTTTGTTAATAATTCAATAGATTTAGTAAAACCTTCATTGGTTTGTTTCATTTCAGAGACAGTTTTATTAATTTCACCTTGAGAGTTTTGTACATTTTTAATAGTTCGAGAAACCTCTTGAAGATTTTCGTTTACTACATTAAATTGTCCAGCGGTTTCGTTTTGTGCTTCTTCCACTTTCTTATTTAATTCTTCTTTTGTGGACCGAATATCCTTATTGACTTGCTCCAGTGTCTCTTTCTTTACTACTTCTACATCAGGAATTAGCAATTCCCACCCGTTACCGTTCCATACTTTTAAAATACCAGGTTTCCCGTTACTAATATCTCGCCATATTGTTTTACCAGCTTCCAATCCTGTAGTCGGCGCTGTTTTACTTTCAATGATAGTCGTTTGATAGTTCTTTATGTTTTCTTGTACTTTTTCAGCAAGTTTCTTTGCGGCTTCAGATTCTTTTTGAGCATTGTTAGCTTTTTCAGCAGTCTCTTTAACCAACTTATCTAGCTGATCTAGAATTTCTTGTTTATTTCCAAGAGAAGCCAGGACTTTATTGTAGAGCTTACGTAATTCCTCGTTTGGATCAATGATTTCACGATAATCACCAAACACATATTTATCTTGTGTAGGATCAGTAAATGATTCATCACCAGCAATAACACGAGCTTCTAGATACAGTTTAGGTATAAAACCTGTATCTTTAATTCGGATTGTATCACCCTCATTAATTAGCTCATGCGCTAATCCAAAAACTCGCCCGATACTTTGCGCTTGAACTTCATAAGAAACAGATGTATTAACACGTTTTTTTATCTCTGTTTTCATAAGAGTCATTAAACGTTCTGGAGTAATATCTTGTTCTGTTTCTGGCGTATAAAAGCCGAATTTATGTTGCCCTTTTTCATTCCAGCGCTGGAACGCATCGCTATCTACGATGTACGGCAAACCGTTATTAATACTCTCAACTGTAATTATCTTATCTCCTTCACCTTTAACGAACCCCATAAGCGCTGTACAGATATTTTGAGAGTTTTCAATACGTTTGATTCCCATTAAATCTTTACCAAGAGTTACTTCTTTACCTATTTCTCGACCACGCTTCTTAACCATATCCACATAACGACCAACGAATTGATTACCCACAACTTCAGCACGATACACAATTTCCAAATCAAAAAGAGAAGCGATATCCTTTAAAAATTTAAGCGGGTCGATAGGTTCATTGATAGTCATTGTATGAAAACCAGAGTATTCTGTACGACCTCGTTTCCACTTTGTCCCTGTTAAAGCTATGTCAATAAACTCATTGACCGTTTTCCCTTCAATTCGTTGAGGATTGATAACACCTGCTTTTGCTAATAAAATCCATTCACCAGATGCATAAGTAATTACGGATCTATCATTAGAAAGTTTTTCAGCTTCAGTAATTACATACGGTACAATAACACCGCTACGCACCTCTTTTAACACTAAGTTTTGTTGCATGAGTGTAGCTGCTTGTTCTGTACCATCAGCCGTTGTAAAATCAAACTTATCAATATTGTTCTTGATTTCCCAATGCCGTTTATCATCCCAATAATCTTTAGATTGGATAGTAGAAACGATTTGTTCTGTTTGAAAATCGACAACATGAAGTGTTCCGCTAGGTGTTCTCATCTAAATATATCCCTGTATATTACCTTTGCTTTTCCTACGTTTGAAGGCATAACCTCTAGTGTGTTTGAACCTTTATTAACAACCGGATAATCACTAAATATATCTTTTAGATTAATAGCACTCTTACCATTTATCGTTACAAGGCTTCTCTCTGTATCAATGGATACTTTATCTCCAACATCGAAAATATACGGTGGGTTATCTTGTGTATTCATATTGACTTTCCATATTTTCAAATCATCAATACTCATTTGCGAACAAAACATGTTGTTAGAGAACTGAGAAATACTGATTTGTACTTGAGTGACTTTATTCATGTTGACGTTATTTTCGTCTATCCACACTACAAAGCGCTCTGAGTCATCAGTCTCCGTACCTAAAATAAATTTAGAAATATATGCTTCCCATCTGTTCCCTGTTCTTGCAAGCCATAAGCGACCTCTGAAGTTAGTCCAAGTATCTGGATGATCTCCATGCTCGTTGATAAAGACTTGCCCACCCGGTTTTTTACTATTCCCAACACTAGCAAATCCACTATTCTGCTCGGCTTCCCATTGAACATCGCTCATCGATATACGAGCTACATAATCGCTATTTTCATCGAGAAGACCTATTTCCACACGTCCCATTTGATCCCAATGATGACTATTAATTTGTACATAGGCTTGCATGATGAAATCCTGTAATGGTCCTTGTGGAATATTCTTTTTGGCTATACAACCATGCCACCCTTTTACTGTAGGTTCGCCTAGATATTCAGCCATAAAACGATATCCATCTGTTTTAAACTTACCTCCACCCGTCATATCCTCTGTTTTAGCTACATTCGTCCATCCTACAGTGGTGGACATTTCATCCCATAATACACGTTGATTTCTTTCAACTGGAATCTGATCTGCTTTCAATGGATATCCAATGCGAAAGTAATTCGTTCCATTCCATACATCAAGAAATGTGGAAGGCTTCGTTACTTCAATTTCAATAATTGGATTAGATTCTACACTGCCTTTGTTTTGAATATTTGCTATTAATCCGCGTCCATCCATTTCAAATTCTACCGTTCGAGTAGGTCCTAATTTATAAGGCATAGGACAAGTAAACTTCAAAGTACCTTTGCCTAATGTAACGAAATCATCAAGATTAAAATCTTCATCAATAACAGCTATATATGTTCTATCAGGAGTTGCATCAAAAACTAGCTCGACCGCTTCTTCTGTAATTAACCAAGCTGATATTTCTTCCTTTAACGTTTCTAAATTGGTTTCATCTGGAACAATAATTCCTACAGGTACAGGAAGTGGACGAGGGTCCGTTTCTGTACCTAATAATCTTGCACCTGGATATCCAGGTGTTTTTAAAAAATTTCGCTTTAGAGGTGCCCATGTCGGTGGACTCCATCCCTTTTCTATTTGAATAAAGTCTTTACGTATTTTGTTAAATGTAAAAGAACTCATGTTAACACCTCATTTCGTTTAAAAATAAAAGAGACTCAAACTTAAAAGTCTGAATCTCTCTGTGCTTCTCTTTCTTGATATTCAGTTGTATATCTATAAGTACCACGTGCCACGTCTCGTCCTTCTAAACTAACAGGTACTTCAACTACTAAATCTCCTCCGAGCATCGGAATTACTCCATTACCGCCAGATGATCCTGACGAATAATTAAACACTTGATTTGCAACACTAGCTGTCATTGCTTGCCTACTGTTTGACATACTTCCGTATACACCACTCATAACGCTTTTTAAGCCTGATAACTGACTCATAGAATTAGCCATCATACGGCTCATATCGCCCATTAATTGATTCATAGTTCCAGTGATACCAAGCGATCTCTCTTTCGAAGATAACGGAGTAACTGTAATTGAATTACCTCTTTTCGTAAACATCTCAGGTCCTTTTTCTCCAGTAATAAATGAGCCATCTCCTACAGGTTTTCCACCTTTAGCAAGCATAGGAACATGCGGAATAGTCGGAGCACTAACACCTGGTATATTATTCAATAATTCTGCTGGCGTGTTAAAACCATCTATAAATTTATTTATGATATGAATAATTCCATTAATCGCTGTTTTAATACCGCTTTTAATTCCATCCCATACACCTAATACAGCCGATTTCATTCCTTCAAACGCTCCACTAACAGCATTTGTTACCCAACGAACAGGAGTCATAATAGCTTCTTTTAGTCCATCCCAAACCGAAGATGCTGTTGATTTTATCCCTTCCCAAATGTTTGAAAGAGTTGATTTAATACCATTCCAGATGCTACTACTCGTACTACTAATCATGTTCCAGACAGTCGAAATAGCTTCTTTGATGTTATTGAATACGGAACTCGCTATGGAAACAATTGAGCTCCATAAGCTAGAAAGGTAGCTTTTAATGGCATTCCATACTGCACTTGTTGTGGAACTAATCGTGTTCCAGGCATTCACAATCCAGTTTTTTATTGCATCAAAAATTGGTGTTACAATAGCAACTAATCCATTCCAGCATGCTTGTAAGAAATTCTTCACTGCATTCCACACAGCCATTGTTGCTGAACTGATTGTATCCCACACAGTAATGATCCAAGATTTGATTTGCTCAAAAATCGGCATAACAAATGCTACAAGCCCATTCCAACAGGAAACTAAGAAATTCTTAATCGTTTCCCATACAAAGCTTGTAGTAGCGCTAATGGTATTCCAACATTCAGAAATGAAATTCTTAATACTTTCAAATATTGGAGTAGCAAAGTATAAAATAGCTGTCCAAATCGCCTGTAAGTATTGCGTAATGAAATTCCATACTGTTTGAATCACTGTTGAAATGCCATTCCAAATCATTGCAAAGAAATCAGCTATCCCTTGTAAAATCGGTGTGATAAAAGCAACTAACCCATTCCAGGTACTAATGAAAAACTCACTAATCGCTGTCCACACTTCGGAAGTGGTTTGGCTGATACTATTCCAAACTTCTGATAACGTCTCAACTACCCCATCCCAAACTCCAGTCAAATATTCAACTATAGAATTCCATGTTTCCGTAGTAGTTTCAACAATAGAATTCCATGTTTCAGATAGGGACTCCATTATTCCATTCCATAGTTCTGCTAAAAACTCTTTAATTGAATTCCAAGCAGAAGCGGTAGATTCGCTAATACTTTCCCATGTTTCTGTTGCCCATTGGGATATGCCGTCCCATATTCCTATTAGGAATTCTGCAATTGAATTCCATACCTCGATGGTCCATTTTTGGATATCGTCCCAATTTTTATAAATTGCAATTCCTAGAGCTGCTATAGCGGCTATGATAAGAGGAACAACAGCAACAATCGCAGCCGCTATTCCTGCTCCGACACCAAACAGGCCCATGATCGCCATAACTATAGGAGCAAGTGCCATAACCGCACCAGAAATCACCCCGATAGCTACTGCGATAGCCGCTAATGTTGCTGCTAATTCCGGATTGTCAGAAACCCATTCTGCAAATTTAGAAACAAGATTAGCTACCACAGATAAAACTGGTTCAAGTGCCATTTTTAAATCTTCCATGGCTTTTTGAAACTTAACAGCTGGACTTGCATCTATTTTAGAAGTTGCTCCATGTAAATCCTCTACTCCTTTTTTCAAATCAACTTGCTTACCTTCTGCCTTTAGAATCGTATCGATAATTTTCTTTCCTTGGTCTTCCCAAAGGGTACCGAACATCTTCGTACCAAGCGCATTTCTGTCTGTCGCATTTTCAACACCAGCTAAAGCCTTGGTTGCTTCAAGCATCGCTTTTTGTCCATTTTCACCACCGCCAGCAATTGCTTGTCCCCATTTTTCAAATTGATCGGCTGAAATCTTTGTTTTATCTAAAACCGCTTGCATGGACTTATCTACACCGGCACCAAACTCAGCCATTTTGATACGGCCTTCTTTAACACCCGATATGTTCAACAGGATTCGCAACATCCTGTCAGTTCTCTTATGAACTTCTGTATATCACTATACAGACCAGACTATATCATCATCTTTATATAAGATGCTCCCCATTTCGGATGTCATTTGCTTACACCCTACGCTTTTCAGCTAGTCGTTGCACGTTCCTAAATTAAAGGCTTCGCTCAGTATTGTCTCTTTTGAGAGTTCCACTGAATTAAAGGAGTTTTCTATGAATGTCGCCACTCATAGGGACAATTTTTTATCCAATAGGTTGTCTATATTCCAGCTTTTCGTGTCTACACCAGCTGACATAATTCCTTGAACTTCTTTAGCTGTAAAGCCAGCTTGAACCATTTGGTCACCGTATTCAGCAATAATGTCTAATTGTTCAGGTGGAAAACCTGTTTTTAATAACGTGTTAACTAATCCTAAAGCCTCTTCATTAGTAATTCCTAATGTTGCACCAATTTCATTGGTTTCCTGTATAAGTTCGTTAAAATCAATACCAGCATAACTTGCCGCAATCGTTGCCGCTCCTTTAACTACAGCAGCATTCGTTTCATCAGAAGCATCCTTATTCAATGCCCATTGTTTTCGAACACCCTCTAAGGCTTCTTCTGCATCCACACCATAAGTAGTTACGCCCCTTACAGCTTCTTCTACTGATTTTTTCGAAGACTCCGGAACATCAAAAGTGATATCAATCTTTGTTTTTAATTTAGACATGTCCATTGCCTGCTCAACTGCACTCGCAATACCGCCACCAGCTGCCATACCACCTATGACGTTTTCTAATCCTATTTGTAGCCCTTCAAACTTTTTCTCAGTCCGGTCAGCTTCTTGTTGTAGATCTCTTAACTCATTTCGTACTTGTTGTATGGAGTTTCCAGCATCCACAGAACGAAGTGCACGTTGTAATTTTTCTAAATCTGTTTCTGCTCCTAAAGCTTCACGACCGATAAGACCAATTGCCTGTTCTAACTGGCGACTTGTAGCCGACCCGCTTTTAATCGCATTTACAAGACGATTACCTAATGCTCCTGCAAAGTCATCAACACTTTTTCCTGTAGCACTAAATAAAGTTTCTAATTGCCTGGTGGAGCTTGCTACACTTTCTTGCTCAGCTTTCATGTTTCCAAGCTTATTTTTCAACCCATCAAGTGATCCTTGTGTAAATTCAATTTCACGCCTAAACGCACGATACTGTTCTTCTGAAACTTTTCCGTTTTGGAATTGCGCTTGAACTTGTTGCTCAGCTGCCTTCAATTTATCTAGCTTTTGTGTTGTGTTATCAATTTGTTGAGTAAGTAAATGCTGTTTTTGGGCTAATGCTTCAATATTACCTGGATCAAATTTCAACAACCGCTCAACATCTTTCAACTCTTTAGCCAAAGAATCGCTTTGTTTATTAACATCTTTTAAGGCATTTTGTAACGGTTGAGTATTACCATTGATTTCAATTGTAATCCCTTTTATTCTTCCTCCTGCCATAATTTCACCCCTCTTCCTTAGAAAGCATTAAAGTCTTTTTGAGTTGCTTTTCTTACTTTTTCTTTCTTTGGATTTTCCATTTCAGCGAATTCAGCAATATAATCAAAACAATCACCAATAGTCATTTCTTCTAAATCACCATGTGATAATTTCGCTTTATAACAAAGAGCAAGGAACGTATCGGTTGTTAACTCTTCATCACCGAAAGTTCCTTGCTCTTCATCATTTTCTGTTATTTTTTTTTTGCTCCCATCGTACTTTGAATCAGATCCATAATTTCAGGAATAATTTCGTAAATAGGGAACTCATCAAATCCATCTAACCATGTAATCGGATCAGCTATTTCTGGGTTTGCTGTTTTTGCATATAACCAAACTAAATCATAAATGACTTCAAAATCTACTTTACTTAAATCAGCATTCGCTAAATCAATAGTAGGTTGTGAACCATCTTGAGGTGTGATTGGTGAAATTATTCCTAATCCAAACATATCCGCAAATAAATCACGTCTAAATTGTGCTTTGTACTTTTTAACTGTTGCCGCTGTGCTTTTTAATCGAACTTGTTTTCCATCTATAGTAATTGTCTTTTCCATTTATAATTACGCTCCTTTTGGTGCTGCTGGTGTTTTTACATATACTTTTTTGTACCAGTCGTTATAAATTGCTTGTGTTGTTTTAGCAGTCGTTTTCGTTTTAACCATTGGTCTTCCACCAGGCGCTAAAACAATCGGGCTAGAAA
This sequence comes from Bacillus sp. 41-22, assembly GCF_025809295.1. Taxonomy (NCBI): domain Bacteria; kingdom Bacillati; phylum Bacillota; class Bacilli; order Caryophanales; family Bacillaceae; genus Bacillus; species Bacillus sp. 41-22. The sequence continues at coordinate 3,657,167 of NZ_CP084035.1, forward strand.
CAAACTTCAGTTCATTTGTATTTGGTTCCGCAGAACTTGTTTTTGTTTTAGATGCAATTGTTGGACGACTTGCTGAACAGTTATACATAACATGTCGAGTTGCGTTCACATCACCATCAAACTCAAATAATAATGCGAATGGTTTTCCTTTTGCATCAGCTAATTCATTTAATACGCCATCCGTTTCATCTAGTTCCTCACCAAGTGCATCAATAGCAAATTTTTCTGGGATAGTAGCAATATTTAATGTTCCATCGTAACCTTGGTTATTACTTGCTGCGTAATAAAGCATATCATCTGCATAGAATTCAATTAAATCACCGCGTGGCTCAAAAGTTAGTTCGACTCCACCAGGTAATGGAATTGGCGTCCCGAATGTAACTAAGAAATCCTTAATATCTAATGGCACGTAATGTACATTTTTCAAACCGAATGTTACTTTATTTTCATTCATTTATATCAACCTCGTTTCATAAAATTTTTGATACATTTTTTCAGATTCAATAAAAGTCCCATACGATTCATAAGGAATCTCATGATCGTCTAGGACTTGTTCTAGCTTGGCTTCCGCAAATAAGTCTTTCTTAGTTGTGTAAAGCTCTATATTTAAATCATTTATCTTGTGATACACCTTGTTATCAGCCATTAAATTTGCTGAACCTTCCACAAGAAAACAGATATAAGGTGGAACTGGATTACCTGGTGTTGCTGTGAAATGCGAATAAGCCACAGGATAACCTGTAGCTTCAAGGATTTTTATTAATTCCCCTAATGTTAATGTCATGATTCTATTGCCCTTTCAATACGTCTTGGCAATTCATTAATTACATACTCTTCAACTGGACGAATATGCACTTTCTCTGGTACTCGGCCACCACCAGCTTTCGCATGGCCATTTTCTAAAAGATGCGTTAATTGCCCCTTTGTATTATGGATAACAATAGATTTCCCATCTTTTTTCTTACGCCATCCTTTACGATAACCCCCTGTTTTTTTAGGACTATTTTGTTTTAACTTACCTACAGCAATATCAGCTACATCTTCTTGTGCAGTTGTTAATTCTTCTTCCACAACATTTGCATATCTTTGTAATTCCCTGGCAAGCTCTCCCGCAAAATCATTCATATTAAACATGCTCCTTTGCGATTATAGTCAATGTTTGATTCATTTCATCATCATTCATTGGCGGCTCGATGATATCAAAGATACGACCTTTCATATTAATTCGCATTTCTTCCGTAATACCAGAAGTATACGGAATCACAAAACGATAAACCCGTGTAGCCTGTGAAGCGGAAGCTTCAATATACTCAGACCCTTTCACCGTTTTTATCATTGCCCAGGCTTTTTTTAATTCTGGCCAAGATGTTTCGATTACTTGGTTTAATTCATCTTTTATTACTACAGATTGTTCAATAGTAATTCGATTCCTAAAATCACCTGTATTTAATGGTTTTTTATATTGAAAAGGACGCATTTTATTCACCGTCCAGTTTGATTTCTTCTAATGCTTTATCAATACTTAAACTATTAATCTGGCTTAAAAAATTTTTAGCAAAATACTCTAAAGCATCGTTATAAACATAACGAGAGCGTTCAAAGACTAATTCCTTGAACACCTCGTCTTTATTAAGATCATAATCACCACAAACCCTGACTAAATCTTTATTGGATGCAAAAAGGATACGTCTTAGGTTATCGTCTTCATCATCACCTAAACGCATCCGGTCTTTAAATTGCTGTAAAATTTCTTCTGAAATTACCGTATCCATTCACATCACCCTTCAGCTGGCGGAGTTGATGTTTCTTCAATCTTCAATGTGTAAACTTGAGATGTATATTTATCCTTTGGCTTACCAGTAGCAAATTGTTTAGCAATATAAACTGTTGCATCTTCTAAAGCTAGTGTTTCTTCAAACTTTTTAATAGGCTCTGTGCCGCCCATCGCTGCAACATACTGACCTTTAACAAAGAATAATACTTTTCCTTGAGGCACAAACACCGACTCCGTAAGGATTGGGTTAAATGGCAAGCTAGTCACATATGCTCCAGCTGCATTTTGAATTGTCGCGTTTGCTTGAATATCAAAAGTATCAAATGGGTTTGTTACCATAACTACTTTTCCAGCAATATTTTTTGGTCTATCTGCATCTGAACCATCAGCGTTTAATTTTTTAGCTAGTAATTTAACTACACCTTTTAGTTCATTGATTGTTTTACGGCCTGGTTCAAACGTTAAAGTACCCACTGGTTTTTTATCTGGATATACTCCATTCGTAACACTTCCACTTGGATCTTTTAATAATCCGATAGGTTCATTTTTACCTGTACCGGCTACAAATCCACGTTCTAAACCTACTTTCATTGCTTCTGTAATCATTGTACGAACGTATCGTTCTACCCACACAGGCCCAAGTTTCAGCATGTCATTTGCTAATGGGATAAACGCTGTTAATTTAAGTTGGGCAATGCTATCTTTACGGAATGTAGCATTTAGTTGCCCTTTAATACCATCAAATAATGGCCCCCATACCGCTGCGCCTTCTGGATCTCCGTAAATAAATTCTGTTACAGCCCCTAAATTCTCTAAACCGATATGTTGTAAGAAAGGGTGGTCTTCAACTAAATCGTCAAAAATACGTTCTTGAGTTGTTTTAGGTAAAGTTTCAGTAGACTTAAAGCCACTTTCTTCAACAACGGCATTAAAGAACTTCATTTCTTCACTTGTTAGTACATTAGCACCACGGGACTGCATAATAGAACGATCTACCATTGATTCATTTACTTGATTTAAAATATCTGCTCGCACATCTGTAGCAAGTGCTTCAATCATAGAATTTAATGCTGCTGACTGTTCTTCTGGTGTGCCTTCTTGTGTTGCTTTCGCAAATGCTAGTTTCTTTTCTTCAAAGTTATTAAATTTAATTACCATAATTTATTTTCCTCCTAAATTTAAAAAGAGCGTACCCAGATTCTGTTTCGTATTAACAGGCTCTTGAATAGGCTCTTTTGGATTTGTTTTTGTATTAGTTTGTATCTCATTCAGAATTTCACTTTTTAATCCTGATAGTGCTGTATTTAAATCTTCTTTTGTAATTCCTTCAGCTTTCTCTTTATTGAGGGTTCCGTTTCTAAAACCATCGATTACTTTCTGTGGAATCATGGCAGAAACGGTACTTGAGGCCGTCATTCTAACTGGATTCTCCATGAACATGATTTCATCCACAAAGTTATTTTCTAATGCTTGTTGTGGCCCCATCCATGTTTCTTCCGCCATCATATTAAGTAGTTCTTCTTCGGATTTACCACTTTTAATGACATAAGCGTTCACGATTGCTCGATCTGTTGTTTTCAACATCTCAGCAGCTTTCTCCATATCACGATGATCTCCGCCATTCCACATGGAAGCATTGTGAATCATAATTTGTGCTGTTGGAGAAATTCGAACTTTATCACCAGCCATTGCGATAACAGAAGCCGCGCTTGCAGCTAAACCAACGATTTGAACTTCTACATTACCAGGATAATTTTTTAATGCTGTATAAATCTCTGAACCTTCATGTACATAACCGCCAGGACTATTGATTGATACAATTAAATCCTCACCATTGGCATTAGTAAGTTTATTTGCAACCATACCTGGGCTTGTTGCGTCCATTTCAAACCATTCATAAATCCAAGCCTCATCACTAGAAATGATTGGTCCTTTAACGTCAATTTTCACCGTCATTTTCTTTCTCACCCCCTTCAGATTCATCTAATTTTGTATAGTTTTTCGTAATGTGATGAACATTTAAGTTTGGATCATCCGAATCTTCATAATCTACTTCGGATCTAATCTCATTTCCTGTAAATGCGCTTGAAGAAATGAGCTTATCAATACTTGTTGCAAGGTCAAATATACTTTGGTAAGAAACAGCCTTAACTTCAATCTTTTGTCCTGAAAGATATTCATTCATTTCAAAGAATTTAACATTTGCTTCATCAGATAGCTTTTTTAATAATGGCCTTACTGTGAAAAGTATGTAATTTTTCGTTTGCTTCTCTACATCAGCCATTTCCCCATATAATAAAGCTGTTGGAATACCGATAGCCATTGCTACTTGATTTAAAAAACCACTGGTTACTTTGTTGATTTCTTCCACACTGGGCCCATTCGCAACACCATTATATATTTCGTTATAATTAATACCCTTTTGTTGTGGAACAATAGCAATATCTTTATTACCAAATGCCTGATACACATCGTCTATAAACTTTTGTAACTTCGCTATGTTCTCTTCTGTTTTTGAACCAGTCATCTCCATATCAACTGTGCCACGAACTTGATTTTTACGTTTTTGAGAGTTTAATATCCTACTAAATAAGTCCCCATAATCTGCAAATAATCCATCAATAAGTGGAGATAATTTATCATTTCGATACTTTAAATGAATAACTTCACTTTGCTTAAAACTTCTCTTAAAAGTGTAATCTTTTACTATTACATCGGTAAAAGTATCTTCATATACAGCATATTCATTATGTTGAAATCCATCGGCAATAAGTAAATCACCATCATCTGCTTGTATAACTAAGCATTCATTATCATAAATAAGTTTACGAATATACCTTTCCCAAAATGTGCTTGCGGTCATATTCTTATTCGGTCTAACGTTTAATCGATAATAAAGCTCATTCTTCTCAAAAGCTTTACCGTTTCTTACTCTAAATTCAGATTGACTAATCGTTCTTCCTAAAAATGATACGCATGTATCGATTGCTAATCGTTTCATATGAACCCTGTTTGCTGTATCAGCAATCAAATCTAGATCGACCATAAATTCTAGCTCTTTATTTCTTTTGAATACTGAACCTAACCATCCAATGGTTATCACCCCCTTTATTAGAATTTAATATCGCTTAGTATAAAGTCGGTTGCCTCTTGTATCTCATCCGCTCGATAAAGAGCATGAACAAAACATTGGAATCCATCTGTTTTTCTACGTACTGGCTCTTTTTTCTCGTATATTTTGTTTCCATCACCTTTGATAACAACCAATACGTTTTGTGTGTACCAACGCATTAAAGGGTTATCATCGAAAATAATTTGTTTATTTGCAAATGCCATTTCAATACGTGGAGCTAGTAAACTATGAATTGCTTTTGGATTTCGTATAACTTCTATTTCAAACCCTTCCGCAACTAATAAAGGCCTTATTGCTTCCATACGGAAATTATCAGCTATAATCTTTTTAACTCCGTATTGTTCGCGCATTTCTACAAACCAATCAACAATGTGTTGAGGATTAATAGTCGGTTCATCCACAACCGTTAGTAGCCCTTGTTCTTCCCATTCTTTTATTGGAGCAAATTTTTGTTTTTTAAATTCACCTGCTTTTTTAGAATATCCATAATAGATATCTACAAATTCCTTTCGGACAAAGGAATGCGTTTTAAAAATGTACTCACCATTTTGTCTAAATAAAAGGCCACATGCTGCAAAATCTCTAATACTCGCAAAGTCTAATGCACCTATACACTCTTGAGCATATAAATTAGGGAATGGACGATTTGTAGCAAGAATTTCTGACCACTTTGCAACGGAACGCTCTAAGTTTGTAACTGGTAAGTTCATACGCTTCGTCATGAACTCTTCTCGGTTACTTGGATCATCTTCTAAATCTTCGTATTCTTCCTTGATTGTTTCAAGCAATCCTTCGGCATACTCACTTAAAGGCTGCGATAACATAGGGTTTGCCATTTCCCAATCGTCTGGATCATCAACTTCTTTTTCATCATTCAATTTACAAATGAATGGAAAGATAGCGTTTGGACGGGCTTCACCGTTTAAAACCTTCATTGCTTTTTCTTTTTGCTTATCTAAGAAACCATCACGTACATATCCATCTGTACCAATATAAAATTCGCGTGGGTTTTTCTTTTTCCCTAAACCACTGATATGGACTCGCACATCTTTATTACTTTCATATTGATGTATTTCATCAAATACAACCGCGCCATCACGCAAACCATCTTTTGTATCTCCGTTTGATGTCCTAAACTTCAATACACTTCCTGTAGCTTTAGAAACAGTTTGAGTTAATGTTGTTTTAAATGCTCGTTGCAATATTTCATTCCGTTTAACGCATTTATGAACTTCATCAGGACTTGTTTTCGCTTGTTCTTCACTGTTTGCAACAACGGAAATGTTATACTCCGGAATACCATGCATTTCACTAATTAAAAAGTGAATGATGACTGATATTAATCCGTTTTTACCGCCACCACGTCCAAGCATCCATAAGAATTTACGATAAAATACGCGACCATTTTTCTTGTAAAATAAAAAGACGAATGCTATTAAGAATTTCTGAAAAGATTGTAATGGAAAGTACCACTTCTCACCAAAGCGGATACACTTCTCGATCATTTCATCATCAAAATATAAATCGTCTCTGTTCAAAACATATTTTTCTAGATATTCAATTAACAATTCTCTTTCTTTATTGAACTTTACTTTTCCACTTCGATAAAGTTCAATATATTCATTAATGTACTTTTGCCTAATCATGTTAGATCACTTTCACTATAACCCGCATTAGGAATGTTAGCCTTAACAACAAACTTTATATCTCTGCCTAACGCAATTAAAGAACTGTTAATTTTATTCCTCTCACCTATAAGAGGGTGGGCTTTAACAAAAACTTGAGAACCGTTTTTTACTGTTACGGACTCGCCTTCTTTATTAATGGTTTTATTTATTTTTCTAAATGCCTTGACCAGATCAATGTATCTTTCTACCTTTTCAACTTCGACTAAATCTGCAATATCAATACTATTCATGAGCTGTTCTTTTAACCTCACAATACTAACAGCCATCTACCCACCCCCCCTTACGTGCGTAATTTCGAAAAAAACCTGACAGTTAACCCCCTCCTCCGGTGCCCCTAAGACGAAAAATCGTTGAAATATTTTAAGGGGGGGGATTTTCGAATCATTTTTACCACTTTTCATCATGTTCCCATTTATTTTGTTTCTTTTTGAATGTTCTACCGTGTTCTTTATTGTGGCAATCCACACAGACTGTTTCTAGATTATCTATTTCTAATGCAAGTGCTGGATGATGTTCTAGTTCTTTTATATGATGGACAACGAGTTGTATCTTCTTACGCTTGGCACTCTCACTGTACTCATTGGTGTCCACACGAACATGACCTTTGCGCTTACACTCTTGGCATTCATAGTTGTCACGCTTCTTGACTTGTTCTCGTATACTCTTCCACTCACCACTGTCATAGAACTTACGCTTCTGTTGTTTGGTTTTGTATTCCTTCATCATTCATCCGTTACTAAGAACTCATTCATTGTTTTATCGAGCAAACTAATCATTGCTTCTCTTCTTTGTTTTGGTGTTGTGTTATCGTGTAGCTCATTATGAATTACACTTACCTTCTCTAACTTCCCAGGATTAATATTCCCATTCACTATTTGCTCACCCAATATGGAAATGAATGTACCAATCACAACTGATTGTTCTTGTTTGGTTAATTTAGTTAGATCCATCTTTCATCCTCCAAAATAAAAAGCACCCGAATGGATGCTTTTATATCAATTATTGATTTGTATTTTAATTACGGTAAATGAAGTTTTATTCTTCTTCCAACCACCTAATGTTGTTACTTTTATCTTCACCAACATTATTAAGTAGCTGGAAGAAGAGCAAAAGCTCTCCCTAATAACGGTAACATTCAATCACTACCATCTGCTGGTTACGGATTTTATATGCCATCATTATGAGTCGTTTAGACAAAATATAAAGGAATCTTTATGAGTTGTGTTTTCCGCCATTACTCACAATACAAATATAACACGGTAATTGCAAAATAGCCGGCACATTTACTGCCAAAAAGCGGTCACAACTCTGCCACTTATTTTAATTCGCTAACAACATTTATTTTCCTAGACTACCTCACTGCAACAGCCATAAAGAATAGATTGAATGTTTATTTAGGTATTATGCTTGATCTGATTGTAGAACATGTAATGGAGGCGGAATAATCCAACCTTTTTTCTTATTCAGACGAAGTAATATAGCTCCAGCTTGTGCTTTTTTCATATGAAATTGACCAAACATCATTCCTACATCTTCTCGAAGAGATTGACCCATAGCTTGGCTACATGCTACTAACCCAGCAGCAAGATCCATAGAAACTTTTGCAGCAATTTCTGCATCATTAATGCGAGCTCCAGGAGGAATCGTTTCAATAGATGCAACTGGTCTTTCTGGAGGTGCTGGTGGTAATGCAACACCATTTAATTTTAATATATTTTTTAATTCTTCAACTTCTGATTGGATATCATTCTCTACAAGGTTTTCTAAAAATTTCTTTAAATCCTCGTCTCCTGTGTGGTTAATAAGAACTTGATATCCAGCAATTGCACCTTGTGCCGCTGCAAGATAACTCCAAATCCCAAAGACTTCTCCGTAGTGCATTGGTTCATTTTGTGGATTTCCACTTAAAATACCCATAAAAATATTCCTCCTTAAAGAAATTAGACTTTTAGCAACAATACTTACTATAGAAAAAATTTTCCCAACCATGTTCTGGATTAAAGAAAATAAGTTCTTATAACTCATAAGGAACACCTTACCCAAATATAGTAATTACCTCTCATAGAATGTACTGTTACCAAAAATTTATTCTTATAAAAAATAAATAAATTTCAATTAACTTAATCCATTATTATAAGTACTTTTAATAATAAAAATTAAAGATGTTTATCACAATTTCAATTCAAATGGTTATATATATTTCCAACCGAATATTGTCTAAAGGAACTGGAGACATTACTAAATACGAAAGGAGGGAAAACCATGAAGAAAAAACTTTCATCTATTTTAGGTGCCCTATTACTAACTATTATGGTTTTTGGTACAAGCGTCCATGCTGAATACGATGGATATAATACGAATAGAGTTAACAATAATAACATTACAACTCGAGTTAATGACAATAATATGAATAGAGTTAATGACAATAACATGAATAGAGTTAATAATGATGTGAGAACTCGAAATGTAAATACGACAAATGATTTAAATGCTAATCATAATAAAAATAATAATTGGGCTTGGCTTGGTTTATTGGGACTAGTAGGATTATTTGGTCTTAGAAAAAAAGACAAAGATCCAGAAACACGTTAATGTAGAACATTGCATTTAATTTTAAAAGATATTTATTTTTTTAAAATCAATAACAATTGTGATTTGAACCATAATTTTGCCGCTTGGGCAGGCTTATGGTTCTTTCGGTTTGTGGCAATCCGCCTATAACCTCAATGTTTGCCTATACTGTCCAAGACTGTTTCACCTATTGCTTGTTAAGAACAGGAGGTAATTTCTATGACTGTCAAAATATATGTAAACCACATCCACAGTAAAGAGTGTACCCTTTGAGCCCCTCAATCCTTGAAGGGCTCCCACGCTAGTTAATCAAATAATCTCTTTGCTTCGCTAAATCCGTTTTGATTGACCAACATCCTTTTTTCCTATAACAGGGCTCTTGCTACTACACCAAGTACTCCTGTTAACAATCCGCTTATGATTAATCGTAAAATCCATGTAGTATTTGCACTAATTTTATCTAATTGTTTATTAATAGTTAAAACATCCTTTTCAGCTACTAGTATTCTTGTTTCTAAATTTTTCATATCATGTTGTATAGCTTTTAAATCTAGTTTCATTTGATTAAAATCTTTTTCTAGTTCCTCCAATTTTGTCATATAACATATTTCTCCTTTTAAATTTAATTTTAATACCTTATATGTATATGATAATTAAAGGATAGTGATACAAAGAGAGGTCCCAAATCTATTAGGGTTGCACCACCTGCCCATCAAGCTACATTAATAAAAAACACGGCAACTTTATGCTTTATATTAAAACTTCTGGCAAGTTTATAAGTAAAAAAAGATTTATGGCAATATTATGGTTCAAATCACAACAATCACAAAAAACAGATGCAATTAATCGGAAGCAATGAATTTCTTAACTTAAAAGTAATAGAGCATTACATCTGTTTGACGAACTACGCTCCTTTTTTATGCCTTTTCTTCACTTACCCATATCTTATATTCTGTGTAACTGAGCCAAACGCCACAACCCTTGTTATTCATAGTTTTATAACACTTTCTCTTTTGAGTTACACAGTTAGAAAATTATGCGTAACTGTATAGATTAAAAAGAAAAAACAATGCTTAGATTTTAAATCTACTCATTGCTTTATCCATTGCATCTTGATTTACACCTATATAACGTAACGTGACCTTCTCTGACGAGTGATTGAATATCTCCATAAGTAATGCTATGTTTTTGGTTTGCATGTACATGTGATACCCGTACGTCTTTCTCAAGGTATGCGTCCCTATCTCGTCTAATCCAAACTCTGCTGCGGCTCCACTTAATATCTTGTATGCCATACTGCGGCCAATTGGACGATTCTTCCCCTGTCTACTTTTCAATAGATACTCATCATCTTCTCTATTTTCATTGAACCATCGAAGTTCTCTCTTTAGTGCTGCTGTAATCTGTATACGCTTCTGCTTACCTGTCTTCATTTCACGCATTGAGATGTGACTACCATTTAAATCTCCAACCTTTAGTTTTAAAATATCACTTATACGTAAACCTGTATTAATTCCCATTACAAACAAAATATAATTACGTTCACTTTTTTCCTTTAGATGTTCCTTAATTTGTTGTATTTGCTCTTGATTACGTATCGGCTGAACAAAATTCATTATTCATTACCTCCAGTCTCTTCTGTCTCGTAAACTTCTAATCCAAGTGCAAAAGCAAGTTTATAAAACGCTTTAGACTTCCAACGTCGATAAGTACGCTCTGACATTCCGATTTCGTTATAAACCATGTAATCACACATATCCTCTTCTTCTAAATAACGTTTACAAATAATATCCCTTTGAATACTTCCTGCACGTCCGTTTCCTAATCGATTTAGAAACTGATTAATACGTAATGACATCCTTTCAAGCCATTCTTCTCGTTTACTTTGTTGAATATTTGCTATAGCAACATTTTCTAACGGCTTACCAACTGCATGTGTAGGACCGTGCTCACGTATTTCATAAGAAGGAGTGACTTTCATTTCTTTACGCATCATCCCAAATTGTCTATGTATACGTACACTTTCCAACACGCCTTCTAATTCCTCTTGCGTTGCCGTTCTATCGATTTTTGGTAAGAAAGATAATTGTTTAGTCATGTAAGACCACTCCTTTTTATTTTTAAATTACTTTTGTCTTAAAGCTCCACGTCTACGTTCATAACGTGGTCCATGAACCCCCATTAAATTTTCAATGTCACGAGTGCTTAGCTTCTCTTTTGATTTTTTCTTCTTTTTCTTTTTCACTTGATTTGATTGCTTTTTCCATTCACGCAATTGATCCTTTAGTACTTTCATTCTCCCCATCTCCCTTTTCAAAATAAAAAGGACACCTATTCCTAAAACAGCCATTTTGCTGCTCTAAAAATTGGTGTCCTCTAGTTTTCTAGCCGGACTATATTCAGTTTCTTTTCACTTTAAGATACCAGCCTGTACAAAAATGTTTCTCCAGGCATTTTTAACTCTATATTTTTCAAAGGATTTCGCACGTCGAACAATAGCTTTTCTGGTTTTCTTTTTATTTTATTTTCCATTAAAATTAAATGGAAATATTTTAATAACATAGGAGAAAGCAATGAAACATAACATCAATCTATGGTCCTTTATTTTTTCTTTTATTTGCATTGGTTTATTCCTCTTATATCTTGAGATTGGTTCGATAGCCTCATCTGAAACGAAAATGTTTATTATGAATTCACTACCTATCCACCCTTTATTTTTTTTACTAGTTTTAACACTGGCAACCTTTTTTGCTGGTATGAAAGGATTCTCTAAAGTAGATAATTGGATCGCGATGCTTAGAAGCATAGCAACAGTCCTACTAACATTGTCATTGTCATTTTTTTTAACACTAACTTTGATCGTGGGCTATGCATTAAGTTAAAAGTAATTCTTCACAAATAAAACTCAATATTCCGCGAATATTATAAACAATCCAATGTCCTTGAAGGAGTAATTATGAAATTTCTAAAATATATAGCCCTTACAATCGGGTGGATTGCATTATTCGGAATATGGTGGGCTATATTCTTTCATTAAATACATCTACCTCCTGAATAAAACTCAATTTCCCGTCAATAATGTAGATAGGCTGTTAGCCAGAACCCATTTAAAGTAGTTGTCTTTGTACCTCCTTGTAGGGAGCAGTTAGCTTTTGCTAGCTGCTCTTTTTATTTCACTGTCACCCATTAGATAAAAGTTCATATATTATTTTGTGCCATCCTTTCTACTAGGTGAGCTCGTCATTTTATTTCCGCATAACCTTCATGAAAGAGCACTGTTCGAAGGTGCTCTTTTTATTTATCTGAATAATCATCACAATTCTGTACATACTATCTGTAAGCTACTTTCTTAACAGTGATTGTAGCTTGAACCCTTTTGGTAATGGAGCAGTTAGCTTTTGCTAGCTGCTCTTTTGCATACTTTGTTATATTTAAACCCATACTAAACATTGGTTATGTGTATACATGACCAAAATTTCTAATAACAAATTTACTGTTCAAATGCATCCTTCGGTTATTCTCCTTTTGGATGCATTTGAACTTTACAAAATGAGATTGTTATTAAACTCATTTTCACTCCCACATAATATTTTTAATTCTGCTTATACTATAGCTGTAACTAAAAGTTACATATCATTTACTTGTAGGGCCTAATTTTCTTTTGTAAAACAAGTAGTTAGCTTATTAAGCTAGCTACTTGTTTATGCAAAGTAAGGTTTTTGTTTAGTTCACTTTACACATTGAATAAACTTTTAAGTTTCTACCTATACTACTCATGAGCTATTACAGATGTAGCTCAATCTTTCCAAATCAAAGCTGTTCATTCATTTGGCAGGCAGTTCACTTACCAACTGTCTGCCATCTTATTTTTATTGGTCCTTTATTATAAAATCCAAGAATTAATTCCCACAAATTGTAGATACTATAGGTATGCTAACAGCCGTAATAGTTTCCCCATGAAATTGTGCCGAATCACATATCCTTTAGAGAACATTGCAGTTAGCTTAATTAGCTAGCTGCTTTGTTTGTTAACCATTTTTTTTGCACGAATGCAGTTTATATGCATAACTTTTAAATTGAAATCCATACTATATTTAGGTCTTAATATCTAAAACCCTTATTTCAACCTTAGACCTAACAAATCGCTCCTCTCCCTTCCCTGGGGCTAAGCAGTTAGCTTTTGCTAGCTGCTCTTTTTTATTAGTCTGATTATAAAATTTTGTTCTTATTTCTTTCTCACACCATATACTTCTAACCTAGACACAGCTCATAGAGTTACCTCCTACCTTGAAGAGCACTTGTACATGGTGCTCTTTTTTAGTTTCCTCATTTCTACACAATGCAATTTTTATTAAGAAAACTTATTTACGCCTTTCAGTTGATCGTTTTCTAACTCAAGTTCACTTATTCTTCTTTGTAGCTTTTTAATTGTATTTATTGCCATAAAAGCAGTTTCTTGAGCTTCTTTCAAATTCCCCACTAAGGACATTTTCAATCTCCCTTTCAAATAACGATTTTGTTACTTTTTCGTAACCACTTTAGGCTTATATACATGTTACATTTTATAAGGATTTACAAATTCCCCTTTGCAAACCCATAATATCTTCTGCCCTTGTGACCCCAAAATACAAGGGCGGTTTTTAATAAAAAATAAGGATTTTGTTAAAAAATTAATTAAATTATCCAGCATGGTGCACTCTATATCTAAAAGGAGTAACCATGAAAATTTTAAAATACATAGCCCTTACAATCGGATGGCTTACATTACTGTCTTTTTGGTATACATTATTCTTTCTTTAATCTACGTTATAGTTCTTGACCCAAGAGCACCACACACTCTAATGGTGCTCTTTTTAATTCAAATAACTATTTTGTTCACTTTTTTGTTACATTTTTGAAACATTCATGTGTTATCTTCATTAAGTCCTTTTAAAAACAGAAAGATTTATTATGTAAAAAGTCCTAGTCCCCTCTAGGGCTTTTTACATTAAAATAAAGATTTCATTTAAAAACTACACATAAATTTGAAGCATACATAAAATAATCACAGTCACCTTTATATATAAATCTTGGTCATAGAGCGCCTTAAAAAGCGCTCCTTTTCTTTAAATAAGGGTTTTATATAAAACTGCACATATATTAGAAACATACATACAATAATCATGATCAACTCAAAATTAGTCATTGAGCACCTTTTAAGGTGCTCTTTTTCAGTACATATTTTCGTTTCAAATAACTATTTTGTTAAATTTTTTCACATTTAAATCGGACAAGCATATGTTATTGTATGGAGACCCTCCAGGCATAGGAATCTACCTTTCTAATCTAAGAGCATTGTTATCTACGTGCTCTTAGATTTTTTACTATGAAATAACATTCTTATAAAAGTTTTCACCTTTAGATAAGACAAGCATATATTATTGATATGGAAGCTCTTCACTTATAGGAATCTCCTTACAAAGAGCACTTTGAAAAGGTGCTCTCTTTTCACCCTTCATGAAAAAATACATATATTAATATCGGCTGCACATGTATTCAGCTTACAAATTGGGCCTTGTGAGCTGTCACCTTTTTAAGGAGCAGAGCACATTTAAACATGTGCTCTTTTTATTCAATTTTGATTACACGATTATGCAAAAGAAACATAAAGTATATGGTAATTCAATACTCATAAAACCTATCTTTCTAAGAGCCTACTCATTTGTACGCTCTTTTTTTGTTTTCAATTAACGCTTTTGTTTAATAAAAACCAATTAACTATAATTTGAAAAATCGGAAACATTTACTCAATGTTTTTTCTGAATACTCATGCTATTATTTATGTGCTGGTGTTCACCATCCCAAGAACTCAGTAATTTCATCCACAGACTCAACTCTCACCCTTTTGAGAGTTGAGTTTTTATTTATATGATTATCCCCATCCCCTCTGCATATTTGTACAAAATTCAAATTTGATTAAAGTAACTGTGTTTTTCTTTCTTCCATACGAATTACTTTTCCACTTTGATATACAAATGATTGTTCACCAAATCCACCTTGGGGTGGTTCTATTAGTTGGACCTGACCATTTTTAACAACATATATTCCGTTTATTTTCAAATCTATTTCAGCTGTCATTTCTACAAGATTTTCTTTTCTAATTCCCACCAAGATCACTCCCATATGTTATAATTACTTTGTCGAAGCAAGTCGGGAGCAATCTCGGCTTTTTTGTTTGTCTACAAATATCGCACAACATTTTCTGGAACAAATGATTGTTCAAGAGATAAATGAAGCCGTATTGGAATCGGCTCTTTGCTATCCCTTGCTCGCTTACATATCTCTTCAGCTTCTTCCCAATCAAACTGTTTTTCCTCCACTCGCTTATAACGCCAAATCCCAATTGTATAATCCTCAAATAATTCGTGACGATCATCTGGCGCTGTCGTAGGTTTTAATTCATCAATCGCTTTGGCATGACGTGGTATTTGTACAACCACATCTGCATACCGTAATTTTGAATTCAAACGGTGAATATGAGCTTTCTTAGGATCAAATGATACAACTGGTTCCACGTCAAAAATTGTTAATTGCTTTGGCATTGTTCTTTCCCTCCAATACCTGCAAGCTTGCAATTAAGATTCCTTCAAGCTGCGTTAACGTTAGTTGATCTAATGTTTGTCCGTTAATTTCAGCTAATCCTAATCCCAATAATTTACGAATGATCGCTAGTTTTCTACGCTCTACTTCCTGACGTAACAACATGATTAAGCCTCCTGTTGGTGATTGAACTTCCGCTCTAAATTTACAAACTTACTAAATTCTTTAATGAATGCTAATTCACCAACACCAACTGGACCATTTCTCTGTTTCGCTAAAATGATTTCCGTTATGTTTTTATTTTCTGTTTCACGGTCGTAATAATCTTCACGATATAAGAATGCGATCAAGTCCGCATCTTGCTCAATTTGACCATTCTCACGTAAATCTGATAGTAATGGGCGTTTATCCTGTCTGCTTTCAACAGCTCGGCTTAACTGTGATAATGCAACCACGCATACATTTAGCTCTCTTGCCATAAGTTTCAACTTGCGACTAATCTCCCCAATCTCCTGCATGCGGTTTCCTCTATGCTTCGAATCACCTACAATAAGCTGCAAGTAATCAATTGCGACTAGCACCTTTTTATCAGGATACTTACGCTTTAATTTCCTAGTCTTTGCGTAAATCTCTTGCATCGTTACATTTGCTTTATCGTAAATTTCTAATGGTAAATCATTTATCAAGCCCATAGCCTGACTAATCTTTTCCCAATCCTTTAAATTACATAGCTTTTTAGGGTTCTTTAATTTCGTAGCATCTATATTTCCAGTACTTGAGATCATACGCTTAAGTAACTGTTCTTCGCCCATCTCTAGAGAAAAGACCCCTGTTGCTGTATGAGCGCTTGCTGCATGGAATGCAATGTTTAATACAAATGCTGTTTTCCCCATCGAAGGGCGGGCACCGATAATAATTAAATCACCTTCTTGCAATCCTGCGGTCATTCTGTTTAAGTCGTCATAACCAGTTGGTATACCGGTTAAATCCCCTACATCAATTTGCATGTTCTTATACAGATCAACTAGGGTTTCCTTTAGGTTAAATTCATCTGAATAACCCGTCTCCTCAATGGCGCTTAATTCATCAATCGATGTACTAATAGCGCTCATATCTCTTTCATGCTGAAGACGATTATATAAATTACCAGCAACCTCTTGAGCATGTCGCATCTTCCAAGCTTCAATCACTAAACCTTCATGATACGAGAAGTTTTTAGTTGTTGTTACAACTTCTGTCAGGTTTACAAAGAATTCAATTCCGCCAATCTGATTCATAAAGCTTTCATCGAA
Organism: Bacillus sp. 41-22; assembly: GCF_025809295.1. Lineage (NCBI taxonomy): Bacteria > Bacillati > Bacillota > Bacilli > Caryophanales > Bacillaceae > Bacillus > Bacillus sp. 41-22. Next base: position 3,674,204 of record NZ_CP084035.1, read on the forward strand.
TTTCCCCATGAGAGCGATAAGGTCTATTGGAACCTCAGCATCCTCTAACTCTCTCATCGCTTTAAAAATCACTTGGTGTGTTGGTAAAGAAAACTGTTTTGCCTTCAGCTGGCAATCTTTAATTAAATCGCCTTCTTGGATAATGCTACCTAAAACACTTTGTTCAGCTTCTGTGTTACGAATCATATCGTTACTCATTGAACCATCCACCCACTTTTTTGATTAAGCGCTGCAAGTTCTTCATCCGTTGGAATGTTTTGTTCCCATGATTCTTGCTGCTGTATTACGTTTTTAGTAGATTCCGATAAGCCTTTTTGTTGATAAGGTGCTTGTGTCTGTTGCTGCGCTTTTGTTAATCGCTGAGTACGAAATGCTTTATCAGCTGCCTCAACGTCCATTATTGTTTTCAATCCCTTAAGATGCCAATCTCTTAAAATCGTATTTACGTAATTCATGTTTCTTGTATTTTTCTCTAAAGCGATTTCCATAGCTTTTACAACAAGCTCTGCATTTAAATCATCTATCCATGCATGAATACCATCTGCAATAAAAGGTGTAATCAGTCCGAAGTTTTGTTCGTAAAAAGAAATCGGATTAACCTCAACAACTTCTTCCGCGCTTGCGCGTTCTTCTTGTTGTTGTTCTTTTTCTTTTTCTTCTTCTTTTTCTTCTTCTTTTTCTTCTTCTTTTTCTTTTTCTTCTTCCTTGCTAGGGTCTTGGAAGCCCCTTATAAGCCCCTCCAAACGGACTGATAAATACTCCTTAATACGAGGGATTTTGAAATCTTGTTCACGTTCTAATTGCAAACATGTTTCATAGAAATCAGCTAAAAAATCTTGGTCCTTCACAGATTGAATCTCTTTTAAAACACACTTTTCAATGTTTACATTTTTAATCGGATTGAATTTCAACCAGTTGATTAAGAACAACTCTTTTGTTTTTTGGTTGTAATTAATTTTTCCGTACTCAGCAAAACGTTCTAGTAGCTTCATAACAGTTTCACGGTTATATCCTGTATCGGTTTCAATAATACGAAGTGGAAGCTCATAGATTCCTGATTGAGACGTCTTACTGTTTGTCATCAAATATAAGTAGAAATACTTCTCCTCCGGTGTAAGATCTAAAACAAATGAATCCTGCCAAAATGAAACGTGTACTGGTCTATAAACTGCCATATTATTCATCCTCCCGTTTACATATCGCAAATCCGTCTTCTACACGTAATAAGCGATAATTCTTATATCCTGTTTTGAGATATTGTTTTACTAAGTAAATTAGGTGTTGCTCTGATGTTGCTTGTTGAAACACTTTAGGATTCAGCAACACTCTATGTGATGATTTGTCTAAAAGCATGCGGCACACTCCGTTGTTATACGAATGCTAATTTGATATAATTAATCCTAAGATCTTTGCAAGACCATTTATCTATCACTCTGCCAAGTGATAGACTTTTTTATTTTCTACGTGTTACCAATGAAGCGTTAACTCCTCTTGCTCTTAAATCTTTAATCACTACACGATAACTCATCGATGCCTCATGTTCCTCTTTTGTATCACGAAGCATTTTAAATTCTTTCATACATCGTTCCAGTTCTTCTTCCCAGTAATTTGATTCTTCAGCTGAATTTGCAGTAAACATGTTATGAATACATGCCACCATACAGTTATGAAGTTTATTTGCAAATGAAAAATCTCCTGGAAGAACTAGATCATGAAGAGAATCGTTTTTATATGTCATGAATTACATCTCCTTTCTATTTAATTTGATGCTGTATGCATCGTTACAACCAGAAAGGAGTTTTGTAGAGGTAAGGGAGGAACAATAATCCCTTTCTGGTCATAACGACAAGCACAGTGGCTTGTCCAAATAATGAATAAAATGGTATAATTACTTTGTAGAATTTATTGCGAGCTACTGTTGTCTAGGCGGTAGCTTTTTCTTTTGCCCACTTATGTTTTAAAGTAAATGATGCCTCAATAATTTTGATTCGAATTCCCACTAACTTTTTCTCTTGTTGTAATTCTCCTGACTTTTTATCATCACCAAATGTTTTAGCTATTTTTATTTCACCAGTTAACTTTGCATCATAACGAATTAGTTCCTTATATTCTCTTAAGCTTGGATTCTTGTAATCTACTGTCATTTACATTTCCTCCTTTATAAAACTTTTGTTAAAGTCATTAAGCTATCCACCGATTGAATAATAACGTTCTCCGCCATAGCCTTTTGCAACCAGCTTCTTTGTATTTGTTCCATAATGCCAAAATGAACTTGCTCAAGAGCTTGTACTACACATTGAGTAGCTTGGATTGTATCGAAGATTTCTTTTGCATGAACTGCGTATTCATGTCTCTTTTTTTCATCAAGCTTCCATGACCTTGTTGCAACTTGTAAGTTCATGATTTCCTTCGCTGCTAAAATCCCCTCTTCTGCTTGTTTAATGTAGTTCATCAATTGTAAATTCACATCTTGAGTTAAACGTGGATCTGTAGGTGGTAAACCAACACCATAAATATGTTTAATCGCTTGTTGATTCAACTTTGCTCCTGTTGCATGACACCAATCCATCGCAAGCTCAAATTCTGGTTTAGAAAGTCCAGATTCAATACGAGTTAAGCGTTCATGTGTAATACCAAGGTACTTAGATAACCCTTTCTTCGTTTTCAGCTGAACATTATCACAACATTCTCTAGCATTCTGTAATAATTCCCCTATTGCTGAATTGCAGTATATGCTTGTTCCCATATCTGTTCGCCTCCATATTTAGTTTTCAAATGATTATAATAAATGTAGTACATGCGTAACTTGTCTATTATTCATGTAAAAAGAGAGGAACTATTCCTCAATATTTTCTTTCACTTGCATTTCTTTGATGATGGCCCAACCAGCCTTGTAATATGCTTGAAGGATTTTATCAATATCCTTTTGCGATTTTGGTTCAGGAGCCACAACACGGACTTTCGTTTTTCCAAATTCATAAGTCGCTGCATATTCTTCTTGTTGGCTCATGGTGTCACCTCTTGAAGGGCTTTTTATATGTTTATGCTGTGGATCTACTGGTACTGCCATTTGAATTGTTGACATTTTTTCACCTTCTTTCATTATTCAGACATAGATCTTCATTACCATTCAAACCCTTGCACCATTTATCATTTCAAAACTTTGCAAACTGAATAGCGCGTAGGTAAAAAAATATCTTCTTTTTTCTTCTCATATAACTTTGCAATTTGATCCGCTCTCTCTGTACTAATCTGCCGCTGTCCGTTTTCAATTTGCGATAAATAGCCACCTGAAATACCGAGTTTCTTTGCAGCTTCTTCAATACTAATTCCCAATTTCATGCGTATTTCTTTTGGCCCACTCAATTCTTTATCACCACCTAAAACTTTGCATTTTGTGTTATTAACCAAAATATACTACGCAATGCGCAAAGTGTCAACGCGTTTTGCAAAGTTATTGTCAATTCATTTCAAATTTTGCACTTTGCAAAGTATAATTAAACTCAGAAGTTGAATAGGAGGATTCCTATGATTGGAGAGAATTTACGAAAATTAAGAAAGACAAATAACCTAACTATGAAAGAGTTAGGTCAAAAATTAAATCTGGCTGAGTCAACAATATCAGGTTATGAAAATGGAAACAGAAAACCTGATTATGACACGCTAAATAAGTTTGCAGATTTCTTTGAGGTTTCAACTGACTATCTTTTAGGCAGAAATGTTGCTAAAACTACGTCCAGAGACACTGATACCTATAACCCTTTAACAGATCCAGATTTAGGCCTTTGGTTTAAAGACATCAAAGACGCTTCTCCTGATAAACAAGAAGAGCTTAAACAGTTTTGGGAGTTTATTAAAAGTAAGGAGAAAAATCGTAAATCTGGGGATAAACAATGTTAATTTAAATGCAATTTATAATGAATAATCGCACGCTATATTGCGTGTTTTTATTTATATATTGCTGGTTAATTACCCCTTTAATTCATATATTTGGGCAACTCTTACTATCTTCTTTATTTTTTCGATAAGGCCTAATTTACAAGAAAAATAGTTTGTAAATTTAAAATATAAACTATCTTATGTGTTTATAAAAGAAAGGATGAAGTAAATGAGCATTTTCCAAACAACAAAACCATTAATTCAAGGTAATCCCTATCTATACTCACCTCAAATTGATGCTTATCAAGCAGCTATTTCACACTATGAAGAATTCCAAGACTTTAAATATAGAGAAAGTCTAATTATTATGCCTACCGGTTCCGGAAAAACAGGTGTCATGGCTATGCTTCCTTTTGGTTTAAGCAAAGGAAGAGTTTTAGTGGTTACTCCAGGACGGATCGTTCGAAAAACGGTATTTAAAGAATTTGACTCGATTACAAATCCTGAAAATACATTTTGGTATAAGCGAAAGGTTATACTAGATCGAAGTAAATTTCCAAAAAGCTACTTATACCAAGGATTTAATAGTAAAGACGAAGAATCTAAACAACAAGTTTTAAGAAAGCTAGATCTCTCAGATATTGTAATTACAAATATCCATAAGATTGTTGGTAGCAGTGAAGAAGTTAATTTAAAAGAATTAGTAGATCGTGACTTCTTTGACATGATTATCATTGATGAAGCTCACCATGTTGCAGCAGATATGTGGCAAAACACCTTAGATTATTTTAATGCTTCTAAAATCATTAAATTAACCGCGACACCGTTCCGCAGTGATAACTTAAAGATTTCTACCCATGAATATGATCCGATTTTCGAATATACATTAGCAGAGGCAATAGAAGATGGGTTATTAAAAAATGTTGTAAAAGCAGAAGGGATTCCTGGGGAATTAAATTTTCATGACCCAGAAAGTGGAAAAGATTATTCATTAGAAGAAGCAAAAAAAATCCTAGGAAATGATTGGATTAATAGAACAATAGCCATGGATGAAATATGTTCTAAACAAGTAATCAATCACACAAAGGAAATTTTGGAATTAAAACGAAAAAGCTACCCGAATCATCAAGTTTTAGCAATTACATGTAATGATGACCATGCACAATTAGTTACAAAATGGTTTGAAGATTGTGGTCTTTCGTGTACTTATGTCAGTAGTCGATTATCGCCAGAACAAATTGAAATACGATTAAACGATTTTGCAAACGGCCAATATGATGTCATGGTAAATATCCAAATGTTAGGAGAGGGTTATGATAATCCTAATATCTCTGTAATTTCCATCTTCAGACCATTTAAAACTCTTTCCCCTTATGCTCAAGCTATAGGACGTGGATTAAGAAAAATATATAGTCAAGATCAACATGATGTAAACAATTTCTGTAATGTAGTATATCATCAAGAGCTCGGTCTGGAAAAATTATGGTATTACTACAAAACTCAAGAAGAATATGGACAAACATTAAAAAAACAGGCTGAAGATATTTCACAGCAAATGGCTTTTGCTTTTGATGAATTAGGCTTTGTAGAAAAAGAACCTGTTCTTGAAAAAATTCCTTCTGCTGATTTGGATCCGAATCCAGGTCTTGTAAACATAGGGTCTGTTAGCGCATACTCACCTAAAGGATTAGGAAAGCAAGATGCTTTCACAACAAATGGATATGAGCAATTTAAACATGCTACATATAGCTTGATTAGTGAAGAACAACAAATCATGCAAAGAAAAATTGACCAAGTTACTACTATGGAACGCGAAGGTTTAATTGATAAAGATGAAGCTGAACTTCTTATTAGCAATTTAGAAACCAAAAACCAAGATCAGCATAACAAAACTTTTGATGAATACCAAAGGTTAGTGTTAGCTGAAACAATCCGTAAAGATTTCACAAAATGGATGCATTCAAAATTAGATGACTTTTTCAGAACGTCCGTTCTAGAAAAAGAAGGTTTTGAGTTGTATGATGCAGAAAATACTATTGATAATGATCCTATAAATAATATAGGATATATTGTAAGGAACTTTAAACAAGGGTTATATAGTACAACAAAAAAACATTTTAGCTCATACTTACCAGAAGATTTTGCAGCTGCCAAAAAACGTTTCTTAGAAAAAATAGATTATTATTTAAATCAATACGGTGAAAAATAGTATTGGGAGGAATCCAAAATGATACAATGTGATACAGAAAGGAACCTTATCTACAAAGGTATGCATTACCTTGATTTAATAGCTAGCAATATACAAAAAGGCGGAAAAATATTAGATACATCTTTCCAAACAAACTCAGATGGATGTTTAATTGTCCATGTTACAACTGGCTATGTAGATTGCCTAACTAAAACGGTTGATGAACTAACTTATAAGGACGACTTACTTATTACTTGGAAACTAGTGACTTCTTATGAAGTTCATACAATATTCTCCAGAAAAATCTTAGATAGTTACCTTACAAAATCAAAAACAAATGATTTATGTGCTTCTTAAGCTGAAGCATAACTCAAGTAAATAACAACTTTTAGAAAAGCCCCTTCACGGGCTTTTCTTTTTACAGTAAAATAAGAACATACGTTTGTAATTTGAGCAATGGAGTGAAATGATATGCATAAAACACAGCCCTACTACACAACACAAATCGAAGACTATATTGAGAACCTTTTGCATTCCTTATCTATCTTTGTTCCAGAACAACTTGATATGACATTGATTGCTCAAAAGCTAAATATTTGGCTACATTCTGTCCCACTGGGAAGTCGTGCTATTTATAGAGGTGATTTACCGAGTATTATTATTGATAATCGAAATGCATCTTATTATCAATGGGAAGATTTTGGCCATGAACTTTGTCATGTTCTATTCCATGTAGGAAATCAACTATATATGTCAAAATTATTTTTAGATTATCAAGAAACAAAAGCTAAGAATTTCATGCTACATTTTTGTATTCCGACTTTTATGTTAAGGACATTAGACTTTCCTGAAACACAAAAAGAATCAATACACTTCATCGCAAAAACTTTCAATGTTTCGTTTCATCTGGCAAAACAGCGCTTATTACATTATGAAAATCAATTGTTAGCTGCTCATCTACAAACTATTTTTCCGCAAATATGCTTAATTACATAATAAAAAATATACATAGCATTTAGCTTATTTTATGTAAAATACTTCTAACATTTTTTATAATTTATTCGAATTAATTTTATATAATGGTTATTAATAAGAGGAGGAATTCCTATGAAAACCGCAATCTACCTACGTAAATCACGTGCCGACCTCGAAGCCGAAGCACGCGGTGAAGGCGAAACTTTAGCAAAGCACCGCTCTACCCTGCTGAAAATTGCCAAGGAAATGAACTTAAATATTTTAGCTGTCCGTGAGGAAATTGTTTCTGGTGAGAGCTTAGTGAAACGCCCTGAAATGTTGGCGCTACTTGAAGAAATTGAAGATAACAAATATGATGCTGTTCTTTGCATGGATATGGACCGTTTAGGTCGTGGTGGTATGAAAGAGCAAGGAATCATTTTAGAGACGTTTAAACGCTCGAATACGAAGATTATGACACCAAGGAAGACTTATGACCTTAATGATGAGTGGGACGAAGAATACAGCGAATTTGAAGCGTTTATGGCACGTAAGGAGTTAAAGATTATTACACGCCGTATGCAACGCGGCCGTATCGCAAGTGTAGAGGCTGGTAATTACCTCGGTACCCATGCGCCTTATGGTTATGATATCCACCGTTTAAATAAGCGAGAGCGTACGTTAACGATTAATTCAGAAGAAGCTTCTGTCGTAAGAATGATATTTGATTGGTATGCAAATGAGGATATGGGCGCTAACGCAATCAGAAGCAAGTTAAATGATCTTGGCTACAAAAGTAAGTTAGGAAATGAATGGAACCCCTACAGTATCTTAGATATATTAAAAAACAATGTATACATCGGAAAAGTAACGTGGCAAAAACGAAAAGAAGTGAAACGTCCTGATGCTGTAAAGCGTAGTTGTGCAAGGCAAGATAAATCAGATTGGATTATCGCTGATGGAAAACATGAACCAATTATCTCAGAAAGTCTGTTTGAACAAGTACAAGATAAATTAAATTCAAGGTATCATGTTCCTTACAATACAAATGGAATTAAAAATCCACTTGCTGGTATTATTAAATGCGGTAAATGTGGTTACAGTATGGTCCAACGTTATCCGAAAAATAGAAAAGAAGCTATGGATTGTAAACACCGTGGCTGCGAAAACAAATCAAGCTATACTGAGTTAATTGAAAAACGATTACTCGAGGCTTTAAAAGAATGGTATGTCAATTATAAAGCTGATTTTGAAAAACATAAGCAAGATGACAAATTGAAAGAAACACAAGTTATTCAAATGAATGAAGTTGCATTACGAAAGCTTGAAAAAGAATTAGTGGATGTCCAAAAACAAAAAAATAATTTGCATGATTTATTAGAGCGTGGCGTTTATACTGTCGATATGTTTTTAGAACGTTCGAATGTAGTTTCTGATCGCATTAATGAAATCACCTCAACGATGGAAAACTTAAAGAAAGAAATTAAAACAGAAATAAAAAAGGAGAAAGTGAAGAAAGATACAATTCCTCAAGTGGAGCATGTTCTTGATCTGTACTCCAAAACAGATGATCCAAAAAAGAAAAACAGCCTCCTAAAATCAGTTTTAGAAAAGGCTGTTTATAAGAAAGAAAAATGGCAAAGGCTTGATGATTTCGAACTTGTGCTTTACCCTAAGCTCCCTCAAGATGGCGACATATAAGCATTCGCGCTTTGTCGTCACCTTGTTGGTGTAATTAGATTTACTCCATTAAGCCCCAATGCATCATTCGTCGAAACAGCTAACACAACAGGCTTCCCATTTCTAAGCGTCGCTTTTGCTGCCATTAATACTGGAGAGTCTGTCATTGCATTTGCAAATTTACTCATCGAATTCCCTGTTAGTGGTGCGATCACCATGCAATCTAGTGGAATTTTCGGTCCTAGTGGCTCTGCGCCAACGATTGAATTAATTGCCTTAAAACCGGTTATTTCTTCGATCTTTTTAATCCATTCTTCCCCTTCGCCAAATCTAGTATTTGTTGATTGGACAGTATAAGAAACAACGGGACGTACTTCTGCACCTTCTGCAATTAACTTCTCTAAATGTGGCATAACTTCTTCATACGTACAATGTGACCCTGTAAATCCGAAACCAATTCGTTTTCCCTTCAAACTCATTTCTCATCATCCTCCTTTGCGATTGCATCCGCTATTAATAACTGAGAAAGAACATTCGCTAATATTTGTCCTGCTGTTTTCGGTGCAACAATCCCAGGAAGACCAGGTGCTAATAATGCCTTCACTCCACGCTTCTCCGCATAGCGAAAGTCCGTGCCACCTGGCTTAGAAGCTAAATCAATAACTAGCGTATGAGCTGGCATTTTTGAAATAACATTCGCTGTCACAACGAGATGCGGAATTGTATTAATAACAATATCGATATTACCTACTTCTTTCTCTATGTCTTGCATATGAAAAGGAGAAAACATCATTTCTGTAATACGAGCAATATGTTCCGAACGTCTCGCTCCAACTTTGACATGTGCTCCTAATGATTGAAAGGCTCTTGCAACACTCATACCAGTTCTACCAAATCCTAAAACCATTACATTTGATCCATGAATTGTGTAATCAGTATGTTGAATAACCATCATTAGTGTACCTTCTACGGTCGGAATAGAGTTATAGATTGCAACATCATCACGATCAAATAATTTTACAAGTTTGCGATTTGTAGTAGCTACGAGATTTTCCAAGTAAGGTGTACCAATACCTGAATATATAGTGAAGTTTTCTGGTGTCTTTTCAATTTGTTCTTTCGTTATGGAAACTTTCTCATTTGAAAAAATAGTATCTACTTCTCCTCTGGCATTCGTCCCTGCAACCGGCAAAATAATTGCATCTAAAGAAGTGAAATTTAAATCTTGTATACTTTCCTTTGCTGCCCCTGTGAAGCCATGATCTAACTGTTCAAACCCTATTAATGAAAGTTTCGCGTCCAGTTCGACTAGCTTGCGAATTACTTCTAGCTGCCGTGCATCTCCTCCTATGACAGCAATATGCATCTCAGTCAACATTCCCTAATTCACCTTCTTTTTCTTTCATTTATAAGAAAAATGCCTACTTTTTCTTTTTCCTCCACATCATATGTAATGTACGAGTTTGAGGTGATTGAAAAACAAAAAGCACACGTGATTTATCTTCTTTATATAAAGATAAAAAAAAGACAACCAAAATGGTCATCTTTCACTATGATCTTGAATGGTTCGTAAGATCGCAAAGTATCATATCATTTCCAACCTTCTTTATTTTGCTCCATTCTACTCTCACTTCTTGCTGTTCTCTTTTAAAACCTCCCCATTTCCCAGCAGGTATAATAAGCGCTTGTATTTTTCCATCTCTCTCATCAATTTCTAAATCTGCATGACCTAAAACTCCCATTTTTTCTGCTCTTTCTAAATCCACAATCTCTTTGCCACTTAATTCACTTAAACGCATTAAATCTCCCCCTATCCTACTTTTTATGAAGGTTATCCTATAATAAGTACCTATTCTGCATATATAAAAAAAATAACCGTATCTCATATAAAAGAGATACGGTTATTTCCGAAAGCGAATGAATTACAAGATCGATTAAAGTTTCATTCCTTTTGGCAGTTTTCCATCTGGACTAATAAGTGCCGCAGAGAATTCATCGGTAAACATATTGCGAATTAACTCGTCTACATTTTGCTTTGTTACAGTGTTTACACTTTCAATAATCTCATCAAGAGAACGATGTTTACGAAGAAGCAATTCGTTTTTACCATTACGGCTCATACGACTATTCGTACTTTCTAAACTTAACATTAAGTTTCCTTTTAATTGTTCTTTACTATTAACAAGCTCTTTTTCTGTAATACCTGTATTTTTCAACGTATTTAACGTTTCTTGCATTGTTTCATACAGTGTATCTAATTGTTTACTACCTGTTCCACCGTAAAGTGTTAACATTCCTGTATCTTCATAAGAAGAGTGATAAGAGAATACTGAGTACGCCAATCCACGTTGCTCACGTACTTCTTGGAATAAACGGCTACTCATACTACCGCCTAAAACATTATTTAATACAATTAAATTATAAATATCTTCGTGTCCCATTTGCAAGCCTTTATATCCTAAACATAAATGAGCTTGTTCTGTTTCCTTCTTACGTGCTACTTTATTGAAATGGAAAATTGGGCTATGTACTTGTTCACGATTTGTTGTCCCTTCGTAACTACCGAAATATTGCTCTACAGTTTGTAAAAATGCTTCATCAATATTCCCTGCAATTGATACAACAACATTTTCAGGTGTGTAATGATCTTTCATATATTGACGTAACGTATCACCTGTAAATGTTTCAAGCGTTTCTTCTGTTCCTAAAATAGGATATCCAAGCGGATGCGTTTCATATGTTGCTTTCGTTAACATATCATGCACAATATCATCTGGCGCATCTTCGTACATTTTTATTTCTTCACATACAACATTCTTCTCTTTTTTCAGTTCTTCCTCATCAAATGTTGAATTAAAGAACATATCTGCTAAAACATCTAATGCATATTTAGCATGCTCATCTAGCACTTTCGCATAGTAACATGTATATTCTTTTGAAGTAAAAGCATTTACTTGTCCACCAATGCTATCAAATGATTCTGCAATCTCTCTTGCACTTCGCGTTTCTGTCCCTTTAAAGAACATATGTTCCAAAAAGTGCGAAACCCCATTATTTTTTTCATTTTCATTTCTTGAACCTGCGTGGATCCATATACCAATCGCAACCGAGCGTACAGTTGGTATATTCTCCATAACAATTCTTACACCATTTTTACACGTATATTTTTTAATCAAAAACTTTCCTCCTAATGCCAGTTTCTCTAAATAATTGCTATTATTTAATGATAACAAGTTTAGAGATGAATGTCATGCAAATGTATTTAATCCACACGTTTTTCATCTAGTAATTCTGTAATATTCCCCACTTTATATCCTTGTTCCTTTAAATTTTTAATCATAGTATCTAGCGCTTCTGTTGTAGATGAAGTAGGATGCATTAGCACAATAGCACCTGGATGTATTTTTCGCATTACTCTCTGCAATAGCACACCCGGTTCTGGCCGCTTCCAATCAATTGTATCTACAGTCCACATAATCGTCCCCATTTGGAAATCATCCGCTATTTTTACTACCTCATCCCGAAAGCTTCCACTTGGCGGAGCAAACCATCTCACTTTCTGATTTGTAGCTGCTTCTATCATTCGATTCGTTTTTTGTAATTGATCTCGTATTTCATCTGTAGACAGCGTTTTCATATTAGGGTGTGTGTAAGAATGATTTCCTACTTCTTGATTTGCATCGACAATCATTTTGGCAAATCGTAAGTTTTCTTTCACCCAGCGTCCTTCTAAAAAGAAAGTCGCCTTCACATCATGTTTTTTCAATATCTCTAATATACGTGGCAAATACTCATTACCCCAGGCCACATTAATTGTTAATCCCACCATCTTTTTATTTGGATGTCCTCGATAAATGGGAGCTGGTGGTAAATCTTCTAAGTGAACACTCGGTGATACTTCCTTAAATTCAAGTTGTTTTTGATCAAACTTCTTGATTTTCTTCATATTATTATAGGACGCTTCTATATCCACTTGTTTTCCATTATACCCAGGCGTCGCCTTCCAAATCTTATCAATCATCGCATTTTGCGGCATAATCTCGTACTGTTTTACATGCTTTTGAATCTCTTCATACAAGTTATCCTGCGCAAAAACGGAATAAGAGCCACAACCCATATATAAAGAAAATATAAATATGTACGCTAATATACGAGCTTTCATATAAACCCTCCCATTAACTATAAAAAAGAAACCATTTTCTTCTTATCTTTGTTAATTTGAGCGTTATGATGAAAACTATACCTATACTCACATAAAAATCTAAATGAATCACATTTTTTACATAACAAAAAAAGCCAGCTATACTGGCTTTCACTTATTGTTGCTCTTGTGCGTTTTCTTCTTTAGCTGCTTCTTCTTTAGCTGCTTCTTTTTCTTGCTCTTCTTTTAGCAATACTTTTCTAGATAAGTTTACACGACCTTGTTTGTCAATCTCGATAACTTTAACTGAAATCTCATCACCGATTTTCACAACGTCTTCTACCTTACCTACACGCTCAAGTGCAAGTTCAGAAATGTGAACAAGTCCATCTTTACCGCTAAATAATTCAACGAACGCACCGAATTTTTCAACGCGTTTAACTTTTCCTAAGTAGATTTCGCCTACTTGTACTTCGCGAACGATATCTTCGATAATTTTCTTCGCTTTTTCATTCATCTCTTGATTAATTGATGAAATGAATACTGTACCATCTTGCTCGATGTCAATTTTAACGCCAGTTTCTTCAATGATTTTATTGATCTGTTTACCACTTGGTCCAATAACATCACGAATTTTATCTGGGTTAATTGCCATTGTAATAATCTTCGGAGCATACGCAGATAACTCAATGCGAGGTTCAGCGATAACAGATAACATGTGATTTAGAATGTGCATACGACCAACTTTCGCTTGTTGTAATGCTTCTTCTAAAATCTCACGAGATAAACCATCGATTTTAATGTCCATTTGTAGTGCAGTTACACCTTTTGCAGTACCTGCTACTTTAAAGTCCATATCACCTAAATGGTCTTCCATTCCTTGAATATCTGTTAAAATTGTATAATGCTCACCAGATTTCACTAGACCCATTGCAATACCAGCAACTGGTGCTTTAAGTGGTACACCCGCATCCATCATCGCTAATGTACTACCGCAAATACTCGCTTGTGAAGTAGAACCATTTGACTCTAATACTTCAGATACAAGACGAACTGTATATGGGAAATCCTTTTCAGATGGAAGTACAGGTTCAAGAGCACGTTCTCCTAGTGCTCCGTGACCAATTTCACGACGACCTGGTCCACGCATTGGTCTTGTTTCACCAACACTAAATGAAGGGAAATTATAATGGTGCATAAAGCGTTTTGACTCTTCTACACCTAGACCATCTAAAATTTGCACATCGCCTAATGCACCTAATGTACAAATACTTAATGCTTGCGTTTGTCCACGTGTGAATAGACCAGAACCATGTGTACGAGATAAAATGCCAACCTCTGATGCTAAAGGACGAATTTCGTCACCTTTACGACCATCTGGGCGGATTTTTTCAACTGTAATAAGACGACGTACTTCTTCTTTTACAATTTTATATAAAATCTCACTTACTTGTCCTAATGTATCAGCATCAGCTTCCTCAGCTTCGTAATGCTCAATTACACGCTTTTTCACTACGCTAATTGCATCTTCACGTGCATGTTTTTCGTGCACTTGAATTGCAGAATGCATATCTGTCTCAGCCATTTCACGTACAGCTTGGTTCAAATCAGCATCCACTTCATAAAGTTTCACTGCTGTTTTCTCTTTACCGACAGCTTGTACAATCTCTTCTTGGAATGCAATTAGACGTTTAATTTCATCGTGTCCAAACATAATTGCTTCTAACATTGTTTCTTCAGGTACTTGATCCGCTCCTGCTTCAACCATGTTAATTGCATCTTTCGTACCAGCTACAACAAGGTGCATATCACTTTGTTCTTGCTGTTCTACTGTTGGATTAATAACGAACTCGCCATTAATACGACCAACTGTCGCACCTGCGATTGGACCTTCAAATGGAATATCTGAAATAGATAATGCTAATGAAGAACCAAGCATAGCTGCCATTTCAGAAGAACAGTCTTGATCAACACTCATTACGATGCTGACAACTTGTACTTCATTACGGAAACCATCTGCGAAAAGTGGACGGATTGGACGGTCAATTAAACGACTTGCTAAAATTGCTTTTTCACTTGGACGGCCTTCGCGCTTAATAAAACCGCCTGGGATTTTTCCAACTGCATATAAACGCTCTTCATAGTTTACTGTAAGCGGGAAGAAATCTACATTTTTTGGCTCTTTTGATGCAGTTGCTGTAGATAGAACTGCTGTGTCGCCGTATCTTACTAATACTGCTCCGTTTGCTTGTTTTGCAAGCTGACTTGTTTCAATTGTTAGCTGACGACCAGCTAAATCTATCGAGAAGACTTGCTTTTCCTGACTCATTTAAGTACCCCTCTCAATTTAAAATATTCAATTCTTCTATGTAAATGGATAGTATATCACAATATTCTTTCCTCTAGTATTGCCGAAAATTAAGTAAGCTATAAAGAGTAGAAGATATATTTTTACCTAACAAAAAAGCGGGAATATTCCCGCTTCTTTGACTATCGACGTAAGCCAAGCTTTGTGATTAATTCACGGTAACGTGTGATATCGCTATTACGAAGGTAAGTAAGTAAGTTACGACGTTTACCAACCATCTTTAATAGACCACGACGTGAATGATGATCCTTCTTGTGAGTACGTAAGTGCTCGTTTAGAGTGTTAATTTGCTCCGTTAGGACAGCAATTTGAACCTCTGGAGAACCAGTATCAGTCTCATGAGTTCTAAATTGTGCAATGATTTCATTTTTACGCTCTTGTGTTAAAGCCATCCTATTTCACCTCCTAATAATTAAACCCCCAGTTACCTAGCAAGCATCGGTGAGTCGCAATGCCAAGTAATGGTTGTCATAAAGTACATAACATAGAATACTACTTTTCATTTGAAAAAGCAAGTATATTCTTTACGCTCGCAAAATATTCTTGGGCAACCTTTTTATCTTGAGCGATTTGAGCAACTAACTCATCAATTCCATTAAACTTTTTTTCTTCTCTTATACGCATGTGCCATTCCACTGTAACACTTTGATCGTATATGTCTTTATTAAATTCAAATAGATGCACTTCAATAGATAATTGACGCTCATTCTCTTTGAAAGTTGGTTTATATCCGATATTACATACACCATCATGCCATTCATCATGAACCTTCAATCTTACCGCATATACACCTACAGGTGGCAACAAATATTCATCACTTAAACCTACATTTGCAGTTGGGAAACCAATTTGACGTCCACGCTTATCACCGTGTACAACTGTTCCTTCTACCGTGTAAGCTCTCCCTAAAATAGATGGAATTTGTTCCATTTCACCGTTTCGAATTAACTTTCGTAATGAAGTAGAACTTACTTTTTCTTCTTGATATTCAACTTTTTCGATCACGGTCTGTGTAAACTCCCCTCTTGCATGAAATGGTAAAGTCTCCATCTTCCCTTTTCCTAAACGTCCATATGAATAATCAAAGCCTGCTACTACATGCTTTACATTTAAACCAATAATATACTCATCGACAAACTGCTGTGGTAATAATCCAGCAAATGGCTCATCGAATTTCACCACATATAAGATATCAATCCCTAAACTTGCGATGATTTCTTCTTTAAGGCGCATCGGTGTAATATACTCCACATGCGCTTCTTTTTTTCCTAATACAACAGATGGGTGTGGATGGAACGTCATGACAGCACTTTTACATCCTCTTTCATCCGCTATTTTTTTCGCTGTTCGAATCACACGTTGATGTCCTAAATGAATGCCATCAAAATATCCTAATGCCATTACAGTAGGTGGTAATTCTATTTTATTTTGTTCATGTGGATGAGTTAAATGAATAAGTTTCACGCTTGAATTCACCTTTTTCTGTAATAATCCTTCCAATAATTCATTATAGCTTTAGTTCTTGATTATTCACAAGTACTTTCATTGGCTTTAGCATTCCAGGGTGTTTTGGGTGATGCTCATAAATTGCTAAGCAACGATCATTTTTATCAAATACTGTAATAAATGGTGCTGCTGTTTCTAATTCATTGTTTAAGAACATACCGTTCTTTATTTTTTCAGCTTGCTTTTCATCTACAACCATTTTTGGAAACTTACTTAGCGCCTCATCAATTGAGATGAAAATAGACTCTACTGTTCCATTTTGCACGTTTTCTTCAATTTCTTCAAATGATATGCAATCTTCTAGTAAAAATTCACCAGATGCTGTTCTTACAAGGTGAGACATATGTGATGGAAATCCAAGTTTTTCACCTATCATTACTGCTAGTGTTCTTACATATGTTCCTTTACTACACGTTACACGGAAACGAAATGAAATATTTTCCCCTTCAAAAACTTCACGTTCATCAAGTAATACAAATTCATGAATTGTAATTGTACGAACTGGACGTTCAACTTCTTGTCCTGCCCTTGCATATTCGTATAGTTTTTTTCCGTTAACTTTTACAGCTGAGAACATCGGCGGCATTTGTTCAATTGTCCCTGTTAATTCCGCTAGTACCTCTTCTACTTCTTTACGTGTAATGACACGATTTACATCTTGTTTCTCCACAACTTCACCAGAAGCATCTTCTGTTGTTGTTGAAAATCCTAATGTCACTTCACCTTCGTATGTTTTTGTTTCACTTGTTAAAAATTGCGCAATTTTTGTTGCACGCCCAACGCAAATAGGTAATACTCCTGTTACATCTGGATCCAGTGTCCCTGTATGACCAATTCGTTTCTCACGCAATATCTTTCTTAATTTGAACACACAATCATGTGATGTCATTCCCTTTGGCTTATGTAATAATACTACACCTTCCATATACTCACCTCATCATTATTCTTTTGTAGTAATTGCAATTATGCAAAACTTATTTTACATTGAAAAAATGGATAGACAAATGTCTATCCATTATTCTTCACGTTTACCGTCTTTATTAATTTCATGTAAAAGTGTATCAATTCGATGACCATATCCGATAGACTCATCAAACTCAAAGGTAATTTCTGGTGTTTTACGAAGACGAATACGTTGGCCAATTTCTGAACGAATAAAGCCTTTTGCCTTCGCTAAACCTTTTAATGTATTTTCTTTCTGTTCTTCGTCACCTAAAACAGAAATGTATACTTTAGCAATTTGTAAATCTCCACTCACTTGTACATCTGTTACTGTAACAAATCCAATACGTGGGTCTTTAATTTTACGACTGATAATGTCGCCTAATTCTTTTTTCATTTGCTCGCCCACACGGTTCGCACGTAATTTCATAACTCTTCACCTCATTCAATACCATTCCAAATGTGTTATCGTACGTTCAATTTCAGGAAATGAATCGATATACTCAAGTACACGATTCATTTCTTTTTCACAGACAACACGATTTGAGGATACGGAAACAATTGCAATTTCTGTACGTTGCCATACATCTTGATGCCCAACTTCAGAAACAGCTACATTATAGCGCTGTTTCACACGAGTTAACACACGTTGCAAAATTGCTCGTTTCTCTTTTAAAGAATGCACATCGTAAATCATACACTCGAATGAGAGTGAAGCGATAATCATCGCTTCACTTCTTCCATAACGTATGCTTCAATGATGTCCCCTTCTTTAAGATCATTATATCTCTCAATTGTAATACCACACTCATAGTTTTGTGCAACTTCTTTTACATCGTCTTTGAAACGTTTTAACGTATCAAGTTTTCCTTCGAAGACTACTACGCCATCACGGATAATACGAACGCCACTATCACGTGTAATTTTACCGTCTATTACGTAACAACCTGCGATTGTTCCAACTTTTGTTACTTTGAATGTTTGACGAACTTCCGCTTGACCGATTACTTTTTCTTCGAATTCTGGATCCAGCATACCTTGCATTGCTGATTCAATTTCTTCGATTACTTTATAGATAATACGGTGTAAACGAACATCAACTTTCTCTAATTCAGCTGTACGCTTCGCATTCACATCAGGGCGTACGTTAAATCCAATTACAATTGCATTAGATGCAGAAGCTAAAATAATATCAGATTCTGTAATCGCACCTACGCCTGTATGGATAATTTTCACTTTTACGCCTTCAACATCAATTTTACGAAGTGATGCTGCCATTGCTTCTACAGAACCTTGTACGTCTGCTTTCACAATTAAGTTAATTTCTTTTACATCGCCCTCTTGGATTTGTTGGAATAAATCTTCCAGGCTGAATTTAGATTTCTCACCACGTTGTGCAACTAATGCTTCTTGTGCACGTGATTCACCGATTTGACGAGCTTTCTTCTCATCAGCGAATGCCATGAAACGATCTCCCGCTTGTGGCACTTCATTTAAACCTGTAATTTCAACAGGAGTTGATGGACCAGCAACTTTTACACGACGACCAATATCACTTACCATTGCACGAACACGACCGAATGATGTTCCAACAACAATTGGATCTCCAACTCGAAGTGTACCATTTTGAACAAGTAATGTCGCGATAGTTCCTTTACCTTTATCAAGCTGGGCTTCAATTACAGTACCAGCTGCATAGCGATTTGGATTTGCTTTATATTCTTCTACTTCACTCACAAGAAGGATCATTTCTAGTAAGTTGTCAATTCCCTCGCCTTGAATCGCAGAAATTGGTACGAAAATCGTGTCTCCGCCCCAAGCTTCTGGAACTAATTCATATTCTGTTAATTCTTGCATTACACGATCAGGATTTGCCGCTGGTTTATCCATTTTATTCACAGCAACAATAATTGGTACTCCAGCTGCTTTCGCATGGCTAATCGCTTCAACTGTTTGTGGCATAACACCGTCATCAGCTGCAACAACAAGAATTGTAATATCTGTTACTTGTGCACCACGAGCACGCATTGTTGTAAATGCCGCGTGACCTGGTGTATCTAAGAACGTAATTTTCTTATCATTTACATCAACTTGGTATGCACCGATATGCTGAGTAATTCCACCAGCTTCGCCAGCAGTTACTTTTGAATTACGGATAGAGTCAAGCAATGTTGTTTTACCATGGTCAACGTGTCCCATAATTGTAACAACAGCTGGACGTTCTTTTAAGTTTTCTTCATCATCTTGCTCATCGATGAATGTTTCAAATTCAGTTTCACTTACAACTACTTCTTCTTCTACTTCAATACCGTAATCAGTAGCAATTAACTCAATTGTATCTTTATCTAAGTCTTGGTTAATTGTCGCCATAATTCCTAGCATGAAGAGCTTTTTAATAATTTCAGATGGCTCTTTGCTTAACTTTTTAGCAAGGTCACCTACTGTAAGGCTTCCAGAGAAAGTGATTTTATCTGGTGTTTCTACTATTGGTGTTTGTTGTCTTCCAGCAAAGTTATCTTGACGTTTATCTTCATTTGCTTTGCCTTTTTTCTTATTCTTATTGCTGTTCTTTTTACTGCGAACAACTTTCTCTTCTACTTCAAACTCATCTGCAACAGAAGGTTTTTCCGCTCCAGCGCTATATTGATTATCTAATTTGTTTACTACTTCATCTTCTAACATTGTCATATGATTCGAAACCTCGATATTCATCTCTTTTAGTTTTGTCATAAGATCTTTACTTGAGATATTATTTTTTTTTGCATATTCATGTACTCGAATTTTACTCATACCTTCACCCCCGGTAATTTGTATCGAGCATGCTACGTAGCTTTTTCGCAAAGCCTTCATCTAAAACAGCTACAACGACTCGCTCGTCTCTCCCAATCGCATGCCCTAATTGTTGTCGATTTTCGACTTTTCTCATTGGTATGTTGTAGTACGTGGTTTTATCAATGATACGTTTTGTAGTGTTCGCTGACGCATCTTCAGAAAGCAATACTAGCTTTGCTTTGCCACTTCGTACTTCTTTTAAAACGAGTTCTTCACCCGAAATAATTTTTCGAGCGCGGTTTGCTAGTCCTAAAAATGATTTCCAATCAGACACTTATTTCGACTCCTTCTCAACAAGCTCAAGAAGCTCTTCGTACAGAGAACTGTCGATTTTCGCTTTTAGATGATGTTCCAAAATGTTTTTCTTTTGGGCTTGAATAATGCTTTCTTTATCTTTTGATAAATATGCACCTCGTCCTGATTTTTTTCCTGATAAATCAATAGACACTTCGCCCTCTTTGGAACGAACAATGCGAACTAGCTCTCGTTTTGATTTCATCTCTTGCGTCGCAATACATTTTCGTAACGGAACTTTTCGATTGCTCATACTCATCACCTCTATTCGATTTCGTCTTCAGCTGAATCGAATCCGAATGCGATTACGCTATCTTCTTCTGTCACAATACCAAGTTGTTTCGCATCAGACTCACTTTTAATATCAATTTTCCAGCCTGTTAATTTAGCTGCAAGACGCGCATTTTGTCCACGCTTACCAATCGCTAATGAAAGCTGGTGGTCTGGAACAACAACAGTTGTTGCTTTCTCTGCTTCATCTACAAGTACTTTAACAACCTGTGATGGACTTAAAGCATTTGCAACATATTCAACTGGGTCATTCGACCAGCGAACGATGTCAATCTTTTCACCTTTTAGTTCATCTACAACGCGTTGTACACGTTGTCCTTTCGGTCCTACACAAGAACCTACTGGATCAACATCGATATTCTCTGCATATACAGAAATTTTAGAACGGTCGCCTGCTTCACGTGCTACAGAGCGAATTTCTACAGTTCCATCATAAATTTCTGGAACTTCCATTTCGAATAAACGTTTTAAAAGACCAGGATGTGTACGTGATACGTAAATTTGTGGTCCTTTTGTTGTCTTTTCTACTTTTGTAATAAATACGCGAATACGATCATGTGGTTTATATTGCTCATTTGGCATTTGC
Organism: Bacillus sp. 41-22; assembly: GCF_025809295.1. Classification (NCBI taxonomy): domain Bacteria; kingdom Bacillati; phylum Bacillota; class Bacilli; order Caryophanales; family Bacillaceae; genus Bacillus; species Bacillus sp. 41-22. The sequence goes on from NZ_CP084035.1 coordinate 3,695,865, forward strand.
TCACTTACAGGTAATAAAGCTTCTACTTTACCTAAGCTTACATAGATGAAACGAGCATCTTGGCGCTGTACAATACCAACCATAATGTCTTCTTCACGATCACTAAATTCTGAATAAATTACACCACGTTCCGCCTCACGAACTCGTTGTGTTACAACTTGTTTTGCAGTTTGCGCTGCAATACGACCAAAATCTTTTGGCGTTACTTCAATTTCTAGTACGTCACCATCTTGGTAGTTTGGATTAATTTGTCTTGCCTCTTCTACAGAGATTTCAAGACGTGGATCAAACACATTATCTACAACGTCCTTACGTGCTAAAACTTGAATTGTTCCCACTTCTGGGTTAAAGCTCACACGAACGTTTTGTGCTTGGTTAAAATTGCGTTTATAAGCAGAGATTAATGCTGCTTCAATCGCATCAATAATAATATCTTTGCTAATACCTTTTTCTGACTCTAATACGAGCAAAGCATCTAACAACTCAGTGCTCATGAAGATCCCCCTTCTTACTAAAACGTAACAGCAAGTCGCGCATTTGCAACTTTATCCATTGGAATTTGGATTTCTTTTTTACGTGTTTTAATTGTTAATAGTAGTGTAATTGTATTACCGTCGTAGGAAAGTAGCTTTCCTTCAAACATCTTCTCACCATCAATCGGCTTATATGTTTTAATTGCCACTTGTTTTCCTACCGCTTGCTGGAAGTCTTTCTCTTTCTTTAATGGACGTTCCGCTCCAGGAGATGATACATCCAAAAAGTAAAGATGAGGAATTGGATCCTCTTTATCTAAAGCTTCGCTTAAACGTTCACTTACCGCACCGCATTCTTCAATTTCGACTCCCTTTTCAGAATCGATGAATACGCGTAAGAACCAGTCTTGTCCTTCTTGCACATACTCTACATCTACAAGTTCAAGATTTAACTCTTCAACGATTGGCTGCGCAAATGCTTCTACAATTTCTGTGACTTTCTTATCCATAAACAGCCTCCTTCCTGCCGCCATGTACCATTTACAAGAAAAGATCCCGTTCATAAAGACGGTCTATCTTATTCTTTCTCGTTAGCTAACAAAAGCCCCTGCCGTTAAGCAGGGAATATCTGTCTTAGTATTACCAAATTTAAGAAGTAAAACTTGTAACAAAATATGTATATACGACAGAAATATCTTTACTATCTACATAAGCAAAATGTAGATAGTAACACGAAAGAGTGGGTTTCCCCACTCTCTTTTTCACAAAATATACATGACATGGTTATCTCGGTTTATAGTATACCATAGCAAATGTTGATTTGCAAAGATTTTTCCTACCTATTAGAACAGTGACAATTGGTTTTGATCCGGTAAATCTCCTAGACAACCTTGACCATCTAAATACTCAATAATCGTTTTAGAAACCTTACTGCGCTGCTGTAAGTCTTCTTTTGATAAGAAATCACCATTTTTACGAGCTTCAACAATACTGAAAGCTGCGTTTGTACCAAGACCGGGAACTGCATTAAATGGAGGAATTAAAGTATCCCCATCAATTATAAATTCGGTTGCATGCGAGCGGTATAAATCAACCTTTTGGAATGAATAACCACGCTCACACATTTCAAGTGTCATTTCTAGTACCGTTAATAAACTCTTCTCTTTCGGTGCTGCATCCAATCCTTTTTGTGCAATTTCATCAATTTTTACACGTATGGATGCTGAACCTTTCGCCATCGCCTCTACATCAAAGTCATCTGCACGAACTGTAAAATATGCCGCATAGAATAAAAGTGCGAAATGTACTTTAAAGTATGCAATACGTACAGCCATAAGTACGTAAGCAGCCGCATGGGCTTTAGGGAACATGTACTTAATCTTCTTACATGAATCAATATACCAACCTGGTACATTGTTATTTCTCATTTCCTCTTCCCATTCTTCTGGTACACCTTTACCTTTACGCACCGACTCCATGATTTTGAAGGCTAATGATGGATCCAAGCCTTGATAAATTAAATATACCATGATGTCATCACGACAACCGATAACTTCACTCAGTGTACACGTACCGTTATAAATTAATTCATTCGCATTACCTAACCATACATCTGTACCATGGGACAGTCCAGAAATTTGGACAAGCTCTGAAAACGTCGTTGGTTTCGTTTCTTCTAACATTTGTCTTACGAATTTCGTACCAAACTCTGGTATACCAAGTGTACCTGTTTTACAGTTAATTTGTTCTTCCGTTACCCCTAAAGACTCTGGACCAGAGAAAATTTTCATTACTTCTGGATCATCCGTTGGGATTGTTTTCGGGTCAATACCACTTAAATCTTGAAGCATACGAATAACAGTCGGATCATCGTGTCCTAATATATCAAGTTTCAATAAATTATCATGAATTGAGTGGAAGTCAAAGTGCGTTGTTCTCCACTCAGCACCTATTGAATCAGCCGGAAACTGAATTGGTGAAAAGTCAAAAATATCCATGTAATCTGGTACAACGATAATACCACCTGGATGCTGTCCGGTCGTACGCTTTACACCTGTACATCCCGCAACTAAGCGATCAATCTCTGCATTTCGAATTGTTAAGTTATGATCATTAGCATAACCTTTCACATACCCATAAGCGGTTTTTTCCGCAACCGTACCAATTGTTCCTGCGCGGTATACATAATCTTCACCGAACAGTAATTTCGTATAGTTATGGGCGCGTGGTTGGTATTCTCCGGAGAAATTCAAATCGATATCCGGTACCTTATCCCCTTTAAATCCAAGGAACGTTTCGAAAGGAATGTCATGCCCATCTTTCACATATGGAACATTACATGTTGGGCATTCTTTATCTGGTAAATCAAAACCAGAACCTACAGAACCGTCATTAAAGAACTCTGATTGTTTACACTTTGGACATACATAGTGCGGTGGTAATGGGTTTACTTCTGTAATTTCCATCATCGTTGCAACAAATGATGAACCTACCGATCCACGCGAACCTACTAGATAACCGTCCACTAACGATTTTTTCACAAGCTTATGTGAAATTAAATAAATAACGGCGAATCCATGTCCAATAATACTTTTCAATTCTTTTTCCAAACGAGCTTCTACAATTTCCGGTAGTTCATCTCCATAGATACTTCTTGCCATTATATAGCTCATATCACGTGTTTCATCATCAGCACCTTCAATTTTCGGTGTGTATAAATCATCTTTTACTGGACGAACATCACCAATTAATGACGCGATCTTGTGTGTATTTGTCACAACAATTTCTTTTGCTTTGTCTTCACCTAAGAATGAAAAACAATCTAGCATTTCATTTGTTGTACGGAAATGTACAGGCGGTAATGAATGGCGATTTAACGGATTAGCTCCTCCCTGCGAACTGACTAAAATTTTCCGATATATCGCGTCCTCTGGATCTAAATAATGCACATTCCCAGTAGCAACAACTGGCTTATCTAACGTCTCACCTAGTTTTACTAAGTTAGAAATTATTGTTTTTAACTGTCCTTCATCTCGAACGAGTTCACGTTCCACTAAATGACGTAACACTTCTGGAGGCATAACCTCAATGTAATCGTAAAACTGTGCAATTTCTTCTACTTCTTCAGGCGCTTTTTGCATCATAGCTTCAAATACTTCACCTTTGTCACAAGCTGTTCCTACTAAAATGCCTTCGCGATATTTTTTTAATAGTGATCGTGGTACACGTGGTACACGATAAAAGTAATTCAAGTGAGAATATGAAACAAGTTTATATAAGTTTTTCAACCCAACATCTGATGTGGCAAGTAACGTCAGATGACTTGGACGCCCACGTTTATACGCATCCCCTTGTCCCATACTATCGTTTAGTTGATCGTGATATTCAAATCCCTTTTCAATCACATCTTTTAACATCTTCACAAGTAAATATCCCGTTGCTTCTGTATCATAAATCGCACGGTGATGTTGCGTTAATTCAATATCAAGCTTTTTACACATCGTATTTAATCGATGATTTTTCATTTCTGGGAATAAGAACCGTGCAAGTTCTAACGTATCAATAACTGGATTTTTCGTTTTTTCTATCCCAGCCTTTTTAAAACCTACGTTAATAAAGCCCATATCGAAGCTTGCGTTATGAGCAACAAGTGTATGGTCACCCATCCATTCCTCAAACTTTTTAAACACTTCGTCCACTTCTGGTGCATCAGTTAACATATCATCTGTAATACCTGTTAATTCAATAATCGTCGCCGATAATGGTTGATGAGGATTTGCGAAAGATTCAAAGCGATCAATAATTTCTCCACCTTTTACCTTTACAGCAGCTAACTCAATGACTGTATCATATACAGCAGATAACCCTGTTGTCTCAACGTCAAAGACAACATATGTTTCTTCTGCAAGTAGACGATGTGCTTCGTTATATGCTATCGGCACACCATCATTAACTAAATTTGCTTCTACACCATATAGAACTTTAACTCCAGCCTTTTTACCAGCAGAATATGCTTCTGGGAACGACTGTGCAACAGCATGGTCTGTAACTGCAATAGCCTCATGCCCCCATTTTCCGGCTTGGGCAACGAGCTTAGACACAGAAGTAACAGCATCCATTTGACTCATTGGAGTATGAAGATGAAGTTCTACTCTTTTTTCCCCTTCTTTTGCTTTATCTTTACGAGAAGGTCCCGTTATTTCATTTATATCATTTGCGATCATAACTAAATCACGCACGAATGTATCATTTTGAACTGAACCACGCGCTTTTACCCAAGTTCCTTTTTTCAAGGATTGTAACATCGGGATATCTTCTTTATCACGTGAGAACATCTTAATCATAATAGAGTCCGTATAGTCAGTTATCTTTAAAGTTAATAATGTACGTCCACTACGAAGTTCTTTCGTCTCTACATGGAAAACATACCCTTGAACGGTTTTTCTTCTTTCTTCATCTTGAATTTCACGCAGCGGCGTAATCTCTTCATCTGGCTTAATAAGATAACCAAGCACAACTGGTCCTTCATGAACAACATCACTTTCTTCAGCTTGCCTTTTAGCCATCTCTTCCATAGCCTGTATAACTCGTTGACGATCTTCTTCCTGTGTTTGCTCACGAAACTTTTGCATTTCTTCTGCATTTTGCTTTATATGTGTGTCTAACTGAAAACGCGGGAATCCAAAAGCTTCGTATTGATCACCTACTGGTTTCGCAACGTTTTTCTTTAAAGTAGTAGATTCCAGCTCATTATTCACATTTAATAGCAACTTCACGCCATTGACCTGCGGAAGTTGCTTCTTTAAGTACGCGAACATAGGTGAAAATGTAATTCGTTCTGTACAAAGCGGCCAATATGCCTTCACTTCTTCTTCTGTAAATTGTTTATTCTCTGCTTCTAATGCAAATGTTGTTCTTGCAATATGAGAAAATGATTGCTTAAGCTTTGTTTCTAGCAACTCATATAATTCTGTCGGCAAAATACGTGGCACTTGTAAGTCAAAATGCCAACTTTTATTCGCTTTATCAATAACTAGCTTTTCAATACCACCGCCATGTAAATATTGATTTATAAGGTCTTCTGGTATTTGCAACTGTTGGAGCAAAATTTGAAATCGCTCTTGTTGTTCATTTGTTAATGACATAAGCACTCTCCTTCCATTTGCTATTATAAATTGAAACGTACTACAAAGAAAGATTTCTTCCTTCTTCTTTTACAAAATACGTTTACAAAGAAAGAGAAGGTACCTCATTACGAGGTACCTCTTCTTATTTTAAAATATTAGCAATATATGTTTGAAGTTCTTCTACTTTCACTTCTTCAGACTCGCCTGTAGCACGTACTTTCACTTCTACAATACCTTCATCTGCTTTTTTACCAACTGTAACACGAACTGGAAGGCCGAATAAATCTGCATCTGCAAATTTAACACCTGCACGTTCTGCACGATCATCTAGTAATACTTCGTATCCTTGCTCTTGTAATGAGTTATAGATATTTCCACCCATTTCACGTTGTGCATCAGATTTCATATTTACTGGAATTACATGCACATGGAACGGTGCAACAGATTTTGGCCAAACTAAACCATTCTCATCATTAAACTGCTCTGCAATTGCTGCCACTGTACGAGATACACCGATACCGTAACAACCCATAATAAGTGGTTTTGTTTTTCCGTTTTCATCTAGGAACGTTGCGTTCATTGCTTCACTATAACGGGTTCCTAATTTGAATACATGACCAACTTCAATTCCACGTGCGAAAAGAATTGTTCCATTTCCATCTGGAGATTGGTCTCCTTCTTGGATGAAGCGTAAATCTGTATATTGATTTACTTTAAAGTCACGTTCTGGATTTACATTTACATAATGGAATCCTTCTTCGTTCGCTCCTGAACATCCGTTGACAATTGATGCTACAGCATGGTCAGCGATAATTTCGATATCCCCTGTAACACCAATCGGTCCTAAAGAACCCACTTCACAGTTTAATAACTCTTTTATTTCTTCATGTGAAGCAAGCTCAACGACTGAAGCTCCGTATACATTCTTCACTTTTACATCATTGACTTCATGATCGCCACGAACAAGTACTACTACTAATTTCGCATCTACTTTAAACACCATAGATTTAATGCATTTTTCCGCTGCGATATTTAAGAATGCAGATACTTCTTCAATAGCTTTTTGATCTGGAGTTGCTACTTTTTCAAGTGCTTTTTCGGCTTCATCACTCTTCGTATACGTAGCAACAACAGGAGCCATTTCAATATTTGCCGCATAATCAGATGTATCAGAATACGCAATTGTATCTTCACCTACATCAGATAACACCATAAATTCGTGTGTATCTTTTCCACCCATTGCTCCAGAATCAGCGATAACTGCACGGAAATTCAAACCACAACGAGCAAAGATATTAGAATACGCTTTGTATAAACCGCTATATACTTCATCCAAACTTTCTTGTGTTGCATGGAAAGAATACGCATCTTTCATTAAAAATTCTCTTCCGCGTAATAAACCGAAACGTGGTCTTTGCTCATCACGGAATTTTGTTTGAATTTGATATAATGTTAATGGTAGTTTTTTGTATGATTTAATTTCATCACGTACAAGATCTGTAATTACTTCCTCATGAGTTGCCCCTAGCGCAAACTCGCGAGCATTACGATCTTTCATACGCATTAATTCTGATCCGTAAGAATACCAACGACCTGATTCTTGCCATAATTCAGAAGCTTGCATAGCTGGCATTAATAGTTCTACTGCCCCTGCGCGCTCCATTTCTTCACGAACAATACGTTCTACTTTGTGTAACACTTTTAAACCAAATGGTAGAAAACTATAAATACCAGAAGCATTTTGACGCATAAACCCTGCGCGAAGTAATAATTGATGACTCTTAATTTCAGCATCTGCTGGAACTTCACGTAATGTAGGACTGAATACCATACTTTGTTTCATTTATTCGCACCTCTTCATTTTACTCTTACACGCAATAAAACCCCTCACCTCGAGTTAGGTGAGGGATTTTATTCTATGAGCTCTATTTCATTATAAACTTCTTCTTATTTTACAAGAAAAACTTACGGATGTCATTCCATGTTACAACTAACATAAGCAACATTAATAATGCAAACCCAATAAAGTGAACCATTCCTTCTTTTTGACGATCAATTGGTTTTCCTCGTAATGCTTCAATTAAGAAGAAGAACAAACGTCCACCGTCTAAAGCTGGGACTGGTAATAAATTAAATAAACCAAGGTTAATACTTAAAACTGCCGCTAAACTTAGTACACGCGTAAATCCATAATCTACAACTTGATCTGTTAGATTATAAATTCCTACTGGACCTGACAACTCATTAATAGAAAATTGACCCGTTACTAATTTCACAAGAGAATCAAAAATTAGTTTCGTCCATTCGTATGTTTGTTCAAACCCTGATTTAATAGAACCCATCACTGTTTTCTCTACAGGAGAATAAACACCAATTCTACCAACTTCGTCTTTTCCTTCTTTATCAAGCGTTGGTGTTACTTTCACATTAAATTGCTCACTATCACGCTTTACATGTAACGTAATTTCTTTATTTGGGTTTTCACGTACAATCGTTACAACATCTTTCCATGTACTAGTGTTCTTCCCATTGATTGCTTGAATCGTATCGTTTTCTTTTAATCCAGCTTGTTCTGCAGCACTATTCTCCATTACTTTTCCGACCATTGGTTTGTCAACAGGAACTCCTTGTACAAATCCAAGAATCACAAAAATAACAAATGCTAGAATAAAGTTCATTGCAGGACCTGCAAAGATTGTTAGAGCACGTTGGCCCAATTTTTTAGAGCCAAATTGTCTATTGTACGGAGCGATTTGAATTTCTTCTCCCGCAGAAATGATACGAGCTTTTTCATTTACTCGGAATGTTTGCAGCTCTTCCTCGTACTCTTCATAACCCAAAATTGTAAGATTATGCTCTAAATCAGCTTGTTCGACTTCAATGACACGAACATTTGGATATTTTTCATGTCCGTCAAAAACTAATTTCACAACTTCGTCTTTTTCATTTAATACAAGTCCAACCTTTTTTCCAGGTTTTAACTCAACTGTGTCCGCATCCTCGCCAGCCATTCTTACATAGCCACCAAGGGGCAGTAATCGAATCGTATACACCGTTTCATTCTTTTCAAATGAGAATATTTTCGGACCAAAACCAATCGCGAACTCGCGGCACAAAATACCTGCTCTTTTTGCGAAATATAGATGCCCTAGCTCATGGAAAAATACGAGTGCACCGAAAATTAATATAAAGGCAATCGCTGTATTCAATTCCATAACCACCTTTGCTAAATTTGTTCCATCACAAACCGTCTTGTGGCTGCGTCAATTTCCTGAATTTCCTCTAAGCTCGGACGTGCAATGACAGTGTGATGGTGCATTGCTTTTTCAATGAGGTCTTCCACTGTTAAGAAACCAATTCTCTTTTGTAAAAAAGCTTCAACAGCTACTTCATTTGCCGCGTTCATTACAGCCGGCATACTTCCACCTGTCTTTCCAGCTTCATACGCAAAACGTAGACAACGGAAACGCTCTTGATTCATTTTCTCAAAATGCAATGTTCCCATTTCCCATAAATTTAACTGTTTCGTGTCTGAAAGAGGCAATCTATCAGGATATGTAAGCGCGTATTGAATCGGTACTCGCATATCAGGTGAGCCAAGCTGTGCCATTACACTACGATCTTCAAATTCAACCATAGAATGAATAATACTTTCTTTATGTAGAACAACATCGATTTGCTCATAAGGGATACCAAAAAGCCAGTGTGCTTCAATTACTTCTAGCCCCTTATTCATCATTGTAGCAGAATCAATTGTAATTTTCGAACCCATTGACCAGTTTGGATGACGAAGTGCATCTTCTACGGTCACTTGATGCAATTCATCTCTCGTTTTATCACGAAAACTTCCGCCTGAAGCAGTTATAATTAAGCGAGAGATTCTTTTTTCATTTTCACCATTCAAGCATTGAAAAATAGCTGAATGTTCACTGTCTACTGGAAGTAACGATACATTATGTTTTCGTGCTGCTTCCATTACAAGATGCCCTGCAGTTACTAACGTTTCTTTATTTGCAATTCCAATTGTTTTTTTCGCCTCAATTGCGCGGAGTGTCGGTAACAACCCTACGCTACCTACAACAGCATTCACTACAATTTCTGTATCTGGGTGCAGCGCTACTTCTAATAAGCCTTCGCTACCATATACTACTTTTGTATTACCAGAAACAGCTTGTAATTTTAAAACATCTTCCTCTCTTTGCACAGAGACAATTTGCGGGGAAAATTCTTGAATTACCTTTACTGCATAATCAACATTTTTCCCTACAGAAAAAGCAACGAGACGGAATTGGTCTGGGTGCGAGCGTAACACATCTAATGTTTGTGTACCGATTGATCCGCTTGCACCTAGTAAACTAATGTTTTTCATGACTCCAACCCCTCGTTCATTTATTAATTGTATTGTAATAAGAAGTATAGAATTGGTAACACAAATAACCAACTATCTGTTCGATCTAAAATACCACCATGTCCAGGTAAAATTGTACCTGAATCCTTTACACCATAATGGCGTTTAAATGCAGATTGCACTAAATCACCAATTTGTCCAAAAATAGAAATGATAATCGTCAGAACGATTAAAACTCCTACATTCGCTTCAACTGGGAAGAACATATTGTAAACAAGTGCAACAACAATTCCACAAACAATACCGCCTAATGAACCTTCAATCGTTTTATTCGGACTAATTTCTGGCCATAATTTTCTTTTTCCAAATGCTTTTCCTATGAAATATGCACCTGAATCAGTTGCCCATATGACAAATAGTGCACAGAACACATATTTGATTCCTAATATTCTCGTTTCATTTAAATATAAGAATCCCATTCCAACATATGTCGTTGCCATAAGTAAAAATGAAGCATTGTCAAAAGTAAATGTATTCTTAGAAAGGACTGTATATGATAAAAGTAATAAAACAATCACAAATGTGATTTCTAATTTACCTAACCCAATCCACGTAAACAGTTCTGATGCACTACTCGGAATTAAAATAATCCACAATAATACTGCAGCTAAAACTGTTGGTACCGAAATAAGCGTAAGCTTGTTCATACGAATTAATTCATATAAACCTATAGAAGCAAGTGCATACACTAAAACTGTAAAAGGCACGCCACCGTAAATTACGATGGGAATGAATAGCGCGGCAGCAATCACTCCAGTAATAATTCTCTGTTTCACTACCAAACCCTCTCTTTCTACACGCCTCCGAATCTGCGCCCTCTATGTTGAAAGTCTGTAATCGCATTTAGCAAATGTTCCTCGGTAAAATCTGGCCAATACACATCTGTAAACCAAAATTCCGAATAAGCAATTTGCCATAACATGAAATTACTAATACGTAGCTCTCCGCTTGTACGGATTAACAACTCTGGATCAGGTAAAGAACTCGTCATTAAGTAAGAAGAAATCTTTTCTTCACTTATTTCTTCCGAACGAATTTTTCCTTCCTCACTATCTTTCATCATATGTTGCACAGCAGAAACGATTTCATCTCGACTTCCATAGTTTAACGCGAAATTAAGAATTAATCCCGTATTCTCTTTCGTATCTTCCATGGCTTTTTCCATCGCTCTGCGCGTATGCGTAGGAAGACGATCTTTTTGCCCTATTACTCGGACTTGTACGTTTTCTTCAATCAACTCTGGTAAAAATGTACCTAAAAATTCTTCTGGAAGCTTCATCAAATAATCAACTTCTTTTTTCGGTCTTTTCCAGTTCTCAGTCGAAAAAGCATAAAGAGTTAATACTTTCACATCAAGCTTACTTGCAAATTTTGTGATTTTCTTCACAACTTGCATACCTTCATGATGACCAGCAATGCGAGGCATGGCTCTTCTCTTTGCCCATCTTCCATTACCATCCATAATAATAGCAATATGTTCTGGGATATATCCTTTTTTCACTTTTTCAATGAGATGATCAAACGATGTGACCTTTTTACTTTTAAAAAAAGGAAACTTTTTAAACATCATTCATACCCTCCAACAAGCAGACGTATGCCTAAAAGTGTAAAAAGACCCCCTTAAGAAGAGGGTCATATTTGCGAAATTATCGCTATTACACTTCCATAATTTCTTTTTCTTTGTTTTTTGCGATTTCGTCAACTTTTGCAATATATTTATCTGTTTCTTTTTGGATATCTTCAGTATATCCTCTTAAATCATCTTCTGTAATGTCGCCAGCTTTTTCAAGCTTCTTAAGGTCATCATTACTGTCACGACGTACGTTACGAACAGCAACTTTTGCTTCCTCAGCATATTTCTTCACAACTTTTACAAGATCGCGACGACGCTCTTCTGTTAATGCAGGGAATGCAATACGAATTACAGTTCCATCATTAGAAGGGTTTAAGCCTAAATCTGCTTTTAAAATTGCTTTTTCAATATCACCGATAGAAGTTTTATCATAAGGTTGAATTACAAGCAAACGTGCTTCTGGAACTGTAATGTTCGCTAATTGCACAACTGGTGTTGGTGCACCATAGTAATCAACTTGTACCTTATCTAATACAGACGAGCTTGCACGACCAGCGCGAACTGTTGCTAATTCACGAGAATAAGCAGCAACTGCTTTTTCCATTTTTTCATTTGAAGACTTCAATACTTGTTGTCCCATAATTTATTTCCCCCTTACAACTGTTCCAATATTTTCGCCTAAAACGGCACGTTTAATGTTACCTTTTTCCATAACCGAGAATACAATTAATGAAATATCATTATCCATACATAAAGAAGAAGCTGTAGAATCCATTACACCTAAACCTGCTTTTAATACATCTAAGTAAGTAAGTGTTTCGTATTTCGTAGCTGTTGGGTCAATAGATGGATCTGCACTATATACGCCATCCACATTATTTTTCGCCATTAAAATAACGTCCGCTTCGATTTCAGCTGCACGTAATGCTGCTGTTGTATCTGTAGAGAAGTATGGGTTACCTGTACCTGCAGCAAAGATAACAACACGTTTTTTCTCTAAGTGACGAATTGCTTTACGACGAATGTAAGGCTCTGCCACTTGACGCATCTCAATTGAAGTTTGTACGCGAGTTTGAATTCCGATATTCTCTAAGCTATCTTGAAGAGCTAATGAATTCATAACTGTTGCTAACATGCCCATGTAATCTGCTCCTGCACGATCCATGCCCATTTCGCTTCCAATTTTCCCACGCCAAATGTTACCGCCACCAACAACAACTGCAACCTCTACATCAAGTTCTGCAATTTCTTTCACTTGTTCCGCAACTGACTTAATAACAGCTGGGTTAATTCCAAATCCTTGCTCGCCAGCTAAAGCTTCTCCGCTCAGCTTTAAAACGACACGATTATATTTCGGTTTACTCATAATGAACCTCCAATTGCTTACATCTTTATTTTAAAAAAGGGAACACAATGTGTTCCCTAATCTGTATTAGTTGTTACCTTTTACTTGGTTCATTACTTCTTCAGCAAAGTTGTCTTCGCGTTTTTCGATACCTTCACCAACAGCGTAGCGAACGAATCCTTTTAATGTTCCGCCTTTAGACTCAACGAATTGACGAACTTTCATGTCAGGATTCTTAACGAATGTTTGGTCAAGTAAGCAAATCTCTTCAAAGAATTTGCCAAGACGGCCTTCTACCATTTTCGCAACGATTTTTTCAGGCTTGCCTTCGTTTAAAGCTTGTTGTGTTAATACTTGACGCTCATGCTCAACTTCTTCAGCTGTTACAGCATCGCGGTCGATGTATTTAGGGTTAACTGCTGCGATGTGCATTGCTACATCTTTAGCAGCTGCTTCATCAGTAGAACCTTCAAGAACTGTTAATACACCAATACGTCCACCCATGTGTAGGTAAGCGCCGAATGCATCAGCATCAGTTTTTGATACGATTTCGAAACGACGAAGTGTAAGTTTTTCACCAATTTTAGCGATTGCTTCGTTGATGTGCTCTTCTACTGTTTTGCCGCCTTCGATTGTTTGAGCCATAGCTTCTTCAACGTTAGCAGGTTTGTTAGCTAATAAGTGAGCAGCTAATTCTTTAATTAACGCTTGGAAACCTTCGTTTTTCGCAACGAAATCAGTCTCAGAGTTTAATTCTAAGATTAAACCTTCGTTACCGTTTGTTTCGATGAAAGTTAAACCTTCAGCAGCGATGCGGTCTGCTTTTTTAGCAGCTTTCGCAATACCTTTTTCACGTAAGAAGTCAATTGCTTTCTCCATGTCGCCGTTAGTTTCTGTTAAAGCTTTTTTGCAGTCCATCATACCTGCGCCAGTTTTTTCACGAAGTTCTTTTACCATTTGTGCAGTGATTGCCATGTTTTTCATCCTCCTAAAATATGTATTTATACCTTAAAAAAGGTGATAAAAGGCCGAACCCCTTATCACCTTTCCAAATTTGTTACGCAGTAACAGTTTCTTCACCTTGTTTTGATTCAAGGATCGCGTCTGCCATTTTAGATGTAAGAAGTTTTACAGCACGAATTGCATCATCGTTTGCTGGGATAACGTGATCGATTTCGTCTGGATCACAGTTTGTATCAACGATACCGATGATTGGAATGTGTAATTTGCGCGCTTCAGCAACTGCAATACGCTCTTTACGAGGGTCTACTACGAATAATGCACTTGGAAGACCTTTCATATCTTTAATACCGCCTAAGAATTTCTCAAGACGCTCTAACTCTTTTTTAAGTTGAACAACTTCTTTCTTAGGAAGTACTTCGAAAGTACCATCTTCTTGCATTCTTTCGATATCTTTAAGACGCTTGATACGCTTTTGGATTGTTTGGAAGTTTGTTAAAGTTCCACCTAACCAACGTTGGTTAACGAAGTACATACCAGCACGAGTTGCTTCTTCTTTAATAGCTTCTTGTGCTTGTTTTTTAGTACCTACGAATAAAATGTCTCCACCTTCAGCAGCGATGTCACGCATCGTTCTGTAAGCTTCCTCAACTTTTTTCACAGTTTTTTGTAAGTCGATGATGTAGATACCGTTACGCTCTGTGAAGATGTAACGCTTCATTTTTGGGTTCCAACGACGAGTTTGATGTCCGAAATGAACACCAGCTTCAAGCAATTGTTTCATAGAAATTACTGACATAATTTAGTTCCTCCTAAATGGTTTTTTGATATCCTCCGTTTACTTCATCTCTAAGCGAAACTACGAACGTAGCACCAACACTTAAATCAGTAAACGTGTGTACTTTGTACTGACACCACTGCTTACTATATCATACTGAAATATTACAATCAAGTCGAAAATGCGAACAATGTAAAACTTTCTTTTTTTCACGCTCAAATTCTAGTATTACCAACCTTCAATTCCTTTAAGCAAGGAATTGAAGGTTAATTAATAGTTTTCTAATGAATGTTGTCATGACGCCTTACGTAAGCAAAATCATTCACTTAAAAAAACAAAAAACTCTCCTCAAGCGAGGAGAGTTTTTTTATAAATTAGTTTGTTTTTAATTTAGCAAGTTCCTGTAGAAACTTGTCGTTTAGCACTTTAATGTATGTTCCTTTCATACCTAAAGAGCGAGACTCAATAACACCAGCACTTTCTAATTTACGTAGTGCATTTACGATTACCGAACGAGTAATTCCCACGCGATCAGCAATTTTACTTGCAACAAGTAAACCTTCTGTTCCATTTAATTCTTCGAAGATATGCTCGATTGCTTCTAACTCACTGTAAGATAATGAGCTAATCGCCATTTGAACAACAGCTTTACTACGTGCTTCCTCTTCGATTTCTTCTGCTTTTTCACGTAAGATTTCCATACCTACAACAGTTGAGCTGTATTCAGCAAGAATTAAATCATCGTCTAAGAACTCTTGACCAAGACGAGCTAATACTAGTGTACCTAGACGCTCACCGCCACCAACGATTGGTACGATTGTAGTTAAACCTTGACCGAATAATTCTCTATTTTCTACCGGGAATGCTGTGTAGTCACTATCCACACCTAAATTTGAAGATGTTTCTGTAACATTGAATAAACTTTGCGTATACTCTTCTGGGAATTGACGCTCTGCAAGCATGTGCTTCATACGTTCGTTTTCGATTTGTTGGTGAATCGCATATCCTAATAATTTACCGCGACGACTTACAACGAACACGTTCGCTTCAATTACTTCACACATTGTGTCAGACATCTCTCTAAAGTTTACAGGCTTTCCTGCTGCGCTCTGTAATAACGCATTTAATTTTCTCGTTTTTGCTAATAATTCCATTTCAAAATTTCCTCCTACATGTTACTTACATATTTTTTCATCACTTGGAAACTAGGGCGAGTCACCTGATGACACTATTACAAAATAAACTGGCTCACATCTTTATTTTTAGCTATTGTCGCTAATTTTTCCTCAACATATTGAGGTGTTATCGTTATTTTCTCTAACGTAATTTCAGATGCCTCAAACGATAAATCTTCAAGGAGCTTCTCCATAACAGTATGAAGTCTTCTCGCTCCAATATTATCTGTATCCTGATTAACTTGATAAGCAATCTCAGCAATCTTACGAATAGCTTCGTCTGAAAATTCAATTTCTATACCTTCAGTCGCTAATAACGCCGTGTACTGTTTAATTAGCGCATTGTCAGGCTCGATTAATATTTTAACAAAATCATCCGCCGATAATTTTGTTAATTCTACTCGAATCGGAAATCTCCCTTGCAATTCCGGAATTAAATCCGACGGTTTAGACATATGGAACGCTCCAGCTGCAACAAATAAAATATAATCCGTTTTTACTGATCCGTATTTCGTTGCTACATTCGACCCTTCTACAATCGGTAAAATGTCACGTTGCACACCTTCACGCGATACATCTACGCTATTCGACTGCTTACCAGCAATTTTGTCAATTTCATCGATAAAAATAATCCCGAGCTGTTCAGCACGATAAACAGCCTCTTGTGTAACTTCATCCATATCAATTAAGCGCTGTGCCTCTTCATTTGTCAAGAGTTTTCTTGCTTCTTTTACAGAAAGTTTACGTTTTTTCGTTTTTTTCGGCATGATACTTCCTAGTGCATCTTGGAAATTCATTCCCATTTGCTCCATGCCAGTTCCTTGCAACATATCAAACATAGAAGACTGTTGTTCCGTCACTTCGATCGATATCACTTCATCTTCAAGAAGGCCTGCCGCAAGCTTTCTTTCCACATCTTGACGTTTCTTTTCGATTTCATCATCTTCCTGTGCATCAGATGTTTGGTTTGAATTTTGATTACCACCAAAAAGCATTTCTAATGGATTTTTAAATCCAGATTGTTTCTCCGGACTCGGCACTAAAATTTCAACAAGACGTTGATTCGCTTGCTCTTCTGCTTTATCTTGAACTTTAACTACCATTTCCTCTTTCACAATGCGAACAGACGTTTCAACAAGGTCGCGGACCATCGACTCTACATCTCGACCCACATATCCAACTTCTGTAAATTTCGTCGCTTCAACCTTAATAAAAGGTGCTCCAACGAGTTTCGCCATTCGCCGTGCTACCTCTGTTTTACCAACACCTGTCGGTCCAATCATTAAAATGTTTTTAGGTGCAATTTCATCACGTAAATTTTCAACTAATTTACTGCGACGGTATCGATTTCGTAGAGCTACAGCAACCGCTTTCTTTGCATCTTTTTGACCGATGATGTATTGATCTAATTTTTCCACAATTTGACGCGGAGTAAAATGTAAATGCATATAAAATGCCTCCCTTACGATTCTACAATTCTTCAACAATTATGTTGTGGTTCGTATAAACACAAATATCGCCTGCAATTTCTAAACTGGCCTTCGCAATTTGTTTCGCTGTTAAATGTTCACTTGCATGTTGCTTTAAAGCACGACCAGCAGCAAGTGCATAATGTCCGCCTGAACCAATTGCTAAAATACCATCATCTGGTTCAATCACTTCTCCTGTACCTGAAACAAGGAGCATCGTTGTTTTATCCATGACAATGAGCATTGCTTCTAGCTGACGTAGCATTTTATCACCACGCCATTGTTTCGCCATCTCAACTGCAGCGCGCTGCAAATTGCCATTATACTCTTCTAATTTTCCTTCAAACATTTCAAAAAGAGTAAATGCATCAGCAACTGATCCTGCAAAACCAGCTAAAACTTTCCCTTGGAAAAGTTTGCGAACTTTGCGAGCTGTATGTTTCATTACAACAGCATTCCCCATCGTTACCTGACCATCTCCAGCCATTGCACATTCTCCATTATGATGAACTGCAAATATCGTTGTAGCGTGGAAATTTCCCATAGAAAAAACTCCTTTATATGTTTTTATAGCCTTAAAAGCAATTTATGCCCGCGGGTGATGCTTCATGTACACAGAACGCAATCTTTCTTTAGAGACATGCGTATAAATTTGTGTGGTTGACAAATTCTCATGACCTAATAGCTCCTGCACAGTACGTAAATCCGCTCCTTCATCCAACATATGTGTAGCAAATGTATGCCTTAACATATGGGGACTTATCCGCATTGTAAGTGAAGCTTTCTTAATGAGTTCGTTCAAAACATAACGTACACCCTGATCTGTTAACGGCTTACCTTTCGCATTTAAAAATACCATATGAGATTGTTCTTCAGTCTTTTGAGCTAACTGTTTTCTCCCGTTCTCTATATAAGTAATTAAAGCATCTTGTGCATAGCTTCCGAACGGAATATATCTTTGTTTTTTCCCTTTTCCCATCACTAAAATTGTTCCCACTGCAAAGTCAATGTCGGTAAGTTGCAAATTAACGCATTCGCTTACACGAATCCCAGTTGCATACATCAACTCTAATAAAGCTTGATTCCTTTGACCTAATGGTGCCCCTGTATCAGAAACTTCAAACAATTCCTCTAACTCTTCAGCATATAAAAACTTTGGGATTGACAATTCTTTCTTGGGAAGTGACGCAAGTGCAAACGGATTATCTTTTTGATAACCTTCACGCATCAAAAAACGATATAAACTTCGTAAGCTTGATACTTTCCTTGCGACAGATTTACGGGCTAACTTCTGATCGTGCAACGTCGTCAAGTATAAACGAACATCCGCGTATGTAACATCTAAAAAAGAGGATATGCCTTCTCGCTCCATAAATTGCACAAAATGTTCTAAATCATTTTGATAACTTGCAATTGTATATTTTGAATAATTTCTTTCAATTTGTAAATATCCAACGAATAATTGTAACAATTTCTTCACATTCACATCCATATAATTCACCTCAATAAAGGCTACTAAATCGTATCACAACTTAGTAGCCTTTGCAAGAAATTTAATTAAATATTTACAAAATTTTGAATTGTTTCCAAAGCGCGTGTAGCATATGCTTCATTTCGCTCTTGTTTCTTTTTAATTTTCTTCTCTAACGGTGTAAATAAACCGAAGTTTGCATTCATTGGCTGGAAGTTTTTCGCATTTGTCGCAGTAATATAATTTGCCATACTTCCCATTGCAGTTACAGGTGGTAATACAACTGGCTCTTCACCTTGTACAAGTCGAGCAGCGTTAATACCCGCTAATAATCCTGATGCTGCTGATTCAACATAACCCTCTACACCAGTCATTTGACCAGCGAAGAATAAATCATCACGTTGTTTATATTGATATGTTGGACGAAGCAAATTAGGCGAATTAATAAACGTATTACGATGCATTACACCATAACGTACAATCTCTGCGTTTTCTAGTCCTGGAATTAGCTGTAACACTTCTTTTTGTGGCCCCCACTTTAAATGTGTTTGGAAGCCTACAATATTGTATAATGTTCCTGCTGCATCATCTTGACGTAACTGAACAACCGCATACGGTGTTTTCCCTGTTTTCGGATCTTCTAACCCAACAGGCTTCATCGGCCCAAATACTAACGTCTGTCTTCCTCTACTTGCCATAACTTCTACTGGCATACAACCTTCAAAGAAAATTTCTTTTTCAAATTCTTTTAAAGGCACTGTCTCAGCAGCAATTAAAGCCTCATAAAAACGATCAAACTCTTCTTCTGTCATTGGACAGTTTAAATATGCCGCTTCACCTTTATCATAACGGGATTTTAAATATACTTTATTCATGTCAATGCTGTCTTTCTCAACGATTGGCGCGGCAGCATCATAGAAATAAAAATAATCTTCACCTGTTAGTTTTTTTAATTGTGCAGAAAGATCAGGAGACGTAAGTGGACCTGTCGCAATAACAGTTGGTCCCTCTGGAATTTCAGTGATTTCCTCATTCATTACAGTTACGTTCGGATGATTTTTCACATATTCAGTCACTTTCGCCGCGAATTCATGACGGTCTACAGCTAAAGCACCTCCTGCTGGTACAGAGCACTCATCGGCTGCACGAATAATGACAGAATCCATTAGACGCATTTCTTCTTTAATAACACCAACAGCATTTGTTAATGTGTTTGCGCGAAGTGAGTTACTACATACTAATTCAGCAAATTTATCTGTATGATGAGCTGGTGTTTGCCTTACTGGTCTCATTTCATATAATTTTACTTGGACACCACGCTTTGCAATTTGGTAAGCTGCTTCGCTTCCTGCAAGACCTGCGCCAATGACGTTTACTACTTGTGTTGTCATATATATCACCTTTCCTTTTCTTCCCGAAAAAAATGTGAGCAGTTACGCTCACATTTGTTGTTCTTCTTCATAATCACACGAAATACATTGTACTTGCACGCCTTTTTTTAACTTTTTCTCTACGAGCATACCTTCACACTTCGGACATTTACGACCAATCGGCTTATCCCAAGATACAAAGTCACATTCTGGATACGTACCGCATCCGTAGAAAAGGCGTTTCTTTTTATTACTACGGCGTTCAATAATTTGCCCTTTATCACACTTCGGACAAGTAACACCGATTTCTTTTACAATCGGTTTTGTATTACGACATTCCGGGAAATTTGAACAAGCCATAAACTTCCCATATTTACCCATTTTAAAGACCATCGGGTGACTACATAATTCACAGTCTTCCCCAGCTGGTTCATCTTTAATTTCCACTTCACGCATTTCTTTTTCCGCTTTTTCTAAGCGCGGTTCAAATCCTACGTAGAAATCATCAACAATTTTCACCCAATTCGCATTTCCTTCTTCTACTTCATCAAGGCTTTGCTCCATATTGGCAGTAAATTCAATGTTAATAATTTCTGGGAAAAACTCTAAAATAAGTTCGATTACTATTCCACCAAGCTCAGTCGGAACGAAGCGTTTATTATCTAAAGCAACGTATCCTCGTTTTTGGATTGTTTCAAGTGTCGGTACATAAGTAGACGGTCTCCCAATTCCAAGCTCTTCAAGTGTTCTTACTAGACGAGCCTCTGTATAACGCGGCGGAGGCTGTGTGTAATGTTGCTTTGGTTCTATATCTTTTGAAAATACAGTTTCACCTACTTCTAACGGTGGCAACATCTTATCCTTTTCTTCCGCACCATCATCTTTCGACTCTACGTACACTTTCATAAATCCTGGGAACTTTACAACTGATCCACTTGCACGGAACTGAACATTGTTATTAATGAGTTTCGCTGTAACAGTATCCATTATAGCAGATGCCATTTGACTTGCAACAAATCGCTCCCAAATCAGTTTATACAAACGGAGTTGATCACGACTTAAGAAACTTTTTAGTTCCTCTGGCTTTCTCATTACCGAAGTAGGACGAATCGCCTCATGCGCATCTTGTGCTTTCGACTTTTTCGTTTCTTTCCTCTTCTCTGTTCCTATGTATTCCGCACCAAACGCCTCAGTAATGTAATCACGAGCCTCTGTTTGAGCTGTTTCTGAGATACGTGTTGAATCAGTTCTCATATACGTAATAAGACCTACAGTCCCTTGTTTTCCAAGATCTATCCCTTCATACAGCTGCTGTGCAAGCATCATTGTTTTCTTTGCTCGCATATTTAACTTACGCGCTGCCTCTTGTTGCAAGGAAGATGTTGTAAACGGTAATGCAGGGTTACGCTTTCGCTCTTTTCGCGTTACATTTTCAACCGAAAACGCATTGTCTTTCATCTTTTCGATTATTTCGTTCACTTGTGCTTCGTTCGTTAATTGAACTTTTTCACCATCTACACCGTAAAAGCTTGCTTCAAATGTGTCTTTCCCTTTCACAAATTCTGTTTTAATTGTCCAGAATTCTTCAGGTTCAAAACTTTGAATTTCTTTTTCACGTTCGATGATTAAACGAACTGCTACAGATTGTACGCGTCCTGCACTTAATCCTTTTTTTACTTTCTTCCATAATAAAGGACTAATATTGTAACCAACAAGACGATCGAGTATACGTCTTGCCTGTTGTGCATCTACTAAATCCATATTAATTGCACGAGGATATTTAAATGATTCTTTTATTGCATCTTTTGTAATCTCATTAAATACAACTCGGCAATCTGATTCAACGTCCACATTTAACGTATTTGCTAAATGCCAAGCAATTGCTTCTCCTTCACGATCCGGATCGGCCGCGAGATAGACTTTCTTTGCTTTTTTTGCCGCTGATTTTAAATCTTTTAAAACGGGACCCTTACCACGAATGGTAATATACTTCGGGGTGAAGTTATTCTTTACTTCTATCCCCATTTGGCTTTTAGGTAAATCGCGGACATGTCCCATGGACGCGACGACTTTGTATTTTTTCCCTAAATATTTTTCAATGGTCTTCGCCTTAGAAGGCGACTCCACGATTACGAGGTAATCTGACATGCTAGTGCCTCCTTAAGAGGTGGATTCAAGTCTTCATCAATCTTATTGATTTCTCTTGTTTTTGTCAATCAAGAATGAATATACCATACAGCGACAATCTACCATTTGTCAATAATTGTTTAATAAAAACATAAAAATATATGGTTAATTTAAAATTTCTTCAAGGATATCCTCCGCATTTCTTACTAGCTTTGCGCCTTGTTGAATTAGATGATTCGTTCCCGCTGCACTCTCTATAAATATAGGTCCAGGAAGCGCAAACACCTCTCTATTTTGTTCTAGCGCAAGGTCTGCAGTAATAAGGGATCCACTTCTCGTTTTTGCTTCTACAACTAAAACACCTTTACTTATACCGCTAATAATTCGATTTCTTTTTGGGAAATACCATTTTTTCGGCACATAATGAGGCGGATACTCTGTCAATAACAATATATAATCTTTCCACGTGTCATACAAACCTCTATTCTCCTTTGGATACATATAAGATAATCCGTGTCCTAATATTGCAATGGTCGGGCAATGCTGCCTTACTGTAACTTCATGAGCAATTGTATCTATCCCTCTTGCAAACCCACTAACAATAAGCCATTCTTTTTCAAGTAAAGGTTGTAAAATAAACTTCATACTCTCCTTTCCATATAAAGACGGTTCTCTCGTTCCAACAATCGCTAATTTATTTACTTTATTTAGAAAATCTCTTTCTCCTTTTCCGTATAAAACAAAAGGGGGATCTTGTATTTCTCGCAGTAATTGTGGATAGTCCTTATCCCATATTGTTATATAAAATATTCTCTTTTTTTCTAACTGGGATACATATTGTTGGAGATTTGAAATTTGAAGAAAATTTACTAGTTCTAAAGATTTTTCCGAGGATATTCCAGCGTAATATTCAAATTGTTCCGGACTAAAAGTGTATATTCCCTTCAGTTCTGGATCAACATATAGTAGTCTCTCCATCGCCTTCCAATGATCCGCCAACATGTAATGAAGGTGCAATAAACGTTCTCTTTTCATCTCAATTCTCCTTACCCATAATTTTTATTATGTAAACAAAAAATGTGTAAAAAGACACCCTCTAATAAGAAGGTGTCTTTCAAAAAGATTAGTAGTTTTTACAAGTCTCAAATAATCCCTTTTCTTTTAAAACAGAGATTAATGTTTCACCCATAACAGCTGGTGTTTCCGCTACTTTAATACCACAAGCTTCCATTGTTTTAATCTTTTCAGCAGCAGTTCCTTTGCCGCCAGAAATGATCGCCCCAGCATGACCCATACGTTTGCCTTCAGGCGCTGTTTGACCACCAATGAAGCCTACAACTGGTTTTGTCATATTAGCTTGTACCCATTCTGCTGCTTCTTCTTCTGCCGTACCGCCGATTTCACCAATCATAATTACAGCATGCGTTTCTTCATCTTCATTAAATGCTTTTAACGCATCAATAAAGTCCGTACCGTTAACAGGGTCTCCCCCGATACCTACAGCAGTAGATTGGCCAATACCTTCTTGCGTTAACTGATGTACAGCTTCATACGTTAATGTACCAGAGCGAGATACGATACCAACATGACCTTTTTTGTGAATATATCCTGGCATAATACCAATTTTACATTCGTCAGGTGTAGACACCAGGGCAGTTTGGTCCAAGTAAACGTGTATGTTTACCCGCCATATATCTCTTTACGTTTACCATATCTAATACAGGGATTCCTTCAGTAATACATACTACTAAATCAACCTTTGCATCAACAGCTTCCATAATTGCATCAGCCGCAAAAGCGGGTGGAACGTATACAACTGAAGCGTTTGCGCCTGTTGCTTTCACAGCATCTTCTACTGTATCAAATACTGGTACGCCTTCAATATCAGTGCCACCTTTACCTGGTGTTACACCACCTACAATTTTCGTACCGTATTCAATCATTTGCTTTGTATGGAATAACCCTTGAGAACCTGTAATACCTTGAACAATAACTTTTGTATCTTTATTAACTAATACGCTCATTTTTCTCCCCCGCTTTCTATTAGCCCACTAGTGAAACAATTTTTTGTGCACCGTCTGCCATAGATTCTGCTGCAACAATATTTAAACCAGACTCATTTAAAATTTTCTTTCCTAGCTCTACGTTTGTACCTTCAAGACGTACAACTAAAGGCAACTCAAGACCTACCTGCTTCGTCGCTTCAATAACACCTTCTGCGATAACATCACACTTCATAATGCCACCAAAAATGTTAACGAAGATACCTTTTACATTTTTGTCAGAAAGGATAATTTTGAATGCTTCTGTAACTTTTTCAGCTGTTGCGCCGCCACCAACATCTAAGAAGTTAGCTGGGTCACCATGGTAATGTTTAATGATATCCATTGTAGCCATTGCTAAACCTGCACCATTAACCATACAACCGATATTTCCATCTAAAGGAATGTAGTTTAAGTCATATTTAGAAGCTTCAATTTCTTTTGAATCTTCTTCTTCAAGATCACGAAGTTCTAAAATATCTTTATTGCGATATAACGCATTAGAATCAAAGTTTAATTTTGCATCTAACGCCATAACTTTACCGTCACCTGTTGTAACAAGTGGATTAATCTCAGCGATAGAGCAATCTTTTTCGATAAACGCACTGTATAAGCCCATCATAAACTTCACAGCTTGTCCTACAAGTTCTTTTGGAATATTGATGTTAAACGCGATTCTACGCGCTTGGAAACCTTGTAAACCTACTGCTGGATCAATATATTCTTTAAAGATTTTTTCAGGCGTTTTTTCTGCTACTTCTTCAATTTCTGTTCCACCTTCTTCAGATGCCATTAAAACAACTTGAGAAGTTGCACGATCTAATACAAGACCTACATAATATTCTTTTTTAATATCGCAACCTTCTTCGATAAGTAAGCGTTTTACTTCCTTACCTTCAGGACCTGTTTGATGCGTCACAAGTGTAGTTCCTAAAATGCTTTCTGCATATGTACGAACTTCTTCTAAATTTTTCGCAACTTTTACACCGCCAGCTTTGCCGCGTCCACCAGCGTGAATTTGCGCTTTAACTACACATACTTCCGTTCCTAATTCTTTCGCTGCTTCTACAGCTTCTTCTACTGTAAATGCAACCTTCCCGTTCGGAACGCTAACCCCATAGCTTCTAAGGACTGCCTTACCTTGGTACTCATGGATATTCATGGTCCCATCCTCCCCTGTTTTCCTGTTTTACTCGAAAAGTTTTTTAATGTTTAAAAAACATTACATTGCCATTGTATAAGATGATTGGCACGCTGTCTACAATAAAGTGTCAGAAAACTGAAATCGCTTTATTCTTTTTCGAAAATAATAATGTTTATATACCAAAATAAAAAATAAGCTGTGAATATACAGCTTATTTTTGAATCATATCTTTAATTGGCGCGAATGATTTTCGATGTTCCTCTAATACTCCATGTACTTCAATCGCTTCTAAATGCTGTTTCGTCCCATATCCCATATGTTGTTCGAATCCATATGCAGGATACTTTCCTCCTAACTCTTTCATCATGCGGTCTCTCGTCACTTTCGCAATAATAGATGCAGCTGAAATAGAGACACTTTTCGCATCACCTTTAATGATTGATGTTTGCGGAATTGATGTAGGAAGCTTCATCGCATCGATTAATAAATATTCTGGTGTACATGATAAATTAGCAACGGCATCTAACATCGCTTGCTTCGTCGCTTGATAAATATTTATTTCATCAATAACTTGTGGTGATATAATTCCAACTCCAATCGCAATTGCATGATCTTTAATTTCATCATAAAAACGCTCACGTTTCGCTTCACTTAATTTTTTCGAGTCATTTAATCCTGGAATATAAAAGTCTTCCGGAAGGACGACTGCCGCCGTCACAACCGGTCCCGCTAACGGCCCACGACCCACTTCATCAATACCAGCAATGTATGTGAGCCCTTTTTCACGTAACTCATTTTCGTACTTTGACATTTCTAGAAATTTTTCTCTTTCTTTTTGCGCTAACTCTTTTTGTTTATACCACTTCAAAATTAATTTTTGAACACCTTTTCGCTCATCTTTCACTAACATTTGAAAACGCTCGTCTTCTTCATTCATAATTTCTTGCAGCAAACATTCCGCTTCATGAATAGTCATTTTTTGCATCTATTTACACTCCTTTTAAACGTAACCAAAAAGAAAAGACGTACAAACGCACGTCTTATACTTCTTCTACTTTTTCCGCATCTTCTACCTGCTCTGCAAACTCTTCTGGTGTTTCAAATGTCATTTTTCCAAATCTTCCACCACGAAGCTCACGAAGTATAAGCTCAGATGTTTTATCATAATCAATCATTCCGCCGCCCATTAAGCAACCTCTATTTTTTCCAATTGCATCAAATAACTCCACAATTTCTTCTGGAATGTCATTTAAATTATATCGCTCTTTTAAACGTTCTGGATAATGTTTTTCCATAAAACGTAACGCATAAATAGCTACATCCTGTAGATTTAATATAGAATCTTTAATTGCACCAGTCGTCGCTAAACGAAGACCAACTAATTCATCTTCAAATTTAGGCCACAAAATACCTGGTGTATCTAATAATTCCATTTCTTTCCCAACTTTAATCCACTGCTGGGCCGTTGTCACACCAGGACGATCTCCTGTTTTTGCTATATTCTTCTTCGCTAATTTATTAATTAGTGTAGATTTACCAACGTTTGGAATACCTACAATTAAAGCACGAATTGCTCTTGGTCTAATGCCTTTAGCAACCATTTTATCGAATTTTTCTTTGACAAGAA
Source organism: Bacillus sp. 41-22 (assembly GCF_025809295.1). Lineage (NCBI taxonomy): Bacteria > Bacillati > Bacillota > Bacilli > Caryophanales > Bacillaceae > Bacillus > Bacillus sp. 41-22. The sequence continues at coordinate 3,722,953 of NZ_CP084035.1, forward strand.
CTTTACAAGCTGCTGCAATTTCTTTCATACCTTGTCCAGCTTGCGCATTAATTGAAATTGCCTTTTGACCTCTTTCATCAAAATATGCAATCCACTGCTTTGTAAGACGATCATCCGCCATATCCGCTTTATTTAAAACAACAAGCCTTGGTTTATGTGTAATAATTTCATCAATCATTGGATTACGAGAAGATAAAGGTAATCGAGCATCTACAAGCTCAATTACAACATCAATTAACTTTAATTTTTCTGTTACTTGGCGTCTAGCCTTTGCCATATGTCCTGGGAACCATTGAATTACCATGTTGCCACCTTCTTTTTCTTTTATTTCACAATACGTGCATCTTTTAAAGGCCAATATAGCATATTTGCTTTACCAATCACTTGGTCCATTGAAATTGTACCAATCGAACGGCTATCTTTACTAAAACGACGATTATCGCCTAAAACAAATAATTGACCTTCTGGAACAGTTTTCTTTCCTGTCATTTCTTCAAGAGTAAAATCATATGTAAGCGGTCCGTCAGCAAGTTGTTTTTTCTGCTTATCTAAATACGGCTCCTCATAAGGTTTCCCGTTAACATATAGTTTATCATTACGGTATTCGATTTCGTCGCCTGGCAGGCCAATAATACGCTTAATATAATCTTTTTCTTCCGTCGCTCGGAATACAATAATATCAAAGCGTTTCGGATCACCTATGTGATAGCCAATTTTATTAACAATCATTCGATCACGGTCATGTAAAGTCGGCGACATCGATACACCGTCTACGAGAATTGGGGCAAAGAAAAACTGTCTAATTACGCCCGCTAATACAACAGCAATCAAAATTGCTTTGATCCATTCCCAAAGTGAGCTCTTCTCTTTCTTCATGCTTTCCCCTCCACTGTTATGTAAGCTGCTCGTATTATACCAAAATTTCATATAGATTGGAAAAAGGGAGCTTGTGTATTTACAAGCTCCCATACATGTCTTATCGAATTTCTTTAATACGTGCTTTTTTACCGCGAAGGTTACGTAAGTAGTATAACTTAGCACGACGTACTTTACCACGGCGAAGTACTTCGATGTTCGCGATTCTTGGCGTGTGAACTGGGAATGTACGCTCAACACCTACACCGTAAGAAATCTTACGAACTGTGAATGTTTCACTGATTCCGCCACCACGACGTTTAATTACAACACCTTCGAAAAGCTGAATTCTTTCACGAGTTCCCTCAACTACTTTTACGTGTACACGTAAAGTGTCTCCAGGACGGAATGAAGGAAGGTCAGTTTTCAATTGGCCTTTTGTGATTTCTGTGATTAATTGTTGCATATTAAATTCTCTCCTTTAAACAGATGCTCTTATAAAGTCTTATTAAATTACAGCGGAACATCGTTAATACGGCTACTGATTTCAGTAGCACAAATGTTATAATAGCATATTGCTAGGACTGTTGCAATAGAAAATATATCAAGCCCTTATCGGTCTTCTTTAATCTGTTTCAGCCATTTCTCTTCTTGCTTAGATAATTCTCGTTCTTCCAGTAAATCCGGTCTACGTGTGTACGTACGACGTAGTGACTCTTTATGGCGCCATTCATCAATGTTTTTATGATTTCCTGACATTAGTACATCCGGTACCTTCATACCACGAAAATCAGCAGGACGTGTATAATGTGGGTGTTCTAACAAACCTGTGCTAAAAGAGTCTTCCACTTGTGACGTTTGATTCCCAAGCACTCCTGGCAAAAGACGTACAACACTGTCAGTGACTACCATAGAAGCCAATTCTCCACCCGTTAATACGTAATCCCCAATAGAAATCTCATCTGTTACAAGATGCTCACGAATTCGTTCATCGTATCCTTCATAATGGCCACATACAAAAATAACATGCTCTTCTCCAGCAAGCTCTTCTGCCTTCTTCTGCGTGAAACGCTCTCCTTGTGGACACATTAAGACGATTCTCGGCTTACGGTCTGTTTCCTTCGTTAACTCTTCTACTGCGTCAAAGATAGGCTGTGGGGTTAATACCATACCAGCGCCCCCACCATACGGATAATCATCTACACTATTATGCTTACTAGTTGTATACTCACGAAAATTGACAACACGAAGCTCTACCGCTTCTTTTTCTTGTGCTTTCTTTAAAATTGAAGAACCAAATACACCCGTAAACATATCTGGAAACAATGTTAAAATGTCAATTTTCATTATAGTAGCCCTTCCATTACATGAATGGTTACTAATTTATTTTCAATGTTAACTTGAAGTACAACGTCATCAATATAAGGAATTAACAAATCTTGACCCTTTGGACGTTTAATCACCCAAACGTCATTCGCACCAGGAGATAGAATCTCTTTGATTGTCCCTAACGCTTCTCCTTCTTCCGTTACAACGTTGCAACCAATAATTTCATGGTAGTAGTATTCACCTTCAGCTAGTTCGCCTAACTGCTCTTCTGGTACTTTTATTAAAGAACCTTTTAACTTCTCTACTTCATCTACATTGTTGTATCCTTCAAGTGTTAATAAATCAAATGTCTTATGTTGACGATGAGAAGTTACCTTCACTGTAAGATAGTCTGTACCTTTCTCATCCCATATGTATAACGTGTTCCCTACTTTATATCGCTCTTCTGGAAAATCAGTACGAGAAATAACACGAATTTCTCCTTTTACGCCATGAGTATTTACAATTTTCCCTACATTAAACCATTTTGTCATAAATAGTATGTCACCCCTGGTTTCTATATAAATTAAGCATTTCCATTTTATATATGGAACATGCAATTTCTCTTTAAATGTTAAAAAAGGGAGAGGAAATAACTCCTCGCCCTTTTTACGTTTATTGAATTTCCAGTGTGACGTTCTCATCATTATGATGTCCCACTGAATACAAGAGCATTCTAATCGCTTTCGCAACTTTCCCTTGCTTTCCAATGACTTTTCCAACATCCTCAGGATGTACAGTTAATCGATACTTTATTTCTCCGTTGCAAAGTTCCTGTGTAACTTTTACATCTCCAGGATGATCCACAAGAGGTTTAACAATTGTCTCGACTAACATTTTCATTGTCATTGCCTCAATTACTTACCTTGTTTAGATAAGTGGAATTTCTCCATGATACCTTGGTTAGAGAAAAGGTTACGAACTGTATCAGATGGTTTAGCACCATTTCCTAACCATTTTAATGCTGCTTCTTCGTTGATCTTAACTTCCGCTGGTTGAGCAACCGGATTGTAAGTACCGATTTCCTCAATGAAACGTCCGTCACGAGGAGAACGAGAATCTGCAACAACTACACGATAGAAAGGAGTTTTTTTAGCTCCCATACGTTTTAAACGAATTTTAACTGCCATTTATAAAGCACCTCCGAATTTATTTCACACAGATAATTATATTAGCAAAAAGACTATTGCTTTGTAAAGTATTTTTTCTTAACAGAGCCATCTTTTTTCCTTACATGAATGGAAACTTCAATCCACCTAGTCCTTTTTTCTTACCTTTTTGCATTCCCGTCATCGTCTTCATCATTTTTTTCATATCATCAAATTGCTTGATTAGACGATTGATTTCTTGTACCGTTGTACCGCTACCTTTGGCAATGCGCTTTTTACGACTAGCATTGATTATTTCCGGTTGTTCTCGTTCTACTTTAGTCATAGAACGAATAATTGCCTCAATATGCCCAATTTGTTTTTCATCAACTTGTGCATTTTTCAGCCCTTTAATTTTATTTGCACCAGGAAGCATTCCTAACAATTCGTCAAGCGGTCCAAGTTGACGCACTTGTCCAAGTTGTTCTAGGAAATCGTCAAGCGTAAACGAAAGCGTACGCATTTTTTGCTCAAGTTCTTTTGCTTTCTCTTCATCAACTGTAGCTTGCGCTTTTTCAATTAATGTTAAGACGTCGCCCATCCCTAAAATACGGGATGCCATACGTTCTGGATGGAACGCTTCAATTGCATCTAGTTTTTCACCCATACCAGCAAATTTAATTGGTGTATTTGTTACAGCCTTAATAGATAATGCCGCACCACCGCGCGTATCACCATCTAATTTCGTTAATACAACACCTGTTAATCCTAACTGTTCATGGAAACTTTGTGCTACATTTACCGCGTCTTGTCCTGTCATCGCATCGACAACAAGGAAAATTTCATCCGGTTTCGCAACTTCTTTGACTTTCGCTAATTCACCCATTAGTTCTTCATCAATATGCAGGCGACCCGCTGTATCGATTAAAACGTAATCGTGATGATCTTCTTTTGCTTTCGCAATCGCTTGTTTCGCAATTTCAACCGGACTTACTTGATCTCCTAAGGAGAAAACAGGCATGTCCAATTGCTTCCCTAATGTTTCAAGCTGTTTAATCGCTGCTGGACGGTAAATATCCGCTGCAACAAGCATCGGTTTACGATTATGCTTTTTACGAAGCAAATTTGCAAGCTTACCTGTCGTCGTTGTTTTACCCGCACCTTGCAGACCAACCATCATTATAACAGTAGGTGGCTTATTAGCAACAGCAATTTTGCTTTGCTCTCCGCCCATAAGTTCTGTAAGTTCTTCCTGTACGATTTTAATTACTTGTTGTCCAGGTGTCAAACTTTTCATTACATCTTGTCCGACAGCACGCTCAGACACACGCTTTATAAAATCTTTTACTACTTTAAAGTTAACATCCGCTTCTAAAAGAGCTAGACGAACTTCTCTCATCATTTCTTTTACATCGGCTTCAGAAACTTTTCCTTTGCCGCGGATTTTTTGCATTGTCTGTTGAAGTCGGTCGGCTAATCCTTCAAATGCCATATTGCCGCCCTCCTAATCTAATTTTTCGATAGCTTCAACAACTTGTTTCATTTCTTCATTTACATGCTCTTCTTCGCTGATTAGCTGTTTTAGCTTTGCAACAAGTCGCTGTCGCTCTTGAAACTTTTGAAGTAATACTAATTTATCTTCATATTCTTCAAGCATCGCTTCAGTCCGTTTAATGTTATCATACACGGCTTGGCGACTTACATCAAATTCTTCCGCAATTTCACCAAGAGATAAATCATCTAGATAATAAAGCGACATATAACTTCTTTGTTTTTGCGTTAACAACGATTGATAAAAATCAAATAAATAGTTCATTCTCGTTGTTTTCTCGAGCATGTTGGATCATCCTTTGTTAAGTGATTTCCCTTTACATGACTTAGTTTACATGGAGTACAAAAGAGTGTCAAGTTTTTTTCTTAACATCACATATTTTTATAAAAAAAGAAGCGGAAATACCGCTTCTTTCACTTACACTTCTTCTGTTTCTACTACGTTCGCAAACAAACCATAAACATATTGTTCTGGATCAAACTGTTGCAGATCATCCATTTGCTCTCCTAGCCCAACAAATTTCACCGGAACATCCATTTCGTTACGAATCGCTAAGACGATACCACCTTTAGCAGTTCCATCTAACTTCGTTAAAACAATACCAGTAACATTCGTGGCTTCACGGAATGTTTTCGCTTGACTTAAACCATTTTGCCCTGTTGTTGCATCAATAACAAGTAATACTTCATGAGGAGCCCCTGGTACTTCACGCTCAATTACGCGCTTCACTTTCTCTAACTCATTCATTAAGTTTACTTTATTTTGTAAGCGTCCCGCTGTATCACATAGCAATACATCCACTTTACGGGCCTTTGCCGCTTGTACAGCATCATACATAACAGCCGCTGGATCAGATCCTGACCCTTGTTTAATTACTTCTACACCAACACGATCGCCCCATACTTCTAATTGCTCAATCGCCCCAGCACGGAATGTATCTCCTGCCGCCAATAGGACAGACTTACCTTCTGATTTAAATTTATGTGCAAGCTTACCAATCGTCGTCGTTTTCCCCACACCATTCACACCAACAAATAAAACTACTGTTAATTGATCCTCTTGTATATTAACTTCATTACTAAAATCGCTGTCACCTTTGTAAATGCCCACTAGCTTTTCAGAAATAACAGCCTGTACTTCTTTCGGATCTTGAATGTTACGACGTTGCACTTCTTCTTTCAACTGATCAATTAATTCCATCACTGTCGAAACTCCGACATCCGCACTAATTAAAATTTCTTCTAATTCTTCAAAGAAATCTTCGTCTATTTTGCGGTAACGGTACACTAAGTCATTTACTTTATCAGCAAATGAATTTCTCGTTTTTTCTAATCCTTGTTTAAACTTCTCTGTTACCGTATCCGTTTGTTTTGAAATTTTTTCTTTTAATTTTTTTAAAAAGCTCATACTTCCCATCCTTCCTATCTACTTGCAACAAGTTCTTCGCCATCATCTAAACGAACAGAAACAAGCTTCGACACCCCTGACTCTTGCATTGTTACACCGTACAATACATCAGACTCTTCCATTGTACCTTTTCGGTGTGTAATTACAATAAACTGCGTTTCATCACTAAATTTCTTTAAATACTGCGCAAAACGAGCAACGTTTGCCTCATCAAGAGCTGCTTCCACTTCATCTAGAACACAGAATGGAACTGGGCGTACTTTTAAAATACCAAATAAGAGCGCAATTGCCGTTAAAGCACGCTCTCCCCCTGAAAGTAAACCTAAATTTTGTAGTTTCTTCCCTGGTGGTTGCGCTACAATATCAATACCCGTATTTAGTAAATCTTCTGGGTTTGTCATTACTAAATCCGCTCTTCCACCTCCGAATAATTCAGAGAATACAGATTGAAACTCTGTTCGAATCCCTTCGAATGTAGTAGAAAAGCGTTTTTTCATCTCTTCATCCATTTCCGTAATAAGTTGATGCAATGTCGATTTCGCTTCTTCTAGGTCATCTCTTTGCTCTAATAAGAATGTATGGCGCTCTGCTACACGTTCATACTCATCAATTGCCCCTAAATTTACTGCGCCTAACTCTTCAATGGATAGTTTAATTAGTTTCACCTTTTTACGTGCATCTTCTGCAGGCATCATCATTGTATACTTAAGTTTTGCTGCTTCAAATGAAATAGTATATGTTTCACGTAAATGTTGCAATCTATTTTCCAGCTCTACATCAAGTCGGTTAATTTTCACTTCTTGATCTTTCAGCATCTCAAGAATATATTTATGTTTACCTATTGTTTCTTTCACACCGCGCTCTAAATGCTCGACTCTTTCTTGCAATGATACGCGTTGTTCACGACGAGAACGAATTAACTCCGAAGTTTGATTACGATCATACGCTTTCTTCTCAATCATATTCGTAATTTGTTCTTCGCCACTTGAATTAGATGTCATCTCTTGCTTTAAGAACGCTAAATCTTCTTTCGTTTTTACAAGCGTCGCATCAGTCTCTTCTTTTTCCTTCGTCAATCGTTCGACTTTTTCTTTTTGATTAGACAAACGTTGTTGTTGTTCAGCAGCTTGTACTTTTAGCTCCGTCATTTCCTTCTGAACTTTTTCTTTTGAAGAATATTGTTCACTTTTTTGTTTCGTTAAAACGACGATTTTGCTATCTAATTCCCCAATCTCAGCTTGAAGAGTCGCTAAAATCTTTTCTAACTCTTCTTTGCGCCCTTGCATTTTTACTTGATCTTGTAAAAATCCTTCAATCTCTAAATCGTAAATCGATAAACGATCATTAATACGATGTTCATCTAATTCTAAACGATTAATTTCTTCTCTTAGCTTCTGTTCATCTACACGTTCGGTCTCTACACCTTGGCGTAACTCTCGTATTTGTACTTCTTTTTCTTGAATCTCTTGCTTTACTGCTTTAACAAAGTTTTCTAGCTTCGTTGTTTTTTCTTCCATGTCAGTTAGTTTTTTAGTCCACTCTTCAAGTTCACGTTGACGTCCCAATAAAGAGGATTTCGCCTGTTTTACAGCTCCACCCGTCATAGAACCACCCGGGTTCACTACGTCACCTTCGAGTGTTACAATACGATAGCGGTATTGCAGTTGTTTCGCTAACTCATTTGCTCCTCGTAAATCTTTCGCAACAACAACTGTACCTAATAAACTTGAAACTACATTCTCATATTTATTATTGTACTGCACAAGTTCTGCCGCTACACCGACAAACGATGGATGCTGATTCACAATGCGTAATTGATCAAATGATAGCGATCGGCTTTTAATAACAGCTTGAGGTAAAAACGTTGCACGGCCATGTTTATTTTGCTTTAAAAATGCAATTGCATTACGAGCATGCTCTTCTGTTTGTACTACGATATGTTGCATCGCTGCCCCAAGGGCGATTTCCATTGCGATTTCATATTCTTTCGGCACAGTCAGAAGTTCTGCAACAGCTCCCTCAATACCTTGTAGTCTATTTTCTCTAGCCTTTAATACTTCACGTACCCCTTGATAGAAGCCAGAGTAGTCCTCTTGCATCTCTTCTAACATTTCTTTCCGAGAGCGCGCCTGTTGCACAAATTGATACGCTTGATACAGTTTCGTTTCATTTTCACTATACTGTGACTTACATTTCCCAAGTGCCGTTTCTGTCTTCTGTATGTTAGAAATAATGCCAGCTATTTTCTCTCTCGCTTGCTCATAACTGTCTACAAGTTTCGCCTTTTTCGCTGTAATTTCCACACGCATCTGTACATACTTTTCATTTTCTTCATCAAGTCGTTCGTTTTTAGAGTTTTGCTGTTTTGATTGTTCTTCAATCATAGATAATTCATTACGAAGACTTGCTTGTTGATTTAAAAGTTCAATATAGTCACCTTTTAAATTCTCAATTTGTTCCTCTAAATTCTCAGCAAAAGTCGCAAGTAATTGCTCGTTATCATGCAATTTCTTCTCCAATTCTTTTACTTGATTCACAAATTGCATTAAAGCTTCTGTACTTGTTTCAATTTCGCCATCATAACTTGTAGTTTTCTCTGTTAACTCAACAATTAGCTTTTCAAGCTGCGCACAATGTGTCGTTGCATTTTGCTTTCTTTCCTTTAACAGCTCGCGTTGCCCTTCTAGTTTTTCTAGTTCTTTACTAGACAGAAGTAGAACTTCTTGTAAGGAATTTACAGATTCATCAACGGCTTGTAATTGCCCGCGTAATTCCTCAAGCTCTTCTTCACTTTTTTGTAAGTTCGCCGACATTTTAGCTTCTTCATCTTTATTATGCCCAAATTGATTTCGAAGCGCTTCCCACTTTTCATGTAATTCTTCAATTTCATGTACAATAAGCGCAGCTTCTACTTTCTCTAATTCTTCTTTTTTCTCAAGATAATCTTTCGCAATAGAAGCTTGTCTTTCTAGTGGTTCTACTTGACTACTTAATTCGTGAATAATATCTTGTACACGATTTAAGTTTTCTTGTGTTTCCGCCAATTTCCCTTCAGCTTTCTTTTTACGAAGTTTATATTTCAGCACACCCGCAGCTTCTTCAAATACACCACGACGTTCTTCTGATTTACTACTCAAAATCTCTTCGACTTTCCCCTGGCTAATAATCGAAAAAGCTTCCCTTCCCATACCAGAGTCCATAAATAAATCAATAATATCTTTTAATCTACAAGATTGTTTATTAATATAAAAATCACTATCACCCGAACGAGATACACGACGCGTTACACACACCTCGTTATACTCAATCGGTAAGCGTTGGTCTTCATTATTTAAAGTTAATGTAACTTCAGCAACATTAACCGCTCTTCTCGTATCACTGCCGGCAAAAATAATATCCTCCATCTTTGCACCGCGTAATGACTTTGCAGATTGTTCACCAAGTACCCAGCGAATTGCATCAGTAATATTACTTTTCCCGCTCCCGTTAGGTCCTACTACAGAAGTTACACCTGGAACAAAATCGACAGATACACGCTCAGCAAAAGACTTAAATCCTGCTATTTCTAATCTTTTTAAAAACACGAAAGGCCTTCCTCCTATTCTCCGTTGTTGTAAACGTTGTCTGTACGAAAACAAACTACTATACGGATTTCCCACTCCTTTTATTTATAAATAAAAGGAAAGTTTCATTCTATGCATAAGGAACCCCCCTTATTCAAAGGGGGATTCCTCATGATTGTTCTTTTAATTTTTTCAATGCTTCTGCAGCAGCTTGTTGCTCTGCCTCTTTTTTTGACTTACCACTTCCAAGACCTAATGCCTCATTATTTAAAGTTACACGGGACACAAATTCTCGGTTGTGGGCCGGTCCTTTTTCTTGCAAAATTTGATACTCAACATTGCCACTACCATCACGCTGAATCAATTCTTGCAATTGACTCTTATAATCCATCACATGAGAAAAAGCACCTTCATTAATTTTTGGATATACAACTTCTTTTAAGTATCCCCAAACTGTTTCTAGCCCTTGATCAAGATAAAGGGCACCAATAAACGCTTCAAAGACATCCGCTAATAAAGCTGGTCGTTCACGTCCACCCGTCATTTCCTCACCTTTCCCTAATAAAACAAGGCTACCAAATGACATTTCGTTTGCAAAACGAACAAGAGATGGCTCACATACAATAGCTGCACGTAGTTTTGTTAACTCTCCTTCGCTCATTGTCGGATATTTTTGAAACAGATACTGTGATACAGTGAGTTCCAATACAGCATCGCCAAGAAACTCAAGACGCTCATTGTCCTCATGCGGTTTTTTTCGATGCTCATTCACATACGATGAATGCGTAAACGCTTGAATCAATAATTTTTCATCTGTAAACGTAATACCTATCTCTTCTTGAAATACTTTAAAAGCTTCACGATATTTTGCTTCGTATTTTTTTTCTCTATGTTTTCGGTACGGCATAGGTCCCTCCAGATATAAGCCGAGAAGCCCCGTTAAAAAACGGGACTTCACTTAAGCATTATAGATGACTCTCTATGTAAGTCACAGCATCGCCAACAGTAGCAATCTTTTCAGCATCTTCATCAGAAATTTCCATTTCGAATTCATCTTCTAATTGCATTACAAGTTCTACTACATCTAGGGAGTCTGCGCCTAAATCTTCTTTGAAGCTTGCAGCTGGTACTACTTCAGTTTCTTCTACTCCTAAACGATCAACGACAATTTTGGTTACACGCTCTAAAACATCTGCCATTCTATTCACCTCCCCTCAAATATTATATAAAATATTGTCCAAAAAAACTAGTTGAAATCGATTCTTTTATTACATTACCATACCGCCATCAACATTTAACGTTTGACCTGTAACATATTTACTTTGATCAGAAGCAAAAAACGTTACAGTATTTGCGATATCTTGTGCTTCTCCAAACTGAGCTGCAGGAATTAATTTTAACATTTCGGCTTTTATATTTTCATCTAATACATCCGTCATATCAGTTGCAATAAACCCTGGAGCAATTGCATTTACAGTAATATTTCGGCTCGCTAATTCTTTTGCTGATGTTTTTGTTAATCCAATTACACCAGCTTTAGCAGCAACATAATTTGCTTGTCCTGGGTTTCCTGTTACACCAACAACAGAAGCGATATTAATAATACGTCCATGACGTTGACGCATCATATAGCGCGATACTGCTTTCGTACATAAGAAAACACCTTTTAAGTTTGTATTAATAACTGTATCCCATTCTTCTTCTTTCATACGCATTAATAAATTATCTTTTGTTACACCAGCGTTATTTACAAGAATATCAACTTGTCCAAACGTATCTACAGTTTGTTTCACCATTGCAGTAACATCATCAGCATTTGCAACATCTGCTCTTACTGCAATGGCATCTGAACCTAATTTCTTTATTTCATCAACTACTTCATTCGCCTTTTGCTCATTACCAGCATAATTTACTACAACATTTGCCCCTTGTTTCGCTAAATCAATAGCAATCGCACGACCAATCCCACGTGAAGCACCAGTTACTAATGCTACTTTCCCTTTTAACATCAGCTTTCTCCTCTCAAATTTGAAATGGTATCTTTTAATGTCTCTTCATCATATACCGCATATGCTTTCACTGAAGAATCAATCGACTTCATAAGACCAGCAAGTACTTTTCCAGGTCCGATTTCAATAAATGTATCTACCCCTTGATTCACCATATACTCAATAGATGGGTACCATAATACAGGCGAATAGAGCTGTTCAATTAGCTTTGCTTGAATATCTGTACCACGCGTAATAACATCTGCCGTAACATTTGCAATAACAGGAATATTCGTGTCTTGAATTGTAATTTCATTTAAAACACTTTGGAATTTCTCAGCAGCTGGTTTCATAAGCGAGGAATGAAACGGTCCACTTACTTTGAGCGGAATTGCTCTTTTAGCACCATTTTCTTTCGCTCTTTGAGAAGCAAGTTCTACTCCTTGCTTTGTTCCAGAAATAACAATTTGCTTCGTACTATTCATATTAGCAATTTGTACTGCATATCCTTCACTTGTTACTTCTTCTGTAACTCGTTTCAGCATATCCGGATCCGCACCTAAAATAGCTGCCATTGCACCTTCCCCGCCTGGAACAGCTTCTTCCATATATTCCCCGCGTTTCCTTACAGCATATACAGCGTCTTCGAATGTTAATGCACCAGCAGCTACAAGAGCGCTATATTCACCTAAACTATGTCCTGCGACAAAATCAGGTGTAATATCATACTCCTTCAAAGCTGTTAAAATTGCAAAGCTCGTTGTTAATAGTGCCGGCTGCGCATTTGTCGTTAATGTTAACTTTTCTTGCGGTCCTTCAAAAATCACTTCTGAAAGAGAATCATGCAAAACCTCATCCGCTTTTGCAAACACTTTCGCAACCTCTTTATTATTCTCCGCTAACTGTCTACCCATTCCAACTGCCTGTGAACCTTGGCCCGGAAAAAGAAATGCTATTTTTCCCATTTCAAATCCTCCTCTTATTGAAGCGGCTCCTTCTCCATTACACTTGAAATTGTAGGAATTACTTCTTTCGCTACCATTTCTCTCGTTTGACGAATCGCACTAAATATCGATTGGTCATTAGAAGAACCGTGAGCCTTAATGACAGGAGCTTTCAATCCAAACAACGCCGCTCCCCCATACTCCGAATAATCCATTTTATCTTTCAATACCATAAGTTTTGGTTTTAATACCGCTGCTGCTAATTTGCTCGTAAACGAACTCATTAATTGTTCTTTTAACATAGAGAATAACGCAAGTGCTGTTCCTTCTAATGATTTTAGCGCTACATTACCCGTAAAACCATCACATACAACAACGTCTGCTACACCTTGCAATAAATCTCTTGATTCAACGTTTCCAACGAAATTAATTGGTGCATCCTTGAGCATAGCAAAGACTTGTTTTGAAAGCTCGTTTCCTTTACCATCCTCTGTTCCAACGTTTAAAAGTCCAACGCGTGGATTTTTAATTCCTCTTACTTTCTCTGCGTAAACAGAGCCCATTACTGCATATTGATATAAATGAATTGGTTTTGCATCAACGTTGGCTCCAACATCTAACATAACAAAACCTTCTCCATCAACAGTTGGCATTGTAGGTGATAAAGCTGGTCGTTCAATTCCTTCCATACGACCAACAACAAACAATCCAGCTGCCATCAAAGCTCCTGTACTACCTGCTGATATACAAGCATCCGCTACGCCGTCTTTTACTTGCTGCGCCGCTAGTACCATTGAAGCTTGTTTTTTTCGACGAACCGCTCTTACTGGTTCGTCTGTCGATTCAATTTTTTCGTCCGTATGAAGTATAGTAATTCGCTCTTCACTCGTTAAATATTGACGAATTCCCTCTTCTTTCCCTACTAACGTAATATGTAAATCTGAGTATTCCTTAATAGCTTTCATTGCTCCTAATACTACAGCCTTTGGTGCATGATCGCCGCCCATTGCATCTATTGCGATTTTCATAAGTTGTTACCTTCCTCACTATAATTACTAGATCGATACATTTCAAAAGTGCCTGTAAAGACAAGTTCTTCTCCAACAAAACTACGCACTTTGACAACCGTCCGTCCTTTATCATTCTCTACATCTTCAACACGTACTTTTGCAACAACACGCTCTCCTAATTTTACAGGACGAATATATCGAATGGTGGACTTTGCAGTTAAAGCTAATTCTTCATCAATAACCGCAACAGCTAGTGAGTTTGCTTGTGCAAACAAATGATGCCCACGAGCAATTTGATTTCTTTTAAATACATGTTCTACCTTTACTTCAAAGATAGAAATCGCATGTCTATCTAATTCTATATCAATAATTTCTCCGACAACCTCTTCTAACGGTAAAGATTTCACATCTTCTTCATGTTGTTTTGTAGCCACATGCTTAATTCGTTCTCTTAATTCAGGAATAGATAATTCCATACGATCAAGACGAACAGTTTGTATGCTCACTTGAAATTTTTCCGCTAAATCTTCATCCGTTATAAAAGGATTCGTTTCTATTGTTTGTTGTAATAATTCTTGTCTTTCTTTTTTACTTCTTCTTTTTTTCATACCGCACCATCCATTTTTATGACTAGGTACTAAAAGTAGTATATAATCATTAAAAGTAGAATGCAACAAAAACTTTTGCAGACTACTTTTAATCGAGCTTCTCTCCCTGGAACACACCTGTCCCATCAAGATAAGTACGCAGCGAAGCATACTGATCATTATGCCAAAACGCTTCTGAATCAACTAGTATCGCTGCATCTTGTCTTGCTGTTTCTAACGCCCGATAATCATGTACCATATCAGCAACCTTAAATTCTGGTAGACCACTTTGCTTACTTCCAAAGAAATCCCCAGGACCTCGTAACTCTAAATCTTTTTCTGACAATACAAATCCATCATTTGTTTCAGTCATAATGCGCATTCTTTCTTTTCCCGTTTCTGATTTTGGGTCCGCAATTAATAAACAATATGATTGTTCACTACCACGCCCAACACGCCCCCTCAGCTGATGGAGCTGTGATAAACCGAAACGTTCCGCGTCATAAATAACCATAACAGTCGCATTTGGTACATTCACGCCTACTTCAACAACTGTTGTCGACACAAGAATTTGCACTTTATTTTCACTAAACTGTCCCATTATCTCTTCTTTTTCTTGAGATGATAGTCTCCCATGCATTAATCCAACTTGGCATTTCCCTTGATAATGATGAGTCAGCATACTATGTAAGTCGATAGCATTTTGTACATCAAGCTTCTCAGACTCTTCAATAAGAGGGCAAATAACATATGCCTGTCTTCCTTTTTTTATCTCTTTCTCCACAAAGCCGAGGACACGATCTAACATATCATGTTTTGCCCAGTACGTTTCGATTACCTTTCTACCAGCTGGCATTTCGTCGATAATAGAAACGTCCATCTCTCCAAATGCAGTGATAGCTAACGTACGCGGGATTGGGGTCGCCGTCATAAACAATACATCTGGACTTTCACCTTTCTCACGTAAAACCCGGCGCTGCGCCACACCAAATCGATGCTGTTCATCGGTAATAACGAGACCTAACCTATGAAATATAACTTCGTCTTGAATTAAAGCGTGCGTTCCAACAAGGATGTCTACTTCTCCCTGTTCTAATCTCGACAAAATTTCTCGACGTCTCGCACCTTTAACAGAACTTGTTAGCAATTCAACCTTCATACCGAAATGTGAAAACGTCTCCGCGAGCGACTGATAATGTTGCTCGGCTAAAATTTCTGTAGGAACCATCAAAGCACCTTGATAATGAGCCAATTTCGCCGCATAAAGAGCAATCGCAGCAACAACTGTTTTTCCAGAACCTACATCCCCTTGCAATAATCGATTCATTCGGTACGGAGATATCATATCTTTCATTATTTCATCTACAACCCGGCGTTGTGCACCAGTTAATGGAAACGGAAGCGCATCAGTAAACTCTTGCAATTCTACTAATGAAATTTCCTTTTTCGTCCCTTTCGAGTTTTCCCTTTCCATTTTCCGTAATGTTTGCATTTTCAACTGAAACAAGAAAAACTCCTCATATACAAAACGGCGACGCGCTTGCTTTAAGTCTTCCTGTCCCACTGGAAAATGTAACCCTCTGAGCGCTTCATAGCGTGATAATAATTTATATCGACTTAACAAACCATCTGGTAACACTTCGACTATAGAATCTCCATACTCCTTAAATGCTTGTGCAACAAACCGGCGCATCTGTTTTACTGTCAGTTTTCCTTTCACTGAATATACAGGTTCTACTTCTTGTTGTCGTACAACCGGTCCAAAATTCAGTTCTGATACAGCAATTGTTTGGCGATGCTGATCCCATTTACCAGTAATCGTTACCGTTTCATCTAAATTTAACTTTTGTTTATAGTATGGTCTATTAAAACATACAGCTGTAATTAAATAACGACCGACGAGAACACGAACTGTAAGACGTGACTTCTTCTTCCCATAATATTGCAGTAAAGGAGCACTATGAACTTTCCCCTCAACCGTTACACGCTCGTCATGCTTTACTTCAGCAAGATCTTTCATCGCATAGTCTTCATAGCGGTACGGAAAATGTTCTAATAGATGAGAAACTGTATAAATTCCCATCTCGTGTAACAACTCAGATGTTTCTCCTCCGATTCCCTTTACATCCGTAACAGGAACTTGTACAACTTCATTCAAGATTCTCACGCTCCGTCACATTATTTTCTTTGATTCATTCTATTGATTATCCATTATTATCATTGACATCTGTAATCGCTCTCTTTCACCTTATATATTCTATCATAGGCATTCTAAGAGAAACTACTCTAATCCCTCTATATAAAGTGAAACTATAATCAGTGGGCGTTTACGGGCAGTTAATCTCCCACTTAACTTCTTTGCTCCAGCCGAATATAGGGGGTGGAAGTTTTACTGCCCACAAATAGCGGGATAAAACAAAGTTGTACAATACGTAAGAAAAGAGCCTCACTATTAGCAGCAAGGCTCTTTTCTATCATCAATATGCTAGCCTTTTGAATAAAAACTAGTAATAAACTTCATATCACTATTTCTTATCCATTAGCAAGTAAGTAACCCATTTATTTTCAAATCGAATCTTTTCTTATTCTACAGAGAAGATGAAAGAATACACCGGTTGGTTCCCTGCATGTACTTCTACTTCTGCATCTTCAAAGTTCTCTTCTACAAACGCAACTAATTTAGCCACTTCTTCATCTGTTGCATCTTCACCTTGTAGAATCGTTACGATTTCAGAATCCTCATCAATTAGCGCTTCTAGTAATTGCTTTGCAGCTCCTACTTTCTCAGCATTTGTAGATACAATTTTCCCATCTGCAATACACATGAAATCATCTTTTTGAATCGCTACACCGTCAATTTCCGTATCACGAACAGCATACGTAATCTGACCTGTTTTCACATGAGTTAAAGCTTCTTTCATGTTTTCTTCATTCTCTTCTAGCGTTCCAACTGGATTAAATGCTAATATTGCAGCCATACCTTGAGGAACTGTTTTTGAACGAATAACAATAACTTCTTGTTCTACAACTGACGCTGCTTGTTCTGCTGCCATCACGATATTCCCGTTATTTGGTAAGATAATGATTTTTTCAGCGTTTGCCTCTTCAATCGCCTTCACAATATCCTCCGTACTCGGATTCATCGTTTGGCCACCTTCGATAACTTTCGTTGCACCAATGCTCTCAAATAGAGTTTTAATACCCGATCCCATAGCTACAGTTACAATACCATACGGTTGTTTCTCTATTGGCTGATTCGTTTGTTCAGGTACCATGGTAGGTTCATCTAATAAAGCAGTATGCTGTTCACGCATATTTTCTACTTTAATCTTAATTAGACTACCGTAACGTTGTCCATAGTTCATAGGATCTCCAGGATGTTCCGCATGAATATGAACCTTTACAACCTCATCATCCGATACAACAAGTAGTGAATCTCCGTACACACTAATATCTTCACGGAATTTTTGTTCAGAGAAATTATGTTCCTTCATTTTTCCAGGCTCTAATTTCACCATGAATTCCGTACAATATCCATACTTAATATCTTCTGTACTCAATTGGCTTTGTACACTACGGTGATGTTCTGCACGTACCATGTCATTCATAGATGGTTGGGCAGGCATATTAGAAGAAATCGTTTCTCCTTTTAAGTCAGCTAAAAATCCTTCATATACAACAACAAGACCTTTACCACCGCTATCTACAACGCCAACTTGTTTTAATACAGGTAATAAATCTGGCGTACGATTTAACGATGCGTTTGCTTCTTTTACAACGTCTTCCATAAACAAAACAAAGTCGCGCTGTTTTTTCGCAACTGTCACTGCATATTTACCCGTTTCTCTTGCAACCGTTAAAATCGTTCCTTCAATTGGTTTCATAACCGCTTTGTAAGCTGCCTCTACTCCAGCTTCTAAAGCTGCAGCAAAATCAACTGTCGTTAATTCTTCTTTTTGTTCAATGGATTTAGAGAAACCACGGAATAACTGAGATAAAATAACCCCAGAGTTACCACGAGCTCCCATTAATAATCCTTTGGCTAAACTTACACCGACTTTACCAGCATGCTGCGAAGGATTTGCTTTCACTTCACGTGCGCCTGAAGTCATTGATAAGTTCATGTTTGTACCGGTATCGCCATCTGGAACTGGGAATACGTTTAATGCATCAACAAGCTGAACATTATTTGTTAAATTATTGGCTCCTTGAATGATCATTTGTGATAAACGTTTTCCATCAATTTTTTGAATTGACACAGATTTTCCTCCTTAATGCACATTACAAGTTTATTACTTTAACTCCTTGTACGTAGATGTTTACAGAATCTACTGCTAGTCCTACAGTTTGATCTAATGTATATTTCACTTTAGTCTGCACGTTATGTGCTACTTCTGAAATTTTCGTACCATAGCTCACAATAATATACATATCAATATGTACTTCATCTTCATTTTTACGAACAATAACGCCTCTAGTGAAGTTTTCTTTTCGTAAAATTTCTGTTAATCCATCTTTTAACTGATTTTTTGATGCCATACCTACGATACCGTAGCAATCTACTGCGGCACCTCCAGCAATTGTTGCAATTACATCTGTACTAATATCAATTTGACCGTACTTCGTTTTAATTTCAATTGACATCTCGTTTCCCCCTTCATAAATGGTGAAAGTGAGCTAGACTACTTTAGTTACTATCATATAATCTTTTTAAAGAAAATTCCATCGTTCTTTCTTTTTCACTCTCATATTTTATGTTTTAAATTACATTTTTTTATGATGAGCAAAATAGTCCATTGTTATTATACAACATGTACCACTATAATATGTCAAGCAATTTTTCTTGATTTCACCTTTTCTTCATTGACATATAGTGTCAAGTATTTTTTCTTGATTTCTTTTTCCTACGGTGTTGCATTCTCTTTTTAGTTGTGTTAAATTATAGTAGTGTTTTTAGCATCGCATAAAAGACTAATATTGAAAAATTACGTATGTTACGGTAGTTAAGGGAGGGAAATATAAATGGCTCGTGTTTGTGCTATCACTGGAAGAAAAGCTCGTTCTGGTAACTCTCGTTCTCACGCAATGAACGCTACAAAACGTAAATGGGGCGCTAACCTTCAAAAAGTTCGCGTACGCATCGACGGAAAAGTTCAACGTGTTTACGTTTCTGCTAGAGCATTAAAATCTGGCAAAATCGAACGTGTTTAATAATAAAAAAAAGAGCCGCTAGGCTCTTTTTTTATTATACCATTGGAAAAAGCACCGGTAATAGGTGCTTTTTTTAGTCTTTTTTGAAGGTATTTAACATCGCACGAACAATTCCACCAAGAAATTTAGGTAACTTAATTGTATAAAATCTCATGGTTTCCCTCCTAATCCCCATTACTCCACTTGTTCACTATATGATGCAAGGAGCAAAATTGTTTCTTCAATCAGTGCTTCTTATCATCATTAATATGCCAGAAGTGAATGAAAAAGTACCTTTTTCCTCAACGAGTTCATTACTAATACAAAGTGTCGATCCCCACTCTATTGTTTTATTAGTAAGGGGATACTTAAAACCGTGAAGTGTAATACCTTCTACCCTTTCAGTAACTGGTACAAATGATACGTATGGAAAATGTTCGTTTCCTTCAATTATATACATACCAAACTTTTTCACCATTATTTCATTTTTATTGTCCACAATACACATTTCTATATTTACTTCTAATCCCTTTAAAAGCATCTGAATATTTGCTAAACCATGATCAAGTCTTCCACCAGTAGCACCAAAAATACGAATTAATTTTGGTTTCTGTTCTAAAGCCCAGCTAATTGCAATTTCTAAATCTGTTTGATCTTTTTCTCGCGGGACGATATGTAATTCATTTGTTTGTTGCCTCATCCATGCTAATTCCTCATCAGTAACTGAATCATAATCCCCAAACGCAACAGCCGGAGTGATTCCTCTTTTCAACAAACGGTACACTCCTCTATCAACGGCCGCCCAAACTACTTCTTCATTTTCATACCGCGAAAAATCTGCGCAGTATTCTGCAGGTCCTCCCGCTAAAATATGAATAATCATTTTTCCTTCCCCTTCTATTGTAAAAAGGCAATCTGCCATTCGGTAGATTGCCTTTCTCCTTATTTGCCACTCTAACATGTATAAATAGTGAAGTCTTAATGAACTAGAAGCTTCACTAGGATAAAGGTTCGTTCGTTCATTCTTTATCCGCGAATTACACGAATTGCTTCACCGCGGTCTTTTTGATTGTATACTGCTGATCCCGCTACAAGAACATTCGCTCCTGCTTCAATACAAAGTCTTGCCGTTTCAGCGTTGACACCACCATCAACTTCAATTTCCACTTCTAGATTTCGCTCTTTAACCATTTCTGCAACTTGTTTGATTTTCGGTAATACAGAATGAATAAACTTCTGCCCGCCAAATCCAGGATTTACTGTCATAAGTAATACCATGTCTATATCTTCTAATACATGCTCAATCGTTGAAACTGGAGTATGCGGATTTAATACAACCCCTGCTTTAATGTCATGAGATTTAATTAACTGAATTGTACGATGTAAATGAGGACACGCTTCTACATGAACAGTAATAATATCCGCTCCCGCTTTTGCGAAAGTTGGGATATAGTTATCAGGATTTTCAATCATTAAATGTACATCTAACGGTAATGATGTAATCGGACGGATTGCTTCTACAATTAATGGTCCAATCGTAATATTTGGTACGAAATGCCCATCCATTACATCGACGTGAATGTAGTCAGCTCCGCCTTTTTCTACATCTTTAATCTCTTCCCCTAATCTTGAAAAATCTGCTGATAAAATCGATGGTGCAATTTTAATCATGACTAATACCTCGGCTTTCTCTCTCTAATTTCTTCTACGAATTGTTTGTAATTCTTATAACGATATTCGGTAATCTTTCCTTCTTCAACCGCAGCTTTCACCGCACATTTCGGTTCAGCAAGGTGTGTACACCCTCTAAATTTACAGTATTGGCTCGCTTCTTTCAACTCTGGAAAACAATATGTAAGATCTTCTACCTCTATATCTATGAAATCAAGCGAACTAAAACCAGGTGTATCCGCAACAAGTCCGCTTCCAACTGTAATTAATTCTACGTGTCTTGTCGTATGCTTTCCACGTCCTAAATGTGAAGAAATATCATTAGTTTTCAATTCTAAATCTGGACGTAATACGTTTAGCATTGAAGATTTCCCAACACCAGATTGGCCTGCAACGACGGAAATACAACCTTCTAAGAATGGTTTCAGAATATCAATACTTTCCGATGTATTTATTGAAGTAAACAACACATCATAACCCATTTCACGATAATCATTTGCATAAGATTCAACAGTTTCTCTCATTTTTTCATCTACTAAATCCATCTTACTAATACAAATAATTGGTTTAATGTTATGATATTCAATTAATACTAAAAATCGATCTAACAGTCCTGGATTAAAATCTGGTTCTACCGCAGAGAAAACAAGAATAGCTTGATCAACATTAGCAATAGGAGGTCTAACAAGTTCATTTTTCCGATCAAATACTTCTAACACATAACCTTCATTCGGATTATCCGCTTGAAAAACAACTTGGTCTCCTACAAGTGGCGTAATTTTATTCTTTCTAAATACACCACGCCCACGACATTGTGTAATCCCTTCCTCATTCTGCACATAATAAAACCCACTTAGAGCTTTTACAATTTTTCCTTCTGGCATATAATTCTCCTTTATTTTGTATAAAATAAAACTGCAATTAAATATGAATAGACTAGCGTTCTTTAAACAATTAGTTCAAAGCCCACCAAATATATATCCAGGTTCATATATTTAATCTACCATCAAATTTGAAATATTATTTACAACAGTATCACTTTTACAGCTTTTTGAATCATATATTTTTGCCTGTTATACAGTCCACGATGTAGACAGCATAACAGGCAAGAGTAATAAATTCCATCTTCTATATAAGGACGATGGAATTCACTATTATTGAGCTGGATATGGTACTTCCTTGTCCATAATCGTTACTCCATCTCGGACAATTTTATAGTGTCCCTTTGCACCTTCTTGAATTACAAATTCTAAAGAAATAATCGCTGACTCAGTAATTGTTCTCGTTTCAACTGGTTTATCCATTTTTTGCTGCATATCTTCTTTATAAATTTCTATTGTTTGCGGCTTTTTCTCACCTGTTGCAGAAGCTTCATATGGGATAGAAATGTTATCCACTTTTACCGTTTTCGTCACTTTAGGCTTCGGACCATCGGAGATAACAATCGATACTTTATCTCCTTCTTTTAAAGGTGTCCCAGGCTTTGGTAACTGTGAAATAACAAGACCTTTATCAACCGTATCTGAATACTCTCTTTTTATATCAGAAACAAGCTTTCTTTCATTTAAATAACCTTTTACACTATTTTCAGTCCATCCTGAAAAATCACCTGGTCTTATTTGATAAGGTCCTTTACTTACCCAAATTTTCAGTTCTTGTTCTGTCTCTATAACCATTTGATCAGGCGTTGGTATTTGCTCTACAATTTCACCTTTCGGCTTATCATTTTCAATATAATTTATTGTAACTTGTTTATATTCTTCTTCTAACTCAGCTCTTATACTCTCGAAATCTTTTCCTGTCAAATCACGCATCTTACTTTTCTTTTTCCCACCTGATTGATAGATAGTAATTTTAGAGTTTTCTTTCACTACTCTTCCTGCTATAGGATCTGTTTTTATCACTTTTCCGGCTTCAACATCATCTGTATATACAAGATTAGGTTCAGTAACTTCAAAACCTTTTTCAACTAATGTATTTACAGCTGTCGTATATTTCATACCAGCCACATCAGGAACCTTCACATCTTTCGGAATAAAGAAGCCTGGAATAACAGTAAGTGCTAATGTTATCCCTATCGCTAAAAGTAAAAATGTTGTAATTAAAACTTTCAGCCATTTATTATTTCGCTTTTTCTTCTTACCTGATTTGGTCTCTTCTTTTCTTACTTGTTCATCCACTTTACTTCCTTTTAATACAATCGTTTCATCACTTACATTTTGAAATAGTTGTTCTTGTTGAATAATTGGAATCGCTTTCGTTGCTTCCATATCTTCTGGTATGTAAAATGGTTGTTCATTTATTCGTTCTGGATATAGTGCTGTTTCAATATCTCGTTTCATCGCGTTAGCAGATTGATATCGATGGAACGGATCTTTCGCAGTTGCCTTTAATATAATATTTTCAACACTTTGTGGAATATTGTCATTCCATCTTTTTGGAGATGGCATTTCATTTTGTAAATGTTTTAACGCAATTGCAACAGCAGATTCACCAGAAAACGGTTGTCTTCCTGTTAACAATTCAAACATAACAATCCCAAGTGAATAAATATCTGATTGTTTATTCGCTATACCGCCGCGCGCTTGTTCTGGTGATAAATAATGCACCGAACCGAGCACCGAATTTGTATGTGTAATTGTTGCTGCACTTGTAGCTGTCGCAATTCCAAAGTCTGTTACTTTGACCACTCCGTCATCTCGAATCAAAATATTGTGCGGTTTAATATCACGATGTACAATCTCAAAATGATGGGCGTGTGCCATAGCGGACGTTAACTGCTCCATTATATCAAGAGCCTCTCCTATCGGTAACATCCCTCGATCAATTATGTATTGCTTCAATGTTCGTCCAGGTACATATTCCATTACAAGATAATATATATCATCCTCTTCCCCAACATCATACATATTCACAATATTTGGATGCGACAACGTTGTAACAGATTGCGCTTCTCGATGGAAACGTTTAATAAACTCTTCATTATTTGAATAGTCGAGTCTTAATATTTTTACCGCTACATCTCGGCCGAGTATATCATCATGAGCTAAATATACATTGGCCATTCCTCCACCGCCAATCATTTTCAGCAGCTTATAACGGTCATTTAAGCGTTTTCCAATCAGCACGTTGCACTTCACCTACTTTCGTTTGTCGAATCCGTATAATCAATAATAACGAGGGTAATATTATCTTCTCCACCACGATCATTTGCTAATTGAATGAGATGCTCTCCCTTCGCCTCGAGCTGTTCATTCAATTGTAAAATTTGTTGCATATCAGCAATAGAAACTTTGTTAGACAATCCATCCGAGCAAAGAAGCAATTGATCATCTTCTTCAAGCACCAATGTTTTAACATCTAATCCAACTGTTTCTTCATTTCCTAATGCTCTTAACAAAACATTCTTTTTCGGGTGATATTCTGCATCTTCCTTTGAAATTTCGCCATGTCTTACAAGTTCATTTACAAGCGAATGATCTTCCGTTACAAGCGTCATTTTCCCCTCTGATACCATATAACAACGACTATCTCCTATATGACCTATCGTCACAAAATTCGATGTACAAATGGCTATTATAAGTGTTGTTCCCATGCCATTACATTCTGCATGCTGCTGAGAGTAAGCATATATGCGCTCATTAATAATTCCAACGTTAGTATGTAACCACTTTTCTACCTTTTTAGGCTCATTCATATTATGCGTTTGCTTCCAATAATCATGGAATAATTGAATAGCCATCGAGCTAGCTACATCGCCAGCTCGATGACCTCCCATTCCATCTGCTACTACCGCTAAAATATTTCCATCTAAATTGCGAAAAACTCCTGCACTATCTTCATTATGTTGACGAACTTTTCCTTTATCCGATAGAAACACGGCTTTCATCTAGTCACCTCGTCTCTTCTTTGCGCTCCTTTGCACGCAACTGACCGCAGGCTGCATCAATATCATGACCTTGTTCACGGCGAATGGTTACATTCACTCCACGATCTTTTAGCGTCTTTTCAAATAAGAAAATTTGCTCTCGTGGCGTACGTACATAATCACGTTCTGGCACGTAGTTTACCGGAATTAAGTTTACATGACATTTTACACCTTTTAAGAGCGCAGCAAGTTCTTCAGCGTGCTCAACTTGGTCATTTTCTCCTCCAAATAAGCCATATTCAAATGTAATACGACGCCCTGTTCTATTTACATAGTATTTAACAGCTTCCATTAAATCAGGTAGCTTATAAGCACGGTTGATCGGCATTAATTTTGAACGTATCTCTGTATTTGCAGCATGCAATGAAATCGCAAAATTAATTTGCATATCTTCTTCAGCGAACTTATAAATTTTTGGAACAATTCCACTTGTTGAAACTGTCATATGTCTTGCACCAATATGAATTCCTTTTTCATGATTTACAATGCGTAAGAATGACATTAAGTTATCATAATTATCAAATGGCTCTCCAATTCCCATAACAACAAGAGAACTTACACGTTCTTCTGTTTCATCAAGCGCACGCTGAACTTCTACTACTTGCGCTACAATTTCTCCAGCCTCTAAGTTTCGTTTTAACCCACCAAGTGTAGAAGCACAGAACGTACAGCCAATGCGGCAACCCACCTGTGTTGTTACACAAATGGAATTTCCATATTCATGTCGCATTAGTACAGTTTCAATAGAGTATCCATCGTATAACTGGAATAGGAATTTAATCGTTCCATCCGAAGACGTTTGTTTTACTAAAGTGTTTAAAGTAGTAATATCAAAGGAATTCGACAATTTATCGCGCAATCCTTTAGCAAGGTTTGACATATCCTCATAATTTTTTACACGTTTTTTATATAGCCAATCAAAAATTTGTCCTGCACGGAACTTAGGTTCTCCTTGTTCCTTTAACCAATCTTGCATTTCATGAAGTTGTAAAGAATAAATTGATGGTTTCTTTGTTTCTAGATTTTTCTTTTGTTTTTTTACAGTCGTTTCCATGATGCTACACCTTCTTTCTTAAACAAGCAATATAAAAGCCATCTGTTGCAAAATAATGCGGTAAAATTCGTACTTGACCTTCATCAATATACGGATTTAACTTTTCTGGCATGCGATCTTTTATCGTAGTATCCCATTCAAATTCAGGATGCTCTTGTAAAAATTGCTTTATTACTTGTTCATTTTCTATTTTTTCAATTGTGCACGTACTATAAACAAGGCGACCACCTTGTTTTAACAATGGTGCTATTTTTTCTAGTATCGCAAGTTGAATCGTTGATAACCTTTCACTATCGCCCTTATCTTTACCTAACTTAATATCAGGTTTACGTCTAATAACACCAAATCCAGAACATGGTGCATCTACTAATATTTTGTCAAAAGATTCATTTGCAAAATGCTCTTGAACTTTTCTAGCATCTAAAGCCATCGTTTCTACATTTTCTAAACCAAGTCTCTTCGCCTGTTGTTCAATTAAACGTACTTTATGTGCGTGTAAATCAAGCGACATTACCTTACCAGTTCCGTCCAAACGCTCTGCAATATGAGTTGTTTTTCCGCCAGGAGCAGCACAACTATCTAGAACTGTATCTCCTTTATTCGGTTCTAAAGCACGTGCTACAAGCATTGAGCTTTCATCTTGAATAGAAAGGAAACCTTTTTTGAACGCTTCTGTATGTGCGACATTTCCTCTTTCAATTTGAATTGCATCCTCTGACAATTCACCACGTTTTGCTTCTATACCCTCATCAGCTAATAACGCAACCGCTTCTTCTACCGTTACTTTATCAACATTTACACGTGCTGTTGGTACAGGTGGCAACATATTTACTTCACACATTTTCTCTGCTGTCTCTAAACCATATTCGGATGCCCATTCTTGTACAAGCCACAT
The DNA here is from genome assembly GCF_025809295.1 of Bacillus sp. 41-22. NCBI lineage: Bacteria > Bacillati > Bacillota > Bacilli > Caryophanales > Bacillaceae > Bacillus > Bacillus sp. 41-22. The sequence continues at coordinate 3,750,053 of NZ_CP084035.1, forward strand.
TGGATGACTCGTTGCAATCGCAAGACGTTCTACTGGATTTTCGATTTCTTCTAACGAAGGTACACCTTCTCGCTGAATTGAACGCAATACTCCGTTCACCATGCCTGAAATCCCTTTATGCCCACGACGCTTTGCAATCTCAACTGCTTCATGAATAGCCGCTCTTTCTGGAACTCGGTCTAAATATAGCATTTGATATAGAGATAGGCGAAGCAACACTCTTACCCACGCTTCAACCTTTTTTCTTAAAAATGGTTGTAAATAATAATCTAGTGTGTCACGACGTTGAATTGTTCCATATACCATTTCAGTTAATAAACCAATATCTTTTCTGTCAATTGTATTTTTTTCAATCAAATTATTTAAAAGTAAGTTGCTATATGCACCACTTTTTTCTACTTGAATTAAGCCATCCAGAGCTAACTCACGAACATTTTGTCTCATGCATTTTCTCCTAACTTCGTACCAATTTCAGGTTTTGTTCCACGTAAAAATTGTGAACAACTCATACGCTTTTTACCAGATGGTTGCAATTCAGTGATTTTAACGCCTGTCTCGTTCCCTGTTGCAACAACAAATCCATCTTCTTCAAGAGCTACTATTGTACCTGGTTCAGCTTTCTCTGTAATAGAGACCTTCTCTCCCCACCATACTTTAATAACTTGTCCTGCCAAAGTCGTATAAGCAACTGGCCATGGATTCAATCCGCGAATGTGATTGTATACTTCTTCACCTGTTTTTGTCCAATCAATTATCTCTTGCTCACGTTTTATATTATATGCAAACGTCACTTCAGCTTCACTTTGTTTAATTGGTTCTAGTTTACCCTGAATTAGTAAAGGAACCGTTTTAGATAAAAGGTGTGCTCCTGCTTCGCTTAACTTATCAAATAATGAACCTGTTGTTTCACGCTCTTCAATTTCTACTTCTACTTGCGTTAGTATATCGCCCGCATCTAATTTTTCTACCATATACATAATTGTAATACCTGTTTTCTCTTTACCTTCCATGATCGCATAATGAATTGGTGCACCACCGCGAAGTTCTGGAAGTAATGATGCGTGGACATTAATACATCCATACTTTGGCGCTTCTAAAATTTCATTCGGTACGATTTGTCCAAATGCTGCTGTTACAATTAAGTCTGGCTCTAGTGCTAATACTTTTTCATATTCGTCTTTTTCACGAATTTTTAACGGCTGTACTACTGGAATACCATGTTTCTCCGCTTCTACTTTAACAGGAGTAGGTGTTAAAACCTTTTTTCTACCAACTGGACGATCAGGTTGCGTTACAACACCAACTACGTCATATCCGTCCTCGATAAGACGACGAAGCACCGGCACAGAAAAGTCCGGTGTCCCCATAAATACTACTTTCATCATTCAAAAACCGCTCCTTTTAAACCTATTCTAATTCGCCTGCTTCATAATACCTTTTCACTTTAGATGTAAATAAAACACCGTGTAAATGATCGATTTCATGCTGAATTGCACGCGCTAAGAAGTCATCCGCTTCTAATAAAAATATTTTACCGCGACGATTTTGTGCACGTACTTTAATGTAATCTGCACGCTCCACTTCACCATAAAGTCCCGGAAAGCTTAAGCAGCCTTCGGGACCTACTTGTTCACCACGTTTTTCTAAAATAACAGGATTAATTAATTCAATTTTACCTGTATCATCACCTATATCAACAACAGCAACTTGTAAGCTTACACCCACTTGTGGCGCAGCTAAACCAACTCCGTCTGCAATTAACATTGTTTCATGCATATCTTTTAACAATTTCACTAACTTTTTATCAAAGTTAATTACTCTTTCGCATGGTGTTTCTAACACTTCATTTGGATGCTTTACAATTTCTAAAACTGCCATATTTCCCTCCGCTACATTAACATTGTTGGATTAAAATCAATTGAGATTTGTAGCTCTTTTTGCATTTCTGCTTGATAATGTTCATTTACCATTTTGAGCACGTTCTTTAAGTTTGGTTCCCGTTTGTATTTTATCATGCATTGGTAACGATATCTATCTTTTATCCTTGGAATTGCTGAAGCAACCGGCCCTAACACCATTGTTTGCCTTGAACAATGCGTTCGTAAATGACCGACAATTTTTTCCGTCACTTGGACTGCCTTTAATAACTCCGGATGAGATACAGTTACAAGTACAACGTAGTAATATGGCGGATATTGTCTCATTTGCCTCATTTGCATTTCGTGCTCATAAAATACATCATATTGTTGATTCTTTGCTAATTCTACACTGTAATGTTCCGGCGTATACGTTTGAATTACAACTTCACCTGGCAATTCATGTCTTCCTGCACGTCCACTCACTTGTGTCAATAGCTGATACGTCTTTTCACTCGCCCGAAAATCAGGTAGATGAAGCATCGTATCCGCCGTTAAAACGCCAACAAGCGTCACCTTCGGAAAATCAAGCCCTTTTGCAATCATTTGTGTTCCAAGTAATATATCTGCTTTCTCTTCACCAAACGCCTTTAATAATTTTTCATGCATTCCTTTACGGCTTGTTGTATCCACATCCATTCGAATGACCCGCGCCTCAGGGAATAGTTTTGTGATTTCTTCTTCAACCTTTTGCGTCCCTGTACCAAAGAAACGAATATACGTACTATTACAAGCAGGACACTCCGTTGGCATATTTTCCTCATGACTACAATAATGACACTTTAAACGATGGTTCATTTTGTGATATGTCAACGAAATATCACAATGCGGACATTGTACGACATACCCACAATCACGACACATCACAAACGTAGAATGACCCCTTCTATTTAAAAAGAGAACCATTTGTTCTTTCTTTTCTAATCGATCTGCTATTTTTTCATGCAGTGCCTTTGAAAACATTGAGCGATTTCCATCACGAAGCTCTTCACGCATATCAACAATTTCTACAGTCGGCAAAGCTTGTTTGTTCATACGTTTTTCCATTGTAAGCAACCCATAGACACCTTTTTTCGCTCTAGCAAACGATTCAAGTGTCGGCGTTGCACTTCCGAGAACGATTGGACACTTATGGTATTGTCCTCTCCACACTGCTACATCTCTTGCATGATACTTTGGGTTATCCTCTTGCTTATAACTTGATTCATGCTCTTCATCAATAATAATGATTCCTAAATTTTCGAATGGAGCAAAAATAGCTGAACGCGCACCAACTACAACTTTCACTTCTTTTCTTAATATCTTTCGCCATTCATCATATTTCTCGCCAACAGAAAGCGCACTGTGAAGAACTGCAACTTGCGAACCGAACCTACCTTTAAAGCGATCTACCATCTGGGGCGTTAGCGCAATTTCAGGAACAAGCACAATTGCTTCTTTTCCTTTCTCGAGCACCGCTGCTATAGATTGTAAATACACTTCAGTCTTACCACTTCCTGTAACACCATATAGTAAAAATGGATTGTAAGTTTCATTTGTAATTGATGACAAAATCGGTGTAATTACTTGTTTTTGTTCCTCAGTAAGCGGAAATGGTTTCGTTTGTTCAAAATCATCATCGTCATACGGACTCCGGTATACCTCTACATACTTTTCTGAGATTAGACCCTTTTTAACAAGTGCTTTTATTGGAGCATCTGTTATTTGTAATTCTTCTGTTAAATTTTTTAACGGTACACTTTTGTAGTTTTCTACAAAATAATAGAGTACATCTTGTTGTTTTTTACTTTTCAGTTCAAATGCTGCTAATTCCAATTTATCTGCCGGCAACTCCGGTTGAACTACTCTTTGTTTCTTCTTCTGCACTTTATCCTTTACTTGATAAACCACTTCAGTCGTACCATTTTTAATTTCTTGTTGAATAGTGCGATATAGGTGCGGCTGTGCTTCGATAACTTCCCAATCTATCGTTTCCTTCCCTTGAAATAAAGAAAGAATTTCTGGTGCTACTTCTTCTCGGTTACGAAGTTGCAGACGCTTTTTATATGTTGCTTTAATCGCCGTCGGAAGCATCACCTGAAAAGCTGAAATCATATAACATAACGTTTCACTTGTAAGCCAATACCCAAGTTTTAATAATTCATCATTTAAAACCGGAGTGACATCTAATATTTCATACAACGCTTTTAACTTTTTACTTTCTAGTTCAACCGAATCCTTTATGCCAATAATAAAACCTTGCAATTTCCTCGGACCGAATGGGACTACTACACGCATTCCTGTTTGCACGATATCTTCCCATTTTTTAGGGATAATATAATCAAACGGTCGATCTGTTTGACGTGCAGGTACATCAACAATTACACTTGCAAACTTCATACATAATCATCTTCTAACATCATTTCTATTTGCTTTAATATTTCACGAGCCACTTCTTTCTTCGTTAAAAGTGGCAGCTCAATGATTTCTCCATCTTTTCTATACATTGTCACAATATTTGTATCCGTACCAAACCCAGCTCCTTGCGCTTTCACGTCATTCGCAACAATCATATTTGCATTTTTCTCACGTAATTTTCTCGTTGCGTATTCCTCTATGTTTGTCGTTTCAGCTGCGAAACCGATAAGTAACTGTCGGTCCTTCTTCTCACCTAACGTTTTTAAAATATCCACTGTTCTTTCTAATTCAATTACAGCATCGCCATTTTTCTTTTTCATTTTATTATCATGAACATATTTCGGACGGTAATCTGCAACGGCTGCTGTTTTGATGACAACATCCACACTCTGATAATGCTGAAGGACTGCCTCTAACATATCTTGTGCAGATTCCACTTGTATTGTTGTGACATGTAATGGTGACTCTAATGCTGTCGGTCCTGACACAAGTATGACATCAGCACCTAAGCCTGCTGCAACTTCTGCGATCGCATACCCCATCTTTCCAGAAGAAAAATTCGTCATAAAACGAACCGGATCAATCTTTTCACGTGTCGGTCCAGCTGTTATTAATATTCGTTTTCCTTGCAATGGTTGTTGTTCCGAGAAAGCCTCTTCTAATCGTCCAATAATTGCTTCAGGTTCTTCCAGTCTTCCTTTTGCTACATAACCACATGCTAAAAAACCTTCCCCAGGCTCAATAAATGTATATCCTAATGTTTTTAACGTCATCATGTTTTTTTGAACAATTTTATTTTCATACATATGCACATTCATAGCAGGTGCAATCCACACCGGAGCTGTAGTAGCTAACAAAGTAGTTGTAATCATATCATCAGCAATACCGCCAGCTAACTTTCCAATGCAATTAGCTGTAGCAGGTGCAACAAGTACAACATCTGCCCAATCCGCTAAATCAATATGAGCAATAACAGCGGAGTCTCTCTCATCAAACGTATCCGTATATACATCATGGCGAGAAAGTGCTTGAAATGTAAGAGGCGTAACAAACTTCATTGCCGACTCACTCATCATTACTTTTACAAGAGCGCCAGCTTGTGTCAATTTACTTGTTAACGCAGCCGCTTTAAAAACTGCAATGCCTCCTGTTACACATAGAAGTATCTTTTTCCCTTTTAGCATATGACTCGTCCTCTTTCTTTTTCAAACTTATTCTACTGAAATAGAATTTCCAGCTCGTCAGTACCAGTATTTCGTTCCGTCTTTTTCGATTCCTTTTCATCCCTATCGTAAAAAAATAACAACCTACTTGTAAATAGGTTGTTACCGTTACATAGAAAATTATAAAGTCTATGTTTTAATTTGTCGAAAAGAATGTCTTAATCAATTATTGTGTCATCGCTTGGTACATATTTTAATACTTCTAAATCGATTTCTTCTAATGCTTTACCTACACATTTATAAGAAACAGGCTTTTCAATAACACAATTGTCAGCAATTTGCATTTCACGTGCACGCTTTGCAGCTACTGTTACAAGTGTATATTTAGAATCGATTTTTGTTAATAATGAGTCAATTGATGGATTTAACATAATTATAGACCCTCCGTCATTTCTTTATAGTATTTTGCCACTCTTTCGCGGCGGCAATGTTCACCAACCACAATTGCTTTAATTCGGTCGCAAGCTAATTCAACTTGATCGTTTTCTACAACATAGTCATAAGCGTCCATCATTTCGATTTCTTCTTTCGCTACAGTTAAACGATTTTCAATAACATCTTCAGTTTCTGTACCACGGCCGACAATTCGGTTCTTTAGTTCAGATAAACTTGGAGGTGCTAAGAAAATAAATACACCTGCTGGGAAGGCTTTCTTAACTTGAATTGCTCCTTGCACTTCAATTTCTAAGAACACATCTTTTCCTTCTTGTAACGTTTTTTCAACATAATCAATCGGTGTTCCGTAATAATTACCAACGAACTCAGCCCATTCAAGTAACTTTTCATTACGAATCATTTCTTCAAATTCTTCTCTCTCTTTAAAGAAATAATCCACACCATCTACTTCACCTTCACGCGGTTTACGTGTCGTTACTGAAATAGAGTACTGAAAACGTGTGTCTTCATGGCTAAACAGCTCTTTTCGAACCGTTCCTTTCCCGACACCAGAAGGTCCCGAAAGAACGATGAGCAATCCTCTTCTACTTCTCATAAATATGTAAAACCTACCCTTCCTCACTTAAATCTTCTTTATTATTCAAACGATGTGCAATCGTCTCTGGCTGAATTGGACTTAATACTACATGCCCATCATCCATAACAATAACCGCCCTTGTTTTTCTCCCATACGTAGCATCAAGCAAAGCATTATGTTCACGCGCTTCCTGTACTGTCCGTTTAATAGGAGCTGACTCCGGACTTACAATAGCAATAATTCGATGAGCAGATACAATATTTCCGTATCCAATATTTAAAAACCGCATGGCCATAGTTTGCGCCTCCTAGTAAGTCTATCCGATTTCTCCACCACGTATAACTTTATATATTTTTTGAAAGCTACTCAATATTTTGTACTTGTTCACGAATTTTTTCAAGGTTATTTTTCATTTCTACGACATATTTTGAAATTGTTAAGTCATTTGCCTTAGAACCTATCGTATTAACTTCCCTATGCATCTCTTGCACGATGAAGTCCATTTTCCTTCCAACAGGCTCTGTAATTTGCAGTGCTTCACGAAATTGATCTAAATGACTTTGTAATCGAACTAATTCTTCGTGAATATCTGAACGCTCTGCAAATATTGCTACTTCTGTCAGCAATCGTTGTTCATCTAAATCTTGGTTATGTAATTCTTTTAAGCGATTTTCTAATCGTTCACGATATTTTTGTGTAACAATTGGTGCATGTGGAATAATTGCATTTACACAATTATGAATCTCTTGCAAACGATATGCTATATCTTTATGTAATCGTTCTCCTTCGCCATCTCTCATCGTTTTCAACATATGAGCAGCTTGACGAACAGCTTCATATAAACCGGTTTCAAATTGTTCATTTACATTTTCTATTTCTTCAACTGCCGTTACTTCTGGCATTCCCATTAGTTGCCCGAGTGTAATAGAATCTTGTAATTGAAATTTCCCTTTTATATCTTCCATAATGGATTGGTACTGCTTGAGAAGTTCCCAATTCACAGTTAGTTTTCTTTCAACAAGCCCTTCGCCTGTTATACTAATAGACACTTCAATACGTCCACGGCGAACTTGCTTTGCAATTATTTTACGAATCTTGTCTTCAAACGCCATCATTTGCTTCGGAAGCCGAATACTCATTTCTAAAAAACGATGGTTCACCGACTTCATTTCTACTGTTATTTGAAAAGTATCGTTTTCTACCTTCGATCTTCCAAATCCTGTCATACTACAAATCATCTTTATCACATCCAAGCCATGAAATAACTCAATGAAAAAGGCAATAGAGATGCGACTCTACTACCTTCTGTAAATTATATCATATTTTCATATCATTGACTATTTCAAGTTTAATCCCTTCTTATATAACAGCGGCTTTTTCTTTTTCCCCTTTTTTCTTGTTAATAAGGATCCTACTAATAAGAAGGTCGGAATAGATGATAATCCTCCAATTAACAACCAATCTCGTGCTTGTATCGGCATTGTGCTAAAAATCGGCTGTAATGGTGGATAATATATAACTACAAGCATTAACAGTAAAGAAATAATAACCGCCCCTACTAAATATATATTTCCAAACGGGTTGCGGTGAAATATAGAATGTTCACTACGACAATCAAATACATGAATAAGCTGAGCCAGTACTAATGTTGCGAAGGCTACCGTTTGTGCATACTTCAATTCATTCGGATGCTGGTTAAATGCAATAATAAACGCTACTAATGTCACTGCTCCGATTAAAAAACCACGACTTATAATTTTCCACGCAAGCCCTCTAGCGAACACCCCTTCTTTCGGATGGCGTGGTGTTCTCTTCATCACATCTCCTTCAGCCTTATCCAAACCTAATGCCATCGCTGGTAAACCGTCAGTAACTAAGTTCACCCATAAAATTTGAATTGGAACCATCGGCAATGGCAGTGCAAGTAACATCGCAAATAACATAACTAAAATTTCACCAACGTTAGATGCTAACAAATACCGAATAAACTTCCGAATATTTTCATATATGTTTCTACCTTCTTTAATCGCCGATTTAATCGTAGCAAAGTTATCATCTAACAACACAAGTGAAGAAGCTTCTTTTGCAACATCTGTCCCTGTAATTCCCATCGCAATCCCTATATCAGCTGTTTTAATAGCTGGAGCATCGTTCACTCCATCACCTGTCATAGCTACTATATGTCCCTTATTTTGCAGCGCCTTAACGATTTTCAATTTATGCTCAGGAGACACACGAGCGAATACATACGTATCTTCTACAATATCTTCTAATGCCTCTACATCCATATTCGCAAGTTCTACACCTTCAACAACGCGTCCACCCGCCGGTAAAACCCCTAGCTGTTCCGCAATTGCCATTGCCGTCACTTTATGATCTCCCGTAATCATTACCGTCCTAATACCAGCTTCCTTACACTCTTTCACCGCTTGCGCCACTTCTAGTCTTGGCGGATCTATCATTCCTTGTATTCCAACAAGCATAAAATCCTGCTCGACTTCTCTTTCATGTTCAATTGAATCTGTAGCTTTTAACGGTTTAAATGCCACCGCAATCGTTCGTAAAGCTTGACTTCCTAAACTATGAATCGCTGCCTGCACTTCTTTTCGATACATTTCACTTAAAGGCTGCTGCTTATTTCCCCACAAAATTGTTTGACTCATCTGCAAAAGAACATCTGGTGCTCCTTTTGTAATAACAAATTTTTTACCTTCACGATCACGAACGATAACGCTCATCATTTTTCTAGTTGAATCAAAAGGAAATTCACGAATGACTTCAAACTTTCCTTTAAGAGCTTCACGTGATATTCCCGCCTTCATTGCAGCAGCAACGAGAGCTCCCTCTGTTGGATCTCCATCTAACACATACGTCTTTTTCTTTTGAATAACATTCGCATTATTACATAAACAGCCAAATGTAAGTAGTTGATACAGTGATTTCGTCTTAGTAGGGTCAATTACTTCTTCACCTTTCATAAACGAACCTGTTGGCTCATAGCCTTGACCTGTTACTTTCCACAATTCTCCGCCTGACCACATATGTGTTACCATCATTTTATTTTGTGTCATTGTTCCTGTTTTATCTGAGCAAATAACAGAAGCACAGCCTAACGTTTCTACAGCTGGCAACTTTCGCACAATTGCCCTCTTTTTAATCATACGCTGTACACCAAGTGATAGCGCAACCGTAACGATAGCTGGCAATCCTTCTGGAATAGCTGCAACAGCAAGCGAAACCCCAGCCAAAAACATGTGATACACTTCATTCCCTTGATATACACCAGCTAGTACAACAAGAGCCGTCAAAATAAGAGCAACAATAATTAAAATTTTTCCAAGCTGTTCTAATCTTCTTTGTAATGGCGTTTCCATTTGCTCAGCATTTTGCAACATATTTGCAATTTGCCCCATAGCTGTATTCATTCCAGTTGCTACGACTACCCCTGTTCCAGCACCTCTCGTTATCATCGTCCCCATAAATGCCATGTTTTTTTGATCACCAATTGAAACATCTTGACCTTGTAACGCATCTACCTTCTTTTGTACAGGCAATGACTCTCCTGTAAGAGCCGATTCTTCAATATATAAACTTGAAGATTCCACAAGGCGAACATCCGCGCCAATACGGTCACCACTAGAAAATTTAATAATATCACCCAGTACAAGCGCTTTTGACGGTGCTTTTATCCACTTCCCATTTCTTAGTACAGTAACTTGAGGAGCTGCCAATTCTTTTAAAGCTTCCAACGATTTTTCAGCTTTCCTCTCTTGGAAGAAACCGAGGACACCATTAATAATAACAATTGCAACAATTGCAATCGAATCAATATACTCTCCTAAAAAAGCTGAAATAATTGTAGCACCAAATAAAACAAGTACCATAAAATCTTTAAATTGCGCTAAAAACACCATAAGCGCAGAAGGCCGCTTTGCTTCTTGCAATTCATTTGTGCCAAATTTCTTTAATCGGCCCTCTGCTTCTTGCTCTGTAAGACCTACCTCCACATTCGTATTCGTTCTTTCCTCCACTTCATGTGCTCGCATTTCATACCAGTTCATCCTGCCATCGACCTCCTGATTCCAGACATACTCTAATGAAAGCTTATTCAGCCTCGTCCAAAAAAATGCTATAATTAACTTTTAGTTAGAAAGGAGTGTTCATTCATGGCATTCGATGGATTATTTACAAGAGCAATTACACATGAAATTGCAAATTCTCTTCAAACAGGAAGAATTTCAAAAATATATCAACCCTCAAAATATGAAGTTTTATTACATATTCGAGCAAACGGAAAAAACCAAAAACTAATTCTTTCATCTCACCCTACATATGCGCGTATGCACTTAACAAATCAAAACTACAATTCACCAGCGCTACCGCCGATGTTTTGTATGCTTCTTCGCAAACATTTAGAAGGTGGATTTATTGAAAAAATTGAACAAATTGACTTAGAACGTATTATTCAAATTACAGTCCGCAGTCGCAATGAAATCGGTGACGAATCAGTAAAAACATTAGTAATCGAAATAATGGGACGGCACAGTAATATTATCTTAGTAGATACGAAAACAAATGTTATTTTAGATAGCTTAAAACACGTTTCTTTAGCGGTAAACCGACATCGTACTGTATATGCTGGAGCTGAATATGTTGCCCCACCGGCACAACATAAAGTTAATCCGCTTCTTATCGAAACAGAAGATGATTTTATTAAACCGCTAGACTTTTTATCTGGCAACATGGACAAACAACTTGTCGGAGCATTCATGGGAATTTCCCCATTATTTGCAAAAGAAGTTGTAAAAAAAGCAGGTATGGCAAATGAAAAAGCATTATCTGAAGCTTTCTTCAGCTTGCAAAAACCTTTGCTAACACATCAGTACGTGCCAGCAATGATAACAGCAAATGGAAAAGAGTTCTTTTACCTATTCCCTCTTTCTCACTTACAAGGAAACGAAAAAACATTTTCATCTGTTAGTGAATTATTAGATCGTTTCTTCTTTGGTAAAGCAGAGCGCGATCGTGTAAAACAACAAGCTCACGATTTAGAACGCTTTATGCAAAATGAAAAAACAAAAAATGAAAAGAAGCTAATTAAACTAGAAAAAACATTACAAGATGCCGGAAAAGCAGATAAATATCAACTATTTGGAGAGCTACTTACAGCCAATATGTACGCTTTGAAAAAAGGTGATAAAGAGATAGAAGTCGTTAACTATTACGACGAAAATGGTGGGACTGTAAAAATCACATTAAATCCTTTAAAAACACCATCTGAAAATGCACAACGCTATTTCCAAAAGTACCAAAAAGCGAAAAATTCAGTTGCTATTGTAGAAGAACAAATCGTAAAAACAAATGAAGAAATTCTTTATTTCGATAGCTTACTTCAACAAATGGAGGTTGCTTCTTCAAAAGATATTGAAGAGATTCGTGAAGAACTGACCGAAGAAGGTTATGTACGTAATCGTAAGAAGAAAAACTCAAAGAAAAAACCGACAAAACCAGTATTGGACAAATATTTAGCTAGTGATGGCACAGAAATTTTCGTCGGTAAAAACAATAAGCAAAATGATTATTTAACAACGAAATTCTCCCGTCGTGATGAAATTTGGTTACATACGAAAGACATACCTGGGTCCCACGTTGTCATTCGTTCTCTTGAACCTACGGAAGAGACTTTACAAGAGGCCGCTAAAATCGCTGCTTATTACAGTAAAGCAAAAGATTCTAGTTCTGTTCCTGTAGATTTCACAAAGGTACGCCATGTCAAAAAACCGAGCGGTGCAAAACTTGGATTTGTTACATATGACAATCAACAAACATTATATGTAACACCAGATGCTGATACAGTAATGAAATTAAAAGCGTAAATTAAAAAATGCGTTGCTAGCTAGCAACGCATTCTTTAATTTAGTTCATATACCCATTAACTAATTCGTAACATCTTTCTTTTGTCATCTTATATTTCTCTTCCGAAGCCTCTATACGTCTCATCGTTCCATTATTTGGATCTGTACCAATCGCTGTAACTTTACTTTCTTTTTCTTTAACCCATGCAATCTGTTTTGTTTTTAATGACTGAAATGCATCAGCTGACATCGTATTTTTTAATGTACTGTAAATTTCATTTAGTTTATTATCCCATAGTTGATAATTTCCTTCTATTTCATTTACTATGTCATTTGTTGACATAACATTTGTATGTTTTTCTTCGTTTTCTAGAGCAACTAACTCATTTAGAGCCTTAGTTTTACCTAATACTGAAGAAGATTCTTTTTTTGGCTGCTTCTCTTCTTTTGAACTAGTATACGTACTGGAATCATTTCCCTTAGCTGTTTCTTGCTCTTGAATAAAATCTTGTTTCGTTACCTTCTCTTGCTCTTCATCATCTACATTGTGAGTAATAACAGATGTTTGGGCATCCACAGCAACTACTCCGTTACTTTCTTTAAAAATATATTTCTTATTTCCACTATTCTCTTCTCTAACGAAAGAGACATTCTTGAAACCTTGAACTCTAAGAATTTCGTTAGCTTCTTCTTTAGTTAACTTTAAATCTACTGGCGTATTTGATGACCATTTATCCATTAACCATTTTCCATCGGTATAAACTAAAACAAATTCCCACGTCTCCGCTTCATTCCCCATATCATTTGCAAGGATAAGCGTCTCAATCTTTAAAACATCATTTTTCTGTGAACAAGTTATTCTCACGTCTGGCTCAATATGAATTGGGAATGGCAACATATCCGTCTCTCTAGACCTATTAAATGTGTCAAGCGACTTAGGAAGCTGATTTTCTACAAACTTATCTGTAACTAATCCCTTAACTCCTTTTTTCGCTGTCTCCATATCTCCAGGATTATTTCGGCTCCATCCATTTTCTTTTTCCATCTCACTAAAAGCGTTTGCTATCCTATCTACGCTCTTTCGTACAATCTTTTTCGCTTCTTTTCCTGTCACTTCTGGTGCTTCATCAAGCTGTTCAATCTTTTCATTTACTTGAACTTTGTTTTCACTTTTTTCACAACCTGCTAGAACAAACATACTAACTACCAAGCAAAATGACATTACTTTACTTAATTTTTTCATATACTCACATTCCTTAATCCTATTTATTCGTTACGTATCCCTATCTTCGAGAGAAACCCAACAATTACCTATTGTATCAATAATTTTTTTATTTATATATTAATTTTTATATTAAAATAAATAATAAACGTAATGTTATTTTCAAATATACACTCTAAACATCGCTTATCCTTTTCTTTCCTAACTTCGATATTCCAAAAAAATTTGACATTATTTTCTCGTATTTGTATAAATTTTTTTACAGTGTGTAAAAAAATCGATTCGATGTTCTTTTCATTTGCTCACTAATATTTTGAAGCAATCCGTAGTTTTCAAATAGTCCTTCCCACAAATAGCGGACAGAACTTTACTTTACTTTACCTTCCCTTATATATATTCCCCACTATCCTTTCTCTAAAGTTATCTTTTGGCACGCTATTTGCTTTATTCAATACTGTGAAAAGGGGGAAATTAACATGAATTTAAGAATTACTAAAATCCAAAATCAACTACAAAAATATGAAATTGACGGATTACTTATTACCAAAAAAGAAAATCGCCAATATGCAACAGGCTTTACAGGTAGCGCTGGCGTCGTCTTAATCTCTGCGGATAAAGCGGTTTTTATAACTGATTTTCGCTATGTAGATCAAGCGAAATCACAAATAAAAGAAGCTGAAATTATTATGCATAAAGGAAATCTAGAAAAAGAAATCGCAAATCAAGTATCGAAATTAAACATTCAAAAACTTGGAATTGAAGAAAATAACATGACATTACAACAATATAAAAACTTACAAAAATACATACATGCGGAAATGGTGCAAGTGTGCGAAATCATCGAAGATATTCGCATTATTAAAGACACACCTGAAATAGAAACAATGAAAATTGCGGCTAATATTGCTGACGAATCATTTCACCACATCCTTACGTTTCTAAAGCCAGGAATAAGTGAGACTGATGTCCGAGATGAATTAGAATTTTTCATGCGAAAGAAAGGAGCTACATCCTCATCATTTCAAATTATTGTAGCTTCTGGCGTTCGCTCTTCACTTCCTCATGGCGTTGCATCGAATAAAATAATCGAGCACGGCGATATCGTTACCTTAGATTTCGGTGCACTTTATAACGGGTATTGTTCCGATTTAACACGTACTGTAGCGATTGGCGAACCATCGGAAGAATTCAAAAATATATATAATGTTGTATTAGAAGCATTAAAGCGTGGAACTGCAGCCATTAAACCTGGAGAAACGGCGAAAAGTATCGATGATATAACGAGAGATTACATTACAGAACATGGATACGGTCAATATTTCGGCCACTCTACTGGTCATGGGCTTGGGTTAGAAATTCATGAACCTCTCCGTCTATCCCAAGAAAGTAAGGCTACTTTAGAAGAAGGTATGGTTGTTACAGTTGAACCAGGTATTTATATACCAAACTGGGGCGGGTGTAGAATTGAAGATGATATTGTCATCACAAAAGAGGGCTATGAGGTTATTACAAAAGCGAATAGAGAATTAATTGTTATCCCTTGTTAAAAGTCATGAACTTTTTAACAGGAGTTTTTTCATAACTACTTTAAGTGGTTTCACGTATTTGAAGATGAGATCAACCATCGCGGACAAATTCGTTTAATTAAAAAGATGCAAAAAGCTCATTCAGTAAAGTAAGAAAATGCCACCGAATAAGGTGGCATTTTCTTTTATTCATTAACGAATAACTTTTCGTTTACTTTTTTAGCCACTACCGCTACCGATATTAAATATAGCAATTTCGCAATAAATAACCACCCTTGAAACATTACAATTCCATCTATTACCTCATTTCCTTTCAATAACAAAAACGGAATCGTGCTAATTATAATGACAAACTCGATGCTGAAAACAATTTTCTTTTTTCGACTATATGCTTTCCATTCATCCCAGCGATACATAGGAGCAAAAATCAATACTCCTATACATAATATTACTGGTACCCATTCACTTTTAAGAAATTGCCCCGAAATAACTGATAATATTAAACAACCGAGCACACCATAATACCCTATTTTCTCTCTCATTCGTACTCCCCCATTCTACTTCTCCTTTAATATGTAACTTGCTATTCTTATCATGACTCTTAGAAAAATAACGACTACAATTACAAGATAAAGACCTTTCGCAGAAGACATCCAATCTTGAAAAATAGACATTTTCTCCATTTGCTTTTGGCCCTCTATTAAAATAACCCCTACGACAAATGAACAAACAACAATGATACCTATCATAATTCCAATACTTTTCTTACCATGTTGTTTCATGTCATCCCAACGATATAACAGTATAAAAACAAACCCGAGAACAGGTATGATACTTATCCATTCATTGTTTGTAAGCAGATTTAAAATGATTAATAGACTACAAGATATGATAAATCCCCAAAATCCAATTTCTTTGCGCATAAGCCCTCTTTTAATTCCATTTTTAGGATTAATTGTATTGTAACATCCATTTATTGTTCTTACCATTACAGTACATGAAATTTCACTTTTTTTCTTTTTCCTATACTCACATACTTTCACTGCTTCCATACAATGAACTACACGAATGCCTAAAGGATGTGAATGTTATGGGAGTTGAATTAACGCTTTTACATGCTCTCTATATTCTTTGTTTACTCACTATTATTACCTTTTTTATTTTTAGAAAAGATACGACGATCATTTGTATCGTTTTTATCTTTTTATTAGCATTAACCGCTACAAGTTCTATCCCTCTTGCCATTAGTGGTATCTTTCAAAGTTTCATTTACGCCATTACCGAACTATTACCAACTATATTAATCATCTCCATTATCGTATCAATGAGCAACCTACTCGTTCATACCGGCATAAATGATACGATGATTTCACCATTTACAAAGATGATTCGTACACCTGCACATGCCTACTGGATTATCGGTCTTTTAATGATGACAATTTCCTTTTTCTTTTGGCCTTCTCCAGCTGTCGCCTTAATGGGGGCCATTTTATTACCAGTCGCTGTACGCGTCGGCCTTCCGCCAATTGGAGTCGCAATCGCTATGAACTTATTCGGACACGGCATCGCCTTATCTGGTGACTTCGTTATTCAAGGTGCACCGAAATTAACTGCAGATGCTGCTGGTCTTCCTGTTTCCAGCGTTGTTTCAGCCAGTGTTCCCCTCGTTATCGTTATGGGTATTGTGACAACTTCCGTCGCATTTTTCTTCTTACGAAAAGAATTTCATACAGGCTTATCTATACAAGAATCTATTCCATCAACTGAGTCTTCTAAAACGCTCACTTCATTATCTCCTCAGACAAAAAAATGGCTCGCTATTTGTATTCCGATCGTATATGCCATAGATATTCTTTGCATGATTCAATTTAAACTACAAGGAAGCGATGCAACTGCACTTATCGGCGGGACGACTGTTATTATGATTATCATTATTTCTCTCATCGCCTACAAAGGTAATGGACTGAATAAAACGACCGATTATTTTATAGAAGGGCTCCAATTTGGATTTAAAATCTTTGGTCCAGTTATCCCAATTGCTGCACTCTTTTATTTAGGAGATAGCGGCTTTGTGAAAATTATCGGGGACTATTTACCGAAAGGTTCACATGGAATCATTAACGACTTAGGAATCGCCTTATCTCAAATTGTTCCTTTAAACCAATATGTATCGGCAGGAACATTAACTATCGTTGGTGTCATAACAGGCTTAGATGGATCTGGCTTTTCCGGTATATCACTTACTGGTTCGATTGCCAATCTTTTCGGAACAGCACTTGGGCATGGAACAGCTACATTAACAGCACTTGGGCAAATTGCAGCAATCTGGACTGGCGGTGGCACTTTAATTCCTTGGGCGCTTATTCCTGCCGCTGCCATATGCAAAGTAGATCCTTTTGAACTTGCGCGCCGAAACTTTTTACCAGTTGTGATTGGCTTAATCGTCACCACGATCGTTGCGATGTTTATTCTATAGCGTAAGCGAGTATTCTCTTGCTTACGTTTTTCATTGTGAAATCAATCATTTATTACTGACTTTCAAAAGGGATTATGTATATGTTAGCGAAGTTATATTAGGAGAGTATTTATTTCAAAACGTTTACGAGAAACAGATTACTTCAATTAGAAAAGGGGACATAACTATGAATGAATTGATTTTTGTCTTATTAATTTGTCCATTACTTATCTTTATCGTTTCTGTTATTGGAACACGTAGAACGAGAACGTACTATGTAATGCCAATTGTAACGTTTGCTAGTTTTTTAATAGTAGGTGCTATCGCCTTCCCTCCAAAGTTTTTCTTTTGGGTCGGTATGTATAGTATCTTCTCATTTATTATTTCTTATATGACTCTATTGTTTGTGAGAGGATATGAAGTTGCAGAAAACAATAAGTAGTTATTAGTGAGGAGATTGTACTATGATTTTCTTTGATATCGATGGAACTTTACATAAAATTTTAGCAATGATATAAAAAAGACGACCGCGTTCCCCCGCGGTCGTCTTTTTTCGTGTTACGCTGTAATCCAAGCTTCATTTGCTGGATTTTTACGCCACTCTTGTAATTTTTTCGTTTCAGCTTGTCCGATCATACCTTTTTCTGCTGCAACTTCAGTTAATGCACTGTAATCACTTAAAGAATATGATGCTACGTTTGCTGCTTCTAGTTTCTCTTTTCCTGACTCAAGCTCGTATGTGAAGATTGATACGATTCCTAATACTTCACAGCCAGCTTCGCGAAGTGCTTCTACACATGTAATTGCACTACCGCCAGTTGAAATTAAGTCTTCTACTACTACTACTTTTTGACCTTTTTCAGCTTTTCCTTCGATTTGGTTCCCTTTACCGTGACCTTTTGCTTTACTACGCACGTAGCACATTGGTAAATCCATACGATCGCTTACCCATGCAGCGTGCGCAATACCAGCAGTTGCTGTTCCTGCAATAACTTCTACAGTTGAGAAGTGCTCTTTAATTAACTCTTCTAATCCAGCTGCAATCGCTTGGCGTACTTTTGGATAAGATAAAGTTAAACGATTATCACAATAAATTGGTGATTTTATACCAGAAGACCAAGTAAATGGGTCATTCGGTTGTAAAAATACTGCTCCAATTTCTAATAAATGCGATGCGATTTCTTTTTTCATACTGTTACACCTTCCCACTGTTGTTTTACTGTTTTATACGCTTCAAGCGGATTTTCTGCTTTTGTAATACTACGTCCAACTACGATGTAGCTTGAACCAAGTTCCCTCGCACGTTTCGGTGTTGCTACGCGCACTTGGTCATTTACATCATCGCTTGCAAGACGAATCCCCGGTGTTACTGTTACAAATTCATTTCCGCATACTTCACGTAATTTTGGTACTTCAAGTGTTGAACAAACAACTCCATCAAGTCCACTTTCTTTCGTTAATTTTGCATAATGAGCAACCGCTTCTTCTAACGTTTTCTCAATGCCAATCTCTTTTTTCATCATAGCTTCCGAAGTGCTTGTTAATTGTGTAACTGCAATACAAATCGGTCTCTCTTTTCCTTCTTGCTTACCTTCCTCTAATCCCTCAATCGCAGCTTTCATCATACTGCTTCCCCCAGCAGCATGAACATTTACCATATCTACATCTAGACTAGCTAGGCTACGCATAGCGCTTTTTACCGTATTCGGAATATCATGAAGTTTTAAATCTAGGAAGATTTTATGTCCTTTTTCTTTTAAGTACGTAATAATTGCAGGACCTTCTTTGTAAAACAACTCCATACCAACTTTGACAAATAACTCTTCCCCTTCAAAGTGGTGTAAGAATTGTTCTACCTCTTGTTTCCCTGGAAAATCTAGTGCAACGATTAACGACTGTGACATGTTTGCTTCCAGCTCCTTCCTTGACATTCCGAAATATGATCAAATCCTAATTCATCTAGTAATGCTGGTAATTCTTCAATAATTGTCGGACATACGAACGGATCGATAAAGTTCGCCGTTCCAACTGCGACCGCGCTTGCGCCCGCATAGAAGAATTCAATTACATCTTCCGCTGTTTCAATACCACCCATTCCGATGATCGGAATGTTAACCGCTTGACTTACTTCATGTACCATACGAATTGCTACTGGCTTAATCGCAGGCCCTGATAGTCCGCCCGTACGGTTTGCTAAAATTGGTTTTGCAGTTTTTAAATCTAGACGCATACCAAGCAATGTATTAATCATCGTTAAACCGTCCGCACCCGCATTTTCAATTGCTTTTGCAATTTCCACAATGTTTGCCACGTTCGGTGACAATTTCACATATACCGGTACTTCAGAAACCTCTTTTACTCGCTTCGTTAAATCAGCAGCAATTTCAGGATTTGTACCAAAAGCGATACCACCCGTTTTTACGTTTGGACAAGAAATATTTAATTCTAGCGCATGAACATTAGGTGCCTTTGAAATCGCCTTCGCAACCGCTACGTAATCCTCAGCTTGTGAACCCGCAACGTTTGCAATAATCGGAAGATCAAATTGCTCGAGAAAAGGTAATTCAGAATTCATTACCTTTTCTAATCCAGGATTTTGAAGCCCGATTGCATTTAGCATTCCGCCTGGTGTTTCAGCAACACGAGGCGTTGGGTTTCCATAACGAGGTTGTTCTGTTGTCGCTTTAATCATAATTGATCCAAGTACACTTAAATCATAGAACTGTGCATACTCACGACCAAATCCGAAGCAACCAGATGCTGGGATGATTGGATTTTTTAATGATAACCCTGGTAATTCAACTTGCAATCTGTTCATAGTACAACCTCCCCGATTGGAAATACTGGTCCGTCGCTACACACCTTCTTGTAAGAATGCCCACTCGGATCTGCTTGCAAATGGCATACACATGCGAAACATGCTCCAATACCACAGCCCATACGTTCTTCTAATGAAATGTAGGCTTTTCTCTCCTTATAGCGTCCTTCTAATGCACGAAGCATCGCTAAAGGTCCACATGAGTAGAGAATGTCAAAGTCAATTCCATAGCTATCGATTACATCTGTTACAAACCCTTTTGTACCATGTGTACCATCAACTGTTGCAACATACGTATCACCAAGTTCTGCGAATTTCTCTTCATAGAAGACAACATCTTTCGTTTGGAAACCTAAGATGTGAATAACGCGTACTCCTTTTGCTACAAGACGCTGTGACAATTCATATAGTGGTGGTACACCAATTCCCCCACCGACTAATAGAGCCGTTTGTCCAGATTCCGCTTCTTCTACAGGAAATCCATGACCAAGTGGTCCTAACACATCTACAAGTTCACCTTGTTTTCTTTTCGCTAATGTTTTTGTCCCTTGTCCTTCCGCACGATATAGCATTGTAAATTCGTTCTTGTCTTGATCGACATTACAAATACTAATTGGGCGGCGCAGAAGGGGCGTAATGCCCTCTGCTACCTTAATGTGTACAAACTGCCCTGGATCGTTCATTTGCTGCACTAAATCCCCTTGAAGCACTAATTCGTAAATGTTTTTTGCGATTTCTTTTTGGTTAACGACGATCATATTTTGCTTTTGCATCATGCATGTACCACCTCGTGACGCTTCGTTTGCGTAATTTCTTTCATTGAATGAGCTGAGAATGTCATAGATTCTAATACTCTCAAGATTGCTCTCGTTGTATCAAGTGATGTTAAGCAAGCCACACCATTTTCTACTGATTCACGGCGAATGCGGAAACCATCACGCGCTGGTTGTTTTCCTTTTGTTAATGTATTGATTACAAACTGAGCTTTCCCTTGACGGATAATATCAAGTAAGTTGTAGTCTTCAGAATCAATTTTGTTTACAACTTGCACCGGAATGTTTTGTTCTGTTAGCGATTGTGCTGTTCCTGCTGTTGCTAATAAGTTATAGCCGATTTCATGGAAGCGTTTTGCAATTTCCAGCGCTTCTTCTTTATCTTTATCCGCTACAGTGATGATTACTGATCCGTGCGTTGGAATGTTAATTCCTGAAGCAACAAGTCCTTTATATAATGCTTTTTCAAGCGTTAAATCTTTACCCATTACTTCCCCTGTTGATTTCATTTCAGGCCCTAATGTTGTATCAACTGAGCGTAGTTTCGCAAATGAGAATACCGGTGCTTTTACATACACTTCCTTCTCTTCTGGGTGATAGCCAGTTCCATATCCTTGTTCTACAAGGTTTTGACCTAAAATAACTTTCGTTGCGATATTTGCCATCGGTACGCCTGTAATTTTACTTAAGAATGGTACTGTACGGCTCGCACGTGGATTTACTTCAATTACATACACTTCATCTTTGAATACTACAAACTGAATGTTTAGTAATCCAACAATGTTTAAACCTTTTCCAAGCCCAATTGTATGTTCAATAATTTGTTCTTTTAGTTTTTCAGATAAGCTCTGTGGTGGATATACTCCAATTGAATCCCCAGAGTGAACTCCAGCGCGTTCGATATGTTCCATAATACCTGGAATGAATACATTCTCACCGTCTGAAATTGCATCTACTTCAATTTCTTTACCAACCATATAACGGTCGATTAATACTGGGTGATCTGCGTGAACTTTAACCGCATTTTTCATGTAGTGCAGTAATTCTTCTTGACGATATACGATTTCCATCGCACGTCCACCTAGTACGTAAGATGGTCTTACTAATACTGGGTAACCAATTTTGTCAGCGATCGCTACTGCTTGCTCTACAGTCGTTGCTGTTTTACCAACTGGTTGCGGGATACCAAGCTTTGTTAAAGCTGCTTCAAACTTATCACGATCTTCTGCACGGTCTAAATCTTCAAGTGATGTTCCTAAGATTTTTACACCGTGTGCTTCTAATTTAGCCGCTAAGTTAATTGCCGTTTGTCCACCGAATTGGACGATAACACCTTCTGGCTTTTCTAAATCGATAATGTGCATTACATCTTCGATTGTTAATGGTTCAAAGTATAATTTGTCAGAAATACTGAAGTCTGTTGAAACTGTTTCTGGGTTGTTATTAACAATGATTGCCTCATATCCAGCTTCTTTTATTGCCCATACAGAGTGAACTGTTGCATAATCAAACTCAACACCTTGACCAATACGGATTGGACCAGATCCTAGTACAACTACACTCTTACGATCTGTTACAATCGATTCATTCTCGTCACCATATGTGCTGTAGTAGTATGGTGTTGCAGATTCAAACTCTGCCGCACAAGTATCTACCATCTTATAAACAGGAGTCATATTGCTTTCTTTACGCATATCGTAAATTTCACGCTCTGTTTTGTTCCAAGCATTGGCGATGTAATGGTCACTGAAGCCCATTTCTTTAGCAGATTGTAACACTTCCATATTTCCTACATTCGCTTTTACTTCGCGTTCCATGTTTACGATATTTTCAATTTTTTGTAAGAAGAAGAAGTCCATTTCACACCATTCGTTGATTTCTTCTTTCGTTACACCTTGACGGATTGCTTCTGCTACAACGAACAGACGCTCGTCATCAGCTTTTATAATACGCTTTTTCATCGTTTCTTTATCAAGCTCTTTTAAGTGGTCTAACTCTAGGTGATAAACGCCAAGCTCTAAAGAACGAATCGCTTTTAATAATGATTGTTCTAAGTTACGTCCGATTGACATAACTTCACCAGTTGCCTTCATTTGTGTACCAAGTGTTCTGTTTGCTGATTCAAACTTATCAAATGGCCAACGTGGAATTTTTGAAACAACATAGTCTAATGCTGGCTCGAAGCAAGCATATGTTTTTTGTGTTACTGGGTTTATAATTTCATCTAATGTTAAACCGACTGCAATTTTCGCCGCTAGCTTCGCAATTGGATATCCAGTTGCTTTAGATGCTAGTGCAGACGAACGACTCACACGCGGGTTTACTTCGATTACATAGTATTGGAAGCTATGTGGATCAAGTGCAAGCTGAACGTTACATCCACCTTCAATTCCTAATGCACGAATAATTCTTAATGAAGTGTTTCGTAACATTTGATACTCACGGTCACTTAATGTTTGGCTCGGTGCTACAACGATAGAATCACCTGTGTGAACCCCAACCGGATCGATATTTTCCATGTTACATACTACAATCGCGTTATCATTCGAATCACGCATTACTTCATATTCAATTTCCTTACAACCGGCAATACTCTTTTCTAATAAACATTGTGTTACTGGACTATGTTTTAATCCACCTGATACGATTTCAATTAGTTCTTCTTCATTATTACAGATTCCGCCACCTGTTCCCCCCATTGTAAATGCTGGGCGAACAATAACTGGATAACCAATTTCTTTTACAAATTCATGTGCTTCTTCCAGCGTATGAATAATCGTGCTAGATGGAATTGGTTCATTTAATTCCTGCATTAATGTACGGAATAAATCACGATCCTCGGCTTGCTCGATTGCTGATAATTTTGTTCCTAAAATTTCAACTCCGCACTCTTCAAGTATGCCTGATTTCGCAAGTTCAACAGCCATGTTTAGGCCTGTTTGACCACCTAATGTTGGTAGGAGTGCATCTGGACGTTCTTTACGAATGATACGGCTTACGAATTCTAATGTTAATGGTTCTATATATACTTTATCTGCTGTTGCAGTATCTGTCATAATTGTTGCTGGGTTAGAGTTAACAAGGATTACTTTGTAACCTTCTTCTCTAAGAGATTGACAAGCTTGTGTACCAGAGTAATCAAACTCTGCTGCTTGCCCAATTACAATTGGTCCTGATCCGATTACTAAAATTGTGTTAATGTCTAGGCGTTTTGGCATAACTCTTCCCCTTCTTTCTTGAAGTTTTCAATCATTGCTAAGAAATCTTCGAATAAATCATTTGCATCTTCTGGTCCTGCAGAAGCTTCTGGATGGTATTGCACTGTAAATGCTGGGAACTTCGTATGACGAAGACCTTCTACTGTTCCATCATTTAAAGCAACATGTGTAATTTCCAGTTCTGTATTTCCAACTGATTCTTCTTCTACTGCGTAACCATGGTTTTGAGATGTAATTGCTACTTTTCCAGTTGCAAGATTTTTTACTGGATGATTTAAACCACGGTGACCGAATTTTAACTTACTTGTATTCGCACCAGATGCCAGGGCGAACAATTGATGTCCTAGGCAAATCCCGAATAAAGGAACTTTACCAATAATTTCTTTTAACATTTCAATTGCTTCTGGTACATCTTTTGGGTCCCCAGGTCCATTACTTAACATAATTCCATCTGGGCTAAGGCGTAGAATTTCTTCTGCTGTTGTATTGTAAGGTACAACAATTACATCACAATCACGCTTATTTAATTCTCGTAAAATACCATGTTTCATTCCGAAGTCTACAAGTACAACTCGGTGTCCACGGCCTGGACTTGGATATGGATCTTTTGTTGATACGCGTTTCACATGATCTGTAAAGACAGTTGCTTTCAATTGGCTAACGATGTCCTCTACATCCACATCCATATTGCAAAGACGTCCGCGTAAAGTTCCATATTGACGAATTTTTCTTGTTAATTTTCTCGTATCAATTCCTGCTAATCCTGGGATATTTCTTTCTTTCAAGTAATCATTTAGCGAAATTTCATTACGGAAGTTTGATGGGTGATCACAAATTTCGTTTACGATTAAACCATTTACAGATGGGTGAATTGATTCAAAATCATCACGGTTAATGCCGTAGTTTCCGATTAATGGATACGTAAATGTTACGATTTGACCGCAGTATGATGGATCAGATAAAGTTTCTTGATATCCAGTCATCCCAGTTGTAAATACAACCTCACCTGACTTTTCTATTTCTCCTCCGAAACCTTTTCCAATTAATACTGTTCCATCTTCTAAGATAAGTTGTCTTTTCATACTAATGCACTCTCCTTTTGCCATGCGATCTTACCACCAACGATTGTCATAACCGGCCAACCTTGGCATTTCCAACCTGCGAATGGTGTGTTTTTTCCTTTTGATAAGAATGTTGTTGGATCAATTTCTTCTTCTTGTTCTAAATCGATAATTGTAATATCAGCTGTTCTACCTTCTGTTAGGCGCCCTGCTTCTAAACCGAATGTGTCAGCTGGTTTTTCTGTTAAGAATTGAATCAGTTGCTCTAATGTAATGATTCCTTTTTTCACAAGGTTCGTATATAAAAGCGGGAATGCTGTTTCAAAACCAGTAATTCCGAACGGTGCTCTTTCAATCCCTTGCGCTTTCTCTTCTGCAGTATGCGGTGCATGGTCAGTTGCGATCATATCAATTGTTCCATCTAATAGTCCTTCAATTAACGCTGCATGATCTTCTTTTCCTCGAAGCGGTGGATTCATTTTAAAGTTAGGATCAGCCGATGGGATATCATCTTCACATAATACTAAGTGATGCGGTGTTACTTCTGCTGTCACCTTAATTCCAGCACGTTTCGCGTCACGGATTACACGTACAGATCCTTTTGTACTTACATGACATACGTGGTAGTGACAATTTGCAGCTTCCGCAAGTAAGATGTCCCGGGCAATATGTACGGATTCACATACTGATGGGATACCGTTTAATCCGTGTTTCTCAGAAAACTTCCCTTCATGTACACATCCTTTATTAATAAGTGTGTTCTCTTCACAGTGTGCAACAACTGCCATATTTAATTTCGATGCACGCTTCATTGCAGCTAACATCATGCTTGCATCTTGCACGCCTACGCCATCATCAGTGAAAGCAAACGCTCCAAGTTCTTTTAACGTTTCAAAATCGGTCATTTCAGAACCTGCTTGACGTACTGTAATTGCTCCATATGGTAATACATTTACATGTGCTTTTTCTTTAATACGCTTTTGCAGGTCTTCCATATGTTCTTTACAATCTGGTACTGGGCGTGTGTTTGGCATTGCGCAAATTGTAGTAAATCCACCTTTTGCTGCTGCAAGTGTTCCTGTTTCAATTGTTTCTTTATGTTCACCACCTGGTTCACGAAGATGAACGTGTACATCTACTAATCCAGGTGCGATTAACTTTCCATTTACATCGATTACTTCAGCATTATCTGCCGTAATATTTTCTGCTACCTTCGCAATTTTACCGTCTTGTACGAGAAGATCTGTTGCTACGATTGTTCCTTCTGCATTCATATAACGACCATTTTTAAACAAATAATTCATGTTTCATTCCTCCTAATACATTTGGTAATGCGCGTTTTAGTACAGCCATTCTTACGTAGACCCCGTTTTCCATTTGCTTGAATATGCGTGAGCGTTCACACTCGACAAGTTCACTCGCAATTTCAACATCACGGTTTACAGGGGCTGGATGCATAATAATGCTTCCTTCTTTCATACGTTTTTCTCTTTCAACTGTTAACCCATGTTGCTCGTGATACTCTTTCATAATGTCTGTTTCATAATGGTCATGACGCTCATGTTGTACACGAAGTAACATCATCACATCCACTTCTGGAACAAGTTCATCTAAACTCTTGTACGTTCCAAATGTGTTCTCTTCATCTTTCCACTCTTCTGGGCTTGCAAAGTAAATTGTCGCGCCCAGTTTCGTTAATGCTTCTGCATTAGAACGTGCTACTCGGCTATGACGAACATCCCCAACTATTGCAATCTTCAAACCTTCAAATCTTCCAAACTCTTGTTTAATTGTTAGAAGATCGAGTAGACATTGCGTTGGATGATTTCCACATCCATCTCCAGCGTTCAAGATTGGGATATTCACCTGATCTTTTAATTCATCGAAGTAACGATCTTGCTCATGGCGGATGACTACCGCTTTTGTTCCGATTGATTCTAGTGTTCTTATCGTATCGTATAAAGTTTCTCCTTTTTGTACGCTAGATGCATCTGCGGAAAAGTCTAATACTTCAAGTCCTAATCTCTTCTCAGCAACTTCAAAGCTAAATCTCGTCCTCGTACTATTCTCAAAGAACAAGTTCGCAACAAATGTTTGCTCTGTCGTTTTTCTCTCTTTTCCATTCGCGAAATCTTCTGCGTCTTTTAGGATTTCTGAAATTTCTTGTTCCGATAATTCACTCATCGTTAACAAATGGCTCATCGTCATCCCTCATCTTTCTGTTTTTTATGATAACATCATTGAATTTATATAACAATAACTGTATAAAAATACCCTAGTCTTTGAGACTAGGGTGCGTTAAAGTAGCCACCCTTTTCTATCTCACAGGACTGAATTAAAAGGTTATTTTTATGAAGCAATCTGCTTAGATTGTTTTGTTTTATTTGTTTGTTTTGTCTCTGGTAGTAGTAGATTTAATAGTACACCTACAATTGCTGCTAACGCCATTCCTTCTACTTGGAACGATTCACCTACGTGCAGTACCGCTCCGCCAATACCGATTACTAGTATAACTGATGCAATCATTAAGTTTCGTTTGTCACCTAAGTCTGTTTTATCGTCTACCATCATACGTAAACCACTTGATGCGATTACACCGAAGAGTAAGATTGATACACCACCCATAACTGGTGTTGGAATCGAATGAATCAGTGCTGAAATCTTCCCGATAAATCCAAACATGATTGCGAACACTGCTGAACCGATGAATAAGTATACACTGTATGCTCTCGTAATTGCTAGCACACCGATGTTTTCACCGTACGTTGTATTCGGTGGTCCTCCTATTAGTGATGCGATCAATGTTGCTATCCCATCACCGAAGATTGAACGATGTAAACCTGGTTTTTCAATTAAATCTCTTTTAATAACATTTCCAAGTACAATTTGATGTCCGATATGTTCTGAAATTGTTACAAGTGCAACTGGCACCATTAAGAGTACAATTTTCCATGAAAACTCCGGAGTATATGTTACAAACGGTACTGTGAAGTCTGGTATGACAAACCATTTTGCCTCAGCTACTGGCTTTAAATCTACTAGCCCTTGGAAGTAAGCGAATATATACCCGCCGATGATTCCAAGTAGCACTGGTATGATACTGAAAAATCCTCTCCCGAATATGGAGCAAATGATTGTAATTGCTAATGTTACTAATGCTACTGAAAAGTGTGTAATGCTATACTTACCATCCGCACCGTTCATCGCCATGTTCACTGCTGTATGTGCTAAAGATAAACCGATTACCATTACGACTGGCCCAACTACGATTGGCGGAAGTAATTTCATAATCCATTCTGACCCAGATTTCTTAATTCCGAGTGAGATTAAGATGTAAACAAGTCCCGCAAGCATTCCTCCAAGCATCGCTGCTCCAGGTCCACCTGCTGTTTTCGCTGTAATAATTGGTGCAATAAAGGCGAATGATGATCCTAAATATGCTGGTACTTGACCTTTCGTTATTAGAAGAAACGCTAGCGTTCCTAATCCACTTGATATTAAAGCTACTGATGGATTCAGTCCTGTTAAAAACGGAACAAGCACTGTTGATCCAAACATCGCGAACAAATGTTGTATACTTAATAATAACCATTTTCCCGGTTTCGGTACTTCATGAATGTCTAACACTGGCTTTTGCTCCATTGTTACATCCTCCTTCAGTTTTAATTTTTGCAATAAAAAAACTCTTTGTGCCTGTGCACAAAGAGTCCTACACTTTCGTATGCCAAATTTGACATATGAAAGCCAAGACCCTTTGGCAGCCTCACAGGACTACATTTAAAAGGGCTTTACTTATCGTATATGCTTACTCGATCTTGTTGATCTGTCTCTTGCAAATCAACTTCGATACGCTCTTCACTAGATGTTGGAATGTTCTTTCCTACATAATCAGCGCGAATTGGTAATTCACGATGACCTCTATCAACAAGAACAGCCAATTGGATTTGTGATGGTCTACCTAAATCCATAAGAGCATCCATTGCTGCTCGAACTGTTCTACCTGTATATAACACATCATCCACAAGGATAACTTTTTTCTTCGTAATATCTACAGGAATATCAGAACCTTTTACAAGTGGTTCTTTATGTTTCGATTGTAGTGTTAAATCATCACGATATAACGTAATATCTAACTCTCCTACTTCCATCTCTTTTCCTTCAATTTGACCAATTCGTTCTGCCAAACGTTGTGCAATAAAAATTCCACGTGTTTTTATTCCGACAAGAACACAATTATCGACACCTTTATTTCGTTCCACGATTTCATGACTAATTCGTGTTAAAGCGCGGCGAATCATTTGGTCATCTAAAACGACAGCTTTCTCTTGCATGCTCTACACCTCCAAGCTTTTTTTCTTGCGTGAGAGTAATGGTATAAAAAAAGTCCTCTCAGCGTGTGCGAGAGGACTTTTGAAAAAAGGGTACAACATACCCTAAGTATTTCAAACCGTTACCTTCTCAACCTCACGGGGCTGTGTTAAAGGATCATTATTTAACTGTTGTCAGTATCTCAGTTTTCTTATGATTTGTCAATACTATTTCCGTAAAACATTTAGCGCTTCTTCAAACACTTCTGGAATCGGTGCCTCAAACTCAATATATTCACCAGTACGAGGGTGATCGAAACCTAAAATCCCTGCATGAAGTGCTTGTCCATTCATATCTAATGTTTTCTTCGGACCATACTTTGGATCTCCTGCAAGTGGATAACCAATATATTTCATATGAACACGAATTTGGTGTGTACGTCCCGTTTCTAAGCGGCATTCTACAAGTGTGAAATCCTTAAATCGCTCTAACACTTGGAAATGTGTAACTGCATTCTTACCATTTTCATCAACAGTCATACTTTGACGTTCTTTTTTATCACGACCAATTGGAGCGTCAATTATTCCTTTATCATGTGGAATTACACCATGTACAATCGCTTTATAACGTCTTGTTACCGTTTTTGCTACAAGTTGATTTACAAGTGATTCATGCGCCATATCATTTTTAGCAACCATTAATAATCCAGATGTATCCTTATCAATACGGTGTACTATACCAGGACGCATTACACCGTTAATACCTGATAGGTCTGTACAATGATGCATAAGTCCGTTTACAAGCGTACCCTTCGTATGCCCTGGTGCTGGATGTACTACCATGCCACGCGGCTTATTTACAACTAGTACATCGGCATCTTCATAATAAACTTCTAAATTCATATCTTCCGGTTGAATATCTAACTCTTCTGGCTCGGGAATTGTTACTGTAATTTCATCATTTCCTTTTACTTTATAATTCCCTTTAACTGATTTCCCATTTACTGTCACAACAGCATCTTTAATCCATTGCTGCACTTGTGAACGTGACCATTCACTGTTTATTTCTGCAACGAATTTATCAATTCGCTCGCTTTTTTGTTCTTCTGCAACTGTTACTTGTACTACTTCACTCATTCAATTACTCCTTCGCTTTCTTTCCTTCTAATACTGTTTGAATAATAATTAATACAACTCCAATACATAATGCTGAGTCAGCTATATTGAATACCGGATAGTTGTACGAGAAAATATACACGTGAATGAAATCCACTACTTCTTGTCTAAATACACGATCAATAAAATTGCCAATTGCTCCGCCTAAAATTAGACCTAATGAAATACCTAGAAGCTTGTCCGTTTTCGCATATTTTTTCATATAAAATACGATAAATGCTACGAAAATGACTGTAATAATGTAGAAAAACCACATTTTATTTTCTAAAATACCCCAGGCAGCTCCTCTATTTCGATGAGATGTTATGTATAATACATTATCGATAATCGGAATGCTCGTACCCAATTCCATGTTCTTTACAATTAGCCACTTCGATATTTGATCGATGGCAATGACAAATAACGCTATTACATAATATATCATTTTCATTTCCCCCACAAAGACAGTGTACCTCAAAATTTTAGCATAGCTGCTACCTTTTCACAATGAACCTTTGTAGAAGAATAAAATAAATTAAAAAAAGGTAACATAATATCGTTGTGCGTATTTCATACATTTACCTTTTCATAGAAAAATTCATGAATAGTACGAGCAGTCGGCATTGTTTTCATTTGTTTTGTAGAAATCGCTCTTCCAGTTTCTTCACAAATACCGTACATATCTATTTCCATTTTAAACAATGCACGTTCTACATCTTTTAAATCCTCTTTTATATCATGTAATAGCAATTTTTTCTTTGTCTCTTCCTTTATTTCGTATCCAAGTTCTTGCCCAAATTCCATATAGTATGTGTGCATTACTTCTTTCGCCAATCTATCTTGCAACTCTTTTCTCATCAATTGCAATTCTTCTTTTATTTCCATATAAATTTCATTCACGTGTACATTCCTCCCAGCTGCAATGTACAATTAGTGTGTCCGAAATTTCCACGCTTACCTCACACACATTTTTCCTTCATAGGAAAGAGAGTGAAAGTTATTTCGATA
Source organism: Bacillus sp. 41-22 (assembly GCF_025809295.1). Classification (NCBI taxonomy): domain Bacteria; kingdom Bacillati; phylum Bacillota; class Bacilli; order Caryophanales; family Bacillaceae; genus Bacillus; species Bacillus sp. 41-22. The sequence continues at coordinate 3,781,960 of NZ_CP084035.1, forward strand.
TATCATCAACAAAAAACTGACTGCTATTATGAGCAGTCAGCTTTTTTTCATTATTTTACATAATTTTCTTTAACAACCGTTGCACAACGCTCACATAATGTTTCATGTTCTGCATCTTTACCAATTGTTTCTGAAACAACCCAACAACGTTCACACGTCTCACCTGTCGCCTGTGCTACAACTACAGCTGTATGCTCATACTTTGGTGCTTCTGTTGGCGCTTCTTCAATTGTACCACCAAGTTTATACTCAGAGACGATGAATAATTGCTTTAAGTCTTCGCTAATAGACTCTAACATAGCCTTCATTTCTGCAGTCGGATATAGCGTAATGCTCGCATTTAATGACTTACCAATTACTTTCTCATTACGAGCTACTTCTAACGCTTTTAAAACGTCATCACGTAATGTCATAAATGCATCCCATTTTGCTCTTAACGCTTCTGAACCCTCTACTTCTGTAGCTTCTGGCATATTAGTTAACTGTACGCTTTCTTCTTCTGCACCAGGAACATATGGCCATACTTCATCAGCTGTATGAGGTAAGATTGGCGTTACAAGTTTCGTTAATGCAACAAGAACATCATATAATACAGTTTGAATTGCACGACGATCCGCGTGATCTGCACCTTCAATGTATAAAATGTCTTTTGCAAAGTCTAAGTAGAATGAACTTAGATCAATTGTACAGAAGTTGTGAATTGCATGATATACAGCAGCAAAGTCATATGTTTCATATGCATCTTTTACTTTTGTAATTAAGTCATTTAACTTCACTAACATGTAACGATCTACTTCACGAAGTTCAGCTACCGCTACTGTATTTTCACTTGGATTAAAATCATCTAAGTTTCCTAATAAGAAACGGAATGTGTTACGGATTTTACGATACACTTCTGCTACTTGTTTTAAAATATCATCTGAAATACGTACATCAGATTGATAGTCAACAGAAGATACCCATAAGCGTAAAATGTCTCCGCCTAATTGATCCATAATTTTCTTCGGTACGACGATGTTTCCAATCGACTTACTCATTTTACGTCCTTCACCATCTAGTACGAAACCATGGCTTAGTACGCCTTTATATGGAGCTTTACCAGTTACAGCAACTGCTGTTGATAATGAAGAGTTAAACCAACCACGATACTGGTCAGATCCTTCTAAATATAAATCAGCTGGACGTTGTAAGTCTTCGCGCTCTTCTAATACCGCTTGGTGAGAAGAACCTGAATCGAACCATACATCCATGATGTCTGTTTCTTTACGGAATTCACCATTTGGGCTACCTGTATGTGTAAATCCTTCTGGTAATAAATCTTTCGCTTCACGCTCGAACCATACGTTAGAACCGTGCTCACGGAATAAATCTGCTACATGATTAATTGTTTCATCTGTAATAATTGGATCACCATTTTCTGCATAGAATACAGGAATTGGCACACCCCATGCACGCTGACGAGAAATACACCAGTCACCACGGTCACGAACCATATTATGAAGACGAGTTTCTCCCCATGCTGGTACCCATTTTGTTTCCGCAACAGCTTCTAATAATTCTTTACGGAACGCTTCAATAGATGCAAACCACTGCGCTGTCGCACGGAAAATAATTGGTTTTTTCGTTCTCCAATCATGTGGGTATGAATGCGTAATGAATGTTAGTTTCAGTAACGCGCCTACTTCTTCTAATTTTTCCGTAATTGGCTTGTTAGCTTTATCATAGAATAAGCCTTCAAATCCAGGTGCTTCATTTGTTAATACACCTTTATCATCAACTGGGCAAAGTACTTCTAAGCCATACTTTTTACCAACAACGAAGTCATCTTCCCCGTGTCCTGGTGCTGTATGAACACAACCTGTACCTGCATCTGTTGTTACGTGCTCTCCTAGCATAACTAATGAGTCACGATCGTAGAATGGATGTTTTGCAACTGTATACTCAAGTTCGCTACCTTTTACCGTTTTCACAACTTCAGCATTTTCCCACTCTAACGTTTTTGCAACTGTCTCAAATAGTTCAGAAGCGATGATATATTTCTCATCATTTACTTTCACAATAGCATATTCAAGTTCTGGGTGAACAGAAATACCTAAGTTTGCAGGTAACGTCCAAGGCGTTGTTGTCCAAATAATGTATTTCTCATCACCTTCTAATACGTTCTTTCCATCTTTTACAGGGAATGCTACGTAAATAGATGCTGATTTTTTATCTTGATATTCAATTTCAGCTTCTGCTAAAGCTGATTCACTTGTTGGAGACCAGTAAACTGGTTTTTGTCCTTTATAGATATAACCTTTTTTCGCCATGTCACCAAACACTTTAATTTGTTGTGCTTCATAAGCTGGCTCTAAAGTAATATATGGATTATCCCAATCTGCACGTACACCTAAACGCTTAAATTGTTCACGTTGACGTTCCACTTGCTCATATGCATACTCTGCACATAACTTACGGAACTCAGCAACTGTCATTTCTTTACGCTTTACACCTTTATTTGTTAAAGCTTGCTCAATTGGTAAACCGTGTGTATCCCAACCTGGTACATATGGTGCACAGTATCCAGTCATTGATTTAAAACGAACAATAAAGTCTTTTAACACTTTATTTAGTGCGTGTCCCATATGGATGTCACCATTTGCATATGGAGGTCCATCATGTAGTACAAATAAAGGACGGCCTTTCGTATGTTCTTGTACCTTTTCATAAATATTCATTTCAGCCCATTTTTCTTGCATTGCAGGCTCACGTTTCGGTAAATTCCCACGCATCGGGAATTCTGTTTTTGGCATTAGTAATGTATTTTTGTACTCCATGCTCAATTCCTCCTTAAATATATAAACGACAGACCTTAAAAAAGGGAATAAAAAAGAGACCTCTCATCCCCAAAAAGGGACGAGAAAGTCTCCCGCGGTACCACCCTAGTAGACCATATACAAATGCATAAGGTCCTCTTTATATTCTTAACGCGAATATACGCCTACGCTTACTAAATTTGTTCAGCGCGGAACTCCAGGGTGATATTCCCATTATCTCCTTATCCTGAGCTTACACCATCCTCAGTTCGCTATATAAGGTATGAAAAAGGTACTTATCCCTATCTTCGTTTTTCTTAATAAATATGCTGTTTAAAATTATATGTAATAATGAGAAAAACGTCAAGCTTACACTGTTTCTTCTTTTTTCAACAGTTCGTCCACTTCGTCTTCTAATTCAATTAGTTTATCCCAATCATCGTTGTTTAACATTTCAAGTTGTGTTTCTAATAACATACGGAAACGAGTTCGGAATACTTTCGCTTGTTTCTTCAACTCTTCAATATCAAAAGCAACTTTTCTTGATTTCACTAACGCTTCATTAATGATACGATCTGCATTTTTTTCTGCTTCACGTACAATTAATTTTGCTTCTTTTTGTGCATTACGCTTCACTTCTTCAGCAGCTTCTTGTGCGACAATGATAGATTTGTTCAGCGTATCTTCAATATTAGAAAAATGATCTAACTTTCCTTCTAATTGTGCAACCTTTTCTTCTAAAGCTTTTTTCTCACGAATGACTAATTCATAATCTTTGATGATTTGATCAAGAAACTCATTTACTTGATCTTCATCGTAGCCACGAAACCCGCGACCAAATTCTTTGTTATGAATATCTAATGGTGTTAACGGCACAACGCCACCTCCAAGTAGTTATCTAAATTTCCTCTTTCAATTATATCTTTTCTTCGACAAAATAAGAGAATTTCCTTCTAAAAAACCAATCATTTTAGTATACCATACAAAACTCTCCATTTGTCGCGCTTCGTTTTACCTTCTACAGAAAATAATTTACTTCGTCCATACCCTCTAACCGAGAAAACATCCCCTGGAAAACATTCATACGAAGTTTGCTCTACTGTTTTCCAATTGACTTTTACTAAGCCACCTTTTATAAGAGGCTGTACCTTCTGCCTAGATATATGTAGCATTTCAGCTAATAAAACATCTAGACGAAGTGACGAAACAGTCCCAGATTTTTCTCCCCATTTTTCACCTACACGCAAAATTTTCTCTACTTGTATAGGAGAGAGTGTGACTTTCATTTTCCCTATTGATTGTAAGTTCATTTCAATATACGATACAACTTCTTTGGCAACTGCAATTTGGGCACGGTCTTCTTGAAGCAAAATATCACCACATTTTTCCCTTGTTAAACCAAGCGACATGAATGCACCTAATATTTGCCTATGTTCTAGCGTAAAAAACTTGGAAGGATAGTCAATTTCTAATACTTCTACTTGAAATTCCTCTTCATTTAATTCTAGATAATCTGGATAAATTAGTGCTCTTTTCCGTTCGGCTTCAGGCATCGCACCATCAAACCGTACAGCTACATCTCCTTGCCCTATTACCATAGAAACAATTTGTTGCTGTCTTGGATCAAGAAAATCTGTTAACTTGACTTGATGGTACTCAGCAGCCTGTTTCCACTCTAATACTTTATCCACAAAGACCTCTTCATCAGGTCTAAAATGCTCATAGATGCTCATGTATTTAACCTCACACTATAAAAAATAGTTGAATAAACTCACTAAACCACCTCTAGCAAGTTTCAAGGCAACAATAGCAACAAGTGGAGAAATATCAATCATACCAAATGGTGGAATAAACCTCCTAAACGGCTCTAAATACGGTTCGCAAATACGCGCAAGAAAATCTCCAAAAGCTGATTCCTTTGCGCCAGGAAACCATGATAGGAGAATGTAAATAATTAGTGCCCACGAGTAAATCTCGATAGCAGTAAGTAACACTGTTAAAACTGTTGTCATGGCGTATTACCACCTCTTTATATTTGTCTCTTCTTCTTCACCGAATAACTCTGAAATCGCACCAACGATATCAACATTTTCAGGTGTACACATAAATGTTTTCGGGCCTATTTTTTGAATATCCCCGCCTATAGCGTATACAGTACCACTTAAAAAGTCAACGATACGTACAGCTTGATCTGTAGACATTCTTTGCAAATTAATTACAACAGCTCGTCTACCTTTTAAGTGATCCGAAATGCCTTGCGCTTCCGAATATGTACGTGGTTCTAGTAAAACAACTTTTGAAGATTGCTTCGCTGTTTCAATACTCACTACATTTTGCTTCGGTTGCACTTTCGCAAACGGAACATCTTGTTGTTCTGGGGGATCTTGTTGCTTTTTCATGTCTGTTTGCTCCTTTTCATAACTATATTGAGCTGCTTCTTTTTCTTCCGGTGTGTCAAAAAAGAAGTATTTTACTTTTGACCAACTCATAATAACTTTCTCCTTCCTCCTACGCTTTTCCTACTAAAACCGTTCCCAAACGAATATATGTAGCGCCTTCCTCAATTGCAATCGTGTAATCATTTGACATTCCCATTGATAATTCTTTACATGGTGCATGTAATAATTCTAGCTCCTGCACCTCTGTTTGTAGCATGCGCAATTCCTTAAAGCAGCGACGAATCTCTTCCTCTTCTCCTGTAAACGGAGCCATTGTCATTAATCCTACCACTTCAATCTTATCCAATTCTTGCAAACTTTGAATAAAAGAAATTGTTTCTTCTATCGCCAATCCTTGCTTTGATTCTTCAGATGATGTTTTCACTTGAATAAAGCATTTAACTTTCTTATCAGCACGTTTTTGAATTTCTTTTGCAAGCGAAAGACGATCTAATGAATGTAAATAATCAATCTCATTAATGATTTCTTTTACTTTTCTCGTTTGCAATGATCCAATAAAATGCCAATTCACTTTTGAACCGAAATGCTCGTATTTTTGTAAGAAACCTTCATTTCTATTTTCACCTAAATCAATAATTCCTGTTTCAATTACTTCGCTTGTTTTTTCAATCCCTACAGTTTTTGTAACTGCAACGAGCTTAATATCTTTCATCGAACGTCCAGCTCGTACACAAGATTCTTTAATTACTTCGTTTACATCTGCTAAATTCCCTTGCACTGTCACTTACTTCACTCCTCCTTAAAACCTATGAAACTCAACATTCTCCCCGTCTTACCTTGATCACGACGATGAGAGAAAAATAATTGTTCTTCACAGCTTGTACAAAGAGATGACATTACAATATGTTCTTCTTTTATGCCTGCTTGTACACATAATATACGATTAACTTCTTTTAAATTAATTGCATACTGACCATCAGAAATTACTTTATGAGGAACAGATCCGTTTACTACTTGCTGTGCTGCTGTTAATACACGATCATCAACAACATAACAACATGATCCGATTGCAGGACCAATTGCGACATGAATTTCATCACTTGAAACACCTTCTGCATTCCACTTTTGAATCATTTCTTTCGCAATCTCTGTTACAGTCCCTTTCCACCCAGCATGCGCAAGTCCTATCATATCATGTGATGGTGCATAAAAATAGAGCGGAACACAATCAGCGTAACAAGATGTTAAGAGAACATCTTTGTTAGTCGTATAAATGCCATCCGTTTTTGGAATACCGTCTTCATATGAATAAACGCCTTTCCCTTTTTCTTGCAGTCCTACTTTCTCAACATGATGGTCATGAACTTGTTCAGAGCAAATCCATTTTTCTAATGGTTTTTGTAACTTATTAGCTAAAATGCGTCTGTTTTCATGAACATTCTCCACGATATCATTCACATGTAATCCTAAATTCATCGCATGAAAGGAGCCTGTACTTACTCCACCATCTTTTGTCGTAAATCCAACAGTAATGTTTCCAAGTTCTTTCCACGCTTGTAAATACAGTATACCGTCCGCATATTTAAATGGTTCTCTCATAAAGCGACTCCTTTTAATTAAAATAACAGAAAAAAGTATGGTACTTCCTGTCTATTTTACCATACTTTTATTTTTTCATAATGACAACAGAAAAAAAAGAGGAATTTGTAATATTCTTTATGAAATTGTCGGTGTTTGTATTGATTCTGTTACAGAATTAACATGATCTACTTTTACAAGTATGACATCTTCTCCAATTTTCATAATTTGCTCCCAAGGAATCACAAATTCTACTTCCTTCCCAAAGAGTCCAAGCATTCGTGCCTGCTTAGAAATAATAACCGCCCTAATCTTTCCTGTGTCTATATCAATATCAATATCTCCAATATTCCCAAGCCTCTTTCCATCTGAAACATTTACAACATCCTTCATTTGAAACTCCGAAATCCGTATCATATTCATCCTCTCCCTTATATCATGAATCGTAAGTACGCTCTCAAATAAAGTGAAACCTTAATCAGTGAGATTATCCCCATCCCTACTGATTATTAACCCATGCCAATCGGACTTTTACGGGCAGTCCCGCTTCCATCTAACTTTTTACTTCAGCCTAATTTCGAAGCGGATAAACAGTATATAACCGCTACTAATAGAACATCCATTTTATTTTCATTATATGAACCTACCCAATCTACTATGAGCGCAAAATATTATATATAAAAAAGACCTCACCATAACTGGTGAGGACCTTATCCTTGAATCGTCTTATTCATTTGCTTAATAGCAGACTTCTCCAAACGTGATACTTGCGCTTGAGAAATCCCAATTTCTTCGGCAACTTCCATCTGTGTCTTTCCTTGAAAGAAACGTTTTCGAATAATCATTTTTTCACGATCATTTAAACGCTTCATTCCTTCTTTCAACGCCAGTTCTTCAACCCACTGCTCGTCCTTTTGTTTTTCATCCTTCAATTGATCCATAACAAAGATAGGATCTCCTCCATCGTTATAAATCGGTTCAAATAATGAAACCGGATCTTGAATCGCATCTAGTGCAAAAACAATCTCTTCATGTGTCACTTCAAGAACTTTCGCAATATCCATTGCTGTTGGTTCTTTTGAATTTTCAGCAATCAATTTTTCTCTTACTTGCAACGCTTTATACGCAATATCTCGTAATGAGCGAGATACACGAATTGGATTGTTATCACGCAAATATCTGCGTATTTCTCCAATAATCATCGGCACAGCATACGTTGAAAACTTTACATTTTGGCCTAAATCAAAGTTATCAATGGATTTCATAAGTCCAATGCAACCAACTTGAAATAAATCATCAACATATTCTCCTCTGTTATTAAATCTTTGGATGACGCTCAGTACAAGACGTAAGTTTCCATTCACTAATTTCTCTCTGGCGCTTATCTCTCCACTTTGCATTTCACGAAATAATTTACGCATCTCTTCATTTTTTAGTACTGGAAGTTTAGCTGTATCAACACCGCAAATTTCTACTTTGTTTCTCGTCAAAGTGTTCCCTCCTATCGGGAGTTGCTGTACAGTGTAAAGTATTTCCTTTGAAGGGGATTTTATGCATACGGTTTTTCTATCATTTTTCACAAATATCATATTTCCTCATGCACAAAAAAAGAATAAGACCAGTCTAGATACCGACTGGTCTTATTCTTCACACCATTTTATTAAATTCTTTTCGTAATCTTTTTATAATTCTTTTTTCCAAACGAGAAATATAAGACTGTGAAATTCCAAGCATATCAGCCACATCTTTTTGTGTCTTCTCTTCGCCACCAGCGAGTCCAAACCGAAGCTCCATAATTTGTTTTTCACGGTCATTTAATTGATGCAATGCTTTCATTAAAAGATGACGATCTACAGTAGCTTCTAAATCTTTTGTAATAATGTCATCATCTGTACCTAAAACATCTGATAGTAACAGTTCATTTCCGTCCCAATCAATGTTAAGCGGTTCATCAAAAGAAACTTCCGAACGATTTTTATTATTTCGACGCAAATGCATTAAAATTTCATTTTCTATACAACGAGATGCATATGTTGCTAATTTAATTTTCTTTTCTGGATTAAATGTATTCACTGCCTTAATAAGACCAATTGTTCCTATACTAATCAAATCCTCAATATTGATCCCTGTATTTTCAAATTTTCTTGCTATATATACAACAAGCCTTAGGTTACGTTCAATAAGCATCGACCTCGCAGCTTGATCTCCATTTGGTAATTTATTCAAAAGAACTGCCTCTTCTTCTTTCGTTAATGGCGGTGGCAACGCTTCACTTCCACCAATATAATAAATTTCATCGGTCTTAATTCCTAATTTCAGCAATACTTTATACCAAAGGTATACCAAATAAAATTTAAATTTCACCATATTATCCCGCCTCTCATAATTAAGCAATTACCATCTTTTGCGAAATCAACATTTTCGGATGTACAATGCATTGATACTCTCCATTAGTAGATAATTGTTGTGTATTTAATCCAATCAGTACTTTGTTTACAACAACCGAACTACCTTCATGATAAACTCGCACACAATCTGGCTTAATTGCCCATAAAAATTGATTCTCTACTCCTACTGCTCGGAAAGGAATTAAACGTAGTTTCGTCGCCCATCCAGAATCATTTTCTGGTATTTGAGGAATTTCTGTTTTGGAATAAATTTGTTCTGTTAACCAAGCTGGCAAACAATGTTCTAATGATGAAATATGCATAATCATAACGGGTGTTTTCGTTAACGGGTCATAAAGTTGGTTCCCACTATCAATTAGACCTGCTAATTCTAGTTCCTCTCCAGCTAATTGAATTTCCACTTTCACGATTTGATCATAGTGTATCTTTGTGACCTCTACGCTTTCTATACGCTTTTTAGAAAAATAATAAATTACTGGAAAACCAAAAATAACAAATACCCAACTAATTGGATCACCGTAAGAAACTGATTTAGATTGAACTAATCCATTTACCATTTCGTTCGTTTGCAAAAAGTAATGCGTTCCAATTAATCCTCCACCAACCATAAAGGTTACAAAATAGAAAGTAAAAACAGTTTGTGTATAATTTCTAAATGTCGAAAACCCAAATGCTGTATACACAATAAGTAACGAGTACAATAGTTTCATAATTGGATGTGTCATCATAGAAGCAAAAGGCGTAAAGGCGAAAATAACAATAGTTGAACCTATAAATGCCCCTAACACAAGCCTCCATCTTTTGATTCTCTTTTTTAACACGGTGGCTGTTAATAAAAGTAAAAGAAAATCAATGCAGGCGTTTAACAACCAAACGATGTCGGCGTAAACAACCAAACAATTCACCTCTTTTTTTAAGTTGAGACTAGTATAATGCATATCCAATAGGAAAGTGTGTCAATTGGTGGAGGGATTTTTTTGTTATTTTGTGATTTCTAGACATAATCTGTCGGTAAAAAATAAAAGTGTATTTTTCATAGAATAATATAAATTTTTTACTTGTATACATAATAATTGAATTATATATATACAAAGTTTATCTTGCTATTTGCGGGCAGTAAGACCCTGCCTCAAAATTCAGCTATAAAAAAGTACAGAAGTTAAGTGGGCGTCGGGCTAACAATCATTTTTGGATGAACACCCCCGACTAATTAAAGTTTCAATTTATTTATCACAGCTTATGGTTTAAAAATAGGACTGGGCTCTCCATATGCAAAATAATAAAAAAAGATCTGCTTAGCAGATCTTTTCCATTTAGACAACAAAAAAAAGGAGCATGAAAGCTCCTTTTCTTTTATCGTCTACGACGGTTACGTAAGAATGCTGGAATATCGATGTCATCTGAATCAGTATGACGATCATGCACAACCGGCTCTTCACGTTTCATTTCACGCTTAACTTCACGTTGTTTTGAAGGTTGAGCTACTGGTTGTTGTTGCTGTTGCGTGTGATTCGCAGTCGGACGGATAATTGGTTTTGGTGGTTGTGTCGAAGCACTATCATCAAAACCAGTTGCAATTACAGTGACAACGATATCATCTTTTAATCCTTCATTAATAACAGAACCGAAGATCATATTTACTTCTGGATCCGAAGCTGAAGCTACAATGTCTGCTGCTTCTTGTACTTCATATAAACTTAAGTTTGCGCCGCCCGTAATGTTCATAATAACACCTTGAGCTCCATCAATAGATGTTTCTAGTAATGGACTGGAAATCGCTTTTTTCGCAGCTTCAGCAGCACGATTTTCACCATTACCAGAACCGATACCCATTAAAGCAGAACCTCTATTAGACATAATTGTTTTTACGTCTGCAAAGTCTAAGTTAATTAGACCTGGTGTAGCAATTAAATCAGAAATACCTTGAACACCTTGACGTAATACGTTATCTGCTTCACGGAACGCTTCTAACATTGGCGTATTTTTATCAACAATCTCTAATAAGCGATCATTTGGAATTACGATAAGTGTATCTACATTTTCTTTAAATGACGCAATACCAGATGCAGCTTGAGTTGCACGCTTACGCCCTTCAAATGTAAATGGACGTGTTACAACACCAACTGTTAACGCGCCTAGTTCTTTTGCAACTTGAGCAACAACTGGAGCTGCACCAGTTCCAGTTCCGCCGCCCATACCAGCAGTTACGAAGACCATATCCGCGCCACGAAGCGCTTCTTGAATCTGTTCTTTACTTTCTTCTGCAGCTTTTTTCCCTACTTCAGGGTTTGCGCCTGCACCAAGTCCACGCGTTAATTTTCCACCAATTTGCATTTTCGTTTCAGCTTTTGATAGATTTAATGCTTGTGCATCAGTATTCACAGCGATAAAGTCTACACCTTGTACACCGTGTTCAATCATACGGTTTACAGCATTGTTTCCGCCACCGCCGACACCGATAACTTTTATATTCGCTAATTGATCTTGAGTAGTATCAAACTCTAACATGTCGAAATCCCCCTAGAACCTCATTTTTCGTGTCCAATTTTAATCCCATAAATAACGGAATGCACGTTTTACTTTTGACATCATGCGGTCATCATTTTGATTAGTATTGTTTTGATTACGAGTTTTTTGTTTCGCAGGTTGCTGTTGTACCGGCATTGGTGCTGGTACTGGTTCAAAATGTTCTTGCTTTTCCTGCACATTTTTCCCACGTAATTTAGCTTTTTGATAAGAATGTTTAATTAATCCAACTCCACTTGTATATTGAGGCTCACGAACACCAATATAATCAGGAGTTGCTATACGAACATTTTCATGTAAAATATCGTATGCAAGATCAAGAACACCTGGCATAGAAGCTATCCCACCAGTTAGTACATATCCAGAAGCAGCTTGCTTTACTCCTAACTTATGCACTTCATCTTGAACAAACATTAAAATTTCCTCTACACGAGCCTCTATTATATCCGATAATTCCAACTGAGAATATTGTTCTGTTTGATCGCTTCCCATAATAGGAACCGTAAACATCTCTTCTTCAGATGCTGTATCATAAAAAGCATGTCCATATTTCAGCTTAATTTGATCTGCATTTTCTGTTGAAGTTTTCAGCCCAATCGCTATATCCTTCGTTATATGATCTCCACCTAATGGCAATACGCTCGTTGCTTGCAACTCTCCATCTTTAAAAATAGATAAGGTTGTAGATCCTCCACCCATATCAACAAGGGCTACCCCTCTATTTCTTTCATCCGAAGATAACGCAACTGTCGCTGCCGCTAAAGGTTGCAGACAAATATCAACAATTTCAAGACCTGCTTTTTCTACACAACGAAGTAGGTTATGTAGTAAAGTTCTCGAGCCTGTAATAAGTGTACCTTCCATTTCTAATCTTACACCGATCATCCCGCGTGGATCGTTAATCTCGTCAAGACCGTCTACAATGAACTGTCGAGGTACCACATCAATAAATTCACGTTCAGGAGCAATTGACACAACTTGCGCTGCATCTAGAACGCGTAAGACATCTTCATTCCCGATTTCACGATCTTCATTTGAAACAGCGACTACTCCGTGACACGGGAGCAACTGTACCTGGTTTGCATTGACACCTACTACAACTTGCTCAATGTGGATACCCACCATGCGCTCGGCTTGTTCAATTGCTTTTTTAATTGATCGAACAGTTTCATCTATATCAACTATCGATCCCTTTTTCAAACCATTTGATTTTACGTTTCCAACACCAATAATGTTTAAGCTATCATTAACCATTTCACCAATGATGACTTTAACATTGGATGTACCGATGTCAAGACTAACATATATTTCATTGCTGTTCATTCTTTGGCACCTCCTTCTTTATTTATACCATACAACTCAATATATGGAACAACAATCGCAACTTTACTATTTATAAGAAAAATATTCAACGTCTTTGTACGTTTCCCTTTTTTAACCCTATATTTTTCTTATTTTTATTTAACATTCATTTAAGAATATCGCAGTAACCTGTGAATAACTGCTCTATCTTGAAATAATTATATTTCAAGTGTAAAGATTACCGCCAAGTATAAGTCTACACTAAGATGTACTTGTAGAAAAGTGAAACTTGTACCAATCCTAGTATGAATCTAAGAAAATTTACATTTTTTTCATCAAATTAAGCATTCTTGCAAATTAGCATCCATATAAAAGAACGTTTGTTTCATTTCATACGTAATAACGCAGTAAAAACTATCATTCTATTCTTTCTTTTCTTCAGCACCTAGTTCCTTCGTATATGCACCCACTTCTAAGTCAATTAAAACCTTCTTACCAGGTTCAATTGTTTTTAAAATAAGTGGATAAGCTTCCATTCGCTTTGCGAAATTTTGAATAGTGGTGCTCACTTCATATCCTTCATTCATATATAAAGTAAGATGATCTTCATTTGCGTTCGTTGGTGTATAACGAATTTCAGAAATAGACCTTAAAATAGTTGGCGTTAATTTTTCTAGTTCTGCAATTAATTCCTTCATTTTTTCCTCTTTAAATGGTTCAAAAATTGGTGCTGCAACTGGAAGCTTTCCGTTCGGAAGTACATCGAGTGTTTTCCCATTTTCTAATAACGGTTGTAATTTCCCATCTTTGTTTATATAGCCAATTGTTAAATATTCTTCGATATGAACATCAATTTTGTTTGGGAAACGTTTTTTTACATTTACCTCTTTAATTTCTTTTCGTTTCGTTAAGTTTTCTTCTGCTTTATGAGCTGTTACTCGGAAATAACTCGTATCATATGTCACACCTGATTCCTTCATAACTTGTTCATCTGTCATATAATGATTTCCAAAGACACTTATCTTTTTTATATTACTAAGCGGAGACCGAAAATAAATTAAAAAGAGTACTAATAAAAATAAAATCGATATGTATAAAATTAACCGATGATTAACAGGTTTCTTATTTTTTTTATTTTGATTCTTTAATTTTGGTACACGATCTTGTAGTTTAATCACTTTACTATTTTTCATGTACGATCCCCCTATGTAACATAAAGAACGGCATGTTCCTCATGCCGTTCTTATCTTCTTATTATAACATAAATGATAATGAGCGGAACGAACAACCGTTATCTTCCAATTATTTCTACTTCTGTATGCATATCAACACCAAATTTATCTTTAATTGTATGCTTTACCAATGCGATTAAGTCTAATACATCTTGCGCTGAGGCCACACCAGTATTAACAATAAAATTCCCATGCATTTCAGAAATTTGAGCTCCACCTATTGTATAACCACGAAGCCCTGATTTTTCTATTAAATCTCCTGCAAAATAGGGGACTGGATTTCGAAATATACTTCCTGCACAAGGGTGATTCCAAGGCTGCGTTTCACGGCGATACTCTTTATTCTTTTGCATGCTTCTTACAATTCCCTCGCGTTCGCCTACCTCCAATTGGAATTCAGCTTCCAAAACAATACCAGGGCGTTTCATTTGCAATACAGATGTGCGATAAGAAAAGCCCATTTCGGTATTCGTCAACCAATTAATTGTTCCATTGTCAAACAAAATACGAGCTTTCGTTAATACACTCGATATGTCGGACTTATGAGCGCCTGCATTCATATACACTGCACCGCCAACACTTCCTGGAATACCACTTGCAAATTCCAGGCCCGCTAATCCCTGTCGACTAAGTAAAGTTGACAATTTAATAAGGGGATATCCAGCACCGACTCTTACTCTATGTTTTTCGACTTCTAAATGGTCTAATCCTTCTCCTAAACGAATAACCACACCTTCTATACCTTGATCAGATACGAGAAGATTTGAACCACGACCAATTGCAGTCCACCCTGTCTTGTACTTCTTTACTAACTCTAGAGTCTTCTCAATACCAGCAACATGCTTTGGTACAATTAAAATATCAGCTGGTCCGCCTATTTTCATAGTCGTGTAACGCGCTAACGGTTCATTAACTAACACGCGACCAACATTTGCTTCTAAAAGCTCTTTTACTAATTGTTCCATAGACAATCTCCCCCATATCAAGTCTCCTTATTACAGTAATATGCAGGGCGTTCACCTAATGTTATTTTTTAATAAGCTTGTTCATTACTTCATATAGCTTATTTGCTGCATCTGGAATACCAAGTTGCTTAGTAGCCAGTTTCATATTTTGTAATGTTTGTGTATCCAATAAAATCTCATCAATGTCACGAATAAGCGTTTCAGATGTTAAATCTTTTTCAAGTAGCATTTTAGCTGCTCCTTTATCAACAACTGATCGTGCATTTTTTTCTTGATGGTTATTTGTTACGTACGGACTTGGAATTAATACACTCGGCTTTCCTAACGCTGTTAATTCTGCAAGCGTTGTAGCCCCTGCCCTTGAAACAACAAGATCTACACCCGTCAGTACCTCTGGCATATTATGAATAAAAGGTTTAATAATAACATTATTCGGATTCCCTTTTTGTTTCACGGCTTCCATAACTTTATCATAATGTACTTCGCCTGTTACATATAATACTTCGTAACTTTTATTCCCAAATTGTTCAATCGCTTCTACAAAAGCATCGTTAATCGGTCTAGCCCCGCGGCTCCCACCAAAAATAAGCACGGATTTTTTAGAAAGGGATAGTCCTACCGAACGTTTTCCTTTCATTCCATTTTGGTCCATTACTTCTGATGCACGTGGATTACCTGTCATAACCACTTTTGACTGTGGAAAATGTTCTGCAGCTGCTTCAAAACAAACTGCAACTTTATCGACATAACGACTTAAAAATTTATTCGTTACACCAGGTACACTATTTTGTTCATGGACAATAGTCGGAATACCTAATTTAGCCGCAGCATATACAACTGGCCCACATACGTATCCACCCGTACCAATCACAATATCAGGGTTAAAACGACGAATATATCGTTTACTATCTTGAACACCTTTTAGGAAACGCATCACTGTTTTTACATTATCAAGAGAGATTTTTCGTTTAAATCCACTTATAACAATAGATTGGAACGGAATACCCGCTTTCGGTACGATGGTACTCTCTAATCCATTCTCTGTACCAATGTATAAAAATCTTGCTTCAGGATTTAGTTTTTTTATTTCTCTAATTAAAGCAAGAGCTGGATAAATATGTCCTCCAGTACCCCCACCACTTACTAATACTCGCACTACTGATTCCTCCACTTCCCTGTTCTTATTCAATCGTATTTATTTCTATATACATATTGTATTTTCACACACACACGAAAAACCCTGTCTTTTAAACAGGGTTTAATAGCGAGAATGGCGACTTATATTCAATAATACACCTACCGCCATTAACATTAAGGTCAAACTTGATCCACCATAACTTAAAAATGGCAAAGTAATACCGGTAACAGGCATCAGTCCTGTTACAACACCAACATTAATCATTACTTGAATCGCAATCATCGCCACAATACCTACTGCTAAAAACGTACCATATAAATCTGGCGCTCCTAATGCTATACGAATCCCACGCCATAATAATAGACTAAATAATAATAACACAAATGAACCACCAATAAAACCTAATTCCTCGGATAAGATTGCAAATATAAAGTCTGTTTGTGGTTCAGGTAAATAGAGAAATTTTTGTCTACTTTGTCCAAGTCCAAGCCCAAATAAACCACCAGGTCCAATTGCGAGTAACGATTGGATAATTTGAAATCCACTTCCGAGCGGATCCGACCACGGATCTAAATATGATGTGATGCGTTTCATTCGATATGGCGCTGATGCAATTAACCCTACAAATCCCGCTGCACCAAGCAAACCAAACATTGCAAAGTGAAAGACCCTTGCTCCCGAAATAAATATCATAATAATACATGTCCCAATCATTACCGTTCCCGTACCAAGATCTGGCTGTAACATAATTATCCCAAAAGCAAGAAATACAAAACTAAGAGCCGGTAGTAAACCTCGTCTAAAAGATGTAATTAATTTTTGTCGTTCCGCTAAAAATTTTGCTAAGAAAATAATCATCGCGAATTTCATAAACTCTGACGGTTGGATAGAAAATGCCCCGATTCCAATCCAACTTCGCGCCCCTCCACGAACGAGACCTACTCCAGGAATAAGAACGAGAATAAGAAGAACGAAACAAACTAGTAAAATTACTTTTGAATACGTACGCCATACCCAATAATCAATTTTCATCAGAAAAAACATAGCTACTACCCCAAGACTTGCAAATAACAATTGTCTTTTTGCAAAAAAGAATGAATCCCCCATTTTATAAGAGGCCCAAACCGCACTCGCACTATAAACCATAATCATTCCGATTGTTAACAACGCAAGTGTAACGATGATGAGAATAAAATCAGGCGTTTTCTTCATTAGCCATGAACACCACCTCTTTGGGCAGAACCTTTGCCCTATGTAACAAAACATCAGTAGGTGTTAGCCTACTGATGTTTTGATTTACTTTATATAAGTTTATGCACAGCTTGTATAAAAATGTCTCCTCTTTCTTCAAATGTTTTAAATTGATCCCAGCTTGCACATGCTGGTGAAAGAAGAATTACATCACCATCGGTAGAATGAGCATAAGCTTTCACTACTGCATCATCTAAAGTATCGACACTTTCAATTACATCTAATCCTGCTTTTTCTGCCGCTCTTACTAATTTTGGTGCAGTTTGTCCAAATGTCACAATCGCTTTGACATGTTTAAAATATGGAATTAAATCATCAAATTCATTACCACGATCAAGTCCACCAGCCAATAATACAATCGGTTGTGTAAATGCAGATAATGCTTTTTCTGTCGCTAGCATATTCGTCGCTTTTGAATCATTATAAAATTTACGATTATTAATCGTTGTTACATATTCTAAGCGATGTTTTACACCTGTAAAACTTTTTAACACAGCAGTAATTGCTTCATTAGAAACACCTAGTAATTTAGCAATACTCATTGCTGCTAAAATATTTTCTAAATTGTGCTTACCAGGTAAAACAATATCACTTACTTTAACTACTTTTTCGCCTTTAAAATAAAGAGCGTTATCTTTTATATACGCACCATCTTCAATTTCTTTCGTCGTCGAAAATAATACTTTCTGTCCTTTACTATATGCCGATAACGCCATGACATCTGCATCATCTGCGTTAATTATACTATAATCTGCTTCAGTTTGGTTTTTGAAAATATTCGCTTTCGCCAAACCATACTCTTTCTTCGTCCCGTGATAATCTAAATGCGCTTCAAATAAATTTAAAAAGGCTGCAATTTTTGGTTGGAACGATTCCACTCCCATCAACTGAAACGATGAAAGTTCCGTAACGACAACTTCATTTTCCTTCGCCAATTGTGCAACTTCACAAGCTACAGTACCTATATTCCCCGCAATAACTGGGTGCTTTTGTCCTTCTTTTAACATTTCAAACGTTAACATTGTCGTTGTTGTTTTACCGTTAGATCCCGTAATCCCAACAAACGGTGCTGCTGAAATGGAATATGCTAATTCAACCTCAGTTACAATTGGAATTTGTTTTTCTTTCGCCGCCACTAAGAGTGGATTAGAATATGGAATTCCTGGATTTTTTACGACAAGTGAAATGTTTCTCTCCAGCAATTCTAATGGATGCCCACCACACACAACATCCATTCCTTCCGCTTGTAACTCAGCTGCAAGCACATTACCCGCTAATGGTTTCCCATCATTTACAATGACGTTTGCCCCTAACTTTTTTAATAAAGTAGCTGCTGCATAACCACTTTTAGCAATACCTAATACAAGAACATTTTTATTTTGATATTCAGTTACAGTTTTCAATTACATCCACACCCCGATATAAATTCCTAGCACAGCTAATAAAAATCCTACAGACCAAAACGTTACAACAACGCGCCACTCTGACCAACCACATAATTCATAATGATGATGTAATGGGCTCATTTTAAAGACACGCTTTCCTGTTGTTTTGAACGAAATAACTTGGATAATAACAGATAAAGTTTCCGCTACGAATACACCGCCAATAATAACGAGTAACAATTCTTGTTTTAACAAAATCGCTACAGCTGCGATAGCACCACCTAAAGCTAGAGAACCTGTATCCCCCATAAATACTTTCGCTGGATTCGCATTGAATACTAAAAATCCAAGTACAGCTCCTACAACTGCCATACAGAAAATCGCTACCCCAAATTGTTCTTGAGCTACAGCAATAATACTAAATGCTCCGAATGCAATAGCAGCTGTTCCTGATAATAAACCATCTAAACCATCTGTTAAATTAACCGCATTTGATCCACCAATAAGCATAAATAATACGAGAACAAAATACGCCCAGCCTAATTCAAATTTAACATCAGTTCCTGGAATCATGATATACGTGTGAAATGCTTGCCCTTTTCCAATTAAAAAGAACGCAATAGCAATTACAAGCTGACCAATCAATTTTTGTTTTGATGTTAAACCAAGATTTCTTTTCTTTACTACTTTTATGTAGTCATCTAAAAATCCGATTAATCCGTACCCAAATGTAACTAATAATAACAATGATACTTCTGCACCTAAATTGTTAAATTTAATCGCCATAATAAGCGTAGTCACCATCATAGATACATATATGACAATACCACCCATCGTTGGTGTCCCTGATTTCTTTTGGTGTGACTTCGGTCCTTCGTCACGAATACTCTGTCCGAACTTTAACTTTCTTAAAAATGGAATAAATAATGGCGAAAGGGCAACAGAAATTAAAAATGCTACCCCAGCCGTTACTAATAAACCTTGTTCAAGCACATGTAGTCCTCCTCTCATGCTGTTACACTTCGTTGTTTAAACGCTCCGTGATTGCTTCTTTAGCAACTTCACGATCGTCAAAATGATGAACTTCTTTACCAATAATTTGATACGTTTCATGCCCTTTACCAGCAATAATAATAATATCTTCTGCTTTTACTTTCGAGATAGCGGAACGTATCGCTTCTTTTCGATCGACAATTACTTCATAATTATTCCCATTCACATCATTTACCATATCATCTAAAATAGCCTTCGGATCTTCACTTCTTGGATTATCTGATGTATAAATTGCATGAGTTGCATATTCGGTTGCGACACTTGCCATTATTGGTCTTTTCGTTCTATCTCTATCACCACCGCAACCAACGATACAATATACATCGCCTTTTGCAAACTGTTTTGCTGTTTTTAGTACGTTCTCTAAGCTATCAGGTGTATGCGCATAGTCAACAATAACTGTGTAATTTTGTCCACCATCTACAACTTCAAAACGTCCAGGAACGCCAGCAAGCTCTTTAATTACATCAATAATTGTTTGTAAGCTCACTCCTGAAACAAGACCTGCTGCTGTAGCAGCTAACACGTTGTATACATTAAACTTACCAATTAATTTCATCGTAACATTTACAGTTTCGTACGGTGTTACAAGTGTAAATGTTGTACCGCCACTCGTCATTACGATATCTCGTGCCATAATGTCGCTTGCCACATCTATACCGTATGTTACAACAGTAGCTGCTGTACTTCTCATATACTCTTCTGCTACTGGATCATCACTGTTTAATATAGCGTATTTTTCACGATTATGATGATAACTATTGCCAAGCTGTGCGAAAAGCAACCCTTTCGCATGTTTATATTCTTCCATCGTTTTATGATAGTCTAAATGATCTTGTGTTAAATTCGTAAATACTGCAACATCATAATCGCACCCGTGTACACGGCCAAGATCTAAAGCATGAGACGAAACTTCCATTACTGTGCTATCCACACCTTGTTCAACCATTTTTGAAAATGTCTGTTGAAGTGTTAGTGCATCTGGTGTTGTATTTTTCACCTCAAATGTTTCATCACCGATTTTCATATTAATCGTTCCAATTAGCCCTGTTTTATGACCATGTGCGCGCATAATTTCATCCATAATATGCGATGTTGTTGTCTTTCCATTTGTACCTGTAATACCGATTAAATGTAACTTGTGTGTTGGTTGGCCATAAAAATAATCAGCTAAAACCGCTAGCGAACGAAAAGTATTTTTCACAAGTACAACTGGAACGTCAACATCAATTGGTCTTTCCGCAACAATAGCAGCCGCTCCTTGTGCGGCTGCTTGCTTAGCAAAGTCATGGCTATCAACCGTATATCCTTTCATACATATAAATAAGCTTCCCTCTTTCACTTTACGTGAATCCGCTTCAATAGATGTTATTTCTGGATTTTCTGTTGGAACAACTGGAAAATCATGCAAACATGATACAAGTGTATGCAACTTCATTTCACTAAACCCTCTCTACATTGTTTATTTATCTCTTATTTTAGCAAGTAACACGTTACCTCCTAGTTATATAAAAATAGGAGGTAAGTGCTACTATAGTCTAATCAATAGATTTATTTATTAATGAGACACTTATCGTCTCAAGTAAAGCAATTTTTCTATAAAGAACTCACTTCCACCAATTGTACCATAAAACACAATCAGTTACCTTTAATTCCCGAAGTAAATTCTAACTTTTGAACCCTCTTTTACTTTAGCTCCTGCTTCTGGTGATTGTTTAATTACTTTCCCACCATCACCACTTATATCAAGCTTCAAGTCTACAAGTTGCGTTTGTAAATCTTTCTTTTTCATACCAATTAAATTCGGAACTTCCACAGTTGGTGTATCGCCCCATTTATATTCTTTCTCAACTTGCTCTTTTCTCGGTTCCACTCCCATTACAGGAAGTGCGTCACGAAGAATATTCCCAACAATAGGTGCTGCTACAACTCCACCAAATTGAGTGACTCCTTTTGGATTATCCACTGCTACATAAACAACAATTTGCGGATCGTCAGCTGGAGCAAAACCGATAAATGATACAATATAGTTATTATCTAAATATTTTCCATCTTTCACCTTTTGAGCAGTTCCAGTTTTTCCACCTACACGATATCCATCAATATAAGCCCCTTTACCCGAACCTTTCGCTACAACATTCTCTAATGCGTAACGAACTTTCTCTGAAGTTTCCTTGGAAATAACTTCCCTTTTCGCAACAGGTGTCTTTTTGCTGACAACTTGATTATTCTTCGGATCAATAAATTCCTTCGCTATATATGGCTGATACAAAGTTCCACCATTTACAGCGGCCGCTACAGCTGCTACTTGTTGAATCGGTGTAACAGAAACACCTTGCCCAAATGAAGTCGTCGCTTGCTCGACTGGACCAACTTTATCTAAATTAAATAAAATCCCGCTACCTTCACCTTGTAAATCAATTCCGGTCTTCTGTCCAAACCCGAAATTGCGAATGTATTTAAACAATCGATCTTTACCAAGACGATCACCGAGTTCAATAAATCCTGGGTTACAAGAGTTTTGAACTACCTCTAAAAACGTTTGGCTACCATGGCCTCCAGCTTTCCAACACCGCAATCTAGCTCCACCAACTTCAGCTGCCCCATCATCATAAAATGTATCTTTCTCTAAGTCTACTAAATTTTCATTCAAGGCTGCAGCTAATGTAATAATCTTAAATGTTGACCCCGGCTCATACGTACTCCATACAGGTAAGTTTCTGTTATATACTTCCGGAGAAACACTTTGGAAATCTGCTGGATCAAAACTTGGTCGACTTGACATACCTAAAATTTCACCATTTTTCGGATTCATTGCAATTGCTATCATACCGTCAGGATTATACGTTGATTCCGCAATATTCATTTCTCTTTCCATAATCCTCGTAATGCGTGAATCAATTGTTAATCCTAAATTCAAGCCGGCTTCTGGTTTTTTGAAATCATCTCCAACGTTAGGCATTCTCTGTCCTTTCGCGTCTGCAAAAAATCGCACATGACCTTTATCACCATTTAGCTCTTTATCATAATATTTCTCTAGTCCCATAAGCCCTTGATTATCACTGCCCGCAAATCCTAATACGTGTGATAAAAAATTACCGAATGGATAGTACCGGATAGAATCCTCTGCGATGTACACACCCTTTAAACTTAATCCGCGTACTTCTTTCGCTTTGTCATGCGATATTTTCCTTCCGCCTTTATCAAGCCTTACAATCGATTCTTTTTTTGTAATCCGCTTATAAACATCATCTTTTTCCACACCTAATACTGCAGCTAACTTCTCTGCAGTCTCTGCTGGTTTTTCAATTTGCCTCGGCACAACAAAGACGGTCGGTGCACTTTTATTCGTAGCAAGCTCCACACCATTTCGATCTAAAATTTTCCCTCGCTCTGGTTCAAAAGTAATATTACGACTCCATGAATCCTTCGCACGATCCGTTAACATATTTCCAAGAAAAAATTGCACATATCCAAGACGAATATCGATAATGGTGAAAATGAGTATACCCGATATAAGTATAAAAATAAGTCGTTTTCTAACTGTTACATTTGATACACGCATATTGGAACAAGCCTCCCTTACGCCTAGCTTGTTCCAATATATGCTTGTACTTATTTAATTAGAACTTCTTCCCTATTACCATTATGGCTTTTCTGCTTCTTGCTGCGGTTCAAGTGGTGGTACGAGTGTTACACCTAATTCTGTACCAGGTTGCAACAATGTCCCTTCCGCTACACTTTGCTCAGTTACATATCCTGTACCAGAAGGTTTTAAGTTAAGCTTTAATGTTTTTGCTAAATTCATAACATCACGCAGTGCCCATCCCTGTATATTTGGCATTGTAGGTTTATCTCCTACTAAGAAGACTCGATCACCCTTTAATGTTTGTTCAGTTGCTTTTGGCACTTGCTGCTGCACTTTACCTTCACCTAATACGATTGGACGAAGTTTTGCTTTATCAATTGTTTTTTTCGCTTCTTCCATCGTTTTTCCGGTTACATCTGGAACGACAGTTTGTTGTTCTTTCACATATTTTTTCGGGTCTTTTACTTCATTCGGCTTAATCTTTAAGTACTCTAAGCTATTTTTCGTTACATATTTAAAGATATCAGCTAAAGGCTTAGCCCCGTTTTCATCATCTTTTAATTTTGGTTGTTTAACTGCCACATACACAACAAGTTGCGGATCGTCCATCGGTGCCATACCTAAGAATGAGAATATATAATTCTCTCTTCCCGTCATATAGCCACCTTTCCCGTCAGGAATTTGTGCTGTACCTGTTTTCCCCCCAACTGAGTACCCATCAATTTTATATGCAGTTCCTGTTCCTTTCGGTGATGTAACAACACGTTCTAGTAATTGCCTTACTTGCGCTGCTGTATCTTTGGAAACAGGTTTCCCTACTTCTTTTGGTTTATGCTCTAGCTGTACTTTACCTGTTATTGGATCCACAATTTTATCAATTGTATAAGGTTTCATCATTTTCCCATCATTTGCAATCGCTGTTGCAGCTTGTACAAGTTGAATTGGTGTAACTGTAGAACCTTGTCCAAACGCTGTTGTTACTTGTTGTATTTGTTGATCAAATAAAATTGTATTTGACCCTTCACTAGGTAAATCAATGTTTGTTTTTTCATCTAATCCAAAATTATGAATATATTTCCGGAAACGATCTGGACCAAGTTTTTGATCACCTAAAATTGCAAACGCTACGTTTGAAGAGCGCTCTACCCCTTCATCAAAAGTAATAGAACCCCATCCAGCGCCGCCGTTGTGATCTTTTATTTTGCGATTACCAACTTGATATGTACCAGACTGATAAAAGTCTTGTCCATTGTATACACCTTCATTAATGGCCGCCGCTAATGTGAAAATCTTCATTGTTGATCCCGGTTCAAATGCATTTGCAATTGCATCGTTATAATAATAATCCATCTTTCCCTGGTTCGGATCATAACCAGGTTTACTAGACATCGCTAATATTTTCCCCGTCTTTGGATCCGCAACAATTCCAATTAAATTTTCTGGTTCATAATGTTTACTCGCTTCTTTCATTGCGTCTTCTAAATAACTTTGAATACGTTGGTCAAGCGTTAAATACACATTATCTCCATTTTTAGGTGCCTTTACATTCACTTTCCCACCGTCAAGAGATACTCCTTTACGGTCCCCTGTATAAGCTACCTCACCATTAGAAGCACCTAAATACTTATCCAAACTCTTTTCTAAGCCAAATTGACCTACTGCGATTCCATTCTCATCAGGGCTGGCATGCCCTATGACGTAAGATGCGAAATCACCGTTTGGATACACTCTCGCATTTTCGGTGATAAAAGAGATTCCTGGCAATTTCAACGCTTCTATTTGTTCTTTCTTTTCTTTCGTCAAGCCCCTACCTAATGTTCCAAATTCCACTTGACTTCTATCTTTATTTAAAGCGGCTAAGATCGCATCTTCGCCCGTTCCGAGTACTCCAGCGATTTTCTTTGCAGTATCCTCTTTATCCTCAACAGGCCTAGCACCTTTTAATTCCGCTACCATTTTATAGGAATTTGCGTCTTGTGCTAGCACATGACCATTTTGGTCATAAATTGTTCCTCGATTCGCTTCGAGAACTCCTTTTTTACTATGTTTCTGTTCAGCAAGTTTCTTCAAATCATGATTGTCCACTGTTCCTGTTGCTTGTATGTAAAAAAATCGGGCTAATAACAGCAAAAAGAGCAGGAGGAAAAATATCATAAAATAACCTGCTCCCTTATTGGTATGAAATTTGGTCATATTTCTCTTCATCTTTTCTTCACACCTATTTGCCTTACTTTAGGCCTTTCACATTATTCGCATTAATTTCTAGCCCGTGTTTTTTTGCAACTTCAGCGATACGTTCATAACGACTTAACTTTTCTACTTCAGCCTGCAATTCTTGATTTTCCTTTTGTTTTTTCACAATTTGTTCTTCTATCGTCGCTGCTTCTACATTAACTTGATATAGACCCGCTTTATTCCCAATAAAAGCTACACAAGCATATAATAAAAATCCAATAAACGTTACGTACAATAGCTTTTCAATTCTTGTAATTTTCGTTTTAACTTTTGGCTTAACCATCTGCTGTGGCGGCGCTTGAATTTGTACCTCTTCTTGCGCCTGTTGTTTATACTTTACAGCTAAATTAGTCATACCTCTCTCTCCTTTTTATCGTTTTTCAGCGATTCTCAACTTCGCAGAACGCGCTCGATTATTTTCTTCTAATTCAATGTCAGAAGGTAAAATCGGTTTCCTTGTAATAAGCTTTAATTTCGGCTTAAATTCATCCGGAATAATCGGTAGTCCCTGTGGTAATTGCGGCGTTGTGCTATTTCGCTTAAACGTCGTTTTACAAATACGATCTTCTAAAGAATGGAATGTTATAACACTAACTCTTCCACCAGGCTTGACCATATCAATTGCAGATTCCAACGCTTCTTCAAATACTTTTAATTCATCATTTACAGCAATACGAATCGCTTGAAATACTCGCTTCGCAGGATGTCCACCTGTTCTACGTGCCGGAGCTGGAATACCTTCTTTAATTAATTCCACTAATTCTCCTGTCGTTTCAATAGCCTTATTCTCGCGATAAGCTTCAATTTTCCTTGTTATTTGCTTTGAAAATTTTTCTTCTCCGTATTGGAAGAAAATTCTTACGAGTTGTTCATATGACCAGCTGTTCACAACATCATATGCTGTTAATGGGGCATCTTGATCCATCCGCATATCTAACGGTGCATCATGATGATAACTAAAGCCACGCTCTGGTGTATCTAATTGTGGGGATGAAACACCTAAATCGAATAAAATCCCGTCTACTTCTGTGATACCTAATTCATGTAGTTTTTCAGATAAATAACGGAAGTTGCTCTTCACTGTTACAAATTGTTCACCATAAGAAGAAAATTTTTCCTTCGCATTTTGAATCGCTATTTCATCTTGATCAAATGCTATTAACTTTCCACCATCTGTTAGCTGAGATAATAAATAAGAACTATGTCCTCCTCCACCCAGTGTACAATCTACATATGTACCACTCGGTTTTATATCTAAGCCATCTACTGTTTCTTTCAAAAGTACTGTTACGTGTTTGAACATTGCTGCACCTACTCTTTTTCCAATTAATTATGTTAAATACATTTCTCACTCTACAAACACAATTTACTACTAGAGGATGAAATGCTACTAAAGAACGACTCATTTAACTTCCAACAAGGTAGTACGCTATACAAATCGCTATTTTATTTTATTATATACTAAATTTTATCATTTTTTGCGGGAATTTAAACAAAAACCTGTCGAAAAAGATATTAATCCGTTTACATTTTGTGCTATTTTGTCATATATATATACCTGATACATAGCGATTCATTACATTAACATAAGATGGATAATTCAGAAATATTTCACTTCACAGTTAATTCAACAGAATAAAAATAAAATCCTGCTCAAAAGAGCAAGATTCTATAGTTTTATTACATGATGTTTTCCATCCCACGAAAAAGATTGTTCCATTACCCGGTCAACAAAATCAAGGCCGAACTGATTTAAATAATAACACACATTCCACACACGTTCTTGCGGTGCTCCTAATGGACGAAGCGCGAATTGTAAACGGCGGAATTTATTCAGTTGAACCTCATGTTTCTTCTCAACATTTCTTTTCAACATTTTTTCTAACAGTTCAATTTGCTCATTAATTTTCAGTTCATTTTTCCCCGCAAACTCATTTAACCCTGGATCTATTTTTTTCACGAATTGTTGTAATGATGTATGAATATCCATTATTTCTTTTTTCGCTTCTATAAATCGCTCGTCTATCGGTTCCTCTATTTGATTAGAAAGCCAATTGTCACGCAGATTATCTATATTATTTAGAAATGGATCAATTTCTTGCAAATCTAAATCATATAAATCTGTCGCTATATCTCGCTCCATATAAGTAATTGTAAGCCGCGGAACAACAGGTGGCATTTGGAAACCTGCCGTATGAAACACTTGTTGCAATTCACTCCAATAAGCTAACTCCCCTGGACCGCCAATAAACGCTAACGTAGGAAACACATATTCTTGCATAAGAGGGCGCGTTACAACATTATTACTAAAACGTTCTGGACTTCTTTCCATCTCTTCCATCAATTCTTCATACGAAAATGAATGCACTCCATCTTTTCCAATAAACTTCCCTTGATTCTCTTCAAGCAATACTCGCTCATTATCAATTTCCATAAATATATGCACTGCATTTGTCTTCGTTTCAATAATCGGTTTAAATCCTAATTCCTTAAGTACTTCCTGTTGATTACGAAGCCCTACTTGAATTTCTTTATATTTACTTATAATGTGTTGTAAAAACGGCACTTCTAATTTTCTTAATGCAGGATGATGTGAATCTACAAGAATTAAACCAGAATTTGCGAACATTTTCGTAATAAGGTGCGCAAAGAAATCTACATATGTATGCGATTTACCTAAAGCATCATCAACAAATTGTAATACATCCTTTGTAAAATTCGTTTCCGGATATGTTTTAAAAATCTCTTCGACCCATTTTCTACAGTCTTCAATAGAAAACTCAGACTCAGAAGCACTCGCCTTTTTCGGATAACGATCATGAAAAATGGTCTTTTTTATTTTTTTATTTTTCGTTACAAATGTATGATTAATTTCATCCATATCATGGTCTTCACCAGCAATCCAAAAGACAGGAACAACCCGAACCCCTAAGCTCTCTTCTTTTTCTTTTGCAAGCTGTAAAATTGAAATGATCTTATGAACTGTATAAAGCGGACCAGTTAATAACCCAGCTTGTTGTCCAGCTATAACTACATATGTATTTTCATCTTCAAGCGCTTTTATATTTTGAATTGTAAATTCTCCCGCTTGCAATTGTGTATTATATTCTAATAAATGCGTTACTAAATCTTGACGGAAAAACTCTCTCTCACGTAAATCATGTAAACGCTGTTTAAAAGCATCCTCTGTTAACAGATAATCAAAACATGACTGTATCTCTTTTTTACCGTTCATATAGTCCGCTACAACACCTTGTAGTGGAACAGAGATTTCTTTTATCTCCATATAATTCTTCCTTTCGTATCCTGTTCTCTCACCAACCCACATTGTATTCAATGTTTCACGTAAAAGCAAAGAAAAACACTTATAATTCCATTCCTTTTATTGCATTGAACAAAAATCGAAGTGTCGGAACAGATTGTTGTTGTTCCTTAGCTTCTTCTAATACATATCCAACAATCGCGTTAACTTCCGTTTGTCTATTCGCTCTTACGTCTGCTAACATAGATGAAATATTATGGGATGTTTTTTCACATACTTGGCATACCATTTTCCATAGCATTTCCTTATCTTCTTCTTTAACAAGAAATGCAACTTCCTGAAATACTTGCTCCATCATTTGATAAAAAAGCGGGTTTGAAATTAACTCCCCGTTCTCAACCCGCAATAATGCCGTCAACGGATTAATACATACATTGACTACTAATTTATTACGCATAATCCCCTTCCAATCATCTTCTATCTGAATCGGAAAATAATCAAAAGGAAAACAATTAAATACCTTTTTAAAACAACTAGATTGACCACGCACTACACCAAACTTTGTAACACCTATTCCAGTATGACGAACTGTATGTCCATCCTCTTTTTTTGCACCATGCTCCACAATCCCGACTGCTATACGTTCATTTCCTATTTTTTGCATAACGTGAAGATGTGACATTCCATTTTGCAAAAAGATTAATGACGATTCTCCCTGCACAAAAGGTAATATATCAGTTACATGATATTGCTTTACAGCAATAAATGTATAATCTAACTGTTTATCCAGCATACTTTCTATCGGTAAAATAGATGGAAATACCGTTTCACGTTCTCCATTCCTAATACAAGTTACACCCGTTAAGTTTAATTCTTCTGCTTGCTTATCGTTTCTTGTAAACAACGTAACATCTTGATTACTTTTTTGTAAATAAAATGTATATAGGAGACCAATAGCTCCCGGTCCAACAATTCCAATTTTCATCTTCACACAAAGAACTCATATTAACAAGTGATATAAGTTCCCTTGCCTTTCCCCCTTTATATCTTATTAAATTACAATTACATAGTTGAGGATTCAATTATCTTTTAACAAATGCAACCTCTTCTTTCACTACGTATATACTACCTATATACATAGTTCTATTCTTAGTTTAGCAAATCCTCAAAAAAATAATGAAAGAAATATTCTATCTTCTTCATAAAAATTTAAAAATGAGTTATAATATTATTATAAATATTTTAACTTTTCTGCATTCAACAAGATAAGAAAAGGACGTGATGTAATGGGATTCCCAAAAGTTGAACGCTTGCTCATCAATTATAAAACATTAGATGAATTTAAAAAATTTAAAGGGTGCGGAGCTCAAGAACTATCCATGTTGGAAGAATTACAAGCAAACATTATTGAAAATGATAGTGAGTCTCCATTTTACGGGATTTATTATGGTGGATCGCTAATCGCACGTATGAGTCTATATATGAAAAGGAACGGTGGAGAACCATTTGAAATTACAGGTACTTACCTAGAACTTTATAAACTTGAAGTATTGCCGACTTTTCAAAAACAAGGATTCGGACAAATGCTTGTTAATTATGCGAAACAACTACAATTCCCAATTAAAACGATAGCACGTATCCAGTCATCTGGTTTTTGGGATAAATTAAGTTTCCAGCCAGTATCAGTAACTGATGGTGATTTTTATATTTGGCATCCAGAAACAAATTCGAATGCGATTACAAACGAAGAATCTGCATAAGAAACAAAAAAAACAGCTGTTACGCAGCTGTTTTTATTTCTTTAATTTTTCTAATTCTCCATTCGAGCGAGCGCCATTTCTTTCCGCTACCATTACACTTCTTTTTTGATCGATATAATCAAGTAATGTTCTATATTCTTCCTCATATACTGATAATCGCTCCAGAAGACGTTCTTTCTCTGTTTGTAACGATTCAATTTGTTGTTGCAACACCATTAAAGAGCTTTCATCTTTATAATTTCGCAAGAATTCAATAACATCATTCAATGTAATTGATGTAGGCTCTACTACCTTTGTCTCTTTCACTTCATAATTTTCTACTTTACGAAGTTGCTTTGCTTCTTCAATACGTTCTTTGTATTGCTTTCTAACATAAGAGTTCCATCTAAATCCACATGCTGCTGGTGTGCGAGACAAATGTCTCCCCACTTCTTTAAAGGCAGAAAGTTGCGTTCCACCTTCTTGAATATGCCGGAGTACTACTTCTGCCAGAAGCAAATCTTCATCATCAGTCCAAGCATCTTGTCTTGTTGTCGCCATCTCTCTAGTCCTCCCTATGCATTTTTTATTAAGCATATGCAGTTACTAGAAAAGATAGAATACAACAAATAAAGAATAAGACAAAAAAAATAAACGTAGAAGATATCTTCTACGTTTATTTTCCCGCAATTACTTGCTGATTACTTCTTTACCTTTGTAAGTACCGCATGCTTTACATACACGGTGAGCTAATTTCGCTTCACCACAGCTTGGGCACTCTACCATACCAGGTACTGATAATTTGAAATGCGTACGACGCTTTCTTTTTACTGTTTTAGAAGTTCTTCTAAAAGGTACAGCCATTCTTCCCACCTCCTTAAAAGAAATAGTTATTTTCATATGAAGGCCTAAACCAGTCTTCCGATTATTTGTCAAAAAACTTTGCAAGTCCTGCTAATCGTGGATCAACAGTCTTTTCTTTGTTTTCTTCCGAAATCACTTGCCAGTCTTGACCTTGCATCGGTGCTCCACCAGAAACATCATCACTGAAAATTTGCATTGGAATCTCCAAAAGTATATTTTCCTTGATTACGGGCAGTAAGTCAAGTACTTCTCCTTCTAAACAATGAATTTCAGCTTCTGTTTCAAATTCTTCTTCCGAAGTTTGGAACACCTCAGTTGTTTTAATGTCAAATGGTAATGTCACATCTACTAAAGAGCGAGAACATGGTAAAACCATGCTTCCAGTTATATGTAGATGAAACGTAAACTTACCGGAGCCAAAATCAACTCTTCCTGTTACATGAGCAGGATTAATTTCACGAATATCTTTCTCGACCTCTTTTAGTTCACTTACATCTACCATTTCATTTAATGTCAATCCTTTATTTCTCAATTTATTCAATTGATGGATGGACCATTTCATATCATATCACCTCAAGGCAACAAACAAAATTATAGCTAGCCATTTTATATTTGTCAATGTTTTTTCTTTACACTATAATGAAGTCATCATAGGAAATAATATATAGACTATCACGTTTTCCAAAAAGATGCTACATCGAAAGGAGAGATTACCATAAAATCCAGTGGTATTGTTGTTGAATATAACCCTTTTCATAACGGTCATGCTTATCATGTGCAACAAACAAAAAAGTTAACACAGTCTGATATTATTATCGCCGTTATGAGTGGTCCTTTTTTGCAGCGTGGTGAGCCCGCACTCATCTCCAAATGGTATCGTACCAAAATGGCCTTAACAAACGGCGTAGACCTCGTTGTAGAGCTTCCATATGCATTCGCAACACAAAAGGCCGAAACTTTCGCAAATGGCGCAATTTCGATTTTAAACGCCCTTGGTGTTTCTGAAATTTGTTTCGGTAGTGAAGATGGACAAGCTGAAAATTTCTACAATACCATCGCTATACAAAAAAATGAAGAAGAGACTTTTAATCGTCTTGTGAAGCGATTTATGAATGCAGGTAATAGTTATGCCAAAGCTACATCTGAAGCCTTTCTACACATCTTACCACCCGAAAAAAACGTAGATATGTCACAACCAAATAACATTTTAGGCTTACAGTACATTAAAGCAATTCTCTTACAAAACAGTTCGATGCAAGCACAAACTATAAAAAGATTCGCCTCTCATTATCATGATGAAACATTTCACGATCAACATATTGCAAGTGCAACAAGTATTCGCAAACAGCTATTTAATGAAAACAGTTCCTCTACAACTATTGAGCCTTTTATCCCGAAAATGACTGCTTCTCTTTTAGAAAACTACAAGCAAAACTACGGGACGTTACATAACTGGGAAAAATACTTTTCATTTTTTAAATACAAACTTATGACGATGTCTTCAGAGGACTTACAACATATATATGAAATGGAAGAAGGTTTAGAGCATCGTATTTTATCAAAAATACAAAACAGTTCATCTTTCTATTCATTCATGGAAGCATTAAAAACAAAACGTTATACATGGACTAGATTGCAAAGAGCTTGTACACATATTTTAACAAATACAACGAAGGAAGAAATACACAAAGCAAATATAGAGCAACATGCGCCGTATATCCGTCTTCTCGGAATGTCACAAAAAGGACAAACTTATCTTTCTAGAAATAAGAAAAAAATAGAACTCCCAATCCTTACTCATACAAAAACATTCGAACATCCAACTTTAGACATAGAACGAAAATCAAATGCTGTATATTTCTCCATAATGCAAGAACCTTTGCGGACACAACTGCTAAAACAAGACGCAACGCATCATCCAATTCGTTATGATGAAATAACGAAAAAATTCCTATAAGAAAAACCTCTCTTCTTCAGAGAGGTTTACTTTGTTTTACCCATTTTTTCCAAATAAGTTAATGCATCATCCAGTGTGTCCACCGGTACAATTTTCATCTTCGTTTTAATATCTTTCGCAGCTTCAAGAGCATCTTTATAATTCGATTTCTCTACACCTTTTTCATTTGGCGCAAAAAACACTTCAGCTCCCGCATCACTAGCAGCTACTACTTTTTGCTGAATACCACCAATTGGACCAATTTCTCCTTTATCATTGATTGTACCTGTTCCAGCTATTTCATGTCCGTTTGTTAAATCTTCTTCAACGAGCTGATTATAAATTTCTAGTGTAAACATTAACCCCGCTGATGGACCGCCTATTTCATGGGAATCGATTTTCACTTTCGGATCTACTACTAACTCTCTTTCTGTAACGATAGAGACCCCTATACCGACGCGTCCATTCCCATTAGGGATCGTCTTTACATTTAAATTTTCTTTAAACTGTTTTCCGCCCCGCTTGTATTCAATATTTACTGTGTCCCCTTCTTTTTTCCCTGTCATATACTCAATAAATTGTTCCGTCTTGTCGAATATTTTTCCATCGACAGCTATAATAACATCTCCAAGCTTAAGCTTTCCCTCTGACGGCATACCCTTTGCTACACCAGCAACCAGTACACCTTTATTTTCAAAAGAAACAGAGCGATTTGCACGTTTATAAGCATTATAGATTGCTGCATTTTGCGAATCTTTCATTGCATAATTTTGGCGAAATTGATATTCTTCATCACTCTCGCCTTTTTGCAATATTTCTTCCGCCTTCGAAACGTGTGTATATTTATTAAATTGCGCGGCTATTAAGTTCACCACATTAGCAGGTCCCATTGAGACAGTGACAAGCATGAAATCGCCAGACTCTTTAGTTCCACCGTCAACTTGCACGTACGGCGCTAATTTCGCGGCCATACCTGGTTTTGTCACATAATACGGCAAGCGCACATAAACAAGTAGCATCGCCAATATAACCCCTATTAAAATTGCATATATAAACCGAAAACGCTTAAACATTATGTTTCTCCTTCCACTGCTCAATTAGTAAATAAATGTTTGAAATATGTTTTTCCGCTTCCACTTCTCCGACCCTAATAATGTCTTCAATATGTGTAAAAGCACGCGAACTAAATTGTTCCACTGCTGGCCGCATCATTAAATCTGATGCTATTTGCCGATTCATCACAAGTTCATGTTGCATAATTTCAATACTTTGCATAATTACATCATAAATCGATGTAACCTCTCCATTCACCTTAATTGGAGATACATCAACAGCAATAACAATATCAGCACCTAAATCTTTTACAACCGATACTGGAATACGGTCAATTACCCCTCCATCCACTAATAAGCGGCCATCTATTTTTTCTGGAACAAACACCCCTGGTACAGATATACTAGCTCGAACCGCCTCCGCAATCGGACCACTTGTAAAAACAACTTTCTCCCCCTTCAAAATGTCAGTAGCCACAACAGCTGTCGGGATATCTAACTCTTCTAAATTTTTATTATATGTAAACATTTTAATCATATCTTTAATACGTTTTCCAGCAATAAATCCCATTTTAGGAACTGTAAAATCCAAATAATATTTCCTTTTGAAAACAGCTGCCAATTTATACAGTCTTTCAACGTTACAACTCGCTGCATAAAATGTACCAATTAATGCCCCTATACTACTACCTGCTATCATGTGAATAGGGATGCCAGCTTCCCTCAACACTTTTATTACCCCTATGTGAGCAAAACCTTTTGCACCTCCGGATCCAAGCGCTAAACCGATTTTTGGTTCCTTCATTTTTCTCACCCTTTAATTTTTTTCATTCCTTTTTCATACTTATGGTCTAAATTCACCACATATCCACGTATACTGAAATGAACGTTTTTGGGACAAAGGGGGATTTTCTTACATGTACGAAAAATGGAAAACTGCTTTTCTTACCATATCAATGTTGTTTTTAACCTTTTCTCTTGTACTTCACCCCCAAGATGCTTTGCAAGCTTCAATTCGCGGGTTAAATATATGGTGGGAAGTTGTATTCCCTTCACTACTACCGTTTTTCATCATTGCGGAACTTCTAATCAGTATTGGTATTGTAAAATTTATCGGTGTTATATTAGAACCACTAATGCGTCCACTGTTTCGTGTTCCAGGGGTAGGCGGATTTGTTTGGGCAATGGGAATGGCTTCAGGATTCCCCGCTGGCGCCAAATTAAGCGCTAGACTACGCAAGAGCAATCAACTAACACAAATTGAAGCGGAACGACTCGTATCTTTCACAAATTCTTCTAATCCACTTTTTATTTTCGGAGCGGTTTCTATTGGTTTTTTCAATAATCCGAAATTAGGACTCGTATTAGCAGCAGCACATTATATAAGTAACTTTATCGTCGGATTACTTATGCGCTTTTATGGTAATAACGATACTTACATAAAAGACAAACATACGAATCAAAAGCGTGCCTTTCAAAACCCTTTTTCCATCCTCCACCAAACACGTATGCAAGAAAAAAGACCAATCGGAAAACTACTCGGTGACGCTATCGTTTCTTCTATTCAAACATTGCTCATGATTGGTGGGTTTATTATTTTATTCTCTGTTTTAAATAAAATGATTACTGTTTTCAAAATTACAGAAGCGCTTTCTTTTATTATGCAACATATTTTATCATTCTTCCAACTTACATCCCAATTTAGTATTCCGATATTATCCGGTATTTTTGAAATGACGCTTGGAAGCCAAATGATTAGTCAAATTAATGAATCAACACTTCTTCAACAAGCGATGGTAACAAGCTTCATTTTAGCATTTAGCGGTCTTTCTATTCAGGCACAAGTAGCAAGCATATTAGCGGAGACAGATATCCGCTTTAAACCATATTTTTTAGCTCGAATTATCCAAAGTATTCTCGCTCCTATTTTCACTTTTATATTTTGGGGACCATTTTATGAAAAAGTTCATTCTTTCTCGCCTACGCAAGAAGATCTTCCCGTATTTTTATTGAATCATTCTTATACACTAACTGATATTTGGACATCATTTATACACTACGGACCAATCTTCACCTTATTTTGTTTATATTTGTATGTCATCTTATTGTTTTTACGCATTCATAAAGAAAAACCCCGTTCACTTTAACGGGGTTTTAAACTTTTCTTTTAAAGCACGCTCTACAATCGGAGGAACAAGGTCTACTACACTCCCACCATATCTCGCAACTTCTTTCACAATACTTGAACTTAAAAATGAATATTGATTATTTGTCATAATGAAGAAAGTTTCGATATTTTCGTCTAATTTTCGATTCATTGAAGTAATTTGCATCTCATATTCAAAATCAGAAACTGCTCGCAAACCACGTAATATTGCATTTGCATTACGCATTTTTGCATATTCCACCAATAATCCACTATGTGAATCAACTTTTACATTCGGAATATCCTTTGTCGCCTCTCGAATTAACTCTAGGCGTTCTTCTACCGAAAAGAATGGTTTTTTTGATGAATTGTTTAAAACAACTACATATACTTCATCAAATACTTTTGCTCCCCTTTTAATAATATCCAAATGTCCAAGGGTAATTGGATCAAAACTCCCTGAAGAAATAGCTATACTTGTCATTCTGTCCCCTCACCTTCATACTTATAAATCGAAATTGCTGTAATCCCGTAGTTTTCTGCCCGTACTTTTACAAGCTCTCCTATAGAATCAGGTAAAACCACGTCATCCCCATGCTCTGCCATAATGATGCCATCTTTATTTAACAATCCATGTTGATCCATTACACTAACTAAAGACACAATTTTTTGAGCTTTATATGGAGGGTCTATTAGTATAAGATCGAATGATATTTCACGCTTTATAAGCGCCTTTACCGCACGCTCTGCATCATTTCGGTACACTTCAGCTTGTTCTTGTAGTCTACAGCTTTCTAAATTTTGATGAATGACTTTTATCGCTTTACTATCTCGGTCAACAAAAATCGCTTTATCAATCCCTCTACTTATGGCCTCAATTCCAAGACCACCGCTACCACCAAATAAATCAAGAGCGATACCACCATCATAATAAGGACCTATCATATTAAAAATAGATTCTTTCACTTTATCTGTCGTTGGACGCGTTGTATTACCAGGTACCGCTTTAAGTGGGTGCCCTTTACATTTTCCTGAAACTACTCTCATCTGTTGTCACTACCTTTATTTCAATCTATAGAGCGATTACAGCAAATTCATTTCAATTCGGTAACCGCTACCGATTCATACTATTTCATACATTTTTTCATTAATCTGTTATTTAACTAATTGAAAACCTCAGTTAAAATAATCGCTCGCTATTTCTTTCATATCCATTTCACTATTTGCAAGCAACAACCCTCTATGTACATCAGTTCCACTTTACCTTTTTTATCCTATCATAAAATAAAAAAAAGAAAAATAAAAAGCCTAACATAAATTTTAATTTCATTATGTATATCTTCATTTTAGATTGGACATAAATAAATATAACAACATCATTTTCGATGTTGTTGCCAACCGCGGAGAAGACTTACGTTTCCCCATAAGTTCTTCCTCCGGTTTCTCCTCTCCCTTTGCCTTCTTACTAGTAGTACATACTAGTATTAGAAGGGCCCTGCTTTGCAGGGTTTTTTTATTTGTCTACTTTTCATTTAAAAAGTCAGGTGGTACAGTAAAAGAAAGAGGAGGAAAAAATATGATTCAACGCTTTATAGAACTCGGAGAAGGCTACTCTGACTTATATGAATTACTTGAAATTGCCAAAACAAACCAAGAACGTGTAACACATATGTTACAATTCGAAACTGTAAAAAACGAAAAAAAAGTGTGTTCACTTGTTGTAATACTAAAACCGACAACTACTGGTGATTTCCAACCATTATACATATGTCGTGAAGGCATTCCTGTACTTGAAAATAAAAAAAGTAAACGTGTCGTTTTATTTGAAGAAATGGCGGAACAAATAGGGAAAAAAGTTACTCCCTTTACTGTAAAACCATCAACAACTTTCCCTGAAAAAGAACTATTTTTTAATCATCTAATTGGTATTTTACGAATGAACAATTTCATTCCTCCAATGAAATAACACGTTATTTCAAGTAAAAAAATCCCCTGCTAAATTTAGCAGGGGATTTTTTTACTTAGCTATAATCGTATTCTTTTGCCCGATCAGGACGCGAATTTTCGAATTCCGTTTTTAAAAATGGGCGATACGACTGTTCTACTTTTTTTACAAAAGGAAGTTTATTCAATTTTTGCATCATATGCTCAATTTGTTCCATATCACAATATACAACGGCATATTTCAAACGTTTTGATATGTAATGAATGTTACCATATTTCCTTAAAATCTTGGCATGTTTCAATGAATGTAAATAAACAATCATACTTTGTCGTTGCCCGAACATAATCTTCTCCATCTTCTCCTTTTAAAAACTTATATTCTTATATTTTATGAAAACCAATCATAAATTTATGACATTAAAGAACAAACTCTGTATACGTTTTCTTCTATATTCTAAAAAACGGGGTAAATTACCCCGTTTTTTTACAACCACAACCGCCTCCGGTACCACAACCACCGCCACAGCCACCCGCATCAAAAAACGGATTTCCTGTTGGAACTTTAACGGAAGAAGACACCTCAGAACCAATTGCTACACTAACTTCATCTAATAACTTCTGTAAAGTTGTTTCTGCTCTTTTAAAGGTCGCAACCTTATCATGCATATCTACAGAACGCTTTAATTCCCTCATTTTCGTCGAAACGAAAGTATAATCAGGATGATATTTACCAAAACGTTGCACTTCTTCGTATCGCTCTTTCATCGCTGTAAATTGCTGAATTAGCGTCTGAACTTCTATATCTTCTTGTAAATCCTTATAATACTTACGGTAATCTTCTGCTATATCTGAACAGATGATCGCTTTTGCAAGCTGCTCTGCCTTATCTAAAATCAATACGCTTTCCAGCGTCGCTACAATCATGAGAGACACCTCCGAGTATTCATCATAACACATTTGGAACAGAACTACTAATTGAAGTGTCTCACCTAAAAGAAAGATATGATTCTAATTACTTTTCATACAATCTTCTTGCACTCTTATACACTAATATGCTCCGCAATATTATATTTAAGAACATCCCATTTCCCGCTATTCTCTTTCACGTAGCTAATACATGCGTTTTTTAACGGCGTTTTAAATGTAATTTCATTTGGTGCAATTGCGTGTAAAATAGCTTTTATTGCATGTGAATGCGCAACAATGATAATACGTTTATCTCCATGTGCTGCTGCAACCTGTTGTAAAGCCGTAAAACAGCGCTCTACAATTTCTTCATCCTGCTCCATTCCTTCTACTTTACCTTCTGTAATTAACTCTCTAACGGCCGCAACTGGTTTCCCAGAAGCTTCGCCAAAATTACGTTCCATAAATCGCTCATCTAATAAAATAGATGGTAATCCAATAGCCCCAGCAATTTCCTTAGCTGTTTCTTGCGCTCTAATTAACGGGCTACTTATAATTATATCCCACGATTCCGCTTGCAAGGCAGCTGCACTTTGACTAGCTTGCTTCTTCCCAACTTCATTGAGTGGAATATCTTCGCGCCCTTGAATAATCTCTTGAAAGTTCCAATCAGTTTGTCCATGTCGTACTAAACAAATTTCCGTCATGCTGCAACTCCTTTTTTAAATAATCCGATTCTATTGTAACAAAAGTTTTGCATAACGGACATAGTTTTCCCTTCCAATTACGTCGTATTTTGCTGCTTCATATACTGGAACATATCAATCATAATTGAAGCAACGGCCAATTGATTTTGAAATTTTTCCACTTTATCTGGTATCGTTTTTTTGAAATGCTGCATGGCAGCTAACTCAAAAGCTTCTTTTTCTTCTGGGTTACGCGTCAATTTCCGGTACCAGTATGGCTGTTCCCGAATATAGCGAGCTAAATCCTCATCAGCTTTTATAAACTCCATAAGCTCTGCTCTCATTCTCTTTCCCCCTAATCCTTTTGAAAGAAAAAAGGATTATTTTCAGAAGTACTTTGTTCTTGCTGCGCACGGTTTCCTTGAAATTGTTGAATAACTTGTTGCACGCTACCAATCGCACTCGTTACATTTGCTAAATGATGTTGCATTTGTTCTACGTCTAGCTTTTTAAAGAAAGAAAGCATTTGCCCCATCACATCAGCAGTTTTTTCCTCTTCTGTTCGATTTTCTTTTTCTTCTTTATTTTCTTTTACCGAAGAAAAAGCAGGTGCTCCATCAGGTCTATATGCTGTCCATATTTGATCTTCTTCACCAAGTAAGTACCATTCTTCATAAAATTGCTGCCAAGTTTTTTGACCACTTCTAACCTCATGAACCATTTTAGGGTGATGGTTTACAAACTCTTTAAACTGTTGAACCGATGGATGTAACGGCCCTTTTGTTGTTGGCATAATCCTCACCTCTTCATGTATATCTACTATATTGTAAGAAAAAAAAGGCACATGGTTCGCCTATTTTTAGACGATTCATGCACCTTTTTATCTTCCTATTTGTGGACAGTTAAAGCCCGATTGGTGAAGGCTAATAATCATTGAAGGATGTCCCCCACTGATTAAAGTTTCATTTTATTTTCGGATAAAGTTTTGAGTATAAAATTTATCATATACCCCAACACCTAATCCAGTAAATTGCTCATTTAATAAATTCTTTCTGTGACCCTCACTATTTAACCAACCTTGTACCGCCGCAATTCCATCGCTATGTTGCGCCGCTATATTCTCACCAGCAAGTTGAAAAGCCACTTGCCCACGTTGCAAGCGATCTCCTAACGTACCAAAAGTAGGTGAATCGTGTGAAAAATAATTATTATCCTTCATATCTTTACTATGGCCAAACGCAACATCTGCAGTTTGTTGATCCAACGTTAACAACGGTAATTGATGACGATTCCGAATAATATTTGTTAAATCGAGAATTTGTTGCATATTTCCATTTTCTACTTGCTTCATTTTTTCTGGCGTCAGCGGCTGTTCCGCTATTAATTCACCTGAATAAACAAGTTGATATGGTCTTTGTCGTAATAACGTTTCATCATCCATATAACGAAGACCAACAAGCTCATGTGTAAAGTGATCAAAGTATAATTGTG
The DNA here is from genome assembly GCF_025809295.1 of Bacillus sp. 41-22. Taxonomy (NCBI): domain Bacteria; kingdom Bacillati; phylum Bacillota; class Bacilli; order Caryophanales; family Bacillaceae; genus Bacillus; species Bacillus sp. 41-22. The sequence goes on from NZ_CP084035.1 coordinate 3,823,842, forward strand.
CCCATCCATCTTCTACAGGTACTAGCGGTTGTTCCATTACTTCCGTATCAGATAACTCAAATTGATAACTATTCTTTCCTCTTTTTAATGAAATCTCATGTGAAAGTGGATTCTTTTTATATACCTCTTCATACTTTTCATTTATATAATAGGGAGCCACCTTAACTTGCTCACCAGCAACATACGCCGTTACAACTTTACGTTCAGCAACTCCAAATTGAACATACTGAGCTAAATCTTGATTATACACCCACCATTCATATCCATAAGCAGACGGCTCTATTCGAGATGGTTCGCCCCACTTCGCTAATAAATTCTCAGAGTCCCCACCGATCATATTTAAAACAGTGTCTGTGGATTCTTCATTTACTTGCTTCTTCTTTTTCACAATTTTATTTTCTTGCTTAGAGTGAGATGGGGTTAATATATATTGTGACACGAGTAACTTCCCGTATAAATCAACAGCTAAAATTAAAAATGTAATCATTACGATACGCAATAATTTCTTCAAACGATATACCTCCTGAACAAAGCATAAAATCGAGATATACACAAATCCTTTTTTTTCCTTTTTTGTGTGTACCGTACTCTTTTCACTATATCATATTTTCACGAAAAAAAGTCTGGATTATCCCTTTTCTTGCAATACGAATTGCACTTTCTTATTATTCGTACTATTATAAAAATAATGAACTAACATTAAAATAAGGAGGTATTCTATGCAATTTACAAATACAAACTTTACTGATGCAGTCGTTGATCTAACTCTTTTAACTGAGATTATGGAAAACAATCATTTTGTACTTGCCGGACAATGGGATTACGAACGCGTTACATATGATTATAAATTTGAAATATTAAAGGATATTTATTATTTACGTGTACAAGGATTTGCTGTTGAAGGTGACATCGGCGGCAGACACGCTCAAGTAAAACTATTGCCACCCTTATTAGGAAAACATTATTATCCTCATGGCGTTGAATATGGCGATGATGAGATTTTTCCAACGAATGTACTTCAAAAAAGCGAACAACTCCTACAAAATATTGAAAAAGAGTTAAAAGAATTTCAAATTATTGAATAACAAAAAAACTAGCGCATTAACACGATGCGCTAGTTTTTATTTCGTCTGCAAATAAGGAGGTAACTCTTGCAGCTGCTCTTTATCCTTTTCACGCTCTCTACGTGCCCATTTAAAGAACACATAACCGATAATCGTACCGTACACTATTTCCTGGACAATTTTCATAATAATACCACCTGTTTGCTGGTCTTGTACTACCGGCATCCAATGTAAAAATTCTGGTCCAGTTATATTTAAATCTGATAAAGTACCCGCCGGTACACAGAGTTCCATTGCCTTCATCCAAGCGGCCGGATCTGTATATGTTGCAAATAATGGTGCAGTCGCAAAAATTATTAACGCACAAGCTGGCGTTAATAAAATACCATTAGCAAACATGTAACCAAGCTTCTTAATATCACTTAAAGTTTGATATTCTGGCAGTGGATTTAACATTGGCCACCACATCATCATTGCTGCAAAAAACAATATAGCAAGGCAAATAGGATGCGCTATTTGACTTTGTTTTACTGCATCAAAAACAATTGGCAAATGATAAAAGGAAAACAGGCCATTAAATACAAACAACGCAATAAGCGGCTTAGCAAAAAACTTTATCACAATTTGAACGAACTTAAAAGAAGTAATATAACGATATAACCAAACAGGTATACCAAGCAGTAATAACGGAGGCACCGCAATATACATTACTGCCATCTCAAACATATGTGCACTAAATATGATATGACCAATTAAATCAATAGGTCCTCCCTTTACAACATACAAAAGAACAATCCCGGTCGTAAAATAAAAAATTTGCTTCTTACTTACCTTTGTCGCATTTTCAAATCGCGTTCTATACGGTCCAATAATTAAAAAATAACTAATAAGAATCGAGATCATAAATAATAAAAAAATTGGACTCCATAAAGCTTGAAAACCAAATACCCATAAGTTTTCCATTTCCACACCTACCTTTTCAAAATTCTTATATTTCATATAAAAAGAGGGCTTTGATATATCAGAGCCCCCTACTATCACTGTTTAAATCCACACAATTGTCATAAAGGCTAATATTGTTAATAAACCAATTAACAATCCAGAGTACAAGAAGAAACTCGCCGCTTCATGCCCTTTATGACTCATATGCATGAAATAATATAACTGAAATATAACTTGAATGACTGCTAACAATAATATAAATGGAACCGAAAAAATCGGGCTAAATGTTTTCGGATATGCCACCGCTGCAAATGCAACTAATGTTAAAAAAATCATTAGTGAAAATGTAACAACTTGGTGCTTCATTTCCTCTGCACTTTTTCTCTTCCGATAAACAAGATCCACCTTAGGATTATTCGTTTGCTTAACCGCCATTGTTTATCCCACCATTCCCATCAAATATACTACAGTGAAAATAAACACCCAAACTACGTCAATAAAGTGCCAATAAATTGATGCAACATAAAACTTTGGTGCGTTGTATAAATTTAAGCCTCTCTTCGCGTTTCTAAAGATTAATGTTAAAATCCAACATAATCCAAACAACACGTGGAGCCCGTGTGTACCAACAAGAGCATAAAATGCAGAACCAAATGCACTACTTCTCATAGTATGCTTAAATTCATGCGTATAATGATAAAACTCATATATTTCAAACCCCAAAAATCCTAAGCCAAGCAACACTGTTACAAGTAACCAAAGTTGCATTTTCTTAAAGTTAAAATTTTTCATATGATACATTGCGTATACACTCGTTAAACTACTTGTTAACAAAAGCATCGTCATAATGAAAACGAGTGGCATTTGAAACATCTCTTGAGATGTTGGTCCACCATTTGTAGAGTTCTTTAACGCTAAATATGTGCCAAATAAGGAAGCGAACAACACTGTTTCGCCTCCAAGAAATAACCAAAAACCAACAAACTTATTTTTCCCCTCAAGGGTTGCTTTTTCAGGCTCTGCTGGAAATGTTTCATTCGTTAATTTCTCATCTACATGCATTACGCCTTGCCCCCCTTATCATCTAAATCTTCCTTATGAATATGATATCCATGATCATCAATTACTGAACGAAGGAACATTGTACCAAACGTAATGATTAAACCGATAATCGCTACTAATAACCAAAATTTATCTTTGCCACCCTGCATATACATCGCACCGAATGCTGCTATGAATAAGCCTAGAGAAATGATAAATGGTGAAAATGAAGCATTTGGCATATGAATATCACCAACTGGTTCCGCTGCTGTCATCTCTTTATTACCTTCACGTTTTTCAATCCAAAACGGATCTAATCCGCGAACAAATGGCAATTGTTTAAAATTGTATTCCGGTGTTGGTGCTGGCATTGTCCATTCTAATGTACGTCCATCCCATGGATCACGGCCAGCCTTCTCTTTTGATACCGTTGTTTTTATTACATTGAATAAAAGAACAATCGTTCCAAGAGCCATAAACACAGCTCCGATAGAACTAATCATATTCCCCATTTCCAACCCTTGGCCCTCAAGATATGTGTAGTAACGACGTGGCATACCAATCAATCCAAGGAAATGCTGAATAAAGAATGTTAAATGGAAACCGATAAAGAATAACCAAAATGTTATCTTACCTAATGTTTCATTTAATACTTTATTAAACATAAGTGGCCAATAATAATGCGCACCTGCAAGTAAACCAAATACAACACCACCAACAATTACATAATGAAAGTGTGCTACTACGAAATAATTATCATGAAACTGATAATCAGCTGGTGCAGAAGCAAGCATAACACCTGTAACTCCACCCATAACGAAGGATGGAATAAAAGCTACCGCCCACATCATTGGTGTTGTAAACCTAATACTTCCACCCCACATTGTAAAGAGCCAGTTAAATATTTTAATACCCGTTGGAACTGCAATCGCCATTGTTGCAACCGAGAAGATAGCATTTGCAACAGGCCCAAGACCAACAGTAAACATATGATGCGCCCATACCATAAATCCTAAAAACCCTATTAATACTGTCGCGAACACCATAGAGGAATAACCGAATAATCGTTTTTTCGAAAATGTGGCGAAGATTTCTGAGAATATTCCGAAAGCTGGGAGTATAAGAATGTATACTTCCGGATGACCGAAGATCCAGAATAAATGCTCCCATATAATCGTGTTCCCACCTAGTGCCGGATTAAAGAAACTTGTGCCAAATAAACGATCTAACATTAAAAGTCCTAATCCTACAGTTAATGGTGGAAATGCAAATAAAATAAGTGAAGATGTTACAAATGTTGTCCATGTAAACATCGGCATGCGCATGTACGTCATCCCTGGCGCGCGCATATTAATAATTGTAACAAGGAAGTTAATACCTCCAATTAATGTACCAATACCTGATATTTGCAAGCCGAGTACATAAAAATCAACACCATGTCCTTTAGAGGCTAAAGCTAAAGATGCATACGATGTCCACCCTGCATCAGGCGCTCCTCCTAAAAACCAACTTAAATTTAAAAATAATCCACCAAAGAAAAATAACCAAAATCCGAGCGAATTCAAAAACGGGAACGCCACATCACGTGCTCCAATTTGAAGTGGTACAGCGGCGTTCATAAATGCAAACACGAGTGGCATAGCTGCGAGGAAAATCATTGTTGTACCGTGCATCGTTAATACTTGATTATAAGCATCCCCAACAAGAAAAGCATTGTTAGGAATCGCTAACTGCAGGCGAATAAATAGTGCTTCTATTCCACCTATTACAAAAAACAATCCACCTGCAATTAAATAGAGAATGGCAATCTTTTTATGGTCTACTGTCGTTAAATAATCCCATATGACAGCACCCATCCCCTGTTTTTTTGCTACAGAACTCACGTTTTCAACCTCCCCTTCGCAAATGATCCCTCTTTATTTTTCAATCTTTAACGTTTGTAAATATGCATTTAATGCATTAATTTGATCATCCGTTAAGTTGTCATATTTACCAGTCATTTTATTACCTGGTTTCATATTTTCAGGATCTTTGAGCCATTTTTTTAAGTTCTCTTCATTATTTTCGGCAATACCAGCAACCATATCGCGATCTGCGAAGTTTGCTAAGTTCGGTGCGATACGAGCAGAAGGTGGTCTACTATCATTTGATCCAACTGCATGACAACCAATACAGCTTTTATTAAATATTTCTTGACCCTCTTGCGCCTTTGTAGAAGCTACTTCTTTTTTTCCATCAATCTTCTTCATGTCAGCAAGCCACTTTTTGTACTCGCTTTCATCCAGAGCTTTCACTTTGAACTGCATTAAAGAATGTGATGGGCCACAAAATTCTGTACAAAAACCATTATAAGTGCCCGATTTATCTGCCTTTAACCACATTTTGTTTACATTATCTGTATTTGTATCCATTTTCCCAGCTAAAGATGGAACCCAAAACGAATGTTTAATATCGGCACCCTTCAAATTCAAATACACTTTCTTACCTGTGGGGATAACTAAATCTTGAGAAGTTACTATTTTTTCTGATTTATAAGAAAATTCCCACCAATAAAGATTCGCTGTTACATCAACAACGATAGTATCTTTATCAATATTCTTTTTCTCCATCGCACTTACATCAGCAAGCTTGAATGTATATGTAACAGTCGGAACAGCCAAGATTAACAAAAGAATAATCGGAATGACTGTCCATATAATTTCTAGTTTGTGATTTCCTTCAACTTGCTCTGGAATATAATCTTCCTCACCCTTTTTTTGTCGGAAACGCACAATTACATATAAGAAAATAATAGTAACTACAAGTACTACTCCTACCATGATTGCACTCGCTAGTAAGAGCAAATCATATTGCATTTTTGCTACTTCCCCTTGCGGAATTAAAGTAGACTGAAAAGCTTTACCGCATCCCCCTAACAGTAAAGCCAGCAGTGAAACGAACGAAAGCAGTCGCCACTGTTTCTTCATACAAACAACCCCCACTTTCTTTGTGAATTAGATTGTACTTTATAGTTAAGTAAAGTAAATCTCAACGTAAAGAAATCCAATCATGTCGTTGTCTTAGAAGAATGTAACTACAATCATTGACACAAATAAGATTGTTAAGTAATTCAGGGAATAAACAAACATTTTTACGGACCACTTGATGTCATCTTGCTGACGGAAGCCATAAAGCCCTAATGCGATCCATCCGATGTTAAGCAATGTTGCAATTACCATGAATGTTATTCCAAGTCCACTCATATAAAATGGTAGTGGTAATAAACATACTGTCCAAATCATAATCTGACGTTTCGTAATATCAAATCCCTGTACAACAGGAAGCATTGGGATTCCTGCATTTCGATATTCATCAACACGCTTCATCGCTAATGCGAGGAAATGTGGGATTTGCCAAATAAACATAATTAAAAATAACATCCAAGCAATTGGATGATTTAAAGACGGATCAATTGCCGCCCATCCAATTAAAGGTGGAACTGCTCCTGATATACTACCTACAACAGTATTTAACGTATATTTTCTCTTCGTCCATAACGTATATAAAACAACATATGTGAAGGCACCAATAAATGAGATTAACACTGCCATCGGTGTAGTAAGTAATAAAAATGCAAAGCCAAGAAGTAAAATTACAAGTCCAAATGCAAGTGCAAAGCCAGGTTTATATTTACCTGTTACCGTTGGACGGTTTTTTGTTCTTTCCATTAATGGATCGATATCTCGGTCAATGTAGTTATTTAAACAACATACCCCTGCCATAATTAATGCCGAACCAACGATTGTGAAAAATAACTTATCTAGATTGTCCATAACACTCAATCCATTAAAATGTAAAGCCAACCAAAATCCTGTAAATACAGTAAGTGTATTTGAGTTTACAATCCCCATTTTAACGAGCGCTGATAAATCTTGTAACCGAGTTGTTTCCGGTACAATTGAAACAGCTGACTCATCATGCAGCTCACTTGTTGCATGGTTCATCACTTTAACCCCCTCTTAAACCTATCATCTTTCTAAGCATATATTTCATGTGAAATATTTCGCTTCTATATAGCAATATTATTACAGTAGAAATATTGTTAACCCATTCTACTACTAATCTACGCCCATACTCCAATATATTAAATCACATTTCCCGAACATTTTGTGAAGAAAACATGAACTTTTTGTGTCGAACATTAAAAAACTTTATTCTAATTTATCCTTATCATAACATGATGTTATCTTCTATAATAAACTATTTTGTCATATTTAGCATGTATTCTCCCCACTTCTTTTCAAAATAGCCTAAATTCCTCCTAAAATATGTATTTTAAATCCCATTTTTTTCTTTATAATACGTACGTTGTCCTCGCCCTCCATTTCTTTGCTATTTTATTATTTTTTATATATCATAGGACTGTAGCACGTTTTATTCTATACATAATGGAATGAAAATATTTCGCAATAACTTCATAGCAGAAAGATGGTGAAAGAGATTGCAACGCTTTATTAAATGGTTAGCAGTCATTACAAGTCTCGATTTATTAGTAGTTTTACTAGGAGGCGCTTTAGTTACAAAAACGGGTTCAGGCCAAGGATGCGGCAAATCATGGCCTCTTTGTAACGGTGAATTTGTTCCATCTAATTTATCAATGGAGACTATTATTGAGCTAAGTCACCGCTTAACATCTGGATCAGCAGGAATCCTTGTTACTCTTCTTTGTATCTTGTCCTGGAAATATTATAAACATGTGCGCGAAACAAAGACGTTAGCAATTTTATCCTTCGTATTTTTAGTTGCACAAGCATTAATGGGAGCGGCGGCGGTTGTTTGGGGTCAAATGCCTGCTGTATTAGCTATTCATTTCGGTATTTCCTTAATTTCATTTGCTTCTGTCATCTTGTTAACGTGTCTTATTTTTGAAATTGATCAGAAATTTGATGCACGTTCACTTATTATGGACAAAAAAATGAAATTTCATATTTATGGTGTAACAATTTACAGTTATATCGTTGTCTACACAGGAGCTTTAGTACGTCACGAACGAGCTACCTTAGCCTGTCCAGACTTCCCTTTATGTAGCAAAAATAGACCTATGCCAACTCAACTACATGAGTGGGTTCAAATGGGACATAGAGTTGCAGCGATGTTAATTTTCGCTTGGATACTATATGCGATGATTATCGCTATTCGCCATTACAAGCAGCAGCGTGTAGTATACTGGGGATGGATTATTTCATTTATCCTTGTTACACTTCAAGCTATAGTAGGGATTTTAGTCGTATTTACAAATGCTAGTTTAGCAATGGCATTATTACATTCGCTCTTCATTTCTTGCCTGTTTGCTGTACTATGCTATTTAGTTATGATAGGTACAAGAAGTACAGTCAATGCAAAAGAAACTGAATCAACTTCTAAGCAAACAAAATAAAGTAAAACTTTAATACCTTGCCAATTCGGCAAGGTATTATTTACACACAAAAAAGAGCTGCTTTCGCACAGCTCTTTTTCTTTATTTTAATGATCTAATTCAATGAGTAAATCTCCCGTTTGAATTGCATCCCCATCATTTACATATACTTTTTTCACTTTACCACTAAATGGCGCTTGAACCGTCGTTTCCATTTTCATAGCTTCTGTAATTGCCATGGAATCACCTTTTTTCACTTCATCGCCTTCTTTTACAACTACTTTAATAACAGTTCCCGGCATCGTTGCGCTAATATGATTTGGATTTTCACGATTCCCCTTCACACGCTGTGCAACAGTTGATTTCACGCTTTCATCTTTCACTACGATTTCACGCGGTTGTCCATTAAACTCCAGGTAAAGCACACGATTTCCATCTGGCTGTGGCTCCCCAATGGAAACTAGTTTAACCATCAATGTTTTACCTTGCTCGATTTCCACATCAATTTCTTCACCAAGTCTCATACCATAGAAGAATGTCGGTGTATCAAGCACAGATACATTTCCATAAATCCCAGCAACTTTTTCGTAGTCCATAAATACTTTTGGATACAATGCATATGCGACTACATCAAAAATTGTTACTTCGCGTCCAAGTTTGTGGAATAACTCTTCTTTTAAAGCATCAAAATCTACTGGTTCTAATAATTCACCCGGTCTTACTGTTAATGGCTCTTTCCCTTTTAAAATAATTTTTTTGTAATTCTTTCGGGAAACCACCATATGGTTGTCCTAAATCTCCAGAGAACATTTCAACAACAGATCCTGGGAAGTCCATAGCATGTCCACGTTCTAAAATATCTTGTTCTGTTAGGTGATTTTGAACCATAAATAATGCCATATCACCGACAACTTTAGATGATGGTGTTACTTTTACAATATCGCCAAACATATCATTAACACGGCGATACATCACTTTAACTTCATCAAAGCGATCTCCTAAACCAACCGCTTTTGCTTGTTGGTTGAAGATTACTATACTGTCCACCCGGCATTTCATGCATATATACCTCTGTGTGAGGAGCATTCATACCACTTTCAAATGGAGCATAGTATTTTCGTACATCTTCCCAATAATGAGATAGTTTTTCTAATGAGTCTATATTAACATCTGGTTGTCTTTCGTTTCCACCTAACGCATAGTATAATGTATTCGCACTCGGCTGTGACGTTTGACCAGCCATAGAACTCACCGCTACATCGACAATATCAACACCTGCTTCAATCGCCTTCGTATACGTTAAAATACCATTTCCGCTCGTATCGTGTGTATGCAGGTGAATTGGAATCGACACCGTCTCTTTTAGTGCTGAAACTAAATCATATGCTGCGTTTGGCTTTAGTAAGCCCGCCATATCTTTAATTCCTAAAATGTGAGCTCCTGATGCTTCCAACTCTTTTGCTAAATTTTTATAATAATTTAAATCATATTTACTGCGTAACGGATCATGAATGTCTCCTGTGTAACACATTGTTGCTTCTGCAATCTTACCAGTATCTCGTACAGCATCAATTGCAACTCTCATGCCTTCTACCCAGTTTAAGCTATCAAAAATACGGAACACATCAATTCCGGCTTGCGCGGAACATTCTACAAATTTTTGAATTAAATTATCTGGATAGTTTTTGTATCCAACTGCGTTTGAAGAACGAAGTAACATTTGGAATAAAACGTTTGGCATTTTTTCACGAAGATCTAGTAATCGTTCCCATGGATCTTCTTTCAAGAAACGATATGCAACATCAAACGTTGCACCGCCCCACATTTCTGCTGAGAATAAGTTTGGTAACATTCTCGCTGTCGGCTCTGCAATGTGATGTAAATCTTTTGTACGAACACGAGTTGCAAGTAATGACTGATGTGCATCACGGAATGTTGTATCAGTTAAAAGTACACGCTTTTGATCTTGTACCCACTTTACTAATCCATCCGCTCCACGCTCATCCAAAATTTGTTTCGTTCCATTTTGCATTGGCTCTGAGTGTATCACATTTGGTATACGAGCATCTGGGAAAATTGGTTTCTCTTTTTTCCCTACTCCCGGGAAGCCATTTACTGTTACTGTACCAATATAATTTAACATTTTTGTTCCGCGGTCTTTACGTTTCGGGAACAAGAATAGTTCAGGTGACGCGTCAATAAATGAAGTGTCATATTCTCCTGATAAGAAGTTTTTATGTTTTACTACATTCTCTAGGAATGGAATATTTGTTTTAATACCACGAATACGGAATTCTTTTAAGTTACGTTCCATTTTTGCAGCGGCTTGTTCAAAAGTAAGTGCCCAAGTAGTAACTTTTACAAGTAAAGAATCGTAGTACGGTGTAATAACTGCACCTTGGAAACTATTACCTGTATCAAGACGAACACCAAAACCACCACCTGATCGGTACGCCATAATCTTTCCTGTATCAGGCATAAAGTTATTAAGTGGGTCTTCTGTTGTTACACGAGATTGGATTGCAAATCCATGCACAACCACTTCCTCTTGCTTAGGAACACCTACCATTTTGCTATGTAATGCATGTCCATCAGCTATTAAAATTTGCGATTGAACGATATCCACTCCTGTAATCATCTCTGTAATCGTATGTTCAACTTGAACACGTGGGTTTACTTCAATGAAGTAAAACTCATCACCTTTTACAAGGAATTCTACCGTTCCAGCATTTAAATAATTTACATTTTTCGTTAACTTTACTGCAGCATCACAAATACGCTGACGCAAATCATCTGAAAGCGACACGCTCGGTGCAATTTCAACTACTTTTTGATGGCGTCGTTGTACAGAGCAATCACGCTCATACAAATGAACAACATTACCTTCTTCATCTGCTAAAATTTGTACTTCTATATGTTTAGGTTTTTCAACGAATTTTTCAACGTACACTTCATCATTACCAAAGGCTGCTTTTGCTTCTGATTTCGCGCGATTATACGATTCTCTTAATTCTTCACTAGCACGTACAATACGCATACCGCGACCGCCGCCACCAAGGGATGCTTTAATAATAATCGGGTAATCATACTTTTCAGCAAATTCTTCAACTTCTTCTATTGAATTTACTGGACCATCACTACCAGGAATAATTGGAATTTGTGCTAGCTGCGCTTGTGTTCTTGCTTTAACTTTATCTCCAAACATGTCTAAATGCTTACTTTTTGGACCGATAAAGATAATCCCTTCTTCTTCACAACGTTTTGCAAATTGAATATTTTCTGACAAGAAACCATATCCAGGGTGGATTGCATCTACATGATTACTTTTCGCAATCTCAATAATGCCTTCAATATCTAGATAAGCATCAATTGGCTTTTTCCCTTCCCCAACTAAATAGGACTCATCGGCTTTATAGCGATGATAAGAACCGCTATCCTCTTTAGAATAGATCGCAACTGTGTTTAATCCAAGTTCTGAACATGCTCGGAACACACGAATTGCTATCTCTCCACGGTTAGCTACCAATACTTTTTGAATACGTTGCAGCTTTGTCATGATTTTCCCCCTCTATTTTCCTACCACTCTAGAGATAAAATACATACACACTCTAAAGAGCGTGAAGTTCTTCACTTTCTACATTATATTATACTTAGAAAGCTTCACTTTATTTTTATCCATCATACCTTATTTTTCAACAAATGATAAGTTTTCTGATCAATTTGTTTCACAAAAATAGTATAGCATACCTCTTCCTTTTCTAACAACAATATTGTATATCACATTAACTTAAATGTAATATACTTTTCATTTTAAAACAATCAATATTGTATCACATTTAAAATCTAACAAAATAAAAAACACATTGAACTCTAGAGCTCAATGTGTTTTTTATTTTACAACAACAAGATGCGGTCCACCTTGTTCTATTTCGTTAGTCAATTTGTTTTGTTGTTTCTCTTGTCGTTTTACATAACTAGCAATATTTAACAGTATACCCATTGCAAGCAGATTAGCTAACAAAGAACTCCCACCATAACTAACAAATGGTAATGGCACCCCTGTAAGCGGTATTAACCCAGACATACCACCGACATTAACAAAAGTTTGAACTCCAAACAAACTTGCAATTCCAATTGCTATTAAACTTCCAAATGGATCTTTACACTTTTGTGCAATTCTAAATGCCCGAATAATAATAAGTAATAAACAAATTAAAATGACAGCTACACCTATAAAACCAAGCTCTTCAGATATAATTGCCATAATAAAATCTGTTTGCGGTTCCGGTAAGTATCCATATTTTTGCACACTGTTCCCTAATCCTCGACCATTTAGCCCTCCTGAAGCAATTCCAATAAAAGAATTTATTAATTGGAATCCATCATTCTGAGGATCATTAAATGGATCAAGAAAAACGGAAAAACGTGCCTTTTGATACTTGCTTAATGCATAATTCCCGAGAAAATATAGTGCCGGAATCCACACTATGGCAGTTAAAACGATTCGTTTTATCCATAAATTAATCCGTACCCCCGAGCAAAGAAACATAATTCCAACCGTTCCCGCAATTAATAAATCGGTACCTAAGTCATTTTGCTTTAAAATTAAAAACATTGCCAATCCAACAAAACCAAGCGTAAGTCCCGATCCTTTAAAAACAGGAGTATCTGTCTCTTGTCTTCTCGCAAAAAAACGAGCTAATATAATAATAATCGATATTTTAACAAATTCAGCGGGCTGTATACCTAATATCCACCCTTTTGCACCGTTTACTTCCTTACCGAAAAACAAGGCTGCTGCTAATAAACCAACACTACCTATTCCCATTGCTATTAAAACTATTCGCTTCCTCCAAAGTTTATAAGGAATAGCAATGATAATCGCTAACATTATCGCTCCAACAGCTAGAATTAATACTTGCCTATTAAAAAAGAAATCCGCTGGTTTCCCATGCTTCGAAATCGCAACAATGGAACTAGAACTATATACCATTATTACTCCCAGCACACATAAGATAACAAGAGGAAGTAATAAGGAATAATCCATCGATTTCCATACTTTTTTCATTTCATTTCCTCTTTCTGTTTCAATTTAATTATTGTTGTATTCCATATGTATATAGGTTCTTCCTTCTTTATTATACAAATAAAAAGCCCAAACTATTTCAGTTTGAGCCCCCTTATTTGAACCCGTTATTGTTGTTTGTTTGTAAATGCTTCATGAAGTGCAGACAACTCACGTTCGAGCTCTCCTAACATTGCTTTCCCTTGTTCTTCTGCAATAAGACCAAGGCGAACCGCAAAATCGACCTCGCGGGATAGTCCAAACATTTGTGTGTCTAAAACTTCTTCATATAATGGACATTGCGGCATTGTAAGATTGTCCATTTGTACCTTAATAAGTCTTAAAATCTTCTCTGCATCCGCTTGTAGAAGGGCTAGTGCCTTTTCCTGATGATTTGATACTGTCTCAGACGCCAAATTGATTCCCTCCGTTTCCGTCCTACTCTCTCATATCTATTAATATTAGCGATAGTTTTAATAAATTGCAATAGAAACATTTTTTGTGACAACAGTGTCTAATACTATTATACTGAAAAGTGGGAGTATAACACAAATGGGGGAACAACAATGAGCGAAATTTTATTTATTAATGGAAAAGTTCGTTTTCCAATCACTATCGATCCAACTGTATGGATTTTCGATGATCGAAAAATAGATTTGACAACCTACTTTGATGAAACTAGAGAAGAATCATCCGAATTAGAAACATACTTAAAACATACTTCAGAGCATTGGGATCGCGAAATCCGTGATGGTGCTGCCTTCCCGCCAATACAACAAAGTGTAAAGAAATATAAAAAAGAACAGCTTATTAACGGGACCTTTGGCATACCACTTCATCCATTTCTAAAAAATGCTGAAATTTTAGAAGATGCTACTCATGTCGAAATTGAAACCACAGACAATACAATTACACTTCCGTTAGAAACAGCTCATAAAGCTATTCTCGGTTTTTCAAAAGAAGGTAAACCATTACGAGAAGACGGGCCTGTTCATCTATATTTCCATGATGGATCTAATAGACAAAATCCGATTCGTAACATCCGTAAATTTACAATCATTTAAATTGTATAATTAAAAGGCAAAAAAGGAGTGAGCTTAAGCTCACTCCTTTTTATAATAAATCCGCTGCTAGTTGTGCTAAATTAGAACGCTCTCCTTTAACAAACTTTACATGACCACTAATACGTTGTTCTTTAAACTTCTCTACAACATATGTTAAACCGTTATTATATTCATCTAAATACGGGTGATCAATTTGCTGAGGATCCCCCATTAATACAATCTTACTTTTTTCGCCTACCCTTGTTAGTATCGTCTTTACTTCATGCTTCGTTAAATTTTGTGCCTCGTCAATTATAATGAACTGGTCTGGAATACTTCTCCCGCGTATATAGGTAAGCGCTTCTACTTCAATCGAACCCATTCCAGCTAAAATAGCATCTAGCTCCCCAGGCTTTTTCGTATTGAATAAATACTCTAGATTATCAAAAATCGGCTGCATCCACGGTCTTAATTTTTCCTCTTTCTCTCCTGGTAAATAGCCTATATCTTTCCCTACCGGTACAATTGGTCTCGCGACAAGTAGTTTTTTATATAACCCTAAATCTTCCGTTTGCATTAGTCCCGAAGCTAATGCAAGTAACGTTTTTCCTGTACCGGCTTTCCCTGTTAACGTTACAAGTGGAATATCTTCCCGAAGTAGCAATTCTAATCCCATAATTTGCTGCACGTTTCGTGGGCGTATCCCCCACACTTGTTCATTGTGAAAAATAAGTTTTTTTACCTTCTTACCTAAATGATCCACAATCCCAAGTGCAGAACTAGAACCCCCTAGTGCATCTTTCATTACAACAAACTGATTTGGATAAAAAGGATGATTTGCGATTTCAGATAAAGGTAGTTCACCTTTTTCATAAAAATAATCTAACTGTTCTTTTGATATATACCCTTCTAAAAATCCTGAATATATATTTTCCACTTCGATTACTCGGTCACTTAAATAATCTTCGGCCTGCAATCCGATTGCATCAGCTTTTACCCTTACGAGTACATCTTTACTTACTAAAATAACTGATTTCCCGTCCTCTTTTTCTTGTTCTTCTAAAGAGAGGTTTTTCGCTACCGCTAAAATTCGATTATCATTTGTTTTTTCTACAAAAATATCTTGCAGTTGAACAAATGAGCGATGATTTAATTCAATACGAAATGTACCGCCGTTTTCTAACGGAATACTTTCATGCAGCTTTCCTATTTCGCGAAATTTGTCGATTAACTTAGATACATAGCGAGCATTTCGTCCTACTTCATCCATATAACGTTTTTTCGAATCAACCTCTTCTAATACAACTGCTGGAATCACTACTTCATTTGTTGCAAATGAAAAAATAGATAAAGGATCCTGCAAAAGTACATTCGTATCTAACACATAAATTTTATCCAACCTGTTACCCCCTGACTCCACTTTTAAATTTGTAGAACAAGGGTTTCATCCATAAAATATGGACGAACCATTGTTATAATTATATGTACCGTAAAAACGAGGTAGAATCGAAATTCATAGAAATTAAACCTTTTCTTTATTTTTTATTCATTTCTATTCAATATATTACTTTTTATTATAATTTTTCACATTAAATCACAATACTCACTTGTAAAAGTTTATGAACGATGTTCCTATTCATCTTCTTTATAATTCTTTCATTCCTACTAATACTTGGTTATCAAGCTTTTTAGCTGCTCGAAGATCATATGTTTTTTCATATGTTGGTTCAGTAGCAAGTTTCGCACCATAAAACATAACATCACGAACTTCTTGTACATTCACTTCTACTACCGTTAATTTTAGAGGAATCCCTTCCATTCTATCTGTTAAAATTTCACTTTCACCACTTATGGAAAATACGGATTCATTCGCCATTATAGTCAATACAACCCCTGCACTATGCCGTATATTCCCCACAATACGTGAGCGTTGATCTACCGCAAATCGAATACTAGTTTCACTCACTGCATATACCCAAGAAATAGCACTTACGTTAGGAATTTGTTTTTCGAAATCTGTTGTTGCTATCATAACGATACACTCTTTACGCAAAGATTGTACTAAATCACCTGTCAATGTAGGCTCAACTACATTCGCCATATTTCCACCTCCAAATATTATTTATATATCCTTATCATAACCTATTTTTCGAATTGCGAAAATATTATTTTTTCCCGCTATTATTCAAAAACATTATGCTTCCATGATATACTTATACTGATAGAATTCGTATTGAGGTGACGAAATGAGAGTCAGATGTATGATTTGTGATAAAAAAGATATGTTAGATGACGAAAATCCTATGGCAAAAAAACTGCGTAATCGCCCTATTCATACATATATGTGCATGGAATGTACGGAACGAATTGCAGAGCGTACTATGGAACGCCATGCGAGTGGTAATTTCCGATTATATCGTGATAAAAAAGTAGAAGACGATTGGTAAACCGGAAATAAGTCCTTAATCATATAGATAAGGACTTATTTGTATTTTTCTGGTTCACGATTCATCTGATCCAAAAAACAATCAATGGCTTCTACCGGAAATCTTGCACACCTTATTTCTCCATCAATTTCATATGTAATCAAATACATTTCCTCGTTCTTTTCAACTTCTACATTTCGTAATTTATGCTCTTCATATATCATATTTTGAAATAATACATACGTTTCTTGTGCAGCTCTATCATCTGGACGTGCTTCCGCAACCGTTTTAATTGTTAACCAATTATATAATGCATCTTGTACTGAGCGCATGAAAGCCCCTCCTTTTTTCACCCTGTTTTTTGTTGTTTAGCTTGACGTAAACGCAGTCTATAAATTCCAAGTACAATTGCCGCTACAACGAGCCCCTCTCCAACGGGTAAAAAAACTGCAAAAAAAGTTAATACCGTGCATCCAATTGCTAAAGAAATATATATCACTATATTTTTTAGTACCGATAGCTTCCTTGCAAATCCTAAATTATATACAAGTGCACTTAATAAAATTATTGTTCCATAAAGTAACCACATCCCTAACTCTGGATTTTCATCAACTTTACAAAGTTTCGCGAAAAATGACATTCTTTCTAACACTATCTTTCACCCCTTCTCATGAAACAAATTCTCTTTATGTACTTAATACAAGAGTAACTCGCAAAAAAAATACTGTCTACAAAAAAAGAGTAAATATTCTAAAAAAATAAACATAAAACAAAAAAACAGCTACCTTTATAAAAGGTAGCTGTTCTATTATTTTATGCTTCAACAGATTTCTTTTTCTTAGCAGCTCTTTCGCGCTCACTCTTATCAAGAATCTTTTTACGTAGACGAATTGATTCTGGAGTTACTTCACAGAACTCGTCATCGTTTAAGTACTCTAATGACTCTTCTAAAGTCATTAAGCGTGGTTTTTTCATTGTTGAAGTTTGATCTTTCGTCGCAGAACGAATGTTAGTTTGTTGTTTCATTTTTACAACGTTAACTGTTAAATCATTCTCACGTGTATGTTCTCCAACGATCATACCAGCATATACTTCTGTACCTGGTTCAACGAAGATTACACCACGGTCTTCAACTTGCATAATACCGTATTGTGATGCTTTTCCTGCTTCAAGTGAAACTAGAACACCTTGACGACGTCCACCCACTTGTCCAGCATGTACTGGTTGGTAGCAATCAAATGTGTGGTTTAAAATACCATAACCACGAGTTAATGTTAGGAATTCTGTTGTGTAACCAATTAACCCACGTGCTGGAACCATGAAAGTAAGGCGAACTTGACCGTTTCCGTTATTCACCATATCTAACATTTCACCTTTACGTGCGCCCATTGATTCCATAATAGAACCAGTGTATTCTTCAGGAACATCGATTTGTACGCGCTCTACAGGCTCACTTCTTACGCCATCGACATCTTTAATAATTACTTCAGGCTTAGATACTTGTAGTTCATAACCTTCACGACGCATGTTTTCAATTAAGATTGATAAATGTAACTCTCCGCGTCCAGATACGATCCATGCATCAGGAGAATCTGTATTATCTACACGTAAACTTACATCTGTCTCTAATTGTGAACGAAGACGCTCTTCAATTTTACGAGAAGTAATGAATTTACCTTCACGACCTGCAAATGGGCTGTTATTTACAAGGAATGTCATTTGTAATGTTGGCTCATCAATACGTAATAATGGTAAAGCCTCTTCATGCTCAACCGGACATACCGTTTCACCTACGTTAATGTCTTCCATACCTGAAACAGCTACTAAATCTCCAGCTTTTGCTTCTTCAATTTCTTGACGTTTTAATCCAATGTAACCAAATAATTTAGTTACACGGAATTGTTTTACACTTCCGTCAACTTTCATTAATGCAACTTGTTGTCCTACTTTCATTGTACCGCGGAATACGCGTCCAACCCCAATACGACCAACATAGTCATTGTAATCAAGAAGTGCTACTTGGAATTGAAGTGGCTCTTCGCTGTTATCAATTGGTGCTGGAATATGTTCAATGATTGTGTCAAACAATGATTTCATATTCTCTTCTTGATTTGCTGGATTTGAATCTAAGCTTGCTGTTCCGTTCATTGCTGATGCAAATACAACTGGGAACTCTAATTGATCTTCGTTTGCACCAAGTTCGATGAATAAGTCAACTACTTCATCAACTACTTCATCAGGGCGAGCGAAGTCACGGTCAATTTTGTTTACAACAACGATTGGAGTTAAGTTTTGCTCAAGAGCTTTCTTTAAAACAAATCGTGTTTGTGGCATACAACCTTCATATGCATCAACTACAAGTAGAACACCATCAACCATTTTCATGATACGTTCTACTTCTCCACCGAAGTCAGCGTGACCAGGTGTATCTAAAATGTTAATTCTTTTATCTTCATAGTGAATCGCAGTATTCTTCGCTAAAATTGTAATACCACGTTCTCTTTCTAGATCATTTGAGTCCATTGCGCGTTCTTCAATATGTTCATTCGCACGGAACGTCCCCGCTTGACGTAATAACTGGTCAACAAGTGTTGTTTTACCATGGTCAACGTGGGCAATAATTGCTATATTTCGTAAATCTTGTCGTTTTTTCAACATGTCCAACTCCTAATGTCTTTTTAATCCTTCTCTATTATAAGAGCGAAGGGGATACAATGGCAATCAAAATAAAATCAAGAATGAAAATATAGTTGTATTCTTACTTTTGTGAAAGTAAAATAAGATTGGAGGGTGAAGAAATGGAACACATTCAATATCGCTTTTTATTAACAGCAATTATCGGTGTTATCTTCTTAATTGGTATCGGAATTATGATTGCTGAAAATAGTCCCATCGGCATTATTATTTGCATTATCGGCACATTTGTTACAGTTGGATACGGTTTTGTAACAAAAAGAAAAATGCGTAAATCGCAATAACATTAAAAAGTAAGAAGCTTCTTTATGCCTCTTACTTTTTTCATTATTGCGATACAAATGGTAATAATTCTTCGTATACTCCTGGTTTTGCAACTAACACACTGCTTTTCTCTACAATAGAAAGAGGCGTTCCCAAGAACGTTGTCACTTTACCGCCAACTTCCTCTACAATAATCTGTCCCCCGCCAAAGTCCCATGGCGATAAGCGCGGTGTTACATATGCGTCTAATCTTCCCGTGGCAACATATACCATTTCTAACGCTGCACAACCATATGACCTCGTACCTCTCGCCTTCTTAACGAGCATCATCATTTTTTCCATATTAAGCAATGGATTATCAGTAAGCCATATCGCATTCAAAGCTATAACTCCATGCTCTACCGTTCCTTTTTCCAACATGGGAATAGCTAAATCATTGCAAAAAGCCCCTTCTCCCTTTACCGCATGATATAGTTCGTCATGAACTGGATCATAAATAAGACCAATCTTTCCGATACCGTTCTCATAAATCCCGATTGAGATTGCGAAATTTCTTTTTTGATGAACAAAGTTCATCGTGCCATCAATTGGATCAATTAACCAAACAACCCCATTAGAAGAGGTAATCTCATCTCCATAGCCTTCTTCTCCTAAAATGTTATGAGCCGGGAATGTTTCTTTAATTTTCCCAATTAAAAACTGCTCCGTTTCTCGGTCCATATTTGTTACTAGATCAGCTGCATTTGACTTTGTTTCTATAATAAGTGTTTTTTTCAGTGACGCCATTAATTGTTCTCCGGCTTCTCGAATCCACTGTTTCGCGTGTGTATCGATGTCTTTCCATACTTCTTGCATGTTTAAACACTCCGATCTATACTGTTCACAGAAAAAACGAACCCTTTATAAGGTTCGCACCAACTAATTATTTATACATATACTATTATTACGCTTCTAAACGGATCATTTCAAGTCTTAACACTTCTAATTTTTGTACGCACTCTTCTTTTTTCTGTTTGTCGTTATCCATCATCGCATCATATAAAGTTGCTAATTCATAATCTAGCTCCAAACGTAGCACCGGAATTCTCTTTTCAGCATCTGTTCTCTTTAACGCATTAATCACCTGTCTCATTTTTTTGCCTCCTCCCAATATTCGTCTGCCCTCGGACTAGAATTGATTCAATTTTCTGATTTTTTGTTTTATACTATACTATGTTGGATAAATCATCTATGCAACAAAATTATATTTTTTTATTTAAATTTTTTTGTGCTGTTTTTTTTATGAATAGTACAAGCTATGCTAAAATTAAAACAAAATAGGAGTTGGAGGAACAATCATGACACTACAAACATTCACATCAACTGATTTTGAAGTCTTTACTGTTGATGGTCTTGAAGAACGAATGAGCGCAATTAAAACGAATATTCATCCTAAGCTAGACGCTTTAGGGGAACAGTTTGCAGCATATTTATCACAACAAACTGACGAAAACTTTTTCTACCATGTAGCAAAACATGCACGCCGCAAAGTCAATCCACCAAACGATACTTGGGTTGCTTTTTCAACAAATAAACGTGGATATAAAATGTTACCACACTTCCAAATTGGTTTATGGGGTACTCATGCCTTCATATACTTTGGTTTAATCTATGAGTGTCCACAAAAAGTGGAGACGGCTCACGCCTTCTTAGAACATTTAAATGATTTAAAAACAAATATTCCAAATGACTTCGTTTGGTCCATTGACCATACTAAACCAGGTGTAAAATTACATGAAACGCTTGAAACGGAAGACTTACAAAAGATGATTGAACGTTTAGCTACTGTGAAAAAAGCAGAATTATTAGTCGGTATTCATATATCACCAGAGGAGTTTTCAGCAATGACCAACGAACAATTCCTTGCTAAGATTGAATCTACGATGCAACCACTCCTTCCTTTATATGCACTTTGTAATCGATAGTAGAAAACGGACAATTTATATTGTCCGTTTTTAGTTGTTATCACATTATAGCACTTTGTATTTTAATTTTCAAAATCTTTTTACATTTTTACAATCTTTTTTTCTGCTACTTCTTTTGCTCTTTGAATCGTACGATATATAGAATATCCACTTACTTCTTGAAATTCTTTATCAATTTTTTTCTCCGCTGCCTTCGATGGCACAATCTCTTTAAAACGACGATATAATTCCATCAAATCTTCTCTCAAAACTCCTTTTTCATATACCTTTTCAATCGCTTCATAAAACTTTACAACTGCTACCATTTCTTCATTTGACCAATTGTAATCAAGTGGATATTGATATTCCATTTTTGCACCTCATTCAGTATTCTTTCTTTTTCCATTATGCTACCTTTAAGACAAACTTTTATTCTTCACTATAGCCACTCTGCATTATACACCATTTATCCATTTCAATGGAATTGTCTTCCTCTTTGCAGCATTTAAAATATAACTATTAAACATACTCACCTTGAAAATGAGATTTTTCTATACATCTATAATTATTGGTGATATAATGCTTTTGTTTTATAGAGAATAAAGTGAGACTACCATCCCCAAAAAGGCTTTTGCGAATGGCAGAAAAACAAGTCAAGTTCTAAAAGTTTGTCATCTTAATTTCCTTTTAGAATGAGATGAAATCATATAAAACAAACTCTAATAAATATTACGAAGAAGAAGGGGTGTATAGATTGTCCCAATACGAAACACCATTGTTTACCGCTTTAGTTGAGCACAGTAAGCGAAATCCAGTTCAATTCCATATTCCTGGTCATAAAAAAGGACAGGGCATGGATCCTACATTTCGCGAATTTATTGGGCATAATGCATTAGCAATTGATTTAATTAATATTGCGCCGCTCGATGATTTACATCATCCAAAAGGTATGATTAAAGAAGCACAGGATTTAGCAGCCGCTGCTTTCGGTGCAGATCATACGTTCTTTTCTATTCAAGGTACAAGTGGTGCAATTATGACAATGGTGATGAGCGTGTGCGGTCCTGGGGATAAAATCCTCGTGCCACGGAATGTGCATAAATCAGTAATGTCAGCTATTATTTTCTCAGGTGCAAAACCAATTTTCATGCATCCTGAGATTGATCCGAAGCTCGGTATTTCACATGGGATCACAATTCAATCTGTCAAAAAGGCTCTTGAAGAGCACTCAGATGCGAAAGGCTTACTTGTTATAAATCCAACATATTTTGGGTTTGCTGCAGATTTAGAGCAGATTGTAGAATTAGCTCATTCTTACGATATTCCTGTACTTGTTGATGAGGCTCACGGTGTTCATATCCATTTTCATGATGAACTACCAATATCAGCTATGCAAGCAGGTGCAGATATGGCAGCAACAAGTGTTCACAAATTAGGTGGGTCTTTAACCCAAAGCTCTATTCTTAATGTAAAAGAAGGTCTTGTGAACGTAAAGCATGTCCAATCCATTATTAGCATGCTTACGACTACATCAACTTCTTACATTTTGTTAGCATCCCTTGATGTTGCTAGAAAACGTCTTGCTACAGAAGGAACAGCTCTCATAGAACAAACAATACAATTAGCTGAGCATGTTCGTGATGCTATTAATGCTATTGAGCATCTTTATTGTCCCGGAAAAGAAATGCTAGGAACAGATGCTACTTTTAACTATGATCCTACAAAGATAATTGTATCTGTAAAAGATTTAGGTATTACAGGCCATCAGGCTGAAGTATGGCTTAGAGAACATTACAACATTGAAGTAGAACTCTCTGATTTATATAACATACTTTGTCTTATCACATTTGGAGATACAGAAAGTGAAACAGATACACTTATTACAGCATTACAAGATTTAGCAGCAACATATAGAAATAGAGCAGACAAAGGTGTTCAAGTACAAGTAGAAATACCAGAAATACCTGTGCTAGCACTTTCTCCTAGAGATGCTTTTTATTCAGAAACAGAAGTCATTCCATTTGAAAACGCAGCAGGTCGTATTATAGCTGATTTTGTTATGGTTTATCCGCCAGGGATTCCAATCTTTACTCCGGGGGAAATTATTACACAAGATAACTTAGAGTATATTCTTAAAAATTTAGAAGCTGGGTTACCTGTACAAGGTCCTGAAGATATGACATTACAAACATTACGTGTTATTAAAGAGTACAAGCCTATCAGTTGATAGGCTTTTCTTTCACCTTTTTTCTCTTTTTTTCATACGATACTAAAGAATTTGACATTCCCACCCTAATGGGGCAAGCTGACTAACATCAGTGGGATTCTTGCTACCTAAGGCGAAGTCCATTTCTGGTATCGCTGACGTGCAAGATTGCGGTGTGCCATCACCACTCTCACAACAAATCGTATAGGTTCGTGAGCTACGGTACTTATACCATACCGTACAGATTCGTGTTCAGGTGTTTTAGCGTCTTGTTCTTGACGACACATATCATTTTACCGATAGCTTGAATTCGGCTATCGAACTCCCTATGCTATCTTTTTTCAAAGAACACATTGGCGTTTTAAAGACTTGTACTTGTCTGTAGTTAAAGTCTACCAAAATATAAAGTGAAACTTTAATCAGTGGGGTTTTGTTCATCCCCACTGATTATTAGCCTTCACCAATCGGGCGTTTACGGGCAGCAGGGCTCCAGCCGAATTTTGAGGTGGAATTCTTACTGCCCGCAAATAGCGGGATAAATGTTTTTCTATGAAAAAGCGATACTTTCATCCTATGTCTAAAGTCCAATATAGGCTTTCCCGTATCGCGAAATCTGTAACGTATAGGTGGGGATACCATTATGATTGTGATAGGCCGTTCTATTGTACACCCTTATATCACAAATGAATATGAGCCATTTGCAGCTGAAAAACAACAGATTTTATCCATAATGGCGGGAAATCAAGAAGTTTATTCCTTCCGAACAGCCGATGAACTCAGCTTTGATCTTAATTTACGAGTTAATATTATTACTTCCGCGCTAGAACTTTTTCAAAGTGGATTTCAGTTTCGTACGTTTCAACAATCTTTTTGCAATCCTCAGTTTTGGGAAAGAACATCACTTGGCGGATTTCAACTACTTCCAAACATAGCCCCTTCCATTGCCATCCAAGATATTTTTAAAAACGGAAAACTATATGGAACTGAATGTGCCACCGCAATGATTATCATTTTTTACAAAGCATTACTATCATTATATGAGGAAAAAACTTTCAACCGTCTATTCGCAAACCTCTTACTTTATACATGGGACTACGATCGCGACTTAAAGCTCATAACAAAAACGAGTGGCGATATCGTTCCAGGTGACCTCGTTTACTTTAAAAACCCACAAGTTAATCCAGCTACGATTGAGTGGCAAGGAGAAAATACAATCTATCTAGGAAACTTCTTTTTTTACGGACATGGCGTAGGCGTAAAAACGAAAGAGGAAATTATTTATTCATTAAATGAACGAAGGATCCCTTATGCTTTTATTTCAGCTTATTTAACCGATTTTATTACTCGTATTGATAGCCGTATGATGAGTCAATATGCCCCTCCTAACACGCCACAAACATCAATTGGATTTATTCCTATTAGAGATGATGCAATTGTTGCAACAGTCGGACATATAACTACAATCTATTAAAAAAACGCCTACATGTGTAGGCGTTTTTTCTTAATTATTAAGCTTTTGTATGTTCTTTATGGTCACATTCGCAATGAGATCCACATTTCCCATAAAGTACTGTTGATTTTTCATCTTCAAAATGTGCGATTGTTCCTTCACAAACTTGGCATACGATTGTTCCCATCTTCATTTCCCCCTGATTTTTAAGAATAATCTACTTATATATGATTAAGCTTTCGCATTGTCTCTACTAGCACAGTCACAATTGGAACCACATTTCCCATAAAGTACTGTCGTTTTCTCATCCTCAAAATGTCCGATTGTTCCTTCGCAAACTTGACATACGATTGTTCCCATTTTTCATTTCCCCCTAAGTTTATGGTCCTAAAAACTTTTAGCTGTCAATTTCCTATCAATTATTGGGCTTTTGTATGTTCTGTGTGATCACATCCGCAAGATCCACATTTCCCGTAAAGTACCGTTACTTTCTCATCCTCGAAGTGTGCAATTGTACCTTCACAATCTTGACATACGATTGTTCCCATTTTTCATTTCCCCCTAAGTTTATAATCCCAAAAACTTTTGTAACCGCTTAACTTTCTGTCTTTATTTTAATATGTTATACTTTTTACGTCAATAGGTTTTTAGTATAACACATTAAATATTTTAAAATTAAATTAGTATGCGATATTAACACAAAAAAACAGCCATATCTCATACGTACGACTGTTTCTTGTTAATTATTCTTCATACTCCGCATGCAAAGAAGTAGACGGAACAAGAAATTTAAAAAATTGAGCTAACTCCTCCGCCTCCTCTTCCGATCCTAACTTAAAAGTTTCCTGTATATATGGAACATTTTCTACATCATCTCTCCCAAGCAAAGTAGATCTCCCTGTTTGCATACAAACAATAAGTGGCTTTCCAAAAAACATATTTGTATAAATAACTCCAAAATCATAACGTGTATCATGCGTCATAAATCCTAAAAATCGTACCTTCACACTTTCATGCTCATCATACAATTTTTCAAACATGAGTTTCCACCTTTCTAAATAACACTTCCTACTCATTAATATATTAAACAAAAAAAGTAATACTCCTTTTAATTGTCAAAAAATTCAGTAGGATGTAGAATGATATTATTCTACTAAGCTAAGGGGGAATTTGTATGCAACACGCCTTTATCACACTTGTACCTAAATCCAATCAACAATCTGTTTCAATAGAAGATGTTAAACACCTTTTTCATAACTATAAAACCGTTACTTCCAAGACTGGTAATCAAATTAATTATGCTTATACAAATACAGCTTTTCCTTATGAAATATTAGATACATCAGCAACAACATTAAAACTCCAATCGAGTCACGATCGATATGATTCTATTTATGTTGGGATTGGAATAGAAAAGGAACAATCTTTTATTCAGGTTTCTTTGCCTACTACAGCAACATTTGGTGATAAAGGAAAAGCAAATGAATTTAGCCGTTTTCTAGCGAAGAAATTAGAAGGAGAGTTACAACTATTTAATGGAAGAACAATGTATTTCTATAAACGTTAATTTAAAAAATAGAGAATATGATTAAAAAAAGTATGCAATTTGAACACGTAAGGAATAATGCCTGCTTTCTTACGTGTAATACAAAACATGCAATCACATATGCCAAATAAAGAAATACGAAAAAGAGAATTACTTTATAATGAAACTTATCACCATTCGATAATGTTAATACAATGGAAAAACCACTCCATAATAGAAAATGATAAAATATAACATGTAATATTCTCATGGAACCTTCTCCTTTGACATGCTCTATTTTATTAATATATGGGATTAAGTTTGAATCAATTACATATTATATAACGGCATATATGCTAACGGTTCATTTAAAGTATTATATATTCATTCGACAAGTACATATAAAGACCTTGCAAGTCATTTTATGAAAATAAAAATACCCCATCTCTTTAAATAAGAGATGGGGTATTTACATTACTTAAATTATTTTACAATGTGAATTGGCATTCCAAGAGCAACTTCAGCTGCTTCCATTGTGATTTCACCTAATGTTGGGTGAGCATGGATTGTTTGAGCGATATCTTCAGCTGTCATTCCAGCTTCGATAGCTAAACCAATCTCAGAGATAATATCAGAAGCACCTGCACCTGCAACTTGCGCGCCTACAAGAAGACCATCTTCTTTACGCGTTACAAGTTGTAAGAAACCGTCAGTGCTGTTTAATGATAACGCACGACCGTTTGCAGCGAATGGGAACTTAGATACAGCTACTGTCATTCCTGCTTCTTCAGCTTGTTTCTTAGTGTAACCAACAGATGCTAATTCTGGATCAGTGAAGCATACTGCAGGAATTCCGATGTAATCGATTGCTGATGCATGGCCACTAATTACTTCAACAGCTACTTTACCTTCGTAAGAAGCTTTGTGAGCTAATGGTGGTCCAGGAACGATATCACCGATTGCATAGATGTTTGAAATATTTGTACGGCATTGCTCATCAATTTCGATAATGCCACGGTCAGTCATTTTAATTCCAACTTGCTCAAGACCGATTTCTTGAGTGTTTGGACGACGACCTACAGTTACTAATACGTAATCTGCTTCTACAGTTTGGATTTCACCGTTAACTTCAAAGCTAACTTTTACGCCAGTTTCTGTTTCTTCAACGCCTTTAGCCATAGCTTTTGTATGGATATTTACGTTACCTTTTTTCTGTAGAGCACGTTTAACAACAGAGCTCATAGCTTTTTCGAAACCAGCTAAGATTTCGTCGCCAGCTTCTACTACAGTAACTTCTGTACCGAAGTTAGCATATGCAGTACCTAATTCCATACCGATGTAACCGCCGCCGATTACAACAAGTTTTTTAGGAATTTCAGGTAAGCTTAAAGCGCCTGTAGAGTTGATAACACGTTTAGAGTATTTGAATCCTGGAATTTCGATTGGTGTAGAACCAGTTGCAAGAACAGCATTTTTAAACGTATAAGTTTGTGCTGCATCTTCAGTCATTACGCGTAATGTGTTAGCATCTACGAAGTAAGCTTCACCGCGAATGATTTCAACTTTGTTACCTTTAAGAAGGCCTTCAACACCGCCAGTTAATTTCTTAACTACGCCGTTTTTCCATTCTTGAACTTTTGTAAAGTCAACTTTTACGTTCTCTGCAGTGATACCCATGTCATCAGAATGCATTGCATTCTCATAACGATGACCTGCATTGATTAACGCTTTTGAAGGAATACATCCAACGTTTAAGCATACGCCACCAAGGTTAGATTTTTCAATAATCGCTACCTTTTGACCTAATTGTGCTGCACGAATTGCCGCAACGTATCCACCAGGACCTGCACCAACAACGACTGTATCTAATTCAATTGGGAAATCTCCTACTACCATTGTTATTACGCCTCCATTACTAATAATTGTGGGTCATTCAATAGACGTTTAATTTGGTTTAATGCTTTTTGAGCAGTTGCGCCGTCAATTAAACGATGGTCAAAGCTTAGAGATAATGCTAATACTGGAGCTGCAACGATTTCACCGTTTTTCACAACTGGTTTCTCAGCGATACGGCCGATACCAAGGATTGCTACTTCTGGGTGATTGATAACTGGAGTGAACCATTGTCCACCTGCAGAACCAATGTTTGTAATTGTGCAAGAAGCACCTTTCATTTCAGTTGGAGCTAAACGACCATCACGTGCTTTACCAGCAAGTTCATTGATCTCGTTAGAAATAGTAAAGATAGATTTACGATCTGTATCTTTAACAACTGGTACTAATAGACCTTTGTCTGTATCAGCTGCGATACCGATGTTGAAGTAATGTTTATGAACGATTTCTTGAGAAGCATCGTCTAAAGCAGTATTCAACATTGGGAATTCACGTAATGCAGATGTTAAAGCTTTTACAACGTATGGAAGGTAAGTTAATTTAATACCTTTGTCAGCTGCAACAGCTTTGAACTTCTTACGGTGAGCAACAAGTTCTGTTACATCTACTTCATCCATTAATGTTACGTGAGGAGCTGTATGCTTAGAGTTAACCATTGCTTTCGCAATCGCTTTACGGATACCACTCATTTTCTCACGAGTTTCTGGATATTCACCAGCTGGGATTGGTTGTGCTTTTGGTGCTTCTTCTTTCGCTGCTGCTGCTGGAGTAGCTTCTACTGCTGCTGGAGCCTCAGTTGCTGCTACAGTTTGTCCACCATTTGCAAATGCATCGATGTCAGTTTTCACAACACGGCCGTTCTTACCAGAACCAGCTACTTTATGAATATCTACACCTTTTTCACGAGCATATTTACGAACAGATGGCATAGCGATTACACGCTCATTTACTACTTCTGCAGTTGCTGCTGGAGTAGTTTCCGCTGCTGGCGCTTCTACTGCTGCTTCTTCAGCTTTTGGAGCTTCATCATGATCGTCACCTTTAAATTTAAGGTTTTCGTATCCAGGAGCATCAAATTTAATTAATGTATCTCCTACAATTGCAACTGTTCCTTCTTCTACAAGTACTTCAAGTACTTTACCTTTAACAGGAGAAGGGATTTCTACTACTGCTTTATCATTTTGTACTTCAAGAAGTACATCATCTTCATTTACTTCATCGCCTGGTTTAATAAACCATTTTACGATTTCACCTTCGTGGATACCTTCACCGATATCTGGTAGTTTAAATTCAAATGCCACGGAATTCAGCCCCCTGATTCATTTCATTATTATGGAATATGTACAAAAGAAACCAGCATGTGCTGATTTCTTTTGCACATGAAAAACTAAAAATTAGAAGTTCATTACTTTGTTAACAGCTTCAACAATATCTTTATGGTTTGGTAACCATACGCTCTCAGCTTGAGAGAATGGGAATACTGTATCAGCAGCTGCAACACGTACAACTGGAGCTTCTAAGTTTAAGATTGCACGGTCGTTAATTTCCGCTACAACGTTAGCTGCAATACCAGCTTGTTTTTGAGCTTCTTGAACTACAACTACGCGGCCTGTTTTTTCAACAGAAGCGATGATTGTTTCGATATCTAATGGTTGAACTGTACGTAAGTCAACAACCTCTAAAGAGATACCTTCTTTTTCAAGTTCTTCAGCAGCTTTTAATGCAGCATGAACCATAGCACCATAAGCGATAACAGATACATCTGTACCTTCACGTTTGATGTCAGCTTTGCCTAAATCAATTGTGTAATCACCTTCTGGTACATCTTGACGGAATGAACGGTACAATTTCATATGCTCTAAGTAGATAACTGGATCGTTGTCACGAATCGCAGAGATTAAAAGACCTTTTGCATCGTATGGAGTAGATGGAATAACAACTTTTAGACCAGGTTGTTGTGCCACTAATCCTTCTAAGCTATCAGCATGTAGTTCAGGAGTATGAACACCACCACCGAATGGAGAACGAATTGTTACTGGAGCAGTCCAACGTCCACCAGAACGGTAACGCATACGAGCTAATTGACCAGAAACTGAATCCATTACTTCATAAATGAAACCGAAGAATTGGATTTCTGGAACTGGACGGAAGCCTTCAAGTGCAAGTCCAACTGCAAGTCCACCAATACCAGACTCTGCAAGTGGAGTATCCATTACACGATCTTCACCGAATTCAGCTTGTAAACCTTCAGTAGCACGGAATACTCCGCCGTTTACACCAACGTCTTCACCAAACACAAGTACGTTAGGATCATTTTTCATTTCAACGCGTAAAGCATCAGTGATTGCTTGAATCATTGTCATTTGAGCCATGGCTTACTTCGACTCCTTTTCTTTGTAAATTTCATATTGTTCAGCTAAGTTGTAAGGCATTTTTTCGTACATGATTTCCATTAAATCAGTAACTTTTTGTTTTGGAGCTTGGTCAGCCTTAGCAATTGCTTGTTTGATATCTTCTTTTGCTTCTTCGATAACTTTCTCTTCAACTTCTTGAGACCATAGGCCTTTGTTTTCTAAGAATGCACGGAAGCGTACGATTGGATCTTTTTGTTCCCATTCGTTTTCGATATCTTTTGTACGGTAACGAGTTGGGTCATCACCAGCCATTGTATGTGGACCATAACGGAATGTTAAAGTCTCGATTAAAGTAGGACCTTCGCCATTTACTGCGCGCTCACGAGCGAAAGCAGTTGCTGCGTATACAGCTAATGGATCCATACCGTCTACTTGAATTCCGTAAATACCTGCTGCTACTGCTTTTTGTGCTACAGTTTTAGCTGCAGATTGCTTTTCTACTGGAGTAGAGATTGCATAACGGTTGTTTTGTACAACGAAGATTGCTGGAGCTTTGAATGCACCCGCAAAGTTCATACCTTCGTAGAAGTCACCTTGTGAAGCACCACCGTCACCAGTGTAAGTAATTGCAACAGATTTTTTACCACGTAATTTCATACCTAACGCAACACCAGCAGTTTGGATGATTTGCGCACCGATAATGATTTGTGGAGCAAGTGCATTTACATTCTCAGGCATTTGGTTACCCATGAAATGTCCACGAGAGAATAAGAATGCTTGGTATAATGGTAGACCGTGCCACACTAATTGTGGAACGTCACGATATCCTGGTAAGATGAAATCTTCTGCTTCAAGTGCGAAATGACTTGCTAATTGAGAAGCCTCTTGTCCAGCAGTTGGTGCGTAGAAACCTAAACGTCCTTGACGGTTTAAAGAAATAGAACGTTGATCTAGTACGCGAGTATACACCATACGGCGCATTAATTCTTTTAATTGATCATCAGATAATTCAGGCATAGCTGCTTCATTCACAACTTCGCCTTTTTCATTTAAAATTTGTAATGTTTCAAATTGAGCTGCGATAGCTTTCATTTGCTCATCAACATTAAATAGGGTCTTTTTTGTTTTAGTACCCATTCCGTTCACCTCTTCCTCTCTTGAACCATATTCTGAAACGCTTTCACTATCTATTAGCTAGACTGAAAGCGCAACAATGTAAACCAACAAATTTGTTTGTCGGTTGAGAATAATTTTGTGTACCTAACAATCTGTACTAATGTTTTTTCAAAAACATATTAATACAATCTTGATCACGTTTTTTAGTTTACAACTATTCTAATTACGATGTCAATTACTTTGAATACGTTTTTTTATAAATAATATGCCGGTTTCCTCTACACAAACGTGTTTTTATTTTTCACATCTGTATTAGTAAGCAATAACCTGCTGTTATATTATTCCCTTTTTAACTTATTTTTTCTCTTAGAATAATATGTAAACGATTTAATTCTCCTTAGTTTTTCTCTCTTCTCAAGAAAATTATACAAACACTTCTTCCTTTTATAGGTAAATACCTATACATTTCTGATCATTCCTCCATACATTATAGTAACCGCAGTATTAGCGGGAAATGATAAAGGAGGTCATCTCATGTACGGATACTCATATTGCTATCCAACAACTTGTTCATATCCTTCCTACGGTTATGGCGGTTCTTGTGGCGGATCTGGAAGCGGCTTCGCCTTAATCGTTGTGTTGTTTATCCTTTTAATTATCGTTGGTGCTGCTTGCATTCGCTAATTAATGTAAAATGAAACAACTATGGAAAGAAACAGACGGCTTTGCCGTCTTTTCTTTTTATTACATAACTTATCTGTAGAAGATTTGTTTCCAAGTAGCTCTTCCTTACTTGCCGATGACTTTTTTTATCTCTTTTGGTAGACTAAAGGAGAAAGGAGAGATTACATATGCTTACAATGAATGAGGTAATTCGTGAAGGAAATCCTATTTTGCGCGACGTCGCAGAAGAGGTCTCCTTACCTGCTAGCGAGGAAGATACAAATACTCTTAAAGAAATGATTGAATTTGTAATAAATAGCCAGGACCCTGAAATGGCTGAAAAATATAATTTACGCCCCGGAATCGGATTAGCGGCTCCGCAAATCGGTATTTCAAAGAAAATGATTGCGGTTCATGTAACTGATACGAATGATACGTTATATAGCTACGCATTATTTAACCCAAAAATCATTAGTCATTCTGTTGAACGTACATATTTACAAAATGGTGAAGGCTGTCTATCTGTAGACCGTGAAGTACCTGGTTATGTCCCTCGTTACACGAGAATTACAGTAAAGGCAACAACGATTAACGGTGAAGACGTAAAACTGCGATTAAAAGGTTTACCAGCAATTGTATTCCAACATGAAATCGACCATTTAAACGGTGTTATGTTCTATGACCATATTAATAAAGACAATCCATTTGTGGCTCCCGATGATTCAAAACCTCTCGAGCGATAATAGTAAAAAGGCGGAAGTTAATCTTCCGCCTTTTTATTATGTGAAATGGGTTCCACACTTACTTATAACAAGCCAGCCCACTTTAATCCGTGATAAATACCGTCTTCATTAACATCTTTTGTCACATAATTAGCAAGTTTTTTCAAATCCTCATGACCATTCCCCATCACAATGCCCGTTCCTACTGCTTCAATCATTTCTAAATCATTTAATCCGTCCCCAAATGCATATACTTGTTCACGATTAAATCCTATTTTCTCAATAAACTTCTCAATCCCTTTTGCCTTAGAACCACCATTAGGGATAATATCCATTGAATATGCATGCCAGCGTATAAAATGAAAATCTGGATAATGATGAATAAACTTTTCTTCTTCGTTTACTTCACAAAAAAGAAGCGTTTGATAAATATCGCGTTTCTCATAAAAATCAGGTTCATATGCCGGATGCTCGAATTGTAAGCTTCCAAAACCTTCTTTTACATAATCATGATATTCCACTGACGCTCTCATTTCTTGATGGTCAAGATATACAAGTGGATATCCTTCTTGTTTTGCAAACTGAGTAAACTTATGTAGAGCATCAGGATGTAATGGATTATTAAATAATACCTCATCCTCAAATACAACATACTGCCCGTTAAAACTAACATAATTATGTATATTGAGTTCCTCACGAATATCTTCAAACATAAATGGCGCACGCCCTGTTGCAATCGCTACATGCACACCTTTTTCTTGTAAATCTCTTACTGCATCTCTTGTAGATTGCGGAATTTTCTTATCATGATCTAATAATGTTCCATCAATATCAAAAAAGACAATTTTATCATTCATTTGTCAAAATCCTTTCTGGCACTCTATATTCCTATTTTGATTATCACTTTTCAAATTTCAAAAAAAAGTATAACATATTAAACATCTGTGAAGAAAGCGTTCACTTTCTGACCTTATTTATGAAATGTGCATATACTATTAGTGAAAAAATGTGGATACTTGTTCGGATGAATTTTCTTTTCTATTCTTCCTCATACTATATCTATAACTAACGGCTACTAATCGTTACTACAAGATAACTTACACTATACTAAAAAGAACAAGATTCACTATTCACTTCTAATCTTCTTTCTTGTATGGGAGACAGAGTTATCATTAGTAATATGCATGTTTTAAATAAGGAAAGGAAGGAGTAATCATGCTGAAGAAGCTGAAGAAAAAGCTCAAGCGTTATTTAAACGATTTAGTCCGTAAGAAGACAATCGCTTAAATTGTGCCCATTTCGGGCTTTTTCTTCATTCTCATTCGAAAAAACATGAAAATCGTGACTGTTTGCTTTATAATAAGTAACAGATAATGCAAAACATAGACAAGGAGAGGTTTTCCCAATGATTTTTAAAGTATTTTATCAAGAAAAATTAACTGAGGTCCCAGTACGTGAAAATACAAAAGTTTTATATTTAGAGGCTACGTCTCAAAAGGATGTTCGTAAAAAATTAAATAAGTTCGCATATAATATCGAGTTCGTTCAGTCTGTTACTGGTGCTCATCTTGAATATGAAAAACAAAACGCTGATTTAATATTAGCGGAGATCGTATAGTCATATGAAATTCCTAAAAAATGATCAAGCTGCCGTTTTTGCACTCGGTGGTCTTGGTGAAATCGGTAAAAATACATATGCTGTTCAATTTCAAGATGAAATTATTATAATTGATGCTGGAATTAAATTTCCAGAAGACGAACTCCTCGGGATCGATTATGTAATACCAGATTACACTTATTTTGTGCGAAACGAAGATAAAATTAAAGGGTTATTCATTACACATGGTCACGAAGATCATATCGGTGGAATTCCTTATCTATTACGTCAAGTAAACATTCCAATTTACGGTGGAAAATTAGCAATTGCCCTAATAAAAAACAAATTAGAAGAGCACGGATTACTTCGTAAAGCAAAACTTTATGAAATTCAAGAAGATGATGTTATTAAATTTAAAAAGACATCTGTTTCCTTCTTCCGTACAACTCACAGTATTCCGGATTCATACGGAGTTGTTGTGAAAACACCTCAAGGACAAGTCGTTCATACAGGTGATTTCAAATTTGATTTCACACCAGTAGGTGAGCCAGCAGATTTAACAAAAATGGCCGAAATCGGAAAAGACGGTGTACTTTGTCTCTTATCTGATAGTACAAACAGTGAAGTGCCAAACTTTACGATGTCTGAGCGCCGCGTTGGTGATAGTATTCAAGATATATTCCGCAAAGTAGACGGTCGTATTATATTCGCAACCTTTGCATCGAATATCCATCGCTTACAACAAGTTGTTGAGGCTGCTGTTGAAAACAATCGTAAAGTAGCTGTATTCGGTCGAAGTATGGAAGCGGCTATTGAAATCGGACAAAACCTTGGTTATATCCGGTGTCCAAAGGATACATTCATAGACACAGCTCAGCTAAACCGCCTACCAGCTAATAAAGTTGTTATGTTATGTACAGGTAGTCAAGGGGAACCGATGGCAGCACTTTCACGTATTGCCAATGGTACACATCGTCAAATTCAAATTATCCCTGGCGATACAGTTGTTTTCTCTTCTTCACCAATCCCAGGCAATACAATTAGTGTAAGTCGTACAATTAACATGTTGTACCGCGCTGGTGCTGATGTAATCCATGGTAAACTCTCAAATATTCATACGAGTGGACACGGTGGACAAGAAGAACAAAAGTTAATGCTACGTCTTATTAAGCCGAAATATTTCATGCCAATTCATGGTGAATACCGTATGCAACGTATGCATATGAAATTAGCTAATGATTGTGGTATTCCAGAAGAAAATTGTTTCATTATGGATAATGGAGATGTTCTTGCTTTACGTTCTGATGAAGCAAGCGTAGCTGGGAAAATCCCATCTGGCTCTGTCTATATCGATGGAAATGGTATTGGAGATATCGGTAATATCGTATTACGTGATCGTCGCATTCTTTCTGAAGAAGGACTTGTTATTGTAGTTGTAAGCATTGATATGAAAGAATTTAAAGTTGCAGCAGGACCTGATATCATCTCGCGTGGTTTCGTTTATATGCGTGAAAGCAGCGATTTAATCAACGATGCTCAAACATTAATTACAACACATTTAGAAAAAGTAATGGAGCGAAAAACAACACAATGGTCTGAAATTAAAAATGAGATTACAGACACATTAGCACCATTCCTATACGAAAAAACGAAACGTCGTCCAATGATTTTACCAATCATTATGGAAATATAAGAAAAAGGACAATGCCTCCTCGGCATTGTCCTTTTCTCTTATCTTAAAAAATGCTTAAAACGATCTACTTCATCGTCATGACCAATTACAATTAATATATCTCCCGCCTGAACATTTTCTGTAGCTCGAGGAGATACGATAACTTCTTTTCCACGTTTAATTGCTACAATGTTCAAACCAAACTTCGCACGAATATCTAATTCAATTAAAGAGTGCCCATCAATTTTTTTATTTGCGATAATCTCTACAATACTATGCTCATCTGAAAGCTCTAGATAATCTAACACATTACTTGATGCGATATTATTAGCAATCCTTTTTCCCATATCTCGTTCTGGATGCACAATATGATCTGCCCCTATTTTACTTAACACTTTTTCATGATAGTCATTTTGAGCTTTTACAGTAATATTTTTCACACCTAATTCTTTCAAAATTAACGTTGTTAAAATACTTGAATTCAAATTATCTCCAATAGCAACGACTACATGATCAAAATTACGAATACCAAGACTTTTTAATACCATCTCATCTGTTGAATCTGCAATTACAGCATGCGAAGCTATATTTGCAAACTCATTAATTTTATCCTCATCTGAGTCAATTGCCATTACTTCCATACCTAATTGAGCTAATTCACGGCAAATACTTCCACCAAAACGGCCAAGCCCAATAACAGCAAATTCTTTCTCTTTTTCGCCCACATGAATTCCTCCAATAACATCAAATACTATGTACTTTTATTGTAACATACTTTAAATTCGCTACAAAAACCTGTATATACTTCTTATTTTTGTTTTTGCATATAAAAATACTGTTGTAAATAAAACGCGATACCGAAAATTAACATACCAAATACAAATATATTTCCAAATGAACTAAATGTTTCAAAAACGAACAATAGCGTTTCTTGTCCGAAAAAAGCAAATAAAAGTTGTGTAAATGCGAATAACAGTGCCAATATGTAATGATGTTGATGGAATAAATAATGTGTTGCGCCTAAAAAAGCTACAAGCGAAACAATGAAGATCCACCAAGTTTCTAAAAACAATTGCCAATTAGTAAATTGATATCCATTTACTAATATCGCAATAATTCCTATAACTGCCATCGTCGGCACACTCCATAATAATGCACGCCCTCTAAAGAAGTGCGCACCTTTTGCATCTCCTTTTTCATTTGCGATGTATGTTAGCACGACAGTACTTATATACAAAACAGAGAGGATTGTTAAAACAATGATAAGCCAAAAATGTAATTGATAATATTCATGTTCTATATTCGTCACAATTGCAGCTAACATACATGGAATAAACATCCCTGTCCAACCATCTATTTTCCTTTCGTTCCAAAACACCGTATTACCAATCCGAATTCCTAATAGCATAAAAATAATGATACCTAGTACAAATAACGTAGTCTTATTCCCTACTAAACTCGTTGAGAAAGCAATTAATCCAATAAATAAAAAAAGAACAAATCCATTCATAATTTCTAGTACAGGTGACAAATATCTTTTCACCCATTTGTATGTTTCTTCATATTCACTATTATTTGCTAAACGATAGGCG
The DNA here is from genome assembly GCF_025809295.1 of Bacillus sp. 41-22. NCBI lineage: Bacteria > Bacillati > Bacillota > Bacilli > Caryophanales > Bacillaceae > Bacillus > Bacillus sp. 41-22. Next base: position 3,862,509 of record NZ_CP084035.1, read on the forward strand.
TAAAAACTTATCCCAAAATAAACCGCCGCAATAATAACATATGCATATAAGACGAAACATAAAATCGCACTGCTAATTTGCACGTAATTCCCCACCCTTTTTTCTATGTATCACATTGATTTTACACACTTTTCATACTAAAAGTAAACATATATAGGGTAGTTAAATAATTATCTTCCCTATTAGCAATAATTAATAATGAGCAGTGGCTAAAAACCCCCTGCTCATTATTAAGACGTCAAATTTAACTTTACTCATTTGTATGAAGATGTCTAACACTAACGAATACGAAAGATGTTTTCGTCTCTGAACTAAGAAGTCCCCACTCTAAACTATTGCACAATTAGCGAGTAAGTTCACTTTCTATTTCCCTTCCACTTCACATATTGATTTAAAAATACAATTGCTTTCTCAATAACCTCTTCGTCTGGTTTTAATTTCGCATGATGTAAACCATATTCTGAATTTACTCCAAGCCAAAACATAAATCCAGGTATCTCTCGAAGCATATAACCAAAGTCTTCACCTGTCATTGCCTCCGTACACGTAATTACGTCCATAGTCGTTTGTTCACGTGTAAATTGCATAAACTCTCTCGTTAGCTCCTCATGGTTATACACTTGATGATACATCGCTCCGTAGTCAATAACAGCTTCACATTGAAAAGAAGCTTCTATTCCCGCAACAATTGCCTCAATTCGGCTTTTAACACGTTTCATTGATTCCACTGATAGCGTTCGAATTGTTCCTTCTAAACGAGACTTTTCTGCGATAATGTTTTGAACTGTACCACCTGTAATTTTCCCAATTGTAATTACCGCACTGTCAAGAGGGTTCACATTACGACTAATAACTGATTGAAGTTGTGTAACGAGATGACTCGCTGCAACAATCATATCATTTGCTGTATGCGGATATGCAGCATGTCCACCTTTTCCTTTTAAATCAACGTATAGCTCTGATGTATTCGCAAATAATAAACCTTCTTTTGTCGCGATTGTTCCCACAGAGTATTCAGGCGCAATATGAAGTCCAAGAATCATATTAGGCTTCCATTCTTTTAACTCATCGCTTTCTAACATAGGAAGTGCACCACCTGGACCTTCTTCAGCTGGTTGGAATATAAACACAAGATCATCATCTATTCTTTCGCTTACAGCCGCTGTTAGAAGTCCTAAACCGATTGTTGCATGCAAATCATGTCCACATGCATGCATCATTCCTTCATGGACAGAAGAGAATTCATATCCAGTTTCCTCTGTAATTGGTAGACCGTCTATATCTGCACGATAACCTATTATTTTTTCTGGATTTTTTCCATTTACTTTAACAATTACACCTGTTTTCCATGTTTTCACTTCCAAATATTCATTAGGAAGCGTTCCTATATAATCTAAAATATACTGTTGTGTTTTCCACTCTTTAAATCCAATCTCCGGAATTTTATGTAAATCTCTACGAACTTGGACAAATTTGCTTACTGTCATTTTTGCACCTCTATCTATAAAAAGCGTAAGAGCACATTCATGCTCTTACGCTTTTTATTTTTTATTTCTCTGGGTTTAATTGACGAAGCTCTTGTTTAATTTCAGTTTTTGCTTTTGTCTTCTCATCAATTTCTTTAATTACACGTGCCGGAGTTCCCGCAACAACTGTATATGGAGGCACATCTTCTGTTACAACAGCTCCTGCTGCTACAACTGCACCTTTACCTACTGTAACGCCTTCTAGAACAACTACATTTGCACCAATTACAACATCATCTTCAACAATAACTGGTTTTGCAGAAGGTGGCTCAATAACACCGGCAAGTACAGCACCTGCACCTACGTGACAGTTCTTACCAACTGTTGCACGTCCACCAAGCACTGCGTTCATGTCGATCATAGTACCTTCACCAATTACAGCACCGATGTTAATTGTTGCATTCATCATGATAACAGCGTTGTCACCAATTTCTACATGGTCACGAATAATCGCGCCTGGCTCAATACGAGCTTTAATACCTTTTAAATCAAGCATTGGAATTGCAGAATTACGACGGTCATTCTCAACTACATAGTCAACAATGTGCTTGCTATTTTCATCAAGAATTGTCTTAATTTCAGACCATTCTCCGAATAATACACCAGATTTTTTATTTACAAATGCTTGTACTGTTTCAGGGAATGTTACCTCTTTTAAATCCCCTTTTATGTATACCTTTACAGGAGTTTTCTTTTCACTGTTTTGAATAAACGAAATAATTTCGTTAGCGTCCATCATTTTCATTCTTGTTGCCTCCTAAATCCATTTATAATGTTACTCTACCAAACGATAGAGCGAGTAGCAAGACAATAATCTTATTTTCCCATTTGAATTTCTTCTATAATTTCTAAAAATGCTTGTACTTGCTTCAACTGCCTTGCCGAGTCACTCGTCAATAACCATGTTTCTCTCGTTAATTGAACAGGTGTTTTATACATATTTTCCTGCACTTCTTTTAAAACAGTCGAAGGTAAAAGAGCATAACCTATTCCATTTAAAACAAGCTGTTTGCACGTTTCAATTTGGTCAACTACAATCGTTCGCTTAGGTGGATTTGAAAATAATCCATACCACCAATTTTGTATTTGTCCATAGTAGGTCGAATCACTTTTAAATTGAATAAATGGTCTATTTGTCTCTTTTAACATCGAAATATCTTTTATTTCTTTATCAACTAAATATAATTCATCTTCAAATAATTGTTGTTTCTGCCCTTTGTATTCTTGTGATCCTCTCAGTATAGCAACATGAACGTCTCCTTCATAAAATTGCTTTTGCACTTCACTACTCCAGCCAGTAAACAGAGATATCTTCACAGAAGGATACTTATGCACAAATTTTTTCAAAACAGGTGGAAGCCAATATTGCCCAATGACTGATGCAACAGCTATTTTTAACGTACCGTATGTTTCGGTTCTAAAAAGAGCCAGTTCACTTTTAATACCCTCTTCCCGTTGTAACATTTCTTTTGCATAATTTGCAACTTTTTCCCCTTCAGGTGTAATTGTTAATCCTTTTTGTGAACGAATAAAAAATTTCATTCCCCATTGTTTCTCCATAGATTGTAATCGTTGACTAAGCGCAGGTTGGGAAACAAATAAACGTTCCGCCGCTTTTCTCATATTTGATTCCTGAGCTAACACAACCATCATTTGAAAATCATCAATTTGCAACTTTCTCCCTCTTTCCTTAGCTTCCATACACCTAATTTTAATAAGTATTTCATCCTTAATTTAATTGCATACTTTTATACATTAGAACGGTTTGTTAGTTCAAACTTTTCTTATGCTTTATGTCTTTTTAAATATAATACATACACAACTGATATGCACGAAAAAAAGTGACTTCGCCTTTTCTGTGAAGTCACTTTCCCTACGTTATCGATTATGCTGTCTCACTTTTTTATTCAACAATTTTAAAATAGCCCGCCGTGTTAAAATACCCTCGAAGTAACCTTCTTCATTGACAGCGCAAATAAAAGGATGATCAATTGTCATTTCTAAAGCTTTTGCAAAAGAATCTTCTAACATAAGAACTGGAATCTCTTCCTTCATCACTTGTTCCACTTTCATATTCTCAAGTCTTTCAAACTCAATGCGCTCTAATCCTAAAATACCATCTAAAATCATAGCAGTACTAATTAACCCATGTAATTTATACATAGGGTCTAAAACAGGAATCGCCGAATATCCAGATTTCACAAGAACGAGTAAAGCATGTTCTAGACCATTCCCTATTTGTACATGTGCTACTTTATCTGATGAAATCATTAAATCCTTCACAAGAATTTGTTGAAACTCGTCTTTCGGAATACTAATCATGTTACATCCCCCATTTTCCCTTTTTCCTGCTAATATTCTCCGGTCCTATTCACATTTTATGATAGCGTTTTCATATTATTATTTTGTCCTGACATTCTTCTAATAAAAATACATAACTATTTTAGCATATAACATAAAAAAAAGACTACCATTCCGGTAGTGCTTAATACCCTTTATTTTTTAATCGGTAAAACAATCTTGTGATTTTTTTATATTGCGTCACATCTATCTGTTTTAAACCATTCTCAATGTCTGTAAGCTCCACCGCTAAAATTTCGCTCGCGTAATTTTGCTGAAACAGAATATCCAACAATAAATTTTCTTCTTCTCTTGTTAAAACAAATTCCTTTTCCATATGCTCCTCTCCTTGCACTCGCATCATCACTCTCATTATATAAATTTTTCAGTCTATTTAACAGATGTAATATTCAGTTTTTGTTAGAAATACTTAACGACTGCGAATATATAGACATCATTTCACATTATTTTGTATATCTGTTTGCGTAACTAAATGCCGCATAAGCATCTGGTTTAATTTTTGCTGTTAATCCCATTGCTTGAATTTTCATCGTCATATCTAAAATAAATTCTTTTGTTAAACCATCATTCCCGATATCTAAATGAATCTCCATTATGAATCCTGCTCCATCTTGAGCGTATGGGTGCAATAAATCCCATATCGCTTGTATATGATTGGGAGTAAATAGATAGGCGATTTCTTGACTAAACTGTGTTTCTAAATATATTTTCTCTCGCAACGTTGCTGGCTTATTTTTCACTGATTTATGATGCAAACATCCCCATGCTCCTTTTCCAACACGATGAATATGTATCGCTGTAATAAACCTCGTATCCTTTTGATGCGCTTGTGAGTCTGTCCCAATAGATAATCGATATAAATTTCGCGGATCCTTTTCAATGAAACTACAAATACGGTTAAATACCATATCAAAATTCAAATGTCTCTCTGAAACATTATAAAATGTATGCTCACCGTCCACATAGTCACGTCCTTTCAATTAGACAGACTTTTCGTATTCTCATTGTATGGGACAAAAACAAAAATTATAACTTACTACCCTTTATTCGTTTCAATATTTCGAATTACATAATTACAAAACCTACATGTATATATTACATTTTGATTAGATTGGGCGGTTAATACGTGATTAATTTCAGCATGACTGTGACAATTAGGACAAATAACAATCGGTAAGCGTTCCATCCTTTGCACCTCCTATTAATATTTACTATCATTGTAGGAAAAATGAAAAATTCCTATACATATACCTTTATAAAAACTCTTTTATTTAATCGCGACTTAAATTGAAACTTCTACTACCTATATAGCCCATTAATTAATATAACTAAAAAAGGTACCGCCATTTGGCAGTACCTTTTTTATATGTATCAAGAAATGATATCGTAAATCTCAATTGCAACCATATCGATGTTATCGAATTGATACACTTGAGGTTTTTCACCTTGTTGATACACTTCTAACTCATACATTTCACTTTTATCGAAAAATTTCACGCTACATTTGCGCTCACCGTTCACTTCAAAATAGCGTTGTGCTACTTCACCGCTTTCAGCTTGTTCTTGTAGACTAACAAGTCGAGTTAAAATTCCTTGGAGTAGAGACATGAAATCTCTCCTTTCTCTGATCTTCCTACCAATAGGTTTTACAGCTATACTCATTCTATCCGTCATAACAGAAAAAACGTTCCACAATCTAGGATAAAGGTTCTTGGCAAGAAACTCAACTAAAATTTGTCGAAATAAGAAGTAAAAAGATGAAAGAGCATCTTTTTACTTCTTTATTGCGCTTTTTATACTGGCAGAATATAATAAACAACAGAAAAAGGGAGGAATTACAATGAAAAAAATTGAGGTTTATACACAACCTGATTGTCCGCCTTGTACCATTGTAAAAGAATTTTTAAAACATAATAACGTTGTATATGAAGAATTTGACATAAAAAAAGACGCTGCTGCACGCAATCGTCTTTTATATGACTATGAATCCTATTCAACTCCAACAGTTGTAATTGACGAAGAAGTTGTGGCAGGTTTTCAAATTGAAAAATTACAACAGCTACTCGGTATAGAATAGGAATAGGCGACACCTATTCCTATTCTCATAATTGTTGTAACCTTTTTATTTCAGTCAACAGTTCCTGACTTTCATGATACCCTGCTAATTTCCATTTTCCATTATCCTTTTGCAATGTCACAATTTGATATTGTCCACTCTTTGTCCGCTCATAGACATATAAATTTTTATGTTCTTCATCATAAGACATTTTTGTTTCTGAATTAAAAGAAAATGGAGCTTCTTTTGCTGGAAGTAAATATTCACCACTTTGTTTTTCATTTCTACTGTTTTCATCTGTAAAAACTTGAAGGAAATTATTTGTAAAATATGGTGATAACGTCTCTATCATCTTATTCGTAGGTATTTGCTTCCCGCGGATTGAAAATTGCGTCTCATAACCTTTTTGTATCGTTGTAAACACTTCTTTCCGATCCACTTTCACTTCTTCTTTTCCTAAAACAGTTGTGACACTATAGCCAACTAGAAAGGCAACACATATAAATAGAACAAACCATATTCCATATTTCTTCATTTTTTCACCTTCCTTTTAAAAGAGCTTGTCTTTGTAGTATTCATTGTAACAATGATTATGCAAAGAAAGGGATGATTTCGTTCGTAAAATCTTTACAACGATAGACAGCATTTTCATCATCATTTTCACTATTACCAATTTATGATAAAAACAAACAAAAAAATACACGAATTTCTTCGTGCATTAAAATAAAACATCTTCTTCATATAAATATTCGTACGATAAATCTATAAATAAAAAGTTTTCATCATCAATCGGGAATGAAAATGTTCGTACCATTTCACCAGTTTCGATATCAGCATATAAATCTGAAAGTCTTGCCTTATTCTCAAAACGCATTTTCATTATATTTTCTAGAAAATACGGGCGCCAGCTCCAGTTCTTCATATAATACTCTGGCATAATGATCCATCCACCATCTTTTTTCATAATATTACCCGATTGTTGAAAACCATCTTCATTACAAATAAATATCCGAAAACTATATTGTGATATGCTTTGGCTAAATTGTAATAACCAATCATTTATATCTTCATTCTTTTTTTGTTTTGACAGAACATCACCAATTCGATCACGTAACATCTCTGTTAAATTATAAATTTTTTGCAACTTCTTCTTCTCATGCAGAATAAATTGATGACATTCATTACCAAGTCGCTCTTTTAAAACATTCGTTTCAATAAAATCAGGTAAACATTCTTTCAAATAATTACCTTGATAATATCTACCACCGTTTTTCCAAGCATATTGTAGTTGATAAAAAGCATCAATTTCTTCATATAACAATGTCGCACCAATTCTTCTAGCAAGTAAAGATAAGGAATATAAAATATCTTGATAAGATTGTAAAAGTGCAGTTTGCCTTAAATTTGTTAAATCTACTTTTAAAATATCCGGTGCTAACACGCTAATACGCTCTAAATTACTTGTACCCGTTCCGACTTTATTAATCGAAATTTGAATACCATATGTACGATAATACATGAGTAAATGATTAAATTGTTCTATATCTTCTTTACATTCATGTTCTGTTATTTCCAGAACAATGCGTTGTAAGTTCAAACCTTGTTCTTCATACATCAGCAAAAGTTGAAGTAAACTTTCATCTTCATCATTCATTAATACATTAGCATTCCGATGTATAAATAATAATAATTTTTGATCCGTTTCTAAATACCTATTTAACGCTTTTTCTACGATGATGTTATCCGCTTCAAGTTGGAACTCACTCGGAATAGAATCATCATGGAAGAAAGATGCTAAACTTTGTATGCCCTCTTCTGTTTGAATACGTCCTACAACTTCATATCCAATTACTGTATGCTCATCAGCACTAAAAATAGCTTGATAATAAGGAAGGACTTTATCCAAGTTACTCATTACATCTAATGCATCTATCAACGTGCTTCCCTCCCTTTACTTTTCAAAAATTATAACACGATATTTACGGAAAAATAATAAAAAATCCCTTCAGTTTTCCTGAAGGGATTAGAGGGGTAAAATGCTAAGGGGAATTAGCAATTCTACTATGAAGAAAAAAGAGGTCTTAAATATAACCTATATATTCCCCTTTGTAAACACATTTCTCTCACGTGTCACAACTTCGTCACATTTCACCAAAGAAAAATTAATGAATCATTCATTTTTCTTTCCTTTTAAAATGGATATTGATGCAAATGCTGGCCACCATCCATTGTCATACAAGTTCCATTTATGTATGCAGCTTCATCTGAACATAAATAATAAGCTAGACCCGCAATTTCTTCTGGTGTACCCATTCTACCAAGTGGAACACTTTGCAATGTACGCTTAGCCATTTCTTCTGAAATCCATAATTTATCGGCACCACCTGTACGCTCAATTGGTCCTGGTGCGATAGCGTTAACTCGTATTCCATATTTACGTCCCCACTCAACAGCAAGAGTTTTTGTCATCGCTAGTACACCAGCTTTAGCTGCTGCCGAATGGATAACCCCTGGGCCTGCATCCCATGCATATGTTGCCACCATGTTAATAATATTTCCTTTTATACCTTTTTCAATCCAATATTTCCCAATAGCCTGACTGCAATAAAATGTACCATTTAATACAATATTAATTACCGAATTCCAGCCATTCACAGATAAGTCCTCTGCTGGACAAATAAAGTTTCCAGCTGCATTATTTATTAAAATATCAATTCGTCCAAACTTCTCATCAATATGTTCAATCATTTTTTGAATATCATCAGTATTTCGTACATCCATTTGTACAGATAATACTTGCCCTGGAAACTGTTCAATTTCTAACTTTGCTTCTTCTAGCTTTTCTTTTGTACGCCCTGTAATAACAACACGTGCCCCTTCTTTCGCAAAACGTATCGCCATCCCTTTTCCCATTCCACTTGATCCACCTGTTATAATAACTACCTTCTCTTTCACATACATCCCCTCCAAAAAATGAATACATATTCATTTTATCACTTTATTTGATAGAAATCTTTATATTTTTCAATTTTTCTGATATTTTAACGTAAAGAGGTTTCTTTTCGTTCATTTTTTTCGTAATCTATACTACTTTTTTAGTATTTAAAATATATTTTTAAAAAACTGAAGGGAGGTTCGAGTAACCTGTATATGAAGAAAATTACAAGAAGAAATTTTTTAAAATCTGGAATACGCACTTGTCTATATTCATTTATAACCGCAAGCATCGGCTATTATTATGCTAAATATATAGAGCCCTATTTGCTTTCTTTTACGCAACACACACTTAAATCACCGCTCATACCAAAAGGTTTTCATGGTATGAAGATCCTTCAATTTAGCGATTTACATCTAGGATACTATTTCTCTCTCCAACATTTATCTCAAATCGTTTCCAAGATTAATGCTGAAAAGCCAGATATTGTCCTTTTTACTGGTGACCTCATTGATGATTACCAAACATATACCGAGGCTTCTTTTGTTGCATCCATTTTAAAGAATATACAGGCACCCTTCGGTAAATTTTCTATTTATGGTAACCACGACCATGGCGGATATGGAACTGAATACTATGATCACATCATGCGCGAATCTGGATTTGAACTTTTGCAAAATAGCGAAAAGCGAATTCGTTTACTGGATAATAGTGAAATTTCTATTTTCGGACTCGATGATATGCTACTGGGTAAACCAAAAATAGCGGAAACTTTACAACATGCAAAACAAAATATTTATACAATTGTTCTCGTTCACGAACCAGATATCGCGCCACAAATCGCTACATATCCAATCAATCTTCAACTTTCTGGTCATAGCCATGGGGGACAAGTACAAATTCCTTTTTTAGGTGCTATTATTACCCCGTCGCTTGCAAAAGAATATATTGAAGGTTTCTATAACATTCAAGGTTTGACTCTCTATGTCAATCGAGGTATTGGAAGAACACGTGTCCCATTCCGCTTTATGTCAAAACCTGAAATTACACTCTTCATCCTACAACATTCGTAACAATTCGCCTATTTCCTTACATATCCTTCCTTGTACGCGCTCATCCACGCTTGGTCCACCATATGATAAAAATGAGTCCAGTAAAGGAGGTTTGTTCATGTATCCATATTATCAACCAATCCCAGTTCGTTCAGCACCTTTTGGCCCAGCAGGCGACTCACGCTTCTTTCCATTTTTCGGTGTTCCATTTCTAGCTGGAATTGCTGGAGGATTGCTCGGTGGAGCATTAGCTTTCGGGCCTAGACCGTTTTATCCGCCTTATCCACCGCCTTTCCCACCACCAGCACCTTTTCCTTGTTACGGAGGGCCTTGTCAACAACCATACTATTATTAATTTAAACCAACCATTCTTCTAATGTTTTTCTCTCAACGAACCAACTCATCACACGCCTATAATAAAAACTATTCTCTCTACTCATCCTTCCATTTTGAGAATATATGAGTAGAGAAAAAAAGTAAAAACCTCTTAAATTCAATAAGAGGTTTTTACTTTTTTCACACTATTCAGCGTCTGTATTTTGATACGCCATCTTAAATAAATTCACTTGGCTATCAATTTCTTCTATACTACTATTAATTATATAATAATAGTCACCATCTTTATTTTGTTCACGTGTTTTCACATTATCAGCTAAAACCAGCTGTAAAATTGCCTTTATTCTCGCTTTCATTTCAATATCTAAAATTGGGAAGGATATTTCTACTCGTTTTTCCATATTTCGCGTCATCAAATCAGCTGAAGATAAATATATTTTTTCATCTCCATTATGATGGAAATAATAAATACGACTATGTTCTAAATATCTTCCAACAACACTAACTACACGAATATTTTCACTTACATTCGGAATCCCAGGTCTTAAACAACATGTCCCTCTAACGATGAGCTCTACCCTTACCCCAGCTTGTGATGCTTCATACATTTTTTTTATTAACGGTTTATCTGTTAACGAATTCATTTTAGCGATAATATATCCATTTCCATATTGTCTATGATAACGGATTTCCTCATCTATTAACTCCATAAACTGCTCTCTTATATCAAACGGGGCAACAGATAAATGATGAAAATGCGGTTTTTTTGTATAACCACTCAAATAATTAAAGAAATTTGTTGCATCTACACCAAAGTCTTTTCGCGATGTAATATATCCAAAATCGGTATACAACTTCGCTGTTGCATCATTATAATTTCCGGTTCCAAGATGTACAAACCTTTCAATTTTTCCGTTTCTTCTTCTTACAACTAACGTAATTTTACTATGCGTTTTCAAGTGACTTACTCCGTAAATAACGTGACATCCGGCCTGTTCCAATTCTTTAGCCCAATGAACATTATTCTCTTCATCAAACCTTGCCTTTAACTCAACCAATACCGTCACTTGTTTTCCTTTTTCAGCTGCTACCTTCAGCGCCTGAATTATTGGAGAATCTCCACTTACACGATATAATGTTTGTTTGATCGCAAGTACATTCGAGTCATCTGCCGCATCACGGACAAAATCAACGACTGGCTGAAACGACTCAAAGGGATGGTGTAATAAAATATCATGTTCTATCGCTTTTTCAAATACATCTTCCTCATCACCTAAATCTTGAGGAGGTTGAGGAATAAGAGCCGGATATACTAGATGTTCATATAAAGGCGCTAATTTTTTATATAAGGAGAATAAACATGTTAAATCTAACGGTCCATCCATCATGTACACATCTTCATCTTTTACTTCTAACACATCATACAATAACGCTAACACTCTTTCATCAATGTGTTCTTTACCAACTTCTAAACGAACGGCAGCTCCCCACTTACGCTTTTTCAATTCTTTTTCAATTACTTTTAATAAATCGCGTGCACCTTCTTCATGGATCGTTAAATCCGCATTACGTGTAATACGGAAACGAGTAACAGGTGATACGTTATATCCTGTGAATAGTTTATGAGTAAAACCACTAATTACATCTTCTAATAAAATAAATTTATGTTTTTGCCCTTCACTCGGTAAAAATATGAAACGCTCCAGTAATGAAGGCACTTGTACAATTCCTAACTTCGTACGATTTTCTTCCTCAGCCTGTTGCTCATCATATAAAATAGTAGCTAAATTCAAACTTTTATTTAATAACATTGGAAATGGACGATACGCATCAATAGATACAGGGGTTAAAACCGGAAATATTTGTTCATCAAAATACTCCTCGATAAATTCCCTTTGCTCTTTCGTCAAATCATGGAATGTTAAACGCTCAATCCCCTCTAGTTCAAGCGCTGGCAATACATAATTTTTAAACGTTTCATACTGCACAGTCATTAACTCATGCGATTTTATCGCAATCTTATTTAACTGTTTCTTTGGTGTTAAACCTGCTTTATTTTCTGGCTGATTAAATCCCGCACTTACTTGATCTTTCAAACCTGCTACGCGCACCATAAAAAATTCATCTAAATTCGAACTAAAAATACTAATAAACTTTAGTCTTTCTAATAGTGGATTATTTTCATCTTGCGCTTCTTGTAATACACGTTCATTAAATGCTAGCCAGCTTAATTCACGATTATTATAATACGCTGTATCATTTAAATTTACTAAATTCCCCTTTAGCAATTCCATTCTCTTCACACTTCCCTTTGAAACTTTTTCACTATAATTTAGTTACTTTCATTTTATCAAATTACAATATTCCAAAGTGTTAATTTTCTGTAAAGACATCCGTACAACTTAACGTTTTGATTCGAATGATAAGTGAATATTTGTTTTCAATACTCTTTCTAGCTGCTTTTTTTGTTTTTCAGCTTGTACTTTTTCTGCTAATGCCGATTGCTCACATAAAATTCTAAACGTTAATCCTTCTTTATTTTCTGTTATGGATATCGTATCAACAAGCGATCTTTGTCTTACATTTAAAGCAGCTGAAAATTGTAAAACAGCGCCTAATAGGCGGATTTTTTTTTGTTCGCTTTTATCAAACCAACCTTCAAATGGAGATAAATGTTGTTTAAATAGCATTTTTGATTTATAAGATGCAATAAGCGCTAACCTCACTCGATCTTTATGCATCATGCCGTCAATTGTTTTATTTGCCAATAAATAAAACGTGTGTAAACGACTCGCTTCTTCGTCTATATATTTTCCAATATTAAATACTTTCGCTGCTTGATGGAATGCTTCCCAGTCTTTTATTGAAACAGAAATCAGTCCCATTTCTTCGAGTTGTTTACAAATCAATCTTCCATGTTTAATAAGTTGAATGACAAATTCCATATCCATTTCATATTCGTGTGATAACAAATGTAAGCTTTCTTCAACTACATTCGGATAATATGAAATCCCTAAATCTTTCGTCAACTCTTCATAGAAAACACCTTCTCTTAATCCTTTTTTGCTTAATACAAATGCCGTTGCTTCTGTAATATTTACAAGTTTATGAAATACTTCAACCGCTGGAATAATTGTATCAGCTCGATCTTTTGCCAATCCTTCCATTTTCTGAAGTTCGATAAACGATTGTTTTTCCAATGCACCTTTTACATTTTCAATATCTTCTTCTTTCATTTTGTATAAATGTACTCCCGCTATAGGATAGTTTGTTAAATTTTGGTGGATTTTCGCTAAGTTTCTCGCACTACCACCAATTGCAATAAGAGGCAATTTCTTATCAATTAACCATGGTAACGTTCGAAATTGACACTCTAAATACTCTCGAATTTCCTCTAATTCATCTTTAGTAGGAATATCACCTTTAATAAATAGATGTTTTAAAGAAAGCGCACCAAAAGGAAAGCTATGGTACTCTAAAATCTCTCTATTTTTAATATATGTAACTTCCGTACTTCCGCCACCAATATCTACTGCTATTCCTTCCGAAAACGAAGTAGAATTCATAACTGCTAAATAGCCGTAACGTGCTTCCTCATATTCTGATAATACTCTAAGAGTAAAGTCTGTTTGTCCTTCAACAAGTTTTTTAATCTCTTCTTGATTCTCAGCCTGTCTAATTGTTGCCGTTGCAACACAAAGTACATGATGCAACTGATGGAATTTTGTACTTTCTTGAAATTGAAATAATGTTTGTAACAATACTTCTTTACCTTCTTCATTCAAAACACCATCGATTAAATAATTTCTTAACCGAGCAACCACTTTCGTATTTTCAATTTCTTTATAAAAACCTCCATTTTGCTTTTCATAAATAACTAAACGCATTGTATTAGATCCAATATCTATAATGGCATATTGTAATTTTAATATTTCTTTCAAACTTCTCACTCTTTCATTATCAAATTTCTGAAACATATTCTATCACTATTATACAAAATAGTTGTTTTTTGTAACAATATTGCTTTAATATTGAAAATATATACAATTACTTTTTGCATATAATAAAAACCCATTTTATTTATGCTATAATAAGGAAAAATTGAAAGGAGAGTCAATATGAAACCTTCACAACCACAATCTCCATTGCATAATCAACATTCTATTAATAGACTAGCTCAATCTATTTTCGTTGTGAATCGTCATGCTAAAGCTGCAACTAACCCTAAGTACTTATATTGGTTAAAAAAGACTGCTTTAGAACGCTTAATTACTGAAAAAAAGGCTATCAAAGAAGGATTACATTTTTCTAGAAATCCACGTTTTAGTCAACAACAATCCGATGTTCTTATACGTTTAGGTGATTATTTTTTCCATATCCCTCCTACGAAAGATGATTTTCGCACCCTACCGCATCTTGGTCACCTTGAATCCTCCTATCGAAATCCGAAAACAACCTTATCTTTAACAATAGCAAAAAAAACACTTCAAGATTATATTGGTCCTGAAGCATTAAAACAGGAAAAAAAATTAAGCGAACCAGTTCCATGGTATAGCCGTACCTATACAAAAAAATAAAACAGTTTGGCCTAATATTAGGCCAAACTGTTTTATTTTTTATCTTCCTTAATTTTAATATTAGCTTGTTTATAGAATGCAACTTTTTCTGTATTATATGATTTCGTATATTCATTAAACTTATCTTTTTCTGTCTCAATATCTTTATATGCTTGGTTTACTACCTTTACTTTCTCGCTAATATCTTTTAATTTTGTACCTTTATCTTGTAGCATTGTATATAATTCTTTTTCTTGCTTTAAAGATTTATTATAGCTATCGTACATCTTTTGGAATGAATCATGTCGTTTCTCATAAGTACTCTTTACTTTATCAGCCTGTTCTTTTAATTTATTATCTTCAATTTTCTTCACATGCTTATCAACTGACTTCACTTCTTCTTGCGCTTTATTTAACGCCTCTTTTTCTTTAATAAGAACTTTTTCTCGTTCAGCTGTATTTTTCACCGCTTGATCAAGCTTATCCTTAACAGCCTGATTATTATCTTTTCCTTCTTGGACAATTTGATTATATAATACTTGACCCTCTTTCTCTAATGACTCTAATTTTTTCGCATCTTCAAACATTGTTTTTTCTTGCTTGGCAGCATTTTCAAATGCAACATATAGCTCCTCTTCTGGTTTTGGGCCAAAACAACCAGCTAGTAAAGTCATTGATAATGCAGTTACAATTGCTAATTTATTATATTTCAACATCTTTTCCCCCTATTAATAAACGACCATCGTGCCAAAAATCCCATGAAAAACATGTAACTTCGTTAGCTATTTCACGCTCGCATCTTTTTACGAAGATCATCAATAATTATTTATACTGCTTGTACAATTTTCGTACTTAAAATTATGTAATGTCTTAAAACATAAAGGTATTTTCCTTAATCTTACCTACTGCAAGAAACACTATAATGTTTCACCTGATAAAAGATGATCGTTGACCTCTCACGTCTATCATTCCCTTTCTCACTTTCTATCAAATAACCTCTTTGTCCATTTTACATAGTGCAAAGGGGACCTCGCAACTCTTACAAAGATTCTTTTAATTTCTTAAAAAGGAAAAGTGTAGAGCATGTTTTCCTCTACACTTTTAAACTGAAAACATTGTGCAAAATGCATTGACACATCCACACACAATTATATGCTGATTTCATATATTTTTAAAGACTTTTGTTACAAAAAAAAGTTTTCTTGTAACAAAAGACAAAAAAATGTTACAAAAAATCTTTATATCATACTTCTTTAAATCAAAGTTTCATTCATGACTTTGCAAGTTTCTATAATTATACAATTGATTTTGTGCCTTTCTAAACAAATCTTCAAAAGTTTTCCCTTCTATAGGATAACTTGCAGCCCCAAATAATAGTGTGACACTTAATAAATCATTCGCTATTTCATTTTGAATATTTTTGATTAATCTACTTGTTATTGTTGACTTTTCATAGCCATTATCAACAGCTACGATAACATATTTATTTTCATCCCACCTCGTAACTACATCGCCTTTTCGAACTGTCTTTACAATTGTACGTTCTACTCTTTGGACTAGCTCATCTAACTTTTTTTCTTGCACTGTGGCTTTTAATACATCCCATTCTTTTACGGAAAGAATATACACTGTAATATTACGAGAATCTCTTTCTGATAAAGCAGCTACTTTTCCAAAAAAATCAACGACAAAATCGTTATTCGTCATTCCTCCTACTTCAATATTTACACGCGTATTCGTTCTTTTATCGTACCAATGTCCAAAATAATAGCTTAGTATCATTTGCAATATATAAATAATAAAGACGGTTAAAAATGATCTCGAATCTAGCTTAGCAATTACATCCTGAAGTGCAATCCATTCTGTAACCGCAACTGTGTTCCCAAGTAATAACCCACTAATTTTCCCTTTATGTTTCATACTCTCCTCCTTTTATACCAATATATGTTTCTATAACAATAATGTTTTTCTATAAAATAAAAAATGTACATATTTAATGTACATTTCTACTTAAGCTTGTATACCTTTTCTATTTTATTTCATATATATACTATATATCGTTTTTAGGAAGGAGTGACCTATATGCCTCAAAAAGAAAATCTATTAGATATTATGCGCTTACTAGCTGGCTTTTTGTTATCATTAAAATTACTATTTAACTCTTTCGGAATAAACTTCATTACAAACGATCAAATTGACGCTATAGTAAATGTTATTTCATTTCTATTCATTCTATATTTTGGATACAAAAATAACTATATTGGAAAAAAGGGAGTGGAACAAAAGAAATTACTCAAGAAGCACAATCTTCATTAAAGAAGGAACCTTTCGCACAGGTTCCTTCTTATCATTTTCTGACAACCACTTCATTTGTTTGTAGCGGTCCATATGATACACCTTTATATTGAAATGTATATGTAGCCTGAAATAATGAATTGGGAGGAGCTTTATCTTTATTTGCTTTTATTTGACAAATTAATTCTACCTTTTCATTCGGTGATAAATTATCGATTCGCCACCTTACAAGCTGAAATAAAAACTCACTTATTCCCTTATCTGCTTTTAAAGAGTTTGGGATATACGCGAAATAATCACGAATCATATGACTTACAACTACTCGCGAAATCATTTCAACGCCTTTATTTTCAACTTCAAGTCGAATAATTAGTATGTCATTAACATCATAGATCATCTCATACGAAAATTTTTCTTTATACATACTACGGATTTGCAATGTGACTGCTACATCGGATGCTTCCGTGTCCTTTTTAGAACCATCAATCCACAAAACCGGCTGTAACGGTATAGAATACCTTCCTTGATCCGAAATTCGTTTCCATATTTTCATAATATATTCACCTCATTCCAGATATATCATCTATACAACTGTATTCTGCCTCTCGATGCAATGAACTACACTTAGAAAAAATATTTAGCTTGTTACAAATCATATTAAATTTTTCTTTTCCTTTTATCCTATTCGACAATATAAAGAAAAAACCATTTTTAATAGGTTGACACAGGTTATACTTTATTAAATATTTTTTTACAATTTCCTTCCTTGACTACATAACAAAATAAATTCTTACTCTCTTTTGGTCAATATAATAAAGTGAAACTTTAATCAGTGGGGGTTTTGTCCATCCCCCACTGATTATTAGCTTTTACCAATCGGGCTTTAGCGGGCAGTTAAAGCGGGATAAAATAATTTGGCGGTAGAAAACATTTGCCTTTTAGTCAAATTTGACTATAATATAATTTATGATTTCCATCCTTTATATCATGTCAGTGCAATTTTTTATAAAATGAAGAGGAACTATACAAACTGTACATAAAGTTTTTTTATGCATTGCACTAAAAAACTTAAGTTAGTTTAATTTTTATTAAAGGAGGGCTACTTTTGGAAGCACAACTATCAAAAAACGATTCAAGTAAAACAAAATTTGTTGTTGCTGGTTTACTACTTGGTATTCTAATGGCAGCAATGGATAACACAATCGTCGCAACTGCGATGGCAACGATTGTCGGAGACTTAGGAGGGTTCGACAAATTCGTTTGGGTCACATCCGCCTACATGGTAGCAACAATGGCCGGAATGCCTATTTTCGGTAAGCTGTCTGATATGTACGGACGGAAACGCTTTTTTATTGGCGGATTAATTCTCTTCTTATTTGGTTCTGCACTTTGCGGGACAGCATCAAGTATTGAACAACTAAGTATTTATAGAGCCATTCAAGGAATTGGTGGCGGCGCTCTTATGCCTATCGCATTTACAATTATGTATGATATATTCCCGCCTGAAAAACGAGGAAAAATGACCGGACTATTTGGTGCTGTTTTCGGAACATCTAGTGTTTTCGGACCTTTATTAGGTGCTTACATTACAGATTATATAAGTTGGCACTGGGTCTTCTATATTAATATTCCGTTAGGACTTATTTCCTTCTTCTTCATTACTAAATACTATAGCGAGTCTCTAGAATATCGAAAACAAAAAATTGACTGGGCTGGTGCTATTACGCTTGTCATTAGTATGGTTTGCTTAATGTTTGCTTTAGAACTTGGTGGTAAAGAATATGCATGGGACTCTAATGTGATTATTGGTTTATTTTCAACTGTTGTTATTCTGCTTATTATTTTCTTCTTCGTAGAAAGAAACGCAACCGAGCCTATTATTTCTTTCCATTTATTTAAAAAACCTTTATTTGCAGCTAGCCAAGGTGTTGCCTTTTTCTATGGCGCAGCTTTTATCATCTGTACAGTTTATATTCCAATCTTCGTTCAAGGTGTTCTCGGTGGTTCAGCCTCAAATGCTGGGTTAATTTTGACACCTATGATGGTAGGATCTGTAATCGGAAGTCAAACTGGTGGACAATTAGCTTCACGAACAAGTTATCGTAACATCATGACAGTATCTGGAGTTTTCTTCGTTCTTGGTATTTATTTACTAAGTACTTTAACTATGGAAACACCTCGTACACTCGTAACAATGTTTATGGTGCTTGCTGGACTTGGAGTTGGATTCTCCTTCTCAGTTTTAAGTATGGCATCTATCCACAAATTAGAAATGAGAGATCGCGGTTCTGCTACATCCACGAACTCATTCTTCCGTTCACTTGGAATGACCCTTGGCGTCACGATTTTCGGTACGATTCAAAATCATGTTTTCACTGATAAATTAAAAGCAGTCTTCCCTCCTGAACTAGAAAAAATGGCTCCTAAAGGTGGAGACACAAGCTTTTTATTATCACCAAATGCTACTGAAAAGCTACCTCCTGAAGTACTGAGCGGAATTAAAGAGGCTCTTGCAACATCTATTGCTAATACATTTTTCTGGGCACTTATCCCAGCTACGCTAAGTATAATTTGTATTTTACTTATGGGAAATGAACGTCTTTTAACAGGACCAAAAACAAAGCAAAAACAAAAACAAGTAAGCTAATATAGAAAAACGAAACGGTATATCCCTTTATGAAAGAGGATATACCGTTTATAATATATATAAAGTTTCTATATACAGGAGTTGAGACAGCATGAGCATGAAGTTAGTCATTCTCGGCTTGTTACTCGAAGGAGATAAACATCCCTATGAAGTGCAGCACATAATGAAAGAAAGACAAATGGATTGTTATATTAAATATGCCAAGGGATCGCTATACTACGCCTTCGAGCAATTAGAAAAACAAGGTGCGATTAGCATTACCAATATTGTTAGAGATACGAATAGACCAGATAAAACAATCTTCCATATAACAGAGGAAGGAAAAGCCCTTTTCCACACCTTATTATTAAAACAATTTGAAGCGAAAAACCAAATATATAAACCTATTTATTCAGCGCTCTCTTTCGCTCACTTTAGCGACGAACAAGCTCTAGTTCCTATTTTGAAAAAAAAGAGAGATGATACAATGCTCTATTTACATACAATGCAAACGATATACGATCATAATAAACAACTAGTTCCTCGTGCTCAACTATATATTCTACAAAGCGTCATTGAGCATATTAATGTTGAATTACGTTGGCTAAACACGCTCTTACAAGATGCAACTGCAGGTCGTCTTTCAGAAATAGGTGTAGATAATGATTAAGTTTTTCTAAAAGAGGTGCCTCCTCTTCTAGAAAAACTTAACACTATAATTATTCCTCGCAACTCAAAACACCCTCATTTTAATAATAAATAAACATTAAAAAAACTTAATTTTCCGAATAAAAAGAAATGAAAAACTTTAGAATTTTCTTATTTTAAAACAGTGGACAAAATTCCGAAAATTGTGTTAGAATTTGTTTCAATATCATATCGCTTGTTAAATTCCTTTCAAAAGGAAAATAGGTACACGAATATTTCACTTCGTGTTTAAAAGGGAAGTTTGGTGAAACTCCAACACGGTCCCGCCACTGTAAATGCTGAGATTTCTTTTTTGTGCCACTGTGAAAACGGGAAGGTGAAAGAAATTATATGAAGCATAAGTCAGGATACCTGCCTATTTTAACAACACTGATAGACTCACGGATGATGATGAGGTGTTAAGAACAAAAAGGAAGGCTTATTTTTCTATGCCTTTATGCTTTTTGTTATAGGTATTTCCGAGTAAACGGAAATGCTTACTTTCAATTAGGGAGGAATTTAAAATGGCAATTCAAACAAGTAACTTAGGTTATCCACGTATCGGACTACAACGAGAGTGGAAAAAAACATTGGAAGCTTTTTGGTCCAATAAAATTGATGAAGAACAATTTTTAACGACAATGAAAGAAATTCGCCTTCAACACGTCAAAGTACAGCAAGAAAAGGGAATTGAATTAATTCCAGTTGGCGATTTTACATATTATGACCACGTTCTGGATACGGCCTACATGTTAGGATTCATCCCGTCACGTTTTTCAGAGTTTACCTCTTACCTTGATGTATATTTTGCAATGGCACGCGGCTCTAAAGATCACGTTGCTTCTGAAATGACAAAATGGTTTAACACAAACTATCATTACATTGTTCCTGAATATGAAGAAGGATTACAAATCTCTTTAAAAGACAATCGTCCTCTTCGTTTATATGAAGAAGCGAAAAAAGAGTTAGGCGTTGATGGAAAACCAGTTATTTTAGGCCCTTATACATTCCTAAAACTAGCAAAAGGTTATAACGAAGAGCAATTTGCCACTATTTTAAAAGAGCTAGTTGCACCTTATGTACAATTATTCTCTGAATTACACGCAGCTGGAGCACAAATTATTCAAGTTGACGAACCAATCTTCGCCTCTTTAACAAAAGATGAAATTAATCAAGCGAAAGAACTTTACGAAGCTATTCATAAACAGGTTCCAAATGCTAATCTTCTTCTACAAACATATTTTGACAGTGTAGAAGAGAACTATGAAGAAATTATTGCATTCCCTGTTTCTGGTATTGGATTAGACTTTGTTCATGGCAAAGAAGGTAATGTAAATGCTATTTCAAAATACGGATTCCCAGCTGATAAAATTTTAGCTATCGGTTGTATAGATGGCCGTAACATTTGGAGAGCTGATCTTGATGATGTACTTTCTTTATTTACAACATTACAAAATCAAATCACAGCAAAAGGTTTAATTGTTCAACCTTCTTGTAGCTTATTGCATACTCCAATTGATAAAACGGAAGAAACGCACTTAACAAGTGAATTATTTGATGCACTTGCATTTGCTAATCAAAAATTAGAAGAACTAGTCCTTATCCATTCTGCTCTTACTAAAGGTGTAGAAAGCATCAGTAGCGATTTAACAACATATCGTAATGCACATCATGCAATCCGCTCATCAGCTGCACGTAATCGTGAAGATGTAAAAGTGGCACGTACATCACTTAAAGAAGATGATTTCTCACGTCCTCTTCCATTTGAAAAACGATATGAACTACAGCAAGTAGCTTTACAATTACCGTTGTTACCAACAACAACTATTGGTAGCTTCCCGCAAACATCTGAAGTTCGTCAAACACGTAAACAGTGGCGTAACGGCGATATTACAAATGAACAATATAATCAATTCATTGAAAAAGAAACTGCAAAGTGGATTCGTTACCAAGAAGATATTGGTCTTGATGTACTAGTACATGGTGAATTCGAAAGAACTGACATGGTGGAATATTTTGGAGAAAGACTTGCTGGTTTCTCCTTTACTAAAAACGGATGGGTACAATCATACGGTTCTCGTTGCGTAAAACCACCTGTTATTTATGGTGATGTTGCCTTTATAAGTGGAATGACTATTAAAGAAACTGTATATGCACAAAGCTTAACAGAGAAAGTAGTAAAAGGTATGCTAACTGGACCTGTCACTATTTTAAATTGGTCATTCGTTCGAAATGATATTTCAAGAAAAGAAGTTTCATATCAAATTGCATTAGCACTTCGTCATGAAATTGAGTTACTTGAATCTTCCGGAATTAGAGTAATCCAAGTCGATGAACCTGCACTTCGTGAAGGTATGCCGTTAAAAGAAAAAGATTGGGATGCATACATTACATGGGCAGTTCAATCATTCCTTTTAGCAACATCTTCTGTAGAAAATGAAACACAAATTCATACTCATATGTGTTATAGTAACTTCGAAGATATTGTAGATGCAATTCGAGCGTTAGACGCAGATGTTATTTCTATCGAAACATCAAGAAGTCATGGAGAATTTATTAATACATTAAAGCATACAACATATGAAAAAGGAATTGGTCTAGGGGTATATGATATTCATAGCCCACGTGTCCCAAGTAAAGATGAAATGTTCACAATCGTAGAACAATCTTTACAAGTATGTGACCCTAAATATTTCTGGATTAATCCAGACTGTGGTTTAAAAACACGAAGAACTGAGGAAGTTATACCTGCTTTAGAGCACATGGTTCAGGCAGCAAAAGACGCTCGTTCTCTCCTAAAAACAAACGCATAATAAAAAAACGTGTTATCCTTCAAAAAGGATAACACGTTTTTTTATTCTACACTCTCAAAATAGAAGTCGTATTGTACTTTATACAATTCATCGTCTGATGGCTCTTCAAGAGGAGTTGCCTGCAAGACTATCATATATTCCCCGTTCGGAATAGGAATATGATATTTATTAGAAAGAATACTTGTTATATATACTTCTTCATTCTTCACTGTGAAAGGAACTGATATCGTTCTAACCACTTCTTCTTTCTCAATATGATTTCCACAAGTAACTTCCACTTCACAAGTATAGTCAGAGATTGCTTCAAAAATAATAGCTCCATCCACCTCAGCATAGCCTCTTTCAAAATCTTCAGGAGTCCAATCTACATAAGGCTGCTGACCATCATAGTTCATTATCATTAATTGCGAATATGAAATTGTTAATTCCATAACTATCCCTCTCTCCACTATGAAATGTATGCCAATTACTATTTCACTTCAAATTTCACACGCGTACCATCTGGATATTTGTCTAGCTTATTCCCTACCCAAGAACCTGCACCGCGGTTATCTGCTGGACTTATATATTCAATATGAGCTCCTTTTCCGCCTTCCTTACACATCGCCATCGGCCATTCATCACGATCATAACCTTTCTTCGTCGGATATGGCGCTAACGATAATTTCCTTCTATCCGCTGCACCATTACGATCAATTGTACACATTTCCGAATGTCCTTCTTTTATAGCATCCGTTATATGTTTCCCGGTCTCTGGATATCGTTCTTTCGGGAACTCTAGAATTTGATCATACGTAGTTGTTTTTTTAGTACTTGTCTCCTCTGGCACAAGTACTTCATATACCGCTACCAAAAGAGAAAGAATTGCAATAATTGAAATGATAATACCTTTAAATTGCTTCATGTGTACCTCCGTGTTCCTACCAATTTCTTTTCCTCAGTTATTATAACAAACTTCTTCTATGTATGTTTTCAGACATTATTTTAGCTCTTCCTCTCCATTCCGCCAAAAACATTCATTTTTCTTCATCTTTTCACTAATGCTGTAGAAAACTAATAACCTTCCGACATTCTTTTTCAAAGGAAGTCCACATAAAAGGTTGAAATGATATATACGATACTTTTTGGGGAGGAACTATCATGGAAGCTATTTATAAAACGAAAGATGTTACAAATAAAACAGGTATCCCAAAACATATAGTCCGAAAATATAGCCAACTCTTAGAGGAACACGGTTATATCATTTCAAAAACAGCTGATGCTCGTATTTATAAATTGGATGATTTAAAACTATTGAAATCTATACATGAAAGAGCTGCTACATTACAAGAGGACATTTCAGAAACAATACCTATTATTTTAAAAGAAAAAGAGGCCCCACCTGTACCTGTTATTCAAGATAAGCAAGAAGTGCAACCAAAAGAAGATGGGCGTAACTTTGAGGAGTTCATGCTAAAACTTGAAATGCTTGCTCAATTAAATGAAGCAATTATTCATCAAAACTCTACTCTCATTACACAAAATCGTTTAAAAGACGAGAAATTAGATGAACTAATGCAACAAGTTTATGTAAAAGAAGGCTCACAAGAAAAAATGTTACAAGATCTAGTTGTTCACGCCGCTCAAACAGATGCACTCCAAAAAGAAAAGATGGACTTATTAATGAATCATATGTATAAGCGAGAATCCAAACAAGAAGAAAAAATGAATAAACTTGTCAATCAAATTTACAATAAAGATAGCAACCGTGATACACAACTTATGCAAGTTATTCGCGAAATTCAAGAAACAAAAAGATTAGTCGCCGCCTCAAAAGAGCAAAGCTTCTTTCAATCATTTAAAAGTTTATTCGTTCGAACAAAACAAGAAAAAATAAATGAATGAAATTTTGTATCTTTTTCTAATGCACGATAAAATAAAAAGTTACCTTCTATCGGTAACTTTTATTCCTTATATCGTACAGCTGGCAATATAATAATAGCTTCAGTTCCTTTTCCGCTTTCACTTTTATATTCCAATGTGCCATTATGCGCTTGTAAAATACTAAATGTTACCATAAGGCCTAATCCTGTTCCTTTTTCTTTTAAAGAATAATACGGTTGTCCAAGCCTTACTAACTGTTCTTTTGTCATTCCAACACCACTATCTTTAACTCTTATTATTATCAATTCATCTTTTTGAATAGCTGTTACTTTTAAATACCCTTTGTTTCCTTGAATTGCTTCAATACCGTTTTTAACAACATTCATAATAGCTTGCTTCAATTTCGTCTTATCGCCGATAGTATAAAGGCTCTCAGAAATCTCAACTTGCAAATAAACGCCCTGCATCGCTGCAAATGATGACATAAGAGTTGTCATTTCAATTAATTGTGCTGATAAACAAATATGTTCTTTTTTTTCAATTTGAGGCCTTGCTAAATTTAAATAATCTGAAATAATCTGTTCAGCACGATCCAGTTCAGCTAATACGAGACGCATATAATCTTTGTTTTTTACGTCTTCCGTACTCTCTAGCAATTGAATAAACCCTCGTACAACAGTGAGAGGGTTTCGAACTTCATGTGCAACACTTGCAGCTAACTCACTTACAATATTAAGTTTTTCTGATTTTTGCATTTCTGTACGCAATAATGCATTTTCGTTTAAATACTCAGTCAAATACACTTGAAATACCATTGTCATAACCATAATAAGTGATGCAAATATATACCCACTATATAGATTAGATATGTACGGTGTAAAACCTGTTTCTAAAAGGACATTCAACATCCCGACTACTAATGAAACAAGAACATAAAATGATGCAATCATAAAAGCTAATATTAGCTTCTTATCTCTTGAAAAAAGAGACCATTTCTTTGACAAAAATAATGGAATTATCGAAAGAAATATAACTTCTACCATAGGCAACCAACTAAGCCCCTTAAAAATCCATTCATATGCAACATAAATAATGGCAGGGATGAGCCCAACAATCCCACCATATAAAAAACCACTAACAATTGGGACTGGATGAAAATTGTATCCGCAAACGGTACCAAAACAAATAGAGTATGTCATGGAGAGAACGAGTGTAACGCTAGATAAAAACATAATAAAGTAGCGATTAGGCTTCGGAAGCATTCCTTGATAACGATTTAAACGAATCGCTTCATATAAAAATAGTGGTAAAATAATGATGGCAATTTGGATCATTAAATCACGAATCAGCTCCATAGCCTCTCATCCCCTATATGTATTTTGATATGATTATATCATTTTATAAGTCTATTTGTTTCAAAATTTTGATTTTTCTTAACATCTTTGTTAATTATTTGTTAACAACTAATAATAAATGTTACAAATTTCCGAAATGATTGTAAACCCTGTACCAAATTTCCTTCGTGCAGTATACAATGAATACGGATTACAAAGAAAATAAAAAACACTTCACTAGACGGACAACTATCGCAAAATACAGCATATAATCCATACTATCTATGTTTACAAATAAGTGATCATTACTTTAGTAGGAGGAAGATAAATATGGCGGGTACTACGCTTGTTTTAAAAGAAGAAAATTTGGTTGTGCTAGAAAACGTTGAAAAATCAGTATACGAAGAATTGCAACATAAAGCAGGGGACGAAGACTGTACATGTGCTGTAAATGAATCCGTTGTCCATCTTGGCAAAGTATCTTCCGTACTTTGGAACGAAGATGAAATAGATTGGGAATACGGTTATTAAAAAGTCGCTTGCAGCGGCTTTTTTTGTGTTTATGCTTAAGTGAAACTTTAATTAACTCACACAGCTTATACTCTTATAGACATTTGAACCCTCACATAATTTCTTACTTCCACTGAATTTTAAGATACGATTCTTATCTTTCACAAATAGCGGGGGAAATTTTATAAACAAAGCGTAATAGTTGAAAATATGATAAAATGAACTTAATTTTCAAACGGAAGAAAGGGAGATACAATGGAACAATTCATTAATCCTAGAGTGAAGGACATCCAAATTTCTGGAATCCGTCAGTTCTCTAATATGATTCAAAACTATGATAATCTTATCTCTTTAACAATTGGGCAACCCGATTTCCCTACACCTTCTCTAGTAAAAGAAGCAGCTAAACGGGCCATTACAGAAAATTATACAAGCTATACACATAACGCTGGTTTACTAGAATTACGCAAGGCAGCTTGTAACTTTGTAAAGGACAACTACAATTTACATTATTCACCTGAAAACGAAACCATTGTTACAATCGGTGCTAGTGAAGCGATCGATGTTGCATTCCGAACTATTTTAGAACCAGGAACGGAAGTAATTTTACCTGCTCCTATTTACCCTGGTTACGAGCCGATTATTCGACTATGTGGTGCAACTCCTATTTTTATAGATGTTCGCGAAACTGGATTTCGTTTAACAGCTGAAGCATTGCAACATGCAATTACAGAACGAACAAGATGCGTCGTTTTACCGTATCCTTCTAATCCAACTGGTGTTACCTTATCAAAAGAAGAATTAGAAGATATTGTATCTGTCTTAAAAGATAAAAATATTTTCGTTCTTTCTGATGAAATTTATAGTGAACTTGTATATGAAGAAAAACACACATCTATCGCTCATTTCCCAGAAATGCGTGATAAGACGATTGTCATTAACGGCTTATCAAAATCACATTCTATGACCGGCTGGCGTATCGGACTTTTATTTGCTCCAGAATATTTAGCAAAACACATATTAAAAGTTCATCAATACAATGTTACATGCGCTACTTCAATCGCTCAGTATGCTGCAATCGAAGCTTTAACAGCTGCTAAAGATGCCCCGAAGATGATGCGCTATCAATACAAAAAACGCTGTGATTACGTATATAATAGACTCATTCAAATGGGTTTAACGGTTGAGAAGCCAACAGGTGCATTTTATTTATTCCCATATGTTGGACATTTAACATCTTCATCATTTGATTTTGCACTTGATCTTGTAAAAGAGGCTGGGCTAGCCGTTGTTCCTGGAACCGCATTTTCCGAATACGGTGAAGGCTACCTTCGCCTTTCCTATGCTTACAGTATTGAAACTTTAAAAGAAGGCTGTGACCGTTTAGAAGCCTTTCTAAAGAAAAAAGCTAAGAGTTAAACTCTTAGCTTTTTGTTGCATAATGATCACAAGTTTGACGCTTCAATAATTTATGCGGAATAATAATGCATTTTGAAGTAGATTCAG
Source organism: Bacillus sp. 41-22 (assembly GCF_025809295.1). Taxonomy (NCBI): domain Bacteria; kingdom Bacillati; phylum Bacillota; class Bacilli; order Caryophanales; family Bacillaceae; genus Bacillus; species Bacillus sp. 41-22. The sequence goes on from NZ_CP084035.1 coordinate 3,890,965, forward strand.
AATGCTCCACCTTATCAACTAAAGCTTTTGCCGCTTCATACCCTAATTGATAAATATTCACATCAACTGTCGAAAGTGGTGGACTAGCAATTTCTGATAATAAAGCATTGTTAAAGCTTACAATCGAAACATCTTTCGGTACAACAAATCCTTTTTTAGAAAGCGCACTTAACACGCCAAGTCCAATTAAATCATCCGTTGCCATAATTGCCGTCGGTGGTTGCTTTAGTCCCATTAATTCCTCAACAGCCTGTTGACCACTCTCTCTTGAAAAATCAAAGTGTAAAATATACTCTTTCGGCAATAGAATATCTGCTAGTTTCAAAGCATCACTCATCCCCGCCAAACGATCTCTCGTTACAAGTAAATCTGATCCACCGCCGATGAATGCGATTTGTTTATGGCCTAATGAAATCAAATATTCCGCTACTTCTCTTGCAGCTGTATAATTGTCATTATCTACATATGTAATTTCATCTTTTCGATCATATGGTTTTCCAATTAAAACAAACGGGAAGTTTTGGTCATGCAAGTATTGAATAATCCGATCGTTCTCTCTTGAATATAAAAGAATAATACCACCGATTTGACGCCCTTGTACCATTTTTACAACACCATTAAAAATTTCATCTTCCGTTTCACCAGTCGACATATAAAGCGCATACCCTTCCACATGTGCAAATGAACTAATTCCTCTTATAACTTCTGGGAAAAATGGATTTTGAAAAGCTTTACTTGCAGAACTCGGCATAACAAGACCAAGTGTCTTCGTCGTTTGGTTCGCAAGGTTTCTTGCATTTAAATTTGGATGATACCCTAATTCACTCATTACTTTTCGAACACGGCGCTTTGTCTTTTCACTTATACTTGGATTATCAGCAATTACACGAGAAACAGTTGATGGTGCTACGTTCGCCTTCTTCGCCACATCTTTAATTGTAACTGTCATAAAAATCCCCTCCTTTCACTTCTCTGCCATTTTCATATATTTTATCTTGCACCCGTTGCAAGTCATAGGAGAAGTCATAAACTGTCATTTATTTATTCTATCTTGCAAAACTTATCATATTCTCCCTCTCCATGTATTGTAAGGGATATAGCTCTTTTTTCCTATACTATAATATACTATTTATTTCACTTCTTTTCATATGCGATGTCAAATCTCTTTTCATCTCTCTATAATTTTTTTATAGAGAGATGAAAAGAAAAATGGGACATAATGTCCCATTTCTCATCCTTTCGTACCTCCAGCTGTTAAACCAGAAATAAAGTATTTTTGTAGTGATAAGAATAAAATCGAAATCGGGATTGCAATTAATACGGAACCAGCCGCAAACGTCGTAAATTCATTACCAAATTTCTTCGCTACCATTTCATAGAGTCCAACTGCTAAAGTGTAATTTTCCGGCGTGCGTAAAATAATACTTGCTAAAATGAAATCTGTAAATGGACCGATGAAAGTGAATAATGCTACAACCGCTACGATTGGCTTTGCAAGCGGCATAATGATTTGCCAAAAAATACGGAAGTGTCCTGCTCCATCCATGCGGGCTGACTCATCCAACTCTTTCGGAATCGTATCAAAATACCCTTTCATAAGCCAAGTATTCATTGGAATTGCTCCACCTACATAAATTAAAATTAATGCAAGATGTGTATCAATTAATCCTGTTAACTGCGCTAATACATATAGTGCGATTAACGCTGCAAAGTTCGGAATCATTTGTAGAATTAAAAATGTTAATAAACCATTTTTTCTTCCGACAAAACGATATCTCGAAAATGCATAAGCAGTAAAGCTAATTGCTAACACCGAAAAAATCATCGTCATAACACTAACTTTTAACGTATTTTTATACCAAAGTAAGTAATTACTTGAATCAAGATCAAGTAGCTTACGATAATGATCTAACGTAGCATTTTTTGGAATAATGCTAGAACCAGACAAACTATCTCCTGGATTAAACGATGAACCAATAATCCATAGTAATGGATAGAAAATAATCGCACACATTATGAAGATAACCAAATAACTTAATGAAAGACGTAACATCTTTTGTCGTTTAATATTCATTTACATCATATCCTCTTCTTGGAATGATTTTGTTCTCTTAAATTGCCATAACGCAACTGTAATAACGATTAACGATAAAATCATTGTAAGAGCTGCTGCTTTTCCGTACTGCGCTGAAGTCATCGTTAACTTATAAATCCATGAAATTAAAATATCCGTTCCACCTGCATCTTGCCCCGCTACAGCAGGACCTCCGCCGTTAAATAGATAAATGATACTAAAGTTATTAAAGTTAAACGTATATTGTGTAATTAAAATTGGTGCTGTTGCGTATAAAACAAGTGGCAATGTAATTTTGCGGAACTGTTGCCAAGCAGTTGCTCCATCTACTGTAGCCGCTTCATATAATTCTCCTGGAATCGATTGCAATATACCTGTTGTCATTGCAAATACGAATGGGAAACCGAGCCACGTTTGGATCATAATTAAAGCAATCTTCGCCCAAAACGGATCTGTCATCCAAGCAATCTTTTCAATCCCGAATAAAGCTAATACTTGATTATTAATTGCTCCAAATGTTTCATTAAACATACCCGAGAAGACAAGAATAGATACGAATGCTGGAACAGCCCACGGTAAAATGAAGATTGTTCGAATAATTGCCTTACCTTTAATACCAGGCTGATTTACGATAATCGCTAAGAAAATACCAAGTGCAACTTGTAATGTTGTTGCAACAAATGTCCAAATGACAGTCCAAGAAAATACACTTAAAAATGTCTCTCTCCACATTGGTAATGTGAAAATATCAATAAAGTTTTTAAAGCCCACCCAATCTACTAATTTAGCTGGAGGAGAGTGATATAAGTCATAGTTCGTAAATCCAATTAAGATTACAAAAATGATTGGAAATACAACTACAAAGATTAGTAATAGAAATCCTGGTGAAACCATTAAATATGGAAAACCTTGATCTAATAAGTTACGGTATTGCTCTTTTACTGAGTTTAATGGTGTTCCTATATCACGTTTCTTCCCATTTTGGTATGCATCATATAAGTTAAATCCATATATTCCGAGTCCAAACACTATGACGATAAGTGCCAAAATCCCTTCTACTAATAGAAAGACAGAATGGTCACGTGGAACTTCTGTACCGAGCGTTACAATTCCCCATAATCCCATATTTAACAAATCAGCAAATGCTACAATAAATGAACCTGTTAATACTAGAAAAATAAGACCTTTTACAAATTGTTTATTATATATTTGGCCCATGCCTGGAATAATAGATAACATGGTCGCCATTTTCCTATGTTTCGAACCATTCATATCTTTCATTGGTTCCATAGATGTTTGCATGTTCTTTCCCCCTTTTTTCTTCCTACTTGGAAGGGAGAGAATTCGTGCCTCTCCTATTAGAGGCACGAATTTCACCTTATTTTTTCTTACTATGATTTGCCTCAATATTTCCTTTAATTTGTTTCACTGCACTATCAAGCGCGGATTTTGGTGCCTCTTTTTCTGTAACAACTAACTGAAGAGCGTCTCCAGCTGGTTTCCATACTTCTTGCATTTCTGGAATATTCGGCATTGGAATTCCATTTTCTGATTGAGTTGCAACTGCTTTTGCAGCTTCATTATCTTTAATAATTGGATCTTCCATTACTGATTTTACTGGAGGAATCTCTTTTGTCTTCTCAAATCGAATTTTTGCATTTTCTTCATTTGTTACCCACTCAGTGAACTTTGTAGCTAAATCATTTTGTTTAGAGAAACTTGTTACATGCCATCCTTTTACCCCAACAAATGTTTTCATCGGTTGACCATTTGGTAATTTCGGCATTGGAGCAACACCATAATCAATTCCGTTCTTTTCCATCGCTTGGAACGCCCACGGTCCATTCATAATAGATGCTGCTTTTCCTTCATTGAATAATCCGTCAGCAGCAGGTCCACCAGATTCACCGATAATACCTTTCGGGAATAACTTTTCTTTGTACCATTTTTGAAGATATTCAGCACCTTGTACTGCTCCGCTATTATTTAATCCAACATCACTTGCATTTGGCTTTCCGTCTTTCTCACCAAATACATATCCGCCCATACCTGCCATAAACGCGTTAGCAAAGTAGAAGTTATCTCCTAATGTTAAAAATCCGTACTTGCCATCCTTCGTAAAGTCTTTTGAGAAGTTAAATAGCTCGTCCATCGTTTCTGGAGCTTTTTGCATTAATTTTTTATTGTAAATAAAAATTGGTGTTTCAATTGCTTTTGGTAAACCATATAATTTCCCGTTGTATGTTTGTGCCTTTATTGATAAGTCAGTAAATTTACTCTTCACAGCATCATCTGCTTTTACTTCAGAAATTAAGCCTTCTGTTACTGCATTTCCGATTTGATCGTGTGGCAATGTTACAACATCTGGTCCCGTCCCCGCTGGTCCATCAAGACGTAACTTTTTCACTTGATCTGTCATTTGCATTTCAACAACTTTTACTTTTACTTTATATTTTTCCTCAAAGCTTTTCACTGCTGGTTCTAAACCAACACCTTTTTTATCATCTTCCCAAACGAGAAGATCATAGTCTTTCTTCGCTTTACTTTCCTCTTTTTTTCCTGAATCTTTCGGTCCACATGCAGATAACATGCCAATTGACAATGCTGAAATCGTTAATAGTGATAATGCTTTCTTCATCCCAAAAACCTCCCTAAATTGTCTATGTACCTCTTTAATTGAAAACGTTTGCATTTGATTGTTTAATAGAAGCGCAAACAATATCTAAATCTATGAAAACGTTTGCGCTATTTGTCTATCATTATACATCCTTTTATTCATTTTGCAAATATTAATTTTCAAAATAATCTTATCATACTCTTTATTCATTGACTTTACATAAAATGAATACTACTCTTATAAGCAATATTAAAGTTATGTGGAAGGCAATCGTTTGCAACATAATCTTTATTATTTCGTTTAAGGGAACTATATGTATAGAGATATTAAAGGGGGATTTTCTATATGCTTAAAGAAGCGATCTATCATAGGCCAAAAGATAATTATGCATACGCTTACGACGAAAAAACAATTCACATCCGAATACACACAAAAAGAGATGATGTTCACAACGCCGCTCTCATCTACGGTGACCCGTACGAATGGCAGGACGGGAAATGGATTACAGCGAGTACACCGATGAAAAAAACTGGATCTACTGAGTTATTTGATTATTGGTCCGTTTCAATCAAACCAAAATTTAAACGCTTACGTTATGGATTCGAATTAAAAAACGACGTAGAAACTTTTATTTATACAGAACGAGGATTTTTTTCTAATATCCCAAATGACGATGTCGGTAACTTTTTCTGCTTTCCATTTGTTCATGCAAAAGACGTTTTCAGGGCACCATCCTGGATTAAAGACACAGTATGGTATCAAATTTTCCCGGAACGATTCGCTAACGGGGATAACACATTAAATCCAGCAAACACCCTCCCTTGGGGAAGTACCGAACCAACTCCAACTAATTTTTTCGGCGGAGATTTTGCTGGTATTATTCAAAACCTTGATTACCTTGTGAAGCTTGGAATTTCCGGAATATATTTCACTCCTATTTTCAAAGCTCATTCGAATCATAAATATGACACAATTGATTACATGGAAATCGATCCACAATTTGGGACGAAAGAAACTTTCAAAGAACTCGTTCAGGAGTGTCATAAACATGGTATAAAAGTAATGCTCGACGCTGTTTTTAATCATAGCGGGTACTTCTTTGATAAATTTCAAGACGTGCTGGAACAAGGTGAAAATTCCGCCTATAAAGATTGGTTCCATATTCATGAATTTCCAATTATAACCGAGCCACTTCCCAATTATGATACTTTCGCATTTACACCGTATATGCCTAAATTAAATACAGCACACCCAGATGTAAAAGAATATTTACTTGAAGTAGGGCGTTATTGGGTAAGAGAATTCAATATAGACGGTTGGCGCCTTGATGTAGCAAATGAAGTCGATCACAGTTTTTGGAGAGAATTCCGAAGTGAAATAAAAGCATTAAATCCTGAAGTATATATTTTAGGTGAAATTTGGCACGATGCACTCCCATGGCTACAAGGTGACCAATTTGATGCTGTAATGAGCTATCCTGTTACAAACGCTCTACTTTCTTACTTTGCTAACGAATCCATTCATGCAAGTGAATTTATGAAACAAATTACCGATTCTCTACATTCCTACTCTATGAATGTAAATGAAGCGGCATTTCATTTATTAGACAGTCATGACACACCTAGAATTTTAGCAACATGTAACGGGGATAAAAATAAGTTAAAGTTACTCTATGTATTTCACCTTTCTTTCATCGGTTCTCCTTGTATTTATTACGGCGATGAAATCGGTATGGATGGTGGAATGGATCCTGACTGCCGCAAATGTATGATATGGGATGAAAAAGAACAAGATACTCTTTTATTTACACATATACAAACATTAATTTCATTACGGAAACAACATAAAGCATTTGGAGGAAATGGTACTTTTCAATTCATTGAGGCAAATGATGAACATAATTATATTTCTTATACAAAAACATATGAAGATGAAACTATCTTTTTCGTTTTAAATCCTACTAACAGTGAAGTTACAACTTCACTCCCTCTTCATATTACCAGGAAGAAAATAATTAACATTTATACAAACGAAGAATTTTCAGCGGAAGCAAGTGTATTACAAGTTACACTTCCACCGTATGGATTCTCTATTTTAAAATGGTAATAGTAAAAGCCTTATGCCAGGGTGGCATAAGGCTTTTCTTATTTCAATTTAAATACCATTGCTTCATACGGTCGTAATGTAATGTTTTCTATCAATACATTTTCTACATCATAATTATGTATTAATAACTCTGCTTCACTATAAATAATGTCCTCAGGCAATTCAAATACACATTCATCTGCAGTAAAGTTTGCAATCACCAGAAGCTTTTCTTCTCCATATGTTCTTACATAAGCAAAAATAGAAGGGTTATTTTCTAATATTAAATCATATGTTCCATACACAACTATTTCATTGTTTTTACGTAATTCAATCAATTTTTTATAGTAATAAAAAATTGATTCTTCATCTTGGATTGCCTGTTTCACATTAATCTCTTTGTAGTTAGGATTTACCGCAATCCAAGGCTCACCCGTTGTGAATCCAGCATGTTCTCTATCATCCCACTGCATCGGAGTTCTAGCATTATCTCGGCCCTTTATATATATAGACTGCATCACTTTATCTATATCTTCGCCGCGCTCTATAACTTTTTCTTTATACATATTTAGTGTTTCAATATCTCGGTATTCATCAATTGATTCAAATCGAACATTGGTCATTCCGATTTCTTCTCCTTGATAAATATATGGTGTCCCTTTCATCATATGAAGTACTGTCGCTAACATTTTTGCTGATTCAGTATGATAAGCTCCATCATTACCAAAACGAGATACAACGCGAGGCTGGTCATGGTTATTCCAATAAAGGCTATTCCATCCTGTTTGTTCTAATGCTTTTTGCCACTTTGTTAAATTTTGTTTCAAAGTAAGAAGTGAGCATCGTTTTACATCCCATTTCCCGCCTTCTCCGGAATCTAAATCCATATGTTCAAATTGGAATACCATTTGCAGTTCTTTTCTAGCTTCCCCTGTATACAATTTAGCCTCTTCTGTCGTTACACCAGGCATTTCCCCAACCGTCATAATGTCATACTGAGACAATACGTCTTCATTCATTTCATGCAAATACTTATGAATATTCGGACCGTTCATAAAATGTTTATGCCCTGAAACATATCCTTCTTCATCCGTTTCAACAGATGGTAAGCCATCTTCTTTAGAAATAAAATTAATAACATCCATACGGAACCCATCAATTCCTTTTTCTAACCAAAACTTCATCATGTCATAAACATCTTGTCTTACCTTTTCATTATCCCAGTTTAAATCTGGCTGTTTTTTAGAAAACAGATGCAAATAATATTCATCTGTCATTTCATCATATTGCCATGCAGATCCACTAAATGCTGCTCCCCAGTTATTCGGCTCTTTCCCTTCTTTTCCAGGGCGCCATATATAATAGTCTCTATATTTATTATCTTTCGATTTACATGATTCAATAAACCAATTATGTTCATCTGAAGTATGATTAACAACTAAGTCCATCATAAGTTTCATATTACGTTTATGCATTTCATGTAATAGTTCATCCCAATCTTCCATTGTTCCGAACTCGTTCATAATTTTACAATAATCACTTATATCGTAACCATTATCATCGTTTGGAGATTCATAGACTGGTGATAACCAAATTACATCAATACCTAATTCTTTTAAGTAGTCTAGCTTCGCAAGAATACCACGAAGATCACCTATACCATCACCATTACTATCCATAAAACTACGAGGATAAATTTGATATACTACACTTTCTTTCCACCATTGTTTTCCCATTATGCTACCCCATTTCATCTATACTATTGATTCTTTTTTCTTTTTTTCAAGGCGCAAACGTTTTCATTACTGAATGATAACAGATTCTATCCAAATTTAAAATAGCGCTTACAATATTTATTTTCTTTTTCTAATAAAACATGTGGAACTTATTATATATTCATAGGGATAATGAAAACGTTTTATTTTTTTATAGTGTTTTTATTTCTTTTTTGAATCTATTCGTTTATAATAAATTCAAAGAAAACGTTTGCATAAACTTTCTAGGGGGAAATATCATGGCAGAACTTAAATTAGAAAATATTTATAAAATATATGATAATAACGTAACAGCCGTAACAGATTTTAACTTACACATTCAAGATAAAGAATTTATCGTATTCGTTGGTCCTTCTGGATGCGGAAAATCTACAACACTACGAATGGTAGCTGGACTTGAAGATATTTCAAAAGGAGAATTTTCAATTGATGGTAAGCTAATGAACGATGTTCCTCCAAAAGATCGAGATATCGCAATGGTCTTCCAAAACTACGCTCTTTATCCACATATGAGTGTGTATGATAATATGGCATTTGGATTAAAACTTCGAAAAATACCGAAAGATGAAATCGACCGTCGAGTGAAACATGCAGCTCAAATTTTAGGGCTTGAACAATATTTAGATAGAAAACCGAAAGCTTTATCCGGTGGACAACGTCAACGTGTTGCATTAGGTAGAGCAATTGTTCGAGACGCAAAAGTCTTCTTAATGGATGAACCATTATCAAACTTAGACGCTAAACTACGTGTTGCAATGCGATCAGAAATTTCTAAATTACACCACCGCCTTGGCACAACGACAATTTATGTAACACATGATCAAACTGAGGCAATGACAATGGCTTCACGCCTTGTTGTTATGAAAGACGGCAAAATCCAACAAATTGGAACTCCAAAAGAAGTATATGAAACACCTGAAAATATTTTCGTTGGTGGTTTTATCGGCTCACCCGCAATGAATTTCTTCCGTGGAAAATTAACTGAAACCGATTTCGTTATAGACAGTTCACTAAAGTTTAAAGTATCTGAAGGAAAAATGAAGTTATTACGCGAACAAGGCTATGTAAATAAAGAAATTGTTTTAGGTATTCGTCCAGAAGATATTCATGATGAACTATTATTTTTAGAAGCTTCACAATCTACTACTTTCACAACAAAAATTGAAGTTGCAGAGTTGTTAGGGGCTGAATCCATTTTATATATGAAACTTGGAAATCAAGATTTTGCAGCACGTGTTGATGCAAGACATACTTTTTCACCTGGTGACCAAATTAAACTTGCTTTTGATATGAATAAAGCACATTTCTTTGATAGCCAAACCGAACAACGTATTCGTTAAAAAATAAAGTTCTATAATAGAACATACAAAAAAACCGTCCACATATATACTGGGGGCGGTTTTCCATTATTATACTAGGGCTTCTATTGTATGAAATGATTGTCCTCTCGTGCTAATAATACCAAAAACAGGTAAATCACTAAGCACCACTTCTTCTTGCTGTTTCATAAAAGATGACGTTAATTGTTTTATCTCTATCCAAACGTCATTAATACAAAGTACATTGGAATCGTTCTCTTGTTGGCGAGAAAAAATAGAATCTATTTTATATAGACCAGCATTTTGAAAAAGCATATCAATACGACTGTATGCCTCCATAGCAAAACTAATAACACGTTGCCAATCTCCTTGTTTCCCCATATCGTAGGATACAAAAAGTGCTTCTCCGCCTAAATCCGTAATTTCCTCAGCTGTTGCTTGTCCACTTTCTTGATCAATGTCCGTCACAATTACTTTTGCGCCTTGCTTAGCCAACAAAAGAGCTGTACTACGTCCAATACCGATGCCACCACCAGTTACAATGGCAACCTTTCCTGCAAGCTTCATTTTCATTACCCCTTCTATAAGTCTTACCGTCATTCAGTATACTCCTTTATTAGATTAGTCTGCAAGCAGGAAAAGTTCACTCTACAGCTTGTAAGCGATTACTTTTTTGTTTCTTTTTTTTTCTTACTATTATATTGATCGAAGGTTAAACCAATAAAAATAAGAATTCCCCAAAATATTAAGCTACCTCCAGTCATTCCAAATCCCCCTTTGTTATATAACGATATTATTTATACCCATTATATAATTCTCTCAATTTTCAATCTATTCAAAACGAAAATAGGATGTTTGAATTAGCTACAGCTTCTTTAAACATCCATCAATAATATGGAGGGTATTATATAGGAAATATCCGCCCTATATCAATTCCATTTATGGAATTTTTCATGAAATTAAAAATAAGACTTTTTATATACAAACAATAAAAAGTCTTATTTCATTAGTAGCACGTATACTCTAAATATTAATTATACAAGACTCATCACTTTTGTCTTTGCAATTAAATCATGGAAGCCACAATTATCTTTGCGGAATAACATCATATATACATTGCATATTAATGGAACTCCAAGTAATAATATGCTTGGTAATAATAATACCAAAAATCGTATTATTAATGTTTGTAACGTTAGTTTTTCACTTGTTAACGAGATTATTTTTGTTCTTGTTACCTTTTTACCAAGTGTAGAACCGTTCCAAAGAAAAGGTAACAGAATAAAATTTATAGCCATTAATACGAAAACAAGTGTAAGGTCATATCTATAGTCACCTAAACTTATATTAAAACGATTAAAAATAGCACTATAGTTTCCTGTAATAATAGCTACTACTGCACCGTACGTAACCGAGATTAAAAACATGTCAATAAGGGAAGCACCTATGCGATTCATTACAAGCGCTGGACGATGCATCTTTAACTTCATTTTGTGTCGACTCCTTCATATCCTTCTTTACCCGTTTCATCGTACCACTTCTAAAAAACATTGTAAACTGGCGTTTCGCTTACTTTTCTTGTACAATGTGTTACAACAGCATTATAAAGGAGGTTCCCATATTGAAAAGATGGATAATCCTATTTGCCGCACTCTTATTAACAGGTTGCACAGGCAATACAAACCATTTAACCTATACAATTAACGATGAATATGAACTCATACATACTTCTGGAGATGCATTTGAACTTTTCCCATCGCAGGATGCTGTATATGCTACACAATACATCCCTGCAAAAATTACAGAAATTGCTTGGGACGATAAATACATTATCACAAAGCAAATTGAGGAAAAATCAGATCCAAACAATCCTGACGCAGCAATTACAAATAAAAAAATTGAACATTATTGGATTATCGATGTAAAGCATAATAAACGATTTGGTCCTTATAATGAAAAACAATTTAACGAGCAAAAAGATGCTTTTAAAATTACAGTGCCTTTTCAAAGTGTAGATTCATATGTGAAAGAGCTAAAAAAACAGTCAGCATAACTTTTTATGCTGACTGTTTTTGCTTAAATTATTATAAAGACACTTTATTTAGAGAGTGAAATATTAAAAGTTTGCGGTTCTTTAACAGCTTCATTTGTGTCTCCTGCTGCTAAATCATCTGTCGTAAACTTAATATCCTTTACTTTTTCTTTTCCATCATCAAGTATTAAACCGATAATTCCTTCTCGTGTCTCACCAGGCCTATAATCTTCCCTTGAAACACTCTTTGTACCAACGAGCGTATCTTCATCATATAAAAAGTTTTGAGTCGCTACATTAAAATGTTGTTTGTCATTTATAGCAACACCATTCATAGAGAAAAATTGCATGTTCTTATCTCCACTATTCTCTACCTTATATGTAATTTCAACATACCGAATCGTATCGCTAATCTCTGTTCCACTTAACGATGCATATAATTCAGCATCTTCTTGACTCACTTTATCTCCCAATCTACGCTTTACTTCTTCAGGAGTTAATGCAGTATACACTTTCAATGTATTTTTTGCCTCTTTGCTCATTTGTGATAATGAGATAACTTTAACATCTTGTACGTGAATTTTCATTGGGGCTACTTCAAATGTCTGATTCACAGAATGAATCTGTTCTAATTCAAATGTCCCCCACCCTTTTTCTTTCACTTTTTGTCCTACTTTTTTAAGCTCACGCCCACCATACTCTTTTGTTTCTGGAATAGATTCTTTCTTTTTAGGTTCTGCCTTCTTTTCTTCTTGCTGGAAGCAACCACTTAACATAAGAAGAAAACTGCATAAAACAAAAATACTTTTCCATGCTTTCATCATTTAATTTCTCCTAACACTATCATTCATTAATATAAATTAGTCCCTTGATTTGTAAACTATAGAAACAATAAGAAGTCCACAAAACGAACTTGTCAGTCCAGATACTATTATACCTCCTATTTGGAAAATATGAAAATAGGGGTCTAATAACGCGTGAACGATAAATATAATGGCCGCCACAACGATAGATGAAGCCCAATATTTCTTTTTTTCCGCAGTTAAACTAGTATCTTGATCAGTTTCCCTCCTATATTTCCATAGTACATATATTAGTAATAGTAGACCAAAACATGTACTCCCATGCTGTGAAAATTTATAAATTGGAATACTATATACTTCTTGCTGTAACAGCGGCATTTCCATAACAAAATAGCCTGTCTTATGAGTAAAAGCATCCCAAACGACATGCGTCACCATACCGAATAAAGCAGAATAGCAAAATACAAAAAAATCCTTCCAAGTATACAGCCCCCACTTCGCATCTACTACATATTTATAGTAACTAGCAAAAGGCTTAGGTAAATGTGTTATAAATGGTCCTTTTAAAATAAAATGATATGCATATGCTAATAAAAAAACGAGTGGTAAATTCAAATAGAAGAAACCAACCCATGTATGGCCAATAATACCGTATGGCCTAAAATATAAAAAATATTCAAAATCAGGTGCCATACTACCCAATATAAGAGCCGTCACCGAAATATAACTAGAATGTTTCTTAGCAAAAGGGAGAACAGCTGCTGGATGTGCGAATGTAAACGGCATATTAATACTCCTCTTCATATTTCTAATAGAATACCATCTATCATAACGAGAGAATTAATCTTGATGCAATGTTTATTTTCACATTGGAATATGATAGTTTACGTGTTATAATCCACATAAAATATTCAGAAAATAAGGAAGTGTTCACGTGTCATTAACACTTGTCTTTTTTCTTGTTTTGTTTATATTGTTTTTAAGTACATACATCGGATTCTTTATATGGAAGTACTACAAAATTATAAAATATATATGGATTTATGAACGTTCTTATCATTTTTATAGGAAAGAGAATGGCTTTCGGCTGGGAAGGTCTCGGTTTTGGCGCACTTCAATATATAATACTATTAGCAAGTTGTCTTACATTAGTATTTGCCGCTTTTTTAGAATCAAAATCCGTTATGAATTGAGGTTTATATATTGATTGACGTACCCTTTTTAAAAAATGTCACATTAAAAAAAGAAAATATCCCTAGCTTTTCCGCATACCCTTACTGTCTACCCGCTATTCGAACTTTACAATCACTAGCTTTCCACCCAAATGTAACATTCATTATTGGAGAGAATGGAACAGGTAAATCAACATTACTCGAAGGAATTGCAGTGGCTTTAGGTTTTAATGCAGAAGGTGGAACAAAAAATTTCCGATTTAGCACAAACGATTCCCATTCATCTTTACATGAATACCTTCGAATTTCAAAAAGTTTCAATACACCAAACGACGGTTTCTTTCTTCGCGCTGAATCATTTTATAACGTTGCTTCTTATATCGATGAAATAGATGCTATAAAATCTTACGGCGGCGTTTCACTTCACGAACAATCACACGGCGAATCATTCTTCTCATTATTTATGAATCGTTTTTCAGGACAAGGTTTATACATTTTAGATGAGCCTGAGGCAGCTTTATCCCCGATGAGACAACTTTCAATGCTCATTCGCATGCACGAACTAGCTGAACAAGGTTCACAATTTGTTATCGCGACGCATTCTCCCATTTTAATGGCTTATCCTGAATCTACTATATACTCTTTAACTCAAGAGGGGATTCACGAATCGACATTAGAAGAAACGGAGCATTACCAAACAACAAAACTTTTCTTTGAAAATCGCGATCGATTATTTCATCACTTATTTGAGTCATAAAAAAAGAGGCAGCAATCGCTGCCTCTTTTTTATAATGCTTCTATAAATAAAGCTACTCCAATACCGCCTCCAACGCATAGAGAGGCAATACCTTTCTCTAATCCACGTCTTTTTAATTCGTGAATTAAACTTACCGTAATACGAGCTCCTGTACAACCAATTGGATGTCCAAGTCCTACACCACTACCGTTTACATTCACTTTCTCACGGTCTAACCCTAACTCTTTCTCTACAGCTAAATATTGTGCAGCGAAAGCTTCATTAATTTCAAGTAAATCTGCATCTTCTAATGACCAATCTACTTTTTCTAATCCTTTACGAATTGCTGGTGCTGGTCCAATACCCATAATTTTCGGATCTACACCCGCTACTGAGTATCCAACAATTCGAGCTAACGGTTGTAAGCCTTTTTCTTTTGCTTTTTCTTCGCTCATTAATACTAGAACTGCACTTCCGTCATTAAGACCAGATGAATTCCCTGCAGTTACTGATCCGTCTTTACGGAAAGCTGGTTTTAATCCTGCTAATTTTTCAGCTGTAATATCTGCACGTGGATGTTCATCCTTCGCAAATACAACTTCTTTTCTACGTTCTTTTATTGTAATAGGAACAATTTGATCGTCAAAGTATCCAGACTCCATCGCTTGCAACGCTAATGTATGACTACGAAGCGCAACTTCATCTTGTTCCTCTCTTGTAATTTCATATTGTTCAACTAAATTTTCCGCTGTTTCACCCATCATAATATGGTGAATCGGATCTTCTAAAACTTCCCACACCGTATCACGAATTTCTCCGTGCTGTAGACGTTGTCCCCAGCGGTGTTGTTTTAATGCATAAGGGCTCGAGCTCATTGCTTCTACTCCACCTGCAACAACAATATCACTTACACCTAATTGGATTTGCATTGCAGCAGACATAATTGCTTGCATACCTGAAGAACATTGACGTTGAATTGTATAACCAGTAACTGTGTCAGGAAATCCTGCCGCTAATGCAGCTGTTCTTGCCGTATTTGCTTCATCAGTTCTTTGAATACAATGACCTAAAATTACTTCATCAACTTCATGTGGCTCTACTCCGCCTCTTTTTACAGCTTCCTGAAGTACAGGAACAGCTAATTCTACTGGTGTTATATTTTTTAGTGCTCCTCCGAAAGTTCCAATTGGTGAACGAACTGCAGCTGTAATGACAACATTATGCATTTTGTACTTGCCCCTCTCTTATGTACCCTAGTAAGTTTGTAGGTGAAATTCCATAAGTTGTATGTCTAAAATTATCATACTATAAACATACCAAAAAATCAAAATATTTAATATAATAAAAATAGAAGGAATTAACCTTCTATTCTGTCAATGCGTATAAGAATTTTTGTAATATCTTCTCTGTCGTTTCATTCAATTTTGGTAACTTATCTACTGGAAAATATTGAAGTTCTAACCCTTCATGATCGAGCTTTAATTCTCCGCTTACATGATGTGCCTGATACAGATGAATCACATTAAAAATTTCATCTCCATTTGGATAACGGAAATAAACTTCCTTTCCTGAAAGAACGCCAAGAAATTGCATAATTTTCGCGTTTAGTCCCGTCTCCTCGAATAATTCTCTACGAGCAGTTTCTTCTGTCGTTTCTCCCAGTTCCATTGCCCCACCAGGTACGCCCCAATCATATGTATCTGAACGATATTGAAGCAATACTTCTTGATTATCATTTAATATAATAATTGCTGATCCTACTAAAATAAGTGGTCTCGTACCAACTACTTTGCGTAACTCTTCAATATACCCCAATATGTAAACTCCCCTTTCCTCACCCTTCCTTATCATAACAAAATTCTCTTTCTTTTGTTGCTGTAATTTTCAATAAAAAAGGAAGCTTCCACTTCCTTTTTTTACCGTTATCCTGCTATTTGCGGGCGGTAAGACCCCTACCTCAAAATTCAGCGAAAGTAAAGAAGTTAGGTGGGGATCGGGCTGCCCATAAAAGCCCTATTGGTGAGGGCTGATAATCAGTGGGCGATGAACAAAGCCCCCACTGATTAAAGTTTCACTTTATTTCTTAAAGCTTTCGTATTTTACAACTTCAAAAGCTTCTTCAATTTCCTCATTATGATAATGGACATATGTAAAACGCCCTAATTCTACTAACCTAGCTATTTCTTGCAATGCTTTATGCTGATCATATGTTTCTTCAATTGTAATATGTACATAAAACTTCATTAATGGATGTTCATATAAAGGTTCTCCCACCTCCACATATACATCTTCAACCCCTTGCACAACTCTTACATAGCTCGCAAATTGATACAGAGCTTCTCTGTCTGAAACGATTTTTAATGTATACATATATTCTCCCCCTTTTCTTTACTATATCAAAAAGCAGACCATACTACGTTATAGAACTATGAAATTTTTTCGACTTATAGTCTATATATTCGTGTAATAAACAAGGCGTTTATCCATACATAGGACCTTTCCCCCACATATATTATAGAAAGAATTTTTTCATTTGAGGTGTTCCTTATGAATTCATACGTTAATATATGTGTTTGCATTACTCCAGGCGCCGATATTTCTGACGACCGTATTGCAAAAGATTTAGCAGTTGCAGAATCAATTTGGCATCCCATTACATTTAAAATTAAAGAAGTAATTGTACTAAACGAGCTTTTCCGTTTTTGTAATCGGGAAATTAGTTATAAAAACTCCATTCAAAGTCAGGAAAAATTATCATCTTTTTTTCAAACTTGTGTTAACGAAGCTCCTGAATGCGACCTTTATATTTGTTATATTGGTAGTGATTATTTCAAAGAAACCGCAGTAATCGCTTGCGCTTACTCTCTAGCGAAACAACAACAACTTACTGGTTACATCGTTTTAACAAACTCAGCTGCTCCAATGAAAAATATATACACCCTCGCTCACGAAATTGGTCATATTTTATTTACAAGACGAATTCATGGAAAACTTACGCACGCAGATCCCCACTCTCCAACCGGTTCTGAACATCACCATTCACCATCGAACCTTATGTACCCTATAGTCCCTAGCCCTAATAACGTTCACATCAATTCATTATTAACAAATGAACAAAAAGCGCTCTCTTTACAAAGTCCTTTATTACAAAGAAAAAAACAGTAACGATATTGTTACTGTTTAAAACAATATATTCAAATCAACAAACCAGTTTTCGGCTGCAAAGGATACACTATACACCTAAGCATAATCCTTCTAAAAATCAAAATATAGTATTTCTTTGGAAATAATTTTTTGTATATCCAGAGCAGCCCTTTTCCTATTAAACCGAAGAACAAAACATAACCCGATGTGTCATCTAATAAAGTATCGAAATAGTCATCATGTACCTTTTTCGAAAAGGTAGTATATAGCCCAAAAATCGTTAAACCTAAAAATATAATAGACAATATACCTAGAAATATACTTTGCATATTTGTTCCCCCCTTAATAAAAAATTCAGTTCGTGCACTATTAATATAAAGCTAGCTTACAGTTTTTTTCTCCTCATTTTTCAAAGACCATCGCATTAATACATACAAACTTCCGTACAGAAGTAAAGGCTCTAGTATTCCCCAATATGGGTTTTGCTTCCCTAATTCTTTAAATACAAACATAATTAATAGCGGTACGATAACAGCTAATATTCCAATCCATCCAAGTATAAAAGCTTCACCAATTAACAACACTAATAAGACAATTCCAGCTAGTATATAACTTTGCATAGTAGTTAATTGCAATACAGGTGTCCCATACCATTTATTCATAAACATTAATAATACTAGTAATAAAATTGGTAGCAAAGCTGCTACATAAATAATGCTAAATTCTTTTATTTTGCTTTTAAATGATGACATCTTAAAAGCAAAAATAATAGCCACAATAGTTATCATTAAAACAATTGGGTACCCAATCAATTGTACATTCGTTAATGTAAGTTCATGATTCGGACTTTCAAATAAAATATTTGTAAGTAACCAATATCCACCTATCCCAATTATCATTCCTAAAATAGTCTTTATACTCCCGCCTTTATCCTTCTCCATCTCATTCGCTAATTCTTCTGCATATTCTTTTGGCGAATCACCAAATATATCACTTACCGTCTTTCCTTTTTTCTCACCTTCTATTAAATGTAGCTCTGCATCCTCTAGAAAAGCATCTACATCTTCTTCTTTAATTCCCTTCGTAATTAAATACACTTTCGTATCGATTAAAAACTTTTCTCCTTCTTTAGAAACTTGCATTAGAATCCCTCCCTTAATTAACCGTTTCTTTTCTATTCGCCTTCATCATAATTTCAAGGAAGATTAAAATAAACAAACTTCCGTATAAACATATAATTTGAAATAACATTGGCACGAGATCTTCCGATGTGAACGTTTTAAAAACTAACATAATAGAAAGCGGAATAATTAAATATAAATTTTTAAACCATCCTTCAAAATATATATTTATAGCTACCGTGAGGATAAAGATCCCTCCAGCTAATATATAACTTTGGACTAGAGTCAACGTAAACATCGTTGTAGGATATATCATATCTAATATCGGAACTGCTCCTAATAAAAACATTGGCGCAATCATGACTAAAAACCACGTTTTTGTAAAACTTGTTACAAATGTCATTTTACGAAGCAGAAAATTTGGACCCATTACAGCTACGATCAATGTAAAGCTATAGCCAATGCACTGAATAAGTGAAATCTGTAGAATTCCGTTATTCACTATTAAGATAGAAGTAATAAACCAAAACGATACGATATTCATTACCGTAAAACCAATTTGCTTCCAATTTTCCTTTCTATCCCTTTCCATCACTTTTACAAGTTCATTCGCATATTCTTTCGGTGAACTTCCGAAAATATCTTCTACACTTTTCCCTTCACCCTCACCTTCTATTAAATGCAACTCTGCATCTTCTAAAAAGCTTTCAATATCGCTTTCTTTCACACTCTTTGCAGTTAAAAATAATCTCATATCTAATAAAAAATTTCGCGCTTCATTTGATAACATTATTTTTTTCTCCCCTTCCCTTCAAGTAGACGCTCTACACTACTTTGCATCGCTTCCCAGCGATCCATAAATTCATCCAGTGCTTCCTCGCCTTTTTCTGTTAATGTATAATATTTTCGCTTTGGGCCAGATGGAGATTCCTTCATTACACTTGTTATTAACCCTTCCTTTTGCATTCGTATTAATAACGGATAAATACTTCCCTCACTCGCCATTGTAAAACCATACTTCGCTAATCTTTCACTCATTTCATAACCGTATATTTCACCTTCAGAAATAATAGCAAGTAAGCATCCTTCTAAAATCCCTTTCAGCATTTGACTTGTCGACATAATTGAAATCCTCCTGCTATCTTGTTTTACAAGATAGATAAGCGTAAGTACCTTGCTTTACAAAATAGTATAGCAGAGACTATTTTGCAAAACAAGATAGCTAAAGATATTTTTCCAAATGTTTGCAGGGATTTTATTATCACCTCTCTAAATAGAGCAATAAGAGAACTTTTATTATGAAGGAGTGTTTTTCATCATGGTTACAAATCGAGTTGTCTTTTTAACAGGTGCTGCGAGCGGTATTGGTTATGAAATGGGAAGTGCTTTCGCAAAAGAAGGTGCGAAAGTTGTCATTAGTGATCGCCTTGAAGATCGTGCAAAAGAAGCTGCTGAACAATTGCAAAAAGAAGGCTATCAAGCCATTGGTTTAAAATGTGACGTTACATCTGAAGAAGAAATTACAGCAGCACTTTCTCAAACAGTTCGTCATTTCGGTTCATTAGATGTATTAATTAACAACGCAGGAATGCAACATGTTTCACCGATTGAAGATTTTCCAACTGATAAATTCGAGCTTCTTATTAAAATTATGCAAATCGCTCCATTTATCGCCATCAAACATGCCTTTCCGATTATGAAAAAGCAAAAATATGGTCGTATTATTAATGTTGCTTCGATTAACGGACTTGTTGGATTCGCTGGAAAAGCTGCCTATAATAGTGCGAAACATGGTGTAATTGGATTAACAAAAGTTGCTGCTTTAGAGGGAGCAACTCATGGAATTACTGTAAATGCTCTTTGTCCCGGATATGTTGATACCCCTCTTGTACGAAATCAACTACAAGACTTAGCAACTACGCGAAATGTACCACTTGAAAATGTTTTAGAAGATGTCATTTATCCTCTTGTACCACAGAAGCGTTTGCTACAAGTACAAGAAATTGCTGATTATGCTATGTTTTTAGCGAGTGAAAAAGCAAAAGGTATAACTGGTCAAGCTGTCGTTATCGATGGTGGTTATACTGCTCAATAAAGTGAAACTTTAATCAGTGGGGGTTTTGTTCATCCCCACTAATTATTAGCCTTCACCAATCGGGCTTTTACTGCCCGTTAATGCAGGATAAAAAATAAAGTTTGCTCTTCGCGAGCAAACTTTATTTTACTTTCTATCGCGAGGATCTTCCTACTTTAGTAATTGTTTAGGGAGCTTCTCAATTGCTACAATCACTCCGTCTAATTTACTTTCAATGCGATGTAGTAAATATAGCGTTACAACAATTGGAAAGCCCACATTACCTATCATCCCGATCCACTCTTCCATCTTTCTCTCCTCCCTTCATTACATAAATAAGAGGAAACGAAGACTTAAGGCATAAAAAA
This sequence comes from Bacillus sp. 41-22, assembly GCF_025809295.1. Lineage (NCBI taxonomy): Bacteria > Bacillati > Bacillota > Bacilli > Caryophanales > Bacillaceae > Bacillus > Bacillus sp. 41-22. Next base: position 3,912,285 of record NZ_CP084035.1, read on the forward strand.
CAAGCTATTTTTTATTAGCTTGTTTTTTAACTACTCAGCCATACATTTCATTTTTCAGCATATAGATTGCTACCATGAAGATACAAATGGTCCTACACCTTGCTACCTTTCTTTGTTTTAAAACGTTGCGCGTGGTAGGAACAGGCACTTACCGCTCCTATACATAGCCAGTCCCTCTCGACCATTTAAAAACATGCTCTTCTACCGTTTTTTTATATAGCGACTGAGCAGTTAGCTTATTTTTTCAAATAATGATGTAATTTTTTGCTTATAATCTCCACGTAAAATACCTTTCTCAGTAATAATCCCCGTAATTAATTCACGCGGTGTTACATCAAATGCAGGGTTAAATACAGGCGTTCCAAGTGGCGCCACTTGTTTCCCAAAAATTTTCGTAACTTCTGTTTCATCTCTTTCTTCAATGACAATTTCAGCACCTGTTTGTTTCGTAGTATCAAATGTAGATAACGGTGCTGCAACGTAAAATGGGATACCGAAATACTTTGCTAATATAGCTAAATTTAATGTTCCTATTTTATTAGCAGTATCACCGTTTTCAACGATTCGATCTGCCCCTACGATAATCGCATTAATTTCTTTCGTTCGAATTGCATGTGCTGCAGTATTATCCGTAATAAGCGTTACATCAATGTCTGCTTGTTTCAATTCCCATGTCGTTAAACGGCCACCTTGTAAAACCGGCCTCGTTTCACACGTATACGCATGTAAACGCACACCCTTCTCTTTCCCAATATAAAATGGGGCTAATGCTGTTCCATATCTAGCAGTTGCAATACTTCCAGCGTTACAAATTGTTAAAATTTTATCACCGTCTTTAAAACATGTTAAAGCATGTTCTCCAATACTTCGGCACACCATTTCATCCTCTTGCTGAATATGAAGCGCTTCTTCTTCTAATATTTTTTGAGCTTCTTTTATTGTAGTAATCTCTCGAATAGATTCTCTCATACGATCGATTGCCCAAAATAAATTGACTGCTGTCGGGCGTGATGTTCCTAAATAGTTACAATCTCTATTAAACTTCTTCTGAAACTCATAGATATTTATAGCATCGTATTTCTTTGCCGCAAGCGCCAAACCAAACGCAGCTACAATTCCAATTGCAGGCGCTCCTCGTACTTCTAACATAATGATACTTTTCCATACATCTTCAATATTCGTTAATGTTTTGTATTCAGTGACATGCGGCAACTTTGTTTGATTTAATACTGCAATTCCATCGCCTTTCCAACTTACAGATCTCGGAATAGTAATAATTGTACTCATGCTTTTACGCCTCCAACTGTCTGTTGAAATAATGTTCGAAACAGTTGAATATCAGCACCCTTGGCTTCATATTTTATTAGTTCTCTACCTAAGGATAACGCTTGTTTTTTAGCTTGAATTCTATTTTCTTTATTTGCTATCCCATCTAAATCCGCTACATGAGCTAAGCCAATTGTTCTACGAATCAGTTCACATCCGGCAAATCCGACGGCATCAGTAAAGATATTTTGCAAAATAATTGGTAACCATTGTTTTTCTTTCGTATATGCTTCTACACCTTCTCCAATCCATAACTTCGTAAAGTTTTCTACAAAATAACTCCATGTCTTTTCTATATGGAAAAATAGTACACTTCTCTTTTCTTCTTCTCTAGATAAAGCATTTAATAATAGATTTGCAATAAATTGACCGATATCAAACCCAAATGGACCGTACGTTGCAAATTCTGGATCGATCACTTTCGTTTCAGAAGGTGATGAAAAAATACTACCAGTATGTAAATCACCATGAATAAGCGCTTCTTTTCTCGTTAAAAACTTATATTTATATTGTGCTACTTTTAGTTTTAAAGTTTTGTCACTCCAAAGTTCATCAATCACTGACTGTAAATCTGACTCATAATCATTCGTATCATAATGTCCAAATGGATCCGTAAAAACTAAATCTTCTGTAATTTTACTAAGGTCTGGATTTACAAATGTACCTTCTAGTACCCTTTTCTCTTCTGACTGTAAACCGAAATCTGAAGTATAAAACAAAACATGTGCTAGAAAACGACCGATATGCTGGGATAAAAGTGGATATCCTTCTCCATCTATTAATCCTTTTCTTGTAATTGTTAGTCTTGATAAGTCTTCTATTACTGTAACTGCTAACTCTTCATCATGACTGTACACTACCGGAACATAATCTGGCACATACTTCGCAAAAATTTGTAATGCTTTACTTTCAATCGTCGCTCTTTTTATAGACAGTGGCCAGCTCTCACCAACTACTTTCGCATATGGCAGTGCTTGTTTTATTATAATAGACTTCTCTCCATCATCTAATTTGAACACGTAATTTAAATTTCCATCTCCAATTTCATGACAAACTACATTTGCTTTCTTTTCAAAATAACCGTGTTCTTTCGCATATTGTATAGCTGTTGTTTCAGTTAATGAATAATATCCCATCGTCTTCTCCTCCTTTTCATTCAGAGGTTTTTCTAAAATAGAAAAACCCCTTTCCACAAAGAAAGAGGTTTGAAGTTTATCTTCTCCCCTCTTATCTGCCAGAAAGTTTACTTTCTGCTGGAATTAGCACCGTGCCTTTTGGCGTCATAAACGCCCCATTTCACAATGGTATTACGGTCGGTTGCTGGGCTTCATCGGGCCAAATCCCTCCACCTGCTCTTGATAAGAGTTTTATAATTTTTAGAATTTTTAACTTTATGATGAAGACTATACCAAGAATAAAAATCACTTGTCAACATTTTATTTGTATAATTCTGGACGACGATCTGCAAAAACTGGAATTCCTTTACGTACCTCTTTAATTTTCTCGAATTTAAGTTCTCCAAATAAAATTGATTCCTCTTCATTTGCCTCTACCACAACTTCACCCCAAGGATCCACAATTAGAGAATGACCTGCAAACTCATTATTCGGATCCTTTCCTGCTCTATTGCACGCAACAACATAACACTGATTTTCAACTGCTCTCGCCTGTAAAAGCAAACGCCAATGTGCTAAACGTACTAATGGCCATTCTGCTACAACAAATAAAACTTTTGCACCTTTAGCAGTATGAACGCGCATCCACTCTGGAAAACGAATATCATAACAAATTGTACCAGCACACTCTACATCATCTAACTTAAATTCACCTGTCTCATTACCAGCAACTAAATATTTATGTTCATCCATCAGCTGAAATAAATGTACTTTACTATATTCATTGACTAGATTCCCTTCATTGTTTACAACATACATTGTATTTGTAACCCCTTGCTCTGTTTGCTTTGCTATGGAACCACCAACAATATGTACACCATATTGCTTCGACCATTCTTTCAACTTTTCTTTCGTTTCTAATCCATCCGTATCTGCAATTTCAGAAAGTCTCGTTAAATCATATCCTGTTGTCCAGAGTTCTGGTAAGACGATAACATCTGGTCTTTCTTTCATCGCTTCACTTATTTTTTTTTTAGCGTTCTCAATATTTTTTTCTACATCTCCAAAGACAATATCCATTTGAATACATGCGACTTTCATTTTTTCAGCCCCATTCTCATTTTTTTCTTTACAAAATACTGGAAAGATTATATCATTTGTCACTAGAATTGTAACAACTTTCAAAAGAGGTGGAAAGTATGAAATTATTTCAACCTTCTGAGATAGTAACATCATTGCCAACACAATTTTTCGCTTCACTTGTTGCAAAAGTTAACAAAGTCGTTGCAGCTGGTCACGATGTTATTAATCTAGGTCAAGGTAATCCAGATCAACCAACACCGCAGCATATCGTTAAAGCTTTACAAGATGCTGCTGAAAAGACCATTCATCATAAATATCCGCCATTTCGCGGACACGAAAGCTTAAAAGAAGCCGTGGCAACATTCTATCAACGTGAATATGATGTAGTAGTAAATCCAAAAACTGAAGTTGCTATTTTGTTTGGCGGAAAGGCTGGATTAGTAGAATTACCAGTTTGTTTTACAAACCCTGGTGATACTATTCTCGTTCCAGATCCAGGCTATCCAGATTATTTATCAGGAGTTGCTTTAGCAAAAGCACAATTTGAAACAATGCCGCTTATTGCAGAAAATAATTTTTTACCGGATTATACAAAAATTGATGACTCTGTTGCGGAGCGAGCAAAGTTAATGTTTTTAAACTATCCAAATAACCCTACCGGCGCTACTGCATCAAAAGATTTTTTTGATGCAACCATTCATTTTGCTAATAAACATAATATATTAGTTGTTCACGATTTTGCTTACGGTGCTATCGGATTCGATGGTCAAAAGCCTGTTAGTTTCTTGCAAGCAGACGGCGCTAAAGATACAGGTATTGAGATTTACACTTTATCGAAAACTTTCAATATGGCTGGATGGCGTATTGCTTTTGCAGTAGGAAATGAAAGTGTCATCGAAACTATTAACCTATTGCAAGATCATATGTATGTTAGTATTTTTGGTGCAGTTCAAGATGCTGCCCGCGAAGCACTATTAGGCTCGCAGTCTTGTGTGGTAGATCTTGTTAATAGTTATGAATCTCGGAGAAATGCTCTTATTTCAGCTTGTCACTCAATTGGTTGGAAAGTAAACATTCCAACAGGATCATTCTTTGCATGGCTTCCTGTTCCAAAAGGATATACATCTGAGCAATTTTCTGACATTTTACTAGAAAAAGCACACGTTGCAGTTGCTCCTGGTGTTGGATTTGGTGAGCACGGCGAAGGGTATGTCCGTGTTGGTCTCTTGCATACAGAAGATAGATTACGAGAAGCAATTAATCGAATTGATAAATTAAATTTTTTCAAAAAGTCATTGACAACATAAAAAATATCTGACAAAATTCAGTTATCTTAAAAATTAAAACATTTCTAAATACTTCTTATCAAGAGCAGGTGGAGGGACGAGCCCGACGAAACCCGGCAACCGATCTACAATTGTAGACACGGTGCTAATTCTCGCAGCGTTACGCTGACAGATAAGGAGCTGGTTGTAAAAAAACCTCTCCTTAGCTGAGAGGTTTTTTTATTTAACTAGGAGGGTATAACAATGAGCGGAATTATAGCGACATATTTAATCCACGATGATTCTCACAACTTAGAAAAGAAAGCAGAACAAATTGCAATCGGTTTAACAATTGGTTCATGGACTCATTTACCACACTTATTACAAGAACAATTAAAACAACATAAAGGTAATGTCATTCATATTGAAGCGTTAGACGAACAAGAACATATTAACTCTTACCTCGGCAAAAAAGTATCACGTGGACTCATTAAAATTCATTATCCATCGCTGAACTTTAGCCCTGACTTACCAGCCATTTTGACAACAACATTTGGAAAACTTTCGTTAGATGGAGAAATTAAACTAATTGATTTAACATTCTCAGACGAATTAAAGAAACAGTTCCCTGGACCAAAATTTGGAATTGAAGGCATCCGAAACCTTTTACAAGTTCAAGATCGACCTCTTCTAATGAGTATTTTCAAAGGGATGATAGGACGGAATATTGGATATTTAAAAACTCAACTACGCGATCAGGCAATTGGAGGCGTAGATATTGTAAAAGATGATGAAATTTTATTCGAAAACTCATTAACACCACTTATAAAAAGAATTGAATCTGGGAAAGAAGTTTTACAATCTGTATACGAAACTTACGGGCATAAAACTTTATACGCAGTAAACTTAACAGGTCGAACTTATGATTTAAAAGAAAACGCGAAACGTGCGGTGATAGCTGGAGCAGACATTCTTTTATTTAATGTATTTTCTTATGGATTAGATGTACTGCAAGCACTTGTAGAAGACGATGAAATTCCAATTCCTATTATGGCACACCCTGCTGTAAGTGGCGCATATTCATCATCGAAACTATACGGTTTCTCTTCTCCATTACTACTTGGAAAATTACTACGTTACGCTGGTGCTGATTTCTCTTTATTCCCATCACCATACGGCAACGTTGCATTAGAAAAAGAGGAAGCTCTTCTCATTACAGAAGCATTAACTGAGGAAGACCACTATTTCAAGAAAAGTTTTTCTGTTCCATCTGCTGGAATTCATCCTGGTTTCGTTCCCTTTATTTTACGAGATTTTGGTAAGGATGTTGTTATTAATGCCGGCGGCGGGATTCATGGGCATCCAAATGGAGCTCAAGGTGGTGGCAAAGCTTTCCGTGCTGCAATTGAAGCTACTTTACAAGGTAAACCACTCCATGAAGTGGATGAAATAAATTTGCATAGCGCACTACAAATATGGGGAAATCCTTCTCATGAGGTGAAATTATGAGTATTCAAGTATTTTGTGATTTCGATGGTACGATTACAAATAACGATAATATCATGTCCATTATGGAAAAATTCGCACCACCAGAAGCAGAGGAAATAAAGCAAAAAATTTTATCGCAAGAACTTTCTATTCAAGAAGGTGTTTCTCAATTATTTCGATTAATACCTATTAATCTACACGATGATATTATTCAGTTTTTACAAGAAACTGCTGAAATCCGTACAGGTTTTCATGAATTCATACAATTCATTAATGAAAATAACATTTCCTTTTACGTTATATCAGGTGGAATGGATTTCTTCGTCTATCCACTCTTACAAGAAATAATCCCTAAAGAACAAATTTATTGTAATGCAACTGACTTTTCAGGAGAATTTGTTGAAGTGAAATGGCCGCACCCTTGTGACGAGCAATGTCAGCATAGTTGTGGTCTCTGTAAATCATCATTAATTCGTAAACTAAGCTCTAAAGATGATTTTCATATTGTGATTGGAGATTCTATTACTGATTTACAAGCAACAAAACAAGCAGATAAAGTATTCGCCCGTGACTTCCTTATTACAAAGTGTGAAGAAAATCGTATTGCTTATACACCGTTTGAAACATTTCACGATGTTCTAGCTGAACTAAAACATTTGTTGGAGGTGAAATTATGAAACAACTTTTTCGTCAATGGTATGACTTAAGTGAAATTAAAAAAGAATTAACAACTCGGAATTGGTTTCCAGCAACGAGTGGAAATATTTCTATAAAAGTCAGTCATGATCCCCTTACTTTTCTTATTACAGCAAGTGGCAAAGATAAAACCAAAACCACTCCAGATGATTTTTTATTAGTAAATCATCAAGGAGTTCCCGTTTTAGAAACTGAGTTACGCCCTTCGGCAGAAACAATATTGCATACACATATTTATAACAATACGAACGCCGGGTGCGTACTTCATGTTCATACAACTGATAACAATGTCATCACAAATTTGTATAGTGATGCAGTCACCCTTCAAAATCAAGAGATTATTAAAGCTCTTGATATTTGGGAAGAAGGTGCAACGATTAACATTCCTATTATCGAAAATGATGCTCATATCCCGACGCTTGGAGAGAAATTCCGAAAGCATATACAAGGAGATTCAGGAGCAGTATTAATTCGAAACCATGGCATTACCGTATGGGGCCGTGATAGCTTTGATGCAAAAAAAAGATTAGAAGCTTATGAGTTTTTATTCCAATTTCATATAAAATTATTATCAATTCAAGGAGGCGTTTCTAATGGCGCAAATTCGTATTCATGAGGAAAATACTCGTATTGAAAATGAAGTAGCAGTATCAAACTTTCTACAAGGAGAAGATGTTTTATATGAGAAATGGAATATTTCTAAACTTCCTACTCATTTAAAAGAAAATTACTCCTTAACAGATGAAAACAAAGCTGAAATATTAACGTTGTTTTCAAAAGAAATTGCTGATGTTTCAGAGCGCAGAGGTTATAAAGCATATGATGTGATTTCACTTTCAAATAGCACACCTAACCTTGACGAGTTATTAATTAATTTCCAAAAAGAACACCATCATACTGACGATGAAGTTCGCTTTATTGTCAGCGGTCATGGCATCTTCGCTATTGAAGGAAAAGATGGTCGATTCTTTGACGTTGAACTCGAGCCTGGTGATCTTATATCTGTGCCTGAAAATGCAAGACACTATTTCACCTTACAAGATGATCGCCAAGTTGTAGCTATTCGTATTTTTGTTACAACAGAAGGTTGGGTTCCAATTTATTAAGGTAGCTAGTTGAATAAAAGAACTTGGAACCCCTTTTCCAACCTTTTATTCACTCTACATATATACATCCTCCTATGGACCAGGCTTATTTCATAACATTGAAGTAAGCCTGATTTTTTATTTACTAAAATGATTTTTCCCTTTCGTTTGTTTAAATCAAATATCTCGAATCACAATTCCACTTTATCAAGTATATTTCGGAATTTTTTTTGAACATTTATTGAACTTTTTTTGAAATTTTTCTGAAAATTCTGTTTTACGTATGATATACTACAACTAATAAGAAGGAAAAGAATATTGCAAACAGAGGGGGATAATCATGAGTTTACTTATCGCACTTATACTAGGAGTTACATGCGGAGCTATTCCTGTCATTTTAGGAGCTATTATGGAAGAATTAGAAGTTGGTGTTTTAGGTTTTGTTGCATCATGTGTAAGCGCTTTATTTTTCGGTTTATATGGTGCTATTCCTGTTTCTATTCTGTGCGCATTTTATATACTACGCCATGCTCGCGCGAAACAGCTCGGCCCTAATCACATTGCCCAAGTTATTCCATTCCCAATTGAACGATGCCGCCGCGCTTCCAGCCTATAAAGTGAAACTTTAATCAGTGGGAGTTTTACTGCCCACAAATAGCGGGATAAATTATCCAACTTAAATATTATGCCTGCCTAAATAAATAAAAAGTCCTCAAATGAGGACTTTTTATTTATTTTCTTCTAGAAATTGAAACAATTCTTGCAAATGAAGTGCATCTTCACTGTAGCTAACGGATACATGACATGTCCCTTCAATCTCAGCATGCATATAAAGGACAATTCCATCTCGATCATATTTCAATGCCAAATAAAACTCCATTTCCTCTAACATCTTTTTCGAGCTTCGGATAACATAATGCCCTTTCTCATCTCTTCCATATTCAAAATCTGGTCCAAAATCGTATTTTTGTTTAAAAGCTTCTTTTTGCTTATCATTAATCTGTACACAAGTTGCTCGCTGCACAGCATCAATCATCTCGTCAAACTTTTGGAGATCCATTCCATTTACCCCCTTATATACTTTTTGTATAATACTTGTGTTCCGCTATTCTCTTTTCCATCTGCGATTAGCTCTTCATACAATTCCTTCGCTAGGGTTAAACCCGGTACTGGTAATTGTAATTTTTCAGCTTCATCTAAAGCAATCTTCATATCTTTCATAAAATGCTTTACATAAAAGCCAGGTTCAAAATCTCCTTTTAACATTCGAGGAGCTAAATTACTTAATGACCAGCTACCTGCTGCTCCTGTCGAAATACTCTCTAATACTTTATCTGCATTAAGTCCAGCCTTTTTCGCATATGCTACCGCTTCACATACTCCTATCATGTTAGAAGCAATTGCTATTTGATTGCACATTTTTGTATGTTGTCCACTCCCAGCAGGGCCTTGCAACTGAATATTTGTTCCTAGTTTTTCAAATAGAGGTAAGCAAATATCATATATTCTGTTCTCTCCACCGACCATAATTGCTAGTCTTGCTTCTTTAGCCCCAATGTCCCCGCCAGATACTGGTGCATCTAATGTATATATATTCTTGCTTTTCGCAACTTCATTAATACGTTTTGCCAATGTTGGTGTAGATGTTGTAAAGTCAATTGCTATCGTACCTTCATTTGCATGTTCTAAAATTCCATCAATCCCAAAGTACACTTCTTCTACATCATGAGGATAACCAACCATCGTCATAATAACATCAACTTGCTTTACTAACGCTTTCGGTGTATCACACCAAGTCGCACCCTCTTGCACTAAAGAAGCTGCCTTCGCTTTCGTTCTATTATATACATATACTTTATGACCGCCTTGCATTAAATGATGTACCATACTTTTTCCCATTACACCAATACCAATGAAACCTATTGATAAATTTTTATTTTCCATCTTCTCATCCCCTTTGTTCTAATAAATCATTTACCATCTTTCGGAACTCTTTATTAAAATCATCATCCATACTATTTTTCACATTTGAAAATAAAATAACAAAAGTTCCTTTTTCTTTATTAAAATTATTGAAAGTGTTCCAACCAGATAGTACACCATGGTTATGGAAATAATCTGGATATATGTAAAAGCTAAATGCATATTTTCTTTCTTGTGAAGGTGTAAACATCGCTTGTATACTTTGTTCAGAAAGAAGCTTTCCATTTATAATCGCTTCATCTAATTTTTTCATATCCCCTACTGTCGTATACATCTCACCCGATCCATATAACCAGTCCATCCCTAATTTTTGTGCTAGTACAAGCTCTTGATCTTTCTTCACATACCCCTTCGTGAAGTTTTTATCTCCAGGCACCATATTTCCCATACCTGATTCATGCATCTCGGCCTTTGTAAATATATTTTCTTTTACATAGTCTCCTAAAGGCTTTTTCGTTATATTTTCTATAATATAAGCGAGCACCATATAATTATAATCCGTATACTTCCAACCTGTTCCTGGTGGAAACTCTAATTTTTGACTTCCAATCCAAGTTACTAAATTTATACGTGAAGCTACATTAACCTTCCCTTCCCCATTTTCCGGTAAACCAGATGTATGCGTTAATAAGTGATATAACGTGATGTGTTTATCTGCTGGAAATGAAGGAATGTATTTATTTACATTATCTTGGATATTTAACTTCCCTTGTTCTTGTAACTGTAGAATGGATGTAGCAACAACTGTTTTCGTAATAGAACCGATACGATATTTTGTTTGAGGCGTATTTTCTATTTTATTTTGAACATCAGCATATCCATATCCTTTATTCAATATAACATGCTCTTTATCTGTCACCAAAACTGTCCCATTAAATTGCTTTCCTACTAAATACTGATCTAACTTTTGAGATATACTAGCATAATCAATTTTTTGTACTTCTTCTATATTATCCTGTACCTCTGACTCAATAGCAGGAGTTACCTTTGTTGTTAATACTGCTTGTTCCTTTGGATCGGGACTATAGAGAAAATAGTATACTCCGCCGCAAACTACAGCAGACAGTGAAGCCATAACCGTTATTTTTTTTATCATATTGTTCCTCCGTAATTACTTCATGTGAACTACCCACCACTTAGTCTCTCTTGCGAGCTTACTTGAAGTGGGAGCTTCTCGGTTAAAATGGTCCCCTATATTCTATTATCAAGTAATAAAAAAAAATCGCAACAATTTGTTGCGAAAAATCACATTTTTTCTTTTCTATATATACATACTTGATTTTTCCCATTTTTTTTCGCTTCATATAACGCAATATCCGCTCTTTGCATTAACTCTTCTCTTGTAATCCCTTGCTCATATAACGCAACTCCAAAACTCGCTGTTAATTTCGAAATTCCAGAGAAATGCTTTGTTTCAATGAAAAATCGCAATGATTCCGCAACTTGAAACGCTTCTTTTTCTACCGTATTTGTCACTAATATTATAAATTCCTCTCCTCCCCATCTTGCAAATACATGTTGATCTTCAACTTTAGATTTCATAAGATCTGCAAGTTGTACTAATGCTAAATCGCCAAAATCATGACCATATGTGTCATTTACTGATTTAAAATTATCTATATCAAACAAAATAAGTGCAACTTTTTCATCATTACGTAATACATTCTCCCACTCTGTCTCCAATATTTGTTGGAATTTCAAGCGATTATATATTTCTGTCAATGAATCTATCATAGCCAATCTTTCTTGCTCTTGATAGATTTCATCTAATTCTGTAATCTCTGTGCATTTTACTATAAATCGCGATAAGTCTTCTGGTAATGGTGTCGCACGTAATAGAAAAGTAAATGCTTCTCCTTCATAATTGTACATTTTAATTCTTCTTCCATTTGATAAAGTATCATCCAGCCATGTTATATCGTGAGTCGTCGAATAATATCCGTTTTCTCTAATAAGATGTTCTGCAAACACTAAATGTTGTTCACGATACGTAAATAAATTATCATGTCCGAAGAATTGTAAAAAATTCGTATTACAATCAACAATCTCATCATCTTCTACTATAAATAATAAATCATTTTGAAAATCAAACATCGTTTGAAGCAATTCTTGTTGTAAACCTACTTGCCGCACTAAAGAAAGTTGATATAAACTCTTATTCACTTCCTCTAGTACCACTTGTGGAGTTACTGGTGCTATAACAATATTACGTATTCCTAACAGTAGTAAATCTGCAAACTGATTATCTATCTGTTGATCCCAAATGATAATGAATGTGCTCTGTGAATTATATATATTCTTTATATATTTTATTTGAGCGAAATCTGTTACATACATAATTACAATATGTGGTCTAGTTCTATGAAACAATATTTCTCCTTCTTCAAAACTATTTGCTATAAACATACATTTTGGATGGACGTTTTCTATCGTTTGTTGATGTGTACATCCATCTTCTATATAAAGGACATTCAACTGAAGATCTTGTAATACATTTTGGAAAACAGTATTCTCTAATAAAAAATGTAGTATGTTCATCACTAGTCTTCACTCACTTCATATATCTTGTTTTACTGAATTCCTCACAATCATTTTATAAAGAATTGTGAGGAACTCATATTAACAAGCTAATTGAGAATGTTATCTTCGCTTATCTGCTCTGGAAATTCCTTTTTTAGTGTATGATTATATGAATTGTATCGTTTGTATGAATGCCCTGCCTTACTATTTAAAACTTGACAATTAAAATAAAGGTATTATATTCTTAAATTCAATAACTTACAAAATGTAAGTAGAGTATATTACATTTATTTTATATTAAGTTGATATTTAATTTGGAGGATATATAATGACAAACAATGACTTTTTTAACGTTTTATATGAACGCACATCTACACGTGCATTCAACCCTGAAAAAGAAATTTCATCTACAGAGTTACATGAAATTTTAAAAGCAGCTGCGCAAGCACCTTCTGCTTGGAACTTGCAACACTGGAAATTCCTTGTTTTCCAAGGCGAAGATGTACAAAAACGATTACACCCAATTGCTTATAACCAACAACAAATTCTTGATGCTTCTGCCGTAGTCGCTATTTTAGGTGATTTAGAGGCATATAAAAATGTTGAACCTGTTTACGGTCCAATTGTAGAACAAGGATTTATGAAAGCAGACGCAAAAGAGCGCTTAGCTAAAAATATTGAATCTGCATATACTCGTGAGCAATACCCACGAGATGCTGCCTTTTCAAATGCTGCTTTAGCAGCAATGCAACTTATGCTTGCTGCTAAAGCAACTGGCTGGGATACTTGCGCAATTGGTGGTTTCAACCCACAAGCACTAATGGAAGAATTTAATGTTTCATCTCGTTACGTACCAATTATGCTTATTACAATTGGTGAATCCACTTTAAAAGGTCACCCTGCACCGCGCATGAGCGTAGAACAAGTAAGTGAATGGGCGAAATAATAAAAACGAAGGTAATTTCATTACCTTCGTTTTTTTATATTCTGTCACACATCCGTAATATTACAATGTATTATTCGACATCTACACATAGAGAAATTGTAATTTTTACGCTATCACCATAAACAAATATGGCGTTTTGTGTCGAAATTTGTTAAAGCATTGAAATATAACCGTGTATTTTTGTTACAATTGTGATACAATGATAACAAATAGATAACAAGAGAGGGATTTTCATTGAGTTCATACGGAAGCTTTATCGCACTTTTGAGTTACATAGTAACTGTACTACTGCTATATTTTATTGGCGATGCTGCAAACATATCAGTGTTACAATTCCCTAAAGAAGAAGCGTTACAATTAGAAGCAGAAAAACATACTGCACGATCCATTGCACCACTACTCTTAGCTCTTCCTGTATATATCATCGTTTTATATAAAAGCAAAAAAGTGTAAAGGCTACCTAATTCATTCATTTCGGTGGTCTTTACATTTTTTTGTGACATTTCCCCTATTTTAAACATCATTCCATACTAAATACCCATCTAGTCATTTAAAATGAGAAAATCCCCTAGAAAAATTTCCATTATCTGTCCAGTCACTAACTACCGAACTTACATAGATTATAAGTGTGAAGGGGGTGATGAGGATTATGTTTGGATCATTTGGATGCTGTGATAACTTTAGAGACTGTCATCATCGTGAAAGAGAGTGTGACCATCGCGACCATCGCGATCATCGCGAGAAAGAGAAAGAGGTAAAACCACAACAAACAGCTGTATGTAACGTACTTGCTAGCATTTCAGTTGGAACAGAACTTTCTCTTTTAAGCATTAGAGGTAACGGAACATTCAACAATGTAATTTTTGAAGGTTTCGCTAACGGCGTTGCTCTTTTCTCTGCTTTAGCTCGTAATAACAAAGACGACAAAGCTAACGATAAAGACGATAAGAACAATCAAAATCGAAATACTTTTACTGGTATTTTACGTGTATGCCCAACTGATATCGTTGCAATCGCTATCTAATTCTGTTCCTTATCCTCTATAGTAAGAAAATAAGATTTACTTTTCTCATAGAAAAAACCTGAGACCGATTTCAAATCGACTCAGGTTTTTTTACTATTATATGCTTTTAACTAATTCAACAACTTCTTCAGCAGTTGACATTGTTAATGCTTTTTCTGCTAATGTTTCCATTTCTGCTTTTGACAACTTGCTTAGTTGTGTTCTTGCAGGAAGGATAGATGTTGCACTCATACTGAACTCATCTAAGCCTAATCCTAATAATAATGGGATAGCAAGTGAATCTCCCGCCATCTCACCACACATACCAGCCCATTTGCCCTCTTTATGAGCAGCATCGATAACCATTTTTACAAGACGTAAAATAGATGGGTTATATGGTTGGTATAAGTAAGCTACTTGTTCGTTCATACGGTCTGCAGCCATTGTGTATTGGATTAAGTCATTTGTTCCGATAGAGAAGAAATCAACTTCTTTGGCGAATTGATCTGCTAATACTGCTGAAGCTGGAATTTCAACCATCATACCAACTTCAATAGAATCAGAAACAGTTGTACCCGCTTCTACAAGTTTTGCTTTCTCTTCTAATAAGATTGCTTTCGCTTGACGGAACTCATCAAGAGTTGCAATCATTGGGAACATAATTTTCAAGTTACCGTATACGCTAGCACGAAGTAATGCACGAAGTTGTGTACGGAACACATCTTGCTCATCAAGACATAAGCGAATTGCACGGTATCCTAAGAATGGGTTCATTTCTTTTGGTAAATGTAAGTATGGAAGTTCTTTATCTCCACCGATGTCAAGTGTACGAACAACGACTGGTTGATCTTCTTTTACACCTTCAAGAACTGCTTTATACGCTTCGAACTGCTCTTCTTCTGTTGGAAGATTGTCACGGCCCATGTATAAGAATTCTGTGCGGTATAAACCAACGCCTTCTCCGCCATTATCGATAATACCTTGTACATCATTTGGTGTTCCGATATTAGCAACAAGCTCAACGTGATGTCCATCACTTGTTACAGTTGCTTGGTCTTTTAATTTTGCCCATACAACTTTTTGCTCTTCAAATTTCGCTTTCTTTTCTTCAAAAGAACGAAGAGTTTCTTCAGATGGGTTTACAATTACTTCTCCATCTAAACCGTCAATGATTACGATATCGCCGTTTTGGATTTTCTCCATAACAACTTTCGTACCAACAACAGCTGGAATTTCCATAGAACGAGCCATAATTGCAGAGTGAGATGTACGTCCACCGATATCAGTTGTGAAACCTTTTGCATACTTACGGTTTAACTGAGCTGTATCAGATGGTGTTAAATCTTCAGCAATGATGATTACTTCTTCAGAAATTGTACCAGGGTTTGAGAAGTTAATTCCTAGTAAATGTGCAAGAACACGTTTTGTTACGTCGCGAATATCCGCAGCACGTTCTTTCATGTATTCGTTATCCATGTTTTCAAACATAGAAATAAACATTGATGCAACTTCATCCATTGCAAATTCAGCATTTACTTTTTCGCCATTTACTTTATCTTTTACTGGATTTACTAATTCCGGATCATTTAATACTAATAAATGTGCTTCAAAGATAGCAGCTTTATCAGCACCTAGCTCAGCAAAAGCATGGTCCTTAATAGCTTCTAGTTCAGATTTTGCTTTCTCAAGCGCAGCGTCTAAGCGTGCAATTTCAGCAGCTTCGTCTGTAATTGATTTCTTTTCAATGTTAAATTCAGGATTCTCAAGTCTGAAAGCCTTTGCAATAGCAATCCCACTTGATGCAGCGATCCCTTGAATGTTAAGAGTCATTATTCTCCTAATCCTTCGTTTTTCATAGTTTCTTCGATAGCTGCTAGTGCTTGAGCTGCATCATCACCATTTGCAGTGACCTTAATTTCCGCGCCTTGTTGAATTCCTAAAGACATAACACCCATGATTGATTTTAAGTTAACGTTTTTTCCGTTATACTCTAAGTTGATGTCAGAACCAAATTTGCTTGCAGTGTTTACAAGTAGAGTTGCTGGACGAGCATGAATTCCTGAGTCGCTAGTTACTTTAAAGATTTTTTCCATGATAATTTATCTCCTTCAAATACAGTATTTTTTTAGTTGTATAGACGTGAGTACTACATCATCTATTGTATATAATAGGCGATGTTCGGTCAACCACATCGCCTATTATAATTATAAACATTTTGCGTCAAATTCCTACTGAATGTCAATAATAGCGTTTTCGCCCTTCTTAACATTTCCATCTTTTTTCAATTCGACTTGTTGCCCTTGTTGTAAATTCGTAAAGACGATTGGTGTAATAATAGATGGTGCATTTTCTTTTACAAATGCAAGATCTACTTTTAATAATGGTTGTCCTTGCTTCACTTTATCACCTTGTGCTACAAGCGCTTCAAAGCCTTCACCATTTAATTTTACAGTATCAATACCGAAGTGGATTAAAATTTCTTTTCCGCCTTCAGACTGAATACCAATCGCATGTTTTGTAGGGAATACATTTACAATCTCACCATTAACCGGAGAAACTACTGTTCCTTCTGTTGGCTCAATCGCAAATCCATCTCCCATCATTTTCCCTGAGAATACTTGGTCAGGTACTTCTGTAATCGGTAAGATTTTCCCTTCAATTGGTGAAACGATTGTTTCATTTTCATCAACCTGTTGAGGAGCTTCTTCCACTTTTACAGGCGCTTCTTTTTCCACATGAGGTGTACGACCCGACATAATATCATGAATTTGTGATTTTAACGTGTCAGATTTCGGTCCGAAAATAGCTTGAATGTTATTTCCAACTTCAAGTACACCGGCTGCTCCAAGCTCTTTTAAACGGTCTTTATTTACATTTTTTTGTTCGTTAACTTGAACGCGTAAACGAGTAATACAAGCATCTAACGAAGCAATGTTTTCTTTACCACCAAGTGCTACTAATACTTCACGTGGAAGTTCTCCTGCTTCTGTTTTCCCTGCGCCTTCATTAGCATTCGCTACTTCACGACCAGGTGTTTTTAAGTTCCATTTACGGATTGCGAAACGGAATCCGAAGTAGTAAATAACTGCTAGTACAAGACCAACAATAATTACCCACCACCATGCCGTACGACCTGGTAGTACACCGAATAATATGAAGTCAATTAAACCACCAGAGAATGTCATACCAATTTTAACACCTAAAATTTGCATTGTCATAAATGATAGACCAGCGAATACTGCATGAATTCCGAATAATACTGGTGCTACGAATAAGAATGAAAATTCAAGCGGTTCTGTAATACCTGTTAAGAAAGATGTTAATGCAGCAGATCCTAAAATACCAGCTGCTAATTTTTTATTTTCCGGACGTGCTTCATGGTACATTGCTAAAGCTGCTGCTGGAAGACCGAACATCATGAACGGATACTTACCAGTTGTAAATGTACCTGCTGTTAATTCTACGCCGTCTTTTAACTGTGCCATAAAGATTTTTTGGTCACCACGGATTAATTCGCCAGCTGCATTTGTATACTGACCGAATTCGAACCAGAACGGTGAATAGAAAATATGATGTAATCCAAATGGAATTAATGAACGTTCGATTAAACCGAATATAAATGCTGCTATCGTTCTATTTGCATCAATCATTTGATGTGAGAACGTATTTAAGCCACCCTGAATGTATGGCCAAATGAAGCACATGATAATACCTACCACTAAAGAGAATGTTGCAGTTGCGATTGGTACGAAACGCTTACCTGCAAAGAAACCTAAGTATGATGGTAATTCAATGTTGAAGTATTTATTATAACAATATGCCGCTACTATCCCGACGATAATACCACCAAACACTCCTGTTTGCAGCGTTGGAATTCCTAATACGTTTGCATATGCTGGATCTGAAAATCCAATTTTTACTGGATCTGTTCCAGTGCTTGTTACTTTCACTAGTTTATCTACTTCTAAGAATACACTCATCGTTTTGTTCATAATTAAGTATCCGACGAACGCTGCTAAACCAGCTACTCCGTCTCCACCAGCTAAACCGATCGCTACCCCAACTGCGAATAATAGCGCAAGGTTAGCGAAAATAATATCGCCAGATTGTTCCATAATTTTTGCAACCATTACGAACCAATCTGCTTTTAAAGCAGGGATAACATTTGTTAGTTGTGGATTTTGAAATGCATTACCAAATCCAAGTAAAATACCTGCTGCCGGTAAAATCGCTACTGGAAGCATAAGCGCTTTTCCGACTTTTTGAAGAACACCAAAGATCTTCTTAAACATGGAAACCCTTCCTCTCTTATCTATATTGATACTTTTCGACAAACGCCAAAAAGGCATGAGGAAAAAAAAGATAGAACGATAGCTATACAAAGGGTAGTATGTCCCTTTCTTTAGCTTACATTCCCAACTTTTCTCCACTCATGCCTGATCGAATCAGTAACACGTGTCAAAAATAGGATTACGTATAAGTTCACTATAATTAAAGCAAACGTTTTCGTTATTTACCTTAATGTGTTTGTCGAATTTTGTATAACTTTGCAATAGTTATTATACATAACTATTGTAAGCGATTCAATCATTTTTTTTAACGTTTTCATTTTAGACAAAAATATATGTCTTTTTACACATGTTCTGCTTTCACTAATCGTTGTAAATGCATCGTTAAATAAATACTCTCCGCTTCATAAACAGGAAGTTGTAATTCGTTCTGCATTACTTTGACTAGCTTCCACGCCAAATTGTAACAAACTGGATATTCTAATTTTAATAAATCAGCAAAACTTTGTGCTTCTTCTACTTTTTCTCCTTTTTTCACCCGTTCAATAGCATATTGTAAATGGCGAATAAGGCGTAAATAATGAATGCTTTCTTGGTCTAATGTAATTTGTAGGTTTGTCTCAATTAAAGACACAAGTTGTGCAATAAGACGAGAATTTTGATTAACAGAAGATAAATCAGAGTTTGTAAGCGAGCTATAAATATGGAGTGCGATAAAGCCAACTTCTCCTTCTGGTAATGTAATTTGCAAACGAGAATTTAAAAGTTTCACAACTCCTTCAGCAATTTCATATTCCTCTGGATATAGCATTTTCGTTTCAACTAAAAAAGGATTATCTATTGTAAGTCCTTGTTTCAGCCTTTTAATTGCAAAAGAAATATGATCTGTTAAAGCGATATGAATATGTTCATTTAATGGAGACTCCGCTTTTTCTTGAATGTATAACATAATATCATTCATCAATTCAATTAGCTTTTCACTCACATGCGGCACTAAAAGTTTGTATTGTTCTCGATCACGTTCATTTTTTAAAACAAACATTTTCTCAATTTGTTCTTGCTCCAACACATCTTCAGCCTTTTTTCCAAATCCAATTCCTTTACCGATCACTACTACTTCCTCGTGTTCAGGATGGCTAGCAATGATGACATTATTATTTAAAACTTTTTTAATTTCTAGATAATTACTCATATAACACCACCCTCGTACTTAAATAGCCTACTTTTATGTTACAGAACATTCTTCTTTGTCGTCAATGTAAAACATCTACCATTTGATAAAAATTCATTTTTTAGACATGTTTGTATATGATGCGTATAATGTAAGAGCAACTGTACATAGAAAGGAGATAGCAACATGATTAAAATGTTTGTAAGTGATATTGACGGTACAATGATGCAGCATGGAGGTCTGATTGATGAACAGGATGTTGCGGCACTTCGCAGTCTTGCTGAGCAAAATGTTATTCTTTGCTTCGCTTCTGGACGACTTGATAATGAAATCGCAGACTTAATGAAAGCTGTAAATACAAATTTCCATCGTATTAGTGTAAATGGTGTGTTTGTATACACTAATGAAAATAAGCAACTATTATCCGCAAATTTTGATTCCAGCATTCTTCCTGATTTACTAGCTATGACAAATCAAGACCCTTATTTCCGTTATGTAAGTGATGAGCATAATTACTATATTGAAGAAAAGACACCTTTTATTCATGAACTCGAAAAACAAGTAGCAATGACTTCTGTTGAAGAACCAAATTTATTACAGAAAATCGATGATACAATTTTTCCAAATAAAATTTCTATCGGTGGAACAAAAGAAAACTTACAACTCCTTCAAAAAAAGATCGATGAAAAATTCCATGGAAAAGTTAGTACTTTCATTTCAGCTGAACAATGTTTAGATGTAATGCCACCAAATATTAGTAAAGGTTCTGCTATTTCTGTTTTATTACAAGAGTTTCAAATACAACCAGAGGAGGTTGCGTGCATAGGGGATTCTTACAATGATATTCCAATGTTTTCCTTAACTCCCCATAGTTTTGCTATGTCTCAAGCTGATGATGCGGTAAAAGAGCACGCTCACTATGTAGTAGATACTGTCAAAGATGCCGTTAACCAAGTACTTGTTTATAATGAAGAAGCAAATAAAAATACGACTCGATCCTTATAAGGATGAGTCGTATTTTTATTTCTTTACATGTTGAAAACATCAAAGTTCACTGTACTTCACAAACTGAAATATATTACTTGTTACGTGCGATGTTCGTAATAAACTTGTAACGATCCCCACGATAAATACATTTCACATACTCTAACGGTAACTCACCTTCTGAATATGACCATTGACGCATTACAAGTACAGGCGCCTTTTTAGGAATATGCAGATGTTCAGCTTCATTATCCGTTGCAATTGAAGCTTCAATTGATTGAGTAGCGCGAACAAGCTTAAAGCCCAGTTTTTTCTCTAAATGTTCATATAAAGATTGTTGTAATATTTCTTCGTTAATATCTTTCACAAGAGTTGGCGACAAATATGTCGTCTCAAATGCAATCGGTTCGTCATCAGCTAAGCGCGTACGCCTCACTTCATAAACCGATTCTCCCTCTTGTATTCTCAGCCGGTCTGCTATTTTAGCAGTAGCTGGAACTAGGCGGAAACTTAATAACTGGCTGCTCGGTTTCATACCACGAGATATCATATCTTCTGTGAATCCCGTCATTCCTTGCAACTTTTGCTCCACTTTCGGAAGTTGGACGAACGTTCCAATCCCACGTTTCCGGTATAAATAACCTTGTTCCACTAAGTTATTAATCGCCTGTCTGATTGTCATACGACTCACTTCGAACTTATCACAAAGTTCATTCTCAGACGGAATTTTATCTCCCGGCTTCCATTCGCCTTCCTCAATTAGCTGTTTCACCCACTCTTGAATCTGATAATAAATCGGAAATGGTGAATACTTGTCGATGTTCATCAGCAATCGCCTCACTGCATAAAGATAGAGCTTCTGGATCTGCGATTACGGTTACATTCGGATGACGTTGTAAAACTGTAGCAGGACACGCCTCACTATATTCACCTTGCAATAATTCTTTAATAGCTTCTGCCTTTTTAGATCCCATAGCAACAAGTAGAATTTGTTTCGCTTTCATAATACTTCCAATTCCCATTGTAATCGCATGAGTCGGCACATCTTCTTCATTTTCAAAGAAGCGAAGGTTTGCTTGGCGTGTAGATTCTGTTAATTCTACAATGTTAGTTGGAGAATTAAATGGTGTTCCTGGCTCATTAAATCCGATGTGACCGTTTTCACCGATTCCAAGAATCTGTAAGTCAACTGGGTTAGCTACTAGAATGCCTTCATAACGCTTGCACTCTTCCTCTAAATCACTTGCCATCCCATTCGGTACATAAGTTTGTTTAAATGGAAGATGATCAAACAACTGTTCTTGCATGAAATAGTGATAGCTGTTTTTATCTTCGTGTGGTAAATTTACGTACTCATCTAAGTTTACAGTGGTTGCATGACTTGTATCAAGTTTATTTTTTCGCATTTCTGCATAAATACCTAATGGAGAGCTTCCTGTAGCCATTCCTAAAGTTGGATTTTCTTTTGATTTTACAACCTCTTTAATTAACTTATAACCTGCTTCTGCTAATTCTTCTGGAGTTTTTACAACTAGAATATTCATCTAATTACTTCCCTTCCTTCATATGAATTCCTAAACGAACCGTATCATATACATGTAATTCTTCAGTCATAACAACAAAGTCTGCATCTTTACCTACCGCTAATGCGCCTTTATTATTTAATCCAAATTCTTCTGCTTGGTTAACTGATGTCATTAACACTGCCTCCTCGATTGAACATCCTGTAAATTCAATTACATTTCGGAAAGCTTGATCCATTTTTAAAATACTACCAGCTAACGTTCCATCTTCTAATCGGGCACTGCCATCTTTTACATGTACTGGCTGTCCGCCAAGCTCATATAATCCTTCTTCAAGACCTTTTGCACGCATTGCATCTGTAATGACACTTACTTTTTTCGGTCCTTTTAATTTATATGCTAATTTCACCATATCAGGGTGAATGTGAATACCATCTGTAATTACTTCAACCATTACATCTGGATTTAATAACACATGACCAACAACTCCTGGTTCACGATGATGTAATCCACGCATTTGATTGTATAAATGTGTTGCATGTGTAATTTTTCTATTTTTCAGTTGTGCATCAATTGCATCTGTATGCCCCATTGTGCCAACAACACCTGTTTCAGCAAGATACTGTTCAAACTCTAACGCACCTTCTTCTTCTGGTGCATATGTTACTAATTTAATTAAATTACCGCTTGCTTCCTGCCATTGTTTAAATTGCTCGATACTCGCAGGAACAATATGTTCAAGTGGTTGTGCACCCGCACGTTTTTTTGAAACATATGGTCCTTCTAAGTGAATATATTCGAAATGTGCTCCTTTGTCTTTCGCTTCCTTCGCAGCACTTAGCGCCGCTTCAATCGCTTCTGGAGCTTGTGTCATTGTTGTTGGGAAGTAAGTTGTAACTCCTTCTTTTAACATTTCTTTACCAAGAGTTACTAATCCATCGCTATTTGCATCCATCGCATCAATATCGTATCCACCATGAATATGAACATCAATCATACCTGGAATCACAATCTTTCCTGCCACATCTAACACAGTTTCATTTTCTTGTGATACATATTGAGCCATCAAACCAATTTCTTTAACTGTTTCTGTGTAACGAATAAATCCGTTTTCCACTACTTCTTTACCTGTATAAATTTCGGCATTGATGACAACTTGCGTTTTCATTTTCATCGACCCTTTCCCATGAAATACCTACTTATTATTATTACCTTATTCGCCTAATTCCATCTTAATATACACACAAGTAGTTGTCTATACATTCTAATGAAATTTCCTCTTCGTTCAGCGAAAAAAGGAAATTGATTTCTTTTTCATTCTAATATATATTATCCATTTTTACCAAAATGGATAATAACCTCTTATATAATTAGTTACTTAAGTAATGGCATAAGACCGCTTGCCCCCATAGTAATATGTTCACCATCTGTTTCTATTTCCACAGTTCGCTTGTTTGTTCCATATATCATTATACCACGCTGTTTTAATCGTCTTACTACACTCTGATGAGGATGCCCATATGGATTTCTACTCCCGTACGAAAGAATAGCGAATTGTGGATCTACTTTTTTTAAGAATGTTTCACTCGTTGAAGTATACGAGCCATGATGCCCAACTTTTAATACATCTGCATGTACATCAAATTGCTTTAATATTTCATTTTCCGTCCGTATATCAGCATCACCCATTAATAAAAAGTCCGCTTTACCATATCGAATCTTTAACACAATTGAGGACTCGTTA
This sequence comes from Bacillus sp. 41-22, assembly GCF_025809295.1. Classification (NCBI taxonomy): domain Bacteria; kingdom Bacillati; phylum Bacillota; class Bacilli; order Caryophanales; family Bacillaceae; genus Bacillus; species Bacillus sp. 41-22. The sequence goes on from NZ_CP084035.1 coordinate 3,936,506, forward strand.
TTCTCGTCTTTCGATTTACCATTGTTTAATACTTGTATAGAAACATGTGGATCTAGCGGTATGTATTGTCCTTCCTTCACTGAAATGAAAGGAATGCCCCTTTTTTTAATGTTATTTCGATACGTATGATAAGTAAATGAACTATATGTTTTCCCGCTATCTAATACGAGGGAAACTGGCATTTGCTCTACAATTGGAATAAGTCCTCCTATATGGTCCATATCAGGATGAGTACTTACAATCACATCTAAATGATTAATTCTTTTTTCAATTAGTTTTTGAATAATGACCTCTCCCGCTTCATAAGGACCCCCATCTATTAACATCGTTTGACCATTTGGCAATGTAATAAGTGTCGCATCACCTTGTCCAACTTTTAAAAAACTCACTTTCATTTTACCGAAATGTTGCCGCTGCATATGTATAGAAGACGCAGTATGAATAGACATCATATATCTTTTAGCCGATGCGCTGTTTAACGAAAAACATAATAAAACAGAAACCAACAATAGAATACTCCGTACACCTTTCATAACTCGTCTCCTTTTTTCATTTAGTATGGCACGCTCTGTAATTGATATACAAAAAAAGCTTAGCAAAATGCTAAGCTTTTATTTTGATAATTCCTGTAAAGAACCAAAGAATAAATCTGCTTCATTCATTTGTTCATTTTCTTCCGAAAGAGGTGGTAAATCATCTAATGTTTTCAATCCAAACGTATCTAGAAATTCTTTCGTCGTTCCGTATAAAATAGGGCGCCCTGGTCCTTCCGCTCTTCCCGTTTCTTTTATAAGTAAGTGTGAAACTAACGTTTGTAATGCCTTATCCGTTTTCACACCTCTAATCTCTTCCATTTCTGTCCTTGTAATCGGTTGACGGTACGCAACGATTGCCAACGTTTCAAGAGCTGCTTGAGAAAGTGAAGCCGCGGTTGGAGTATCTATTAATTTTTGATAGTACGAAGCATGTTCTTTCTTTGTTGCAAAACGATACACTTTTGCATATTGTACAATTTGCAAACCGCGATTCGATCCTTCGCATTCTTTTTGCATTTCCTCTATACTGTTTATTACTTCTTCCACTTCAACTTCCAGAACTTTAGCTATCTGTTCCGGATAAATCCCTTCGTCACCTGCAACAAATAAAAGCCCTTCAATAATCGATTTTTGTTCTTTTCTATCCATTTTACGAACTCCTTTCTCCTATTTCCCATAAAAAACACACATAAAAAAACCGAATCACAGTAAATGCGTTCGGTTCAATATTTCTTCTCTCGTTCCAAACGATACATTAAAACCTAACATGAGATAAAATATTTCTATCCCATCTTCACATCAACTCTATACGGATTTATTAGAGCTTGATACGAAAATTTCATCAAAATTATGTTCCTGCTCAATTATGATTTGTTGATTTTTCATTAGCTCAAGAACCGCTAAAAATGTTACAACCATTATTTCACGTTCTTCATCAACAAACAAATCATAAAAGCTTTGACGACCGCCTCTTACTTCTAACTGTTGTAGAATATCAGTCATTCGCTGTGCAATTGGTATTTCTTGGCGAGTAATTCGCGTTGTTACGGGGGTTTTTGCTTTTTTACGACGCATTAGCTTTTGAAATGCCGCTAACATATCATATAACGTAACATCAAGAGGTAAGCTTGTCTCCTCTTCTTGTTGAAATGATGTAAAATCAATTGGCGGACGTGTATATAGCTGTGCTCTTTCTTGTTCTCTTTCTTTTAACTCAGTAGCAACTTGCTTATATTTCTTATATTCAATTAACCTCTCCATCAATTCTTGACGAGGATCATCTATAAAGTCTTCACCGTTATCAGGTACATCTTCTTCTTGTTTCGGTAACAACATTTTACTTTTAATTTGTAATAACGTTGCAGCCATTACTAAATACTCACTGGCAACATCTAATTGTAATTCTTTCATCGTATGGACATAAGATAGATATTGCTCTGTAATTTTCGCTACAGGAATATTATATATATCAATTTCGTAACGATTTATTAAGTGTAACAATAGATCTAAAGGCCCTTCAAAAGCCTCTACTTTAAAATTATACTGCACAAAGCATCCCACCACATTTTTTCTATAACACCATAAGTATAGAGCATACTCATGTTCTATCCAACCTTTTTAAGAAATTTAATTAAAAATAGACCTATGCCCATGTCATAATGCCCACCGCTTCATATGATAACAATGTAGTAAGAACAATGTAGGAGGTCAAAAAACTATGGGTCACGTTGATTGCGGTTTTAGCGGTGGGTTCGCATTACTTGTTGTACTGTTCATTTTACTAATCATTGTAGGAGCAGCTTGCTTCTGCTAATAGGACGCAATAAAGCGACTAGGGATATTTCCCTAGTCGCTTATTGTTAATATTTCTATGATAAACTGTACATATAACCGTTAGACAGGAGCGAATAAAATGTATCCTACCGAGTACATACAATTTTTAATTCATTTTCACGGAGACTATGATTATTTTGAATGTCATGAAATATTAGAAGAGTATTGGAAATTAAAACCTAGAGGAGAACGCGACAATTACTTAGTCGGTCTCATTCAAATTGCTGTTTCCTTATACCATCACAGACGATCCAACTGGAATGGTGCAGAGAAGATGATAAAAAGCGCAATAGCACTTTTAGAAAAGAACAGTACATCTTTACATCAATTAGGAATAGATCATAAACAACTTATGTTCTTATTAAATGAAAGATTACACTATATCCACAAAAAGGAAATTTTTGCGCCGTTATTTTTACCCTTATTAGACGTATCGTTAGAAAAACAATGCATACAGTTATGTAAGAAACAAAACCTCTCTTGGAAAGATGTGAACGTCATTCCTGGTGAATACATCATAAGTAAGCACACATTGCGTGATCGAACAGAAGTCATTTCTGAGCGACACGAGCAACTACAAAAAAGAAAGCAGAGATAATAAACTACTTATCCCTGCTTTCATGAATGTATATTTTGTTCAAGCTCTTTACACTTTTTGCAAAAACTTGCTGTTTGCTCATTTCCGCAAATTGTAAACTCAAGAAATTTACTCTTAAGCTCTTGAACCATCTTCGTCCCAATCCCCATATGACGGTGAGACGGATTCACGCTCAAATGCTGAATTTCCAATACCTGATCTTCTTTTTTTATAATCCCCATTATCCCAACAAAATCTTCATTTTGTTTCCACAAATACAATTGCCAATCCTCTTTCGCTTCATATTCTTTCATTGTCAATTGTAATGTTTTTACATCTTTTTCAGTTGGCATAAATGAAAGAAGCCCCATTGCAATTTTTTCATAACTTTTTTTAAAACGAATTAACATAACCCTTATCCCTTCTTACAAAAGTTACAAACTATTTATCCCCTCAATCACTCTTTTCATATCACATTCATTCTACAATATTTTTACCAGAGTGAGAAGGGGCTGAAACAACTTGATAATCATACAAAGCGTTAAGAAGAAAGTCAAATATATGTTTCCACGCTATTTCTTTCTATTACACCGCTCAAAAAAGAGACAATACTATATAGGAACTAAAAGGAAAATCCCTTTCTCATCACATTTCACTTATTAACCACTTTTGAACAAAGTAGTTCTACCAAAAGCAATATGTTAAGAGAAATACATTTATTGAAGCATATAATTCGTACTCCATCCTATGTATTTTGTTAAAAGTTTGTTCTCATGAACAATATAATTTAACGTTAGTAGCCGTCCTATTTGTGTCATATACTTTAAAATATATACCAATCCCTGTTTATAGGAAATAAAAAAAGAGAGCAAAATCGCTCTCCTTTTCTCGTAACTTATTCTTCCCAAACTTTAACTTCTTTCATTACATCGCCTTGACGCATGTTTAATACTGTTTCAATACCGCTTGTTGCTTTACCGAATACAGTATGTACGCCATCTAAATGCGGTTGTGGCTCATGAACAACAAAGAATTGGCTACCACCTGTATTACGGCCAGCATGTGCCATAGAAAGTGAGCCAACAAGATGTCTATGAGGATTTCCATCAGTTTCACATGGGATAGAGTAACCTGGGCCACCTGCTCCTGTGCCTGTTGGGTCTCCACCTTGGCTTACGAAGCCAGGAATAACGCGGTGGAATGTCACACCATCATAAAATCCTTGCTCTGCTAATTTTTTAAAGTTTTCTACTGTTTTTGGTGCCTCTTCTGGGAAAAATTCTAAATCGATTTTTTCGCCATTTTCCATTAATATGTATCCTAAAGTTTTCATATGTATATGTCTCCTTTCAACTATCTCAGCACTATATTACCATATTCATGACGAGAAACAAAAAGAATCCGACAATCTGCATACTTCTTTTTTGAAATGTGGAAGAAGCTAGGTGACAAATAAGAAAAATATACTATAATAACTGTGTTGCCCGAAAATTTAAGAAAGAGAAAGGGAGCGATTTTTCGTGAAAACGAAATTACTAGCTCTGCTATTAGCTGTAGCCGTATTTATTATGCCAACAGCTTCATTTGCAGACATCATTGAGGGAGAATCAATTGTTACACTAGGAGAAAACTTATCTGAACAACAGAAACAAGATCTTTTGAAAGAAATGAAAGCACCAAAAGATGCACAAATTATTACTGTATCTAATGCGGAAGAACATAAATTTCTAGAGGGCATCGTTCCAAAAGCGCAAATTGGTACGAGAGCTATTTCCTCTTCTATGATTACATACACAAAACCAGGGTCAGGTCTCATTGTACGCTCAAAAAACATTAATTCGATAACAGATGCAATGTACACAAATTCACTTATTACAGCAGGTGTGAAAGATGCAGAGATTCAAATTACTGCACCATTTAAAGTTTCAGGAACTGCTGCTTTAACAGGTTTAATGAAGGCCTATGAAACAACATCAAACAAAGCCATTCCTGAAGAAGTAAAAAAAGTAGCCAATGAAGAAATGGTACAAACAGCCCAGCTTGGTGATAAAATCGGCGAAGAAAAAGCAGTTCAACTTGTTGCAAAAATTAAAGAAGAAATTGCAAAAGAACAGCCAAAAACAACTGAAGATTTACGTACATTAATTAAAAAAATTGCTGATCAACTCGGTATTACATTAACAGATGAACAGTTGGATAGCCTAGTAGCGTTATTTGATAAAATGAAAAATCTTAATATCGATTGGAACCAAGTTGGTAGCCAATTAGAGAAAGCAAAAGACCATGTGTCTGCCTTCTTAGGATCTGAAGAAGGGCAAAGTTTCCTAGATAAAGTAAAAGATTTCTTCTCTAGTATCATTGATTTCGTTAAATCTTTATTCAAGTAAAAAAGAAGCTCGCCAGTGACGAGCTTCTTTTTTATACAAGTAACGGTAATTTCATAATAGCTTCTTCAACCGAACGGACAACATAATTTGCTTTCTCCTTCACATACGGATGAGCATGATGGAGGGTGAAGGAGTGCGGGGTTACTTCAAACATAGAAATATCATTGAAAGAATCTCCAATACATGCAACTTCATTTGCTTCAATTTGTAAATGTTCCATTAATCGCTTCAGAGCGCTTCCTTTACTTACACCTCTTGGCATAATGTCAACATATCGCTTACCCGATATAAAGACTTCCGCTTCGCTATGAAATGTATCTCTCAACTCTTGATCTAATGCTACAATTTTTTCTTCTTCGCCAAAAACAAATAATTTCGCAGGATGTACAGTCTTCCCAAATTCCTCTTCTAACTCTTCGATTTCAGCAATATGCACTCCCATATACTCTTCAAAAGTATGGTGATGTTCATTCTTCCTTTTTGTATATCGCTGCTCATTTGCACAAACAATATCTGCTAGTCCCTTTTTATGTATATATCGATATATTTCCTGGGCAACCCCATCTTCAAAACTCGATTCATGAAATACTTTTCCATCCGGTAGTATCATTGTCGCTCCATTTAAACTAGTTGTGTAATACGGGAACGAAAACCTTTTTACCGCCTCATCAATTCGGTGAGTAAAACGGCCAGAGGCAAAACAAATATTTGTCCCGTTTTCAGCTAGCCAACAAAGCGCTCGTTCATCTTCTTTTTGCATATCATTCATATTGTAAACGAGTGTATCATCTAAATCACTTACAAATAGTTTAATCATGTCCTCTTCCCCTTCCATACACAATATCTACTCTAATTGTACAAAAAAAATGTTTGATTTTTGTTAAAAAAACAATAAATTTTCAATAAAAAATAAGCGGAGCATAATCCCGCTTATTTTTGTCTTCGCACATTTTGAGGTCTTACAATACTTGGACGAACCTTTAAACTAGACATAGTTGGACGAAGTAAAATTTTCGTTAACGCGCCCCAATCAAACGGTAAAAACGGCCATAAATACGGTGTTTGCAAGCTTTTTATAGATGTTAAAAATAGAATCAATATCGTCATTCCAATGACAAATCCCATTTCATGAAATATGCCTGTTAAAATAATGACAAACAATTTTCCAATCTTATTCCCAAGCCCTAACTCATAACTTGGCGTAGCGTATGCTCCAATCATAGAAACTGCTACGTACAAAATAACTTCTGGTACAAACAAGCCTACATCAATTGCAATTTGACCAATTAATATGGCAGAAATTAATCCTGCTGCCGACGACAATGATGTCGGTGTATGAATGGCGGCCATTCTTAAAAATTCGAGTCCGACTTCCGCCATCAAAATTTGTAATAAAATCGGTAAATGCGTCATCTTATTTGGTCCAATGAAAGCAAGACTTTCCGGTAAAAGAGTCGGATCAAAAACAAAAACTAGCCAAAATGGCAGTAAGAATAGCGAAAATATAACACCTAAAAAACGTACCCAACGTAAAAATGTACCTACAGCTGGATTTTGTCTAAACTCTTCTGCATGCTGTAAATGGTGAAAATATGTTGTTGGAGTGATCATAGCACTTGGTGATGTATCAACGAGTACTAACACATGTCCTTCTAACAGATGATTTGCTGCTACATCTGGTCTCTCTGTGTATCGGATAAGCGGGAATGGATTATAACCTTGTTTCACTACAAATTCTTCTACCGTTTTATCCGCCATCGTAATCCCATCTACTTCAATATTATTTAATTCTTGTTTTATAATCTTCACTAAATCCGGATTTGCAACATCTTGAACGTATGTAATACAAATATCCGTTTGCGATCTATCCCCTACTCGAATCATTTCATTTCGAAGACGTGGATCGCGTATTCTTCTACGAATTAACGCTGTATTTACAACGATATTTTCAACAAAGCCATCCCTTGCACCACGCACTACCTTTTCTGTATCTGGTTCTGTCGGTGTCCGGCCCGGATAACTACGAACATCTATTGCGAACGCTTCAGTTTCACCTTCCACAAATATAACAATGAGTCCTGATAATACTTGGAGCATTACATCATCCATCGTTTTTACTTTACTTACTTGTTGATGAATTAAACGATTCTCTAAAAGCTTTACTGTATCTTCTTCTACATCCCTTATTTCATTTGTATCCACCGCTTCTTCTAAAATAGGGATAATATAATTCGTATCACAAAGTCCATTTACAAATAACACACCAATTTCTTTATTTAAAATTTGAAATTTACGAATACCAACATCGTATGTAACACCAAGTCCAACTGTTTGCTTTAAATAATTTTCATTATCACTTAAAAAAGATGAAATCGGGATATTCACTTTTTTAGGCTTCGTCATAAAACCCACTCCTTTCCAAAATTAATTGAATCGCTTTTCTAGTAATAGGTGATCCTCTCTCCCATTCATCATTTCCGCACATCTTGCCAATATCACCGACCCCCACTATGACAGGAACATTCAGACCATCTAAACAATAAATCGTATCCCCACTAATCCTGCCAATTTCACCATCTGGGAGTCCAAATTTATCAACGCCATATTCTGTCAAATTCCCATTCCGATCTACACTTACATCTACACGCGCCCATTCCCAATGATGTGTATTAGATGCTACTGCTAAAATACCGAGTACATCAACTTGTTTATGTGTTGCGACATACTTTAACGCCTTTTCACCAGATCCTTCTCCTATAAATCCGCTGTCATCAAACATGACAAATACAGGGTCATATGGCGTTTGCATAATAAGCTCAACAACTTTCTTCCCTGTCAATTTGGTCGGATTACTTTGCGATGCTGAAATACACCTCCCCCCAAATTCCTTTGTTAACAGCTCAATTGTCCGCTTTGCATATTCATCTCCATCTGTGACCAAAACAACCCTTCGTCTCATTTGATTTATCCTTTCGGTTTACATATAAGTGCAACAAAAAATGAAAATAATATCGCTGCTGAAATCCCCGCAGACGTTAAGCTAAACATACCGATTCCAATTCCTAAATATCCATGTTTTTCTGCCGCATGCATTGCCCCGTGCAATAGTGAGTGTCCAAAACTTGTAATAGGGACTGTTGCCCCAGCACCTGCAAATTTTATAAGCTTATCGTACAATCCGAATCCGTCTAAAATAGCTCCGGCGACTACAAAAGTTGCCATTAAATGTGCCGGTGTTAACTTTGCGAAATCTAGCAACACTTGTCCAATTACACAAATAGCTCCTCCTACAAGAAATGCATATATAAAATCCACAATTCACTCTCCTTTAACGCTTTCAAACACAACACCATGCGCAATCGTTGGAATCGTTTCCTTCTGTTGTATCATCATGGGGCTTAATAGAGCTCCAGTTGCAACAACAAAAATTCTTTGTAAATTCCCTTTTTGCATTTCACTCAATAAATGGCCGTATGTTACAACAGCTGAACAAGCACAACCACTGCCCCCTGCAAACACTTCTTCTTGATTTGAATTGTAAATCATTAATCCACAATCATTGTATACATTCCCCAAATCATACCCTTCCTCAAGTAAAAGTTGTTTCGCAATCGGTGTCCCAACAGCCGATAAATCACCAGTAACAATAAGATCATAATCAGCTGCACTTCTTCTCAAATCTTCAAAATGTTGTTGAATTGTATGAGCAGCAGCTGGTGCCATCGCTGATCCCATATCTAAAGGATTAGCAATTCCTAAATCTTGCACTTTACCAATTGTTGCTGCTGTTATTTTAATTGCACTCTCCTCATTGCTAATTAATATTGACCCTGCTCCGGTAACAGTTGAGTTTGCTGTCCCTGGCTTTTGTCCTCCGTATTCTGTCGGGGAACGAAATTGTCTTTCAGCCGTCGCATTATGACTACTTACTGTAGCTAAAATACGATTCGCAAATCCACCATCTATAAAAGCTGATCCAATCGCCAAAGTTTCCATTGACGTCGCACAAGCGCTGAACATCCCTAAAAAAGGAATACCATACTCACGAGCAACATAATTTGCTGTCACTGTTTGGTTTAATAAATCTCCCGCTAAAAAGAAATCAATTTGCGATTTTTTTATATTCCCTTTTTGCATCGCTTGTTGAATTGAGTCTGACATTAACCTTCGTTCAGCAAGTTCCCAGTTTTCCTCTCCGCAATGTAAGTCAGAATATGAAATATCAAAATCCTTTCCCAGAGGGCCTTCAGCTTCTTTCGGACCGACAGCAGTACCAGTTGCATTCACGAAGATATCATTTTGAAATACCCACGTTTGTTTTCCTGTCAATCTCATACCCACCCCTCCTTTAAGACATTAAAATTTGAAATGTATATCTTATTAACCCGATAATGTATGCACCGACGACTCCAAATACAATGACACTTCCTGCAAGCTTAAACATGTTAGTAGCGATTCCTAGAACAATCCCTTCACTCCTATGCTCTAGTGCGGCACTCGCCATAGAATTCGCAAATCCAGTAACTGGTACTGCTGATCCCGCTCCAGAAAACTGCCCGATTTTATCATATACACCACACCCTGTTAAAATCGCTGATAGTAAAACAAGAGTTGCAACTGTAGGGTTTCCTGCCTCTTTCTCACTAAAGTGAAAGTAATGTATATAAAATTTCATCAACACTTCTCCAACCGTACAAATGAGTCCACCAACAAGAAATGCCTTCACACAATTTATGAAATAGTTCGGTTTTGGATGGTACTCCTTCACTTTATTTATGTAATCGTCCTTCAATTTTCGCCCTGCCATATATATTGCCTCCTACTTTACGAAATAAATCCAGTGAAACAACGAGCCTATTACTTTCCCAAGTACAAGAGCAACGAGTAAAACAATAATTTTCTCCTCTACCCTTACTCGTTTCGCTAAAATAGGTAAAACGTTTAACACTTCCGTTAACGCCGCAGCGAGCATTCCAATGAATGTGCCACAAAATATCCCTAATATAACAAGCCAATATTGTGACGTTTGAAATGTAATATTTTTCAAACTACACCAAGCCCCTGTTAAAGTACCTGCAATGACCGCCCACTCAAAGTATTGAATATGCTTTCCACTTCTCGTTAATTGAGCTAAACGAGGGATTATACCAAGTACAGCTAAAAACGCGACATATCCGCTACCTACTGCAATCCCTCCAGCTAAGCCAATTAATACAACAAATGCACACTCAATCATCAGCAATCTGTTTCATATTATCCTTGTTTTCATGAACAATTACATATTGATCAAGCGACTGCTGATATTGAAACATCTCAACTTCTAACGGGCTCGGCTCTTCATTAATTCTCTTTTGAAATACATGATTAAAAAATAAGACCATACCTAATCCAAGACCTAATGAATAAGGAATTTGAAATAAAAGTGGTTGCGCCTTAAATTCTCCAGTAATCATGTAATATAACCGTTGGTGTACTTGTTGCATACTTACATCCTCATGGAAATAAATTATTGCAAGGGCCGCTCCAATGAAAAGTAACAACCATACAAGTCCGAAGAAAACCGGATGCACTTTCTTTTTTTCGTATATAATTTCAACAAGAGTTTGTCCAGAACCAAGTAAATTAATTTGTATGTGAGCCACTTTTTGTTGAATAATCTCAATCACTTTCATAACATCAATTACAACATGTGTTTTATCATGCGCTGTTATTTTGTAGACTATTTCATTTTGTAACAACTCAACTACAAAAGAATCTCCGGCAAGTTGAGCAACATCGCTCAGCTTTACTTCATACGTAGGAGACACTTTTAAGCGATTGCGCATTTTAATATAAATCGTTTGTTCCAATTTTCATTCACCCCTTCACTCTTCCTCGTAGTTGTAGTATGGTTATTGGAATTTTTTCTAATACAATTTTTTCATAAAAAAACATCTGTACCATTTCGGGACAGATGTTTTTAGCTTATGCCTTTTTCTTAAATAAATTTGCAATACTTAATGCAAGTCCTCCCCAAATGACTACCATACCTATAACCATCATCATAATCGCTGATCCACTCATCATGAAACACCTCGGTCCTTCCATTCTTTTTCAAGCTGGACAGAGTCTGAATGTATTTGTGCATTCCATTTTTTCAGACCAATAACTAACGCGACTAGAAGGAATGCTGCCGCTATCGACCAACCATACGTTACAACAAAAAAAATCGAATAGATAGCTATTCATCTATTCGATCTTTCATCTGTTTTAATATTTTCTTTTCAAGTCTTGAAACTTGTACTTGCGAAATGCCTATTCGCTCCGCTACTTCTGATTGGGTTTGGTCTTTATAATAGCGCAAATACACAATTAGCCTTTCTCGTTCATCCAATTCTCTAATTGCTTCTTTTAAAGCAATTTTATCAAACCATTTCGTTTCCGATTGATCTGCAATTTGATCTAAAATAGTAATTGGATCTCCGTCGTTTTCATACACAGTTTCATGTATCGACGAAGGAGCACGACTCGCTTCTTGCGCCAGAACAACTTCTTCCGGCGTTAGTTCAAGAGCCTGTGCTACCTCATTAATCGTTGGAGCCCTTCCAAATTCTTTCGAAAGCTCATCTCTCATCTTTCGGACTTTGTTTCCTGTTTCTTTTAAAGATCTACTTACTTTCACTGATCCATCGTCACGTAAAAATCGTTGTATTTCACCGATAATCATTGGAACTGCATATGTTGAAAATTTCACGTCGAAAGATAAATCAAATTTATCTACCGATTTTAAGAGTCCAATACATCCAATTTGAAATAAATCGTCTGGTTCGTATCCTCGATTAAGAAATCGCTGTACAACCGACCATACGAGACGCATATTACTTTGAACGATTGTATCTCTCGCTTGTTGATCTCCATCTTGACTTTTTTGAATTAACGCTTTTAGCTCGTGGTCCTTTAACTGAGGTTTCTTCTTCTCATTTCTGACCTCTATGTCCATTGGCTATTCTCCTTAATTGCATAGAGCGTTACTATTTGATAAGTATTTTGTCAAATGGATTGTTGTCCCGAAAGATTCGTTTGAAATAACTTCTACTTCATCCATAAAATTTTCCATGATAGTAAATCCCATTCCGGAACGCTCTAATTCAGGTTTAGTTGTAAAAAGGGGTTGTCTTGCTTCATCTAAGTTAAAGATACCAATCCCTTCATCTCGAATCGTGAGTTTCACCATCGCTTCTTCCAAAATCACTGAAATATAAACAACACCTTCTGCATTTCCTTCATACCCATGAATAATTGCATTTGTAACCGCTTCTGACACAACTGTTTTAATCTCTGTTAGTTCTTCCATCGTCGGGTCTAATTGCGCAATAAAAGCAGCTACCGTAACACGAGCGAATGATTCATTCTGACTTAACGCTGAAAATTGAAGGTTCATTTCATTTCTCATCTACGCCACCCCCAACGTCGCGAGCGCATGCGCTTCACTTTCTTCTAAACGAACAATTTTGAATAGACCTGACATTTCAAATAAACGTTTAACGGGCGGTGAAATTGCACAGACAACCATCTCTCCACCTAATCCCTTTACATGTTTATATCGGCCTAATATAACGCCTAAACCAGAACTATCCATAAATGTTAAGTTCTCTAGGCTCAAAATAATATGATGAACACCATGTGTCTCAATCATATCTGTGACTTTCGTTCGCAACTCTTCAGCAGTATGATGATCTAACTCGCCCTCTAGCCTCACACATAAGACGTCACGTTTTACTTCTAAATGCATGGAAAGACTCACACGATTTCCTCCTTATGCTCAAACTTTACTCATTAACATAAGATTTTCGTGATATAAAATCAGAATCCTTCCTACTGACAAAAGAAGAACTATTTCGTCATAAAGTGAAACCTTTCAGCAATTATTTCAGTAAATACGAACAGAAAAACATCAAAATTCCCGCCGCTATTTTGATGTTGAAAACATCCCAAAACTTCTTTTAAATAACTCCCACCAGCTCGCTGCCTCAACATCTTCTTTCGCTACAATTGTTTGTTTTAATAAAACATCTTTATCTCTTTTAATAACAAGTGTGCCAAGTGCATCACCTTTTTTAATCGGTGCCTTCACTTTCTTTTCAGCAATCACTTCTTGTTTAACTTTGTCCATATTTTCGCCCTTCTTCATAAGAAGAGACACATTGTCTGACGCAACTAAATCTACTTTTTCTTCCTTACCTTTTCCTACTTGTACAGTCTTAATTTTCTCACCACGTGTATATAATTTCTTTGTCATGTATTGTCCAAATGCATAATCAAGAAGCTTCGTTACTTGATTGTTCCGCTCTTTTGATGTAGGTGCTCCCATTACAACTGAAATAACACGCATACCATTTTTCTCAGCCGATGCCGTTAAACAATATTTCGCTTCTGTCGTAAAGCCTGTTTTCACCCCATCTACTCCAGGATAAAAACGTACTAGCTTATTCGTATTAACAAGCCAAAACTTCTTATCCGTATTTTCACGTAAATAGTCTTCATATTTACCTGTGTATTTTCGAATAAGTGGATACTTCATCAACTCTTTCGCCATAATAGCCATATCATTCGCTGTAGAATAATGATCTTTCGCTGGAAGACCTGTCGGATTTTGAAAATGTGTATTTTTCAATCCTAGATCTTTCGCTTTTTTGTTCATCATATTTACGAAACCTTCTTCTGAACCAGCGATATGCTCAGCTACTGCAACCGATGCATCATTTCCAGATGCAATTGCAATGCCCTTTAACATTTCATTTACAGTCATCTCTTCCCCAGGTTCTAGAAAAATTTGTGATCCGCCCATTGAAGCTGCGTGTTCACTCGCTCTAACTTTATCGTTTAGTTTTAGTTTTCCTTTTTCAACTTGTTCCATAATTAATAGCATTGTCATAATCTTTGTCATACTAGCAGGTGGTAACTTTTCATTCGGATTTTTATCAAACAAAACTTTACCTGTATCTTGCTCAATTACGATCGCTGACGACGCTTGTTCCGCTAACTTCGGCGTGGTTTCTTCTGTTTTTTCCTGCTTCGTTTTCTCAGATTGTGCGAAACTAACTGAAGTACCAGAAAGCAATAACATGAAACAAACAAGTATTCCAAAAACTCGCTTCATGACTAACCCTCCATTCTATATCAAACTTATTTTTTCCAATTTATACATTTTCAATACCATATTTTTCTATTATTTTCAGTTGACAAATAAATTCCTTGCCTATATTGTATTAAGTGTATTACACGTAGTAGTACACTTAATACTCATCAGGAAGGAGACATTGCTCTTGCATATTCAACTTGATCCAAGAAGCAACACTCCGATATGGGAACAAATTGTTCAAAATATAAAAGAGCTCGTACTAAAAAATATGTTAGCTCCAAGTGATAAACTTCCTTCTGTACGCGAGCTTGCTTCTTTGCTCGTTATAAATCCAAATACAGTAAGTAAAGCTTATCAAGAATTAGAGCGACAAGGGATTATTGAAACATTACGAGGAAAAGGAACATTTGTAGCCCAATCGATTACCCCAACATTAGACGAAAGGAAAATCGCTATGGTTGAAAAGCAATTTCATCAATTATTACTAGAAGCCTCTTATCTTGGGATTACGAAAGATAAAATTCACGATTGGATAGATTCATACTATAAAGAGATTGGAGGAAATACAGATGTTGAAAGTGACAAACTTGAAGAAAACAATTGATAACCAAACGATTTTAGACGATGTTTCTTTCACATTACAAAAAGGTAGTATCGTCGGATTGCTCGGAAGAAACGGTGCGGGGAAAACAACTTTATTACGAACGATGGTCGGCATTTTAGACCCCGATGAAGGAACTGTTACATATGAGAATACAGATGTTCATATGCATCCTGAAATTAAACAAAAAGTTGTATACGTTCCAGACTCTACTAACATACTGAACGGATATACAGTAAAAGAAATCGTAAAGTTTTATAAAGCGGTTTATACAGCATTTGATGAACAATATTTTTATGAAATATTAGAACGTTTTAATTTACCAAACAAACGTATTCGTAGTTACTCAAAAGGAATGAAAGCACTGCTTGCGATCATTTTAGCTTTCGCTGCAAAAGCAGAATATGTCATTTTAGATGAACCGACAAACGGACTTGATCCTATCGTCAAAAGACAGATTCTACAATTTCTCGTTGAAGAAGTGGCAGAAAAAGAAATTACAATTTTCATCTCCACTCACCATTTAGATGAAGTTGAAAAAATTGCCGATACAATCATTATTTTAAAAGGACATACAGTAGATTCTATTACATCACTAGATGATGCAAAATCACGATTTGCCAAAATACAAGTTGCTTATGAACGTTCATTACCTCAAAAACTAGAAAACTTAAGCAATATTAAAATATTAAACCAAACAGGAAAAGTATATACAATCTTAATTGAGGAAAATGTGGCTACAACACTGGAGAAGTTTTATAAAGAGCAACCAATACTCATTGAAGAATTATCAATGTCACTTGAAGATGTCTTCGTTACGACACTTGAGGAGGATGGGTATGTTTCATAAGGCGTTGTGGATGTGGAATTGGAAACGCGGGAAATATGCTGTACTACTGTTCTTCTTTTATACTCTTTATCTTCTATCTTTCGGATACTATAAAGCAGCTCAGCAACAACTTGCTAATTATTATAAATTACATGAAAAGGGAACGTTCTATTATGATTATGTTTTTTCGTCAAATACAGGTAATAGTTTTTCGATAACTATTCTTATTATTTCTATTGCTTGTCTATTAATAGGATGGGAACGTAGCAACCAGTCTAATGCACTACTTATGACAATGCCATTTAAAAGAAAAGATGTTTTCTTATCTAAATGGGCTTTCGGTTCATTCTGGATTGTGGGGTCTCTTCTTGTAAACTGGATTGTTATGTACTTTATTTATAGAACAACAATTCATTTGGATTATCAATCATTCGAACCATTTCATCGATACTTTCTTTATGCAATTGTTTCATATGTTGCAGTATATACAGCTGCATTATGTATTGGTGCCTTTACTGGAAGCGTTGTTTCACAAATCGTTTTTTGTATTCCTTGGTTACTAATGGGTCTTACATTTATTTCATTACTATACAATTTTACAATAAATCATTTAGATGCTCAGAATAATAGAAATTCTTCCTTATATGAAAGTCTTTCTGAAATAAATAATAAAACAAATATAGTTGCACCAATATATAATTTTTCT
The DNA here is from genome assembly GCF_025809295.1 of Bacillus sp. 41-22. Taxonomy (NCBI): domain Bacteria; kingdom Bacillati; phylum Bacillota; class Bacilli; order Caryophanales; family Bacillaceae; genus Bacillus; species Bacillus sp. 41-22. The sequence continues at coordinate 3,953,096 of NZ_CP084035.1, forward strand.
ATTTATTACGATTATGATCCAAAATCACGTGAAAAAGAAAACGATTCAACCACTTTAAGAGATCCAGCATCTTATAGGTACTATTCGGCTAAATCCATGTTAGTCCCTATTTTCTATACAATATTTTACTTAATACTTGGCACATATTTATACAAACGTTCTCCAAATGAAAATAGTCAAAAGATATTTATTTTCCAAAAACATTTACGAATATGGATATGGGGGACAACCATTTATTTTGCATTACTAGGTGGCTATAAAATAAATCAATTTAATTTCTTACTTAACTATTACATCAGTTTGCTTCTCGCTGGAATCATTACTTATGTTGTACTATCACGTCTAACAAATTATAAAGTTTTTTAAAGGAGGGGGCCTATGTTTCAAAAAGCACTATGGCTAAGAACATATCAACAAAGTAAATATGTTGTGTGGTTGTTTTGGTTCGTTAGCTTCTATACTTTATCATATAAATACTATATGGCTTCTATTCAACAGCTATACTTTCTAAAAGAAAATAAACAGTGGAACTATGTATATCATTACCACTTTGATTTAACACTTATAGACCCTGTCATATTATTAGGTAGTGTACTTATCGTTCTAGCCTGCACATTAATCGGATGGGAAAGACAAAATAACTCTAGTGACTTGTTGTGGTCTATGCCCTTTAAACGTTCACACCTCTATATAACAAAGTGGTTGTTTGGAATCTGCAACATTGCAGCAATAATCGTATTAAACTGGGGACTATTCGCCATTATGAAAAAAACAACTTTTCATAATAAGTATCAAGTATTTTCCCCATTTCATTCTTATTTTATATACATGTTAATTGTATTAATTGCTATTTATACACTTGCTTTATGTATAGGAACAATTACTGGGAATATTCTCTCGCAGGGACTTCTCACTGCAGCTATATTCATGTTTCCATTGTTATTTCCATCCCTTATCTCAGCAGTCATCGCTGTTCACTCAAATACTGACTTTCATGAGGACAATGGCAATATGCATCGTGTTATGGAAAACATACGCATTTCAGGTCCAGCAGAAGATTTTCATATTAGATTTGATTATAATCCGCAAAATGCCTATACCGATCCTGATGGAGTGCGTCATAATGAACCAAACTTTACAAAAATTCCTTCAGTAAAAACATTGATTGGACCTATTGTAAATATAATTATTTTATTACCACTCGGTATATATTTATATGTTCGTTCAGTCAATGAGCGGAATGGTAGTTTCTTACTATATCCAAAGCTTCAAAAAACATTTATGGTCTGCGCTATTTTCTGTATTGGAATTAGCGGTGGTTTAATAATTGGTGGGACCCATTCGTTGCTTAATTTTTACATTGGTTTGTTCGGAACAAGCATAATTAGCTATTTTCTTCTATCTAAAATATTGAGATTGAAGGTCTCTTGGAATTTCAAATAAAATAACCTCCTCACTAAGAGGAGGTTATTTTACATTCTCTCTCCTATCCCCATACACCATCTCTTCTTTCATCCCAAACCCATCACCGTTTTGCACAATTTGCTCTGTCGGCGCGACTACACTTTCAGCAATTTTCCATTCGCCGCGCTCTTTCACAAATACTTGCAGAAAATAGTTCATACCATTTAATTGATACGCATTTTCTTTTTTCACATTATAGTGCACCGCAATGTAGTGCACTTGAATATTTTCTTTCCCTGCTTTTGATACGTATTGCGATAATCTTGGAATGTACATTGATGCTTTCTTAAATGGTAATTGCTTCGCTTTAACGAGCGATGAACTTGTTACATTACGCAAAGTGTCCTGATTACGAACATTATCGCTATGATGAAATAATACTGCGTTTTGCATAGAACGAACCCATAATTTCGAATACAAGACGGTATTATCATTCTCAATGTACTTCACTTCTTTTTGCACCACTTGGATAGGGCTATCAGCGTACATGAATGTATGAAAGCAGAAAAAACTTCCAAGTAAAATGGTAAGTGCAGCAATATATTTCATAATCTTTCCTCCGATCTGTTTAATTAAAGTATCGGAGTTTCAAAATATTTTTATTCAAAAGAAAAAGGATAGGAAAGCTCTCGCTTCCTATCCTCATTTATTATAATACGCGGCCAAATAGTTCTAAAACCATTTCTATCTCTTGGTCGCTCCAACCTTTAAATTTCTCTTTATAATATTCTTTACGCACAGCTTCAAGCTTTTCAGTTACTTCTCGTCCGTTTTCAGTAATTTCTAAGTATACGATACGACGGTCCGAATTTGAACGTTTTCTTTCAACAAACCCTTTTCGCACGAGACGATCTGTTACAGCTGTAATATGACTGGAGGTTACGTTTACTTCACTCGCAATTTGCGAAGCCATCTGTGGACTTTTTAAAAATAACGCACGTAATACAGAGAATTCATTATATGGCATATGCTCTGAAAAACGTGTATTAATATCATTTTGTAATAAACGTATCATCTTTCGAAATGATGCAGATAGATCTAAAATCAGTGTTTCTCTATTTTCGTTCACTAGCCTCGTCCCTTTTTTATCATATTTACACATATTATAATCTATAAATACCTATATTGTATATGCTTTCTTCCCTCAACATTCTCATTTATGTAACTTTTTTCATAAGATTTTCTTTTTTGTTCACACATATACATATAAAAAAGGATGGTGAGCATAAATGCAAAGTGGAATGAATCCGTATTTACATAATATCCGTACGACGAATACTGGTAAAGAAGCTACTATTACTGTACAAGGAGAAGGCATTATAAAGGCAAAACCAAATGTTGTCATATTAACACTGGGCATTCGAACAGATAGTAAAAATGTAAAACAGGCGCAAGAAGAAAATGCAGTGCAATCGAAACAATTGCTTGATGCCCTCAAACAGCTAGGTATTGCCGATAAAGATATAGAAACCATTTCTTATACAATTACTCCTCAATACGAATATGTAAATGATAAAGCATTACTACAAGGCTACCGTGTGGAGCATTTGTATGAAATTACCGTTTTAAATGTGCAAAAAGCAGGGGAAGTATATGATATAGCCGTTACAAATGGTGCAAACGTAGCAAAAGGATTACGTTTTCGAATATCTCATCCAAATAAATATTATGAGCAAGCTCTCATTCAAGCTCTGCAACAAGCAGTAGACAAAGCTCGTACAATTGCGAGTACCTACAATTTAAATATTAATCCTGTTCCCCTCTCACTCGTTGAAGAATCTGCCCAATTACCACGGGAGATCTCATCATATGCTACTTTGCATGCGCAAGCAGCTCCGCCCATTCAATCAGGAGAACTAGAAATCATTTCATCTATAAGGGCAATCTTTACGTATTTATAAATAAACTCGTTTATAAGTAACCGTTATCATTTTCGTTGTTGTAAAAACATGATGTTCTGATATAATAAAGGACGGTGAGCTCTTACATAAGAGATATCACGGGTGGGAGAGGGATATGAAAAAGAAGGTTTAACATGAAAGGAATACTTGAAAGAACATTTAAATTAGACTTACACCAAACATCACCAAAACAAGAAGTTTTAGCTGGAGTCACGTCATTTTTCACAATTGTTTATATTATGATTGTAAATGCGTCAATCTTATCAGATGCCGGCATTCCTCTTGAGGCAGGAATTTTGGCAACTGTTTTTAGTTCATTTGTCGGATGTCTACTCATGGCATTTTGGGCAAATGCACCTGCTATTCTTGTCCCTGGTATGGGTGTAAATGCATTCTTCACGTACACTGCTGTGCATACGCTCGGTTTAACTTGGCAAGAAGCATTGGCAGCTGTTTTTATCGCCGGTATTATTTTTGCAATTGCTGCTTTTACACCGATTGCTCGCGTGCTTTCGGTATCGATTCCAAAGTCATTAAAGGAAGCGATCACTGTCGGTATCGGGTTGTTTTTAGCTTTCATCGGCTTGCAAAAAGGTGGTTTAGTCGTTTCGCATCCTAATACTGCTGTTGCAATGGGAAAATTAAGTAGTCCTGTCGTTCTTGCCACACTACTTACTCTTATTGTCGCACTTGTACTATTTGCGCGTAACGTACGTGGAAGCTTTTTATGGACGATTGCAATTGGAACTGGTATTGCATGGCTGTTTGGTCTTGTTGATACGAGTCAAATGGGAAATAGTTCGTTTTCATTCGCTAATTATGGCGATGTGTTTGGAGCTATGTCATTTGGGAAACTTTCTTCCTTGCCATTTTGGATTGCAACATTCTCCTTAAGCATGGTGCTTATTTTTGAGAACATGGGACTTTTACATGGTTTATTAGAAGATGATCGTAAATTCCCACGTGCTTACCAAGCAAATGCAATTTCAGCAATGACATGTGGTCTATTTGGCACAAGCCCTACCGTTTCAACAGTAGAGAGTGCCGCAGGTATTACTGCAGGCGGAAAGACAGGTCTGACGTCTATCGTTACAGGGTTGTTATTCTTCGCATCACTGTTTGCGCTTCCGTTTGTCAAAATAATTCCTGACAGTGCCATTGCACCAATCTTAATTATTATTGGCGGGCTGATGATTACAAGCATTCAACAAATTCCTCTGAACGACTTTTCAGAAGGATTTCCAGCGTTTTTAATTATCGTTATGATCCCGCTCACATATAGTATCGCTGATGGCATTGCGTTCGGATTTATTGCTTATCCTATCTTGAAAGTTGCACTTGGAAAGCGTAAAGAAGTCGCACCGTCCATGTATATTATTACATGCTTATTCTTAGCCATGTTCGTATTACACGCTATTGGCTAAGAAAAAAACACCGAGGAAATCCTCGGTGTTTTTTTACTTAAACCAACCTTTTTTATAAAACCAAGCCATCATTCCGCCACCAATTAATGCCATTAAAATTAAGCAAATAAAATAACTATACTTCCCGCCAAGCTCTGGCATATGTGCGAAGTTCATGCCGTATACCCCTGCAATAAATGTTAACGGCATGAAAATAGTTGAGAAAACAGTTAATGTTTTCATAATATTGTTCATATGGTGGGAATTCAACGAAAAGTAACTATCTCGAATATCTGCTGTTAATTCACGGCTCGCTTCAATCATCTCTGTCAGTTTAAGCAAATGATCATGTATATCTTTAAAATAAATTTCATGATCGCTTATACCGTAAAAACGTGTTGAATTTAATATACGATACAATAAATCACGCATCGGAATAATCGTACGCCTTAGCTTAGATAAATCTGCACGAATATCAAATACTTCTTCTAGCACACTTCCTGCTGTCTCACCCGTTAAATTATCATCAATTGCATTTAAATGGTCTTCGATGTAATAAACAGGTGCGAAATAATCATCTACAATTTGGTCAATAATTGTATGTGCTACATGCAAAGGACTCTTCTTAATACGTTTCTTTTCACCGAGCGTTTTCCATACTCTTTCAATCGCATTATTATGAGAGAAATGGAAAGAGACTATATATCGATCACTAATAAATAAATCGATTTCATGCGGTTCTAATCCGTCTTCTCCGAATGCATGAAGAACTAAAAAGTTATATCCATCATAAAAATCTACCTTTGGTCTCTGTACATACTCTACACAATCTTCAATTGCAAGGGGATGGAACTTGAAGTGATCTTGTAAAATATATGTATACTCCTCTTTCGTTGGCTTATATAAATCAAGCCAATACCATATGATGTTCTCTTTTTTCGTTTCTTCTAGCGAAACATCATATAAAACTTCATTTTTTTTCGTTATTGCACAAATTCTAATCATAATTTCACCCATTACTATTATAAACAAAAAATAGTAAAAAAAGCCAAGGAGAAATCTCCTCAGCTTTTTTTATCCCGCTATTTGCGGGCAGTAAGACCCCTACCTCAAAATTCAGCGAAAGCAAAGAAGTTAGGTCTGGGTCGAGCTGCCCGTAAATGCCCGATTGGTGAAGGCTAATAATCAGTGGGGATAAAGCCCCCACTGATTAAAGTTTCACTTTATTACTTCGTTACAATACCGTGTACTAAAGTTGGTGCATCTACGTGATCTTTAGCGATTTTCATGTTCTCATAAATTTTCGCTTTTACGTCTTCAACATTTTCGCGGTTTGCGTAAATTGTAACAAGAGAGTCACCTTTTTTCACGCTATCGCCTACTTTTTTGCGAAGCATTAGACCAACTGCTAAATCAATTTCAGACTCTTTCGTTGCACGCCCTGCTCCTAAAAGCATTGCTGCTGTTCCGATTTCATCTGCAACGATTTCCGATACGTAACCGTCTTCTTTCGCTTCCACTTCAATTTTAAATTGTGCTTGTGGCAATTTAGAAGGATCATCAACAACAGATGCATCGCCGCCTTGCGCGGATAAGAACGTTTTAAATGATTCTAGCGCTTTACCATTGTTCATTACTTCAATTAACTTTTCACGTGCATCTTCTAAAGATGAAGCTTGTCCAGCAAGGTACACCATCTGACTTCCAAGTGTTAAACATAACTCTTCTAAATCTTTCGGTCCCTTACCTTGTAATGTATCAATTGCTTCTTGTACTTCTAATGCATTACCAATTGCTTCACCAAGCGGCTGACTCATATCAGAAATAACCGCCATCGTATTACGACCAACGTTATTACCGATGCGTACCATTGCTTCTGCTAAACGCTTTGCATCTTCATCCGTTTTCATAAACGCGCCTGCTCCAGTTTTTACATCAAGAACAATTGCATCTGCACCAGCAGCAATTTTCTTACTCATAATTGAGCTAGCGATAAGAGGAATTGAATTTACTGTTGCAGTTACATCACGAAGCGCATATAACTTTTTATCAGCAGGTGTTAAGTTTCCACTTTGACCAATAACAGCGATTTTATTTTCATTTACAAGACGCATGAATTCATCATTTTCAATTTCCACATGGAATCCTGGTACTGCTTCTAATTTATCAATTGTACCACCCGTATGTCCTAGACCTCGTCCAGACATTTTCGCAACTGGTACACCTAAAGCAGCTACTAATGGACCTAATACAAGTGTCGTTGTATCACCAACTCCACCCGTTGAATGCTTATCTACTTTTACCCCTTCAATGGCTGATAAGTCAATTGTATCACCGCTATTTACCATTGCCATCGTTAAATCTGCACGTTCTTGATCATTCATATCTTGGAAGAAAATTGCCATTGCAAGTGAACTCATTTGATAATCTGGAATACTACCATTTGTATATCCTTCAACGATAAAGTTAATTTCTTCTGTCGTTAATGCATGTCCATCACGTTTTTTTGCAATTAGGTCCACCATTCTCATTGTGAAGTCACCCCTTCATTTGTTTTACAATTGCTTTTACTAATGCTAAGAAATTAGCTTTAACACGTTCTGTCGTTTCAATTACTTCATCGTGGTGAAGTGGTTGATCTAAAATACCAGCTGCCATATTTGAAATACAAGAAATACCTAGTACTTTCATACCTGCATGACGAGCTACAATTACTTCTGGTACTGTTGACATACCAACTGCATCTCCGCCAAGTGTACGAAGCATACGAATTTCAGCAGGTGTTTCATATACAGGACCTGTCATTCCAACATATACACCTTCTTGTACTTTAATATTTAAATCTGCTGCAACTTGTTTCGCCATTTCGCGAAGTTCTGGCGTATATGATGTAGACATATCAGGGAAACGTACACCTATTTCAGAATCATTTGGTCCGATTAATGGGTTCGTACCCATGAAGTTAATATGGTCTGAAATTAACATAAGATCGCCTGGTTCAAATGATGTATTTACACCACCAGCTGCGTTCGTTACAACAACTGTTTCTACACCTAGTTCTTTCATAACACGAACTGGGAATGTTACTTTTTGCATATCGTATCCTTCATAGAAATGGAAACGTCCTTGCATTGCTACTACTGTTACACCTTGAAGTGTACCGAATACAAGTTGACCTGCATGTCCTTCTACAGTTGAAACTGGGAATTCAGGGATTTCACTGTATGGTACTGTTACTGCGTTCTCGATTTCATCTGCTAATACACCTAGTCCAGATCCAAGGATTAGTCCTACTTGTGGTGTCTCTTGAAATTTCTCTTTTAAGTATGAAGCTGATTTTGTAATTAGTTCACGATTCATCTGTTTATCCCCCTATTTCTTTAGCTCGTTTAAGAAGCTTGTTCCATGTTCTGGCATTTTAACATTAAAGTTTTCTGCTACAGTTGCACCAATATCAGCAAATGTTTGACGAAGTGATAACTCTTGTCCGCCTTCTTTCATGCTTGGGCTATATGCTAATAACGGTACATATTCACGTGTATGATCAGTACCAGGATGTACTGGATCATTACCATGGTCTGCTGTAATTAATAATAGATCATCTTCTTTTAGTTTTTCGAATACTTCTGGAAGACGTGCGTCATATTCTTGCAATGCTTCTCCGTACCCTTGTGGGTCACGACGATGACCAAATAAGGCATCAAAGTCAACTAAGTTTAAGAAGCTAATACCTGTAAAGTCCATATTTAATGTATCTACAAGCTTGTCCATTCCATCCATATTTGATTTCGTACGAAGTGATTCAGTTACACCTTCTCCATCATAAATGTCAGCAATTTTACCAATAGCAATTACATCATAATCGCTATCTTTAAGTTCATTCATTACTGTGCGACCAAATGGTTTTAACGCATAGTCATGACGATTTGGTGTACGTGTGAAGTTTCCTGGCTCTCCAACAAACGGACGAGCAATAACACGCCCTACCATGTACTTCTCATCTAATGTTAATTCACGTGCGATTTTACAAATTTTATATAGCTCTTCAAGTGGTACTACTTCTTCATGAGCTGCGATCTGTAATACACTATCAGCAGAAGTGTAAACAATTAAAGAACCTGTTTCCATTTGTTCTTGACCAAGCTCAACAAGTACCTCTGTTCCAGAGGCTGGTTTATTACCGATAATTTTACGACCTGTCTTTTCTTCTAATTCATCAAGTAATTCTTTCGGGAATCCTTCAGGAAACACTTGGAATGGTGTATCAATGTAAAGGCCCATGATTTCCCAGTGACCTGTCATTGTATCTTTACCTGTAGATTTCTCTTGCATTTTTGTATAATATCCAAGCGGTTTCTCTACTTTAGAGATTCCTTTCATTTCACGAATATTACCAAGGCCTAATTTCACCATGTTTGGCATGTGTAATCCATTCATATGTTCAGCGATATGACCAATTGTATCAGAACCTAAATCACCAAACTGCTCAGCATCTGGTGCTTCACCGATTCCCACAGAGTCCATTACGACTAGGAAAATACGTTTATATTTATTCATAACTGCAACCTCCTATATGTTCAGTTCTACTTCTTGTAGTATGTTCAAAACGCTATAAAGTGAAACTGTTATCAATGGGAATTATCTTTCGTCCTCATTATCAAACAGTACTGCTTTAAACCAGTCTCTAACTTTTTCGTTTTACTTTCAAACGAATCAAAAAAATTTCTAGTTTTTTCTAAGTCAGATGTCAGACATCTGATATTGATATCATACCATGTTTACGCTTTCTTTTTAATACATTTTCGTAGAATTTCTCATTTTCTTTACCCTTCTATTGTAATCCATTCTGCAAAGAAGTGCTAATCATTTTATAACATATTTCCTAATATAAAAATAAAAAGCAGCTCTAAAGAGCTACTTTTTATTTTACTTCTACTGTTTCTTCTTTATGTTCATGTAGTTCACCTTTTCTTACATGAACTTTCACTTTATAAGCACCATTCTCTTTGAAAGTATGTTTACTTTCATACTCCCCTTTATTCCCTTCTTTCGCCGGAATAAATTCGTGTTTTTCAACGCCGTCTTTCCAAATCTCAAGTTGTACTTCAGCACCAGTTAACGCTTCTTCTTTTTGTTTTAAATGGACTTTCATTGTTGATTCAGCATTTGCTTTTATGTCACCGGCCATAAGATGAATCATTGTGTCACTTTTATGATCACCGTGTCCTGCATTATGATCACCACTTTCTTTTTTCGCATCTTCTACTTTCGCATTCCCTACAGCAACTTTGTGTTCTGGCATAACGTGTATATCACGTGCATTTGTATGAGGAATAATATGATATACTCCATCAGTTTCAAATGTTTTCTCTACTGCATAAACACCTTTTCCTTTATGCTTACCATCTAACATCTCGTGTTTCTCGTCGCCATCTTTCCAAATCTCAAACTTTACGTCATCAGCATCCGTTACTCTTTCTTTTCCTTGTGTAACAAGTGCTTGTACTTCTGTTTTTTCACCAGGTTTAATTTCTTTCGGATTCGTTTGAACCGCTACGTCTATACCTTCAAGTTTCTGTCCTTTTTTCGGTTCTTCTTTGTTTGTATTACAGCCAGCCAATGCTAGCATCGCGATAAATAATGTAATAATAAGTTTTTTCATCTTCATTTCCTCCTTCATACTTTCCTTAGTATAGAGGAAATACATTGTAATATTCTAGTCTTCTGCTGAAAACAATGTACGAAATGTTTGTGAAGTTTCTGTGAAATGGTTCACTCTTCTTAATCTATGAAAAAAGAGCATAGTGACTATGCTCTCGGGTGAAACTGTTTATATACATCTTTTAATCTAGTTTTTGAAACGTGCGTATAAATTTGTGTCGTCGAAATATCTGCATGTCCAAGCATTTCCTGTACAGCACGCAAATCTGCCCCATTTTCTAATAGATGCGTAGCAAAAGAGTGACGCAACGTATGCGGTGTAAGCTCTTTTGCAATATTCGCTTCTTTCGCTAGCCGTTTTAAAATTTTCCAAAATCCCTGTCTCGATAATCGATTACCATGATGGTTTAAAAAGAGCGCATCTACTGCTTTTTTACCCATCAATTCTCTTCTTCCTTTTTCAATATACTTTTGAATCGCTTCTGTCGCTAAGCTTCCTAGTGGAATAATTCTTTCTTTGTTCCCTTTCCCGATACAGCGAACAAATCCCATCGTTAAGTGCACATCTTCTAAATTTAATGCAATTAATTCTGAAACACGAAGTCCTGTTGCATACAACAACTCTAACATTGCCTTATCACGAATCCCAAAAGCACTTGCCGTTTTCGGTGTTTGAAGCAATGCTTCCACTTCGTCGACCGATAATACTTTTGGTAATTTTCGTTCCCCTTGTGGCGTTTCAATATGTACCGATGGGTCATGCTCCACTGCTCGTTCACGAAGTAAAAATTGATGAAACGAACGAATCGATGCAATATGACGCGCCAATGTTTTTGAAGATTTCCCGTTTTCTTTTAAATGCTGCAAAAAGTTAACAATATGCAAGCGTGTCACTTCATGAAACGTCTTCGTTTGTTCTACATTTTGCAAATACTTCACATAGCTTTTTAAATCGCGTTCATAAGATACAACTGTATTTTTTGCTAAACCTTTTTCAACAATCATATAATGAATAAAATCTTTTAATTGATCTTCCAATCTACACTACTCCCCATTTTCATAGAAAAACATCATTCTATTTACGAAAGTATCCTTTTCCGGCTCCTCATTCCCTGATACTTTTTCTACAGTCTCTTCTTTTGGCTTTTCATAACGATGGTAACTTTCATATTCTTCATTTATCCATAGTATAGCGAAATAAAACAAAATCGTACAACTTGTAAATAATAAAAATACTTTCATCCCATCAAAAGTTAATTTTAAAGCTCGGCGCATTGTAAATTCCTCCAAAATATAAGTTATTACAACATATGCCAAGCTTTCACCAATTTATACCTTATTCAAATAAAAAACCTCTTCCTAGTTAAATAGGAAAAGGTTATTTTTCATCCGTTTCATTTTCTTGACAATTTTTACAAATCCCATGGAATGTTAAACGATGATCTTTCACCTTAAAGCTCCAGTCTCGTTCCACTTTATTCTCCACTTCACCAAGTAAATCTTCTTGTATTTCTTGTACAGCACCGCATTGTGTACAGATTAAATGATGATGGAAACGCTGTGCACCTTCTTGGCGTAAGTCATAACGCGAAACACCGTCTCCAAAGTTAATTTTATCGACAACTTTCAACTCAGACAATAACTCTAAAGTTCGATAAACGGTTGCTAATCCGATCTCTGGCGACTTTTCTTTTACAAGGAGGTATACATCTTCTGCGCTTAAATGATCTTCTTCATTTTCTAGCAGCACACGAACTGTTGCTTCACGTTGTGGTGTCAATTTATAGCTCGCTGCATGTAATTGCTTCTTAATTCGTTCAATTCTTTCTTCCATTCGGTACTACTCCCTCCTCGCCACTCTTACACCATTATATCAGAAGAAGGGCTCCTGTCAAAAGAAAAACAATAAAAACAAATTGATAATTATTCTCAAAAAGTATTTATTGTTTGTTAATAGCCTCCACAACTTCTTTCATTAAAACTGGTGATGCATACACTTCGACACTGGAAGCAATAGCTAATACCGCTCCAATCACGAGAAAAAAGCATGTATAGCGAATTAATAACGGTAATAGTGGCTCAGTTATTTTCCGAATAAATTGATGCCTAATCATGCGTAAGGAAAAGCTTGCAGCAATTGTTGTCATTACGAGAAATACAGGAATTATAATTAAATTTTGTGGCAATACAGATACAAATGCTAATAATAGTCCATTCCATCCGTGCTGACTTACTAAAAAACCTACTGTAAATCCAACAACTACCCCTTTTAAAAATAGTAAGATAAAAATGAGCGGCAACCCAATAATTGAAATCCCCAAAATCCAAATAAAACCGATATATTTTAATTGCGAAAAGTAACTTTCTCGAAACATTTCGCCTGCGACAGCAAATTCTCCTTTAGAAACTTGTCCAAAAAAACGCTGTAAATAAAATGATAAATCTTGCTTTTGGTTTATTTGTAAACTATTCACAAGAATCGCTCCAAATATTACTCCCATCAGTAATAAAACCGCATTAAATATATATAGTGAAGAATTTTCCTGTATGTGAGACATTACACGGTCTTGCCACGTTTTTCGCCACATTTTCCTTCCCTCCGTTCACACTCTTACTAAAAATGTATGAAAGAAAGAAAAAAAGTATGACGAATTAGCATTGAAATTCCGCTCTACTTTGCTAAACTAAAAAGTAGAGAATAGGAGGGATTTCTCTTGAAACCATTATTATTAGATTTTCCAACATTATTTCAAACTGAGCGCTTGCAAGTACGTAAGCCGTTTCCAGGTGATGGCACAGAAGTATATGAAGCAATCCAAGCTTCGCTAGAAGACTTATTACCATGGATGCCAATTACAGCTGAAACAGAAGAACGTGCTGAAGAAATTGTTCGCGAAGCTCACGGACAGTTTTTACTTCGTGAAACACTTGATTTCCACTTATACGATAAAGTATCTGGTACATTCATCGGAGCTATTACGCTCAAGCCTGAAAACTGGGATATTCCAAAGTTTTCACTTCACTTTTGGCTACATAGCGCTTATACAAAGCATGGCTATATGACAGAAGCCATTAAAGGTGCGATTCAATTTGCATTTGATAAACTAGGTGCTAGAAGAATTGAAATTCGTACTGATGCAACAAATATAAATGCATGTAACTTAGCAGAACGTCTAGAATTTATTTTAGAAGGTACAATGGAAAATGATTTCCTAGCACCCGATGGCAGCTTACGCGATGCACGTGTATATGCAAAAATCAACTAAAAACACTCGCCTTAGGCGAGTGTTTATTTTTGTAATTGTAAATATTGTACTGCAAACATCGTCTTAGCATCATGTATGCGAAGGTCTTTCATAAGATCAATCGCTTCTTCTAATGACACTTCCATTAATTCCACAAATTCATCTTCATCTAAAGCTGCTTTATTTTCTTTTTGTTTTAATCCTGTCGCTTTATATACATATAAAATCTCATCTGCAAAACCAGGTGATGTATAGAAAGATGTAATAAGCTCCATATTTTCACATACATATCCTGTTTCTTCTTCTAATTCACGAACTGCTGTTACCTCTGGCTTTTCCCCAGGTTCTAACTTCCCAGCAGGAATTTCCACAATTGCCTTTTCGAGAGCTTTACGATACTGCTCAACGAGTACAATTTTCCCCTCATCAGTAATAGCAATAATAGCAACTGCCCCAGGGTGATTTACGATTTCACGTTTACTCATTTCTCCATTTGGTAATACTACATCATCAACACGAACTTTTATAACTCTACCATCAAAAATCGGTTCAGTTTTTACTGTTCTTTCTGCAAGATTACTCATACTACTTCATCTCCCTGTTCTATTTCCTAATCGTTCTTCATACATTTTACCACATTGAAAGGAGCGTGATAGAAATGAAAGTTTACATTTTACCAAATCGCGTCACTTTAGTCGGCAAAGCATGGCAAATTCGTCATAAGCTAAAACAATATGGAAAAGAGTATACAACTGTACAAGAGTGGATTACAGCAAATAAAGTGAAACTTTAATCAGAGGGGGGGCATCCCCTCTGATTATTAGTTGAACCAATCGGGCTTTTACGGGCAGTTAATGCGGGGCAAAAAGTAAACGTTTGTCAACCTCCTTCCCCTTTCGTACAATAAAGGTAAGGAGGTTGACCTATGAAAAAACGTCAATTAGGAAACTCAGATTTATATGTTACGGAAATTGGATTTGGCTGTATGTCTCTCGGTGCATCTGAGGCTGAAGCTATGCGTATTATCGATGAGGCAATCGATTTAGGAATTAATTTTTTTGATACAGCGGACTTATACGATTATGGATTAAATGAAGAATTTGTTGGAAAAGCTCTGAAAGGAAAACGTGACCAAATTGTTCTTACAACAAAGGTTGGAAATCGATGGACAGAAGAAAAAAACGGTTGGTCTTGGGATCCTTCTAAAGCTTATATAAAGGCCGAAGTAAAAGAGAGTTTACGTAGACTTCAAACAGATTATATTGATTTATATCAACTGCATGGCGGGACGATTGAAGATCCTATAGATGAAACAGTTGAAGCCTTTGAAGAATTAAAAAAAGAAGGGATTATTCGTCATTATGGTATCTCTTCTATACGTCCAAATGTCATTCGTGAGTATGCAAAACGATCAAATATCGTTAGCATATTAATGGAATACAGCCTTTTAAATCGTCGCCCTGAAGAATGGTTCCCGCTTCTTAATGAACAGCAAATTAGCGTTATTGCTCGCGGACCACTTGCAAAAGGGATTTTAACTAACAATAATGCAAGAAAGATAGAAAGAATAAAAGAAAAAGATTACCTCTCTTATTCTTACGATGAGTTATATTCGACACTCGCGAGTGTAAAAGAAATAATCGGAGAAAGTTCTTTAACAGGAACGGCTATTCAATATTGCTTACATAACGAAACTGTTGCAGCTGTTATACCTGGTGCAAGCTCTATTCAACAATTGCAAGAAAATATACAAGCTAGCCAACAGTTATCTTTAACAAAAGAAGAATATGTACAACTTCAAAAGATTGTTAAGTATGATTCATATGCTTTGCATCGCTAAAATATTGATACCGATAAAAGCAAAAGACTGCCCCCAACACTAGGCGGCAGTCTTTTTTTATAACGTATCATATTTATCAGGATTCGTTCCTACATGTAAATTACGATTTAACGTATTAATTTGATCCATCTCTTCTTCAGTTAATGAGAAATCAAAAATAGTAAAGTTCTCTTTAATACGAGATGGCGTAACAGATTTAGGAATAGTCACAATCCCACTTTGAATATCCCACCTTAATATAACTTGTGCAGGTGACTTTTCATATTTTTTAGAAATAGCCTGAATAATTGGATGCTGGAATACTTCGCCGCCTCTCATTAAAGGACTCCACGCTTCCATTTGAATTTGCTCACCTTGACAGAAATCACGCAATTCAAATTGCGCTAACATCGGATGAAGTTCCACTTGGTTGACCATCGGCTTCACTTTACAATTTGGTAATAACAGTTCTAAATGATGTTTATGAAAATTAGAAACACCAATCGCGCGCACTTTACCTTCTTCATACAATTTTTCTAGCGCTCGGTACGTATCGACATACTTCCCTCTTATTGGCCAATGTATTAAATATAAATCTACATAGTCCATTTGTAATTTCTTTAAGCTTTTTTCAAACGCCTCAAGTGTTTCCTCGTATCCTTGATCGTCGTTCCAAACTTTTGTTGTAATAAATATGTCTTCTCTCGGAATCCCTGATTCACGAACCGCTTCTCCGACACCGCTTTCATTTTCATATACAGTTGCTGTATCAATCGAACGGTATCCAAATTCTAATGCTGTTTTTACTGCTTGTTTAACCTCGTTGCCTTCTTTCGCTTTATAAACGCCTAGACCAATCATCGGCATTTTCACACCATTATGAAGTGTAGTTGTTGGAATATGCACACTCGTTCTCCCTTTCATTGTTACATTTTTATAAACCACCACTTTATTTCAACAAGATTCATCCAAAAAGTCAAAACATACGTACAGTTTACATAATACTTTTATACACATTTAAAAAAATAACGTGAACTCAGTCATTCACGTTATTTCCTTTCCATTCTTTCGCTTTTTCATCAACATTACGTACAAACTCATTTTTTCCTTCCGTATACATCGTGCCATCATATGTATATTTTTCCGCTAGTTCTTTCTTTAAATTTGCATATGCCTCTGCTTCTTCGCAATGAGCCATCATGTAATCACGAAACGATAAATGCCTTACTATCTCAGGATTCCCTTTTTCAAATACGTGCAAATGATACGAGCGTTTTTCCTCAGTCCCATGAATAAAATAACGACGTCTTGAAATACCATTTTCCCCTTTTACGATGTAACCAAGCTCTTTAAAACGTTCATTCCAATGATCTACTCTGTCGATACTTTCTACTTCCATAATCATATCTATAATAGGTTTAGCTGCCAGTCCTGGCACTGACGTACTTCCAATATGATGGACTTTCACCATTTCTGGCATCGCCGATTTTAATCTTTCGGCTTCCATTTGGAATTTCTCACTCCAATGATTTTCATACGGAACGACTACAATTTCCCTCATTCTAACTCCCCTTTTCTTACAAACTCGTCAAAAAAATGATCAGCGGCATTTCACTGATCATCTTTTTATTATTTAAAGTCTTTCCAAGTAAGGCTACTTTCACTTAACAGTTCTTCAAATGATTTATTCTTTTCACGTTCTTTTTGTTCCTTACGCTTTCTTTCTTGTTCTGCTGCCTCTTTTTTCTCTTCTCTCACTTGCAACTCTTTTTTCTTATTCTTTAATTGTTGCATTAACGAATCGTTCAATTGATCACCTAGTGTAAGTGATTCTTTCTCTGGTTGATTCATTTGAGAGTGTCTTTGTGTTTGTCTTTGCTTCTTTTTCTTCATACTACTCACCTTTTACTTTTTTCTCCATTATAGAGGATACACGGCGAAATCGACAATAAAAAAGGTTCCCTACTCTATTATTTATCTTTTGTAAATATGTTAATTTTTCGAAAAAACTAAATTTTTATATAGATATAATCCTAGTAATCTATTAAAATTATGTCGTATGATGTCAGATTATAAAAAAAGGAGAAATTAATTATGTGGAAAAAAATTATTCCTGCTGTTGCTGTTTTAAGCACTATTACTTTTTCAAGCGTATTCGCCGCTCCTCCATCTCAGGCTCCTGCCGAACAAAACCGATACATAGACGTACAAATGCTTGGTATTAATGATTTCCATGGACAACTAGATACTGTAAAAAAAATTAACAATAAAGAAGCTGGTGGTGCTGATTATTTAGCTACTTATTTAAAAGAACGCAAAAAACAAAACCCTAATACACTTCTTGTACATGCTGGAGATATCGTCGGAGCTAGCCCACCAGTTTCTGCTTTATTACAGGACGAACCAACTATTGAATTTTTAAATGACTTAAAGTTTGATGTTGGTACAATTGGAAATCATGAATTTGATGAAGGCATTGATGAAATGCGACGCCTCATTTATGGTGGATATCATGAAAAAACAGGGAATTTCAAAGGAGCAAACTTCCCTTATGTCGCTGCAAACTTCTATAATAAATCAACTGGCCGCTTATTTTTACCACCATTTACTGTAAAAATGGTAGATGGAGTTCCTGTAGGATTCATCGGAGTTGTTACAACGGATACACCGAATGTCGTTATGCCAACTATGCTAAAGAATGTACAAATTACTGATGAAGTAGAAGCTATTAATAAATCTACTCAGCAATTAAAGCGTCTCGGTGTTAAATCTATCGTAGTCCTTGCACACGTTGGAGGTACAACTGATGACACTGGTGTAACAAACGGTGACCTTACTCGCATTGCAAATGAAACAGATCCCGAAGTTGATGTTATTTTCGGCGGACATAGTCATACGTACGTAAATGGTACTGTAAATAATAAACTTATCGTGCAAGCGAACTCTTACGGGATGGCTTTCTCTGATGTAGATGTAACGATTGATAGAAAAACAAAAGATATTGTGAAGAAAAAAGCTGAAGTTATTACAACGTACCATGAAGGTGTAGAGCCTGATAAACAAGTAAAACAAAAGTTAGATCAATATAAAGAAAAAATCGCACCTCTTGTAAATGAAGTAGTCGGAAAATCTACAGCACCTATCGAACGTAAACAAAACGATGCTGGTGAATCTACACTTGGAAATTTAGTTGCGGATGCCCAGCGCCAAACTATGCAAACACAAATCGCTCTTATGAATCCTGGTGGAATTCGTAATGATCTAGACGCTGGAGATATTACATGGGGCGAATTATACGGCATTCAGCCTTTCGGAAACCAATTAATTAAAGTAGATCTAACAGGTCAAGATATTCGTGATATATTAAATCAACAATGGCAAAAAGGAGCAACGAGAATGCTTCAAATTTCAGGTATTCAATACACTTGGGATGCAAATAAACCAAATAACGAAAAGGTTACGAATATCCGTTTAACAAATGGTGAAGAATTAGTTCCCTCTAAAACGTATAGCGTAGTTGCAAATGCTTTCCTAGCTTCTGGCGGTGATGGATTCGTATCCTTTAAAAATGGAAAAAATGCTGAAACTGGTCCAAACGATTTTGAAGCATTAGTCGATTATGTAAAACAAGTGAAAGAACCAATTCAGCCGATTATTGATGGACGTATTCAAAAAAACAATTAAATACTATTCAAACTAGTGCGTGACACTCGAAAGAAGAAGCTCCTTTTATATGCAAGGAGCTTCTTCTTTTAGAGTCATACGTATTGTCATTCTTCTAGTGC
Organism: Bacillus sp. 41-22; assembly: GCF_025809295.1. Taxonomy (NCBI): domain Bacteria; kingdom Bacillati; phylum Bacillota; class Bacilli; order Caryophanales; family Bacillaceae; genus Bacillus; species Bacillus sp. 41-22. Next base: position 3,972,374 of record NZ_CP084035.1, read on the forward strand.
AGTAAAGGATACGCACATAGCCCCTTGTTTCTTCGTAGTATATAGAAAACTATAATAGGAAGATTTGTATGTATTTCTATCAAACAATGACGATACATTGTATCGACAAAACGACAAACACATTCGTAGTATTGAGAAAGCAATTAACGGAGAATATAGCGCCATTCATTTTTATGCTAGATTAGCTACTTTAGCTCCAGACATAAATGAACGAACTCAAATCCTTGAAATTCGGCAAGATGAGCAACGAACAGTTGATTTTTACTTAGAAATTGCTGACAAAACGACAAATCAACAAGTGAAAGAAACATTTCGGCGCGCAGCAGCTGATGAACAAAATCATGCCGTTTGGTTCCTATATTACTTTTCGAAACAAAACAAAAAATGAAATAAAAGAAAGGATACACGCTCTTATATGGAACATAGTATCCTTTCTTTTATTTCTCTGGATACGTTTCATGATTAACATCATACCGTTGCAAAAATTCCTGTAGTGCTTCTTCTACAATTTTAGACTTTTGAATCCCTTTTGATTCCGATATAACATCTAGTCTTGCTAATACTTCTATATTAATCGAAAAGGTTCGTTTCTTTTTCTCTGTGCTCTTACTTATAATTTGAACACTTACTTCTTCTCTTTTTCTTAGCAATTCATAAATGCTTTGTAATTGTTCATAAATTAGTAATTGATAGTCTGTTTTTGCATATTGAAGGGCAGTAGCTTCTTGGATTTGCAAATGACGTGGCTCTTCGCCATCACCTATAAAGATACGTTTTTTCTGCTCTCCATCATATTCATATCCAATCACCCTTAATTTCTTTGATAATGTATATGGGCTCATTTCAAGCCGTTTCGCTATAATAGCGATTGATTCGCGTCTATTTAAAGAATCAATAACTTCTCCAATCGTCACATTCTCCCTCCTCTCTTAATCGCCTAAACTTGAAATCAAACCAGTATGTTATGATACAATGATTTTCTAGTAGTATATGCAAAAGAAAGAGCCTGTGCGATTCATACCATTTAAGAAAAGGAGGTTTACATATGCTTTTTCGTAGCCATACCCCTCAGTTTTACAACGAAAAGAAGCAACTAATCCCTAACAGTATCGCTACGATAGAAAGCGTTATGATTAATGACCGGAAACAATCTCTCCTTATACGCGGTCAAAACGTGGAACAGCCTATTTTATTATGCTGTCACGGCGGCCCTGGTATGGCACAAATCGGCTTTATTCGCCATTTTCAAAAAGAGTTAGAAAAGCACTTTATCGTTATTAATTGGGATCAGCGAGGGGCAGGTAAATCCTTTTTATGGCGGGACATCCAAACAAATCTTACGATTGATCAATTTTTTTCAGATGCAAAAAAGGTTATTCAATATCTTCTCAAACGCTTTAATAAGCAAAAACTATTTCTCGCAGGTCATTCTTGGGGAAGTATTATCGGACTACAAATCGCTAATCAATGTCCCGAATATATAGAAGCATACATCGGCATCGGTCAAATCGTACATATGAAGCAAAATGAAGAATTACTATATCAACATTTAATTAGCTCTGCCAAAAAACATGACCATAAAAAGGCATTAGCTTCTCTTTTAAAATTAGGGAAACCACCCTTTTTAGATACGAGACGCCTCATTATTCAAAGAAAGTGGCTTGGTACATTCGGAGGAGCAATCCAAAATGGATCTTCCTTTTCTTTCATACGAAAAGGCTTCTTTTCTCCTGAATATACGCTATTAGATTGGTTCAAATTTCTCGCAGGAAATTTAAAATCCGGAGTTTTATGGGAAGAGATGCTGACAATCGATTTCTTTTCATCTATTTCAAGTTTATCTATTCCTGTTTATTTTTGTTCTGGTCGCTATGATTATCAAACTCCTTATGCACTCGTTCAACAATATTGCGATATCATTCAAGCTCCTATTAAAAAGATGATTTGGTTTCCAAACTCGGCACATTCTCCAGATTTAGAAGAGCCTGAGTTATTCGCTAAATCTTTACAATCAATTAAACAAGAACTATCTTTTCAACATTAATAACAAAAGGCGCTTTTACATTTCATAGAAAACATTTTATAATGATATGTCGCAAGTATATGTCACTACAAACACTTGCTTGCCTTAACAGAATAAAAATTAGGGAGATTACATTTATTATGAACGCTGTACTCATCGCAGTAGCAGTCATGCTACTGCTTAGTTTGTTACGTGTCCAAGTCATTGTCGCCATTATCGTTGGAGCTTTAACAGGCGGACTTATCGGCGGACTCGGTATTTCAGAAACAATTAGTACTTTTACAGCCGGTCTTGGGAACAGTGCTCCTATCGCATTAAGCTACGCAATGCTCGGTGGATTTGCTATTTCCCTTTCAAAAACAGGACTTCCTGATGCAATGATCCAATCAGCTTTAAAATGGATCGGCAACGAACAAGACACGAAAAAACAAGTCTATTCTAAAATACTTATATTATTTATCATTTTAACAATGGCTTGTTTCTCACAAAATATTATCCCTGTTCATATCGCCTTCATCCCAATCTTAATTCCAGCACTTTTAAAAGTATTAAATGAGCTGAGGGTGGATCGTAGGCTTGTAACATGTCTTATTACATTTGGGTTAATTACCCCTTACATGTGGGTTCCAGCAGGGTTCGGAAAAATTTATCATGACGTATTGCAAACAAATGCTGCGCAAAGCGGTCTTACATTTGATGTCGCACTTATTCCAAAAGCGATGACTATTCCAGCAATCGGTATGATTATCGGATTATGTGTAGCGGTTTTCATTACATACCGAAAACCACGTACATATGAAACAGAACAAATTCATTCTGCACAGAATGAAATCGTTCCCTATACGAAAAGAAGCATTACTTTGGGTTTATTATCAATACTCGCTACATTAACTGTGCAATTAGCAACAGAATCAATGATTTTTGGTGCTTTAGCAGGTATTATCGTCTTATCAGTTAGCGGTAGCCTCCCTCTTAAAGAAGCCGATGCTATTTTAACGAGTGGAATGCGTATGATGTCCTTTATCGGATTTGTTATGATTTCTGCCGCTGGATTTGGCGCTGTTCTTCGAAAAACTGGACATGTTGAATCTCTTGTGCAAACGAGTGCACATATAATCGGAAATAATAAACCGCTTGCTGCATTTCTTATGCTCATTATTGGACTTCTCGTTACGATGGGAATTGGCTCTTCCTTTTCAACCATCCCAATCTTAACAACAATTTTCGTACCATTATGCGTCCAGCTCGGATTTAGTCCCATGGCTACAATCGCAATTATCGGTACAGCTGGTGCACTTGGTGATGCAGGTTCTCCAGCATCTGATAGTACACTTGGACCAACGTCCGGTTTAAATGCTGATGGTCAGCACCATCATATATGGGATACATGTGTCCCAACATTTCTACACTATAATATACCGTTACTTATATTCGGCTTTATTGCCGCAATTACACTATAAAAGGTGCGTTTTAAAAACGCACCTTTTACTTTGTTGTTTCTCTCTCAATGCACCTAAATTCTGTTTCCACTTCTTCTTGTCGCACTTGTTTCTTCTTTATTTTTCCTATTAACTGTTGAAAAGCTATTTCCCCATTTTCTTCGATATAACTTCCAATCGTCGTTAATGATGGACTTATCCATTCACCCTCTACACTCCCGTTAAATCCAATGATTTGTAACTTACCTGGTATATGAATATTAAGAGTTTTCGCCGCCCTGATTAGCTCAATAGCGACCTTATCACTTGAAGCTACAACCCCATCTATGTATGGATGCTTTTGTAACAATTCAAGAAACTGTTGATTCGTATACCCTTGTACAATTTCCTCTCGATAAGAAAGTCCTTCTTTCCAAGCAGTATCTAGAAATCCTGCCACATGCTCTTCCATTTCTTCACTCTCTACTCCCTCACCGATATAAGCAAGAAACTGGCAGCCTTTCTCTTTTAATAAAGAAACAGCTTTCTGTCCACTTTCATAATAGCTCATAAGAGATTGTCGTTCTTCAAGCACAGCGAAAGGAAGTGAGATTTCTCCTATACTTCGAAAAACAGATTTCGTCATTATAACGCCTGCAATGTTATTTTGCTCCAACATATCTATGTATCTATTCTTATTTTCTATATTACAAACTATTACTTGATACCCTTCTTTGTATGCTATTTCCTCAACGAAACGGAGCAAAGTGATGTATGATGGATTATGCAAATTATCTACAAGTAATGCAATCACCGTTGAAGGTTGTTTAAATAAAGGCTTTGCTGTAGCATTCGGTCTATAATGTAATTCTTCAATTGCTTTTTTTACTTGTTTCACCGTATCTTCATGGACATATCCTTTTTCGTTAATGACTCTTGAAACGGTTGCAACTGAAACACCGGCCAATTTTGCAACATCACGTATAGTTGCCACATCGTCACCCCTTAATATGGTAATAGATTACAATTTTAAATTAAACCAAAATATAACATTCGTCAAGGTTATTGTTTTATATTTCTGAAAATTGTTACACAATTTCCACTCTACTCAGAAAATATACTCCAGCTGAATTTCATGTGAAATCGCGATATTATCATAACCAATAAACGGAATTTCTTTCTTTATTTTTCGTGCTTCCTTTACCGCATCAATATACAAGTTCGTCATCATGAAGTTACGTTTTTGATAAAAACGAAGTGCGTTCATATTATCATTCGTCGTAATAAGCCACACTTTTTTACATTCGTTCTCTTTTGCCACTCGCAATACACAATCCACCAGTTTTGTACCAATCCCCTTCCCTTCCTCAAAACTATTTAACGATACAATTTCACACATGTTTTCTATCACTTTACATGTTATAATTCCCACTATTCTGTTATTTCTAAGTGCAATAAAACCAGGTAATTCTTCTAATTGATGTACTCTGCCTCGCGAGACCATCATTGAGCTTCCCCAGTTTTCACACATAAAATCCTGAATTGCTTCTTTCATTTCTGGTGTGATTTTTTGTATATGAACCATACACGATTTCTCCCCTTTTCACATCATTGTGATACAATGTTAGTGTATCACATGTAGAGGTATTTGGAGGATGAGGTAAAGTATGAAACGTTTTTTTACAGCATTGTTTACTATACTAGGTGCACTAACTGCGATTGGGATTTTCTTTACAAATAAAGTTATGTACTTGAAGAAAAAAACAGAGGAAGAAGTTTTAGAACGCGAAACGAAAAAGCATTTTCATTTGGACGATTTTAAGGCTATTCAAAAAGAAGAGGTTCACATCCCTTCTCAATTCGGATACGAACTTCACGGATATTACATGCCAGCTGGTCATTCCAATAAATTTATGATTTTTTGCCACGGTGTGACTGTAAATAAAATGAATTCCGTTAAATATGCAAACTTATTTTTAAATAGAGGATATAACGTATTTATTTATGATCATCGCCGTCATGGTAAAACCGGTGGTAAAACAACAAGTTATGGCTATTATGAAAAACATGATTTAAAGTCAGTAGTTGACTGGCTAAAAGATCGTTTCGGAACGAATATTACACTCGGAATTCATGGTGAATCTATGGGTGCTGCAACTCTTCTTCAATATGCAGGACTTGTAGAAGATGGTGCTGATTTTTATATTGCTGATTGTCCTTTCTCTGATTTTTATGGACAGTTACAACATCGTTTGAAAGTTGAGTTTCATTTGCCAAAATGGCCTTTGTTACCTTTAGCAAATGCCTTTTTAAAAGTTCGTGATGGCTATACAATCCGTGAAGTTTCACCAATTGATTGTATAAAAAATATTAACAATCCGGTTCTCTTTATTCATAGTAAAGATGATGACTATATTTTATCTGATATGACGAAATCACTTTATGAAGCGAAAGAAAATAATAAACAGCTTTATATTGCAGAACATGGTGCACACGCTTGCTCTTATAATGAAAATAAAGAAGAGTACGAAGATGCCATCGATCAATTTTTAAACACATATGTAAAAGAAACAAAAAACAGGCTTGCATAAGCCTGTTTTTTTACTGCGCTAAAACGTCTGTAACTTGTTCCATATTTTCAGAAATCCACTTTACTGCCTCGTCTAGCGTTGGGAATTCCGTCGTTTGAAAAGTTACCTCATCTTGAAGTAACCAAACATCTTTCGGTTCTTGTCCTACACCTGCGATTGACCAATGAAGTAAACTATATGGATGATTATCATTCAAAAATGATGCCCATGTGCGCTCATTTGCAATATTTTGTAGTGTGTGTAATTTTTTATCCATCTTTCGTCACCTTACTCTAGTCAGTTATAAAAACTATTATAACACTCTCTTCTCTCTCAAACAAAGTGCTCTTTTTATATTGTCAAGTACTCTCCCTAATTATATGATGAGAGTAAGCGTTTGGAAAGGAGGGATAACGTTGGCAAAAGTACAAATTAAAGTGAATGATAATGGCTCTTTTCGCGTTACAGGGGACGTGGAATTAGTTGACTCACAAGGGAATGTATTCCCAGCAAAACCAGCATTTTCTTTATGTCGTTGTGGTTTATCAAAAAACATGCCTTATTGCGATGCTTCGCATAAAGGCAAATTCGAGTCTGTTGTTAGAGCACCAGAGGCAGAATAAATATTTAAAGAGCATGCACATTTATTTGTGTATGTTTTTTCTTTTGATCAAAGCCTATACAGCCCTTCCCCTTTCAACATTTCTATTACTTTCGTCCCCATTCAAATCGGCATATATTTTCAAACAATTCTTCACATTCGAACATTTTTTACTATGCTTTTTTCTTTTTTGTGCTATAATGTGAGCAAACAACATCCTTCGGGGTCGGGTGAAATTCCCAACCGGCGGTGATGAAGCGATAGCTTCTAAGTCCGTGACCCGTTTTCAACGCGAAAACGGTGGATCTAGTGAAACTCTAGGGCCGACAGTATAGTCTGGATGGGAGAAGGATATGTTTTCTAGTAATTTTATATAGCGAATACACTTTTATTTCAGTATGCATATTTTTAAAGTTTCATTTTGAATCTTTATATATGTTTTATTTTGTATAGTTATGTTTCTATACTGAAATAAAAAGATACGACTAGCGTTGAAAGAATTTGATATTTTGCTAGGTTTTTTCCTTATGCCAAAATATCAGTCATCGTTAGGTTTCTTTCCTATACTTTCGTATTCGAACTATATTTCTAGAAATCACGTCTCCCAAACCCCAAGGATATAAAATCCTTGGGGTTTTTTGATTTTTTCAGGAGAGGTGAAAAGAATGACAGATCAAGAATATATGAGGATTGCCTTGCAGTTAGCACAAGGAACATCGGGACAAACAAGCCCAAATCCTATGGTTGGTGCCGTTGTTGTTAAAGATGGGAAAATCGTTGGAATGGGTGCCCACATGCGTGCTGGTGAAGAACATGCTGAAGTTCATGCTCTTCACATGGCTGGTGAAAGAGCAAAAGACGCTACCGTTTATGTAACACTTGAACCGTGTAGCCATTTTGGAAAAACACCCCCTTGCTGTGAATTACTCATTGAAAAAGGAGTTCAGCGTGTTGTAATTGCTACTCTTGATTGCAATCCACTCGTTTCCGGCAATGGAAAAAGAATATTGGAAGAAGCTGGAATCAAGGTAACTACTGGTGTTCTTGGGGCGGAAGCCACTTTATTAAATCGATACTTTTTTCACTATATGAAAACGAAACGTCCCTTTGTAACAATAAAAACAGCAATGAGCTTAGATGGAAAAACAGCAACTGTAACCGGTGAAAGTAAGTGGATTACAGGCGAAGAAGCACGCGCTGACGTTCACCAATATCGTCATATACATGATGCTATCCTAGTCGGTGTGAATACAGTTCTAACTGATAATCCACACTTAACAACACGAATTCCAAACGGAGGTAAACATCCTATACGCGTTATTTTAGATACCCACTTACGAACGCCGCCATCTTCTCATGTCATAACAGATGGCTTAACTCCGACATGGATTATTGTCGGTAAGGATGTAAGCAAAGAGAAAATAGCGTCTTATGAATCTAACAATATAGCTGTATTCCAAATGAAAACACAGCAAATTGAAATACAAGATGTCCTATCCCTACTCGGTGAGAAACAAATTCTTTCTCTGTTCGTTGAAGGTGGTCAAACGGTGCATGCAAACTTCTTAAAAACAAATAGTTTTAATGAAATCGTGACCTATATAAGCCCGAAATTAATTGGTGGAAAAGATGCCCCCACCTTATTTGGCGGAGCTGGTTTTTCGAAGTTACAAGATGCACTTTCCTTAACAATTCAAGAGATGAAACAAATCGGTAATGATATAAAAATTGTTGCAACCTTAAAAAGCGAGGTGACGGAATGTTTACAGGAATCGTAGAAGAGTTAGGAACGATATCAAGCATGACTCAAAGTGGTGAAGCAATGAAGCTAACTATTAGCGCAAAGCAAATTTTATCGGATGTCAAATTGGGTGATAGTATCGCAGTTAACGGCATTTGCTTAACAGTAACTACTTTTACGACTACTTCATTCACTGTCGACGCAATGCCTGAAACAATGAAAGCAACATCACTTCGTATGCTAAAGCCAAGTGCCAAAGTGAATTTAGAACGGGCGATGGCTGCGAACGGACGATTCGGTGGACATTTCGTCACCGGACATATCGATGGCATCGGTACGATTTTAACTAAAAAACAACATTACAATGCCATCTATTACAAAATAGCAATTTCTGATGAATTACTACGCTATTGTTTGCATAAAGGATCCGTTGCTGTTGATGGCACTAGCTTAACAATATTTGATATAGACGAATCTTCAATTACAATTTCACTCATCCCCCACACAGTAAGCGAGTCTATAATCGGAGAAAAAAAAGCCGGGGACATCGTAAACATTGAGTGTGACATGATTGGAAAATATATTGAACGCTTTATCTCAAAGCCCGCAAAAAGAACTGGTTCAATGACCGAAAGCTTTTTACAAGAAAACGGATTTCTATAAGGAGGAAGCACAATGTTTCATCGTATTGAAGAAGCTCTAGAAGATTTAAAACAAGGAAAAGTTGTTATCGTATGTGATGATGAAAACCGAGAAAATGAAGGCGATTTTATTGCTTTAGCAGAGTACATTACACCAGAAACGATTAATTTTATGATTACACACGGTCGTGGTCTCGTTTGTGTACCCATTACGGAGGAGTACGCAGAACGTCTACAGTTAGAACCAATGGTATCTCATAATACAGATTCACATCACACTGCGTTTACAGTGAGCATTGATCATGTTTCTACAACAACAGGGATTAGCGCTCATGAACGTGCAACTACGATACAAGAATTGTTAAACCCTGCATCAAAAGGCGCTGATTTCAATCGCCCTGGACATATCTTTCCATTAATTGCGAAAGAAGGCGGTGTACTGCGCCGTGCTGGTCATACAGAAGCCGCTGTCGATTTAGCCAAACTTTGCGGAGCAGAACCAGCTGGAGTCATTTGCGAAATTATAAATGAGGACGGTACGATGGCACGTGTACCTGATTTACTAGAGTGCGCAAAACAATTTGATATAAAAATGATTACAATAGAAGATTTAATTGCTTATCGCCGCCATCACGAAACACTTGTGACGAGAGAAGTGGAAATTACATTACCTACAGATTTCGGTACTTTCCATGCAATTGGCTATTCTAACTCATTAGATATGAAAGAACATATCGCGCTCGTAAAAGGTGATATTTCAACAGGCGAACCTGTACTTGTACGCGTTCATTCAGAATGCTTAACAGGAGATGTATTTGGTTCGTGCCGCTGTGATTGCGGACCACAGCTACATGCTGCACTTGCTCAAATTGAGCGTGAAGGAAAAGGTGTTCTTCTCTATATGAGACAAGAAGGACGAGGAATTGGCCTTCTGAATAAGCTTCGCGCTTATAAGTTACAAGAAGAAGGGTTAGATACTGTAGAAGCAAATGAAAAACTTGGGTTCCCAGCTGATCTTCGTGATTACGGTATTGGCGCTCAAATTTTAAAAGATTTAGGCTTACAAAGTTTACGATTATTAACGAATAATCCACGAAAAATTGCTGGCTTACAAGGTTACGATTTAGAAGTAACCGAGCGTGTACCGTTGCAAATGCCAACAAAAGAAGAAAATAAAACGTATTTACAAACGAAAGCAAGCAAATTAGGACATTTACTAAACTTATAATTAAGGGAGAGATACATTATGGTATTCGAAGGTCATTTAGTTGGTACAGGATTAAAAGTTGGGGTTGTTGTTGGACGTTTTAATGAGTTTATTACAAGTAAGTTACTTGGCGGAGCTTTAGATGGATTAAAGCGTCACGGTGTAGAAGAGAATGATATTGATGTTGCATGGGTTCCTGGTGCATTTGAAATTCCTTTAATCGCTAAAAAGATGGCCAATAGCGGAAAATATGATGCTGTTATTACATTAGGTACAGTAATTCGCGGTGCTACAACACATTACGATTACGTTTGTAATGAAGTAGCAAAAGGTGTTGCGTCTTTATCACTACAAACGGACATTCCAGTTATTTTCGGTGTATTAACGACAGAAACAATTGAACAAGCGATTGAACGTGCAGGTACAAAAGCTGGTAATAAAGGATATGAATCGGCAGTTGCTGCGATCGAAATGGCTCATTTATCAAAACAATGGGCTTAAAAAAGAGGCTACGGCCTCTTTTTTTATTTTCTCACCTTTTTTCGTACATCTTCTATTAATTCATCCATCGTTTTTCCTTCTGTTTTTATACGAAGAGCTTGTGCTGTTCTCCACACATTTTCTCTCTTTTCCGCTTCTTCTATAATAGAAATTTCCTTCCTCACTTCTTTTAAATCTTTTCCTTCTGTTTCAAGCCCAAAATGTTCAGCTTTCGTTCGAAAATGCTGTTCAATTCTTTGTTGCATTTCTTTTTGTTCAGGATTTTCAGCCGCCTTAACTGGATCAGCACTTATCGCTTTTATTAAAATCAGACAGGTCATAATAGTTAATATGTATTTGTACATGTAAAATCCTCCAACCCGATATAAATTACATTTTTACTATGTACAATTAGGGCTTGGAAAATTCGTCCACAAAATTATTTTTCTCGTCCAAAAGTGACTACTATCAAGCGTTAATGGACTTTTATTACATTTTATTTACAAAAAAAGCAAACCCTTTAAAGAGTTTGCTTTTCATCTATCTTATAGCGCACATTCTTCAATCTCAAATCCTAAATCTTCAATCATACCCCAGTCCGCAGTCGGCTCTTGTCCAGCTGTTGTTAAATAGTCCCCGACAAAGATAGAGTTTGCTGCAAATAAACCAAGTGGCTGTACAGAACGTAAATTAAGTTCTCGACCACCTGAAATACGAATTTCTTTTGTTGGATTTACAAAACGCATCATCGCCAGCACTTTTAAACATTCTACAGGTGTTAATTCTTTTTGTCCTTCAAGCGGAGTACCCTTTACAGCAACAAGGAAATTACATGGAATAGAATCTGCATCTAAACGTTGTAATTCAAATGCAATTTCAGCGCGCTGTTCAATCGTTTCTCCCATTCCGAAAATTGCTCCAGAGCATGGAGAAATACCGGCTTGCTTCGCTTTTTGGACTGTATCAACACGATCGTCATACGTATGCGTTGAACAAATGCTATCATAATTGTTGGCATGCGTATTTAAATTGTGATTATAACGATGCACACCAGCTTCTGCTAACTGACCTGCTTGATCTTCATTTAAAAATCCTAAACAACAGCAAATTTTTAAATCTGTCGTTTCACGAATTTCCTTAACTGCTCCAATAACGTGATTTACTTCTTTATTCGTCGGACGACGACCAGATGCAACAATACAATATGTACCTGCTTTACGACGAATTGCTTCGTGCGCTCCTTCAACAATTTTCTCTTGTGTTAACCATGCATACTTATCAATCGGTGCTTCTGAAATAATAGACTGTGAACAATACCCGCAATCTTCAGGACATAATCCAGATTTCGTATTTATAATCATGTTCAACTTTACTTTCTTACCAAAATGATGATGGCGAATGATGTAAGCTGCATTCATAATTTCTAAAACCTCTGTATCATCAGCTTCTAATATTGCAATTGCATCTTCTTTCGTAATCATTTTCTCTTCTACTACGTCGTATGCAAGTTTTTTCCAATCCCTTTTTGTTTGTACTTGTTTCATTTCATCTCTTCCCCTCTTTTGTTATATACGTAAATAAAGCATGATATGTTGCCATTATCCCTTCTTTTCCCGTGAAGTCTCTTTCGTATATACGAAGCATCGTACGAAAGAGTGAAGGGCTTTGACAGTAAGACTCTTCATTACTATTGGTTGCCCCTACTTTTCGAATAGAATGTAGAAACTCCCTAACTTCTGTAAAGCTTTCTATGTAACACGTTTCAGAAACATGTACATTTCCTAATGGATTTTTGCATATATTCACTAACTGTTCTTTCGAAACGAATCGTTGTCCTATTGAAGTACAATTGTGTATCCCCTTTTCTTTCTTAGCACGCTGAAAAGACGTATGCAATTCTTGAAAAGTCGTATTACCAAACGTGGAAAATAATAATATTCCTTCTTCAGACAAATAGTTAAATAAATTTTTCACTGTCTCTTTTAAATCATTAAGCCATTGAAATGTAGCATTTGAAATGATGACATCATATGGATTTTCTAATTTTAATTGTTCAATATCTTCACATCGAAACATCACATTTTCCAAACTTTTTCTAGTTTTCGCGACTGCAATCATCTCATCAGCAAAATCCACAGCTGTAATATGAGCTTTCGGAAATAAATTTGATAATTGCTCTGTTACATATCCTGTCCCGCATCCAAGTTCTAAAATACGTATCGATGATGTTTCACTATATCGTTCCTTCAATGTAGAAAGTAACGAATGCGCCATCTTTTTTTGTACATTTGCATATTGATCGTAGGATATAGCCGCCCCGTTAAACCGTTTTTGCAGTAACGTTTTGTTGATCATGTCGTATCCCCTCTACAAATTGAATAATTTCATTTGCACAATATTCAAAATTCGTTACACATAATGCATGCCCAGCACCGCTTACTACTTTTAGATTGGCATTCGTATTATTCGCCATACTATGGGCTGCAGACAATGGACATATTACATCCTGCTCTCCATGAAGGAGTAACAGCGGGGCTTTCATATCTATTACTTCATTTCTCATATCTGTTTCTATTAAATAATCTAAGCCTAATTGTAAAGACTGAATCGAGTCTCCTTTAAACTTCTGCGCAATCTCTTCAAAACTCGTATTCTCCCTCAGCTCACTTTTTGTAAACATATTTTCATAGAAACGCTTCAAAGTATCTTCTTTTTTTCTCGTTAAATTCTTTTTCATACGTTCTATATGCAAGGAATTCCATCCACTTGTATAGTCACTTGTATTGGTAAATTTAGCGGTACCACCAATTAGTACCATACCTTGGGCCTTAATCTTTTTATAAGCTTGTACTGCCGCTAACGCTCCTAGTGACCATCCAACTAAAATTACATTTTCATCCTGCGCTATATCTATTATTCGCCCCGCAAATTCACTTTGTTCTTTCACGTTACGCCAATCTATACATTGAACAGAATATCCTTTAAAATACGGCAGAACCAAAGTCCAAACATCTTCTTCCATTCCCCATCCTGGAATAAAAATAAGCTTTAGCTCTTTCATACTAAAAACCCCTCTTCTTTACCAATGCGTATAATATGCTGAATAGCCCATTTTAAATCGGCTATTGTATGTTGTGACGTAACTGCAAAACGGACTCGAGAACTACCAACCGGAACAGTCGGCGGACGAATTGCAATGGCTGCGATACCTACCTCTTGTAACCTTTCACTAAACCGTAAAGTATTTTCATTTGACCCAACTACAATCGGTACAATATGAGTTGAGCTATTCCCAATATCAAAACCAGCTTCTTGTAAATGCGTCCTGAAATATGCACCATTCTCTATAAGTCGCTCTCTTCTTTCGTTATCTTCTTTCACAATTTCAATTGCTTTTCGGATCGCCCCTAATGTTCCTGGTGGTAAAGCTGTAGTAAAAATCAAGCTTCTCATCATATTTTGTAAATACTCTATATAAATGGAATCACCCGTTAAATACGCACCATAACACCCTAAAGCCTTACTAAACGTCCCCATATGTATATCAATTTTTTGAGCGATATCTTTTTCTATATGAGATAGTCCAGCTCCACCGATTCCATATATTCCACTTGCATGTGCTTCATCAACTATAATGATTGCCCCGTATTTCTCTTTCAGCTGAACTAAGCCTCTCAAATATGCAATATCTCCATCCATACTAAAAACAGTATCTGTTACGATTAATTTTCTCTTTTCTGGTGACGCTATTTGCAACATCTTTTCTAAATGATCCAAATCATTATGACGATATCTTTTATGCTCTGCTCCGCTTAATATAATTCCATCAACAATACTTGCGTGATTTAATTTATCACTAAAAACCATATCGTGACGACAGGCTAAAGCAGATATAGCACCTACATTTGCTGTATACCCACTATTTACAATTAATGCTCTTTCAGTACCTTTCCAGTTGCATATAATTTTCTCAACCTCTTCATACAATGGATAATTTCCTACAACGAGACGAGATGCTGTCGCTCCAGTTCCATATTTTCTCGTGCAGGCAATAGCAGCTTCGTTCAACCTTTCATCTCCAGCTAATCCTAAATAATTATTCGATGCTAAATTTAGCATCTTTTTCTTATTTCGAATAAGCCATGTCTCTTCCGCTTTCTCTGTTACATGTAAATTACGATACTGCCCTTGTTCCTTTAATTGTTCTACTTTAGATTGAAGATGCGTGTGCCACATTTGATTCATTTTGGATGAGCTCCTCTAATTTTGAAATCATAATATGCTCTTTTGCCGCCCCTAATAATTCTTCCTTTGTAAACTCTCCTTCAAGGAATGGTAATAACCCTAAAACCGGCACGCCACTTAACTCCTCAATCATTATTTTATTTTCTTGCACTCTTTCTTTTTCATATCCTTTACATCCAGATAAAATTACACCTGCTACTTTTAATCCATGTGCTTTTGCATAAGAAATTGTTAAAATAGTATGATTAACTGTCCCAAGCGTAGGACGCGCTACTACAATAAGAGGAAGCTGTAATTCTTTTGCAAAATCAATCACTAAAGCATCTTCTGTATATGGAACTGCAAGCCCACCAGCCCCTTCTACAAATAGGCTATTAAACTTTTTTAGTAGTTCATTATAGTGATCAGTAATTTCTTTTAACGTTACTGTCCTTCCAGCTCTTTTCATGGCAAGTCTCGGAGCAAGTGGTTCTTCAATGGAATAAGGACAAATTTCATCTTCTTCTGTCGGTACACCCGATAATGCTTTTAATCTTGCTGCATCACCCTCAGGATTTGATGCAACATGTCCACTTTGCAACGGTTTATATACACCAACATTATGTCCACGCTCTCGAAATATACCTGCCAATGCTCCTGTCACTACCGTTTTGCCAACTTCTGTATCCGTTGCTGTTATAAAGAAACCACTCATTACTCTCCCTCCGTAACATCCGAGATTGCTTTATATAAAATGCGTAACATCTCGTCAATCTCAGCCACCGTAGATGCAAGAGGAGGCATAAATACAATCGTATTACCGAGTGGTCGCAAAATCATGCCCAGCTCTCTTGAGCGTTTACACACTTGAACACCGACTCTTTCTGTCCATTCAAACGATTCTTTCATTTCCTTATTCTTCACAAGTTCAATACCAACCATTAGCCCACACTGACGAATATCTCCTACGTGCTTATATTCATTAAGAGCTTCTAATTGTGCCGCTACATATTCTGCTTTATGCGCAACATCTTCTATTAAATTAGTTTTTTCATATAGTTCTAAATTTGCAATTGCTACGGCACACCCTAACGGATTCCCTGTATAACTATGACCATGGAAAAACGTTTTTTGTTCTTCATAGCCTCCTAAAAAGGCATTATAAATTTCATCTGTCGTTACCGTAATTGCCACCGGTAAATAACCACCTGTTAAACCTTTTCCGGCTGTTAAAATGTCTGGCGTTACATCCTCGTGTTCACATGCAAACATTTTCCCGGTACGCCCAAATCCAGTCGCTACCTCATCTGTAATAAATAATACATTGTATTTTGTACATAAATCGCGAAGCCCTTTTAAGTATCCTTTTGGCATTGTAATCATCCCACCAGCACCTTGCATTAATGGCTCCACAATAATAGCTGCTACTTCTTCATGTTTTTCTTGTAGCATTTCTTCCATTTCTTCTAAATGTTTCTTTACAATTTGTTCCTTATTATCTCCATAAGGAGAACGATATGTATATGGATACGGCATTTTAATTGCCTCAAATAATAGTGAACTATACACTTGGTGAAACAAGTCTATTGCTCCTACTGAAACAGCACCTATCGTATCACCGTGATATGCTTCTTTTAATGTAACAAATCTTTGTTTTTTCGGTTTTCCTTTATGCTGCCAATATTGAAAGGCCATCTTAATTGCAATTTCAACGGCGCTAGAACCAGAGTCTGAATAGAATACTTTCTTCAAACCTTCTGGTACAACTTCAATTATTTTTTCTGCTAATAAAATAGATGGAACGTTAGCAAGTCCTAGCATAGTAGAATGAGCAATTTTATTTAATTGCTCGCGAATTGCCTCATCAAGTTCTGGTACTTGATGCCCATGAACATTTAACCAAATAGATGAAACACCGTCCCAATATTCATTTCCATTTACATCGTATAGCTTTCTTCCCTCTCCACGTTCAATAATGACAGGATCTTCTTCTAAATAATCTTTCATTTGTGTAAATGGGTGCCATACGTAATCTTTATTCTTCTTCGATAATTCTTCATATGTATAAAACGATTTTTCACTCGTGTTACTATTAACAGCCACAATTGTCACCCCTAATGTTAACTTATTTATAAATATAGTTAACATTAAAAACAAATGACTGTCAATTATTTTTAAATCAAATAGTTCTCAAAAAAGAACAACCTATCATACGATAAGTTGTTCTACTTTCCATGTTGTATCTTTCCAATTTCTAAAATAATCTCTTCATCTTTTTTTCCTTCTGTATCAATTCCAAGTTGCTTAGCATGCTCAATTAACAAATCATGGCGCTGCTCAAATCTAGCGGTATCTACTTCTTTTGTAACCTCTTCTTTTGTTTTCCCCTCAGTAGAAACTCCTAGTTTCGTAGCTGCTTTTTCCATCGATTTCTTCTCTTCAGTTTCTTTCACTTTCTTCACTTCTGACTGCTGTATTTGCTTTTGTTTCGACTGCTCTGATTCAGCTGCAAAAGCTGTGTAAATTCCAGCACTTCCGCCAACGACTAGTAAGGTGGTAAAAAGAATTATTTTTTTCTTCACTCTTTCCTCCCCTTTCAAATTCATTATAACGCACATTTTTACAGTATGAAAAACATTTCTCCTTTATTTCCCTAAAAAAATATCGAATGTTTTTATTGACATGTATGATGAATATATGATAAAAATTTAACTAACATCATATGAATCGGCGTTGATAGGATTTAGTAGTATTTCGTTTTCTGATTTCAGAGAGCTGGTGGTCGGTGCGAACCAGTACAGAGCGATTTATGAATTACCCCCTGGAGCTTCTTTTACGAAACGTGAGGAGTAGTGAAAGACGGTTTAGACCGTTATGTCTAAAGAGTGGTGAAATGAAACTGTTTCACAATTTAGGGTGGTACCGCGAATTTTTCGTCCCTGCATATATTGCAGGGGCGTTTTTATTTTATGAGCGCATATCATATGACCCTTTATTTTGTGATACATTCCTTTCACAAGCTAGGGTGGTACCGCGATTTCTTCGTCCCTGCATAATTATATGCAGGGGCGTTTTTTTATCCAATCATTTCCGTATCATATTGAGATGTTGACAATTACCGGTAATTCGTCACAAAATTCTAAATTTTAGAAGGAAATATACAATATTGGCGAATTTTATATAAAAAAGAGCTATTTTAGATTACTTAGGAGGGAAAAACAATGGTTTCAAAAATTGAATCTGTTCTTTTAACATTATTTATCTTTTTCTGTATTGGCTTTAGTGTTATCCAATTAGAAGTTTCACCACACATCCCAATTTTATTTGGTATCGTTCTTTTATTAGCATTTGGATTTATGAAAAAAATCTCTTGGTCTACTATGGAAAAAGGGATGATCAGTAGTATTTCAGCTGGTATTCCATCTATTTTTATTTTCTTACTTGTAGGCGTATTAATTAGTGTTTGGATCGCTGCTGGAACAATTCCAACTTTAATGGTATATGGCTTCCAGATTGTATCTCCTAAAATTTTCGTTCCAACTGTTTTTGTAGTTTGTGCAATTGTTGGAACAAGTATCGGTAGTGCCTTTACAACTGCCGCAACTGTAGGACTTGCCTTTATGGGTATGGGTAGTGCTCTCGGATACGATCCAGCTCTAATCGCTGGTGCAATTATTTCTGGCGCATTCTTTGGAGATAAAATGTCTCCTTTATCTGATACAACAAACTTAGCTCCTGCTGTAACGGGTGTAGATTTATTTGAGCATATTCGCAACATGCTTTGGACAACAGTTCCTGCTTTCATTATTGCTTTTATCGCATTTTTCATTTTAGGAAGCGGTATTAGTGGAGACGTTGACTTCACAAACTTTATTAGCACGTTAGAAAAAAACACAACGATTTCTATCGTTACACTTATTCCAATTTTATTACTGTTCCTATTCGCATTTAAAAAGGTTCCAGCAGTTCCAACATTGCTTGCAGGAATTGTTGTAGGAATTATTATTCTCTTTATTTTTAAACCTAGCACTTCTTTAGCTGATTTAATGAAAATTATGCAAGACGGCTACGTTTCTAAAACTGGTATTAAAGACATTGATAGCTTACTATCTCGCGGTGGTCTACAAAGTATGATGATGTCGATTGCTCTTATTTTCCTAGCTCTTTGTATGGGAGGATTATTACAAGGAATGGGTATTATAGCGCAGCTGATGAATATTATCTCTAGCTTTGTAAAAAATAGCACACGCTTAATTATTTCTACTGCTTCAACTGCAATTGGTGTAAACTTCCTACTTGGCGAACAATACTTATCAATCGTTTTAACAGGACAAGCATTCGCTAACAAATACGATGAAGTCGGTTTAGAACGTCGTAATTTATCACGCGTATTAGAAGATGCAGGTACAGTTATTAACCCGCTCGTACCATGGGGTGTAAGTGGCGTATTCTTAACAAACGTCCTTAGCGTTCCAACATTCGATTACCTTCCATACGCAATCTTCTGTTTAGCTTGCCCAGTCTTAACGATTATCGTCGGCTTTACTGGATTTGGCCTTTCATGGAAGAAAGAAAAAGCAGTACCAGTTTCATAATATAATAAAAAGGATTACCTTAATCGGTAATCCTTTTTATATTTCTCCGCTATCTATTCGCTTTCTTTCTTCTAAATAACATAAGTAATCCCGCTCCAACAAACGCCAGACCTGCTCCAATTGTAGAAGCAACACTTGTACCTGTTTTCGGTAAATCACGTTCTTCTTTATTTTCACTTACAGTTGTTGTTTCTTTTGAGTTTTGATTATCCGTTGTAGTTTGTCCAGATCCTGTATTATTTCCATCTTGTTTTGGTTCATTTCCATTATTGCCTTCACCTGTTGGTGGTGTCGTTGGATTTTCTCCGTTATTGCCTTCACCTGTTGGCGGTGTTGTTGGATTCTCTCCGTTATTGCCTTCACCTGTTGGTGGTGTCGTTGGATTCTCTCCGTTATTGCCTTCACCTGTTGGCGGTATCGTTGGATTCTCTCCACCAGTTTCCTTATCATCATTCTTCTTCGTTATATCAATTGCATATTTAGCAAATTCATTTTCAGATGGTCCAACATATGATATCTTTCCATCTTTCTTTATATGGTTTTGTGCATTTGGTGAAGAATCAAATGTTGTATTTAATTTATCTGCAACAATCGGCTTAAATGTCCAGTTTTGATCTGCTGCTGGATCAATAATTGGTGTTTCTTGCATATATTTCACAATGATTTGACGTGTTTCATCTTGTGATTGGTATACAACTTCCCCTTTACTTACACCAGGGAACGTTTGGCTACTTCCACGATAGTTATTTGTAGCTACGATGAACTCTTGATTGTCAGCTACAGGCTTACCTTCATACGTCATATTTACAATACGATTCGTATTTCCATTTACAACTTTACCATCTTTATCGTATTTCGCTGGTTGCGTCACGTCAATTTCGTATTTTAGACCATCTAAAATATCAAAATTATATGTAGGATAACCTATATTTACTAGTGGCTGCTCTTCTGTTTTCGCTGGATCAATTTTATTAAACTGACCAGCAGACATTTCAAGCCATTCTTTTACTTGTGCCCCGTTTACTTTTACAGCATATAACGTATTTGGATATACATATAAATCCGCTACGTTTTTAATTGCTAACGTCCCTGCTGGAATATCCGTATAATATGTAGCACCGTTTCGGCCACCCGCTTTAAATGGTGCTCCTGCAGATAATACTGGAATTCCTTTATATTTACTATATTGTCCGTTTTCAGCGAATAGCTTTTCTACATACCATTTTTGTGCATTTGTCACAAGTTGTACAGAAGGATCATCTTGTACTAATGAGAAATAACTATTAATTGGCGCTGTCGTTTTTCCTACAGCTGTATTCACATAATCAATTGTCGCTTGATGATCATCCTTAATTTCATTAACTAATCTTTGATCAGATTGTACTAATGGGTTCCCTTTACTATCAGCAATCGGACGAAGTTGCGGCTTCGATTGCTCTTTTTGTACTTCCCATTTTCCGTTTACCTTTTTCAATTGCATATCAATAATACCTAAGTTACTTCCAAAAACACCAGGCATTACAACAGGAACACCATTAAATACATCCTTCACTTCAGTATGTGAATGTCCCATTAATACTGCATCTACACCAGGAACCTCTGTTAAATAATATGAAGCATTTTCCATTTTGGGGCTACGGCCGCTCTTATCGACACCTGAATGGGCTAATGCAACAATAACGTCCGCACCTTGCGCCTTCATTTCTGGAACTAACTTTTCCGCTGTATCAACAATATCTTTCGCTTTCACTTTTCCTTCTAAATTCGCTTTATCCCAGTTCATAACTTGAGGTGGAACAAATCCCATTACGCCAATTTTCACTTTTTGTTTTTGACCTGATTCATCTTCTACTTCTTTTTCAAAAACATGATATGGTTTAAAGTAGTTTTGGTCGTTCTCTTCATTATTATCTTTATCATCCTTATAGACGTTCGAGTTAATAACCGGGAACTCTGTTTTACTAATTACTTTGTTTAAATAGTCTAAACCGTAGTTAAATTCATGATTCCCAAGAGAGATGACGTCATACTTCATTAAATTCATTACACGATATAATGGATGTGTATAACTAGGATCCACAGGCTTCTTCGGATCATTTATTTTATTCGCTACATAATCTCCAAGCGGTGTCCCTTGTAATGCATCCCCATCATCAAATAAGACAGAGTTCTTCGCTTCTTCACGTGCTTTATTCACAAGTGTTGCAGTTTGCACGAGACCTACTTTATTATCTGTTTTCGTTTGATAATAATCGTAATTCATTAAGTTAACGTGAATATCTGATGTTTCTAAAATTCGTAAGTTAACTGTACTCTCCCCAGCTTTTTCCTCTGCATGAGCTGTTGTCGGCAACACTTGCGGTGCTATAACGCCAATAGCAAGTGTTGCTCCAGCTAGCATTTTTTTTGACTTTTTCACAAAAGATCCCCCTTATACAATTACCCCAAAATAATGAAATGAATCTCTATCAGTCCCTAATCACATACCTTTTTCTTCTATTAGAGCGATGATTTTCACCTTATCTGACATTATCATATCTAAAGTTCTTTCATACCGTCAATATTTTTTGACATACTTCTACAAATTTTCTGTAAAGTTATTGTGAATTTTTCATAAATATATAATATGCCCTTACATTGCTTATACTGCTGAATATGATACAATTACCAATTACAAGGAGGATGAATTTATGAAAAAAATCATCTTAACAATTGTTTGTCTCCTCCTTCTAATCATTTCTTGTTCTAATTTTGAAAAGAACGATGAGATAGAACAAAAAGAAACTGAAGGAAAAGCAGAAAAAACATCTGCTCCCAGTTGGATTTATAAGCAAACGAATGACTCTTTTTATCACCTCGTATTAGGTGATTCACTTGCAAAAGGATATGGATCTACACAAGGGGGATTTGCCGAATTAGCTTCTAGACAAATAGAAACACAAATTCACAAACCAATTACAGTAGAAAACCTTGGGATAAACGGTCTTACTACAGATCGTCTCGCAAAAAAAGTTCAATCAGAAGATGTTCAACAAAAAATTAGGGAAGCAAATATCATTACTATTAGTATTGGAGGAAATAATTTATTCCGCTTAAATCGTGATGTAGGTGTTATAGATGGTATTAAAATGTTAAATAAAGAAAAAGCCCGTTTTGAAACGGATGTAAAAAATATTGTAAAGACCGTTCGAGATCAAAATCCGAATGCTTTACTCATTCTCTCTGAACTCTATAACCCTTTACAACTAGAGGACTCCATCGCAAGTTATGCAGATATGTTTTTAGACGGTTGGAATGATTCTATTTATTCTATTTCAAAAGCACATCAACCGTCGATCGTTTTACCAATTCGCAAATTAATATCGAATGATAAAAAAGAGTTACTATTTGACCAAGTACACCCAAATGATAACGGTTATGCGATTATTGCCAATACATTTACAAAGCAAGTGTTATCCTACAAATATTAAGGCTACCATGAAACAATTCTATTTTTATACCTTGTCTTTTTTGTTACAATGATAGTGGAAGGGGGCCGTTATATGGAATCACGCGAGTGGGAACGTATTGTTGATCATCTTCTTTCGCTAGTGCCTCTTTTTTATCGCAAATTTATGCTTCCTGGAGAGTTTTCTTCTCAAAGACATATGCCGCCATCGCATACGCAAGTGTTACTGCTTTTGCATGAAAATGGTACATTAGCAGTTTCAGAAATTGGCAAGCGGCTAGCGATTTCACGGCCTAACATGACCCCTCTATTAAACAAACTTATTCAAGAAGAGCTAATAGAGCGTCATTATAGCGAAAAAGATCGAAGGGTCATTTTAATTTCCCTAACAACTGAAGGGAAAGTGTTAGTAAGTCAGTATCAGCAATTCATTTTAGGCAAACTAAAAGAAAATTTTCAAACATTATCTGAGGAAGAGCGTGAAAAGCTCATTTATTCTCTTAAAACCATTCAAAATTTAATTTTGAAAACAAACGCATAAAGCTGCTTCTAAATAGAAGCAGCTTTATGATTCGTAATAATTACCATAGTATACATTTGAATACGGCCATGTCGTTAAATATGGTTTTTGTTCTTGCGTAGGCTGTTGTTGTGGTATTTGTGGTATTTGCTGTAATTGTTGTTGTCGATATAACTCGTATTGTCTACTCATATCATAAACCGGATAATAATTTACATATGGGTATACTTGCGGTACGTAATAATAATACATTCATTCTCTCCCCCTTTTTCTTAAACATATTCAAAGGAGAAAATGAATGTGACATTCTTTATATTTGAACAAGTGGTTCTCTCACTTGTTTCTTTCTTTTCTTCAAACGTAACTTACGATTCTTTTCATATAAATAATGCACAACGAAATATGAAATTACCCCACACACAATTCCTATTATCGTCATACCAATTAATACATATACTTCACTCTGTAATAAGCTCTTTAACATCGTAAAAATATGGCTCGAAAACAAATCTGATATCGTAAATGGTTCATGATGTATTTTCTGTACATGAAATGGGTAAATCATTTTTCCTAGCGCATAAGCAAACGGAAATAAAAATACTGGGAGAAACGATATTTTCCCAATAATATTACCAATGACTGCGGCTGGAAAAGATCCCTTTGCTAACCTTACAATTGGATAAAATATTAAATATACGAGCGATGCCGTATAAATCACCAACATTTCTAAACCAAATCCAATAGCAAAACCTAGCGACACTTTCTTTGCTCCTTCTGGCGATCGAAGCAACTTAAAATATTGAAACTTTAATATTCTCCACATCCGCTGAAAAAACGAATATGTTTTCTTAGTTGTTTTCAAATTCATCATCTCTTTAACTATATTTTTTATCTAGTATGTCCTTACATGATATGAAAAACAAAGTTAGTTTGCTCTTTTTATTATAAATGATATAGAGATAATTAACTAAATATACATCCGACATTTCCATATAAAAAAACCTCCCTTTTAGGAAGGCTCTTCTATATTTTTAAATAAACTCACTAATAAAGCTTTTTGCGCGTGCAACCTGTTACCAGCTTGCTCAAAAACGATAGACTGTGGCCCATCTATAATCTCTCCAGTTACTTCTTCTTCACGATGAGCGGGCAGGCAGTGCAGGAAACGATATGTTTGCTTTGCATGTATAACAAGCTCTTTATTTACTTGGAAAGGCTGGAATAAAGTATATTTTTCTGCTTCTCCTTCTTGGCCCATACTCATCCAAACGTCAGTATAAATAAAATCTGCTCCACTTACCGCTAATTCAGGATTATGCAAAATTTCAATTTCAGCCCCTGTTTCATCAGCAATCGCTAATGCTTTTTTAACAATTTCTTCATTCGGCCCATACCCTACAGGAGTTGCAACAGTCATATTCATTCCGACTTTTGCACTCGCTAGCAATAGTGAATGACATACATTATTCCCATCACCTACATAAGCTAATTTAACTCCTTTAAACGTATGAACTTCTTCATATATCGTCATTAAATCTGCCAATGCTTGGCAAGGATGATGATCATCAGTTAAACCGTTAATAACTGGGATACTGGACTCTTTTGCAAGCTCCTCTACATCCGCATGCGAAAATGTGCGTATCATAATTCCATCAATATAATGAGATAGTACTTTCGCAGTATCTGACACCGTTTCTCCTCTGCCAATTTGCATCTCTTTTCCACTTAAAAACATTCCATGTCCTCCGAGCTGTACCATTCCTGCTTCAAAAGAAACGCGAGTACGGGTTGAATGTTTATCAAAAATGAGACCTAATATTTTCCCTTGTAATAAAGGCTCCTGCTTGTTCTTTTTTAAATATATAGCGAACTCAATTAAAGAAATGATTTCTTCTTGCGTCAATTCTTCTAACGTTAAAAGATCTTTCGTATTTAATTTCGGTACTTGTACAGTTGACATGAAATTTCCCCCTTATATTATTGATGCATTTTTTGTACAAACCACTCTTTTTATCATATATATTGCCTGTTCTAGCTCTTCATTCGTTACAATAAGTGGTGGTAGTAGTCTTATAACATTAGGCCCTGCTTGTAATACGAGAAGTCCTGCTTTTTCTAGTTGTTCTATGACATTTGCAACCTCATGCTTGCATTCGATTCCAATCATAAGTCCCTTACCACGAATATTTTGAACACATTCAACGTGTCGTAATTCTTCTTGCAATTTCTTTAATACGTACTCGCCCTTTTCCTGTACCTCTTTAAAAAACGATTGCTCCTTAATGAATTGCAATACTTCTTTCGCTGCAGTCATAGCAATATAATTCCCACCGAAAGTTGAACCGTGTGACCCGGCAGTAAAAGAAGAACCTAGTTCTTTTCGGCCAATCATCGCTCCAACTGGAATACCATTCCCAAGCGCCTTTGCGATGGTAACGATATCAGGAACTATTCCCATTTGCTCATAAGCGAATAGTGTTCCTGTTCTGCCTATTCCAGTTTGTACTTCATCTATAATAAAAAGAGCATTGTACTGATTACATAGTTTTTCAATTTCCTTCAAAAAGGATGGATCAGCTAATATTACTCCTCCTTCTCCTTGAATAACTTCTACCATTACCGCCGCAACTTCTTCATTCATTACTTCCTCTAATGCTCGTATGTCGTTAAATGGTATATGTAAAAAAGACGGAAGTAATGGACCGAATCCTTCTTTCACTTTATCTTGCCCTGTTGCACTCATCGTTCCAAATGTTCTCCCGTGGAAAGATTGCTCACATGTTACTACGAGAGATTTTCCAGTATGCTTACGTGCTAGTTTTAAAGCCGCTTCATTTGCCTCCGCCCCGCTATTACAAAAAAACACATGATCTAATGCTGTATCTTCTGTTAATAATGATGCGACCTCTTCTTGTAAGGAGTTCGTAAATAAGTTAGATATATGCCATATATTTCTAAGTTGCTTTTCTACTGCCTTTACAACCGTAGGGTGACAATGTCCTAAGTTACATACTCCAATACCAGAAGTGAAATCTAAATATTGCTCACCACTTTTATCAATAACTTTCGCCCCATTGCCCTTTAGAAATTCAATTTCTCTTCTTCCATATGTTTGAAAAAGATGGTTTGTCATACGATACTCACTCCTTTTGTTACCGTAGTTCCAACACACTCTCCTGTAACCTCAGTAAAATCCTTTGTACCATTTACGATACTAGCCTTTTTCACTCCCATTTTTAACGATGTAAGTGCCGCCTGTACTTTCGGAATCATTCCACCTGTAATGACGCCTTGTTCTATAAAAGTAAGAATTTCATATTCATCCGTTTTCTTTACCAATCTTCCTTCGTGTAATACTCCATCTACGTCCGTTATAAAAATGAGTTCTTTTGCGGATAGTGCGGCTGCAATTCCGGCTGCAGCGGTATCTGCATTTATGTTATAAACCTCATTACCATTTATCCCAATCGGGGCAATGACAGGAATATAATTCATATCTATCAACCCTTTCAATAGGGCTGTTTCTACATAACTTACTTCTCCTACATATCCTATCGCTTCGCCAACAGGTTGAACTTGAAGTAAACTACCGTCACATCCTGAAAGCCCCACCGCAAGTAAATCATGTTTTTGTAAATTCATTACGAATTTTTTATTCGTAGTTCCGCATAGCACCATTTGAACAACATCCATAACCTCTTTCGGCGTTACTCTTAATCCATCTTTCTTTTCTATCTCGATATTAGAGTCTTCTAACTTGGCATCAATTTCTGGGCCACCACCATGGACAATAACAACCTTATACTTATTTTGCAATTTCTTTATACAATCAAAAAAGACACTATTTAATCGATTCAACATGCTACCGCCACATTTAACTACAATATAATCACTCATCTTCTCTCTCCTTATGTACGATAACAAGCATTTATTTTCACATATTCATAACTTAAGTCGCAGCCCCAAGCTGATCCCGTTTCATTTCCTAAATGTAAACACACATCAATTTTTATTTCATGTTCTTGTAATTTCTTTGTCATTTCCTCTTCAGAAAACATTTGAGGCTCACTATTTTTTAATACAGCGATAGATTGAAGAGTGATATCAATTGTATTTGGGTTAATAATTACTTCACTCTGTCCAATACTACTAATAATTCGTCCCCAATTTGGGTCCTCACCGTATATCGCTGTTTTCACAAGACTGGAACCGACTATTTGTTTTGCAATTTTCTTTGCTTCTTCATTTGTTCTAGCCCCTAACACGTTTACTTCTATTAACTTCGTAGCACCTTCACCATCTTGTGCAATTTTTTTCGCTAAATCTTCACATACCTTTTGTAAAGCAACTACGAAAGTTTCCCAGTCTTCATGTTCCATATTCATCGTTTTCGTTTCTGATAATCCACTTGCCATAACGATGACCATATCATTTGTAGAAGTATCTCCGTCCACCGTAATTTGATTAAACGTATGATTCGTAATTTGTGATAATGCTGTTTGCAATACTTCATGCTCTATATTGGCGTCTGTTGTAATAAAACTAAGCATCGTTGCCATATTCGGTTTGATCATCCCTGAACCTTTTGCGACCCCAGCAATGATCACTGCTTCCCCATCAATTATCATCTCATAGCAAGTTTCTTTCGTTATAAGATCTGTCGTTAAAATTGCTTCACAAAAAGAATAAGCTTCACTTACTTCCTTTGTTGGCACAAGAGATTCAATTCCCTTTCGAATGATATCCATCGGTAAAGGTACTCCAATTACACCTGTTGAAGCGACTGCGACGTACTTTTCTTTTACTCCAAAGTGTCCCGCTCCTAATGTTCGCATCTCATAAGCATCTTGCAATCCTTTCATCCCCGTACAAGCATTTGCATTGCCGCTATTTACAACAATTGCTTGTAATTTCCCTTCTGCTGCTATGCTATCCTTCGTTACTTGCAACGGCGCTGCTTGTATTTGATTTGTTGTATACACAGCGGCACATGATGCTGGCACCTCACAAACGATTGCACCCATATCCTTTTTCACCTTTTTCAGACCATTTGCAGTACCGATTGCCAAAAAGCCTTTTGGTGTAACAATTGAACCATTTGCTAATTTTTTAATAGACGATGCTTTAATCATAATTTCCCCCTTATGGATAAAGCGGCATATGCTGTAAACCCGTTGTCTCTTCTAGCCCCGCTAATAAATTTGCATTTTGAACTGCTTGCCCTGCCGCACCTTTCATCATATTGTCTATAACAGAAACGACCGTAACTCTTTCTGTTCTTTCATCGTAAGCTATCCCAATATCACAATAATTTGAGCCCCTTACTTCTTTCGGACTTGGAAATTCTCCTTGCGAGCGAACTCGAACGAAAGCTGAGTATTCATACGTTTCTTCATACAATTTTTGAAGTTGCTCTATTTTCATTTCCTCTTTCACTTTCGCATAAAGTGTAATCATAATCCCTCGTGATATCGGTATTAAATGTGTACTAAACGTGATTGGCTTCGTTTCATGATTCCACTCTGCAAGCATTTGCTCAATCTCAGGAACGTGCTGATGTTGATTAACTTTATAAATGTGTAAGTTATCGTATAACTCAGGAAAGTGAGTCATTGTTGTTGGCGTTTTGCCCGCTCCAGATACTCCTGATTTCGCATCAATAATAATCGAAGCTTCTTCAATTATGCCGCTACGTACTAACGGCGCTACCGCTAATAATGCAGCTGTAGCAAAACATCCTGGGTTTGCAATTAAATTTGCATTTTGGATCTCAGGCCTTTTCCATTCACTTAATCCATATACTGCTTTCCTAAGAAATTCTTCCTGTGCAGCTGGCCTTTTATACCACAATTCATATGACGAGGGATCTATCATACGAAAGTCTCCAGATAGGTCAATTACTTTTAAACCTACTGCCAATAATTTTGGTGTTAACTCTGCCGATACTCCCGCTGGAGTTGCTAAAAATACAATTTCAGCTTCCTTCTCTATTTTCTCCGCATCAATTTCTTGTAACGTATGGACAAGAACATTTCGAAAATGCGGGTATACATTTGTTATAAATTCACCAACTTGTGAAAAAGAATGGAGAGATGCTATCGAAAAATATGGATGTTGCTCTAATAACCGAATTAACTCAATACCTCCATATCCAGTTGCTCCAATAATTGCGACTTTCATAAGCTCCTCCTCATATCTATTCTTTAAATTAAGTTTGATTATAATATTGCATAATTATAAAGTCAATTAAATATTTATAATTTTAAAAAACTTCAAAATATTATTCTCGCTATAAAAACAATATACACAAGTGGATTTTTATGCAAAAATATTGCATAGTAGTATTTTCATTTCACTTCAAGTACAATAAAACAATACATGTATACATACAGGCGGGGAAAAACATGAATAAAAAATTAATTGAGAAAATGATTATAAAAAGTTTTCGGCAATATCAATGTAATCCTGTTTCAAAAGAGGATCAGGAAATGCTAATTAAACATATTCAAATGATAATTCATTCAAATACTGAAATTGATGTATACGAGGCTGTTGAGGATATCGTTTACGATTATGTGACTGGAAAATAAAAAATAGGAGATTTCCATATGGAAATCTCCTATTTTTTACTTAATGATTTGCCTGCAACGCGTTCAAATAAACCTGGGAATAATGCGTAGAGCTTTGGCCCCATTCCCATCCACTTCGGCAAGTTTACTTCACGTTTTTTCGTTTGCATCGCCTTTACGATTTGTTCTGCTACATATGTTGGTTTTAACATGTAACGTCCCATATTTTTCACATATGTACCTGATTGATCGGCTATTTCAAAAAAGTTCGTTTCTATCGGTCCTGGGTTAATTGCTGTTACATACACATTTGTGTTAGATAACTCCATACGTAAACTATTCGTAAATCCTAATACAGCGTGTTTTGTTGCTGCATAAGCACTCGACTTCGGAGTTGCAATTTTTCCAGCCAATGAAGCAATATTAATAATTTGTCCTTCGTTCCTTTTTACCATATTAGGTAATACCGCTTTCGTACAAGCTACTAATCCAAATACATTTACTTGAAACATATCCTTTACTTCATCCATTGAAGCATCTTCAAACGTTTTAAAAATACCAAACCCAGCATTATTTACCAATATATCAATACGGCCTACTTCTTGTAATACCTTTGAAAAAACAGATTGTACTTTCGTTTCTTCACTTACATCTAATACATAGTAATAGCAAGGCGTATTATAAGTTACTTTAATTTTGTCTGCTAATGCTTGTAGCTTCTCTTCTGTTCGAGCCATTAATACCGGCGTCGCCCCTTGCTCTGCAACCTGCATTGCAACTTGCTCTCCAATTCCACTAGAAGCACCTGTAATGACGATTACTTTTTCTTGTAAACGTCCCGTCATTGCTGTCACCTACTTTGCATAATAAATCAATTGTTGTGAAGATTCATCAATCATCACCTGTTGATTATATGCTAAAAAGTCTAATTGTCCAACAGTTTCTGAGATAGTAAGTGGTAATTGCTCTTTATATAATACCGGAAATAGTTTTACACACACCTCAAATGCTGTCATTGGCTTTTCCTTTAATAGTTCAAGCACTTTAAAAGCACGTGTCTCTTGCTTTTGTAATCTTGTTTCAATAAGTTGTTTCACATTCAGAACATCTTCCCCATGCCCTGATAAAATCCGTGAAATATTCATTTCACTTAAACGTTTTAACGTTTGATTGTACTGCAATAAGGGATGCGCTCTTTCTGTTTGCCCTTCATATGGTGGTTCTAATATTGGATTTGAAGAAATATGACTAATGAGAGCATCCCCACCAATTAATATTCCATCAGATTCTCTATATAATGAAATATGAGTGGAAGCATGACCCGGGGTTTCAATCACTGTAAATCCAGGTAACGAATCTATACGATCTCCCTCTCTCACGGTATGTGTTAACGATCTATTACAAGAATATTTAAGTGTCTTCGTCGTCAATAACGCCTCACCATTCAGAAATACTGCTGGAACGCCGAACTGCAAGGCTGTCTCTTTAAAAAATTCATGATACCTCTTTAAAAATTCAGCATTCTGTGTAATCCACGGTTCATTCCAAGGATGTCCGATAATCTTTACTTTTTCAGAAAATGTATTTAAAAGTCCGCAATGATCCGCATGGTGATGCGTAATCACTACCGTTTCAATATCTTCTATCTTATATCCTAATGCACCTAATTGACTTTCTAGTGCTTTCTTTGCTTCTTCTGTATTTGTCCCTGTATCAATTAACGTTAATGTTTCTCCCTCAACTAAAAACACATTCACTGTCTCAACTGCAAATGGAACAGGAATCTCCATTCGATGAATCGCCGTCATGCTTAGCCCCCCTGTCTTTTTCCGGTTCAAAAATGAATACCTCTTCAGTTTACAACTTCCCTATAAATTTGTCATTATTTTCAGATAAAAAGAGGTCTTTTCCATAAAAAAACGAATGTATGTACATTTATAAGTATTTCTAACCAAATTTAAAGGAGGCACATCATGTCTATGCAAAACATTTCCTTTCTCGGTGCAGGCTCTATTGCCGAAGCGATTATTGGTGGCTTATTAAACGCAAATGTTGTTAAGGGAGAACACGTCACTGTAAGTAATCGTTCTAACGAGACAAGATTACAGGAGTTACATAAAAAATACGGTGTCAAAGGTACACATAATAAAAAGGAATTACTTGCTGATGCAAATATTCTTTTTCTAGCTATGAAGCCAAAAGATGTCGCAGAAGCGGTTATTCCTCTTAAAGAATACATAAATAATGACTTGCTTATTATTTCGTTATTAGCAGGTGTTTCTACTCATTCAATTAGAAACCTACTTCAAAAAGACGTTCCGATTATTCGTGCAATGCCAAATACATCTGCAGCCATTTTAAAATCCGCTACCGCTATCTCACCTTCAGAACACACAACGGAGGAACATATTCGTACTGCAACATCTTTATTTGAAACGATTGGTCTCGTCTCTGTTGTAGAAGAAGAAGATATGCATGCTATCACTGCATTATCTGGAAGTGGACCAGCTTATATTTATTACGTGGTAGAGGCACTGGAAGAGGCAGCAAAAAAAATTGGTTTAAAAGAAGATGTTGCAAAATCTCTTATTCTTCAGACGATGATTGGTTCTGCTGAAATGCTAAAAGCAAGCGAAAAACACCCTTCTATTTTGCGAAAAGAAATTACTTCTCCTGGCGGAACAACTGAAGCAGGTATTGAAGTATTAAAGGAGCATAATTTTCAACAAGCATTAATCTCATGTATTACACAAGCAACGAAACGATCACACGATCTTGGAAAAACATTAGAAGAAATAGCAAAAGAAAAATAAAAAACGGAGCTCAACTTTATTTGAGCTCCGTTTTTACTTTAATCATATGATATGCTTTTAGTTATTACTCTTACCAAAAATCTCTTCTTGCAAACGACGACCTGTCGGTGTTGCTGCAAGGCCACCTTCTGCTGTTTCACGAAGTGCTACTGGCATCGTTTGTCCAATTCTAAACATCGCCTCAATGACTTCATCACATGGAATTGTACTAGTTACACCAGCTAATGATAAATCAGCTGAAATCATGGCATTCGCAGCTCCTGCTGCATTACGTTTTACACAAGGTACTTCTACAAGCCCTGCAACAGGATCACATACTAAACCAAGCATATTCTTTAATGAAATCGCCATCGCTGTAGCTGCTTGATCTTGTGTTCCACCAGCCATCTCAACTGCTGCTGCAGCTGCCATTCCACTTGCTG
This sequence comes from Bacillus sp. 41-22, assembly GCF_025809295.1. Taxonomy (NCBI): domain Bacteria; kingdom Bacillati; phylum Bacillota; class Bacilli; order Caryophanales; family Bacillaceae; genus Bacillus; species Bacillus sp. 41-22. Next base: position 4,005,646 of record NZ_CP084035.1, read on the forward strand.
AACCTACTTCAGCTTGGCAACCTCCTGCCGCGCCAGAAATACAAGCATTATTCGCAACAACCATACCGAAAGCTCCTGCTGTAAATAAAAATTCAATCATTTCTTCGCGTGTCGGCTGTAATTTTTCTTGCAGTGCAAACAGTACACCTGGCACTGTTCCAGCAGATCCTGCTGTTGGTGTTGCACAAATAATTCCCATCGCCGCATTTACTTCATTTGTCGCAACAGCTTTACTCACTGCGTCCAAAATCGTATCTCCAGATAAACCTTTTCCACTCTGCATATACGCTTGGACTTTCACAGCATCCCCGCCAGTTAAACCAGTCGGTGATTTTACACCACGAATACCGCGTTCTACTGCTTGTTCCATCACGACTAAGTTCTTTTCCATTCCAGCAATTACTTCTTCACGTGAGATATTTCTTGTTTGCATTTCACATTGAATCATAATTTCTGCGATTTTTACATTTTGCTCTTTAGCTTGCGCCACTAGTTCCGCTGCGTTCCGAAACATGGTGTGTCCCCCCTGCAATTAATCCATAATAGTTACTTGACAAATATTTTGTTGCCCATTTATTTCCGCAATTACTTCATCTGCTAATAATTCATCTGTTTCAATGACCATAAGCGCTCTTCTTCCTTTTTCTTTACGAGAAACACTCATTGTACTTATGTTAATCTCATGCTTAGCAAGGATTGAAGCTACAGCTGCGATAGCACCAAAGCGATCGTTATTTACAATAAGTAGTGCTGGACTCGTGCCTGTTAATTGAAGATCGAATCCGTTTAATTCTACAACTTCAATTTTACCGCCACCAATTGAGCAAGCAACAACTTCAATTTCCTCTTCACCTTTATACAGACGAATTTTCGCTGTATTTGGATGCGGAGCATTTGCATCTTCTTCAATGAATTCCACTTCAATCCCGCGTTCTTTTGCAATATCTAACGCACTTGGAATACGTAAATCATCTGTTTCAAATCCTAGTATTCCACCGATTAGCGCTACATCCGTACCGTGACCACGGTATGTTTTTGCAAATGAACCATATAATGAAATGCTAACTCTCTCTGGTTCATGACGAAACAGCTGACGAGCAACTTGCCCCATTCTTGCCGCGCCTGCTGTATGTGAACTTGATGGACCAATCATAACCGGACCAATAATATCAAACACTGAGCGATACTTCATCATAACTCCCCCTAAACCTCTATGAAAAAATTATTTACTATTCTATTAAGCTACCGAATCGGTTGCTGTTCCAGTCGTACCACGAATTTGTTCCGCTGTAAGAATTGGATAGTTTTTGAATAACAGTGAAGCAATATATCCTGAAATAATACCAGTTATAATAATAAATAAGAAACTTAGCATTACCTGCATTTAAAAATAATATAAGATAGTCCACAATAAAGTCTGGTAGCAATCCAAAGTTTAACACAGAACCCCTTACAAGCATAGCATAAACAAGTGAAACTCCCATTGCTTTCATACCTTTTGATATTTTAAAGCTAAAAAGGAAAAAAGACTTAGTACAAATAATAGTAATATCCTTCCTATTATAATTTCCATGTTGCTCTCTCACGATTTAGTCAACTTCACTTGTTATGACAAATGGCTAAAACGCATGTAGCCTACAATAAATTATAATCTGCCCTCATTATAGCTTGTTTTTAATAAAACGCTTACTTTTAATGAATTTTAAAAGTTCTGAATAAAAATCCATTTTCGCTACTTGTACCACTCGTATGTCGTCTGACTTATATAACAGTTTTTCTAAATAATCGGCATTATGTATTTTTATCCTATATCTTCACATCATTAAAACTTTCTGTGTCATCCTATATAAAAATAAAATGATAACAGTTTTATTTTTAATTTTTTTTAGAAATAAAAAAAATGGCAACCTATCGTCACCATTTTTTCACAACATTATTATCTTTCTACTGGAAATGATTTTAAATCCGTAGCTATTTCTGTATTAGAAAATAGCTCTCTTGCCTCTTTCAATAATTCCTTATATGTATCTCCTTGATAACGAGAACTAATATGAGTCAATATTAAGCGTTTTGCATTTGCCTGAAGTGCAATACTCGCAGCTTGCTTAGATGTGGAATGAAAATAATCATACGCTTGTTGTTCATCTTCTGCCGCAAAAGTCGCTTCATGAACAAGTACGTCAGCATCTTGCGCAAGCTCTCTACTCGATTCGCAATATCGTGTATCGCCTAAAATTGTAATAACTCTTCCTTTTTGAGGCGGGCCAATAAAATCTTTTCCATCTAACACTGTGCCATTCTCTAATTCAACTACTTCACCATCTTTTAAGCGTTTAAAAACTGGACCAGGTTTCACACCCATTCCCAGTAACTTATCCACTAAAAGAGCTCCCTGTATATCTTTCTCTACAATTCGATATCCGAAGCATTCAATTCCATGTGATAACCTTTTTGTTTCTACACAAAATTCATTATCCTCAAACACAATACCTTCTTCCGTAATCTCAACGATTTCAAGTGGATATTTAACATGTGTCGTACTTACTAATAATGCCACTTCAATAAATTGTTTAATTCCTTTTGGTCCGTACACTGTTAATTTTGTTGTTCCACCTTGAAACGAACGGCTACCCAATAAACCCGGCAATCCAAAAATATGATCGCCATGTAAATGCGTAATAAATATTTTTTCAATGCGGCGTGGACGTACAGACGTATGTAGTATTTGATGTTGCGTCGCCTCGCCACAGTCAAATAACCAAGTCTGTCCTCGTTCTTCTAACAACTGCAAAGCAATTGCTGAAACATTCCTTCCTTTTGAAGGAACACCTGCACCAGTCCCTAAAAATACAAATTCCACTTTCTTTCCTCCAGCTCTTTATATAATCTATCTTTCATCTTACGGAATGTTATTTCAAATGGCAAATTGAATTTGTATAACCAATCATCTAGACAACTATATAACACGAACATTATACTTAAAAAATTTAGCTATCGTTCGTATTTTGTGGTAAAATGATTGTACTACATTTTAAGGGAGCGTTTTATTATGAAAGAAGTATTTCGTTTACAAACTGATTTTTCATCTTCATTTGATCGCTGGGTAAGTTCTTTCGTTTCTGATCACCCAGCACAATTAGAATGGACGACTTTAAAAGAATTAATCCATGAATATACAACATCACATACAAATGAGACGTTACCAACATATATTTCTTCAGCTTTAACATATTACGCACAACGCGTTTCAACAACAAGTAACTCAGAAATTGTTATTTTTGAAAATCCTACAATCTCATAATCTATAATAAAAAGCACTGTAATCAGTGCTTTTTATTTATGTTCATTAAAGTATTTATTTTCCCGCCTTATTTCAAAAAACTCCGCTTATTTCCTACTATATAGCCATCATAAATCTATTTGATTTTTCAAAAAAACAGATTAAAAAGATATTGACACTACGATTTTACAGTGCTAATATTCAACGTGTAATTGAATATGGTCTCTGTTAGGTGAGGCTCCTGTATAGAGAAACGCTGCTGCCCAAAAATGTCGAGAGACGCCAATGGGTCAACAGGAAAGGTCGGAATGAAGGCCTTTCTTAACGTAGCTGGTTTCAGTACCTATGCTATACAGTGCTAAAACTCAACGAGGGAGAGGTGCGTATGTTTTGTCATACACAAAAACTGTTTTTATCTATGTTTACTAACAGTCTTTGTTGTTGACTCTTTTTGACTATGAATTCAGACCTTTACTCGTTTTGAGTAAAGGTCTTTTTTATATCTTTATGCACCCTACTATGAAACAAACATAGCATATTCAGAAACTATTAAATTGTATGGAGGTGAGGAACAGTGTCAAGTGATGATTCGGCCCAGATACCCATATGTTTTACATTTATATTTCATCATGTAGGTAGGAAAGAAGCTGTTCCTCCCTGTTTAAAATAGTCGAGTAACAGATTGTTTCCTCCTTCATGAAAGGGAGGAACTACCAATGTTAAATTTACAAAAACAAGAAACGAAGCATGCTTACGATCAAGATAGCATGAAAGCAAATAACGAATTATTAGTGGAAGTTGCAACACAGGATGTAAACTCTGCGTTAAAACTCTTAGAAACAACACAAGATGGACTCTCTAAACAAGAAGCGTCTCGTAGACTTTCTTTATATGGTCCGAACGAAATCGCTCATAATAAAACATTGCCGTGGTACATTCAATTTCTGCTGGCATTTAAAAATCCATTTATTTTTGTTTTGTTAGCTCTTGGAGCACTCTCTTTTTTCACAGATGATATACAAGGAACAATTGTCGTATCTGTAATGGTACTGCTAAGTGCAACGATTCGCTTTTTACAAGAATTCCGCTCTCAGAAAGCGGCGGATAAGTTAAAGGCTATGGTTCGAACAACTGCGAGTGTCTTTAGAATAGATGGATTTGTACACGAAACAAAAAACGTAACAAATTTAAATCGAAATTACACAACAGAAATTCCAATTGAAGAACTTGTACCTGGCGATATTATTTCACTTTCAGCTGGTGATATCGTGCCAGCTGATGTGCGTATTTTATCCGCAAAAGATTTATTTGTTAATCAGTCTTCTTTAACCGGGGAAGCACTTCCTGTAGAAAAATACGAAAACTGCTACCATACGGAAAATAAACATATATTACCGAAAAACATGAAAAAAAATTACAATCCGCTCGATATGGAAAACCTTTGCTTTATGGGTACAAATATTGTTAGCGGTAGCGCAAAAGCTGTTGTTGTTTCAACTAGTACGGATACGTATTTCGGCTCTTTAGCAAAAAAGGTTATCGGAAAACGTGTAGAAACAAACTTTGATAAAGGCGTAAACAAAGTAAGTTGGCTCTTAATCACATTCATGCTTATTATGGCACCCATTGTCCTTCTCATTAATGGATTCACAAAAGGAGATTGGCAAGAAGCTTTCTTCTTTGCTATTGCTGTTGCAGTTGGCCTTACACCTGAAATGCTGCCAATGATTGTAACTGCTAATTTAGCTAAAGGCGCCGTGAACATGTCTAAACAAAAAGTAATTGTAAAACAGCTCAACTCAATTCAAAACTTAGGTGCTATGAACATTCTTTGCACAGATAAAACTGGAACTTTAACAGAAGATAAAGTTGTCCTAGTTCGTCATTTAGATCCTAACGGAAATGAATGCGATCGTGTATTACACTTTGCCTATTTAAATAGCTTCTATCAAACTGGATTGAAAAATTTAATAGATAAAGCTGTTATTGAACATACAGAGGAGAACCATAAATTTGATCCATCAGCTTTTCAAAAGCTAGATGAAATTCCATTCGATTTTGCTCGGCGTCGCATGTCTGTCATCGTGAAAAATATTTTAGGTGAACATACAATGGTTTGTAAAGGTGCCGTAGAAGAAATTTTATCAATTTGTAACTACACTGAAGTTGATGGACAAATTGTCCCTCTCACTGAAGAAATGAGAGTAAATGTAAAACATCTCAGCGAAACTTTAAATAGTGAAGGAATGCGTGTCATCGCTGTAGCATACAAGAACGATAACAAACCTTATCATAAAGCTTATGCAGTACAAGATGAATCCACTATGATCCTTACTGGATATATCGGCTTTTTAGATCCACCTAAACCATCTGCTGCTTCTGCAATTCAAGCATTGCAAAAACATGGCGTACAAGTGAAAATCTTAACAGGCGATAACGAAATTGTTACAAAAAAAGTTTGTAAAGAAGTGGGATTAAATATAGGTGAGCCTGTCCTCGGTTACGAAATTGATTCTTTACCAGATAAAACATTAGCAACACTGGCAGAAGAAACAACAGTGTTCGCAAAACTAAATCCAATGCAAAAGTCCCGCATCATTCGCGTATTGCAAGGTAATGGTCATACTGTAGGTTATATGGGGGATGGTATTAACGATGCCGTTGCACTACGTGATGCTGATGTTGGAATATCTGTTGATACTGCTACTGACATTGCAAAAGAATCTTCCGATATTATTTTACTTGAAAAAAGTTTAACTATATTAGAAGCAGGTATTTTAGAAGGACGCACTACTTTCGGCAATATTTTAAAATATATAAAAATGACAGCTAGCTCTAACTTTGGAAATGTATTTAGTGTATTAGTGGCAAGTGCTTTCATTCCATTTTTACCGATGCTTGCAATTCATCTCTTAATTCAAAACTTACTTTATGATATTTCACAGCTTTCAATTCCATGGGATAAAATGGATAAGGAATTTCTAGAGAAGCCTAGAAAATGGGATACTGCAAACTTGCGTAACTTCATTATTGGCATCGGTCCAATTAGCTCTATATTCGATATTATCACATTCGTTGTCATGTGGAATGTGTTCGGTGCAAATACACCTGGAGAACAATCGCTATTCCAATCTGGTTGGTTTGTCGTTGGGTTGCTAACTCAAACATTAATTGTCCATATGATTAGAACACAGAAAATTCCGTTCATTCAAAGTACAGCATCAATACCAGTTCTTATATTAACCGCTTGTATTATGGCAATCGGAATTTACATTCCATTCTCACCACTTGGTGCAGCAATTGGTTTACAAGCATTACCACTAAGCTACTTCCCGTGGCTCATAGGAATATTATTAGGCTATGCTTTCTTAACACAATTCCTGAAAAAGCTTTATATTAAAAAATTCCACAGCTGGTTGTAAAAATGAGAATGAGTGGGTATTTCTCACTCATTCTCAAAAAATATAAACATGTACTTATATGTATGGAGGTAACCATGATGATATGGTATGACATCGTATTAAGGTTATTTATAGCAATTATTGTAGGAGCTTGCATCGGAATGGAAAGACAATGGAGACATCGAATGGCTGGACCCTCTCTTCCATCTAAAAAAGAAGGGTTTAAATCTCTAAAACCTTCTACATAAACTTATTTTCTAATTTTTGCTGAAACGACTTTTCTTGCTTACGCAATAATTGACTACCTCTCTGTAAAAGAGGTGTTCCATACTTTTCATTAATTTGATCAATAACAGCAAGTAACGGCTCTTCTTTCGCATCTTCTTCGAATGAAAACAAATCTAACTGTTTCACTGATTCTGTCTTCCACTCTAATTCAGTAGCTGTAACACCTAACAGGCGAACAGAATCACCATCCCAGTGTTGCTTCCATAAACGTGATGCTGCTTGGAAAATAACCCGTTCTTCCCATATTGCATTTTTCAATTGTTTACTCCGTGTTACCGTGCGACGATCATGGTATTTAATCATAATTTGAATGTTATAACTAACGAGAGTTCGTTTTTGTAGCCTTTTGCTTACTGATTTCGATAATCTTTCTAACATATCAAGTAATTCTTTTTCTTCGTCCATATCCTTTGAGAAAGTCATCGAATTTCCAACGCTTTTATGTTGTCCCATTTGATTCGGATCAACTTCCCTGTCATCCATACCTTTTGCACGTTTTTGTAAATCAACACCGTGCTTTCCAATTTTAGCGCGAATGATATGCTCGTCTCCTTTTGCTAACTGTTCAATTGTATGTATATGAATGTCTTTTAGTTTTTCAGCTGTTTTCTCTCCGATTCCATGCATCTCTGCAACTGATCGTGGCCAAATAATTTCTGGGATATCACGTTTTCGAAGTACTGTAATTCCAAGAGGTTTTTTCATATCTGAAGCAGTCTTTGCTAGGAAAAGGTTTGGGGCAATCCCAATGCTACATGGAAGCTGTAACTCTGTTAGTAACGCTTGTTGAATCATCTTCGCTATTTCAAGAGGCGAACCGAGCACATAGCAATCTGTAATATCTAAATACCCTTCATCTATAGAAAACGGTTGTATTTTTTCTGTAAAACGGGAAAGAATTTGAAACATTTGAAATGAAGCTTCTCGATATAATGTAAAATTAGGGTGCCTCACAACTAATTGCGGGCATAATCGCTTCGCTTCCCATAGAGGCATCGTCGTACGTATTCCATATTCTCTCGCCTCATAACTACATGTTATGATAATCCCTTTTCTCTCTTTTTCATTCCCCGCAATCGCTAATGGCTTTCCTTGTAATGATGGGTCATGAGCAATTTCGACAGATGCGAAAAAACAATTCATATCTACATGTAAAATAACACGTCCATTTTTCGGATACATTTCTCGCATACTACTCACCCCTTAAAGAACATTTGTTCCTTCATTATATCAAATTTCTTTACACGTTATAATAATTATTGGCTTTTCTCTATCTATTTTTTGCTATACTGCACGTAACAAATGGATATTATTGTAAAGGAGGTGAATCGTTATGAAACAACATAATAAACTCAATTATGTATTTATTATTATTATAGTAATCCTTGCGATTAATTATTTGTTACTTCCCCTTTTTAACATTAACATTTACGCTTTAGGAATCTTCTCTCATTTCATACGTTTTGCAACAACTTATGTACTTCCGTGGGTCTTCTTATATTGGCTTATCCGCCTTGTGAAAGCAATTGAATCAAAATAAAAAAAGACGTGTAAACCATAATTGGTTCACACGTCTTTTTGACTTTATTACTTACTTCGCTACTTCTTCGATAATAGCTACAACTAATTCTGCTGTTTTCGCTAATTCTTCAACAGGAATTTTTTCATTTGTTGTATGAATTTCTTCATAACCAACTGCTAAGTTAACTGTTGGGATACCATGTCCTGCGATTACGTTCGCATCACTTCCGCCACCACTTTGGTGAAGAGAAGGCGTACGACCAATGTTTTCAGCTGCACGTTTCGCAACTTCTACAACGTGATCGCCAGCAGCAAACTTAAATCCTGGATACATAACGTTTACTTCAACGTCTGCATGACCACCCATTTCTTTTGCAGTTGTTTCAAATGCTTCTTTCATTTTTGCAACTTGTACTTCCATTTTCTCATTTATTAAAGAACGAGCTTCTGCAAAGATTTGAACATGATCGCAAACGATATTTGTTTGTGTACCACCTTCAAAACGTCCAATATTTGCAGTTGTTTCAGAATCGATACGACCAAGTGGCATCTTTGCGATTGCTTTTGCTGCGATAGTAATTGCAGATACACCTTTTTCTGGTGCTACGCCAGCATGAGCTGTTTTCCCGCGAATAATCGCATTCACTTTCGCTTGTGTTGGCGCTGCAACTACAATTTCACCAACTTTTCCATCACTATCTAATGCATAACCATATTTTGCAGTAATGCGCTCGCGATCTAACGCTTTTGCGCCAATAAGACCAGATTCTTCTCCAACTGTAATAATAAATTCAATTTTACCATGAGGAATGTTTTTCTCTTTTAAGACACGAATTGCTTCAAACATAGATGCTAATCCTGCTTTGTCATCGGCTCCTAAAATTGTAGTACCATCTGATACGATATATCCATCTTTAATAGAAGGCTTAATTCCATTACCAGGAACTACTGTATCCATATGAGAAGTGAAATAAATTGTATCAACACCGTCTTTTGTTGCTGGTAAAGTACAAATTAAGTTACCTGCACCATGACCAGTCACACCCATCGTGTCATCCTCAAATACTTCTACACCTAAAGCAGTAAATTTCTCTGTTAACACTTTGCAAATTTCTGCTTCAAATTTTGTTTCAGAATCTACTTGTACTAACTCCATAAATTCATTTACTAAACGTTCTTGATTAATCATAAGACTGCGCCTCCTGCACTACCATTATGTATGTAACAACATTAATTATAACAGAATTTCGCAAAAGTTTCGAAATACAAGACAAAAAACAGATGGTTAACACATCTAGATACCCATCTGCCTTCTATTACTCGTTTAACAATACCCAGCGCATATGATCTTCCCAGATGCCATTTACCATTAGCATTTTTCGAGATACACCTTCATATTGAAATCCTATCTTCGTCACTACTTGTATAGATGCTAAATTTCGTGGCATAATTGGTGCTTCTATACGATGTAAATGAAATTCTTCAAAGGTAACTTGAATTGCTTTTCTAAGCGCTTCTGTTGTGTAACCTTTATTCAATTCTTCCTTATCTAATTTATAACCGAGTACACAAGATTGATAAATTCCGCGAACAATTAGATTAAATGAAATACATCCAATAATTTTTGTATCATCACCCTTTTTAAAAATCCAAAGCCTGATAATCTTGCCTTCCGCGAACTCTTTTCTATCCTTTTGTAACTTTTTCTTTTGATAATCTAACGTGAAAAACCCCTCCGGTCTATACTCTTCCCACGCTTTTAAAAATTCACGATTTTTGTCGTAATATTGAAGAACTTTTTCCGCATACGACTCATCAATTTCTCTTAAATGTAAACGATCTGTCTCGTATATTTTCATCATTGTATCTCCATTCTTCAGCTTGCATAAAAAAAAATTAATAATCTATCTTTTAACATATTCTCTACGTATGCTCAAATTTCCTGTAATATTTTGCACCCCCTTCCCGAATTTTGTCCTTTCTCTCCCCTTGTCCACAATTTCATTTCTCGTTACAATGAAATTGTACTGATTTGCAAGGAGGTTTAACGATGCATAAAAAAGCTCAAAAAATTATGGTTTATATAATGCTAATTTCTATGCTTGTAACAACATTACTTACTGGCGCAAGTATGTTTTGGTAAAAAGGACGATTCACTCGTCCTTTTTTTACTGCTTACACATACAAAATAGACCATCTCGAAATCGAGATAGTCTATCTTGTAATGAACATTTTATTTTATATATATTACAATTGCTACAATGCTAAAGGAAAAGGCCATTACAAGTGCTATTACAAAACTTGTATATTGTTTCTGCTGAAATGCCCCAATAACAAAAGTAAGATTGAGTAATGCCATAAATACAATCGCTACAACGTAAGAACATATATTAAAAGTTGCCAATATGAATGTAATAACAAATAGAAAACCAACACAAAACTGCATGTAAGAAATTTTTGGATTTAAATACATATGAGCAACCCCTTTACTCAATTATCTTTATATATTCTCATTAACGCATGGTTATGTACACATGTCAAGACAACTTATAATAAAAGAAAAAGCCAACCGTTTCGTTGACTTTTCCAAATACTATGGCCCCTTTTTCCTTCGCCAATTGCTGAAATGTTTTTTTCGATTTCACAATCGATACTTTCGTTCCAATTGGAATACGATCAAACAAATATTCCACATCATGTTTCTTCATTCTTATACATCCTTGCGAAATATATTTTCCAATTGAACTAGGCTGGTTTGTCCCGTGTATCCCATACTTACTTCCATCCGTTCCTCTTGCATTAAATCCCATCCACCTCGATCCAAGTGGATTTTTTGGAGAGCCCCCAGGAATATCCTTCGCAATATAATAGGGATCCTTCGCCTTCAATACAATGTCAAAAGTTCCTTCTGGGGTTAATTCATTTGTTTTCCCTGTCGCTACTGGAAAAACCTTTTGGATCTTCCCATCATCGATGTAAGCTAGTTTATTCGTTGCTTTATTTACAATTATAAAAGGATCTCCAGCACGTGGGTTATCACCAAGAGGCCAGATCGGTGATAGAGAAAGACATAATAATAAAGAAAGAAGATACGGCATATATAGTTCCTACCTTCTAAATAAGTTCTTTTATATTATCCTTTCCCTTAAAACGACTTTTAATGAGTAAATATTGCTCCATCTCATAAACAAGTTGAACAAGTTTTGCACGTATTTCAAATTCTTCTCGCGAGACTGGTAAAGGCATTTCTCTAAATACTTCTCGCATTTCTTGAAGTTGTCTTAACGAAATGACCCCTGTACTTTCAGGTCGAATAGAATTCCCTATATTTTCAATTACGTCTGCAATCATATCAGCTTGTTCATACGTCCAAGATAGTGATGCAGCTAATGGTATCATGCGCTCCAAAATTTCAAATTGTTGCATACGCATATCAAAATACCGATAATAATAGTCATCTTCACGCATAAATTCATTCTCAAGTTTTTTAAATGATAAATCTTTCGCTTCTTTCAGCATCATTTCTGTTTCAATTAATTCGGCCCCACTCCAATTACTATCTCGATTCCGTAAATAAACGACCATTTCAAACAAAATCGTTCTGAAATGCTCTTCTATTTTTCCTTGATACTCTTTCAGTTTATTCTCACTGCTTGGCATGTACATGTTTACTAATAAAGCGACACTAATTCCAATCGTTAATATAGCAATTTCATTACCAACTATAGACCATGTAATTTGCTTTAATGAATACAGATGCATAACGATAACCGAACTCGTGACAATCCCTTCTTGAATTTTGCACATAACTGCAGTTGGAATAAAGGTAAGCAGTAATACGCTAATCGCTAGTGGTGTATAACCAATCGTTTCAAAAATACAAAACGCAAATACCATCGATAATACACAAGCTAAAAAACGGTGCAACGATACTTGAACGGATTTTCGTTTCGTATTTTGCACACATAAAATGACTAAAATACCAGCTGAACTATAAAATTCTAATCCTAATAACTGAGCAATAAAAACTGCCGCTCCCGTTCCAAGCGCTGTTTTCACTGTTCTATATCCAATTTTAAACATATCATTACTCCTATATGTATAAATGTATTTAAAAATAGTATAAAAAAAGGATGACGCAATGTCATCCTTTTCTACCTATTATTCACGTACCCTTCACATATTACAATATCTTTTGCAAAAATTCTTTTGCACGGTCACTTTTTGGTGCTGTAAAAAACTCTTCCGGATTACTATCTTCTACGAGCTTTCCACCATCTAAAAAGAGAACACGGTCTGCTACTTCTTTTGCAAATCCCATTTCATGTGTAACGATTGCCATCGTCATTCCTGTCGTAACTAATGATTTCATAACTTCTAACACTTCTTTCACCATTTCTGGATCTAGCGCAGAGGTAGGTTCATCAAATAACATAACTTCCGGTTCCATCGCTAACGCTCTTGCAATTGCTACACGTTGCTTTTGTCCTCCTGAAAGACGATTTGGATATGCATCTTTCTTATCTAATAACCCCACTTTTTCTAGAAGTTTCTCAGCTTTTTTTTCAGCTTCTTGCTTCGTTACTTCTTTTACATTGATAGGAGCATACGTAATATTTTCTAATACAGTCATATGAGGGAATAAGTGAAAATGTTGAAATACCATTCCGACATTTTCACGAACGTGCATAATATTTGTTTTCGGATTCGTTACTTCTTCCGTTCCAATCCAAATGTGACCATCTGTCGGCGCTTCTAATACATTCATACAGCGTAAAAACGTTGACTTTCCAGATCCAGACGGTCCAATAATTGCAACAACCTCTCCTTTCTCAATCGTTGTTGTAATTCCTTTTAATACTTCATTTTTCCCAAATGATTTATGAAGGTTGTCAATTTTAATCACTTTTCTTCATTCTCCCTTCAATGGCTTTCCCGACTAATGTAAGAATAATTACTAATATATAATAAATAAGTCCAACAAAAAGTAATGGCTCAAGATATTTAAATGTTTCACCACCTACAATATAAGCACGGCGCATTAAATCAGTCGCTCCTATTACGGTTACTACAGCCGACTCTTTCGTAAGTGTCGCAAACTCATTCACAAGTGCTGGTAATATATTTTTTAAAGCTTGAGGAAAAATAATATTTCTCATCATTTTACTGTACGGAATACCTAAAGCCATTGCTGCTTCTGTTTGTCCTTTATCGACTGCTTGAATGCCGGCACGAATTACTTCTGACATATATGCACCTGAATTTAAGCTAAATGCAAGTACAGCTGCTAAAAAGGCCGGTATCTCATAACCCATCATTTGCGGAACACCGAAATAAATAATCATTAATTGTAATACTAGCGGTGTGCCACGAAATATTGACGTATAAATATCTGCTGCAATATTTAATACTCGTATTCTAGCAATTTTGCAAAGTGCTAATAACGTTCCTAAAATAAATCCTACCACAGCTGATGCAGCTACAATTTTCAATGTAACTTCTAATCCCTTTAATATATATGGTATTGAAGGCGTAATTGCCGAAAAATCTAGATTCATCCTTTTCATTCCCCTCACAGAAAAGTGAAAGGCAGCTTATTTTCCGCTGCCAAACCATTTCTTCACTAATTTATCCATTTCTCCATTTTCTTGCATTTTCTTAATTACTTTATTAAATTCTTCTGTTTTATCACTATTTTTCGGAAGAGCAATTGCTGCACCTACTTCTTCTGGTGCTTCTTGAATTTCAATTCCTTGTAGCTCTTTCATTTTTTCTAAATAATTTTTTGCAACTGTGTCTTCTATAATTGCAGCGTCAAAACGACCAGCTTTAATTTCTTGTACGATTTCTGGTATACGGTCACGTCCCTCAGCTTTGAAATCGACTTGTTTCTGAAATTCTTTTGCCTTTTCTTCTTGAATTGATCCTGTTTGTACTCCTACTTTTTTCCCTTTTAAATCTTCTAACGATTTAATATTAGAGCCCTTTTTTGAAACGATCATATTTTTTGCAACAAAATATATATCTGTGAAATCAGCATTATTTTTACGCTCTGCAGTTGGCGTCATACCCGCCATAACGAAATCAACTTTTCCTGAATTAAGAGATGCTAATAATCCGCCGAAATCCATGTCTTTCACTTTCACTTCGTATCCAAGTTCTTTTCCGATATATTTGGCAATATCAACATCAAAGCCGATAATTTCATCACTTTTTGAAGCTTCTACGTATTCATACGGTTTATAGTCTGCTGACGTCCCCATAACGAGTACTTTTTTATTTTTTCCAGTAGCCTTTTCTTCCCCATTACTACAAGCACTGAATATACTTACAATTAAAATAAGTGCAAACGATATTGATAACAACTTCTTCATCTTTCTTCCCCCTAATAATGTATATTTAAAAGTTTAATAGAATATTTATTCGATGTTTGTATTGTATCAGCACTTTCATTTTTATGCAATATTTAAAATAAAAATAAATAAAAAAACAGCATTAAAGCTGTTGTTAATGCATGAAAACATGCATAAAACAACAATTTCCTGCATGTTTAATTATTTTAAAAACTAAATAAAAAAGGCGGTACATCCACTTCATTGTGGACGTACCGCCTTTTCGCTTATATTTATAGTTCTTCACAATTCTCTTCGAAATAAGATTGTAGTTTTGCAATAACTTGCATTGGTTCATGACCTTCAATTTCATGACGTTCTACCATCGTTACAATTTTTCCATCTTTTAATAAAGCGAATGATGGAGAAGAAGGTGGATATCCTTCGAAATATTCACGAGCTGTTGCTGTTGCTTCTTTATCTTGACCTGCAAACACCGTTACAAGATGGTTAGGACGTTTATCATAATGTACGGAATGCGCAGCAGCAGGACGAGCAATACCACCTGCACAACCACATACAGAGTTTACCATTACAAGTGTTGTTCCATTTCTTTTAAACGCTTCTTCTACTGCTTCCGGCGTCGTCAATTCTGTATATCCAGCAGAGACAATCTCTTCACGCGCTTGGCGGACAACATCATTCATAAAAAAGTTAAAATTAATCAATCTTTTCCCTCCTCTAAAACTATCTATTTGTATCTTACCAGTTAATGTTTATGAAATACAAGTAAGTTTACTTGTATTTAGGCATAGAAAAGGTGTTAGAGCCCTTGCTCTAACACCTTTTTTTTAATGGCCACGATGCTTTTGCTTTGCTTTTTGTACTTTAATTAAACGTCTTCTTTGTTTTTCAGCTTCTCGCTTCTCTTTAGACTGCACTTTCTTTTCTTGTTTATACAATTCATAAGATAAACTAATCGCTTCTTGTGCCTTAGTAAAACGCTTTACATTTACTTCTTTTGCCGCTTGTCGTATGATACGTTTTATATTTTTGGGACGCTGTTTTTCTTCCACTTCCACACCACATTTTGCAACATGCTGGAAATATGCTAACATTGGACCATTCACAAATATAAGTACTTCTTCGTCTGAAGGTTCCGTTCCAAAAATATACCTTGCTCCATACAACTTCCCTTTTTCTTTACATGTAATAATTCCTACAAAAAATTGACCATCGTGATATACTGTCAAATCCATTGACAGCCCCTCCTTTAAAAAAATTAGAAATACTGGACATCCCGGAGGGGAAGGTTACTGACATAAAATCATGCGTCTGGACTACCAACCAGAGCTGTGTTTTTGTATTTCTTTCACCATTATTATATCTCTTTTTCCATAATTTTCATATATTCACCAATCATTTTTTTATGCGATCCTACAATATAATCAGGTAGCTCTGTTACCGGGAAGAATTTAAGCTGAACCGCTTCTTCTTTATTCATAACAAAATTCCCTTCGTATTCATCGGTATAATAGGCTGTCGTTACGGATTGAAACTCATCACCGTTTGTTAATTTTGAAAAATAGTTCGCTCCAGAAAATACATTGATTAATCGGAGGTTCTTTACTTCTATTCCTGTCTCTTCATATACTTCACGGTAAGCTGTTTCTTCTGGTGATTCACCAAGCTCCATTAGTCCGCCAGGCAACCCCCATTTTCCGTACGGCTCTGTTCTTTGCTGTAATAATACATATCCACTTTCATTTATAACGAGTACAACAGCACCAACTAAAATTAAAGGGCGATGACCAACTATTTTTCGTAATTCTTCTACATATCCCATCGTATCGCCTCCTTTTTCGTTGTCCACACTATTGTATCATATGTATGAAACGACAAAATGCGTATATTTTTCATTTTTTTAACAAAATATTTATTTTATGTGCTTCATCTACTGTAGCTAACATAATGGATTCAATTTCTGCATTCTTCTCTAAAAACTCTTTCGCCCACTCTTCTGTTTTTCCTACTAAAGCGAGAACGTCCTGCTGAATTCTTCCATCCTTCACTAAAATAAAAGCAACTGGAGATTTTTTCCCCGCCACTTTAAGATCAAGCCGAGAAACTGCTTCATATTCTGGATACTGAAATATAGAAACAACACCACTTGCTTCCCATAATGCTAATTTAATCGTTTGAATATCGCTCACATTTCGCATGCGAAGTTCCGAAAATAAATATTCCGCCGTAATTCTCGCCTTTTTCAAATTGCTAAAATCAATGGCACCATTGTGTATAAGAATAATAGGTGCAGGCTCTAAAAAGCGTCTCCATCTATCCCATTTCAACATTAAAACAGAGCTTATAATATGAAGTACAACTAGTATAAAAGTTGTAATCATTGAACCGAGTAATCCGACCTTTTCATCAGATAGCGCATTAGAAATATTACCACCAAGTAATAACACTAATACAACATCTAAAAAGCGAAGTTGTGCGATGGATCTTTGTCCCATCGATTTCGCAACTAATATTAAAAATGTGTACGCTATAATAGCTCGAACAACCCATTCACCATTAGAAAGATGCCGTGCTCCTTCAAAAATATGCATATGCATCACTTTGCACTCCTTACATCCCAAACTGCTAGTCTGTTTTAGTTTGCAACGTTTAGGAGCATATATGTAAAAAAGCTGGTTCGTTTAAAAACGAACCAGCTTTTTTACTTAACTGAAAACATATATTTTTTATACGTTTTCCGTACCGATAATATGAGCCCCATCATAATCATATTCGAGAATAAGGAACTTCCCCCATACGATAAGAAAGGTAATGCAATCCCTTTTACAGGCATTAATCCAACGATCATACCAATATTTTGGAATATTTGAACCGTTAGTATTCCTATTGATCCAGCACATAATAATGTACCAAATAAATTATCAGCAGAATAACCGATAATAATTGTTCGATATAGTAGTAACAGGAACAAGAACACAACTAACGCCGCTACTATAAATCCACCTTCTTCGGCAATTGTAGCGAAAATAAAGTCAGTGTGTTTCTCTGGAATATAGACGTTCCCTTCACCAAATCCTTTCCCTTCCATACCTCCACTACCTACAGCTAAAATCGATTGCTGTGTTTGATAGCCTTCATTTGCATTCTCAAATGGATTTAGCCAACCTATAATACGTGATTGTTGGTGAGGTTTTAACAAAGTAACTAATTTATTAAAGAAGAAATCTGGATATTTTACAAATATAAATATTAATGTAGACAATATGGTCACCGGAATGACTGTACATAACGCAATTAATTTCTTTTGAATTCCTGACATAAATAAAATACATGCGATAGCTGCTGCATATAAGAACACCATCCCTGTATCCGGTTGGCTATATACAACGGCCATAGGCGGGAGGGATACTAGCATAATTTTACCTACTAATTGTAAATCCGTTTGGAATGTCCTTGCCATATACTGTGCATTATGTTTCACTGCTATACTTGCTACTACGAGAAGCAATGCGATTTTGAAAAACTCGGATGGCTGAATTTGTCCAAGTACTGGAAAAACGAACCACCTTTTTGCCCCTAACTTTTCAGGTGTGAAACCTGATGGTGGTAATACTTTCAAAAGAATAAGTGAAGCAAACCCAGCAATATAAAGCGGCCAAGACAATTTTTGCAACTGATCTAAGTCGATGCTAGCAACAAGAAGTAACAATACAACCCCAATTATGTAGTTAACTCCCTGCTTCATAGCAAAGTTTGCATCTCCATACTGTCCGGTTTGCTGACTGCTATATATAGCAGTTATACTTATAACACAAAATGCACACAAAATTAAAATTAATTTTACATCTAAACTTTTTAGAAACTCGGTACTTCTTTTCATGACATCCTCCTGAAACATTGTTACAGCAAAATAAAAAACCAGGAGTCAACATTCTTCATGTTTTGACGACTGATTACACATTATCTATAAAACACTTATATAGAATAACTCTCTTTTTCATACAATACAATATATTATACTACAGTTTCGTCAGTAAGATTTGCCAAAAAAATTATTCTTTTCTTATTTTATATCTATATACCATATATCAGCAATGTATTTTCGTAAATTTCTAATACATACTCGTTCATTGTAAGATTGCTGGGAAAAGTGTTGTACATATAGTAGGATGCAAATGAAGAAATAAGATGATAAAAAGCTCGCATAAGCGAGCTTTTTATTAATATACAGATGTATTATTTTCTGACGTATTTTCTAAAATTTCTTTTACACGTCCTAAGAACTTACCACAAATTAGGCCATCTAGTACACGGTGGTCAAGTGATAAACATAAGTTAACCATGTCGCGAGCACCGAACATACCGTTATCCATAATTACTGGGCGTTTTACAATTGATTCAACTTGTAAAATAGCCGCTTGTGGGTAATTAATAATACCCATAGATTGAACAGAACCGAATGATCCTGTGTTATTAATTGTAAATGTTCCGCCTTGCATTTCGTCCGCTTTTAACGATTTCGTACGTACTTTTCCTGCAAGCTCTGTAATTTCACGAGCGATACCTTTAATCGTCTTCTCATCCGCGTGTTTAATTACTGGTACAAATAGTTCGTCCTCTGTTGCAACAGCGATAGAAAGGTTAATATCTTTCTTCTGAACGATCTTATCGCCAGCCCACATTGAATTGATTTGAGGATACTCTTTTAACGCTTGCGCTACTGCTTTTACGAAGAAAGCAAAGAACGTTAAATTAAAGCCTTCGCGCTTTTTGAAATCACCTTTAATTGAATTACGGTATGACACAAGGTTTGTCACATCTACTTCAATCATCATCCAAGCATGTGGCGCTTCGTGTTTACTACGTAACATGTTCGCTGCAATTGCTTTACGCACACCTGTTACTGGAATTTCGATATCGCCAGGCATTGTTGGTACAGAAACTGATTTTACAGCTTCTACTTTTTGTGCTACTGGCGCTGCTTTTGGTGCTTCTGGACGCGCTTCTACTACTGCTGCTACCGCTTCCTCTTTCTTCGCACCTGCTTGCGGAATATTTCCAGATTCCACCAGCTTTAAAATATCTTTACGAGTGATACGGCCATTTGCTCCCGTACCTTCTACTAAATCTAAATCAACATTATGCTCACCTGCAAGTTTTAAAACAGCTGGTGAAAAACGTGGTTTTCCATCAGTTGGTTGTTTTGCTTTCGGTGCTTTTTCAGGCGTAGCTACTTCTGCCTTTGGTTCTTCTTTTGTTTTTTCCTCAACAGCTGTCGCTGCTACTTCATCTGCGCCTTCTACTTGAATAACACAAACTACTTCACCTACAGCTAACGTCTCACCTTCACCAGCGATTAATTCTTTCACAATACCAGTGAAAGAAGATGGCACTTCAGCATTTACTTTATCAGTCATTACTTCTGCAAGCGGATCATACTTGTTTACGTGATCGCCAACATTAACGAGCCATTTACTAATTGTACCCTCTGTAACGCTCTCCCCGAGCTGAGGCATTGTGATATTTTCTACAGCCATGTATAGTCCCCCCGATTAAAATTCCGCAAGTTCACGCATTGCTTTTTCAACTTTATCTGGATTTACCATAAAGAATTTTTCCATTGTTGGTGCATATGGCATTGCTGGAACATCTGGACCTGCAAGACGTGCGATTGGCGCATCTAAATCAAACAGACAGTTTTCAGCGATAATAGCTGCCACTTCACTTATAATACTTCCTTCTTTATTGTCTTCTGTTACAAGAAGAACTTTACCTGTTTTAGAAGCCGCTTCAATAATTGCTTCTTTATCTAACGGATATACCGTTCTTAAATCAAGAATGTGTGCAGAGATTCCATCTTGTGCTAACTTTTCAGCTGCTTGAAGAGCAAAGTGAACACATAATCCGTAAGTGATAACAGTAATATCATCACCTTCGCGTTTTACATCTGCTTTTCCGATTGGTAATACATAGTCATCTTCTGGCACTTCACCTTTAATTAAGCGATATGCACGCTTATGCTCAAAGAATAATACTGGATCTTCATCACGAATTGCAGCTTTTAATAAGCCTTTTGCATCATATGGTGTAGAAGGGATAACAATTTTTAAACCTGGTTGGTTTGCAAACATCGCTTCTACAGATTGTGAATGATACAATGCACCGTGAACACCGCCGCCAAATGGCGCACGAATTGTAACTGGACAAGTCCAATCGTTATTAGAACGATAACGAATTTTTGCTGCCTCAGAAACAATTTGGTTTACTGCTGGCATGATGAAATCAGCAAACTGCATTTCAGCGATTGGACGCATACCATACATTGCCGCACCAATTGCTACCCCAGCAATTGCAGATTCTGCAAGCGGTGCATCAAGCGCACGATCTTCACCAAATTGATCATACAAACCGTGTGTCGCTTTAAACACGCCACCTTTTTTACCAACATCTTCTCCTAAAACGAATACTTTCTCATCGCGTTCCATTTCTTCGCGCATTGCTAATGTAATAGCATCAATATAAGACATTACAGCCATGAAACGTTCCCCCCTATTCTGCGTATACGTGCTTCAATGCATCTTCAGGTGCTGCATACGGAGCATTTTCTGCATATTCTGTTGCTTCATTTACGATATGCATAATTTCGTCTAACATTTGTTTTTCAAATTCCTCAGTTAACACGCCAGCTTCTTTTAAATAAGCTGCAAATGTTATAATTGAATCTTTTTTCTTTGCTTCTTCTACTTCTTCTTTATCACGATAAACACGATCATCGTCGTCACTAGAATGTGCTGTTAAACGATATGATACTGTTTCAATTAAAGTTGGGCCTTCACCACGACGGCCGCGGTCTGCTGCCTCTTTTACAGCTTTATATACTGCAAGCGGATCGTTTCCGTCTATTGTATATCCAGGCATACCGTAACCAATTGCACGGTCTGATACGTTTTTACATGCTAATTGTTTTTCAACTGGAATAGAGATTGCGTATTTATTATTTTCACACATGAAAATAACAGGTAGTTTGTGTACACCAGCAAAGTTTGCTCCTTCATGGAAGTCACCTTGGTTTGAAGAGCCTTCTCCGAATGTAACGAACGTTACTAAATCTTTCTTCTCCATTTTTCCAGCTAGTGCAATACCAACTGCATGTGGTACTTGCGTTGTTACTGGTGATGAGCCTGTAACAATACGATTTTTCTTTTGACCGAAGTGACCAGGCATTTGACGACCACCAGAGTTTGGATCTCCAGCTTTTGCGAAAGCAGACAACATAAGCTCTTTAGCTGTCATACCAAACGCTAGTACAACACCCATATCACGGTAGTATGGTAATGCATAATCTTTCTCTCTATCAAGAGCGAACGCCGCTCCAACTTGTGCAGCCTCTTGTCCTTGACAAGAAATTACGAATGGAATTTTACCTGCACGGTTTAATAACCACATACGTTCGTCAATTTTACGTGCAAGTAACATCGTACGGAACATTTCTAATACTTGCTCATCACTTAAGCCAAGCTCTTCATGGCGCTTTTCTTTTACTTCTGCCATTTTTCATAACCTCCTAAATCCACATTTTTATGCGTGTAACGCTCTTCCATCTACAGCAAGTGCAGCTTCACCAATCGCCTCAGATAATGATGGATGCGGATGAATTGTATGTGCTACTTCCCAAGGTGTTGCATCAAGTACTCTTGCAAGACCAGCTTCAGAAATCATATCTGTTACATGTGGTCCGATCATATGAACACCGAGAATGTCATTTGTTTCTTCATCAACTACAAGTTTTACAAAACCGTCTGATTCTCCGTATACAAGTGCCTTTCCGATTGCACGGAATGAGAACTTACCTACTTTTAACTTATAGCCTTTTTCTTTTGCTTCTTGTTCTGTTAAGCCGACAGAAGCAACTTCTGGACTACTATATACGCATTTTGATACCATAGAATAATCAATTGGTGCAACTTCTTTACCAGCGATATGTTCTACTGCAACAATTCCTTCATGAGAAGCAACGTGAGCAAGTTGCAAGCCACCGATTACATCTCCAATTGCGTAAATATGAGATTCCTTCGTTTGATAAAACTCATTTGTTTGAATGTATCCTTTTTCCACAACAATATCTGTGTTCTCTAAGCCCATATTTTGCGTATTCGCTTGTCTTCCTACAGATACAAGCATTTTTTCTGCTTTAAATGCTTTGTTCTCACCGTTATGTTCAGCTTGAATTGTTACTCCATTATCTTTTACCAATGTTTCTGGTAATACTTTTGCACCAGTTACCACTTTAATACCTTTTTTCTTGAATAGACGTTGCATTTCTTTTGAAACGTCATTATCTTCTAGTGGTAATATGTTTTTCGCATATTCTAATACAGTAACTTCTACACCGAAGTCAGCAAGCATAGATGCCCACTCAATACCAATTACACCGCCACCAACGATAATGATTGAGCTAGGAAGCGTTTCCATTTTTAGGGCATGATCCGAAGACATTACATACTCTCCGTCTAACTCTAATCCTGGTAATGAATTTGGACGAGAACCTGTTGCAACAAGTACATTTTTTGGAATTAACATTTCATTCTCTTCTCCACTTGCAAGTTCAACTGAAATTGTACCTGGCATTGGAGAGAAAATAGATGGGCCAAGAATACGGCCAATACCTTCAAACACATCAATTTTACCTTGTTTCATTAAATGCTGAACGCCTTTATGAAGCTGCGTTACAATCTTCTCTTTACGCTCTTGTACTTTAGCAAAGTTTAGTTCTACATTACTTGCAATAACTCCGAACTCTTCTCCTTTTTTAGCAGTTGCGTATACTTCCGCACTACGTAAAAGAGCTTTACTAGGAATACATCCTTTGTGTAAACAAGTACCACCAAGATTTTCTTTTTCAACAAGTGCAGTTTTTAACCCTAGTTGTGATGCACGAATAGCAGCAACATATCCACCAGTACCGCCGCCAACGATGACTAAATCATATTCTCTTGCCATTATCTCAACCCCTAGCTACTGTTTGTTTTTCTCGTACAATATATTCTTTTGGAGCTTCTTCTTCACGTAATACACGAAGTGCTCCTTCTGCTAACGCTTGTAATTCATCTTCTCCTGGATGTACGATAACATCTGCAATCCAGTGAACACGTTCTTTTATTTCATCGACAAGAATTTTACTGTACGCAAGTCCACCAGTTAATACGATTGCATCGATTTTCCCGTGAAGTACAGCACTAGCTCCGCCAATCTCTTTTGCAACTTGATACGCCATTGCTTTATAAATAAGAGTTGCTTCAGGATCACCTTTTTCAACCATTTGTTCTACTTTAATTGCATCGTTTGTACCGATAAGACTTACAAGTCCACCTTGTCCGACAAGTTTTTTAACCATTTCGTCTCGGTAATACTCACCAGAAAAACACATTTCAACTAATTGTCCTACTGGTACTGTACCAGCACGCTCTGGACTAAATGGTCCTTCTCCGTTTAAGCCATTATTAACATCGATAACTTTTCCTTTTTTATGAGCACCAACTGTAATACCACCGCCCATATGTGTAACTAATAAATTTAAATCCTCATATTTGTGATTTAATTCATCTGCTACTTTACGAGCAACCGCTTTTTGGTTTAATGCATGGAAAATACTTTTACGTTCCATACCAGCAATACCGCTAATACGAGCAATCGGTTCCATTTCATCTACAACGACAGGATCCACAATGAATGCAGGAATGTTTAATCCAGAAGCGATTTCATATGCTAAAATGCCTCCAAGGTTTGAAGCGTGATGACCGCTAAACCCATTTTTTAAATCTTCTAACATCGCATCGTTTACTGTATACGTACCGCCTTCGATTGGACGAAGTAATCCACCACGCCCACAAACAGCGTTTAATTTTGAAATGTTAATACCATGAGAATGTAGAACTTCTAAAATCGTTTCTTTACGAAACTCATATTGGTCGATAATTCGCTTATATTTTCCAATCTGTTCTACGTCATGACGAATAGTTTCTTCTAGAACGGGTCTTTCATTATCAAAAACACCAATTTTTGTGGATGTACTACCTGGGTTAATAACAAGAATTCGATTTACAGACAATGTTGCTACCTCCACTAATAAATTTAAAAGGAAGTGGAAACCTCATAAGAGGTAACCACACCTTTTGTAAAAGTTATATATGAATGATTAGCGACGGCTAATAATGTCGTGACCGTTGCGTAAGTATGTGCTACGAGAGTTTTTCAAGCTTGCAATGCGCTCTTCAGCTAGACGATCTGCTGCTACATAAGTTGCTATGCCATCGCGTTTTGAAATTTCGATTACTTTTGCAATTGTGTCATAAATAGACTCAACACGTTTTAATGCACGTTCTCTATTGTATCCATATAATTCGTCTGCTACGTTAATTACGCCACCTGCATTAATAACATAGTCTGGTGCGTATACAATACCCATTTCATGAATAAGGTCGCCGTGACGATCTTCTTTTAATTGGTTATTTGCAGAACCAGCGATTACTTTTGCTTTAAGTTGTGGAATAGTTTCATCATTAACTGTTGCGCCTAATGCACATGGTGCGTAAATATCACATTCAACACCGTAAATTTCATTTGGCTCAACTGCTGTTGCACCGAATTCTTCTACTGCACGTTGTACAGCTTCTTTATTAATATCTGTAACGATTAATTTTGCTCCTTCAGCGTGTAAATGTTTGCATAGGTGATACGCTACGTTACCAACACCTTGAATAGAAATTACTCTTCCTTCTAGGTTATCTGTACCAAATGCTTCTTTTGCAGCTGCTTTCATACCACGGTAAACACCGTATGCAGTTACTGGAGATGGGTTACCAGAAGAACCGAATGATGGTGAAATCCCTGTTACAAAATCAGTTTCCTCATGGATAATATCCATATCATCTACTGTTGTACCAACATCTTCAGCTGTAATGTAACGTCCGTTTAGTCCTTGAATGTAGCGTCCTAATGCACGGAACATCGCTTCGCTTTTATCTTTACGTGGATCACCGATAATTACTGTTTTTGCACCACCTAAGTTTAAACCAGCTGCTGCATTTTTGTATGTCATCCCTTTTGCAAGACGCAATGCATCTTCAATCGCCGCTTCTTCAGAATCATATGTCCACATTCTTGTTCCACCAAGAGCTGGTCCAAGTGTTGTATCATGGATTGCAATGATTGCTTTTAAACCAGATTCTTTATCTTGACAAAATACCACTTGCTCATAATCATATTTTTCTAAGTATTCGAAGATTTCTAATGTCATTGTCGTTTCCCCCTAATTGTTTTACCCTATTTGGTTTATTTTGAAGCAGTCGCAACTGCCAATGCTAATGAATATACTTTTGTTTCTGCTGAATCAGCACGTGATGTTAAAACAATCGGTGCTTTAGCGCCAGCAATCATCGCTCCTACCTTTGCATTTGCAAAATAGACGAGTGATTTATATAGCACATTTCCAGCTTCAATCGTTGGGACGAGTAAAATGTCTGCCTTACCTGCTACATCACTTACTATGCCTTTATGTTCTGCTGCAATTTGTGATACTGCATTATCTAAAGCAAGTGGTCCATCAACGACACAATTTTTAATTTGTCCGCGGCGATTCATTTGAGTTAACATCGCTGCATCAATTGTCGCTTGCATCGCAGGATTAACAACCTCTACCGCTGCAATTGGCGCTACCTTTGGCAAATCAATTCCTATTGCCTGGGCAACTTCTACAGTATTTTGTATAATAGCAGCTTTTTGTGTTACATCAGGTGCAATGTTCATCGCTGCGTCTGTAACAAAAATAAGACGATCGTAATTTGGAACTTCAAACGCTGCAACATGTGAAAGCACGCTACCCTTACGAAGTCCCCACTCTTTATTTAATACAGCTTTCAAAATATTTGCTGTTGGGATGTTCCCCTTCATTAGCACATCTGCTTCGCCATTGCTTACAGATTTAACAGAAAGTTCTGCAGCCTCAGCACTTGACGCTGCTGCAATCACTTCAATATGTTCTGAAGTTTGTAACCCATACTCTTGTAGCATCCCTATTATTTTCTCTTGATTTCCATATAGACGAAATTGAGCTAGCTGTAACTTGATTGCTTTCGCTACAGCTTCAATTACTTCATGATCTTCAGCTACTGCTACAGCCACAGTTTTTTTAGGCTGTCCTGCTGCTTGATCAATTAAGTGTTCTAACTTCATATTTTGTAATCAACCCTTTCCGTCGTCCCTCGTCTATTCATTAAGCAAATACCGTGCCAACTTTCAAAAGTGGTCTTACCAATAATGAAAACGCATTCAAAATGCAGTAAAATCAATACTTTGAAAAACAACGAAATATTCTGTCTCGTTTTGTCGCTTTTTGTATACCACGCAATAAATTGCACGGTATGCAATTTATTGCATGCTATTTTTTGCACAGTCATACTTTTCTAGCTTGTAATATAAGTTTCGAACTGAAATTCCTAACGCTTTTGCAGTCTTCGTTTTGTTCCCATCAAATTTCTCTAAATATTCACGGATAATATTCCCCTCAAATTCTGTCACTAGGTGTTCAAGGGCCTTCTCTTCTAATTCAGGTAATAAATTATTTTGTTTCGTCTCTACTTGTTCTTCTTTATGTAAAGGCGGTAAATGATGTACATCAATATATATTTCGTTATAATTCATAAAGATAATAGCTCGTCCTAAAATATTTTCAAGTTCTCTAACATTCCCTGGCCATTCATATGATTGCAAATACGAAACGGCTGAATCGGTGAGTCCTTCTACATTACGACCATAATCTTGATTAATTTTTTGAATTAACCTTTCTGCAATCGCTGGTATATCTCCTTTACGCTGACGAAGGGAAGGAATTTGAATCGGGATTTTATTTAAACGATAATATAAGTCCTCTCTGAACTCTCCTTCTAGAATGCCCTTTTCTAAATTCACATGTGTTGCTGCAATTACCCGGACATTAATAGGTATCGCTTTCGTTCCCCCTACTTTCACAATTTCTTTTTCTTGTAGCACACGAAGGAGCTTCGCTTGCGTATTTGCAGATAACTCTCCGATTTCATCTAAAAAAACACTTCCATTATTCGCTTCTTCAAAGAATCCTCGTTTCCCGCCTCTTTTCGCTCCAGAAAACGCGCCTTCCTCATAACCGAATAATTCACTTTCTAATAAGGTCTCAGAAATAGCAGCACAGTTTACTCGTACAAACTTATTGTATTTTCGATTACTACTGTTATGAATAGCGTGTGCAAATAACTCTTTCCCCGTACCAGATTCCCCTCTAAGCAATACTGTTGCCGGTGTATTCGCTCCAAGTTTTGCTTGTTCAATAGCTGCCGTCGTTTCATCTGAATCACCAACAATATCATCAAATGAATATTTTGCTTCTAACGTTCGAATAATTTGTCTTGCCCTATTCAATTCATTTGTTAACTTTTGAATTTCTGATACATCGCGAATTACCCCGACGCTCCCTTTCAATATTCCATCGACAATAACCGGTGCTACGTTTACAATTACATCTCGCTTTTTTTGCCCAATCTTCATATGTATTCCTCGTACCGCTCGGCGCGTCCGAAGTACTTTCATATGCATACTTTCACCTTCCACAATATCAGTTGTAGCCGGCTTCCCAATAATTTCTTCTTCAGTCAAACCCGTTAACTTCGTATAAGCAGGGTTTATAACTAGTCCTCTTCCTTTCTCATCAACAACCGAAATTGCTTCCTCAGATGAGTTAATAATCGCCTCAAGTAGCGTTTGAATTTCTTTTAAGTCTGTAACTTCTTCCGCTAAATCTACAACTTCTGTAATGTCTTTAAAAATCGCAAATGCCCCTTGAACCTCTCCACCTTCTTTTAATATCGGAATACGCGTTGTAATAATCTTTTTTTCATTCTCTAACGTCAGTTCATGATTCACTTCTATTTTTTTCGTGCGTATAATACGAAGCAACTTACTCGTTGGAATAACTTCTAAAATATATTTCCCTATTGCTTCCTCTTTTTTATATCCAGTAATACGCTCTGCGCTTTTATTAAACAGACGAACTTGTCCCTCTTGGTCTATAACAATCATACCGTCATGCGTTGAATTTAAAATTAAATTCCCTTGTTGCGTCTGTTCTTCTAGCTTTCCAATTAAGCTTTCCTTCTCATGCGCTAGTCTCGTAACAATTTTTGCAATATCCCCTGGTATAAGAAGGGTGTCTTTATGCTTGCTTCCCAATAAAACTTTATGTAAATCATAATCACCTGTCATATCAAACATTACATCAATATGCATAGAAAGAAACGGAGTTACACTATCACCAATCGGAACCCCATATTCCTTTGCGATTTGTAATCCTTTCGCAATTGGATTACTATCAATAACTCCTATAATTTGAAATATATTCGAATTTTGCAACAGACTCAGCAGTGTACTCCCACCTTCACCTGCTCCAACAATTAACACATTTTGTTTCATACATTACACTTCCTCTCGAAGTATCTCTGCAAAATTTTTCACATTCTTATCTTACTCGTTCAGCAACCTCTTGACAAACCCCCATTCCATATAACATCATTAAAATACACAAAATAATCTGAAAAGGAGCGTTATGTATGCAGCGTTACCTCGCTCTATTATTAGCACTCATCCCCATTTCATTAGCCGTGCTTGGTATTAAACTAATGAGAGATACTGTATTTGGGATTTTGTTCTCCCCAATCCCTATATTATGGTTACAATTTTTAATCGGCGCTCTTTGCTTCGCACTCGGGTTTTATATCTTCGGCGGCTTCGTCTTACACAGAGATCGTAAGAGAAATAAAGTACAAGCACGCTTCAGAAGATAAAACAAAGTTTTCACATATCATAAATAAAAAATGAGACCATTATATTAGGTCTCATTTTTTTATCGGTAATAAAGTTCTTGCTGTTTCAGGATAATCAGTAATAATCGCTGATATATTCATATCAAAATATTTACGCATAAGCGTTTCTTCATTTATCGTGTAAGGACGAACCTCCACACCACTTCCCATCGTTAATTCAGCGATAGCATCTTGAAGATAACGATAATTCGGATGTACTGCAGTAGCACCCATCTTTTTTGCATATGCCCACGGGCTATGCAAACCTTCACGATACAAAATAGCTGTTTGAATATCAGGAGCCATCATATGACATCGCTTCATACTGTAGTGATTAAAAGAAGAAAACACAATCCGATCCTCTAGACTAAACTTACGTACAAGTGTTATAACCTCTTCTTCTAAACCTCTGTATGGGATTTTATTATTTTTCAGTTCAATATTGAGTAGCAATTTCGTTTTTGCGAGCCATTCTAACACCTCTTCTAGAAGAGGTATTTTGCAAAAACCTACTTTGTCACCGAATTTATAACTCGCATCCAACTTACATAAATCCTCATATAAATAATTTCGAACCGCACCTTTTCCATTTGTTGTCCGATCCACCGTTTCATCATGAATAACGACAACTTTTCCATCTTTCGTGAATTGAACATCGAGTTCAATTCCATCTGCCCCGAAAGCCTCTGCTGCTTCAAATGAAATCATTGTATTTTCCGGATACGTTCCCGCCGCACCACGATGCGCAAATATAAGAGTCATCCTCACTCCCCCAATCTTATGCTATACTATACGAAAAAGGAGGTACTTCTATGAGACCATTACAAATTTCTCCAGACACTGCAGTCCGCCTATCAAAAGCGTTAGGTGTTCCACTTGAACAACTTATGCATATGCCACAGCATATTTTAATCCAAAAGTTAGTTGAATTAGAAAAACAAAATAAAGACGAAGAATAATATAGTCCTGTTTTGCAGGGCTTTTTATTATCATCTATTATATCATGGATGACTTCCCCGCTAAAATCCTTTAACAGATGTACTACGATGCGATTTAGCCTTTACTTCATCATTTAATAATGAATTATATATCTTCTTTTTTGTTACAAGTCATAAAGAAAGCAGAATATTTATTCACAAGTCACCATTGCCCCCTTAAAGCAAGGTAATAAAAAAACTAGAAGCCCTTCATATTATTTTTTATTGAATGTGCGGAGTATCCCCTGATTCGTATAGTTCTTTCGCTTTTTCCTCCCCGAATGTAGTTAAAATATAATGTTGCTCTTCTACCGCATCCATCGCTCTAGTGGCTTTACAAACATTACCCTCTTGAGCATCCGAGAAAAAATTGTGATCTTCTACAATTTTACTAAAATCTTTTTTCGCCCATCTATCAGCAATTGCTACAAGCTCATTTTTCTTCGCAAAACTACTCTTATTTATGATTTTTTTTAATTTTTCAGCGTTATTTTGAATCATTGGGATGGATCCCGATTTTCGTTCTGCCACTACTTTTTGATGAGTCATGTGATACATCGCTGTAATGACTTCGCTTTCAGTAGAATTTTCAGTAACATACACATCAACAAAGACTCCATCTACCTCTCTACCTACTATCGTTGGGTCTTCTTTTTTATCTATTTGAGCACTCACTTCTTTATCTACTGGATTATCGGCAAGCTCTAACATTCCAAATGTAACTGCAACAGCAAGAACTCCCATAGCTGCTACTATTCCTAGCCAAGTTAATATTTTGTTTTTCATTTTCCTTCTCCCTCTGTATACCTATTTAATTACCTTAAAAAACTCACTTATATGTAATATTACTAAAAACAGGTTTTATTTTCCATAATATCAAACAACCCTTTTTATCTACCCAAATAATTTTGATAAAATCGATATCACTTCTCCCTCTTTTTCTCAACAAAATAAAAAGACCAACGAATTCTAAAATTCATTGGTCATTAAATAAAAGTTTATTGGTTTTAAAATTGATATCGAGTATAAATTTCAAGAATTATTAAGCTCTACTAAAACTTAAATCCCTTACTACTTTTCCTCTCAGCTAGCCTTATGTTCAAGTCTTAGCTTATCCGCAACCATTGCGATGAACTCAGAATTCGTAGGTTTTGCTTTTGACATGGATACAGTATAACCAAAAGCTTTAAACGTTGATATGTAGACGTTTCTAACATTTTCTTTTCGTCCAATAAATACGCTAAATTTCACGCCCTTTATTGGTTTAGTTTTTCCTAATTCATTGGTAACA
Source organism: Bacillus sp. 41-22 (assembly GCF_025809295.1). Classification (NCBI taxonomy): domain Bacteria; kingdom Bacillati; phylum Bacillota; class Bacilli; order Caryophanales; family Bacillaceae; genus Bacillus; species Bacillus sp. 41-22. Next base: position 4,037,648 of record NZ_CP084035.1, read on the forward strand.
TTACGTTACTAATGTGTATAAGAATATGATACATAACCACAGGGGCAAACGTCAATAAAATTAAATGACATTCGTGTACTATTATTCATTTCATCAACTATCTGATACGACTTTATCTCAAAATATAAATCAATGTATAGATGATTGACGATTCTTAATCATTTCTAATGGAACTTGAACACTCCCATAAGATACGCCACAAGTGAAAATATGTCCTATCATACTCATTATAGCTTCATGTTTTTCTTTTTCAGTTTTGGACTTATTATTCAGTATCGTATCTATCATTTCTTCGCATTGTTTAGATTTCACCATTGCTTCAGCTTGAATCTGTTCAAAATTTCTTTTTCATTTCCCTCATAATTGTTTAACATTCTTAGAATTTCTGAAACCTTTGCATCCATGTTACTAACTCCTGTCAGTTATTTTAGAATTTAACTAATCTCAGTTTATAACGCCATTCCAAACATCGACATCTTTATCATCTAAAATTTCCTTGATTTTATCTTTCTCAAAAACTACCAGATATTCATAAGGTAAGGCTAAAACTTGAATAATTGAAGGTCTAATTTTTAATAGCTGATATGCGTAAAATGCTTCTAATTCATCTTCTGTTTCTTCGACAGGACCGATATACCAACCAGAATCACCTTTTTCACAATCACTAGCCCTTTGTAAATAAACCTCATCTAGTTGCAACACGTTCTTTGCAGTCACTATTTTATCGCTAAACTTTATCATTTCACCCTCAATATTTAACTGACGTAAACAATGTACTTGTTCTAATTGCACCCATAAAGCAATTGTTAAATCTTCTGTAGTATCCTTAAAAGGATTTTTTGTATAATCTGGGACAATAATACGATACCCATCTTCACATTTGGATAGAATAAAAAGAGACCAGCCAACTTGTATAGAAAATCCATCAACTAATTTGTTATCTTCTACTTTAGTTAGCAAATATAATAATTTTTCTATTTGAGGGCTTAAATGTTCTTCTGCTGTAGCTATTATATTTTTACCACCTATATTTTTAACTATTGTTTTCAATTGACTGCAACCTCTTTTTTATTGATTTTCTCAAAGCTTTTCTAGCCGTTACTTCACGTTCTAACATTTCAAATATTTCTTTCTCGTTTCCCTCATAATTGTCTAACATTCTTAGAATTTCTGAAACCTTTGTGTCCATGTTACTAACTTCTATCAGTTATTTTAGAACTTTCTTTTACATATTTGCCTCTGAATCCCATACCTCTACAAATTCAAAACCTTCTAAATCACTCTCTAAAACTACATTTCTAAATTCGTCAGACACTAAAACAGTAGAGGAGTGTAATCTTTGATTTAAATAGGTTTTAAATATTATCTGCCCCTCAACTATATTAGGTAAAAATGCGTATTTTTCGAAACCTATTATTAATCCTGTACTTAGTTTTTCAAAAACTGCTTTATTGTAGTCAATTGCATCAATTGTATTTAAAACGTTTATTAGGTAATAAACTTCACCTGTAACATCATGGGTTAGCGGAAGGAACTCAACATTATTACAAATTAGAGGTTCTAATACCTCTTTTGCTTTTCTACTAACCATTGGCGTGCCAAGTTCCCCCCAGAACATAGGACAATCACTATGGTTATCTCCTTCTACACATTCAACAAGAATTTCTCCCCATGAATCAGATAGCTTTATTGCCAAATCAATTTTTTCATCAAAATATTTTTTACGGTCTTCTTTCAAATTTAATAGTTGAAAAGATTTATAGTTATCAAATAAACTTTTTAATTGCCAAATTTTCATACCTTTTACTCCTTTATAATTCAATTAGTAAAACAATTAAGATTATTTAGGTTGATTTAGTTTTAAACTACCGTCCAATTACTAGAAGTATAATTAAATTCATATAGATGTTCTAATTTTTCTTGCAGTTTTTTCCTCATGACAGTAAAAAGATTCGCCATAGCGTCCATACCTGGGATTGGCATAGCTTGACTGATGGCTTCCATACTTGCTTTCATTCGGTCAATTTCTCGAATTTGTTCTAATATTTCTTGTTCGATTACATCTATGGAAGCGACTTGTGATTGAAATTGACTTGGAAAAGCATCATTTTGACGAATTAACTCTTCACACAGATAAATGATTCCTTGTGCTAAAGGACGAAAGGTTTGTACAAAAAATGATTTTGCACTGCTATAAGTTTGTCCTTGTAGAACAGTATCAATTGCAAAGGTGTCAATCGACTGAATGACTTGTTCCATACCTTGAATGGTAGCGGTACATACAGCGTTCATGCTTTGTGTTTGGTTTTGTACTTCTCCCAAATACATATTTAAACTCATGCATTGACCTCCCTTTTTAATTGTTGCTGTTGATAGGAAAGGACACTTTTCATTTGAACCATAATACCCCTTATTTTCCTAGTATTTCATAAGAAAATTATACCACGCTTAATTATTGCACCGTTCTAAATACTTGGTTTTTTTAATGAAAATTTAATATGCCTCCTTTAAAAAGGAGGTGAATTAACTAGTTTTCTTCGATATAAATAAAAGGAACATATACGGCGGTCCTTTCAAAATATACCCTTCCTTAACTTCTCCTTGGCAGACTCAAGGATTCGCCTCACTTTCTCAGGGTGATTTATACCGTATAAACATCCTAAATCTCTATATGATAAATGTGGGCTTTCTAAATACGTTGTTATTAAATTTGCTTCAGTATTATCACAATACTGTTCTATAATATTGCGAAGATAATTAGCAATCGTTGTTTCACTAATGGTCTTTCCATAATCAGTTCTACGTGTTGGATAATTAATTTGTTCACTAGCTGTATTAGATGTAAATGTGTATTTACCACGTTCCCTTAAATATTTAATATACGTCCGAATATGAAGAGGTTTTACCTTATCAACATCCGTAACTTTTAATTCTCTTTCTAAATATGAAGCAAAAAGTTTTCAACATTCATCTGAAAGTTATTCATACAACAAAAAAACCGCCTAGCTATTGGGATTAAAATTTCAATCCAATAAATAGAAGGTTTTTAAATTAACCGCCAATTACCTATGTACTTTATTGCCTACATACGTAATTCGTTGGTTATTAAATTTTGTTATGAAATACGCTTAACACCTTGATATTACAGCGTTTACGAAGCCTTATGTTCAAGTCTTAGCTTATCCGCAACCATTGCGATGAACTCAGAATTCGTAGGTTTTGCTTTTGACATGGATACAGTATAACCAAATAAGGACGAAATAGAATCAATATTCCCACGGCTCCAAGCTACTTCAATTGCGTGACGGATTGCGCGCTCGACACGGCTTGCTGTTGTATTATATTTCTTTGCAATATCTGGATATAATACTTTCGTAATAGATCCTAGTAATTCGATATCATTGTACACCATAGAGATTGCTTCTCGTAAGTACATGTACCCTTTAATATGAGCGGGTACACCAATTTCATGAATGATACTTGTAATACTCGCATCTAAGTTTTTCGGTTTTCCATCGATTGTTGTTGCTGATCGGAAAGATGGTAATGGACGTTTAATAGTAGCACTTTCCTTACCACTAACTTGACGAATATGACTTGTTAAATTCTCCATATCAAATGGTTTTAATATGAAATATGATGCCCCTAAATCAACCGCTTTTTTCGTCACATCTTCTTGTCCGAATGCTGTCAACATAATAACGCTAGGTTGTCTTAACCTTTCAATATGTCGCATTTTCTCTAGCACAGCTAGACCATCTAAATGTGGCATAATAATGTCTAAAACGAGTATATCAGGCTGCTTTTCTTTCAATAAGTTTAAACATTCTTGACCATTGTAAGCAATTCCGATAACTTCCATATCATCTTGGGCAGCAACATAACTCTCTAGCATCGATACCAATTCTTTATTATCATCCACAAGACATACTTTAATTTTCTCCACAGTTTTTCCTCCCTTACCGAATCGATTCTTCCGACATGTGTAAGCTTCTAGGCTACATGAATTGTTCGACAATTGTGTGAAAATTCCCTTTAAAGTTTCTTACTTTCCGATAAAATCACAAAAAAATATGTTTATCGTTCATTTTTTTACTTTCGCAACACATTCCATCATAGAATTACAGCGAAACGTTCAACCCTTTGCTTATATCTTACAACAAAAAACAGCTCTTGCGGAGCTTTTACAAAATTTCAACGAATTTTTCAAAAGAAAAACGAGCTAATATGTATTAGCTCGCTTTTTTCTCTTGATCATAAATATTAATTCTAGCCTCATGTAACATCCATTCAATATGAACACCGTATCCTGACGTTGGATCATTTACAAATACATGTGTAACCGCACCAATTACTTTCCCATTTTGTACAATCGGACTTCCACTCATTCCTTGTACAATACCACCCGTTTTTGCTAGTAAACGTTTATCTGTCACTTTTATAACCATACCTTTTGTAGCCGGGAACTTTTGTGGTACCGTACTAACAACTTCAATATCAAACGCTTCCACCTTATCTTGATCAATAACTGTTAATATTTTCGCTGGCCCTTCTTTTACTTGATGGGATAATGCGATAGGCATTGCTTTATCCATTATGCCGTTTGTCATATCTGTGTTTAATTTCCCAAAAATACCATACGGGCTATTTATTGTAATATTACCAATCACTTCACGATCCGGTGAAAATCTTGCTAATTTTTCTCCCGGGTTCCCGTGACTTCCTCTTTCAATAGACGTTACTGTCGAACGCATAATTTGTCCATCTTCTACTTGAATTGGCTTTTTTGTATCATTATCGGAAATTACATGACCAAGCGCTCCATATTTCATGGAATCTGGATGTACGAATGTCATCGTTCCGATACCAGCTGCTGAATCACGAATATACAGTCCAATTCGGTAAGAGGATTCACCATTGTCTTTTTGTGGTGTTAGCTTAGCACGAATATATTTTCCATCTCTTAATAAAACAAGATTAAGCGGTTCACCTGTTTCTCCACTATTATGAATAAATGGTGCTACATCACTCATTCTTTCAATTGTTTTACCATTGATTTCAGTAATCATATCTCCAATCTGTACACCAGCTGTTTCACCAGGAGATACTTTACCCTTTTCAGTTTGAATTAAATGATGGCCTACAACAAGTACACCTTTTGTGTTCAATTTTACACCAATCGATTGTCCACCTGGAATAACTTTAAAATCTTTTAATACTTTCACATTTACTTTTTTCACTGGAAAACCAGCAAGTTGAAACACCATATCAGCTTCACCATTTTGGTGAGAATTTACCATAAGTTCTTGTTCATTTGAACTTACAGTAAATACATTACGATTTGTAGATGCAGCCTTAAAAACTGGTAATGATGCTATTTCTGATTGTTGTCCTTCAAAAACAACAAGTTGCTTCGGCGATGAAATAAACGTTCGAAGCGGTTTAAAACATCCAATAAAAACTAGAGAAACAAGGAGACAAAGACCTATTATTTTTCGAAATCTTTCTAATTTCAATTTGTTCACTCTCCTCGCTCCTACCCCACATTCAGCCTCTTGGCTTCACTTTTTAATCTCTCCTTGCAGCGCTTTATTTATAACCGGAAGAATTAAGAAATCGTCATTTGAGAAAAAAAAGCTATCCATTACTGGATAGCCTCTGCTGTCTGTTTGAAATGATGCGCTTGCGTAAGTAACTCTTTCGCATGCTCTGTCGTTAAATCTGTAATTTCAACACCAGAAATCATTCGAGCAATTTCTGTTACTTTTTCATCCGTACTTAACACAGTAACCGATGTAATCGTACGATCATTCGCCACTTGTTTTCTAATAAATAAATGAGAGTCCGCCATTGAAGCTACTTGAGGTAAGTGCGTAATACAAAGTACTTGCGAGTTTACTGATACACGATAAATTTTTTCCGCAATAGCCTGTGCAACCCGACCACTCACACCCGTATCCACTTCATCAAAAATAACAGATGCGACACCTTGATGCTTAGAAAAAATGCTTTTTAAAGCTAAAATAATACGAGATAACTCTCCGCCAGAAGCAACCTTTGAAAGTGGCTTTAACGGTTCACCCGGATTCGTTGAAATATAAAATTCCACATGATCGTAGCCATCCGCCGTAAGTTTTACCGGTGTTCCTTCCACGAGAGGTTCTTCTACATTTCCTACCCTCTTCATAATTCTCACTTCAAATTTCGTTTTTTCCATATATAGTTCTTTTAATTCTTGATGAATAGCGCTTGTAAGATGATCTGCAAGCTCATGACGCATAGTACTTAACAACGTTGCTTCTTTTACAATAACACCTTCTAATTTCGTTAACTGCTTTCTCGTCGTTTCAATATGTACGTCTTTATTTTCAATCGTAAAAATTTCTTGTTCAATTTTATCAGCATACGCTAAAATCTCTTCTACAGTATTTCCATACTTTCTCTTTAACATACGGATTTCATTCAAACGTGTTTCAATTTCATCTAGACGTTTCGGATCATATTCCATCATATCTAATTTTTCTCTAAGCTGGTATGCAACTTCTTCTAATAAGTAATAACTATTTGCAATAGAATCATGATTTTCTTGATACGCTTCATCTAAGTGCGTAATACTCTCCATTTGTCCCATTGCATTTCTTACGTGATCTAATCCCTGTCCGTCTCCACTTAACGAACGATACGCATCTCCTAATGCTTTATAAATCTTTTCAAAATTGGAGATTTTTAATCGTTCCTCAGTCAATTCATATTCCTCATCCATTTTTAAATCCGCCTTACGAATTTCTTCATGTTGGAATTGAATTAAATCTAGACGATGGGCCATTTGTTGTTCATTTTCACTTAAAGATTTCAGCTGTTTTTTTAACTTCTCATAGTCTGTATATACATTTTGATATATGCCCAATTGTTTAACAATGCGATTTCCATCAAAATGATCAAGCATAAACATATGACGCTCTTCATTCATTAAATCTTGTGTTTCATGCTGTCCATGAATATCAACTAGCGTTTTTCCAATCTCTTTTAATATGCTGAGTGTAACAAGTTTCCCATTTACACGACAGACACTTTTTCCGTTCGCAGCGATGTCACGCTTCAAAATAATCATGCCATCTTCTATTTCTATATCTAACTCTTCTGCCTTTGCGATACATGGATGTTTGTCATCTTCTACATAGAATAAGCCTTCTATCTCAGCCTTTTCTGTTCCATATCGAACAAATTCTGCTGAACCACGGCCACCAACAAGCAAACTAATTGCATCAATAATAATGGATTTTCCAGCTCCTGTTTCACCACTTAAAACGGTTAAACCTTTTTGAAAAGAAATATTTAATGCCTCAATAATAGCAAAGTTTCTGATCGATAATTCCGATAACAATGCCCCATTCACCTCGTTATAAACTAATCCCCTATTAAGGGCTTTTCTCAGTATTCTTCATTCAAATAGTTATACTATATGTTTGTATGTATAAATTACTATTCTAACCCGCTCCATTGTACCAAACATTCGTTTTACGGGTCAATCCACCTATTTTCTAACTTCATTCAAAAAAAATAATGTATTGTATTTGAAAATCCGTATTTTTCGCCAATAAAAATATCTTGTTTACTTTCCACTTTACAGAGGAAAGTAAACAAGATTTTTCTGTTAAAGCATATTTAAGAAACGATCAGAGACAACACCTGTATCTTCAGGTGTACGGCAAATAATTAAGCAAGTATCATCACCACAAATGGTTCCGACAATCTCATCCCACTCTAAATGATCAATGAGTGCCCCAAGTGAATGAGCGTTACCAGGCAATGTTTTTAGCACAAGCATATGTCCTGCCGTGTCTAATTTTACAAATGAATCCACTAGATTTCGTTTTAATTTTTGCAACGGATTAAATCGTTGATCTGCTGGCAAGCTATATTTATAGCGGCCATCATGTAATGGCACCTTCACTAAGTGCAGTTCTTTAATATCGCGCGATACTGTTGCTTGCGTTACATTAAACCCCACATTACGTAAAATATCAACTAGTTCATCTTGTGTTTCAATTTCTTTGTTAGCAATAATTTCCCTGATTTTAATATGGCGCTGACCTTTATTCATACATTTGCACCTCACACTATCTCTTACCATAGTTTAAACATTGGTATACTTCATTTATTTATGTTACCGTATAATCCATTACTTGTACACAATTGTTTTTATAATCATTATACGATTACAACAAAAAGAGGAACAACATATGTTATTCCCCTTTCCCTTTTTGTTTTAGAACATCATGTGCTTCTGTAACAACTTGCTCAATAGAAACCGGAGAATGATTTTCGCCATTCTCACGCTCACCGTGCCACTTTAGATGAATTAAAAATTCAATATTTCCATCCCCGCCTGTAATTGGTGAGAATGTTAAACCTTCGATATTATAGCCTTCCTTAAGAGCAAAATCGACAATCATTTCCACGACAGCTTCATGTACTTTTCTATCACGAACAATGCCTTTTTTCCCGACTTGTTCTCGTCCAGCTTCAAACTGAGGTTTAATCAATGCAGCTACATCACCATTTGGCATAAGCATTGTTTTTAAAACCGGCAATATAAGCCTTAATGATATAAATGAAACATCAATACTTGCAAACTGCGGTAAACCACGCTCTAAATCTGCCGGTGTCACGTAACGGAAGTTCGTTCGTTCCATCACAACAACACGCTCATCTTGACGCAATTTCCACGCAAGTTGATTATATCCTACATCTAATGCGTAGGATAACTTCGCCCCATTTTGAAGCGCACAGTCTGTAAAACCACCAGTTGATGAACCAATATCTATCATAACCTTATCTTGTAAATCAAGTTGAAATGTTTCTAATGCCTTTTCAAGCTTATAACCACCACGGCTTACATACGGCATGACTTGCCCTTTCACCGTAATCTCCGTATCTTGTGAGATTTTCTCCCCTGGCTTATCGAGTCTCATTTCATTCGCATATACAAGACCTGCCATAACAGCACGTTTAGCCTTCTCACGCGTTTCTATAAGCCCTCGCTCTACTAATAGTACATCTACTCTTTCTTTTTTTACGCTCATTTGTTACGCCCTTTTTTGTTTTGATGGAATCATTGTATGAATACGGTCTACAACAGCATCTGTTGTTAAACCAATTTCTTCTAACAGTTTTGTTACACTACCATGCTCTATGAAGCGATCAGGAATACCCATTCGTTCAATTAAAGCACTATGGTATCCGTTCTCAGAAGCAAATTCAACTACTCCCGTTCCAAAGCCACCGATTAAACAAGCCTCTTCAATCGTTAAAATCGGTATATTTTTCCCTAAAAGCTCATGTAAATATGCTTCGTCCATCGGCTTAATAAAGCGAGCATTCACTACTTTCACTGATATTCCAGCTTGTTCAAGACGCTCAGCTGCTTCCATTGCCATCGGGATTGTCGTACCAAACGTTAAAATTGCTGCTTGTGTGCCTTCTTTTAACGTTTCCCATGTACCGATTGGAATCGCCTTTAATTCTTCATCCATTTGAACGCCAAGTCCATTTCCGCGTGCATAACGTAAAGCAATCGGCCCATCTTCGTATTGCATCGCTGTATATACTAAATGTTGACCTTCATTTTCATCTTTCGGCATCATAAGCACCATATTCGGCAAGTGACGTAAAAACGCGATGTCAAATACACCTTGATGCGTTTCACCGTCTGCTCCTACTAATCCAGAGCGATCTATTCCAATAAAAACGTTTAAATTCTGGCGACAAATATCATGAACAACTTGGTCATATGCTCTTTGTAAAAATGTTGAATAAATTGCTAAGAACGGCTTCATCCCTTGTGTTGCCATACCAGCTGCCATTGTTGTAGCATGCTGCTCTGCAATACCTACATCAATCATGCGATCCGGAAATTCTTTTTGGAATTTCTCAAGTTTCGATCCAACAGGCATTGCAGGCGTAATTGCAACGATACGTTCATCCGTTCTCGCTAGCTTAAGCACTGTTTCACTAACAACAGCACTCCATGCTGGTGCAACTTCTTTCGGTTTAACGAAGTCACCTGACTCAATTTTATACGATCCTGTTCCATGCCAAGTTCCAATAACGTCACTTTCAGCTGGTTTATAACCTTTTCCTTTTTTCGTAATAACATGAACAAGTACTGGGCCTTTTGTTTTCTTTGCATATTGCAACGTTTCGAATAACTTTTCATAATCATGCCCATCGACCGGACCTAAATATGTAAAGCCTAATTCTTCAAAAAAGACGCCTGATACTAGTAAATATTTTAGACTATCTTTTATTTTCTCTGCTGTCGCAGCAACTTTCCCGCCGACTGCTGGGATTTTCTTCAATATATACTCTAGTTCATCTTTTACCCAATGGTACTTCCCTGCGGTACGTAAACGACCAAGTACATTATGAAGTGCACCGACGTTTGGTGCAATTGACATTTCATTGTCATTCAAAATAACAATCATGTCCGTTTTTTCATGCCCAATGTGGTTCAATGCCTCTAAAGCCATTCCGCCTGTTAATGCACCATCGCCAATGATTGGTATAACGTATTCTTCCGTTTTCTTTAAATCACGTGCTAGAGCCATTCCCATTGCAGCAGATAACGACGTTGAACTATGACCAGTTTCCCAAACATCATGCTCACTCTCACAGCGTTTTGGAAAACCACATAGACCTTGGTATTGCCTTAATGTGCCGAATTCTTTCGCACGCCCTGTTAAAATTTTATGTACATAGGATTGATGTCCTACGTCCCATAAAAACTTATCTTTCGGACTATCAAATAATTTATGCAGAGCAATTGTGAGTTCTACTACACCTAAATTAGGTGCAATATGTCCACCTGTTTGAGAGAGCTCTTCAATTAAAAACTTACGAATATCCTCACTCAACCCCTCTAGTTCACTGATAGACATATCTTTCAAAAAACTAGGGTTTTGAATTTGCGTTAGATCCACATGGATCACTCACTTTCATTTCATAATCTGTCAACATGTCAAATATTATAAGAAACATTTACACAACACAAGAAATTATCTTTTCTATTCTTTTTATCTTGTCCTGCTTTCAGAAAACACTTCCATTTTTTCACTTATCATATTATACATCATATTTCTTTACGTGATGAAAAAAATAGCCGCTAACACGAAGTGATAACGGCAATGTAATCTACATATATTTTTGCCAATAACAAGAAAAGAAAAACCTTTTCCTACATTTATATCATAAAATGATGAATGACTCAACAAATGGAAACGCTGTTATATTAGTTATTACGTTTTGCGATTAAATCACAAATAGATAGTAAATATTCATCTTGTAATTGTAAGGAGCTAATAGAAGCTTTTGCTTTTGCAATTTTCTCCTCTAAAATAGATTTTGCTCTATCTACAGTAAATAACGTCGTATATGTGCTCTTCTCGTTGGAAGCATCACTACCAATCGGTTTTCCAATCTCTTCTTCTGTTCCTTCTACATCCAAAATATCATCTCTAATTTGGAAAGCTAGACCGATATATTTCGCAAATGCAAGTAACTTCTCTTCTTGCTCTTCTGTAGCATCAGAAAGTATCGCGCCTGCAAGTACAGCAAACTCAAGCAGTTTACCTGTCTTATGATTATGAATGTACTCTAATTCATTAATTGTAAGTCGTTTTCCTTCAGCTTCCATATCTGCCACTTGTCCAGCAACCATTCCTTCAGGTCCTGCTGCTTTCGCAAGCTCAAGTACAAGTCTTACTTTTTTTTCAGCAGAGATTTCTTTTTGCTCATATGCCATAATAACTTGAAAAGCATATGTCAACAAACCATCTCCCGCTAAAACTGCCATTGCTTCACCAAATACTTTATGATTTGTAGGCTTTCCTCGTCTTAGATCATCATCATCCATACAAGGTAAATCATCATGAATTAACGAATATGTATGAATCATTTCAAGGGCACAAGCTGCACCCACTCCAAGATTTCTTTCTTTCCCAAACGCTTGTAACGTTGCAAATAAAAGTAACGGGCGGAGACGTTTCCCACCCGCTTCCAAAGAATATGCCATCGCTTCACGAAGCACATTTGGACATTGTAATTCATTTGCATAGCTTACAAGCTTTTCTTCTACGAAAGTTTTACTCTCTTTCAAAAAAGCATCAAAAGCTATATGTGTCACTATGCTTCATCTCCTAAAGCAGTAAACGGTTTAAGCTCTCCATCTTCCCCAAGGATAACTGCCATTTGTTCTTGTACATCTTTCAATTTCTCATCACAAAGCTTAGATAATTCCATGCCTTCCTTAAAATAAGAAATTGCTTCCTCTAAAGGTACATCACCTTGTTCAAGCTTAGAAACGAGATGCTCAAGCTGCGAAATTGCTTCTTCAAAGCTTAACTTATTTTCCATTATTCAATTCACGCTCCTCTATGCTTGATACACTACAATCTAGTATTCCATCTTGTAATTGAACCGAAACAGCATCTCCAAGGCTAACATCTTTCACGCTTTTTAATACTTGTTTCTCTTCATCGTATACAAGCCCATACCCTCTCATCATTACTTTAAGCGGGCTTAATACCTCAAGCTTTTGAGCCGCTCTCACAAATACGAACTCCTTCGTTTGAAGTAATGTTTGCATTTCACGTTGCAACTGCTTTTGCAACGTTTCAATTGCCGTTTTCGTTTGTATAATTTTTTGAGATGGGTGGTGCTTTTCTAAATAAAATGAAAGTTGCTTTAATTGATTTACTTTTTTATCTATATAACGCTCTTTCGCTAAAACAAGTTGTTCAAGAGCCCTGTCTAACTGCTCTTCTTTTTGCTCGTACACTTGCCTTGGATAACGGAACGCATAAGATTTTTGTAACACTTGCAGTTTTTCTTCTTTTTTATGTACTCTCTCTCTCATTGCTCTTTGCAATCTCAGAGTTCTTTGTAATACCTTTTCTTGTAACTCTATAGTATTAGGTACCGCCAACTCAGCTGCTGCAGTCGGTGTTGGTGCACGTAAATCCGCGACAAAATCTGCGATTGTAAAATCTGTTTCATGGCCTACAGCCGAAATAATCGGAATCTCACTTGTGAAAATTTCTCTTGCAACTACTTCCTCATTAAAGGCCCATAATTCTTCAATAGAGCCTCCACCACGCCCAACAATTAAAACATCAATATCTCCCATTTCATTCGCTGTACGAATTGCTTGTACAATCGAGGGAGCTGCTGACTCCCCTTGTACAAGTACAGGAAACACAATAACATTTCCAATTGGATAACGACGTTTAATTGTTGTTATAATATCGCGAATTGCTGCTCCTGTTGGCGACGTGATTACACCTATTGTTTTAGCATACGGAGGAATTATTTTTTTATAAACTTGAGAAAACAAGCCCTCTTCCTCTAAACGAACTTTTAATTGCTCATAAGCTAAATGCAAGTTTCCAATTCCGTCAGGCTGCATGTCTTGAATATAAATTTGATAAGAACCACTCGCCTCATAAACAGAAATCTTTCCTTTTACAAGTACTTTCATTCCATTTTCCGGTCTGAATTTAATGTTACGATTATGACCCGCAAACATAACCGCTGCAATTCTTGCATTTTCATCTTTCAATGTAAAATACATATGACCACGACTATGATATTTAAAGTTGGAAATTTCTCCTTTTAACCAAACAGACTGTAAATGCGGATCATACTCTATTTTTGTTTTAATATAGCGTGTTAATGCTGTAACGGTTAAATATTGTTTCTCCATTTCTCTCTCCTCATAGCCGATTCAAATTATTGACAAACAACACCTGCACGCTTTGCAGACTCCACAGTGTTGTGAAGAAGCATTGTAATAGTCATTGGGCCGACTCCTTTTGGCACAGGCGTAATGTAACCTGCAACGTCTAATACATTGTCAAAATCAACATCACCACAAAGTTTGCCTGTTTCTAAACGGTTAACACCAACATCAATTACAACCGCACCCTCTTTAATATAGTCAGCTGTTACCATTTTCGGTCGTCCAACGGCTACGATTAAAATATCAGCTAACTTCGATAATTCTTTTATATTTTGCGTCTTAGAATGACAATATGTGACAGTTGCATTTTCATTTAAAAACAGTTGCCCCACTGGTTTACCAACAATATTACTTCTTCCAATTACAACAACATGCTTTCCAGAAATATCAAGATTCGTTTCTTTTACTAATTCTAAAATGCCATGCGGTGTACATGGAAGGAATGTGTCTTGTCCCGTCATCATACGTCCTACGCTGATTGGGTGAAATCCATCTACATCCTTTTCCGGTGAAATTCTTTCAATGATAGCTTTTTCTTCAATATGTTTTGGTAAAGGTAATTGTACCAATATGCCATTAATGCGGTCGTCTCCATTTAAGCGATCGATTTCAGCAAGCAAACGCTCCTCAGTAATCGTTTCAGGAAGTTCTATTAGCTCTGAATAGATTCCTACTTGCTCACAGCCTTTTTCTTTTCCTTTTACATAAGAACGAGATGCTGGATCTTCTCCAACTAAAATAACTGCTAATCCTGGTACAATCCCTTGCTCTTTTAACTTCACAACTTTTTCTTTTAATTGTGCTCGTTTTTTCTCCGCAACTTCATTTCCTTTGATGATTACTGCTACCATTTTAAGTTTCCCCCTTAAAGAAATTACAGTGTATCTTTTATATTAGATAAAACGCCGTTAATAAAACGACGAGATTCCTCATCCCCAAATGTTTTTGCGATTTCAATTGCTTCGTTAATTGTTACATTGTGCGGAATTTCTTCCATGTATTTCATCTCACACACAGCTACACGTAAAATACTGCGATCAACAATACTAATACGCTCAAGCTTCCACTTTTTTAAATTTTGACGAATTGCTGCGTCAATCTCTTCTTTGTTGTCTACAAATCCTACAACAAGTGATTCTAGAAACTCATTTGTTTCTTCGCCTTCATCTAGCGTATTTTCCACCGCTACTTTCGGTTCTAATTCACCTGTAATATCCATTTGGTATAATGCTTGCATTGCTCTTTCTCTAGCCGTCCTACGTTTCATTGTAACTCTCCTTTATACTTCAAGTCTTTCCTTATGTTTTGTTATATTATTATAATTTATAAGCCGTCAATTCACTTACTCTTGCAGTTTTCATTGATTTTCCAACCTTATAATACAATGATAATAACACAATTTATCGTTTCACACACGGGGTACAAGGCTGAAAAATAATAAAAAGATTAACTTCAAGTTCCATATCTTATCACAATGTACGTTTTTTGGAAAAATGAAACATACCGTTTTATTTT
This sequence comes from Bacillus sp. 41-22, assembly GCF_025809295.1. Classification (NCBI taxonomy): domain Bacteria; kingdom Bacillati; phylum Bacillota; class Bacilli; order Caryophanales; family Bacillaceae; genus Bacillus; species Bacillus sp. 41-22. The sequence goes on from NZ_CP084035.1 coordinate 4,052,961, forward strand.
TCTTTTTTTTTGAAATAGTATAATAATTAGAGGGTTTTAATTTGTGAAGAAATGAAACGATAAAAAAGATGCCTATTTTACTAGGCACCTTTTTCCACTCTTACACTGGTTCGATTTCTGTTTTTTGTGTTTCGAATGTTACGCCAACGATGTGAACGTTCACTTCTTTTGGCTCAAGTCCTGTCATTGTAAAGAGTGCTTGGCGAATATTGTCTTGAATTTTTTGTGCAACAACCGGAATCGCTACACCAAAATACATCACAACATAAAGGTCAACAATAATATCTTCGTTTGCTAATTCAACCTTTACACCTTTACCATGATTTTTCTTACCTAACTTCTCAACAACATCTGTAGCAAAATTACCACGCATTGCCGCTACACCTTCTACTTCAGCAGCTGCAATACCTGCAATTACTTCGATTACTTCTGGTGCAATTTCTACTTTTCCAAGAGTTGTATCTTGACCCATATCTAACATATGTTCAGCCATGAAAAAAACCTCCTTTAATGTATCACTGCGTCACAAGTTCATGCTCTTCCAAAAATTTCGTGTTAAACTCACCTTTTACAAAATCAGGATGCTCTAGCAATTGCAAATGGAACGGGATTGTTGTATGTACGCCTTCAATGACAAACTCACTGAGCGCTCGCTTCATTTTTGCAATTGCCTCTTCACGTGTTTTTCCGTGAACAATTAATTTAGCAACCATCGAATCATAGAAAGGTGGTATTGAATATCCCGGATATACAGCTGAATCGACGCGAATACCAAATCCGCCTGGTGGTAAGTACATTTCTACTTTACCTGGAGATGGCATAAATTTTTTGGCAGGGTTTTCCGCATTAATTCGACATTCCATTGCCCAACCATTAAATTGTACTTCTTCTTGCTGTAACGATAACTTTTCTCCAGAAGCAACAAGAATTTGTTCTTTAATTAAATCCATCCCTGTTACCATTTCAGTAACTGGATGTTCAACTTGGATTCTCGTATTCATCTCCATGAAATAAAAGCTTTTCGTTTTATATTCATAAATAAACTCAACCGTACCAGCACCTGTATAATCAACCGCTACCGCCGCTTTAACTGCTGCCTCACCCATTTGCTTGCGAATATTCTCATCAAGTGCAGGTGATGGACTTTCTTCTAATAGTTTTTGCAGACGGCGCTGAATTGTACAATCACGCTCTCCTAAATGAATGGCATTTCCATGTGTATCTGCCATTATTTGAATCTCAACATGGCGGAAATCTTCAACGTACTTCTCCAAGTATACACCAGGGTTCCCAAAAGCGGTACTGGCTTCTTGCTGTGTAATTTGAATTCCTTTTACAAGCTCTTCTTCATGGCGCGCAACACGAATACCTTTTCCGCCGCCACCTGCAGTCGCTTTAATGATAACTGGATATCCAAGTTGATTAGCAAGCTCGATCGCTTCTTCGGTATTTTTAATAATCCCTTGTGAACCTGGTACAATCGGAACCCCTGCTTCTTTCATTGTATCACGTGCAACGTCTTTTGTGCCCATCTTTGAAATGGCTTCTGGGCTTGGACCGATAAAAATCAAGTTACACTCACGGCATAATTCTGCAAAATCTGCATTCTCTGCTAAAAATCCATATCCCGGATGAATTGCATCACAACCTGTTAATTTCGCAACACTAATAATGTTCGTCAAATTTAAATAGCTTTCTTTTGAAATCGTTGGTCCAACACAATACGCTTCATCTGCAATTTGCACATGAAGTGACTCTTTGTCTGCTTCTGAATAAATTGCAACTGTTTCAATATCCATTTCTTTACAAGCACGAATAATTCGTACAGCAATTTCCCCACGATTGGCTATTAATACTTTTTTTATCATCACAAAGACTCCCTTATTACGCTTTTACAAGAAATAGCGGTTGTCCATACTCAACAAGCTGTCCATTATTAACAAGAATTTCAACAATTTCGCCCTCTACATCTGCGTCAATTTCGTTAAATAATTTCATAGCCTCAACAATACATACGATAGAATCTTTCGATACTCTGTCCCCAACACTTACATATTGAGGTGTATCAGGCGAAGAAGAGGAATAAAATGTCCCTACCATCGGTGATGTGATTTTATGTAGGTTTTCATTTTGAACAGCTGTCTTCTCTTCTTGTTTTGGCGCTTCTACTTGCGCTGCCGCTACTGCTGTTTCTACTTCGACAGATGCTGCTGGCTGTACTACCTGTTTCGTTACCGGTGCTTGCACAGTAACTACTTCATTACCACGTTTTTTCATTTTGATTGTTGTACCGTCTTTTTTGTATTCAAATTCATCAATATTAGAGCTATCAATTAATTTAATTAATTCACGAACTTCTTGAATTTTAAACATGTAAAATCCACTCCCATACTCTTGTTTGTCCCGTTTTTACAGATTGGCATCAAACTGATTTACTGTAAAAATACGATGCATTCTATTAGAAAATTTATTCCTATGACATTTACTATTCCCATCTTACGCTAAATTTTTTAAACATTCCAATTTATATTTCTTTATTATAAATCGAAATTCCTGTAAAAATATTATTCCACTAAAAAATTATTACCTAGTAATAATACCAAGTTTCACACGAAATTGGCAAGACCACTTCCTAAAAAACATTCTTTACTTTTTCAAAACTGCAAAGTGTAAAAACGTAATTCCCTCAGCATTCTTCATTTTATCTACGGTAAAAAAACATATTTTTACCAAATATTATTTTTTTGTTTACGCGCCGTTCATTCTTCCTTCATAAAAGAATAGTATGTTCAAAGTGTAGCAAATTTATTGTAGTGAGGTGCGGACATATGATATGGCTCATCCTGTTCTTGCCTGCCGTAGTGATTTGGACATTGGTCCTCTTCATTCACGTCAAATCTGGAAAAACTAATCACCATCATCACGAACCATTAATCTTTTACTCACAGCGTATTTCCCCGTTTCCAATTGAAAATACTAAATACAACTGCAAAGATGAAATAGAAAAAAGCTATCGAAAACGATAGCTTTTTTCTATTATTCTTTTATCTAATTTGAAGCAGCAACACCTATTATAATTTCAATTTATTTTACTGATGGATCAAATTTCACACCTACATCTTTTGAACCACCTTCACTTCTTACGAGCTGAATAATTTTATTCGCTTCTTTTTGTGAATGCTTTGCCGATTTAACTGTTACTTTAATGTCCGTTCCATCAGCTCTTACAAGAGCATCCTTATATCCGCCTTGAGATTTAATCACTGTCTCAAGTAATTGTTGCTTCGTTTCCATCGTAGTGATTGCATCAAGATTATCTTTCGCTTTACTCTTTTCTTCTGCTGAAGATTTTGATGACTTCATTACATTTTGTAACTTTTCTTTCTCTACACTACGCTGATCTTCCATTTGCATACGTAGCGCTGTAAAATTCTCATCGCTTGATTGAACTGTTACGCTAGCCTCTTTTTTACTTGTTTCTTTTTTGTCATTCTCTTTTTTGTCTGTTTCTTTATTTGTAGTTTCCTTGCTTGTATTTTCTTTTGTTGTCTCTTTATTTGTAGTTTCTTTCGTTGTTTCTTTTGTAACTGCTTTATCAACACCTTGCTTTTCTTGTCCCATCTTTTCACCCGTTGCCGGTGCTGCTGTATTCATTTTATCAGGAGTTGTTACGTAATAAACAGATAGTACAACCACTAAACTTAACATCGTTAATAGCCAAACCGTTTGTTTTTTTAACACTTTATTTCCTCCCTATCAATTTTTCGGTGATACTGAAACGCGATGAGCTGGTACATCTAATAATCGCGTCACAGCTTCTTTTACCATTGCTTTTATTTGTATATTATCCACTCCCTTTGCTACGACCAGAACACCTCGTACTTTCGGTTTCTCTGTTCGCAAAACAATTGGAGTTTCTTTATCACCTTCACGTATAATGACTGTCTTTTCATCAAGAGACTCGTCTTCTACTTCCCTTTTCCCGCCTGCTTTATCAGTTTCACCTGTCGTTTGTGAACGTTTTACTGTATTTTTCTCGAGTATTTTTTCTTCAGATGAATCTAAGTTCACTTTAATAGTTACATCTTTTACTCCGGCTATCTCTTCTAAAGAAGCTTTCAATTCTTGTTCATACGCTTTTTCGTATTTTTCTACATTTGACATATTATCATTGTTTTTTTGACCGAAAGTTGGTACATCTTTATCTTGGCTTTGACTTGTCTTTTCTTTAAACACAGGCACTTCTTCTTTTTTAGGTGATAAGAAATTACTAGAAAACATAAGCGCAATCCCAAGTATGAGTAGGACAAGCAAAAACTTAGGTGTTACCTTTTTCCCCTTCTCATTACTTTCTTTTCCATCCCCATTTAATAAGTTTCGAAAAAATGAGAACCTCGAATTTTTATCTTTATTGTCCATTTACGCTACCTGTCCTCCCTTCCATCTGAACTTGGATTTGTTTATCCTCTAGTTGCCACCTGCTTGAAAAGAAATCTTTCATTTCTACATTCGTTTCTTCTATTTTTTTTGGAGGTTCTTTCATATTAATTTCAATTGGCTTTACTGTTTCGATTGCATCATTTTTACTACGTTCTTTTTCTTTCAACGTCACAACAACAGATTGAATATCTTTCGCTGACTTTACTTCTTCTGCATGTTCCACTGCGACTATTTGTATTTCAGAGACTGTCATACCATACTTTTTCTCAAACTCTTTTCCTACGTCTTTTTTCATTTTGGTAGCCATCTCTTCTAAACTATATGCACGTGTTAGAGCTTGTATTTCTTTTTTCTTCGAATCTATCGAATTTTTTACAGATCCATCTGCTACGTACTTTTCCTCATTGAAATTTGCGATAACTTCATTTACATCTGTTTGTAACAACTTAAATAGAGGCGTTAAAATTAATACGACTAACAATAGACTTACAACGAATTTAACGTACTTTTGCAAATTTGAATTTGGAAGAATAAGATGAAGCATTGTCGCTAAGAGTAAAAAAACGATAATATTTCTAATCCACTCTGTAACAAATTGCATACTCTTCACCTCCTACCGCATCATGAGAGTAATGTTCCCGGCAGCAATAATAATTGTGATACTTAAAAAGAACATAAATGATACGATAGCTAAGCAAGCAAATACGTAAATGATACTTCGTCCAATGATATCTAAACATTGAATAATTGCTCCTCCGCCTACCGGTTGCAATACTGCTGCTGCGAATTTATAAATAAACGCGATACAAAAAATTTGAATCGCTGGGAAAGCGACAATTAAGCATAAAATAACGAGCCCGATAATTCCGACTGTGTTTTTTAATAATCCAGATGCACTAATAACAGTATCCGCCGCCTCAGTAAACATCCTTCCTACTACAGGAATGAAGTTTCCTGTTACAAATTTAGCCGTTTTCACAGCTATACCATCAGCAACGGCTGACGCTGTTCCCTGTACAGATAATACGCCTAAAAAAACCGTCAAAAAGATACCAATAATCCCAACACTAACGTTTTGCAAAAGCTTGGACAATTTCGTAACTTTATATTGATCACTCATCGTGCTTACAATACTTAATATAGTTGCAAGTAATAAAAGTGGTAGAACGATATAGTTCATAAGAAGCCCACTCGTATTCATTAAGAAAATGATAATCGGATGAAAAAACGATACAGAAACAACACCGCCGCCTGTTGCTATGAGTGCGAGTAAAATTGGTAATAACGCTAGTATGAAATCTACCATTGTTTGTATCGTCTCTCTTGCATATGTCATGACGACATAAAAACTATTTAAAGCGAAAATAATAAGTACCATGTATACGACTGCATCAGCGATTTTACTCACGCTACTCTTTGAAAAAGCAGATTGCAACGATTGCAACAATGCACTGAAAATCGTGAGCATAATGAGCGTTCCAAGTAACTTTCCATTTGCAACAAGCTCATGAAATAAATATTTTAGTAGACCTATCATCCACTCTTTTATGGAGAACTCTTTTTCTCCCTTTACAAACTCCATAAAGCTTCCTTTTTGACTCTCTGGTAAATAGCCTCCATACTTTGTAACAAGCCCGTCCCAAAATTGCTTCACATCTTCAATTCCGAGCTTATCCAATTGTTGATCAACGACGTTTGTTTCTATAGGAGAAGCTTGTACAACAATCGGTAAAGAAAAGAAAAGGAAGCAAGCAAATAATAGCTTAGCTCCAAACTTCCTCAACATTCACTCCCCCTTATCCCGTAGGTAAAAAACCGAGAATTGTTTCAATTACAACCGTCAAAATAGGAATTGCCATGACGAGAATTAAGATTTTCCCAGCTAATTCAATTTTCGAAGCGATTGCACCTTGACCAGCATCCTTTGTAATTTGCGCACCAAACTCAGCGATATAAGCAATCCCTATAATTTTCAATAACGTTTCTACATATACGTTGCTAACCTTCGCTTCACTCGCCACTCTCTCAATCATTTGTAAAATAGAATGAATTTGATCGATTAAGAGAAGAAACATCATGCTACCAATGAACACAATAAATAACGATGTAATACTAGACTTATGCTGATTTAAAACAGCAGCTAAAAATGTAGCAACGAGGCCTAATCCGACAATTTGTATAATTTCGATTCGAACCGCCTCCTTTACTGGAAGAGAAAGACACTTTTAATCTTGTCGAATAGAGTATTAATTAAAAATGCAACATGAAACAAAATAACGACAAAACCGACAAGGATAACCCAATTTGCAATATCCTCTCGCTTTAATTCTTTTAGTACAGTATGAATGAAAGCTAAAACAATGCCGATTCCGGCGATTTGAAATATTAATCCAACATCAATGGACATCGCCTTTCTCCCCCCTATAGCAGTAAAATTACGATAAGTAGCCCTGCTAGTACCCCTAAACTCTTTATCATTTTTTCATATTGTAGTTGTAATGCTTTCGCTTCTCCTTCTTCTCTCTCCAAATGTGTAATACATAAGCGAATATGTTTTTGCTGTGATTCACGATCATGTTGTCCAAGTGTTTCACCAAATTGTTGTAAGATTTCATACTCGGTTTGTTTAAACGCCGTTAACGTCCAGTTCTCCTTCAAACTATCAATCCAAGCTTCTCTAACTGTTTGCTCCCCGTCCTCTAGCCGTTTCGAAAAGCTTTGAAATATCCAATTTAACGGCTTCGGCATTTGTTTGACTAAACGCTCTGCAGCCTCAGATAACGGCGTGTGTCCATACATAATTTCAGCTTCTAATGATTGCAATGCTGCCTTCAATAACCTAAGTTGCCGCGGTCTCTCACTGTACCTTTTAGCGTATGAAAATCCGAAAAAAGTGCTAACAGCAACTATTAATACCGCACCAAATATTTTCACCATACGCCTTGAACCTTTCTATGGGATAATACTGGTTTTCCATCTCTATCTTTCACTTGCATAACTGTTCCTGGCCCTCTCGCTTTTGATAATTCCACAAACCTATCAAATACACCAAGTTCCAGCACCGCCTGTAACGATGGACGTTTCACAACGTCATCATAAGAAAATCCATGTGCACTTATAAAAAGCTGAACACCTGCATGTACCGCCTCCATAATCGCTTCACTATCTTCTTTACGTCCAATTTCATCTACGATTAATATGTCTGGGCTCATAGAACGAATCATCATCATCATTCCTTCAGCTTTTGGACAAGCGTCTAATACATCTACTCGCACGCCAAAGTCATATTGCGGGATTCCTTTCACACAACCCGCAATTTCTGATCGTTCATCAACAATCCCCACTTTACATGAAGGAATTTTCGAAGCACTTACACCTTGACTCATACAGCGTGCTACATCTCTTAAAAGTGTTGTTTTCCCCGTTTGCGGTGGGCCAATTACCATCGTGTTTAACCATCGCGATTCATAAAGATATGGCAGAAGCGGCTCAGCAATCCCTATTTTTTGACGGGCAATACGAATATTAAAAGAAGAGACATCCCGAATCATTTTCACTGCACTTTTTTCTGTAATGACTTTTCCAGCTAGGCCAATTCTATGTCCTCCTCGTAGTGTCACATATCCACGTTTCAATTCCTCTTCCATCGTATAAATTGAGAATTGGCTTAATTTATTCAATAAATGGATCGCATCTTCCGCTGTAGCGATATAGTCATAGAAAAACACTTCTCCATGTGCGATACACTCTAGTGGCCTTCCAATTCGAACGCGAATTTCCTCTAGAGTATCGTATTGTTTACAGCCTTCAACTAACTGTTTTATCGTTTTCGGTAAAACTTCTAATACTTCTTTCATAAGCTTCTCCCCACTATACTCGACTTACTATTTCAACAACGCGATAAAAATGCAGCCAATTCCAAGTGCTAGAAAAAAGAGTTTCAAGAAAGAAATCTCACTTGCTACACTCGCTATGCCAATTGTCATTGTTAAAATTAATACGGTCGGTCCAACAAACGCCAACATACCATTTATAAACAATGCTTTCTTCGCATCATTCACGTAAAGCATAAGCAGAGCGGCGAATATTTCCGCGCTTCCTGAAAACAACCGAAGTAACCCCATAACAAGCACGGATGTTTCCATTGCCGCTAGCCACTGTTTCATTCTCCCACCTTCTCCCATAACAGTTACTACTTCCTTATTCTGAAAAAGAATATATTTGTACAACCATATGCAGAGGTTGTCTATTTCAGAAGTAAAAACATAATTTTTCTCTATCGACTTTATAGAAAACTGAATATTCTCATTAATATATGGTATATTTAATAGAAAAGGAGCATAGATGATGAAGCAAGTTACTTTACTACCACTCGATTTACGATATGCAAATGTGCTTTTTGAGCTATCAAGCAATCCACATGTAAAAAATGCATTAGGGATAAAAGTAGAATCAGTGGAAGATACAAAGGCGTTCATTCTTTTTGCAATTGGAGAGGAACGAAAAAAACACTCCTTATCAAGAGTGATTGTAAGTGAGGAAAATGAAATAATTGGCCTCACGACACTTAAACATATTAATTACGAACAAAAGCACTCACATATTGGAAGTTGGCTCGGCTATCAATATTGGGGAAGAGGATATAACGAATCTGCGAAAAAAGAGATCTTTAAAATCGCTTTTTTAGACTTGCAACTTACATACGTATTTGCCGGTGCTAAAACGAATAACATTCGCTCTTTAAAAGCACAAGAGAAACTATCTTACATTTCATTACATGTGGAAAAACAATTTCCAGACGTACACGCTGCTTTGGAGAAAGAAGTAAAATCACCTTGCGTACTGCATGTTGTATCATGCGAAAAATTTTCAAATTGGTTGGAAGTACAAAATGAGGGGGGAAAATATGAAAGGATTGAAAATTAGTTTAACAATTGTAGTAGAATTAGCTATTATTTATCTTTTTTCAAAAATGGTCGGCTGGTCATTTATGGAGAGCTTTTTCCTTGGCAGTCTAGCAATATTTGCAATTACGTGGTTAATTATTATGAGTACCTTTAGAAATAACAATATGGATCATGCAACGAATAAAACTTTTACCGGTATTGAAACTGGTGAAATACGCCCGTTTCAAATTGTTTTGACTCCATATATTATGGGTACCCTTTCACTCGTCACAGTTAGTTTTGCTATAACTGCAATTTACTATCTGCCCTATTTCCTATAAAAAAAGCACTCGTGATAATCACGAGTGCTTTTCTACTATGCACGAGAAACGTATTTACCTTCACCAGTGTTGATGATAAGCATTTCGCCTTCGTTAATGAAGATTGGTACTTGTACAACAAGACCAGTTTCTAATTTAGCTGGTTTTGTTACGTTAGAAGCTGTGTCACCTTTAATACCAGGCTCTGTTTCTGCAACTTTTAATTCAACTGTGTTCGGAAGTTCAACACCAAGTATTTCATCTTGGTATGTCATAATAGATACTCCCATGTTTTCTTTTAAGAATTTTAATTCGCGCTCGATTTGGTTTTCACCAAGTTCGATTTGCTCATAAGTTTCGTTATCCATAAATACGTGAGACTCACCGCTCGCGTATAAGTATTGCATACGACGGTTTTCGATGTGTGCTTTTTCTACTTTTTCACCTGCACGGAATGTTTTCTCTTGAACAGATCCTGTGCGAAGGTTACGTAGTTTAGAGCGAACGAATGCAGCACCTTTACCTGGCTTTACGTGTTGGAAATCCATTACTTGCCAAAGGGCATTGTCCACTGAAATTGTTAAACCTGTACGAAAATCGTTTACTGAAATCATGTAAAAAAATCCTCCTGTGTATTACAAAATAATAAGTTCTTTTGGTGATTTCGTTATTACTTCATTACCTTCACTTGTTACAATGATATCATCTTCAATACGTACCCCGCCAACACCTGGAATATAAATACCTGGTTCTACTGTTACAGCCATACCTGGTTCAAGTACTGTATCAGAACGGAACGCTAAACCTGGTGCTTCATGGATTTCAAGACCGATTCCATGACCAGTAGAGTGTCCGAAGTATTCACCATATCCTTTTTCCGTTATGTAATCACGCGTTAATGCATCAGCCTCACGACCCGTTAAACCAGCTTTAATACCGTTCACACCACGTAGTTGTGCTTCTAAAACAATATTATAAATTTCTTTTAATTTATCAGATGGTTCACCGACTGCAATCGTACGAGTAATATCAGAGCAATATCCTTTGTAATAAGCGCCGAAGTCTAATGTAACGAAATCTCCTTTTTCTATCACTTTTTCAGATGCCACGCCGTGCGGTAATGCCGAACGAAGACCTGAAGCAACGATAATATCAAACGAAGAAGATGTTGCTCCTTGTTTTCTCATGAAAAATTCAAGTTCATTTGACACTTCAATTTCAGATACTCCCGGGCGAATGAATGATAGAATATGCTCAAAGGCAGCATCTGCAATCTGTGCAGCTTCCTTTAATATCTTAATCTCTGAATCAGTCTTTATCAAGCGTAACTTTTCTACAAGCCCAGAAGTTGGGATGAATTCAGCTTCGATCGCTTCATTATGCGTTACGTAAGAGCTATATGTAAGAGTATCTTGCTCAAATCCTAGCTTTTGAATTCCAAGTTCTTTAACTTGTTTCGCAACTTCATCAAGAATTAATCCTGCATGCTGCACTATTTCGTATCCAACCGCTTGCTTACTAGCTTGCTCTACATAACGGAAATCTGTAATAAATAGAGCACGCTCTTTTGAAATTAGTACAACACCAGCTGTTCCTGTGAAATTCGCCATATATCTACGGCTATGTTCATTCGTTAATACGATACCGTCAATACCAGCCTCATCAAACGCACTTCTTAATCTCTCGATCTTTTCCATTACTTTATGCCTCCCTCAATTTCTCCATTAATGCAAATAACGCTAACTTATAGCCATAAAAACCAAATCCAACAATTTGTCCCGCACAAACAGCCGCCGTCACAGATTCGTGACGGAACGATTCACGCTGGTGAATGTTAGAAATATGTACTTCAATAACAGGAATCGAAATGCTCGCAATTGCATCTCGAATCGCATAGCTATAATGCGTAAATGCTCCAGGATTTAAAATGATCCCTTCATATATATCTTCAGCCTCATGAAGACGATCGATAATAGCACCTTCATGATTCGATTGGAAACATTCTAACTCCACTCCCATTTTCTCTGCTTCGTGTTTCATATCTGTTTCAAGCGTCGCTAACGTTCCTTTTCCGTATACATTTACTTCCCTAACGCCAAGGCGATTTAGGTTAGGACCATTTACGAGGAGTAACTTTTTCATTTTCTTAAAACTCCTTAATATTAAAAAATGTCTATACGACATTTTAACATAGGAATCACTTATTTGAATAGTTTGTCTTCTCGACCCCTTCTCCTCTATTTGTATTATTCGATTCGAATGCTACAGAATACGAAATAAAAACACCATATAATATAAAGATACATATTGTCGTTACAATTGTTTCTTTCGGTAAATGGAGTGCACTTTTAATAACAGGTGCCATTAGCCCCATCCCCAAAAATAATAATGCCCACCAAAACAAACCGTATAGTACGCCAGGGAATACTCCTTCAAACTTTTTAAAAAGGGCTTTATAGAGAAATGCCACTAAAATTGAAAGAAGTCCCATACAAACGATACCTAGTACATTTCCCCAAACCCCTTCTTTCCAATCTCCAAATGCAAACGGTAAAAGTAAATAGTTAGGTCCAGCTTCTGTAAATGAGAATATATGAAGGAAATACCATATACCTCCCCAAAATAAGCCACCAAATAAACCAATTTGTACAAAGTTTCTTATTGTTGATTGTTCTTGATTCACATTGACACCTCCGCTCACTAGTATGCCCGAAACTATTTTGAGGCATGTTTAAATCCTGCAAAATTTGTCTATAAAAAGAATAAGAAATGTCCGACTCTCGTAACATTTTCCCTTGTCATCTGCCTGTATTTGTCGATAAAATAAAGGAAACTCGGTGATTGTCTTATTTCAAGATGACAAAACCAAGTATGACAATTGCCTCTTTTTCTACATAAGAGAGAAACAAATACAGGTTGGTGTTAACATGGCAGAAGAGTCAAAACAAATATATGGCGGGCAGGCAGTCATAGAAGGAGTTATGTTTGGCGGTAGAGAATATACTGTTACAGCGGTTCGTCGTAAAGATAAATCGATTGAATTTTATCGTTTACCACGCGTTCGTAATAAAGCATTATCTCTACTAAAGAAAATTCCATTTTTACGAGGTATTGCCGCTATTGTGGATGCAAGTGCGAATGGAGCGAAACATTTAAACTTTGCTTCAGAACGATTTGATGTCCACCCAGAAGAAGATGAACAACTTGCAAATAAAAAAGAAGAACAATCAAAATTTACGATGGTATTAGGAGTTGCAGCAGTTGGCGTTTTATCGTTCATATTCGGTAAAGTAATTTTCACAGCAGTTCCTGCACTTTTAGCTGAATTAACGAGACCGATTTTCCCATCTCATACAGGGCAAATCATTGTCGAAAGTGTCATTAAGCTCATGCTATTATTGAGCTATATATACTTCATTTCTTTAACCCCACTTATTAAGCGGGTATTTCAGTACCACGGTGCGGAACATAAAGTAATCAATGCTTACGAGAATAACCTTCCACTGACTGTAGAAAATGTTCAAAAGCAAACTCGCCTCCATTATCGCTGTGGCAGTAGCTTTATAATATTTACAGTCATTATTGGAATGTTTGTTTATTTCCTAGTTCCTACAGATCCACTTTGGGCAAGGGTAGTAAACAGAATTTTATTAATTCCAGTTGTTCTCGGCATTTCTTTTGAAGTATTACAATTTACCAATCGATTACGAGATGTCCCTGTTTTGCGAGTACTTGGATATCCAGGATTATGGCTGCAACTATTAACAACGAAAGAACCAACAGATGATCAAGCGGAAGTTGCAATCGCATCGTTTGAAGAATTATTACGTTTAGAAAACAAACAATAATTATTTAAAAATGGTGTTCAACTCCTTTCCTCATCGTTAATATACTAATTTTAATATATGTTTTTAGGAGGTGTCCCTTATGAACGGTCGTTCGTTTACATTCGCTATATTTGTGCTTATTATCGGATTAGCAATATTCGGCCTTGTTTCATCTGTTATTACAGATCCAATGGGAGTATTGAAAAACATTGGTATCATGTTAGCTGTCGTCGGTATCTTTTACTTACTCTACAAAATGTTTACAAACTCTAGTGGTTCTGCAAATTCGCAAAGCTCATATAAGCGTGCAGCGAAACAATCGAACCGCAAACACGGGAAACAAAATGTAGCACCCCTAAGTAATTCTTTCTTGAAACGAAATGCTTCTGATGACAAGGGGAAAAAGGGTAATTCTCCATCGTTGAAAAGAAAAAGAAAACAATCTCATTTAACTGTCATTGAAGGTAAAAAAAACAAAAAGAAAGACCGTGCTTCCTTTTAGGAAATACGGTCTTTTTTATCTCAATTAGTATGGGCAAATAATCAGTGGGGATGAGAAAAGCCCCGACTGTTTAAAGTTTCACTTTATATGTTGAAGTACTTCTTTCAAACTTTTATCTTTCATACTTTCGATACGAAGGTGATGGTTTTCAAATTGTAAATTTCTTGTCACATCATTAGGTACGACGACACATTTTAATCCTGCTGCCACCGCTGCTTTCAATCCATTTAATGAATCTTCAAATACAACAGCTTCTGATGGTTCAATTTCTAATTCTTCTATCGCAACTTTATAAAGAGCTGGATCTGGTTTTACCTTCTCTACATCTTCTCGCGTTTTAATCACTTCAAAATAATCTCTAATTTGTAGCTCTTCTAAAAAACGAACGACCCACTCCCTAGATGAACTAGAGGCTAATGCGATTTTCAATCCAAGTTCTTTCGCTTCTTCTAAATATTCTTTTACCCCGTCACGTGCTTTCGGTATTTTCATTTTTTCTTTATGTAAAGTTGTTACTTTTTCCTTTAATGTATGCTCATTAAACTTTTCTTTTAATTGCTCTTTTAAATATGCATAAAGCACTTCATCTGTCGTTCCAATACATTTCGCAAATTCCTCTAAAGGTAACTCGCTGCCGTATTCACGAACAGCATCTCTGAAAGAGTGAAACCATATTGTTTCTGTGTCCACAATTAATCCATCAAAATCAAAAATAATCGCTTTCATGATTCTCCCGTCCTTTTCGATTGAAATAAAAAAGGAAACGCCACACGTTCCCCTTAATTACTTTTCTCTTCATTTGCTTTTTGAACACCACGAAGTGTTTCTACTCGAACTTCATCTTGTTCAAAGTATTGTACTAAATCACCGATACGGTCAATTGATTCCCAACTTAAATGATGTTCAATTCCTTCTACATCATTATAAATTTTGCTTTCATCCACACCGATAATGCGCATAAACTGTTCTAACAATTCATGACGATATACGAGACGTTCTCCGATTTTTTTACCTTTTGATGTTAATACAAGCCCTCTATATTTTTCATAAATTAGATATTCGTCTTTGTCTAATTTTTGTACCATTTTTGTTACAGAGGATGGATGTACACTAAGCGCTTCAGCAATATCAGATACACGGGCATAACCCTTTTCATCAATCAACAAATAAATTTGTTCAATATAATCTTCCATACTAGGGGTAGGCATCGGTTTCCTCCATCCAATTTCATTTTGCTTATTCCGTACGAAGCAATCAATAAAATGATACACCAGAAAGAATAACGTGACAAGGTGGAAACGAGCCTAAATATATAAAACAAAAAAAGAATCCAGATTCCCCTTATGTAAAATATTGAATTTCTGCATCGGGAAAATACTCATATATATAACCTCGTATTGTTTCTTCCAATACTTCTGCATCATCCTTTTGATATACATATTTCCCAATACCGTATCGTCCCCATTTATATTTCCGCTTCTCTTCATCCATTTCAAGTTTCGTATTCGGATAACGTTCTTGAATGACTTTTTTGGCTGGTTTCGTAAAACGATGTTGAATTAATTCGAACGTTAAATTTGGTATCGTCATGTCTTTTAACTCATTGTACAATCGTTCAAACAATTCACGGTACCCTTCTTCCCACCCTTCATGCATATAAATTGGCGCAACAATAAAGCCAAGAGGATAATTAGCCCCCGCTACTTTACGAGCAGCCTCAATTCGCTCTTCAAATGGCGATGTCCCTGGTTCAAAATTTTTAATCACATAACGTGAATTAATACTAAATCGAAAACGCGTTTTCCCATTATGCTTTGCATCTAATAAATGATCAACATGCGAATATTTCGTAACGAAACGTAAACGTCCATGTTCACTTTCTCCGATAAACTCTATCGCCCGCTTTAATGCATGTGTCAAATGATCAATTCCAACGATGTCTGATGTACACGCCGCTTCAAATCTTGTTATTTCAGGGGCCCTTTCATCCATATATTGCTTTGCCTTCTCAAATATTTCATCTAGATTCACATACACCCTTACGTAAGGTTTACTCCCAAGTGTCGTTTGCAAATAACAATAATGACAATGTCCCATACACCCTGTTGCAAGCGGAATTGCATATTCAGCTGAAGGTTTTGATGTATCGAACTTTAACGTCTTCCTCACCCCAACGACAAGTGTTGCTTTTGCATTACGATACTTTTGCAATTCATTTTCCCCTGGAAAATTTCTAATTTGATTGTGTGATGTCGTTTCACGAATTTCTAATCCCATCTTCGTAAACTTCTCATAAAGCTCTTTTCCAAGCGGATATTCGAGTGCCCTCGGTTCAAAGTAAACGAGTTTTGGCATAAATGGTTTCATGTGCTTCCCTCCTCTCGTTAGTATGGGAAGCACATGAAAATTAACACAGATTAAAGTTTTCCACTTCAGTAACTTGCGTTGCAAGTTACTGACTGTTATAATTTAGATAACAGCTACCTTGCAACGCAAGTTACCTGGATAAAAGGTGGTGAAATCATGCACAGCCAAATGTTAAAAGGTGTACTAGAAGGTTGCATTCTATATATCATTTCACAAGAAGAAGTGTACGGATATGAACTAAGTACAAAATTAAATAAATATGGCTTTACATTCGTAAGTGAAGGAAGCATCTATCCGTTATTGTTACGCATGCAAAAAGAAAAATTGATTGAAGGAACATTAAAAGCCTCCTCACTCGGTCCAAAGCGAAAATATTATCACGTAACCGATAAAGGATTAGAACAACTTGAAGAATTTAAACAAAGCTGGGGAATGGTTTCAACGACGGTAAACAACTTATTACAGGGAGAGTGATAGGGATGAAGGCGAAAGATTTAATCGAACTAAATAACCAAAAGCGTAAATTATTAACTACAGAAAATGAAACCGCCTATAGTGACATGTTAATATACATCCGCTTAGCTAAAGTGCCAGAGTACCACGCGGAAGAACTGCTAATTGAAATTCTAGATCACCTTATTGAAGCCCAGCAAGAAGAAAAAAGTGCTTATGATATTTTTGGCGACGACTTACAGGCGTACTGTGACGAACTAATTGCTGCTCTACCGAAGCCAAGTTTACGGGAACAATTATCGATTCCTTTATTTATAACTAGTTATCTGTTAGCAATATACTTTGCTATTTCTTCCGTAATTGCATTGGTATTTCCCTTATTTTCAAATGAAGCACGTTTTAAATTTGTACACATTGATTTCATTTATCTGCTCGCATTTATCTTATCCGTACATCTTATGATACGTTTTGTTTTCGATTTTATTAACACTGATTTATTTAAAAATCAAACAACTATTTGGAGGCATATAGGAAGTTTTTTAATACGCCATTGCCTATGGATACTATTAATCGGTATTTCCTTTTTATTTATTAAACAGCCCTATACTACATTACAAATCTCACCTTGGATTGGCACTTTACTGGCCATCTCTTGCTATGCACTATACAAAATCTTCTTCAAAAAAGAATATTTAGCCTTTAAAAAGGAGTGAAGATATTATGACCGAAAAAGAAATGGTTAAGTTAAACAATGAAAAAAGAAAGTTATTAACACCTGAAAACGAAGCTGCTTATGGTGATATGCTTATTTATTTACGTTTTACTAGCGTTCCGCAAAAGCAAATGGAAGAATTGCTTTTAGAAATATTGGATCATCTTTTAGAAGCCCAAGAAGATGGTAAAAATGCACATGATATTTTCGGAGAAGATTTAAAAGCTTACTGCGACGAATTGATTAACTCTTCAGAGCATCAAAATTCTTTCCAACAAGCTACCGTTATTGGATTTGCAGTTAGTTTATTATTAGCTATTCAAATTGGATACGATACATTTACTACTCTTATGCAAAAACTATTTACAGATACAAACACTTCAGGAATTCCACTTAGTATTCCTGGAACAATATTATCTGCTATCGTTTTAACAATTGGTGCTTTCATAACTTTTTCGTTATTTAGACGTTTTTCTTTTACAATACTGGTTTCCTGGAAACAAAAAGCACTCCTCTTATTATCAGTGTTTATACCTTTTATCTTATCAGTTTTTTCAAACGTATTTTTTAAAACACAACCATACTTATTTTATAATTTGTCTATTTGGCAAGGTGCTCTTGTTACACTTTCTTTTTATATTCTGTACAAATTTTTATATAAAACATCTAAATTTTAACAGCCTTTCAAAAGGCTGTTTTTCTTCTGTCTAATTTTACAAATTGAAAAATTTCATAAAGAAAATAAGAAAAATGCAAAATAATTAAAGTTAATTGTTGACGTGATGCTTTTATTATCGGTATCATAAATCTTCGTGAGCAATTATTTTTCGTTATACGATTTTTTTATTATTACTGAATTTTTGAGAGGAGAAATTAGATGTCAGTTAAGAAGAAAACGCAAGTACGCACCGGCAAAATGGTACGTGAACTAATGTTAGCAGACGAAGATGTAAATGCTTCGCTAATTATGGTATACAGTGAAAACGGTGTAAACGCAGAAATTAAAATCGAGGGCTTAACGCCGAAATGTAACGAAGAATTATTTTTGAGCGGAAACGTGGATTGGAACAAGAGTGTTATTTATAAAATTGTTGATTTCACTGGGAACGCGGAAGTTGGTAAAGTTACATTAACAGCGATGAATAAGAACAATGTTTCTCTAGAAATTGAACGCGTTATGTGGAGCAAAGAAAATAAAGAAGCTGCTGAGCAAGAAGAAACAGTTGTAGAAGCTACTCCGAACAAAGAAGTAGTCGTAGAGGCTCCTAAAGCAGTTACACCCGCTCCTAAACCTGTTATGCGTGTAGAAACACCCGCTATAACACCTAAGCCTACTCCGGTACCAACGCCGAAGTCAGTAAGTGTTGAAGCAGCTGTAGAACTATCTACTCCAGCACCTGTGAAAAAAGCAGTACCTACTCCAGTTACAAAGCAAGAGACAGCACCGGTTACTCCTGCAAAACCGAAGCAACCTGCTTTGACTGAAACAAATACAAAACTACAAGAAAATTATGTTAAACTTGTGAAAAAGACAATTGAAGTTTGTCAAGATTACGAGCTTGGCATCGACATAGATGATTCTATTGAAGGATTAAAAAAAGAGCTACAAAGCCAAGGTATTAGCGTTACATTCGACAAAGAAATTATGGACGTTGTAAATCGCCTTCGTTCTTTACAAGATAAAGGAATCAAAGTAGAAAAAGTACTTAATTTACTATAAAAATAAGGAGATGGCGGTCGCCATCTCCTTATTTTTTATAATTCCATTCATTACTTTCATACTTCTCTTTTGCTAAAGTTTGAACTTCATGAAGCTGTTCTTCTGTTAGTTCATACGGCACAAGCTCTATATCTAAACCTTTTTCAAATCCAGTTTCAAACGCTTTAATTAACTGTTCAATCGTAAATGTACGGTCTGTCAACTCATTAATCGCTACCGCTTTAGAAGAAAACATGTTTTTCATACGCTCTTTTACACGTTCATTCGGGAATAAAAATAGATCGTATAACTCATCTAAATCTATTTCTAACGGAATAGAACCGTGCTGTAAGATAACACCTTTTTGACGTGTTTGAGCACTACCTGCGATTTTTCTTCCTTCAACTACAATTTCATACCAAGATGGTGCATCAAAACATACTCCTGAACGCGGATTTTTTAAATTCTCACGATCCTCTTCTGTTTTCGGAACTGCATAATACGCTTCTAATCCTAATGCCTTAAAACCGTCTAATAAGCCTTGCGAAATAACGCGGTATGCTTCTGTAACTGTTTTTGGCATATCCGGATGATCTTCAGACACAATAACACTGTACGTTAATTCTTTATCATGTAGTACACCCCTGCCGCCTGTTTGACGACGAACGAATCCATATTTTTTTTCGTTAACTACATCCATATTTATATCTTTTTCAACACGCTGGAAATACCCGACTGTTAATGTTGGTACTTCCCATTCGTAAAAACGAATTGTTGGTGGCATTTTCTTTTCACTTTGCCAATTTAATAAACATTCATCTAACGCCATATTAAATGCTGGTGAACATTGACCAGAGTTAATATAACACCATTTTTCTTTTCCCATCCTGCACCTCATATAACCAATTATTTTTCACATTCTCTAGTCTACCAAATTCGACAAAATTTGTGAAAGAATACGAAATTTCTTCTTATATACAAATGAATCTGTTGCATAAATACATATGGGCATTATAATATTGAAAGTAGGATAAGAAAAAAGGGAGCGATAGAATCGTGTCAACAAACTTGATTATTATACTAGCCGCAATTGCAGCATTCATCGGCTACACTGTATGGATGTATTTCTATCAGAAAAAATTAATTAAAACACTTTCAGAAGAAGAATTTCGCGCTGGCTACCGTAAAGCACAGCTTATCGATATTCGCGAAGCAGATGAATTTAACGCGGGACATATTTTAGGTGCGCGTAACATTCCATTATCACAAATTCGCCTTCGCCACAAAGAACTTCGCCAAGATCAACCGGTTTATTTATATTGCCAAAGCGGATTCCGTACAGGTCGTGCAGCTCAATACTTAAAAAAACAAGGCTACACAGATTTCTACCAATTAAAAGGTGGATTTAAATCTTGGTCAGGCAAAATTAAAAAGAAATAACATACAAAAACTAGCTGCACGATACAGCTAGTTTTTTATTCCATATTGTTCGCAATGTACAGTAGATTTTGTTTAATCACATCTTCATCTTTCTCATCTACATTACGATATAATAGCTGATATTCAATCCCCTTCTCTTTCCATATAAGCGTAGCAAATTCGTCCCCTCGCTCGTAATCATCCTTATTTTTAAAATAAGCAGGTGCTCCATTATTCAATTTCATTTGTTCTTGAAATCGATTTTCTTCTACGAGGTATGGAAAACTGTAAGAAAAGTTGGCCACTGTTAATTCTATATAATCGTGCCTTCCTTTCTCTTGTTGCTTATATTTAATCGTTAAGACAGCATTCTTCTTTCCCATCGTTCTTACCTCTCCCTGCACATCACTCGTAATGTCATAAGGTAAAAACGTTGGAACTTTAAACTTCGCCGGAAAATATTTTGGAAGTTCCTTTAGCGGAATCGGATCAGTAACACGGTCCTTAGCCCCTCCTGTTGTTCCTACAAATGTTTTTTCTTCTTGCATCGTTTGCTGAAATGAACATGAGCTAAGTATTACACTAGAAAACACGAAACAAATGATTCCTTTTTTCAATTTGTTTCCGCCCTTTCATACCGCTCTCTTAACGAGTGAAGCGTTTATACTCTCTACTATTCGCTTCGTTATCAAACGCCTCCTCCGAAAACTTTCCACGTTATTCTCACACATTCTGACAAAAATTCTTTGCAGACATACAAAAAAGACCCCACTATTCTTACGCCCAAATAAAAAGGTTACGCGAACAACAGAAGTCATGCTTATAACATAGATTGTGAAAAGCTTTTCAGGTCAAGATTTTTTTCATTCTTATCATTTTCCCCTTATAATTAAGGAAAGAGGTGATACATATGGCCAATATAAAACAAATTGCAAAAACTGCTGGTGTATCTATATCAACTGTTTCTCGTGTCCTTAATAATCATCCTTACGTAAAAGAGGAAAAACGTAAGCGTGTTTTAGATGCAGTTGAAGAATTGAACTATGCAAAAAATATAAATGCTATCCATTTAATAAAGGGTAAAACATATACAATTGGCGTTATGCTACCTTTTATTAATCTTCCGTACTTTAGCACGATCATTGAAGGAATCGGAAACGAAGCGTTAGCAGCTGGATATCATATTAATTTATGCCAAACGAATTACGATAGTATTGAAGAAATTCGCGTTCTTGAAATGATGAAAATGAAGCAATTTGACGGGATGATTATTTGCTCTCGCACGAGTTCATGGGAACAAATTGAACCGTTCGCAAAATTTGCCCCTATTATTTCATGTGAAAAAATGAAACATCCCCTCATTTCATCTGTCTATGTAGATCATTACGAAGGATTCCGCCTTGGTACTTCCTATTTACTCAGTAAAGGTCATGAAAAAATCGGCATTTGTTTAGCAAGAAAAACAAGTGCTAATTCAATCGAGCGTGAAAAAGCTTTCGCCGATACTCTTCGTCAAGAAGGAAAAACAGTGCACCCTGATTGGGTTTTTCATCAATGTTATACGATGCAGGACGGGGCACAAGTACTCCATCGCATTTTAAGTATGAAAAATCGCCCAACCGCTATTGTTACAGCGAACGATCAAGTTGCCGCTGGTTTATTAACAGAGGCAAAAAAACATGGCATTCGCATACCTGAAGACCTCGCTATCCTGGGATTTGATAACCATGAAATTTCAAAAGCATTAGAAATTACAACTATTGAACATCCCGGTCTCACAATGGGCTCACATGCTTTTTCTTTATTCTATAAACAAATTCAAAGCGAGCAAATTATCGGCAGTACAGAAGAACTTTCATTCCATTTAATTGAGCGAGAAACAGTCTAAAAAAGAGCGTTAACTATAGCGCTCTTTTTTATCCCTTCACCTATTGACTTTATATTTTTCATCTCATATAATTAACCTAACGAACGGTAGGTAGGGGATGAAAATGACAGCAAACCGCATTAAAGCTGTAGCACTTTCTCATTTCGCACGCTACGGCTATGAAGGAACTTCATTAGCAAATATTGCTCAAGAAGTTGGGATTAAAAAACCATCGATTTACGCACACTTTAAAGGAAAAGAAGAGCTATATTTTACATGCTTAGAATCCGCTCTTCAAAAAGATTTACAAAGCTTCACTGACGATATCGAAAATTTTTCAAAATCGTCTACTGAAGAATTGCTAGTAAATCTGTTAAAAGGTTATGCAAAACGATTTGGTGAAAGTGAAGAATCAATGTTTTGGTTACGAACTTCTTATTTTCCGCCGGATGCATTTCGCGAACAAATTATTGATAAAGCGAATGTACACATTGAAAATGTCGGAAAACTTTTATTCCCTGTGTTTAAAAGAGCAAGCGAACAAGATGAACTGCATAACATTGAAGTAAAAGACGCTTTGGAGGCTTTTTTATGCTTACTTGACGGCCTTATGGTTGAACTACTATACGCAGGTTTAAATCGTTTTGAGACACGTTTAGAAGCTTCTTGGAAAGTATTTTGGCGCGGACTTTCAAACTGACGGATTGCTCCTTTGCAATGCGTCGTTTTTAAGCCCTTTACCTAACGACTGGTAGGAAGGAGAAATGACATATGGCATGGATTTATGTAATCATAGCTGGTATTATTGAAATCTTTTGGGTTATTGGACTTAAAAAAGCGGAGGCACCACTTGAGTGGGCTGGTGTTGCTCTATTAATTACAATTAGTTTCGTCTTATTATTTAGAGCATATAAAGATTTACCTGTCGGCACTGTATACGCAGTCTTTACAGGAATTGGAGCTGGTGGAATCGTTCTTACAGAGATTTTCATCTTCGGAGAACCTTTCTCTATCGTAAAAGTATTATTAATTGGTTTAATCTTCTTCGGAGTAATCGGCTTAAAACGAGTAACAGAAGAAAAAGAATCGAAGGAGGCTGCATAAAATGGCTTGGGTATTTTTAATTCTAGCTGGTATTTGTGAAATTGTTGGTGTACTCTTTATGAAAGTAGCCACTGAAAAGAAAGGCTGGGCACCAAAAGTTATTTTAATCGCTAACTTCGGCGTAAGTTTCTTCTTCTTATCACTTGCGATGAACACATTACCGATGGGAACTGCTTACGCAATTTGGACTGGAATCGGAACTGCTGGAAGTGCACTTCTAGGTATTCTTATTTTCCGCGAGTCAGCGGATTGGCGCCGCCTTGCCTTCTTAAGCTGCATTCTATGCGGTGCTGTTGGCTTAAAACTATTAGGCTAACGTGAGGTGAATGTCATGTGGAAAGAAAAAGGAAAACAAATCTTAACATGGATCACACTTGGGATTATCATTCTATTGCAAATAAGTTTTCATATAATAGAATGGTTGTTTCATAAAGTAATATCCATTCTTACATTCCTTCCTAACATGGCACTTGAAATTGCATCTATCGTTT
This sequence comes from Bacillus sp. 41-22, assembly GCF_025809295.1. Taxonomy (NCBI): domain Bacteria; kingdom Bacillati; phylum Bacillota; class Bacilli; order Caryophanales; family Bacillaceae; genus Bacillus; species Bacillus sp. 41-22. Next base: position 4,077,048 of record NZ_CP084035.1, read on the forward strand.
GGTCAATTATTGCCTCCATTACTATCGTAATTATATGGAGCATCGCCAAGCTTTGGAACAAGTTATTTAAAAAGGACAGTTCTTCTGAAAAGAAGTAACTGTCCTTTTTTATGTCTATTTAGATTTTCTATAGAAATTTGATGCGATAAGACAAAGCAGACCAACTATGACAACACTCATACCAATCCCTTTATGCAAACTAGGAAGTAGCGGTGGTATATCTGAGTAAAAATTTGCTAATATGAGACCTATTGAAAATAAAAGTACTCCTATTCTATATAACCATTTTCTTTTGTTCATCATTCTCCCTCCTAAAATTTTTCATATCCTTCTTTCTTTTGGACATACTACCTAAAAAAGGAGTGGGTTATATGCAAAATTCTATACATAAGCAGATCCTATTTTTATTTTTCCTCTTTCTCATTTTCGTTATCGTTTTCAGCTTTATATTACATACTCCGAAAGATGTGCCTAATAGTCTTTCTGTTTATAAACTTTTGCTCTCGTATTGCCGTTATTGAAGAAGGTGCCTTTTACGAGGCACCTTTTAAAATTCTCTCTTCTCATACAATTTCACTGAAACGAAGATAGATACTATGAACATGCAAATTGAACTAACGAATAACACGCTGTTGTATAGTTGAATTTGTTCCAGGTTGATTTGAAACAAAGTTTCTAAAATAACAATCGGCGCCATGAATATTACTATCGTAATAAAAATAGTTTTTTTATACCCTAGCCAAAACGATATCGGTAAAACAAAGCTTAAATACACTAAAATAAAGCTAATACTAGCAACCATTGTCGTTTCAATAAATTCAAATAGGTTAACCCCATTCTTCATTCCCATCGTGAAACAACCGACCGTTACGCTTATAAAAAGAATAATAATTGCTACTATATATTTCGCATACACAATTTGTTTCCTGAATATTGGCAAACTACTTACTATAACTTCACTCTCATTTTTACTATCTGCTTCAAATGTTTTTACTGTTGCCCCAATTGTAATAATTACTGACATAATTATGAACAGATTTTCCGTATCTGTTAAAGCCATATAAAAGAAAACAGGATACAATATGTACCAAATTAAAAATTTCCATTGAATGATGAAATCTTTTAAAATTAGTTGTTTCAACACTATTCTCCTCTCTCTTACAAATCACGCTCACTATACAAATTAATTGAGAATAACATAGACATGATATATAAAAGAAGCAGCCCAGCTATAAAACAAACATTTACGACTAGACTCGTGCTCCAGGCATTCTCTATATCTAACCACACTTTACTTACAATCAGTCCACTTAAATACCCCAACGCAAGTCCGGCGAACGGAGCAATTTGTTTTGCACTGCTATATCCTACTGAAAATTCGATTGGGAGTACAATTATGCTATAAACCAATCCTCCCGTTATTCCGCCAAGAATCTCTCCCCATAGCATACATACAGTTATATGTTCATTTTGTAACTGGATTAAACCAACTACAAGTGAGAAAATCCCACCTAAAGCAACTAAAATACTTACAAATATGTATTTGGCTATGACAATATCTTTACGCTCAAACGGTAAACTATTTACTATTATTTCACTTTTATTTTTCCACTCATAACTCATTGACAGTACCATGCCAAGAAAAGGTATAGATACGCTAATCGTCATAAGGAAGCTATCACTACGAAAATCAACAATAGCAAGGAAAAACAAACATATAAGATACGCAAACCCTAACTTTCTTTGCAACATCATATCTTTTAAGACTAGTTGCTTGATCATTTATTACACCTCCCTAGACTCATCTCATAGCATCACTTATTAGTTTTTATATTAGACAAGCTATAAATATTAAAGCTCCTTCTTTTTAAAACTTACAATCGACAAAAACATTGAGGCGAAATAACTTAAACACGCTCCTAGACTTAAAATACTAATAACTAATAGCACATCTGAAGATCGGAAAAACATTAGCATAAGCCTTTCTTCAGCAAATATATTGCACATAAATCCTAACAAACCTATTATAGGAAAAAGCATAACCGCTCCAAGAATAGTAACCGTTTGTTTATCCACACTATATTTCATGGGAAGAATCATACCAGCATAAAGAACAAAAAAGAAAATAGCTATAAATAGTGCATACCACGGAATGTTTGTATTTTCTCTTAATACAGATACAGGTATTATAAAGAAAACAAATGTAATGATTAGACTGACTCCAATAAAAAATACTGTCGATATGTATTTCGCAATGACAATATCTTTCCTAGTAAAAGGTAGACTTACTAATACTTTTTCCGTACTATTTTTCTCTTCATTTGATAAAGAGATTGAAATCATCAAAAGACAGATAACAAAACAAACAAACGCCAACTGAAATGGTTCTATAGACTGTTGTAACACCCCATAAATAGGCAAGATTAAATAGATGAGAAACATTTTTCTTTGTAAGAAAAACTCCTTCAAAATCAACTGTTGCATGCAAATCCTCCTCTCTACAAATCATGCGTTTCATAAATTTTAATTGTAAGAAACATAGAAGCGATATATACACTAGCTAATATAATTACTCCAACTAAAAACCATATAAAATGTGACGGAGCTATAACCCATTCAATAAACGATAATGCCGCAGTTTCTCCATCACCTATAAATATCCCTGCAAAAACACCTACCATAGCCGCTCCACCTGTAAATAGTCCACATGCCATTTTGGATTTTGTTCCGTAATAACTAGGAAACAGCACCGCTATATAAACTAAAGAGCTTATCGCTCCTCTAACTACTGCATACCAAGGGATTTCAATATATAAATTTGGATGATATGCACTAATATCACTAATGACAACAACACCTCTTATTAGAAAAATAACGAACATCGTTACAAACATACTTCCAGCGATAAATATTGCACAGGAAATATATCTAGCGATAACGATATCCTTTCGACTCAATGGTAAACTATTCATAATGACATCACTTTTATTTTTTTCATCCATCCCTATTAATATCATTGATGTGGAAATTGTTATAAGTAGGCAACTTGTAGAAAATACCGTTTCACCAACCGGCTCTATAAAAGAAAACATTAATGGTGCAATTAGATAAACTAACCACATCACCCGAAAAAAGAACAAATCTTTATATATGAGCTGACGCATAGGCACCTCTCCCTTTCGCAGTGTATACGATGATGTCATCTAATTTAGGCTTTTCTAGTACAACCTCATTTCCAAACCAGTCTACAATTGCTTGTTTATCCTTCGCTAAACCTTCGAAACCAAACTTATTTTTTCGTAATCCAACAAATAGTTCTTTTCCTTCTCGATCTAATAAATCATTGCTTCCCTTTACGATTACGTAGTTCTCCATTAATTCATCTTTCTCACCAGTAAATATAATTTCTCCATCATTGATGAACGTAATGTAATCCGCGATGCGTTCTAAGTCTGTAGTAATGTGTGTGGAAAATAAGACAGATACTTCATCCTCCATCACAATTTCTTGCAGCATATCAAGCAATTCACTTCGAACAACTGGATCTAACCCTGCTGTTGGTTCATCCATAATAATGAATTCCGCATGGTGTGAAAGTGCGATTGCAATCGCAAATTTCATTTTCATCCCTTTGGATAACTCTTTAATCTTTTTATACGTTGGAACTTGTAATCTCTGCATATACGATTGATACTGCTTTTCGTCCCACTTTTTATATAACGGTGCAATAATCCGTTTCATTTGCTCACACGTTAAATCTTCGTAATAATGATTTTCATCATATACAAAACCAATATTTTGTTTTATTTCCTTTTCGGCTTTCTTATTGTCCTTACCAAAAATTTTTATATCACCGCTCTCTTTTCTGATTAAATTCATAATCATTTTGATCGTCGTACTTTTTCCAGCTCCATTCGGTCCGATAAATCCCATAATATATCCACGTGGCAATGTAAAACTTACATTTTTCACTGAGAAATCTTGATAAGTTTTACAAACGTTTTTTAGCTCTAACATCTCTTATTCCCCCTCATATAAACACGCAATCATCTGCTGTAAATCTTCAAGTGAAAGCTGCAACGCTTTACTTTCATTCACAATCCCTTCCGCTTTACTTTCCAATAGACGTAGCCGCTGTTCTTTTAGTAGTTCATTATTTTTACGTGAAACATAAGTCCCCTTCCCAGCAACAGTTTCTATATATCCTTCTTTTTCAAGCTCCTCGTACGCACGCTTCGTTGTAATTACACTAACTTGTAATTCCTTCGCTAAGCTACGAATAGACGGTAATTGGTCTCCACCCTTTAAACCACCATTTAAAATAAGCTGGCTTAATTGTTTTCTTATTTGCACATAAATAGGGTCTTGGGAAGAATTCGAAATAATAATATTCATGTTTTCCTCCAGTGTGTGTATATACTGTGTATACCTTATATATACAGTATATACACACCATCCTATTTTTGGCAAGAAAAAAAGACCAACATTTTCCTGTTGGTCTTTCGTATATGTATCACTTTTCAAAGCGATCTAACATTTCGTCTCTCATTCCGAAACTAACAACCGCAATTCCTACATACATAAAAAGAAGGAATGCTGGATGAACTGTATTGTACCAGCTGCTATCAACAATTAAATAAATCGTTAACGCCACAACAAGAACAAACGCTAAAATAAACATATAAAAGTGTCGTGTATTACCCATGATAAACTCCTCTCTTCTCTCTTCACCATTCAACAGTATATTGTATCGAATAATTCGATATGACTCAAGGTTAACTTTCTGTTATGTAATCAAGTTCTACCTTTACAATGTCCTCACACGCTATTGAAATGATTGTTCCTTGTTTATCAATCGCTGTCACTTCTCTATTATCCATTACACGGTGTGCTACTCTTTCTAACACTTTCCCTTGGTCTCGGTAACAAAATTCTTTTACATCTTTAATTGTTTCTCCATTTTCTAAATGGTATACCATTCTATAACATCGATATCCCACGCTTCCACCCCCGTCTTGCTCGTTTTTTCACATATACATAAAAATGAGTAATTTCTACCTCATCACATCTTCTTAATTTCAATAAAATTCTAACAAAAATAAATACTTTTATCAAACCGACTTTTTCAACAAAATCACCTATAAAACCGCATCTTTACAGCAATATGAAACAAAAAATATAAATTTTTAACATTTTTTTCATTCTAGCTGCACCAATGTTGCAAAAAAAAGAACCCGCATGTAGCGAGTTCTTTTTTTTTGCAATCACACTTGTACAGGTGCTAGCTTTTCATAACGTAAAACTGGTTTACGAGCAGCCAATGTTTCATCTAAACGTTTTATTACTGTTGTATGTGGTGCTTCTTGTACAACTTCTGGATTTTCTTCTACCTCTTTAGCAATTTGAATCATCTTATCAATGAAACCATCTAATGTTTCTTTTGATTCTGTTTCTGTTGGCTCAATCATAATACATTCTTCCACATTTAATGGGAAGTAAATTGTTGGTGGATGGTAACCGAAATCAAGCAGACGTTTTGCAATATCTAATGTACGTACACCAAGTTTCTTTTGACGACGACCTGATAATACAAATTCATGCTTGCAATGTCTATCGAACGGAAGATCATAGAATGGTGCTAATCTTCTCATCATATAGTTCGCATTTAATACAGCATACTCAGTTACTGCACGCAAGCCATCTGGGCCCATAGAACGAATATATGTGTATGCACGAACGTTAATTCCGAAGTTACCATAGAATGGTTTCACACGCCCAATTGCTTCTGGACGATCATAGTTGAAGTGATAGCCATTTTCTGTTTTCTCTAAAATCGGTTTTGGTAAGTACGGAATTAAATCAGCTTTCACACCTACTGGACCAGAACCTGGGCCACCGCCGCCATGCGGACCTGTAAATGTTTTATGAAGATTTAAATGCACAACGTCAAATCCCATATCTCCTGGGCGTGCTTGGCTTAATACCGCATTTAAGTTTGCACCATCATAGTATAATTTACCGCCTGCGTTATGGACGATTTCTGCCATTTCTAAAATATTTTCTTCGAATAGGCCTAATGTATTTGGATTTGTTAACATAAGTGCTGCTGTTTCTTCGTTTACAACACGTTTTAAATCATCTAAGTCAACAAGACCATGTTCATTTGATTTCACCGTAATTGTTTCAAAACCAGCTACTGTTGCAGACGCCGGGTTTGTTCCGTGAGCAGAGTCAGGAACAATTACTTTCGTACGGTTAAAGTCACCGTTCGCTTCATGATATGCACGAATCAACATTAATCCTGTCCATTCTCCGTGTGCACCAGCTGCTGGTTGTAACGTAACAGTATCCATACCTGTAATTTCAATTAAATGTTCTTGTAAGTCATACATTAATTCCATTGCACCTTGCACTGTTTTTTCATCTTGAAGTGGATGAATATTTGCAAAGCCTGCGAAACGAGCTACGTTTTCATTAATTTTCGGATTATATTTCATCGTACAAGACCCAAGTGGATAGAATCCAGAATCCACACCGTGGTTACGGTTTGAAAGCGCTGTGTAATGGCGCATAATATCAAGTTCAGATACTTCTGGAAGCTCTGCATCTTCTACTCGAATATAATCACTCTCAAACACATCTTCTAATTTTACTTCTTCTACATCTAATTTGGGTAAGCTATATCCTACGCGTCCTTCTTTAGTCACTTCAAAAATAAGTGCTTGGTCTTGGTTCTTCATTGGATAGCCCCCATTTCGTTTACAAGTGTGTCAATTTCCTCTTTTGTACGAAGCTCTGTTACCGCTACAAGCATATGGTTTTCATGCTCTTTATAATCACGGCCTAGGTCGTAACCACCGATAATATTCTTTTGTATTAATACATCATTTATTTCTTTAACTGGACGTTTACAATCTACAACAAATTCATTAAAGAATGGTCCAGCGAACGTTACTGTGAAACCTTTCGCTTCAAATTGACGTTTTGCATATTGTGCTTTAGAAATGTTTTGACGTGCCATTTCTTTTACACCTTGTTTGCCAAGTGCCGTCATTGCAACAGAAGCTGCTAATGCATTTAACGCTTGGTTTGAACAAATGTTAGACGTCGCTTTATCACGACGAATATGCTGTTCACGTGCTTGTAACGTTAATACAAATCCACGTTTACCATCTGAATCTACAGTTTGTCCGACAAGACGTCCTGGAATTTTACGCATAAATGCTTTCGTTGTTGCAAAGTAACCACAGTGCGGTCCACCAAACTGCGTTGGGATACCGAATGGTTGTGCATCACCGATTACAACATCAGCACCGAATTTTCCTGGCGGTGTTAATGCGCCTAATGATAATGGATTTGAAGAAACGATAAATAATGATTTTTGTTGATGAACGATTTTTTCGATATCAGCTAACTTTTCCACTTGTCCGAAGAAGTTTGGATATTGAACGATTACACAAGCAACTGTATCATCTACTTCACTTTGTAATACTTCTAAATCTGTTACACCGTTTTTATGATCAATTTCAACAACTTCAAGATTTTGACCTTTTGCATATGTTTCAAGTACCGCTCTTGATTCTGGATGAACTGCCGCTGAAACAAGAATTTTCTTTTTGCGAGTATGACCAGCTGCTAGCATTGCCGCTTCAGCTAAAGCTGTACCTCCGTCATACATAGAAGAGTTTGCTACATCCATTCCTGTTAATTCACAAATCATTGTTTGGAATTCAAAAATTGCTTGTAATTCTCCTTGTGAAATTTCTGGTTGGTATGGTGTGTAAGCTGTATAAAACTCTGAACGAGAAATAACATGATCAACAATTACTGGAGCGTAATGATCGTATACACCTGCTCCTAAGAAAGAAGCATATTCTTTTAAATTAGCATTTTTACTAGCCATTTGAGATAACTCTTTTAACAGCTCTGGCTCTGATTTTGCTTCTTTAATTTTTAAATCCCCTTTAAAACGAACACTCTCTGGAATATCAGAGAATAATTCGTCGATCGTTTGAACGCCGATCGTTTGTAACATTTCTTTTTTGTCTTCTTCTGTCATTGGAAGATAACGATGCAACATGAAATCTACCCCTCTCCCCGTTACTTTGAACGTTTATAAAATGGTGTTGGAACAACTACTGCTTTGACGCGTTTATTACGAATTTCAATTTCTACTTCTGTATCAACTGCTGCGTATTTTACATCAATTAGTGCTAAACCAATGCTTTTCTTTAACGTTGGAGATTGTGTACCACTCGTTACTTCCCCGATTTTTTCTTCTCCTATAAATACAGGGTAATGCGAACGAGGAATACCGCGTTCGATTACTTCGATGCCGACTAATTTACGAGATGCACCGTTTTCTTTTTGCTCTTTTAACGTTTCTTTTCCAAAGAAATCTGCTTCTTTATTTGGTTTTACCGCAAAGCCAATTCCCGCTTCAATCGGTGTAATATCTTTTGATAACTCTTGTCCGTATAACGGAAGTGTTGCTTCGAAGCGAAGTGTATCACGAGCACCTAAGCCACATGGTTTTAAGCCCTCTTCTGCTCCCACTTCAAGAAGTTTCTCCCAAAGTTTTGCTGCATCTTCACTCTTACAGTAAATTTCGAATCCATCTTCACCTGTGTAACCTGTACGAGATACAAGTGCAGGAATTCCATCTACAAGAATATTATTTTTAAATTTAAAGAACTTAATTTCTTTCAAATCTTCTGACACAACTTTTTGTAAAATGCCTTCTGCTTTTGGTCCTTGAATTGCAAGCTGCGCAACTTCACTAGAAACATTGACTACTTTCGCATCGCCAATTACATGGCTAGCTAACCATTCGTAATCTTTCTCGATATTTGATGCATTGATTACTAATAAATAGTCTTCTTCACCACGTTTGTAGATTAATAAGTCATCTACTGTGCCACCATTTTCATAGCACATAGCTGTATATTGTGCGCCCCCTACCTTTAAGGTAGATACGTCATTTGTAACAACACGTTGTAAAAATGCTAAACTATCTACACCTTTTACCTCTACTTCTCCCATATGAGATACATCGAACAAACCTGCTCCTGTACGTACAGCTTCATGTTCCTCTTTAATGCTTGAAAATTGAACTGGTAATTCCCAACCACCGAAGTCGACTGTTTTCCCACCATACTTCGCGTATACATCAAATAACGGTGTACGTTGTAATGTAATCATGCTCTTTCCCCCTTATGCTCTGACAAATCAATAAAAGTTGCTTCCCATATCTAAACATTTTCATTCTGAAAAGATAAGGTTATACGGAATCTCAGTATATTTTTTTATGAAAGCGTAAATAAAAAGTTACTTTCTTGGATAAAATACGAAAGATTCCACACATTTCACACCATTATCCTAACATTATTCGCTATATTTCATCAATATTCTAGCATAAAAAATAATTTAGAATTTTTCATTCTTAATCTTATTAAATACAAATTTTGAAATTTAGCCCTTTATCATTGCCTATTCTTTAACTTTTAGTAATTGTGATAGCGCCTTATTACGAGGCTTATAATAAAGATTTTTTAAATAATCACTTTAGTTTATAAAAGGTGGGAGAGTCTTAATGAATGTCGATATTTCCGTAGATCGAACGTGGCAAAACAATTTTTTAAAAAGAATTGATGAAGATGGTCCTTGGACAAATTGGGATTTATATCATTTAGCTTATAAAACAGAGAAATCGTTACTCGTCCCTACTTTTGATGGATTGCAAGCACCGAAACATTTATCACATTTCACGCCGCTTCCACATCAATTAGAGGTCGCTCAAAATGTTATTGAACAAATGAATGGTAAAGCGATTCTAGCAGACGAAGTCGGACTTGGAAAAACGATTGAAGCTGGACTTATTTTAAAAGAATATATGGTTCGAGGACTTGTAAAAAAGGTACTCATTCTCGTTCCAGCTTCTCTCGTATCTCAGTGGGCGTATGAACTAAACACAAAATTTTTTATTCCTGCGGTCGCTCAAAAGAAAAGTTATTCTTGGGAACAAGCTGATGTCATCGTTTCATCAATCGATACTGCGAAACGTTCACCGCATCGCGATATCGTTTTAAACCTAGAGTATGACCTTATTATTATCGATGAAGCACATAAACTAAAAAATAATAAAACAAAAAACTATGAATTTGCACAGCGATTAAAAAAGAAGTTTTGTTTATTACTAACTGCAACTCCTGTTCAAAATAAAATCGATGAAATCTTCAACCTCGTTTCTTTATTAAAACCAGGTCATTTAGGCAATCAATCTAATTTTGAAGAATATTACGCTTCCAAAAATCGTTCCACTGAATCCGATGAAGATTTAAAAGCTCTTATCAATAAAGTAATGGTTCGAAATAGACGCAATAACACTGGCATTGATTGGCCGAAGAGGCATGTACGAACAATCTTCGTTGAATTCAATGAAGAAGAACAAGCTTTGTATAATGAAATTGAAAATTGGCGTGGACAAGATGCCGTCACATCTGCTTTCTCATCCTTAACTTTAAAACGGGAAGCATGTAGTAGTCGTGAAGCTGTTTACTATTCACTAAAAAAACATGTAGAAAAAAGACAGAAAGAAAATGAGCACTACATAAAGGACCCACATATTGATGTGCTGATGGACAAAATTAATCATATTCCGTTCAACTCCAAAGCAAATAAAGCACTAGAGCTTATAAAAGAAGTTGACGATAAAGTCATTATCTTCACTGAATATAGAGCTTCACAAATGTATTTACAATGGTTCTTACAACAACATGGCATTTCCTCTGTTCCATTTCGCGGTGGATTTAAGCGCGGGAAGAAAGATTGGATGAAGGAGCTTTTCCAAAATCATGCCCAAGTATTAATTGCGACCGAAGCTGGTGGTGAAGGAATTAACTTACAATTTTGTAGCCATATGATTAATTACGACTTACCGTGGAATCCAATGCGACTCGAGCAAAGGATTGGACGTATTCACCGTCTTGGACAAAAAAATGATGTTCATATTTATAACTTAGCAACAAAGCACACTGTTGAAGAGCACATTTTAAAACTACTATATGAAAAAATTAATTTATTTGAACGTGTAATCGGTGAACTCGATGAAATTTTAACGAGAATCAACATGAAAAATATTGATGCGCATATTCAAGAAATTTTCGCGCAGTCAAAAAGCGAAGGTGAAATTCGAATCAAGATGGAAAATTTAACATCTATTATCGATTTTGCGAAGCGCAATGAAGCAGAGGTGCAAGACTATGCAGCAAAATGAAATTCATAATTACTTATATAACTTTTTTGAGGCGAATAACTGCGAAATTTTAGAACGTTCCCCTCACCTATTAGACGTGCAGTTAACAATTGAAATGGATAAATTATTAATGAACCGCCCTTTCTATTGGCACTATCTTGAAAAAACAGGAGGCGTTCCGAACCCGATGCGCCTTACTCTTATTACAAATCCAGAAAACGAAGAAAACGACGGTGAACTTATTCATTACGGTTCACCCCGTTTACATCAAATATTTGAAACAACAAAAGAACTAGGTTCATACATACGTTTATATGAGGAAGTGAAACATAGCGGGGCAACTCATACCCCCCTTCATCCTTGGCTTGGTGTAAATATAAAAGTATCTTATCAATGCGACCGAAAAAAAGACATACTTCATTCCATCGGTATTCATCTTATTTCCGGGACAATGATTGCAAACTTTCATGACACTTTAGCAGAGATCAAACTCACACCGAAAATACCTGACTTTTGTTTTACCCTCTCACCTATCATTAAGCCACAAAGTGGCTTACAACGTATAGAGGATGCTTTAAAAAGTATAATCGCTGAAGATGACCACACGTGGGCAAAAGAAGCGAGAGTGCGTTGGAATCACGATTTAGACCTTTTAAATCGATTTTACGAAGATAGCGATGAACTTCCAGAAAGCTATGAAATTGAAAAGCAAGCATTACAAGAACAATACGAACCACGCATTACAATACAAATTATAAACGGTGGTCTCTTTTATGTTACCGCAAATCATTTTCTATCTTAAAGAAAGCTCCTTCAGATTGAAGGAGCTTCTTTTAAGATATGTTCCCAGCCTATTCTCTATCTTCATTACGCCCTTGCTGTTTTTTCTCTGTCATACGTTTCTGATATGCACGATCCTTTGCACTTACATGGTTTGCATCAGTTGGAAGATTCTCTTTTGAACGACCAATTCCATTACTCATCTTTTTCGCCTCCTTTTTGCATGTTTCAAAATGCATCTTTATTTTCAGCTAGAGGCACAATCCTTATACAAAAAAATAAGAGCAGCCAGTAGCTGCTCTTACTCATTCACGTATTTTTGAAACATATCATGGATGCCTTGATTTACGAGGTTCGAGATCTGTTCGTCAGATTTATTCGGATAACGATCACGTAATCTGATAGATGCCTTCACCATTAAATTTTCTAATACAGAACGGCCACCTTCTCCATAAATAATTTCAGCATACTTAACCAGTCTTCCATCCTCTAATGTTGCTGGATTATGATTGAAGAAAAATTTACTCATTGTCTCCACCTCTCTTTTGATAACGTTTACATTTATATAGATTATTTATGTTATTTATTTCACAATATTGTATGCATGTATATTTAATTAGTTTCATTATAAAGTAACATATCAATAGTAAATATGTGATTTTCCATCCATTTTGTGAACAAATCAAAAAATGAAAGCGTTTCCTTTATTATATACTAAAAAAACTTACTACGCTAGGGACAATTTTTTTAATCTACTAATCATCTACTTTTCTTTTTTTTATTAAACCTTATACAATTTTCAGAAATTATATTATAAAATATATGTATGACTTAAGGAGGATTTGTATGAATCAAAATAAAAAAGCTATATTAGATCTTGTCTTTTATCTCGTATTCCCATTCCTCATTTGGAAATTTGCAAAACCTTATATCGATCCTTATTACGCAATGTTAATTTCCTCTGTTCCGGGGATTATTTATACACTGTATACCTTTAAAAAAGAAAAACAGTTTAACGTTACAGGGTTCTTTATTTTAATTACACTCATTTCTAATACAACCGTAGACTTAATATCTGGATCAGCGGAACGAATGCTATGGAATGATGCATATTATCATATCGTACTTGGCTGCATCGTTATATGTACAATCTTTATAAAAAAACCACTTATGTTATATTTCGCAGCGGATATTTCAGCACTGCAAGGTCATGATCGTGATAAAAGTCGTGAGCTTTATCGTGATAGTCGTATATATCCAGCACTGCAATATTTAACACTATTTTTCGGCCTTCAATTTATATTAAAAAGCTTCTTGAAAATCTATTTCATCTCTGTTTTCGGTGTAGATGGATATGGTGAAATGAGAGCTATTATGACCGCTGTTGGCTGGGCTATTTCTATTTGCATCGGAATAGGGTTTGTATGGGTAAATAATAAGATACATGCGGTTACTGAAGAAAAAGAATCTGTGCAACAATAAATAAAGATCCCCTAGCAGCTTGTTGCACTAGGGGATCTTTATTTTGCCAGACATATTACGAAAAAGTTAGCTTGATTTTTTTCTTTTATTTTTTACATTTCGATAAAACAAAGCAGCGCTCAGTGGCATAACACCAAACCATTTATTTAAGAATGGCTCTTTCTCCGCACGACGTTGTTGTTTCTGTTGTTTTCGATCCTCTTTTGGAGCATCCATATATGACACAAATTGCTGTGTCACAAAGCGTACATAATCATTAGTAGACATATTATCATCACCTCTACTTGATTAGTATGTCCACTTTTTTATTCATTAATCTTTTGCTTTAATTCATTCATAATTTGCTTTACCGACTTATTTGTCGTATCGATATGAATATCAGCCTCTTCATAATAAGCTCGGCGCGATTCAAATTTCGTTATAAATGCATCTATATCTTTCTTCTGAAATAGTGGACGTGTCGTATCTTCACGAAGCCTTTCTGCAATTACATGTGGATCGCAATATAAATACACAACAGTTCCATTTTCCTTCATCCACTTTCGATTTTCCGCTCGTTCAATAATCCCTCCACCCGTTGTAATAATTACATTCTGAACCGGTAGTGAACGTAACATTTCACTTTCATATTCCCGAAAAGCCATTTCGCCTTCTTCGGCAAAAATATCACGAATTGCCTTCTCTTGCTTCTCTTCAATTTTTTGGTCTGTATCTACAACATCCATATGAAGTTCTTTACTTAACACTTTTCCAATTGTTGTTTTCCCGGCTCCCATATAGCCAGTTATGTATATAGATTTCATTTTCGTTCCTCTCAATCATCCGTTATTATTTGTTATTATAACGAAAGATGTTACTTTATTTAATAAAAAAACGTTTTGTTCTTCTTATGCTATGAAGAACAAAACGTAACATACTCACTATTTTCTCGTAATCAAACAAGCTGGCTCACTTTTACTTATAAGTACCTCTTCTCACCCACTGCGTTGCAATCCATTTCTCACCTTTCGTTACAGGTGCTCCTCCATGTAACGTAAGCTCATTTAGTAATTGATCTTGATAAAAATACTCAAAGTATACTGCCATTCCCTTTCTAGGGTGTACAGAAAGATTTAATTTCGGAAAGAATGTTTCCCCGCCTTCTTCTACATCATTTAAGTACATCACAAGAGTACTTATACGATTATTAGCAGCTGACCTGCTATGTTCTGCAAAATAATCATAGTGCGCTTTATATTCTTGATCCACTTCATAATTTAAAATGTGCAATCCTTCTCCATGCGCTACAGGAACATTCGTGATAGATGAAATTCGTTTTTCAATCTTCGAAGTAAGTTCATTCTCTTCCAAAAATGCACCACTACTTGTTCGAATATCATTTACATCACGTGATGAACCAACTTTAGAACGTTTCATCTTACTTTTAGACAATTCAATTAATTCATCGCACTCTTCATCACTTAATACATTTGCTAATACGACAATAAGAGGTTCTTCGAATTTTGAAATAATTTGTATTTCCCTATCCTCTGTCATAATCGTATTTCCTTTATGATCAAAAATAGTTTGTTCCTTATTTTCACCTATTTGATTGTTATTTGTCATTTCCTTATCTCCCTAGAAAAAAATGATTGGATAGCATGAATATATCATATTCTTTCTACCTTTCTCTTTTTTGAGAAAATTTAAACTTTTGACCATTATTCTTATCCCTTTCCTCAAAGAAATTGACTCCCTCCACAATAGAAACTCATGGTTCTTCTCCATATATTTTACATATTATCCTTCTACCCAATCAAATATTTTATTATCCTTTTCCCTATACCGAAAGCTCACTGTATAGAAAACTCTCTGTTTTGTAACACATTGCAACGAAATGATAATAACATCATTTTCAAAGACGTACTTTCCACTCACTTCTCCTCTTTCATACTGAAATAAAAAAACATCCTCTTTTTCTTTTTGCTGTAACTCTCTTTTTATATCTGAAATAGCGCGATCAACAAGTTCCTCCATGAAAAAACTTTGTTCTATTTCAGAATAAAATTTTTTATCCGAAAGTAACATATTCGTTTCGTACATCAAAAATGAAATGAATAAAATAAGAAAAATAATTGTTCCTGGCATTACAAATCCATCTTGTTTTCTCATGTTTCTATCTCAATTTCACTATAGCGTACAGCCACGCCTTCATATATTTCACCACTTATATCTTTCACATATATATATAACAAATGAGGTGTTAATTTATACGAAATCGCTTCAATCCTTTGTAATATAAATTCCCTTCCGCGCATATTTACTTTTCTTATTAAATTACTATTCAACTTTTCATACGTCACCTGATCACCATTACGAAGTTGGAGGCGTAAAATATTCCCACCGTTTTCTAGCTCTATCTTCCTCCCACTTGATACTTCACGAAACTCTAATTGCATTTGTCCTAAAAACACATCCCACTCCCAGTCATTTAATCCTTTTGAATGTGTATTTTCTATCCCCATAATATGAAGACGCGGTAAAAGTAAAAAGAACATTGATAAAAGCAACAAACATGCAATCATTTCTATTAATGTAAATCCCGCTTCTTTTTTATTTTTCCTTTGCATAAAGGCATTGCTCCATCGCTTTTCCTCTCATATCTTTCCACATCGTACAAACTTCATCTCCTCTCCAATATGTGTAATATACAATTCCTTTTATGACTTGCTCTTTTACTCGCTTTTCCTCATTCTCATACTTAAATAAGGCCGCTTCTTTTTTTAATAATATTAATGCTTTATAGCCCATTTTTATATTTTTTCTTTCTTGCATAATTAATAATGTTTGCGGGAGCAATAACGATGCCGCCATCATTATTAAACTTAACGCTACAACCATTTCAACCATTACTGATCCTTTTTGACACTTCACGATACGTAAATCTCCCTCTTCCAAGCTGAAATACAATCTCATATTTATACCCTCGATAGGAAAGTAAAATCGTACCACCCCTATTAATATTCCCGCTCGGATTATATGTCATTGGATTTGGAAAGGTATGCAAATCCATTTGGACATCTTTATCATATTCTCTCTTAATAATTAATAGGTCTGTCTCCGATTCCGAAATATAATACATATGTTTCTCTTTAAACCAGCGTAACGTATAATGTTTTTGACGCTTAATCGCTAACTGCTGCATATACAAAATATCATTTGAAAACTGTTTCAAAAACTGCTCAACTTTTTGTTTTTCATGTAATGAAGTAACGTTAAAATGCGTAACAACACTCAGTACAGAAATAGCAAATAAGACAAGTAGCATTTCTAAAAGAGTAAAACCTTTTTGCTTCACGATTTCCCAGCTGATACCGTACCATCATCGGAAATATGGATTGGTTCACCTTTCGGGCAAGTTTTTGAAGTAATATACTTTCCTGTTTCAAGTTCCTCTATTGATGGAATCTTATTATGTTGCAAGTGATATGCTTGTATTTGTGCTTCTATAGATTTCACATAGGCTGCACATCCTTTTCCTTGGACGGATGAGCGCTGCGTAACTACATTTGGAATAATTAATAGTAATAATACAGTTATGACAACCATAACTAATAACATTTCTAAAAGAGTAAAACCCTCCTCATTCTGCATGTAAATGCCCCCTATATAGAATTCATCATTTGAAACATCGGCATAATCATCGCTAAGTACATCAAAATGACTATAACCCCAAGACATGTAAATAAAATGGGTTGAATCACAAATAACATACGTTTAATTTTTTGTTCTACCTTTTCAATAATGAGCTCACTGTAATCACCAAGCTCATTTGCTAAATTACCGTTTGCTTGTCCATGCGTAATGATATAAGAAAGTTCTTTTTCGTAATAACCGCTTTTATCAATAATAGATTGTAACGGTTCTCCTGCAATTAATTGCCGCTCAATTCGGTCTGCTTCATACTGAAAGAACGGATGATACTTTTGCTTCATCATTATTGTTAATGCTTCGTGTACCGACAATCCACCGTGTAATAAACCACTTAATTGAGTGGAAAAATAATGCGAATGATTTAAAATAAGAAATGTTTTCATAAGGGGAATACGGATCATAATCTTTACCTTTTGAGTAGGCGGAAGTTTTCGGAAATAAAATATATATAAACTAAATCCCGTTATAACGATAAGAACAATCATATAAATGAAGTAGGGTAATAATTTAATTGCAACTAAAATTTGCTCCGTAAGTGGTGGTGCTGTAGAACGTAAAGAACTATACATCATTTCAAACTGAGGCAATAAAATGAGGTTAAAAACAGAAAGCATAATCATTAAAAAAAATGATAAAAACATAGGATATCGCATTACTTTCATCATATCTTTCCTATATTTATCTTTCTTGTAAAGAAGTACGCTCCCTTGTTGCAAAGCAAAAGAAATGTCACCATGTCGCTCTGCATAAAACAAATAACTTAACATCTCAGAGTGAAACATTAATTGGTGAAAAGAAGCGTGCAAACTTTGTCCATTTTTCAATCCCTCGATCATACGCTGTAACTGTAATTTCTTCCCTAATGGTAGTTGCAACTGCAAAAATTCTAACGCCTGCAAAAGTGAGTAACCTTTCTCTAATAAATCACTTAATCTTTTACATAATAATGCTTGATCACTTAAACTCCATTTTCTCTTAAACATATACATCTTCTTCTAAAAAGCCTAAAGCATACCCTTTTCGAACCGACGATTCCAACGTTTTATAGTGATACGTAACATGTTCTCCACTTGCTTCTTTAATCGCTTGTTTTAATTCATATCCATATAACAGTTCATAAATGCTTGCCTGTCTCACTTTCCTCATTGATTTACATAAAGTTGCACACTTCCCTCTGCAAAATGGACATTTTAATTCGACGAGCCGCTGAGCAGCTACTGCTAATAATGATTGTTCAATTTCTTGCCTTGTAATACCATAATCCATAAATCGTAGTATCGCTCCTTTCGCATCATTTGTATGCAAGGTTGTCATTACTAAATGTCCCGTCAAACTGGCCCTTACAGCTACTTTTGCTGTTTCTTCATCACGAATTTCGCCAACTAAAATAATATCTGGATCATGACGCAAAATAGCCTTTAATCCTGTTTTATATGTGATACCAGCTTTTTCATTTATTTGAATTTGTAATAAACCGTCTTTTCTTTGCTCAACTGGATCTTCTAGTGTAATGATGCGACGTGTTTGCCATTTTCTAGCTACTTCTAATAACGCATACATTGTTGTTGTTTTTCCAGAACCAGTTGGCCCAGTAAATACGAGTAACCCATGAGAATGCTTTAAAAAAGAGAGTAATTTTTCCGCTGAACTTGGAAATAACGAAAGATGAGACAGTGGCTGTACAGATGCTTGTAAATGGAGGCGAATAACGAGACTTTCTTGATATACTGTTGGAAGTGTTGAAAGGCGTAAATACACTTCTTGTCCATCAATTTGTAAGTACAACGAACCATTTTGAGGTTTTCTCCTCTCTCCTATATCCATTGATGCTAAAAATTTAAAGTGTGAAACAAGCTTTTCTCCAAATTCTTTCTCAATACACCGTTTCGTAATTAAATCTTTTCCAATACGTAATTGAATCGCCACATCCTTCTGCCTGGGCACAATATGTAAGTCCGATGCTCGCACCCTACAAGCTTCTTTCATAATCATATTTGCAAAAAGCTCGACACTATTCATCAAGTTTCCCTCCTCACTATGTATATATCATAAAAAAATGCACAAGAAAAATTAGAGATTTTGTATTTTCACTAAGAGAAAAAGGAAAAATATGTTTGTGAAATTATGAACAATTTCCGAATTATTGTCTGAAATTACCTATATAGAAGTTTATCTGTATTATAATGTTAATATCTTGGATAAAGTGATAAAGGTGGAGATCCTCATGGAACAAGCTTTAAAAATTACAGGTGTATTATCTGACCCTACTCGTTATTATATTTATAAATATATTTCGCAAAAACATAATTACGTAACTGTACAAGAAATTGCAGATGAGTTTAACATTCATCCAAACGTAGCGCGTTTACATTTATCTAAATTAGAAGATGTTAATATGCTCAAATCAGAAACAAAAAAAACTGGGAAAGGCGGCAGACCAAGCAGGCTATACGTCTTGTCTCAAGATGTCATCCAGTTACAATTCCCATTTCGCGATTATCAATTATTAGCGCAGATAGCATTTAATTCACTGCTAAGCTTAGGTAGTGCTGGTGAAAAAGCGCTATATGAAACAGGGAAACAATTCGGCAAAGAATTAATGCAACAACATATGCATCGCTTAAATGTAAGTGCAGAAGCATTGACGATAGAACAAAAAATGCTAATCGCAAAAGAAGCATTCTCAACAGCTGGCTTATCTCCTGCTTTTGAATTAAGTACAGATGGCACAAAAATTTTCTATGATGTACACAATTGTCCATTTAAAGAAGTTGCTGCGCATCATCCGACTGAAATTTGTAATATGCACGGAGATATGATGAAGGGGATTTTTGAAATCCTATTCCCGAACGTGGAATTAACACGAAACGATAGTCTACTAGATGGATGCAAATCTTGTAACTATAAAGTGAAACTTTAATCAGTGGGGGGTGTTCTTCCCCCACTGATTATTAGCCCGCACCAATCGGGCTTTTACGGGCAGTTATCTCCCACCTAACTTCCTCGCATTTTGCCGAATTTTGAGGTGGGAGTTTTACTGCCCACAAATAGCGGGATAAAGTTCAAATCTAGTTTTTCAACTAAGAAGAAGTCAATATTATAATTGGCTTCTTTTTATATGAATGAATATTTACAATAGTTAGAAAAATAAACTATAATGAAAAGAGGTTTTACTTTTTTTAGAAAAGGAGGGAGATGGCATGGAGCGCATGTTTCGCGTTCTCGGCTTTTGGACTGGAATTTTCTCGGTTATGTTTTACGTAGGGGATATGCATTCGACCGCACTACTATTTTTAGGACAAACAGGATTCTTCGTACTTTTAAGTTATTTAAAATTAACAGAGCGTATGTATATATACGTATTCGGGGCATATTTAACCGTTTTCTTCATCGGATTTACATGGTACACAACATTTTTACTTGTCCCTGGAGCTGGGCATTAAGAGATGGCAAATTGCCATCTTTTTTTTAATTCCGCAATTCCCTAGTTGACTTATAGGTTTTATTACCTTATATTCTATATAACACATTGGAATTAGGGGGAATCAACATGAATACACTGCTTGTCGGGATTAACATCACAGTCATGCTCATTTTAGTTGGCGTATTGTATTATATGCAACGTAAGCATGTATCTTTTAATAAACGTGTATTTACTGCTTTAGGAGTCGGAATTATCTTTGGTCTTATATTACAATTTATTTATGAACCTACTTCTAAAGTAATTATCGAATCAAATACCTGGTTTAGTTTAATTGGTAACGGTTATGTGAAATTACTTCAAATGATCGTTATGCCACTTATTTTAGTATCTATTATTTCAGCATTTACAAAATTACAATTAACGAAAAACCTTGGTAAAATCAGTGGTCTTATTATCGGAATTTTAATTCTTACTACAGGAATTGCCGCAGCTGTCGGTATAGCTGCAAGCGCAGGATTTGATGTATCAGCAACAGGATTACAACAAGGTGATGCAGAATCTGCTCGTCTGAAATTAGTAGAAGAAAGATTTACTTCTATTGAAAAGACAACAATTCCAGACAAATTGTTAGAACTGTTGCCTACGAATCCTTTTCTTGATTTAACAGGTGCTCGTCCAACATCAACAATTTCTGTTGTAATATTTGCAGCCTTTATCGGGATTGCCTTTATAGGTGTAAAACGAAAATATCCAGAACAAGCAGAGCTATTTAAGAAAATGCTTGATGCTGTATATGCAATCGTAATGCGTATGGTAACATTAATTTTACGTCTTACTCCATACGGCGTATTAGCTCTTATGGCAAAGACAGTTGCTGGTAGCGATATTAACGCTATTTTAAAACTTGGTAACTTCGTGTTAGCATCTTACGTAGCTCTTATCGTAATGTTTATCATTCACTTATTATTAATCGCATTATCTGGTTTAAATCCAATTCAATATTTGAAAAAAGTGTTCCCTGTATTAACATTTGCATTTACATCTCGCTCTAGTGCTGGTGCAATGCCATTAAATATTGAAGCTCAAAAAGAAAAGCTTGGTATTTCTGAAGGAATCGCTAACTTCGCTGCATCCTTTGGGGTATCTATCGGTCAAAACGGTTGCGCAGGTATTTATCCAGCAATGCTTGCTATGATGGTCGCTCCAACTGTAGGAATTGATCCATTACAACCACAATTCATTTTAACTTTAATCGCTGTCGTTGCTATTAGCTCATTCGGTGTTGCCGGTGTTGGTGGCGGTGCAACATTCGCAGCGTTAATCGTACTATCTACAATGAACTTACCAATCGGCATTGTCGCTCTTGTTATCTCAGTTGAACCATTAATCGATATGGGTCGTACAGCTCTTAACGTAAGTGGTTCTATGACAGCTGGTCTTATTTCTAGTAAATGGCTTGGTGAATTAGATCAGGATACGTACAATCAAGATGACGTAAAAACTGGTGAGATTGCTTCATAATAAAAAAGGACGCTAACAATTTATACTGTTAGCGTCTTTTTTATTATGAAGCAATCTCTATACATCTTCTCTTGAAAGTTATCACTCCAAGTATTCTTCTAGTTGCTCTTTTAACTCTTCCTCAATCTCATAACAAGATTCATCAACAAGTTCCCCTACTTTCTTACTCCCCCAAACTCTCGACTGAGTTGGCATCCCTAAAAAAGTATTTTCGCATCTCCAAATTGGAATAATGTAAAATTCAATCATCTCTCCTTCTTCATCTAATATCGCTATAGAAACTGATGAATAATATCCTATTTCAAAGGGATTCTCTTTTTCTCTTTCAAATCCCATATCTAATTTCATATTTTTCCCTATGTATAAATGCGAATACGCTTTAAAAAATCCAAGTGATATTCGCTCGATTTCCTTTTCCATACCTTTAATGTTCTCTTTCAACTCCAATGTAAACTCTTGTTCTTTATACTTCATTTCCGTATCCCCACACATAGAAAAAGAGAATATAATAACATATTCTCTTTTCTCAAATATATTTCATTATCTCACAGCCCGTCCCTTTCACAAATAACCATTTTGCTCGCACCATTTATGAAATTGTCCTACATCTACTCCAACTAACACGATATCCTTTAGCTCTACATCAATACTTTGTTCTCCAATTACAATAGCAAAATGGGATTCTAATTGTTTTTCATTTTTCTTTACAGTTCCAATTCGGTTCCGATGCGGCCCATCTTTTATATATGCTTTTTGTCCTACAATATCAAAGTTCAAGATTCTCACCTCTTTTACTGCGCTCAAATTGGAAATACAATCTCCACCTCGGAAAATTTCCTTTCATTGCACTATTTCTCTATATATATGACGAAACAATAAAAGAGTCCTTCCTTCTTTACAATTATTTTTTCTTTGTTTCATTTTTATGATTGAAACGTAAAGTTTATAATAAAATACACTTGGAAGCGCTTTCTACGTAATTTTTTATGTTATAATATAAAAGTAGAACTTCGTAAAGAGGGTTAAAAAATGAATACAAACATGATTAACAAAGTAATTGAAGCATTAAAAGTATATGGCTTTCAGGATGTATCATTCTGTGAAGAAACGAAGCAATTTTTATTTCATAACGAAACCGATATTATGAGCGGCTATGCAGAAATAACATATAGTAGTCAATTCGAAAAATTTAACGTACAAATTCATCCAATTGAAACGCATCACCAAGCAGAGTTACAAGAGGTTGAAAGACATATACAAGCTTGCATACGAAAAGTAGAGTATTTAAATGCACTTCTTACTGGACAAACAAAGCTAGATGATAAAATTATTATTATGTAAAAAAAAAGAACGTGAAGCTATCACGTTCTTTTTCATTATACGTTCATTTTCCCCTTCAGCTGTAATCCTGTAACAGATTCTAATACATCCATCGCTTCTTCAAACGTCATATCAAAAATTGTCTTCTCTTCTATATAGGGAAACTGTCTAAAGCGCTTTTCTAACATTTTCACTGCATCCGATGTGAAGTTTGCGCTATCAATGCCAAATTCTGTTTCAAGAAGCACAATCCAATCTAACACATGAAAACCTAATCCATTTACGAATGAAATAAGTTTTTCTTCTGGCTGTGGAGATAAGAATACGTTTCGCTCCAGCTCACTGAAA
Organism: Bacillus sp. 41-22; assembly: GCF_025809295.1. Classification (NCBI taxonomy): domain Bacteria; kingdom Bacillati; phylum Bacillota; class Bacilli; order Caryophanales; family Bacillaceae; genus Bacillus; species Bacillus sp. 41-22. The sequence goes on from NZ_CP084035.1 coordinate 4,100,870, forward strand.
AGTTCTTCTCCTAAAATTCCTGCTAACTCATCATCATGTTCGCGTTCAATAATCTCTTCATAACCGTAATCATCAACAAGCTCTTCTACTTCTTCACTATCCGCAAAAAGCAATTGACTAAGAATTGCATCTTTCTTAAATTCACTGTTTTGTACAACCTCTAAAAAACTTGTTTCCCATCCATTTTCTAATTTCATATTTATAACTCCTTTATATGCTTTACTTATAATAACTGTGCCCAAAATAGCCTAATGGTAACCTTCACTCTTTTTTTGCAAGAAATATTTCTCGCTGCATTCCCACGTCTAACATTCCACTTTATTTAATATATATGAGACAAGCCCCTCAATTTCTCCTTCGAAAATATCAACTTCTCGTAAATGGTAGAATGTCGTTTGCAACTCATTGCCCTTGTGATATATATAAATTTTCTTTTCTAAAGCAATTGCCATCCCTAATTCTGTATGACTTCCATTCCCACCCTCTAGTATGAGTAAGAAAACATCAGCTTCTCGTATCGCTTCTTGTTCTTCTTCACCAATCTTTTGCAATTGTTCTCTATTGGTTGCTCTTTCATTTTTCGTCCAATCATATGTATGCTGCCATCCCACTTCTTTCAACTGGCTTGATACGAAACGAACAAGATGTTTATTTTGAAATCCTGAAGCAATATAAAATTTCATTTATATTCACTCCTTAAATATGTATGGGGAAACTCCTTTTTTAGCGTTAATGGGATTTTTTCAAAAAAAATCCCCATCCTTAGAACTTATTTGCGTTTCAATGATGGGGTGCCTCATGATCTTCTTTTATTTTTTGTTTTTTATAACTTTCATCAGCTAACATTTCTAGTTCAGCTGTTATTTCTGATTTTTCAAGCTCTCGTTCTTGTGAAAATTTCCGTGAAATATAAACAATAACACTACCAACGTACAACACAAAGCATATAATAAGTGCAGTATTTTCATAGAGACTTAGCTCCAACACAGTCACTCCTAATCCATTCGTATTTTCACGCTTAATCAATTGGAATTTCCCTATTAACCATTTGTTACCCCGCATTAACGGGCAGTAAGACCCCCACCTCAAAATTCAACGAAAACAAAGAAGTTAGGTGTGGGATTAACTGCCCGTAAAAGCCCGATTGGTTCAACTAATAATCAGTGGGGATGAACCCCCCACTGATTAAAGTTTCACTTTATTGTAACATAAAAATATCAATTCTTGGAATCTTTCATCCTACTAAAAAAGACATGATTGTTTAATCATGCCTCTGAAATATGTTGAATGATAGTTTTAATCGCTTCTTTTCCATTATATTTTTTTAATGCTGTTTTATACGTCTCATTATTATGAGATAGCTCTTCTATATGCTTTATAAGTGAGTTCACCGTTACATCCTCTTCATATAATACCGATGCATACCCTTGTCTTTTAAAGGATTCAGCATTTAAAATTTGATCTCCACGGCTTGCAAATTTCGATAACGGAATTAAAACCATCGGCTTTTGCATTGTTAAAAATTCAAAAATCGCGTTGGATCCCGCACGTGAAATAACAAAATCTGTTGCTGCTAATATATCCGGCAACTCTTCATGTACATATTCAAATTGTCTATATCCTTCTTTATTTTGTAAGGATTCATCAAGATTTCCTTTTCCGCAAAGATGCACAATTTGATAATTTTTCAGAAGATCTGGAAGTGCCGATCGAACCGTTTCATTAATTTTCTTTGCGCCTAAACTTCCTCCCATAACAGTAATAACTGATTTCTTCCGGGAAAACCCTAGAAACTTTAAACCTTTTTCAAGATTTCCTCTTAGTACGTCTTCACGTACAGGCGATCCTGTATATATTACTTTTTCTTTCGGTAAATGTTTCGCTGCTTCTTCAAATGTAACAAATATTTTCGAGGCAAAACGGAGCGCAATTTTATTTGCTAGTCCAGGTGTCATATCAGATTCATGTAATAAAACTGGCACCCTATTTAGCCACCCTCCTATTACGACTGGTACGGATACGAAACCACCTTTTGAAAAAATAACATCCGGTTTTAGTTTACGAATTGTTACGTACGCATCCATAACACCCTTCATCACGAGAAAAGGATCTTTTATATTTTTCAAATCAAAATAACGACGTAACTTCCCGCTTGCAATACTATGGTATGGGATTCCTTCTTTTTCTATAATCGTTTTCTCAATCCCTTGATGAGAACCAATATAAGAGATATCCCAGTTCTGCTTTTGTAAATGTGGAATAATTGCTAAATTAGGTGTTACATGCCCGGCCGAACCGCCACCTGTAAAGACTATTTTTTTCATACGTCTCCCCCTTCTACACTATAGTACACTAAAATACCTTGCCTCAGGGTGAGAAAATACCATAGCCGTTACAGACGCTTCTGGCTCCATCATAAATCCTTCTGTTAATGAAATACCTATTTCTTCTGGATGAATTAAGCGAAATAATTTTTCTTGATCAGCAAGTTCTGGGCATGCTGGATAACCAAATGATACGCGTATTCCTCTATATTTTGTACGGAATCTCTCTTCCATCGTCAGTTCAGGTGAATCTGGAATTCCCCAACGATCACGAATGAGCATATGTGTTTTTTCAGCAAGTCCTTCTGCTAATTCAAGTGCTAACGACTGAATCGCATGACTGCGTAAATAATCTCCCTTCGCCTTCCATTCCTCTGCAATATCTCGAACCCCTTCTCCAACGGTAACAGATAAGAAAGCGACATAATCCATCTCATCTCCAATCGGGCGTATATAATCTCCTAAAGTACGGTATGGTGCTTTCCCTTGTCTCGGAAATTCAAATCGCTCTATAATACGTGTGTGATCTTCCGGATCGTATATAATTATATTTTGTCCATCACTTTGCGCCGGGAAAAATTGATACACCGCTTTTGGGCGTAACCAAGATTGTCCTTCTTGTAATAATTCATCAATTAAATCATTTAGCTCATGTGCTCTTTTATCCCCTTCTTGCAAGAGTTTTTTTACGTTTCCTTTTAACCCAAGATGGTGTCCAATTAACATTTGTCTATTTAAAAACGGTGCAAGATGAAGGACAGGAATATCCCGTAATACAACTCGTTTCGTCGAATCTGGCACTATAACAGTTGCTTTTGGCAACGGCTCAATAACTGCGGGAATTTCTATTTTTTTCTCCTCTTGTTTCACAATATGAAGATGGCGTTCCTTTTTATCTCGCTTCATCTTTTCACGTTCTTCTTCTTTTTGTAATTTGTTAATAATATCAAGACCTGTCATTGCATCACTTGCATAACATACGAGCCCTTTATAAGATGGAGAAATACGATTATCTGTAAATTTCCTCGTTAGTGCTGCACCACCTACAACAATTGGAATATCAATATTCGCTGCTTTTAAATCTTCAGCAGTCGTTACCATTTGTTGCGCTGATTTTACTAACAAACCAGAAAGGCCAATAATATCAGGTTTCTTTTCTTGTACTTCTTGAACAATTCGATCCGAACGAACATTAATTCCTAAATTAATAATTTCATATCCGTTATTTGATAAAATAATTTCAACAAGGTTTTTCCCAATATCATGTACGTCTCCTTTAACAGTCGCTAATAATACTTTCCCTTTTTTTGCACTCTCACTAGATTCCATATGTGGCTCTAAATAACTTACGGCAGCTTTCATACTTTCAGCACTTTGCAATACTTCAGCAACGATAAGCTCATTACCATTAAATAATCGCCCCACCTCATCCATTCCTGTCATAAGCGGCCCGTTAATAATATCCAGAGGTTTTCGTCCTTCTGTAAGCGCGAGACTTAGATCTTCTTGTAGTCCTTGCTTCGTACCTTCTACAATATAATTTGCCAGTCGTTCATCAAGTGTTAGCGTTTCTTGTATAACGACATCTTTCTTTTTGGCAACACGATAAAAGTTTGTAAATTTTTCTAACGTCTCTTTCGTCGTTTCAAATAATAATGCATCCGCAAGACGTTTTTCTTCCTCTGGAATTAACGCATAGCGTTCTAATTTTTCCGTATTAACAATCGCATAATCTAATCCTGCTTTCGTTGCATGATATAGAAAGACAGAGTTTAATACTTCACGTCCAGCTGGTGGTAAACCAAAAGATATATTACTCACACCTAGAATCGTTAAACATTCTGGTAACGCTTCTTTAATAAGACGAATTCCTTCTATAGTCGCTGCCGCTGAACCTATATATTCTTCATCACCTGTTCCTACAGGAAACACAAGCGCATCAAAAATAATATCAGATGGGCGTATACCATACTTTTTCGTTAGTAATTCATAGCTTCTTTTAGCAATCTCTATCTTTCTTTCTGCACTAACTGCCATACCATCTTCATCAATTGTCCCTACAACTATCGCAGCACCGTATTTCCGAAGAAGGGGTGTCACTTTTTCAAAACGTTCTTCTCCATCCTCTAAATTAATAGAATTGATAACACCTTTTCCTTGAATATAAGTAAGAGCTTTCGCCATAACATTTTCATCTGTTGAATCAATCATAATCGGTACTTTTAACACTTTCGTAACTTCTGCCAAGAATCTTTCCATATCTTCTATTTCATCACGATCAGGGTCTGCCATACAAATATCAATAATATGAGCATTTTTCTTCACTTGCGCTCTTGCCACTTCAGCAGCCTCTTCAAATTTCCCTTCTGCTACTAATCTTTTAAACTTACGCGATCCAATTACATTCGTCCTTTCTCCAACAAATAAAGGCCTCATAGAATCATCGTATTGCAACGCTTCTAGTCCACTAATTCCATGTCCAACCCTTTCATGATGCTCACGAGGATTAATCGAGGCAAGCGCCGATTTCATTACACGTATATGTTCTGGTGTTGTGCCACAACAACCACCAATAATATTAATCCATCCTTCTTCAGCAAAACGTTTTACTTTTTCAGCAAGTGACGCTGGAGATTCGTGATAATGCCCCTCTTCATCAGGAAGACCAGCGTTTGGATAACACGAAATATAACACTCCGATAAATCAGATAGGGAACGTATATGTTCCCTCATAAATTCTGGACCAGTAGCACAGTTTAATCCAACCGATAATGGCTTCATATGCTCTACCGATAAATAAAAGGCTTCGATCGTTTGACCCGCTAAAGTCGTTCCCATCGGTTCAATTGTTCCAGAAATCATAATAGGTACTATTTTGTTTAGTTCTTCAAACGCCGATTGAATTCCAATGTACGCAGCTTTCACATTACGCATATCTTGACTCGTTTCAACGAGTAATACATCAACTTCTCCTCTTAATAGTCCTCTCGCTTGCCTTGTATAGGCTTCAATTAACTCTTCAAAAGTCACACCACCTGTAACACTAATCGCTTTCGTCGTTGGTCCCATCGCTCCCGCAACATACACTTCTTTCCCACTTTCTTTAACCGCTTGCTTCGCCAAAAGCGCTGCCCTTTCGTTTAACTCTTCATCTAAATGAGACAATGCATAATCACTTAATACAATATTTGTTGCACCAAACGTATTCGTTTCAATAATATCTGCTCCAGCTTCAATGTAGACTTTATGAATATTTAAAATAACATCCGGTCTTGTTTTTACTAAATATTCATTACAACCTTCGTATTCTTCTCCTCCAAAATCTTCCGCTGTTAAGTCTTCTTGCTGGATCATCGTTCCCATTGCACCATCTAATATTAAAATTTCATGTTGTAATCTCTCTTCTATTCGTTTCATCAATTAATACCTTCTTTCACTTCTTGCTTTTCTCTCACATATTTCACGAGATGTTCTGTAATTTCATATTTTAAAAACGGTGTAATAAGATAAATACCGTTAAAGTATTTCATCGCCGCATCGATCAACTCTTGTGAAATACGAATCCCTTCCTCTATGGCTGCCTCTTTCGTTTCATGTCCATCCATTCTTTGTCTTATCTCTTCAGGGAGAGTAATACCCGGCACTTCAAAATGAAGAAAATCTGCGTTCCGCTTACTTACTAACGGCATAATTCCAATAAAGATAGGTTGTTCCAAATGCTTTGTCGCTTCATATACTTCTTCTATTAAAGCAACATCATATATCGGCTGCGTTAAGAAATATTCAGCACCAGCATCAATTTTTCGTTCCATTCGCTTGACCGCTGCTTTTAAATGCCTTACATGAGGATTGAATGCACCTCCAACAGAAAATCTTGTTGCCGGACCAATTGATTTCCCTAAAATAGAGCGTCCGTCGTTCATCTCTTTAATCATTTTAATGAGCTCTATCGATGACAAATCATATACAGAAGTTGCACCTGGGAAATCACCAACGCGCGCTGGATCACCAGTTAAAGCTAGCACTTCCTCCATACCTAATGCTGATAATCCAAGTAAGTGAGACTGTAGTCCAATGACGTTATGGTCTCTACACGTTAAATGCGTCAATACTGGAATATCATGCTTCGTTAATAATGCACCCATAGCCATATTCGAAACACGAGGAGATGCTAATGAATTATCTGCTAGAGTAATAGCATCCGCTCCAGCCCTTTTCAGTGCTCTTGCCCCTTCAAAAAAACGCTGCGTGTCTAACGTTTTCGGTGGATCTAATTCCACTACAACTGTCGTTTGTTTCTTTGCCTTTTCTGCTAGAGTAACATGAGCTCTCGAACGCTTCTCATGTGTATGGACCACTTTAGGCCTTTGAATCGTCTCCTTTGCTATTACAGGTGCAACATTTGCAATAGCACGTTTCATTCCTTCAATATGTTCCGGGGTAGTACCACAACAACCACCTAATAAACGAATACCTTGTTCAATAAATTTCGGTGTCATTTCTTCAAAATATGCTGGACTTCCCTCATATACGTAACGCCCTTCCACATAATTCGGGAGACCTGCATTCGGATATGCTGATAAATAGCCATTTTGAGGAATCGATATCATTTTGAAAGCTTCCGTCATGTGAAGCGGGCCTAGTTGACAGTTCAACCCAACAACATTGGCACCGTAATCTAAAAGCTGTTTTAATATTTCATTGACATCATTCCCATTTTGAGTCGTACCTGCCTCATGTAACGCTAACTGAGCAACAATCGGAATATTCGTTTGTTTACGCAATACTTTAACCGCATGCAATAATTCAAATTCATCATAAAAAGTTTCTAATAGTAATCCATCAACCTGTTCTTCTAGTAAAGCACCTGCCTGCTCAAGTAACATAAATTCTCGCTCTATATCAGTCGTTGTAACAGCACCAATATGTTTCATACCTCCAATTGTCCCTAAAATTGCATTCCGATCTGTTACTGATGCTTTCGCAATATTCACTGCCGCTTTATTAATTTGGACAACTTGATTCTCTAGACCATACATGCGGAGTTTCGCTTCATTCGCACCATACGTATTCGTTTGAATAACATCCGCTCCAGCAGCTACATATTGTTTATGGATCGATATAATTAAGTCCGGATCAGACAAATTCAATTCTTCAAAACTACTTTGTAAACCATGCGAATGTAATAACGTTCCAACCGCACCATCACCTATTACAATTCCTTTTGATAATAAATCTAGTAATTTCACGAATCTCCCTCATTTCTATCAATATAAAAACCCCCTCTTCACTTTGAAGAGGGGGACATAATTGTTCCTCCTCTTATTATGCAAAACACACGTTTTGCAGGTTTTAGCACCGTTTCAAACATTTAGTTTGAAGGTTGCCGGGTTTCACAGGGCCTTTCCCTCCACCGCTCTCAATAAGAGTTTGTCTTTATTATTTTATTTATGTAGCTAAAAGGAAATACGTTCCCCTTTTAACAATGTTTGTTAATTTTTTATAAATTTAGCACGCACTAAAATAAAAGTCAATGACACTTGCGGAAAAATAAAAATTATTTAAAATAAAGTTGCAATTCAATTATCTTTTGTTGTAAAGTTAAAACCATAATAAAATTTCATACGAACATTCTTATCTAGAGAGGTAGAGGGACTGGCCCTTTGACGCCTCAGCAACCATTAACATTCATTCGTTAATAAGGTGCTAATTCCAGCAAATTGTGAAAGATTTGACAGATGAGAAGAAGACTCTATTCAATCCGAAAGCCTTCTTCTTAGAAGGCTTTTTTTATTTTCACTTAGTCGTTCACTTTAAAAAGGGGGAATTTTCACATGTCAACAATCGAAACAAAACTAGCACAAATCGGGAACCGTAGCGAAACTACAACAGGAACTGTTAATCCACCTGTTTATTTCTCAACTGCTTATCGTCACGAAGGAATTGGTAAATCTACTGGCTTTGACTATTCAAGAACTGGAAATCCGACTCGTGGTCTTTTAGAACAGGCAATTGCAGACTTAGAAAGCGGTGAGCAAGGGTATGCCTGTAGTTCAGGAATGGCGGCTGTTCTCCTTGTCCTTTCACTATTCCGTTCCGGAGATGAGCTTATCGTATCTGAAGACTTATACGGGGGAACATATCGTCTATTTTCCGAACATGAAGACAAGTGGAATATTCGATGTAGATACGTAGATACACAATCTATTAAACAAATTGAGCAAGCAATCACATCTCAAACGAAGGCTATTTTCATAGAAACACCGACTAATCCATTAATGCAAGTAACTGATATCGTAAGTGTAGCAAGTGTAGCGAAAAGGCACGGACTACTTCTTATTGTAGATAACACGTTCTATACACCTTATATACAGCAACCATTAACAGAAGGTGCAAACATCGTCCTTCACAGCGCAACTAAATATTTAGGCGGTCATAACGATGTACTAAGCGGACTTGTCGTTGCGAAAGGGAAATCTCTTTGCGAGGAGCTTGCTCATTATCATAATGCCTCTGGTGCTGTCTTAAGCCCGTTTGATTCATGGCTATTAATTCGAGGCATGAAGACTTTAGCACTTCGCATGAAACAGCATGAAGAAAACGCTCATGCAATTGTTGCTTATTTAAATGATGAAGATGGTGTGACAGATGTATTTTATCCAGGAAGAGGTGGTATGATTTCATTTCGCCTTCAAGATGAAACTTGGATTAATCCTTTCTTACAATCTTTATCCTTAATTACATTTGCTGAAAGTCTTGGCGGTGTCGAAAGTTTAATGACTTATCCAGCAACGCAAACTCATGCCGACATTCCAGAAGATGTTCGAACAGCACGTGGTGTTTGTAATCGTCTTCTCCGTTTTTCAGTCGGCATCGAAAATAGCAACGACTTAATTCAAGACTTAAAGCAAGCAATTAAAATTGTAAAAGAAGGTGTAAGAATATGAGTTATTCCATAGATACGCTTTTACTGCATAATCAATACAAGCATGACTCACACACAGGAGCTGTTAACGTTCCCATCTATAACACATCAACATTCCATCAGTTTGATGTAGATGCTTTTGGAAAGTATGACTATAGTAGATCTGGAAATCCAACACGTGAAGCTCTTGAAGATATCATTGCTTTATTAGAAGGCGGGACAAAAGGATTTGCCTTTGCATCAGGCATTGCAGCCATTTCTACTGCATTTCTCCTTCTTTCACAAGGTGACCATGTTCTTATTTCAGAAGATGTATATGGAGGCACTTACCGAATTATAACTGAAGTTCTCTCTCGTTACGGTGTTTCACATACATTTGTTGATATGACCAATTTAGAGGCAATAAAACAAAATATCAAACCGAATACGAAGCTCTTTTATGTAGAAACACCATCTAACCCACTTTTAAAAGTGACAGATATTCGCGAAGTTTCTAAACTCGCAAAATCTATTGGTGCTCTTACATTTGTTGATAATACATTTTTGACACCACTATTCCAGAAGCCACTTGACCTTGGCGCCGATGTCGTTCTTCATAGTGCCACAAAATTCATTGCCGGTCATAGTGATGTTACTGCCGGATTAGCAGTTGTAAAAGATGCCGAACTCGCTCAAAAACTTGGATTTTTACAAAATGCATTCGGCGCTATTTTAGGACCGCAAGATTGTTCTCTCGTGCTTCGCGGCATTAAAACATTGCATGTACGTCTCGAACATTCAGCTGCAGGTGCCAACAAAATCGCACATTTTTTACAAGAGCACTCTAAAGTTCAAAATGTCTATTACCCTGGATTACAATCACATCTTGGCTATAGTATTCAACAAACTCAAGCAACATCAGCTGGGGCTGTTTTATCTTTCACCTTACAATCCGAAGATGCACTGCGCCAATTTTTATCAAAAGTTAAACTACCCGTTTTTGCGGTTAGTCTAGGAGCTGTTGAATCTATTCTTTCATATCCAGCAAAAATGTCACATGCAGCTTTATCACAGGAAGCACGTGATGAAAGAGGTATTTCCAATTCATTACTCCGTTTATCGGTTGGTCTCGAAAATGTTAACGATTTAATATCCGATTTCGAAAATGCCCTTTCTTATGTCGAAGAACCTATTAATGCATAGAGAGAAAAGAAGATATGAAATTAAGTTTTTATATCTTCTTTTTATGCTGTCTAGCATATTCATTTTAATGCTTCTCTTTCTGTTATAGTCCATAAAAAAATAAAAATGCATTATCTATTTCCAAGTAATGGATTAATTGATATATTAAGAAATAAAAAAAGGGGTAAAAATAATGGATACTTGTGCAGATATTTTAATCGTTATCGATTTACAAAATGGGGTATGCTATAGCAAAGAGCATTTATTCGATTTACAAAATTTACTTACAAAAGTAAATAAAAGAATTTCTTCATACAGAAAATCAAATAAACCAATCATTTTTGTTCAACATTGTGATGATGATTTGGTACCCGAAAAAGAACTTTGGGCTATTCATACCAATCTAGATGTTCAAGAACAAGATTTTTTTGTAAGAAAAACACATGCAAATTCATTTTATAAAACGAACTTAAAAGAGATTTTAGACCAATTATCTGTACATCATATTGAATTTTGTGGTGCCCAAACAGAGTACTGTATGGATGCTACGATTAAATTTGCCCATGGACTAGGATACAAAAACTTCATGGTACAGAAAACAACCTCTACATTAAATAATCCATTTATGTCCGCAAAAGAGACAATTAATTTTTATGAGAATATATGGAATCACAGATTTTTAAAATTGATACAAGATTAACTCTAGAATAAATGACTAATGGTTTGATCATTCTAAGATTTATCAGCTACACTCAAATATTTCATTATCACCATTATAAAGAAGCTGATTATAATCAACTTCTTTTAACCTGTTTTATATTCTATATATAACATTATAATTCCTTTGTCATATTATTTTAAAAATTTTGTATATTCATTTGAAAGAATAAGAAAATCATGATAAAATTGTGTTACGAATATATCTATATCTTTCAATTTTTGAAACGCATCAAAATTTTCACCCAAAAATGTCATTTTACAAAACTGTGCTAATTTATCTATTTTATTTACATCAGGGTCTCTTTTCTTACAATTTCTTTACTTTAGGACTCTTTTTCTGCAACAACTATTTTCTTTTCTTTAAATTTTTGGTATGTATAGTATGGTATAACAGCTCACACGGAGGTGGAAAAGAACATGTTAGAAACCTTTCAAAAAGAAATAGAACTATATGAAAGCAATGCAGAATTATTGAAAGTGCTTGCTCATCCTGTTCGCTTATGTATTGTAAAAGGATTAATTGAACGTGGCCCAAGCAATGTTTCTACAATGTACACAGGCTTAAACATGCCACAATCTACAATTTCACAGCATTTAGCAAAGTTAAAAAGTGCTAAAATCGTTTCTAGTGAAAGAAAAGGATTGGAAATTTACTACAAAGTAGAAAACGAAACAATCATTCAACTCGTTCGCGTATTATTAGGTTAGGGACCTATAGACAGAGAAAAAGAGTGTATTCTATATTTTTCATCTCATATCTTTAATATAAATATATATCATGAGAGAAAATATATAATGCTACATAATTAAAAGTCGTATTAAAAAACAAGACACAGAAAATACTGTGTCTTGTTTTTTTTCATATTGTTAAATATTGATTCAAAAGTAAATTCTTCATATCTTTTGTGTGTATAACAACATCGAAAGCATTACCTAATCCTCCGTTCAAAATCATAGAGCGAATAGCTCTATTTAGTTTTTGAGTTTCAGAAAAAGGGTTGGTATCTTGATGGCTAGCAAGCTGATCTAATATTCCTGCTGCTAACAAAAACTCTGATTGCTTCCTATGCCATATCGTATTAATTCCTTGTAGCTCAAAATTCATCTTCAACTCATCCCAATGAACATGCGTAGTAAGGTCCATTTCTCCTGGATATGCAAGAGGATTACGAATTAGCTTGTGCTTATAATATCCTCTTAAACTTCCTTCACGATGTGCAGGATGCATCCATTCTTCTTTTGTATATCCATAATCAACTGTAATACATATACCTTTCTGAAACCATTTCGCAATCTCTTCTATATACTCTTCCATTGCAATAGGCACTTCAAATCGCTGTCCCTCGGCAATATGAATGTTATATTTCAATAAGTAACGACCGACTCTTTTCTCTATCGGTCTAAATACTTCTGTAAGGTTTCCTTCATCTGTATACGTGATACGTACTTCATACAAAATTCCATTTCTTTTCTCAACTATCTCAACAGGAAACGCATCAAATAATTCATTCGAAAAAATAATTCCTTCGAAAGACTCTCCCATTTCAATATAAGATGTATAATACGACACATTATCAAATAAGCAAAGCCTCTCCTGTTGTAGCCTTCTATGAAAAGGGCTCACTTCAATAATTGAATAGTTTAAATTGATAAAGGTTTCCGGAGATAATTGTTTCCATTCTTGTAAAACATCATAGGCAAACTTTCCTGTTCCCCCACCAATCTCACAAATATTTGGAGAAACTTCTCCCTTTTCAACAAGCCGAATAAAAAACTTAGCAAAAGTCTTCGCAAATACAGAAGATACATTGCTACTCGTAAAAAAATCTCCCTGTCTTCCAATTTTTTCACGTTCTCTCATATAATACCCATGTTCCTCTGCATATAATACGAGGTTCATATACGTACTATATGAAATCGAATGATCCTTTTCTTTTCCCATCCATTCTCTTAAATTGAGCTCCATCCCCATAATGACTCCTTATTGTAAAAATGGATTATTTTCTTTTTCAAAACCAATGCTTGTTTCTGGACCGTGTCCACATAGCACCGCTGTTTCATCTGGTAATACAAATAATTTCTCTTCAATACTTCCAATTAATTCAGCAAAACTTCCACCAGGTAAATCCGTTCTTCCAATACTCATTTGGAACAATACATCTCCAGAAAATACAGCATTCGCTTCTTTACTATAATAAGAAATACTTCCTGGAGAATGTCCTGGTGTCTCAAAAATTTCAAAACTAAAAGAACCGATCGTTAATGTACCCTCTTCGTCAATAATATGATCTGCTGGTTTTGCTGTAATACTGCGGTTCATCATAAAAATTTGCGAGCCATTCACAGTTGCATCGCCTAACCAATCCGCTTCTTCTTTATGTACGTATACAGGAATATGAAAAGCGTCTCTCACCGCATCAACAGCACCGATATGATCGAAATGAGCATGTGTTAATAAAACCGCAAGTGGCTTTAACTGCGCTTCCTGTAAATATGTAACAAGTTTCTCTCCTTCATGACCAGGATCAAAAATAATACACTCATTTTGATCATTCGTTAAAATATAAGCATTTGTTTGTAATGGGCCTAAAGGCATTTGTATCCATTTCATATGAAAATCTCCTCCAGTTATTTAATTTACTTTTAATGATACAACATTTCTTTCTCTTAGGAAAAGAAGGCGTGTTATCTCGACAATCATTTTTAAAACATGTACAATATAAAAGAGTAAATATTCTAAAAACTCATTCTAAGTAATGAGTAGACAGAGGAGGATATTGTATGGGCCTTGTTATTATTTTTACGCTAGTCACTCTGTTAGCTGTATTTGCTACGCTTAGAACACTTCGCGAAAAAAACTTATTCGCGGGCGGCTTCGCTATTGCAACCGTACTTGTTTTCGGATGGTTTACAATCATGACTGTTCTATATAATGGGTACCCACCAACAGCTTAATCCATTTACATTTTTATTCTCCAACAAGATCTTGCATAAAAAGAGGAAGGGGGCCCCTTCCTCTTTTCATTATTCACAACTTATATCATCTTCGCCTCGTATTTGTGCTTTTTTACAAGCCACGCTCCTCCAATTACACCTGCATCATTACCAAGTATTGCAATTGCTAACTTTGTGCTCTTTACAGCACGAGAGAAAGCATATTGCTCGAAGTAACGTTGAATTGGCTCTAATAGTGCGTCTCCAGCTTTAGATACGCCACCACCAATTACGATTTTCTCTGGGTTCAACGTACTAGCAAGGTTCGCTACAGCTAATCCTAAATAAGAAGCTACTTTTTCCACTACTTCACCTGCTAGTTCGTCACCTTGTCCAAGCGCTTCAAACACATCTTTTGATGTAATAAGCCCTTCTTCTGCTAACATAGAACGTAAAACACTTTCTTTAGCTGTCTCTTGTATTTGTTGCATAGCAACACGCACAATACCTGTTGCAGAGGCTACCGTTTCTAAACAACCCGACTTCCCGCAATTACATGGAAAAGCGTTCTCTGTAACAACTGTAATATGTCCAATCTCACCAGCAGCACCGCTTATACCATGTACAATCTCACCATTGGCGATAACACCACCACCAACACCAGTGCCAAGTGTCATACAAATTAAATCTTTTGCTCCTTCACCGGCACCTTTCCACATTTCACCAAGCGCCGCTAAGTTTGCATCATTATCAATAACAACAGGTAATCCCGTTTCTACTTCTAGTAAATCTTTTAACGGATAGTTTTTCCATCCTAAATTAACCGCTTCATAAATCATTCCAGATGCCACATGTACAGGACCAGGAGCTCCCATACCAATACCAATTAGCTTACTTTTTAATTCACCTAATTCTTCTAACTTTTTATCAATAGCTTTCGCTACATCAAGTGTAATATGTTTTCCTTGTTCATTTGTATTCGTAGGGATTTCCCACTTATGTAAAATTTCACCGTACACATTAATAAATGCTAATTTAATCGTTGTACCACCAAGGTCAACACCAACTAACCATTTCTCTTCCATGTTACGTACCTACCTTTATCTATTTCTTATTTATCTCTTTTTGAATTTCTTGCTTCAACAAAAATAAAGCTGTTTGATAGTCTTGTGGATCGATTAGCTGTGATTGATTTAATTCACGCAATTCATCTTGCATTAATTGTAAATCAGCGATTCGATCACCCGTATAAATAATCGTGCCAAATTTCTTTAGCAATTGCTGAATATCATAAATGGATATCATTTCATCACCCTTTATGCTCACTTACTATAAAAAATTATAATAAGAAAACGTTCACATATTTTATTATAATCAAGAAGAAAAAGTCTCGTCAATTTTTATTTGTCTATACAAGCCCATTTATAACCATTGTTCCTTTTTCTGTAATAATTTTTTCTACATTTTTATCAAATGGCTCTACCGGAATATGTTTTACAATTTGAAAATCATAAGCTAATGATAGCGTTTTCCCTTTATAGTGCACGAGATAACGATCATAGTAGCCACCGCCATATCCAATCCGTTCTCCTCGGCGTGTATAAGCTACTCCTGGCACGATAAGAAGATCAATTTCACACGCATTCACTTCTTCCGTAAGTGCTGGAATCGGTTCACGTAAATTCATATATACTGTTTCTAATTGATTTAAATTACTAATTTGTCGAAAAGACATCGTTCTTGTCCCTTTATTACACTTCGGAACAACAATTTTCTTTCCTTCTTCCCAAGCTTTTTCGATAATCGGATATGTATTCACTTCATGCTCCATCGAGAGAGTGATTCCAATTGTTTTAGCTTCGACCCACTCTTTTTGTCCATACACCGAAACTGCAATTTGTTCCGATAAAGTTGTATACTGTTCTTCAGATAAAGAATTCATGTGTTCTATTATTTTTTTGCGTAAACGTATTTTCTCTTCTTTCACACACTTTTCCCCCTTACAGTGACACTTTACTCTACGAAGATAGTGTATCACTTTTACGTAGGAATCGCATAAAAAAAAGAAACAGTAGGAAAATATTCCTACTGCTTACTTTGTTTCACGGTGTAACGTAGACTTCTTGTCACGCTTGCAATACTTTTTAAGCTCGATACGCTCAGCGTTGTTACGTTTATTTTTCTTTGAGATATAGTTACGATCTCCGCATTCTGTACATGCTAGAGTAATATTCACACGCATTCTTATTTCCCTCCAGTCACTAATAACTTAAATCAGACTATACTATAATACCACTTTTGAAATAAAAATTCTACACCTTTTGATATTGTCTAATTTTTTCTATAAGATTTTTCATGTTTTCCCTTGCTATTACTGGGTTTCTAGCATGTGAATACACCAAAATTTTTGGTTGTTTTGTATCAGAAACGATATAAGACCACTCTTTTTCGGTATATTTGAACTGTATCCCTTCAAATATGCCTTCTTCTTTTCTTTCCATATCGGCCAATAATTTCCTCATTACTTTCCCTTTTTCCTTCCATGAACATACAACTTCATCATAAAGTAGATACAGTGGCGGTGATTGCTCTGCTATGCTAAGTAATGTTTTTCCTTGCAACGCTATTAATTCGAATAATTTTCCAATTCGATATAAAATATCTCGTTTCCATCTTAATTGAAAAGAGTTTTTTTCGTTATGCATATAAAAGAGGAGATAACATTCCCCTAATTTCAAAGACATTGGATAAACATTATCTGCTGATTCGAGTAATAAATCTGGAATATCTACTTCTTCAAAATCAGTTCCTTGGTAAATATTACTGTGAGTGTCATATAATTCGAAGCGATTTCCGTGCTCAGAAAACATAAGCGCCATATTTGCTTTACTCGATTTCATCAGAGCTTTCACATGATCTTTTTGTTCACTCGCGTAAATCCATGTAACTGTGCATCCAAGCCTTTGTAGAAAGATCATAAGTAAATGTTGTAACATATCATTTCTCTTATTAATAAGAAGATGAAACTTCTGTTTTTGTATCGTTTTAATATCAATACGCTCTAACACAGCTTCTACATAATTATTTACAGAAACGTGAACTAGCTTATTTCGCCCCATTTCTTTCTCAGAAGCGTAATAAAACGACTCAGACATATATACTTGTTCTATCGCTTTTTGCTGCTTATACGTTAAAAACGAGCCCTCCTTGCCATACAGTTGTATAACAATTCCTCTTTCGCTTTCCACTTGAACGAAAACTCCACCTGCACATTGCAAATTATGAATGGCATACTGAAAAAGCGATTCATTCATTTCTTTACATTCCATCGTATGAATCCCGCTGCCATGAATGGCATGGAGGAATAAATTTTTAAAGGAAGTTGTTTCTATATTTTCCTGACTTCCAATCAATATACTCTCTCCTTTAGCAAAAAGAGATCCATAAGCCATTGCAACTTTCACAATAAATTGAGGAGTAATTTCAACATTACCCCTTCCTACAATCCGGCTTTTTTGTAACCATCCTGCACTCTTTTCACTCTCTTTAACACCGGCAGAACCTACTATCGAATGACTATCTATCTCCTTATATGGCCATATTTTTCCTTTTTGCTTAATTACTGTACTTTTCCCTATATGACAATGATCCGCTACAATACTTTTTTGAAAAAGTGTAACATCATCTTCGACCATTGTATGATCTCCTATTGTTGTTTCTAACAACTCACAATTTTTCCCTATATGAGAGTTTGCAAAAATGATGCTTTTTTGAAGATGAGAATAACTTGAAACGATACTATTTTTCCCGATAATAGAGTACGGTTCAATTACAACCCCTGCACCAATCATTGCTCCTTCCCCAATAAAAGAAGGACCATGAATTTTCGTCCCTTTTCCTATCGTTACACCTTCTCCCATCCACACCATTGGTAATACTTCTGTATATGGAATAGGCACCTTCAATTTTTTCGTCAACAAATCGAATTGAGCTTGCCGATATTGATCAAATGTACCAATATCTAGCCAATAGTCTTCTGATAAATATGCAAATAAAGCATTTTTATTTGCCAATAACGGAAACACATCATGACTGAAATCCGAAAATTCCATGGATGGTATGTAAGAAAAGATTTCTGGCTCCATTATATAAATACCTGTATTCACAATATTAGAAACTACCTCATTCCAGCTCGGCTTTTCTATATATCGTATAATTTCTTGTTCTTTATTCATTACAACTAACCCAAATGACAGTGGGTTTTCTACTTCTTTCACAAACATCGTTACCATTCTCTTCTTCTGTTCATGAAATGCAATTCCTTCTGATAATTGAAAGTCAGTTAGTGCATCCCCACTAATAACAACAAATGTTTCATCTAAAAAACTTTCCGCTTGCTTAATACTCCCTGCTGTTCCAAGCGGAGGAGAATCTTCAAAATAATACAAGTTAACTCCCCACTTACTACCATCACCAAAGTATTGCTTAATGGCAGTACTCATATATTGAACTGTAATTGCAATTTCACGAATACCATGCTGACGTAATAATTCAATATTATATTCAAGAACTGGTTTTTCTAACAATGGTAACATCGGTTTTGGAGTATTACATGTTAATGGTCTAAGGCGTCTCCCTTTTCCTCCAGCTAAAATAACCCCCTTCATATACTTCAGCCTCCACTTATATAATGTTCAAGAACTCCGTATATCATTTACCCCACATTAACTGCAGTAAAAGTCCGGTTTGATATGATCTAACAATCAGCGAGAGACAGCCTCACTTTATAAATAAATGTACCTTTTAACTCCCGTCAAAAAGAAAGCGCTTACCATTAACTTGGTAAAATAATTAATAAGACGTAACTAACATATATGTACTTATTTTCCCATTAATTATGATACATCTTATCATCATAGACTAAAGGAAACAACGAGCTTTTTTTGTCATGTTTTGACTAAAAAAAGCAGGTGATTTCTCATCACCTACTTTTCCCCCTACTCATTCAATAAATAATGCTTTCCTTTTACTACATAAAATACATTCTCGGCAATATTTGTAACATGGTCTGCTACACGCTCAATATATCTTGCAACAAAGGATAGTTGTGTAATTTGTGTAATCGCTTCTGGTTGTCCAGGGATAGATGAAATAAATTCACGAATCGCCTTCCCATAAATTTCATCAACTGAATCATCCATTTCAGCAATTTGTTTAGCAAAAGTTAAATTTTCTTGCTCATATGCTTCTAATGCTAAATTTAACATCTTATGAGCAATCTCAAACATTTCCTCAAGATTATGCAAACTAACAACCACTTCTTTTTCACCAAGACGAATTGTTGATTTCGCAATATTAACAGCATGGTCTGCAATACGTTCTAAATCTGTCGCTGTTTTAATTGAAATGAAAATTCTTCTTAAATCACTTGCTACAGGCTGCTGCTTTGTAATAAGCATAAGCGCAAGGTCATTTATTTCCTCTTCTAAATTATCCATGCGATAATCCCCATCAATGACTTCTAACGCTTTCTCTACATCCCTGTTGTGAAGACCTTCCATAGCAATCAATAAAGCTCCACTTGCTAACTCACCAAGCTCGATCACCTTTTGCTGTAACGTTTTTAAATCACATTGAAACTGTTCTCTTACCATTGTTTCTTCCCCCTCAATATTATGTGCCCTTTTATATAAATCCCCTCCCCAGCCTCTTGTATGTTTATTAAGCCTTGAGAAAAGAGAAATATTACTCCCCTATTTAAAATGAGGTGAAAATGAGAAATGCCCTCTGTTAAGAGGGCATTTACTCTTAGCCTTGCTAGCGATATCAACCAAATCGTCCTGTAATGTAGTCTTCTGTACGCTTATCTGCAGGTGTTGTAAATAATTTGTTCGTATCTGTATATTCCACAACTTCTCCACTTAAGAAGAAAGCAGTTTTATCTGAAATTCGTGCTGCTTGTTGCATGTTGTGCGTTACGATAACAATACTAAAATCTTTCTTTAACTCCTGAATTAATTCTTCTACTTTTGATGTTGAAATTGGATCTAGCGCCGATGTTGGCTCATCCATTAAAATTACGTCTGGCTCAATCGCTAAGCAGCGTGCAATGCATAGACGTTGTTGCTGACCACCAGATAAACCGTATGCATTATCATGCAAACGATCTTTTAACTCATCCCAAATAGCTGCGCCGCGCAAGCTATTTTCAACAATTTCATCAAGTGTTTTTTTGTCACGAACACCATGGATTTTCGGACCATATGCTACATTTTCATAAATAGATTTTGGGAATGGATTTGGCTTTTGGAACACCATACCCACATGCGTACGTAATTCTTCAACCGGATATGATTTATCAAATATGTTTCGTTCTCTATATTCGATAACGCCCGTAGTTCGAACGATAGGCACTAACTCTACCATACGATTTAGCGTTTTTAAGTATGTTGATTTCCCACAACCACTTGGACCGATAATCGCTGTTACTTCATTCTCATGAATACTTAAGTTGATATCTTTTAAAGCATGGTCTTCTCCGTACCATAAATTTAAATTTTTCGTATCAAATACTATTTTTTTTGGTGCTGTCTCAATCTTTTTCTCATTTTTCACCTGTACATTTACTACTGTTGCTACCATTTGAATTCCCCTTTCATCCACTTCCAACTTATTTTCGATTTCGTAACCATAAGACAAATATATTTATAAAGAGCAACAATCCTAGCAAAACAATCATCCCAGCTGCTGCTACATACTGAAATTCTTCTTGTGGTCTACTCATCCAATTAAAAATTTGAATTGGTAAAACCGTAAATCTATCAAACATACTGAACGGAACATAATTTGCAAAGGCAAGGGCCCCAATAACTAATAATGGTGCTGCCTCACCAATTGCTCTCGATACCGCTAACGTACATCCCGTTACAATCCCTGGCAAAGCGACTGGCAATACAATTCGATACATCGTTTGCCATTTCGTAGCACCTAATCCGTAAGAAGCCTCTAGTAATGAGCTCGGCACAGTTCTAATCGCTTCTTGACTAGCTACAACAACAGTTGGTAAGACGAGTAAACTCATCGTCAGTGCCGCTGCCATTATGCTCTCTCCCAAATGGAGAGCGTATACGAAAATAGTTAACCCGAGTAAACCAAACACAACGGAAGGTACCCCTGCTAATGTTTGATTATTTAATTCAATTAACTTTTTAAAAACGGACTCCTTCGCATAATGCTCTAAATAAAGAGCTGTTCCGACTCCAAATATAAAAGAGACTGGTATAACAATGCTCATAAATAGTATTGTCCCTGACAAAGCAGCGACAATCCCAGCTTCTCTCGGATTACGTGAGGCGAAGTTTGTAAAGAAATCTATTGAAAGATAACTTATACCTTTTTCAAAAATTTGAAAAAGCAATATAAAAAGTATTACTACTGAAAACAAAATTGCTATATAAAACAAACACTTGTAAATCCGATCCTTTAAAAAACGAGATGCCATATTTTCTTGTATGTTCTTATGGTTTAACATTCGCATATTATGTCACCCTCCTAAAACGGCGCATAATATATTGCGAAATGATATTCATAATAAAAGTAAACATAAATAACGTTGCACCTACAGCATACATGCTGTAATAAGTAATCGTTCCGTGCGGAGCATCACCTAAACTCACTTGTACAATATAGGCTGTTAATGTTTGAATAGAATGAGTCGGATCTATCGATACATTGGGTGTTGATCCAGCTGCAATAACAACAATCATCGTTTCACCAATTGCCCTGGAAGCTGCTAATATAATCGCTGCCATTATGCCCGTAAAAGCCGATGGAAACACCACTTGTTTTACCATCTCAAAACGAGTTGCTCCTAGCGCTAATGAGGCTTCTTTAATTCCTTTCGCTACAGCTCTCATCGCATCTTCAGAGAGAGACGCAATCGTCGGGATCATCATAAACCCTATAACAATACCTGGACTAATAGCATTAAAAAACTGCAAATCTGGTATAACCCGTTGTAAAAGTGGTGTGACAACTGTTAACGCGAAAAAACCATATACAATTGTCGGGATGCCTGCTAGTAGCTCTAACAACGGTTTTAATATTTTCCGAGCGCCATTCGAAGCGTATTCGCTTAAAAACACGGCACAACCTAAACCAATAGGAATTGCTACGAACATGGCAATTGCTGTTACAAGGATTGTTCCACATATAAGTGGTAATATACCGAATTTTGGATCTTCAAAAAAAGGTAACCATTCCTTCTCTGTCAAAAAAGAATACAATGATATCTTTTGAAAAAACATGATTGTTTCATTTGCCAACGTAATAATAATTCCAAGTGTCGTTACAATGGACACGCTAGCAATGGCTTTTAGTATTAACGGAACAATTCGATTGATTCGCTGCGTTTTTTTTCTTCTATTTGTATTTCTCTCAATCAAATGTTGTACAGAAAATGCAATTTGACTTTTGTCATTATGAGCCAAAGATGAAAACCCCTTTCCACCCTGACATTACCTTTTTATTTCTGTTAACATTCGTAGCTGTTCATTATATTTTTCTTTTGGTAATTTTACATATCCGACCTCTTCAGCAAGGCTTCCAACATGCTTAATCATAAACTCAACATAATTTGCTACATTAATTTTATTTCTGATAGATGCATGATTCACATACGTAAATAGCGGCCTAGATAATGGCTTATACATACCCGACTGAATGGTCTCTTTCGTTGGAAATACACCATCCACCTGTATTGCTTTTACCTTATCTCGATTGGCCATATAATAAGCATATCCTACAAAAGCAATGGCATTTTTATCATTCATTACCCCTTGCATAATAACTTGATCGTCTTCAGACAAAGAAACCGTTTTTACAAGGCGATTATTTTGTAAGACAACATTTTGGAAATAATCATAAGTACCAGAGTCTACGCCTGGCGCATAAAATTTAACTTGTTCACGAGGCCATGATGAATGAATTTGTGACCATCGTTTCAATCTTCCATTTTCACTCCATAATAGACGTAACTCGTCTATCGTCATATTGTTTACCCACGTATTTTGACGATTCACAACAATCGTTAGACCGTCATAAGCAACCTCAAATGGTGTAAATTGAATGAATTTTTTCTGCATTGCATTTTCTTCTACCGGTTTCATCAATCTCGAAGCATTGTTTATATCTACTTCTCCTTTACTGAAACGATTAAATCCTCCCCCTGTCCCAGAAATACTAATAGAAATTTTCACGTTTGGATGGGCCTTTGTATATTCCTCTGCTACTGCCTCTATAATGGGGAAAACCGTTGAGGATCCATCAACTCTCACTTCTCCCATTTCATTTGTAGCGAATGCAGTAGACATATTAAAACAAAGGAAACATGTCGATAATGTCAAAACTTTAATCGATGCGCTCATCCATTTCACGTGTTCTTCCTCCTAGAAGTAACCGGAAATAACAGGATTACAGATATAAGAATACTGCTAAACTATTAATTCGGTTTTAATTATTTGTAAAAGTTTTGTAAAGTCCCACAAAAACAACTGTATACACAAACTTTATTTTCACTTTTGTACTTTAGATGCAGGAAATTTTCTAATCATCCATAAAGCGAAACTTTAATCAGTGGGGGTTTTGTTCATCCCCCCACTGATTATTAGCCCTCACCAATCGGGCGTTTACGGGCAGCAGGGCTCCCACCTAACTTCTTTGCTCCAGCTGAATTTTGAGGTGGGAGTTTTACCGCCCTCAAACGCGGGATAAAACTGCTATCGCCTATCACACACAACAAACTTAGAGCGTATGCACTAATCTTGTTGTGTTCATCGTTTTTGAAACTACATGTTTTTTCAATATTTTATGCTTGTCCACATTTACTAAACCATATGCGTAAGGCATAAAAAAAAGCACACTATCTTTTCAGATAGTGTGCTTTTTTTACAACTTTTTTATTCATCATCTTGATTTTTATTTTTTTTCGCTTTTTCATCTTGCGGAGCTTCACCAGTTAATGCTTGTTTTTTCAAATCAAAGTAAGCGTCCATTATTTCACGACTGATATATCCATTAATCCCTGTTTTATCATCATGTACCCATGGCACAACAACAGAAAATGCTACTTCTGGATCTTCAAGTGGCGCATAACCTACTAATGTTAAGTTATATGTTTCAACACGCTCACCCTTTGCATTTCTACCAATCTCTTTATCTCCGCCATATACAGTTTGAGCTGTACCTGTTTTCCCAGCGGCTTTATACGGTGCACCTGCAAAGTATTTTGTAGCTGTACCACCTGTATCGTTAAACACTTGTCTAAATCCTTCTTGAACACGTTTAATTTGCGATTCAGGCATATCAATGCGATTTAATACTTTCGGTTCCATGGATTGAACAACTTTTCCAACTTCCTCTGGCTTCGCCGATGGCTGACGTATTTCCTTTACAACTTGCGGTTGCATACGATATCCACCATTCGCAATCGTCGAAATATATTGTGCTAATTGAAGTGGTGTATACGTATCATACTGCCCGATTGATAAATCTAATAAGAAACCTGGTTGATTTCCTTTACCTATTTGACCAGCAGTTTCATTTGGCAAATCAATTCCTGTTTTCACACCAAGTCCAAACTGACCAAAATAGTAACGCATAGTATCGAACGCACTTTTCGGAATATCTAACGTACCGCCTCGTACATATGGAACCCCAGCGATATTCATCGCTGTTTTAAACATATAAACGTTTGAAGACTGTTTTAACGCTGTAAGGTCATTAATATACCCCATCTGTTTCCAAGATGACTTCGTAGGTGTCCCTTTTAATTTAATTGGTTCATCTAACTGTACAGATCCAGGCTGAATCGCACCAGTTTGATACCCCGTAAGTACTGTCGCACCTTTTACAGTTGAACCCATCGGATAAGAACTTGTCATCGTTCCTAATGCAAAATCTTCTACTTTCGTTTCGCCGTCTTTATCCACTAATTGTTTCCCCGCCATAGATAAAACTTCACCATTTTTCGGGTTCATCATTACAACGAATGCACGGTCTAAAAGAGGCTCGCTCCCTTTAAATCTCATTAAGTTTTTTGTAAGAATTTCTTCTACGCGCTTTTGTAATTTCATATCGATCGTTAAATTTAGATCGTTACCTCGTTGTCCTTGTGACACATTAATAGTTTCTAAAATATTACCCTCTTTATCTGTAACATTTCTTACTTCAGCTTTTGTGCCGTGTAAACTATCTTCGTATTGTTGCTCAAGGTAACTTTTTCCTACGCGATCATTACGATTATAATCACGAACAAGATAGTAATCTAGCCTTTCTCTCGGTAACCCTTCATCAGAAGAAGTTACACCACCAAGTACACTTCGGAACATATCGTCATACTTATATTTTCGCTCCCAGTCAACATTTGTATCTACGCCTGGTAATTTCGCTAAATTTTCACTAATAATCGCGTATTCTTCTTCTGTTGCACCTTTTTTAACGATTTGCGGCGTCATTGCATATCCGCTTTCCATCTTGCTTTTGATCGCCAATATTTCTAAATCTTTTGCTGACAATTGATTAATCTCTTCTTCTGTTACACGATTTCGTTGACGTTCATCTAGTTCTTTATCTTCAATTTTATTCGCTTTAAAATCTTCACGATCTTTTTTTGTGATTTTTGCTTCTGCTTCTTCTTTATGTAAAGCAAGCCAATAATCTTTCTTATCGCGATCTGTTAACTTATCTGTTGGGACTTCAATTAAATCTGCTAACTTTTTCGCCGTTTCTAAGCGATCTGCTGCAGTTGATCCCTTCATTTTTGTAAATGTAATTGTACGAATAGGCTCATTATCTACGACCGCTTCTCCATTACGATCAAATATTTTCCCGCGTGGTACAGGATTGCTTATCGTTGAATTTTCTTTTTTCTCAACTTCATTTTTATATTCCTCACCACGAACAATTTGTACGTATCCAAGCCTTACAATAACCGCGGAGAACATTAAAAACACGCAAAAAAACAACACGTTTAACCGAAAGGGAACGTGGGTTTTTTTCTTTGTCTGGTTCTTTTTCTGCTTCTTGCTCATACAAACCCCCTCTACCAACAGCTATGTAATGTGAAAGGGACACCTTCATACAGGTGCCCTCACTGCTGTCTTACATCTTTTTCTATTCTAGCATAAAACACGCGATAAGTTAACCTTCTGGTTCAGTTTGATTCTGTGTGCCCCCTTGCGCTACAACACTGGTTTTGTTCACATTCCCCTCATCATATTTGACATTTTTAACTGCAAAATAAATAAGGAAATGTCCAGCTCCTAAAATACATAGTAAGAAAGGTAAACTTTTTTCAGGCGGAAAAAATATGACAGCACATAAAAAACTTAAAATGGAACAAATTCTTCCAGCATTTAACCATAATTCCCTGACCACTATATATTCTACACGCCATTCTCTCGCCTGTTTTGCTCTACCAATTACATCGTATGTCATGGAGCCGTACGGAACGAGTAAAATAGGATATGCAACCGCAATACATGCTGCATAAATAAGTAATTTCGTATATGTAACATTAAAAATAACTAAAAATACAACCGCGTATAAAATAATACCGCCAAGTAAAATTGCTTTTTTTCGCCATTCTTTCTTTAACATACGAGCAACTAAATAATAGCATACAAATGATACTGCAGAATTCACTAAACTATATTTCCCTAGTGCTAACTCGCTACCAGATGCTAAATAGACATATACCGAAATAACGAAAATAAACGTTCCCTCTCTCAAACCTTGGAAGAAATGAGCGCGCGTAATTCTTCCCCAGTTTTCATCAACTTGCCGCTCTTTCAATACTTGCACAATTTCATAGCGTCCTTCACATTCCCTCTTCGATAAAAAAAAGCTTAGAACGACTGCAACCGCAAATAGCATTAACGAGAGGAAGAAAACGACAGTATAACCACTCCATTTTTCCATACGTGAAATTGTATATCCTGCTGCTATCGGTCCAATCATTCCAGAGAACGATGTAAGAAGTCCTAGAAAACCGTTAAAAAAATCTCTTGTTTCTGGTTCTGTAATCTCAAATGTTAACAAGTTAAAAGCGAGCCAATAAAAACCATAACCAACTCCTAAAAGGGCTCCCATTAATAAAATATAGTGAGATGCACTTTTTCCCGCTACTAAAACGACGATAAAAAAAACAGCTAACGTGCCTACACCGATTCTCAATAAAATCGAGCGATCAATACGTTTCGCTAATTTCCCGCCCACAAGAAATGTTAGAGGCTGCAATACAACGCTGGCCAAATTATACAAGCCCAGATTCACATAATTTTGTGTTTGCTTCCATAAATAAATGTTTACAAACGTATTCGATAAAGAAATTGCGAGCGTGTATAAACCTCCTATAACGAGCAATAATACTAAATCCCGATTCACTTCAACATCACCGATTACATGTTTCCACTTCATACACAACTCTCCTTTACTTCATGTTCTAGTCTTCCAAAAACAAGCTCAATTATGTAAAAGGAGAACATAGAAAAAAGCTAGGAGAAAACCCCCTAGCTTTTTTCTAGCTGTATTAACTTTAATTATTTTGCTTCTTGGTAAAGTTTTTCAGCAACGTTCCAATCTACAACGTTCCAGAATGCACCGATGTAGTCAGGACGACGGTTTTGGTAATTTAAGTAGTAAGCATGCTCCCAAACATCTAAACCGATAACTGGAGTTTTACCTTCAGTTAGAGGAGAATCTTGGTTTGGAGTGCTTGTTACTTCTAACTCACCATTGTTTACTACTAACCAAGCCCAACCAGAACCGAAGCGAGTTGCGCCAGCTTTTGCGAATTCTGCTTTGAATGCATCGAAGCTACCGAATTTCGCTTCAATCGCAGTTGCAAGTTCGCCTACTGGTTGTCCCCCGCCGTTTGGAGATAGAATTGTCCAGAAGAATGTATGGTTAGCATGTCCGCCACCATTGTTACGTACTGCTGTACGGATTGCTTCAGGTACTTCGTTTAAGTTTGCAACTAATTCTTCAACGCTTTTGTCAGCTAATTCTGCATGACCTTCTAAAGCAGCGTTTAAGTTTGTAATATACGTGTTGTGATGTTTTGTATGATGGATGTTCATTGTTTCTTTATCAAAGTGAGGTTCTAAAGCATCATACGCATAAGGTAAATTTGGTAATTCGTGTTTTGCCATTGTTATATTCCTCCCGGTTTATGTATTGTCACTACATATGTGACCTACAACTTCATTCTACCCTAATTGCCATAGGGTGCAAACAAATAAATCGCTTTGTCTTGCTATCATTAAAGTAGCAAAATTCCCACTTCTTTTCAATTAAAATGCTCATATATTCCGAAAAAAAGCTTCCTTCTACAAGGAAGCTTCCTGCTGACATAATAAACATATGAAATGGATATGGACCCTGTAGGACTCGAACCTACGACCGGACGGTTATGAGCCGTCTGCTCTAACCAACTGAGCTAAGGGTCCACGATTATGTATGTACCATTAAAAACAACTAAATTCCAATCGGATATATCGTTTGAAAAATGTAAGATAAATTTACCATATACGAAAGAAAAGTGTCAATTGTATTTTTCTCTACTAAAAGAAGTAAATTAATAAGAAGGAATTTAGTCCTCTCTACTATATGTAAATATAATATATCTTGAGCTTCTCTAGATTCGTACGTTACAATGATTTTATACATACATAAAGGAAGTGAATCTATGTCCATTTTTACACAGCTAGCAAAAAGCGTATATTCGCCTAAAGATATGGCGCTTTTCCGTTTTCAAAAAATCGGTAAAACCATTTTGTATATTATGCTTCTTTGCCTAATCACTACTATTCCAAGAACTTTCTTGTACGGTAGCGTTATTCAAGATGGTGTTAACATGGTAAATAAAGTAATCGAAAAAGATTTACCTGATTTTAAAATTGAAAATGGCGAGCTAACAGCTGATATTGATCAACCTATCGAAAAAGAAGATGGAAATGCCCTTTTCGTATTTGATCCAAATTCAACAGACTTAGAAAAATATCAAAATAAAACAGGTTTATTTGTTTTAAAAGATAAAGTAGTCTCCATGGGGAATGGTCAAACACAAACATACTCCTATAATGACTTATTAGGCGCATCTCTTGAGAAAAAAGATTTACAAGATTTCATTTCGTTATTTGACAGTATTTATCCAATCTTATTATTCGTTATTGGGTTCTTACTGTACTTGTTCCAATTATTTATTACCTTTGTAGGAGTTACATTGCTTGCCTTCATCGGTTCTGCGATGAGCGGTCAACGCAAATTATCTTATAAACAAGTTTGGACATTAACTGCTTACAGCTACACAATTCCAACAATCTTCTTTATGATTATGGATTTATGCAAAATAAACGTACCTGGCGCAACATTCATTTACATTGCAGTTGTTTTAATCGTTCTATACTTAACAATTAAAGAAGTTCCAAAGCCGAAAGAAAAACAAGAACTATAAAAAAATGCCTAAATAGGCATTTTTTTTTTGGACAAGCATATATTCCTAGCAAAGGAGTGAAGGATATGAAGAGATTAGGTGTACTCTTATTCGTGCTTGTCCTCGGTTATATATTTTATTACGACATAAAAATCGGTACTTTACCGATGTTAAGTTCATACAAAAAAACATCTGCTGCCCAAACGATAAAAAAAGAAAATACAGATACAAAACAAAATAAAGAGAAAGAAACAGAAAAAGAAAAAGAAACGGATACAGCTTATAAAGCAATCGAAGTAAAAACTGGCGATACAGTTCTTTCTATTACAGAAGCGATTAATAAGAAAAAAATTCCTTCTATTGAAAAAGTAATTGATGATTTTAAGCAATTAAATAAAAATACATCTGCTACAAAAATCCAAGTTGGAAAGTCTTATAAATTCCCCTTATATCAATAAGCAATCACTTAATCCTTGTCAATTACATAAAGGCGCTGATACAATAGTAAAAGTGAAACCGAGTACTTTGGTTTCTATAGCCCTTTCTCACACATACTATCATTGATGTAAGGGACTAAAATAAGAAACTTCTTTTATAAGGAGAGCGATCAATTCGTGAATGAAATGACTCAACGCACAAAAACACGTCCAGTTAAAGTCGGTAATTTAACAATTGGCGGTAACAATGAATTAATTATACAAAGTATGACGACAACAAAAACGCATGATGTTGAGGCTACAGTTGCTGAAATTAAACGTTTAGAAGAAGCTGGCTGTCAAGTTGTTCGTGTTGCTGTTCCAGACGAACGCGCAGCAAATGCTATTGCTGATATTAAAAAACAAATCAACATTCCACTTGTTGCTGATATTCATTTTGATTACCGCCTTGCTTTAAAAGCAATCGAAGGCGGCATTGATAAAGTACGTATCAATCCAGGTAACATTGGACGTCGCCATAAAGTAGAAGCTGTTGTAAATGCAGCGAAAGAGCGTGGCATTCCAATCCGTATCGGTGTAAATGCCGGCTCATTAGAACGTCATATTTTAGAAAAGTATGGATATCCAACTGCTGATGGTATGGTCGAGAGCGCACTGCACCATATTAAAATTTTAGAGGACTTAGATTTCCACGATATTATCGTATCAATGAAAGCCTCTGATGTTAACTTAGCAATTGAAGCATACGAAAAAGCTGCTCGCGCTTTTGATTATCCATTACATTTAGGTATTACAGAATCAGGAACATTGTTTGCTGGGACTGTAAAAAGCGCCGCCGGTCTTGGAGCAATTTTAAGTAAAGGCATCGGAAATACACTTCGTATCTCTTTAAGCGCTGATCCAGTTGAAGAAGTAAAAGTTGCACGTGAACTATTAAAATCATTCGGTCTTGCATCTAATGCCGCAACACTTATTTCTTGTCCAACTTGTGGTCGTATTGAAATCGACCTAATTAGCATTGCTAATGAAGTCGAAGAATACATCTCCACACTTAAAGTTCCAATTAAGGTTGCAGTACTCGGCTGTGCCGTAAACGGTCCTGGTGAAGCTCGTGAAGCTGACATCGGTATTGCCGGTGCACGCGGAGAAGGTTTATTATTCCGTAAAGGGCAAGTCGTTCGTAAAGTACCAGAAGAAACAATGGTAGAAGAACTGAAAAAAGAAATTGATGTAATCGCTGCTGAAATGGCTGCCGAACGAGAAAAAGAAAAAGAAAAACAAGAACAATAAAAAGAAGGTTGCCACAATTTTTGTGAGCAACCTTTTTTTACATTCAAATTAAAAACTCGTCAGTTATATAACTGACGAGCCCTCTCATTTTGCACATTTTGGGCAACGACCATATATTTCAAACTTATGCCCCGTTACCTCATAACCTTTAAAATCTTTATTCATAAAATCCATCGGGCAGGAATTAATCTCTTTTGTACCACCACAATCTAAACAAATGAAATGATGATGATGTTCCATAATGGAGCATGTAAAACGGAAATGCTTTTCACCATTTAATTCCGTTTGCTCTAAAACACCGACTTCAGCAAAAACCGTTAAGTTACGATAAATCGTATCAAAACTAAGTCCTGGATAATCACCCTTCATATGCTCTAAAACATCTTTCGCAGTTAAATAACGATTATGAGCTGCGAATAATCTCAGCATTTCTTCCCTTTTCCCTGTATGTTTGTATCCCTTTTCCTTCATTAGGCGTAAAGCTTCTGTTAGATTCATACCTATCCCTACTTTATGCAGTTTTTTTCTTTTTCCATAAAATTGCACCAATTAAAATAAGAACCGCTATCATAACAATTGTACCACCTGGAGCTAAATCAAGTTGATACGAAGCAAACATTCCACCAATTACTGCAATTTCACCAAATAAAATGGAAAAGAAAATTGTTTGTTTAAATCCTTTTGCAATACGAATACTTGCTGCAACTGGTAACGTCATTAAAGATGATACGAGAAGAACACCTACAACACGCATTGATACCGCAATTACAAGAGCAACTAATATAATGAAGATAAAGTGAATCCACTTTGCACTTAAACCGGTTGATACAGCGTATTCCTCATCAAATGATAGTAAAAACAACTCTTTGTATAATAAAACAATCGTCGCAATAACAACAATTGCTACTATACCAATAATAATTAAATCCGCACTTGTTACAGCACTTACACTACCAAATAAATAACTAAATAAATCCGTATTGAATCCATTAGCAAGTGAGATGAAGATAACTCCAATCCCCATCCCTGCTGAAAGTATAATCGGGATTGCTAACTCTTGATAATGTTTATATACAGTACGTAATTTTTCAATTAGCAATGCTCCACCGATTGAAAAAAACATCCCCATATATAAAGGGTTTAAAAACCCACCGGTAAAGATTGTCTTTTCAAGTAATAAACTCGCTGCAATTCCTGATAACGTCACATGACTTAATGCATCCGCAATAAGCGACATGCGGCGAATTACAACGAACACGCCGATAAGTGGTGCGACAAGCCCTATTAAAATACCAGCGTATAAGGAATTACGTAAAAAATCATATTGTAAAAAATCCTGTATCATTATATCCTCCCGTGATGCCCATGTTCATGTTCTAAGCGATGAACATGATGTCCATATAAAATCGACATTTCTGCATCTTCTAACTCTCGGAATTTCTCTACATTCCCATGGAAATGTAAATGCTGATTCAAACATGCAACATGCGTCACCTTCTCTGTTACAGCACCCATATCGTGCGTAACAAGAATTAACGTAATTCCCAATCTTTTGTTTAAATCCTCTAGTATCTCATAAAAACTTGCCACATTCTTCACATCAATCCCAACAGTAGGCTCGTCCAAAATAAGCAATTCCGGATCACTTACAAGTGCACGAGCAATAAATACACGCTGTTGTTGTCCACCAGAAAGTTCTCCAATGTTGCGACCTCGAAACTCGCTCATACCTACATCAGCAATCGCTTTTTCTACTTTCGCATTATCGTCTTTCGTAAAAAAGCGAAAAAGCCCTTTTTTCGAAACGAGCCCCATTGAAACAACCTCGAAAACAGTTGCCGGGAAACCTGAGTTAAAGCTACTTGCCTTTTGGGATACATAACCAACTTTATTCCACTCTTTAAATTTCTTACTATCAATGCCAAACAATCTAATACTTCCTTGCTTTGGTTTTAAAACACCCAATAAGCATTTAAGTAAAGTCGATTTCCCTGAACCATTCGGTCCAACTAAACCTAAAAAAGCTCCCTTCGGAACTTGCAAATTAATATCTTCTAACACGTTGCGATCTTCATACCGAAACGTTAATCCTTCTATTTCCAATATATTATTCATAGCATCTCACCTATTTTAATTCAGAATGATTCCGATTTATCTCTATTTGAATTATAGTACAGCTTATTATAGTTGTAAACCAATCTGCCTAAAATATATTCTTTATTTCAAGAAACCTTATTATTATAACAAAAAGCAGAGAATAATTCTCTGCTTTCAAAAGATATTACAATTAACTTTTTAGTGAATTGCTGATTTAAACTTACCACCATTTGTCTCTTGTGTATTCATAATCGTAACAAATGCATTTTCATCAATTTCATGCACAATTGATTTTAACTTCGTCACTTCCAGACGTGTTACAACTGCATAAATAACTTCTTTTTCTTTATCTGTATAGCCACCTTTAGCAACAAGTTTTGTTGTTCCACGACCAAGGCGGTGTAAAATCGCATTTGATACTTCCTCATATTGATCCGATACTATTAAAACTGCTTTCGTTTCGTCTAATCCTTGAATTACCGTATCAATTGTTTTGAATGCGATATAGTACGTCATAACAGAATACATCGCTTGTTCAACACCAAAAACAAATGCTGCCCATGCAAAAATGAATAAGTTCACAAACATTACGAATTCACCAACAGAAAACGGTAATTTCTTCGTTAATAGAATTCCCATAATCTCGGTCCCGTCTAACGATCCACCATGACGAATAACAAGTCCTACACCAATCCCTAAAATAAGACCGCCGAAAACTGTTGCTAAAATCGGCTCTGTTGTAAATGGCGGGATAGCATGCAACGTTGATTCAATAAATGCTAAAGCTACAATTCCAAATGCTGAAGATAACATGAATGTTTTTCCAATTTGCTTATACCCGGAGTACATAAAAGGAATGTTGAGGATAACAACTAAAGTAGAAAAGCTTAACCACCAAATATTAGGAGTAAGATAATCTAATATAAGAGAAATACCAATAATTCCACCATCAATAATTTTATTTGGCATTAAAAACAGTTCAATCGCTACCGCCGCACACGCTGCCCCAAAGACAATCATAACTAAACGATATACAAGATGAATAACACTTTCTTTTCGATGTTGCTTTTTTTCCATAAGTCCTCCTTATACTCTTTATCTATAGTTTTGTTCTTATATTATAACATAAGCTTCTTTTCCCCATTGAAAAAATGCACCTTGATACGAATATGTACAAGCTATGCTTACATATATTTCGATAGAAGAACGTGTGAAGGAGGACAACACGATGAACCTCATTAAACAAATTGTGAACAAAAAATTAAATCATATTTCTACAAAAGAACTATTGAAATATAGTAAAGAATACGAAGTTCCAATCACAACTGCACAAGCTGATAAAATCGTTTTACTTATGAAAGGGAAAAACATTAACATTTACGATAATACCGAGCGACTAGATTTGTTAAAACAAATCGCTAAAGTAACTACTCCTGCCACTGCCCAACAAGTAAATATTTTATTTCAGCAGCTATTAAAATAAGGAGGGGAAAATCCCCTCCTTATTGCTCTTTAATTTTTTCAAGAATTCCTTCATCAAAAGTACCATTTTTCAGCATTTCGATTTCTAATTTATATGGTGGCTTCTTATCTTTTTTATCTTCACCTACATACGGCGTTTCAAGAATTTTTGGTACGTGCGTAAGTTGTGGGTGATGCACAATTTGATGCAATGCCTTATAGCCAATATGACCAAAACCAATATTTTCATGACGGTCTTTTCCAGCTCCGCGTACATTTTTGCTATCGTTAATATGAAGTACTTGTAAACGATTTATCCCAACAATTTTATCAAATTCGTTTAACACACCGTCAAAATCATTTACAAGGTCATAACCTGCATCATGCGTATGACACGTATCAAAACATACAGATAGTTTTTCATTATATTTCACACCATCAATAATTTTCGCAATTTCTTCAAAGCTACGACCGCATTCCGTTCCCTTTCCTGCCATCGTTTCTAACGCAATGTTAACCGTCTGCTCTGGCGTTAATACTTCATTAAGCCCTTTAATAATTTGTTGAATACCAGCATCTGCTCCTGCACCAACGTGCGCACCTGGGTGAAGAACGATTTGTTTCGCTACACCTAATGCCGATGTTCTTTCAATTTCCATGCGAAGGAAGTCTACACCTAATTGGAATGTTTCTGGCTTCGTCGTATTCCCAAGATTAATAATGTATGGCGCATGTACGATAATTTCTTCAATACCGTTTAGTTCCATATGTTTTCTTCCTGCTTCTATGTTCAATTCTTCAATTGGTTTTCTTCGTGTATTTTGCGGTGCACCTGTATAAATCATAAACGTCGTTGCACCGTATGAAACAGCCTCTTCACTTGCTGCTAATAACATTTTCTTACCACTCATAGAAACATGAGATCCAATCTTTAACATACAATCACCTCTTCAATATACAATAGATATAATGATAGCATAATTTGTAGAAATATGTAGCGAATTGTTTGTTCACACAAAAGGCACTACATAAATTAAACGGACTATTCAAATAATCTGAACTCTATACTTAAATTAACCCAATAAAGCGAAACTTTAGTCAACGTTTTTTCTACCCCTCACTAATTATTAGTCTACATTAATCGACTTTCTCTCAAGCAGTGAGATAAAAAAAAATAAGGGAAATCCCTTATCTTTTTTTATTGCTATATTTTTTCTTCACTTTGTCACGTTCTGTTGCAAGTTTTCGTTTATAGTTTGGTTTTACTTTTTTCGGCTTCTTAACAACTTTTGTTGCCATAACATCTAGTCCATCACTTGGTTTTTTACGGCTCTTACGACGACGACGGTCACCTAAATCCGCCCATTCATCTCCGCGTAAATCTACATGTTTAAACTCGATATGACGTTGTTTTTCCAAACTATCTAACGCTTCTTCATTTGCTGGATCATAAATCGTCACTGCAATACCTGAATGACCCGCACGTGCAGTTCTTCCAACACGGTGAACGAAGAAATCTAAATCTGGTGGAAGTTCATAGTTAATAACATGGCTAATTCCTTCAATATCAATACCGCGTGCCGCCAAATCTGTTGCGACAATGTATTGGAACTCTAAATCACGAACTTGTTTCATCATTTTTCTACGATCACGTGGTGATAAATCACCGTGTATACGCCCTACTTTTAATCCACGTTCTGCTAATCCATCGGCTACTTCGTCAGCCTTCTTCTTTGTGTTTGTAAAGACAATTGCTAAATATGGTTTAAATTGAAGTAGCATATTTTTCACTAATTCAGTTTTATTACGGTGTCTTGAAGGCACAAGGTAATGATCAATATTTCCTGCTGCAACTTGCTTCGGATTAATATGAATATGTTCTGGATTCTCCATATATTTCTTCAAAAATGGTTTTAATTTTTGAGGAATTGTTGCAGAGAAAACTAACATTTGCAGATTTTTAGGCATACGTGCCGCAATTTTATCTACATCTTGAATGAATCCCATATCAAGCATTAAGTCCGCTTCATCGACAATAATAGTATCCGCTTTATAAACAAATAGCGCCTTTTCTTCTACTAAATCTTTAATACGTCCTGGCGTTCCAACTACAATATGAGGTTGTTTTTTCAACTTTTCAATTGATCGTTGTTTATCAGTTCCACCAATTAAACAGCGTGCTGTAATCATTTGATCTTCTGCACAGAACTTTGTTAGTTTCACAATTTCTTCGTAAATTTGTTGTGCTAACTCACGAGTAGGCGCTGTAATAACAAGTTGTACCTCTTCACGACTTGCATCAATTCTGTTTAATGTAGGAAGTAAGTATGCATGTGTTTTCCCAGAACCAGTTTGGGATTGTCCAATTATACTCACACCTTTTTTCACGACCGGGAAAATTTTCTTTTGAATTCCTGTTGGCTCTGTAAAGCGTAGTTCACGAACTGCATCTATTAAAAATGGTTTAAAATCATACTGTGTAAAAGTTTGTAGTGTCATAAGTTACACCTTCTTTCTAAAATTTCTACTGCGCACAAATCAGTCAAGTCTACATTATATCGAAATCTACAAGTAAAATCCATCTTTAGTTTAGGTTTTTATCTCAAAAACTAACCTTCTTTCCTTCCATTGCATATTGTATGTGTATATACCTAACTGAAGAAAGGAGGATTTCCCACATGTTTCCGAAATCCCCTATAAGACAAATGTATCCGAATCGAGGACAACAATCTTACACACCATATCCGATTCCACAACTACCACCGATGGCTCAAAAAAAGAAAGGTTTCCTTGCTAAACTCTTTAAAAAACACGATCCAACCGAACCTTTCATGCAAATGGTCCCTCCTTATCGACAAATGGAAGGGCCACCGATGATGCACCAACAACCGCCGCCCCAATATCAACAGCAACAGCCATACCAACAACAATATACACAACAATATACACAACAATATCAGCCATACATGCAGCAATATCCAGAGCAGATGATACCACCTCAAATGTATGAATCAAATGATACACGTGGTGCTGCGTCAGCTACAACTGCAGCGGCATCTAGCAGCGGCATCGGTAGTTTTTTTTCAAATTTAATTTCGAACCCAACTAATATGATAAATAATATCGAAAAAGTATCTCAAGTCGTGCAATCTGTCGGTCCTGTTGTCGAACAGTACGGTCCCATTATGCGTAGTCTACCAAGCATTGTTAAAATCCTCACCTCTGGAAAAAGTACGGAAGAAAATCAAACTGAAGATGCAACAGAACAGGTTGAGGTAGCAACTCCACCTCCTCCACCTCCAAAAAGGAAACGAAAAAAAATAGTGCTTGAACCGGTAATAGAAAAAGAGGTTCCGAAAGAACCCGTTCAACAATCAGCAACAAAACCAAAACTATATGTGTAACAATCCTTTGTTTTCTATCCACTCCTCCTTTATAATGTAATGGACTATGCACAAAAGTATCCCTTGTTTAGAAGGAGAGGATTACTCACATGAAGATTGTTAAAATTTCCCCTCGTGGTTATTGCTACGGTGTTGTTGACGCAATGGTTATTGCACGTAACGCCGCATTAGATAAATCATTACCGAGACCCATTTATATTTTAGGTATGATTGTTCACAATAAGCATGTCACAGATGCTTTCGAAGAGGATGGCATCATTACATTAGACGGTCCAAGTCGATTAGAAATTTTAGATAAAATCGATTCTGGTACTGTTATTTTCACTGCACACGGTGTTTCTCCAGAAGTTAAACAACGTGCAAAAGAAAAAGGTTTAACGACAATTGATGCAACTTGTCCAGATGTTACAAAAACACATGACCTTATCGAAGCAAAGAAAGCTGAAGGATATCATGTCATTTATATCGGCAAAAAAAATCATCCAGAACCAGAAGGCGCAGTTGGTATCGCACCTGATATCGTTCATCTTATCGAAAAAGCTGATGATTTAAAAACACTAGAAATTCCAACGGATAAAATTTTAGTTACGAATCAAACAACAATGAGTCAATGGGATGTTCAACATTTAATGGAGGACATTCAGAAAAAATTCCCAACAGCAGAATTCCACAAGGAAATTTGTTTAGCAACTCAAGTTCGCCAAGAAGCTGTCGC
The DNA here is from genome assembly GCF_025809295.1 of Bacillus sp. 41-22. Classification (NCBI taxonomy): domain Bacteria; kingdom Bacillati; phylum Bacillota; class Bacilli; order Caryophanales; family Bacillaceae; genus Bacillus; species Bacillus sp. 41-22. Next base: position 4,139,831 of record NZ_CP084035.1, read on the forward strand.
TAAACAAGCTGATGTTGCAGATTTAACAATTGTTGTCGGTGATCCGAAAAGTAACAACTCAAACCGTTTAGCACAAGTATCACAAGAAATCGCTGGTACGACAGCATACCGCGTTGCAGACGTAAGTGAAATCCAATTAGAATGGCTACAAGGTGTAGAAAACGTAGCTGTTACAGCAGGTGCTTCTACTCCAACGCCAATTACAAAAGAAGTTATTGCTTTCTTAGATCAATATGACCCAATGAATCCAGCTACATGGGAAAGAATTCGAAAAGTACCACTTCAAAAGATACTACCTCGTGTAAAAGTGAAAAAAGAACAATAATAAAAACCGTTGCCTACATGAGCAACGGTTTTTATTTTTCTTATACAAATGTGAATGGATCTGTATGTAACTGCGAAGCGTGAATGTGTACATTGAATTTCTTCACATCTACTTTTTCTTGCAATTGTTTTTGTACACCTTGCTTCATTACTTTTTCAACGTTATGTCCTGGATCGACTATATTTAAACCAATCATCATCGCATCGTGAGCAACATGATAATACATATCACCTGTTACATATACATCTGCTCCTTTAAATTTCGCTTGGTTTATATATTTATTACCGTCACCACCAAGTACAGCTACTTTACGCACCTTATCATCTAACTTTCCAACAACTCTTGCACCCTTTACATGTAATGATTGTTTCACATGTAAAGCAAACTGCTCAAGCGTCATTTCTTCTTGTAAATACCCTATTTTACCAAGACCTAATGTTTCACCTTTATTATCAAGCGGATATACATCATATGCCACTTCTTCATATGGATGGGCTGCCAACATCGCTTTAATAACTTTTCTTTGTAATGAAGCTGGAATAATCGTTTCGACACGTATCTCTTCCACACGTTCTAACTGCCCAGTTTCTCCGATATAAGGATTTGTACCTTCTTGAGGGATAAACGTACCTACCCCTTCGCTACCGAACGTACAGTGGCTATAATTACCGATATGACCTGCATCCGCATCTCCAAGAGCTTTGCGCACTTCTTCTGCATGGGTTACTGGAACAAATACAACAATTTTTTTCATTTCTTCTGCATATGTAGGAGCTAATACTTCTGTATTTTGTAACCCTAACGCATCAGCAAGTAAATCATTTACCCCGCCCTTAGCAATATCTACATTTGTATGTGCGGCATAAACCGCAATATCATTTTTAATACACGTTTCAATAATTCTTCCGTACGCCTTATCTGTATGAATCGCTTTTAATGGATTAAAGATTAAAGGATGGTGCGCTATAATGATATTCGCTCCTAATTGGATCGCCTCGTCCACAACTTCCTCAGTTACATCTAACGCGATTAATACGTGCTGGACAGGTTTATTAAGCGCTCCAATCTGTAAGCCAATCTTATCCCCTTCCATCGCTAAATGCTTCGGATACATACCTTCAAACAAAGAAATAATTTCATGACCATTCGGAATTTTACTCATGATAAAACCTCTCCTATCATTTTCATTTTCGCTTCTACTTCTGCACGCTTCGCTTTTGTCTCTTCAGACTCTGCTGCACGTTCTAACTGTTTTAAAATATTTTGGAAGTTTTTCAATTCCCCTTCCCACTTTTCAACAAAAGCTTCACTTTTTTCTTTTATTAAAAATGGACCCATAAACAATTCAGCTTGTTTATTTTCAGAGTAAGGTACTGCTGTATCTCCTCGCTCTCCGACTAAAATCTCGTAAATCTTTCCGTCTTCTATTACAATTTTCTCACGGATAAGCTCCCATCCATTTTCAATAAACCATTCACGGATATGGTGTGCTGCAATATTCGGCTGTAAGATTAAACGTGTTACACCTTCTAATTTTTCTTTACCACTTTCTAAAATGTCACGAATTAACGCTCCACCCATACCAGCAATCGTAATAACATCTACTTCTCCTGGCACTATAACAGCTAATCCATTCCCTTTACGAACGTCTACTTTATCTTGTAAGCCACTTTCAGCTACAGTTGCTTGTGCAGAGCGAAATGGTCCATCTACAACCTCTCCTGCAACTGCTTTTGTAGCAATATTATTTATAATTGTATAACACGGTAAATACGCATGATCCGATCCAATATCAGCTACTGTAGAGCCTACCGGAATCTCCCTCACAACTTCTTCTAATCGTTTCGAAAGCTTTACTTCATTCATGTATTTCCATTACTCCTTCTCTTCTCAGTCTGTCTCCATGATAATGAATTTATAGTAGTTGTTGCAAGTCCATAACAATACTTCAATTCTCTATTACTAATCGTATTTTAGATAGTATAGAAAAACAAGCCTTTTGCAAAAAGCAAAAGGCTTGTTTTTCTATACTTTATTTTTTCTTCGATAACCAATCAGCTACTTTTGCCGCTTGATCAGCTGGAACTATATTTGGCGGCATATTTCCTTTTCCTTTTGAAATAACTTCTTTAATTTCATCTTTTGAAAGTTTCCCACCAATTTTTTGTAAATTAGGGCCTACCGCTCCTTGTAACTGATCACCATGACAGCTCGTACAGCTTTGCTTTACAATATCCTCTGGCTTTGATGCTGTTTGTGCTGGTTTCCCACCATTTTTTGCATCAGCTAACTCTTTAGATTTATTTAGCCCCTGAAATGAAAATACAAACATAACGATAATACCTAATGCTGCAATAAGAGCGAACGGAATCAACGGATTACGTTTCATATCTCTTCTCCCCCCTCTATACCGCTAAATAGTTAGATGATTCAGTCATTTATATTGTACTTGAAAACGCCCTATCAGAAAAGAGCAAACTACTACTTGTTAAAAATATTCCGTAAATTCATTTTATTGATTTTCACTATTATATCGCATATTATTTCGATAATTACTAACGTTTCTCATCATATTTTTTACTTTTCTACATATTATTTTGTATATAATAAACAAAATAAATCGAAAAATCGAAAAATGAGCATTTGCAAATCAAAAGACAATTCTGTAAAATAAATTACAAGAAATTGTAATCGTTGCCGATAGCTAAATTTTAACAAAAATTAACAAAACAAAAAAGTTTACTTCACAAAAGTGAAGTAAACTTAAAGGTAGCCTATTCTAAGAAATCCTTAAGACGCTTACTACGGCTTGGATGTCTTAATTTGCGAAGTGCTTTCGCTTCAATTTGACGAATACGTTCTCTCGTTACGCCGAATACTTTCCCAACTTCTTCAAGCGTACGAGTTCGTCCATCATCTAAACCAAAACGAAGACGCAGAACATTTTCTTCACGATCTGTTAGTGTATCTAACACATCTTCTAATTGTTCTTTTAGCAATTCATACGCTGCATGGTCCGCAGGCGATGTTGCTTCTTGGTCTTCGATAAAGTCACCTAAATGGGAGTCGTCTTCTTCACCAATTGGTGTTTCAAGAGAAACTGGCTCCTGTGCAATCTTTAAGATTTCGCGTACTTTTTCTGGAGCAAGATCCATTTCTTCACCAATCTCTTCAGGAGATGGTTCGCGTCCTAGATCTTGTAATAATTGACGTTGTACACGGATTAACTTATTAATTGTTTCAACCATATGAACTGGAATACGAATTGTTCGCGCTTGGTCTGCAATCGCACGTGTAATAGCTTGGCGAATCCACCAAGTTGCATACGTACTAAATTTAAAACCTTTACGGTAGTCGAACTTTTCAACTGCCTTAATTAGACCCATATTTCCTTCTTGGATTAAGTCTAAGAAAAGCATACCACGGCCCACGTAGCGCTTTGCAATACTTACTACAAGACGTAAGTTTGCTTCTGCAAGACGGCGTTTTGCTTCTTCATCGCCTTCTTCAATACGTGTCGCAAGTCGAATTTCTTCTTCAGCAGATAGTAAGTCTACACGACCAATTTCTTTTAAGTACATACGAACAGGGTCATTGATTTTCACACCTGGCGGCACACTTAAATCATTAAGGTCAAATTCTTCTTCCGTTTTTGTAATTTGACGATTATTAGGACCTTCGTCGTTGTCATTGTCACCAACTAAGTCAATCCCTTGTTCACCTAAATATTCATAGTATTCATCCATTTGATCGGATTCAATTTCAAATCCATTCATGCGTTCTGCAATCTCTTCATATGTAAGAACGCCACGTTTTTTTCCGAGCTCAGTGAGTTGTTCTTTCACTTGCTCAAGGGTCATTTCAGTTTCAATTTGTTTAGAACGAGCTGGTTTATCAGCCATCTGTTCCCCTCCTTACGCGAGATACAAACATTCATTATACTAAAACTTTATCGAAAAAGCTATTTTCTTGCTTTTTGACTTTGTAAATATGCCACATAATATTTAGCAGCCTCTACAGGATTTGTTTTTTCCATTTGTTTTACTTTAAAGATAATTTCCATCTTTTCAAGTTTTTCTTTATGGCGTCTTAGCGCCTCCAAATGACCTTGTAACGCTTCTTCTGTGTACTCTGGATTAATAAATTCATCCGTCGAAATATCAGTAATAATATTTTTCAACTTTTCATCAGAGAGCCAACTTAAAAATGTTCCGACTGAAGGTTCATTTCCCTTTTCATAATATGCGTATAGTTCATATAAAATCCCTTTATGTTCTTCTGTATAAAAATCTTCTATATGAGGTTCCATACGCACTGTCACTTCTGCACTTTGCAACATATGGTAAATAATTTCTCTTTCTGCCCTTTCAAAACCTGTTAATTTCGGTTTCGTTTGAACAATTTGAGATGGCTTAGAAACCTGCTTTATTTGTTTTTGCTGTACCTTTTGTTCTTTGCGATATTGGTGCAATTGATTCAAAAGTGTTTCCATTGAATACGAAAATTCTTGCGATAATGATTTTAAATATGATTCCGCCTGCATCGCATCCTGTAGCAATGATAACTCTTTTAAAACACTTTTTACATATTCTTCTTTGCCAGACTCATCTTGCAAATTTTTCCCTAAACGCAAATAATTTATTTTGAAACCAACAAAACTTATACTTGATTTCACAAGATTTTCAAAAGCGGTTGTCCCATATTGTTGCACATATTCATCAGGGTCAAGCTTATCTGGCAAGGATGTAACTTTCACTTGGCAACCAACTTGCAATAGTAATTGCCCTGCTTTCATCGTCGCTTCTCGCCCTGCTTTATCACCATCATAGCAAAGAACAACAGTTTCAACGTTACGTCGCAGAAGTTTCGCTTGTTCTTCAGTTAAAGCTGTTCCCATTGTCGCAACAGCTTCTTCCACACCACTTTTTACCGCGGCTAGTACATCGGCATAACCTTCAAAAAGGACAACCTGCCCACGTTTTCTAATAAACGGCCTTGCTTGGTGGAAATTATACAACAGCTTACTTTTGTAAAAAATCGGTGTTTCAGGACTATTCAAATATTTCGGAGTGTCATCGCCTAATGCCCTTCCACTAAACGCTATCACCTTACCTTGTAAAGTATAAATCGGAAACATAACTCTTCCGCGGAAGCGGTCATAATGACTGCCATCCTTCTCACTTCTTACAAGAAGGCCAGCCTGTTCCATACTAGATAGCGACAAACCTCTTTTTTGTAAAATTTTCGTTGCTGCATCCCAAGCTTGTGATGCATAACCAATTTCAAATTTCTCAATCATCTCTTTTGTAATACCACGTTTTAATAAATATGAAAGTGCTTCATTTCCTTCTTCTGTATTTACTAATAAATGATGATAATACTTTTTCAAAAGTTCATGAGCCTGTTGCATGATGACAGTGTCATCAGATATGTCTTCTTGTTGTTGTTGTCCTTGCCCTGATTTATATTCTGCAACTGCAATTCCATTTCTTTCGCCAAGCTTTTGAACAGCCTCTGTGAAAGCAAGTCCTTCCATTTTCATAAGAAAAGAAAATACATTTCCACCTTCTCCACATCCGAAACAATGAAAAATTTGCTTATCAGATGAAACAGAGAATGAAGGAGAATTCTCACCATGAAATGGACAAAGGCCGAAATAGTTACGCCCCTGCTTTCTAAGTTGAACATACTCACCAATCACTTCTACAATATCGGATGATGTCCGAATCTGTTCAACAACTTCTTCAGGAATTCTGTTCCCCATAACTCCATCTCCGTGTCGTATTTTGTATTCGATATAAATTAAAAGATTCCTTTATAATTCGACAATATTTTTCTAAATTTGTTAGAAAGTACTGTCGATCACATTGTGTAAACGATTTTGGACCTTTCGTATAAGTCCCCAGTCTGCGTAAATTCGCAGATACATACTACTATATAAAATTGTATACATTTGCTCATCTGTTACAAATGTATCTCCTGGAGACAATACATATACTCCTTTTTCACAAGAAGACTAGCAAGAAGCACTATAGCCTGTATGATCATGAGATCTGTAGCTTTTGCATGTTAATAAATATAACAGTCAACTTCATCTTGCTCAGAATCTACATAGACCCAATTACCTTGCTGTTTTCTTGAACGATGAGCATAGGATACGACAAACAAAATTTCGACATAAAATTTTGTTCCAACTTGCACAATTGCATTCTTCACGGGATACGCATCTGCATCAAATAATATCTTATCTGATGTTTTGCATATTTCTGTATTCTACATCCCTTCTGTGAATCCTTCCATAATGTGCGTTTTCTTGTCTAGATTTTGTCGATTTAACGTAAATACATGTCTTTTTCGAAAATCCTATCCCTAGTTTATTCTGAAAAATTAAAGTCTAAACGTAAAATATAGGTTTTTATCACAATTTTTTATTATAATATATTTTCTTCAACTACGCTACATATCCCTTTAATTTTCATCTTACACTTAAAGATAACGAAATCGTTCCTTTAGCATAATTAAAAAACAGAAGAATATAAGTATAACCATTCCGCTATATTCTATTACTAAGCCAAAAGTTCATGCTCTACTTCGCATCTTCCTCTAACGCCTTCTCACGAGCGAAAAAAGCACATTCACCTTTGGTAAATGTGCTAAAACATTTTTTGGTTTTGCACTGCATTCACAATAATATTTGCTGTTTCTTCAATTGCCTTATTTGATACATCAATCACTTGACAATTTATTTTACTAATTACTTCCTCAAAATGATCAATTTCTTCTTGAATACGATTAATATTTGCATATGTTGCTCCATCACTTAATCCAAGTGATTTCAATCGTTCTTTTCGAATATGATTTAACTTATCTGGTATAATTTTCAAACCGAAACATTTCTCTTTTGCCACTTGATATAATTCCTCAGGCGGATCCACTTCCGGTACAAGTGGTACATTAGCAACTTTCAAACGTTTGTTATGCGCTAAATATTGTGAAAGTGGTGTTTTTGATGTACGTGAAATTCCAATCAACACGATATCAGCTTTTAAAATACCACGTGCATCCCTACCATCATCATACTTAACTGCAAATTCAATCGCTTCAATTTTTTTAAAGTACTCTTCATCTAATCTTCGAACGACACCTGGCTCATACCTTGGTACTTGCCCTGTAATTTCTTCAATTTGATCGATAAGAGGTCCGATAATATCGTATGCCTCTACTCCTTCTTTTGCCGCTTCTGTCAATAAATATTGACGCATATCAGGCTTTACTAACGTAAAACAAATAAGCGCTTGATTGCTCTTGGCAATCGAGATTACTTCTTTTAATGTCCCTGTATCTTCTACATACGGTACACGCCTAATATCAGGAGCGAATGGGAACTGTCCCATTGCCGCTCTAACAACCAAATCAGCCGTTTCTCCTACAGAGTCAGATACGACATATACGATTTTATTATCCATTACATTACCTCACTTTAAACAAATTACACTTATTCGTTATTTACTAAATTTACAAACGCACGTGTAATATTTGTTTTTGTAATTCGTCCAATCACTTCTAAACCTTGTTTCGTATCCTTCACAACCGGCATCGCATCAATCTGTCTTTCTATTAATTCCATCGCAATATCATATAAAGAATCCTCCCTGCGACACATCGCAATGTTTGGCATCCTTGTCATGATAATATTAACCGGAAGAGAGGTTAAATCCTGCTTTCCTAAGCTAGCTCGTAATAAATCTTTACGAGATACAACGCCAACTAATAAAGTAGCTTGATCTACAACAAATAATGTACCAACGTCCTCTAGAAACATAGTACAGATTGCATCGTATACTGATACATTTTTATCAATTACAGCCGGTCTAGATTGATAATCTTGCACTTTAATTTTCTTAACAGCTTCAGATAATAGCTGTCCCCCGGTTTTACCCGTATAAAAATAACCTACACGTGGACGCGCTTCTAAATAACCAGCCATCGTTAAAATTGCTAAGTCTGGTCTTAGCGTTGCACGTGTTAAACCCAATTGCCCAGCAATTGACTCCCCTGTAATAGGACCGTGATCTTTTACAATCTGAATGATATGCTCTTGCCGTTTATTCAGCTCTATGATAATCACCACCTTTAATGCACAACGAAAAAAGTTATACTATCTCTTAAATATTATATACTAAATATGCTATTCGAAAAAGAAAGTATGTAAAAAGGACCGTATACGGCCCTTTTTATATTTGAAACTTATCAAGTTGTTCCAAGAAACGCCTTGTTTTCAAATAAATCCCACAATATTCGTCATAATATGTATTCAATACTGTGCGCATTTGTTTTTTTGTACTATCCTTCACCGATACATTACCGAGCCGGTGTAAATCAAAGTGAAAAAAGAGACGTAATAATTTATGAACAGCCTCTCCCACCGGAATACGATACGGATCTTGCTCCGCATGACGCGAGCACAGAAAACCGCCTTCCCGGACAGAGAAGGCGACAAAATCTGTTTCTTGATGACAAATAGCACATGTATCAAAGTACGGGCGCATCCCTAATACCGGAAGCATTTTCGTTTGATAAATTAATGATAATACTTCTGGATCAACACCCTCACACATATAATGCAACGTTTGATATAACATTTCAAATAAATACGGATTATGCTTCTTATCTTCTGTTGCTTTATCGGTTAATTCAATAATAAATGATGCATAAGCAGTTAAAAATATATCCTCGCGAATTTCTTTCATAGATGAAATAATCTCGCCTTGTTGCAAAGTTCCAAGTCCAGATCCCATTTGAATAAGAAAATGACCATGTGTCATAAGTTGCGAAATAGCTGCTAACCGACTCTTCGGCTTTTTCGCCCCTCTTGCCATTGCACTTACCTTACCAAATTCCCGCGAGTATATTGTAACAATCTTATTTGTTTCTCCGTAATCTGTCGTACGGATAACAATGCCCTCAACTTTTTGAAACATGTTCGTCACCATCCAAGGTTTGAACAAAACGGGTCAAGAAATTGGAGAGTCTAGATGCGCTAACTCCTCTTCATGTTGATCCATCTCATCGTTTACGTCTTTTTCCATTTCTTTCAAAAGCAAATACGTTTCAATGCTTCCTGTTTTGGAGAAAAACTTCCAGGTAAAATCTAGCATAAGAATCCACCTTTCTCAATAAGCGTAGCCTATAAACCAATTTCTTTTGTTGTTATTAAGTTGACCCATTTTGTTCATTTTCATGTGAGAAAAATTTTTCCTAATTTATCAAGGTTCATAAAAACCAATAATCAGCGGATGAACAAAACATCCACTGATCACAACTTTACTTCATATTAATACTCGTCTTCACGGAAACCAAGGTCACGAAGCTGTGACATCTTATTACGCCAATCTTTTTGCACTTTCACCCATACTTCTAAAAATACTTTAGAACCAAGAAGTGCTTCAATGTCAAAACGAGCTCTCTTACCGACTTCTTTTAACATCTTCCCTTGCTTACCTATAATAATTCCTTTTTGTGATGCACGTTCAACAACAATCGTTGCGTTTATATAAACCGCTCCGCCCTCACGCTTTTGAATTGCATCAATAACAACCGCTACAGAATGCGGTACTTCTTCACGTGTTAAATGTAATACTTTTTCACGAATAAGCTCTGAAATAATAAATCGCTCTGGATGATCCGTTACTTGATTATCCGGGTAATATTGCGGTCCTTCTGGTAAATACTTTTTAATTGCTCCGATTAACGCTTCAACGTTATTACCGTCCAATGCAGAAATTGGCACAATCTCCGCGAACTCATATAATTTACGATATTGATCAATCAACTCCAGCAATTGCTCTGGATGAAGTTGGTCAATTTTATTAATTACCAAAAATACCGGTTGTTTCGTTTCTTGTAATTTCTCAATAATAAATTCCTCACCACGACCATATCCTTCAGTTGCATTGACCATAAACAAAACAATATCAACTTCTTTTAATGTCGTTTGAGCCATCTTCACCATGAAATCGCCTAGTTTATGTTTAGGTTTATGTATTCCTGGTGTATCAATGAAAACTACTTGTGAATCATTTTCTGTATATACACCTTGAATTTTATTACGAGTTGTTTGTGGCTTATCGCTCATAATGGCAATTTTTTGGCCAATAATACGATTTAAAAATGTAGATTTCCCAACATTCGGTCTGCCAATAATAGAGACAAAACCTGATTTATAACCTTTTCTATTCATGTAAATCCTCCGCTAAAAATGCTCCTGGTAACAATTCTCCGACTGTTGTCTCTTGAACATCACCATGTAAGTTTGATAGGTATACTTTCGTATCCTGTTTACATAATTCTATCATAACTTGTCGACATGCTCCACAAGGAGGTACTGGACGCTTTGTATCCGCTACGACTGCAATAGCTACAAACTCGTTATCCCCTTCAGAAATTGCCTTAAATAAAGCTGTTCGTTCTGCACAGTTACATAAACCATATGATGCATTTTCAACATTACATCCACGATATATTTTTCCATCCTGAGTTAGTAAAGCTGCACCTACTTGAAATTTAGAATATGGTACGTACGCTCGTTTACGCGCTTCGGTTGCTTCTTGAATTAATTGTTTGCTATTCATATTCCCGCATCCTTTCCGTTCATAGATGTGAATAGATACACTCTTTCATTAAAGGCCTTCACGGCGCTCCCAAAGCTTAATAAAAGCTTCGGAATGCAACTATACCATATACGGTAAAAAGATAATAGCACCAATTACAGCAGCTATAATTGCAAATAATAAAACTGCCCCTGCTGCAACATCCTTTGCAATTTTTGCAACCGGATGAATATCGGTGGTTGCTAAGTCTACTGTTTTTTCAATAGCCGTATTCACCATCTCTAAACTCATTACAATCCCTATCACAATAAGTACGACAATCCATTCCATTGTTGTAATATGGAAATAAAAGCCGCAGCATATAACGATGACTGCGGCTAAATAATGAATTTTCATATTTCGTTCATGACGAAGACAAAAGTATATACCAGCTATAGCATATCCAAAACTATCTAAAAGTTTTCCTGTTTTCATCGTCCTAATCCAAAGGCCTCTAAAATTTCTTTTTGTCTTCCAAACATTTCTTTCTCATCTTCTTCTGTCATATGATCATAACCAAGCAAATGCAAAAAGCCATGTAGTGCTAAAAACCCAAGTTCTCGATCAAAAGAATGTCCATATTCTTCAGCTTGTTCTTTTGCTCTTGGAATAGAAATAATAAGATCTCCTAACATACGCGGCATCTCTGCACCGACAATTTCCATTTCGCCTTCTCCCATTTCTTCCATAGCAAAAGAAATAACGTCCGTAGGCTGATCCTTATCTCGGTAATCACGGTTTATTTCACGAATACGTTCATTATCTACAAATGTAACCGATAATTCTGCACCTTCTTCTATGTTCTCCATTTGGGCTGCTTTCTCTACTAAACCTCGAATCAAACTTATATATTCGTCTTTCACTTCTTCTGTTTCATCAATAAAATCAATTAATAAACTCATTCTTTCTCCTTTTCTTCCGGCGGTTCCGGATATGTAATACGGGAATGGAAAATACCATTTAACGTTTCACATAACGTTTTTCCAACGATTTGTAGTTCCTTAAATGTCAAATCACATTCACTAAATTGACCATCTTGCAGGCGATCTTTAATAATACTTTGCACTAAATTATTAATCTGATCTGGTGTTGGATGGTTCATCGAACGTACCGCCGCTTCCACACTATCAGCAATACCAACGATCGCCGACTCTTTAGAAGTTGCTTTTGATCCTGGATAGCGGAACATTTCCTCCGTATATTTCTCTTTATCTTCTTTAATCGCATTATAATAAAAATATTTAAGTAACGTTGTACCATGATGCTGACCAGCAATGTCGATAATTTCTTGAGGTATATGGTGTTCTTCTAACATTCTCACCCCATCGGTTACATGAGCAATTATAATATCTTTGCTCGTTACAGGGTCTAATCTATCATGCGGGTTTTCAATACCCATTTGGTTTTCAATAAAAAACTGTGGTTGTACCGTTTTCCCTACATCATGATAATACGCCCCTACACGTGCTAATACTCCATTTGCTCCAACTGCTTCACAAGCAGCTTCTGAGAGATTAGCTACCATTACACTATGGTGATATGTACCTGGTGCTTCTAATAAAATTTTACGCAAAAGCGGGTGATTCGGACTTGAAAGTTCCATCAATTTCATACTCGATACAATCCCAAGACCACTTTCTAAATACGGTAAAATCCCCATAGCTAGAACAGAAGAGATAATACCCGAAACAGCAGCCATTAATAATTGCACCCCAATTTCAAGAGGCGAAAAATTCCCGTTACGTAATAATAGCAAAGCCGCTAATACGACTACATTTAATACAGAAACGAGTATACCAGCTTGTAAAATCATCGTACGACGATTTTTTTCTCTCAAGAAAATACTAACTGATAATGAACTTAATAAAACATAAATCCCCACACTATAATTCAGTGTACTCGTTACACCTTCATTAAACATAATACTTCCGCATACAGAAAAGATCATACTCGTTAAAAATACAAATCGATCACCAATCATTAATTTTACAAGTATTGTTCCCATTGCAACTGGAACAACATACGCGATTCCTGCATACTCAAGCTTTTGAAACAAACTAATGATTTTCATTAAAACAATCGTGATAGACAAAATTGTAATATACGCTAAGACATACGGCCTATCTTCTCTTTTCCGCTGTAAAAACACTTCAAACTGCTTATGCATAAAGTACAATAGCACACCAATGAGTACCGCTAACCCAACATAGGGTTGAAAACTGTTCCCTTTTTCTAACAGGCCAACTAATTTCAACTGATTGTACATATCACTTGAAATCGTTTCACCTTCTCTAACAAGGACTTGCCCTTGAAGAATATAAACAGGTGGAACTAAATCTTCTTCCGCTTTTCTCTTCTCTTTTGTTAAGGTCGGATCATAAAAATAGTTTGCAGAAATCGCATATTTCCCTAACGCCTTAATAGATTCCTTTAAACCATTATCAACATTAACACTATTCATCTCACTTACATATCGTTCCTTCGCATCCTTCAATTCATCCATTTTAACATGCTCAGTCATGATACTATTAATAGCTGTAACTGTTGCATCTTTCGCTAATACTAATTGGTTCGAATCCGCATTAATTAAGTTTAGTAAGTTTGAATCAGATAATTCTTTCGTTAAATCAGTAGGCAATTTTTTTTTCAACTTGTCCACTTTTTCAGCATCAGTAATCTTTTTTTGCTCATCCGGTCCAACCGCTTTAATCTCTTGTATCACTTCATCTACTTTAGCAAAGACGTCATTCACAATATCCACTTTATTTTGTTTATACTCACTTTTATATGTATATTGATCTTCAACTTTTGTAGCGGCTTCTTTTTTCTTTTTGTCCGTTGTAACTTTATCTTCAATTTTAATAGGAGAATGGATTGTTTTTTTCGCAATAGAATATGTTGTAACATCTAATTGCTCTGGTTTTACATTATTCATAAGTGCAAAAAACAGCACTGCCCCTAATAAAACGTAAGAAATCCAACTTAGTTTTTTCGAATGTTGTAAATTACGAAACCACTTAGAAATTTCTTGAGATCTTGACATGATTTCAATACCTTCTCCTCTCCAGAAATAAAGTGAAACTATTTATAGCTTTCATTTCTTCTAGGTAACGATACTTTTTGGACAACATTTTTATCCACTATCACCTATAGTTTATTTCCCTCGTCTTTAATGATAGTAAAAAATATGTCATTCGCCAACCTTATCATACAAAAAGAAATGATCCTGACAAATAGGATCATTCCATTTTATCATATGCCTCAATAATACGTTGCACTAATGGGTGTCTCACAACGTCTGTTTGTTCCAGTGTTATGAACGAAAGACCTGATACACCAGATAAAATATTAGCAGCAATAGAAAGACCTGACTTTACCCCTTTTGGCAAGTCTACCTGTGAGGGATCCCCCGTAATAACCATTTTAGAACTAAAACCTAATCGTGTTAAAAACATTTTTATTTGAACACCAGTTGTATTTTGCGCCTCATCTAATATAACAAATGAATCATCAAGAGTACGCCCTCTCATATAAGCAAGAGGTGCAATTTCAATTACACCACGTTCCATCATACGTTGTGTATATTCTTGTCCAAGAATATCATGTAACGCATCATATAGTGGACGTAAATACGGATCTACTTTTTCTTTCAAATCACCTGGTAAAAACCCTAAGCTCTCTCCAGCTTCTACAGCAGGTCTTGTTAAAATAATTTTCTTTACATACCCTTGCTTTAAAGCTCTCACAGCCATTACTACGGCTAAGTATGTTTTTCCTGTCCCAGCAGGTCCTATCCCAAATACAATATCATTCTTTTTCATTGCATGAATATATCGTCTTTGCCCCATCGTTTTCACACGAATGGATTTACCTTTTGCCGTTTTAAAAATTTCCTCTTCATATAATTCTTCGAATTGAGCAATTTTCCCTTGTTGCCCAAGCTGAATCGCATACGCAACATCTCTTTCCGAAATTGATACACCTTTACGGATAACAACAAGTAACTGTTGTAAAATTTTTTCTACGAGCACCACAGTTTCATCTGCCCCAGATACACGAACAGATTCTCCTCTAGTCACAATCGATACACTAAGTTCTCGTTCAATTACTTTTAAATGAGCATCATTTACCCCAAAAAGAGCGATTGCTTCGTTGGGATTTTCCAATTGTTGGTTCATTTCTACTAATTGTTCTGCCATTACTCAGTCTCCTTGAATATCGGATTCAGATATTGGTTGTGGCTCTGCAATATTTTCAATCACTGTATAATGTAATGTGACCTTTAGGTGATCCGCCTCAACCTCTTTACTCAAAATGTTATCACTTACAATCATAGCATGTTCATCCAATTTTTTCTTCAGTTCTTTTTCTGCCATCTCTTTCGCTACTTTCATTGCTTGTTTTTCGGTATATTCTCGGTTCGCTTCTTCCTCTTCTCGTACAATATCTTTCTCGTATGCAATTGGTAATGTAAATCCAAATAATTTCACATCATGTTTTACACTTTCAGTACGAGAGCGCTTATACTTATCCTTTAGAAATCCCCATATTTTTATTTTAGTACTCCCAAATTTAAGGAAATGTTCATTGTATGAATTACCAGTATACACTTGAAATTGTGTCTTTAACGGAACATCCACCTCAGATTTATACCACGTTTCTCCATATACAATCCCTTTAGCCGAAACAACTGTCGGATTCTCCTCATTACCATACATCCCGGATACGAGAAGTTGCCCCTTTTCTACATGGTCATTTTTCATGACAACCGGCTTCCCAACTTCCACAAATGTTTTTGTAATAATCCCTTCTTTTTTTGCTACTAAGTTTTGTGGCTGTTGTTCACTTTCTTTTTTCGGTTCATTTTTTTCAACAATCTTAAAATGATATGTTGTCCCTCTTATTTCTAATCCCGCCCAAGTAATCGCATTAATATTGTCTGTCAAATGACGTTGAACATCTTCTACACTCGGCATTTGGAATTGTAATTTACCTTTTTTTATACCCATTTTGTCCAATTCTTTCATCAATATATATTCTGTTTCAGGTTTTGCTCCTGTAATTTCAATTTTCCACACCATATTTGACAATGCGATCATTCCGAAAAAAAATATTAAAAACCCAATTAAAAATCCACTATTTTTAATTACACGCTTATTCCAAAAAGGAAAACCGTAACGTCCAATAAAATATAATTTACATTCATTTTTTCTATAAATTGGTTTTATCTTTTTCACATCTCGTAATAACATACAAAAAACTAACGTTTCATCAGCTATCTTCTTTACATCCCAAACGAGTAATTTCTTCCGCACACACTCGTTAACAAAGCGTTCCGCTCCTCTACCTTCAATTCGCACCTTTACATACCCAAGCCATTTTATAAACCATTTATTTTTCATCGACTATCTCCACTACCTTTCTAAAAGTAGATACACTACTTTTCAATTCGATTATCAAACTAGCTCGTACTAAAATTTTAATTAGCAGATTCCTTGATCCTCACTAATTATTAACCTTCACGAGCCAATTTTTTACGTGGAACTCAATTCCCACCTATCCTCTTTGTACGAACCGAATATTGAGGCCAGAACGTTACCGCCTGTTAATACAAGGTAACGAAGAAAAACTCCACAAACGGAAGTTTCTCCTCACTCCTCTTTCTTTTCATTTTCTAAAAACGTCACTTGTTCAATAATCCCTTCAAGCAACAGTTCTTCTGGAAGGATTGTTTTAATAACAAAGGATTGACCTTTAATTAATAATTGACCATGTTTCAATAGCAATCTTACCTCTTTATCTGAAAACACTAATAATCCTCGATGATTTTCTATATAGATATGTACTTGCCCAACAAGCGTAATCCGAGGTAGATCCATTAACACATCCACTGGCAGGTCTATTTGCTTCGTTAACCAATTCTTCATTTGTTCTATTTTTTTCATCTCAAAAGACCCCCTCTCATCCCATATGTATGAAAAAAGAGCTTGTAATATCACGTCCAAACTGAAAAAAGCATAAAAAAACGTCTCATACGAAATGAGACGCTTTTTTATGCTAATAGCTGGATAACCAGCTTATTCACAAGTGATCCGTCTGTTTTACCTTTTACTTTCGGCATAACAGCAGTCATCACTTTACCCATATCTGCTTTAGATGTAGCACCAACTTCAGAAATAACTTGCTTAATTATATCCGCTAGTTCTTCTTCCGTTAATTGCTCCGGCAAATATGCGCTTAAAATCTGAATTTCACTTTGCAGTTTATCAACAAGGTCTTCACGACCAGCTTTTTTAAATTCAAGGAGGGAGTCCTTATACTGTTTTACTTCACGAGCTAAAACTGTTAATTCCTCTTCTTCAGTAAGAGTATGTTGCAGTTTAATACCTTCATTTTGTAAAGCAGCCTTAACCATACGAATAACGGTTAATTTTTCTTTTTGTTTATTCTTCATCGCTTGTTTCATATCATCGTTTAAACGACCGAGAAGACTCATAACTTACACCCTCTCTTAGAACTTACGCTTTCTTGCCGCTTCAGATTTCTTCTTACGTTTTACACTTGGCTTTTCATAAAACTCGCGCTTTCTTGCTTCAGCAAGTGTACCAGTTTTAGAAACCGATCTTTTAAAACGGCGAAGTGCATCCTCCAAAGACTCGTTTTTACGAACGACTGTTTTTGACATTCTCTTTCCCTCCCTCCGAAACATCACACTTACATACTAATTTCAGCATGCAAAAAGAAACCCTTCTTCAGCATGTCTTTTACGATTATAATACATTTTATCACTTCAGGTCAACTATTTGGCAGAATAAAAGAAGAATAGATGCCCTTACCTGTTCAAAAGCTATGTAGATAGCTATTATCCTTTTCCCCTGAAGACAACTATATTTTTTATCATTACACCTTTTTTAATACAAGAAAGCATTAAATAACTACTCATTCAACGTACCTGCCTTTTCAGTACTTAACTTCTCCAAAAAAAAAAAGAAAGCATGCAAATTGTTTCCGTTTGCATGCTTTTTATCCCGCTATTTGCCAGGACAGTAAGACCCCCACCTCAAAATTCAGCGAAAGCAAAGAACTTAGGTGGGGTCAGGCTGATAATCAGCGTGAATGAACAAAATCCCCCACTGATTAAAGTTTCATTTTATGCGCTTGCTGATTCTTTTTTTACATCATCTTCAAGAACACGAACAAACTGCGCTTCGTTATATGGATAACCAGCTTTTGTAATTTTCACTTTTACTAGCTTACCAATCAATTCTTCAGATCCTTCAAACACAATTTTTAAGTAGTTATCTGTATAACCTACATATAAACCTTCACGGTCACCATCTTTAAATGTCTCTTCCGGAATGATTTCAAGTACTTCACCTTCAAATCTAGAAGCATACTCTTTCGCTAATTGATTTGATAGCTCAATTAGACGGTGAACACGATCGTTCTTCACGTCTTCAGGAACTTGATCTTCCATACGTGCTGCTGGAGTACCTGTACGTTTCGAATAAGGGAAAACGTGTAATTCAGAGAAACGATTCTCTTTAATGAAATTGTACGTTTCCATGAATTCCTCTTCTGTTTCGCCTGGGAATCCAACAATTACGTCTGATGTAATCGCAAGACCTGGTAACGCTTCTTTCAAACGATCTAAACGCTCTTGGAAAAATTCCATCGTATACTTACGGCGCATACGTTTCAATACAGTATTAGATCCTGACTGTAATGGAATATGCAAATGACGTACAACTACTTCTGATTTATCTAACACTTCAATTACTTCATCAGAAATTTGACTCGCCTCAATAGAAGAAATACGAAGGCGTTTCAATCCGCCTACTTCCGCTTCCATATCGCGCAGTAATCCAGCTAAGTTATACTCTTTTATATCTTCACCGTACCCACCTGTATGAATACCTGTTAATACGATTTCTTTATAGCCCGCATCTACTAATTGCTGCGCTTGTTTAATAACTTCTTTTCCATCACGAGAACGCATTAAACCACGCGCCCAAGGAATGATGCAAAATGTACAGAAGTTATTACAACCTTCTTGTATTTTTAAAGATGCACGTGTACGGTCCGTGAAATATGGTACATCGAGCTCTTCATATACACGTGTTTTCATAATATTGCGGACAGCATTAATTGGTTGACGCTCTTTACGGAATTCTTCGATGTATCCTAACATCTTCTCACGATCTTGCGTACCAACAACAATATCTACACCTGGAATCGCCATAATTTCCGCTGGAGAGGTTTGTGCATAACATCCCGTTACACAAATTACCGCATCTGGATTTTGACGTACAGCACGTCTAATTACTTGACGGCTTTTTTTATCTCCAGTATTCGTTACTGTACATGTGTTAATAACGTATACATCAGATTTTTTTTCATATTCAGTTCTTTCATAACCACCTTGTTTAAACAATTGCCAAATCGCTTCTGTTTCATAGTGGTTTACTTTACAACCTAACGTGTGGAACGCAACAGTTGCCATTGATTATCACCCCATCAATTCAAAATGATAAGAAGCGGCACTTAACGCATAAAGCGGAGCCGTTTCTGTTCTTAAAATTCTTGGTCCTAAACTACATGGTACAAATTTATGTTCACGAAGTGCGGTTATCTCTTCCTCCGCTAAACCGCCTTCTGGTCCAAATACAATCAGCAGCTTTTGGCCTGGTTTAATCGTCGCTAAAGCTTTCGCAAAATTAGATTTCTCACCTTGTTTCGCTTCTTCTTCATACGCAACAAGACAAACATCATACTCGCTACTCATCGACAGCAGTTGTTTAAATGATGAGGGAACGTGTACTTCTGGAATTTCACTTCTATGCGATTGTTCCGCAGCTTCTTTTACAATTTTTTTCAAACGCTCAACTTTTTTATCTGCTTTTTTCGCATCCCACTTTACAATAGATCGAGATGCTTGAAATGGTAAAAATGCAGCTGCCCCAAGCTCAGTTCCTTTTTGAAAAATTAACTCTAGCTTGTCTCCTTTCGGCAGTCCACTTGCAATCGTCACGAACACGGGAAGTTCGCTTGACGCCTCTACCCATTCTACAATAGTGGTATCCACAAATTCACTGGTAATTTCAGCAATTGAACACTCTGCTGTTTTACCATTTACACAGCAATAAATGTGGTCACCAGCTGACATACGCATCACTCTTGCGATATGATGGACATCATCACCCATTATGCGAATACTTGTCTCATTTACATATTTCTCTTCTACAAAATAACGTTGCATATAATCACCTTAGTAGAGTTTCGTTCCTTTCGTAAGTCAACACTTACGAAAAGAACGAAACGTTATCATTTTCATATAACAAACGGTAAGTCCCTCACCTTATACGGTGAGAGACTCCCCTGTTCTTTATAGACTAAAATCTATATTACGCATTTCGTGCAATAATTGCTACCCAATCTTCCATTCGAAGTACTTCTTCAATTGAAAATCCAGCTGTTTCTAACGCTTCAGAAATTACTTTTTCTTTCGCCCCAATAATACCAGATGTAATAAATAATCCACCTGGCTTCACAACTCTCGCTGCATCTTCAGGGAATAGAAGAATGATTTCCGCTAGTAAATTTGCTACGATTAAATCAACCGGACCTTCAATACCTTCTAATAGACTATTCTGTCCAACATTGACAATGTCATCTGTTTTATTTAAGCGCACATTCATTTCTGCACTTTCAACTGCAACTGGGTCTAAATCATACGCTTGAACAGAAGCCGCACCTAATTTTGCCGCAGCAATACTAAGTACCCCCGAACCTGTCCCCACATCAATCACAGTATCACCTGGCTGAACCGTTTTTTCTAACGCACGAATACACATCGTCGTTGTTGGATGTGTCCCTGTACCAAACGCCATACCTGGATCTAATTCAATAATTTTTTCATCTGGAGAAGACGGTGTATACTCTTCCCACGTCGGCACAATTGTGAATGTATCAGAAATTTGAACTGGATGATAATACTTCTTCCAAGCAGTAGCCCAATCTTCCTCATCGACTTCATTAATTGTAATAGTTCCTTTACCAATTTCGATGTCGAAAGATGGTAGTGCATCAATAGATGATTTTACACCTGCAACCGTTTCGTTTAAAGAATCCGTTTGTGGGAAATATGCTTTTACCAAAACACCCTCACTTGGATATTCATCTGGGTTAAGTGCATAAATCTCACCGTATTGTTGCTTGCGCTCTTTCGTCAACTCCGCTGGGTCCTCAATCGCAACCCCGCTAGCGCCTGCTTCATGCAAAATATGAGAGACAGCTTCTACTGCTTCTTCTGTTGTATGAATACTAATTTCTGACCATTTCACAATTTACCAACTCCATTTTTTATTTCCATTATTCCCCTTTGAAAGCACGTTTAAGCTTTCTGAATAAGCTATCATCCTGCTCTTCTTGCCCTGCAAATTCACGCAATAAATCTTTTTGATGTGAAGTTAATTTCGTCGGCACAACAACACGAACGACTACATATTGATCTCCTTGACCATATCCACGTACGTTCGGAGCACCTTTTCCTTTTAAGCGGAATTCTGTTCCTGTTTGTGTTCCAGCTGGAATTTTCAGCTTCACTTTGCCATGAACGGTAGGAACTTCTACTTCCGCACCAAGTGCCATTTGCGCAAATGTTATTGGCATTTCGCAAATAATGTGATCCCCTTCGCGTTCAAAGAATTCATGATTTCTCACATGAACAACAACATATAAGTCACCTGCCGGTCCGCCATTTACGCCTGCTTCACCTTTTCCAGATACACGAATTTGTTGACCATTATCGATACCCGCTGGAATTTTAACATTGATTTTTTTACGTTTACGAACTTTACCAGAACCATGGCATGTCGTACATTTCTCTTTAATCATTTGACCTGTTCCTGAACAATGTCCACAAGCTTGACGGTTTACAATACGCCCAAATGGTGTATTTTGTTCTACACTTACTTGCCCTGATCCTGAACAATGTTTACATGTTTCTTTTGAAGTCCCTGGTTTTGCTCCACTACCCTTACAAGTATCACATGGATCCTCCACTGGAATCTCAACGTTTAATTCTTTACCAAAAATAGCTTCTTCAAACTCTAAAGTAACTTGATATTGTAAATCAGCACCTTGACGTGGAGCATTTGGATCACGACGTCTGCCGCCACCGCCAAAGAATGAACTAAAGATATCTTCGAAACCGAAGCCACCGCCGAAGTCTCCTCCGCCACCGAAACCTTGATTCGGACCAGCGTGACCAAATTGATCATACTGCGCACGCTTTTGATCATCGCTCAATACTTCGTATGCCTCTTGTACTTCTTTAAACTTTTCAATTGCATTTTCTTCTTTACTTACGTCTGGATGATATTTTTTAGCCAAACGACGATACGCTTTTTTAATTTCATCTTTTGAAGCGCCCTGGCTAAGTCCAAGGACCTCATAATAGTCTCGTTTATTCATAAATTTGCAACCCCCGAATCTTTCACATAAACGTAATTTTAACACCGAAAGAAAGTGCTTTGCAACAAAGTTTCCTCACTTACAGTATGCAAAATAAAAAACTTAAGATCCTCACACATTTCTTCTTATTCGTGAAAAAAGCCAAAGCCAAGGCACGCTTGACTTTGACTTTTTGTCATCTTACTTATTTTATTTCACTGTATTACTTGTCTTCTTTTACTTCTTCAAACTCAGCGTCTACTACATTATCTTTTTTCGCGCCAGCGTCTTGTGCTCCTTGTGCACCTTCTGCTTGCCCTGCAGCCGCTTGAGCTTGCTCGTATAATTTAACAGTTAATTGTTGTACGATTTCTTGAAGAGCATCTTTTTTCACACGGATTTCTTCAAGTTCGTTTTTCTCGATTGCCGCTTGTAATGCTTCTTTCGCTTCCGTTGCTTTCGCTACTTCAGCTGCATCTACTTTACCTTCTAAATCTTTTACAACTTTGTCTGTTTGGAATACAAGTTGGTCAGCTTCGTTACGAAGTTCAACTTCTTCCTTACGTTTTTGGTCAGCATCAGCATTTGATTCAGCTTCTTGTACCATACGATCTACTTCTTCATCAGAAAGACCTGAAGAAGATTGGATTGTAATAGTTTGCTCTTTGCTTGTTCCTAAGTCTTTTGCACGTACGTTAACGATACCGTTCGCATCAATATCGAATGTTACTTCGATTTGTGGAATTCCACGTGGTGCTGGCGGAAGGTCTGTTAATTGGAAACGACCTAACGTTTTGTTGTCAGCTGACATTGGACGCTCACCTTGTAGTACGTGAATGTCTACCGCTGGTTGGTTATCAGCAGCTGTTGAGAATACTTGTGACTTACTTGTCGGAATTGTAGTGTTACGCTCGATTAGTTTCGTGAACACACCGCCCATAGTTTCGATACCTAAAGAAAGTGGAGTTACGTCTAATAATAGAACGCCCTCTACATCACCAGTAAGTACGCCACCTTGAACTGCAGCACCTAATGCTACAACTTCATCTGGGTTTACACCTTTGTATGGCTCTTTACCAGTTTCACGTTTAATTGCTTCTTGTACAGCTGGGATACGAGTAGATCCACCAACAAGGATAACTTTATCTAATTCGCTTGGAGCAAAACCAGCGTCTTTTAATGCACGACGAGTTGGCTCTAATGTTCTTTCAACAAGACCAGCTGAAATTTCTTCGAATTTAGCTCTTGTTAACGTTAATTCTAAGTGTAATGGGCCAGCAGCTCCAGCACTAATGAATGGTAATGAAATTTGTGTTTGTGTTACACCAGAAAGATCTTTCTTCGCTTTTTCAGCTGCATCTTTCAGACGTTGAAGTGCCATTTTATCTTGGCTTAAATCAATGCTATTTTCTTTTTTGAATTCAGCTACTAAATGATCGATGATAACTTGGTCAAAGTCATCTCCACCAAGACGGTTGTCACCAGCAGTTGAAATAACTTCGAATGTGCCGTCTGCTAACTCAAGGATAGATACATCAAATGTACCGCCACCTAAGTCATATACTAAGATTTTTTGCTCTTCATCTTGTTTTTCTAAACCGTAAGCAAGTGCTGCGGCTGTTGGTTCGTTAATGATACGCTCAACTTCTAAACCAGCGATACGACCAGCATCTTTCGTTGCTTGACGCTCTGCATCGTTAAAGTATGCAGGTACTGTAATAACAGCTTTCGTTACTGTTTCACCTAAGTATGCTTCAGCAGAAGCTTTTAAGTTTTGTAAAATGATTGCAGAAATTTCTTGAGGTGTAAAATCTTTACCTTCAACTTCTACTTTGTAGTCTGTACCCATATGACGTTTAACAGACATGATTGTATTTGGGTTTGTAATTGCTTGACGCTTCGCAACTTCCCCAACTTGACGCTCTTCATTTTTGAAAGCTACAACAGAAGGTGTTGTACGGTTTCCTTCTGGATTTGGGATAACCTTTGGTTCTCCACCTTCCATAACAGCTACACAAGAGTTTGTTGTACCTAAGTCAATACCGATAATTTTACTCATGGCGAATCCTCCTACTTTTATGTAAATTATTGATTTACTTTTACCATTGATGGGCGAATCACACGGTCTTTTAGTTTATAACCTTTTTGGAATTCTTCAACTACCGCGTTTGATTCAAATTCACTGTCTTCCACTTGCATAATAGCTTGGTGTTCATTCGGATCAAACTGTTTACCAACAGCTTCAATCGCTTCAACACCTTCTTTAGTCAACGCTTCTAGCAATTGACGATGCACCATTTCCATACCTTGTAACAAGGATTTCGTTTGCTCGTCAGTCGCTTCCACTTGCATCGCTCTTTCAAAATTATCAAGAGCTGGCAAAATATCTGAAACTAGACTTTGTGCTCTATATTTATCAGCAGCCTGTTTATCCATTTGGACACGGCGCTTATAATTTTCAAAATCAGCTTGTAGACGTAATGTGCGACCTTCCGTTTCCGTTAGTTTCGCTTGTAACTCATCTACTTTTTCTTGTAAAAGAGCAGCCTCACTTTCTTCTTCTACAGTTTTTTCACTGTTTTCTGGCGTGACAGCTTCTTCAACTTGCGCTTCTTTCACTTCTTCTACCACTTGTTCGTTACGCTCTTCCACAATTTTCACCTCCTTAAAAGGTATTAGGTATCATGCTTAGCACGATTACCTAAGCATTATATATTACACACAGCAATGAAAATTTCATCACTTGAGCGAATGTATTACTCTCATTTACTTTTTAAGTCCGTCTGTAAATTGTCTTGTAAATAACTGCAGTAAACTAATTACACGAGAGTATTGCATTCTCGTCGGACCTAAAATTGCAATTGTTCCAAGTTGCTCTTCTCCAATCGAATACGTTGCAGAAATCAAACTGCAATCCTCCATTGCCGTAGAAGAATTTTCTCTACCAATTTTCACTTGAATTCCGACTTGTTTATGACGCAAAATGTCATAAAACGCAGCCTCATTATCAATCATCGTCAGCAAAGATCTTACTTTGTGAATGTCATGGAACTCTGGTTGCGAAAGCATATTTGCTTTTCCTCCAAAGTATATCTTTTCCGATAAAGGGACTTGAAATGTACCATCTAACATTTTTATTGCACTATCGTAATTATGAACATACCCACGCAAGACTGTAACAATCTCTTTAAAGATTTTATTATGAAGTTCTGCCATAGGTATACCAGATAGCTTTTCATTTAAAATATTAACCATTTTTTCTAAATCTGATAAATCAACAGATTCCGGAACGGTAATCGTTTTACTTTGCACATGCCCTGTATCTGTTACAATAATAGCGACTGCTGTTTGACGATCAAGCGGTACAATTTGTACATTTTTAAGTTTATTTGTGCTCAATTTAGGACCAAGAACAATGGCCGTATAATTCGTAAGCTCTGATAAAATTTGAGCTGATTGTTGTGCAATTTTTTCTGCTTCAAAAATTCTTTCAGCAAATAAATCTTTAATTTGTACAATTTCATCGGTCGGTAAGTTTTGCGGCGCTAAAAGATGGTCTACATAAAATCGGTATCCTTTTTCAGAAGGAACACGCCCAGAAGAACTATGCGTTTTTTCAATAAATCCTAATTCTTCTAAATCAGCCATTTCATTTCGAATAGTAGCTGAACTAAACGTAATTTCATCTTTCTTAGCCAACGTCCTCGAACCAACTGGTTGCGCTGATCCAATAAAGTCATCAACAATTGTTTGTAAAATTAAGAGCTGACGTTCCGTAAGCATCTCATCATCACCTCTGTTAGCACTCTTTGTCTTCGAGTGCTAAATCTATTAATAACTTACCAAAATTGACATTCAATTGTCAACGGAAACGTCACGAAATAACAAAAATTTTTCACGCTTATGGCACATTTAATTAATCAATCAAAAATGACTGGAATACTTCATTCCCTAATAGTTTCCCTTTCCTCGTTAAACAAACATGTCCATCTCTGTTTTCAAGTAATCCTTGTTCTTGATTACTTTGTAACTGCTTTGCAAAAACATGGTCCATCTCCACATTAAATTTCTTTTGGAATTCTAACTTAGAAACACCTTTTGTTTTTCGAAGTCCTAAGAACAACTCTTCTTCCATTTTTTCTTTCTCTGTCACTGGATGAACATCTAAATATGGAAATCCTGTCTCATCAATTTTAGTGAAATATTGCTTGAGCGGACCTACATTTTGAATTCGTTCCCCGTTCACATAGCTATGCGCTCCAGCTCCAAATCCATAATACTCTTCATTATTCCAGTATGTGAGATTATGTCTACTTTCATTATTACCTTTTGAGAAGTTACTAATCTCATACTGGTTATAACCATGTTTCTCCATTTCATCCATTACCATTTCGTACATTTTCGCTTCATGGTCTTCACCTGGAAGTCTTAATTTCCCTTTATTCATTAAGTTATAAAATACGGTTTTCGGTTCCACAATTAAGGAATATGCCGAGAAATGTTGTACACCAAGCGTAAAGGCAATGTCTAATGTTTCCTTTACATCTTCTATCGTCTGTCCTGGCAGAGCATAAATTAAATCTACATTAATATTTGTAAAACCAACTTCCTGCGCTTCTCGAATTGCTACGAATGCATCTTCTCTCGTATGCCTGCGTCCAATCTTCTCAAGTAGCTCATCACGAAACGTTTGCACACCAAAACTAATTCGGTTTACTCCACCTTCTAGCAATACGTTCAACTTCTCTTTCGGTAAATCACCTGGATTCGCTTCAAATGTTAATTCACAATTCGGCGCAAATGGACGCAAACGACGGTTAATGATGTCGAGTAGTTTTTTTGTTTGCTCCATATTTAAGGCTGTCGGAGTTCCTCCGCCAACAAAAATCGTTTTCATACTTTCAAACGGTACTTTTTGAACCGTATTTATTATTTCTTTCTCTAAATATTGTAAGTATTGATCAACCGGTTGGCGTTCAATAAATACTTTATTAAAATCACAATAGTGACAAATATGCTGACAAAATGGAATATGAATATATGCAGCTTGTACCAAATATAACTCCTACCTTTCTAAAAAGAAAACCTCCGCACTCCGGAGGATTCTTTACTTCTCTACTGTATTACGGATTTGTTCCATTCGCATTTTTCCCCAATCATACATCATTTCAACGATCGGTAAAAGCGACATACCTAATTCCGTCATATAGTACTCAACACGCGGAGGAATTTCCGGGTATACCGTTCGATCAACAATCCCGTCCTCCATTAACTCTTTCAATTGATTTGACAACACTTTATGAGAAATGCTCGGGAACAGACGTTGCAATTCACTAAAACGATGCGGACCTTCCACACCTAAGTGCCACAATATCACAACTTTCCACTTCCCACTAATTATAGAAAGCGTCAGTTCCTTTTCGCAATTAAAATTACCTTTTTGTATTTTCTCTCGAATATCTTTTCGAATATTTTCGGACATTAATAGTCTCCTAACTCTATATCAATCACTAAAAAGCTCTCTCACTATTGTAAATGAGAGATGCTAAGATGTCTAAAAAGTAGCATATAAAAAAGAAGCCGAACGAACGGCTTCTACTTTTATCACGATTGGTGCGGGCTAATAATTAGCGAAGAATAGAAAAATCCCCACTAATTATAGTTCACTCCATTAGTTATCATCCATTTTCAGTACAGCCATGAATGCTTCTTGCGGCACTTCTACAGAACCAACAGACTTCATACGTTTTTTACCTTCTTTTTGCTTATCAAGAAGTTTACGCTTACGAGAAATGTCACCACCGTAACATTTTGCAAGTACGTTTTTACGCATCGCCTTAATTGTAGAACGAGATACAACTTTATTTCCGATGGTCGCCTGAATTGGCACTTCAAACTGTTGTCTTGGAATTAATTTCTTTAATTTCTCTACAATTACTTTACCACGGTCATACGCTGAATCACGATGTACAATAAATGATAAAGCATCCACTTGTTCATTATTTAAAAGAATATCCATTTTCACAAGTTTAGATGGTTTATAACCAATTAACTCGTAGTCAAATGATGCATATCCTTTCGTATTTGATTTCAATTGATCGAAGAAATCATATACGATTTCTGATAACGGGATTTCATATGTCAATGTAACACGTGTTTCATCTAAATATTGCATATCAATAAACGTTCCACGTTTCCCTTGGCAAATTTCCATTACAGCTCCAACATAGTCATTCGGAACCATAATTGCAGCCTTCACAAACGGCTCTTCTACACGATCGATAGTCT
This sequence comes from Bacillus sp. 41-22, assembly GCF_025809295.1. Classification (NCBI taxonomy): domain Bacteria; kingdom Bacillati; phylum Bacillota; class Bacilli; order Caryophanales; family Bacillaceae; genus Bacillus; species Bacillus sp. 41-22. The sequence goes on from NZ_CP084035.1 coordinate 4,168,547, forward strand.
GTGGATCTGGCATATTAGATGGATTATCAACAATAAAATCTTCACCGTTCGTTAAATACACTTTATAAATAACGCTTGGCGCTGTTGTAATTAAGTCAATCTTGAATTCACGTTCAATACGTTCTTGAATAATCTCCATGTGAAGAAGCCCTAAGAAACCACAACGGAAACCAAAACCTAAAGCTTGAGATGTTTCAGGCTCAAATTCAAGAGCAGAATCATTCAATTCTAGTTTTTCTAACGCATCACGTAAGTCGTTATAACGTGCAGAATCGATTGGATATAAACCACAGAATACCATTGGGTTTAATTTTCGATACCCTTTTAACGGCTCTGCAGCCGGACGTTTCGCATGTGTAATCGTATCACCAACACGTGTATCGCCTACATTTTTAATAGATGCTGCCAAGAAACCTACATCACCTACTGTTAACTCGTCACGTTGCGTCGTTTTCGGTGTAAACACACCTACTTCTGTTACTTCAAATTCTTTTCCAGTTGCCATCATACGTACTTTATCGCCAACTTTTACCGTTCCATTTACAACACGGATATATGCAATTACACCACGGTACGGATCATATAAAGAATCGAAAATCATACATTGTAACGGCTCTTCTGAATCACCTGTTGGAGCTGGTACCTTTTCAACGATTTGTTCTAAAATTTCTTCAATACCAATGCCAGCTTTCGCTGAAGCAAGTACAGCTTCCGATGCATCTAAACCAATTACATCTTCTACCTCTTGACGTACGCGTTCTGGGTCTGCACTTGGTAAGTCGATTTTATTAATAACTGGTAAGATTTCTAAATTATTATCAAGCGCTAAATATACGTTCGCTAATGTTTGCGCCTCAATCCCTTGCGCTGCATCCACTACAAGAATTGCACCTTCACAAGCCGCTAAACTACGAGATACTTCGTACGTAAAGTCGACGTGTCCTGGAGTATCGATTAAGTGAAGAATATACTCTTCACCGTCTTTCGCTTTATACGTTAGTTGTACTGCATTTAATTTAATTGTAATACCACGCTCACGCTCCAACTCCATAGAGTCAAGCAATTGCGCCTTCATTTCGCGCTGTGCCAACGCGTTTGTTTTCTCCAAAATACGGTCTGCCAACGTTGATTTCCCGTGGTCAATGTGAGCAATGATGGAGAAGTTACGAATTTTGGACTGTCTTTTTGCTCTTTCTTCTTTATTCATCTATGTTCTCAACTCCTAATAGTCTCGCCAATATACACTAGCACTGATTATATCAATAGAGCAGCAAAGATTCAATGAAAACTCGTGCTGCTTACAATACAAATCACTCTATCTATATCTTATGCGAACAAACCATAAGAGACAAACCTTTTTCAAATTAAAAGACAGCTCTCTTACAAACATAAGACAACCATCCTTCCCGCTACCCTTAACTAAAAATTCCTTTTATTGCCCCAACAACTATATCCGTTCCAAACTTTGTCATATCACGAGCAACACTTGCTATCGCCATACCGATACCTTCTACAACATTAAAACTTCTTAAGCTTTCTAACTGTTTTTGTTTTTCAATAGCCGAAAACGTCTCTCCCGAAATTTCCGATTCAGCCCCAGCGCCTTCTGTTCCTGTCATATGAGCAATTTGTTCATATGACAGCTGACGATATCCTTTCATACTTTTTAAGCCATGATTAGCAAGTCCCACTCCAGCTATCATCATAAGCAAACATAAGACTGTACCGCATATACATAACAGCGTAAATTGACTCAAGCTATTTCTGCCTCTTTCCATCAATGTGTATATGCCCCTGTATTATCCTGATCAATCTGATGATGCAATGCTGCATTTAAACCGCTGGCTATTACATTTGCCATATCCTCAATAAACGCATCTACTTCTTTTGGAGTTACCATTAAATTATGACCAAGAGGAGATAACACTTCATAAATTAACTTTCTCTTTTCTTCTTCTTCTAACGTACCAATAGCTCCTAAAAACATATTTCGACTCTTTTCATCCGGCATATCTTCTTCTGTTAATTTTTTCTTTTCTCCAAATGTAAAACCTGCTGGCAATAAAGAGCGTGACGGTTTGTTTCCTTCTTTCAGTTCCCGGCCAAAATGTTTCAAAATAAAATCAATTGTATCACTCGTAATCGAAACAGCATCTACCACAGTTGGCACACCAATTGCGATAACAGGAATACCTAATGTTTCTTTACTTAGTTCCTTACGCTTATTCCCAACACCAGATCCTGGATGAATTCCTGTATCAGAAATTTGTATCGTACTATTTACTCGTTCAATAGAACGCGCAGCTAATGCATCAATTGCGATGACAAAGTCTGGTTTTGTCTTCTCAATAATTCCGTAAATGACATCGCTCGTTTCAATCCCTGTAATTCCCATTACCCCTGGACGAATGGCACTAACAGGTCTAAACCCTTCTTCCACACTTTCAGGCTGCAATTTAAACAAATGTCTCGTCACCAGTACGTTCTCTACAACTATCGGTCCGAGTGCATCCGGCGTTACATTCCAATTCCCAAGACCTACGATTAAACAACTCGCTTCTTTTGAAACTCCAACCTCTTCTAAGAAATAAGAAAATTCTTTTGCAAAAATACGCTCTACCTTTTGCTGAAGTTCCGTATCTTGTTGTCGTATACCTTGCACCTCAAGAGTTAAATAACTTCCAGGTTTTTTCCCCATCGACTCAGATGCAATTTCATCAATAGTTACTTTTGTAATTGTAACTCCCTCTTCTTCCCTCTCTTTTACAATAACTCCCTGTATCCCTTTTTGTTCTTCTTGGCGCTCTTGTAGCATTTGGTGCGCCTCTACAGCAAGGTCAGTTCTAACACTATATTTACTTAAATCTAATGGTTCTTTCATCGTATCTCCTCCGTAATTCATAGTAAATATCGTTAGATTTCCCCAAGTTATATTAGGTCATTCTTTCCTTTACGTGAAATTTCATTGATATACTATTGCAATTCTCTTCACCGTTTGATAAAATATCACTTGTTCTATGTAAGAATCGAGTCATTCGATTGCACCAGGGAGGTGAAAAGTATGGCAAACATCAAATCTGCTATCAAACGCGCTAAACTTAGCGAAGAGCGTCGTTCACATAACGCTTCTATCAAGTCTGACATGCGTACTGCTGTTAAAACTGTAGAAACTTTAGTTACTAATAACGATCTTGAAAATGCTAAAGAAGCTTTCAAAACTGCTTCTAAAAAACTTGACAAAGCAGCTCGTAAAGGTCTTATCCACCAAAACGCTGCAGCTCGTCAAAAATCTCGCTTAGCGAAACAAGTAAACGCGTAAGGCGTTTAAAAAACGATCCATTCGGATCGTTTTTTATATACACAAAAAAGTTCACGTACTAAGTACGTGAACTTTTTTGTGTCACTACATATGATTTAACCGCATTAAGAAAAACTCAAGCACAAGTTTCTTATCCATCTTTCCAGTCTTCATACTATAATCAGCTTCCGCCAATTCTATAATAACTTTTTTTAATTCTTCAAAAGAGAAAAACTTCGTTTGATTCATCGCCAACTTTACCCGGTACGGATGTACACCAATATGGGACGCGATTTGATTTTGTCCGTAACCACGCTGTTGCAACTCTTTCACTTGATGCAGCAAGCGGAACTGACTTACTAATAAAGCGAGCAGTTTAATCGGTTCTTCCTGCTGTGTAAATAATCCGTCTAAAATTTGCATCGCACCAGTGATATCTTTTTTCACCACTTTTTCTGTTAAAGCAAACACGTTTTGCTCAACAGATTTCGGCACAAGTTCCGTGACAAGTTTTGGCGTAATTTCTCCGCCCATACCGACGTATAACGTTAACTTGTCCATTTCCTTCGCCAACATTGTTACATTACTTCCCACAAGCTCTAACAATAAACTAACAGCTGCATTATCAATATGCACATGCACCTCATCCGCACGAGAAACAATCCACTTCTGAACATCCTGCACTTGCATCGCATTTGCTTCTATTACATCCGCTGTTTTCTTTAATAGTTTTGTAATTTTTTTTCGTTCGTCTAATTTTTCATAAGGCGCAACAAAAACAAGAATAGAAAAAGGAGATGGCTCCCCAATATATTCTTCTAAAATTTTTATATTTTGTTCTAATTTTTCTTTTTGTGCCGTTAAAAATAGTGGTGATTTTATTAATATAACTTTACGCTCTCCAAAAAAAGGAAGCGTATGCGCATCCTCAACTACATCTTCTAAATACGCTTCTTCCAAATCGTATGTCACAACATTAAACTCTCGATCTTCCTCTTCAAGCGCTTCCGTTGTAATAAGCTTTATCGTTTCATTTATAAAATAAGCTTCCGTTCCATACAGTACATACAACGGAGCGAACTGTTTCTTTTTAATCTTCTTATGTATATCACTCATATTTTTTCCTACTCCCTAACTTAGCAATATATATTTATACTAATGCCCTAGCTTTTGTTTTACAAGTACAAAGGGACGGTCTTTATAACCCGCCCCTTTATTTATATAAAACGCCACGCAATAAGCCCCGGATTTCTTATTGGTGTGCGGTAATCACCTTCCCTTTATTATTTACAATAATAACCTTAGTATAAGTGCCAACTGTTAACATGATTGGAAATGAAAAATTCACGCTACTTAACTAACTAGAAAAAGTATACAAATACTCTATTTCACTTCATATGGAAATTGTAGATTTTTTTCTGACAATATTTTATACTAAAATGGAATGTTGGGGAGGGATTCTAAATGAATGATTTTGAACAAAACGTTCAAAGTAAACGCAATGACGCTATTGATTCAGGGGTAGGATTTATCGTCTCATTTGGTTTTTTCGCAACACTTTTCATTATTGCAACTGTTATTAAATTCATCGGTTCTTAAAGGCTGCTGCTTAACGGCAGTCTTCTTTTTTTCATCTTCTATGTGTTTCATCATATGTGATTTTACTTTGAAAGGTTCCTTTTTCTCCATTAAAAACATAGGAAATAGCACCTTGCTTATCCGTACGCCATATATCAATACCCATCTTCTTAAAACGCTCTATAACTTCCTTATGCGGGTGCCCATACCTATTACGCTCCCCCACAGAAATAATCGCTACAGCAGGCTGTACAAGGCTTAAAAATGGATCTGTAGACGATGTTTTACTCCCATGGTGGGCAACTTTTAAAATATTAGCCCGCAAATCAGGATATGTTGATACTATAAACTTTTCTCCTTCTTCTTCTAGATCACCCGTAAATAGCCATGTTAGTCCCCCTAGTCTGGCCCATAGTACAATCGAAGAGTCATTTTCTCCCTTTTCTTTCCCCTTTGGAGCTAATACGAAAAATTCCGCTTCATTTACCCTCCAACCTTCCCCTTCTCCTACTACACTTATCTTCATGCTCTTTTCTAACGCCTTTTTCTTCACCACTTTTTCCAATACAGCATCTTGTTCCTTTCTCCCAAATACAACTTCTTTTACAATAATAGATGACAGCAAATCCAGCGCAGCACCTATATGATCCGCATCTCCGTGCGTTACAATTAATTTATCAATCGTTTTTATACCTTCTTTTTGTAAAAAAGGAACAAGAATATCATGCCCAACAGAAAATTCATGCTTTTTCTGTTGCCACGCTTCCTTCTTGACAGGAAGGGCTCCTCCTGTATCAATAAGATAAACCTCTTTATCGTATGGAAGACGAATTAATATCGCATCTCCCTGTCCAACATCAAGAAATGTAACACTCCCACTTTCGCGAAAATATGGATATACATAATGACAAGTACTAATAAAAAGAAACACACCCACAACTATGCACAAATTTTTTTTCGTTATTACCCTTTCCCAAATCACAAATATACTAACGATACTAAAACAATATATAGCCACAAGAAATAAAAGAGTTTGACCAAAAGTAAGTCGGATGAAAGGGAAACTTTCACAGTAACTTAGAAAATCATTAGAAATGGTTAAACATAGTGAAAGTACATATGCAATTCCTTTTGCGAAAAATGGAATAACCGGCATACATATAAGAATAATGATGCTACACGGCAATACAATAATGGATAGAAAAGGAACATATATAAGATTGAGGAAAATGCTATAAGGAGAAAAATAACCAAAATGATATAACAAGATGGGGGTACTAGCGAGCTGTGAAATTATAGAAATGTAAATAGAATTTCGAACTATCCCATTACTACGCCCTAATAATATCGGCGCAGATAGTAGTAAAGAAAAACTACCTACAAATGAGAATTGAAATCCAATGTTGAAAATAAGATACGGATCGTATATAAGCATACATATAGCTGTTATACTTAAGGCGTCTAGACTAGATAAGCGAACAGAGCACATGAAAGCTACCAATAATAAAACTCCTGTTATAGAAGCCCTCACAACAGATGGCGACGCCCCAGCTATGATCATATACAGAGGAATGCAAACTATAAGGCATACTGTTGCTGTCTCTTTCGTCACACCACTTCTTAGCAAAACAAAATACATTATAACCATTAATAGTACGATATGCGATCCTGAAATTGCTAACAAATGTATAAGACCAAATTGTTGATATTGCTCTTCTACTTCAAACGTCATTTGTTGTCGATCTCCAAATAATAATGCGTTCATAAATGCACCTGATTGTTCCGGGAACATTTCTGTAACTTTCGAGATTGTTTGTTGCCTGAGAAGGAAAATCCATTGCACGAGTGACAACGATGTTTTGTGACATTCAGAAATGTATGTCACATCAAATATAAAATGTATTTTTTGCTGATATAAATAATTACGATAATCAAAAACATGAAAATTCCGGGCAGTTTGTGGTTCTTTCACCTCCCCTTTAAATGTACACGATATACCTACATGTAATTGTTGCAACTGCTTCTTTTCCGAAGCAGATTGTATTTTATAATTTAACTGCACTAAGTTCTTATTCTGATCTTCAATTTGAAAAGAGAGACGATCCCCATTAATTAGAGGTGTATTTTGCACGACCCCTCGTGTAACTTCATAGGACTCCCCTAGCGGCTTATTTAGACTCTGAACATACGTGGTGTACATAACGCCACTAAAACACGCTATTATACAAAATATGAAGGTTTTACGCAAAGTACGATATAAACAAAATAAAACATAACAAACGAAACAACAAGCAGCCAACAAATGCGATGCGGAAAAGGTAATTGCAATCCCAATTATAAACGAGATTGCAACATAGCCCCATTGCCCATTCAACTCATACTCACTCCTTATAGCATCATTTTCGCTTTAGTGAATACACGCTGTAATTCTTCCATTGATAAATTATCTTTTTCTAAAGCTGCGAATAATTCCTTTAGCTGTAAATGACGCTCTTGTTCCTCTAGCGATGTAATATCGTATTCTAGCGGAACGTGCTTTACTGTTACACTCGCTTGTTCAAATAACTCTACGGCATACGGATGATTTTTATAGTCCTGTGCATAATAAACCGCTGTAACACCACTTTGAATAATCGCCTTACAGCACTGCAAACAAGGAAAATGTGTGACATAAATTTCCGCTTCCTCTGTTTTTGCACCAAATTTCGCACATTGCAATAAAGCATTCATTTCAGCATGAATTGTACGAACGCAATGATTATCAATGACATAGCAACCATCGTCTATACAATGCACACCACCTTTAATTGAACCGTTATATCCACCAGCAATAATTCGTTTATCACGAACGATTGTCGCTCCTACCGCAAGCCTTGTACATGTACTACGTAAAGATAGTAGATGGCTTTGCGTCATAAAATATTGATCCCATGAAATTCGTTCCATATTTTTCACCTTCTTTTTTGTCTACTTGTAGTGTAGCGAAAAAAGAAAAACTTCGTCAATCTTTTATGGAATAATAATTTGATCTTTTATTTTCTCTAAAGACTTCGCACCAATCCCATCAATTTCTAATAAATCTTCTATTTTCTGAAACAGACCATGTTCTTCTCGATATTTCAAAATACTTTCCGCTTTCCGAGAACCAATGCCTGTTATTTTTTCAAGTTGCTCTTTAGAAGCTGTATTTATTTGCACTTTACCCTCGCTTTTTGAAAAAGTAGCCCCTTCTTGCACTGGCTCATTCTTGTTAGGAACATAAAGAAGCATTTGGTCTTGGACCATTTGCGCCAAATTCACTTTCTTCACATCTGCATCCGGCAACAAACCACCAGCTTTTTCAACCGCCTCCTTCACCCGGTCCCCTTCCTTCATTTCATACACACCCTCTTTAAAAACCGCCCCTTTCACATCAATTATAATTATTTTTTTCTGCTCCTTTGCATCCAATACTTTCGGTTTACTTTTTTTCTCCACATCTTTCACTTGAATTTCCGTTGTAACGAGCGATCGCTCTGTTTGCTGATTCGTTTTCCAGAAAAAAAGAAAAATCAAAGTGCCAATAATAACCACTAATCCCAACCATTTTTTCGGAAAATCCCACATCATTTTACACCTCTAATCATAAATTTATAACATCATTCATATTGTTTAGGAGAAAGCTGTTACGAAGGAGGGATGAAACATTGAACATAGGAATTATAGGGACAGGGAACATGGGGAGTATACTAATCGATGCATTTTTAGAAACCCGTGCTGTCAAACCTTCGTGTCTTACTATTATTAATCGGACGCCTGCCAAAGCATATCATATAAAAGAAAAATACCCTTCTGTTCATATAGCCAAAACAATCCAAGAGGTAATCGAACAATCCCAGCTTATTTTCATTTGCGTAAAACCGATAGATATATACCCTATTCTACAAAAATACGCTGACCATTTTTCAGACGAAGATTGCTTAGTTTCTATCACAAGCCCCATATCTCCATCACAATTAGAAACACTTATACCTTGCCACGTCGCTCGTATCATTCCAAGCATCACAAACCGCGCCTTATCCGGCGCATCACTATTTACATTTGGAAATAACTGCTCTGAAGAATGGCAACAAAAACTACTTCGTCTATTCAAAAACATTTCTACTCCCCTTGTTATAGAAGAAGATATAACGCGCGTTTCATCTGATATAGCAAGCTGCGGCCCTGCTTTTTTTAGTTATTTATTACAATGTTTCATTAACGCTGCTGTAGATAAAACAAATATTACACATGAAGAAGCCACTACTTTAGTAAGTGAAATGGTCATTGGAATGGGGAAATTACTTGAAAAAGAAATTTTTACATTACCTACTTTACAAGAAAAGGTATGCGTTAAAGGCGGTGTTACAGGAGAAGGTATTCGTATTTTAGAAGAGCACGTTGGGGATATGTTTCATAAATTAATCGAACGGACACATGAGAAATTTGATGAAGATTTAAAATGCGTTGAGCAGCAATTCAATAAACACACATAATAAATACGCCATCGTAATCCCAAACCCTTTTTATTAATACTTATCTTTTTCATACTACATTTTCACTAAAACTAGCATTTTTACACTTTACACATATCATCTTTTTATTTTTCTAGAACTAAAACTACATCTTTTCTATAAAACAAAAGCAACCTTATCGGTTGCTTTTCTTTTATCCATTCTTCTTCGCCATAAAAAAGATGCGCTCTGTTTGTTCTGTCACTTCAATTCGTTCAAAGTCACCTGTGACGCGAAGCACTGTAAACCCAGCTTCTTCAAGCCATTTTGTTAACACTTCAACTGAATACGCACGTTGCACGTGACATTCGTCAAAACGATGATACACATCTTCTTCTGAATCTTGTACAAAGAATGTCAAATCATGTTCCACACTATCTGATTCTTCTCCAGGGAAGCAGTTCCAAATAAGTGATATTTCTTCGCCGTTCACTGTATATGTTTCATTTTGAAATACGTGATGTATTTTATATAAAGAGTGTACATCGAATAAAAACAAGCCATCCTGACGTAAATGGTGGAAAACTCTTCTAAATGTTTCTTGCACTCCATCTTCTTGCAATACATAATTTAATGAGTCACAAAAGATTGTCACACAATCAAATTCACCAGGAACATCGAGTTCTCTCATGTCTTGTTGGTAAAAAGGAATAAAATAGCCTTCTCCCCCCAATTTTTGCTGCGCGACAGTTAACATTTCTTCCGAAAGATCTACACCAATTAAGTCATAACCTTTTCGCACAAGCGGAAGTGTTACGTTACCAGTTCCACATGCTACGTCAAGGATTCTTGCCTCTTTCATAGATGCCTGTTGTAAACTTTCCTCTGTGAATTCCACCCATTTATCATAAGGGACATCATTCATCAGTTCGTCATACAGCAAAGCAAATTGTTCGTATTTCATTGATCTAGCTCATCTGCAATATCTTCACGCGGCACATCGCCCCATAGACGCTCTAAATTATAGTGATTACGCTCATCTTTATGGAATACATGAGCAACCACATCACCAAGGTCTACTAAAACCCAACGCGCTTCATCAAAGCCTTCCATACGTTGTACGTTAATTTCGAACTCATGTGCCTTCGCTTTAATTTCACGTGCAATTGCTTGTACTTGCTTGTCTGAATTTCCGTGACAAATAATAAAATAGTCTGCAATCGGTGAAATACCTTGCATATTTAGTACAACCATATCTTCTGCTCTCTTATCATCAGCTGCTTTTGCCGCTAATACTAATAACTCTTTATCTTTCATTTATTAATTTCCTCCTTGATAACTTCATTGTATGTTTGGAATGTTAATGGATAAATCGTTTGATCTTTTTCCATTAAAAATTGAATTGTTCGCTTTAAAGCAAACAGTAAAGCTTGATTTATATCTTTATATGCGAGTTTCCTCGCTTCTTCTACACCAGGAAACTTACGTCCTGGTTCAATGTAATCTGCTACATAAATAACTTTATCTAACATTGTCATTTTTTCATGACCACTTGTATGATATGTAATAGCTTGTAGAATTTCAGGATCAGTAATGCCTACTTCTTTTTCTACTAAGTATGCCCCAACAGGTGCATGCCATAACTCTTTGTTATAGTGCAGTAGATCCTTTGGCAAAGCTTCTCCCTTAATAATCTCTTCCATTTCTGGAATCGCTCTACATTTTGCATAATCGTGAAATATAGCAGCCGTCTCTGCCTTTTTCTCATCTACACCATATAATCGGGCAAGTTCAATCGCTGTTTCCATTACACCAACCGTGTGTATATAACGTTTTTCATGCATTTGTTGTTTGACAATACTAAGTGCTTCCTCACGATTCATACAACCCATTCCTCTCGATATATACCTGTACTTTTTCGGGGAGTAAATATTTGCACGTTTTCTTCGTCATATATCTCTCACGTAACAGAGAAGAAGAAACTGCAAACTCCGGAATTTCCACTTTTACGATATCATAAGGCGTATGTAATGTATAACCTGGTCTTGCAACTCCAACGAAAGTCACAAGCTTAAGTAACTTTTCAATGTTATACCACTTCGGCAAATACTCAACCATGTCTCCGCCAATAATAAAGTGAAACTGCACATCCGGATACTTCTCCGTTAATTGTACCATAGTATCGTACGTATAAGATGGGCCTTCTCTGTCTAGCTCTTCTAAACAAATTGAAAAGTATGCTTCTTCCTCAATCGCTATTTGCAGCATATTTAATCGACTTTTCACACTCGTAATGTTACGTCCTTGCTTGTGCGGTGGAACTTGATTCGGCAAAAACCATACCTCTTCCAACCCTAAAGCATGATACACTTCATTTGCAATTAACAAATGCCCATTATGAGGTGGATCAAACGTGCCACCAATAATGCCAATTTTTCTCAAAAGAAACGCTCCTTCCTTTTACATACAGCAACTCTCCCCATACATATTCGAAGAGAGCCCACTGTTAATAAAAGTTCAATTGGTTTCGCTTTCTACATATCAAGCGTCCATTACGAAATAACTCACGTATATCTTTTATCGAGGAAGCTTAATCTGCTTATTTTCTCTTGATTCTTTGTATAAAACAATTGTGCTTCCGATTACTTGAACGATTTCAGCTCGTGCACCTTGTGCAAGCTCTTCTGCAACTTCACTACGATCAAATTCACAGTTTTGTAATACGCTCACTTTAAATAGTTCACGAACTTCTAATGCTTCTCCAATTTGTTTCACCATATTTTCATTCACGCCACCTTTTCCAACTTGAAAAATCGGTGTTAAATGATGTGCCTTTGCACGTAAAAATCTTTTTTGTTTTCCTGTTAACATATAATTAGCCTCCAAGCTCTCTCATTACTAATTGTTTCATTCTATCAATATTCGGCACACACCCTGTCCACATTTCAAACGCAAGTGCACCTTGATAAACGAACATATCGATTCCATTTTGAATTATTGCACCTTTTTCTTTCGCATCGCCTAAAATTTTCGTCTCAAATGGATTATAAATAATATCAGAAACAATCGTTCCTTGTTTCAATGAACGAATTTCCAGCGGCGTATACTCAACATGTGGATGCATACCTATCGTTGTTGTTTGGATGATAATATCATATTCCCCTTGATTCTCTGCTGCACATTCTAACGATAGAGCATGCGAATTAACATTTGCCATGCACCCAGAGATAAGGTTTTTCGCCTTATCTCTCGTACGATTAGCAATATCAATTTCTTTCACACCTACATCGGCAAGCGAGAAGTAAATAGCTCGGCTAGCACCACCTGCACCGATTAATAAAATACGTTTCTCTTGAAGTGGATCTTCACTAATTGACTGCAGGGCACGAACAAAACCAATTCCATCTGTATTATACCCAATCAATTTTCCATCTCGATGAACTACTGTATTTACCGCACCGATTTGCCTTGCTAACGGGGCAATCTCATCCAAGTACTCCATAATTGCAACTTTGTGCGGAGTCGTTACATTAAATCCTGAAATACCTAATGCTTTCAAACCTTTTACTGCTTCCCCTAGCGCTTCTTCTTCTACAAGAAACGCATGGTAATGGGCATCCATATTCAAGTGTTCAAATGCATCGTTATGCATAACGGGTGATAATGAATGTCCAATTGGATTTCCGATTACACCATATAATTGTTTCATAAATCCCTCTCCATATTAAATTAAAGATTTACGTAATGAAACACTTACTCCTTTTGGTACATGAGCAACAATTTTCGCTCCTGATTCATTTACAGTAACCCAGCCCAATCCAGAGAATACAACATCCGTTTTCGGCTCACGAATATTAAATTCATATTTCACAAACTTAGGCATATTTTCTAATTCTTCTGGTGTCGGTGGATTCAATAATTCTCCAGCGTGTTTTTCGTGCAATTCATCAGCCTTTTCAAGCTTTGTACGATGGATTGTTAAACGGTTTGAGAAATGACAAGTGAATGCACGACGGCCCCCACTTACATAATCAAATCGTGCTAATCCACCAAAGAATAATGTTTGTTCTTCATTTAATTGGAATACCATTGGCTTAACTTCTGTAGTCGGTGTAATAAGCTTTAAGCTTTGTTTCCCAACATAATGCGCCATTTGATGATGATTAATAATACCTGGTGTATCGTATAAAGATGACGTTTCGTCTAATGGGATATCAATTAAATCAAGCGTTGTTCCTGGGAAATGTGATGTTGTAATTACATTCTCAGTCTCATCACTAAACTCTTTAATCATACGATTAATAAATGTTGATTTACCAACATTCGTACATCCAACAACATAAACATCTTTACCCTCGCGGTAATGCTCAATTGCATCAGCAAGTTCAGCGATTCCTTGTCCTTTAGCTGCACTAATTAAAAAGACATCTTCTGGTTTTAAACCAAGTTGCTTTGCACTATAGCGCATCCAATGTTTTACTTTATCATGCTTAACTGACTTTGGAATTAAGTCAGCCTTATTCCCTACAAGTAATACTTTATTGTTCCCTACAAAACGATGTAAGCCCGGTAACCAGCTACCATTGAAATCGAAAATATCTACGATTTTAACCACTAGTGCGTCTGATTGTCCAATTCCGTTCAAAATACGAAGGAAATCATCATCTGTTAAAGATACATCTTGAATTTCGTTATAATGTTTCAAACGAAAACAACGTTGGCAAATTACTTGTTCTTTTTCTAAAGATGATACAGGAGCGTATCCTACTTCATTTTTATTTTCTGTTTGAATTTCTACACCGCAACCAATACATTTAATTGTTTCAGTCAAACTTTATTCCTCCCAGTTAATTAAGCCTTTTTTCTTCATGTTTCTCATAATTCTTCGTTCAATTTTCCGATTAAATCGTGTCACCAATCCGTCCGTTTGCGCTACCGGTACAACTAAAATTGTATGAAGTCCCACACGATTTCCGCCGAGCACATCCGTTAGTAACTGATCTCCAATTACTACAACTTCATCTGGCTGCAGGTGCATCTCATGTATCGCACGCTTAAATGCGCGAACAAACGGTTTGCGCGCACTATGAATAAACGGAATACCTAATGGGTCAGCGAAGTCTTTAACGCGTTGCTCGTTGTTATTTGAAACGACCGTTACTTGAATATCATTTTCTTTCATTTTCAAAAACCACTCTTCAAGCTGTGGCGTTGCGTTTGGACGATCCCATTCAATTAAAGTGTTATCTAAATCAGTAATAACTCCTTTAATTCCACGTTTTTTCAAATCTTCTGGTTGAATATGATATATATTTTTCACATATTCATTTGGTAAAAATAACTTCAATTTCTTTCACCTCTTTGAGGATTTTTCATAAAATTTTTCGACAACATTTTTCGATAGATAACCTGTGGATAAACTTGTACACACTTTCCACGTTAATTTTTCAGTCAATTTGGAATTTACTAACAATCTATCCACATTTTATCCACTGAGTTATGTGGATAACCTCTTGTTTGTGACTGTCATATTTTTTTGGTACATTAAATGCAACAACGAATCAATCCTTATATTATTAGGAGGTGACTCACCTTGAAAACAAAACATATGGAACAGTTATCTACTGATTTACTCACTGAGTCTTATTATAAAGCAAAAGAACTAAAATTAAATCCCGACTTCATTTTACTTATAAAACAAGAAATTATTAGACGCTCGTTAGAGGACAAGCTCGTCAAATCTTCTTGAGTACATATAGATTGCTGATTGACCTGTAAAAAGAGCCATCCTGCGATGGCTCTCGAATAAACAAGTACTCCCATCTAGGGGATTTCTTCATTAAGCATCTTTGTCCACATTTCTTAATTAGAGCTTCATAAGTATATTATAAAACCTTTTCTTTACTTATGAGATACTCGGGTTGCAATTTTTTCACCAAGACGCAGCTCTTGCCCACTTGTCAATTCCTGCACTGCTTTAATCATATCTTTTTCAAATAATAAAACAACTGTTGAGCCAAATGTAAAGTATGCCATCTCTTCACCTTTTTGAACAGTACTTCTTTCATGAAGGAGCTCGATACTATTAACAAACATAGCACCTACTTTTACAAGTGCCATATGTTCGCCGTCACTATTTACTTCTGTAACAGAGCGATAATTTTTTGACAATGGTTCTTTCCCATACTCCATACCCGCTGCATTTACCGGATATGATTTTCTACCGAGTACAAATCTTTCAGTCACAGAGCCAGAAAGCGGGCTATGAATGCGATGATAATGACTTGGACTCAAATAAATCACCATATATGTACCGCCTGCATATCGCTTTGCACGCTCTTCATTACCTAGCATATCCACAATTGAATAACGCTTTCCTTTTATATCGAATGTTTTTGTATCCTCAATAGGACCTTGATCAGCAAAAACACCATCAACAGGACTAACGATACTCGATGCATCAGTATCAATACTACGCTTTCCTTCTTTTAGCCTACGTGTAAATAAATCATGCAATGTTCCATATTCCTTCAAACCCTTTTCCATCTCATCTTGATTAATTTGAAAAACTTTCACATACGATGGAATAATGATAGAGCTCAAACGAGATTGTGCAAATTTACGTAATATATAAGAAGTAAAACGACCATTTGTAAGTTCGATCATAAGTCGATATAATGTCCGTCGCAAATTACGAAACCTCCTAATCAGCCTATAACTTTAGTTTCCCCTTCTTTTCTCTCTATATCATATGTAAAATTGGTTTTTATTCCCACATATAGAATGGAGCCTTCTCGTTATACACGAAGAAAAACTAAGTATAATTTTTATTCTTAAATTGTTTAGCACCTTCTAATATTACAGATAGAACCCGCCATTTTCAACAGTGAACATGTATTTCTTCTTAGAACAGCTCGTTTTCTTTCCGTTTTCCCGAAAGAAAAGCAGCCACTTTTAAAGTGTAGCTGCTTACAATACACATTATTCTTTTGCTTTTTTCTCTTTCTCAGCCCGCACAAATTCATGGAACATTTTCATTAAAGCACGCTTTTCAATTCGCGATACGTAGCTTCTTGAAATACCGAGTGCCTTCGCAATCTCCCTCTGTGTTTTCTCTTTATCAAGCCCAAGTCCAAAACGCTTCACAATTACTTCTTTCTCTCGTTCGTCCAAAATATCGATATACTCTTTAATTTTTTCTAACTCCATACTAAGCTGAATCATATCAATTACATCTTCAGATTCTGATTTTAATATATCAATAAGTGATATTTCATTACCCTCTTTATCTTGCCCAATCGGATCATGAAGTGAAACGTCTTTTTTCGTTTTCTTTAGCACACGTAAATGCATCAAAATTTCATTTTCGATACAGCGTGCTGCATATGTTGCAAGCTTAGTTCCTTTCCCTGCTGAATAGCTTTCAATCGCTTTAATAAGCCCAATGGTACCAATTGAAATTAAATCTTCTGCATCTTCACCAGTGTTTTCGAATTTCTTAACAATATGAGCTACAAGCCGTAAATTATGTTCAATTAAAAGATTTCTCGCTTGAGCATCACCTTGCTCCATTAACTCTAAGTACTTTCTCTCATCATCTGATGATAACGGCTGCGGGAACGCATTGTTCTTCACATAAGAAACAAATACAAACACTTCTCGAACCATATATCCAATTGCGGCGAATAGACTCAAACCTTTCACCTCCGCCAAAATAGTGGTCTTTACTATGTGTATGTGGGCATGAGGTTGTTTGTGTCTGTACGATGTAAATATGGAACTCTTAACTTAATGGCATTCTTAAATCACTCAACGCTAATCATTAAATTTTTCTATAAACATAGTAAAAGCCAATCGAAACGTATCGATTGGCTTTTACTAATATTCACTCCAAATTTTCTCTCCAGTCTGCGCATCTATGTAACGAATTTTCCGACTACAATCGACGGATTCTTTATGATTTTCACTCCTCGTTTGTTTATACAGCAGTTTATATTTCATTTCCTCTGCATCATGATCTATACACCATTCTAATTTTACTCGAATGACCTCTTTATATATTTCTAACGCTTTTTCTTTTGTTACTTTTGGTGCTGTTTCATGTGCAAGTAACTCTTCTATTATATTGCTAGGTTTTCCCGAGTAGTGCATCACAGCACCATTTTCTGTATTAATGTTGACCATGAATTCCCTATACTCTACCGGAATTTCATTCACATATACTGAAAAGACAAATCTTTCAATCCCTTCATCTTCGTCACGTTCATCCCAAAGGCGAAGATATTGTGTAACATCTGGAATAACATGTTCTAAAAATTGAAGTGCTTTTTGTAAACATTCCTCTCTAGACAGTATTTGTTTTACTTCTTTATCGTCTGCCAGTTTTATAAAACCAATTAATTCATTGGTTGATTTATCAATCGTAATGCCAACTAAATTATTATATTTTAACATCGGTAAATGCTTTTTAAAGAATTCATTCATTAAATATGGATTCTTTTCTTCTTTCTGTTTTTGTAATTCCTCTTTCGAAACAAATTTCATCCTTATTCCATCTTCATTTTCTGTCTCAGCCACTTTTGTAAAACTTTCTTTATCCCAGTCAAATAAATCGAATATATCATCTTGTTGACTACCTTTTTTCGGTTTTTCAACAGCTACAGTTGGAGGCAATTTATAATGATCTGGGTCAAACAAATCTTTACCTGTACTTGCATCAATAAACGCATGACTAGGTTCTGGTTCATATACAAGATGATAGCCTTTTACTTCCTCACCATTTTCATATTTACATGAAGAATGTGTTAAATCCACAAATACAAGTCTCATATCTTGTCTAGCTCTCAAAGTTTCTAAAACGACGTTCTCCTCAACAATTTCAATTGGCCATAACGGTTTTTTCTCTATAGCTTTTTGTCCATTGTAATGAAAATGCACAACATTACCTGAAGGATGAATTCGCACAACACATCCTGTATTCGGCAATGGATATCCATTCACTTCCTGCATATAATTTATTTCTTTCCAAACACGCCAGTCATCCTTAACTGACACATATGTATAAAATTCTAATCCTTCTTCCACATGTTTTTTTATAAATACATTTGCAATCTCTCTTGCCTTATTCTCCTCTATCGCTTCTTTATCACTCGAAAAATAATTTTCATCATCTATCCTGAATTCAAATAAATTACCAGTATGCCTATTTAATGAAATTTGTATCTGTTTCTCCTCATCCTCTTTATGCCCCCACCATAATAAATGATGAGGATCATCCACTCCTTCTTGATCATCTACAACAAGCCTATATTCATCTGGAATTTCAAAAATATGAGCCACTTTCTCTTTTCTTTCTTTATCTTTTGGATTCATCATACCCTCTCCTTTATTACAATTTAAGGTAATTATAACAAACAAAACCAAAAACCATTAGCAAAAAGACAAAAAGCTGAAACAATTAGTTCATACGAATTTCACATGAATCTATTACTATAGGAATTGTACATAGTGAAATTACTAACAATGACGTTTATTCATATATAATTTCATTTGAAAGGGGTTGAAAAGATGAAAACTAAATATCGCTTTATGATCTCATCATTTGCTGCTTGCGCCTACATGATTTGGTGTTTAGTATAATAACAACTTCACTTGTAAATAAGAAAAGGTGTGTATATAAATGGAATATAACCAATCAACAGTTAACTACTGGAAAGCTTTTGTATTACCTTATACATTCGCTTTAGAAGAGTTAAAAACTAAATTTGAAATTATGAACCGGGAAGCTCAATTTTTAGAAGACTACAACCCGTTTGAACATATAAAAACAAGACTTAAACAACCCGAAAGTATCATTAGGAAGCTTGAGCGTAAAAACTTATCACCAACAGTTGAAAATGCTCAAACACAATTACAAGATATTATTGGCATCCGTATTACATGTTGCTTTGTAGAAGATATTTATCATTTAAAAGAAGTTATTGAAAATCGTGGAGATATGGAAATTGTAGAAGTAAAAGATTATATTGCTAATCCAAAAGGAAATGGCTATAAAAGTTTGCATATGATTATTAAATATCCATTGTCACTAAATTCTGGTACGAAAGATGTCTTTGCAGAAATTCAATTACGTACACTTGCCATGGACTTTTGGGCAAGTTTAGAACATAAGCTTTACTACAAATATGAAGGAAATATACCTGACTATTTGAAAGATGAACTACATGACGCTGCTATGAAAGCTGAAGACCTCGATAATAAGATGGCAACAATCCGTCAAGATATTGATGACATTGAAGCATGTTCAAATCAAATTTTATTACCACTTTAAAAGGTTCTCTCCTATGAGAACCTTTTTATCCCGCTATTTGCGGGCAGTAAGACTCCCACTGATTAAAGTTTCACTTTATTTCTTCTCTATCGTACGAACCTCTTCAATCTTCCACCCTTCTTCTTCTTTTCCAAGTGCGTACTGCATTTTCTTCTGAAGAGTAACCCCTCCATCTACTTCTTTTTCCTCCGTTTCAACAATAACAAGCCCACCTTTAAGAGCTTTCATATTCATATGTTCTAACTCTATTTTCTTATTTCCCTTTTGAAATGCCGCTTCCTTTTGTGTTTTTAAGTCTTCAGCACTAGGCATCTTCTTTGAAAATAACTCCATATGTTCAGCAAGATTTTTTTCATTCGTTGTCCGTACAAATGCCTCAATAACATCTTGAATGGATTTCTCTTCTTCTTTCGTTATATGTACCTTTTCCTCAGTTTTCCCAGCAGATTTTTGTTCTATATTATTCTCTTGAGATTGACATCCAACTAGCAATAATACGAATACTAGAAGGAATCTTAATTTCCCTAAAAAAACGCTCATCTTTCCATCTCCTAAAAAGAAAAGTGAGGCATTTCGCCTCACTTTCATTTATAATTAGCGTCTTCCTTTATTCGGATCGCCGCCGCCAACGATGTCAAAGACACGTTTAGCTATATTTGTATTCTCTTGAACGCCAGAGAATAAGTATTTACCTGGTCCGAATGCATATACGTTCACATCTTCACCTGTATGTCCACCCGTTGTCCAACCTGTAACCGAACGCTTATTGAAGATATCTTCAATTGCATTATCAATCTTTGTTACATCTTTTGATGGAGCTATATCATTTACAGCTTTAATTTCTTCTGGTGTTAATTGTAGATCAATATACTTTTTCAATGTTTCTTCTACATTTGCACCTTTTACAATCTCATTTGCCATAAAGTCTGGCGTACGTTTCGCAGCTTTAATCGGATCTACTTTAAAGTTATACTCACCATTCGCACCTAAAGATAATCCGCCAGTAGCATGGTCTGCAGTTGCAACAACTAATGTGTTCTTATCTTTTTTCGCAAACTCAATTGCTGCTTTAAACGCTTTTTCGAAGTCTTCCATTTCACTCATTGCACCGACAATATCATTATCATGTCCAGCCCAATCAATTTGACTACCTTCGACCATTAAGAAGAAACCGTCTTTATTTTTGTTCAAGCGCTCAATCGCTGCATTTGTCATCTCTTCTAATGAAGGTGTTTTGTCAGTACGGTCAATCATTTTGTCTAAACCACCTGGTGCAAATAAGCCAAGAACTTGATCGCTTTTATCATTTAATAATTGATTACGATCTGTTACATAACTATAACCAGACTTCTTAAATTCTTCTGTAAGATTGCGGTCTTTTCTAACAAAGTTCTTTACGCCCCCGCCAAGCATAACATCTATTTTATGCTTACCTTTAATTTTTTCATCAAAGTAATCATTTGCAATTGCGTCCATATTTTTACGACTAATATCATGTGCACCGAATGCAGCTGGTGTTGCATGCGTAATTTCAGAAGTTGCAACGAGTCCCGTTGACTTCCCTTTTTCTTTCGCTTGCTCCAATACTGTTTTCACTTCAGCTTTATCATTATCTACTGCAATAGCTGCGTTATATGTTTTTATACCTGCTGACATCGCAGTAGCTGCCGATGCAGAGTCTGTAATATTTTCATGTTCATCTTCTGGATATGTTTTTTGTGTTCCTACAAGATGCTTATCAAATTCTGTAGATTCCATCTCAAATGTTTTTGGATTATCTTTCATATAACGATGAGCTGTCATATATGAAGGCCCCATACCGTCCCCAATTAATACAATGACATTTTTAATTTTTGCATTGTTTCCGTTCTCATCTGCATTAACCTCACTAGAACGCGTAAAATTCCATGTTGCTACCGAAGTAACTGCTAACGACGCCACAACTGCAAATGGCCATGCTTTTTTTACAAACTTTTTCACTGTCTTGTCCCCCTAATTAGGTTATTCATTTCCCACTATCAAATTTAATAGAAGACTGTTAAGAGAAAATGAGTTATATGTAAATTTTTTGTTAACTTATGTAAATTTAAGTTATAATTTGTATAAGTTTGTCTTTTCATATCAAGCATACTCCCCTTTACAAAGATAAATATAAACATGTTGGATTTCTTTTAATACGAACCTATTATTTTACATTTCTTAATATTATTCTTATTTTTTCTAATTTAAATAGAAATATGGTGAACTTTATGAAAACAGTAAAACTAGACGAATCTTCCATTCCAGCCTTACTCTCTCTTTGCGAATCAGTTGGGTGGTTACAGCATGCGAGTTTTATGAAAGAGCAATTCCATATGTACCTTTCCATTGGCACAATTTTTGGCTATGTACATGAGAATAAACTTATTGCAGCGGGCGGGGTCTTTTCGTTTGCCCCTGGATTTTCTTCTATCGGTATGTTAATCGTGCATCCTGATTTTCAAAGAAAAGGAATTGGCCGTATTTTGTTAAACAATAGCTTAAAAGTAACTTATCCATCGCTCCCTATTACACTCATTGCAACAAAAGCTGGTGAATCCTTATATGTATCTTATGGATTTCAATCAATAACAACAATTCATCGTTTCGAAAAACAAGCGGCTCATATAAGTACAAATTCTTTTCCCATAAAACAAATTCAGCAAGCCGATCTTCAATCTCTCATTTTTCTTGATCAAACTGCGACTGGTGCAGATCGTTCTAAGCTTTATTTATCACTACTATCGAGAGCAACTTACTCCTTTAAAATAGAGCGGGATAATCAAATAGATGCTTTTGCTTTATGCATACAAAAAGGAGATGTACTATGTATCACTCCACTTATTTCAAAAAAAGAAAAAGACGCTATTCAGTTATTAGAAATAATTTGCAACTCGTGGAATGGGACAATACGCATTGATGTTCCGCACTCACAATTCATTTTCCGTCAATTTCTTCAAACAGAAAATTTCCAGGAAACGCTCCTTTCACCTCTTATGATAAAGAATGGTAATCAACTTCCTGGAAATCGTAATATACTATTTGCTATGATAGATGCAGCGTTATGTTAGAAAGGGGACACCTAATTGAAGCGATTTAGCTATTTTATGGTAGGTTGTCTTACTCTTACACTATTAGTAGGATGTAGTGCAGCAGAAAAGCCAGTAGAACAAGTAAAACAAGTTAAAAATACAATTACAGCGAAACTAGCTACCGAGGAAAAAATGGTAGAGATAGATGGTCAAACGATTTACTTTAAAAAGATTGGTGATGAAAAACCACCTTTACTTATGATCCATGGATTTGGAGGATCATCCAATGGTTTTCAAAAGGTTTACTCAGATTTAGCAAAAGATCATACGATTATTTCTGTTGATGCTTTAGGATTCGGACGTTCCTCTAAACCGATGGATTTTTATTATTCTTTCCCAACTCATGCAAATTTGTATTATAAGTTAATGAAAAAATTAGGGTATGACTCATTCGCAATACTGGGACATTCTATGGGCGGAGAAATTTCTCTTAATTTAACATATTTATACCCCGAAGCGGTTACCCACCTTATTTTAACTGATGCTACAGGCGGCCCTCATACGTTCGTTAATAAACAAGGTTCACCAAAACCAAAGTTGTCGACTGATTTAAGTGCCGTTTCTTCTATTGCAGATTATGATGAGAGCAAAGTTAAATTCAAGCGTAATGATGAAGAGCATTATAATAAAATGAAATTATGGCCTAGGCGTCTTCAAATCAATGCAACTGAAATCAAGCAACCAACTTTAATTATATGGGGAAGAAATGATAGTAGCGTTTCTTGGAAAGAAGGAGAAACTTATCATCAATTCTTAAAAAATAGCACTTTCCATATTATTGAAAAAGGTTATCATGCTCCATTTCGTCAAGAGCCACAAGAGTTTGTAGGGTATGTAAAAGATTTCTTCGAGAAAAATCCTATAAGTGCTGAAAAATAAACGGGTATCTCCTTTTGAGATACCCGTTTTCATATATTAAGCAGCTTGCTTTTGGCGTTTTTGAATTTTTGATCCTAGTACTTTTGGAATAACTAAGCCATCAATTCCAAGTTTTCCAGCATTCATACCAGAAACAAGAACGAACATGGATAAGATAACCATTTCAGGGTTTACACCAATTGACCCACTAAACATATAGGAAAAGTTCATTACAAGACCGAAAAAGACCGCTGTTTTTGTTAAACAGCCTACAATTAAACCAATTCCGACTAAAATTTCTCCCCACGTCACAAGTGTATTAAATAAATCAACGTTTGGAATTGCAAAATCTTGTAAAAATGATGCCCACCAAGATTGAACAGCTGGTTGTGCTCCTTTAGATTTTTCAATTGCACCTTGTAAATAACCAGTTGCATCGAAGCCTTTCCCTTGTAGTTTACCGATTCCAGCCATTACCCATGTGTAACCAAGATACACTCGAATTATCGCTAATACAAAAGAAACTGCTTTGTTTTCTCTTAAAAATTGAATAATCATATCTTCCTCCTAAAGTTGTAATTAATTCAGTTACAGATAATATAATAACATTAGTTACTTACTTTTAAAACGTTAATCGTGAATAATTTGTGACATACATAAAAAACATTACATACTAACGTTTATATAGTAACTTTTATTACCTGTAAAAACTTGAACATATCATACCACATGTGATAATCATTTTCATTGAAGAAAATGTAAAAAAACTGTGAGTTAAATGTGAAACGCATTCATTCGAATATAGAATAAATCCGTTTCATATTGTTTATATACTCCAAATGTACATGTCTCCTCATCGGTTAATCTCGCTTCTCGAACAACTTATTCTAACGTTTGGTCATGGTTAACAAACCCGTAAAATAGGCGTATTGTAAACATAAGTGCTACATTTCCATCTACATAATCTATCAATCCAACATATGATTTTACACCACTATATAAAAAGGATTCTACTAGTTTCACCCCCCAAAACTTATACCAACCATTTACAATATGTGTAATATGCAATTTTGCATATCACTTAATTTCCGCTACGCTAAAGTATACTCTCGGCTCATTTAAGTCGTACACATCTTCTCCTAACTCTTCCATTACAAATTTCCTCTCCTATAAGTCCATTTCATATATACCCGTTTCTTTCAAAAAATCAGCTCTAGTTAAAGCGACTTTCTGTAAATATTGCCTATACGCTGTAATTGTTCCATCGTGTGCAACGATACAAATTTTTTCTGCTTTTAACTGATAGCACCAGTGCAGAAATTCATCTACTATTTGCTGAAATTCCATCTCCAAGATGATATTGACTCCCTCATTCCATAACAATTCATTTCTACTTTCTTCTAATGAAAAATGTGGAAATAAGTTTTGTATTATCTTTCGTTCTAACAATTGATCGCACGGTAATGTTTTGGCGGATTCCCGATAAGGAAAAATTCGCGGGGATATATGTGGGTGAACAATTTTTTGACAAGCAACTTCCGCACTCCATATTGTCGCAGTTTGTAAAGTTCGAAGTGTAGGACTAGCGATTAATATATCCTTTTCTTGTAATGGTACATCGCACTGAAGCAATTCAGCCTGCTTCTTTCCCACGCCCGTCAATGGCGGATTCACAGCTTGTAAACTTAATGGTAAATCTTTCGTATGTTCACCTTCACCATGCCGAACAAAAATAAGTTTCATTCTCCTCTTCCTCTCACTAGAAAATGGTCTCACATATTTCTTCCCTATTTTTTTCTTTACTCCTGCTATTTTAAAAAGTAGAATGTAAAAAGTGTTTGACATCAACATTTGGAAAATATTACAATTATATATGTAAAATATTTTTTACAAGAAGAGGAGGATTACAAATATGAAATGGATTATCGTCTTTATGGGAATGATCATATGGGGATACATAAATGGCTTTTTTAATAGTGATAAAACTGCTAATCCTTGGATTACAGATGATGAGCGTGAAACAAAAATTAAACAAAAAGCAATTATCGCAAGCTGGTCCGGTGTTTTCATATTTTGTATCATTAACCTCTTAAACAAATGGTTAGGTTTAGGAACGAGCGATACATCACCTTACTTACCATCTTCTGTCGCAACTATTTTAAAAGAAAATGTAGAGTTACAAGTTTTACTTATGTTATTCATTACGTATGGACTATTTTACTTATACTACCGAAGAAAACTAAGCGCTTAACTTTTATCTCATGATTATCCTCCTAAATGGTTATAGTAACTAGGACGCAATGAAAAAAGGAGAGATATAAAAATGAGTAACTCAAATGACTTTTTAGATACATTACATGAAAAACAAGCAAAAGATGAACAAAATAGAAAGCGCCAAGGGAACGGAAACCCTGCGAAAAAAAAGCCAAATAAAACACATAAATAACATTGAAAAACCTACCTGGAAATTATATTTCAGGCAGGTTTTTTTACTCGTCTTTAACCGAAACGACATCTTCCCAATTCCATTTCTCATAATACCACTCTGGTACATCTATATTTTCAATCCATTTCTTTTCATGTTTTCCATCGTTATGAGCAAGCCATACATCAGCTTTCTTACGATTTGAACGGAGCCACATTAATTGGTTGCTTTTCTTACTAAAAATAGGGTTATAATCGCCTTGGCTATTGGATGGCTTTGTAATTTGATGTTGTTCATCTGTTGTACTATTTATTTCATATAAAGATGGTAGTGGCCTTTTTTCTAGAGGGACCGATAGCTCTGCTTCCTTTGCCCTTGAAACGATAATTACATTCTCGTTCTTCCATGTGAAATCCCAATCAACATAGCCTTTTGGAGTAAATGTATTTTGCTGGAGAGCCGGCAATTCTTTTATTTTTAAATGCTTATTCTCTAAAGCAACCCTCCCGCTTCCTTCAATATAGGCTAATATATTTTTTGATGGCGCCCATTTGAACCATTGTGTGTTTAATAACATTTGATCTACTGTTTCAAAACGACTGCCGTCTGATCGAATTAAGCAAAGGGTATTACTATCAGCTGACAAAGAAGCTGTTGGTACTGCCAAAAACGAAATCCATTTTTGATCTGGCGACCAATTAAATCCACTTCCAACTAATGCTAAAAAGTCATCATGCTCATTCGGTAGTGCAGATAAATGCTTCATCTTATGAGGATTCATATTTGCATCCTTTTGTATTTCATATAACTGAGCACCTGTCCATCCTGTTGGAAGCAAGTACGCTTCTGATGATACAAGAAACTTCTTACCATCAGGATACCATGCATAGTCACCTACACCATTAGCTATGTTTTCAAAATCTGCTTTCTTTTTTTCAGCATCAAATGTATTTAATGTGCGTGCAAATACAAATGCAATTATATTCTCTGTTGGTGACCATTGATAATTCGATACTTCTGATTGAGATGGTCTAACTTTCTTTCCATCTTTTAGCCGATACAGTTCAAAGTGATTTCGCTTCTTTCCTTTTGCATATGCAAGCCATTCTCCATTATGTGACCATTTCGGTCCTGTTATGTACTCTCCTTTTGTAATTTGTTTTTCTTTTTCACCGACTTTAATCCATAGATTATGATTACGAATAAAGGCAACTTTTACTCCATTGTTTTCTGCGCTAGTAATAGAACTTGAATAGAAAAAAAGGAACAAAACCACGATTCCACTTACTATAAACCTTTTCATATAGCACCCCCATTTCCCCCTTTAGCATTCCTCATATTCCGCTTACTATATGCAAATATTATCCATTCGACATAATTCCAAAAAATTTCCCAAGAAATTTTTAATTCAAAGAGGATTGGTATGAATTATGTCGAATGTATAGTTCAGCCAACATCCGTTCCTATAATTAACGATAAAAATGTAATATTTATTTTCAGAAAATTGGCACTTTTTATTAGGGGGAGTTTCAATGAAGAAAACTACATCAACACTATTAAGTATGGCGCTCGTCTTTTCGAGCTTTGGAGCATTAAGCGCCCATGCTGAATCACTGCAAAAAGAGAAGCAATTTAGTCCACAGTTAAAAGCAAATATTGAACAATGGGGAGAAAACAAAATCGCGCAAAATGTTGAAACAAAAACATCAAAAGAAATTTCAGTTATTGTAGAATTGCAGCAGGCTCCACTCGCTTCACAAAGTAACATTCAACATGCTCCGGACCTACAAAATAGCAATGTGCAATCATACCATGCACAACTAAAAAAAGCACAAGAGGATACAACAAAGAAAATAAAAGAAAAAGCACCAAAAGCAACCATAAAAGAAACGTATAGTACGTTATTTTCTGGATTTTCTATTTCTATCCCAGGGGATCAAATTGCCGCTCTAGCTTCTTTACCTGAAGTAAAAGCAATTTATCCGAACTTAACATATAAATTACATGAAACGTCAAAAAGCCTAGCAGATCAAGAAACACCAAACGTTGGAGGCCCTACAGTTGGTGCACCTGAAGCTTGGAATTTAAAAGATCCGACTGGCAAACCCCTTGATGGAAAAGGGATGAAAGTCGCTATTATCGATTCAGGTGTCGACTATACCCATCCTGATTTACAAGCAAATTATATCGGTGGCTATGATACAGTCGATGAAGATAATGATCCGATGGATGGAAATGTCCACGGTACCCATGTTGCTGGAATTATTGCGGGTAACGGAAAAATAAAGGGGATTGCTCCGAATGCTTCTATACTCGCTTACCGTGTCATGAATGATGGTGGTACCGGTACGACCGATGATATTATTCAAGGTATTGAGCGAGCTATTCAAGATGGTGCTGATGTTTTAAATCTATCTCTTGGTCAAGATTTGAATGTACCTGATCAACCTGTAACAATGACGTTAGAACGCGCAGCAAAACTTGGTGTTACTGCAGTCGTCTCAAATGGAAATGATGGACCAAAACCTTGGTCTGTTGACGCTCCTGGTAACGCAAGTAGTGTCATCTCTGTTGGTGCATCTACTGTTTCTATTCCATTTCCAACATTCCAAGTAGCTGGTTCCAATAAATCTTACCAAGGATTACCGTTATCAAAATCAGATTTCCAAGTAGGCAACGATGCTCAGCTTGTATATGTTGGCTACGGTAATTCAAGTGATTACGCTAAACAAGATGTGAAAGGTAAGTTCGCCCTTGTTTTACAAGGAACTTCAAGCACGTTAGTAAAAGCAGAACAAGCGAAACAAGCTGGCGCTCTTGGCGTGCTACTAATTTCTAACGAAAAAGAAATTAATCTTATGCCCGAATATTTTGTACGTGAAGATGTAGCTCTTCCAGTTATGCAACTATCAAATACAAATGGCGAAGAGTTAAAAACTTTAATTACAAAACGAAAGAAAAATATAAAAATTGGACAACCAAAGCAAACAGAACTTATTGGTAACTTTAGTTCAAGAGGACCATCACAAGGTAGTTGGCTAATAAAGCCTGATATTGTTGCACCTGGAGTACAAATTACTAGTACAGTGCCGAGAGGTGGCTATGAATCTCACAACGGAACAAGTATGGCTGCGCCACAAGTGGCGGGAGCCGTTGCCCTGCTGCGTCAAATGCATCCTGATTGGACGACAGAACAATTGAAAGCAGCTCTTGCCAACACTGCAAAAACATTAAAGGATGTCAATGAAAATACATATCCTGTCATGGCACAAGGATCTGGTTTAATTAACATTCCAAAAGCAGCCCAAACAGATGCATTAGTGAAACCTAACAATGTAAGTTTCGGTCTTATTAAACCTAATAGCGGCAAAGTGAAGTTAACACAAAATATTACATTACAAAATCTTTCTAACAAAAAGAAAAACTTTTCAACTCGCATTGAATTACTAGATACAAAAACAAAAGTCCAGACTTCTTTCTCTTCTTCTATTAGTGTGAAACCTAATAGTAACATCGAAAAGCCTTTTACTATTAATGTAGATAGCTCCTTACCACAAGGTGTATATACGGGAAATCTATATGTGAAAGAGCAAGGTAAGACTGAAGAAATGCGTATTCCATTTACGTTTAGCATTGATCCGAAAGAATACAAACGTATTGATGGTCTTGAAATCGTTAATTCTACTTTTAGTCCAAATAATGATGGAATACTAGATGACAACCTGATCAATTACTATTTAGTTACACCAGTGGAGGATGTAACATTTCACGCTAATTTAATTACGAAAGACCGTGTAACATATCAAGGCATGATACATCAAGGTAAAAACGAAACACCTGGTTATAAATCTTTCAAATGGAATGGTACGAAAACCGACGGATCTCCTCTACCTGATGGCTTATACCAAATCGAAGCTGTTGCTTCTAACTCTGGTGGAGAAACGAAACAGACAGGAGCTGTTTTTGTCGATCGTACTGCACCGAAATTATCGTCTGAAGTAGATCAAGAAAACCTCGTAATTAGAGGTAAAGTAGATGATATACTTTTGGATTGGATGGCAGAATCCGGATGGGTTGCTCCAGGACATCCCGTAACGATACAGTATGAAATTAACGGAAATGGAGCATGGGAAAGTGCATACCTAAATCCTTGGGAGAAAAACTATGAAATTTATTTCGATCGTAGTCAATTACAACAAGGAAAGAATACAATTCATATTGTAGCAACCGATGCAGCTGGAAATAAGTCTAATTTAAACGTCGATTTAGAAGTGAGATAATAAAATTATTGTTGACAAGCTTTTAAATATAGTTTTATAATACAAAACATAGTTTAGTTGAACGAATTATATATCGGCTTTGAAGGAATACTAGTAGCGACTTATATCCCTGTCTCAGAGAACTGATGGTTGGTGCGAATCAGTACATATACAAGCGTGAATTACAATTCTGGAGCTTCTTTCCCGTAATGCTTTTTATGCATGAAGAGAAAGACGGATCTTTCCGTTATCTTAAAGTAAGTGGTAAACAATTAATTGTTTACAAATAGGGTGGTACCGCGATTTTTATCGTCCCTATCGGATTTTCCGATAGGGGATTTTTTGCGTCCTTCCCTTTTAAATAACTTCATATATACGCGTTGAAAGAATCGCAGTAGTATCTTGTATCCCTGTTTCAGAGAGCTAATGGTCGGTGGGAATTAGCACATATATAAGTACGAATTACAATTCTGGAGCTTCTTTTTCGTAGTGCTTTTATGCATGAAGGAAAAGACGGGATTTTTCCGTTATCATTAGTTGAGATGTAAGTATATTTTCACTTACAAATAGGGTGGTACCGCGATTTTTTCGCCCCTATCGGATTTTCCGATAGGGGATTTTTCTATTTCTCACGCAAACAGTTGTTAAAGAATTTCGAATGTTATGATAAAATTTTATAAGCGCTTACAATTCTGAAAGGAGGTGGTACAAGCTATACAAAACTGGTATTCATTTTTATAGAGAAAAAGGAGGACGTCTAAATGACAAAGAAAAAAGAAATTCCATCACATTTAAAACCATTCGTATCCACACAGCATTATGATCAATACACACCGGTGAATCACGCTGTTTGGCGTTACATTATGAGACAAAACCATAGCTTCTTAAAAGATGTTGCTCATCCATCCTATGTTAACGGACTACAATCATCTGGTATTAATATAGATGCAATTCCAAAAGTAGAAGAAATGAATGACTGTTTAGCACCAAGCGGCTGGGGTGCCGTAACGATTGACGGACTTATTCCCGGCGTCGCATTCTTCGATTTTCAGGGGCATGGATTACTACCAATCGCAACAGATATTCGTAAAGTAGAAAATATCGAGTATACACCCGCTCCTGATATCGTTCATGAAGCTGCAGGCCACGCACCGATTTTGCTTGATTCTACATATGCAAAATATGTGAAACGCTTTGGACAAATTGGAGCGAAAGCTTTCTCCACAAAAGAAGAACATGATGCTTTTGAAGCCGTTCGTACATTAACGATCGTAAAAGAAAGCCCTACTTCTACACCTGAAGAAGTTGCAGTTGCTGAAAATGCTGTAATCGAAAAACAAAACTTAGTTTCTGGTTTATCAGAAGCAGAACAAATTTCACGTTTATTCTGGTGGACAGTGGAATACGGCTTAATCGGCAATATAAATGATCCGAAAATTTACGGTGCTGGTCTCCTTTCCTCTGTCGGTGAAAGTAAGCATTGCTTAACAAACGCTGTAAAGAAAGTCCCATTCTCAATTGAAGCTTGCACCGGGACAACTTATGATGTAACAAAAATGCAACCACAGCTATTTGTTTGTGAATCATTTGAAGAATTGACTGAGGCCCTTGAGCAGTTCTCTACAACGATGGCATTTAAAACAGGTGGAACAGAAGGATTAGAAAAAGCAATCCGCTCCGAAAATCATGCTACAACTGAGCTAAGTAGTGGATTACAAATTACGGGTACATTTACAGAGACAATTAAAAATGATACTGGTGAAGTTATTTACACACGAACAAGCTCACCAACTGCATTAGCAATTCATAATAAACAACTAGCAAATCATTCTACATCTGTGCACAGCGATGGATTCGGGACACCAATCGGATTACTAGATGGAGATATTGCATTAGAAAATTGTACAGAAGAACAATTACAATCATTAGGCATTACAATTGGAAGCAGTGCAGAGTTTACTTTTGCAAGTGGCATTCATGTAAAAGGAACAGTAACAGACATTGTAAAGAATGATAAAAAAATTGCTCTTATCTCCTTTATAAATTGTGCAGTTACTCATAAAGATCGCTTATTATTTGATCCTTCATGGGGAGCATTTGATATGGCTGTCGGCTCACAAATCACTTCTGTATTCCCAGGAGCGGCAGATGCGGCTGCATTTTTCCCGATGAATGAAGAAGTACAAGAAACGCCTGATCCACTTGTACTGAATAAGCTTGAACGTATGTATCAAACAGTTCGAGATATACGTAACGATAGTATTTTACACGATACTCATACTGATCAATTAATAGCTATTCAAGAAGTATTAAATAAATTTCATCCGAAAGAATGGTTGCTTCGTCTTGAAATTTTAGAATTGCTTTTAGAACATAACAAAGGACACGAAGCATCAGCAGCATTATTACAACAACTTTCTACTTTCACAACTGAAGAATCTGTAACACGTCTTATTAACAATGGTCTTGCGTTACTGCAGGTAAAGGATGTGAAAAATGATGCTACGATTAACTAATGAAGAAGTACAAGAGGAATTAACAAAGCTGGATAAATGGACAGTGAAAGATGAAAAATGGATTGAAAGAAAATATATGTTTTCCGACTACTTAAAAGGAGTCGAATTTGTCTCTGAAGCCGCCAAACTATCAGAAGAACATAATCACCACCCATTTATCCTTATCCAGTATAAAGCAGTCATTATTACTTTGTCATCATGGAATGCAAAAGGTTTAACGAAACTAGATTTTGACCTTGCAAAGCAATTTGATGAACTATTTTTACAAAATGAAAAAGCTATTATAAGAAAGTGAAAAAAGAGAAGCCTTTTTAGGCTTCTCCTTTCACTTTAAAATGTATACAATGTCCAAACGGATCCTTGGCCTGTAATATTCCATCTTTATACGTAGCAACTACGCCAATATATTTTAAACTTTCACACACTTGCTCTTTTTGTTTTTCATCTGCTAGTACAATTGTGAAATATTTCAAACCAACGGAATTTGGCATTTGTGGTGGTATACCTTCACCTTGCCATGTATTTAAACCGATATGGTGATGATAACCACCTGCTGATACGAACAACGCTCCATTACGAGCTGGAATCGTTACATCAAAACCAAGGCCATCTACATAGAAACGTTTCGCTTCTTCTAAGTCAGCTACATGTAAATGAATGTGCCCCATCACAGTACCAGCCGGGAACCCATTCCATGTACTTCCTTGCTGTAATAATCCTTCGCCGTCTAACGGGTTACTAACAAATGGTAGCTCTCCATTTTCATCATGCCAAACTTCTTTTTGGCGATCATGATAAATTTCAATCCCGTTTCCATCTGGATCAGCTAAATAAAGAGCTTCACTAAAGTAATGGTCAGCCCCACCATGTAATGGGTGTACTCTCTCAACAAAATGACGAAGAATATTTGCTAAGTCTTGTCTGTTTGGTAATAAAATTGCATAGTGATATAAACCAGTTCGACCTCTTTGCTTCGGAAGAGCGTCTTCCTTTTCTTCTATTATGAGAAGTGGCTCATTGTCCTCATTACCAAACGTAACGATTGTACTTTTTTCTTCCAGTACCTTCATACGCAATACTTCTGTATAAAACTCTAGCGATTTCTTTAAATTTGATACATATAAATGAACAACCCCAAGTGTTGTTTCGGGATGAAGTGGAAAGCCCATTTTGTTATACCCCCATTTTAATTAATTCTTCTTTAACATTTTCTCTTTTAAGAAATTATCTACAAAACCATTAGCTTTCGCAACAAATAAGTAAGCACCCATCGCTAATAATGCAAGTTCTAACTCAAATCCAGGATTTTTCCCGTCTCCTAACAAACCAGCTGACCATTTTACTTTCACAATCGCTCCAACCATAACAAGTGCAAATAATAAGCCAATATACCTTACGCCTAAACCTAGAATTAACAATAGACCTCCAACTAATTCAACTGTTGCTACACCGTATGCAAGTCCTCCTGGTAAACCAATGCTTGTAAACCACCCTGCAATATTGTCAATTCCTGATTGGAATTTTGTTAAACCGTGCATAAAGAACGTTACCCCTAACACGATACGAATAATTAAGTTACCAATATGTTGATTCATTTCTTTCTCTCCTTTATAGTTTTGTTATACAAAACTTTTATTTACACAACAAAACATACACTAATTATTTTTATTCGTCAATTCATTTTTCATGAGAAAAAATATTTTTTTTTTGCTATGATACAAATAGTTGTTTACAAAAAGGAGCATGATTTTATGAATATCGGTTCTGCGATTCGTGAAATTCGTCAACGTAGAGGAATTACGATTGCCCAAATTTGTGAAGGAACAGGTCTTTCTAAAGGCTTTATGAGTCAGGTTGAAAACAATAAAACATCACCATCTATCTCAACTTTAGAAATGATCGCTAATTTTTTAAATGTCCCCCTTCCATATTTATTGTTAGAACAAAAAGATCGTTTGAAAATTGTAAAAAAAGAAGAGCGTAAATACAGTGTGTATGGAAAAGATGAACAAAGAATTGAACATGTTGCGGAGCAAGGTGGTCTCCGCCTATCTCTAGTAGAAATTTCTGCCGGATTCCCGAAAGAAAACTCACCAAATGCTCATGAAGGTGAAGAGTGTCATCTTGTATTACGCGGAAAACTAGAAGTTCAACATGGAGAAGATATTGCGATTGTAGAAGAAGGTGATTCTTTCTCTTGGAATGCATGCGTTCCTCATATTGTTCGCAATATAGGTGAAGAATCTGCATTATTACTTATCTCTAGTCATGCGGAAAATCGAAAACGTGTTTACTAAACGATAAAAAGAAGCCTGTTTCGTAACAGGCTTCTTTTTTATCCCCTTATAATTCCATAACTCGTCCCAACTAGTACGGTCTTTTCATGTTGATTGCGATAAACTGACTCAATTGAAACTTTTTTATATCCTTCCATTTGCTCAATATTTGTTAAAGTTAATTCACAAGTAACCGTATCCCCTGTAAAAACTGGTCTAATAAACTCACTTACTAATTCCCTCGCTATGTAATGTAACTCTTCGCCTACTTTCGTCCCAATGCTAGCAGTCAATAAACCATGGACCATTAATCGTCCATTCTCATCATATTCCATATGATGTCTACCTTTATCGCCTGTAATATTTGCAAATTCAAAAACTTCTTCCTCGGTAAATCTTCTTTCGTATTTAAATATATCCCCAACTTTTACATTCATTTTTATCCCCCATTTAATAAACTGAATTTTCTTTTATTTTATCACAAAATGAGTCTCAGTTCAGTTTATATTATTAAAATAGCAATCCTTTTTCTTTATTACCTTATAAGTTATCGATGCCCTTCCTCTTTGGCCACTTGATACCCATAGTACGCACATGTTCCATTTCTTGATAACTCTCTTACTTCAAAATCACAACTTCTATAAAAATCAAAATTGTTAGCGGACGTATGCGCAAACCAATCGCCATGCGGAAGCTTTTGTAAACAAAGAGCTACAAGTTTCTTACCTAACCCTTTCCCCCTATACTCACACTTCACAACTAAATTTACTATGTTAGCAACCATGATTTGATCAGAAATCACTCTAACCATCGCGACCATTTCTTCTTCATCCCAAATTGTGAAAGCCCATGTTGAATTTTCAAATGCAATCGTAAACTTTTCAATTTGCCAAGAAGGGATATTATCATTACTCCAGCCAGCATCTTCAAATAATGTCTTAATCGCATATGCTGGCACTCCATTCGTTCCTTCACGAATAATTAATCCATTATGATAAATATACATGTAATCCCTCCCTTTATTTTTTATATACCATTCTCCAAAAAATGCAATTCACCTTTTTTCATCCAACCCGCTTAATGGAATAAACGAGAACTTCCATCTCATGAAATGAAGTTGTTTTCTCATAACTAAGCCCTGTTTTTCTAGCAACAAATATTGAAGCTGGGTGGTTCGGATTAATAAGTGAAATTAATTTATTCATTTGTAATGCTTGAAAACCATAGTCTCGAAAAGCCGCCGCGGCCTCTTTCGCATACCCTTTCCCCCAATATTTAGGAAGTAGCCAATAGCCAATCTCAATTTCCTCTTTTCCATCTACCTTCTGCTTGACAAGTCCTGCATGACCAATTCTTATCCCTGTTTCCTTTTCAATCATTACAAATAAACCGAGACCATTTTTATAATTTGGAAGTACCCTCTCCTCCAAACTTTTTTTACATTGCATAAATGTTTTTAACGTTCCATTTCCAATATAGCGCATTACCTTCTCATCCCCCCATAAAGAAGCATAAAATGGTAAATCATCCATTGTATATTTGCGAAATTGTAAGCGATCTGTATGGAACACTCTTTTATTCACTCCCATCATTTTGAACCTCATTACATAACAACATATTTCAAACTACGTAAGTGTTGAATAATTCATATCAAGAAAGTTACCAAAAAGAAAGAAAATTCAATCTTATAAAAGTGTATTATATCAAAAAAAAGCAGTAGACAAAAGAGTGTCTACTGCATCCATATCATAACTAGTATAAAGAAAACTACAATTGAGGGGGTGTAGGATTTTCAAATATACTAGATACTTATCCCGTTCTAACGGGCGGTAAACCTTCCAATCCTTTGAGTGGAAAGTTTACCGCACATAAGAACTTTGCGGTCATTAAGAAAGCACTGTTAAGTACTCAAATACACGCTGAGCTTTTTCTCCACCCATTCGTGCATGTTGAAGAAGAGAGATGCCATGTGGGCCAGATGCACGTAATGCTTCTGGTTGTGCTACTAAAATGGCTTGTACGACTTCAAGTTCACCCAGCATAGCTGCTGCAAAAATATCCATCCGAGCTCCCTTTTCCAGTAAATAAAGAGCAATATCTTTACGGCCTACATGGGCCGCTGCTCCTAAGGCACTTTCCCAATCTGAGCCACCCCAATTATAAGAAGCATGAAGTAAGCTCGGTGATTCGGCCAAAAGCTCCTGTACTCTTTCTAGATCTCCGTGAGCTGCCATAACAAATTCCCTTACTAACTCAGTGGTAATACGCTCGTCTGTTTGCATCTCTCTTCTCCCTTTTCACAAATTCGTTTCGGTGTAAAAAATGGCTTGTCACTCCCTTGGAATATATCAACTTCAATTCCAAATACACGCTGAAACATTTGATGACATAGTACTTCTTCTGGTACGCCATCATACTGAATCTTCCCTTGTTTTAATACGAGTAAACGATCGCTATATTGAGCCGCTTGATTAATATCATGTAAAACCATTACAATCGTCATACCAAACTCTTCGTTTAATCGTTTAACAAGTTCCATTACTTCTAACTGATGGACGATATCTAAAAAGGTTGTTGGTTCATCTAATAGTAAGACATTTGTGCGTTGTGCAAGCGTCATTGCAATCCAAGCACGTTGCCTTTCTCCTCCTGATAAGGATTGTAAAAGACGATATTCATACCCTTCAAGCTTTGTAACAGACAATGCCCAATCAACAATTTCTTCATCTTCTTTATTTAAGCGACTACTCCATGATTTATGAGGACCTCTTCCGAACTCTATTAGTTCTTTCACTGTTAAATCTAATTGATGATCGTGCATTTGTGGTAACATCGCTAATTGCTTCGCTACATCTGCACTCTTCATCGTATAAATATTTTCCCCATCTAAAATGATGTCTCCTTCGCTTTGTTTAAGTAGCCGTGCTATTAAACGAAGCAAAGTAGATTTCCCCGATCCATTCGGGCCGATTAAACTAACGATTTCTCCAGCTTTAATATGTACATTCATATTTTGCATTTGAAATCTTTCAGAATGTGCGTAAAACACCTTGTTAACGGAAATCACGTTGTTTTCCTCCTCTATGGATTAAATATAAGAAGAACGGACCACCTAAGAAGGACAATAAAATACCAACAGGCAATTCGATTGGATCGAACCAACTTCGAGCTATCGCATCCGCAAAAACAAGTAATATCCCACCGCCAAGGCATGATAATGGCAGTAAATATTTATAGTCATTTCCAACTAATAAACGTAACATATGCGGTACAACAAGACCGACAAATCCAATAAGACCAGAAACACTAACTGCTATTCCAGCTAACATTGTACTTACTACTATTAAATAAAACCGACTTCTTTCCACGTTATACCCTAATAATTTTGCCATTTCATCCCCAAGCATTAATACTCGAATATGTTTAATACCGAAGAAAGCTAATATAATAGCGAATATCGCATAGTAAATAATCATATTTAAATGTGCCCAACTAACACCACCAATACCACCAGCTAACCACGGTAAAACTGATTGTACTTTGTCGCTATGTAATAACATTAGCGCTGAAGTCGCTGCACCAATTAAGGCGTTTATTGAAACACCTACTAATACAATTCGTGAAGGTGGCGCCCCCTTTTGCCATGATAGTGCGTAAATGACCATTGCTGTAATAAAAGCTCCTAAAAACGCTCCTAGTGGTAAGAATGCCATATGTTGAGGAAATAAAATCATGATTATAATTGCTACAAGACCTGCTCCTGATGAAACTCCGATAATTCCAGGATCTGCAAGAGGATTTCTCATAACCCCTTGCAATAATGCTCCTGATGCAGCTAAACACGTTCCTACTATAAAACCAACGAGCACTCTCGGTATACGAAGATCCCATACAATTCGATGAACTGTCGAACCTTCATCTTGTATACCTTCTATAATGTCTCGTAAAGAAAAAGATAAGCTCCCTGCAAAAAGGCCATAAAAAAGACCTAGAACAGTTAATACGACTAAAGTAACTGTTATTATCCACCTTTTTCTCGCAAAAGGATGTTCCTTTTCTCTTACTATTTCACTACTCTCCATACTTATCATTTCCTTACATCTTGTATACTTTTATACATAAAGTCCATCGCTTCTGTAACTTTTGTCCCAGGATTTGATCCAAATAAATCTGGTGGTAAAATAACTACACGATTTTGTTTTACTGCATCTAAATTTTTCCATGCTTCATTTTTCATCATTTCGCCT
Organism: Bacillus sp. 41-22; assembly: GCF_025809295.1. NCBI lineage: Bacteria > Bacillati > Bacillota > Bacilli > Caryophanales > Bacillaceae > Bacillus > Bacillus sp. 41-22. The sequence continues at coordinate 4,207,916 of NZ_CP084035.1, forward strand.
TCAAATGCTTTTTTCACACTATTGGGATCTCCATGTGTAATTAAATAAATCACATCTGGATTTGCTTCAATAATACGTTCTACACTTAGCTGTGCATATTGCGGATACTCTTTCATTTCTGGAAAACTAGCTGCGATATTTTTCCCGCCTGTTTTTTCTAAAATATCCCCTGATAGAGATGTTGGTAATGCTGCTAAATAAGTGCCTGGTGCTCCATAAACTAGCAACGCTTTAACGTCACTCTTTTTCTCATATTTCTTCATTTGATCATTAATTTTTTGGTTAAGCTCTTTTGCTTTATCTTCTTTCTTCATTACTGTTCCATACATTTCAATACCCTTTTGAATATCTTTTACAGAGTTGGCTGAAGAAATGATTACTTTTGTTCCTTGTCCTTCGACCGTTGGAATGTTCTTTTGGAATCCATTGTTAGCAACAAGTACATCCGGTTTTAAACTAGCAATTTGCTCAAAATTCGGTTGATGTGCATTCCCGATTACTTGTGCTTTCTTTAATTCCTCTGGGAGAGTTAATTTTGTATCCGGACGACCTACTATTTTTCCACCTAAAGCATGAATAATATCCATGTCTCCCATACTCAACGTAGCAAAACTTTCAGGAACTTTATTGAATGTTATCTTTCTGTCTGAGAGATCGGTAATTTCGATTTTGTCTGTTCCTTTGTCTGTTTTTGTTGCGGATGCTTTTTCGTTTTCTTTTGCACTGCAACCTATTAATAAGAAAAAAATAGATAAGATCGCTGTGAACAGCGTAATAGATTTGTTCATTCTTTCACCTCTAATTGATAATAATAATCATTAACTACTATTCTACTTTAATTGATAAGGATTATCATTGTCAATATGAAACGCATACATTTTCTACAAAAATGAAAAAACGCTACAAAAAGATTTCTTCTTTTCGTAGCGCCCTATTTAACAATTTTCTTCATATTCGCTCTCCTCTAATTGATCACGCATCGTTCTAACACGCTTAAAGAAGAAAAAAGCAAGAACTAAAAATACAATAATACTCCCCATCATAACAAAAGACTGTACCATACTTTTTATTCCACTTGGAATTAATAAACCGATCATTAAAAATGTACTTATAGCTAAAAGTACTTGTGCAAACCGGGTATAATCTGCTATTTTTTCTTGTAATTCTTTCATCTGCTTATCACTCCCATCCTCACTTTATCACATTCTATCAAGCTTAAAGACAAGTAAATAGAACCAATCTGGGAGATGTTTTCCAAAGTAAAAAAGAGCCGCTTACTCGCGGCTCTTTTTTATCTATTATACGCCTTTATATGCTTCTATATAGATTTCTTTCAGCTCTGAAATGAGCGGTAATTTTGGATTAGCTGTTGTACATTGATCTTCAAAAGCTCTTTCTGCTAATAATCCAACAACCCCTTCAAATTGATCTTTAGCAACTCCTTGTCCTGCAATACTCATATTTATATTTAAGCTTTTTCCAAGCTCAATAATTGCTTGGACGAGTGATTCCACACCTTCCGCTGTTGAGCTTGCTGGAAGCCCGAGCATTCTCGCAATATGTGCATAGCGTTCATCAGCCACAAAGTGCTCATATTTTGGGAACAATGCGTGTTTTCTTGGCTTAATAGCATTATAGCGAACTACGTGCGGCATAAGAATTGCATTCGCACGTCCATGCGGAATATGGAATTCCGGTCCAATTTTATGCGCTAAACTATGATTAATACCTAGGAAAGCATTTGCAAATGCCATCCCTGCGATTGCGGAAGCATTATGCATTTTTTCTCGTGCTTCTTCATCATTTCCATCTTTATATGCTCTCGGCAAATATTTAAATACGAGATCAATTGCTTTTAATGCTAAACCATCAGTATAGTCATTTGCCAGAACAGACACATACGCTTCAATTGCATGTGTTAATACGTCCATACCAGTATCTGCCGTCACATGAGGTGGTACTGTCATTACAAATTGCGGATCAACAATCGCTACATCTGGTGTTAATTCATAATCCGCAAGCGGGTATTTAATATTATTTTTCTTATCTGTAATAACCGCAAATGGCGTCACCTCTGATCCCGTCCCTGATGTTGTTGGAATGGCAACAAATTGTGCTTTATTTCCCAAGTTCGGATACTTACATGTACGTTTTCTTATATCTAAAAACTTCTGTTTTATTCCATAGAATGTCGTTTCTGGGTGCTCATAGAATAGCCACATCCCTTTTGCTGCATCCATAGCTGAACCGCCACCAAGCGCGATAATTACATCTGGTTTAAAGCTTTTCATCATGTCCGCACCTTTAAATACAGTTTCATCTGATGGATCTGGCTCAACTTCAAAGAAAACTTCAACTTTCACATCATTTGTATGCTTACGCAAATAGTGCGTAACTGTATCTACATAACCGTGCTCAACCATCCCTGGATCCGTTACAATAAATGCGCGGGAAATGTTAGGCATGTTTGCTAAATATGCTGTCGCATGTTTTTCAAAATAAATTTTGGGTGGTAATTTGAACCACTGCATATTCTTTTTTCTATTTGCCAACCTTTTTATATTTAATAAATGAGTCGCCGTTACGTTTTGGGAAACTGAGTTTTTCCCGTAGGAGCCACAACCAAGCGTAAGTGATGGAATAAATCCATTATATATATCACCAATTCCACCTTGTGATGAAGGTGCATTTACAATGAGACGGCAGGCTTTCATACGTAACCCAAATTGTTTTTGTACTTCTTTATTTGTAGAATGGATAACCGCTGAATGCCCTAGGCCACCAAGCTCTAACATTTCTTCGCAATATGTAAATCCTTCTTCTAATGAATTTGCTTTTACACAAGCTAACACTGGGCTCAGTTTCTCACGAGATAGTGGATACGCTGCTCCGATGCCTTTAATTTCAGCTACAAGCATTTTTGTATGTTCAGGTACAGTAATTCCTACTAATTCAGCAATATACTGTGCTGATTTCCCAACAATATCACTATTTACTGCACATGTATTTTCATTAATAACAAGCTTTTCTAATTTCTTTCTCTCTTCCTCTGTTACAAAATAACAATTATTTGCAATCATTTCTGCTTTAACATCATTATAGATTTCCTTATCTACAATGATGGCTTGTTCTGACGCACAAATCATACCGTTATCAAATGTTTTCGATAAAATCAAATCATTAACAGCACGTTTTACATGTGCCGATTTCTCTATATAACATGGTACATTACCTGGCCCTACACCTAGCGCCGGTTTACCAGTAGAATAAGCCGATTTCACCATACCAGCCCCTCCAGTTGCTAGAACGAGTGCGACACCATCATGGTTCATTAATTGTTTCGTTGCTTCCACAGAAGGTCTTTCAATCCATTGAATACAATGCTTTGGTGCACCAGCTTTCACTGCTGCATCATATACTGTTTTTGCCGCTGCAACGGAACAGTTTTGTGCAGAAGGATGAAATGCGAAAATAATTGGATTTCTCGTTTTTATCGCGATTAATGCTTTAAACATTGTTGTCGATGTTGGGTTCGTTACTGGCGTTACCCCAGCTACTACACCGACAGGTTCTGCGATTTCTATTATTTCTTCATGAGGATCTTCATGAATAATCCCTACCGTTTTATCTTTCTTTATACTATGCCAAATATATTCAGTGGCAAAAATATTTTTAATGCATTTATCTTCATATACGCCACGGCCCGTTTCTTCAACAGCCAACTTCGCAAGCGGCATATGTTGATCGACACCCGCAAGCGCCATTTCATGAACAATGTTGTCAATTTGCTCTTGTGTAAAACTTTCTAATGCTTGTAAAGCTTTTTGACCGTTATCTACTAACGTATCAATCATCTCTTTTACCTCTTGCATTTCATTTACAACTTTCTCTTTGACTACCATGTAAATTTCCTCCTATTCTGCTATTCTGGACTTTATAAGTCCCTATAGGTCATAAAAAGTCCCGATTAGCGTAAAAAAATAGAGTTACCTTCCTACATGAATCCCATTGATTGTGAAACATTTTACAATTTTGTTCGTGAATAACATTTCATGAATTCAATATACATGAAATCATTTCATTTGTGTATGTCTAATTTGTGAAATATTTCACAAATTAATATAATAAAATGCACTGCTCTATATTAGCAGTGCATTTTTATTATGCTAGTGCTTGTGCCAAATCTTCAATTAAATCTTCTCCATCTTCAATACCAACAGAGATTCGAATTAATGTATCTGTAATTCCTAATTCTTTACGGCGATCTGCTGGGATTGATGCATGTGTCATTTGAGATGGGATAGAAATTAAACTTTCTACTGCTCCTAAGCTTTCAGCAAGTGTAAAGTATTGCAGTTTCTCAAGTACTTTATTCAACGTTTCCGCACTATCTACATCAAATGAGATGATAGCACCAAATCCATTTGCTTGTTCTGTTGCTAGTTCATGGTTTTGATGGGATTCAAGACCTGGATAATATACTTTATTTACTTTTGGATGGTTATTTAAAAACTCGGCAATCGCACGTGAATTCGTTTCATGTTCTTCCATACGAATTCCTAATGTTTTTAAACCACGAAGTAGTAAGAAGCTATCTTGTGGGCCAAGAATACCTCCTGTTGAGTTTTGTACAAAGTGAAGGTCTTCTGCTAATTGCGGGCTATTTACAACTACTAGGCCTGCAACTACGTCACTATGTCCTCCTAAATATTTCGTTGCACTATGAAGCACAATGTCTGCTCCTAAAGAAATTGGCGACTGCCAATATGGCGTCATGAATGTGTTATCAATAATTGTTAATAAATCTTTCTCTTTAGCAAGAGCAGATATTTTCTTAATATCAGTAATTTTTAGTAATGGGTTCGTTGGTGTTTCTACATAAATCGCTTTCGTATTTGGACGAATCGCTTCTACAACTTCCTCTAGGTTTGTTGTATCTACAAATGTATGCTCAATACCGAAGCGGTTTAATACTTTCGTAATAACACGGTACGTTCCGCCATAAACATCATCTGTTAAAATGACGTGATCTCCTTTTGAGAACAACATAATTGTTGCTGTAATAGCAGCCATTCCTGAACCAAATGCAAATCCAGCATGACCGTTTTCTAATACAGCAATCATTTCTTCTAAAGCTGCACGTGTTGGGTTGCCTGTACGTGAATATTCATATCCTTGATGCTTACCAACTGCTTCTTGTTTATACGTACTTGTTTGATAAATCGGTACATTTACAGATCCAGTTGAAGGTTCTCCTATGCGAATACCATGAATTAATTTTGTCTTTGCTCTCATTTTTTATTCCCATCCTTTGTATATGTCTTTACTTAAATAGCGCTCACTACTATCAGGAAAAATCGTTACAATATTCGTACCTGGTGCTGCTTTCTCTGCCTCAAGTAAGCTTGCATGAAACGCTGCTCCTGAAGAGCTCCCAACGAGAAGGCCTTCTTTTTGCGCTAACTCTTTTACTCGTAAAAATGCATGTCGATCAGAAATTGTATGAATTTCATCAAAATAAGATGTTTTTAAAAATGGCGGGATGAATTCAAGACCAATCCCTTCTGTTTCATGTGAACCAGCTTTACCACCATTTAAAATAGATCCTTCTGGTTCTACAATAACCGTCTTAATATCAATGTTTTTCTCTTTTAAATAAGACGCAGTTCCCATAAACGTACCGCCAGTTCCTGCCCCTGCAACAAATATGTTAATTTCTCCATTCAATGCATCCCAAAGTTCAGGACCTAATGTTTTGAAATAAGCACGAGGGTTTGCTTCATTCGCAAACTGACTTGGAGAGTATGAATTCGGTATTTCATTTACTAATTCTTTTGCCTTTGCAATTGCGCCGGTCATTCCTTGCTCAGTCGGTGTATGCACGACCTTTGCACCTAGCGCTTTCATTATTTCTTGTTTTTCAATACTAAATTTCTCTGGTACACAAACAATAACGCGTAAATCATGTTCTAACGCTGCAAGTGCCAGTCCAATGCCGGTATTTCCAGCCGTCGGTTCAATAATTGTTCCGCCCTCTGCAACAAGCCCTTTTTCTAGCGCATCTTCAATTAATTCTCTTCCTAAACGATCCTTAACGCTTCCGCCTGGGTTGTAAAATTCAAGCTTTGCAAATAAACGGACTCCTTTCGGAAGTGAAAAACGAGTAATTTCTACGATTGGTGTATGGCCAATCAACTCATGAACTCCACGATATACATTCATCGTGTTCTCCCCCTTATTTGCCAATAAAGAAAAGGCAACTGTATGTATTTTCTTTATATGAGACAGTTGCCTTTTTGTTACATTACTTTAACTCTTCTAGTACTTTTACGATAAAGTTTGTAGAATGAAGAGCTGCTTGATCTAAAAATTGATCAAATGAAACATTTGATTCTTTACCAGCAATATCAGAAAGTGCACGAATAATAACAAACGGAACTTCATATTGGTGGCATACTTGCGCAACAGCTGCTGCTTCCATTTCTACTGCATAAAGGTCTTCAAATTTATCACGAATTGCTGCAACGCGGTTCGGATCACTCATAAATGAATCACCTGTTGCAATCATACCTTTTACAACTTGAATATTTTCTTCTGCCTGCATACATTTCTCAGCTAATGCAACTAATGCCTCATCAGCTTTAAATCCAGGTGGCATTCCTGGCACTTGACCATATTCGTAGTTAAATGCTGTTACATCTACGTCATGGTGACGAACTTCTGTTGAAATAACTACATCACCAACATTTAGAGAGTGATGGAATCCACCAGCTGAACCAGTATTAATTACTTTTTCAGGCTTATATTTTTCTAATAAAATTGTCGTTGACATCGCTGCATTTACTTTACCAATACCAGACTTTAGCAAGATTACTTCATGTCCTGCCAATAGCCCTTTCGTAAATTCACAACCTGCAACAGTTTCTGTTTCTGCTTGTTCTAGTTTGTCACGTAAAATACGTACTTCTTCTTCCATTGCTCCAATTACAGCAATTCTCAATCTAATCCCTCTTTCTATTGCTTAGTTGCCTCCATTACCCAAACGAAATGATTTAATCTCGTAAACGTTACGTGGAAGCCATTGTTTTCAAAAATAGATTGCATGATCGGAATACGTGTATAGTATTCTGTTTGCAAATCGTTTGCTAACTGATGAAAACCTCTTTGTTTTGCTACTTCGACAGTTTTATCATATGCATCTTGATCTGCAAATATCGTATCAGCAAACACTATTTTACCACCTTTGTTTAGCAATTGACTATACTTCGCAATTGCTACGTCTTTTTCTTCATCTATTAAATGATGAAATGCGTAAGTGCTCACAATAGTATCGATTGAATTTGGGACTTCAAATGAAAGAAAATCACCCTCTGTAATTGAAAAATCTTTTGGTAATTTCTCTTTTGCAATAGTACGCATTTCGCGTGACGGTTCTATACCGTAAACTGTGCGACCAGCAAGTAATAATTTATTTGTTAAATTGCCAGTACCAACACCAAATTCTAATACGTTGCCAAATGACTTGTTAACTACATCCTCTAAAATGTCCTCATAATGGGCGAAAACTTCTTTATATTGTATATCTTCGCCTTGTACAAATGAGTCGTACGTATGAGCCCATTCATCAAATAAACCATTAAATTCTGTTCCCATAAAAATTCCCCTTTTTCTTATCGGTTTTATCAGTATGATATTCTCTCTTTCTAAAAATGTCAATTGAAATGTACGTAGTATTTCCTTCTTTTCTTTGTTACACTATAGGTGATTATCATAGGAGAGGGGGCATCTTCGTGTCATTTACCTTTGAAATGTTAGAAGATAAAGTAGAATTTTTCGAGGCTGCAAACTTAGTTTCTCTAGAAAAAAAAATTAACGAACAAATTGATAATAATAAAGCACTTATGCTCGAAGTTCATCATATTTCTCACCAAATGATTATGGATCCTGAAAGCAAAAGACCTTATTATAGTGCGGTTGTTCATTTTAAATTAAAGAAATTACGCTAACTAAAAAAAGAGAGGCTCTTAAGAGCCTCTCTTTTTTTAGTTTAGAGTTTGAACGAGTACTGGTTTCCAGCCCTCATTTTCTACCCAATCAATATTCACATAATATTTTTTACCTGATTGTTTATCTTGTACGTTACCGTAAGCTTTATTCTTACCGTTATTTCCAATTCTATGGATAACTAATTGATTTACTGGAACGTCAATTGCAGCTGAAATCGCTTGATTCATCTCATTCCAATCTGCTGTACCTTTTTTAAACGTCATCGCAGGTGCTGCACCTTGCTCTGTACCTACTGGCTTCCAAGAAGATTTCGTATAAGCATCTGTTGCCTGTGACTGTGTTTTTTCAGCTGGTGCTTTCTCGTTAGCTTTCGCTTCTTCTTCAGCTTTTTTCTTTTCTTCCTCAGCCTTTTGCTTCTCTTCTTCTTCCTTCTTCTTAGCCTCTGTTTTCTCTTTCTCTTGCTCGTTCTTCTTCGTCTCTTCTTTACCTTTTGCTTTCTCAGCTTTATTCTCTTTTGTTGTTTGCTGAGCTACCTTTTTATCATTAGAAGACGCTTGCTCTTTTGTGTCAGGAACAAACAATTGATATGCTACAATAGCTACTGCTACTAATACAATAGCGATTGCAATATTTAAAACACCGTTTTGACGACGTTTTTGTTGTTTCTGTTGGAATCTAGATCCTCCTGCCATTCTTCAAACCTCCATGCAGTTTTTCATACTTGCTATTGTAACATTAAATCTAGAAAGGTTGAACATTTACAATAATATTTTCACGAAATGAAAACATTTCATAAATAATTGCAAGATTACTTTTCAATTTCTAATTGATGAATTGCCTCTACCATTTCTGCAAAAACTGGTGTGACTACATTTTCATTACTATCTGTTTCTATATCAACTACAACTAAAGCATATCTTGGGTTTTCATATGGAAAATAACCTGCAAACCAGCGATTCACCCTCTCTCCTTTTCCTGTTTGTGCCGTCCCAGATTTTCCAGCGACAGTTAGTGGCAACGAACGGAATGCGGTTCCCGTTCCTTTCTCCATCGTTACAACGGCTCTTAACAACTGTTGTAATTTTTTCATCGTTTCATAAGAAAGCTGTTTCCCATTTAATTTATGATTTTCAAATGTAAAAAAGTCGGTTCCATTTTTATACACTATTTTTTTCACAGCTTTCACTTCCATCTTCTCTCCACCTCTAGCAATTGTCGCCATCATATTCGCTATAGCTAGAGGTGACACACGTACATCTTTTTGTCCGACCATCGTTTGAGCAATCGCTTTTCTACTATCTTTATTTTCTTCGCTTCCCCAAATAATAGCACTCTTTTCTTCTGGCAATTGCTCAAATTCTGGTGTATGAAATACCGAACCTTTCCAACCTACCTTCTCACGTGCTCCTAAGGCCTCTAAATACGTTTCTAACACTTCCCTATCCTTTTGCATTAGTTCACCACCTAATACGGCAAACGTTCGATTACAGCTTCTAGCAAAGCTTTCCTTAAAGTTTAATGACCCCATCATAACTTGTGGAAGATTTTCACCGTATAAATCCGTATTACAGTTAAATGTACGATTAAACCGCACCAAATTCTCATCAATTCCTGCTGCTGCAACTACTGTTTTAAAAACAGACCCCGGAAAATGAGGAATTAACATTTGATTTTCAAGTGTAGCTTTATATATCCTCCTATCATTCATCTGTAAAGAAGGCCTACTTACCATTGCTACAACTTCACTATTCTTTATGTCTAGTAATACTAACCCACCTTTTTTTATTCCGTTTTCATCTATAATCTTCTCTGCTCGTCGTTGCAACGTTTTATGTATTGTTGTTTGAATAGTAACTGGATAAAATGGATTTCCTGGTGAAGTGTATTTCGCCTGCTTCCCAAAAATCGGTTCTCCTTGTCGATCCACTTGATATAGTACTTTCGCTTCTCCATCAGTCAGTAAAAATTCATCAAATGATTGTTGTAATCCAGAAATACCAATTGGCGTTTGTTTCGAAGTTTTTTTCATTTCTCCATAACGCTTTTGAAATTCCTGTTCATTCTCTCCCACATCACCAATTAAATGATCTGCCTCTCCCATTTGCTTCAGTCGAACTTCTGCTGCTACAATACCTAAAATATCTAATTCATTTACCTTCTTCATCTGCTCGAGCGTTAATTGAAATGGGGTATTCTCCCTTCGTAATATAAATGCTTGATTCTTATTTTTCATTTGCAGTCTTATCTCTTGTCTCGACACACCAATGATATGCGCAATTTTCTCTAACATGTCATTTTTTATTTGTAAAAATGGAAAAACAATTAAGACTGGATATTTCTCTTCACCAATTTCCTTACCATTTCGATCTGTAAAATGCCCTCTTCCATTATCTACTGTAAGTGATTGTGTTCGTTGCGTAACACTTTTTTCAATCAGATTGATATTTCGGTCAGTAAATGATTCCGTATCTATAATCTGTATTTGGATTAAACGACAAAGTAATAAAAAAATCACACCCATAAAACAAATTAAAACAATTATAATTCTCCGTTTCATTTTCATAAAAAACACCTCGTCTATTGTAGTTTAGACGAGGTGTTTCACCTTTTATACAAATAAAAAATCACTCGTTTTTACACGAGTGATTTTTTACGTTATTTTACAGAGATAATCTCTACTTGCATTTCTCCACCTGGTGTTTGGATTGCTACCTTCTCACCAATTTGCTTACCTAATAAGCTTTTTGCGATTGGAGAATCGTTAGAAATTCTCCCTTCAAATGGATCGGCTTCTGCGCTACCTACGATTATGTACGCTTCTTCGTCTCCACCTGGTAACTCTTTAAATATTACTGTTTTACCTAATGTTACAACTGTAGACTCTTCACCATTGTCTTCAATGATAACCGCATTACGAATCATGTTTTCAAGTTGTGTAATACGTCCTTCTACGAATGCTTGCTCATCTTTCGCTGCATCGTACTCAGAGTTCTCAGAAAGATCTCCGAAGCTACGTGCGATCTTAATACGCTCTACAACTTCTTTACGTCTTACTGTTTTTAATTGTTCAACTTCGTTCTCTAGTTTTTGCTTACCCTCTTGCGTCATAGGGTATGTTTTTTCTGTTGCCATGTTTTCCACTCCTTTTATATACCAATCCCCCGAAAAAAAGAGGAGTTCCATATGAAAACTCCTCCGCTTATATAGCGGAGGTTTCTAGCACACGTAGCACTAGTGGAGTTGTCACATACAACCCCTTATTCTCCAATTCTTCCTTATATAAAGAAGGTATGTATGGAAAGTTGATATAAATATGCCCTCACCTATTGGTAGGTGAGGTTTCATGTTTCATTGTATTCGATAAGAAGGGAAAAAATCCCTTCCTATCGTATATCTTTTACTATGCTATTACAAATTTACTTTTTGTTCAAGAATTGTTGCAATTTTTGTAACCATAATATCAATTGCAACATGGTTTTGTCCACCTTCAGGGATAATAATATCCGCGAATTTCTTAGAAGGCTCAATAAATTGATTATGCATTGGACGTACAACGTTTACGTATTGGTCGATAACTGAATCCATTGTACGACCGCGCTCTTCAATATCGCGCTGCATGCGGCGTAAAATACGAAGGTCTGCATCTGTATCAACGAACACCTTAATATCCATTAACTCACAAAGACGTGGGTCTTCTAAAATAAGAATTCCTTCTAAAATGATTACATCTTTCGGCTCAACTGGAATAATTTTTTCTGAACGCGTATGCAATGTATAGTCATATATAGGCTTTTCCACTTGCTCATATGCAAGCAACTGCTGCAAATGGTCAATTAACAAATCATTATCAAACGCTAACGGATGATCGTAATTTGTTTTTAAACGTTCTTCCATTGGTAAATGGCTTTGATCTTTGTAATAATAATCTTGCTCCAAGATTAAAATGGAATGACCTTTAAAATGGTCAAAAATCGCTTTCGTTACACTTGTTTTTCCTGATCCTGAACCACCAGCGATTCCAATTACAACAGGCTTATTCGTCCCCATTCGACTACCACTCTTTCTTATTGAAGTATGTTTTTGCGCATCATATTATTCACATACACTGGTTGATCCACTTTGAATTTCACGATTTGCAACGGATGTCTCGCTGCATCTAATTCGTTTCCATCCTCATCCCAAATTTTCTCCACCGTCTGCGTAAAGTTTTCTATTTCTGGCCCAAAGAACTCCACTTCATGTCCTGGTTTGAAGTGATTACGTTGCTCAAGCGTTACGATGCCCGTTTCTTCATTATAATCTAACACTAAACCAGCAAAATCATACGTTGTTTTCTTACTATGATTTCCAAACATTTGCTCTTGATGTCCTGGAACCCCTTCAAAGAATGCAGGAGCTGTATCACGATTTGCACATTTATCAAGTTCATCTAACCATTCTTGTTTAAACTCAAAGTTATCCGGATCCGCACAATACGCATCAATTACTTTACGATATACAGTTGCTACAGTCGCTACGTAATGGATAGATTTCATACGTCCTTCAACTTTTAAGCTATCAATTCCAATTTCAATCATTTTCGGAATTGATAAGATTAAATTTAAATCTTTTGGGCTCATCGCAAAGTGAGCATCTTCTTCTTGGAATAGAGGAAGCTCTTTTGCATCTTTATGTTGTGATACCGTTTGAACTAAATCATAATCCCAGCGGCAAGATTGACAACAACCACCACGGTTAGAGTCACGCGCTGTCATATGGTTACTTAATGTACATCTCCCTGAATACGCGATACACATTGCACCATGGACGAATGCTTCAATTTCAACATCAACTTTTTCTTTAATTTCTTTCATTTCTTCATAGCTTGCTTCACGAGCTAATACAAGACGATGTAAACCTTCTTCTTTCCAATACTGTGCTGCTTTCCAGTTGGATAGTGATTGTTGTGTACTTAAATGCACCTCAACAGAAGGCGCCACACGTTTACATGTCTCAATAATAAGCGGATCGGCAACGATAATTCCCGTTACGCCAGCTTTTTCAATCCCTTTTAAATATTCCTCTAGCCCATCCATATTTTCATTATGTGCAAAAATATTTGTTGTTACGTATATTTTTGCTCCATATTTCTTTGCAAATTCAACGCCTTCTGCCATGTCTTCCAGCGTAAAGTTACCTGCATTAGAACGAAGACCAAATTCTTGTCCACCTAAATATACAGCATCTGCCCCATAATGGATAGCTACTTTTAATTTTTCTAAGTTACCCGCAGGGATTAACAGTTCAGGTTTTTTCACAATAACGCGTTTGCCATCGATCACTCGTGAAATTTCTTGTACAGTCATTTCCTACACCCTCCTCGTTTAGTAAACCGTTTCTTTAAAGAAGAATCCTGTATCTAACGGACGATTTACCGGTTGTATTTCTTCTATCTCTTTAAATAAATCATCTTTCACGTCATAATACACATCACGATCTTCTACACATAAATCAATCGCCTTACGATATTTCTTCGTTACCTCAATAATGTACTCAGAACTTTTTAGGACACCATCAATTTTTAAGCTATCGACTTCAGCATCGATTAGTTCCTCTAACTCATCGATGAAACAAATATCATTCGGACTCATAATGTGAGTACCATTTTCATCTTCATAAATTGGATATTTGTTATTACGTTCCGGGTCGTATAAGAACATATTCTCTTCATACTTTTTCTTTTCGATGTCGAGATTACGCCCTTGATACTCAAAGTAGTTTCCTACTAGTGAACGCTTCGATTGGAACATGCAAGTCATACCGTGAATTTGTACTTCAAGTTCCACTTCAGCATTTTCTTTTAATTCAGCAATTTCATCTAAGCTAAGCTCACGAGCTAATACAGCGCGTTTCGCTCCTCTTTGCCCCCAATAGTTACAAGTAAACCAGTTTGTTGCTGTCGTTTCTGTATTCCAGTGAAGTTGCATATTTGGTGCAACTTCACGAACAGCCATTAATACCGCTGGATCTCCGAAAACAATCGCATCTACATTTACCTCATTTAAAAAGGCAACATAGTCCGTTAATTCTTCTACTTTATCATTGTGGAACATCGCATTCATTGCAACGTATACTTTCACACCATTTTCATGCGCAATGTTTACAGCTTGTTTCACATCTTCACGTGAAAACTCTCCTGCCAAACGTAAACCAAACTTTTGTTCACCAACCATTACTGCATCTGCCCCTGCTTTCGCAAGAGGTTCAATATCCGCCACCGCTCTAGGCGTTACTAACAATTCAGGTTTCTTCATACTTTTGTCACCCTCTCTTTTTACTTACAGCCACTCCATCGCCAATTGGGAAAATCGTTGTATCATATCCTTCATGATTCATAAGCCATTCATTGTACGTCTTAATACGACGAATCAAACCACGGGTACGTCTATTTTCAATTTTCTCTTTTGTCGTCACAAGACCATGGTACATAACGTTATCTGAAATAATAACGCCACCAGGATTTAATAACGGTTCGTATAAGTCAAAAAAGCGACGATACTGCCCTTTCGCTGCATCAATAAAAATAACATCAAATGTTCCATGTTCTTTCACTTGTTCGCCCGTTTCTAAAGCATCACCGTAAATAACAGAAATACGGTCTGTTACCGAGGAACATTCTATATATTCAAGTGCCTTTTCATATCGTTCACGATTGCGCTCTACTGTCACAATGCGAGAGTTCGGAATAGCTTGCATCATACGAATACTAGAATAACCGATTGCTGTTCCAAGTTCTAAAATACTTTCCGGTCCAATTAAACGTAAAAATTGCAGCATAAATTCCATTCCAAGTCGATCCATAATCGGCACATGGTTTTCAGTTGCATACTCTTCCATTTCAAGAATTAATTTATCTTTTGGATCAATAAATGATAATAGGTACTCGTTAACTGTATCCTCCATAATTGGTCCTCCTTATTTACATGGAGAAGTGCCTCTATGACGCGTCAACCTTTGTCTTTTCACACATAGAATGCAATAAAAATACAAGCCAGTTTCACCCTTAGCTTGTACGTCCCGTTTTGATATTAAAAACGATTCTTCTGCCAGTTTTTAACCCGATATATTTTACCACAAAAAAGAGGGATATGCGACCCTTTTCGCTATCCCTCCCCATTTCACTGTTTTTTCGTAATGTATTTTTGCTTTAATGCATTATGTTCTTCTAATGTTTTCGCATAATACACTTCACCACTTGGTGCAGCTAAGAAATAATAATAATCTGTTTGCGCAGGATCTAACGCTGCTTCCACTGAATGTTTACCAGAGTTTGCAATCGGTCCAACCGGCAACCCTTTCACAACATACGTATTGTACGGTGAGTTTACTTTCAAGTCTTCGTATAATACACGTTGTTTATGCTTTCCAAGTGCGTATAATACCGTCGGATCCGTTTGAAGCGGCATACCTTTCGCTAAACGATTATAGAAAACACTAGAGATTTTTTGGCGATCAGTAAAGCCAGTAGCCTCTTCTTCAATAAGTGAAGACAACGTGAGAAGTTGATGAACATCCCAGTTCTTCGCTTTCATTTTCGCCTCATTTTGAACAATAATTGCATTTGTTTTCTCAAGCATCGGGATTACAATTTCTTCTAATTTTGTATCCTTTTTATAGAAAGAATACGTTGCTGGATATAAGTATCCTTCTAGTGGATATTTAATGTTACTATCAAAAATTTTATCCGTTAATAGCTTCGGATACTTTTGCTGCATTTTTTGGATAAATGCTTTATCGTTTAATTGACGCACAACCTCATCTTTATTCCACTTTAATTCTGCCGCAATCACTTCAGCAATTTCAGTTACTTGCGCCCCTTCTTTAATCGTCACTTTATAAAGAGCCGGACGATGTACGTTGCCAGATGACATTTGTTCAATGACATCGTTGGCGCTCATCGAAGGATTTAATAAATATGTACCTGCTTGTAAGCTTTTCGACTTAAATTTCGTATAAAAACTAAAAACTGTACTGCTTTTCACAGCACCTTTTTCTTCTAAAATCTCACCGATTTTACTTGTAGATGACCCCTTTGGAATCTCTACCTCAATCTCTTTTTTATTTCCACTATCAACTGGCCCTAATGCAGATGAAATATACGCATAGACTGATCCACAAACTAAAAGCAGTGCGATAATCGAAATTAAAAAAATGCGTCTACGCTTCTTCTTCACTTGATTCTCTACCAAAATTCTTCCTCCTTATTCAATTGTAGACCGTATACACTTCCTCTATACAATGCCCTACAAACATAAAGCAAAACCAATCATTTCTAAATAATCGGTGACAGCTACTTATTTAAAGCCTTTTTTCATACAACCCGTCTTATTATACTATAAACAATTAAGTAGTTTCGACAAAAAATCTGTCATTTTGCATATGAATACAAAAAAGGCGAACTGTGTACACAGTTCGCCTTTTTATCCATTACTATTCTTCTTCTTGCTCATCAGCAAGAGTGTTAAACATTTCTTGTACCATTTCCCACTCTTCTTCAGATTCAATTGAAAGTAATGTTCCACCCTCTTCTTCACTTTGCTCATATGCCATTGCATCGAAGATTTGGTCTCCATCTTCGTCTACTTCACCGATTGGAGAGAAGACTACGTAAGATTTTTTGCCGAATTTTTCAGCATCAAAAGTGAAAATAATTTCACATAAATGTTCGTTTCCTTTTTCGTCTACAATTGTAATTTGATTTTCTTCCATTTTGGTCACCTCTTATTTACTATCTAAAAATCCTTGTAAGATCACGACTGCAGCCATCTTATCGATTACCTGTTTTCGCTTCTTACGGCTCACATCAGCTGAAATGAGCAGACGTTCCGCTGCCATCGTCGACAAACGCTCGTCCCACATTACAACTTCTAATTGTAACAGATTTCGCAGGTTTTCTGCAAATTGCTGGCACGCTTCACCACG
This sequence comes from Bacillus sp. 41-22, assembly GCF_025809295.1. Taxonomy (NCBI): domain Bacteria; kingdom Bacillati; phylum Bacillota; class Bacilli; order Caryophanales; family Bacillaceae; genus Bacillus; species Bacillus sp. 41-22. The sequence goes on from NZ_CP084035.1 coordinate 4,224,884, forward strand.
AGGGCCGATTGTACCATTCATATTTTTAGGTAAACCTACTACTATTTTGTCCACATTGTACTGTTTTACCAACTCAGAAATACGGTCAAAACCAAAGTGGCCTCGTTCTTCGTTAATCCTGATTGTTTCCAGCCCTTGTGCTGTCCAGCCCATTTCATCGCTCATTGCAACACCGACTGTTTTAGTACCAACATCTAAACCTAATATCCGCATAAACTACTCCTCACGATGATGTTTCAAGTAAGACTTCACAAGCTCTTCAATTATCTCATCACGTTCAAGCTTGCGAACGATGCTTCGTGCATCTTTATGGCGAGGTATGTATGCTGGATCTCCACTTAATAAATAACCGACGATTTGGTTAATCGGATTATAACCTTTTTCTTGAAGTGCATCATACACAGTTAAAAGTACATCATTTACATGGACACTCTGTTTTTCATCTTGAATGCTAAACTTCATTGTCTTATCAAAACCGTCCATTTCAAGCACCTCACTTGTAAGTAGTAAGTATAGGGAGAAGAACTTCTCCTCTCCCTACCATTGTACACTACTATCTCTTTATTTTGAAACAGATTTAACGTACTCTTGTACAAACGCTAAAGCTTCCTCTACTTGCGCTGGGTTTTTACCGCCTGCTTGTGCCATATCAGGACGGCCACCACCGCCGCCTCCACAACGAGAAGCTACTTCTTTCACAAGTTTACCCGCATGGTAACCTTGACTAATTAAATCTTTCGTTACGCCAGCTAAAATGTTTACCTTATCGTCATTTACAGACGCTAATACAACAACTGCAGACTCTAATTTATTTTTAAGGTCATCCATCATTGTACGTAAGTTGTTCATATCTGCAACATTTACTTTCGCCGCTAATACGTTCACGCCATCAACTGTCATTACTGAATCAGTTAAGTTTCCAGCTTCGATATTGCTTAATTTCGCAGCAAGAGATTCGTTTTCTTTTTGAAGTTGTTTTACTTCAGTAAATAAACCATCAACTCTTGTTAAAATATCTTTTGGATTTGTTTTCATTTTTCCTGCTGCTTCTTTTAATAAACCTACTTGATCGTTCATTAATTCGTATGCAGACTTACCAGTTACCGCCTCAATACGACGAGTTCCTGCACCGATACCAGACTCAGCAACGATTTTGAAAATACCGATAGAAGCTGTGTTATCAACGTGACAACCACCGCAAAGCTCTAAGCTGTAATCGCCTACTTGCACAACGCGTACAACATCACCATATTTTTCACCGAATAATGCCATTGCGCCCATTTCTTTCGCTTCTTCGATTGCTTTTTGAGAAATCGCAACATCAATACTTTCCCAAATTTTTTCGTTTACGATACGCTCAATTTTTTCTAATTCATCAGCTTGTACTTGACCGAAGTGAGAGAAGTCAAAACGTAAACGTTCAGATGTTACAAGAGAACCAGCTTGGTTAACATGCGTTCCAAGTATATCTTTTAATGCTTGGTGCAGTAAGTGAGTTGCTGTATGGTTTTTCACAACGCTACTACGGTTTTTCGTATCGATAAGAGCTTTTACAGCCGCTTCTTTCGTTAATGTACCTTCTTCCACAACTACTTTGTGTAAGTTTTGACCATTTGGTGCTTTTTGTACGTCTTTTACAACAACTTTCACGCCGTCAGCAAGAAGGTAACCACGGTCTGCAATTTGCCCACCGCTCTCAGCGTAGAATGGCGTTACATCAAGCATTAATTGTCCTTCTTCACCTGCTTGTAAGCTATCTGTATACTCACCATTTTTCACCAGGGCAACAACGTTACTTTCTGTTGCAACTGTACCGTAACCAACGAATTCGCTCGCTACTTTAACTTCACCAAGTACACCGCCTTGAACTTGCATAGAATCAACGTCTTGACGAGCAGCACGTGCACGCTCACGTTGTTTCTCCATTTCATTTTCAAAGCCCGCTTGATCAACTGTCATACCAGCTTCTTCTGCATATTCTTCTGTTAATTCAATTGGGAAACCGTACGTGTCGTATAGGCGGAACGCATCTACGCCAGAAATAACAGTTGTTTTTTCTTCTTTCGCTTTTGCAATTACTTCAGCTAAAATTGATTCACCATCATGAAGTGTTTCATGGAAACGCTCTTCTTCATTCTTCACAACTTTTGCGATGAAATCTTTCTTTTCAAGTACTTCTGGATAGAAGTCTTTCATTACTTCTCCAACAACCGGTACTAATTCAAACATGAACGGACGGTTGATGTTTAATTTCTTAGAATAACGAACAGCACGGCGTAATAAACGACGTAATACATAACCACGGCCTTCGTTAGATGGAAGAGCACCGTCACCAACAGCGAATGTTACTGTACGGATATGGTCAGCAATTACTTTAAACGCCATATCTTTTTCTAAATCGCCATTACGATATTTCTCACCAGAAATTGATTCTGTTGCACCAATCATCGGCATGAATAGGTCTGTATCAAAGTTCGTAGGTACATCTTGAACGATAGATGTCATACGCTCTAGCCCCATTCCTGTATCGATGTTTTTCTTAGGAAGTGGCGTATATGAACCGTCTGGATTATGGTTAAATTGAGAGAATACAAGGTTCCATACTTCTAAGTAACGCTCGTTTTCTCCGCCCGGATATAATTCTGGGTCACTAAAGTCATTACCGTAAGATTCACCGCGGTCATAGAAAATTTCTGTATTCGGTCCACTTGGTCCTTCACCGATATCCCAGAAGTTTTCTTCTAAACGGATGATGCGTTCTTTTGGAACACCCATTTTCTCATTCCAAATTGTGAATGCTTCTTCATCTTCCGGATGAATTGTAACAGATAGTAATTCTTTATCGAATCCGATCCATTTGTCGCTCGTTAGAAATTCCCAAGCCCAAGTAATTGCTTCTTCTTTGAAGTAATCACCGATTGAGAAGTTCCCTAACATTTCAAAGAATGTATGGTGACGAGCCGTTTTCCCAACGTTTTCAATATCGTTTGTACGAATTGATTTTTGTGCATTTGTAATACGTGGATTTTGTGGGATTACACGACCATCAAAATATTTCTTTAATGTCGCTACACCACTATTAATCCATAACAGAGATGGATCTTCATGAGGAACTAGTGATGCACTTGGTTCTACTGCATGTCCTTTTTCTTGGAAAAAGTCTAAAAACATTTGACGAATTTGTGCGCCTGTTAGTTGTTTCATTGTATTTTCCTCCTTAAATATAAAAAACTCCCGCCCCTAATAAAAGGGACGAGAGTTAACTCGCGATACCACCCTAATTATGAATTGATTATTATAACAATCAATTCATCACCTCATGGTGCCGTAACGTGGCAAGACGGCAGTGATTAGCTGCTCTCAGGATTAGCTTTCTGTTACCCTTCATTTAAAGCTCCTTTCAGCCAGTGGAAGCTTCTCTCTACAAATGGACTGTAACGTACTTGTTCCGTCATTGATTTAATGTATTATATGACTAAATATAATAGAATTCTCTTAAGTTTGTCAATGTAGATAATCATTTATATTGTATCAATTGCTTATTAATCATAGTTATTCTACTATTCATTCTTAACAGCCTTTAAATATATTATGCATTTATTACTAAATAGGAATCTCCTCTCAAAAAATACTTTATGCAAATTTCTAAATATTACATTATTTGTTATAATTAAATTATTAACAATAAAGGAGCGATTACAATGACAACCTTATTGAATCAAGCTAAAGAAATGTTAACAACTGATGAAAAAATCCTTTTTTATGCAGCATGCTCATTAAATATATTTATATATCGTTCCGTCGCAAGACCAGGACTGTTAATTTTAACGAACAAACGGCTCTTCTTTTATGGACCAGATGTAAGTAAGAACCCAATATTTGAAGAGTACTCTTTTGCAAACATTTCTAATCTAAAAGAGCAAAAGCGTCTTTTCAGCAATCAAATTATATTTATGTACGATAATGAATGGAAAAAAATAAAACATATTCAAACAAATGATATAAGCTCTCTCGTTCAACAAATACACGAGCAACTCTCTAAATAATGATAGCCCTCTACTTTTATAAGTAGAGGGCTATCATATTACACATCTTCTTTTTTCCAAAGAGGCCTCACATGAACGACCACTGTCCGAATGACCGCTAAAATAGGAACCGATATTAGTAATCCTACAATCCCCGCAACTTCTCCCCCTACTAGTAATGCAAACATAATAATCACAGGATGCATACGAAGCGACTTACCAACGATGTAAGGCGATAAAATGTTACTTTCCAAAAATTGCAAAATAGCAATCGTAATTCCCGCCTTAATGAGTAAACTCGTTGATACCGTTGCTGCAATCATCAACGTCGGAATCGCCCCTAAAATAGGACCAAAGTACGGGATTATATCCGTTACCCCAATAATAATACCGAGTAATAACGGATATTTCATACCGATAAACCAAAAAGAAAGAACAGATACTCCTCCTAATACTAAGCAAACAAATAACTGTCCTCGAATATAACTTCCGAGTGACTTATCAATTTCTTTCGCAAGCATTTGACCCGTACTACGCCACTTACTCGGAACTAGTTTCCAAAAAATATGATAAAACTCACCGTAATCTTTTAATATGTAAAATACAATGAACGGAATTAAGAAAATAATGAGCAATGAATCCAGTACACCACGAGCTGTGCTCATGACTTTATTTAAAAGCGCTTGAATCTTCGTTTCTACACCACCAAAAATTTGTTTCACCTTTTCATGAATAAATGATGGGAAATTCGCTGTTTGTTCTGTAACTCCATCCATCCAAGAATCGTACATTTTTGTAAACTGCGGAAATTGTTCATTAATTTCTTGTAACTGTTTAATAACAACTGGCGTTCCTTTATAAATTCCATAGCCAATTCCGCCAAAGAAAAGAATATAAATGAGCAAAATAGCAAGTGTGCGTGGCATTCCTTCCTTATGGATTTTTTCAATTAAAGGGTGTAATAAATAAGCAATAAAACAAGCAATAAAGAACGGTGTGATCGCCACTTTAAATACAAAAATAATCGGCGCCCATAGTGGCTTGATTTTTAAAAAGACGAGCAAACAAAGAAAAACGAGTAACAATAATCCTAAACGATATATCCAAATGATTTTAAGATTCTTCACACGAAAAACCTCCTCCACCTTTATTTTGAAAATAAATAGGTTAGGTTATGTGCAAAAGTTTTAAAATCTTTTTATACAGACCATACTGTTTTTTAAAGACGTACATATATTTAACATAATAAGGACAACCACCCCTGAAAATACAAAATGTCAAAATATAATCAGGAGGGCTCATAATGATCTTATTTATGCTTGCATTATCCGCACTTTTTATGCTTCTTGAATGGATTTGTATCGGGTTTGGTATTTGGAAAGGCTTCTTTATTCGTTCCTCGCGAAAGGAAAGAGCTAAGCACTTATGGCATTATGGAATGCTTGGCGTTGGATGCTACGGTTTATCTTATCTCTTCTCTGAAATCGGACTTTTATATTTGCATACAAGCGCATAAAAAAACTCCCTTATCATGAAGGGAGTTTTTTACGCCTTATAAATAAGACTTAATCATCTTACGTGCTTTTTTCACATTGCGTTTTGAGAATACATCTTGTTTGCGAGCATATTGATATGCTGCAGCTCCAACACCTAATGCGATTAATGAATTGCGTAGATTCAAAGTAAATCCCCCTTTTCGTTATCCGATCGTTCTTTCATTATCATCAAATAAATCATCAAGAGAGCTTAATGAACCATCTTCCTCTACTTGATGTGTATGGATTTTCCCCTTTGAAACCGATAATTCGATATAACAATTCCAGCAATAAAATTGGTTGACACCTATTTTTCCGATGTCTTTCCCTTTGCAATTTGGACAACTGAACATATGGCTTTCATCTCCTTACAGTCTCCCAGATTCTATTCGCCATTATGTCCAAACTGCATTCATTTATACATTGCTAGAGCCTTTCAACGTTATACGTTTGAAAGTTTCACTATATAATTTCACCTTGTTACATGAAATCATACGGTGAAATGTTTTCCACGTCCATTTCTTCACCATTAACCGTCACCATCTGCACTTCTCCTTGTGATTCTTGCAATCGGCCAGCTAAAGTCGTTTGACGCATTGCATCATCAAGGCGATTTACACCGGATTGAAACGCTGCTTCCTCCCCGCAAATAATAAGGAATTTCTTACTCCTTGTAATACCCGTGTAAATTAAATTACGACGTAACATACGGTAGTAGCTCTTTACAATCGGCATAATAACTATTGGGAATTCACTACCTTGCGATTTATGAATCGAGCAGCAATAGGCATGCGTAATTTGATTTAAATCCGGCTTTGTATATGTTACTTCAATTCCATCAAATGAAACGATAATCATATCTTGTTGCTCGACATTTTCTTTCGCATAAAATACTGAAACAATTTCTCCAATATCACCATTAAACACTTGGCTTTCCGGCTGATTGACTAATTGAAGTACTTTATCACCTCTGCGGTATACAACGTCACCGTAGGCAATTTCTTTACTCTTTTCTTTTTTCGGATTAAACACTTCTTGAAGAGCTTCATTTAACACATTAATACCTGCTGGTCCGCGATACATTGGTGCCAATACTTGTACATCTCTTGCACTAAAGCCTTTTGTCTTAGCATTTTCACAAACCTTTTTAACAACCTCAACAATTTGAGCACCTGCACAGCTGATAAATGAACGATCTTTTTTATTTTGTGCTAAATCTGGCGGGAGCGTCCCGTCTTTTATCGCATGGGCAAGCTGAATAACAGACGAACCTTCTGCCTGACGATAAATTTCTGTGAGTTTTACCGTTGGAATGGCACCTGCATTTAATAAATCTTTCAACACTTGTCCAGGTCCTACCGATGGTAATTGGTCTTCATCACCTACAACGATTACTTGGATGTTCGTCGGCAAGGATTTAAACAATTGATTTGCCAGCCAAATATCTACCATCGAAAACTCATCAATAATAAGGAGCTTCCCTTGAACAGGGTCTGTTTCATTGCGCTGGAAAGACCCTTCTGGCGTCCATCCAAGCAGGCGATGAATCGTGCACGCCGGAAGCCCCGTCGATTCACTCATTCGCTTCGCTGCTCTTCCTGTTGGAGCCGTTAATAGTATTGGAAATGGATTGTCATCACTATATTCATTTAGATTTAGTGATAGCCCGTGAAGCGACGCATACATTTCAACAATTCCTTTAATAACTGTAGTTTTCCCCGTTCCTGGTCCACCTGTTAATAACATCATCGGCTTATGAAGTGCAGTTTGAACTGCTTCTTGCTGAAGCGGTGCATACTGTACCTTTAGCTGTTCTTCAATTTCACCTAATGTCTTTAACACTTCTGCTTCAGGAAATGCAGGGGTTTCCTCTTGATTCATAAGCCTGCGAATGGACTTTACAACGCCTTTTTCAGAGTAAAATAACGAAGCTAAATACACACGCTCTTCTTCTATGATGACTTTCCCTTCACCTTGCATCATTTCAACGCAGCCTACAATATCTTCCTCAGTCACTCCGCCTTCTTGATTATTTAAAAGTGACATCGTTTCTCTTACAAGCTGACCTTTTTCCATATACACGTGACCGAGTTGTAATGAAATATTCTCTAACGTATAAAAACACCCTGCACGTACACGGTCGTCGTGATTGCCCGTTATTCCGATTGCACGCCCTATATCATCTGCTCTTCCAAATCCAATTCCGTCCACTTCTTCAATAAGTTTATACGGATTATTACGAATCACTTCTAATGTCATCTCTTTATATTGCTGATAAATTTTAATAGAAAGTTTTGTTCCAAAACCGTAACCATTTAAAAAACTCATCACTTTCTCGAGCCCTTGATGCTCAATAATCGTCTCATATATTTCCTGCGCTTTTTGCTTGTTTACAACACCACTTAACGCATCCGGATCATCCATAATTTTAGAAATCGCATGCTCACCAAGATGGTCCACGATTTTTTCGGCTGTACGCTTTCCAATCCCTTTAAATAAATCGCTCGCTAAATATTGCACCATACCTGCTTTTGTTTGTGGCAATTCTTTTTTAAACGTTTCAACTAAATATTGTTTTCCATACTTTGGGTGGTCTTTAAAATGACCTGTTAATGTAAACACTTCATCTTCATGCATACGGGGAAAATGACCGTTTATCATTACTTTTTTTTCGTCGTATGTTTCATTCGTTTCAATGACTTTCATACTGACAACGGAATAGAGGTTTTCTTCGTTGTGGAAAATGGTATGAAGAACTTGCGCTTTTATAAATTTTTTTTCTTCCTCAAACAAATCCATTGCATGTTGATTTCCCATATTTCCTCTCCTTTCCGAGTTCTTTTCACTTTAATGAGCAGTACATCCCCCACCTCTTTCACAATCTTTAGATGAGGGGTAACTGCGCATTAAACTATAATTTCACTTTATTCAGCTTCTTGCTCTAATAAACGAATACCATTACCAGCTAAAAAGTGGTCTGCTTGAATTTCAGTCGCTTTCTTAAATAAAGTAAGAGCTTTCTCGTTATTCTCCTCGAATACGTACGCAACACCTAAATTATAATACGCATCTGCATGCTCTTCATCCATTTCTAACACCTTTTCAAAATAAGGTTTTGCCTCTTGAATATGTTCTAGTCGTGCGAAGCAAAGTCCGCATTGGAAAACAGCTTCTACATCGCCTTCATCTAATTCCGTCGCTCTTTGCAAAAATGGAAGTGCAAGACGATCATTTCCAAGTTGCACATGTGTGATACCTAACATAAATGTTACGTCAGCTGATTGTAATCCCACTTGCATCGCTTGTTCAAATACAGCCTTCGCCTCTGCAAATTGCTCTTGACCGTAATATACGTTTCCTAAGCCATAATAAGCAGCCGCAGATTTACCATCTAATTCTAATGCACGTTTATAAAATAAAATTGCTCGCTCACTATCACCTAATACATCTAATAAATTCGCAAAGTTAATGTATCCAAGCGCATCTTTCGGGTTTTCTTCGATTGCTTCTGTGAAATTTTCAGCTGCTTCTTCCCAGTTTCCTTCTTGCATATATTTAATACCTGTTTCAAGTTTGTTTGACATATCCTTCACCTCTACAACAAATTATAACAAAGAATGTATTTTCCAAGCGAACAAAAATTCGCTTTATGTAAAAGAAACCTCTAACCGCTAATCGGCAGAGGCTTCTCGTGTTATCCTAAATAATCTAATTTCTTACCACTATGATATACTTCATCAATTGTAGCGCCGCCTAAGCACTCATCTCCATCATAGAAAACAACTGCTTGGCCTGGCGTAATCGCACGAATTGGCTCATCACAAAGAATACGAACTGTATTTTCATCAACGATTTGAACCGTTACTTTATTGTCTGCTTGACGATAACGGAATTTCGCTGTACACGTAAATTCTTTTTCCTTCGCTTTATTACTTACCCAGCCTACATTCGTAGCAATAACTTCATCACCATATAGAAGTTCGTTATGGAATCCTTGATCAACATATAAAATGTTTTCTTTCAAGTTTTTCCCCACAGCAAACCACGGATCACCATTACCACCAATACCAAGGCCATGACGTTGTCCAATTGTATAATACATTAAACCATCATGTTTCCCTTTCACTTCACCAGATAATGTTTGCATCACACCTGGTTGCGCCGGTAAATAGTTACTTAAGAAATCTTTAAAGTTACGCTCACCGATGAAGCAAATACCAGTACTATCTTTCTTCGCCGCTGTCGCTAAACCAGCTTCTGTCGCCATTTCGCGAATTTGTGGTTTCTTTAATTCACCTAATGGGAACATTGTTTTTGATAGTTGCTCTTGGCTTAATTGATTTAAGAAATATGTTTGATCTTTATTGTCATCAACGCCGCGAAGCATTTTATATTCGCCGTCCATATAAGCAACGCGTGCATAATGACCTGTTGCTACATAATCAGCACCAAGTGCAATTGCATGCTCTAAAAATGCTTTAAATTTAATTTCTTTGTTACACATTACATCTGGGTTTGGTGTACGACCAGCTCGGTACTCATCTAAAAAGTACGTGAATACTTTATCCCAGTATTGTTTTTCAAAGTTTACTGCATAATACGGAATGCCGATTTGGTTACACACTTCAATTACATCATTGTAATCTTCTGTTGCTGTGCAGACACCATTTGCATCTGTATCATCCCAGTTTTTCATAAAAATTCCGATTACATCATAACCCTGCTCTTTTAATAAAAGAGCTGCTACAGATGAATCGACGCCACCGGACATCCCGATGACAACGCGTGTTTCTTGAGGTAGTTTGTTCATCATGTCACCTCCCATGCTAATTTTGTGTTAATCGCTTCACGATTTTCACTGTTTCGTACGCCGCTTTTTCAATTTGCTCTTTCGTATTTCCAAGTCCGAAACTAAAGCGTACGGATGAACGTATTTGATCGGAGTCTTTTCCGAACATCGCCACTAATACATGTGATGGATCAATCGAACCAGCTGTACAAGCAGAACCACTTGATACTGCAATACCAGCTAAGTCTAGGTTTACAAGAAACGGTTCAATATTCATTCCTGTAAAACTTATATTAAACACATGTGGTAAGCGATATTCCAAGTCTCCGTTTACCTCGAAATGAATGTCCTCATTTTTGAAGACAGATACCATTATATCTTTAAACTCTTCATATTGGGCATTTTTTTGCTCACGAGTTTTTTCAGCTAGCGAAACTGCATGTTGAAGTCCAACAATACTAGGTACATTTTCAGTACCAGCACGACGTTTTCTTTCTTGCTCTCCACCTATTAATAACGGTTCAAATTTCACATTTGCACCAGCATATAGGAACCCTACACCTTTTGGGCCGTTAATTTTGTGAGCGGAAATCGATAATAAATCAATACCAAACTCTTTCACATCTATTTCTATTAAACCGTAAGCTTGTACAGCATCTGTGTGGAAATAAGCTTGATGCTCTTTTAACAGCTTACCTATTTCCACAATTGGTTGTATTGTCCCTACTTCATTATTCCCGAACATAATAGATACAAGAATCGTCTCTTCCGTTAGTGCCTTTTGTATGTCAGAAACTTGAACACGCCCTGTTTCATCAACAGGTAAATACGTCACTTCAAATCCTTCACGCTCTAACAATTCACACGTATGCAAAATCGCATGATGTTCAATTTGCGTTGTAATAACGTGGTTACCTTTATGACGATTCGCACGCGCTACACCTATAAGTGCTAAATTATCAGCTTCTGTACCACCGCTCGTGAATATAATTTCATTTGGACTCGCGTGAATGCTACGTGCACACACACGTCTCGCCTCATCTACCGCATGGCGCGTTTGACGCCCATAAAAGTGAATACTAGACGGGTTTCCAAATGTTTCTGTCATATATGGAATCATCTTTTCGACCACTTCTGGGTGAGTCGGAGATGTCGCAGCATGATCTAAGTAAATGCGTTCCATTAAATCTCCTTCTTTCCAAATCGTTTCACAAGGAATTAAATGTAAAACATATAGCCCCCGTGATTTTCTTCCTCATAACGTACTAAATCTTCTAAAGTTGTACTATCTAATACTTCTTGCACTGCATCACGAACACGCATCCATAATTGGCGTTGTGCTGGTTCTTCTTCTTCTATCATTTCTACAACACTAATTGGACCCTCTAGTACACGGATTACATCTCCAGCTGTAATGTTGACTGGCTGATCAGATAATACATATCCGCCATATGCACCACGCGTACTCTTTACAAGACGAGCGTTACGAAGTGGTGAAATTAATTGCTCTAAGTAATGCTCAGATAGGTCATGTGCCTGTGCAATTGATTTTAATGAAATTGGGCCTTCACCAAACTTTTTTGCAAGGTCGATCATAATTGTTAAGCCGTAGCGGCCTTTCGTTGAAATCTTCATCTATTTGCACCTCATTTCAAATTTTCACTTCTATTGGTTATATCTTATTTATCCCGCTATTTGCGGGCAGTAAAACTCCCACCTCAAAATTCGGCTGGAGCAAAGAAGTTAGGTGGGGGATGAACAAAACCCCCACTAATTAAAGTTTCACTTTATAAAAGAACACAATTTAAAATCCTATGAAATTATAGCATAATATAGTATTATAAGAAATTTCAACTTGTGTATCAAAATGATAACATAAAATCACATTGAAAAACTCGGAAATTATTACAATTGAAAGAAAAATAGGAATATTCATATTCATCCCCCCCACAAAACAGCATCCTATTTCAAAGTTCATCAAAAAAAATGGTACGATAGAATGAGATTATACATTAAGGGAGAGGGTCAAATGAAACAACCACTCGCACATCGAATGCGCCCTACAAATATTCAAGAAATTATCGGACAACAGCATTTAGTTGGTGAAGGCAAGATTTTATGGCGTATGGTCCAAGCAAATCATTTTCAATCAATGATTTTATACGGTCCTCCAGGCACAGGAAAAACATCAATCGCTAGCGCAATTGCAGGAAGTACTGGAACCCTGTTTCGCCTCTTAAACGCTGTTACTCATAATAAAAAAGATATGGAAGTTGTCGTACAGGAAGCGAAGATGCATCAGCACCTCGTTTTAATTTTGGATGAAGTTCATAGGCTAGATAAAGCGAAGCAAGACTTTCTATTACCCCATTTAGAAAGCGGACTTCTTACTTTAATTGGTGCAACGACAAGCAATCCGTTCCATGCTATTAATTCTGCTATTCGAAGTCGTTGTCAAATCTTCGAATTACACGCATTAACAGAAGATGATATTTTAATTGGCTTAAAACGAGCGCTTGAAGATAAAGAAAAAGGGCTTGGGGAATATGATGTAACTGTTACGGATGAAGCATTACATCACTTTGCAAATGCGTCAGGCGGAGATATGCGCTCAGCTTATAATGCACTTGAACTAGCTGTTTTATCTAGCTTTACAACTGACGACAAAGCCGCGGAAATTACACTTGAAATCGCAGAAGAATGCTTACAGAAAAAGAGTTTCGTTCACGACAAAGGTGGCGATGCTCACTATGACGTTTTATCTGCTTTTCAAAAATCAGTACGCGGAAGTGATGTGAACGCCGCACTTCATTATTTAGCACGTCTTATTGAAGCTGGTGACTTACAAAGCATCGGTAGACGTCTGCTTATTATGGCATATGAAGATATCGGACTTGCTAGCCCACAAGCTGGACAACGTACACTTGCAGCGATTGAATCAGCTGAACGGGTCGGCTTCCCAGAGGCACGCATACCACTTGCAAATGCTGTTATTGAACTTTGTCTATCACCGAAATCAAACTCGGCCTATAAAGCACTCGATGCCGCACTACACGATTTACGTAATGGCCAAACAGGCGATATTCCAAGTCATTTAAAAGATAGTCATTATAAAGGAGCCGAATCGTTAGGAAGAGGCATCGGATACTTATATCCACACGATCACCCAAACGGTTGGGTACAACAACAATACTTACCTGATAAAATTAAAAACAAGCAATATTATAAACCGAAAACGACAGGAAAATTTGAACAAGTACTTTCTACTGTTTATGAAAGATTACAAAGTTCGCATAAAACGAAGAATAAAGGGTAATATAAGCGAAAACGTCACCATTACGGAGGGTTCGCTTATGAAAACACGTCAAGATGCATGGACAAAAGAAGACGATCTCCTTTTAGCAGAAACTGTTTTACGACATATTCGCAGCGGAAGTACACAAATAAAAGCATTCGATGAAGTTGGTGATACATTAAACCGAACTTCAGCAGCTTGTGGCTTTAGATGGAATGCTGAAGTAAGACCATATTATGAAGATGCGGTGCAAATCGCAAAAAAACAACGTAAAGAATTAAAGCGTTCGGAAGCTAAAATAGAAAAAGAGCAGTTCACACAAACTCGGCAGCTCGTAATCGATGCCGAGTTTTCAGAAGATATTGTCCCAAATAAACAAGATCTTACAATGCAAAATGTCATCTCATTTTTGCAAAACTTGGAGCACAATAACCCTTCACTCGCAAAGTTACAAACTGAAAATGACGTATTACAAGATCAGCTCACTTCCCTGCAAAAAATGAATAATGAACTTGAAGCAAAATTAGCTGTTCTCACAAAAAAACAACAAGCAATCGAAGAAGATTATGCAATGCTTGTTAGAATTATGGATCGTGCTCGAAAACTTGTTTCGGTCGAAGAACAAGAAGAGCAAATTGCTCCGATTTTCAAAACCGATCAAAATGGAAATTTAGATATTATATATTCTGCAGAAAACTAAAAACAGGGATGCCACTTTTTCAACTAAGTGACATCCCTGTTTATTTTCCCTTAGTGAAAAAGCACCACAGTAAATGAAATTATATTAACGATTCGACATCGACATTTCTTTAAAACATACAAAAAGCATATATCCTAAACGATATATGCTTCCTTTTTATTCTTGCCCTACACGCTTCACTTCTACGTTTTTAATACGCTCACGTACAACGTGACTTGCCATAATTAAACCAGCCACAGATGGTACGAACGCATTTGAAGAAGGTGGTAATTTCGCTTTACGAATTTTTGCATTTTCGTCTGGTACGATTTCTTTACGTACTTCTTCACGAATTACGATTGGGTTTTCGTCAGAGAAGACAACTTTTACACCTTTTTTAATACCATCTTTACGAAGCTTCGTACGAATTACTTTCGCAATTGGATCTGTATGTGTTTTAGAAATGTCCGCAATACGGAAACGAGTTGGGTCCATTTTATTTGCCGCACCCATACATGAGATAATTTTGATTTTACGACGTAAACATTGTTTAATTAAATGAATTTTGAACGTAATCGTATCAGATGCATCTACTACGAAATCTAAACCGTGTTTAAAGAACTCTTCATATGTTTCATCTGTATAAAACATCTCTAGTCCAATTACTTCACACTCTGGATTAATATCTGCAATACGCTCTTTCATTAATTCTACTTTTGAACGTCCTACAGTAGATACTAACGCGTGAATTTGACGGTTTACGTTTGTAATATCTACAACATCTTTGTCAACTAATACAAGACGTCCTACGCCAGAACGTGCTAACGCTTCTGCCGAAAATGATCCTACGCCGCCAATACCTAAAATACCGACTGTACTATTTTTTAATATTTCAAGGCCTTCTTTTCCAAAGGCTAATTCATTACGTGAAAATTGATGTAACATTCAGCTCTACACTCCTATTACAAAAATGGTCTACCATGTATTCTAGCCTTTTTCCGACTATTTGTATAGAAAAAGTTATAGAATTCCTAAAAATACATATTTCAAACAAGGAAAACATAATGTAAACCGGACTTTTTAAACAACCTCTATAAAAAAAGCCTAGATGGGGTTAGTATAACCATCTAGACTCTATTCTTACTTCTCTTCTTTCAAGCTCAATTTTAAGCTTAGCTCTTCAAGCTGAGCTTCTGCAACTGGGCTTGGCGCTTCTGTTAATAAGCAGCTTGCGCTTGCTGTTTTCGGGAATGCAATTGTATCACGAAGGTTCGTACGACCTGCAAGTAACATAACAAGACGGTCTAAACCTAATGCGATTCCGCCGTGTGGTGGTGTACCGTATTCGAATGCTTCTAATAAGAATCCGAATTGTTCTTGTGCTTCTTCTTGTGAGAATCCAAGTGCTTTGAACATTTTTTCTTGTACGTCACGCTCGTAAATACGAAGTGATCCACCACCAAGCTCATAACCGTTTAATACAAGGTCATATGCTTGTGCACGTGCTTTTTCTGGTGCTGTTTCTAATAACTCAACGTCTTCACGGAATGGCATTGTGAATGGGTGGTGAGCTGCGAAGTAACGATCTGCATCTTCATCGTACTCAAGAAGTGGCCAATCAGTTACCCATAGGAAGTTAAATTTACTTTCGTCAATTAACTCAAGTTCTTTACCTAGACGTAAACGAAGTGCACCTAAGCTATCTGCAACAACACTTTTCTTATCCGCTACGAATAGTAATAAGTCACCAGCATCCGCTTCTAATGTACTCATTAACACGTTTGCCTCTTCTTCACCGAAGAATTTCGCAATCGGTCCTTTTAAGCCGTCTTCTTCAACTTTAAGCCAAGCTAGACCTTTTGCACCGTATACTTTGGCGAATTCAGTTAATGCATCGATGTCTTTACGAGAGTATTTGCTCGCTGCACCTTTTGCGTTAATCGCTTTTACTTGTCCGCCGTTTTCTACAGCACTTGTAAACACTTTAAATCCACAACCTACTGCAAATTCAGATAGGTCTTTTAGTTCCATTTCAAAGCGTGTATCCGGCTTATCAGAACCAAAGCGAGCCATTGCATCAGCATATTTCATACGAGGGAATGGTGCACTAACTTCTACACCTTTTGCATCCTTCATGACTTTCGTCATCATACGCTCCATCATTTCTAAAATTTCATCTTGTGTTAAGAATGATGCCTCGATATCAATTTGCGTGAATTCCGGTTGACGGTCCGCACGTAAATCTTCGTCACGGAAACAACGTGCTACTTGATAGTAACGCTCAAATCCACCGACCATAAGAAGCTGTTTAAATAGCTGCGGAGATTGAGGTAATGCATAAAATTCACCATCATGCACACGGCTTGGTACTAAATAGTCGCGAGCTCCTTCTGGCGTGCTCTTCGTTAAAATTGGTGTTTCAACTTCTAAGAACTCTTCTGTATCTAAGAAGTTACGAATTGTTTTCGTTACGTCATGACGCATTTTGAATGTGTTGAACATTGCAGGACGACGTAAGTCTAAGTAACGATATTTTAAACGCACATCTTCTGATGCATCTGTATCATCAGCAATAATGATTGGCGTTGTTTTCGCTGCGTTTAATACATTTACTTTCGATGCTTGTACTTCAATACGACCAGTTGCCATATTATCATTAATTGCGCCTTCACCACGTTCAACAACTGTACCTTCTACGTGCAATACGTATTCGCTACGAATCGTTTCTGCTACTTCTAACGCTTCTTTTGATGTTTCTGGATTAAATACAACTTGTACGATACCTGTACGGTCACGTAAGTCGATAAAGATTAATCCACCTAAATCACGGCGTTTTTGTACCCAACCTTTTAATTGAACTGTTTGTCCAACCGCTTCTACTGTTACTTTTCCGCATGCATGTGTTCTTTCAGCCACTTTAAGTTCCCCCTATATTAATTTCTCTGCTACATATGAAGCAAATACATCTAACGCTACTTCTTCTTGTCCGCCTGTTGCCATATCTTTTAAGTTAATGATGCCTTTATCTAGCTCATCTTCCCCTAATACAGCTACGTATTTCGCATTTAAACGATCTGCAGATTTAAATTGTGCTTTCATTTTGCGATCTAAATAATCTTTTTCAACTGATAATCCAGCTTTACGAAGATCGAACGCAACTTTTGCAGCACGGTCTTTCGCTTTTTCACCAAGTGCTACAACGTAACAATCAATACTATGTTCAATTGGTAACTCAATATTTTCAGCCTTCAGCGCCATAATTAAACGCTCAATACTCATCGCAAAACCGATACCTGGCATTTCCGGTCCACCGATTTCTTGTACAAGTCCGTTATAACGGCCACCGCCACTTAATGTTGTGATAGCACCGAAACCTTCTGCCTCACTCATAATTTCAAAAACAGTGTGTTGGTAGTAGTCTAAACCACGTACTAAATTCGGATCTTTCTCAAATGGAACATCCATCATCGTTAGTAGTTCTTGTACTTTGTCGTAGTATACTGCTGAATCTTCGTTTAAGTATTCTGTAATAGATGGTGCTGTGCTCATTAATTCATGGTTACGGTCCTTCTTACAATCTAAAATACGAAGAGGGTTCTTTTCTAAACGAGATTGGCAGTCAGAACAGAACTCACCGATACGTGGCTCGAAGTGTGCGATTAACGCATCACGGTGCGCTTGACGACTCGCTGCATCACCTAAGCTGTTTAATACAACTTTAATATTTTTTAAGCCCATGCCGCGGTAAAACTCTACAGCAAGTGCAATTACTTCTGCATCAATCGCAGGATCGTTACTACCGATTGCTTCAATACCGAATTGTACGAATTGACGATAGCGACCTGCTTGTGGTCTTTCGTAACGGAACATTTGACCAATATAGTATAATTTCGTTGGTTGTGTTGCATCACCGAACATTTTGTTTTCAACGTAAGAACGTACAACAGGTGCAGTACCTTCTGGACGTAATGTTAAACTACGCTCTCCACGATCTTGGAATGAGTACATTTCTTTTTGTACGATATCTGTCGTATCACCAACACCACGTAAAAATAGCTCAGTGTGTTCAAAAATTGGTGTACGAATTTCTTTATAATTGTAACGACGGCAAATTTCGCGTGCTTGCCCTTCGATATACTGCCATAACTCAACGCTACCTGGAAGAATATCTTGCGTTCCGCGTGGGATTTGAATAGACATATTCAGTTCCTCCTCAAATTGTTTTAATCTTAATAAAAATAAAAAAACTCCCGCCTCTACTGTTTGAACAGTAGGGACGAGAGTATTATACCCGTGGTGCCACCCTAATTGAAGCACGTATGCTTCCACTTTTTTAATAACGCTTAAATTTGCGTTCATCTCTACTAAGCATATATGCCGTTCAAGTTGAAACCTCTAGAGTGTCATTCAATCAGTCATCATGCAGAAATGTTTTCAGCCTAAGACATTTCTTCTCTTTCCATGTGTGTCTCATTTACTCTTCTCTATCAACGGTTATATTCATATGTAAATATAAAATTACTATACGTTTGTTGAGTAGGATTGTCAAGTACTCTAAGAGCGCTCAATCTGCTTCTTTAGACGCTTTACATCTTGAAGAGAAATCCCAAACTCAGAAGCGAGCTCCATTGAAGTATTGTTTTGCTCTTTTGAAATAAAATCATGAAAATTTACGTTAAACAGTTGATTTGCACCATTTGTAACAGAATGCCCTTTTTCATTCATACGCATACGTATATCCCTCACATTCAATATAGATGTTTTACTTTTTATTGTTCCATATTGATGAAAGAGTTATACATAACCGAAACAGCTATTGATTCCAAATAAAGTGAAACTTTAATGAATAGGGGTTTTGTCCATCGCCACTCATTATTAGCCCTCACTAATCAGGCTTTTACGAGCAGTGGATCTCCCACAAATAGCGGGATAAATGAACAAAACATACAACAATGTATGAAAAAAGAGAGGACCTATAATCCTCTCTTCCCCGGCAACACTATTTACTTTCTACAATTAAGGTCACCGGACCATCATTGATTAAAGAAACGTCCATCATTGCTCCGAACTGTCCTGTCTCCACATGCAGTCCTTGTTTACGAACTTCTTCATTAAAGAAATCATATAAATGTTCTGCATAATCAGGTTTCGCAGCATCCATAAAGTTTGGACGTCTTCCTTTACGGCAATCTCCGTATAATGTAAATTGCGAAATAGATAGAACTTGTCCCTTCATATCAAGTACAGAGTGGTTCATCTTTCCGCTCTCATCTTCAAAAATACGTAGGTTTGCAATTTTTTCTGCGATATAAGTTGCATCTTTTTCTGTATCTTCATGCGTAATGCCAACTAGTAATGTTAAACCGAATGGAATTTGTCCTACAATCTCGCCATCTACTGTGACAGACGCTTCCTTTGATCGTTGTAAAACAACTCTCATCTTTTCTACACTCCCTATTAATGCATCATGCGTCGTACGGCATAAATTTCTGGAACGCGTTTAATGCGCTCTACTACTTTTTTCAAGTGTTGTAAGTTTCGAATAGAAATCGACATGTTAATCGTTGCCATCTTATTACGATCACTTCTACCAGAAACAGCTGAGATATACGTCTTCGTTTCTGTAACAGCTTGTAATACTTCATTCAATAAACCACGACGATCATAGCCTGAAATTTCAATATCAACATTGTACTCAATTTCTTTTTCAGGACTACCTTCCCAATCTACTTCTAATAAACGCTCCACCGCTTCTTCTGTATGCACATTGACGCAATCGCAACGGTGAATTGATACGCCTCGACCTTTCGTAATATACCCAACGATATCATCGCCTGGAACTGGGTTACAGCATTTTGATAAACGAATTAACAAATTATCTGCACCACTTACCTTTACACCAGAATCCCATTTTCGAATTTTCATCGGTTTACGAACTTCTTTAACTTCAACGATGTCTTCTTCTTCACGTTGTTTACGGAACTTGTCCGTTAGTCGCGTAACAATTTGCGCTGCTGTAATTCCGTTATATCCAACTGCTGCAAACATATCTTCTTCATTTGCAAAGTTAAACTTCTCAGCGACACGTTTTAAATTATCAAGCGCTAATACTTCTTTCATCTCATACTCTAAGCCACGCACTTCTTTTTCAACAAGTTCACGGCCTTTTTCAATATTTTCATCTCTACGTTGTTTCTTAAAGAATTGACGTATTTTATTTTTCGCATGAGATGTTTGAGCAAGCTTTACCCAATCTTGACTTGGACCATACGAATGTTTCGATGTTAAAATTTCAATGATGTCACCAGTTTTCAACTTATAATCAAGCGTCACCATTTTCCCATTTACTTTTGCACCAATTGTCTTGTTTCCAATTTCCGAATGGACACGATACGAAAAATCAATTGGAACAGAGCCAAGTGGTAATTCCATTACATCGCCTTTTGGTGTAAAGACGAATACCATGTCAGAGAATAAATCAATTTTTAATGACTCCATAAATTCTTCTGCATTAGAAGCTTCATTTTGCCATTCTAATATTTGACGGAACCAAGTTAGTTTCTTCTCTAATGTACCCGTTGTTTCTGCTGCTTTACCTTCTTTATACGCCCAATGTGCCGCGATTCCGAATTCTGCAATCTCATGCATTTCTTTCGTACGAATTTGCACTTCTAGCGGATCACCTTTTGGTCCAATTACAGTCGTATGAAGAGATTGATATAAATTTGCTTTCGGCATTGCAATATAATCTTTAAAACGACCTGGCATTGGTTTCCAGCACGTATGAATAATTCCAAGCACCGCATAGCAATCTTTAATACTATTCACAACGACACGTACAGCTAGTAAATCGTAAATTTCATTGAATTGTTTATTTTGCAATGCCATTTTACGATAAATACTGTAAATATGTTTTGGTCTTCCAGAAATCTCAGGTTGAATTGAAACCTCTTTTAATTTCTCGCGAATGCCAGTCATTACTTCATCTAAATATTCTTCACGCTCTGCACGTTTACGCTTCATTAAATTCACAATACGATAATATTGCTGCGGGTTTAAATAGCGAAGTGACGTATCCTCTAACTCCCATTTAATAGTACTAATTCCGAGTCTATGTGCTAAAGGTGCAAAGATTTCTAACGTTTCATTTGCAATGCGACGCTGCTTCTCTTGAGGCAAATGTTTCAATGTACGCATGTTATGAAGACGATCAGCTAGTTTAATTAAAATAACTCGAATATCTTGAGCCATTGCAATAAACATTTTGCGATGGTTTTCTGCTTGTTGCTGCTCATGGGATTTGTATTTAATCTTTCCAAGCTTTGTAACACCATCGACAAGCATAGCGATTTCTTTATTAAATTCCCGTTCAATGTCTTCTAATGTAATTTCTGTATCTTCCACTACATCATGTAAGAAACCTGCCGATACTGTAGCCGGATCCATGTGTAAATCAACTAAAATACCTGCAACTTGAATTGGGTGAATAATATATGGTTCACCCGATTTTCTATATTGTTCGCTATGTGCATCACGCGCATATTCATAGGCACGTGCCACTAGCTCAATATCTTCATCCGCTAAATATTGACTTGCTTTCTCGAGTACCTGTTCAGCTGTTAGTACTTGCTCATTTGCCATCGAATCACCTTTTATTGAAAATTGACTTTATCTTTATTGAATAGAATAAATTATATTCTATCATTATAACCCAATGATTGTGAATTGTGAAAAGGAAAAGATTTTACTGACATTTCACCATGTTTTTTTGTGCAATTATACAAAAGTACCCGCTCCTCTCCAAGAGATTCACGGGTACTTTTTTATCACCGTAGTTTCACCTATATAATGATTAGTATTTTTCTAATACTAATACATCGTAACCATCTAACATTTTACGACCATCTAAGTAAGTAAGCTCTACTAAAAATGCAATTCCTGCTACAACTCCACCAAGTTCTTCAACTAGTTTAATTGTCGCTTCGATTGTTCCACCTGTAGCTAATAAGTCATCTGTAATTAATACACGTTGGCCGGGCTTAATTGCATCTTTATGGATTGTTAAAACATCCGTTCCATATTCTTTACCGTAGTCAACTGTAATTACTTCACGTGGTAATTTTCCTAATTTACGAACTGGTGCGAAACCTACTTCTAATGCATAAGAAACTGGGCAACCAATAATAAAACCACGCGCTTCTGGTCCTACTACAACATCAATGTCTCTTTTATTTGCATACTCAACGATTGCATCTGTTGCTGCTTTATATGCTTTTCCGTCGTTCATTAAAGGTGTAATGTCTTTAAACACAATACCTTCTTTCGGATAATCTGGTACAATTGCGATATGTTGCTTGAAATCCATATTTCTGAATCCTCCTCAGATATAAAAGGTTTGTAAATACAAATCCTTTACCCTAACTGTTCTATTTATTTATGATCACGAATCGTTTCAAACCATGTATATAGTTGCTGATATGTGCTATAAACCAATTCTTTCTCTAATTGTAAGTGGTTCATTTTCTCACGATATGTGTTCGATTCAATTAAATCACGCTTTTGTTTTTTGTCTGCCATAAAAATGACACCGTCTTTTATTGTAACAAATTCTAACTCAAAAAACACCTGTGTCATGAAATTTACTGTATCTTTTGACCAACCTTTATGACGACACAGTTGTTCCCCATATTGCCTTAAAGAAAATGGTGTTTTTTGGCTTAAGAAAGAATAGTACCATTTAAAATGTTCCCTCGTTGGGACCGTACTAAATAAATGATTATTCTCTTGATAAAATAGCGTGTAAATTCGAGCTGGGAATCCAGCCTTAAATACATCACCTAATTCATCTGTTCCTTTCGGCAAATCAAGTAGCACAATGTATTGATCATCAAAATGAGCTACCTCTGATGCATGCACGAGCTGTTCTTTATAGCCTTCTAAAGAAAATTTATTCAATACCTCTTCAGAAAAATACACCAATGTTATTTTTTCTTTCGGAAGTTCTGCTAAATTTGCTTCTACATTACGCATACTACGCCAGTCAAATAATTGCCATGCCTCTACAGCAATATCTTGCACCATTAATTGCGGCTTTTTAAAGTTATTCCATTCATTAATGGACACTTCTCCTACTACAGAAACCTTCGCAACTGGAGAGATTTCTTTCGCATAAGTACCAAATCCAAATCCAATCGTGTCCAGTGTTGCTTGTCCATCACGAAGAGCCATTTTTAAATGCGAACCATCAGATCCAATTGCACGGATACTTTCTAATTCGGCATCTTTCACCGCAATACGCGGTTTCGGATTTCCTACGCCAAATGGCGCTAACTTTTGCATATCCTCAATCGCGGCAAGCGTTACATCCTCTACTTTACAAAATGCATCCACTGCTGTAATCGGAATAAAATCTTCTGCTGTTAAAATTACATCTGCTTGCTCATTTAACCTGCGTCTTAATTCATCCACATCATTCATATTAAGCGTCATTCCCGCTGCCATCGGATGACCTCCGAAATGCGGTAACAATTCACGGCAATCTGAAAGGTTTGCAAACAAATCAAATCCTGCAATACTACGAGCCGATCCCTTTGCTGTTTCTTTATGAGGATCAATGCTTAATACAATCGTTGGACGATAAAAACGTTCAACTAACTTAGAAGCGACAATTCCAATTACCCCTGGATTCCAACCTTCTTTTGCAAGGACTAATACTTTATTTTCTTCTGGCGGGAAATTATTTTCGACTTCAGCGATAGCTTCTTCAGTAATTTGCTTTACAATATCTTTTCGAAGTTTGTTCAGCTCATCAATTTCTTCAGCTAGCTCTTTCGCTTCCTCTGGATCTTCTGATAATAAAAGGTGTACAGCAGGTGTTGCATCTTCCAAACGACCAACTGCATTAATACGAGGTGCGAGTGCGAACCCGATGCTTTCTTCTGTAATTTCGCTTTGCGAAACGTTAGCAACTTTAAATAACGCCTTTAAACCGATATTCCGAGTCATTCGCATATGCTTCAGTCCACGCTGTACTAACAATCTATTTTCACCATGAAGCGATACTAAATCGGCTACCGTACCGATTACTGCAATTTCCAACAAATGCTCTGGCACACGGCCCAAAAGTGCATGTGCAACTTTAAATGCAACACCAACACCCGCTAAATAATGAAACGGATAAACACCGCCTTCTAATTTCGGGTGAATAATCGCAAGTGCCTCTGGTAATTCTGGTGGTGGCTCATGATGATCTGTAATAATAAGATCTATTCCAAGTTCCTTCGCTACCTTCGCTTCATGTACCGCTGCGATACCAGTATCGACAGTAATAATTAGTGAGAACCCTGCACTGTGCGCCCAACGAAACGCTTCTTCATTTGGCCCATAGCCTTCAGTAAAACGATTTGGAATATAAAACTCTACTTCTGCACCTAATTCTTTGAGAGCAAGATATAACACAGTCGTACTACTTACTCCGTCCGCATCGTAATCGCCAAATATTAATATTTGTTCTCCATTTTCAATAGCTTTTTTCACACGTTCTACAGTCCGATCCATTCCTTCAAGTAAAAATGGATCATGAAATTCTTGATCTGCTGTATTTAAAAAGTCTACAATCTTATCTTCTGTATTTAAGCCTCTGCCAAGAAATAATGAAGTCACAAGAGGTGATAGTTGCAATTTATTTGCTAATTCACTCACTAGTTCCTCATTATATTCTTTTTCTTTCCAACGCGTCTTCGGTTGTAACACGAAATCACCCCTTAACCTATCCATTATACAAGACAGATTAAGGGGTGACAATATAATGCAAACTACGATTCGATATCTATATAATTAAATATCTGTTATGTTTAATGTGGAGAATACGGATTAATATGTACAAAAACGTTTTGTACGTTATCTTGTTTCATAAGTTTTTCTTTTACATGTTTTCCGATGCGGTGACCTTCTTCTACAGTGATATATGGATCTACAGATACTTTAATATCGACAATAACATAGTGGCCATGTTCTCTTGCATATAAAGAGCCGATTTTTTTCACACCTTCCACTTGAAAAACTGCCTCCCTAAGCGGAACAACATCTTCTTCATGCAGAACATGATCGAGCGTTGCATGAATAGCTTCTGCTCCAATACTCCATGCCATCTTAGCAACGAGAATTGAAACAAACAATCCCGCAATTGGATCGGCATATACAAGCCAATCTATACCTAACTTACTGCCGATAATAGCTGCACAAATGCCGATTAAAGCTGCAATTGAAGAAAACACATCCGAACGATGTTCATATGCATTTGCAATAATTGCAGCACTATTTATCCTCTTCCCTAATCGATATTTATACTGAAACATCCCTTCTTTCACTACAATCGAAAGAATAACTGCAAAAATCGTAATTCCTTTTGGTGGTTCCAAATCTTGTGAAAAAGCTTTTATAGACGAAATCGCTATCTCTATTCCAACAATAAATAATAATACCGCAACAATAATCGCTGAAATCGATTCCGCTTTACCATGACCATACGGATGATCTTCATCAGGCGGTTGCTTTGCCGCTCGTAATCCAAAAAGTACAGCTAACGAGCCAATTACATCTGATCCAGAATGCACTGCATCCGCTAAAAGTGCCTTACTGTTTCCAATATAACCAATTACCGCTTTTACAATCGCTAATATAATATTACCAACGATTCCGACAATAGCACCAAACTCGGCCTGTTTAAAACGTTCATCTTTTTCCATAATTGAAATCCCTTCTTTTCTTAACCTATCTTTTTATCCCGCTATTTGCGGGCAGTAAGCCCCCCACCTCAAAATCCGGCAAATACAAGGAAGTTAGGTGGGAGATCAACTGCCCGTAAAAGCCCGATTGGTGAGGGCTAATAATAAGTGGGGATGAACAAAACCCCCACTTATTAAAGTTTCACTTTATTTTAACAAAATCAGCGATAACATCACCACTTTATTCCATTTCATTCTTTCAAAAGTTGCTATCTTATTGTATCCACAAACGAAAAAAGAGATGCCTCATAATGAGACATCATCTTTTTTATACTTGCGGTTCAGGTTCTTCTTTCTCAACCTTCTTCTTGTTTTTGCCCTTTTTCAAACGACGGTTTTCAAGCATTAACCAAATTTGAGAAGCAACGAAAATAGAAGAGTACGTACCTACAACTAATCCAATTAATAATGCAAGTGAGAAGTTACGCAGTGATTCACTACCGAAAATAAGTAGTGTGATTACTGGGAATAACACTGTTAACACTGTATTAATTGAACGACCAATTGTTTGACGAATACTTGAGTTTACGATTTCTTCTAAATCTTTTATGTCGCGAACTCGTTTTTTCTGTTTGTATAACTCACGGTTTCTATCAAACGTAACAATCGAGTCATTGATAGAGTAACCAATAATCGTTAATACCGCAGCGATAAACGTTAAGTCTACCTCTATCTGGAAAAGACTAAATACAACAATCATAACGAATGCATCATGTAATAATGCGATTACTGCAGATACTGCGTACGTAAGACGGAAACGAATACTTACGTATAAAACGATTACTGCAGAAGCAATTAGTACTGCGATAAATGCATTTCGTGCAATCTCTTTACCGATTGTCGGCGAAACTGTACTTACATTCGGATCTGTACCGTATTTATCGTGGAAGAATGTTTTTGTTTTCGCAATTTCATCTTTCGATAGAACACCTACTGTACGAACTGCGAAACCTTTATTGTCATCTCCGGTCGGTACAATATCTTCTTCCTTCACATCGATGTTCAATTCTTTCAAATCTTTATGAACATTAGAAACAGTAGTTGCTTGTTTTGATTGCAAGTCGATACGTGTACCACTTGCAAAGTCAATACCAAGATTCATTTTGAAAATCGGTAATATAATTGCCCCAGCAATTACAACTACAATTGAGAATAAGAAAAATTTATGACCGATATTTACGAAGTTAATACGATCAAATCTCGTCGGTGGATGGACTACACCTTTTGTTAATGGAATAATATCCTTTTCCTTAACACCAAAGTAAGATAGTTTCTTATCAAAGTAACGGCTCTTTACAAGTAAACCTAGTAAGAAACGAGTACCGAATACGTTCGTAATGAAACCAACTAAAATACTTACGATTAAACTTGTTGCGAATCCTTTTACAGAGCTATTACCGTAAGCGAATAATACACCAGCTGCTGCAATTGTTGTAATGTTCGCATCTAAAATTGTCGCTAATGAACGATGGTTACCAGCACGGAATGCTGACATCATCGACTTACCAATTTTAAGCTCTTCCTTCAATCTCTCGTACGTAATGATATTCGCATCAACTGCGATACCAACCCCGAGCACTAATGCCGCAATACCCGGTAACGTAAGAACTGCATGCATCCAGTTAAAGACAAGTAATGTAACGAAAATGTATAAACCTAACATAATAACCGCTACAAGTCCTGGTAAACGGTAGAATACAAGCATGAATAAGAAGATAATAGCAATACCGATCGCACTAGCGAAAATCGTTTGCTCTAATGCTTGTTGACCAAATTTCGCTCCAACAGATGTTGAATACATTTCTTTTAAATCAACAGGAAGTGCACCTGCATTTAATAAAGATGAAAGTTCTTTCGCACTTTCAACTGTAAAGTTTCCACCTACGATAGATACTTCAGCTTGGTTAAATACTTGGCTTACTGTTGCTGCTGATAAAAACTTCGGATTCGGTTTTGCAGATTCTGCTTTATATGAATCTTTTCCTTCTTCAAAATCAAGCCAAATTACCATTAAATTCGTTGGTGGTGGCATTTTTGAAATCTTTTCAGTTACTTCACGGAATTTTTCAGCGCTTTTTAGTGTAAGACCTACGCTCGCACGGCCTTGCTCATCAAATGTTTGCTTCGCTCCGCCGCCTTTTAAATCCGTTCCGTCCATAAGAAGGTTATCATCCACATCACGGAATGTTAGTTTCGCTTGTGTTGATAACATTTCACGTGCTTTTTGCTGATCTTGTACACCAGCAAGCTGTACACGAATTCGATCTTCCCCTTCGATTTGAATGTTCGGCTCACTTACACCAAGAACATTGACACGATTTTCAAGAGCACCTACTGTACTTACAAGTGCATCACGATCGATTTTATCACCTTTTTTGGCTGGTTTTACTTCATACAGAATTTCAAAACCACCGCGAAGGTCTAGTCCTAGACTAATTCCTTTTGCTATGTCTTTTCCTGCCGCACCAATTACTCCACCAATTAATAAAACGATGAGGAAAAAGGCGGCAATTCTTGTACCACGCTTTGCCATATGTACCCTCTTTCTGCTACTAACACTTTCAATAAATCTCTTACGATTCATTTTCGCACGTGTGCATACGCCTAGTTAGTAGACTTACTTTCTATAAAATACATGTATTTCCGCTAGTTCATCACTAGCTGTGTCGGTAAGCTTTTCACAATACCTACACTATTCATTATTTATTTTTCCTCTTCACTACCTCCTTTATATATAATCTTAGACATAATTAATTCCTCTTTATCAATACCTATCATTATACTGCAAAAGGAAGAACAAACCAATTACAGTCGGTTATTTATTTTCATATTCATCAAACGACCAAAGTGGTGCTTGATATGCTTCAACAGTTAAATAATTCATATATTCATTAGTACTTACTCTTAATACATCATTTACTAATTCATATAACCTAACATCACTATCTATCTTTTTCCACTTTTTCGCCTTGAGAAACTTCCAAATATCATTATCTGTCACTCGGTCGTAACCGAACATTTGAAACTCTTCTACTTTACTTTCTAAAACGACTTGTAACTGTCCGCGGTATGATTCTACCAAAGCCTCTTTATCCAACATATATAACATCTCCTTCTTATTTCAGCACGAAAAGTCGCTTTTAATCCCGCTCTAATGGACAGTAATAACTTCTTTCAAGAGTACCATTCATACTTCACTCTCTTAAATGCTTGTCATTCTTGTCTCATACGTGCATATAAATTATTGTAAATCATTCCATTGATTTTGAGAAGGTAGGAGAAGAGTATGACGAGACAAAGCTTTTTAAAAGGCGCATTTATTTTAATGATAGCCGGTTTTATTACAAAAATCCTTGGATTTATTAACCGCATTGTAATGGCACGTATTTTAGGCGAAGAAGGCGTCGGCCTTTATATGATGGCTGTCCCCACCTTCATTTTAGCAATTACATTAACACAAATTGGCCTTCCTGTTGCAATCGCAAAATTTGTAGCAGAAGCAGAAGCAGTGAACGATAAGCAAAGAGTTAAAAAAATATTAACTGTCTCACTAGCCGTTACATCCATTATTAGTATCATTTTAACAATTGGGATTATGCTACTCACACCTATTTTAGCAAAAACATTATTAACAGATGAAAGAACTTACTATCCATTAATG
Organism: Bacillus sp. 41-22; assembly: GCF_025809295.1. NCBI lineage: Bacteria > Bacillati > Bacillota > Bacilli > Caryophanales > Bacillaceae > Bacillus > Bacillus sp. 41-22. The sequence goes on from NZ_CP084035.1 coordinate 4,254,654, forward strand.
GCTATTTTACCTGTCGTCCCCGTTATTGCAGTTTCTTCCGTTTTACGTGGTTATTTCCAAGGGAAACAAAACATGAAGCCGAGCGCTTACGCTCAAGTCATAGAACAAGTTGTCCGCATTACAATTATCGCTGTATGCATTCGGTTATTTTTACCTTACGGCGTAGAATATGCTGCAGCCGGTGCCATGCTATCAGCTGTTCTAGGTGAAGTTGCATCTTTATTATTTTTACTTACTTTATTCCAACGCGAAAAACATTTATCTATACGCTCTGGATTTTTCACTACTGTAAAGGAGAGCAAAAATACATTTTATTCTCTTATGGACATTGCTTTACCAACTACAGGAAGCCGTTTAATTGGTTCCGTTTCTTATTTCTTTGAACCTATCGTCGTTATGCAAAGCTTAGCGATCGCCGGCGTTGCTGCTTCTGTCGCAACTCAGCAATACGGTATATTAAACGGATATGCGTTCCCACTTCTATCACTGCCAGCCTTTATTACATATGCTCTTTCTACAGCACTCGTCCCATCAATTAGCGAGGCAATGGCAAAGAGACAACACAAATTAGTAGAACACCGATTACAACAAGCACTTCGAATTTCCTTAATAACCGGCGGATGGTCAGTCGTTATATTATATGTATTTGCTTCTCCAGTTTTAACTCTCATGTACGGATCAGACAACGCGGCCGCTTTCATCCAGCTTCTTGCACCTTGCTTTTTATTTCATTATTTTCAAAGCCCCCTTACATCTGTGTTGCAAGCTTTAAACTTAGCACGCGCTGCTATGATGAACACATTTATTGGCGCTATCGTAAAATTAATCGTTATCTTTGTACTCGCTTCACGCCCAGAGTTCCAAATGATGGGGGTTGCCCTCGCCATCGCAGCAAATATAGTAACCGTAACATTCCTTCACTACGCCACTGTTTTAAAGAAAATTGCATTTACCATTTATGCAAAAGACTATATTTTCGGCGGAATTGCTATCGGGATTGCTGGTACCTTCGGTTTTTATCTTCATAAGTATATCGTTTTTTCTCATTCACTTGGCATACAAACATTATGGGAAATCACTTTAACAACAATCGTTTATATCGTTCTCCTCTTCGTTTTCAAACTCATTCGAAAAGAAGAATTAAGTCGTCTCCCTATCATTCGGAAACTTTCATTTTTGAAGTAAGCAGGCTTGCCATTCAAAATGGTAAGCCTCTAATTTTCTTTCAAATCAACGAAAAACTGTCCATTTTGAAAACTACAATATAAAATCCGTTTCACATCTTTATAACCTAAGTTATTCAGTTTCTCAACGAGCCACCCATCTGTATGTTCGATCATTTGCAAATGATTGTATTGAATTTCTCCATCAATAATTAGTGGGAGTGTAAAAATTGGTGTATCATTTTTGCTCTTTTTACTTTTTTGTTTTTGAAAGACAGATAACTTTCCAGATGGTTCTAAAATAGCGTATTCTACATCACGCACATCTCCGATTCCTTGCTCACGTAGTTGCATCAATAAATCATCTATGTTATATCGCTGTTTCCGCATCTTTTTTTCATCAATTTTACCTGCATTCACAAGAATCGCAGGCTCCCCTTCTATTAAATGCCGAAAACGCTGAAACTTTAAAGAAATGACCGACAAAATGATTTGTATACACATAAGAAAAGTCATTGGAACTAATTGATGCCAAAGTGATTTATCTGTATTTTCGATTGCCACTACAGCCATTTCACCGAGCATAATGAATACAACTAAATCTAATACACTTAATTCTCCAATTTCACGTTTACCCATAAGACGAAAAATAATTAAAATGATTATATACAAAAGCATTGTTCGCCCGATTATTGATACCCATTCCATTTCTACATCCCCTTTTTTTACTTATAGGCTCCCCTACAAAAAAAGAAACTAGTCTAACTTAAACAAAATGAAAATATGCTTGTATTAAAAAGGGGGAATGCATAATGGATGGAACGAAAAAATTATCGAGCGCAATCGGCTTCGGTATTATTACCCTATTAATCCTCGCATCTATTACAAGTATGATCATGGCTCTTTTATTAAAATTTACGAATATTAATGAAGGGACATTAGTAATTATTATTTTTATAATAGCCCTTCTATCTATGCTTATGTCCGGATTTATTGCTGGTAAAAAGGCACAAGGAAAAGGATGGCTAGTAGGTTTCACAACAGGCCTTACATTCGCTATTCTCGTCTTTCTCGTTAACTATTTAGGCTTCTCTCAAACTTTATCGAACTCACAGTTACTCTACCAATTAGCATTGATGGGTGCGAGTACACTCGGAGGTATTTTCGGTGTAAATATGTCAAAACAAAATAGTTAAAAAAAGGCCCTGCACATTTCATGCAGGGCCTTCATCATTAGTTTTTCACAACTTCACGAATCGCATTGCGATCGAAAGTTAAGTGTGCACCACCAGATTTAACAACAATTTTTGTTTCATCCACTGATTCGATTGTAGCGTGTAAACCACCGATTGTTACGATAGCATCACCTTTTTTGATTTCATTTTGCATTTGTGCAACTGCTTTTTGACGCTTTTGTTGCGGGCGAATTAATAAGAAATAGAAAATCGCAAACATCGCAACAATCATAACGATATTCATCATACCTGCATTCATCTTGTGTTCCTCCTTTTAAATTATGTATTAGAAGTTTTTAGCATTCGGTTTATTAAAGCCATACTGTTCAAAGAACTCTTCGCGGAAATCGCCAAGACGGTCTTCACGAATAGCTTGTCTCACCTGCTCCATTAAGTTTAACAGAAAATGAAGGTTGTGATAAGACGTTAAACGAATTCCGAACGTTTCATCACATTTCATTAAGTGACGAATGTACGCACGAGAATAGTTTTTACATGTGTAGCAATCACAGTTCGGATCAAGCGGCCCGAAGTCTCTAGCGAATTTCGCATTTTTCACAACTAAGCGGCCTTCACTTGTCATACATGTACCATTTCGAGCGATACGAGTTGGAAGTACACAGTCAAACATATCAACACCGCGAATCGCACCATCAATTAACGAGTCAGGAGAACCTACACCCATTAAGTAACGTGGTTTATCATCAGGAAGAAGTGGTGTTGTAAACTCAAGAACACGATTCATAATATCCTTCGGTTCACCAACAGATAGACCGCCGATAGCATAGCCAGGGAAGTCCATTGAAACAAGATCTTTCGCACTTTGACGACGAAGTTCTTCAAACTCCCCGCCCTGTACAATACCGAATAAACCTTGATCTTGTGGACGTTCATGCGCCTTTAGGCAACGCTCTGCCCAGCGGCTTGTACGCTCTACCGACTTTTTCATGTATTCAAAAGTAGCTGGGAACGGTGGACACTCATCAAATGCCATCATGATATCTGAACCTAATGCATTTTGGATTTCCATCGCTTTTTCTGGAGATAAGAATAATTTATCGCCATTTAAGTGATTGCGGAAATGAACACCTTCCTCTTCAATACGTCGGAAATCACTTAAGCTAAATACTTGGAATCCACCTGAATCCGTTAAGATTGCACGATCCCAGTTCATAAACTTATGCAAGCCACCTGCTTCACGAATAATTTCGTGGCCTGGACGTAGCCATAAATGATACGTATTGCTTAAAATAATGCCAGAATCCATTGCTTTTAATTCTTCTGGTGACATTGTTTTAACTGTTGCAAGTGTACCAACTGGCATAAATGTCGGTGTATCAAATGAGCCGTGTGGCGTGTGCACTCGACCTAAACGCGCACCCGTTTGTTTACAAGTTTTAATAAATTCATAACGAATTGCTGTCATAATTTACTCCTTTTATTTGTTTCTCATTTTAGCGTGAGATGCAACGAACATCGCATCACCGAAACTAAAGAAACGATATTTTTCTTTTACTGCTTCATTATAAGCATGAAGTACATTATCTCTATTTGAAAATGCACTTACAAGCATAATTAATGTTGATTTCGGCAAATGGAAGTTTGTAATTAAACCATCAATTGCTTTAAATTCATATCCTGGGTACATAAAAATATCTGTCCAGCCAGAAGCTGCGCAAAGCTTACCACTATTATCTGTCGCAATCGTTTCTAACGTACGAGTTGATGTCGTACCTACAGTAATAATACGGCCGCCATTCTCTTTCACGCGGTTTAATAACGCCGCAGTCTCTTCAGACATATGGTAATACTCTGCGTGCATATGATGCTCTTCAATAGTATCTGCAGAAACTGGTCTAAAAGTTCCAAGTCCTACATGGAGTGTAATGAATGCTAACCCGACGCCTTTTTGCTTCAATTTCTCAAGTAACTCTTCTGTAAAGTGAAGGCCAGCCGTCGGTGCTGCTGCTGAACCGATTTCCTTCGCATATACCGTTTGATAACGATCGCGATCTTCTAGCGTCTCTTTAATATATGGAGGAAGTGGCATTTCTCCAAGCTCGTCTAAAATTTCATAAAAGATGCCGTCATATGAAAACTCAAGTTGACGCCCACCTTGATCTGCTGTTCCAATGCAAGTTGCTTTTAACTTTCCTTCACCAAAAGAGATGACAGTTCCTTCTTTTACACGCTTCGCTGGCTTTATAAGCGTTTCCCACTTATCGCCTTCCTCTTGTTTCAAAAGAAGCACTTCAATGTGTGCACCTGTATCTTCTTTCACACCGTGCAAGCGAGCTGGCATCACTTTCGTTTCATTTAAAACTAAGCAATCCCCCTCTTGTAAGTAAGAAAGAATGTCTGTAAAATGTTTATGCTCAATATCTCCTGTTTCACGGTCTAACACCATCAATCTTGATGTTTCACGCTCTTCAAGCGGAATTTGTGCAATGAGTTCTTCTGGTAAATGAAAATCAAACAGATTAATATCCATAACTGTATCCACCTATTTCTTATTTGAATCGATTTATTATATACATAATGAAAGATAATGCAATACTTAACACAATACATGTAATGATAGGAAAATAAAAGGTAACGTTACCTTTTTTCACAAAAATATCGCCTGGAAGCCTTCCTATGAACTTCCAAGCTAATCCAACAACAATGAGCAAAATACCAGCTGTAATAAGCAGCTTTGGCATCTCCGTCATACTTTGGGCATCTCCATTCCGAAATGCTCATATGCGAGCGGTGTTACGATCCGGCCTCTTGGCGTTCTTTGTAAAAAGCCAATTTGTAATAAATACGGCTCATACACATCTTCAATCGTATGAGATTCTTCCCCAATCGTTGCTGAAACAGTTTCTAATCCAACTGGACCACCGCGGAACTTTTCAATAATACCAAGCAGTAATTTATGGTCGATATGATCAAGTCCTAATTTATCTACTTGTAATAGTTCTAACGCCATTTGTGTAATTTCCATCGCAATCGTTCCGTCACTGCGAACTTGTGCGAAGTCACGTACACGTCGTAATAAACGATTCGCAATACGAGGTGTACCACGGGCACGTCTTGCAATTTCTAATGCAGCTAACGAATCTATTTCAACTTCAAACACTTCTGCTGTGCGTTCTACAATCGCAGAAAGCTGATCTACTGTATAGTACTCTAATCGTGAAAGTACACCGAAACGGTCACGAAGTGGTGCTGATAATGCACCTGCACGCGTCGTTGCCCCAACTAGCGTAAATGGAGGTAAATCTAGGCGTACAGAGCGAGCTGATGGTCCTTTCCCAATAACGATATCAAGGCAAAAGTCTTCCATCGCTGGGTATAGCACTTCTTCAATAGATCTATGCAAACGATGAATTTCATCAATAAATAATACATCTCCTGGCTGAAGCGCTGTTAATACAGCTGCTAAATCTCCTGGTCTTTCAATTGCGGGACCTGACGTCGTTCGAATGTTAACACCCATTTCATTGGCAATAATATTCGCAAGCGTCGTTTTACCAAGTCCAGGTGGGCCATATAAAAGTACGTGATCTAACGTTTCTTCACGCATTTTCGCCGCTTCAATAAACACTTCTAAATTATGTTTCGCTTTATCTTGGCCAATGTACTGACGGAGCGTCTGTGGCCGTAATGAATACTCTAAATCCGCATCTTCGTATCCAGATTCCCCTGAAAGGAGACGTTCGTCCATTATACTCACCTCTTACCATTTAGTAAAAGACTAAGTGCCTTTTTAATATATTGATCCGTCGTTAGTGATTCTTTTAATAACTCTGGTACAACGCGAGAGACTTCTCGTTCTGCATAGCCAAGTGCACGCAGTGCTTCCAGTGCTTCATCAAGTTCAACTGATGAACCTTTCTTCGTATCAAAACTTTCAGTATCTGAGAACAAATCAACAAACGCATCTGGTACAACATCTGCTAGTTTTCCTTTTAAATCTAAAATCATTTGGCGCGCTGTTTTCTTTCCGACGCCTGGGAACTTCACTAAGAACTTCTCATCTTCATGTTCAATCGCTTGAACGACCTGTCCGGTTTGACCAGAAGCTAAAATTGCAAGAGCACCTTTTGGTCCAATCCCCGATACACCTAACAATTTTGTAAATAATAAACGCTCTTCACGTGTTTTAAAACCGTAAAGTGCCATAATATCTTCTCTCACATAATGATATGTATAGACACGGATTTCTTGCTTACTTCTTTGAAATACATACGGATTTGGTGTGAAAATTTGATAACCAATTCCATTATGGTCAATTACGACATATTCCGGTCCTACATACTCCACGTAACCTGTAACATATTCAAACAAAATACGATCTCTCCCTCTCAAATCATGTATTCCATTTTAACATATTTAACAATAGAAAAGCGAGACTGCCCCAACAAATGTTCCCCGTTTACAATTTCCGTTTTTTTCTATTGACATAAATACAAAAAGAACATTACTATACAGGAGTCAATAATGATTATCAATATTAATTAAAGGGGTTACATCAGGATGAAACAAAAGCTATTTATTTTATTTACTATCATGCTAGTTGTTCTTTCTATCGTTGGCTGTTCTTCTCAAAAAGAAGAAGAAAAAACAAAAGAACAACCGAAAACAAAAGTTGTAAAACATGCTAAAGGGGAAGCAACAATTCCAGCTAATCCAAAGAGAATTGTTGATTTATCTGGATCAACAGAGGAATTATTAATCCTTGGACATAAACCTGTTGGCACAGCAAACACATATAAAGATAAAATCCAAAATCATTTAACTGAAAAGTTAGACGGAGTAAAAGCAGTTGGCTGGTATTGGGCACCTAAAGTTGATTTAGAGGCTGTTACTGCTTTAAAACCAGACTTAATTATTTTAAACAATCGTCAATTGAAAATTTATGATCAACTAGAAAAAGTGGCACCGACAGTTGTTCTGGAAACAAATCTAGAAGACTGGCGCGGTAAGTTTAAAGAAGTAGGTAAACTATTTGACGAAGAAAAGAAAGCAGACAAATGGATTGCAGATTACGATAAAAAAGCAGACTCTTTATCTAAAAAAATTAAAGAGAAAACAAAAGATGAGAACTTTATGTTCGTTGCAGTTACACCACAAAACTTCCGTGTATACGGTAGCTTCGGATACGGTGACATCATCTTTAACGACTTAAAGCTTCCAGCAACAAAAGGTACAGATTTAAAACAAACGATGGCACAAGTATCACTAGAAGGTCTTGTTGCATTCCAGCCTGATCAAATGTTTATTGTAAACTTCGGCGGAGAAGCTGATAAAGTGTACGAAGACTATAAAAACAGTGCGGTTTGGAAAGATAATAAAGCAGTAAAAAACAATCACGTATATGAAGTATCGAATGAAGCCTTCAATACGAAAGCATTCAATCCAATCGGAAAAGATATGCTAATTGATGAAATCGCAAAAGAGATTTTAGCTAAGAATAAATAAAAAAAGCAGCTCACCCTGAGCTGCTTTTTTTATTATTTTGCACTGCGTATTGCTTCATTTTTTCGATTGTCTTCACGAATCCTTCTTTTGACTTAATACGAATACCACGCTTTAGTTTTGCTCGCTCATAACTCTCAAGCTTTTTCATATCAATTTGAAAGAAGGAATGGATCGCGTTATCACTTTTCGGTACCCCTTTAAAAATTTGCAATATCCCTTCCTCTGAAACACCAAAATAACCGCTCGTTTTCAGTAAAGGAGAAATATCATCAACTTTCCTTTGTAATACGATTTGCACATCATCACGATCAACAAGTTGCCATTCTTTATATTGCTGCAAAAACTTTTCTAAATCCGCTACTTTTTCTGTCAGTATTTCCTCGCTTACTTCTCCATCAACATACATACGCTCTAATAAAATTGTAACTTCAGGTACTTTTTCTGTTATTTCTGCCCTCACATCGGATCCATAAGCTAAGCAAAACATCACAACGAAAGCTTGCACTGCAATTAGCATCCATTTCATTTCCGTTCACCTCTTCTAGGCAAAATCATACTTTCATTTGTAGCTTTTCCGGAAATGGGGGTTTTATCCATATAAACAATAGCATTAAATTTCTAAGGAAAATAAAGTGAAACTTTAATCAGTGGGGGGTTTTGTTTATCCCCCCACTGATTATTAGTTGAACCAATCGGGCTTTTACGGGCAGTTGATCTCCCACCTAACTCCCTCGCATTCGCCGAATTTTGAGGTGGGAGTCTTACTGCCCACAAATAGCGGGACAAAAAATGCAGATAAGGGTTAATCCTCATCTGCATGTATCATTTACTTTTATATAAAATGAAAGACGCCTGCAAAGCAGGCGTCTGATGCGTTTACGGCGAAAGACCAGGCGACCACATTCGCGTGTTTAGCACTTAAGCATATCTCTCGACTTACGTAAATTAGCTCATCGCTTTGCTAATATAACATTAACAAGGTAGAAGCGCAATATATTTCTAAATATATTTTTCTTCCTCTTTCAACCAATTGAAATTTATGTAAATTATAAATTGATTAATGTAATATATACGTTACAATTAATACTATAAATATAAACAGGGGATGAATGCCTTGAAAAAAATTAAAGATGAACGCCTCATACTTCAAATGTTAAAAAACATACGTATTGCCTTTCTTTTTCAATCAATTGGTATAATCGGAATTTTAGGCTATATCGGATTCACAGAAGGAATGGATCAAATTACGAAATCTCCATTGTGGTTATTATTTATTCTTACAAGTTATTGTACTTAGTTATTTACAGTTAAGCGTTTCTATCGATGTAGAAGAAAGCGAAAATGAAATAAAGTTAACTCCTTATTACAAAATTATTTTACGCTCTCTTATTGTAGGAATTATCATGGCTATTATTTATATCATTTTCAGTCCAGAAAGACCTCTATTTGAAGCTATTTTAACAGGTGGTATTCTCTTCATATGCTTTTTAGCGTCTTACTCCGTTAGTTATTTTATAAAAAAACGACGTTTACAAGACGACGATGAATAAAGAGGAAGGGCTATCCCTTCCTCTTTGATTTGTTATCGCATAGTACCAGTCAGACCGTAACGAATGTCTCGGAACATATTTGTTATGTCACGATTAAAATCGTTTGTAGCTGTGCCGTTACGTAAACGCGTACTCATTGCATCGACACGAGTAAACATGTCATTTCTTACAGAAACATATACGTTTCTATTTCCAACTTCATTCACAACAGCTTGACGAATTTCGTTCGCCATCGCTGTTTCATTCGTCGCTGTATTACGTGGTTTTACCGCAATCGCTACATCGTTTCCATATACAACTGTAGAAACTCGGTCTACGTTATTCATACGTTTCACACGATTCGTAATTTTCTCCGCAGTTTTACCATCATTGTTAATGTATGAATTGTTCATTGTAATATTACGAGTTGGATGTGGATTAGCAATTTGCCCATTGTAATTTACATCACGGTAATAATTATTATATCCTGTATCGTTACGACCGTTTCTATATGTTACATAATCTGTAGAACGATCGTTACGCGCTACATTATCACGATACTGGTGTGTATCATTATAAGATGTACGCTCGTAATTGTAGTTACGTCCATCCATCGCATTATTATCTTTTGGTGTACCACATGCAGCTAATGCACTGGTAACTAACAAAGAAGCAGCAATAACTTTTACTTTCGTATTCAATACAAAAACCCCCTCTGTTAGAATGAACTTCTCTTTCGAAAAGCTCCCCCTTATGATGAGTAACAGAGAGGGTTTTTACACTGTTAATATTTCACTAGGAATTTTCTAGCACTTAATGTAAATTCACCATATTCCTGACTATCACGAATACAAAAAAGGTGGGAATAACCCCACCTTTTTTTAAACTTCCTCTTCGTCCTCTTCTTCTGAAACTGGTTCTCCAAATACGTTTGGTGGGTCCGGCTGATAATACATCGTTCCTGGCTGTGGTGCATATGCTGGCTGAGTTGGTTGATAATATAAAGGATTGGCGTATTGTGGTCCACCCGGTTGCGGACTATATAACCTACTCTCTCCTCCGCATCCACAATCTTCTTCCCCTTGCACGAGTGGCGGCATATTATTATCCATTGGCATCATATTTGGATTTGGCATAGAAGTATATTGCGGTGCCATTTGTTGATACGGCATTTGATTGTATGGATTTTGTTGCTGATACTGCGGATATGGCGGCATCATTGGCTGTTGATATGGCATCATGTTCGGCATTTGATTGTTATCCATTATCGGCATCATGTTTGGCATTTGATTGTTATCCATTATTGGCATCATGTTCGGCATTTGATTGTTATCCATTATCGGCATCATGTTTGGCATTTGATTGTTATCCATTATTGGCATCATGTTCGGCATTTGATTGTTATCCATTATTGGCATCATGTTTGGCATTTGGTTGTTATCCATTATCGGCATCATGTTTGGCATTTGGTTGTTATCCATTATCGGCATCATGTTTGGCATTTGGTTGTTATCCATTATCGGCATCATATTTGGCATTTGGTTGTTATCCATTATCGGCATCATATTTGGCATTTGGTTGTTATCCATTATCGGCATCATATTTGGCATTTGGTTGTTATCCATTATCGGCATCATATTTGGCATTTGGTTGTTATCCATTATCGGCATCATATTTGGTGGTTGATTGTTATCCATTATTGGCATTATATTTGGTGGTTGATTGTTATCCATTATTGGCATTATATTTGGTGGTTGATTGTTATCCATTATTGGCATTATATTCGGCACTTGAATATTAGGCGGTATTACTTGCGGGATAATAACACTTTCTTTTGATACGTTTGGTGAGACTATGCTTCCTACATTTTCTTTTTTCACTTGCGGCGACACTATATTCCCTACATTCTCTTTCTTCACTTGCGGCGACACTATATTCCCTACATTTTCTTTCTTCACTTGCGGCGACACTATATTCCCTACATTCTCTTTCTTCACTTGCGGCGACACTATATTCCCTACATTCTCTTTCTTCACTTGCGGCGACACTATATTCCCTACATTCTCTTTCTTCACTTGCGGCGACACTATATTCCCTACATTCTCTTTCTTCACTTGCGGCGACACTATATTCCCTATATTGTCTTTTTTCACTTGCGGTGACACTATGTTTCCTATATTGTCTTTTTTCGTTTGCGGAGAAATGACATTGTTAGGTTTCATTTTATTAATTTGAGGAGCAATTAACTCGCTTCCCTTTTTTATTACGTCTGAAATTTTATATTCTTTTTTCGCTTTAATTGGTGGTTGCGGTGGCTGTGGTAACACATTGATAGAAAATTTAGTGTTTTCTTTTGTAGTAGGTTTTAGTTTTTCTACTTTCTCTACAACAGGTGGTTTTTGAATGACAGGCGGCTTTTCAACTGGCTTCTCTTTTTGAATCGGAATTTCTTTTTGCACTTCTTTTTGTGGCTTCACTTGCACTTCCTTTTGCGGCTTCACCTGTATTTCTTTTTGCGGTTTTATCTGCATTTCTTTTTGCGTTTGTTGCATAGCTGGTTGTTGTGTAATAGGTGTTGATTGATACGTGATCTCATCTTCATCTTCTATTGCAAGTGGCGTTGGTGTTGATGCAAACTCTTTTTGCTGCACCTCTTTTACATATTGTTTCGGGGGCGCTGAACCCGATCCAGTTTGTTGTTTCACATGAACGCTATGCGATGGCACTTTAATTTTCATCCCTGGCATAATTAGGTCTGGATTGCTAAGCTGTGTATTTGTTTTTTTTAGCGTTTCAAAATCCACTCCGTACTTTTTTGCAATTTTCCAAAGGGTCTCCCCTTTTTGCACGATATGAATTTTCAAATTTTCCCCCTCCTGTATAACTTATCTATAAGTAAAAACACTTTGAAGTAACACTTTCTAAACAACATTAACTTCTTTTACTTTTATCACTTCTTCTATTTTCAATATGATTCGAAGTGGAATAAGCATAGAAAAACCGCAATGATTTCCTCAACACAATGTATGCCTATTTCATCCTTGTTATGATTATATGTACGAAAAAAAGCAACGGAAATCCCGCTGCTTTAAACGCGCTCTAACATACGATTTAATGCAAGAACTGCCTCTTCTGTTACTTGTTTCTCTACACGAATAACGTTAATTTGTTCTCCTCTTTCTATGTTCTCAAGTACCCATAACAGGTGAGGTAAGTCAATTCGGTTCATCGTTAAGCAAGGACACATAAACGGATTTAGCGAAATAATTTCTTTATCTGGATGTTGCTGAATAATTCGGTTCACTAAATTCATCTCTGTACCAATCGCCCACTTACTTCCCGCCGGAGCTGCTTCAATCATATCAATAATATATTTCGTTGATCCTGCATAATCAGAAGCAGCAACCACTTCATAACAACATTCAGGGTGAACAATAATATTCATATCCGGATGATTTTTTCGCACATTTTCAATATTTTTCACAGTGAAGTTTTGATGAACAGAACAATGGCCTTTCCATAAAATCACTTGAATTTCTTCTATATCTCCATCGTACTCTAATGAATCTGTATGCGGGTTCCACACTGCCATTTTTTCTAACGGAATACCTAAATCATACGCTGTATTTCTTCCTAAATGTTGGTCTGGTAAAAAGACGAGACGCTCTTTTTGTGTAAACGCCCAAGACACCATTTGTTTTGCATTAGAAGAGGTTACTGTTGCCCCTCCATTACGACCACAAAACGCTTTGATCGCAGCTGTTGAATTTACATACGTTAATGGAATCATCGTATCCCCAAATAATTTCGCGAGCTCTTTCCACGCTCTTTCTGTTTGTTCAATATCTGCCATATCTGCCATAGAACAGCCGGCACGCATATCTGGTAAGATGACAATTTGATCATCTGTCGTTAACATATCTGCCGTTTCTGCCATAAAGTGCACACCACAAAACACAATATATTTTGCCTCTTTATTATTCGCTGCAACTTGCGCGAGTTGAAGTGAGTCCCCTGCTGCATCTGAAAATTGCACCACTTCATCTTTTTGATAATGATGTCCTGGAATAAATAGTAATGCCCCCATTTTTTCTTTAATTTCACGGACACGCTCTTCCATCTCTAATATAGACATCGTTTGATAACGCTCTGGTAACATTACTTCGATTGGCTGAACTTTCTCTAAAATACCCATTTATGATTCTCCCCCTCTAAACCACTCTCATTAGGCCTCAATATTAAAACTAATATCAAGTGCTTTCACTGAATGTGTTAACGCTCCAAGTGAAATATAATCTACCCCTGTTTTTCCGTATTTTGATAAATCTTCAATTGTAATACCACCTGAAGCCTCCGTGACGATGGCACTTGGTACAATTTTTGAAAACTCACGAATCTCTTCTGGCGTACGATTATCGAACATAATAACATCTGCGCCGGCCTCTACTGCTTCTCTTACTTGCGCCTCTGTCTCTGTTTCGACTTCTACTTTCACCATATGTCCCAATCTTTCTTTCACCGATGTAACAGCTTTTGTAATCGAGCCAGCAAAAGCAATATGATTGTCTTTAATCATGACACCATCATATAAACCGAATCTGTGGTTAAATCCGCCCCCGCATACTACAGCATATTTATCAAACATACGTAGTCCTGGCATCGTTTTTCTCGTATCACAAATGCGTGTATGACTGCTATCTAAAGCAAAAACCGCCTTACGTGTCATCGTCGCTATCCCGCTCATACGCTGAATAACGTTTAATATAACGCGCTCTGCCGTTAATAATGATGCGATTGGGCCTTGCACGGTTGCAATTATTTCTCCTTTTTCTACAAGATCCCCATCTTTTTTATGAAGTTCAACTCCAATTCTCTGATCAATTAATTTAAATCCTTCTTCAATTACTAAGCACCCTGCAAATACCCCTGTATCCTTTACAAGAAACGTTCCTTTCGCAAGTGCATTATCGGGAAAGATAAGCTGAGATGTTACATCTCTTTCTCCTATATCTTCTAGAAAAAATCGATTTAATGCTTCCTTAACTTTTAACGTATTCATAAAACCCCTCTTCCCCTTATTAAACAAGTTGTAGTTTTCTTCTCACTCGGATAATCTCTTTTTTCACGCTATTTCTTTCTGGATAATCAATGCGATAATGACCACCAATACTGTCTTCTCTTTGCAAAGCTGATACTGTTATAAGCTCACAAACTGTTAACATATTAATAAGCGTTATCTCTTCATTTGTAAGTGCATCATATTGTAAGATCATATTTCGCACACCGTACCTACTAAACCATCTCTGAGCATATGATAAATTTTTCTCAGTTCGCACAATCCCAACATATTTCATCATGCATTCTTGTATTTCTTCTTTCAACGGTAAATCATTAAGAGCTATAAAACTTTTCCCTCTCTCTTCCGGCACATTTTTTCTTTCCTCTGCTGGCTTAGCTAAAATGTGTTTTCCTATTCGTCTTCCAAACACAAGACCTTCTAATAATGAATTACTCGCCAATCTATTCGCACCATGAACTCCATTACAAGCCACTTCACCGACCGCATATAAGTTTGAAATGGACGTCTCTCCGTCACAATTCGTCTTCACGCCGCCCATATGAAAATGAGCGCCCGGTACGACCGGAATAGAATTTTCTTTTAAATCAATACCATTCTTTTTACATAATGATGAGACGGTCGGAAAACGTTGTTCAAAGTTTTGAATGGTTTCGATGTTTAAGTACACTTTTTCACCTGCAAGAAGTTGTTCATGAATAGCCCTTGCCACTACATCACGCGGTGCGAGATCTTTCCCGGGATGTATATCCATCATAAAACGCTGTCCTTTTCCATTTATAAGGACAGCTCCTTCACCACGGACTGCTTCAGAAACGAGACCACAACATCGCCCGTCCACGTATAACATCGTCGGATGAAATTGTACAAATTCTAAATCAACAAGTTCCCCCCCAGCTCGATATATCATCGCAAGTCCATCGCCTGTAATTGTCTCATCATTCGATGTAAAGGCGTACAAACCACCTATCCCTCCTGATGCTAACACCGTATTATCAGCATAGTAACGCTTCAGCTTCCCTTCACTATTTCGCGTTAAAGCTCCTATGCATTTATTATTTTCTATAATGAAATCGAGCACCATTTCATGCTCAACGACAGTAACGTTCGGAACTACTTCTTGTATTAAATGCTCTAATAGATTTTTACCAGTTGCATCTCCTCCGGCATGTAAAATGCGCCGTTTTCGATGCGCCCCTTCTTTACCAAGGTGGATCCCTTTTTCATCCCCATCAAATTTCATTCCATTCGTAATAAGCTTACTTATTTCTTTCGGTCCCTCTTCAACTAAATAACGAACTGCTTCTTCGTTGTTATAATGGCAACCTGCCACTAATGTATCTTCAAAATGCCCACTCGGATCGTCATATGTAGCAACAGCTGCTGCAATTCCTCCTTGAGCTAAATGTGTATTATTATTACGTCCTGTTTTTTTTGTGATAATTATCACATTCTTTTCGTGACAAAGCTCTTTCGCAACACGAAGCGCCGCAACGCCACTTCCAATAATCAAGACATCTGCACTTGGCATAATTGTTGCCTCCCACTTTACACTTTCCAACTGTCTTGACACCTATATTTACATAGTTTTAAAATAATGACAAGAGTTTTTTTACAATTCTTATTTTCACTACCATTCTAAAAACGAAAACAAATGTCACTCTTACTGAAGAGAGGAAATTACATGATGATATATCTAGATTATGCAGCGACAACACCTATGAGCGAAGAAGCTTTAGAAACATATATAGCAGCGGCAAAAACATATTTCGGAAATGAACAAAGTTTACACGATATCGGCGGAAGTGCATCATCTTTATTACAAGTTTGTAGAGAAACATTTGCAGAAATGATTGGGGGTAAGGAACAAGGTGTATTCTTTACAAGCGGCGGTTCAGAATCTAACTACCTTGCGATTCAATCCCTTCTAAATGCTAGAAATGGAAAGCACATTATTACGACACCTATGGAACACGCATCGATTCGAAGTTATTTTCAATCCTTACAATCGCAAGGTTATACTATTACTGAGATTCCTGTTGATAAAAGTGGGATAATTCATTTAGTAGATTTAGAAGCAGCTATTACAGAAGATACTGCTCTAGCAAGTATACAGCACGGAAACTCTGAAATCGGGACCGTTCAAAACATTGCAGAGATCGGAGCACTTTTAAAAAAATATAATGTTTTATTTCATTCGGATTGTGTTCAAACGTTTGGTAAACTTCCAATAGACGTTAAAGCGATGGAGATTGATAGTCTTTCTGTTTCAGCCCATAAAATATACGGACCAAAAGGAGTTGGAGCTTGCTATATAAATCCGCAAGTTCGCTGGGAACAAGTATTTCCGGGAACTTCTCATGAAAAAGGCTTTCGCCCTGGTACAGTGAACGTTCCTGGAATCGCTGCTTTTTTAACAGCCGCAGAGCATATATTAAAGAATCAAAAGGAAGAGAGCTTTCGTTTTAAACAATTACGATTTTATTTTTTAGAGCAATTACAAACACTTCCTCTAGAAATTGAAGTGAAAGGACATTCTACTTCTTGTTTACCACATATTATTGGGGTTACAATAAAAGGAATAGAAGGTCAGTATACAATGTTAGAATGTAACCGTCATGGTATAGCCATTTCAACTGGAAGTGCTTGCCAAGTAGGTAAACAAGACCCTTCAAAAACAATGCTTGCAATTGGAAAAACGTATGAAGAGGCAAAACAATATGTCCGCTTTTCTTTCGGACATCACACAACGAAAGAACAAATTGATACAACTATTCATGCACTACACACAATTGGAAATCAATTTTATAGAGGTGTTAAATCATAATGAAACAAAATGATCAAAAAAAGATTTTAGGCGAAGAAAGACGACAACTCATCCTTGAGTGGCTTCTTGCTGCAAATGAACCGTTATCAGGGAATGAACTATCTAAAAAGACAAACGTAAGTAGGCAAGTTATCGTTCAAGACATTTCCTTACTAAAAGCACGAAATGAACCAATTATTGCGACTGCACAAGGGTATTTATATTTAAAGCCACAAACAAGACAACAAGCTTTTGAACGCGTAATCGTATGCCAACATAAACCGGCAGAAGTACGTCAAGAACTTACTATGTTAGTTGACCACGGCGTTACAATTAAAGACGTAAAAGTTGAGCATCCTGTATACGGCGACTTAACAGCATCGATTATGGTAAGTAATCGCTTCGATGTAGAGCAATATTTACAAAAAATCGAAAACACAAACGCTTCCTATCTTTCGCAACTGACAGATGGTATTCACTTACATACAATCGAAGCAGATTCTAAAGAGAAATTAGATGCTGCCTGTGAGGCACTAGACCGCGCTGGATTTCTCGTTTATTAATGTAAAGCACAGAGTTTTTTATCATTCTCTGTGCTTTTATTTTGTAAATGATATAATATTGTAATCAATTGTAAAGGAGGTCAAATATGGGAATTGAACTCGTTCACTTTAGCACCGGTAAACCGAAACAAATGAAATATGGCGAAGATAAAGAAATGATAACAGGTATATGTAAAGATCCTACAGAAGAGGCCTTCCTCTCAAAAGACGGATTCCGTGGTGATGATGTAGCGGATTTAAAACACCACGGGGGACCTGATCGCGCAGTTTGTGTGTACCCACACGAGCATTACGCACTATGGGAAGAGGAATTTCAAACTACACTTCCAGCTTCCACATTTGGCGAAAACATTACCGTAACAAATATGTTAGAGCGTGATGTTTGCATCGGAGATACATATCAACTAGGCGAAGCAATCATTCAAGTAACACAAGCTCGCGTACCTTGTAGCACAATTTCAAAACGTGTCGGTATTCCTGGCATTTTACCACGCATTGTAGCAACTGGATATACTGGCTACTTATGCCGCGTTCTTCAAGAAGGTACTGTGCGTAAAGATTCTAAAATTACATTACTAGAGCGTCCATCAAACAATGTATCTGTTTTGTTCTCTAACGAAATTTATTTTCATAATAGGAAAGATAAAGATGGCATTGAGAAGGTTCTTGCTGTACAAGAACTAGCCGAGATTTGGCGTGGTCAGTTAGAGGATCGTCTTTCGAAGTTAAAATAATAAATCCCACCTTTTATAGGTGGGACTCTATTTATCTATCATACGGTATACTAGCGACCGAAATTATATCGACTTAACTACAAAATACGACAAACACTCCCCTTACAACCAATAAGAAGAATAACTCCCCAGCACAGTAACAGAAAACCCGAGTGCTTCAAGTTCCATTGTTACGCCTGGCAATAATACATCATCGTATGCTTTGTCGACGTCGATTAAGAAAAAGTAATTTCCAAGGCCTGTTTTCATCGGGCGCGATTCAATTTTGGATAAGTTTAATTTTCTCCATGCGAAAGCTGATAACACTTGATATAGTGCCCCTGCGTAATCAGCAGGTAACGTTATCATAAGCGTCGTTTTCTCTCCTCGGTTTTCTCCGTTATTTGGGAGTACTGCTTTCTTTTTCTTATGGAGAACAAGGAAACGTGTATGATTGTTTTTATGCGTATGAATATCACGCCTTACAATTGTTAATCCGTATTTTTCTGCCGCTGCTTCATTTGCAATAGCTGCAATTTTTTTTTCAGGATGTTCTTTCACATATTGTGCAGCAGCGCTTGTTGATGTCATATCGCGAACGGTTACCCCTTTTAATTCCTCATTTAAAAATTTATGGCACTGTGCAATGGCATGCGGATGAGAATGTACAGCGTATACTTCTTTCCACACTCCTTCGTACTGCGGGTGTACGAGTAAATGTTGCTGAATTGGCACTGTAATTTCTCCTACAATGGAAAGTGGCTGCTCATGTACGAGATAATCAACCGTTATATTAACTGAACCTTCTATGGCGTTCTCTAACGGTACGACCGCATAATCTACATTTTCATTTGCAGCTGCATCAATACAATCTGGAATCGTTCGATACGGTACATGCTCTGCTTCCGGAAAAAAACGACTCACCGCCATATTTGTAAATGTTGCCTCTGGTCCTAAATATCCTACTCGAATCATCGTCTTTTCCCTCTCTTTTTCGTTTTCTTACTGTTATACCACAATTTTAAATATTCTTCTATGTAAATTTTGAATATTTAAAAAAGACTAGCATTCGCTAGTCTAAATGTTTCCTATATTCTCTTTGAGCGAAGAAGAAATACATAATGCATGCAGCAATGTAAAATAAAATAAACAAGCCTACTTTTCTTAATGAACCGTCCATAAAGATCGTATTATGAAACGTATATAACGCAACTGCACTATGCATACTCCCTACTATAATAGGCGCAAAAAATAGCATACATAATTGCCAACGAGAAATCTTCCACACCTCTTCCTTTGTCATCCCAAGTTTAGAGAGTGCACCATACTGTTTACGATCCGATGCAATATTATGAAACCATTTAAAATATACGATACTGCATGAAGTAAGGAAGAATAATATACTAATGAATGAGCCTACAAATAGAGTAATATTACCGAACTCTTTCATATTCACATATAACTCCATATTACTTCGAAATGCATCATTATTATCTTGTTTCATATGTTTCCGTAAATCTGCATTCAAATCTTTCGTATTTTCGATATTTGGTAATGTGTAACCTCTATATATCATTTTTTCAGAATCCGTAATTGTATTTGATATAATCTCAAAATCTTCATCATTCATGACGAAAAACAGACCATTAATGTGCGAAGGGTGATAGTTAAATTGTACCCCTTCTTTCTGACCGTTAAATGCAAATTGATATGTTTGATTTATTACTTGTAATTGAATCTCTTTTTGATTATATACATTCGGATGATTGCGTTTATTATAATAAACAAGTGTAACTGTTCCTTTTTTAGGATGATACGTTTTCTGTTTTTGTTTTCTCGCCTCTTGATTGTATTCACTTTCCTTTATAAGCGGCGCTACCTCTGTTTCTCCCTTATTGGACTGAAAAGATGCATACACTCCAACAAAACTCATATATTGAAAATCATCATATCCATATTGATGTAATAAGTTTTCAACCTTGTCTTTCTCGAAAACTTCATGAGCAGAAGTACCTTTTTCTATATATGAAAATGAGTGTACTCCTCCGCCACGCCACATATCTTGCATGCTAGAAAAATATAAGAACACCGTACCTGTCGCCGTAACGACAAACGTTGTTGCCATAGACAACAGAAAGAAAAAGCGACTATTTTCCTTCATTCGATGTGACAATTGATTCACTATAAATAAATACGGATATGTATACATAATCCTTTTATTTCTTTTTATCACTTCTAATATTTGTGTAGCGCCATGTGTAAATGAAAAATACGTCCCAAAAGAAATGAGTATAACAACCGGAAAAAAGTATAATGCTATCGTTGTCATCGTCACTTGTAGCGCTAACGCATATCCCGTCCCTAAACAAGCAAAACCGAATAAACAAAGCCACTTTGATGTTTTCCTCTCTCGTTTATCTGTTCGAAATTCTTTTAATAACCGTATGATTTTTATATTCCATATACGTAAAGCACTTATAAAAGATAACAGAACAAAGACAAGCATATATGTAACAAACGTTACACCAATCGCTCTCATGTCAAATATGACAGGGAGTTCTTTCGGAAGATGAAGTAACATACTAAATACCATAAAAAAGAGTTTTAAAGAAATCATGCCAAGCCCAATACCGAAAATATTAGCGAAAATTCCGATCAATATTTGCTCGGTCATAATCACTCCTATTACGTTAGATTTCGTTGCTCCCATTAACATATATAACCCTAATTCTTTCTTACGTGCTTCTATGAAAATAGAAGTAGAATACAAAATAAATATGACGAAAAAAGAAATAATTATAACGTTACATATGATAAGCCCCCAGCGTACATTTTGATACCACATCGTCTCTTGCATATACGGATGTACAATGACAGACATGTATGCATAAGAAGCTAATATGGCAAAACAACTACTTAAGAAAAACACTTTATAATTACGCCAATTTCCCTTTATATTTTGCAGCGCTAGTTGCCGAATGTTCATCTATCGTCCTCCTGTAACTTACTACACACGTAAAAAGCTAGAGGTTCCCCTAGCTTTTTACGTGTTTTAAATATCCTCTTTGCGCAATCATAAAGTAAATTGTAGAAGCTAAAATATATGCTCCAATTACTATCGCACCTGATTTCCACAAATCAATATAAAGCATTTTTCCTAACGTATGAAGAGCAAATCCACTATGAATTGTACCGATTAAAATTGGGATAAAGAAGATAACACCCATCTGACGAATTGCAATTTTACGAATTTCTTTATCTGTCATACCAATTCTTTTTAATGACTTAAATTGAATACGATCTTGTTCTTTATCATTAAACCATTTAAAGTATGTCATGCTACAAGCAAAGAAGAAGAACAGTACTGCTACGAAGAAGCCGATGAACATTGTAATTGCTCCACCTTCTCTTATATCTTTATAAGCGAACACTGCGTTTCTCAATTCCCCTTGCTTTTCTGGTGCAATTTCCTTTTTCAAATCTAGCACAAGGTCTTCCGTACTTTTCCAGTCTTCAATATAATAACCATAATATTTCGTCTTTTCTTCATCTGGTACGAGCTTTTCGTATTTCTCAAAATCTTGATCATTCACAATGAGATATTCGCTATCATTAAAAACAGAATATGACGTTGGCTCATTTAATTGAGCAGACTGCTTTTGTCCGTTGATTGTAAATTCATACGGTTTCGTACGATCTATCTTCATAAGTTCATTTGCTGCATCAACCATAACCATCGTCGCACTACCTGGTGCATTATGAACCTCTGTAATTTGCTCTTTCTTTTGTTCACGTACTTCCGCGTTATATTCTTTTTCTGAAATAATCGTCATTGGTACTTCACGTTCACTGTTAAACAACATTATTTTCTGTGTTGCAGGTAGTTTTACGTAAATTACTTTTCGTGCATCTTCAAACCCATGTTTTTTTACAATCTCTTGTTCTTTTTCTTCATTAATCAGGCTATGCGTATTTAGTCCCTTTTCCTCATATGAAATAGCATGCGGTGTAAGCTCTATCGTTTTTGCACTCATATTTTCAAAATATACATAAAGCGTACCAACCGCTGAAGAAACAACCGCCGTAATAATAGAAATAACAAATAGAAAACGAGCATTATCTTTCATTTTATAAATAAGATTGCTAAGTACAAACATATTGGGATACGTATAAAAAGATTGTTTTCGTTTTTGCAATGCCTTTAATACGACTGTACTTCCTTGCGTAAATAGTAAATACGTTCCGCCAATCGTCAGTCCGACAATTGGTAAGAAATACATAATGAAATTCATAATTGTTACTTGGAAACAAAGTATATACGCAGCAATAATACAGCCTATACCAACTACCCCTAACCATGTAAATGCAAAAGGTTCTACTTTTTGTTTTCTTGCCTCTCTTAATAAATCAATAATTTGCAAGCGGCCTACTGTCCAAACACTAAACAATGATAGTATTAAAAAGAGGACAAAGTATATGCCAACTGTAATAAGAACTGCTTTTCCATTCCACACAAGCGGCAGTGTTTTATCAATTTTTAGTAAGACACTGAGTGCTTGGAAGAAAAGTTTTGAACAAAGCATTCCAATCCCAATACCTACTACAATGGCAATACTCCCTAACATCAGTTGCTCTAATATAATCATTCGGCCGAGCTGAGACTTTGTTCCACCTATTAACGTTAATAAGCCAAATTCTTTTTTTCTTGCTCGTAAAAACGTTGAATTCGCATATAAAATAAAGAGTGCTGAGAAGATGACTACAATATAATTCATCGATTCTAACCCTTTTGTAATCATCGTCTTCATACTAATATTACCGCTTACGACATCTGGATGATAAATGAAGGAAGCATACATGAAAAATACGACAATCGATAAACAACTACTAATAAGAAACGCTTTATAATTACGCCAATTTCCTTTTACGTTATTAAGCGCGAGCTGGCGAAAGTTCATGATATTCTCCTCCTAGCATCGCAAGTACGTCTAAAATTTCTTGGAAAAAGGCTTGCTTCGTTCTTCCTTTATGTATTTCTGAAAAAATCTCTCCATCACGTATGAAAAGGATACGTTCGCAATAACTAGCGGCTACTGGATCATGTGTTACCATTGCAATCGTTACTTTCTTTTGCTCATGCAAATCTTGAAGTGCTCCCATTAATGATTTCGCTGACTTAGAATCTAGGTTTCCTGTTGGCTCATCCGCTAAAATTAATGTTGGTTCATGAATAATCGCCCTTGCAGCTGCTGCACGTTGTTGTTGTCCACCTGATACTTCGTATACTTTTTTATTTAAAATTTCTTCAATGTTTAAAAACCTCGCAATTTCAAGTACTTTCGCATCAATTTCTTTTACAGATTTCTTCGCCATTACAAGCGGCAAAATAATATTTTCTTTAATCGATAATGTATCAAGTAAGTTGAAATCTTGGAAAATGAATCCTAGATGTGTACGGCGAAATTCCGCCAATTTTGCAGCACGCATTTGATTAATTTCTTCACCATTTACAAGCACATGACCTGAAGTTTGCTTATCAATTGTTGCTAATAAATTTAAAAGCGTTGTTTTTCCGCTTCCTGAAGGCCCCATAATCCCTACAAACTCGCCTTCTTCAATTTTAAAATTTATATCATTTAAAGCAGTCGTCGCTACTGAACCTTTTGATTGGTACACCTTTGTTAATCCTTTTACTTCAAGAACACTCATTTCTAATCCCCCTACGTGTTTTCTTCTTACATTTACTATAAGAAAAATAAGAAAAAGAAACGAGTGATTTCCCTTACAAAACGTTTTGTTATCTTACAGTTTTGTCATTTTTCTCATTAATGTATGATATTCTTCATCTTTTGCAAATTGGAACGTAACTGTTGTTCCTTCCCCTTCAGTTGATTGTACATACACTCCATGATGTAAATTACCGCAGATTTCCTTCGTAATATATAAACCCATACCTGTCGCTTCCCTTGTTTTACGGCCGTTTATTCCCGTAAAGAACGGATCAAATATACGCTTTACATCTTGCTCAGGAATACCAATTCCATTGTCCTTAATATGTAATAACACCTTTTGATCTTTCTCTTCAATTTGAAATTGAATTTCTTTTTTCTCTGCTTCTGAAATTTTTGTATACTTAATTGCATTCACAACAATTTGGCTCATCGCGATACTAAGCCACTTTCTATCAGACGCAATCATACAAGTCTCTTCTTCAAACATCATTTTCGGAAATACAGAAGATTGAATGAACGACTTCCGATTTTCATTAATAATATCTCGAATGACCTCTATAACATTTACTACTTCTACTTTATAGTCTTTCGAAAATTGATCTAACCTTGCCATATGTAACGCTAAATCTAACCCATTTAAAATACGGTTATTTTCTTCACGAATACTTTCAATCGTTCCCCTTGCTTCACGGTGCTCCTTACCATATTTCTGTAACAATAATTCAATAACGGATACTGGTGTTTTCATTTGATGGATCCACTGGTTCATAAAAATCATTTGCTGTTGCTCTTTTGCATGCTGCTTATGAACTTCATTCATATATTGCTGCCTTAATAGCGTAAACGCTTCAACAACCATTTCTTGCTCTGACGTATAAGAAGTATCGATAAGTAAAGAGTCATGTAATGTATGTCCACCGGCAATATACTGTTCTATCCTCTTTAAAAACACACTTCGTTTTCGGTAATCGTAAATAAGGTATACACTAAACACAACTGTCCCTAATAAAAGTCCGTATAACCATGTACTCCAGTCCAGCGCACGCTTTTCTAAAAGGCTTTGCAACTGCAATACGAGTCCAAATAAACAAAGGCTTATAATGTAAGAAAGGATTAAGGAACAACGTTCTATGAGGTAATTTTTAACCTTCATGCCCTTCGCCCCACTCAGTAAGAAGAGCATAACCGTACCCACGCTTTGTGACAATTGCATTTTTAATGCCTAACTCCTCAAGTTTCTTCCTTACACGCTTTACATTCACGGTTAATGTATTATCATCAACAAAAGCTACTTCATCCCATAAAGCCTCTAACAGCTCTTCACGTGTCACGTATTGATTTGCTTGTTTCATTAAACATTCTAATAAATAAAACTCATTTTTTGTAAGTTCCGTTTGTTGACCTTTCCACTCTACTGTGTGCTGTGATGGGAATAATAACAATCCATTAACACCTAAGCAGTCACTTTCCGCGGCCAAAGCATACTCACCATACCCGCGGCGGAGTGCACTTTTCACCTTTGCCATTACGATATCTAAATGGAATGGCTTTGTAATGTAATCATCTCCGCCATTTTCAATCGCCATTACTTGATCCATTTCCCCTGTTCTTGCAGAAACAAAAATAATCGGCGCATTCGATACAGTGCGGATTTGGCGGCACCAGTAGAAG
The DNA here is from genome assembly GCF_025809295.1 of Bacillus sp. 41-22. Lineage (NCBI taxonomy): Bacteria > Bacillati > Bacillota > Bacilli > Caryophanales > Bacillaceae > Bacillus > Bacillus sp. 41-22. The sequence continues at coordinate 4,280,609 of NZ_CP084035.1, forward strand.
CCATCAAAGTATGGTAAATTAATATCAAGTAACACAAGATGAGGACTTACTTTTACAAACTCATCTTTTATATGCCGTAAATCGCTCACTCTGAAAGATTGATATCCATACCTTTCTAAATGCTCCTCTAATATCTCTGCAATTTTTTCATCATCTTCTACAATTAATATTTTATACATATTCCTTTTCTCCCCATAAAATATTCTTCTAAAATCACTCCTTTTTCTATTATAAATTGAAACTTTAATCAATGGGGATTTTTTCCTATATCGACTTATGGTTCACCTATATGAATTGGGTTTTTACTGGACTCAAATAACGAAAAAAAAAAGACCGCCATATTTCGGCAGTCTTAATCGATAAATTCAAATTGATATTCAAGAATTTTCACAATATCTCCGTCTGTTGCACCACGTGCACGAAGGGCTTCATCAATACCCATTCCACGCATTTGACGAGCAAATCGGCGTACAGATTCATCACGTGAGAAGTCTGTCATCTTGAATGTTTTCTCAATGTCATAACCAGAAATAACAAATGTGCCATCACTTTCGCGTGTAATTTCAAAATTAGATTCAGATTCAAATTTGTACATTACACTTGCTTCAGATTCTTCTACATCATCGTACATTGGGAATTCTGGTGTTGTTTCTAATAAGTTCGCTACTTCAAATAGTAAGTCACGAACACCTTGTTTCGTTACAGCTGAGATTGGGAAAATTTTCACTTCGTCTCCCAATTTCTCTTTAAATGCTTGTAAGTTTTCTTCTGCATCTGGCATATCCATTTTGTTTGCAACAACAACTTGTGGACGCTCAGTTAAACGCATATTGTATTCTTTTAGTTCATTATTGATTGTGACATAATCTTCATATGGCTCACGTCCTTCTAAACCAGACATATCGATAACGTGTACAATTACACGTGTACGTTCGATATGACGTAAGAATTGGTGTCCAAGTCCAACGCCGGAGTGTGCGCCTTCAATTAGTCCAGGAAGGTCAGCCATAACGAAGCTGCGGTTATCACCAGTTTCAACAACACCAAGATTCGGAACGATTGTTGTAAAGTGATATTCTGCAATTTTCGGACGTGCTGATGATACAACAGATAATAATGTAGATTTACCTACACTTGGGAATCCAACAAGTCCAACATCTGCTAGCACTTTAAGTTCTAACGTGACATCACGTTCTTGACCTGGTTCCCCGTTCTCAGCGATTTCTGGCGCTGGGTTCGTCGCTGTTGCGAAACGTGAATTACCACGGCCACCACGGCCACCTCTTGCGATTACAGCTGTTTGTTCATGCGTTACTAAATCGGCAAGAATTTCACCTGTTTTTTCATCTTTCACTATTGTTCCTGGTGGAACCTTTACGATTAAATCTTCAGATTTACGACCGTGCTGACCTTTACTCATTCCGTGCTGACCGCGATCAGCTTTGAAATGACGTTGGTAGCGGAAGTCCATTAATGTACGTAAGCCTTCCTCAACAACAAAAACAACATCTGCACCTTTACCACCGTCGCCACCTGCTGGGCCACCTTTAGGTACATACTTCTCACGACGATACGCAACCATTCCGTTACCACCGTCGCCGCCTTTTACATATATCTTGACCTGATCTACAAACATTATTTCACCACACTTTTTTCGATTAGTTGTAATATAACTGAGACTTCTTCGTCTCGTACTGTATAAGAAATGGAATACCATTTATTGTTTTCGTTCGCAAGCCACGTTTGTAGTTCTTCTACATTCGTTAGCTTTCCACGAAAATCAAAAAAGAAACGAGCATTCTCCGCGTCACTTTCAATTGTGATACAAACATAATTTTCAACATATACGTCTAAACTATGCTGAAGCATTAAGAAAAACTGATTCGTCCATGTACATACAGTCTCATCTAGATGAGATAAGTTATGTAATTTCCCTAATACTTCGTACTCCAATAAGCACGGTTGCTGTTTCCAATTATATGTTAAAATCCACTCTGAAAATAAAGGCATTGATAGCCCCATCAGATTGGATTCTTGTCTCGCTTCTTGGACAAAACGATCGATGAGCCTATGAATCTCTTCCACTTTTCCAAGGGAAAGATTTCCTTTAACCATCTGCAAACGATTGAGCCAATCATGTCTCGAGTGGCTCAACGCATCTATAATTGTCCATTTTTCATTCATTTAGATACCCCTTAATATAGAAAAACTCTAACCTGCACTCAGGTTAGAGTTTTCCGTGAGTTCTTATGCTTCTTGAGCAACAGGATATACGCTCACTTGTTTGCGGTCACGACCAAGACGCTCAAAGCGTACTACGCCGTCAACTTTCGCGTATAAAGTGTCATCGCCACCACGACCAACGTTAACACCTGGATAAATTTTTGTACCGCGTTGACGGTAAAGAATTGAACCACCTGAAACCGTTTGACCATCTGCGCGTTTAGCACCAAGACGTTTTGACTGAGAGTCACGACCGTTCTTTGTACTACCTACACCTTTCTTAGATGCGAAAAACTGAAGATCTAATCTTAACATACGTTACACCTCCTGCACTTTTTCTATTAAACGGATATACTTTCCGTAATCAAGTTCAATCGTCTTAAGTGAAACAACCAATCCTTCTAAAAGTATTTGTGCTTTTTCTGCTGTATGAACGTCTAAATCATTAGGCAATTCATACGTCAAGAATCCGCCATCACTTCCGAGTTCAATAGTTGCCTGCACATTACAAAGTTCTTCCACTGCATTTATAGAACCAAACACAACCGCTGTAGTTCCAGCACAGACAAGATCTTGTCCATGTGGCGCATAATTGGCATGTCCAGTCATTTTAAATGATCGGATACTTCCTAGTTTCGTGCGACTTATCGTAATCTTAATCATCTTAACCAGAATTAAGCGTTGATAGCTTCAACTACTAGCTTAGTGTAAGGTTGACGATGACCTTGTTTCTTACGATTGTTCTTTTTCGCTTTGTATTTGAAAACGATGATTTTCTTAGCGCGACCTTGTTTTTCAACTTTCGCAGTAACTGTTGCACCCTCTACAACTGGGCTACCAACTTTCACGTTTTCGCCACCAACGAAAAGAACTTTGTCAAAAGTAACAGTTTCACCAGCTTCAACATCTAATTTTTCAATGTAGATTGCTTGACCAGCTTCAACTTTAATTTGTTTTCCACCTGTTTCGATAATTGCGTACATACTTGCACCTCCTCTTAATTACTAAGACTCGCCAAAAACGAGGTAGACATAAAATGTCTTTAGGGAACCTGTCTTGTGCGGTTGTAGCATATAGCAGTTTAGGTGCTATAAACTATAACATAAAAATATTACCATGACTCATTGACTATTGTCAATGAATGTTCTGCTAACTATTTTTTCCGTTCTACAATTTCTTTCTTACTTCCAAAACGGATAATAGCGTACTTTTCGATAATATCATCTTTGAAATAAATTTCAAATGGAATATTTTTTTGTAATTCTTTTTGTGAAAAATGTTTTTGTACTTTTTTTGAAGCACCAATCAATACAGCTTCATCCTCTATATTACCATAAGTAATAAGCTCTCTCTCTAGCTCATACGCAATTGTTTCATTAGATATAACGTAACCTGTCGCTTTACAAGGCGCACACTCTTCTAATAATACGTCACGTAACGAATGTTTCTTGCGCTTACGCGTCATCTCTAAAATACCTAACTCTGTAAACCCAAGCACTCTTGTATATGTGCGATCATCTTGTAAAGCTATCATTAAACGCTCTCTTACCTTCTCTTTATCTTCCCGTCTTTTCATATTAATAAAATCAATTAATATCATCCCGCCAATATCACGAAGTCTTAATTGACGAGCAATCTCTTCAGCAGCCATTTCATTTGTGCGAAATACGGTATCTTGTAAATTTTGTTTTCCAGTAAATTTACCTGTATTCACATCAATTACAGTCATCGTCTCCATTTGTTCTACAATTAGATAGGCACCATTTGGTAGCCACACAATTTTTTGAAGTGCTTTCTCGATTTCACGATCTATTCCAAAGTGGTTAAACATCGAAGATTTTTCATTATAAAAGGATACTCTTTCTTTCCCTACTTTTTCTTCTAATTCTTTTACTATACTTCTCGTATCTACAACTATTTTTTCAATTGTTTCAATTGGGTTCTCCTGAAATACACGATCTAAAAACGTCGCTGGTTGATGAAGTAGTAAGGGCGCCTTCCCTTGATCTTCTTTTCTTTTTAACTCTTCATATAACTGCTGCAACCCTTGCATTTCAGCTTGTATTTCATCGATCGTTCCTTTTTCAGAAGCAGAACGGAAAATGTATCCACCTGTTCCTTCTACTTCAATTCCCAGTAACTGTTGTCTTCTTTTATTATTTTTTATTTTCCGAGAAACAGCGCGCATGTCATCATAGGGCATGTAAACGACATATTTTCCGGTAACTTCTATCTTCGCCGTTAATTTTGGCCCCTTCGTATCAATTGCCTCTTTCACAACTTGTACAAGTATCGCCTGTCCTTCATGTATGCGATATGAAGATGGTACATCATCAAATGAAAGATATGCATGTTTTTCTAATCCGATATTTACAAAGGCTGCGTTCATTCCAGCAATTGTTCTTACGATACGCCCAACATAAATATGTCCGACAATCTCCTGCTCTTCATTCCGTTTCCATAAAAGCTCTACAATTTTTTGTTTCTCTTCTATCGCAACACGCTTTTCCGAACCAGTGTAGTTAATATATAACGTCTTCAAAATTCTTTCCTCACTTTTCATTTCTTTTCCTTACAATATAAAAGGTTAGTGTCGTCGTCAACACTAACCAATTAATTCTTCAACAGATGAGGTTGTTCGTTTTTCAGCAAAATACGCATACAACAATTCATTTTCGTCCAATGTGTAATGCTCTTTATATTTTCCATGGACGATAATAGAGTGTTTATATCCTCTGCGAAATTTTGTGAAAATCGTATATAAATGATCTTCCGTTTTCACCTCAATAGGTGCTATTTTTTCAATATCTCTTTTATTCCCATAATAACGCTCTAATAAAAAACGCATAAATGCGTACCGTCTTTGTTTCCATTCTTGATATAAAGAAATCGCTAGAAAAACGAGTAATACCCACATCATAATGTTATTACTATTCCAAAGTAACTGCCATCCTAATATTACACTAAAAAAAACACATGACAATTTCATCATCTTTTCATGTGCTTGTAAATAGGGAAAACGATATGATAATACATTAAATAATACTTTTCCACCATCAAGTGGCCAAATAGGCAATAAATTAAACCCTAAAATAATGACATTATTCCATACAAAGAAATGGTACAAATCGTCAGTTACCCAGCCCGCTTTATACAAAATGTAAGCGACCGCAATCATCCATATATGCTGAATTGGCCCCGCCATAACGACAATTAATTCTTCTTTTAAAGATTTATTCCCATGTTCTTCCATCTCAACTACGCCACCAAACGGCAAAAGCTGAATTTGTTTAATACGCCAATTATAATACGCTGCGGCAAAAGCATGCCCAAGTTCATGAACTAAAACGATACAAAATAGTAATAGTAACTCTTTAAAACGTGCTGTAAAAATACCAATGACAATAATAACCCAAAACAACGGATGCACAGAAATTTTCGTGAAAACATCCCTATATTTAATCAAATGAAATCACCTGAATTGGATCAATAAATTTTTCATTCTTTTTTATTGCAAAATAAAATTTGCCATTTTTATTATTTTCATCATTACTCACTATTCCAATTTTTTGTTTCTTTGAAACGTAATCATATAATTTTACTGACATATCATTTAAATTTGCATACCATGACTCCGTACCATCAGCGTGCTGAATTTGAACTGTATTTCCAAGTTCCTCTTTCTTGCCCGCAAAAACAACTATACCTTCATTTACTGACTCCACCGTTGCATTTGTAGCCGTTTGAACAAATACACCCTGGCCGTTTTTTTGAAATCCTTGCATCACCTTTCCAGAGGCAGGAATCGCATAATCCTTTTGCTGAATAGCCTCTTCTTTTTTCTCATTTGGAGAAAAGAACACGAGAGGTTTTCCAAACTGATTTTCATACCATTTCGATATAGTAGCAAATTGAAATTCTTCTTGCATAACTTTTTCTGTAACAGCTCTAGTACCATCAAAAGAAGAAGGTGCGTTCTTAAATAAAATAGCAACCGAAAGAACTAATATTGCTGATAGCAAAACTTTGAAGAGAAAAACTTCTTTTCGAAATAGAGGATGAATTTCCTTCTCCCCCTCTTCAATAAAGACCGTTTCGCTATCAAAATCTCCTCCCGCAAAATACTGCTCTTCTTCTAGCAATTCTTGCTCTGCTTTCCTTTTCGCAATCCGCTTTTTAATTTCTTCCACACGTCTATTCTTCATACTGTCTCCTTTCTTTCGTTAGCCTTATTCAAATAGAAACAGTTATATACAGTTTGTACATATGTATGAGTTATAGAAGGAAGATATTCATGCGAAGAAAAAAGAAAGCACTCCGCATTTATGCGAAGTGCTTTTAACGGATTCCAAAGAAATTTTTCATCTTTGTAAATACCGATACTTTTTCTTGTTCAAATGCTTGTAATGGTACATTCTCACCTAACAAGCGTCTTGCAATATTACGATAAGCTATTGCTGCTTTCCCGCTAGGTTGCAGCGCTACAGGTTCACCTGTATTCGTAGCACGAATAACTTCATCATCATCCTCGACAACTCCAAGAAGCTCGATTGACAGTGTACGTACAATTTCATCAACGTCTAACATATCCTGTTCATGAAGCATATGACTACGCACACGGTTAATTACAAGTTTCGGTGGTTCAATATCCTCTTTCTCTAAAAGCCCGATAATACGATCCGCATCACGCATTGAGGATACTTCTGGTGTTGTTACAACGATTGCTTTATCCGCACCTGCTACTGCATTTTTAAACCCCTGCTCAATCCCCGCAGGACAATCAATTAATATGTAATCATAATCTTGACGTAATACTTGTATTAATTCATCCATTTGTTCAGGTGTTACCGCCGATTTATCGCTCGTTTGTGCTGCAGGTAATAAATAAAGATCATCAAAACGCTTATCTTTAATAAGAGCCTGAGGTAAACGACAACGCCCTTCAACGACATCAACAAGATCAAATACAATACGATTTTCTAGCCCCATTACTACGTCTAAATTGCGTAAACCGATATCTGTATCAATTAAACACACTTTTTTTCCAGATAACGCAAGGGCTGTACCAATGTTCGCAGACGTTGTAGTTTTACCTACTCCGCCTTTTCCAGATGTAATTACTATTGCCTCTCCCACAGCTATACAATTCCCCTTTCTAACTTTGTTAAATTAGGTCTAAGATGAGTGAGAAGTTGCAGGCGATCGACAACAATGTGATTATTCTCATTAATGTACGCACATTCTGCCGCCTCTGCTCCGTCTTCTTTCTCTTCCGGAGCCCGCATTGTCACATCACTAATTCGGAGTTGCATAGGGTTCATAATAGATGCAGCAATAACAGCTTCTGAATCTCCATCATACCCCGCATGTGCAATTCCTCTTAATGATCCCAAGACAAAAATATTCCCCCCAGCGATAACCGTTCCGCCTGGATTAACATCTCCAATTAATAATAAATTGCCTTTTACATGTAACACTTGTCCAGAGCGAACAATTTTGGAAATAGGGACAATTTCTGTTTCTTCTTTCCAAGCTATTGCTTCTGCTTTTGTTATAACATCACTTTCGATTGATTCTACAACAAGGTTCTTCTTATTGCGAATTAACGTACGAATCTCTTCTTGGTGTACTTCTGTTAAATAGCGATTTCCTACTTTAACACGCACTTCAATTAAAGAACGTCCGTCACTCTCATAGTAATGTGTAGAAAGCTTTTCATCCAATTCTTTTAGTAGCTCAGAGAATGAACAGCAATCATCTAAATGAAGTGTTATTCCATCTTTTGTCCCTTTTATCGTTACATTTTGTTGCTTTTTTTCTTCCACTAAAGTTCACCCCACCGATTCAATTCGACATAAAATTAGAAAATCCTTTTTTCTTTTTCTTCTATCGCTTTTGAAAGACGCACTAAATATCGTCTCAGTGGGAAACAAACTATTAATAAGAAAATTCCATTTAGCAATAAAGTAGCAAGGAGACGATCTGTGAAAAAGACAGATGCTGACATGTGAGTACGTCCTAACAAAGTTAAAAACCCATACACATAATACTCTAATGCTGCAATGCCAGCCAGTACGATAGAAGCGACAATAAATAAATTCAATTGTAATACTTTCATCACACTATAAACTAAATAAGCTAAAATCGGATAAGCAAATATATATATACCGACAAGTTCCGTGTATACGGTATCAAATAAGAAACCAAATAATAGTCCGTAGTAAATCCCTTGAACCGGACTATAGTACACTGTAATAAAACATAACACAATTATAAAGAAATGCGGTGCTGCTATACTGCCTTTCCAAAAGACGTCTGTTGGAACAACAGTAGAGAACATATTTTCAAATAAAAAAACAAAAAGGAGCAAAAGAGGAAGAGCTGCTCTTTTTAAAATCGTCATCATCTCTTCTCTCCCTCCTATTCTAACGGCGCTGTAGGCATATCACGTTTTGCAACTATAATATGCTCTACATCATTCAAATCAGCGGATGGTTTTACATAAGCCGTTTTTGTTAAACCGTATGGATCTGGCTGAACATCAACAATTTTCCCAATCGCAAGACCTTTAGGGAAGATATCACCAAGTCCAGATGTTACAACTAGTTGATCTTTTTGTACCTCTGCATCAGAGCTAATCTTTGTGAAAAGAAGTAGTTGTTTTTCTTTATCGTAACCTTCAATTAATCCAAAGATATTTTCTTGTCCTTGTACAATAGCAGAAACACGGTTTGTTCGGCTCATCGAACTTAACAACTCTACTGACGATGTAAACTGAGATACACTTTTTACGCGTCCAACTAAACCTTTCGGAGTTACAACAGCCATATCTTTTTTGATCCCTTGCTGTGCTCCTTTATCAATTCCAACTAAATCGTACCATTTATCGGGATTACGAGAAACCACACTAGCTTGTACTTCCGTATAATCACCACGGGACTTTTCTTTACCAGTTAATTCTCGTAGTTTTTTATTCTCATCGTCTAAATTTTTCACTACGGCAGATAAATCTGCGGTAGAATCTAATTTTGCTTTCAGCTTTTTATTCTCTTCATACGTGCGCTTTACATCTTCTACATTCTCGAAGAATCCGGCAACATAATTCGCTGGCTTTTGGAATACACGTTCTACAACACCGACAGTATCTTTTATAAACTGCTCTGGCCATGATAAACTGTTCCGTTCTTTCAATGAGATTCCAATCAATGCCACGAGAAGAATAATACTAACTAACAAAACAATTAATCTTTTGTTTAAGAAAAACTGTGGCACGTTCACACCCTCTTAATTTCATTGATTTTTATTTTGCAATATTATCGAGCAGCAGTTTTGAAAAGGTCGATATTGTCTAATGCTTTACCCGTTCCAATTGCTACGCAATCTAATGGATCCTCTGCAACAAGAACTGGCATATTTGTTTCTTCACTAATAACTTTATCTAAGTTACGTAGTAATGCCCCGCCACCCGTTAATACGATACCGCGGTCCATAATATCCGCTGCTAATTCAGGTGGAGTTTTTTCTAACGTATTTTTAACTGATTCTACAATTGCATCTACTGTATCTTTTAATGCATCTGCAATTTCTTCTGGTTGAATTAGTACTGTTTTCGGTAAACCACTTACTAAATCACGACCGCGAATTTCCATAGGCTCAATACCTTCTGGCTCGCCTGCAGAACCGATTTCTAATTTTAGTGCTTCTGCTGTTCTTTCACCAATCATTAAGTTGTAGCTTTTCTTAATGTACTGAATGATTGAATCGTCCATATCATCACCAGCAACACGAACTGATTGACTTGTTACAATACCACCTAAAGAAATAATTGCAACTTCTGTTGTACCACCACCGATATCAACAACCATACTACCAGTCGGCTCCCAAACAGGTAAGTTTGCACCAATTGCTGCTGCAAATGGCTCTTCGATTGGATAAGCATCACGAGCACCAGCTTGACGAGTCGCATCGATTACTGCACGTCTTTCTACAGCTGTAATACCAGATGGTACACATACCATTACGTATGGTTTACGTGAGAAGAATCCATTTGATTTTTGAGCTTGTTGAATGTAGTATTTCATCATTATTGCTGTTGTTTCGTAATCAGCAATTACACCATCTTTCATAGGGCGAAGTGCCACTACGTTTCCTGGTGTACGACCAATCATTTGTTTTGCATCGCTACCTACCGCAACGATTTGTTTCGTATCAGTTTGTAATGCTACTACTGAAGGTTCACGTAAAACTACACCTTTCCCTTTCACATATACAAGCGTATTCGCTGTTCCTAAGTCTATTCCAAGATCGCGAGTAAATCCACCAAATCCAAACATATCATTTATCTTCCCTTCTTATTTTCACGGACTCATTTTTCTTACTTTATATTTATAAAAACAGTACGTTTTTTTATATCTGCATCCTTTTTGTAGATAATTTTCTACAAAAAACTCATAAATCACATTATAAAACAAAATAAGTAAAAAGAATAGTCTTAAATATGACCTTTTTCCTTTAAACTCACGAATTTATGGTCACCTATTATGATATGATCAAGTACTTCAATTCCGATAATTCGACCACATTCTACTAATCGTTTTGTAACTTCAATATCTTCACGGCTCGGCGCCGGATCTCCTGAGGGATGGTTATGAAGACATATAATAGAGGCTGCTGCCCGACGGAACGCTTCTTTAAAAACTTCCCTTGGGTGCACAATCGACTTATTTAAACTTCCAATAAAAATAGTTTGCCTATGTATAACTTGATTTTTCGTATTCAAATATAAACAAACAAAATGCTCCTGTTGCAAAAAACGCATCTCTTCCATCATATAACTCGCACAATCTTCTGGACTTCGAATACTATATCTATTTTGATATTCTAAACGTACCATTCTTCTACCTAATTCAAAAGCAGCCATAAGCTGCGACGCCTTTGCAATCCCAACACCATGAATGCTCATCATCTCTTCTAACGTTGCATCCTTTAACATTCGTAAGCCGTCAAAATGATGGAGAATATTATCTGATAACGTTAACACCGTTTCTTCTTTAGAACCCGTTCTGAGTAAAACTGCAAGAAGTTCTCGATTCGATAAACTTCCTGCTCCTTCTAACAATAAACGCTCCCGTGGCTGTTCTTCTCTCACAACATCACGAATACCGTTCATCTCTCCACCCCTTTTTTTTACGATTTCTCCTAAAGAAAACCCCATGCAATTTTACGCATGGGTTACATCGCTATCAAACTGTTTTAATTCACGGACAAGACGCGCAATTGGCAAGCCAACTACACTGTAGTAGTCCCCTTGAATATGTTGAACAAAAATAGACCCTTTACCTTGAATTCCATAGCTCCCTGCTTTATCAAGTGGTTCCTTCGATGCAACGTATACGTCTATTTCCTCTTCTGTTAATCCCCAAAATGTTACTTCTGTACGTTCATAAAAAGTTACCGTTTTTTCTTTCGATATAATTGCAACACCTGTGTATACTTCGTGTGTTTTCCCCGATAATAATCGTAACATTTCTTTCGCCTCAGCCTCATTAGACGGCTTTCCAAGAATACGCGAATCATATGTAACAATTGTATCTGCACCTAGTACAACGTGATTACTATGGTTTTCTGCCACAGCAGATGCTTTTTGCAAAGCAAGCGACATAACAATATCAGAAGGTGATGAATATGCACCAATCGTCTCTTCTACTTCACTAACAACGATTTCAAATGGCACATCTGCTAATTCAAGCAGTTCCTTCCTCCTAGGTGACCCTGAAGCTAAAATAATTTTCCTCATATTTTCTCCTTCCCTTCTCACATGAAGCAGAATAATTCAAATCAATCGTATCAAAGGAATAGTTTCCCCACAAATTCTAGAAATATCATTTTCTCTAAACAAAATAATAGTTCTTTTTAAATACGATTATATGCTGCCCATACAGAAAGCACTTTGTTCTAAATTCAAAAGAAAAGAAAGAAGTATATGTACTTCTTTCTTCGTCATTTCATTATCCTATTATTTCACTTTTTGTGAAACCATTTTTTCATACGAAAGTATACCATCAATAATAACTTGATTTAATTTAGCAACAGATTCCTTATCGCTCTTCCCTTCCTTAATCGTTTGCACCGCTATTGACGTATACGTATAAAGCTTCTTTGCATCTTCACGCTTCATACTCTTCCCTTCCTTTTCCATAGCTTTCCACTCTTTTTGAATCGCTTCTATATCTTTTGGATTACTTTTTCCACTAGTTTGTACGCTGGACACATATTTTGCTAAATGAGTATATAATGGCTGCACTTTCGCTAAAAACATTCCTACTTCTTTATCATTTTTGAGCAATGCTTTATCTGTAATATCCCAATTTTTTTTCAAAACTGAAACACCATCTTGCTTATACTGATCTATTAATTGATTAACAGCCTGTTCATCGCTCGTAATAGCAACAACTAACGCATACTTATCACCACTCGGTTTCAAAGTAGCCACGCCCCCATTACTTTTCCACTCTTCAATAGCAGCCTGTCCTTTTTCTTCAGAGGAATAAAGCCCTCCTTGAACGAAAAATAGTTTCATTGGTTCTAATGACGTTCCTACCTGTGCCTTTGGTTTTTCCTCTTTCGGTGTTGGTGTTTGTTCTGCCGTTCCACCCACCTTTTGTTCCTCATTACCTGTCTGCTTCGAAGCCGTTACCTTACCTTCTCCTGTCGTCCCTTGTCCAGTTAATAAATGAATCATACCCATCCCAAATGCAGTACCGATAATTATTGCAGTTGCAACGATTGCGATTATTGTATTGCTCCACTTCTTTCGATATTTTTCCATAGATACTGATTTCGATTTTTGAAACGGAACTACATTTTTCGGTCTCTCACTTTCTGCTATCATCCAGTCAAACTCATCCTTCTTTTTTTCCTCATACTTCGCTTCTGTTCCATTTACTTTCACCGAGATCGTTCGTGATTGCTTGTCCATACACTCACACCTCACCTCTTGTCATTGTCCGCATCATATCATATTCATTCCACAAAAAAACGAGATATTTGTCAGAGGAATTCGTCAAATAACCCTATATTATTATCTTATATGTATGCATTTGACTTCATTTGTAGAACAAAAAACTAGATAGCAAAGACTATCTAGTTTTTCTCGCGAATATATTTTCTAACTTCGGAAATGAAATACAAAGAACCTGTTATGATAAAAACATCATGTTCTCCTATCCTGTCAACCTTTGTATCAATTGCCTCTTTCCAATCTTCAAAAACTAATTTTGACTCTTGTTGTGAATACGATGCAAGCTTGTCAGCAGAAATGGCACGATCAAAGGCAAACGTCGTAAATATTATTTCATCAGCAACTTTTTCTAATTGCCCTACCATGTTATGTAACTGTTTGTCACCAAGAGCAGTAAATAAAACTATTACATTCTTCTTTTTATAATGTGCCTCTACTGTTTTTACAAGACTTTCAATACCTTCTGGATTATGAGCACCATCTATTATAATATCTGGATTACTTTGTAACTTTTCAAATCGACCAATCCAGTATGCTTCTTGTAAGCCAACTTTCATCTCCTCTTCATTAATTAAAAATGATAAATATGTTTTTAAATACATTACTGCCATAAGCGCTAGTGCTGCATTGCCTACTTGGTGAATGCCTTTCATTGAAATCCGAACATTTTCAAACGAGGCAAATGGACAATCAAAATCAAAGTGTTCCCCATCTTTATTAGAATGTTTATGTAGTGTTGTAAACTGTTTTCCAAGTTCATATAAGCTTGCATGATTTTCCTTAGCAACCTTTTGAATTACTTGCAATGCTTCTTCATTTTTCACACCAGTAATAACTGGAACACCAGACTTAATAATCCCTGCCTTTTCATATGCAATTTCTCCTAGTGTATTGCCTAAAATATGCATATGATCGTGGCCGATATTCGTAATAATCGTGAGAACCGGATGAATAACATTTGTAGAATCAAATCTTCCCCCAAGCCCCGTTTCAAATAAAACAACATCACAGAAATTAACTTTACCGAAATAATAAATTGCCATTACTGTAATGATTTCAAACTCAGTCGCTTCTCCTAAGTCCGTCTCATCTAATTTTTCAACGACTGGCTTTACCATATTTACAAGTTCCGCAATCTCTTCATCTGCAATCGGTATTCCGTTTACACTAATACGTTCATTGAATGTTTCTATGTAAGGCGATGTAAACGTTCCTACTTTATATTTCGCGCCTTCTAACATGTAGCGCATATATGTTAAAGTTGAACCTTTTCCATTTGTGCCGGCAAGATGAACACATTTTATATGACGCTCTGGATTTCCGAGTTCTTCTAACATCCATTGCATTCTTTCTAGCCCTGGTTTTATCCCAAATTTCAATCGGCTATGAATCCAGTTTATCGCTTCTTCGTATGTATGTATCACGTTTGCTATTCCCCTTTCAAAAGACAAACTTCTTAATTCTATTATACGCAAAGAAAAGAGACTCACCAATATAGTGAGTCTCTGAAAAACATTTTTATTTCTCAAGATCCGCTAGACGTTGACGAACCGCTTCGCGTTTTTCTAGGTAATCTTGCTCTTTCGCACGCTCTCCGTCAATAACTTCTGCAGGAGCTTTCGCTACGAATCCTTGGTTTGAAAGTTTCTTCTGTACACGTTCTACTTCTTTATCGAACTTCTCAAGTTCTTTTTCAAGACGCGCTTTCTCTTCATCAAGATTGATAAGATCAGCTAACGGTAAGAATAACTCTGCACCTGATACGATTGCAGTCATCGCTTTTTCTGGCGCTTGTAAATCAATCTTAATTGTTAGTTCACTTGGGTTACAGAAACGCTCAATGTAAGAACTGTTTTTCGTAAGCTGAGCTAGTACTACCTCGTCTTTTGCTTTAATTTGCATTTGAACTTTTTTGCTCATTGGTGTATTTACTTCCGCACGGATGTTACGAACAGAGCGAATGATATCAACTAGAAGGTGCATTTCTGCTGCCGCTTCTTTATCTTGTAAATCTTCGCGAACTGTTGGCCATGCTGCTACTGTAATAGACTCGCCTTCATGCGGTAAATGCTGCCAAATTTTCTCTGTTACAAATGGCATGAATGGATGTAATAGACGCATTGTTTGGTCTAATACGTAAGCTAAAATCGAACGAGTTGTTTTCTTAGCTGCTTCATCTTCACCGTATAGTGGAAGTTTCGCCATCTCAATGTACCAGTCACAGAAATCATCCCAAATGAAGTTGTATAATGAACGACCAGCTTCACCGAACTCATATTTATCCATGTTACGTGTTACACTTTCGATTGTTTCGTTTAAGCGAGTTAAAATCCACTTATCTGCAACTGATTTTTCACCAGTTAAATCGATTTCTTCATACTTCATGTCATCCATGTTCATTAATACGAAACGTGATGCGTTCCAAATTTTATTAATGAAGTTCCAAGTAGATTCTACTTTTTCCATGCTGAAACGTAAATCTTGACCTGGTGCACTTCCTGTTGATAAGAAGTAACGCATCGCATCTGCACCGTACTTCTCGATAACATCCATCGGATCAATACCGTTACCAAGAGATTTACTCATTTTACGTCCTTGCTCATCACGAACTAAACCGTGAATTAATACATCTTTAAATGGACGCTCTCCTGTAAACTCTAAACCTTGGAAAATCATACGAGATACCCAGAAGAAGATGATATCATAACCAGTTACTAAAGCATCTGTTGAATAGAACTTTTTAAAGTCTGCTGCATCTTCATTCGGCCAGCCAAGTGTTGAGAATGGCCATAATGCTGAACTGAACCATGTATCAAGCACGTCATTATCTTGATTCCAGTTTTCAAGATCTGCTGGCGCTTCTGTACCTACGTATACTTCACCAGTTTCTTTATGATACCAAGCTGGAATGCGGTGTCCCCACCATAATTGACGAGAAATACACCAGTCATGAATGTTTTCCATCCAGCGTAAGTATGTGTTTTCAAAACGCTCTGGTACGAACGTTACTTTTTCTTCTTCTTTTTGTTGAAGTTCTACCGCTTTTTCTGCAAGTGGAGCCATTTTTACGAACCATTGTGTTGATAAATAAGGCTCAACAACTGCACCGCTACGCTCACTATGACCTACTGAGTGCATATGAGGCTCGATTTCTACTAATACGCCAGCTTCTTGTAAGTCTTTCACTAACTCTTTACGGCATTCGAAACGATCCATACCGTTATACTTACCAGCTTTTTCGTTCATCGTTCCATCTTCGTTCATTACTAAAATACGTGGTAAGTCATGACGGTTACCTACTTCAAAGTCATTCGGGTCATGAGCTGGTGTAATTTTCACAACGCCTGTTCCGAAGTCTTTTTCTACGTATTCATCAGCAATAATCGGAATCTCTCGGCCTACGATTGGAAGTGTAACTGTTTTTCCGATTAAATGTTTGTAGCGATCATCTTCTGGATGAACTGCTACCGCTGTATCACCAAGCATTGTTTCTGGACGAGTAGTTGCAAGGCGAATGTGACCAGAACCGTCTGTTAACGGATAGTTCATATGGTAGAATGCACCTTGAACTTCTTTATGAATTACTTCAATATCAGAAAGAGCTGTGCGTGTTGCTGGATCCCAGTTGATGATATACTCACCGCGATAAATTAAGTCTTTTTCATATAATTGAACGAATACTTTATTAACAGCGTTAGATAAACCTTCGTCTAATGTGAAGCGTTCACGAGAATAGTCTAGTCCTAAACCAACTTTTCCCCATTGTTGACGAATGTGAGAAGCGTATTCTTCTTTCCATTCCCAAGCTTTTTCAAGGAATTTCTCACGACCAAGATCGTAACGTGAAATACCTTCTTCACGAAGTTTTCCTTCTACCTTCGCTTGCGTTGCGATACCAGCATGGTCCATTCCTGGAAGCCATAATACATCGTAACCTTGCATACGCTTTGTACGAGTTAAAATATCTTGAAGCGTCGTATCCCAAGCGTGACCTAAGTGTAACTTACCAGTTACGTTCGGAGGTGGAATTACAATTGTATATGGTTGTTTCTTCTCATCTCCTGTTGCTTCGAAATATTTGCCTTCAAGCCACCACTTGTAAAGGCCTTCTTCAACGGACATATGATCATATTTAGTTGGTAAATTATTTTCCGTGTTTGACATTATTTTCCCTCCTTAAAATAAAAAATGCCCCTCATCCAAAAAAGGACGAGGGACATCGCGGTACCACCTTTATTTACAAACAAATTCAGAATTTGCTTATACTCTTAATTTGATAACGGACAAATCCGTCTTTTCCTAATAAGAATCATTCCGTTCAGAAAAGATGCTCCAGGGCTACCTTCTAACATAACTATCTAGAGAACCTCCCAGCCAATGGTTCCCCTCTCTGAAGACGTTTCATGTTATACTCTTCCCCTTCAATGCATTTATGTGATTGTTAATTATTATATACAATAGTGTAAAAAACGAAACCTTATTCGTCAAGATAAATTTGAAACTACGGCTTTTATCTCTTTATGGAACTAATAAAAAAAGATAAGCAGGGTTCTCCCTACTTATCTTCTTTATCCGTTCCCTTGCTGGGCAGCTTGTAATTGCGAAAGGAAATATTCTGTATTACTAATGAGCCAATGCGATTGCTGCAGAATTTTTACCCCCCGAAGCTCATTTTCTTCATTACGACTCTTTCTTCTTTTCGTATACGACTGAATTTGCCGAATAAAATGCGACGGGTACGTCATATACGCAAACATAAGAAGCTGCTCCTCTTTCGTAAATGGAAAATTTTTTTGATACATTTGATACCATTCAAAGCGGTCGCTCCGCGCAATTGGATATGTGTTCAAAGACCTTGAATAAAAGCTGACGATATCCTGTACCGGTGTAGCAAACTGAGACTTTTCTAAACTAATAAAATAACCGTTTCGTTCATAATCAAATAAAAAGTGATTAAGCGATACATTTCCATGAACGAAAGTAGTACGTGTTTTTTCCTTTTCTTTCATTGCATCATGCCATTCACTTAATTGTTTCGTTGCGAACTCACGTGCTCTCATAGCGTGGTGATAATACGTACAATATTGTAATTCAAATGGAGACATATACCACTTCGCTTCTGATTCTACAAGAAACTCTTCTAATATCTCACCATCATTTTCCCAACGGTCGGATATATTTGTATAATGTTTTTCTAAATCTTCTTCTGTATAAGTCTCCTCTTTCACCGTTTTTTGATGCAACGTCCCGAGCGTTTGAAACATCTTATGGTATTGATCATTATCTTCGCCATTTCCTTCCGCACGTTCTAACCAAGGCATTAAATAATAGCTATACGCCCCATCACTTAAAACATAATTCCCGTCCGTCGTGTGATAGATAGGTACATAATTCGAAAAACCTTTCTCCTTCAAATATTGAATATGGTGTAAAAAATTATTCCGCTCTAATTTTCTATCTTGTATTTTCTTTAACGCATACGGACCTTGATTCGTATAAATTTTCATTACACTTCCGTGCTCTTCCATATGCTGAGTGTCCAATCTATATTGCCTCACAATGGGTTCATAGCGATTTCGTAATTCAATATCCATACGAATAACCCTTTCTTATTCAAAACATAGCTTCTAGGAAAAGAAAAGAGGTGAGTGAAAAAACTCACTCACTTATTTCACTGTTGCTTTTGAAACAGGAATATATATAATTTGCCCTGTAGTTAAATATATATCTTCTGATTGATTTACACGATATAAGCTTTGTACAGTCGTTTCATAACGTTCTGCAACCGATTCAATTGTATCTCCTTCTTGTACGAAGTACATTCTTAACTTCGTAAATTCTTCTTCTGGTTCTTTCGTAAATAATTTCGTTAAATAAAGTGCATTTTCATCTCGCTGTGAATATGCTTCTTCCTCTGGCTCTTCCTGCTTTTTCGCTTTTTCTTTCTTGAAATTTTTCCGCCCGAACAATTCAAATTGTGGCGTCTTTTCTTGCTCCTCTTCACGCTCCACAAGTTCATGTTCTTCTAATTCCTCTTCTTCTATTTCTTGCTCTTTTCTTTCTTCTAACTGAAACGGCTCAAATGCATAATCTTCCCATCCATCTGATTCTTTATAGGCTGGTACCTCTTCGTGCGGCGCAGGTCTACTTTCATCTTCTTCAGCTGAATCAGCTTCCAACTCGGCATACACAGTCTCTTCCTCTTCATCCTCGGTTCTTTCTTCGTCACATAAACCTGTAATAGATATATCCGCTAATAGTTGTAAGCAACCATTTTCCTTTAATTCATAATCAAATTCCTCGATTGATACATATAATTCTTCAATTACTTTCACTCGATTTCTTGGAATTGATATTTCGAGCGGAAAGGAATGGACAAGCTCATTAACCCCGTCTGCCCTTGTTTCTACATAATCAATTGCCTTTGCTGGTGATAGCTCTCTTAATGAATAAGCTGAATCATCTTGCCTTGCAACATACTCTCCCGTTAAATCTAATTGCCCCCTCACGATAACTTCATGATCGAGCTCCTCTATCTCAACGTCTGGATCTAACGAAATTGACAAAAGTTCTTCGACTTCCTGTCCCTTCTGGAACCAAACAGATTCTTTTAATGAAAATCGTAATGAATGATCTGTTGCCACTTCTTTTCCCCCTCCCAAACTATATGTCATTACAGATTTATGTTCCCTAAGGCTACTTTATGAATAAAAAAAATCGCTCCCCTAATGGAAAGCGATTTTCTCTAAGAAATTATGCTTTTAATTTTGACATTGCAATTTCGGCCGCCGCAATTGTCGCCTCAATATCTGCATCACTATGTGCTGTCGATAAGAATAAACCTTCAAATTGAGAAGGTGGTAAAAATACACCTTGTTCTACCATTTCACGATAGTAAGCTGCAAAGAATTCTAAGTTTGAAGATTTTGCTGCATCATAATTAATAACTTGCTCATCTGTAAAGAAAATACCAATCATAGAACCTGCACGATTAATGTGATGCGGGATATTATGCTTTTCAGCTGCCTTACGTAGTCCAGCCTCTAACATTTCTGCTTTACGCTCAAATTCCACATATGATTCTGGCGTTAACTGCACTAACGTTTCATAACCTGCTGTCATTGCAAGTGGATTACCCGATAATGTTCCAGCTTGGTAAATCGGTCCGCTTGGTGCAACTTGACGCATAATCTCTGCCTTCCCACCGTATGCTCCTACCGGCAAGCCACCACCGATTACTTTACCTAAACAAGTTAAGTCAGGAGTTACACCGTAGTAACCTTGTCCACAATTATAAGCAACACGGAATCCTGTCATTACTTCATCAAAAATAAGTAGTGCACCGTTTTGCTCTGTCACTTCACGAAGTCCTTCTAAAAACCCTGGTTGAGGGGGAACAACACCCATATTCCCTGCCACTGGTTCTACAATTATACAAGCGATGTCATCACCGAATTGTTCGAAAGCATATTTTACACTTTCTAAATCGTTATACGCTACTGTAATCGTATTTTTCGCTACACCTTCTGGTACACCAGGGCTATCTGGTAAACCTAGCGTTGCTACACCCGAACCTGCTTTAATCAATAAAGAATCACCATGACCGTGATAACAACCAATGAATTTCAAAATTTTGTTACGTCCAGTGTAACCACGAGCTAAACGTAGCGCGCTCATTGTCGCCTCTGTTCCAGAGTTAACCATACGCACAATCTCAATTGATGGTACACGCTCGATAACAAGCTGCGCTAATTTATTTTCAATTTCTGTTGGTGCACCAAAGCTTGTTCCTTTTTCAGCAACAGCTTTTAAAGCCTCAACAACACGATCATTCGCATGACCATGAATTAAAGGTCCCCACGATAATACGTAATCGATGTATTCATTCCCATCGATATCATATACTTTAGAGCCTTTTCCGCGCTCCATAAACAGCGGATTCATACCAACAGACTTAAAAGCACGGACAGGGCTGTTTACGCCTCCAGGCATTAAATTTTGAGCCTCTTCAAACGCCGCAATCGATTTATCAAATTTTTTCATTATTTAGCGCCTCCTTCTTGTAACCATCTTGCTGCATCTTTTGCATGATACGTAATAATTAAGTCTGCTCCTGCGCGTTTCATGCTAATTAATTTCTCAAGTACAACTTCTTTTTCATTAATCCAACCATTTTGTGCTGCTGCTTTAATCATCGAATATTCACCACTTACGTTATAAGCAACGACTGGTAAGTTAAAGTTATTTTTCACATCACGAACGATATCTAGATAAGAAAGAGCTGGCTTTACAATTAAGAAGTCGGCCCCTTCCATTACATCTGATTCTGCTTCACGGAATGCTTCCATACGGTTCGCTGGGTCCATTTGATATGTTTTACGGTCACCAAACTGCGGTGCACCATGTGCTGCATCACGGAACGGTCCGTAAAATGCTGATGAATATTTCACAGCGTACGACATAACTGGTACGTGCGCGAAACCATTTTCATCTAATGCATGGCGAATTGCTGTTACGAATCCGTCCATCATGTTAGATGGTGCAATAATGTCTGCCCCTGCTTTCGCTTGACTTACAGCTGTTTTTGCAAGAGCTGCAAGAGACTCATCATTTAAAATAACGCCATCTTCAATAACACCGCAATGACCATGGCTTGTAAATTGACATAAACATGTATCTGCAACTACTACTAGCTCTGGGAACTCATCTTTAATTTGCTTAATTGCACGCTGTACAATTCCATGCTCACAATATGCCGATGATCCAACTTCGTCCTTTTCAGCAGGTAAACCAAATACAATAACAGAACGAATACCTAAATCAACGACCTCTTGCATTTCAGCTTGCAATAAATCTAAAGACATTTGATATACGCCTGGCATAGAAGGAACTTCATTACGAGTATTTTCTCCTTCTAATACAAAAATAGGGTAAATAAAATCTTCTGTATGTAAAAATGTTTCACGTACAAGCGCACGCATGCCCCCGCTTTGTCTTAAACGACGATGACGATTAAATTGTAAAGAATTCATAGATTTCTATCCCCATTCTTTTATTTTATAGATTCACAAATGCATTGCAGTAATGCTTCTACAGTGTACTCTTTTGGCACAATAACATGTGGAAAATAGAGGTTCGCCTCTTTTTCCGTAATAGGCCCTATACAAGCAATTGTACATTTTTTCGTCCATTCTCTCCAGTTTGTACCCTCAAGTAAACGAACAAAACTATCAACAGTTGAAGGGCTCGTAAATGTAATAATATTTACTTCCCCTAATTTCAATGCTGTTATAAGTTCTTGTTTTTTCTCTACATTCACCTTCGTACCATATACAATTAACTCATCTAGAAAAACACCAAACTCCCTAAGTTTAACCGGGATTACATCTCTTGCTAAATTCCCTTTCGGAAATAAAATACGCTCGTTTCCACTTAATTCTTTTAGAAACTCTTCGGCAAATGTTTCTGCAACAAATGCAGTGGGAACAAACTCTACTTGATAGCCTCGCTTTTCTAACTCTAACTTTGTTTTCACGCCTACTGCAGCAATTTTAATCGGTCCGGGGAGCTTCTTTCTCAAACTATCTAGAAAAAAAGCTACACCATTTTTACTCGTGAAAATAACCCAGTCATACGAATGTAGCTGCCCTGCTATATGTTGAATTTGCCTATGAGACGTACCTTCCATACGCAAAAGCGGAATTTCCAATGGAATTCCGCTCCTTTCTTTCACTGCTACACTCATTTGTTTCGCTTGGTGCTGGGCACGTGTAATCAATACTGTTTTGCCAGCGAGAGCGTTCATATTTATTGTTGCTCCTTATTTGCAGCAAGGATGAGCTCTTTTGCTCCTTGTTTAATTAAACGGTCCGCAGCCTCTAATCCAACTTGCTTCGGATCATTACCTACTACTATCTCTTTCAATAAAACAGAACCGTCCATAGAACCGACAAGCGCTGTTAATTCGATTGCATCATTTTCTTTAAGAGTTGCATATCCAGCGATTGGAACTTGGCATCCACCTTCAAGTTTATGAAGAAATACTCGTTCAGCAGCCACTGTTCTTTCTGTTACTGCATCATTAATATGCGCTAACAACTGAAGTAAATCCGTATCATCCTCACGACATTCAATCGCTAATGCACCTTGTCCTACGGCTGGTACACATAACGTTTCATCTAAATGTTCTGTAATAACTTCTCCGTCCCAGCCCATTCTCTGTAATCCAGCTGTCGCTAAAATAATTGCATCGTAATCTTCATCTTTTAACTTACGTAAGCGTGTATCGATATTCCCGCGAATCCATTTCACTTGTAAATCTGGTCTCGCAGCTAGTAGTTGTGCACTACGTCTCAAACTACTCGTTCCTAAGATCGCGCCTTCTGCTAAGTCTTTAAACGATTCTCCGTTTTTAGAAATAAAAGCATCACGAGGGTCAACGCGCTTTGGCGTACAACCAATCGTTAATCCATCTGGAAGTACAGCTGGCATATCTTTCATACTATGTACAGCCATATCAATTTCTTTCGTAAGTAACGCATGTTCAATTTCCTTTACAAATAAACCTTTTCCGCCTACTTTTGAAAGAGTAACATCTAAAATAACATCACCTTTTGTGACGATTTCTTTCACTTCAAATTCATATGGTAAACCAAGCGCTTTTAATTGATCAATAAACCAATTAGTTTGTGTTAATGCTAGTTTACTCTTTCGTGAACCTACAATAATTTTGCGCATAATTCTCTCTCCTCATTATAAATACCAAAAGTGGAAATTAGATAAACTGCTTAATAGAAAAATGTTAACTAGCATTACGAGAAATGCCCCGATATTCCACTGCACAATTTTCTTACCTTGCAACACATCTGCTGCTCGTAAATATAAGCCCACGCAATATACAAATAGAACGACAAAGGACCCAATTACTTTCGTATCATACCAATGGAAATTATCCAATTTTGTATATCCCCATATGCATCCTAATATAATTGCTAATAAGAAAAACGGAACAGAAAATAAATTTAATCCGTAAGACATAGATTCAAGCTTCGGCAAATTTCCTAATCTTCTTAATCTCGCATTCCACTTTTTCTTTTTTAATAGTCGGTATTGCAATAAATACATAATAGAAAAAATAAACGATACAGTAAACGTTGCATAAGAAATAATCGCCATACCGACATGCACGTATACAAGTTCTGAAACTAATTGCTCTGCAAGTACTGGCGACATCTTCCCGAGCGGTGTAAAAATAGAAAAAGCGCTTACGCCAAATGCTACAACATTTGTAAAAAAGACTAAAAAGTCAATACGCATAAATCGATTAATGACTAATGACATCGTAATCAATAACCAAACATAAAAATAAATCCCTGATAATAAAGTTAAAATAGGATTCGTTTCTGAATCTGTAGCCCTAAGCAACATAAAGATAGACTGCAGAACCCATACAATCGAAAGTAACCAAAAAGCAAAGCGGTTCGCCTTTCGGTTACTTTGGAAATAATCTATAAAATATAAACTAATGCTACAAGCATATAAAATAATTGCAATATGATAAATAATACTGTTATTTAAAAAACTCATCCGATCATCCTTCCAAGTTATAAAGATGGAACGGATGGTGTCCACGCTCTTTTATGTTCTACTTCTTCCGTATTTCCCGCTTCTTCCACTTCTAAATCAAAAATCTTCGCAAATAAAGCTAATTTTTCGCCAGCTCCCTCTTCAACAGCTAATTCTTTAGCTACTAAAATTGGGTCTTTTAACAATTGGTTAATAATACTTTTCGTATGTTTACTAATTACTTTTTTCTCACGATCACTAAGGTTTGGTATTTTTCGCTCAAGACTTTCCATCGTATCACTTTGAATTGCTAGCGCTTTATCACGAAGAGCTGATATTAACGGTACAACACCTAGCGTACTTAACCACGTTTTAAATAAAACCATTTCTTCTTCAATCATAAATTGAATTTTCTCTGCTTCTTTTAAACGTTCAGCACGGTTTGCTTCAACTACACCTTGCAGATCGTCGATATCATATAAGAAAGAGCCTTCTAATTCATCAATCGCCGGATCAATATCACGTGGTACTGCAATATCAACCATAAATAACGGACGACCAGAGCGCATTCTCTCTACTTTTGTCATCATTTCTTTCGTAATGACATATTCTGATGCACCCGTTGAACTAATTAAAATATCCGCTTCTAATAATGCACATTGCAATTCACTTAAAGGCTTTGCATGTCCCATATATTTCTCAGCCATCACTTCCGCTTTCGTAAGCGTCCTATTCATAACCGTTACTTTACGAGCTCCACTTCCGTATAAGTTTTGCAGTGCAAGTTCACCCATCTTACCCGCACCAAGAATAAGTACATGACAATCTGTTAAATCGCCAAATATTTTCTTTCCGAGCTCAACAGCAGCATAACTAACAGACATCGCACTTTCACCAATCGTTGTTTCTGAGTGCGCACGTTTTGCTAACGTAACCACTTGCTTAAACAACTCATTAAAAATTGTACCTGTCGCTTTTACTTGTTGTGCTTCTAAAAAGCTATCTTTTATTTGACCTAAAATTTGCGTCTCTCCAACAACCATAGAATCCAAACCGCACGTTACGCGGAATAAATGATCTATTGCGCCATCTTGTTCAAAAATAGACAAGTATGGTGCGATTTCTTCTATTTCAAGCTGAAACCAATCAGCTAAAAACTTCTTAATGTAATACCGTCCCGTGTGTAATTGATCGACAACAGCGTAAATCTCAGTGCGATTACAAGTTGATACAATGACATTTTCTAGCACGCTCTTTTGGTTTTGTAATGTAGTCATTGCTTGCTCTAGCTCTGCTGCCTGAAATGTGAGTTTCTCACGAAATTCTACAGGGGCTGTTCGATAATTTACACTAACAACAAGAATATGCACGCAGCATGTCCCCCTTCACCCGTTTTATCACTTTATCTACTATCATAATACAACTTTCCTCTTATGAATCTGACAATCGTGTGAACAACTGATTATTTTTTATTTATTCTCCATATGTAATAAAGGAGCTTCAGTAAGATTAATAAAGAACTTTCTACTTTATAATAATTATAAAATAACAACTCTATTTGTACGTTACCAAAAAAAGTCCTCATAATCAAGTGATGGAAACTATTCCATATTAATTATAACATCATCTTTTCTATCTTCTTTCATCATGAAGGAAAATATGTATGATTGTTCCAAAATATAGTACTCACTTTCTCGATGCAATGCATTTGACATTGTATTTCTTTTTCGTTATATTGGTTTTACAAAATTAAATTGTGCACAATTTAAAAATACAAGGAGTTGCCTATGAAAGAAAATCCTTTGCATCTAGATAACCAACTTTGTTTTTCTATTTACGCTTGTTCTAGAGAGGTTACCCGTTTTTACCGCCCCTATTTAGAAGAAATGGGCATTACGTATCCCCAGTACATTACTTTACTCGTACTCTGGGAACAAGACGGACTAACAGTAAAAGAAATTGGAGAACGTCTATTTTTAGATTCTGGTACTTTAACACCTATGTTAAAACGTATGGAATCATTAAAACTTGTACAACGTGTTCGTTCAAAAGAAGACGAGCGAAAAGTTTGTATTGAATTAACAAAACAAGGTAAAGATTTAAAAGGAATAGCTTGTTCATTACCAACAACGATGGCTACAAATTTAGGCATTACAGAGCAAGAATATCATTCTTTATTAATCCAATTAAACACATTAATTGAAACAATGAAAAAAATTAATGACAGAAAAGGGGAATAAACATGGATAAATTATATACTGCTTCAGTAACAGCAACAGGTGGAAGAAACGGTAAGGTAGTTTCAGATGATGGCATATTAAATCTTGATGTAAAAATGCCAAAAGCACTAGGTGGCGCAGGCGGAGAAGCAACAAATCCAGAACAATTATTTGCAGCTGGTTATGCAGCTTGCTTTGATAGTGCATTACAACTTGTAATTCGTACAAAACGTATGAAGGTGGAAAGTACAGAAGTGACTGCACACGTTTCTATCGGTAAAGATACAGATGGTGGTTTCGGACTATCTGCTGTACTTGACGTACATGTTGCTGGTGTTTCTCATGCCGAAGCACAAGAACTTGTAGAAGCCGCTCACGGTGTATGTCCTTACTCTAAAGCAACAAGAGGAAATATTGAAGTTACATTAAACGTACGCTAAAAGTTTAGTAAATAAAAAAAAACGCGCGACATTCGTCACGCGTTTTTTGTTTTTGTCATTTTATGAATTGCTTTCCATGCTTCTTCTTTTCCAAGTCCTGTTTCAGAAGAGAATAGAACGATTTCATCGCCAATTTCAACAGCAAGCGTTTCTTTTACAACTTTTAAATGCTTTTGCCATTTCCCTTTCGGAATTTTATCGGCTTTCGTTGCAATAATAATTGTTGGGATTTCATAATGCTTTAAGAAATCATACATCATAATGTCATCTTTTGTTGGTTGGTGACGTAAATCAACTACTAATACAGCTGCGTCTAATTGCGTACGTGTTGTAAAGTAAGTTTCAATCATTCTGCCCCATGCCGCGCGCTCTGTTTTAGATACTTTCGCATATCCATAACCTGGAACGTCAACAAAATGCATCATTTCATTGATTAAGAAAAAGTTCAGCGTTTGCGTTTTTCCTGGTTTAGAAGAAATACGTACTAACTTTTTACGATTTAAAATTTTATTAATAAAGGAAGACTTCCCGACATTAGAACGACCTGCTAAGGCAATTTCTGGTAAATCACTGTCTGGATATTGTTCCGGTTTAACGGCACTAATTACAATATCTGCTTTTGTTACTTTCATTGTTTCACTCCTACTAATGCGTGCTCCAATACTTCGTCTAAATGAGATGCAAGCACAAACGTAAGGTTTTCTTTTACGCTCTCTGGAATATCATCTAAATCTTTCTCATTTTCCGCCGGTAAAATAATTTTTGTTAATCCCGCGCGGTGAGCACTTAATGTTTTTTCTTTCAAACCACCAATCGGTAATACACGACCACGAAGTGTAATTTCACCTGTCATACCAACTTCTTTACTTACAGGAATACCTGTTAGTGCAGAAATAAGTGCCGTTGCCATCGTAATACCTGCTGATGGTCCATCTTTTGGAACTGCTCCTTCTGGAACATGAATATGAATATCGTTTTTCTCATGGAAATCCGGATCAATATGAAGTTCTTCTGCACGAGAACGAATATAGCTAAACGCGGCTTGTGCGGATTCTTTCATAACATCCCCAAGTTTCCCTGTTAAAATTAATTTCCCTTTTCCTGGCGCTACAGACACTTCAATTGCAAGTGTATCGCCGCCCGCTGCTGTGTAAGCTAAACCTGTTGCCATACCAACTTGGTCTGTTTTTTCAGCTTGACCATAACGGAATATATGCTTACCAAGTAAATCAACAATATTTTTCTCTGTTACAACAATGCGCTTGCGTTCTGCTGTAACGATAATTTTTGCTGCTTTACGGCAAACTTTTGCAATTTGACGCTCTAACGTACGAACACCAGCCTCGCGTGTATAATAACGAATAATTTCAAGAAGCGCTTCATCACGTACTTGCAAATTACCTTTTCGCAAACCGTGCTCTTTTAATTGTTTCGG
The DNA here is from genome assembly GCF_025809295.1 of Bacillus sp. 41-22. Classification (NCBI taxonomy): domain Bacteria; kingdom Bacillati; phylum Bacillota; class Bacilli; order Caryophanales; family Bacillaceae; genus Bacillus; species Bacillus sp. 41-22. Next base: position 4,309,511 of record NZ_CP084035.1, read on the forward strand.
CAATAAATGCTCACGAGCAATGTGCACCTTTTCAAGTTCTGTATAACCAGCAATTGAAATGATTTCCATACGGTCAAGCAATGGGCCCGGAACACTTGCAAGTGTATTAGCAGTTGCAACGAACATAACTTTCGATAAATCATATGGCTCTTCAATGTAATGATCACTGAAGTTATGGTTTTGTTCTGGATCTAACACTTCAAGTAACGCCGCTGATGGGTCTCCCCTGAAATCGTTAGACATTTTATCAATCTCATCTAATAAGAAGACTGGATTAACTGTTTTCGCCTTCTTCATACCTTGAATAATACGTCCTGGCATCGCTCCTACATATGTACGACGGTGACCACGAATTTCAGATTCATCACGCACACCACCAAGAGAAACACGTACAAAATTACGGTTTAACGATGTTGCGATAGAACGAGCTAACGAAGTTTTCCCAACCCCAGGAGGTCCTACTAGACAAAGAATTGGCCCTTTTAATGAATTCGTTAACTTCTGTACAGCTAAATATTCAAGTACTCGCTCTTTCACTTTTTCAAGACCGTAATGATCTTTATTTAAAATTTCTTCCGAATGAGTGAGGTCAATCATATCCTCTGTTGCTGTTGTCCATGGGAGAGCTAATAACCAATCAATATAATTATGAATGACACCACTCTCAGCAGAACTTACAGGTAATTTTTCATAACGATCTAATTCTTTCAGTGCAGCCTTCATTGTTTCTTCAGGCATTCCCGACTGTTCAATTTTCTCACGAAGTTCTTCAACTTCCCCGCCCTTGCCTTCTTTATCACCAAGTTCAGTTTGAATTGCCTTCATTTGCTCACGTAAGAAATATTCTTTTTGCGTGCGCTCCATTGAACGTTTCACTTTTTGTCCAATTTTCTTTTCTAGGCTAAGTAACTCTTGTTCATCTTGAATAATTGAAATAAGTGTATGTAGTCGTTCTTTCACAGATACAATCTCTAAAATCTCTTGTTTCTGCTTCGTTTTAATCGGTAAGTGAGAAGCAATTAAATCAGCTAGTCTTCCCGGTTCTTCTACATCAGCTACCGTTGCAAATGTTTCATTTGAAACTTTTTTCGAAACTTTAATATATTGTTCGAAATGCTCCAGTAACGTACGCATAAGAGCCTTCTCTTCTAAATCATCTTCTACTTCTTCCGTTACCGTTTTAATAGAAACTTGCACTATATTTTCTTCTTCGATAAACTCTACTACTTCTGCTCTATGTAAACCTTCTACAAGGACACGAAGCGTACCGTTCGGCAATTTTAACATTTGCTTCACTTTCGCCACTGTACCTACACTATATATGTCATCTTCTTTCGGATCGTCGATATTCATTTCTTTTTGCATTGCTAAAAAGATGATATTTTCATCCATTGCCGCCTGCTCTAGTGCTTGTATCGATTTATCACGTCCTACATCAAGATGCAGAACCATCGTTGGATATACGAGAATGCCTCTTAATGGTAGGAGGGGCACAATTCTTTCATTCGTATTCATACTAGACATAGCACCTCCATAATAAATTAAACTCCTGTTCAACTATTTTATATTACAATACATCTAGATGCAATTGCAGAGATTCTTCGCAATTGTTAATCCCCTGTTTTTTTGTGCCTCACGAAAAGAAAAAAGACTCCGCTTAAGCATACAAACTTAAACGAAGTCTGGCAAATTTTTATTATTGTATATTCTCACATTGATTGTGCATCTGTTTCGTCCAAATCATTATGTGCATCAAGCTCACGATGCATATTTTCCTGCATAAATGTTAATTCAAATACTTCTTTTAATTTGCGAACAGGAATGATCTCAATTCCCTTTATTGTATACAAAAATGGTTGCATGTTTTCAGCCGGAATGATGACTTTCTTAGCTCCCGCTTTTTTCGCAGCTTTTATTTTTGCGTACACACCACCAATAGGCTTCACTTCTCCGTGGATACTTATCTCACCTGTCATCGCTACTTCATTATTCACATACGTACGATGCACTGCTGAATAGACACCTGTTGCCATAGCAATACCTGCTGAAGGACCATCAATCGGGATACCACCAGGAAAATTAATATGTATATCATACCCTTCTGGCAACACATCTAGAGAACGAAGTACTGTTAACACATTATCAACAGAACCTTTCGCCATACTTTTACGGCGGATTGATTTCGTTTGATTTCCAATACTTTCCTCTTCTACAATTCCAGTGACATTTACTGATCCTTTATCTTTCGCAGGAATAGCTGTTACCTCAATTTCTAATAACGCACCTGTATTCGGCCCATATACAGCAAGCCCGTTCACAAGACCGATTCTCGGAATTGGATAAATACGTTTTTCGTACTTTGGTGTAAGCTGACTAGAATGAACAACCCATTCAATATCTTCATCTTTAATGAAAGGTCGTTCTTCATTTATCGCCATACCAGCAGAAATTTGCACGAGATTAATTGCTTCTCGCCCATTTCTTGCATACATTCCAATCATTTCGATACCGTTCTCACCTACTTGCATCTCCACTTTGTCAGCTGCATTTTTCGCTACTTTTTGAATTTCTTCTGTATCTAACTCACGGAAGAACACTTCTAAACAACGCGACCTAATTGCAGGAGGAATTTCCTCTGGTGAACGTGTCGTTGCACCAACTAAGCGAAAATCTGCAGGTAAACCTTTTTGAAAAATATCATGTATATACGTTGGAATCATCGAATTTTCTTCACTATAATACGCACTTTCCAAAAACACTTTCCGATCTTCTAACACTTTTAGCATTTTATTCATTTGAATTGGATGTAATTCACCAATCTCATCAATGAACAAAATACCACCATGCGCATCTGTTACAGCCCCTTTTTTCGGTTGCGGGATACCCGCTTGTCCCATTGCACCTGCTCCTTGATAAATAGGATCATGCACTGAACCAATTAATGGATCCGCAATACCACGCTCATCAAACCTAGCTGTCGTCGCATCAAGTTCGATAAATGTTGCATTTGTACGAAATGGAGATTTCGGATTTCGTTTCGCTTCTTCTAATACAAGGCGTGCTGCCGCTGTCTTTCCGACACCTGGCGGACCGTATATGATCACATGTTGCGGATTAGGACCACAAAGAGCCGCTTTTAACGACTTAATCCCGTCTTCTTGCCCTACAATGTCTATAAAGGATGTAGGACGTACCTTTTCCGCAAGCGGCTCTGTTAAAGAAACCTCACGCATTTTACGAAGCTGCTCTAATTCTTTTTTCGATTCTCGATCAATTGAAACTTTTTGTGTTCGCTGATTTCGAAGTAAATGCCAAAAATACAATCCGACAATTACGCCAAAAACAAGTTGAACAAGTAAAAATATATTTGTCCAGCTCATAATTCATTTCCTCCCGCTATGTTTTACCTTTTAGTATTTCCTGGGAGGAATAGTGCTAAACATAAAGAAAAACAGCAATTATAAAAATTGCTGTTTCTTCTTCGCATTATGCAGATGTTTTTGTATCAAGTACAGTACCGTCTTGTAACACCAATTTCGGCGGTTCATTATCAGCTACTGTTTCTTTCGTAAGAATACACTTCTCGATATCTTTGCGAGATGGAAGTTCGAACATTACATCAAGCATCAAGCCTTCAATAATAGAACGAAGTCCACGAGCACCTGTTTTACGTTCAATTGCTTTTTTCGCAATCTCAACTAGTGCACCTTCTTCAAACTCTAACTCAACATCGTCAAGCTCCAATAATTTTTGGAATTGCTTAACAAGTGCATTTTTCGGTTTAGTTAAAATATCTACAAGAGCATCTTCATCAAGCGGCTCTAGGTTCGCAATAACTGGAAGACGACCGATAAACTCCGGAATTAAACCGAATCTTAAAAGATCCTCTGGTAAAACGTGAGATAAAACATGCTTCTCATTTACATCAGCATTTTTCTTCTCAGCACCAAATCCAATTACTTTCTCACCAAGGCGACGTTTAATAATAGGCTCGATGCCATCAAACGCTCCACCACAAATGAATAGGATGTTCGTTGTATCAATTTGAATAAACTCTTGATGCGGGTGCTTACGACCACCTTGAGGTGGAACGCTCGCTACAGTACCTTCTAAAATTTTCAGAAGTGCCTGCTGTACACCTTCACCAGATACATCACGTGTAATTGATGGATTTTCGGACTTACGTGCCACTTTATCAATCTCATCAATATAAATAATTCCTTTTTCCGCTTTTTCTACATCGTAATCAGCCGCTTGAATTAGTTTTAGTAAGATGTTTTCTACATCTTCCCCAACGTATCCAGCTTCTGTTAAAGATGTTGCGTCCGCGATTGCAAATGGAACATTTAAAATACGCGCTAATGTTTGTGCCAATAATGTTTTACCACTACCAGTTGGCCCAATAAGTGAAATATTACTCTTCGCTAATTCTACATCATCAATTTTGCTGTTAGAATTAATGCGTTTGTAATGGTTATATACCGCTACCGCTAGTGCTTTTTTCGCGTTATCTTGTCCGATGACATACTCATCTAAGATTTCACGAATTTCTACCGGTTTCGGTACATCTTTGAATTCTACTTCTTCGTCCTTCGCAAGCTCCTCTTGTACAATTTCAGTACAAAGCTCGATACACTCGTCACAAATGTAAACACCTGGACCTGCAACTAACTTTCGAACTTGCGTTTGTGTTTTACCACAGAAAGAACATTTTAATTGACCTTTTTCATCATTAAATTTAAACATATTTTCACACCCCTTACAAAGTGCTAACCTCTTGCCTTCGTATGTACACGATAAATGTATCGTATGTAAATACATATTATGTCACTACGTAGCGAGAAATACAAATAATATGACTAGTTATGTACAAATAAAAAAATTTTAAAACTTTTGAAATATGTATATTCGACTTACAAAGGCACTTTTCCTTCTTCATCGAAAAGTTTTATAAATATATTTCTATATTTATAAAACAAGGCACGATTAAAATCGCGCCTTGTTATTTTATTATGCAGCGTTGTCTACTAAGAAGTCTACAGCTTTACGCACTTTAAGATCTTCAGATAAAGCGTCTACGCTTCCAAGAGCTTGCTTGATAGCGTCTACTGGCATACCGTACATTTCAGCCATTTTTTCAACTTCTGCAGTTACTTCTTCTTCAGTAACTTCGATGTTTTCAGCTTCAATGATAGCTTCAAGAACAAGATTGATTCTTACACGTTTTTGTGCATCCTCTTTCATTTGCTCTTTTAATTTGTCAGCGTCAGTACCTGTGAATTGGTAGTAAAGCTCAAGGTTCATACCTTGTTGGCTTAAACGTTGCTCGAATTCACGAACCATACGATCTAACTCAGTGTCGATCATAGCTTCTGGAATGTCGATTTCAGCGTTAGCAGCAGCTAATTCTACTACTTCGTCACGTACTTTGTGCTCAGCTTCGTGCTTTTTGCCTTCTTCTAAGTTTGTACGAAGTTTTGTTTTTAATTCATCAAGAGTTGCAACTTCTTCGTCAGCATCTTTAGCGAACTCGTCGTTTAACTCAGGAAGTTCTTTTGTTTTGATTTCGTGAATTGTTACTTTGAATGTTGCTGGTTTACCAGCTAATTCAGCAGCATGGTACTCTTCTGGGAATGATACTTCAACTTCTTTAGAATCACCAGATTTAAGACCAATTACTTGCTCTTCGAAACCTGGGATGAAAGTACCAGAACCGATTGCAAGAGAATAGTTTTCGCCTTTTCCGCCTTCAAATGCTTCGCCATCAACGAAACCTTCGAAGTCGATTACAGCTGTATCACCATCTGCAGCAGTTCCGTCTTCTTTAACAACTAGTTCAGCTTGACGCTCTTGTAAAGCTTTTACTTCGTTCTCTACATCCTCGTCAGTTACAGTTGTTTCAACTTTTTCTACTGCTAAACCTTTGTAATCACCTAATTTAACTTCAGGTTTTACAGTAACTTTTGCAGTGAAAATTAAGTTTTGGCCTTTTTCGAATTTCTCGATGTCAATCTCAGGATGAGCAACTGGGAAGATACCAGCTTCATCGATTGCTTCACCGTATGCTTTTGGTAAAATGATATCTAAAGCATCTTGGTATAAAGATTCAATACCAAAGCGTTGTTCGAATAATGGACGAGGCATTTTCCCTTTACGGAAACCTGGTACATTAATTGTTTTCACTACTTTTTTGAATGCAGCGTCGATAGAGTTATTTACTTCTTTAGCATCAACTTCGATTGTTAAAACGCCAACGTTACCTTCTAATTTTTCCCATTTTGTAGACATTTATTCTTTCCCTCCAACTATAATAATGTATGCACATACCTCTATAGATCAAAATTTTTATTATCTCTTTCTTGAAATAACAAATGTACAAATAACCCTCTAGCAAAAAGCTTTCAGATACAATGTTCCAATCTACTAATTGTCTAAAAGACAACTACGGTATATTTTGTTCGAGACTAATATGAAACATATTAAGTAAGAGAATTATACTCCTCTTCTCTTACAAACAGGCAGATTTCTGCCTTTTGCAACCCTTACATTATAACATAGAATGTGCTCGTTTCAATAACTGAACGATTCTTTTTCATAATTATACGGGCAAATACCCTTCTCTTTCAATGCGCAGTAACCATTGATAGGCAATATGAAATTCCTCAAACTCAATATTGTACGCTGTCATAAGTTCTTCTTCATCAATAGCCAATCCGAAACGCTTTCTTCCAATTCTCTCTAAGACAGCAGCCCAAATTTCTACTTTATCCATTAATAGAGGGAACGGAAAAATGCTAATTTGTAATTCTTTCCAGTATGTAACCATCGTACTAAATATATCTGGATAATTTTGCTCTAATCGGTTTGAGAATTTATGTATAATTTTATCGGATTGCTCCTCATTACGACCTGTAAATGCTGGAATCACCTTTATCGTATTTCCAAACTTCTCTACTTCTATCTCTTCTTCTATTTGATTTTCTACCATTTTATACAAAATAGAAGTTTTTAAATAAGGGTGCTGATCTTCGTCTATTAAAAATTTCTTTAAAGTAGGAAGTGCGAGATCCAGGTCTTTTAACGAAAGTTTCTGGATCACTCTTAGCTTTGGACCAAAGTTTTCTCCAAAAAGCCCATCGGTAAATTCTTCTAATTCAAAATTCGAATCCACTAGCGGTGTATCTTCTGCATTCAGCATCCCTTGTGCAAACAAAGCAAGCTGCGCCAATTTTTCCTTTTGCTCAGGAATTATATCTTTCGTTTGCAAAACTTCCTCAACAGTTTCAATGACACCTTCATAATCATTTGTTTGAACTAAAATAGTTACATACGTTTCAAGAATATCACCAAATAATACAGCTCCTGTTTCAAGCAACTGCTCACATTTTTCTTTCGCTTCTTCCATACGTTTTAATTCTAGCAAACAAATAACGGAAGCTAATTCTGTTTGTTCCGTTTCTGCATTATACTGACGTAATATTTCAAAGCAGCGCAATGCATCTTCGAATTCCCGCTCTTTCAACGCTAAAAAACCTTTATCAATATAGCGTTCTGATAGTTGCGGAAACAATACGACCGTATTTTCTTTTTTATCCATACGTCCGCCTCTTTTTCTAGATTTTAATGATCTTCAAAGTAAATATATCAAATGCGTAATGAGAACACAACATTCCAAAATTATTTATTTGAAATATATGAATATTCTATTTTCATAACAAAAAAGCAACAAACTTCTAAATGAAATTCATTTTTCACAAACAAAAACCCTCAGCAACAGACGGCAGAGGGTTCATCATTAATGGAAAGCTTTTATAATTGTGGGGTATATAACAAGGGTAATAATTTGGAGAACAATAATTGCCATAACAATCATGCTAAAATAGAAGATTGGTTTACTTCGCTTCATTAAAAACATAATAATAAGCATCGTACAAGCAAACAAACTTAAAAAGAACAAACTCGTTGTCGAACTAAGTATACCACTCGGGACAAAGAACAATAAAACTACACTACAAGTACCTATAATTCCAAATAACCATTCCATTCATTCACTCATTCCCTTTCCCTCTCATGGCAGTTTTTTCTACGCTACTAAATGTTTTACAACATCAATTACATATGTTAACTTTTCATACGCCACAAACCCAAAAGCTACTGTTAAACCCGTTACGATTAATCCTTTCATCATCTCTTCCTCCTCATTTATCGTTGTTATCTTCATTATATAAGATTAGTAATTTGTTACCATCGAACTTCCTTACACTTACCTTACAGAGTTGTAAGATTTCAAAAATAAGTTTAAAATCATGTTAATGTATTTTTGTACAATTAAGAATTTAATTTACAAGGGGGATTATATATGTTCAAAAAAATGGCAGCTGACGTTTTAGGATTAAGCGATGTAGGTTCCGTTATCACACCAAAAGATTACGATAAGGTCGATGCTGATGATTACGTAATGCATGAAGATGGGGAGAAAATTTACTTTCTTATTAAATCAAAATCGGATGAATATTGCTTTACAAACAAAGGATTAATTCACTTAGATGGTACAAGTGCCACAAGCAAAAAACGTACATTACGCCGCTTTAGCTATAGTAAATATCAAATTAAAAACGTAGCACTTGAAACTGCAGGAACGATTGATTTAGATGTAGAAATTAAATTTCAAATGGGAGATGAGCATTACTCAATTGATGTTCATAAAAAACATATTGAAGAATTAAAAGATTTATATAAGGCTCTTCTTAAAATCGAAGAAATTTCATACGACAACGACATTACATTGCAGTATGCACATAAAAGTTTAGATATGGCATCTAACGCTTTCAGCCGTATTTCAAATGCACAAGTAAATTTAGCAGAACAGTTTAAAGAGATGAACGAGATCGCCTTTAACTGGCTCGTTGATACGAAAAAGCAATATAACGTGAAAGATTACGGTTTTGTCTTTGAAAAATTTATTAATAACTAATTTAAAACAAACAAAAAACCTTGTTATCAAAAGATAACAAGGTTTTTTTAGCGTCCCAGGAGAGATTCGAACTCCCGACCGTACGCTTAGAAGGCGTATGCTCTATCCGGCTGAGCTACTGGGACATGGAGCGGGTGAAGAGAATCGAACTCTCGACCAGAGCTTGGAAGGCTCTTGTTTTACCACTAAACTACACCCGCATATGTTATTTTATTTTTCTTCGTTAGCGCCGTTGCCCTATCGACAATATTTATTATATTCATAACTACTTATAAAGTCAACACTTTTTTAAAAGAGGATAATTTTTCTTATCCTCTTTTAAAAATTGCTTGTTCCACCAGCTGTCCATCTAATGTTTCAAAACGAACTTCTATATGATTTTCATCCATTTCTAATAAAGCGAATGTCTTTTCCACACGAGAGCGCGGGAGCAAAATACTTCCTGGATTAATAAATAAAATCCCATCAAGTAATTCTGCCCCTAATACATGAGAATGTCCAAAGCACGCTACTTGTGCTCCTACTTCTTCTGCATGATACGCTAACGTTTGTAACGTCATTTTCACATCATGACGATGACCGTGTACAACTAAGAAACGAATTCCATCTACATCAGTTACAATTTCATCTTGAAAGTTAGCATAATCACAATTCCCTTTTACAACTTGGAAACCTTGTAGCTCTTCGTGAGCAGGCGTTAGCTCTGAATCACCACAATGAATCATGACATCTACTTTCCCTTCATATTTCTCTTTTAACTGCTGTAATTCCTTCACAGAGCTATGACTATCGCTTACGATTAAAGCTTTCATCAATCTCTCTCCCTTATTCTTCTAAAAACCATTCCGGGATTTTCTCTTCTAATTTACGAAGAGCGCGTCCGCGGTGGCTAATGGCATTTTTCTCATCTGAGCTTAGTTCCGCCATTGCCTTTTTATATTCTTCTACATAAAAAATCGGATCGTATCCAAAACCATTTTCCCCGCGACGCTGTTCTAAGATTTTCCCTTCACACGTTCCGTTTACAATAACCGGCTCTTTATCTGCCTCAGGGAAAGCAACCGCTAGTGCACAGTAAAAACGAGCTGTACGTTTTTCTAAATCGATGTCAGTTAACTCTTGCAACACTTTATCGATATTCGCTTGGTCATCTTTCGGCTCTCCAGCAAAACGAGCTGAATATACACCTGGTTTCCCGTTTAAGGCATCTACAATAAGACCTGAGTCATCCGCAATTACGATGGAATTCAACTGTCTACTAAGACTGTCCGCTTTCAAAATTGCGTTTTCTTCAAATGTTTCACCAGTTTCTTCGACTTCTTCAATATGAGGAAAATCGTGTAAAGATTTCACTTCTAAGTCAAATCTCTCAAATAACTCAGCAAACTCACGTACTTTCCCAAGATTTTTCGTCGCTACAACAACTTGCTTCATATTTTCCACCTCTACTCTATATGAGATACGATGTCACCTAACGCTTCTTTTTGCTTTTCAACAAGTTGGAAAATCCCTTGTTCAGCAGCATCAAGTAATTCATTTAATTCAGCTCTGCTAAACGTCGCTTCTTCTCCAGTTCCTTGCACTTCAACAAACTGACCTTTTCCAGTCATAATAACGTTCATATCAACGTCTGCTTTAGAATCTTCAGCATAATTTAAATCTAAAACAACACCTTGTTCTTCAACAACACCTACTGACGTTGCCGCTAAATAATCTTTCACCGGAATTTTAGATACTTTTTCTGCTTGCAATAATTTTTCAAAAGCTAATACCATCGCTACATAAGCACCTGTAATAGAAGCTGTTCTCGTTCCGCCATCCGCTTGAATTACATCACAGTCAATCCAAACCGTTCTTTCGCCAAGCGCTTCTAAATCAACAACCGCACGTAATGCTCGTCCAATTAAACGCTGGATTTCCATTGTACGCCCTGTTACTTTCCCTTTACTTGACTCCCTGATTGTACGTTGCTCTGTCGCACGTGGAATCATTGAGTATTCTGCTGTTACCCAGCCTTTTCCTTCTCCGCGCATAAACGGCGGTACACGCTCTTCAATTGTCGCTGAACAAATTACCTTTGTATCCCCAACTTCAATTAGTACCGATCCCTCTGGATGTTTTAAATAATTTGTATGAATATGTATATGGCGTAGCTCTGCTTTTCCTCTACCATCTACTCGCATAAAAATAACCCCCTCATAAATACTCTCATTAGTATAGCCAAATTTAAATGTACGATATGTATAACAATAAAAGAAGGGGAACTCAAAAAGCAATTCCCCTTTCTTACATAAGTATATCAAATTATTCGCGATTAAAAACTACCTGTATTCACGTTTTGTGGACGATCAACAGGTTTTATTAACTTTTCACCTTTCTCATCCATAAGATTTGCTTTCCCATTCACTTCAATAGAAACATTTTTCACACCTTGTTTTTCCGTTAAAGATAAGACTAACGATTTCAACACATAATTTGAAATCATGTTTTTGTCTGGGTTCACAAATATATTTTCATTAAAGTTTAATGTAATATTTCCGTTCTCCACTTTTGGATTCGTAATAAGCTTAGCTCCTGGATTAAAATCATTTAGTAGCGACCCTTGAATCGGACCTTTTACAAGCTCATCCACAATTGCCGAGTAATCATTTTCTTTTCCTTCTGCAACGCGCCTTGTTACCGGTACGTAATATTGCTGCTTATTATTATTTTGCGCCATAAAGTAAAGTGTAACCGGTTTTGTATGCGTCACATCTGCTACTTGTTCATCATCAAAGTTAATTCCATTCGCACGACTTACACCTTCACCAAGCGGTGTACCCGCAACAGGCATCTTCACTAACTTTTCACCATTTATTTGGAACTGCACTTGTTTTATTTCTGTAAATTGAGTCAAAGTCCACGCTACTGATTCAACAATTTGACGTTCTTCTTCTTTTGAATAATTTTTCATTTCTTTAGAGAAATCAATTACTGCTGTCCCGCCTTTTTTCAAATTCAAGGTCATCGTCGTATTCGCTGGAAGGACTGCTCGAAATCCATTTGGCAATAAATTTGTAACTGGTCCATCTTTCACAAGATACTCTAACGTTTGCTGTACAACTTCATTCGCTTTCGGAGTAGGCATTGCAATAGTTTGCGGTACGACATATCCATTTTTATCAACGAGGTATAACTCTCTATTTACTGTTTGCCCTTGTTTATCTTTTTTAGCAGTTTCTTTCTTTTCACCTTCTGTATACGTAACTTTTTTTGGCGGATCAATTTGTTCTGTCGCTTTCTCTTGATTTAACAAGCCACACCCTGATAATAAAATCGCACTCACAGTAGCACCAACAACCCATTTAAAAGTGGATTTAGGCATGCCATTCCCCCCTAAAATCTAAGTTTGTACTATTATGTATACGAGCTGTTTCATGTTTTAGAACAAGCTATGGCTACTTATACAGAAAAAACCCCTGATTTCTCAGGAGTTCTCTTATATGAATCTACTATTATTCTATTTCTAAATTGATATGCTTCACATTTTCAATCGGCTGACCGAACCACTTTGATGCAATTTCTTTAAACAGGCCTATTTTACCAGTCGTTAAGAAGAGATGATCACTTTGTTCTTCTCCCTCATTTAGCATCTTACTATGGTATAAAATCGTGCTTACCTCACGCGCTGTTTCATCACCCGAACTAATTAATTGTACTTGATCCCCCATTACCTTTTTAATAACAGGACCTAAAATCGGATAATGTGTACATCCTAGAATAAGCGTATCAATGTCAGTACTTTTCAACGGTTGCAATGTTTCTCTTACAACTTCATACGCCATTTCACTTTCGAAATTCCCACTCTCTACAAGCTCAACGAAAGGTGGGCACGCTAAACTTTCTACCATAACACGGTTATTAATAGACTTTAGCGCCTCTTCATAGGCGCCACTTTTTACTGTTCCAATCGTTCCAATAATCCCAACATGATACGTATTTGTCACTTTTAAAGCTGTACGTGATCCTGGATGAATAACTCCAACTACTGGAATTGGTAATTGTTTCTGCATTTCTTCTAATACAACCGCAGTTGCTGTATTACACGCAATAACTAACATTTTGATATTTAAATCTAATAAATGCTCCGTCATTTCCCACGTAAATTGACGCACTTCTTCACGAGAACGCGGACCATAAGGGCAACGTGCTGTATCCCCTAAATATATAATACGCTCTTTCGGCAACTGACGAATTAATTCCTTCGCTACTGTTAAACCGCCCACTCCTGAATCAATAACACCGATCGCTCTATTCAACTTAATCACCCGTTTTCTCATTCATCATCTTTTATGTTTATCAGTATATTTTACACACTTTAAGTTCGCTAACTTAAAGTGCCCCTGTATAAAAATTTTCATTTGTACCTATATAGATCAGGACCTTTTTTATTTTGCTCCTTTTTTTCATAATTTGCAAGACAGAAAAATAACCGACCTTCTATATGAAAGTCGGTTTCTTCTATATAAATTGCGTATTTACCCCGCTATTTGCCAGGCAGTAAGACCCCCACCTCAAAATTCAGCGAAAGCAAAGAAGTTATATGGGGGATCGGGCTGCCCGTAAAAGTCCGATTGGTGTAGGCTAATAATTAGTGGGGGATGCCCCCCACTAATTAAAGTTTCACTTTATTGCTCCATCTTTTTTTGGAAAGAAGACATTCCTATTAATAAGAAGAAATGAGCAGAAATTAAAATGATGATTAAAATAAAATTCAAACGATAACTATTTGTAGCTTCCATAACTTTGCTCGCTACAGCTGGTCCAAATGCCATACCGAAAAAGTTAATTAAATTATATAAACCAAGACCGACTCCAACTTTAGCTGGATGTAATGTTTTCGGTATAAATGTGTTTAATGATACTTGAATAGCTGAATAACTCATAAATGTTAAAATAACCGCCACTAAAATAATGATTAAGTTCCCGTTCGGAATAAGCCCTAAAATTAAAAAGCCAACGATCATAATGACAGACGCTACATAAATCATATTCACATTTCCAAACGAAGGGACAATCTTCCCCGTAATAAAACTAGATACAATACCAAAGAGTGATGCAACAAACAATGCAATTCCGATAACGAATGGCGACAATCCGTGCACTCTTCCTAACAGTGATGGCAATAATAATAGACTAGCACATAACGCCACATTAATTATAAACCCGACCGCTATTAAACGAAGAAATGGTTTGTTCGAAAATAACTCAATATCAATAAATGGATGCTCCGCGTTCTTCATACGAACCGTGAATAAAAATAAGAAAGCTACCGATAACACAAATAGCCAACTATTAATATTGACACCTAATAAAACAGTCGTAATGAATGCAAATAATAACGCCGCTCCAATGTAATCAAAATGAAACGCTTCATCCGTATGCTGCGCTTCTTCTGGCATAAATTTTATAAGCAAGAAAATCCCAACTACTGAAATAGCCATAAATAAAAATAAATATGGCCACCCTAATGTATTTGTAATAGCCCCGCCAACTAAAGGACCAATGCCTATTGCTAATGCAATAGAAGAACTAATCATCGCTAATGCACCAGGCTTCTTAGCAGGAGCAACTAATTTTGCCACTGCAATCATACTAAGCGCAATAAACGCCTCGCCCCCACTCGCCTGCACTAATCTTGCAAGAATGGTAATCGCATAAGATTGATTCATAAATCCAATAATAGAACCCGCTACAAATATGATAATTGAAATAATCAATAGTTTTTTTACGCTATAACGATCAGCCAACTTCCCATATATCATCGAACCAATACCGACAACTAAGGAATAACCTACTACAACATGCGGCGTGAAATTAGGTGCTACATAAAATAAAGCCCCTTCTTCTTTCAACTTACTTTCTAGCAAAAACGGAACTCGATTTTCTAAATGTACAGCTTTTTCTTCATCGTTTGTATAACCTGTTATACGCTTACCGGCAACAAAAAACGAGCCATCTTTATTTTTCACACCAACTAAAGAACTTACCCCGTGACAAACAGCCGCTACGATCCGGTTATTATTGTACATATTCTCAATTAAATTTGCTACATATGGATTACCTGGAAAATCTACAATCGCCCCGTGCCCACCACAAAATAATACCGCATCATACTCTGAAGAGTGAACAGTTGAAATCGCCCTCGTATTTTGCAATAAAGAAGCGACATGCTTAAATTCACGAGGTATGCCATTCGGAATAGACACTCTATCAATTGGTACTCTCCCGCCTTTTATCGACACAATATCAACATCGAACTTAGCTTTTTTAAATAAATGATAAGGAGCTGCGAGCTCTTCCAGCCACAAACCAGTCGGGTGTCCATTCAAATCATGAGCGCTTGTTGAAACTAATAATACCCTTTTCAACATATCCCCTCCTTACTACCTATTTATGTATGAAACATTCTTATCATTCATATGGAGCATGAAACAAACAGAAAAATAGCCGACCTTTTGTATAAAAGTCGGCTGCTTTCTTATAGTTCGAGCTCTCCCATACGAAGAAGCTCAACAACTGCTTGTGAACGTCCTTTAACCCCTAGCTTTTGCATTGCGTTTGAGATGTGATTACGTACTGTTTTTTCACTTATAAACAGTTCACCTGCAATTTCCTTCGTCGTTTTATCTTGAACCAGTAATTCAAATACTTCTCTTTCTCTCTTTGTGAGTAACGGTTTAGATTGATACGCTTTTTCCTTCAACTGGTATAACCCTCCTTGCTTAAGCCAGAGCTGTATATGTGTAAGTTGGGTGTTTATTTAGTCAAGATATTGTATGAACGAAATGTGCAGGTGGTGAATGAAAATGGGCTTTATTTCTTATGTTATTTTAGACTTTTATACAGTGCGTACACTCTTTTTATCCACTTACTTTTCAGTACGCCATATTTGTTCTAGTAATATACTGACAACTGTACCTACGAACAAACCATTTCCGAATATATATTGCATCACAGACGGCAAGGATTGGAGTGCTCCAGACGGTAAAAACATAACACCACTTCCAAATAATATAGCAACTCCTAAAATCGTTACATTCCTTTCGCTGATTGGCACTTGTTTTATATTATTAAATCCAATTCCAATTAACTGTACGAACGAAGCCATTAAAACGGCTGATGCGACAGCGGATGGTAAAGACGCTAAGTAACGAATGATACTTGGAAAAAGAGACATTACGACTAGTAACGCACATGCCATTAAGAACGATCGTATATATTTTTGTTTTGTTAAGCGTATAAACCCTGCCGTTGCTGGTAACGGAACGACACCTACAGTTGAAAATACAGAGGAAATGATATGTGAAATCCCTCCAACCCACGTTCCATCCTTCAACTGTTTTTGTTCAATAGTCGCTTTATGAATGGTAGCTTGATTAATTGCTATAATAGCTGCCACTGTATTTGAAACTAAAATACATACCATAACGAAACTTGATACAGCCATACCTGTATTCCATTTTGGAATTCCCCACGCGAATATATGTGGAAGTTGCACAAAATGAGTTACTTGAGATGGGATCGTCACTTTTCCTGCAATGAGAAAAATAATCCAGCCACTAATTAACCCTATTAAAACCGCATAACTTTTAACAAACCCTTTTCCGAAGTTGGAGAGTATGACTACGAATAAAAATATGCCAAAAGCAATTAATGCTGTAAATCCATCAATTTGAGAAACAGTAGCTGTAATTCCTAGCATTCCTTTTAAAAATACACCACTTAATTGTAAACATAATAAAAGTAAGAACGTCCCTGTCACGAGCGGCGTAAATAAAAATAAAATACGCCCGATAACTCCCGTTACTCCTAGCCCTATTAAAACAACTCCCGCAACCATCATTCCTAATTCTAAAATTTGCAATGTACTATGTAATTGATCCTGCCCTACAGTTGCATAAGCAAGCACGGTAAATACACCAACCCAAGATCCAGCTGGTCCATCCGCAATCGGAAGCTTATGTCCAAGCCATCCTTGTAAAAAAGAAGATATACCAACTACGAAAAACGTACGCTGCATTAAATAAAATACTTCTTCCGTCGTAAGATGAAATAATCCGCCAACGACAATTGGTAGCGCGATTGAGTTTGCTAATAAAAAAATAAACCATTGCAAAGTTCCCATAATATGATTTTGATTATGTTGATTGTCCAAACTTTTCATCCCTTCTTGCTTCCTTATAAGGAAGTATAGTACTTCCCTGTTTCTACTAAATAAAAAAGAAGGGTTCTATTTTCACAATTAGAACCCTTCTAAAAACATCTAAACGATTCCTCTATACAAGATTATCAGATTTCACTTGATCTAAATCCCCTATAACAACATTCCCTTTATACATAACTACACGCTTCTCTGTTTGACGAGCCACTGCTTCCGCGGCGCATGTTGCATTCGTTAAAACAAAACTTGCCTCATCCCCTACATTCGGCCACACTCGTTTTCCTTCATTATTTAACGTTTCTTTCCCTCCAGTAATAAAACGAAGAGCTTTCCCTAAAGACCTTTCATCACTCCAACCAAATCGTTCTGCCAATCGATTTGCCTTTTGAAGCATATCACCTGTGCCGAACGGAGACCAATGATCTGTAATACTATCATTTCCTAATGAAACTTTAACTCCTTTTCGATCTAATAATGGAATTGGGATTACTTGTTTACCGATTGGAACGGTTGAAGTGATATCAATCTTTAATGCTGCTAGTCTTTCTGCCACTTCTTCAGCTTCTTTATCAGTAACACCACCAAGTCCAAGCGCATGACTAATTGTTACACGACCTTGCCATCCTGCTTCTTCCGTTAGACTTGCTAATCTCTTCATTGTAAACGTTCCAAGATTATTCGCATCGTGCAAATGAATATCAACATCCGCATTAAATTCTACCGCAATGTCCATAATCGTAGATAATGATTTTTCAATATCATTATCTACTGTAGCTGGGTCCACTCCGCCAACTAATTGTGCGCCCATACGCATCGCATCTTTCACAAGTTGCATAGAATTACTTCGCAATAATCCATGTTGCGGAAATGCAACTATTCTACCAGACAACCGATCTTTATATGTTCCTAAAGCCGCTAACGTTGCCTCTAAATTACGAAGTCCAATAACCGGATCCACATTACAATGCGTTCTAATATTTGTTGCGCCATTTCGAAGCAATAACTCTAGCATATTTTCCGCCCTGTCTTGAGCAGTTGCTAATTGCTTTGGTAAAATCGTTTTTTCTTCATTAAAACGTGTAAAAATATTTTCTGCTGGCATACAAGCTTTCCAAGGCCCACTATAATATGTTTTATCAATATGAATATGCATCTCTTCAAAAGCTGGTAAAACTAATAAACGATTAGCATCAAAAGTTAACGTTCCTTCCTCTTGGGCGATTCCCGCTATAATTCTTTTAATTCGCCCATCTTCAATAAGAAGACTGCATATCTCAGTTTCCGTTTGTGAAATTTTCGCTTCTTCATATGTATAACCTGTTTCAAGCTTTACATTAGTCAACCAATATAATGTCATTACCATTTCCCCACCTTATATTAGAAAATACGTCACACCCTCATTTTCATTTTAATACCAACTGAAAATTAAGACAATTAATCCACTGTATTGTCCTTTCACAAAAAAATGTAATATAACCTAATGGTCTTCTCATAAATTTCCATATAGAATAAAAGTACACTGTATCACTCATACATAACAGCGGTGATATAAAAAGGAGAGGATCATAATATGTCGAAGAGGTTATATAAATCCGAAACTGATAAAATGTTATTTGGTATATGCGGTGGTTTAGGAGAATATTTTGATATTAGCTCTACTCTCATTCGCATACTTTGGGTCATTGCTATTTTATGTTTTGGGACGGGGTTTTTAGTTTATTTTATTTGTTTATTACTTATGCCACGCTCTTACTAATAACATTCTTTCATATATTTGAGCATAGCGTATAAAAAATCCCCTATAGATTTTTCTATAGGGGATTTTTTCATGAAGAATATTTCATCGTTAAATGTAATACCGCTACTTCATCCTCTTCATTTTTATAACTATGTTTCTTATTAGCTTCAAACTGAATGGAGTCAAACTCATTTAGCACATATACGTCATTCTCAACTTGAATAGAAACTTTCCCTTTCATTACTGTTACAAGCTCAATTGCTCCTTCATGATGAGCTTCCGGTTCATATATACTATTCGCTCTTAAACAAGCACGGTGCATTTCCATCCCTGTTTCTTTCGTGTAACGGAACATCGTTTCTAAATGCCATGCTTGTCCTACATCTACTGCAAATCCTTCTCCGCAGCGCGCAACAGCTACAGGTTCTCCAACAACCATTAATCTCGATAAAGGAATCGATAACCCTTTCGTTATTTTCCAAATAACAGCTAACGTTGGATTCGTTTCGCCTCTCTCAATTTTCCCTAATGTTAATTTACTAACCCCTGTTTTTTGGGCTAATTCTTCTAAACTTAATTTTTGTTCATTTCGAATTTGTCTTAATAGCTGACCTACTTGCTGAATTACTTCTTTCGTTTGCATATCTTCATTTTCTTTCATATATAAAAACCACCTTAAAATATAAAATAGTTTACTTTTATTAACTTTAAGTATATTATACTATACATAAATACTCAATTCCGAAAGGAGTGCCATACTTCATGCGCGCAATATTACTAGGTCTTTTATCATCGGCCTTTTTTTCTGCAACCTTTATTATTAACAGAGCAATGAATGTATCTGGAACAAGCTGGGCTTGGACTGCTTCCTTCCGTTTTCTATTTGCTCTCCCTATTTTATTCCTTATCGTTTTATTTCGCAAAAACTTAGGAGCTTTATGGGCAGAATTAAAAAAACATCCATTTGTATGGATCGGGTGGGGCTCGGTCGCTGGCATCGGCTTCTATTCTTTATTAAGTTTCGCAGCTGTTTTTTCTCCAGCTTGGCTCGTTGCTGGAACTTGGCAAGTTACGATATTAGCAGGTTTACTACTATCACCATTATTTTTCGTTAAAATAGAAACGAAATCAGGTACAAAACTTGTACGTGGAAAAATTCCACTTCGCAGTTTATATGTAGCATTATTTATTTTACTTGGTGTAATTTGTATGCAAGCGACTGCAGCGGGTCATATTACAATGACTCAGTTCATCTCGGGATTTTTACCTGTCGTATTAGCGGCTTTCTTATATCCGTTCGGTAACCGAAAAATGATGGAACTTGTTGGCGGGCGTCTTGATACATTCCAACGTGTATTAGGAATGGCAATCGGAAGTCTCCCTATTACAATCCTACTTGGTATATACGGATTTTCCACTACCGGTATTCCATCATCAAGTCAAATGATGCAAGGATTTTTGTTAGCATTATGTTCCGGAGTTATTGCAACGATGACATTTTTCTTTGCTACTGACTTAGCAAAAGACAATCTTGCTTTACTTGGAGCTGTTGAAGCAACACAAGCTGGAACGATGGTCTTCACTGTGCTTGGTGAGATTATTTTCTTAAATGGTTCATTCCCTAGCGGGCTGTCACTGATTGGGATGATTATTATCATGCTAGGAATGATCGTAAATAGTGTTTTAAACCGTTCTGTTCCAGTCATTAAACAAAAAAAATCAGCATAAAAATAGATATGGTTCTTCTTCATAGAACCATATCTATTTTTATTATCTCCCTATTTCGCCTTATCAGAATAGTATTTCATTAGCTGTTTATACTAAAATCTATGTTATAATACCTTTCATGTGCATTAATAGGAGGTAAATTATGTTAAAAAAAGCAATTGCTGAATTTATTGGTACATTTGTACTTGTATTATTCGGAACTGGAGTAGCTGTCATTGGTGGCGGAATTGAAGGAATTGGAACATTAGGTATCGCTATGGCTTTCGGATTATCTATCGTGGCTATGGCATATAGCATTGGAACAATTTCTGGATGTCATATTAACCCAGCAGTATCAATCGCTATGTTCATCAACAAAAGAATGAACGCTATGGAACTTAGCTATTATTTATTAGCTCAAATTTTAGGTGGTTTATTAGGAACTGCAACGTTAGTAACAATTTTACGATCTGCTAAATTACCTTTAGATAATTTAGGACAAAATAGTTTTGGAACTCTTGGTTTATCTGGAGCATTTTTAGTTGAATTCATTTTAACTTTCGTATTTGTTTTAGTTATCGTTGCTGTAACAGGTAAAAAGGGAAGTTCTTCTTTAGCTGGACTAGTAATTGGTTTCACATTAGTATTAATTCACTTATTAGGTATTCCGTTAACTGGAACATCTGTTAACCCAGCTCGTAGTATCGCACCAGCTCTATTCGCTGGCGGAGAAGCAATTTCTCAACTATGGGTGTTCATCGTTGCCCCAATTTTTGGCGGTATCGTAGCAGCTGTTGTAGGAAAGTTTATTTTAAATACGGAAAAATAGAACTTTCAATATTTCCGAATAAAAAAAGCGAGCCCTCATCATGAGGAAGCTCGCTTTTTTTTATTCTTTAATTTTCGACTTTAAATTTGTAACTAATTGCTGCACCGTTACATTTGCAAGTACGTTTTCCATCGCTTCTTGCGATTGTATTAAAATAATCTCTAATACCGATTGAATATTAGCTCCTACTGGACATTCAATGTTGGGATTTTCATGGAAAGAAAATAGATGTCCTTCTTCTACAACTTCCACAGCTTTATATACATCAAGTAATGTAATTTCATCTAAATCACGAGCAAGTGTCGTACCACCTTTACCAGCTTGTACATCAACAAGTCCTGCTCTCTTCAACATTCCTGTAATGCGACGAATCACAACTGGATTTGTATTCACACTACCAGCAATCCATTCAGAGGTACAGCGAGAGTTTCGATCTATTGCAAGTAACGTTAACATATGAACACCTACTGTAAAACGACTACTAATTCCCATCTGCACACCCTCCTTTTTATTCATTCTATTAAAAGACAACTCTTATTATTATATACTATTTTTAATTTATACATAAAGAAAAAGCATGATTCCATTAGAAAATCATGCTTTCCCTCTATTATTGACGCTTTATAAATTTCGCCAAATCTTTAAACTTCACTTTATCAGAGTAATTCATTACACCGTTTACATAGATACGGCTTGTAACAGCATTTAATATACCAATTGTCGCCAATAAAACTACTAATGTTATCGTAATCTCTAGCATACCTGCTTCACCGGCTACAATCCGCGAGAAGGTGACCATCGGTGTGAAAAACGGAACATACGAACTTACAACAACAATAGTACTATTTGGATCACTTAATGATTTAATACTAATGAAGAATGCAGCCATGATCAAAATCATTATCGGGAAAGATACAGCTTGTAAATCCTCTGTCTTAGACACAACAGCTCCAGCCGCAGCGTACATCATCGCATAAAGTAAATACCCCGTAATGAAATAAACAAGAAACATACTTATAACCTTTGCATCTAATTTTGTAAAGTCAATTGGAACGCCAAGTAATGAAGCACTTTCTAAATCGACCCAACCTAACAAATAAGGAATAAGATAACCACACGCCAATATTACAAGTTGTAATAACGCCGTTGAAACAACCGCCAAAATTTTCGCATACATCATCGTAAGAGGCTTTACTTTCGGAAGCATTACTTCCATTACACGTGACGCCTTTTCAGATGCAATATTCATTGCGATTGTATTTCCGAAAGCTACAATAAACATATACAAAGCAAATGTAAAGAAATATGCAATTCCGAAAGAAGATGTACGATCTTTTATCGCTTCTTGCTTCACTTGAATTTCTGCTTGTAATTGCTGCGCAATTTCTGGTGAAACATTATTTTTTGCAATCGTCACCTTCGTATATTGTTGTTTTAAATAACCCGCCATAATCGCAGAAGTCGCTTGGCTTGGAAATCCATTATACATATATGTAACTGCTGGAGTCCCATCCTTTTCCGTCACATGGAATAGACCATCTAAATCTCCCTCTTCTACTTGCTTATGTAGTTTATCAAAATCATCTTTTGAACCGACCGTTATTTTTGCTGATGGCAATAGCTTATTTAGCTCTTCTTTTTGTACTTTGTATGTGGAACTCTCTACTACAACTGCAATTTTATCTTTATCCTTATTTTTATCATCGCCTGAAGTAAAATGATTAAATGCAAAAATCCCAAACACAACCAAAAATAAAATCGCACTCGTAATTAATGATTTTTTAGATAAAAATGCTTCTTTAAAATAAAATGAAAATACATGAGAAAATTTACGCATCTTTATTTCGCCCTCTCTACAAAGATTTCGTTTAACGTCGGCTCTAACATTTTAAATTGTCGTAAACCAACACCTTGTTCTTGCAATTGTTGCAAAATCTTTAGAGCTTCTGCATCATCTTGTACTTTCACATAAAGAAGGCCTTGTTGTTTTTCATATGAAACATGTATAGCTTCTAATCCTTTTTCATTCTCTTTTGTATCTTCGATTGTTAAATTACGAAAACCGTATTCTTTCTTAATATCACTTAATTGTCCTTCTACGACCGCTTCACCTTTTTTCAAAATACATACATGTTGGCAAAAAGCCTCTACTTGCTCCATACGGTGACTAGATAAAATAATTGTCTTTCCGCTCTGTACTTGTTCTCCAATAATACTAGCCAACATTCCAGCATTAACTGGATCAAGTCCGCTAAATGGTTCATCCAAAATAAGAAGTTCTGGATCATGAAGAAGAGCAGCAATCAATTGAATTTTTTGCTGGTTCCCTTTCGAAAGTTCTCCTGCTGTTTTGAATTTATATTCTGGGATTGCTAAGCGCTCTAACCAGTAATCAATTGCAAGATCCACTTCTTTTTTCGTCATTCCTTCTAATCTACCAAAATATCGCAACTGGTCTATTACTCTACTTTTTGTATATAAGCCTCTTTCTTCTGGTAAATATCCAATTGTTACCCCGCTATCACCAAATGATTTTCCATCCCACGTAATAGAACCTTCATTTGGCGTTAATAAACCTAGTAACATTTTAATTGTCGTTGTTTTCCCTGCACCATTTCGGCCAAGTAACCCTAACACTTCACCTTTCGGTAACGAGATTTGCAAACCATTAACCGCTTTAGATTCTCCTAATATTTTTGTTAAGTTTTGAATTTGTAAACTCAATGTATAAAGCCTCCCCTTTAGTATCATTCGTACTCTCTATTAAAGACTATGATTGTTCGAAATAAAATATAGTACTATATTTCAATCTTTTATACGTATCATGATCCCCCATCCACCATTTGTTTTATTTAGTTAAAATTGTAAATAACAAAGATATATTTGTCAATTATAATTGTCATTTCGACAATAAAACATGTCAAATCACTTTTTGTTATTTTTCCCATCTTTCTAATATAGGACATACTACTATATATACAAAAGACAATATGCAAATGTTCATAAAAAAATTTTTATATTTTAATATATAATATAAGATGATTTTCTAACATCGAGGAGGATACATATGAAGATGAAGAGGGGTATTACCAGTTTATTATCTATAGCCGTTCTTTCCACATCGCTTGTAGCATGTTCAGGAACAGCTGAGAAAACAGTGGCAAAAGAAGAGAAAGTACAATTAACAGACCAGCAATTGATGGCCGATTTATGGTATCAAACAGCTGGCGAAACGAAAGCACTTTACTACCAAGGCTACAATATTGGTCAATTAAAGCTTGATGCAGCTCTTGCAAAAGGGACAGAAAAAAAACCTGCTATCGTACTTGATCTAGATGAAACTGTTTTAGATAACAGTCCCCATCAAGCAATGAGCGTAAAAACAGGAAAAGGCTATCCTTATAAATGGGACGATTGGATTAATAAGGCTGAAGCTGAAGCTCTTCCAGGCGCTATTGATTTCTTAAAATATACAGAGTCTAAAGGTGTAGATATTTACTACATCTCAAATCGTAAAACAAATCAACTAGATGCAACAATTAAAAACCTTGAGCGCGTAGGTGCTCCTCAAGCGACGAAAGAACATATATTACTACAGGACCCGAAAGAAAAAGGGAAAGAAAAGCGTCGTGAACTTGTTTCTCAAACACATGACATCGTCCTATTCTTCGGTGACAACTTATCTGATTTCACTGGTTTTGATGGAAAATCTGTGAAAGATCGCAATGAAACAGTAGCAGAATCAAAAGCACAATTTGGTGAGAAATTCATCATTTTCCCTAATCCAATGTACGGTGATTGGGAAGGTGCTCTATATGACTATAATTTCAAAAAATCAGATGCAGAAAAAGACAAAATCCGTCGTGACAATTTAAAATCATTTGATGCAAAATAACAAAGAGGATGGCCTTCGCCATCCTCTTTTATTGCATATTTCTTGTTAAAGGTAAAATAAATACTTCTACACGTCTATTTTTCGCTTTTCCTTCTGGCGTATCATTTGGTGCAATTGAACGGTATTCTCCATAACCAACTGCACTAAATTTTTCTGGTTGCAATTCTTTATTTTGGAGTAACACCTGCATAAAATTAACTGCACGCTGTGTACTTAACTCCCAGTTTGATGCAAACTGAGCATTTGCGATAGGAACCGTATCTGTATGACCCGACACTGTAATTTCACGAGGTGATGCTGAAACAAGTAGGTTAGACATCTCTTTTGCAATCCCTAACGATTCCAACTTCACATCTGCTTTTCCTGAATCAAATAGTACATTTTCTAATATCGTTAACATTAATCCTTTTTCAGTTAACTTAGTTTGAAAAGAAGAGGATAGTTGTTTCTCATTAATATATTGATCAATCTTTTTTTGTAATGCTTTCAACTCATCCATTTCTTTTTTTTCTTTAGCTCTATCTTCCGCTTGTTTTTTTGCTTGTTCTGCCTCAAGGCTACTTGCTGATAATTCTTTTTCCTCATTTGGTTTTTGATCACTTAAAAATTCTTTATTTCCTGTTCCACCGGCTAACTCACTTCGAAAAGCAACTGCCATCTGTTTAAATTTCGCAGCATCTATACTACTCATTGCAAATAAAACAATAAACAGTGCAAACAACAAAGTTAGCATATCAGAATACGGAATTAACCAAGTTTCATCAATATGCTCATCATGTTTTTTCTTTTTACCTCTTCTATTTTTCTTACTCCGCATTTTTTTCTGCTCCTTTTTCTAGCTTTTTACGCTCAGTTGCAGAAAGTGCACCTAAAATGCGGTTCTTCATAATAAACGGATATGTACCTTCTTGTAACATTAATAAACAATCAATAATTAAACGTTTCTTCTCTAATTCAGCAGCAGACTTTTGCTTTAATTTATTTGCAAACGGATGCCATAATACGTAACCTGAAAAAATACCGAAAATCGTTGCAATAAACGCACCTGAAATAGCATGCCCTAGCTTTTCAATATCAGTTAAATTTCCAAGTGCAGCTACAAGACCAATAACAGCACCTAAAACCCCTAGTGTAGGTGCATATGTACCAGCTTGCGAGAAAATAGCAGCCCCTTTTGCATGTCTCTCTTCAATCGCTTCTAATTCGGCTTCTAAAATTTGTTCTAAATCCTCTGCAGATACACCATCAATAACAAATTTCATACCACGCAAAAGAAATTCATCTTCAATTTCATCTAATTGTTGCTCTAAAGACAAAATACCGTATTTTCTACTCTCAGATGTCCAATGAACAAATAATTCTAGCAATTGTTCATAACTTAAATCTTTTTTATTTGAACCAAAAAGAACTTTAAATAATTTTGGAACTCTTTTTAGTTGATTCATCGGAAATGCAATACACACTGCAGCAAATGTACCGACGAAAATAATTAGTGCTGCGGCAGGATTTAGTAAGGCTGTTATGTCAGCGCCCTTGACGACCATCCCTACGACTACCGCTAATACTCCTAAAATGATTCCAATAATTGTTGCAAAAT
The DNA here is from genome assembly GCF_025809295.1 of Bacillus sp. 41-22. Taxonomy (NCBI): domain Bacteria; kingdom Bacillati; phylum Bacillota; class Bacilli; order Caryophanales; family Bacillaceae; genus Bacillus; species Bacillus sp. 41-22. The sequence goes on from NZ_CP084035.1 coordinate 4,336,454, forward strand.
CCATTCCCATCCACTCCTAGTCTATACCAGAGGTCTTTTATTCTCAATAATCGCTACATCTTCTTATATACATATATTACATAAAAAATGAACTTCATGAAAGATAAGAAATGAATTATATGAAAAAATACTACATTTTTACACATTTTCTGACATTTTCTTTGCATTTCTATTACGTTACGACTCTTATATTTCTTTTTCAACAAACTAGACTTATAATAAAAACGATACATATTTTATTAAGAAAGGACTGTGATTACAGGGCATCATGAAAAAAATAATAATTATTTCTGCCGCTACTATTGTAATCGGTATCACATCTTTCGTTTACTTTGGTTCTAAATCACCACTACAAAACGAAGCGAAAGCTGTCGAAAATCAAAAACATAATAACCACCAAAAAGAAGAGATTCCTGCTTTTCAAAAAGCTGATCATAATGCAAAGAAACTAGATGATAATTTTTCCGTTGTAACAAATCCAGATTCTGCTCTTGTATTAGTCAATAAACATCGTAAATTACCAGATGGGTACATTCCAGAAGATTTGACGAAACCGAACGTACCATTTACTAGTCCAAAAGATAAAGAGAAAACATTACTTCGCAAAGATGCTGCAGACGCTCTTGAAAAAATGTTCCAAGCAGCGAAAGAAGAAGGTTTAGAACTTACAGCAGTTTCAGGTTACCGTTCTTACAAACGCCAACAGTCATTACATAATACATATATTAAACGCCAAGGAAAAGCTGAGGCTGATTCGGTAAGTGCAATTCCTGGAACAAGTGAGCATCAAACCGGTCTAGCAATGGATATTAGCTCAAAATCTGCTAAATTCCAATTAGAACCAATCTTCGGAGAGACAGCAGAAGGAAAATGGGTTGCAGAACATGCCCATGAGTTCGGATTTGTCATTCGTTATTTAGAGGATAAAACAAAAACAACAGAGTATGCATATGAACCGTGGCACTTACGCTACGTCGGTAATCCATACGCCACATACATATATAAGCACCACCTAACATTAGAAGAGGCGATGGAGGACAAAAAATAAGAGAGCGATTCGCTCTCTTATTTTTCTTTTATTCTATTATAATAGCAATTCCTTCCATTCCTCAGGCCACGGTTCGCCTCTTCCAGTTTTTTTCGATGCTTGGACCATCATACCGCGTCCAACTAAACAAACTTCTCCTTCTGCATTTTTGACCATATAGTGTAAATCTAAAGAGGAATTCCCAACCGCTCCCGCCTTTACATATACTTTCAACTGCTCATCAAAATAAATTTGTTTAATAAAATTGCATTGTAGATCTGCGACGACTATCATCGTTTCTGATGATTCATGTGTCCATTCTTGCATAAATCCGAGTTCTTTAAACAATGCGATACGCGCTTCTTCAAAATATGTAAAAGCAACGACATTATTTACATGTCCAAACATATCTACTTCACCAAAACGAACTTTGACAGGATTATAAAATGAAAAACCACTTTCCCATTGCTCAAAGTCTTCAATATAAGAAATTCTCTTCATCGTTCCCTCTCCTTTTCGCCCTTAAAATAAACTGAATAAACAGAAATATAAAGTTATAAATATTGCCTCTTCAACATGAAGAGGCAATATTTATTAATAGTTATTGTCGCTACCAAAGAAATCTTTGAACGATTGAATTGTTGTATCACGGTTTAATGCTGCAATTGAAGTTGTTAATGGAATACCTTTCGGACATGATTGCACACAGTTTTGAGAGTTACCACAGTTTGCAAGTCCTCCATCACCCATAATTGCACGTAAGCGATCTGCTTTATGCATTTCACCAGTTGGATGCGAGTTAAATAAACGTGCTTGTGAAAGCGGTGCTGGACCAATAAAGTCAGACTTACTGTTTACGTTCGGACATGACTCTAAGCAAACACCACATGTCATACATTTCGAAAGTTCATATGCCCATTGACGCTTTTTCTCTGGCATTCTTGGACCTGGTCCTAGGTCGTACGTACCGTCGATTGGAATCCAAGCTTTAACACGTTTTAACGCGTTAAACATACGGCTACGGTCAACTTGTAAATCACGTACAATCGGGAATGTCTTCATCGGCTTTAAGCGAATTGGTTGCTCTAACTGGTCAATAAGGGCTGTACATGATTGACGTGGTTTTCCGTTAATCACCATCGAACATGCTCCACATACTTCCTCTAAGCAGTTCATATCCCATGCAATCGGAGTTGTTTGGTTCCCTTTTGAGTCGACAGGATTACGGCGAATTTCCATAAGCGCCGAAATAATATTCATATTAGGACGATATGGAATTTCAAACTCTTGGTCAAACTCTTGTGCATCTGGGCCATCTTGTCTCGTAATGATGAGGCGGATTGTTTTCTCAGACATGTTGTTTATCCCCCTTCTCTTCACCCTTAGCAGCTACATCATGTTTTGAGGAATAGTCACGTTTACGTGGTTTAATTAATGAAACATCCACTTCTTCGTAATGGAATGCTGGTGCCTTTCCTTCTCCCTCAAATTTCGCCATCGTAGTTTTTAAGAAGTTTGCATCATCACGATTTGGGAATTCTGGTTTGTAATGCGCTCCGCGGCTTTCATTACGGTTATATGCGCCAATTGTAATAACACGTGCTAACTCGAACATATTTGCAAGTTGGCGTGTAAATGAAGCACCCTGGTTACTCCATCTTGCTGTATCGTTAATGTTAATGCGTTTGTAACGCGCCATTAACTCTTCAATTTTCGCATCAGTTTCTAGTAACTTTTTATTTTCACGAACTACTGTAACGTTATCTGTCATCCATTCTCCAAGCTCTTTATGAAGAACATATGCATTTTCGTTACCATCAAGCATTAAAATATTGTTAAATTTCTCTGTTTCAATTAATTCATTTTGCTCATATACAGTAGATGAAACAGCATCAGATGATTTAGAAAGACCTTTCATATACTCAATTGCGTTCGGTCCTGCTACCATACCACCGTAAATTGCTGATAATAATGAGTTCGCACCAAGGCGGTTACCACCGTGCATAGAATAATCACACTCACCTGCTGCAAATAAACCTGGAATACTTGTCATTTGCTTATAATCAACCCATAATCCGCCCATTGAATAGTGAACTGCTGGGAAGATTTTCATTGGTAGTTTACGAGGATCATCACCTGTAAATTTCTCATAGATTTCAATAATTCCACCAAGTTTAATATCTAGTTCTTTCGGATCTTTATGAGAAAGATCTAAGTACACCATGTTTTCACCGTTAATACCTAGTTTTTGCTCTACGCAAACATCAAAGATTTCACGCGTTGCAATATCACGAGGTACAAGGTTTCCGTAAGCTGGATATTTTTCTTCTAAGAAGTACCATGGCTTACCATCTTTATACGTCCAAACACGTCCACCTTCACCACGTGCAGATTCACTCATAAGACGTAACTTATCGTCTCCAGGAATTGCCGTTGGATGAATTTGAATGAACTCACCGTTCGCATAATATGCACCTTGTTGATATACAGCAGACGCTGCTGTACCTGTATTAATAATAGAGTTTGTTGATTTTCCAAAGATGATACCAGGGCCCCCTGTTGCCATAATCACGGCATCAGCTTGGAAACTTTTTATCTCCATAGTTTGTAAGTCTTGCGCGACGATTCCTCGGCACACACCTTCATCATCTACAACAGCTCGTAAGAAATCCCAACCTTCATATTTCGTTACAAGTCCTGCTACTTCATGACGACGTACTTGCTCATCTAATGCATATAGTAATTGTTGACCAGTTGTTGCGCCAGCAAATGCTGTACGGTGATGTTGTGTTCCACCGAAACGACGGAAATCCAGAAGTCCTTCTTCCGTACGGTTGAACATAACACCCATGCGGTCCATTAAATGAATAATACCAGGTGCTGCATCACACATCGCTTTAACTGGTGGTTGGTTCGCTAAGAAGTCCCCACCATAAATTGTATCGTCAAAGTGGATCCATGGAGAATCCCCTTCACCTTTTGTATTTACGGCACCGTTAATTCCACCTTGGGCACATACAGAATGTGAACGTTTTACTGGTACTAAAGAAAATAGTTCAACATTTACTCCTGCTTCTGCCGCTTTAATCGTTGCCATTAAGCCGGCCAAGCCACCGCCGACTACTATAAGTTTCCCTTTCATGCTCTCCCACTCCTTACTGGTTTGCTAGCTGTGGATCGATGAACGCTAATAATGCACTCACACCTACATAAGATAGACCTAAGAAAATAGCTAATGTTACATAAGTAGAGATTCTTTGTGAACGTGGAGATACTGTAATTCCCCAGCTTATACAGAATGTCCATAGTCCATTTGCAAAGTGGAAAATTGTTGAAACAACACCAACTAAATAGAAACCAAACATAAATGGGTTGTTTAAAATATCTGCCATCATATCATAGTTTACCTCTTTACCTAACAATGCTTGAATACGAGTTTCCCAGACGTGCCAAGAAATGAAGATCAGCGTAACGATACCTGAAATTCGTTGGAAGACGAACATCCAGTTACGGAAATAGCCGTAAGATACCGCATTGTTCTTAGCTGTAAATGCAATATATAAGCCATATATAGCATGGTACAGTATAGGTAAAAAGATGATGAAAATTTCTAGCGCATACCGGAATGGAAGGAGCTCCATAAAGCCTGCAGCTTTGTTAAAAGCCTCTGCTCCCCTTGTTGCAAAGTTGTTTACAATTAAATGTTGCGTCAAAAAGACACCAACCGGAATGACCCCCATTAATGAGTGCCACTTACGAAACGTATACTCGCGGCCTTTCATGTCCCCATTACCCCCTTGAATGTTTGACTGCTGTTTTCAGATTAATTTACAACAATAATGTTTTTTCACTATTGGCATAAGAAAAACCGAAAAAATTATTCGAAATATTTCAGCATAATTTGATAACAAGTTCATTTTACCCCTATTTTTGTCGAAGCGTCAAGAAAACGTATACATAATTTGCACATAATTTGCATATAATTTGCCAATTCTTTTTTTTTCTTATATATTCAGATTTCCCCAAAGAAAAATCTATTTTTATAAATGAAAAATGTTATATAATAATCCCTATAGAAAGAGGGGAATATTGTGAGCAAAAATACAATCGATATAACATCTTTAGAAGATGTTTCATTGAACGCCTTCGCTTATGAATTGCTACGTGAAGAATTACTACCTGATTTAATTGGTAACGATTTAGATGGTATTTTATACTGGGCTGGTAGAAACCTTGCGAGAAAATATCCGCTAGAAACAATTGAAGAAGTCATTCAGTTTTTTGAAAAAGCTGGTTGGGGCACTTTAAGTATCATTGAACATAAACGTCGTGAAATGCAGTTTCAACTTAAAGGTACACTTATTACTGAGCGTCAAAAACAAAAAAGACATTCATCTTATCAATTAGAAGCTGGATTTATCGCCGAGCAAATTCAAAGACAAAGAAACGTCGTTGCAGAGTCCTATGAGGAACAGAAAAAGCGTTCAGACTCTATTACATTTCTTGTTAAATGGGATATAAAAGATCTCATTGAAGTGTAGCATCTACTTACAGTCAACTAGACATATAAGTTTAGTTGACTTTTTTGTATATTCATTTAGGTGTGTTTATTTTAAATCTTCAGAAATTATACCAAAAAACAGAAGACGTTGTAAACTACAACGTCTTCTTATCTGTTAAATAAGTATAAATCATCTCTGCAACATTTTTCGGCATACCTGCTTCGACAAATTCCGATATGGAAGCTTCTTTCATCTTTTTTAATGAACCAAAATGTTTTAGCAATACCTTTTTTCGTTTATCGCCGATTCCTGGAATATCATCCAATGCTGATTGAATGACCGATTTCCCGTGCAACTGGCGATGGAATGTAATTGCAAATCTATGCACTTCATCTTGAATGCGTTGCAATAAATAAAATTCTTGGCTATTCCTCTCAAGCATCACAGGTTCAGGCGGAGCTCCAATAATTAAATGTGATGTTTTATGTTTGTCATCTTTTACAAGCCCTGCCATCGGAATATATAATCCGAGTTCATTCTCCAGAACATCACTTGTAGCGGCCAGATGGCCTTTTCCACCATCAATAATGATTAAATCTGGTAAAGGTAAATTCTCTTTAAGCGCCCTCGTATAACGGCGTCTTACAACTTCCCTCATAGATTCGTAATCATCAGGACCTTGAACCGTTTTAATTTTATATTTCCGATATTCTTTCTTCGCTGGTTTCCCATCGATAAAAGCAATCATTGCTGAAACAGGATTTGTTCCTTGAATATTTGAATTATCAAACGCTTCAATACGATATGGTGTTTCAATCCCTAGTTGCTTCCCTAGATTATCAACAGCTTTAATCGTCCGTTCTTCATCACGTTCAATTAAGTGAAATTTCTCTTCTAGTGCAATTTTCGCATTTTTATTTGCTAATTCCACAAGATCTTTTTTCTTCCCACGCTTCGGCTGTGTCGCTTCAACTTCTAAAAAGCGCTCTACTAATTCTGAATCTATACTTCCTGGAACAACAATTTCCTTCGGCTTGAAATGACTACTGTTTTCATAAAATTGACCGATAAAAGTTAAAAATCCCTCTTCTGGTTCATCATAAATCGGAAACATAGAAACATCACGTTCAATTAGCTTTCCTTTTCGAACGAAGAAAACTTGAACACACATCCACCCTTTATCAACTGCATATCCAAACACATCACGATCCACTAAATCACTCATAATCATCTTTTGCTTTTCCATAATTGCATCAATATGAGCAATTTGATCTCGCAACTCTTTCGCCCGTTCAAATTCTAGCTTTTCTGAAGCCTCATACATCTTCGTTTCTAATTCTGAACGAATTTCTTTATGCCCACCGTTTAAGAATTTAATAATTTCATCAACAATTTCTTTGTTTTGCTCATCCGTTACTTCTTTCACACAAGGTGCTAAACATTGACCCATATGATAATACAAGCAAACTTTATCTGGCATATTTGAACATTTACGAAGTGGATACATACGATCTAATAATTTCTTTGTTTCATGTGCCGATTGCGCATTTGGATAAGGCCCAAAGTACTTTCCTTTATCCTTTTTTACATTTCGCGTAATGAGTAAGCGCGGCTGTTTTTCAGCTGTAATTTTAATGAAAGGATATGTTTTATCATCTTTTAATTGAATATTATATTTTGGATCATATTTTTTTATTAAATTTAACTCTAAAATAAGAGCCTCCAAATTTGAGGAAGTCACAATATATTCAAAATCAACAATTTCTCCAACAAGCCGAAGTGTTTTCCCATCATGCGAACCAGTAAAGTACGAGCGCACACGATTTTTGAGTACCTTTGCTTTTCCGACATATATAACCGTTCCCTGCTTATCCTTCATTAAATAACAACCAGGTTGATCGGGCAAAATTGCTAACTTCTCTTTTAAATGCTCGTGCACTCGTCTCCCTCCATTTCTACATGCTTATCATTTTTATTTTCACATAAAAACATACTATGCCAAAACACCCAACATACGTTCTTTTATTGTAACGGAAAGGTTGTAAAAAAGAAAATAAAAAAAGCTACCAAATGGTAGCTTCTTTATTTTAGAAGTGTTTAGAAACTAATTCTACTAACGCTTCTTTCGGTTTATATCCTAACGCTTGATCAACCACTTTACCGTCTTTTAATACGAAAAGAGCTGGAATGCTCATTACTTCGAATTGACGAGCAGTTTCTTGGTTTTCATCAACGTCCACTTTTACTACTTTTACTTTCTCGCCTAACTCTGAATCGATTTCCTCTAATACAGGAGCGATCATTTTACAAGGTCCGCACCAAGGCGCCCAGAAATCTAATAGTACAACACCTTCGCTAGTTTCAGCTGCGAAGCTTTGGTCATTTGCATTTATAATTGCCATTTTATTTCCTCCTTCAAGTATATTCTACCAAGAGTATATCATTAACTTTTATACGTGGCGAATATTATGTATCGTTATGTATTGTAACAAAAAAATGTTCCTTTATACTATATAAAAATATGGATGAAATACTAAAAAGATGAGAGACAGGGGATCTCTCATCTTTTTCTATATATAGGGGTACTTCACTTGGAACTCAAGGGTACTCAAATCATGAATGTACTTTTAACTTTTTAAACTCTTCTGTTAAAAGAGGTAATACTTCAAACAGATCACCGACAATACCATAGTCAGCTACTTTGAAGATACTAGCTTCTGGATCTTTATTAATCGCAACAATTATTTTTGAATTAGACATACCAGCTAAATGCTGAATCGCACCAGAAATCCCGCATGCAATGTATAGGTCTGGTGTAACAACTTTACCTGTTTGACCAATTTGTAATGAATAATCACAGTACTCAGCATCACAAGCACCACGAGATGCTCCAACAGCGCCGCCTAGTACGTCAGCTAATTCTTTTAACGGTTTAAATCCTTCTTCACTCTTCACACCACGTCCACCAGCTATAATAACTTTCGCTTCAGAAAGATCAACACCTTCTGCAGTTTTACGGACAACATCTTGAATGATTGTACGTAAATCTTTCACATCAACTGTAATAGAAGACACGTCAGCTGTGCGAGACTCGTCTTTTTCAAGAGTTGCAATGTTATTTGGACGCACTGTCGCAAATAATATACCATCTGTTACGATCTTCTTCTCAAATGCTTTACCAGAGTAAATCGGACGAGTGAAGATAACATTTCCACCTTCAACTTCTAAAGCCGTTACGTCAGAAATTAAACCAGCTTCTAATTTCGCTGCTAATTTTGGTGATAAATCTTTACCAAGTGCCGTATGTCCAAATACAATGCCTTCTGGCTTTTCTTCAGCATATACAGCTAAAAACGCTTGTGCATATCCATCAGATGTATATGATTTTAATTTATCATTTTCAACTGTCACAACGCGATCTGCACCGTAATGAATCAATTCATTTGCAAAAGAGGCAACGCTGTCTCCAACTAGAAGACCTACCACTTCACCGCCTTCTGCAATTGTTTTTGCTGCTGCTACCGCTTCAAACGAAACGTTACGTAGCGATCCATCACGAACTTCACCCATTACTAATACTTTACGAGCCATAGATTTTCCCTCCTGCATATATAATTTCGTATTTTATTAGATTACTTTCGCTTCTGTATGGAGCAACGATACAAGTTCTTTTACTTGATCTTGCAGCTCGCCTTGTAACACTTTTCCTGCATCTTTCTTAGGAGGCAAATAGATTTCAATTGTTTTTGTTTTTGCTTCCACATCATCTTCTTCTAAATCTAAATCATCTAATTCTACTTCTTCTAGTGGCTTCTTCTTCGCTTTCATAATACCTGGAAGTGATGGATAACGCGGTTCATTTAAACCTTGTTGCGCTGTTACTAGAAGAGGTAATGATGATTCAATTACTTCTGTATCCCCTTCAACATCACGCTCAATCTTCACATTTGTACCATCAATTTCAAGCTTCGTAATCGTCGTTACGTATGGGATATTTAACGCTTCAGCTACTCGTGGACCAACTTGTCCAGATGCACCGTCAATCGCAACGTTCCCGCCTAAAATTAAATCGATTTCTTTATCTTTTAAATATTCAGCGAGCACTTTTGCTGTTGTAAATTGGTCACCATTCTCAACATCATCTTCAATGTTAATTAGTACCGCTTTATCGCAGCCCATCGCTAATGCTGTGCGAAGTTCTTTTTCACTATCCTCGCCACCAACTGTTATAACAGTAACTTCTCCACCTTGTGCATCTCTTACTTGAATCGCTTCTTCAATCGCATATTCATCGTAAGGGTTGATGATGAATTCCGCTTCGCCATCGTAAATTGCACCGTTTTTAATTACGATTTTTTCTTCTGTGTCAAATGTTCGTTTCATGAGTACGTAGATGTTCATTCCATTTACCCCCTTATTTTTCAGAAAGATTCTATCAATTTTAAAATTCTGTTAATTTTTATTAAAAAAATAATTGGACTACCTACCACTAAATGAAGGCTTACGTTTTTCTAAAAACGCTGCTACGCCTTCTCTTCCATCTTCACTCGTAAATACTTCACCAAAAATCTGTGATTCACGCTGTACACCTTCATAATAATGAGACGATTTTGTCGTTTGTAATAACTCTAGCACAGCACGAGTTGTTGCTGGGCTTTTTCCAGCAATCTGTTTTGCAATTTTAAGCGTATCTTCTAAAATGGATTCTTCAGAAAACACTCCGTTAACAAGTCCCCATTGTAATGCTTCTGCACCAGTAATTGGTGTACTTGTTAACATCATTTCACAAGCTTTCGCTTTACCAACATAACGTGGTAAGCGCTGTGTACCTGCAAAACCAGGAATTAATCCAAGTGTTAATTCAGGTAAACCAAGCTTTGTACTTTCAGTTACAAAGCGCATGTGGCAAGACATAGCAAACTCAAGGCCGCCGCCAAGTGCCGCTCCATGAATTGCCGCAATAACTGGTTTTGAGCATTTTTCAACACGCTCAAACGTAACTTGTCCAAGCTGTGCTAACTCTGTTGCTTGCTTCGCTTCAGTAACAGATGTAAATTCTTTAATATCTGCCCCTGCTGAGAAGAAGCGTCCTTCACCATGTAAAACAACAACACGAATGTTATCATCCTTTTCCACTTGATCGATTAATTCAGTAACATCATGCATAACTTGTGAAGACATCGCATTAGCTGGCGCATGATTTAACGTCGCCACCGCGATATGATCTTCAACTTTTACAGATAGGAATTTCAACATGATCCCTCCCATTATTGACGATAACCACAAGCTGCAATAAGTAGCCCATGTACCGTTTTTGAAAGTGCGACCAGATCATACTTATGATCGCTCATTACCCAATTGGTCACAACTTCATCTACTGTTCCAAAGATCATTTGTCTTGCCACGCGAACGTTTAAATCCGCTTGAAATTCACCTTGCTTTATACCTGTCTCTAAAATCTCATCCATAACTTGTAAGTAGCCTTTTAATACTTCATTTATTTTAAGGCGCAAGTCTTGATTGGACTGCCTTAGCTCTAATTGCGTAACGATAGCAAGAGGATCATTTTGTGACAACAGCAAGAAGTGCGTTTCTACCAACATGAATAACTTCGCTACAGCGCTTTCAATTCCTGCTATTTTTTGACGAATTGTTTCAACAAATTCTCCCATCTTCTCTTGGAATAAGGATATTAATATATCTTCTTTATTTTTAAAATATAAATAAATCGTGCCATCAGCTACCCCAGCTTGCTTTGCAATTTTAGAAACTTGCGCTTGATGGTATCCATTCTCCGCAATCACAATGACTGCAGCATCAATAATCTGATTGTATTTCGGTCTATTTTTCTTCACTTTACTGTCCCCTTCAAGAAGATGACTGAATGAATAGTCATTCATATTCTTATAATACTGACTATTTAGAAAAGTGTCAATCCTATTTTTTCAAAAAGAAAGGGCCTTAGCCCGTTTGCTCATCCTCATTCTTTCTCTTCTCTTCATCTATTAGGACACGACGTAAAATTTTTCCGACTGTCGTCTTCGGCAACTCACTTCTAAACTCATATACCTTCGGAACTTTGTAAGCTGCTAAATATTTACGTGCAAACTGATCTAATTCTTCTTCAGAACACTCAGCGCCTTCTTTCAAAACAACAAACGCTTTTACAGTTTCCCCTCGATATGGATCAGGAACACCGATTGTTACCACTTCTTGCACCTTTTCGTGTTCATATAACACTTCTTCTACTTCACGAGGATATACGTTAAAGCCACTAGCAACGATCATATCTTTCTTACGATCTTTCACATAGAAAAAGCCATCCTCATCCATGTATCCTACATCACCTGTATGGAGCCAGCCATCTTGCAGTACAGCTGCCGTTTCTTCTGGCTTATTCCAATACCCTTTCATAATTTGTGGGCCCTTTACAACAATTTCACCTATTTCACCTGGAGGTAATGACTCTCCTGTTTCAAGTGACATGATGATTGCCTCTGTATCCGGCCACGGTACCCCAATACTTCCCGGCACACGCTTTTCCCACAAAAAATTCCCATGTGTAACTGGTGATGACTCCGTTAATCCATAACCTTCTACTAATTTACCACCTGTAACTCTCTCAAACTCCTCCTGCACTTCTACAGGAAGCGGTGCAGAACCACTAATACAAGCCTGAATTGAAGAAATATCATATTCTTTTAAAAGAGGACTATTTAATAGAGCAATATAAATGGTTGGTGCTCCTGGAAATAGTGTAACTTTATGTTTCTTAATTGCTTCAAAAACCATTTTCATATCAAACTTCGGAATAAGCACCATTTTATATCCTTGCATAATACTTAAATTCATTACAGCTGTCATCCCGTACACATGAAAAAACGGAAGAACACCAAGAATTACCTCTTCTCCTTCTTTACAATTATATAACCAATGCGCTCCCATTAAAGTGTTCGAAACAAGGTTTTTATGCGTTAACATAACCCCTTTTGGAAACCCTGTCGTTCCCCCTGTATACTGCAAAAGGGCTAGATCATTTTCAGGATCACATGGAACTTCAACATCAGCATTACTTTCTCTTTCTACCGATTTCCAAAGATGAATCGTTTCGCTTTCCGACACATTCACAACAAGATTTGCCTGCTTTTTTTGTACAAATGGATAAAGTAAATTTTTAGGGAATGGTAAAAAATCTGCAATACGGGTTACGATAATATGCTCAAGCTTTGTTGCCGTTTGAACATTAGTAACTCTCGGAAACACTAAATCCAGGCAAAGAATAACTTTTGCCCCTGAGTCATGAAGTTGGTACTCAAGCTCTCTTTCTGTATAAAGAGGATTCGTTTGTACAACAATCCCCCCCGCAAGCAAAGTACCATAATAACCAATTACAGATTGCGGACAATTCGGTAACATAATCGCAACTCTATCGCCTTTTTCAATACCAAGCCTTTGAAGGTAATTCGCAAATTTCTTTACCTTGTCATGGAAATCTGAAAATGTAACATCTTTACCTAAAAAGTGAAGCGCTTTCTTTTCTGGATAACGAGCAGCCATTTTCTCTAAATATCCATGAAGTGGCTGAATATCATATGAAATCGTACCTGGGATTTCCTCTGGATAACTCTGCAACCAAGGTTTTTCCACTCTCATTCCCCCTTCCAATACTTGTGAAAATAAATGAATGTTCATTCATGATGGTTGTTTTCATTATATTATAGTCGTAACATCGTTACAATCATAATATTCTGACTTTTTTATAACTATGCTTTACTTCCTTAACTTCTTATTATATGTAGAAACTCTCCTAATTTTAAAAGAATAAGAGAGTTCACGTTACTTAGCTTAATCTTATAATCGTTAAAACTGCACCAGGTGTAGTCGTTGATAACGTGGCAACAGCTAACAATCCAAACAACTGCAAACTAATTGCACTCCCCGCTGCAAGAGTCGTAATAATTGTTGCACTAAATGAAGTCGTTGCTAATGCAGGAGAGTTGATAGTTCCAGCAAGCGGTGCACCATTAATTGTAATTCGCGAACTAACTAATAATGAAGCCGTTATATTAATTGTATATGAAATATAATAATTCCCGGCATTTGCGGCCGTAAATACCGTGTTCCCCCCAGACACAGTAATTCCCGGACCGATACTTTGATTATTTGGAAGTGGGACATTTGTTCCACCAAGCAGTACCGATATCGCTGTACCCGAAGTATTATTTGCAAATGCATATGTTGCCGTGATACTTGTACCTGTTACTCCCGTCGCTCCTGTTTCACCTGTTGCTCCTGTTACTCCTGTCGCTCCTGTTGGACCTGTTGCTCCTGTTACTCCTGTTGCTCCTGTTGCTCCTGTCGCTCCCGTTGCTCCTGTTGCTCCTGTTGGACCTGTCGCTCCTGTTGGGCCTGTTGCTCCTGTTGGACCTGTCGCTCCTGTTGGGCCTGTTGCTCCTGTTGCTCCTGTTGCTCCTGTTGCTCCTGTTGGACCTGTTACTCCTGTTGGACCTGTTACTCCTGTTGCTCCTGTTGCTCCCGTTGCTCCCGTTGCTCCCGTTGCTCCCGTTACTCCTGTTGCTCCCGTTACTCCCGTTGCTCCCGTTTCACCTGTTACTCCTGTTGCTCCTGTTGCTCCTGTTGCTCCTGTTGCTCCTGTTGCTCCCGTTGCTCCCGTTGCTCCCGTTGCTCCCGTTGAACCTGTCGCTCCTGTTGCTCCTGTTGCTCCCGTTGCTCCCGTTACTCCCGTTGCTCCCGTTGAACCTGTCGCTCCTGTTGCTCCTGTATCACCTGTCGCTCCCGTTGGACCCGTTGGACCGAGCTTCGGAACTGTCCCATCGCAACTAAAACAGCACGAATCAACATGTAAACCATTTTGATTATTACATCCACAATATCCATTTGCATTATTACTCCATAAAGACATGTTGACCCTCCTTCGTGTTCGATCTTTTAAGTAAGCCCACTAATTAAAAATATTTTTCTAATAAAAATCAGTTTTTATTTTCCTTATCAACTACCCGCTCTGGAACAAACCTTTTATAAACAAAGTTTTTTTCCTTACATTCTAATAAATATTACATGCAATACGCTCTCCTTTCGCTTGTACTTTCGCCTTCCTCATTAAAGGAATTTCAGCTCCTTCAACCTTGATACACGTATGCATTTCAATACGATATATTAAAATCCGTATAAATCGTTATTTTTAGTCAAAATTTTAAAAAAATATTGACACTTAAAACGCCCTCATAGTATGATTTGGGTGTTATAATTGATAACGATTTTCAATATCGTACATATTGAAAATAAAACATTTTATTTGGGGGCAGAAGATGAAGAGAATTTTCAGTATTTTCATAGTAGTTCTTCTATTCGCTGTTGGATGCGGGCAGCAAAAAGAGGAGAAAAAAGAAACAAAAGCGGACAATAAAAATCAAGCTATAACAATTAAACACGCTGAAGGGGAAACAAAGTTAGATAAACCAGCGAAAAAAGTTGTTGTACTTGAGTGGGTATATTCAGAAGACTTATTAGCGCTTGGTGTTCAGCCAGTAGGGATGGCAGACATTAAGAATTATAATAAATGGGTAAATACAGCAACAAAACCAGGTAAAGATGTTGTCGATGTAGGAACACGTCAACAACCAAACTTAGAAGAAATTAGCCGTCTAAAACCAGATTTAATTATCACAGCTTCATTCCGTAGTAAAGCTATTAAAAATGAATTAGAGCAAATTGCACCAACAGTTATGTTTGATCCATCAACAAGCAATAACGATCACTTTGCTGAAATGACAGAAACATTTAAACAAATTGCAAAAGCAGTTGGAAAAGAAGAAGAAGGTAAAAAAGTATTAGCTGATATGGATAAAGCATTCGCTGATGCAAAAGCAAAAATTGAAAAAGCAGACTTAAAAGATAAAAACATCGCAATGGTACAAGCATTTACAGCTAAAAACGTACCAACATTCCGTATATTGACTGACAATTCTACAGCTTTACAAGTTACAAAAAAATTAGGTTTAACAAACACTTTTGAAGCTGGGAAATCAGAGGCAGATGGTTTCAAACAAACAACTGTAGAATCTTTACAAAGTGTACAAGATTCAAACTTCATTTACATTGTAGCGGATGATGATAACATTTTTGACACGCAACTAAAAGGTAACCCTGCTTGGGAAGGGTTAAATTTCAAAAAAGAAGACAAAATGTATAAATTAAAAGGCGACACTTGGATTTTCGGTGGTCCTGAGTCTGCAAAATCTTTAGCAACACAAGTAGCTGATGTAATGACAGCGAAGAAGTGATTACACGATGAATAGTTTACAACATACACTTCGAGCAAGTCTTGTATTCGGAGGAGGAGCAGCTCTCTTGCTCCTCCTTTTCTTTATTCATATTGGACAAGGACAAGCAAATATTTCCTATAGTATGATTATCGATGCTCTTATCTCACCGAACCAATCGCTAGAGCATCAAACTTTAATCATGCTTCGATTACCTAGAGCTGTAATCGCCATTTTAGCTGGAGGGGCTCTTGCTGCATCTGGGGTCATTTTACAAACGTTAACGAAAAATCCACTTGCTGAATCCAGTACAATGGGTATTCATTCTGGTGCATATTTCTTTCTAGTAGCGGCTACAATTTTCTTACCGAAAGGTCTGCAAGTTAACTCCCTTCTTTTCACATTTATCGGCGGTGCTATTACTGCTTTATTTGTATACCGTATTTCTGGTGGAAAAAAGGGAACCCCACTTAGAATGGCACTAGCTGGTATGGTCGTTACATTAATGCTTTCTGCCTTTACCGGAACGATGCAGCTTTTCTATGAAAATGAAACAGCAGGTTTATTTTTATGGGGAGCTGGATCTCTTATTCAAAATAACTGGAATGGCGTTCAATTCGCTTTTCCATTTATCATTATTTCTTTCCTAGTTTTACTATTCATGTCACGTAAGCTTAATGTCCTCTTACTCGGCGATGATGTAGCTGTTTCACTTGGAGAGAAAACCGCAGTAACACGGTTTATTGCATTCATCGCCGCAATCTTTTTAACAGCAGTAATTGTAACTGTTGTTGGACCGATCGGGTTTGTCGGCTTAGTTGCACCACACTTAATGCGCCTTATTGGTTATCGACAACACTTTACCCTCCTTCTCTCCTCTTTCTTATGGGGAGCAATATTATTACTAGGAGCAGACGTTGTTGGTAGATTAATAGATCCCACTGGTGCAGAATTACCTGTCGGGGCAGTTACAGCAATGATTGGATCACCTTGGCTTATTTATTTAGTGTATCGCATGATGAAATCGAAACAATATATGAATGATAACGGTGCAAATGCAGCTGGAGCTAGTTCTCGTTATTACTCTTATAAAAAGGTAATCATTATCTCTATCACACTTTGCATTGTGACGATTGCTCTTGGTGTTACAATCGGTAGCAATTCTTATATCGAAAGCATTACAAATGCCATAACAGGACAATTAACACAATTTGATAAAAATATGATGATGAACCTTCGTTTACCAAGAATGCTCGTTGCTGCTATTGCCGGAGCATGCCTTGCAATAAGCGGGCTTGTTTTCCAAGGAATATTACGAAACCCACTTGCCGATCCTTCTATTATTGGTATTTCATCGGGAGCTGGTGTTGGTGCTTTAACTATTATGTATGTCTTTCCCGCACTTCCTGGTTTCTTCCTACCAATTGGTGCATTTATTGGTGGACTACTTGCAGTTGGAATTGTCCTGTTCTTCTCATGGAAATCAGGATTTAGCCCAACAGCTCTTGCTTTAATAGGAATTGGCATTTCCGCGCTCGGCTCAGCGATTATTCAAATCTTTATCGTTAGAGCAAATTTGAATGTTGCTGCGGCCTTAACATGGTTGTCAGGCAGTACGTATGCAAGAGGATGGAATCACTTAGAAAATATCATTCTATATCCATCTCTTATTCTTATACCAATTATCTTTTTCTTAATGAAACAACTTGACGTTCTTGTACTTGGAGATGATTTAGCAACCGGACTCGGGCAGCCTGTAAATAAAACGCGTCTTGCTCTAATTGTGTTAGCGACACTACTTGCATCAATTAACATTGCTGCTGTCGGTACAATTGCCTTTTTAGGTCTTGTTGCACCTCACTTAGCACGAATCGTCGTTGGTATGAATCATCAAAGACTATTCGTTTGTTCAGCACTGTTTGGAGCAATCCTTCTTTCCCTTGCTGATTTACTCGGACGAACGATTGCATATCCGAAAGAAATCCCCTCTGGTCTTGTCGTTGCTGTACTTGGAGCACCTTATTTCTTATGGTTGATGAGGAAGAGTGGGAAGAAGGTTGGTTAAAAAAAGAGGCTTCTTAATATGAGAAGCCTCTTTTTTATTCGTTCTGATAGGTTAAAAGGAAACTATCTTTTTTTCACGAATGTAACCTATGAACATAACTAGGAGGGATAAATATGTACCAAACTATTGAAGGTTTTCTACAATCATGGACATACGAGGCTGAGTCTACTCAGAAGATGCTCGATGCATTAACCGATGAATCTTTATCACAAGAAATTGCACCTGGGCACTGGACGTTAGGCAGAGTTGCTTGGCATATCGTGACTGCAATTCCTGTTATGCTATCTGGAACAGGACTTCAGTTTGAAGGAGAAACGAAAGATTATCCTGTACCAACTTCAGCAAAAACAATTGCAGATGGGTATCGCAAAGTGAATACGGCTTTTATTGAAGCACTTCAAAGTGAGTGGACTGATAAAGACTTAGCTACTATTAATAACTTCTTTGGTCGTCCTATGCCGAATTCTATATTTTTAATGACACTCATCAATCATCAAAATCACCACCGCGGACAGATGACTGTTTTAATGCGTCAAGCTGGCTTAACAGTCCCTGGCGTTTATGGTCCTGCAAAAGAAGAATGGGCTGCTACTGGAATGGAAGCTCCCCAAATGTAACGACAGAAAAAGACAAGGTGTTTTTGCACCTTGTCTTTTTCTGTAACTTGTTTCATGTGAAACTATTTTCTACCAAATGGTATTTTATGAGAAAATACGTTAAGATAAATTCATATTAATTGGAGGGAACTAAATTGAATACAAAAAACAAAAAAATAACAATAAGAACTCTCTTACTAACTTCTATCATTGGAGTTATCGGTGTATCTCTTTATTTCACAAGTTATGGTACCCCTTGGGGAAAACAAACAGCAGTTACGGAATCAAAAGAATATATTACAAAATACTTTGATCTAGATGCAGAAGTCAAAAATACTTCTTACGATGCTAAAATGAATAGCTATGCAATCGCCTTTGAAACAATTGAAGATGGAGAGTTTACTATCGAATATAAAGGTCCTAATAACTTTAACATTTCTCCAGGAGTGCAAGAGTATTTAAGCAAACACTATAAATTTACAGAGTAGTAACGAAGCATACATATACAAAAAAGAGTTGGTATAACGCCAACTCTTTTTTACGTATTCTTGTCATACTGTTATATCTTCCTTCTCTATATTTTTAATTCCGTAATATGCAATCGCAACTCCAATCGCTGCAAATGTGAATTGAAGAGGAAGAAACGTCGCTATAGGAAATATGGACGGGTTATTCATTGCGATTAATACAACGATAATAGAAGAAACGATTGTAGCTGGCACAGAACGTTTACGCATCCCGAAATATAGAGGAATTAAGCTTATTCCTGCCGTGGCAATGGCTAAAGGAATAAGATTTATCCCTTCTTGAATCAATTGATCTACTGTGAATGAATTAGGAAGAATTGAAAAATAACTATCTATCCCAAAGAAAATTCCTACTACTAAAATGTTCGATAAAATAACTGTTATAAATGTTAATGTCGCTGTAATAGCCAACTTACTAACCATCATTTTCTTTCTGTTAATTGGATAAGAAAACATGAGTAGTATTGTTTTACTTTTATATTCATCAATTATTAACTTGGCTATTAGTACGCCACCAAAAATAATAAATGTTGCTCTTACTAACGCACTAGCCATCGACAAAATTATCTGCGGATCCCTTATTTTTGGATCCCCTTCTATTTGAGCAACGATACTAACGAAGATTAGTAGTGCCAGTATAACGATATTTGCAATAACCGCTCTCTTCACATACCATCCAAGCTTAAACTTCCTCAATTCTAGCTTCATAAGACGTAGCATGATAGTCCTCCTTTCATGTAAGCCACTGAAATTAACTTAAAATTGCAATTACTATTATTTTTTTCACTATTCATACCCCAGTTCGTTGTTGTTTTAAGCTTGCTTCACGCCACATCAATCTTGTCGATTTTACGATATGAAAGATAACTAATAAAAATCCCTAATAAACAGAGCACTATTGGGATAGCGATAAAATTAAACATACTTACTTGACCGTTTCCAGAACCAAAGTTACTACTAATTAGCATCCCAATTATTACTGCAGAAGTAATTGTTGTCGGTGTCGATTTCTTTCTCATCCCAAAAAATAAAGGAATTAAACTTATACCAGATATCATAAATGCATTTATAAAAGTAGCTGGAACGATAGCTATTATTTCACCTATCGTAGCTGGCGTTTCAATCAGCCCCATCATTGGACTCACAAAATATACGAGTAAACTAATACTGAAAGTAGCGATAATCGTGCTCACAAAACAAAACAAAAAAACAATTGTTAATTTCGCCCTCATTAGCATTTTTCTTTGCAGTGGGTACATAAACAATAGTTGTATTGTTTTGTTCTTATACTCATCAATTATTAAACGTGATAAAATGACCGAACTAAAAATAATGAATGTTATCCTAATAACAGTGTTTATTAAAACCATTTGTTGCGTGAAGTCAGAGAATAGCCCATCTACCTCGTCTTTCGCTCCCAACGCCATGAGGTTTACTACGGTGAAAATTGCTATAATACAAATTGCCACACTTTTAAAGTAACTAGATAATTGATGCTTCTTCCATTCAAGCTTCATTAATTTAAGCATATAAACCACGCCTCCATTCCTTATATAGCTGTCCTTACGCTACTAACATTCTAATTCCAGCAGTAATTACGCTTAACATTCCTATCACTAGTAAAATTAACAACCATTTCCGCTCTGGTTTCCTATAATAGAAAATCCCACTTATGAACATTACGATCAATCCACTTACTAGATTCACTAACAATCCATTAAGCATGAATGCCCTCTCCATCCATTACATTTAAGAAATATTCTTCTAAGGAACTATGTTTCTTATTAATACTTTCAATTTCTACATCGTTCATAATAAGTGCTTTTGAAATGGCTTGCTGCGTCGCCTTCAATTCATACACACGAATCATGTTTCCACTCATTATTTTGTAATTTTTTATAGCGAGTTTATCTTCTAAAATATAAGCTGCACGCTTCACATCAGGAACAGTGATTTCAATGTACTCTGTTTGTTTTCCGTTAATACTCTTCATCGAAACTTCTTTTATTAGTTTTCCATTTTGAATCACACCAATTGTATCTGCCATTTGTTCCATCTCACCTAAAATATGACTAGAGACTAATAACGTAATGCCATATTCTTTGCAAAGCATTTTAAATAAATCTCGTAACTCTTTAATACCAATTGGATCTAAACCATTAATCGGTTCATCTAAAATGAGTAGTTCTGGCTTTGTCATGATCGCCCTTGCAATACCAAGTCGTTGCTTCATCCCTAATGAAAAATCTTTTACTTTTTTATCATCTATACCGTGCAGTTTTACTAAATTTAAAGCATGATCAATTGCGTTTTTATCGTAATACCCCATATATTCACAATGTAATTCTAAGTTTTCCTTCGCCGTTAATTTATCATAAAAGATTGGATATTCGATAATTGTCCCCATTCTTTTTAATACTTCATAAGATGTGTCTGTTAACTTCTCACCGAAAATTTCAATATCACCGCTCGTCGGTTTTATTAAATTTGTGATCATCTTCATAATCGTTGTTTTACCTGCACCATTCGGTCCTAAGAAACCGTATATCTCTCCTTTTTTCACATGCATGTTAACACTAGAAATAACTTCTTTCCCTTTAAACACTTTCGTTAACTGATTCGTTTTTAATATATATGTCATGTCACTGTCTCCTTTCGCACTACTTTATATTTCTATAATAGACAACGGAAATCTCTTTTTTCTTACCCGTTCCTTACAAATTCCTTACGCTGAAAAAAAAGCTTGTAGAATCTACTTCTCTACAAGCTAAAACAGCATCTTTGTTAATACAACTGTAAAAATTGTTTTTTCATACGGCTTACTAGAAAGATGTATTTCTCCGTCCATCGCTTCCACAAGCCTTTTCGTAATCGTTAACCCTAAACCGCTTCCTTGGTACAATCTATTTCTTGAATCTTCAAGTGTGTACATACGCTCAAACACTTTATCAATATGAGATTCATCAATTCCTTTTCCTGTATCCCATACGTCTATATACACACTCGTTTCATCATCTCTTAAAGTCATACCAAGTGTCTTTCCATCGTCCCCATATGTAATCGCATTTGATATTAAATTATTCAATACTCTGCCTAATACTTCTACATTTCCAAGTGCATATATATTTCTTTCTGCTATATCAATATGAACTTGAAACCCTTTCGTCGTCACTAAATCATAAAAAGATAAAATCTTCTCGCGGCAAACTTCATTCATATTTACTTTTGTCATCTCGATTGCTTTGTCACCGGATTCTAATTTTGCTAAATCAAAAAACTTATGAATCAGTTCCATCACTTCTAGTGTTTTTACATGCACCTTTTCGAGTAATATTTGCTGCTCTTCCTCACTTATCGTTTTATCCTTATTTAACATTTCGGTATATCCCAGAATAACTGTTAGTGGTGTTTTCAAATCATGTGAAATATTTGAAAGCATTTTTCTCATCGAAATTTCCACTTTCGCATGATCTGCATTCGTTTTCTGTTTTGCATCTAATAAATGATTAATTGCCACTAATAACTTTTGCAATTCTAGATCATCTGTCATAACGAGTAACTTCTCACCTGTTTTTTCATTTACAATACCTTCTAATTTTTCATATGTGTACCGTAAATTTTTGCTGCTAGTTTTTCTCATTTTATACTGTATATAAATGACACATAACAATATAAAAATAATACCAATTAACAGATTGACCATATTACATCCCTTCCAACTTATAGCCGATGCCCCATAACGTTTTAATGTATTCTGGATTAGATGGATCACTTTCAATTTTCTCACGTAATCTTCTCATATGAACATTTATAACGTTATCGTCACCGTAATACTCGTCATTCCAAACTAACGTATATATTTGCGCTTTCGTAAATACACGATTTTGATTCTTTACGAACAGTTTTAAAATCTCAAATTCTTTTAAAGTAAGTTTGAGAGACTTTCCGTTTTTTTCTACAGTGAAATTAATTGGATCGATTGTTAAATCACCAATCTGGATCATCTTTTCTGTTGTTTCTGTAACCGAATATTTCGTAGACCTCCGAATACCTGCTTTTACACGTGCTGCCAATTCAATCATAGAAAATGGCTTACAAATGTAATCATCTGCTCCAAGGCCTAATCCAACCGCTTTATCAACATCTGTATCTTTCGCTGACATCATTAAAATCGGAACTGCACTTTTTTCTCGAATGATTCTAACGACCTCTAACCCATCTAACTTCGGCATCATAATATCGAGAATTATCAAATCAAATGAACCTTTTAAATATGTGTTCACGCCTTCTTCTCCATCAGATGCGATTGTAACTTGAAAACCTTCTTTTACTAAATATGTTTCAACCATCTCTTGAATTGAGATGTCATCTTCAACTAATAAAATATGATGTGACATATTTCTATCCCCTTTTTTTAACAAACATTAACAATTCAATTGTATCGTAACTGCAAATTAGTTGGTACAATTATATGAATTTTCAAACCAACTTCCCTTCCTTCCTGAACAATGATATGATGAAATTCACTACGATTGTTCATAATTAACTTTATATAAAGGAGACTTATCATGTCAGAAAACAAAAAAGTAAGCTTAGCTGATTTAATGCGCGAACAACTTGCGAAGAAAAAGCAAGGAAATGGAAACGGCTCAAATAATGGAAATCAAAGTCAAGAAACGAAAAAATTACAAAACCAACAAACGAAGAAAACAAACAACCAACGTAGACGTACAGGTGTATAAATGAACGGGCAAAAACGATCTAACATTTCATCAGGTCTTGAAGTTGATATTGTATTAAAACAAGATCAACGTACAGGCAAGCTAACAAGAGGAATTGTAAAAGATATTTTAACTAACTCACCCTCTCATCCGCACGGCATTAAAGTACGATTGCAGGACGGGCAAGTTGGCAGAGTCCAAAATATCATTCAATAAGAAAAGGAGCTCATTTAAACTTGAGCTCCTTTTCTTATTTTCATTAACCTTTAATTTTTTCGATGAAAACTACTTTTAAATAGTCTCCCTCTTTAAATTGATCAATTGTACGGAAATCTTCTGGTAAAGAATGTTCTTCTAATATTTTATATTTACCGTTCATTTCTTTAAATGCTGTATCGATAAAGCCATTAAACTTTTTCATATCGAATGCGCTACAATTTGTAGAAGCAACGATAATACCGTTATTTTCTGTAATGGCAATTGTTTCTTTTAATAAGTTTTTATAATCTTTCGCCGCACTGAACGTATATTTTTTCGAGCGTGCAAAGCTTGGGGGATCAAGTACAACCATATCAAATTTCATCTTTTTCTTAGCTGCATATTTGAAATACAGAAATACATCTTCTACAATAATATCTTGTGCTTCATAATCAATTTCATTTACACTAAACTGCTCAATCGTTTTACTTAAACTACGATTTGCAAGGTCCACACTTGTTGTTTTACTTGCACCGCCAAGCGCTGCAAATACAGAGAAAGCCCCAGTATAAGAGAACATATTTAAAACTGTTCTTCCTTTTGCATATTTATCACGAATTTGTTTTCGAACGTTACGCTGATCTAAAAATACACCAACCATCGCCCCGTCATTTAAATATACAGCAAAGTTTACACCGTTTTCTTTTACGATAAGTGGGAACTCACCGCGCTCTCCTGCGACGAAATCATCACCTTCAATGTATTTCCCTTTCGTATCAAAACGCTTTTTCTCATAAATCCCTTTGAAATTTGCTACTTTTTGAAGTGCTGCTATAATCTCATCGCGGAAAGTATAAACCCCTTCACTATACCAACTTATTACGTAATAGCCGTCATAATAATCGATGATTAAACCACCAAGGCCATCGCCCTCACCATTCAGGGCACGGAATGCTGTTGTATCATTTGATTTATAAAAATGTTTTCGTTTATGTAAAGCAGATTTGATTTTACTTTCAAAGAAAGATTGATTCACTTCCTCCTTCTCTTTTCTCGTTAAAATCCAACCATACCCTTTATTTTGTTTTCCATAATAGCCTTTTCCAATGAATTGGTTCTTCTCATCTACTACATTGATGATTGTTCCTTCTTCACGTACATCATTTAAATTTTGAATTGCATCTTTTAAAATAAGTGGATATCCACTTTTAATTTCTTTTATAAACTTCGGCTTTATTTTTATAGTTACTTCAGATCGCATGTAATGTCTTCCTTTCCATTTGAATGCTTTCTAATTAGTAGGAAGCAATGTAAAAAACGAGGCTGAAAAAAAGCCTCGTTTCACTATACCATATTATTGCTTTGCTAGTACAACTAGCTCATCCTCTCACATAACCGAAAAAAAATTATATATTTCATTATTACTATTGACAATGATAATGATTTTCATTATCATTTAATGTATATGAGTTCTTGAAAATAAAGGCTACATTTATAGGAGGAATAAACATGATTATTGTTACAAATACAACTAAAATTACAAAGGGAAATGGCCATAAATTAATTGAGCGTTTTAATAAAGTGGGTAAAGTCGAAACAATGTCAGGATTTTTAGGATTAGAAGTTCTTTTAACGCAAAATACAGTTGATTATGATGAAGTAACAATTAGCACTCGCTGGAATGCAAAAGAAGATTTCCAAGGTTGGACAAAGAGCTCAGCATTTAAAGATGCTCACTCACATCAAGGCGGGATGCCAGACTATATTCTTGATAATAAAATTGCTTACTATGATGTAAAAGTTGTACGTATGCCAATGGCTGCAGCACAGTAAGCATATTTCTTTTTTAAAGTATAGAATATGAAGAGTGTTACCACTTCTCATATTCTATACTTTTTTTATTTAATGTCTTTTTACTAGTTTCGCATGTACTACTAATCTTCCCGCTTCTGGATCAAGTGCATAGTCACACGTCGAGAGTGTTACGATTTGATCACTTTCTGTCACTTTTGTATCCGTTTTGTACAGCGATTTTTCTTGAATTTTCTCCAAAAATGATGTGTATTCCGTATCACTACTAAAATCCGTTTCAATGTAATAAAAATCAGTTGTTGTTGTATACACCGAAAACACTTCAAGATCATATCCTTCAAATAATGTATCGTAATATAATTTACGATGCGACATGAAGAAATCTTCATCCAACATTTTCTTTAAACTTCCAAACATAGAACCATCTTTCATACGGTGACCATATAAAATAGTATTTCGATTTTGAGATTTCACATCATTACGATAGTCCATAAAAATGCTTCCTGCTCTCATATCTTCACCTTTATAATTTCGAAATAAATAGTAATCATTGTCTTTTGCTTGAACGATTGGATAATTAATTTGTGTATCATCCATCGTAATCCATCCAACTATTTCTTGGTTAATTTGCTGCAGAACTTTGAACTGTTTACGTACTTCCCCGTCTTGTGATTGCTCTTCCATCGGACTTTTTTCATAAATGTTTTGTGCTTCGGCCATTACTTTACGATTTTCATAGTAATCCATGAAAATATCACCTAATTCATATACTGAATAGAAAAAGGTACCTAAAAAAACAACTGTAAGTATTCGTTGAAAAAAAGAATTCTTCTTCCTTTCTTTTTTGCTACTCAAATTATCACCTCAAAACGGATTGTTCGCATGTTTAAATACCCATTGGGACCATATACAATCCTGTATCTTCATCTTGCTTTACAACGACATCTACACCGTATATCGTCTTTATCATACTTTCTGTCACAACATCATTCGGCTTGCCTTTTGTAACAATTTCGCCGTCTTTCATAACAATGATATGATCACTATAGCGAATCGCCTGATTAATATCGTGTAATACCATAACGATTGTCAATCCTTGTGCTTCATTTAATTCTTTTACTAACTCTAATATTTCAAGTTGATAATAAATATCTAAATATGTTGTCGGTTCATCTAAAAAGAGCATTGGCGTCTTCTGAGCTAACGTCATGGCAATCCAAACACGCTGTCTTTCTCCACCAGATAAAGCATGAATTTCCTTATCACGTTTACTTAGCAAATTCGTACATGCTAAAGCCCTTTCTATTGCTTCTCTATCTTCATCAGTTTGCGAAGAAAATATATTTTTATGAGGCATACGGCCAAAGCTTGTTAATTTCTCTACCGTCATATCTGCCGGTGCTTCATTTTGTTGATGGACAACGGCTAACTTTCTAGCAAACTCTTTCGGTTTATATTGGCTAATTGCCTTCCCATCAAGTATTACCTCTCCACTACGAGGATCGTGATTTCTTGACATCACACCAAGTAATGTTGATTTCCCGCAACCGTTTGGTCCAATAATTGTTGTAATTTTACCAATCTCTATTTTACTACTAACCGACTTTAATCGATCCGTTACATTATCGTACGAAAAGGTTACATTTTTAATTTCCATGAACTTTATCACTCTTTCTAAGCAAGAATATTAAGAATGGTCCACCAATAACTGCCATAATCGTCGCTGCTGGAATTTCGTTAGGTGGCACAATTAACCTTCCAATCGTATCCGCCGTCAAAATTAATAACGCCCCTGCAAGAGCAGAAAATGGAATTAATGCTTTATGGTCTGAACCAACTAGTTGTCTTGAAATGTGCGGAACGAGTAATCCTACGAAAGCGATAACACCTGCAATTGCTGTTGATACTGCCGCTAAGAGTACTGCAATGGCAGAAATAATAAGACGAACTCTCGTCACGTGCAAGCCTAAGTTTTTTGCAGTCTTATCCTGTAGAGATAATAAGTTACACCAAGCTCCGACAAACAGTGCAAGAATAAGACCAATTGTTCCATAAGTAACCATTATTTCTACATCGCCCCACGTCTTCATCGTTATATTAGAAGTCGTCGTTTGCTTAATACTCTTAATGAAGTATCCACAAATCGTAATGAACGATTCATTTAATCCAGTGAACATCGCATTAATGGCAATACCAATTAAAATAATGCGAAGCGGACTTAATCCTGATTTCCATGAAAACGAATAAACGAGATAACACGCAAACGCACCACCTAGAAAGGCGAATACCGGCGTCCAGAAAAAGAATTGCGGGAATAGCGTAATAATAACAAGTGTCATAAAACTTGCTCCTGAAGATATCCCGATTACCCCAGCATCAGCAAGTGGATTTTTCATGACAGCTTGGAAGAGCACGCCCGAAACAGCAAGAGCTGCTCCAGTAAATAGTGCAATAATAATACGTGGGAAACGTAAATCTTTAATCACTTCAACATCTTCATTTGCCCCTGTAAATATTCCTTGTACAAGGTCAATAATACCTACTTCTAAACTACCTTTCGTCGCTGACAACAAAGTCATAATGATGAGTAATACAGTAACAATAAAGAAACTCCAAAATTTTTTATTCATGCTAATCTTCCTTTATATTAAAATGCATCACGGATACATCATTTTTTTCAATTCATCTAGCGCTTCAGTCGCTGCTAAATTTCCTGTCGTTCCAAATAAACGCTCTTCTAAATCGTAAACACGATTATTTTTAACTGCAGCGAAGTGTTTCCAAATATCATTTGTTTTAAATTCTTTATCAAACATTTTTACAACTTCATCAGGCATACCATGTGCCGCTCGTAAAATAATGTCTGGATCAGCTTTTTTTAAATACTCTGTATTAGAAGCTAAATACTCTACTTGTTCACCTTGTACAATGTTTTTACCACCTAATTGTTTCACTAAATCTCCAATATAAGAATGCTCTGTTGCTACTAAATAACTCCCCGGTACACCTAATAAAATAAGCACTGTCGGTTCTTTCTTTCCCTTTACTGCTTTTTGAATCTCTGCAACCTTGTTATCTAACTTAGTTACAGCTGCTTCAGCCTGCTTTTCACGTCCATATTGCTTACCTAAATTACTAATGGAATTTTGCATATTTTTTAAACTTGTTAGATCTAAAAAGTTTGCTTTCATACCTACACCATCAAAAACTGGCTTTAATTCATATTCAAGTGTTGTCACGGATAATACTTCTGACGGCTTTAATGATTTTACCTTTTCCATATCAGGACTCATCGGATTCCCAACTTCAGGTAAACCTTTATATCTCTTTGGTAAATCTTTAGTACTTGTTGGTACACCAATTAAATCTACTTCTAACGCATCCATAATTTCAGTAACAGCAACTGTCGTTGCGACAATCCTCTCTTTACCCTCACTCTTTACTTGCTTCGCTGTTTCTTTTTTGGGCGCCTGGCATCCAGCTATACTCACTAATAAAATGATAGCCATTAGTACACTTACAATTTTCTTCACTCTTAATCACCACTCCTTTCCAAACAATATGAAACAAGTCTTGATGCATGCAAACATGCATCAAGACTCCAAAAATTACAATCTACCTGCTCTATATTTACGAACTAGTAAAGCAAGTGACCCAAGCAATAGCACCATGTATAAACCTAGTTGTGCTGTATCTGCCGTTTTTGAGTTTTTCTCTTTTTTCGAATCATTTTTTTGATCTTCTTTTTTCTTCATATCATCTGCATTTCGGTTAAAATCAGGATTATCTACTTTTTTTACATTATCTACTTTCGGTGTAATCACTGGATTGTTCGGATCATTTTTCGGATCTTTTTTTGGATCCTCTTTAATAGTCCCTAACGCACCAATATTATTTGTATCAAATTGAATTTGGACATCGTAGAAGTGGTGGTAGTTCATCTCATCAATGTCTACTTTCACTTTTGCATTTAATTTTTTAAATAAATCTTCTACTTCAAATTGTACTACTCGCGTATTTGCATTTTTATCTTCACTTACTACTTTTGCATCAGCAAAAAGACTATTGTTTTCTGTTTGGAATTTCGTAATCCACGCACTATTTTTCAGCGTCATCTCAATGTACTTTTTACCATCTTTAACGATTAATTTTGCTGGATTTACAGTATAGTCATGCATCTTTGAAAGTTCTTCTGTTTTGTCTTTTAACACTTTAAATGTAATATCATATTGACCATCTACTAAATTTTTCGGATCAACTATTACTTTCGGTGTATTATTTCCGCCTTGGTTGTCGTTTCCACCTTGGTTGTCGTTTCCACCTTGGTTATCATTTCCGCCTTGGTTATCGTTTCCACCTTGGTTATCGTTTCCACCTTGGTTCCCTAAAGCTTTGATACTATCTTGATCAAATACAAATTGAACATCGTAGAAATGGTGATAATTCATTGAATCAATATCTACTTTTACTTTTGCATTTAATTTTTCAGACAAATCATTTACTTCTACTTCTACTACTCTTGTATTTTGCTCTTTATTTTCACTTAATACTTTTGCATTAACGAACGAGCCATTCTTCTCAAAATCAAACTTTGTAATCCATGTACTATTTGTTAATGTAAACGATACATATTTCTTACCATCTTTTACTTTCAATACACCTGGGCTTTTTGTGTATGTATTCATCATTGATATTTCTTCTGTTTGATCTTTTAATACTTTAAAGCCAATGCTGTATTCACCGTCTTTAAGAGCGTTTGGATCAATTGTTGTATTATTGCCTTGGTTGTCGTTTCCGCCTTGGTTGTTGTTTCCACCTTGGTTGTTGTTTCCACCTTGGTTGTCGTTTTCGCCTTGGTTGTCGTTTCCGCCTTGGTTATCATTTCCGCCTTGGTTGTCGTTTCCGCCTTGGTTGTCGTTTCCACCTTGGTTACCATTTCCGCCTTGGTTGTTGTTTCCGCCTTGGTTGTCGTTTCCACCTTGGTTATCATTTCCGCCTTGGTTGTCGTTTCCGCCTTGGTTATCTAACGGTTTAATGCTATCTTTATCAAATGCAAATTGAATATCATAGAAATGATGATAATTCATTGAATCGATGTCGACTTTTACTTTTGCGTTCAATTTTTTCGATAAATCTGCTACTTCCACTTCCACTACACGCGTATCAGCTTTCGTATCTTCACTCAATACACTCGCATCAACAAACGCACCATTTTTATCAAATTCAAACTTTGTAATCCAAGCGCTATTCGTTAATGTGAATGATACATATTTTTTACCATCTTTCACTTTTAACACGCCTGGACTCTTTGTATACGTGTTCATCATTGAAATTTCTTCTGTTTGATCTTTTAAAGCTTTGAAATTGATACTGTATTCACCATCTTTAATTGTTTCAGCATCTGGATTTTCTACTTCCGGTTTCTCTACTTCTGGTTTCTCTACTTCTGGTTTTTCTACTTCTGGTTTTTCTACTTCTGGTTTCTCTTCATTTTTAATTTCTTCAAGCTTATCTTGTTCAAATAAAAGTTGCACATCATGTGTTTGCTTATAGTTTCTTGATGCCATTTCGATAAATACTTTTGTATTTAGTTTTTTAGATAAGTCGTTTACTTCAAACTCTACTACTCTTGTATCTTTTTCTTTATCTTCACTCACTACTTTTGCATCAACAAACGCACCATCTTTTTCCGTTTGGAAATTTTTAATTAATGAGCTACTTTTTAGTGTTACAATTGCTTTTTTCTTACCATTTTCTACTTTTAATACCCCTGGATTTACCATGTAAGTATTCATCTTAGATTCTTCATCTGTTTGATCTTTTAACACTTTAAACGGAACGCTGTACTCACCATCTTTAATTGTTTCAGTATCTGGTTTTTCTACTTCCGGTTGTTTCTCTTCATTTTTAATTTGTTCAAGTTTATCTTGTTCAAATAAAAGTTGTACATTATGTGTTTGCTTGTAACCTTGTGATGCCACTTCAATAAATACTTTTGTATTTAGTTTTTTAGATAAATCGTCTACTTCAAATTCTACGACTCTTGTATCTTTTTCTTGATCTTCACTCACTACTTTTGCATCAGCAAATGCGCCATCTTTTTCCGTTTGGAAATTTTTAATTAATGAGCTATTTTTTAACGTTACAATTGCTTTTTTCTTACCGTTTTCTACTTTTAATACCCCTGGATTTACCATGTAAGTATTCATCTTAGATTCTTCATCTGTTTGATCTTTTAACACTTTAAATGGAATGCTGTACTCTCCATCTTTAATTGTGTTAGAATTTGGTTGTTGATCTGGGTCAGGCTTTTGGTCGGGCTTCTGACTCGGATCCGGATTTTCATTTGGATCTGGCTTATTAGCTGGGTCCTCTTTTTCATTTGGTTGTTCTACATGAATCGGTGTAATACTATTTTGATCAAATGCAATACGCACATCATAGTCATGATGATAATTTAAAAAATCAATGTCTACTTTTACTTTCGCATTTAATACCTTCTCTACATCGTCCACATCAAATTCTACGACTCTTGTATCTTTTTCTTGATCTTCACTAATTACATTTGTCGCAACAAACTGACCACTTTTTTCCGTTTCAAACTTTGTAATCCATGAACTATGTTCTAATGTAAAGGATACTTTCTTTTTCCCATTCTTCACTTTTAAAGTTCCTGGACTTACAGAGTATTGATTCATCATGGATTCTTCATCTGATGTGTCTTTAAGAACTTTGAAACCGATTGAATATTCACCGTCAGCTAGTTGACTAGCAGCTTGAACTGCAAGTGGTTGTAGCGTTGATACGAATGTGAAAATCGTTAGAAACATTGCAACAACAATTTTAAAATACCTGTTCAATAGAATGACTCTCCTTTTTTAAAAAATTCCAATTATTTAATGCTGTTCCCATCAAATACAAAACGAATATCATATGAAGCGTTATAATTAATAATTGGGATGTTAATTTTCACCTTTCCTTTTAGTTTTTCTGACAAGTCAGCTACTTCAAATTCTACTACTCTAGTATTCTCTTTTTTGTTTTCACTTAAGACTGTTGTTTCTAAAAATTGACCATCTTTTTCTACTTGGAAACTTTTAATAGAAACACTATCTTTCACTTTCAATGAAACGTATTGTTTTCCATTTTTAACTGTTAATGTTGCTGGACTTTCAAAATAACTATTCATTCTAGATGATTCATCTTTATCGCCTTTCCATACAGTAAAAGCAATATTATATTTTCCATCAGCTAGTTGTGTAGCAGCTTTTGCATCTTGTAACCCTAGTGTTGCTATAAACGTAAATAAGACAGCAAATACGGCAATAATCATTTTAAATTGTTTAAACATATATTCATCGCCCTTCCAAAGATTTATTTACCTAACTTCACTTTACGAACTAAGAAAACACCTGAAATAAGAAGTAATGCTGCAAATAATCCGATACGTGCTTCATCACTTGTTTTTGGGTTATCTGTTTTTTCAGCTTTCCCACTTTCATTTGTTCCTTTATTTACATCTTTGTTTGTTTCTTTGCTTGTTTCTTTGTTTGTTTCTTTGTTTGTTTCTTTGTTTGTTTCTTTGCTCTCTTCTTTCTTCACTTCTTCTTTTACTTGTGTATTTTTTTGAGTTTGATCTTCATTTTTTGTTGCAGCAGTTTCCTTATTCTCTCCACCTACTGCTTTTACATTTGCATCAAACGCAAAGCGAATTGTGTAGTTATGGTCATAATTTACGTTCGGTACAACAACATGAATTTTTACAGCTGCTGGTTTAGATAAGTCGTCTATTTTAAACTCTACAGTTCTTTTATCTGCAGATTCATCTTTACTAACAACTTTTGCATCAACAAAGTTCCCGTTCTCTGGTGCTTTAAATTCTGTAATCCAAGCACTATGATTCATAGGAATTTGTACTCTCATCTCACCATTTTTTACAATTAACTTAGCTGGTTTTTCAAAATAATCATTTGCCATTGAAGCTGAATCATTTTCTGCTTTTTGTATGACATAGTTAATATCGTAAGTACCGTCAACTACATTTGCCGAAGCTTGTCCGAATGGCACTACGAGAAAAGCTAGCATACATACGAATGTCATAATAAAAGCGGGTAATACCGAAAACTTTCTCATTTACCTTACTGCCTCCTTGTTTTTCTTTTTTGAAAATGATAATTATTCTCAATATATAAGAAAAAAAATAATCTTTCTATCTCTATTTTATAACGAGTAACACTATGTAGTTAGAAATATATTGATTATCATTCTCATTGATAGATGAAAAAATAATCCCACCAATTTTTCCTATAAGAATAAACATAAAACTCTT
This sequence comes from Bacillus sp. 41-22, assembly GCF_025809295.1. Lineage (NCBI taxonomy): Bacteria > Bacillati > Bacillota > Bacilli > Caryophanales > Bacillaceae > Bacillus > Bacillus sp. 41-22. The sequence goes on from NZ_CP084035.1 coordinate 4,370,514, forward strand.
TCATCATTTTATTGATTATCATTCTCAACGAATTTCAAAAAAAATAAACCGCCTAATTCTATCGTTCTATCACCTCTTCTTACAAAAATGATATAGTCATAGAAAACCTCTTCCCTTCCAATATTTCCATAACTAAGTCAATCTTAGCCTACTGGTAATTTTTTTGTCAACTATATTACGTATAAAATTTTTAATATCTGAATTCTTCTATATATAATTTTTCTACAAAAAAAGAGGCTTTCTTTTAAAGAAAGCCTCTTTCCCTTATTTTTCTACAGCAATTTCTTGCTTTTGAAATAAAGAAACTACATATCCAATTGCAATTCCAATGATACCCGGAACTAACCAACCAATCCCTACACTATATAATGGAATTTCATCTAAAATAGGAGCAAGGGCCGCTACTTGAAGATTTGCATTGTGCAATCCATCAAAGAAGCTAATTGCAAATGCGCCTACAATACCGCCTACATACATAGCTAATGGAAGACGAATATAGTTTTCAACAAGTGATAATACGATCAGTACGATACCAATTGGGTAAATTGCAATTAAGATTGGTAATGCTAATGCGTTTAACTGAGTTAAACCAAGATTTGCTACCATAAATGCTAATACAGAGAAAATGAAAATGACTTTTTGATAAGAAAGCTTTGGTAATAACGAAGAAAAATATTCTCCACAAGCTGCTACAATACCGACAGAAGTTGTTAAGCATGCTGCTGTAATTGCGATACCTAGTAATAATGTTCCGTAGCTACCAAATAAATGATTCACGACGTTTGTTAAAATAATTCCGCCGTTTGCTCCCATTCCAAGTGAAACACTTGAAGCTCCAAGGTAAGCAAGTGCTAAATAAACAAGAAGTAAGCCAAGTGCTGCAATAAATCCTGCAAAGATTGTTACTTTCGCAATACTGTTCTTATTTGTAATGCCTTTTGCTTTTAAAGCATTGATCACAACATTTCCGAAAACAAGTGCTGCAAGTCCATCTAAAGTTAAATATCCATCAATAAAACCTTTAAAGAGCGGGGCACTATACGCTTCTGTAGGGGCACCAAACTCTCCCATTGGAGTCATAATTGCTTTCGCTACAATAATTGCAATAACAGCTAATAAAATTGGAGTTAACACTTTACCAATGCGCCCCACTAATTTCGATGGGTTTAATGCTAAATAGAAAGTTACTGCAAAGAAAATAAATGTAAAGATAACAAGTGGATAGGATTGACCAGCTATCTCACTTGGTAAAAACGGTGCAACACTCATTTCATAAGCAACAGTCCCTGTACGTGGCACACTAACAAATACGCCTAAACATAAATAAATTGCAGTAATGAAAATTAGCGCGAATACAGGATGTACACGTCTTGCTAATTCATTAATATCTCCCTTTAGAGCTATAACAATAACTCCTAATAAAGGCAGTCCTACACCTGTTACGATAAAGCCAAATAACGCGATCCATACATCTGTTCCAGCACCTTGCCCTAACGCTGGTGGGAAAATCATATTACCGGCACCGAAAAACAGTGCAAATAACATTAAGCTTATTGCAAACATCTCAGAAAACTTTAAAGATGATTTCATTTCTACTACCTCCTAATTATTTTATTGACAAAATATTCTGAATTAAAATCCGTCACATATCCTCTTTCAAGCATACTTCCCCGTAAAAGAACGCAAAAAACACCCGTCCCTAACAAAGGGACGAGTGTTGAAATCGTGGTTCCACCCTTATTCTAATAAAATGAATTTATAACGAAATAAGCTCATTTTATAGCTCGTGTAAATTGATAACGGTTTTATCCGCCAAGAATTACAATGCATCTGCAGTTCACTCTTGAAGTTTAGAGGTGGTAAGTTTGTCTTTCCGTATTAGGAAGCTCACAGCCTAAGGCTTCCCTCTCTGAAAATCGTCAAAAACAACTCATGTCCTCATCATTACTTTTATAAAATATGTTGTCGAAACTTGTTGTTTTTTATTATATGGGCTATTTTTTAAAAAATCAATAGTTTTATTTTTTCTGACAAAAAAATATAGGGAGAAAACTTTCCTCCCTATAACTGCCCTATTAATATTTCTAATTCCTTAGGTGTAATGTCTCGCCATTTTCCAGCTTCAAGCTCATTTAGCTCTATATTCATAATGCGCACTCGCTTTAGCTTTGTTACAGTAAATCCGAAAGCACGACTCATTCTACGAATTTGCCTGTTCATTCCTTGCGTTAAAACGATGCGGAATGTAGACTGATTAACTCTCGTCACTTTACATGGCTTCGTCATTCCATCTTTAATCTTTACACCGCTGGACATCTCATCAATAAACCAATCTGTAAACGGCTTATCAACAGTGACAACATATTCTTTCTCATGCTCATAATCACCGTGCAAAATTTGATTCGCAATCGCACCGTCATTCGTTAATAAGATGAGTCCTTCCGATGCTTTATCTAATCGTCCAACAGGAAAGATTCGTTCTGGATAATCGATATAATCAATAATATTATCTTCAATATGTTCAGCTGCTGTACAAGTAATTCCGACTGGTTTATGGAAGGCAATATACACCTTTTCTTTCTCTTCTTTTACAATAACTTGCCCATCAATCGTTACAATATCACCTTCATTAACGAGTGCACCGTGCGTACATACTTCACCGTTAATACAGGCACGTCCTGCTTTAATGAGACGGTCTGTTTCACGTCTTGAGCAGGATTTTGCTTCGCTTATGTATTGGTTGATTTTCATGTTTTGTTCCTTTTCTTATAGATTAAAAGCGTCAATCCATGGCGATATCATTATGCCAAGATTGACGCTCCTTTACTTCGCAAAAACAACTAAATAAATAACCCCAATTACCAAAAATATTCCGCAACAAGCTAACAATACTTTTGCAAGTTTGTCCATAAACATATAATGGTTTCCCCTTTTGTTTGGTTGTTTGCTATTTTAATTCGACAACTGTTACGCCTAGGCCTCCCTCGCCCATATCACCGTAGCGGTAGGTTTTCACGCCGCGATGTTTCTTCAAGTAATCTTGTACACCTTGGCGAAGCGCTCCTGTTCCTTTGCCGTGAATAATTGATACACGAGGATAGCTTGCAAGCTGTGCATCGTCTAAATATTTTTCAACGCGCATCATTGCATCTTCATAACGTTCGCCGCGAAGGTCTAGCTCTAACGACACGTGATAATCTCTACCCTTCACACTTGCGACTGCTTTTTTCTCAGTTTGCTTCGGTGTATTAATGTATTCCATATTGGATTCTTTCACTTTCATCTTCAGAATACCAATTTGTACGCTCCACTCTGTATCACTTACTTTTTCAAGCAATTGACCTTTTTGACCGAACGTTAACACTTTTACTTCATCACCTGCGCGTAATTGTTGTTTTGGCGCTGTGTTTTTCACGTTTACTTTTTGTTTCTTCACAAGCTCTGGCGCCGCACCTTCTAGACGGCTCTTCGCTTCAATAAGCTCATGGTCTTTCACGTTTATAAGCTGTGCTTTACGCAATTGACGAAGTTCTTGAATAATGCCTTCTGCTTCTTGCTTTGCAGCTTCGACTTTTTCTTCCCCTTCTTTTTGCGCTTTTAATAATTTTTCATCGCGCTCATCGTTAAATTCAATAATTTGACGTTGTAATTCACGATGAAGTTTTTCAGATTGCTTACGATGCTCTTCCGCTTCTTTTCGTTCACGCTCTGCATTTTTTTGGCTTTCTTCTAGCTTTGCAATCATATTTTCGATTTTGTTCGTATCTGTACTAATATGGTTACGAGCGCGATCAATAACTCGATCAGACAAACCAAGACGCTTCGAAATTTCAAAGGCGTTACTACGTCCTGGTACACCGATTAATAATTTGTACGTTGGGCTTAATGTATTCACATCGAACTCAACGCTCGCATTAATAACTTGCTCACGATTGTATCCATATGCTTTTAATTCTGGGTAATGCGTCGTTGCAACAACGCGAGCACCACGGTTACATACTTCATCTAAAATAGAAATCGCTAGTGCAGCCCCTTCTTGCGGATCTGTCCCAGCACCTAATTCATCAAAGAGGACTAAACTTTCAAAATCAGCTTTTTCTAAAATATCTACAATGTTTACCATATGAGAAGAGAATGTACTTAAATTTTGTTCAATCGATTGCTCATCACCGATATCAGCAAAGATGTTTTTAAATACACATATCTCTGATTCATCCATTACTGGAATATGAAGACCAGATTGCGCCATTAAGACACAAATACCGACTGTTTTAAGTGTAACTGTTTTACCACCTGTATTCGGTCCTGTAATAACGATTGTTGTAAAGTCTTTACCAAGCATAATGTTATTTGGCACGATAATTTCCGGATCAATAAGCGGATGGCGTGCTTGTTTTAAATCCATGTAGCGTTCATTATTTACGATTGGCTTCGTCGCTTTAATTCGCTTCGCATAAAGAGCTTTCGCAAAAATAAAATCAAGATTTGCAACTACTTCTACGTTTGATAAAACAATATCAGCTTCCACTGCTACTTCTTCCGTTAACATCATTAAAATGCGTTCTACTTCTTGTTTTTCTTTCACACGTGCTTCTTGAAGTGCGTTATTTAATTCCACGATTACTTGCGGTTCGATAAATAATGTTTGTCCAGAAGCAGATTGATCGTGAACAATACCACCATATACGCCGCGGTATTCTTGTTTTACCGGGATTACGTAGCGTTCGTTACGAATCGTTACAATTGCATCTGATAACATTTTTTGCGCGTTTGAAGAACGCGTCATGTTTTCTAATTTCTCACGAATACGGCTTTCCGCAGTACGAATTTGATTACGAATACCACGCAATTTGTCACTTGCGCTATCGACTACTTCACCGCCGTCACCAATACAATTTGTAATCTTCTTTTCTAAATCATATAAAGACACAATTTGCGCGACATGTGTTTCTAAAATTGGAAGCTCAACACCGTTGTCAATCATATCGTCAATGAAACGTTTCATTTGGCGACTACCGTACATCGTACTTGCGATTTCAATTAATTCATAAGGACTTAACATACTTCCAATTTTCGCACGCTTAATATTTGAACGAATATCAGAAATCCCTCCAAGTGGTACATGTCCTTTTAAACGGATGACTTTCGCTGCCTCATCCGTTGTTTCTTGCAATTCCACAATTTCTTCAAAATCTGTGCTTGGCACTAAATTCTTCACTTTATCACGACCAAGTGAAGATGCTGTATGTTCAAGTAATTGTTCTTTTACTTTATTGTATTCTAATACACGCAACGTTCGTTCTAACATGTTGCAGGTCCCCCCTGTATTACTTATTACGTTTAATATAGTCTAATAAACGTTCAATATCCCATGTGTTAATCACGTTATCTTTTTGAATCCAACCTTTACGCGCTGCTGCTACACCTGTTTCCATATCTTCTAACATTTCAAGTGTATGGGCATCCGTATTAATCGCTACTTTTACACCAGCATCTTGTGCTTGTTTTAATAATTTCGCGCTTAAATCTAGACGGTTTGGATTTGCATTTAATTCTAAAACTGTATTTGTTTCTTTTGCGAGCTGGATTAATAAATCTGTATCTACATCGTAACCCTCACGGCGCCCAAGAAGACGTCCTGTCGGATGGGCAATCATTGTGACATGCTTATTCTCAAGTGCAGTGCGAAGACGCTTCATAATCGTTTCACGGTCTTGTGAGAAGCTTGAGTGAATAGCTCCAATGACATAATCTAGTTCTGCTAATACTTCATCGTCAAAATCAAGTGTCGCATCTGGTAAAATGTCCATTTCAATCCCGCGCAAAATTGTAATGTCTGGATACTTTTCATTCATACGTTCAATTTCTTTCGCTTGTTCACGAAGACGCTCTTTCGTTAAACCGTTCGCTACTTTCAAGTATTGCGAGTGATCAGTAATTGCCATAAATTTATATCCATGAGCGCGGCACGCTTGTACCATTTCTTCAATTGAAAAAGCACCGTCACTCCACGTTGTATGCATATGTAAATCACCCTGTATATCAGAGAACTGAATTAAGTTCGGATACTCTCTAATTAATTCAATTTCTTTTCCATCTTCACGCACTTCTGGTGGGATGAATGGAAGGCCAAAGTGGGCGAAGAATGCTTCTTCTGTTTCGAATGTTTTCACTTCACCTGTGTCTAAGATTTCCACACCGTATTCACTAATTTTCTCGCCTCTATCTTTCGCAATTTGGCGCATTTTTACGTTATGGTCTTTTGATCCGGTGAAATGGTGAAGAGTTGTAATAAATTCTTCTGGTTTTACTAAGCGGAAGTCAATTGAAATATCATATTCATATTGAAGACGAACAGATACTTTCGTATCTCCACTTGCAATCACTTCAATCATATTATCAAATTGTAGTAAATGTTCACGCACTACTGCTGGCTCTGTCGTTGCAATGATGAAATCTAAGTCCTTCACTGTCTCACGAACACGGCGTAAACTACCAGCGCGTGAGAAACGAATTATTTCAGCAACATTCGACAATTTCTCCTCTATTTCCCCGGCAATAGGCAATACCATCGCAATTGGTAAACGCTCTGGACGAGAGCCTACTTGATCAATTGCTTCTAATATTTTCTCTTCTGTTTTCTTACCGAATCCAGCTAAAGCTTGTACTTTATTTTCTTCACAAACAGCTTTTAACGTTTCCATATCAACAACACCAAGTTCTTTGTATAACTTGGCCACCTTCTTACCACCAAGGCCTGGTAGTTTTAATAGTGGTAATAAACTGCTTGGTACTTCTTTTTCAAGTTCTTGTAGTACTTCAGATGTTCCCGATTCTATATATTCTTGAATAACTGCTGCCGTTCCTTTTCCGATACCTGGAATCTTTGTGAAATCTTCAATTTCAGAAAGACTACGGTCATCACTTTCTAGTGCTGCCGCCGCTTTACGGAATGCAGATATTTTAAATGGATTCGCGCCCTTTAGTTCCATAAATAGGCCGATTGTCTCTAGTAATTTGATAACTTGTTTTTTATTCACTTTCATCATTGCCCCGCCTTTCTTTCATAGAAAAAAACTTCTCTTTCCGAAAAAAGAGAAGTTACACTCTGCTACCTGTCTGCCATAGTTCCTTCACCTTTTCAGAAAGAATCGGTGTATCGTCTACAATTATTTTGCTAATTGATGATTTTTGTAATGGTGTTTGTATTTGTTCAATTGGAAGAATTGTTCCAACAATAATTAAGACAAACAGAATGATATACACTTCTAAAAAGCCAAGAAGTGCCCCAGCAACCGCATTGACTTGCTTTAAAACTGGGATTTCTGCAAACATATTCAGTAAATTACCAAGTAGTGAAAGTGCGATTTTTGTAATAATAAATAATACGATAAACGCAATTGCTTGATAGAAGACACCCTCAATATTATTCGCATCTATCCATTCTGGAACAGAAACATTCTTATCAAATGGATACGGAATAATTTTCGCAAGTGCTGGCGCTAAATCTTTACAATACCAGTATGCAACGAGGTATGCGATAATAAAGCTTGTTAACTTTACAAGTTGCAAAATAAATCCTCTGCGTAAACCGAGGAAGAATCCCATAACAAGCAATAAAATGATAATAATATCAATCATGTTTATTCAATTCCTTTTTGTGTCATACTTTCTTTCAATTTCTCATGTTCTTCTTTTAATTTTATGTAATCGTGTATGACGTTTACCGCCGTCAATACCGCTAGTCTACTCGTATCAAGCGAAGGATTCTTGGCATTGAGTTCGCGCATTTTATCATCCACAATCGCTGCTACCATGCGGATATGACTTGTACTTTCATCGCCAACAACTGAATACTGTTGGCCATATATTTCTACATTAATTCGACTTTTATTTCCCTTTTGTTGTGACAACTCACCGGCCTCCAATCACGTACAGAATCCTAAAGTTTATCATACCATGAACCATCATAATATGGAAACAGAAAGAACAATCCGATATGATAAAAATAACAACATAAAAAAGGAGCGACCATTTTGTCAAATTCTATCGTAATACAAACAAGTTCTACGGTAATTGAAGACATGAAACAACAATACAAACAAGCACTTAGCCCCAAAATTCCGCAAGGCGGTATCTTTATGGCAAAAGTTCAATCTTGCACAATTACAGCTTATAAATCAGGAAAAGTGATGTTTCAGGGTGGACGTGCTGAAGCAGAGGCTTCTCGTTGGCAAACTGTCTCTCAAACACCAAAATCCGCTGTAAAAAAATCGGTCAATTCGCATCAATATGCACCACCTTCTTCTATTGGTACAATGTCGATTTTAGGGTCCGATGAAGTAGGTACTGGTGATTACTTCGGACCGATGACAGTTGTTGCTGTATATGTGGATGCGAAGCAAATTCCACTTTTAAAAGAACTCGGTGTAAAAGACTCCAAAAACTTAAATGATGCTCAAATTGCTGAGATTGCAAAACAACTCCTTCACGTTGTTCCTTACAGCTCCCTCGTTCTTCATAATGAAAAATATAACGAGCTATTTGATAAAGGAAACAACCAAGGTAAACTAAAAGCTTTACTGCATAACAAAGCCATCACAAACTTATTGGCTAAAATTGCACCTACAACACCTGAGGGTATCTTAATCGACCAATTTACACAGCCTGATACATACTATAAATATTTAGCGAAACAAAAACAGGTACAGCGTGAAAATGTTTACTTCGCTACAAAAGGTGAAAGTGTCCATTTAGCAGTAGCCGCCGCTTCCATTTTAGCTCGTTACTCATTCGTAAAACAATTTGACGAACTAAGCAAAAAAGCTGGTATGCAACTTCCGAAAGGTGCTGGTAAACAAGTTGATATTGCCGCTGCTAAATTAATTCAAAAAGTCGGTAAAGAAAGACTACCTGAATTTGTGAAAGTGCATTTTGCTAATACAGAGAAGGCGTTTCGGTTACTGAAAAAATAACTACTTTTTAGTATCGACAGGATATGGATGAACTAAACAAGGCGAAAAGAATTGAATTCTTTTCGCCTTTTATGAATGAAAAATGGATAAATAGGATCTCACACGTTCCTATTTTCGCCGCACTCATTCTGTATATCTATATATTTAAATTTAGACTGATGTATATTCATTTACTATTCACCTAAAAAAGAGAGTCTCCATGACTCCCTTTTTATGTTTAACTTCGTTTCTGCTTCTTATTTGATGAAGGTACTTTATAAGAACCCGTTTCATGCGTAGTCGTTCCTTGTCCTTCCACTTCCGGAGAACCTAAGCTTGATCTAGAATGGTCTGTTTTCACTTTCTTACTCATTACAATCACCCCCAAGATTACTTTTCACTTAAGAGTAAAAAACTATTCAGCATAACCATCTGAACATATACTGGCTACTCTTTTATCCTCCTGTCTGTTTTTCACTAATGTCCCATAGACGTTTTGCGGCATCCTTATCCAAGGCAGCTTCAGACATTTTTCCTATTTGCTTATCGGCATAGTAATAACCACTATGATCAGTAAATTCAGTTGATTCTGCTAGCCATATTAGAGTTTCAGCACCTTTCTCGGGTGTACGAGAGAAAGGTTTCATTGCTGCCATAGTTAAGCGAGCAACTAGACCATTGTCCTGGTTGAAATTCGTAGCCACTAGCCCTGGATCGAAGCTGTATGCACTAACACCCGTCCCCTCCAACCTCTTTGCCAATTCAGCGGTAAATAAAATATTTGCTAGTTTTGATTGAGCATAACGCATTGTAGGACCACCCATAAATTTCTTAACACCACGATAAAGTTGTTCTGCATCTAAATCACCGAAATCAATTCCCTTTTTAGCCATTTTGTGACCGTGAGATGCGGTGGTGATAACACGAGCAGGAGCACTTTCTTTTAAACGCTCCAACAGCAAATTAGTGATTAGGAATGGACCTAAATGGTTAACCGCCCAAGTCATCTCCAAATCGTCCTCTGTAAGCTGCCTTGTTTGAAATAAAGCACCAGCATTATTCACTAATATATCTATTCTCGGACACCTTTCCAAAATATCAGTAGCTACCCGGCGTATAGATTGTTGGGAAGCCATATCAGCTAAAAATAGATCTATCATCACATCCCCATTCGTTACATCCTTAATTTGAGCAATAGCAGCATTCGCTTTTTCCTCGTTACGTGCAATGATTCCTAGTTTGGCACCGCGCTCTGCAAATGTCTTAGCTGCCGCTAATCCAATACCACTTGTTGCACCAGTAATCACCACATACTTGTCATGCAGTGTCCACTTTGTATGACTTGGAATCTCCCCCATTGTACAAAAACCCCTTCCCTTGCCCATAAATATTTCATTCGTTTTACTATATGTGAGATATGAACGAACCTATGAACAACATTTTTCCAAACAAAAAAAGCGAGAGCAGTTGCTCTCGCTTTTTTCATCTTAAAACTCAGAAGAACCTGGAGTTCTTGGGAATGGAATTACGTCACGGATGTTAGCCATGCCAGTGATGTACATTAGGAAGCGCTCGAAACCTAGACCGAATCCAGCGTGTTTTGTACCGCCGTATTTTCTAAGTTCTAAGTACCACCAGTAGTCCTCTTCGTTCATACCTAATTCTTTAATTCTGTCTACTAAAACGTCCATTCTTTCTTCACGTTGACTTCCGCCGATTAATTCGCCGATGCCAGGAACTAGAAGATCAGTAGCTGCTACTGTTTTACCATCTTCGTTCATACGCATGTAGAATGCTTTAATGTCTTTCGGATAGTCAGTTACGAATACAGGGCGTTTGAAGATTTCTTCTGATAAGTATCTTTCGTGCTCTGTTTGTAAGTCAATACCCCATTCTACTGGGTATTTGAATTCAGCACCTGATTCTTGAAGTACTTTAATTGCTTCTGTATAAGTGATGCGACCGAAGTCAGAGTTGATTACGTTGTTCATGCGCTCTAGAACTGTTTTATCAACGAAGCTGTTGAAGAAGTCCATTTCTTCTGGTGCATGCTCTAGTACGTATTTCATTGCATATTTCAGCATATCTTCTGTAAGATCCATTACATCGCCTAACTCAGCGAATGCAATCTCAGGCTCAACCATCCAGAACTCCGCTGCGTGACGAGTTGTGTTTGAGTTTTCCGCACGGAATGTAGGTCCGAATGTGTACACATCACGGAATGCTAATGCATAAGCTTCAGCGTTCAGCTGTCCACTTACTGTTAAGTTTGTTTCTTTAGCGAAGAAGTCTTTTGATTCGTCAACTTGTCCGTCTTCACCTTTTGCTACGTTGTTTAAATCTTGCGTTGTTACGCGGAACATTTCGCCTGCACCTTCTGTATCACTACCAGTAATAATTGGTGTGTGAACATGTACGAATCCACGCTCTTGGAAGAATTGGTGAATTGCAAATGCTGCGATAGAACGCACGCGGAATGTTGCTGAGAATGCATTTGTTCTTGGACGTAAGTGAGCGATTGTACGTAAGTATTCAAACGTATGACGCTTCTTTTGAAGTGGGTAATCAGAATCTGATAAGCCCTCGATATCAATTTTTTCTGCTTTAATTTCAAATGGTTGCTTCGCTCCAGGTGTTGCAATTACTTTACCTTCTACTTTAACTGAAGAGCTTAGTGGAAGCTTTGCAATTTCTTTGAAGTTCTCTAATTCTGTATCGAAAACGATTTGAACACCTTTGAAGAAGCTACCGTCGTTTAATTCGATGAAACCAAATGCTTTTGAATCACGTAAGTTACGAATCCAACCCGATACTTGTACTGTTTGATCTGCGTATTTATCTGTATCTCTATACAGACTTTTTACTAATGTGTTTTCCATAGTAAAATTCTCCTTTACTCATATATTTAAATACAAAAAAACCTTTCATCCATAAAGGGACGAAAGGTTAAACTTCGCGGTACCACCCAATTTGTCATAAAGACCAACTTTAACTCGTATGTAATACATACTTCCCGGTTTGTAACAGGCCGGATTCCCGTCTAAGTCTACTCTTGAATACAAGCTTCAATTTCGGTTAGCAACTCCAAGGTGTTCTTCACATATACCGCCTCATCAGGCTCTCACCGTCCCTGACTCGCTTTGGATTATAGTATATACTACTTTTCCTTATCATCGTCTTTCGTTTTGTTAAACTAAAATTAATGTACTACATTCGAGAGAAAGATGCAAGATGCCAGAAAATATATCAGCGATTTTTATAATATATCGACTTACCGACATTTTCCGACAATCGTGCCATAAAAAAATTGCCGGAATTAATCCGGCAATTTTTTTTACTTACGTAACTCCGCACCAAATTTCTCTTCTACCGCTGTTAATACACGGTTATGCGCTTCTGTTACTTCTTCGTCTGTTAATGTACGTTCTGCATCGAAGTAGTTCATAGAGAATGCAAGTGATTTCTTGCCTTCTTCCATTTTTTCACCTTCGTATAAGTCGAATAGTGCTACGTCTTTCAGAAGTTCTCCGCCAGCTTCAGCAATGACTTGCTTCATTTCACCAGCTTTTGTTTCTGTTGTTACTACAACAGCCATATCACGTGTCATAGATGGGAAACGTGGAATTGCTAAGTAGTAAGTTTCCTCAGCGTCTGCACCGAATACTTTTGCAAGAGATAATTCGAATACGAATGTATTTTTCACATCTAATTGTTTTTCTGTTTCCGGGTGCAATTGACCGATGAATCCGATTGCTTCACCATCTAATACGATGTCAGCTGTACGGCCTGGGTGCATACCTTCACGTTTTGCTGGTGCATAAGTGATTTGATTTGCCACGCCAAGTACGTCGAATAATCCTTCTAATACACCTTTAACAACGAAGAAGTCTACAACTTTCTTCTCACCTTGCCATGCATGGTGAAGAGCAAGACCTGTCATAACACCTGCAAGATGTTGTTCTTCTTTCGGAAGTTCTCCTGCTTCTGTTGGTAAGAAGATAGAACCTACTTCATATAATGCAACGCTGTCGTTTTTACGTGCAACATTGTATGAAACTGCTTCTAACAATTGTGGCACTAAGCTTAAACGAAGTTGGCTACGCTCTTCGCTCATTGGAAGCGCAAGATTTACAGGAGCTTTTTCGTTCGGCTCAACCATATATTGTTTCGCTTTGTCAGCGCTTGTTAATGAATATGTGATTGCTTCATATAAACCAGCACCTTCTAGGAAGCGGCGTACTTTACGACGTTTCGTTTGTGCTGATGTTAATTTACCACGTGTCATTGTTCCAGATGGTAATGTAACTGGAATGTGATCATAACCATACAGACGACCTACTTCTTCTACTAAGTCTTCTGAAATTGTAATGTCAGGACGACGTGCTGGTACATTTACATGGAATGTTCCTTCTACTTCTGTGAATGGGAATTTCAGGTTTGTGAACATTGTACCCATTTCACTCGCAGAAATATCTGTACCTAATACACGGTTTACTTTTTCAGCTGTAACAGATACTGTACGTTCTTGTACTTGTAAGTTATCAGCTTCTACTACACCTTCAAGTGCTTCTCCACCAGCGTATTTTGCCATTAAAGCAGCTGCATGTTGAATTGCTTCAAATGTACGTGTTGGGTCGATTCCCTTTTCAAAACGTGCACTTGATTCGCTACGAAGACCTAAGTCTTTTGATGTACGGCGCACTGTTTGACCTGCAAAGTATGCAGACTCAATTAGAACGTTTACTGTCTCGCTATCAACTTCAGAATCCGCTCCGCCCATTACACCAGCAACAGCTAACGCTTTTGTGCCATTTGTAATTACAAGATGGTGGCTTTGTAACGTACGTTCTTGAGCATCTAATGTTTGAATCTTTTCGCCTTCTTTTGCAAGACGAACAACGATTTCTTTTGAACCTAATTTATCGTAATCGAATGCATGTAACGGTTGACCGTATTCCATTAAAATGTAGTTTGTAATATCAACTACATTACTAATTGGACGAATGCCAGCTGCCATAAGACGAGTTTGCATCCACATTGGTGATGGACCAATCTTTACGTTTTTAACCATTTTTGCAATATATAATGGGTTTTCTTCTTTCGCTTCTACACTTACAGAAATGTAATCAGAAGTTTTTTCTGCTGTTTCTTGTAAGTCGATAGCTGGAAGTTTTACTTCACGGCCGTAAATAGCAGCTACTTCATATGCAACACCTAACATGTTTAAGCAATCTGCACGGTTTGGTGTTAAACCAAGCTCAAGTACTTCATCATTTAAATTTAAAATTTCAAGTGCATCTGCACCAACTTCAGCATCACTTGGGAAGATGAAGATACCGTCTGCATATTCTTTCGCAACGAATTTCCCATCAATACCAAGCTCTTGAAGAGCACAAACCATACCGTGAGAAGCTTCCCCGCGTAGTTTTGCTTTTTTAATTTTGAAGTTACCAGGAAGTACAGCGCCAACTTTTGCAACTGGTACTTTTAAACCTTTTGCAATGTTAGCAGCACCACAAATAATTTGAACCGGCTCTTCTTCACCGATATCGATTAAGCATTTGCTTAATTTATCAGCTTCTGGGTGTTTTTCACATTCTAATACGTGACCAACTACAACACCTTTTACACCTTTATTTAATACTTCAACACCTTCTACTTCAATACCACTTTTCGTGATTTTGTCTGCTAGTTCTTGTGCTGTTACATCTTTAATATCTACATACTCTTGTAACCAACGATATGATACGAACATATTTATCCTCTCCTTCCCTTACGCTCGTTTGAATTGTTGTAAGAAACGTACATCATTTGTATAGAAATGACGAATGTCATCTACGCCGTATTTCAACATTGCGATACGCTCTGCGCCCATACCGAATGCGAAACCTTGATATTCTTTTGAATCATAACCAGCCATTTCAAGTACGTTCGGGTGAACCATACCTGCTCCTAAAATTTCGATCCAGCCAGTCCCTTTACAAGTGCCACAACCTTTACCGTGACACATCATACAAGAAATATCCATCTCTACAGACGGCTCTGTGAATGGGAAGAAACTTGGACGAAGACGGATTTCACGATCTTCACCGAACATCTTTTTCACGAATACTTGCAGTGTACCTTTTAAGTCACTCATGCGAATGTTTTTATCAATTACAAGACCTTCAATTTGCATGAATTGGTGTGAATGCGTCGCATCATCGTCATCGCGGCGATACACTTTACCAGGACAAATAATTTTAATCGGTCCTTTTTCTTTATTCTTTTCCATCGTACGTGCTTGCACAGAAGATGTATGTGTACGTAGTAACGTTTCTTCTGTAATGTAGAATGTATCTTGCATATCACGCGCTGGGTGATCTTTCGGTAAGTTTAATGCTTCGAAGTTGTAGTAGTCTTTTTCTACTTCCGTCCCTTCAGCTACTTCATAACCCATACCGATGAATACATCTTCAATTTGTTCAACAACTGCTGTTAACGGATGGTGACAACCTGTTTCAACAGGACGACCTGGCAGTGTAACATCAATTGTTTCAGTAGCTAATTTCGCCTCAATTACTGCTTTTTCTAAGTTGCCAATTTTGTCTTCTAGACGCGTTTGAATCGCTTCACGTACTTCATTTACTAATGCTCCCATACGTGGACGCTCTTCTGCTGATAATTTTCCCATGCCGCGTAATACTTCTGTAATTGGACCTTTTTTCCCTAAATACGCTACGCGTACGTCGTTTAAGCCCTTTAGCTCTTTCGCTTCTTCAATAAGCTCTAACGCTTTTTGCTTTAGCTCTTTTAAACGTGCTTCCATTTGGAACCCTCCTAATTTTAAAAATAAAAAAACCCCGCTCCCAAAAAGGGACGAGGTAAATTCGCGGTACCACCCTAAATTGACAGAACAAGTCTGCCCACTCATTAGTTATAACGATCAATTCTGACCGGAACGCCTTTACATATAAATGGTCCTGGCGCCAACTCCAGAGGTGAATTCACTTCCATCTACCATAAGAATGCTTTCAGTCTACGGCACTCTCTCCCTATATGGCGATTTTGTAAGCTACTCTTCTCTATCAACGTTTTTCATTAATATACTTTTATTATATGTTCAAAAAAGTTCGATACTCATTTCACCACTTTTTTATGAACATGTACTTCAACTTATTATAAGAAGTTTTTTATCGATTCGCAACTGGGCTTTGTAAATAATACGTTAAAATCCCTGCTGCAACCGCAACATTTAATGATTCTGCCCCGCCGTAAATCGGAATATACAAGTTTTGATCACTTTTCGCCAGAATTTCTTGGCGTACGCCGCTTCCTTCATTCCCTACAATTAATGCAAAACTTCCAGCCGGGGTTACTTCACCAAATGGAACTCCATTTTCAAGAGCTGTTCCATATACAGGGACGTTATTTTCTTTTAACTTGTCTACCCATTCTTCTAAGTTCCCTTTTACAACCGGTAAGTGGAAAATAGAACCTTGTGTAGATCGTAGTACTTTACTATTATAAACATCAACGCACCCTTCTCCAAGCACAACGGCATGAATACCAGCTGCATCCGCTGTACGAATAATCGTTCCCAAATTACCTGGGTCTTGAAGGCCGTCTAATAAAAGAAATTTCCCATCAGTAAGAGCTACTTCTTTCTCATGTTTCTCACAAACAGCAAATACACCTTGCGTTGTTTCTGTTTCGCGGAGTACTTTTACAATTGCTTCAGGCACAATATACATTTCAACATCATTAACTGTCCAATCTTTCGGAAGATCTGTCTGATCTGAAACGATAAGTTCTGTTACAACTCCTGCCTTTAACGCTTCCTCTACTAAATGGAATCCTTCTACAAAAAATAAAGCTTTGTTATCGCGCTCTTTTTTCGTCTGCAGCTTTTTCCACTGCTTCACACGCGGGTTTTGTACTGAATCAATGTTTTTCATAATATGTATTTCCCTCTCTTCTTGTCTTATCATTATAGCCTATTTTTCATACATATTTACATAAAAAAGAACAAAAACTAACGTCAGTTTCAATTCTGAAGAAGAGGTGAAGATAATGAGTTTTAATTTACGCGGCGCGGTATTAGCGAATGTATCTGGAAATTCACAAGACCAATTACAAGAAACGATTGTCGATGCAATTCAAAGCGGTGAAGAAAAAATGCTTCCAGGTCTTGGCGTTTTATTCGAAGTCATTTGGAAAAATGCTGATGAAAATGAAAAACACGAAATGTTAGGAACACTGGAGCAAGGATTAAAAAAATAAGCAATAAAAGGTCACCTTAGAAAAAAAACTAAGGTGACCTTTTATGTCTATAAAATTTTTCTTCTCCTAAACATTTCTACTTTACTAACGCTACCCCGATGGAGTACAATGTTCAAAATACATTTAAACCGATCGATTTTTCTTCATATACATCATTGGATAAAAGGAGTGAATGTTTTATGCACCGTATTACGCTTGAACAAATTTTTAAACATCACATTACGCAAAAATATGTAAACCGTTCTGGAATGGTCCACGCGATTGCTGTCGCTTATCATGCGTTTCACTTAGCCAAAAAGCATCACGCCTCAGTCGATGCTGCGACAAAGGCTGGCTTCCTTCATGATATCGGACATCATACGTGGTACACGGGCGGCGAATGGGACTATGACTTGTATAAAAAGAATGATATACATGCGATTAAAGGGGCAGAAAGATCTCATAAATTGCTTATTAGATTAGGAGAACATCCTAAACTAGCAAAAGAAATTTCTATTGCGATTCTTCTTCATACAGATTCTTTCTTAGTACAGCAAGAAATTGAAAGAACATCTCTTCAAAACATTATTAAATGGGCAGACGAAGCAGATGAAGAACCGGGCGGAGCGCATCATTATAGAACGATTTCTTATGAAAAAGCATTGAAAGCAATTCAGCAATTAGACCGATTGGTAGAGCGTGAATTACAAATAGAGCAAAAGAAATTGAATGACAAGGCAGAACATAGTTATCAATGAGAAAGAGGCATCACTATAGGGTGATACCTCTTTTATTATTTTGCGAAAAATACACCTTTGTATGTAATATTTAAATGTTACACTCAAAAGCAAAATACTTTATAATTAAATATACAAATATAAAGAGGTGGTTTTACAAATGCAACCCGCTACACAACTTTCTAATGAACAGAAATACTCTATGTCATGGGGACAATTTATTAGCTCCGTTTTATTCGCTTTTTTCGGAACCGGACTTATTACTGTGTTCCTCGCAATGCCCTTAACAATTTATACAGCCGGCCTTACAGATAAAAAACAAATTGCCCTGTATGAATCTATTGCAAATACTGCAAGTATCATATTACAACTAGCCGTGTTGTTATTCTTCATTTTCAAATTCGAACCCGCAAAAAAATTACTACTAAAATCTTTTAACTTTAAAGTACTTAAAGAATGGCGTACATACGTATACTTACTTCTTTTCTTCGCTATAAACATTATACTCAATTACATCTTGTTAAATTATGTGTTCCAAGACGCAACGAAGCAGCAATCTTCCGCACTAAACTTAGACGTTTTTAAGCAGTATCAAATATTATTACTTCTCGGCTTCGCTATACTCACACCAATTTTTGAAGAGCTTATTTTCCGTGGTTTTATACTTCGCTTCTTCTCAGAACGCTTTCCATTTTGGATTGCAGCCATCATAACAAGCTTCTTCTTCGGTATCGCTCATACATACTCACTTGGAGTAATGGTAATTACTTTCTTCATGGGATTATTAATGGCTATTTTATGTAAAAAAACAAAATCCATTATTCCAGCTATGTTATTTCATATTATGAATAATATGTTGGCATTCTTGAGTTAAAAAGAGGTATCATCGCGATACCTCTTTCACTCTTTTATCACAACTTCAAACTCTTCTTCCGTTAACACTTTTCGGTAATTCGTTTTCTTTTCTCCCTCTTCACCAGAAGTTAGAACAGGCGTCAGAATAATTTTCGTTACACTATCTTCTAGTTTTTCAAATCGCCAATAACTATTTTTCGATAATGTAAGACCTGAGTCGGGTATTAACTCGTTTCCATCTTGATCTTTCGCGATAAATTTCACCTCTAATTTCGTTCCATTCAACATTTTATAATTCAACTTCGTAGATATAGGAGAAACTTTTAAATCTTCCACTTCTATTTTTTGACCATTTTCTAATTTAAAATGTTTATGGATTGGGATTGTTTTCGTTTCAGCTTTTAATTTGTCTCCAGATGCTTTGAAGGAAAAGCCCCATTCTCCTTTTATTGAGGTTTTATCTTTTAACGGCATAAGTCTTCTATATATAATTTGT
This sequence comes from Bacillus sp. 41-22, assembly GCF_025809295.1. Taxonomy (NCBI): domain Bacteria; kingdom Bacillati; phylum Bacillota; class Bacilli; order Caryophanales; family Bacillaceae; genus Bacillus; species Bacillus sp. 41-22. Next base: position 4,389,797 of record NZ_CP084035.1, read on the forward strand.
ATATCTAGTTCCCCATCCAATTCCATTGGCTTCATTTGTGAATCTTTCAAATTTGTAGTAGTAAAAAATGTGTATGTATAATCATTTACTCTTTGTTTACCTCCACCACCACTACCATTTAACTCTTTTCCATTTATATAAACATCTGGGTACGGTAAAAAAATATCTCCCAGATTAACACTGTTAGACTTAAACGTACTATTAACAATAATCTGCCCTTCATCTATCATCACTTCATCTAACCTTACTTCTACACCGTTATCATAAACTGTTTGTCCTATTGTCGTTTTATATTCTTTTAAAGGTTCCCCTCTACTGTTTACGTAGTCTTCCATTTTACTTCCGATTAACGGTATATCCGCAATCATCCTTCTCATATCTACAGTCATCATCATAATAAATAATGCCGCAGCCGATGTTACAATAGCTATATTACGTTTCGTATGACCTTTGTTCTTTCTTATCTTTTTGCTAATTCGCTTTTGTATTTTCTTTTTCTCTATATGAGTTAAGTTAACTTCTTTATATTCATTTTCATCAATTTTTAGATCATTTAACATTTCATACGGATCTTTCATTTCCTTCACCCCTTTTCTTATTTACTTCATTCGATTATGTAAAAATAATGCCCTTAGCTTCTTCCGGCCTCTCGACAGACGATTGTATATAAAAGAAGTTTTCATCCCCATTTTCTCTGCAATCTCTTCTACACTGTCTTCTTCAACGTAATGCTTCATAAAGATTTCTTTATCGTTCTTCTTTAAATGATCTAATATATGTTCCATATCATTACTAATTTCATTTTTAGTAGTATCGGTATGTACCGCTATTTCACCTATTTGATCTAATCCTTTTTCGTTTACTGTCTTCGCATATTTCCTCGCATAATCGATAGATTTATATTTTGTAATAGCTGCAATCCAATTTTTTAAAGTATTTTTCTCCTCATCATACTTTTCAATATGATTCCAAATTGCCAATAACACATCATCCATGCATTCCTCTTGTACATCTTGAAAAGAGGCTAAATGCTTCTGAATAATACTTTTTATAAGTCCGCTGTACCGGTCGATAATAAAATATAATGCTTTTTCGTTCCTTTTCCGTAGTTGCATTGCAACGTTCTCTTCTTTAATTTTCATATGTCCCCTCCTCTCTAACGTTCTCTACATCTATTAATTCGTATCGTTGCTTCTCATTTCTATCAATTTATACATATTTATTAATAATATCCAAAATAAACCTCATGTAGTAAAATATAACTTAATTAACTTAAAGGAGTTTACATATGTTCAGTATTATTTGGATACTTTTTACGCCACTTCTCTTACTATGCGGGATTGCTGGTGGTATTTTTTTAATGGTAACAGGAATTAAATATCGGAAATTACTTGTTATCTTAATGGGGATTATTTGCTTTTCATTCGTTATAATGCCTTTTATTTTTTTGAACAAAGGGATCAATGGAGAGACCGTTCTCCACATTCCACCTGTCCTATATTGGATACTTTTCTCTCTAGCTGGTTTATTAGCAGGATTGAATGGGGTACGTTCAAAAATTAAGAGTATACGCAACATGGGATTCATTATTTTCTCAATAGGACTGTTTGCAGCTATTTGCTATCAACTCATGTCCATGCCTGATTCATCTTTTATTCGTTAAGGGGTTATTACATATGGAATCTACCAACTTATTTATTTGGCTTATCTTAGCCCCTATTTTGTTATTATGTGAAGGCATCGTTGGCATTTTTTTAATTGCTGCCGGAATGAAATATCGAAAATCATTTATCGTTATAGCTGGTTTAATTAGCATATCGCTTATCGTTGTTCCTATCATTTGTATAGGTTTTGGAATAGATTTAGAGGGGATGGTTCCAATTTCAGGAACTTTATATTGGTGTTTCTTCTCTTTAGCTGGACTATTAGCTATTATAAGTGGAAGACAAATATCCAGCATTCGTGCTATGGGAACAATTTTGTTTATAACAGGGCTGTGCTCCGTAGCTGGTTATCATTTTTTATATCTCACTCTTTAAAAAGACAAAAAAGCAGGGAAATTAATTCCCTGCTTTTCTATTTGGTTTATTGCCTGATGGTAAGAAGAACGATAACACCCAAGCAATACCGGCTAATATTGTTGCAATTAAGAAGGCATCGTTAATACCGTTAATTGCAGATAGCTTTGAAATTTGTCCGAATAATAGTTGTGTACTCATCGCATCTCCTGCTTGAGCTGATCCGGCTAATGCCGCTAAGCTTTGGCCCATACCGTGTACTTTATCAACTAAAATCGGGTTTGACGTTGTTAACATATTGCCGTAATCCGCTACGTGAGCAGTAGTTTGTTGCGTCATAAGCGTGATTAATATCGCTGTTCCAATTGAACCAGCTACTTGTCTTGACGTATTTTGCGTTGCTGTACCGTGAGAAATTAATTTCATCGGCAGTGCATTCATACCAGCTGTCATAATTGGCATCATAATGAATGACATACCAATTGAGCGTATAATATAATCCGTCATAATAACGCTATACGGTGTATCCATCGATAACGTTGTAAATTTATATGTCGCAAATGTTGTAATGGCTAATCCGACAATTGCTAACGGACGAATACCATACTTATCAAATAGTTTACCTGCAACTGGTCCCATGATCCCCATAATTAATGATCCTGGAAGTAATAATAAACCAGATTCCATCGGTGTAAAACCGCGAATGTTTTGCAAGTATACTGGAAGTAATAACATACCTCCGAATAAGGCCATCGTTACAATCGCGTTAATTACTAATGTGAAAGTGAACGTCGGATATTTAAACACTTGTAAATCAAGCATTTTATTGTCTGTTGTTAACTCTCTCCAAATAAATACAGCTAAACCAATGACACCGATGATAAGTGTTATAACAACTTCTGCACTAGTCCAGCCATTATTTCCAGCTTCACTAAATCCGTACAGTAAGCTACCTAGTCCAATACTTGAACTAATAACACCGAATACATCTAACTTTGTTTTAGACACTGGCTGAGCTAGTGTAAAGAATTTAAAAGATAAGAACGTAATAATTAAACCGATAACAAACATCCCATAGAACATTAAGTTCCAGCTATAGTTTTCAATTACCCAACCTGTTACAGTTGGTCCGATAGCTGGTGCTAAAATCATCGCTACCCCAAGTAACCCCATAGCTGCTCCGCGTTTATTAGGCGGGAATAATGTCATGAAGATATTCATACCAACTGGCATTAAAATACCCGCACCAACCGCTTGAATAACGCGGCCCGTCATCATCATTGTAAAGTTTCCTGATGTAGCACAAATGATAGATCCTACAGTGAAGAATAACATTGCTGCTATGAATAATTTACGATACGTAAATCGTGAAACTAAAAATGCACTGATTGGTACTAAAATTCCGTTTACAAGCATGAAGCCTGTAATTAACCATTGTGCTGTTGAAGTTGATACGTTAAATTCGTTCATTAATGGAGGCAATGCAACATTAATGATCGTTTGGTTTAAAATAGAAACGAACATACCGAGAATTAGTACAGCTACAACTGCCTTTACATTCACATTCTCTACCGGCAATTGTCTCTTCAGCATTTCTTTTTCCTGTTTTACTTGCTCTTGCTTCCCTGTTTCTAATTCCACTACGTTAGAAGCTTCTGTTTCTTGTTTTTGTTCAAGTTCTTTCTCTACTGTTTCTGCTTGACTTACTTCTATCTTACTTACGGCTGGGACTTGTTCTTCTCCCACATTCGTTTTTTTCTTTCGTAAAAGACGATTTATAAGGAAGAAGACGATTATACAAAATAGTGCATATCCTACAATTGCAATTGAGGACATCTCATCTCCCCCTTACTTATGAATACGAACTGACACATTCATTCCAGGAACAATATTTACTGATTTACTATGATCTAAAGAAATTTTAACTGGTACAACTTGCTTTACTTTCGTATAGTTCGCTGTTGAGTTACTTGATGGTAACATCGAGAATGTATTCGCCGTTGTTAATCCAACTTGTTCTACTTTTCCTGTTAACGTTGTATCTGGGTATGCATCTACATACACATCTACTGTTTGGCCTTTTTGAACATCATCAATATTTGTTTCTTCAATATTTGCTGTTACCCATAAATTGTTCATATCAAATGCATAAGCAATTGGGCTACCTGCCCCAACGAACGCATTAGTTGTTGCGTTTGATTGTACAACTGTTGCATTTTGTGGAATTGTTACATCTACTGTTTGCTCACCATTTGCTCCTGCTACAGTAACCGCACCTAATTTATCGTTCTCATTGTAGTTTTTTCCTACTTCAGCTTTCCAGTCTGTTAATTTACCTGCTGCTGGTGATGCAATTGGGATTACTTTCCCGTCAATCTTTGCATTTTCTGTTTTTAAATAGTTTTCTGTTTGATTGTAATAGTAATAACCGCCAATACCGCCGCCAACTAATACAATTAATGTGATAATGTTGATAATTACCATTCTTCGAAACTGATTCATTGCATTCCTCTCCTTATATCGCATATAATTTTTTTCTAAACTATTTATATCCTTAGTGTTTATATTGTTTAATTGTTAATTATATTAACCTTTAAACAAAAAAAGCACACCTTTTACGACGCAAACTATGTTTTGTCTGCATCCTAGCGGTGCTGATTTCTAAAGGACTATCGTTTATAATTATAAATAATTATCCCGAATCTACAACCAACAATTTAAACCTATATGTTGTTTAAACAACATTACACTATACATGTGTTGTTTAAGGTTAAAAAATTAAACGAGGTGAAGTAAAAATGTCTATTAAAAATACAAATGATCCACGTGTAAAACGAACGAGACAACTCATACAGGATGCTTTTGTCGCTTTAGTAGGCGAAAAGGGCTTCGAAAATGTAACTGTGCAACATATCGCGGAACGCGCTCCTGTAAATCGTGCTACATTTTATAGCCATTACCATGATAAATATGATTTATTAGAAAAAAGCATAGAAGAAATGTTAGAAAAACTAGCTGCAGTAATTAAACCACAAAATCGAAATAAAGAAGATTTTCAGCTCACTTTTGATTCACCGCATCCAACTTTTTTAGCTTTGTTTGAGCATATCGCAGACAATACTAATTTCTATAACGTTATGCTCGGCGATAAGGCAGCTGGAAACTATTCTTATAAAATGATGAAAACAATTCAAACACATTTAACATTAAGCCTATCTATTTCCCAGCCAGATGATGAAGACCTTATGGTCCCTCGTGATATTCTTATTAGTTATGTTACAGGCGCTCATATCGGAATGATTATGTCATGGTTAAAAAGAGGCATGATTTATACCCCACATTTCATGGCAATGCAATTAACTCGCTTAATTATTTTAGGAGCTCATACTGCAGCAGGATTAGAAAGACCGTTTTAAAAATGAAAAAAGCGAAGGAGGTTATCCTTCGCTTTTTTCTATTAATTAAATGTAATGTTATGTACAGCCTCTTTATCAAGACGTTTAATAACTTCTACAATTAACTTCACTGCGTTTTCATAATCATCACGATGTAACATCGCTGCATGAGAATGAATGTAGCGTGTCGCAATCGTAATTGCCATAGACGGAATACCGTTTACAGAAATGTGAATTGCTCCTGCATCCGTTCCCCCGCCCGCTACAGAATCATATTGGTATGGAATTTGTAATTCATCAGCAACATCAACTACGAAATCACGTAAACCTGTATGACCAATAACAGAAGCATCATATAAAATGATCTGCGGTCCATCGCCCATTTTACTTTGCGCTTCTTTTGCCGTTACACCTGGTGTATCCCCAGCAATACCTACATCTACTGCGAATGCGATATCGGGCTTAATATAGTTTGCAGATGTTTTCGCACCACGAAGACCAACTTCTTCTTGTACAGTACCAACGCCGTATACAACGTTTGGATGCTTTTCATCTTTTAATTGTTTTAATACGTCAATTGCAATTGCACAACCAATTCGGTTATCCCATGCTTTTGCAAGTAACATCTTTTCATTCTTCATCACTTGGAATTCGAAGTACGGTACAACTTGATCTCCTGGTCGTATGCCCCACTCCATCGCTTCTTCTTGGCTAGAAGCACCAATATCGATGAACATGTCTTTAATTTCAACTGGCTTTTTACGAGCTTCTGGAGGTAAAATGTGCGGTGGTTTTGAACCAATTACACCTGTTACATCTCCTTTACGCGTTACAATCGTTACGCGCTGTGCAAGCATAACTTGCGACCACCAGCCACCCACCGTTTGGAAACGAAGGAAGCCTTTGTCATCAATTTGCGTAATCATAAAGCCGACTTCATCTAAATGACCTGCAACCATAATTTTCGGGCCGTTTTCTTCCCCAACTTTTTTCGCAACTAAACTTCCTAAATTGTCAGTAGAAAGTTCATCTGCAAACGGCTCAATATATTTCTTCATTACTTCACGTGGTTCGCGCTCGTTACCCGCAATACCGCGTGCGTCTGTTAATTCTTTTAGCATTGTCAATGTATCGTCTAATTTTATCATTGCCAACACCCTCCTTTTTCTTCAGTCACTTTATTATACAAAAGGAAATTGAAATATTCAAAAATTAAATTAGTATCCTTGTGTTTGACGCTGATGATTTACTTCATTTTTATCTAAATATGCTTTTTCAATTTCATCTTGTTCAAATTCAAGCGCTTGTCCAAGGCGAAGATAGCTTGTAAATAGTTCAATATAGTTCGTAATAGAAGGTTGATCTGTAAAACGAATTACTTTCGCATATGTGTCTAAGAAAATTTCCACTTGTGTTTTATTCGTTTGCGCACATTTATAGAATAAGAAGTTTTTATCAATTCCTAAATCGATTCCGATTGATAAAATAAAATGTAAACCATCTACGTATTCTTCTAATATTACTTCACGTTCTGAAGCTGGTTTATTGCTCCAATATTTAAAACAACGTGTTTCATTTGCAAGTTCTCCAATTTCTACAAGAAGAGCTAACATTTTTTCTTTTAACAATTTTTTGGGTTGTAAGTCATGTTCTTTCACAATACGGTCATCTAATTCTTTTTGTAATTTAAATAGTTGTAGTAAGTCCATTCTATTGTCCTCCTCCAACATCGCATTTTCCGCAACAATGTTGTTTCATCTCAAAGTTCATTATTATTTTTCGTTTCTTATTAACAAGTCAGCTACCTACATCTTTATAAAGATAGCTTGTCCTTAATTTGCAAATACGTTTCAATCATCACTCATATATTGTTCACTTGATGAAAGTTCCATATCATCTTTCCATTATAGCAGTGTCGTTTCTGCTAGGAAAGATGCACTTCTCACGAATGAGTTCAAATAAAAAAAGTCAGGAGGATTCTCCTGACTTTATATATATATTCTTTTATATCGCTATAGCTTTTATATTGATTTTGTCATATCGATAACGACACATCCGTTAATCTTTCCTACTTTCATGTAAAAGTCTCCTCGTTATCGTTACAAAAATTCTTACAAGCACATCTTAATATACTTGAGCAAGAAATAACGATAATAAGTGGAGGATTTTACAATAAATGCAAACAAAAAAACCTTAGAAGAAAATCTTCTAAGGTTTTAAACAATTAGTTAATGTTGTTTTTTGCAACTGTTGCTAATTCAGCGAAAGCTTTTTCGTCATGAACAGCTAAGTCAGCAAGCATCTTGCGGTTAACTTCGATGCCAGCATTTTTTAAACCGTGCATTAAGCGGCTGTAAGAAAGACCATTCATACGAGCTGCTGCGTTGATACGTGTAATCCATAATTTACGGAAGTCACGTTTCTTTTGACGACGGTCACGGAATGCATACATTAGAGATTTCATAACCTGTTGGTTAGCAACCTTAAATAATGTACTCTTAGAACCGTAGTAACCTTTTGCTAATTTTATAACTTTTTTACGACGTTGACGAGTAACTGTACCACCTTTTACTCTTGGCATAATATTACCTCCTAGTTTGTTCTATATATCAGCCGAACTTATTTTAAGTTGTCAAGCATTTGACGAATGCGTTTGAAGTCACCAGCGCTAACTACACCAGCTTTACGTAGTTTACGTTTAGCTTTTGTAGATTTGTTAGCGAATAAATGGCTTGTGTAAGCGTGAGAACGCTTCAGTTTACCAGATCCAGTCTTTTTGAAACGCTTTGCAGCGCCGCGATGAGTTTTTTGTTTAGGCATAGGTATTTCCTCCTCTATCTATTACTTATCGTTTTTCGGTGCTAAAACTAAGAACATACTACGTCCTTCCATTTTAGGCTTAGATTCAATTGTACTAACTTCAGCACAAGCTTCTGAGAAGCGATCTAAAACACGTTGACCGATTTCTTTATGAGTAATGGCACGTCCTTTAAAGCGAATTGACGCTTTAACCTTGTCGCCTTTCTCTAAAAACTTGACAGCATTACGAAGTTTTGTGTTAAAGTCATGTTCATCAATTGTTGGACTTAAACGAACTTCTTTCATGCTAATTACTTTTTGATTTTTGCGCTGTTCTTTTTCTTTCTTCTGTTGCTCAAAGCGGAATTTACCGTAGTCCATAATGCGGCATACTGGTGGTTTCGCATTTGGAGCAACCAATACTAAATCAAGATTAAGACCTGCAGCTAAGTCTAAAGCGTCATTACGAGACTTGATTCCAAGTTGATCGCCGTTTGCGCCAACTAAGCGTACTTCACGTGCACGAATTTGCTCGTTAATCATCATATCCTTGCTAATAGTAAGCCACCTCCAAGGTTTTCTTAGAATACGTTTTGCAATTGTAGAACCCGAACAAAAAAAGTGCGGGCACACGGCACCCACACTTGTAATATCTTTAGTAAGAAATACATTTACCTGCTAACTGCGAATGCGTCCATCAGGTGAGAAGCGGGTGCTTCTACTTGTCAAAACCATATTCTATTATCCTTGATGAGTTTATCATAGGACATGACGTCTGTCAAGAAGACGCGATGTGTTTTACTAACAACAAGAAATATTGTAACAAACAACCAGCATACTTGCAATACTTTTTTATGATAAGTATTGTTTGGTTATTTTTTCTAGATTTTCTTTTTTATAATACATAAAAAAGCCGCGGTATACCGCGGCTCTTTCTTATCGTTTTCCTTCTACCTTAATCATGTCAACAAACGCATCTAATGCGATTGTTTCTGATTTTTGTTCACCATATTTACGTACGTTAACGCCATTTTCAGTAACTTCATTGTCACCTACTACAAGCATGTACGGAATCTTTTGCATTTGTGCTTCACGGATTTTGTAACCAATTTTCTCTTCACGAGTGTCTAATTCAACACGGATACCAGCACGTCGTAATTCATCTTGTACTTTCTTCGCATAGTCTAAATGTACTTGCGGAGAAACTGGAATTACTTGCGCCTGAACTGGAGCTAACCAAGTTGGGAATGCACCTTTGTATTCTTCAATTAAGAAGGCTACGAAACGTTCCATAGTTGATACAACACCACGGTGAATTACAACTGGACGATGTTGTTTACCGTCTTCACCAACGTAAGTTAATTCAAAGCGTTCTGGAAGTAAGAAGTCTAATTGTACAGTTGAAAGTGTTTCGTCTTTTCCAAGAGCAGTACGAACTTGAACGTCAAGTTTCGGACCATAGAATGCCGCTTCACCTTCAGCTTCATAGTAATCAAGACCCATTTCATCCATAGCTTCTTTTAACATACCTTGTGCTTTTTCCCACATCTCATCATCAGCATAATACTTTTTAGTATCTGCTGGGTCACGATAAGATAGACGGAATGAATAGTTTTCTAAACCGAAATCTTTGTACACTTCTAACGTTAAGTTTACAACACGTTTTAATTCTTCTTTAATTTGATCTGGACGAACGAAAATGTGCGCATCATTTAAAGTCATTCCGCGTACACGTTGTAATCCAGATAATGCTCCAGACATTTCATAGCGGTGCATTGTTCCAAGTTCCGCAATACGGATTGGTAATTCACGGTAGCTGTGAATATCATTTTTATAAACCATCATATGGTGAGGGCAGTTCATTGGACGAAGAACTAACTCTTCATTATCCATTTCCATTGATGGGAACATGCCATCACGGTAATGGTTCCAGTGACCAGAAGTTTCATAAAGCTCTCTACTTCCTAATACTGGAGTGTATACGTGATCATAGCCTAAGCTTGCTTCTTTATCAACGATGTAACGCTCGATAATACGGCGAATTGTTGCACCTTTTGGTAACCAAAGTGGTAAACCTTGTCCTACTTTTTGGCTATTAGTAAATAGTTTTAACTCTTTACCTAATTTACGGTGATCGCGCTCTTTCGCTTCTTCAAGCATACGTAAGTGCTCATCTAATTCTGCTTTCTTAACGAATCCAGTACCGTAAATACGTTGTAACATTTTATTATTGCTATCGCCGCGCCAGTAAGCACCAGCAACACTTAATAATTTAAACACTTTAATCTTCCCTGTAGATGGAAGGTGAACACCACGGCAAAGGTCGAAGAATTCGCCTTGCTCATAGATTGAAATAACTGCATCTTCTGGAAGATCGTTAATTAAATCTAATTTTAACTCATCGCCGATTTCTTCAAAGCGACGAAGTGCTTCTGCACGTGGCACTTCATGACGAACGATTTCTAAGTTTTCGTTCACGATTTTTTGCATTTCTTTTTCGATTTTTTTGAAGTCTTCAACTGTAATTGCTTCTTCCATATCAATATCGTAGTAGAAGCCATTTTCGATTACTGGACCAATGCCAAGCTCAAGCTTAACATCTTTATATAAACGTTTTAACGCTTGTGCTAAAAGGTGAGCTGTTGAGTGGCGTAAAATATATAAGCCATCTTCAGAATCTAATGTAATAATAGAAACTGCACCATCTTCTTCGATTGGTGTAACAAGATCGATCATCTCATCGTTTAATTTTCCAGCCACAGCTTTTTTCTTTAAGCCTGGGCTAATAGAAGCTGCGATTTCTTCAGTTGTTACTCCTTTTGGAAACTCCTTCACAGCTCCATCAGGGAAAGTAATTTTAACTACATCTGCCATCACTGGTCACTCCTCTTTTTTTTCAAAATAAAAAACACTCATCCCATAAAAAGGGACGAGTGTTGAATTCGTGGTTCCACCCTTGTTCCAATTAACCTTATTGTTAATTGCTCAAGTTCAACATAACGGTGTTGTCCGTTAGCAATTACTAGAAAAACGTTCACTGCTAAAGTTTAGAGGTGGTAAGTAATTATCCCGTACTAGGAAGCTCACACCCTAAGGCTTCCCTCTCTGAAAATCGTAGAAAACTACCCATGTCCTCATCATGACATTTCAATATATTTCATTTATGTAGGTAATTATATGCTCAAAAACTTAGAAAATCAAGGGCGTTACCTTTATTTTTTAAATTTTTCACATTGCGCTCAAATTCATGTAATCCATGTAGTTGCACTCGTTCCTGAAATACATTTCGCAAAGTAATAATCATATTATGATCTTGTTCTTTCGTATATAAATAAATCTTTTTCGGCGAAATAGAAAGAAGTGGTGCAATTACTTTCGTATCGATATATACATCCTGTTTCTTTAATAATTCTTCATCTATATATTGAACCAATTTCTCCTGTTTTAAACGCCTACCTTTATCATCATAGAAAATAAAACTTTCATCAAAAATAAGATGTACACAGGACAAACGTGATTTCCGGCTACTTACTTGTTGGCGAAGTGTCTCAATGAATATTTGGTATTCCTGCTCCATCTTATACTCATCAATTGCAACTTCAGCAAGCTTAGTTACCATTTCCCTATATGTACGAAGACGAAAACGAACGTATGATGAAAACGAGAATGAGAGCGGATCACAAAGCCAATCATTCAAAGACGACGCAATATAAGATTCAAATTTTTGACGTGTTAAATCACTAGCTACTCCTTTTCTTCTTTCCTTTAAAATCTCATGTGCCATATGCAATATTTGATGACACTCTTCTTGTTCTTCATAAAAAAACTTTTCCTTTAAAATGGTATGAATCCATTCATTTTGTTTCACATTCATAATGAAATATAGTAATACTGGCAATAAAATCTTTTCAATATAATTTGATTCACATAATGGTATATGAATAACAACCTTTTGTTCATTTAAATATACACTTGTTTCCTTATATAAGGATTCTGTTCTTTTCGTTAGTTGTCTGTATACGTACACAGCATCATTTTTTTCTTCGAAGCAAATTTCAATCACTTTTGTCCCCCCTTTTATCCCCGCTCTAAAGGATTGCATCTATACGTTACAAATCCTATAAGAGTCCGATCTATGGAAGTTCACTCTTAGTAGAAACCTATCTCCCATCGTTAGAACATCCACTCGATATGGCTTGCTAATTTTATATATATTAAGGGAGGGAGAAAAAAATGATACAAGCTACTCTGAAAAAATGATTAAAATAAAGTGAAACTTTAATCAGTGGAGGTTTTGTCCATCCTCCACTGATTATTAGCCCGCACCAATCGGGCTTTTACGGGCAGCAGGGCTCCCACCTAACTTCTTTGCTTTACAGCCGAATTTTGAGGTGGGAGTCTTACTGCCCGCCAATAGCGGGATAAAAAAGAGCAAGCTTCTCAGCTCGCTCTTTACTTATTACGACGATTTTTCCCGCCAATTGGGATTGGCTTCGCTAAATATTTAATTCGTTCCATAATACGGGCCGCTTTCATCTCTTCTGCTTCACCGCGCTGTGTATACGTTAAATGATGTTCCAACTGTTTGAAATCAAAGTTAGATGTAAAGAACGTCGGTAAGTTTTCCAACATACGGAATTGCAAGATTGCACCGAGTACATCATCACGTACAAAACTTGACATCGCTTCTGCCCCGATATCATCTAACATTAATACTTGTACACGTTTGACAGCATCAATCTTTCCGCTAATCGAATTATCTTGAATCGAACTTTTGATTTCACGTAAAAATTCAGGGAAGTATACGAGCATCGAACTAATTTTCTTTCGCGCAAGCTCATTTGCAATTGCCCCTAAAAGATACGTTTTCCCTACACCAAATTTACCGTACAAATATAAACCTTGTGCTTTTTTACCTGGTTCGTATGTGTTTAAAAATTCATTCGTTGCACCTATTGCATCAATACGTGCATCTAAATCTGAAGGGTCTAAATTTTCCATAGTTGCCTGCAAAATGTCAACCGGCATATATACACTTTGAACGAGTTTTTCATATTTTTTTCTCTCATCATATGCTACTTTTCTAATACAACGATCGTATTGAATATCAATCATCTTACCTTGAATGACGAGCTTCGGCTCATATCCTTGTAGCATATTTTTACATGACCCTAAATCTGGACAATCCGCACACCCTACACTTTGTCCAATATATTCATATAACTTCACAAGACTTCGTTCAATCATAGAAGTCGTTACTTCACCTTTATGTTCGTCTATAAATTCTTTCACACGAGGGTGCGCCATCACTTCTGCCTTTAAGACTTCATATCTATTTTTAAAGTTTTTATTTTCCATTAATTTCGTAAATGAATTTTGAATATGCTCCATTTTCTCACCTCAAAGAGCGTTCATTTTCTTTTATTAATCACGCTTATATTTTTTCAATACTTCTTCTAATCGTTTCCGTTCATCTTCTAACGTACTTGCATCTTTTTTCGCACTTACGTCATTTTTTACAGGTTCTTTCTCTTCTTCTTTCGACTCTTCTTTAAGCCAATCTGGTACCATTTCTTTTCGCACTGTTTTCTTCGCTGTACGACCTTTTTTCTTCGTCTCAGCCCACTCTTGATATTGACGATTCTCTTCTTTCGCTAGCGCCATCGCCTCGCCTACTGTACCGACCTTTTTTCGCGCCCAATGTCCAGCAATCTTCTCGACATACGTTTTAGCAAGCTTCATATCTGAGCGTAGCATAACGTAATAAATAAGTACATTCACAACCCCTGGCGTTAACTTTTGATTTGTCATTACATCCTCAACGATTTGCAAGTCCGCTTTCGTCGCCTCTGCACCGCCTGAAATCTCTTTCAATAGTTGTTTTGGCGAGATTTCCTCTAACTGTTTCATTAGCATCTCTTCTTGCGTAGATGGCTCTTTCTCTTTCATTGTACGAGCAGCATGAGGTTGCACTCTTTCACTTAATACAGGTAACGCTTGACCATTTTCGAATTGATACCAATCGCGTGCTCCCTTCCGAAGCCTTTCGATATCAATTGTTTGCACTTCTGTCACTGCGCCAAGAACGATATTTTGCATCGATAACACATCCACACCGTACACATAAGCGAGTGTAATAACACATTCTCTCACTTGATCTGTAATCGCCTTTTTAGGAACAAGGGCTGATAGTCCGTCTACAAATAACGAGAAATCAAAGAAATCGTTCCAAACTTTCGGAGCATCCCCATTCTCGTTACTTGGCATAATTGTCGTTTTCGGGATACGCAGTTCTTCTTGCGCATATTCAAACTGACCTGGGTTAAACGAATCAAATATATCGTTGAAGGAGCGCGTAACATTTTCATAAGAAGCAAAATCGAATTCTTCTTCTAAGAAATATTGCTTTACTTGGTTGTATTTTGTCCGACTCAAGCGATTATATAAAAAGATACTTAAAACAATATCATCAAAAAACTGCTTCGGAGATAAAGGTGGTTGCAATTCATATATAAACATCCGAATATCTTTTTCTTTCTTAATATATACATTTAAAAGACCAATCGCTTCTAACTTTACTCGTTCCCCATATATTTCAGGAAGTTGCATTTGCATAGTCACCATAAGGGAGTGATGTGTATTCTCTTTTCCAAACACACGATCTTGCTCTAACTCTCCCCATAGTGTCATGTATAAGCTAAAAGCTCTACTACCTATTAACGGCTGATACAACATCGTTAATACTTTCCGGTCGTAATTATGTAACAACCCTTTCGCACTTACTTTATAACGATCAATCGGCAATAGCTCCATCCATGACTGTTTTTCCATTCTTGCTTTTCCTTTCTCTCATCCAATCTAGCCTACATTTCACTCGTTCTATCTTTATTATATAATTTATTAGCGAAAAAGAGCTATTAGCTTCCGCTTCTAGCTCTCTTATCTCGTTTACTTACAGTATATAAAGAGATTCCTTCTACTCTCTCTCTTTTTGCAGTATATCTTTTAATTCTTCAATAAATACATTTAAATCTTTAAATTGACGATACACAGAAGCAAAACGTACGTACGCAACATCATCAATATCACGAAGTTCTTCCATAACAATTTCACCAATCATATCACTTTTCACTTCTGATATACCTAAGTTACGAAGTTCACGCTCCACACTTTGTGTTACTTCCTCTAACTGCCTTAAAGATACAGGTCTTTTTTCACACGCTTTAATTAAACCGCGTAAAATTTTCTCTTTATTAAACTCTTCTCGTGTTCCTTCTTTTTTAACAACGATAAGAGGTGATTCTTCTACTCTTTCAAATGTCGTAAAGCGACTTAAACAACTTTCACACTCTCTTCTTCTTCGAATAGAGCGCCCCTCGTCTACCGGACGCGAATCTAACACTCTTGTTCCATTATGAAAACAGGATGGACAACGCAATTCATTCACTCCTTTACACTATAATCTTTATTCTTTCGCTACTCACCTACATGTGAAAATATATATACAATATTATATAACTCATTCTTCTATAATGACCACTCTAAGTTATTACATATCGTGATCCTATTTTATATAAACTAAAAAAGAGGTGCATTATACACCTCTTTACATTTTAAATCAATTATGTTCTTTTTTAAAGAGCTTTTGTTTCTCTCTGCTTAATTTCGAAGCTACCAGTGCCTCGAGGAAGCTCGATGCTCTCACGCGTTTTCGCGTTTAAACCTTCTGCAATATATTCTGCAGCAACATTTGGATCAATACGATCCCCACAAGTATAAACATCAATACTTGCGTAACCGTGCTCCGGAAAGCTATGAATTGTTAAATGTGATTCCGAGATAATTACTACTCCACTTACACCTTGTGGTGCAAATTTATGAAAAGCAACCTCACGTACTTCAGCACCAGCTCTTAGTGCTGCATCCACAAATAATTGTTCAATATACGGCATGTCATTAAGCTTGTCGAAATCGCAATCCCAAAGTTCAGCAATCACGTGACGACCCATCGTATCCATAGTATCCATTCTACAGTTCCCCCTTGTAAATTTATTCTAACTGTTCGAATTGAAAACTAATTTGCAATTTGGCTTGCTCCACTACCACGGGGGAAAGTTAGTCCAGAGAGGTCCTAACCCTTTAAGTAGTGACTACGTACCTCAGCTCTTAAGTTTACGAGTGTTAGTATACTTTGTTTATTTTCATTTTGCAACAACAGTTTTTTCGATTTTCTGTCATATTTTCCTCTTTACTTTTCCCTAAAAAAAATTAATGATTCACGAATACAGTAATCCCAACGTTTCGTGGTATGTCCACTATTTAAAAATATACTTATATAATTTTTTTCCTTTTCAGAAAAAAATAAAAAAGAGGGCAAATTTTCACTTGCCCTCTCTCGTTCACTTAAATATGTTGCACATTTTTTTGTTTCGCTAATTCATCAACAACTAACGTTACAAGATCTACAACACGACGAGAGTAGCCCCACTCGTTATCATACCAAGCAAGTACTTTCACTTTACGATCACCCATTACCATTGTAGACAAACCATCAATAATAGCTGAGTGTGTATTTGTATTAAAATCGATAGACACTAAAGGCTCTTCGCTGAATTCTACAATTCCTTTTAATGCACCGTTTGCAACAGTTTTGAATGCTTCATTAATATCTTCAACTGTTACATCACGTTTTACGTCTACTACTAAATCAACAAGAGACACGTTTGGTGTTGGTACACGAAGTGCCATACCATGAAGTTTTCCGTTTAAGTGTGGAAGAACTTTTGCTAGCGCTTTTGCAGCACCCGTCGTTGTTGGAATGATGGACTGTCCGCAAGCACGCGCTCTTCTTAAATCTTTATGTGGGTTATCAATATTTTTTTGGTCATTTGTATAAGCGTGAACAGTTGTCATTAAACCGTTTTCAATTCCGAACTGCTCATCTAACACCTTTACAACAGGCGCTAAACAGTTTGTTGTACAAGATGCATTTGAAATAACAGTATGCTTTGTGATATCTAATTGGTCTTCGTTCACACCAACTACGATTGTTACATCTTCATTTTTACCAGGTGCTGTTAAAATAACTTTTTTCGCTCCAGCTTCAACATGAAGAATTGCTTTTTCTTTAGAGTTAAATTTACCAGTTGCTTCAATTACAACTTCAACACCTAGATCTTTCCAAGGCAACTCCTTTGGATCGCGGTTGTTTAAAAGGCGAATCATTTTCCCATCAACTAGTAAGTGATCTTCAAATGCTTCCACTGTTCCGTCAAACTTTCCATGAACTGTATCATATTTAATTAAATGCGCTAACGTTTCTGATGGATAGCTTGCATTTATTGCTACAATTTTGAATGCGCTTTCTTTTATTGCTTGACGAAATACCATTCTCCCGATACGTCCAAATCCATTAATTGCCACACGAGTCATAATATGTTATCCCCCTTGAATGCGTTATACTATTTATCTCCAATCCCAATAATAGTATAACACAAAAAGGAGATATGTCACTAAGCATTTTCATTAATTTCACAATTTTTTAATCAATAATGTTCCATTCTTTCAAAATAGAAGCTAATTGTGTTTTCGTTCCAGTAATTGTGCCATCATTATAAATTACCTCATCTGCCTTCTTTACTTTTTCTTCTAATGGCATTTGAGATTGAATACGAGCCGTTGCTTCTTCTTCTGAAAAGTTATTTCGTTTCATTAAACGTTCCAATTGCGTATTCGGTGTGACTGCTACAACTAAAACACGATCAACGAGATTTGTTAATTTACTTTCAAACAAAAGAGGGATATCTAACACAACCGCTTGCATACTTTCTTTTATGTACATCTCCTTTTGTGCATTCATTTCTTCACGCACCGCAGGATGAACAATTTCGTTTAACTGCAATCGTTTTTCTTCATTATAAAAAACGACACTCCCAAGCTTTGGTCGATCAAGCTCTCCATCTTTTTGTAACACTTCCGTTCCGAACACCTCTACAATTTTGTTATATGCCGGTTTTCCTCGTTCTACAACTTCTCGCGCAATAATATCTGCATCAATAACCGGTATACTCATTTCACGAAACATTTCTGATACCGTACTTTTTCCGCTTGCAATGCCTCCTGTTAATCCAATTACTACTGTCATAATAATCCTCCTCACAATATTAAAGGCGCGAAACTAATGTTCCACGCCCATACTTACATTTTCCAAATTCCAATAATAATGAGTAATACCCCAGGCAGGAATGTAAATTTTTGTAACCATTTCATATTTGATAAAATCGTACCGAGCTTCATTCCAATAAATAAAAATAAAGAACTCATAACCGCGACTAATACCGCCATCATCGCGGGTGCATAACCTAATAAAGATGCACCAATTCCAGCACCAAACGAATCTATAGAAAGAGCGATACCGAGAAGTAGCGCTTCTCCTGCAGAGATAGTTCCTGATTTATCAAAATCTGCAACAGTCGGCTTCCGCAAAATTTGAATCACTAACCCTAGCGAAGCAATTTCTAGCTTCCAAACCTTTTCCTCTTGCTTCGGTTCTTCTTTTTTATCACTTCGAAAAAATTGATATAATACCCAAATACCTATTCCAATAAGAACAAATCCGCCGATACGCGTTGCGATAACAGGTGAAAATATTTTCGCGATCATATGTCCAATTCCCATGGAAACGAGCATTACAGCTGCTGAACAGATCCCGATAATTATAATTGATCTTAGTGGAATTCTTACGCTCCTTAACCCGTATGTTAGCCCTACACTACAGCTATCTAAGCTTAATGTAAAAGCTAATAAAATAAGAGATAAATAAAGGTACATCGGTAAGCTCCTCCCTTATACATAGCTCTGCTCTATGTATATGACAAATGCCTATCCGATGTTATCCCTTTTCTATATTCTAGGTTGGCAAATTGGGCAGTAATGTGTTCCCCTTCCGCCAACAACTGTTTTTTCTAATAGCGTACCGCAAGTCACACACGGTTCTCCTTTTTTCCCATATACATTTAGAAGTTCCTGGAACGAACCAATTTGTCCTTGTGAATTAATATACGTTCTAATTGTACTTCCGCCTCGCTTAATAGCTTCGCCCAGCGTTGTAACAATCGCCTCGTAAATTCTTTCTATTTCTTCTTCTGTTAAAGATGCAGCTTCTCGTTCTGGGTGAATTTGAGAACGGAATAACACTTCATCTACATATATATTTCCAAGCCCTACTAAAAGACGCTGATCTAATAATACGACTTTTATTTTACGATTTGTTTTTTGCAATCTTTCTTGTAAATACTGCGGTGTCAATTCAGCATCAAATGGCTCCGGGCCTAAGTCAGCAAGAGGCATTTGATTCAACTCTTCACCTTTCTTAAAGAGATGCATCGTACCAAACTTTCTCACATCTTTATAATGTAATTCAGTTCCATCTGTAAATAAGAAACGGACGTGCGTATGTTTATCAATCGGCTCATCCTCTTGATGAAGTAAAAACTTACCTTCCATGCGCAAATGTGAAACAATTACATAGTTCGTTACATACAAAAGCAAAAACTTACCTCTTCGCTTTATATTTTCAATTGTCTCGCCTCTTAGCATTTCTTTAAAAATTTCTGCATCATCCGGTCGTTTTACTATTTTGGGATAAGTAATAACGACATCTTCAATCGTTTTTCCTGTTACAAGATTTTCAAGCGTCCGTCTAACGTTTTCAACCTCTGGTAATTCCGGCATTTCATCACGTCCTTATTTCGCATCGTACCAAGTTGGACCGTACGAATAATCAACTTTCAATGGAACGGCTAGTTCAATTGCATGCTCCATTACTTCAGGTACAAGCTTCTCTAATTTTTCAATTTCTTCTTTTGGTGCTTCAAATATCAATTCATCGTGTACTTGCAGAAGAAGACGCGCTTGTAATCCTTCTTCTTCTAGACGATCTGCCATAATAATCATCGCTTTTTTAATAATATCAGCCGCACTACCTTGAATTGGTGTATTCATAGCTGTACGCTCAGCAAAGCTACGTAAATTGAAATTACGACTCGTAATTTCCGGAATATAACGGCGACGATTTAATAATGTAACCACATATCCTTTTTGTTTCGCATCTTTTACGATTTCATCCATGTATTCTTGTACACCAGGGAAACTTTCTAAATACTTTTCAATAAATTCCGCTGCTGCTTTTCTTGTAATTCCTAAGTTTTGCGAAAGACCATAATCACTAATACCATACACAATTCCGAAGTTAACAGCTTTTGCTTGTCGTCTCATGTTAGATGTTACTTCGTCTTTCCCAACACCAAATACATCCATAGCTGTTTTCGTATGAATATCCATGTCATGTTGGAACGCTTCAACTAACCCTGGATCATTTGCAATGTGAGCAAGCACACGAAGTTCGATTTGTGAATAATCAGCCGCGTACATGATCCATCCTTCTTCTGATGGAACGAATGCCTGACGAATCTTTCTTCCTTCTTCTAAGCGAATCGGGATATTTTGTAAGTTCGGATCTGTTGAACTTAATCGACCTGTTTGCGTTAACACTTGATTAAAACGAGTATGGATTTTAGATGAATCTTCATGTACGACTTTCAATAAACCTTCAATGTAAGTTGAATTTAGCTTTCCTAATTGACGGTAATGTAAAATATTTGGAATAATTTCATGACGATCCATAAGTTTATCTAATACATCCGCCGACGTAGAATAACCTGTTTTCGTCTTTTTAATAACTGGTAAGTTTAAATTCTCAAACAGAATAATCCCAAGTTGCTTCGGTGAATTAATATTAAATTCTGTTCCCGCAAGCTTATAAATTTCCTGTTCCATTTCCTTTAATCTACCTGCAAGTTCTTCTCCCATATTACGAAGACGCTCCGTATCAACTTTTACACCTTTCACTTCCATATCAGCTAATACACGTGCAAGTGGTAATTCTAATTCCGTAAATAATTCATATTGCTCGTTCTTTTTTAATTCTTCTAAGAACGTTTGCTTTACATCATATAATACATGCACTTTACGAGCTACATGCTCCGCTACTACCTCTAGCTCCGGAACAGCACGCTTCGCACCTTTCCCGTAAACTTCTTCGTCAGATTTTACGGCATGCGTTTCTTTCATTTTCGCTACAGTACGGAAATCTTTATCTGTATCGGCTGGATCAAGTAAATAAGCGGCAATTAATAAATCAAAGTCAATCCCTTGAATATCTACACCTTTCCACTTGAGAGCAACGATAGCACGCTTCGCATCAAATGTATGTTTTCTCATTTCTCCATTTGCAAGCCACTCTTTAAAAGCATCCGATTTAAGAGCAACATCGGCTGGAATGAAGTAACAACCATTTTCATTTTGAATACCAAAACCTTGAATATCGGCTTTATGATAATTATCTTCTTGCACTTCAACAATAAGCGCACTATCTTGCTGAAGCATTTCTTCTGTAACTTCTTCTACAATATCAAATGTAATATCATCTAATTCGGCTGGAGCCGTTTCCTCCGGCGTAACACCTAACTTATTTAAAAGGGATGTAAATCCTAAATTCTCGAACATTGGAATCAAATCGCTTGGTTCATACCCTTTATATTCCATATCATCTACATGCACAGTAATCGGTGCGTCTGTAATAATAGTCGCAAGTTCTTTACTCATAAGAGCTTGTTCTTTATTCGCTTCTAACTTTTCTTTTAATTTCTTTCCACTCACTTGATCTAAGTTTTCATATACTGCTTCTACTGTTTCAAATTGCGTTAATAATTTAATGGCTGTCTTCTCACCAACACCTGGTACACCTGGAATGTTATCCGATTGGTCTCCCATTAAACCTTTCATATCGATAATTTGCTTTGGTGATAAGCTATATTTCTCAAATAAAGCTTCTTTCGTATATTCATCTACTTCCGTAATCCCTTTGCGAGGAATACATACGAGTGTATTATCTGAAACAAGTTGCAGTAAATCTTTATCTCCTGAAATAACTTTAACATGAAACCCTTGCTCACTCGCTTCTTTCGCTAACGTTCCCATAATGTCATCCGCTTCATAATTTTCCAGCTCATAACGCGGTACATTGAATGCATCAAGCACCTCACGAATAAACGGGAATTGCTCTGATAACTCAGGTGGAGTCTTTTGACGCCCTCCCTTGTAATCACTATACGTTTTATGACGGAATGTTGTTTTCCCCGCATCAAACGCCACAAGCATATGCGTCGGTTTTTCTTCCTCTAGTATCCTCATTAACATCATTGTAAAACCATAAATTGCGTTCGTATGTATACCTTTGTCGTTATTTAAAAGCGGTAGTGCAAAGAAAGCACGATACGCGATATTATTACCATCTACTAATACGACTTTTTTTTCCAAACTACAAACCTCCCCATACATATTTGAAACGATTTTTCCCACAGAAAAAAACCGTTCCTGTCCTCTCTCTATATTAACATGACTAATAGAGAGAAGAAAAATAACGGTTTTTTTCTATCATATATAAACAGACTTACATTGGCATAAAGGGAAGTGACGAGAATAGCATAACTACTCTCGTCCAAAATTACTCCTTGGATGAAGGGGTTTTCATATATTATATTAACAGAGCTTTATTAATATTTAATTAAGCCATTGTTAATATATTGTAAATATCCTTCATCCTATTTTTCAGTAGCTGATTTTGGTAAAACAACTGTAAATGTTGTTCCTTCCCCAACCTCACTATCCACTGTAATCGTACCTTGATGCGCTTCAACTAAATGTTTTACAATTGATAAACCAAGACCCGTTCCACCCGTATTTCTACTTCTTGCTTTATCCACTCGGTAAAAGCGTTCAAAAATACGTGGGATTTCCTCTTTACTAATACCAATTCCAGTATCAGATACTTTTATATAAGCATTATATTTATCTTCTGCCAATTCAACAGAAACAACGCCTCCAGCCGGTGTGTATACAATCGCGTTATTAATTAAATTAATAAAGATTTGTTTCAAGCGACCTGGATCCCCAATGACAGAGACACGTTTTAATGCATTCACTTGTAAAGAGATTTCTTTTTCTCCCGCTTTATTATCAAGCACCATATGAATATCTTCAAGAAGTTCCTTCATATCAACGGTCCCCATATTTAGTTTAAACCCTTGTTGCTCGATCTTTGACAAGTCTAATAAATCTTCAATTAATCCTTGCATGCGTTCACTTTCTTTTAAAATAATATGTAAGAAATGTTCGCAGAATTTTTTATTATCCATAGCCCCATCCAAGAGCGTTTCTGAAAAACCTTTAATAGAAGTAATTGGCGTCTTTAGTTCATGAGAAACATTCGCTAAAAAGTCTTTTCTCATTTGTTCTAATTTCTTTAACTCTGTTATGTCATGGAACACAAGAACAATACCTTTCCATTCATGGTTCGTCCCAATAATTGGCGCTCCATATACTTCGAAATGCTTTCGCTCAATTCCAAGCGGCAATAACATTTGTTTACGCACTTTCACTTCTGTCATAAAGATTTCTTCCACAAGCTCAATAATTTCTGTATGATGAAACGATTCATAATATAAGCGATCTAAATATTCTTCATCTGTTACGTGGAAAGTTTCCTTATAAGAACGGTTTACAAGGTTTATATAACCGCGGCTATCAATTAAAATCATTCCACTTCCCATATTTTCAATTAACGTATGCAGACGATCCTGTTGCATTTCCTGCTCAAGAGTCATCTCTTGTAAATTACGAGCTAAAATATTAATCGCTTTACTCAGCATCCCTGTTTCATCCGAATGACTTTCATAAGCGCGTGCTTTATAATTTCCCTTCGCTAATTCAATGGCAACTTTCGTAACCGATTCAATCGGCCTAATATATTGCCCCGTAATTTTCATACCTAAAAATACGACTACGAGACAAGCGATAACAAATCCTATAATTAATAATCCCCACGTTTTTTGATGTACGTCTTTCAATGGCTCAATTGTACTTTTCACCAAAATATATCCTTGTTTTCCTGCTAGATCTTGAACGAACACCGCATGATAAAATTCATTCTTTTGATCTGTTTCTTGCGTAATCACTTTACTTCGTTGTTTTGCTGCTTCAGAAGAAAGTTCTTTAATCATCTCTTGATTAAATGCAGATGGTTGCCCTCCGCTATATTGAACTTTCTTTTTTTCATCAACAAATATAATAGAAGCTGGTATTTTTTCTTCTAACTTTTCAAATACATAAGGCTTTTTTAAAACAGCATCAAACCCTTGCTCTTCTGCTAATACCGCAACATACTGTGTCTCTTTTATCATTCTCTCTTTAGCATGATCTATATAGTAGTTTTCAAATACAGTTTCTAATAATACACCTAGTCCAACTAAAATAAAAACGATAAGAGAAACAAATGTAAAAAGAAGCCTGGAACGAAACTTATTCATCCACTTTTGGCTCCTCTAATTTATAACCTAAACCACGTATCGTTTTAATGTACGTCGGTTTTTTCGTATTTTGTTCAATTTTATCGCGCAAATGGCTAATATGGACATCAACAATTCTTGTATCACCGGCAAAATCATAATTCCATACAGCACTTAATAATTGGTCACGAGTTAATACACGACTTTTATTTTTCGCAAGATAAACAAGTAACTCAAATTCTTTCGGTGTTAATTCCAGTTTCCTTCCTTGGAAGTACGCTTCATAAAACTCCGGTAAAATTTTAAGCTCTCCAATTTTGATGCTCTCTTCATCTGGCGATTCTGAAACTTGTTCTTCCTGCTGTAATTTCGTACGGCGCAAAATCGCCTTCACACGAGCAACAACTTCCCTTGGACTAAATGGCTTCGTCATATAATCATCAGCCCCAAGCTCAAGACCTAGCACCTTATCAAATTCATCATCTTTTGCTGTTAACATTAAAATCGGCGTCATAATACGCTGCAATCGTAATTCTTTACAAACTTCCATACCATCCATTTTTGGAAGCATTAAATCTAATATAATTAAATCTGGGCGTTCTGTAGTCGCTTTTTGAAGCGCCATTTCTCCATCCATTGCTGTAATAACTTCAAACCCAGCTTGTTGTAAATTAAATTCAATTAAAGTTAAGATAAATTCCTCATCATCAACTACTAAAATACGATTGTTCATTCTTTTCCTCCAAGTTATAGACTTGAAACCTTCTTCATCCTAGTATTTTCCCCGTTATTCTCATCATACTAGAAAACAAGGTCTCCCTCAATATAATTGTCTATTCATGGAGCTCGTTTGTACTAGAGTTTCGGAAAATAAAAGCAATCGTAACTTCATTCCCTCTATCCGGTCGCTATCCAAACTTTATAGATGAATCTATCTTTTTTAAACTCTTCTTCCGTATGAACTATAAACTCTCGATTTTGCGCTAGGAAAAACGAAAGAGCATACGCTATTTTATAATCTGGTGTTTCATATCCATCAAATACTTTCCCGTACATTTCATTTGCGATTGAATCGGCCCATACTTCAGCTTCTCTTATCGTTTCAAAGATAACGTCTTCTCTTTTCCACTTCATCTAAAAAAACCTCCCCCTTAATTGACTTCAATTACCAATAATCATATTATTAATTTAAATATATAAATAAATTCGATAAAAGGGGGCTATTATGCGAATATTACTACCTATTTTAACTTTAGTAGTAACATGTTTCCTTACTTTTAACGTACCTAGCTGGGATACGATTAAAACAGGTTGTTCAGAATTTGCTGAAGGGTTCAAAGAAGGATTTTTCAACTAAAATAGCGCTAGCCCCTTATAAAAGGTATGCTAGCGCTATTCATATTTTCATATTTTAAAAATTATCTAATGCTTTTTCCATAATGGAAACAGATTTAAAAGGTGGTGTTACTGTTAATGAACCTTTTACAACAGTTTCTCCTTTTTCATCATGAGCAAATACAAGCATATCAATTGTATGTTCCTCCTCTGAAACAGCCACAACTTCAAAGTGGATTTGTAACGTTTCATAATGGTGAACATGTTTCACGAACGTAAGGTCCTTCCTAGTAATATGACTACCTGGACCTGGTAAATATTTCGTAACCGCCGTTGTAATCAATCCCGTTAGCATAATGCTTGGGACAATCGGCTTTTCATACGGAGTTTGGGATGCGTAATCATGCTGAATATATAATGGATTGGCATCATTCGTTAACCCTAAGTACAATAACAAATCTTTATCCTCAATTTTTTCAGTGATAGATAATTTCTCTCCTACTGTAATTTCATCCATTCTACGACCAATTTGAACTTTTTTCTTTAACATGTTACAACCCCCTCCGATTTTTTCACCTTATTATCCTACTAAAAGCGATACCTTATCCGAAATTTACTGTGATGAGGGCAATGTATAGTATAAGTCTATAGTTTCATTATAGGATACACCAAATGATAGCGTTTTCATATTATTTCAAAAAAACATTTCAATATATAGTAGAAAAAGATTCGGGGCCCCGAATCTTTTTCCACTTATATTTAATTATTAAACAAGAACTTTCATAACGTTACGTACAGATTCTACAGAGCGATCTAACGCTTCTTTCTCATCTGCAAGAAGTTCTAATTCAATAATTTTTTCAATTCCGTTACCACCTAGAATTACTGGTACCCCTAAGTAAAGGTCACTATAACCATATTCACCTTCAAGGTACGCAATAGCTGGTAATACACGGCGTTGATCTTTCAAGATCGCTTCTGTCATTTCAACTAAAGAAGCTGCTGGTGCGTAATATGCACTACCGTTTCCTAATAAGCCTACAATCTCACCGCCACCTTTACGTGTACGTTCTACGATTGCTTCTAAACGCTCTTTTGGAATTAATGTTTCTAACGGAATGCCACCTGCATAGGAATAGCGTACAAGAGGTACCATATCGTCACCATGTCCACCAAGAACAAATCCTGTAATGTCTTTCACAGAAAGGTTTAACTCTTGTGAAATAAATGTACGGAAACGAGCTGTATCTAATACACCCGATTGACCGATAACACGCTCTTTCGGGAATCCTGCTTCTTTAAATACAGAATATGTCATTGCATCAACTGGATTTGTTAATACAAGAATAATCGCATTTGGTGAATGTTTCGCAATGTCGCGCGTAATACTTTTCATAATTTTAGAGTTTGTTGCTACTAAGTCATCACGGCTCATACCAGGCTTACGCGCAATACCTGCTGTAATAACGACAACGTCAGAATCAGCAGTATCTGCGTAATCAGATGTACCAATAATGTTAGCATCAAAACCTTGTACTGGGCTCGCTTCTAACATATCTAACGCTTTCCCTTTTGTTGGATTTTCCAGCTGTGGAATGTCCACTAATACAACATCTGCAAGTTCTTTTTGTCCTAATAAGAATGCTGTTGTTGCTCCTGTAAATCCTGCACCGATGACTGAAACTTTCTTGCGTTTGATTGTCATAATTTACCCCCCGCTTTAATTATGCGTTTTTGATTATCGCTACATCCATGTTTTTAATAAGTTCATTAGCGAACTCAGAACATTTCACTTCTGTTGCACCTTCCATTAAGCGTGCGAAATCATAAGTTACTACTTTTGATTCAATTGTTTTCTCAACTGAATCAGTTACTAAATTCGCAGCTTCGTTCCATCCTAAGTGCTCTAATAATAATACACCAGAAAGAAGAACTGAAGATGGGTTTACTTTATCTAAACCTGCATATTTTGGAGCTGTACCATGTGTAGCTTCAAAGATAGCATGTCCAGTCACATAGTTAATGTTTGCACCAGGTGCAATACCAATTCCACCTACTTGTGCAGCAAGTGCATCAGAGATGTAGTCTCCGTTTAAGTTCATTGTTGCAACAACATCAAACTCACGTGGACGAGTTAAAATTTGTTGTAAGAAGATGTCTGCAATAGAATCTTTTACGATGATTTTCCCAGCCACTTCTGCGTCTGCCATCGCTTTATTCGCTGCATCTTTTCCATCTTTTTCAACAATGCGATCATATTCAGCCCAAGTAAATACTTTGTCGCCGAATTCTTGTTCAGCTACTTCGTAACCCCAGTTTTTGAAAGCACCTTCTGTAAATTTCATAATGTTTCCTTTATGAACTAATGTAACAGAAGAGCGTTTTTCGTTAATTGCATATTGAATTGCAGCGCGAACAAGACGCTTTGTCCCTTCCTCTGAAATTGGTTTAATACCAATCCCTGATGTTTCTGGGAAGCGGATTTTATTAACACCCATTGCTTCTTTTAAGAAAGCAAGAACTTTTTCTGCTTCTGGAGAACCTTGTGCATATTCAATTCCAGCGTAAATGTCTTCTGTATTTTCACGGAAAATAACCATATCAGTATCTTCCGGACGTTTTACAGGTGAAGGAACACCTTCAAAGTAACGAACTGGACGTAGACATACATATAAATCTAATTCTTGACGAAGCGCAACGTTTAGAGAACGAATACCACCACCAACTGGAGTTGTAAGTGGACCTTTAATTGCGATTAAATATTCACGAATTAAATTTAAAGTCTCTTCTGGTAACCACTCGCCTGTTTGGTTGAATGCTTTTTCCCCTGCAAGCACTTCTTTCCAAACGATTTTCTTCTCACCATCATAAGCTTTTTCAACTGCTGCTTCTATTACGCGAGATGCTGCAGCCCAAATATCAGGACCAATTCCATCTCCTTCGATAAATGGAATAATCGGATTGTTTGGTACATTCATAACACCATTAGTTACAGTAATTTTTTCACCTGTCGTCAATGTGATAACCCCCATGTTTGAAATTTCATATGTATGAAACTGAGGGAATAACCCCTCAGTTCAAACCGTTAGTCAAATTTAAATATTCTAATCATTACATCTTCCCAAAAAAATCAGACTTTTGAAAGCGTATTTTCACTATCAAAATAGTGTTTTTCGCTTATCGTTGCGCTAGCGGAACGTACACTTGATGTGTCGGTCCATCATAATCAGCACGCGGACGGATTAAACGGTTGTTTTCATATTGTTCTAGAATATGAGCTAACCAGCCTGACATACGGCTAATTGCAAAGATAGGTGTAAATAAGTCATGGTCAATTCCTAAACAATGGTATACAGAAGCTGAATAGAAATCAACATTTGGTGGAAGACCTTTTTCTTTTGTTACAATGTCTTCAATTTTGATAGACATATTATACCATTTGTCTTCTCCTAAAAGCACGCATAATCTCTTAGACATTTCGCGTAAGTGTTTCGCGCGTGGATCACCATGCTCATATACGCGATGACCAAATCCCATAATTTTCACTTTATTTTGAAGAGCATTATGAATATATGATTCTACATTTTCTTCTTCGCCAATTTCAGTTAACATCTTCATTACATTTTCATTTGCCCCGCCGTGAAGAGGACCTTTTAATGCACCGATTGCTGCTGTAATACCAGAATACACATCTGAAAGTGTAGCTACGCAAACACGTGCAGTAAATGTAGAAGCGTTTAACTCATGATCGGCATGAAGTACAAGTGCCTTATCAAAAGCCTCAATTTCAACTTCATTTGGCTCACGATCATTTAACATGTACAAGAAGTTTGCAGCTAATGATAGATCTTTTCTTGGCTCAACAACATCTAAACCTTTGCGAATTCTTGCATAAGCCGCAATTAAAGTTCCGACCTGAGCCTGTAATTTAACCGCTTTCAAATAATTAGACTTTCCATCCATTATTTCAGCGCTCTCATCATATAATGATAGCATGGAAATCGCAGTTCGTAAAACCGACATCGGGTGCGCGATTTTTAAATCTACTTGTTTCAAATATGTTAAAACCTCACCTGGTACCTTATAGTATTCAGATACTGTTCCACTAAATTCCGCTAGTTCTTTTTCGTTAGGAAGCTTGCGGTGCCATAATAAGTACACTACTTCTTCGAACGTAGCATTCTCAGCTAAATCATCAATATTATACCCAACATAAGTTAATGTATCATCAATAATAGAGCTCACAGATGATGTTGTTGCTACTACCCCTTCTAAACCTCGAATAACAGTCATGACATTCTCTCCTTTTCCTGAAAATTCTCCCAACCTTGCTCCTTATATCTATTTGCTCCCCTTATAAATTATGAACGCTCGTTCACTCTTTAGGCAAGCAAAATGCACGTTCATGCAAATTTATTGCGATGTTCCCCTCTTATTGTCCATTGCTTACATGGAAAGCATGAGCGTGAATGTCTCCCCGAATCCTCACGCTCAGAACAACAAGTTAGTGAGGAAAATGAATTCCGAAGAGTTTATGATAAAAACAACATAAAACAATATCATTATAAAATTGTTTTATGTTGTTTTTATTTTATCTGGTGTAAAGTCTCTGCTGTTATGTAACTTTTCAAAGTTTCTAATCCTATTATAAACAATTATCTGACTTTTGTGAACAGAAAGAATTCAAAAATTTTATATTACTATAAAATTCCTTATTTAAACATCTGTATAATACTCATAACTGCATAGGCAATTCCAGCCCCAATTAATGGACCTACAGCGACTCCATTAAATAAAGCTACAGCTATAATTGTCCCAAAAACAAGTGCGGTTGTAATATGTGGGTCCGTCGTCAATAATTGTACGCCGCCTTTCGCTAACAAAGCGACCGCCACACCTGAGGCTAAAGCAATCCATGCATAATACGATTTCGCTGCTTCTCCGAGTTGTTTAAAGCCTATTTCCCCTGTCGCAATCGGTACGAGCACTGCTATTGTAATGACTGTTACACCAAGGTTAATCCCTTTCGTTTGTAGATAAGGAAAGACTTTATCTCCTAAAAACGTAAATTTCAATAAGAATAACACTCCAATAGCTACAGTAAGCGATTGGTTTTTAGCAATAAGTCCTATAATAAGTAGTATGAATAAAAATAACGTTGACTGACTAATCATGTTTGCACTTCCTTTCTGAAAATAATGAACTCGCTTCCAAACAAAAATACCTTTAAACCTATCGTTATACATGCTATATCGATGCGTATTTACCAATTATAATAAAGAAACAAATTGATTTTCATGCGCATTTCAAAATTACAAACAAGACTTTAACCAGAAAAAAATAAAGCATGCATATACATTTAAAAGCGGATGTCTCTCCTTTCTTTTATAATAAGAAACAGGTAAAATAAAAAGGAGAGAAAATGAAGTTTTTACCATATAGTAGAAGCATCACCAACAAGCTTCTGTAGTCATTAATCCGCTGCAGAAGCAGGCTAAATCCATCATTCCACTATAACATAAAGTGAAACTTTGATCAGTGAATCTCACTAGTTATAAGTTGAACGAATTAGGATAATCCAAATTGGAATGGGAGGTATACATCTTTGAACCGAAACTTACTATATATGATATTACGACTCATATTTGTCATTGTAGCAACGGTAGTTGGGTTCTATGCATTGCTGTACATGTCAGGTCTTATCTACCCTTTTATTATCGCTTTTGCATTCGCTTATTTGATTAATCCTGTCGTCAATTTCCTTAATCAAAAACTACAATTCCCTCGCGCATTAGCGGTACTCGTTAGCTTAATTCTCGTATTCGGAGCTATCGTTGGACTTGTTACATACCTTGTAACTGAAGCAATATCTGCCACAACGTACTTACTACAAATTGTTACAGTTAAGTTTCCAGATATCGTTGCATTCGCCCAACAATTTGCACTTAATCATATTATGCCTCTCTATGATGATTTAATCTCTAAATTTAATCATCTCGGAGAACCACAGCGATACACTATTACACAAAACATTCAAAACTTAGGCACCGAAGCAACGACACAAATGAAAGAACTTTTAACCGCCATTATAAGTGGGTTAACAAATTTCATTAGTGCATTACCAACAACTTTAACTGTCCTTGTCTTCGTCTTATTAGCCACCTTCTTCATTAGTTACGATTGGCACCGTCTTGCTCATAAAGTAAGAAAACTTCTACCTAATCGTTTGCATGGATACGGAAAAACTATTTTTGTCGATTTAAGAAAAGCTTTGTTTGGTTTTGTTAAAGCGCAACTTACACTCGTATCTATGACAACTATCATTGTACTAATCGGCCTTTTAATATTACGCGTGCCATACGCAATTACTATCGCGATTATTACAGGGGTTGTAGATTTACTCCCGTATTTAGGAACTGGAGCCGTATTCGTTCCTTGGGTTATATACGTATTTTTCACAGGTGATACTGCATTCGCCATCGGTCTTCTCATCCTATACATCGTCGTGATTGTCCAAAGACAAATCATGGAGCCAAAAGTACTTTCATCTAATATTGGACTAGATCCATTAGCGACACTCATCGCTCTATTTGTCGGCTTTAAGCTCTTTGGTTTTTTAGGATTAATCATCGGTCCAGTCATATTAGTACTACTTAATACATTACACAAAGCTCATGTATTCCACGACTTATGGAAATTCATTAAGGGTTCACCATCAAAATAATATTTCCTAATTCATACACAATAAAAAATCAACTGTAATCAGTGGGAAATTCCCACTGATTACTCACTGTACTTTTTTGTACTACCTACATCTATAAGAGAATTTCCTAAAAAAGGATAATCCTCTTATTTTTTTGCATAAAAACGCATATTTTAGGACGGAAATACATTTTTATTCTATATATTTTATAATTATTACTTACATTTATTACTTTTTATGTAAATGAATAAATATACAAAACGAGGCAGATGAACCCTTTAATCAGTAATTTTTCTTCTCCTGTCTAACTTCTGCTCACTAGTCGAATCTTACTACAAGCAAAAAACAGCATCCTAATGTAACACTTTTCATTCACAAGAACCCTCTGCATCCTATCGTTTAATAACTAACAAAAATCCAACCCGAGCAGGAAGCTAACGATTGACTATAAATAGCAAATAAAAAAATAACGCGTAGATCGCTATAATCTACGCGTTATTTCTGAACAATAATAGTAGTTCTCTTTCTAAATTTCCAATCAATCCACTTCATAACAGCCGGCTTCAATAAAGCCCTCGTTATAGGAACAACAAAGATAAAACCTATTATATCCGTCACATATCCAGGCAGTACTAAAAGAATACCTCCTACGAATATAAAAATACCATTTAGAACCGCATCACCCGGCATTTCTCCTCTATTTAGCCTAAATTGAATCTCTCTAAGTACTTTAAACCCTTGTCGTTTCGCCAAATATACACCCACAATACCCGTAAATACAATCATAGCGAACGTAGACCATAAACCTATTACATGACTCGATCCTATTAACACCGTAATCTCAATCGCCGGCACTAAAATAAGTAAGAACAGTAACCACTTCATAGCTCGCACTCCTTCATATTTCATTTAAAAGTTTTGAAAGTATCACCCTTGCAAAACCCCTTATAAGCCCCTTAAAACGCTCATACAAGCTTCATAAAGGACAAATAACCCTCTTCCACTAAACATTATAATAAACGTTTTTCAAAGCGATTTCAGGTATTTAAAGCTATCTCTATCCTTTTTTGTGTAAAAAAAAGAGAAGGACTCCGATCCTTCTCTCCGTATTACTTCTTATAGCACTTCCGCATGTCCATTATAAACAATTCCGCGTGCTGCATCAACTGTTACTTCTTGGCCATTTTTTAAAGTTGTTGTTACGCCGTTTACACCAACGATAACAGGAATACCGATTGATACACCTACAACAGCTGCATGGCTTGTTAGACCGCCTTCTTCTACAACTAGAGCAGCAGCTTTTTCAATTGCAGGAATCATATCTTTATCTGTGCTTGTTGTAACAAGGATATCACCTTTGTTTACGTTCGCTACAGCTTCAGCAGCTGTTTTCGCTACAACTACTTTACCTTTTGCAGATTTACGACCGATTCCTTGCCCTTTAGCAACTTTTTCACCAACAACGTGGATTTTCATTAAGTTTGTTGTACCAGTTTCAGCAACTGGAACACCAGCAGTGATTACTACAGTATCTCCAAGTCCGATTAGACCCGCATCCATACCTGTTTGAATTGCTGTATCTAACATTTCGTCAGTAGAAGCTGCACGTTTCTCAGACCTAAATGCTTGAACACCCCAAACAAGTGCAAGACGACGTCCTACTTGCTCGTCAGATGTTACAGCTACGATTGGAGATTTCGGACGGTATTTAGAGATCATTTTCGCAGTATGTCCACTTTCTGTTGGAGCTACGATTGCAGCTACATCAAGAGCAAGTGCTGTGTGCGCAACAGATTGGCTAATTGCATCTGTAATTGTTGGTGTGAACTCTTTAATACGTTTTTTGAACATATCTTCATATTGTAATGATTTTTCAACACGTACCGCAATGTTAGCCATCATTGTTACAGCTTCTACAGGGTATTGACCCGCAGCAGTTTCACCTGAAAGCATGATTGCATCTGTTCCATCGAAGATTGCGTTTGCTACGTCACTTGCTTCCGCACGAGTTGGACGTGGGTTACGTTGCATAGAATCTAACATTTGTGTTGCAGTAATAACTGGTTTGCCTAATACGTTACATTTTTTGATTAGACGTTTTTGTACTAATGGTACTTCTTCTGGTGGAATTTCTACACCCATATCACCACGAGCAACCATTAAACCGTCAGAAACTTCTAAGATTGAATCGATGTTGTCGATACCTTCTTGATTTTCGATTTTTGGTACGATTTGGATGTATTGAGCGTTATGCCCTTCTAATAATTCACGAATTTCTAATACATCAGATGCTTTACGTACGAAAGATGCTGCGATGAAATCAACTTTTTGCTCGATACCGAAAACGATATCTTGCACGTCTTTTTCAGTGATACCAGGAAGCTTAATGCTTACGTTTGGTACGTTAACACCTTTTTTATTTTTTACAGTTCCGCTGTTTAATACTTTTGTACGGATGTTTCCGTCAGCTTTCTCGATTACTTCTAGTTCGATAAGACCGTCATCGATTAGAATACGAGAACCTGGATCAACATCATCATAAAGACCAGCATAAGATACAGAGAACTTCTCTGCAGTTCCTAATACTTGTTCAGTAGAAAGAATTACTTCTGCACCTGTTACAAGCTCAGCTTGTCCGTCTACGAAGTCATGTGTACGGATTTCTGGACCTTTTGTATCAAGTAAGATACCAACTGTTTTACCAGTTTTCTTTGAAGCTTCACGAATATTTTTAATACGAGCTCCATGCTCTTCATGGCTACCATGAGAGAAGTTTAAACGAGCAACGTTCATACCCGCTTCCATTAATTGCTCTAATTTCTCAATACTTTCACTAGCAGGACCTATAGTACATACAATTTTAGTTTTACGCATATTGCACCTCCGAAAATTATGAAACCGTTCCCAAATACAAGGCATTAAGCCGATTAGATAGATAATTCTTTAGATAATTGATACATATCTTTATCGATTGTATGCTTTTGAGCTAACGCTTCGATAATGTCATGATCAACAAGTTTATTATTTTGAATACCAACACAACGTCCGCCATTACCAGCAATTAATAATTCAACTGCTCTTGCGCCAAGACGACTAGCTAATACACGGTCTTGTGCACTTGGTGATCCACCACGTTGTACGTGACCTAATACAGTTACACGAGTATCAAAGCTTGTTGCTTCTTCAATGTGCTTACCGATGTCAATTGCACTTCCAACACCTTCAGCTACAACGATAATACTGTGCTTTTTACCACGTTCACTACCGCGTTTCAGACGAGAGATAACATCTTCCATGTCATACTTTTCTTCTGGAATTAAGATAGTTTCTGCACCATCAGCTAAACCAGCCCATAATGCGATATCTCCAGCGTGACGTCCCATTACTTCGATAACATATGTACGTTCATGAGATGTAGCTGTATCACGGATTTTATCAATTGCATCAATAACAGTATTTAAAGCTGTATCAAAACCAATTGTGAAGTCTGTTCCAGGGATATCATTGTCGATTGTACCTGGTACACCTACACATGGGAATCCTTGCTCAGTTAATTTTTTTGCGCCTTGGTACGAACCATCTCCACCAATAACGACAAGTCCTTCAATACCATGTTTCTTTAATTGCTCGATTCCTTTTAGTCGTACTTCTGGGTCTTTAAACTCAGGACATCTTGCTGTATATAATTTTGTACCACCACGGTGGATAATATCGCCAACAGAACCAAGTTCTAATTTTTCAATATGACCAGAAATTAAACCAGCGTACCCATGGTAAATACCATATACTTCAATATCATGGAAAATCGCTTTACGAACAACTGCACGAATGGCAGCATTCATACCAGGTGAATCTCCACCACTTGTTAATACACCAATACGTTTCATTTGTACTCACCTCATAAAGATTATTTGCCTTATAATAAAATAACACGAAAAAATACAAAAACACAATGGAGAAGATGTGTCTTTTCATAATAAAAACGTGCATTCGCGAAGAGGAACGCACGCTTTTCTTATTTTATCCCAATGGAAGCGTTTGAAAACGAAACTTGCCCAATTTTCATATATTTTTCATAACGTTTTTCGATTAATTCATCTTTCGAAATTCCGCTTAATTGTTCAAAAGTTTTCTTAAGCATTAAATCTATATTTTCTGATTGTTTCAAAACATTACGATGTGCTCCGCCTTTTGCCTCTGGAATAATTTCGTCAATTACACCTAATTCTTTCAAATCTAATGCTGTAATTTTCATCGCTTCTGCAGCTTCTTTTGCTTTACCAGCATCTTTCCAAAGAATCGCCGCCGCACCCTCTGGTGTAATAACAGAATAAGTGGAATTTTCCAGCATATGAATGTAATCTCCTACTCCAAGACCTAACGCACCACCGCTACCACCTTCACCGATAACGATACAAATAACAGGTACAGTTAAACCCGCCATTTCAAATAAATTACGGGCAATTGCCTCACTTTGTCCACGTTCTTCAGCTGCTTTACCAGGATAAGCTCCCTTCGTATCGATGAAACAAATAATGGGACGATTAAACTTTTCCGCTTGTTTCATTAGACGCAGTGCTTTTCGATATCCTTCTGGATGAGGCATCCCAAAATTACGACGAATATTTTCTTTCGTATCTTTTCCGCGTTGGTGCCCAATTACAGTTACGGGCATCCCCTTATATTTCGCAATGCCGCCGACAATCGCTGCATCGTCGCCAAATAGGCGATCTCCATGACATTCAAAAAAATTAGTAAATAAGTGCTCAATATAATCGAGCGTTGTCGGTCGTTCTGCATGACGAGCAATTTGAACACGGTCCCATACTTTCATATTGCCGTATATATCTTCCTCTAGTTTTTCTAGCTTGTCTTCCAAAATACGAATCTCCTCACTGAAGTCCATCTGGCTGTTTTTCGTATAGTCTTTCAGTTCACGAATCTTATTTCTTAGCTCAACAACTGGTTTCTCAAATTCTAGCTCTGCCATACAGCCATTTCCCCTCCTTGATGAACTTCTAAAATCTTACGGAGTGATTCTCTCATATCATCACGATGCACCACCGCATCTAATTGACCGTGCTCTAGTAAAAATTCTGCCGTTTGGAAATCTTCCGGCAGTTTCTCACGCACTGTTTGTTCAATTACGCGTCTACCAGCAAATCCGATAAGTGCACCTGGCTCTGCAAGATTGTAATCACCAAGTGAAGCGAAACTCGCTGAAACCCCGCCCGTCGTTGGGTGAGTCATAACAGAAATAAATAACCCTCCTGCATTACTATGCTTTTTCAAAGCTACGCTTGTTTTTGCCATTTGCATTAAACTTAATATCCCTTCTTGCATACGAGCACCACCCGACGCAGTAAAGATAATAAATGGAACTTGTAAGTCGTATGCCTTTTCAACCGCACGGGCAATTTTCTCTCCTACAACAGAGCCCATGCTGCCCATTCGAAAACGAGAATCCATTACTGCAACAACAACAAGCATGTCATCAATTGTTCCTTCACCAGTTACAACCGCTTCATTCAATTTAGTCTTCTTACGATCGTTTTCTAGTTTCTCTTCATATCCCGGAAACTCAAGTGGATTTAGTGAAACCATCTCTTTGTCATACTCACGAAATGAACCTTCGTCCAATATACTATCAAGGCGTTCCCATGCATTCATCGGATGATGATATCCACAATTCACGCATACTTTTAAATTTTTAAGAAGCTCTTTCGTATACATGATTTTTTTACATTTCGGACATTTTGTCATAACGCCATCTGGTACATCTTTTCGTACTTGTTCTGAAGGTATTGCAGCGTACTTTTTCTTTTTCACGAATAAATCTCTTAGCACAATTTGACCCCCTTCATTGAGAGCTAAGGTTAGCGTAAGAAGAAAATGGGGCTAACACCAATGTTTGATGTT
This sequence comes from Bacillus sp. 41-22, assembly GCF_025809295.1. Classification (NCBI taxonomy): domain Bacteria; kingdom Bacillati; phylum Bacillota; class Bacilli; order Caryophanales; family Bacillaceae; genus Bacillus; species Bacillus sp. 41-22. The sequence continues at coordinate 4,428,372 of NZ_CP084035.1, forward strand.
AGCCTTATCTTCTCAATCTGTCTAATAACCTCTCTCTTTACGTTTAACTTTAACCGCTATGCGGTAGAATGTTTGTCATAACGTGTCATGGTCATTTCGACAAATTTTATACATTACGAGTGAAACTGTATATTCTCTACTAATTCATCGTAAATTTTTAACGCATCATTTTCTTGTTTCACTTCCAAAGTAGCATAAAGCTTTCTATACATTTCGATAGAATCTCCTGAAACTTCACAAGAAAGAGTTGCAACGTAATCATTTACGATCATCCAAATGCGATAGAGTAAATAATTATTGAATTGTTCAATAAGTGTTTTAAAGAACGTTTGATGAAGCACCGGAATTGAGCTTTCATTTTCTTCAAGCACTTGGTGTAATTTACTTAGTACTTCAGAAAACGTTTCTTTCGGTAAATTACATACAAGTCGAATCATATCTTTCTCAAGCAATCGTTTTGTTTGTAATAAATCACGAATTGTTTTCTCATCTTGCAGCAAGAACGGAGCAATTAATTGTACAAGACCGTTATCGTAAAAGTTTCGAATAAACGTCCCCTCACCACGTCTCGTTTCAATTAATCCTACCAGTTCTAACGCACGTAATGCTTCTCTTACAGAGGAACGTCCAACATTTAAGCGTGAACTTAACTCACGCTCAGATGGCAAACGATCCCCTGCTACTAAACAATCCTCTTCCATAATGGAACGGATTTTTTTTACAATTTCGAGATATACTTTTGTATTTGATGATGTCAATGGAAATTCCTCGCTTATTCTTTACCAATCAGCGCTAATTGTTTTGTTTTCTCAGCGACTTCATTTGGATCTACTTGACGGCGAGCTACTCCTGTCTCCATTGCTGCTTTCGCAACGTAAGCCGCTACTTGAGGCGCTACACGCGCGTCAAATGGTGCTGGAATGATATGATCTGCATTCAACTCATCCTCTGATACAAGCTCTGCAATGGCCTGTACAGCTGCCATCTTCATTTCTTCATTAATTTGTGTCGCATGTACATCAAGTGCACCGCGGAAAATACCTGGGAACGCTAGTACATTATTTACTTGGTTCGGGAAGTCAGAACGACCTGTTCCAACAACAGCTGCGCCCGCTGCTTTTGCCAATTCTGGCATAATTTCTGGAACCGGATTCGCCATTGCAAAAATAATTGCATCGTCATTCATTGTACGAACCATCTCTTCAGTTAATGCACCTGCTGCAGATACACCAATGAATACGTCCGCACCTTGTAAAACATCAGCTAAAGAACCTTCTATACGACTCTTATTTGTATATTTTGCAACTTCATCTTTCACCGGATTCATACCGACAGGACGACCTTCATAGATTGCACCTTTACGGTCACACATAATAACGTCACGTACACCATAGCGATATAAAAGTTTAATGATTGCAATACCTGCTGCACCTGCACCATTTGCGACAACTTTAATGTCAGACATTTTCTTTCCAACTAACTTCAGCGCGTTCACAAGGCCTGCTACTGTTACGATAGCTGTTCCGTGTTGATCATCATGGAATATTGGAATATTTGTCTCTTTTTTCAAACGTTCTTCAATAACGAAGCAGTTTGGCGCTGCGATATCTTCTAAGTTTACACCGCCAAAAGTTGGCTCCATTAATTTTACAGTTTCAACAATTTTATCTACATCGTTTGTATTTAAGGCAATCGGGAATGCATCTACACCAGCAAAGCTCTTGAATAATACAGCTTTACCTTCCATTACTGGAAGAGATGCTTCAGGTCCAATGTTACCAAGACCAAGTACAGCCGTTCCATCTGTCACAACTGCTACCATATTTCCCTTCATTGTATATTCATATACCTTACTTTTATCGTCATAAATTTCTTTACAAGGCTCTGCAACCCCTGGAGAATATGCAAGACTTAAATCTTTTGCATTTTCTACTTTTACTTTTGATACAGTTTCTAATTTTCCTTGATGCACTTTATGCATGTGAAGTGCTTCTTCACGAAGTGTTGACAAACTATCCACTCTCCTCAAATTATGCTTGCTGATATCAATTTCTCCAAGTGGTCTGACCACGAACACTACTACTATAATAATCGAAGTGTAGGGAAATTGTCCATTATATTTTCACAACGACATTTTCGTCACCGACAATTTCTCGAAGTGCTCCTAGACATTCTTCACTTGGATGAATCGATAAACTTCGAGATAATTGTACCATTTTATGTTCCTTTTCATAATAAATTAGTACTTTCGTAAAACCTGAATAATCAAACAATATTTTTGTAACTTGATTTACAAGCTTTTTTTCATATTGAGACGGCAATTTCACGTAAACAGATGCTTCTTTCATTCCTTCATAAACATCCATTTCTTCTAGCGGATATAGTCCATTCACGATCCATTGCAACTTATGATTTCTTTGCTCGATCGTACCATCAACTAAAACGATTGCACCTTCTTGTAACCTGTCCGAAAAATGTATATACGTTTCTGGAAAAATAACGGCTTCCATTTCATCATTTTGATCACAGAATGTAATAAACGCCATCTTTTGCAACTTTTTCGTACGAATAACTTTCACACTTGTTATATATACGATCGCTCTTTGTACTTTTTTCTTATGTCGCATCGCCTGAGCAAGAGATGGAATTTCTAATTCTTTTCCTAGTTCCGCATACTGCGCTGTCGGATAGCTAGATAAATAAAAACCGAGTGCTTCCTTCTCTTTATTTAACTGTTCAATAAAGGATAGCTCTTCTCCTTGTACGTATTTTGATTTCGGAACAGCATCCCCTAAATCAAAATCACGTGCAAGATTTGCATACTCCAACGCTCCTTTAAGACTTCTCCATAACGTCGTCCTCGAAACACCAAAACCGTCAAAACAACCAGACCAGACAAACGCTTCTAAATTTCGCTCTGTTACAAATTTTGATGGCATACGAAGACAAAACTCAAATAAATCTTCGAACATTTTTTCCTCTCGTTCTTCGAGTAATGCCGTCACGGTAGCCATCCCGATATTCCGAATCGAAAGTAAACTATATCGAATCGCATTTCCTTCTATTTGGAAGTTGTAACCACTTCTCTGAAGAGACGGCGGTAAAACGTGAAAACCTTTCCGCTTCGTTTCTCGTACATACTGCACAATCTTATCTTCATTTCCAATTGCACTTGATAATAACGCAGTCATAAATTCCAGCGTATAATTTGCTTTTAAATATGCAAGCTGATATCCGATCATACTGTAAGCTACAGCGTGACTTCGGTTAAAACCGTAATTCGCAAATCTTACAATTAAATCATAAATTTGTTCTGAAGATGTCTCATCGTATCCATTTTCCAAACAACCTTGAACAAAATGCTTACGTTCTTGATCTAAAATATCACGATTCTTTTTACTCACTGCACGACGCAGCAAATCCGCTTCTCCAAGCGAAAATCCAGCTAACTTCGATGCGATTTGCATAATTTGTTCTTGGTATACAATTACGCCGTATGTTCTTTCTAAAATCGGCTTTAAATCCGGATGTAAATATTCAATTTGTCTTTTCCCATGCTTCGATTCAATAAAGGTTGGAATTTGTTCCATCGGTCCTGGTCTGTATAACGAGTTAACAGCGACTATGTCTTCAAATTCATTCGGTTTTAACCCACGAAGTACATTTCGCATACCACCTGATTCAAGCTGGAATACACCTGTTGTATCCCCTCTTCCTAACAATTGAAACGTCTTTTCATCTTGCAGAGGTAAATTTCTTATATCAATTTGTTTCCCAGTTTTTTCAACAATAAATTTTATAATATTTTCAAGTAACGTTAAATTACGTAAGCCTAAAAAGTCCATCTTGAGCAATCCAAGTTCTTCTAATGCATCAGCTGGATATTGCGTAACATAAACATCGTTATGCCCTTCTTGAATCGCTACACTTCCCGTTAACGGTTCTTGGCTCATAATAACGCCAGCTGCATGAATAGACGTATGACGCGGTAATCCCTCTACACGTTTTGCAATTTCAAACACACGCTCATGTAACAGATTCCCTTGTATAAACTCACGGAGCGATTGCGATTCCTCATATGCATCTCTTAACGTTATACCAAGCTTTGATGGGATAAGTTTTGAAAATATGTCAATATCTCTTGGCAGGAGCCCCATTACACGAGCAATGTCTCTAATTGCGGCTTTCGCTGCAAGAGTTCCGAACGTTACAATTTGAGCAACACGAAGCTGACCATATTTATCTTTCACATATCGAATCATCTCATCACGTCTTATATCTGGAAAATCAATATCAATATCTGGAAGTGTCACACGTTCAGGGTTTAAAAACCTTTCAAATAATAATTCATATTCAATCGGATCAATATCTGTAATTTCCAATACGTAAGAAACGAGTGAACCAGCTGCCGATCCACGGCCTGGCCCAGTTAAAATATGATTTTCATGTGCATATTTCATAAAGTCCCATACGATGAGGAAATAATCGCTAAATCCCATACGAGAAATAACATTTAATTCATGATCCAAACGTCCTATATGCGCTTCTTTCGGCGTACCATAGCGTTTCTGCAAGCCTTCTTCACAAACACGGCGCAAATACGTATCATTCGTCTCGTTAGATGGAACAGGAAATTTCGGTAATTGATTTACATGGAAAGGAATTTCTACTTGGCAACGTTCCGCGATTGTTATTGTATTTTGAACCGCTTCCTCAGCATGAGAAAATAGTGCTCCCATTTCATCCGATGACTTTAAATAATACTGATCCGTTTTCATTCTCGGTCTATCTGGATCAGTCATTTTCGTTCCGCCTTCAACAGATAATAAACATTCATGAACAAGTGCGTCACTTTGATTAATATAGCGAACATCATTTGTTGCAACGACTGGAACGTTTACCTTATTAATAAATTCAGGCAGTTTTTCTTGTAAAAGCAGTTCATCTTGAATTGCATGATGCTGCAAACTTATATAAAAATTGCTGAACATATTTTGATACGTATGAGCTACTTCTTCAGCCTGACTCTCTTTGTCTTCTAATAATAGCTGTTCAATCTCTCCGTCTTTCCCTGGTGAAATTGCAATTAACCCTTTCGCATAATGAGCAAGCCACTTCTTCGGGATACCTTCTTTTGACTTCGTCATAATGCTGCTAGAGATCTTTAATAAATTTTGATAGCCTATTTCATTCTCAGCAAGTAAGACAAGTGGATAAGACCTTTCTTCTTCTTCACTAAAAATAGAAGCTGTTAAGCCGATAATAGGCTGTATACCATTTTTCTTGCATGCTTTATAAAACGGAATAACTCCATACATAACATTTTCATCTGTAATGGCCAGCGATGAAAATCCAAGCTCTTTCGCCCGAATGACAAGCTCATCAATTTTACAAGCACTTTTTAATAAACTAAAAACGGTTTGACATTGTAAATGCACAAACTTCACTGTTGTACCCTCTCTTTACCTATGTGACTACTTTTATTATAGGTGATGAGGAAAGCGGAAATCAAAACATACTTCTCATACTTTGTCCATATATATGAAGAAGAAAGGGGAATGACGATGGATGTAAGAGAACATACTTTTTTCTCTCTGCTTATTATTAGTTATTTTATTGCCTTTGGAGTTATACTTGGTGGTTCATTAATAGGCGGATTTGGTGCATTTCTCATCGGAAAACCAACTCTAACTTATATTAATCAATTCGCCCAAAATTTAAGAATTTGGGCACTCGTTGCAGCAATTGGCGGAACGTTCGATACCTTTTATAGCTTTGAAAGAAGCTTCTTTGGCGGAGATATGAAAGATATCGTAAAACAAATTCTCCTTATTTTTTTTGCAACTGGCGGTATGCAAACTGGTCTTATTATTATTAAATGGCTTACACAGGAACATGTATGAGAGTACCCAGTGCCAATACAGCCAAAAGGTGGTATTTAGTTTTAGCTGGCGCTGCTGTTGGAGGAGTATTGAGCTGGTTTGTTTTTTTGTACATATACGGTGTTTTTCAAGAAGAACAAACTAGTAAAATAGCAGAACAAAAAGAAATTATCGAAAAACAAGAAGCAAAACTCCACGTCCTTCTCGAAGACCAAGAGAAATTGAACACAGAAAATAAACGGCTCTTAACAATTCAAGAAATCAAAATAAAAATTATAAATCGAAAAAAATATGATTTAGACAATCTTACACTTGAAAACATGACCACTTCTATCCATAATGATCTCCAGCATCTTTTAACGAAAAACATTCAAAGCATCGCAAAAAATAAAGACCTGCTCAAAAAAGTCATCGAAAATAAAACGTACAAACATTACGATCGTATATACCGCTTTAAAGTAGACACAGTCTCTTTTGATACCGTACTTGAAATTAGTATTGATATAGAGAAAGAAAAATAAAAAAAAGGAGGGCTTCTGTGCCTCTCCTTCTCTTTCGTTCAACATACAATTTTTATCTACACAGCTCACGTAAATCAGCAAACAGGCGATCTGCTTCTTCCCAAGAAGATGCTTTTGCACCAGAAGCCATCGGATGTCCTCCGCCATTATATTGCATTGCTAATTTATTAATAACTGGTCCTTTTGAACGAAGACGAACACGAATAACATCATCTTCCTCTAAAAATAGAACCCATGCCTTTAATCCATCAATATTACCAAGTGCTCCGACAACACCAGATGCTTCAGTAGAAAGTACATCAAACTCTTCTAGTACCTCTTTCGTTAATTTAATGTACGCTGCACCTTCTTCTACCATCGTAAAGTTTTGTAAAATATAACCGTTCAAACGAGCAATTTTTTCTTTCGTCTTATACATTTCATTGTATAAATCTGTGAATTTTACATCCATGTCAACGAGCTCACTTACGTAACGAAGTGTTTTCGCTGTTGTATTCGGGAATAAGAAACGCCCTGTATCTCCAACAATACCCGCTAAAATAAGGCGAGCTGCTTCCTTTGAAATCGTTAATCCTTTATCTTTTCCATAACTGTAAAATTCATAAATCATTTCACTTGTAGAACTTGCTGTCGTATCCACCCATGTAATATCTCCGTACGGGTCTTCATTCGGATGATGATCAATTTTAATTAACATCTTTCCTTTTGCATAACGCTGATCACAAACACGCTCTTGGTTCGCTGTATCACAAACGATAACAAGTGCATCTTCATATACACTATCTTCAATATCATCCATTACTCGTAAAAACGATAAAGAAGGCTCGTTGTACCCAACCATATAAATATTTTTCTCTGGAAACGATTCTTGCAGAATTGTACCAAGTCCGCACTGAGAACCTAACGCATCCGGATCCGGACGTACATGACGATGAATAATAATTGTATCAAACTCTTTAATTGCTCCTAAAATTTGCTCATGCATATGTATAATCTCCTTTTTATTCAACTTCTTCATTTTATCCCGCATTAACGTGTAGTAAGACTCCCACCTCAAAAGTATTAAAAACAATGGGGCAAAATTAATTTGGAGCCTGGATGCACGTAAAAGCCCGATTGGTGAGGGCTAATAATTAGCACGTGGGATCTCCCCACACTAATTAAAGTTTCACTTTATCCCCCATTATAACGGAAAACATTTCATACATGCGAACAATTGCTTTATAATAAAAGTTAGAAAGTTTAGATTTTTCTTTTTTCTAAATTGTTATTTTTATACCAATCGATGGGAGCGTGTATTATGCCAGTATTCGTCTTTTGTATTATCATCTCATTTGTGTTGTACCTCTTCTATAAAACAAAATTCTTTCGTACAAACCGTCCAATGGAGAAAGGTTGGCTCTCTGGAAAATCCGCAATGGCACTCGGCTTATTCGTCCTATTCTTTGGGATAAACCAATTCTTTTTAGAACTTTCAACTGCACGCATTATCGTTGGTGTTTTGTTTATGTTACTTGGCAGCGCGAGTACATTTAATGGATTCCGCCAATATAAACATTTTCTACCATTAGCAGTCAAAGAAGCCGAATCTTATAAAACAACGTAAAAAAAGCATCAACATTGTGATGCTTTTTTACGTCCCTTCACTTTCAAAATCATATATGCAACAAACGCAGATGGTATATTAAAGGGATTACCTTGCACGTGAAAATGTAATTGTTCTTCTCCAAAAGACATCTGTTTGTATAGTTCTTGCTGAGATAATCCTGTTCGTTTCTTTTTTTCATTTAATCCTTGTAAGTATAAGTATTGAATTGGTATCATCACAAGGAAATAAAAGAGTGCGATACCACCAAAAAAGAGTAATTCTGATGACATATTGCATCCCCCTTCCGTCATCCATTATCTTACAATCTAATTATATCATAGTATACACTCTAAATGGATTAATATTCTGTTTTTTCTAATTATACAATCATCTCTCCTTATATATATATTTCCAGCTAAAACTCCTCCACATCTTTAGCAACAGCTTCAAAACCCAATAAAACAAAAAAGATGGAACAAACCAAAGCGATTTGTTCCACCTTTTTATTTATCGATTAACTGCACCATAAGTAATGCTTTCCCGACAACATTACCTTCATGATGTACTTCTACATCAACCTTACCAAATTTACGGCCAATTTCTAATACTTTCGGATGAACCGATACAACATTATCAATTTGAACCGGTTTTACGAAATAAATTGTTAAGTTCTCAACAATTGAATCGCTCTTCTTCTGCGCACGAATGACGCGGTTTGTTGCTTCTGTCACAATTGTTGTGAATACACCGTAAGATAACGTCCCGATTGAATTCGTCATTTGTGGTGTCACTGAAAATTGATATAAATGCTCATTTTTTGCTTCTTTCGGCGTCATAAATTGATTCGTTACAATGTCATCAATCGTTTCACCAACTTGTGGTTGACGCTGAATCATCTGCAAGGCCTGAAGTACATCTTGACGACTAATGATACCTTGCAATTTATTTCCATCCTCCACAACAGGAAGTAATTCAATACCTTCCCACACCATCATACGTGCTGCAGCTGCGACAGACATTTTTCCGTTTACCGTAATAGGGTGTTTCGTCATAACTTTATCAATCGGTGTTTCTTTCGCAACACCAATCATATCTTTCGAAGTTACGATACCTAACACCTTTTTATTTTCATCCACAATTGGATAACGTCCATGCATCGTCTCTTCATTGTACTCATGCCATTTCTGCACTATGTCACTAGGCTTTAAATATAGTGTTTCTTCAATTGGTGTTAAAATATCTTCAACTAGTACAATTTCTTTCTTAATAAGTTGATCATAAATTGCACGGTTAATTAACGTTGCGACCGTAAATGTATCATAACTACTTGAAATAATTGGCAATTTCAATTCATCTGCTAACTTTTTCACATGCTCTTCTGTATCAAATCCACCTGTAATTAATACAGCAGCCCCTGTTTCTAATGCTAATTGATGTGCGTTCGTACGGTTACCGATGATAAGTAAATTCCCTGCTTCTGTATAGCGCATCATCGCTTCTAATTTCATAGCCCCAATTACGAATTTATTTAATGTTTTATGTAGTCCTTCTCTGCCTCCAAGTACTTGACCATCGACAATGTTAACGACTTCTGCATATGTCAGTTTTTCGATATTCTCTTTCTTCTTTTGTTCAATTCGAATTGTTCCGACACGTTCAATTGTACTAACATATCCTTTATTTTCTGCGTCTTTAATTGCACGGTAAGCGGTCCCTTCACTTACACTTAAATCTTTCGCAATTTGCCGCACAGAAATTTTATGCCCTACTGGCAGGCTATTAATATGTTCTAAAATTTGATTATGTTTGGTAGCCAAATGGTTTCACCATACTTTCTTTTCCCTAAATTCTTCATGTGTTGTATTTTCAGTATACTATATTTCCAAAACTGTTACACTCTCTCTTTGTATGTCTGTACTATTTTTTTTATAACAAAATGCTCCTTACATTACACCAGTCATTCTATTACAACAATGTAATGGTATTGTCATCTCGTTCGATGTTTTGTCCACACGCTTCAATATACAATTAAGACAAGAAATGAAACAAAGGAGCGAATACATTATGAAAAAGTTTTTAGAGGTTATAGGTGCTGTGTTTTTAGCTTTCGTAGATGGGGAAAAAGTTGCGATGGAATTGAATGAAACACCTGAACAGCCACGTACAAAACGAGAAGAATCAGCTAAACAAATACAGGCTTTAAAAACTGTACTACACACATAAAAAACCCTTCACTTGTCATTTCAAATGAAGGGTTTCTTTTTTATAGTGTAATACTTTCTCCAGCTTCTAATACTTTCCCTGTACAATTTTGTAGCTTTCCTACAAATTGATATGGATCTTGTTCAATAACTGGGAACGTATTGTAATGCATCGGTACAACTGTTTTCGCCTCTATCCATTTTGCTGCTAACACAGCATCTTCTGGCCCCATTGTGAAATTATCGCCAATTGGTAAAAATGCTAAATCAATATTATTCAGTTCTCCAATTAACTTCATATCAGAGAATAAAGCAGTATCTCCTGCATGATATACCGTTTTCTCCTCTGCTGTAAACAAAATACCCGCTGGCATACCTGTATATGTAATCGTCTTATTTTCTTCGTCAATATAACTAGAACCGTGGAATGCTTGTGTAAACTTCACTTTTCCGAAGTCAAATTCATGAGAACCTCCAATATGCATTGGATGTGTATTTACACCTTGCCAACTTAAAAATGTCGCCAGTTCAAATGGTGCTACTACAACTGCATTATTTTTCTTCGCAAGCTCTACTGTATCCCCAACATGATCACCATGTCCGTGCGATAAAATAATCGCATCAACTTTTACATCTTCAGCCTTTAAATCTGTTTTCGGATTTCCCGTTAAAAATGGGTCAATTAAAATAACTTTTCCATTCGTTTCAATCTTTACAACTGAATGCCCGTGATACGATACTTTCATCATTACATTCCTCCCCTATTCACATTCACACTTTTTATTCTACATGATTTCTCAATTCCCTGTCTTTTCTAACATCGATTTACTTGTCATAACGCTTTCGTCCGATGTAAAGTTATATTTGTAATTAAATATCTCGGGGGTGCCAATCGATGAATGCTAGATTAGAAAATTTAATGCAATGGCTAAAAGAAAAAAACGTAGAAGCTGCGTTCTTAACTTCTACACCGAACGTCTTCTACATGACAAACTTCCACTGTGAACCACATGAAAGACTACTTGGTATGTTTGTATTCCAAGAAAAAGAGCCTATTTTAATTTGTCCTAAAATGGAAGAAGGCCAAGCACGTAACGCTGGCTGGGCACATGAGATTATCGGATTTACTGATACGGACAGACCATGGGATATGATTGCAAAAGCAATTAAAGATCGTGGTATTGATGCAAATGCAGTTGCAATTGAAAAAGAACATTTAAACGTAGAACGTTACGAAGAATTAACAAAGTTATTCCCAAATGCAGCTTTCAAATCAGCTGAAGAGAAAATTCGCGAACTTCGCTTAATTAAAGACGAAAAAGAACTTTCTATTTTGCGTGAAGCGGCTAAAATGGCAGATTATGCTGTTGAAGTTGGTGTAAATGCAATTAAAGAAAATCGTAGTGAGCTAGAAGTATTAGCAATCATTGAACACGAATTAAAAACAAAAGGCATACATAAAATGTCATTTGACACGATGGTATTAGCAGGTGCGAACTCTGCTCTTCCACACGGTATTCCAGGTGCAAACAAAATGAAACGCGGTGATTTCGTACTATTTGATTTAGGTGTGATCATTGAAGGTTATTGCTCTGACATTACGCGTACAGTAGCATTTGGTGAACTTTCTGAAGAACAAACTCGCATTTACAACACTGTACTTGCTGGACAACTACAAGCAGTTGAAGCATGTAAACCAGGCGTTACATTTGGTGCAATTGACAACGCCGCTCGCTCTGTTATCGCAGATGCAGGTTATGGAGACTTCTTCCCACACCGACTTGGTCACGGACTTGGAATTAGCGTACACGAATATCCAGATGTAAAAGAAGGCAATGAGTCTCTATTAAAAGAAGGTATGGTCTTCACAATCGAGCCAGGTATTTACGTACCAAACGTAGGCGGCGTTCGTATTGAAGATGATATTTACATCACAAAAGACGGATCAGAAATCTTAACGAAATTCCCGAAAGAATTACAATTTGTGAAATAATAAAAAAGGTAGCGTGATCGCTACCTTTTTATTAAAGAAGGCCCTTTAAAAAGTGCCTTCTTCTATCTCACTAATATTTATTTGAAATTTTACGATCCAAACTGAGAAAAGGTGGACAAGAAGCGCAAACGCCATACATGCTCCGCTTAAAAAAGTTAGTATAGGATGCGAATACACGTGCCCTAATCCATAGGATATCGCCACGAAAAACATTGTTATGTAAATATAAATTGCTCCATGTATTTGCCTCATATAAGCCTCCTTTTCCCATATTATAACATAAATTTTCTGATTATTCACATTAATTAACTGTAATTAATATTTCTCCACTGTTACACCTCTAACAGCCGCTTTAATATATGGGGCTCCTTGTAAACCTTGTAAATCCTCTGTTTTCCCTGTTACAACTACACCGTATATTGGTAGGTCTTTTGGTTTGATGTTTTTTATTTCTTTATAATATTGTTCAAAATAATCACTTGGTATACCCTCACTATTTTTTGCTAAATACTTCATTTGGTATAGAAACTCTTTTGAGTTTATTGTTATATCGTTTTTCATATCTTCTTTCACTTTTGAATAACTTCCTTCAAATCCAAAAACATTTTCATAATAAAAAGCACATATATTTTAATTTTTTAACATACAAATCAATTTTTTCGAAATAAAAACTTCCACTCATTTAAAAGATATATTCTCATAATATCTTTATGATTTAGTTGTCATAATAATTGAACGTGGATAAAATCCCAGCTTTTGATAAAACGATACAGCTTCATTTCCGTACACTACTATTAATTCAATGTCATCTACTTGCTTTTCTTTAAACCATTCCACTGCACTATTCATTAATTTCAAACCGAATCCGTTTCTTCGATATTTTTCATCAACAAATAAAACTTCAATCTTCCCACTTACGCTTTTACTATACGCTATACAAAAGCCTAATATATTATCTGTTTCTAACTCAATCAATAGTTCAATTCTATATTCTCCGTACTTTGAATTTTTTTTATAATCTTCAATACGTTCCTCAAATGTCATTCTTGGATAATCACCAGAAAAATATTTTGATTTACTGTTATGATATTCATGCAATTTATCTAATGAGTCTCTGATTATCTCTATTTCATCGAGAGTGATATATTTATGACTAATTCGCATCTTACAGCATCTCCAATAATATATATTTCACCAAAAAAGAGGATGGTTTATCTTTACAAAATACTACTCTATTATTTCATCGCTTCTTTCACAACATCTTGAATCATAACGACTTCCGTCTTCAGATCGACAGCCAGTGCTTCTTCATCAATACATTCATACCAAAACGCTAAGTGCTTTTTATCAATTGCATGATGAGAATTTTCGACAAGAGCCCCGCCTTCTCCTTGCACAGAATACCAATATAAGTACTCTTCTCCATCTCTTATTTCCCGGAAAATTGTCTCTACATACATCTTTTCGTCGTTTAATGTCAAAAGCACTTCTTTCATATTATCATTAAGAAGCTGCATCCATTCATCTACGCGATGACTTTTACCTGGCTTGACTTTGAATCTTGTTAATTCTACGTTCATCTTTTATTCCCCCATTTTCTTGCGGACAAACAAAACATATTCTACTGGATTATGGAAGCTTAATTTACTAGCTAATTTTTGCGAGGGAATATTATCTACATTACAATCCCAGCATGGTGTAATATGATTTTGTATACACTGTTCAATGAAACGTGTTGCGACAGCTTGAGCTAACCCTTTCCCTTGATGTGCTTCATGTGTTGCAATATCAATTTCAGCAAAACCATTCCCTCTAAATATTGAGACGCATTCGGCTACAATCATCCCATCTTGTTCTATACAAAAACCAAAGCCGTTATTTAAAAACACTTCTTTTGATCCCCAATATTCTTTATAATAATCCTCTGTAAATTCATTACTTCGTTCTATATCACTTTTATCAATACGTTTAATTTCATATGTATTTTTGTTTAATTCTATTTTTCTATCTTCAAAAACTTCTCTTTGAAATTGAAATGTCATTCGTGGGATGTTCCGAAATGCATTACTAAAACGCTCTTCTAACATCATTTCCCACTCGTCACTCGAAGTGAACAATGTAAATCTCTTCTCTGTTTTTTCAATAGCCATTTTTAAATATGCAAATAAATATTCGTTATAATTTTGATCATCCGTATCACCAAATAAATAATAGATACCATTAGCTGTACGAATTAGTCCTGCTGTTAACTTCTCGTTTGCAAAAACTTCACCATCTATCATTTGATCACATACCGCATGAGCAAAGGTTGTTGTCCTTGTATGACCTTCTAAAATCGGAAGGATTTTTCTATACTGGGCTACAGATAATTTTTTCATAATTGCTCCACTTTAATCGTATCCGCCTCTATATTTTCAAAACAAAGATTTACCGTTCTCTTGAATGCTCTCGTTCTATGGATCGTGCATGCTGGAATTAAGATAGAATCATTTGGCTTTAAAACCGCCGTCTCTCCATCTTCAAAATCGATAAGTAGTTCTCCCTCTAGCACAATAAATAATTCATCCGAATTAGAATGATAGTGCCAATCATATTCACCAGTAAATACGGCTATTCGTAAGCAATGATTATTTACATTTGAAACAACGAAGTTTTTATGTTGTTCTTGAATGTCCTTTGTTAATTCTAATAAATTTACAGTTTCCATCTTTCGTCCCACCCTTTCATTAGTCGTTCTTCTGAAAAACTAACTTAGTCTCCACCACCTCCGCAATCTCCTCCACCATCACTTGAGCTGCTACAATCGTTGCTACTATAATCACCAAATCCACTTGATGAGCTTGAATCGGATGAAGATTTTTTTCTCTTTTTTCTTTTCCTATCTCTCTTACTTTCATAACTAGGCCATACTTTATGAAAGAATATAACGAATAAAACCAATTCTATTACAACAAGGATAAAAACTAGACTACTCTCAATAATATTAGGAGTTATCTCAAAACTGTAAAACAGTCCAAATGAATACATACACAAAATCACATACAGAGCCATACAAATATACCGAAATGTTTTTTCTATCATAATGACTACTTTTTTTGAAAGAGGTATGTTCTGTTCCTGTTTTTTCTTTATATACTTTTGTCTTTTAGCTTGCTTTTTCTTACTCTTTTTGCTCCCCATTGAATCTCCTCTATCGACTTTCATTTTTCATTTAATTCCAAATTATCACAAAAAACAACATCATAACAAGCAATATTTCTCGTAAAGTTTTATTTACTTTTTGTAAAGTTTTATTTACTTTTTACCTAAAAATGGATATTATAAATGTAACAAATTTACAAAAAGGAGACTTTGTATATTTGATTAAAAATAAAGTAAAACAATTCCGCGTCGTTAGAGACATCACCCAAGAGCAATTAGCTTCCTCTGTTCAAATCACTAGACAATCCCTCATCGCTATCGAGAAGAATAAATACAACCCGAGTTTAGAATTAGCATTGAAATTATGTGAGTTTTTCGGCTGTAAAGTGGAGGATTTATTTCAATTAGATAAGACTGGGGAGGAAAGAAATGAAAAATAATTTTATCCAAGGGTTTGCTTCGCATCTTACTATTTTAGTGTTAGGATCGGCCTTTCTTTATTTCAATAGTAGTGATGAAGAAAAGATTCGTTCTGTCCTTCTATTCGCTAGCGTATACATACTCTTAGCCTTGGTACTATTAGTAGTGAAACGAATATTCTTTAAGAAAAAAAAGAAAGAGTCCGAGCAATACCCATTACCTGAGACAGATGAAAGAATTGAAAAAATGGGCTTAAAGCTTATGGCGCAAATTTTCGGTCTCTCTCATTTAATCGGCTCTGCGATACTATTTATTTTATATATTACTGACAAAAATTCGACGATACGAGTAGAGTATGCCCTGTATTACTTGTTTGGAATTCTTTTCTTCACAATGATGTTCGGCTTGAAAATTGTGAAGAAATTAGATAATTAGTTTAAACAAAAAGACCCTTCCTACAAAGGAAAGGTCTTTATTTTATTTCTATTATGATAAAGCAGGAGCTTTTTCAAGAAGCTCTTTTGCATCTGCATATTGTAAGCTGTGCGCTTCTGCAACTGCTTCGAATGTTACGTATCCATCTAATGTGTTAATACCTTTTAATAATGCAGTGTTGCCTAGGCAAGCTTCTTTGTAGCCTTTGTTAGCAATTTGTACTGCATATGGTACTGTTACGTTTGTTAATGCAAGAGTTGATGTACGTGGAACCGCACCTGGCATATTTGCAACTGCATAATGAACAACACCATGTTTCTCATAAGTTGGGTTGTCGTGAGTTGTAATACGGTCAGTTGTTTCGAAAATACCACCTTGGTCAATCGCGATATCTACAACGACAGAACCTGGTTCCATTGATTGAATCATTTCTTCTGTTACAAGTTTTGGCGCTTTTGCACCTGGGATTAATACTGCACCGATTACAAGATCAGATTCTCTTACAGCTTCTGCAATGTTATACGGGTTAGACATTAACGTTTTTACTTGGTTTCCGAAAATGTCATCTAATTGACGAAGACGTTCTGCACTTAAGTCGATGATTGTTACATCTGCACCTAAACCTACTGCAATTTTCGCTGCGTTTGTACCAGCTTGACCACCGCCGATAATTGTTACTTTACCGCGTTTCACCCCTGGAACACCTGCAAGTAAAATACCTTTACCACCTTTGTTTTTCTCAAGGAACTGTGCACCGATTTGCGCAGACATACGACCAGCTACTTCACTCATAGGTGCAAGTAATGGTAAAGAACGATTGTCTAATTGTACTGTTTCGTATGCAATTGATACCACTTTGTTATCAATTAATGCTTTCGTTAATTCTGGCTCTGGAGCTAAGTGTAAGTATGTGAATAAAATTAAACCTTCGCGGAAATAACCGTATTCACTTTCAACTGGCTCTTTTACCTTCATAACCATATCTTGATTCCATGCTTCTTCAGCAGTTTCAACAAGTTTCGCACCAGCTTGTACGTATTCTTCATCTGTAAAGCCTGATCCTACACCTGATCCTTTTTGAACAAAAACTTCATGACCATTTTGTACTAAATGTACAGCTCCCGCTGGCGTCATTGCCACGCGGTTTTCATTGTTTTTAATTTCTGTTGGAATACCGATACGCATTATTAGTTCCCCCTTGAGTTATGAAATGACCCCTGAATCATTTTTTAAAGCGCTTTCTATACTCTTATATTCTAACATAATATCTCAATATTTGACAAAAAAATAATACAAGTTTTCCGATAGATTTAATCTTGCATGAAAGGACAGTATTATCCGTACCTCTCAGTATAAAGGATAAACTGTCCAATTATTCGAAACGTCACTTTATTTAATTCTATCGATGTCTATGAATAACATCAACAGCGCCTGTTACTTCAATAATCGTGCCAGTAATCATATCAGAATCGTCCTCACATAAAAACGAAATGGTTCTTGCGATATCTTCCCCTGTTCCAGATCTACCAATTGGTGTGTTACTACCTTTCAGATTTCGTGCTTCTTCAATCGTTGCCTCTTTCATTTCACCAATTATATCACCAGGACATACCATATTCGCAGTAATACCGTATTCAGCTTCTTCGTATGCGACTGTTTTCGTTAAAGAAACAAGTCCGACTTTCGCAGCTGCAAAGGCTGAACGATAAATCCATCCAGGCGCGCTATCTGCCCCTTGAAATCCATAGTTAATAATACGGCCAAATTGCTGGTTTCTCATAATCGGTACGACAAGTTTTAATAAATGAAACACCGCTGTTAAATTACCCTGGATCATTTCATTCCATTCGTCTTCTTCGTAATCGACTAATTTTTTCCTTTCAAATACGTAAGGACCAGCATTATTAATTAAGAAGTCAATTTTGCCAAAACGGCTCATCGCTTCTTCTACTATTTTATGTAAATCTTCCTTTTTCGTGACATCAGCTTGCACGAACTGTAGACGTTCTTCCATATTTTTATATGTTTCTTTCATTGTTTCCATAGCACTTGTATCGCTATGATATGTTACTGTTACTGAATATCCTTTAGCCAATAACTTTTCTGTTACTTGCTTTCCTAAACCTTTCGTACCGGCTGTAATGAGCGCGTGTCTCACAAACATGCCTCCTTTTAAATTGCTATACTCCATATGTAACAAGTTCTCGCTTCAATTACAACTAAAATGAATTAAGGCAAAGTTTTCAAAATTCTGTAACGTTTCCAACAAGCACATTACCAAAATTTGTTTTATAATAAAATTGTAAACGGTAATAAAAATGATTGGGAGGAATTTACTATGAATAATACATATACAAATATTTTAATTGCGGTGGACGGTTCTAAAGAAGCAGAAAAAGCCTTTAAAAAAGCAATTCAAGTTGCAAAACGAAACAACGCAACATTAACAATTGCTCATATCGTTGATGTAAAAGCATACTCAGCAGTAGAGGCTTATAGCCGCGCAATTGCTGAACGTGCAAATCTATTTGCAGAAGACTTATTAGAAGACTACAAAAAAACTGCGCTTGAAGCTGGTCTTGAAAAAGTGGAAACTGTATTAGAATTTGGTAATCCTAAATCTAAAATTTCAAAAGAAATCGCTCCAAACCATAAAGTGGATTTAATTATGTGTGGTGCAACTGGTTTAAATGCTGTAGAACGTTTCCTAATTGGTAGCGTCTCTGAACATATTATTCGCTATGCGAAATGCGATGTCCTTGTTGTTCGTGGTGACGAGGAGCAAGGTGATCTTTAATTTATAATAAAAAAACACCAAGTCCACATGGGCTTGGTGTTTTTCATTTCACATATTTCACTACAAATACGAGACAAGCTAGAACAACAATGACAACTGCAAACACATAAGGCGGAAGGAACTTCAAAGACCATAACACCATCATTAACGTCGCAACCGTTAAGTACGTTTGTTTTGCATCTTCTGTCATTTTTTTGCGAAGTAAAAAAACATACAAATAACCAATTGGCGGCGTAATAAAACAAAGAACATATATGATTTTAGATTTTAAATACCACTTGTGTTCTCCAAGTTTCTTTATGTCTTCTTCTATTCTCTTACTCTCTTGTTCTCTCCCTTTTCTTTCATATAAGGAAGAAAGTGCATGAAAAAATAACATGTAAATATTATTGCCCAAAATTCAATATCCAATCTTTCTAGTGGAATATGCTCACTAAAAAATGCAGCAGCAATCACTAAAGAAAAACAATACGTCATCATCCAAAATGAACGTTTTCTCTTTTTCCGTTCTATTTTTTTTATCTTTTACTTCTTGTACTTTCTTTTTTCTAGAAAGCCATACAGAAATACAGCAATCTACTACAAATAAAGTAAAGATAAAGATTGCTATATGCATTGTTGTTACATTCTCAAATGAAAATACTTCTGGGAATGCAACGTGTAATACAATTAGCGTGTACAAAATTAACCCTACAAAATAAATACGTCTCATCTTCCATTCCTTTCTCATTTCCTAACATTAGGTTAACATACATTTTTTAGAAATAGACGGACAAAATATATGTGTTTAGAAAAGGAGGATGCTACATGGATGATTATGAACGCATTATTTTAGATGTGAATGGGAAAGAAATCGAAATGTTAGATATGATTCGCGAGCATTTTAAAGAAAAACATGGTGTTGAACTAAGTCACGGTGCATTACTTAGAGATTTAATGGATATTGAATACATTCGAATTACAGAAGATCGCCACAAGTATGATTAATCAATGAAGCTTTAAGCCTAGAACATATTGTTCTAGGCTTAATTACATCTATACGAAAAATGTTATAATTAGGAAAAAACGCAGAGGATACCAGAATATGAAATCTGAAAATATCTCAAAACATTTTCACACATTACATGTGCAAAGAAACCAGTTCCTTCCTGAGCTTCATTCACTTTCACAAGAACAACTATGGCATAGAAAAGAGGACGGAAAATGGTCTATTGGTGAACACTTTTATCACTTATATTTAATTGCAAGGATGCTAAAAGTAGCGATTAAATTCTCTTTCACTCTTATCCCTTATGCCAAACTAAGAAAAAACGCCCCATTTGCAACTGACATGCATGACATTTATGCCGAATATAAAGAAAAACACGGTAAAGGAATGAAAGCTCCTTGGATTTTAATCCCTTCAAAAAAAGTCTATTACTCTATGAATGTAAACGAATTAGAAGAATTACTTTCACGTGAAACAGATGAAATAAAAAAACTAGTTCAAAATATAGAAGAAGATATTGCAGGACATATCGTATTTTTAGATCCAATTGCTCACTATCCTAACCTTATTCAATCTATCCAACTATTAGCGATTCATGAGAAGCATCATTTTATGATTATGAAACATAATTATGAAATGATAGATACATACCTAAAAATCTAAATACAAAAAGGTAAGGTACTTTCTAAAAAAGCACCTTACCTTCTATATCATATATCATTTAACTTCCAACAAACTCTATTGCTAACCCCTTCGCCTTCTCCAAAGCCTTTTCAATCTGCTCAAATCCTGTCCCGCCAGCACTGTTACGGCGCTTTACAGCTGCATAAGGTGAAAGGACTTCATATAAATCTTCTTCAAATAACGGACTCATTTCTTTATACGTTTCAAGTGGTACATCTAATAAATAGATTCCTTTTTGCGTACAATGAAGAACTAGTTTCCCGACAATTTCATGAGCTTGACGGAACGGCAGTCCCTTGCTTGCTAAATAGTCGGCAATTTCTGTTGCGTTAGAGAAGTCTTGCGTCACAGCTTGCCCCATTTTTTCTTTGTTTACAGTCATCGTTTCAAGCATGCCTGCCATAATATGAAGGCATCCTTCTACTGTTTTCACTGTATCAAACATTCCTTCTTTATCTTCTTGTAAGTCTTTATTGTAAGCGAGCGGCAATCCTTTCATTACTGTAAGTAAACTGAATAAATTACCGTATACTCTGCCCGTTTTACCACGAATAAGTTCCGCCATATCCGGATTTTTCTTCTGCGGCATAATACTGCTTCCTGTTGCGTATTGATCGCTCATTTCAATAAATTGAAATTCTTGGCTACTCCATAAAATAAGTTCTTCGCAAAAGCGTGATAAGTGCATCATAAGCATAGATGAGTTACTTAAAAACTCTAATATGAAATCACGATCGCTTACCGCATCTAAACTATTTTCATAGATTCCATTAAATCCGAGAAGCTCCGCACTATATTCTCGGTCAATCGGGAATGTTGTACCAGCTAGTGCTCCTGCTCCTAATGGTGAAATGTTAATACGCTTTAACGAATCTTCATAACGATTCACATCGCGCTCTAACATCCAAAAGTAAGCAAGAATATGATGCGCAAATGAAATCGGCTGTGCACGTTGCAAGTGCGTATAGCCGGGCATAATTGTTTCAATGTTATTTTCCGCTTGATGAACAAGAACAGTTTGCAATTGTTTTGTAGCTTTTATAATATCTTCTACTTTTTCTTTTAAATACAAATGCATATCTGTCGCTACTTGATCGTTACGGCTTCGGCCTGTATGAAGTTTCCCTCCTACTTCACCGATTCTTTCAATTAACATCTTTTCAATGTTTAAATGAATGTCCTCAGCCTCGACTGAGAAATTCAATTTATTTTGTTTCGCTTCCTCTAGTAAATATTGAAGCCCTATCTTTATTTTCTCTGCTTCTTCTTTCGTAACAATGCCTTGCTTTGCTAACATCGTTACATGTGCGATACTCCCTTTTATATCTTGATTTACTAATTGTTGATCAAAGGAGATGGATGCTCCAAACTCTTCAACCCACGCTTCCGCTTCTTCTGTAAAACGTCCGCCCCAAAGTTTGCTCACGCTTCCACCTTCTTTTGATTCACTTGACTGTATACTTTCGTAGGTAAACCGAATAATGAAATGAATCCAACTGCTGCATCATGATTAAATTCATCCTGGGCAGTATACGTTGCTAATTTTTCATCGTATAAAGAGTACTCAGATTTACGCCCTTCTACAATCGCATGACCTTTAAATAATTTCACACGTACTGTACCTGTTACATTTTTTTGCGTTTCTTGTAAGAAAGCATTGAGCGCTTGTTTTAAAGGTGAAAACCATAAACCGTTATAAATTAATTCTGTTAGTTTTTGCTCAATCATCGGTTTGAAATGAGCGACCTCTTTCACAAGTGTTAAATCTTCAAGTTCTTTATGCGCTGTTATTAATGTCATTGCTGCTGGGCATTCATATACTTCACGAGATTTAATACCGACAAGGCGATTTTCTACATGGTCGATACGTCCCACGCCATGTTTTCCAGCAAGTGCATTTAACGTTTTAATTAGTTCTGAGAGTGGGTATGCAGTGCCGTTTAAAGTCGTCGGTACCCCTGCTTCAAATTCGATTTCTACAAACTCTGGTTTATTCGGTGTATCTTCTAATGCCAACGTCATCTCGTATGCGTCTTCTGGCGGCGCTGCCCATGGATCTTCTAAAATTCCACATTCGTTGCTGCGTCCCCATAAGTTTTGATCGATTGAAAACGGGCTATCTAAATTAATTGGAATCGGTATATCATTTTCTTTTGCATATGCAATTTCTTCTTCACGTGACCATTTCCATTCACGTACGGGCGCAATAACTTCTAAATATGGATTCAACGCTTGAATAGAAACTTCAAAACGAACTTGGTCATTCCCTTTTCCTGTACATCCATGTGCAACTGCACTTGCGCCTTCCTGCTCTGCAATTTCTACTAATTTTTTTGCAATAAGCGGACGAGATAATGCAGAGACAAGAGGATATTTCCCTTCGTATAACGTGTGAGCTTGCATCGCTATCAATGCATATTCATTCGCATATTCTTCTTGAACATCAATCATATATGATTTAATTGCACCTACTGAAAGTGCTTTTTCTTTTACAAACGCTAAGTCTTTACCTTCCCCTAGATCTAAGCAAAGCGCGATAATATCATAATTTTTCTCTTGTAACCATTTAATTGCAACGGAAGTATCAAGACCTCCGGAATATGCTAATACAACTTTTTTCTTCTCCATTTTGCATCCCCCTAAAGAATAAATATTCATATTTTATTATAATAATCCAAACTTTATCACCTTTCATAAAATGAATCAAGGGGAATTTATAAAATTTTTTCAAACAATTTCGTCGAACTTCTTTCTTTTTTTATGTAAAATAGAGGAAGGAAAATGGAGGGGTGTCCATGAAAAAGTATTTTATATACAATGAACATCTAGGAATTGAAGTACCGAACATACAAGAAAAATGGGAAGACATCTCTGAACAAGCGCAGCATTCTATTTTATTAAAATGGGAGCAAGTTCGCGGAAAAATACCTGATCGCATAAAGGAACTTGAGCACCATATTAACGCTAAACAACACCACTTAAATAACGAAGAAGACTTTGGAATTTCTTGCAAGCTAAATTCAGAAATTGCCGATCTTGCTTCAATTATTAACGATCTTTGGCTTTGGTATCGTCTAACCCAAAACGTATCTGAGGGAAAAGCACACCAATGAAAAAAGCATGCCCCTCAATTAATTTGGGTCATGCTTTTTTGTCGTAACAAGCTTTGCAATATATTTCTTGCGCCGTTTTTGCTAAACATACATCAAACGGGCCTACTAATATACTTCTTTCTTTCGGCAACTTTACAAAAGCAACTAGCTCTTCTTCATATTGAATCTTTTTCTGACATGAAACACATTTTAATTCTTTTCTTTTAAACATGTCTTTTAGCATATCTCCATTCTCCCCCTCATCTATCTATATTAATATACTCTCATAATAGTTAGAGCTTGTAAAAAAATGACACATTCCGAAACAAATTATTCATATACTATGTACAAAAGGAGGTCTCAAACTTATGCGAGCTTTCATTATTATCGCTTTAACTTTTTTAAGTATCATTAGCTGGGATGCATTTTTTAAAGATAAAAGTGATGAGAACAATACAATTGAATAAAAACCCTTCTTTTCTTACTTATTGGACAAACTTCTAAAAGTTGTCCAGTTCTACGAAATAACTTAGGCTTTTCTACAAAAATATTTAAACATAACATTTTTTGTAGATTCCCTCCGGTTATTGTCGGTTTCCATCCGCATGTATTTTTTGAAAGTATGATATAATAATATAAATCTTGAAGGAAGGGATTTTGATATCATGATCGCTCGAAGGAGCATGTGGCATCGTATTGACGAATCATACACGTAGCGTATTTTTTAGCTCAGATACTTTAGTCTAGCGAAAAAAAATACGAGAGTGGGGAAATTATGATTGCCCGAAGGATAATTTGGCAAAAAAAAGACTCTTCTTACACATAGCGTTTTGTTTAGGACTTAATTGTTACTAGCTAAACAAAACAAAGAAGAGCAGGATTGCTAAATGAAGAATCCTACTCCCCGTTTTGTTTAGTCGCTTTAAGACTTAAACTAAAACGAAGGTAGGGAGAATTGATGGACGAGAGGATTATTCGTTATTTCTTCAGCGACATATAGCGTAGTTAGTTTTTTTCGTAAACTAACTGAAAGCTACATGTGAGCTCGTAGTTAGTTTACAACACCAAAAGGACTACTAACTACGGAAAGAAGGAATAACGATGAGGAACATCCAAAGTCGACAAATTATTAAAGAAGTTTTTATGGTTTTAATCGGTTCATTTATATTAGCAGCAGCGCTATATCACATTCACTTCCAAAACCACTTAACAGAAGGTGGCTTTGTAGGTATTGCACTATTTATCCAAAATTTTTATGATATTTCACCATCTATTTCAACTGTAGTAATGGATATCCCTATTATTTTACTATGTGCTTCATTTTTAGGTAGAAAAATGGTTGGCTATTCATTCTTAGGTTCACTTTCATTTGGAGTATTTTATTCCCTTATGGAAAATTATTCTCCTTTTACGGTAGATTTATCAAATAATTTATTTGTAGCTGCAGTAGTTGGCGGTGCGTTAGCTGGTATTGGACTCGGTTTTATATTGCGATTTGGCGGTGCAACCGGTGGAGACGATATTTTAACAATTATATTAAGTAAACGAACTCGGTTTACAATTGGGCAAATTTTCTTCGTCTTTGACGCGATTGTTCTTGCGCTTTCATTATATTATTTAAATTGGACAGAAATTGCTTTTACTATTCTTTCGATTGCCGTACAGGCAAAAACATTGGATTTAATTTACTATCCAAAAACAGAAAAGAAAGCAGCAAAGCAACCCGTTTCTATTCCAATATCCAAAAAACATGCGACAAACTAAAAAGCGAAAGGCTTCGGCCTCTCGCTTTTTTTCATGCTCTCTTTTCTTTTTCTAATATGTAGCGTACTTGATAAAACTTATTTGCAAATTCAGTAACATTCCTCGTTAGGCGATAGTTCACTGTAGAGCCAATCGCCATTCCGAGTACAGGAATGCCTTGGAATACTTTACGACGAAGAGCATAAATCGAAAACGTCTTCAAAATTTGTTTTAACACAACCTCAGTAGAAGCTGGCTTTAATACTGCTTCGTCTCCTTCATAGAAGAATGAATCCTCTTGTTCGAGTTCTCTCAGTAAATTGTACCATGCATATTGCTGAAGTCTCGCCGGCAATAATGCTGCATGGAATACCTTTAACGCAAGCATCATTTCATACGGCTTGTTCACATCATGCCCAAATGATGTCGCAACAAGTTGGACAGCCTTCACATTTAACGCAATCATAACCGGAAAATCAGCCGTTAATAATAATAAACCACCAGCACCTGTTGCTCCGCCTTGTACGAATGAATATAGACGATGACGTGCTGTTTGCTGCTCTGCTATGTATGTTAATTGATCAATAGATAACGCCTTCAAATCTTCAAGTTGCTCAATCGATTCATCAAATAATCTCGACGTTCCTAAAATACGATTACGTGCATCTAGCTGTGATTGTGAACTTTGAATAAGCGCATGCAAATGAAAGAGCCATCCATCTGCTTTCGTAAAAAAGTCTTTTCGTTTTTTCTCAGGCAGTTTCGCAATTGTCGTATGCAACCACTTATCAAACATCTTTTGAAAATCGGTCGCTTCTTGCTCTACTAATTGCCCTTCCCACTCTTTTATATTGTCTAAAATGGCTTGTTCTCGCTTCGATCGCATCGTAACAACCACCTCGTTCGATTTTTTTCTATTGTAACATATTTCTGCTTCTTCTTTGCAAATATGCTTGTCTATCTTTATTCACATACCATTTTTTAGTGACATAAAATATTAGCAAAAAGGATGAGATGAATCACATGAATCTATCCAATATAAAAAAAGAATATAATGCAGTATTCAGCTTAGGACAAAACTGCTGGCCTGCTTGGGCTTTATATCAATTCGAATTATCACCATTTTTTGGTGTTATCGATTTTATGCTAAGCCCTTCATTAGAAAAAGTGAATTTATTATTACAAAATCGATTTGACCGTTTTTTACAGTTCGAAAACTTATCCTTCATCTCATTTTGGGATGATGATGCGAAATTAAGACTCCGTGACAACCTATATGAAATCGACTCCTGTCACGACTTTAAAACAGATGTAAACACACCAACATCCTGGCCTTCTTATACAGAAATTAAGTTAAACTATGAGCATCGAATTAATCGTTTTCTAACTACAATCGAAACGGCAGAATCCACATTGTTTATTCGAACAGGAGGAACATACGAAGAAGCACGTTCCTTGGAACAAATTTTATCTCAAATAGTTAAACATACATTCTCTGTCCTATTACTCATTCCTGAAGATGTACCAACTATCGCCCAAGAAGATTGGGGATTACAAAATATTTGTGTTATAAAATGCCCAGTGATGGATATATGCCAGTACAATGAAGCATTTTGGAATGACTTATTTAATGGCATCACAATTCGGCCAAACGCTTAAATACACGTCACCTTTTATCACACCCTGCCTTATAATCATCCTTATACAAAATAAATAAGGAGTGATTATATATGTATCCACGTGCAAAAGCTTTTGGCATCGCTATACATCACGGTCGCCTTCTCGTACAAGAATATCATACAGGCGATGAAACATATTACCGACCCCTTGGCGGATCAATTGAACTTGGTGAAAAATCAGCACATACTGTTATTCGCGAATTTCAAGAAGAGCTTCACACAGAAGTGGAAATCACCAATTATTTAGGCTGCTTAGAAAACATCTTTCATCTAGATGGAGAAATTGGTCATGAAATCATTCAGCTATATTCTTTACGCTTATTAGACATGTCACTATATGAAATGGAAATACTGAATATATCAGATGAACAAACACTGTCATATGCAAAATGGATTTCCCTCACTGCATTCATTCAAAAAGAAAAATTACTATATCCGGATGGAATTTTGAAATATATCCAAAAGAAAAAAGACGAGATCCTATAGGATCTCGTCTTTTTTTTCATATAGTATATTAACCAATATCTCCAAGACGTAATACGTCACGAGCAATCATAACTTCTTCGTCAGTTGGAATTACGATAATTTTTACTGGAGAGTGTGGGAAGCTGATGAATGCTTCTTCACCGAATACGTTATTGCGTTTTACGTCGAAGTATACGCCCATGTACTCAAGGCCTTCTAATACGCGCTCACGAATAATTGCACTGTTTTCACCTACACCAGCTGTAAAGATGATAGCGTCAACGCCTTTCATACGAGCTGTGTAAGAACCGATGTATTTATGGATACGGCTCACGAACACGTCAAGTGCTACTTTCGCACGGTGGTCGCCTTCTTCTTCTTTCGCAATGATGTCACGTAGGTCACTAGAGTAACCAGTAAGACCTAACATACCACTCTTCTTGTTTAATACGCTAACTACTTCTTCTACAGTTTGGCCTGTTTTTTCCATGATGTATGGAATTAACGCAGGGTCAATGTTACCAGAACGTGTACCCATTGTTACACCAGCAAGTGGAGTGAAGCCCATAGAAGTATCGATAGACTTACCACCTTCTACTGCTGCGATACTTGCACCGTTACCTAAGTGACAAGAAAGTAGGCTTAAGCTTTCAAGTGGACGACCTAATAATTCAGCCGCACGCTCTGTTACGTATTTATGAGAAGTTCCGTGGAAACCGTATTTACGGATGCCAAATTTCTCATAGTATTCATATGGTAAGCTGTATAGGAATGCAGATTCCGGCATTGTTTGGTGGAATGCTGTATCAAATACTGCTACTGCTGGTACGTTTGGTAGTACTTCTTGGAATGCTTTAATACCAACAAGGTTTGCTGGGTTGTGAAGTGGTGCTAAATCGCTTAATTCTTCGATATCAGCTAATACTTCAGCATCAATTAAAACAGAATCAGCAAATTTTTCGCCGCCGTGTACAACACGGTGACCGATACCGCCAATCTCATCAAGAGATTTTACGATTCCGTTTTCAGTTAATTTCTTAAGAAGCATGTTAACTGCTACTGCATGATCTGGGATGTTTGTAATTTCTTTTTGTTTTTCGCCATCTACAGTAATAGTGAAGATACTATCTTCTAAACCGATACGTTCTACTAAACCTTTTGTTAATACTGTTTCACTTGGCATTTCAAATAATTGGAACTTTAAGGAAGAGCTTCCTGCGTTAATCGCGATGATTTTTGACATCTAGTCTTTCGCCCCTTTTTCTCTTGGTAGTTGTGTGGATCATTCCACAAACCGCTCGATTTTATCTAATTAAATTCACTCATTATGAAAACGTTTCATCATTAGTAAATTTTATACTCACGATTTTAATTTAAACATCGTCCGACATATATTTCAAGTGAAAAAATTATAACACCAAGAAAAAAAATATATTACAGATTTCAAAAAAATTCAGTTAAATCTTGTATATATTAAAAAACATTACATATCCTATAAAACTGTACTACATTAATTACTAACCCTGTTACATATATATCGTATTATTTATGTGTTGCAAACCAAGTATTCAATTGATTCATAATGTTCTCCATAGCCTTCATGTTAGAGAATTTAGGTAATTCCACTAGTAGTGCCTGTTTCGGCATTGTTACACCTTGGCCTTTCTTTTGGAGAACAAATATACTTTTTGCATTTTTCTCGTTTTTAAACATGGAAACAGGAAGCTGTAATAATCCTTGAATAAAGCATGTCTCTTTAATGAATGCATGTAGCTTTGGCGCTTGATCACTTTCAAAAATGAAGTTTGGTACTAAGAAGAATAAATACCCGCCTTCTTTCGTATGTTTCACACTTTGTTCAATAAATAAGTGATGTGCATATGACATTCCTTCATCTGCTTTTAATGTATATTCACTTGCAACAATTTCATTTGGATAATAACCAATTGGTAAATCTGAAACGACTGCATCAACTGGATCAATATAAAGTGGTGCTAGTCCATCTTGGTGGAAGAATTCGATTGCATGCTTTTGTAAATTTGCATTTACTAAAGCAAGTTTAATTAACACCTCATCCACTTCTACACCAAATCCACTCATTGTTAGTTCTTCTTTGGCGCTATTAAACAATGTAGTCATTAAGTTACCAGTTCCAATTGCAGGGTCTAAAACAGTAATTTCTTTTTGACCTTGCATAAATTTATGGAATAAGTAGCTCATGAACATTCCAACTGCATCTGGCGTCATTTCGTGATTCGCTTGTACGCCCTCTTTCATTCCTTTTAAAATGGCTAGCTGAAATGCTTTACGAATTTCTTCCCCTTTATATGTTTCTTCATTAAACGTACTATATTCACGATTCAACCTTTCAATTGTTGATTCGGATAATTCCTCTTGTAAAATCGCTCCTTCAAACAAGTTATCACCTGTTTCTACAAGCGCCTCTAAATATGTTACATCTAATTCTTTACGTAAAACTACCGTAGAAGAATCAAAAATAGAAAATAATGTTTCTACTGCCTGACTCACGTACATTCCTCCTTCTCTCTTTTACACATAACTTATATCATACCATAATCTAAATTTTTCCCAAAAGAAAAAGCGACCTCTTGCAAAGAGCTCCCCTTCAAGTTGTTTATGATGTAACGTCTTTTCTCATATATTGGTTCAGTTAACAATACATGAGAAAAGACGACCTCTTCTAAAGTAAAACTTTAATGAGAGGTCGTCTTCATTTGCATTACTTCGCAGATTTAGCTGCTTCTAATGCTGCTTCATAGTTTGGATGGCTTGTACCTTCGCCTACGTATTCTGCGTAAACTACTTTGTCATTGCTATCTACTACGAATACTGCACGAGCAAGTAAACGAAGTTCTTTCATTACTAAGCCGTAAGCTTCACCGAATGAAAGGTCACGGTGATCAGAAAGTGTTACAACATTTTCTAAACCGTTTGCTGCACACCAGCGTTTTTGAGCGAATGGTAAATCAGCGCTAATTGTTAATACTTTCGCGTTTTCAATACCTGCTGCATCTTCGTTAAAACGACGAGTTTGTGCATCACATACACCTGTGTCGATTGAAGGTACAACACTAATTAATTTCACTTCACCTTTGTATGTTTCTAAACTTACTGGAGATAAGTCATTTGCTAATACTTGGAAGTTAGGCGCTTGATCGCCAACTTTAACTTCTGTTCCAACTAAAGTCATTGGGTTACCTTTAAAAGTTACATTTGCCACTTAAAAATCCTCCCTTATTTTAAACAAAATATGTACAATGTAAATGATAGTTTGTCCCTATCGATAATGCAAATAAAATCGCTTTATTTACAAAAAAATTAAAGAAGCTAATCCACTGATCAGCTTCTTTATTCGTTAAATTTGAAATTCAGGATCATCTTCTTTTCGTTTATCCATCATTTCTTTCACTTTATCAACAGCTTGTGGCGCTAATTCAATTATTTTATCGATGACGTGTGTTTGCTTATCTAAGTGTAATACTTTCACACCTTCTCCATTTATAACAAGAAAGGCAACAGGATTAATAGAAACTCCTCCACCACTTCCCCCGCCAAATGGATGACGGCCTGAATGTTCTACTTTACCAAATTCACTTCCACCAGCAGCAAATCCAAAACTGACTTTCGAAACTGTAAGAATTACACTTCCATCTGCCGCTTTAATTGGGTCACCAACAATTGTATTTACATCAGTCATTTGTTTTAAATGCTGCATTGCGGTTGTCATTAAACCTTGAATTGGATGGTCCATTCTATATCCCCCCTATGCTTGAACAGATTTTTCTGTCATACCAGATTTTTGCTTTCTCATAAACACGAGTAATTTTATCGCTGTTTTTACAGTACGGAATATACGAAAAGATGCTGTTAACTCGCATCTTGATGCAAATCCCTTTCCTTGAAAAACAGGAGTAATTTCAAATTCTGGTACGTCGACAATATGCATATATTGTCCTACAACTCCAGCAGCCATTCCTTTTGTCCCCCATGCATATCCAGTGACAATTCCAGTACTAGCCGCGTCGCCTGCTCCAATTTGCGTATGCCATTTCCAACCATTGATTTTCACTCTTTTGAGAAAATCTTTAACAATAGTATGAACGTCTTGAAGCTTTTTTATCAGTTCCCCTATACTATCGAGTTGTGCCATAATTTTATTATCTATTCCGCCGTCCTCTTCAGCTTTTTTAATTTTTTGTCCTGTCTTCTTCTGCTGTTTTTCAATTCTTTCCAATACATCAAACGTATATCGAATCATCCATATTTTCACTTGAAACAAACATTGTTTTTCCATTTCTGAATATAAAAACGTCACCTTAAGCGATATTTTCGATAATAGTATAAGCAAAATAAAAAGTAGAAGAATTATCATTCCAATTACGAGCCACTTCATTCGTACCATCCTTTCACTCCATACCCATTATCGACAAGTTTATTCATCATTAAACAGACTTTGATAAAATTGAATATAAAAATTTTTCTAAAAATAAAAAGGAATTTTGACAATTTATATCGAAATATACTATTTGAACATATCATCCAGAAACATACTCTGACGATATGTAGCACTAAGACTAGAAAATTTAACTGCAGTGGAGGGATACATAATGGCAAATCGTCGCAATTTATTTTTCTTTTATGGTGATGACAAAGTAACGCTCGTTGAAAAAATGAAACCAGTATATCGTATTTTAGAGGAGAATGGATTTACCATATTAGATCATCCAAAAAATGCAAACGCTATCGTCAGCGTTGGAGATGATGGGACTTTCTTACAAGCCGTTCGTAAAACCGGCTTTAGAGAAGATTGCTTATACGCAGGTATTTCTACGAAAGATGAAATTTCTTTCTACTGCGATTTCCACATCGATCACGTTGATACAGCCCTTCAAGAAATTACAAAAAACGAAATTGAAGTGCGAAAATATCCAACAATTAAAGTAGATGTAGATCACGGTACATCTTTCCATTGTTTAAATGAATTCACATTACGCTCTAGTATCATTAAAACATTTGTCGTAGATGTACACGTCGACAATTTACATTTCGAAACCTTTAGAGGTGATGGATTAGTTATCTCCACACCAACAGGAAGTACCGCTTACAATAAATCATTACATGGTGCAGTTGTCGATCCACTTATCCCATGTTTCCAAGTAAGCGAACTAGCATCTTTAAATAACAACACATACCGTACACTCGGGTCACCGTTCCTTTTAAATCACGAGCGTACGTTAACTTTAACACTTAAACCAGATGGAAATGATTATCCTGTTATCGGAATGGATAACGAAGCACTTAGCATTAAACAAGTGGAAAAAGCCGTTGTTCGTTTAAGCGATAAACAAATTAAAACTGTTAAATTAAAAAACAACTCTTTCTGGGAAAAAGTACAGAGAACATTTTTATAGTAATCAAAAAACCCTCGAATTATGGGATTTCCATAATTCGAGGGTTTTTTATTTATCAAATGCAACTTGATGCTGTTTCACAAAACATTTTGGAACAGGACAACAGTATATGAAATTATATCAACGATTTTTCGAATGTATCTATCACAAGTCAAAATATATCAACGATTTTACCCAAAATATCAATTTACGACATCATCAGCCTATCTAAAAAGAGGAAGCATCACCAACATGTATTTTCGGAGCCGCTCCCTCAAATTTTTAGACGTCTTTTCTATAAACAATCTTCCCATCAATGACGGTCATTTCTGCCTGTACTTCTTTTATTTCTTCCGCCTCAATTTCAAAAATATTGCGGTCTAATATCGTAAAGTCTGCTTCATATCCTTTTGTAATTTGTCCTCGCTTTCCTTCTTTTCCAATTGCATACGCACTTCCTGTTGTAAATAAAGAAACAGCCTCATATACCGTTAATCTTTCTTCTGGGATATAACATACACCATCAATAAAACTTCTACGTGTAACAGCACTATATATACCTAAAAACGGATTCACTTGTTCAATTGGAGCATCAGAGCCTCCATTACAGTGTAATCCTGCATCCAGTAACGTCTTCCAAGCATACGCATAACGAAGACGATGGTCTCCTAGTTTTTCAATCACTGATGGAAAATCCGATGAAACAAAGACTGGTTGAATATCAATAATAGCTGGCAATTGTTTCATTCTTTCAATCAACTCTTCACGAGCTAGCTGACAATGAATAATACGGTCTCGTAATCCTTCTGCTGGTGGATGTAATTCAAGCGCATCAATGACATATTCAAGCGATAAATCACCAATTGTATGAATCGCAACTGGCATATGTAAATCTCGTGCTTTTTTCACTAAACCTGCAAGCTCTTCACGTGAGAAAATGGCAACTCCATTTGTTTCCTTCGCATCTTCATACGGTTCACTTAATAAAGCTGTTCTTCCGCCAAAAGAGCCGTCAGAAAAAATTTTCATCGCACCAAATTCAATATAGTGCTCATTTTCATATTCTTTTCGTTCATTCGCTACTTCATGGTGAACGAGTAAATGCGCCTTAAACCGCATTTCTTTTATAACGTGTGAAAACGCATTGTACGTTTTTTGAAAGCCGCCATAATAATTTAAGTCTTCCGTATGTCCGCCAACGAGTCCGTATTGCCAGCAGTCTGAAATCGCTGTTTGCAGAGCACTTTGCAAATACACTCCATCTATTTCGGGCTGAACATGTTTAATTAACTCTTGTCCTTGCTCATATAAAAGTCCTGTTAATTTATTTAATGAGTCACGACCAATTTTTCCGCCCTTTGGATCTTGCGTCGCTTCTGTTATGTTCGCTTCTTGCAATATGTATGAATTCACCCATGTCACGTGACGACAAACGCGCTTTAATAAAATCGGATGTTCTTTAGAGATTTCATCTAAATCACGTACATGAACTTGTTTTGTATCTGTAAAATTATTTTCATTCCATCCTTCTCCGATAATCCAAGATCCTTTTGGCGCTTCTTCTACGCGCTTCTGAACAAGAGTAAGTACTTCGCTATAAGATTTGCAATTTGATAGATCTAGACGAAGCAACCTCTCCCCATGCCCAATAAGATGCATATGGCTATCAACGAGTCCTGGAATCATCGTTTTCCCTTTTAAGTCACATAACTTCACTTCTGAATATCGGTTTTCTAACTCTTCTTTATTCCCTATATGAACAATGACGCCATTTTCAACGTAAATAGCTTCTACTTTTTCATTGTCTTCTCGCATAGTGTAAATGGTGCCGCCATACCAAATTTCTCCCATATACTCGTCCCCCTTTTCCCTTTAGTCTACGAAATTCGTTCGTATAAAAAAAGCACCATTTCGATTAAAAATGGTGCTTTTCCAAAAATTAATTTTGTTCAGTAGGGTTCGTTGTAATTTGCCATTCAATGCTAAATTTATCTTTTAGTTGTCCGTATGCTGGGCTCCAGAAAGTTTCTTGAAGTGGCATAATAACTTCTCCACCTTCTTGTAACTTATCAAATACTTCTTTCGCTTTTTCTGCATTATTAATTTGAATTGCGATTGTTACTTGAGATCCGATTGCATGCCCTTGACCTGGGAATGTATCAGAAATCATAAGGTCCGTATTACCAACTTTTAAAGTAGCATGTAAAACGCGCTCTTTCGCTTCAGCTGGAATTGGGTATTCTGGATTTTCAGGCATGTCACCAAAAGTTTGCATTACTTCTACTTTTGCGTCTAACGCCTCTTTGTAAAACTGTACAGCCTCTTGCCCACTACCATCTAAAACTAAGTACGGATTAATACCTAAAATCATACGGACACCTCTTTTTTTAATTTATAAAATCGAACTTGTGTTCGTTTTTATAATATCATCGTTTTACATTTCATTCAACTATTTACTTCCCTATTTTCAAAATTATTTTGAAGGAAGCTCCATTTCTTGTTTTCTAAGTTCAATACGGCGAATTTTTCCGGAAATCGTTTTTGGTAGTTCATCTACAAATTCAATTTTGCGAGGGTATTTATATGGTGCAGTCAATTCTTTGACGTGTTGTTGGAGCACTGGAATTAATGTTTCTTCGTTCTTGTCTATATTCTCTCTTAATACGATAAATGCCTTCACGACACTTCCGCGAATTTCATCAGGGCTTGCGACAACCGCACATTCTCTTACATATGGATGTTTTACAAGTGCATCTTCGACTTCAAACGGTCCGATTGTATAACCAGAGCTAATAATAATATCATCACCGCGACCTTCAAACCAAAAATAGCCTTCTTCATCTTTTTTCGCTTTATCACCGGTAATATAATAATCACCGCGGAATTGCATCGCTGTGCGCTCATCGTCTTTATAATATTGTTTAAAGAGTGCTGGTGTTTCAATGTGAACTGCAATATCACCAACTTCTCCTACCTGTACAGGAGTTCCTTCTTCATTTACGATATCAACATGGTTTCCTGGCGTCGGTTTTCCCATTGATCCTGGTCTAATGTCCATCCCTTTCATTATCCCAACGAGTAATGTGTTTTCCGTTTGCCCATAACCGTCTCTTACCGTAATATCAAAATGCCTTTGGAACGTTTCAATAACTTCCCTGTTTAACGGCTCACCAGCTGATACAGCGCTATGTAACGCTTCTAAATTGTACTCACTTAAATTTTCTACCTTTGCCATTAATCTATACTCAGTCGGCGTACAACAAAGCACATTCACCTTATTATCGCCTAATAAATTTAAATACGTTTTTGGTTCAAACTTACCATTGTATACAAATCCTGTTGCACCTGAACCGAGAGTCGCTACAAACGGGCTCCAAATCCATTTTTGCCAACCTGGACTAGCCGTTGCCCATACAACATCTTCTTCTTCGATTCCGAGCCAGTTCGGGGCGCTTGTACGTAAATGAGCGTATGCCCATGCATGCGTATGAACAACTCCTTTTGGATTTCCTGTCGTCCCTGACGTATAAGATAAAAAGACCATATCTTCTTTATCCGTCTTCGCCATTTCTAACGTATCACTTTCCGTTTCTAATGCTGTTTTTAAATTCGTCCATCCATCTACTGAACGCTCGCTCAAAACGAATTTTTGAAGAGATTCCACCGCTTCTACGCCGTCGAATTGTCCAATATACGGTTCGTAACTTACAATTGCTTTCACTTCTCCGTGCCCAATACGGTACTCAATATCTTTTTTACGCAACATTTCTGAGCTTGGAATAACGACAAATCCTGCTTTAATCGCAGCAATATACGTCATGTAAGCTTCAATTAAGCGCGGCATCATAATAAGGAGCTTGTCCCCTTTTTGTAAGCCACTTTTTATAAAAGCGTTTCCAATTTTATTCGCACCTTGCATTAATTCAAAATATGTAATCTCTCGTCTATTCCCTTTATCATCTTGCCAAATTAAAGCAAGCTTCTCTTTATCACTCGTATATTTCTCTATTTCCGAAACTAAATTATAAGACGGCGGCGCTAACAATTCCTCTCTCTTCATATAACATCCTCCTTTATTTCTATGCCTCCCTTATATAATAAAGAATTTTCAGTAAATTTTGAACCCTCTTCTTTTGACAATTTTTTTATATTTATGTCGAAATGATGTATGAATGTATAGCGACGATGTTTTTAACATAACGATTCACCGGCAAATAACGACGAAAACGACAAAAAGAAAGAGCGGGAGAACCCGCTCTTTCTAAGCCATCGTATATGGGATTATTTTTGGTAACCGCCTAATTGTTGCTCAGCTAGTGAAACTAGACGTTTAGTAATTTCGCCACCAACAGATCCGTTAGCGCGAGATGTTGCATCAGCTCCAAGTTGAACACCAAACTCTTGAGCGATTTCGTATTTCATTTGATCTAATGCTGCTTGAGCACCAGATACTGCTAATTTATTTGTGCTTGCCATGTTGTATCACCTCCTTGTGAGTATAGAGTGTGATAAACAACATGACTTCATGCACATTTGAATGTGGTAATTTATGGGTTTAGAAAAGTTCTTCGAATTTTTCTTCTTCAGCCACTACTTCTACTGTTTGTAATACCATTGTTTCTTTGTTCTCTACAGCCTCTTCAATTAACGGCGCGAAATCGTACTTCGCTTCAAAACGATTTGCTTTCTCACGCTTCGGTTTCGTCGATGGACTTGCTGGTGTAAATACTGTACAGCAGTCTTCATATGGACGAATTGAAATATCATACGTTCCAATTTCTTTTGCAATTTTAATAATTTCTAATTTATCCATCGTAATAAGCGGACGAATAACAGGATAGTTTGTCACTTCGTTAATCGTATGCATACTATCTAACGTTTGGCTCGCTACTTGTCCAAGACTTTCACCAGTCGTAATTGCAAGTGCATTACGCTCCTCTGCAATACGCTCTGTAATACGCATCATCATACGACGCATAACTGTCATAGAATAGCTAGATGGAATTTCTTTATTAATCGTTTTTTGCACTTCAGTAAATGGAACAAGGTGAAGTGTTACACGTTTACAGTATTTCGTTAACTCTTGTGCTAAATCGATTACTTTTTGTTTCGCGCGCTCGCTTGTGAAAGGTGGACTATGGAAGTGAACTGCTTCCACAGATACGCCGCGTTTCATCGTTAAGTAAGTTGCTACCGGGCTATCGATACCACCAGAAAGAAGCACCATTACTTTTCCGCCAACACCAACTGGTAAACCGCCAGCTCCCATGTGCTCACCACACATAATATAGCTGTAACCACTGCGAATTTCTATACGTACATTCACATCTGGATTATGAACATCTACTGTGATATCCTCTGTATTTTCTAAAATGTGCCCACCGATTTCTGGAAGTAACTCCATCGTCTTCATTGGGAAGCGCTTATCAGAGCGGTGCACTGTAATTTTAAATGTTTTCACATCACCTTTTACTTGTAAGAAAGCTGCTAATGCACCTTTTTTAATATCTTCTAATTCTGATGGTACTTTCATTGCTAAGTTAAACTTATGAATACCAAATACATCTTTCAATCTTTCAGAAATTGCTTCATGGTCTTCACCATTTAACTGAATGTACATACGATCATGTGTTGCATCAATTTTAATGTTTGGGAATTTTTTTAATTTGAATTTCACATTATCTTTTAACGTACTTACAAACTTAGAACGGTTCTTTCCTTTTGTCGTCATTTCTCCATAACGAACTAAAATATATTCATATGTCATCATATTTCTTTACCTCATCACTTCATATAATTTTGGCATCGTCTCTTTAACAATACCTTCAAATTGTTTTACTTCTTCCATCGTGTTGTCTGGTGCTAGACTAATGCGAATCGCACTTGTAGCTGCGGCGTGCGGTACTCCCATTGCCACTAGTACTCTGCTCACTTCATTTGCTTTTGAAGAACAAGCAGACTTCGTCGATACATATACACCATGCTCTTCTAAAGCATGAACGACTACTTCTGGTTTTAAACCGACAAATGATACATTTAAAATGTGCGGTGCCGCATATTCAAGTGATGTATTAATCGTTACAGTTTCCATCTCTTTAAAGAAACGGACCAGCTCTGTTTGTAAATTTTGCAAATGAACTATCTTTTCTTTCACTTGTTCCATCGTCATACGAAGTGCTTTCACCATCGCTACAATACCAGGTAAATTTTCTGTACCTGAACGATACTTGAGCTCTTGTTGACCACCTGATAAGATTGGATCTAATCTTACACCATCACGTACGTAAAGAAGACCTGTCCCCTTTACGCTATGAAATTTATGTCCAGATATTGAACAAAGGTCAATATGAGAAGCGTATAAATCAAGTGGTACTTTTCCTATCCCTTGTACATGGTCCACGTGGAATCTTATTTTCGGATAGTTCGTTAATAATGTTCCAATTTCAGCAACGGGCTGAATCGCTCCAGTCTCGTTGTTCACGTGAATAATTGACACAAGAATCGTATCTTCACGAAGTGCTCGTTTTAGATCTTCTACCGATACAACACCGTGCTCGTTAACCGGTAAATACGTTACATCAAAACCGAGATCTTCTAATTGTTTATATGCTTCAAACACAGACGCGTGTTCAATATTTGTTGTAATGATATGTTTGCCGCGCGAACGATTCCTCATCGCTATCCCTTTAATCGCAAGGTTATTCCCTTCCGTTCCACCTGATGTGAAAATAATTTCAGAAGGTTTAACGTGAAGGAGCTGTGCCGCAATCGTTCTCGATTGTGTTAATAGACGCTCTGCCTCTCCTCCAAGCGAGTGGATAGAAGAAGGATTACCAAAATATTTCCCTGCAACCGTTACGTACGATTGAAGCGCTTCTGGATATGGCTTCGTCGTCGCACTATTATCAAAATAGATCATCGTTCTTCCCCTTTCAGCGCTATCACATCATATAATCATATCACAAATACGTGTAATTACGCTAAGACTACTCAAAGGTTCCGTTTTTATATAAAAGTGTACATTTCCCCCGGCCATTTGCAGGCATACTGAGTGGTGAAGATTAATAATCAGTGGTGGATGAAACCCCATCACTTATGGTTTCACTTTATCCCGCATTAACGGGCAGTAAGACTCCCACCTCAAAATTCAGCTGGAGCAAAGAAGTTAGGTGGGAAATCCACTGCCCGTAAATGCCCGATTGGTTCAACTAATAATCAGTGGGGGGATGGCCCCCTCCCACTGATTAAAGTTTCACTTTATTTTGAAACGAACAACCTTACTGTATTCCGCTATTCATTATAGCAACATCGACTTCAAAATTACACAAAAAAACAAACCCTTTATTAAAGGGTTTGCTCATTGTCTACATATTCAGCTATTTTTTGAACAACACCAGGTTCAAGTTGCTCTAATATAGAAGCCGCTTGTTCTAAAGCTGCATCGTATTGATATTCACGGAATAATTTCTCCGCATAATTTAAGCTTTCTGCAAGATTCTCATCATGACTGCGGTATCGGTTACCGTATTGAATTAGTTTTTCAACTAAATAAGCTTGTCCAATTAATTCTTCTGTCATTTCAGATACACCATTCACAACTGTGTATGCTTCTTCTAAACTGTTATTTACAGTATTCATATTTAACGGCTTTACTTCTAATTGCTCATATACAGCTTGCATCGCCATTTGCCCTTTTTGTAAATCTTCCATAATACTCTCTGGAAGACCTGGTAAATTCGACTTTTGCATAAAACGTTTCGTCTCAAAAATTGTATTTCGCATTTCTTGTAACTTCTCACGTGCTTCAAATTCTTCTTTGCGCATCGTTTGCAGCATTTCTTTATATTCTGCATGAAGTACTTTTAAAGTTTCACATTGCTCATAAACCTCTTCTAGTTCCTCACGAATAATAGAGAATGCAATATCTTGTTCAGCAACGCGTATTTGTAACACTTCAAAACGTTTCATTAAAATATGCATTTGCTTTTCAATTACTTTTTGTGACTCAATATCTTTGTCTTGTAATTGATAACTTTGTTTCACAAGTTGTGTTTCTATTTTCGTTTCAATTGTTTCTGTACGAATTTCTTCTAAATCTTCATAAACAGACAGTGTTTTTTGCTCCACATAATGTTTCGCATGCACTTCTTGTTCAAGTTGATCATAAAAACTGTCTAAACGAGTTTTTAAGTTCTCTACTTTTTCTGCTGCTTCTGTTATATGAAGTTCCTGTATATCCATTAAACATGTGTGTAGTTGTGTCGTCATATCGCGGACTTCTTTAGGGATTTCCAAATACTCTAATACATAGCCTTGTCTTATCATATCATCATGACCTTGTAATAAATCTTCCAGCTGAACTGGTAATGTCGCTTGACACTCTACCAATAAATCCGGAATTTGATGAATAACGATTTCTAAACTTGCTAAACCTTCTTCTAAACTAATAACAATTTCTCTCGCTTTTAAATAATCACCATTATCTGTTGCCTCTTCAAAAGTTTTGAACTTCTCGGATTCAACATCTAACATCTCTTCAATTTTTTGCTCAGCTGCTCCATACATGTGTCGATGAGCAAGAACGCTCTTTTTCATACTACGATATGTATCACGTAACCCTTCAATTTCCGCGCTATTTTTCTCATGGCTTTCTAACAGTTGCTGTAATTCATTTAAAATTTCTGTAATACGATTATCAGCGTCATCTAAACCACTTATGGATTCTTTCATCGCATGCTTTGCTTTGCGGAAGGAGAATTGCGAGGCGAATTTTCGCGCTTGCCCTAAATCTTTTTCAGCTTTCGGAAGAGTTGTTGATACAATTTCATCCCACTCTTCACGCCATTTACCAAACAGCTCTTCCGTTTGACCTGTCATATTTAAATCTTTTACCCGCTTTAGTTCATCTGCCACAGGTTTATCTTTTATCTCTTGTTTCCACTGCTCCAGTGCTTCAATATCTTTATATGAACGATTTCTTATCACAAGCTCTATCATGAGCAGCACTAGAATAGAGCTTACTACAATGATAACGATCGTCAGGATAGAATCCATGCAAAAAAGCCTCCTAGTTATATCTCTTTTTTTGTCCGTTCCGTTTATGAAATGGAAGGCATTATGTATAAAAAGGGAATTCCCCTATATTTAACAACTAACAATGTTCTAATCATACCATGTAATGACGTGTTTTTGACCTAGTTTTTTTTAAAATTTCATGTTTCTTTACATGTGATTGTAATATTTCTTAATATTCCACTTATTCCATTATCCGTCCTCAAATGAATGCAATAAAGGTAAGACTTTTACGGGCAGTTAATGCAGGATAACGAGCTCTCTTTCATATGAGAGACGAAATAAATCTTTCGCATTAGTGGTGGTTCTACAGAAATCGCACGTACGTTACCTTGCATTACGGCTTACTGTAAAGCGGTTTCCGGAAGCAATGTTATACCAAGTCCAGCTCCTACCATCGCAATTATTGGTTTCGCGCCCATACATTGAAACACATTCATAATCATTTTCCTTACATCACATATTTCTGGGTATACAATTAGCTGTTCATTTTGCAACTCTTCCATTCGGATTACCTTTTTCACTCTATACGGATGATCATTTGAAACAGCACAAACGATTTTTTCTTCCCGCATTTCTTTTATATATGTAGCGCCTTCTACTACTGAATCGATGAACATCGCTTCAACTTTTCACTCTTTAAATAACTCTATTAATACTTTCATATGCTCAATTTTCCATTCTATTTCATATGTATCCTCTAATAAGTCTTTACACTTTGATATGTAATGAGCCGCTAAACTCGGTACAAATAGAATTTCTGTACCGTCACTACATACCGTTATGAGCGTTCGTTTTGAACTCCTTTATATGTCGATTGTTGCGGGGGGTATCACTGTATTTTGCTGGAACACGGGAAATCGATATATTTCATCTATTAACGGCATATTATTTATGAATTTAGTTCCTGTATTTGCACTTATCGGTTCTATGTTTCAAAGTTATACTGTCGATAACATAGAAATTGCCGTTGCCTCATTAACAATTATTGCGCTAGTATGCAACAATTTATGGCAAAGAAAACAACATATAAAAATCCCCACCTCAGTTCGTTAGGTGGGGATTTTTCACATATGAACAGCTCTTGGTAGTTCATAATACATACTCGCTTTATATAATGTTCGTTCCATCCATTGCTCAATTTCCTTCGTATACATTTCTAAGAAAAACGTCTCAGACGGAAATGAGTGTAGCACCTCTGATATATATTGTGGATATAAAAACGGCATATTCATCATGCCTTTTAATTGCGTCATAAACATTGTAAAAGATACCTTTTTAAATTCTTGCTTCATTTGTCCTTGTTTAATGATTTGCTCTATATAATATCTTTCTCTAGAAAAATAAACGGTCATCACTTCACGAATTAATGTCGTATCAAGCGAAAGCTCTCTATAAAAAAAACGTGTCAGTTCTCTATTATCAAATTGATATCGTAAAATCCCGCGCACCATTTGCACCATCACATCTTTAGCCGATAAATATTCTCTCTGTTCAAATGACGTTTCAATTACGTGAATATATCCTTCTAAAAAATCAGTAATAAGCTGTTCTAATAACCCTTGCTTTCCAGCAAAATAATATGAAATATTCGCTACATTCACATCCGCTCGCTTTGCAATTTCTCGCACCGACGTTCCATCATAACCTTTCGTGTTAAACAACGATATTGCCGCATCAATTACTTTTTGTTTCGTCTGTTTCATGCGCTCACTTCCTCTCAATGAACAGCTATAGTTTAAATTTCTTGACTTTTAAGACAAATTCCTTTAATTTTCTATCGACAAAGTCATGTGAAATACATCGTATTTTGCTATCGTTTTACATATCTCGCTAAAAAGGGAGTTGTTTCCATGTTTACAAAAGAAAGTTATGCAGGATCTCGTGAAGAGCAATATGAGACAGTAATTAAACAACTGGATGCATTATTAACTGGCGAACCGAACGTAGTCGCAAACTTATCAAATGCGTCCGCACTATTAAATCAATTTTTAGATCGCGTTAATTGGGTTGGCTTTTATGTAACAGAAGGAAATCAGCTTGTTCTTGGACCATTCCAAGGAATGCCAGCTTGCGTGCGTATTCCGTTCGGACGTGGTGTTTGCGGCGTTGCAGCTGAAACAAAAACAACGCAACTTGTAGCAGATGTTCACCAATTCCCAGGACATATCGCTTGCGATAGTGCCTCTAATTCTGAAATCGTTGTACCGATTATAAAAGAAGGAAATATCATTGGTGTGCTTGATATTGATAGTCCTGAAAAAAATCG
The DNA here is from genome assembly GCF_025809295.1 of Bacillus sp. 41-22. Lineage (NCBI taxonomy): Bacteria > Bacillati > Bacillota > Bacilli > Caryophanales > Bacillaceae > Bacillus > Bacillus sp. 41-22. The sequence continues at coordinate 4,472,753 of NZ_CP084035.1, forward strand.
TTTCGATGAAGTAGATCAGCACTATTTAGAAAAGTTTGTGGAAACACTCCTAAAACATATTTAATAAAGAAAAGAGTGAGCTATCGATTACGTACGTAACGTACGAAACCGATAGCTCACTCTTTTTTATCCCGCATTAACGAGCAGTAAATTCGGCGAATACAAGGAAGTTAAGTGGGAGATAACTGCCCGTAAAAGCCCGATTGGTGAGGGCTAATAATCAGCCGGGGATGGACAAAACCCCCACTGATTAAAGTTTCATTTTATTGATTACTAACAGTAGATATCTTCTTTAGTGCCTGTTCTAAATCAGAAACGATATCTTCCCATGATTCTAAGCCGACAGATAGGCGTATTAAATTATCAAAAATACCCATTTCTTTTCTTAGTTCAGCCGGAATAGCTGCATGTGTCATCGTCGCTGGATGCTGAATTAACGTTTCTGTATCACCTAAACTTACGGCAATTGTAATAAAATGGAGGTCATTGATAAACGACTGTGTTTCCTCTTTTCCACCTTTAATTGAAAAAGAAATAACGCCCCCACCTCGTTTCATTTGCCGAGATGCTAATTCTCCCTCCGGATACCAAACACCTTCTACTGCTTCATGATTTTTCAAAAACGATACAATTTTTTCCGCATTATCACAATGACGATCCATTCTTACTGCTAATGTTTTTAATCCGCGTAACAATAACCACGCGTCAAACGGCGCCATAATACCGCCGATATCTTTTCGCATCGGACGGATTTTGTCAGCTAACGTTTTCGTTCTACAAATTGTTACACCCGCTACAACATCCCCGTGACCACCAATATATTTTGTCGCACTATGGACGACGGCGTCACAACCAAGTTCAAGAGGTCTTTGTAAATAAGGTGAACAAAACGTATTATCAACAATAACAAGTAAGTCATTTCGCTTCGCTACCCCGATCACCTTTTCTAAATCAATTAATTTCATCGTTGGATTAATCGGTGTTTCAACGAAAATGAGCTTTGTATTTGGACGAATTTTATTTTCAATATCAGTCTCTGTCTCCATATCACAAAACGAATGAGTAATCATAAATTTCTCTTCTAATACTTCTAAAAAACCGTACGTACATCCATATAATCCATTTGAACAAATAATATGATCTCCAGCCTTTAGAAAACCGATTAACGTTGCTGAAATGGCTGCCATACCTGAACCGAACGCCAGCGCTTCCTCTCCACCTTCTAAAACAGCCATACGTTCTTCAAATAATTTCACAGTTGGATTCCCAAGCCTTGAATAAATATAAGATGGATCTTCTCCCGCAAAACTCGCTTCCCCTTGCTGTGCTGTCTCAAACGTAAATGTAGAAGTTTGAAATAAAGGTGGTGTTAAACTCCCTTTATTTTCATTTGATTCATATCCATGATGAATTAATGCTGTCTCTATATGTTTCTTTTTCATAAAAACATCCCCCTTATGTCTTTATTGCCACATATCCACCAGGAAAAATCTGATGAACGTTTTTACTACATTTTATGTAAGCGTTTTATTTGTGTTTCTATCTTTTCTTTTATATTGTTTTAAATTCCTTCTTGTTAATTTCCAAAATTTATCTGCATAAAACAAAAAGGGAGTCTCTTGACGAAACTGTAAGTAAAAGATATAATAGCGTTTGTGTAAAATAAAAAGGCAGCCTTGTAATGTGAGTTTATCGTTTGTATTTTGTTCCTCTGCGGAGGTGTATCTCGTAACTCCCTGCTGCTGGAGCGAAGGTACATGAAAACAAAATACCCGTAAATATCGATTACGTCTGTTTTTATTTTACGAAAATAAAAACATTTTTAAAGGAGGAGTCAACTATGGCTCGTTATACAGGTCCAGCATGGAAACTGTCTCGTCGTCTTGGAATCTCTCTAAGCGGCACAGGAAAAGAATTAGAAAAACGCCCTTACGCACCAGGTCCTCACGGTCCTAACCAACGTAAGAAACTTTCAGAATACGGTTTACAATTACAAGAGAAACAAAAACTTCGTCACATGTACGGCATGACTGAACGTCAATTCCGTCGCACATTTGACCAAGCAGGTAAAATGCCTGGTAAGCACGGCGAAAACTTCATGATCCTTCTTGAAGCTCGTCTTGACAACCTAGTTTACCGCATGGGCTTAGCTCGCACTCGTCGTGCAGCTCGCCAATTAGTAAACCACGGTCACATCACGGTTGATGGCGCTCGCGTAGATATCCCATCTTACCGCGTTAAACCTAACCAAACTATCAGCGTTCGCGAAAAATCTAACAGCCTTGTTGTTGTTAAAGAAGCGATCGAAGTTAACAACTTCGTACCAGAATACTTAACTTTCGATGCTGATAAGTTAGAAGCTACTTACACTCGTCACGCTGAGCGTTCTGAGTTAGCAGCTGAAATCAACGAAGCATTAATCGTAGAGTTCTACTCTCGTTAATCTCGGTACTCTGCAAAGAGTATTATTAAAAGCCTTAGGAACCTTGTTTATCAAGGGTCCTGGGCTTTTTTTATTTATATAAATATCGTATGTATAGTAAGATACTTCAAGGAAGTTTTTTCATGAGTTATGGATAATCGTCCTTACTTCTCTTTTATTCATTCCAACGATTGGATTCTCTTTAATACTAGCTCCGTTTATTGTGCAAAATTTTATAATCCATCTTCATTACATGCTGTTATACTTATTTCCTTAAACATATAATCATTTCATTTTCAGACTACTCCTTTTTTCATTACTTCCAAATTATATCTCAATAGAAAAAGCTACCAAAGAAACTAAAACGTTCTCTCTGGTAGCTTTTATTTATATATTAAAATTATTTATTTTCCTCTTTTTGAACATATACATAAGCATCTTTCTGCTCTTTATGTACATCAACCTTCGAATGCTCTGCAAGCTGACCAGCATTTAGCAAAGAAAAAATAATGAGCGCTTCTAGTGACATTTTGTTTTACCACTCCTTTCTATTTGTTATACGTTTATCATATCGCTTACATGTGATTTCCGTATGAACTCGAAAAGGAGATTACAACAAAAAGGTTACAGGATTGCTAACTATATTTTATCTACAGAATAGTTTATTAAGGCAAATTATCACGTTATAATAACCATAAAATGGGGGTGTTTTTTTTGACAATAAACCAAATGGTTCAGTTAGGCAGTGCATTTATGCTGTTTATTACTTCAGCACTTATGAGTTGGTATCAAGGGAGTAATTTAATAGATAATCCTGATGAATGGAAATATAGCGCTAAGTTTACGAATTATTTTAAAGGGTACGTTTCACATTATGACGATATTTATCAAATCGATTTCTTTATATATGCGGCAAAATTTTATCCCGGGGCATTTGTCGTTATGCTAATTAGCTTACTTTACATGCTCGTATTAATTCTTCATATTCTATTTAAAAGAAATCATGAGGCAATTTAAATGCATACATAAAAACCCCGAACGATAGACTTTTCAGCCTACCATTCGGGGTACTATTTGTTTTAAATTCGTTTCTGATTAGTAACGAATTAAGAAATATTTCTTCTTACCGCGGCGAATGATTGTAAATTTACCTTCGATGCGGTCGTTTTCTGTTACAACGTAGTCTAACGCTTGTGTACGCTCACCGTTTACGTAGATTGCACCGTTCGTTACATCTTCACGTGCTTGACGTTTAGATGGTGAAATTTTGCTTTCTACAAGTAAGTCGATTAATACTGTATCTTCTGCAGTACGTTCTACAGATGGTACGTCTTTGAATCCTTGCTCGATTTCGCTTGCAGTAAGTTCTGCTACAGAGCCACTGAATAATGCAGCTGAAATTTTAATTGCTTGCTCTAACGCTTCTTCGCCATGAACAAGTTTTGTCATTTCAGATCCTAATGATTTTTGTGCTGCACGTTTTTCTGGTGCTTCAGTTACTTGCTTTTCAAGCTCAAGAATTTCTTCATGAGATAAGAATGTGAAGTATTTTAAGTATTTAACAACGTCGCGGTCATCTGTGTTAATCCAGAATTGGTAGAACTCGTAAGGAGTTGTTTTCTCTGGGTCTAACCAAATTGCACCGCCTTCTGTTTTACCAAACTTCGTACCGTCAGATTTTGTAACTAGTGGAATTGTTAAACCGAACGCTTTCGCATCTTCTTCTGATTTACGGATTAATTCAAGACCAGCTGTAATGTTACCCCATTGGTCACTACCACCGATTTGTAGACGGCAATTATGGTTTTGGTATAAGTTTAAGAAGTCGTATGATTGTAAAATCATATAACTAAACTCAGTGAATGAAATACCAGTATCTAAACGAGATGCTACTGTATCTTTTGCTAACATATAGTTTAAACCGAAGTTTTTACCGATATCGCGTAAGAATGAAATTACATCTAAGTTACCAAGCCAATCATAGTTGTTAGCCATTGTTGCTGGGTTGTCCACGTTTTCAAACTCTAAGAAGTTTGAAAGTTGGTTTTTAATGCTTTCTGTGTAGTAAGCAACTGTATCTTTCGTATTTAATGTACGCTCTGCTTTTTTACCACTTGGGTCACCGATCATGCCAGTACCACCGCCAACAAGTGCAATTGGTTGGTGACCAGCTAATTGGAAACGACGTAACATTAATACTGGTAACATATGACCGATGTGTAAGCTATCCGCTGTCGGGTCGAAACCACAGTATAATTTAACGCTTTCTTTTTCTAATAATTGCTCAAGTCCCTCAGCATCTGTTTGCTGATTAATTAAACCGCGAAATTCAAGATCTTGTAAAATACCCATATCCTACATACTCTCCTTTAAGTTCATTACTGGCGTGAAGGTTGAAAACATAAAAAAATCGCCCCTTAAATAAGGGACGATTTTGATTATCGCGTTACCACCCTAGTTGCAGGCAAAAAAAGCCTACCACCTTATTTACATAACGGCTTAGCACCGTCTTTTCCCTTTTGAATACACTTCAATCGAAAAAAGATGCTCTAGGGGCGTAATTCGCGATCATCTATGTGCTGATTTCCACCGACCATCAGCTCTCTAAAACAGGGAAATGATCACTACTTCTCCCTTTCCACGCTCAATTATTCATATACTTTTCTTTATACCATCATTTATATAGGCGTGTCAAATAGAGGTATGAGTTCTTTCCCTACCAATCCTTTATAAAGTCGCAAGGAATATCGTAATAAGAGAAATAACTGGAACACCAACTAATAACGACACATGAAACACAACCGATAAATCATTCCCAATCGTCGCTTCCACAGGATCTTTCGCTGGAGAAGCAAGAAATCCAAGAAATCGCTCGAAGCGGCTTACCGTTTTTGGAAAATCCGGTATTTCTACATGATCGCTATCTAAATGCTGCTTTAATTTATATTCATTCTTAAAGGGATTTTCGTTCAATTTCATCCACCTCCAGCAATTGTTTTAATTTCTTTATCCCGTTATGAAGTCTCGACTTCACTGTTCCAACAGGAATATCCAGTACCTCTGCAATTTCTTTTTGCTGCATATCATGATAATAAGAAAGAATCAGGACCGCTCGCTGTTCTTCAGGAACTTTCAAAATTGCTTCTCTTACCGTAAGCCGGTCTTCGTGGGAAAACTCTACCTCTTGCATTGGTACTAAAAACGGTAAGAGCGAACGCCACTTTTTTCTTCTATTTAATTTATTAATCATAAGACGGTAACCGATTTGAAATAAATACGTTTTAATTTTTCCTTTTCGGGTTTCATACATATGTTTCTTACGCTCTAGAGTCAAAAACGTATCTTGAACGAGATCTATACTCAGTTGTTCATCACGATTAAATCGATACAAAAATGTATATAGCGCTGGTTTGATTAAAACATATAGTTTTTCTCCAGCTTGCTTATCTCCATTTTGGTACGCAAGCATGAGCTCCTCCTCAATCCCAATCTGCGCCATTTTTTTTGATCTCCTTTATTCCTTTTAACGTTAATGAAATACGGGAAATTAAATATGCACTTGCGACAATGACCCATGCTTGTGACTGATTCGTAAAAAATTGAATATATGGGTTTTGAATCGTATGGCCGGTTGAAACTAAAATATTTAACGCTAGCACACATATACATGCATACACTGCAAGACAGACCGAAATTGTATCAAATACATTCCAACGAAAATATATTTTTGTTTTTGTAAAATCAATTTTATTTCCATTTTTTCGTACAATATACTTCTTATCAAACGGAATAAGGATTGAAAAAATAACAATCATAATAATCCCAAATGTAATCATTGAAATTTTAAATCCAATTGGTATAGGTAATAACATACCACAAGAAAACACAACTATAATTCCAATTAAAGCAAAAGTAAGCATCAATTTATTGGACATATAAAAATCCTCCCTCATCTATTCTTTCATAAATGTATACAGACGAGGAAGGCGCTTCGTTCAAATATTATTTTATTTTTTTTATGATTCTCGCAGGATTCCCGCCAACTACTACATTATCTGGCACATCTTTCGTTACAACAGCGCCAGATGCGATGACAGCATTATCTCCAATTGTTACGCCCGGATTAATAATCGCTCTTCCGCCAATCCATACGTTATCGCCAATTGTAACTGGTTTTCCGTACTCTGATCCGCTTATGCGCTCTACTGGATCAAGCGGATGCGTTGCTGTATAAATGTGAACACCTGGAGCTAACATACAGTTCACTCCGATTGTAACTGGGCATACGTCTAAAATCGTACAGTCAAAGTTTGCGTAAAAGTTTTCACCAACGTGAATGTTATAACCGTAATCACATCTAAAAGAAGATTCAAGATGAATGTTATCTCCAGTCGTTCCGAATAATTCTTTTACGATTGCACTACGTTCTTCTAGCTTTACTTCTGGTGTTTCATTTAATTTTCTCGTTAATATACGAGCTTGCTCCCTGTCCTTTACTAAAACTGGATCAGCCGGTATGTACATTTCCCCTTGTATCATCTTTTCTTTTTCTGTTTTCATCATACTATCCCCTCTAACTCATATATATAAGTTGAACAACTACATCATAACATAAAAAAAAGAAAGGTCTGAACATATTACTTGTTCAGACCCTTCCTTCTTAATCTTCCATCGTTGATAAGTCACCTGTTGGTAAGTTTAGCTCCCAAGCTTTTAATACACGGCGCATAATTTTACCACTTCTCGTTTTCGGTAATTTATCTCTAAATTCAATTTGTCTTGGCGCTGCATGAGCTGCTAGGCCTTTTTTTACAAATTGACGAATCTCTTCTTTTAATTCTTCAGATGGTTCGTATCCCACGCGAAGCGCGATAAATGCTTTAATGATTTCCCCGCGTACTGGATCAGGAATACCAATTACACCAGCTTCTGCTACAGCAGCATGCTCGATTAATTTACTTTCTACTTCAAACGGACCAACACGCTCACCTGATGTCATAATTACATCGTCAATACGTCCTTGGAACCAGAAGTATCCATCTTCGTCCATATAAGCTGAGTCACCTGATACGTACCAATCTCCCGGCATGAAGTAAGAATCATATTTTTGTGGGTTATTCCAGATTCCACGCATCATAGCTGGCCAACCTTTACCAATCGCTAAGTTCCCCATTGTGTATGGAGGCACTTCATTTCCTTCATTATCAACAATCGCTGCTTTCACACCCGGAATTGGTTTCCCCATTGAGCCTGGACGGATTTCCATACAAGGATAGTTACAAATAACTTGTCCGCCTGTTTCTGTCATCCACCACGTATCATGAATACGAAGTCCAAATGCGCTCATACCCCAGCGAATTACTTCTGGATTTAATGGCTCACCAACACTTAATACGTGACGCACTTGTGATAAATCATATTTTTTAATTGCGTCTTGTCCAGCTCCCATTAACATACGGAACGCTGTCGGTGCACTATACCAAACTGTTACACCGTAATCTTGTAACGCTTCATACCACGCTTCCGGACTAAATCTCCCGCCTAAAATAACATTTGACGCTCCCACTAACCACGGTGCAAAAATACCGTAAGCTGTTCCAGTTACCCAGCCTGGGTCAGCTGTACACCAATATACATCATCTTCTTTTAAATCTAATACCCATTTCGCTGTTTGATAGTGCTGAACCATTGCGTTTTGCGCATGAAGGACACCTTTTGGCTTACCAGTAGAACCAGATGTGTAATGTAGAATTAAACCGTCTTCACGGCCTAACCACTCGATATGTAATTCTTTTGAAGCTTGTTCAAATAAAGGATTGAACGCTACAGTTTTACCGCCTTCTTCTGCATTGTCTCCAACAAGGAAGACTGTTTTTAAAGCAGGTAAATCATTTAATGGTATGCGCTCTAACAATTCAGGAGTTGTAATTAGCACCTTAGCTTCGCTATCTTCTAAACGATCGCGAACTGCGCCTTCCATAAATGCTTCAAATAATGGTCCAACAATTGCCCCTAATTTCACTGCACCTAAAAGTGCGAAATATAATTCTGGGGAACGCGGCATAAAAATAAAAACGCGATCGCCTTTCTCAACATCGCCATAGTTTTTCAGGACATTTCCTGCTTTATTAGAAAAATCCTTCATTTCCTTAAACGTATATTTCTCTTTTCGCGATCCATCTTGATAATAAAGTGCTACTTTATTCTTTCGATCTGATTTCGCATGCTTATCAATTGCCTCATACGCCATATTTACTCGTCCTGTTTCATTCCAAGTAAAATTTTTATTAACCTCTTCCCAGTTAAAATTCGCGTATGCCTCTTCATAATTCGGCAAATTATTTTCTCCTTTAATGACAGGAAGCGTTTCCACTTTCATACTTTACATCCCCCTCCTATGTATTCTATTATCTATTATAATGACATTATTTAAAATTTTCAGTATTTTTGTTGATTTTTAGACAAATTTTTAATGACAAAATTCGATTCACATCGCATATATTATAAAGTACGATATTAATAGATTCACAAACCCTCAAGGTGGTGAGCAATAAATTGATTCATAAAAAAATATATAATGCCAGAAACTTAAAAACAGCGAAAGGCACTTTAATTATTGAAGGTCCTGTCTCTACACATAATCTTGAAATGTATGAATTTCATCCAGACTTAATTGCGTTTCGTCCTGCCGAGCAGCAATATAAAGCAATTGTCGAAATTTCTAAATTACCAGAAGCTCGTCTCATTATTGCTAGACATGACCAAACGATCGTTGGATATGTTACATACTTATATCCTGATCCGCTCGAGCGATGGTCAGAAGGAAAGATTGAAAACTTAATTGAACTCGGGGCGATTGAAGTTGTCCCAGCCTTTCGTGGTTGCTCTGTCGGAAAAAATTTATTAGAAGTTTCAATGATGGACGATCATATGGAAGATTACATTATATTAACGACTGAATATTATTGGCACTGGGATTTAAAACAAACAGGCTTAAATGTTTGGGAATACCGAAAAGTAATGGAAAAAATGATGAATGCTGGTGGTTTACAATGGATGGCTACAGACGATCCTGAAATTTGTTCACACCCGGCTAACTGTTTAATGGTTCGCATCGGTAAACGCGTCGATACGGATTCCATTCAAGCATTTGATCGTCTACGTTTTCACAATCGTTTTATGTATTAATAAAGGGGGCAACTGGAATGATTGTAGAAGAAATTATGAATCAAAATGTAGTAACACTACATCCAAACGATACAATTGAAACAGCAATCCGAACGATACGTACGAAAGGTATTCGGCACATTCCAATTGTCGATCAAAATAATCACGTAGTAGGCATTATTTCTGATCGAGATGTAAGAGATGCAAGTCCGTCTATTTTAGATGAACAAGTTTCACTCGATATGCTGAAGCAACCGCTTGAACTCATAATGAAACACCCTGTTATGACTTGTCACCCTCTCGATTTCGTTGAGGAAATTGCGACTTTATTTTTTGAAAATAAAATAGGCTGTCTTCCTGTTACGAAAGCTGGAAAACTCGTAGGTATCATTTCTGAATCTACAGTGCTGCACACGTTAGTAAAATTAACAGGAGCTCATCAACCAAGTTCACAAATTGAAATTCAAGTGAAAAATGAACCTGGTATTCTTGGAAAAGTCGTTGCTATTTTTAGTGATTTACAAATAAATATTGTGAGCGTTCTCGTCTATCCAGCAAAAGATGAGAATGATAAAGTACTCGTTTTCCGCATTCAAACGATGAATCCTCTAAAAGTGATCGATGCACTCGAAGCAGAGGGCTACCGCGTATTATGGCCAAACATAATGGGGATGCAAGCATGAGCAGCGCCTTCATTTATTCGGATGACTTTCGGGGCTATTCTTTTAGCCCTGATCATCCTTTTAACCAACTACGCGTCACACTTACGTATGACTTATTACAAAAGAGTGGTTTTATCTCCCCTTCTCAAGTCATCTCGCCAAGAATGGCTACAGATGAGGAAATTGCATTCATTCATACAGAGGAGTACATAAATGCGGTAAAACTTGCTGGAGAAGGAAAGCTAGAAAAATCAATTGCGATGACATATGGGCTTGGAACAGAAGATACACCAATGTTTCCAAATATGCATGAAGCAAGTGCATTACTCGTTGGCGGAACATTAACAGCTGTCGATGCTGTTCTTTCCGGAAAAGTAAAGCATGCGCTTAATTTAGGCGGCGGCTTACATCATGGCTTTCGCGGGAAAGCATCTGGCTTTTGTATTTATAACGATAGCTCTATCGCAATGAAATATATTCAGAAGAAATACGGTTTACGCGTTTTATATATTGATACAGATGCTCATCACGGTGACGGGGTACAATGGTCTTTTTACGACGATCCTAACGTATGCACCATTTCATTACACGAAACTGGGCGTTATTTATTTCCTGGAACTGGCGCAGTAAATGAACGTGGACAAGGAAATGGATATAATTATTCTTTTAACGTTCCACTCGACGCTTTTACAGAAGACGAATCATTTTTAGATTCATATCGAACAGTTGTAAAAGAAGTGGCAGCATACTTTAAACCGGATATTATTTTAACGCAAAATGGTGCTGATGCACATTATTACGATCCACTTACACACCTTTGCGCAACGATGAACATTTACCGTGAAATACCGAAGCTCGCTCGTGAAATCGCTAATGAATATTGCGACGGTCGCTGGATTGCTGTCGGCGGCGGTGGCTATGATCACTGGCGCGTCGTACCAAGAGCTTGGGCACTCATTTGGCTCGAAATGAACAACATCCAAAACATCTCAGGTTATCTCCCTCCAGAATGGATTGACGCTTGGAAAGGACAAGCAGAAACCGACCTTCCCCTTACATGGGAAGATCCAGACAACATGTATCAACCTATCCCTAGAAAACCAGAAATCGAAGAAAAAAATGCATTAACTGTAGCGAAATCCCTTGAAATTATTCGGAATAATATGACAAAATCTTTATATTAAACAGAGAGGAGGCTCGCTTTTTGAACAGTCTCCTTTCTTTTATAGTTTGTTTGCTACTATTGTTGTGTTTTGTCGTTAAATCGATATTCCGTGTCGAATCGATGATATATTTTTTATTTATTAATGAACTAACCCCAACTCTAATGAGAAAAGGTAGTGACACTATGTGGAAACAACAAATAATCAACACGAAACGCGGCACATTCGAACTCTTTACAAAAGGAAATGGCGAACCGCTTTGTATTACACATCACTATTCACAATTTAATGACACTGGCGATTACTTTGCGGATGTTTTCACTGCTACGCATCGTGTATTGCTCATTAATTTACGAAACGCTGGTAACTCAGCAAAAGCCAATTCAGAAAAAGAATTAAGTATGATTGAAACCGTTCACGACTTAGAAGCAATACGAGAAGCTTTACAACTCCCAACATGGCATTTCGCTGGCCACTCAACAGGCGGTATGCTTGGACTTTTATATGCGATTACATATCCAAATTCCTTACAATCATTAGTCATCGTTGGAGCCGCAGCAAGTAACTATACCGAAACACTATTTTGCATTTATTACCCAGCACATCCTCAGTTTCATTATATGCAACAACTCATCGAAACTTTAAAAAGCCCTCACCTTACAAGTGAAGAACGGAAAGAACTATCTACTAAGAGAACAAAATTATCATTGTATAAACCCGAAAACTACAAATTTTATTTTTGTAAACCAATCAAAAAAACTATGTCCGCTAGCCGGATGAACACTTTCGCCAATGAATATCCGTCATTTGATTTAAGAGAGAATTTACCTTCCATCCAAACAAAGACCCTTATTATATGCGGAAGATATGATGTACAGTGCCCGATCCAATATTCTATCGAGATGCATGAGGGTATACGTAATTCTATCTTTGTGATATTTGAGGAGAGTAACCATTATCCTTTTTTAGAAGAAGCTGCTCAGTTTACTTCTACTACTCAAACATTTTATAAATCGTTACACTAATACCGTTATTACTAAGGAAAGCTCACAGCCTCTATAAGAATATGAACTTTTTTCAAAAGAAATATTTCACACTAGAAACAACAAGAAGAACAAAAAAATCATTAAGCCTACATCAATGAATATCGACTTTTTATCTCCTGCTTTTATACTCATCATAAAATTAGAAATTATTTTAATTCCAAAAAAGACCATCATAAATAACCCACCGAAATGATCATTCGTAGAATCTTCATCATAAAACATTTGTACTGCACCGATAATTAATAAGATAAGTATGATATTGGTTCCAATCTTTAAAGCCTTGTTTGATTTATTATCTTTTAATGTATCTCCCAAAATGTAGCACGCCCTCTCATGCTCTCCTATGTTTTATCTCTCTTTATATTTTAACATAAATTACCTATTATTCCCTTTTTGTTCGAATAACATAAAAAACCTACCAATTACTTGGCAGGTACATTACACGTTAAAGCGATAACCAGCTCCCCACACTGTTTCAATATATTGCGGGTGAGCAGGATCTCTTTCAATTTTTTCACGTAGCTTTCTAATGTGAACAACGACAGTGGCTAAATCGCCAGCTGATTCTAGTCCCCAAATACGTTCAAATAACTGTTCTTTATTTAATACTTGGTTTGGATGCGTTACAAAGAATGTTAATAAATCAAATTCTTTCGTTGTAAACGCAATTTCTTCATTGTTTATAAAAACTTTTCTCGCTCGCTGATCGATAGAAATTCCATGAATATATAACGTATCGCGTTGCTTACTCACATTTCCTGATAATCTTTCATAACGAGAAATATGTGCTTTTACTCTTGCGACTAATTCACTTGGACTAAACGGCTTCGTTATATAATCATCTGCACCTAATCCGAGTCCGCGAATTTTATCTATATCTTCCTTCTTTGCTGAAACAAGCAAAATAGGAATGTCTTTTATAGCACGTATTTGTTTACAAATTTCAAAACCATTCATTTTCGGAAGCATAATATCTAAAATAATTAAATCATAGTCTTCCTGAAGAGCCATTTGTAGGCCTATTTCACCTGAATACTCTACATCGACTTGAAAATCACTAATTTCTAAATAATCTCGCTGTAATTCTGCAATACTTATTTCATCTTCTACTAGTAAAATTCTCTTCATTCTACTCACCACATTCCTGTACTTTTTTCAATGAGAAGAAAATACTTGTACCTTCCCAAAGCTTACTTTCCGCCCAAATTTCCCCGCCATGTTCTTCAACAATTTGCTTCGCTATCGCTAAGCCAAGTCCACTTCCACCTGTGCTAGAATTTCGCGATTGCTCTGCACGATAAAACCGCTCAAATATATACGGCAGCGTATCAGCTTCTATACCTGACCCATTGTCCATCACTTTCACAATAACTTTATTGTTATCACTCAATACTGTTACAGTAATTTTCTTCTCTTCTTTATCCATGTATTTCACACTATTATGAATCAAATTTGATATAACTCTATTTATCTTTTCGCAATCAGCCGTTACATATAGTGGTGATGATTGTAATTGTAAGTAAACTTCTATACCTTCCTCACTTAAATCCATCTGCATCTCTTCTAATAATTCCTGCATAAACACGTTTAACTCTATCGTTTCAAACTGAAAGGGAACTCGATTCAAATCAAGCTTTGAAAACAAAAAGAGCTCATCAATGAGTGTATCCATATGTTTTGCCTTCGTATGAATGGTCGTTAAATACTTATCCATTTTTTCTGGCGTATTTGCGACTCCATCTTTTATGCCTTCTACATATCCAATAATAGATGTAATCGGTGTTTTTAAATCATGAGATATGTTTGAAATGAGTTCTTTTCGATTTTCTTCATACTGTGCTTGCATCTCTATCGACTCTTTTAATCTCTTCCTCATTTCCTCAAACCCTTGATTTAATCGCCCAATCTCATCATAGGATGTAACTGGAATTTGAAAATCTAAATCCCCTTCTTTAATTCTCCCAGTCGCATCTTTCAATACAAAAATTGGTTTTATCACACTTCTTGAGACGAAATAACTTAATAACCCTATGAGTAAAATGGCTAACAGTAAAAGCGCTCCGAACAAAATTGGAAATAATTTTTGTGTAAGATCGACAAATGAACTCTGCCTTTTTAGTACAAATATACTCCCTTCTTCATCTCCGGGAAAATAAAAATCAAATTTTACATATCGATAAAATGTATCGCCTAGTTCCGTTGTACCACGACTATTAATATTTGCTGATTCAAATTTCGGAATGGCTTCTTTTAAAGATACACCTTCAAATATTTTTGTAGCATAAGAAATGGTTTCTCCCTTTCTTACAACTATTTTCACACCTTCTTTTTCAAGTGATGAAACGAACGATTCATCTAATAGTTGTGATTGATTTTTCTTTGCCGCTAATTTCAATTCAATATACGTATTCTCTTCTTCTGGCGTAAGCGGCTTTTGAATATAGGAACTTTTATAGAAATTTTTCACTGATTCCAAGTCTCCTGTTATGGAAAAAACAATTAAAAATCCCGCGACTAATATGAGCGTGATGGAAACGAGAATAACAGCGATATAAGAAAATAAAAATCTTGTTTTAATAGACATATCTTACATCCTCACTTTAACAAACCTTGTTATTCATAAGCATAAAAATATATGTTCAAATACTCAAGCGATTTTATAGTAATTTTAGCACCAGTTTATAAAAATTTAATGTTCCTATTTTACAGTTTAAATTAGGATACCGAATTGCTTGCAAAAGGAGGTTGAAATTCCATGTTCAAAAAAACATTAAGCATGATATGTTGCGTAATTTTTTTACAAGGATGCTCACAAGAACAAGAAGTTAAAAAGGAGATGACAAACATGGAGACAGCACTACTAACAGCTACTGAGAAACAAAAAACGAATACTGTTATATCATTACTCAAAAAAGGGGCTGACATAAATATAACGGACAATAAAGGACGTACTTCTCTTATGATTGCTACATACAAAAATGATGTAAAAACTGCAAAAGTGCTTATTGAAGCAGGGGCTGACGTAAATATCCAAGACGATATGAAAAACAATCCCTTTCTATACGCCGGTGCAGAAGGTTACTTTGATATTTTAAAACTAACGATTGATGCCGGTGCAGATCCATCGCTTACAAATCGTTACGGCGGAACAGCTCTTATCCCCGCCTCAGAACATGGCTATATTGATGTTATTAAAGAACTCCTTACGCGAACAACTATTGATGTTAACCATGTAAATAATCTCGGGTGGACCGCTTTAATGGAAGCCATCGTACTAAGTAATGGAACGAAACACAGCAACAAGTCATTCAGCTTCTTATTGAGCACGGTGCAGATGTAAATATTCCCGACAACGATGGTGTTACCCCGCTAGAGCATGCCCGTGTTCATAACTTTGAAGAGATAGAGAAGATTTTGTTAGCGACAAATAAATAAAAGCTCATTTCCTATAAAAAACGTATCATTTTTAAATCTATTTTTTGCCATTCTCCCCAGTCTATGCTACAGTTATTTCGTCACATAGCTATACAGCTAGACAACTTATATATTTATAATAGGGTGGGAAAAAAACATGAGCAAACCTCGTATTGGAATGATTGGATTAGGTAGTATTGCACAAAAGGCTTACCTTCCAACACTGACAAAGGAAACTGATTGGACTTTTGTGGGAGCGTTTACACCTAATGTTAATAAAAGAAAACAAATTTGCGAGCAATATCGTATTCAAGATTTCGCTAACCTTCAGGCACTCGCTTCAGAATGTGATGCGGCTTTCGTTCATAGTTCAACTGCTACACATTATGAAATCGTTTCTGAACTTCTGAAAAAAGGAATCGATGTTTATGTTGATAAGCCGCTAGCTGCTACTACTAAGCAAGCAGAGAAGCTAGTTGAAATGAGTGAAAAGTATAATCGAAAGTTAATGGTGGGATTTAATCGCCGTTTCGTTCCTATGTACGTTACTGCCAAAGAGCAAGCTACTGATACTTCATGGATTCGAATTGAAAAGCACCGCACAAATAAGGTGGGGCCATATACGTATGACTTTACTATGTTAGATGATTACTTACATATTGTAGATACTGCTCGCTGGTTAGCTAACGATGACCTTAACATCGTTCATAATATGATGCAAATCAATGAAAAGAACGAACTTCTTTACGGACATCATACATATACAACTGCAAATGGACTTTTACTTTCTACGGCGATGCACCGCCATGCAGGTACAAATTTAGAACAAATTGAACTTGTAACGGCAGGTAAAATCATTCGCGTAAAAAATATGAACACATTTGAAATTGAGCAAGAAAACTCCGTTTCACAAAGTGGTTCACCATCATGGGAGACAACGTTAAAGCAGCGCGGATTTGAAGATGCTGTTCATCATTTTATCCAATGTGTACAAGGTGATACACAGCCTATTGTAGATGGATTAGAAGGATTAAAATCTCAACAAATGCTCCAATCTCTACTGCAAGCTGTAAGCAAAAATTAAAACGGATACATTTTTCAGAATTTACTTTCATTCCCATTTCCTCTTTATTTCTATCACAAATTTCTATAGAATATGTTGATAGGAATTATAAATTTCATATTGAATCGTGGAAAGGATGGGATTAACACATGTGGAACGAGTTTAAAAAATTCGCATTCAAAGGGAATGTAATCGATTTAGCTGTCGGGGTTGTAATCGGTGCTGCATTCGGTAAAATCGTTAGTTCTTTAGTTAAAGATATCATCACACCATTACTTGGTATGGTACTGGGCGGCGTTAACTTTACAGATTTAAAACTTACATTCGGTAAATCATCTATTATGTATGGTAACTTCATCCAAACTATTTTTGATTTCTTAATTATTGCAGCTGCTATCTTTATGTTTGTTAAAGTTTTCAACAAACTAACATCTAAAAGAGAAGAAGAAGAAAAGAAAGAAGAACTTCCAGAACCAACAAAAGAAGAAGAAATTCTTGGCGAAATTCGCGACTTACTAAAACAACAAAACTCTTCTAAAGATAGAGCATAATTGAACGGATAAAAAGGCATGCCCCCTCGGGACATGCCTTTTTTTATATGCTATAACGTTTCCGAATTCATATGAATAAATGCAATAATACCTGCAACCATAAGTACCATAATGCTACCTGCAAATAGTGTAATACCCATGAACATTAAACTTGTGCTCATGTCCACTGATACACTTTCAATAAAAATAGAAATTACATACGTGATAAGGGCGATTCCTGCAAGAATACTTCCTGGAACAAATCGCTTTAAGCCATTTTGTTTTAACGTCATATATGCAAAAATAGCAGTCATGCAAAGCGTAATTATCCAAAGAACGATCATCTCTTCTCCCCCCTCACAAGCCTTTTCTTTCTATTATACATGACATTGCCCTATAATAGTTAAATTTGCACTTGTGTGACATATAACAAGGAATAACCCCAACTGTAGCGAATGTCTTATAAAGAATCCCAAATACATTACCATTATCAAAGCAACGTATTTACAATACCCGCTTCACTTATCGCGAGTATTGTTTATAAAATAAAACATTCAGCATAAGGAGACTGATCTCATGTGTATGCTGTAAAATTATTATTTGAATCTGTCCATTCAGGTAAACCTAATCCTAGTAAAATTGATGAACATTATGAAGAGAATCACGATACACTTTTTGAAGAAAGTATCATTCTCGTTAAGGCGAACAGTTTAGAGGAAGCTCATGATCTAGGTGAAAAGATAGCTCTACAGTCTGAAGATACGTACGATAATATGTACGGTGAGCAAGTAACATGGACGTTTAGAAAAGTGTTGCATGTTTTCGAATTAGATGACACACCATTTGAGACAGGAAAAGAATTATATGCACGCTTTTTACATATTAAGAAAACTGAAAGTGTAGATACAGTAGTTAAACACCATTATCCTGAATATGAATAAAAGCTCACAGCTATCGCTGTGAGCTCTCTTATTCTTACTTCGTTGAATCTCTAAATTGGATACGGTGAGGTAAGATAACTGAGTGATCTTCTACTTTTTCTTTGTTCATATATTTCGTTAGTAGACGCATTGCTACTGCACCGATATCATACATTGGTTGTACAACTGTCGAAAGTTGCGGACGAACCATTAATGCAAGACGTGTGTTGTCAAAACCAAGCACTTCGATATCCGTTGGTACGTTTAATCCCGCGTCTTGTGCTGCGTGGATTACACCTAGTGCCATTTCATCAGAAGATACGAAGATTGCTGTTGGTTTTTCATCCATGCCCCAAAGTCTTTCAAACGCTTCTATACCTGAATCATATGTGTAATCTCCATCAATTATAAGATTTTCATCATATGAAATACCTGCTTCTTCTAAAGCTTTTTTATAACCTTGTAACTTCTTCGCGCTTCCTGCTTTATTAATGAAAGGACCAGAGACGAAACCGATACGTTTATGTCCTTGCTCAATAAAATGCTTCATTGCATCGTAAGCTGCTTGTGTATAATCAATATTTACTGATGACGTTTCATTTTGTTCATCAAATGACGCTGCTAATACAATTGGTACTGGAGATTTTTTGAACTCTTCAACGTGAATATCTGTAATATCTTCACCCATGAAAACAATCCCGTCCACTTGTTTCCCAAGCATCGTATTTAATAAGTGGAACTCTTTCTCTTTGTTCTGGTCAGAGTTACTTAAAATGATGTTATATTTGTACATTGTTGCGATATCTTCAATTCCACGAGCAAGTTCTGCATAAAACGTATTTGAGATATCAGGAATAATAACACCCACTGTAGTTGTCTTCTTACTTGCTAGTCCACGTGCTACCGCATTCGGGCGGTATCCTAAACGATCAATTGCTTCTAATACTTTCTTTCTTGTTGTAGGCTTTACATTTGGGTTACCATTCACAACGCGTGATACGGTAGCCATTGAAACATTTGCTTCACGCGCTACATCATAGATTGTTACGTTCATCTCTTCGCACACTCCTTCTATTTATGTTATCTATTTTTATGTATCGGTTCACTTGAATGAAAAAAAGACATCAACTCTATTTGCAGATGCCAACAATCGTCCCGAGTTCTTCCTTTTACTAATGATACGCTAAAAACACAGGGTCATACAATATTTTCCCGCAAAAGTTTCGAAAAAATTCGCTTCTTTTCTCGTATTTTCGTATTTCTTATGCAAAAAAGGTCAATTTTTGTAAAAAAGCTATGTAACAAGCCTACATAGACTAAGAAATCTTTTTATAATTTACTTCCGAATGCTTTTAATTCTTTCATAAACTCATTGAATTCTGGAATGTCCATTTGCTACGCTTCATCTGATAATGCAACTACTGGGTCTGGATGTACTTCAGCCATAATAGCAAAAGCACCAATTGCCATAGCCGCTTTTGCAAACGGTAATAGAAGGCCACGTCGCCCTGTAGAATGCGTTACATCGACAACAACAGGTAAATGTATTTCTTTCTTTTAAATTGGCACAGCGGAAATATCAAGCGTATTACGCGTTGCTGTTTCATATGTGCGAATACCACGCTCACATAAAATGATAGTACCATTCCCCTCTGCCATACTATATTCTGCTGCATTAATAAATTCTTCAATTGTTGCTGATAAACCACGCTTTAATAATATTGGTTTATTTAAAGCACCAGCTGCCTTTAACAGTTCAAAGTTTTGTATATTGCGAGCGCCAATTTGAATAACATCAACATAATCTGACACTTTAAAGAAGGCACTGAAAGAGTCTATTTCATAAGAAAAAAGAGGTCATTCTCTACTATGTACAGGCAATGACCTCCTTTCTTCTTTCAACATCTTTAGGAAATTCGAAATGTTTTTCTCGAAGTATTCACTTTTTCAGTAGCCTCAGCTTAAAAACTGTCTTTTCATTATAAGAAAGAAACAAACGGTTTATCGCTGTTCTTCTCTTTTATAATAACAGCCTCGATTTTATTCTCGGACTTTATTTGTAATTGAACTTTAGCATCTTTAGGAAATTGTTCTAACATACTTTGAGCAGCCGTTTGAGAGAGTGCCATTAATTCTGACTTACCGTTATATTTAACGACAATATCCATCTTTAATTTATCCATCTTATTTTGCTTATAAGAAATCTTAGCATTAACAGGGATATAATCTCCTGGAGAAAATGCCTTCATTGCTTTAGAAAAATCCTTTAGCTTATCATTATCTTCTCCATGTGCCCCCTCAAATTCTTGAGAAGGATACGAATACGACTTTTCATCAATAGTATCCCAATTTCCAAGATTAGTCTCGTTCTTTTGAACAGTAGCGCTTGAAATATAAGTACCATTCTTTAAAGAACTTGTACTTTCTTGCTTAAATATAGCAAACGTAATTGGAGATTTGTTATATTTATCATTTTTATTAATAGCTTCTATAAGCCCCTTAGCGACTTCAGTACCTTTAGAAATAGCTTCCTCATTAGATACACTTGAAGACATAGATAAACCAATAACAACGCCAGATAAGCTTAGTTCATTTGAATTTTGTTTGCCGAAGTAGTCCTGTTCTATAATATTAGTCAAAACTGGTACTTCTTGTTTCGTAACTAATTCATCAATTGTTTTCTCTGGAATATATTGATTTAATTGTAATACGTAATTTTCTGTATCGAATTGTTTTGAAGCAATATCCATTAAACCATTTTCATATTCTGCTAAATCTAGTTTAGAATTAGTTTTAACATTAACTGTATTAATTACCTTTTGTTCTTTTAAAGGAATAACAGTTCTATAGTAATCCTTAGAAACAGCAGTTCTTGGAATCATACTTTTTTCTTTCGTATCTTTCTGTACAACTTCATCCTTCTTCTCAATAGTATTATTGCTGCAAGCCCCCAGTAATAAACTTAAGCTTGCGATGCATAATGCCATTTTCTTCATTGCTTAAAACCCACTTTCAAAAGTCAATTTACTTAGTTTTAAAGTATCTCTAGTGTACCACTAAATATATTGCAACAAAATAAAAAAGAAGCAAGCCCTTCGCTTGCCTCTCCCTATTTTACATTCTCTTCTAAAGCTTCTTTTTTAATATTCCAGTGCGATGTATGCCATACTACCATTCCATCTTTTATGTATAACACTTGCGGAGATTCATGCTTAATGCTGTACTGCTCTGCAACATGGTTCGAAACATCTCTCGCCTCTTGTACGTATAAGCAATATGCTGGCACTTCTCTTTCTTCACCGCAATACGCTTGAAACTCAGTATATGCACCGTGACTAATTGGGCATGTCGTACTATGCTTAAAAAGAACGTAAGGCTCGTTCTTTTCTACTAACGCTTCAAGTTCTTCAATCGTTTCAATCTTCATCATACTCATCGTTACTCACCTCTCATGCGAAGTCTAGAGCGCTTCTCTCTCTTTTCAGCCTTCTGCTCAGCTCTCTCAAGTTTACGCTCTTCTTTTTCAACCTTTTTCTCTTGTCTCGTAGTACGGTAATGGTTGTATACTTCAATTGCTGCACTGCTCCACTGTACAACTTGTGCCACTTTATCTGCATTATTTTCAATTTCGTCCGTAACAGACTCTGAAACGTTGCGAAGCTTCGTATTTAAAGAGTGGATCGTCGTTCCGATTCCATCCACACCTTCTACTACTTTATTTAGCGACTGTGACTTCTGTTGAATATCATCAGCTAACGCATTTGTCTTATGTAATAATTGCTCCGTCTCTACGCTTATTCCTTGCATTTGCTTTTCTAAACCTTCTAACGTGCTCGCAACGTTTTCTAACGTCTTCTGAACCGATAACAACGTTCTGCATACATACACTACTAATACTGCGAAAGCAACCGCGATAATAGCCGCACTTACATATAGAAGAACTTGCATTTCATCACTTCCTTTATCTTTTTCATACTTTCTCCCATTATACAATCATTTTCCGTTTCATTCTAATCCCTATCTTATCATTAGAATTTTCATACTTATTCGTTAACTGTAACATAAATGATTCAACAAATTCCACTAAGTAGGTTACAATAGGAGAGGATACATAATTAGTAGGGAGGCTTTACATATGAAAGATCCACGCATTGAAAAGTTAGCATACAATTTAATTAACTACTCTATTCGTTTACAAAAAGGCGAAAAAGTATTAATTGAAAACTTTGGCTTACAAAAAGAACTTGTAACTGCACTTGTAAAAGAAGCATATGCAGCTGGTGGTTTCCCATTCGTTTCTTTAAAAGATCATCAAGTAGATCGCTCTTTATTAATGGGTGCTACTGAAGAACACTTCGAACAAATCGCTGCATATGAAGCGAGCGTAATGAAAGATATGGACGCTTATATCGGCCTTCGCTCTGGTGATAACATTAACGAACAAGCTGACGTTCCAAGTGAACGTATGAAAGTTCACGGCCAAACAGTTGGCAAAAAAGTTCATAGAGACATCCGTGTTCCGAAAACACGCTGGGTTGTTCTTCGCTACCCAAATGCTTCTATGGCGCAGCTTGCTAAAATGAGCACAGAAGCTTTCGAAGACTTCTACTTCGAAGTTTGTAACTTAGACTACGGTAAAATGGATAAGGCGATGGATAGCCTTGTTACATTAATGAATAAAACAGATAAGGTTCGCTTAACTGGCCCTGGAACTGACTTAACATTCTCTATTAAAGACATTCCAGCTATTAAATGCTCGGGTCATTTAAACATTCCAGATGGTGAAGTATACTCTGCACCAGTTCGCGATTCTGTTAACGGTACAGTTTCATACAATACACCATCTCCTTACAACGGTTATACATTTGAAAATGTACAACTTAAATTTGAGAACGGTCAAATCGTTGAAGCAACTGCAAATGATACAGAGCGCATTAACAAAATCTTCGATACAGACGAAGGCGCGCGTTTCGTTGGTGAGTTCGCAATCGGCGTAAACCCATACATCTTACATCCAATGGGAGACATCCTATTCGATGAAAAAATCGATGGCAGCTTCCACTTCACACCTGGACAAGCTTATGATGATGCATGGAACGGCAACAACTCTAACATTCACTGGGATTTAGTATGCATTCAGCGCCCTGAATACGGCGGCGGTGAAATTTACTTCGACGACGTATTAATCCGTAAAGACGGACGCTTCGTTGTAACTGAACTAGAAGCTTTAAACCCAGAGAACTTAAAATAATGAAAAACGCTCGGAATTTTCTCCGAGCGTCTTTTTATTAATATTGTAATAAATCTTTCGCCACATCTTCTGGTACTTTAAAACTCATTTTCTTATTTTTCATTTCAACTTCGACATAAGGGACATCTTTATATACTGTCATAGTACCAATTTCATGTAACTCTTTTTTATCTTTACCCGAATCCAATAATTTCGGTGTATCCTCTTGATACATTTTAAACGTTTTCCCTTGCGGAGTATCTAAAGGAGCCGATTCCATTTCCCACTCATCCATTTTGATTGATTCAAACAACTTTGTGATTTCTTTCTTATCGGTAATTGTTTTTTTATCACTCGAATCAATAAGCGATTCAATTTCAATTTTTTGTGCCTTTTCTAAACTAACATCAGACTTCTCTTTCTTCGCACTACATCCTATTAAAAGAATGGATGCAGTTAGCAGAAACAAAAACAACATATAGATCTTTTTCATTTCTAATCCCCCTACTTTATATGGAGCTATTTTTCTCGCTTTTTGTTTGCTGAAAATGAAAATAAAATAAAAGTGTCACTGCGATAGTACCTATTAATATTGGGACATATAAGGGCAGATCCCATTTCATATATACTCTAGTGCAACCAACAAGCACAAACAAAATTTCCAAACAAAACAAAAGTTTTACATATTTCATTTCTTACCTACCATTTCTATTTTCACATATGGATTTTCTTTCGCGATAAGCGCCAAAAATTCATCCGGATCTTGCGGCATCGCAATCATATGTACTTTATATGCATTCGTTGTAATCTCAAATGATTTTCCAACTTGACGAATAACTCTTATATCTTTTAATACAACGTCGTCATTTAAAATTCCGTATTTTAAAATACCATTTTCTACTTTATGTTTTTTAATGAACATTTCCCAAACGAGAGGGACATTTACAATAAAACATAATCCCATCCCAATTAGAGCTGAAGCCCAATCCCCTTTTCTTGTAAAGAACATAACTATTGGATATATCACCATAAAAGCTAACGTTATACTAACGAAAATTATTCCTAACTTACTTCTCTGAATTGGAAAGTTCATACCCACACCCACTAATCCAAATTATACCATCATTTCCATTTTAGTTCATAAAAAAAGATCATTTATGAATGACCTTTTTAAACAGTATACCTATAAAATTTCTTATCTACCTCTAGCACTGGAAAACTTTTTGGCAACTCTTCTATACTCACGCTTTGAAAACCATTCTTTTCGTAGAAACGGTGTGCTGCTAGAAATTTAACTGTTGTTCCTAAATAAATGTCTTCCAAGTTCTTTTCTTTCGCCCAAGAAATTGCCGTTTGAAGTAGCGTATGTGATGCGCCCCATTCTTTTCCGCGGAACTCTTTCTTCACGAACATTTTTCTTAGCGCTACTTGATGCTTCCCAATATCTAATAAAGCTATCGTTCCAACTACTTTCCCATCATAAGTTGCTACCCAAAAATTTCCGTTGTCCCTTTGATAGAACGTTTCTATTTCTAGTAAGTCCGGCTGCTCTTCTTTCGTAATAGGGACATTGTACTCTTTTTGCTGAATATGAACGATAAGATCTACTACTTCATCTTGAAACATACTTTCATACGGAATAATACAAATCTTCTCGTTCATCGAATCTTCTTCCATTCTGAAGCTAGTAAACTATACACAGCGATATCTTGGAAATGATCATATATCCATTCTTCATCTCTTAAAATACCATCTAATTTAAAACCTAAACGTTCTGGAATCGCACGGCTTTTCGCATTTTCAACACCGCAACGAATTTCAATTTTATTCAGCTTTAAATTATCAAATGCATAATGAAGCACAGTCTTCACACTTCGCGTCATAATACCTTTCGCGCCAGCATCTTCTGCAAGATAATATCCAAGACTCGTAGCTTTCTTACCCCAGCTCACCGGATGAATACCTACCATCCCAACGAGCTTTCCTTTATAGCGTATACCAGCCTCAAACCCATCTCCCTCTGCAAATTTCTTTAACCACATCGGAAAAATCTCATTATACGCATCAGCTGATTTCGTCCCATCTACCCACGGAAGCCATCTTCTTAAATGATTACGATTTTGATCTATTAATTCATATAGTCCCTCTTTATGATGTTTTTCTAATAGTTGTAATTCGATTTCGTCATCTACTCGGAGTGTGAACATGTTTTTTTAGCCCCTTTTTTCTTATTATTCTAACATTTTAAACTAAAGAAATGCACCATAATATATCAACAATTTTTGAAATATATCGAACACAACTCCCAATATATCAACGTTTCGACAACGCTGTACACCCACGACAGCACAAAAAAGACGCACAGCCAAGCTATGCGTCTTTTCTATTACTTCTCTGCAACTTGAACTTCTTTTACGTAAGCTGCTTCGAATTTTTGGATGTCACCTGCGCCCATGAAAATAAGAACGCCGTTTTTATGTTTCTTTAACACATCCGTTGTTGTATCTGTAATTAGTTCTGCGCCATCGATACGTTTTTGCAGATCTTCAATTGTTAATTCACCTTTGTTTTCACGTGCTGATCCGAAAATATCACATAAGTATACTTGGTCAGCTTTACTTAAGCTTTCCGCGAACTCATCTAAAAATTTCTCTGTACGTGAGAATGTATGTGGTTGGAATACAGCGACAACTTCACGCTCTGGATGTTTTTGACGAGCTGCTTCAATCGTTGCATTAATTTCTGTCGGATGGTGTGCATAGTCATCAATGATAACTTGTTCTCCCATTGGCTTTTCATTAAAGCGACGTTTTACGCCTTCAAAAGTTGTTAGCTGATGCTTAACTGCTTCTACATCAACGTTTTCATAATGGCAAAGCGCGATTACTGCTAATGCATTTAATACGCTGTGATCGCCGTATCCTGTAATTTTGAACGTGTCATAATACGTATTACGAACGAATACATCGAATATAGTACCATCAGTTCTCTTTTGAATGTTACGTGCTTGGAAATCATTATCTTCTCCAAATCCATAGAAAATAACAGGTACTTTCGCTTGAACTTTTTGAAGTTCTTCATCATCACCACATGCAATAATACCTTTTTTCACTTGCAATGCCATCTCTTGGAATGCATTAAATACATCATTGATGTCTGCAAAGTAATCTGGGTGATCGAAATCGATATTTGTCATGATTGCATAGTCTGGATAGTAAGACAAGAAATGACGACGATACTCACAAGCTTCAAATACAAAATACTTACTATTTTCTACCCCATGCCCCGTTCCATCTCCAATAAGGTATGATGTTGGGTGTGCACCTTGCATTACATGGGCTAACAAACCAGTTGTTGATGTTTTTCCATGTGCACCAGTTACAGCAACACTTGTGTACTGATTCATAAGATCACCTAAGAAGTGATGGTAACGATGTACTGGGATATTTAATTCTTTTGCTGCTACGATTTCTTCATGCGTATCAGGAAATGCATTTCCTGCGATAATCACTTGTCCTTCTTTAATATTATTCTTATCAAAAGGAAGGATGGAAATACCACGCTTTTCCAATGCTGTTTGTGTAAAGAAACGCTTTTCATAATCAGACCCTTGAACAGTATGCTTCATGTCATGAAGAATTTGTGCTAATGAACTCATTCCTGTTCCTTTAATTCCTACAAAATGGTAAACTGTCATCTTAAAGAACCTCCAACATTTCGAACTAATACAACGGCCTATCTATAAGACAGTATATGAATCTTTTCTTATTTTGGTAATCATCATACATTTCTGATGCAGTGAATTTCTTTTTATATTCACTTATCAGTGATAAACTCGTACGTACTTCTTTTATGTCCATAACACATTTATTATAGCAAAAAACAAGCCGCTATACTATGATAACAGAAAAACTGATAGGGTCAATCACCTATCAGTTTTTCTCGCTTTTACATATCTTCTTTTGTTTCTAATTGAACACGCTCTAGACGTGAATTTGGACGGTATTTACGACCAGCTTTTGCTTCTGGTTTTCCATTTAATTCTACGTTATCACCAGTAAAACCAATATTCATTTTTAATAAGCTACTTCCTACTCCGTATATATCGACAGGAACATTTTGAGCTTCAAATTCACGAATACGCTTCTCATCAAACCCACCAGTTACAACGATATCTACATGTTGGAACCCTTCCTCATCAAGAGCCTTACGAAGTGCAAATACAAGTGATGGATTTACACCACGTGGATCGAATGTTCCAAGTACTTCTGGGTGACGAATGAAGTATTGATCAATCATTGTGCGAGACGTATCGACACGTACACCTTTTAATGTTGATCCAAATTCACGCGCTACGCGAAGTGCATCTGTAATGACATCATTGTTATAATCAATTAGTACGACTAATTCATCTTCTGGGAATTTTTTATGATATGCCTTTGCAGCTTCAACAACATCACCATTAAACATTTGAATTAAAGCGTGAGGCATCGTCCCCATACCACTTCTGCCCCACCATTCATTCATTGCATGCGTCGCTTGCGCGCTCATACCTCCGATGTATGCCGCATAGCCGTCACCAGCTTGTTGCGTATAATGATCGTCACGATCTCCCATGAAAATAACCGGTTTTTCTTTATCTACACTACGTGCAGCTTGGACAACGTTATATACGTTTGTCGCAACTGATGTACGACGAGCTAAAATCCCATCAATTACACCTTCTAAAAAGCCGAAGTATTCATAAGGACCATGAATTGTTAAAACTGTTTCAAACGGACTAATATTATCGCCATCCTTTAAAGAATGAATTTCTAATTCCTCAGGATTTTTGGCAAATGTTTGTAGCAATGCGATTACCTCATCTGCTCCGCAAAGAACTGCATGTTCTTTTTGAAAAAACTGCATTGTTACAACGCTTTTCGGGCGAAATTCTTCAATGATTTCTCTAGTTTTTAAAAAGTAAACGGCAGAGAACCAGCCTTCTCCAACACGTTCATCAAATTTAAATGTTTTATTTGTTAGTCGATTTATTTCACCTTTTAATTTTAATTCAATTTCTTTCATGTCGCTTTACTCCCTACTTTACTATCCAACATTTTCTATTAGTATACAGCAAAACCGTTTCCTATACATTTGTTTCCTGCATAGCAGCGAATTCATCCTCAGAAATAAGGACATCTCTCGGTTTCGTTCCTCTTCCTTCAGAAATAATCCCTTGCGACTCCATCTCTTCAATTAGACGTGCCGCGCGATTATAACCTATGCGGAATTTTCTCTGTACAGAAGATGTGGACGCTCCCCCTTGCTCTACAACAAATTGACATGCATCAAAAAATAGTTCATCTTCAGACTCACTCTGCTCTGATTTTGCTAATAAATCCTCTTGCTTAAATAAGTAGTTTGGCTTCATTTGCTTTTTCACATGATCAACTGTTCTTTCAATCTCATCATCTGATACGTATACACCTTGTACACGAACTGGTTTAGATGTGCCGTTTCCTAAAAATAGCATATCACCACGACCAAGTAACTTCTCCGCGCCCCCAATATCGATGATCGTACGCGAATCAACTTGAGATGATACTGTAAACGCAATACGCGTTGGAATGTTTGATTTAATTAAACCTGTAATAACGTCTACAGATGGACGCTGCGTCGCAACTAATAAGTGAATACCACAAGCACGCGCTTTTTGTGCAATACGACAAATCGCTTCCTCCACATCACCAGGAGCAACCATCATTAAGTCCGCTAACTCGTCAATGACAATTACAATATAAGGTAATGTCTCACCTGGGATTTCTCTACCACTTACAATCGTATTGTAACGAGTTAAATCACGAGCACCAGCATGAGCAAACAATTCATAACGACGTTCCATCTCTTCAACCGCCCACTTTAACGCAGCTGTAGCTGCTTTTACGTCAGTAATAACAGGTGCTACAAGATGTGGAACAGAATTGTATGGTGCAAGCTCAACCATCTTCGGATCAATTAGTATCAACTTCACTTCATGCGGCTTCGCTTTATATAAAATGCTCGTTAAAATCGCGTTAATGCACACACTTTTCCCTGAACCAGTTGCACCCGCAATAAGTCCATGTGGCATTTTTCGAATATCCGTTACAATTGGATCACCGGAAATATCAAGCCCCAGCGCAACTGTAAGCGGTGATTCACTCTTTGTAAATACAGGACTTCTTAAAATTTCACGCAGGAATACTGGCTTACTTTCCTTGTTTGGAACTTCAATTCCAATTGCACTCTTCCCTGGAATTGGCGCTTCAATTCGAATATCTTTCGCAGCTAAACTTAACTTAATATCATCACTTAAATTTGTAATTTTATTTACTTTCACACCTGGGTCTGGTTGTACTTCAAAACGAGTTACCGCCGGCCCTTGTGACACATTAATAACATGTGCTCCAACATGGAAATTATTAAATGTCGTATTTAATAATTCTTCCTGTTCTTCTAGCCACTCCGTATTATCTAATGCTGCCTGCTGTGGAATTGACAACAACGTTAATGGCGGAAGTTCATACTTCGGTGGCGCTTGTAGTACGTTGCGCATATCATTCTCTTTTTGATTTACAACATATGCTTTCTCTTGTACTTCCGTACTTGAAATTGACTCTTGTACTTGTCCAGCCACCACTACTTGTTGCATCGGTTTTTCTTCCACTTGCGGTTCCACTACCACTTGCTGCATCGGTTTTTCTTCCACTTGAGCTTCTACTACCACTTGCTGCATTGGTTTTTCTTCCACTTGGGCTTCTACTACCACTTGCGGGTCTACTACCACTTGCTGCACTGGTTTTTCTTCCACTTGCGGGTCTACTACCACTTGCTGCACTGGTTTTTCTTCCACTTGCAGGTCTACTACCACTTGCTGCATTGGCTTTTCTTCTGCTTGTGGTTCTACTACCACTTGCTGCACTGGCTTTTCTTCCACTCGCTCACTGACAGTTGATTGCATTACGTTCGTTCTTGCCGCATGTCTTTCCATTAATTTCTTTCTATCCTGCTTTAACATGACAACATTAAATGGGACATGACGTTTTTTCTCACGTTTCGGTTCTTCTATTTGTAAAGCAGGCTGTTCTTCAGCAACTTGCTTCTTTTCTTCCGCTTCTTCAATTAAAACGTTCGCAAAGTTTTGAACATCTTTCTTTGTTTGCTCATCCGTTTCTGAAACTGGTACGAATACTTCACTTTCTTCCTTGAACGTAATTGTTTCTTGTTGAGAAATCACTGGTTGCTCTGCAACTGGTGTATTTTCCACTAAATCTGTATTCATCGTTTCTTCAATTACTGTTTCTTGAGAAATTGGTTCTTCTTCCTTAGTACCCTCTAACTCCGCAACTTCTTCTGTCGCTTCCTCAGATTTCTCTAATTCCACAACTTCTTCTGCTTCTTTAGATTCCTCTAATTCCACAACTTCTTCTGTCGCTTCCTTAGTTTCTTCTAATTCCACTACTTCTTCTGTCGCTTCCTTAGCTTCTTCTAATTCCACAACTTCTTCTGTCGCTTCCTCAGATTTCTCTAATTCTGCAACTTCTTCTGTCGCTTCCTTAGTTTCTTCTAATTCCACTACTTCTTCTGTCGCTTCCTTAGCTTCTTCTAATTCCACAACTTCTTCTGTCGCTTCCTCAGATTTCTCTAATTCCACAACTTCTTCTGCTTCTTTAGATTCCTCTAATTCCACAACTTCTTCTGTCGCTTCCTTAGCTTCTTCTAATTCCACAACTTCTTCTGTCGCTTCCTCAGGTTTCTCTAATCCCACAACTTCTTCTGCTGCTTCCTCAGATTTCTCTAATTCCACAACTTCTTCTGTCGCTTCCTTCTTCAGTTTCTCTAATTCCACAACTTCTTCTTTCTAGATTTCTCTAATTCCACAACTTCTTCTGCTGCTTCCTCAGATTTCTCTAATTCCACAACTTCTTCTGCTGCTTCCTCAGATTTCTCTAATTCCACAACTTCTTCTGCTGCTTCCTCAGGTTTCTCTAATTCCACAACTTCTTCTGCTTCCTCAGATTTCTCTAATTCCACAACTTCTTCTGTCGCTTCCTCAGATTTCTCTAATTCCACAACTTCTTCTGCTGCTTCCTCAGGTTTCTCTAATTCCACAACTTCTTCTGTCGCTTCCTCAGATTTCTCTAATTCCACAACTTCTTCTGCTGCTTCCTCAGGTTTCTCTAATTCCACAACTTCTTCTGTCGCTTCCTCAGATTTCTCTAATTCCACAACTTCTTCTGCTTCCTTAGCTTCTTCTTCAAAAGCATCTGGTATTTCTATAGTAATTGTTTCTTCAAGCTTTTCATCTGCTTTTACAATCACTACATCTTCTAAGGTTTCTTCTTCGACTTGATTTGCTGCAACTTCAGCAACAGTTTCTTCTATTTCTGTATTACATTCATTTTCTTCTGTTAATATCGAATACACATGCTCTACTTTAGAATCTATTGACTCTTCTTGTAAAGTTTCTTCGTTATCTTCTGTAGATGATAACGCCACTACATCTTGCTCCTGCTTCAAGGCTTGTACAATTGTAGCCTCTTTTTCCACATGCTGTCCTACTGTTTTATGAAGCAAATCATCACTTAGGCTTTCTTCTAATGAAGGGGCTTGACGTTCAACTTCGTAACCGTTTTTCTCTAACCATGTATCCACAACCGATTTTTCTTCTACTTTATTACTTCGTTCGTTCACTCCGTTCTTAACAGATGAACTTCCTTGTAGAACTCCCGAAAAGTCAGATAATGTATATCCCTTTTTCTCTAACCATGCGTCAACAACAGCTTTTCCTTCAACAGATATTTCAAGATCTTCTCTTACCTTTTCTTCCTCCTGCACAACCTTCGTTTCTACTGAAGGACGGTTATATCCATAAATCGGAGAAATCATTTCTGTTGGACGAAATGGTCTACGGTTACTTTCTTGCGACGGTACGAATGCTTTTTTTACGACAGGCTCTGGTTCCGGTTCATATTGCAATTCCGGTTCCTCATATGTAGGTGCTTCTGTTTCCACATACGGTCGTCTGCTTCTTTCCACTTTTATTCCTCTTTGAGTAGGCTGTTCTTCATATGCTCCTCTTTGAATAGGTTGTTCTTCAAAGTTAGGCAGTTCTCTTACATCCTCCTCATCGAAGCCATTATCTGGTATTAATGGAAAACGACATTTCCCTGCATTCCGACTTGCCATTTGTGCTTCTCTTGCTTCAGTGTAGTGGTTTACACGAGGAATTTTCGGCTGACTTTCAATTTGTGCCGGTACTTCTTTATTCATCACTGTTTTTTCTTCCTCTTTGTTAAACAGCTTTTTCATCCAATCTAACATGTTTACCACTCTTTCTACTAAATAGTAACATCCTTTATTGTATCAGCATTCGGCAAAAAGTGCAGGTAAAATTAAGCATATTAGTTTTATCCATAATATTCTAATTCACGATTGTTTTTCATATAGAAAAACGAGGTCTTACATGTAAGACCTCGTTTAATCTTTACCCTTCCGATATTCATCCACACTATCCGTTACACTTTGCAATAAGGAATTTACATACTGTGGGTCAGATAATTTTTTGTCTTCTTCAGGGTTTGACATAAATCCAAGTTCTAATAGTACTCCTGGAACTTTTGACCAATTAAATCCAGAAAGATCATCCCGAAATTTAATTCCATTTACTTTCACTTGATGATTCTCTCTCATTTTATTTACTATCGTTTGAGAGATTTGAAGACTTTCAGCATAAATCTCTTTCGTATACGGACTTCCTTCTGCCGGTGTCAATACAGCAAATCCACTTTGATTTGGATTTTCAGAACCATCTGCGTGAAGGCGCAAAAATAAATTCGCTTTATGATCATTCGCGAATGTTGCTCGTTCCTTATTACTTATATCAACCTCATGTGACGTTCTCGTCATCAATACTTGTATACCTTTTGCTTCCAGTTTTTCTTTCAATATAAAAGCCATCTCTAATACAAGAACTGATTCCCTCTTTTTCGTTACAACCCCCGCTGTTCCGTCTGTTACTTTATATTTTTGCGTAGTTGCTCCTGGACCAATTGCCTCTAAATTTAAATTCGCTTTTTGTTGATGCCCTGGATCAATAACGACGAGAAACTTTTCTTGTTTTTCATTACTCTCTACTTTTTGTTCATTATTTTGTACTGGTTGCTCAGTTGGCTGCAGCGGCGTAGTTTCCTCTTTCTTTTCCTCGGCCGGCACTTCCTCCTGCTTATGTTCCACTTGCTCATTCGTTTGAATTGCTTGCGGTTGTTCTTTCTTTTCTTGTTCTTCTTGCTGCTTTTCTACCGGTGCGTCTTCCTTATTATCTTTGTTTTTTTCTTGTATAGAAGATGTTGTTTCTTTTTTCGGCTCTTCTTGCGAACAACCTCCCATATATATTCCAATGACTGCAATAGCGCTCATTATTTTTATATACTTCATTTTTCTCTCCTATCACTTTGCACCGGTCTCAAAGTTTTTCTTATAATTGTTTTATAATTTCATCCATATTTCCAATATGAACGGGTTGCCACGTTTCTGTACCACGCTCTGCGGTATAGACTAGATAAGCATCATCAGCTACATTTACGAAAACAGGATCCCCCATATCCGTTTCATATCCGATAACAATCCATTCCTCTTTCCATTTTCCACTTTCTTCACTTATTAATGAATTTTTATGTTTATCATATCGATAACCGATTTGTCCTTTTTCTAATTCATTTTCGCTAAACACATATATTTCATAGGAACCTAGTTCGATATCTTGCTGTTTTGAAGTTTCAATTCGTTTCAGAAGTTCTGCAATTTTTGGTTGTTGTTTCATACGTCTACCCCCTTCTTTTTTCTAAATTTTACCTAATCCATTTTTGAAATACAATATAGATTTTGAGAGGAAACGTTACAATCCTAGAAATTTCGTACAAAAAAAATAGCCTCACATATGCGAGACTACTTTTTCTAACATCAATTAAAATTTAAATTCTTGTCCAACTTCAAAGCTATCTTCTAATACAAGAATACCTTTTTCTTCTGGAGCATCTGGAAGCTCTAATTCACGTGCAGAGCAAATCATTCCAGAAGAAGGAACACCGCGAAGTTCAGCTGGTTTAATTAACATACCACTTGGCATTACAGCACCGATTTTTGCAACAACAACTTTTTGTCCTGCATCAACGTTTGGTGCACCACATACGATTTGTAATGTTTCTGTACCGATTTCTACTGTACAAATGTTTAATTTATCAGCATTTGGATGCTTCTCTTTTTCAGCTACATAGCCTACAACAAATTTCGGCGTGAAATCAGCTTCTACTTTTTCTTCAAAGCCATTCTTCGCTAAAATTCCGTTAATTTTTTCAACAAACTCTTTCGTTAATGTAACGTTTCCGTTGTCTGTTACTTCTACATAAGAAGACGCATTAAAGATGTTGAATCCTGCTGTTACGTTGCTTTCACGATCGTATACGCGAGCAACATCTCCTTTGCGGTCAAATGTACGGTTTTCTAAAGTAATATCTTGTAAGGTAACAATTAAAGTGTCACCAATTCCTTCAAGGTTGTAAAAAACGTTCACTTCGTTCATCCTTTCTCTTTTCCATCTGTCTTCTTCCGATTCTTCGCTAAAATAAAGATTGGTTCAAAGTCCCCATCTTCATATACGAATGAAAGTGATGTAATCGGAACATGCCCTTCGGCAAAAAATTTCATTGTCATTTGTGCAATAATATCATAACCGATTTCGTTGACGATATCAGCAATAATTAATACATCTTGGTGAGGAACTGCAACAACCATATCACCAGAGATCTTTTCACGCATCGAGTGTAGTAACGATTCGTTTAAAATACGACTCGCATCGTATCCATCATTTGTGTTTAAAAAGTAGAATGTATTACCTGCTACTGTCTCCTGCTTAAATTCATAGCCTAATGAGCGAGCATTAAATAATGCCATTTCACGTACTTGTTCCTCTGTAAGCTCTAATTTTTGCAATAAGCGCTCATCAATTAATCGATATGTTTTATTAGAATCTAGCGCATAGTAAATACGTGTTTCCGCCGTATGGTCCGTCATAATAAACGGATTTCCTTCTTCTGATTGTTTCGGGAAAGAAGTAGAGCGAATAACAGGTAAAATTTTCGCCGTGCTATTTTCTTCTTTATGCATTGCAATTAGCGCTTCTTGTACGTAATAAGCGACCTCTTCAATTGCTTTTTCTTTGTTCACTTCCCATTTTGCAACTACTCCTGGAAGTGATACATTAATACCTTTTTTCGAGTCTGTTTGTTCAATACGAAGAACTTCTTTCTCGCTATCATAATGAAAGTCCCATTCTGGTCGAGATAATTTCTTCATTAACTCGTCTTTCATCTTTTTACTTGTCATTTTCATCTCTTTTTCCTCCCTTCCAAAAAAATAACCTCCCCCGCGAAGGTAGAGGTTGTTTTTACAATTCAATTGGCTAATTGTCTTATTTTAAACCTTCAATAAACTCTTCGATTTGCTCTTGTGTTTTACGATCTTTATTTACATAGCGTCCAGTTTCTTCACCTTTATTGTACGCTACAAAGCTTGGAATGCCAAATACGTCTACTTTCACGCATAAATCAATAAATTCATCACGATCTACATAGTAAAATGAGAAGTCACTATACTTCTCTTCCACTTCTGGCATAAATGGATCAACGAAACGGCAATCTGGGCACCATTCTGCTGAGAACATGAAGACTACATTCTCTTCATTTTTTAATTCTTGGAATTGTTCCATGCTTTCTAATGATTTCATCTATATTTCCTCCTCTAACGAGTGCACTTTTTCACACTATAATCTTTTCTTTATACTACCATACATCGCGCATGGTGCAAGGTTTATGCTTGCTTTTCATCATACTTATATTGCCCAACAAGTAACTTAACAACGTGTACAAATAATTCCGTTCGGTCGACATAATCATCTGTAAAAATACCGATAGCACCTTCGTGACTACGAATATCTTTTCGCTCTACAAACTCTTCCATCACTTCACTTAGCTCTTTTCCTTCTTCAAGCGGTGCTAAAAAATCGTCTGGTAACTTAATACGCGCCCCGCCCGCAACAAATGTTTTACCTTCAATCGTCGCTAAAGCACCCCAGTTACACATAAATAACCCATGCTCCGTTTTCATAACGCCACCTTCTAGCCCAATGCCGATATGAGCTGCACCTTCCTGCAATGCTCTCTTCGCTCTATTTACTGCTCCTTGCATCGTCTCTTCATCTGAAAAAGGCTGATTTGCTACTCCTGATGGAACAGAAAGAGATGTAATTTCAGCATCTTCCCAAACCTTCTCCACAGCCCCAACCTTCGTCTTATTCTTCGATCCAACTACTACCTTCATTTCATTCACCTCTATATAAATTCATCATTCTATCCTAATACTAGCCTCGAACACCAAATCAGTCTTCATGACTGAGATTTATACCGTAGTGCGCCTGACCGCACACACGCATCTCTGTGTCATCTCTCCCACCTAAAAAAAGAAAAGGTTTTCCAAAAACAGCCTTCCTCTCTCTTCCTATCCAAGGTCTTAATACACCATTCGAGCACCAACTAGGCACTGACCGCTCCCATTCATCGCTGGGTCATCTATTCAACCTAAAAAAAGAAGGGTTTTTCACCCTTCCTCTTTACGCGTTATTCTTAATTGTCTCTAACGTCGTTTTGTCCGTTGCTCTCACAAGCTTCGTAATTAATTCCTTCGCTGCCGCATAATCATCAACATGTAAAATAGAAGCATGTGTATGAATGTAGCGTGCACAAACACCAATTACTGCTGATGGGATACCAGAGTTACTTGTATGCACACGGCCCGCATCTGTACCACCTTGTGAAATAAAGTATTGGTACGGAATGTTATGTGTTTCTGCTGTATCTAAAATGAATTCACGCATTCCTCTATGTGTTACCATTGTACGGTCATAAATACGAAGAAGAGCGCCTTTTCCTAATTGACCGAACTGCGTCTTATCACCAGATGCATCATTTGCTGGACTTGCATCAAGCGCATAGAAAATATCTGGTTGAATCATATTTGCAGCAGTTTGTGCTCCGCGAAGACCTACTTCTTCTTGTACAGTCGCACCAGAGTATAATGTGTTTGGTAATGTTTCATCTTTTAATTCCTTTAGCAATTCGATAGCAAGGCCACATCCATAGCGGTTGTCCCAAGCTTTCGCCATAATTTTCTTTTCATTTGCCATTGGCGTGAATGGGCAGATTGGAACGATTTGTTGCCCTGGCTTTATGCCAATTTCAATCGCATCTTCATAACTATCTGCACCTATATCAATTAACATATTTTTTATATCCATCGGTTTTGCACGTTGCGCATCACTTAATAAATGAGGAGGAATGGAACCAACAACCCCAATAACAGGACCATTCTTCGTCATAACTTGTACACGCTGAGCTAATAGTACTTGGCTCCACCAGCCACCTAACGTTTGAAAACGAAGCATCCCATTTTTCGTAATTTGCGTAACCATGAAACCTACTTCATCCATATGACCTGCTACAAGAACGCGCGGGCCAGTTTCGTCCCCTTTTTTCAGACCAAATACGCTACCTAAACCGTCTTGCACAATCTCATCAGCATATTTGCTTAATTCTTGCTTCATAAAACTGCGCACATCATGTTCAAAACCTGATGCACCTTGTAATTCTGTTAACGTACGAAATAATTGTAATGTCTCTTTATTCACGAAGTCCCCTTCTTTCAAACCTTAGTAGAATACCTCTTTTATTGTAACGAAATTTTCGAAATGTTTCTAGTTTCTTCTTTTTTAGTTGCATTTGCATTATAATTATTATTGGTACACTATTTTTATTTTACAGAATTGAGGTGAATATATGAGCTGGAAAGGTTTAGTCACAGGTCTTGGCGTTGGGTTCGCAGCTGGTTATTTCGTTGCAAACAAAGTACAAGAACAATCCCATATTTCTTCAGAAAAAGCATTGAAAATGGTGAAACAAGCATTAAGTCATAAAGGTGAAATTACTGGCTCTTGGGTACATATGGTTCCAGAGGCATTTGAAAAATATGATGTCGCGTACGAAGTTTATCGCGGCGGTCTTACAACGATGTTAGATGAAATACAAGAACGATTTGAATTTTTAGTTGATGCTAAAACAGGTACTGTTTTAGAGGTTATAGCAGCATAAAAAGAGGTTTCCCATTAGGTGAACCTCTTTTTTTTAGAATTACCAACAAAAGCTGATAATAACAGCAATACATAATAAGTGGAGATTGTTCCAATAAATATTTTTGGACACCTTCCTCTTATTAATATTAAGCTTCTATATTTGTTTGTCTCTCTATTTTCTCCACTATATGCCCTTCCTCATTCCACTTTACTGCACGGTAATATGCATCATGATAAAAAGTAAACCACGCCTCTTTTTCAGCACCATACTTCATCCACTTTTGTTTATGTTCAATCGATGTCATTGGATAGTCATCGTATGCCATTACCCATAATACATTTTGATGTGCATGCGTCGGTAAAATGTCCGCTAAATGAAGCATCGTTTCACCCTGACTTTCAAGGACGACAACGGCATGTCCATCGCTATGACCACCCGTATGCACCATCTTTATTTCATCCGTAATTTCCATTTCTTTCCTGAACGTAACAATCTTATCAACGATTGGCTCCCAATTTTCCTTCCAATATGTATTACGCGATCTAACATTCGGATTTTTCATTTCATTCCATTCAGTCTCACTTACATAAATCGTTGCGTTCGGAAACGCCGGAACAAGGTGATTTTCCTCCCATTTTGTTAAACCAGATGCATGGTCAAAATGAAGATGCGTCATTAAGACGTAATGAATATCTTCAGTATACAGTCCCAATTTTTCCAAAGATTCCTTAACTGATGATTCTTCTGTTACACCTTGATTTCGCTTCATTTTCTCATTCAATTTACCATTCCCTATCCCTGAATCAATAAGTATGTTTCCTTCTTTCGTTTGTAAGAGTAACGGATCTGTTCGTAAATAAATATGATTTGTATCATTATGTTTATATTTTCGTGACCAAAGTATTTTTGGCACAACTCCAAACATCGCGCCTCCATCTAAATGTGTATTCCCACCTTTTAGCCACGTCACTTTTATATTTCCAATTTGTAACTGTTCCATATCCCATCCCCCTTTTTCATTTAATTTTAACATAATATTCCGATTATTTTTCATATAAAAAACCTATGCATTACTGCATAGGCTCCGTACGATATTTTGCTTCAACTCGATAAATACGATGACCTTTACTAGAAAATTTCTCTTCGTATTCTGTCATAATGTTTCCTTCATAATCACTATTATGAAGATCTAGGCTAAGGTAAGTTAATAACATACCATACTCAGCCATACTCATAATAGAATATTCAAATAAACCTTGGTTATCAGTTTTGAAATGAATTTCTCCGCCATCTACTAACACTTCTTCATAATTGCGTAAAAATGTTTTATACGTTAAACGACGCTTCGTATGACGATTCTTCGGCCATGGATCTGAGAAGTTTAAATAAACGCGGTCAATTTCACCTTTCGCAAAGAAAACTGTTAAATCTTCAGCATCTTTATTAATTAACTTTAAGTTCGGTACTTCTTCTTCAATTAATTTATCAAGTGCATCTACAACAACACTTGTGAATTTTTCAATTCCAATATAGTTAATATGCGGATTTGCTTTTGCCATATCATACATGAAGCGGCCACGTCCTGTACCTACTTCAATATGAATTGGCTGTTCATTTCCAAATATTTCTTTCCAGTTACCAGCGCTCTCCTCTGGGTTTCCAATTACGATATGTGAATACTCATTAATTCGATCCATTGCATAAGGCTTATGTCTTAAACGCATAGATGTCTCCCTCTCTTTACAAAACTATTTTAAAGGAAAAATTCCTTCTTTCTGTTTTAATCAATCTATCAAACAAAAAACCAAGTACGTACGAGCACTCGGTCCGTTTCTTTCAAGTATAAGATGTACCATTTTGATAAAAACTACATAAAGCATTAAACATTCCATGACGAAACAGCTTTTTCTCTTACATTTCTAGGGAGAGAAAAACACTCGAAAGGATGATCCGTTCATGCCAATTAATCAACAGCATCAATTAGAAGTGTTAAAAGATATTTTAATCAACCATCAAAGTGATTGCTGCGGGACAGTTTCTGAATGCGAGCAATTAGAGCGACTCATTCAATCGTTACTCGCAAACGATAGTATAAGTAGTGACACTAAAGTAATGCTAAACGATGTATATTCTTATAGTCAATCGGGTAAATCTTCCTCTAATTTGGACAACCATATTTCCAATAATCAAGAACAACTTACTCAGTGGATTGCTGGAATGGACAATTTTTCTTAAGTATTATTCTGAAGCAAGTAGTTGCTGTAAATATTGATGCCAATATTTAGCTTCTGCTTGCTGCTTTTTTGTTGTGTGCCATTGCATAGATAAAATCGTTTGTGCTATCACATACCATCTCATACGCCTAAGCAATGATTCATCTAGTTCAATCTCATAATATCCGAGCCACTCACTCCATTCATGGCGCGGAACATACCAATATAATAACATACCAAGATCTAAAGCTGGGTCAGCAATAACAGCCCCATCCCAATCAATTAAAAACAATTCATCTTCGTCCGACAATATCCAATTGTTATGGTTTACATCACAATGGCATACAACGAATTCATTGTACTCAATATCTTTTAATGACTCCGTTAAATATTGCAGGCCTTGCTGAATTGTTTCATCAACTCTTATATCTCCTCTTAAAACGAGCTGTAATTGTTGTAATAACTCTTGCGCATGAAGCGGCTGCTTTCCTAGCCTTTGAATCATCTGCACAAGCGCTTTAGAGGAGTGTATTTTCTTCAAAAGTTTCGCAACACGTTCTAGTTTCATATCCTCTGGCTCTAACTTCTGTCCCGGAAGCCATTTTTGAGCAGAAATTACATCACCGTTCGTTACCCTTCTTG
Organism: Bacillus sp. 41-22; assembly: GCF_025809295.1. NCBI lineage: Bacteria > Bacillati > Bacillota > Bacilli > Caryophanales > Bacillaceae > Bacillus > Bacillus sp. 41-22. Next base: position 4,514,428 of record NZ_CP084035.1, read on the forward strand.
TCCAAAGTAATTTTGGAACAATTCCTTCTGCTGACAATACCGCTAAAAAGGGCGATGTATTCCGCTTTAAAAATAACTTTTGTTGTCCGTTTTGCGCAATATATGCATCGCCCGTTACTCCACCAGCCGGTATAAGACTCCACTCTTTTCCTAATAATTGTTCCAACCATTCCATATTCATTACCCGTTAACAAATCCTTATCTTTTATAGTTATGAAAAGAAAAACCGCAACATTTCTACGCATGTTGTGGATTCATATATTTTACTGTATTTGAATGAAAAAACTTGGCATAAGCCGAAAACAGGATAAATCACCTGTTCTTCTAGTTTATTTTACAAAATCAATCATAGAATGACAACTTATGAAAATCGTCACCTTTGTCAATTCTACATTTATTACATTCTCATCGTCAAGTAGCGATTTGTCACATTATCGTCAATATATACGTGCTAATTGGAGCCAATTGAAGTTCCTTTCCTCTAAATGAAGAAATTGGCTCTATTTTCGCTTGCTTTTCGTTTACTAACACATGCCACGTTTCTTCTTTTGGAAGCTGCACCGTTTTAGCTTCTAAACCGCTATTAAATAAAACTACAATCTCTTTCCACGGTCCAAATAATTCTACATACTCTAGGTGGTATGCCAGTACTTCTGTAGATGTTTGCAAAAAAGTCATATGCTTTTTTATAAGGTCCGCATTTTGTAATCGGAATGCCCCGTGCCCTTTGCGAATCGCAATTAACCCTTTTATATAGTTAACGGTCTCCATCTCTTTCTCTTTTTGATCCCAATCTAATTGATTAATTTCATCATTTGCATTATAGCTATTTTCGTTCCCTTGCTTCGTACGATAAAACTCTTGCCCCGCATGTAAGAAAGGAATCCCTTGTGAAAGAATAACCATTGCGGTTGCTAAACGATGACGCCTTTTCAAAATTTCTTCTGATTCTGGATTACTTTGCACTAGTTTATCCCACATCGTCATATTGTCATGACATTCTACATAGTTGATGCTTTGTACTGGCTCTAGGAACAATCCTGTTTCTTTCATACTTAAAAGGCTACCAGCTACTATATACTGCAAATGATTACAGTCTACATGCCCACCAAATGCAAAGCCACGTTTATTTATATTAAAAGTACTTCCTTTTATTCCATCACGAAATTGATCATTAAACTGTGCGATACATGGCATTTTATTCGCATTATTTAACGTCGCTTTCTCTTCAAGAGGAAGCGGTGTTTGCAAATCCCATCCTTCACCTAATAACAGCGCATCCTGCTTTATTGTTCGTACTTCTTTTTCTAATTCATTCATCGTTTCAACATCTAAAATTCCCATTAAATCAAATCGGAAGCCATCAACATTGTATTCAGTAAGCCAATATAAAACAGATTCTATAATAAATTTCCTCATCATTTTCCGTTCAGATGCTATATCATTTCCAACTCCCGTCCCATTAGAAGGCATACCGTCTTCCCCATGACGAAAATAATATCCCGGGACAAGCTTCTCAAATGATGATAATTCTCTTTCATAAACATGATTATATACAACATCTATAATCACTCGAATGCCGTGATCATGAAATGTTTCAATTAGTTGTTTACACTCTACTATCCTGTTATATGGATCAGAAAGGTTTGTAACATAAAATCCTGTTGGTATATTGTAATATAACGGATTGTAGCCCCAATTATATGCGGAAGCAGGATTCACTTCATCTATACCACCAAAACAATGTAAAGGTAATAGTTCAACATGTGTAACGCCTAAATCTTTTATATAAGACAATCCTGTTAATGTCCCATTTCGCCCTACTGTCTCCTCTTCCATTAGCCCTTTATATGTCCCTTTCTTATTCACCCCACTGTTTGGGTGAATAGTAGCGTCACGAATATGCAGTTCATACAATATGGCATCTGTCATTGACTGTAATGGTGATAATTCTACTCGTTTTGTCACATTCGTTTTTTCCAAATCGATAACGACGCCGTATTTTCCATTTATCGTCGCAGACTTTGCATAAGGGTCAACCGCTTCGTTCCATATTAAATTAATACAAACAAGGAATGTATATCGTGCTCCATCATGATCACCTTGTAATGTATGAATCCACACTCCGTTTTCTTCTCTGTACATTTCATAATCAATATATTCTTTATCACTTTTATAAATCCGTACTTTCGCAAGCCTTGCAGTCGGAGCCCATACTTTAAATATTGTTTCTTCTTTTTTATACACAGCACCTAAGTCGGTACCTTCGTAATAATATTTTTCATCGAAAACTACTGTTCGAATCACAGCGCCTATTTGTAAATCTGTTTCTTCATTCCGTTCATCCCGTACTGTATAATACTTCCCCACATCTATCGGCTCTTCTATAAAGCATTCATACTTCGTTGCATCTGGAAGAGCAATAGTATGAACAATCGGTAACTCTTTCACATTGCTTCCTTCTTGTAAACGAAATGTCCGGCTTGTTCCATACGCATGCGGGAGCAAAATTGTAATTTTATTCATTTCATCTAAATAGGCATCAAATGGACGTTTTACTTTCAACATAAAAAATCACCATCATTCTCAAAATTAAAATAAAGTGAAACTTTAATCAATGGGAACGCTTTACTCCCACTGATTATTAGCCTTCACCAATTGGGCCTTTATGGGCAGTAGATCTCCCACCTAACTTCTTTGCTTCATCCTAATTTGGAGATGGGAGTCTTACTGCCCGCAAATAGGGGGTGAAACGAGCTGCAAGTGATAAGGGTTTTCTTATCAGCGAAGCTCTATACAGTAACACATTATTCCCTATAGTATATTCACCTGTATAAAAAACGTTTTCATACATTCTATTTTTGTAGTTTTATTTCAGTAATCGATTTATACTTCGGCGTTTCCTTAACGTGAGATTCATACAAAGTAATCGTATCTGCTTGAAATGATGTTACAGGTAACTCTTTTACATTTGTCAGATCAAACACTTTTTCTCCTACCCATTTACGCGCAACAGTAATATGTGGATGATAAGGACGTGTATCTAGAGAGAAGCCATTTTCTTCACAAATTGTATGCACTTGCTTTTGTAAAGTAAACAAATCTTGATTATCACTTATCCCCGCCCAAAATATACGCGGCTGGTCCACCTGTCCGAATGTAGAAAGTCCTTGTAACGTGAACGATAATTCCGTTTTTTCTGTAAGTGTTTGTAATCCATTCTTTATTCCTTCTAACTGTTCCTCTGTCGCACTTCCTAAAAATGAAAGGGTAATATGATAGTCTTCTTCATGTACCCACGAGCGAAATGGTAATTCACCCTTCATTTCCTCTTTATAATTAGAAAGAATTTCTTTTATATGACGTGGTAAAGTTACTGCGACAAAATAATGCGGCACCATCTACATCGTCTCCTTTATGTTATTGTTGCTTTTCTTCCTTATCTCATTCAGCTAAAAAGAATCCGCCCTCTAAAGTAGAGAGCGGTCATTATTTAAATATCTTTTATTTCGCTAATTCATGAATTGCCTGAGCATAAATCGCTGTCGCTTTTAATAAATCTTCAATTTCAATGTACTCATCTTTTTGATGCGCAAGTTCTTCTTTTCCTGGGAATAACGGGCCAAATGCAACACCAGCTTTCAATGAACGAGCATAAGTACCACCGCCAATTGCTAACAATTCAGCTTTTTCACCAGTTTGTTCTTCATATACACGTTGCAAAGTACGAATTAACGTATGATCTTTGTCAACGTGATGCGGGCGAGAGTTAGAATAATCCGCTACTTCAAATCCATGAGTACCAACATATTCTTTTAACTTTGCAATTGTTTCTTCAAAGTTAGTTGTAACTGGATAGCGTACATTTAATCCTAAATTACCACCGTTTTCTTGCGAGTAAGACAGGCGACCAACATTCACTGTTAACGGCCCGCTAATATCGTCTTTATAAGAAATACCAGCTTTTTCTCCAATAATATCACCTGTAAATGTTTCTGTTACAAACGAGGCAAATGAAGCCCCTTTTCCATCAAGAGAAACTTTCGTTAAGAAGTTTACCAATAATAAACCTGCATTTTCTCCCTTTTCCGGAGTAGATCCGTGAGCTGAAATCCCTTTGATTTGCAACGTCACCGTCTTTCCTTCTACAATTGCTTTACCTATTTTTTTAGCAGTTTGTAAATACTCTTCATATGCTACTGTAAGTGTATTTACATCTTCTCCTGTAATAACTGCTTCTGCAAAATCAGGAACCATATTTAAACGACGACCTGACTCAAATGAAATAAGCTTAAATGTGCCTTCTTTCTCTTCGCCACCACTTTGCACAACTTGTATGTCAGAAATTCCTTTTTCCGCATTAATAATCGGAAAATCTGCATCCGGCGCAAAACCGATTGTTGGCATTTCTTCATTTTTAAAATAATGATCTACACACTTCCAATTACTTTCCTCATCTGTTCCTAAAATCATACGAACACGTTTTGAAAGAGGTAAGCCTAATTCTTTAACGATTTTCATCGCATAATAAGCTGCCATCGTCGGCCCTTTATCATCAATTGCACCGCGTGCAAAAATCTTCCCGTCGCGAATATCCGCACTATACGCAGGCGTTGTCCAGCCATCTCCTTCTGGTACAACATCAACGTGACAAAGAATACCTACTAATTCTTCTCCCTGTCCCATTTCAAGATGACCTGCATATCCTTCTAAATTTTTAGAACAGAAACCTTCTGCTTCTCCTTTATGTAACATGAAAGATAAGGCTTTTTCTACACCTTCACCAAATGGTGCGCCCTCTTTCGCAGATTCTTCTTCCCATACACTTTTAATTTGTAAAAATTTTTGTGTATCACGAATTAAATCATCTTTTCGTTTTGTAACTTCTTCTGTCCAATTAATCGTCGACATCACGCATCCATCCTTCACTATATTGTCTCTTTCATCATAGCAAACGAAAATCTCTTATGCCATACATGAAAACCTAATAACGGACAATTGTAATATTTCAGATATTTCTTATTAGTTTTTCTTTTATTTTTTTAAAAAAATTTGCAGGAATTTGGCGTTTTACGTAGAAATTTATGAGTTAGTTGACTGACCAGACATACAATGTCAACTACCAATATTTTTCTATATGAATATTTGTTAAACTTTTGTAAAATTTAAGTAAGTTAAAGCATGAATTTTATCATGTAGAGTACAATGGTAGTAACGACCTTCTTTCCTGAATGGGGTCAAAAAAACTAGTAGAGGAGCGGTTTTCTCTTGAAACCTACAACTACTCGTATGCTAACACGCATTAAATCGATTTATATGTACATCAATGAAAACGGTACGGTAACAACGAAAGACCTTGTAGATGAGTTCGGGATCACACCGCGAACAATACAACGTGATCTAAATGTGTTGCAGTTTAATGAACTCGTGTATAGCCCTTGCCGCGGCAAGTGGACAACGACAGGAAAGAAAGTGAGAATGACCTCATAATAAAAAATAATTGTATGTAAATAAATACATACCCCTTTCTAACTCATTAGAAAGGGGTCTTTTCTATGCTCTGAAATTGGCGTTACTTTTCGTTATCTACTTGATACGTCTTTAACATTTCTACTTCTTCATCTGTTAATTCACGATATTGCCCAAGTTCTAACTCTTCATCTAACATTAAAGGTCCCATCTCTGTTCTCTTTAAATAAACTACTTTTTTCCCTACCGCTTCAAACATACGCTTCACTTGATGGAATTTTCCTTCTGTAATAACGAGTTCAATCTCAGAAATATCATCACTTTTTAAAATTGTAAGTTCGCCTGGCTTCGTTTCATAGCCATCTTCTAAAATAACACCTTTAGCGAATTCTATTACATCCTCTTCCGTTACAACACCTGAAATGTGTGCATAATATTTTTTCGGCACATGCTTTTTCGGAGATAATAGTTGATGCGTTAACTTCCCATCATTTGTGATTAATAAGAAACCTTCTGTATCAATATCGAGCCTTCCAACAGGGAATGGATCGAAAATCGCATCTTCTAATTCTAATAAATCTATTACTGTTTCGTGGTTATCATCTTCTGTCGCTGAAATAACACCTTGTGGTTTATGCATCATTAAATAAACAAACTCTTTATATTCCACAACTTCACCGTGAATCATAACCTCTTGCTCTTCTACATTCACATGAAACTTCGCATCTTTCACTGGCGTTCCATCAATCTTCACAACGCCGTCTTTCAGTAATTTCTTTACTTCTTTTCTACTTCCGTGTCCCATATTCGCTAATAATTTATCTAATCTCATGTTCTACACCTTCTTTATTTATCATAGAAAAGGGGACGTATTTACGCCCCTTTTGATTTCAACTTTATTTTGAATCTACTACCAAGTTTACGCTGGATTTTCTCTAAAGCTTCTCCACCAAATACTCTTTCTAGTACTCCTGTGCGAATCGCTAACAATCCGTAAACAAGACCACCAATACCTGCACAAATCGCAACTGTAATAAGAGCACCAATACGGCCATCAGGCGAAATCATGAAGGATAGAAGCCATTGTGATAGTTTTACAGCAATAACCATTACAAGTGTTAAGACTGCAATTTGGAATGTTCTCTTATATACAACACCAAATGAATAGTGTGCGTGTTTTTTAATTTGTCTATTCGTATACCATACGGAAGCTAAGAAGCCGACTGCAGTAGCCAAAATCGCCCCAACTGTACCGAAATAACGAATAAAGATTACGTTACATGCAAATTTCAAAATAACACCCATCACAAGCGCAACAATCGCATGTTTCTGCTGGTTAATCCCTTGCAGAATTGCTGCTGTTACTGTGAATAAAGCGAATAACAATGCAACTGGCGCATACCACATTAATACTTGTCCACCTAGTGGGTCTGAATCGTAGAAAGCAGTGTAAATCGGATATGCAAGTGTAGAAATACCGACAACTGCTGGCAATGTTAAAAACATATTCGCCTGGAATGTTTGTGTAATTTGTAATTTCAAATAACGGTATTGCTTTTCAGTAAACGACTTTGTAATCGCTGGCACGAGCGTTAAACTAAACGCTGTTGCAAGTGATACTGGAATCATAATTAATTTATGCGTCCACATCGTGAAAATACCGAGTGCTCGCTCTGCGATATCTCCTTGACCAATCGCCTGCATAATAGAGTTAAATGTCAATGTATCAATTTGTTGATATAAAGGAATTGTTAATCCAATTACAACGTAAGGGATTGCATATGCAAACAACTCTTTAAACAATTGAGCGGTACTTACCGTCGATTCTGGTACAGTTTGCTCAATTAAATATTGATCCAAATATTTTTTACGTTTTAACCAGTACCAAATTAATACGCCAAGTGCTCCAACTGCTGAAACGAACGCAGCGAATGTCGCAACCCCAACTGCCGTTGCTACTGTACCGCCAAGTACTTTAATAACGATGAAACTACCCGCTAATAAAAAGACGATACGAATAATTTGTTCAATAATTTGTGAAACCGTAGTCGGTCCCATCGATTGGTGGCCTTGGAAATAACCACGAATCAAACTTGCTGCCGGCACAACAATAAGCGCAAAACTTACGAGGCGAATAATCGTCGTAACTTCTTCTATCTTATTTTGTAAACTTTGTTTACCAAGCATTGCTTCTGCAAATAATGGTGCGGTCATGTACAGTACTAAGAAGGAAAGAACTCCTGTTACTATCATCATAACCATTCCCGAGCGGAACATTCTCCGGCTCGTTTTATAATCTCCAAGTGCATTATATTTGGAAACAAACTTAGAAACAGCAAGCGGCACTCCTGCCGTTGCGATACTTAAAAATATCGTATATGGAATGTATCCATATGTATAGAGCGTTCCGCCTTCTGTGCCTACTAATGCATGAAACGGAAAAACGTAAATCATGCCTAAGAACTTTACTAAAAATGTCCCTAACGTCACAATAAGCGTTCCGCGCAGAAATTTTGAATCGGACATACGAAAATCCTCCTACATCTACATAAAGTGAAACTATAATTAGTGGGAGACTCTCCTCCTACTAACCATTCAAGCATTTACAGGCTGCTTTAACTCCCTCTTTACTTCTCCAAAATCTTAAGGTAGTAGTCTTATTGCCCATAAATAGCAGGATAATGCTGAACTCTAACTTTTGTATTGTACCACAATTCTCCTCTTAAGCAGTACTTCACTCTATTTTTCTTTTAAGGGAAAACATGCTATTCTTTTAGGCAGGAAATGTAGAAAATGAGGTCGATATATTATGCATTATGATGTTATTGTCATCGGCGGCGGTCCTTCAGGGCTAATGGCTGCAATCGGTGCTGCTGAAGAAGGCGCAAGCGTCTTACTTCTTGATAAAGGAAATAAACTAGGACGTAAACTTGCGATTTCTGGTGGTGGTCGTTGTAACGTAACGAACCGTCTACCACTTGATGAAATCGTTAAACATATACCTGGAAATGGTCGCTTCTTATACAGTGCTTTTTCTATTTTCAGTAATGAAGATATTATTACATTCTTCGAAAATCTCGGTGTACAACTGAAAGAAGAGGATCATGGCCGCATGTTCCCAGTATCAAATAAAGCGCAATCTGTTGTAGATGCACTGTTAACACGATTAAAAGACTTAGGTGTGAAAATACGTACGAATACGCCTGTCGAAACGATTGAGTATGAAAACGGTCAAACGAAGGCTGTTATTCTGCAAACAGGTGAAGTGTTAGAAACGAATCACGTCGTTATCGCTGTTGGCGGAAAATCTGTTCCTCAAACTGGTTCTACTGGAGACGGATACGCTTGGGCTGAAAAAGCTGGGCATACAATTACAGAACTTTTCCCAACAGAAGTACCAATTCTTTCAAACGAACCGTTTATTCGTGACCGCACATTACAAGGTCTTGCTTTACGAGATGTAAACTTAAGTGTATTAAACCCGAAAGGAAAAGTTATCATTTCTCATAAAATGGACATGCTTTTCACTCACTTCGGCCTATCTGGTCCTGCTGCTCTTCGCTGTAGCCAATTCGTTGTGAAAGCGATGAAAAAGTTTAAAACGAACACAGTGCACATGAGTATCGATGCATTGCCAGAAGAAAATAGTGAGCAACTGTTCCAGCGCATGCTGAAACAAATGAAAGAAGATCCGAAAAAAGGAATTAAAAACGTTTTAAAAGGCTATGTTCCTGAACGTTACTTCCTATTCTTATTAGAAAAAAATGAAATTGACGGTAGCGAACAAGCTGGACAAGTTTCTCATGAGAAGATTCGCGCACTTGTGAAAGATTTTAAAGAATTTACCGTCCATGTAAATGGTACGCAGTCAATTGAAAAAGCATTCGTTACTGGCGGAGGGGTATCCGTTAAAGAAATTAACCCGAAAGAAATGGCTTCGAAATTCACGAATGGTTTATACTTCTGTGGAGAAGTTCTTGATATTCACGGTTATACTGGCGGCTATAACATTACATCTGCCCTTGTTACTGGCCGAATTGCCGGAACAACAGCAGGACAAAATTCAAAAATGCAATATTAAAGAAGAAACAGGGACTCCTGTTTCTTTTTTTAGTATGTTGAAATAGCAAAGTAATACACGAAATTATATCGGCGATACTTTAAATATGTCGACCGTTTCTTCAAAAATATCCCTTCTTCCTAACTTCCCATTGCTTTTTTGTTGCTTTATATACCTTAGTACCTTTATATTTTATATTGTTGAATATTCGAAAAAGGGTAAGGGGAAAACAAATGAGAAAAAAAGTCATGATGTCTTTAATGCTAATGACGTTTCTTTCTGCGGTAGAAGGAACGATTGTTAGTACAGCGATCCCTCGTATAACGAGTGATTTGTCAGGTGTCGAACTTGTTAGTTGGGTATATGCAATCTATATGCTTGCAACAGCTGTTTCGACTCCAATATACGGAAAGCTAGCTGATTTATTCGGCCGTAAAAAAGTTCTGCTCATCGGAGCAACAATCTTCTTAATCGGTTCTGCACTTTGCGGAGTCGTTACATCAATGGAACAATTAATCTTCTTCCGTGCTCTTCAAGGTATAGGGGCTGGTGCTGTTATGCCGATCACAATGACGATTATTGGAGATCTATATAGCGAAGCGAAAGACCGCGCGAAAGCACAAGGCTGGATGAGTGCCGTTTGGGGTGTATCTGGTGTTATTGGGCCGTTAGTAGGTGGATTTTTAGTCGATTCTCTTTCTTGGCGCTATATTTTCTTCTTAAACGTTCCTTTTGGAATTATCGCTTGCTTAATGTTTGCCACTTCTTATAAGGAATCTGTTAAGTCCGCCGCTAAGCAACATATCGACTATCTTGGTGCGACAGTTTTCTCATTAAGTACAATTGCTTTACTATACGCATTATTAACAGGTAGCAGTAAGCAAAACTGGGGAGACATTTCAATTATCGGCCTATTAATCTTTGCCGCTGTTTCATTCATTATTTTCTTATACATCGAGAAAAAGTCTCCGGAGCCATTAATTCCGCTAGCACTTTTCTCTAACCGTACATTATCTACAATAAACATACTAACACTTATTGCTGGCGCAATGATTATTAGTATTACAGTGTATCTTCCAATTTGGAGCCAAGGTGTTTTAGGAAAAAATGCGACAGAGGCTGGACTCATTTTAATGCCGATTCCTGTTATGTGGACATTCGGTGCTATGTTCTCCGGTAACTTAGTTGGTAAGTTACAAACGAAACAAATTATTTTACTTGGAGCTAGCATTTTATCAGTTGCTACTTTCTTATTATTTACATTATCAACAGATTCACCATCATTCCTTATTTATGTTGCAGTCGGATTATTCGGCTTAGGAATGGGGCTTGTTACACCAATTTACATGGTAACAATTCAAGCAGCTGTACCGGCCCATACGCGCGGAACGGCAGTTGGTTTAAATACATTTATTAATACATTTAGTCAAACACTAGGAGCTGCAATCTTCGGAACGATCTTCAATACGATGATTCATGCACGTGGCATTAAAAACCTTGATCTTGTTTCTTCTGGCGGACATGGAGGGGCTACAGCAAACGTAGCAACCGAGTCACAATCCGCATTAGCATCAAGTGTACACGTCATTTATATGAGCACTTTCGTATTAGCGGTATTCACATTAATTATCGCTTGGATCCTATTAAAGCCAGCTAAACAAACAAGTGAACAATAAAAAAAGGATGACCATTTTGGTCATCCTTTTTGCATAAAATCTACTCTTCATTCTCCACAATATGTTTAAGCACGGACAATTTATTATCCCAAAATCGTTCATAGTACGAGAGCCACTGCTGTAATTCCTCTAATGGTTCTGGGTGCAAACGATATATCTTCTCTCTTCCACTCTTTCTTCCACTCACTAAATTCGCTTCTGAAAGAATATGAAGGTGCTTTACAACTGCAGTACGGCTCATCGGAAAATGATCCGTTATTTTTGAAATTGGTAACTCTTTATCACTTAATAACCGTAACACTTCTCGGCGGGTTGGATCAGCAATTGCTTGAAATACATCATATTTCGCTGCTGACGAGGACACTTAACCTTCGACAACCTTTTTCAGTTTTTCATTTACAATCGCTACCCAGCCACCATTCATTCTATCGCGAATAATAGAGCTCTTCGCATTCGCTTTCGGAAGGATTTCATCAGGATGTTTCCAGCCGCCGTGAATTAACGTAAATTCTGTTTTATTATCTCCTAGGTCTTTCAAATTAAATGAAACAACCCAGCCATCTGTTTCCCATGAGAAAGATAAATAATTCGGCTCATCAATCTCTAACACTTTACATGGTGATGGTCCGAAAGGTGATTGCACATGAAACTCATGTCCTACCGCCAATTCGAAATCATTTGGCATAAACCATGACGCAATTCCTTCTGCAGTCGATACTACATTCCATACTTTTTGAATAGGCGCGTTAAAAACGATTGTTTGTTTAATATCATTTAATGTATTTTGTTGTTCCATTTATATCTCCTTTATTCGGCATTAAAATATAACACCTTTTAGTTTCATATTAACAATATAACACCTTTTGGTTTCATGTCAAGAAAGACTCTTTTTCACTGTTGAGAAATTCTCAACATTTTTTCAACAGGACAAACACCCTCTCACCATTCCTTCATAATATACTCACAAAGGCAATGAAAAATAGAAAATTCCCTCAATATGAAACTCTATCACTCCTATTGAGAGAAGCGCCTAACTTATCTCATCTGTACTTCGTCTCTCCTCCTTCCCTCGGGGACAATACGCGAGATATGTAAAAATCAGAAGGAGTATGCCCGCCATTTGGGTAGGTAGTTATTTCTCTTCTCCTCAACATTTCCTTAGGAGCGAAATGACTACCAACCCACTTTTTCAAACAAAAATAAAAAGGAGATGAAAGCTATGTTCTATTGCATTAACTGTTCTGAAATTCACCATGAAAAACACCCGAATGATAAAGTTTTTAAAAACGGTTTTTATATTGATCCATTTTTAGGTGATCGTTATCACCTTGGTATGTGTACAGATGCCCAAAACCATGAAACAGGGGCGCCTCTTTTAGCGACAAAGAAATTAGGCACAACTCAATCTATTATGAACGTATTACCGACACATGTTGTCCCAACATAAAACATAAAAAAGAGCTGGCTCACCCAGCTCTTTTTTATGTTTTATAAACGATCATTGCTGAAAAACAATAAATTTGGTTTTCGTCATCGTTAATAGAAACACCGACTTGGTACTTAATATCTACAAAGTTACTATCATCAATTTTTTTCAAAAATACATTTACAGCGTCTTCTAAGTCTTTTTCATGACTTTCATCAAACACTTTCACACGAATCATGTTAACACCATCCTAGATCGCAGCCCTCCGCCGCTTGTTTATTGCCACGGTGCGTATCTATGATGCGATAAAACTTTCCATCTTCATATATATATCCGTCTTCTAACACATATTGTTTATCTTCAGTATAGACATAAAACTTACCTATCATAAACTTACTCGTATATAATTCCAAATAATCTTGCCTAAATTTAGCTACAACTTTATTTGTAATATCAATTCTAATTGTGCGCCCCACCTTCTCTCCCTCCCTTGCAAAGAACGGATTTAGGTATATTGTATTAGCGATTTTATATTTTATGCTTAAAAATAAGTGGATATGCCCTCTTTCTGCGCCTGTACTATTTTTCTAAAAAAATCCCCCCTATTTATTCAACTTATAAGAGCAAAAAAACGACTTTTATATATTGACTACAGCATATCAGATGTGATATTATATAAAATTTGACATTTTTATCCTAGTATGTTATCATTAAAAGTAGTTACCACATACGGAGGTGGATGATTTGTTTCAAATTGGTGATAAAATCGTTTATCCAATGCACGGTGCAGGAATCATCGAAGCAATTGAAGAGAAAGAAATATTAGGCACTACGCGTCAATATTGTGTTATACGCATCATTAGTAAAGATATGCAAGTAATGCTTCCGATGAATCAATTACAAAAATCAGGTATACGTTATATCGTCGATAAAGGTACGTTAGATGGTATACTTCTTGAATTTCATCATGGGGAATCAGACCCCTCACTCTCTTGGAAACAAAGATATACAATGAATATGGAAAAAATGAAGAACGGCAATCTTCAAGATAGTGCAGAAGTTGTTCGTGATTTACTTCGTCGCAATAAAGAAAGAGCATTAAATGCGAGCGAAAAACAAATGCTAGATAATGCGCGTAAAATGGTTATTAGTGAAGTTGCGCTCGTACAGAATGTTTCAGAACATCAAGCAACAGAATTTCTTCAAGATACAATCAATCATTAATTTTAAAAATAGCCGACCGCTATTTTTTTTTGCGTAAAAAAGGCCAAAGAGTTAAATCTCTTTGGCTTTTCATATTACCCACGCCCCGCTTGAAACGATGGGTATAGAGTCATTCCACCATCTGCAAATAACGTAATTCCAGTTACGTAACTTGCCTCTGCTGAAGCGAGCCACGTTGCTACTGCTGCGATTTCTTCAGGTTTTCCAATGTACCCCATTGGAATCATACTTTCTACGTCGTCACGTTTTTTCGGGTCAGCAAATTTTTCAGCATTAATTGGCGTATTAATTGCACCAGGACCAATATTATTTACCCGAATACCTTTTGGTGCATATTCTAACGCTAACGTTTCTGTCATAAGCTTAATCCCTCCCTTACTAGCCGCATAATGCACAAATAATGGCCACGGGATTTTCTCATGAACACTAGACATATTAATAACCGAACCTTTAATATCGTGTTCCACAAAATATTTAATCGCTTCACGACTTCCTAAAAAAGCACCTGTTAAATTTGTATGAATTACTTTATTCCAATCCTCTAACGGCATTTCATGCGACGGTACCGCGTTTTCTATCCCTGCATTATTAATCATAACGTCGAGCGTACCAAACTCTTTCACAGCAGATTGAATGAGATTCACAACATCTGCCTCGACCGTCACATCACCTTTTACAGCAATCGCTTCTCCACCTACCTTTTTTATTTCTTCTAATACATCGTTCGCTTCTGACTCTCTTGAGCGATAGTTAATAACAACTTTCGCCTTCTCTTTAGCAAATCTTACTCCCATGGCTCTTCCAAGACCAGTTGCTGATCCTGTAATAACGACGACTTTCCCTTCTAAATCGCTATACATTTTAATACCTCCTTAACCTTTCGCAATCCCCAGCATAATTCCAGCTGCAATGATAAAAACGATACCAATAACAATCCCAATTAATTGACGCTTCGTTTTCCTTTCACCTAATATAAAAATCCCGCCAAGCGTCGAAATAATAATTCCCATTTGTGAAAGGGAAAAGCTTGTTGCGACCCCAACTCTTGGCTGCGAAATGAATAAAAACATATTTCCAGCTGCCCAAATCAATCCTGGAAGAATATTTCGAATCGCATATTTATTGAATGGATGATGTTTAAATGTGAGTAAAATCCCGCCTAATACCATACCGACCGCTTGTGGTAATAAAGCCGACCAACCGTTCACGTTAAATAACCGGATAACTACTACGTAAACTAAATAACCGACTGTTGAAATTAATAAAATAATAATTCCTTTTTTAAAATTTCCTGCTTGCTCTGCATTCTTCTCTTCTTTACTTTGAAGCGATGTTAAAATAACCCCGATAATAATACAAACGAGCGCCAAAACTCCAAGAACGACCGATATCGTCGTTGACCATTCATGAAACACGATAACCCCAAATAATGTTGTTGCGACTAATTGAAGCCCTGTTGAAATCGGCATCGTTCTAGAAACACCCATTAAATCAATACTTTTTAATTGATTCGCTTGACCAAGTGCCCAAAATAAGCCAGATACAATTCCAACTCCAATAACGGTCGGAGTTAATACCGGCTTCATAAAAATATAAACAACAATTGAGAAGATAAGTGCACCGAACGTTGTACCGAGCGTTTGACTATACGGTCCCCCACCCAGTTTCACGTTAAATAGCACAATACTCCCCCAAAATATAGCTGGTAAAATCGCTAAAAGTATATCCATCGCTCATTACCTTTCTCTACAAAATGTCATAGGTTATCGCTCTAAATCATTAGAGTGAGCTTTTATTTTTTCGTTTTTTCGTGCACAAATCTTTTCTACAATAGCACCAGAAACATTCTTTTCTCGCTCCACTTTCTTTATCTTTATGTGATCTAAATTGTCTTCCAAAGTAAGTGTAACTTTATCATTCGGCGGATTATGTGCCCCTTGAAATGTAAGAAATTGTATCGTAACTTCAAACCTAGGAACAAACTCATCTTTCTTGCCTAGACGCTTTATATTTGTAACTGAGTCACATTCATATTGATCTTCTGTCACTTGCCTTATAACCGAGTAATATCGATTCAGTAACGCACTTTCTAAAAGCTGTTCCGTCGATTCCTTTGCCAAAGAATTGCTTGGAGAAAAGAAAAAAACAGAACATATCATTGCAATCATTACACATATCTTTTTCATAACTTCCTCCTTTTCCTATAAGATAGTGTTCTCCAAAATGCCATAAAAAAACGACTTTCCCTATTTAGGAAAGTCGTTTTTTATAGCATAAATCCAATATTAACCACCACTCACTGGTGGTATTAGTGCAACTACATCACCAGTGTGTATCGTGTCATCTTCATTTGCGTACTCTTCATTAATCGCAACCATAATTGGCGCTGACACTGGTACATTATATTCTTTCGCAACAATATCTTTTAACTCTGCAACAGTAATATTTTCTTTCTCTATTTGTAATTCACTCGTTCCTGCTTCTTCTTGCAAGTTCGCAAATAACAATACTCGAATCATATTTATAACTCCTTCCCAGGCTCTCCTGCTGGATATGGTGTTTTTTCTAATTGGTCACCAATCCATGAGTCACCATCTTCCCAAAACTCCTTTTTCCAAATTGGAACAATTTGCTTAATACGCTCCATAATATATTCATTCGCTTCATAAGCCTCTTTGCGATGAGGCGTTGATACAGCAACAACAACCGCTATATCAGAAATTTGCAGCGTGCCGATGCGATGCGTAATCGCAACATGTGTACCGGGCCACTTCTCCTTCACTTCTGACCCAATTTTCTGTAGCATCTTTTCTGCCATCGTCTTATAAGCTACATACTCTAAGTATAGTGTACGACGCCCTTTCGTAAACTCCCTAACTGTCCCGATAAATGTTGTAACAGCACCACATTCACGGCGAACTACTTTCTTTGTCACCTCTTCAATCGAGATTTCTGTATCAATTACTTCATAATACGTATTTATCATTTTGCACCCCTAGCCGTTTGTAAAAACCAGTCTATATACAATTTTTCTTCTGTTATATGAAATACTTTATATTCTTCTCGTACATTTGACGAAGCATCATACCACGTAATAACTGCCGCTATATTTTCTACTTTATGTAAAAGTTCAGCGTCTTCCGCAGAACGAAGTAACACTACTTTCGGATAGTTCTCAGCTTTATAGCCCTCTATTAAAATCGTATCTACTTCAAAAAATTCGTACAAGCGGATAATTTCTTGCAAGGACCATTCATCTCGCAAAGAGGACAAAGATAGTAATCCGGCACCTTCTACACTACTTACTACAGCACCAGCTTTTCTGTGTCTTTCACTATCTTTTTGCGCTACTTCAGGAAAGCCCCCGTGACCATGATGTTTAATTGTAGCAACCTTCATTTCTCTTTCAGTTAATGCATGCACCATCTTCTCTACAAGTGTTGTTTTCCCGCTATTTTGATACCCTACTATTTGTAAGATTGAAGAGGCTTTGTCCACGGCCAATCACTTCCCTCAGAGCATTCTAACAATAATACAGACACTTTCATTCCTGCTTCAAATCCTCTCGTTCCTCCAGGCAGCACGATAAAAGCATTTGCATCCGCAAGTGAAGAGACTGCACTCGATTTATCTAAACCGACTGGCATCGCTTGTAGTGCCCCATTAACAATACTCGCTTTTGCTCTTACAAAACGAGTAAACGGATTTGGTTTCGGGAAATCTTTTTGTAAAATAGCATCAGTTCTATATACGTGAGGCTCCTTCACATGCAAATACGTTTTCATAATTGGATGCACAAATAATTCGAAACCTACATAACAAGCTGACGGATTACCTGATAAACCAAAGAGTAGCTTTCCATCAACTTCAGCTACTGTCGTTACACTCCCCGGTCTCATCGCTATTTTATTAAAGAGTACATTCGCCTGTAACCTTTCATAAATAGCTGGCAAATAGTCGTAATCCCCTACTGAAACACCGCCCGTTGTAATTAAAATATCAACCTCATCCATCGCTGATTTAACAGCTGTAAAACATGCATCTAACTCATCGGCAAGTTGTCCATAGTAACGCACTTTCCCGCCAGCTTTCATAATTTGAGCGGCAATCATGTAAGAGTTACTATTTCTAATTTTCCCTGGCTCTAACGCCTCATGCACTTCTAGTAATTCACTTCCTGTCGTTACAATACCGACAACAGGCTGTTTTACAACTTTCACAGTGCTATATCCAAACGTCGCTAATAATGCGGCAACACCTGGATTGATTACAACACCTTTCTTAACGAGGACTTGATTTTGTTTTATATCTTCTCCTTTAAATGACACATTGTCACCGTTTTGGAAAGGACGTTTTAACTTCATATATGTACTTTCGTTCCTCTCGAATCCTTCCGTCAGTTCTAGCATTACGACTGCATTGCAATCTTCTGGAATAGCTGCTCCTGTCATAATACGAACCGCCTGAAAAGCCCCTACTTCTTCTGTAAAAACAGATCCTGCTCCGATCTCTCCTATTACTTCAAATTCAATCGGCTGCTCTTGACTCGCTTCCTTCGTGTCTTCTGCTCGAATTGCGAAACCATCGTAAGGAGAACGATCAAAGTGAGGAACGTCGTGATCTGAGACAACATCCTCTCCAAGAATCCTCCCATAACTTTCTGTAATAGAAACTTCTTCTACTTCACCATGCTTAGCATATTTCATAACCCGCTCTACAGCCTTAGCAACTTGAATCGGGATTCGTTTTTCTACCATTGTTTCTCACCTCATATTTGCAAAATATCTAATCTCGATTACACTTTATATATTAAATCGCAATTACTTCAAGGAGGAATTCCATGTCTTCATTCACACATTTCAACGACCAAGGGCGCGCTAAAATGGTTGATATAAGTGACAAAAAAATAACCGTTCGAACAGCAATAGCATGCTCTAGCATTCTCGTTACAAAAGAAATTTTTGATAAAATCTCTCACAATGAAATTGGTAAAGGTGACGTATTAGCCGTCGCACAAATCGCAGGTATTATGGCTGCAAAACGTACTTCTGATATTATCCCAATGTGCCATCCTTTATTATTAAAAGGTGTTGACGTCTCTTTCGATTGGAAACAGTCAGAAGAACAATATCGGCTACTTATTGAAGTAAAAGTTAAAACAGAAGGTAGTACCGGCGTTGAGATGGAAGCTTTAACAGCTGCTTCCGCTACCGCTCTTACTGTATATGACATGTGTAAAGCCGTTGATAAGGGTATGATTATTGGCGAAACGTACTTACTTGAAAAAACGGGCGGAAAAAATGGAGATTATATTAGAAATTCTTAATCCTACCTTTTCCAGTTGAACCTAAAGGATTCCCCTTTAGGTTCAACCTATATATCTTGCATATAGTCGTTTCGCAACATTCATATCATTCGTACCATGAATAAACGCCCTGCCATCTGTAAATAAAACAAAACGATATTCTTCCACTGGAAATGATAATAAATACGGCGTTGCTTTTACATCCACACTTTTTTGTAAGCGCTTTTTAATTTCTTCTAAATTAAAACCCTGACGCACACCTGGACGGATTTGAACTGTATTTCGCCCACATAATACTTCTGTTTTCGTTTGTGCTTCAAATGTTAAACTCGGATATGTACGTAACTTTCCACAGGATAAACATGTATCCTTTTTCTGCCTATTCACTTTAAATGCCATCTGTTGATTATTCCAAAGATCAAATGATAGCATCGTTTCACGAAGTGCCTCAAAATCTTCTACTAATATTTTCAAGGCTTCCGTTATTTGATGTGCAACTACTAATTGCACTGCTGGCTGTATAATACCGGCCGTATCACATGTCGCTCCGCTCGCCGGATGTTCCATTAAACATCGAAAACACGGCGTTTTTCCTGGCAAGATTGTATAAGTTACTCCGTAACTTCCAACACATCCTCCGTATATCCATGGAACGTTATACATCTGGGATATATCATTAATAAGAAGGCGCGTTTCAAAATTGTCTGTCGCATCTAATATTAAATCTACACCTTTAATTAACTCTTCCATTTCTTGCACCGTTACATCAGTCACAACCGGTACAATTTCTACTTCGGAATTAATTGCCTTTAAATGTTCTGCTGCCGCTATTGCTTTCGGCTTATAATGCTTCGCATCTTCTTCTGTATATAATTGTTGCCTTTGTAAATTACTCCATTCTACATAATCACGATCCGCAATTGTAATTTTTCCAACACCTGCTCTAACAATTGCTTCTGCATTCGCTGCTCCGAGCGCACCAGCACCGATGACGAGCACGTGCTTCCCTCTTATTTTCCGTTGCCCTTCTTCCCCAACACCAGAAAATAACATTTGTCTTGAATATCGCTCTTGCATACGACATCCCCCTTTCTTATCCTCCTATATAAGACATTTCAATTTTCGGACGATTTTTCGCACTTTCTTCTGTCCGTTCATCTGAATATCGATCTTTTCTATTCTCCCATACATATTGTATAGCTTTTAATAACTCATTATCCGAAAGGTTTTCCCTGAGAAGTTTCCTTAAATCCATTCCTTCTGTCGCAAACAAGCAAGTATAAAACTTTCCATCTGCCGAAATTCTTGCTCTCGTACAAGAAGAACAAAATGACTCAGAAACGGAGGTAATAAAACCAACCTCTACATTCGTTCCAACGTATCGATACCGCTTCGCAACCTCACCAAAATAATGAGCTTCAGCTGGCTCAATTGGATACACCCCATGAATCATATCAATTAATTCTCGTTTCGTAATAACTTGATCAAAATTCCATCCATTCGTACTGCCAACATCCATAAACTCAATAAATCTAAGCGTGATTCCTTGTTCTTTAAAATACGTAGCAACCGGAAGTACTTGATGATCATTCATTCCTTTTTTTACAACCATATTTACTTTCACTTCAAGGCCTGCTTCTTTCGCTGCCATAATTCCTTTTAACACTGGCTTCGTATTCATATTCCGGCCATTAATTGCGCGGAACACATTATCATCTATCGCATCCAAACTAACATTTACTCGGTGTAACCCAGCTTCTTTTAACGCCTTCGCTTGCTTCGTTAAATGAATCGCATTTGTCGTTAATCCTATATCTACTAAACCGTCAATTTTCACGAGACGTTCGATAAGTTTTGCTAAGTCCTTACGGAGCAAGGGTTCGCCACCAGTAAGTCTAATTTTCCGTACACCGATGCTAACAAATACTTTTGCTAATCGCTCTATTTCATCAAATGTCAGTAAAAACTCATCTTTCAAAAAAGCATAATCAGGACCAAACACTTCGGCTGGCATACAATACGTACACCGTAAATTACAACGATCAATGACAGAGATGCGTAAATCTTGAAGTGGGCGTCCGAAAAAATCTTTAACCTTCTCCTGCATCGCCACTCTCCCTTTCTGCCAAATTTATACCTCTCTTCATTCTATTATAATATATTTTTGAACCGCGATGTTTTTGCTCAAGTGAATAAAGTGAAACTTTAATCAGTGGGGGTTTTGTCCATCCCCACTGATTATTAGCCCACAAATAGAGGGATAAAAAACCTTGAAACATAAAAGTTCCAAGGTTTTTTTGCTTATTAACTTAATCTAATAATAGTTAGAGTAGCTCCTGGCGTTGTCGTAGATAATGTAGCCACTGCAAGTAATCCAAATAACTGTAAACTAATAGCAGAGCCCGCAGCTAAATTACTAATAATTGTCGCATTAAATTCACCTGTAGCCACTGCCGGTGAATTTATTGTTCCTGCTAGCGGACTTCCATTTACAGTTATACGCGAACTTACAAGTAAAGCTGCCGTTATATTAATTGTGTAGGCTATATAATAATTACCTGCATTTGTAACGGTAAACACAGTATTTCCACCACTAACTGTTATTCCCGGTCCAATATTTTGATTGTTCGGTAATGGTATATTCGTACCGCCTAACAACACGGAAATAGCACTTCCTGAAGTATTATTTGCAAAGGAATACGTTGCAGTTGTACTAACTCCAGTCACCCCGGTCGCTCCTGTTGCTCCTGTTGCTCCCGTTGCTCCCGTTGGACCTTGGATTCCTTGTGAACCTGTCGCTCCTGTTGCCCCCGTTGGACCTTGAATTCCTTGTGAACCTGTCGCTCCTGTTGCTCCCGTTGGACCTTGAATTCCTTGTGGGCCTTGTGGGCCTGTTGGACCTGTGTCCCCGGTTGGTCCTTGTGGACCTTGTAAACCTTGCACACCTTGCGGACCTGTTGGACCTATTTCTCCTTGCACACCTTGTATTCCGGTTGGGCCTTGTGGACCAGTCGGACCTTGCACTCCTTGTATCCCTTGAATTCCCTGTGGGCCTTGTGCTCCGGTTGCACCTGTTGCCCCTTGTATCCCTTGTGGGCCTTGACCTCCTTGGATTCCTTGAGGACCTGTTGGACCTTGGATTCCTTGCGGGCCTTGAATTCCTTGCGGCCCTTGATCTCCCGTTGCTCCCGTTATACCTTGGATCCCTTGTGGACCTTGAACACCTTGCGGACCGGTTGGGCCTATGTCTCCTTGTACTCCTTGTATTCCTTGTGGGCCCTGTAAACCCGTCACTCCGGTTGCTCCTATATCTCCAGTTGCTCCGGTCACACCCGTCGCCCCTGTTGCTCCCGTATCTCCTACTCCTCCCGTTACACCTGTCGCTCCTGTCGGACCAGGTGGTCCACCGGATGGACCTGTCACTCCTGTTGGTCCCGACGGACCTGTTGGACCACTCGGCCCTGCTGGCCCTCCGGAAGGTCCTGTTACCCCTGTTGAGCCTGTTACGCCCGTTGGGCCTGTAGTTCCCTCACCAGTCGCTCCCGTTGCCCCTGTATCTCCGGTTACTCCCGTCGGACCTTGGATTCCTTGTATTCCTTGTGGACCTTGAACACCTTGCGCTCCCGTCGCACCTATTTCTCCTTGTATTCCTTGCACTCCCTGTGGCCCCATTGGCCCTGTTGGGCCAATTGTACCTTGAGGACCTTGCACTCCTTGTGGACCCTCTGGCCCTGTTGGACCAATTTGTCCTTGTATCCCTTGTATTCCTTGAATCCCTTGTGCTCCTGTCGCTCCCGTCGTCCCCTGTATACCTTGCACTCCCTGTATACCTTGCTGACCTTCTGGACCTGTTGCACCTACCGGTCCCACCGGTCCTTGTATTCCTTGCTGTCCCTCTGGCCCCGTTGGACCAATTGGACCTTGTACTCCTTGTATTCCTTGCGGGCCCTGCAGTCCTTCTGGACCTTCTGGACCTGTTGGCCCCAATTCACCCATCGGTCCTTGGATTCCTTGTATTCCTTGTGGACCTGTTGCTCCTATTGGACCTTGTACTCCTTGTATTCCTTGAGGCCCTTGCTCTCCTGTTGCTCCTGTCACTCCTTGAGGTCCTATAGCCCCCTGTATACCTTGTGTTCCTTGATCTCCCGTCGCTCCCGTTATCCCTTGAATCCCTTGTACTCCTTGTATTCCTTGTTCTCCCATTATTCCAGTCGGACCAGGAATACCTTGAATCCCCTGCGGACCTTCTGGTCCTGTTGGTCCAAGTGGCCCTTGGATCCCTTGTATTCCTTGTGAGCCCTGTATCCCAGTTGCTCCTGTACTTCCCGTCGGACCTGTTGCACCAGCTACTCCTGTACTTCCTGTCGCCCCAGTATTTCCTGTCGATCCAGTTACTCCCGTACTTCCACTCGGTCCGCCTCCTGGACCTGTTGCACCAGTTGGACCTGTTGGGCCAGGAGGTCCTCCTGACGGACCGGTTCCCCCTGTTGAACCTGTAATTCCTGTTGGGCCTGTAACCCCCTGACCAGTTGCTCCAGTTACCCCTGTACTTCCACTCGTCCCTTGTGGACCAATAAGCCCTTGCACTCCTTGGGGGCCAGTTGCACCCGGTACCCCTTGCACTCCTTGAATTCCTTGAGGTCCCTCTGGACCAGTAGCTCCAATCGGCCCCTGTAATCCCTGTATCCCCTGTATACCTTGTGCCCCAGTCGCTCCGGTTGGACCAATTGGACCTTGAATTCCTTGCACGCCCTGCAAACCTGTTGCTCCCGTTGCTCCTACTGGTCCCCTAAATCCCTCAGGCCCTTGTTGTCCTTCTGGTCCTGTTGCTCCTATTTGTCCAGCTGGCCCTTGAATCCCTTGCACTCCTTGCGGTCCTGTCGGTCCCATCTCTCCCATCGGACCTTGAAATCCTCTTGGTCCTTGAGGGCCCGTTGGACCTTGTGGACCTGTTGGGCCTGTAATCCCTATACCCGTAAATCCAGTTGGAACAGGAGGAAAAGTAGGCCCAATAAGTTCTGGTGGAATTCTAAAATTAGAGTTTAACGAATGTTGTTTCCCTTTATTATCACGCTCTTTCACATTTTCACCACCTACAAACCATCTTTTTACATGAAACAAAACTCTTCTTTTTAATCTATTTACAAAAGCAATCTCCAAGACTACTTTTATTAGACTCTAATTTATTTTATGAAGTGAATTTTTTAATTAAATTAATAAAAACTCCCCTAATTTCCTAGGGGAGTCCAGCTGTTGAATCCATATTATCTGTATTAGGGACAGCTTGCGCTATACCCGATACATTTACACTTTGCCCCATATTTGTTCCTGTTAAAGTACCAGCAGGGGTACCCCGTGTATATGTTGTCGTCACCGAATCTCCTGGCTGTAAACAAAGCTTCGTCTCCGTCCCTATTACTGTAACAACATCAATCCAAGTGCAACCCGTTGAACCACTATACGATTTCGTAGCAGTAAATGAAGTATCACTCAAATTGTCACCTGTAAATATATTCCCAGTATTATTAACGATAATAAATTCTTTAATACGTGCAGGCATACTTACACTCTACCTTTCCTTTATGCACCTAATGTACGTGTACTCGTCGCTAATGGCGGAAGAAACACTGATGTTCTAATCACAGCTTCTGGCTGTCGTTTCCCATTTAAAAAAATAGCCGCACTCGATCCTCCAGCACCAGCATATATTTTTGCCACAGCTAAAGGTGAGATATCATAACAGTCACCGACATTAACAGCTCCTGTATTATTTATAATTTTTACTTTACGCATGTTAATCCCCATTTACCTATCCCCCTTTTATCCCACTATTTGCGGGCAGTAAGACTCCCACCTCAAAATTTGGCTGGAGCAAAGAAATTAGGTGAGAGTCGGGCTGCCCGTAAACGCCCGATTGGTGAAGGCTAATAATCAGTCGGGATGAACAAAATCCCCACTGATTAAAGTTTCACTTTATACACTGTATGCAAAAGAAAAAAACTTGAAACAGACTCGTTTCAAGTTTTTAACAATTAACTATTTCGTTTCACCTTCATATTGAAGCATACCGCCAACCATATTCACTGTTTTAAATCCTTGCTCATTTAAATAATGGCATACATTTTCACTACGCATTCCCGAACGGCAAATAAAGATATATTCATTCTCTTTCTCAAAGAAATCCACTTTATTTGGAATATCGCCCATTTTAATATGTACAGCCTCTGGAATTTTCCCTGCCGCTACTTCTTCATCTTCCCTTACATCTACTAAAAATAATGTTTCTCCATTTTCTAAACGCTCTTGCACTTCTTCTGTAGTAATTGTTTTTACTTCTGTCATATGTAGTTCCTCCTTATATACAATAAAACCTTCAGTTTCTTCTTTAAACAATCATTTCTCATCAATTTTAGCACGCGAAGGAAGGAACGCAAAGAATGGAACATTTATTTCTCAATTTTCCAGCAAAACTTATTCTTTACAAACATAACTGACGCATTGTATCCTCAATATACTTGTTTGATGAAAGGAGCCAGTTAAAATGACACTTTTTCTTTTCATTATGGGCATCATTTTCTTAGTTTTTGCAGTTATTGCTCTTAGTATGAAAAATAATAAAAAGATAAAATCCCCTCAAGAAATGTCATTCTTATTTCTATTACTTAGTATAGCTTTCTTCGGTTTATCAATCGCTTCATATATTTTCCGTCTGCAAATCATGTAAAAAAAGGTGCCTACTATAAATCATGCACCTTTCCATATTAATTATTTCCTACACAAAACTAGATACTTTCCGGTTTAAAAACTCATAAATTTTCTTTTCAAATAAATGAACATCTAACGCTCCTGCCATATGCCCATTTATGCTTTCTATCTCATATACTTCTGCGTACTTCCCTTGCTTTTGCAAAATGTCTACCATTTTATAATTATAACGAGGTGGCTGAAGTAAATCTTGTTTGCACGGAATCATGAGTACATTCGCTTCTATATTAGAAAGAGCCTCTTCTAAAGAAGAAAATCCATGCGCAATATCATGTAATAAGACTGCTTTCGCAGTGTACATCCACGAATTTGCATCTACTAAATCTATACTTTTGCATGTCACTTTATTAATCTCTTTCTCAAATGATGTTAATGCAGAAAATTCCTGATAAGGTGCCATTTCTATACTGTTCCGCGGGAATGCCGTTTCATAAAAATGTTCATCAAACGCATTCATAAACATCATTCGATTTGCTAAATGAAGACCCTTCGTTGGCTGCTCTTCTCCATACTTTCCACCTTTCCAGTTTGGATCAAGCTGAATTGCTTCAATCGCATTTTGCGCTACATTTCCCGACGTTATAATTGGATTTTGTGGATTCGTAATAACTCCAATCACTCGCTCTACCATATGAGGATAGTGAACAGCCCATTGCTGCGCAATCATCCCACCTGCCGACGGTCCCATTACAGCATGTAGCCTAGCAATCCCCATATCTTTTATTAACTCATATTGCATACGTGCTACATCTAAAAATGTGAAGACTGGAAAATCCATCGCATACTCAAAGCCAGTCATCGGATTTATCGATTTTGGTCCCGTTGTAATTACGTAGGGGTTCTTGACCTGTACATTACAAAGGTTATCAGTACATATAACGAAATATTTATTTGTATCAATTGCTTTCCCTGGTCCAATTAATCCATCCCACCAACCAGCTTCCTCATCATACTCTGTATATTTTCCTGCCGCATGACTTGTTGCACTAAAATAGTGACAAACCAAAATCGCATTTGATCTTTCTCTATTTAAAGCACCATACGTCTCATACCCCATTTGAACAGGAATCTCCCTACCATTTTCAAACACAAATTCTTTTAAAACAAACTTCTCCTTTTTTACAATTTGCACAGACTCGCCTTCTTCCCGTCATATTATGAACTGCTTACTAAAGGATTTTTTCTATACAAACCAATCTCCTCCTTCTTTTCATAAATAAATGAATAATATACAAAATTAGCCACAAAATAGCACTATATTACAAGATCAAAGAGGGCATACATATGATTTGGAATTGGTTACGTAAGAAAAAAAACTCAAATACAAAAGAGACAGATGATTCGAAACAACAGCTGGATGATCAAAAGGAACATAACAAAGATAAGAATGGCGAGCCAAAAAGTACGGAACAAACTGAGGATTCTTCTCAAAACAAACAGCAAAATTCTAAACAAGAAGATTCTTCTCAAAACAAACAACAAAATTCTAAACAAGAAGATTCTTCTCAAAACAAGCAACAAAATTCTAAACAAGAAGATTCTTCTCAAAACAAGCAGCAGAATTCTAAACAAGAAAATTCTTCTCAAAACAAACAACAAAATTCTAAACAAGAGGATTCTTCTCAAAGCAAACAGCAAAATTCTAAACAAGAGGATTCTTCCCAAAACAAACAACAAAGTTCTAAACAGGAGGATAATTCTCAAAACAAACAACAAAGTTCTAAACAGGAGGATAATTCTCAAAACAAACAGCAAAGTTCTAAACAAGAGGATAATTCTCAAAACAAACAACAAAGTTCTAAACAAGAGGATAATTCTCAAAACAAACAACAAAGTTCTAAACAAGAGGGTTCTTCTCAAGACAAACAGCAAAGTTCAGGAAGTAACAGCATTTATGACTTTAGCAAGCCAGCAAATGACCATATCCATTCTCTACAAGATTTAATAGAGAAGCTGAAACAGTCTAGTGATTTTGTTAATTACCACACATCTGACGATGAAGCGATGCCTTATTGGATTTCTTACTATCGGCCTTCACTTGATGGTGAGAAATTGCAAAAGTATTTAATGCCTACTCTAATGGAACGTCCTTGCGCTCCATTAGAAGAATTAAAAGAACATATTCCGATGAGTGGTATTACAATTACGAACGACTTACAAAAAATTGAGGACATGGTTTTAAAAGGCCATGCAATTATTCAATTAAATCAGCAAGATCAAAAGTGTATGCTTGCAAATATTGCAATTGATAATTATCGTGCACCAACTCCTCCATTAAATGAATCAACCGTTATCGGACCTCAAGAAGGCTTCGTAGAGGATATTGATACGAATATTAATTTAGTAAGAAAACGCCTTCCTGTTTTAGAGTTACAAACAAAAGAAATGATTATCGGAGAGTTCTCAAAAACAAAAGTCGTTATGATGTATTTAAATAACTTAGCTGAGAAAGATAATGTAGATTTTCTAGAGGAATCATTACGCGCTCTTGAATATGATCAAATTAACGATAGTGCTTATATACAAGAATTAATGGGTGAAAAGTCAATTTTCCCACTCTATATAAATACAGAACGCACTGATAGAGTCACAAAAGCACTTATTGATGGAAAAATCGCTATTTTTGTTGATGGTTCTCCAAGTGTCCTATTAACACCTGTATCATATTTCGACTTTTTCATTTCACCAGAAGACTATAACGTTTCTTGGTTATACGCTACATTCTCAAGGATTTTAAGATTGATCGCTGTTCTATTCTCAATTTGTGCAACTCCATTATACGTTGCAGTTTTGAATTATCATTATGAATTAGTTCCGAGTGATTTACTTGAAACATTGATTTTATCAAGGGCTCAAGTACCATTTCCCCCTTTAATAGAAGCACTTTTCTTGGAACTTGCGATTGATTTATTAAGAGAAGCTGGCGCGCGATTACCTATGAAGGTCGGACAAACGCTCGGTATTGTAGGCGGTATCGTAATCGGGCAAGCGTCCGTGCAAGCTGGTTTAACGAGTAATATTTTATTAATTATCGTTGCCTTATCAGCGTTAGCTTCCTTTATTACGCCCATTTATAAAATGGGTAACGCCGTTCGTTTACTGCGTTTCCCATTTCTCGCCTTTGCAGAAATAGGTGGTCTATTTGGCATCTCTCTTGGATTTATCTTTTTATTTACCCATCTTTTCAGACTAACTTCTTTACGTAAACCGTACGCGCTTTTTTATCCAACTAGACAACAATCAATGAAAGATTCATGGATTCGTTTTCCATTAACGATGATTGATACAAGAGATGTACAAGCGAGACCACAGCATGTGAAAAAGTCAGCAAAAGGAATTTCAACAAAACATAGATCGGATTTTGATGATTAAGAAATGAGGTGCATTGATGAGTAAAGTTCAAGAAAAATATCAAATATCTCCCATCTTTGTTTTCTTCTTAATTCACAGTGCACAGTTTGGTGCTGGTGTTCTCGGATTCGCTCGTATTATTGCAAAGGCAGCTGGATACGACGGCTGGATGGGAGTTTTAATTACAGGAATCGGTATCCATATTCTTATATGGATGATGTATTTCTTATTAAAAGAAACAAACGGAAATTTAATTGATTTACATCGGCAAACATTTGGGAAATGGCTAGGAAACGGCATTAGCATCATCTTTATGGCTTATTTTTTTATTGTGAGTATCTCGGTCGTTAGAACATATGTCGAAATTATTCAAGTATGGATGTTTCCTAGTGCATCCACCTGGATGCTCACATTCTTTATATGTTTAATAAGTTATTACATTATTTCATCAGGCTTCCGCGTCATTACAGGAATTTGTGTCATTTCTGTTGGTGGAACCTTAGGATATCTTTTTCTAAGTCTTTTTATTTTGAAATTCTCACATTGGGATAATTTACTTCCGATGTTTTCACATTCTTTTACCGATATTTTGAAAGCGGCCAAACTATCTATTTATAGTATGACAGGGTTTGAAATTTTTCTTATGGTTTATCCGTTTGTTAAAGAGCCAGAGAAGTCCCATAAATTCGCACAATATGGGGCATTATTCTCTAACTGCTTATATTTGTTCAGTACTATTCTCGCTTTTACTTTCTTTAGTGAAAAACAACTACTCAAAACAATTTGGTCTCAACTTTCAATGACACAAGTTATTAAGCTTCCTTTTATAGAACGACTTGAGTATATTGCTATTTCCGCTTATGCTCTCGTTATTGTTACGAGCTTTATTCTACCTTTATGGGCCGCTACTAGAGGAACTCATGAAATCTTTCGTGTTAAGCAACGTGGCATTTTAATCGCCTTTATGCTTATCACCTTAGTTGTTTCACAACTTTTAACGAACAGGCATGATATTAATGATTTTATTAGCAATATATCTAAAGTTAGTTTTTGGCTTATATATGTATACATCCCAATTCTATTTATTATTGTGTGGGTGAAAAGAAAATGGAAAAAACCAAAAGAAAATTAATACTTCTTGTTTGCATCAGTATCTTCAGTCTAACTGGTTGCTTACAAAAAAATATTATTGATGATGTTCAACTCATTCAAGGAACTGTCTTCGATACAGCAAAAGATAATAAAGTAAAAGTTACATTCGTTTGCCCCATACAAAAAAAGGGAAATAAAGTTCAAATTTATGAAGGAACAGGAAACGCAGTAAAACAAGTAAAGGCAGATACATCTTTAGAATCTTCGCAACCGTTCGCAAGCGGTCAAATGCGTGTTGCCTTATTCACAACAAAGGTTGCTAAAAAAGGATTATCCACCTCCTTTGACACATTAATTCGTGATGTGAATATTGGTAATTCACTGTATGTGGGACTATTAGAAGGAAGTGGTACTGAACTATTTAAAGGAAAATACAGTACATCTTATAATGTTGCAATTTATATAAAAAAAATGTTAGAACATAATATGGAAACCGGCCCTTTACCAACTGACAATTTATATTTAGGTGCTTTTCGGTACTACCGTGAAGGACAAGATTCTTATATGCCTATCCTGAAAAAACATGGAGATAAAATAAAAATTACTGGTATCGGTCTCTTAAAAAAGGATAAGTTAGTTGGAACAATCAAGTACCAAGATATGTTTGTTTTCAAAGGACTACTAGAAAAGCACCGCTTAGACTCACATGAATTTAAAACCAATCCTGGCTATGCAATGATTAATAATATCCGTTCCGTCCCTACCTACGAAGTAAACATAAAAAACGGAAAACCTTCTTTCTATATTCATGTGAAAATGGAAGCTCGTATTCAGGAGCTCTCTAGAAAATTTAATTTAGAAAACAAAAAAAATACAACAAAAATAGCTAAGTCAGTCGAAAAACAATTAGATGCGAAAGCTACAAAACTAATTAAACAGTTTAAATCTCTAAATGTTGATCCCCTTGGACTTGGAGCAAAATATAGACAACATTATCGTCCATTCAAATTAGAAGAGTGGCGAAGAATGTATAAAGATGTCCCTATTAAAATAAAATACACCGTAAATATTACAAATTCTGGTGTGATTGAATAAGTTAATGATTGAACTCCCCTCTCTGGCATGGTACAACGGAGAAGGGAGTTTTTATTTTTAAATAGAGAAAAGGATATTTACGGGGGAGCTTATGTCTAAAAAATTAGTAAAGCCTATTTTAAACGGTATTTTATTTCTCGGCGTCTTTTTATTTGCTCATACATATTTAAAAAATGTTTCTTTTACTCGTTATTTACTTGTCGTTATACCAATGCTACTCATCGGAATGTTTGGCATTGATCTTATTTTATCCATTTTAATTAAGAAAGAAGAATAACGAGCGAACATCTTATTTCTCATAAGATGTTCTTTTTATTTAATAACTACCTTATGTTACAATAAACTTCGGCATAACGTAAGAAAGGATGAAACAACATGACAAACGAAAAAGGTTTAGATAAAGGATTCGAACTTGTTGCAAAAATGCATGAAGAATTCGGACATCCTGTAACAAATACTCCAACAAAACTAACAGAAGAGCGCGCAAAAATCCGTGCAAGTTTTATGCAAGAAGAACTAGAAGAATTTCTAGAAGCAACGACTGTTGAAGATCAATATGATGCACTTATTGACCTTATTTACTTTGCATTCGGAACGTTTGCAGAAATGGGCGTACGTCCAGATAAAGGATTCGAAATTGTAAACAACGCAAACATGGCAAAACTATTCCCTGATGGAAAACCTCGATTCCGTGAAGGCGACGGCAAAATTCTAAAACCAGAAGGCTGGCAAGCACCAGAACCACAACTTCGCGCTGAAATTGAACGTCAGCGCCAAGAGGCATTAGCAAACGCAGGAAAATAATAAAGAATCAGCTGCTAGGAATATTCTTAGCAGCTTTTTTGTACTATCATTCACAGGTCATGAACTTCGTGTTTTACTACTCAATATCACATTTCAAAATGCAAATATATTTTTCTTCAAAATAAAAAATCCCCTTGCGCACAAGAGAATTTTTCATGTAATTCATTAATGTCCCACATGTCCAGCATGACCCGCTGCTCCAGCTGTAATTCCAGCTGTTCCCGCTGCAGTTCCAGCTCCTCCACCGTACCAAATTTGTTGTTGTCCTTGATGCTGCTGACCTTGGTGATGATGTTGACCTTGGTGATGATGTTGTCCTTGATGCTGCTGACCTTGGTGATGATGTTGACCTTGGTGATGATGTTGACCTTGGTGATGGTGTTGACCTTGGTGATGGTGTTGACCTTGGTGATGGTGTTGACCTTGGTGATGCTGTTGACCTTGGTGTGTTTGGAAAAGAACCGCTTGCGGATGAATTTGGTGTTGACCATGATGATGTACTTGTTGCTGATGATGCCCTTGGTGTTGACCATGATGATGTACTTGTTGCTGATGATGCCCTTGGTGTTGACCATGATGTTGATGCTGGCCGTGATGTTGGTGATGGCCGTGATGTTGGTGATGGCCGTGATGTTGGTGATGGCCATGATGTTGGTGATGGCCGTGATGTTGGTGATGGCCATGATGTTGGTGATGACCGTGATGACCGTGATGTTGGTGATGCACATGATGACCGTGAACACCTTGAGGGAAGCCACCGACTCCACCAGCTACAACACCGACGCCAGGTACAGGAAATCCTGTTTGTACGCCTCCCACAAAAGATGGAAATGTAGTTGGCATACCTACTGGTACTCCTCCTTGTGCTCCTCCTACGAAAGATGGAAATGTAGTTGGCATGCCTACAGGCACTCCTCCTTGTGCTCCTCCTACCAATGTCGGAATTCCTGTCTGTGCTCCAGCCACTGACGTCGGAAATCCTCCAGCTGCTCCTCCCATCCAACTTGGGATTCCACCATATCCGTGTTGACCATCTCCTCCCATCCAACTTGGGATTCCACCATACCCGTGTTGACCATCTCCTCCCATGAACATCATTT
Organism: Bacillus sp. 41-22; assembly: GCF_025809295.1. Classification (NCBI taxonomy): domain Bacteria; kingdom Bacillati; phylum Bacillota; class Bacilli; order Caryophanales; family Bacillaceae; genus Bacillus; species Bacillus sp. 41-22. The sequence continues at coordinate 4,547,795 of NZ_CP084035.1, forward strand.
GTCCATAACTATCCGATCCACCTCCGAAGAAGCCATGTGGTGCATTATTGTCCATCCCTTTCATTCCTTTCACCTCTTCTGCTCAATTTAACCTACCTTTTTTATCATATTTCCTATAGAAGAATAGGTGTTTGTCTATATGGGAATTCCGCACCTTTTTCTTCGTTCTTCATTCGTGATAGGATTAATTGACTGATTATTCTTTCCTTATAAAAAAGGGGGCATTTCCATTGGAGAACGTAGCAAAAGCTTCAATCGACGATTTAGATTCAATCGTACATATAGATATAGATGTGATCGGAGACGATAGTAGACGAAATTATATTAAACACGCTATTGATGAAGGAAAATGCATAATTGCAAAAGAGGACAATTCTATTTCCGGTTTTCTAACATACGATACGAATTTCTTTGGTTGTACTTTCCTCTCATTAATAATTGTTTCGCCAACTAAAAGAAGACAAGGTCATGCAAGCTCATTAATCTCATATATGTTAAGTAATTCTCCTACTCAAAAAATATTTTCTTCAACGAACAAATCGAATACAAATATGCAAAAAGTTTTTAAAGCAAATGGATTTATGCGTAGTGGAATGATCGAAAACTTAGATGAAGGTGATCCTGAGCTTATTTTTCACGCAAAAAAGCTCAGAGCATAAACGCTCTGAGCTTTTATTAATAATTAATTAGTTTGCAACAACGTTAACAAGTTTTCCAGGAACAACAATTACTTTACGAACTGTTTTTCCTTCAATTTGTTCTTTGATTGCCTCAAGTGCAAGTTGTTCCATTTCTTCTTTTGATGCGTCTTTACTCATTGTTAGTTTTGTGCGAACTTTGCCCATAATTTGAACAACGATTTCAACTTCATCTTCTACAAGTTTAGACTCATCAAATGTTGGCCAGCTTGCATATGTGATTGTTTCACTGTATCCAAGTTTGCTCCATAGTTCTTCCCCGATGTGAGGTGCAACTGGTGCAATCATTTTTACGAAACCTTCTACATATTCTTTCGGAAGTGTTTCAGCTTTGTATGCATCGTTGATGAATACCATCATTTGAGAAATCGCTGTGTTGAAGCGAAGCTCTGCATAGTCTTCTGTTACTTTCTTCACTGTTTGGTGGTAAGCTTTTTCAAGATCTTTGTTTGGTGCATCAGTAATTTTCTCACTCAATTCACCGTTCTCTTGAATGAATAGGCGCCATACGCGGTCTAGGAAGCGACGAGCTCCGTCAAGACCATTTTCAGACCAAGCGATTGAAGCATCTAATGGTCCCATGAACATTTCGTATAGACGAAGTGTATCTGCACCGTGGCTTGCTACGATATCATCAGGATTTACAACGTTACCTTTTGATTTACTCATTTTCTCGTTGTTTTCACCTAAGATCATACCTTGGTTGAATAATTGTTGGAACGGTTCTTTCGTTGGAACTACACCGATATCATATAATACTTTATGCCAGAAGCGAGCATATAGTAAGTGAAGTACAGCGTGCTCTGCTCCACCGATATAAATATCAACTGGAAGCCATTGTTTTACTTTATCAGGGTCTACAAGTGCTTCGCTGTTGTTTGGATCGATGTAGCGTAGGTAGTACCAGCAGCTACCAGCCCATTGCGGCATTGTATTCGTTTCACGACGACCTTTTTTACCAGTTTCAGGATCAACAACATTTACCCACTCTTCAATGTTTGCAAGTGGTGATTCACCTGTACCTGAAGGACGAATATTCTCTGTTTTCGGAAGAACTAATGGTAATTCTTCTTCTTTCACAGCTGTCATTGTACCATCTTCCCAATGGATTACTGGAATTGGCTCACCCCAGTAACGTTGGCGACTAAATAACCAGTCACGTAGACGGTACGTTACTTTTTGATTTCCTGCGCTTGTTACTTCAAGCCACTCAATCATTTTTACAATTGCTTCTTCTTTATTTAAACCATCAAGGAATGCTGAGTTTACGTGCGCACCATCACCTGTATATGCTTCTTTCGAAATGTCTCCGCCTTTTACAACTTCCTTCATTGGAAGATTGAACGTTGATGCGAATTCATAGTCACGCTCATCGTGAGCTGGAACTGCCATTACAGCACCTGTTCCGTAAGTTGCAAGAACATAATCAGCGATCCAGATTGGTAATTTCTCACCGTTTACTGGGTTAACTGCGTAAGCACCAGTGAATACACCAGTTTTTTCTTTCGCAAGTTCTGTACGCTCTAAATCGCTCTTCATTTTAACAGAGTTAATGTAAGCTTCTACAGCTTCTTTTTGTTCTGGTGTTGTAATGTTAGCAACAAGTGCATGCTCTGGAGCCAGTACACAGTAGCTTGCTCCAAATAGTGTATCAGGACGCGTTGTGAAAACTGTGAACTTCTCATCTGTACCGTCGATGTTGAAGTGTACTTCTGCACCTTCAGAACGACCAATCCAGTTACGTTGCATGTCTTTTAAGCTTTCTGGCCAATTAAGCTCATCTAGATCTTCTAATAGACGATCTCCGTAAGCTGTAATTTTTAACATCCACTGTCTCATCGGACGACGCTCAACTGGATGTCCACCACGCTCACTCTTACCGTCAATGATTTCTTCGTTTGCAAGTACTGTACCAAGTGCTGGGCACCAGTTTACAGGTACTTCATCAACGTAAGCTAAACCTTTTTCAAATAGTTTTAGGAAGATCCATTGTGTCCACTTGTAGTAGGTTGGATCTGTTGTATTTACTTCACGATCCCAATCGTAAGAGAAGCCTAATGCTTTAATTTGATTACGGAACGTATTAATATTAAGCTCTGTAAATTCAGCCGGGCTGTTCCCAGTATCAAGTGCATATTGCTCTGCTGGAAGACCGAATGCATCCCATCCCATTGGATGAAGAACGTTATATCCTTGCATACGCTTCATACGAGATAAAATATCTGTCGCTGTATAACCTTCTGGATGACCTACGTGTAAGCCTGCACCTGATGGATATGGGAACATATCTAGTGCATAAAATTTTGGTTTTTCTGTTTCATCTGGCGTACGGAATGTTTTATTCTCTTCCCAATGCCCTTGCCACTTCTTCTCAATTTCTTGATGATTAAAGCTCATGAGATACCCTCCTTGAAATTCTATTTATTTTCACCGCCCAAAATACAAAAAACCTCTCATCCCTAGAAAGGGACGAGAGGTTATAGATTCCCGCGGTACCACCCTAAATTAATGTAATAAATACATTCGCTTAGATCCGTAACGTGGATTAACGGCAATTGCTACTAATGATTTCACAACTGCAACTCAAAGGCGAGTTCATAACGAAACGTGGATTGACTTGCACCGACCGTCAACTCTCTAAACCAGCTTCTATTACTACTACTCCTTCTCACTGTTATTACAAATATGAGTTAATGTGAACTACCCACCACTTAGTATCTCTTAAGAGCTTACTTGAAGCGAGGGCTTCTCGGTTAATCGTTACTCTTGCTAACTAACGAATTCGTCTTAGGACAGCCGAGCTAACTCCCTTGTTCCAAAGGATATTTTATTACTATTTATTTAAATATATTCTAAAACATGTTGCATGTTCCGTCAAACTAAACTGCAATTTTTTCTTCAACTGTTTCTTCTACTTTTACTCGTCTATCATAAATACTCGTTGCTATAAGCGCTACTACAAGCATTACCATGATCGCAATAAACAATACTTCCATATTGTATAAGTCAACAATCGCTCCGCCAACGACCGGTCCGAACATTTTCCCTACAGTCGCTGCGCTATTTACAACACCTTGATAAAATCCTAGCTTATCTTTCGGTGCAAGTATATTTGCGATGGTCGGAACTGCCGGCCATACGAATAATTCACCAATTGTTAATGTCACCATCGCAATGAGAAACATCGTAAATTGCTGCGCTTGGCTTAAAACAATAAACGACGCCGCAAAAATGACGATTCCAATCATAATTTGTTGTTTTAAAGAACGCTTCATCCAGCGAATTAACATACTAACAAGTGGCTGCGCACAAACAATCATCGCTCCGTTTATCGTCCATAATAAACTATAATGGCGGAGGCTAATATCTAATTCTCGCATATGAGTCGCAATTGCCCCTTGCCACTGTACGTATGTAACCCAGCATAAAGCATATGCTACACATACGATTAGAAGCGCTTTGAAGCCAGGTGTAAGTGACCAACCTTTTTTCGTTTCGGCTTCTTTTTGTACCTCTTGCTCTTTTTTTGCTTCCATACCACGAAATCCAATAAACGCAATTAAGAAGAAAATAAAATATAAAATAAAGTTCGCTAAGAAAATATAATCAAAACGATAAGACGCAACTAATCCACCGCACGCTGTTCCAATCGCAATCCCAACGTTTTGTCCAACATACATTGCATTGAACGCTCGTCTCCCGCCTTCTGGCCAAACCGTACCGACCATCGCATACATCGATGGAAATACCATTCCAGAACCGAATCCGATTAATGCTAGCCACACAACATATAATGGCCAACCATGGAAAAATACAAGACCTAAAATCGATACAAGTGTAATGACAATCCCTACTAAAATTGATTTATAACCGCCCCATTTATCAAATAAAACACCGCCGAGCAAGTTTCCGATTACACCAGTAAGCGAGTTGATCATTAATACCATTCCGGCTACTGATAAAGATTTCCCTAAACTATCATGTAAGTAAATTGTATTAAAAGGCCATAAAAAAGAAGCACCCGTGACATTAATAATCATCCCAGCTACTAATAGCCATACTTTCCTTGGCATAGTCTCCCCTCCTATTCTCTTTTTTTCGTTCATATATATAACAGTAAAATTGTAGTCGTTTTTAAATAGGAAGGCAACTGATTAATAGTTGATGAAATTCAGATAATAGCACAAAGACGATTAGAATGTATTCTAATCGTCTTTGTAAAATATTAATCTATAAATAATGGAATCGTTCCCTCGCGAAAGGTTATCCAACTTCCTTTTTACGTTTTGCACTTTCTTTCGCACTCCATTTAAATATTTTGTCTAGTAGAGAGTATATTCTCCCAGACTCCTTCGTTAATAATGGCCCTAGCGACGCCAATATTAAAACATATAAAGCTGAGAATGGTTTAATCGTTGCCATTAAGCCACCCGCTATTCCGAGATTCGCGACAATAATAGAGAATTCCCCACGTGATATAAGTGTTAAACCGATATTCGTAGAAGCCTTATGCGATAACCCGGCTTTACGCCCTGCAATCATTCCAGCTGTAAAATTACCGATGAGAGTAATGAAAACTGCTCCTAATGCCAACCATACTGCTCCTCCAAGCGAAAACGGATCTATACTTAAACCGAAGCTGAAGAAAAATATAGCTCCAAAGAAATCACGAAACGGGACGACGAGATGCTCGATCCGGTCACTATACTCTGTTTCTGAAAAGACGAGTCCTAACAATAAAGCCCCAATCGCTTCCGCAACATGAATTGTTTCTGAAAATCCTGCTACAAAGAATAAAATAGCGAATATTACGATAATAAAAATTTCGTTTGACGAAATATCTAATACTTTATTTAGGAACGGCGTAGCTTTTCTAGCGATTACAAAGAATAGTAACATATATCCTACTGCGATTAGTACGGATGTAAGAGCACCTACAAATGATGTTGCACCTCCGAGTACTAATCCTGAAACAACTGATAAATATACAGCTAAAAAGATATCATCAAACATAATGATTCCTAAAATTAGCTCTGTCTCTTTATTACCAGATCTTCTTAAATCAACGATTACTTTCGCTACAATTGCACTCGATGAGATTGTAATAATTCCAGCAATAATTAATGTTTCTAGTAAGGGGAAGCCCATAACATATCCATAAAGTAAACCTAATATGAAATTAAGCGATATATGAACACTACCCCCAAAAGCAATCGACTTTCCTGATTTAATTAATTTTTTTATTGAGAATTCTAAGCCTAAATAGAATAGGAGGAATATGACGCCTACACGGCCGAGGAAGGAAATAACTTCTCCGCTTTCAATAAACCTTAAATCGATAAGTCCTAAATCTGGGGCATGAGGCCCCACTAACATACCGAGTATAATGAGAAACGGAATAATCGAGAACTTTAACTTCGCAGCGAGGATAGCTGCAAAAGCTACTAATACTAACGCAGTTCCAACTTCAAAAATTAAAGTATCCATCGATTAGGAATCACCTCCTGCTGAAAGCAATTCATTAATAATTCTTTTCACTTCATGTCTTTCACCCGACAATACGAGCATATCGCCAGCTTCAATAATAGAGTCTGGACCTGGATTAAAGAATTTCTTCATATTCTTTTTCAAAATAGCAATAATCGTTACGTTATACGTTTTTCTGACATGTAAGCTACCAATTGTTTGTTGTACTACTGGTGCATTATTCTCCACCTTAAACCATTCAATTGATAATCCTTCAAAAGCCATCTCAATTGTGTCTAGCGCTTGCGGCCTATATACCATTCCGCCTAATATAGCCGCAATTTGTCTCGCTTCAGAATCACGAAGAGAAATGCTTGAAATACTCTCATCGTGATCCGCATCAAAATGATACATTTCTCTTCGGCCATCATCATGAATAACGATAACCATTTTTTCATTACCTTTTGTTATCACTTCGAATTTACACCCAATGCCCGGTAGTTCACTCTCTCTAATATTCATATTTTCCGCCTCCTAAAGTTTTTAGTTACGGCTTTTACAAATCTACATCAATCTCTGTTTTAAACTTCTCATCTTTTGAGATTCCTAAATACTTGAGCGTTTCTGATGGAGTTGCGTGATGAAAATGCTTTTGCAATAGCGCAATCGCTATTCCTCTTTTGTACGCATGAAATCCAAATGTTTTTCGCATTGAATTCGTTCCAATCTTTCCAACAATCCCAACCGCTTCAGCTGCGCTATGGATAACACGATATGCTTGTTGGCGTGAGATTGAATTTGTCGTTTTATTAGATTGAAATACGTAGTTTTCTCTTTGAGCATCAATAGATTTTACATACTCTAAAAGGGCTTCTTTTACTTTTGTATTTAAATAAATATCTTGTTTAAATTTTTCATCTTTCACAGGAAGAGAATAAAACTCTTTAACAGTCTTATCTTCATTTAATACCTCTTCAAATTTCATACTAAGTAGCTCAGTAATCTTTAATCCAGTGTTAATTCCAATAACAAATAAAAGATAATCTCGCTGCGAGTGCTCTTTTAAGTACTTTTTCATAGCCTCAATTTGGCTTATATCTTTTAATGCCTCTACAACTTCCATACATGTATCTCCTCATCTTATGAACGGTAATTTTCTCATTATCCTGTCCATTTTACCTTATCATGCTATGAGATTTCCATGTATTATCCATTATTTTCACAATATACTCTTACGACAATTTTTCATTTGGAAATTTATGATTGTACAAATACGGTGTGGGTAGAAAAAATAGGGGGAGTACAAGTTCAGCTTCTTCCTACAGATCGGATTCCTCCTTTCATTTTTCGGTTGCTGATACTTTCATATTATGTTACTTATTTACATTATATTATATATTTCAGTAACATTAAAGTGTTTTTTCTGAAAATACAAAAAGCCGAGCACTTTCACTCGGCTTTTTACCTATTAATCTTCTTTTGGAAGAACAATTCCTTTATACAATTGAACTGTAATGAAGTAATAAATCGCATAAATAACTACGAAAATTACGATTGGTACCCAAATACGGAAGTAAGGATCCATTAAAATAAATCCGAAAATATTCATACCAACTAATACGTGAGCGATCCCCACAATTGCTGGGAATAAGAATACTAAGAATAATTCTTTATAAATCGATTTCGTTAATAACTCACGACGCACACCGATTTTGCGAAGCATTTGATAACGCGTAATATCTTTTGATGCACCAGAAAGAATTTTAAACATTAAACAACTTGCCATCATTGCTAAGAACGCAATTCCAAGGAAGAATCCCATAAATACTGTTCCACTCGCAATGCCGTAGAATCCATTGTAAGATTGATATTTACTATCTAATCTTTCAGCTTTTACATTTTTATATTTAACTAGCTGCAACTCGTCAAGTTTTTTCCATTCTTTTGTGTATGCTACAAAATCGTCTGTTTTTCCAGTAACTACGATTCCTTCTTTACCATTTACAGTATCGTACATTTTCTGATCTACAATTTTAATTGCATGATCTTCATATAGATAAAATGGCTGAATTGTTCTGAAAGCCTCGTTCCATTCTTCTGGAAGTTCTTTAGCACTCGCATCTTTTTCATTCATTTCTCTAGAAACTGCACCTACTGGTAGTTCCTCTGAAACTTTCTTTATTTTTCCTAAATCCTTCATACTTTCCATCTGTTTTGTATCTTGTACGAAAGGAGGTTTTTTCTCTAAATCTTCTTTTACATAATAAACGTATTTATTATCAACTTTGTAACGATATTCATTTTTCTCTTTAAATGTAATACCATCTAAAATTTTCTTTTCTTCAGCTGTTGGGTTATGAATAACTGAATCATATATTACTAAACCATCAACCATTTTTATAACGTTATTTTTAAACGCCATACCACCTGAAATTGCACCCGCTCCAAGAGCAACTAACATCGCTACCGTTGCAAGTACTTTCGTTAAGCTATTAATACGGAAATTTAATTGTGCAAACGTAAAAGCATTAAGTCCTTTTTCACTACGCTTTTTATTACTCTTTAACTTTCTAATGATAACTGGGAGAAGTGATCCAAATAGCATGTAAGTACCAGTTGTTGTTGTAATTAATGCAATAAGGATTCCCATTTCTCTTAGTTTTTCCATGTAAATCATTGATGCATAGCCAATTCCTAATAAAATAACCGCAAGGATTGCAACGACACCTGTCATTTTTCCTTTTACCGCAACACGTTCTGTTTGTGCATCTGCATGTACAAGTTGCAGTACTGAAATACGTGATAACTTAATACTGTTCATAATTGCTGATAATACAAATAATGCAAAGAAGAAAATGCAAGTAACAGTCATAGATGGTAGATAAAATGCCTTATAGCCTTCACCAGCAAATTCTAATTGTTTCATTAATAACTGTCCGATACCTTCTGCAAGTCCTACACCAACTGTAAGTCCAATCGCAAGAGACGCAGCACCTAATACAATCGTTTCAATAAACATAAGTAATGTAACTTTATGCTTTTTTGCACCTAACATCATGTACATACCAAACTCTTTTTGACGAAGAGATAATAAGAAAGAGTTTGCATATAAAATGTAGAAGAACGTTATAATTGCTAATAAAAATGAACCTGCTTGGAATACGAAACCAATAGACTTAATAACAGAATTGGATTCGATAAACGCTTTATTCAGCGCTAACGTTTGGAACATATAAAAAATTGAAATCGACATGACAAGACCAACAAGTAAGACAATATAATCTTTCAGCTTACTCTTTAGCCCTGACATGGAAAGTTTAAATAACATACTGGAACCTCCTTTCTTACGCTTTTTGTGTACCTAAATCTGCAAGTACATCTAAAATTTCTTTGTAGAACTCTTCACGCGTACCACCGCGATGAATTTCTTTATATAGCTCACCATCTTGAATGAATAAAATACGCTGACAGTAACTTGCACTATATGGATCATGCGTAACCATCATAATAGATACGCCTTGTTCTTCATTTAAGTTTGTCATCGCATCAAGTAAACTTGCTGCATTTTTCGAATCAAGAGCTCCTGTTGGCTCGTCTCCTAAAATAATTGCCGGCTCATGCACTAGTGCGCGTGCTGCTGCTGAACGCTGTTTCTGTCCACCGGATACTTCAGTTGGATACTTTTGAAGAATTTCTGTAATCCCTAACATATCCGCTACTTTCTCTACTTTCGGTCCAATATTACGTGATGAAACACCTTGAAGTGAAAGTGGAAGTGCAATGTTCTCATAAATAGATAAGTTCTCTAATAAGTTGAAGTCTTGGAAAATGAATCCTAACTTTTGCGAACGGAAATCAGAAAGCTCACCCTGCTTCATTTTCGTAATGTCCGTACCCGCAATTTCAACAACGCCGCCCGTTGCTTTATCAAGCGTTGAAATTACATTTAATAATGTCGTTTTACCAGAACCAGAAGGTCCCATAATCCCAACAAATTCACCCTCTTGAATTGAGAATGATACGCCTTTTAATGCGTGTGATTGGTTCTCACCTTTTTTACCGTACACTTTTTGAACGTTTTTCACGTCTACAACTGGTTTCGTCATATATATCCTCCTACGTTTGTTTTTCCATTACCTATTTTGCTCCTTTTGGAAGTAAACTGCTATTTGTTAACATTACAATTACCTTACACTTTTGTAATAAAATAAAACCAGGTCGTATTTCGACCTGGTTTACTCTGATTGCTTCGATCTTTGAGGTTGTCCTTTTTTACTGTTACGCTGTTTCACTTGAACAACTGGATCAAGTTCATTTGAAAATTCAGCGTTATGTCCATTTTGCGTTTTTTGCTCTGGATTATTTTGATCTGAACGTTTCGCCATTACATTCACTCCTTATTAGTGCGGTGTAATAATCATTTGATGTTGCAATTGGCGAATTGCCATACGTGCTCTATTTAATTGCTCACGTTGCTCATCATTCGCATGTTGCTGCATAGTTTGTAAGTCGTTATATGCTTGTTCTAATTGTAACTGAGCATCCGAATACTCCATCGTATTGTAATGCTCTTGTCTCATGCCTTGGTCTAATTGTTCTTTCGCATATTCCACCGCTTGTTCTGCCTGTGTAATATACTCTTCAAGTGATTGACGCTCTGCCATAATTGTCCCTCCTTGCTTCAATTCCCCTTTAGTGTGTCCCTTCCATATGAACCTTATGAGTATGTTATAATGGATTTTGTTTCATCCCGCATTAACGGGCAGTAAGACCTCTACCTCAAAATTTGGATGAAACAAAAAAAGGTAGGTGGGAGCTCAACTGCCCGTAAACGCCCGATTCGTGAGGGCTAATAATCAGTGGGGGGAACATCCCCCACTGATTAAAGTTTCACTTTATTTTGACTCGTCTTAGGAGGGAAAGTAATGAAGGTTCAAAACCCTTTTCCATATACAAACGACAATAAACGTTATCATACATGGAATTACCACTTACGAAATGAATTTGGTGAAAAAATCTTTAAAGTTTCATTAGATGCTGGCTTCGATTGCCCGAACCGTGACGGTACAGTTGCTTACGGTGGTTGCACGTTTTGTAGTGCTGCTGGATCTGGTGACTTCGCTGGCGATCGCCGCGATGATGTTATAACGCAATATCATGAAATGAAAGAAAAAATGCACTCAAAGTGGAAAGACGGAAAATGTATCGCTTATTTTCAGGCTTACACAAATACACATGCACCACTTGAAGTGTTAAAAGAAAAATTCGAACCGCTTCTAGCAGAAAAAGACGTTGTCGGTCTTTCTATCGCAACTCGTCCAGATTGTTTACCAGACGATGTCGTTGAATATTTAGCGGACTTAAATAAACGTACGTACCTTTGGGTTGAACTCGGACTACAAACTGTTCATGAACGTACTGCAAATCTTATTAACCGTGCTCACGATTATCCATCTTATGTGGAAGGCGTAAATAAATTACGCAAACATGGCATTAGAGTTTGCTCTCATATTATTAACGGTCTTCCACTTGAAGATTACGACATGATGATGGAAACAACTCGTGAAGTAGCGAAGCTTGACGTACAAGGAATTAAAATTCATTTACTTCATTTATTAAAAGGAACGCCAATGGTGAAGCAATATGAAAAAGGACAACTCGAGTTCCTTTCTCTTGAAGATTACGTAAGTCTCGTTGTTGACCAACTTGAAATTATTCCAGAAGATGTAATTGTGCACCGCATCACAGGTGACGGTCCGCCTGATTTAATGATTGGCCCAATGTGGAGCTTAAATAAATGGGAAGTATTAAATTCCATCGATGCAGAATTTGTACGCCGCGGAAGCTGGCAAGGAAAATATGCAAATGAGGAGAAACAAAAATGAAATTAGAACGTGTATTACCGTTTGCTCGCTCGCTGCTGCAAACGGCTGTTAAAGAAGGCGATTACGCTGTAGATGCAACTTTAGGAAATGGACATGACACTTGCTTCCTAGCTGAAATCGTTGGAGATAACGGAAAAGTATTTGGATTTGATATTCAAAAAGAAGCAATTGAAAGCTCTACTATCCGCCTAAAAGAAAAAGAGCTTTTTGAACGTACTGTTTTAGTTCACGATAGTCACGATACGCTTCTATCCGTACTACCAGAAGATGCAAAAGGAAAAGTAACAGGCGCTATCTTCAACTTAGGTTACCTTCCTGGTGGTGACAAGCATATCGTTACAAAACCGAACTCAACACTCTCGGCAATTGAACAATTACTAGGAGTAATGGCACCTGAAGGAATCATCGTCCTTGTCATTTACCACGGACATCCAGAAGGACAAGTAGAACGCGACGCTGTACTTAAATTTGCAGAAGAACTAGATCAAAAAGAAGCTCACGTTTTGCGATACGGCTTCATTAACCAGCAAAATAACCCGCCATTTATTGTGGCGATTGAGAAGCGATAAAGTGAAACTTTAATCAGTGAGGTTTACTGTCCGGCAAATAGCAGGATAATTATATCAACGATTTTTCAGATATATCGATCATTCGACAAAACATAACAAAAAAAGACGTGCATTCATTGCACGTCTTTTTCTTATTCTCCTATATAATGGATGTATACAATATTTGAAGAAAGAAGGATAGAACTTTGCTAGTAGAACTAAGGGGAATTCAAAAGAAGTATGGCAAATCACTTATACTAGACAACATCGATTTATCCATTCCAGAAGGAGAAGCACTCGCTATTATTGGTGGGAACGGGACTGGAAAAAGTACTTTACTCAAAATAATTGCAGGCTTTATTCCACCTACGGCAGGGACACTTCAAAGAAAAGAACATATACAAATCAGTTATGTCCCTGAACATTTTCCTGAAGGAATTCGTTTTACATTAGAGGATTATTTATATCATCTCGGCCACATTCACGGTTTATCAACAAAATATTTAAGAAATAAAATTCCGATGCTCCTTGAATCTTTTCATCTACATCATGCAAAGCATTACGTTGTACGAAACTTTTCAAAGGGTATGAAACAAAAAACAGGCATTATGCAAGCATTACTTACGGACGTCCATTTATTAATTCTAGATGAACCTCTTTCTGGACTCGACCCTAACTCTCAGCAAGAATTAGAGCATATTTTACTCTCATTAAAACAACAAGGCATATCTATACTCTTCACATGTCACGAAAAACAACTACTAGAAAACTTCGCCGATAGAATTGTGACATTAGCAAATCATACAATTGCGGAAGATACCTCTGTGCAAAAATCAACAGAACAGGTCTATATTGAGGCAATTGTTCACGAAACATTTTCAGCTATAGAACTACAAAAGCAATCAGGATTTATACAAGTTACACACAATTCAAATCAAAACCTCATTCAATTACAAATCGAAAAGGAATATGCAAACGAAATGCTTCAGTTTTTATTACATAAAAAAGCATCTATCACACTGCTACAGCCTAATTTTTAAATCGAAAGAAGGTTTATTATGTTTGCGCTTATTCGTTACCATTTTCTCGACTACACGAAATCGTATAAGTACATTCCTCCTATTGCGATGTACTGCATAAGCTTACTTTTTGTATATACATATAAACCAACTCCCATTGTACCAACATACTTAGAAACAGCACTCGCACTTTATTTATTATCTGCCTGGATTACAGTCACAATTTTTCATACTGAAGATCCTGTACAAGAACAAATCACTATTTCACATACAAATAATATTTCGGCATTATACGTTGGTAAATATATTACGGCTCTTCTTATTTGTACTGTTTTATCTTTTATATCCGTAATCTATCCAATTATTTTGCAAATGTTTAATGAAAAAATGACAGCTTCTTTATTTCTAGTCGGATTTCTCGCTCACATGTCTTTATCTATACTAGGAATTTCAATCGCAACATTATTTACTAGAAATATTATTCAAAAAGCAAGCACCGCTTGGCTTAGTCTTACATTTATATTACTTATGACGATTGCCTCAATCCGGTTAAAAAAAGAGTTACTATGGTTTTTACCACCTGTCGAAAGCTTTATAATGCTTGGACAATACAAATATAATATACTTACTCATACTCTATGGCTTACAGCTTGGGCTATCGTATATTCATTTTTATTACTTACTTTATTTCTTTTTCTCGTTCGCAGAAAACGTTTTTGATTACATATTAAAGGGGACTAAACAATGATTGGAATACTAGCAGGAATGGGTCCAAAATCAACCGGACCATTCGTCGATACAGTTGTAGCAGAGTGCCAAACAATTTATGGAGCAAAGCATGATATGGACTTTCCTCATATGATGATTTATTCGTGCCCAACACCGTTTTATATGGATCGCCCTATTGATCATGCGGCGATGAAAAAAGCGATTATTGAAGGAGCGCAAAAACTTGAAAGTACTGGTGTAGATTTCATCGCAATGCCATGTAATACAGCGCATCTTTATTTCGAGGAATTACAGCGTTCTATTACCATTCCTATTTTGAATATAGTCGATGAGACGTTAAAAGCAATTCCTGAAAATACAAAAAGAGTCGCTCTTCTTGCAACAGAAGCGACTGTTCAAGCAAGTATTTACCAAGATGGAATTACAAAACGTGATATAGAGTACATTCATAATGAACAATGGCAAGAAATGATTAATCAAATTATTACTTGTATTAAAGGCGGAGAAATTGAGGAAGCTCGTAAATTATGGAGTCTGCTCGTTTTACAGTTAAAAGACGAAGTAGATACCGCTATTATCGCATGTACCGATTTGAATGTGGTGGTGAGTGAGGAATTTGTTGATTCCGCTCAATGTCTTGCGAAAGCAGTTGTTAGGATCTATGCATCAAATATAAAAAAGTCTTCATAAACATAGAACACATCCTTTTTAAAATGTGTTTTATGTTTGATAAAAATAACCAAAACTTTTAACTTTTTTCACAATTATTTCAAAGTAATCACACTTAATCTCGCTATATTAAATAAGTAGTTTATTCATATAGGGAAGGTTAGGGGAACTGAAGTATGAAAGTAAATCGTTCGCTTCATTATATTTTTTGGAGGTGGCATTTTTACGCCGGGCTTTTTATTACGCCGCTTCTTATTACATTGTCACTGAGCGGAATTGGGTATTTATTTCGGGAGGAAGTTGAAGATTTCATCTATAAAGATTTATATTTTGGGAAGAGCGCCCAAACAGAGTCTATTTCGATGGCTGATTCGCTTTTCTTAACAGAGAAAAAATATCCACATTATAGTGTGGCGAAAATTAGTGAGTTTAATGGGGATTATAATACGAGACTTACTATTGCAAATGAATATACTGGGCAACAAAAATATGTGTATTTAGATAGCAATAATCAAATTGTTGGAGATCAAAATGCAAGTGAAACTTTTGCCAATATAATGCGGGAATTACATAGTTCTCTTTTAGTTGGTGGCACTGTCGTCAACTATACTGTAGAGCTTGCGGCATGCTGGACAATCTTTTTAATTGTGACTGGATTGTATATGAGTATACGCCAATTCAAAAACACACCCGCATCCACTAAGCGAGAAAAAGCAAAACGACGTCATTCTATTATCGGTATTATATTTACAATTCCACTCGTTTTGTTAGTCGCATCTGGATTACCATGGTCAGGATTTATGGGGAACCAAATTTATAAAATCGCATCGTCGAATGAATCGATTGGATATCCGACATTGTATATGGCACCGCCTGAATCGAAGGTAAAAGAATTACCGTGGGCAACTAGAAAAGAAGCTCCTCCTGAATCGAATTCAAATGAGCCAAAAGCAATTTCTGTCGATGAATTACAAAAAGGAATTGAAATAAAGAAGCCATATGTTATCTCACTACCGGCTGATCCGAAAGGTGTATTCACCGTTTCGAAATCAAGCGGTTCCGGTATTACGGGTATGCATGTCGCACCAAATGAAGAAATAACAGCTTATTTTGATCAATATAGCGGAGAACTTATTTCCAAAACGGACTATCGTGATTATGGATTATTTGCACAATGGTTTACTTACGGTATCCCGCTTCACGAAGGACATTTATTCGGATGGCCAAATAAAATATTATGCTTACTAACGACATTATCTTTATTACTTCTCATTTATTACGGAATAAAAATGTGGTTAGCAAGAAAGCCAAAAGGAAAATTAGCAGCACCGCCAAAGCAAAGAGATAAGAAAAGCATAATCGTTTTCTTTATCATGATGGTTATACTAGGCGCTGTCATGCCTTTATTCGGACTATCTGTTTTAGTTATTTTCGCAATTGAACTTCTCATATATGTATTTTCAAAAATACAATCATAATAAGAAAACCACTCTACAAGAGTGGTTTTCTTATTCACTGCGCCATTTTCTTTCGGTACATCTTCCCGTTCCAGTAGAAGAATCGTGAAGTGAGCCCTCCGTATTTTACAATGCGCCGTGCCATTTTGTGCATATTCTTTTGCGCTGATACTTTTTGATCTGATAAATAAATACCAAGTAATCCTCGGCTTATGAGACGATGAAACTTCGCATGAGGCAAATCACCAATGCTCTTCTCTGCTTCTTCTACAAAATGTTTCATACGATCTAATATAGCTTGCTCGTTTTCATAATAACTACAGAAATTCAAATCTCCGCCGATACGGTCTTCTTCTTGATCGATGAAATAATCAAGTAAAATGTGAAGTCCTTGTACGTATGGAAAATACCCTTGTCTAATTTTCACAATATCTTCTTCATGTAACTCATCATGAAATGCATATGCTACAAGACAGAAAATTCCAAGCGTAGAACCTGCACATGCTGAAAACTCAAACCAACTCATCGGTGGTAAATTTTCTTTATGCGCTTCAAACCATGTTTTTAAGCGTGGTTCTCTTTCTTCTAACTTCACGTGTTTATGAATTTGCAAATCACAATAATAACAAGCAAGTTCATGAAGAATTGGAGCAATTTTATCATAATGCTTCGTTTTCTTTAAAACATCCTGACATGTTTCAACAAGCTCATCTAAATAACCACCATCATCTTGATCATCACGATAACGATAATAGTTACCGCCCCCTTCAACTTCAGGGCTTAATGCCATTACCATCGACTCATGAAGAGCCGCAAAGTCTTTCGGGTCAAGTGATGTACTACGATCACATAAATTATCTAAATAGTCGCTAATCGTTTGATAAGCTACGATAAAACGAATACATTCCTCACGATGTTCATTTGCTAGTAGCGCTAAAATGCCACCGCCCTCGCAATGAAACGTTTTATTCTCAATACTTGCGATTGCCTGACTATGAAGCTCGTCATTCGGAATATGGTAGGCACGCTCTTTCCACATCGCTAGCTCATGGTGTACTACCGGAAACACATCACGGTATACTTTCGCCATGAGCGTTATGGGATTACTCGGTACGTTCACTTCTTCCTTCATCTCCTCTATTCAATGTACAAATAATTTACTTATTTGTTTCTATTATGTTATTGATGCGTATTTCAGTAAATGACTGAATATAATTCAAAATTTCATCACGCTCATACTCATTTAATAACTCATGATAACAATTCGGCCATTCTTTAAAAGCCTTATCACTTATTTTAACATTATCAAACCAAGTACGGACACGTATTTTATCTACAAGTTTATCCTCACAAGCCTGCATTAGCAAGAGTGGAACGTCTGGAAAATCGCCTATTTTTTTATGCGCAATTTCGATAGACTTAATCAATTCACTATACCAACGTACTGATACTTTGCGCAAGAACAATGAATCATTCTCCATCGCATCTCTCACTTCATGATTACGAGTTGACATTTCCACTGTAAGATTCGTTGCAAATTGCAATTTTGGAGCAACAACATTTAATATTTTTGAGGCAGCTCGAAGCGGAGCAGAAGGTCCAGTTAATACACCTAAACATGGTGAACTTAAAATAATACCATCTACATCTTCTCTCTTCGTTTCTTGCATCATACGAATGACAATAAGACCACCCATACTATGACCAAATATAAAAATAGGTAATCGATACTTCCTTGCCTCTTTCACCCATAATTTAACTTCCTCTATGTATTCATCAAATGAATCAATATGTCCTCTATTTCTCGAAGTCGTTCCATGTGATGGAAGGTCTCCCATCACAACGTGGTAGCCGATATGATTCCACATTTCTGCTATAGCTTCGTAACGTCCGTGATATTCCATTGCGCCGTGCACGATAACGACTACAGCTTTCGCTTCCTCTGCTTCATAATTCCACATACGGACCTCCTCCATTTCACTCTTTCTCATAATTTGATACACTAAAACTAGTCTCTAGGAAAGGAAGGCTTTACATGATATATCCTTACAAAGAAAAAAATCCGAAAATTGCGAGTAGTGCTTTTATCGCTGACTATGTTACCATTACAGGCGATGTGACAATTGGCGAAGAATCTAGCATTTGGTTTAATACAGTCATCCGCGGTGATGTATCACCAACGATAATTGGAAATAGAGTAAATGTACAAGATCAATGTACACTTCACCAAAGCCCCCAGTATCCTCTTATTTTAGAAGATGACGTTACCGTTGGGCATCAAGTTATTTTACATAGCTGCAAAATTGAAAAAGATGCTTTAATCGGAATGGGATCTATCATATTAGATGGCGCTGAAATTGGTGAAGGAGCTTTCATCGGTGCTGGTAGTCTCGTTTCACAAGGAAAGAAAATCCCTCCTAATACGTTAGCTTTCGGTCGCCCTGCGAAGGTCATTCGCGAATTAACAGAAGAAGACCGTAAAGATATGGAACGTATCCGCACACAATACGTTGAAAAAGGACAATATTATAAATCGTTACAAAAGTGATTTTATCGCTGCCATAAGACTGGCAGCTTTTTTTATGAAAAAATCTAACTTTTTCTTTACAAAACCTTATTATCCCCTCAATAAAATCTTATTAAAATAGAAGTTAATAACTCCATATATATGTAAATGAGGGAGGAAAAATCTCATGAAGGTCAGTGGACTATATAAAATAGAATGTTACATCTTCAAAGGAATTAATCGCTACTTTGATCAAAAAACATTAAACATCTTTTTCAGCAATATTACCCATATCGGTGGTGCAAGTTTTTCCATTGCACTTACCCTATTCTTTTTAATTTTCGCAACAGGGAATTTGCATCAAGCTGCAATTGCAACTGCTATTTCTTTAACAATTAGCCATATTCCTGTGCAAATATTAAAAAGATGGTATCCACGAAAACGTCCTTATTTAACAATTCAAGATGCGAAATATCCAGTACAGCCTTTAAAAGATCATTCTTTTCCATCCGGACATACAACGGCTGTTTTCTCTGTCCTCATTCCATTTATTTGCTATAATCCAAACTTGCTTGCTTTTCTATTACCGTTAGCATTATGCGTCGGTATTTCCCGTATTTATTTAGGGCTTCATTATCCGTCAGATGTATTTGTAGGCATGTGCCTTGGCACTTGCTCTGGCATCATCTCTTTTTATCAACTCATTCCACTCATGTAAAGGAGCGATATGATGAGAGTCGCCATATTTACCGATACATTTACACCACAAGTCAACGGTGTGGCGAAAACTTTGGAACGTTTAACTAAATATTTTCAAAAAGAAAATATCGCCTATTCTGTTTTCGCCCCCCAGCATACGGCAGAAGATAATTTCGTAGCGAATGTGAACAAAATGAGAAGTATCCCGTTAACAATATTATATCCAGAATGTCGCTTTGCCTTTCCTACTCCGCGCATTAAGCGGGAACTTCTTGCCTTTAAACCTGATATCATTCACATCGCTACGCCTTTCAATATGGGACTTTGTGGGTTATATTATGCCAAAAAGTTAAATATCCCAGTTGTCGGTTCTTATCATACTGATTTTGACGCCTATTTACGCTATTACAAAATCGAATTTCTCTCCAATATGCTATGGAACTATTTAAGCTGGTTTCATAGTCATATGCAAAAAAACTTTGTTCCTTCTCCTGAAACATTACATCAATTAAAGAAAAAAGGATTTCAACAGCTCTATATTTGGGGACGTGGTGTAGATTGTACTCTCTTTCATCCAACTTACAATAAAGACCTATTCCGAAAAAAATATAATATTACAGAGAAATATATTCTTTCCTACGTCGGGCGCCTTGCTCCTGAAAAAGATATCGATACTCTTCAAACACTTATTCAAACGACAAACAAAGAACGTGACGATATTCATTGGCTCATCGCTGGAGACGGGCCTCTAGCAACAAATTTGCGTGAAGCTGTTCCGAAAACAAATGTCACTTTTACTGGATATTTACAAGGCACGGATTTAGCTGAAGCATATGCTTGTTCTCATATGATGGTATTTCCATCAGCTACTGAAACGTTCGGAAATGTCGTACTTGAATCATTTGCATGCGGTACACCTGTCATTGGTGCAAATAGTGGCGGGGTTAAAAATATTATTACAGATGGAAAAACGGGAATTCTTTGTCCGCCAAAAGATACAGATTCCTTTCTATCCTCCATCCATTCTTTATTGCAAAATGAAGAGCTGCTTATGCAAATGGGCATAGCAGCTTCGTCTTATGCTAAATCAAAAAGCTGGGATGAGATCTTTCGTGGCTTACTTGACCAATATGAAGAAGTCCTTCAGCACACTGCATCAGAATTACTCGCTTAAAAAGAAATGACAAAATTTATTAATGCTTATAAAAGTGCAAGTTCTCAACTAATCAAAAAAGACTTTCCACAAGTGAAAAAAACTTTAGAAAGAAATGTTTTGGTCAAGAAGTTTTTGCTTACTAACTACTGGTAGTTCGCCAATAGACGTAGTAAAGAAATATATTGAAAATCAAGGTAAAAAGTGAGGTGAAATGATATGACAAAGCAGAATAAAGCATATAAATTCCGGTTGTATCCAACAGAAGAACAAGCAAATCTTATACGTAAAACCTTCGGTTGTGTACGTTTCGTGTACAATAGAATGTTAGCTGAGCGAAAAGAAGCGTACGAAAAATACAAAGATGATAAGGAACAACTAAAGAAACAAAAGCCTCCAACCCCTGCGAAATATAAAGCAGAATTTGAGTGGTTAAAAGAAGTTGATTCATTAGCTTTGGCAAATGCTCAACTACACTTGCAAACTGCATATAAGAATTTCTTTAGTGGTCAAAATAACTTCCCAACATTCAAAAGTAAAAAGGACAGAAAGTCTTATACAACGAATGTAGTAAACGGTAATATTCTGTTGCTTAATGGTCATATCAAATTGCCAAAACTGAAAATGGTACGTATCAAAAAACATAGAGAGATACCACAAGATTATATGATCAAGTCTTGTACGATTTCTATGACACCTACTGGTAAATACTATGTGTCAATCTTGACTGAATACGAAAAAGAGATTGTACAAAAAGAAGTAGGAACAGTTGTTGGATTAGACTTTGCAATGGATAGATTATACGTCAGTTCTGAGGATGAGAAAGCCAATTATCCTAAGTTCTATCGTAACATGTTAGACCGATTAACAAAGGCGCAACGAGTATTATCAAGACGCAATAAAGGTTCTGAACGTTGGAATAAACAACGTATTCGTGTAGCTACGTTACATGAGAAAGTAGCTAACCAACGTAAGAATTTTCTTCATCATGAGTCTAAAAAGTTAGCTGCCAATTTTGATGTTGTAGCTATTGAAGATCTAAACATGAAAGGAATATCGCAAGCACTTCATTTTGGAAAAAGTGTCGCTGATAATGGGTGGGGTATGTTCACTTCTTTCTTAACTTATAAACTAAACGAACAAGGAAAACAACTTGTGAAAATAGACAAATGGTTTCCATCAACAAAAACATGTAGTAGCTGTGGAAATGTGAAAAGTCTGACATTGTCTGAACGAATCTATTCTTGTATATGCGGTGTAAATCTCGATAGAGATTATAACTCAGCCATCAATATCAAAAATGAAGCAATACGTCTTTTAGCGTCAGCATAAATTGTAATAAAATAACCTTTGGAACAAGGGAGTTAGCTCGGCTGTCTTAGGACGAATTCGTTAGCTATCAGAAGTAATGATTAACCGAGAAGCCCTCACTTCAAACACTCCTTTAGGACGTTAAGTGGCGGGTAGTTCACGAAATCCCCTTAAAATCAACTTACTCACATACCTTTATACAGCAATTGTTCCCCAATTTCTGTATATCAAAAAACCTTTCATTCATTTGAAAGGTCTTTTTGAGCCTGCACATATTCTTCTTTCGTATTCACATTTATAAACCAATCCACATTCGCTTGTACATCTTCACCAGCAATATATTTCACATTACATTGTGATAAAAGCTGGCCCATACTTCTTTTTTCTTCTTGAAGCAAAGCATAAATCTTTTCTTTCACGCGGTTATTATACGCTGCAAGTAACGGTTGTTTTCTTCCATTAATAATAGGGACAACAGCATCATATTCATCGCTCGTTTGCTCTAATAAAATGGTAATCCATTCATTTGAAACGTTCGGTGCATCACAAGGCATAATAGCGTACCAATCTGCTTCTATATATTCCATTCCTGATACAATTCCAGCAAGCGGCCCATTTCCTTTATAGTGCGACATATCTTCTATAACTGGAACTTGTACTAATTGCTCTACTCTCTCTTTTATATCAGAATGACTAATGACTACAATTTCTTGCACAGCGCTTTCCATTACTTTCACAATATGCTCAATAAAAGTACTCTCTTTCCAGCCTACTAACGCTTTCGGCTCACCGAATCGGCTCGACATACCTCCTGCTAATACAATTCCAGCACACTTACTCATTGACGGTGCAACTCAAATGTAATATGACCTAATTCCGGTAAAATTAACTTGTTCATCGCAAGACGAACCGCTCCGCTAGACCCTGGCATCGAAAAGACAACTTTACGCCCGATTGTACCACCGATTGCTCTACTTAACATCGCACTACTTCCGATATCTTCTAAGTAACTTATCATACGGAACAACTCACCAAATCCAACAATTTCTTTATCTAATAACACTGACACTGCCTCAATCGTTACATCACGTTTCGTAATACCAGTTCCGCCATTCGTTAGCACGACATCAACATCTTCCCTATGATAACCAGCTAACACAGCCTGCTGGATACTTTCTTTATCATCTTTCACAATTTCATAAGAGGTCACTTTATGTCCTGCTTCTTTTAATAATTCATGTAATAGTTGTCCGCTCTTATCCGTCTCTTCCGTACGTGTATCGGAAATCGTCACGATTTTGCAGCGCACTTCTTTTGGAGCTTGTTTTTTATGTTCAGTTACACTCATTTTTCATCTTTCCTTTCTTAAAGACTTTTCTTCATTTTATCATACATATCTTTACACAATTATGTATGAAGCCAATGATGCACCGTGATACAATATAAGTATATACGACCACAAAAAGGAAAATATACTTTCTTATACGCCTGGACTACACACCATTAGCTACTCTTTAAATCCCCTTATATTTTCTACATAGTAGATTTCATTTTAAATTACAAAATAATTTGGAGGTTCACTCACTATGGAACTATACAAAAAATTAACAACAACATTCATCCTCTTATTTGTTGCTTCCATCACTGTCGGCTTTTCCTTAAAAGGCGCGATTCCATACGCTACATTAGTGAGTATTATATTCGCAACGCTATTTTTAATGAGCAGTGCTTTTTGCGCAGGAAAAGCGCGTCAACTGAAAGGCTGACCGTCTATGTTCCGTAAGAAACCAATCCTTTGTAAATCATGTGAAAAGGAAATACAAACGTATGAAAAAGCGTGGATTCATATGCCATTTCCGGCAAGTGGTATGACAAATATGAAGAAGTATATTGAGCTAGACGGGGAAGTTTATTGTAGTTCTTGCATTCAAGTAGTAAATAAAGTGAAACTTTAATCAGTGGGGATTTTGTTCTTCCCCACTGATTATTAGTTGAACCAATCGGGCTTTTACGGGCAGTTAGCCTCCTACCTAACTTTTTTGCTTTACAGCCGAATTTTGAGGTGGGAGGCTTACTGCCCGTTAATGCGGGATAAAACCAAATAAAAAAAGCTTTGCGCACACAGCGCAAAGCTTTTTTTCATATATTATAGACCAGCTTGCTCTTTTAAAGTAGCTGCTTTGTCTGTACGTTCCCATGTAAGATCTACATCAGTACGTCCGAAGTGGCCGTAAGCTGCTGTTTGTTTGTAAATTGGGCGACGTAAGTCTAGCATTTTAATAATACCAGCTGGGCGAAGATCGAAGTTGTTACGAACTAGTTCTACTAATACGTCTTCAGATACTTTACCAGTGCCTAATGTATCAACTGAAATTGATACTGGTTGTGCTACGCCAATTGCGTATGCAAGTTGTACTTCTGCTTTGTCAGCAAGACCAGCTGCTACGATGTTTTTCGCAACATAACGAGCTGCATATGCTGCAGAACGGTCAACTTTCGTTGCATCTTTACCAGAGAATGCACCACCGCCATGGCGAGCGTATCCACCGTAAGTATCAACGATGATTTTACGTCCTGTTAAACCAGCATCACCTTGTGGTCCACCAATTACGAAGCGGCCAGTTGGGTTAATGAAGAATTTCGTTTCTCCATCCATTAATTCTGCTGGAACTACAGCTTTAATTACGTACTCTTTTAAATCGCGATCGATTTCTTCCCACGTAACATCTGGATGATGTTGTGTAGAAATTACAATTGTATCCACACGTACAGGTTTACCATTTTCATCATACTCAACTGTAACTTGCGTTTTTCCATCCGGACGTAAGTATGTTAATGTGTCATCTTTACGTACTTCAGTTAAACGACGAGCTAATTTGTGAGCAAGCGAGATTGGAAGTGGCATTAATTCTTGTGTTTCATTACATGCGAAGCCAAACATTAAACCTTGGTCTCCCGCACCAATTGCCTCAATCTCAGCGTCAGTCATTTGACCTTCGCGTGCTTCTAGTGCTTGGTCAACACCCATAGCGATGTCAGCAGATTGCTCATCGATAGATGTTAAAACTGCACAAGTTTCTGCATCGAATCCGTATTTTGCGCGTGTGTAACCAATGCCTTGAATTGTTTCACGAACGATTTTTGGAATATCTACGTAAGTAGAAGTCGTAATTTCCCCCGCTACCAATACTAAACCAGTTGTTACAGTTGTTTCACAAGCTACACGTGCATTTGCGTCCTTTGCTAAGATCGCATCTAAAATTGAATCAGAAATTTGGTCACAAATTTTATCTGGATGTCCTTCAGTTACAGACTCAGATGTGAACAGATGACGTTTTTTTGTCATGTGGTAAACCTCCCTACAGTAATTGTATATATTGTACGGAACTCATCCTTAATTTGCCACAAACTGCGACATACATTTATTCTCCCACACAAGCATACAGAAAAACCTTTCCTACTTAACATAGAGGAAAGGTTTAATTTGCTACTTGCATACTGCTTTTTGCCCTTTGCTCTTATCGTTCGAGACCGTTAGCCTCGCACAGGTTTTAGCACCTATTCACCTGTATTTACCACTACAAATGAGGTTGCTGGGCTTCATCGGGCCTGTCCCTCCGCCAGCTCGGGATAAGAGAGTATCCGTCCCAACCTATACTAAAGAAATGATATTCATTTGTCAATTAATATTCACATTTTCCTGAAAGTTTTTCTCAATACCCATAGAATGAAATATTAATAGGGAAATGATACATTCACACAAACAAAAATAAATAAATAGTATACATTATTTATATAATTGTGTTATACTATTGATGGGGATTACGAGAAATATTTCATTAAATGAAAAGGATGGTATATAAATATGAGTACTGTGAATGTCCAAATTGGTTTACATGAATTATTGAACGGAAGCAATGCACAGATTCAATTAAGTGTTCCGCAATTAGTGGAAAAAGTATTAATGCGAAACGAAGGGAAATTAACTTCTACTGGTGCCGTTTCTGCTTCAACAGGAAAATACACAGGACGTTCTCCTAAGGATAAATTTATTGTGAAGGAAGCATCGGTTGCTGACAAAATTGCTTGGGGAGCCGTGAACCAACCGATCTCTGAAGAACATTTTAATAAATTATATATAAAAGTTTTAGAATACTTAAAAGAAAAAGAAGAGTTATTCATCTTCAAAGGATTTGCTGGCGCTGATCGCAACTATCGCCTACCAATTCAAGTTGTTAACGAATATGCATGGCATAATTTGTTCGTACATCAATTATTTATTCGTCCAAATGAAGAAGAATTAGCAACTCACGAATCAGAGTTCACAATTGTTTCTGCACCAAACTTCAAAGCAGATCCAGCAATTGACGGTACAAATTCTGAAGCATTCATTATGGTTTCATTCGAAAAACGTATCGTACTAATCGGTGGTACAGAATATGCTGGAGAAATGAAAAAATCAATCTTCTCTATTATGAACTTCTTACTACCTGAACAAGACATTCTTTCTATGCACTGCTCTTCAAACGTAGGCGAAGAAGGCGACGTAGCACTATTCTTCGGTTTATCTGGAACAGGCAAAACAACATTATCTGCTGATCCAAACCGTAAATTAATCGGTGACGATGAGCACGGTTGGTCTGATAACGGTGTATTCAATATTGAAGGCGGTTGCTATGCAAAATGTGTAAACCTTTCTCATGAGAAAGAACCACAAATCTTCGATGCAATCAAATTTGGTTCAGTTTTAGAAAACGTTGTCATTGATGGTCAAACACGCATCGCTGACTATAACGATACTACTTTAACAGAAAATACACGTGCTGCATACCCTATGCATGCGATTGACAATATCGTACTGCCAAGTGTTGCAGGACATCCAAATACAATTATTTTCTTAACTGCTGATGCATCTGGCGTATTGCCTCCAATCAGTAAGTTATCAAAAGAGCAAGCTATGTACCATTTCTTAAGCGGTTACACTAGTAAGCTAGCAGGAACAGAGCGCGGTGTTACATCTCCGCAAGCTACATTCTCTACTTGCTTCGGTTCACCGTTCTTACCGCTTGATGCATCTCGTTATGCTGAAATGCTTGGTGAAAAAATCGAGAAACATGATGCGAAAGTATTCTTAGTAAACACTGGCTGGACTGGTGGCGAATACGGCGTTGGTAAACGTATGAACTTAGGTTACACTCGTGCAATGATTCAAGCAGCACTAAGCGGTGAACTTGCTAAAGCTGAAACTGCAAAACACGACATCTTTGGCCTTGAAGTACCTCGTCATGTTCCAGGTGTACCTGATGAAGTATTAATGCCTGAACAAACTTGGGCTGATAAAGATGCTTACAAGGCGAAAGCAATTGAGCTTGCAAACGAATTTAAAGAAAACTTCAAAAAATTCGACAGCGTTTCTGAAGCTATTATTAACTTAGGCGGTCCAATCGCTTAATTACAAATTTTCTGTTGGAATAACCCTTTTACTCATATGAATAAGTGTCGTGTAACCGTAAAGTTCCGCGTACTCACCGACAAAACCCAATGCGGCTTAACGGTTACACACACTTACATAAAAAAGAAGCTTACGTTAAAAACGTAAGCTTCTTTCTATATCTTATATAAAGTGAAACTTTAATCTCTTCATCTATTGCATACCAATACCCATAAACTTACAGAAAATTCATTTTATAATCATTCGTTTGTAGTTTCCTATGATATATTTTACATATAAAGGAAAGGGTGAGACCCATGAAAAATTTTTCTCGTACAGGAAAAATTTTATTCAGTTATGGAGCGATTCAAATGTTTTGGGGACTTGTAATGCTTAACGTTAATTTATTTGAGCATACAAGTGAAACGATAAAATACATTATTCTAATTATCGGAATAGTTTGTTGTATTGTATCCAACTTTTTTAAAGAACCTAAGAGTCATACTACTAAGTGATTTCATATTAACTTATTGGAAGCGGAAACCTATATTTTATACAAAGTTACGCTTCCTGTTGTACTATCCATCGCCGGATCCCTTATTCCAGAGTAAGCCAATTTTCAATTTAAATAACCAGATTTTCATATATATAAATCACGGCTTCGAACATATAAACTATTTTCCCACTCACTACATCCTTCTGGTTTCACACCGCATGGGGCTAAAAAAGGCTCTGACCGCTTCTATCCCCCGCCGAATCCTCTATTCCATCTAAAAAAGTTCCAAACCTAATTTTCAATTGATATACTCGGATTTTCACACATACAAATCAAGGCTTTGAAAATATAAAGAGATCTCTCGCTCACTTGCTCCTTCTGGTTTCGCACCGCATGTGGCTAAAAAAGGCCCTAACCGCTTCTATCCACCGCTGGATCCTCTATTCCATCTAAAAAGAGGCTTTTCATCTTTTTCAGCCCTTCGTTAATTCTTCCTCATCCTTCATACTATAATACCCTAAATTAATAACGATTAAGAAATAACCACCCAGAATACCTACTGCAAATGCCCACATTACCATATGATGCTCAATTTCGTACATGATAATAGCACCCAAAATTGCAGCTGCAAAGCGATTAAACATACCAAGCGTCGGCGCTTTCGTCTTCTTTACTATACTATCTCCAAGCTTTTCGATACGCCTTCCTAAAATCCAAACACAATACATGCTTACAATAAGTCCAATTCCTGCACCTAGAAAATGTGCTGAAAACGGTGTTAACATCCAGCCTAATAACAGAATACCTAGTAGATAATATGATTGAACTTTAAACGATTTTAATGACAAACTAATCATGCTGTACTCCCCTTCAATGTTTTTTATATTTATCCAACAAAAGCTGTATAACTCATTTCTTTCGAGTCCATACTACTTAAAATCTATTTCATTCAAATTAAAAACAACATAAACGGTATGTTTATGTTGTTAAAATGCTTTTAGGAAATAATATTATACAAGATTTCTAATATAGAATCCCTCATAAATGTGACGTTTTTCAAAACATTTTCGTCCAATTATGAAAAAATTGATATCAATCTATGAACATACGGATATGATGTAATAAGCACATAAATAAAGGGGGCGTCTAATGATTTATTTTTTAATGGCTCTCATTCATCTCATTGTTCCTGCACTTATTGGACTTTCCTTGTATTGGTACACGAAAAAACATAGTATTTTCTATGCTGTCCTCGGTGTTCTTCTTCCAGGTATTATTCTTATTACACTCTTCCGCATTCCTTTTCTTAATTTAATCCCACTTATTACTGCCATTTTATTCCTCGTATTTTTACCAAAAATAAAAAAATAGGAAAGCAGATCATAGGTGATCTGTTTTCCTATTTTGATATAGGTTCTTGCACGATAGAATTAGCTTCTACTTTCTCTGATTTCACAAACCATAGACCGAAGAATATGATGATTCCACCAATTATTTGTTGAAACGATACATATTCATTTGCCCATACAGCTGCAAATAAAACAGCTACAAGCGGCGTAATATACATATATACCATCGTATGTGACGCACCAATTTTTTGAACACCAACATACCACATGACTAAACCGAATACTGTTACAAAGAAAATAGAATATAGTAAAGCAAATAGTGTCATTCCGTGTGTAATGTGAAATGGCATGACAAATACATGTGGACCACTTAACAATAAGAGCGGAATCGCTCCAACTAATGTCGACCATGCAGTAACACGTAATGCTGAGTATTTTTTAATAAGCGGCCCTGCTAAAACGGGATAAAGTCCCCAACATATTGATGTAATAAGTCCAATCCCATTTCCGTATAAAGAACTAGCGAGTGAATGCCCCGCTACTAAAACTAATGTAGCACCAATAAAGGCAATCATGGAACCAACTAACTTTCGAGAAGAAAATTTTTCTTGTTTCAAGAAAATCGCAAATAAAGTTGTAAAAATAGGTGAAATAGATATGAGTAAAGAAGCATTTGTAGCGGATGTGTATTTTACAGTTTCCATAAATAACGTTTGATACAGTACAATACCTACAACGCTAACGATGATTAATCTTGGTATATCTTTTCGCTCCATATAAAGTGACTTTTCGATAAAGAACGTAAGTAATAACAGTAGTGGTGCTGCTGTCATCATTCGAACTGCAGTAAACTCAATTGCTGTAAATTCTAAAAGTCCATATTTCGCAATCGTATAGTTAATCCCCCAAATAATAACGACACTTAAAATTGATAACTCAATTCCCCATCTTTTCATGCGCAACCCCCTCCGCAAAGAGAATTATACAGAAAATTCAACTATATGTACATTTCATTATGTGAAAAAATCCATAAGAAAAAGGAGCATATTATATACTCCTTCTCTCTTCATTATACTCGAACATGTAACTTCATATTCGGATTATAAAACTGGCTTGGGCTCTTCAGCTGGAAAGTTCCTCCAACTTCATGCCAATCAACTGTTAATTTATCATCCATAAATACAAGCTTTGTGCGATCTGCAATAAAGTTTAGTACGCTTGATTCGATATCTACATCGCGCTCATCTTTCTCTGAAACGGCTACTAAATCAATAATCCCGCTCATAACACAACCGCAACCTTCATTATCATAAAATAACTTTATATATTTCGTTTCACTTGGAATCGTATCCATAATCTTTTTATATGCTGCCTCTGTTACAGTAACGTACATGTGTTAACCTACATCCTCTCTTCTCGTATCATTTATATATTGTACCACCATTTTTCTTGAATTTTATATGCGGAAAATTAAGACTACTATAAAATATATGTGATAAAGTGAAACTTTAATCAGGGAGGTATCCATCCCCTTCTGATTATTAGCCCTCGCCAATCAGGCTTTTACGGGCAGTTAATGCGTGATAAAGGAGGTTGTATCACTGATGTTCAAACTACAACGATATCTCATTTTCTTAGGTCTATTAGGTAGCTTTTTTATTTCTAGCGGAATGGTATTACAACATATACTTCCCTATTCTCCTTCTATTGGCTGGATTCTAGGTTTTATTTGTTTCCTATCCGCTTCTTATTTTTCCATAAAAAACAAAAACAACTAACAAAGTAAGAACTATCTTAAGGAGGATTATCAAACATGCCAGCCTTAAAAGAAATAGAACAATAACTTAATCATTTATTACAGGAGAAATCCATTGCCATATCGACAATGATTATGGTAGGCATAAATACTCACTCATTATGGATTATGCGAAAGAAACAAATATGTCACTCATCGGTTTGTCACACTCTGCCTCTGAATATTTAGTGAAAGAGACATTGATGTATGATTGGTTTAAAGAGA
The DNA here is from genome assembly GCF_025809295.1 of Bacillus sp. 41-22. Taxonomy (NCBI): domain Bacteria; kingdom Bacillati; phylum Bacillota; class Bacilli; order Caryophanales; family Bacillaceae; genus Bacillus; species Bacillus sp. 41-22. The sequence continues at coordinate 4,579,231 of NZ_CP084035.1, forward strand.
ATTTTGATGTAGTTGATTCCGCAGGAGACCTGGTGGTTATAAAACTAATAACACCTCCCCTATTTTTAAAATCTATATACACAATACGATCCACCACACAAAATATAGAATCTACAATATATATATAGTAGTTCTACTTTTAAAACTAGATTTTCAAAAATATAGAAAGGAGATAATATATGTACCAACGCAATTGCTTTAGTTGTGACGGTAGACGCAACAGCGGTTCTATCGGCAGTACTGGACCTACTGGCGCTACTGGACCCACTGGTGCTACTGGACCTACTGGCAATGCCGGGTCTACCGGGGCCGGTTTGCAAAGTACTACCGCTTTTAGTCTAGCAGCCGCTCCTAACTATAAAACGGGACAAGTTGTCACTTACACGAGTAGCGGCTATGTTGTAAAAATAGATGCACCTCAAGGATTTCCGAATGTGTCTCAAGATTATATCGTATTGGTAGAAGGTGGTCCTACTGGTTCTACCGGAACTACCGGTTCTACTGGTGCCACTGGTTCTACCGGAGTCACTGGTTCTACCGGAGCTACTGGTTCTACTGGAGTCACTGGTTCTACCGGAGCTACTGGTTCTACTGGAGTCACTGGTTCTACCGGAGCTACCGGAACTACCGGAGTCACTGGTTCTACCGGGACTACTGGACCTGCTGGTAGTTCAACAGCGAAAAGTATTGTTTTTCAAGGGACGAATGCTGGGTTTCAACGTATAGCAGGTTCTCCAGGAATTGATTCTAACGTTATTCCGTATGTAACTGCTGGAGCTGGAAATATAGTTGGTTTTGCTACATCTATAAATATTAATAACTTACCCGCTGCTGTTTATACGATTGATATTTGCAGGAATGTCCCAACAAACCTCTCTGCCCCTACCTCTAGTTACATCCTATCTACTATTACTTTAACTACTACAGATAAAATTACGGGAACTATGACATTTTCAATTAAACCTACGGATATTGGCTCTAGACAACCTCAAGTGTATAACCCTACTCCAGCACCTGGACCTGCCACTGTAACTTGGACTAGTATTACAACCGGAAACCTGTTTTCGAGGGGGGATGCGATATCTCTTTATATTACCCCCGGGATTACGGCAAGTTCTGTATATTCTATTTTTCTAATCACTGATATATAATCCACACTTACAAATCATTCATTTACAAAAAGGACCTCGATGCCGAGGCCAAAAAAATTGCAAATAAATTAAAACAAATAACAGACAAATTTATTATATACTCTCGCTTTAAAACACCCATATTTTGGATTGTGAATTTGTACAGTTTGTCAATGTTGTAAACATCCCGTTTATTAAAATTCCGTACTTCCTTCCACACTGAAAAGGGAAATCACTCTAAAGAAAGTGATTTCCCCTTTTTAAAATATCCCACTATAATTAAATCGGCAACATAATCTCAACAGTCGTTCCAACTCCAACTTCACTTTCAAAGTTCAATTTACCGTGGTGATCTTTAATAATTTTTTCCGTAACTACTAATCCTAAGCCTGTTCCAGTTTCTTTCGTTGTGTAAAAAGCTTCATTTAGCTTCGGAATTTTATCTTTCGGAATGCCGCATCCCTCATCTATAATTTGAACAATGATCACATCTTCCACTATAACTTTTACAGTAATAGTTCCGCCAACTGACATTGCTTCAATCGCATTTTTTATTAAATTAAAAAATACTTGTTTCAATCGTTTTTCCTCACATGTAATTAATGGTATATCTTTACTATAAATAGCATGCATTTTTATTCCTTGTTCTAAAGCTGGCTTTTCCATAACCCTGATAACATAAGAGATGATTTCTTTAATATTATACGTTTCGGATTCTACCGATTTAGATTTCTCAAACCCATTTAGTTCTGTAGCAATTGTATGAATTCGCTCTACTTCCTGTCTCATAATTTCACTATAAATTTTATCTTCTGGATATTTTTTCGCTTGCTTATTCACAAGTTTTTTCAATTTTTCTAACGGTCTTCTAATCTTATCGCCAATTACTGTCGCCATTTTTCCAACCATTGCTAATTTCTCTACATTTCGTATTTCTTTATCCATCATTTCAAGTGTACGAACGTAAGATTGGAATCTTAAAAATATAATCCAACATATAATAACAAACACGCTATATAATGCTATTGGGATAAGAACAATAAAGGATTGAACAACGAATCCCATAAGTGCATATTTTCCAACAATAGTTCCCGCAACTAACCAAAAGTACCTCTTATTCACAAATATTGGTGCAAATAAAATAAAGAATCCTTCTACTATATTCCCGCCATCAAATTCCGCATCACTTCCGTAATAAATAATGAAGTTATTAATAAAATCCAATATATTATAGCCAATTAAAATAATATACTTCACAATATACGGCTTTTTCCATTTCATAAAATAAAGTCCTATAAAGAATAATCCAACCATAAAACTATATAGCCATAAACCTAATCCTTCTCCAAAAGCATCTGCTAGTTTTTGATTTTTATCTGATAAAAGGACAATAGCTTTTTCAGCAAAATCATACGCAAAAAATATAACGAAGAATAAGCTTAAAAATATTATTAATGCCTTTATCTCTTCTTTTTCAAATATATTTCCTTTTTCCATATGATAACTCCTTTAACAACACCTCTTAATCTTGTGTCACATTGCGCTCACATTTTTTCGGGAGCAGTATTTCTACTCTCGTTCCTTTCTTTACTTCACTAGAAATGTGTAATTCTCCAAGGTGCTCTGTCACAATTCGCTCTGCTACCGTAAGACCTAATCCAATTCTATCTTGCTTCGTTGTATAAAAAGCATCCTTAACTCGTCCTAAATTATCCTTTTTTATCCCAAAACCACTATCTACTATACTTACTATTACATAATCTCTTTTTTTATTTTCAACTTGTATTTTTAATGTTCCGCCATGTTCCATTGCCTCTAAAGCATTTTTAATAACATACAAAAATACTCCTTTTAATTTGCGTTTATCACATTCAATTTCGCTTCTATTTTGCTCTTCATTAAAGGTACAATTTATATTTAACTCGTTCATTTTTCCGCGCATGTTTTCTACCGCTTGTACTAAAACATCACTTACAATGTGTTTTTCATAAACAGAAGGTTTACATGCAGCAACCTCCATTAATTCACTAATCATATTATTCATATTTTCGATTTCGAGAATCATTTGTTCATATGTTGCATCTTTTTCGTGTTTCTCTTTTTGTAATTGCGTAAACCCTTTTAATGAAGCAAGTGGGTTTTTAATTTCATGTCCGACTGTCGCTGCCATTTTTCCGATAACCGCCAATTTTTGTGACTGACTTGCCTCTGCAATACGTCCCTTTACTGCTGAAAGATATTGTAAAAATCGATTTAAAATAATAAATGACACGAAAAGTAACACCATATTTATAACAAGAGACATAAACAGGTTAAGTTCTCCAAATACAAATAGGTATATCATATATTTCCCTATAAGGAATGGCGCTAAGACAAATAAATATCTTTTACTCAAAAAGATCGGTACGAAGAAAATGAAAATATATTCAATTACATTCCCTTCATCAAATGCTATTGTATTATGAAAAGCATACCATCCAATATTAAAAGTCTCTGCGATCATGTATGCAAATAAATATGTATATTTAACTAAATATGCTTTTTCTCTCTCAAATAAGTAAACACTAATACCTAATATAGCCATAATATATGCAAGCTTCCATATCCCTTTATGCCAATTTGCTAAAGGCATTGTATCTTCTAATATAATCGCGTATGCAACCTCGTATACAATTAAAATAACATGTATTACCCATAAGAAAATCTTAGCGTTTTTCTTTTCTTCTTTAGCTGATAGAAAACTCTCTTCCACTTCAACACCCCTTCAAAAGAATACCATTTATTATAATAAATGATTTTCATAGACAAACAAAGATAAATTGAACAAATGAGGAAAATCAATCCATAGATAATATACTTCCCCATACCATATGTAAGCATAAAAACCATGAACAATAATACGTATAATATGGGAGGTGCTTTATATGGACGGTCGTGAAAATAAGAAGATAGAACAGTTACAATCCTTTACGAAAAACAATGAAGGAAAAGAGATGACAACGAATACGGGTGTCAAAATTTCAAATGATGAAAACTCTTTAACCGCCGGCGATCGTGGTCCTACACTTTTAGAAGATTTCCTGATGCGAGAAAAACTCGCTCATTTTGACCGTGAACGAATTCCTGAAAGAGTCGTTCATGCCCGCGGTTACGGAGCACATGGTGTTTTTGAGCTATATGATTCTTTAGAAGACTTAACAATGGCTCATTTTTTACAAGACCCATCTAAAAAGACACCTATTTTTATTCGTTTTTCTGAAGTTGCTGGATCAAAAGGTGCAAATGAAACGAACCGAGATGTACGAGGATTCGCTGTTAAGTTTTATACAGAAGAAGGAAATTTCGATTTAGTGGGTAATAACATTCCGATTTTCTTCATTCAAGATGGTATTAAATTTCCGGATCTTATTCATGCTCTTAAACCAGAGCCACATAATGAGATTCCCCAAGGACAAACAGCACACGATACTTTTTGGGACTTTATCGCCAATAATCAAGAATCAGCTGCGATGATGATGTGGATTATGTCGGATCGCACAATTCCGAGAAGTTTTCGAATGATGCAAGGGTTCGGCGTTCATACATTTCGTTTAGTTAATAAACATGGGAAGTCACGATTCGTAAAATTCCACTGGAAGCCAAAGCTTGGCGTTCACTCGTTAATTTGGGATGAAGCTCAAAAACTAGGCGGCGCTGATCCAGATTATCATCGCCGTGATTTATGGGAAAATATTAATGCCGGAAACTACCCTGAGTACGAACTTGGCGTTCAAATTTTAGAAGAAGAGGATGAATTTAAATACGATTTCGATATATTAGATGCAACAAAAATTTGGCCGGAAGAAGACTTCCCTGTTAAGATCATCGGAAAAATGACGTTAAACCGAAACGTTGATAACGTATTTGCGGAAACAGAACAAGTCGCACTGCACCCTGGAAGCATCGTCCGCGGTATCGATTTTACAAATGATCCTCTCTTACAAGGTAGACTCTTTTCTTATACAGATACACAATTAGCACGCGTCGGTACAAACTATCAAGAGTTACCGATTAATCGTCCGGTATGTCCTTTTCATAACAATCAAAGAGATGGTGCGTCTAAATATATAATTGATAAAGGAAAAGTCGCTTACCATAATAACTCTTTAGCTAATAACTCTCCCTTTACTGTACCTGGTACGAAAGGCGGTTTCGTTACATATCCTTCTACTGTTTCTGGACATAAAACAAGAGAAACAGCCGCTAGTTTTAAAGACCATTTCTCACAAGCCCGTTTATTTTGGAATAGTATGAGCCACGTCGAAAAAATCCATATTATGCAGGCCTTTTCCTTTGAATTAGGAAAAGTAAAAAGTAAATCAGTTCGCCAACAAGTCGTAGGTATGATTGGTCATATAAGTACAGAATTAGCTACTTTAGTAGCTGAAGCAGTCGGGGCAACAGTGCCAAATGTTCAAGAATCAAATGTTACAAAATCCTCACCAGCACTAAGTATGGAACATACAACATTCAGCCCAAATACATTACGAGTAGGCGTCATTGTCGCAAACGGATATGACGGTCAAAACGCACAATATATTATAAATCAATTCAAACAAGCCGGTCTTCAGCCCGTTATTATTTCCGAACGATTAGGTTTTGTGCAAGGCTCTCAAAATGGACAGTGGGAAGTGAATGATACTTTCTTAACAGGATCACCACTTCTTTATGATGGGCTACTTCTTATTGGCGGAAATATTAATGATCATTTTCTTAACAAGGCAAGTTCATTCGTCGTAGAATCGTATAATCACTTTAAGCCAATTGGCGCTTTCCAAAATGGAACTACTATTGTTCAATCTTTAAACATCGAAGGAAAACCTGGCGTTATAACAGAACAAGATCCTATCTTACTTGCGAATGAATTTATTCAGGCAATGACAAAACAGCGATTTTGGGAGAGAGCCTACTAAAATGCATGAGGAGGATACATCATGTTCGTTACAGTGGAAAAAGATGTACACATTTTTGTTGAGGATATTAACCCAGGCCCTGGAAGTAAACCTGTCTTCTTCGTTCATGGCTGGCCTTTAAATCATCAAATGTACCAATATCAATTTAATATCTTACCACAACATGGTTTCCGCTGCATCGCCATGGATATACGAGGAAACGGACAGTCTGATAAACCATGGACTGGTTACACTTATGATCGTTTAGCTGATGATATCGCAATTGTATTAGATGCACTTCAAATAGAAAATGCTACGTTAGTCGGCTTCTCAGTCGGTGGCGCTCTCTCTATTCGGTATATGTCACGATATAATGGGCGTCGTATTTCCAAACTTGCATTAGTGGATGCTGTCTCTCCTTCTTTCGTGAAAAACCAAGAATCCCCTTACGGCGTACCGAAAGAACAAGCAGATGCTCTGATTGCTCAAATGTATGTAAATTTACCTAAGTTTCTAAGTGATGTATCTTTATCATTTTTTAATAGAAACTTAGGCGCTGCCACGTTAGAATGGTTTTCTTATCTCGGTATGCAGTCCGCTTCTTATGCTCTCATCAAAATTTTGCAAGCTGCTGCAAACGAAGACGTAACGAAAGACTTAAGTAAAATTAACGCCCCAACAAAAATATTCCACGGTGTTCACGACCAACTCATCCCTTATAAAAGTGCTGAGCTAACAAAAGAGCGAATTAAAAACTCTGAACTATATCCTCTTACAAATAGTGGCCACGGCTCTCCAATCGATCAAGCGGATGAATTAAATAAGGAACTGATAAAATTTTTAAATTCATAGTTCCTTTACAGTAAAAAAAGAATTTGCCCTTACGGCAAATTCTTTTTTCTTAACTACCTTTTGCACGAGCAAATTCCACATATGACTTATTCTTCTCTTCCATTAAAAATAAAACGATAATGCGGAAAAAATGAAGAGTTGGAACAATAGTCATACAAAGAATAGATAAAAAATAAACACGCTTATCGTTAAACGCATAAATACTAACAACTCGAAATCCTGTTTGTTTATAAATCCATAAAACAAATAATTGCAAACTAAAAATTAATAACAAATCTGGAACTGATTCTATTAAAATTAAACAAATTGTCCAATTATATACTAGATGAAAAATTCACATACTTCTCACAAATCAATTATTAAAACGACTCTATTTTAATATATACTAAATGTACAAGTAATACTCCCTAAACCTAGCTTGTCTGGTTATCCCGTTAAATACTATGAAAAAAGAACTTGTATCGTATACAAGTTCTTTTTTGTCGCCTATTTAAATAATATATCCTTACTATATTGCTTTCCGATGAGTAAGTCATATTGAATAAACTCATATTGCTTTAACATTTCTTTTTGTTTTTCTGTTAAACTTTTTATTGCTTCTCCGTCTTTTCCTATCTTCAATTCATCACGAAGTACGGGAATTTCTCCATATAACTTCGATAAAAATTGATAGAACGGTACCTTATTTAATCCAGCATAATCAAAGACAAGATTTGAAAAATAGATTGGACTTACTAAACCTAAATTGTCATTTGGCATATCAAAATTTGCATACATTAATAACGGCGTTTGCGCCATCGCTAATCGTTCACTTGGCGTTTTTTCATTTGTTATATAACCAGTCTCTTTATAAAGAGATTTATTTGTTCCTAGTGATGGGAGATGGTCCCCAAAGAATACTAATAATGTAGGTCTATCTAAATTATCTAGCTCCTCTATTAAATATTGAAGAGCTTCATCTGAACGTCTTAACCCTTCTGTATAAGTCTCTAATTCAGCCTTCGACTCTTCATTTTCTAATCCACTAATCTCTATTTGATTTTCACCAAATCTTCCTTCTGTAAATGGAAAATGATTTTGCATCGTAACTGCATGAACAAACGTAGGTTTCTTTTGCTTCTCTAATTCAGCTATTATCTCTTTACTCATAGATAGATCGCTAATATAATCTCCATCAACTTCTACATTTTCCATCGTATCTTGTGCATTAAACTTATCAAATCCTAACACTTTATATACATCATCCCGTTTAAAGAATGAGCGACCGAACGAATGAATTGCACTTGTATAATACCCTTCTTTTTTCAATGCTCGAGGAATTGATGGAATTTCTTTCTTATTTGTAACGACTTGCTGATATGGTATAGAGCCTGGTTTTAACAAACTCATTGAATAACTCGTTAATGCCTCAAATTCAACGTTTGCAGTATTTCCTCCAAATGCAGGAGAAATAGTTTGTCCACCAGGAAAACTTTCTATATAATGATGCAAATTAGGTAAAGGATCTTCACTAAAGGACAGGTTCGTTAACTTCGTTGGATCCCAAAACGATTCACTCATTACAAAAATAATATTCGGTTTCTCTTTTTGCTTCTGCGCCCCTATATTGCTACTATATTGTTTCTTTATATCGTTTGCTATTTGAAGCATATTTTCTTTTGAATAATCTTTCGGCTTTTCAATGACTGTCGTATCTAAATTACTTATAAATCCTAGCACAAAACCATTTGAAGCATAATTTTCATTTTGATTCCACAAAACGAACTCTATACCTGACTTTTGAAACCATTTATTCATAAACGTATTCGTAAAATTACCATACACATATAAAATAAAAACGGATCCTATTATAAATAGAACTCGTACGCCTGCATGAACTTTTACATTTTGAATATACTTCCTCACATACATACCCGCCAAAATACAGACAACAACACTTACAATAACGAGAAGAATATAACCCCAACTAAAATAATCCATCACCATTGGTATAACAGATTGCATATGTCCAATCTGTGTAAAATCAGAAGGATATAGTGGGTCTCCCCTAAAAACAATTTTGAAGTGATTTACAATAACCAAAATGATTAGCAAAATGCTTGTCAAAATAGTACTCAAAAAAACTTTCCCAAGCACGTTATACACCAAAACATATATCGCATAAATTACAATTAAACTAAATATAAACTGTGCGTTATAATTGTAAATCCAATTCAGTGTATTTACGAGATTCATATTATTTTGCGTGAAGATAAAAAGCAAAGTAACCACATGCGCTACTAAAAACATTCTAATATAAATCCTAATAATCCGTTTAAATTTATTAACAATATCTTTATTCAAATGCGCAACATACAATAGTACAACCCACATCAAAATTGTCATTATACTTAAAACAATTTTTTGATTTAACATATCTTTCATCGCATCTAAACTAAAATATTTTAAAATCAAGAAAAGTGTGGGTACAATATATAAGGTTACTAAACCACTTAAAACCGCCGAAATTAATATACTTCTTCTTGGCTGATGAAATGAATAATTATCCCTCAATTCACTCCCTCTTTTCTGTTTATTAATTTCACCCCGCACCGTAAAAACAGTTTCTATTAAGATAACATACTTCATGCATTTCGTCTTCACACTGGATTCTACTATAACTGTAGTTTCTTAATTCTCCCTTAATCAACAGTTAATTTTGGAATACCAACTATCCCTTCTAAAAAAACTAAATTCCTTCATTCCACTTTATGATATAATAACTATGTTTTGGAAAACCTTAATGCTATTAGGGTTTTATCATGAAAATAAGAAAGAATTAATAAAAAAGGAGCTGCTCATTTTTGTTAAATAAGTTTAAAAATTTGCCTAAAGCGGTATATGTAATTTTGGCGCTTTCTTTCCTGTTGCACGTTTTTTGTCTAGTAAAACAACCAGGATTAAATGGAGAGGTAGTCAAAGTAACATATGGTGCAAATGATGCGTTCAACTATTCGTTAACAGCTGAACAGTTACTAAAACACGGTGTCTTCGGATATGTTTATTTGGAGCCTAGTGAAGTTCCTGGAAAAAATGCATACATCACACCAGGTCAGCCGCTATTATTAGCTGGCGCTATGATTATTTCTGATGTTACATCACTTCCTTACTATTACGTGGCAACTGTTATTAATATGATACTGAACCTCGGCACAGTGTTATTAGTATTCTTAATAGGGAAAGAGTTATTTGAAAAGAATATTTATGGAATTGTCGCAAGTATTTTATATGCTATTTATCCAAGTAACTATACATACTTCCGTACATTACTAACAGAAGTTCCTTCAATATTCTTATTATCGTTAAGCGTGTATGTATTTGTTCTCGCATGGAAATACAATAAAGCAAAATTCCATATATGGTTTGGAATTGTTGTTTCCATTTTACTTATGTTCCGCCCAAATCCAGCTCCAATGATGCTCATTCCTGTTCTTGTCGTCTTGTTCACATATGGATTTAAAGAATCAATTCGAATTGGATTATTATGGCTCATTGGCCCGTTCTTTATTATCGGTGCCTGGGTTGTTCGTAACTATTTAGCGTTCAATCAATTTATTTTATTCTCAACCCAAGGTGCGGACCCATTAATTGCCGGTGCAGATCCATTTAACAAAATTGGCTATGAAAATGTAGTTAACCAAATGAAAGCCCAGGGCTTAGATGATAAAAATGCATATGCAAAAGATTTAATCAAAAATGGATTTAAAACGGACTTCACATATTGGTTCTCTTGGTTCACTGTCGGTAAAACAATTGAGTTATTCAAAACAGCTCCTGCTGTAGACCAATACCATATTCATAAATTTATGCAAATGTGTCATAGAGTCTTCATCATAGGCACATTCTTGAGCAGTTTCTGTTTCATGCTAAATTCATTTAAGCATAAGCGCGTTATGATGCTAGTAGCAAGTTCTGTTATTTACATCATCTTCTCAAACTTATTCTTAGCAATTAATCGCTACGGATTTTTCATTAACCCTCTTATGTGCTTAATTCTTGCATATGGGTTAGTTTACGCTGTGCAGAAGCTTCCATTTTTCCGCACTAGCCAAGCATAATAAAAAAGAGGTCGTCCAAAGATGGACGACCTCTTTTTTATTTATCCAACACTTTGAACACGGCCAATTTGTCCATCTTGTAATCGAACTTTAATTCCGTACGTATGTGTTTCTGTATTTGTTAAAATATCTTTCACAACACCACCCACTGTTTTACTATAATCTTTATCCAATTGAATAACTACATGTGAACCAACCGAAATTTGTGATCTTGTCGGTTTCCCACCTGTTGCTTCTGTTGTTTTTTCTTGTTTCTGTGTTCTCTCTTGTTGCGCCGACTGCTGTTGCTGAATCTTCTGTTGCTCTTCTTGCTTACGCTTCTCTTCCTCTACTCTTCTTTGTTGCTCTTCTTGCTTACGTTTTTCTTCCTCTACTCTTTGTTGCTCTTCCTGCTTACGTTTTTCTTCCTCTACTCTTTGTTGCTCTTCCTGCTTACGTTTTTCTTCCTCTACTCTTTGCTGCTCTTCCTGCTTACGTTTTTCTTCCTCTTCCTTTTGCTGCTCTTCTTGTTTGCTTTCCTCTTCTACCTTCTTATCTTCTTCAACTTTCTTCTCATCTATTTTCTGTTCTTCCGCTACCTTCAGCTTTTCCTCTTCATCTTTACAAGCTGTTAAAACAACTACACATAAGCCCGTAAGTAAAAATAATAATAATTTTTTTAACATTAAAAAATCCTCCTATATATACATTACAAATAATGACCTTTAATAGAATAACAAATATGTATGAATCCCTTTGTCGTAATTTGTCGTATATATTGGATTTTCCATGTAACACTACATACTCCAAATAGAGAAGAACCTGTCGTGTGACAGGTTCTTCTCGTTATTTATTAGGATACGATGATTAGCATGTTTACTATACAAGAGGAAGCATCCATATTTTCCATATGATACTTACGATTACTATAAGTACAAAATCAAACAAATCTAATCTCGGACCCTTTTTCATAGTCATGTCTAGCCACATATAAATCCATTTCATTTCCTTATATTTATGAATATTTTTCTTTGCGAATCGGTAAGTAAGCACTTGCATGATGTAAATTCCAATTACGCAAATAAGCAATAAGATGAGAAATTCAAATACAAAATTCCTCCCTATTTTTGAAGCGTTCTTTCTACTATACGGTTCTTCAAAACCCATTCCTCAAACTGAGCACTTCCAAATTCCCAGCTCAAATCACGAGCATGTACAGAAAAAACGTAATAACCGGCATATTCGTCCATAAACACCCCTGCCCCTACATCATCTTTTTGAATACCGTATACTCCAAAATTAAAATACACATCCCACACGTCTTCATGCTTCCTCTTATAAGCAATCGATTCCATATCACATTCAGTTCCGAAATAATCAAGATGTAAATGTACGCTATCATCGTATTCGTAATCCATTTTATCACCCCTTATATTTGTACTTCTTTACTAACCAAAAAATTCCTGCTATATATACTCACATATGGGCACTTACCTACATATTATGCTTGTAGATTGACTTCTAGGAGGTGTCATATAGTGAAAAAATTAATAACCGTTTTTTGCATCATGTTACTAGCTGTTTTCACATTCGCTGCTTGTAGTAGTACAAAGGAAAGTACGAAAGAACAAGCTCAAAAAATTCGCGTTGGCGAAGTTACACACTCTCTTTTCTACGCACCATTATATGTTGGAATTGAAAAAGGATTTTTTAAAGATGAAGGCTTAAATATTGACTTACAAACAACAGCTGGCGGAGATAAAACGATGACCACCCTTTTATCTGGCGGAATTGATATTGCTCTCGTTGGTTCAGAAACGTCTATTTATGTTCATCAACAAGGAGCAAAAGATCCTGTCATTAATTTTGCACAGCTTACACAAACAGATGGCACATTTTTAGTTTCCCGTAAAAAATTAGACTCTTTTAATTGGAACGACGTAAAAGGCGTTACGTTTTTAGGACAGCGTAAAGGCGGCATGCCGCAAATGGTTGGTGAATACGTTTTAAAGAAAAATGGCATTGACCCTCGCAAAGATACGAACTTAATTCAAAATATCGAGTTTGCTAATATTGCAAATGCCTTTGCATCTGGTACGGGAGAATTTGTACAGCTCTTTGAACCGACTGCAAGTATACTTGAAAAAGAAGGAAAAGGTTATATCGTCGCGTCTTTCGGAGCTGAATCTGGTACTGTCCCTTATACAACGTTTATGGCAAAAGAAAGTTTCTTAAAGAAAGATAAAGCTGCTGCTGAAAAATTCACGCGCGCACTATATAAAGCGCAGCAATGGGTTGATACACATAGTCCAGAAGAGATTGCCGATGCCGTTTCACCACTATTTAAAGACACTTCAAAAGACATTTCAGTAAAAGTAATTGAGCGCTACAAAAAACAACATTCTTATGCGACAAATCCATTATTAGATGATGCAGAATGGAAACAACTCCAAACGATTATGAAAGAATCTGGTGAATTACAAAAAGAAGTTCCACATGAAGCGCTCGTCAATACAAAAATTGCCGAAAGCGTTATTAAGAAATAGAGGCGAAGTGTATGAGCTTTTTACAAATACGTAACGTTTCTCACTGCTTTTTTGCAAAAGAAAATGCCAAACTTATTCTTGAAGATATGAGTTTGCAAGTAGACGAAGGCGAATTTATTTCAATCCTTGGTCCAAGTGGTTGCGGAAAAACAACGCTCCTCTCCATCATCGCAGGTCTACTCGATCCAATTGAAGGTATCGTATTTTTAGATGGTGAACCGATTGCAAGTAAGACCCCCTCTATGGGCTATATGCTCCAGCAAGATTACTTGTTTCCGTGGAAAACAATTGAAGAAAATATTATGCTCGGACTTCATATTCGGAAGGTTTATGATGAAAATACGAAAGAACATACATTAAAGCTTTTAAAACAAGTCGGCCTATATGATATAGAACAGCAATACCCTCGTGAACTATCCGGTGGTATGCGCCAACGTGCTGCACTCGTTCGAACATTAGCGACCGACCCAAAAATTTTATTGTTAGATGAACCATTTTCCGCTCTTGATTATCAAACAAAATTAAAACTAGAAGATCTCGTCTTCACATTACTACGTAACTATAAGAAAACATCCCTACTTGTGACACATGATATTGAAGAAGCAATTGCGATGAGTGATCGTATTTATTTACTGCAGGCGAACCCTGGAAAAATCGCAAAAACATTCATCGTCCCAGAAAGTATCCGTTCCTTATCGCCGTTAGAAGCACGCCACCACCATGACTTCCCATCCCTCTTCCAAGAAATATGGAAGGAGCTGGAACGACTTGGATAATATAAAACAACTACATGAACAGTTTCGAAAAAAAGAAAGACAACATGCATGGTTAGCTCGCTCTTTACAACTTGTACTTCTTGTTCTTTTCTTTGCACTATGGGAAATAGCTAGTAAAAAAGAATGGATTGATCCTTTACTCTTTAGTTCTCCTTCAAGTATTTGGGATCTCTTTTTAACGAAATGGATTGACGGTTCACTTTTGGTCCACATATGGACGACATTACTTGAAACAGGAGTAGGTTTTATTCTCGGAACTGTACTTGGAGCTATTATTGCTACTCTCCTTTGGTGGATGCCACTTTTGGCCCGCGTACTTGATCCTTATCTCGTCGTCCTAAATGCAATGCCAAAAGTTGCACTCGGTCCAATCATCATTGTTATTTTCGGTCCAAATATTTCATCCTCTATCGCAATGGGGGTAATCATCTCTATCATCATTACCATTCTCGTTATTTACAGCGCATTTCAAGAAGTCGATTCCAACTATATTAAGGTCATGGACACATTTGGCGCAAATAAATGGCAATGCTATAAGCACGTTATTCTCCCTTCATCTTTCCCTGCAATTATTTCAACGTTAAAAGTGAATGTTGGCTTATCATGGGTCGGTGTTATTTTCGGGGAACTCCTCGTTTCTAAACAAGGACTTGGCTATTTAATTAGCTACGGATTCCAAGTCTTTAACTTCACACTCGTCTTGCTCAGTGTATTGCTCACTTGCGTCCTCGCAACTCTTATGTATGTATTTGTCGAGGCATTTGAAAAACTCCTTATTGGAAAACGAAAAAAAAGCTGACTTAGAGCGATATGCTAGAGTCAGCTTCTTTCTCTTACCTTTTATCACACATTTTCGAATCGTCTGCAATATTCCCATTAGCAACCGTAACTGTATGGAAACAATCTTTCACACGCACCGTAACGACATTATCTTTTCGATCAATAATATGATAATCATTAAACTCTTTATTTAATGCACTACGAATTTGCTCCCCTTCAAAAATCGGAAAACCGTGAGACATTACCCAAATGAGACCAGCAACAGCAAGAATCGTTTTCATACGTTTCATTACCTCCTCGAGAGTAAACTTATAGCCCCTATACTATGCGCATTATAATTGTGTCTAATTTGTGACGTTTTTATACTAATTCTATTTTAATGATTCAGTTCCTTCTTCTTTTTTAAAAAAGACAGAATTTTCAATTTTATCAACATGAAGAAACGCAAAGAACTACAATTCTTCACGTTTTCCCTTGGCTAAAATATATCGAACACATAATTCGCATTAGTGTCCACTTGGTTGTTCCATCGTTTTCGACACATTATATAACCCAGCTAACACTTCCGCTCTCATTTTTACAAGCTCGGAGAATTGATAGAAGAAGGCAATTTTTTTATATTTTAATTCTGTTCCTTCTTTCACCTTTTTTGAATCTTGTAAAATAAACGCTGTAAATGTATCCGCAATATCCTCTGCTACATTTGTCGTCCCATACAGTGAAACAAACTCACCATGCTTTTCCTTAAAAAATTCAATTTGAGCTTCTTCGCTTTCTTCCACTTTCTTTTCTGTCCACTCCTGGTCAATTGGTTTCCAGAAAGAATTATAAAATTGATTTATATAAGAGCTCTCCTTCGCACATCCTTCTTGTAAGAAAAGAGATTTACATTTATTTTGGTATGATGAAATATCTTTATCTTCTTCAAAAGCCTTTAAGTACTTTTCATTTACTGGTATTTGTTTATGTCCCAGTGTCAATACGTGAGCCGTCTCATGTATTAATGTTTTCATCACTTGATCGATATTTACTGCAGAATCAAGCGTATCTAAGCTAATGGTCCACTCTTTCGGATACTCCATACTCGGCATAACATGAGCGACAATTCCATCGTATCCATCTGTTACCATATCAAACTCTTTTATGTCAGTGCGATACTTAGCAGGAATAAGCGTGCTATACATCTCCCATAACGATTCATGATAATCCCTATCTTGACGTTGCTTTAATACTTCTTCTTTCGCGTCCTTATCCTCCGCAAAAGCCTTATTCAATCGTTTGCGATCTAGTTTATCGAAATAAGGATCTACAATTTCATCACCATCAATATAATAAGAAGCTAAAAAGAAATAATTTTCATCATCCTTTTTTTTCATTTCTGCTTCTTTCATATCGTTACTTGAATGTCCTTCTAAATCATAATCCTCTAGTACTTCAAGTTCTGAAAGTCCATCTATCTTTTTATATACTTTTTGAAGTGTTTTATCACCTATTTGTGTGCATTCTTCTGTCGTTTCGCACACATCTTTTTTCTCTCTTTTCGAAGTTTGCTCCGACATATCACATCCAGCTACTAAGCCCATTGAAATCATAAAACACATTAACTTGCCATACAGTTTCTTCATACGCCCCTCCATTATTCCATTCTACAAAAATATCATAATCATTTTTTAACGAATATGCGATAATTAATTATAAAAACTGTATGGAGGTTTCCCATGATTCGAGCAGTCTTATTTGACTTAGATGGAACACTATTAGATCGTCGTCAATCTTTAGAGCAATTTATTCGTGATCAATATAATCGCTTCGCCTTTCATTTGATAAACATAGAAAAATTCGAGTATTGCTCTCGTTTTCTCGAACTCGACAATAATGGTTACACGTGGAAAGATAAGGTATATTCCACTCTCCTTTGCGAATACAACATTACCACTTTAACGCAAGAGCAACTGCTGCACGACTACATTACAAACTTCCAACATCATTGTATTCCTTTCCAAAACATGCATGAACTACTTCAACAATTAAAACAGCGAAACATTAAAATTGGTATTATTACAAACGGCTTTACTAAATTTCAGATGAGCAACCTTCGAGCACTAAACATACATACGTATACAAACACAATTTTCATTTCAGAAGCAGAAGGAATTAAAAAACCACATCCTGAGATTTTCGAACGAGCTTTGCAAAAGCTAAATGTTAAAGCAGAAGAATGCCTTTACGTTGGAGACCATCCAGAAAATGATGTGCTTGCTTCTGAACAAGTAGGGATTCTTGGCGTTTGGAAGAGAGATTTATTTTGGGGTGACTTTGAACATTCACGTGTGGTGGATGATTTATTAGAGGTGCTTTCGTTTTTAGAGGTGGAGGTAAAAACAATACAATAGTAAATAAATTATATCAGCGATTTTTGAAATATATCGATTTACCAACAAAAAAAGGAGGCCGTTGTTCAAAAACGCCTCCTCTTCCTTTATTATTCATATACTGTAAACTGCGGTTTACTCGGATGATCTTTAACTAGCGCATCATCTGGAAAATTTGAAACTTTTTTATATAAAGCAATGTCACCGATACAACCTGCTGTTAGTAGAATTCCTAAAAATGAGAGTGGCTCCAGATTCATAGCTAATCCCAATACAATTGGTAAAATTCCAGTTGGTAAAAACGGAAGCATTAACACTGTCTTCATTTGCTTTACTGTAATCACCTGTTTAGAATGAGCATATGCAGCACCTAATTTCCAATTGACGCCCCATTTTAGTTCACTCCACGGAACACCTCCGATATAACGAAATCCAATTAAATGTATTGCCTCATGAATACAAACGAGAATAATCATTCCAATAATCAAAAGAAACATAATCGGCAATGTAATTTCAATTTGAAACTCACCTGAAAAAAGCGCATGTAAATAACCAATTCCAATCGCCAGAGCAAATATTATAAAAAATGAATAAACATTTAATTTAACCATTGAAACAGAGACAGTTGTTTCTTTCCTGTTATCCACCTTTTCACCTCCTAAAATGTAAATATATCTTTACAAAATTGTATAATATACCCAAAATAATATAAAGATATATTTACATTTTGAACATAAAAAAAGAAACCGGCCATTTTACTTCGTAAAACAGCCGATTTCTTCTATATGTTTCATCGTACGCGCTAATACATCATCGCGCATAATAAAGCTAAATTTTCTATCAGTTTTAATATTATCAGGAATGTCTTTTAATAACACAGACCCTTTCGTTTCTTCGTAATGCGTATGTTGCTCTACCGCACTAATTGTTGCAAAATAAATGTTTTTAATGATTATTTTGTCTTTTCCGGATACTTTGTATTGCCCTAAGTAAGTTAAATCAGAAACTATGCCGCCGGTTTCCTCATGAACTTCTCGAACTGCCGCTTCTTCCGGTGTTTCCCCGAGTTCTACTTTACCACCTGGAAATTCAAGACCACGGCGTAAATGATGCGTTAATAACCATTGATCCCCGTACCGGCATACAACCCAAACATGCTTTGGCTCAGGAGAAAATGGGTAACGTTCAAACGATAATTGTACAGTGTTGTGGTAATAATCTTTAAATTTGTACATGCCATTACTCCCCTATTGATGATTACAAGTTTTTCCTACCACAAATTGTAGCATATTCTCGCTTTTCTGCATAATATTATCCAATTACAATCCATTGATTATTCCCATTTGTGCGACTAATTCTTTCGTTTCATGATTCCCTAGATCATAAATCATTTTATATGCTTTTTGTAGTTGTTCATCATATCGATCATTATTCGAATCGTGATGATACTCAACGAATGGAACGTGAGAGCGTACATACGAACCTAAGTCCTCTTCATAAGCTTGATCAAAATACTCTCTTAACTCCGTAATCTCTTCGTCATTTGCATAAATTTCAAAATTATACGTATCCGCCGTCTTCACTTGCGAAATTTGACCATTTCCAACTGATATATAATATGTTTTTTTATTCTCCATGTAACACCCTTCTTTCATCCTTTTAATTTCTATTGTTTTCATCAATTACAAAATTATGTAAAATAAAGAAAAGGAGGGATTTCATGCTCAAAATATTAATTATCGGCATTATAATCGTACTGATCGTATTGGTACTCTCCGTTATGACGATTAATAAAGGCTATTCTTACAAACATTCGATTGATAAACCAGAAGATAACCCTTATACAAAAAACAGTAAAGAGCATTCATAATATACTACGCATTTTAATCGCACTCAGTGTCATCATCATATCCGCTATTAGTTTACTGACAGGTCAAAATAACTTTCTACCACTTTCACAATTTCTATTAGGAGCTTTAATGTTTCTCATCGCAATTGAGCAAATAAAAAAGAAGGATTCAGGAACCGGATTTATTTGCATTGTTGCTGGTGCTTTCATTTGGCTTGTTTTTATCATTACCTACATAAAATAGAGGAGGGTCTTTTATGCTGAAAGGATTACGGATTACTTTATCACTTATTGCTTTATCTATAGCAATCTATAGCTTTTTTACTGGTAATAGGGAAATCATGCCTTATATGTTCATCTTTTTAGGGGGGATGGCTTTCATTATTAGTATAGAGGAAATCTTAAAACAGCAAAAAGGTGGTAGCATACTTGCTCTGTTAGCAGGAGCTGTTGCTTTATTTCTTGGCTTCTCAGAAATATTTCGATAAATAGTCTCTTTAAAGGAGGAATTCGATGCTAACTGGAATACGCTATTTTTTCATGCTTCTCACAATCTCTCTTTGCACTTATTCTCTTGCTACCGATAATTTCACACTTCTCCCATACATGCAATTTGCTCTCAGTTGTTTCTTTATTCTTCTAGGAATTAATGAACTGAAATCCGGAAGAAAATCAATGGGTATCTCGCATTTTTTCGTTTCTATTCTTATGCTCTTCATTGTAATATCGAACTACCTTCGTTACATGTAGAATGAAACTTTAAATACCAACTACGAACTGTTATTACATTGAAGGCTAATTTAAAACTACAAGAAGATAGGTGGTAGTATGCTAAAAACATTTCGCATCATATCCGCTCTTATTGTCATCTCTCTCGCTCTATATGGAATATCTACAAACCCGCTTGTTACGATGCCCTATATGCTTATTGCCTTATCTATTATGACTTTCATCATGAGCGCAGAAGAAAAACAGAAAGGAAAGAAAGTACATAGTACACTCTCCTTCTTTTCTGGCGTATTTACTTTAATCGTCGCTATTATAATTATTATCTCCAGGTAACTAACTCTTTCTACTTAAAAGGGGCTAAAATGCACATAAAACAAATACAACTAATCATCGTTTTTATTACTTTGATTCTATGTTTATACAGTACATTTACAATGCCATACAAATCTTTTCACCTACCATTTGTATGGCATTTTAGTAGGAATTGAGACGATTCAAAAACAACAAAAACAAATTGGAGCTATTAGCATCGGTTTAAGTCTTTTTACGATTGTTTTTGTTATTCCATTTATACTGTTCTTCTAAAGGAGGATTTCATGTTAAAAAACATTCGAATTATAATAGCGACTATCGCTCTTATTCTCGCCCTATTTAGCCTCTTTTCAAACTTCTCTATGCTTTTACCATTCGTATTTATCCTTTTAAGTATTATGTTTATCCTTTTTGGAATTGATGAAATAAAAGAGCGGCAAAAAGCAAAAGTATTTGTTTATTTTCTCGGTTCTGCCTTTATTTTATATGTTGGAGTGTCTAGTCTACTTTCATAAAAAAAGAAGAGCAGATTTTGCTCTTCTTTAACTCACTACTTTCAATCCAATAATCGTCCCCATAATCCCAACGATACAAATAATCCGAAAAGCGTTTTTAGGTTCTTGAAAGAATAAAATACCGACAACTGCTGCCCCGAGCGTTCCGATTCCAGTCCAAACTGCATATGCGATGGATAACTGAATTTCTTGAAGCGCCATCGTTAAAAATTGAAAACTAATAATAAAACCACCTATTAAAATAATATTATTCGTCCAACTATTATTTTTTGCTACTTTCTTTATCCCAATTACACCGACAATTTCAAAGAGCCCAGCTATAATTAAATACATCCATGCCATTTTATTTCACCTCTTCCTTGTCGCCACTAAATTTCAATCCGATAATAAATAATGCTAATAAACAAACAAGAAAAATTTTAATAAACGAAAATGGCTCTTTAAAATATAAAATATCTACTACTATCGTTCCCACTGTCCCAATTCCAGTAAATACTGCATATGCCGTTCCAATTGGGATTCTTTTAGTTGCTTCAATTAATAGATGAAAGCTAGATAAAATTGCAATAAGTGTCAAAATACTCATCGAATTTGTTTTTAATCCTGTTGCCCAATATATTTCGATTAAGCCTCCAAATACTAAATACAGCCACGCCCTATTTGTACTAATCTCCTTTTTCTTTTTCACTTCTTCTTTTACCTCTTGTCGCATTTCTTGTTTTGAAGAGCTACGTTTCTTTTTCGGAAAAAGAATGTAAGACATCGCCCATATAAAATGAATCATAAGTACCGATGTCCAAACACTGACAATGGTATTAATAGTTTCATTTTTATAAAAGCCTATTTGTTTATTCAAAATCCATTCTTTCATATGAAGAATATAAGATCCACTTGGTAACTCTTGAGCTGGTACAAGCCCTATTACAAAAATAAATAAAAGCTGTGCAAGAATGAAAATGCTCACATGTTTATAAAAGTATTGCCGCTCTAATCGTGCGTGCTCCTTTCCATATAGCTTCTCTTTTTGCATAGCTGTCATTTATCTTCCTCCTTTTTCAAATAATACTCTACCATTTCATCTATATACTCCATTGTTTCCGAATCAAGTCCATATACTTTTGCAATCTCCCCCTCTTCAGGTCTAATTAATTCCCAATACTTATTTATTAATTGTTCATCCTCTTGAAATACGTGCATGGAAAAATCCACTACTTTTTCCGCCAATTGTTGAACTTCTGGTGAATCTACTGGTTCATTTATACGCTCACGAATTTCTCTTAATACTTGCAACCACTCTTTCGTTCTTTTATCGTTTTCTTCAAATGTTGGTAAGCCCTGAATAATCTGCTGCTCTTCCTCATTAAAATACCTTTTCCAAAATTTCTCCCTCTGATCAATTCCCTGTACGGATTTTATAAATAACATTAAATCCTCTGTTTTAAGCTCCCCTGTTAATTCAATGGAATGAAATGTTGTATATAATAGTTTTTCTAAGTCCTGTAATCTTTTTACTTCTGCTTGTATTGTTCGAATCTCATTTTGAATTGCACTTTTCCATCTTTCTTCTGAATTTCCCTTTTCCTCTTTTAACACTTTTTTTATTTCCGAAAGCTTAAAACCAAGCTTTTTAAACGTTGTTATTTGTTGCAATGTAATTACATCATCTTTTGAATAGTAACGATATCCTGACTCGGCAACGTACGACGGTTTTAATAATCCAATTTCCTCATAATATCTAAGTGTTCTCGTCGTTACATTCGTTTCTTTTGAAATTTGACCAATGCTATACTTATCCATCGTTTCCTCCTCACGCCTTATTTATCTTCACTATAAACTTTGACGTATACGTTAAAGTCAATACTCCATTCACACAAAAAACTCCTGTTTTTTAAACAGGAGCTCTCATTAATATATTCACCTACTGCCTTTCATTTCTTAAAAATGCTCATAAGTGAAACTCATTGTTTTTATATAAAATCTGTACCTTTCTCTTTTACAAATAAAAAAACTGCCCTTTCACAGGCAGTTTTTCTTTATCCAAATACTTTTTCAAGTTCATCTTTATCTTGGCTTAGCCAGAAGTTCATTAAGCGTTGTGCTCCTTCTAAGTCGTGAAGCTTCGCTTGGCCACATTGTGTTTCATTTGCAGCTGGAATTTCTGTAATTTGAACCGCATCTTTTAATGTTAGTTCTAATAAATCAATGATTTCTCGAACCGTCGGTGTTCCGCTTACTACAAGATAATATCCTGTTTGGCAACCCATTGGTGAAATATCGATAATATCAAAATGCGGATAACGATCAATATATTTACGTAAATTAAATGCTAATAAATGTTCTAACGTATGAATAACATCTGGTTTCATTGCTTGTTTATTCGGTTGGCAAAAACGAATATCGAATTTATTTACAATACCGTCGCTACCTACGTTGTGAACTCCGCAATGTCTTACATAAGGTGCCTTTACAATCGTATGATCTAATTCAAAGCTTTCTACTGATGGCATACAACATCTCTCCCGCTTTTAATTTAATTCCGTTATATCCAATATGATATAACGGAAATGCACATTAGTAAAGTATTATGTACTGTCGTGCTATAATACTTTAAGACTATGCTGAAAAGGAGACCATTATGAAACAGATTTTTATCGGTATTATACGCTTTTATCAAAAGTTCATTTCTCCGATGACACCGCCAACGTGCCGCTTTCATCCGACTTGCTCTCATTATGGATTAGAAGCGTTTCAAAAACACGGTGCCTTCAAAGGATTTTGGCTTACATGTAAGCGTATATTAAAATGTCACCCTTTCCATCCAGGAGGATTTGATCCTGTCCCAGATAAAAAGGATGACAAAGTAAATTCTTAATTGTCGTAACCATTTACAACTAAATCTAATTTTCCTGTGTCAGGATCTATAACAAGACCGTGAACAGGTACTTCTTCCGGAAGTAACGGATGGTTGCGGAGTATTGACACACTATGTTCTACACTTTCTTCTACACTAGAGAACCCTTGTAAGAATCTTTCTAAATCGATTCCAGAATAACGAAGTGTATCTAATTTCTCTTCTGTTACGCCGCGCTCTTTCATTTTTTCAATTGTACTGCTTGCTTGAATTTTTGCCATACCACAATCATGATGACCGACAACACATACTTCATCAGCTCCAAGCTCATATACAGCGACTAAAATACTACGCATAATACTTCCGAATGGATGTGAAATAACAGCGCCTGCTACTTTAATAATTTTCACATCACCGTTACGCATATTCATTGCTTTCGGTAATAATTCAACAAGACGAGTATCCATACAAGAGATAATTACCATTTTTTTATTTGGAAATTTTCCTGCTTCATACTCTTCGTATTTTTTCTCTTCAACGAATTTTTCATTGTATTGTAAAATCTCTTCTAATGACTTCATAGTAAAGAACCCTCTTTTCTCTCATTTACATTACATATGTAGTGTACCAAAATTTGAAAAACTCAAAAAGGATATTGCTTTATAGTAAAAATAGGATTTTTCAGATAATCGACATAATTCTTTCAAAATATACACACACCTTTGTAACAAGTCTCACATACTTTAAACGTTTTTTCACTATAAACTGATTGTAGATAATGTAAAAAAGGAGTGAATATTTATTATGTCCGACGTTCTGTTACTAAGTCGTTTTCAATTTGCAATTACTATTTTTTATCACTTTTTATTTGTACCTTTGACAATCGGACTTGTTATTTTAGTAGCATGTATGGAAACTCAATACGCCCGCACATTGAATCCAACATACCGCAAAATGGCAAATTTCTGGGGAAAACTTTTTACAATTAACTTCGTAATGGGGATTATAACTGGGATTACGATGGAATTCCAATTTGGAACAAACTGGTCTGAGTACTCCAAATATATGGGGGATATTTTCGGATCACCTCTCGCAATCGAAGCACTCGTTGCCTTCTTCTTAGAATCTACTTTCATGGGAATATGGTTATTCGGTAAAGACAAAATCTCACCAAAATTCCGTGCTTTCTGTATGTGGATGGTTGCACTTGGAACAAATATTTCTGCCCTTTGGATTATTACTGCAAACGGATTCATGCAAAATCCTGTTGGGTACGTAGTACGTAACGGCCGCGCTGAATTAAATGACTTCTGGGCACTTGTTACAAATCCATATGCATGGAATATGTTCTTCCACACTGTAATTGGTTGTTATATTGTCGGTGCTTTCTTCGTTATGGCAATTAGTGCATATCACTTACTACGTAAAAACGAAGTGGAATTCTTCAAAAAATCATTTAAATTTGGTTTAATGTTAGGTTTATTCGCCGCAACAATTACACCATTTATGGGCCATCAATCCGGTGTATCAGCTGCTAAATATCAACCAGCAAAAGGAGCTGCGATGGAAGCTGTTTGGGAAACCGGAAAAGGACAAGGCTTCTCAATCATTCAAATTCCTGATGTGAAAAATGAAAAAAACTTTGAACTACTTACTATTCCAAAGCTCGGAAGTTTCTTCTATACAAACTCATTTGATGGAGAAATTGTTGGTTTAAAAGATATTCCAAAAGAAGATCGTCCAAATGTTAACCTCGTGTACTATAGCTTCCGCTTAATGGTTGCACTTGGCATGTTCTTTATGGCATTAACTTGGTACGGTTTCTATTTAAACCGAAAAGGAAAACTAGAAAACTCAAAACGTTATTTAAAAATTACAATGTGGTCTGTTTTACTTCCATATATTGCAATTAATGCTGGCTGGATTGTCGCTGAAGTAGGTCGTCAACCGTGGACAGTTTATAAACTAATGCGTACAGCAGAATCCGTGTCACCTATATCAGTTCCACAAATTTGGTTCTCATTAATTAGTTTAATATTGTTCTACACTTTACTCTTAATTGCAGACGTATACTTAATGCTGAAGTTCGCGAAAAAAGGACCCGCTGCATTAGAAGAACCTGCTACTGAAGGAGGTGCGGCTCATGTCTCATGATATGCTTGCAATTATCTGGTTCGGTTTATGGGGCGTAATTTGGACAGTGTACTTCATTCTTGATGGCTACGCACTCGGTAACGGAATGATTTTCCCATTCGTTGCGAAAGACCGACAAGAACGAAATCAATTACAAGAAGCTATCGGCCCGTTCTGGGGTGGTAATGAAGTATGGTTAATTACAGCTGGTGGTGCAACATTTGCTGCCTTTCCAGTCACATATGCAAATATGTTTAGCTACCTATATACACCACTATTTTTAGTATTACTTGCACTATTTGCTCGTGCCGCTGGACTTGAATTTATGCATAAAGACGATTCACCAATTTGGCAAAAAACTTGTAAATGGGCATTTACAATTGGTAGTTTCCTAATCGCCTTCTTATTCGGTGTTACATTCGCTAACCTGTATTACGGGCTGCAAATCGGAAAAGATGGTTATGAAGGAACTTTACTTAGCTTACTAAACCATTATGGTATTTTAGGCGGTCTTTTCTTCACTGCTATATTCGTCGTATCTGGTGCCCTTTGGATTATGATTAAAACAACTGGCGAAGTATCTGATCGTGCTTATAAAATTGCAAGACCATTTTCAATGGCAGCTGCTATCATTTTAGCTATCTTCTATGTCGCAACTGCAAATCGTACAAATTTATTTCAAAACTTCACGGAATATCCTGTACTATTCATTCTTCCAGTACTTGCAATGTTAATGAGTGTACTCACACTTATTATGGTGTACAAACATAAAATCGGCCTTGCATTCACATTCGTTTGCTTAACAATCGCAATGTTTATGACAACTGGTTTTGCAGGTATGTTCCCAAGAATGTTACCATCTCGTATTAACGACGCTTATAGTACAACGTTATACAACGCAGCTGGTAGTCAATTAAATTTAAAAATTATGTTCTTCGTTGCAATCGTCATGGTACCAATCGTTATTGGATATCAGCTTTGGAGCTACAGCATATTTAAAAATAAAATTCATAAAGACTCTGCTAAAGGATATCACTAAAATAAAAAAGACACTTCGAGCGAAGTGTCTTTTTTATTTTACGTATGATTTTCGATAAGATGTTACATTTCTAATCTAACAACTATGATAAAGAAGAATCACTAACAGCTCACAACTAAATTGTATCACAGGGCAAGCACATCATTTTATGCAATTTTACATATAAAAATTATAACGTAGATTGAATTACTTGGTCATACACATCGTCATCCGTTACATCTGCCGTACTAATACCACTGAATGTCCTCACATTTAATCCGGTATTTGAAGATCCCGATCCATTATAAGCTTTCGTTTTTTCAATTGGATGTACGTTATATTTATCACCTAAGTTAATTGTCCCATTACAGTTCTCAATAATAACCCCTTCCACAATAGCTGGCATTTTATCACCTACTTTCATTTCGTTACTCCCATTCTATGAGAATCGCCTAAAAAAATAGCATGTGTGAATAAGAAAAAAGCACTCAGGCTGAGTGCTTTTTTCTTATTTACCGCTCTTCTTTCTCTCACAAGCAATTCCATCGCCATCACGATCTAAATGCTTACCGTAATACGGACTATCTCTTGTAATATCGTAAACTCCAGCATCATTTGCTTCTTTACAGTTAGCAAAGCGTTTTGGTTCTGGCTTTTGTTCCGGCTTCACCTCTGGTTGTGGTTGTTCTTGTCTTGCTCCTGGTCTTTCTTCAAGTGGTAATGTCGCGTTATATAAGAACTGAACATATTGCTCACGACTTACATGCATTCTAGGTGCGAATTTACCATCACCAGTTCCAGCTGTAATATAATTTGATTTAACTGCAGTAATCGCAGGATTCGCCCATCCATTTCTATCTACATCCGGGAAATTATGATCCCCTCTAATTTGCAATTGAAACCCTTTTGTTAAAATTTGTGCCATTTCATCGCGAGTTAACGAATCTTTCGGCCTAAAGTTCCCTGTGTCATCTCCAGCGAATACACCGATCTCTGTTAAAGCAAGAATCTCTTTTTTAAACTGAGTCGAACGATCAGTAACATCTTTATACGGATTATTATACTGTTCTTTTACTGCTGGCTTTAATTGACGGAACATAAGGGCTGCAACTTGCTCACGAGTTACATCATCACCAAATCCAAAAATCCCATTTCCATATCCAGCAACAATGTTTTTATTTGCTAAATCCATAATTGCCTTATAAGCCCAATGATTGTTTGGAACATCTTTAAACTGAGTACTTGCCTGCGCTGTCCCGATTGAAGTAAATGCTGTAGTTGCAACAATTGCACCTGTTAAAAGTAATTTTTTAAATCCCATACTTAAGTCTCCTTCTCTTTTCCATAATAACCATTTAACAATATAACAAATTATATAAATCCATTTTGTCATATTCTGTCGAATACAAAAAAAGAACCCCGAAGGATTCTTTTTTTGCTAAGCACAAATGGCAATTTTGGAGACAGTTGACTCTTTCAAAATTTATTAGGGGTAATATTTTGAAAAAGAAAGCCTTTCATATGTAGCTTAACACCACTGGAATATATAGTAAATTGATAATCTTTATACGGAAGATTGCTAATGTTTAGTATAGATAGTTTGCACTACGTTAATAGTGGAAATTATCTATACTAAGAAACAAAAAGACGCCTTTCAAGAAGACGTCCTTTCCCCTGTTTATATATACCCCATCCCGCTTTTTGTAAACACACACTAGAAAACAGAATCATGAATTGTTACAAGATTGTTAGGTACAAAAAGAGTAGAGGTAAATATTAATATAAAATTCTGCTTTATAGCGTGTATCCACAACTTATATTTTAATCCTCTTCCCTTGAAAATAAACATAATATGCATAATTACATACCAAAAAGAAAAAGACACTCCACAGAGTGCCTCTTCAACCATTTTACTTTTAATATATCACTTTGAATACATTTTACCATATTTAACTATATCAATTGTTGAGAAAATTCTAAATCGTTATTTTTTTATCAACATCTTCAAAATCATGTAATATTAAGGATGCAATAAAACATTATACAAATTGAGGTGTACTATATTTATGTTTTTCGGAATCATTCCTCTTATATTGTTTATTATTTTTCTTATCTCTTACTTAAAAGATCCACGAAAAATAATAAATGGCTTTTTATTTAATGCCTTTTTCTGTTCATTTCTATTATTTTGTGCAATCGCCTCGTTTGCATCTGGTAGTAACACTTTACATTTCATCGTTATTCTACCCATGTTAGCTCTACTTTTCATGATACCTTTTGGCATCGTTGCTCTAATGTTTGGACTATTTCTTAATGCGAGAATCTTGATGAGGCGTGAAGGAAGACGCTTTACAAACTCTTTAACTTTAATTGCTGCTTTAGGGATTTTATTCTGTATACTAATCCCTATCATAAATCCAGCAAGTTTATTCTCAGAGCATTTTCAATTTATTTTTGCTGCTATTTCTCTTGTAACTATGTATTTCTTTATACATTTATCTAACTTCTTAAGCGCTTATTTTCTATACCAATTCAATAGACCGAGACGTAATCAAGATTTCATCATCGTTCTTGGTAGCGGCTTAATTAATGACAAAGTGCCACCCTTACTTGCAAGTCGCATTAATAAAGCAATCGACTTTTATTGGAAGCAAGCCGCTGTGAATACACCACCAACAATCATTTTCTCTGGTGGGCAAGGGCCTGATGAAGGTCTTCCGGAAGCAGAAGCGATGCAAAATTATGCTGTTGAAAAAGGCATTCCGCTTGAACATACGGTACAAGAAAATCGTTCTGTAAACACATATCAAAACATGTCGTTCTCTAAAGAAATTATGGATTCTTTAAAGCCAGAAGGTAAGTATAAAAGTATTTTTACAACGAATAATTTCCATCTTTTCCGTGCTGGCATATATGCAAGACAAGCTGGCCTTAATAGCCAAGGAATCGGATCAAAAACAGCCTTTTATTACTGGCCTAATGCAATGATTCGCGAATATGTCGCAATTGTCGTTATGGGGCGTAAGCGCCATATGAAAATATGTGGAACTATTTTAGGTTTCGCTTTATTCCTAACAGTCGTTAGTTTTATACTTTCTTAACAAAATCCCATCCTTTAAAAGGATGGGATTTCTTATACGAATTTCAAAAATATTTTAATGGTACTATGGTGATAATATTCCCTGCATACATCCATTAAAGGAGAATTTTTTCAAATATAATGTTAAAATGGTTGTTAGGCATGAATCGAACTGATTAGCAAACATGTAAGAAAAAGAAACTAGTTTGAAACGAGGAAATTATATGAAAAAAATGATCAAGAGTAAGCCCAATAAGCTGAAAATTGCTTCAAAAGCTTTGATGATTATTATTGGGGCATTTATCACAGCGTACGGATTAGAAGCTGTCTTAATTCCAAATAACGTATCCGACGGTGGTGTGACTGGTTTAAGTATCGTTAGTTCAAGATTATTTGGATTGCCATTAGGAGCTCTAATCGCAGTTATTAACATTCCTTTCGTTTGGTTAGGATATAAACAAATCGGTAAAAGCTTTGCAATTTATTCCATCATCGGGATTGCTTCATTAGCAATAGGTACCGTTGTCATGCACGGAATACCAACTATTATTGAAGGCGATACACTACTCGTTACAGTTGTTGGTGGTATTATTATCGGTTTCGGTATGGGACTAGCCTTACGTAACGGCGGCGCATTAGATGGAATCGATATGCTAGCTGTATTACTTTCTCGTAAGTTACCTTTTGGAACAAGTGACCTTATTTTATTCTTAAATATGTTTGTCTTTATTTTTGTTTCAACAGTATTTGGTCTTCAAGGGGCTATCCTTTCGGCAATTGCTTACTTTATCGCTTCGAAAGTGATTCATATCGTTGAAGTTGGTTTAAGTGGTTCGAAAACATTTAAAATCATCACGAAAGAGCCTGAATTAATGGTAGAAACAATTCGCGATCGTTTAGGCCGAAGCGCAACGTATAACGAAGTATATGGTGGTTATTCAAGAGAGAAATTCAAAGAAATTTCTTGTGTAATTAACCGTTTAGAAGAAAGTAAAATGAAGGACCTGATTAATGAAATCGATCCTAATGCCTTTATTACAGTTTATGACGTAGCTGAAGTAAAAGGCGGTAACTTTAAGAAACGTGATATTCATTAATCATTATGAAAAAAGAGGGTGTGCCAAAATATTGGTGCAGCCTCTTTTTATTATGAAGTTGGTAAATCGATATTCCTTTTCGAATCGTTGATATATTTTGAGCTACGATAGATATAATCGAAAAACCGTTGATACATTTTACTCCCCCCATCTTCCCCCGCTTTTAATCCAATCGACGGACTTTTGAAAGGCGGGCACTTCATGCTGAAAGCGAAGCGGAACATATAGAAAGAGAGTACATGTACACAGTATCCATAGAATACCTACTATAAAGTGAAATTTCATCGTTG
The DNA here is from genome assembly GCF_025809295.1 of Bacillus sp. 41-22. Lineage (NCBI taxonomy): Bacteria > Bacillati > Bacillota > Bacilli > Caryophanales > Bacillaceae > Bacillus > Bacillus sp. 41-22. Next base: position 4,610,567 of record NZ_CP084035.1, read on the forward strand.
TGCTAATAAACAAACTGAGGAATAAGACGAGGAACATAATCAAACTAAACCTTTTATATATACTCATAATAATCTCCTCCTTATAACTTAATTGTACCAGCTATAAGGAATTAATTCCCATAATAAAAAGACCGAAAAGCAAATTCCACTTTTCGGTCTCTATACTATCTTCTCTTCATAATTTTCCCTGAACCGCCAACCCTTGTTTTCGGGGGCGACGTATTCTTTGGTGGGGTTTTAATGGATGATTTCGGCTTCACATCAGATCCACTCGAGCCACCCGGGTTTTTCGTAATTTTCCCTTTGCTTCCGGTAGAAGGCGGTGGCGTCGTTTTACTTCCTTTTTCCGTAATACTTCCTTTATCACCTACAGATGATTTCGGATCTACATTATCGCCTCGCTTAATAATAGATCCTTTCCCTTCCTTCGTAATTGGAGGCGGGGTTTTCTTTTCCTCTTTCGTAGGTGGTCTTTCCGGGATCACCGGTTTATGATTTTGTCTGTCATTATATCCGCGATAATCACCGTATGATGATTTGCGTGAACCGAATATATCGTTTAATATACTCCCCATGATATATCCTTGTAAGAAGGATGGTTGGTAATTTTGACGGACAAATTCTTCATTGCTTATTTCAATTAACGTATCAGATGGTTTCTCTTTATCCTTTTGTAAATTATACATTTTATCAGAATAAACGAGGAACATTTGATTTTCGTCTTCTTTAGATGCTTGCTTCGGTTTCCTTTCGGCTATAAGTTCCTTTGCAACTTCAGGAACTGACCGATTGGCGGCCCTATACACGTAAGATTCTTGTTTACCATCCTTTGCGACAGACTCTAGTGGGTAACGGTCCTGAATTGACTTCGCCTGACCACTTTGACAGCCCGATAAAGCATAACCGGCAATAACAAGTAATGTAACGATAGCAAGTATAGGGATCACGAACGATTTAATCATGGTAAACAATCGGTTTGACATGATTACGCCCCCCTTATGTTGCTCTTATGATTTGTACATCAGCAGGAATAATTACTTCTCCCTCATACATCATTGTGCGACCATTTTGCCATTCAACACGTAATAATTTGCGGTTATCAGATTGGAATTCCCATACGTACTGTTCTTCTGAAGCAGCGAATGGTGTTTTCCCCATAACAACAACACGTCCATTATATTGTTCTTCCATATGATACTCTATATCATCCATTTCAATCGTCGTCGGAATTTCATCGATTGAATCTAAACGACCATCAATCGGTGTATACAATTTGTAATACGTATTTTCACGGTCTTCAATTTTCAAATAACGAATATCTTTCCCATCCTGCAAAGTTAAAATAATCTCCTTGCGAGAATGCATGCTCATTTTCCCAGTTAATTCGTACATGACTAACGAGACTTCAATCATATCGCCAGGAGCCAACGTTAAAAGACTCTTTTCTGGCTTCGGCGGCTCCGGACTCTTCATTATATTTTTAATACGTTTAAATAAACTCACAATCTACCCCTCCTTTTCTCTTTATAAACAAGCACCTAAAATAAGTGCACCAACGATATGTAATGAACCAGCTAACAACGCATGTGCTAAGCTGCCTTCTTTCGTTCCTTCTTCTAAATCTAAACCAGACATTTTCTTTAACACAAACTCAATGAACATTTCTACAATTAATAAAATAACGAATGAAACTGCTGAGGCAAGAAGCGCTTGCCATAAGTCATTCGCTTTCGTTATAGATTGAGATAAAATGTACCCTTGCGCAAATAATTTCATAACGAAACGCGTTGTCACTGCTGTATTTCCATTTTTCATTTCTTTTAAATCATTGTATTTTGTAAAAATCGAATCAACCCACATAATTGCAAATAAAAGTACCGCACTCGCTCCAGTCCATACAAGCATAGCTAAAACATTCATCCACGTCATTACAAAACCTCCTCTAAAAAAGTAATAGAAAACCGACATGAATTCTCTTCAGACATGTCGGTTTCTTTGTCTATTCTATATTATTTCTCGTACTGCTTCATAATACGAGCTAATTCATCGTCAACAACAGAATTTTTGTTTAAGCTTGCGAATTCATCATCTAACGACTTTTCTTTCTTGTAAATTTCACCGCTTGCTTCTGCTTCAGCCTCTAATTGAAGTGCTTTCTCTTCCATACGGCTTAAACCAGCTTTTGCTGAATTTGAATCAAATCCAGACATCGCCTGATTAATATTCTTTTGTGCTTTCGCTGCATTTACACGTGCAACAAGTGTTTCACGTTTATTTTTCAGCTCTGTTAATTGCTTACGCATTTCTTCTAGCTTAAGACGAAGGTTATCAGCAGCTGCTTTGTTTTGCTCATAGCTCGCTTTATACTCATTCATCTTTTGCTCTGCATTTTGTTTTTCTTCAAGAGCACGACGCGCAAGGTCAAGATTGCTTGCTTGAACAGCCATATGAGCTTGCTCTTCACGTTTTTTCACAAGTGCTTCTTGCTCTTCAAATAATATTTTGAATTTCTTCTCAAGTGCAATTTGAGCTGCTACACTTTTCTCAGCTTCTTGTACATCCGCTTGCATATCGCGTAAATATTGATCCGTCATCTTAACTGGATCTTCCGCTTTTTCAATTAATGAATATACATTCGACATTGTTAAATCTCGTAATCGTTTAAATACAGACATTCTAATTCCTCCTATGACTTACCTCATATTTCAAATTCACTACTTGGAAAACTGAAAAATCTCCCTTAACAGTAAAGAATATTCATTTTTACAGCCTATGTGTTTATTATAACAAAACTAATATGTCCTTACATGTTATTTCCAAAATACAGCCAATATAATATGACATTCTAGATAAAACATTGTATTCCTAATATATTCTCATTAATCCTCTTCAGAATTGACATATTTTTATGCACTTTCACTAAATTACATTATTGTAATGTTACTGTAAGCTAACTCGATAGTTACGTTTCAATATTTCTTATACACTAATACCAGAAGCAACAAACAAGCTTCTCATAATTTCAGGACTAATACAAAAAATGTATTTACTATAAAACATATAAAAGGAGCAATCATCATGAAAAAATTAGTAGGAATCGGATTAGCAGCAGCAATTTCATTCGGAGCATTATCAGGTTGTTCTTTATTAGGAGAAAAAGCGAACGGCTTTGTACTATACGGAACAGATGAGCAAATTCAACAAGTTACAGATAAAAATAAAAAAGAAGTGAAAGAAAAAGACTTCTATAAAATGAAAATGACAACATTAGAGGGTAAAAAAGTTCTTGTAATGGATAAGAAAACTGGTGAAGAACTGGTGAAAAAAGAATTACTTAGCAAAGTTGATAAAAACGATGATACAAAACCACTTGATAAATTACCAGCTGTAACAACAGAAGAAGGCGTGTTATTTGCAAAAGAGAAAGTAGAAAATGCTACACTTGATGGGGCAAAATTAAAATACGAAGGCAACACAATTATCGGAAGTGGCCGTGCATATGCAGACATGTTCGCAATTGTTGACGATGCAACTTATGGAAATGTAAAAGGTGATGAAAAATCTGTTGGTGTATTAAAATTCGATAAAGACCCTAGTAAAGAATTCCCTGGTTACAACGGAGTAGAAGCTTCTCAGCTTGTAAAAATTAAAAAGTAAACAAAAAAGCTTTGCGAAATTCGCAAAGCTTTTTTCTATTTATGAGCAATTTGCTCCATATCTGGACTACAAGTTTGCGACTGACATGACTTACTTAAAGAGCATGCTGCGCATTTTCCCTTTTTACTTCTCTTTACAAAATTAACTAACGTATATGCTGCATAACCAAAAATGATAGCTCCAATTATAATATTGACCATCACCGCGATACATCTCCTTCTAGAATCCGAGTAAGGACCCAACTTGGTATATAATGAGCGTTAATACATAAGCAACAACGAGCGGATAAACGACAGAGAAAACTGTCCATTTCATCGATCCTGTTTCACGTTTAATAACAGCTACTGTCGCTAAGCACGGAACATATAATAAAATAAAGAACATAAATGCATAGGCTGATAGCGCAGTATAATGTGCTCCCATTACATTTCCTAGCACATCTTCTTTAACCGCATAAATAATTGCCATCGTAGAAACGACAACTTCTTTCGCTAAAAATCCTGTTAAAAGGGATGCTGCAGCTTGCCACGTTCCAAAGCCGAGCGGTGCAAAAAGTGGTGCAATAAATCCACCAATCATCGCTAAGAAACTGTCTCCCATATCAACACCAAATCCTGATGGACCTGCATAGTTTAATAACCAAATGACAACAGAACCACCGAAGATGAATGTACCCGCTTTACGAACAAATCCTTTACCTTTCTCCCACGTGCTCAGCCATAACGTTTTCGCTTGCGGCACACGGTAAGGTGGTAGTTCAATTACAAAAATAGATTTTTCTGCTTTTAAAATAGTAAGAGACATAATTTTTGTAACGAGTAATGCAAGAACAATCCCTGCGATATATAAAGAGAACACAACAGTCGCCTGACTATGAGGGAAGAAAACTCCCGCAAATAGTGCATATACAGGTAAACGTGCCGAACAAGACATAAACGGTGTTACAAGAACTGTAAGTAACCTTTCTTTTTCTTGTTCAATCGTTCTCGCTGCCATAATACCTGGAACGTTACATCCAAAGCCGATAATCATCGGAATAAATGCTTTTCCGTTTAAACCGAAAAACTCCATAATTCTATCCATAACAACTGCAATTCGTGCCATATATCCTGAGTCTTCTAATAATGAAATGAAGAAGAATAGTGCAAAGATTTGTGGAACGAATACTAATACCGCACCAACACCAGCAATAATACCTTCTGTAACGAGTGCTTGAATAAAGTCAGAAGCCCCAACACTTGTGAGCCCAGCTGTAACCCAATCAGTAAGTTGTCCGCCAAAAAATCCATCAAGCATATCAGATAAAGGTGTACCAATCCACGTAAACGTAACCTGAAAAATAAAAAACATAACTGCTAAAAAGATTGGAAGTCCTAAAATTTTATGTGTAATTAACCTATCAATTTTTTCTGAAAAAGGAATTTTTCCTTCTTTCTCATGTTGCATAACATTTGTTTTTAACTTTTCAATATACGCTTCACGAGTCTTGTAAATGTGCTCTTCCAACGTACAATCAAGTTTTCCATCTAAACGAGATCGAATGGCTATAAGTTCCTTATAAATTGGTAATGCTTTCATTTCTTTTTCTACTACTTCGTTATTGCTTAAAAATTGAAGGGCTAACCATCTCGGATGCTCATAATTCGCTGTCTCTAAAAGAGCGATTACCTCTCCAATTCCTTCATCCATTTGTACGCCATATGAAATAATGAATGGCTTTTTCTCTTTTTGTTTCTCTTCATGAAGAGTAGTAAGTAATTCTTCACAGCCTTTTCCGGTTCTTGCGATGACAGGAACGACTGTTACACCTAATATTTCTGATAGCCTTTTTACATTAATCACAATTCCTCTTTGCTTTGCCACATCAATCATATTTAAACCAATTGAAACGGGCTTACCAAATTCAAGTAATTGCAATGTTAAATGCATATTTCGCTCAAATTGAGAAGAATCCACTATATTTAACATATGATGAAATTCATCTGTTAGTAGAAAATTCGTAACGACACCTTCATCACGTGAAACTGGATTCAAATCATAAACGCCTGGTAAATCAATTAATGTTCCTTGCTTATCTTTTAATTTACCAACCTTCTTTTCTACTGTTACACCGCTCCAGTTTCCTACATATTCATAAGAACCAGTAAGTGCATTAAATAATGATGTTTTCCCTGTATTCGGATTCCCTAGCAAAGCAACCTTATTCACGCTAATTCCACCTTTATCATTTTCGCGTCACAATGACGAATACTAATTAACTGTCCACGACACTCCAATGTACAAGGACCTTTAAACATCGCTTTCTGTTTCAAGCGAAGTTCGCTTCCTTCCGCGAGACCGAAAGCAGCTAGTCTACGCTTTAATAACTGATCTAAAGACTGAATACTTTTTACTAACACTTTCTCGCCAATTTTAATATCTACTAAGCTCATAACCTTCCCCCTCAGAAGAGAATGATAATTATTTTCAGAAAAATTATATCATACTCTATTTCAATTGGACTATACCCTTTTGCTTCATATTTATTAACATTTCGCTACAATTCTATTTCAATAATTGTCATACGGTATTCATTTGCCATTCTCATCCATTTCGCTTACAATGAACAATAGCAAATAAAGAATCTCGTTATCACAGGGGGAGCCTTACCGCTGAGAGGGAACAATTCGTTCCGACCCTTTGAACCTGTTAGTTAATGCTAACGCAGGAATTGTGCAAACGTCCGAAATACACACCTCTTTTTTTATTTACGTATTTCGTATCCTCCTATGATATCTATTCTTTTTTTGCAACTTGGATTTAGGGGGAGACAACATGCGTAACACCAATTTACAAGCGATGATCGAATCTGCTATTCTTGCAGCCTTCGCCTTGGTCATCGATATTTTACCACTTTCAATCAAAATATCAGCAACAGGCGGTTCCATCTCATTCGCTATGATTCCTATCTTTATTATCGCATACCGCTGGGGCTTCAAAATGGCTTTCTTAGGAGGCTTAATTTGGGGATTATTACAAATTGTCGTAGGCGATGCCATTATCGTCACACCAATTCAAGTAATCATTGAATACTTCGTTGCTTTCGCATTCATTGGATTTGCTGGTTTATTCTATCGTCCAATTCAAAAAGCACTTCTAGCATCTAATAAGAATGGAAACGAACAATCAAACTTAAGTAGCCGTAAAGATAAGCCTTCATCAAAACAAAACCAAGGAAAGAAAGTAATTGGATACATTATCATTGCTACTTTTATCGGTAGTCTAGCTCGTTACTTCTGTCACTTTATTGCCGGTATTATTTTCTGGGGACAATATGCACCGAAAGGTCAATCAGCTATTCTATATTCTTTAATATTTAACGGTAGCACAATGATTGGTTCCTATATTCTATGTACCGTTTTACTTATATTTTTATTTATCACTTCACCAAGATTATTCAAAAGCATAAGTGCTTATCAAATAAATTCACAAAAAAAGGGCGCTTAACTTAGCGCTCTTTTTTCACATCGTAATATCAATTAAAAATACAATAAATGCACAAAAGAAAATAAATACCATTATACTTAGCCAATTGCTATGCACGGTTCATCGACTCCTTACATAACCTCATTTTCTATTCAAAGTATACTGTTTAGAAGTAAAGATTAGGTAAAGATAATATGAAAATAAATTAAAAAAGCGTAGATAGTATTGTCTACGCTTTTTTCGGTAAATAGAAGTAAAATAACACACCATCTTTTGTATTCTTGACCCCATATTCAGCATTGTGCAGCTCTAAAATGTTTTTTGAAATCGCAAGGCCAAGCCCGGTTCCACCTTGTGAACGTTTCCGTGCCGCATCTACTCGATAAAAACGATCCCAAATTTTATCTAATTGTTCTTCTTCAATGTGGGCACCCTTATTTTCAATACACACTTTTATATAATTCTTCTCGTCTATTGTGGAAATAATAATATCCTCTTTATCTGGTGTATAACGTATTGCATTCGTAATGAAGTTCACAATTACTTGTTCAATTCTATTTTGATTCCCAACCACTTCAGCTGGACATATATGTTTGTGCACACTCAGTTCTTTTTTCTCTATCTCCGATGAAAGCTGTTCACATATTTCTTCAATCACTCCATCGATATAGAAAGAATCCATCTTCATGTTATATGTGCCAGACTCAAATTTAGCTAATTCAAGCATATCCAAAATTAGTATATCCATCTTGTCTACTTCTTTTTCCATCGCCTGAAAATAGTAGTCTTTCTTATGTTCAGCTACCCCATCTTTTAAAATGAAAATACAGCTTTTCATAATACTCAGCGGCGTTTTTAGTTCATGCGATACACCCGCAATAAATTCTTTCCTTGTGTTTTCTAACTTTCTTTCTTTTTCAATATCTTGTTCTAACTGTCCAATATGTGAATGTAGTTTATTAGATAATGTATTAATATTTTGCGATAAATCACCAATTTCATCTTTTGAAGTAATCGGAATTTTTTCTGTGAAATCCAAATGAGCTATTTTCTTCGTTGTATCATTTATTTTTAGTAGCGGTTTTGCAATTTGTTTTGAGTAATAAAACGAAGCTAGAAAAATTAGAACGACTACAAATGCAACAATATAGATGTAATAATCTTGCACCATTTGTACAGCCTCATCTACAGGCTGTAAAGAAGCCATCGCATATATATATGTTACCGATCCGTCTTTTTCTTTTTTTGGTTTAATTAATAATTTATATTTTATATCATTTTTTTCATAGTCCATTATTTGTGTTGAATACTGTATATGATTATTCTCTTTTAATAATAAATCAGTTTGAAATTCCTTTATGCTATCTAAGAATAAACTATTTTTATAAATTGGATTCACAGGACCTTTTACATCGGGGAACTGTACTTTCGTAACACGTCCTACTATGGGAGCATCTAATTCCTGAGCAGCTTGCTCCTGAACGGCCGGCTTCTTTTCCTTAACAACTTGTTCCTCAGCTGCTTTCTTTTTCTCCTGATCTAATTTAATCTTTTTCTCCTGATCTAATTTAATCATTTTCTCATTAAATGCTTTTTCTAACGGTTTATTAGATCCACTTAAATTTTGCTTACCTAACGAGAAAGAGAATGGAATAAAACTTTCTTCTTTTCTCACTCCAGAAAAATAAATTTCTTGTCCTGAAAAATTCTCTGATAATTTATTATCAATCTCCTCTATATTGACGAGATTACCTAAGGGAATCTTGAATATTTGTTGTCCAAAGCTCTTTTGTTGCCTACGGTCTATCGTTACTTCAAAATAAAAATCATCCACATGTTTTAAATTCCCATTCTGATCTAATATCGTAATCCACGTATTATTTTCTCTTAAAAAATCTTGCTCCAGCTTCTGAATTCCTTCTGCATTTCCTACATAATTCAAATAATTCTTCTCAAAGGAATTTAAATTCACTTTAATATCTTCTACTTTTCGGTTCGCATAATATTGTTTAAAAAATATCGTTTGACCAATAAATATCGTCGCTAAAATCAACATACATAGAGCTGTTGTAAGGGTAAATAATTTAAGTACAATCCCTTTTCTCATATGCTCCCCTCGAATTTATAACCGGTTCGCACTACAGTTGTAATGTGCTTTGATTTTTCTCCTAATTTATTTCGCAAATTACGAATATGGCTATTAACCGTTCGATCATCACCAGCAAATTCGTACCCCCAAATTCTTGAAATTAACTGTTCTCTTGTTAGTACAATCCCTTGATTTTTCATGAAATAAGCTAATATTTCAAATTCTGTATGTGTTAAAGTAATGTCTGCCTCATCAACAGTAACAGTACGTGACGGAAAATGGACGTGAATGCCATGAATTGATAACGTATCATCTTCATTTTCCAAAGGTTTCTTTGATGCTTGTCTGCTTTCTAATAATCGTTTCGCTCTCGCTAATAAAATAGGCGGACTATATGGTTTCGCAACATAATCATCTGCCCCAAGCTCAAACCCAAGTAATGTATCATCTTCATCTACACGTGCCGTCAGCATAATAATTGGAACCCCCGACGTCTTACGAATCCTTCGGCAAACAGACCATCCATCAAGTTCCGGCAACATAATATCAAGTATAACTAAATCGACCTCTTCTTCTTCAAATAAGACTAAAGCTTCTTTTCCATCTCTCGCTTCAAGCACTTTATATTGTTCACTCAAAAAGTAATCCTTTAATATTTCGCGTAAAATATCTTCATCTTCAACAATCAAAATGTTTTTTGACATAATCTATGTCTCCCCCTCTCGCTTTAAGAAATTACTATTCAAAGCTCTATAATTTATTTTGAATTACTCGTAATTAACTTTGCTTCGATAATATATCGATCCGGTGCATCCCCTATATAATCAAATGGATAACAAGTCGTCAATGTTAATGTAGGTTCTTCTTTTTTAACAATAACGGTACGATCATCCGCATGTGTAATCCATGTCTTTTGAATTTCGTATGTGTAAGTTTTATTATCATACTCCAAAATAAGGTTATCCTTTTCTTTTAACTCTCCTAAATCTGTAAATACAGTATCTCGATGCCCACTGAGTACAGTATGTCCTCCTCCAGATGGAGTTGTCGTTAAATCACTAACAAACATACCAACTCCTTTTTTCAAAGTTGCATCATTCGCTCCCCAATAAACAGAAAATTTCTTCTTTATTTTCGGGATATTTAACATAGCCACTTTTTGGCCTTCTTTATGTTGTATTTGAGAAGAAGGTACTTGTGCATTTACTGGTACTTCGCTAGAATGCTGCTTGGATGTTTGTTGTTCAAAATTTTTAATTTCTTCTGTCGTTAAATCTTGTGCAGAACTTTTTCCTTTATACCATTCAAAAGCGTAATAGGCTCCCATTAATAAGCCTACTATCATTAACGTAAATCCAATACGATTTAGAACTGTCACTGTGAATCCCTCCATGCAAAAAATGGTAGGAGTAACCTACCATTTTTAATATATGAAATTATCCCATTCTTTATAGAACAATATTTTATTTATGCCTTAATCTTATTACGACGGTTCAAACCAAATAATGTCCCTATCGCTACAAGACATGCGCTTAATGCCATCATTGCTACATTATTTGATGCTGTGTTTGGTAATTTTTCACCTTGTACAGCTTGTTTCGCTACTTCTTGTTTCGCTGCATCATTCTTTTGCCCTGCCTTAATTGCTGCTTCTTTTTTTGCAAGAGCTTCCTTTTCTTGCACTTGTGGTGTTACTTCTTGTTTCGCTGTATCATTCTTTTGCCCTGCTTTTATTGCTTCCTCTTTTTTAGCCATATCACTTTTTTCTTGTACTTGTGCTGCTTCTTTTTTCTCTACTTCGCTCTTTTGCTGTTCCTTAATTGCTTCTTCTTTTTTAGCTTTATCTTGCTGCATTTGCGCTGATTCTTCTTTTGTTAATGTTCCAGTAGAAGCGCTCGCTACTGAAGAATATCCTACTGTTAAAAGTGTCATTGCACAAATTGGTAATAGTTTTTTTTTCATTTTATTTCTCTCCTTTTATACTTTATTCTAGTAACACATCACGTCGCACCGGATGTATTACTAGAATAAACAAGAGATGTAAATATAAGATGCAGATGAAATGGAATTCTGTTAAAGATTTCATTTTAGAAAAATAAAAAAACACCGTAATATATACGATGTTTTTTCGGGTGTGTGTCTCGATATTTATTTGTTACTTTCGCGTGATTGAGAAGTAGAAAGGGCCGGAGTGATAACTAATTGTCTCGGCTCAGTTTTCTTGAAGTGATTTTTGACGTTACACTTACGACATTGAACGACCCATGCTTTAATAGGATTTGTTAAAATAATTTTTTGCCTTTCGTTAGGGGCCTCTTCTTCCAATTTACAACTATCGCTCCACTTACTCCATTTCATTGTAAATTTAGAAGAAGAATGATCGTCTTCTCGATCAAACGTATGCAAAAAATCCATTTCTCCAGCTAGCATTACGGTGTTACTAGTTGCTAAAAAAGAAAAGGTCGTCCAATGTTTCTCCATGCCCTCCTACTCCTTTTTCACATATAGAGTGCCTAAAACTTAATTTACCTAAAATATGCTTGCCTTTTACCTTACACTTATAGTTTATCCAAAACACTACTATGCAACTATCGATTTGTCTTACAAATCACCTTACATTTTTGTAAGAAACGAAAAAACCTTCACTCTATATACGTGAAGGTTTCTCATTTCTTATCTATATGATCTTTCATATCATCAAGTCCAACTTCTTGCAGCTGTGACATCATACCGTGGGAAATTGCGCCTAATACTAAAGTCATTCCAATTAATGAAATCCGAATTGCAGGTACATCAATTATGTAAGCCAACATACCAAGAACGATTGTTAAAAGCAATGCTTTTATAAATGTTACACTTGTATACTGTTTCTTTTTCATCATAATCACCCTTCACGGAAGCGTTTTCTTAATATGATCAGTATATCATATCATCTGACTATTTTGTGGGCATTTCTGTAAAAACCTTATATCTTCTTTGACTTTTTTCTTTCTATCCTTTACAGTCGAAATGTTCACAAGTTTTACACTGTAGGAGGATTCAAATGAAAATTGAAATAAAAGACACTTTAATTTCTGAAGAACAATTACAAGAAAAAGTAAAAGAACTAGCACTTCAAATCGAACGTGATTTTGAAGGAGAAGAAATCGTTGTAATCGCTGTATTAAAAGGATCTTTCGTATTCGCTGCTGATTTAATTCGTCATATTAAAAACGAAGTAACTATCGATTTTATCTCTGCATCTAGCTACGGAAATCAAACAGAAACAACTGGAAAAGTAAAACTATTAAAAGATATCGATGTAAACATTACTGGAAAAAACGTAATTGTCGTAGAAGACATTATCGATTCTGGTTTAACACTTCACTTCTTAAAAGATCACTTCTTCATGCATAAACCAAAAGCATTGAAATTCTGTACGTTACTTGATAAACCTGAACGCCGTAAAGTGGACTTAAAAGCTGAATATGTTGGCTTCCAAATTCCAGACGAATTTATCGTTGGCTACGGTATCGACTGCGCAGAAAAATATCGTAACTTACCATTTATCGCTTCAGTTGTAACGGAGTAATATAAATAGAGTAAACTTCCATCAATTATTGATGGAAGTTTATTTTCTATCACGATTCGTAAAAGACAAAGGGAGAGAATAAAAATGACAAAGACAAAATTTGAAAAAGTACTCCTCATCGTAAATCCGAAAGCAGGACAAGGCGATTTACATACGAACTTAACAAAAATCGTACCACCTCTTGCGGCAACTTTTCCTGACCTGCATATCCTTCATACGAAAAAACAAGGTGATGCAACAAAATATTGCCAAGAGTTTGCTAGTAAAGTAGATTTAATTATAGTCTTTGGTGGTGACGGAACTGTATTTGAATGCACTAATGGCTTAGCCCCTCTTGAAACTAGACCTACACTTGCAATCATTCCAGGCGGAACTTGCAACGACTTCTCTCGCACACTTGGTGTTCCGCAAAATATTGCAGAAGCAGCGAAACTCATTACAAAAGGACATGTAAAACCAATTGATGTCGCAAAAGCAAACGGACAACACTTCTTAAACTTCTGGGGCATTGGACTCGTCTCTGAAGTATCAAACAATATCGATGCAGAAGAGAAAGCAAAGCTTGGTAAAATTGGTTACTATTTAAGCACCATTCGAACTGTAAAAAACGCTGAACCATTCCCAGTAAAAATCACTTACGACGGACAAGTATATGAAGACGAAGCTGTCCTTGTTATGGTTGGAAACGGTGAATATCTCGGGGGTATCCCATCCTTTATTCCGAACGTAAAATGTGATGACGGAACACTTGATATTTTCGTAGTCAAATCAACAGGCATTCAAGCGTTTAAAGATTATATCGGAAAAAAACTATTTGAAGACTCAAATGAAAATGACATCTTCCATGTAAAAGCGAAATCCATTCATATTGAAACAGAAGAAGAAAAAGAAGTAGATACAGATGGTGAAAGCTCTCTTCATACACCGTGTCATATTGAGTTGTTACAAGGACACTTTACGATGATTTATAATCCTGCGGTTGTTTAATCACTATCTCACTATAATTTCGATAATTACTAAACTTCTCATTTTTCAAAAAAATATAGTATGATGAATAAATAAAAGGTTGTTAACAAAAACGTTAACAACCTTTTTTGTTTTTTCTAAAAAACTTTTCAATTTAAAGGAGCGATCACATGTATTGGAGAAAAAATGATAAACCTGTAGAAGAACCAGAAGCAATTGCTGTGTGGGAATGCGAAGCAGACGACTGCCTTGGATGGATGCGTAAAAACTTTTCTTTAGAAGATAAGCCACAATGTCCGTTGTGTAAAGGTGACATGAAAAGCAGCGAACGATTACTACAGAAGTTATAATACCTTTCCCTCTTTATCTTTTATATACTGAAAAGATAGAGGATTTTATTTCTCCTTATCTACAGTACAAGTTGCTTCCTAATTATAAATAATGAAAGAAGCAGCTATTACGTAGAATAGCTGCTTCTTTCAATCTATAACTTCTTCATCGCTATAAATTCCATATAATATTCCCCTAAATTTATCTCTATTCATCATCCCCCTTACTCACTACATACTACACTTCTTTCGGAAGAACAATTTTTTTATACAATTGAACTGTAATGAAATAATAAAACACATAAATGACTAAGAAAATAATAATCGGCAGCCAAATACGGAAATATGGATTATCTATTAAGAACGAGAACATGCTCATTCCGACTAATACGTGCATTATACCTACGATCGCTGGGAACAAGAAAACTAAAAGTAACTCTTTATAAATTGATTTCGTTAATAGCTCATAACGCACACCAATTTTACGAAGCATTTGATAGCGAATAACATCTTTTGAAGCACCAGAAAGAATTTTAAACATTAAACAGCTTGCCAGCATCGCTAAGAAAGCTATGCCTAAGAAAAATCCCATAAATACTGTTCCACTGTAAGTACTGTAATATCCTTCATATAGCATATATTTACTCAAAAGATGTACTTCTTTCATATCTTTATATCTAGCTAGCTCTAATTCATCGATTTTTTTCCATTCTTCTTTATACGTTATAAAATTGTCCGTTTTCCCCAGTATTATAATTTCTTCTTTACCTTGTATCCCGTCATACATCTTTTGATCTACAATTTGTATCTTTTGACTAGGATTCATATATGTCTTTTGAAGAGACCTTAAAACATTTCCCCACTCTTCTGGAATTACATTGGTATTATCCTCATTTTTTTCTTGCCTATGGCTTAAAACGGCTCCGACAATTAGCTCCCTCGAAACAGGAACGAATCGGCTACTATTCTCGTCTTTTCCAGTAGGTGTTAGCGGACGGTTTCTTTCTAAATCTTCTTTCAATTGATAAATAAACTGCTCATCTAATTTGTATCGATATTCATTCTTTTCTTTAAATGTAATACTATCTAATATTTTCTTTTCTTCTGCTGTGGGATTTTTAATTTCGACATCATAGTATTCTGCACTCTCCACCATATTTGTGACATTATTTTTTAACGCCATACCACTGGAGATTGCACCCGCACCGAGAGCCACTAACATAGCCACTGTCGCTAATACTTTCGTTAAACTATTAATAGAAAAACTTAACTGTGCAAACGTAAATGCATTGATTCCTTTTTTACTACGATTTTTATTCGCTTTTAGTTTGTTAATAATAATGGGAAGGAATGATGCAAATAGCATATAAGTTCCTAGTGTTACTGTAATTGTAGCAATGATAAATCCTGATTCCTTTAACTCTTTCATATAAATCATCGAAGCATAACCAACTGCTAATAAAATAATTGATAAAAGTGCTACTATATTCGTTAGTTTTCCTTTAATAGGCGTACGCTCTGTATGACTATTGGAGTGAACGAGTTGTAATAGCGAATTACGCACTAGTTTCATACCATTCATAATTGCGGACAACATAAATAATGCAATGAAAAAGATGAAAGTAACAATAATTGATGGTACATAAAATGCATGATAACCACCGCCAGTAAATTCTAGTTCCTTCATCAGTAAATGTCCAACGCCTTGTGCCAAGATTATACCGACTATCACACCTACTATAAGAGATACTATTCCTAATACAATTGTTTCAATAAACATAAGCAATGTAATTTTATGCTTTTTTGCCCCTAATACCATATACATACCAAATTCTTTTTGCCGAAGTGATAATAAAAATGAATTGGCGTATAAAATATAAAATAATGTAATGAAACCTAATAAAAATGATCCTGTTTGGAAGACTGAAAAAATTCCATCCATGGAATTCCCTTCGATAAACGTTTTATTTAACGCTAACGTTTGAAACATATAAAAAATTGAAATAGACATAATAAGCCCAACTAATAAGACCATATAGTCTTTTCGTTTACTTTTTAGTCCCGACATGGAAAGTTTGAATAACATGTTGAACCTTCTTTCTTATGCTTTTTGTGTGCCTAAATCTGCAAGCACATCTAAAATCTCTTTATAAAACTCTTCACGAGTACCTCTGCGATGAATTTCTTTATACAATTCTCCATCTTGGATGAATAAAATACGTCGGCAATAACTTGCGCTTAATGGATCGTGTGTAACCATCATAATTGAAACATCCTGTTCTTCATTTAAGTTGGTCATCGCCTCTAATAAACTTTTCGCATTTTTAGAATCAAGCGCTCCTGTTGGCTCATCTCCTAAAATTATTGCTGGCTCATGTACAAGTGCACGAGCCGCCGCCGAACGTTGTTTTTGTCCACCAGATACTTCGGACGGATATTTTTGAAGAATCTCTGAAATTCCTAACATCTCTGCTACCTTTTTCACATTTAATCCAATTCTTTTCGAATGAACACCTTGCAGAGAAAGCGGTAATGCAATGTTTTCATAGATTGATAAATTTTCAAGTAAGTTAAAATCTTGAAAGATAAACCCTAGTTTCTCTGAGCGAAAATCAGATAATTCCCCTTGCTTCATTTTCGTAATATCTGTTCCAGCAATTTCAACAATTCCACCTGTCGCTTTATCTAATGTAGAAATTACATTCAATAATGTTGTTTTCCCTGAGCCAGATGGTCCCATAATTCCAACGAATTCACCCTCTTGAATCGAGAACGATACATTCTTTAGTGCATGTGATTGACTCTCATCTTTTCTACCGTATACCTTTTGTACATTCTTTGCCTCTACAACTGATGCTGTCATTTATATCCTCCTACACTTCTTTTCCAATTTTTGTTTTCCTTACATATTTCCCGAGCATTTCTTAACCCATTTCTAAGTATAGATAGCATTTCTTAATAAATAGCAGCGGATATTCTTAATATTTCTTTAAGAATATGAAAAAGCCCCAAAGCTAGTAGCTTGGGACTTTTGGTTTCTATATTCTATTTTTGAGTAAGAAATAAAGACTTTATTTCTCCTCTTTAATCTTAATTTTTGCTTGTTTCTGAAGAGCTGCATCTTCCATTTTATCTATAGATTTATGAACTGATTTTACTTCTTCTCGTGCTTTTCCAAAAGCTTCTTTTTCTTTGTTCCATACTTTTTCTTATTCCTCTTAATCTTACTCTACCTAAAAAAAGTGATATTCATCTCTTCTTCACTTTTAATAGACACTATTCTTTGCTACCCTTTAGGTTCTACTAAAATGACATCTTCTAAATCATATAAATTCGCCTTGGGTTTTGCATAAATAATATGTGCAAGACCATATTTATCGGGCTCTTGATCTATTACCTCTGCTACTTCAAGACCAGGTGGTATTTTCTGGCTCAATTCAGAGGTAATAATGCTATCACCTATTTTTATTTCTTTCGCTTTATCTGATGGAATATTATTAATTCGAAGAGCTTGTTTTTCCTTATCATACCCTGTGACAAATCCTAAAATGGATGAGTTATTTTGGAAGGTGATTGCTAAACGATTTGTTCGTTCATCTTTCGTAATTAATTTCACAACAGATGTATATTGATCTACACTCTCTACCTTTCCGATAAAACCGTTCACTGTAATAACAGCCATATCAGCCTTTACACCATGTTGTGAACCTCTATCGAGAGTAATTTCTCTATACCACTCTTCTGCTACACGGGTTACTACTGTAGCTTGAATGAAATTATATTTTCCCTGTTCCTTTAATTCTTTCGTTTTGTTGATAATTTTAGTAAGGCTTTCTTTCTCCTCACTTAACATTTGCACTTTACTCTTTAACGATTCTTGATGTTCAATTTTCCCTTTCAATACCTGATTCTCTTTATATACTTTATAGATGTCTTCTATATTATGAACAATATTTTGGACATGCTTATTATTTGTACATACATACACCATCAATAAAGCCAAAAGAATAATTGAAAGAAATAATAATATTTTCTTCTTAGAAACCTGCATAATTATCCTGCTACTCCTTACTATTTTTTATCTACATACTATAGAATACTAGTCATTGTACACAGAAGAAATACAGTTTGGATAAAGTTCAGATAAACTTTATCTTCTTTATAAAAAATTTAGAAATTATCATATACTGCCACTATATTCGAAGCTTGATCGTTACTTTATCCATGGAATGCAACTTATAATTTCTATAACTAATTATGTTTTATTTGTACTTTCTCTTTTACTTTATTAGGTATTTCATCTACTTGTACTTCCTCCCATTTCATACCATAACTTCCTTTAGATCTAATCTTTAAATATGACCCTATTCTTAAATGTTTTGAAGCAGTCATCGCGATCTTTTGCTCTTGACCGGATTCATTATATCCTTTGAATTTATATTGCCATCTACCAAAACCATCTTTCTTAGCCTCAAATTTACCATCATTGTCTACAACAGCATAATAAACATCTTCTTTAATAAATGGATTGAGTTGATCTACAATCGGTCCACCTTTCCCGATAAGTAATGTAACTCCAACTATAATCAATACGATAAACACACTTATTTTTTTCATGAAACTTTCTATTCTCCTCTTCTCAGATACTTCCCCTTAAAGGACTTCCTCTAAATCAATCGCAGCGCTATTACTTATTAAAATGTAACCAAATTTCCTAATGCTCTTCTAATTAAATTGGCAATAAGATAATAAATTGAATAACCCCATTTTCATATTCTGCTCGAATTTCTCCTTTGTGCAATTCAACAATGCTTTTTGCAATTGCAAGCCCCAAACCTGAACCTTCTACAGCTCTACTTCTTGATTGATCTTTTTTATAAAAACGCTCAAACAAATTCTCTAATTCTTTTTTTGTAAATTCTTCACTATGATTCGCTATAGAAATTTTGATATGCTGTTCTTCTCTTTGAAGTAAAACTCGAATTTCTGCTTTATCTATACTGTATTTAATTGCATTTATTAAAAGATTTTCAAACACACGTACCATTTTTTCTGAGTCCACAACAGCATATATACGATCTTCCTGAAATTCTTTCACAAAAGAAAGATTATGCTCCTCCGCTTGTGGTACTAGCTCTTCTATTAACTGATCAAGTAGTTCATTCATACACACTTCTTGCGAATCTAACGCCATATTTTCATCTGTTAGTTTTGTATACTCAAACAAATCCTCTATTAACATCTTCAACTGCTCTGATTTTGAGAAAGCAATTTTTATATACTCATCATGCTGTTCTTTATTTTCATATTTCGCATCACCTAGTAAACGTAAATACCCCATAATAGAAGTAAGTGGTGTTCTTAAATCATGTGATACATTTGTAATCAATTCACTTTTTTGCTTCTCTATTTGTTTTTCCTTTTCTATATTAGCCAAAAGCTTTTCTGCCATTTGATTAATATTAGAAGTTAATAAACCTATTTCATCTTGACCTGCCTGTTTGATTTTATATTGTAAATTACCTTTCGAAAATTCCCTTACTCCTTCTGCCATCGCTTCAATCTGATTCATCTTCCTTTTCGTTATATAAAAGAAAGACAGTATAAAAGTGATAAAACCTAGTAAAGATGGAAATGGGCTACTCTCATTCACTATATACTTCACATTTCCTTGTGGTATACCACTTGCAATGATATACATATTTTTCGTATTAACAGTAACCGGATAAAAGGTTGTAAACTCCTTACGCTTTTGTTCAGTTCCATCTTGAATTAAATTTTGCGCCTCTACATATCGTACTTGATCCATTTTAAAATCCATCACATTACGCATCGTCTCATGAAGATTGATTTGTTCTTCCGGCGCTCCCTTTGTTTTATAAACGACTTTCCCATTCTCATCTATTATTAAAATTTTCAGTTGATTTTGATGATTCGATTGATCAAGCAGTTCTTGTATATTAATTTCCTTACCTTCCTCTGTTATACTTCCAACAAGCCATTGTGTCTGTCCATCAATGGCTTCCATACCTGATGCATAATCAATGATAGAAATTTTATTCGCATCCTCGAAAAAGGAAGATGAAGACCATCCTACTAATACACCGAGTAACGTACAGAAAGTAAATGTAGCAATTAGCTGTATCCGTATACTTTTTTCCAAATAACTCACTGTTTTACCTATCATTTTTTTAAAAATTTGATTCATCCATATTATCGGTTCAAATATCTTTCTCAATCTTGTAGCCAACTCCCCATACTGTTTTAATATAACGAGGCTTTCTTGGAATCGCCTCTATCTTTTCGCGTATTTTCCGAATATGTACCATCACGGTATTATCGGATTGGAAAGCTTGTTCTTTCCATACTCTTTCATAAATTTGCGCTGCATTTAATACCATTCCTTGATTTCGTGCGAGCAATTCTAATACCTCAAACTCTCTCGGTGTCAATTTCACTTCTTCATTTGCAATAATGACCTGACGCGTTACTATATTTATCTTTATATCTCCAACTTCAAATACACTTTCATCTTTTACGCTTGTCCCGCTCATTTTCATATATCTCCGAAGTTGTGATTTAATCCGAGCAATGAGTTCCAGCGGATTAAATGGTTTTGCTACGTAATCATCTGCCCCAGTTGTTAACCCTAAAATCTTGTCCATATCTTGCGTTTTTGCCGACAGCATAATAATAGGCATTTCCGCTATTTCTCTCACTTTCATACACATATGAATGCCATCTATTTTCGGCATCATAATATCAAGTACAATTAGATGCACGTCTCTTTTCTTTACTATTTCTAACCCCTCTTCACCATCTACAGCTTGTAATACTTCGTATCCTTCATTCTTTAAATAGATAGCGATAAGTTTTCTAATTTCCTTCTCATCGTCCACGATTAGTATCGTTCCTTTACTCACAAAATCTCCTCCAGCATCATTTACCAAACTAAGAATGTTGCTTTATTTCACTCACTACTGCATTCTTCTTATGCATATACACATAAGAAATACTACAAACTACAATAACGATGCCACCAAAATATATACCGTACTCGGTCGCAAGGGTTACTATCACTTCTATATGCTTTCCAAATATAGAACCTAGTACAAAATAAACTAACGTCCAGACAAATCCTGTTACATATGAATAAATCGCATATGTCTTAAAAGACATGTTATTCATTCCTACTAAATACGGTACGATATGCCTCACAACAGGTATAAAATAACTTATAACTAATGCATAATGACCATATTTCCCTATCATCTCTTGCGATTTTAGAAGATACTTCATCTTTTTCTTTTTCATCAATTTATTAAGCACTTTTATGCCAAAGATTTTCCCGAGTATATACCCTAAAGAAAGGCCGGATACAACGCCTAAATACGTTAATAAAAAGGCGGGAATCAAATTCAATATACCCATCGATGATACAAATCCACCACTCATTACAATCATTTCATCTGGAATCGGCATACCGATAATACCAAGCCATAAACAAAAAAATAGTGCCCAATAACCATACTGCTCAATGTATGACATTAATTCATGTAGCTCCATTATGCATATGCTCCCCTTAGCTCTTTTTTACAGCTAAAGACGTAAGCTGGAGGGAAATTGAACCACACTTTTTCTAGTGTAATTTCAGGGAAGAAATGCTGTATAAATCCTTTTTTCACAAGTGAATATTGAAATGTAATAAATTCTCCATTCTCATGTATCGTTTCCATTACACTGTTTAAAATGCGCTTTGAAACCTCTTCTGGTAAAGAAGTGAAAGGCAATCCCGATAAGACGTAATCAATACATTCTATATTCAATTGTTCCATATACTTCTTTATATTTTCCGCTGAGCCGTGTATAACAATCACGTTCTGCTCATCTTTAAATTTTCTCTTTAACTCTTTGAAAAATACTTCATTAATTTCAATAAGAAGAAATATTGTCTCCTTCTTCTTTCTCTTCATAATTTCTTTCGTAAAGGCTCCTGTACCAGGCCCTAGCTCTACAATGCATTTCGCTCTATTAAAATCAATTACATCTACCATTTTCTTTGCTAATATCTTTGAACTTGGCGCAATCGCACCAGTATGTTTCGGATGTTTAATAAATTCATTTAAGAATGTTATGAGCTGCATGTAACTTCTCTCCATTCGTTCAATAGTTTTCAACTTGTGTTTAAGTATAACTATCGTTTCTTAACAAAAATTGAGGAGATTTCTTAAGATTTTATGAAGATGAAGGAAATCTCCTTATTTACTATAAGCAGATATAAAAATTGAATTACAAGGATAAACGACTCGAACATATACGAATAAGGCATCTTGTTTATTTACCATGAATGATCATGATCCTACTCCGATTTTGTATAGCGAAGTTACTATTTTTATGTTAGAATCCTCTAAGATATTTGAAATTAGTATAGAAATCATTTTTGGAGGCTTTATGAATAATCAAAACGATAATAAATCAAATGCATTATTTGCAGCTATACAAATAGTGCTACCACTTTTATTACCTATTCTTGTCCCTACATTTTTAATAGTGGGAATGAAAAAGTGGATGCCCGATGAAGTTAAGTATCCAAGCATAATATCATTGTTCGCATTATGTATGGGATTTTTCATAGTAGGAATTCTCTTCTCTATTGTTTTACGTTTATGTAAATTATCTGAGGAAAAATTAAAGGAATTAGGATTTTTAGGATTTACACTTTCGGCTGTTAGCACATTTCTAAGTTTTTATGTAGGTTACTTTTGGTTGGCAGACCTTAACTTCACATCAGTTGAATTATCACCTCATGCCGTATTAATTTTCGCTATTCTATGTACCTTGCTATTGGAAGGTATTTTTAAAGTAATGGACATGTTTGATAGTTCGGACGAAAATAAAGCTCACGTATAGACAAAAAAGCATTCGACTAACATGTTAGTCGGATGCTTTTTTACTAAGATAAAACAACTCTTTCATTACTTCGCGCTCACAATCTTATAATAAGAGCGAACTGTTAAGAAGTAATATCCGATATAAATAACGCTGTATACTCCGATACTAATTAGAAGCGGAATCATAATTTCAAATGGTAGTATGTTCCCTAAACCTTTTAATGCAAACAAACTGTGTAGAATTCCGATTACTAGTGGAATTGCAAAGATAAAGCTCACTTGTTTTGCAATAGCTTTTTTCATTTCTTGTTTCGTTACACCGACTTTATGAAGGACAACGTAACGCTCACGATCTGCACTTGCTTCTGTTAGCTGTTTGAAGTAAATAATAGAACCTGTTGCTAGTAAGAATACAAGTCCTAAGAACATTCCGATGAACATCATTAGTCCAGTTGCTTCAAGTCCCATATGGAAACCAGTATAGAAGTCTCTAAATGGTGGTGCCATTTCTGATTCACTAGCTGGCATCACTTTTGTTAATTTTTCTGTTAATACTTTACTGTTTCTTTCATCTTTTACATCAATATTTTTTACAACACGTGTTCCAAATGCTTGCTTCGCCTGTTCATACATTTCATCTGAAACGACAACAACTAATTCACCTAAGTTCGTAATTGCATTATTATTTGCACCTTGGATCGTCAATGTCTTCGTTTCATTTCCAATTTGGAATACCGCTTTATTTCCTTTATATTCAGGGCTAAACTCATACCCTTCAATATAAGAACTATCATATATAAATGCTTCGCCAGTAGCTATATTCACTGTTTCCGCATCGATTTTTTTCGCAAGTTTGTTGAATTCAGATTGAGATATAAATTGATATTTCTCTGAGATACTGTAGTTCATATTAAAGATGAAATCGACTTTAGCTCCTTCAAACTTTCCTTTTACAGGAACCATCTCAACTTCAAATTGATCTTTTACAGGGTGATTCTCTTTCTCTTCAGCAAAAATCGCATTTACTTTCTTATCTAGTTCTACATCTTTCTTCTCATAAGAGTAGCTGTATGGTGCAACTGCTTTTGATTGTGTAAATGTGTTGTAATACATCGTAACTGACGTACCAACCGCCGTTAATGTTACTGCACTTAAAATAGAAATTGTCGCAAGTGACTTTGCATTTCCTTTAATACGATATAGTAACTGTGACGTCGTTATCATATTCATACCGTTATAAAACGATGATTTATTATTTCTTGCACGTTTCAATACGAATACTGTAAAGAACATAAATAGTAAATACGTACCTAATACTGTCGCAAGTAATATATAAAGTGCGACTGCCATAAAGTTTGCATACATAACTGCCTTCATAAACATTAACGCTAAGAAATAACCTGAGCCGATTAAGAAAACTGAAATTAACGCCATAATTACGGATCCTTTTGGCATTGCTTCTCCTTCACGCTCTGCGCGGAAAAGTTCAATTAACTTAAAGCGATAAATTAAACGATACCCTTGAAGTGATGTATATAAAATAATCACAAAGAAAATAATTGCTGTATCAATAATCGCAGCCATCGGTACTTCAAAATGAACATTTAAGTTTAATCCCATCATACTTACTAGTAGTTCAAGGAATAGTTTCGAAAGGACGCTACCGATCGCAATCCCGATAATTAAAGACATTAATCCCATTAACATATTTTCATAAAAGAGCATTTTACCGATCTGTCTTTTTCGGATACCAAGTAACGAATATAGCCCAACTTCTTTTTTACGTTTTCTTGTAAAGAAACCGTTCGAATATATAATAAACACTGCTACGAAAATGATTAGCATTACACTGGAAACTTGGAATGCACCGCTAATCTTTTTTGATGCTTCCGCTGCTTTTTCCATTTGTGAATTATATTGCAGTGCTTTAAATGTAAAGTAAATTACGATACTAAATATCATAGATGCAAAATATACAAAGTAGTCTTTAAAGTTCCGCTGTATGTTGCGGAGGGCAATGCTAGATAAGGTCATCAGCCATACCTCCAGAAATGGAAGACATTACGTCAACGACTTTTTGGAAGAACTGTTTACGTGTTAATTCACCACGGTGTAATTCTTTATATAACTCACCATCTTTAATGAAAATAACTCGTTTACAATAACTAGCCGCAAACGCATCATGCGTTACCATTAAAATTGTAGAATTATCATATTCATTTAACGACTTCATACTTTCTAATAAATCTGTCGCTGATTTAGAATCAAGTGCTCCAGTCGGCTCGTCCCCAAATATCATACTAGGACTTGTAACGATCGCACGCGATGCTGCGCAGCGCTGCTTCTGTCCACCGGATACTTGATATGGGAACTGACTTAAAATATGATCAATACCGAATTTCTTTGAGATTTCAAGAACGCGGCGATCAATCTCACTCGCTTTCACCTTTGATAACGCAAGAGGTAACGCAATATTCTCTTTCACCGTTAACGTATCTAATAAGTTATAATCTTGGAAAATGAAACCTAAATGATCACGGCGGAATAACGCTAGCTTATCATCGTTCATCTTCACGATATCTTTTCCATCAATTAAAATTTCACCGTTCGTCGCATTATCAATTGTAGAAAGAACATTTAAAAGAGTCGTCTTACCCGAACCAGAAGGCCCCATAATTCCAACGAACTCCCCTTCTTTTACTTGTAAGTTAATACCTTTTAAAGCTGCAAATTTATTCCCACCTGTGTCATATACTTTTTCAATATTTTTTGCTTCTAACACTGTTTTCATCTCGACATCCCTCATTTCTTCTATTCTCTATTTTCAACTATATACACTCTCTACTCTTGCCACTATCGATGTTTCTTACACAAACATGACAGTTATGTAAGGCACATAAGTAAAGACATCAGAATTTAACCTAATGTACTAAAGTACTTTGTTACTATAACATTGGGATATCATGCCATCCATTCATTCTCCTTACAGGAACATTACAATTTTGTAAGGTTAAAAATGCCCCCACAAAGTTGTGCATGAAATGTCGGATGGAGCTATTTCGTTCCTGATATTCTATATACAAAGGAGGTCATATAATGGATTCACTTAAAAATATGAATGCGGCAATGCAGTATATTGAAGACAACCTTACACACGAAATTGATTTTAAAGAAGTCGCAAAAATAGCTTTCTGCTCCGAATATCATTTCAAAAGAATGTTTTCTTTTCTAGCTGGCATATCACTATCAGAATATATTCGCTGTAGACGTCTTACCCTTGCTGCCTTTGAACTAAAAGATAGCAATGCAAAAGTCATTGATGTCGCTATAAAATATGGATACAACTCACCAGATTCATTTACACGTGCATTTCAAAATTTGCACGGAATAACGCCTTCAGAAGCTCGCAGTACTAGTCGTTCTTTGAAAGCTTATTCACCAATGACCTTCCAACTATCCATTCAAGGAGGAAATGAAATGAACTATCGAATTGAAGAAAAAGGGCCATTTCAAATCATTGGTATACAAAAACGAGTACCGATTGTTTTTAATGGGGTAAACGAAGAAATTGCTTCTATGTGGAAAAGTTTAGACAGCCAATCAATCGACATATTAAAGTCCCTTTCAAATATTGAACCTACAGGCATTATTAGTGCTTCTACGAATTTTTCTGAAGGAAGAATGGAAGAAAAAGGCGAACTCGATCACTACATTGGAGTTGCCACAACGAAAACTTGTCCAGAGCAATTCACACAACTTGAAGTATTAGCTTCAACATGGGCTATATTTGAAGCTGTCGGTCCATTTCCTGATGCATTACAAAATGTGTGGGGACGTATTTATTCCGAATGGTTCCCTTCTTCGAACTATGAACTAGCGGAAGGACCGGAAATATTGTGGAATGAAAGTAAAGACGTATCATCGCCGAATTTCAGAAGCGAGATATGGGTACCTGTTTTAAAAAAGTAATATAAAGGTCTAAAATTTTTCAAAATAAAGAAGCTGCTCTTCCTCTTTAAAGGAAAAGCAGCTTTTTATTTTATACTTCTTCTCGACTCGTTCTTATACAAGAAAATAGTAATAATCGCAAGCACTATAATAACTACCAAAGTAAATACTCTATAGTTCGAGATCGTAGCAGTACCGATTAAAAAGGCAGGTATAACAGCCATAATTAAGCCACCAAACATACCGACAAACGATCCTACACTTTGTTTTACTATTTGAGTTTCTGATACCCAATCATAATAACCAAATCGATTATTAATAAAAATCCCCCATACTGCCGAAAAGAATGAATATGTTATCGGTGTTATTACGATTAAAAGAGAACTCCAAATATCTAGTTTTAACCCTATTATCAGTAATACGGAACTGATAAGTGATGCAGGTATACTTAATGAAAGATTCATAAGTATTTTACTGTCATAAATCATCTTTGGCGTAATAGGTAACGACTTAATAATCCATACATTTTTTCCTTCTAATGACAATGACACACATGTTGTACACGTCATCGAAATCGCTGCTGCAATAGCAAATGGCGCAACCTTTTGCAACAGGGTCTCAATTCCAGGGTAAGCTATTAATTGACTTGGTCCTACTACAACTATAGCTAGTGCGAAAGCTAGCGCCATCACAACTCCCATTCCGCTATTTACCACATACACTGTAGAAGAAAAGAAACGCTTCAGTTCTTTTTTATACAATGCGGCCAATACACTTTCTTTTCTCATGCTATGAATTTCATAATTTGAAAGCATATGATAAGTGGTAATCTCTGTATTTATTTGCTTATATTTTAACGAAAGGATTTTTACAAAAAGATAATACCAAATAACCGATATCCCAACAAACAGGATGAAAGCTACAATATCAGCATGAACAATTGCTTTTTGAAACATGTTAGCTAATGGATACACTTTAGTTAGTTGCTCTGAAATAATTGCACCTATTCCGTTCATATCATTAAGACTATATTGAGCATTTCCGCTTTTTAGCATAAAGAAACCGAATGTAATAATTACTATAAAACTTAAAGTCGTAGTTATTTTATTCGTATTTTTAAATTTAGAAGCGATTGCCGTAATAGCAGCTCCAAAAATCGCTGCTATTGTTGTTGGAATTAAAGATGCTATAAACATACTGATGAACCACATAAAGTAAAAAGAAACTGATGGCCTCTCATGTATGCCATAAACAACTCCCATTGGTAGCATGATTATGATTGAAAAGATCGTATTCAGCAAATATAAATACAAAAACCTACTTGTAATAACCGTACTTACACGAATCGGTAATGACATTAAAAGATCGTAATCCTTAAAAGCAAAAATCTCTCCATTTGCCTTAAATATAGTGAAAAACAACGTCAATACACTGCTAATAACTAGTGCATAAACTGGGATAATTTCACTTATTCCTAGTCTCACCAATCCATATGCCGAGGCCCCACAATATAGCATTAACATGACACCAACTAAGGCAATAGATGCTGACAGTAAAATCTTATTCTGCTTCTTCTTTTTATCTTTTTCGTATTTAAAAGTATTTAAACCAAGCTGCGTTATCAAGCGGATTTTTAAAAGACCTAGACTACTAATATTCATTAGCAAGCTCCTTCATAAAGAGCTCTTCCAATGATCCTTCCTTTATTAAAGAATTCACTTCCCCTGAAAGTGCTAATTTCCCTCTATTAATCATCGCTATTTTATTACATAACTTCTCCGCCACATCTAAAACATGCGTAGAAAAGAAAATCGCACTTCCCTTTTCACAAAGCTCCTTCATAATACCTTTCAACACTACAGCAGCCTTTGGATCAAGACCAACGAAAGGTTCATCTAAAACTAATAATTTCGGTTTATGCAAAACCGCTGATATAATCGCCACTTTTTGTTTCATACCATGTGAATAAGAAGATATTAAATCACCTAGGTACGGTGTAATCTCAAAAGCATCTCCATACTTTTGTATCTCCTTTTCCCGATCTTTTGCAGACACTTTAAACACATCCGCAACAAAGTTTAAATATTGAATTCCTGTTAATTGCTCATATAAATCTGGATTATCGGGAATATACGCCACTACTCTCTTACATGCAATCGGATCCTTTTTTACTGAATATCCATCAACAAAAATTTCACCCTCTTCAAAATCTATAACTCCAACTAACGACTTAATTGTTGTACTTTTCCCCGCACCGTTATGCCCAATAAATCCAAAGATATCTCCTGCTTGAACAGTAATATTTAACTGATCTACTGCTTTTTTGCCCCCTTTGTATGTCTTGCTAAAATTTATAATTTCTAACATGTGATTTCCCCCAAACTATCTTTTTAACTGAATTTTCAGACCCAAAAGCGAAAAATTTACTCAGCGAGCTTTTTCGTTATCCCCACTGAGTATTAAAATTTCTTAACACATAGAAACTATAAATATAAAATTTGACTAGTACAGTTCAATCCCTTATTGCTCACAATTGCATTTCTTTTTTATATAAAACGTAAGAATATAAATTTGTTATGAGGACAGCAACTACTATAATCCCTAGCATCATATAAGATCTCCAATCAGCTGGAGCGAAAACACTTATAATCATAATGAGTCCTAAAGCTACAAATACTTTTCCACTAAATCGATGTGTTTTCCGCCATACTTCTTCATTACTTAACGTCCAAGGATTACGCATCCCAACGAAAAAGTTAGGCTTACACTGCGGTAAATAATTACCCATCACTAAAAATAAAACACCAACTAATAATTCTGGAACTCGATTAATGAATAAATTATATCCTAGTCCACTTGTAATAATATCTATATTTCCTACAAATAGTAGCAATAGTATCCCGTTATTCATCATCATAAAAGCTTTAGAAAATTTCTCGTAATTTGCTTTCCTTGGATCAATCTTTGGTATCACATTTAGAAATACATATAACGCAATCATAATTCCAACCATAGAAATCATTCCATATAATTTAGAAGAATAACCATCTACCTTACCACCACTCCAATGTGTCGCGATTGTATCCGGCAAATGTGGCCAAGCAAACGCCCAAGCTATACAAGTTATAAGAATTAATATAATTGCAAAAAGATGCTTTTTCATTTCCCCTCTTCCCCCTTATTTGTAAATGTAAACACCCAAGTCAATAAATCTTGAAAGACAGTTGTGTTCAAAGAGTACACAACGAATTGCCCTCTTTTTTCATCTTGAATAAGTTCAGCATTTTTAAGTGCATTTAAGTGGTGTGAAATACTTGGCTTTGTCATGTTGAACTGTTCAGCAATTTCCCCAGCTGTTAAATCGCCTTCTTTTAATAAATCTAAAATTTTTCGCCTTGTTGGGTCTGCTAATGCTTTGAATGCTTGATTCAATGTCTTTCTTCCTTTCACTAATTAGACATTTAGATATTTATCTAAATGTTAAAATGATTTCAGTCAATTGTCAATTATATATAAGGCCCTTTTTACTTTTTCCACTTTTGACCCATACTGTTTACTATATAAATCCTGTTTAATCTTTCATCATATAAATACGCCACAACTATGCTATGTATAACAAAAAAGGAAAGCCTATTCATTTGATTTCTTTGTTTTTACTTCGTACGGGGCAAAAAAGGCTCTGACCGCTTCTATGCATGGCTGGATCCTCTCTCTCTCCTAAAAAGACAAGTTCTATGTCGTCTTTTAAACTTTTATATTTATATAGCTCTCATTTCAACATAATGAAAAGACTTGAAACACATGATACACTATAGCTACAATTGTTTTTTTAGGAGGAATATACATATGTATAAAATTTTAATCGTTGAAGACGATCCAAATATTTCATCATTATTACAATCTCACATTCAAAAATATGGCTATGATGCTGTTGTTGCGGAGAACTTCGATGATATTATGGAATCGTTTAACGCCGTGAAACCACATCTTGTTTTACTTGATGTAAACTTACCGAAATTCGATGGTTTCTACTGGTGCCGTCAAATTCGTCATGAATCTACTTGTCCAATTATTTTCATTTCAGCTCGTGCTGGTGAAATGGAACAAATTATGGCGATTGAAAGCGGTGCGGATGATTATATTACGAAGCCGTTCCACTACGACGTTGTAATGGCGAAAATCAAAGGTCAATTACGCCGTATTTACGGTGATTATGCACCAAATATTTCTGAACGTATCGTTGAGGTTGAAGGACTAAAACTATTCCCTGAGCGTCCAGAAATTCATTTTGGAGCTGAGCAAGTTCTTTTAACGAAGAAAGAAGCAATTTTAGCAGAAATGCTATTATCTAAATTCCCGCGTACAGCGAGTCGTGAAGATTTACTAGCCGCTCTTTGGGACGACGAAAGCTTCGTTGAGGAAAATACATTAAACGTAAACATCACGCGTCTTCGTAAAAAGTTCAATGAGCTTGGTATTGAAAATGCTATTGAAACAGTACGTGGACTTGGGTATCGTTTTAACGCAACTTGGAGTGAATAAACATGAAGCTATTTTTACGTGATCATTTTGCATTTTTCCTACTATATGTATTAAACTTCGGAATCATTTTCGTTCTTTATGATGCAGTAGACGGATTTCAAAATAATAAGTTTTACTTCATCGTTTTAAGCTTATACTTATTCATCTGTTTCCTCGCTTATCGTTACGTTCGTAACCGTAGAATGTACCACAGATTAAGTGAACCACCAGAGAAAATGGAAGATGCGTTTATTGAAAGAGCGACTGCTCCTATGCCCCACAGTGTAAACGAGCTCGTTCGTACGCAATATCGCCTATTCCAAAAAGACCTACAAACATTCGAAGTAAAACAGCAAGAACACCAATTATTTATTAACCATTGGGTACATCAAATGAAAACGCCTGTTTCTGTTATGCAGCTTATGGTGCTTGAAATGGAAGATGAGCATTTAATCCCTAAATTCAAAAAAGAGCTAGAGCGATTAAATCAAGGGCTCGATATGGCTTTATACATGGCAAGATTAAATAACTTCCATGAGGACTTCCATGTTGAGACGATTTCATTAAAAGATGCGGTAACAAAAAATATTAACGGATTAAAAGAACTATTCATTCGAAACGGAGTCTTCCCCGTTTTAGAAGTTCATTCAGATTTAAAAGTTGCTTCTGATGCGAAATGGCTAAAGTTCATTATTTATCAGTTAATGACAAATGCAGTTCGCTACTCTGGTGAGCGCGGAAAGAAAGTTTTCTTATCAGCTTATCGCAATGGTAAAGATATTATTTTGGAAGTTCGTGACGAAGGCGTTGGTATTCCGCAAGAAGATATTCGAAGAGTATTTGAACCTTTTTACACTGGAAAAAACGGTCGTGCATTTGGAGAATCTACTGGTATGGGGCTTTATATTGTAAGTAAAATTTGTGATTATTTAGGTCACTCTGTGAAACTAGACTCTGAAGTTGGTAAAGGAACGATGATTAAAATCATCTTCCACAACGCTGCAAATAATCAAGCAGAAAATACGGAGAAGGTGACCGAAGCATGATCGTAACATATGCTAGCAAAATGTATGAGAATATACTCTCATACATTTTTTGCAATAAAACTACATATTGGCCTTCTAGCGGGAGGTTCATATTATGACATTTTGGCAATTTGCATTTAAAAATGTAACGCGCAACTCAAGAGCTTATTTTGCCTACTTTGTAAGCAGTGCTTTTTCCATTGCTGTTTTCTTTTCATTTGCTGTTTATTTGTTTCATCCGAAATTACAAAATTTCACTATGATCTCTGAAGTTTCCGGATTAATGATATTTTCAGAAGTTGTAATTGTTTTGTTCTCGTTCTTTTTTCTACTCTATTCAATCGGATCGTTTTTAAAAGTTCGTAAAAAGCAATTTGGTATTTTAACTATTTTAGGTATATCAAAAAAACAATTACATCGACTCGTTTTCACTGAAAATATGTTAATTGGTATTTTATCTATCTTTTTCGGTATGCAGTTTGGACTTGTCTTTTCGCAGTTTTTCTTATTAGTAACAGCGAAAATTACACATCTACCGGGGATATATTTATATCCCCCTACGAATGCTTTCATTTTAACAACGATTGTGTTTCTTGGTCTCTTTATCGCTGTATCTTCATTTACACCCATGCTAATTCGTACGAAAAAGACGGTAAACCTATTAAAAATGAATGGTAGGAAACAAAAGGAAAGAAAACCATCCATATTTATCTCTCTATTTGGTGCTATCTGTTTATTAGGTGGTTATATTTTAGCTGCAAACCCTAAATATTTCTTCTCAATAAACACGCAAGTAGGCGTTATCTATATGGTGTCAAGTGTTTTTGTGATTCCAGCACTTGTTACAATTGGGACCTATTTTTTCTTTTCTCAAATTAGTTTCTTACTTATTTATATTTTAAAGAAAAGAAGAAAGTTTTATATGAAACGAATTAATATGCTTTGGATTTCGGATTTAGCAAGTCGTATTCGAACGAATATCAATATGCTTTTTATTGTAGCGATGCTTTCTACAATTGCTTTCACAATGATTACGTTCCTATATGGAGTCGGAAAGTTTACAAAGCTAGATGTTGCGAGAACTTCACCTTTTCCATTTTCTTATTTTTCATATGACGCAAATCCTTTTGCTAACGAGCATTTAACTTGGCTTGAACAGCAGTTACAAAAAGAAAATTTCTCTTATAAAAAGATCAAAGCTGATTTATATGAAACACCATTGAAAGAAGATGAAGGTATAACAACTTACAATGACATCTATGCCATGAAACAAAGTGACTATAACAAACTTGCAGCTTCCCTGCGAATGAAACAACTATTCATGAGCGATAACGAAGCATATGTCTTAAGCGGTGGCGCTTATTTCACCTTATTCAGCCAATTTGAGCCAAGCTTCAATAGAAAATCCATTACACTTTCTAGCACAAATACGATATTACAAGTAAAGGGCTATGAACAAGTAGGGGCCATTCCCTCTGACTTTTCATATCAAACTTTAATTTTACCTGACGCTGTTGTAAACAACTTACCAAATACAACAAAGCATGTAGCAGCGTACAATTATAACGTACAAAACTGGGAAAAGACGTATGAAATTGCTGATGATTTTATGAAGAAAATACAAAGAGATCGACAGGAATTCCAATACGAAGGACCACTTATACGCTTCTATGAATCAGCAGGCTCATTATATAGAATCACATCAGGAAGTGCCGCATACTTCCTAATCGGGACATTCTTAGGTGTCATTTTCTTTATTGGAGCTGGTAGCGTTCTTTACTTCAGAATGTATACAGATTTAACGAACGAACAAGAAAAATATGTAGCAATTTCAAAAATTGGTGTAACAGATGCAGAGATGAAAAGATCTGCAACCATTCAACTTAGCATTTTATTTTTCGTTCCGTACGTTATGGCGTCCATTCATACAATGTTCGCAACAAAAATGCTTCAAGACGTAATTGCTTTATCACTATTCAAAGAAATTTCAGCCGTTCTTATTATTTTTGGAGTAGTTGAATTCATCTTTTTCTTATTCATTCGCTCCTTTTACATGCAAAAGTTATCAGAGTATACGAATGGTTAAGTTTTATAAATATATTAGTATAGGAAAAGGATACCTCTTATATCCTTTTCCTCTTCACTCTATTAGGAGGTCTAGGTGAATGACATTTTGGCAGTTTGCATTTAAAAACGTCTCGCGGAACGCCAGAGCTTATTTCGCCTATTTTGTAAGCAGTGCGTTTTCCATTGCAATTTTCTTCTCGTTTGCAGTTTATTTATTTCATCCTAAATTGCATATGACAGGCGTGAATGTTGCTCTGAACATATTAATGACAATCTCAGAAGTTGTCATTGTATTCTTTTCATTTTTCTTTTTACTATATTCAATCGGTACTTTCTTAAAAGTACGAAAAAAACAGTTCGGGATTTTAACAGTACTTGGCATATCTCCAAAGCAATTAAAGAGGCTCGTATTTCTAGAAAACATGCTAATTGGTGGCCTATCCATATTTTTCGGCATTCAATTTGGCCTTGTCTTTTCACAGTTCTTTTTATTAGTTACCGCCAAAATTACGCATGTGCCTGGTTTATATTTATATTGGTGGCCTACAGGTGCTATCGTTTTAACTATAATTATCTTTCTTGGACTCTTCATTCTCGTATCATCTTTTACACCGATGCTAATCCGTACGAGAAAAGCTGTACGTCTTTTAAAAGAAGGAACAAAACAAAAAGAAAGAAAAGCATCCGTACTCATCTCTCTATTTGGTGCGATATGTTTAATATCTGGATATGTTTTAGCAGCAAACCCGCTATATTTTATGTCACTAGGAGATATCGCTGGGCTTTTGTACGCTGCCTCCTGTATATTTGTCATCCCATCACTTGCTGCAGCTGGGACATATTTTTTCTTCTCACAAATTAGCTTCTTACTCATTCGCATATTAAAGACGAGAAGAAAATTTTATATGAAACGTATTAATATGCTTTGGGTTTCTGATTTAGCAACTCGGATTCGGACAAATATTAACATGCTCTTTATCGTGACGATGTTATCGACACTCGCTTTTACAATGATTACATTCTTATATGGGTTTGGGAAATTCACAAAGTTTGATGAAATAAGGCAAAATCCTTTCCCGTTTACTTATTTATCACATACTGAAAATACGTTAGCTGATGAACATTTAAATTGGTTAGAACAAAAATTTAACGAAGAGCAATTTACTTATACAAAATTTAAAACAGACATATATGAAGTATCTTCAGCTGAGGATAACTCACAGCTCTATTATGCCATTAAACAAAGTGACTATAATGTACTTGCTAAAGCATTAAGCTGGGAAACTCTCACGGTGAATAAGAATGAATCTTATATTCTTATGAAAGACTTAGACGATCAAGTTATTGGAACAATTCATACTAAAGAAAAGAAAAATATTCTTCCACTTACTCAAAACAATTTACAACTACAAGTGAAAGAATATAAAAGTTATAACCCCTTCCCAAACAGCTTAATATACCAATTACTCGTACTATCTGATGAAAATGTAGAAGCCTTATCAACTACTTCAAAACAGATGAGTGTATATAGCTTCAAAGTTCCAGATTGGGAAAAGGCACATAATATCGGTTCAGCATTTATAACAAAAATTGATAATGACAATGCAGCTATTCAGGCAGAACATCCACCGTTTCATGCAAGTGAAGCAAGCGATTCTCTATACAAAACAAAATTAAATGTTGCTTCGTTTTTCTTAATTGGTACTTTCCTAGGTGTTATTTTCTTTATCGGAGCTGGCAGTGTTCTTTACTTCCGTATGTATACAGATTTAACAAATGAGCAAGAAAAGTATATAACGATTACAAAAATCGGTTTAACAGAAGTCGAAATGAAGCAATCCGCTACAATTCAACTTGCGATTCTTTTCTTTGTTCCTTACATTATGGCATCGATCCATACGATGTTTGCGACAAAGATGTTACAAGAGATATTACATCTATCATTATTCGCTGAGATTACAGTTGTACTTGTAATCTTTGGAACGGTTGAAATTATCTTTTTCCTTTTAATTCGTTCCTTTTATATGCAAAAATTATCACAACATATTAAGTTTTAAAAATAGAAAGGTGATTATTATGGAAGAAGTATTACACATAAAAAACGTCTCAAAAGTGTATGAAGGAAAAGTACCTCATACCGCTTTAAAAAATATAAATTTACATGTAGATAAAGGTGAATTTGTTGCTATCATGGGACCATCTGGTAGCGGTAAATCTACATTTTTAAACGTTATCTCTACAATTGACTCCCCTACTTCTGGTGATGTCGTGATTAATGGAAAAAAACCGCACACATTTCGTAGAGAGAAACTAGCTATTTTCCGCCGCCAAGAGTTAGGGTTTGTTTTTCAAAACTTTAACCTGCTAGATACACTAACAATCGGTGAAAATATCGTACTCCCTTTAACGTTAGATAATGTTCCTTTAAAAGAAATGGACGAAAAGCTTGATAACATTTCAAAAAAGCTTGGAATTGATCATATTTTGGACAAGCGTATTTTTGAAGTTTCTGGAGGACAAGCGCAGCGTACTGCAGTAGCACGTGCTGTTATTCATCATCCTTCACTTCTACTTGCCGATGAACCGACAGGAAACTTAGATTCGAAAGCAGCAATCGATGTAATGGAGTTATTTACGAAGTTAAATAAAGAAGAGGATGCCACAATTTTAATGGTTACTCATGATCCGTTTGCAGCAAGTTATTGTAACCGCGTTATTTTCATTAAAGATGGTGGGCTTTACAATGAATTACACCGCGGACTATATCGCGAGAAATTTTATCAAGAAATATTAGATGTTTTAGCATTATTAGGAGGAAGGCGTGGATGACGTTTTGGCAATTTGCATTTAAAAATGTCTCGCGTAATTCTAAAGCATATTTTGCTTATTTTGTAAGTAGTGCTTTTTCTATTATGGTTTTCTTTTCATTTACTGTATACGCGTATCATCCACGCTTACAAAATGTACAAAGCTTTCAAGAACGGGATCCTCTAATGAACTTAGCGAGTACAGCACAGCTTGTGATTGTTATGTTCTCGTTCTTCTTTCTCTTATATTCAATTGGAACATTTTTAAATGTACGGAAGCAGCAATTCGGGATACTCACGATTCTCGGTATCTCACAGAAACAATTAAAAAGACTGTTATTTACTGAAAACATGATAATCGGGATATTGTCCATCTTTATCGGTATACAAGGTGGCCTAGTGTTCTCTAATTTTTTCTTATTAGTCACTTCAAAATTAACAAGTGCGAAAGGTCTCTATTTATATTGGCCAACAGAAGCGATTATCGTGACAACCGTAACGTTTATCATTTTATTTTTAATCGTTTCTACATTTACACCTATGTTTATTCGGACTCGTAAAACAGTCCATCTTATTAAAGGTAACAAGAAAGTGACAGCCGAAAAAAGGCCGTCTATACTCATTTCGATATTTGCTTTAACTTGTTTAGGGTTATGTTATTATATTGCTGGTTATCCACAAGGCTACGTAACCGAAAAAAATGTGCAAAACGGATCTGTCTTCTTTATTATATTATCTATTTTGCCACTCGTAGTAGTCGGAACATATTTTTTCTTTTCACAAACATTTCTTCTTCTTATCTATATTTTAAAGAAACGTAGAAAGTTTTATTTGAAACAAATAAACATGTTATGGATTTCAGACTTAGTTGCTCGTACCCGTAGTAATATTAATGTACTCTTTATCGTTTCTATGCTATCTGCGCTTGCATTTACGATTATTATCGGACTATTTGCTGCGAATAATAATACAAAAGCGTCGATACTAGAGCGATATCCTATTCCCTTCACATACAAATTAGAAGGGGATCATTCCCTTGAACGAAAGCACGTTAATACTATTGAATCCGAACTTTCCAATGCTCATTTTCAATATAAAAAATATAAATTTACGCTTTTAAAAGATAATGCTTCAAAAGAAGAGATTGCAATTATGAAAATGAGTGATTATAACGAAATTGCTAAGCAGTTAAAGAGACCTACAATCACCCTTGATTCAAAAGAAGTTTACATTATTTCTGGCTATTCACCAGAGCTATTAAACCTTGTATCAAATCCATTTGTAAAACAAAATACAATTACGCTTGAATCCAATAAAAAGGAGTTTTATATAAAGGGATTTATTAACAAAGGAATAGCACCACCATTTGCATTAGCAAATTTAGTTATTATGCAAGATTATGCAATCGATACTATGATTCCTCATATTGAAACCATTACAGTTTATAACTACTTCGTGGATAATTGGGAAAATGCAATTATTCCAACGAAAAATATATTAAAAAGTATTAGTAATGACACCGAAAAATATTATGAGGCACATAAAGATGATAAGCATGCATCTCCCGTCCCTTTTAATATTTATACAGCTACTGATGAGTTACTCCATAATAAAGAAAATGCAGTTGCTCAATTCTTTATTTGGGCATTTCTTGGCTTTATCTTCTTTATCGGAGCGGCTAGCGTTTTATACTTCCGTATGTATAACGACTTAACGAATGAAAAACAAAAGTACATTACGATTACAAAACTGGGCTTAACTGAATCAGAAATGTTTCGCTCCGCAACGATTCAATTAGGAATTTTATTTTTCGTTCCTTACATCGTTGCTGGTGTTCACACGTTATTTGCGGTTAAGTTTTTACAAAGCATGTTTTCTTTCTCGTTACTAAAAGAGTTACTGATTGTACTCACCTTTTTCGGGATTATCGAGATTATTTTCTTTTTCTTAATCCGCTCTCTGTACATTAATAAATTATCACAGCATATAAAAATATGAATAAAATAGCCTTGTGCATATTGCACAAGGCTATTTCCAATAGTTTTTAATAATTAGCAGTATCCACCATAGCCGCCGCCATATCCACCATAACCGCCGTAACCACAACCACCGCCGCCTCCGCCGAAGCAGCTAGCACCGATGATAATTAATAAAATAAACAATACGATTAGAAGCGCAAAACCGCCGCCGCAGCCACGTCTACGGTCGCAATCATCATGTCTGTGTTCACACTTTTCGCTCATTACTCTATTCCTCCTTTAGTATCATTCATAACAAGTTCAACTTGCTCTAAATGAGGGGATTCCATTTATATTATGTTTTCAGGGCAAATCGGAAGCTTGGCACTCCTAAAAACGGGCTTGTTTCATGAAAAGAGCCCCAACACAAAAAGAGGATACCTTTAAATAGGCACCCCCTTCTTCTAAACAAACATATTAAGTAAAAGCGCAAAGCCGAATGCAATAAATGATAACAATGTCTCCATCACCGTCCACGTTTTAAACGTTTCTTTTACTGTCAAACCTAAATACTCTTTTACAAGCCAGAATCCTGCATCATTTACGTGAGAAAACATTAATGAACCTGCACCGGTTGCAATAACGAGTAATTCTAAATTTACACCCGACATGTGCTGAATAACCGGTGAAACAATTCCAGCTGCTGTCGTTAATGCTACAGTAGCTGAACCTGTTGCAATTCGGATTAATCCCGCTACCATGAACGCTAAGACGATTGGTGATAATGAAATATGTTCTGCCATTTGAGCGATGGCTGTTCCAACGCCGCTTTCAATTAATATTTGTTTAAATCCACCGCCTGCACCAATTATTAAAATAATGGAACCGACAGGTAGTAAACTTTCATCTGTTAATTTTTTAATCATCTTTTTATTAATTCCTTGTTTTATACCAAGCAAATAAAACGCTGCGAAACATGAAATAAGTAAAGCGATTACCGGACTTCCTACAAATACTAAAAATTCAGTTATTTTTTTCGGTAATGAAATATATGGTGCGACTACTGATAAAATCATTAAAACTACTGGTAATAAAATGATAAAGAATGAAGCTTTACGACTTGGCAAATCAGTAGATACTGTCGTAACTCGAACAAGCTCCGGTTCATTTTCAGGTATAACCCTCTTATGTACCCACTTTGCAAATACCGGTCCTGCGATAATTGCTGTTGGTAACGCGATAATTAATGAATACAATAGTACCTTTCCTAAATTCGCGTTATAAATCCCGATTGCTGTCATCGCACCTGGATGCGGCGGCACTAGCCCATGTACAATCGATAATCCAGCAATAACAGGTAAAGCAATTAACAATATATTTTGTTTCGTTGTTTTTCGAATTGAAATAACAAGTGGTAATAAAATGACGATTCCCACTTCAAAAAACACTGGAATCCCTATAACAAATCCGGCGAATAACATAGCCCAAGGTAATTTTTTCACCCCGAAGAATCGAATGAAGAAATCTGCTACTTGCATACCAGCCCCTGAATCGGACATCATTTTCCCTAAAATTGTTCCGAGAGCCAAAATACCAACTAAATGCCCTAGTACACTACCAACACCAGTTTCATAGGCAGTAACAATTTTGGTCAAGTTCAACCCAGACATAATAGCTAAAAATAGACTAGCAACTGTTAGACTAATAAACGCATGCCATTTCCACCATGATACCCCTAAAATAACAATTGCGATCGCAATTAACGTGACGATTAATAAGTATATATCCATATCCCATTCCCCTTCGATATGAAATTTTTTTACAAAAAAAGAGGGAATTGGTCCCTCTTCACTTTTTACACATCATAATTTACAACGTAATGCTGCATTTCCGTATTGTAGTAGCCTTCACTATATTCAATTACTTCTCCAACTTCATCGTAAGAATAGCGCATACGTTTTAATAACGCTGTTCCCTCTTTTTCTCCTAACGCTTCTGCAACGAAATTAGGCGCAAATCCAACAGCGAATTCATCTCTGAAGTTTTCTAAATGTATACCACGGTCCTCGACTAGATCATAAAGCGATTGTAAGTCAAAGTCCGCTAAGTCTGTACTTGCCATTTGTGCTGAGAAATAGTGCGTATAATGAATGTACGGAGTATCATTTAAAGCATATAGGCGCTCAATACGAAAACTCTCTTTACCAAATAAACGAAATGGTACTGTTCCTTCTTCATTATGAACCACTTCTGCCTTTAGCAATTTCTTTTGTACTTTATAGCCTTCTTCCACTAACACTTCTGTAAATTTCTTTCCCTTTGAAAGCTTTGTCGCAGAAGTATTTCGAATGACTTTCGTTCCTTTACCACTTTTCTTTTCTAAATATCCTTCTTGAACGAGTTCTTTAATTGCGTTTCGCACTGTAATTTTACTCACTTTGAACTCTTCTTCTAATTGTGGTTCAGAAGGAATATTTGTATGAATGGCATAAACACCATGTAATATTCGATCACGAATAATATTTTTAATTTGTAAATATAATGGACCTCTTTTTCTCGTTACGTTCACCGTTACACCCA
The DNA here is from genome assembly GCF_025809295.1 of Bacillus sp. 41-22. Classification (NCBI taxonomy): domain Bacteria; kingdom Bacillati; phylum Bacillota; class Bacilli; order Caryophanales; family Bacillaceae; genus Bacillus; species Bacillus sp. 41-22. The sequence continues at coordinate 4,652,441 of NZ_CP084035.1, forward strand.
CTACCTTTCTACATCACCTACTGATGCCGTCATTGCCCGAAGTATATCTTTCTCTGATGACATTGGCGTATCACCGACGATTGTATGTGCAAGCATTCCAGCTGCTGACGCAAATGAAACAGCTTTCTCTGGTGCAAACTCTTCTATCTCGCCATGAATAATTCCGCTCGTATAAGCATCTCCAGCACCTATTCTATCATATACAGAAAACGTAAGTGTTTTGGCAAAAGTGAACGTCCCATCTTTACATATGAATCCGCGAAGTGAGTGTGTATTATCGCTATTAATAGAACGATGTGTCCCAGCAATTGTAGCGATATTATATATTTCAGCGACTTTTGGAATAAGATCAACAAGCTGTGCTTCTCGCTCCGTCTCTTCCGTTTTCATTCCGAGAACAAACATCGCATCTTTTTCATTCATCATAACAATATCAGCAAGTCCCAGCATTTCTTCATAATGCGGTTTCGCCTGTTCATACCCATCTTCTCCCCAAAGCGATGGACGATAGTTGCAATCGAAAACGACAGTGCCTCCATTTTCTTTAACTGCCTTCGCCAAAGATTTCATATGATGGCGCACAGTATCATTCATCGCAAGGGTAATCCCGCAAAAATGAACGATATCAATTTCTTTTGCGATTTCTTCAAATTGGTACATCTCTTCACATGCCGTATTGAAACTACTTTCTAATCGGTTCGAATATGTAACGCGGCTTGCGCGTGCTCCAAATCCATTTTCTAAAAAGTACATACCAACATATTTACCGCCTCTTGAAACAAACGGTGCCTGAATGCCTAACTTTTGAATATGTGATACCGCAGCATCCCCAACAGAGTTTTCCGGTAAAGTTGAAATAAGAAAACCTTCATGCCCTAGATGAGAAAGTGCTGCTGCAACGTTCACACCTGTACCAGAAAATGAGTAATTTAAGGTGTTTGCTTGCGATAGCAATTCATACCCTGGCACTTGCAGGCGCATCATAACTTCACCGAATGCTGCAATTTTCTTACGCATATTGATCAACTAACTTCTTCACGACCGCTAGTAATTCACGAACATCTTCTGTTTTCGTATTGCCAGTTTCTTTATCAATAATAGAAGAGTACACGTGCGGGATAACTTGCTCTACGTTTGCTTCTAATGCAATACGTACAATTGTTTCAAAGTTTTCTTTATCAATTCCGCCTGTTGGCTCTAATGCAAATCCTTCTTCCGCACATGCTTTCGCAACAGCGCGATATTCTTCTTCATGCGCTAAACCTTTCATTGGGAAGTATTTCAATGAATTCCCGCCCATATCACGTACAAGTGCGATTGCTGTTTTAATTGGAACGATTGCTTTTTCTTCCCCAGCCGCACTAACTGGGCCAGTAGAAATATTTACGTAACCTACTTTTCCTGTTGGTGATACTAAACTATTAATCCAGCTATCTTTTCCGCCAAGATTTGCACGTGTTGCTCCAACTGAAGGGAACACTTGGTTAATATGGCTACCTGGATAATGCTTCGCAATTTCAGCTACAACTGCTGCTTGGCGATTATCTCCTGCTCCTAGTCCGATTGATACAGCGTCATCAATTTCTTTTCCGTATGCTTTCATCGCAGTTACTGCTTCTTCTACTGTTGGATAATCTTTTGATAACACTCCAACGACTACATAACCTTCTGCTGCCTCAAAGATATCTTTCGCATTTCGGGTATTGTTCGCTAATACATTTAATGCTACGCGGCCTTTATAAAAACGTTTTTGAATGTTTGTCATCTTAGTTTCCCCCTACAATTTCTCTCATTTTTTCTTCAATTACATGTATGTCATCACCTTGAAGTGGGCGTGGATCAATATCAAAGAATCCTTGTCTTACTCCGTAATCACGTGTGTAAATTGCGATTTCCCCTTCGCGTAACGCGGTCACAACATCTTTTGCAGTTTTATTTAATTCGTTCTCGTTAATATGAATACGCGCTCTAAAAATTGCTCTTCCAGCTTCATCTTGAACGATCGTTACATTTACACCGTTTAACTCTTTCAGCGGCATAAGTACTTGTAACAACTCTTTTTCTTGCTCACTCTTATCTTCTTTCACTCCGTACTCATCAAGCGCTTGAAGTAAGCCGAAAGTCGTCTCTTTCCCAACTTTCATACTTCTTCCGATGCAATGTAATTGTACTTTTAGCCATTTAATATATTTTCGTTTACCTCCGACAATACCAGAAGTAGGTCCTTCAATTGCCTTTGAACCGCTATAAATTGCAAGGTCTGAATACTTCACATACTTTTGAATATCTTCTTCAGCTGCCGCATCGACGATAAGTGGTACGTTATTTCGCTGCGCAACTTCCCATGCTTCTTCAACAGAAATCATATTTTTTTGCACTGCATGATGCGATTTCACATAAAGAATAGCTGCTGTATTTTCGCCAATTGCATCTTCAATATGCTCTGCTTTCCCTTCATTTGCGTAACCCACTTCAACGAGCTTACCGCCGCCTAAATAAATCATCGTTTCAACAGGAGCACCGTATTGAACGTTATGACCTTTTAACATAATCACTTCGTTTTTCAGGATTACCTCTTGATGAAGTCGTTCACTCTTACGACGATTTCCTTCTGTAACGATACCAGCGATAGAAAGCGCAATTCCGCTTGATGCTGAATTTACAACAACTGCTGCCTCTGAATCTAGAATTCTCGCAATATGGTCTCCCGCTTTATCTACTAAATCAGCAATTTCTACATAATTTTGTCCACCGTGTTTCATCGCATCCATAACTGTATCTGTAGGAGCGGATACACCTAAAATACTCATTCTACCGCTCGCATTAATAACTCTTTTTAATCCGTACTTAGCATTCAATGAATGACCCATTGATTACAACCCCTTTCGTATCAATTCTTATTTCAGCAATGCGCTGATCCCCTTCTGAATCAATTAACGTAATCGGTTCATCTTTCACCGTAAATAAAGTTAAGTTTGCAATATCGCCTTCTTGAATACGACCAAGCTCTGGTTTTTTCAGCCACTCTGCCGCATTTTTCGTAACTGCACCAATTACTTCTTCTAGCGGATAACCTAAGTAAAGGAATTTCGAAAGAACGTTAGCCATACTGTAAACTGGACCGTGTATACGATTCTTCCGGTAAATATCTGTACTAATCGTATTAAGGGCAATGCCGTAACGCTTCGCTGCCTCTGCTACTTTAAAAGAAAAACTAGCATTACCATGCCCAACATCTAAATGAACACCGCGTTTCACTGCATCTAATAACACAGATATCGGTTTTCCTTCTTCATCAAATAAATTATTTTCTTTCCCGTTTAAGTAATGTGTAATGACATCATCTTTTTCTAAAAGAGGTACAACTTCCTCTATACGCGGAGGAGCTGAACCGATATGTACCATAATCGGTAATGATGTTTCACGAGATAAAGAACGCGCTACGTGCAGCGGTTCAATTCCGCTATCACAAACGACACTTTTACTCATTCTCGCTTTTAATCCAACGATTACATCTTTATACTTTTCTACTGCATCTATTACTTTCTCTTTATCTATCCATTCCATATTGGATAATTCATCAATTCGTTTCAAACCGATGCGAGAAATATTTAAAAAGGCAAATAAATTCGTTTTTGCCTGTTCTCTACTTTGTACTAAATCTGCGATACGATCAGCTCCGCAGCTTCCCGCATCAACAATTGTCGTTACCCCTTGCTTAACGCCAATTTCATCTACCTCATCGCCATACGGATCAAACTCTGGAAAAGCATGAACGTGCAAATCAATCCATCCACTCGATACGTAAGTACCTGAGTAATCAAGAACCTTTCCACCCTCGCCAGCACCAGCTTTCGTCACCTGTGCGATTTTATTATTTTCAACTACAATGTCAATCTCTTCCCCGTTCACACGCTTCACATTACGTAGCACGAATCGTTCTGTCATTGTATTTCCACCCTTTTCTATAAGAAGCCATAAGAATACGCTTACATTAAAATTTCATTTTATATCTCTTTCACATATTTAGAGTATCACGAAAAAAAAGAAAAGTAAATATAACGTTATAATGTTTAATGGTAAATAAAAAAACAATCCACAAAATGTTGATAGTACAGGAAATTATATCAATGATTCGACAAGGAATATCGATTTACCGACAAAAAACGGCAATCTATTTCTTATATGCCAAAAGACTGACCCAAAACGGACCAGCCTTTTTCTCTATTCTTGAACCGTCACAATAACCCCGTCCATATTGTTCCCCGAAATTTCATATTGCTTATTTACTGGAACATTCACGTTCATACGATCTGAAACTTTATAATAAGAAACCGTATATTTCTTACCTTCAACCTCCGTTGAAACTTCTTTTTCCTCTTTTAAAAAGTCCAAATATTCCTCTAACGTAATCTTCTTTTTTTGCATAATTGCGCTATGTGGTAAGCCGACATAACGTATGTGCCACGGCTCATATTGAATGCCCGTAATATCACTTTTATTTTTCGGATAACGTAAAACAAATCCGTGCTTCCATACGTTCTCTTCAATCCATTTTCCTTCAGGCGCTTTCTCCATCTTCTTTTGAGTAGACCCAACGTCGAGTGATAACCCTAAATTATGTTCACTGTATCCTGCTGGAAGTGCATAATCAGATCCCATTTCCTTATATAATTTACTTTGTTCTTGAAAATCTCGGTAACCGCTACTCATTAAGAAATGCTGTACTCCATCTTTCCCAGCTGCATCGACAACGTTTAAAAACTTTTTTACAATATCCTTTGATAAACGAAGATTTCTATCAAATACCACATAACCTCTTACTAATTCACTATTGTGATTTACATTTATAATATCGGACCTAACACTATCTTTTTTAACCGGGTAATCTTTATTAACTAATAATAGATCACCTTTATAAATTTGTTCCTCTGTAACCTCTATCTTTTCAGTGTTCGCGGCTTTTACTTTGTTATCTTTTTCTGCAATTTTAACATCGATCTCCTTTTGAAATACTGGTAATATATAAAAGCCTACACATGCTGTACATACTATAAAAAGAGAAATAAATACCCACTTTTTCATTTCTAGTTCCTCCTTAACGTAACTTACGTATAGAATAGAAAAAACTATTAAAATAAAAAGTGGGGTAAAGTTTAAATTTTTATTAAATTGCTTTGCTCTCTTCTTTTGGTAATCTCACTTCAAATATCGTTCTAATTACGTTACTTTCAGCAGAGATTGTCCCATCATGCTGTTCGATAATATTTTTTGCGATAAATAACCCAAGGCCTGTTCCGCCCTGTTGCTCTGACCTGGCCTTATCACCTGTATAAAACATATCAAATAAATATGGTAAATCCTCTTCTGGAATGCTATCTCCGTAATTAATAATTTGTACAACTACCTCTTCATGATCAATATATCCGTTCACATCAACAAACTTTCCATCGTATCCATAGCGAATCGCATTCGTTAAAAGATTTTCAAATACTCGAGCTAACAATTTCCCGTCACCGTTAATAGGTAAATGCGAATCCATATTCAATCTCGCTTCTAAACCTTTTTTTTCTAATAACGGATATAATTCTTCATCTAACTGTATAAGTAATTCACTTATATCAATTGGTCTTTTTTCAATTTGCAACATGCCATAATTCATTCTCGTTATTTCAAATAATTCATCAATTAAGATTTCAAGCCTTTCGGATTTCGTAAAAGCAATTGTGGAAAAATGTTTAATTTGTTCCTTCGTCAAATTCTCATCTTTAAGAATTAAATCTAAATACCCTAAAACAGATGTTAGCGGCGTTCTTAAATCATGAGCTAAGTTGACAATTAGCTGATCTTTACTACTTTCCGCAAAGTCTCCTCGTTCAACCGCTTCTTTTAATTTTTCACTCGCTACATTAATTTCGCGTGCGATATATCCAAACTCATCATTTGATGAAACACGAACTTGATTTGAAAAATCTCCGTTCGCAAGATGATGAATCCCGTTCGAAATCTCATCAAAATATTTTAAATACGGTCTAGTAAGAAAGAAGAAAAACATAATGGACAGAGGAATAAATACAATTAAAAAGAAATTAATGTCCCCAATTTGTCTTACCATTGAACGAAATTGGGCTAAAGGATCCTCATAACGAACTGCTAATTTATAATAGAGACGTAGCCCCTCATAAATCAAATACGTTACGCCACCAGCTAATATCATACTTAACGCAAATAGCATAATCATCTTCGAGCGAAAGCTTCTCATCGTTTTAGCCATTGAAAGTATAACCTACCCCCCACACTGTTTTTATTAACTTATCCTTTCTTTTATCTTCCCCAAGCTTTTTTCGCAAAGTACGGATATGTACCATAACTGTATTTCCACTTTCGTAATACCCTTCAGCCCATACTTGCTGAAAAATATTTTCCACACTGTACACTTTCTTCGGATGACTTGCTAATACATATAAAATATCAAATTCTTTTGGTGTTAATTCAATTGGCTCTCCGTACACATTTACTGTTCTTCGCTCAGGATCAATAGCGACTCCGCCTATTTCTAAAGCAGATTTATTCTCCGCTACTTTCGGCTGATTTAACGTAAGAAATCTACGCAGTTGTGCATTTACACGTGCAACTAATTCAATCGGTGTAAAAGGTTTCGTCATATAATCATCTGCGCCTAATACAAGACCTGTCACTTTATCAAAATCAGATGTTTTCGCACTTAAGAAAATGATTGGCATGTGGTGCTTGCCGCGAATCTGCCTCGTCACTTCATATCCATCCATTTTCGGCATCATAATATCTAAAACCACTAAGTCAATTGGCTGCGTTTGAATAATATGCATGGCTTCTTCTCCATCAGCTGCTTTAACGACGTGGTAACCCTCTTTTTCTAAATGTATCTCAATTAAATCAGCAATTTCCGCTTCATCATCAGCTATTAAAATTGAAATGCGCTTCATTTTAGTCCCCCTACTTTATTCTGTTTTCATACGCTCGATTTTAAACTAGTCTATCCAATTTGTACAATAAGAAAAGGCTACCCGTAAGAGTAACCTTGATAAATGAAATTATATCGGCGATTTTCAAAATATATCAACTGTAATTTAAATTATATCAGCGATTTTTTTAATATATCGACTTACCGACAATTAACGACAAAATCATCCCGCTATTTGCAGGTAGTCAGTACTAATAAAAGCTCCCATTCATCGCTCAAAAATAATCCGCTGCTTTGTTATTTCTTCCAACCTGCCTCGATCTACTTCATACTCACGTTCAATACTTTGCGGTACCCTTACTTTTCCGCCTTCAAGCATCACTTCTGGTAAAATGATATCCTTCTCCCAATGTCTACTAGAAGCAGATATATCTCCAGGAATCGTAAAGTTTGGCAAAGAGGCAAGTGCAACATTTTGAGCTCGTGAAATCCCCATTTCTACCATACCACCGCACCAAACTGGTATGTTATGCTCCATACAATAATTATGGATTTGAACGGACTCTGTTAATCCGCCCACTCGCCCTGGTTTAATATTAACGACGCGGCAACTGCCAAGCGTAATCGCAACACGTGCGTCTTCTAAACTATGGATGCTTTCATCTAAACAAATCGGTGTTTCAATTTTCTTTTGCAACTGTGCATGATCAAGAAAATCATAATCCGCTAACGGTTGTTCAATCATCATAAGTTGGAATTCATCTAGTCGTTTCAACTTCTCCGTATCCGCTAATGTATAAGCTGAATTTGCATCAGCCATTAACGGGATATTCGGAAACTCTTTACGAATTTCTTTCAGTAATTCGTAATCATGTTCTGGCTTTATTTTCACTTTAAAGCGCTCGTATCCTTCTTCCGCGTACTTCTCGATTTGTTTTAGCATAACTGGAATTGTATTGATCCCAATCACAACGCCGACTTCAATTTCAGACCTATTTCCGCCAAGCAATATCGCTAACGACTGCTTTTGACGCTTCGCATATAAATCCCAGACAGCACCTTCAATTCCGGCCTTTGCCATTCGGTTTCTCTTTATATGTTGGAACAAAGATGGTACTTCATTCGGATGAGAGATTTCAGCTTTCAATAAATCTGGTAATAAAAAATCCTGAAGTACATGCAGCGCTGTCTTCACCGTTTCTTCCGTATACCACGGTTCAGAAAATGCAACGACTTCACCAAAACCAATGTATCCATCTGTATCTTCTAATTCAATGACGATACTTTCACGCTTTTCATAAGTCCCGTAACTTGCCGCAAACGGGATAATGAGCGGCATTTCCGTTATATAAAGTGTCGCTTTTTTTATTTCCACCTACATCTCCTCCACTAATTGTCTTAACTCTCGTCTTAACAATTTCTTCGAAGCATTTCGTGGTAATTCCTCTAAGAAACATGCTTTCTTCGGCACTTTATATTTCGCTAATTTCTCTTCGCAAAAACGAAGAATTTCTTCTTCTGTTACGTCTCCACTTTTTACAACAAAAGCAGCTGGTACTTGTCCCCAACTTTCGTCAGCCATACCGACAACACCCGCTTCTACTACCGCCGGATGAGAGAGCAATACTTCTTCAATTTGAGCTGGATATATATTTTCTCCGCCAGAAATAATTAAATCACTGCGTCGATCTAATACGTATAAAAATCCTTCCTCATCTAAATAACCGAGGTCACCAGTATGAAGCCATCCATTTCTGATCGCCTCATGCGTCGCATCTTCACGGTTAAAGTAGCCACCTGTTACGTTCGGTCCTTTTACTACAATTTCTCCTTCAGCACGGGGCGGCACAACTACGCCGTCTTTTTCAATACGAAGCTGACACTGAAATAGTGGTTTTCCGGCTGATCCTACTTTCGTTAACATGTAATCTGCTGTTAACGTACAAATTTGCGATGATGTTTCTGTCATACCGTACGTTTGATACACAGGAATTCCTTTTTCCACACATGTTTCTAATAACGGCTTCGGTGCTGGTCCTCCCCCAAGTAACATGCATCGTAAAGAAGATGGATATGTACCTTCGCCAAGTCGTTCTAATAAATCTGTTAGCATTTTAGAAACGACAGAAATAATCGTAACGCCTCTCGTTTGAAGTGCTTTATGAATAAAATTAGCATCATATTTTGGAACGAGTAAAATGCGCATACCGTACATAATATTTTTCATTAAAAGAGATAACCCACCAACGTGGAACATTGGCATACAAGCTAACCAACAATCATCATCACGAAGCCCTAAATTAAGCGAAGAACCGACTGCACTTGCCCAGTGGTTACCGTACGTTAAAACAACGCCTTTCGGTTTCCCTGTCGTCCCTGACGTATAAATAATTGTCATCGCTTCTTCTAAAGAGAATTCTTCTTGTATAAATGCTTCCGCCTTCGGTCCTTGCATCACTTCAGCAAATGAACATACTGGAACATTTTCCGTCTCAAACTCTTGATCCGTCACTAAACAAACAACTTCCGCATCATCCATTTGCCAAAGTAGCTCTTCTCTTGAAAGACGCGTATTTAAAAGCACAGCTACTGCACCTATGTAAGATAGGGCGTGAATAACTGTAATCATCTCCATACCATTTTTCATCAGAACAGCCACCTTTTGCGCCCGCTTCACTCCTATATGCGTGAGGTGTTCACAAACAGATACTACTTTTTCATGCAGCTGCACGAAAGTAACCTTCTCCTCTTCAATTTCAATTGCAGTGCGATCAGGTGTTAAAAATGCACGTTGCATTAACCAATTCGGCATCGTCTCCATCACTCATTCTCCTTTCATGAAAGAAAGAGACCTGATATGACATCAAGTCTCTTAGTTGTTTTGTTTCCGGTGTGATCTTTTGGTTGCGTCTCACATTGTGTGCGAGCTGCTTCCGCTTTTCATCACATCCAGCTGCGCCTCCTAGCCCCTTCCGTCTAAGAACCTTCCGCACGAGAAAGTAAAAAACACTTTCTGTGCGAAAGAACCTTAGCCTACGGGGCTAAACAGTCGGCTCCGCTTTTAAAACATCCAGCTACAGCAGCTAGAACAGTCGGTCGTTTCACGCCTTCCTGCGAGGCAAAAAGCGCCTCTTTTTCAGGAGTTCCAACGCCCTCTTGTTCTGAACGAGCTGCTTCCGCTTTTGGTTTCATCCAGCTACAGCGGCTAGAACAGTCGGTCGTTTCACGCCTTCCTGCGAGGCAAAAAGCGCCTCTTTTTCAGGAGTTCCAACGCCCTCTTGTTCTGAACGAGCTGCTTCCGCTTTTGGTTTCATCCAGCTACAGCGGCTAGAATGTTCGGTGGCTTCACTTCTTCCTACGAGGCAAAAAGCGCCTCTCTGTCAGAAGCTCCATCCCCCTCACATTCTAAGCGAGCCGCTTCCGCTTTTGGTTTGATCACGGGAAACGAGGGAATTGACCGAAGTCCGGAGTGCGTTTTTCTTTGAACGCATCGCGGCCTTCTTTTGCTTCGTCAGTTGTGTAGTACAATAACGTTGCGTCTCCAGCTAGTTGTTGAATACCAGCTAAACCGTCTGTGTCTGCGTTGAATGCAGCTTTTAGGAAACGAAGTGCCATTGGGCTGTTTGCTAAAATTTCTTGTGACCATTGTACTGTTTCTGCTTCAAGTTCTTCTAATGGTACTACTGTGTTTACTAAGCCCATATCAAGTGCTTCTTGTGCACTATATTGACGGCATAGGTACCAAATTTCACGAGCTTTCTTATGGCCTACCATACGAGCTAAATAACCAGCTCCGTATCCACCGTCAAAGCTTCCTACTTTAGGACCTGTTTGTCCGAATACAGCGTTGTCTGCAGCGATTGTTAAGTCACATACGATATGAAGTACGTGTCCACCACCGATTGCATAACCTGCTACCATTGCGATAACCGGTTTAGGGATTGCGCGAATTAGACGTTGTAAGTCTAATACGTTTAAACGTGGGATTTGGTCGTCACCTACATAGCCACCATGACCGCGAACTTTTTGGTCGCCGCCAGAACAGAATGCACGTCCACCTTCACCTGTTAAAATGATAACGCCAACATTTGCATCATCACGAGCGTGTGCAAAAGCATTGATTAACTCCATTACCGTTTTAGGACGGAATGCATTATGTACTTCAGGGCGGTTAATCGAAATCTTTGCGATGCCATTGTATGTTGAATAAATAATATCTTCGTAATTGCCTTCTTTTACCCATTCAATAGTCATTACTATTACCTCCTTTTATATTTCTGATCTCCGCTATAAGTGCAACTTCCTTCTTGCTGAAAAAAGTATCACTGCATAGTTTTTAGAAATCCCTTTACTATTGTATCAAACTTTTCCGGTTGTTCCACATGAATTGCATGGCCAGCCCCATCAATTTTGACAAATTTCGCATGAGGGATGCATTTTTCGATGTTTTTTAATAGGCGAAAGAACTTTTCATCGCTTTCTCCATTCAGTAAAAGGACAGGCATTTTTAGGTTTTGCAATTCGTTCCACCATGAAGGTTGAGCCCCTGTTCCCATGCCACGAAGACTATTTGCAAGTCCTTTTGGATTATTAGCAAGTCGTTCTTTTCGCACCGCTTCTTTTACGTTTTGCACTAAACGTTTTTGCGTTTCAAATAGCGGAATATTTTCCCACATCGATACAAAACTTCGGATGCCTTCTTGCTCAATTTTATCGGCAAGTCGTTCATCTTTTTCCTTGCGTTCTTTTCGCTCCTTTGCACTCTCAAGTCCAGCTGTACAGTTTTCTAAAAGAAGCGAACGCACATATTCTGGATATAAGCATGCCATCGTAATCGCAAGTCTACCACCCATTGAATAGCCAAGTATGTGCGCATTTTCAATATGAAGATGATCCAGTAGTTCTTTCATTTGCAGTGCCACATTTTGAATATCATAATGCATCATATCTTCAGGACTTTCCGTTTTCCCGTGTCCAACAATGTCTACTAGAATGACTTGAAACTGCTCGCTCCAAGAAGGAATAAAGGAACCCCACGTTTCCATGCTTCCCGTAAAACCATGAAGAAGTAGAAGTGGTTCCCCGCTTCCGGCTACTTCATATTCATACGATACACCTTGCAATGTTACTTTCATTTTGATTCACCTTGCAAAGATGTAGTAATAACGTCCATTGTTTTTGCCCATAGTTCACGATGTAATTTCAAGTTTTCTTCGCGATTCGTACAAATTTCCACGACGTGTAATCCATTCGTTTTCGTTCCAGTTTGTACTTCTTCTCGGAAGTTTTCCCAACCATTTACACGGCTAAATGAACCACCATACATTTTGACAACATGTTCATAATCAAGCCCAATTGGTGTTCCAAATAATGATTCGAAATGTTCCTTTTTCTCGTATTGTGGTAAGAATGAGAAAATACCTCCACCATCATTATTTACAACAACAATCGTTATATTTAACTCATGTAGTTTCGCGGCTAATAGTCCGTTTAAATCGTGATAAAATGATAAATCACCGATTACTAATACGAGCGGATCACAAATAATACTCGCTCCTAAAGCTGTTGAAATGATTCCATCAATACCATTTACACCGCGGTTCGCCATTACTTGAATGTTTTTATCCGATGTGAAGAAAAATGAATCGGTATCGCGAATTGGCATACTATTACTCGCAAATAACGTTGCCCCTTCTGGTAATACACTTACAATATCCGTAATTACTTTCCCTTCAAATGCCGTTTCATATGTTTCCATCTCACGAAGCGTTTCTCTCGTTTTCTCGTTTATTTGTTTCCACATTCCGAACCAATCATTCTTTTTCATAACTGGCATTTTCTCTAGTAATGCTCTGCAAAATTCACTGTCACTAGCTTGTACAACTTCTGTCGCAACTAGAGCTGGATCTCTCCATTGTCCAGATTCATCGACAACGATATGAACAGCTTTCGTTTGTTTTTTGATGAACTGCGTTAATGCTTTAGAGACAGGCATTCCTCCGAAACGAATTAAAACATTCGGCTTCCACGTTTCTTTTAACAATTCATTTCGTAAAAATGTATCGTAACAATCTATAACCATCGTTTTATCATGATTACCACTACGGAGGTTAGAAAGTGGATCTGCTAAAATTGGATACCCTGTTTTCTCAGCTACTTTCATAACAACTTCTGTTATTTCTGGATGACTGCCGTCTCCACAAATAATAAGCCCCTTTTCCATATGTGAAAGGCGCCCTACAAGAGAATCTACATATTCACTCGGCATCGTCACGTTCCCTTGCTGAACTACTCCTGTATATTCACCACGCCCTTTATCCCATAAACTTTCTAATGAGAAATCCGGTATAAGCGGCTCGCGAACTGGAAAATTAAGATGAACAGGTCCTTGCGGGGCTAGAAGTGCACTTGCTATCGTACGCTGCGTTGTCATTCGAGCGTAATGATACATTGCTTCACTCGCTTCAGGAAGTGCCATCTCTGTAAATTGCTTCACAAAAGTACCGTATAAATTAAATTGATTCATCGCCTGTGGTGCACCCACATCTCTTAATTCATGCGGTCTATCCGCTGTTAATACGATAAGCGGCACTCGTGAATGAAACGCTTCACATACAGCTGGATAATAGTTCGCTGCTGCCGTCCCTGACGTACATAATAGCGCAACAGGACGTTTTTTTGCTTTCGCAATACCGAGCGCAAAAAATCCTGCTGATCTTTCGTCTACATGTAAATATGTTTTCATTCCTTCATGTTGTTCCATTAGTAAGGCAATCGGCGTTGACCGTGAGCCAGGACTAATGACAACATCACATACATTTAGACGCGTCAGTTCGTCCACGAACGCGCCTAAATAATATGATAATGCTTCTATATGATTGTTCATTTCATTAATTCCTCCAAAGCACCAAGCATCGGTCTAAACTTCAAACTTGTTTCTTCATATTCAAGCTGAGCTACTGAATCAATTACGATACCACAGCCGGCAAATAAGGATGCCTTTTCGCCATTTAATAATCCGCAGCGAAGTGCAACCGCAAATTCACCATTTCCTTCATCATCTATAAAGCCAATTGGTGCACCATATAATCCTCTATCTAAAAGCTCTACATCACGGATTAATTTCAACGCCTCATGACGAGGTGTACCACCAAGAGCTGGTGTTGGATGTAATTCTTCTACCATCGTTAAAAGACTTGCATCACCTTTTGCTTCTACTGGCGTATATAAATGGATTAAATTTTTCGTCGTTAATAAGCCTGGGCTCTCCGGAATATTAACAGATTCGCAATGCTCACTTAGCACACCTCGAATCATGTTAACTACATAACCGTGTTCAGCCAAATTCTTTTCATCATGAAGAAGCGTCTCACCATTTTTTTTACTTTCTTCTATAGAATTGCCATGACCAATTGAACCAGCAAGGCACATCGATGTGAACTTCTCGCCTTCTTTTCGAATCAATCGCTCAGGTGTCGCCCCTAAGAAGCATGCTCCTTTATAATCAAAAGAAAATACGTAACAATCCGGTTGCCCAATGCGAAGCGCTTCTAAAACAAGAACGGAATCAATATGCTGATCCATCGTTAATTTTAGCTCCCTTGCTAATACAACCTTCTGCACGTTCCCTTGCTTCATTTCATCTTGCACTTTTCCAATCGCGTTCATCCAGCCACTCGGATCAACTTCTACTTTAGAAGTAACTGTTAATTTTGATCCTACTAGTGCACATTTACTCTCTTGTAAAATTCTCTCTTCTACAGAAATAATTTCGTTATAAAGAGTTTCTGCACAATCTTCGGCTGAAACGAACTGATTAATCGTTAACCACGCCTTTTCATTTTTTACAGTTAATAAAAATGCTGGTAGTGAAAATGTGGTATCATCAAATTCTTTCCAAAGATTCGTTTTTTCTTTTTCTTGGTCAAATGAAAATCCACCAAATAAAAGAGGACCTGTTCCAAATTCGTATCCTTCTCTTTGTACGAATGCTTTCTCTTTTACTTTATCCCACTCGTCACGAGCAGTTTGAAAGCGTTTGTGAGAAGAATTTGCTATAGTGAAAACAGAGCCAATTCCAGCAAATATTACATGCTGAGCTGGGTCTGCAAAATAACATCTATTTTCGAATGCGATCCTTTTTCCTGCTGCATAAAACAGAAGTGGATCCACCCAATCTATTTGTTTTACAAAACTAACTAATGTTTTTTCATCAGTCGCACGCTTAATAGCTGTAACAAGAACTTCTTGTAAGCCTTTTCGTTTCGTTTGAATCACAATTGTCTCCCCCCTATGGGCGAAAAATAGTCATAATTACGCTTGATTTTAAGATACACCTCAAAGGAAAGGCCTGTCAACGTTTAGCATTTCTGAGAAATTCACCTTCTCTTCCTAGAAAATAAACGTTGACACTAAATGATGCTTTTTCTACACTTAATTGTGTACAATATGTGACCAAGGAGGATTCAACATGGAAATGAACGTCGAAACGAATTCCTCTCCTACGTCGCCAAAGCCAAGTAAACAAACAGGCTGGCGAATTTGGTGGAGTTTATTACGTCCCCATACATTAACAGCAGCTTTCGTTCCTGTTTTCATCGGAACAGCTTTTGCAATGCAGGTCGGAGGTATAAATCAAATACATCTTCCTCTTTTCTTTATGATGCTTCTTGCTTGCCTTCTCATTCAAGCAGCAACGAACATGTTTAATGAATACTTTGATTATAAAAGAGGACTCGATCATGAAGGTTCAGTTGGAATAGGCGGTGCTATCGTCCGCGATGGCATTAAACCAAAAACCGTTCTTAACTTAGCATTCGGATTTTTAGGCATCGCAACGCTATTAGGTGTTTATATTTGTATGAACTCTAGCTGGTGGCTTGCTGCAATCGGTCTTGTTTGTATGGCCGTTGCTTACCTTTACACTGGTGGCCCTATTCCAATTGCGTACACACCATTTGGAGAGCTAACAGCAGGATTATTTATGGGTGTCATTATTATTGGTATTTCATTCTTTATCCAAACAGGCGCAGTAACATCAGAAGTGATTTTATTATCTATTCCAAGCTCCATTTTAATTGGTGCAATTTTACTATCTAACAATATTCGTGATTTAGATGGTGATAAAGAAAATGGTCGTAAAACGTTAGCAATTCTCGTTGGACGCGAAAGAGCCGTTGGTGTACTTGCTTCTATGTTTATCGTTGCCTACATTTGGACAATCGCTTTAATCATCGTTAACATCGTATCACCATGGATGCTTATCGTATTCTTAAGTGTACCGAAAGCATTTAAAGCGACGAAAGGCTTTATCGGCAAAAGCATTCCAATGGAAATGGTACCTGCGATGATTTCAACAGCAAAAACAAATACAATTTTCGGTCTCCTAATGGGAATCGGATTATTGCTTGGATACTTCCTATAGAAAGGAGCTGCTTATGCGGCTCCTTTTTTCATATACCGACTTCCCGGCTGAAATTCATCTCATAATTCCTACTCTCAACGCTCATACTATGTAAAGAAACTGAATTGTAGGAAGGTGGACGACTATGTTAACTCCACAACAAATAAATCAATTTAAATCTATTCTAGAAAAACAACAGCAAGAAGTTGAACAAACGATACAAACTCATGAAGATGAAAACCGTGCATCTGAACGTGATTCAGTAGGAGAATTGTCTAGCTATGACAACCATCCAGGTGATATGGCTACAGAATTGTACGAACGTGAGAAAGATTTCGGACTCATCGAATTTTGGCATAAACAGTTAGAAGATACGAAACATGCTCTGCAAAAAATTGAAGCTGGTACGTACGGAATTTGCGAAGTGTCTGGTGAGGAAATTCCATTTGAAAGATTAGAAGCAATGCCAACTGCTACAACGTGTATTCAGCACACTACAAATAAATTAGATATGCAGACGCGCCCAGTTGAAGAAGAGGTGCTAGATCCTTCGTTTCATAAGCACGACGAAGATCATTCTGTAGAGTACGATGCTGAAGATGCTTGGCAAGACGTCGCAAATTATGGAACATCAGAAACACCATCCGATTTAGAAAGACAGGATTCAAAAAACTATAATGGCATGTACGTAAATAGTGAAGAAAATGTTGGGTATGTAGAGGATTTCGAAAACTTTATTGGAACAGATATGTATGGAAAAAACCCACAAGTTTTCGCAACAGAAGAACATGAAGAATATGAACAATTGCTTGATGACTTTGAAGAACGCACCTTTAAAGGTGAATTATCTTCAGATGAGTCTGGTTCTAAAGCATAAAAAAAGCATTCCGAAATTCGGAATGCTTTTTTTCGCTAGCTAATTAGTTTTTTGTAACGTTAGCTGCTTGTGGTCCGCGGTTTCCATCAACGATTTCGAAAGAAACTTCTTGACCTTCTTCTAAAGTTTTGAAGCCGTCGCCTTGAATAGCTGAGAAATGTACGAATACGTCTTCTCCGCCTTCAACTTCGATGAAGCCAAAACCTTTTTCGCCGTTAAACCATTTAACTTTACCTGTTTGCATGTCATGTACCTCCTAAATAAAAATGAAACTATGAATCCACATGAAAAGGTGGATATAAAGGACATGAATGTATAACAAGCTTACAGCCTTTAATACAACGTGCTTTATTTCCGTACCACATTATGTAGCTCAATAGTGTTTTCACTATATCATGCTATATCAAAAACGTCAAATGAGAACACTTTCGTCCCATCGTTTTTTATAATTCTAGTATAACCTTAAATTTTTATTCTATTTTTATTCAAAAATTAATAAAACTACAGTATTCTAATTCCTTTGATTTCTGTACAATATAATTACTACATATGATGAGGTGAAAAAATGCAATCACATGAAATCGAGTATAAATTATATGGCGATGATATGCAGTTTGTTGAAATTGAATTGGATCCAGAAGAAAGCGTTGTCGCAGAGGCTGGCGCAATGATGATGATGGAAGATCATATCGAAATGGAAACGATTTTCGGTGATGGTTCTGGACCATCTAATGGTCTATTCGGTAAATTAATGGGCGCAGGTAAACGTCTCGTTACAGGTGAAAGTATGTTTATGACTGTATTTACAAATACAGGTCATGGCAAACGACACGTATCATTCGCCGCTCCTTATCCTGGAAAAATTATTCCTGTTGATTTAACAGAATATCAAGGAAAAGTAGTCTGCCAAAAAGATGCATTTCTTTGTGCCGCAAAAGGTGTTTCTATCGGAATTGAGTTTACTAAAAAAATAGGAACTGGCTTCTTCGGTGGTGAAGGTTTCATCATGCAGAAACTTGAAGGTGATGGTCTAGCTTTCATGCATGCAGGCGGAACTGTATATAAGCGTGAATTAAAACCTGGTGAGAAACTTCGCATTGATACAGGTTGTCTCGTTGCAATGACAAAAGACGTTAACTACGATGTTCAATTCGTTGGAAAAGTAAAAACAGCTCTATTTGGCGGTGAAGGTTTATTCTTCGCAACGCTAGAAGGTCCTGGAACGGTTTGGATTCAGTCCTTAACACTTAGCCGCTTAGCAGCACGCCTTACAAGCCCAGCAGCTCAAAACAGCGGTGAAGGTAGCGTTTTAGGCGGACTTGGTCGTTTATTAGATGGAAAAGAGTAAGAAGTGCCCTTATAGGGCACTTTTTATTTAGGTGGACTATACAAACCATTTTGGATCATAAAGTATTTCATCGCTTCATTAAGCCACGCCCCTTCTTCTTCCGTATAAGGAAAAGGCATCATATTATTATATTGTTCTTCTACATTCTCTAATTTACCTAGAGAATACATTGTCTCTTCACCGACATACTTAAGAGTCGCTTTCATATGTTCATCAACCAATTTTTGCACTTCTGAATCCTCAATTTGTCTTCCAAATAACCTTTTCACTTCTTTTGCTAAACGCATAAACTCTTTATCAAGTGCTATGTCCTCTTCTTCCTGCTTATTATATAATCCATCAGCCACTTCTTTTGATACATATTCTTCAAGCCATAAACGTTGTTCGTTTTCTTTTTGGATACTATTAATTAAGCTCATTAATATGTTACTATCTACCTCTTCATCTTCCTCAAGGTATACCATTGTTCGTTCAATCGCCTTTATCGAAACTTCAAGTTGTTTTTTCTTTTCTTCAAAGGCTACTCTTTGATTTTGTAATGTTTCTTTTAAGCTTATATTCAAACTTTTCACATTGAGCATGACACGAATTTCTTCTAAACTATATCCTAATACTTTAAGACTCACTATTTTTTGGAGCGCTAATATATCTCTATCTTTATATACACGGTGTCCTGAACTTATATTTTTTTCAGGTTTAAGCAGGCCAAGTTCATCGTAATACTGTAGTGTTCGTATTGATATACCTGTTCTCTTTGAAAACTCACCAATTGAATAGCCTTCCTTTTTGCTCATCCTACACTCCTCCTAACAATATGTTTACAAAAATCATACTCCCTCACGTAACTGTAGGTTCAAGCCTTTTTTCAAAAAGAATGAATCAAGTCCCTCACTGCATATATTGAACTATACCTTTTCTTAAGGAGGGCTTTCTTGATGCGTACTCCTTTATCCTTTGATAAAGACACTGCCATATTGTTAGCATCTTGCTGCGATCTAACGTATGAACAATATAAACAAAATGGCATTTTCGAAATACCCGATGGGTTCCAATATGTACAAGGGTTTCAAGGAAAGGCCATTCAAAAGACAGAATGGTTCGGATTCATATTAGAATCTGAGGATACAATTATTGTAGCTTTTAGGGGCACACAAACAGATACAGATTGGATTATCGATTCACTCGTTAACCAAAAGCCATACCCATATGCTTTAAATAGTGGAAATGTCCATAATGGCTTTCTTTCAATTTATGAATCTTGCCGGGATTCCATTATGGATATGCTCGTGTCATTACCAGCCCATAAGAAACTTCTTGCAACAGGCCATAGCTTAGGCGGTGCACTCGCTACACTACACATACTAGATGCACGTATAAATACTGCCTTCGCACAGTACGGTCTTTATACCTTTGCCTCTCCGAAAGTTGGAGATATCGCCTTTCGAAATTATTATAAACTGCAAGTAGCTAGTAGCTTTCGTTTTGTCAATTTATTCGATGTCGTTCCTCTTCTCCCTCCAAGAAATGTCCATTTTAATGATAAAGACTGGGAATATGCACACGTCCATCACAACATGACATTTACGAAAAATACAAAATCCATTACGAATAACCATTCCATTACAACATACAAAACATGTCTGACCTCTCATTTTTAACCAGTAAACAATTGGAAATTTAATATTTGTATACTATAATAATCTATGAAATTACTTTCGGATGAGGGGACCTTACATGCTAAAATTTTTCTTTGCACTTTTTCTTATAATAATTTTTTCGTTTACAGGTTTCTTTACATTTTCATACTTTGCGACAGGCGAATATGGCGGAACAGGTATAATATATACGTTCATGCCTTACCTTTCTTAAGCAAAATAAATAAAAGCCCCTTCAAAAGGGGCCTTCATCTAAAAAAGTTTAACAGTATTACCAATACCCCAAATTTCATTACTGTACTGCAAAATTGTTCGATCACTCGCAAAATGCCCCGATTGTGCAATGTTCAAAATCGACATTTCCAGCCATTTCTCCCTATTTTCGTAGGCCCTTCCGACAGCTTCTTGTCTTTCAGCATATGGGCTAAAATCTCGAAGAACGAAGTATTCATCATTTTGAATAACGAGAGAATCATAAATCGCTTCAAATTCAGCTCCCGACTGTGCAAAGAAACCATTCGTTAACTGATCTACTACTTTTTTAATGTGCATATTGTGGTGATAATAGTCACTTGCACGATATCCACCTTTTTGGTAGTAATGAAGAACCTCATCCGCTGTTAAGCCGAAAATGAAGCAGGCATCATCACCGACCCGGTCTTTTATTTCAATATTAGCTCCATCTAACGTTCCGAGTGTAATTGCACCATTCATCATGAATTTCATGTTACCTGTTCCCGATGCTTCTTTACTTGCAGTTGAAATTTGTTCACTTACATCTGCCGCCGGGAATATATCTTCCGCTAAAGAAACTCGGTAGTTTTCTAGAAAGATAACTTTCATAAATTGACTTACGTACGGATCGGTATTCACTTTTCTTGCAAGCTCATTTATTAATTTAATAATTTTCTTCGCATAATAATAGCCAGGTGATGCTTTCGCTCCAAAAATAAAAGTACGCGGGTAAAATGAAAAACTAGTATCCTCTTTTAAACGGTTATACAAGTACAAAATATGAAGAACATTTAATAACTGTCGTTTATAAGCATGTAGCCTTTTCACTTGCACATCAAAAATAGAATTTGGATCAATAGTGATCCCCATCTTATTATGAATGCTCTCCGCTAAAATAATCTTACGCTCTTGTTTTACCCCTGCAAGCTTTTCTTGAAAACTAGTATCATGTATGAAGTTTTGCAGTGCTTGCAGCTTAATTGGCTCTTTCTTCCATTCTTCTCCAATCGCTTCCGAAATAAGATTCGTCAGCTGTGGATTCGCCTTCATTAGCCAGCGCCTATGAGCAATTCCATTCGTTTTATTATTAAACTTATCTGGATAAAATTCATAGAACAATCGCATTTCACGCTGCTTTAAAATTTCTGTATGAATTTTCGCCACACCGTTAACGCTATGGCTACCAACAATCGCTAAATGAGCCATTTTCACAAGGTCATGCGCAATAATGGCCATGTCCTCAATACGCTTCCAATCGTACGAATAACGGTCCCAAAGCTCATGACAGAAACGTTCATTAATTTCTTCAATAATCATATAAATTCTCGGTAATAACGGTTTAAAAATGCGAATTGGCCATTTCTCAAGCGCTTCTGATAACGTCGTATGATTCGTATAGGAAATCGTCTGCGTTGTTATGTGCCAAGCTTCTTCCCATGTCAATTTTTCTTCGTCTAATAAAATACGCATAAGTTCTGGAATTGCTAGAACCGGATGTGTATCGTTTATATGAATCGCGATTTTTTCATGTAACTGACGAAGACTACCGTGTCTCTCCCTATGCATACGAACGATATTTTGCAAACTTGCTGATACGAGGAAATACTGTTGTTTTAAACGAAGTATTTTCCCCTCATCATGCGTATCATCTGGATATAAAAACTCCGATACGGCCTCTGTTTCACGCTTATATTTCAAAATATCTTTACAATTTTGCGGGAAAGGAACTGGCTCCGCATTCCAAAGCCGAAGCGTATTTACAGTACTGGTTTCATACCCTACAACTGGAACGTCATATGGTACTGCCATAATAACTTCTGCATTTGTATGCCTGAACTCTAAACGTCCATCAATTTCTAGTGGTTCAACGTTTCCAAAATAACTTACTTCTACTGCTTGGTCATACCTTCTTACTTCCCAAACGTTTTCATGAAGAAGCCACTGTTCTGGAAATTCTACTTGATAGCCATCAACAATTTTTTGATCAAACAGACCATGCTTATAACGAATACCACAGCCATGTCCTGGTAAGTTTAAAGAAGCGAGTGAATCGAGAAAACAGGCTGCTAAACGTCCAAGTCCACCGTTACCAAGGCCAGCATCTGCTTCAATTTCTTCTAACTCGTGCAAAGAAATTCCAAGTTCAAAAAGTCCTTTTTCACATACATCTCGAATGCCTAAATTTAATATATTACTGCCTAGTAAACGCCCAAGTAAAAATTCAATGGATAAATAATACATTTGTTTTTGATCCCCAGAACGATACCTTTCATTCGTTGCAATCCATTGACTATTCATATACTCACGTACCATATGACCGAGCGTATTATACTGATCACGAGTTGTAGAATCTTTGAAACTTTTCCCATACATCGTTTCTAATTTTTCTAGAAAAGCGGATTTGAAGCTTTCAACATGAGTAAACATTTTTTCACCACCTCAATGTTATTCCATGAGACTTTTATACAATTTCTTGTATGCAAGAGCAGATTTCCCCCAGCTATAATCTTCAGTCATCGCTTGCTTTACAAGCTTATCCCATACCGGTTTATCTTGATAAAACTCAATTGCACGAAGAATCGTATGTAACATGTCATGCGCATTAAAATTCGTAAAGCTAAAGCCATTCCCAATTCCAGTGTCCTCATCGTAAGAATGTACAGTATCATTTAATCCGCCTGTTTCTCTTACAATTGGAATCGTGCCATATGCTAGCGCAATAAGTTGTCCAAGTCCACACGGTTCAAACAGCGATGGCATTAAAAACAAATCGCTTCCCGCGTACACTTGGTGCGCTAACGCTTCATTAAACCCAATATATACTTTTACCTTTTCTGGATACTCGTATGCCATCCATTCAAAGAACTGCTCGTATTCAGAATCGCCTGATCCTAAAATAATACATTGTACATCTTCTTCCATTATTTCACGGAATACAGTACGTACTAGATCAAGCCCCTTTTGTTTCGTTAATCGTGTTACCATCGAAATAACTGGTGTATCTTCTTTTTCTGGTAAACCAAAATAACGCTGCAATGCGCGTTTATTTTCATTCTTTTCATCTAGCGATTCTGCACTATACTGAGCCGTAATATATGGATCTGTTTCTGGATTATATACGCTCGTATCAATTCCATTTACAATGCCACTAAGCTTATCATTATATTTTCGTAGCAATCCATCTAACTTCTCACCGAAAAACTCATATTGAATCTCTTCTTTATATGTCGGGCTAACCGCTGTAATTTGGTCAGATGCGATAATACCGCCTTTCATAAAGTTCACGTTTCCATAAAACTCAAGCTGTTCACTATGAAAATATTCATGACCAAGCTCCAGTAAGTCGTACATCACTTCAGGAGGAAATACACCTTGGAACTGCAAGTTATGAATCGTATATACCGTTTTAATATGCTCATATAACGGGTTATCTTGATACTTTTCACGAAGTAAGAAATTAACCATAGCTGTATGCCAATCATGGCTATGAAGAACATCTACTTCGAAATCAAGATGCGGAATACACTCTAAAACTGCTTTTGAAAAATAAGAAAAACGCTCCCCATCATCATAATGGCCATATAGAGAATCTCTCTTAAAATAATATTCATTGTCTATTAAGTAATACGTAATCCCGTCCTGCTCACCTTTTAAAATCCCGCAATATTGATTTCTCCATCCAAGGGGAACGCTAATTACTTTATGAAGCGTACATCCTTCTCTTAACTCTTTCGGGATAAGACTGTAGTTTGGAAGTATAATGCGAACATTCACTCCTAATTTTTTTAATTCTTTTGGAAGCGCTCCTGCTACATCAGCTAGACCTCCGGATTTAATAAACGGTACACATTCTGATACTGCAAATAAAATATTCACCTGTTGTTCCACTGCACGAAAAGCGTATACATCATAAATCGCTCTTCTTACAGCTTCCTCCCTTCAAGTTTTCATATAGAGTAAAACCTTAATTAGTGGGGGTTTTCTAAATCCCCCACTAATTATGCACCTGCTATTTACGAATAACTGTTGATTGTACTATTTTGTACACTACCTTTTTCTACAACATATGGCTCATCGGCATTTCCTTTTAACACTACGCCGTCGCCAAGTTTCACATCTTTATCGATAATAACACCGTCTATTATGCAATTATCTCCAATTTGGCTCTTTTGCATAATAATACTATTACGAACAATTGAACCTTTTCCAATTTTAACAGAACGGGAGACAACACTATTTTCTACTTCACCCTCAATAATACTACCGTTTGCAATCATCGTATTTTTCACTACTGCACCCTTCATATAACGAGTTGGTGGCTCATCTTTTACTTTCGTAAAGATTGGTGCTTCTTTCTTAAATAATTGCTTCCAAATAGAAGGCTGCAAAATTTCTAGGCTATGTTTATAGTAACTTTCAATAGAATCAATAATAGCTACATATCCTGTATGTTCGTACGTAGTAATATGCAGTGATTTCCCGCTCTTTTCTCTCACTACATCAAATAAACTGTATTGCTCCACATCTTTATATGCCTCAAATAAGTCTAGCAATAATTGTTTCTTTAACACATATGTTTGAAGCGAAACCCCTTCATGACAAACTTCAGTAATATCTGCAGACGTATGTATATGTCGCTCTAACACCGCTTGAAAGTTTAACGCTGTTACAAGATGGCTATTCGTAATAACAACATATTCTTCTCTGCTTCTTAGAAAATAATCAATATGTCTTCTAAAATGTGCAAAAGATCCAAATTCGTCATGATCACATTGGCAGTTCGGTGGGAATAAAAACAGTCCATCACGCTTTCTATCTAAATCCCACTGTTTTCCTGAACCGACATGATCCATTAAAGAACGATTTTTATGACTTGTAAAAACCGCCACGCTATGAATATTAGAATTCACCATATTTGAAAGCATGAAATCAATGAGGCGGTAACGGCCTCCAAACGGTAACGCCGCTAATGAACGATGCCCTGTTACTTTCTTTAAGGAAGGAAAACTTCCCGTTGCATTAATAATTCCTAACATTTTTTCTCCCATTCATTTCATCCCCCTTTTCTATTTTCCTTCAGCAATTAGTACTACATCATCCACATTTTTTTCTGGACGAATTATTGTCCCATCTTCAATAACCATTTCCGATCCAACGATCGCTCTTTCAATCACAACGTTTTTACCAATCTTTGCCCCCGGCATAACGACAGAATCGATTACCATACTACCTTCTTCCACCGTCACTCCTTGGAATAAAACAGAATGCTTCACGTCCCCTTCAATGACGCACCCTTCATTAATAAGTGACTCTTCTACTTTTGCCTTTTCTGCAATATATTGAGGTGGCTCGTTTGGATTTACAGAATAAATGCGCCAATTACGATCGTTCAAGTTCAACGATGTTTCATCGCGAAGTAAATCCATATTCGCTTCCCATAAGCTTTTCACCGTTCCAACATCTTTCCAATATCCTTCAAACGGATACGCCATCAACTTCTTCCCTTCATCTAATAAAAGCGGAAGTACATCTTTTCCGAAGTCATTACTAGATTCAGGGTTTCTTGCATCCATCTCTAAATATTCTTTTAAAATAGCCCAGTTAAAAATATAAATTCCCATTGATGCAAGATTACTTCTTGGAAATTGCGGTTTCTCCTCAAATTCAACAACTTCCATCTCTTCATTTGTATTCATGATGCCAAAGCGACTTGCTTCATCCCACGGCACTTCAATAACAGAAATCGAAACGTCCGCTTCTTTCTCAATATGGTAATCTAGCATTTTGCTGTAATCCATTTTATAAATATGATCGCCTGATAAAATAAGGACATATTCTGGTTCATACTGACTTAAATAGTTTAAGTTTTGATAAATAGCACTTGCCGTACCTGTATACCACTTCACACCTGAAGACTCCGCATAAGGAGGTAACACAGTGACTCCACCGTTTACACGATCAAGATCCCAAGCATTTCCGATTCCAATATAATTATGAAGTTCTAACGGTTGATATTGTGTTAAAATCCCCACCGTTTCAATACCGGAGTTTGCACAGTTACTTAACGTAAAATCAATAATGCGATATTTACCACCAAATGGAACAGCTGGCTTAGCTAAATTTTTTGTTAATGCACTTAAACGACTACCTTTTCCCCCTGCTAGTAACATTGCTACGCACTTTTGTTTTTGAGCCATCTTGTTTTTTGCTCCCCTTTCTCGTCTTCACTGGTCGTAATATGGATACGCCAAATGGTGGAATTGTAATTTCTACATGTGCCGCTTGATTATGATATGGCTCTAGAATCGTCTTGAGACGTTTCTTATTAACTTGCCCCGATCCGCCATATTGCGCCGAGTCACTGTTTAAAATTTCGTTATAGTACTCGAAATCTGGTACACCTACTTTATAGTTTTCATATGTAGCTTTCGTAAAATTACATACGACAACTAACGCATCTTCCTGCTTATCCCCTTGGCGGATAAACGAGAAAATACTTTGCTCATTATTATTAGCATCAATCCACTGAAATCCTTCAGGCGAGTGATCTAACTGCCAAAGTGGTTTTGAGCGCTTATACAATGCTATGAGCTCTTTAAAGTAATCATGCATATTACGATGCATTTCAAAATCATGTAAATTCCAATCTAAATCTTCAAGGTCTTTCCACTCATCAAATTGCCCGAATTCTCCACCCATAAAGAGTAATTTCTTACCTGGATGAGTAAAGAAATATCCATATAATAAACGAAGCTGAGCAAACTTATCCCAGTAATCTCCCGGCATTTTATTTAATAACGACTTTTTCCCATGAACGACTTCATCATGAGAAAGCGGCAATATGAAGTTTTCAGAGTGAGCATATATTAAAGAGAATGTCATTTTCTCATGAATGTATTTCCGGTACTCTGGCGCACATTCCATATATTTCAGCACGTCATTCATCCAACCCATATTCCATTTATAATTGAATCCAAGTCCACCCTCGTATGTTGGAGCTGTTACAAGTGGCCAAGCTGTTGAATCTTCCGCTGTCATAAGAAACTCTTCATCTTCTGCAAACACGGCTTCATTTAACTCTCGTAAGAAAGAAACGGCGTGTTCATTGCTTTGCTCTTTTCCTTCTTTATTCCAGTACAGCATATTCGCAACTGCATCTACCCTGAAACCATCAATATGGAAATACTTCATCCAAAATAACGCATTTGAAATTAAGAAATTACGTACTTCTCTCTTCCCTAAATCAAAATTAACAGTTCCCCATACAAGGTTTTCTTGTACGTCTCTATCTTTATATTCATAAGTCGGTGTCCCATCAAACAAATATAAACCGTGAGCATCTTTACAAAAATGCCCCGGTACCCAATCTAAAATGACACCGATTCCATATTTATGACATTCATCGACAAAATACATCAAATCATGTGGCGTGCCGAATCTACTTGTCGCTGCATAATATCCTGTTCCTTGATATCCCCAAGAACGATCATATGGATGCTCAACAAGCGGCATAATTTCAATATGTGTAAATTGATGTTCCACCACATACGGAATGAGCTCCTCGGCCATTTCTCTGTAAGAATACAGAGCGCCTTTCTCTTTCTTTTTCCAAGAACCGAAATGTAATTCATAAACTGTCATCGCTTCTTTATAAATCGATTTTTTCTTTCTCTTACGAATCCAGTTTTTATCATTCCATTCATATCCCTCTATATCAAAAACTACAGATGCCGTATTTGGTCTTACTTCTGCATATACTGCATAAGGATCCGCTTTTAAAATAACGTCACCATCCATCGTTTCAATCGCATACTTATATATATCATTCTCTTCAATATGCGGTACAAACAAGGACCAAATCCCCTCTTCTGTCACTTGTAGCATCTTATGTTGCTCATAATCCCATTCATTAAAATCCCCAACAACACTCATTGCTTTCGCATGAGGAGCCCATACTGTGAATCGTACACCTCGCATCCCATCTTCCGTCACAATATGTGCGCCAAAGATGTTATAACTGTCATAGTACTTTTCTGTATGAAACTCATCTCGTTTCA
Source organism: Bacillus sp. 41-22 (assembly GCF_025809295.1). Taxonomy (NCBI): domain Bacteria; kingdom Bacillati; phylum Bacillota; class Bacilli; order Caryophanales; family Bacillaceae; genus Bacillus; species Bacillus sp. 41-22. Next base: position 4,680,958 of record NZ_CP084035.1, read on the forward strand.
CTTCTTCACAATTTATTACATCCAATATGTTCACCTCACTAAGATGACAGAAATTTTTTACTCTTTATCATTTCTGCGAAAAACTGAAATATCCTTGTTATTTTTTAAAAAATATTCGTTTTTTTCTTAAATTTCACTTAAAATTTTCACATTTTCCGTGTAAATTATCGAATTTTGACGAATATTCATTGCAAACGCTTCATTTCCTACTAGCCTTTCATCCTATTATTTATTTCTCAACCTTTATTTCATAAGATTTATCCTATTTTACTCGCTATTTATCACTTAAAATCGTAACAAAATAATCTGTTATAAAAAAATGTTTCTCAATATTTTTTGTCACAATTTTATTGAAATGGAAAATTCATAAGCATATACTCATTCTCAATAAAGAACATTGAACCTTCGCAAATATAATTCATACTGAAACACTATGTTTACTCTATCGATGCTCCAGGCGAAAGTCTGATAAAAATTAAATTAGGGAGCTTTCTTATGTCATTAAAACAAAAGGTTGGAATGGGAGTTGTCACAGCTTCACTTGGCTTATCCCTTACATTCGGCGGTGTATTCGCCTATTTCAGTGATTCTGAAACATCGGGTAATTCATTTCAAACCGTCTAACAACGAAATTAGGTAATGAAAAAGATGGTAAGCTACTCGGTCAATATTAATATGCTCGTCCAGATGAAAACCTTGCAGGCGACGTAAATGGCGATAAAATAATTGATATTAAAGATGCTGAAATTATCGCTAATAACTATGGTAAAAAAGGAGTATCTGTAAAAGATGGCGATCTTAATAATGACGGCATCGTCGACGAAAAAGACATTCGCTTCGTAGAAAAGAAATTCTTGAAAAAAGGACCAGATGCAGCAAAATCACAAACACCTGTAGAAAAATCAAAAAGCGGTACACTGGCAGATATTTTAAAGAAATTAGGATTAACACCTAAAAAATAATAATAAAGAGCACTCTATATAAAGTAGAGTGCTCTTTTCTATAAACGACCCTTATCCAGCAAAAGGGGTATATTGGGGATATACAAGGGAAACCGGAAAAGGAATTTATATTAAATTATATAAAAACTCAGAGGTAGGAAGCAGTTTCCCGCCTCTGAATTATTTAGCAATTATTATAGTACTGGTGCCATGGTTTCTTTTAATACTTTTACAGAATGAGCGAATTTCGCTTTTTCTTCTTCATTTAGCTCAAGTTCTACGATTTCACGTACACCTTCGCGGTTAATAACAGCTGGAACACCTACGAAAGCATCTTTCTCACCATATTGACCTTCAAGGTATGCCGATACAGTTAATACGCTGTTCTCGTTGCTTAAGATTGCTTTAGTTACACGAAGTAGTGACATACCGATTCCGTAGTAAGTTGCGCCTTTACGCTCAATAATGTGGTAAGCTGCATCGCGTACATTTTCAAAGATTTTATCTAAATCTTCTTGGTTATACTGTTCGTTGTTCGCTAAGATTGTTTCTAGTTTTTGTACACCTACAGTAGCGTGGCTCCATACTGGAAGTTCAGTGTCACCGTGCTCACCAACGATGTAAGCATGAACGTTACGTGGATCTACATCTAAGTAGTCACCTAACATGTAACGGAAACGAGCAGAGTCTAAAGTAGTACCAGAACCGATTACGCGCTCTTTCGGTAAACCAGATTCTTTCCAAGTTACGTAAGTTAAAATATCAACTGGGTTAGTTGCGATTAAGAAGATTCCATCGAATCCGCTATCCATAATACCGCGAACGATTTGTTTAAAGATCTTTGTATTTTTCTCAACTAAGTCTAAACGAGTTTCACCTGGCTTTTGTGGTAATCCAGCAGTGATAACTACTAAATCTGCATCTTTACAATCTGCATAGCTACCGCTCCAAACTTTTGTTGGTGCTGGAGAGAATGGTACCGCATGGCTTAAGTCCATTGCTTCTCCTTCTGCTTTTGCTTCATTAACATCTACTAGTACGAATTCTTCAGCTACACCTTGGTTGATCATTGAGTAAGCGTAACTACAACCTACAGCTCCTGTTCCTACTAATACTACGCGATTGATACCTTTTTTCATGTTAATTTCCCCTTTCAATTGTTTATATCTATTTTTTATTATTGTTTAAGTAATTAATTAAAATACTAATTTAATGTTGTTTAACTTCTTTACATACATATTGTAGCACGGATTATTGTGAATTCCTTCACAAATTATGACCTATTTGTGAACTTTTTCACATAGAGTGTAAAGTTATTAGAGTGCGGGTGAAATCCATCTCAATGGAGGCGTTTTCTTTAGATTGTGAAAGGGTTTTTCTTAGGTTTTTTGTCGGTAAGTGAAATTATATCGACGATTATTTAAATATATCAACGATTTTTAGAATATATCTACCGTAACTCAAAATATATCAACGATTCGACAAGGAATATCGACTTACCGACAAAACCCTATAATAATAACAGCATAAAGAAGCTGCCTTCAGTAGATCACCTATTGAAAGACAGCTTCTGGATTAAAGCGTTGATTCAGTCCTTCTGAGCTCATAAGTACACCTGTAGAAACTTCTAACTGACTGCACAATTGTATGCAATTTCTTGACTGAGCCATACGCAAAGGGCAATGAGTTCGTTTGCTTGATACTTGCTAGATCGCTGTATAAAACCAACTTGTTTGGCGATCTCTTGTAGGACTACTGGAGCTCTTGTGCGAAAAGGTTCAGTTCATTTGAAATGATAGACTTCATCAAAAACGCCATCCTTTCTGTATAATTCTACAAAAAGAATAGCGTTTTTTTGATTACATGGATACAAATTTATCTTAGCTTGATAGTGATGTTTTTTCCATACACATCAAGTTAACACAACGTCACTTATTAACAGTCAATAGACATGGAAACCTAGCAAAGCCCTTCAATTATTGTAGTAAAACAGTCATTTTTAAATCTTCAGAACCTCCATTTTTTAAAGTATCATTTTGACCACTAAGATACGTAGGTTTAATTGTTAAGGATTTTGGAGGATTATCCATTGGTGGAAGAGCTAAAACAATATGGTGTCCGTAGAGTCCCGTGCTACCAACTTGCAAGCTGACTCCTTCGTAGATTTTTCCTTTAACATCAGTGACAGTATAATCAAGTGCTGGCCAACTATCATTAGCTTCCATTTCTTTTGGATAATCAAAGGTCAAATCAATCCTCGTTGAAAGTGAAGAAAAAGTTACTTGATCTACTGTTAATGCATACAGATTATCTTTCGTTAATGTTTTTATATTAGGAGTAAATTTACGAATCTCACCTTCAACTTTTGTAAGAGGAAATGCTACATTCCATGTTCCTGCTTTTCCAAATAAATCTTCTCCATGGACGGAAACATCAATTTTATCACCAAATTCACCGTAATTAGCCAGAGTGAATTCATGCTGCTCAATAATGGTGTTTCGTCCTTTTGACTTCTGTGAAGTAGAACTAATTGCAGCTCTGACTTCTTTCCCATTAATGGTTACATAACTAAATCCAGCTTTCTCTTCATTGCTATTGGAAATAGTATTTTCTCCTTTGTATTCCACCGTGATCACTAAACGTCCGCCATCGTAAACTGCTTCTTTCACATTCATCGTTAAACCACTATGGTTATCTTGTCTTTCAATTGATGTAGCAAGCTCATCCTTTTCAATTTTATCAGAAGCAATATCATTAAATTGTGCATAAATGGGGCCTATAACTGGAACACTCGATAAAGTCTTTGCCATAGCAGGAGAAATGAATCCAAAACCTAAGAGAGAAACACATATTCCACAAGCAACAAGACTAGAATACTTGATTGTTTTTTTTCTACGGTATTGATTTTTCTTAGCTTGAAGCATGGCTGTTTTTTCTCTTTGAATTAACCGGTCTTCTGGTATAGGAATATCATTGATATGGTGATTAAATTCTTCTTTATTCATAACTATATCCCTCCTTTAAAATGGGGCGTAAGGCTTGCTTTGCTCGATGTAATTGAGATTTTACCGTTCCTTCTGGAGAGTTAAGAACCTCAGCAATTTCCTTAATAGATAAATCGTGATAATACCTTAATAAAATAATAGTTTTGTAAGTAGGATCTAAGAAATTAAATGCCTCGGTTAAATCCAATGATTGTTCTAATTTATTCATGCTTTCTTCTGTACATAAATTAGCAAATATTTCATCATTCGCAACAAATTGTCTAGAGGATTTTCTTACAAAATCAATGGATTTAAAAACAAGAATTTTGGTAATCCAACTTTGAAATTTCTCCGGCTTTTTTAATTTTCTCAGTGAAAGATATGCTTCATAAATTGTTTCTTGGTATATATCCAGTGCATCTTGTTCATTTCTTACATAAGAATAGGCTGTTCGATATAATTTCGGGCGAACAAAAGTAATAAGTTGTTCAAATGCTTGATCATTTCCTCTTGTTGCTTGTTTTACTAGATAGGCTATGTCCATTTTTATTTCTTCCTCCCTTTACTAATATAGTCGAATGAGAGGATAAAAAGGTTGCAAAAATAAGTGCATATACATAAATCTCCTACAACTTATTGCAATGATTAATATCCAGCATTAAAGAAAAGACACCAGAAATCCAGATAGAAATAAGAGCCAAATATATAGCTTGTTCATACCAAATTTAAAGTAAAAAAGATCTCCCAAAACGGAAAAACGAGCTGAATTCTCATAAATAACTGTAAAAAAGGTAAAATTCTCGTTATGGGGGTGTCTTAAAATCTTAGCTTGATGGGCATGTGATGTTAGCTCTATTTTAAGCAAATATCTATAAATACTTTTTGATGTTTCTATAATAAGCTTTTCATACTCCATCGCTCTCTCTTTTCTATTAGTTAGACGATTCAAATAGAAAAAAGTATACAAGAAATCCATAAAAAAAAAGCAGACTATTCAAAGTCCACTTTTATACAACAAAAAAGAGATAGCAGATTATGCTATCTCTTTTAGTATGACCCGTACGGGATTCGAACCCGTGTTACCGCCGTGAAAGGGCGGTGTCTTAACCACTTGACCAACGGGCCAAAATCTGGCAGAGAAGAAGGGATTCGAACCCTCGCACCGCGTTCGCGATCTACTCCCTTAGCAGGGGAGCCCCTTGAGCCACTTGGGTACTTCTCTATAATATGGCTCCGCAGGTAGGACTCGAACCTACGACCGATCGGTTAACAGCCGATAGCTCTACCACTGAGCTACTGCGGAATAATTATGGTGGGCCTAAATGGACTCGAACCATCGACCTCACGCTTATCAGGCGTGCGCTCTAACCAGCTGAGCTATAGGCCCATAATAGATAAGCGGGTGAAGAGAATCGAACTCTCGACCAGAGCTTGGAAGGCTCTTGTTTTACCACTAAACTACACCCGCATTAAATTAAAAATGGTGAGCCATGAAGGATTCGAACCTTCGACCCTCTGATTAAAAGTCAGATGCTCTACCAACTGAGCTAATGGCTCATTTTGAAAGTGGTGCCGGCTAGAGGACTTGAACCCCCAACCTACTGATTACAAGTCAGTTGCTCTACCAATTGAGCTAAGCCGGCTTGCGATTTCAAAATGGTGGCTCGGGACGGAATCGAACCGCCGACACGAGGATTTTCAGTCCTCTGCTCTACCGACTGAGCTACCGAGCCTTTATGTAAAAAAATGGCGGTCCCGACCGGGGTCGAACCGGCGATCTCCTGCGTGACAGGCAGGCATGTTAACCACTACACCACGGGACCATTTGGTTGCGGGGACAGGATTTGAACCTGCGACCTTCGGGTTATGAGCCCGACGAGCTACCGTACTGCTCCACCCCGCGATGATATAATATTTAATTTAGAAAAAATGGAGGAGGTAGAGGGATTCGAACCCCCGCGCGACTCTCGCCGCCTGTCGGTTTTCAAGACCGATCCCTTCAGCCGAACTTGGGTATACCTCCGAGATATGAACTTTGAGTGGTGGACCTTGTAGGACTCGAACCTACGACCGGACGGTTATGAGCCGTCTGCTCTAACCAGCTGAGCTAAAGGTCCTTTATGGTAGCGGCGGAGGGGATCGAACCCCCGACCTCACGGGTATGAACCGTACGCTCTAGCCAGCTGAGCTACACCGCCATAAGTTATATTCAAATAAGTGGAGCCTAGCGGGATCGAACCGCTGACCTCCTGCGTGCAAGGCAGGCGCTCTCCCAGCTGAGCTAAGGCCCCATATTTTGAAAATATCGGGAAGACAGGATTTGAACCTGCGACCCCCTGGTCCCAAACCAGGTGCTCTACCAAGCTGAGCCACTTCCCGTTAATAAAAAACGCGCCCGAGAGGAGTCGAACCCCTAACCTCTTGATCCGTAGTCAAACGCTCTATCCAATTGAGCTACGGGCGCATATGGTGCCGAGGGCGGGGGTCGAACCCGCACGGTGGTCACCCACCGCAGGATTTTAAGTCCTGTGCGTCTGCCTGTTCCGCCACCCCGGCATGTCATACTGAAAATTGGAGCGGAAGACGGGATTCGAACCCGCGACCCCAACCTTGGCAAGGTTGTATTCTACCACTGAACTACTTCCGCAAGACATGTTTGAGTTATTTTATTAAAAGTGCGGGTGAAGGGAGTCGAACCCCCACGCCAAAGGCGCTAGATCCTAAGTCTAGTGCGTCTGCCAATTCCGCCACACCCGCATATTATAATTTAAAAAGAAAAAATGGGGCGACTGATGGGAATTGAACCCACGAGTGCCGGAGCCACAATCCGGTGCGTTAACCACTTCGCCACAACCGCCATGATTTTCTGGTGCCGACTAGAGGACTTGAACCCCCAACCTACTGATTACAAGTCAGTTGCTCTACCAATTGAGCTAAGTCGGCTAAATGGTGGAGGATGACGGGATCGAACCGCCGACCCCCTGCTTGTAAGGCAGGTGCTCTCCCAGCTGAGCTAATCCTCCGAATTGCCTGGCAACGTCCTACTCTCACAGGGACAAGGTCCCAACTACCATCGGCGCTAGAGAGCTTAACTTCCGTGTTCGGTATGGGAACGGGTGTGACCTCTCTGCCATCATTACCAGACTGTATTCATTTAAGACAAGAATTATCATAACTTATTCGACATTTAAAGTCAACAAGTTTTTTATATTCTTTCAAAACTAGATAACATTGCTTCATATTATATGGTTAAGTCCTCGATCTATTAGTATTCGTCAGCTCCACATGTCACCATGCTTCCACCTCGAACCTATCAACCTGATCATCTTTCAGGGATCTTACTAGCTTACGCTATGGGAAATCTCATCTTGAGGGGGGCTTCATGCTTAGATGCTTTCAGCACTTATCCCTTCCGCACATAGCTACCCAGCTATGCCCTTGGCAGAACAACTGGTACACCAGCGGTGCGTCCATCCCGGTCCTCTCGTACTAAGGACAGCTCCTCTCAAATTTCCTGCGCCCACGACGGATAGGGACCGAACTGTCTCACGACGTTCTGAACCCAGCTCGCGTACCGCTTTAATGGGCGAACAGCCCAACCCTTGGGACCGACTACAGCCCCAGGATGCGATGAGCCGACATCGAGGTGCCAAACCTCCCCGTCGATGTGGACTCTTGGGGGAGATAAGCCTGTTATCCCCGGGGTAGCTTTTATCCGTTGAGCGATGGCCCTTCCATGCGGAACCACCGGATCACTAAGCCCGACTTTCGTCCCTGCTCGACTTGTAGGTCTCGCAGTCAAGCTCCCTTATGCCTTTGCACTCTACGAATGATTTCCAACCATTCTGAGGGAACCTTTGGGCGCCTCCGTTACACTTTAGGAGGCGACCGCCCCAGTCAAACTGCCCACCTGACACTGTCTCCCGGGTCGATAAGACCCGTAGGTTAGAATTTCAATACAGTCAGGGCGGTATCCCACCAGCGCCTCCACCGAAGCTAGCGCTCCGGTTTCAATGGCTCCCGCCTATCCTGTACAAACTGTACCAAAATTCAATATCAGGCTACAGTAAAGCTCCACGGGGTCTTTCCGTCCTGTCGCGGGTAACCTGCATCTTCACAGGTACTATAATTTCACCGAGTCTCTGGTTGAGACAGTGCCCAAATCGTTACACCTTTCGTGCGGGTCGGAACTTACCCGACAAGGAATTTCGCTACCTTAGGACCGTTATAGTTACGGCCGCCGTTTACTGGGGCTTCAGTTCAGAGCTTCGCTTACGCTAACCCCTCTCCTTAACCTTCCAGCACCGGGCAGGTGTCAGCCCCTATACTTCGCCTTACGGCTTCGCAGAGACCTGTGTTTTTGCTAAACAGTCGCTTGGGCCTATTCACTGCGGCTTTCCGTTAAGAAAGCACCCCTTCTCCCGAAGTTACGGGGTCATTTTGCCGAGTTCCTTAACCAGAGTTCTCTCGCACACCTTAGGATTCTCTCCTCGCCTACCTGTGTCGGTTTGCGGTACAGGCACCTTTTATCTCGCTAGAAGCTTTTCTTGGCAGCGGGGAATCAAAGACTTCGCTCCATAAGGAGCTTCCCCATCACAGCTCAGCCTTCACGATAAGCGGATTTGCCTACTTATCAGCCTAACTGCTTGGACGTGCACAACCAATCGCACGCTTCTTCTATCCTTCTGCGTCCCTCCATTGCTCAAACGATAAAGAGGTGGTACAGGAATATCAACCTGTTGTCCATCGCCTACGCCTGTCGGCCTCGGCTTAGGTCCTGACTAACCCTGAGCGGACGAGCCTTCCTCAGGAAACCTTAGGCATTCGGTGGACGGGATTCTCACCCGTCTTTCGCTACTCATACCGGCATTCTCACTTCTAAGCGCTCCACCAGTCCTTCCGGTCTGACTTCACTGCACTTAGAACGCTCCCCTACCACTGATACCATTGGTATCAATTCGCAGCTTCGGTGGTGTATTTAGCCCCGGTACATTTTCGGCGCAGAGTCACTCGACTAGTGAGCTATTACGCACTCTTTAAATGGTGGCTGCTTCTGAGCCAACATCCTAGTTGTCTAAGCAACTCCACATCCTTTTCCACTTAATACACACTTTGGGACCTTAGCTGGCGATCTGGGCTGTTTCCCTCTTGACTACGGATCTTATCACTCGCAGTCTGACTCCTAAGGATAAGTCATTGGCATTCGGAGTTTGACTGAATTCGGTAATCCGATGAGGACCCCTAGTTCAATCAGTGCTCTACCTCCAAGACTCTTACACTTAAGGCTAGCCCTAAAGCTATTTCGGGGAGAACCAGCTATCTCCAGGTTCGATTGGAATTTCTCCGCTACCCACACCTCATCCCCGCACTTTTCAACGTGCGTGGGTTCGGGCCTCCATTCAGTGTTACCTGAACTTCACCCTGGACATGGGTAGATCACCTGGTTTCGGGTCTACGACCACGTACTAAACGCCCTATTCAGACTCGCTTTCGCTGCGGCTCCGCCTCTTCAGCTTAACCTCGCACGGGATCGTAACTCGCCGGTTCATTCTACAAAAGGCACGCCATCACCCATTAACGGGCTCTGACTATTTGTAGGCACACGGTTTCAGGATCTCTTTCACTCCCCTTCCGGGGTGCTTTTCACCTTTCCCTCACGGTACTGGTTCACTATCGATCACTAGGGAGTATTTAGCCTTGGGAGATGGTCCTCCCAGATTCCGACGGAATTTCACGTGTTCCGCCGTACTCAGGATACATTCAAGAGAGAACGAAGTTTCGACTACGGGGTTGTTACCCTCTGTGACGGACCTTTCCAGGTCGCTTCGTCTACCTCGTTCCTTTGTAACTCCGTATAGAATGTCCTACAACCCCAAGAGGCAAGCCTCTTGGTTTGGGCTAGATTCCGTTTCGCTCGCCGCTACTCAGGAAATCGCATTTGCTTTCTCTTCCTCCAGGTACTTAGATGTTTCAGTTCCCTGGGTCTGTCTTCCATACCCTATGTATTCAGGTAAGGATACCATACCATTACGTATAGTGGGTTTCCCCATTCGGAAATCTTCGGATCAAAGCTTACTTACAGCTCCCCGAAGCATATCGGCGTTAGTCCCGTCCTTCATCGACTCCTAGTGTCAAGGCATCCACCGTGCGCCCTTTCTAACTTAACCAAACTAAAATTAAAAAAATATGAGCTACACTGTTATCTAGTTTTCAAAGAACATACATTTAAACTTGAGAGATAGTTCTCTCAAAACTGAACGAAACAAAACAAGTCAACGTTTATTGATGAACTGCGTTCATCAATTCTCCATAGAAAGGAGGTGATCCAGCCGCACCTTCCGATACGGCTACCTTGTTACGACTTCACCCCAATCATCTGTCCCACCTTAGGCGGCTGGCTCCATAAAGGTTACCCCACCGACTTCGGGTGTTACAAACTCTCGTGGTGTGACGGGCGGTGTGTACAAGGCCCGGGAACGTATTCACCGCGGCATGCTGATCCGCGATTACTAGCGATTCCAGCTTCATGTAGGCGAGTTGCAGCCTACAATCCGAACTGAGAACGGTTTTATGAGATTAGCTCCACCTCGCGGTCTTGCAGCTCTTTGTACCGTCCATTGTAGCACGTGTGTAGCCCAGGTCATAAGGGGCATGATGATTTGACGTCATCCCCACCTTCCTCCGGTTTGTCACCGGCAGTCACCTTAGAGTGCCCAACTTAATGATGGCAACTAAGATCAAGGGTTGCGCTCGTTGCGGGACTTAACCCAACATCTCACGACACGAGCTGACGACAACCATGCACCACCTGTCACTCTGCTCCCGAAGGAGAAGCTCTATCTCTAGAGTTTTCAGAGGATGTCAAGACCTGGTAAGGTTCTTCGCGTTGCTTCGAATTAAACCACATGCTCCACCGCTTGTGCGGGCCCCCGTCAATTCCTTTGAGTTTCAGCCTTGCGGCCGTACTCCCCAGGCGGAGTGCTTAATGCGTTAACTTCAGCACTAAAGGGCGGAAACCCTCTAACACTTAGCACTCATCGTTTACGGCGTGGACTACCAGGGTATCTAATCCTGTTTGCTCCCCACGCTTTCGCGCCTCAGTGTCAGTTACAGACCAGAAAGTCGCCTTCGCCACTGGTGTTCCTCCATATCTCTACGCATTTCACCGCTACACATGGAATTCCACTTTCCTCTTCTGCACTCAAGTCTCCCAGTTTCCAATGACCCTCCACGGTTGAGCCGTGGGCTTTCACATCAGACTTAAGAAACCACCTGCGCGCGCTTTACGCCCAATAATTCCGGATAACGCTTGCCACCTACGTATTACCGCGGCTGCTGGCACGTAGTTAGCCGTGGCTTTCTGGTTAGGTACCGTCAAGGTGCCAGCTTATTCAACTAGCACTTGTTCTTCCCTAACAACAGAGTTTTACGACCCGAAAGCCTTCATCACTCACGCGGCGTTGCTCCGTCAGACTTTCGTCCATTGCGGAAGATTCCCTACTGCTGCCTCCCGTAGGAGTCTGGGCCGTGTCTCAGTCCCAGTGTGGCCGATCACCCTCTCAGGTCGGCTACGCATCGTCGCCTTGGTGAGCCGTTACCTCACCAACTAGCTAATGCGACGCGGGTCCATCCATAAGTGACAGCCGAAGCCGCCTTTCAATTTCGAACTATGCAGTTCAAAATATTATCCGGTATTAGCCCCGGTTTCCCGGAGTTATCCCAGTCTTATGGGTAGGTTACCCACGTGTTACTCACCCGTCCGCCGCTAACTTCATAAGAGCAAGCTCTTAATCCATTCGCTCGACTTGCATGTATTAGGCACGCCGCCAGCGTTCATCCTGAGCCAGGATCAAACTCTCCAATAAAGTTAGTTTGTCTAGCATCTAAAAATAAAAATTGACGTTCACGTTGTTTGTTTCGTTCAGTTTTCAAAGAACTTATCTGCCGCTTCAGAAGCGACTTCATCATATTAACATCTTCATTTTTCGATGTCAACTATGTTTTTCAATTTCTTTTTTGTCGTTTTCTGCGTTTCTGCATCAGCGACGTTTATTAATATATCATGTGAAAAAATGAAATGCAACACCTTTTGAAAACTTTTTTGAAACCAACTACATTTCTTTTTTAATATCATATACTTAAACGAAACATCTCTTTCATTTCTAAGTAATTCCTACATATATTCTATAGAAAGTCACTCTGTCAAAAAACGTTTCTTTCTATATAAAGTGAAACTTTAATCAGTGGGGGGTATTCATCCCCCACTGATTATTAGCCTTCACCAATCGGGCATTTACGGGCAGTTGTCCCCCACCTAACTTTCTCGCATTCGGCGAATTTTGAGGCGGGGCTTACTGCCCGCAAATAGTGGGATAAACGTTTTATTCATATACCATATCATACAAGGAGGAATATACATGGACTACACCGACTTATTAATAAAACTAGGTCTCTCGGCTATTTTAGGATTCGCTATCGGTTTAGAGCGCGAATTAAAACGTAAACCACTCGGCTTAAAAACGTGTTTAGTTATTTCTATTATTAGTTGCCTCCTAACCATTGTTTCTATTAAAGCAGCTTACAACTTACCACATACCGATCATATGAATATGGATCCACTTCGACTTGCCGCTCAAATTGTATCAGGAATTGGTTTTTTAGGTGCCGGTGTAATTTTACGCAGAGGAAACGATAGTATTGCGGGGTTAACGACCGCCGCTATGATTTGGGGTGCTTCTGGCATCGGCATTGCCGTTGGAGCTGGTTTCTATATCGAGGCTATTTTCGGAATGTGTTTCCTTATGATTAGTGTAGAACTTATACCATTAGCGATGAAATACGTCGGTCCTAGATCATTTCGCCAACGTGATATCGCAGTGAAACTCGTTGTACGAAATATGGACAATATCCCGACCGTAATTGAAGAAATAAAAGAAATGGATATAAAAGTTAAGAACATGAAGCTCAAAACATTGGAAAATGGTTCGCACTATTTACATTTAAAATTGTCTATCGATCAAAAAAGACATACTGCTGATGTTTATTATGCTCTTCAGCATCTTGAAAGTGTTCAACAAACTGAAGTTGAAAGTATGTATTAATTATGAAATGAACTCTCTTTTTAATTAGAGAGTTTTTCTTTTTTCTATAATGGTAACAATGAATGTAGTCCTGAAAAGTAAGGAGGAATAGGAACTTGAAATCCCGTCCGAATTTAGTAGATACATTTCGTGATTCCATTATATTTCGTTTAATTTGTTTTATTATTGTACTTACTACCTTCTCCGGCTTTCTTATACATATATTAGAGCCATCTCACTTCACCACATGGTTCGACGGGGTTTGGTGGTCAATCGTTACCATTTTCACCGTTGGATACGGCGATTTCGCCCCCCATACAACGATAGGAAAACTTATTGGTATATGTATTATTTTATTAGGAACGGGATTTTGTTCTTATTATATGGTTCTATTCGCTACCGACATGATTAATAAACAATATATGAGAATTAAGGGTGAAGCAGCTGCTACCTCTAATGGTCATATGATTATCGTTGGCTGGAATGAGCGTGCAAAACATGTTGTAAAACAAATGCACATATTACAACCGAACCTTGATATCGTTTTAATTGATGAAACACTTTCTTTACTTCCAAAGCCATTTCATCATTTAGAATTTATAAAAGGTTGTCCGCATCACGATCAAACTTTATTAAAAGCTAACATTACAACAGCTCACACTATATTAATAACAGCGGATAAAGAGAAGAACGAAAGCTTAGCAGATACACAGTCCATTTTAAATATTTTAACTGCAAAAGGACTTAATCCAAACATTCACTGCATCGCTGAACTTCTTACTTCTGAACAAATCCAAAATGCAACGAGAGCTGGCGTATCAGAAATTATAGAAGGAAATAAATTAACGAGCTATGTATTTACCGCTTCTCTTTTATTCCCTTCCATTTCAGGTGTACTATTCTCACTTTACGATGAAATCTCTGATAACAAATTACAACTGATGGAGATTCCCCCGTCCTGCACCGGACAATCCTTTGCAAATTGTAGCTATACTCTTTTAAAGCAAAACATTCTCTTACTAGGTGTAAAGCGCGACGAACAATATATGATCAATCCAGTTCATTCTTTCATTCTCATCGAAAGCGACATACTCATCGTTATTCACCATTAAAAAAATGATTTTCTAGTTCTTGTACCAATACTTTACCAATATTGACATACTTTCTTTTCACATCTCCATCTGGATCTTGCGGCTCCGCAAATTGATCCAATCCACTCGTTCCAACTGTTAAAGCATTAACATTATCATCTAGTTCGTCTTGATATACGTGCGAAAGAATATACGGTGTTTCAAGACGGACTATTACACCAGGCACATCTAGTTCCCCATCCACCGCTGTAAATGGTACGCGTAAAAATTGATACCCTTCTTCTTCGTCGATTTTATAATCAAAGCATCCTTTATCATAATCCCAATTACCGCCAATACTATATCCAAGTGGTTTCATAACCTCTTCTAACTTATATAACGCATATGTACATCCTTCTAATTTTGATTGAATCGGAATCAAGCCCATCCCTCCTAGACTTTTCCTTTAGCATACCCATTCTAGTTTGAATATACCGATGTACCTTTCAATAAAATAATAAAAAGCGACCGGAGACCCGATCGCTTTTCATTATTTTAAACGCTCTTCTAATTCTGCTTTTAATTCTTCAAATCCTGGTTTACCAAGTAAAGCAAACATGTTTTTCTTGTATGCTTCTACTCCTGGTTGGTCAAATGGATTTACGCCTAATAGGTAGCCGCTCATCGCACATGCTTTTTCGAAGAAGTATACAAGGTAACCGAATGTGTACTCATTTAATTCAGGGATGTTTACGATTAAGTTTGGTACTCCGCCATCGCTATGTGCAAGTAATGTACCTTCGTATGCTTTTGTGTTTACGAAGTCTATCGTTTCACCAGCAAGGTAGTTTAATCCATCTAAATCGTTGTCGTCTAATTCGATTTTTAGTTCGTGTGTAGATTTACCTACTTTAAGAACTGTTTCGAATAGGTCACGACGACCTTCTTGAATGTATTGACCTAATGAGTGTAAGTCAGTTGAGAAGTTTGCTGAAGATGGGAAAATACCTTTTTGATCTTTTCCTTCACTTTCACCAAATAACTGTTTCCACCACTCAGAGAAGTAGTGAAGTGCTGGCTCATAGTTAACAAGCATTTCAATTGTTTTCCCTTTATTATATAGAGCATTACGAACTACTGCGTATTGGTAAGCTGGGTTTTCTTCAAGTTCTGATTTCGCGAAATCATTATGGCCAGCAGCTGCACCTTTCATCATCTCTTCAATGTTTAGGCCACTTACAGCGATTGGCAATAAACCTACTGGTGTTAATACAGAGAAACGACCGCCAACATCATCTGGAATAACGAACGTTTCGTAGCCTTCATTATCAGATAATGTTTTTAAAGCACCGCGCGCTTTATCTGTAGTCGCATAAATACGTTTGCGTGCTTCTTCTTTTCCATACTTTTCTTCTAATAATTTACGGAAAATACGGAATGCGATTGCAGGCTCTGTTGTTGTACCTGATTTGGAAATAACGTTAATAGAAAAGTCTTTACCTTCTAGTACGTCCATTAAATCTTTCATGTAAGTGGAGCTAATGTTTTGTCCAACAAATAGCACTTGTGGAGTTTTACGTTGTTCTTTAGAAAGCGTGTTATAGAAAGAATGGTTTAACATTTCAATTGCTGCGCGTGCTCCTAGATAAGAACCACCAATACCTACAACAAGTAAAATGTCAGAGTCATTTTTAATTTTTTCTGCGCATTTTTGAATGCGAGCGAATTCTTCTTTGTCATATTGAAGCGGAAGCTCTACCCACCCAAGGAAATCGTTCCCAGCTCCAGTTTTTTCGTGGATTGCATGATGTGTTACTTTTACTGCATCACGTAAATAAGTTAGTTCATTTTCACCGATGAAGGATAACGCTTTAGAATAGTCGAACGTTACATGTGTACTCATCTTTTTCCCTCCAATTATGTATATGTATTTCTGTATTCACTTTAGCGAAACTAAAGTTGTAAATCAAGCGATTCAACAATTGTAAACGTAACCATTATTTATTTTTTAGAAAAAGTTCATTTTTTGCATAAAAATTCGAATTTTTCGGTATAGATGTATATACATCGTTTTTCGTACATTTTTCATGTATAAAAACAACAAAACTATACCATTCTATAAAGGAGTTAAATTTTCTTATTAACTCCTTGCTTGCTCACGCTTCACATTAAGGGGGGGCTTTTCATGAGTACCTTGCAACGTATCGCATTAGTCTTCACTGTAATCGGCGCTGTTAACTGGGGACTGATCGGGTTCTTCCAGTTTGACTTAGTAGCAGCTATTTTCGGGGGACAGAAATCAGCTCTTGCACGTATTATTTACGGCATCGTTGGTATTTCTGGGCTTATCAATCTCGGCTTACTATTTAAACCATCCGAGAATCTTGGTACTCACCCAGAAACACATGAAATTCAATAGTCAGTATGTCTTTTTCGCCTCCGACATACGAATATGATTGCATGCAATCATATTTGCAAATATATATATCATAAGTCACAGTAAAAGAGGAACGCTCATATGCGTTCCTCTTTTACTTTATTACCTCCGACTCTTCAATCCATTCTGCTAGCTTTTCTCGCAGTGTATTAAATCCGTTCTCTGATGGATTCGGTATAAGAATTCGTCCTTGCTTTCTTTTCGCCGCTTTTAACGATAAACTCATTTTTCTGTGTTCTTCATCAATTGAAAGTACTTTTACTTCTACTGTATCTCCGACCTTTAAAAAGTCATGAATGTCTTTTACATACCCATTTGTGATTTCAGATATATGCACAAGTCCTTGTGTTTCTGCATCCAAAGCTACAAATGCACCGTAATCTTGAATTCCAGTTACTTTCCCTGTTACAACCACTCCCGTTGTATATTGTTCTGACATGTGAAACACTCCCATACGTTTACCATTTTCTCTACAATTGTAAATAGCAAAGCAGATGTATTTATTGTTAAATATCCGATTAGTGGTAAGTATCCTAAGTAAAACACCGAGGATACTCCCACCTTATATTAGTAAATTATACCACTTTGATAGAACTCATTCAAAATTCACGAAAAAATTTCCTGTAATACGTATAATTCTCCAATATTAGGATATAATACTAACACATGGCTTTCTAGTATTCCCCCCCTTTTATGGACAAAACGTATTGTGTTTTGTCCTTTTTTTATTCTCTATGAACCGTTCCATTCTCTTCATTGCTTCCATAAGTTGCTCAAGCGATGTTGCATATGAACAACGAATAAATCCTTCACCACTCCCGCCAAACACATTTCCAGGAACAACAGCCACTTTTTCTTCTAATAATAATTGTTCTGCAAATTCTGCTGAAGATAGTCCGGTTGAAGCTATAGAAGGGAAGACATAAAATGCCCCGCCTGGCACATGACATGTTAAGCCCATTTCATTGAAAGATGTCGTCATAAAGTTACGACGTTTTTTATAGCTATCTCTCATTCGAATTACTTCATCATTTCCCCCGCGTAATGCTTCAAGTGCTGCAAATTGAGACATCGTCGGTGCACACATCATTGAATACTGGTGGATTTTGAGCATTAATTCTGAAAATTGAACAGGGGCTGCAATCATCCCAAGACGCCATCCCGTCATGGCAAACCCTTTTGAAAATCCTGAAATTAAAATCGTATGGTCACGCATATTTTTAATACTCGCGAAACTCGTATATGCTTCGTCGTATACGAGCTCTGCATAAATTTCATCCGATAACACGATTAAATTATACTTCTCAACAATAACAGCTAGCTTTTCTAATTCGGATTTATTTAACATTGCGCCTGTTGGGTTATTGGGAGAACAAAGTAATATTGCCTTTGTTTTCGTTGTAATAGCTGCTTCAATTTGATCTGGCTGTACTTTAAATTCATCTTCTAATGAAGTCGCCACTGGAACTGGGACCCCGCCCGCTAACGTAACAAGCGGTGCATACGAAACGAAACTTGGTTCAATAATAAGTATTTCATCATCAGGGTTTACAATAGCACGCATCGCTACATCTAGCGCTTGACTCGCTCCAACTGTAACAATGATTTCATCATTCGGATCATAAGATACTGCAAATTGTTTTTTTAGATACTTTGCTATTTCTTGACGGAGCTCCAATAATCCTGCATTTGCTGTATATGACGTATATCCTTGTTCTAAAGAACGAATACATGCTTGCCTTACATTCCAAGGTGTAACAAAGTCCGGCTCTCCCACTCCAAGTGAAATAACACCTTTCATACTTGCCGCTAAATCAAAAAACTTTCGTATACCGGACGGTTGTAAAGATTCTGCTACTCTAGATAGGTCAAATTGCTTCACGGTGTCACCACAATTCTCTTATCATCATCTGTCTTTTCATAAATAATCCCCTCATGTTTATACTTCTTCAAAATAAAATGAGTTGTCGTTGAAACGACAGATTCAATTGTTGCTAATTTCTCAGAAACAAACATCGCTACTTCTCCCATCGTCTTTCCTTCTAATGTAATAGAAAGGTCATATGTCCCAGACATTAAATAAACGGATTTCACTTCTGAATAGCGATAAATTTGTTCAGCTACTGCATCAAAACCGACACCACGCTTCGGTGTAACTTTCACATCAATCATCGCCGTTAAACCAGTATGTTCTTTCACTTTTGTCCAATCGATATGTGTTACATAGTCCACGATAATCTTTTCACTTTCTAATTTCGCAACCATTTTTTTCACTTCTTCTACTTCTATATTTAACAACTTCGCTAATGTATCTACAGATAAACGACTATTCTTTTCAAGACAAGCTAATAATTCCAATTCTTTCTCTGTCACCATATAAATCATCCTTCCTTTTAGTTTCTGTCTAAATTATACAAATACTCTTTCCAGTTTGAAAAGAAGATTTTTTTCGAGAATTATGTCAAAATAAAGTGAAACTTTAATCAGCGGAATGCTTTATCCCGCTGATTATTAACCCGCACCAATCGGGCATTTACGGATAGGTGCTTTCCAACTTATATTCTTTGCCTTAGCTGTTCTTCAAGGCGGAAAGCTTACTGTCCATTAATGCGGGATAAAGTGAAACTTTAATCAGCGGAATGCTTTATCCCGCTGATTATTAGCACACACCAATCCAGGTAAAGAGGAAAGGGGATGGAACCGTGAAACCAAAAGTATATATTGCCGAACCAGTTCCAACATTTGTAGAAAACTATTTATCAGAACACTGTGATTTTGAAAAATGGGATCAAAATGAGAAAGTACCTCGTGATGTTCTATTAGAAAAAATAAAAGATAAAGATGGGTTATTAAATTTCGGATCTACTATAAATGAAGAGTTATTGCAGGTTGCTCCTAATTTAAAAGTAGTAAGTAACATTTCTGTTGGCCATGATAACTTTGATTTAAAAGCGATGGAAAAACAAAATGTTATCGGAACGAATACTCCATATGTGTTAGATGATACAGTAGCCGATCTCGTTTTCGCTCTTATGTTATCTGCTGGTCGCCGTGTTTGCGAACTCAATTCCTATGTAAAAAATGGTGAATGGAACGCTGAAATTGGAAAAGAACACTTCGGACTAGATGTACATCATAGTACGATTGGTATTATCGGAATGGGACGAATTGGAGAAGCTGTCGCAAAACGAGCGAAATTCGGCTTTGATATGAATGTCCTTTACTATAATCGTCGCCGTAAAGAAGAAGCTGAGCAAAAATTTGATGCTACATATTGTGATTTACAAACTTTAATCAAACAATCTGATTTTATTATTCTTCTTACTCCATTAACAGATGAAACGTATCATCTTATCGGTGAAAAGGAATTTTCATTAATGAAAGAAACAGCAATTTTCATTAATGCTTCTCGCGGGAAAACAGTAGATGAAACTGCATTAATTCATGCGTTAACAGAAAAGAAAATATTTGCAGCCGGCATCGACACATTTACACAAGAGCCGATTCAAAAAGAGAATCCGCTCTTATCATTACAAAACGTTGTAACTTTACCGCACATCGGATCTGCAACATTAAAAACTCGGCAGCAAATGGCAATGACAGCTGCTGAAAATTTAGTAGCAGGATTACAAGGAAAAACACCACCTAATATTGTGCGTGGGTAATTATAAAGTGAAACTTTAATCAGTGGGGGTTTTGTCCATCCCCCACTGATTATCAGCCTTCACCAATCGGGCTTTTACGGGCAGTTATCTCCCACCTAACTTCCTCGCATTCGCCGAATTTTGAGGTGGGAGTCAACTGCCCGGCGAATAGCGGGATAAATAAGCGAAAGGCAAGATGACGATGTCATCTTGCCTTTTTTTGTTAACATATTTTGTTTCTTACCGGGAGATGATATGAACAAAAATCAATGGAGTGACAAAAAATGAAC
Source organism: Bacillus sp. 41-22 (assembly GCF_025809295.1). Classification (NCBI taxonomy): domain Bacteria; kingdom Bacillati; phylum Bacillota; class Bacilli; order Caryophanales; family Bacillaceae; genus Bacillus; species Bacillus sp. 41-22. The sequence continues at coordinate 4,701,404 of NZ_CP084035.1, forward strand.
CATGAATGCAAATGCCCTTACTTCACTTTTTCCACTCGCGGGACTACTATTCATTACGAATTGTATGAACATAATACTAAAAAAGAACGACCTACTTTCGTACTCGTTCACGGCTTCCTCTCTTCCTCATTTAGCTATCGACGACTCATTCCTTTACTAACAAAGGAAGGTACAGTAATTGCCCTTGATTTACCACCATTCGGAAAAAGTGATAAATCTCATCTCTTTAAATATTCTTATCACAATTTAGCAGCTATTATTATCGATTTAATCGAACATTTATCTCTCTCGAATATTGTACTAGTTGGCCATTCTATGGGCGGACAAATTTCACTCTTTGTAAACCGACTACGCCCTGAATTAATTTCAAAGACGATTTTACTATGTAGCTCTAGTTATTTAGCACGCGCAAACTTACCTTTACTGTACTCCTCTTATTTACCGTTCTTCCACTTATACGTGAAGAACTGGATTATTCGAAGGGGCATCGTCCATAACTTAATGAATGTCGTTCATGACCATTCATTAATTGACAATGAAATGATGGAAGGCTATGCTGCTCCTTTTTATGATGATCGTATATTCCCTGCTTTAACTCGAATGATAAGAGACCGTGAAGGTGACTTATCTTCAACTGAATTACAAAAAATCGAAACCCCAGTATTACTCATTTGGGGTGAAAAAGATCGCGTCGTCCCTGTACATGTAGGACACCGTCTCCATAAGGACCTACCTAATTCAACTTTCATTTCTTACGAAAATACAGGGCACCTACTACCTGAAGAAAAGCCCGATCATGTTTATGAAGAAATTATTACGTTTGCGACGCAATAAAGTGAAGCTTTAATCCGTGGGAGGCTCTATCCCCACGGATTATTAGCCTTCACCAATCGGGTTTTTACGGGCAGTTTGATTTCTCGCCTAACCTCCTTGCTTCAACCTAATTTTGAGGCGGGAGTCTTACTGCCCGTTAAAACGGGATAAAGTGAAGCTTTAATCAATCAGCACAAATGAAAATAAACAAAAAGGCTGTCGTAAATTCCGACAGCCTATAACGAACAACTTCCGCCTTCTTTTAGTACGAGTAACTCTACTGCTAATTTTTCGCATTTTTCAAGTGCAGGTACTTCTTCAAAAGACATAAAGTATATATGTTGAATCTTCTTTGCGATGTATTTCGGATCATCAAACACACTTACGACGTTTACAACATCGCTCGCTTCTGTTTCATAAAACTCCGGTCCCATTTGAAACGGATCCCAATTTTTCACAACCTCAATCATTTTGTCATATGCACCCATCTGCTTCCCGCCTTTTCACTTTTTAATGCTTTTCTTTATCGTATCACATCAGCTATTCTATAAGAAGAGTGAGAATTTTCATAACTTAACAGTTTGACAGAAGAAAGGAGCAAACATATGCAACTATTTCATAAAACGGTAAATCGTCGCGGAACGCATAGTACAAAATGGGATACATATAAAAATGAAGAGCTCATCCACGCTTGGATTGCCGATATGGATTTTGAAGTACCAAAACCAATTCAAACTGCATTACAAAAACGCACAGAACATCCTATTTTCGGCTATACACTTCCTCCTGAAAATATTGGGGATATCATTTGTAATTGGACGAAAAGCCAATACAATTGGGAAATACAAAAAGAATGGATTGTATTTAGCGCAGGTATCGTTCCAGCTCTTAGTACGAGCATACAAGCTATAACGAAAGAAGGAGAAGCCGTACTAGTACAACCTCCTATTTATCCACCATTTTTTGAAATGGTCAAAACAAATAATAGACAATTATGTGAGAGTCCCTTATTTAAACAAAATGGCATATATAAGATAAACTTCGAGCATCTAGAAACTCAATTTAAACAAGGTGTAAAACTAATGCTTCTTTGCAGCCCTCACAATCCTATCGGGCGCGTTTGGACGAAAGAGGAGCTAACAAAACTCGGTACGTTATGTACGCAATATAATGTAACCGTTGTCGCGGATGAAATTCACGCCGATATTATTTATAGAGGCCATACTCATACACCGTTTGCTTCTTTATCTGAAGAATTAGCAGCACGCACTATTACTTGTATGGCTCCGAGCAAAACATTTAATATCGCTGGATTACAAGCATCGATCATTATTATTCCGAATGAAAATCTCCGTAATGCCTTTATGTCTATCCAATATAGACAAGGATTCCACGGATTAAATACATTTGCTTATACAGCAATGCAAAGTGCCTATACAGAATGTAATGATTGGCTAAATGAAATTCGATTGTATGTTGAAGATAACGCTCAATTTGCTTGTGAGTATATTCAAAATCACATACCAGCTCTTTCTGTAATTAAACCAGAAGGTAGTTTTTTACTGTGGATTGATTGTTCCCACTTGGATCTTTCTCAAGATGAACGAACAGCATTGCTTGAAGAGAAAGGTAAAATCATCATTGAGCCCGGTGAGAAATACGGAATGGGCGGGGAAGCCCATATCCGAATTAACATTGGCTGTCCTAGATCTGTTTTAGAAGAAATTTTAAACAGACTACACCATACATTCTCATAACAAAAAAGGAGGCTATCCCAAAATGATATTGAGATAGCCTCCTTTTTTCGGTAAATCGATATAATTCCACTTACTATCATGCGGTTTTACAACAAAAGCTATCATTCACGGTAGCTTCTATTTTTTCTTCAGATCCGACGCTTTTTTTACGATAACACCGCAAGCAATTCGGCCACCAGATTTACCAGTTGGTTGCGTCATACCATCATCAGCGTTTTCTGTAATAATAATAGACGCTCCATCTTTTCTATGAATCGTCGTTTTTCCTTCTTCAAGCGTTATATGCGGAGCATCGATTTCTGCTTTAATCTTTCCAGAACCATCCGCCACTACATTCGGTAAATCACCATTTTCCGCACCTTTCGGATTCAAGAGCCCATGTTTTTTATTATCTGGATTAAAATGATTCCCAGATGATTCGAAACTAGGCGCTTTACATTCTCCGATTTCGTGTACATGTATACCGTGTGGTCCTGGTGTAAAACCTTCCGCTTTAATCGTAATTTTCACTCCACTTGTTTGCTGAGCTACTTTTGCAGTCCCAACTTCATCACCTGAAGCATTATGTAATTTCACATCAATTTCTTTCGGCTTCCCTTGGTCACAACCCGCCATTAGAAATAATAAACAACAACTGAAAAAAAGCCGTCTTTTCATTCAATTCCCTCCAAAATGCTTTCTGCCCTTAGATTGTCCGAGCATAGAGGGAAACATACAAAAATGAATTACCGTTTCTTTTCAGCTAAAAGCTTTTCTTCTACTTTCTGTAATCGCTCTGCTTCTCGTTTTGATACACGAATAAACATACGCCACGTAGCAACCGCACCGATGATAAATAGAACGCAAACAATACCTGGAATAATATACTCCGTTTTATCTTCAGGGAAATATAAAGGCATCATAACGAACACTCCTTATTATAGGATTCAAAAAACATCAGAATTTTCTGTTATATATCTTTAAATTATAGTTGAACCAGTTCATATTCTCAAGGGGGCGTTCCGAAAGCGAATGATTTCTTTGACTCCTTCGCGCACTTTCCTTACTATAAACTTGAGGTGAAAAATATGAGAGAAACATTTGAAATTGGTGAAATCGTTACTGGTATTTATAAAACTGGAAAATACATCGGCGAAATTACAAATAGCCGTCCTGGCAGTTACGTCGTAAAAGTACTAGCTGTTTTAAAACATCCAGTGCAAGGTGATTTACATAATGTAAAACAAGCTGACGTACCATTCTTCCATGAAAGACGTGCTTTAGCTTTTCGTGAACAGACGAACATTCCAGAGCAAATGGTGAAGAAATATGAAGGAGAAATTCCGGATTATACAGAGTCACTAAAATTAGCATTAGAAACTCAAATGAATTCATTTTCTGAAGATGATTCACCTTTTGCGGGGCGTAGTCTAGAAACACTTCAGCAATTGAAGCAAGATTACAAACTTTAAAAAACAAAACGACCAAATTACATATTTTGCAATTTGGTCGTTACTGTGTACTCACTTTCTTTAACACTTTCGAAAAATCAACAAGTTCCCCTAATGTCGGAGGTGCTGGTTTGACTAAATACTCTTTATCTTTTTCTACTAACTTAAAAATATTATATGTCGTCATCGCATCATCAAGCGCACAATGATGCTTTCCTGTTCCTGCTTTTCCATACGCCTCAATTGCTTTCCACAGCCCTGTTTGATTTCTCTCTCCAAAAAACTTCTTATACTCAAGCGATAAATCACGACACTGTCCAAAGAATGGAAATTCTACTCCCGCCATTTCACAGTTATGCTTTAAGACTTTCATATCCATATTTCCCCACGTTACAATTGTCGGTTTACCACTCTTTTCATATTCTGCAAGCTTCTCAACAAGTTCATGAAAAGAAATTCCTTTGTCCACTACTTCCTGTTTAATTCCTAAAAATTTTTTACATCGATCCGTTAAAGACGGAAATGTTTTCGGTCTAATATGCGATGAATACGTATCTTCCACCTTACAACCAACAACTGAAACGAGTCCGACCTCAATAATTTCTGGGAAAAAACCTTTTGGCTTTTTTCTATGCTGGGGCATCGTAAACTCAAAGTCTAAAAACAAAAATCGTTGTTCATCCATACGATCCCTTCCTTATCATATTTGTCATTCCTTTCTATTTGACACTCCTACACGAACAAGCTCGAATGCTGATTCGATTTTAAATATTCAGATTGGATGTATCTTATATATATGTCAGATGCCCACAAATATTTTTAAAAATAAGAAAAAATGACCTATGCAGAAAATATGACAAAATAAACCCTTTCATTTACATCCGCCATTTTTCTACTTTATAATGACGTTATGTGTGTTTCATCTAGTTAATTTTTTGACACACTAAGAAAAATGAATGAAAGGAGATGAGAGTTTTGCACGAAACAACGCAAGAACTCGCAAACTGGCAGTATTATTTCGCTATCGCAGTCTTTTTAATTACATATGCCATTATTATTTCTGAAAAAATTAACCGTGCTGTCATCGCACTTCTTGGTGCAGCATTCATGGTAATTGCAGGGGTCGTTGACTTACACAATGCCTTTACGAAACATATTGAATGGGGAACAATTACATTACTCATCGGTATGATGATACTGGTAAACATTACAAGTAAGTCAGGTGTCTTCCAATACGTTGCCATTAAAGCCGCAAAAGGAGCACAAGGAAATCCAATTAAAATTTTAATTTCACTTTCCTTACTTACCGCGCTTGGCTCAGCATTTTTAGATAACGTTACAACAGTACTTCTTGTTGTTCCAGTTACTTTATCTATTACGCGCATCTTGCAAGTAAATCCTGTTCCATATTTACTTTCTGAAATTATTTTTTCAAATATCGGAGGAACAGCAACATTAATTGGTGATCCGCCAAATATTATGATTGGTTCTGCAAATAAGCATTTAGATTTCAATGCTTTCTTATTCAACTTAGCACCTATCGTGATCATCATTATTGCTGTTACGGCAACAATGCTTTACTTCATGTACCGTAAGCAATTAATTGCTGATCCTGTACAAATTAAAAAGTTAATGAGCTTAGATGAAAAACAATACATTAAAGACCCAGTATTAATGAAGAAATCTTTAACAGTACTTGGCCTTACTATTGTAGGCTTCATGACTCATTCTATTTTCCATATTGATGCAGCTATCATCGCCTTAACTGGCGCTACTGTACTTATGTTAATCGGTGTGAAAGAACATGAAATTGAAGAGGTATTCGCAAGTGTAGAGTGGGTAACAATCTTCTTCTTCGCGGGACTATTCGTACTCGTTGGAGGACTTATCGATATCGGGCTTATCAAAATGTTAGCTCAAAAAGTAATTGGAATAACAGGCGGAGATATTTCTCACGCATCTATCCTTATTTTATGGGTATCTGGTATCGCCTCTGCAACAATCGATAACATTCCATTCGTTGCAACAATGATTCCACTTATTAACGATATGGCAGTTGGGCTGGGTTTATCACCTTCTGACGCACAAATTGACGTACTATGGTGGGCATTAGCATTAGGTGCTTGCTTAGGTGGAAACGGAACATTAATCGGAGCTTCTGCTAACGTAATCGTAGCCGGAATCGCAAGTCGTGAAGGACATAAATTCAGCTACATGGAATTCCTTAAAGTCGGCTTCCCAATTATGATCGTTTCATTAATCATTTCTCACATTTACATTTACTTACGCTATCTTATGTAGTAGAAAAAAGCGCCCTGCTCAGCAGGGCGCTTTCGTTCTTTTTTCAGCATATCCGAATTATTATAGAACCAAATATATCGACCGCAGGGCAACTTTGATACGCCTACTCGTTATACCTCACCGGCTCATTCCGAATAATGAACAAATGAATCGGCAAGAAAACCGAAAACGTGATTGTATGAATGATCGTAAACAGTATGGAATTCGTTCCGTATCTATCCAAAATAGCATAGATAAGATAAATAGACAGTACAAGTGATACAGCTGTTGCTAATATATATAGAATTGGTACGAAATTAAAGATGAAGCATCCAACATATATGCCAAATACTTTCCACCCTGCTTCTTCTTTCAAGAAATCTGGTAATTTATCTTTCGCTAAATCACCCCATATCTTACTATTTATAAACGGAATAAAAGCAAGAACACCATCAGTTGCACCATCATTTTTCGCCATCGTATAAAGTGCAAAAGCCGTTAACAAATACGAAATAATTGCCCAAATTATTATAACAAGCATAAACGCAAAACTAAGAGCAAAGAAACCTGCTAGTACGCCTTGATCTTCCATCTTATCCTCTCCTCTCTCTTCTCAACATATTTCATTACAGTGCAAGTTATGTTTTAAAATTTAACCAAACTCTTTGTATAATAAGAAGAGAAAGATAATGAGAGAGGAGTACATACCTATGCATCCATTTGTAAAGGCATTACAAGAGCATTTTACAGCTCATCAAAATCCCGAAAAAGCAGAACCGATGGCACGTTATATGAAAAATCACTTCCCGTTTCTCGGTATTCAAACTCCTGAGAGAAGACAGTTATTGAAAGACGTAATTCAAATACATACTCTCCCAGATAAAAAGGACTTCCAAATTATCGTGCGTGAACTTTGGGACCTACCAGAACGTGAATTTCAAGCTGCCGCACTCGATATCATGCAAAAATATAAAAAACACATAAATGAAACTCACATCCCATTTTTAGAAGAACTTATTGTCACAAAATCTTGGTGGGATTCTGTTGATAGCATCGTCCCTACATTTTTAGGTGCTATCTTTTTAAAACATCCAGAATTAATTTCTGCATATATTCCAAAATGGATTGCATCAGAAAACATATGGTTACAACGTGCCGCTATTTTATTCCAGCTAAAATACAAACAAAAAATGGATGAAGAACTCCTTTTCTGGATTATCGGACAACTACATTCCTCAAAAGAATTTTTCATTCAAAAAGCAATCGGCTGGGTCCTTCGCGAATATGCAAAAACAAAACCAGATGTAGTATGGGAATACGTTCAAACTAACGAGCTCGCTCCACTTAGTAAACGTGAAGCAATTAAGCATATTAAGCAAAATTACGGAATAAATAACGAAAAAATAGGCGAGACTCTATCCTAGATGGGCACGTTCCTCTATTGAGATTTAAAAAAGAACGTGTTAAAATATGTTCATTATTATTAATATAAGTAGCGATGACGGACTTATAAGTACTTGCATAAAAAGCGATTCAGGGATAGTGAAAGCCTGAAGCTGCGAGGAAACGGCAGTCTCGAGCAATACGTGATAAAGTGGATGCACATTTTGTGTATCAACTAGGGTGGAACCGCGGGCAAACGCTCGTCCCTAGGCGATTAAGCCTTGGGATGAGCGTTTTTTTATGTTTTTTAAAGCATATATTGCTCGTTTCCAAAGTACCTATCACGTCATCGCAAATACGTTAACTTTCAAAAGGAGGATTTTATTATGTATTCAATGGAACAAGTTGTAAACTTAGCGAAACATCGCGGTTTCGTTTTCCCTGGTTCTGAAATTTACGGTGGTCTTGCAAACACATGGGATTACGGTCCACTTGGAATCGAATTAAAAAATAACGTTAAAAAAGCTTGGTGGAAAAAGTTCATTCAAGAATCTCCACACAACGTTGGTTTAGATGCTGCTATTTTAATGAACCCAAAAACTTGGATCGCTTCTGGTCACGTTGGTAACTTTAATGATCCAATGATCGACTGTAAAAAATGTAAAGCTCGTCACCGTGCTGACAAATTAATTGAAGATGCATTAGACGCAAAAGGTATCGAAATGGTCGTTGACGGTCTTACTTTCGACCAAATGGCTGACTTAATGAAAGAACATGAAGTAAAATGCCCAGATTGCGGTAGCCAAGAATTCACGGAAATCCGTCAGTTCAACTTAATGTTCAAAACATTCCAAGGTGTTACAGAGTCTAGCACAAACGAAATCTTCCTTCGTCCTGAAACAGCACAAGGTATTTTCGTAAACTTTAAAAACGTACAACGCTCTATGCGTAAGAAACTTCCATTTGGTATCGGCCAAATCGGTAAAAGTTTCCGTAACGAAATCACACCTGGTAACTTCACATTCCGTACACGTGAATTCGAACAAATGGAACTTGAATTCTTCTGTAAGCCTGGTGAAGATTTAGAGTGGTTCGCATTCTGGCGTGAAACTTGTAAAAACTGGTTACTTTCACTTGGTATGACTGAAGAAAGCATGCGTCTTCGTGACCACGGTGAAGACGAGTTATCTCATTACAGTAACGCAACAACTGATATTGAATTCAGATTCCCATTCGGTTGGGGCGAACTATGGGGCGTTGCATCTCGTACAGACTTCGATTTAAAACGTCATATGGAACACTCTAACGAAGACTTTAACTATATCGATCCACAAACGAATGAGCGTTACGTGCCTTACTGCATCGAGCCATCTCTAGGTGCAGACCGTGTAACATTAGCATTCTTATGTGATGCATATGAAGAAGAGCAATTAGAAAACGATTCTCGTACAGTTCTTCGTTTCCACCCTGCTTTAGCACCATATAAAGCAGCTATCTTACCATTATCTAAAAAGCTATCTGAAGGTGCTACTGAAGTATTCGCAGAACTAGCTAAAGACTTCATGGTAGACTTTGATGAAACTGGTTCTATCGGTAAACGTTACCGTCGTCAAGACGAAATCGGTACTCCATTCTGTATCACATACGACTTCGACTCTGTTGAAGACAAAGCTGTTACAGTACGTGACCGTGACACAATGGAACAAGTTCGTATGCCAATTAGCGAACTAAAAGGTTTCTTAGAGAAAAAAATCCAGTTCTAATTATAAAAAAGAGGCGCTCTATTGAGCCGCCTCTTTTTACTTTTCACGTTTTTCTTTAATTGCTACTGTACATCTTGATATACATAGTAACTCATCATTTTCATCAATGATGCGAATATCCCAAACCATTGTCGATTGTCCTCTATGTATCGGTGTTCCAATTGCTGTTACAATTCCATCTTGCTTTGAGCGAATATGATTTGCATTAATTTCTAATCCGAAACAAATACATTTTTCTTGATCAATTAAATTGTATGAACCAACACTTGCCACAGTTTCTGCTAATGCAACAGATGCACCACCGTGTAAAAATCCAAACGGCTGATGCGTGCGTTCATCAACAGGCATTGTAGCAACTACTTTATCCTCTGTCATTTCTAACAACTCAATTCCAAGCGAATCCATTAAAGTTTTTGACATATCGTTTTCAACCTCTCTCACTTTAGATCAAATGTATAATTTTACCTGTTTAATTTCAAACTACCTATAACACTTATATAAGGAGGTTTCACCTAAATGAAACAGAAATTTTGTATACTATTGCTTATGTTCTCCTTGCTGACTATTGTACCAAATTGTGCAATAGCAGCCAAAGCATCCAACCTGACAATCAATGTTAAGACTGTAACGCAAAAAGGTAAGAAACCTTATATAGAATATCAAATTAATAGGCCTTCCTTTCACAACTTTTCTGATTCAAAATTTCAAAATAAGCTGAATTCCTATTACAAAAACTCTACTACTAAATTTAAAAGTAAATTAGAAAAAGAAGCGAAGAAATATTATGAGGAAACAGAAGGATCTAGCACACCTTTTCATCCATACGTTGCAAATGTTGACTATAAAGTAGCTTTAAACAAACCACCTTTCCTCAGCCTATATGTGAATTACTATCAATATACAGGCGGAGCGCACGGACTGTATACGTGGAAGGCAAATACATTTGATTTAAACGAAAAAAAATTATTACACTTAGACGATTTATTTCAACAAGAGGATAAATATAAAGAAATAATTCGCACAGAGATTGTAAGACAAATTAAACAAAATGAAAGCATTTATTTTCCTGATGCAGTCGAAAAAGTAACGAGCACTAAAAAGTTTCACTACTTTTTAGAACCGGATAATCTTGTAATTTATTTCTCTTTATATGAAATTGCTCCTTATTCAAGCGGAATTCCGCAGTTTCGTATTCCATACACATTGCTTAGAGACTATTTAAAGCCTTCTTATCAAAATATTTTGATTGACAACAAGTAAATATTTTCGCTACGATAATGTTAACCTAAACACAACTGGAGGTTAACATTATGAAGAAGCTTCATGTTTTAGATTTAGCATTAGCTGCCATGTTCGTCGCTCTTATGGCTATTGGTGCAAATATTGTATCGTGGGCACCATTCTTACAAATAGCGGGCATTCCATTATCTATGCAACCATTTTTCGCAATTTTAGCAGGTCTTCTTCTTGGGAGTAGACTTGGGGCATTATCAATGACTGTTTACATGCTTGTTGGAGTAGCAGGTGCGCCAATCTTCGCTAACTTCAAAGCTGGATTTGGAGCACTTTTAGATCCTACTGGTGGTTTTATTATCGCATTTATTATCGTTGCTTACGTATCAGGAAAACTAGTAGAACAAAAAGAACGACCAACATTCAGCACCTTTGCAATTTCTTCTTTCGTCGGAATCATTTTAACGTATATTATCGGTACTACTTATATGTACGGGGCAGTCAATATTTTCATGGGTGGTAATATGAGTTATAAAGCTGCCTGGATGATTATGATGTGGTTCGCAGTAAAGGATATTGCGTTTACAATTATCGGCGCTATTATCGCACCTCGCATATACTATGCTGTACGTCGTTCCGCTTATCAGCATTCTCATTCGACGATTTCATAATAAAAAATGAGTTATTTCAGTATACTGAAATAACTCATTTTTTATTTTCGACAATATACGACACATATTAGAAATAAATTTTGTTATGATAGTTCAGCAAATCTTACATTTTGCACATCTAATTAAAACAATATTTTGGAGGAAAATCAGTGAAGCTATCAAAAAATACACTTATTAAAATAAGTGTCGGAGTACTATCTTTATTTTTCATACTAGGTATGAGCATCAGTTACAAATTATATGGAAATAGCGAGTTAGGAATGCAATATACCTTTGGAAACGGTCTAGCATTTTTCTTTTTAATACTTACTATAATTAGTTTATGCACAGCCTTAATCTTTATTGTTATTGGGTTAATTAAGAAAGTACGAAAATTACCAGCAAAAAAATCTTTATTAACATCTATAATACTCTTTCTTACATCAGTTATATCAATCATCATCCTTCTCTTTACGATAACAAAAGTAACGAATATGGAGGAAGAATATCAAGCTATTCAAGCCCAAAAGAAAAAAGAAGCTGATTACTTAATTGCTGCGGCATCTTTTTATAATGATATAGAAACCTTTAGATATTCAGCTTCTTATGTATTATCCGAGTATTCAACTACATGGTCAAAAGCGATTGATCAAAGAAATGACTTCAATAATGCGCTTAGATCTAAGAGAACAGAAATTGATGGGACGGTTACAACTGTAGATACGTTTTACAGCAATATGGGAACAGATTTAAAGTTAGTCTCTGAAGCTGCAAAAGAACAGCCAAATAAGTATAAAGAAACCTATGAAGAATATAAAAAAATATATGGTATTATTACCGCTCTCAATGAACAAGCTCAATCTCCAAGTGGCAGTTTAATCACATTCAACCAAAACGTTAATACATTAATTCAGGAATACAAAAAAGCAGCTGGAAATATTAATATCGCTATTACTGATGAAATTAAATCAAAAGCTAATGAATTGAATCCTACCGATAAAAATTTAAGTTCTAATTAAAGACACTCTTTCCAGAGTGTCTTTTTTTCTCAAAAAAATCCCCTTTAGATTAAGCAGTAAATACGTTCCTTTACCGCTCATCCAACAGGGGATTATATCACTATATTAAGACTCTTGCTTCATTTGCTCGTCTAAAACTTTCTTCATCATTACTAGCATATCATCACGTAATTCTGGGTGTTGCAATGCCATTTCAATTGTCGTTTGAACAAATCCTAATTTTTCACCAACGTCATAACGCTTTCCTTCAAAATCATATGCAAATACACGTTGAATTTCATTTAAGCTTTGAATTGCATCCGTTAACTGAATTTCGCCACCCGCTCCAACTTGTTGCTGTTCCAAGAACATAAAGATTTCAGGAGTTAAAATGTAACGTCCCATAATCGCTAAGTTTGAAGGCGCAGTACCTTGCGCTGGTTTCTCAACGAATTTACGAACTTGATAACGACGTCCCTCTTGCTCTAACGGATCAATAATTCCATAGCGATGTGTTTCTGCTTCAGGAACAGTTTGTACACCAATAACAGAAGAAAGTGTTTTGTCATACTCGTCCATTAATTGACGTAAACATGGTTTTTCAGCTTGAACGATATCATCGCCTAATAATACTGCAAACGGCTCATCACCAATGAATTTACGTGCGCACCAAACAGCATGTCCTAATCCTTTTGGTTCTTTTTGTCGAATGTAATGGATATCTACCATTTTAGAAGAAGCTTGTACTTTTTCAAGTAACTCATACTTTTTCTTCTCTAATAAGTTTTGCTCTAATTCAAATGCGTTATCAAAATGATCTTCGATAGAGCGCTTTCCTTTACCAGTAACGATAATAATATCTTCGATGCCTGATTTTACTGCTTCTTCTACGATGTATTGAATTGTTGGTTTATCTACAATTGGAAGCATTTCTTTTGGCATTGCTTTCGTTGCTGGTAAAAAGCGTGTTCCTAATCCCGCTGCCGGGATAATTGCTTTTCTCACTTTTTTCATGACAAATACCCTCGCTTTTCATTCTAATTCTCTTAGTAAAGTGTAAATTTATAACACTCGCTCGTAATAATCCTCTACATCAAACAAAACTACAAGAAAAGAGGAGGCCGTTCTCCGTTCTCCTCTTTTCCTATCAGTAGCACTCTATTCTATTATAAACGATTCATAATATCTTCTTTAATAGTAAGTAACTTTTGTTCACTATTTTGTAAGGAATCATCTTGTACACCAAAGTAGAATTTAATTTTCGGCTCTGTTCCAGATGGACGTAAGCAGAACCAAGAACTATCTTCTAATTGATATTTTAACACATTTGATTTCGGTAAGTGAATCTCTTCCTTATTTCCATCTTGTAACGTTGTAATGATGCTTTCTTTATAATCCTCAACTGCAACAACTGTTAAACCAGCTACTTCTTTCGGAGGATTCTCACGGAATGTTGCCATCATCTTTTGAATCTGTTCGGCACCATCTTTTCCTTTTAACGTTAACGATACAAGGTCCTCACGGAAGAACCCATACTTCTTAAATACTTCTAGCAGACCATCGTATAACGTTTTACCTTGTGATTTGTAGTATGCAGCTACTTCACATGCAAATAGGACGGATTGCACCGCATCTTTATCACGGCAGAATGGACGGATTAAATAACCGTAGCTTTCCTCATAACCGAATTGGAATTCATATTGTCCGCTTTCTTCATACTGTTTAATTTTTTCACCGATAAATTTAAATCCAGTTAACGTATCAACTGTATCTAAACCGTATGCTTTTGCGATTGTACGGCCAATTTCAGACGTTACGATTGTTTTTAAAACAACACCGTTTTCTGGAAGCGTTCCGTTTTCCTTCTTTTGTGATAATAAGTAATCAAGCATTAACGCACCTGTTTGGTTACCAGTTAATACTTGGAACTCACCATCGTGATTGCGAACTGCTACACCTAGACGGTCTGCATCAGGATCTGTTGCGATTAACACATCTGCGCCTACTTTTTCACCGTCGCGAATTGCATACTCAAACGCTGCATGCTCTTCTGGGTTTGGTGATTTTACTGTAGAGAAATTTGGATCTGGTAACTCTTGCTCTTTTACAACTGTTACATCTGTAAATCCAACTTCTTCTAAACCACGGCGTACCGAAATATTTGATGTTCCATGCAATGGTGTAAAGACGATTTTTAAATCTTTTCCTACTTCTTTCACCATCTCTTTATTAATAATGACATTGTTCAATTCTGCTGCATAAGCATCATCTACTTCTTGTCCAATTATATGTAATAAACCGTCAGCTTTTAATTGCTCAACATCAGCAACTTCAACTGTTAATTCATTCTCTACTGCATTTACGTAGCTAATTAACTCATCAGCTTCCTTTGGAGGCAACTGGCCACCATCTTCACCATATACTTTATAACCGTTATATTCGGGCGGATTATGGCTTGCCGTAAGAACGATTCCACTTGCTGTATGTAAATGACGAACTGCGAAAGAAAGCACTGGTGTTGGACGTAAGCTTTCAAATACATATGTTGTAATACCGTGTGCACCAAGAGTAGCAGCTACTTCCATTGCGAATTCAGGTGATTTATGACGAGAATCATACGCGACAACAACACCGCGTTTTTTCGCTTCTTCACCTAGTTTTTCAATAAACATAGCTAATCCTTTTGTTGCTTTACGAACTGTATATACATTTAAACGGTTCGTACCAGCACCAAGTTCACCACGCATACCACCTGTTCCGAACTCTAGATTTTTATAAAAGCTATCCTCGATTTTCTTCTCATCTTGCTTCATGTTTTCTAGCTGTTCTTTTAATTCTGCGTCTAATTCTGCATATGAAAGCCAGCGACTAAATTCTTGTTTCCAATTCATACTTCCATCTCCTCTCGCCTGTCGTACCTTCATTATATGAAAAAAACAACCTGAATCTCAATATTTTTTAAAATCTAGCAGGATTTTACTATAAATATTTGTATACACTATGGTTAAATACTCCACCAAAGGGAATGAGGATTATGCAAGAATGGGGCTTGTCAGAAGAGCTCAAAATAAAAACAAAGCAGATGATTGAAATTGCTGAAAAAGAATTATCAAACATGAAGCATGCAATCGATAAAGAAGATGAATGTATTTTATGTAAAATGGAAGATATTCATCATATGTTAACAAATGTACAGACGTTAGCAGCTACATATTATATTCAAGCATATTTATCACCTTATACGGAAAGTTCACATTTCATCACTACAGCTGTCCAACATTTAAGCGCTCGAAAACACGGTGCTCTTATTATTGTGGAACGAAGTGACGCTATTGATTCTTTCATTCAAACTGGAACGACATTAAACGCACACTTAACCGCGCCACTACTTGAATCGATTTTTTATCCAGGGAACCCTCTTCATGACGGAGCCGTTCTCATTAAAAATAATCATATTGTCTCAGCAGCTAATATTCTCCCATTAACAAAAAGCATGGAAATCAATCCTGAGCTAGGAACACGTCATAGGGCTGCAATTGGCTTATCCGAGAAAATTGATGCACTTATATTAGTTGTCTCTGAGGAAACAGGGCGTACTTCATTCGCTTTAGGCGGGACGTTATATACGATTTCTTTATAGGACGAATCTTTCACTATGTAGCACTTTTTGAAACGGTAAAATAGTAAATGAAATTATATCAACCGTAACTCCAAATATATCGACTTACCGACAAAAACTGACAATAGTCATACCATATCAATAAGAAAAGGCTATCCCAAAAATTTGAGACAGCCCTTTCTTCAAAAATTATTCTTCTCCGAAACGCTCAACAAGTGTTGCAAGTGTACGCACCATTGCACCTGTTGCTCCAGATGGTCCTAAATCATGTGCTCCTGATGTTTCAGATGTTCCAGCGATGTCTAAGTGTACCCATGGTGTTTCTTCTGCAAATTCACCAAGGAATGTCCCAGCCATAACCGCATGTCCTTCACGGCCTGGTGAGTTATTTAAATCAGCAAATTTACTGTTTTTGACACGTTCTTTATCACGTTCAAAAATCGGCAATTGCCAAATTGGCTCATCCGTTTCCATAGAAGCCTCTAACACTTGTTCAAACAATTCTTCATTATTTGTCATCGCGCCTGTTGTATGATTTCCAAGTGCAACAATTACACCGCCTGTTAATGTTGCAACATCAACTAAGTAATTTGCGCCAAGTTTCTTCGCATACGTAATACCGTCAGCTAACGCTAGGCGACCTTCTGCATCTGTATTTAATACTTCAATTGTTTTTCCGCTCATAGATGTAATAACATCATCTGGCTTAAATGCTGTACCACTTACAACGTTGTCAGTTGATGGAATAACAGCAATTACATTTTGCTCTGGACGAAGTTCACCGATGATCTCCATCGCGCCAAGAACAGCTGCAGCTCCGCCCATATCACCTTTCATACCAACCATGCCTTCACGTGGTTTTAAAGAATAACCGCCTGTATCATATGTAATCCCTTTTCCAACAAATCCAATTACATCTTTCCACTCTTCTTTTCCTTTATAAATAAGAGCAATCATTTTTGGCGGTTCAGTAGACCCTTGGTTTACTGCAAGTAATGCACCCATACCAAGCTCTTCCATCTCTTCTTTCTCAAGAACCTTATAATCCATATCGTATTTTTCTGCTAATTCAACTGCATACTCAGCAAGCTTTGTCGCTGTTAATACGTTTGGCGGCATATTTACAAGCGTACGAGCTGAATTCGTTGCACGTCCATGTACGTATCCTACAGTTAATGCTGCTTCAATTTCTTGTGCATCTTCTGCTGTAATAGCCGTAAACTTCTCTAATTCTACACGATCCTTTTTATCTGTTTTATACGTTTGTAATTCATATGTACCAAGACCTTGTACTTCTGCCGCAATATGAGCTACATCAATCGCATCTAATTTATCTGTCACGAAAGAATCAAGTAAGATTGCTGCATCTTGTACTTTTGCTGCTTGTAATGCTTTAAACGCCTTACCAAGAGCAGCACGTAACGTTTCCGTTGTATATGACTCTTTCTTACCTAAACCAACAAAATAATAACGTTTAACATTTGTTTTTCCTAAGCTATGTACTTTTGAAATGGCTTTCTTCTTAGTTGAAAGTTCTTTTTCTTCTAATAAAACTTGTAATTGTCCTTCAAACGCTTTATCCAGTTCTTGTACAAAGCTACTCTTTTTATCTTCTTCAAATAAGGCAACAATTACCGCTTCATGACTTACTAATTCTTTTTGTACTTGAAACATGTTCAGACCCCCTAAATTTCTCTACGTCCATTATAACTTTATTTTCGATAAAATGCGACAATTCTAAATTCTGTTATTTCATATAAAGTGAAACTTTAATCAGTGGGGGTTTTACCGGCCGCAAATAGCAGGATAAAGATGCTATCTCCAATATCTTCTATGGTGAAATAAGACAAGAAAAAAGTCTAGCGTTATTACCACTAGACTATCTTTGTTTTAAATATTGTCCACGAAACACTTGCATCGTTTCGTCTTGATTTAACATCGTTAACTCTTCTTCCGAAAACTTGCCATTTCCTATTTTCACTATATACACATTTACTTTTTTCTTACCCCATTGGCTATAAACATCTTTCACCGTATCATAATATAAATCGAGACGATTTCCTTTTATAGCAC
This sequence comes from Bacillus sp. 41-22, assembly GCF_025809295.1. Lineage (NCBI taxonomy): Bacteria > Bacillati > Bacillota > Bacilli > Caryophanales > Bacillaceae > Bacillus > Bacillus sp. 41-22. Next base: position 4,719,403 of record NZ_CP084035.1, read on the forward strand.
CGCCCTTATCAGCTACAACACCATATCCGTAACCTGGCACGAATAGAATTGTCCCAAGCGGGAATACGCGTAAATCGGCAGCGATTGTGGAATATAAATCCCTTTTTGCTTTAACACCTGAATATGTAATGCCATACTCTGGATGCCCCGGCCTCTTTCCAGTCGACTCTATACCTGATGTATAACCAGTTGCAGTCATTTCTATAACACGATATTTAGACCAGTCATTTGCCTGCTCTAAAGCATTTATCACTTCTTTACTCGGAGCAACTTTTTTCTCAATTTCTGCTGCATGTACTTCTTTTACACTTGTTCCTTCATATAATTTTATAATCTCTAATAAAGAAACTCCTGTGAAAGCCTGCCATGTTACGCATAATGCGAATGCAAGTAAACAAGTCATCATAATGCGAATACAATATCGTTTTAACATTTTTATATTCCACACTCCTTCATCGTTAATCATTCCCTATACGATGAAGGAATATGCAAAAAAATAATCTCCAAATTGATTGGAGATTAAAACATTTGATATCCACTTTTTCGAAGTTTTTTAATTATGATTCCTGCTAAAGCAGCACCTACTAATCCAGTAGATAGAATAAACACATCTGCGTGTCCTAAATGCGATACACTTGTCCCAAATGAAGAAAATGTTTCTTTTGGCTTTGAAAAATAGTCCCATACACTCGCTTTATTAATAATAAGCATACAAATAATCGGATATACAATAACCATTACCCACGTAGCTCGCAAAATCATGTTGAGTAAAAATCCAATTCCAAAAAATAAAATAAAGAACAACATCATTGAAATAAGTAGTACCGGTATACTCACTTCTTCTCCCTCTCCTTCGCATACGCCGTAAACACATGATAAGCCGTATAACCAAATTGCTCTCCTGGATTTAATGTTTTGTCCATTTCAAAATGCGACTCTGCTCTTCCTTCTAATAAATATTTGATGAGTACAGAAGTATTTTGATCATCTGCAATATTTTCTGGATGTAAAAAAGCTACTTCCGACAATTCTTTCTCCTGTACGATAACGTCTTCTCCCTCTGGCTCTAGAAGAAAAATAATCATATTATCACTAATTTCATTATGAATAACACCTGAGCGAATACCAATAATCCCCTTTACATGAGCAACAATGCCTGTCTCTTCCAAAATTTCACGTTTCACAGCTTCATCAACAGTCTCGCCTTCATTAACAAAACCAGCAGGTAAAGACCATTGCCCTTTCAATCCACCGTATTTTTTCTTAACGAATAGCCATCTCCCATCTTCTGTAGCTACTAAGCCACTGACAGCTAACCACACTTTCCCTCGCTTCCCCATGATATAACCTCCTCCATCAAAACGAACAGAATATTCTTTCTTTTTTATATATTATACTATATTTTCAATACGAAAAAAGCAGAAACAGCTCATAGCCGTTTCTGCTTTTTCTACTATATATTAAAAGAACTTCAATTTACCTTTTTTAAGAACTAATAAAGGTCCGCCTAGTAAGAATAAGTAACGGTTGTCGATTACTTTCTTCATGAATGAAGCTTTCCAACCTGTTAACTTTTTACCCATAACAACGCCCATTGCATCGTCATGACCTAATGAACATACAGATCCTTTATTATCAAATGCGAACTTTTTCATTTCACCTTTGCCACGAACTAACACAGTTAAATTGTGTGCAATATTATAACCTTCTTGAATTGCAATCTGTGCTGTTGGTGGGTATGGACGGTTAATCTCTTCGTTGATGATTAACGCTGCATCACCAACCATGAATACATCTTCATGACCTGGAGCGTGCATGTACTCATCCACTTTAATACGTCCGCGCATTGCTTCAAATCCAGACTCTTCCACAATACCATTACCACGAACACCTGCAGCCCAAACTACAGTTTCAGATTTAAGAAGTTCAGTATCATCACCGTTGGCAACGATAATACCTTCTTCAGTTGCTTCCTTAATTGCTGTACCGATGCGGAATTCTACACCTTTTTTCTCAAGTTGTTTTACAGCGTACTCTACTAATGCTGGATCGAAACCAGGAAGTGCTGTTGGAGCAGCTTCTACACAGATGATACGTGCTTTTTCACGTGGAACATCGTACTCTTTGCAAAGTTCAGGAATACGATTTGCAAGCTCACCTACGTACTCGATACCAGTAAATCCAGCGCCACCAACAACGATTGTTACTAACTCATCACGTTTTTCAGTCGCATATTGAGCGAATTTTTCTTCCATATGCTCACGAATTTGACGAGTTGCATTAATGTTAGTGATTGAGAATGCATGCTCTTTTAATCCTTTAATTCCGAACGTTTCTGATTCGAAACCAAGACCGATTACTAAGTAATCATACTCTAATTCACCATCTTTTAAGATAATACGTTTTTCAGCAGCTTTAATCTCTACTACTGTATCTTGTACAAAGTTCACTTTATTTGTATCGATAACGTCTTGAATATCTAGACAGATTTTATCATCTTGTAATGTACCAGCTGCACTCTCATGTAACCAAGTTGCTTGGTAGTGATAGCTGTTGTTGTTTACTAACGTAATTTCAGCTTCACTTACAGATAATGTTTTTTGCAGACGAACAGTCGTAATCATCCCGCCATAACCTGCACCTAAAACTACGATTTTTGGAGTCTTCACTAAATCACAACCCTTTTCTTTATATAATAGTAATAAAAAATAATACCAAGTACTAAAAACTCTATTTGTCAAGAATGTGGAATTTATCACATTCTATATCATAACAAAACGCAGTCAAAAAATCGTACGAAATTTGTCATAGAAATTTAACATAATACTTCCCTATATTAGTCGGTTTCATTCCATAATTCAAGCACCTAGAGAATTATCGATATTTTAAAATAACATAGCGTTTTCAAGGGTTTTTTAGCCTTTTTTTCATGTATTTTCCTTCCGTTGTATTTTATACGATTCTAAAACATCTATACGCAAACTTACTTATTATTCAGTCGTTTTCAGAAGTATTATTAACTGAAATATGCTATCATTTATTTGAAAGTGTCATCATTTGCAGGATTTTCGTGTACATATGAACAATATATGAAATCAATATTAAAATTCCATCTATAGGGGGAATGAAAGTGACAGAAAATCAAAAAGTTTACGACATAACGATTATTGGTGGTGGCCCAACAGGACTATTCACTGCATTTTATGGCGGAATGAGACAAGCAAGTGTAAAAATCATTGAAAGCTTACCTCAACTTGGAGGGCAATTATCCGCACTATATCCCGAAAAATATATTTATGATGTAGCTGGATTCCCAAAAGTGCGTGCACAAGAGTTAGTTGATAACTTAAAAGAGCAAATGAAAAAGTTCGATCCAACTATTTGCTTAGAAGAAGCTGTTGATACGCTTGAAAAACAAGCTGACGGTATATTTAAACTTGTTACAAATAAACAAACTCACTACTCTAAATCTGTCATCATTACTGCTGGCAATGGTGCTTTCCAACCACGCCGCTTAGAATTAGAAGGCACAGCAAAATATGAAAAGAAAAACTTACATTATTTCGTTGATGATATGAATAAATTTGCTGGAAAACGCGTCGTTGTATTCGGCGGTGGTGACTCAGCAGTAGATTGGACAATGATGTTAGAACCGATTGCGGACAAAGTTACAATTGCTCATCGCCGCGATAAATTCCGTGCACATGAACATAGCGTAGAAAGCTTAATGAATTCCCGTGCAGAAGTAAGCACACCTTACGTTCCAGTTGAACTTATCGGTGATGATACTATTGAACAAGTTGTTCTTCAGCACGTAAAAACAGAAGAAAAAATTATCATCGATGTTGATGACGTAATCGTAAACTACGGCTTCGTTTCTTCACTTGGTCCAATTAAAAATTGGGGCTTAGATATTCAAAAAAACAGCATCCTCGTGAACTCAAAAATGGAAACAAATATTCCTGGCATTTACGCTGCTGGTGACATTTGTACATATGAAGGAAAAGTAAAACTCATTGCTTGCGGCTTTGGTGAAGCACCGACAGCAGTAAACAATGCAAAAGCTTACTTCGATCCAAACGCAAAACTTCAACCAATGCATAGCTCAAGTATGTTTTAATATAGAAACGAAAAGAACTCCTTTTACATGAAAGGAGTTCTTTTCATACTCTCTCTTTTTCCTAACTAAAATACATCGCAATTTGATAAAAAACACTACTTCTTTCCAAAATATGTTACAATAAAACAGAACGTACGTTTCGTTTAATAAAGGGAGGTTTTATTAATGAAAGAACCTATTATCGTAAAAAAAGAAGCTTTCCAAGCAATCGGTGTTTCTATTACAACTACAAACGAAAAAGAAGCATCAAATGAAGGAAAGATTCCGGTGCTTTGGAATCGCTACTTCCAAGAAAAAATCATGCATCAAATTCCAAATCAACAAACAAAAGAAACATTCGCTTTCTACTCAAACTACGAATCGGATGAAACTGGTACATATCAATTTACTATCGGCATGCCTGTTTCTTCATTAGAAGAAGTTCCTGAAAATATGACAACCTTAACAATACCTGCTGCTACGTATGCGGTATTTACAACGAGAAAAGGTCCTGTGTCTGAAGTCATTTGTGAAACTTGGGAATATATTTGGCAATGGTCGAAAGAAAACACACGTGCTTTTACAGCAGACTTTGAGCTTTATGACGAAAATGCAGTAGATCCAAATAACGTACAAGTGGATATTTATATTGCTTTAGCGTGAATGACAAAAAAGAAGATACCCTTTGGTATCTTCTTTTTTGTCGTTAAATAGCCACTGTGCAAATTCATTATTATTGTCTACAATGAGAAAGTGCAGTATAGAAATATTAGAAACTGTATAAAGTGAAACTATACTCAGTGGGGGTTTTGTTCATCCCCCACTGAGTATTAGCCTTCACCAATCGGGCGTTTACGGGCAGCCCGACTCCCGCCTAACTTCTTTGCTCTAGCCAAATTTTGAGGTGGGAGTTTTACTGCCCGTTAACGCGGGATAAAACGATTGTTAATAGGTTTTTCAGTCTAAAATCGGTACATAGAAAGGAAGCAATATGGAGGAACTACAACAAAATAAATCTGCTTTAGAAGGAAGCGGAAAACCGTTATTAAAAAATACGAATTTCCTTTTTCTTTGGGCAGCTACTCTCTTTTCAAGCTTTGCTTTAGCCTTTTTTACTTTTTCACAAACATGGTACATAGCAAAAACATTAAACCTTGAGGCTTCACTCGGTATTGTTTTCGTGGCTCTTAGTGTTCCAAGGCTCATCTTTATGATTATCGGCGGAGCATTAGCTGATAAATTCCCGAAAAAAAATATCATGTTTTACTCTAATATTATTCGCGCTATTCTTGTCGCAACTATTCTCACCTGGTTCATCGTCGGTGATGTAACACTATATACATTTGCTTTATTCGCATTGTTCTTCGGACTTGCTGACGCTTTCTTCTGGTCAGCAGATGGATCTATTCTGCCTGAACTTGTAGAAAAGAGCCGTTTAACACAAGCAAATTCACTTACTCAAATGACAAACCAAGCATCTGTCATTTTAGGACCTGTACTTGGCGGTATTCTCATTAAATTTACGAACTATGAAACAATTTTTTCAATTACAATCCTGCTACTCATTATCGCTGCAATACTCGTTCAAAAAATACAATTTACCGTACCCGAAAAAAATGAAACAGATAAAGGCATGTTTACTTCTATTAAAGAGGGAATTTTATATGTAAAAGAATCACCATTTCTTTCAACTTTCCTTATATGTAGCGCCTTTTTAAACTTATTTTTAATCGGCCCAATGCAAGTAGGATTTCCGCTCTTCGTAAAAAACGTTCTGCACGGTGATTCACTTCAGTTTAGTTACTTAGAAGCGTCTGTTGGCGGCGGGATGGCGATAGGAGCTGTCATTGTCGGATTAAAAAATATTAATCGTAGACGTGGACTATTTTGCATTATCATGATGCTACTGTCTGGTGTATTCTTCCTAGCCATCAATTTTAGCACCGTACTTTGGCAAGCGTTATTAGCTGGAATGTTTTACGGTATTACAATCGCAATGGCAATTGTTCCACTTATGGCGATGATTCAGTCGACAGTAAAAGAAGAAATGATGGGACGCGTAATGAGCCTACTCATGCTTTCATCGATGGGATTCATTCCGCTCTCTTACGCATTTACATCGCTTGCACTTGGAATCGGCATTCCAATTGTAACGGTTATGAAAAGCGGTGCAATCGCTGTTATCGTCTTTGTACTATTTGTAGCAATTCGTGTTCCAGTTGTAAGAAAGTTCGATTAGCTCTTAGAGTCATGTATTATATGCATGACTCTTTTTTAAATGGATCGAATAACGGTATTCCCTTACTTCTCCTTAATGCCGCTCCCCACTCTAATCCAATTTCTAAAAATAAATCTCGCATCGTACTATACAATAGTGCTCCAACATCTTTACGAATTTCTCCGTACTTATACGCTCTCACAACACTTTTCACCCGCCAAATTAAATTTCCATACGCTTCTTCATCAGCTAATATCCCCTCTAATAAAGCACCTTGCTCTAGTAATCCGCTCTTTTTATAAGCAAGTTCCACCTTACTCCAAAATATATTAATCTTCTTCGGATTACTCGTCATCGGCACCAGTGCGTATATAAAAGGCTTCGGTATATCGTGACGACAATACGTTTCATCAAGCTCGTACGTTACTTTTCTTTTCTCTTTTATTTGTGGAATGTTTTTAGAAAGAATTGTTTCCCCCTCATTTTTTTGCTCGTTTCCACTACAGCCATCTGTACGATCATCACTTTCACATGCGGACATTTTCATACGGTCATCCATGCGGTCAATTGCAGATTTAAGAAATACATATAAGTTTGCACTATATCCCCCGCGCTTATATCTTTCTTTTGTTGCAATACGTTTTATAATCCCTAGTTCTTCTAACTTTGCAATCGAGCGGCGTACCGTACGAATACTCTTTCCAACATTTGTAGCAATCGTCTCCATTAACGGACAAGCAACTCCCACTGTTTTCTGTTTCTCATTCACTGCATACTTTCCTAAAAAATGAATAATGATAGAATCCGTTTTATTCAATTGAAATCGATAGCACTTCAAAACTTGTTTTTGATATGTATTAAACTCTTCTTTACTTCGAAATTGACTATATGGTTTCATTAAATTATATAAGCTTCCCATTTTTATCACCTCACTTATAGGTAAGAAATAGGAAGAGAAATTGGCGTGATATTTAATATTTTTTATCCCGCATTAACGGGCAGTAAGACTCCCACCTCCAGATTCGGCGAATGCGAGGAGGTTAGGTGGGAGATCAACTGCCCGTAAAAGCCCGATTGGTTCAACTAATAATCAGTGGGGGATGGACAAAACCCCCACTGATTAAATTTTCACTTTATTGGAGATGAAAATATGATTGTAATTAGTGCTTGTTTAGGTGGTATCGCTTGTCGTTATGACGGTAACGATAATCTCGTTTCACAAATAGAAGAGTTATTACAAAGGGAAGACACCATCCTCGTTTGTCCCGAAGTATTAGGCGGTTTACCAACACCACGCCCTTCTGCTGAAATTATCGGCGGTAATGGCGATGATGTTTTAGATGGAAAAGCAAAAGTAATGACGAAAGAAGGACAAGATGTCACGGAAGCTTTCGTGCGTGGTGCTTATAAAGCATTAGAACAAATAAAAGATTTAAACCCAGAATATATAATTTTAAAAGAACGCAGTCCATCTTGTGGTAGTTCTACTATTTACACAGGGGAATTTAACGGCAATAAACAAACTGGTTACGGAGTGACAACTGCTTTATTTAAAAGACACGGATTTAAAGTCATTTCAGAAGAGGATTTTGAAAGTAAAAAAAGGAATTGACCCTGTTCGTCAATTCCTTTTACATCTGTCTTATTTCACACCTAATTTTTCTTTCACTTTCGCAGGAAGCTCGTCCTTTTTCACTTCTTCCCAAGCAGTTACACCTTTTTCATCTGAGTGGAATACACGCAAAAATGCTTCTTTACGAAGATTTTTCGCAGCGGTAAATTCCATTTCTTTTTCTTTACCATCCTTATCAAATGCAGGTAGCTTATACTCGAATGATTTGTGCGGCTGACCACTATCAGCTTTTTCATTCTTTTCGATTCCATCAGTAGTAATTTGAACGTAGTACTCATCTTTACCCATACGGTTTAAATCACAGCCAACTAATAGACTTGCAAATACAACTAAAATACTAAAAAGTGCAATATATCTTTTCAATTCCTTCACCTCATATGTTTTTCTTATATTGTTATCTTAAGGCCTTCGCTTTAAAGAAGAAATTCAAAAACATGACATAAACATTACACTTTTGTAAGATAGTAAATTAAAACTTTAATCAGTGTTTTTTCATTGAAAACGTTATTGACACTCATCTAGCCTAGTCATGACAATCTATTAACGCCAATAACGTCTTCCACGCCAATTTTTCCACTTGTCACGAATCTTATCACGTAATTTCCTTATACCGCTTATTACACCCTCTATTACGCACTCTATTATGATATCTATTACAATGTAACTTACAAATTTAGTTATAGGTTTAATCACATATCTCCCTACGAATTCAAAAACATCGTCAATCTTGCGTCCCCTCCCGCTCGTACAAAAAACTGCTACTTCCCATTCTTTTTGCGCAATCTACGTTCTGTTACAACCGCTGCGCCTACTGCAGTAGCTATCAACAAAAATAGTACGGCGATAGCGTCCACAATGAGGCTATTGAATTTGGACAAAACCCCAACAAATACTAACGCTATCGTTAATACTGCTAGCATAATTATCGTTATCTTATCTTCGTTCATCATTGTCCTCTCCGATTACTCACGGTTCTCTCTCCAAGACTTTATAAAGCCACCGACAACTTTACTGCAATTGTTCCCGTAATTAATTTATTATCGTTGTAATCCATCTTCTACTACCTGCGTAACAGTTCCATTTGGTTCGAAGATTACACGTAATGTTCCTTCGCCGCCATAACCGGTATAGCCGTATACTGAATACGATTTATATTTCTCAATCATACGTGGCTGTCCAATCGCAGCTTTTACTTGATTCGCAGGCATACCTTTTTTGATTTTCAAATAGTGATTATAGTCTACTTCCGCCGAATCGTTATTTACATCTTTATACCACGGTACGCGGTCGTTTTTTTCTTCATATTCCTTTATAGGCTCTTCACTGCTTTTCGTAGATACCGGACTCTCTTTATCCGCATCCCTTATAGCAGTGCGTTCAATATTCACAACGTAACCATATGTATTTAATTCAACCATAATTTCATATGTACCATCCGTATCCTTTTCAGTATAAAACACGCGTTTTTCCTTGTTATTATAATGTTTTATGTTCTCACCACCGTAGTTAATCTTGTTAAGGATATCCGTATATGTCATGCCTTCCTCAATCTTTTCGGCTTCGTCACGAGAAATATAACGCTTCTGTGACGATGTAGCGTCCTCATATTTAATGCTGTCACGTTCACTCGTAGTCATAGGGGTTTCCTTCTGTTCTTTTAGTACTTCCGCTTCCGATTTCACTTGTTGCTTTGCTCCCGCTTTTGTTAACACGTCTGTATCGTTAGAACAAGCTCCAAATATTGATGCTGTAACCAACGTCATCCCTAATACCAGTACTTTCTTAAATGACTTCATTGTAATTCCTCCGGTAGTTTTTAATTTCTAGTAATCAGCGTATTTTAATTAATATGGAACGAGTCAGTTCTATACAATTTGATATGGCCTGCACCTTCATGCATCCTCTTTAGCCTTCTTCTTGCATATATTCGTTATCTTTGTCATGCTCTTTTTCTTTTTAGCGCAAAAGAAAAGACCTTCCTAACGATTTGGTTTCATCGCTAAGAAGGTCTTTATATGCAACCTACCCATTCAATTTCCACTTAGAATAAAGGGATGAAAAAACTTAGCAATCTTCTGGCTTACCAGCATTCGTCGCTGTACGGAAAGATGATCCACATCCGCATGATGCGATTGCGTTTGGATTGTCGATTGTGAATCCGCCGCCAAGCATAGATTGCTTATAGTCAACTTTCACTCCCTTTACAATCGGAGCACTTTCTTTATCGATAACAAATTCAACACCGAAAAACTCAAGAACTGTGTCGTCTTCTTTTGGTTCTACTTCAAATCCTAAGCCGTAAGAAAGACCACTACATCCGCCGCCATGTACAGCAAGGCGCACGTACTTCTCTCCATCTTCAGCATCTTTTAACATATCTTTAATTTGAAAAGCTGCTTGTTCTGTTACTTCAATCATGAAATACACCATCCTTTCTGTTCTCATTCTATTATACATCTTTACGCTTCTATCTTGTACTCATACACTCCGCGGCAAATTATTTCCGCAGGTCCTTTCATTAATACATTTCCTTCTTCTGTCCATGCGATCATTAAGTCGCCGCCTGCTAAGTGAACCGTAATTTCTTTACCGTGTTCCATTTTCCCATTTAAAATTGCCGCAACGACAGCTGCGCATGCTCCTGTCCCGCAAGCTTGTGTTACACCAGATCCTCGTTCCCAAACGCGGAAATTCATCTCTTCATCATTCAAAATCTCGATGAATTCAACATTCACTCGCTCTGGGAACATTTCATGCGTCTCAAGAACCGGTCCTAACGTTGTAAGAGGCGCTTTTTCTACATCATCAACAAAAATAACCGCATGTGGATTCCCCATTGAAACAGCTGTAAATGCATAACGGTGATTATTGTATAAGAAGTTCTCACGAATAAATGGTGTCTCTCCTTCACCAAGCATCGGTATCTCTTCACGTGTTAAACGAGGTGCTCCCATGTCGATTTTCGCTAATGTAACTTTGTCATCTTCTACCGTTACTTCTGCCGTAACAATACCCGCTAACGTTTCAATTGTGAAAACTTTACCTTCTACCAGTTTATGCTCATACGCATATTTCGCTACGCAGCGTAAACCATTTCCACAGCTCTTTCCTTCTGAGCCATCGTTATTAAACATGCGCATTTTTACTGGTGCCACGTCAGAAGGACAAATTAAAATCATTCCATCTGCACCAATACCAGTATTAATATTTGAAACCTTTTCCGCTACAATTGCTAAATCTTCTTCTCTAATTTGTTCCTCAAACATATTTACATATATATAACTATTTCCAAGACCATGCATTTTTGTAAAAGAAAATTGGCTCATTTTTATTCACTCCAAAAATAATTTATTATTTCAAGTATAAAATGCATGCTTTTAGAACACAATATGAATGTCCCCCGTTTCTCATATTTGACAGTGTTTTGGCAATAAGCCGTTCTTACACAAATCGTGTAAGAAAAAAGCCCTTCTAAAAGGGCTTTTTTTTTCGAAATAAACACTCCTAGTAAAGTGAAACTTTAATCAGTGGGGGGACGGGCAGCAGGGCTTCAACCTAACTTCTTTGCTTCAGCTGAATTTTGAGGTGGGAGTCTTACTGCCCGCAAATAGCGGGATAAATGAAAAAAGAAAAACGTTGCCTGTTTGCAACGCTTTAAAACATTGGATTTTCATCCATATAATCATATACATTATTTACAAGTTCTTCTACTGTTGCACCTTGTACCACTTCACCATTTACAAGTGCAAATGGACCTTCAAAACAGATGCCACAATATCCTAAACAACCATATTCCATTACGTCTAAATTAGGATCTTTTTCTAATTTTTCTAAAGCTGCTTGCGAACCGCTTGCAAGGTTACCTACACAAAATTCGATTAATGGTTTAATCAAAACTCTCTCCCCCCTGTATCTCTAAACAAATTACCATTTACTTTATATGGTATGTGCATACCTAATTTGCGAAACGGATAAGTAACCCTCTCTACTTGTTACCATTCCACTTTATTTATAAGAAGAAAACTAAGCTGTTTCTTGTTGTTTTCGTTATATATTCTAAACTATTTAGTTACTTCACTATTTCACTTCATAATAGATGGTCTTCTTTATATAACATACTACTCATAATGAAATAGTAAATAGTAACTAGAAAATGAAAACCACTTACTTTACTTTTCTTCTTATTGTACAACAGAGTATTCATTCATGCATTGTTATTTGTTCACAAATTCGATATAATTTGATTGTGTAAAGTCAAAATATTTTATTAATATAAAATTGTATGATTAGGGGATATTTCAACAGAAAAGGGGTAATCCATCATGAAACACCTCGTACTACTAGGTGGTGGCTACGGTGGAATGAGAATTCTGCAGCGGCTACTTCCAAGCAACCAACTTCCAGATGATGTACAAGTGACATTAATCGACAAAGTACCATATCATTGCTTTAAAACTGAATATTATGCATTAGTTGCGGGTACAATTTCAGAAACGCATATTCGCATACCGTTTCCTGAGCACCCACGTCTCAATATTCAATACGGAACAGTAACAAATATTGACCTCGAAACGAAAGCCGTTCATCTCGATGGCGGTGAAACGATTCAATATGATGATTTAATTATCGGGCTTGGCTGTGAAGATAAATATCATAACGTTCCTGGGGCAAAGGAATATACACATAGCCTACAATCAATTGAACAAACACGTAAGACATATGAACAATTAAATAGCTTAGAACCAAATGCAACAGTAGCTGTCGTTGGGGCTGGTTTAAGCGGCGTTGAAGTGGCAAGTGAACTTCGCGAAAGCCGGTCGGATTTAAAAATCTATTTATTTGATCGAAAAGATAGAATTTTATTCCCATATCCAGAGAAATTAAGTAGATACGTAGAAGAATGGTTTGTAAAACATAAAGTTACCATTATACGAAACTCTAACATTACAAAAGTGGAACCAAACATTGTATACAACCATGATGAACCACTTGAATGTGATGCAATCGTCTGGACAGCTGGTATTCAAGCAAATGAAGTTGTTCGAAACCTTCCAGTAGAACAAGATGGTAGCGGACGGGTTGTTTTAACGAAATATCACAATATTCCAAATAACGAGCACGTTTATGTCGTAGGAGATTGTGCAGCACTTCCACACGCACCATCTGCTCAACTTGCTGAAGGTCAAGGAGAACAAATTGTCCAAATATTATTAAAACGTTGGAATAATGAACCCCTTCCTGATGAACTGCCTGTTATTAAATTAAAAGGTGTTCTCGGTTCTCTCGGCAAAAAACATGGATTTGGTTTACTAGCAAACCAACCATTAATGGGACGTGTACCGAGATTATTAAAATCCGGTCTTCTTTGGATGTACAAATATCATAACGGTTAATACTTTAAAGGCTGCCTACATAGTAGACAGCCTTTTTCTATTCATTTTTTGTAACTACTCAGTCATTCTATGAAAAACCGACAAAAAAGCATTTTTTTAAATGGTCGAAAGGGACTGGCTATGTATAGGATCCGTCAGTGCCTTTTCCTGCCACGCGCAAAGTTTTAAAACAAAGAAAAAAGATGTTCCTTCTAAAGAGACTTTATTTTTCTATTTTTCTCTCTTTTTGATACGATATAACTAGAATCAGAAAGGAGCAATTTATGTTTATATTAAAAGACATCACATATAAAGATATTCTACACATTCCTTATTTACAGATTCAAAAAGAAAAAACAACTTGTATTATCGGTGAAAGTGGTAGTGGTAAAAGCACATTACTTCGCATGTTAAACGATTTACAATCACCAACATCTGGCACAATTGAATATAACGGAAAATCTATTTTAGATTATCCTCCCATTCAATTACGCCGTGAAGTTGTCATGCTCGGACAAACTCCGCCTATTTTTGATGGAACAATTAAAGATAATTTATTAATGGGGCTTCGATTTTCTGAAAAGCCATTTCCAAATGACGACGCCCTGCAAGGCGCATTAACGACTGTTAGCCTAGATAAAAAATTAGAAGATAACGCCTCTTCTTTATCAGGTGGCGAAAAACAAAGACTTGCTTTCGCTCGTATTATACTAATGGATCCGCCCGTCTATTTATTAGATGAACCAACTTCTGCGCTAGATGGTGACACAGAACGCCGCGTTATGAAACAATTTACTATGCTAGCAAGAGAAAAGAAAAAAACAGTTATCTTCATCACGCACTCGCAACAACTTCCAGAAGAAATCGCAGACGATATTATTGAAATTAGTAAAACAAACGGTGCAACTAGAAAGGAAGTGCTATCAATTGAAGGGCGTTATTGAACTACAAATTTGGCAACTTGCAGCTGCATATATTTTCATCCTTATTTTAATCGGGCTTGTGAAATTAAAAGGAATACCGCGTGAGAAACAAATTACAATTGCTACATTACGTATGACAATTCAGCTCGTACTAGTCGCATATGTTCTTACATACATATTTGAAAATAGTAATCCGTTTTATACAATAGCTCTCATTACTTCTATTACTACCTTTGCGATTTTCAATATTTATAAACGAGTTAATATTCCAATGTCAAAAGAATTAAAACGAGTAGCTGCCCTCTCCATGATTGCTGGATCAATTGGCCCTCTTCTACTATTTATTTTTGTCATTATCGGACACGATCCTTGGTATGCTCCGCAGTATATCGTTCCTATTGCCGGCATGCTAATCGGTAATGCTATGACAGGTATTTGCCTCGGGGCAAACACCTTTTTAAACAGTATGAAATCACAAAGAGACCATATTGAAGGTGCACTTATGCTTGGCGCAACTCCAAAACAAGCAGCTGCTCCGCTCATACGGGACGCTTTCGATTCTGCTATTTTACCAACAATTAATTCCATGGTCGGAATGGGAATTATAAGTCTTCCAGGCATGATGACAGGACAAATTTTATCCGGTGTATCACCATTTACAGCTATCCAATATCAAATTGCGATTATACTTGGCATTTCTGGAAGTACAGCTTTCTCTGTTATTATCTTCTTACAGCTTGGGTATAAAACGTTCTTTAATAAGCGGTGCCAGTTGAAAGAAGTTGAAGTACAATCATAAAAAAGACGCTCTGCAAGTTACTTACAGAGCGTCTTTTTTCTTTGCTAATCTTACGCTTTCTTAACGAACTGTGATTTTAACTTCATAGCTCCGAAACCGTCGATTTTGCAATCAATATCGTGATCTCCCTCAACTAGACGGATACTCTTTACTTTCGTACCAATCTTTACAACTGAAGAAGTTCCTTTTACTTTTAAATCTTTAATTACAGTAACAGCATCGCCATCTTGAAGAACGTTTCCGTTCGCATCTTTTACAACTTTTGCACCATCATTACTTTCAGCTTCCGCTTCTTGACCCCACTCATGGGCACATTCTGGACATACGAAAAGAGCGCCATCCTCATACGTATATTCTGAATTACATTTTGGACAATTTGGTAAAGTAGCCATAAATTCATTTCCTCCGTTCATTATTTATACGTAAAAATCAAATCGAATTTTTACATGTCGATAAATAAAATTTGTATAGCATTTCTTTATACTGCCATAGTCTCACGTTATTGACAAGCCTACCTCAAATTCTCATTTTTTATTGTATTTTACAAAATTTCAATTAGTATGGCGTTTGTTTACTAATGTTTTTCTCTTCTTGTTACATATCCTTTCTCATAAATAAAAAGAAGAATCTTCATTAGGCTCTTCTTTTTGCGATACATCATTATCTATTTATATTAATACCAGGCATTTTCTTCAATATAAAATTGATACTCTTCTGCTTCTTCTTCATTTAACTTTTTATCGTTTAAATAAATTTCTTTCCATTCAAATCTCTGTTTATCTAAATACACAGCGAACTTAACCTTTACATCCTTTTTTTCCTCATAATCATAACCAGTAAATTCTACTATATCAAAACGTCCTTCTTTTTTTACATACGTCCATTTTGGATCATCAGTAAAAACTTCCAATGTAATCCCTTCATCACTTAAACGAACTACATCTTTTATATTTGGTTCCGTCGGTAAATACGATAACCCATAACCAGCTGCACCAAATACTACAAATAATAACGCATTTAATCCAAGCATAATCCCAACATGAGTGCCACCCTTTGTTTGGAAGTAATAATTGTGTTGTGCATCAGATAACTCTTTTGCCTTATGTAAAACACGAACTGTATGCTTGTAATATAAACGATTCCCTTGCCATCCAGTAAATAGCATAGTTCCGAAATAAACAATAAAATCGATCCACATCGGGATATCTATAAAAACAGAGGTAATTAAAGTAGGAACTCCTACTAATGCAATAATAATAAATAATTTATACATTTTGCGATAAGCTAACCACAATAATGGGAAGAAAAAGGCTATCCAGTTCCAACTATTTCCCTTCTCGGGATCTTTTGCTTTCCCCCACTTAAAGTCGTAATATGCAGTATTATTTCTCACAACTTTATGTAACTCTTTAGGAGCTATCGCTTCCTGTAAAACAGTGTCCTTCACGTACATCATCCTTCTCTTATTTCTATATAACTTTATTGTATATCTATAAAAAGAAGGAATCTAACAAAAAATAGTTATATTTCATAAAAATGAACAAAAATCGAATACATTCCGACAATTATCCATTCTATATTCCATTTTACTATTAAATATATTAGAATACTCATATATAAGATATTTAATACACTATGTTAAACATCTTGTATATTCGCAAAAAAGGATGTATCAAAATCATTTTGACACACCCTTCTCCTATTAAACTACTATTGTAATATGACCTAGCCTAAAATCTCGACTTAAGAGACTTCACAAATTAGCTCTCTACTATTTCAAACATATTTCCACTTACACAACTATCCCACATTACCCTTCACTTTCTCACTAACATCTTCTATACGCTTAGCTATACATTCTGGCTCCCAATCTCCCTCACCATGCATAGCTGTATAAACCGGACAATTCTCATCATTACTATCTACAAAGATCGGGTCTCCGAGATACGAATCTATCCCAATTACAATCCACCCGTCTTTCCAATCTCCCTCTTCATTTCCGACTAAGCTTTGCCCTCCCTCATCAAAGTTATAACCAAGTTGTCCTTCTTCTATTTCTTCACTATTAAATAATTCGATTGTCATAGGTTCAAATTCACACTCTAACTCAATTTCATTATCCTCAGCGCGATCTACATGTGCTAAAAGTTGTTTAATTTTATTGTGGTTAATCATAAGATTTTCTCCCTCTATTGCGCAATTTTTTAATTAACTATAATATACAAAATAAAGTTTAGAAAACTATTATTTGAGGTGACCAAATATGAAGACTACACTTTGGGCAGAAGATGACTATTTAAAATTAGCACCTATTAACGACGAACTAATAAAAAAAGCAGAAGAAGTACTAAACGTAAAGCTCCCAGAATCGTACATAAATCTTCTAAAAGAACAAAACGGAGGAACTCTTCGATTAGATGCTTATCCTACTTCAGAGCCAAATTCTTGGGCAGACGATCACGTTAATGTTTCTGGATTATATGGCATTTCTTTTGATGAAAATGAGTCTAGTATTTTAGAGAGCCATTATTTAATTCAGGAATGGGACATGCCTGAGAATATCGTGCTTTTATCTGGTGACGGACATACGTGGATTGCACTAGACTATCGAAACGTAGCTGAAAATCCTCCAGTTATATTTATCGATAATGAGTTTGAGGAAATTATTGAATTAGCACCTAACTTTGAAAGTTTCTTACAAAATTTAACTACATACAATTATGATGAAGATGAAGAGTAAACCTATCTCTAAAGGAGTGCGCAATAGTGCAAGATTTCATTATAAAGTGAAACTTTAATCAGTGGGGGTTTTGTTCATCCACCACTGATTATTAGCCTTCACCAATCGGGCTTTTACGGGCAGTTGATCTCCCATCTAACTTCTTTGCTCCAGCCGAATTTTGAAGTGAGAGTCTTACTGCCCGTTAATGCGGGATGAACATCAAAAAGAACAGTCTATTGCATAATGTTTCACATGAAACTATCCATATTTTAGATTATCTTTCGACTTCTCATTCCTTGCAAAGTACTTTTTCATTATATAAAAATAGTAAAAGCATCCTTTATATGAAGGATGCTTTTACTATTCACCTACCACTTCCCCCTACACTCTTCAATCAAACACAGCAAATACCTCTTCGTCATATCAGCCCTCCTCCAAATAGAGAGCTTGCGCTTTCCCTTTGGATTATTTCGCATTCGCTCTACCTCTTTTAATAAAGGCTCCCATTCTTTCGCAGAACGTTCTAATAAGTATTGTAATCCTCTATCTTTTGAAACAATTGTTTTATGATCTAACGTATATAAAATGCGTCCCATCGTAACGACAGCTGATTCTACCCACTCTTCTATGAAAAATAAATATGGTTGCTTCGCTTTTTCACTCCAGTACTGTTCTACGTTGTATTTCATCGTATTTACTACATCATCCCACCTTATTTGAAAGGAAAGGTCTTCTACTTCTTTCCCGCTAACTGTAATACCTTGATTTTTCAATGTCCACCATGTGACCGCGTTAATATCCCAATGACCAATATCAGCCTTACTATCTGCACAATACACGTACTCATTCATTTCATCATTGTATTTCCCTAAATCAGCAAGCGGAATATACATACCATCCATTCTTTTACCTAACGTACTTTTACTATTTTTTTTATGCAGTTCTATAATTTGTTGTTTTTCAGCTTCATTCACGGAATCACTTATTACCGTAACAAAGTCAACATCGCTCGTTTCTATATGAAATGCTCCTAGCGCGATTGATCCGTAAATATATACCCCGACTATTTTTTCATCCGAAAAAATTTCTTTTAATTCTACTATGTACTGCTCCATTAATTGCTTTACTTCTTCTGGTAAAGCATGTTTTATTCCATTCTCCACATCTATCCCTCCAATAAAAAAAGCCTTCGCAAATTCGCAAAGGCTTCCTGCTTTATAAATATTTCTCGATTTCTTCGTAAACATCCTTCAAACGAGGATTTCCTTCTCCAACAATTTCTCCATTTACAAGAACGACCGGATAAAATAGATCTTCTTCCACTACGCGCTCTGCGAATGCTTTTTTATCTTCATCTTCTTGTTCTTCTTGAAAATCAATATACTCGAAATTAAATTTATTTTCTTGTCCTTCATATTTACGACCAATCGCCGCTTGTAACCACTCAAACGTTTCTGTTGAAGATGGCATTCCAACGCAGCTCGCACAAATTACTTTCGTCCCATACACTTGCACATTAACCATTTCTTCTCCCCCACTTCTTGTTTCAACAGTATATTCAGATGTCTTAGTACATAAGCACATCATTTTACAAACTTATTCCCTACCCCTATACTGAAAAAACACGTTGTAAACATGATAAAAAATTTCGACAATAAAACAAGAACAGAAAAAATAGATTTTCCCCTCTATCTTGATTATAATAAAACTGATGAAAGGAGTCGATAAAAATGGAAAACCCACATATGCAAGAACAAGTATTAGAAGTATTAGATAAATTACGTCCATTCTTACTTCGCGATGGCGGAGACGTTGAATTAGTAGACATTGAAGAAGGTATCGTAAAATTACGCCTTATGGGTGCTTGCGGAAGCTGCCCAAGTTCTACAATCACACTAAAAGCTGGTATCGAACGCGCACTACTTGAAGAAGTACCAGGCGTTATTGAAGTAGAACAAGTATTTTAATCTAAAAGCAGAAGCGGCTCGTTCAGAATCGCTTCCTAGAAAGAGACCCAAATGGGTCTCTTTTTTTATTCAAATAACACTTCCCCTTTAACATCATAAAACAAAATTGGAAATCCTTCTCAAAAAATGCGATAATTAATACTATAGAATCGTTCACACATATACAGAAAAAAACATAGGGGGACGACACATGCCAAGAATGGGGAACACTTTCTTAACAATTCAAGAACTAGAAAAGAAAAAAGAGTATTTATTAGACCTTTCATCCGTTATACCAACATGGAATGCAAGTTATCAATTTTTATTTAAAGAAATCCAGCAAGAATTATTGAGTAAAGTAAATGAAAAAATCGAAAGACATCAATTCATTTTAAATATATGTGCAGATCAACAGGTAGGGGCATAATGTATTACATACAATTGTGATATATAAAAAAGAGACCTCACCCGGTCTCTTTTTTCATTTTAAGACAGCCAATCTAATTTCCTAATGCCTAACTTATCAACAGGTAAACGAAATGACTCGTAAAAATGATTCATAAATTGCTCAGTGCGCTTCACATCATGTAAAATGATTTCTAAACGGGCTCTATATATGCCTTTTTGTTCTTCGTTTCCTGTTTGATAATATCGTTCAATCGTTTCAAAGTAGTGAAGCGGGAACAGAAGCCTTGCGAATAATAAGCGCCAACCAAATGAAGAGAGCGAATAATTACGTTCATAATCTGTAATGAATTGAACTACCGTTTGCTCCCAATCTTTCTTTTTTTCTATCATCATATAGCGAATACATTCTGCTATATCTCTACTTGGGTGATCATATACCCAATCAAAAGGAAGTTTTAAACGCTTCGTTTGCTGCCATAATAAAGGTGTAAATCGTTCTTGGCAAATTGTTGCTGCGTCAGTTATTTGTGGTGTATCGTCCATTTCTGTATCGACAACATATTGAATTGCATTTTCTGCAACTCCTAAGTAATACGGGAAGGATTCAATAAACAATTGATCGAATACGTCTGAAGGATGGTTCATCACTTGCGATTGCCAAAACCTTTCTAATTGGTCGAGCCTTTTTTCCCATAATGCTTTCCATTCACCAATGCGGCTTAATTGCTCAACTTCTTCTGGAAAGAATGCGCCACGTTTATGGAATATAGAAAGCTCACTTCCTAATGATGTAGCATGTCGCTCTAACATACGCATACCTTTTAATAAGCAGTAATTTTTTTCTTCTATCTCACTTACATAGTAGCCGTGTATAGTCGGAACGAAAGTCGAAACAGTTATATCCCCTTGCTGGTTCATATAATCACTGAGCTTTTTCATCTCTACAAGTACTTCTTCCTCCATTTCTCCAATTGGAACAAGTACATAAATTTTGTTGCGAATCCAAAAGCTTTTATAGGGGCCAAGGGGGATTAATTCTTTAACATGCATGTGATAATGCTCATAAATATGCTGAATCATCGCAGTCGCCACCTATGGTTTTTCTTTATATATATGAGCTTGTGCTCGCCTTTCATTCCTATGCACATGATAAAGCAACGAAACGTATACAAATACTAAAAAGAAAAAAAGGTGATAAACATGAAAGACTCAAATCAACTACAAGAAAGAGCATTACAACTATTACAAGAGCGCGGTGTAACAATTGACGATATTGCTGATCTTGTTCATTTTCTTCAAAAGAAATACCATGCAAATTTAGAGATGTCAGAATGTCGCTATAACGTTGAGCGTGTACTATCAAAACGAGAAGTACAAAACGCTCTTATTACAGGCATTGAACTTGATGTCCTTGCTGAAAAAGGAATGTTAAGTCAGCCGTTACAAGATATCGTAAAACGCGATGAAGGACTATATGGAATTGATGAAGTCATCGCACTTTCAATCGTTAACGTGTACGGGTCAATTGGCTTCACGAACTTTGGATATATCGATAAATTAAAACCAGGTATTTTAGAATACTTAAATGATAAATCAACTGGAAAGGTGCATACATTCCTTGATGATATCGTTGGCGGAATCGCTGCCGCTGCTTCAAGTCGTTTAGCGCACCGTGCTGAGCATTCGGAATAAGGGGTCTAGGCCGTCAGTTTCATACTGACGGCCTTTCATATTCCATAAGCATGAACTCTCTTCCACGGCTCAAAAAAAGAGGTCCTACTTGAAATCCAATGTTTTTATATAGCCTAATCGCTCTCTTATTGAATGTCGCTACACTCAGTCGAAACATTTTCGAATTCAATTCCTCAGTAGCAAATGCTATTCCCGCTTGAAAAAACATTTCCCCCATCCCTTTCCCTGTTAACTCCGGCTTCATTCCAAGCCCAATATCTACTACATCTTCTCCCCTATATAAATTAGCATCTCTTCCCCCTGGCACTTGTGCATTTTCTCCAAAACAAAAATAGCCGATGAATTCTCCATTCTCTCCGCAACAACCGTAATACGTTCCATCTAGCAACTCTTCTATTACTTCAGCATCTCCCGAAAAGCTATATAACGTATAGGGATTTTCATACTTCCACGTATTTATTTCTTTCGCTTCTTCTTCTGTTAACTTATGTATATCCATTCATCTCGCTCCTTATCAAATACTCTACTAATCTATATGTATTTACTCATTCATTTTCCAAACTTGATTCTCCTCTAATCGTAATATGCATAGTTACATACGCACACCCCTTTAAAAAATGCTAAAATTTATTTGAATCGCTGTTGTTACACTTCTTGATTAAGAAAGACTGTTAACCGGAAAATTAACGTCTTATCAAACTCAAGCAATTGGCACGTTTTGTCATCATGAAAGACACTCGAAAGAGTGTCTTTTTTCTATACCTGAGCAGGACCTGCTCATTTACAAAATTAATGCATAAATTAATATAACTCTTTAAACGCATTATTCCCTTTCTATATGTTGCGGCGTTCGTTGCGACATATTCGGATAATAAAAAGCACTCCAGCCAGAGTGCTTTTTACTTTCAAACAAGGAGGTTACATATATGGATAGTACTCTTGTATTTAACTTTGGTATCGGTATTGTTATCATTTTATTCGTCTTCTTTGTACTTTGTATGAGCGGGATATAATAATCTTTTATGCTGATAACTCCTTTAAAGTATCACTCAATTTAAACTTTCTTAATTGTAATGAAGCAATCATTGCTGCTCCTGCTCCGAGTATAATGCTAGCTAGTGCCAATATTAAAACTTGATTATACGGAATGATAATAACCGTTAACTCTAAGCTTGATAACACAATATAACTAAATACAATTCCACCTAAAACCCCAATACAACCAGCTATCGCTCCAAGTAAAGTGCCCTCTAATAAAACAATCCGTCTCATTTGCTTCGGAATAGCTCCTACCGCACGAATCATACTAATTTCAGCACGTCTTTCATGTAAACTTGAGACAATCGCATTCATTAACCCTATACCAGAAATAATGAAAACAATTACAACTAACAAGCGAATTAACATCATCATTTGCGATAATAACTGCTCCTGTTCTTTTAATAAATCATGGCTATTAATAACTTCTACGTTCTCTTTATTATTTGTAATTTGTTTTACTTGCTTCTTAATCTCTTCAAATGATTGATTAGAATTTGTCATAACTTGAATTGCTTCATATCCTTGCACGTGAAACTTATCACGAACCCATTGTTCATTTACGAAAATGTCTAATCCTCTTCCCCTTAATCCTTGCTCAATAATCGAAACGACTTTAATCGTTTGTTTTTCTTTCCCTTTTCCTTGTACTTCAATCGTATCATGCAACTGAATCCCTAATGTTTTAGCAGTTCTCTTCGTAACGACTCCCTCACCATCTTGTAATGGCTTATTTAAATCTTGTCCTGTAATCACTTTCGCTTTTGTTACTTTTTGATAAGCAACAATATCATTCCCCACAACTTCTATCACATCATATTCAAAATCATCTTTCCTCACATTTTCATACCACTCTTGATCCGCTTTTTTAAAATCATAATTTATAAGCTTCGCTGTAAAGTCAGTAACATTTGCTACGCTCTCTTCTACACCATCAATTTTTTTAACCTTCTCCATCCAACTAAATGGTAATACTTCAGTACTTTGCGACTCTATTGGAATTCTTATTACTAAATCAGCTGGTAAATGTTTTTGTAACCCATCTTTCATGCCTTCGTAAATAGAGTTTATATACATCGTTCCAACAAGTGCTAACATAAAACCAAATGCTAGTATAGCAACCGATACAGCTGCCTTATTTCGATAACGAATTACATTTCGGCTACTAATCGTCGTTTCAATTCGTAATATCATTTGAAGTGGTTTTGCAATCACTGGTGCTATCATCCGAATAAATAACGGAATCGCAAATAACAAACCGACCGCAAATAACAGCGCACCTATCGCACTTGGATTAAAACCGATATATCGCTCTAATACGTTACCCGCTAGTCCAATAACAGTACCAATGATTAAAATGCTACCACTAAAAGCACTCCACCTTTTTTCTTTTTTCTCATTACTAGGAAGACCTGGCCTAAGCGCTTGAACTGGTGGAATCTTTCTAACCATAAAGGCTGGTATAATAGCCCCTATGATAGACATAACAATCCCTAGTAAAAACGTAATGAGTAAAATCTCGCCTGAAATCGAGAATGATTCTTTCACTGCCCCCTCAATATTCACCCATTTATTAATGAATGATGCGGCGATTGTTTGCGTACCTGCTCCAAGAATAACTCCTGCTAGTGATCCGATTGCCCCAATACATAAAGCCTCTAATAAAACGACTAATATAATTTGATTTGGATTACTACCAAGTGCACGTAATAATGCCCATTGCTTAAATCGACTTCTGACAGATAAGAAGAAACTTCCCATTATTAAAAGGGCTACAACAAATAAGGCAATACCACCTAAACTAAAAATTAATGGCTTCATTACATTTAGTCGTTCAAATGCCTTATCTACATAAGTACGTTGGTCCACCTTTATATTTTCAATCTTTTTATGTACATCAAAAGCAATTGCTTTTTTCACATTTACATCTTGTACTTTCACTTGAACAAGATTGAATTGATTTGGTAAATTTAATTCTTTTTGAAGCCAATGGATTGGAAAATAAGCACTATGCCCCATTGACGCCATTAACGGTGGATTTAAAATACCGACAACTTTCACAGCCTTTTCACCATGCTGCGGGAATGGCAGTTTAATCGTATCTCCTACCCGTATATTTTCACGATCTGTATACCCTTTTGTCAGTGCTACTTCAGCACCTTCTTTCGGATATCGTCCTTCTAATATTTTATAAGAATGCATTTCTGGAGAATCTTGCTCAACACCCCAATAAGATGGCTTTCCCGATAGTTCTTTATAATGTGGAAAAGGATACGGTATAAGTGCTTTTGATATTTTTTCAGCATTTTCTAAGCCATCTATTCCTTTTAAACTTTCATTATTTAAATACATGTCATTTTTTATATAGCCAAATTGTAAATTATAATCTCCATACCGACTTACTACTTGTTCCTTCACACTTTGCTCTACTGATTGATTACCTAGTAATAACATCGTCGCTAACATAACACCTAAAGCTGCACCGAGGGCAATCAACATATTTCGCAACCAATTTTGTTTCATCGATTTTACCGCATACTTAATTACCCATCGCATCACCTTTACCTCCTACTTTAAAGTGACGATTCATAATCTCTTGAATTTGAGTAACTTGTTGCGGGATATTTCGAAATTTCCACCCTTTACTTTCAGTATGCTCATGAATCACCTCACCATCTAATAAGAAAACGACTTTATCAGCATGGGCCGCTACGAACGGATCGTGCGTTACAATGACAGCTGTTTGCCCTAATTCATCACATGCATTGCGAAGTGCCGCGATAATATTTTTGCTGTTTTCTGAATCTAACGCCCCTGTTGGCTCATCTGCTAATATAATAGCCGGCTCATTTGCAAAAGCTCTTGCTATCGCAACCCTTTGCTGTTGCCCACCTGATAACTGTGCTGGTAAATGCTTTTCTTTTCCTTTCAATCCAACGAGCTCTAATAAACGATTTGCTGTCACCGTTGCCTTCTTTTGCGAAACATTATCTAATAGTAAAGGCAACCCTACATTTTCCTCCGCATTAAACACTGGAATTAAATTAAACTGCTGAAAAATAAAACCGATTTTATGCCTTCTAAATAAAGCGAGCTCTTTTTCTTTTAATGTTGAAATCTCCGTACCATCAACTCGAATACTACCTACCGATGGAATATCTAATCCACCTAACAGCTGAAGTAAAGTCGTTTTACCCGATCCACTTGCCCCCATAATACAAACAAAGTCACCTTTTTGAATTTGAACATTAATATCTTTTAAGATCTTTACTTTACTATCCCCAATATCAAACGATTTTTCTAACCCTTCAATTTCAATAATATTCATCCCGATATCCCCTTTTCTCTCTATTTACCAATCTATATATTCTATTCGAAAATGCAAAATACCTACTATTTTGTATTTTTTTGTCACATACTAACATTTATATTAACCGGCAGTAAGTGCCCGATTAATGTGAGCAAATAATCAGTGCGGGATGGACACCCCCCACCTATTAAAATTTCACTTTATTTCTCACGTCAGAAAAGTTGACTCTCGCAACGGAAGTAACCATAATAATTACACGAATATATAAAAACTATTCACATATCCACAATTAGGAGGAAGAACAATGAAACATGTGATCGTTTATGCACACCCGAATACAGAAAGCTTCAACCATGCAATTTTAGAAACTGTAAAAAGTGAATTAGAAGGAAAAGGTCATGAAGTACGCGTTCGTGATTTATACGAATTAAACTTCAATCCAGTATTAGGTGCTTCCGATTTCATCTCATTTTCCCAAGGAAACACACCAGAAGATATTAAAGAAGAACAAAAGCATATCTCTTGGGCTGATAGTATTACATTCATTTACCCAGTTTGGTGGGCGGGTCTTCCTGCTATTTTAAAAGGATACGTTGACCGTGTATTTAGCCACGGCTTCGCTTATGCTTACGGTGAGAATGGTATTGAAAAGTTATTAAGCAGTAAAAAAGGATTGTTATTATCTACGATGGGAAATTCGAAAGAAGTATACACAGCAGGCGGTATGTTTGATGCAATGAAAAAAACAACTGATGCTGGTATTTTTGAATTTACAGGCATTGAAACACTGGAACATACATTCTACACAAGTGTTCCTTCTGTGGATGACAGTGTGCGTAAACAATATCTTGAAGAAGTTAAAGACGTAGTGAATCGTGCGTTTTAATAAAAAAACTCCGGTTATAACAACCGGAGTTTTTATTTCATCATCAATTTCGGAATATATCTTTGAAGAATGCTTTCTAATTCATTCATATCTTCCTGTCTAATAAGTAAATTCACATTATCATTCATTTTTTCTCGCCCGCGATATAAAAATATATTTTCTTTTGGATTTTCCCATGTTGATGTTTTATAGCCTTTTAATTCTTCGTATGAATAATAGTTCAATCCGTCTATTACACCTTTTTCATATATTTGTACACTTTTAATAAGATTGATCGCTATTAAAATCATAAAACAACTTGCTACAGCATAACTACCTGACTGAATGAGAAACTGTTCAAATGTACCAATATCACCACTTACGTATTGAGCATATATATACATACATTGTCCGATAAAGTACGCTGGTCCAAGTAAGGCAATCCAACGTCGTTTCACCCGAGGATATGCTGCAATAAGCTTTCCCGCGCTTTTTTTCATTTCATTTATTTTATATATCTTCCATAGAACAAAGAATAAAACACATAATGTAAAAATAAACATAATACATGACATCCAGTACACTCTTATCCCCCTCTTCTCATCATTATATATAAATTTTACATTTTAAATCCCTATAGTACATATGCAATTGTGCATAAAAAAACAGGCAACCTCTTCCGGTTACCTGCCTTTCATTACATCTTCTCAATCCACTCCGTCAAGTTGTGCACAACTTGCGTCGGTTGTACTTCATATTCTGTTAACTTGTCCACAGTTGTTACTCCAGTGTGGACAAGAAGGGTATGCATACTAGCATTTATCCCCGCTAAAATATCTGTATCGTAGTTATCCCCAACCATTAAAGCTTCTTCTTTTCCTATGCCAAGCACTTTTAACGCTTGTTCCATAATGATTGATTCTGGTTTACCAATAAAGATTGGGTCCACACCTGTTGATACTGCAACAACTGATGTTAATGAACCGTTACCTGGTAATAATCCGCGCTCAGTCGGAATTGCGATATCCCCATTTGTTGAAATAAACGTTGCACCGTTACGCACAGCAAGGCACGCTTTTGCTAATTTTTCATATGTGATATCGCGATCTAAACCAACAATGACGAAATCAGGATTTTCATCCACAAGTTCAAAGCCTTTTTCCACAAGTGCAGCGTGTAAGCCCTCTTCACCAATCATATATACAGTTGCATCTTGTTTGCGCTCATAAATAAAGTTCGCTGTAGCCATACTCGTTGTGAATACTTGCTCCGCTTTCGCTGGAATATCGAAACGAACAAGCTTTTCTGCAACTTGTTCTGGTTTACGAGTTGAGTTATTTGTAACGAATAAATATGGAATACCGCGCTCTCCTAATGCTTTTACGAAGTCGCTTGCTTCTTCAATTTGTTCTTCACCGCGATACATTGTACCGTCTAAATCAATTAAATAGCCTTTATACATCTGTTTGTCTCTCCTTCTATGCTAACGTTCTCATCTATCATACCACTCTTATATTAACCCCTTTTTCAAAAGAAAAAAACGCTTTACCCTAAAGCGTCCCATAACGTTCATTTTTTCTCTTTTATTTGGTACGAACAATTACAATCGCCCACGCACATGTTTGCTAACGTCTTCACATTTGCATCTGCAAATAACCGCTTATACATATCTTTTTCATCTTCACACACTTGCGGGAATCTCTCTGCAATTTCCTTTAACGGACAGTTTTGCTTTTCAAATATGAAAGAATGCTCCCCATCTCGCTTTATTTGAACCATATAACCGTTTCTCTCTTGCATAGCAGCTACTTCTTGAACTTTATACGCTAAATTGCTTTGATTACTTATCCTCTTTTGTAACTGTTCTTCCATTCGTTTCGTTCTCGCTTGCAAGACGTGACGCAGCATTTTTTCATCGCCCATTCGAGCTAAATCTTCTAGCATATCAATAGCAAACTGCTTATATTCTTTCGGGAATGTATCTTCTCCCTTTTGACTTAATCCATACAAATATGTTGGGCGTCCAACATGCTGCCTTACCATCTTTGAATAAATTAGCTCATCATTTTCTAGTTTACTTAAATGTCGACGAATCGCCATCTCTGTAATTTCTAAAGCTTCGGCTAATTCTGCTACAGTATGCTCTCCTTTTATCTTCAGTAATTGTACAATCTCTTCTCTCGTAGTACGTGCTTCCCCCATAGCTCACCCTTCTCCCTTTTCTTTCTCCTATACAATATAAGATCCCCAAAGGAATTCCCGGGGATCTTATAAGCACAATTATTCTGGTACAAATGCAGATACAGGTCCTAATTCCTTTTCTAAATAACTGTGAATATTCGCTGGGTATTTCTCTACCACGGCGATATGTTTTTGAATCGTCTTATATAATTCATCATGATTCATTTGAATATAATCTTGCGTAAGCATTTTTCGAAGAAGAATAATTTCTTTAATATGCGCTCCCTCTTCTCCACTTATAACTCTCTCGTCCATTAAAATATCAATAATATCTTCGTAACTTCCTGGATCGCGCATAATAAATCCATCAATCATCGCATTCCCTACATCTAATATACAATCGATAATAAGATGGGCTATGCGCTCTAATGCATAAAATTCAAACTCTGTTTCATATGTCTTTTTCTCTTGAAATGTATTTGTTGCTCGTTCTAAACATACTAGCATTTGTTCTATTTTCTTTCTGTCTACGAAGTACATGAATGTCACCTACCTGGAAATTAAAGCATTTACATTTTAATTGTAACGCTTTCTTCTGAAAAAATCGACAATTTTTCGAATTCACCTTTTCCTCGTTATTTGTTATAGTTATATTTGTATGATTTTTGAAATTGGAGGAATGCAACCTTGGAACGTGAACTCGCACTAGAAATTGTCCGTGTAACAGAAGCAGCAGCCTTAGCATCCGCACAGTGGATGGGCCGCGGAAAGAAAAACGAAGCAGATGATGCAGCAACTACAGCTATGCGTGATATGTTCGATTCAGTAAACATGGCAGGTACAGTTGTAATCGGTGAAGGAGAACTTGATGAAGCACCGATGTTGTATATTGGTGAAGAACTAGGAACAGGTAACGGTCCAGAAGTAGATATCGCCGTTGATCCATTAGAAGGTACAAACATCGTTGCAAAAGGCCTTGCAAATGCAATGGCAGTTATCGCAATCGCAGATAAAGGAAACCTTCTTCATGCTCCGGATATGTACATGGAAAAAATCGCGGTTGGTCCAAAAGCAGCTGGTAAAATTAGCTTAGATGATCCAATTGAAAAAACAATTGATATTGTAGCAGAAGCAAACAATAAAAAAATTCGTGACCTAACGGTTATCATCCAAGAACGTGAACGTCATCAAGATATTATTGACCGTGTTCGTGCAAAAGGTGCACGCGTAAAATTATTTGGTGATGGAGATGTTGGTGCATCAATCGCAACAGCTTTACCTGGAACAGGTATCGACTTATTCGTAGGTGTTGGCGGAGCTCCAGAAGGCGTTATTTCTGCAGCAGCATTAAAATGCCTTGAAGGTGAAATGCAAGCTCGCTTAGTTCCAATGAACGAAGAAGAAGAAGCTCGTTGTCGTGAAATGGGATTAGAAGATCCTCGTCAACTTCTTATGTTAGATGACTTAGTATCTGGTGATGATGCAATCTTCTCAGCAACAGGTGTATCTGCTGGTGAATTATTAGACGGCGTGAAATTCCTTGGCGGAGATTTAGCTGAAACATATTCTATCGTAATGCGTTACAAAACAAGAACAGTACGTTTCATTAAAACGCATCACCATTTAGATCATAAACCACACTTAAACTTAGATATTTAATAAAGGAGCCATGTGTATGGAAGAACGTTTCTTTCTGTACGACGATACAGTCGCTACAAAAACGCGTTTCGTTAGCTTTTTGGGGGAAAATGAGCGTCATGATTTAGCGCTTCTATACTCCGATCGTCATTACGGTAAAACGATAGTCCTTGATATGCAAAGCAACAAATTTGCTATCATCGGTCCTGACGATTTAAATGAACAAGGCTACTTAGAGCATGCATTTTCGATGTCTGAAGAAAATGCAGAAGAATTACGCTCATTTTTATTTGAACTTATATAATTTATCTGGAGCACCAGCTATGTTAGCTGGTGTTTTTTTACAATTTATATTTTGAATTTTCAATCTTATATGTTATACTTATGAACAAATCTATTTGGATAGAAAGGACGTTATCTGCGTATGCCAACATTTACTTTGTAATGGATCAGCAATTGGATAGCATTACTCTCAAAAAAGCACCGTGCTTTTTCAAGGGAGTAGTCTGCCCATTCCCATTACGAAGGAACGTAACGCATCTGTAGTATGATGTTTACGGAGGTTCCTCTTGGGGGAACCTCTTTTTATTTTTGTCTACTTCTTATGTCTTCATACTACAAGACATCCAAATAGCTGTATTACGTTCCTTTGCCACTAATATAAGAGGTGAAGGAAAATGCAGAAAGTACAACTTTCTTGGAGTTTATATGAAAACGAACTAGCAACAATCGAAAAATATTGTAAAAATTGCAGGCGTACTACCCTTTTTACCGACACGAACATTCGCAGGCATAACGCAAACGGAAAGAACATATACCGATTTGCAATTTATAAATGTCCGAAAGATCATACGTGGAATCAAAAACTTCATATTTATAAATCATTTACTGATCACGTCGAAACTGTCGAGATGACTCAGCAGGAACAAACGGAAACAAGTACTACCATTTCCATTACACAATACAAAGAAAGTGGTATAGCCGAAATAACGATCGTATTAGACATAGTTTTCGGTTCCCACCGGATTGATAAAGTGTTATCCACATATATTTCAGATTGGAGCCGTGCACTCATTGTGGATAAAATTAAAAATGGGCATATCCAATTGAACGGACAACAAATGAAACCAAACAAAACTCTTTCTGAAGGTGATTACATTTCAATTTGTTTGTAAGGTGGACTCTCATGTTAAAGGTGAGAAAAGGTACGATTGATTTATTGAATGACTTAGATGTAATGTAAACAGTCTCCTCATAATTACTATGAAAAAATCCTCTTACAATCGTAAGAGGATTTTTTCATTTCTTCACTTTTCGCAATACAAAGTGTGCACAACCGAAGTTACAGTACTCGTATAAATACTCTGATAAAGTACTAATTTTCGTATCATATGTCGAACGTTGATTACTATCATCAAAGAATCCGCGCAATCTAAGTTGCTCATAACCCCAGTCTCCAACGATATAATCATATTTATTTAAAATTTCTGCATAGCGCTCTTTAAGTGCTTCTTCACTAAAACCGTCACGAAAGTTTTTAATCACTTCGTACTGAACATTATTAACGCTCACCGTAGTATGAATCTCTTGCTTTTGCTCCATTATGAACTTCCTCTCTAAGCATTCTTCTTTTTATCGTATCACAAAGCATAACAACCAACAATTTCAAATACAAAAAATTGAAAATTAGTGCATGCTATGGAGAAGGAGGTGCTACATCGTGAAAAAACAAATTATACTCTCTCTTCTCACTCTTTCCTTATTTGTGGGTTGCCAATCAACTAATAAAGCCGAAATGGAGCGTGAAGAAGGAAGTCGTGTTCTTGTTTCCAACAAAAACGACATGTATCATACGGAAAATACAAATACACGGCTCACAAGGGTGGGCTATTCATCTAAACAAAAACATGAAGTATCTAACAAACAAGTAGGCGCCATTAACCGTGAGAAAGTCGCTGAAATGATTACAAGCATGACAGTCAAACTTCCTGACGTCACCAATGCCGCTACACTCGTTACCGACGACGAAGTGTTCGTTGTATACCGTGCAAACACAACGGATCCAAAACTCGTAACAGATCAAGTATATAAAACTGCTTTGTCCATCGTTCCTCGCTATTATAAAGCATATGTATCAACAAACCAAAAGTTGATTTCTCAAATTCAAGGTCTTCAATCTGGTAGCTTAAACGATAAAGAATATGAACAAAGTCTTGATATGTTAAAACGGGAAATGAGCGATAATCCTCATTTGAACAATACGGGGGATCAAACTTTAAATGATATGATTAAAAAATAAAAAGGTGGAGAAAACCTCCACCTTTTTACTATTTCTTACGATCCGCATAAACCTCCATCGCATCACACATAAACTGCGCTAAACCTTCACCAAACTTATCAATATTTTTCGTAAAACGCTCATCAGCAACATACATTTGACCGAGTCCCTTAAAGGCCTCTAATGAATATTCACCGAAGTTTTGCAAGTAATCGTACCATACCCCGATTGCGGATTGCGCCTCTTTAGAATCAGGTGCTCCATTTCGAAGTGTTGCTAGATTTCTGTAAATATTATTAAACTCCTCCTGTTTCTCTTTAGACATCCCCTTCGCTGTTTTATTCGCTTTATCTACAGCCTCATCTCCCCATCGTTCCCGTGCTTCTTCTTCGTACGGGTTATGACTAAAATCAAATCCTTCAAATTTCTCTTTATTCGTCATATCAATCTCTCCTTTTGTATGCTGAATTGTTTTATTAATCGTCGCTATCACCTTATCTAACCTGGCACGCTTTTCAAGAAGCATTTTCTTATGAAGTTGTAGTGCTTCTTCATGATCAAATGATGGACTCATGATAATTTCTTTAATCTTCTTCAAAGGGAAGCCTAGCTCTTTAAAAAACAAAATTTGCTGCAACGTTTCTAAATTTTCATTGGAATACAGACGATATCCAGACTCTGTCGTCTCATCTGGGGTTAACAACCCAATTTCATCGTAATGATGCAGTGTGCGCACACTAATCCCAACTAAATTAGCTACTTCTTTTACCCTCATTGTCATGCGTATCTCCCCCTTAATACATACGATAAAGTATGACGCAACGTTAGAGTCAATAAAAATTTCATTTTGTTTTTGAAAGATTCATCTCTCCACATTCTCCTACATTTCATGCATAATATATATGTACGTACATTAGAAAGCGGTGAAAGTATGGTTTCAAATACTGTAATTGCCAGCATCATATTTCAACTTGTTGTTTCGGTTCTGGTCCCAATTATTGTACTCGTTTATTTCCGTAAAAAATATAATATTAATTGGAAAGTGGTCGGCGTTGGTGTTCTTATCTTTATTGGATTTACCCAAATTCTCGAAACACCGTTCCACCTATTTATGCGTGGTAATCCAGCAATCGCTCCATTTTTAGAAAATCCGTATGTCTTTGCAATTTATGGCGGACTAACTGCTGGTATTTTTGAAGAATTAGGACGCTTCGTTGCCTTCTTCTTCCTACTAAAAAAATATCTAGAATATAAAGATGGCTTCGCTTATGGAATTGGTCATGGCGGGATTGAATCCATTTTAGTTGGCGGATTCTCTGCATTGCAGACACTTATATTCGCTAATGCTATTAACAATGGTAGCTTCGCTCAAATGGCAGAAAAACTACCACAATTAAATCTTGTAAAGGATATGTTAATAGAACAACCTGCCTATTTATACTTACTCGGTAGCCTAGAAAGAATTATGGCACTCGTGCTGCAAATTGCCTTCACAATGCTTGTCGTATACGCTGTAAAACAGAAGAAATATATTTTCCTTGTTTACGCTATATTATTCCACGCATTTGTAGACTTTTTCGCGGCACTTTACCAAACAAAAACAATTAACATCTTTGTTGCAGAAGGAATTACTCTTCTCTTCGCGATTGGTGGTTTCATTCTTATTCGTAAAATGAAAGAGAAATTAGTACGTGTGCCAGAGTAAAAAATAACCCACCAGTTGGTGGGTTATTTTTTATATGGATTTTCGTAGTGATGATAACTTTTCCCCCCTTGCAGCTCCCTCTTTGTTTCTGCATCTATAACGATGTACTTATGAAACTCATCTACTTCATCTTGAGAAAAGGAACCAAAAAAATAAAGTGAAACTTTAATCAGTGGGGGTTTATCCACTGATTATTAGTTGAACCAATCGGGCTTTTACGGGCAGTTGATCTCCCATTTAACTACTTTTCTTTAAAACTGAATTTTGCGGTGGGAGTCTTACTGCCCGTTAATGCGGGGTAAACTTGGCGATCAGGGTGAATAAAAAAACCTTGAAACACCACGCTACTCCGACAACCCACGGCTGTTTTTTGTCTGAAAGAAAATTCTTCATCGGGCACTTCTTTAAATAAAATCTTTTTCCGAACACTATATGCTGCATTTTTATATTCTTTATACACCTTTTTATCTAACTGTTCGTAAAACACATCCTCACTCACAAATGGCTTATTTCGATTGCTTGGATAGTCTAATTTTTGATTTGATTGTGCATATGTTGTGGACAATTGCGCGAGAAAACAAATACTGAATACAATGCATATCATTTTTTTCATAATTGCACCTCAAATTTTCATTATCCACATTACTTTTCCACATACTTAGATCACTATTTCGTTTCCAATAAAAAGGAATTTTTTCCACATTTGTCGAAGTATATAGCGTCAACTTGAAAGATGGGGATGAATTATGAAGAAAATTATTGTAATACGACATTGTTCCGCAACTGGACAAAAACGTGATGCCGAATTAACGTTTGCCGGAAAAGATCAAGCTAACACCCTTGCTGCATTCCTCTTAGAAAATCAGCTACAAATAGATCATATTATTTCGAGCCCATTTGTCCGAGCTATCGATTCCATTCGGCCCTATGCGATTCAAGCTAACCTATCTATCGAAGAGGATGAACGATTAGCTGAACGTATATTAAGCAACGTTCCGATGGATGATTGGATGCAAAAACTAGAATCTACTTTTACAAACATAGATATTGCCTTTTCAGGCGGAGAGTCAACAAAACAAGCAACGGACCGTGCTATATCGCTTATCCAAGACGTTTTAAAGTTAAACCATACTACAACACTACTCGTTACACATGGAAACTTACTTACGCTCATTTTAAAGCACTTTGATCGTACGATCGGCTTTAGTGAATGGAGAACTTTAACGAATCCTGATGTTTACGAAATTACAATCGATGAACAAAGTTTCATAAAACGATTATGGGAAGCATCGTCCAAGTAATATCCCTTTCCAAAACACTCAGTTGACGCCACGAGAAGAGACTGTATTAACAATAGAGAGGGGTATCATTCCATATGTATGAAGATGTACTTTCTTTACTACATAAAACAAATGCTTCTTATGAAAAATTTGAACACGAACCAGTACTTGACTATGAAACAGATCGTATCGTTCGTGAAAGACTTGGTTTGCAAGGCACTCCAAGTAAAAGCTTATTTTTAAAATCAAAATCCGGGGAGCATTACGTATTCTTTACGTTAGAAGGCACTCGCCTCAACCGAGGAGAGATGAAGGAAATAACAGGAGAGAGCTTATCTCTCTGTTCTCCTAATGAGCTAAGAGAAGAGACTGGTTGCACTCCTGGATGTGTAGCTCCTTTCGGTTATTCACAAGATGTAACGATTATTGTGGACAGTTCAATTTATACTTACGATAAAATTTTAATTACACCTGGTGTACCTGAATTTACAATTGAATTATCCACAGAGGAATTAAAAAAGATTTTATCCACATGTCAAAATAAAGTTTTAGAGTATAAGAAAAAAGAGAGCTAATGATTAGCTCTCTTTTTTCATTATTTCGCTTCTGCTGTTTTTTCTTTTGCAGAACGTACTTGCTCGTCCGCATGATAAGAAGAACGCACAAGTGGGCCAGCTTCACAGTGGCTAAATCCTTTGCTAAGTGCAATTTCTTTAAGCTCTGCAAATTCTGCTGGTGGGTAATATTTAATAACTGGTAAATGCTTCTTAGATGGTTGTAGGTATTGTCCAAGAGTTAAAATATCCACATTGTTTGCACGTAAGTCATCCATTGCTTCAATTAAATCTTCTCTCGTTTCACCTAAGCCCAGCATAATGCTCGATTTAGTTGGAATATCAGGCTGCATTTCTTTTGCTCGACGTAAAAACTCTAATGAACGGTCATATTTTGCTCTAGCGCGAACTCGGTTAGATAATCGACGTACTGTTTCAATGTTATGGTTCAAAATATCTGGTTTTGCATCCATTAACATTTTTAAGTTTTCTTCTACCCCACCCATATCAGATGGTAATACTTCGATAGACGTGAATGGATTTTCACGACGTACAGCGCGTACTGTCTCAGCAAAAACAGCTGCTCCGCCGTCCTTTAAATCATCACGTGCAACCGCTGTTATAACAACGTGCTTTAAGCCCATTTGTACTACAGAATCTGCTACGCGTTCTGGCTCTTGTAAATCAAGCTCAGTTGGTAAGCCTGTTTTAACCGCACAAAAACGACAAGCACGTGTACAAACCGCACCTAAGATCATAAATGTTGCTGTTTTCCTTACAGCCCAGCATTCATGAATATTCGGACATTTCGCCTCTTCACAAACTGTATGAAGATTCTTAGAACGCATCATTTTCTTTAAGCCTGTATAGTTTTCATTCGTGTTTAACTTAATTTTCAACCATTCGGGCTTGCGCTTATACTCTGTTTGTTTTGTCATGGTTATCAACTCCGCACAATATGAAATAGTTTACCGTGTTCGCTTCTTTCAATGTAACATATCTATTCTAACGTATGAAAGCGATTTGCTCAAATGAAGATTCTAAGATTTTTTCCAATCGTTCCCTATAATGAAATACTCCGTATATCCCACACTAAAAAGAGTGATGTTGTGAAAGGAGTCTATTTCATGCTTCGAAAAATTTCTCTTTTGCTTTCGATTTGCTTTCTTCTCCACCAAAACATCGCTTACGGTGAAGATAATCAGCAAAGCATATATGAAAAGCGCATGGCACTATATAAAGAAACTGAGCAATCTTCCGGTATTCCGTGGTATTACTTAGCCGCAATGGATCAATACGAAAGAAACATACGGAGCGTAAGAAAAGATATTCCGAAAAAACCAGATGCCATCATTTCCCTTTATTTCAAACCTGAAATATGGGCTGGACCTGTTAATAGTAATGATACTCTCCCCCATACAATTTCTCTATTTGGCGGAATGGGTTTAGATGGTGACAAAGATGGATTTGCAAATGCAAATAACGACCGTGATCTTCTGCATACGGCAGCAACCATTTTAAAGAAACAAGGAACGTCGGAAGACCGTATTAACATTATGCTTTGGGAATATTATAGACGTGCAAAAACAGTTGAATTAATTACAGAATACGCCCGAATTTATAAACATTATGGACGCATTAATTTAGAAGGTAATGCTTTCCCTCTCCCGATTCGCAGTGACCATAGCTATCGTAGTACTTTCGGTGCTGGTAGAAGCTTTGGCGGCAGGAGGATTCATGAAGGAACCGATATTTTTGCTGGATATGGCGTACCAGTACGATCAACTTGCTATGGCGTTATTGAAACAAAAGGATGGAATCGTCTTGGTGGATGGCGCATTGGTATTCGTGACCTTCATAATAATTACCACTATTACGCTCATTTAGGCGGGTTCTCTAAAGAAATACAGCTCGGACAAATTGTCGAACCAGGAAAAGTAATCGGATTTGTCGGTAGTACCGGCTACGGTCCTCCTGGTACAGCTGGAAAATTCCCGCCCCACTTACATTTCGGCATGTATAAAGACAATGGCTATACAGAATGGGCTTTCGATCCATACATGCATTTAAGCCTTTGGGAACGAAAAGAACGAGCAAATACAAAACGATAACCGTAGCAAATTGCTACGGTTATTTTTATAAATATAAATCAATAGAACACTACTGACTAATTATCCGTTTTCTTTTTATCTGGTACAACAACTCCCCCGCTTCCGTAATAAGTAGGCACTTCACCTTGGACGATGCGCGTCGCAATCGGAATGTTTTGCTTCACTTTAATTTCTTTCGTGCGTAACGGAATCATAACTTGTAACGTCACTTCCACTTCCATAATAATTTTGATCGCTGTATTATTAATTCCTTGCGGCTCAACTAATTGTTTAATATCCGTATTCACATGACCAATTGGCGTAAAATTAATCGGAATATCTGGTCCTATATTACCAAGAAGCGCATTATCAGTTATGCGTCCAAAAGGAACTGACATAGATACCCCATTCTCTTCAAAAATACCAAGTGCTTTCGTATCCCCTTTTTCTACTTGTTGTAAATATTTTTCTATGTATGCAGTAGTCGATGTTAATATTTCATTTACTTGTTTTGTATTTAAATCAATTGTAGATACTTTCCCGTTCCTATCCGTTTGTACTTTCATTAATGAATCTACATCAAACCCTTCATTAATCCGGTCTTTTACCGCTTTCGTCATAACTGCTGTTGCCATTTTATGAGTCTCTGTTTCCCCATACTTAATTAACGTTGGCTGAATACTTTTATTTACAATCCATAAACCTTGAACTACCATTACGATAAAAATAATAAATGAAATAAGCAGTATATACCGAAAGGAAATCGGTCCCCTTCGAAACCGCGAATTTTTCGAACGAAATATGCCCATCAGAAAACCCTCCTTCTTATATTATTTCTATGCAAGAAAGAGGGATGATATATGCTTATCTCATTTTTAATAGTGCATCTTTTCCGATTGTGCCTACCGGAATACCTAAAGCTTCGGCTCCAGTCGTTACTGATTCCAGCGGTGCTTCAAGAAGTTGTTCAATCGTTCTTACACCAACCGCACGGCCAGCAATAATTCCTCGATCACCTAACTTCTCATTTAGAAGACCTACATCTAAAGCACCGCACATAATATATCCTTTATCGCTCATTACAGCTAGCAAATTTGTCTTTGGAAGTTTTACGCTAACAGCAATGAACGTATAGTTATCAATTATAATTGGCTCTACATTAACCATAGTTCACACTCCTCTCTTTCTTATCTTTATGACAAGAGAAAAATGAGTGTTACAAGTTAACTAGCCTATAGTTTGACTGAAGATGTATAAGTTATCAACATGTCTGTTAGTACATCTCTAAGCAATTCCGGCATATAATATTGTTTGTCAGAAAGTGTGGATAGCTCTGGGTATAAGTATCCGAATGTAAACATATCAATCGTCCCTACCGTATATATCCGGTCTAATTCCAGCGATTCGCCGTTAATCAATACATCTTCTAGTAAAATTTTATTCCCTGGAATCGTATCTGGAATCACTTCCAAACCATCGTAAATCATTTTCCCCATTACTTTTCCACGAAATCCGAATCCTTTCACCTCAAGGTTCTCCATATTCGGACGACGCGCTTTCAAAATAACTTCTCGTAACGTTTTTCCTGGCACTTTTAATAAACATGGATTAATTGGATGTGGACAAATTCTGTGAATATCTCCGCGCGTCACAACACCTTCATTTAATCCCTCAAGAAGTACACCAGCATTCACCATCCCAACATCCGCATTACACCACTCTTTAAGTGCACTTGCCAACATATGAGAAAACGTCGTCTCCTTAAACCAATCAACCGGCAATGATTCTTTTAAATGAACGACAGGCTCAGCCATTATCTGTTTACTTTCTTCCTTTAGCATTTCAATTGTGGATAACGGCTCGCTATAAGCACCTAACCGTTCTGTCTTAATCGCTCTACCGTCTTTTTTCAACAGTCTCTTCGTCTCTTTATCCACAGTAAGCTGAACGTGACCAACGTAATGTCCCCACTTTTCACAACAGCAAAGCAAAGTATTATCCACAAGAACACCGCGCTCAAATAAATGATGCGTATGTGCCCCTAAAATAACATCTATATCATAATGCTCCGCCATATACTCATCCATACTTTTTCCAAGATGAGAAAGCACAACAGTAATATGAGCTGTATCCTTAACTTCTTCTAAAATAGACTCTAAATGGATGATTGGATCTTCAATATGCCAATCTAACATATGATAAAACTCTGGATAAGCTACCGTTAATCCAATAAAGGCAATTGTAATCCCATCTGTCGTTGTATGTAATTTATAAGGCTGCGCCCACGCTGGACGTACACCTTCTTTTTCAAATAAATTCGCTACGAGCACCTCAAACCCAGCATCATCATATAGACGATTCAAATGCTCTTTCGCCAATGTAATTCCTTCATTATTTCCGATCGTTACATAATCATATAACGCCTCATTTAATAATTTTGTATTCCCAAGTCCATTTGTCGCTTCCGAAATACTATGAAAACGATCCACATGATCGCCAATATCCACAGTTAAAACAGTCTCTCCCGCTTCCTGTCTTCGCCTTTTCTCCCCTTGTACAAACCGAGAAATTTGCGGCCAATTTTCAAAATGACTATGTATATCGTTTGTATGATAAAGGTGGATGATTGTTTCTTTATTTATATTCAGAGAAAAAACCTCCTCTCAGTTCCTTACTGCCATTTACGCTATACGTACGCAATAATCCTGTAAATACTTTTCGTCTTTTCTTGCTATTCTACATTGTACTCGCATTATAAGAAAAAGCCAAAGATTGCCCTTTTAATATGGAAAACTTCATATTACTTTTTCTAGTCTGTTGATTAGTTTGAGGGGGAATTTTTGTGAAATGATTCTAGTTGGTGGGGGGAGGAGATTTGTCAGTATCTTTGTCTTACTTCCATATAGGTGCTCCTCTCGTATTTAAATGTTGAGGGGGATATGAGGGATTTCTTTTGTCTTACTTTGTCGACAAATCGATATTCCTTGTCGAACCGCTGATATATTGAAATAATCGTCGATATATTTCATTAAACACCCACCCGGGTATCTT
Organism: Bacillus sp. 41-22; assembly: GCF_025809295.1. Lineage (NCBI taxonomy): Bacteria > Bacillati > Bacillota > Bacilli > Caryophanales > Bacillaceae > Bacillus > Bacillus sp. 41-22. Next base: position 4,761,205 of record NZ_CP084035.1, read on the forward strand.
ACAGTCGAACCCGAATATACAACATAAAAAAGCGCCCTGCTATGCAGGGCGCTTTCTTCATACATATATTATCCAGTTCCAGCGGATAGAATGTTCGGTGGCTTCACTTCTTCCTATGAGGCAAAAAGCTCCTCTACGTCAGAAGCTCCATCCCCCTCACATTCTGAACGAGCCGCTTTCACTTTTAAATATTAACCAATAGAACCTTCCATCTCAAACTTGATTAGACGGTTCATTTCAACTGCGTATTCCATTGGAAGTTCGCGAGTGAATGGCTCGATGAAGCCCATTACGATCATTTCTGTAGCTTCTTGCTCAGAAATACCGCGGCTCATTAGGTAGAATAATTGTTCTTCTGATACTTTAGATACTTTCGCTTCGTGCTCAAGTGAAACGTAATCGTTTTTGATTTCGTTGTAAGGAATTGTATCAGATGTAGATTGGTTATCCATGATTAACGTGTCACACTCGATGTTAGAGCGAGAGTTTTTCGCTTTTGGTCCGAATTGTACGATACCACGGTAAGTTACTTTACCACCATGCTTCGCAATCGATTTAGAAACGATTGTTGAAGACGTGTTTGGTGCTAAGTGAATCATTTTCGCACCAGCATCTTGGTGTTGGCCTTTACCAGCAATCGCGATAGATAATGTTAAACCACGAGCGCCTTCGCCTTTTAAGATAACTGCTGGGTATTTCATCGTTAATTTAGATCCGATGTTACCGTCAATCCATTCCATCGTTGCGTTTTCTTCACAAACCGCACGTTTTGTAACTAGGTTGTATACGTTGTTCGCCCAGTTTTGGATTGTTGTATAACGGCAATATGCATCTTTCTTAATGATGATTTCTACTACCGCACTATGAAGTGAGTTAGTCGTGTAAACAGGTGCTGTACAACCTTCTACGTAGTGTACGTGTGCGCCTTCGTCTACGATGATAAGCGTACGCTCGAATTGTCCCATATTTTCAGAGTTAATACGGAAATACGCTTGAAGTGGTGTATCAACTTTAATACCTTTTGGAACGTAGATGAATGATCCACCAGACCAAACTGCAGAGTTTAATGCAGAGAATTTGTTGTCTGTTGGTGGGATTACTTTTCCGAAATGCTCACGGAAAATATCTTCGTTCTCTTTTAATGCGCTATCTGTATCTTTGAAGACGACTCCTAGATCTTCTAGGTCTTCTTTCATGTTGTGGTATACAACTTCAGATTCGTACTGTGCAGATACACCAGCTAAATATTTTTGCTCAGCTTCAGGAATACCTAATTTATCAAATGTCGCTTTAATTTCCTCAGGTACTTCATCCCAAGACTTCTCAGATTTCTCAGATGGTTTTACGTAGTACGTAATTTCATCGAAATCTAAGTCGTTTAAGTCGCCGCCCCATTGTGGCATTGGCATTTCATAGAACTTATCCAGTGATTTTAAACGGAAGTCTAACATCCACTGTGGTTCTTCTTTCATACGTGAAATCTCTTCAACGATTTCTTTTGTTAAACCGCGTCCAGCACGGAAAATCGAAACGTCTTTATCCTTGAAACCATATTTATAATCGCCGATATCTGGCAGTTGCTTCGCCATGTTGGTGTGTCCCTCCTTATATAACCTCGTTTTTAGGAACCTTTAACATTACTTATCTTCGTTTAAGCCCTTTTCTAACGCTTTCCACGCTAATGTTGCACATTTAATACGTGCCGGGAACTTGCATACGCCTTGTAATGCTTCAATATCTCCTAAATCAATGCTGTCATCATACTCTTTTCCTAGCATCATGTCAGAGAAAATTTTAGAAAGCTTAAGGGCCTCTTCAATTTTCTTTCCTTTTACTGCTTGTGTCATCATTGAAGCTGAAGACATTGAAATTGAACATCCTTCGCCTTCAAACTTCGCTTCTTGTACAATACCCTCTTCTACTTTCATCGTAAGTTGAATACGATCGCCGCAAGTTGGATTGTTCAAGTTAACGGTAACACTATCTTCTAACACGCCATGGTTACGAGGATTTTTATAATGATCCATAATAACTTGACGATATAACGTATCTAAATTATTAAATGACATTTGTGAAATACTCCTTTGTCTTGATTAGTGATTCAACAAATGTATCAATTTCTTCTTTTGTATTATATAAATAGAAGCTCGCACGTGCTGTAGAAGAAGCTTTTAGCCACTTCATAAGCGGTTGTGCACAGTGATGTCCTGCGCGAACCGCAATGCCTTCTACATCTAATACAGTTGCTACATCGTGAGGATGTACGTCTTCAATATTAAATGTAACTAGACCAGCGCGATGCTTTGGACCATAAATTGTAACGCCATCTACTTCTGATAGTCTCTCTAAAGCGTATTGCGCTAATTCATGTTCATGCTTTTCAATATTATGAAGACCGATTTCTTCTAGGAAATCAATTGCCGCACCAAGTCCGATTGCATTACCGATAATCGGTGTACCTGCTTCGAACTTCCACGGAAGCTCTTTCCAAGTAGACTCTTGTAAGTCTACGAAATCAATCATTTCACCACCAAATTCAATTGGTTCCATATTGTTTAGCAATTCTTTCTTACCATATAATACGCCGACACCTGTTGGTCCGCACATCTTATGAGCAGATAATGCGTAGAAATCACAGTTTAAATCTTGTACATCCACTTTCATATGAGGTGCACTTTGTGCTCCATCAACGATCATGATTGCACCGTTTTCATGTGCGATTGCTCCGATTTCTTTTACAGGGTTAATCGTTCCAAGTACGTTAGAAACGTGCATGATAGAAACGATTTTTGTATTCGGTGTAACTGTTTGACGAACATCTTCTAAAGAAATTGTACCGTCTAGTTGAAGCGGAAGGTATTTTAAAGTTGCACCAGTTTTCTTCGCAACTTGTTGCCACGGAATGATGTTACTATGGTGCTCCATGTAAGAGATGACGATTTCATCGCCTTCTTTTACATTATCAAGACCATAGCTAGCTGCTACTGTATTTAATGCAGTTGTCGTTCCGCGCGTGAAAATAATCTCTTCCATTGATTTCGCATTAATAAACTTGCGAACTTTCTCACGTGCACCTTCATACGCGTCGGTAGCTTTCGTACCGAGCGTATGAACACCGCGATGCACGTTAGAATTATATTCTTTATAATAACGTTCTAACGTTTCAATGACTTGAATTGGTTTTTGAGAAGTTGCTGCACTATCGAAATAAACAAGTTGTTTGCCGTTCACTTTTTGATCAAGAATTGGAAACTGTTTGCGTATTTCATGAATATTCATTAGCGAACTTTCCTTTCAATTACCTCAACAAGCTGTGCCTTTACTCCTTCAATTGGAAGCTCATTTACTACAGGTGCTAAGAATCCATGGATGACTAAACGTTCTGCTTCGCGTTTTGGAATCCCACGGCTCATCAAGTAGTATAATTGGTATGGATCTACGCGGCCTACTGAAGCTGCGTGACCTGCCATTACATCATCTTCGTCGATTAAAAGAATTGGGTTTGCATCACCGCGAGCTTTCTCATCTAACATAAGAACGCGAGAAGATTGTTGTGCATTTGATTTAGATGCACCGTGTTCAATCTTACCAATTCCGTTAAAGATAGATGTTGCACTATCTTTTTGTACACCGTGTTTTAAAATCCAACCTTCAGAGTGTTTACCGAAGTGAACAACTTTAGTTGTAAAGTTTTGTGTTTGGTTACCACGACCAATTGTTACTGTTTTTGTATCAGCATATGATCCGTCGCCCATTAAGTTCGTAACGTTCTCTGAGATTGTATTTCCGTCATTCATAAGGCCTAGAGCCCAATCAATGCGGCCGTCGCGTCCAACAATTCCGCGGCGGTTAACGTAAGTTGTTACGTCTTTTGCTAATAGATCAACCGCACCGAATTTCACTTGTGCGCCTTGTTCCACGATTACTTCTGCTACGATATTTGCAATACCTTTAGCATTTTCATTTGCAACGTAGTTTTCTACATATGTTACAGTACTGTTCGCATCAGCTACGAATAATACGTGGTTATATACGTTAGCTTCTTCGCCGTCTACTAAGAATACAGCTTGAAGTGGAGTTTCAAGAACAACGTTTTTCGGAACATATACGAATGCACCGCCGTTGATTAATGCAGCATGAAGTGCAGTTAGACGATGCTCGTCTACTTTCACGCCGTCTTTCATTAAGTACTTTTGTACTAATTCAGCATGCTCTGTTGCAGCTGTTACGATGTCTGTAAAAATAACACCTTTTTCTTTTGCTTCGTCTGCTAAAGAAACGAAAGCAGTTGTACCAGTACGTTGTACTAATACGCTGTTATTTTCATCGATTAAGTTTTTCACTGCTTCTGGAAGCTCTGTTAAAGAACTTACAGGCTCTTGCTTAGCAGCGTCGCCTTTTCCGATAAAGTCCCATTTTTCAATTTTCGTTTTATCAGGCGTTGGCATTGGAAGTTCAGTTGCTTGTGCAAGAGCTTGTAAGCGGAACTCAGTCAACCAAGCAGCTTCGTTTACTTCGCTTGCGCGCTGACGGATTGTTTCTTGATCGAAAGGTAATGTACCGATTGTCATGTTTATGCTCCTCTCTTACGCTTCTTGCTCTGCTGTTTCGTCTTCAATACCTAATTCTTTTTTAATCCAGTCGTAACCTTCAGCTTCTAGACGTTGTGCAAGCTCAGGGCCACCAGATTTAACGATACGACCGTTCATCATAACGTGAACGAAGTCTGGAGTGATGTAGTTTAATAAACGTTGGTAATGCGTAATCATTAGGCAGCCGAACTCTTCGCCGCGCATTTGGTTAATACCTTTAGATACAACTTTTAATGCATCGATATCAAGACCTGAGTCGATTTCATCTAAGATTGCGATTTTTGGCTCAATCATCATTAATTGAAGAATTTCGTTACGTTTTTTCTCTCCACCAGAGAAACCTTCGTTTAAGTAACGTTGTGCCATTTCTGGATCCATTTCTAGGAATTCCATGTTTTTATCTAAAGTACGGATAAATTTCATAAGAGAAATTTCATCGCCTTCTTCACGACGTGCATTAATTGCAGAACGTAAGAAGTCCGCGTTTGTTACTCCGCTAATTTCACTTGGATATTGCATTGCTAAGAATAGACCTGCTAGCGCACGCTCATCTACTTCCATTTCTAATACATCTTCACCGTCGATGATGATGCTACCTTCTGTTACTTCATACTTTGGGTGACCCATAATCGCAGAAGATAAAGTTGATTTACCTGTTCCGTTAGGTCCCATAATTGCGTGGATTTCTCCACCTTTTACTTCAAGGTTTACACCTTTTAAAATTTCTTTGCCATCGATTGATACGTGTAAGTCTTTAACCGTTAATGTAGAACCAGCCATCTCAATACCTCCATTAATCCTCTATATACATTTTAAAAATTACTAAAACGTTCATATTCTCATTTTATTCTCATTCTAATCTTATATCAAATAAAATGATATCGCAAACACTAAGAAAATGTAACAATTTTTTCACAAATGTATATAAGTATTTCCTTTACATCCTCTTATGATACACCTTTCTTCTTATATATATAAAGAAAAAAGGACTGGGTTATTCCCAGTCCTTCCCAGCACCTATTCATTTACTGGAAGTACAGCACCTTTATATTCTTTATTGATAAAGTCTTGAATTTCTTTTGAATGCAATACGTCTACTAACTCTTTAATTTCTTTTTTCTTCTCGTCACCTTTACGAACTGCGATAATATTTGCATAAGGAGAGTCTGATCCTTCAATTGCAATTGCATCCTTTGTTGGATTTAATTTCGCATCAATTGCGTAGTTTGAATTAATAAATAAAGCATCACCTTCATTGTTTTCGTACAGCTTGGGTGAAAGTCCAGGTTCTACATCTGTTTTAAACTTTAAATTTTTCGGATTTTCTACAACATCTTTTACTGTTGCTTTAACAACATCTACACCGTCTTTTAATTTAATAACGCCGCCTTTTTGTAACAATGCGAGCATACGGCCACGCTCCGCTACGTTATTACTCATAATAACTGTTCCGCCATCTGGAAGTTCTTTTAAGCTTTTATATTTCTTAGAATAAATGCCCATTGGCTCTAAATGAATTTTTCCTGCATTTACAATTTTGTATCCTTTTTCTTGAATCTCTTTATCTAAATAAGGGATATGTTGAAAATAATTTGCATCGATTTCTTTATCAGCTAATGCCTTATTTGGTAAAACATAATCCTGGAATTTTTTTATCTCTAACTTAATGCCCTTTTTCTCTAATATTGGCTGTGCCTTTTCTAAAATAACAGCGTGCGGTATATTAGAAGCGCCAACGACAAGCTTATTCTCATCTTTCCCCCCGCAAGCAGCTAATGTAAATACAGACAGTGCTGTAACAACTGACAATAGAATCTTTTTCATATGATGTCCCCTTTTCTCCCCTATATTTATGTAGTAAAAAAAGGACCGGCATACACCAGCCCTTTTTCCGCAATTATTCTTTTACAGGAACAACTGCCCCTTTATATTCTTTAGTAATAAAGTCTTCAATTTCTTTAGAATGCAGTACTTCTATAAGAGCTTTAATCTCTTTTTTATCTTTATCGCCTTTACGAACAGCTACTACGTTTGCGTATGGAGAATCATTTCCTTCAATTGCAATCGCGTCTTTTTCTGGGTTTAATTTCGCATCAATTGCATAGTTAGAATTAATTAGAACCGCATCGCCTTCTTTATTGTTATACACTTGTGGCAATAAACCAGGCTCGATATCTGTTTTGAACTTTAAGTTTTTCGGATTATCCGCAATATCTTTTGGAGTTGCTTTAACTGGCTCTACTCCGTCTTTAATTTTTAAAATGCCTTCTTTTTGTAAAATTGCTAAACCACGACCATGATCAGTAACAGAATTACTCATAATAATTGTCGCCCCGTTTGGAAGTTCTTTTAAGCTCTTATATTTTTGAGAATACACACCAATCGGTTCTAAATGAATTTTTCCTGCTATTTCAAAATCATATTTCTTATCTTTAATCTCTTTTTCTAAATACGGAATGTGCTGGAAGTAGTTTGCATCTAATTCCTTATCCGCTAACGATTTATTTGGTAATACGTAGTCTTGGAATTTTTTAATTTCTAGCTCAATTCCTTTTTTCTCAAGTAACGGTTTTGCCTTTTCTAAAATTTCAGCGTGCGGTACGTTAGAAGCACCAACAACAAGTTTCTTTTCATCTTTATCTTTCCCGCCACAAGCAGCTAACCCAAAAATTGAAGTTGAAATAAGTGCTGTAAGTAATAATTTTTTCATTTGAAATATCCCCCTGTTTTCATTATCTTTTATCTATTCGAGTCGTTAAACTATCACCAATCCACTGAATTAAAAATACAACGAGTAATACACAAATTGTCGCAACGATTGTTACATCGTTATTTCCACGCTGGAATCCCTCTAAGTAAGCAAGTGTTCCAAGACCACCAGCACCAACAACACCTGCCATTGCTGTATAGCCTACTAAAGCAATAGTCGTAACCGTAATACCAGATACTAACGCTGGTAACGATTCTGGAATTAACACCTTCAAAATAATTGTGCTTGTTTTTGCTCCCATCGCTTTTGAAGCTTCAATTACACCTTTATCAATCTCACGAAGCGCGATTTCAACCATTCTCGCGTAAAATGGTGCCGCTCCAATAATTAAAGCTGGCAGCGCTGCACTCGCTCCGAGTATTGTTCCAAGAAGAATCTTTGTGAACGGGATTAATAAAATAATTAAAATGATGAACGGTATAGAACGGAAAATGTTTACGAACGCTCCAATCACCGTATTAATCGCTTTATTTTCCCATAAATTATCTTTCGCTGTCATAAAGAGTAATAGTCCTAAAATAAGTCCTAAAACAAATGTGGCAAGTGCTGCGATTGCCGTCATATATAACGTTTCACCAGTTGCTTCTAACATTTGATTCCAATCAATATTTGCGATTAACTTATCCATGTGCAATCACCTCCAGCTCTACTTGATCTTGATGAATCCCTTCTATTGCTTGCTGGATCGCTGTTTCTTCACCATTTAAATGAACGACTAAACTTCCGTAAGATCCGTTATTCGTTTGCGCGATATTTCCTTGCAAAATGCTAACTTCTATATCACCGCGCTGCATTAACCTTTGAAGTACCGGTCTTTCTACCGCTTCACCGACAAACTGCAAACGAATTACTTTTCCATCTGGATACTTTTCTATTAAACTTTCAATCGTTTCATTTGTATCTTCAGAATCAGTTAACTGCTGTACAAATCGTTTTGTAATGTCTTGCTGTGGATTACGGAATACGTCAAGTACTGGACCCGTTTCTACGATCTTCCCTTTTTCCATTACAGCAACTCGATTACAAATTTTGCGAATAACGTGCATCTCATGCGTAATCAATACAATTGTTAAGCCGAGACGCTTATTAATATCTAACAATAAATCTAAAATTTGATCTGTCGTTTCCGGATCAAGAGCTGACGTTGCTTCATCACATAAAAGTACTTGTGGATTATTTGCTAACGCTCTTGCAATCCCGACGCGCTGCTTTTGTCCACCACTTAGCTGAGATGGGTACGCGTCTCCTCTTCCTTCTAATCCAACAAGATGAATTAACTCATCGACACGTTTTCTTCTCTCCGCCTTATCGACACCTGCAATTTCAAGTGGGAATGCGATATTTTCACGCACAGTTCGTGACCAAAGTAAGTTGAAATGCTGAAAAATCATTCCGATTTCTTGTCTTGCCTTACGAAGTTCATTTCCAGTAATCGCTGAAATCACACGATTCGCAATTGTAATTTGGCCAGAAGTTGGTTTCTCTAACTGATTAAACAATCTGATTAACGAACTTTTCCCAGCGCCACTATATCCAATAACACCAAATATTTCACCCTTATCTACTTTTAAGTTGGCGTTATCTACAGCAGTGACATCACCGCTTTTTGCCTTATATATTTTCTTTACATTTTCTAATAAGATCATGATGTTCACCCCTTTTTTAAATAAAAAGCGCAAGCGGCTCGCTTAGAACAAGAGGGCGTTGGAATCCCAGACGTAGAGGCGCTTTTTGCCTCATAGGAAGGGATGAAACGACCGACTGTTCTAGCCGCTGGAGCTAGATTTCATAAAACTTTGGATAGACTCCGCATTTTTTTATTTTTCATGCGTGTAGTCCATCGTTATAGCTCCTCTTATTATTTGAATGTCCTCCGCATTCAAACAACAAAAAACCTTTCCGCTTCTAGAGAAGCAGAAAGGTTTATATGCGTATATAACAACATTATCCCTCTCTCTCATCTCTCAAAGCATTTGCTTTGCAGGAATTGGCACCATTTCAACATAAGTTGACGGTTGCCGGGCTTCACAGGGCACAGTCCCTCCACCTCTCTTAATAAGAGAAATCAGATTAAATTTTCGTCTGATTTAAAATTTATGAAATTGTCTATATTTTATGAATTGAATTGTATCAATATCCACACGCTCTGTCAACAGAAATTTTCGTAAAAAAAGAAACTTCAGAATTTTAAGCTCCGACTGACATCGGTTTACATATATGAAACATCGATTCAACTAATAACATCGTTCGATACGTTCCAGAATATTGTACCCGTCCATCACTCATTAACTTTTGCAACCTCATATTTCCAGTCACTAACTTTTGTACATCCTCTTCCTCTAAACAAACGATTTGTTCCGTTCCTCTCGCCTCTTTCAAAAGTTCTATATAATCTCTTGAAATTTGTAACGAACAGCATTCATCTCCAAAACGAAAATTAACAGTTCTTTCTCCTTGCCTTAAAAGCGGTTCTAAATGATATTGACCATTAGCGTAATTTACAAATGATTGAAGCAAAGAATATAATTTCATCCTAAACCACATCCCTCATATCACTTTCTATTACATACCATTCCCTCTTATTAAAGGGCAATCCTGTTATTTTCGCTCGACAAATACTGTATCTATCACGCATGTCGACATATTTCCCAAGAAATATGTCGAGGCGGCAAAAACTTTGCCGCCTACTTTAATTCCGTATATAAATATTCAACCGAATGAAATGCATATATTTTCTTCATCAGTGTCCCATTTTCAAAAATAAGTAAACACGGTACACTTTCTATCCCATACTCTTTCGCTAAATGCGGGGCATAATTTAAATCTAACATTCCAATTTTCAAATCTTCAATCGTCATCTCAACGACCGTTAACATCTTCTTTGCCAATTGGCATGTTCCACACATTGGTGTATACACATATAACACTGTTTTTTCTTCATTTCCTATTAGGGCTGTAGCTTCGGCACCTGTCCAATCAATCACTTCTATCATTCCTTACCGTAAATATTCTGTATAAACGTCAATGTCTGCTCCCCATAATACATTTGCTAAATGTGAAGAAGGTGCAGTCGCCACCTCGCGATACGAGCGATCAATATAAATATGCTCTGCTTGCGGAAATTCTTTTCGGAATTGTTTCCTTAACTTTTCTCCTGCATCATCAGCATCCACTAGCACATATACGTCCTTATCAAAAAATTGATCAATGAGCTCATCCATTTTCGACAAACCAATTGTACCATTTGTACAAACAATTTCCACTGGTTCACGAATAATAGATTCAATCTTTCTTCTATCCGATTTACCTTCTACAATAATGACTTTTTCCACATAAATCATATGTCATCACCCGATCACCATATACTATACAACCTTTAACTTAGTATATAGTATATTCGTTATTTTCATGTTGTTTCCTGTTTATTTTTGCAAAAGAAAAGCTCAAGCGGCTTGCTCAGCATGAAGCCTACATGAAAAAAGTTTTTCAAAAACGTTCTCCTACATAATAATTAATATATATGTTTTTAAATTCATTATGTACACAACATAAAAAAGGACAGCACAAAGGCTGTCCTTTTTCTTCGACTATAATTAGTCTTGGTTTGTCATTTCTGCATATTTTTCTGCAGTTAATAACTTCTCAACTTGGCTTGCATCAGAAAGTTCAACTTTAACCATCCATGCACCCTCGTATGGAGATTCGTTAACTAGTTCTGGTTGGTCACTTAATTCTTCGTTTACTGCTACAACTTTACCACTTACAGGTGCGTATAATTCAGAAACTGTTTTAACAGATTCTACGCTTCCGAATGGCTCGTCAGCTTGGATTGTTGCACCTACTTCAGGAAGTTCAACGAATACGATATCGCCTAACTCACCTTGCGCAAAATGAGTAATACCGATAACAACCGCATTACCTTCTGTTTTTACCCATTCGTGTTCTTCAGAGTAACGTAAATTATTTGGAATGCTCATGACTGTACCTCCAGTGAATGTATTAATTATGTAAAAATACCTTATTGGTACTTTTTCCACACACTTTCAAACTGCTCTTCGTTAAAACCAAGTGTTACACTCGTTCCATCTGTTACAATTGGACGTTTAATCAACATGCCATCAGATGCTAAAAGCTCATACATTTCGTCTTCGCTTGCATCCTTTAACTTATCTTTTAAACCAAGTTCGCGGTAACGCATTCCACTTGTATTAAAGAATTTTTTTAATGGTAATTCACTTTTCTCATGTAAATTACGTAAATCTTCTTTTGACGGTGGATTTTCAACAATATGAATCATCTCATATGCTACATCGTTTGCCTCAAACCATTTCTTTGCTTTTTGACATGTGCCACATTTTGGATATGAATAAAATGTTACTGTCATAAATTCACCTACTTTTTTACTAACCTTTACCTTTATCATATAGAAAACATTTTATTATTTCAAACGATTATTCGCTAAACTTTTACTTATTTCGTGATAATTTTTAATAATCCTGCTAATTTTTCTTATTTTTCCGCCATTTATTAAGAAAAAATAAATATATAATTTTTTAAAAATTTTTTCTCATCCCACGCCGAACATATATCTTAAACAAACGTTTGATTAATTTCATATTTTTCTACCTCAACCTTCAGAATACGTAGATTCTTTTATACCGAACATATACCTTAAACAAACGTTTGATTAATTTCATGTTTTTCTACCCCAACCTTTGGAATACATGAATTCTTCCATACCGAACATACCTCTTAAACAAACGTTTGATTAATTTCATGTTTTTCTATATCACCTTTGGAATACATGATTTTCTATACCGAACATATATCTTAAACAAACGTTTATCCCGCTATTTGCGGGCAGTAAGACTCCCACCTCGAAATTCGGCAAATGCGAGGAAGTTAGGTGGGAGATAACTGCCCGTAAAAGCCCGATTGGTGCGGGCTAATAATCAGTGGGGGATGGACACCCCCCACTGATTAAAGTTTCACTTTATTTAAAAAATAAGAAGTCCTTTTACAGGCTCCTTCATCATCGACTTAAATAGTCCGAAATGGTTTGAAATACTACTATATACATATTATGAATACTTTCTTCTGTATTTCCACCATTCAATAAACCTACTCCCCATTGTTGCCCTTCGCCACTTCCAATATTTGCAAAACCTTGCGCGTACATAGCATTTACATCTTTTCGTGCACTGTTATACTCTATCCCTTTTGTAATAAAAGTTGAATATGATTTATCTTGTAAACCAATAAAAAATACTGGTTTCTTTAGCGATGAAAATACATCTTTATACTGCTCTGTTGAGGCTTCTTGAAAGTGATCTTTCATTATTAGAAAACCATCCACTTCCTTAGCTTTCTTTTCCAATTCCTCTAACTTCACTTTTTCAAACTTTATATTTCTAAATGTATCTTTCGGCTTTTCACCAACAACTCCAATGACGAGTGCTCTCCCGTTATATTCTAAATTCTCTCCTTCTTTATCCTTTGCACACCCAGTACTCACTAGGCATAACAATATAAAAACTAAGAAATACAGTGAACGCTTCATATAGCACCCTCCCCCTCTTTTAAGTCAAGTGACAAAAATGTAAGGTGAATTCAAGAAAATGTAAGTAAAATCGATAGCCCAATTGGATTTTCTATATTATAATCAATTGAATTTATTTACATTACTAAAACATAGGAGATTATCATGAAGAAATTTAAACTTTCATCTCTTCTTCCGTTAAGTTATATACTTCTACTCGTACTCGTAAGTCCCCTTTACGACGTATTAAATAAATCTACTGTTCACGCAGTAGATGTCACAACTGTAGTAGATGATTGGATTCCATTTGTGAAAGCATTTATTATTCCTTACTTACTTTGGTTTCCATACTTATACGGTGCACTTATTTATTACTGTTTTGCTGATCGAAAGCAATATTATGTCACTTTAAGTAGTGTAATTCTTGGAAAACTTGCTTGTTTTTCGATTTACTTTTTTTGGCAGACAACTGTACCACGCCCAACCGTCGTTGGAACAGATGTATTTTCCGAACTAGTCCGCTATATTTATAGTATTGATCAACCAGTAAACTGTTTCCCAAGCATTCATGTCCTTACGACATTTGTAATTATGTTAGCTGCCTTTAAGCGTAGAGAACAGCATACTTTGGAATATTACATCCTTACTTTCTTCGGTACGCTTATTATTTTATCAACATTATTTACGAAGCAGCATGCATTTGTAGACGCCATTTCTGGAATGATGCTTGCAAGCGTACTATACTTTGGTGTTCAGCTATTATTAGCAAAAGAAACCGTACGTGTTCCAGTAAAACAAAATCAAAAAATGTAAAAAAGCAGACTGTGGCTTCAGTCTGCTTTTCTCTATATTAAGGAGATTTTCAAATTAAGATTGCGGTACAGTCATATCACCAGAATGAATACGACCTGCTTTTTTAAGAGCAATGTACAGTATATAAGAAACAGCTACTGGAATGATGATATAAGTGATTACCATCGCTGGGACAACTTCCCACCCTTGGCTGGAAATTAAATTAATTGGTGCGATAAGAGAGCTTAATCCAAGACCTGCAATTTCTTTTCCTGCTTCCAGTTGGAAAATTAGTGCCGATACTGGGCCAACTATTGCACTGGCGACGACAGTTGGGACGAGAATCATTGGATTTTTAGTAATGTTCGGTAACTGCACTTTTGGAGTACAAAGTGCCTGGGCTAATATGCCACCTAAATTATTTTCTTTCGCTGAAATAACAGAGAATCCGATAAATTGAGCAACACATCCTGCAAGTGCTGCACCACCTGCAACACCGTCTAAGCTAAGCGCTATCGCTAACGCAGCTGATGAAGCTGGAGAGATAAGTAACAGTCCCCAAACTACAGCAATCACGATAGAAGCGACGAACGGGCTACCAGCTGAACTATCTTTAATGAATGCTCCAACTGCATTTAAAACTGGGCTAATATTTTGAGCTAACCAAATACCGACTAAACCAGAACCTAATATTGCTGCAAATGGAACGAGCATCATATCTAAAGCAGTTTTTCCGCTTAATCGTTTACCAATATAAACTGCTAAAGTCGCTGTTAATAATGCACCGATTGGTTCACCTGTTTTAATGATGAGACCAGCTTCAGTAATTGAAATGGAACCTGCTCCAATTGCTCCAGCTACCATCGCTGAGAAAATTACGAGTCCGTTTGCACCGAGCATAAAGGCAATCCCGGCTCCAATTGCTGGTGCCATAAGTGATTTTGCAACGACTCCGATTGTAATAAGTAATGGTATATCAACAATTCTTCCTATATTTTCGATCAGTAAACCAATTCCAAGGGATACGAAAATACCCTGTGCGATTCCGGCAGAAGCTTTAAACACACGAGACATTATATATTCCTTCATTTGTTTCACCTTCTCCTATAATTTAGTAACCAATTGTTTTCATATAATCGCGTAAAACATCGTTTGATTTTGCAAAGCGACTTTCTTCATCTTCTGATAAGTTTAGTTCTACCACTTCTCTTATACCATCTCTAGTAATAATTGCTGGTACTCCTGTACAAATATCGTATTCGCCATATTCACCATCTAAAATAGCTGAAACAGCGATAACACGGTGATCATCATTGAAAATTGAGCGAGCAATATAAGCTAAAGAATTTCCGATTCCGTAATAAGTAGTTCCTTTGCGCTTATAAATTTCCCATCCAGCTTTTGCAGTCTTCTCAACAATTTCATCTAAATCTATTTCACCAAATTGGTCTTTTTTCTCTTCTAAAATTTGTAAAATCGGTTTTCCACCAACAGTTACGTGAGACCAAGCAACCATTTGAGAATCACCATGTTCTCCTAATGAATACCCATGAATACTACGAGGATCTACATGTAACATTTCAGATAAAATTGTTCTTAAGCGAGAAGAATCTAGTGATGTACCTGTACCAATCACACGATTTCTAGGTAATCCAGATAGCTTCCACACTTGATATGTAATAATGTCAACTGGGTTCGATGCGAGTAAAAAAATGCCATCAAATCCACTTTCCATTACGCCGCCAACAACACCCTCCATAATCTTAGCGCTGGCTCCTAAAGTGTCTAAACGACTTTGTCCAGGCTTCGGCGCTGGTCCTGCTGTAATAATAACAATGTCCATATCTTTGCAGTCTTCATAGCTTCCGGCATATACTTTTGTTCTTGTATTTGTAAAGTTAATGCAGTGCGATAAATCCATCGCTTCTCCAACTGCACGTTCATGATTTATATCAATTAACAATAGCTCTTCGCAAATCCCTTGGTTTACAATGGAATACGCACAGCTTGATCCAACTAATCCAGTACCGATAATTGCAATTTTTCTTGTGTTTCTATTCATAGCAATCTCTCCTAATTGATCATGTAGTCTATTTCTTTCGTTCTTTACACCCCTAATTATAGAGGTTCTCACGATAGAAACCATGGATACTTTGTGAAATATTGAGCAAAGTTTTTGTCCTTTTTGTGAATTGTTATATTTAATTTTCGTCATATTTGTTACAACTGAAAAAATATTTATTATGTATTTATTGACATATACCAAACAAAAAAACGAGCGAATCCATTCGCTCGTTTCATTCATCACACTATTCCGCACTTAATTGACTTTTCAATTGCTGCACAATCATTGGATTAGCAGGTGCTGCCGGCTTGTAATAACTTTTTTGCTTTGCATATTCATACATATTACGTTGACGCATCTCATCTTGATTACGAATTTGAATTAACGTTTGATGTAACTGTTCGTTATCAGACTGAGAAATATAATTTGCATAACTTGTTAAACTTGAGTTTAACCCTGCTAAATAATCATTTACCATATCTTTTTCATTCATTTCTCTCTTCCTCCTATCCTAGAAAAGTCATTAATTGCTGTTTCGTATTTCGTGCATCTTGTGCATCCTTTTGTAGCATTTGCTTTAGCTGTGGATCTGTACAAGCCTGTGCATACTGGTCCAATTTGTTAATAATCGTCGCATGACCACCAATTAAATGACGTAAATTTTCCACTTCAAGCTCTGTTAAGTTTTGCATAAAATACTCCTACCTTTCTTTGTTCATTCACCATTTATTATTTGATTCTTTTTAAATCATATTCATAAAAAAAAGACATCTAGAAATACCACTAGAATGTCTTACAAACACTCAAAAAAATTATGATCCGAATCCAAGCCAAGACCCTTTCGTATTTATGTTTTTCAACTTCGTATTAGCGATATATACATTTCTAAAGCCTACAAAAAAATATCGTCTAGCAAAAAAGAGCCTCAAAATTATTTGAGGCTCTTTCTCATTAAATTCCTTTCCGCTTCTTCAATCGCTTTCTGCATTTGCACTAACGGATCTTTAATCATCTTCCCATGCCCCGTCGCCAATATAGACGGCTTATACTCCAGCAATTTCTGAGCGCTTGTTAATGAAACTTCTGCATCCCAAGTACCAAACATAGGAAACGGAAAAAGCCACTTCAATTGCCCCGCTACCGCTATCCCGCCTCTCGTTTGAAATGCATCTCCAACAATGAGTGCATCATTTCTCATGTCTAAAAACGCCATTGATCCCGGTGTATGACCTGGAGCTGCAATCGCTACAAGGGAACCTATTTGATCTCCCTCTTGAAGAAGAATATCTGGAATCGTCTTTATCCTTTTTGACACACTTACTTTTACCTGCGTGTCTGGTTCCCCTAGTTGCAGTGACAAATCTCCTTCAAGTAAACTTGCATCTCTTTTAGAAATATAGACCGGAACATTCGGCAATTCTTGTTTTATAGCATCAAGTGCTCCTATATGGTCATCATGCGCATGTGTAATAACGATATTCGTAATCGGTTTCCCTATTTTTCGAGCCGCTTCTAAAATCTTCTTTGCACAAAATGGTAAAGCAGCATCAATTAAAGTTAATCCTGTTTCTTCTTCGACAAAGTAACAGTTAATTGGAAAGAGACGCGGTAAAAATGCGAGCTGATGAACTGTTCCTACTCTTATTAACTTCATCTCCTTTACCTCCATTAAAAAAATCCGTTTACAAATACATATGTAAAACAGCCCTTCTCAAGAATCCATCGATAAAAAAACCAGCAGCCAACAGGCCACTGGTTCTCTCTTATCTATTAAACTGTGTAACGCTCATCTTCTAAAATTTTCGCAGCAATTTCACGCTTCTTCGGAATTACGTTAAGTGGTGTGTGGCGAGTTAATTTACGTAATGATGATAACATCATGCGCAGCATGTCGCCATTTTCAACTGCGATAAGTGTTTCTTTCGCATCTGCTTCGATTTCGTTGAATGCTTCTTGGCAGAATACTTCAGTGTATAACACTTTTTGTTTATTCTTTTCAAGACCAGTTGTTTTAATTGCTTTTTCTGTACGAAGAAGAGCTGATTCCATTGCGTAAAGATTGCTTACAATGTCAGCGATATTCACAAGAATTTCTTGCTCTTTATCTAATGCTTTACCGTATTTTTGAGCTGCTAATCCAGCTACCATTAAACCGATTTTCTTCGCGTTCTTTACTAAATATTTTTGAAGTGCTAATGGCTCATCGCCTACTTCTTCTGGCATCATCATCATTAACTCTTCTTGTAATTTTTGTGCTTTTTGTAGTAATGGTAATTCACCTTTCATCGCTTTACGTAAGAACGTACCTGGTACGATTAGGCGGTTAATTTCGTTCGTTCCTTCGAAAATACGGTTAATACGAGAATCGCGGTACATTCTTTCAATCTCGTACTCTGCCATAAATCCGTAACCACCGTGAATTTGAACACCTTCATCTACTGTATAATCTAACACTTCAGAACCGAATACTTTATTTAAAGAGCACTCGATTGCATATTCAGCGATAGAAGCTGCTACTGCTTTACCGTCTTTTACTTCTTCTTCAGATAATGTGCTCATGCGACTTTCGAATAAACCTACTGTACGATATACAGAGCTTTCAGCTGCATATGTTTTCGCTGCCATATTCGCAAGTTTCTCTTGAATTAATGGGAAGCGAGCGATTGGTTGTTTGAATTGTTGACGTTGATTTGCATATTGTGCTGAAATTTCTACTGCACGTTTCGCAGATCCAACTGTACCAACACCTAATTTATAACGACCGATATTTAAAATGTTGAACGCGATAATATGGCCTTTACCGATTTCACCAAGTAGGTTTTCTTTCGGTACTAACGCATCTTCTAAAATTAACGTACGAGTTGAAGAACATTTAATACCCATTTTCTTCTCTTCAGGGCTTGTAGATACACCAGCATAGTCTTTCTCTACGATAAATGCTGAGAAGTGCTCACCGTCTATTTTTGCGTATACGATAAATACGTCAGCAAATGCAGAGTTTGTAATCCATTGTTTTTCACCATTTAATACGTAATGCGTACCTTCTGCATTTAAACGTGCAGTTGTTTTTGCACCTAATGCGTCAGATCCTGAACCTGGCTCAGTTAATGCGTATGCCGCTAATTTTTCACCAGTTGCAAGTAGTGGTAAATATTTTTTCTTTTGCTCTTCGTTACCGAATAATACGATTGGTAACGATCCGATACCAACGTGAGCACCGTGAGTGATTGCAAAACCACCAGCGCGCGAGAATTTCTCTGCGATTAACGCTGAGCTTACTTTATCAAGACCAATTCCGCCGTACTCTTCTGGTACGTCAGCGCCTAGTAAACCAAGTTCACCAGCTTCTTTTAAAAGACGCACAGAACGATCAAACTCGTGTTGTTCTAAATATTCAAGCTCCGGAAGAACTTCATTTACGATAAAGTCCTCTGTCGTTTTTGCAATCATTTTATGCTCAGATGAAAAATCTTCTGGCGTAAACACTTGATCAATTGTAATTTCCTCTACTAAAAAGCTACCGCCTTTAACCGCATTTCCTACTGTTTTTTCCATGAAAATTTCCTCCTTCATATTTTCATAAGCCGCTTTTCTCATTTTGAAAGAAGCTGGCTCTCATTTTTTTATAAACCTTTGTTGCTTCCATTCTTTGCTTTAGCGCCCTCTTGTTCTGAGCGAGCCGCCTGCGCTTTTTTTATAATCCAGTTCCGGTGGCTAAAACAGTCGGTCGTTTCATCCCTTCCTGTGAGGCAAAAAGCACCTCTTCGTCAGGGCTTCCAACGCCCTCCTGTTCTGAGCAAGCCACCTGCACTTTTTTTATAATCCAGTTCCGGTGGCTAAAACAGTCGGTCGTTTCATCCCTTCCTGTGAGGCAAAAAGCGCCTCTTCGTCAGGGCTTCCAACGCCCTCCTGTTCTGAGCAAGCCACCTGCACTTTTTTTATAATCCAGTTCCAGCGGCTAGAATGTTCGGTGGCTTCGCTTCTTCCTACGAGGCAAAAAGCGCCTCTACGTCTGAAGCTCCATCCCCCTCACATTCTGAGCGAGCCGCTTACACTTTTTTTATAGTAATTCAAATACTCCCGCTGCTCCCATTCCGCCACCGATACACATTGTTACGATACCGAATTGTTGGTTGCGACGTTTCATTTCGTGAATAAGAGATAGTGTTAGTTTTGCTCCTGTACAGCCAAGTGGATGTCCAAGTGCGATTGCACCGCCGTTTACGTTTACTTTTTCTTCATCTAAACCAAGTTCACGAATAACTTGGATAGATTGAGAAGCAAATGCTTCATTTAGTTCAAATAGACCGATATCAGATAGCTCTAAACCAGCTAATTTTAACGCTTTCGGAATTGCAGCAATTGGGCCGATTCCCATTACTTCTGGTGGTACTCCAGCTACTGCGAATGAACGGAATTTTGCAAGTGGCTTCATGCCATCGCTCACTGCTTTTTCACGATCCATTAATAGTACAGATGCTGCACCGTCACTCATTTGTGAAGAGTTACCAGCCGTTACAGAACCGCGAACGTTAAATGCTGGACGTAATTTACCTAAAATGTCTAGCGTCGTCTCTGCTCTTACACCTTCGTCTTGTGCGAAAATGATTGTTTCTTCTTGCAGTTTGTTGTTTGATCCAACCGAGCGTAACGTCACATCTACAGATACTGTTTCATCCGCAAAGTTCCCTGCAGCTAATGCTTTCGCAGCACGTTGATGACTTCTTACTGCAAATGCATCTTGTTCTTCACGAGAAATTCCATATTTCACAGCAACTTGCTCTGCTGTATGCCCCATACCCATATAATATTCTGGTGCTGCTTCTACAAGGCGACTATTCGGACGAACAACGTGTCCCATCATTGGAACTAAACTCATTGATTCCGCTCCGCCTGATAATACAGCTTCAGAGTGACCAAGCATAATGCGCTCTGCTCCGTAAGCGATACTTTGTAAACCTGAAGAACAGTAACGGTTAATTGTAATAGCTGGAACATCGTAAGAAAGTCCTGCTAGCCCACCGATATTACGAGCCATATTTAAACCTTGCTCTGCTTCTGGCATCGCACAACCGAAAATTAAATCATCAATTGGTCCTTCATAATTCGCACGCTTTAACGTTTCTTTTACTACTAACGCCCCTAGATCGTCAGGACGAACTGTTTTTAATGAACCCCTCTTTGCTTTTCCAATTGGTGTTCTTGCTCCCGCAACAATGACAGCTTCTCTCATGAACGATATCTCCCCCTCGTTATTAGTTACGTAATGGTTTTCCTTTTACAAGCATGTGCTGCATTCTTGCTTGTGATTTCATCTCACTTACTAAGCTAATAAATGCTTCACGTTCTACATCTAATAAATACTGCTCATCAACTTCTGTTCCGTACGGCACTTTTCCGCCCGCAATGACATATGCCAGTTTCTTCGCAATGTGCAGATCATGTTCAGAAATGTAACCTGATAAATGCATTGCCTCTGCACCAAGTACAAGCGCTGCATATCCTGTCTCACCAACAACTGGTATCTTTTTGCGGATAGGTGCTTTATAACCTGCTTCATATAAAGAAAGTGCTTTTTGTTTCGCATCATATAATAAGTGATCACCATTCACACTAATACCGTCTTTATCGCCTAAGAAGTTGTTCGATACAGCTTCTTGTGCTGATGTAGAAACTTTCGCCATCGCTACAGATTCGAATACTTTATTCGCAACTTTTTGTAAGTCGAATTCTACACCGTTTGCCATTTTGTTTAAGTGTTTAATGTATAACTCTTTGTTACCGCCTCCGCCAGGGATTAAGCCAACACCTACTTCTACTAAGCCCATATAAGTCTCACTAGAAGCTTGAATGCTCGCTGCTGGTAAACAAACTTCTGTACCTCCGCCAAGCGTCATACCATATGGCGCCGCTACAACTGGCTTAGAAGAGTATTTAATTTTCGTCATTGCATCTTGGAAGTTTTTCACAACCAACTCAATTTCAAAGTAGTTGTCATCTTGTGCTTCCATTAAGATCATTGCTAGGTTCGCACCAACGCAGAAGTTCTTCGATTGGTTACCGATAACAAGACCTTTATAATTCTTTTCTACTTCATCAACAGCGTAGTTAATCATTTGCGTAATATCCATACCGATTGCATTGCTCTTCGAATGGAATTCTAAGCAAAGGATACCATCGCCTAAATCGATTAAGCTCGCTCCGCTATTTTTCTTTAATACGCCATTTTTCGCTTTTAATTGTTTAAGAGAAATTGCCTTTTTATTACGTTCGATTAGCTTATATTCGCCATTATCGTAATAGTAGCTATCTCCGTTATCGTGTTTGTAGAAAGTAGTGAAACCTTTCTCTAACATTTCTTTCACCCAAGTCGGAACAACTACGCCGTTTTCTTCCATCTTTTGAACGGACTTTTCAACGCCGATTGCATCCCAAACTTCAAATGGTCCTTGCTCCCAGCCGAAGCCCCACTTCATCGCTTGGTCAATTGCAACGATATCGTCAGCAATTTCTTTATGAAGTTTTGCAGAGTATAAAAGAGTTGGTGTGATGATGTTCCATAACAACTCTCCTGCGCGGTCTTTCGCGTATACAAGCGCTTTCAATTTATTCGATAAACCTTTTTCTTGTTTACTTAACTCGATAGATGCAGCTTTTAATTTTTTGCGAGCTTCGTATTCCATCGTTTCAGGATTTAGTTCTAAAATTTCTTTTCCTTGTTTTAAGAAGAAGCCTTGACCTGTTTTGCTTCCAAGCCATTTTTTATCAAGCATGTCATGCATGAAAGCTGGTACTTTAAATACATCACGCTCTTCTTCTTGTACGTTTTCATATACGTTATTTGCAACGTGTACGAATGTATCTAAACCAACAACATCTAATGTACGGAACGTTGCGCTCTTCGGGCGACCAATAAGTGGGCCTGTTACAGAATCAACTTCCCCAATGCTATAGCCGCGTTTTATCATCTCTTGAAGAGTTACTAATAAACCGTACGTACCGATGCGGTTTCCAATAAAGTTTGGTGTGTCTTTTGCGATAACAACGCCTTTTCCAAGAACGTCTTCGCCAAATAGTTTCATGAAGCTTAATACTTGTGGATCTGTTTCTTTCGTCGGTATTACCTCTAGAAGTTTTAAATATCGTGGTGGGTTAAAAAAGTGTGTGCCTAAGAAGTGCTTTTGGAAGTCGTCTGAACGACCTTCTGCCATTTTTTCTACTGAAATGCCTGACGTATTCGAGCTTACAATAGAACCCGCTTTACGAACGGCATCTACTTTTTCAAATAGTTTCTTTTTAATATCTAAGTTTTCAACTACTACTTCGATAATCCAATCTACATCAGCTAGACGCTCAAGATCATCTTCTAAGTTACCTGCTTCAATCAGTGCTAAATTTCCTTTCACTGTCAGAGGAGCTGGTTTTTGCTTTAATAGTTTTTGCACAGCCGTATTACTAAAACGATTTCTCACACTTTTATGTTCTAATGTAAGTCCCTTCGCTTCTTCTTCTTTCGTAAGCGCAGGTGGTACAATATCAAGCAATAATGTCGGAATACCAATATTAGCTAAGTGTGCCGCAATTCCTGAACCCATTACGCCTGAACCTAGAACAGCAGCCTTTTTAATTTGGAACATCCATTTCTCCCCCTATTCTTGAATGAATGCTCATTCAATTTTTCGACATGAGTCGCAATCAATGAGTGAGCCTCTACTAATAAATATATGATACAGTTTGAATTTTCGCAATATATTTATTGATAAAATTTTCTGAAATAAATATATTTCTTTCATTTGGCTATGCTATACATGTGTATTTTCTTCATTAAAATGCACTTTTCCTTTTTATAATCTGACGAAACTGGAGGAATATATATGGCAAAACTTAAGAAGAACCCTTCAAAAGCTGGAATTAGCGCAGCAAGTGTAACTGGAAATGCAGGTCCGCATAATCACAGTGTTGAAAAAGGGCGTCAAAGTAATAACCAACAATATAAGAAGCATAATATGGGCGAAAAATAACGCTATATTTTTGGGCAGAGGACGTGGCATAATGATTAATGGCTGCTTTTTCTGCCCAATTTATTTGTACATATGGAAAACAAAAGAGGGAACGACGATGAAACGAACAATAATTATGATTGTAATGATTGCCACACTATTTACAGGGATGATTTTCTTCTCTTATGCACAAAGGCAACAAGTTGTAAGAGCAGATCAGCCTAACATTACTGGGCAATACGGGATTACAATCGATGCAGACACAGGTGAAATTTTGTACGGAAAACGGGAAGATGAACGCTCTTATCCGGCTAGTATAGGGAAAATGATGACTACCTTACTCTTACTAGAAAATGTGAAAGAAGATGAAGAAATTACGGTAACAGAGAATGCGATTAAAACGGAAAGTCAAAGTAAGAAGATTAAGCTTCGCGCGGGTGAAAAATTAAAACGTGATGAGGCATTAAAACTTATGCTTATTATTAGTGCAGACCCAATCGCTGAGTCAATTGCAGAACATATCGCAGGATCAAAAAATGAGTTTGTGAAAATGATGAACGCTAGGGCGAAGGAACTTGGGACAAAACATGCGACTTTCAAAAACGCAAGCGGTGCTGATGCACTTGGAAATAAAGTATCACCATATGACATTGCTATTATTACGAAAGAAGCCTTGAAGTATCCGATCGTTTTAGAATATATGAATTCAATACATACAACACTACATACTTCAGAGCGTTCTCCGAAAATCGCAAACTATGGACGAGAAGAACTATATGATGATCCATATGCGATTGGAAGTAAAAGCGGTTTATCAGCACTCGGAAAATACACAGTCGTAACAGTTGATGAAAAAGACGGTAAACGCGTCATTAACGTCGTGTTATCTTCTACTCGTACGCAGCTATATCCTGATACGAAGAAAATGGCGCACTACGCATTTCAGCAATTAAAATAACCAAGGAGTATTTTCTCCTTGGTTATTTTTTGATCATACCTTTTAATACGAACGCAACGTTTGCTGGACGTTCTGCTAGACGGCGCATGAAATAGCCATACCAGTCGTTTCCATAAGGCACGTAAACGCGCATTTTGTAACCTTCTTTTACTAGCTCAAGTTGACGCTCTGTACGAATACCAAATAACATTTGGAATTCAAATTGATCCCTTGGAATGTTGTGTTCTTCCGCAAGTTTTTTCGTATATTCAATAATCGCTTCGTCATGTGAAGCAATTGCAGTGTAATTTCCATTTAATAAGTGCATTTTAATAATTTTTTTATAATTGTCATCTACATCTTTCTTTTCTGGGAACGCTACTTCTTCAGGTTCTTTATAGGCCCCTTTTACAAGACGTAAATTAGGATTATAAGCGTTTAAATCTTCCATATCTTTTTCTGTACGATATAAGTAAGCTTGAATAACTGTACCAATATTATCGTATTCAGATTTTAATTGTTTAAAGATATCAATTGTTTTTCCGCAGCGCGTATAGTCTTCCATATCAATTGTAATAAACACACCATTTTCTTTTGCAGCTTCTAAAATACGGCGCATATTGTTCATTACGATTTCGTCAGAAATATCTAATCCCATAGAAGTCATCTTTAAAGAAAGCTGCGAATTAAGACCTTCTCTTCCAATTGCACGAATCGCTTCAATCGATTCGCTAGCCATTTCATTTGCTTCCGCTTCGTTATCAACGAATTCACCTAAATAATCGATTGTTACACAAAGACCTTGCTTATTTAAGGCTTTAATTGCAGCTGTCGCTAATTCAATCGTTTCCCCTGCGACGAAGCGACCTGCACCAAAGCGTAAACCGTACTTTTTAGCCAGTTTTGTTAGCGCTTTATTTTTAGATAAGAAAAGAAACGAATTTCGCATTAATTGTTCCATGTAATTCACCCCTACGACTATAATTTATCTGTTTTTTACCCCTCTTCAAAATTATATCATTGTTTAAAATTATTTGATACAAATAATTATTTAGATAATTTATAAAATACTATCAAAACATTTAAAACCCTATATTCTCGTTTATAAATATAAAGAAAATATTTTTCGACATTCAGAAAAAACGGGTTTACTAGGGAAAAAATGAGCATGCCGAAAATATTCGACATGCTCACAAAACCATTTATATTTCATGTAAATTATATAAGGATATTAATAACAAAAACTTGAGGTAACATTATCTCAAGCCTTCTTACTTCTCATTTCGCTTCTCATCATTCAGCTTTTTAATATTCGTAATTAACTGTACCATCTCTTCTTTTGCATCTGGATACGTCTCATTCCAATGTTTCACTAAAGCTGGCATCGTCTTAGCCATATAAGAATAAAGTGCCCATTTCTGTACCTGCTCTTTTCGCTCTTCGTTGCTCTCTCCAAGTAATAGTTCCGTGTATTTCTCTAGCAAGCCATCAAACTGCTCATTAAACTTTTCACTCATCTTATTTTCCTCCTATATGAAAAAAGCAGCGAAGATCGCTGCTTTTTCTTATAATTTTGATCGAACAGAGTCTAATTTCTTCTCCATCGTACTTACTTTATCACGGCGATCATCGATACGAATTGTTGTCGCAACGCGCTGTGCACCTTTCATGTATGGAACTTCATGCATTTGTTGAATGACTTCTAAAATGACAGGAAGATCTCCTTCAATTACTGTATTCATCGGTGTTAATTGATACTTCACGCGATCAGCATTTTTCTCTAGTACCTTTTGTACTTCTGCTACATATTCACTAACACTTGGGTTACCTGTTCCTACTGGAATAATCGATACATCAACAATTGCCATAATAATCTTCCTCCTATTACTGCTTCTTATATATCCATTGTCTATTTTACCGAAATTCTCATCATTTTACTAATACGTTACTCTTCTACTTTAAACTGCTCAATCAATTTTTCTAAGTCCTGCATATTCTCTGTCAAACTTTCCATCGTATGAGCTACTTTTTCTAAATGATTCACTTGTGACTCAGTTGCTGCATTTACCTCTTCAGAAACAGCCGCACTCTCTTGACTCGTGCTAGCAATTGTTTGCATAACTTCTGTAATTTCTTCTTGCTCGTGACCTATGTTATTTACCTCTTCTACAATTTTTTCAACTGAGGCACTAATAGTATTTACAACTGACATAATTGTGCGGAATTCTGTCTCCGCCTCTGTCGTAACTTTATTTTGTATATCCGCAATGTCTTTCAATTTACTTACAACTTCTACAACTCGTTTTACTTCTAACTGCACATCGCTAATCATTATTGTAATCTCACCCGTTGCCTCTTTTGATTGTTCAGCTAATTTCCGAACCTCTTCCGCAACAACAGCAAAGCCCTTACCTTGCTCACCTGCACGTGCTGCTTCAATTGAAGCGTTTAAAGCCAGTAAATTCGTTTGATCCGAAAGACCTTTTATAAGTTCTACCACATTTTGAATCGATCCAACCCTTTGCTCTAACTTACCGGACGCTTCTTCCGTATGAACAACGATAGAAGATGATTGTTCTCTTGTACGAACTAAATTTCGCATCGTATTGAGTCCCTGCTTAGACGCTTCTTCCGCCTTACCAGTCACTCCCTTTATTTCACCAACGGAACTATTCATTTCTCCCATCGACTGCGCCATATTTTCAAGTTGCGCTGAAACCTCCTCTACACTATTAGCAAGAGTAGACGCGCCTCCGCTCACATCATCCATTGCACCTGAAACTTCTCTACTAGCTGCTACAGTTTCATTCGTTAAATAATGCAGATTGTGAGTCGATTTCTGTACTGTCGATACACTATTTTTAATTTTACTTACCATTTCATTCATTTGCTCAACCATATGATTAAAATGATTTGTCAGTTCTCCAACTTCATCCTTACTTGTCACTTTCATTTGCAACGTTAAGTCACCTTCTGCTACTTTTTGAACGTGATTTGTTAATAGTTGCAATGGTCTTGCTAATCTTCTTGAGAATACATATGAAGCTAATATTCCAATCAATAAACTTATACATGCCATTATAATAACTGTATTTCTTGTTTCTATTAGTAAGTTATCAATGGACTCTTTCGGATATACAATCCCGATTTTCCATTTCATCTTATCAAACGATTGACTATAGGCTACTACATCTTTGCCACCTAATGTCGCCGCCGCAAATTTCGTCTCATCTTTATTTAAACTTTTAACAAGTGGTTCTTTCGAAACATCTTTTCCTACTTTCTCCGGGTACACAATGGCGATATTTTTATCATTTATAACAAACATTTCTCCGCCATTATTATATTGAATATTATGGAGTAGCTTTTGAATCGTTCCTAGTGATACATCCATTGCTACAACGCCTAACACAGAACCATCTTGTCCGACAATGGCTTTTGAAACTCCAATACTTAACTTCCCCGTCGCGATTTCATATTGTGGTTCTCCCCAAATAGTCGATTCTGTAGCTGCTTCTGACGCTTTATACCAAGGGCGACTCGTCGGATCATATCCTTCTGGAACTGTCCCACCATCTGCAAGATTTGCACTCAACGTTTTTTTATCTTTCGTCCCAATGTAGACATCTAAAATATCAGGATGATTCTTTTTAAACCTTGAAAATTCCTTTAAAATAAAACTCTCTTCTTCTGGAGTAACCCCATCTTGTAGCATGTTTTGAATATCATCATGAGATCCATAATGACCCATATCTTCTTCAATTCGCTGCATAAATGCAGTTAACTGCTCTGTCACAAGATCCATCGTATTTTCAGAATACTGGTCTAAGGAGTGCGTTTCTTTCTCTTTTTGCAATTGATACACAGCTGTACCTAATATTACAAACATCATAGAAATAAGTACCGAAAATACTACTGCAATTTTTAAACGTAAACTTCTCAACATATTCCCTCAAGCATCCCCTTCTCGGTAAAATTTAATCGTATTAATCACTATATTAAGTATAATAGATAAATCAGAAAGCTCAATCCATATAGTTTAAAAAATTGAAATTTGTTCTCATTTCAATCAACCTACTTGTTATCTCAACACTTGTGTAAAAACAAATAGTTCATTATCCTTAACATATAATCTCATTCGTTCGGAGGGAACTATGCTACAAAAATTCGGTTTCTCACAATATGAAAGCCAAGCTTATGAAGTTGTCGTATCAAGCAATGACCCATTGGATGCAACAACTATCGTTAAACATTCAGGTGTTCCAAAAGCAAAAATATACGAAGTGTTAGCACGACTCATTAATAAAGGGATGGTAATGGATTCTGTTTCTGAAAAGAAAAAATTGTATACAGCATTACCACTCAAGCTAGCAATTGAAAAGTTAACGACAGAATTCCAATCTAATATTAAAGAACTTGAAAATAATATTTCTAAAAAATCATTTACAGATGACCGCGTTTGGAGTTTAAAAATGCAGTCTTCTATTAAAGTACAAAGTAGGCAACTTATAGAAGATGCGAAAGAATCCATACGCATCTCCGCATGGAACGATACCCTTTTAGAATATCTTCCTTTACTAGAACAAAAAGAAAAACAAGGCGTCCAAGTCGAGTCCCTCATAGTTGGAAAAGTGGAAACTGACTTAGAAAACATGCATTTTTTAATCCCAGCTCAAGAACCTAACGCATTAGAGCGTTATTTACTACTCATCGTTGACGATAGTGAAATTTTATTTGCTGGTGTAGAGCAAGAATCATGGCAAGCGATGAAAACAATGTCACAACCTTTCGTGAAGTTCTTTACGGAGTTCTTCTATCATGACGTTGCACTTGCGAAGATTACAGAGAAGCACCATGATCTCTTTATGCAGGATGAGGAAATTAAGGAATTGTTGATGAAGTTGAGATATTAACAAATCCAAAAATCGATTCTACCATTTGAATAGATAATATAATTTTCCATACAAAAAAAGCTGTATCAAACGGAGTTTTACATACTCATTTGGTACAGCTCTTTTTTACGCTTTCGCTAATTCAATTTTATGTAGTTGGTTTTTCGGATGGTTTTGATTTGTAAATACAGAACGTTCATTTCACGATTTTTTTTGCTCCTTTATCTCCATCAAAAGCTCAATAATCTTCTCATTTTGCTCTACTTGTTTCTCAGAATTTTGATAGATGAAACGAATCCATCTAAATACAAAAATAATAAGAAATAATGGGACTAAAGAAATTAGAAAACCAATAATTGAAAAATTAGACTCCATATACTATCACCTCGCTATATACTCCCTTCTCCATTTCTCTACTAACCCCTGCAATTTTTCACACAAAAAAGAACCTATCAAATGATAGATTCTTCTTTCGTAAGCTGATTCGAACGTCCTCTCGTAATAGAGAAAATCGCACAAAGCAGTGCCAATATAATGAAAACGCCGCCTACCCAAGCGTTATATATAACAGATGATTTCTCAATAACAACTCCGCCCACTGTTGAGCCAAGTGCAATTCCTAAATGAAGTGCAGAGTTATTTAAACCTTGCTGAATACCAGCTGATTCTGGCGCAATTTCAATTAAATAGTTTTGCTGTGCTGGCGAAATTGCCCAGCTCAGCATACTCCAAAGCCCCATCATAATAATGAAAAGCGGGAATGAGAATGTCATCATCGGCAACATAAAGATTGCACATGCAAATACGATAATGATGGAAATAATACTTTTCTTCGATCCCCATTTATCAGCAAGCCAGCCGCCAAGGCCACCTCCAAGTACCGCTGCAATTCCGAAAATGAAGTAAAACACACTAATCCAATTTGCTTCAACATGCATCACATCTTTTAGAAACGGCGTTAAATATGCGTATAGCGTTAAATGACCTGTTAAAAATAAAAATGATGTTAACTGTGCGCTTACAATTTTTTTATCCTTTAACGTAGCAATTTGTTCTCTTATTGATAATACCGATGTCGCTGGTACTTTCGTTAAGAATAATGAAATACAAGCAATCGCCATAACCGTTAATATTGAAATTAATACAAATGGTGCACGCCATCCATATGCATTTCCGAGCACAAGACCTAGCGGTACTCCAAGTACGAGTGATCCACTAATACCCATGAAAATGATTCCAATTGCACGCGCACGGAAATGCGGCTCTACTACACTAGAAGCAAGTGTTACCGATAGTGCAATAATAAGCGATCCACTCGCTGCACAAATTACTCTCGAGAACATTAACATCTCGTAATTCACACTAAATGCCGAAATGATATTTCCAATTAAGAAAATTGATAATGCCACAACATACAATTTCTTTCTTTCAAACTTGCCTGTTAATGCTAATAAAACTGGCCCCGATAGAGCAAATACTACTGAAAATATTGTAATAAGCTGACCAGCTGCACTAATCGACACACCTAAATCATTAGCAACTAAATCAAGCGTTCCTCCTATAATTAGCTCAACCGTTCCGACTACGAAAGCCGCAATAGCTAAAATATATACACGAAAATTCAAGCCTTTCCCCACACTTTCTCTTTTGGTTACTACCATTATAGTAACCAAAAGAGAAAGTGGACGCAAGTACAAATTTTTTTATAGCAAAAAAGCAGGCGTATAATACGCCTGCCCTTCAATCATTAAACTCCAGTTTCTTTCTTCTTATTTAAGTACCAATATACCGGAAGTCCAGTAAATACAATTCCAATTGATAAGAAGCAGCTTACCGGATCGTTAATAATTGCACTTCCAAGTACAAACAATGACCCTAAAATCGCAACGATTGGTACAATCGGGAATAACGGTACACTATATGCACGCTCTTTATCCTTGTTACGTCTTCGTAAAATGAAGACACCAATAAACGTCATTACGTAGAAAATATAAATAATGAATACGGAAATCTCAGATAGCTTATTCGGATCACTAATAAGCATTAAAATAATTCCTAAAATGATTTCAACAGTAATCGCATTTGCTGGTGTTTTAAATCTCGAATTTTCTTTTGCAATAAACTTAGAAAACGGAAGGTGTCCACGCTCTGCCATCGACATCGGAATACGTGGGAACGTTAAAATCTTTCCATTTAAACAACCGAAAATAGAAATGATAATACCGATACTAATAATTTTCCCGCCATATTCTCCAAGTAACATACCCGCAGCTGTCGCTGTTGCATTTTCTCCAAGGTCTACAATTTTCGCTGCTGGTAATACATTTAATAACGCTAAGTTAATTAACACGTAAGCAGCTGTTACAATTAAAATCCCAACTGTCATTGCCTTCGGTAATAACTTTGTTGGGTTCTTCATTTCTCCGCCAATAGAAGCGAGTAAAATCCAGCCATCATAGGCAAATAAAGTTGCTAAAATTGCCATCCCGATACTTTGATTTTCTGATATCGGTACAACTACGTTGAAGATATCACTATTCCCTTTCCAAAACCCTAGCACAACAATTAATATAATTGGAATCATCTTCCCAACTGTCGTAACCGTTTGGACGATGCCCCCATATTTTGTTCCCAAACTATTTATAACGCCTAGGAACACAACTGTTCCAATTGCGATTGGTAAATTCCAGACTTTATCTAAATAGAAAAAATTGATCATTAAAGAACTAAAATACAAACCTAACGTTCCAATAATAGCTGGTCCATAAACAATTGTTTGCATCCAGCCAGATAAATACCCCCAAAAACTTCCGTAAATCTCCTCTAAATACGTATACAACCCACCATTTTTCGGAATTTGCGCTCCAATTTCGGCTACTGTTAAACCACTTGCTAACGTCAACAGACCACCAATTACCCAAGCAAGGATTGCCATATTAGAACTCCCTGAGTAATCTAATACGCTCCCTGGTTTCATAAACACACCAGACCCAATAATAGTTCCTACTACGATAGAAAGTGCTACTGTTAAACCAATTTTGTTTTTCTCATCATGATGCATGCTGCGTATCCTCCTTCCAATACTAGTGTGATGCAAAAATAAAATAAAAAAACACTCCTCCCTAAAAAAGGGACGAGTGTTGTATTCGTGGTTCCACCCTTGTTTCAATTCGTAAAGTGACACACTTCACCAATTTCTCAAGTCCAAATAACGGTTTTTGCCGGCAAGCAATTACTAGGTATCCGTTCACTGCTGCAGTTCAGAGGTGGTAATCGATTTTCTCGTATTAGGAAGCTCACAGCCAAAGGCTTCCCTCTCTGAGAATCGTAAAAAATTGATCATGTCCTCATCATCACTTCTTGATGTCGAATTTTGTAGTTATTGTTCATTATATTGAATTGTTAGAAAAAATCAATATATATTTTATATAACATAAGAAACATTTCTCTTCTTATATTATAACAGAAGTTACCATTTTTCTCTATTTCCCTAAAAATGGTATAATTCATGTAGGAGGTGTACTAATAATGATTGCTATTTTTTGTATCATCGCTACTGTTCTTTCTTTTATATTCGCTATCATGTATCGATATAAGTATCCTGGTTATAGCATTTTAGCGGTAGCTATTATACCAGCTGCTTCCTTCTACGTATTAGGTAAATACCAATATACTGAAGTGTTTATCGGTTTTGCAATCTTCTACTGCATCTTTGGATACATACTAACAATGAAAAGAATTTCAATGAATCATTAAAAGGGACCGATTTCTGCTTACAGAAATCGGTCCTCGCATTTGTCGTATGTACCTTTCGGTTGCCCACACGAAAGATACTACATAGTTCAATTATTTTTCATCTTTTTTCATAAAAAATTTATGATTTGGAAGATCCACATTTAAATCTGCTAATTGTTTCTTTTCCTTTTCTAGAATCGCTTTCGCTTTTTCTTTTGTCACCTCATCTAAGTTTGCAAAGATGTCTTCATGCTTCCCTTTCTCTGGAAGATTCACACCTAGTTTTGCCAATTCTTCTTTCGCTTGCTCGCGAGTTAATTTCCCGGACTTTTCTTGCTCAAAAATAGACTTCGCTTTTTCTTTTGTCGCCTCATCTAGATTCGCGAACATATCACCGTGCTTCCCTTTCTCTGGGAATTTCACACCTAGTTCTTTCAACTTCGCTTTCGCTTGCTCACGAGTTAGTGTTCCAGACTTTTCTTGCTTCAAAATTGCTTCCGCTTTTTCTTTTGTCGCCTCATCTAAATCCGCGAACATGTCACCGTGCTTCCCTTTCTCTGGAAGCGTTACGCCTAATTCTTTCAATTTCTCTTTCACTTGCTCATGCGTTAATGCTCCGGACTTTTCTTGCTCAAAAATGGACTTCGCTTTTTCTTTTGTCGCCTCATCTAAATTCGCGAATATATCTTTGTGCTTACCTTTCTCTGGGAATTTCACGCCTAGCTTTGTTAATTCCTCATTTGCTTGTTCGCGAGTTAATTTCCCGGATTTTTCTTGCTCTAGAATCGACTTCGCTTTTTCTTTTGTCGCCTCATCTAAGTCCGCAAGCATGTCTTTGCGTTTCTCCTTCTCTGGAAGTTTCACACCTAGTTCCTCTAACTGTTTCTTTGTATCGTCCATAATCGTTTTTACTTTTTGTTTTGTAGCCTCATCTAAATTCTTCTTCGCAGTTCCTTTTGTAACTTGCTCGGCCGCTGGAGTATTCGTTGCCGCAAACGCTGGTATGCAAGCTCCTCCTATAATTCCAAATGATAAAGCACCTGCAATTGCTACATACCCAACTGTTTTCTTCTTCATAGGAAATTTCCTCCTTCATAGTTCTAAAGCATGTACACTTTCGTATACAATGCCAATAGTAATGTTGGTTTCTTAAAATTTCCTTAACGATTTAAATAAAAAACACCGCTCATCACGAGCGGCGTTTTTCTAAGCTTTTTGTAATTGTAATTCTTCACGTTCCATTACTTTTCTTAATACAATTGTTTGTGTCATTGTAAATAAGTTACCTGTAATCCAATACAGCACCAGTCCTGATGGCGCCGCAAATCCCATAAATAGAATCATTGCAGGCATCATAATTTGCTGTATTTTCAGCATTTGAACTTGTTCTCCAGGCGTTACATTTGATTGGAACACCTTCATTTGAATAAATGTTGTTAACGCTGCGATAATCGGTAATATATGATATGGATCTGCATGTCCTAGGTTCACCCATAAAAATGAAGATGTACGAATCTCTTCAGTTCGGCTAATCGCATAATACAAAGCAGAGAAAATCGGCATTTGTATAAAGATTGGCCAGCACCCAGCTAACGGATTCCAACCGCCTGATTTCATTAGTTCTGACATTTCTTTTTGATACTGCTTTTGTTTTTCAAGATCTTTACCCACATCACCGTATTTCTGTTTCAGCTTCTGTAATTCAGGTTGCATTTTTTTCATTTTCGCTTGGCTACGATATTGCGAAACAGCTAATGGAATCATTGCTGAACGAATAACGAGCGTCATGATAATAATGGCAATCCCGAAGCTAGCTCCAGGTATATGATGAGCAACAAATTGAATCATAAATGAGATTGGATATACGAAATAATGGTTCCAAATTCCCGTACTATGTGAATCAATTGTGCCTGCATTACTGCAGCCAGATAAAACAAAAACAAGTAATAATGATAAACTAATGAGCCTAGCTCGGTATGATTTTAACATGTTCATTCCTCCAATGTTTCGTAATTAATTAGCGAAACATTGGTGTATACGGACCTACCTCGTCACTCTCTCCACTCGATTCTTGTCTGCGGACAGAACGAATCATTCCATATTTATAAAAAATAGAAAATAGCGGTACATTTCTTGTACCCTCTTCACACGTATCTACTAGTTTAAAAGCTCTCTGTCTACCGCTCGATGCTTGCTGACGCACAAAGCGAGAAACGTTAGCAAGAAAAAAGACTTCTAATACACAAAGCGCTGTCGTTACAAACGATATATATAGAATTGCATCCTGCAATAAAAATTCCATCGCTTCACATCCTTAATAAAGTCATTTTAGCATATTCAGCAAACATTCTCTATTTCCTTTTGTTCTCAAAAATTTTTTTTGCATATTTTCTCAAAAAATTATGCTAGAAAACTAATGTATCCGCTTTCTTTAGTATATTCACACGTATCTTTGAATAGGTTTAATTTGTTAGAAATTTATAAAATTTTTGCATTATAATAAAACTATTGCCAGTTTTTGAAAAAAGCTTTATTCTCTTCTTGTAATCAAAAATGAATATGGAGATGAAACATACTATGGGTCAACTAGGAGACGCCGATTACGTTCCCGACACCGCCTTTTTATCCTTCCCAGCAGCTAAAACATTTCATTTAGAATTCATCATACAGTTAGTTGTTATTTTTATAGCTTCTATTTTGTATGCAATTTCTATGAATATGTTTTTTATCCCGCATAATATGATTAGCGGTGGATTCGCTGGTGTAGGGATGATTATCGGTTATTTAATGCACTACAATATCGGAGCACTTATCTTTTTACTAAACATTCCGCTTCTTATTTTAAGTCACTTTTACTTAGGAAAGAAGACAACCTTTTTAACGGCATACTTTGTGGCTGTATCATCTTTAGCGATGAACATTATCCCAGTACACCAAGTTTCAGATGATATTTTGCTGTCTTCTGTATTCGGTGGTGTCATCTGCGGTGCTGCCTCAGGAATCATATTCCGATTTGCTTCTTCAACAGGTGGTTTTGATGTTGTTGGATTGATTGTAGCGAAACATCGCGATGTTTCAATTGGAGCAATCATCTTTGGATTCAACTTAATCTTACTTGTTGCAGCAGGATTTATTTTCGGATGGGATATTACGCTTTATACGTTAATTAGTCGGTTTGTAGTCAGCAAAGTAATTGATGCCGTGCATACAAAACATATTAAATTAACGATAATGACAATTACAGAAAAAGGTGAGGAAATAAAAAGCTCACTATTACATCACGGCATACGTGGCGTAACAATGGTAGATGCTGTCGGCGGCTATACAAACCATAAGAAAAAAATGATTTACACTGTCGTAACTCGCTACGAGTTGGGCGAAATGAAACGTATTATCCGCCAAGTGGATAATAAAGCATTTATGAACATTACTGAAACAGTTGAAATTGTCGGCCGTTTCAAACGTATATAAAAAGGCGCAAGGAACTACAATTCCTTGCGTTTTTTATTTTTTACACTTATTACAAAATCAGATAATTCTATTATTGTATCACTAAATATGTTATAATAAAACTAGACTTACAAAAAAGAGTATATAGACTTGGAAGTTTCTCTTATTTTTATAAGCAAAAAGAAACGAGCAGTCGGGTATATTTCAGACACCATACACGTAACGGTTTAAAAAAACCGATCATCTTAGTTATTCTTCACTGATCTTTTTATAAAAGATACGTACAACTAAAATTCACTTCAATATACTATACCTACCTTTTTGACTTCCAAATCATCTTATTACATAAGGAGATGAACATATGAATCAATATATACGATACACACTAGCTGTCCTATTTGCGATCGTCGGCGGCGTGATCTGTTTCTGGACAAACACAGAGCTTGGAGAGAATATCATTTTTAATGGAATCGAAACCCTTGTAAGCGCTTCAATTTTAGGCGGATACATTTTCTTCCTCTTCAATCCAGAAGAAAATGCTCAAAAAACAATGTTATTAACAATGATCGGAATCGTTGGTGGATGTATTTCCTACTCAATGACAAACTATACATTACCACTTCAATTAAGCTCAGCTTTCTTCCACGGTCTATGGACTTGGTTTATCGCATTCTGCCTAGCAGATGTATTCAATCTATTACAGGACACTGAAGAAGAAAATGGTCGTCAAATTGAAAGTAACTCGTAAGCTGGAAGATATTCTTCCAGCTTTTTTGTTTACTGTTCTTTCCTGTTCATACCCCATCACCAAAATAAAAAGAAGTTACCTCCACGGTAACTTCTTTCCCATATACCCCACTTAGTATTCAATTAAATATATCAACGATTTTTAAAATATATCGATCGTTTCTCCACTTATATCAGCGATTTTTTCATTATATCGACGGTTCGACACTCAAAACGCACAACATGCCTATCCCCCAAGTAACTTACTGCCGAACTCAACGATTAAAAAGATAATTAATAGGATCGCGAGTATCTTTAATGCTACATACGCCACTTTAAAAACAGCATAAATGAGCAAGACTATCAAAATAATCGATAAAATTTCCATATGTATCTCCTCCTATCTCTTTTATTCTACCTGTACTTCGTTTTTTATGAAATCGAATAAGATGACATATAAAAAAGAGGATACCTCACCCATCGTAAGATACCCTCGCCTGTAGCTGCTCAAACCATTCTCTCTCTACTTGTAAATATCCCATTCCACTCTTCTCAGCACTCTCCAATTCTTTATCAGCTTTCTTCATATAAATGCGGGAAGCTTCCATATCGTCCTCTAAATATTTAATAATTCCTTGTGTACGGTAATATCCGTTTAAATCCATTTTGGTAATGGCCTTTGCATGTTCCTTTGCTTCTTGCAGAGAAAGGCTATCCGTCTGATAAAGAGCTTTATATAAAAGATACCAACTATGAAAACTACCAACGAAAAATTTATTTTCCTTCGTTACAGATAGCTGAACAATTTGTTCTATATACGGTATCGCTCTTTCCATTCCCTTTTGATCAGCTCGGGCATAAAAGACGAGCATAAGTCCGCTCATTATCTCTCTTATACTTTTATCCTCTTTTAATTTTTCCTCACTAAGTTCTACTAATCTCTCATCCCAATCTTTCGGTCTTTTATAACTAAATAACTCACTCGATATTTGAATCGTATATAAATGCTGCTTAGCTTTTTCATCATCTTTAATTAAAATGAGAAATTGCATGCCATCGCTTAGTAGCGTTCCCTTTATCGGCACGATTGTAACTGCAAAAATCACAAAGTGGAAAACGGAAAAATATAAAAGATATTGATAATAGCTCACCATGTATATGTAACCTGAAGTAATACCGAATAATAAACTCATAATTGGTCCGCCTAAAGTCATCCACGCCCATTTCTTTGAAAGGTTCGGTGTCTCTATAGAAGACGGTGCTAACATCACCACACCACCAAAGTACGCCCATAATTTATTTTCTCGAATGCGTAATTTCCCCTTTTCTTTTTGAACAGTGATAGGTCCTACTGTCATAAATTTAAAATTCAAACCACCTATCAAACCAAATACTACGTGCCCTAGCTCATGAATGGCTAACACTAATAATACAATTCCAAATACTGCCCATATATTCAACATTACTTCTAATTTCCCAGTTCGAATTACTCCGTATAAAATGGACAGAACTAGCGCCGCCGTCATGGAACCAGCTGGCCTTCTTAAAATATCCACCTTTTTCTCCCCTTAATAAATCATTTTTCTCTGCATTTCGTACATGAATTTTCCGAGATGCAATATCCAAATAAATGAGATTAAGCCAATTAATACAAAATCGATATCACTAGCCGCTGTATATATAACGGCAGCCCACCATACATATGCCAATATTGTATTCGTAAATTCATATGCTTTATATCCAGCCTCATGCACAATGTGCTTTAATCCTTCATCTGCGTTTTTCGTCCACATTTTCATAGATTCCATATATGTTACACCTTGTTCAGGATATAGCTTATTATAACGATTTTTTGTTATGAGCCCGATAACCACTACAATAGTTAAACAGACAATAGAAGCTACTAAATTCCACACTGCAAATGACACATTTGTATCCTGTAACAGTGCACGTCTACATGTAATAACTGCATATACAAACCATGCCTGCGTAACTATATCACCTACACGTAAATATATACTTATAATGCCTAATTTTCTGCCTTGTACGCTCTCTTCTTCATCGCGTGCCTCCGCTAACATACGTGTATTCTTCCAAGTGTAGTACATCATTAAGATTCCAAAAATAGTACATACACCTATAAATGTATTAGATGATAATTTTCTCGGTTCATTCGAGAGTAAATTTAAAGCTATATAAGATGTTAAAAAGCCACCCATCATACTTAATGCTATTTTCCCCACAAAATCAAATTGTTTTTTTCGTTTACTCTTCATCTTCATCGTCCTCTTCCCCCTCCACCAACATAAATATCTCCTCCACCGGCGCTCCAAAAATTTGTGCGATTTTTAGCGATAACACAATAGATGGTGCATAATCTCCACGCTCAATTAAACTAATGGTTTGCCGTGATGAGCCAATCGCTTTCCCTAAATCCCCTTGTGATAAACGATGCTTTGCTCGAAATTCCCTCACTCGATTTTGAAGCTTCATGTCTTCCCTCTTTTTCATTTATTTAATTAAAATTGTAAATAATATCCTTATCTTTGTCAATTATAATTGTCATTTTGACGTATATACATGTCAAAAACGAATATATATTATACTAAACATAACGTATATAATAATCTTCAAGAACTACATAATTGAGGTCAACGTAAACTTCCTTATTACTGAAAATAGCACCTACCAAGGTTATAGCACTGGCTTTTCTAGTGAATTTAATAAATATGAACCCCTTTCCGAACTAAGTGACGATACGTATGAACTTTCACCTAATAGAACGGGAACGTATTATATACCAGCCACCGGTTACGGTATCGATGGAAAAATAAAAGCAAACTGGAAAATACAATAAAAAAGGCAGTGCTTTTGCACTGCCTCCCTAAAATCTGACATAGAATGGATTCCATATTAACTTGCGTTTTGTAAAAATACTCGTTTTAGTTGCTTGCGGAAACGAACGCTTAACGTAATTGCTACAATGACAATCGCTCCGAAAATGATTTTGCCGATATGATCTCCCAGTAATCCGAAAATATCATGTAAGTTACCACCTAACCAGTAGCCGCCAATTAAGAAGAACGATACCCAGAATAAAGCACCTGAATAAATTGTAATTGCAAAGCGGCGAAACGGTAAGTTAATGATACCTGCAAAGTATCCTGTAAAATGACGTACACCAGGAATGAAGAAGCCAATAAAGATAAGGAAATATCCATATTTATCGAACCACATTCTCGTTAAATCAATTTTTCTTTGTGTTAAAAATACGTACTTCCCGTATTTTTGAACAAAAGGCATACCAAGCTTATTACCTAAAAAGTATTGAATCGTCATTCCTACACTTGTCCCAATAAAGGATAGGATAATTAAAATAGGTAAACTTAGATCACCCTTCTGTGCTAAAAACCCCGCATATGCTAATGTTGGCTCTCCCGGAAACGGAAGTGCAATATATTCTAACAGCAGGCCTACAAGTACTACATAATACCCATATTGCTGAAATAATTCATGAACCCATTCCATGTCATCTCCCCTTTCATTCACGTACAACTTGTTACTATTATTGTATAAAAAAATTGTCGAAATAACTATCACAATAGCTTACATTTTTATTACATTTTTGTAAGGCTCATTCTAAAGTTTTTTGTTCTCTATTTACTTATATCTATTAGCATTTAAAAACAAGCTAACAACTATATATCACGCGAAGGAAATCCATTAATATACATTTTTCATCCAGTTTTTAACTCTCGAAAACCACCTTATTTTGTTCTCTATAAAAAACCACCATAAACTCATATAAACTTCATATTAGCTTCATATACGTATTGTAAGATTATATCGGAATTTGTTGAAAAATTTAGCTAATATATGACTAAACATTAAACTGAATAAATATAAGTCGCTTTTCGAAATTGAAAAAAGGGTGAATAAGAAATGGAAGCTTATAAAATGCACGATTTTATTAATACGAATGTTGAATCTCATCAAAATGAAACCGTTTTTAATTTACAAATATGTGAAACAAATGAATTTGACGTAAGTTTAACAAAATCTACAACGCTGTCTTTTATCGTTTCAAAAAAGAACATTAAGATCGTCACGAGAAAATGGGTTAATTCAAATCAAGAAAGCATGATTGGCAAAAGCTACATCATTCCAACGAAAGCTTTTCACTATTTCTTACCGATTATTTCTGAAACTGAAGATGAACTAAATATTCGAGTTCAAAGTTTTGGACTACATGGTGAGCTTTTATTAAATGAAAGATTACTTATTGATAAAAACAACAAATGTAATACAAAGATTACTACCTTTTTTGAAACATTAGATGAAAATGTCAATCAAGCATTACGAGGTTTACAAATTCATTGTATGTAAGACTACTACAATAAGTAAAAGGAGAATATAATGAAAAAACTATTATTAAGTGCGCTATTATCATTAGGATTTTTAACTCTTCCATTCACTACTGCAGAAGCAGCTACGACGAAAGATCAGCTTATCGTAAACACAAAAATAAATAAAATGGATTATTATCAAGATGGAAAATTCATAAAAAGTTTCACTGTCGCTACTGGAAAAGCAGCAACACCAACACCTAAGGGTACTTTTCAAATCGTAAATAAAATTAAAAACCGTCCTTACTATACAGGAAAAATTAAAGGCGGCGATCCACGTAATCCACTTGGGGACCGCTGGCTCGGATTAAATATGGCAGGAACTTACGGAACAACGTATGCGATTCATGGAACTAACAATAATCAAGCAATCGGGAAAGCAACAACACTTGGTTGTATTCGTATGTTTAACAATGATATTCACTGGTTATTTGAGCGCGTTCAGCAGCAAGCTACTGTCACTGTAAATTAGCCTAAGAACAAGATTTATGTGTAGCCAAGAATTTTATGTCTTGGCTTATTTTATTTATTCATTTACAGTAGCAAAGTAACTGTATTTACATATATAATAAAAATAGATTGCATTCAACATCATCGTAACATTGATAAACATGGATATTAAAATTATACAGTTATAATGTTTTATAAATTTTACAATACATACTATAATAGAACTACTGTAATTCTGAACTATTCAGTGACACTAAACAATCCCCCTTGCTACTTTCATTACTATTTTATAGCGGGGGCTTATTATATGTATAAACAATCTGAGTCATCCGAAAAATGACGAATTCGAATATTGCAGTAAAAAGCGTTATTTAGGAGGTGTTACTATGACGCATATACTGGTGATTGAAGACAACCCAGATATACAAGAACTTATTCGTGAATTTCTAATGGCACAAAACTTTACTGTTGATGTAGTTGGTGCTGGAACAGAAGGCATTCTTCTTTTCCAAAAAAATTCATACGATCTTGTCCTCCTCGATGTAATGTTACCAGATATAGATGGCTATAGTATTTGTAAAATTATGCGAGGACAATCTGATGTACCAATCATTATGTTAACAGGCTTACATAATGAAGAAAGTGAAATTAAAGGATTTGAGTTAGGTATTGATGACTATATTACAAAACCGTTCCATTACACCGTATTTATAAAACGTGTAGAAGCTGTATTAAGAAGGGCAGCAACAAAGGAAGCAGAAGCTGCAACTATACTACAATTCCATGAATTGATGTTAAATTCTACAGCATATGCCGCTTATGTTCATGGTAATCAAATTGAATTGACTACAAAAGAATTTGAAATTATATATACTTTACTGCAAAATCGGGGAAAAGTACTATCAAGAAGTGATTTGTTGAATAAGGTATGGGGCTATGAACATTATGGTGATGTGAGGGTTATAGATACACATATTAAAAACTTACGAAAAAAATTAGAAATTCCTTATATTAAAACGGTGAAAGGCATTGGCTACAAAATCGAATCTTAGCAAAGACAACATCACCAAAAATATATTCATCAAAACCTTATTATTTTGTATTCTATTATCACTTTGTCTTTATCAAATTATTTATTTTCTAGCCTCAAATTACGATAAAGATCGTTTGAAAGCTTCTGGAACGCAAACTGCGGAACAAGCGGAATCAGACAAACAAAACGACCAAAGTAAAACAAAGCAAAATAAAGCTGTGTCAGAGAGTAGCATCTCTAATTTTCAATCTTCTCAAATAGACATGAAAACACTCTCTACAGCCATCAATCATCTTTTGCAGCCTAGCCAAACTGCAAAAGCAAAAGAACATGCACAAAATATTCCGGGGAAAAGTAACACAACGTCTTCACTTACAGAAGCGGAAAAGCAAGTTACTAACAATGATGCCTTACATACACAAAATGCAGCAAGTAAAGCAAATGATACACATGATAATCCAAAGTTAACAGATGTGTTGCAGCAGTTAGCTCCACATATTGGGGCGACAATGCTTGCATTATCTCTGCTTGGATCTTTAATCTACGCAAAAATAATCGCCAAACCTTTCCGATATATGAGCGATGCTTTAAAAGATATTATGAATCTTGATTTCTCAGATAAAAAGCTACTTAACAAAAATATAGATCAAACAGATTTTAATTTGCAAGTAGCTGCCTCACAAGTACCTACTATTGTGAAAAATTTACATGAAAGCAATCAAGATTT
Organism: Bacillus sp. 41-22; assembly: GCF_025809295.1. NCBI lineage: Bacteria > Bacillati > Bacillota > Bacilli > Caryophanales > Bacillaceae > Bacillus > Bacillus sp. 41-22. Next base: position 4,805,319 of record NZ_CP084035.1, read on the forward strand.
AAGAAATGAACTCAAGAAGGAACAACAGTTAGAACAATCTCGTAAAGAATTTATGTCTATGATATCCCATGAATTAAAAACACCAATCGCAGCCGTTATGGGACAACTCGATGGCATGATTCACGGAATTGGCGCTTATAAAGATAGAGATAAATATTTAAAACGTTCATATGAGATGATGCAAGATATTAACATATTAACGGAAAAAGTGTCAGAATTATCCAAAATACAAAACCCTCAATTTAAACCAAATTTAAAAGTTATCTCATTAACTAATATTATTGAGGACGTTATAAAGAAAGTAGATTATTTTGTATCTGTAAAACAATTAAATGTTCAATCTAACATTAAACAAGATGTACAAATTTTAGCTGATCCTAAATTTATGCAAACTGCTATTTTTAACATTATTTCAAATGCAATTCATTATACAATTGACCATCAGCATGTATATATAAAACTTTATGAAAAGCCAAACGGTTACGCATTAGAAGTATTAAATACAGGTTCTCAAATTGATGAAGATAAACTTGCCCATTTATTTGAACCATTCTATCGCGCAAATCCTGACAAACATGGCTTAGTACAAGGTAGTGGTCTTGGGTTATATATTGTAAAACAAATATTAGATAAACATCAGTTTCCTTATGGAATACAAAACACACCTCAAGGTGTAAAATGCTCCATTGTATTCCCAAAAGCAATGTAAAACCTACTCTAATTTCATACCCCAAATTCATACTTCGTATGAATGGCGGAATTTTGTAGAGTATCTTACTCTGTTTCGTTCGCCCGTTATCCTTATTTGGATAGCGGGCGTTTTTTATTATTTAAAAGGAGGATTTTTATGGAGAAGTTTAAGTATTCGTTACTAGTTTTATTCGGTGCTTGTAGCTACGGCGTACTTTCAACTATTTTTAAACTCGGATTCATCGACGGATTTTCCGCACACCAACTACTAGGAGGGCAATATGTCTTCGGATGGATTGGACTACTTTTACTCGTTCTGTTCTTTTCACGTCATAAAGTATCAAAAAAACAATTCTTTTCGTTACTAACAGTCGGCACAACAATGAGTATGACAGGTATTTTCTATGCTATTTCCGTAGAAGAATTGCCAGCCTCTATCGCTGTCGTTTTACTCTTTCAGTTCACTTGGATTGGTGTAGTCATCGAAGCGATTGCCAACCGGACATTCCCAAGCCGTGAGAAAGTTATATCTATTATTATTTTATTTACTGGTACATTGTTTGCTGGTGGAGTATTTGAAGGTCTTGGACAAAACTTTTCTACGAAAGGTATTATTTTCGGACTATTAGCTGCCGTCTCTTTCTCATTCTATGTATTTGTAAGCGGGCGCGTTGCTACAGATGTTCCGCCTTATACGAAAAGCTTTCTTATGACAACGAGTGCTACTCTTATTGTATGCTTATTTTTCCCGCCTACCTTTTTAACGGACGGCGCTTTACAAGCAGGCCTATGGAAATATGCTTTCTTCCTTGGACTGTTCGGGGTTATTATACCTGTCATTTGTTTTTCAATTGGGGTACCAAAAGTCGGAACGGGACTTGGTACAATATTAGGTGCAGCTGAATTACCAACAGCAATTATCGCTTCTATTACACTTGTTCATGAAGTTGTATCGCCAATGCAGTGGATTGGTATTGTGGTTATATTACTCGGTATTTTCACACCACAACTACTTACTGCTAGGAAAGAAAAAAAACATAATCGTGTGCATAGTGCGTGACAACATCAACTTGTATATAAATGTGAATAAAGTTACGATATGTTAAACTTTATTACTACCTTCAAAATAACATATGATATTGCGGCTATTATTCTCGTAATCCTTGCTGTGCTTTTCTTTTTGAAAGATAAGAAAGAGGGTTATACAGCATAACAAAAGACCTTTCATTTATTTGAAAGGTCTTTTCCTTATATTTCACTTTACCGCTCCATATAACTTCTCTACCTCATGTACAATTTGTTTTACATCGATTCGCTCAAATAATGGCTGCACATTATCAATTCGGTTTGGCAACGTATTTTGAGGTTCCCAATTTACTTTAACACTCGATAATGTATTTCTAACTCTTTCACTTGAAAACGGTAAAAATGGTTCAAGCAGTTGTGCAAAGTTTGCTATTAGGTAAACACAATTATAAATTGTTTCCTCACATGAAACTGGGTCGTCTTCTCTTTGTTTCCAAGGCTGCTTTTCATCAAAGTATTTATTTGCAAAGCGTACTGCATCAAATATTGTTTCTAGTGCCACCTTAAATTTAGTTTGTTCAATCGCCTCTCCTACACTTTTATATAATCCTTCTACTTTATCTTTCAGCTCTACATCAATACTTCCCTTCGGTACAGTACCACCATAATATTTTTCAATAAACTTTAATGTCCGGTTCACAAAGTTCCCGTATGCACCTAACAATTCACTATTATGACTGTAAATGAATTCACGCCATGAAAAATCAGTATCACGATTTTCTGGTGCGTTAACTGTTAAAAAGTAACGAATAGAATCGGGATTGTAGCGTTCTAATATGTCAGGCACCCATACTGCCCAGTTTTTACTTGTCGATAATTTTCTTTTTTCTACTGTTAAATACTCATTCGAAACGATATGACGCGGGATCGCTTCTTCTCCTATTCCAAGTAATACCGCTGGCCAAATGATTGAATGAAACGGAATATTATCCTTACCATGTACATAATATGTTTTCGCTTCTTTATCCCAAAACTCTTGATCATCTTTCCCTGTTTCTTCAGCCCAATTTTTACTCGCCGAATAATATCCTGTCACTGCTTCAATCCATACGTAAATTTTCTTATCTTCATATCCTGCCACTGGAATTGGTACCCCAATTGGTAAATCACGTGACACTGCCCTATCTTGTAATCCTTCCTTTAAATATCTCTCTGTTAATTGAATTGCATTGTCGCGCCATGTTCCTTTCTGCTTTGCAATTTCTACGGCCTCTTTAATTTGCTGCTGAAATTTATGCAATGCAAAATAGAAATGCTCTGTTTCCTGTACTGATGGCGTACTACCACATAACTTACATTTCTTTTCTAACAAATCGAGTGGATCTAAAATAGCGGAACAAGCATCGCATTGATCGCCCCTTGCTGCTTCATGACAATGCGGACAAATACCTTCTACATATCGATCCGGTAAAAATTGCGTACACGTTTCGCAATAAGCTTGTTCAACTACTTTTTTATAAATATAACCTTCTTCTAATAGTCGCAAAAAGACTTTTTGAACAGTTTCATGATGATGCTCGCTATCTGTACGTGTATAGCAATCATAAGTAAAACCAAGGCTACGAAAACATCGCTCAAACTCTTCGTGATACTTATCAGCAATTTCTTTCACCGTCACACCGTCTTGCTTTGCTCTAATTGTAATCGGTGTTCCATTACAATCACTTCCTGAAACATACAACACATGCTCACCTTTTGCCCTGTAATAACGTGCTAAAATATCTCCTGGTAACAAACTAGCAATGTGTCCAAGGTGTAACGAACCATTTGCATACGGCCAAGCGCCTCCAATAAAAATACTCATCTTATATTCCTCCTTTAAAATATAAAAAGCCCCGCCCTTATCTTAAAAAAGATAAGGGCGGGGCTGTATAAACAGTCGCGGTACCACCTTATTTCGTCAGTCATTCGCATAACTAACCTTAACAAGTACGGAGCTATATGCTCTTATACTGTGGTTTTGATAACGAGTACCAACTCTCGTCGCCGCCTATTATTATCATTTGATAAGTTCAGGACGAAGCTCAAAGGCCATTGTTCAAATGAATATTCTTGCTTCTTCTCAGCTACCGAAGCTCTCTGGAAAGAATGATTCCATTCTACTTTTCCTTTTCAACGCTTTTATGTATAAAACGTATTTTACGACTTAACAACAGAAAAATCAAACTTTTATTCAAAAAAACAGGAAATCCTACTCATTCACCGAATAACTATACGTTCACAAAAGGAGTGATAAAATTGAATCAAAAACAACTAAGTACTATTAATGAAAAAAGCTGGAACGCAGCTGCTTATGAAGCTTGGACAAATCGCCACGGGGCGCCCGAGGATTATGCGAAAAAGCTCATGGAAGATCCCGTGCGCGAGGTAAATCATTATTTACCTTACATACAATCTCCAAAAGGAAAGCGTATTATTAATTTACTCGGATCAAAAGGAAATAAAGCAGTTGCTCTTGCTCTTTTAGGAGCCGATGTAACAGTTGTAGACATTTCAGCAAGTAATGAAAAATACGCAACCGAACTAGCCGAAGCTGCTGGTGTCTCTATCCAATACATCGTCTCTGATGTACTGGATGTAAATCTTTCCGAATCATTTGATGTCGTATTGCTGGAACTTGGTGTACTTCATTACTTTTTAGATTTAAAACCACTCTTTCAAAAGATTGCTAACTTACTTAAACAAGATGGAATGCTTATCCTTCGTGACTATCATCCTATTTACACTAAATTATTAGGTGTAGATCATCCATCATTTCGGGCCAATGGAAATTATTTCGATGAAGAATTGATTGAAGATGATGTTGCTTATAGCATTCTTCTTACAGAATCGCAGAAAGAATCATTACCGAAGACAAGCATACGCCGCTGGACGTTAGGAGAAATTGTTACAACACTTGCGGAAGAACGTTTTAAAATTGAAAAGCTAGTTGAAGAACACGGGTCTCATCAAAGGTGGGTTTTCCCTTCTACTTCACCCGAAGGAATTGAAGAACGTATACCAGGTCTATACACATTAATTGCGACAACATGCAAAAAAGGATCCCTTCACGGATAGGATCCTTTTTTTGCATGCTTACGCATATAAGTTGAGGTTGGAGATTACCATAATTCTGTAGAATAGGACACAAGATATTTCAACATTCGTCTCTGACTTACGTCGTCAAAAAGGGGTATGACCAACATAACGAAGAGTAATGTTCAGTTGATAGTGATAATCGTTATCAACTAATTAGAAGTATACAGGATGTTATTTCAAATTACAATACCATTTCTGATTTTTATTTATGAATTTTTTGATATACAAATGTATACATTTTAAGAACATTTAATCACATTAATATGCCATATTCCATTATCTGCTATAATTTTCATTGAACAGATTAGTAACTTCTTAATTATGTTTTTATTAGTTTCGTTCTCAATATTTATAAATTACAATAAATAGTTTTTAAAAAGGTAGGGGTAACAATGAAATATGTTAGCATTCGAAAAAAACTACTGTTCACACTCTTAAGCATTTCTTCCTTATTTAGCATTGCTCTTATTGTTATTCTTTCATTCGCGATGAATCAAGCAAGTGAAATCGAAACATTAAAGAATGATGTATCGAAAAGAGCAACGATTTTAAAAGAACGTGGCGATTGGTTCCAAGCGCAAGTCGCTGGTTTACAAGAATATTTACTATCACATGACCAAAAAGGATTGGATAAATTCAACCGGGAAGGAAAAAAACTAGCTGATACTAGGGAGAAAGTAACAAGTGATAAAAAACTCCCAGAAGGAATGAAAGAGGCCATTTTAATGGGAGCAAAATGGCGCAGCGTCGTAGATAATGAAGTCCTCCCTCTTGCACGGGAAGGAAAATGGGATGAAGCATCCAAAATTGCTCTTGCTCAAACAGATTATGTAAATGATCTTTTAAGTCGTTTTACTAAATATGCAAATGAAGAAAATGACAAACGGGACGTATTAATTGCTGACGTAGAGTCTTCTTCATCCCTTATTCAATATATTATTTTCTTCTCACTCATTACATGTACATTAACGTCTATTCTATTGGCATGGTGGTTCTCTGGTAAACTCGTTAAACCGATTCGACAAATTGATGCGAAGTTAAAAGAATTAGCTTCTCAAGATGGCGATTTAACCGCTAGATTACACGTAACGAGTAAAGATGAAATTGGTGACATCGCAAATTCCTTTAATCAAATGCTTGCTAACTTACAGCGTATAATAAAGCAAGTTCAACAAACATCAACAAGTGTAAAAGAAGCTTCTGAAAATGTGTTTATCGAAACAACTGCTTCTATGGAAAATACCGCAAAAACTAAAGAGACTATGAGTGCTCTTGAGCACAATATTCGTTCACAAGTTTCTAGCATTGAAGAAAGTTCAACCGCAATGGATGATATGGCAACGAGTGTTCAGCGCATTGCACAAGCTGCCTCTTCTGCCGCTAGCCTAGCTGTTACAACTTCTGAAAAAGCAGATGATGGAAATAAAGTCATTGAAAAATCTATTACACAAATGCATACAATTAACGAAGCTGTTAACGCTACATCACAAGTGGTAGAGCGACTCATTACACATACGAATCATATTGATACTGCACTTCAATCTATTTCTAATATTGCCGAGCAGACGAATTTGCTCGCTTTAAATGCTTCTATTGAAGCGGCCCGTGCTGGTGAACACGGAAAAGGATTCGCTGTTGTTGCCGATGAAGTACGAAAACTTGCTGAACAATCTCAGCTAGCAGCAAATGACATTAACCATTTACTTCATCAAATTCAAGCGGACACAAAAATAGCAAATGACATGATGACACAAGGTCAGTCAGAAGCTTCTGAAGGAATTACAGTCATTCGTACCGCTGGATCTTCATTCTCAGAAATTGTTAATCACATTAACAATTTCTCTACACAAATACAAGAAATGTCTGCAACTGCTGAAGAAATGGCCGCAAGTTCTGAAGAAATGAATGCAGCTTTAAATAATATCGCTTCTATTTCAAATGAAGTTGCTGCCGAAACATCGAAAACAGCAACTTCAGCTGGTGACCAAGTAAACAAAATGAGTGTCGTTGCTAAAAAATCATCAGAAATGAAAACAATTGTGCAAGAACTTGAAGTGCTCGTTTCTCATTTCAAAACAAATAGTTAAAATGAAAATTTCATTTATACTTCTACGAACTCTAAATTGTTAGAAAGAGCGATTTAGAGTCTCTCTTTTTTCACGCTAAAATATCTCTTTCTATCTCCCATTCTGTCTGCTATAATTCCTAAAGGAAAGAAGAAAGCTTTATTCCAGATGGAGTAAAGCTTTCTTTCAATTTTTTACATTAATTAATTAATTCTAATACTAAGATTTTACAAGGAGGATTTTTATCATATGAATTTTATTAGCATTCGAAAAAAACTAATGTTCATGATGGGAATGATTTGCGCTTTATTCGGCATCGCCTTAGCTTTTATTTTATTCTTTACCATGGATCAGTCTCATAAAGCTGAAACATTACAAAAAGAAATTTCTCCTCTTGCAACAGAATTGAAAGAGCGCGGAGACGCTTATCAAGTACAACTTTCTGCTTTAAGAGGTTATTTACTACAACATGATCAAGTCGAATTAGACAAGTTTAATGAGATGAGTAAACGTCTTGAAGATACAAAAGGGCAACTTCTTTCTAACCCTAACACTTCTCAGTCCGTGAAAAGCACAATGGAATTAGGATCCACTTGGAGAAAGTTCATTGAAGAGAAAGTATTCACTCTTGCAAAAGAACAAAAATGGGAAGAAGCTTTACAAGTAGCTTCTACAGAGAATGGCACTGTTTATAAAGTAATCGGTGATTTCACAAATTACACTAATGAACAAGCTAAATTACGTGAACAATCTATTGAAAAAATCGATCAATCTTCACTACGAATTGAATATGTTGTCTTCTTATCACTTGTTATTTGTATTGTAACTGCAATTATTCTTGCATGGTGGTTCTCTGGTAAGCTTGTAAAACCAATTCAACAAATTGATACTAAACTAAAAGAATTAGCCTCTCAAGAAGGCGACTTAACAGCCCGTCTACAAGTAAATAGCAATGATGAAATCGGTGCTATTGCTACATCATTTAATAAAATGTTAGAAAACTTGCAGCATATCATTAATCGTGTTCAAAAAACATCTGTAGAAGTACAAACAGCTTCTGAAAATATGCTAGAAAAGACTAATACATCACGCGAGGCAACAATAAGAGTTCAAAGCTCGATGTCCAACTTAAATTCAAGTATTCAATCGCAAACTTCTAGTATGGAAGAAAGCTCGACTGCGATGGATGATATGGCAATAAGTGTTCAGCGTATCGCTGAATCTGCTTCATCTGTAGCCGAACTTGCTGTAGCTACATATGAACACGCTAACGACGGAAGTACTGTTATCCAAAAATCTGTTTCACAAATGACAACGATACATGAAGCTGTAAATGCTACATCAGAAGTAGTCGAACGTCTAATCACCCATACGAAATATATTGATACGGCTGTACAATCTATTTCTAATATCGCTGAGCAAACGAATCTACTTGCTTTAAATGCTTCTATTGAAGCGGCTCGTGCTGGTGAACAAGGAAAAGGATTTGCTGTCGTAGCTGATGAAGTTCGTAAACTTGCGGAACAATCAAAAACAGCGGCAAAAGATATTAACCAATTGCTTCATCAAATTCAAAATGATACGGAAACTGCTAGCTCTATGATGTCTCAAGGCCGCTCTGAAGCATTTGAAGGCATTACTGTCGTTCGTGAGGCTGGTACTTCTTTCACAACAATTGTTGAACAAGTAAATAAAGTATCAACTCAAATGCAAGACATATCAGCAACTGCTGAAGAAATGGCTGCAAGCGCTGAAGAAATGAACGCTTCACTTAATAACATCGCTTCTATTTCAAATGAAGTATCTAGTGAAACAGCCGCAACGGCACAATCTGCTGAACAGAAAGTCATCGTGATGAATGAAATGACTCTCACTGCAAAACAAATGAAACAAACAGTTGAAGAATTAGATCAGCTTGTATCTCATTTTAAAACTGAATAGCTTTTCAAAAAAATATTCCTCTCTCAGGGAGGAATATTTTTTTGAGCTCATTTCCTGCACTTATCCCGCATATCCGTTATAATGAGAACCGATATCATTAATATTTAGGGGGTGCTACACATGTCACAACAAGCATTTGAAGAAAAGTTATATGCAAACTTAGAAGCTGTTATTGACCCTGAGCTAGGTGTTGATATTATCAATCTCGGATTAGTTTATGACGTTACAGCGGATGAAAATAATAATGCTGTCATTACAATGACGATGACTTCTATCGGTTGTCCAATGGCTGGCCAAATCGTATCAGACGTTAAAAAAGTATTATCAACGAACGTACCTGAAGTAAATGAAATAGAAGTAAACGTTGTATGGAATCCGCCATGGACAAAAGAACGTATGTCGCGTATGGCGAAAATCGCATTAGGTATTCGTGACTAAATAAGGAAAAGACCTGACAATCCAGTCAGGTCTTTTTTCTCTTATTATTTTACTCCTACAGCGTCATAAGCTTTCGTTACAGCTTGTACCTCTTTAGAGTTTTTACCGAATAAATCTTCTGCTGATTGAAGTGCAGCTTGACGCATCATTTTGAAATCAGAGTTTGCAGTTAAATATTTTGTAAGAGCACGATAGTAAATTTTTTCTGTCGCTTCACGGCCCACTCCAGTTACTTTCACATTGTAATGCGTGCCGCCCTCAGACACTAAATACGCCGCCTTATTATTAATACTACTGTTAATATGAACGCCGCCATTATCAGCTGTTCCAGTATAACGTTTATTATAGTGATCTGGGTAACCTTCACCTGGTTTTAATGGGTTTGGAATAGATGCTGGATCCTTTAGAGAACGAAGTGCATCTCCAGGTTTACCAGGTGTATAAATATCAGCACCTAAATCCCAGCTCTTCTTCTCAACCATGACGCCCATAATATCAGATAACGATTCATTTAACGCTCCTGATTCATTTTTATATACAAGGTTTGCTGTATGTTCAGTTACAGCATGCGTTAATTCGTGGCCAATAACATCTAGCCCAGCTGATAATGGAATAAATGTCTTACCATCTCCATCACCATACATCATTTGTACACCGTTCCACGCTGCGTTATTCCAAGATTCACCTACGTGAACAGCAGAAATAAGTTTTGCACCTTTATCATCGAAAGAGTTACGGTTAAATGTCTTTTTATAATAATCATATACTTTTCCTGCATTCACATGCGCATCAACTGCCGCTTTATCTTCGAAGAACTTAGATTTACTTCCAATTTCTTCTCCTGTATATCCAAGAATTTGTGAGAATAAATTAAACCAGTCTTCGTTCATATTCTCTGCATCAAATGTATGGACACCTTGTCCTCGTGTACCATCAAATAAGTTGAACGCTCCTGTTTTCGTATCTTGAGCAATTTCAAATGATTGTCTAGCACCTAATACTCCGTAACCAAATCCAGTAATGTTATCTACAGCATTATATTTCTCAATAACATTTCCATTTGTTGCATCAACAAAGTAATGCCAATATCCTGGAGCTGGTTTCGAAACCGACGCTTTTACAAGATATGCAAGATAGTATTGACCATCTTTTTCATACACATATAAATCTTTTTTCACACCATCATAATTCTTTACTTTACCAATTTCTTTCTCAATATTAGCTTTTGCAATCGTTTCTGCTTGTTCCGCACTAATACTTGCAGATGTAGGAATATTTTTATCATCTAAACTCGGAATAACTTGTCCGAAAAATGCTTTTACATTGTTCTCTTTATCAAGCGTAACTGTTTGATCTGAACCATACACAGGAATGTTATTATGCTTCTCAACTAACTTCACATGTGTTGTACCAGACTCAGCATCTTTTTCTTCACCAACGATATTGAAATGTTTGTCAATATTTCCTGCTAGTTTAAACATATCTTTTTTACTCTCTAAATATTGAAAGACCGTCTCTTTTTTATCTAGTCCTTCCGGCGCTTTCCATTCTTCACCTATGTAAGCTGGTGTTTTAAACTCTTGGTGATACTGGATTTTTTGCTCTTCTGCTTTCGTCGTAGTTGCTCCAAATGCCCCAAACCCACTTGCGATAACAGTTAATGCTAATGCTGATGAAATTACTTGCTTTTTCAATCTAACACTCCCCATTTCCCTAAAAGTTTTTAACACCTTTATAAATATTCTGAATAATCTCTCTAATACCTGCTCTCAAAAATTGAGAAAGTTTTTTCTGATAATTAAACTCACCAAAAAGAGGACATCGAAAAACGATGTCCTCTTTCCTATAACTTTTCATTCCGCTATTTATATGCTGGAAAGCCACCACTGATTAAAGCCTCACTTTATTGCATTTTCATTTCAATTGCTAAATAGTGAGACTTCTCTTTCGCTTGAATGCGAATATATTCTTCTACAGCCTCCGCTGCATCACGCATTACGAGTGTTTCACCGTTTACAACGCTGCTACCTTCAATTTGTACAATGTACAATTGACGTCCTTCTTTAACAGGGAAATGAATTTCTTTACCAGCTTCTAATGATAAAGAATATAAATTTGCATCTTGGTGAATATGAATTGGTGCATCTCCATCAGAAGGAGATACCATATGGAACCACTCATTTTCACGTTTACTCCAATCAAATTTAAACTCACCATAGTTTGGTTTATGACCGTCGCGGTCTGGTAAAATCCAAATTTGCAATAAACGTAATGTTTCACTTCCTAAGTTATGCTCACTGTGAAATACACCAGTACCTGCACTCATATATTGAACATGCCCACGCTCAATTGTCCCGCGGTTCCCCATACTATCTTCATGTGTTAATTCACCATCTATAACGTAAGAGATAATCTCCATATCACGGTGCGGATGCATATCAAAACCAGTTTGTGGCGCTATTAAATCATCATTCATAACACGTACTGCTCCAAAATTCATGTTGTTTGGATTATAATAATTTGCAAAGGAAAAATGAAAATGTGTATTTAACCAACCGTGATTTGCTCTTCCCATATTTTTATGATCAACTTTTCTAAACATATCCTTCACCTCATATTATCTCGAAATCGAGATATTTATTTTTAATTTTATCACTGCAACTTCTTCAGCAATTCTAATAATTGTTTTTGTTCTTCTCTATTTAACTTATCAAATTGCTCTGCTTGAAATGTTTCTTGCGGCGGGACTATTTCTTCATATAGAACCTTTCCCTTTTCTGTTAATGAAATATATTTCGTAGTGCCTTCTTGTTCACGCTGAATCCAATCTAGTTGCTCCATCTTATTTAAAAGTTGAGTAATATTTCCTTTCGTAACAAACAACTTATTTCCAAGTTCTTGCTGCGTTAAACGATCGTTTCCTCCAATTTGAACTAATACATCAAACTGAGCGGCAGATACATTCCACTTTTTCAAATGCTGATTCGTCTCACGAATACTTCTATTATAAAAGCGTGATAAACGAAACCATAATAGTACTCCAAGTCTTTCCCCAGCTTTCATTCCATCACCTCGCTCATTTGATACTATTAGTTTAGAACTAAACTTATTAAAGGTCAACTACTTATTTTTAATTAGCAATAAATAAAAGCACAGTGATTTTCCTCCACTATGCTTCAGATTAAATTTCTATTTTTATATTCATCTAGCTTCCTCTCCGCGAAATGCCTCGCATCTTTCTCGATCCATCTTTCTTCGTATAGTTCATTTCCAACATATAGTACATCGTCCTTATGCTGCATCGCATGCCTGAATTCATGCAATAGCGTTTTGAGCACTTGCTCATACTCTTCCCACATACAAATGAAAATTAATTGTTTTTCTTTATGATAAAAACCACCTACTGGGAATAAAAACTCCTCTTCTTCTTCTCCTAATGATAAAAGTACATGATTCGCATCACACGTATCACAAAAAATAACTGGCGTTGCACTTACTTCAATAAGAGAAAACAAATCATTTCTTAACTTTTTGACATCCCAAGGAAGCTCCGAATCCAACACATACCAATTCTCAACTTGTTGATATACATTTTGAAACTGGAGTTCCATTTCTCAATAATCCCCTTCCTAAACTCCCTTTTCCTATATATATGCCACAATATGGTAAATATTAAACATACACTTTCATCCTTTAAAAAATGACAATAAAAAAGAATCTATGTCAGCATAGATTCTTTTTCCGTAATCACTTTTTTTTCATCATTTTTTTTAATATAAAATAACCAATTGCACAAACAATAGCAGCAAGTGCAAAGTATTTCACATATGGCCCAGCTACTTTATTAATACTTTCCCACTCTGTTCCTAATTTAAAACCTAAATATACAAATACAATTGACCATGGAATAACAGCTAGTGTAGTTAGCGTAATAAACTTAGCATGTGACATTTTCGCAATACCCGCTGGTATCGAAATAGCATGACGCACAACAGGAATAAAACGCGCTGTAAAAATAACACCAGTTCCATAACGATTAAACCACGCTTCAGCATAATCAATATGTTTCTTCTGAATCAAAATATATTTTCCATATCGCTCAAGAACAGGTCTTCCTCCGTATCGACCGATCCAATAAATGAATAGTTGTGCGATTACACCACCAATTGTACCGAACGCGACAGCCCCCCAAAATGTAATGCTTCCTGTTGATACTAAATAACCTGCATAAGATAATACGATTTCACTTGGGATAACCTCTATCATTAATCCCAGCATAATTCCCCAATAACCAAGTCCTTCTAGAAAAACTAAAACTGAATGAATCAACTCTCCTAACATCATTTACCTCTCTTTACTGTTTTCATTGCAAAAAATAAAAGTACAAGCAGTAAATATCTTGTACTTTTATTTTTTCAAAATTTATCTAGTCTTCGTATCCCACTTAAAGATTTTATTTAAAAATTTATATACATTCTTTGACTCTTTCGTCAGAAGTGGACCTAAGATCGATAGTATAAGCACGTATAGTGCTGAGAATGGTTTCAATACCGACATTAACCCACCCGCGATACCGATATTAGCCATAATGATTGAGAATTCTCCCCTTGAAACGATTGTTAATCCAATATTTGTTGATGCTTTATGAGATAATCCAGCTTGTCTTCCTGCAATCATCCCTGCTACAAAGTTTCCGATTATCGTCAGAAGTACAGCACCTAACGTTAACCATATTGCTCCGCCCAATGAAAACGGATCGATACTTAATCCGAAACTGAAGAAGAAGATAGCTCCGAAGAAGTCTCTAAATGGGACAACAAGATGTTCAATTCGATCACTATGCTCTGTCTCAGAGAAAACTAACCCTAAAAGAAGTGCCCCGATTGCTTCTGCAACGTGAATTGTTTCTGAAAAACCTGCAATAAAGAACAACGAAGCAAATACCACAATAATAAAAATTTCATCTGAACTAATATTGAGCAATCTATTTAATAACGGCGTTGCTTTTCTAGCCACAATAAAGAATAGAAGCATATATCCTAAAGCAATTCCAATTGAAGTAAGGGCACCTAAGAAGGAAGCGTGATCCCCAAGAACTAAGCCAGAAACTACTGATAAATATACAGCAAGGAATATATCTTCAAACATAATAATTCCTAAAATTAATTCGGTTTCATTATTACCAGTTCTTCTTAAATCAACTAATACCTTTGCAACGATAGCACTAGAAGAAATCGTAATAATACCCGCAATAATTAAGATTTCGAGTAACGGGAATCCCATTATAAATCCGTATAATAATCCTAGTGAAAAGTTAATCAAAATATAGATTGTTCCGCCAATCGCGATAGAACGTCCAGATTTAATTAGTTTTTTCATCGAAAACTCTAATCCCAGATAGAAAAGAAGGAACAGAACACCAATCCTTCCAAGGAAGGATATCACACTTGCACTTTCAATAAATTTGAGATCGATAACACCTATTGTCGGCGCGTGCGGACCTACTAACATGCCAAGAACGATTAGAAAAGGAATTACTGAGAATTTAAACTTTCCAGCAATTACCGCCGCAATTGCTACTAAAACTAAAGCTGTACCAACTTCAAAAATTAAAGTATCCATCTAGTCAGTCCCCCTATTCGAAAGTAATTCATTAATAATCTTTTTAATTTCTTCTCTCTCACCAGAAACTACAAGCATATCTCCTTCTTCAATCACCGTGTCTGGACCTGGATTAAATAGCTTTTTCATATTCTTTTTCATAACTGCAATTATCGTTACGCTATATGTTTTTCTTATTTCAAGGTCGCCAATTGTTTTTCCGATTGCCGGAGCTGCATTCTCCACTTTAAACCACTCAATTGCTAAACCTTCAAAGACCATCTCAACATTTTCTAATGCTCTAGGTTTGTATACCATTCCACCTAATATTGCTGCAATTTGTCTCGCCTCTGAGTCACGTAATGAAATACTTGAGATGCTTTCTTCATGATCTGAATCAAAATGATACATTTCTCTACGCCCATCATCATGAATGACGATCACCATCTTTTCGTTACCTTTCGTAACGATTTGAAATTTATAACCAATACCCGGAAGTTCACTTTCTCTAATATTCATATTTAGCTCCTCCATAACTTCTTTATTTTAATTTTCTGTTTTTCTGTCTTTTGTTCATCCAATCAATTTTAGAAATTCTAACCATTCAGGATACCTATGACTTGGAAATCTTTTATTGTAATAATAAGTGGCTCCTAAAAAGATACTTAAAGATGTAATGATAAAAAATAAATTACTTCTTATTTTCAAACTCTTAAGACTTACTTTCAATAAAGATTCTTCTTTCAAATTATCCCCTCTTTTTCGCTTTAAATTTAGTTTTTTAAAATGTAAATAATTCTAAAAATATTACGATGTAACATAATCATAACACAAAGCACGTTTAAGTAACATGATTTTTTAGAAAAATTGATTCTGGTATATTTTTTGCATATAATTTTCTTATTATGAAAAAAAGGAAGTGTATTATATGGTTGATATCTTTAGCAGATTCCTTGAGGTAACGAATAATATTTTATGGTCATATATTCTTATTGCAATGTTAATCGGCTTCGGTCTTTATTTCTCTTTCAAATTAAAATTTGTCCAAATTACTCATTTCCGTGAGATGGTCAGTTTAATTAGTAAAGGATTTAATCGAAAAGAAAAAAAGAAAGATAGCATCTCTCCATTCCAAGCATTTTGCTTAAGTGCAGCGGCACGTATCGGTATCGGAAACTTAGCTGGTGTAGCATTAGCCATTTCAATGGGTGGACCTGGCGCAATATTTTGGATGTGGTTTATCGCTATCCTTGGAGCAGCTACTAGTTTCGTAGAATGTACGCTCGCGCAAATTTATAAAGTAAAAGATGGAAGCAGATTCCGTGGTGGACCAGCGTATTACATGGAAAAAGGGTTAAACAAACGCTGGATGGGTGTTTGGTTTTCACTTCTTATTACAGTTGCGTACGGATTAATTTTCAATTCTGTACAAGCAAACACGGTAACAATAGCATTTGAAAATGCTTTTGGACTAGAGCGAACGATCGTAGGAGCTCTATTAGCTTTATTAGTTGCAGTTATTATTTTTGGTGGTATCAAGAGCATTTCACGTATTACAGAAATGATTGTTCCTCCAATGGCAATCATTTATATCGGCGTAGCTGTTTTTGTCGTAATTAACAACTTCACTATGTTACCAAGCATTTTTACAGAAATATTTAACAGCGCATTTGGTTTAGACCAAGCTATCGCTGGTGGTATTGGAGCAGCAATCAAATTCGGAATTCAGCGCGGTTTATTCGCGACAGAAGCAGGTATGGGTAGCTCTCCTAATGCAGCAGCAACATCAGATGTATCTCACCCTGTAAAACAAGGACTTGTTCAAGCATTAGGTGTTTTCGTAGATACATTCTTAGTATGTACATCAACAGCGTTTATCGTATTATGTTCTGGACTTTACAAAGGATCTAATTTAGAAGGTATTGAATTAACACAACAAGCATTAAGTTCACAAATTGGACCGTGGGCAAGCACTTTCTTAGCGATTATTATTTTCCTATTCGCTTTCAGTTCTTTACTAGGAAACTACTATTATGGTGAAACAAATATCGCATTCATTAAAGAAAGCAAAACATGGTTACTGATTTATCGTGTTGCAGTTGTCGGAATGGTGTTCTTCGGATCTATCGCTGCCCTTCAAACGGTTTGGAGTTTAGCTGATTTCTTTATGGGACTAATGGTATTTACAAACTTAATTGCCATCTCATTCCTTAGCAAGTTCGCCTATGCGGCATTAGTAGACTATATAAAACAAAAGAAACAAGGAAAAGATCCTGTTTTCATTGCAAGTTCTATCCCTGGCTTAAAGAATACAGAGTGTTGGGATGGGCAAGATTTAGAAGAGAAGAAACAAGTTGGATAACAACTAAAAGCGGAAGAGGCTCGTAGGAAAAAGCGAAGCCACCGAATATTCTAGCCGCTGGAGCTATATAATAAAAAATCCCTATTACTTCATAGTAATAGGGATTTTTTATTTACAACAGTTCATAATTTGTTCAAATTAATTCCAGCAAAAGGGTTGATTTATACAAATTACTAGATTATAATAATTATAAATTAGTAATTCATATAAAATAATAACTCAAGAGGAGATTGATCATAATGAATACACAAGTAATCGAAGCATTAAACAAACAAGTAGCAAACTGGAGCGTTTTATTTACAAAACTACACAACTTCCATTGGTACGTAAAAGGACCTCAATTCTTCACACTACATGAAAAATTTGAAGAGCTTTACACAGAATCAGCTACTCACATCGATGAAATCGCAGAACGTATTTTAGCAATTGGCGGCAAACCAGTAGCAACAATGAAAGAATACTTAGAACTATCTTCTATTCAAGAAGCAGCTTACGGAGAAACTGCAGAAGGGATGGTCGAAGCAATCATGAAAGACTACGAAATGATGCTAGTCGAACTAAAAAAAGGCATGGTAATCGCTCAAGAATCTGACGACGAAATGACATCTGACCTATTGCTAGGCATCTACACAGAACTAGAAAAACACGCTTGGATGCTACGTGCATTCTTGAATCAATAATATATTTAAAAGCGGAGGTGGCTCGTTCAGCTCTGACTGGCTAAGGTTCTTTCACATAGAAGGCGCTTTTTGCCTTCTTATGTGGAAGGTTCTTAGACACGAAGAGCTAGCCACCGGAGCTGGATACCACTTAAAGCGGAAGCGGCTCGCTCAGAATCGCAGGACATTGGAGCTCTCGACCTTGAAGCGCTTTTTGCTTCGAGCGAGAGAGCGAAATGACCGGAGATTCTAGCCGCTGGAGCTGGATATCACTTAAAGCGGAAGCGGCTCGCTCAGAATCGCAGGACATTGGAGCTCTCGACCTTGAAGCGCTTTTTGCTTCGAGCGAGAGAGCGAAATGACCGGAGATTCTAGCCGCTGGAGCTGGATATCACTTAAAGCGGAAGCGGCTCGCTCAGAATCGCAGGACATTGGAGCTCTCGACCTTGAAGCGCTTTTTGCTTCGAGCGAGAGAGCGAAATGACCGGAGATTCTAGCCGCTGGAGCTGGATATCACTTAAAGCGGAAGCGGCTCGCTCAGAATCGCAGGACATTGGAGCTCTCGACCTTGAAGCGCTTTTTGCTTCGAGCGAGAGAGCGAAATGACCGGAGATTCTAGCCGCTGGAGCTGGATATCATTAAAAGCGGAAGCGGCTCGCTCAGAATGTGAGGGGGATGGAGCTTTTGACGTAGAGGCGCTCTTTGCCTCGCAGAAAAAAGCGAAGCCACCGAACATTCTAGCCGCTGGAGCTGGATATCAACTAAAAGCGGAAGCGGCTCGTTCAGAATCGCAGGACATTGGAGCTCTCGACCTTGAAGCGCTTTTTGCTTCGAGCGAGAGAGCGAAATGACCGGAGATTCTAGCCGCTGGGGCTAGATAACACTTAAAGCGGAAGCGGCTCGTTCAGAGTCGCTTTTTTCTATTGATTGGTCGCACTTGATAATACATAAAATTATATCGATCGCAACTCACGATATATCAACGTTTCGACAAAGAATATCGCTTTACCAACAAATCACGACAATAATAGCACTCCCCTCCACTACTTTTATCAATATATTACAATCCCTTTTATGTTAAAATATAGGTAACACCCTTTAGTAAAATAGATCCAAAAAAGCTTTTCCATATTCATCATTTACTACTTAAATGGCGGGAGTGGTTCAGTTGAAAGACTACTTAATTAGAGCATTTTTTGCGTTAATAACAGTTGGGATTCTCTTACTTATAGCTAATATTTTCAACATACGTGTCGAGGTTAAAGACTATGCTTTCCTCGTTGTTGTAGCTATTGGTGGCGGTTGGGGTGGCTGGTACCTGTATAAAAAACAAAGTAATCAAAATGATAAAGGCATTCCGAAATAATATGGAATGCCTTTTTTCTCTAATACATAATTAAGCTTAAACCACTAATAAAAGCAGTCCCCAAAAACATCATACAATCCATATTCTATGGTAAATAAAAAGAATTCATTTTGAATATAGAAATAGTCCAAAATCTTGCATAACAGAGGTATGCCCCATTTGCCGCAACATTGTGGCTATATTCCCACGGTGATATGCTCCGTGGGTGACGACGTGTATTATTGTTTCAGAAACCGTCGTATCCAGGAGCCCAGCATACGGATTATCAACCTCAAACACTTTTTCATAATCTTGTTGACTACTTAAAAGTTCTTTATATCGTTTAGATAATTCATAAAAACTAGTTTCCATTTCCTCAATATTTTTTGTTTCTAGCTGTTCTTTCAATTGGTCTGTGTGTACCATTGCATCACTCATACTTTTACCAGAAATAATCTCAAGCCAGGCTAAATCTGTGAGGTATATGTGAGACATTACTTTTGCCACCGAAGAAAAACCACTCTTAACTTCCTTATGGAAAATGTCTTGCGGTAGTTCTTTTAAGCGATTTAAAATAACTTCATTTGCCCATAAGTGGTAGTTATACATTTTTAATACCGAACGCCCCATGCTCATTTCTCCTCCAATTTTCATTTTACTGATTAGATTATGATACATAGCTGCTTAAAAATTCCCAAAGGATTAGATTTATAAAATTTATTCTGATTCCGATTAGAAAAACCTCTATTAACTTCATAAAAAACATTCGCCATCTTCCACAATCTGACCCTTTAACGGAACAATTCTATATCACTCAATAATTTCTTACTCACCTTTTATTCAGATGTTCTTTTTTAAATCAGCAAAACATACCTCCATCTACTTCCCCTCTTGGAACGATTTCACATCTCACTATCAATATATTTAACCAAATTAAAAACACATGTCTTTTTGCGATAAAAAGACATGTGTTTCCAAAATCCACTATAAAAATGTACTATGATAACTGCTTCCACTTAGTTCCCAAAACAGGACGCTCGTAATTTTGTATTTCATGAATTAATTTAGCTGCCGTCTCAGCTGAAACAATCAACTCTTTATTCGACGGGTTCATAAAGCCTTCTTCAGCTGCGCGATCAACCATTTGCAGAATTGGTCCGTAGAAGTCTTTAATGTTTAATAAACCAACTGGCTTATCATGTATACCAATTTGTGACCAACATACAACTTCAAATAGCTCTTCAAATGTTCCGTATCCGCCTGGTAATGCAATGAAAGCATCCGCAAGCTCTGCCATTTTTGCTTTACGTTCGTGCATCGTTTCTACTTCAATTAATTCTGTTAATCCTGTATGAACGATTTCACCACGGAATAAACCACGCGGCATAACACCTGTTACACGTCCACCTAAACGAAGAACTTCGTTTGCTACTTCTCCCATTAATCCAACGCATGAACCGCCGTATACAAGCTCATAATCGTTCTCAACAAACATTTTCCCTAACTCTATTGCCTGCTCTTTAAATTCTGGTCTTCCCCCTAAATTTGAACCTGCAAACACACAAATCTTTCTCATTCCTACACCCCGAAACTATATATTGTTATGATACAATGAGTATTGTACAACATATTGAAGGGATGAGGAAGAAATGGATATCGTCGCATTTCAAAGATGGGTGGAGGAATTTTACGAAAAACGAAGCTGGTCACAGTACAACTCCTTTATTCGCTTAAATTTCTTAACTGAGGAAGTTGGGGAAGTTTCACGCGTTGTTCGCGCAATTGAAATCGGTCGTGATCGCCCTGATGAACAAACGAAAACACAAGAAGAGCTAAAACAAGAACTAAAAGAAGAACTTGGTGATGTACTATCTAATCTTATTGTTCTTTCACAAAAATATGATTTGGATTTACAAGACATTATGGAAACACACGTTACAAAGCTTTCAAAAAGATTCGAAACATCTAAATGAGAACATTATCAATTGTGATATAATGTTCTTGTCAAAATAATAAGGGGGATTTTATGTTATCTAAAAAATTGCACGACGCACTAAATGAACAAATGAATTTTGAATTTTACTCTGCCCACGCTTATATGGCAATGGCTGCTTACTGTACAGCGGAAAGCTACGATGGATTCGCTAACTTTTTCCTTGTACAAGCTGAAGAAGAGCGTTTCCACGCAATGAAACTTTACAACTACATTAATGACCGCGGCGAGCGCGCTATTATTACTGGATTTGATCATCCTAATAACGAATATGAGTCTGTATTGAATGCTTTTGAAGTAGCACTTGAGCACGAGCGTGAAGTAACGAAGCGCATTTATCACTTATCTGATATCGCTTGGGATGAGCGTGAACACGCAACAATTACCTTCTTAAAATGGTTCGTTGACGAGCAAGTAGAAGAAGAAGCTTCATTTGATAGCATCATCCAAAAATTAAAACGTATTACAAGCGATTCAAACGCATTATTTATGCTAGATGCTGAATTAGAGAAACGTACATTTACGCCACCAGCTGAATAATATTTCAATCACCTTAATGAATGTATTAAGGTGATTTTTTTATTTTCTCTCTAGCTTAAAATCACCTTAAATTTCCTTGTATTTGAAATAGTACCAGTAAATAAATGGTATTATTTTCAATATAAAACAATATATGAGGAGAGAAAAAATGAACCAACGTGTAGAATTTGTTGACGCCATTCGTGGTTTCGCTTTATTTGGCATTTTACTTGTTAATATAACATTAATTCAATTCGGGTTATTCGCTAATGAAAAACCCACTTATATTTTCGGAAAACTCGATGAAAGTGCTAATTGGTTTATTCAATTTTTCGGCACACAGAATTTTATTTCCCTATTCTCTTTTTTATTTGGGCTTAGCATTATTTTGTTACAAAAAAGTATTATCGCAAAAGGAAAAAAGTTTTTCCCTACATATATAAGGCGTATTAGCATTCTTTTACTACTAGGCTACATTCACGGCACTTTTGTTTGGGAGGGAGATATTTTATTTGCCTACGGGATTGTCGGGATTTTCTTAATGATGTTCATCAATCGAAAACCAAAAACGTTACTCATTTGGGCATCCATTTTATTAGCACTCATTATGTTCGCATCTTATCAATCTGAACCAACATCAAACACATTCAATGATGTCGCACCTTATATTGAAAAAGAGCATAAAGTTCATGAAACTGGAAGCTATATGGATCATATCAACTTTAGATTAACTGAAAATCCTTTTGATTACATGGGAATTAACGGTATCTTCGGATTAGTTATCCTGTCAATTTTCGCATTAATTTTTATGTCTCCACTCTTCTTACTCGGCATGTACGTAGGAAAAAAGGGATGGCTATTTGAGATTGATAAACATATACCTGCTGTCAAAAAAATCTGGCTTATTACTGGTATTTTTTCTTTTACAATCAAAATTTTAACCATGTTCGTAAAGCATCCGATTTTAATTATGTTACAAGATAGTCTTACACCAGTAACCATGACCTTCTTTTACGGAAGCACGATTATTTTATTATTCCATTACAAAAAGGTAGCGCGTTTACTAACATACATGGCGAACATGGGAAAAATGTCGGTTAGTAATTACTTAGCGCAATCTATTATCGCAACAACTATTTTTTACGCATATGGATTTGGCTTATACGGTAAAATTGGCTATTTCTTCGGTATTCTTTTAACCATTGGAATTTATACGATTCAATTATTCGTTAGTACCTATTGGCTACAGAAATACCGAATGGGGCCTGTGGAATATGTGTGGAGATTGGGAACTTATTTAGAGAAACCACGGTTTAAGAAGGACTTGGATAAAGCAAGTTAAACAAAAAGTCGTTTATCCCCCGAAGTGAGAGATAAACGACTTCTTTGTTATTTATTAAAGCATAACCCCAACGATAACCGCTGATAATATACTTACTAACGTTGCACCGTATACAAGTTTTAATCCGAATGAAGATACAACGTTTGCTTGTTTTCCATCGATACTCTTCGTTGCACCTGCGATAATTCCGATAGATGAGAAGTTCGCAAATGATACAAGGAAGATTGATAAAATACCTACTGTACGAGCTGATAAATCGCCAGCTACTTTTCCAAGATCAAGCATCGCAACAAATTCGTTTGTTACTAATTTCGTCGCCATAATTTGTCCTGCTGTTAGCATCTCTGATGTTGGAATACCCATTACGAATGCTAATGGTGAGAAGATGTATCCTAAAATGCTTTGGAATGTGATTCCGAAAATTGAATCGAATACACCGTTAATTGCTGTAATTAATGCTACGAAACCGATTAACATCGCCGCTACTGTTACAGCGATAGAGAAACCTAGCATAATATATTCGCCTAACATTTCAAAGAATGTTTGTTTCTTATCTTCTTGTAATTCTAAAATGTCATCTTCTTCGTTCACATCATACGGATTAATAATATGAATGATAATAAATCCACTAAATAAGTTTAGTACAAGTGCTGTTACTACATATTTTGGATCAATCATCTTCATATAAGAACCAACGATTGACATCGAAACTGTTGACATTGATGATGCACAAAGTGTGTATAAACGATTTTTCGGTAATTTGCTTAATTGATCTTTTACTGTAATAAATACTTCACCTTGGCCGACAATTGCCGCTGCTACTGCATTATATGATTCAAGTTTTCCTAAACCGTTAATTTTACTTAATACGAAACCGACTGCACGAATGATAATCGGTAAAACTTTAATATGTTGTAAGATTCCAATTAGTACTGCTAAGAAAATAATTGGTAATAATACTGTTAAGAAGAATGGTGCTTGTCCATCATTTGCTAGACCACCAAATACGAAATTAACCCCTGCTTCCGCAAATTTTAAAATAGCGCCAAATCCATCTGCAATCCCTTTTACTAATACAAATCCGACCTTTGTATTTAGTAAGAAATACGCAAGTACCAATTGAATTACAAGCATAACTGCAATTGGTTTATATTTAATTTTCTTACGATCTGAACTTATAAGGAACCCTAGTACAAATACTACAAGTAAACCGACTAGAAACATTACTAACTTCATATGTGAATCCTCCACTTCCATGAGTTATCAGTCGTATAACGAATGACGTCTGACCATTAATGTTAAAAAATATGAACCCCTAAAATTTTTTGAACTGTCTTCTAAAATAGGTAAGCGTTTGCATAAATTGCAATTTATAACAGGTAGTCTCTTCTTCTCTACCGTATTTAACGTCTGAAATGGATACCACCTACAAATCAAATTGTAAGCGTTATCTAATCGAAATGCAATATAAATTTTAAAAGATTTTTATATGTTAATATATTCCTAACCGATTGGTTTTTTTATGTAAATTCACCATAAAAAATAGCCCTAGCTATGAGCTAGGGCCTCCCTTTTTACCCCGCTTTAACGGGCAGTAAGATCCCCACCTCAAAATTCAGCGAAAACAAAGAAGTTAGGTGGGTGATTAACTGCCCGTAAAAGCCCGATTGGTGAAGGCTAATAATCAGCGGGGGATAAAGCCCCCCACTGATTAAAGTTTCACTTTATAACATAACACCAACGATAATCGCGGATAAAAGACTTACTAATGTCGCACCGTATACAAGTCGTAATCCGAATGATGAAACAACGTTTGATTGGTTTTCATCGATCCCTTTCGTTGCGCCTGCGATAATTCCGATAGATGAGAAGTTCGCGAATGATACAAGGAATACAGAAAGAATACCGACTGTACGAGCTGATAAATCACCAGCTACTTTTCCTAGATCAAGCATCGCAACAAACTCGTTTGATACTAATTTTGTTGCCATAATTTGTCCCGCTGTTACCATTTCTGCTTGCGGGATACCCATTACGAATGCTAATGGAGAGAAAATATATCCTAAAATAGCTTGGAATGTAATACCGAACACTGAATCAAACAAGCTATTGATTGCTGTAATTAATGCTACGAAACCAAGTAACATTGCTGCTACCGTAATCGCAATCGTGAAACCAAGCATTATATATTCGCTTAACATTTCAAAGAATGACTGTTTTTTCTTATTTTCTAACTTCAGTGTATCTTCTTCTTCCGTAATATCGTACGGATTAATAATATGAATAATAATGAAACCACTAAATAAATTTAATACAAGTGCTGTTACTACATATTTTGGTTCAATCATTTTCATATAAGAACCAACGATCGACATCGATACTGTCGACATGGAAGATGCACATAGTGTATATAAACGATGTTTTGGGATTTTACTTAATTGATCTTTTACTGTAATAAATACTTCTGCTTGCCCAACAATTGCGGCCGCTACTGCATTATATGATTCTAATTTTCCTAAACCATTTACTTTACTTAGCATAGTACCAATAGCACGAATAAATATCGGTAAAATTTTAAAGTGTTGCAGAATTCCGATTAACACTGCAAAGAATACGATTGGTAATAAAGCTGTTAAGAAGAATGAAACCTCTCCTTTATTAACAAGACCACCAAATACGAAAACGATTCCAGATTCCGCATATCCAAGAAGTGCTCCAAATCCATCTGAAATTCCTTTTACTAAAATATAACCAATTGGCGTATTTAATAAGAAATACGTTAACGCTAGCTGAATAACAAGCATAATTGCGATTGGTTTATACTTGATTTTCTTACGATCAGAACTTATAAGAAAGCCGAGTACGAATACAACTAGTAGTCCTACAAGAAACATAACAAACTTCATTAATAAAATCCTCCATTTAACTCTTCATTAACGTTGAACGTCTGACTACTCGAAACAAGGAATAATCCGAACTTTCCATTTCTCCTCCAAAACCTTCAATCGGATATGAAAAACCATAAAATCTCTTGTCTCAAAGCCATTTTCCATTCTAACACAAATTATAACTCACATCCGCACTTTTCTTAAAAAAATACATTTTATTATAAAACACTCATTAATGTTCGTATTTTCCCTCTTCCTTTAGTTTATCACCATAAAAAAAACGAGCATCAAATTTCTCTGATGCTCGTTCCTTTTTATTATACAGCTTTTTCTTTATCTGCTACTGCTGGCTTATCCCAGCACTCTGTATTGTTTAAACCTGGAATAGACTCCGCATAAAAGACTGGATCTTTTCCTTGTTTCTTTTGTTTTACGTAATCTGATAATGCCGCGAAAGCATACTTAGAAAGGAATACAATCGCCACTAAGTTAATAATAGCCATGATACCCATGAATAAATCTGCTAAGTCCCAAACAATTTGAATTGTTGCTACAGAACCTAACATAACCATACCAAGTACCGCGATTCGATAAACATTTAGTAAAACTTTACTTCCATTTAAAAACTCAATATTTGTTTCACCATAGTAGTAGTTACCTACTAATGAACTAAATGCAAACAAGAAGATTGCAACTGCTACAAATATAGAAGCCCACGGTCCGATATGTTGACTTAATGCTTGTTGCGTTAATTGAATTCCGTTTAAATCAGCCGCTCCAGGCACATCTGATAATAAAATGATAAATGCTGTACAACTACAAATTAATAATGTATCTGTAAATACCCCTAAAGTTTGAATGAAACCTTGTTTAACTGGGTGCGTTACGTTTGCAGTCGCAGCTGCGTTTGGCGCACTACCCATACCTGCTTCATTTGAGAATAATCCACGTTTTACCCCTAGTAAAATCGCAGCTCCTAATCCCCCGCCCACTACTTCTTTAATTCCGAAAGCATGTAAGAAAATTTCTTTAAATACATATGGAATTGCCGTAATGTTTGTTACAACAACGAATAATGCCACTGCTACATATATAATTGCCATTACTGGAACAATCATTTCAACCGCACGTGCAATACGCTTAACCCCGCCAAAAATAATGATTGCAAGTAAACCAGCCATAAACAGACCTACAAACTTACCATCTGTGTTAAATGCTCCATCAAAAGCCGCGGCTACTGTGTTTGACTGCACTGCGTTGAAAATTAATCCGAAACTAACTGTTATTAGAACAGAGAAGACAACTCCTAGCCAGCGTTTCTTTAAACCCTTTTCCATATAATACGCTGGACCACCGCGGAATGCGTTCCCATCTTTCACTTTATAAATTTGCGCTAATGTGCTCTCTACAAATGCAGAAGCTCCTCCAATTACCGCGATTAACCACATCCAAAATACAGCTCCTGGTCCTCCTGCTGAAATCGCAATTGCCACACCAGCTAAGTTACCAGTTCCTACACGAGATGCTGTACTCATACAAAATGCTTGGAATGACGATACACCACTTTTTTCTTTTTGCGCTTTTCTTGTTTTTGAACTCGCTCCATCCCCAAGTAAGCGAATCATTTCTCCAAAGTAACGTATTTGAACAAACTTTACTCGGAAAGAAAAATAAAGTCCAAGTCCAATTAGCATCGCAATAATAATATATGACCATAGAACATTATTTATATCCCCAATAACCTGAGTTAAAAAATCCATCATTGCGTTCCCCCTCTTCATGACAATAAGAAAATTATATTCTAAAAACTTTTAGTAATCAAGAACTTTATGTTAGGTTTCATTACATGGATGCGTGAAGGTTCTTAACATACATGTTTTTTTACGTGAAAATATAACTAGTACGTGCATTTATCCAATACTCAATCACTCATCCTATTCGACCAGTCATACTTTTAAGACAGTACGTTCCCTACAAATAACGAGAGGAATGAACAAACAAAAATTATATTAATAATTACCTCTCACCCTTTTTATCATTTACTACAACAAAAAAGGCGAGCATCGAATTCATCTCGATGCTCGCCTTTTTATTATACTGCTTTTTCTTTATCTGTTACCGCCGGCTTATCCCAACACTCTGTGTTCGTTAAACCAGGAATAGAATCTGCACTGAATACCGGATCTTTTCCTTGTTTCTTTTGTTTCACATAGTCCGCCAACGCAGCATACGCAAATCGGCCAAGAAGTGTAATCGCAATTAAGTTTGTGATTACCATTAGACCCATAAATAAGTCTGCCATATTCCATACAACTTGAAGCGTCGCAACAGAGCCGAATAGTACCATTCCTACAACCGCAATACGATAAATCGTTAACCAAGTTTTACTTCGTTTAATAAATTCAATATTCGTTTCACCATAATAATAGTTTCCTAGTAATGAGCTGAAAGCAAATAAGAAAATGATAATCGCTAAGAAGCTACTTGCCCACGAACCGATTTGTGAACTTAGCGCGACTTGCGTTAATTCAATACCTTCTAAATTTGTTGCCTTATACGCACCAGAACATAGTACGATAAACGCTGTTGATGTACATACTAAGAATGTATCCACTAATACTCCAATTGTTTGAATAAATCCTTGTTTAGCTGGATGCGTTACATCAGCTGTTGCAGCCGCGTTTGGCGCACTACCCATACCTGCTTCATTCGCAAATAATCCGCGCTGAATACCAAACTTCATTGCAGCACCAATACCGCCACCTACAGCTGAATCTAAACCGAATGCACCTTTAAAGATTTCTGTAAACATATCCGGTATTAAATAATAATTTTTAATAACAACGAACACAGCTACTGCAATATAAATAATTGCCATCGGCGGAACAATCATTTCTGACATACGCGCAATACTTTTCACACCACCAAAAATAATAACCGCAACCAATACCGCAAGCACAATCCCTACAACATAACGCTCAATACCAAATGCATTTTTAAATGCTAATGTCACTGTATTTGCTTGTACTGAGTTGAAAATTAAACCGTAACTAATTGTAATAAGGATAGAGAACCAAATTCCCATCCAACGTTTATTTAAACCTTTTTCCATATAATAAGCAGGACCACCACGGAAGCCACTGCCATCTTTTATTTTATAAATTTGCGCAAGCGTACTTTCTACGAAACTTGAAGACGCCCCAATAATCGCAATAACCCACATCCAAAATACAGCTCCAGGTCCTCCCATAGAAATAGCTAGCGCTACACCAGCTAAGTTCCCGATACCAATACGAGCTGCTGAACTCATACAAAATGCTTGGAATGACGATACACTTCCCTTTTTACGTGTCTTTCCAGTTAATCCATCACTCATTAATCGAACCATTTCCCCTAAATGAGTAATTTGTACGAATTTCAATTTAATAGAAAAATAAAGACCTAAACCAATTAACATTGCAATAAGAATATATGACCAAAGAATTGTATTCGTTGATGAAACAAATTGCTCTAAAATATCCATACAATTAACCCCTCCTTTTCTCCATAAAACGAATTATATTTAAAAAACATTTAAAAATCAACATTTTTCGACAATTTGCATTTTCCAAATATTAGCCAGACACGAAGTAACAATATCTTTATGACTCTCCTCCCTCTAACTGTGCATACTAAAACAAAAAGTAAATCTACAAACTACCCCATTGACAAAAATACCAACCTGTAACTATAATGATTACATCAAGTTGTAACAAACCTTATTACAACAAATTCATTTACTTTCAGATATACACTTTAACAAAACACTTTGGAGGGATTTATTATGAAAATCGGAATCATCGGAGCAACTGGTAAAGCAGGAAGTCGTATTTTAAAAGAAGCATTAGATCGCGGACATGAAGTAACTGCAATCGTAAGAAGCGCTGCAAAAATTACAGAAGAAAATGTAAAGATTTTAGAGAAAGATGTATTCACTCTTACATCTAACGACCTACAAGCATTCGATGTAGTTGTAAATGCATTCGGTGCTCCAGCCGGACAAGAACACCTTCACGTAGATGCAGGAAACGTACTTATCGAAGCTATGAAAGGTGCACCTAATACAAAATTACTTGTTGTTGGCGGCGCTGGTAGCTTATTTGTAGACGAAGAGAAAACAACACGTGTATTTGATACACCAGGATTCCCAAATGAATATCTTGCAACAGCTCAAAACCAAGGTAAAAACTTAGAAATCCTAAATCAAACAAATGATATTACTTGGACATTCATTAGCCCTTCTGCACTATTCGCATTAGGAAAACGCACTGGCTCTTATACAGCTGGCAAAGACAACCTTCTTGTTAATGCGAAAGGTGATAGCTACGTAAGTTACGAAGACTTTGCGGTAGCAGCACTTGATGAAATCGAAAATCCAAAACATGTAAACGAACGCTTCACAGTTGTTTCTGAAGCTGAGTAATAGAAAAAAATGCGCGTAGACCCAATATCTACGCGCATTTTTTATTACAATGTCCCCTTTACTAGTTCTAATCCACTTTGAGTGATTTTAAATACAACTTCTGCTGAAGCTACTTGTTCTGCTAACTCATTCTTTTTATACCATTTCAGACGACTTGGTTCTGCATGATACACTTTTACAACATCCCCATACTCAAATGGAGTACCATTTACTTGTTCTGCAAAATTCTTTGAGGTTTCTTGACCGTCTGCTGATATATGCTTTTTCTCATTTCCATTTTGATCATAAATCGTAAAACCTAAATACTGTTCGTTCACAAAACGATAATGAATCACATCATTCGTAAATGTTGCATGTAATTTCTTTTCGTCATGATTTAACGTAACAATAGAACGTGTAACATTGGACACACCTTGATACACCAGGCTATCTCCATACGTCACTTCAATCGGTACTTCTGTTATTGTCTTATTCCCAAAACGATCTTTCGTCTCTACTTTTACTTTTTGCTCACCGATTTTTGTTGTACTAGGTTTTTCCACAAAACCAACTACTTCTCCACCTTTTACTTGAACAAAGTTTTTTGCATCTAATTTTTCAGCTTCTGTTCCGATTGTCACTTTTTGTGGTACTGCTGTTACTTCTTGTAAGCTTTCCAGTTTTTCAAAACCTTTTTCCGTTATTTTAAAGTACAACTCTTGTTCCACGTTCCCTTTACCGTTACCTACAAACTCATTCTTTTGATACCACTTTAATCGATTTGATTCTGCATGATATACCTTAATAACATCACCATATGCGAAGTCTACACCATTCAACTGTTCTGCAAAACTTTCAGAAGTCTCTTGCCCTTCTACCGAAATAACTTTCTTTTCATTTCCATTTTGATCATATAGCGTGATTCCCATATATTTTTCATTCTCAAAACGATAATGAACTTTAGAATCCGTAAATGTTGCCTGTAGCTTTTTCGTATTATGATCCGCAGTTACGACAGAACGCGTTTTATTACCATCACCTTGGAAGACTAAACTATCGCCATACATTACTTCCAATGGCACTTCTGTCACTTTCTTATTTCCAAAACGATCTTTCGTTTCTACTTTTACTTTTTGTTCACCGATTTTTGTTGTATTCGGTTTTTCTACAAATCCGATTACTTCTCCATCTTTCACTTGAACAAAATCTTTTGCTTCTAATCTTTCAGCATCTGTTCCGATTACTACTTTTTGCGGTACTACTGTTACTTCTTGTTGAGCTTCCATTCTCTCAAAGCCCTTTTCTGTTACTTTAAATAATAATTCTTCCTCTACCTTCGCCCTACCTTGGCCGATAAAGTTATTATTTTGATACCAATTAAAGCGATCTGATTCTGCGTGATACACTTTTACAACGTCACCATACTCGAACTCTAACCCATTAATCGATTTTGCGAATTCTTCCGCATTTTCAACACCTTTTACAGTTGCTTTCTTTTTCTCATTTCCATTTGGATCTAGTAATGTGAATTCAAAATACGCATCTTCTTTAAAATAATAATGCACTTGATTAGAATCAGCTGTCGCACTAAACTTTTTCTGATCGTGTTGCAGTGTTACAATCGATTTAATATCAGTACTATAATTGAGTCCTTTGAATACTAAGCTATCACCATAACCAACATTTACTACAACAGGAATTAAATTTTTATTCCCTTTTTCATCTATAATTTCTACTTTTACAGTTTTTTCTCCAACTTCAGGCTTATCTTGCATAATCACACCTGTTGTTTTTACACCTTCTCCTAAATTCTGTACAAGTTCTTTTGCTTTTTTCTCATCATATGTAGTACCAATTACTACATTTTGTATTTTTTCATTATTTGGCTCGCCATATGGAATTTCATATAACTCAGTTTGTTTTTCACGAATTGGATTGCTATCTGTAGATAACCAAACTTCCTTTTCTAATTTTGGTAAATTTAATTTTTCAATCTTCTCTCTAGTATCATCATTTGGAATTATTCCCCATTTATCAAAGAAAGGAATTAAATTTTGCCCAGCTACTTTTGACGTCATGTAAATAAACATCTGCTTTTTCTCTTCATCAGATTTAGGCATTTCTGTATCATGTAACACACGATACATTTGATGTAATTTCGGATAGAACTGGTCTCCATAAGCTAAATGCAACTGCCAAAACATAACTAATTTTTCGAATTCATTCATCTTCTCTTGCGCATTCGGTTTACCTAGATAAGCAAATGCGGCTTCATAACGATTTTCTTGCTCTAACCTTGTTTTATGTCCAAATGCAGTTTGAACTGCTAAAGAATAAATGTTAACGGTTACTTCTCCAAGCCCCTCCCATAACCAAGTGTCCTGTTGATGTTGATGCCCCACTTCATGCCAAGGTCCCCATCCATCCGCAGTTAACTCTTCTAGATTTAGTACTGACTCTAAATTCCCTTTACTATAAGCTGTTCGATAATAAGTCGCATACATATAATTGTCCGTATACCAGTCTTCAACATAATGAATGGAATGTTTGCCTTGATTCGCAACACCCACACCATCTTTTGATAAACCAGATATCTTATGTTCTATATTAATTATTTCATCATGTTTCTTTAATAACGCAGCTGGATCTTCTTGCTTCAAATGTTCCGCCACAGTCTCAGGATGCATAGTTAGTAAACTATTTTCCCCTTTCATCTCGATTGCATATGAATTCGGTGATTCCTTCAACATACGTTTCCAATCTTCTGTCGTATGTTTACCTAAAATAAATAAAGGATTTGGTATACCACCTTTTTTTACTTTAGCAACTACTTCTCCTGTGTTGTGATAATTATAAAAGTATAATAGCCCTCCATTCGGAGAAGAAATTTTATTTTCACCAGGATTTAAATTGAATTGTTTAGGTTCTTCTTTTTCATAAGAATATGTGCCAATATAAGCTTTAATCTTTTGATTCCCATCTACTTGAATAACTACTTCTTCACCTGGCTTTACATAAATACCAGTTGGTTCATAGGGAGAAAAACTCATTCGACGCTGATGCAACTCACGTATCTCTTCTACATCACCTTTTGGCAGCAATTGATACACTCGTTCTTCTTGCTGTTTCTCCTTATCTTCAATCGTCATCTCTGCATATACCTTAGGCACTTCAAGACCATACGGAGTTAATAACGTAGCTAAAAAAACTCCAGCTACTAATACCCTACTCTTTTTCTTCTTTGACATAATCTGTGTCCCCTATTCCTTTTTTTAGACAAACTACCCTATACATTCATTTAATTGAAAATCCTATTATTTTTATAAAACCATTTAATGAATAGACTAACACCTCGCGCACCTGTATCCATTACTACCGCATTCCTCTCAATGTATTCAATTTCCTACATTATAAAATTTTTATGTATTGTATCCTCCTCACTTCTTTCTACTTGTGATGAGTTCTCTTCCTACATAAAAAGAGAATAGTAAAAGATGTACTTCAGTCTTGTCATCTATACATCTAAAAATGTGAAAAACAATAGAAACTTACATTTTATTCATATATGACCATCTATAGGTAGTTTTTCCAACTGAATTTTACACGCTTTCTATTTTGTTTGATAGCATTTTCAATCAGAATAATGTTACAATTTTGTGAATATAATCCATTAATCGTAACGTTTGGATTTTAACATATTTTATATTATTCTAAAATATAGTTTAAACTGTCCCAATATTGTTTTCATGTTATCTATACCCGTTTATTATTTTTAACATATAATTTAACTTCTACTCAGATAAGAAAAAAGCACTGGCAAACGCCAATGCTTTTTCCACTATCTTTTAATTTGATTCGGTTTATGTGGTTCATTTGGTGTATAGGGTTTATTTGGTTTATTATCATGACCATTTGCTTTTTTCCAACTTACCGCCAACTCTGGACTTGTTTTCTCTTCACTACGCTCTAATAATACAACTGCATTTTGAATTGTCGGTGTTCCTTTATGTGCAATTCCTTGTAGTTTCGTTAAATTCCCTGATACTTTAAAGCTAAATCCACCCGATGGTGTTTGTTTCGGAATTAAAATGCGGAACTTTTCTCCTACATTAAATTCTGTTTTTCCCTCGCCTTTTTCATTTACGAACTTCGCGCCTTCTGGTGCACCTGTTGCTTGCACTTTATACGTTCCACTTTTTGCATTTGTTTGCACTGTGTATAAACCTGTTTCAAAAAACTCATTTTTTAATACTGCCTCTTGTTCTTCTGATGGTACTACACTCATCGTAATTTCTTGTAGTTCCTCACTAGCGCTTGCTTTTGCAACTATATCTTTCGTTACTTTTTCTACATTTTTATTACGGAAATCTAAATCGTTAATATCAATTTGTTTTAACGCATTCCACACCGCAAGCTGCGTTGCGTAATGTGCCTCTCTCCAATCGGAAACACCTAATTCTTGTGGGCTCTTCTGCGGATACCCGTTTAATAGTACACGGTATACGTTAATATCTACTTTACCCATTTCAGGTAAATCTTGGCCGCTCGGAGATTTCAAATCCACATTTAAGCAAAAAGCAATTTTGCCATCTGCTGTTTTAATAAGCTCTGTTCGAATTGGTTTTTTCTTTGACTTACTATAACTCCAATCCATTTGATACTTCGTGTGATCCATAACCTCTGCGGATGCCTTTTGAAGTGGGAATAATAAGTTCGCAAATACAAATAAAACACTCAAAAAAGCGGCCATTAGCTTGAACGATCGTTTTATATTCATGTCTACAACCCCTTATAAAATAACAAATTTACTACTATGTATTATTTAGTTAGAAAAGTTTTTTATGCATAGACAAAACAAAAAAGAGTGCAAACTTTTTTGCACCCTTTGAACTTACCTCTATTAGAAATCAAAGTTATCAGGATCTGGACCAACGCGGTGGTTCTGATTTAAAGCATCAATCTTTTCCATATCTTCTTTTGTTAATTCGAAGTCGAATATATTAGCATTCGCAATAATACGCTGTTCTTTCGTTGATTTCGGAATCGTTACAACTTCATTTTGAAGATCCCAACGTAAAATGATTTGCGCTGTTGTTTTACCGTACTTATCAGCAACTTCTTGTAAAGTTTCATTATCTAATAATTGCCCTTGCATAAGTGGTGACCATGCTTCCATTTGGATTCCTTGTTCTTTACAGAAAGCCTGTAGTTCTTTCTGCGTTAAACGCGGGTGATACTCTACTTGGTTAATCATCGGCTTAATTTCCGCACCTTCCAGTACGTCTTTCAGATGATGGATTTGGAAGTTACTTACGCCAATTGCACGCACGCGTTCTTCTTTATAAAGTGTTTCTAACGCTCTCCACGAATCTTTATATTTCCCTTCAACAGGCCAATGGACAAGATATAAATCTAAATAATCTAGTTCTAATTTTTTTAAGCTCTCTTCGTATGCAGCAAGTGTCGTTTCATATCCTTGATCTGCGTTCCACACTTTTGAAGTAATGAATAAATCTTCTCGAGAAATTCCTGCTTCTTTTATACCAGCGCGAATGCCTTCTCCAACTGCTTTTTCATTTCCATAAATCGCAGCTGTATCAATGCTACGGTATCCTTCTTTAATGGCTACTTTCACAGCCTCTACAAGTTCCGGTCCATCTTCTACTTTAAATACACCTAAACCGAACCAAGGCATTTCCACACCGTTATGCAATGTTGTTTTACTTTGTAAATTTTTCATTATATTTTTCTCTCCTTTATTTTGCTTGATCTCTTTTTTCTAAGTTCATACTCCAAGCTGTTAAAATAACAGCGCCTACTACCATAATGCCGCCTACCCAAGCTGTATGAATTAATCCTAACGAGTTCGTTACAATACCGCCCAAATAAGCCCCAAGAGCAATTCCTGCGTTAAATGCTGCAATATTCATTGCTGATGCGATATCAACGGCACTCGGCACGAAACGCTCAGCCAATATAACGACATACACTTGTAGTCCTGGAACATTCATAAACGCGAATAGCCCCATAAAAATAATTGTGATAAGCCCCGCCACTTGAAACGGCGCTGTAAATGTTAGTACGAATAATACAATTGCTTGAATAAAGAACATGTAAAATAGTGCACGAATTGGATTATGATTCGATAATTTTCCGCCGACCATATTCCCAATCGCAATTGCAATCCCGTACACTAACAAAATGATTGTAACGGTACTCGATTTAAATCCTGTTACTTCTTGTAATAGCGGAGATAAATACGTAAATGTTACGAATGTTCCTCCATATCCTAATGCAGTAATGACGAAAACAAGTAAGAGTCTTCCGTTCGTGATAAGTTTGAATTGATCACGAAATGATACTCGTGTACCCTTTTTTAAGTTAGACGGAATTAACATGCTGTTTGCGACTAAGGCAACAATTCCAATGACCACAATCACCATAAAAGATGCTCTCCAGCCAAATTGTTGACCAATAAACGTTCCAATTGGTACACCTGTAATCGTCGCAACAGTTAAACCAGTAAACATAAATGCAATTGCACTTGCACGTTTATTCTCTGGTACAAGCGCAGCCGCAATTGTGGATCCTATCGACATAAAAACGCCGTGTGCAAACGCAGATACAACCCTCGCCATAAGCAACACAGTAAAACTTGTTGCCACTGCCGCAATTCCATTACCAA
Source organism: Bacillus sp. 41-22 (assembly GCF_025809295.1). NCBI lineage: Bacteria > Bacillati > Bacillota > Bacilli > Caryophanales > Bacillaceae > Bacillus > Bacillus sp. 41-22. The sequence goes on from NZ_CP084035.1 coordinate 4,842,453, forward strand.
TAATGAAAATAATCATAATCCACATTAATAACGTCTTTCGCGACATACTAGCTGTTAATGACGTTAATACTGGGGCACCAAACGCTACCCCTAATGCATATAAAGAAACGGTTAAACCCGCTGTTGTAACAGAAACATGTAAATCCTCTGAAATAGATGGTAATAAACCGACACTAATAAATTCGGTTGTACCAATTCCAAATGCACTAATTGCTAGCGCTAATAAAGCAAACATACTTCTTCGATTCGTCTGTACCGCTGAAGAAGATACTGTATATGAATTCAATTGAACTCCTCCTTAATGCGAGAAATCCAATCATAATAGTGTGATAAAAAGGCCTTTTTATCTTCTACAAAAATAATGTTACTGCTGATATATGCTATTATGAATGGCTTCACTCTTTTTTTGAAGAACGCACTTTAAAGTACGATAGGTACCAAAAAGTAACATAGGCACTTTTTAGTACCGTACTACTCATTTCCCTCTTACGTATGCTATTATGGAACATATTCAACATAATAAAAAGTACGTACTTTAAAGTGCTATAGGTACTTTTTAGTAACATTTAAATTATTTGGCTTCTTTTGTTGGAGAACTGAAATCTACATTCATCAAAGGAGATTTTTATATGAAGAAATATAATATTCCCGTTGAAGCGACTTTAGAGGTTATCGGCGGAAAATGGAAAGTCGTTATTCTTTGCCACTTAACGAAAGGTACAAAGAGAACGAGTGAATTAAAACGTCTCATGCCTGGTATTACACAAAAGATGTTAACACAGCAATTACGCGAATTAGAAGAAGACGGAGTTATTCAAAGAAAGGTATACAATCAAGTACCACCGAAAGTAGAATATTCTCTTACAGACTACGGTTGGTCTTTAGAATCCATTCTTGATTCTCTTTGTACTTGGGGCGAATGCCACCTTGAAAAAAGCGGTAACACATCAATGCTAATTACAGAAGGTGAACAATAAAAAAAGGAAAAAATGAACATAAATTTGTCCATTTCCTCCTTTTTTTCTTTATATATATGTACATTTTTAAGATAGATAAAATAATTTATGCGCTTTCATGCCTTGTCAGTACTAGGTTACAGAATCAATATCAAATAATTAGGAATCATTTTTATGTTAACATACGTGTATATAGTATATAATATAGGATATATATTATATACACTTTCCGATAAGGGAACTTTCCATTATGCGGACAAGCCATGTATCGGACAGTTCATAAATAATAGGTAGGACATTATGGTTTTGGATTTATGATTTCAGCTTACTTGCTGTCATAAATTTAAAGGCATTTTATTGTGCTTTGTGAAACTTTGTATAAAGTTTCGCAAGTGTTTACTATCTTATCTATCAAAAATAAGAGTATTGCTATCGTAAAGGAGAATTGGAGATGCCAGAAACTATGACTCAAACAAAGCCAGAACAAGAAACTGTACAAATTTCTGCTAGCCAAGGACAACTTGATGTACTTGATCAGTTGTTAAAACCTGAGGTACAAGAATCATTAACAACACTAGTAGAACAGCTTCCAAAATTAACTGAGCTTGTTAACATTTTAACTAAGTCTTATGACTTCGCTCAAACTGTTGCTACTGATGAAGTATTAAAAAGCGACACTGTTAGTGCAATCACAGAGCTTGTAGAACCTGTAAAGGATACAGTGAAAAGCATGGCTGCAACTGCTATCGAAGCGAAAGATCGTGCTGATGAAAGCAACGAAGTTATCGGCCTGTTCGGTCTATTAAAATTACTAAAAGACCCACAAGCACAAAAAATGTTCCGCTTTGTGAACGCATACCTTCAAATTAGTGCAGAACGTAACAATAAATAATTTAACTTATAACAACAATTAGTAAAGACGGGGGATATCATACTATGTCAAAACAAATTGTCATCTTAGGCGCTGGTTATGGCGGTCTTCTTGCCGCTTTAAACGTACGTAAATATTACAGCAAATCAGAAGCACAAGTTACAGTGATTAACCAATACCCAACGCACCAAATCATCACTGAACTACACCGCCTTGCAGCTGGTAACGTTGCTGAGCAAGCAATTGCAATGCCACTTACAAAGCTTTTCAAAGGTAAAGACATCGATCTTAAAATTGCAACAGTTGAGTCATTCTCAGTTGATAGCAAAGAAATCAAACTAGCTGGTGGCACTACGCTATCTTACGATGCACTTGTAGTTGCTTTAGGAAGTAAAACTGCTTACTTCGGTATTCCAGGACTAGAAGAAAACAGCATGGTATTAAAATCTGCTGCTGATGCAAACAAAATCTACAAACACGTTGAAGACCGTATTCGTGAATACGCTAAAACGAAAAACGAAGCTGATGCTACAATCGTAATCGGTGGTGGCGGATTAACTGGCGTTGAGCTAGTTGGTGAGCTTGCTGACATTATGCCTAAACTTGCAAAAAGCCACGGCGTAAATCCAAAAGAAGTTAAACTTCTTCTTGTTGAAGCAGGTCCAAAAATCCTTCCAGTATTACCAGACCACTTAATCGAACGTGCAACTGCTAGCTTAGAAGCACGCGGTGTTACATTCTTAACAGGTCTTCCTGTAACAAACGTTGCTGGTAATGAAATCGACTTAAAAGACGGTCAAAAAATCGTTGCTAACACATTCGTTTGGACAGGCGGCGTACAAGGTAATCCATTAATTGGTGAATCAGGTCTTGAAGTAAACCGCGGTCGTGCAACTGTTGATGCACATCTACAATCTACTTCTCACAAAGACGTATTCGTTGCTGGAGACAGCGCTGTTGTCTTCTCTCCAGACGGTCGTCCATACCCACCAACTGCACAAATCGCTTGGCAAATGGGTGAGTTAATTGGATACAACTTATACGCAGCACTAGAAGGCAAAGCATTCGAAGAGTTCGCACCTATCAACTCTGGAACACTTGCTAGTCTAGGACGTAAAGATGCTGTTGCTACAATCGGAGCAAGCAATACTCCGCTTAAAGGTTTACCAGCATCATTAATGAAAGAAGCAAGTAACGTTCGTTACTTATCACACATTAAAGGTCTATTCAGCTTAGCATACTAATCTGAATATAAGCCCGAATCATGCCCTGCATGGTTCGGGCTATTTTTATCCCGCTATTTGCGGGCTGATAATCAGTGGGGATGTACAAAACCCCCCACTGATTAAAGTTTCACTTTATCCGTAATTTTCTCTAACTTATTTATTCGACAAAAGAATAATATAACCTCTTTAATTATCAAAATATACTGACTTTTTTTATGTCAAAATTGTGTATATGAAAAGAGCGGAAGTAGATATCTTCCCTACTTCCGCTCTTTCACAAGAACTATTCTCCTAATTCCACTAAGCTGTAGTTCTTCTTCCCTTTACGAATAATGATGAATCGTCCATCAAATGAATTTTCTACAGTAACATCTGTACCCACATCCGTTACTTTTTCACCATTCATAGATATAGCCCCATTATTAATATCTTCACGCGCTTGACGTCTAGAAGGTTCAATTCCTAAATCAACTAGCCACTCTACGATATTTTTCGTCTCTTTTGAAGATTGGAATGTCGGCATCTCTTTAAAGCCTTGTTCAATTTCATCAGCTGTTAACGACTTAATATCTCCGCTAAATAACGCTGCTGTAATTTTCACTGCCTGTAAAAATGCTTCTTCTCCATGAACGAATTTCGTCATTTCTTCCGCTAATACTTTTTGTGCTTCACGTTTATGAGGCTCTGTTTCTACCTTCGCTGCTAATTCATCAATTCGCTCTTTCGTTAAGAACGTAAAGTATTTCAAGTATTTAATTACATCACGGTCATCTGTATTCACCCAGAACTGGTAAAATTCAAACGGTGTTGTCTTTTCCGGATCAAGCCAAATAGCACCACCTGCTGATTTACCAAACTTCGTACCATCTGATTTTAATAATAATGGAATCGTTAATCCGAATACTTTCGCTTCATGACCTTCTAACTTACGAATTAAATCTAAACCACTCGTAATATTTCCCCATTGATCACTACCACCAATTTGCAATTGAACATCTTCTTTTGTGTATAAATGATGAAAATCCATCGCTTGCAAGATTTGGTACGTGAATTCTGTGAAAGAAATCCCTGTATCTAAACGACTTGCGACAATATCTTTCGCTAACATGCTATTTATGCTAAAGTTTTTTCCGTAATCACGTAAAAACTCGATAATGTTTATTTTATGTGTCCAGTCATAGTTATTTACCATCTTCACTTCGCTATTCCCGCCAAAGTCAAATAGCTTTTTCATTTGCGCTGTTAACGCATCTACATTATGCTGCACCACTTCTAAAGTTTGCAGTTGACGCTCTGATTGACGTCCACTTGGATCACCAATTGTTCCTGTTGCCCCGCCAATTAAAATAACCGGATGATGACCAGCTAATTGGAATCTCTTCATCATCATAAACGGAATCAAATGTCCGATATGCATACTATCACCAGTCGGATCAACTCCGCAGTATAGTGAAATCTTTTTCTCTTCTACTAACTTACGTAAACCTTCTTCATCTGTCTGCTGATTCACAGCACCGCGCCATTCTAATTCATCAATAATATTCATCTTTTGTCATCCCCTTTATTTTTTTGAAAACAAAAAAGCCCCTATGTCTACAATAGACATAGGGACGATTATTCACCGTGTTACCACCCAGTTTGCATAAATAGCATAGCTATTCATACCACTCTTAGCAATAATATCGATTGCTAGTCCGCTTAGCGTTACCTAAGATACTCCAGAGTGTAATTCACAAGTTTGTTTGTGCTAGGTTCCAGCAATCCCTAGCTCTCTTTGATAACAGTGACAAACTGCTACTGGGCTCTTTCAACGTATATTTTATTTGTTAAATTATTAGCCATTATATTGAATCCAAATCAAATTGTCAACAATAACCAAATGTTATTTCGAAATAATTCATACTTTTATACGTTTTTTATTCAAAGATTACTGTAGATTTTCTCCAATAATCCTTACTTCTCTCTCTAATTTCACACCGAATTTTTCTTCAACAGTTGTTTGTACGAAATGAATTAAATCGATATAATCTTGTGCAGTTCCGTTATCAACATTCACCATAAATCCAGCGTGTTTTAAAGAAACTTCAACTCCGCCAATTCGCTTACCTTGCAGTCCTGATTCTTGAATAAGCTTACCCGCAAAATTATTTGGTGGACGCTTAAATACACTGCCACATGAAGGATACTCTAAAGGTTGTTTTGATTCACGCTTATACGTTAAATCATCCATCTTTTCCTTAATCTCTTCACGCACACCTTCTTCAAGTTCAAACCTCGCTTCAAGAATAATGTAATGATTGTTCGCAAATACACTCTTACGATATCCAAATTCAAATGCATCTTTCGTTAAAGTACGTAGCTCTCCATCACCTGTCATTACGACAGCTTCTGTTAGCACATATGCAACCTCACCGCCATATGCACCAGCATTCATATATAACGCTCCGCCAACTGAACCTGGTATACCACAAGCAAACTCAAGTCCTGTTAAACAGTGATCTAATGCAATTCGTGACACATCAATAATTGCTGCACCACACCCCGCAACAATCGCTGTCCCTGTTACAGTAACATTTGTAATATGAATTAAACTTACTGTAATCCCGCGCAGACCACCGTCTTTAATAATAACATTAGAGCCGTTTCCTAAAAACGTAACTGGAATATTGTATTGATTCGCATACTTTATAACTTCTTGAATTTCATCATAATTCGTAGGAGAAACGAACACATCCGCTTTCCCGCCCACTTTAATATGCGTATGATTCTTTAACATTTCATCTTGCTTCACATGACCTTCAGGCAATACTGTACTTAAATATTTATAAACCTCGTGCATATTCATTTTACGATTCCTCTATTTCTATAATCTTTTTATCCCGCTATATACGGGTCCATAATATCCCCACATAAAAATGCATTACAAAACAACAGCTAACGTGGTGAATACAGTGCACATAAAGCACACCTATAAACCTCTTAAATTATAAGAGGTTCCACTCATATTAAAATATATATCGCATAATAAAGCAACCCAAATGGGCTACTAAACTTGACATGTAACCATATAGACAACAATTTGTAAAATATATAGGTTTTTCAAAGTAATACCCTTCAATATCTTACTATACCATACGAGAGAAAAGTGGTATTTTTTTGTAATCTTTACTTTATTTTCATCAATAAAAAAGAGCACATCCCACAGAATGTGCCCTTTCTATACTTTTTAACTTATTTTTCGTTCTCTTCTTTTTCCTTATCAAACCATAATAGCTCATCGTCATCAACTTCACCATTATAATTGATTAGAATCTCTTCTCCCGCTTTTATATCTTTGTAAGCAAAGAAGTTAAACGTATGATTCTCGAAGACAATATCATACGTTGCATTCGGATTATATGCATGATTAAATAACATGCCGTATCCTAACAGGAATGCCGTATGATTTACCCCATACTCAAATGCGTAGTCAGCAAGTAACGTTTTCTCAATGTGTTCATGCTGTTCATTCGGATAAGAGATAACTGGTGCTGAGTGAATCAACTCACCCTTTTTAATATCACGAGTTGCAAATACCCCTCTATTAAATTCTCCATCACTAAGTTCAGAAGTCTTAACTTCGATCATATGCGTCACCTATATAATTCTTTCTTTGAAGTATTTTATTCCGCTATTTGCGGGGTTCAACTAATAATCAGTAGCGTATAGCCCCACTAATTAAAGTCTCAGTTTATCTCCTTAAGCTTGGCAGAAAACGCGCAGAAAAGCAATTAAATTACTATCAAGTATTCATTTAAATGAAAAAAGAGCACACATGGTGTACCCTTTTTAAGAGATATTACTTTTCTAAAATATCTTCTAGCAACTTCACTTGCTCGCTAACAGTATGTAACGTCTTCACCGATGTATCATTTCGATGCTTTTCTTCTTCAACACTCGCTAACACTTCTTCCGTAGCTGCAGAAGTTTGTTGAATTACGTTAGAAGCATGTGTAACGTCCTTTACGATATTCGTCGTTTTAGCTTGGAAACTTTCTTGATGACCAACAATCTCCCTCATTACATCATTAATCGCATCAATAAACTTCCCTAAATCCGTTACATTCGTCAAAACACTTGCTAACATTTCGTTACATTCTTCTTGTACTCTTTCTGACTTCTCTACCTGCACTTCTACTTTACTTGCTTGATTACTAAACTCCTTCAAAATCCCTTGAATTCTCCCCGCAGAACGATTCGATTCTTCAGCAAGCTTTAATACTTCATTCGCTACAATAGCAAAACCTTTTCCATGCTCGCCTGCCCTTGCAGCCTCAATATTTGCATTTAAAGCTAACAAACTCGTCTGACTTGAAATATTCGTGATTACATCTACAATTTCATTAATTTGTTTCGATTGTGTCATCAATTCTCTAAATATAGTTCCTGATTGTGAAACAACATCATTTAAACTTCTCATGTTAGCTTCAAAATTTCTTAAAGTACTTACACTACCCTTTGAAATTTCTAAACTTTCATCAACACGAATCGAAGCATTTCTTACTTGAGAGATGATTTGTTCAATATTTCCCTCCATATCATTCAATACTTCTACTGAACGAGACATCATCTCTGATTGCGATTGGGTTCCCACTGCTACTTCTTCAAAAGCAAAGTTAATTTCACTCATTGACTCCATTGATGTATTCATATTTTGTCTTAAATGATTGAAATTACTATCTAGTTTCACAACTGTTCTCTCAATAAGTCTTTGCGTTTCTTCTAACTCCTGAGCTTTCTTCATCACCGCTTGCTTCTCATCACTTAAACGAGTCAACAGATTAGAACCAATCTTCGTTACACCCCACATTGCAATCGTTACAATCGCTAACAAGCTTGCGAAATTTGCAGCTTCAGATGACGCTGTATACGCAAAAAATTGATTTGGCCAATAACTACAAAGTATAAATGTAACAACAACTGCTACCCCGCCAAGAATTAAAATAAGACGTTCACTCAAATAAATAAGTGAAACCGCTAATGTAAAATAGACCATTTGAAATACAGCTGGGCTTTCATTAAATGCTTGTACCATAATGAAAGACATAATAAGTAGCATACATGTCATGATGTATTTATACATTGCTTCCATACTTTCTATAAAAGTAAGCAGCGTTCCAAATACTACGATAGAAATACCACACATCCAAAATGCTATTGCTCTCTCTGTAAAAATATATCCGTAATACCCAATCGCGATTATCCCAAGGAAGAAACTACACATCGTGATAAATAGCAATAAATGATTTTTCTGTGATTCTTTCTCAAGGTTAGAAAAACAAGTTCTCTTTAACCACTCCATATATGAAGCCCCACCTTCTACTCATACGTATCGATTACTTCAGCTTGAATACCGCACTCACTGGGTTATGATCGCTATTTTCAAACTTCAAATCTTTCCCTTGTACATTTACAATTTCAACATTCGGTGAAACGATAAAGCCATCAATAATCGTGACGAAATTTTCACCTTCCACATATTTCTTCACATCATCTCTCACAGTCATAACAGACGGATCTACAGCCCACTTAAAGCCACCATCAGTAAAGTCCTTTGGTAACTCTACTAACCACTCAGGACGCTCTTTCACGAACTTTGGATCACTTAACTGAGCGCTAGAAATTAATTGATTCCAGTCTCCGCCCATTATTACATAATCACCATTTTTATAATGCTTGTTCATATATTCTTTTAAATACTCCACTTGCTGCTTTCTAATTTTTCCGCCTTCATCATAAGCAGACAAATGTAAATTTACGAGTCTAACAAATTTCCCATTATTAACAGGAATTTTATGTTCAACAATCGCTCGGTCTAAATCAAATAAACGCTTTGGCCACGGCTCCATTCCAGGAAGCTGAAATCTCTTCGCTGTTTGAACCGTATATTTAGAAAATGTACTTAATCCAGCTTCAGCATATCCCATTGGACTTGTGATTGGTACAGGAACCCATTTTGTATCATAGTTCTTTCCGAACGAAGAAGTATAATCAGGCAGTCCTTTTTTCAAAAATTCATGCCCATTTACATCAAATGATCGCATTGATTTTATATCTACTTCTTGTAATAGCGCAAAATCACTATTCTCATTTTGTAAAAACGAAAGCATATTCTTTAAGTTAGTTTCCGTTTGTTCTTTACTACTTGAACCAGACCCTTTTCCCCCATCCATAAAGAAGTCTTGATCCTTATCTAGTCCAGCATATCCAATATTAAATGTTGTAACTTTAAATTCATTTTCATGCGCAATTACGCGCTCCTTATTGTTTTCCACCTTCAAGCTTATAACATCAGCCGGCTGTTCTTTTGTAAGTGTCATATAAGCTAAAAACCCACCTACAACTCCCACACCTACTAAAATACATATAAGTACTATTTTTAATAACTTTTTCAAACAAACGACTCCTTTTCTAAAACATACGATTTTACTTTTCTTTATTTTCAGTTAAATAAAGAAAATGACAGACATACGAAATATTTTATCACACTGAAAACCTTATATCACTATATTTAGTTTATAAGTAAGGATTCCTTATCTTAAACTATTATATAAATACAAAATGCACAAACTTCTCCACTGGAAATTAAACACAATGTTTAGTACACTATATGTAATAATCATAGGCGATGGAGTTCGCCATAACCGCTGCTTAGCTAATGACTCCTACCAGTATAACTACTGGTAGGAGTCTATTTTTTTGAGCAAGCTATTTAAAGAGGTGAGGAATTTGATTTATATTATCGTCGGTATAGCCGGTATATTAGGAGCCCTTTCTCGTTATTATTTAGGTCTTACTATTCATACATTTTGGCATCATTCTTTTCCATTAGCTACATTACTCATTAACTTAGCCGGCTGCTTCTTATTAGCATGGCTAACTACGTATATCGCCCGGCTAAACATCTTACCTTCAGAGGTTATCACAGGCATCGGGACTGGATTCATCGGTTCCTTTACGACGTTTTCAACATTTAGTGTAGAAACTGTGCAATTAATCAATCATTCTGAATGGAGCACGGCTTTCTTATATGTATCATGTAGCATACTTGGCGGTCTCATTATGTCTGGACTTGGCTATACACTAGGTGACTTCTTAATTAAGAAATCACTTACGGAAGGTGATCACTTATGATGGAAGCTTTATTAGTGGCAACTGGAGGGTTTTTCGGTGCGATTACACGATTTGCAATTAGCAATTGGTTTAAAAAAAGAAATAAAACACCCTTTCCAATTGCTACATTCCTTATTAATATAACAGGAGCATTTTTACTCGGGTATATAATTGGCAACGGAGTCTCTACAGGATGGCAATTATTATTAGGAACTGGATTTATGGGCGCATTCACCACATTTTCGACACTTAAATTAGAGTCCATTCAGCTTCTCAATCGCAAAAAAATTTACACATTCCTTTTATATTTAAGTACTACTTACATAATTGGTATCCTATTCGCATTCCTTGGAATGAAGCTCGGTGGAATATAAAAAAGCGACTCTATTGAGTCGCTTTCTTTCATAAGAAGTATGTCCCGCCATATGGAATGGAAAATAAAGTGAAGCTTTAATCAGTGGGGGTTTTGTTCTTACCCACTGATTATTAGCCTTCACCAATCGGGCGTTTACGGGCAGTTGATCTCCCACCTAACTTCTTTGCTCCTGCCGAATTTTGAGGTGGGAGTTTTACTGCTCGTTAATGCGGGATAAACCAGCTGGATACACATCATAATGTATACTTTGCACAGGAAGCTGTGCATACGACATATACTGGCTCTGCATCATTTGTGCTACTTGTGCTTGTTGTTGCATTTGAATGGCCTGATGCACTGCCTGAATTGTCATCTGTGCCCCGGCCACTGTAATCGCTGCTCCTACTTGTCTTCCAGTGCAAAAATAAAGCGCTAAAAAATGGAATTCCTGTGATCCAAATGAACAGTACTAAAGGCTTATATAGTCCCTTCAAATTTTCTGAAACTAACAATACCGCTCTTCCCGTTTCTGGCCCAATATATATGCAGAACAATAAACCAAAACATCCGCAAAGAATGATAATTAACTTTAACCATAATGACAATTCGTTTTGTTTCACAAAAATCCACTCCTAAACTAACAGCATTTATCTATTGCTGTTTTTTCAACTTTGAAGTGATAAATCCAACTAGCAACACACCAATACCACTAAAGAACAATAGGTAGCTTACTGGTACTAGGAAAAAGAAAGGTTCTACAAGAAGCCCATTATCCGCCACTTTACTAGTTGTACCGTGCATTAATAAACAGGTAACTCCTAACGATATTAGTACGATAGCTAATAAAAATTTATTTTTCATAATATATTCTCCTTTAATTTCACAATTACTTTTGCTAACCTCATAATAAGTCCCGACGAATTTCAAGTCAACAATTATTTATCGTTTTACGATAAATAATTGTTGACTTGAATAATAAAAAGACTATAGACAATCATTGTCTATAGCCTCTTCACTCTAAAATATTCTTTTTGGAACATACACATTCTTATCGCATTATGGTAGTTGCCATCAACGAAAAACTCATCTTGCAACTCACCTTCTACTATAAATCCGACCTTTTTATAAACGTGTACAGCTTTTTCATTCTCTTTATCGACAACTAAATATATTTTATGCATATTTAATACGGAAAAAGCGTAATCCATCGCTAAACGCGTTGCATCAGCTGCATAACCGTAACCTTGGTAACTCGGATCAATAATAATTTGGAATTCAGTTCTACGGTGAATATAATCGATTTCTACTAATTCGACTAATCCCACCATCTCATTATCTTTCTCAACGATAAATCGGCGCTCACTTTGATCATGTATATGTTTATCGTATAAATCCTGCAGCTCCACAAATGCTTCATAAGGCTCTTCAAACCAATACGACATAATATGCGCGTTATTATTAAGTTCGTGTACAAACTTTAAGTCTTCCCGTTCTAAAGGACGTAATTTCAATTCCTGACTCATTTCTATAACCTCCAAGTAAAATTACCTCTTCACTTAATTTCTCAATTTTTTTCGATTTCAAACGCCCTAATTACATTGTAAACCTTCAAGTAACTTGAAGGTCAAGGTACAAAAAGTAGTGCAAACTTATGTCTGCACTACTCTTTTCTCAAATCTCTCATATTCGATATGTATAAAGCAATAACTAAAACAAGAATGGATCCCGCATATAATAACGTCTCCATTGGTTCCTCATGAGACACAATAATTAAACGAATTAACGCCGTAATTCCGATATAAATAAAATAACGTAACGGAAAATGATAATTCGACTTAAAATACTTAATAATTAATGCGATGAACTCGAAGTATAGGAAATAGACGATGATACTCTCAACTAATTTATAAGATGTATACTTCTTCGCTGAAAATATGTATTGAATAAAAGTAATTGTTTCGTTAATTAAAAAAATCGATAAAACAATGGATAATATGATTAATGCTATATTTAATATCCACTGTAAAACGCTAGCTATATAATGATCGATATTAAATGACTTCATTTTCTCTTTTAGCTCCCCTTCGTGTAAGTACTTATTCATTATAGCAAAATTATACTTACAGAAATGTTAAATCATATATGATCATCCTCTTTCACGATTACTTCACCATTCGGATATTTATGCTTGCTGCAAAAGCGAGAGGATACGATACAGTCCCAATGCTTGGCTATAACGTTGAAGAATTCCGCAAAGCATTTAATAACTGACGTCTTAATGATTGCATTAGGCAAAGCAAAAGAGCCAGGATTCCCAACAGTACGATTAACTGTAGATGAAGTAACGTCTTGGAATGGCGAGTTTTAATCACAGTGTTTATCGTACTTTAGGAATAAAAGTACGATAAACACTATTAACGAAACTATGATGGTAGCAACCATAATCATAATGCAAAACTACAATCTAATCGAATAATACAAAAAAGAAAGGCGGAGAAAACAATGCTTGAAGTTTTAAATCGAATTAATGAATTAGCTAAAAAACAAAAAGAAGAAAGTTTAACAAAAACAGAATTAAATGAGCGCACAGAATTACGCGAGGAGTATCTTCAAATTATTCGCGGTCAAATCAACACCACTGTTACAGGATTAAAAATATTAGATCCTTTAGGAAATGACGTGACTCCTGAAAAATTAAAAGAGCAACAAAAGCTATCACTAAACACAGATAACAACGCATGAAAATACCCAGCTCCTTTGTTACTTAATGATTCATCTAATAGTACGTTTGCTTAGATGCATCATTAAGTTAATATCTACTTCCCCATCCACTTTCTGTTTCTAAATCAAAAAACCACAAACAAATTGTCCCCATCTTTTCTTTGCATCCTTTAGCTTTTTCACAATGAAACCATATACGTCAAAATCTTTTCATGACGTTATTACTTCCACATAGTTGCAATTTATATAATAACGGTACAGTACAAATAACTTGCTGTATAAATAATTGTGGGGGGATTAATGATGAACGAAGCGTTACTATTAGTCGACATACAAAATGATTACTTTGAAGGCGGCAATATGGAATTACATCAACCTGAAAAAGCCGCACAAAAAGCGAAAGAAGTCTTGAAAGTATTTCGTGAAAAACATAAAACAGTTATTCACGTACAACATATTGCGAACAATGAAGGAGCTACTTTCTTCTTACCTGAAACAGTAGGTGTTCAAATTCATGATGATGTACAGCCAATTGCTAACGAAAGAGTCATACAAAAACATCACCCTAACAGTTTTTTAAGAACCAATTTATTTGAAACATTAAAGAAAGAAAAAATAGATCAACTAGTCATTTGCGGTATGATGACTCATGTATGTATTGATGCAACAGTACGTGCTGCCAGTGATTTAGGATTTCAATGTGTTGTAATTGAAGATGCTTGTACAACAAGAGATTTAGAATTTCAAGGAAATCTGATCCCCGCAGTACACGCTCATCAATCGTTCATGAGTTCGTTAGAGTTTGGTGATATTTATGCGAAAATCATGTCGGCAAACTGTTTTATAAACAAGAGCAAATAAAGAATTACAGTTCCATATAAAAAAAGAAAGAATACATCTCTTATTCTTTCTTTTTTTCGATTGTCTTAATGACAGTATTTATACGATAATCACCATAATGTAAAACATCTGCAAGAGTCTCTTCTAATTGCTGGTGCGAAGATGTGTGAAGAATCATGATATAACACCCATCGCCACTTATACGATACATTTCAGTAATTAAGTCCGTTTTTTCAAAAAAAGTTTGAATTTGATTATGATAATGTGGTGCATGCAGAAATAGTGTAACAAACGTCATAATAGACCCTTCTAACTTAGCCCTGTCGATATCTATCGTATATTTTTGAATGACACCCGCCTCTTCTAATTTATTAATTCGTTTCCCAACAGCCTGGCCAGTCAAATGTACTATCTCTCCAATTTCCTTCCAGTTCATTCTAGCGTTTTCTTGTAGTAACTTTATAATTTTAAAATCTGTTGAATCAAACATGGACATCCCCTTCCTATAGGAATCACCTTCTATAAGATCATCATTTCCCCTACAATTCATCTTAAAAACTTTTATAATACACTCAATTAACTCTATTAAGAATTACATTACTGTTAACAGCTTTCCTTCTTCCTTTACTATGTATTTTTCGATTACTCGTAGGTATCAGAAAAAAATTGATAAGCGTTCGAAAGGGCCATCCAGTAAGCCAGCGATTGTTTTTTATAAATATGAAAATTTTTTAGGAATTAGTTTATCTTTTTTTAATGATTTATTTAGAGGGAGTTTATACTCGGGGATTAACATGATAAACGTAGTAACTAAGTTCGTTGCTCCCACCTGAATCTTTTCATATAACAAAAATTTAAAAGGACGAACTGCTACTATAATCGCAAACCGTACTAACTAAAATCATACAATAAGGAGACGATAAAAATGAATAAAAAAACAAAAGTACTATCATCCATACTGCTAGGATTCACATTAGCATTAACAGGTTGCGCTGGCACGAAAGCTGAAGAAAATCATAGTAAACAAAAACAAGAACAAGCTGCGAAAGATACTAAAAAGGAAAATAAGTTAACTAAAGGGCAAAAAATGGCTAATATTCTTAGCGAGACAAATTGGCAAGGTACAAGAGTGTATGACAAAGATAAAAATGACTTAACGAAAGAAAATGCAAACTTCATTGGTCTTGCAAAATATGATGCGAAGTCAGGAAGATATGAATTTTTTGATGCTAAGACTGGTGCAAGCCGTGGCGATAAAGGAACTTTCTTTGTCACAAATGATGGGAAGAAAAGAATATTAATTTCAGAATCAATGAAGTATCAAGCTGTTGTTAACATGACAAAGCTAAATAAAAATGTATTTACCTATAAAAGAATAGGGAAAGATGCTAACGGTAAAGATGTAGAAGTTTTCGTTGAACATGTTCCATATAAAGAAAAAGAGCTTTCTTTCACGGATCCGGATAAGCAGCTAAACTCTACTACAGGTGATATCGTTAAAAACGTGGATGGAGATAAAATTTTAGGCGGAACCCTTTGGCATGGAACAAAGGTATTAGATGAAGCCGGTAATGATGTAACGCAGTTTAATTCGAATTTTATAAGTCTAGCAAAATTTGATGACAAGTCTAATAAATACGAGTTCTTCAATAGCGAAACAGGTCAAAGCCGCAGTGATTATGGCTACTTCGATGTTGTACATGAAAATAAAATAAGAGCTCATGTTTCAATTGGAAATAATAAATATGGTGCGGCTCTTGAACTTACTGAACTGAATAATAAGAAATTTACGTATAAAAGAACTGGTAAAGACCAAGTGGGTAAAGACATAACTATATTCGTTGAACATGAGCCTTATAAAGGTGATATAAAACCACAATTTAGCTTTTAAAAACGTTTGATTACAAATCCTGTACTGAGCTGCAGGATTTTTTTAAAGAAAAATCATTTATGATTCCCTTGAAAAAAATTGTCTTATATCCCCCTCAACAATTCAGCACGATTGTTGAATATAATATCTCTCATTTTTTTAACAGCTTTAAAAAGCCTTACTACACATAAATTGTAGTAAGGCTCCGACTATTTAAGATAAAAATTTTATTATCTCTATACAAATAAGGTTTAGCAAATAATGTTACTATAACCTCAAAAAAAGAAATCTTATTTTAACTTTCCTATTGATAAGTTAACACGATAATTCCCATACTTTAATAGTCGCCCCAGAAAGTTATCCAATTCTTCATTAGAAGCAAAATGTGTTTTTAATAAATAACATCCCTCACCACTTATACGGTCTACTTCAGAAATCCCTTCTTCTTTTTGAAAGAAATTCATAAACTCTTGATGATTAGCTGTTGTTACGAATAAAGTAACAAATGCAGTCACTACTTGTCCTAATTTGATTCGGTTTATTGCGATTGTATATTGTTCAATAATCCCTAAATCCTCTAATCTTCGAATTCGATTTCCTACAGCCTGCCCCGTCATATGTATTTTTTGACCAAGTTCTTTCCATTGTATTCTTGAGTTTTCTCCTAATAATTTCAGTATCTCAAAATCTGTTTGATCAATGATATAAACCAATCCTTTCATCGTGAAAGTAGAAAGCCAGAAAGTGTTTCGCCAACTTATTCTGCTTGTCGATACAATTCACTATACTTAGTTTATCCTCTTACATCACATTGTTTATCAGTTATATTTACTTATAACACAGAGGACGCAACAAAAAAATACATCTAGATTTAAAGGAGGTTACAAATATGTTATTACAAGAGATTTTATCGTTCAATGAACAATTTGTAGAAAATAAAGAATACGCTCCTCGTGAAGCGACAAAACTGCCTAAAAAACGTATGGTTGTTGTTTCTTGCATGGACGCTCGTTTAATTGAGCTACTTCCAAAAGCTTTAGATATACACGATGGTGATGCAAAAGTTATCAGAAATGCAGGTGGTAAAATTGCTTCTGCTTTCGATAGTGTTATGCAAAGTGTTGTCGCATCAGTATATGATCTAAATGCAGATGAAATCTTCCTTATCGGACACCAAAGATGTGGTGCGAGCCAAACTAATCCAAAAGGAACACTTCAAAAAATATTAGATCGTGGAGTAGCTTCACCAGAAATTTTATCAGCGATTGAATATGCTGGTGTTGACTTTGAAAAATGGTTATTTGGATTCGATGATGTCAACGGTTCAACTCAGGCTAATGTTGATTTAGTAAGAAATCATCCACTTATTCCAAAAGATGTTCCTGTACATGGTTTAGTTATTGATCCTCACACAGGTAAATTAGACTTAATAGTTGATGGATATAAAGCATTAAATGGTATGAAAAATTAATTATTACTTAAATGAAGGGAAGTTATTAGATATGAATAGACAAGAAGCTACACAAAAAATTATGGAAGCAAAAATTGCAAAAGGTTTAACATGGGAAGAAATTTCAAAAGTAAGTGAAAACTCTGAGACTTGGGTTGTAACAGCGTTATTAGGACAAGCTACAATGACACGTCCAGAAGCAGAAAAAATCGGTAAACTATTAGAATTAGATGAAGAAGTAGTTCAAGCATTAACAGTAGTTCCACTTAGAGGTCAAGTAATGCAAATGCCTCCTACTGACCCAATCTTATATCGATTATATGAAATGATGTTACAATACGCACCGACTCTTAGAGAATTAATTCTAGAAAAAGCTGGCGAAGGTGTAATGAGTGCAATTAACTTCAATCTAGGTGTGGACACACAAGAAGATCCAAAAGGTGGCGACCCTCGTATCGTGATTACACTTAACGGGAAATTCTTACCGTTCCGTACATGGTAATTAATTAAAAATCTATCTATATAATTAAAGTGATTTTATAGATTTATAAAATCCATCCTTTTTAATCTAGCTGTATAGAAAGGATGGATTTTTACTATGAGATTCTTTTTATACAAGGGAGAATAATATGAATAAAAAATACGTCGATACGAGCTTTAGTATTCTACAGTGGTTTGTGTTTTTATTAGCAAATGCAATTGCATTGCCTATCATTATTGGTGGCATATTCCATTTATCAATAGAAGATATCTCAACATTAATGCAACGAACTTTTTTAGTTGTAGGAGTAAGTTCATTTATACAAGCATGGTTTGGGCATCGCTATCCCATAGCGGATGGGCCAGCCGGTTCATGGGTAAGTATATTTGTCATATTGGGACAAGTCGCTATGCATCAGGGACAAAGTGCAAAGGATGTATTACAACTTTTAGAAGGCGGATTAATTATTGCAGGTATATTACTCTTCACGCTTGGTATAACAGGGCTTGTACATCGAACCTTGCGTTTATTTACCCCTTTAGTTACAGGAACTTTTCTTTTAATATTATCTCTTCAGCTTAGTGGTGTGTTACTAAAAGGAATGATGGGATTACAAGGAGCTGTAACTCATCCTGATTATACAACGGCTACTATTGCGCTCTTTGTTTTTGCGCTTATTACTTTCTTATCAATTAAAGGGAAAGGATGGATGAAAAGTTACGCTGTGTTACTTGGAATTTCATGTGGTTGGCTTTTGTATGCTGTATTAGGAAAATCATCTCATCTGCCTTCACACACACCGTTAGTTAAGTTACCAGAGATATTCGCTTGGGGCATGCCTAGGTTCGATATTGGAATGGCTCTAACTGCAACTTTATTTACATTTCTTTTAGTTGCAA
The DNA here is from genome assembly GCF_025809295.1 of Bacillus sp. 41-22. NCBI lineage: Bacteria > Bacillati > Bacillota > Bacilli > Caryophanales > Bacillaceae > Bacillus > Bacillus sp. 41-22. Next base: position 4,861,274 of record NZ_CP084035.1, read on the forward strand.
ATACAATCGCTGCTATTTCGGCTGTAAAACAAGTGGCTCCGTTATCTAAAGAAAATGAAAAGCAAATACTGAACCGCGGCGTGTGGGCCGGAGGTATATCGCATATTATCTCGTCGTTGTTTTCTACAATTGGAATTGTACCATTACCTGCATCAGCAGGATTTATTCAACTAACAGGACAAAGAAAAGTGAAGTCGTTCCTTATAGCAAGTCTTATATTAGCAGGAATTTCTTTTATTCCTTCAATTGTAAACTTTATATCCTTACTACCAGGTCCTATTGCTAATGCCGCACTTTTAGCAACATTTGTCCAAGTAATAGGCATTTCATTTCAATCCATTTTACGTGAAGAATTAAATCAACGCCGATTAACAATATTAGGAATTTCATTATTAATCAGTTTGGGAATAATGTTTCTTCCAGAAAGTGCATTTAGCGGAATTCCTTCTTCCTTACAATATGTTTTAAGTAATGGATTACTTGTGGGTACCATGCTTGTCATTCTATTGGAACAGTTTTGGAAAGAGTAAAATTTGTGACTAAGTAAAAAAGCGCCCTGCTTACAGGGCGCCTTTTTATACCTAATGACTAATACTAGCAGTTGGGTATAATGTTGTTCCTCCAATTGAAACTTTTATTTCATTTGTTAATGGAACATTTTGTTCATTAATAATTGTTCTCCACCATTCCCATGCAAGACCAGTACATTCTCTTGCTACGATTTTTATATTTTTTGAATTTGGTGGAAGAGGGATAACTGTAGAGTAATGAGCCGTTTTGTCTTTGCCGCTACCATCCCATGTTTTATGTGTTAGTACTTCTTTACCATTTTGATCAAATGTGAATTCATCCCAAGATACATCAAATTGCGCAACGTAAGCACCGTAATGATCCAGTGTCATTTTAGCACTTGAATATTCTGTAGTTGTCGTCTCGATATAATCTGTATTGTTATGAACAGCAGCAGTTGCATTATCTTTTAAAAAAGTACTTGTATATGAAATTGGGTATGCTGGATTTTTAAGACTTAATTCAGCATTATCTTTAATGATATTTCGGATTTCATTGAAATCTTTAGTAACAACCTTGTTATGCTCTTTCGCATCTCCGCCTAATACTACAGCAGTAAAGGTACTTTCTTCAAAAATATCTTTGTACTGTCCATTCGTTTCGACGCTGTTATTCTTAAGTAAGGCTTTAAAAGCAGCTTGTACATCTTTGCTCTTAGATGTTGTTTCTAATTTTACATAAACAGTTCTACCATAAGCTACATTTGAGACCATAACAGGTGGAGCCGAATTACTTACACCTTTACGAGTTAACTCACCAAAAGTAACACTATTATCAAAAAGATCGGATGGATTGTTAGGTAGTTCAGCACTTACGGTATAAAATATTTGCTTATATGCCGCTACCATCACTTTTTTCTCTCCATTTGCAACCGCATTAAAATCAATGTTTAGACTGTTATCAAGATATTTAGCGTTAACGTTAAGGGCACTTGCGATTTGTGATTTACTATAAACCATAGATTCTGTATACTGCATTCTTGCAGGTAACGTATGTGTTTTAGAATACTTTTCATTCCAAGTAGATACTAAATCATCTACTGCTCCAGCCACATTACCATATGTCGGATTTTGGACAGTAATTGTATTTTCTTTTCTCATGCCAGGCAAGTCTATACTAATATTCAAAGGCTTTCTCTTAGCCACTAATAAACTCGGTTGATTGTCTGCAAAAGCTTTATTTGCAAGTTGTACCGCTCCTGGATACGTACGATTCACCACAGAATCAATAATCGAAATATCGACTGGTGAAGTTGTAAGTGATTTTTTCTCGCGTTCCACTACTACAAATTTACCATTTGAATTGATACTTTCTTTCGGAACAAAACTCTCTACCTTATCACCATTTACAGCTAAAACCTCTTGATTATTATATTTAAGATTTGCTATACCAGTATCAATGCCACTAGCATTTTTGGTTACATCAGTTGTATTACCTGCTTGTGTTTCTGCGAAGGAAATAGATGAATAATTAATAGTGCATAGACTAACTAATAAACACGCAAGGAACTTTCTTCTTTTAGTGTTTTTCTTAATATTCAGAAAAATCACCCCGTTCTTTTTTAGTAAGATATGATAATGATTGATAAATGATAGCTAACTAATAAACCTACATAAATGCTTTCAAAAGTTCTTGAATTAACGGGATTACGCCACCTACAAATTTCAAAACTGCCATTGCGATTTCCATATTATTTCCTCCTTTTTTATTGCTACGAAAATGTGATTTATCTTTATGCCCTCATTATAGTGACCCCTTACACTTTTATCAATACACTCTTATATGCAATATTACATACAAAAAAAACAAGCTGAATTCTTATAAAAAGTTATACAAAGATAAATTTTACGTTTGGTAAATACTTGAAAATACGAAGCGTTCTTTGCATTTCATGAGTAATTTACAAGTTTATTGTTGGAAGCATCGCAGGACCGGAAGTAATGAAATACATGCAGGACTGTTACGAGCAGCCAGAAATATTAAGAGTTATCATGGGCAACCGCATTAAAAAAAGCTGCTGCCTATAAAATACAGACAGCAACTTCAACTAGAGTAGCTGGCATGATTTACGCAAGCTACAGTATTTTTTGACATACTCATTTTTTACACTTTGTAACTAATAAACAGCAATTGGCCCATAAGGACCATTGATAATTTCTATTTTTGTTTCAAAAATATCTGTCAAAATTTCCGGGTCCATAACCTCTTCTACTGTTCCAAAAGCAGCAATTTGTCCATCCTTCATAGCACAAATTTTATCCGAATATTTGGCTGCAAAATTTATGTCATGCATAACAGTCAAAATTGTTCTTCCAAATTCATTAGCTGCACGTCTCAAATGCTCCATCATTTGAACAGAACGAGCAACATCAAGGTTGTTCAGAGGCTCGTCCAAAAGTACATATTCAGTCTCTTGGCACAATACCATCGCTACATATGCCCTTTGTCTTTGACCACCAGAAAGCTCATCTAAATATCTATTCTCTAAATTAGTTAAATCTAGAAAATCGATATATTTAGAAATAATAGCTTCATCCTCTTTAGTTAATCTTCCCTTTGAATAAGGAAAGCGCCCAAATCCAACTAATTGTCTAACAGTAAGCCTAGTTACAAAATGATTCTCTTGTCGCAATATAGTCAAAACTTTTGCTAAGTCTTTTGATTTGGATTCAGAAACATCCATATTTGCTACCTGAATTTGGCCTTCATCCATATCTAAAAGTCTTCCAATCATCAATAGTGTCGTTGACTTTCCAGCGCCATTTGGTCCAATTAAAGAAGTAAAGCCCGCTTTTGGTATTTCAATATCCAAAGGTCCTATTTTCACCTTATCAGTATAGAACTTTTTAACATTATCAATTTTTATCATAAAGCCCTCTTCCTTAAAACTATAGTTAAGAATATTATTCCACCAAATAATTCAATAATAACTGAAACTACACCTTGAGCATGGAATACATGATACATTAAAAAGTATGCACTCGTCATTATCAAAAATCCTATTGCAAAAGCCATTGGAAAAATATATCTATGATCATAAGTTGACGCCGCCTGATAACTCAAAGTTGCTACTAAAAAGCCGTAGAAAGTAAGTGGCCCAATTAGAGCTGTTGAAATGGACATCAAAATAGCAACTAATACAAGCGTATAAATTACACTAGGTTGATATTTAACTCCAAAAGAAGTAGCAACATCCTTTCCTAGTGACAAAACATTCAAATTCTTAGAATGAGCAAAAATTAATACTGCTACAATTATGATCATAGGAATTACAATAGGAAAATATGCAGGATCTGCGTGATTAACAGAACCAAATAATTTCGCTTGTAAAATATCAAACTCTGAAGGCGCAAGTAGCTTTCTCATAAAAGTTGACACAGAATTTAGTCCGGTACCAATAATAATTCCAACTAAAAGCATAAGTTGTAAATTCCCGTATTTACCGGAAAGTAACCATCCATAAAGTATCAAACTCATGAAGACCATAACAACAACTTGGAATACAAACGATCCAATTCCATTAAAGTTTATTAATGCACTAGCACCAAAGAAGAATATTGTACTCGTATGAATTGCTGAATAAAGTGATTCGAAACCTAAAAGCGAAGGAGTAATAATCTTATTGTTCGTAATAGATTGGAAAGCAACTGTCGACAAGCTATGGCAAACTGCAGCAATAATCATCGCAACAATGGCTATTATCCTTCTCTTAACAACTGGGATAAAAGAAGGTGAATCTATCGGAACTGGATTGTTATAAACTAAAAGTCCATATGAAGAAAGGAGACCTAAAGCGATCAATGTTATCAGTACAATCCAATAACGTCTTGCCTCCTTCTTAGAACGAAAAGCGCTAGCTGATCTACTTTCATTATGAAGGCTAGAATCGATTTCGACATTTTCTTTATTTCTATAGTCTAATGTGATCATCGCAGCCTCCTTGGTTTTCTTTTTCTCAATAAAATAGTAATAAATACGACTGCTCCCACTGTTGCAAGTATTAAAGAAACAGGTACTTCAAAAGGCTTTATAATTGTTCGAGAAATGATGTCACAGGCAGTTATTGTCCCCATTCCGATCACACATACCCAAGGTAAATTACTCCTAAGATCATCTCCCCTAAACATTGAAACAATGTTTGGAACAATTAATCCCAAGAAAGGTAAGTTTCCAATAACAGCTGCAACAATTCCAACTGCAACAGAGATAAGGCCAGTCCCAAAAAGAACAATTCTATTGTAATTAACTCCAAGGCTTGTTGCGACATCTTCTCCTAGTCCAGCTAAAGTCAATCTATTAGCATACATAAAAATAAGCAAAGTAACGATAACAATCAGCCATAAATATTCATATCTTCCCACCTGAACGGTAGCAAATGAACCTACGAACCAAGTTTCAATACTTTGCGTCATTTGAAAAAGGAGTCCCAAAAAAGTAGACACTGCAGAAATAACTGCTCCAAGCATCAATCCAATAATCGGGACGATTAAAGACGAACGAAGTTTAACTCTTCTTAAAAATAGAAAGAAAATCATAGTTCCTATAAAAGAAAAAATGATTGCACCAGTCATTCTTTGAACTAACGTCGGGGCAGGAAATAATAAATATACAAAAAGCAGGCCTAAGCCTGACCATTCAATAGTCCCCGTTGTAGTAGGTTCAACAAAACGATTCTGTGTAATTAATTGCATTACGAGCCCTGCCATCGCCATTGCAGCTCCAGTAAGCATTAATGCAACTGTTCTCGGAACACGAGTGATGAAAAACATCTCCATTCCGTCCTCTTGTCCACGTATATCATAAACTCCAGTAAACAGTGATATAATCCCTAAAATTATAACAACTATAATCGCTATTATAAAAGGTTTTGTCCATATTTTATTGTGATTATAAAACTGGGGTTGAGAAATATTCTCAACCCTAGAAATCATATTTTTTGACACTGTTTCGTACTCCTTTACACTACTTAGCTAAAGTTTTTGCGATATTTCCAAATAACTCTATATAAGTCTCAATTGATTCATTTGTGTAAGTATCTGCTGGTGCATAAATAACTTGTTTTTTAGAAACAGCAGTTGTGTTTTGAAGAGCAGGTGATTTAGAAATAACATCTTGAGCAGGAGCTGAAGTAGCAGCATCAGATGTTGCAGCATCACGATCTAATACGAAAAGCCAATCAGGATTTGTTTGTGCAATAGCTTCAACAGAAACGTCATCACCTTTATGACCTGCAGTAGAATTAGACACTTCTAGTGCTGGAGTCCAACCGAAAATCTCATACATTGGTCCCCAAACGCGACCAGAGTGAGGAGCAGCAAAACCAATATTCCCACCAGTAACGATAACACTCATAACTTTATCTTTTCCATTATAAGCAGATTTTACATTTTCAATAGATTTATCAAAATCAGCTACTAATTTTTTAGCCTCTTTATCTTTATCAAAGATTTTTCCTAAAGAAATTGTAGAATCTTTAAGTCCTTTTACTAAGTTTTCTCCAGGCTTAGTAGCTTTCTCAGAAACATCAACATTAAGATCAATAACAGCTGCATTTGGCACTAATTTTTTGATTTCTTCGTAATGGCCAGCAAATCTTTGACCAACGATTACAAGTTCAGGGTTTGCCGCTGCAATAATTTCAAGATTTGGTTCGCGGTGATTTCCAATATTTTGAACTTTGCTATCCTTTACATATGCTGAATCTGCAGGCATTACATCCTTTGGAGCAGCCGCTAATTTAATTCCCCAATCAGCTAAAGTTTCAAAAGTTCTATTATCTAAAGCAACTACATTTTTTGGATTTACAGGGACTTTAACAGTTCCATGTGCATCAGTGATTTCAACCGTTTTTGGCTTATCACTACTATCACCTTTATTAGCTTTCGAAGTTTCCTTACTTGAATCTGAGCAAGCTACTAACATTAAAGTGAAAATTGCTAGAATACTTACTAATTTTAAAAGCATAGTTTTTTTCATACGTATACTCCTTATAATGTAATTTAGTTTGAAAATGATAACGTCCATAGATTAAATTAGATAGTAACTTTTATGCATCTAAATTGCTATTGATAATCATTTTCATTTGAACATCCTGTTAATAAGTATAGTCATTAATTATGTGAAAATCTTGTGAATGGTGTGAGTTAATAAAATTAAACATACATTAGATACAGTCTCATCTAATGCGCACCAGAGTCATCCCCCACACGTACTAATCAATAGATTGGGCACCTTATAAACCATGATTTCTACTGCAAAAAAAATGCCCATGAATAGCTAATTTTTTCATAATCCATTGCCTGGTAGCAATCTTCTTTTTATAGTTTCCGTCTTTTAATATTTCACAGAAACTATTTGATTATCAGGTTTAATAGAAAAAACTGTACTTTACCTATTATCTTATTTTATCATTCAATCATTGAATAGCCCCTGCCATGTATCGTTTGAATATATCTATCTCTCTTCTCGCACTTTAATTTTTTTCTTACATACCCAATATATAAATCCACTACATTGGGATTGACTACTACGTTATATCCCCAAACCTGGTTCAAAAGCATTTCACGGCTCAATATTGTATTTTTATTCTTGATTAAAAATACAAGTAAATCGTACTCGCGCTTAGTAAGCGTGAGATTTTTACCACCTTTTTTCACAATATTGCTAGATGCATCAACAAAGAGATCTTTAAACTGAAAAAAGTTTGTCTCATTTTGCTGGATACAGTCACTTCTCCTTAAAATAGCTTGAACCCTCGCTACTAATTCTTCTTTCACAAATGGTTTTCTAATATAATCATCTGCTCCTGCTTGTAGCCCTGCTATACAATCCTTGCTAGAAATATTGTCGGTCACAATAATTATCGGTGTCGTTTTAACAAGTCGTATTTGTCTACAAATTTCTGGTCCCGATATACTTAATGAATCCCAATCCAATATGATAATATCCCAATCTTGTTCATATACTATATTTAAACCTTGGTTTTCATTGTGAAGTTTTAAAATGAAATAGCCCTCTTGCGTTAGACCGCTTACGATTTTCTTTGCAAAAGACCGTTCATTCTTAATTACTAACACCTGCTTCACCGATGGTTCACCTCTACTTCAATATAACTTAGTTGGATAAAAAGTTATCTCCAAAAAATAATTTAAGATTTATAAATATTAAATCCCTAAAAAAAGCCATTATAACAGCTTATTAGGAGAACTCTATATAATCTTACAATAGATATGGATAAAAACACAAAATATATGAAGATTTAAATACATATTATTTAATCATTAAGAGCAACTATATTATCTAGCTGCTTATTATCAATAACTATTCCCTCAGTTTCTGTTTCAAGGGTACCGTCCTCAACTTAAGCATTTTATAAAACCACAAAACAAAAAGAACCATCCCCCCGCCACTCTGGCAAAGTTATGGTTCATATCATACAAAATAAAAAACCACCAAACAGTTATGTATTGGTGGAGACGGTGGGAGTCGAACCCACGTCCAAAAATATCGGCACTTAAGCTTCTACGAGTGTAGTCGATATATTAGCATTTCGCGAACTCTTCGGCCTATCGACAGGCTTCCAAGTTGCTAGTCTGATTGTTCTCTTCCTTCGCCCTCAGACGGCGAACTCCGGCGTAGTCCACTTAGTTTGAGTCCCTTACCCTACCACATGGACGATGGAGGGAGGAACCTTTAGTGCAATTAAGCAGCTAAAGAAAGATTGTTTTGTTTGCCAATTATAGGCTTTGACGTTTTAACGAGGCCGATCCCCTCGACTCGCAACCTAAGCTCGAACTATCCCTGTCGAATCCGTAACGTCCCCATGATAAAAATGGAGCATACGAAGAAATATCGTGATAGCTACTAAGAGCTGTTTTTCAATGTGCAACAATCTTACATAAGTTATTATATCATACGCGCGCCGTTTTACAAATGTAAATATCTGTATTACATCTTTTGACGATCACGGAACACGCGTGCAATTTCACGTTTAGCTTCTTTCTCTTTTAAATCGTGACGCTTATCATATTGCTTCTTACCTTTTGCTAAACCAAGTGCCATTTTCGCAAATCCATTTTTCAAATAGATTCTAACTGGAACTAATGCATATCCTGTTTCTTTTGCGTAACCTGCTAGCTTATCAATTTCTTTTTTATGAAGAAGTAACTTCCTTGTACGTAGCGGATCGTGATTGAAACGATTCCCTTGTTCATATGTATTAATATGCATATTATGAACCCATACTTCACCGTTATGTATACGTGCAAACGCATCTTTCAAGTTCACGCGTCCAGCGCGAATCGACTTAATTTCCGTTCCTTGAAGGACAAGCCCTACTTCGTATGTTTCTTCGATGAAATAATCATGAAATGCCTTTTTATTTTGCGCAATAACCTTACCTGTACCTTTTGGCATATAACGTCCCTCCTCTATTTTTACTATTGTAACAAATGTAAACAAAAAGCGAAAGTGGCTCGCTCAGAATGTGAGGTGGATGGAGCTTCTGACCTTGAGGCGTTCTTTGCCTCCTGGGAAGAAGCGAAGCCACCAAACATTCTAGCCACTGTAGCTGGATTCAACAAAAAGCGAAAGTGGCTCGCTCAGAATGTGAGGTGGATGGAGCTTCTGACCTTGAGGCGCTCTTTGCCTCCTGGAAAGAAGCGAAGCCACCGAACATTCTAGCCACTGTAGCTGGATTCAACAAAAAGCGAAAGTGGCTCGCTCAGAATGTAAGGCGAAGCCACTCTTTTCTTACTTGCGCTTTTTCTTTTTCTTCTTGAATCCTGGTACATTTTCAAAGAATCCTTTTTTCTTCTTACCATTACTATTACCATCTTTTTTCCCTGGCTGACTAGCGGATGTGGATGCAGATGCAGATGCAGATGCTTTTCCTTTTCCTTGTCCACCACGATCAAACTTTCTTCCTGTGCCGCGTTCACCACCGCGCTCATTACTACGTTCGCTACGTCCACCGCGTTTCTTTCTGCCTGTTCTTGGCTGTTCAATCACAACTGGACGATCTTTGAACTTACGACGAGGTGTGCCTTTCATGCCAACGATTTCAAAGTCGATTGCACGCTCGTCTTTATTTACGTTAATAACACGAATTGTAATTTCGTCACCGATGCGGAATACGTTACCTGTACGTTCTCCAATCATCGCAAAATGTTTTTCGTCATAACGGTAGTAATCATCTGTTAAATAGCTAACGTGTACAAGACCTTCAATTGTATTTGGAAGCTCTACGAATAAACCGAAGTTTGTTACAGAGCTAATCATACCGTCATACTCTTCACCGATCTTATCGACCATATACTCTGCTTTTTTCATTTCGTCTGTTTCACGCTCTGCTTCAACAGCGCGGCGTTCCATATTAGAAGAGTGCTCTGCAATCTCAGGTAAGTTTTCACGCCATTTCGCTTGCGTTTCGTTGTCTACTTTACCATTAATGATGTATTCACGAATCAATCTATGAACAATCGTATCTGGGTAACGACGAATTGGCGATGTGAAATGCGTGTAGAACTCAGTTGATAAACCAAAATGTCCTAAGCTGTTCGAATCGTAACGTGCTTGCTTCATAGAACGAAGCATAACTGTTGAAATGACTATTTCTTCCGGCTGACCTTGAACCATTTCAAGAATTTGCTGCAATGCACGAGGGTGTATTTCATTCGCACGTCCCTTTACTGCATATCCGAAGTTTGTTACAAACTCGAAGAAACGCTCAAGCTTATCTTCTTTCGGATCTTCATGGACACGGTACATAAACGGTACGTTCATCCAGTGGAAATGCTCCGCTACTGTTTCGTTCGCAACAAGCATAAACTCTTCAATTAACTTCTCTGATACAGAACGATCACGCATTACAACATCAGTCGGTTTTCCTTCTTCATCTACTAGTACTTTCGCTTCTTTAAAGTCAAAGTCAATCGCACCACGGCTCATACGTTTTTCACGTAAAATTTGTGCTAACTGCCCCATTTCTTTAAACATTGGTACTAGCGGCTCGTAACGTTCAATTAGTGCTTCGTCTTCATCTTCTAAAATGCTTCTTACGTCAGCATACGTCATACGCTCTGTCGTTTTAATTACACTTTGGAAAATCTCGTGTTTTACAACATCACCTAGATTGTTGATTTCCATTTCACAAGATAGTGTCAGACGGTCTACTTTCGGATTTAATGAACAAATACCGTTTGATAAACGATGTGGAATCATCGGAATTACACGGTCTACAAGATATACACTCGTTGCTCTCTCTGCTGCTTCAACATCAATTGGAGAACCTTCTTGAACGTAATGACTTACATCCGCAATATGAACGCCAAGCTTATAGTTACCGTTCTCAAGCTTCGTTACTGTAACAGCGTCATCTAAGTCTTTCGCATCCGCACCATCAATTGTAACAATCATTTGATCACGTAAATCACGACGATCTTTTATATCTTCTTCTGAAATCGTTTCTGGTACACTGTTTGCATGCTCCATCACTTCTTCAGGGAATGCTAAAGGTAAATGATGTTTATGAATGACAGATAAAATATCTACTCCTGGGTCATTTTTATGACCTAGAATTTGAATAACTTCACCTTCTGCGCTTAAACGGTTCTCTGGGTAGCCCGTAATTTTCACAACTACTTTATGGCCTTCTACAGCGCCCATAGATGCACTTTTCAAGATAAAAATGTCACTTGTCCAGCGTTTATTATCAGGTATAACAAATCCAAAGTTCTTTGACTCTGTATATGTACCAACTAGTTCCTTCGTTCCACGCTCTAAAATACGAACAATCGCGCCTTCTTGGCGTGATCCACTTGATTGTGCGCTAACACGTGCTAATACTGTATCACCATGAAGTGCACCATTTAATTCTGTCGGCGGGATGAAAAGATCATCATCTCCTGTTTTCTTCTCTTCTGGAACGACGAACGCAAAACCACGTGCGTGCCCAATTAATTTACCGCGTACTAAATTCATTTTTTCTGGAAGACCGTAGCGGTTACTACGTGTGCGGATAACAAGCCCCTTCTCTTCCATCATTACAAGTGCCTTTACAAAATCTTTAAAGCCCTCAGAGCCTTCGATTCCAAATGCCGATTCTAATTCTTGTATCGTTAACGGTTTATACGCTTCTTCCCTCATAAATAATAACAACTTATCAATATGTTCTTGCATGATTTCTTCCAAGCAGAAATACCTCCTTTAAACCCTTATATTATTTAGTGTATCCGAAAGATGGGGGATGTATAAAGTGAAACTTTAATCATCTCCCAATGATTTTTTACAGCTTTCATAAAGTGTAACTTTAACCAGTGGTTTTTTGTCCGTCCCCACTGATTATTAGCCCACAAATAGCGGGATAAAAATTCCCTTATGAAAAAAAGAGGCAACTAGACCTTACCAATCTAGTTGCTCCAAGAAGTTATATACATCCTCATGTAGCACATCACGTTCTTTATCAAGTGTAATGACATGCGTAGAGTCTTCATACCATTTAATGTCTTTTAACGTAGATTCTACACCGTTATAAATAATGTTAGCACTATCTGTATTAATCATCTCATCATGACGTGCTTGTACAACGAATGTTGGAGCATAAATCATATCAACATTATTGCGTACGTCACGAATCAACTCCTGTAATGCTTTTAATGTATTCATTGGTGTCTGTTTAAATTCAAACATTTCCTGCTCAATTCGTTCTGGTGATTTTTGCTCACGCTTTTTATATTCGCGGGCATATGCCAATATACCTTGGTACATAATTTCTTCACTTTTAATGTACATCGGTGCACACATTGGTACAACACCTAAAATCGGTAATGTATAAGCAAGTTTTAATGAGAATACTCCGCCTAATGATAATCCAACCGCAGCTATTTTCTCGTAACCTTGATCTTTTAAATGCTGGTAGGCATTCATTACATCTTTCCACCAGTCTTCAGGGCCTGTATGAACAAGCTCTTCTGGTGGTACACCGTGTCCTTTGTAAATTGGCGCATGACAAGTATAGCCTTTCTTCTCTAAGAAACGCCCTAGCATGCGTACGTCAGCTGAGTTCCCTGTGAATCCATGTAATAATAAAACAGCGCGGTCTCCACCTTCAAATGTAAATGGTTTCGGAGATGCTAATTTCATCATGTACTTCTCCTCTTTCTCTTCTGTAATCTAGTCGTATTCTTTCTATTCTTAGTGTACCATATTTATAATTCTATAATCTAATTAGAAACTTTTTTTGAATAACAAATCAAAAAAAGAAGAACCATTAGCATAATCCGCTAACGCTTCTTCTTTTAATTTTATAAATTTAAGTACGTAACACCAATTGTTAGTACGAAGAATAGTACAGCTAAGACAACTGTAACACGGTTTAATACCGCTTCAATTCCACGTGCTTTTTGCTTACCAAACAATTGCTCTGCACCACCTGAAATAGCGCCTGAAAGGCCTGAGCTATTACTAGACTGCATAAGTACCATAACAATCATTAAAATCGATACAATAATAAGTAAAACTGATAATAACGTATGCACTTGGCGTACCTCCTACAAAGATTCAGTTATTTTAAATGTAGCATAAATCCTATAGAAAAGCGAGAGCTATAGAATCGCTCTCGCTTTTCTTCTATTACATGAACATCATTGCGAATAACGGTCCAAGCAAACATGTCAAAATTGCTGTTAATGTCATTGTTACCGATCCAATAACACCTTCATGCTCATTATTTTTCATCGCTCTCATAACACCCATAATATGAGACGCACATCCAAAGCCAATCCCTTTACCAACTGAGTTTGTAACACGGCTCCATTTTAATAAAATTGGTCCTGAAATCGTTCCAGTAATCCCTGCGATAACGACGAATGCCGCTGTTAAGGACGGGACACCACCAACTTGTTCAGATACACTCATCGCAACTGGCATTGTCACTGATTTTGGTAAAGAAGATAAAATTAAGCTTTTATCTGTTCCCATAAGTGTGGCGATAGCGAAATCACTTGCAATAGCAACTGTTGTACCTACTAATACACCACCAGCAATTGGTACAACATATTTTTGTAGAACATGACGTTGTTTATAAAGCGGGATTGCAAATGCTACAACACCTGGTCCTAGTAGCTTCGCAATCCAGCCACCACCACTTTCCATATAATTTTGATATGGTATATCAAGCATTATAAATAAGAAAGCCATTAATCCTGTTGCAACAAGCATTGGAATGGTAAATGGTGTTGGAAATAATTTGTAGATTTTTTTAGATAATTGATATAATAGCACCGTAAAAAGAACCCAACCGATTCCGATTAATATTTGGCTCATTGTGTCTCTTTTTCCTTTCTATTCGCAAGATATTGTCCTGTATGTCCTGCGACAATAATAATTAAAAACGTACTCGCTACAACTGTAATGAAAAGGGAAATTCCTTTACTCATAAAAAAAGCACCGTAATTCATTAAGCCAAGCGTTGGCGGAATTAATAAAAACGGCATAATAGCAACGAGTGTTTCTGCTCCTAAATCAAACCATTTCACTGGAAGTACTTTTAGGCTAAGCAAAACAAGTAGGAGGAACATCCCAATCAAACTTCCTGGAATCGGAAGATTCAACATTTCTTGCACCCAATTTCCAACGATATAAAATACATAAAGAGCAGCAATTTGGACAAGAATCTTTGTAAGTTTCATGTTCATCATCCCTCATGTTTATACGATCTTCTGTTAATATCCTTATCATAGTATAAATTGTAAAAACCTGCAATTTATCAAATCGACAACGAAAACCCACTATATTATACGCTTACACCCTTGATATGACTGCGTTTCCTAATGTAATTTACGTCAAAAACCTTGACCTAATATATAAAGTTTATATTTTCTGAATTTTGATGGTTATTATTTTAATAAAACAAAATCCTTCACTCCATTTTTATTCTGCCTTCTCTCTAGCACACATATATATATAAAGATAGGTGGTGAACGTATGTCTAAAAAAATTCTCATTTTTTGTGATCCTGAAATCGACGATGCGATAGCCCTCCTCCTCGCATTCTTTATCGATGAAATTGAAATTGTTGGGATTGTCGCTGATTACGGCAATGTTCCAAAAGAAATGGCCGTACAAAATGCTCATTTTCTTAAACAAAAATCAAGAAATAGAGATATGAAAATATTTGGTGGTTCAGACCGTCCTCTCAATGGAGGTTCACCCGCTTTTTTTACTAATATTCACGGTAAAGAAGGGTTAGGGCCAATCATCCCAAATGAAAAGTTACAAAACGGAGAAATGGAGAATTTTTTTGAAGTTATCCCTCTTATCGAGCAGTATAAAGACGAACTAATCATTGTAAGTTTAGGGCGACTCACTTCCCTAGCTGCTTTATTTATTTTATGTAAAAACTTAATGCAGCAAATTAAATCTTATTATGTAATGGGTGGTTCCTTTCTGCACCCAGGCAATGTAACTCCCGTATCAGAAGCGAATTTTTATGGCGATCCAATCGCGGCTAACATTGTATTACAATCTGCATCCAACATGTACATATACCCGTTAAATGTAACTCAGTATTCCATCGTTACACCTGATATGGCTGAATATATTGAGGCGAAAGGAAAGGCTTCTCTCGTCAAACCTCTATTCGATCATTACTACTATGGATATTACGAAAAAATTTTACCACAATTAAAAGGCTGCCCTTTTCATGACACGATACCGATATTAGCTTTACTTGATAATTCTATGTTTACCTACTACAAATCACCAATTACCGTCATGACCGAATCTTACGCTCAAGGAGCAAGCATCGGTGATTTCCGCTCTTTAGTAGGATCAAACCCATTCACCAATCGGCCCTCGCAGCAAATTGCTATCGATTTTGATTATAATCTCTTCTTTAAATACTTCATGTCACTTATGACAGACGAACAATTTTAGCCAAAAAAAACAGACCGTGATTTCTCACGGTCTGTCGTTATTTTCTACAATTATCGTTTGATATTGTAGAAAGATTGTAAACCAGCGTAAACAGCGATTTCGCCTAGCTCGTCTTCGATACGTAATAATTGGTTGTACTTAGCAATACGGTCAGTACGGCTCATAGAACCAGTTTTGATTTGGCCAGCGTTAGTTGCAACTGCGATGTCAGCGATTGTAGCATCTTCAGTTTCACCAGAACGGTGAGATACAACTGCTGTGTAACCAGCACGTTTAGCCATTTCGATTGCTTCGAAAGTCTCAGTTAAAGTACCGATTTGGTTAACTTTAATTAAGATTGAGTTAGAGATACCTTTTTCGATACCTTCAGCAAGTTTTTGAGTGTTAGTTACGAATAAATCGTCACCAACTAATTGTACTTTATCACCGATACGCTCAGTTAATAATTTGTGACCATCCCAGTCGTTTTCGTCTAAACCATCTTCAATAGAGATGATTGGGAAGTCTTTGCAAAGCTCTTCGTAGAAATCAACCATTTCTGCAGAAGTTAAGCCAGTACGGCCTTCGCCTGCAAGGTCATATTTACCAGTTTCTTTGTTGTAGAACTCAGAAGAAGCAACGTCCATTCCTAAGAATACGTTCTCGCCAGCTTTGTAACCAGCTTTTTCGATAGCTTCGATGATTACTTCTAATGCTTCACGGTTAGAACCAAGGTTTGGAGCGAATCCACCTTCGTCACCTACTGCAGTGTTAAGACCTTTGTCATGTAATACAGCTTTAAGTGCATGGAATACTTCAGCACCCATACGGATTGATTCTTTGAATGTTGGAGCACCAACTGGTAAGATCATGAACTCTTGGAAGTCAACGTTGTTATCAGCGTGAGAACCACCGTTGATGATGTTCATCATTGGAGTTGGTAATTGTTTTGCATTGAATCCACCAAGGTAACGGTATAATGGAAGACCTACGAAGTCAGCTGCTGCGTGAGCTACTGCCATAGATACACCAAGGATAGCGTTAGCACCTAGTTTACCTTTGTTTGGAGTGCCATCTAATTCGATCATAGCACGGTCGATACCAGCTTGGTCAGTTACGTCGAAACCAACGATTTCTGGAGCGATTGCTTCGTTAACGTTGTTTACTGCGTTAAGAACACCTTTACCAAGGTAACGAGATTTGTCACCGTCACGTAATTCTACTGCTTCGTGCTCACCAGTAGATGCACCACTTGGTACGATAGCGCGTCCGAATGCGCCGCTTTCTGTGTAAACTTCTACTTCTACAGTTGGGTTACCACGAGAGTCAAGGACTTCGCGAGCATAAACATCAATAATTGTTGACATAATAAATTCTCTCCTTTTTATATAAGCAAATTATTTAATAATTGTTTTACCTGTCATTTCTTTCGGTTGTTCCACATTTAAAAGTGTAAGCATTGTTGGGGCGATATCTCCTAAAATACCACCTTCACGAAGCTCTACATCATTTTTTGTAACGATGAAAGGAACCGGGTTAGTTGTATGAGCTGTCATTGGTCCACCTTCAGCAGTTAACTCCTGATCGGCATTACCATGGTCAGCAGTAATAAGTGCTACACCATCTTTTGCAAGAATCGCTTCTACAACTTTTCCTAAACATTCGTCAGTTGCTTCTACTGCTTTAATTGTTGGTTCCATCATCCCAGAATGGCCAACCATATCACAGTTTGCAAAGTTAAGAATGATAACATCATGTTTATCATTTTCAATGTCATTTACTAAAGCGTCCGTTACTTCATAAATGCTCATTTCAGGTTTCAAGTCATACGTTGCAACCTTCGGTGAGTTAATTAAAATACGCTCTTCTCCTGGGAATTCAGCCTCACGACCACCGCTAAAGAAGAATGTAACGTGCGGATACTTTTCAGTTTCCGCGATGCGAAGTTGCTTTAATCCCGCTTGCGCAACAACTTCACCTAATGTGTTATCAAGGTTCATTGGCTTGAATGCCACGTAACCATCTACAGTTTCACTGAAATGTGTCATACAAACGAATTCAGGAATGTGAGGTACTTTTTCACCACGATCGAACTCACGGAAGTCTTCGTTTGTAAATACACGAGCAATTTGAATTGCACGGTCTGGACGGAAGTTATAGAAGATAACTGCATCATCATTATTGATTGTTGCAACTGGCGTGTCATCTTCGTTAACAATTACAGACGGCAATACGAATTCATCATGAATACCATTTGCATAAGAGTCTTCTACACACTCTTCTGCTGATTTATAAGTAGGGCCTTCACCATTCACCATAGCACGGTAACATTTTTCTACGCGATCCCAGCGCTTGTCACGGTCCATGGAGTAATAACGACCAGAGATAGTCGCGAATTGTCCTACTCCTGTTTCTTTAATTACTTCATTTGTTGCATCGATATAACCTTTTGCTGTTTGTGGTCCAACATCGCGGCCATCTAAGAATGCATGGATATATACTTTCTCCACGCCTTCTTTTGCTGCTAAGCGAAGAAGAGCAAACATATGGTTCATGTGACTGTGCACACCACCATCAGAAAGTAAACCGAATAAATGAAGAGCAGTACCTTTTTCTTTCACGCTTTTAATTGCATTTTGGAAAGTTTCATTCTGATCGAACTCACCTTCACGAATTGCAACGTTTACGCGTGTTAAGCTTTGATATACGATGCGGCCAGCACCGATATTTAAGTGACCAACCTCTGAGTTACCCATTTGACCTTCTGGAAGACCTACTTCCTCACCAGAAGCTGTAAGCGTTGTGTGAGGGAATTTGTTCCAGTAACCATCAAAATTAGGTTTCTTAGCTTGTGCTACAGCATTCCCGTAAGTTTCTTCACGTAGTCCGAAACCATCAAGAATGATTAAAGCTGTTGGCTTTCTCATTTTACCGCCCCCAGAAGACCTAAGAACGAAGCAGGCTCTAAGCTAGCACCGCCAACTAAAGCACCGTCGATGTCAGATTGTGCCATATACTCTTTAATGTTTTCTGGTTTTACGCTACCGCCGTATTGAATACGAACAGCTTCTGCAGCTTCTGGAGAAACAGCTTCTGCAACAACTTTACGGATGTGCGCACATACTTCATTTGCATCTGCAGAAGAAGAAGATTTACCTGTACCGATAGCCCAGATTGGCTCATAAGCGATAACAGTTACTTTAACTTGCTCTTCTGTTAAACCTGCAAGTGCTTTTGTTACTTGACCTGCTACTAGATCAAATGTTTTTCCGCTTTCGCGCTCTTCTAAAGTCTCACCACAACAAACGATTGGTGTTAAACCATGTTCAAATGCTGCAAGAGTCTTTTTATTTACTGACTCGTCTGTTTCAGCAAACATTTCACGACGCTCAGAGTGGCCAAGTACTACGTAGCCTACTTTTAAGTCGCTAAGTGCTACTGGGCTAATTTCGCCAGTGAATGCACCATTTTTTTCGAAGTGCATGTTTTGTGCACCTACTTGTAAGTCAGTTCCTTCAGCCTTTGCTACTAAGCGCTCTAAGAATAGAGCTGGCGAACAAACTACTGCATCAACAGCTGAAGCTGCTGGGATTTGACCTTTAACTTCCTCTACGAAGCTAACTGCTTCAGATAGAGTTTTATTCATTTTCCAGTTACCTGCGATAATTGGTTTACGCATGCTTTGCACCGTCCTTTTTCTTTGGCTGCTACTTATTTGTCGTTAAGACACACTACACCTGGAAGTTCTTTACCTTCCATGAATTCTAATGACGCACCGCCGCCAGTAGAAATGTGGCTCATTTTATCAGCCATACCGAATTTTTCAACAGCTGCTGCAGAGTCACCACCGCCGATAACAGAGTATGTATCTTCTGCATCTGCTAATGCTTGCCCTACTGCTTTTGTACCTTCTGCGAATGGAGTCATTTCGAATACACCCATTGGTCCATTCCATACAACAAGCTTAGAGTTTTTAATTACATCTGCATAAATTTCACGTGTTTTAGGACCGATGTCCACGCCTTCCCATGTAGAAGGGATAGAGTCGATACCAACGATTTGAGTTGTTGCAGTTTCAGAGAATTCCTCTGTGATTACAACATCAACTGGCATATAGAAGTTTACGCCTTTTTCTTTTGCAAGTTGCATAAATTCTTTAGCTAGTTCAATTTTGTCGTTTTCACATAGAGATAGACCAATTTCATGACCTAATGCTTTAACGAATGTGTAAGCAAGTCCGCCACCGATGATTAAGTTATCTACTTTGTCTAATAGATGACGAATTACACCGATTTTATCTTTTACTTTCGCACCACCGATGATAGCTGTGAATGGACGTTCTGGGTTAGAAAGTGCTTTACCTAATACATCTAACTCTTTTTCCATTAATAAACCAGATACTGCTGGTAGGTAGTCTGCGATTCCTGCTGTAGAAGCGTGAGCACGGTGAGCTGCACCGAATGCATCGTTTACGAAGATATCAGCAAGAGCTGCAAATTCTTTCGCAAGTTCTGCATCGTTCTTTTCTTCGCCCGCATAGAAACGTACGTTTTCAAGAACTAATACGTCGCCTTCGTTCATTGCTGCAACCATTTCTTGTGCAACTGGTCCGAATGCTTCGTCCGCTTTTTTAACATCTTTACCAAGAAGCTCGCCTAAACGTGCTGCTACTGGAGTAAGACGTAATTCTTCTACTGCTTGACCTTTTGGACGGCCTAAATGACTTGCTAAAATTACTTTCGCACCTTGCTCTATTAAATATTGAATTGTAGGAAGAGCTGCACGGATACGAGTTTCATCTGTAATTTTGCCTTCTTTCATAGGTACGTTGAAATCAACGCGGCAAAATACACGCTTACCTTTTAAATCTACGTCACGAATTGATTTTTTGTTCATTGGATTTCCCTCCGACTACTAGTTAGGATTGACAAAACCCATTCAAAAGCTTAACACATTTGCTTCTAAAACGAAAGAAGAGAGAGAGGGAACAAACCCTCTCCCTCGTTTTGTCATTGATTGCTTATATACTTAAGAATTAAAGACCTTTAGAAGTCATGTATGCAGCTAGGTCTACTACGCGGTTAGAGTAACCAGTTTCGTTATCGTACCAAGAAAGTACTTTAACCATGTTACCTTCCATTACCATTGTAGATAATGCATCGATTGTAGAAGAAGCTGTACATCCGTTATAGTCGATAGATACTAATGGCTCTTCGCTGTATCCAAGGATACCTTTTAATTCGCCTTCAGAAGCTGCTTTGAATGCTGCGTTTACATCTTCAACTGTTACTTCTTTGTCAAGTTCAACAACTAAGTCAACAAGAGAAACGTTAGCAGTTGGAACACGTACAGCGCCGCCGTTTAATTTACCTTTAAGTTCTGGTAATACTAATGCTACAGCTTTAGCAGCACCAGTAGATGTTGGGATCATGTTTTCAGCTGCTGCACGAGCACGACGTAAATCTTTGTGTGGTAAGTCTAAGATTTGTTGGTCGTTAGTGTAAGAGTGAATTGTTGTCATCATTCCGCGTTTTACGCCGAATTTTTCGTTTAATACTTTAGCGAATGGAGCTAGACAGTTTGTAGTACAAGAAGCATTAGATACTACGTTGTGGTTAGCTGCATCGTATTGTTCATGGTTAACACCCATAACTACAGTGATATCTTCGTCAGAAGCTGGAGCTGAGATGATAACTTTCTTAACTGATCCACCTAAGTGTTTCTCAGCGTCTGATTTTTTAGTGAAACGGCCAGTAGATTCTACTACTACTTCTACTCCGTAGTCGCTCCATGGTAATTGAGCTGGGTCACGCTCAGCGATAACTTTAATTTCTTTACCGTTAACAACGATGCTGTTTTCGTTAGCAGATACTTCTGCATTTAAAGTTCCGTGAACTGTATCATATTTTAAAAGGTGAGCTAATGTTTTAGCATCTGTTAAGTCGTTGATTGCTACTACTTCTACCTCAGAGTTGTTAAGAGCTGCGCGGAATACGTTACGTCCGATACGTCCAAATCCATTAATACCAATTTTAGTCATTTAAATTTCCTCCTTGGGGGATTATATTAAAGGGTAATACCCTTTGTTAATTGTTTTGCTGCACCTTCATCTGTAATTAGAATTGAAGTGTGCCCTTGCTTTATTACAGCCTGTATTGCTTTTGCTTTTGAAGAACCTCCAGCGACTGCGACAACGTGAGATACATGTTGTAAATCTTCAAGTTGCATACCAACTGTTCTTACTTTATGAACAACATTTCCTTGTTCATTAAAGTAGTAACCGAAAGCTTCGCCAACTGCTTCGCTTGCCTGAATCTTTAACCAATCTGCTTCTGAAGTATTTCTGCGACGTGCCATTGTTAACGCATCACCAATTCCATGAATGACGATATTGGAAGATCGAATCAACTCAAGAACTTCTTTCACGGAGGGCTCGGTTACAATAGACGCATATGCTTCGCTACTAACGTGATCTGGAACATACAATAAGCGATAATTACTCATCGTATTTTGTGCCATTTTGGCGCAAATGGTATTGGCTTCTAACTCGACACCTTCTCCAATTCCACCACGTGCTGGGACAAATAGCATATGTAAATCTTTGCAATCAAGTTGCATCATGTCCGCAGCAGCAGCTAGCGTAGTTCCTCCAGCCACAGCAACGATATTATTCACTGTCAGACGGTCTTTTATACAAGTCACACAAGCACGGCCCATCTCCAGTTTGACCCAAGGTGATTCATCACTATCACCAGGGACAACGAAAACTTCATCCAAGTCTAATGTTTCCTTAAGTTGTTTTTCTAAAACCTTTAACCCGGAAATTTCTTTCATAAAGTCTTCCAAAGCAAGAACTAAAGCTGTTCCTTCTTCTGTCAAAGTCATTCCAGAAGAAGCGACGTGAACTAAGTTTTGTTCTTTCAAAACTTGAACTTCACTTCGCAATACTCGTTCTGTCATACCGAGACTTGCAGATAAGTTTCTTCTTCCAATCGGCTGCATAAGCCTAATGTACTGAAGCACTTGCATTCTCGTTTGCATAACAGGTAGCAGATCAGGTAATAATTTTTTTGTGTTCTGAATCCATGAGCGCATATCTTTTCTCCTCACTACATCGGTTCATTTCCCTTCGTGGTCAATTTATGTCCCGTAGTGACATTTTGTGTCCCACTTAGGTTAAAAAAATAATCCCTGCTACGTGTATTATTGTAACAGGAGACAGAAACTTATTCAACTCTTAACTGCATTGTTTATATAGTTTATTATGACACCTTTGTGAATGTTACCATATTCTACTTGTCTTCCGCCTATTTCTACAACAGGAATCATTAGATGGTATTTCTCTAAAAGGTCATTATCTTCATATATATCTATTTCCTCAATTTGAAAAGAATATTCATATTGTACTTCTTTTAAAACTTGTTTCGCCTTCACGCAAAGACCACAATCTTTTTTTGTATATAGTACAACCTTCATCTTCTTCACCTATCCAATTGTTTTTCTTAGAGACGAAGCAGGAATATGCATTTGTTCTCTATACTTCGCAACCGTTCTTCGAGAAATAACGATTTCATGCTCTTCTTCTAATAATTTTGAAATCTTTTGATCCGAAAGTGGCTTTTTCTTATTTTCTGCTCCAACAAGCGTTTGAATGAATTGTTTCACACGCTTTGTAGAAACCGCCTCATCTTCCGTCGTAGAAATAGAATTACTAAAGAATGATTTCATCTCAAATAAACCGTACGGCGTTTGCACATATTTATTACGCGTTGCACGACTAATTGTAGACTCATGCACACCTAACTCTTCCGCCACCTCTTTTAATGCAAGTGGTTTTAAATACTCTGGACCTCCCCAGAAGAAATCATGCT
Source organism: Bacillus sp. 41-22 (assembly GCF_025809295.1). NCBI lineage: Bacteria > Bacillati > Bacillota > Bacilli > Caryophanales > Bacillaceae > Bacillus > Bacillus sp. 41-22. The sequence continues at coordinate 4,884,628 of NZ_CP084035.1, forward strand.
GTTTTTCCATAATAATATTCATCACTTGTAAGAGTGTTTGTTTTCTCTGTTTCAAACTGCGCATAATCCATTGCACATGCTGATACTTCTCCGATACGTAAGAAGCCACTTCACTTTCACTATTATTTAGTAACGCACTATACTCAGAGTGAATTTCAATTCTTGGCATATTTCTCTCATTCATCTGTAAAACGAGATGATCGCCATCTTTTTTTACCGCCATATCAGGCACAATATAAAGTGGTTTATCAGAAGAAAATGCAAGACCTGGTTTCGGCTGCAATGATGTAATACAGTTCACCGCATCCTGTAATTCCTCGTTGGTACACTTCAACACTTGAACGAGCTTTCGCCAATCTTTCTTAACGAAATAATTAAAATGATCATCTATAATTTCTTCCGCTAACCCATTTCTTCTTTGTAAGCGCTTCAATTGGATTGATAGACATTCCTGAATATTACGCGCACCTACCCCTGCTGGCTCTAACGATTGAACAAGCTCCACGGAACAGTCCACTACATCAATTGGCGCAGAAAGAAGCTCTGATAACTCTTCATTTGTTTCTTGTAAATAACCATTTCCATCCATGTTCATAATAATGAAAGAAGCTGCTTTTCGCTCTTCTTCATCTATTTTATAATACTGTAGTTGATTTAATAAATGTTGCTGAATCGTTGTAGAATCCACACTGTAGATTTCCATTTGATTCTCGACTTGTTTGCGGGTACTTTTACTTGTGTTAGAGCTCTTTTTCTTCTCCCTCTCAAAACCACCTAACTCAATAAGGGGATTCTCTAACGATTGCTCATACAAAAACTCCGATAATTCTTGTACATTATACTGGAGCATTGTAATCGCTTGCCTTAACTCTTGTGTCATTGCCAAACGTAAGCTTTGTTCTTGTAAAAGACTTGCCTTCAAACTAATCTCCCCCTTGTTTCTATTGTACAATAAGTTTGGTAAAAGGAGAATCCTATCGCAGACACCCATTCCAAAATATTATTAATTTATATGTATTAATGAGATTTACATCTTACAACCTAAATTTGAATAATATTGAAAGAAAATAATAACGCATAAAAGTTATTACCACATACTAATAGTAAATCTTATTATCAGATATAACAAGTGATAATAAAAAAAGGTCTGAACTTATACTTGTAAGTTCAGACCTTTTTTACAATGGCGAGTACATATCGAATATTACACGTTTCTTCACCATTGTCGCATTTTCATTTGATAGATTAATTCCGTTCGTATCCTCTACGAGTACCACACGCACCAAATTCACAGCGTTGCGATTTGCTATAAAGATACTTTCTTGTTTATCTGCTTTGTGTAATTTTCGAATTGTGACTTGGATTACCTCTGAGTTATTTTTCCAGGGTCTATTCTTACAAGTGAACAACATTTATGACATGTACTTTTTACTTAACTGCAATAAATACCTAGCGATGCCGTTATCTTATAAACTTCATTGAAATTTTCATCTTCCATGAAGCCCTCCATGATTTCAGGTATTCCTTTTGCATACGCAACTAACATTTCGAATGCATCATCTTTCGTTATCTTGTGACGAGTCACACTACTGTTATGATGTTCCATCGTTACATAATAGACCTTTTCTCCGCACTCCTCTTCTTCAATACATGTAAGAAACGATTTTATTTCAAATAGCTTGCGAGAACCTTTTTTCATTCTTCTTCTCCTTCATAACGGTCAAGAAAGTCCGATAATGCCAACGAAAGATGATCACTTTTATTAAACTTCAGCTTACTGGCAAAGACGGCTAGCCTGTCCCTATTGCTTTGTGAATCACTACTATCTTACGTTTCATATCTTCGTTCAGCAACTTAACAATACGCTTGTGCAATATATCTCGTTACAATTTCTTTTAGTGCTAAAATCTGTTCTGATTTGAATTGCATTTCACTCTTTAATTCTTTTCATAACGAAAAACCCCCTATACACGATTATTTCTAATCACATACAAGGGGTTTCTTTAGATTTACTATTAATTTTCAACACGTTCTTCACGCTATTATGTGCTATTTACTCAATACTTTTAAATAGAACACATCACAACAACAATACATAACGCGCCCAGAGGGATTCGAACCCCCGGCAGACGTGGTACCGGAAACCACCGCTCTATCCGACTGAGCTATGGGCGCATGATTATTACGATAATATCAACGGTTTGCCTCCGTCTTCTTCCGACTTGTTCTTACCGAAAGTTAAACGTAGGATACGAACACCAACACGTAGACGTTCGCTTCTTTACATATGGATATTATATCCTGACGCTAACCTAATACGCAAGCATAAAAACCTCTTCTACACTAGCTTTAGCGCGCAGTTTTCCTTCTTTCGTTCCCCCTTAATCTACTTAAATCGAAATAGAACGCATATAGGCTCATACTTCATCATATTAAATCTAATCGTCTAGAATTGCATCTCTCGGCATCGCACTTTTCGCATATAGTCTATAAAAAAAAGACAGGCGAAGTGATGCCCGCCCATCTCCGCACTATTTTATATATTTTGATCGCAGGCTAAATATATCTTCCCCTTCACGAATGCCTGCCGATCCCTTCCTCACATTTTTTACGACAGTCCAATTCGGGTTAGTTTCATCACCGATGTTCTGTACTGTAAAGTTGCCGTCACCATATTCTCGGTGACCTTCTGCCAATTTCTCCGTTAAATCATTCTCTTTTGATCTCACCATCTTTGCGCCATCTCCCTTTTTATACAACCCTCTTAAACTGTCCAACCGATCACACGTTCAGTCAATTGGAGATCCTCGTTTTCCGCTTCGATTAATTTTAACACACTGTCGGGGGTAAGTTCCGATAACGGCTGCCCAATCGCATTAGAAACGTTATTTTCTTTGATAGTAGAAACTCGGCGAGGATTGGGTAAAAGACAATTCGCTGGGCTGCGTCAGGACTTCGCGAGAGATCAACCCCCTGATTCAAAAATCACAAATACTATCTCTAAGGGACTCCTGCGACGGCTCAGCGGGGTGGCTTGGAGGGTTCGGAAAATTTTCGTTTGGGTTGGCTTGTGGTGAATAGCGTATTCATTTTGATGAATGACGAATACAACATAAATGACTTTTGTTACTTTCGACTTTCTCTTCTAAACGTTGATTTAAAAGAATTCGCAAGACTTTCGATGAACAAAACAATTCGTAAATGTTTTATGCATTAAAAGAAACGTTGATTTAATAACGTTCTTCTTTCGTGAATGACTTCGATTGAACGAATAAGATAATGAAGATATTATTTTTTTAAAACTGAACACATCCTTTTTTTTACTATACAAGAAAATTTTATTTTAAATTAAAAATAACTACAAGAATAGAAATATATATTTTATTGATATGTTTTTTGTGAATAATTAGAAATTTAACCTCGTGTAATTTTCAGTTACTTTTTAATCTTCAACAGGTAACATACCTACATCATGAATTACATATTATCCTCTTCCATCTTATAAAGCGCCACTATAACACAGAATTCATTGACGCTTGAATCAAAGCTTTAACTTCAAAAACCTAAATTTTCCAATCATAAATTCACCCCAACTCACAAATTATAATCTTTGAATTGATATTCCAAAGGGGGCTTCATTCAATGACTGTAATTACAAAACTAAAGCAAACTGTTTCTGGATTAAAAAGTGCACAAGCTAGCTTAGAGGGATTCGCTCTTGATACGGATAACCAACAAGCAAAGCAACTTTTCCAAACAGCTGCGCAGCAAACACAAACAATTATCGATTCTTTAAACCCGCGTGTTGAAGAAGTCCAGCAAGAAGAACCACAATACACACAGCAATAACCAAAGGTGCCATTGTATCTAATGGTACACAATTTGAGAAAAAGGGTGATATGCAATCATCCTTTTTTCTCAAATTACATAATGCAATAGAAATGGAATGATTATAATGCGAAAACTTGGAATCATAACCGCGTTATTTATGCTCCTATTCGGTTCACTTACCGGATGTGATAATAGCCCGTTAGATAAAAAAGTAAAGAAAGAAGAAGCTAAGCGGGCAGATGAGAAAAAGGGCCCTAAATTAACAAAAATGAGTACAGAATCCTTTAATCAATCTATATCGCAAGACGCTAAGAAAAAAGCTCTTGCTATGGAGGGAATTATAGAAGCTACCGCAGTTAATACAAATTTAGATCTTTACATAGCCGTTAAACCTGAACATCACGAAAGATTTGGTTTAAAACCTTTACGAAGTAAATTAAAAAAGAAGCTAAGTGATGAAAACCCTACTTTCGATATTCGTGTAAGTACAGACAAAAAGATTTTTATGCTCATAGAAGAACTTGAAAACAAAATTAAGAAAAAGAAAGTGAGTAAGGATGACATTAAAGAACAGTTAAAACTCATTCAATCAGAAATGGGATCTAATATTTAAGCTTTCTAAAAGAGAAGGAAGGATTCAAATGTCTAGTAAAGATAAAAATTTAACACCTGTGCAACAAGAATATAAAAAATTCGAACAACAGCGCGAACCGAAGCGCCCCGTTTTAAAAAATTGTATGAAAGCTTTTTTCGTCGGGGGATTAATTTGTCTAATAGGCCAACTGATTTCCACCTTTTATATTACGTACTTTGATTTCACTGAAAGATCTGCCGGGAACCCTACCGTTGCAACTCTTATTTTTATCTCCATGCTACTGACGGGATTTGGCGTCTACGATCGCCTCGGACAATTTGCTGGTGCTGGTACCGCAGTTCCCGTTACTGGATTTGGTAACTCTGTTATTGCCGCATGTATTGAACACCGTACAGAAGGGTTCGTTCTCGGCGTTGGTGGTAACATGTTTAAACTAGCAGGATCGGTCATCTTATTTGGCGTATTTTCAGCTTTTGTCATCGCTCTTATTAAAACGATTCTCTTTCAATGGGGAGGGCTGTAAATGTTACAAGGACACCGAACATGGGTATTCGAAAACAAACCAGTTATCATCTCAACAGGTGTAGTCGGTGGCCCATTTGAGGCAAATGGAAAAATTCCTGAAGACTTCGATACCCTGCATGAAGATTTATGGCTCGGACAAGATTCTTACGAAAAGGCGCATAAAATTTTATTTGAAGAAGCTTGTAGCCGCGCTACCGAAAAGGCAAAGCTCCGTAAAGACGATATTCAATTCGTACTCGCAGGGGATTTAATTAACCAAATAACTCCAACGAGCTTTGCATGCCGCACACTCGGAACACCTTATCTCGGTTTATTCGGCGCCTGTTCTACCTCTATGGAAGGCTTAGCACTCGGTGCAAGTATCGTAAATGCAAAAGGTGCAAAGTATTTATTAACTGGGGCATCAAGTCATAACGCTGCGGTAGAAAAACAATTCCGCTATCCAACTGAATATGGTGGTCAAAAACCTCCTACGGCTCAGTGGACAGTGACCGGTGCAGGCGCGGCTATTTTAAGCGACACTGGATATGGTCCACAAGTAACATCGGCCACCATTGGACGAGTTATTGATATGGGACTAACAGATCCTTTTAATATGGGTGGTGCGATGGCCCCAGCTGCTGTCGATACGATTGAAGCTCATTTACGCGAACGACAAATTGACGCCTCTTATTACGACTTAATCGTAACAGGTGACCTTGGACATGTCGGTCGCGAAATCGCTTACGACCTACTACATAAACATGGAACAAAGGTAAAGAGCGAGCAATTTCAAGATTGCGGAATCATCATTTATAGAGAAGGTCAACCTGTCATAGCTGGTGGAAGTGGTCCAGGCTGTTCAGCAACAGTCGTATACGGACATTTATTAAACCGAATGAAAAGAGGAGAATTCAAAAAAATACTTGTCGTTGCGACAGGCGCTTTACTATCTCCACTTACATTCCAACAAGAAGAAACGATTCCGTGTATCGCTCACGCTGTTTCGATTGAATTTGGAGGTGCAACGCAATGATTTTTTTCTGGGCTTTCGTCATTGGTGGACTCATATGCGTAATCGGACAGCTTATGTTTGATGTCGGCAAACTAACCCCCGCTCATACGATGGCAACACTCGTTGTTGCTGGAGCTATATTAGATGGATTCAATCTGTATGAACCATTAATCGACTTTGCAGGCGCTGGGGCAACTGTACCTATTACAAGTTTCGGTAATGCCCTCGTTCATGGCGCGATGGAGGAAGCAGCCAAACATGGCATCGTCGGCGTTATTACCGGCATGTTTAAAGTAACGAGTGCTGGTGTATCAGCTGCCATTATTTTCGGCTTCATTGGAGCATTGCTATTCAAACCGAAAGGATAAGGTGTTCGTATGACAGTTATCGCTAGCGTTAAAACCTGCCTTGCCAGTGTAAGGGGCGCTCAAGCAAGTTTAAGCTCCCTTTCACTAAATTCACAGGACGCGGAATCAAAACGTGTATTTCATGAATGTATGTTAGAAATGGACAGCACCATCGCTGATTTACAGAATAGGGTTTCAGTATTAGAACGTGAAGAACCTCAATATAAAGGGTTTTAAGTAGACTGGAGGAAATGACTATGTCTCACCTGCCGGAATGGACACTTGTCATTCTTCGCTCTGTATTCATATTAATTATTTTATTCGCTATTACGAAATGGTTAGGAAAAAGACAAATCTCTCAGCTCTCCTTTTTTGAATACATAGCCGGAATGACAATCGGTGACATCGCTGCCCAAGTATCTACAGGGCTTGATTCAAAATTTTTCCACGGCGTCTTTGCGATACTCATTTTCGCTGTGGTACCTTTTTTCACTGGAATCCTCTCTTTAAAGAACAAAACAGCTCGAGATTTTTTTGAAGGAAAATCTACCGTATTAATAAAAGACGGCAAAATACTTGAAGATAATTTAAAGAAAGAAAAGTATACAAGTGATGAATTACTTGAGCTTCTCAGAGGAAAAAATGCGTTCAGCGTAGCTGATGTTGAATTTGCTGTACTAGAACCGAGCGGTGAATTAAATGTATTATTAAAGAAAGATCGCCAACCACTTACAGCAAAAGATATCAGCCTAAAAGTGCCAAACGAAAAAGAACCGCAAACTGTTATTATGGATGGAAATGTACTAGATGAACCTCTTTCTGCTAGCGGACATAATCGCGCTTGGTTACATTCTGAGCTAGAAAAACTCGGTGTTGTCATTGAAAATGTCTTTCTTGGTCAAGTTGATTCATACGGACAACTTACTATCGACATCTATAATGATAAACTCCAAATGCCTTCTCCTCAAAACAAGCCTTTATTATTAGCATCCTTAAAGAAATGCAATGCTGATCTTGAATTATTCTCTTTAGAAACGAAATCAAAATCAGCGAGTGATATGTATAGTAAAAACGCAAAACAAATCGAGAAAATCTTAAATAAAGTAACCTATCTGTTAAAAGAATAAAAAATGAAAGAACGCTTCTATACAAAAGGCGTTCTTTTGCCTTTTCCACACCATTAATCACGTTTAAATTTATGTAATTCGGTTATGATGTTGAAGATACATAAGCAGGGAATTTTAAAAACATAGCGAATAAATCATGATACAACTACATATTTTTTGATTTAAAGTGGTTTCGTTTGACCTTCATTGACCATAATTGTATTATAAGACTAAGAAAGCTTTTAAAGGAGGAAATAACAGATGAATTTAATTCCTACAGTAATTGAACAAACAAATCGTGGAGAACGCGCTTACGATATTTACTCTCGACTATTAAAGGATCGCATCATTATGCTTGGTAGCGCAATTGATGACAATGTAGCAAACTCAATCGTTTCCCAGCTTTTATTCTTGGAATCTCAAGATCCAGAAAAAGATATTCACATTTACATCAACAGCCCTGGTGGTTCTATCACAGCTGGTATGGCAATTTACGATACAATGCAGTTTATTAAACCACAAGTATCAACAATCTGTATCGGTATGGCTGCATCTATGGGTGCATTCTTACTTGCAGCAGGTGAAAAAGGAAAACGTTTCGCTCTTCCTAACAGTGAAGTAATGATTCACCAACCACTTGGCGGTGCACAAGGTCAAGCGACTGAAATCGAAATCGCTGCAAAACGTATCCTATTCTTACGTGAAAAATTAAACCAAATTCTTGCTGACCGCACAGGTCAACCACTTGAAGTTCTACAACGCGACACAGATCGCGACAACTTCATGACAGCAGAAAGAGCTCTAGAATACGGCTTAATCGATAAGATCTTTACAAATCGTTAATACTTAAAAGCGGAAGCGCCCTACTACAGGGCGCTTTTTTATTATGTACAAGGGTATCACATACCCCACCTAGTATCTAATCCAATATATCGGTGATTTTTCAATTTTATCGACCACAACTTATCGACTTACCGACAATTTCCGACAAGCGCGAACCAGCTATATACCCACCGATCATTCGTTACCACACCAACCACGCACCCCACAAACAGAAAAATAAAAAAAGCTATCGCACATTCGCGATAACCCTTTATTGTACATATGCAGTTAATGCTTCCAAAGCCTCTTCTGCATCTGAACCTTCTGTTGTGATTGTAATCATGCTACCAGTTCCGATTGCTAAGCTCATAATCCCCATTATGCTCTTTGCATTCACTGTCTTTCCATCTTTCTCGATGAAGATATCCGCATGAAAGCGATTTGCCTCTTGTACAAACAACGCAGCCGGACGTGCTTGTAAGCCGTTTTTTAATGCCACTTTAACCAGTTTTTGAACCACAGCTCCATTTCCCCTTTAACCTTTTATTTTTTTGCTACTGTTTCCCCCGCGCGTAATTTCTCTGCAATTTCATCGATTTTACGCAAACGATGATTAATACCCGATTTACTAATTTTCCCCCCGGATACCATCTCACCTAACTCTTTCAATGTTACATCTTGATAATCTCTTCGTAACTGTGCAATTTCTCTTAATTTATCTGGCAAAATATCAAGCCCAACCGTCTCATCAATATAGCGGATGTTCTCAATTTGCCTTAGCGCTGCACCAATTGTTTTATTTAAATTAGCTGTTTCGCAGTTAACTAAACGATTTACTGAATTACGCATATCGCGAACAATTCGAATATCTTCAAATCTTAAAAGTGCATTATGAGCACCTATAATATTTAAAAACTCTGTAATTTTTTCAGCTTCTTTCAAATACGTAATGTACCCTTTTCTTCTTTCCAACGTCTTACTATTTAAATCAAATCCGTTCATCAGTTCACATATAGAATCATTATGTTCCTTATATAACGAAAAGATCTCTAAATGATAAGATGATGTTTCTGGGTTATTTACTGAACCACCTGCTAAAAATGCACCGCGTAAATACGATCGTTTACAACATTTCTTCTCGATTAATTCCTGCGATATATTTCGAATAAACGAAAAGTCATCTCGAACAATGTGAAGATCTGCTAATATTTCGCGAGATTTCTCAACAAGCCGCACGATATATACATTATTTTTCTTCAATCGCATTTTTTTACGAACAAGTAATTCTACCGTCACATCATATCCTTTTTTCAAAAGCGTATAAATCCTTCTTGCAATTGCTGCATTTTCCGTTTGAATATCGATAGATAGGCGACGGTTTGAAAAAGAAAGCGATCCGTTCATTCGAAGCAACGCCGATAATTCTGATTTCTCGCAGCATTCCTTCATTTCAAGGTTGGTCAACTCTTTCTTTGTTTCTGATGCAAATGACACAGTCAACACCTCCTTATACTATTACTTTGGAACAAAAATCTTGTCCTATATGAATGAGGAGCGTTACCTCAAATGAGGCAACGCACATTTATAACAATGAATATAAAATAGAAGCTAACTTTAATGTATCATGTCTTACAACACGATCATCATATTTCGCTAATCTATCTTGAATGATTTCGATATTATGTTCAGCAAAACGATTTGTATCCAGTGCAACTGGTTCCGACATCTCTTCCTCATATAACTTACGTAATTCACGAGGAATATCACGATTATTTACAATCGCAGTGTCGATAAATGGTTTACCTAAATGATCATGTAACGCCTGCACATGATCAAATGCAGTATAACCCTTCGTTTCGCCCGCTTGCGTCATAACATTACATACATATACCTTCTTCGCTTTTGCAGCAAGAACAGCGTCTCCAATTTTGTTAACAACTAAATTCGGTAATATACTTGTGTACAGACTTCCTGGACCGAAAACAAGCAAATCAGCTCGTTTAATTTCCGTCAACGTTTCACATAACGGTTCTACATCTTCTGGAGTTAAAAAGACACGATTAATCTTCTTCCCGAAATGAGGAATCTTTGATTCACCTGTTACAATTTCTCCATCTTCTAATTCTGCATGAAGTACCGCACTTTGATTCGCTGCTGGTAATACACGTCCTCTGACATTTAATACTTTACTCGTTTCCGTAATCGCGTGGTAAAAGTCTCCTGTAATCGAAGTCATACCTGCCAATAGTAAATTTCCTAACGCATGCCCTTTCAGTCCGTCTCCAGTTGTAAAGCGGTGCTGAAATAAAGCCTCCACTAATGGTTCTACATCCGATAACGCAACAAGTACGTTACGAATATCACCTGGAGGTGGAATTTCTAGCTCATCACGTAGTCTACCTGAACTGCCTCCATCGTCGGCTACTGTTACAACTGCTGTAATATCAACAGGATATTGTTTTAATCCCCTTAATAAAACAGAAAGTCCAGTTCCACCTCCCATGATAACAATTTTAGGTTTTCTCTCTTTTTTCATCCCTTAATGGCCCTTTCTCTTCTCCACATCACGATGAGATACATGAACGCTATACTCTGGTTTCAAATGTTTCCCAAGGTACTCTGTAAGCGTAACAGAACGATGTTGCCCACCTGTACATCCAATCGCAATTACAAGTTGACTCTTACCTTCTCTTTTATAATGAGGCAGCATGAAAGTGATAAGATCCGTCAATTTCTCTAAAAACTTATGTGTTTCATTAAATTTCAACACATACGACGAAACTTCTTCATCCAGTCCTGTTAATGGCTTCATATGTGGAATATAATATGGATTTGGTAAAAAACGAACATCAAATACTAAATCAGCATCAATTGGAATTCCGTACTTAAATCCAAATGACATAACATTTACACGAAATGCTTGCTCAGTTTCTGTTGAGAATAAGTGAACAATTTTTTCTCGTAATTCTTTCGGTTTCAAATCAGATGTATCAAGCACAATATTCGCTCTTGCCTTCATATCAGTTAATAAACCACGCTCAGCTTCAATTCCCTTTAACGGCAAGCCAGTTGGCGCAAGTGGATGCGAACGTCTCGTTTCTTTATAACGAGTTACAAGTGTGCTATCTTTCGCATCTAAAAATAAAATATGAGGAATAATCCATGTACGTTCTGATAAATCATCAAGCGCTCCCCATAAATATTCAAAAAACTCTCGGCCACGTAAATCAATACCGAGTGCCACTTTATTCATTTTACCTTTTGAATCTGCCATAAGTTCAATAAACTTCGGCAATAACATCGGTGGTAAATTATCTACACAAAAATATCCTAAATCTTCGAAACTTTGTAACGCTACCGTCTTTCCAGCTCCAGACATCCCTGTAATAATTACCATTTTTATATCATTATTCTCTGTCATCGTATCCTCTCCTTGCAGGTTTAACTCGGATCTAATCGATATGAAAGCAACTCAAAATCTGGGGTATATACAAATGTACCGTAGATTATACCATTCCCTTTAATTAAATAATCAATAATGTGATAATCTCCTGGTGCCATTGCTAAATCATCAATTTTATCAAATGTATGCCAACCAATGATGCCTTCTTCGCTCTCTAATTTGTTTTCTCCTGCAAAATCTGTTGCTAAAAAGGAGAACATCATCCATTCAGAAACAACTTTATCACCTTCTTGGATGACAAAAGTGAAGACCCCTTTTAATGCTGGATTCTTTAAATAAATACCTGTTTCTTCACGATACTCGCGAACAACGGAATCTCTTACTGTCTCACCACGCTCCATTTTCCCGCCCGGTGCAACCCACCAATTTCGGCGAGGTTTTTGGAGTAAGAGTACTTCATTATCTCTAATTAACACACAGTTTGTCACTCTTTGCATGTTTCTTCACCTCAGCTACTTGCAGCAAGATTTCTCACTGCATACTCATTTCATTATACTATCAAAAACAGTTTGCTACAACGAAGGTGCCAGTCCCCTTTCGCTAAGCAATTGTAAAAATTCTTTCTATAACAAGCAATCAAAATACCTTACTTCCTATGAATAGCACATAAAAATCCCCTTAACGATTTTTATCGTTAAGGGGATTAAAACACTTATTTCTTACCGAAATAAGTAACAACCGCAAATCCTAAAATAAAAGTAATAATTGAACTTACAATTGAAATGCCACCAGTCGGAATGCCAGGGAACACAATGACAATCGACCCGATAACGAGCCCAATAATTGCCGCAAATGTCATACTTTTATAACGATCTAACAAATAACTAATTCCTTTACTACTTACAACAAATCCGGCCATCACGCCGGCACCGATAACCACGATTAACGGTAAATTGAGTGTAGTTAAAGCGTTAATTGCTGTTGGATACACACCAATAATTAATAAAATAAACGATCCACTAATTCCAGGAAGAAGCATAGCCATACTAGCCATCCATCCTGCGAAAAATAAACCAATTGCATTTAAAATTGTTAACGTCGTAATTGGATCCGCTGCCTTATCTGGTTTAAAGAATGCTGTTATTGCAACAAGAATTGCTGCAATTATTAATAAGGCAATATGACTACCTTTAAACGTTGCCTTTGCATCAGCTTCTCTCATTAACATCGGTAATATACTAATAATTAAACCGAGGAAGAAAAATTGAGTCGGTTCATAATGATTTGCTAATAAATATTTAATAACGTGACTTAACGTTAGAAAAGCCGCCGCTACACCAGCTGCAAGTGGGATTAAAAACGCTAAATGTTTTTTCCATTCACGACTAAAGAATCCGCTAATTGCTGCGAGCAATTGTTCATAAATCCCTAACACAACAGCGATTGTTCCGCCGCTCACACCAGGAATTAAATCACTAACGCCCATACAAAATCCACGATATATATTACGCCATTCCATACTGAATAAATTCCTCATTTCTTATAGTGATTTTTTCCGTAAAGTCCAGTATATCAATAAGAAATCTTATAATCCTAATTGTTTTTGACAAAACTTTGACATTTTCACAAAAAAAAGAAAGCTCCTATCGGTAGCTTTCTTCTCAAAAGGTATATTACCCCTTATTTTTCTGTTACAGTTTTTAATTCTTCTACTAACTCTTCTATATAATGCTGTGCACTCTGCGCTGCAATACTACCATCACCTGTTGCAGTTACAATTTGACGAAGCATTTTTTCACGAACATCACCAGCTGCGAAAATACCAGGAACTTTCGTTTCCATACGCTCGTTCGTTTCAACATAACCATTTTCATTTGTAATACCTAGCTCAACAAACGGTTTTGATAGTGGTAACATACCGATGTATATGAAAACGCCGTCAGTTTTAACTTCTTGTTCTTCTCCGCTGTTTACATCTACAAGTGTTACGCTTCCTACTTTACCATTTGCGTCGTTAATTTCTTTTATAGTGTGATTCCAAATGAAATCTACTTTCTCATTTTGGAAAGCACGATCTTGTAAAATTTTCTGTGCACGAAGAGTGTCACGACGGTGAACGATCGTTACTTTTGATGCGAAGCGTGTTAAGAACACACCCTCTTCAACAGCAGAATCTCCGCCGCCAATAACAACAAGTTCTTTCCCTTTAAAGAATGCACCATCACATACTGCACAATATGATACACCGCGGCCGCCAAGTTCTGTTTCACCTGGCACACCAATTTTTTTATACTCTGCACCGCTTGCAACGATAATTGCACGTGCTTTATATTCTTTTTTGCCAGCAATAATTGTTTTGTACTCTTTACCATCGATGATTGCTTTCACATCACCGTATGCATATTCAGCACCAAATTTCTTCGCATGCTCAAACATTTTATTTGATAAGTCTGGTCCTAAAATAGACTCATAACCTGGATAGTTCTCTACATCTTCTGTATTTGCCATTTGTCCACCTGGAATACCACGCTCAAGCATCAGTGTGCTTAAATTCGCACGAGATGTATATACCGCAGCTGTCATACCAGCTGGTCCTGCACCAATAATAATGACATCATAAATTTTTTCTTCTGACACACTATTCACTCCCATTCATTCATACACATTAAGTTACCCTCATTATACTGTTAGCATCATTTTTTTCCCAATGATTTGCCTACCCTACGTGTGCGTGCGCTTAACAGCCTGCACATACTTTCGTACAGTCGCTACAGATACATTATATACATCACCAAGCTCTGCCTGTGTCATCTTATTTCTTTGTTCGCCGCGCACAATATATTCAATTGCCGCTGACCAACCGTACACATTTGTAAAAGTCGCTCCAGATGTATATAAACGTATGAACGTGCAAAACCAAAAATTTAAACACTCTTCGATTAATTCATCATCTTTTTTCGTATAATTGTATAATGCATCCGCGATTCGTACGCACTGTTCAAATTGCTGTAAATCAGCTGGGATGCTTTTATGACTATTAAGTAAAAAGAAATATTTTGCAAGTTGCGATACGATTGGAACACCATTTTTCGCTTGCGTTACATCAAAGAAGAATCCAACCTTCTCTGGTGTTGACAATTCATTCATTAAATATAAAGCTAGCATTTTCTCTTCTAGCGTCGTACTTTGCTGAAATGATTTTCGTAACTCTTCAAATAAAAGATTTTGTCCTTCATCTGCTAAATTCAGTGCATTCCACGGTTCTTTTCCTTTTTTATCAGGATGCAATTCTACAACATGTTGCCACATTTTTTCAGCTACTTGCTGTTCCTTCACCATATACGCAGAGTATGCAAACCAGTAATAAAAACTGACGTCTCCTTCGTACCCTTGACGCTTTAATACTTTGAACCATTTATATGCAGGTTCAAAATGACCAATTGTTGCAAGCGTTGTTCCAAGTTTCAAACGATGCTCAAATGAAATTGGATATACCGATACTAACTGCCCCGCTAATGACTCTACTTGCTTATGCTCTCCAATTGAATATAGAAAAATAAGAGTATTACAAAGCGCATGCATATTACCAGGATTTTTCTCTAAAATCATTTCTGTTAACTTAAGCGCTTGATCTACATTACCTGATTGAAAATGTGCAATCGCTAAATTATTATGTCCTGACCAAAATTCTGGATATTCTTTCGTAACAACTTCTAGTGTAGCAATCGCCTCTTCTAATTGTCCGTTACGAATGTAGCGGTTCGCTTCTTCTTGCATAACAATTAGCTCATCTTCATCCTCAATCTCTTCCGCACCCATTGCATCTTCTTCCATAATCTCAAGCAATTCTAATGTATCTTCTACAAATTCCTTCTCTTCCGCAACTTCTAAATATCGCTCTGCATACTTCTTCGCCTGTTGAAACAAGCCCATATATGCATAATTATTTGAAATAAAATAATAGCATTGCTCAAGTTCAGGATTGGATCTAACAAGCTTTAGAAATATCTGATTCGACTCTTGATATTCACCAGATTCAGATAATGCTATTGCTAGTTGGCATAAAATAAACGGCTCCTTCTCGCTTTGTGCTGCTCTTCGAAAATATTTAATTGCATCTTGCAATTTTTGCCCTTTATAAGCCCTCATCCCTTTTTTATAAAAGAAGTCCGCTAACTGATTAAAAGAGATAACTTGTCCGTTCTCCTTATATATTCTTTGATTTTTCCCCATATATCCTCCAGTTTTTTGTTTTCTTCGTTCACACATTCTTCTATCTATAAGTATAAACGATTCCGTAAAAAACAAAACAGTATATTATAATCAATTATTTCCTTTTTATTCATAAAAAGAGAAGGGAAATGTTACATTTTTAACATCAACCTTCTCTAGTGGCCATTTCCTCTTTCGTATAAATAATACGCATCGGATTTCCGCCTACGAAAGCGCCGCCTGGTACATCTTTATGGACAAGTGTGCCTGCAGAAACGATAGCTCCATCTCCAATTGTCACACCTGGTAAAATTGTCGTATTCGCTCCAATCATAACTTCATTCCCTATGACGATTTCTCCAAGTCGATACTCACGAATTAAATATTCATGTGCTAAAAGCGTTGTATTATAGCCGATAATTGAATTTTCTCCCACAGTAATCTTTTCTGGAAACATAATATCTGGCATTACCATAAGTGCAAACGACGTTTTCTTTCCTACTTCCATCCGTAAAAACGTGCGATATAACCAATTCTTTACGGATAAAAATGGCGTGTAACGTGCGATTTGGATGATAATAAAATTTTTCATTACCTTCCAAAAAGAAACTGTTTTATACACATTCCACAATGAATTTTCTCCTGAAACAGGATAGCGCGTTGTCCGTCGCACTGAACTCTCTCCTCTACTTATATAAAAGTGACACTTTAACCGGCAGGAATCTTACTACCCGTTAATGCGGGACAAAATCGGTAGTAAATCACTCATTTTATCTAGCACATAATCTGGTTTATACGCTTCTAAATACGCTCTACCTTTCAATGTCCATGAAACCGCTACTGTTTTCGTACCTGCATTTTGTCCACCGACGATATCATGATGATTATCACCAACCATCAATGTTTCTTCTGGCTTTGCATCTAATAATTTCAATGCTTTTTGAAGTGGTTCTGGATGTGGTTTCACATGTTCCACATCATCAATCGTCACGACAACATCAAAAAACTGATCAAGTTTCGAAAGCTTTAATCCCATTTCAACCGTCTGTCTCGCTTTCGTTGTAACGATGCCGATCTTATAACCTTGCTTCTTCAATTCTTGAACCGTTTCATATACAGTTTCATACTCTTCCACTAATTCATCATGATGCTCATGATTAAATTGACGATAACATGTAATCATCTCTTCAACCTTACTTGCATCAATTTTACTAAAAGTATCATGCAAAGATGGACCGATAAATGGCAATACATCTTCACGCTTATACTGATTAGAATAATAGTGATTTAACGTATGTAAAAAAGAAGAGATAATAAGTTCATTTGTATTAATTAACGTTCCATCTAAATCAAATAACACTGTATTTATTTTCATCGTCCTTAATCCTTTCATTACCTGAATATGAAAGAAGCAGCATCTTCTATAAGATGCTACTTTTCTCTAATTTTCTAAATATCTTTTATCAGCTTGCCCCATTTTTCGTCTCACAATAATGAAAATGATAGAAATAACAACAATTCCAATAGACATTACTTGTGCAATACGAAGTGGTCCTAACATTAAACTATCTGTACGCAAACCTTCTACGAAGAAGCGTCCCACTGAATACCAAATTAAATATGTGAAGAATAATTCACCACGGCGTAAATTCACTTTTCGTAACGCGAGTAGTAAAATAACACCTGCAAAGTTCCATAATGATTCATATAAAAACGTTGGGTGATAATACACACCATCAATGTACATTTGATTAATAATGAAATCTGGTAAATGAAGACCTTCTAAAAACTGTCTCGTTACTTCATCACCATGCGCCTCTTGGTTCATAAAGTTTCCCCATCGGCCAATTGCTTGTCCTAGTAAAATACTCGGCGCAGCAATATCCGCTAACTTCCAGAATGAAAGCCCGCGTCGTTTCGCAAAAAGGATTCCTGTAATAACAGCCCCGATTAAACCACCATGAATCGCCAAACCACCTTGACGAATATTAATAATTTGACTCGGATTTTGCGAATAATATTCCCATTCAAAAATGACATAATACATTCTCGCAAAAAGAATGGCAATTGGTACTGCGATTAATACAAGGTCGATAAATGTATCTTTGTGAATACCAAGCCTTTCTCCCTCGCGAGTTGCTAGCCAAAGACCTAATAGCACACCTGTACCGATAATAACCCCATACCAATAAACAGGGAACGGCCCAAGTTGGACTGCTATACGGTCAAGCTGTGGTACAGAACCTAACAGCATGTATATGACCTCCCTCTCCAGAGTCTACTCTTGATTTCCTAACTCAATCGCACTCATTAATCGTTCAGAGAACTGTTGTGCCGCATTGACTCCCATACGTTTTAATCTGAAGTTCATCGCTGCTACTTCAATAATAACAGCCAAGTTTCGACCAGGACGAACTGGAAGTGTAATCTTCGTAAGTTCTGTATCAATAATCTTCATCTTCTCTTCATCAAGACCTAAGCGATCATAATTTTTCTTTTGATCCCAAATTTCAAGATTAATAACAAGTGTAATACGTTTATAATTTCGTACTGCCCCTGCACCGAATAACGTCATTACGTTAATGATACCTAGACCACGAATTTCTAATAAGTGCTCAATTAAATCAGGTGAGCTCCCTACTAATGTATCTTCATCTTCTTGACGAATTTCTACGCTATCATCCGCAACAAGGCGGTGACCACGCTTTACAAGTTCAAGCGCTGTCTCACTTTTCCCGACACCACTTTGACCTGTAATTAAAACACCAACACCATAAATATCTACTAGCACACCATGAACAGCTGTTGTTGGCGCTAACTTACCTTCTAAATAGTTTGTTAAACGACTTGATAATCTCGTCGTCGTTTGAGCAGAACGTAATAAAGGCACGCCTGATTCACGTGATGCTTGTAATAACTCATCCGGTACATCTTGATTACGAGTTACAATAATACAAGGCGTCTCCTCAGTACAAAGCGCTTTCATTCTCTCTTGCTTTTGCTCTGTCGTTAACGTATCAAAGAACGTAAGCTCCGTTTTCCCAAGAAGCTGCACGCGATCTGCTGGATAATATGTAAAAAATCCTGCCATTTCAATTCCAGGTCGCGATAAATCACTCGTATCAATCGGACGATGAATCCCTTCTTCACCACTTACTAACTCCAATTGAAATTGTTCAATTAAATCTTTTGTCCTTACTTTCGGCATATGTATAAACCTCCACTCCGCTGCGGGTTCAGTCTCATTTGATGTAAAATTCCATTCTATCGGATATTGTACCATTTTTTTCTGGAAACAAGAAACTCGGTTTCTAATAAATAGAAAAAAACATTTCATATGAGTCATGAAATGTTTTTCTTTTTGTCATTTCCTCTTTTTTTCATGTAATGGTTCAACAATTACTTTTTCAATTATCATATTAAAAATAGAAATACAAATTGCCGCAACAATCGCTACACCAAATCCAGATATATTAAAGGCGTCCCCTAATAACGAATCCGTCATCTTTAACGTAATCGCATTAATAACAATTAAGAAGAAACCGAAAGTTACAAGAGTAATCGGTAGCGTAATTAAAATTAAAAGCGGCTTTACAAATACGTTTAAAATCGCCAATATAATACTCGCAATAATTGCAGTTTGTATATTTGCTATGTAAAATGCGTCTGGTGCAACCCCTTTTAAAAGTCCGGATACAGCGATTAACACAACGCTATTTACAAGAAGTGATACAATCCATCTCATTTCCTTACACATCCTTTTAACATATATATTTCATCATACGCTAATAGATAATAAACGCAAGTAACATGCAAACACTTATACCAATTTATTCTATTCTTTATACTTGTATACCTACTAACATTCTTACCAGTTTCCCTTAGTGAAATAAAAACCGAGTGCAATTCCCACTCGGTTTTTATTAACAACTTATTGTGATAACTCTACTTCTTTTATTTTCTCTTTCATTCTTGCTTTATCACGATCTAAAATCTCTTTTAAATACTTACCTGTATAAGAGCGCTCTTCTTTCACCACTTGCTCTGGCGTTCCCGAAGCAACAATTTGTCCGCCTTTGTCTCCCCCTTCTGGTCCAAGGTCAATAATATAATCAGCTGTTTTAATAACATCTAAATTATGCTCAATTACAAGTACCGTCTCACCACTCTCAACAAGACGTTGCAACACTTCTAGAAGGCGTGCAATATCATGTGCATGTAAGCCAGTCGTTGGCTCATCTAAAATGTATAACGTACGCCCTGTAGAACGACGATGTAATTCAGAAGCTAATTTCACACGCTGCGCCTCACCACCTGATAACGTCGTAGCTGGTTGTCCTAATTTCATATAACCAAGCCCTACATCTACAAGCGTTTGAAGTTTACGCTTAATTTTCGGGATATTAGCAAAGAACTCTACCCCATCTTCAATTGTCATCCCTAACACTTCAGAAATATTCTTATCTTTATATTTCACTTCTAACGTTTCACGGTTGTAACGTTTACCGTGACAAACTTCACATGGAACATACACGTCTGGTAAGAAATGCATTTCGATTTTAATAATTCCATCACCGCGGCACGCTTCACAACGGCCGCCTTTTACGTTAAAGCTGAAACGTCCTTTTTGATACCCACGTACTTTCGCTTCATTCGTGTGCGCAAATACATCACGAATATCATCAAATACGCCAGTGTATGTCGCCGGATTTGAACGTGGTGTACGCCCGATTGGTGATTGATCAATATCAATAACTTTATCTAACTGCTCAAGACCTTTAATTTCTTTATGAGCCCCTGGCTTTGCTTTCGCTTTATATAGCTTTTGAGCTAATGATTTGTATAGTACTTCATTAATTATCGTACTTTTTCCAGAGCCAGATACGCCTGTTACTGCTACAAATGTTCCTAGGGGGAATGACATTTTCGCATTCTTTAAGTTATTTTCTTTCGCACCGACAATCTCCACTTTACGTCCGTCACCTTTACGTCTTTCAAGTGGTACCGGAATAAACTCTTTACCGCTTAAATATTTCCCAGTTAATGAATTCTCGTCTTGCATAACTTCAGCTGGTGTACCTGCTGATACAACTTGACCACCATGAATACCTGCACCAGGTCCGATATCAAGTAAATAATCAGCAGCCATCATTGTATCTTCATCATGCTCAACAACAATTAACGTATTTCCTAAATCACGCATTTCCTGCAATGTACGAATAAGACGATCATTATCACGCTGATGCAAACCGATAGAAGGCTCATCAAGAATGTAAAGTACGCCAGTAAGGCGAGAACCAATTTGTGTCGCTAAACGAATACGCTGCGCCTCACCACCTGATAAAGTTCCTGCGGCACGACTTAACGTTAAATAATCTAAACCGACGTTCACTAAGAACCCGACACGTTCCTGAATTTCTCTTAAAATTAAATGAGCAATTTTTTGTTGTTTCTCCGTTAACTCAACAGTTGAGAAGAACTCCTGTACTTCTTGAACAGAATATTTCGTTACATCGGCAATCGTTTTATCACCAACGAAAACAGCTAAACTCTCAGGCTTTAAGCGTCCACCTTTACACTTCGGACAAGCTTGCTCTGCCATATATTTCTCCATTTGCTCACGAATATAATCAGAACTCGTCTCACGATAACGACGCTCAATATTCGGAATAACACCTTCAAATAAAATCTCATTTTCCTTTACTTGACCAAATTCATTCACATAGCGGAAATAAAGCTTCTCTTCCCCGCTTCCGTACAGCACTTTATCAAATAAATCCTTCGGTATATCTTTCACCGGCATATCCATATCGATGCCGTAATGATTACACACGGATTTTAATAATTGCGGGTAATATTGTGAACTTGTCGGTTCCCAAGGAGCAATCGCATGTTCATTTAATGATACATCCCAGTTCGGAATAACAAGTTCTAAATCTACCTCTAACTTCGATCCAAGTCCATCACAAGAAGGACACGCGCCGAACGGACTATTAAACGAGAACATACGCGGCTCTAATTCTCCGATTGAAAAACCACAATGTGGACAAGCATGATGTTCACTAAATAGAAGTTCTTCCTCTCCCATTACATCGATTAAAACTCGGCCCCCGCCAAGCTTTAAAGCACTTTCTAGTGAATCTGCAAGTCGGCTTGCAATTCCTTCTTTCACAACAATACGGTCAATAACAACTTCAATTGAATGCTTCTTATTTTTTTCTAAAGTAATCTCTTCCGATACATCCAGCATCTCTCCATCAACGCGCACACGAACATAACCTTGCTTCTTAATATCTTCTAATACTTTCGCATGCGCACCTTTACGCCCTGACACGATAGGCGCTAGCACTTGCAACTTCGTACGTTCAGGATATTCAAGAACACGGTCTACCATCTGTTCCACTGTTTGTGATGTAATTTCAATTCCATGATTCGGACAAATCGGCGTACCAATTCGTGCAAATAATAAACGTAAATAATCATAAATCTCCGTTACCGTTCCAACCGTTGAACGAGGATTACGACTCGTCGTTTTTTGATCAATTGAAATCGCTGGAGATAAACCTTCAATCATATCAACATCCGGCTTATCCATTTGCCCTAAAAACTGGCGCGCATACGCAGATAAAGATTCCACGTATCTACGCTGCCCTTCTGCATAAATCGTATCGAATGCTAACGATGATTTCCCCGAACCAGACAATCCCGTCACAACAACAAGCTGATTTCTCGGAATGGTTACGTCAATATTTTTTAAATTATGCGCTCTAGCACCTTTTACAACAATAAAATCTTTACTCACTCTTTTCACCCTTCCGCTTTTAATTCTAATAGTAAATCTCTTAATTCAGCTGCACGCTCGAAATCTAATGCCTTTGCTGCTTCTTTCATCTCTGCTTCCATCTTCGCAATTGTATTTTCACGTTCTTTTTTCGTCATCTTCTTAGCTGGTGTTGCTTCATATATTTCCGTATCCTCAGCTGCTGTTGTCGCACGAATAACGTCACGTACTCCTTTTTGAATCGTTTTCGGCGTAATACCATGCTTTTCATTGTAAGCTTCTTGTATACTACGACGACGCTGTGTTTCTTCAATTGCAATTCCCATCGATCTCGTTATGCGATCTGCGTACATAATAACGCGGCCGTTTGCATTACGCGCCGCACGACCAATTGTTTGAATTAATGAACGCTCTGAACGTAGGAACCCTTCCTTATCAGCATCTAAAATAGCTACAAGTGATACTTCTGGAATATCTAATCCTTCTCGTAATAAGTTAATACCGACAAGTACATCAAACTTACCAAGGCGAAGATCACGGATAATTTCAATACGCTCTAATGTTTTAATTTCAGAGTGAAGATAATTCACTTTAATTCCTACATCTTTTAAATAGTCCGTTAAATCCTCTGACATTTTCTTCGTTAAAGTCGTAATTAATACACGTTCATTTTTCGCAATCCGGTCATGGATTTCTCCTAATAAATCATCTATTTGTCCTTCAATTGGTCGTATATCAATTGGTGGATCTAAAAGCCCTGTTGGACGAATAATTTGTTCTATTGCTTTCGGTGACTGCTCTAACTCGTACGGTCCTGGCGTTGCCGAAACGTAAATAACTTGATTCGTTTTCTCTTCAAACTCATCAAACGTGAGCGGTCTATTATCTAAAGCTGATGGCAGACGGAATCCATGATCAACAAGCACTTGCTTACGTGCTTGGTCCCCGTTATACATCGCTCTTACTTGCGGAACCGATACGTGCGACTCATCCATAACGATTAAGAAATCCTCTGGAAAATAATCTAAAAGAGTATATGGCGTTGAGCCTGCTGGACGAAGTGTTAAATGACGGGAATAGTTTTCAATCCCTGAACAAAAGCCCATCTCGCGCATCATTTCTAAATCATAACGCGTTCGCTGTTCTATGCGCTGCGCCTCTAACAACTTACCGTTATCATTTAATTCTTTTAAACGCTCTTCTAATTCTTTTTCAATATTTTCAATAGCGACCTTCAGCTTTTCTTCACGTGTAACGAAGTGAGATGCCGGGAAGATTGCTACATGATCACGTTCTGCTAATACTTCACCCGTTAATGCATTTACTTCTCGAATACGATCTATTTCATCCCCAAAAAATTCAATTCGAATACAATGCTCATCAAGTGATGCGGGGAAGATTTCAACTACATCTCCGCGCACACGGAATGTACCACGCTTAAAATCAATATCATTACGTCCATACTGTACATCAACAAGTTCACGAAGCAATTGATTGCGGTCCTTTTCCATACCAACTCGAAGCGAAACAACTAACTCGCGGTATTCTTCCGGAGAACCTAAACCGTATATGCACGAAACACTCGCAACGATAATAACATCATCTCTTTCAAATAAAGAAGACGTTGCCGAGTGGCGTAATTTATCAATTTCATCGTTAATTTGCGCATCTTTTTCAATAAACGTATCCGTATGTGGTACGTACGCTTCCGGCTGATAATAATCGTAATAACTAACAAAATACTCCACAGAATTGTTAGGAAAGAAATCTTTCAGCTCACTATATAACTGTCCTGCTAACGTTTTATTATGAGCCATTACAAGTGTTGGTTTCTGCACTTCTTTAATGACATTTGAAATCGTAAATGTCTTACCCGTTCCTGTCGCTCCAAGCAACACTTGCTTTTTCTTTCCACTATTAATTCCCTCTACAAGCTTCTCTATCGCTCCCGGCTGATCACCTTGCGGGGAATACTCTGAGATAATTTCAAATGGATGTTCCAACTAAAAACCGACCTCCTCATAAAAATCTGTATTATTATTTTACCACGAATGCCCATAAAAAACCTAAAAAAACGAACAGATATTCGGTAAAGTTTTCGACAAGTTATATATAGAAAAAGGAAGGAATAAATACTTCCTTCCTCTACTAACTCTATTTTTCAAGTACATATAATAAGTCATATCCATTGCGCCCATTTTCATTCGTACAATCTATTAACCTATATGCCGTTTCTGATTCACGTTGCTCTTTAACAATCCTTTTACAACTATCTTTATGTAACCCTTTATGGTCACCAGCAAATTGATCTTGTCTATTATCTAACACATAAAGTATATCTTTCTCACTATGCTCTAACGTTTGAAAAACAGGATCACCTTCATGTGTATACTGTACAATTCTTATTTTATCAACTTTCCCTTGTTCCACATTCCAAATGAACTTCTCGAATTTATCTAGATTAGAAATTTCTGCCCCCTTTGCAACGACATCATTCTTCTTATCAATTGCACTGTTAGGTTGTGAACATGCTACTAAACTATAGAGAAATAAGCATATAAAACCTGTTCTTTTCCCTATTGTTATCCTCTCCTATACAAACTATTGGTATACTAGAAAAAAGCTACTTTCCTCTATGAAAGTAGCTTCTTGTTTCCTTTCTCCTTCTTCGGAAAAATAACATATGAAAATGAAATCGCAGTATCCACTAAAAGAATAATAGCCCATACTTGGCTTACACGGCTTGCTGTTTTATTTAAAACGATTCCTGACTCTAACCAATTCCCCCACTGTTCTACTGGAATAAGCCCATACATGAAGAAAAAGAATATATGAACCGCAATAAACAAAATAAGATGTAAAACCCAATTTTTTATTTCCTGCTTCGCATGCGCCATCCCTGTTACTTCAAGTGGTTCTTCGATAATAGGCGCCGGTTCATTCCGCCACTTCGCAACTAATTTTTGTACATATATATCTAATTTCTTCAAATCCTTTTTCCCATAAAAAACTGCATATAATAAAATGATTACCGTAATGATTTGAAAATTAGAGAACTTCCCTGTTTGATAGTAGTCCACTACTCCTAAAGTTAAAATAAACACTTCATTTACAAGTAGCACAATCCCCATAATAAAACTTGCCTTTTTCAAGCGAAATCCATACCTTAGTAAAAAGAATCCGATAGCTGATAACCAAAATACAATCTCTGCCCCAATTAAAAAATACCAACGATATTCTGCAAGTATACTCATTTATCCCTCTCCCTTTCGTCATATATACGAAAAGCCTCATCCATATATAATAGAAGCTCTTCTTCAATTGGATACATACTCATTTTCTGTGAATCT
This sequence comes from Bacillus sp. 41-22, assembly GCF_025809295.1. Lineage (NCBI taxonomy): Bacteria > Bacillati > Bacillota > Bacilli > Caryophanales > Bacillaceae > Bacillus > Bacillus sp. 41-22. The sequence goes on from NZ_CP084035.1 coordinate 4,910,594, forward strand.
TCTTTTGACTTTCTTACTTCCCACAATTTATCTAAAAATGCTTCATCACCATTTGCCATCTCTAAACACTTCTGCATTAATTTCTTTGTTGCGCCTTGTACTTCATCACATGATGCTTCCTTACCGTCTTTCATAAAGTTACGTAGTTGCTTCAATAAATTTACCCATTCTAAAACATTCGGATCTTCTTCACTCATGTTCGGCAAATTATGAAGCAACTTTTGTTCTCCCTTAGAAAAAACTTCATTTTGAAACATCTCACGTATTCGCGGAGACTGTTTCGAAAGCTGAATGAGTTCAAACATAACTTTCCAATCCAGTTCTCCCTCCACATCTACTGAATAAACAACTGCCTGTAAAATACGTTCCATTCGATTAAATTTTTTCTGTTCTTCCTGTACAAATCTAAGTTGCTTTTCAAGCGATACTTTTAAATTGAGCTCATCCGTTATTAACATATTCGTAATCTCTTTTAATGAAAAACCCATTTCTTTTAAAAATAAAATTTGCTGCAAACGAACAACATCTCTCTCGCTATATAACCGATGTCCTCCATCAGTTTTCCCACTCGGCTTTAATAAATCAATTTGATCATAATAACGTAACGTCCTTACTGTAACCCCTGTTTCCCTCGTTAGTTCTTGAATTGAAATCAACTCCATCACCTCTTCTCCTTCATTATAAAAGATGACGTAACGTAACTTTCAAGTAGTTTGTAAAAAAAATACAAAAAGCTGTTTATACCTTTTGTATAAACAGCTGTTATGGAAATAACCCCTTTTGTATAGCACGACCACAAAATAAAATAATTGCCCCTACAACAACACTTGTTGCTGTTTTATGATAATGCGCTAAAATTAATAAATAGTATGATAAACCTACAGCACCAATCATAATACATACACTTGGCACTGGATTACGAGAGAAGTTTTGTATTCCCCAAAACAAAGCAAAAATAGCCGTAGCGACACATAATACCGGTAATCCCATCCCAGTTCCCCTTTTTCTATCTATTCCTTGTTGCTAACACACTCGTCGATGCCATACTTATTAATAAACCAAAAATAGCAATATATAATAACTCATTTACATGTACTACTTGCCTATCTAAATACTTATTTACACAAAGATACATAATGAACAAAAAAACGCAGCTTGTAATACAAATCGTAAAATATGACTTCATATTGTTCACAACTCGCTCATCAATTGACGGTACTCTCTCTTCTTTCAAACGCTTCTGTTCTCTATATTCCTAAATGCCATATAAAATGACTAGTGCTACATTCGATATGAAGATCGTTCCCCACGAAATACTTAAAATCATTAAACTCACATTTAAAACAAGACCCGCTAAAAACAAACTTCCTATGAACCGTATAATATCTTGCTTACTCATACATGATCAGCCTCTTTTTGATTTCTATATTTCCATTTCGGCCAATAGTTCACAAAGAAATAAACAAACTGTCCTAATACAAATAAAACAAACGGCATGCCCGCATTTCCATAAACAATTAAATTATACAAACTCCATACCGCTAAACTCATTGTTAAAAACAACCCTAAATATTTAAACGCTTTATCCGACTGAAATCTCTCAAACTCATCTTGCATTTTCATTCCTCCTATCGTTATGCTCGTTTTCCCGCCATTACTCCTATGATGAGACTACCAGCAAATAAGAAACTACATACAATGAATATTTCTGGAATCGGTATAGTAATTCGCCCTATCGCTTTGCTTGCAACAATATAAACAATAAGCAAAAGAAATGCGAATATAAATGAGACATTTACATACTTTTTTATATTTTCATTTACCCGCTCATCTATATCTGGAAGTTCTTCTTTTTTGTACTTCCGCTTTTTGTAATTCGTATACAATATCAGAAATACAATTGCTAAAATGTTACTAACTATAAGCGATAACGTCGGTATGGATGGGTCCATAATCCGAACTAAAACGTCCCCCTCCACATAATCCTAAGACCGTAGCGATATACAACTTTTTAGTATCGTTCATTTTCTCTCCCCTTACTCCAGCGTAAATATTTCCTCTACCTTCATTCCAAAATATTTGGCGATTTTTAGGGATAACTCTAGACTTGGGTTATAGTGGTGGTTCTCAATCGCCACGATTGTCTGCCGCGTCACTTGCATCGCCTTTGCCATTTCAATTTGCGTTATATGATGTTGTTTTCGCAATTCTTTAATTTTATTTTTCACACCCATAGGCTCCACCTTCGAAAGTAAAGATATCTTTACTTTAATTATAAATATTTTCCAAATCCAAGTAAAGATATCTTTACAAAAAAAGGTAAAAAAAAGAGACATCTATAAGATGCCTCTTTTTTTGCTACATAAATCCTAATGCATATACAAGAACGTACCCAAGAACAGATAAGCAAACCGAGCCAATCAACCCTGCCACAAATGCCCTACTTCCTAATTTGCGGAACGTTTTAAACTCTACATTTAAACCGAGCCCTGCCATTGCCATTGCAATAAGCATGTACGCAATTACTACAATATATCCGGCAACAACTTCTGGGATAATCCCAAGCGAATGCACCGCACTCATTGCTAAAAATCCGAAGATGAACCAAGGAATCGGAAGGTCGCGCCACGATCTTTTTCCCTTGCTTTCCTCGCTCTTACCAAACCATAATCCAATTAAAATCGCTACTGGCACAAGCATCGCTACGCGCGTTAACTTCACAATAACCGCGATGTCTACAGCCGTGCTACCTCCTGGCGCTGCAGCCGCGATAACGTGAGCGATTTCGTGCAGCGTCGCCCCTGAGAACACCCCGTAACCGTAGGGTGAGAAGCCAAGCACTGGGTATAATAGCGTATAAATAAGTGTAAATATTGTACCTAAAATTGCAATAATTGCTGCCCCGACTGCTGTTTCTTCATCTTTCGCTTTCACTTGCGGTGCAATTGCCACGACCGCTGCAGCTCCGCAAATTGCCGTCCCACATGCTGTTAAAATTCCAAGTTTCTGTTCTACTTTAAATACTTTCGTTAGTCCATATACAACGAAAATTGTAAATGTAATAACAACCGCTGCGATGACCAATACTTTCGGCCCCGCCTTCGCAATATCTACAAGATTTAACCTCATTCCGAGTAAGATGATCCCAAAGCGTAGCAACTTCTTACTCGCAAAGTTCGTTCCCGCTATCGCTTCTTGAGGAATCCCGATTGCCGCGCGCCAAACCATCCCGATTAGAATAGCGATTACTAATTGTCCCATAATATTTAAAAATGGAAGCTCTGCTAAATATTTCGCGGCGATTGCGATTAATAACGTAATCCCAATACCTTGCGAAAATCCAAAGCCCTTCTTCTTTTGTATAACAAGTGTTTGTTCCACTTTGTACCACCCCAATAATCGTATTGGAACATGCATGTTCTTTCTAGTTACATTATAAGAGAGTTTTAATAATAAGTTTAATATCAATATTGAATACCTATCATCAGAAATACTTATGATAAAATAAAAGTAAAAATAAAGGGGCCTAACAAATGAACGTCGACATTTTAAAGATCTTTGTTACTGTCGTTGAACAAAAACATTTTTCGCGTGCTGCGGAACTATTAAACCTTTCACAACCTGGCGTTAGTATGCACATTCGCAACCTGGAAAATGAACTTGGGACTACACTTATTCAGCGCTCCCCAAAGCACGTCCAAGTTACGGAAGCTGGAAACATATTATACATACACGCAAAGCAGATGCTCTCACTTTATGAAGATGCAAAACAGGAAATTAATGCGCTGCATAACGTCGTAACAGGGACACTTCGCATCGGCGCTAGCTTTACAATTGGCGAATACTTACTTCCAAAAATACTTGCGCGCTTTGCCAATGAAAATGCACACGTCGAAGTTCATACATTTATCTCCAATACGGAAGAAGTTTTGCAAAGCCTCCGCTCTAATCAAATTGATATCGGCTTAGTGGAAGGCCAAGTCGTATACGCTGACGTAGATGTTGAAACTTTTATGCAAGATGAAATGAAACTCGTCGTCCCGCCAAACCACCCATTGCTCCATATCAAGGGGATTAACGAAAATACATTGCAAGATCAAGTCTGGGTATTAAGGGAGAGCGGCTCTGGCACACGTGCCTATAGCGATCGCTTTATACACCAACATCATTTAAAAATGAAGCGCTTCTTTACATTTAGCAGTATTCAAAGCGTGAAGGAAGCCGTTGCAGCCGGTCTTGGCATCGCCATCCTTTCAGATTGGACTGTTCGAAAAGAACTATTAGCAAAAGAACTATTCCACATCCCTGTTCCGAACGAAGAGCTAATCCGTCCATTCTCCATCGTGCGCGGCAAATATTTTATCCCGTCTAAAGCTATTCAAGTCTTTTTAAAACACGTAGATTCTTTTGCGAAAAAACAGAGTTGACCTTCACATTAGTGTGAAGGTTTACAATACATGTAAAAGGAGTGAAACGCATTGCGAATTGGAGAGTTATCAAAAGAAACTGGGGTTAGCGAAAGGGCACTAAGACATTATGAAGAAAAGGGATTACTCCCTTCGAAACGCCTAGCAAATGGCTACCGTGATTTTGATGAAAGTGCAATCGAAAAAGTAGAGCTGATTCAAATGTACTTGCAAATCGGCTTAAATTTAGAAGAAACAGAACGAATGCTACGTTGCCTTGAAATCGAGCCACATCTTTACGAAAATCCGTGTAGTAGTATCCTTGCACTTTACGAAGACAAACTTGATGAGGTAACGAAGCAAATCACATTACTTTCCAACATTCAAACGAATTTACAAAAACACGTTTCACTCCTAAAACAAGCAAAAGAAAAGGGATGATTACATGTTTGTTATACATGGCAGTTCAAGACAAAACGGAAATACGGAAGCTTTAACACATATGGTGATTGATGGGATTGAAACAGAACAAATTTACTTGCGTGATCATATCGTCCACCCAATCATAGATCAGCGCCATGATGTAGAAGGATTTCAACCTGTAAATGATGACTACGAGCAGTTAACCAAACGCATGCTAGAGCACGACACGATTATCTTCGCTACACCGCTATACTGGTACGGAATGAGCGGCCACATGAAGAACTTCGTTGATCGCTGGTCACAAAGCTTGCGTAATAAATCTCTTCATTTCAAAGAAAAAATGAAAGGCAAAAAAATGTACGTTGTCATCGTTGGCGGAGACAGTCCAAAACTGAAAGCATTGCCGCTTATCGCCCAGTTTCAATATATCTTTGATTTTGTCGGTTCATCATTTGAAGGGTATATTATTGGGGATGCGAATGGACTAGATGAAATCAAGAACGATGCTGAGGCACTGGCAAAAGCACAATTGTATAATAATAAATTCAAAAATAGCACACAGAAATAAGTTTGACAAATCCATTTGTATGCGCATACAATAAAAGTAATATTATGAAAGGAAGGTACTTTGACCAATGAAGTTCTAATTCTCTTATTTATTTCATCCATCACAAATAGTGAACAAAAATGATGAAAACTAGCAGAGGATTAGTCTGTCCATTTGTCGATACTTTCTTTCGATACGATCATGTAAAAAATCGTTTATTTATGTACGATTTTTACATTGAAGGGCGACATTTATCCTCTCTAGTGAAACTAGGGAGGTTTTTTTATGACTATTTTAATCGCACGTAATATCGAAAAGAGCTTTGGTGATCGCACCATATTTACGTTACCATCACTAGAAATTCAAGCAAACGATCGTATAGGAATTGTCGGAGTCAACGGAGCTGGAAAATCTACGTTATTACAAATATTAAGTAAAGAAATAGAAGCTGACAAAGGCACAGTAACTCATCATAGTTCTATCGCCATCATTCCACAGCTTAGCGAGGGGATACCAGAAACCGCTTCTTCCCTCGCTAAGGGCAAATGGAATATTTCAAACGTCGCAAATTCAATGAGCGGCGGTGAACGAATGCGCCTAAAGATCGCCCATGCCCTCGAACAAAATGCAGGCATTCTATTTGCTGATGAGCCAACAAGTCACTTAGATATGTTCGGTACAGAGCAATTAGAAAAGGCACTTTTATCTTATAAAGGTGCACTTGTTTTAATATCGCATGATCGTGATCTTTTAGATGCCATATGTACAAAAATCATCGAAGTTGAAGACGGTACTATTCAAGAATATAAAGGTAATTATTCAAACTATCGAAAGCAAAAAGAACGTGAGCGAATACAAAAGCAGGCAGAATATGATCAATATATACAAGAAAAAAATCGGTTAGAACAGTCAATTTCACAAAGAAAGCAACGTGCTTCTAGCATGACAAAAATCCCAACACGGTTCAGTTCATCTGAATCTAAACTTTATAAGTGCAGCGGGGCTCATGGGCAAGAAAATGTTAGCAAAGTAGCGCAAGCACTAGAAACACGCCTTGAAAAGTTGGAACAGAAAGAAAAACCGAAGGACTTTTCTCAAGCTCAGTTTGACGTACAATACCACACACCAATTCATAGTAAAGCAGTTGTTCAGTTTAATAAAACAACGAAGAAAATAGGGGATCGCACATTATTTAAAAATATGAATGGAACAATTGTCCCTGGGGCAAAGCTTGCTATTTTAGGGGCAAACGGAAGCGGAAAAACAACTTTGTTCAAAATGCTTCTCGCGAACGAGCGTGGCATTCAGCTTTCGAAAAGTTGTAAAATTGGATACTTTGAACAAACATTATCTATTTTAAAAACAGATAAAACAATTTTAGAAAACGTTCTAGAAGAAACAAACTATACAGAATCGTTCGTTCGAACAATACTTGCACGGCTCCTATTCCGCCGTGAAGATGTTCATAAACCTGTGCACATCTTAAGTGGTGGAGAACGCATGAAGGTTGCACTCGCAAAAGTATTTTTAGGAAACTATAATATGCTTCTGCTCGACGAACCGACAAACTATTTAGACTTGGCAACGCAAGAAGAATTAGAAAGCATGTTACAGGAGTATCCTGGTACAATACTTTTCATTAGCCATGACCGTGCCTTTATTCGTTCTGTTGCAAACCATATTCTACAAGTAGATGAGAGCGAACCAAGAATATTCCACGGCAATTACGAGCAATACACAAAAAGAACCACCCAAGCTTCTGTAAACGTTACTGAACAAGAATTATTACGATTACAAACAAAATTAACAGAAATCATCAGCCGGATTTCTATCCCAAATCAGCATGATGACATCACATTTCTCGAACAAGAATACGAAAAATTATTAGTTCGAATTCGGCAGTGTAAAGAAGCGCTCTAATGTCTTCCCCATATATCGACGGGACCTTCCACATTTCCCAAGAAATATCGAGGCTTCGACATAGAATATCACCCTACCTATCATGTTAGACACAATAACAACAAAAAGCCGTGCACCAGCACGGCTTTTCACTTTATCCCACATTAACGGGCAGTAAGACTCCCACCTCAAAATTCGGCTTGAGCAAAGAAATTAGGTGGGAGATCAACTGCCCGTAAACGCCCGATTGGTTCAACTAATAATCAGTGGGGGATGAACCCCCCACTGATTAAAGTTTCACTTTATATACGGACAGCAGTCCCGCTCACCGCAACCATTAGCATTCCTTCGCGAACTACTTCGTAGTCCACGTCGATACCAACAATGGCGTTCGCATTTTTTTGTCTTGCGAGAGTTTTCATCTCTTCCATTGCAATGTCGCGCGCTTCTTTTAATTTACTTTCGTAAGCGCCTGCGCGACCACCGACAACGTCGCGGACAGAAGCGAAAAGGTCACGCACGATATTCGCCCCCATAATTGCTTCGCCATTGACGATATCGATATAATCAATAATCTCTTTTCCTTGAATTGTAGAAGTTGTTGTTACAATCATGATTGATAGCCTCCCGTATAAGATTTCCACTTACTTATGGTGCACTAATTCAGCAGAAATTATATTTACGAACTAAACTGCGCCTCATACAATCGGCTGTAACCCTCGCCTCGTTTAATTAGTTCCTCATGTGAACCTTGTTCTGCAATACCGTCTTTATTTACAACGACGATGCGATCTGCATTTTTAATAGTTGCAAGCCTGTGAGCGATAACTAATGTTGTACGGCCAACAGATAGTTCTGCAAGTGATTTTTGGATAGCAAGTTCTGTCTCTGTATCTAGCGCAGAAGTTGCTTCATCTAAAATTAAAATTGGCGGGTTCTTCAAGAACATACGGGCAATTGCTAAGCGCTGCTTTTGTCCTCCTGAAAGTTTCACACCACGCTCACCAATAACTGTATCTAAACCGTCTGGTTGCGAGTAAATTAAGTCCTCTAGCTGAGCACGTTTTACCGCCTGCCAAATTTCAGATTCTGAAGCTTTTAAGTTTCCGTAAGCGATATTTTCACGAATTGTTCCTGAGAATAAGAAAACATCTTGCTGTACAATTCCGATTTGCTTACGAAGTGACGATAACGTCATCTCTTTGGTGTCAATGCCATCAATTTGAATTGATCCAGATGATTGTTCATAAAAACGAGGTAATAAACTACATAGTGTTGTTTTCCCTGCCCCTGATGGTCCAACGAAAGCAACTGTTTCACCTGCATGTATTTTCAAACTAATATCGTTTAAAATCGGCTCTTTATTTTCATATCCAAACGTGATGTTATTGTATTGAATATCGCCGTGTACATGTTTAACTTCTATTGCATCTTTAGAATCTACAATATCCGGCTCTGTTTCCAGAAGTTCTACATATCTTTTAAAACCAGCGATTCCTTTCGGATAACTTTCAATAACCGCATTAATTTTTTCAATTGGGCGGAAGAAAATATTCGTTAATAAAACGAATCCAATAAATCCACCGTACGTTAATTCACCTTGCAGAACAAACCATGTACCACATATTAATACAAAGAGTGTTACAAGACGCATCAGCATATAACTAATCGATGAATTTAACGCCATAATTTTATACGCCATTAATTTTGTTGTACGGAAACGAGCATTATTTACAGCAAATTGCTCTTTCTCAAACTTTTCATTTCCGAATGCTTGTACAACGCGGATACCACCTACATTGTTCTCGATACATGCATTGAAATCAGCAACGTCTGAGAATAAACGTCTAAACGTACCTGTCATTTTTTTATTGAAGTAAAGTGCCAACCATAATAAGAACGGGATTACGAAGAATGTTAGAAGTGCTAACTTCCAGTTAATCATCATCATAAATGAAAATGCTCCAACTAAAGTCATAATGGCAATGAATAAATCTTCTGGTCCATGGTGAGCAATTTCCCCAATTTCCATTAAATCGTTTGTAAGACGTGAAATTAAATGACCTGTTTTATTATTATCAAAAAATCTGAATGATAGCTTTTGAATGTGATCAAACAATTTCTGCCTCATATCTGTTTCAATGTTAACCCCAAGCATATGTCCCCAATATGTAACGACATATTGCAAACCTGCATTTAACACATAAACTACGAACAAACCGAAACAAGCCCATAAAATAAGCGTCCAGTTTTGTCCTGGTAATAACTTATCAATAAATTGATTTACGATAAGCGGGAAACCAAGTTCGAGTAAACCTGCGATAACTGCACAGGAAAAATCGAGTACGAATAAACCTTTGTACGGTTTATAGTAAGAAAAAAATTTACGTAGCATATCTTTCCTCCCTTTTCCAAATTAAAAGACTCTCTAAATGATAACCATTATCAAATAATTATTCAAGTTATCCGTCTATGAAACTAAAAAAACCTTCATCTATATTTGATGAAGGTTTCCATTTTATTTTATATAGCTTCCGAATCCCACTCGTGCTCTTGCTGAACAAATACAACACCTAATTCATGATGTCCCCCGGCGTATAATGCCGTTTGAGCAAGACGAAGCTCACCATTTGTATCTACTACTTCTAATTTACAAAACGCTCCTGTCGTCTTCGTTTGAAGCGCGTCATAAAACTCTTCGGTACTTCTTGGAATGATTCCATTTACTTTCGTAATAACTTCTCCAGGCTTTAAATTCATCTCTGCCCCAATTGTATTAGGAATTGTATCTAACACAACAAGTCCATCATTACGTGCTGCAAAGTATGCTGGTCTTTTCTCGTCTGCAATTTTCTCTTGCATCGAGATTGTAAAGCGCCCAAGCATTGCGACTCCCATCGCGATAATTGCGAATACGTGCCACCAGTAACTTGCGATACCTAAAACGAGTACGAGCCCCGCTAAACCATAGACACGTCTTCCTGTAAATAATAAAGCTTCCGTCGGCTCATAACTTCTAACCTTTCTCATAAATCCAATTAAAAATGGAACGAGGAATAAAGAGTATGTAGTCGAACCTATTGAAACGACAGGCCACCAAGAAATAAATCCTGTCACCGCGTCTCCTGGTATAAGAATAAATACTGGTACAAGCCATAAACGATTGGATTCATGTAGTCCAATTCGTAGCCCACGCTTACCTTTGTTAATTTTCGGCGTAGAATAACGAACTGCATTTTTAGAGATTAATAAACCCTCTACAACGAGCATAACGCCTAGTAAAATAGCAAGGGATACAATCGTACCCTCTTCACCTTCTCCAAGCTGTAAGAAGGAAACTGGCATCTTAGACGATAACAACACGAGTGCAATCGCGATTCCGAAAGTATAAGCTACAGATAAATATCGATACATAGCAGTTAATCCGAATAATAACGTCCAAAGTAAAATTGCCCATAAACTCGCTTTTGAAACAACAAGCCCAAGCCCAATCGTAATAATAGATACGATTAATCCGTACCCAATACCTGCAAATAGAGTTGTTCGTAGTTCAAACCAAATATCATATACTTTAAAAGAAAAATCTTTTCGTTCTCGTAATATACGTAAGTATCCAACGAAGATACTACTAATTAAAAATACATAGACAGCAGGGTGTAAGAAAAAACGTCCAACTGCTCGTAGTATTTCAAAAAGCCATGCCTCCACGAATTCATTCACCACCATTTATATCATTCTTTCTTTTTATCTTATCATATTTAACACATAAAAAAATACAGGCATCAAAGTGCCTGTATTCTTTCTTATTTCGCTATTAATTTCAATGCCGTCTGTAATTGTAAATCATTTTCTCCAGAACGGATTTTTTCAATGATTTTAGTTTGAATCGCTTCAGCTGTCTTTTTATCAAGTTGTCCTGTTGCTTCCATCTCATTCGCATTTTGGAATGCTTTTAGTGCTGATTCTGTCTCTTTGCTAAAGTATCCATCTTCACGTCCTGGTACATATCCTAAGCTCTTAAGCATTTCTTGCGCGTGTTTTACTTGTACATCATTTGAATTGTATGAAAGTGTCTTTTCAATTTGAATTGGTGTCGCATGATAATAATCTGGTTGCTTCACTTCTACAGTTGGCGCGATTCCTTTTTTATGAATCCAATTGCCATCTGGTGTTAACCATTTAAACATTGTTAATTTAATGTTGCTGCCATCTTTAAATGGAACAGCCTGTTGAACAGTACCTTTACCAAACGTTTTTTCACCAATTAAATCGTATCCTTCTCCTTCTTTTAGCGCACCAGCTAAAATCTCTGAAGCAGAAGCACTTCCGTTATCAATTAATACTGAAATTGGATATGACTTTCTCTCTTTCAGTTCCGTAGAGAATTTCTTCTTCTCACCATTTCGCTGTTCTACTTGTAGCATTGGCTTTTTATCTGTCATGATGTCTCCTAGTATATCTTCTACACTATTTAAATAACCGCCAGGATTACCACGCACGTCAATAACTAAGCCCTTTATGTTTTTCTTCTCTAGCTCTTTTAACTGATCCTTAAATTCTTTCGCAGTATTTTCAGCGAAAGAAGTAATTTGCATATAACCGATATCTTTTCCGCTATCTTGCTTTACGGAACTAAATACAGTGAAAATCGGAATCTTTTCACGCTTAATTTTAAATTCTATCGGATCAGCCACTCCTGCGCGCTTAATTTCAATTGCAACAGTCGTTCCTTTTTTACCACGAATTTTTAATACTGCTTCTTCACGTGATAAATCTTTCACACTATTTCCATCTACAGATAAAATTTGGTCATTCGGTTTAATTCCTATCTTTTCTGCTGGTGAACCTTTAATTGGCGATACGATAATAAGCTTACCGTCCGTCTTGTTCACTTCAGCTCCAATCCCTTCAAGTTCAGGATCCAATGACTGACTAAACTGTTTTGCCGTTTCTTTATCCATATACGTGGAATAAGGGTCCTTCAGCGTAGACAACATTCCCTGTATCGCACCTTCGACTAATTTGTCGTCTTTCACGTCTTCCACATAACGTGAATCAATTAGTGCATACGCCTCATTAATCTTTACCAAATTCCCTTGCGCTGTGCCAGCATTACCATTCGATACTGTTTGCGTTACATACGCTGGGTTTATCCCAAACCAGTACATACCACCAAACATCCCGCCAGCACCAATTAAAAATGCAACAACCATTCCAATAATTGCAACTCTACGTTTCAATGCGGAATTCCCCTTTCCAGAACACACAGGTGGTGTAGCAAAAGGCATCACACGATGTGTGATGCCTTTACCTATTTCTACTATATGATAAGCTTGTACGAATTATGTTTGCAACTTTTTATACTTTTAAGAAGCGACGAATTGACATTACACTTCCCCACATACCGATTAATGCACCGATTAACATTAATAAACCAGCTAATTGGAATACGAATGGGTTGTATGGTAGAAGCTCGAAAATTGTTCCGCCAAGTTTTTCATTAAACACACCTTGCAACGAATTATACATAACTAAAATTAGGCCAATTGGAATAATTGATCCTAATACTCCTAGGAATAATCCCTCTAACAAGAACGGCCAACGAATAAACCAGTTTGTTGCACCAACAAGTTTCATAATTTCAATCTCAGTACTACGAGCATAAATTGTAATTTTAATTGTGTTAGAGATTAAGAACATCGCTGTGAATAGAAGACCCGCAATTAACGCAATCCCGATGTTACGACCAGTTTTTACAGTATCAAATAATTTTTCAACTTGACCTTTACCGTATTGAACATTACTTACAAACTGCATTTTCTCAATCTTTTTCGCAATTGTTGCCGTATCTGTTGGTTCTTTCGCCTTTACAACAAATACGTTTTTCAGTGGGTTATCTTGCTCAAATAACTCGAACGTTTTTCCACTATCGCCTAAGCTTTTAATTAAACGTTTCAACTCTTCTTCTTTAGAAGAATATTTAATAGAATCTACTTTCGCAATTTTACTCATATCTTCTTCTAATTTCTTTTGATCAGCTTCTTTTGCTGCTGGATCAACATGCACACGAATTTCTACATCTTGCTCTACTTTCGTCGCAAAATGGTTCATATTCATAATCGCTGTCAAAAAGACACCTACAAGTAATAATGTAACTGTTACTGCACTTACAGAAGCAAATGTCATCCATCCGTTACGGGATAGATTTTTCACACCTTCTCGCAAATGTCGACTAAGGGTTTTAGCCTTCATATCCGTATCCTCCCTCAATCTCGTCTCGAACAATTTTTCCGCCTTCAATTGCAATTACACGATGACGAATTGTATTTACGATATCTGCGTTATGTGTCGCCATAACAATCGTTGTACCACGCTCATTAATACGTTTAAAAATCTTCATAATATCAAGAGCTGTTTCAATATCTAAGTTACCTGTTGGCTCATCGGCAATTACAACCTTTGGCTTATTTACAATCGCTCTTGCAATCGCCACACGTTGTTGCTCTCCGCCCGAAAGCTCATTTGGAAGTGCATCGGCACGCTCTTCAAGACCAACAAGACCTAACACTTCTGTAACGCGCTCACGAATCGCTTCCTTCTCTTCTTCAATTACTTCTAAAGCAAACGCAACATTCTCATATACCGTTAATTTAGGTAGCAATTTAAAATCTTGGAAAATCACGCCTAATTGACGACGGAAATATGGAACATCTCTTTCTGCTAATGTTTCAATTACAAGTCCATTTACATTAATTGATCCTGTAGATGGCTTCTCTTCACGATACATCATTTTAATAAATGTAGATTTTCCGGCTCCACTCGGTCCAACTACGTATACGAATTCACCTTGTTTAATGTTAACTGTGAGACCAGCAATGGCTTTCATACCATTTGGGTACTCCTTATAAACATTCGTCATTTTTATCATTATTTATCACCCAATACTTAATGATTTTTTTAGAAATACTTTTCTGTACATTTGAAAATAAAAGAAAAACCTTTATTTTCATTCGACCATTCTTGTTGAAGGTAGCTTCCATACATACTTTTTATTAGCAATGCTACTCTATGTAATATATTTCATCAAAATTCTACAAACCCCATTGTAACATCAATCGGTTTCCAATTCGGATACAATTTTGTTACAGTTATGTTACATCCTAATAAAAGGTAAACGAGCTCATGTAATTACTTAACTCGAAGCACTTTTCGGTCAAGTTATACAATCAGCTCGTTTATTAATTACGTTTCTTATTTATGCTCCGCTAACCATTCAGCTACTTTTTTCGCATCTTCACCTTGAATAATTCCTGGTGACATTGAACCGCGGCCTTTTTCAATAATCTTTTCAATCTCTGCTGCGTCATATTTCTGTCCTACTTTTCGTAAATCTGGTCCAGTTGCTCCTGATAAATCTTTAGCGTGACAACCTATACAACTTTTTTGGAAAATTTGCTCTGCGCTATCTGTGCTTGCAGATTGTTTTGATGGTTTACTCTCTTCTTTATTTCCACATGCTCCTAAAGCAAAAACGACTGACGTCCCCAGCGTAATAGCCAACAATTTCTTTTTCACTTCTATCGCTCCCCATTGTTGATATTCTTTTCATTCATAACTAGGCAATAGTTTTCATAACACATTCAATATTCATTATAAGCATTATCTTTATATAGAAAAACTAAGGTGTATTTCATATTTTTCACAAATATAGTGAGAAGCCTAATAAAATAAGCTTTCATAAATTGTTTCAATTCTGTGAACACCTTAGAAAGTTCTATAAAGAGCCTTTTTCTCCAATCAAAACTGAGAAATTCTATATAAAGTCCTACTCTATTACCACTTTGTTTTACTATTCTCTACCTTTTACAAAACAATATACGGCATTGTATTCTACATATAATCTCATCAAAAAGAGAAGTTGTCGTTTCCAACTTCTCTTCCTCTTTATTTCATCAATATAAATAAGATAAGCCTCTTTATATCCTCTTGGACCTCAGCATGTGCCAACAATTCTGTTGGCTTTTTCTCTTATTAAATACGAGAACGTAAATACGCATCAATAAACGGATTAATTTCTCCATCCATAACTGCTTGTACGTTACCAACTTCTGTATTTGTACGATGGTCTTTCACAAGAGAATACGGGTGGAATACGTAAGAACGGATTTGGCTGCCCCATCCAATTTCTTTTTGCTCTCCGCGAATCTCATCTAATTGTGCTTGTTGTTCTTCTAATTTCTTTTGATATAATTTCGCTTTTAGCATTTTCATCGCATGCTCACGGTTTTTAATTTGAGAACGCTCTGACTGACATGTTACAACCGTGTTTGTCGGTAGATGAGTTATACGAACTGCTGAATCTGTCGTATTAACGTGCTGTCCACCTGCACCACTTGCACGATACGTATCTATTTTCAAATCTTCTGTACGCACTTCAATTTCAACTTCATCATTGAATTCAGGTACAACTTCACAAGATACGAACGATGTATGACGACGACCTGAAGAATCGAACGGTGAAATACGTACAAGACGATGTACACCTTTCTCCGCTTTCAAGTAACCGTAAGCGTTATGACCTTTAATTAATAATGTAACACTCTTAATACCAGCTTCATCGCCCGGTAAGTAGTCAACCGTTTCTACTTTAAACCTACGTTTTTCAGCCCAGCGCGTGTACATACGTAATAACATAGAACCCCAGTCTTGTGACTCTGTTCCACCTGCACCTGGGTGTAATTCTAAAATAGCGTTATTTTTATCATAAGGATCGCTTAATAGTAACTGCAGCTCGTACTCATTCATTTCTTGAATTAAAGTTTTCACTTCAGATTCTAGTTCCTCATGTAAATCTTCATCATACTCTTCTTTAAGTAAGTCATGCGTCATTTCTAAGTTTTCGAACGTCTCATCTAACTGACGGAACCTTCCAACCATATCTTTCAGCGCATTCGCTTCATTAATTACAGCTTGTGCGCCTTGTTGGTCATCCCAAAATCCTGCGCCCATCATCGTTTCTTCTAATTCTGCAATTTGTTTTTCCTTAGTAGGAAGGTCAAAGAGACCCCCTAAAAGCCGCTAATCTCTTAGCCATTTTTTCTAATTCTTGCCTAATTTCTACTAATTCCATTTCCTTCACCTCTATGTAATTGCTGTTACTTTCATATGAAAACAAGGGAAACTCTCTCCGCTTATTACGGAGAGAGTTTAATCCTTTTCATTATACATTTTTGATGTAAAAATTTGCAAAGCAGTCTAAAACTACAGTTTCTTATTACTGCCCAATGCCACAACAGTTTTTATATTTCTTGCCACTACCACATTTACATAAATCGTTGCGTCCCATTTGGTCACCTTTTACAACCGGTTTTTTCTTCGCGTCTTCGCCATCGCTTGATGGATGAACAGCTTCACCTTGAACAACTTCTTGACGCTCTAAGTTTTGCTCAATTTCAGCTTTCATAATGTAACGAGAGATTTCCTCTTCAATAGAAGCGATCATCGACTCGAACATTGCGAACCCTTCCATTTGGTATTCACGAAGTGGATCGATTTGTCCGTAAGCACGTAAATGAATACCTTCACGAAGGTGATCCATTGCATCGATATGATCTGTCCATTTCGTATCTACAACACGGAATACAACAACCTTTTCGAATTCACGCGTCTGCTCTTCAGGTAGAAGCTTCTCTCTTTCGTTATAACGCTCTAATAATTTCGCGATAATTGATTCGCTCATTTCTTCTGGAGCAAGGCGACGTAACTCTTCTTCTTTTACATCTCCTTCTTCAAGAAGGTTTGTATTTAAGTAATCGACAAGACCTTTAATGCTCCAATCTTCTTCGATTTCTTCTTGCGTATGAAGTGCAACAGCACGTTCTATCGTAGATTTCATCATACCTTCAATAATACTGCGTAAGTTCTCTGAATCCATTACTTCTTGACGCTGTTTATAAATTACTTCACGTTGTTGACGAAGTACATCGTCGTATTGCAATAGCTGCTTACGTGCATCATAGTTATTTCCTTCCACACGTTTTTGTGCAGATTCTACAGCACGAGAAACCATTTTACTTTCGATTGGCTGTGAATCATCCATACCAAGACGATCCATCATCGCTTTCATATTGTCAGAACCGAAGCGGCGCATTAGTTCATCTTCCATTGATAAGTAGAACTGTGTTACACCAGGGTCCCCTTGACGACCAGAACGACCACGTAACTGATTATCAATACGACGGCTTTCGTGACGCTCTGTACCGATAACTGCTAGACCGACGTTTCTAATATCCTCGCCTAACTTAATATCCGTACCACGACCAGCCATATTCGTCGCAATTGTTACAGCGCCTTTCATACCAGCTTCTGCAATGATATCTGCTTCACGCGCATGGTTTTTTGCATTTAAGATATTATGACGTACACCTTTACGTGTTAACATTTTTGAAATAAGTTCTGACGTTTCAATTGCAACTGTACCAACAAGAATAGGTTGCCCTTGCTTATGACGATTTACAATATCCTCAACAACTGCATTGAATTTACCTTCCATTGATTTGAAGATTAAATCAGCACGATCATCACGAATAATATCTTTATTCGTTGGAATTACGATAACATTCATATTGTAAATACTACGGAATTCTTCTTCTTCCGTTTTCGCTGTACCAGTCATACCAGATAATTTTTCGTACATACGGAAGTAGTTTTGGAACGTAATTGTTGCAAGCGTCATACTTTCATTTTGAATTTCTACGCCTTCTTTTGCTTCAATAGCTTGATGTAAACCTTCGCTATAACGACGACCTTTCATAAGACGACCAGTGAATTGGTCTACGATTACGATTTCGCCTTCTTGTACAACATAATCTGTATCAAGGTGCATAACAACGTGTGCACGAAGCGCCTGATTAATATGGTGAAGAAGTGCTACATGTTTTAAATCGAATAAGTTATCGATATGGAAAGCTTTCTCAGCTTTCGTAATACCATCTTCTGTTAACATTACATTTTTCGTTTTCACATCAAATGAATATTCTTTTTCATTTTCTAATGTACGAACGAATGCATTTGCAAACATGTATAGCTCTGCTGATTTTTGAGCTTGTCCCGAAATAATAAGCGGCGTACGTGCTTCATCAACTAAAATAGAATCGACTTCATCGATGATAGCAAAATTAAGTGGACGCTGAACGCACTGCTCTCTATATAACACCATGTTGTCACGTAAGTAATCGAACCCAAGCTCGTTATTTGTGCTATACGTAATATCAGCAGCATAAGCAGCTTGTTTCTCTTCACGTGACATACTATTTAAGTTAATCCCTACAGTTAGGCCAAGGAACTCATGAAGTTGTCCCATTTCGCTCGCATCACGTTGCGCTAAGTATTCATTGACTGTAACAACGTGAACACCTTTTCCTGTTAATGCGTTTAAATATACAGGTAAAGTAGATGTTAACGTTTTACCTTCACCTGTTTTCATCTCAGAGATATTTCCTTCATGTAAGGCGATACCACCCATTAGCTGTACGCCATATGGACGCATTCCAAGAACACGATTCGCTGCTTCACGAACAACCGCAAAAGCTTCAGGAAGTAGATCATCTACTGTCTCACCTTTTGTTAGACGTTCTTTAAATTCAATCGTCTTTCCTTTCAATTGTTCATCAGTTAGCGGCTTAATAGATGATTCTAATGCATCAATTTGCTCCACTGTCTTCTGCATACGTTTAATTTGGCGTTGGTTGACATCAAATACCTTTTTTAAAATACCGATCATAGGAAATACGCTCCTCTTTTATTAAAATAAAACTTCCGATTGCTTTCTTTTTCTCTTTACAATCAGTCGTTATAAAAATCAAATTTATGTTATGCCAATTTTTCTCCTAATTAAAAAACTAAAATGTATAAACCTAATGATAATTGTAACACTTGTCTTATAACTATGACAACAATCGTCCAAATGTCGAGCCGTAGATTCAGAAAAAGTTTTTATTTTATTCGTTTCAACAAATTAATAATTCTTTTCCCTACCTCTCTATTTCAAATTCATATTCCAAATTTCATATTCCAAATTTCATATTAATTCTAAATAATATTCTTTCCCGTTCCCTTTAAAGAGAGTAGCTGGAATGAACATATTAGTAAGATTCAAATCGACAATTACAAAAGCCAAAGATTTTGCCGGTGCAGCATCCATAGATACTCACACAATGCGCAAAACCTTCAGCTTTTGATTTCTATAAACAATATCTATCATTATATTGCAAGATATACTCAACCACAGCAACTCAAAAATAAACTTAAAATATATAGATATCAATAAAGAAGAAAAAGACACTCTACTTAATACATTTTATATAGAACTTTTTCTTTTTTTACAATTACACTTCAAATTAATACTACTAATAAATGTTATTAATTTATTGGTATTTCTAATTCATGATATTTCCCTTTCTTATCCTTCATAAAAGAAATGAATTTCACCTTAGTTGATTCATTTGAAAAGTTTTTATAATTTTTATAAGGGTCATCTCCTATAAAATAATTTGTCCCTATATATCCTCGTACTGTTTTACCAGCAGGTATTACAGGATCAAACTGATATTTTTCAGGTAATTCCATTGAATAAGGAACTAAATTATAAAACTCCCCTATTTTAGAATAAAACATTGTATTAGAAATAGACTTATTACTAAATAAGTTAATATCCCGATTTGTTGTATTTGTAATATTTAAAAGTAACACATACGTCACTACTTCACGGTCTTCATAAGGATCATAAACTTTTGTAGGATCAAGAGGCTCAAGTGCATGAAACTTCACTCCTTGTCCATCATCAAAAGTTCTATTAGATAAAAACTCATCTTTTACCACTTTATAAGATTCATTATTTTGATTTAATGTTTTAAATCTAAACAAACTAGCAAATGTACATAGCAACATACACAATCCAATGATTATTAAGACATGTTTTCTTGTCACTATTAATCTACCAACTTTCCATTATTAACATGTACAATACGATCTACTATTCCATTATTTAGAACATGCACATCATGACTAGCTACAATAATAGTCGTTCCCTTAGATTTTTCTACTTCCAAAATATCTAAAACATCTTTTATCCCATCACTATCTAAAGCATTAGTTGGCTCGTCTAATAACAATAATTTTGGTCGTTCCATTAAAGCTTGCGCTATCCCTAAACGTTGTTTCATACCTAAAGAGTATCTTTTATACTTTCTCTTATCTGCTTTATCAAGTCCAACCCTTTGAATAATATTATAAATTTCCTCATCAGAAATTTTATTGTTAATCGATGCTAAAAATTTCAAGTTCTGAAAACCAGTATACCCTGGAATAAAACTTGGATATTCAATCAATATTCCCATAGAATCAGGAAATTGCTTTTGTTTCCCGATCATTTTATTATCTATATAAACAAATCCAGAATTCAAACGCATTAACCCTGATATAGCTCGTAAAATCATCGTTTTACCAGAGCCATTATGCCCCTTCAAAACTAAAAACTCGCCTTTTTTTATCGATAAACTAATATTATCTAACACAATATTTCCTTTTAATTTTTTCATCATACATTCACATTTAATATAATTGTCCATAAATTATTCACCTATCACATCTAGTTTTTTAAAACAAAAACTACCTAATAAAATCATTACAACAACAATTACTACTCCTATTAAAAGTAAATCATTACATTGAATAGATTGATTATTACCTAAAGTCAATTGAATTGAACTGTGATCAACAAAATACCAGCGATTTGGCATAACAAAAGAGCCTAAAAAATAAATATTATGAAAGAAAATAGACATAAATAGGTACATCAACATCAGTACAAAAACAATAGTTATTGGTATATAAAACGTTAAAAACTCAAAAATTAAAGCTAATAAAAAGCTTATGATTATTTGAATTAGCATAGTACCTAATATTTTATAAGAAAATTGACTATATAAATTTAAAAAAGAATACTCGCCAAAAGAAAGCAAATAGTAAACAGTAAACCAAAGAAAATACATAACAATCCAAATACTAATTATATAAAAGACCAAAGATAGTATTTTCGTTAACCAAAGAAAATGCTTCTTTTTAACACGAGGAAATAAATAAACACCATTCTGTTGAATATCTGAAAAAGCAAAATTCCCTACAAGCAACAAAGGAGTGATTTGAAAAAAAATCCAATAAAAAGGGATAGAAAATCGCCCCTCCTTATAAAAGTGAGATAAATCAACAAAGTCTACTCCATGAAAAAATCGATAAAAGGTAACATCTACTAATCCAGGTTCTTTACCATTAATAAGAGACTGATTGTATAAAAAAGTAAATACAATCATAGCGTAAATTAAGAATAAAAAAGCCATTATCTTGATGGAATCTCTAAACCTTACATGTAAATCTCTTTTTAACAAATGATATAAAATCATAATGTAAACTAGATCACCTCTGTTTCATCATTCATAGAAATATAACTTTTTTTAGATAAAATCCATACACTTATAAAAAAGATAGAAAAACATCCAAATAAACGTATAAATAAACCCGTAGCATCTTCAAACACATTTATATAAAAAACATTTGTAAATAAAAATCCATGTAATATAAATCTATCTAGTAAAACAGCAGTGATCATACATATTATTGCAAGTAAACTAGGTAAAAATAATTGCAACAAAGCACTTATCATACATATGAAAATATTCGCAAATAATTGAATGCAAAATAATAATGGATAATTCACAGAAATACTGTTTACAGCCATCATATTTGACATCAAAAATAACTGTAAAATCATACTCCCCGCAAAAAAATAAACGAAAACTAATAATTTTAAATAATATATAGAAACTAATTTCAATGCATTATTCACTCTATAAACAACATAAATACTAAAAAAATTCGACATAGAATATACAGAAAAAACGATTGTTAAAGGAATAAATATAGTTGATAAATTATAAAACGACATAACCTTATACAAAGTTTCCAATTCATTCATTTTCTCTTTTACAATTCCAGGTTCAAAATAATTGAACAAACAACCAATGATACTGACATTAAGTAAAAAGAGAATACTTAACCAAACATATTTCATCCTTATAGTTTCTTTCATTACATTATAAAAGAACATGCTTCCTACTCCCCCGTAAATAAAGAACTACAGAGCAAAACCAAATACATAACAGTACACTAAGAAAAATTTGTAATTCAAAAAAGCCGAAATCTTTAATTAAATAATCCTTAGGATTGAGAATCCCTTTTCCAATACCAAGCCAAAAAATATGTAAAATAAATGGAACTAAATAAATAAAATAAACTCGTTTTATAAAAAACGAAATTGATAAAGCCAAACTTGAAAAAACCGCACCGTATAAACCATTTAAGAATACATACATTAGAAAATATAAAGTAGGGTACTCATAATAAACCGTATTAAATTGAGCTGTTGGCGAAACAGTAGCAGCCATATAATTTAATATTGGATGCGGAGCAACTGTTGGATAAGTCATTGCATATAAATAAAAATTAAATAGTAAAGGGAAACTTATAATAAAAAAAGATACAATAAAATTAATAAAATAAAGTAGCTTAAAATAATAACCTGTTCCCATTTTAGAAATAACAGGATAAATAAACCCATAATTTTTATCAGTTCTGTAAATTCCGGCTACAGCCATCGCGGAAAGCATAGGAAATATAAGTAGATAAAACTCACAATAAAACGATAATCTATTAAAATGTAAAATATTAGACAAATATGGGGATACCTTTATAATCCCATCATCGTTAAATCCTTTAGTTGTTACACACATAGCAATATATTGAGCAATAACAATTATTAACATAATAAATAAAGACAACCAAAACATCCTACCTTTTAAAATCCTTCCTAAAAAGTAACTCATCTATAGCTCCTCCATAAACCATTAATTAAATTTAAATCTTTTTTAATATGAATAATTGATCCGCAACACCATAACATTTATTTTCTTTATTTAACCAAATGTAACGAAAAGAAACATTTGCTCTCTCTCCTTCAAATTTAGGAAACTCAACTTCATACTGATAAACATCATACTGATAAACACCATTTGCATCTTTTCTTTGTACACTCTTAACTTCTTGTTTCCACTGAATTACTTTTCCATCAATTTGTTCAATCCGTCCCAAAAGATACGTTGGTTTTTTCTTATTCGTAACACCCGTTAAAAAAACATAATAATTTTCTGGTATAACTCCTGACTTTAAATTTTTATCTAAAAGCTTATCTTCTATTGCAATATCATTTCTATCTATTTGACCTTGAAAGAAATCATTACCATTTTCATTCCCAAAAAATACTTGTTCATAAATAGTATTTTTCTTAATTTCTTGCAACTGAATACTTTTTAAATTTCCTTTTTCCGTTAAAGTATCTTCAATATTTACAATAAGTTCATCTACTTTCTTTTGACAAGAAACTAAGAAACTAATACTCAATATAAAAAAACAAACTAAAATATATTTTGAAATAAGTTTCATTACAGCTCCTCCTATTTTTAAAAATTAAATAGCAGAAAAAGTCGTATAATCTAGATTAGAAACTATACGACTTTTTCTAGCGCTACAAAATAAATAATTTCAATTTATAATTTCTAAATCAATATTCGATGTAAGGTCCATTAGGTCTTACACTATCAGGGCTCCAAGCAGTAGGATAAGCATTATTTTCTCTAGAATAACCACCAAATCTAACAGGAACATTTTTCCCATAGTTTTCATATGCATAATTTTTGAAAAGATATGTTTTACCTGGTTGCACTTCTCCTTCATGCTTACCTGAATCACCTGAAACATTTACCCATTTTCTATTTTCTGCATTTTTATTTTTATCCGCTTCTGTCCAAACATTGAAAGAACCACCGCCCTTCTCACTGCTCTTCACACGCATATACATAGAAGTATCATTCTCTTTAGGACGTGCATTAGTATAATCATATGCATTCCAAAGTCTAAAGGTAAATTCCACATGATCATCCCTTGTATTAGCCTTAGTATCAGCCTTGGCCGGTTCGGTTAAAGCAAAAGTACTAGCTAAAATACCTAAAGATAAAACAGACCCAAACATAAAACGACTTTTTTTCTTAATACTCACTAAAAACACCTCCGATAATTTGTAGCATTATATTGATTTTATTTTTTCACTGAAGGAATAAAGCAAATCCTTATAATACAATATTAAGATATCAAAACCAAAATGCACTATCAATTAATTTCAGAAGACTTAACATTTTATTTACAATTATAAAATTTTGTTAAATTAAACAAAATTAGTATGCTCATGGCAAGGAAATACTTGTAGAGATAATCACACTCAAAATCTCAATACAACCACTAAAACGTATAAAAAAAGCGCAGCCATTTCGGCTGCGCTTTTGAATGATTATTTAGTTTCGATTAAACCATATTTCCCATCTTTACGGCCATATACAACATTAGTTTCATTTGTATCAGCATTTGTGAAGACGAAGAAACTATGTCCTAGCATATCCATTTGCAAGATCGCTTCTTCAACGTCCATCGGTTTTAAATCGAATCGTTTTGTACGTACAAGTTCTAATTCATCCTCTTCTACCGCATCCAGAACAGCTACTGCTTCCGGAAGGATAAAGTTAGTTTTCATAGAACCTTTCTCACGTAATTTACGGTTTACCTTTGTTTTATGTTTACGAATTTGTCGCTCAATTTTATCAACTACTAAATCAATCGCAGCGTACATATCGCTATTTGTTTCTTCTGCACGAAGTAATAAATCTGTAAATGGAATTGTTACCTCAATACGTTGCTTGTCAGAGTATACTTTTAAATTAACCTTAATCTCTGGGAATGTATCAAAATAACGCTCTAATTTACTTAGCTTTTTCTCTACATATTCCTTTAATGCTGGAGTTACTTCAATATTTTCACCACGAATGTTGAATTTCATAGATGAATTCCTCCTTTCAAGCCTATGTACTATAATTTCGACATTGGCTTAAAAACTCCTTCTAATTTTTTTAAAAAATTAGTGGAATTGCGATTTTTTTATCGTTTTTTGTTGAAATGAAAAGATGCATCGTTTCTATCTTTATTTTATCCTATTAACATCGTGAATAACGAATGTAACTGTGGACAATTAGTTACAGAAAAGAAACAACTTTTTGACAACTCCTCTAAAACAAAAAAGCCCTTGTTACGAGCAAGAGCTTTCGCCATCTATATAATGCTGCTAAAAATACAGCTCTATCTTTTCCAAAAACTTAATTTTTACAGTTTCACAACATTAGCCGCTTGTGGCCCACGTGCTCCATCAACAATATCAAACTCCACTTGTTGACCTTCTTCTAACGACTTATACCCATCTTGTTGAATAGCAGAAAAATGAACAAACACATCGTCACCATCTTCACGCTCAATAAACCCAAATCCCTTTTCTGCATTGAACCATTTTACTCGTCCTTGCATGTTCATTCCATTCCCTTCACTCTTAAAATCAGGGCATTCGCCCCATATTCTGACTATAGCGAATGACAAGACTGTAAGTCAAAGAAGACCTGTCGTCTTTTTATTACTCCTTTCGACATTCACATATTAACCTCTACAAAGCGTCAAACAAGAAACCTCTCTCGCTCCTCGATCATACAAAAGGCTTCCAATTTGCCTAACAGTAATTCCTGTCGTATACACATCATCCACGATTAAAACGTGTTGCTCATGAAACATCTCTTCTCCCTGAAAATAAAAAGGATTAACTCCCGATATCCTTTCTTTACGCTTCTTCTTACTTTGTTTTTCTGTTTCTATTCTTCTTAATGATGTACAAAACATTTTGATAGGCAAACAAGAAGCTAGTAACTCCGCCTGATTAAAACCACGCTCGTATTCTCGCTCTTCACTAAGAGGGACCGGAATGGCAACTGAAACATTCGCAAAATATTTTTGAAAAAGACTTCGAAAAGGCTGATGAAAAATATGCACTAATTCAGCATCTCCTCGAAATTTAAACTGTGCTAATATTTCTTTCATCCCTTCATCATACATATGCAACGAACGATTTATGAGAGACGGAAACCCCTGCTCGTTCGTCCACCTTATGCAGTCCATACAAATATCCCCGTTTTTATATTCAGCTGGTACGAGTTCTAAATGCCGACCACACTCCTTGCAAATATTTCCTATAATATAGGAAAGTTTTTGTTCACATCTATCACATATATACTTTTTATGAAGCTTAACAAAAAAAGTGTACCAACTAATCGCATATGAAATATACTCATCACAAAGTAGACAATGCATCAATCTATCAATCCTTGTTCTTTAGCATTCTTATTCATACTTTGAATATGTTTTTTCGCACGCACCATCGCCTCTGTCTTTCCATAATGAAAATAGATAACATCTCCATGCGGTTCATCAGAGCTTCTGCCAGCACGCCCTGCAATTTGAACGAGAGCACTTTCTGAAAATATTTCTTCCTCAGCTCCTAAAACTGCAACTTGTAAATTTTTAATAGTTACTCCCCGTTCCAAAATCGTCGTTGTAACTAATAAAGGGATTTCTCCTTTTCTGAAAGCTGCTACCTTCTCTTTTCTCGCCGGATCTTCTGCATGCACACCGTCAACTTGATTGTTTAATGATTTTAATAACTGGCTAATTTCTTCTACATATCGCACATGAGGAACAAATAGAAAAATGGGGTATCGTTTCGATAAGTACAGATTTAACCATTGTAATAAAGCACGAGGAATTTTTTTATGTATAAGACCCTTTTTCCAATTTCCGCACCACCGAAATATCGGAACTGGCAATGGATGACGATGGTATCGCCCTGAAATAATAACCCCTTTTTGCTTACCACTTCGCAACTTACGCTTCCACTTTTCATCTGGAGTTGCAGTTAAATAAATACGTGCTGCCTTCTCTTTCATCGCTTCGTTTACTGCATACTGCAACATCTTATCTGCATGATACGGAAAAGCATCTATCTCATCTACAATCATGACATGGAACGCCCTATAATAACGTAACAATTGATGTGTAGTTGCAACGATTAACGCCGCATCTTTTTCTCGGTCTAAACTCCCTCCGTATAAAGCAGCTACATTTATATTTGGAAACACTTCTTGTAATCTTGGTGCTAATTCAAGTACAACGTCCGTTCTCGGCGTTGCAATACAAACTCTTTCTCCCTTTTGTAGTGCCTCTGCAATTCCGCGAAACAACATTTCTGTTTTTCCAGCCCCGCACACCGCCCAAATAAAAAATGATTCTTTCTGCTTAACAGCGTCAACGACACTTTGCGCAGCTAACTCCTGACCGTCAGACAAAATGCCTTCCCACTGTAACGGATTCAAATAACTTTCTCCTTGTATTTCAGCAATCCCGCGCACAAGTACAGCACATTCACTGACCCTTCCCATCGTTATACACTTACGGCAATACGCACATACTTCACTGCACCTCTTACATAAAAATGACGCAAATAGTCGCTGCTCTATATTTCCGCAGCGCTGACACATATATTTTGAAGACTTCTTAATTACCCCTTGCACACAAACGACTTCTCGGTGCTTTTTCAGATGATCCAATTTATTCTGCAAATCTGAAGAGAGTTCTTCTAACAGTAACTGTCTACCAGCTAACATCATCAATAGCCACCTCCAGCACTACTATAAATCCTTCTCTTTATCTCGTAAAAACTCAAAAAAGCCGATAACCTACTTATAAAATAGTAAGCTATCGACTTTATACACGTTTTTTATTCAGTTATAAATCCTAGAATCTACCGTATCCTAAGAAATGTTTCTGGTTGTAGCTACTGCTTAAGCTAGCGTAAGCAATCCCTTTATCACCAGCATGAATCATTTGGTCGTTACCAACGTAAATACCGATGTGAGATGGACCTGCTTTATAAGTACCTTGGAAGAATACTAAATCTCCAGGTTGTGGGCTACTTACTTTAGAAACTGAGTTCCAGTAACCTGCAACGTCTTGACGACCTACACCAAATACGTAAGAAATGAATCCACTACAGTCAAAACCACCGTTTGATGGAGATGCACTCCCCCAAACATATGGTAAACCTAAGTATTGTTGTGCTTTACCAATCACACCATCAGTTGGTGGAGTTGGTGGTGCTGGCTTTTTCTCTTCTTTTTTAGGCTCTTCTTTTTTAGGCTCTTCTTTTTTAGGCTCTTCTTTTTTAGGCTCTTCTTTTTGAGCTTGTCCAGCATTGTTTGCTGGTGCAGCTTCTTGTACTGGCGCTGGCGCAGCTTGTTGTGCTTGTGCTTCTTTAGCAGCTTGTTCTGCTTGTTTTTGAGCAGCAGCTTCTTGTGCAGCTTTTTCTTGCGCTTCTTTTTCAGCGATTTGTTGTAATTTTAATGCCTGTTGTTCAAGCTCTTTCAATTGACCTTCCGTACTTGTCATTGTAGTTACAACTGTATCCATTTTACCGCTTAAATCGTTTACTGCTGTTGCTTTTTTCTCTTTTTCAACGTCAAGTTCTTTCTTAGCAGTTTCAATTTGAGCTTGTGCTTCTTTTAATTCTTTTTGTTTTTCTTTTACTGTCTCAACATCTTTTTTCACGTTCGTTTGATCTTCTTGTTGTGTTTTCATGATATCTTCGTCAGATTCCATAATTTTAGACACAGAAGCTAAACGATCAACTAAATCTGCAACGTTTTTAGAGTTTACAAGAACTTCTGTTACAATGTTCGTATTTGGCTGTTCTTGTAGTGCAACTAAACGTTTTCTTAATAACTCTTCACGTTTTGCAATCTTTGTTTGTAGTTCTGCAATATCTTTATTTTTATTTTCGATTAATTGCTCAGTATCAGAAACTTTTTTTGTTGTTTCATCAAGTTTTGAAGCGTTCTCTTGAACAGACTTATCCAAACCTTGGATTGTTTTGTTTAAGTCATTCATTTGTTTTTGTAATTCATCACGTTCTTGTTGTTGTTTATGTAAAGTATCATTTTGTGTGTTAATTTGTGATTTCACGTCAGAAATTTTATCTTCTGCAAATACATTTGGTGTTAGCCCTGAAAACATTAACCCTGCAACTAATGCGCAAGATGCCATTTTTAGCTTTTTCATTTTATTTTTTACACCGCTTTCTTTTTTCATTTTCCGTATATAACCTATTAAAATTTATACCATAATTCGGGAGTTTTTTTGCTAATGTTACGGTTTTGTAAAATAAATGTAATATTACATTTATCTCTATAGCAAAGTATATCTAAATTTGTATATATATGTAGAATTTTAAGAGCCTTACACCGTTTTTTATAGGATTGAAAAAAAACGTAAGGGAACCCCTTACGTTTTGAAAATACTCCAATATGAATGAAATAGAAACGTTACTTCATCCATTTCTCAGCCCAATTTTGGACCTCATCCATAACACTTTCCAACGCTTTCCCTTTATCAGTTACACCGTACTCTATTCTAACTGGTACTTCTGGATAAACATTACGAACTACAATACCTTCGCCTTCTAATTCCTTTAAACGTTCTGACAACATACGATCGCTCATATTCGGTATAATATCTGCGATTTCTCTGAAACGTTTCGGCTCTTCGAGCAAAGATTTAATAATTAAGCCAGTCCATTTCTTACTAAGCATTGTAAAAGCTGACTCAAACTTTGGACATAAACAAGAATTATGCTCCATATGTTTCACCTCTCTTCTATTATAATATAGTTTCTTGTAAAAAGTAAGTAATAAAACTTTCCTCATTATTTAATTTTACATACATTTTACCATTTCCAAATATTAACTTGTCAAATCCCCGTAAAAAAACCCTCTTCAAGTAAGAGAGCTTTTATATCTTTATCACTTCGTATACCAACCTAAACCAAGCGCACCTTCACCTAAATGCGTCCCAATTACAGCTCCGAAATAACTCGTACGAATTGTAACATGAGGGTATATCTCTTCTAATTCTTGTTTCCATTCATTAGCTTCCTCTTCACGATTCGCATGAATAATAACAGCTTCCATAGGCACACCTTTATTTGCCTGCTCATCAAAGATTTCAACGATACGCTTTAACGCTTTTTTACGCGTACGAATTTTTTCGAATGGAATAATTACTTTATCTCTAAAGTATAATACTGGTTTTACTTGTAACAAACTACCGATGAAAGCTTGTGCACTATTTAATCTTCCACCACGTTGTAAATGATGTAAATCATCCACTACAAAATAAGCATCCATCGTTTGCTTCATTTCATCAAAGCGAGCGATAATCTCTTCTGGGGCTTTCCCTTCACTTACTAATTTCGCCCCTTCACGCACGTAAAACCCTTGTACTTCACAACTAATTTCAGAGTCGTACGTATATACATCAATACCATCTACCATCTGTCCAGCTGCCGTTGCTGTTTGATATGTACCACTAATTCCACTGGAAAGGTGAATGCTAATAACTGCATCATATTCTTTAGATAACTCTTCATATAACTCTAAAAACTTTCCAATTGCTGGTTGCGAAGTTTTCGGAAGTTCTTCTTGTTCACGTACTTTTATATAAAAATCATTTGCTGAAACTTCAGCCTCTTCTTGATAAGATTCCGTTCCAAACACAACGTTTAATGGAATCATATATATATTGAGTTCGTCACGAATATGCTTCGGTATATATGCTGTACTATCGGTAACAATAGCTGTTTTCATTTTCGTACCTGCCTTATAAAAAATTTTTATCCCCTAATTTTACACGAAAACTAGAAAAGGTGCATCCATACATAAAAATGCCGGCTAGAAACTACAATCACTCGCTCGACAAATTACAACAAAAAGATAAAATACTCACCAAAAATTTCAACATATTTGTAAAAAATGTTTGAATATAAAAACGCTCGCTTTTAAAATGTAAAGTACTAGTTATTTTGAAAGATAGGGGCGTATACCATTGTTATTACAATATTTAACAATAAAAGGCTATGGAGAGCACGAAATTGTGATTCAAAAATCAAGATTCATTTGCTATGTGAATCGCGCCACAACGGAAGAGGAAGCTCAAGCATTTATACAAAAAATAAAAAAACAGCATTGGAATGCAACACATAATTGTTCCGCATATTTAATCGGTGAACAAGATCAAATTCAAAAGGCAAACGATGACGGCGAACCGAGCGGCACAGCTGGTGTACCTATGTTAGAGGTATTAAAAAAGCGAGGTCTAAAAGATACTGTCGTCGTCGTTACGCGCTATTTTGGCGGTATTAAACTTGGTGCTGGCGGATTAATTCGTGCATATGGAAAGTGTACAAGTGAAGGTCTTAATCACGTAGGCGTTGTTGAGCGAAAACTAATGCGCGTTATGGAAACAGAAATTGATTACACATTGCTTGGCAAAGTTGAAAATGAATTACGTAATTCAGAATATAACATTAAAGATATACATTATCTAGAAAACGTCACATTCGATGCGTATGTAGAAGAAAATCGAAAACAAACATTTACAGATTGGATGATTGAATTAACAAACGGGAAGTGTACAATTAAAGAAGGAGATATGTTGTACTTAGAACAAGACGTTATCTAAGAATAGCTAACGTATCGCCTTTAAAGATTAATGTAGTGAATTAATTCCCTACAAATGAATAAGGAGATTATATATGGAAGAACGTTATTATCATCTCCAAAATAGCAGAATAAAAAAGAAACGTAGAAGAAAGTTTTTCTTCTTTCTTATTTTCGCATTTTTATTTGGTAGCGTAGGACTTTATATGTTAAATTCCTACACTTCTCTCATGGGGATGTACAGTGGATTTAGCCGTGAAAAATCTAAATTACGAGCAGAAGATGTGGAAATCACAAAAAAACCTTTCACAATACTAATTATGGGTATTGAGGATTACGCAACAGATGGTCAAAACGGCCGAACAGATTCACTCATGTTCGCGACAGTTAATCCAAACTCAAAAAAGGTTTCACTTATGAGTATCCCACGCGATTCTCGTGTTAAGATTGTTGGCAAAAATAAAGAAGACAAAATTAACGCTGCCCATGCTTACGGTGGAGAAAAAATGGCAATCGACACCGTCGAAGAGTTTTTAAAAGTTCCTGTTGATCATTATATTAAAATTGATTTCCAAGGATTTAAAGGTATCGTTGATGCTGTTGACGGTATTACCGTTGATGTCCCCTTCGATTTCTGGGAACGCTCTGACGTGGATTACTATAAAAAAATCCAATTTAAACAAGGTCAACAGAACTTAAATGGTGAAGAAGCACTCGCATACGTCCGTATGCGAAAGCAAGATCCTAACGGTGATTATGGTCGAGCTGCTAGACAAAGACAAGTACTGGCTGCTGTTGCCCAAAAGCTAAACTCTGCTTCTACCGTATTTAAAATTAAAGATTTAACAAAGGTAGTTGGAAAATATATAAAAACCGATATTCCTATTTCAGACGGACTTGCTCTTTACAATAAAATCTCTGGATTCGACCCTTCTACAATACAAACGTTAAAACTTGAAGGAGAAGACAGAAAAATTGGCGGTATTTATTACTTCCTTCCAGATCCAATCAGTGTAGAGACTGTACGTAACGAAATTGAAAAGGAAATAGGAGAAAAAGCAAAAGTTCCAACAGAGACTACGAAAAATGAGAATACAAATTCCGATTCAAATTCTAACTCCAGCGCAAAAGCAAAGAAGGAGCCGAGTGAGAACAAAACACCACCGCCTCCTCCCCCTTCTACAAATGCTCATGCAGAGTGGATTATGAGGAATCATGAATAAAAAAAGAGCCAAATCGTATACGATTTGGCTCTTTTTATTTCACGCAATTGTTGTTACTTCTTAAAGTGTTGTAAAATCGCTTCTACAATACGCTCAGATGCACGACCATCGCCGTAAGGGTTAGATGCTTTCGTCATCTTATCATGAGCTTCTTTATCAGATAACAACTCATCAGCAAGACCAAAGATTGTCTCTTCATCTGTTCCTGCTAATTTCAGCGTACCTGCTTCGATACCTTCTGGGCGTTCCGTCGTATCACGAAGGACAAGGACTGGCACACCTAGTGATGGTGCTTCCTCTTGTACACCACCAGAATCAGTTAACATTAAGTATGAACGAGCTGCAACGTTATGGAAATCAATTACATCTAACGGCTCAATTAAATGAATACGGCTATGCTCGCCTAAAATATCATTCGCTATTTCGCGAACAACAGGATTCATATGAACAGGGTATACAACTTGTACATCTTCGTGCTTATCAACAAGACGCTTAATTGCACGGAACATATTGCGCATTGGTTCTCCTAAATTTTCACGACGGTGTGCTGTCATAAGTACAAGACGATCATTTCCAAGTTTCTCTAACACCGAATGGCTATAAGTTTCTTTTACAGTTGTCTTCAGTGCATCGATCGCTGTATTTCCTGTTACGAAAATGCGTGACTCATCTTTATTTTCTTTTTGTAAGTTCGTTGCTGATTTTGTTGTAGGTGAGAAATGAAGATCCGCCATTACACCTGTTAGTTGGCGATTCATCTCTTCTGGATATGGAGAATACTTATCCCATGTACGAAGTCCTGCTTCAACATGTCCTACTGGAATTTGATTATAAAAAGCAGCTAAGCTTGCAATAAATGTCGTCGTTGTATCACCATGCACAAGTACGATATCAGGCTTCGCTTCTTTCATTACTTTATCTAAACCTTCTAAACCACGTGTTGTAATATCGATTAACGTTTGACGATCTTTCATGATATTCAAATCGAAATCTGGCGTAATTCCAAAGATATTTAATACTTGATCTAACATTTGACGGTGTTGTGCTGTTACAGTCACAATTGATTCAATCTTTTCTGGGTGCTTTTGCAACTCTAATACAAGAGGTGCCATTTTAATTGCTTCTGGTCGTGTCCCGAAAATTGTCATTACTTTTAAACGTTCAGTCATTTCATTGCCTCTTTTCTTTCACTAGTTAAAACTTCTATTATCGCATATAAAAATATGCATGTGAAAATACACTTTTTAACGCACCTGAGAAACATTACTATTACAGGCGCCTTTTCGCCCAACTGAGTAATAATCTAATCCATGCTTCTCGGCATCCTCATTAGTATAACAATTTCTCCCATCAAATAGAATAGGTTCCCTCATAAGCTGTGCATACTTTTCTAGCGGATAATTTCGAATTGATTCCCATTCTGTTACGATAAAAACTGCATGCGCCTCTCTAATCGATTCATCTATACACTCAGTGTATCGTATCGTATTTCCAAATAAACTTCTTACATTTTGAATAGCTTGCGGGTCATATAAAACCACATCCGCACCTATATTAATTAATTCCTCTATTATAATAAGAGATGGCGCTTCCCTAATATCGTCAGTATTCGGTTTGAATGCTGCACCAAGAACCGCAATTAGCTTCTTCTTCATATCTATAATTTTCTTCGCTTTTTCAACTAACAACAACTGTTGTTTATTATTCACTTCAATGACTGCTTTCAACAAGCGAAAATCATGAGAAACATTCCCTGCAATTTGCACAAGTGCTTTCGTATCTTTTGGAAAACAAGATCCTCCATATCCGATGCCTGCATTTAAAAAAGATGCACCAATTCTCTTATCCATCCCCATCCCTGTAGCTACATCTACTATATCTGCACCCACTTGCTCACATATATTAGAAATTTCATTAATAAAACTAATCTTCGTAGCTAAAAAAGCATTAGATGCATATTTAATCATCTCAGCACTTCGAATATCTGTAATATACGTTTGTAAGCTTAATTTACTGTACAAATTCTCTACTTTCCTTGCAGCTTCTTCACTACATGCTCCAATTACGATACGATCACCATGAAAAAAATCATAAATACCAGAACCTTCTCTTAAAAACTCTGGATTCGATACAATATATAATTCATGTCTACCTTGTAGTTTATCCTCAATCCATTCTCTCATTACATCATTTGTCCCTACAGGAACCGTACT
This sequence comes from Bacillus sp. 41-22, assembly GCF_025809295.1. NCBI lineage: Bacteria > Bacillati > Bacillota > Bacilli > Caryophanales > Bacillaceae > Bacillus > Bacillus sp. 41-22. Next base: position 4,945,886 of record NZ_CP084035.1, read on the forward strand.
TTTCGTAACAACAATAATATCGTTATTCACATATATTCCAATATCATCACAAGCGCTACGAATATACGTTAAATCTGCTGTTCCATCTAATAAAGATGGCGTTCCAACTGCAATAAATATAAACTCTACATCATTAAATGCCGTTGATTTACTTGCTGTAAAAGTTAAATGATTATTCTCGTATGCTTCATTTATTAATTCACTTAATCCACATTCATAAATAGGTAACTCGCCTTGTTTAATCCGTTCAATTTTTTCACTATTTATATCGAAACATGTGACTGAATGTCCCAATCTCGCCAATCCTACTCCCGTAATCAATCCAACATATCCGGTACCTATTATCGTAATTTTCATTTTCCTTTCGCACAGGAATATACATAAGAAAATATACGAATACACAGAATTCTCCCTGTGCTTCCCCCTCTCACACTAAAAATGAGAAAACTCTTTCACTTCTTTATTATATGAATTGTTTTTTTATTATTTTTTAAGATTTTGTAAAGTTAAATGATGCAATATATACAAAATGTAAATTCCCACATTTTAACACGGAACTTACTCAATTTTACGTGCAACACTTATAATACTGAAACAAAAGTCATCGCTATATGAGAGGGAAGTACAATGTCACATTACAAGCCACAATATGAGATCAACCTTCTCTAAGGACACAACATTCCATATCCAATTGTCATATATTCTATTCACTCCCCTTTACAGCCGAAAGAAAAAAAGATTGAATTCTAATCTTTTTGTGATACCATATGTTATGAGCCTGTAAATAAACATCATAATTTTCAGATAAATACAATTAGAAAAATTACGTTAAACTATAAAGGGTGGGGTATTAATGGACTCACAAGTGATTTATGCCATTTTGGCATCTTTCATCACTGTACTCGTCGTTACTCCTTTAGTTATTAAATTAGCTTTCAAAATAGGAGCAACAGACAAGCCAAATGCGCGTAAAGTACACCAAAAAATTATGCCTCGTCTTGGCGGGTTAGCAATTTTCATCGGTGTAGCCGTAGGATTTGTTGTCGGTGGATTGTACGAACAAAGAATGTTATCGATAACTTTAGGTGCTATCATCATTGTTATCATCGGGATTTTAGATGATATGTACGAACTATCTGCGAAGGTAAAATTCGGTGGACAACTATTAGTTGCCATCATGATTGTAAAAAGTGGATTATTAGTGCAAGTATTATATATTCCAATTCTTGGAGATACTGAACTCGGATGGCTTGCTTATCCAATTACTGTATTTTGGATTGTAGGTATTACAAATGCCATCAACTTAATTGATGGATTAGATGGATTATCCGCAGGGATTTCATCTATCGTACTTGCAACGCTAGCATATATGGCCTTCACTAGCCCATGGGGTACTGGAGCAGCTATTATATTACCTCTAGCACTGATTACATTAGCAAGTACAATTGGATTTTTATTCTACAACTTCCATCCAGCAAAAATTTTCATGGGAGATACAGGAGCACTATTTTTAGGATACTGTATTTCTGTTATATCGTTACTTGGATTATACAAAAGCGTAACGTTATTCAGTTTTATCGTTCCAATCATCATTTTAGGTGTACCTATATTCGATACGACATTTGCAATTATCCGCCGTATCGTAAATAAAAAGCCTATTTCAGCACCTGATAAATCGCATTTACATCACCGTTTGCTTGCAATGGGATTCTCTCATCGTAAAACGGTACTAATTATTTACGCATTGGGTATTTTCTTTAGTGTAAATGCAATTATTTTCAGTAGTGCAACATTATGGTTATCCATTATTCTTCTTTTCATTTTAATCTTCTTTACAGAAATAATTGCTGAAGTAATCGGTCTTGTACACGAACGTTACAAACCAATTATTTCCTTCTATAAAAAAGTGAAAAAACGCGAAGACTAATTGTAGTATAGCCTTTACTATTATGAAATATTCAAATAGCATCCTCTTTTCATAAGAGGATGCTATTTTTTATTTTTTAATCCTTATTCCCCATTTCCAAAATATAGATTGTTTGAGAGTGCCTCTATTGGAGAAAGATATACGTATAACGAAAAAAGTATCAAATTTTCATTTTTACATCTTGATTGTCAAACTGAGGGTGAATGTTATGATCAAGCGATTACTTCAATGTATAATTTTATTTTTAACTATTACTATGTACGCATCATCGAATACAAAAGCAACTACAGACATTCAAGTAAAAGATTACCAAAGTATTCAAACTACCTCTCCTACAACAAAAATTGCGTACTTAACATTTGATGACGGACCAAATAAATACACACCACAAATTTTAAATATTTTAAAAGAGAAGAACGGAAAAGCAACTTTCTTCGTTATTGGCGGAAAGGTGCCACATTATAAAAAAACGATGGAGCGATTGATTAAAGATGGACATTATATCGGTCTCCATAGTATGTCGCATGATGTAAAACGTCTTTATACTGGCGATCCATCTGTTTTAATTGCAGAAATGGAGCAAACCCAAAACATTGTCCAGCAAGTTACACATTTAAATACACATCTCGTTCGGGTCCCATACGGTAGCATGCCTTACTTAAAAAAGAATTACCGTGATGCACTCGTATCTGCCCAGTATAAAATGTGGGATTGGACAATTGATACATATGACTGGAAAAGCTATGATAATCCTTCCGCAATACTAGAAAGGGTACGAAATCAAAGCGATGAACAAGTAGAGGTTATTTTAATGCATGATTCTAGTGTCACAGTGCAAATACTCCCAAAAGTAATTGATTATTTACACTCACAAGGATATAAACTACTTCCCTACAATCCATCTTCCCATCTCGAAGTGAATTTTTGGAAAGACACAAGATTGTAACAGCTTTAGTGCCTATGTACTAAAGCTGTTTTATTTTTCTCTTCCCACACTTCTCATTTTTGTGTAGAATTTTAAATAGTGATGAAGTTTCGAGGTGAATAGAAATGAAACGAATAGATCTCATTTTTAACGCAATACAAAAAGGGAATTATACAGAAGGTATAACAGCATCAGAACTCGCTACACTTCTACAGCTAGACCGTGCAAATGTTAGTAGCGATTTAAACAAGCTTGTGAAAGATAATCGTTTATTAAAAACGAGTACACGCCCTGTCCGTTTTTATATAGAAACGAACACTTCATTGGAAACGCATTCAACAAAGGGCACTTCATTAGATACATTTGCTATTGAAAATACAAGCCTAAAAATTGCAATTGAAAAAGCAAAAGCTTCTATTCTCTATCCTCCAAACGGTATGCATACTTTACTACTTGGAGAAACAGGTGTCGGAAAATCGATGTTCGCTTCTTTAATGCACGAATACGCAATTGAAGTGGAACAACTTCCAAAAGATGCACCTTTTATCGTCTTTAACTGTGCTGATTATGCAAACAATCCACAACTACTACTTGGACAGTTATTTGGGATAAAAAAAGGAGCTTACACAGGTGCCAGTGATCAAAAAGGGTTAATTGAAAAAGCACATGAAGGAATCCTCTTCTTAGATGAAGTACATCGCCTTCCTCCAGAAGGACAAGAGATGCTCTTCACATTTATTGATCGCGGAGTATACCGCCGCCTTGGAGAAACGGAAAATGAACGTAAGGCACGAGTGTTGATTATTACTGCAACAACCGAAGAACCAAATTCATTTTTATTAAAAACATTTACAAGACGTATTCCGATGACCGTTACGCTTCCACCACTTCGTGAGCGAACACATAAAGAACGGTTTGCTTTACTACAGCTATTTTTCACAAATGAAGCAATTCGTCTAAGGAAAGAGATTCATGTTAGTCCAAATACAATGCGTGCTTTCGTCTTTTACAATTGTCCAAATAACATCGGCCAATTGAAAACGGACGTACAAATTGCCTGTGCGAAAGCTTATTCTGATTTCGTAACAAAAAAACGTGATTCTGTCTGTGTTTCAAGTACAGATTTACCTTGGTATATGAAAGAAGGATTATTTATTGAAAGAAAGAGCCGTCATCTATATCAAATACCAAATGAAACATTTGTATTTACAGGTGATGAAGGTTGGAGTAAACATACAATAAAACCCGAAGGAAGTCGCTCTTCTATTTACGATTATATTGATTATAAATATGAAGAACTTCAAGCACGCGGCATTGAAGAGGAAGAATTAGAATTACTAATAGAAAATGATATTCAAAGCTTTTTCGTCCAATACTTTAACCAAATATCTAAAAAAACAAGTCATGAAAATGTTTTTAAAATTGTGGATCGTAATATCGTTTCCGTATGTGAAAAAATTGCGGAACTAGCTGAAAAATATTTATCTAAAACTTTCGATGAAAAAGTATTTCTCGCTTTAAGTTTACATGTACAGACAACTCTACAACGTTTACAGGGCGGGAAACAAATTCACCACCCACAATTAAATCAAATTCGTACGAAATATAAAGAAGCTTTTTCCGTAGCTATGCAATGTATTCAGCTATTAGAAGAAGAATTACAAATAACAATACCTATTGATGAAGCTGGCTTTTTAACAATGTTCTTCGTTGTTGATCCAATTCCTGCCTCACAAACAGAAGTAAAAGTATTAATATTAGCACACGGTAATGGCATCGCAACAGAAATGGCAAACGTTGCAAACGAACTTCTCGGTATTGATGAAGTAACTGGTATCGATATGCCCTTGCATGAATCACCAAAAGACTTCTTAGAGCGTGTTAAAGTGTATATGAAAACACTTCAAAATGTAAACGGGCTTCTTTTACTTGTTGATATGGGATCTCTCGCTTATATTGGTGATATATTAGAAACTGAATTCAAAATCCCTGTACGTGTTCTTTCCATGACGAGTACACCACACGCACTAGAAGCAGCTCGAAAAGCTCAGCTTGGCTATTCATTAGATGCACTATACGAAACAGTTAAGAACTTAACGCCGTTCTATTTAAACGTACAGGAAGAAAAGAAAAAGCCACTATCGCCAATGAAATCCGTGATTTTAACAGCTTGTTTAACCGGCGAAGGAAGTGCTTTAGCAATTCAAAAAATGTTAGAGAACTATTTACGCTTTGATAAAGACTTAATTGAAATTATTCCGATTAGCATCGTTCATGAAAAAGATTTAACGAAAATGATCGAGAACATAAAAAAAGAGCGTAATATCATTTGTATCGTCACGAATTTCGATATGCAAATACCTTGCTTAACATATCATTTCCAAGACATTGTGAACTACACAGCTATTCAACCAATTCAAGAATTGATTACGTATGAAGAAACATATGCAAAAATGGCTGATATTCTTGAACAACAAATGCAGCGTAACGATGGAGCATTACTTATTAAAACAATTCGTTATGCATTAAATACAATTCAAGAATTGATTTCTTTACAGCTAACTCCCGACAGTTTAATGGGTGTGATTTTGCATATGAGCTGCATGGTTGACCGTCTTCAAAAAGGTGAAAGTCTCCTCCCTCATCCTGATAAAGAGAAACGAAGACAAGATGAGTACTGGATGTATATGAAAGTGAAAAAAGCATTGCAACCTATTGAAAATACATTTGAAATACAAATCCCAGATGACGAAGTATTTTATATAATGGACTTCTTCATTAAAAATCAGCCTGTAAAAAATTAAACTAGGCGATATTGTAGCACTCTATATAATTAGAAAAGGCTGTTCCAAAATGTTTTTTGGACAGCCTTTTCGCTTACTTCTTTACTTCCCTTATTCTCCCCCTTATTTCTCCCTTTTTATTAGATTTCGTATTAACATTTACATATACATTTGCTTGCATTATTTCTTGAAACAAGCTGTCAAATGCTTTCCCCTGTAAAGGCCCTTCAAAATCCTCTACTCTAGCTACACCAGTAACGACTCCTTCATTCACACTAATTCCTTGCTCTAACGGACCAAACAAACTTAAAATAACTGGACCAATTTGATTCGCTTTTCCTAAATGAATTTGGCATGACGTGATTTTTTTTATATTTTTTAATATGACCCGATATTGCAACTTCTTTAAATCTTCACTAAAAATGAGCTCTGTTACACCGTAAGCTTCTGTATTTACAGGAGGTACTTCCCTCTTCCCTGTTAACCTAGCAAAGAAATGTGTTGTCATACGGGCATTCTCCTCATATAAATTTCCCAGCACTACTTCTACTACTTTATGGTTTAGACATAATCATTTATGACTTTTTCAAATTTTAATTACGAAGAAAAGATTCACACAATCTTTACATTAAAATCGTTTCTTTTGCTTTACTCCCTCTTGTATAATGCACTTAGAAAAACAGTCTAGGAGGAAATTTTGAAAAATAATAACTACTCTTTCCAATCATTAATAGAGATTTTTCTCGTATCATTTAAATTAGGACTTACTTCATTTGGTGGTCCCGTCGCCCATCTTGGTTATTTTCATCATGAATACGTGCAAAAAAGAAAATGGATGGATGAACGAAGTTACGGAGACTTAGTAGCGCTATGTCAATTCCTTCCTGGCCCTGCTAGCAGCCAAGTCGGTATGGGAGTTGGCTTATTGCGCGGCGGATTATTAGGAGCCATTATTTCATGGATCGGCTTCACTCTCCCATCTGTGCTCGTTTTAGTTTTCTTCGCTTCATTTCTTAACCAATTCGAGCTTGGAAGTACTGGCTGGATTCACGGACTGAAACTTGTAGCGGTCGCAATTGTCGCTCATGCAATATGGGGAATGGCTCAAAAGTTAACACCAGACCGAAACCGTGCAACAATCGCAATTGCAACTGCCGCAATCGCCCTATTATGGCCAAGTAGCTGGACACAAGTAATTCTCATTATAGTATCTGGTTTCATCGGTTGGTTTTTATATCGTGACCGGCCAGTTAGCCAAGCTCATAAAATAAACGTACCTATTTCAAAAATGGTAGCCATATCTTGTCTCGTCTTATTCTTCGGACTATTAATACTGTTACCGATGTTACGACCATACTCTTATTTCATCTCTTTATTTGACAGCTTCTATCGCTCTGGTGCACTTGTATTTGGCGGAGGGCATGTCGTACTTCCTCTTCTTGAAAGTGAGTTTGTACAAAACGGGATGATGACAAAAGAACAATTTCTTGCTGGATACGGATTAACACAAGCAGTGCCAGGGCCACTATTTACATTCGCTTCTTATATAGGAGCAGCGCTAAATGGAACCGCCGGAGCAGTTGTTGCAACGATCGCTATCTTTCTTCCTGCCTTCCTGCTCGTTGTTGGCGTTTTACCATTTTGGGACAGTGTAAGGAGAGTATCTTACATACAAGGTGCACTACTTGGAGTAAACGCAGCCGTTGTCGGCGTTTTACTTGCAGCTTTTTATGATCCAATTTGGACGAGTACAATTATGAATTCTGTAGATTTCGTTTTTGCTTCTCTTCTATTTTGCTTACTCGCTTTTTGGAAAACACCACCTTGGATTATCGTTATAATCGGGGCCTTCGGTGGATATGTTCTATCCATTTTGTAAGCACAAAAAACGACGGCCCCATTTAGCCGTCGTTTTCCTATTAAAACTTCACAAGCTCCATTCCCTCAGGCAGCTCACTCTCCGTTAAAATACGCAACTCTTTCACGCGATCCATTACGTAAGAAGAACGTTTCACAAGCTCTGGGTCAATATAAGCTGGATGCACCATAATTTCTACCGTTTGCTCGTCCTTCACTCTTTCCTTTAACTTCACAAAGTAATCTTCCGTAACACCGTCAGCGTAAAAGTCACTGTAAAACACATCTGAAAATGGGCGCACCGCTCGCTCTTCTTCACAACGACGAATTGGAACATTATATTTACTTGCTAATCTCTCAAGAACGTCGTGTAAAAGCGGTAATCCATGCACGTGATGATGACTATCTAAATGAGTTGGTGTTAATCCGTAAGATAAAAACTTCTCAATTTGAGCAGTCCATTCTTTTTCTACCTCTTCTGGATTTATATTTCCTTCCCATACAACACTTTGTTTGTGAAACAATCCATCGCTACTTACAAGTGATGGAACGTCTTTAAGAAGCGGTTCTCCTGCCGTTAATACGAGATGAACTCCTATCCCTAACGTTTTATACTCTTTCGCTAAGCGTACGGCATGCTCTGTCCCTGGCATATTCATCATCATCGTCGTTGAATTTACAATCCCGTTTTTATGTCCATCAATAATTCCGTAATTTGTACCTTCCGTAAGACCGAAATCATCTGCATTTACAATTAGTTTAATCATCGCAATACCTCCTACTAGAATTAAAAAAAGCGGGCTAAACAGCGCCGCTTCTTATTTCTCTATCTTCTTAAAGAATTGTGGAAGATGTTCTTTATGTGCTTCCAACATTTCATCTAAAATTTGTTTTGCAACTTTATCTGATGGTACAAGTGGGTTAATTGTCATAGCAAGCAGCGCCTTATGATAATCCCCTGTAACAGCAGCTTCAATTGTTGTGCGCTCAAATGATTTAATTTGCTGTACTAAACCACGAACTGGTACTGGAAGATCTCCGACCGCAATTGGTTTTGGACCTTCTTTCGTAATAATACAGTTCACTTCAACAGCCGAATCATGTGGCAAGCTTGCAATTGTTCCGTTGTTTCGTGTATTAACAGGCTGGATATCACCTTTATTATTGTAAATAGACGTAATTAAGCTACATGCTGCGTCACTATAATAAGCTCCGCCGCGCTTTTCTAATTGTGGTGGCTTAATATCTAAATTCGGGTCTTTATATAGCTCGAATAAATCATCTTCTAATTGTTTTACTACTTCTGCACGTGTACCTTTTTCAATCGAAGCTGCTTTCTCTTCTTCCAACATTTCACGTGTTTTATAGTAGTAACGATGATATGGACACGGAATTGCACGAAGACCGCGAATAAAGTCTGGCTCCCAGTTAAGCGCAGCAATGTTTTCCATCGTAATTTGCTTTTCTGGATCTGTTACAAGTTCTAATACACGATCCATTACGCTTACGCCATCCAAGTATACATCTAATCCGTATACCATATGATTTAAACCAGCGAAATCAACGTGTACCCGGCTTGCATCTACTTCAAGTAATCTTGCAAGACCCATACGAATTCCGATTGGAACGTTACATAGACCAACTACTCGTTGAATGTTCGTGTAGCGAAGTACAGCTTCTGTTACCATACCAGCCGGGTTTGCGAAGTTAATTAACCATGCATTCGGACAAAGTTCCTCCATGTCCTTACAAATATCTAAAATAACAGGAATCGTTCTCAGCGCTTTGAACAAACCACCAGGACCATTCGTTTCCTGACCAATTACATCATATTTTAATGGAATTGCTTCATCTTTTGCACGTGCTTCTAACAAACCAACGCGAAGCTGCGTTGTTACGAAGTCAGCACCTTTTAATGCCTCACGGCGATCAAGTGTTAAATGAATATCAATTGGTAAACCTGATTTTTTCACCATACGTTTCGCTAAGTCACCAACGATTTCTAACTTCTCTTTTCCTGCCTCAATATCTACTAACCAAATTTCACGAACAGGAAGCTCGTCATAACGTTTAATAAATCCTTCAATTAACTCTGGTGTATAACTAGAGCCACCGCCGATTGTAGCAATTTTAATTCCAGTCATGCTTTATTCCCCTTTCGCTTCTAGCTTTTTATAAAGGTCAATAAATTCTGCCGCTAATTCTTTTACCGTAATAGAATTCATTAAATGATCTTGCGCATGAATTAAAAGAACACTAATCTCTGTTTTTTCCCCTCTTGCTTCTGATTGTATGAGCTCTGTTTGGAAATGATGCGCTTCATTAATCGCTTCTTTCGCCTTTACCATCGCTTCATCAGCTTCTGCCATTTTCCCCTGTTTGGCAAATTGAAGTGCCTCCATTGCAAAGCTTCGTGCATTACCACTATTTAAAATCAATTGGAATGGAATTTGTTCTGCTGTAGTCATCATAATTACCGCCCTCTCTATTATGGTTCAACCGATTTAAATACCCCTTCAGTTTGAACATTTCTATTAAATTATTATTTTATTAATGATAGTTTGGTGTTCTTGTAGATGGGTCTCATCTTTCTGAACATGATATAAAAGTTAGTTGTTCTGACGAGCTATAAAAACTCGTCAGAACAACACTTTTTAAAGTGATACTGAATTGTCGTTTCCTTTTGTTTCAGCTTTCGCAGCTTGTACATACGTACGGTCACACATTAATACGAATGGATAGTAAATAACTACCGCGATTGCAAAGTTTACTAGCTGCAATGCAGCACCAGCAATACTTCCACCTGCTACAAGATAACCACTAAAGATTGGTGGCATTGTCCATGGAACTAAAGCAACTGTTTTTGGCACCCATCCTAAGGAAATTGCTGTATAAGAAGTAATAACTAATACAACTGGTGTAAGTACGAATGGAATGATTAACGCTGGGTTTAATACAATTGGTGTACCGAAAATAACTGGTTCGTTAATATTGAAGAAACCAGGACCGATAGATACGCGACCTACACCACGAAGTTGCGCACTCTTTGCAACAAGCATTACTGCTACTAAAAATGCTAATGTTGCACCTGATCCACCGATGTATACGTATACATCAAAGAATGGCTTTGTGAAAATGTGCGGTACATCATATGCAGACATACCATCGTTAAATAATTTAATGTTCTTTTCTAGTGCTGGTAAATAGATTGGGTCGATAATACCACCAATAATATTAGGGCCATGTAATCCGAAGAACCATAATACGTGAATAAGTAGAGCAACAATAATTGCACTTGGTAATGTACCTGCTAAACCTTGTAATGGTAATTGAATTGTTTCAAATACGATTTTATGAATACTTGTTCCCGCTAATTTCACAGCTAATTGAATACTTGCTGTTGCGATTAAAATAACAAATGCTGGTACTAATGCTGCAAAGGATTTCATTACTGCTGGTGGAACACCATCTGGCATCTTAATTGTAATATCCCTTTGAACAAAGAACCTGAATACCTCGGTTACAAGAAGAGCTACAATGATAGAAACGAATAAACCTTGTGATCCTGTCCAAGCTAAATCAATACCGCCTTCTTTTGGCGTTGTCGGAGATATAATAATTAATGCACCGAATGTAATAATTGCTGCTGACAACGCGTCTACACCGTAAGATTTCGCTAAATTATAACTTATCCCAACTGCGGCTATGAGGGCTAATATTGCAAAGGACCCTGTCCACATACCACCGCCGATATCTTTCCAAACATCCCCAAATGCACCCTTCATAAGTTTTTGGAATGCATCAACCGGTAGATTATTTATAAGTACTGCAAACGATCCAACTAAAATAAGAGGCATAACTGCGATAAAACCATCACGGATTGCAACTAAATGACGCTGCGATCCGATTCTTCCTGCGACTGGAACTAAATATTTCTCCATAAATGCAATAAATTTTTGCATTTCGCTTCCCCCCTAATTATTTTTTTAGTGTTAATGCGTGATCTAAAACTGCTTCTCCATTCATCATGCCGTAGTGCATTGGGTTAATAACATCGACTCCAACGTTTTTCTCATCGGCAAGCGTTTTCATTGTAGAAAGCATGTAACGAACTTGCGGTCCTAATAATAGTACGTCTGCTTGATCGATATTGTTTTTTACTGCATCCCCAGATACAGCCCAAATCTTACCTTCTAGACCACGAGCTTTTGCAGCCGCTTCCATTTTTGTAACTAGTAAACTTGTAGACATCCCTGCTGAACAACATAATAAAATATTCATTTATAAATCCCCCTTGTGTTGTATAAAAAATTTATGTTTTTTATTTTTCTTTACGCTATTTATTAATGCAATTACCGCGCCAACTTTTCAAAACGCCTAAAATCAGCGTTTTTTCGAGTGATTTCTTTGTGTGTTACCGCTTTCAATCAGTGTGTCCCCAAAAAAACACACAGTGTGTTATAAAACACCTCACTTTTAACACATAACTGTATGAAAATAGATTAGTGTTTAGTTGTCTAGTTGTGTTTAAAACAAAAAAACACTAATTTTTTTAAAAGTGTGAAAATATAGTACCAAAAAATATAATATTTCAACTCAAATCAAAACAAATACCTATTCAAGACACTCGTCTAGTTATTGTCCAGTCAAACTCTATTAAATTACATAGAATAGAATAAAATAAAGTATTTTGAAAGGGGATTCCAATGCCAAAGCATAGAAAAAAGAATAGAATGAAGATTTATAGAATACAGGTTCAAAATAAATGGTATAAACATGAAGAAGGTTCTGAATTAGATTCAAACACGTATAAACTAGACAAACAGGACACTGAAGATACGCCAGACGAGCAAGATAAACAAGACAAGCAAGATAAACAAGACAAGCAAGATAAGCAAGACAAACAAGATAAGCAAGATAAACAAGACAAACCAGGTAAACCAGGTAAACCAGACAAGCAAGATAAACAAGATAAACAAGATAAACAAGATAAACAAGACAAACAAGACAAACAAGACAAACAAGACAAACAAGACAAACAAGACAAACCAGATAAACAAGACAAGCAAGATAAACAAGACAAGCAAGACAAGCAAGATAAACAAGACAAGCAAGATAAACAAGACAAGCAAGATAAACACGACAAGCAAGATAAACACGACAAGCAAGATAAACACGATAAGCAAGATAAACACGATAAGCAAGATAAACACGATAAGCAAGACAAACCAGATAAACAGGACAAACACGATAAACAAGTACAATCGGAAAATGTAATAATAGTACCCACAGATTCGCACAGCTTAGATGTATGGGATGAAATTTCGCTAAAAGAAATACAAGCTGGCGAACATACAAGTTTATTTGAAAAAAAAAGTAATTATCAAAACATTAACTTACTCCAAGTAAGCGATATTCGTTTATATTTGGATAAACAACTACAATTTAGTTCCGTTGATGAGCAAATCTATCATGAAGCACTAGTTCATCCGATTATGTCAAAGGTAATAGATCCAAAGCGTGTTCTCATATTAGGCGGTGGCGATGGTCTTGCTTTAAGAGAGGTTTTAAAATATGAAACGGTTCTTCATGTAGACCTCGTCGACTTAGATGAAGAAATGATTAAGATGGCTCGCAATGTTCCAGAATTAGTTGCTTTAAACAAACGCGCATTTTTTGATGATCGTGCAAATGTACATGTATGTGACGCAAAAGAATTCCTAAAATCTCCTTCCTCTTTATATGATGTAATTATTATTGATTTTCCGGATCCAGCGACAGAAGTATTAAGCACTTTATATACAAGTGAACTCTTTGCCCTTATAGCTACGTTCCTAACAGAGGATGGCGCATTTGTTTGCCAATCTAATTCACCTGCTGATGCACCTCTTGTATATTGGAGTATCGGTAATACAATTGAAAATGCCGGATTAACTGTAAAAAACTATCATATAATTGTTCCTTCTTTCGGAACTGACTGGGGATTTCATATTGCTGCTAACTCTTCACATGTACTCAATCAAATTGAACAACTATACGTAGTACCAACTCCTCGCACATTACCGTCTCTTCTTGCTCCTTTATTTCAATTTAAAGAAGAACATTTAGATCACCGTAACAATGCCGTTTTAAATTTAGAATCTGACCTTACCCTACATCATTGCTATCAACAAGAAATGCAATTTTGATGATATTTTAACAAAGGGGGTACAAGTAGATGGACTATTCTACATTTGGTCGGCATATAATAGTAGATTTATGGGGCGTGGACTTTTCTCTATTAAATGATATTCATTTTTTAGAACATCATTTAGTTTCCGCTGCGAATCGCTCTGGTGCCCACGTTTTAAATGTAAGTAAAAAGGAATTCCACCCATATGGAGTTACGGTATTAATTTTATTATCAGAAAGCCATCTCTCTATTCACACTTATCCTGAAAAGAAATTTGCAGCAATTGATTGTTATACTTGCGGCACATCTGTCGATCCTCAAAAAGCCATTGATTCTATACTAAGCGTATTAAAACCAGAACGTATGCATATAAAAAAATTAATTCGTGGTGTAGGAGAATTTATTACTATCGATTAATTCTCATCCATATTTATCCACAAATAAGGAGGTTTGTTAATATAAAAATACCATCAGTGGAACTTATAACACTCCACTGATGGTAAGCACACATACATAGTCTATTCACCCCGCTATTCGCCGGGCAGTAAAACTCCCACTGATTAAAGTTTCACTTTATCTTAATTGACGATTTAATTTTGCTATTTTTCGTTTCCGATATAAAGTCATCATAAACCATATAATGAAGCTCCCTTTACACTTTCATTTTTACATAAACTTGGAAATAATAAATAAAATCATGCGTAAGTGGTCTTCTTTTCGTCATAACAGTATCTTTGCAAAACATAAAAAAACCTCGCATAAGCAAGGTTCATTCATCCACCGACATCTTCCTATATAATTCTACAAACTCACTCGCCAATTCCTTCACTGTAATTGCGTTCATTAAATGATCTTGTGCATGCACCATCAAAAGGGTAACTTCGGTTTTTTCCCCGGCAGCCTCTTTCTGTATGAGCTCTGTTTGTAAACGATGCGCCTCTTGCAATTCATTTAAAGCTTCTTGTAGTTTCGCTTCTGCTTCCTGAAATTCACCGCGCTTTGCGCAATCAATTGCTTCCATTGAGCAGCTTCTCGCATTACCACCATGCAAAATTAAGTGAAAAGCTTTCGTCTCTATCGTATCCATTTTAGTTCTTTACTCCCCCTTTTCTTCCGCTACTTTTTGTTTATCCCATATTTTTAAGAACGGTAAGTAAATAAAGAATGCAAGTGCAAAGTTAACAAGTTGTAAAACAACACCTGAAATTTTCCCGCCTGATCCTAAATATCCACTAAAAAGAATAGGTGTCGTCCAAGGTACAGCCGCTCCGCTCGGACGTGCGACCCATCCCCATTCCATTGCAAAGTAAGAAACAACCGTTAACACAACTGGTACAAGTATAAATGGAATAAGTAAAAGCGGGTTCATTACTATCGGCATACCGAAAGTCACCATTTCATTAATATTAAAAATACCTGGTGCAATTGACAATCGCCCTAAACTTTTTAATTGCTGACTTCGCGCAAATAGTAACATTCCTACAACTAAAGCGAGTGTTGCACCAGAACCGCCCATATAAATCCATAAATCAAAGAACTGTGCAGTAATCGTATTCGGTACATCTTGCCCTGCTTGGAAAGCAACTCGGTTTTGATCCATTAACGACAACCAAACGGGGCTCATTACACCACCAACAATAGTAGCACCATGAATTCCACACGACCAAAGAACATGAACGAGAATAACTGCTATTATTGCGCCCCAAAGACTAGCACCAAGTACACTAAGTGGTTCCTGTAAAATTTGCCCCACAATATTATGGATACTGCCAAAAGAAGTATTTTCTATAATTAAGCGCAAAATCCAAATAACCGTTACAACAATAAAACCTGGAACAAGTGCCGCAAATGAACGTGTCACAGCTGGTGGAACTGTCTCCGGCATCTTTATAATCATCTTTTTTTGTACAATAAACCGATAAAGTTCAGTAGATATAATTGCAATAATCATCGCTACAAATAAACCTTGGCTTCCCATTAGCGCCGCTGGGATTGCTCCATCTACAATCACACTTTCCTTCGTGCTTGGTATAATATATGCAACTTGAAATGGAGTTGCAAGTAAAAACGTCACAAGCGACAATGCTCCGGATGCTAAAGCGTCCACTTTATAATATTCTCCAAGTCTGTAAGCGATTCCAAAAACAGCTATTAAAGCCATTATATTAAAAGTTGCACTAACTGGATACCCTAAAGCCCTCTGCCAATTCTCACCAAATAAACCTGCCATAAAATCATTATATCCTGGTATTGGTAATGCACTAATAATAAGGAAAAATGATCCAATAATCAAGAAAGGCATCGTTAAAACAATTCCATCACGAATCGCTTGCAAATGTCTCTGTTCTGCAACCTTCCCTGCCACTGGCATCACATATTTCTCTAAAAACCCTATCATCTATCCCACACTCCTCATGGTTTCATTAACAAAGCTGCTTGCAAGATAGCTTCTCCATTACAAAGCCCGTAATGGACAGATTGAATGACATCAACAGGTATTCCCTTGTCCTTACATAATTCTTTCATTTTCGGTAATAAATAACGTACTTGCGGTCCAAGTAAAAGTACATCTGCAGTATCAATATGATTTCGCACTTCTGAACCTGATACTGCCCAAATCTTTACCTGTATCCCTCTTGCCTCTGCTGCTTTCTCCATTTTTGTAACAATCAAACTGGAAGACATTCCCGCTGCACAGCAAAGTAAAATATTCATCTCGCTCCCCTCCCCCTTTTTCCAAACCTAAGTTATGGTGTAGCCCTTGCCACCACTAGGTTACAAATATATATGTCTAGATTTCTAACTGTATGCCGAGCTTAAAAACAAAAATTTCTCGGTTTTCACGCTATTCCATCTATCCGTATTTTCCTAGTAAAGAAGTCTCTAACTCGCTATAATGATTCAGTATGATTTTTTATAATCGATAGGAGGATATATTTATGAAGGCATATCGCTTTCCGCTTATTTTATTATCTTCTATCCTAATTGGTGGTTTCATTGGTTATTTCATGGGTGCCGATGCAGTTGCTTTAAAGCCGCTTGGTGACATTTTCTTAAACTTAATGTTTACGATTGTTGTACCGTTAGTGTTCTTTAGCATCGCGTCATCTATTGCTAATATGGATGGATTAAAACGTTTCGGTAAAATTATGTCTAGTATGGCTGGAACTTTCTTATTTACAAGTATTTTAGCTGCTATTTTTATGATTATTATCGTGAAAGTATTCCCGCCAGCACAAGGTGTTGTATTAGAACTAACGCAGCCTGATAAAGCTGAAAAAGCAGTTAGTGTTGCTGATCAAATTGTTGGTATCATAACAGTATCAGACTTTTCAAAGTTACTATCTCGCGAGAACATGCTAGCTCTTATTTTCTTCTCTATCTTAATGGGGGTTGCAACTTCAGCAGTTGGTGAAAAAGGGAAACCATTCGCTACATTCCTACAAGCTGGTGCAGAAATTTCAATGAAAGTCGTATCTTTCATTATGTACTACGCTCCAATCGGACTAGCTGCCTACTTCGCAGCATTAGTTGGTGAATTCGGACCACAACTTCTTGGAACTTACTTCCGAGCAGCAATGGTATACTATCCAGCTTCTCTTATTTACTTCTTTGTATTCTTTACATTCTATGCGTACCTTGCAGGTCGCAAACAAGGTGTACAAGTATTTTGGAAGAACATGGTCTCTCCTACAGTTACATCACTTGCAACTTGTAGTAGTGCCGCAAGTATTCCAGCGAACTTAGAAGCAACGAAGAAAATGGGTATTTCTTCTGACGTTCGTGAAACAGTTGTCCTTCTTGGATCTACACTTCATAAAGACGGATCTGTTTTAGGCGGGGTATTAAAAATTGCTTTCTTATTCGGTATTTTCAACATGGAATTCGAAGGACCGAAAACATTAGCAATTGCACTTGTTGTTTCTCTATTAGTAGGAACAGTAATGGGTGCTATTCCGGGCGGAGGTATGATTGGTGAAATGTTAATCGTTTCTCTATACGGATTCCCACCAGAAGCATTGCCAATTATCGCAGCAATTAGTACAATCATCGATCCTCCTGCAACAGTGTTAAACGTAACAGGAGATAACGCTTGTGCCGTAATGACAGCTCGCCTTGTAGAAGGTAAAAACTGGATCAAAAATAAATTTGCTTAATATATAGAAAGAGGATGCTCGGTGGAGCATCCTCTTTTTTGTTGTTATTTGTCGAAACGTCGATATAATCCCATCCCGCCACAATTTTGTTATAATCTTCACAAATATTCCACATCCATTATCCATTCTCCGTACTATAATCATGTATGGAAAAGGAGATGGATACAATGACTCAAAGCGCACCAGAATTCAAAGTTTTGCAAAGCATTGCATTTCTTGCTGTCGTTTTGCAAAGTTCCTTATTATATACAATGAATCAAGGAAATGTCTTACTCGAGCAATCCCTCATTATGGGCATGCTATTTAATCTTGCAAAATTTTCAGCACCTGCATTCATATTTATCGTCGGCTTCCATTTAATTCGGCTATATACGAAGCAACTCGTTTACAGAGAATATATTTATGAAAAAGCCGCACATTTACTCATTCCTTATTTCTTCTGGTCTATTCTTTACCTATTAACAACAAACGATGTCATTACACTACAAGGCGGAATAAAAAGTTTATTACTCGGAACAGCTGCACCTCATCTTTGGTACGTTATTATGATGTTCCAAATTCACTTATTATTCCCGTTACTATGCACACTATTTTATTGGTTTCAAAAACGAACAGAAAATAAAAAAGACATATATAAATATATGACCATTTTCGCTTGTCTATATTTCTTCTTAATGTGGTACTCTTCTCACTACATTTTTAATGGAGAGAAACTGACTAGTTCAACCATTTTACATTATACAGATCGTTCCTTCTTCTTCTACTCATTCTATTTCGTCATGGGAGGAATAGCTGCTGTAGCATTAAAAACTTGGCGTATATTTGTCATGAAACATGTTCCGCTTATCACAATACTATTTTTCATCTTATTTTTATTCATCAATTATGAGTTATTTAGTTTTTACGGCGCCAATTCTATTCATTTAACGGTTTCTACTTATTTAAAACCGTCCATGTTTTTATATATTGTTTGTGAAATTATGATACTGTACGTGTTATCTATTACAATTGTACAGCGACGTGGTTTCTTATATAAAGCTTTACGTTTTATCGGGAATTACACGTATGGCGCTTATTTAGCTCATTTTTTCTTCTTGCAACTATGTACAAAATTTCTTTCCTTATTCGCATTGCAAGAAAACACAATATTATATAGCCTATTACTATTTATATTAACGACCACAATCTCTATTTCAGCAATGGTCATTGGTAGCATACTACCATTTCACACGTGGGTTACAGGGCCTTCCCCTACGACAAATATGAGATGGGCGAAGATTGCCATTCGAAAAAATCACGAAAAGGTATTCAAACCATATCTTTGATATAATAAAGTGAAACTTTAATTAGTGGAGGGGTTCTTCATCCCCCATTGATCATCAGCCCTCACCAATCGGGCATTTACGGGCAGCCCGATCCCCACCTAACTTCATTTCTTTTGCTGAATTTTGAGGTAGGGGTCTTACTGCCCGTTAATGCGGGATAGAATTCCATACAAGAAAAGAAAGTAGGACACACCTATGATTAATCAAATTGGACAAATTATGTTATATGTAAATAACCAAGATGAATCAGTACAATTTTGGACAGAAACAGTAGGATTCCAAATTGTTGCAGAAGAAAATAACGGTCAAGGATTTCGCTGGATTGAAATTGCGCCGGCAAAAGAAGCTGGAACAAGCATCGTCCTTCACGATAAGGCGTTAATTGCGAAGATGCAACCTGAATTAAACTTAAATACCCCTTCACTTATGTTCTTCTCTAATAACTTAGATCAACTGTATAAAGATCTTTCTGAGAAAAGTGTTACAGTTGGACAAGTTGTAGATTTACCTACTGGTAGAGCATTCAACTTTGCTGATAATGAAAATAACTACTTTGCAGTTATGGAAAAGAAATAAGAAAAAGCTATCCGAAAAGGTCATAATAAAACCTTTTATTCGGATAGCTTCTTTTATTAAGAAACTTGCTCTGCATTCGTTTCCTTATGCTGTATATGACTCGTAACCCATGTGATTCCGCCAGCAACAACGAGATAGCATAACAATATTAAAATTTGCATTTGTAATTGCGACCAATCGCCCAAAGAAATCACATCTTGTAACCCTCTAAGAGAATGAGACATTGGGAGAAATTGTCCAATTTTGCTAAGAACAGCTATATTTAATTCTCCTGGGAAAGTACCTCCGCTCGTCGCTAATTGAAGAACGAGAAGCGTTACCGCTGCGAACTTCCCAACAATGCCGAATACCGTTACTAACATAAGAATAAATGTCATGAACGTAAAGGAAATAACAATACTTGATAAAACAAAGAGTGATACACTTGCAACTTCTAATTTCATAACTCCTAACACTACCACATCTACAAGTAGTGCTTGAATGAGTCCAATTAAATATACTAATCCTAGTTTATTAATAAAATGTACTGTTCCGCTTACCTTCATATTTTGTCTACGGCCAAGAGGTAAAATATTCGATGCCATAATTCCGCCAACATAAAATGCCAGTGATAAAAAGTATGGTGCAATACCTGAACCGTAGTTAGGCACATCAGAAACTGTCGACTTCACTAATTGAACCGGCTCTGAGAACATCGTATTGCGTGCATCATCATTGCGAACATCCGCTATCTTCTCTGCGCCCTCTCCCAATTTCGTAGAAAGTTCTTTCGCACCATCGTCAAGTTTAACAAGTCCGTTCGTTAACTTATCAGCACCATGATTCAGCTCTGTTCCGCCACTCGCAAGGTGATTTACACCTTCTTGTAATGATGTAAATCCATTTCCCCACTTCGTAAATCCATCAGCTAAATTCGAAGTACCATCTGCTATCTTTTTCGTTCCAGCGGTAGCTTCGTTTAACTTAACTCCGAATGTATTCATGCCTTCCTCAATCTTATGCTGACCATCAGTAAGCTTCCGCGCACCTTGTGTCAATTGTTGTTGGCTATTATTTAAAGTGTTTGTTGCTTTAGCTAATCCGTTAGAAGTAGCAATGATCTTTTGAAAAGCAGGATCTTGCTGCACTTCTGGATGACTTTTCACGTACTCTTCTAATTGTTGTTTTACACTATTTGCTGCATTGTCCGCTTTCACTTGCCCTTCAGCAAGTTTCTCACTTCCGTTCACCCATTCATTTGTACCAGCACTTAATTCACTAACTCCTGATTGTAAAGACTTCTCACCCTGTGCTAGCAGCTCCATACCATTATGAAGTGATGTCGCTCCCTGACTAAGCTCATTTGCTCCCCCAGTTAAGGCCGATTGACTAGAGGCAAGCTTATCACTTCCTTCTTTTAACTTCACTGTTCCATCATTTAAACGATGAATACCATCTGTAAGCTGATTCGCCCCATTTTTTGCATCCGTCGTTCCTTCATGTAACTTCTCAGCGCCATTACTTGCATCACTCAACCCTTGTGCCAAATCTTGAAACTTTGAAAAGACACCTTCTGTATAAGATTTCGTAATACTATTTGAGATTTTTGTTTTCATATTTTCAACAGCTGTCGTTCCAATTTGAGCTGCTACAAAGTTTTTACCTGGATTTACTTTATACTGCAATTGTGCCGGCTCTGGTTTCTCATCCATTAGTGTACTTACCTTTTTAGAGAACTCCTCCGGAATCGTAACCACCATATAATACTTATCTTCTTTTAGCCCTTCATCAGCATCTTTTTCTGATACGAAATGAAACGCCAATTCCTTATTCTCTTTTAAATTTTTAACAAAATCGTCTCCAGCCTGGATTGTTTTTTCATCCATCACAGCACCCTTATCTAAATTAACAACTGCAACAGGTAATTTATCTAATTTTCCGTACGGATCCCAATATCCAGCTAAGAAGAATCCTGAATAAATTAAAGGAACGATTAATAAAAAAATTAAAGCGATACGTCCATGTTTATGGTTCCACATCGCCTTCCAATCTTTAAATATAAGTTGAATTCCCTTCATGAAACATACTCCTTCTCCTAATTTAACACCCTTCGAATGGTTTAACAGATTTACTATACACGTCACTTTCCATACTGTATAATACATCTTTAATTATCAATTCATTCCTTTTGGTCTATAGAAAGGAGATTCGAAGTGGAACTTCTTCAATTAAAATACTTTCAGACAGTCGCACGACTAGAACATATGACAAAAGCAGCTGAAGAATTGCATATCGCGCAGCCTTCACTCAGTAAAACAATCGCTAGACTAGAAAAGGACTTAGGCGTCCCCTTATTTGATCGCCAAGGTCGACAGATTACATTAAACTCTTTCGGCAAAGTATTTTTAAAACGAGTAGAACGCATTTTTCATGAATTAAGTGAAGGGGAACGCGAAATTAAAGATTTAGCTGAATTACAACAAGGCTCTATTACACTTGCAGTTTCTATTCCAAGAATATTACCCGAGCTACTCGGTTCTTTTTTACTAGAACATCCTAACGTTCGATTCCAACAATTTCTCGCATCTACTCCTTCTATGAAGCGGCAACTAGATAATATGGAAATTGATTTTTGTATCTCCTCTGTACCAATTGAAGGCGAGGAAATGGTTTGGGAACCACTTATCACAGAAGAAATTTTCTTAGCTGTTCCTTCAGGACATCGGTTATCAAACCGCGAAAGTATCTATTTGCATGAAGTAAAAGACGAATCGTTTATTAGTATGAACACTGGTTACGGATTTCGGCACTTAACAGATGAATTTTGTAAAAAAGCTGGTTTCACTCCACATATCGCTTTTGAAGTAGATGAACCAACCGTGATTAGCGATCTCATTAAGCAAGGTCTTGGCATCGCCTTTGTCCCAAGTTTAACTTTATTAAAAAACTCTACTTTAGCATCAAATAAGTTACGTATTATTGAACCTAATTGCGAACGAACTATCGGCTTAAGTTGGTCGAAGAAGCGCTATTTATCAAACACCGCCCAGCAATTTCGTGAATTCGTGATTGATTACTTCTCCAATATTAGGGCGTAAAATTATATCGCTTTACAAACAAATAAAGACACAAATAAAAGGTACCATCCCCATAGGGTGGCACCTTCTATTTTTTACTCTTATCCAATTCCATTTCCGCTAAAAGCGGCAATACGTTATCGAAAATATGTGTATTATTATTCTCACCTGTTACATATCCACCATAATATCTACTAAATACATTATCATTTCGGAATGTAGTCATCCGCTCATACAATTCCTTCGCAAACTTTGTATCACCTGTTTGTAGTACGTACAAAATTGTTAATCCGTAAGATGCTGGTGATTCATAGTTCACAGCTTGTTTTCCCGTTTCTAAGTTATAACGACCATATAACTTTTCGTCTTCGCGAAATTTCTTCTTTATAAATTCCAAATAAGCATCTGATGAAAGACCGCCTAAACTACGATGATAAGCGACGTATGATTGATCAATAAGATTCACTTCTTTATCGTACGTAAATGTCCCATCATCTTTATACTCTTTCGGGAATGCCCAGCCCTGCCTTGGATAATCCGCTAAAAACTGAACAACTTCCTGATACTGCTGTGCAGAAATTTTTCCATACTTTTTCATATAAGAGAATGCATGCGGATTTATGTAAGATGTTGTTGCAAAGTTATTTTGTTTCCCTGTATCTGCATCGTAATAATCAACGTAATAATTACCTTTTTTATTATAACGAAGTACAGAATCACTCAATTGATCTGCAAGGTTTTTATAGCGATCTTCCTTGTACATTTCATAAGCACGATATAATTGTTCTATAATACGAAGATCATCGATAAGTGCATTAGTAGCTGACTGCATTTCTCCCTTTTCAGAGATTTTCCATATAACGATGCGATCCTTGTGTACAAAGTTATTTTGAATAACCTTCACTTGTTCATCAAATAAAGCTTGATCATCTTTATCAAGTGTATATTGTAGCCATAACCCTGCAGATTCTGATAAAGCTTCACGACCCTTCGCTTCACCCTTACCTGCCTTTGTATCCTCTAAGCGATACGTTGCAAGTGTTCCATTTTCATTCACCATATGTCGTAAAACAAAATGCTCGGTACGATTTCCTTGTAAAGCTGACCAAAATACAACTCCACCTAAAGCGATTAAGAGAATAACCCCAATCCCTATATATAAACGTTTTCGCAAGCTTTTCACCTCCTTTTAAGGCTAACCTTAATTTTACCAGAACATACGCAAATATAAAAAAGACAATCCTTTAGATTGTCTCTCCCACCTTATCCTTCGCAAGCCTCTTTAGCAGGCCTATATAGCGATTCCACAAGTCGATCATATTCACGACGCGTAATTTCTTTATTATACAACTTTAATAATAAATCTCTATGCTCTCTTGAAAATGCCATCTTTTTAATGACTTCAGGATACATAAAACACCCTCTCCATTTCACATAAACTTCTTCATCCTGGAAATAGAACTTACGTTCGCATAAAAGATTATAAAAGATTCAGCCCTAAAAAACAAATAAAATATTACCAAATATCAATGTCTTTCTCTTTAGAATATTTAAATATTATATTACCGTACTCATTTTTTAAATACATATATATTTTTGGTAGTTTTTTGAATAAATTTTCCAATTCAATCAGAAAATAATGGCAAAAAGAAGGGGAGTATACATATGGATACCGTAACATTAGCAAGGGCATTTTTTGGTTCTTCATTAGCATTCCACATTATCTTTGCAACGCTTGGAGTCGGGCTTTCTTTAATGATTTTTATAAGTGAAATACTCTATCACTGGAAGAAAGATTCCGACTATGCCATTATGGCAAAAAGATGGACAAAGGCTTTTGCTATCCTTCTCGGTGTAGCAATTCCAACTGGAACAATTGTTGGTGTACAAATTTCACTTCTTTGGCCTGGTTTCGCCAAAATTGTTGGGCAAGTTATTTCCGTTCCGTTTCAAATTGAGATTTTCGCCTTCTTTTTAGAGGCCTTATTCATGTCTATTTACGTATATGCGGCTGATAAACTACCTCCAGTTATGAGATTAATCTCGCTATTTTTCGTTATGATTGGCGCCACTGCATCTGCCGTGCTTATTACATCGGCAAACACATGGATGAATACACCTGCGGGCTTTTCAATGAATCCAGATGGCTCAGTTTTTAACGTTGATCCGTGGAAAGCTTTCTTTAATCCGAGCTTTGGCACAAGTGCATTCCACGTCGTTATTACGGCCTATACAACTGGAGCAGCTGTTATTGCTTCTATCGCTGGATTTAAATTATTAAAGAAAAATTTAAGTGCTCGTGAAATTGCTTACCATAAAAAAGGATTACTGTTAGGGCTTGTCGTTACATTTATCACAGGTGCTACGATGTGGCTTTCAGGACACGAATCTGCTATTGCCTTACATAAACATTCACCTGAAAAACTAGCATCTGCTGAAGCTTTGTTTGAAACGACATCACACGCGCCTTTATCGATTGGCGGGGTTGTGGACCCTAACACACTTGAACTAAACTATGCCCTTGAAATTCCGAACATGCTTAGCTTATTAGTGGGACTAGACCCTAACACCGTTGTAAAAGGTCTAAAGGAATTCCCGCAAGAAACATGGCCACCATTTTACACACATACACTGTTCAATTTAATGGTCGGCACCGCTGCCTTTACCTTTGCAGTTGCAGCTATTGCCCTCTTATATTGGTACTTCGTTTACCGAAAAAAAGGAGTAGAGTTACCGAAGTGGCTTCTTTGGGGAGCTGCCGCCTGTGGACCCGTTATGTTGCTCGGTATTGAATTCGGATGGATTTTTAGTTGTAGTGGTCGTCAGCCATGGACAATTTATGGCATGCAACGCACGGTAGATGCTTCTACGCGCGCTGATTTCGTCGGTCCTTTATTTGTTTTATTCATCATTTTATATATCGGACTCGGTATTTTAACAGTCTTTGTACTACGGACATTCTTTAAGAAACATCCGTTAAAGAATGATTTACATCACGAAGGAGGCGATTCTCGTGCATGAGGAAAGCATTGCAATCATCATCTTATGGGCTCTTATTTTCGTATATAGCATACTAGGGTCTATTGATTTTGGAGCTGGTTTTTGGGGCATGGTATACGCTAAACACCCGACGCTTGCTGCCAAGCTTGCTAATCGGTACTTATCACCTACTTGGGAAGTAACAAATACGTTTCTTGTCTTTGTCGTCGTTGCTTTTCTCGGTTTCTTCCCAAAAGCGGCCTTTACCCTTGCAACCGTTATGTTTGTACCAGTTATGTTAATTTTAGTACTCGTTGCGATTCGTAGTACATTTATGGTATTTGCTTACTCCCTGCCAAAATACCAACACCTTCTTCGGATTATTTCAGGTATTACCGGGCTCTTAATCCCAGCTCTATTAATTACCGTTCTGCCAGTTACAGAAGGTGCCTATATTACGATGTCTGAAGGAAAAGAAGTGCTCCTTTACGGAAAACTTCTTTCTAGTCCCGTTATTTATTGTTATATGCTCTTCGGACTAACTTCGGAACTATTTCTATCATCTCTCTTTCTTGCTGATTTTGCTAGGGAACAAGGTTCTGAAGATACGTACCGAATTTATAGAAGAAATGCCATCATACTTGGTCCTGCAACGCTCGTGACTGCTATTATCGCTCTCGTTGTAATGGACCCTGAAACACACTGGCTTATGCAAGGACTAATAAAGCAATTCCCATGGTTTACAGTCTCTATCATTTTATTTGTTATCGGATACTCTTCCCTTTGGTGGACAAATAAGAAATATGGCACACTAGGCTTTCCTCGCATTGCAGTTTTAGCTGTCGTCGCTCAATATGCATTTGCAAGCTACGCTTACGGCGTCGCCCATTTACCTTATATCATTTACCCGGACGTAACTGTATTTACAAGCTTTACGACGGTCGAAACATTCTATGCACTTCTTATTCTTTACGCAATCGGGATTGCAATTTTACTACCAGGATTTATTTTCTTCTGGAATTTATTCTTAAAAGATCGAACATTTTTAAAGGAAAAATAGTAAATTAGGGGCATTCACACATAGAATGCCCCTAATTTATTAGACTCCTCTCCTAATAGTTATTACACTACCCCTTATACTTGCCTTATTGCTCTAAATACACATATTCACTAGATTAAGGTAGATGCCTAGTTCTTCTTATTTTCTTTTGAATATAATGCTATATAAACTTGAGACAAGCTACATTTGTTCAAGGGAAAATAGAAAGGTAGGTTAAATATGAGCATTGAAATATGGATTACTATTATTGTATTCTTCTTAACGATGATTGTTATCTTTTGGCGACCTCGCGGTTTAAATGAGGCGTGGCCGGCAGCAGTCGGCGCTAGCATTATCCTCATTACTGGACTTGTATCAAAACCAGACGTCATGGACATTATAAGTAAAATCGGCGGTGCCTCTATAACGATATTAGCGACCATCGTTATGGCGGTTATATTAGAAAGCTTCGGCTTCTTCCACTGGTCCGCAGCGAAGCTCGCAAATTTAGCGAAAGGTTCCGGACGACGCCTATACTGGTACATTCAATTACTATGTTTTCTTATGACTCTTTTATTTAATAATGACGGTAGTATTTTAATTACAACACCGATTTTGATTTTACTTCTGAAAAACCTTCAATTAAAACCTCATCAACAAATCCCTTATTTATTAAGCGGTGCTTTAATTGCCACTGCATCTAGTGCACCAATCGGTGTAAGTAATATCGTAAACTTAATCGCATTAAATATTGTTAATATGACTCTTTATATGCATACAGCTATGATGTTTGTACCTGCGACATTAGGGCTACTGTTTATGTCATGGCTCATGTATACAGTTTTAAAGAAAAAAATTCCAGAAAGATTGCCTGTTTCTTCATATGATATTGAAGAAATTTTCTTCACGAAAAACTTCCATCCGTTAAAAGGACAAAATTCTGTTAATACGAAACAAAAACGTACGAAATTCATGTTAAAAGTATTAGGCTTCGTCTTCCTTATGCGCTGTCTTCTATTCGTTGCATCCTTCTTATCGATTCCAATCGAAATCGTTGCCGTACTCGGTTCACTCGTTCTTCTCATCTGGAGATGGTACTACTTACGAACAAACCCAGTCGATATTTTGAAAAAGACACCGTGGCACATTTTAATTTTCGCTTTCTCTATGTATGTAATTATTTACGGGCTTCATAACGCAGGGTTAACAGCGGCACTTGTAAGTTGGCTCGAACCAGTTGTAAGTCAGCATCTACTCTATGCCAGCTTTGCAATGGGCGGACTCGTTTCCCTCCTCTCTAACGTCTTCAATAACCACCCTGCACTTATGATTGGTACAATCACATTAACAGAAATGGGACTAGATCCAGTCACATTAAAAACTATCTATCTCGCAAATATCATCGGTAGTGACATCGGTTCACTATTATTACCAATCGGTACACTAGCTTCCCTCATTTGGATGTATATCTTAAGACAAAACAAAATTAAAGTGAAATGGAAAGATTATTTAAGCGTATCTCTCATCGTAATCCCACTCACAACAGTCGTCACATTATTCCTCTTATACTACTGGGTACAATTATTCTTCACCTTATAAAGTGAAACTTTAATCAGTGGGTAGGTGTTCATCCCCCACTGATTATTAGCCCGCACCAATCGGGCGTTTACGGGCAGTTTATCTCCCACCTAACTTCCTTGCTCCAGCCGAATTTTGAGGTGGGAGTTTTACTGCCCACAAATAGCGGGATAGACGACAGAAGCCCCCTTTGCTACCGTCTTAGCAAAGGGGGCTTCTTCTATATTTAAGTTAGGTACAGTGTGATCAATCAAGTAAAGAGGTGTAACGTGTTATTGATATAAGTGACTACCAGTTTCTTTGAATTCTACCGCTTTCTCTTTCATTCCTTTTTCAATTGCTTCTGTCGTTTCTAAGTCATTTTCTTTCGCATATTCACGAATATCATGTGAAATTCTCATACTACAAAACTTTGGGCCACACATTGAACAGAAATGCGCTGTTTTCGCCCCTTCTGCTGGCAACGTTTCATCATGGTACTCCATCGCGCGTTCAGGATCTAAAGATAAATTAAATTGGTCGCGCCAACGGAATTCAAATCGTGCTTTTGAAAGTGCATCATCACGCTGATGAGCCGTTTTATGCCCTTTCGCAAGGTCGGCTGCATGCGCAGCGATTTTGTACGTAATAACCCCTTCGCGAACATCATCTTTGTTCGGTAAACCTAAATGTTCTTTCGGGGTTACATAACAAAGCATCGCCGTTCCAAACCAGCCGATCATCGCAGCACCAATCGCTGAAGTAATATGATCATAACCTGGTGCAATATCTGTCGTTAACGGCCCAAGTGTATAGAACGGCGCACCCTGACAAATATCAAGTTCTTTCTCCATATTTTCTTTAATTAAATGCATCGGTACATGCCCAGGTCCTTCAATCATAACTTGCACATCATGTTTCCAAGCAATTTTTGTTAATTCACCAAGTGTTTCAAGCTCAGAAAACTGCGCTTCGTCATTTGCATCTGCAATAGAACCTGGACGTAATCCATCTCCAAGAGAGAATGAAACATCGTACTGCTTCATAATTTCACAAATCTCTTCAAAGTGAGTATATAGGAAGTTTTCTTTATGATGGAATAAACACCACTGCGCCATAATTGAACCACCGCGCGAAACAATACCTGTCATACGCTTTGCAGTAATTGGAATGTAACGAAGTAATACACCAGCGTGAATCGTGAAGTAATCAACGCCTTGCTCCGCCTGCTCAATTAACGTATCACGATACACTTCCCACGTTAAATCCTCTGCAATTCCGTTTACTTTTTCAAGCGCTTGATAAATTGGCACAGTTCCAACTGGTACCGGAGCATTACGAATAATCCACTCACGTGTTGTATGAATGTTTTTACCTGTAGATAAATCCATAATCGTATCTGCACCCCAGCGAGTCGCCCACGTCATCTTCTCTACTTCTTCTGCAATAGAAGACGATACAGCAGAGTTTCCGATATTTGCATTTACCTTCACGTGAAAATTACGTCCAATTATCATCGGTTCCGCTTCAGGATGGTTAATGTTCGCCGGCAAAATCGCACGACCTTCTGCAATCTCCTTACGAACAAATTCAGGCTCTACCCCTTCACGAATCGCAACATATTCCATCTCAGACGTAATAATGCCATTACGCGCATAATGCATTTGCGAAACATTTGCACCTTGCTTCGCTCTAAGCGGCTTACGATCCATTTGCGGGAAAACAGGTGTATGTTTTGAAGCTACTTTCACACCGTCATCCTCAGGTTTAATTTCGCGTCCTTCATAAGCTTCCACATCACCACGCCCCAAGGTCCAAGAGTGGCGCGGCGTTGGAATCCCTTTTTCCAGCTCCACTTTATACTCTGGATCTGTATAAGGTCCACTCGTATCATACACACGGATTGGCGGATTTTGAACACCGTTCGTATCGCTTTGTTCAATCTCGCGCATTGGTACTTTCATACCTTCACGTGTTCCATCCACATACACTTTCTTACTTCCTGGTAAACTCGATTTCAATTCAATTTGCTCAGCTGAAACAGACTGTTTCATAACTTTTGTTGCCCCCCTGTTCGTGACAAGGACGAGATATGGCCAGCGCATGCCAAAATAAAAAGAGCCAGGTCCATAAAAGAATAAGGACCTGGCTCATAAAGACATAATTATGTAAAGCCGTTAACTTCCCTACGCTGGTACGAGCCAGATCAGGTCCAAAGGGTTAAGAAGTTCACACGCTTCTCTCTCAGCCTACGCATACGTTAGGCACCCCTAGTTTATCACTGATTTAATTTTCAATACTTTCCCATCATACACTATAATCTGAAAAATGCAAAGTTTATTTCTTTTGTTGTTTACGGAATCATCCAAGTTAAATAATAAGCCTGCACATACGTCATAATCCCAACAATAGTAACGAAGAATAAACTATGCTTCAATGTAAAACGGAACAAATCTGACTCTTTCCCAGCAAGTCCAACTGCCGCACAAGCAATCGCAATTGATTGCGGAGAAATCATTTTACCTGTTACACCG
Source organism: Bacillus sp. 41-22 (assembly GCF_025809295.1). NCBI lineage: Bacteria > Bacillati > Bacillota > Bacilli > Caryophanales > Bacillaceae > Bacillus > Bacillus sp. 41-22. The sequence goes on from NZ_CP084035.1 coordinate 4,976,773, forward strand.
CCCGTTGTATTTGCTGCAACAAGAAGCACTTCAGATACACCGACTTGCTGCGCTGTAATTGCTTGTAAATTCGAGAACAGTGCGTTCGCTGACGTATCTGATCCTGTTAAGAATACGCCAATCCATCCTAAGAATGGTGAGAAGAACGGGAATAATCCGCCAGTTCCTGCAAGTGCTAACGCTAATGTAGAAGATAGACCAGAATAGTTTGCGATAAATGCGAATCCTAATACGAATCCAATAGATAGAATTGGCATTTTTAGTTCATTTAACGTTTCTTTAAATGTTGCTACTGCATCTTTTGCACTCATTTTCAAAATAAAGATAGAAATGATACAAGCAATTAAAATTGCTGTTCCAGTCGCTGATAAAATATCTAATTTCAAGATTGCTTCATAAGGTGTTGGTTTATTTACAATAGGCTCTGCTTTCATTACTAAATTGTGCAAGCTTGGAACTTCAAATTTAAATACGAGACTTTCTAAAGCGCCGCCCGGAGCGAATAACGCTTTAAAGAAACTTTGGCTCCAGATGACTACCATCACAGTCAAAATAATGAACGGAGACCACGCTTTTACTACTTTTCCTACCGTTAGTTTCGGCATAGATGTCGCCGTCGTCGTTGCTGCTACTTCACTATTCGCTTGCTTAGTTTGATAAATTTCTTTCGGCTGCCAAACTTTTAAGAATAGCGATAAACTTACTAAACTTACAAGCGCTGACGTAATATCCGGAAGTTCTGGTCCTAAAAACGTCGCTGTAATAAACTGTGTAATTGCAAATGAACTACCCGCTACAAATAAAGCAGGCCACGTTTGTCTTACTCCTTTAAAGCCATCCATTAAAAATACGATAAAGAACGGAACAAATAAAGATAAGAACGGTAATTGATGCCCAGCCATTTGTCCAATTTTATGCGGATCAATGCCTGTCACTTGTCCAGCAACTGTAATCGGAATCCCCATCGCTCCGAACGCTACTGGTGCAGTATTTGCGATTAAACAAAGACCTGCTGCATATAAAGGATTTAGCCCAAGGCCTGCCAGAAGCGCTGCCGTAATCGCTACTGGTGCACCAAATCCTGCTGCCCCTTCCAAAAATGCTCCAAATGAAAATCCAATTAAAATAACGAGTAAACGATGGTCATTCGTAATGGATAATACAGATGCACGAATGACATCAAATTGACCTGTTTTCACAGAAATTTTATATAAAAATACTGACATAATGATAATCCACGCAATTGGCCATAATCCGTATAAGAAACCGTATCCGGTCGCTGCCATTGCCATTGTGAATGGCATTTTATACGCAAATAACGCCACCAAAATCGTTAATACAACTGTAATAAATCCTGCCACATACCCCTTCATGCGGAAAACCGCTAAAGCTAAGAAAAAAAAGATGATTGGAATAAGTGCGACTGCTGCCGAAATCCAAATGTTACCGAACGGATCGTAAACTTGTGTCCATATGTTCATTGTTCTCTCCCCCTAAAGAATCCCCTTTTAAATAAGATATAACCTTATCAATAGACTACCGGGTCATCATACCTTTAAGTCTAAAAAATACAAAACGTTCAAGAAAACGTTTTCAATAATTTTATCACAACAATTTTCATTTAAAAAGATTTTTTTGAAAATTTCATCATTTAAAACAGAAAATCTTACAAAAACGTCACGTTCTTGTAATGTTAATCGATAGGAAGCTCGCCAAATCTACTGCATACTAAAGGTATAACAACGAACATTACTTATGAGGTGATATATATGAACGGAAACAAAATATTAGCAGCTTTATCATACTTTAGTGTATTATTTGCGCCTATCTTATTCCCTATTATCGTGTGGATTGTGGGCGATTCTGAAACGAAACCACATGCAAAACGTGCTCTATGGACACACATTATTCCAAGTATCGCAACATTTATTGGATTAGTTATTTTAGGAATTATGGGCATCGGATCTGATCAACCAGACGTAACACTTGGAATTGGAGCAATCATCGTCTTATGTATTTGCGGGATCATTAGCTTATACTACTTTATTTGGAATATCGTGAAAGGTATTAAGGTACTGAAAGCTTAGTTTTAAACAAACGTTTGATTAAAAAGGAACTGTCCAAAAATTGATGTCGCATGATCGTAAATGAAATTTTATCGGCGATTCGACAAGGAATATCGACTTAACTACAAAATACGACAAGAATAACCTACCTATTAATAACAAAAAAACCGTCCCAAAATACCTTTTGGGACGGTTTTTTTATCTTCTGCGTTTCTTCTTTTTTCTCATCATTTTCTTTCGGCGCGTATTCGCTTTATCCGCTATAATGTGGAGCGTACTCGCCACAACAATCCCCATTACAAACGTTACAATTTCAACCTCGTGTTCCTTCGCAATTTCTATTAAATTTCCACCGAATGCGATTATATTTAATAGGAATAAAAACGGAGAAAACACGATTAACATGTATGCAATACGAATAATATCACCAATTATAATCGTATGTGTGAAGAAGGAACGATGGGGCATTACGCTCCTATATGGATACCAAAAAATGCGGAGGAATCCCCATTTATTATACGCATTACTATACGTATCTAAATCCGGTGTTAGAAATGAAGTACCTACTAAAAAGCCAATTGCAAAAGTTAATAAAAAATCAAAACTTGTTAATCCATACGAAAAGAGCATAAACAAAACAACCGGAAGGGATATTAAGTTTATTTTCGTATGCGTTCTTCCTGATGGCATAATGCACTTCCTCGCTTACGTTCGCCCTGTCATCCTATGACAGTTCTCACCTATTGATCTAATTTTTGATCGATAAATGATGTGTCTATATCCGAACCAAACCATTCTGCCAACTTCACTCGTGCCTTATCTTTCACATCTTCATTTACGTATATCGATGCTTGTAATAGTGCGGCCATTAACGCACCTAAATCATCCGTATAACCGACTCCAGCAATGAAATCTGGAATGGCATCAATCGGTGCAATGAAATAAGCAAGTGCTCCGATTACAATAATTTTCACTCGTTTTGGAACATCCGGTCTTTGCAACACGTAAAACAACAATAAACTCGCATAGATTACCGACTGCCCTGCCTGCTTCGCAACATGTTTTATTTTCTTCCAAAACGCTTCAACTGAAAATTTTTGTTTCATTCAAAAGCCTCCCTATTTTCAAAAGAAATAAGCTACAATATGTTATGTTATCAGTAAAAGTTCATCAAAATTACACATAATCTATCAATGAAATTTCATTGTAACAAACAAAACCAAAAAGAACAAGTGTTCGTTAATTTTTTCATATTTTCCTTCATATAATAGTTTTCTAGACAACCACTTAAAGATTTCTATTCCATATTTCTCAACCAAAAAACTTTCAATTCCGCTTAACATTCTTTTCTATTTTTGTTATATTTTCTAGTTGACGGGCATATAAACGAATGTTAAAGTTTTCTCTGGTAGTGACAAATCACATACAAAAAATGTAAAACGTTATAGTGTTTCTCAGAAATGAATTTTGTTGTATAATACAGAAATGACGTTATGCTTATGAGCAGCACAAGAAACCAAAAAGGGTATGCATAGTTAAAGTCGTATATGGGTGAATATAGAAACTCTAATTATGGCCAATAAAACTATGTATTTTTTATTTTAACATTTTTCGCTCCAAAATCGACCAAGCCTGATAGAGAAAGGGTGGAAATGAATGAAAGAAACCATGAAATCACAATTTCAAAATGTGCGTTTTACTTTATTCGTAGCTTTGGCCGTATGGCTAAAATCCTACATCATTACACGCACTAGCTTCGATTTAAAACTTGAATCTTTCATGCAAGAATTCATTTTATTCATTAGTCCATTAGCAGCATCATTACTGTTTGTGGGTCTTGCATTATTTGCAAAAGGGAAAAAACGTAACTATATAGCACTAGGAATTAACTTTATCTTAACGTTCATTCTTGTTGGTAACGTAATGTTCTACGGATTCTACAATGACTTCGTTACTTTACCAGTACTAGGACAAACGTCTAATTTCGGAAGTTTAGGTTCTAGTGTGAAAGAATTATTTAACTACAAAATCATCCTTGCATTTGCGGATATTATCGTATTCTTCGTTCTATTGAAGAAGAAGAAAGATTTTGCACCGACAGAACGTGTAGCGCGTCCGATGCGTTCCCTATACTTCGTGTCAACGGTTGCTATTTTCTGCGTAAACCTAGGATTTGCAGAAGCTGAGCGTCCAGAACTATTAACACGTTCATTCGACCGCGTTATGCTTGTTAAAAACTTAGGATTATATGTACACCAAGCATACGATCTTGGCTTACAAGCAAAATCAAGTTCACAAAAAGCGTTTGCTGATGGTAGTAAATTACAAGAAACAGAAAACTACGTGAAAACAACACAAAGTAAACCAGATCCAAATATGTTTGGTACTGCAAAAGGGAAAAACGTAATTGTTGTCTCTCTTGAATCATTACAAACATTCTTAATTGGTGCGCAAGTTAACGGACAAGAAGTTACACCATTCCTAAACCAATTTGCGAAAGAAAGTTATTACTTCGATAACTTCTTCCATCAAACTGGGCAAGGTAAAACGTCTGATGCTGAATTCTTAGTAGATACTTCAATGTATCCACTAGACCGTGGTGCTGTATTCTTCACACACGGTAATAACGAATATACAGCAACTCCAGAAATTTTGCGTCAGCAAGGATATCACACATCAGTATTCCACGCGAATAACGCAACGTTCTGGAACCGTAACATTATGTATCCGGCACTTGGTTATGATCGTTACTACAACGAGCTTGACTACAAAATTACGCCAGAAACAAAATTAAATTGGGGATTAAAAGATATCGAATACTTCGATCAATCTATCGATATGTTAAAACAAGTGAAGCAACCGTTCTATACTCGCTTCCTTACTTTAACAAACCATTACCCATTCACTTATGATGACAGTACGAAATTAATCGATGAATACAATTCTGGTGATGGCGTATTTGACCGTTACATGGTAACTGCTCGCTATTTAGACGAAGCAATGAAACACTTTATTGAGCGTCTAAAAGCAGAAGGTATTTACGACAACTCAGTTATCGTATTCTACGGTGATCACTATGGTATTTCTGAAAACCATAACCGTGCAATGGCACAGTTCTTAGGAAAAGAAGAAATCACTACATTTGACCATATGAACTTACAAAAAACACCGATGTTTATTCACGTTCCAGGTCAAAAAGAAGGTAAAACAATTTCAAAACCAACTGGTGAAATTGACATTAAGCCAACAATTCTAAACTTACTTGGTGTAGATTCTACGAATCAAATTCAATTCGGTCATGATGTATTCTCACCAGAAAATAAAGGATTCGTTGTTCTTCGTGACGGTAGCTTCGTTACAGATAAGTACATGTACACGAACAGTACATTCTACGATCGCCACACTGGTGAAGTTCTGCAGTTACCGAAAGAAGAAGCTCAACCACTTATTGATCGTGCACAAAACGAGCTAAACATGTCTGACAAAATCATTGAAGGTGACTTACTTCGCTTCTCTGAAAGTAACAAGATCAAAACTGGTGAAGTAAAGACAGCTATTAAAGAAGAAAAGAAGAGCGCTGAGTAATCTCAGCCTCTTTTTTTATTTTCTGCTATCCTTCCTCTCCTATTCATTAACTTTAAAATTACATAACCTTCACCTAATATTTACACCACATTAACGAAACATCTTTATAATAAAATATGTAAACAAGGTTCCACATATTTCTTATCTCTCATCTTCAATAAGATCCCTTAGAGAAATGTGTGCATCATTTGTTTTCAACTTTCTTATAATTGTCTTTCCAAGTGTTTTGTTTGCATAAATGAAACCTTTAAAGACGATGTCCCTATGAATGATAGCTACCCTCCTTGTGCAGCATTCCATACGAATGTTGCTTTTTTTTTTCAAAAAGCAGGATTCTTATTTCTCATTTCCGAATTTGTATATACAAAATGCTATAAAGTGAAACTTTAATCAGTGGGTGTTTTGTTCATCCCCCACTGATTATTAGCCCTCACCAATCGGGCGTTTACGGGCAGTTAATGCAGGATAAATCACCACTACTTCTCTGTGATTTACAAAATACATATACGTCATATGTATAGAATTGCTTACATAAAAATTACTATAGTGATTTTTATTCATGTACTAACGAAAGGATGGGACGAAAATTGGCATACGAAAGATTTGTACTATGGAATGATGCAGTTATTGATACAACAAAACATCGCGCGTACATAGAACTTGAAGAAAGAGGTTTACAATTTGGTGATGGCGTCTATGAAGTTATTCGCCTTTATAACGGAAACTTTCACTTATTAGACCCACATTTAACAAGATTATATCGATCCCTTGAAGAAATAGAATTATCACTTCCTTTCTCAAAAGCCGAACTCATCATCTTACTCTACAAATTAATTGAAAACAATAATTTCCACGAAGACGGAACAATTTACTTACAAGTATCTCGTGGTGTACAAGCTCGAGCACATGCATTTTCATATGACATATCTCCGACAATCTATGCTTATATTTCAAAAAAAGAAAGACCATCTTTATGGATTGAATACGGTGTACGTGCTATATCAGAACCTGATACACGCTGGCTCCGCTGTGATATTAAATCGTTAAATTTATTACCAAATGTATTAGCTTATACGAAAGCTGAACGCAAAGGTTGTAAAGAAGCACTTCTCGTACGAAATGGTATTGTAACTGAAGGTAGCCACTCTAACTTCTTTCTTATAAAAAACGGAACACTGTATACGCATCCAGCCAATCACCTTATTTTAAACGGCATTATTCGTCAGTACGTCCTTTCTTTAGCTAACACTCTTCAACTTCCTGTAAAGGAAGAGCTTTTCAGCGTTCGCGATGTTTATCAAGCAGATGAATGCTTCTTTACGGGAACGACTATTGAAATTTTACCGATGACCCATCTCGATGGAACTGCGATTCAAGATGGTCAAGTTGGCCCTATCACCAAAATTACTACAAAGGTCATTTTCTCAAAGCCTTTTAAAATCCATCCAACAGCACATCTTCCTAAATACGAATAATCTTCTCATTTTCCACATCAAATATATGTATTTAAATGGAAATCAAGGTGCAGATTTATACCTTGATTTTTTTTTTGTAACCTTTTTGTCATATTCAGATTACCACATAAGTCTTGACAGTAATCGACATGCTCTTTAGAATTTTTAACAGTTGGTAAATATTTCTTCACTACATTACAGACAGAAAGGAATCGACAAATTATGAAAAAATACCTTGCCGGTCTTGCGGCAGTGTCTGTAGCAGGAGGAGCAGCCCCTACACTTGATAGCGTTCAAGCTGCCCCTGAACAAAATACACAAAAAGCTGCTACACAAACTGTCCAAGCTTCCGCATCAAACAATTCATCATATACGGTGAATGCTAGCGTACTACACGTTCGTGCAGGATCAAGTACTTCTCACGACGTCATCTCTCGCGTTTATAATGGTCAATCATTAAACGTAATTGGAGAAGAAAATGGTTGGTTCAAAATTAACGTTAATGGACAAACTGGTTTTGTTAGTGGCGAGTTTGTATCAAAAAACGGAGCAACGAATAACAATGTAAGCACAGGTGGAAACAATAAAGTTACTGCTGATGTATTACGTGTACGTACAGCTCCTAACACTTCTAGTTCTGTTTCAGGACGTGTATATGAAGGACAAACTTTAAACGTAATTGGAGAAGAAAATGGTTGGGTGAAAATCAACCATAACGGACAAACTGGTTATGTTAGTAGCCAATTTGTATCAGGCGCTTCTTCAAATACTGGCTCTACAAGCAATAACAACAATAGTAACAATGAAGCAACTGTTCAACCAGCAAGTGGAAACTATACAGTAAATGTATCTTCCCTTCGCGTTCGTACAGGTCCTAGCACTTCTCATCCAACTGTAGGTTCTGTTAAACAAGGACAAGTAGTACAAGTTGTAGGCGAAGTTCAAGATTGGTTCAAAATCAATTACGCGGGACAAACTGCTTACTTAAGCAAGGACTACGTAACAAAAGGCGGTTCTAACGAAAACGTCACTCAAGGTAACAACCAAGAGCAAAATAATAATGGAACTGTTCAAACTGGTGGTACTTACGTTGTTAACGCAACATCTCTACGTGTTCGTACAGGCCCTGCAGCTTACCATAGTGTAATTGGCGGCGTGTTAAATGGTACAACATTAAACGTAGTTGGATCTGAAAACGGCTGGTTTAAAGTAAACTACCAAGGAAAAACAGGCTATGTTAGTAGCGAATTTGTAAAATTCGTTAAAGGTGGCACAGCTACTCCTGAACAGCCAAAACAACCTGATCAAGGTGCAATTGGCGACTACTACATTAATGCTTCTGCACTAAATGTACGTAGCGGCGAAGGTACAAATTATAGAATCATAGGCGCACTCCCACAAGGACAGAAGGTTCAAGTAATCTCTGAAAACTCTGGATGGAGCAAAATTAACTACAACGGTCAAACTGGTTACATCGGAACACGTTTCCTATCTAAAACACCAGTTGGTGGCGCAGTAGATAATAAGCCTAACGACAACCAAAATAACAATCAAAATAATAACAACAATAATAATACTAATAATAGCGGTGACAGTTCTTCTCTACTTGCATACGCGAAATCTATGCAAGGCGTACCATACGTTTGGGGCGGTACTTCTGCTAATGGTGTTGACTGCAGTGGTTACATCTACCACGTATTTAAGAAATTTGGTCATAACATTAGCCGCCAAAGTGTTGCTGGATATTGGAGCAGCTTACCACAAACTTCAAGTCCACAACCTGGAGACTTAATTTATTTCAAAGATACTTATAAAGCAGGTCCTTCTCACATGGGTATCTACCTTGGCGGGGGATCATTCATCCAATCCGGAGATAAAGGTGTAGCAATCGCTTCATTAAACAACTCTTATTGGAAAAGCCATTTCTTAGGGTATACGAAAGCACCTTAAGTTATAGTTTCAGAGCCTTCTAGTTTACTAGAAGGCTCTTTTTAAAAGACTCAACATAGTAATCCCCTTTCATTCTCTCTACGAAAAAATTATGCGTTCATTCTCCTATTTCATACACTATATTCTATTGAAATTGCCCAAAACGTTATCATAATGAATATATTTCAACAAAAAACATAACCTATTTCATGTCTATTCATTTTATATGTGTTTTTTCAAAGAATTTTCTTTTTATTTAAACTTTTCGTTAGACGTTTGACCTCCGATGTCCATTATGATAAGTTACTTAAGATGTTATATTCGCAAAAGTATAGACAACTGGTTTATACACTTTTTTACTATGAGGAAGGAGCATACACTGCATGAATGTTTTATGGGGAATTGGCGGCGTGATTGGAGTATTAGCAATTGCTTTCTTACTATCTTCTAACCGCAAAGCTATTAATTGGCGCACAATTTTAATCGCGCTAGCATTACAAATGACATTTTCATTTATCGTATTGCGATGGGATGCTGGAAAAGCAGGCTTAAAAGTTGCTGCTGACGGCGTTCAAGGATTAATTAATTTTTCTTACGAGGGAATTAGGTTCGTTGCTGGGGATTTAGTCAACGCAAAAGGCCCTTGGGGATTTGTTTTCGTTATTCAAGCACTACTTCCAATTGTATTTATTAGTTCATTAGTTGCAATCTTATATTACTTAGGTATTATGCAGAAATTTGTTAGTATCGTTGGTGGTGCATTAAGTAAACTTCTTGGAACTTCTAAGGCAGAAAGCTTAAATGCAGTAACAACTGTATTTTTAGGACAAACAGAAGCACCAATTTTAATTAAACCATACTTAGCACGTTTAACTAACAGTGAATTCTTCACTATTATGGTAAGTGGTATGACAGCTGTTGCCGGATCGGTTCTTGTCGGATATGCAGCAATGGGAATTCCATTAGAACATTTATTAGCAGCAGCAATTATGGCAGCTCCATCAAGTTTATTAATCGCAAAACTAATTATGCCAGAAACAGAAAAAGTAGATAATAACGTTCAACTTTCAACAGAGCGTGAAGACGCAAACGTTATCGATGCAGCTGCACGCGGTGCATCTGAAGGTATACAACTTGTTATTAACGTAGCTGCAATGCTAATGGCCTTCATTGCATTAATCGCTTTATTAAATGGCTTATTAGGATGGGTTGGTTCTTGGTTCGATATTAAACTTAGCCTTGATTTAATCTTCGGTTACTTATTATCACCATTTGCAATCTTAATCGGGGTTTCTCCAGGTGAAGCTATCCAAGCAGCAAGCTTTATCGGTCAAAAACTTGCAATCAACGAATTCGTTGCATACGCAAACTTAGGACCACACATGGCAGAGTTCTCTGCAAAAACAAATATGATTTTAACATTTGCAATCTGTGGTTTTGCAAACTTCTCTTCTATCGCAATTCAATTAGGTGTAACAGGAACGTTAGCTCCTACTCGCCGTAAACAAATTGCACAATTAGGGATTAAAGCAGTTATCGCTGGTACACTAGCGAACTTCTTAAACGCAGCAGTCGCAGGTATGATGTTCCTATAATTTTATATAAAACCTCCTCTTTTTAAAGAGGAGGTTTTTTTATATACTTTAAATATAATTTTCATATATATTAAATCCTTCATGTCTAGATGTATAGATGATATGTTACAATAATTAGTATGTCTGTTTATTTTTTCTTATAAAAGAGGGATACTACTTGATGTATCTCGCCCCAAAAAACTTCCAGCTACATGGTCATTTCTTAATAATTGTGCATACTACAAATATCCAGCACGAATTATTTTTAAGGAGGAAAGTTTCGTGAAAGATAAGTCCTATAAAGTCCTCTCTATGTGGATTTTACAAATTTTATTTTATTTTATTACTGTACATGTGACGAAATATGAGCACGCGCTCATTTTTACAATTATATATGTCATCATAAATGTACTATTCCTATTTTTACCTGATAAAACAGCATTTATTTTCTTCATACTGGGAACAATCATTTCAGTATTCTATTTATTTTATCAAGCGTGGCTTCACTTATGGAGTACATCAGATCAATGGGAATATATTATTACCCACTTCCTGATGGCAGCTAACTTCTTCATTGTTTATATTTCAACCCATCTATTAAAAAAGGTTATCCTTAAAAATAAAGAGTTAACTGAACGGGTAAGAGTGCTTGAGCAATACATTGGAGAATCAAAATTATTAACAAGACAAGAATTCGAAAGACGACAAGCTTTATTAACAACTGCGATGAATCGTCGTAATGAAACAGGCATTATCATTTTCTTTGATTTCACTTCCTTTAGTAAATATACGAAGGAAAGTGTCATGGATCGTGTAGCTTCATTATTAGTTGATACAGTCAGAGCTGACTTTGACCTTGCTGCTGAATATGACAGCAACACATTAGTTATTTTATTACAAAATACAAATGAAGCCGGTGCTGACATTGTAATGAACCGTCTACATCCAAAAATGGCACAATGGCTTGCTGCTGAAGCAATTCAAGATATTAAAATAAAACGAGAACAAATCAATGCAAAGGGACATATCACATTATGATGACACTCGTTATGCTTCTTTTATTTATTTTGTTTTGTGTACTTGTTTTCTGGATCAGCATCACATTTTCAATTAAATATGTATTGATTTTTACCGCCTTTCTATTCTCTGCTTTACTCGTTTATTACTCTTTCTTAACAATTGCGGGCTTAATTCATCGAAATAGTAAACGAAAAGATCGTACGCTAGAACATTATCCAAGTGTAGATATTTTAATACCTGCCCATAATGAAGGCGTCGTTATTAAAGATACATTAGAAGCAATGGCAAAGATTGAATACCCAGGCAAACTAAACGTTTATTTATTAAACGATAACTCTCAAGATGAAACACCTGAAATTGGCGATGATTTCGACAAAGCTTATGCTCATATTCATCACATTCGTGTACCACCTGGCGAACCGAAAGGAAAATCGCGTGTATTAAACTACGGCCTTAGCATTTCGGATGGTGAATATTTCTGTGTTTACGATGCAGATAATCAACCTGAACCACATGCACTGCGAATGCTCGTAGAACATGCTGAAACAACAAAGGATGCCGTTGGAGCAGTTGGACACGTTCGTACAGTAAATGAGAAAAGAAACTGGCTTACACGTATGATTTCATTAGAATTTCAGATTTTCCAGCTCCTTATGCAATCTGGACGCTGGCTATTATTCCAAACAGGTTCACTAACCGGAACAAACATGCTTCTTCGTCGTTCCGCATTAGAAGAGCTTGGCGGCTATGATCCTTATGCAATTGCAGAGGATGCTGAATTAACATTAAGAATTACCCAAAAGGGCTATCTCTTACCAATCGTCCCGGAATCGATTACATGGGAACAAGAACCTGAACATTTAAAAATTCTTATAAAACAGCGGACACGTTGGCTTCAAGGAAACTTATACATTTTAGAAAAAATGTTTTCTTCATTAAGCTTTTTTAAAGGGAAACTTCTCGTCCATTCCTTACAACAAGTTTTAGTGTATGTCGTATTTTGGCTATTCCTAATCATTTCAAACGTTTGGTTTATAATTGGACTGCTCGGCATATTTCAAATTCAATATAGCATTCCATTACTATTTATGTGGTATGTCGCATATATTACATATGTTTCTCAATTGTTTAGTGCTCAGAGCGTCGAACGAACCTTTACACCGACCAATATTTTCATAAGCGTCATTATGTACTTTACGTACGCACAGCTCTTTACGTATTTGTTTATTCGCAGTCTCATTCTTTACTTACGTGCAAAGAGCAAGAAACAAGTAATTGGTTGGGATAAAACAGTACGATTTAAAAAAGAAAAATAGATTTCATTAAAAAATAAGCACAGAGCGCCGTATGCTCTGTGCTTATTTTTTACCGTAATACTATATATCAGACAATACCCCTTAGCTGAAAGTTATTTCACGTCCATCCCCCAACGAACGATCGACCTTCATTTATATACGAAAAAGTGATTGCTATTTTTGTAGAACCAATTGCTTCTCTTTATGCTCTTTACGAGTTTCAGTCTTTGGTTCCGTGCTTTCTTGGACATTTCGATGTGCCACACGTTTCAAACAAATATGCTTCCACTTTCTTTCGTAACGTTTCATTATCCTAGTTGTCCCCCTTGAATGCGCTTTAAAACTATTTGAAATCGCTTACAGGAAATAATATAGCACATATACAGAAAAGTGACAACACATTTCCGACATATTTTTGTCAAAAATATGAATATAACGTGTAAAATATCAGATATTGTCGAACTATATCGATTTTTCTTTTTAAATTACCGATATCTATAGTATTCCGTAACAAAGTAATGCTTTTCCTACAATAGTATAGAACAGTGAAAAAGGACTGCCGACATTCGACAGTCCTAATACTATTTATATATACAGAATTTTTTTCTTCTATTATTAATGTTGTTTCATACGTCCTTCTTTTTGCAACTCTTTAAATAGTGCTGCAATCATAAAGAAAATAACAAATACGAACGGGAAGGCCGCAATAATCGACGCAGTTTGCAGCGCCTCTAATCCTCCGACATACAATAAGATCGAAGCTAACGCCGCTAGAACAATACCCCAAACCATTTTAATACGATTTGGTGGGTTTAAGCTACCATGTGTCGTTAACATCGCTAGAACAAACGTAGCAGAGTCTGCCGATGTAATAAAGAATGTTGAAATAAGTAAAATAGCTAACACACATAAAGCCGGTCCTATACTACCCATTTGGTCTAACATAGCAAACAATCCTACTTCTGTGCCCATTTCTTTAATTTGTCCATATATATTTGCACCATCAAATAGCTCCATGTGAATACCTGTTCCTCCGAAAACAGAGAACCAAAGCGCACCAATTACTGTTGGTACGAGTAACACACCAACAACAAATTCACGAATTGTACGCCCGCGTGACACACGAGCAATAAACGTACCTACGAATGGTGACCATGCAATCCACCATGCCCAGTAGAAAATTGTCCATGACTGAATCCATTGATTTCCGCCTTCATTTAATGGACTTAAACGGAAACTCATACTTGGCAATTCTTGAATGTATGAACCGATTGTTGAAGTGAAATAATTCATAATAAAGTTTGTTGGACCTGCAAATAATACAATTATCATAAGTGCAAACGCTAAAATAATATTCGCATTACTTAAATATTTAATTCCTTTATCGAGTCCCGTTTGCGCAGATAGCATATAAAGAACAGTTACAATTCCGATGATTACTAGCTGTGTCGGTAATGAGTTTGGAATAGATGTTAAATAACTAACACCACCCGCAATTTGCTTTGCCCCAAGTCCTAATGATGTCGCCACACCAAATACTGTCGCAAATACAGCTAGAACATCAAACATATGGGCAATACGGCCATGTTCACCACCTTTAAATAGCGGACCGACCGCCGCACTAATTGTACTTGCTCTTCCTTTTCTAAATGTAAAATACGCAATACATAATGCTACAAGTGCATATAATCCCCACGGATGTAATCCCCAATGGAAAAATGAGAAACGAAGTGCAAGGCGTGCACTCTCTTCAGTCGCACTCTCTCCAAACGGAGGTGTGTATAAATGGTTCATCGGTTCTGCGACACCCCAGAAAACCAAACCGATTCCCATACCGGCACTAAATAACATAGCAAACCATGTCATATAACTATAATCAGGTTCATCATCATCTTTACCTAAACGAATCGAACCGTACTTAGAAACAATTAAGAAAATAGCAATTCCTAAGAAAATAGAAACAGAAATAATATAGAACCATCCAAACTTACTAACTAACGCAGCTTGAATTACAGTCGTTACATTTCCTAAGCTACCTTTTCCAATAATAGATTCGGGAATAATCCCCCAAAGTGTAAATGCAATACATAATGTTAATGAGACAATAAATGTTTTCGTCAGTTTCCTCATCAAATCCCCCTTCGTATGTTTCATTTCTTGTGAAAATCATAAATTCCGATATGTTAAATCGGATAGAAAACCATAGTTTTTTGTGGTGATTTTCTTTCGGCTCTCTCAAGTTTGCCTTCACCAATTAGAGTTCTTATGGACAGCCTTACCTTCCGTACAACCTTTCCACTCTGCAAGAGCTACAAGATTGGAATACTACTGTCAAATTGTGTGAGAAAAATGCGGATGGGAAGAGATTTTCCCAAAAAAGGATGTGTTACAGTTTTAAAAAAGGGCAGATTTATTCTTTACAACCCTTTCTTCTTGTAACAATTATGCGGTTTTTTGCTAGTATATAGCGCGTGTTTATAACTTCACAAACGAGATGTTTATGTTTATATAACTATATTACCCATAAAACGGTAAAATACTCAAGGAATGTAACTGTATAGTAATCATTATGTAATGCCCCTGTAATATTTTTATTTACACCGAAAAAAATATGTTGTATTAAATATTTTGAATATAACTAGAAACCTACTAATTATATGGAATGAAAAACGCTTTCCTCTCATTCTAGCTATATTACAAAGTGTTAACGACTTATTACGAATGGTTTGTAATTGTGTGTTTTCCCAAAATCCGAAAAAATCTGTTGCTATAATGAGGACACGAAAACAAACGCAATGGAGGCTATCATGAAAAAATTAATTGGAATAGCAACAGCAGCAGTTTTTGGTCTTGGGATTTTCACCGCATCTGCTAATGCAGAAACTGTTGTAAAAACAGACGTACTAAACGTACGAGAAAACCCTACTACTGAATCAAAAGTTGTCGGTAAATTACAGAATGGTCATAAATTAGATGTTCTAAATACAGAAAACGGATGGTCACAAATCAAATTAGATGGTAAAGACGCATTCGTAAGTGCAGAGTTTACAAAGAACTCTTACTATGTAACAGCTAACGTATTAAATGTACGTGCTGAAGCGAACACAAACTCAGAAATTCTTGGAACGCTTAAGAAAGACGATATGATCGAAACAACGAACCAAGTACAAAATGAGTGGTTACAATTTGAATATAACGGGAAAACAGCTTATGTTCACGTTCCTTTCTTAACAGGTACAGCACCTGTTATCGAGAAACAAGAACAACCTGCTCCTGCTAAAACTGTAGCACCAGCTAAAGCTCAAGCACCTGCAGCACAAGCAAAACCAGCTGCTAAGCCTGCTGTGAAAGCTGCTGAGACTAGCACACCTTCTGGTGGTCGTGAGTTAACAGTTGTAGCTACAGCATATACAGCTCACCCAAGTGAAAACGGTGGCACATACGGCGGCCGTGTATTAACTGCAATGGGTCATGACTTAACAGCGAACCCAAACATGAAAATGATCGCTGTTGACCCGAAAGTAATCCCATTAGGATCTAAAGTATGGGTAGAAGGTTACGGAGAAGCTATCGCTGGAGATACTGGCGGTGCAATTAAAGGTAACCGTATCGACATCCTACTTGGATCAGATAGCGCTGCTCAAAAATGGGGACGCAAAACTGTTAAAGTGAAAATTTTAAAATAACCAATGACTGCTAAATTACAGCCGGTTCTCTTTATTGAGAGCTGGCTTTTATTTTTTATATAATGCATATAAGGAGGTGACGTCCATGAATTTACAAGCTAAGGTAGACTGGGTCGGTACACCAAAGCCGTACATATATAAAGATGATGTAACATATGATGCAATCGCAATTGACTTCTCACTAACAAACGATGACAATCGCTATAAATTAATTGTGCTCAAGTCTGAAGAAAATACACATTACAAACTCGTACAATACGGAATAAAACCAGGCTCTCAAAAACCATTCCCTATTGATATTCCATTCGAGCAAGAAATGCTACCGCTCATAAAGCAAATATTAAATGATCCATATGTAGAAGCGATATTAAAGGAAGCCCGCTTCTAATTGCAAAAAAGGATATCACCTAGTAGGATTTTCCAACTAGGTGATATCCTTTTTACTTTCCCTTCATGAACACGAGTAGAGAAAATTATATCAACGGTTCAACATGGAATATCGATTTACCGATAAAGATTGACAATAGCGGCAAGCTACCTAAAGAAAGAGGCTGTTCAAAATTGAACAGCCTCTTTCTTATATTAACGAGTCGGACCAGATACTTCCTCTGATTTCAGCGTATTATTCGCTCCAAGAGAATGGTACAATATCTTTCCATTTCCGTTAACAGTAACGATATGGTCATTATTAAAGCTCTTGAATTTTACAGAGCCGTCACCGTAACGAATATGATATTCTTCATATGTCGTTACTTTATATTTCGTCGCACTTTGACGTTCTACATTGCGAATATTCATTGTCAATAAATCTTCTGTAATTCCTTTTTTGTGTAGATATTGTAAGTAATCACGGTCTTCCTTATACGATTTCCCGCTCTTATCATAATCATTTTCAATTAAACTAAAATCGTTTAATGCAATTGCACGTACGTTATTATAAATATGATTTTGTACAAAATCTCCAACCGCTGAACTAGAAGCTTCTTTTGGGAACTTTAAGTAATATGTACTTTGATCTCCAACTTTAATACTTTGAGATTTCATCACACCAAATTCAGCGTTTTTCTCCAAATGTACTTCTACCGTTTCATCCGTCGGTACAGGACCAAGTTTATAACTTCCGTAATTTAACTTTCCGCGTTTCTTGCCATTAACAAATACCGTTGCATCGTTTTCATCAGACGAAATGGTTACATAATTTCCTTCAAGTGATAAATTCACTTCTACTGTCCCATTCTTTTCATCTGCTAAATCCACTTCTTTTTCTGTCTCTAATTCAGCAAGTTCCGTCTTCGCCTTTGCCTTTACAACATAAGCACCCGGGAAGTATGGACCTAATTCTTTCGAAGTTTTGTCACTAGAAAGCTCTGTTTCTTTTTTATCATTCACATATATTTCAGCATTCTTTGCAGTTGTGCTAACATTCATGTAATACGACTTCATGCTGAACTTATACTTCGGATACAAGAACCATTCTTTCCCGTCTTCTATAATTTTCCCATCTTTAAAAGATGCTTTATCACTTGCTAACTTTTGATCTACTGTCTCTCTTTGCAAATATGATAACAGTTCTTTATTATAAGAAGGATTCTCTTTTAAATAACGGATATACGCCTTAATATCTTCTGTCTTAACCTTTAAGGTTGGATCGTCTACTTTCAAAATCTCATCGATTGCATTCACATCTTTATTTTGGAATGCTTCAATCATTGCATTTACTTGCTTTTCCTTCGAAAACTTGCTCGCACCGAATTTATATGCGCCAAACAAAATAGCAAAAACAATGACAAAACCTATAAGTAAAAACATGTTCTTCTTACTTTTCACTGACTTTGTTTCTCTCCGCATTTCTGAGTGAGAAGAAGCTGTTTGATCAGCAATTTCTTCTACTTTACTTCCGCAATCAGGACAAAAGTTCAAATGATCCGCAACTTGTTTATTGCATGTTCCACAAAACTTCAAGTATTTCTCCCCCTTATTTTTTTACTAATTTCATACCCGCGAATGTTAATACGTAAGAAATAAGAAAACTACCTACTATTAAATATAGCGTGTTACTTTGAATAGATAATATCGGTCCAGAAATTCCAGCGAACTCCTTCATAATTTCCTTACTTCCTGAAGCTGTAATATGAATTTTTGCTAATCCATTTACACAAAGCATCGTCACTGTATAAACAGCGCTAAACACTGCTATAGTTACGTACATATTTCGCATACGATATTGAGCCAATTTCATTCCAGCCCTAACTAGTAGAATACATGGTAGAAGAATTAATAATCCCCACCAATGTAAATATGAATTAAAATCATCAATATCTTTTATACGATCAGCACTAGCACCATTAGCGATTTCCAGGTCTTTTAAAGACGTACCCTGTATTGATATGCCTGACATATACGATACATGCAGCGGCCCTTTTTCGACTGAATATCTATGCATTTCTCTCTCCATATTCCCCCACTCAATTTCAGTTGGAGAAAGGTGGGCCATATTCCACATGAAAGGTGTTGCTTCTAAAGAAAGTAATACTTTATACGCCTTCTCTGGAAAATCAATTGGACCCATTGATTTTGAACTACTAAATAAAATCGTAATAAGTATAATACCAAATGTAATAAGTAGTCCTTTCAAAACAGTCACTATACTATAATAAATAGACGTTACATACGGGACAAACTGACTAGTAGAAGAAAGCATACGATGTGGTCCTGCTTCAATACTCATACCAATAAAGCTGAATAATAGGCCAAATATAATACCAAACAATAAACTAACAACATGAGAATATACAACATCAATAGTCATCGTTTGATAGAAATAAGAAATAGATGTAGAAGAACTTGCCATAAAGCTTACAATACATAAGAAAATACCGTATATCATGCCAATTACACATGATGTCATGAACTTCTCTCGCCAACTAATTGAAGGTTTTTTTCTTTCAATAAAAAATCCACTTCCACCTAATATAAGTGCCGGAATAGTTACCAAGATGAATAATGGCATATGAAGAAGGAATGACATCGTGTATGCCCCGCTCCCGCTAATTTCAATACCTATTAAATGACACATTAAAATTAATGGTGCTATACCAATAAATGATTGATTAATGGTATTCATATTCAACATACCATCCGTATTTCTAACCGCTGTCTCCACTACATCATTTATAGCAGAATCTATTATTAAACTGCCAATGAAGCCTGCAATGAACATACATACAATTGCAAAAGCACCACCGAATAATCCTTTTTTCAGCATACTTCCTGATGCATTTACATGTAATTGCGCTCCTGCATTTGGTAATTTCATGTTCGATTCTTTTTGGGCAACTCCTAATAAAGAATCACCGCATTTCTCACAATATGTAGCATATTCTTTACTTTCCTGTCCACATGTTCGGCAATACTTCGAAGATTGCGGGACTAACATAACATGGCTATCTATACTATCCGTACTTGAGCCGTCATGTGTACAATAGTTTACTGCCTCCGGCTGTTCTAAACCGCAAATTTTACAATACATGTTCCTCACTCCTTACTTTGCTTCATACCACATGCTGGACAGAATGTAGCTTCCGTTGCAATTTGTTCACCACATGAAGAACATGCTTCTTTTTCAATATTTTTTGATTGAAGGAGTAACTCATTTTCTTTACCGCACTGCCCGCAAAATTTATCATTTAATGATAATGGACCACCGCAACTACACTGTCCTTTTTGTTCTTGTCTCTGTAAATTAGAAATTTGTCTGCGCGTGTTATAAATAGCAACATCAAGCTCTTGCACTGGTGCTACAATAGCTTTCAACAAATCTATTCGAACTTCATCATCACGAAGTTGCATATATACCGTTTGACCAAGTTCAAGTAAAATTTCAGTTTTTTCTTGTAACTTCTCTTGTGTAATCTTCTTTAATTGCGCCATTTCCTGTGCTACTTGCAACTTCATCTTGCCTTGCTCAATTCCCTCTTGCAACTTATTCATGCCATTACCAAACTTCGATTGTAAATCTGACAAACAAATTCTCTCCTTTTAATTACATAGTAATATACAAAATTAACATTATATATATTACCATGATTTTCTAATTGTGTAATTAGAATTTCATTTTTTCTGTTTTGAGCATTTTTTGTTTATAATGGTAAAGGAAAGAAATCTGTGTACGGAGGAATATTATGCTGCAAGACTCAATTACGAAAGATGAAATTATGATGATTGCGAATGAGTTCGTTCAAGGGCTTGATCCACAGCAAGTTGCTGATCAAGAGCATGTCGCTACAGCTCGGCAACTATATCGTAGTGGTGTTGTCTATAACGTTGACTTTGATGGCTATACGCTATCCGGAACTGTAAATGCTGAAGGCAGTGTATATAGTGTTCACATTCCGATTCGTAATGTCACTGAAAGCTATTGCGATTGCTTCGCGCCAACGCAATGTCAGCATATGCTTGCTGTGTTACTATCTGCAGCTTCTAGTTTTGGGCAAGTAGGAGATGTATTAACTTTATTCAAAAATAATACAAAACCTTCTCTTCCTCCTATTCGAACTGCACGACAAGTATTGCAATCATCAGCTTTTGAAGAAATGGATTATAAAAGTTGGCAAACATACTTTGAAAATGAATATGAATCATTTAAAAAAGAACAAGCGCGGCTCACTTATAAAC
Source organism: Bacillus sp. 41-22 (assembly GCF_025809295.1). Classification (NCBI taxonomy): domain Bacteria; kingdom Bacillati; phylum Bacillota; class Bacilli; order Caryophanales; family Bacillaceae; genus Bacillus; species Bacillus sp. 41-22. Next base: position 4,998,056 of record NZ_CP084035.1, read on the forward strand.
AAATGTATTTTCTTATGAGTCTTTTTACAGACTTCTATACAAAATTAGAACGGAAAGCTCCGCGCATCGTTGCTATTCATGAATTATTTAAGTTGCACGCGGCACTTTATTGCTTTCAAAAATTATTAGAAGAAATTCAAGAATTTGAAGCAAACAAACTATATTCTTATCACCAACCAGTTAACGTCGTTCGCCTATTCGTTGATAAAGTTGAATCTACCGTTAGGGACCTAAAAACAGAGGCGATTCCAGAAGAATCCAAACCGATTTTAGAAGAAACAGCGCGGCTCATACATGAATCATTCTTCTCTACCGATGCCTATACACAAGAGCGATTCTTCATTTATCGTCACGTATGGGGTGAACTGTTAAGAACAGAGGAGCAGCTACAAGAAGAAAAAAAACGAATCGATACTAAAATCAATCCGCTTTCCAAAGCATTAGCATCTTCTCACCTGCTCTTTTTAAACGGTGAAGATGTATCGGCAATGGAATTACTGGAAAAACAGCCTTCTTCTGTTGTGAGCCTTTACTTCTATTGGTTAGAAGAGTTATTAAGTGCGATGGAGTGGGACCGCGGGAAAGATTGGCTTTCCTTTACTTATAAACAAGTAAAAGAAACGATAACGGAACAAGAAAATACCGTCTTCATACAAGATATCGTTCGATTATTTGTGATGATGTATGAGACATATGCAACACATACGAATGAACAAGCGGGATTAGAAATGATTTTACAAGAACTATTACCGTATAGTTTCACAAATTATGAACAATATGTACTTGCGAAGAAACAATACCATGCATGGACGGAACTTCAGCTCTTATATGGATTCGAAGTAATCGAACTTTTGAAAGAACCATTGAAAGATATTGAAAAAGAAGCGCCAGAAGCAGCACTTCCTCTTTATCACCATGCCGCAATGGAAGCAATTGAAGAGCGAAATCGCAAATCATATAAACGTGCCGTTCGTTACTTAAAGAAATTACGTATGCTTTATAAACGACTGAAGCGAACTGATGAATGGGATGCTTTCATTATTCATATCGCTAACTTACATTCACGTCTGCGTGCACTACAAGAGGAATTACGGAGAGGAAAATTAATCGATGATCATACAAACTGAAGTAACAATTAGGCTCCAGCACGTTAGTCAAGGTTGGTTCCTTTGGGGAGAAGATGATAGCGGTACGCTCTTATCCGTAGCAACTTGGAAAAAAAATGCATTCGCATGGCACTCTACTTCTTTCTACGGAACGTTTTTAAAAGAAGCAACGTATGAGGGAAAACAAGGCGTTATGTTAACGAATGCACAGGCATTTGAATACATCGCAAATAAACCGATGAATTCATTTGCAAATATGCAAATGAACGGTCCTATTACGGCACTTACAAAGGACGCAAGTGAATTATGGGACGCTTTCGTCAGCGGCGGCTTCGCACCTGACATGAAGCATTGGTCTCAGCAGCCATCTTGGAAAGTTCAGAATACCTCAATTGAAGATGACATGTTAGCATCTCTTTTCTCTGCCGCTGTGAACGAAAGTATTTTGCAAGATGCTCGCTCAAATGACGGATGGGAAGATGCAAAGAGACTATACGAACATTACGACTTTACGAAAAGGCAATTGGAAGCAGCACTACATGAAGAGGATTGGCTTCGAAAAATTGGTTACATTGAAGATGACCTTCCATTTACAGTCGGCTTAAGACTACAAGAACCGCAAGAAGAACTTGAAATGTGGAAGCTTGAAACAATCGTTACACCAAAACGTGGTGCACATCGCATATATGTATATGAAAGTATCGATTCCTTACCAAAACGATGGCACGATTACGAAGAACGGATCCTTGAAACACAAGAAGGATTCAGTAAGCTCGTACCGTGGCTAAAAGAGGACGACAAGTTCCGAGAAGAACTCTTTGAAACGGAAGCTTGGAACTTCTTAACCGAAGCAAGTAATGAATTACTGGCAGCAGGTATTACAATTTTACTACCATCATGGTGGCAAAATTTAAAAGCAACAAAACCGAGGTTGCGTGTACAGCTGAAGCAAAGTACAGCACAAACACAGTCTTTCTTCGGCATGAATACGCTCGTTAATTTCGACTGGCGCATTTCAACGGACGGAATTGATTTATCAGAAAGCGAATTTTTTGAACTCGTTGAACAAAACAAACGTCTTTTCAATTTAAATGGTCAATGGATGAGACTTGATCCTGCCTTTATTGAAGAAGTAAAAAAACTAATGCACCGTGCCGATAAATATGGACTTGAAATGAAAGATGTGTTGCAGCAACATTTATCTAATACGGCAGAAACAGAAATTGTAGAAGACGATAGTCCGTTTACCGATATTGAAATCGAACTAGATGGATATTACGAAGAGCTTTTCCAAAAACTTCTGCACATTGGAGATATTCCAAACGTAGATGTACCATCTTCGCTACAAGCAACACTCCGCCCGTATCAACAACACGGTGTTGAGTGGTTGCTATACTTACGAAAGCTTGGATTTGGAGCATTATTAGCCGATGATATGGGACTCGGAAAAAGTATTCAAACGATAACTTACTTACTATACGCTAAAGAAAACAATCTCCAAACAGGTCCTGCATTAATTGTGGCACCAACATCAGTCCTTGGAAATTGGCAAAAAGAATTTGAGCGTTTCGCACCAAGCTTACGTGTTCAGTTACACTATGGAAGTAACCGATCTAAGGATGAGTCATTTAAAGATTTTCTTCAATCAGCAGATGTTATATTAACTTCTTATGCATTAGCTCAGCTTGATGAAGAAGAACTTAGTACGTTATGCTGGGACGCTGTTATTTTAGACGAAGCACAAAATATAAAAAACCCACATACGAAACAGTCGAAAGCAGTAAGAAACCTACAAGCAAATCACAAAATTGCTTTAACCGGTACACCGATGGAAAACCGACTTGCTGAGCTTTGGTCTATTTTCGACTTTATCAATCACGGGTATCTCGGAAGCTTAGGACAATTCCAGCGCCGCTTCGTCACACCGATTGAAAAGGACCGCGATGAAGGAAAAATCCAGCAAGTTCAGCGGTTTATCTCGCCGTTTTTACTGCGTCGTACGAAGAAAGATCAAACGGTCGCATTAAACTTACCAGATAAACAAGAACAGAAAGCTTATTGTCCACTAACTGGCGAACAAGCTTCCTTATATGAACAACTTGTTCAAGATACATTACAAAATGTAGAAGGATTAAGCGGAATTGAAAGACGCGGATTTATATTACTTATGCTGAACAAGCTAAAACAAATTTGTAATCACCCAGCCCTTTATTTGAAAGAAGAAGAACCACAAAATATCGTCGAGCGCTCTATGAAAACAAAAACGGTAATGGAGCTCATCGAAAATATAAAAGACCAAAATGAAAGTTGCTTAATCTTCACTCAGTACATTGGCATGGGGAACATGCTAAAAAGTATGTTAGAAGAAACATTCGGTCAGCGCGTCCTCTTCTTAAACGGGAGCGTACCGAAGAAAGAGCGTGACAAGATGATTGAGCAGTTCCAAAACGGAACGTATGACATCTTCATCTTATCGTTAAAGGCCGGCGGAACAGGATTAAACTTAACCGCCGCCAACCATGTCATTCACTATGACCGTTGGTGGAATCCAGCTGTAGAAAACCAAGCAACAGACCGTGCTTATCGCATCGGTCAAAAACGCTTCGTTCACGTTCATAAGCTTATTACAACGGGAACACTTGAAGAGAAGATTGATGAAATGTTAGAACGAAAACAATCATTAAACAACGCCGTCATTACAAGCGATAGTTGGATGACCGAACTATCAACCGACGAACTAAAAGAATTACTTGGCGTATAAAGTGAAGGCTTTTACGGGCAGTTAATGCGGGATAAGATGGATGTTTCTATTCCCACAAATAGCGGGATAAATGAAAAAGGAGCAAATCTCTAACTGAGATTAGCTCCTTTTTCTATGCCAAAACCAATTGCTTATTATAATTCCTGTTAACCCGCCGCACGTATCAAGCAATGAATCTTGCCACATCGGTGTACGGTCTCCTGTAAACCATTGATGAATTTCATCAAATGTTGCATACCCCGCAACGAAAAGGAGGGCGTATGCAAAGCACCTTTTTCTCGAATAACCCGATCGATGAAAAGCATAATACGTCAATGAACCGAGCATAAAGAACACCATAAAATGAGCACCTTTACGAAGGAAAAACTCAACAAATCCACCTACACCTTTATTTGCGATACTAACAGGTGTACCTCCCCCATAATCGATAGATACCCATGAAAAATGCTCTTTCACAAACTCAACATTTATATATTGCTCAATATCCGAGCGCATATCCTGTTTTTTATATGGCTGTGCTGAAGAATAGAAAATAATCCCCATCCATAGTAATACAGGAATCCAAAATAACCATTTACGATTCATTCTCCCGAAAACCCCTCTCTTAGTCTTTTAAGAGTACCAAAAAAAAGAAAAAATTTCACGCCAAAACATGACATTTACACCCTATTTATAAAGTGAAAGGGGGTGATAAACATGGCAGTTGAAACAATCGTAATGGATTTAACTTTACGCCTTGTATTAAACGGAGGATTAGACAAAAACGGTAAAACAGTTTTTAAGAACAAACAATTCAAACGTGTGAAAACAAATGCAGATTTAGGAAAAGTACATGAAGTAGCACGTGCTCTTGCTTCACTACAACAATCATCACTTCACGCTGTACAACTTATAAGCACGTCAGATCTTTCTAATCTATAATTAAAAAGGAGGGAATAAAGCATGCAAGTACTAGAGTTAATTTTTGTGAAAGAAGATGGAAAAACAGTTGCCTTTTCTATCGAAAATCCCATCACACCAGTAAATGAACTAGTCGTAAATCAAGTAATGGATACCATTCTTTCTTCATCTGTATTTTCGTCAATTAGTGAAAATACTCGTAAAAAAGGGGCTCGCCTCATAGAAAAAAACGTATCTGAAGTTCAAATCACTCCGTAAATCAAAAAGACGAATCTGCATTATTTTGCAGATTCGTCTTTTTTCTTCGGCATTTCAATTGGAATAAAGATGTTTGAAAAACCAACACAAACATACTTATAATTCTCTCCGCCTAAATCAAACTCTGTCGTATATGTTGAGAAGAAAATATAATCATTTCGCTTTGTATAATGCTCAATTAATAATCCAACTTGTGGTTCAACATACTTATTTGCTAATTTCTTTCCCGCCGATGCTAAGTCGCCAAGTATACCCTCTTTGTTTTCTTTCTCAACCTCTTCTAGCTTCTTACTCACATCATTACGCTTCATAAATTGTTTTGCTGCCCAATCCGTATATTCTCCCTTACCCGGATTACTGTTTGCTAAATAAACTAAGAGAACAACAGCTAGAGCCATAATAATATACTTTTTCTTCATGCTATATCACCGCCTACTCTTTTCTATTTTCATATATATGTACAAGCGATGCAAATTAGAAAGACTATCATCTATTGATTGTAAACGAACCGTAAAAATTTACAATACGAAACAAAAGATTAATAATAATTTTACATAATTCGTATATAATTATATTCAGAATAACAATTTTTTATAAGGGAGGATTTTAGAATCATGGATAATGAGAATGATATTTTTATTTCTAGTTCTACAATGATGCTCGAACCTTGCAAACACCCTTATTACCGGACAAAAATTATCGACAGTAGCGGAAACCCTCTGTACTCTTGCCAAACAGCTATCCAACTCATAAAGAAATCTTGTCTAACACATGTTCATTCTACTTATCAAGGTAGACGTCATGCAGTCCAAATAAACTTTAAGCTCAAACAAAATGTTCCAATTCCGATTAATCACAAAGAATATATTTGCGTTTTCCCAACAGAATCTCCTTCTTCTCCAAGCTGCATTTGGTTGTTCTATAACCATATAGATGAGATAGAGTTTTACAAAAAAACTAACAAAGCTAACATTCATTTTTTTAACGGAACTACCATAACAATACAAATAGGTTCTCATAAGTTACAGCAACAATTTTTCAAATCTGGACATGTATTATCCCGAATGAACATGAAAGATTCATTACCTTAAAAAACCTCTTGCCACATTTACTGCCTTAAAGTAAATAGAATGGAACGCAATATTTCCTTTGCCTTCCATTCTACTTATTATTCTTATCCCCTTACACTATCCCTCATTTTCTCAAGCGCTTGTCGATATACCCATCTCACTTGATAGTACGTCATCCCCATTTCAGAAGCTATCTCCCCCATATTTTTCCCTGTAAAAAATCGCTCTGAAATGATGTGCTTCTCCTTCTCATCTAACACACTCATAAAGTCCTTCGCTCTCGTTCCAGCATCTTCACACTCAAATCGTTCCTCATACTCGTCGGTGCATACATACCTCTCTTGCACTACGCATTCTTTCTTCAACCTTTCCAATATATAACCACGTACCGTTACCACCGCATAAGCAGGAAAACTCCCTTTCTCCTCCTCATACCTTTCATACGCATGCCAAAGACCAATTAAACCACATTGATAATACTCTTCATAATCTTGGTAAATATTTAACCTCTTTATTTGATTTACAATCATACCTTCATACAAAACAACCGTATCTGCAAAAGTCGCTGGCTTCACACAGTGCCCGTTTCTAAAAGGTATACCTCTTCAGTATTCCGCGGTACCTCTACAATATAAAATGAGAAAGGAAATTTCATTGTGGGTAATTTCAAATACTGCTGCCGTAATCTGAAATTACACTAGGCAGTATTTGAAATTCTAATAGGGGTATTTGAAATAGGGGTAAAAATAAAAAAGGTGACTCTCGGAAGAGTCACCTTTTCAAAACAACATGTTATGCGCCAAAATCAGAGAACATACCGCCTAACATACTAAAGCCAATTGTAAGGATAAAGAATATAGAAATTAAAATTATTGCTTGTTTTTTACTTAAACCAGCAACGATATGCAAGCCTAAGCCAGTTAAAATTAGGCTCCAAATGTTAAAGACTTCAAATGCAGAACCAATGCCATATGCAATTGTTCCTTGTTCAAATAAAGGCCCTAAACTTGTATATTTATCAGCGCCATTTCCACCAAGAATATATCCTAAAGCTACATTGAGAAGACTACCAACATAAAAGACAACATTGGCATATATATAAATAGATAATATCTTCATATATGGAGTATCATTGCTCATAAACATCATAATAACTTTATAAAATCCTGCTACCACAAAAAGACCAACAGCTGTTCCAACTAGACCTCCAAAAGCCCCAAATCCAAGTGTAGTCCATTTCATTATCCCCGTCGTATCATCCTTAACCAACTTCGCCAGCTCCGGAGTATTAAGTAATCCTAAATAAGCTACCGCTGCTGATAAGATTGTCCCCATTAAAAGAAATAAGAAAAATCCTCCCCAGACCGGGCTTTTCGTCTTCATTCTCTCAAACTGTAAACCAGGAGAAGTAATCATTCCAAATAATGATGGCTTCTCTCCTTCAACCTTTTGCGTATTCAAATTCGCTTCCATTATAACGCCTCCTTCTATTTATATAACCCGTTCTAACGGGCGGTTCACATCCTCATTTAGAGGCTACGAACCGCCCACTAGAACGGTAATGTGTAGTAGAGACTCCCTTCTCTACTACACTAATAATTTACTCATAACGAAGTGCTTCAATTGGATCTAATTTCGCAGCTTTGTTCGCTGGAATTAATCCGAAGATAATACCTAGTGTCATAGAGAACAATACTCCCCCAACGACAACTTCCCATGAAACGAGCGGTGGCCACTTCGCAAATGTGGAAACGATATATGCCCCGCCATACCCAAGACCAATTCCGATTAAACCACCTAGAAGCGTTAGCATAACTGCTTCAATTAAAAACTGTAATAAAATTTTACTACGTGTTGCTCCAAGCGCTTTACGCACTCCGATTTCACGCGTACGCTCCGTTACAGATACGAGCATGATGTTCATTACACCAATACCACCAACGACTAATGAAATACCAGCGATACCGCCGATGATCATCGTCATAATATTAGTCATTTTTGAAATACCTTCTTGAAGTTCTTTTAAATTCATAACCTCGTATTTACCAGTTGCATCACTCGGTTTACGACTATTTAAGACATCTGCAGCTTTTTTACCTGCTTTTTCTAAATTATCTACATTTTTCGCTTGAACAGAAATATTTTGAATTTCATCTTTTCCATACAGTGTCGGCCATAATGAAATTGGAACTAGTGCTTCTGATGGTCCCATTCCCATAAACTCGTTATCTGATTTGTAGACACCAATAATTTGCATCGGTTGACCTTTCATTTCAATAATTTTACCGACTGGATTGGCATCCTTAAACACCTTTTCTTCCATTTGTTTACTAATCATGACAACATTATTACCTTGATCCACATCTGATTCTTGTAAAGAACGTCCCTTTAACAACTTTACTTTATTTACTGCAAAGTACTCACTGTCTAATCCAGTAATATTCACCATTTCTATTTTATCTTCAATATCAAGTGGTTCCATACTTGAATTTGTTGTTACAACATGTGCGATATCTGGAATTTTTTTAATTTCAAAAATATCTTCTTCAGTTATCTTCGGTGCTTCTACCATCGCCATACCAAAAGGATCATTCATATCGGCACTATAATGAATCGGTACCGTTTGATTACCTGATCCAACAAATTGGGATTTCAGTGCAGCTTCCCCGCCTTGCCCAATCGCAACGACGGTAATAATAGAGCCTACACCGATAATAATCCCTAGCATCGTCAAAGCTGAGCGTAGTTTATGAGCTAAAATAGACGATAAGGCAATTTTCATACTATCTAGTAAACTCATACTGCACACCTTCTATCTTCTGTAACTTTCCCATCTCGCAGTACAATGCGACGGGAAGAATACGCTGCTACCTCTTCTTCATGCGTAACCATAACAATCGTCGTACCTTCTGCATTTAGCTTCGTGAAAATATCCATAACTTGTGCACCAGACTTCGTATCAAGCGCACCTGTCGGCTCATCGGCCATAATGAACGTTGGATTATTTGCAATCGATCTTGCGATAGCTACACGTTGCTTCTGTCCACCTGATAATTCACTAGGTAAATGGTCTACTCTATCTGATAATCCAACTTTTCCAAGCGCTTCAAGAGCTCTTTGACGACGCTCTGCTTTCTTCACTCCACCGTAGATGAGCGGAAGTTCAACGTTTTCCACTGCGGAAAGACGCGGCAGCAAATTAAAGTGCTGGAACACAAAGCCGATATATTCATTACGAATTAAAGCTAGTTTTGACTCGTCTGCTGTTAAGATATTCACATCATTCAACATATATTCACCTTCTGTTGGACGATCTAAACAACCGATAATATTCATAAGCGTTGATTTACCAGAACCAGACGGTCCCATAATAGAAACGAACTCACCGCTTTGAATTGTTAAACTAATACCATGTAAAATCGGCACTGCCAATTTTCCTTGATAATATGTTTTAGCAATATTATTTAACGTAATCATTTCTCTTTCACTTCCATTCCGTCATACACGTCGTCGGAAGGATTTTTAACCACCTTTTGCCCCACTGTTGCGCCTTCAACAATCTCTGTCCAGTCTCCATCAGTAGAACCTTTTTTCACATTTTGTTTACGAAGCTTTCCTTTCTCTTCAATATAAACAAATGCATCTTCGCCTTTTTCTACAATGCTCTTACTTGGAACAGCAATCATCGTCTTATTCTCTAAATTTACTTGTAAAGAAACGTGATAACCTGGAGATAAACCATCTTGGCTATCAAGACTTGCTTTATATGTATACTGAGACATATTTTGAGTTCCCTCGCCAGCAGCTTGAGCCATCTCTGCACTCGTTGGGAATTCGCTTACTTCCGTAATCTTACCTGTCCACTTCTTCTTATTATTTGCTTTCGCAGTTACAGTGAACGTTTGATCTTTTTGAATTTGTGACTTTTGAAGCTCTGTTAAAGTCCCTTGAACTTGGAATGGGTCTTTAGAAGCAACTTGTAAGAATGCTTTCCCTTGACCACCTAACGCTTGAGATGAACTTTGTGCTGCATCTTTATCTAACTTCTGTACAACACCAGCAAAATTACTATAAATCGTAAGTTCTTTCTGTTTTTTATTTAACTCTTCTTTTTGTAACTTTCCTTTTTCCTTCTCAAGGTCAGTTGTTTTTTGTGTCATTTCTAATTCACTTACTTGCTCTTCCATCGGGTCTGTTACTTCTTTCCCAGCCCCACTATCTTTTACCTTCTTAATTTCTTTCTTCAATGAATCAATCTTCTTTTTCCCTTGATCGTAACGCATATCAGCCATCTTCTGATCAAGATCAGCTTGCTTCATTTGAAGATTAATTTCTTCATTATCATAAGAGAATAATTTCGTTCCCTTTTCTACCTCTTGTCCTTCTTTCACCGCAATATCTTTCACTTTTCCTTTAGTCGGATCCGCATAAAAACTTTCAATATTCCCTGGCTTCACCTGACCAGAAATTAACTTCGTATTATTAAGCTTACGCTCTGTCACTTTCTCAAAGCTCACAGCATCAGTCGTCGCTGTACCTTTCTTCTTACCTTGCATAACAAAAATATTAACTGCTGCTACAATAACAATTAGTGCAATAACTCCGATAATAATCCATTTCTTCTTCTTGTTTGGAGTACGAACCGTATTAGGTAACATATTCTCTCTCCTTTTATATCTTAATAGTTTAATAGATATCCAATTGTATAAAACTTTCTGAAATTTATAACCCCACTTACATTGTTACACTCATTTTACAAAGTTTTACACAATCATTTATATTGTAACAAAAATACCAATGATTAGAAATATGACATTCTATCTTTTAAGATAGTTTTAAGGAAAAGAAAAATCCAATTTAAATTAGTTTTTTGGTATTTAGATGATACATTTTCATCTTACACAACATCAATTTCATGCTCCCTCCTTTACTAAAGAACTTCCTACTAATTTGAATTATTAAACTAAATTCCCCAATTGTATCACCCTCATTTTTGTCATATATATTTGACATTTTATTTATCCAAGTGTAGAGTGTCATATATATGTGACACTTCGGTACACGAAGCCTACAACTATTAATAGGAGGTTTATATTTGAATAACGTTAAAAACTATCGAAAATCTGAAGGCCTGTCTCAGCTAGAATTAGCTAAAAAAGTTAATGTGGCTAGACAGACAATAAACTTAATTGAAAACAATAAATATAATCCTTCTTTAGCTTTATGTATCGAATTAGCAAAAGCGTTAAAAACAGATTTAAACAGCCTATTTTGGGAGGGAGATTAAATGATGAAAATTGAATGGAAAGAAAAAGTTTATAATAATTTTATTGGAACAATTAGTGAAAGAGATGAGTATCAAAAACAAGAAATCAATAAAGAATTAGCTATAGCTGGAATTGGTTTATGGTGGTTAAATATGTTGGTAATGCTTATTATGTTACTCGTCGATACTATGAACCATACAATATCTATAGGCACTATATTTATTTTTCTTATTAATATGATTTATGCTAATTATTTAATCTTTAAATTGAAAAAAAAGGGCCTAAATGATACTGAGTGTGCAACAGAAGAAGAGTATTTAAAACATAAAAAGACATTAAAAAAAGCTGGCTTAAAAGCAGGTGCACTTTGGGGCTTCCAAATGTTTGTTTTTATGAATTATATCCTTCCCTATTTAGGTTCAGAAGAAATCTCGGTTTCTTTATTTAATGTTGTGCTTTACTGCTGTGGTGGCGGATTTTTTGGTCTATCCATGTATATAGTCGGTTTATTAAATCTAAAAAAATTATATTAAGTAACTAGCCCCTCAGTAACTGAAAGTACTATTTAATATATAAGCGATTTACACATAAAACTTTAATTTTACATATGATCGTCCTTTCAATTATTAAAAAAGCGATCCAAAATAATAATTGGATCGCTTTTCTGAATAAACTATTACGCCACTTTAGGACCTTTTCTCTCATGTCCACGTTGAACGATAAATAAGAATACTGTTGATAAAATACCGCCTGCTAATAGTAAGATGAAGCAGCCATCCCAGCCAGAACGATCAACAATAACACCAATTGCTGCGTTTGCTACAAGACTTCCGCCTACATAACCGAACAGACCACACATACCAACTGTTGTACCTACTGCAAATTTCGGTACTAATTCCATCGCACTTAAACCGATTAAAAACTGTGGTACGTAAATTAAACAACCGATAATAGAAACGGCAATACTTACAACAAGTACGCTAGATGCTTGCCAATATACAACCGTACCAACAACAACACCAGCCATACTCATAATACATAATGGCATACGTTTTCCTTTAAATAATTTATCACTTAAAAGACCAACGATTAATGAACTTGGAATTGCCATACCTTCAAAAATCGCGTATGCAGCATGTGCTTCATTTTTTGAAAAACCTTTAACTGTTGTTAAATAAAGCGGAACCCAGTTAATAACACCGAAACGAATTAAGTAAACAAATGCATTTGCAATACATAAATACCAAACGAACTTATTTGTCACTACATATTTCATTAAAATTTCTTTTGGTGACATCTTATTAGCATTATCTGCTTTTTCAAGATTTTCATAGTCATTACGATACTCATCAATTGGAGGAAGACCTTCAGATTCTGGTGTATCCTTCGCATTAATCCAAACAAGAACTGAAATTACCATTGCGATAATCGCTGGGAAAATAAATACCCCGCCCTGCCAATGATTTTCACCAAAAATACCTACACCAATTCCGACAAGGGGTGGCACTAGCATTCCACCAACGTTATGTGAAATATTCCAAATACCTGTTTTCGTACCACGTTCTTTCTTCGAGAACCATTTCGTCATAACGATACTACAAGGTGGTGCTCCCATTCCTTGTACAATACCATTTAGGACAAGTAATGTAACAATCATCCCAAATGAAGATGCAAAGCCGAAGCAAATATTTACAAGCCCTGATAAGAACAATCCGACTGCGATAAAACGCTGGGCGAAAGCTTTATCTGATAAATTCCCCATAAAGAACTTACTAAATCCATAAACAATCGCCATTACTGAACCTAGTAGTCCAATTTGAGCTGTACTAAAACCATATTCTTGCACTAAATACGTGCTTGATAACGTAAAGTTACTACGAACTAAATAATAAGCAGCATACCCAACTGAAATTCCCATTAGCACACGAATACGCAGTAATGTATATACTTTAGCGATCATATCCGCTGGTAACCTCTCAATTGCAGGTGCTGGCTTAAGCCATTTAAACATATTCTTTCGTCTCCTTTTCTCACTGCTGAGAGAGACGCTGTCTATTCCATATCTCGATTATTCCGCTATTTGATATATTTTGGTTTGCCCTTCTAACCGGCTGTCCTTCTATTTCTTTCTCATTCTTCGCAAACATCGTTGGTACGCCAAACGAAACTTTTTCTAAAATATGCCCCGCTTCTTCCGATAAACAATAATCAATAAATAAATCCGCAATAATACCACTCGGCGCACGCTTTAGTTTCGAAATCGCATTAACGGACAACCCTGTTTGCTCAGGTTCGTTACTTAAAATAGGAAAGCCTTGTTTTTGAAGCATTCTCTGATCTCCCGCAAAATTGATGCCTATCATATATTCACCGCTCGCAACCAGTTCTGCAGGCATATAACCATTCACCGTTACTTCACCAACTTGCCTTGCAAGATTCTTAACATACTCTTTCGCTTCTCTTTCACCTAAAGTATCAATAAGTGATTGAAACAAAGTATATGCTGTGCCGGAAACATTTGGATCAGGCATTGCAATCTTATCCGTATATACCGGATCTAATAAATCTTGCCACCTTGATGGATATGGAAGACCGAGCGGCGCTATTTCTTCATTCCACCGCTCTTTATTAATCGCGATTGCCAGTTTCTCCACTTCATAACCGTACCAATAACCATCTTTATCTTTAACAGTCTTTGAAATACGATTCGCATGCTGGGTCGTAACAGGAATAGAAAGGTTCTTTTGCTTCATCATTTGATGCGCATCTACTGTACCGCCAATAATAATATCCGCCTTCGGATTTCCAGCTTCCTCTTCTACTCTCCGAAGAAGTTCTTCTGTCGATAGACGAATAAATTCATATGTACACCCGCGTTGTTTACAAAATGACGAAAGCAAAGCTTCACCAACTTCCTCGCGGGCCGCTACATACGCAACGAGATGACGATCATCCAAAATAGGGAGACCACTTTTATTATATTTAATAGAGGTTGTATCTCGAGAGCAACTAGACATCGCTCCTCCGATTACTAGCAAAAAGAAGAAAAAGGCTATCTTTCTCATGACACACTCTCCTTTACAAATAACTCTGCTAGGGAGCCCTTCATATACATGACATTCCCGTTATTATCACCGAGATATTGCACAACAAAGTAAGATGGATACACAGAAATAGTTAGAATATCCTCCCGCTCATTCTTTACACGCTTGCCTGTTTTATAGGCAGTAATATAAGCAATCGGCTCATTCTGTGATTGTAATAATTTCTGAATTTCTCCGTAATCTGTAATTTGCTTTGCGTATCGAATAGAATCAAATATTTGCGTAAGATCTATAGTACGTATTACATCCCCTTGCCTCACTACAACTTCCTTTGCCTCCGCAAAGAAATTACTAATGCGCTCTGGTGTATAATACAGACTTAACAAATACGTTTGAAATGCTGAGATCATCGGATCCGTACCATTCTTTCCGTATACATTAGCCTCGTACTGGAACAAGTCACCTACTGCAAAAGTACGTTTATGTCCATTCAAGTACGTTACTTCTCCAGTAAATACTTGTTCTTGATTCCTCGCTTCTCTCGGTTCTATTCGAATTCGGTCAAAGAATGAAACAATCGTATGCAAACGAACTTCATCCGTTACAACAATTTCTCCCCACTTCTCATGCCTTACTTTCACTTCAGTAGGAAGGGATTCATTCACTCTTTGTAAAACGGCTTGTTTGTCATCCACAATTGTGATTCGATTATATATTTGCTTCTCAATAACATAAAACAAAATAAGAGAAACGATCATACAAAAGACAAACATAAGAATTTGAAATGATAGCCTTTTCATTTCTGCCTACCTCCAAGATAAAAAAACGTTGTTTCGAAAATACCGCATAATTGTTTCATAAATGTATCATTTAACCGCTTTCAAGTTTTTTATGTCTTCCATCCGTCTCGGAAGTAAAAATGTAATGCATATTGTAGTCCCCATCTCTTCACTACTCTCAATTCGCATACTTCCGCCTTGCTTCT
This sequence comes from Bacillus sp. 41-22, assembly GCF_025809295.1. Classification (NCBI taxonomy): domain Bacteria; kingdom Bacillati; phylum Bacillota; class Bacilli; order Caryophanales; family Bacillaceae; genus Bacillus; species Bacillus sp. 41-22. The sequence goes on from NZ_CP084035.1 coordinate 5,013,447, forward strand.
TCATAATCTCCTGACAAATGTATAAGCCATAGCCATTCCCGTAACTTGAAGGAAGCACCTTACCTTCCGGAGACTTATTCCATTCTGCAAGCACACCTTCATCCATACCAATACCATCATCATGAACAAAAACTTTCGCTTCCTGCTCATTTATAATTACATTCATACGAACTTGCGTAGCATCACTATATTTAATCGCATTATCAAGCACATTCAAGAAAATTTGCTTCGTCTTATCAAAATCCGCAACGACGTGTACTTCTGTTAACTCATTCATAACTTCAATTTCAAACTGCTGCAACCTGAGTTTCACAATCGAAACCGCTTCTTCTGCCAATTCTTTAATATTCACGACTGTAGGTGACACTTCAAACGTACTCTTCCCGTACTTTGAAGACTTAAGTAATTCCTCTACAAGTGATAATAGACGCTCACTTTCTACAGACACATAACGGAGGCTCTCCTGCACATCCTCCTTCGACTGCAACTTCGGAATTAAATCCACATAACCGATAATCGCTGTTAGCGGTGTTTTCAGCTCATGCGTAATGCGGTCCAAGAAATCTTTCTGTTTCTCTTTCTCTTCCTTCAGCTGCTTAATATGCAGCTCAATCCCATCAGCCATCGCATTAAAGGACGCTGAAAGCTGCGCAATTTCCACATACTCATTCAGCTCAATCTTACTTTCATAATCTCCATTCGCAAGCCGATATGCCATTTGCCTTAACTGATCAATTGGTTTATGAAGAGACTTCGCCAAACGAATCGCAAAGAAAATACCAGCAGCTACTAAACAAAGAGAAGTCATTAAAAACGTCCAACTCACATTTGTTAAAACTTCCTTCTCATCCGTTAACTCATTTATAAAACGAATACTTCCAATGACATCGTTTCCATAATAAACCGGACTTGAAAACAAAAGAATTGGAGCTGGGTCTCCCTCCTCGAAAACATACGATTTCTTTCCCTTCAAAGAACTCTCGATGTCAATATTCCGATGAAGTAACGCTCCTTTTTGTGTATCTGCAACAACATCTCCATTCTTCCCAATCATCTGCACCCGGACATCCATTCGCTTCGCTAAATACGAAGCAATTAAAAGCGAATTAGGCCCTAGCGTCTCTACTTCTGCTTCCTTCTCTAAATAATTCATCGTATAAATTTGCGCTTCCACACTTAACTTTTCTAAGGAATCTGCCGCATTATGATACACATTCTTCTCCAGTGCAATATAAACAACCGCATACAAAAGAACAAGAATTGGAATCAACAACCCAACTATTCCAAACACCATATTTCGTTTTAAAGACATATCATCACCTTTTAACAATCAAGCTTATACCCCACACCATAAATTGTCTTAATATACTCCCCGCTCGCGCCGAGTTTCTTCCGAAGCCTTTGCACCATAATATCAACCGCTCTCGTATTTCCGATATACTCAAACCCCCATACCTTCTCGAGTAACTCATCTCTCATGAATACACGCTGTGGATTCGAAACAAACAACTGACATAAATTAAACTCTCGGTACGTTAACTGAATCTCCTGCCCACTCACATGAAGCTTTCGTTCCTTTGGACAAATAAGTAAATCACCAGCCCCAATCACCTCATGATTTAAAGGAACCTCCTTCTTCTTCACGCGCCGCGCCATATTCTTCACCCGAAGAATAAGCTCCGCATAATTAAAAGGCTTCGTCACATAATCATCAGCTCCAAGCTGAAGACCAAGTAACTTATCATTCATCTGACTCTTCGCTGTCAGCATAAGCACCGGAATATCACGCTCCTTCTCTCTGAATAAACGTAACAACTCATACCCATCCGTATCAGGAAGCATCACATCTAAAATAAGTACATCCGGCTGCTCATTCCATCTCTCTAAAGCTTCTCTCCCATCAGCCGCCGTCAATACTTCATACCCTTCCATCTCTAACTGCATCCGAATCAAATTACGAATACTCGATTCATCATCTACTACAAGTATTTTCATCATTCTCCTCCTTCCATCCTGTATTATAGTACAGTTTAGTATAGCAAAAATAAGACAAAAAAAGAGAGGGTATTGTCGAACATATTTTGTCGACGATACCCTCTCTTTTTTTATATTTATTTAAAATATCCATTCGGTTGTTTTTGATGCCAATTCCATGCGTGCTCGATATAGAAATATGCTATTACTAAATATCCCTCACTACCTTTACAAATAGTGAGGGATATTTAAAATTATCGATTTAATTCAAGATGTGCTTTTAACTTATTCGTTAAATCTTGTTTTGCTGCATCTGGAACATAGTAGTACCAAATGCCATCAGCGGCTTTGTGACCGTCACCTGGGATTTGAATGTCCTCACTATTATTCAAGCAGTTTTTATAATTCTTTTGCATATCAAACATTTGATCTTGCGTTAAGTTTGTTTTCACATTCTTTTGAATTGCTGTTAACACATCTCCATAACTTGATAATGAAGAGAAGCTTGCACCCTTCTTAATAACAGCTTGCATTACTTGACGTTGGCGCATTTGACGACCGAAATCGCCTCTTGGGTCTTCTTTACGCATGCGTGTGAATGCTAGTGCTTGGTCACCTGTTAAGTGAATATTCCCTTTAGCGAAATGATGCTTATCCTGCGTAAATTCTAAATCATTATTTACATCTACCCCGCCGACTGCATCAACGATATCTTTAAATCCTTCCATGTTCACTTCAATATAATAATTAATAGGAACATTCAAGAATTTTTCTACTGTCGCTACAGACATATCTACTCCGCCAAATGCATAGGCATGGTTGATTTTATCACTTTTTCCTTTTCCAACAATCTCTGTATAAGTATCACGAGGAATACTTACCGTCTTCATAGAATTATTTTTAGGATTTAACGTAATAACCATTAAAGAATCTGAACGACCTTTATCATCACCGCGTTCATCTGCTCCTAATAATAAAATTGAAACCGGTTCAGCGTTACTAATTTTTTCGCCAACTTTATTGTTGTTTTGATCACGCTTTAGAGGTTTATGAACTTCCTCTAATGTCTTAGATACAGAAGAATATACATTATAAGCATAAACTCCTCCGCCTATAATTAGTACTCCAATAATACCGAGTACCCAAAATAAAATTTTCTTTTTCATTATTTAAACCTTCCTTCTTAAACCTATCGTCAACCTAACTTACAATACATATAAACCCTATTATACAGAGCACAAAACAATTTAATAAAACTAAATTATATATCAATCCACAAAAAATAGACAAATAACAATTGTATATCGTTATTTGTCTACCATATATCTTAATATATTTATTCTTTCTTGTCACCAAGCGCAAACGTAATTTCCGTCTCACACGCGATTTCACCGTCTACAGTGGCAATTGCTTTCCCTTTTCCAATTGCTCCTCGTACACGTGTCATTTCGACTTCTAAACGAAGCTGATCCCCTGGGCGAACCTGTCGTTTGAAACGGCAGTTATCAATACCAGCAAAAAATGCCAAACGGCCACGATTTTCTTCTTTTTTTAACATCGCCACAGCACCGACTTGCGCTAAAGCTTCTACAATTAAAACGCCTGGCATTACAGGGTAGTCTGGAAAATGTCCATTAAAAAATTCTTCATTAGCTGTAACATTCTTTATTCCAATAGCACGCTTTCCTTCTTCTACTTCCAAAACTTTGTCCACAAGTAGAAATGGATAGCGATGAGGAATAATTTCTTTAATTTGTTGAATATCTAGCATACACTTCTCTCCTTAAACGAAATTGGTCATACCACCAGAAGTTATACTATCATTATCCCATTTCAGTCCTTATTTGTCATTAGAAAAAAACAACTTCAAAATTCTGCTTCCAAATAAAAAAATGTATACACTCTTTTCAATATATATTATTACTGACACGGAGGTTGAAAAGAGTGTATACCCAAGTTAGGGAAAGGCAAATTATATCAAATATATTAAGCCTTAATGTCGTATTCATGATTTATTATATATGACAAAAATCAGAAATAAAAACCCAATTTTCGACCTTTTTCGTATTAATTCCCTAATTTTACTTAGGATTTCTCTATTTTCCTTACATTCTCTTAAATGTGATATTTAGAAATATGAATTTTAATAAAAAATTTCAAAATGAAAATAAAAATATCTCGTAATAGAAATATTATCTTTATATTATGATAAAATGAATACAATGTTTTGACCTAATTATTCAACTTCAAATACCTTTATTTTTAGAAAGGAACTGACAAATGGCAAAAGGTATACATACTATAGAATTAAAGGCTTCCCCAGATCAAATTTGGAGCTTTGTTAGTAATATAAACAATTGGGCTCCACTAGTTACAGGCTATGTTAAACATAAGATTATTGATGATAAACATTCAACTTGGCGTTTGCACGGCGATTTGGGATTTATTAAACGAGACGTTAGTCTAAACGTCGAAATTAGTGAATGGCAAATGCCAGATAAAATTAGCTTTACAATGACTTCGCCAACCAAGAAGTTGATTGGTAGCGGCTTTTTTCATGCTGAATCAACCTCTCCCTCTACTACAAAGGTAACAAGTCAGTTGGAAATACAAACAACTGGTAAAGGGGCCTTTATTTTTAACGGAGCAATAAAACCATTTGTTCCTAAAATGACAAAGCAACTTTCTAAAAAAATGGCGGATGAATTAATGAAACAATTATAAAAAAACATCCCTGGAATTTATTTGCGAATAAATTCCAGGGATGTTTCATATGAAAGTTAATTATGAACGAATTCTTTTTTTAATAAATTCTCCATATAACCTAATAACTCATTCTTTAACTCATCATGCTGTAATGCCATTTCAATTGTTGTCTGAATGAATCCAAGCTTCTCTCCAACGTCATAGCGCTTTCCTTCGAAGTCATAAGCAAACACTCTTTGTATCTCATTTAAACGCTGAATAGCATCCGTCAACTGAATCTCGCCACCAGCTCCTGTTTGTTGGTCTTCTAAGAACATGAAGATCTCAGGTGTTAATACATAGCGTCCCATAATTGCTAAATTGGATGGTGCTGTTCCTTTAGCTGGCTTTTCTACAAATTTACTTACTTGATAACTACGACCTTTTTGTACTAACGGGTCAATAATACCATAGCGATGTGTTTCCGTTTTCGGAACGGTTTGAACACCGATTACTGATGATTGTGTTGCCTCATATTGATCGATTAATTGACGTAAACATGGTGTTTCAGCTTGCACAATATCATCCCCAAGCAATACAGCAAATGGCTCGTTACCAATAAATTTGCGTGCACACCATACAGCATGTCCTAAACCTTGAGGCTCTTTCTGACGAATATAGTGGATATTAATTTTGGAAGACTCTTGCACCTTCTTAAGGATTTCAAGCTTACCCTTTTCTAGTAAGCTCTGTTCCAACTCAAAAGAATGATCAAAGTGATCTTCAATAGCACGCTTTCCTTTTCCAGTTACAATAATAATATCTTCAATTCCAGATTCAATCGCTTCTTCTACAATGTATTGAATTGTTGGTTTATCAACAATTGGTAACATTTCCTTTGGCATTGCTTTAGTTGCTGGTAGAAAACGAGTTCCTAATCCAGCTGCTGGGATAATAGCTTTTTTTACTGTTTTCATTCCTATTCCATCCCTACTTAATAACATTTATTTTTAACCATATTACTGAAAGTTATAATCTATCTTTCACCTATTCTCTTTTAAAAATCTCAATATATATTCAACATTTTAAGCTTCTTAGTTTTTATCAGCTGCTTAACCATTCAAAATAAGATTTATCTTTGTAAAAAAGATAAATCTCCAACAAAGCCTGATACTATTGTTTTTTCACTATCGATATTGATTGAACTTCTTTATGTGTTTCATCTGAACGTGCTGCAATATAATAACTTTTAGTTTCATAGAAATAATGTTTTTCATTATCATTGTTCATCATTTCGGTACCTAATACTTCATGTAATTTTGCAAATGACATTGAAATATCTTGAAACAAAACTTCAACAACCTTATCTTGTAAAATAACAAATTGAATATTTCCATCTTTAACAATTCTTTTCCCAGCTTGATCCGGCAATGAAGTTAAAGAAGTAGGATATTCTGATTTTAATTCATCCATTGTTTTCCCTAAATATCCTGGGGCACTTACAGTATTCGCACCATATACACGCTTTAATAAATAAGTTAAATCTGCTAGTTTTGTGTCTTCAACTATAGCATTTCCCGATTTAAACGGCTCCATGTACTTTTCATTAATCCATCCATTTTCACCGTTTAATAGCTTAACTTCTAGCCATTCTTCATTTTTTTCTATATTCTTATCATTATTAACTACACTAAAAATCTCACCAAAATTTGCTATACCTATTTTATCACCATTTACCTTAGCTTCTTTTCGGATACTAATCCCATTACTCTTTACAACGTACTTCTGTATCTTTTCTTTTTCGCTTATCTTGTTTTCAGATACAGTCTTACTTGAAACAACTTTTTCTGCACTGGTATCTGGTTTATTAGCACCTAACAGTGTATCTTTATAATAAATTCCTGCAGTAATTCCTGCTACTATCATCGTTAAAACAATAGCAGGTATAACAAATTGTTTTTTCTTTGCTTTGCGGTAAGGCTTTCTCTTAATACTTGCAGAATTTACTTGTAATAATCCGTGTTGAAGATTCGATGCCTCTTCTTCTTTTTGCTTTTCTCGCTCTTCTGCAGTCATTTGATTATATTTCTTTAAAAATCCTTCGTAATGTCCAACTACTTCATGTACATCCCCATACTCTTTAAATTGACCATAATGTAGCCAAAGAGCTTTTGTACAGAAGTTTTTCACTTGAGAAAGTGAATGACTAATAAAAAAGATAGTTTTCCCTTGTTCCTTAAATTCATTCATTTTATCTAAACATTTTTTAGTAAACGTTTGATCTCCAACAGATAGAGCCTCATCAATTACCAAAATATCGGGGTTAATATGAACCGAAATCGCAAATCCAATTCTAGACTTCATCCCACTTGAATAAGTCTTCACTGGTTGATATATAAATTTCCCTATATCAGCAAACTCAATAACTTTTGGTGTAATCTCTTTAATTTGTTCTTTCGTAAGCCCCATCATTAAGCCTTTTAGCTCAATATTCTCAAGCCCTGTTAATTGTCCATTTAATCCTGAAGAAATTGCAATTAATGCTGCAGATCCTTTAATAGTGACTTTCCCTTTATTAGGAATTGTCACTCCAGCAATTAAATTGGATAGGGTACTCTTTCCGGAACCGTTTAACCCAACAATACCAACTATCTCTCCTTCTGGTACTTCAAAGGATACATTATTTAGAGCGTAATGGTACTCACCATCGTCACTTTTAAAAAATAGATCCTTTAATTTATCAGAGGGCTTGTTGTACATTTTAAACCTTTTCGTAACATGTTCGAATTTCACTTTATAATTCATTGAATCATTCACCTTTTATAAGTAGTCAACAAACTGCTTGCGGAACCTTATATGAAACATTGATCCAATCACAAACAAAATAATTGCGATTCCCCAGAAGTATAATGTATATAATGACCATATGAAACTAATATCACCATGTAATAATGAAAGCCTATAACCTTCTACCACATAATAAAATGGATTTGCTTTCATTAAAAATGCAAAAGCACCATTCATATGTTCACTTGGTTTCCACAATACTGGTGTTAAATAAAATAACATTCTTGTAATTGATTGAATAAACAAATGTATATCTCTTGAAATGGTAGAGATTGTAGAAGTGATAAAAGCTAATGCAATTAAGAAACAGAAAGTAGAAAATATGCAATATATCAAGCCAATTATACTAAGAAAGCTTAACCCTTTAATAAATACTATAATAATTAATAGCACACCTAGCAAAATCATATGTGTATATAATTGCGATAATATAACATACGTTGGAATGACACTCAATGGAAAATTCATTTTAGACACTGCATTAAGCTTGGCGTAAATAGAATTAGAGCCCTGAATAATTGAACTGTTAATAAAAAACCATGGAATAATACCACATATCATCCAAACAAAGAAAGGAACCCCTTCTACAGGTGCCCCGCCTCTTATACCTAGACCAAATACTAACCAATAAACTAAAATCTGTGTTAATGGATTTAAAAATACCCATATAACTCCTAACGTACTCGCTGCATATTGTTGCTTGAGTTCATACGAAGAAAGCCTTCCCATCAAATAGATGCTATCTAATTGTTCACGAATAACACTTTTTATTGCTCTCATACAATAACCCCTTTTCCTGTAACACCTTATATATATTTCCAAAATTAATAATTTTCATATCAATCCCTGGATTTTCTACTATACAGTTACGGGTATCAAAAAGAAGTGGTTGTCTCATTTTAGCAGCTAATTTATTATAATCCATGCTACTAAACTCACTATGATCAGCTAATACAAGGAGTAAATCCGCTTCTTCCACAGCCTCTTCTGATGATAGTGTTTTAAAGAAATTCCCCTGAATATATGGGTCATGAATTGCAACTTCGTATCCTTGTTCATGAAGTAAGTCTATAACTTCTAGCCCTGGGCTCTCCCTCATATCATCTGTATTTCCCTTATAAGTTACGCCAAACACAGCAACTTTGGCTTTTTCAATTCCTTCAAGTAATTTCCCAACGTTTTCTACAACATATGAAGGCATAGAAACATTTGTATCTCGAGAAATTTGAATAATATTTGTAAGTTTTGGTGCCTTTGCTACAATAAAATATGGATCGACAGCTAAACAATGTCCTCCTACTCCAGGTCCTGGTTGATGTAAATTTACACGCGGATGCTTATTCGCCATTTCAATGACATCTAATACATTTATTTCTAAATTGTTACATATTTTGGTCAACTCATTTGACAATGCAATATTAACATCACGGAATGTATTTTCCATTAACTTAGACATCTCTGCAGTTTTCGCATCTGTCTCTACTATTTCTCCTTGTACAAATATGCCATATACTTGTGCAGCTTTCTTAGCACAAGCTGGGGTTACTCCCCCTACAATTCTATTATTATAAACAATTTCATTCATAATTTTCCCTGGTAACACACGCTCTGGACAATGTACCAAAAAGATATCTTTACCTACCACAAATCCAGCCTCTTCAACCAAAGGTTTTACATAATCATCCATACTGCGAGGAGCAATTGTAGACTCTACAATTAATATATTCCCTTTTTTAATGTAGGGGATAATTTTTTTAACTGCCGTTAAAACTCCCGTCAAGTCACATGATTTATTTTCATCTTTCTGATTAGGAGTTGGGACAGCAATAATAAAAACATCTGCTACTTCGGGTGTAAGTGAAGCACGCAATGTCTCTGCATTTACCGCTTCTTTTACAACTTCTCCGAGTTCTGGCTCTTCAATATGAATTTCTCCTCGGTTTAATTTATCTACAACATTTGAATTAATATCAATCCCCACTACTGCAACGCCATGTTTCGCAAACATGGCGGAAGTAGGGAGACCAATATATCCTAATCCTATTACACAGATTTTCACAGATTATCGACTCCCACTAGCAAATTTCACAAGTCTATCACAGTTACGCCCATCATCATATTTAATATAACGCTTCTTACTAATTTTCTTAAGTCGTCTTTGTTTTACTAAATGTGCTTCTACAGCGTGAATTACATCGTTCTCTGAATAAGACACATACCCTGGTAATACGTTTTCAATATTCCCCTCAGAAATTGGTGTATTATTTTGGAACAAGTAATTAATAATTGGCTTCTCGAGATATACAAAATCAAAAGAAATACTTGAATAGTCCGTTAACATCATAGAACTTCTCTCAATTAATTCTCTTACATCCACCTTATTGAAATTGTGGATTTCAATATTAGACGAAGTTTTCAAACTCTCCACTATACCTGAAGTATCTTTTTCTAAAAGCTGACATGTCCTTGGATGTAAACATACATCTAGTATAATGTCATTCATCTCCAACACATCTATAAATTTACTATTATTCAATAAAGATTGGATAGTCTTGAAATACTTACTTTCCATTAATTGATCTAAGTTTTGTATATTTTTACGCCAAGTAAATGTCATCATGATACGTTTTTCTTTCTCCTTATTTTGTAACGTATCAAATCGAGGGAGCCCACAGTTCAAAATTTCCTCATTATTATAACCAAAATGATTCTTAATAATTTGTGTCTCTAAATTACTACTTGTCAAGATATAATCCGCTAAATCTTTATTAGAATGATATACATTCTCCACCCGTCCAGGAAGAATAATGCCATGTTGAATGAATACACGTGTGGCTTTCCTTAGATGCTTAATATTTGATGGTAATAATATATTTACATTATCACTACTAAATATATACTTAGCATTCATCGAATAAATAATATGCTTTAGACTATAGAATGGGATAACATGCCCCAGCTTTTTAACTTTAGCATAGTCAGGAGACTTTTTATCAATTAAATAATATACATTTTTATTAGGGTATTTTTCTCTACAATGTTTAAAGAACCAGTATCCAGTGTCATTTGCAGAATGACCTAATTTTTCCCCGACTAACCAAATCTCTTTTTTACGAAGCAATAAATTTGAAATATCCTCTGTTATTATTCCCGATAGTAGCTTTAATTTCTTGGACTTACTAATATAATTATTATTTTTAATTTGCTTTATTGAATATTGTTTTTTTCTTATATTAGAAGCTAATCTTCTTTTTAAATACTCCCACTTACTATTGAACTTCTTATAATTTAAAGCCAACTTACTTCTAGTTTTCACAATAGGAATAATTTCAAATCTATCCTTTTCATTTTCTACAAAATGATTATCCGCCTTATAAATAAAATTATTATTCATTCCCCCAAGTGGGATACTTTTCGAAAAACCTAGGAAATCAGTCTCAATAAAGAAATCATATCCGCCCGGTTCGATACTTTCATCAAATTTGATAATAACTTCATAACCACCATGACCGTATTTAAAACGTGCTGAAGAAAATTTATTATTATATGAATAAGCCGGTGTAAAGCGATATTCTCTCCTACTCTTTCTATGCTTCATCATGATAGTATGTTTAATATCTTTTTTATTTGTTATTGAAATATTTTTAAGATATGCTAATCCTTTTAAAACCAATTCATTATCGACAAATTTAATATCAAGTAATCGATTTACTAGCTTAGCAGATTCAAAAAGATGTGTAATATCAATTAAAATCTCTTTCTTTTTATACATGAAAGAAAAATATACATTATTGTTACGTTTTAGAGTCTGAAAAGGAAATTGATCTATATAATCATACATCGTAACTTTATTAAGTAATTGTGATAAAGTTATTAACTCTCCATACTTTTCACTTATCAGAAGCGACAATTTAACATAATTTATGATAGAAAAGATTTTTATTCTTTCTTGATCAAAGTTTGGACTAAATAAAGTATTCTTAATTATCTTTAAGGCTTGAATTTGTTCATTTTCAGGATAATCTAGAATATTGGCAATATGTTGGTTTGCTTCCAACATTCTATAATATTGAATATCATCCTGGAATTTCTCTAGCCTAGCAATAGAAAAATGATTCTTATCGATAATCGAATCCACAGTTGTTAAAGCTATTTGTAGATCTGATAAGTTTTTAAGTGTCTTCTGTTGCGTAGTAGATTCATTATCGGTTTCACGCCTACCACGATAATAGTATACAAAATCCTCAATTAAAATAGTCTTTCTAGAATCAAAAAAGCTTTCAATTGCAAATAGGAAATCTTCTCCATATTTAATATGCCTATTAAATCTAGTTCTTTGAATTAATTCTGCTCTATAAAATTTAGCACATGAGCTTGGGAATAAATATAGAATTGGATTATGCTTAATATGAGTTTCTTTATATCCTTCAATACTACTTTCATATTTATATCTTTCGGCAAATCTCGGATTCACCTTAGAAGATTCAAAGAATGACTCACCTACAAAGGACATCATTTTACCAACCACTAAATCTGCTTTTTGTTCTTCAGCATATGAGTACATTTTCTCACAAGCATCAGGACCTAAATAGTCATCTCCATCTAAAAATGTAATGTATTTTGCCTCAGCTAAACTAATACCTATATTTCTTGGTTCTGATGGACTCCCCGTATTTTCTAAAAAATAACATTTAATATTTGTATGTTTACTTGCCATATCTCTAATGATATCTTGTGTCTTGTCTGTTGATCCATCATCAACTACCACAACTTGTACATTTTCAATTGTTTGTTTTAGTACAGATTGAATAGCTTCCTCAATATAATTTTCAACATTATAGCTAGCGATAACAACTGCAGCATTATATTTATATTTCTTTTCTTGATATAAACATTGAATTTCTTTTACAAGCCTTTGAATGTACTTCTCATTCTTTTTTGCAGGATTTAAAACCTTGATTAAAGACATGTCAGAATAATTTTCTTCTTCAATACTAATTACTTTAGCATTTAAAATATTTTCTTTTAAATATTTGTAATACCCCTTTAGTTTCTCATTCCACGCTCTAATTTTATTGATATTTTTAAATTCCCTAAATTCTCCATCTTTCAAATATTGTTCTGATAGATACATTTCATGAATAATTACTCTGTTAGCAAAATGACTATTTAAAAGCTTTACAAATTTATCACAATATTTTTTCCAGAGGCTAAAATCAACATTTGAAACCACACTTGAACCTTTCTGTATTTCTGAATATAAATTGCTGTCCTTTAATAACCAGCTATCCACAATCATGGTATCTTTATATTTCAGTAAATTATATCGCTCATCTAATAAATCAATAACAATATAATCTTTTTTTCTTCCTAACTCTTCTATATCTCCTACAATTTTTTTATTGAGTTCATTAGCTAGAATAACTTGTTTATTATATACCGCTGGTTGTATTTTTTTAGGATCAACTTTTAATGATGGGGACATTACATCTATAATAGAACCTAGCGTATAATCAATATCAACATATAGTTCTTCATTTGATACCATACTTAATAGTGTGCCTGTTTCATAACCTAAAGAGATAATATTCATTCTGCTCACCTTTCTAACTGTTTCTAATCTATAAGTTCTCCTATTTGTCTTTCTAACTCTAAGTAATATTTATCATTAAAATGATATGGGAAACATCCCCATAAATGTTTTGAGTCGCAGTAGAAATAGTCCGCTTTCTTCGGTTTAATTACATTTATCCCCTCAAAATTCTCTTTGAAGTATTGATGATAATGAGTTAATAATTTATTAAATTTACAAATATAATCTTGGTTTTCAAATAAATACATCTGGTTATCCTTTAAATAAGAATTTACCATTTGAACTTCATTTAAAATAATTTGCTCTGGACGGAAATATTTTTTTAATTCCTCGATAAACTTGGAACAATTTTCTTCCCAAATCTTCGTTATCCCCGAGTCAAATCTATCTAATATAGTCACATTAAATTCATTTTGTAAATTTGATTCTCTATACTCCCAACTTCTTGTAAAGTACGTATTGTTATACCTTAAAATATCAAAACGTTCTTCCATAAAGTCTATTACCAAGTAATCGACCTTCTTAGCAATTTCTTTTAAGTTTTTTATAAAAGTTTTGTCTAAGTCCCTATGTAATGATTTTCTTCTAAAAGTACTAATCAAAGATATTTGATCTTCTTTATATGCTATTGGTTTTGCTGTTATACTAGCCAAACTACTCCGAGCATAGTAATCTATTATTTCATATTTTAGATGTCCATTATGCTCCTCATATACTCTAAAAATATCCCTGGAATCACAGCTACCAAATATCAACATTTTAATTTTCAAATTTTCATTTCTATATTCCCCTTGTTTCATAGCAAAATTATTCCACAAAATATCATACAGACATTCATAATAACTAATACTTAATAAATGTGGCCTTAATAAATACTTATGATTAGCATCTGCATAGTTCTGATCTATATTTATAACATTAATCCCTTTAAAATTCCCTTTAAAAAATTCATACTTCCCCTTTAAAATTTTATTAATTTTTTTAATCTCTTCCACATTAGAAAACTCTAATAGTTCCCCATCTTTTTTATATTTTTCCGCCAAATACATTTCATGAAGAATAACCTTTTTATTAGAAATTAACTTTTTTAACCTATTTATCAATAATAAACATGTGCTATACCAAGCTTCATTAAGCTCATTTTTATAAATCTCATTATCTTTTAAAGTGTTCATTAATGAACTACTTTGAACATCATAATTTAAAGTAATAAAACTACCATCTTTTTTTACTGAACTATACATTTCATCCAAAAAGTCTATAATAATATAGTCACTCTCTTTTGCCTTTTCAGATAACCGTTTTAAATAATCTTTTTTTAATTGTTCTAAGGTATAATGATTTAAACTTATTGTATCTTGTTCCTTTAATTCTTTAATGGAACTGGACATTAAACTCATTATATTTGTTTTACATATGCTATCAATTAAGGATATACCTGGTTTGTTATATAAATCAAACAACAACCGGCTCCCTGTCCCAATGGTAATAACCTTCATAATTTCTTTTCCCCTAATCTAGATATTTCTTTGAATATTGCCTCACAATGTAGCCTTCTATCTTTTACTAAATATTTCTTCTCTTTACCTTGAAAAGTGTAAAGTAATCCCCTTCCTTTAAAGTACTGTAATATACTTTGAAGAATTGTATCTAAATCCGTCAACACAGGACCAAATAAATCTTGCTTATGGTTAATTGGCCCCTCGTTATAATGCCTAGAATAAAACTCATCATAGTCAAATTGATAGAAAATTACGGGTTTATTCATATAAGCAAAATCAAATGAAACTGTAGAATAATCTGTAATTAGTAAAGAATGTCGCTTTAATAGACTTTGCACTGTTTCTTCATCTTGTTTCATGACCTTGATTCGTTCATGAAATACAGGCATTTCTGCACCAAATTTTTGAGTCTGGTAATGCGGAAAGAAAGTTAATGTCATGTCTTGTTCTTCTAATATCTGATGAAGTTCTTTACTTTGTAAAAATGACATATATGTCTGCCAGTACTTAGATTGCATTAGCTGGTCTTTCGTTTTAATCCAACTTCTCCAAGTTGGCATGAGTAAAATTTCATTCCCTTTACTCTCATCTTTCAAGGCATCCCAACGTGCAAGCCCCGTTACAATTACTTCGTCTTCCTCATATCCAAATTCTTTGACGATATGATCCTTTTCAAACTGTGAGGACACAACAAATAGAGAATAGCCCATTCGATTTTTATTTAACACATGATTTACACGACTGACCCCTATAACACCATGTTGAATAAAAATCTTCTTGTTTTGCTGCCATTCTGGATAGTACTTTAAAATATGTTTATAATCATCTGTATACATATTTGCTGTTTCTGAATAACTGTTAATCGTTTTATTACAGATTAACAAATAAAATGTATGTTTAAAACTTCCGAATTGGATTATATTACCCAATCCTTTGATGTTTTTATAATCATTACTTTCCTTATTAATAATATAAAAAGCTGGAACATCAGGATGTTTCTTTCGAATATACGTAAATAAGTGATAAGAATTATCTTGCGCTGTATCTTGTCTTTCACCAATTAACCATATCCTTTTTCTACGAAAATATGCTCCAAATAATTTATAGGATATAATTGCAAGTAATGTTTCATAATTTTTCCGTTTAAATAAACCTACATCATAACGGATTGCTCGCTTAATTTCACTATATGTATTCATCATTCTCTTCATATAGTTAGACTTATGAATCTGAATTGTAGCTTCACTATTTTTATATAGCACTTTAATATCCAATGAATTTACATTTTGATACTTTGTATTATTGCGTAACTGTGCTAACAGAACCCTTAGCGGTTCTTCAACAACAGTATTCCCTATGCTGAGGCGTATTGATATTCTCCATTCTCCCTCTTCTAACAAATCTCTTACATTGACTTCTATTGTTCCAAATCCCGCATCATTATAGTCAATTGTGTTGTTAGAAAATAAGTATGATATATCGGTACGTAAGGAGTTTTTTAGTTGGATTGTTTTAGTAGTTCCTTCTTTATAAAATACCAATTCTTTTTTTATTTTTTTGGTCGATATATTTTCAATAAATGCATATCCACTAATTGTAAGAACCTCTTTACGAAGTTTTATTCCTTCAATTTTATGAACTACGGTTAAATTATTAACTTGCAATAATTCTTTATATCGAGGGAAAAATTGATAATAAAAATAATAATATTTTTCATTATCGTATATATGTTCTTTTGAAATCAATTCATCCTGAATACTACTTAATAATTTTTCTAAACTTATACAATCATTTTCTTTTATCATTTCAGTTATTAATTTATCACGCACATTAAAATTCTCTACATACTTTAAACTAACTAGGTTTGATAGAAACTTATTTCCTAATTGAATGACTTCTAAAAGCTTTTCACTTGAAAAATTTTTCCCCTTTAAAACAATGGAATCCACAAAGAATTTCCATTGTCTTGCCTCGATAGTATGAATTAACGGAACTCTTTCTTTCTCTCTATACAGGGCCGTTAATTTCATTTGTAATATAACTAACTGATTAAAGAACGTAATCGTTGTTTTTTTAGATAGGTTATTACCACCATTATCTACTATTCTATAATAAAGCAGCGGTATATCGCGTACGATTACTCTTTCTGCAACCAGCAAACATTTTTGTGTAAATAACAAGTCCTCTCCTACCCAAAGATCTTCATCAAAATGAATACCATTGATGATACACATTTCTCTTTTAAATATCTTATTGCTTGTGGATGGAGTGAAATGTAATTCTAAGTTTGTTGCAACATTCCTAATTAACGGAAGTTTCTTATCAAATAATTTTTTCATGTATGAAAGTGGCCAATTTTTATATTCATTAAAACAAATAATATTGGCAATAACCATATCTGCATTATTTTCGCTGGCAACCTCATACATTTCCTCGTATCCAGCTAAATGTACATAATCATCTGCATCTAAAAATGTAACATATTCCCCATTTGCTTTTTGCAATCCTATATTACGTGCAGCACTCACACCAGCATTCTGTTGCTTATAAACTTTCAAATTATTATATTGCTTTTCATACTGCCTCAATACTGTCATACTATTATCTGTTGAACCATCATCAACAACAATAATTTCGATCCCCTTTAATGTCTGCTCGATAACAGATTGTAAACACTGAGCTAAATATTTTTCCTTATTATAATTCGTAATTACTACACTTAGCTTCGCTTTCTTCAAGAAACTCTCATTCCCATCTTTTAGTTCATATGGTAACGTAAAAACAGAAAACTTTTTCCCTTATGCTATTCCAAGCTCTTATATATGTTTATAAAGATTTCTTTTTCATTTTCCCAATTATAATTATTACGGGCGATGAAGCAATTTTCTTTCATTTTTTCTCTTTCTTCTGGATGTTCTAATATGTAATTTACTCCTTCAGCAATGGAAACAGGATTGTGAGAATCTATACAAACCCCAACATGTTCATTTTCTACCACGCGTTGTATCTCAGGAAAACTACAAGCAACAACAGGCACCCCGCTCATCATATATTCAAATAGTTTGTTAGATGAAGCTGAATAATGATTAAAACAAACGTTATTTAAAACCTGAAAACCTAAATAAGCATTTTTCGTATAATGCAATAATTCATTTACAGGCACCTTCGGAATAAACTTCACCTTATTCTCCAAACCTAACTCCAGCACCATCTTTTGTAACTCAGGTTTAATACGCCCATCACCAATAAACACAAGCGTACCTTTTTTAAACATCGGAACTGCTTGTACTAGCTTTTCTAATCCTCTTCCTATTTGAATTCCGCCTTGATATAACAAGATGGGTTCTTCCTTTGGAATCTCTAACACCTCATGCAGATTAATTGAATTACTGTCCTCTGGTTGCGTTACAAAAGGATAGTTATGAATGACCTTAGGATAAAAGCCATATAAATCTTCCGCATATTTTGCACGTGTATGATTTTCCATAATCATCACATCTGTATATTTAAGAAAGAATTTCTCCATAATCCCATAAATTTTACTATTGTATCCTGTACGACTAGTCTGTACCTCATGTGAATCATAAACCAATTTCCTTTTTCTAAATATTTTCGCACAAAGCCATCCTTGTGGTAGTGTATTTAAATCATTAGAATGATAGAAATCATATTCCTTTTTCAAACCTACCTTGACCATTTGAGCCAATATGTAAGAGCGTACAATTAATGTCCGTAGCTTCGCCACGGAAAATACTGCACCAAATAATAATATCAAACATGTTATTATTGGAAATTTCCAGAAACACAGTGCCGCAATTACTCCAAATAAAAACATTGTAACTATATTTTTCGTTATTAACTGTTTTACTCGTTTTGCTGCACCCAAACCTTTTTGTAAAAGAGATAGGCGATTATTTACACGTGTTACTGTAAACCCTTCTTTTCGCATCTCCCACTTAGGTAAATCCTGTTGTTTCCAATCGTGAATACATATCAAGTCCACTTCATGACCCTCTTCAGCTAAAGCCGTACATTCCCTTAACACACGGGCATCATTTGTGAAGTGGTTCCATACGAACATACACACTTTCTTCTGTTGCATCTTTTTCCTCCATTAAACTCGTTAATACTTTGATGTTATTTTTCCATCTCAAATATTGGAAGGCGAACTTATGTCCGTTATCCCCTATTTTTTTTCGTAATATCTCATTCTCAGCTAATCTTAAAATATGCTCTCCTAATTCTTTAACTGTTCGATCATGTGAAATCAAACCACATTGAGCTTCATTAATAACCTTTTCCGCATATCCAGACACATCACCAACAATAGGCTTTTTCATACACATGTAGTCAATAATCTTTCCTGGCAAAACCGTTTGAAACACTTTTTCATCTACTAAACTAACATATGCAATATGTGCTTTTGCCACTTCCTGTAGAGTCTTCTTACGACTTTTTGCTTTAATAATTTCTATATTAGAAAGTTTTTTTTCTTTAATAACTTCAGCTACTCGATAACTTTTAAATCCATAGCCAATTATTTTAAATTTTATATTTTCTTTTCCTTTTAGAAATTCTGCTACATCAATCAACTTCAGAACGTCTTGAGCTAACCCGATATTCCCTGTATAAATCACTTCCACTGTTTCAATAGTCGAGGAAGTTATAATCCGCTTATTTTCTACCATATGTAATTCTTCCTCAGTTAAAGAATTTGGCATAAATGAAATTCTTTCGCGTTTAACACCTTTCAACTCAAGATACGGAATAAAGCCTGCGCTATTTACAATGATCTGATCGGCTGCACGATATAACAGCTTTTCTAAAGCATATGCTATCGATAAAACAAATCGATTCGCAAAAACTCCAACACCCAATAATGATTCCGGCCATAAATCTCGAACATCTAACAATAGTTCAGCCTTTAGTTTTTTCTTTGCAAAAATCCCTGCTATGCCGATAAAAATAGGCGGAGTTGAAACAAATACATAATCATACTTTTTATCCATACGTAATATAGCCATAATAAAGAGTACTGTGATTTCTAAATACAAAAATAACCTTCTTAACATATTATTGGTGTATTTTTTTACCTTTGGTTTTACTCTTATAATGTCTTCACTATTTAACGATACTTCGTCCCAAAATTCCTTTTTCTTATATAAATTTTCATTTGGATATCTTGGATCAGTAGTCAAAATTGTAACATCATATCCTTTTTCATTTAATTCCGAGTAAATATTCTTAATTCGATTCGCCGCACTTCCGATTTCCGGATAAAAATTTTGTGCTATCACTAACACCTTCTTCATTTTTCTATGTCCCTTCTTCCCCCTATATCAAATATTATCCCATTCTATTTTCCCTAATTACTCTCTATTTTTTTACTATTTTTTAACAAAATTCGTTTTAAATTTACAAAGTTCACTTTAAATTTACAAATACAAGGATATCACTAAATCTGACAAAATTGAACCTTTCTGCCTAATAATTTAGTTTTCTATAACCATAATTATTACATTAGAATATATTAATAAAAAATAAAAAAGGCATTTTCATCTGAATAATTACTATTAATTGACCAAATATAAATAAACCTTGAACAGTTAATAATAAAACCAACTGTTCAAGGTTTACAGCATTTCAAATCATATTAATTCGATATCTATCGCAATGCACGACGTGGTAATTTATCGATGTTCTCTAACATAATACCTGTACCAATAGCAACACATTGCATTGGGTTTTCAGCGATTAATACTGGTACCTTTAATTCTTCTGCTAGAAGCATGTCGATACCGTGTAATAAAGCTCCACCGCCTGTTAGAATAACACCGCGGTCGATAATGTCCGCTGATAGTTCTGGTGGTGTACGCTCTAGTACGCCTTTTGCAGCTTGTACAATGATAGCTGCGTCTTCTTTTAGTGCTTCTGTAATTTCTTCAGAGCATACTGTAATTGTACGTGGTAAACCTGTTACCATGTCACGTCCGCGAATTTCAAGCTCTTCACTACGTGCACCTGGGAATACTGTACCAACTTTAATTTTAATATTTTCTGAAGTACGTTCTCCAATTAATAGCTTATACTTACGTTTAACGTAGTTTAAGATTTCCATATCAAACTTATCGCCAGCCATTTTGATAGAGGAAGAGGTAACAATATCACCCATAGAAAGTACGGCAATATCTGTTGTACCTCCACCAATATCAACAACCATGTTTCCGCTTGGCTGAAAGATTTCCATACCAGCACCAACTGCGGCTACTTTTGGTTCTTCTTCTAAAAATACTGTTTTACCACCTGAACGTTCAGCAGCCTCACGAATTGCTTTTTGTTCTACAGATGTGATATTTGTTGGACAGCAAATTAAAATGCGAGGTTTTGAAAAGAAGCTCTTCACGTCCAATTTGTTAATGAAATACTTTAACATTGCTTCTGTAATTTCGAAATCTGCGATTACACCATCTTTAAGTGGACGAATTGCTACAATATTACCAGGTGTACGTCCCACCATACTTCTTGCTTCTTCACCTACTGCTAATACTTTTCCACTATTACGATCAATTGCCACAACAGATGGCTCATTTAATACAATACCCTTACCTTTAACATGAATTAATACGTTAGCCGTACCTAGGTCAATTCCGATATCTCGCGCAAACATTCCCGTCATTTCCTCCTCGATATTCAAAATCAGGTTACACCCGAATTCTTTTACACCTAATTTCTGATTTTATCATAAATTTAACAGAAACGTAATATTCGCAAAAAGAATTCTTCTGAAAAATATTACCGAATTCACAAGGAATGTTTGCTATTTTAGATTTATTGGCGCACAGGGTTTTCTATATCTTCTTTTCGGTACTTTTGCTTTGTTGCTTCTCCACCTCTTAGATGACGAATAGACTTATGATAATCAAGAATTTCTTTCACTTCATTTGCGAGCTCTGGATTAATTTCTGGCAAACGTTCTGTTAAATCTTTATGGACTGTACTCTTTGATACCCCAAATTCCTTTGCGATTACACGCACTGTCTTTCTTGTCTCCACGATATACTTGCCAATCTTGATAGTTCTCTCTTTGATGTAATCGTGCACACCACTCGCCTCCCTAAATTGGATGTGAGAAGTGTGAAATGAGACTCGCTGCATACGACTATGAAGTAAATGTGAGTGCTGTTTGTAAGCGTTAAACATTCTTGGATTTATAATGAAATGATTCACGATTTCTCACCTCAAACACTCTCTTTGCATTGGTTTATACCATTGTATTGCCCGCACTACTGATATATGCTACATGTTCACTATTTTTGCGGACTAAGTTAAGAAAAAAGACATTTTCTAAGTAAATAAGAGAATCATTCCATATCTTTAATAAAAACGCCACTAGAATTTTAATAACAATCGGAGGTGCACTTTTTTATGGCTAAATTTTCTTCGAAAGAAAAAATACGAGCGATAAGACGATATTTAGAGGGGACTGAAGGTGGAAAAACAATTGCTAAATCTATTGGTGTTCATCCCAGTATGCTCTATCAGTGGAGTAAACAATATGAATCCTTAGGTGAAAATGCTTTTGAAAAACGCTATACATTCTACTCTACCCAGTATAAATTAGATGTACTTAATTATATGAATGAACGAACAAGGGACATCTATCAGAGAAACAGCGGCGCTTTTCAATATTCCTTCTTACGAAACACTTAGAAAATGGAAAGTAGGTTATGAAACAGGAGGATTGGATACTCTACACTCAAAGAAGAAGGGACGTCCATCCATGGAAAAGAAAAAAACAAATACAACTAAAGATCAAGGAATAATTGAAGGTTCGATAGAGGCACTACAAGCGAAAAATGAGCGTTTACGTATGGAAAATGCGTATTTAAAAAAGTTGAATGTCTTAGTTCAAAACAAGGAGAAATCACGAAACAAGAAAAAGCCCAAGTAGTCTATGAATTAAGGCATGAATTTTCAGTGAAGGTGCTACTTCAGATCGTAGGTATTCCGCGCAGTACGCATTATTATTGGGTTAAAAGATTCGATCGTCGTATTCGTGATGAACTTACGAATCGCGGACATAAAGTAAATCATAAAAAAGTGTATCGTATCATGAAAGAATTGGGATTAAAATGTCTTGTTCGTATGAAAAAATATCGCTCTTGTAAAGGAACAGTTGGAAAAATTGCACCCAATATTTTAAATCGTAACTTCCAAGCTGAAAAACCAAATAAAACAATACCGTCATGCCCTTACTAAACGTGGCATTACACAAAGCATGTCTCGTAAAGGAAACTGTTACGATAACGCAGTGATTGAAAACTTCTTTGGCATCATGAAGTCAGAATTTCTGTATCGAAAAGAATTTAAGAGTATAGAAAATTTCAAGAAAGAACTAGCAAAATATATAAAGTACTATAATCACAAAAGAATTAAGGCAAAACTAAAAGGCATGAGCCCGGTACAATACCGGACCCATGCCCAAAAGGTTGCCTAATGAAATAACCTGTCTAACTTTACTGGGTCACTTCAATTCTAATGGCTTTTTTTATTTTTTAACAATTTCATATTTTCCAGAAACAATTTTTGAAAATTGATCAATCGTCATCCCTGAAGGAATAAACCAACGTTTAATCTCGAATGGTTTACTATTTTCTGTAGCGTATCCTGGCGAACTAGTAAAAGCTAATGCTACTCCCAATTCATTTAATACTTCTATCGAATCTTTATTATATTTTCCAAATGGATAAGAGAAATAATTTGTTTGCAATAGTTTATTACTTTCCAAAATATCTTTTTTAACATCCTCTTTAGACGTTTTAATTAATGCGGGTGTATTATCAATTACTTTATTAAGATCATGTGTATGACTTCCAAATTCAAATACATCTTTCATTTTTTCTAACTCAACCTTACTCAATGTTTGAATATTCTTAGGATCAAACTTTTGAACTTGCTCGGTCAGTTTAGATGATACTGTAAATGAAACAGCATGCATTTTATATTTTTTTAAAATTGGATATGCATAAATATAATTAGATTTTGAAGAATTATCAAATGTAATTAATACACTTTTTTCAGGAAGTGGCTTCTTATCTTTTATAAATCCGTTAAACTCCTTTAATGTTAACGTATGATACTTATTATCTGCTAAATATTTAATTTGCTTTTCAAATTCACTTACAGATAAAATATTTTTTTGATCCTTGAATTCTGGGTTTTTCTCCTTGTCTTTATCATTCGCTAAATAGTAATACTGTAAAACAGGTACCTTCTCCTGTTTGTTCGCTCCATTCATTTTACTAAAAATAAAAAATCCAATCCCAGCAACTAACACCACTGCTACCGCTATTAAAATAAATAATTTTTTAGAACCCTTGCCTTCTCTGGCTTTCATTAAACTTCCCCCTCAACCACAACAAAAAATACAGTATTTTAGAGTCATACTGTATTCTAATATCGTTTTCTTATGTAAAAAAATCACAACTAGTATTATACGACCTAGCTCTAAAAATTCCAATAGGTATACAAAAGAAAAGGCACTCTTTCTTAGAGTGTCACTCTTCTCTTTCATACTCTTCTTCTAACAACTGATGGTGGGGGACTTCTTTCTTACCGGCAATATAATAATATAAAGCGAATAAAACAAACAATAAAATGATAGCAATCGACAGAACAGATAAAAATGACACAGTATCCCCTCCCTTTTGTAATATATATTCGAGAATCTCGTCATTTTTCCTTGTTATTGCAACTTTTTTCTCGAAATTGATTATTTTTATATGAAAATAAAGTGAAACTTTAATCAGAGGGGGTTTTGTTCATCCCCCACTGATTATTAGTTGAACCAATCGGGCGTTTACGGGCAGTTGATCTCCCACCTAACTTCTTTGCTCCAGCTGAATTTTGAGGTGGGAATCTTACTGCCCGTTAATGCGGGATAAAAAAATCAGCTCTCCTAATGAGAACTGATTTTTTTACTTTATTATTCTTGTGAAGAAGAACCGTTAGATGATTCTGTAGAACCATTCGTTGATTTTTCTTCTTTTTGAGATTTGTCATCTTGTTTGCCGTTCGTCTCTTTATCACTAGTCGAACCGCTTGTCGATTTCTCTTCTTTTTGAGATTTCTCATCTTGTTTGCCGTTCGTCTCTTTCTCACTAGTCGAGCCGCTTGTTGATTTCTCTTCTTTTTGAGACTTATCTTCTGTTTTACTTTCTGGTTTCGTGCTTGTTGACTTTTCTTCTTTTTGAGATTTGTCATCAGCTTTTTTACCAGAAGCATTCGTCGCCTTTGCAGCACCTGCATCAGCTTTAATTTCTGCTACTGATTTATTTAAATAACGCTCAGGGTTCACAGCCACATTGTCTTTACGTACTTCAAAGTGAACGTAAGAACCTGCATCTTTATTCATTGCATTTAGACCTGATTTTCCTAACACTTCACCTTGCGCGACTCTTGCACCTTTTTCTACTTTCACACTGCCTAAGCTTTGATAAGATGCTGCTACACCATTTCCACTATCTACTGTTACAACATAACCAAGAAGTGAATCTTTTTCAGCTTTCGTTACTGTACCACTTAAAGCAGCTGTAACATCAAATTCTTTTCCGTTTTTCGCAGCAATGTCAATTCCTTTATTCGGGGAATATGTGTTGTTATAAAAGACAAGTGCTTTTTCTTGTTCCGCCTCTGATGCTGCATCTTCATAGAATTTCTTCTGTACTACTACTTCTGCATTTGCTGCAGTTGGCATTTTCACTACTTCTGAAGATTTTGTTACTGGTACTGCCGGATCTTCCGTTTGTGTATACGGTGTTGCTTGATCTTGGTTCGGAGCTTTCTTTGGATTAGCTCCCTGGAACCATAGCGCAACCATTAAGATTACCGCTGCACAAGCAATGTATAGTGCCGGAAACACCCATCTTTTTTGAAATAAATGTACTACTTTTTGCGACTTTTTACTATTTCTTCCTCGCATTCCATCATCACCTCAGCAATCATTTTGAACAATATTCACTCATCCTATACAACCTATAACTAATTACTTTTCGACAAAATCTGTAAAAATATGTATAGGAATTGCAAAATTTCCGAGGAAATGATAGAAAAAGGAAAAAACTGAGCGTTTCAGCTCAGTTTTTAGTCCATTTGTTTCTTTTTATATACGATCAAACATGCAATAAGCGAAATGATAAGCCAAACTGCAATATTTAATACATGCCCACCAATACTACTAAATCCTGCCCCACCTACTAAGCTGTTAATTGCTTTTACAATATGAGATGTTGGAAGATATTCAATCATCGTCTTAATTGTTTTATTTTCAACTAGTGACTCAAATTGTACAGCTAAATACATCGTCATTAAAATAGGCATTCCAATTAATGATGTTTGTGGTACAGAAGATGCAAGTAATCCGATCATTGTTCCAAGCACGATAAATAAAATAGTTCCACATAGGAATATCAATCCTACCAATGGAAGATTGATATTTAACTGATCTAAAATGAATAAATTTGCAATACAAATGACCATCGTCAGACCCGCTGTTAATAAACTCTTTCCAAGAAGAACTTCAACAGATGATGCTGGGGATAACATTAACACACGTAGTGTATGTTTTTCTTTTTCTTCTGCAATTACCATAGATTGAACAAAGCCTGCGACAAATAGGAAAGCCGTTATAGTAGTAGTGCCTAACATTTCCTTTCCCGCTCCAAATCTGCTAAATAAAAATGAAAATATAATTGGTAAAAATGCCATTAACAACACTTGTGAATTCGTCTTAAAATCTTGTACTTCTTTTCTAAAAATAGCTGATACACGTCTCATTGAAAATGTCATTACAATCCCCTCCCAGTAACTTCAATAAAGATATCACCTAAAGTTGGTTCGTGTGAATGAATGGATAGTAATTCTCCTTTGTTCATCCATTCTGAAATACGTTTTGCACCTAATTCGTCTTTTTTCACTGTTTCTTTTTGTTTATCTTTTAACACAACTTGTATTTGATCTTTCGCGTACTTTAATCGCAAGTTTTCTGGTGTATCAAGCGCTACAATTTCTCCGCCGCACAGAAAGGCAATACGGTTACAAAGCGTCTCTGCTTCGTCCATGTTGTGCGTTGTTAAAAAAATCGTTGTTCCTTCTTTATTTAAGTCTTTTAAGATTTTATGAATGTTTTGCACATTTACTGGATCAAGTGCAGATGTTGGTTCATCTAAGAAGAGGATATCTGGTTTGTGAAGAATCGCTCTCGCTAGTGTGACACGCTGCTTCATTCCTTTTGACAATTTTTTTACTTGTGTTTTTTTATCATCTAATAAGTTCACTTGTGCTAGTATTTCATCGATTCGTTCTTTTTTACAATCGTATAAGTCACAAAATAATAGTAAGTTATCATAAATGCTAAGTCTTTCGTATAAGCCGCTATTGTCTGTTAAAATACCGATTCGTTTGTAATCGATGCTGCTTGGTCCTGTAATGTCTTTCCCCAACACTCGTACCGTTCCAATGCTATGAAGCAATTGAGATGTTAATATTTTTACGGTTGTCGTTTTTCCAGATCCACTCGGTCCGAGGAATCCAAAGATTTCTCCTTGCTTTACCTCAATATTTACATTTCGAAGGGCCGTTTTTCCATCGAAACTTTTCATTACATCTTTCATTTCAATTGCCAATGTCATTTCGTCATCCCCTTTGTTTTTCTTTTATAGATGAAATTTACTTTCGCAAGTTTCGATTTGATTGTTTCGCTTTTCTTGACTCAATCATATGAAAAACAAAGGGTTTACGCAGTAAAATACCAGTAAAAGGAGTATTTTTACTGTTGAATGAATCGTATTTTGAGCTTATCGGAGCATTTTTATATCCCAATTACACCTTTTAACTCATCCATTCTTCCTTTTGAAAGCGGGATTGAACTTTTTCTTTCGTCATCCAAAATTAAACTAAAACTATTACGTGTCCACGTAATGACTTCTCGTACTCTTTGTAAATTAACGAGGTACGAGCGATGACATCTGAAGAACCCGAATCCTGTTAATCTCACTTCTAGTTCACTTAATGTTAATGCACATACGAAATCACCTTCGCGCACATGAATATGTGTCACTCCATTTTGTGTTTCAATGAAATGGATTTCCATCGGATCCAGTAAAATGATTTTATCATTCACTTTCGCTGGTATCCTTTCTAATTTCATTTGCGGAATCATTTGAATGACCTTTTCTTCGTCAACTTCTTTCACTTCTTCTTGCTCAATTTCTACCTTTTTCACACCATTGTTATTTAATATGTATACATCTTCTGTTAGCGAGAGCGCATCTGATAAAAAAGATGACGTAATAAAAATCGCCTTTCCTTGCTCTTTCATTTTCATAATCGCTTTTCGAATAATAATCGTACTCTCTGTATCTACATTTTGCTCCGGCTCTTCCAAAATAACTAAATCTGGATTATGAATCATAACTCGCCCGATATGAAGGCGACGTTTCTCTGAAAATGACAGTTTTTCTATTTTAACGTTCAACTTATCTAGGAGACCGACATATTGTACTACTTCTTCCATACTCATGTTAGATTCATAAAGCCCTAATATAAACTTGAAGTACTCCCTCACCTTCAAACGATCGTATGCTTCATCTTTCAAAAAACAAAAGCCGATGCGGGAATAATTCTTCTTTCCAATCGCTGTGCCTTCAAATAGTACATTGCCAGTTGAAGCTGCTTCTTCACCGATAATGATGCGGTGCAACACTTTAGCTGTATGATTATTGCATTGCAAAACAACACATTGTCCTTTTTCAACCTCCAGTTCAATTGCCGGTAACTGGTTCGTCTTCCCTACCTGTTTCAACTCCAGTAGCGCCATTCTGTCTCCTCCAAATGTTTTTCCCTAATTATACCAAATGATTAATGGAAGATTATGATATTTTAAACAAAAAAGAAGTAGGTATCAGGAAACCCCTGACACCTACTTCTTCACCATCAATTTTCCTTCATAATCATTCATCGTCTTTATTTCAATGCCTTTATAGTAATGAGCGACTATCTCTGTATATTTCTTACCTTCCGCTGCCATACCATTCGCACCGTACTGGCTCATACCGACGCCGTGACCGAATCCTTTCGTTGTAACGGTGATGTTATCCCCTTCTTGTTTCCACGTAAAGTCTGAGGAGCGTAAATCTAACTTTTCACGAACTTGTTTTCCTGTTAATGTTTTCCCTTGGAACTCTACATCCTTTACTCGCTTTCCTTCCGTAAGGTCTTTAATATTACCAACCTTTCCGTTTGCTAGTACTTTCACACCGAGACGTTTTTGAAAATCAGCTACTGTGAATTTTTGCTCACTCGTAAATTTTGGAGAGGCTTGATCCCACGGACTATCTACGCTTTTCAAGTACGGATAATCATTTCCCCAATAATCAGCTGCATTTTCTGTTCGTCCGTTACTCGTTGAGAAGAAGGATGCTGAAATTGGTTTTCCATCATACGTTAAAACTTGTCCTGCGGTTTTCGAAACGGCTTCCTCAATTTTCTTTAAATTATTTTCGTAGTTATTACCCCATTGTTTCTTCAATTCCTCTTTGCTTTTGTATACTTGATCTTTCACTGTATCTGTCACGTCCGCATTGTTTTTCTTACCACCGCTTAGCATACGCTGCACTACAAATGTTCTTGCTGCTAATGCCTGCGCCTTTAGCGCCTCTATTTCAAAGCTGGCATTCATCTCAGAAGCTACTACACCGGCCACATACTCCTCCATAGGTAATGTTTCTACCTTCTTCTGTTGATCACGATATACAGCAACTTGAACCGCTGT
This sequence comes from Bacillus sp. 41-22, assembly GCF_025809295.1. Lineage (NCBI taxonomy): Bacteria > Bacillati > Bacillota > Bacilli > Caryophanales > Bacillaceae > Bacillus > Bacillus sp. 41-22. The sequence goes on from NZ_CP084035.1 coordinate 5,042,878, forward strand.
ATCCACTTTCCCTGGAGCTGGTATACTTTCTATCGCTGGAGGAGTTTTAGAAGCTGCTTCTTCCCCTACTTTTGCTTTCGCAAACGGAATAACAAGAGCAGCAGGTACAATGATAACGAGCGCTATTAAGAGCGCTACTGTAATGAAAAGTGGCTTTGAAAATTTCATCCTATTCCCCCAATATAAAGTTGGATTCCTTTCATTCTTATGGAAATACGGGATCTTTTAGAACATACTTGGGGGTATCGATATAAAGTGAAACTATAATCAGTGGGGTTTTACTGACCGCAAATAGTGGAATAAAACAAAAATTTTCTAAATATTTTCACTGAGACGTGCATAAGTATGGAATTTATTGACTATAACAGTAATAACCCAAAAAAAAATAGCCCCTATGTCAAAAGACATAGAGACTACTTCAATTAAGCGTGAAGATCAGAAACTTCTTGTTCTTTCACTTCTTCTACTTTTTCGTTTACACGTTCAATAGTTGCACCTAATGCAGCTAATTTCTTATGGAAGTCTACATAACCGCGGTCAAGATGTTTTAACTCTGTTACACGAGTATAACCTTCTGATACTAAACCAGCTAAGATTAATGCTGCTGCAGCACGTAAATCAGTTGCGCCAACTTCAGCTCCTTGCAAGCTACTTGGACCGTTCATAATTACAGAACGACCTTCGATTTTAATATCAGCATTCATACGACGGAATTCTTCAACGTGCATAAAGCGGTTTTCGAATACCGTTTCTGTAATCATACTTGTTCCATCAGCATGTAGTAATAATGCCATCATTTGTGATTGCATGTCTGTTGGGAAACCTGGATGAGGCATAGTTTTAATATCAACCGCTTTTAACTTATCTGGGCCGATAACACGTACACCTTCATTTTCCTCAATAATTTTAACACCCATTTCTTCCATTTTCGCTGTAATTGAGCGTAAATGTTCAGGCACAGCATTTTCAATTAAGATGTCTCCACCTGTAATTGCCGCTGCAACCATGAATGTTCCTGCTTCAATACGGTCAGGAATAATAGGGTGGTTTGCACCATATAATTTTTCAACGCCTTCAATACGAATCGTTCCAGTTCCAGCTCCGCGTACTTTCGCTCCCATTGCATTTAAGAAGTTAGCTAAGTCAACGATTTCTGGCTCTTTCGCTGCGTTTTCAAGGACTGTTGTCCCTTTTGCTAATGTAGCTGCAGACATAATGTTTTCTGTCGCGCCTACGCTTGGGAAGTCTAAATAAATTTTAGCTCCTTTTAGTTCGCCCTCTACGTGTGCCTCAACAAATCCGTTACCAACTTTTACTTTCGCTCCCATTGCTTCGAAGCCTTTTAAATGTTGGTCAATTGGACGTGAACCAATTGCACATCCACCAGGAAGTGCAATACGAGCACGACCGTTACGTGCTAATAATGGTCCCATTACTTGAACAGATGCACGCATCTTACGTACATACTCAAATGGTGCTTCAATGTTTAATTCTTTAGAAGAATCGATTGTTACTTGGTTATTTTCAAATACGACTTCAGCATTTAAATGACGTAATACCTCGTTAATTGTGTATACATCAGATAATACTGGTACTTCAGATAGTACATTCTTTCCGTCACTCGCTAATAGGGCTGCAGCGATTATAGGTAATACAGCATTTTTTGCGCCCTCAACACGCACTGTGCCGCTTAACCGCTTTCCGCCACGGACGATGATCTTTTCCAAATTATTCCCCTCCGTGTCCTTTTTTCAGTATCTATTCACTCAATACTCAGAAGTTATGATCGGTGTGCCAACCACAATTGTATCTTTGTTGTTTGTAGAACGTATTGCTATTTGCACATTTATTTTCTCTCTATTTGTTGAAAGAGCGTCATTCCACTTTTTATTATATGCGGAGACTGATACAAATGCTCTTTCTTCTATCTGTTCGATCGCTCTTGCTGAAAGATCTTTCAAAACCTGATTGGTTTTATTTTGCAAAACACCTTCAATCTTATCATTCAGTACACCTTGAACACAAGTGTAAATTATAGGTTTTTCACTAAAAATTTTATCCATGTTCTGAACGTACTTCGGGTCCCATTTCGCCCCGCTCACTTCAAAAATAATAAAAGTGTTTTCTTTAGTATTTTCCTTACTCCAAGTTACTACTATTCGTTCTTCATGTGAAGAAGATTTTTTATAGGATGTAGCCTTATATCCATCTGGAGATTGTTCTAATTCCCAACCTTCGATGTTTGCCTCTTCCTTCACATCGTTTAACAATTTTTGAAACGTATGTATATTAGAAATTGTTTTCGTTTCTCGCGCTAACCATGACCACCGCTCTACTTTTGCATCGTTCTTCTCTAAAGCTGCAATCATGCTCTCCATTTTCTGTTCATCGCTTATAGGTTTCATCTCTTTATATCCAACCAAAAATAAAACAACACTTACGATAACGATAAGAATGGCTTTAAACTTCAATTTCATCCCCTCCTATCCCCATTGTTAACGGAGATATGAGGTTCTATACACTTACTTTACTAAATACGTTAAACTCTTTGAATAGCCTAAATAATCAAGGAAAAAGTTACTTACAGATGTCCCAATTGCAATTGTAATTAGGATAAGTAATACTCTCGTCTGCATCACTTTTCCAGACTTCATTAAGCGCTCAATGTGAATACCTTGTAAGGCCCACCACGTAATGGTAATAAACAATAAATGCGAAACAATGGCAATCAGTGCTTGTTGCCCTAAAAGATGTGCCAAAAAATCGACCCCTTTTTTTGCTTGGCTACTACTTACGCAAAATGTAAAAAACGATACCATAAATAAGTAGGAGCCACACTTTTTCAAACGCAAATAAGCATCTTACATCGTAATTTCCTCTCGGAAAACATATACCTATAGACGTTTTCATTTGTTGTTACTCCAAAATAAAAAGCGTAGAGTACGGACTCTACACCTTTTATTTCCACTATTGTACCACGTTCCCCAAGAAGAAGAAATCCTTCATTAATGGAAAATGTTCATAAAAGAAATTGTAACCAATCATCGGCATAATCCCTAGTATTACAATTGAAATTGCGCAAAGACTCATGACAATCTTTATATTTAACGGTAATCGGAGCTTTTCTTCTGTCTCTCCCTTGCGGAAAAACATTTGCTGTAATATTTGGAAATAATATATGAATGAAATAACCGTCGTCCCCATCATAATAGAAGCTAATACGTAATGAGCAGGTTCAACATGAAGTGCCCCTAAAAAAATGTTAATTTTTCCGATGAAACCTGCTGTCCCCGGTATTCCAGCTAACGATAAAATAAAGATCGTCATCACTATAGCTGTAAATGGGGATCGCTTGTATAACCCTGTAAAAATAGTCATATTTTCCTTATCGTTTTGTAAGATTAATCCGTGGATGATTGCAAATGCCCCTATATTCATAAGCATATATGCAAGCATATAAAACCACATACTATCCATCGTAAACTGTGATAGCGCTACAAGAGGGACTAGCAAATACCCAGCATGCGCGATACCTGAATAGGCAAATAGACGTTTTACGTTGTATTGCTTTAATGCTACTACGTTCCCAACAATCATCGTAATACTAGCTAGTACCGCAATGTATATACTCATACGCCCGTACAAAGATTGTGCGTCTCCTTGGATTGCCACACCTGCAAACACCATAAGAAACAAACGCGTAATGAGTAGAAAACCAGCAATTTTAGAAATCGTTCCGAGAAAAGCAGTGACAGGTGTAGCCGCTCCCTCATACACATCTGGTGCCCACATATGAAATGGCACTGTTGCAATTTTAAATGAGAGTCCAACGAGCAGTAGTAGAAATGCGAGAGCTAACAATAACTGAATGCCCCCAGCCAATCCTTGCGTAAATACCTTTTGCATTTCCACTATGTTGGTCGACCCTGTAATACCGTATAAATAACTCATTCCAAAGAGTGTAATTGCTGTTCCAATTCCTCCGTTAATGACATATTTCATTGCAGCCTCATTCGATGCGCGGTTTCTTTTTCGGATTCCTACTAAAATATAGGAAGAAAGCGAAAGCAACTCTAAACCAACGAACAATGTGATGAAATCAACGCTAGAAGCCATGAACATCGCTCCAAGAAGCGCCATTAAAAACAAATAATAATATTCTCCTTTATCTTGAATAGGCTCCTTCTTGTCATCGCTTATTGCCATACATAAAACGAGAGCTGCTCCGCCTAATAACAACGTTTTAAATCCTTTTGAAAATCCATCTAGTACAAACGATCCATTTAAAATATCTCCTGCCGGTTCGCTGTATAGCGAAATTAATGACACGATTGCTAACAGGGCAGCGGCAATTGCACTAATCGCTACGTACCTATGGTTCAGCTTAAAAAATAAATCACATATGGAAAGAAGGATGGCAGCCCCTAGAATAATGAATTCTGGTACCATGAGATGCCATGATAAGCTAAGTAACGTGTTCATATCCATCCTACTTCACCCCCAATGTTTTCAATGTAGTTTGAAGTGGATCCCCTAGTAGTTCTGGCATTACCCCAATTGCAATAATACAAACGATAAGCACTATAACAGGGACGTACTCCCATCCGTGTATATCAAATTTCGCTTCCCATTCTTTCTTACCAAATATCACTTGAAGTGTCGCTCTTAATACGTATACAGCGGTTAAAATAATTCCAATTACACCGACGGCGGCGATAACAGGTTTCCCTTGGAATAAACCGAGAAAGGCAAGGAATTCGCTAATAAATCCGGACATCCCTGGCATTCCAAGCGATGCCATACCGCCCGCTAGGAAGAAACCGCTAAGCACCGGAACACTTTTTGCAAGTCCACCAAGTGCTGTAATATCCGAAGTCCCGAAACGCTCTTCAATAATGCCAAGCAAGAAGAAGAGTAAGGCCGCAATTAAACCGTGAGACACAACTTGGAACAATGCCCCTTGTATACCTGGTGCATTTAACGCCGCCAGCCCCATTAATACAATGCCCATATGCGAAATACTAGAGTAAGCAAGTACCTTTCTAAAGTCCGTTTGGATGAGTGCTAGAAAGGCCCCATACAATAAATTAATTACCCCTAAAACCGCAATTAGCGTTGCAAAATCACGAAAATATTCTGGGAATAATCCTTTCCCGAAGCGAACAATACCGTACGCGCCAATCTTCAGCAAAACCCCCGCGTGAAGCATAACTACAGCAGGATGCGCTTCTATGTGTACATTGACCATCCAGCGATGCAAAGGGAAAACAGGGAGTTTAATCGCAAAAGCAATCATTATGGCAAGAAACAAGCCGAACTGTACGCTACTTGAGACGGCCATTCCTCCCCCAGCACCTACACTCGTTAATATTTCTTTAAGCTCCGCAATATTTGTTGTACCTGTTTTCGCAAATAAAACCGAGAAAACGATAAGTAAAATAGCTGATCCAATACCGTTATATATTAAATAACTATATGCAGCCTTTTCACTCGACAATTTCCCCCACTTGCCAATTAATAAAAACATTGGTGGCAACGTAATCTCAAAGAACATGAAGAACAACATTAAATTTTGAGCAGCGAAGACACCGAGCATACCTATTTCTAGCATGAGTAACAGCATGTAGAATGCTTTCAAATTTCTTTTAATAGAAAATGCCGCAATAGCTGCAAGCATCGCTAGAAGGGCTGTGAGCACCATCATTACAAGCGATAAACCATCAATGCCGAGCTCGTAATAAATTGAAAACCACCTTTTGTCCACTGCTGTGAAATCCCCAAATTGAATCCATTTCACCTTTTCATCAAATATCGATAAGCTCTTTCCTGAAGAGTATGTACAAGCAAGGACGATAGCAATTCCAAATGGAAGCGCCGTTCCGAATAAACCAAGCGCCTGCACTGTACGCGATTCTCGTTTCGGCGTTAATAAAAGCAAGAGAATTCCTAAAAGCGGGGAAAAAATGAAGAACGTTAATAGCAATCCATTCACCGTAAATCCCCTCCCGTATATAACAAAATAATTAGGAGCACTGCGAGCGAAACTGCTGTTACAGTTCCATACACTTGTACATTCCCGTTTTGAAGCCGCGATCCTAGTCCACTCATACCTTTAACGAGTCCAGCAATTAAAACTGCGATTCCTTCTACAACGTATACTTCAAATAAGCGAAGCACATGAGCGATTCCTTTCGTAATAGGAAGTACTGCCGCATTGTATAGTTCATCCACATAATATTTTTCTTTCAAAAGGTTATAAAAAGACGTCCCTTCTCCGCCGGCCCAATCTCTAGAGATAGATTTCTTGCCATATATGAAATATGCGAGGGCAATTCCCGCAAATGAAACGAGCGTCGCAACAACCATAATCCAAACAGGTCCATGCACTTCCTTCACCTGGAATCCTATATCTTTCGTAAGCCAATCCCCAAGAAACGTCCCGAACCACGGTGTATTTATATAACCTGCCACTACCGCAAGAACACCAAGGACAATCATCGGATACGTCATGGTGCGAGGTGATTCATGCACCTCTTCCTCCGTCTTCGTTTCCCCTGTAAAGACAAGAAAGTATAGACGGAACATATAAAATGCTGTTAGAAATGCCGCAATTACTGCTAAAACGAATAGAAAGTAATTGCCATTCATCCAAGCCGCCGCTAAAATTTCATCTTTACTAAAAAATCCGGAAAGAAGAGGAACACCACTAATTGCAAGTGTGCCTATTAAAAATAGTGCACCGGTTACTTTCATCTTTTTCTGTAAACCGCCCATTTTATTAATGTTTTGCGTATGGACTGCATGAATTACACTTCCTGCTGCCAGGAACAATAATGCTTTAAAAAAGGCGTGTGTCGTTAAGTGAAAGATACCAGCTACATAACCAGCCGAGCCTAGCGCAAGCATCATATACCCGAGCTGACTAACTGTAGAGTAAGCAAGAACCCTCTTAATATCAGTTTGCACTAGACCGATAGAGGCCGCAAAGATTGCGGTGAAAGCCCCAACGATTGCCACAGTTTGCATCGCTACCGCACTTGCTGAAAATAGCGGGAACATCGTCGCTACTAAATATACGCCGGCTGCAACCATCGTTGCCGCGTGAATAAGCGCCGAAACAGGCGTCGGTCCTTCCATTGCATCTGGCAACCATGTATGAAGCGGGAACTGACCCGATTTCCCCATCGCACCGATAAAAATTAATATCGCCGTTATTGTAATCATAGAAGGAGAGAGGTCGCCCGTATGAATCGCTTTAAAAATCGCGTCATATTCAAAACTACCTGCGTGCCAAAAAATTAATATCATCCCAATAAATAGCCCAACATCCCCAATGCGTGTCATAATAAAAGCCTTTTTCGCAGCAGCCTTCGCTTCTTCTTTAAAGAAATAAAAACCGATGAGTAAAAACGAACCAAGGCCGACTAACTCCCAAAATATATAAAGCTGTAATAAATTCGTCGATATAACTAGCCCAAGCATCGCAAAGGTAAAGAGCCCTAAATATGCATAAAAGGTTGGTAATCTGGTGTCACCTTTCATATAACCTTTTGAGTACACATGTACAAGAAAACTCACAAGTGTAACGATAAACAACATTAAAGCCCCTAATGCGGTAACTTCAAAACCAAATGATATATCTATATCTCCTACCCTAAGCCATACCCACTTATGCTTCACTGCCTCGGATGAAAATCGTTCTATTAGTACCACTATCGCGGATATAAAGGAGAGAAAGGTAAAGAAAATACCTAGTACACTACTTCCCTCTCTAATTTTCTTCCCGAACATAATAAGTATCAAAAACGAAACAAGCGGGAAAAGCGGTATGAGCCATGCATAATCGATCATTGTTTCCTTCCCCCTTTTCGGTCACAATGCTATCCTTTGAGCGTATCCATCTCATCTACATGAACTGTCGGGCGATTACGGTACAAAGCAATCAAAATTGCAAGACCTACCGCTGCCTCCGCTGCCGCTACAGACATCGTAAACAGCGAAAAAATTTGTCCTGTTAAATTCGGAAACAAGCCTAATTTACTAAACGCTACTAGATTTAAATTGGCGGCGTTTAACATCAATTCGATACAAACTAGTACAATTACTGTATTTCGCTTTGTTAAAGCTCCAAATAAGCCGATGCAAAACAAAATAATCGCAAGTGTTAAATACGCAGAAGCCGGAACGCTACTCATGGGAATCCTCCTCTCCCTCATCCTTCTTCGCAAGGATAATCGCTCCTACAAGTGCTACAAGTAAAATAACTGAGGTTAATTCGAATGGAATAATATATTTTGAATAGAGAAGTGTACCGATTTGAAGTGTGTTATTTTCATGGAGAGGTAAACTTCCTTGTGTGCTTTGATTTGAAAAATCGATACTATTAACAGCGAAATACATAACTGCTCCAAATGCTACAACCGCAAAGAAGATAATCCATTTTCGAAGAGTAAGGCGCGATTCATTTTCCGCGTTATGTTTCGTTAACATAATGCCAAAAATCATAATAATAGTGATTGCACCAGAGTAAAGTAAAATTTGTGCCACTCCGATAAATTCGGCTGATAAGAGAAAGTACAAACCCGCAATGCTAAGGAACGTAAGCACAAGGGCCAGCATCATATGCATTACTTTCGTTAAATTCAGCATAAGAACGCCACCGATAATCGCAGACAAGGATAATATAAAGAAAGCTACAAACTCGCCGTTCATGCTTTATTCTCCTTCCTGATGTTCTCGTCGTTCTCGTCAAGCCACTGCAAATTTTTAAATAAATCATCACGTGAATACTCTGCAAGTTCAAAGTTATTTGTCATTACAATCGCCTCTGTCGGGCAAACTTCTGTACATAAATCGCAAAGAATACAAATTTCAAAATTAATATCATACGTGTCGATAATTTTCCCTTTTTTCGTAGGATCAGGATGTTTTTTTCCTGTTAATTGAATGCAATCTGTCGGACAAATGTTGGAACACTGATTACAAACAATACATTTCTCTGGATAAAACTTTTGAATACCTCGAAATCGGTCTGGTAATGGCAACGGTTGATTTGGATAATCATACGTCACCTTTTTCTTACTCAAATTACTAAGCGTATATTTTAACCCTTTAAATAGTCCTTTCATCTCTTACTGGCACCCCCTTTATAGATTAGAAGAATAGCTCCTTAATCAATGCCGTTAAGAAAATATTTGCAAGTGCGATTGGTAATAATACTTTCCAGCCAAACTCCATTAACTGGTCACCTCTTATGCGCGGGAACGTAACGCGGAACCAAATCAATAGAAAGACCACACTGCTGAATTTCAAAGCAAACCATACGGCTCCTGGAATAAACCCAAGGAACATAACTGGATTCCAGCCTCCTAAAAAGAGTACTGTAATTAAAGATGACATCCCGAAGAAATACACATACTCTGAAAGCATGAAAAACGCCCAGCGAAAACCTGAGTATTCCGTATGGTATCCTGAAACAAGTTCTGACTCCGCTTCGGGTAAATCAAACGGTGTCCTATTTAACTCTGCAACTGCAGCGATTAAGAAAATGACGAAACCGATTGGCTGTGCGAAAATGTACCATACCTTTTCCTGCGCCGCTACAATTTCATTCAAGTTAAGACTACCAGCTAACAAAACGACGCCAATTACACTCATCACAAGTGGAATCTCATAAGAAATCATTTGCGCTGCCGCACGCATCCCTCCTAAAAGGGAATATTTATTATTTGATGCCCATCCCCCAGTTACGACGCCGATCGTCGTAATCCCAGAAACAGCAATGTAATACAGTAACCCTACACCAATATCCGCGAACTGAAATTTATCAGTAAACGGGATAACCGCAAGCACCATAAATGCTGGTGCGAATGCAATAACAGGTGCTAATATAAACAACGGTTTATCTGCAGCTTTCGGAATACTATCTTCTTTTAATAATAATTTCAAAACATCAGCTACCGTTTGGAGTAAACCGAACCGGCCCCCAACTTGGTTTGGTCCAATCCGCCCTTGCATAAATCCCATCACTTTCCGTTCTGCCAAAATACCGTATGTAACGAAGCCAAGGACTGCAAATAATAGAAGCACCGCTAATCCGAAAAAAATGAAGAAATTCGTCCAGCTTGAAGGTGATTGTAAGAGCGTCTCAATCATTAGCCGTCAACCTCCCCAAGTACAATATCAACCCCACCTAAAATCGTAATTAAATTGGCGATGTTTTCACCTTTCAATAACTTCGGTAAGATTTGCAAATTATAAAAAGACGGTCTACGAAATTTCAAGCGGTACGGCTCTTTCTTTCCATCACTAGCAATATAACAGCCAATCTCTCCCCGCGGTGACTCTATACGGACGAACGCTTCTCCCTTAGGTGCTTTAATAATTTTCGGCACTTTCGCCAGCACAGCGCCGTCTTTCGGGAACTGCTCGGCTGCTTGCTCAATAATTTTCAATGACTCCTCAATTTCCTCCATCCGGCAAACGTAGCGATCCCAAGCATCTCCCGAGATCCCAACAGGAATATCAAAGTCAAAACGATCATAAATAGAATACGGCTCATCTTTGCGAAGATCCCAGTGGACTCCCGTGCACCGCAAATTTGCGCCACTTAAAGAATACGAGATCGCCTCTTCCGCGCTATATACGCCAACGCCTTTCACACGATTTAAGAAAATTTCATTTCCGCTAACAAGGTCGTGATACCCTTCCAACTGCTCTCTCATATACGGAACAAACTCTTTCACCTTTTCAATCCAGCCGTCTGGTGCATCCCACTTCACGCCGCCGACTCTCATATAGTTGAAAGTAAGCCTTGCACCGCACAATTCACTTAATAAATTTATAATCATCTCTCGTTCACGAAAGGCATATAAAAATGGACTAACCGCTCCTATATCAAGCAGGTTCGTTCCCCACCAGACGAGATGGCTCGCAACTCTCCCAAGCTCCATCGCAAGCACCCGTAAATATTCAGCACGCTCTGGAATCTCAAGATCCATCATCGTCTCTACAGCGTGGCAAAGGACGTAATTATTCGTCATTGCTGATAAATAGTCCATTCGATCTGTATACGGGATAATTTGTGTATATTGCAAGCTCTCAGCTATCTTTTCTGTTCCGCGATGCAAATATCCGATAACCGGTGTAGCCTCTTTAATAATTTCCCCGTCAATCTTAATCACAAGCCGAAACACACCATGTGTACTCGGATGCTGCGGCCCTACATTTAAGAGCATCTCTTCCGTACGGATCACAAGCTACACCTCCACATCATACGGTTCATAATCCTTCCTAAGCGGATACCCCACCCAATCATCCGGCATTAAAATGCGAGATAAATTAGGATGACCTTCAAATACAATACCGAGCAAATCATACGCTTCACGCTCCGGCCAATCTGCCCCTTTCCAAAGCGGCGTCACCGATTTTACTTGCGGCGCTTCCCTATCCAGCTTTACCTTCACTGCTACTGACTGTTTCTTTCCATATGAAAATAAATGAACGTATACTTCCATATGTGTCACAAAATCTGTCGCATGTAGCTCTGACATATAATCAAAAGCAAGCCCCTCATGGAATCGCATTAATTCCATCACTTCATAATATTTCGAAGGCTCCGCCACAAGAGTTGGAACATCTTTTGAAAGCTTATTAATATAGGAATCTACTAATGCATATCCTCCTACCCTCTCCTTAACAACCTCCACATAGCGATTTAAATATGGTTGGTTAACTGATGGTTCTTCCTGCTGCAGTTCGTCTTCTATCTTATTTACAGATCCCTTTGCCCTTGCAGCAGCAGCGGCTTTCGCTTTCGCGGCTGCAATTGCCTTTGCTTTCTCATCTCCAGAATCCCCCTCACCTTGTGAGGCTTTCTGCTTCGCTAACGCTGCTGCTTTTGCTTTTGCAGCTGCTACGGCCTTCGCTTTAGCTTTTTCTTCGTCCTTTACTTCTTCTGATCCTTCTCGCTTTTTCTTCGCTAATACCGCTGCTTTTGCTTTTGCAGCTGCTGCAGCTTTCGCTTTAGCTTTTTCTTCGTCCGTTACTTCTTCTGATCCTTCTCGCCTCTGCTTCGCTAATACCGCTGCTTTTGCTTTTGCAGCTGCTGCGGCCTTTGCCTTCGCTTTGGCTTTTTCTTCGTCCTTTACTTCTTCTGATCCTTCTCGCTTTTGCTTCGCTAATGCCGCTGCTTTTGCTTTTGCAGCTGCTGCAGCTTTCGCCTTTGCTTTAACTTTTTCCTCGTCCGTTACTTCTTCTGATCCTTCTCGCTTCTGCTTCGCTAATGCCGCTGCTTTTGCTTTTGCAGCTGCTGCGGCCTTTGCCTTCGCTTTGGCTTTTTCTTCGTCCGTTACTTCTTCTGATCCTTCTCGCTTTTGCTTCGCTAATACCGCTGCTTTTGCTTTTGCAGCTGCTGCGGCCTCCACCTTCGCTTCTTCTACATTAATCCCCTTATCTTTTGGTAACGCTTTCTCTTTTTCTCGATGTTCTCCTTCAAGTTTAGACATTTCCGCCCCATGTTTCGCAGCAAGACGTTTTCGCGCTTCCTCTTTCGCATGACGGGCTGCTTCTCTTTTCATACTTTCTAAGTCTTTATTTGGATCACTCATTTATTCGTCACCTGCTTCCCGGTCCTCGCCTCGTAACGAATTTTTTCTTTTAATTTATTAATTCCATAAATTAAAGCAGCAGGATTTGGAGGGCATCCAGGAATATACACATCAACTGGTACAATTTGATCTACACCTTTCACAACAGCATACGAATTCACATACGGACCACCGGCCGTTGCACAAGATCCCATCGCAATTACCCACTTCGGTTCAGGCATTTGATCATATAGGCGCCGAACAATAGGTGCCATTTTCTTCGTTACCGTTCCTGACACAATCATGACGTCCGATTGTCTTGGTGAAGTCCGAAAAAATGACCCAAATCGATCTAAATCGTAATGTGATGAGCCTACTCCCATCATTTCAATCGCACAGCATGCCAGTCCAAATGTCATCGGCCATAAAGAGTTGCTCCGCGCCCATCCCTTCAACTGTTCCAATGTAGAAAAAAAGATATTCCTTTCTAATTCCGCTCGCTCCTGTGGGTGTAATTCCTCAAAATTTATAACCATTGTAACACCTTCTTTTTCCAAGCATACGCTAATCCAACTAGCAACATCACAACAAAAATGAGCATTTCAATCAGTGCAAATAAACCAAGCTTGTCATATGCAACAGCCCATGGGTATAAAAATAAAGTTTCTACATCAAAGATGACGAACAATAAAGCGAAAATGTAATAACGAGCATGAAACCGAATATTTGCATCATGAAAAGGCTCAATTCCACTCTCATACGTCGTCGCTTTCGCTGCACTCGGTTTGTTTGGACGCAGCATTTTCCCTAATGTAAGAGCCACTACCGGCAGCAATATACCTAATAGCAAGAAAATCAAAACGATCATATAACTATTTTCATATACACTTGCCATTGTGAAACCCTCCCCCCTGAATTAAGAACAAGTTCACATAGTAAACAATATGTCTTACTTGCATTATTTATTATTTTTAAATTTTTCTAAATAATGCAACTATTCAATTCATTATAGCAAACTTCAAATTCCTATGTCGATATATTGGGAACAGAAACAACAATTAATACTTGCTGAGCAAATCTATTTTTACAACTCATTATAAATGTGTAAAATAAATATAGAAATTCTATATGTTTTCAAGCAATCATAAAAAACATAAACTACAAAAAGGTGGTTCTTATGTATATACAGTGGGTGATATAAATGAAAAAACAAACACATGTAAGTATTCTTATAAGCATTTCATTGTTGTATATAGCTATTCATTACGTATCAATGTCCGTTTTATATGAGTACGCACTCCCATTTCAAATATTAACTGGAATAAGTACCATATTAATTGATATTACAATTTGCAGTTATATATTTTATTTTTCAAATATAAAACAAGGGTTATCTCGTTTGTTTTGGATAACATTAACTATCGGATCCTTCTCTTATTTCATCGGCGATATAGTAGTTGCTTATCAACGCTTAATTCTGCATGACTACTATACATTCGTTGATCCATCAGACTTTTTTTACTTATTATTTTTAATTAGCTTTGCATTTGCCTTTCTATATGAAATTATTTATGGCCGAGATTTATTGGAACAGCTTTTTACGATATGTGATATTTGTATTATTGTTACTGCTCAATTTACTTTAAGCTACTATTTACTTATTGAAAGAACCATTCATATTTTTACAACATCATATATCGACATGTTTGTTCAACTCACGTATCCAATGGCTGATCTACTCTTTCTTTTAATAGGAATCAACCTTTTGTTCAGACCATTATCCTTACTACCAAAGCAAGTTGGTGCTCTTCTTGGCAGTGCTTTAATTTTGTATGCTACTACGGATTCTATTTATGCTTATATAAAATACTTCCAGCCTGAGCACTCTATGTTCACAGTTGCTCCATTATATCAAGTAACCTTATTATTGGTAGCAATCGCTTGTATACTTCACACAAAAGAGCCCGAAAAACAAGAACAAATATTACTAACGCCTCAATTTGGTGAATCAATCCGATTATCATTACCGTATATTTCTGTCGTGATGCTTATTGTTTTTATATTGGTCGAAAATGTTTTTGCACCTATCGTAGTAATTGGACTTATGGTAACTTTCGCCTTCGTTCTCATACGCCATACGTTAGTTCGAAGACAAAATAAAATATTATTGCTAGCACAAATGCAATTCAGCTTAGAACTCGAGAAACAAATCGAACTACGTACAGAAGATTTAGTAGAACAAAAAAATGAGTTATATCATAACCAACAAATGTTTAAATCTTTATACGAGCATCATCCAGATCCAATTTTCACATTAGATTTGTACGGTAATTTTCTCAATGTGAACAACGCTGGAACTACTTTACTCGGTTATCAAACGAATGAATTATTAAACCAACCATACTATTCACTTATGTATGAAGAAGATTTAGAAGAAATCATTACTGCCTTTCATCACGTGAAAAAAGGGAAATCTATTTCTTTAGAAATACGGGCATATCATAAAAATAGAGATATTTACTACTTACATGTTACAGCTGTTCCCATCTTTTTAAAGGAACATATTTCTGGGGCCTATTTAATGATTAAAGATATTACAGAAAGCAAGCAGCAACAAGAGCAAATTAATTTCCTAGCATATCACGATACTTTAACGGAACTTGCGAATCGCCGTTCATTTCATCAACATTTAGAAAAGGCAATTGCACGAGCAAAAATATCAAAAAGACCTTTTGCTGTTATGTTTCTCGATTTAGACCGTTTTAAAGTTATTAACGATACTCTCGGTCACCGGGTAGGAGATCTTCTTTTAATTGCTGTAGCAAAAAGACTAGAACGAATATCGACGTCAAATATGAAACTTGCTCGGTTAGCTGGGGATGAGTTCACAATTCTTATAGAAGATTATAAAGAAGATAGAGATGTACAAAAAATAGCTGATATGATTGTACTATCTATGAATGAGCCATTCGAAATTGAAAATCAACATTTACAAATCTCGCCAAGTATCGGGATTGCAATATACCCAGAAGCAGGCGAAGATCCGTTATCTATTTTACAACATGCTGATATGGCCATGTACGAAACCAAAAATAAAGGAAAGAATGGTAGCTCACTTTATACGAAAGAGTTATATAAAAAAATGGAGCGAAAAGCTCGAATTGAAAAAGATTTACCACTTGCTTTAGTAAATAAAGAATTCTTTCTCGTCTATCAACCACAAGTTGACATTACAACGAATAAAATCATCGGTGCCGAAGCTTTAATCCGTTGGAAACATCCACTATTAGGTGACATTTCACCATGTGAGTTCATTCCAATTGTGGAAGAGACTCCGCAGGTCATCCCACTTGGGCATTGGGTGCTACGAGAGTCTTGTCGTCAACTAAAAATATGGCAAAGTTTTGGATACACAAACTTAAAAATGAGTGTCAATTTATCAGCGAAAGAATTTCAACAAAATCAATTAATCGAAAATATTTCACAAATACTAAAGGACGTTAAAATTGACCCGAAAGATGTAACACTTGAACTAACAGAACGAATTGCGATGATTGATGAAAAAGAAACATTATCGAGACTAAAGCAATTAAAAGAATATGGTATTCAAACGTCCATTGATGACTTCGGTACCGGCTACTCTTCTCTTGCTTATTTATCAATTTTCCCTATTGATACATTAAAAGTACCAAAAGAATTTACACAACTAGCCGATCATCGGCCTGAAGAAAGAGCCATCGTTTCCACTATCCTTTCCCTTGCAAATA
Source organism: Bacillus sp. 41-22 (assembly GCF_025809295.1). Classification (NCBI taxonomy): domain Bacteria; kingdom Bacillati; phylum Bacillota; class Bacilli; order Caryophanales; family Bacillaceae; genus Bacillus; species Bacillus sp. 41-22. The sequence goes on from NZ_CP084035.1 coordinate 5,059,232, forward strand.
CTTTAAATCTCTCTGTCGTTGCTGAAGGAATTGAAACAGAAAAACAGCTTAAGTTTCTACAAAAAAACAACTGTAAATACATGCAAGGTTACTATTTCAGTAAACCTCTAACAAGTAAACAGTTTATAAAATTCCTACAAAAAACACCCAGTATGAACCAATAGTTCACACTGGGTGTTTTTTAAAGTGTCGGAATTCTTTTTTCGTAATATTCTTCTGCAATCTCTTCGTAAAAAGCTGCTGTCGTTGTATAAAAATATGGAATCAACCATAAAAATCCAATCCCTAATGTAATACAACTTAATATAAACCAACCAATAAAACTTAAACATAAAATGAAATACTCCATCTTATGTCCAGCCATCATACGACGACTTTCTGTAATAGCTTGATTTATTGAATACTCAGGATGATCATTTATAATAAAATACGTCATCGCATAAGAAAATGATTTAATAATGCCCGGAATAATAAATAGTAAGCACCATAAGAAAATATAAATGTTTACTACTATATATAATAAAAATGACTTTATAAACTTACTTCCTTCCGTAAACCATCTGAATATATGCCCAATACGCGCTTCTTTTTCACGAATTATATATAGTGCTAAACAATAACCACCTAGCGTTAATGGACCTACCATCAATATTGTAATAACATCTACTGAAAGTGAGTTATCTACTTCTTTCCAATCCCAAACCTGAGAGAAAATGAAATCAACACTAAAACTAAAAGCTGAAATAAGAATCGAAATAAGTAATGTTGCCCCAACAGCTAAGCCCCATTTTCCTTCTAGTGAATCTAGTGCTTCTCCTTTTAAATCACTAATCATAATTAGCCTCCAATACGTAATAATTCTATTAGTATAGCATGTTCCTACTGCAATTCACCTTTTGCAATATAGCGATAAAAATGTGCTGTCGTTGTACCTACATATGGACTAAGCCAAAGAAATCCTATTCCAAGAGTAAGAATTGCTAAAATAGCCCATCCTATGAAGCTAAGCCATAAAAGAAATAAATCTAGTTTATGCCCCTTCATAAAGTTCTTACTTTCTTTCATCGCCTGTGAAACGCTATAATCTGGATTTTCAACTATAACATAATACGTCATCGCATAAGAAAAATACATCACAATCATTACAACAATCGAAATAGCTAATAGTACAAAGAAAGCAATTGTTAACGATACATTCCCTTCCTCACCAAAAAACGCGAATACACCTAGTAACAACATCGGAATCCACGTACCTGTATATAACAAAATCGCAAGCATAGCCCACATTGTTTTCATCATTCTTTTAAAGCCACGAAATCCTTCAAATAAATAATCTACTCTAGCATCTTCTCGTTTACTAATTTGTAGCAACACATTCGTATAACCGTATGATGTAATACCATAAGATGCATTACTCAAAATGATTATTATGCAATAAAAAATTCCAAATGTAATACCTGCCCCGACTGATATCGCTTCCTCTTCAATTGAACCCGCTAAACCAACAACTAAGAAAAATATAATAATTCCTGGAATTAAAAGTATAAGCATTGCAGCCATTGAAACAACATAACTTAAAATAATATGTAAAATCGTTGATCCAACACCTAGTCCCCATTTTCCCTTTAAAGAGTACAATGCTTCTCGTTTCATTTCACCGATCATTTGTTCATCTCCTTTATGAAATATAAATTGTTATATATTTTCTACTTATACAAACAACAATATAATTATACCAATTTTGTAAGTTTATTCTATCTATTAAATTGAGTTTCAGTTTCGACATTTAAATAAAACACATCTATGCATAACAAAAAACGAACCTGCAGTTCTTTTTATTTCTTGATTTTCACTTGGCATCGGGCAAAAAAAGGCTCTGACGGCTAAATGCTCTCTCCTACCTAAAGAGAGGCATTTTTTCCCCTTTTTATTTATATCCATAACAAAAAATCCGTAAAGGCAAGAGCCCTTACGGATTTTTTTACTTCATATCTGAAACGTTTAAACGGTTCACAGCACGCTGCAAAGCCATTTCTGCACGTCTAAAGTCAACATGCGCTTGTTTATCTTGCATACGTTGCTCAGCGCGACGTTTCGATTCATTTGCACGATGGATATCGATATGGTTTGCTTCTTCAGCAGATGATGATAACACAGTTACTTTATCTGGACGAACTTCGATAAAGCCACCGCTTACTGCTACATAATCAGTGTGCCCACCATTTTTCAGACGGACCGCACTAATTTTTAAAGGTGCAACAGTTGGAATGTGACCTGGTAAGATCCCCATTTCCCCACTCTCTGCTTTTACGCTTACCATTTCTACTTCTTTTTCGTAAACCGGTCCATCAGGAGTTACAATACTGACTGGAAATGTCTTCATAATTCGTCCCTCCTAAGGCCTTACGCCATCATTTTCTTCGCGTTTTCAATAACTTCTTCAATGCTACCAACAAGACGGAACGCATCTTCTGGAAGGTCATCATATTTTCCTTCTAGAATTTCTTTGAAACCACTAACTGTATTTTTTACAGGTACGTAAGAACCTTTTTGACCTGTAAACTGTTCAGCTACGTGGAAGTTTTGTGATAAGAAGAATTGAATACGACGAGCACGATGTACAACTAACTTATCTTCTTCAGATAACTCATCCATACCTAAGATAGCGATGATATCTTGAAGCTCTTTATAACGCTGTAAAGTTTGCTGTACTTGACGAGCTACTCCATAATGCTCTTCTCCTACGATTTCTGGAGAAAGCGCACGAGATGTAGATGCTAATGGATCTACGGCTGGGTAAATACCCATTTGTGTTAAACGACGCTCTAAGTTTGTTGTTGCATCTAAGTGAGCGAACGTTGTAGCTGGTGCTGGATCCGTATAGTCATCGGCTGGTACGTATACCGCTTGGATAGACGTGATAGATCCTTTATTTGTAGATGTAATACGCTCTTGTAATTGACCCATTTCTGTTGCAAGTGTTGGCTGGTAACCTACCGCAGATGGCATACGACCAAGAAGGGCAGATACTTCAGAACCCGCTTGCGTGAAACGGAAGATGTTATCGATGAACAATAGTACGTCTTGTCCTTGCTCATCACGGAAATGTTCAGCCATTGTTAAACCTGTTAATGCAACACGTTGACGTGCTCCAGGTGGCTCGTTCATTTGTCCGAATACCATCGCAGTTTTCTTAATTACGCCAGAATCGCTCATTTCGTGGTATAAGTCGTTACCTTCACGAGTACGCTCACCTACACCAGCGAATACAGAGATACCACCGTGCTCTTGTGCGATGTTGTTAATTAATTCCTGAATTAATACTGTTTTACCTACACCGGCACCACCGAATAGACCGATCTTACCACCCTTAATGTAAGGAGCAAGTAAGTCTACTACTTTAATACCAGTTTCAAGAATTTCTACTTTAGTAGATAACTCTTCGAATGCAGGCGCTTGACGGTGAATTGGATCACGACGTACATCCGCAGGAACATCACCATCTAAGTCAATTGCATCACCTAATACGTTAAATACACGACCAAGTGTTACATCACCAACTGGTACAGAGATTGCTTTACCAGTATCTTCTACTTCTGTGCCACGAACAAGTCCATCTGTGGAAGACATTGCAACTGTACGAACTGTGTCATCACCTAAATGAAGTGCAACTTCAAATGTTAAGTTAATGCTTGCTCCGTTTTCGTTGCTTTGTTTTACCGTAAGGGCGTTGTAGATTTCTGGTAGCTTTCCGCCATCAAACTTAACGTCTACAACCGGACCCATGATTTGCGTAACGCGCCCTTTATTCATCGGGTTCCCTCCTAGCTTTCTTTTAATTAGCCAGCTTTCTAAGAGAAGTCGGCTTTTAATTTTTATTAGTTTATAGCTTACGCGACTCTCCTGTTCTGGACGAACCGCTTCCGCTTTTTATTGAATCTAGTTCCGGTGGCTAGAAGGGTCGGTCATTTCACCCCTTCCTACGAGGCAAAGAACGCCTCTTTGTCAGGAGTTCCAATGCCCTCCCCTTCTGAGCAAGCCACCTACGCTTTTTAATACTATTCTAACGCTGCTACTCCACCAACGATTTCCGTAATTTCTTGCGTAATCGCTGCTTGACGCGCACGGTTGAATGAAAGTGTAAGTGAATCGATAACTTCCATTGCGTTGTCTGTAGCACTCTTCATTGCTGTCATACGCGCCGCGTGCTCACTTGCTTTACCGTCTAGTAATGCACCGTACACTAAGCTTTCTGCGTATTGTGGCAATAATACTTTTAAAATTTCTTCTTCAGAAGGTTCGAATTCATAAGCTGTCGTCGGTTTATCAGACGCCACATCCGTAAGCGGTAAAATTTTATTTTCCGTTACTTCTTGTGAAATTTTACTTACATAATGATTGTAGTAAATATACAGCTCATCATAAGCACCATCTGCGAACATCGCAATTGCTCGAGAAGCAATATCTTTAATATCAGTAAATGATGGGTGGTCAGATAATCCAACTACTTCATCAATAATGTTAAAGCCGCGACGTTTTAAATAATCACGTCCTAGTCGTCCAAGCACAATAATTGAATATTGGTTTGAATCCATATTATGACGTTCACGAATTACGTTACTTACTGTACGTAATACGTTACTGTTATAACCACCTGCTAGTCCGCGATCAGATGTAATAACGATGTACCCTGTACGCTTTACAGGACGCGCATTTAGCATTGGATGATTAATCCCTTTACTTCCTTGCGCAATGCTCGCTACTACTTCTTGAATCTTTTCCATATACGGAACGAAAGATTTAGCATTTTGTTCTGCACGGTTTAACTTAGATGCAGATACCATCTCCATCGCTTTCGTAATTTGACTCGTTTTCTTTGTCGAGTTAATCTTCGCTTTTATATCGCGTAAAGATGCCACAGGTTTTCACCACCTTTTTTCCGGAAGTTGGCACGATTAGTAAGAATCCTCTTCCTAATCTACGTTGCAAGATATTCTTGCTCATGATTGAAGGAAAAGAATAGGTGCACCTACTCTTTTCCTTTACATAACCGTCAGCAATCTCAAAGTTTGAGATGCCTTTATATTATCTAGCTCCAGCGGCTTGAATGCTCGGTGACTTCACTTCTTCCTACGAGGCAAAGACCGCCTCTTCGTCAGAAGCTCCATCCCCCTCACATTCAGAACGAGCCGCTTCCGCTTTTATTTATTATTCAGAAGCTACGAATACTTTTTTAAATCCGTTAATTGCTGCTGCAAATTTGTCGTCATCCGCAAGTTTCTTAGTTGTGCGAATTTCGCTTAATAAGTCAGTTGCATTTGAATCTAACCAAGCATGGAATTCTTCTTCGAAACGAGTGATATCTACTACTGGGATATCATCTAGGAATCCACGTGTTAAAGCGTAAAGAATGATAACTTGTTTCTCTACACGTAACGGTTTGTGTAATCCTTGTTTTAATACCTCAACTGTACGAGCACCACGGTTTAATTTCGCTTGTGTTGCTTTATCAAGGTCAGAACCGAACTGAGCGAACGCTTCTAACTCACGATAAGATGCAAGGTCAAGACGAAGTGTACCTGATACTTTACTCATCGCTTTAATCTGAGCTGATCCACCTACACGAGATACAGAAGTACCCGCATCGATTGCTGGACGTACGCCAGAGAAGAATAGGTCAGATTGTAAGAAGATTTGTCCATCCGTAATAGAAATTACGTTTGTTGGGATGTAAGCTGATACGTCCCCTGCTTGTGTTTCGATGAAAGGTAGTGCAGTTAAAGAACCGCCGCCTCTTGCATCACTTAATTTTGCTGCACGCTCTAATAAGCGAGAATGTAAGTAGAATACATCCCCTGGATATGCTTCACGACCTGGAGGACGACGTAATAGTAATGAAAGCTCACGGTAAGCCGCTGCTTGTTTTGATAAGTCATCATATACTACTAATACGTGTTTACCATTGTACATGAACTCTTCACCCATTGTTACACCAGCGTAAGGAGCTAGGTATAATAATGGAGCTGGTTGAGAAGCCGATGCAGTTACAACGATTGTGTAATCTAATGCACCGTGCTTACGTAGTGTTTCTACTACGTTACGTACTGTTGATTCTTTTTGTCCGATAGCTACATAGATACAAATCATATCTTCATCTTTTTGGTTAATGATCGTATCAAGTGCAACTGCTGTTTTACCTGTTTGGCGGTCACCGATGATTAACTCACGTTGACCACGGCCAATTGGTACAAGAGCATCGATCGCTTTAATACCTGTTTGAAGTGGTTCATGAACAGATTTACGATCCATTACACCTGGTGCTGGACTTTCGATTGGACGAGTGTTTGTTGTATTGATTGGGCCTAAACCATCAACTGGTTGACCTAATGGGTTTACAACACGACCGATTAGTTCTTTTCCTACTGGTACTTGCATGATGCGACCAGTACGACGAACTTCGTCACCTTCACGGATTTCTGTGTAAGGTCCTAAAATAATGATACCTACGTTGTTTTCCTCTAAGTTTTGTGCTAGTCCCATAACGCCATTAGAGAACTCTACAAGTTCACCAGCCATAACGTTATCAAGACCATGAGCACGCGCAATACCGTCACCAACTTGGATAACTGTACCAACATCACTAACTTCGATTTCAGACTGATAGTTCTCGATTTGTTGCTTTATCAGTGCGCTAATTTCTTCAGCTCTGATGCTCATGTGCTTCACCCCTATCTATTCTTCATTAATTCACGCTGAATACGTGCTAATTTTCCTTGTAAGCTTCCGTCGTAAATGCGATTTCCAATACGTACTTTAATGCCGCCTAGTAAATCTTCATCCACAACATTTTTCACGCGAATTGCATCTTTTCCTGTTTTTTTTGCAAATGCTTCTGCAATGTTAAGTTTTTCTTCTTCCGATAGAAGACGAATAGAATATACAGTTGCATCCGCTACGTTACGTTCTTCATTAGCAAGAACAACATATTCATTTGCAATTTCAGGTAGGATATCAATACGCTTGTTATCAATTAAAATATATAACGTATTTAAAATAGATTCAGAAACAGATGCGAATACGTTTGCAAGAAACGTTTTCTTCTGCTCTTTTGAAATGTTCGGTTGCGTTAAAAAGCTATGTAGTTCTCCGTTCTTTGTAAAAACGTTTTGTACAAGGCGTAATTCCTCTTCAAACATTTCTAATACGTGTTTTTCTTTTGCAATTTTGAAAAGAGCGACAGCATAACGTTTTGCTACAATCCCATTGCTCATCGCGCTTCTCCTACTTCTTTAATATAATCGCGAATTAACTTCACTTGATCTTCTTCTTTTAATTCTTTTTCAATTACTTTAGAAGCAATATGAACAGATAAAGAAGCAACTTGTTCTTGTAAAGCAGCAATCGCTTGCTCTTTTTCGCGTTGAATTTCTTGTACAGCAGATGTTTTAATTGATTCTGCTTCTTCTTTCGCAGCAGCAACAATAACATCCTTTTGATCTACAGCTTGTTTCTTCGCTCTTTCGATTAACTCTTGTGCTTCAACACGCGATTGTTTTAACATTTCACGTTGTTCTTCTACTAATTTCTTCGCTTCAGCATTACTTCTTTCTGCAGCGTCGATTTCATTAGTAACATGCTCTTCACGTTCTTTCATAATTCCCATTAAAGGACCCCACGCGAATTTGCGTAGCATTACTAATAGAAGTAAGAAAATGAACAATGTATAAGCAATCGTTCCAAATGGAATGGAAGCCCCTAATAATAAAGTTGGCACAAGGATTCACTCCCTTCAAAATATCTAAATTGATCATATGAAAAAAAAAGACATACGTTTCGTTCATAAAGCAATGGCGAAGAAAGTTCGGAAAAACACTCTTCGCCATCTATGTAAGGGGAGTCTCCCTTATTTGTTCATTACGATGAAAGCAATAACTACACCGATAATTGGAAGTGCCTCAACTAATGCAACCCCGATGAACATAATTGTTTGAAGTGCGCCTTTTAATTCTGGTTGACGAGCAACACCTTCGATTGTACGTGATACGATAAGACCGTTACCAATACCTGCACCTAATGCTGATAAACCAATTGCAATTGCAGCTGCGATTACACCTAAACTCATTTAATTTGTCCTCCTTTGTATTATAAAAAAATAAATTTTTTCTTACTTAAATTATATTAATGGTCATGGCTTACTTTATGAGCCATATAAACCATCGTTAACATTACGAAAATAAATGACTGGATTGAACCAACGAATACGCTGAATCCCATCCATGCTAACATCGGTACAAGTGCACCTAATGCTCCTAAGAATGATGCCCCGCCTAACTTAGCAAGTAATCCTAATAAGATTTCACCTGCGTAAATGTTACCAAATAAACGAAGACCTAACGTTAATGTGTTAGCAAACTCCTCAATAACCTTTAATGGGAATAAGAATTTCATAGGTTGGAAATAACCTTTAACATATTCTTTCGTACCCTTCATCTTAATTCCATAATAATGGGTGAGGGTAACTACCATCACGGCTAATGTTAATGCAACTGCTGGATCAGACGTTGGTGATCTCCACCATGCAATATGTTCGCCAGCCTCAACTGTTGAATACATGAATGGTAAACCAAGGAAGTTCGATACGATGATAAACATGATAAGCGTAACGCCAAGCGTTAAGAAACGTCCACCTGTTTTCCAATCCATCGTACTATTGATAATCCCTTTCACGAAGTCAAACACCCATTCCATGAAGTTTTGCATCCCGGTTGGGCGAAGCGCTAAGCTGCGAGTTCCGATAACAGCGATTAAGAAAACAATAACTGCTGCTACAGTAACCATCATAACTGATGACAAATCGAACGTTAAACCTAGAAATTCAACTAATTTACCGTGTTCCACTAGTAATTCACCTCTCTTCCCTGCTCGTATACTCTAAATAAAGAAAATCTATGATCATGACAAGGTATCCTGTCAGCAATCCTACACCTAAGCCCCACATCGCAATTAACTCTTGATATTTGGCTGCAAATAAAATTAATAACCCAATCGTGGCGAATCTTGAATATGTACTTACCGCTGTCGCCTTAAACTTCACGTTTTCTCCATTTGTTACGCGATCTAATAGCTTGTCTGTTCTACGTGCAATGATGCGCAAACTAAGAAAACTGAAAATCGTTCCGATAATCAGCCCAAGAAATACATCCTTGTAAGAGGTAATTCCCCATCCTAGCACTAGAAGCGCAAGCAAGTAGTACATATATTTCTTTTGTCTTTGGACAAGTCCATGTACGTCTATCATCATTGCTCTCCCGAATAGTAATGTTGAATGAGTCGAATCATTGCGTATACCCCTGTTCCTAACCCGAGTAATAACCCTATAATAAGAAACAACGGAAACGTTCCAACCTTATTATCAATCCATTGCCCACCAAAGATTCCGATAAGAATAGAACCAACTAACTGAGCAAGTATTCCTGACATTAAAGCATACGCTTTTATATGGCTGCGATCGTTTTTTTGCAAGGATTCATCCCTCCAATATGTAACCCTCATTCACGATGTGTTAATAATAACTCATTTTTCTGCATAAATTCTATACAAAATAAAAAGTTTACATTTTCGTCACGGAATAGATGCATTTTTGTCACTGAAAGCCCTACCATCTATCCCCGTTGTTAGCATACAATAGGGTATTAACAGTGTCAACGAGAAATCGTAAAAAATCAAAAAATTTGAGTATTAGGCATTTCCTCCCAAAAATGAAAACGTTCCCCTTCTAAATACTGGTTAGAGATATGCAATTTCTAACAGTTTTCTCTTTATAATAGAAGAAAATGTTCACAAGTTTGTCACTATTATATTTTTAAGATATAGCGCTTTTCTTCCATAATATAGTGTCCCCGAGACGTAAGACTTCTATATTATATGTGATGTGTATATAACTTATGTTGTATATACCCTGTATATTTATCTCCCCCTCCCCCGTGCGCTGAGGGCGAAAAAAAAACGAGCGGGGAATCCCCCTCTCGTCTGTTGTCTTACTTCGTTCCGAATAAACGGTCACCAGCATCACCAAGACCTGGAACTACATAACCATGGTCATTTAACTTCTCATCTAATGCCGCTACATAAATATCAACATCAGGATGCTCTTCCTGCACTACTTTTACTCCTTCTGGAGCAGCTACGATACACATTAATTTAATTTGCTTTGCACCGCGCTTTTTCAGAGAATTAATTGCTTCAGCCGCAGAACCACCTGTTGCTAGCATCGGATCTAGTACGATAAAGTCACGCTCTTCTACATCCGTTGGAAGTTTCACATAGTATTCTACCGGTTGCAATGTTTCAGGGTCACGGTATAAACCAACGTGTCCTACTTTTGCTGCTGGAATTAATTTCAGAATTCCATCAACCATTCCTAAACCTGCACGTAAAATCGGAATTAAACCAAGTTTTTTACCAGCGATCACTTTTGTTGTCGCTTTGCTTACAGGCGTTTCAATTTCAATGTCTTCAAGTGGAAGGTCACGAGTAATCTCGAAAGCCATTAAGCTTGCTACTTCGTCCACTAATTCACGAAAATCTTTCGTACCTGTATTCTTATCGCGAATATATGTAATCTTATGTTGAATTAAAGGGTGATCAAATACATACAGTTTTCCCATGTGAATCTCTCCTTTAGATGATATTCATGCGTTTACACGCTTCTTTACACTATTTACGATTGTAAAGAAAACGCTACTAATATTCAAGGGCAAATTTGGCAAAATCATGATTTTGCGATGAATCTATCTAGTATCTTTACCAATTATGGGAGCTGTATCCTTCATTATATCGCCAAAATTTATTCATCATTTGTATACATACTTTAAAAATAATATATGTCCACAAAAAAGACTGCCAAAACAATTACGTTTCAGCAGTCTTTTTCAATCTATTATAGATCTGTATACATTGGGAATTTGCTCGTTAACGCTTCTACACGCTTACTTGCTTCTTCTAATGCAACTTCATTCTCATGATTTTTTAATGTATAAGCAATAAGTGCCGCAATTTCATCCATTTCTTCTAAACCGAAACCACGAGATGTTACAGCTGCTGTACCGATACGTACGCCGCTTGTTACAAATGGGCTTGCTGTTTCAAATGGAATTGTATTTTTGTTCACTGTAATACCAACTTCATCTAATACGTGCTCTGCTACTTTACCTGTAATTTCTAAGTTACGAACATCAATCAAGATTAAATGATTGTCTGTTCCACCAGAAACAAGTGTAAGTCCTTCTTTTTGAAGACCTTCAGCTAAGCGGTTCGAATTATTAATGATATGTTGTGCATATGTTTTAAACTCATCTTGTAGTGTCTCACCAAATGCAACAGCTTTTGCAGCAATTACGTGCATAAGTGGGCCACCTTGAATACCAGGGAAGATTGATTTATCAATTTGTTTTGCAAATTGCTCTTCACATAAAATCATACCACCACGTGGACCACGTAATGTTTTATGTGTTGTCGTTGTAACGAAATGTGCATGTGGTACTGGGTTTGGATGTAAACCAGCAGCTACTAAACCAGCGATATGTGCCATATCAACCATAAAGTATGCACCCACTTCATCTGCAATCTCACGGAATCGTTTGAAATCGATAACACGAGGATATGCACTTGCACCTGCAACGATTAATTTTGGTTTATGTTCTTTCGCTTTTGCTAATACATCATCGTAATTAATACGGTGAGATTCAGCATCCACGCCATATTCTACGAAATTATATTGTACTCCACTGAAGTTAACAGGGCTTCCGTGTGTTAAGTGACCACCATGAGATAAATTCATACCAAGTACTGTATCGCCTTGCTCTAAAATCGTAAAGTATACTGCCATGTTCGCTTGTGCACCAGAATGTGGTTGAACATTTACATGCTCTGCGCCAAAAATTTCTTTCGCGCGATCACGTGCGATATCTTCTACTACGTCTACGTGTTCACAACCACCATAGTAACGTTTTCCAGGATATCCTTCAGCATACTTATTCGTTAAAACAGAACCTTGCGCCTCCATTACCGCTTCACTTACGAAGTTTTCCGAAGCAATTAGCTCAATCTTTGAACGCTGTCTTCCTAGTTCTGCCTCAATTGCAGCAAATACCTTTTCATCTTGACGTTTTAAATGATTCACCAAAATCCCCCTTTTCTGAACGAATTACATCAATTCCCAATAGTTTTTTCTCATTTATTCAGAAAAAACGAAAATTCAGGTTGTAATTCTTTCGAACCTTCATGTTTTCAACTACATTCTAACATGACTTTCTATATCATAAAAGAAAAAAAAAGACCAAAATTGGTCTTTTCTTTCTTCTATTATAAGGTCAGACTACATACCTTTTACCTTTCGATATAAAGCTGTTATAAGACTTTATAATTTTTCATGTTTAACGGCAAGGAATAGCTTCTTCGTTTGCCGCATAAACAGCACGCGCTCCACCTATTAGTTTCCCACGTGTTTTCGCCATCGTTACATGCGCACTTCCTATTTCCTTCACACTTGTACGAACCGGTACAGCTACATGCTTTAAATGCATACCGATAAATGTATCGCCGATATCCATTCCTGCATCTGCTTTAATAAACTCAATTACTACCGGATCTTTAAAATTGTGATACGCATACGTCGCTAATGCACCACCTGCTGATCTAACAGGCGTAACTGTTACAATTTCAAATTGATATTTCATCGCTACATCTCTCTCAACTACTAAAGCACGATTTAAATGCTCACAACATTGAAACGCCAATTCAATACCTGTTCTCTCTTGAAATTGTTTTAATTCAGAAAAAATCGCCTCTGCCACTTCCATCGTTCCTGATGTTCCAATTCTTTCACCTAGCACTTCGCTCGTGCTACACCCCACTACAAAAATTTGACCATTTTGCAGCGTGGCTTGTTCTTGGAAATCAGAAAGCGACATTTGTAGCTGTTCTCTTACCTTTACGATTTCTGTCATTACGCCTCTTCCTTTCACAGGTTGGTTCACCAAATTATATTTCATACTACTTATAGTTAGAATCTATTACTTTGTTTCGTACGTTTTAATTTTTCCTACGCGGTTTTCGTGACGGCCACCTTCATAGTCAGTTGTTAGCCAAATTTTCGCGATATCACGCGCTAGACCAGCTCCAATTACACGCTCGCCCATCGCTAACATGTTAGTGTCATTATGCTCTCTCGTCGCTTTCGCACTGAAAGTATCATGAACTAATGCACAACGAATACCATTTACTTTGTTTGCTGCGATTGACATGCCAATGCCTGTCCCGCAAACTAAAATACCACGATCCACTTCACCATTCGCGACCATTTCTGCTGCTGGAAACGCAAAATCAGGGTAATCAACAGAACCAGCTTCACATTCACAACCTAAATCAATATATTCAATATTTAACTCTTCTAATAAACTTACAAGTTCTTTACGGATATTCATACCGCCGTGATCAGATGCTACTACTACTTTCATTTTTACCCCTCCGAAGTTTCAATCAATTATCTTCATTTCACACTCGCTACCTTAATGGAACAAAGTGATCTCCAATATCGTATTATACACGAAACATCAACCTTCTGAATGTTTTTTCAGTAAAGTTTGTACAAGTTTTTCCATCTCTTCTAACGTTTCTTTATAAATAGAAAGCGATCCGCCAAATGGATCTGAAATATCCTTACTTACACCCTCAGTTAATCCATATAATGTATCCAATTTCTTTTCCACGCTCGGATAATACCCAAGTACAATTTGCTTATGGTTTTCCGTCATTGTTACTACAATATCCGCCCAATCAACCAAAGTATCGTTTACCTGCTGCGCGGCATGATCGATTACAATTCCTTTTTCAGCTAAAGCTTCCTTTGCATGTATCGACACATCGCTTCCAGGATAGGCGAAAACACCAGCAGATTGCACTTCAAATTTACCTTCTCCATAATGACGAAGCAAAGCCTCAGCCATCGGACTACGGCATGTATTTCCAGTGCAAACAAATAACACCCGTTTCATCTAAACCCACCCCTTTTTTTCTGTTTCCTACATTTATCCCGATTGGTGAAGGCTAATAATCAGCGGGGGATGAACACCCTCCACTCATTAAAGTTTCACTTTATCATAGCGTACATTAGAATAGAACAAAAGGAATGTGAATATACGAAAGGCGCATTTCTCTTATATTTTTTCTAAGAAAAATGCGCCTTATCCACATATATGAAACCCTATTTCCAAGTGCCCAAAGTATTTTACCATACATAATGAACACACTACGAAACAAAATAAGGAATCCATTTCATATGAAACGGATTCCTTCTATCAAATAATTATTTCATTGTAACTTTCATTACTTCTGTTGAACCTTTTGTAGCTGTTACACCTACAGTTGTCTTAATAGACTCAGCTGCATCTGTGTTTGTAATAACGATTGGAGTAATTGTGCTTTTCGCTTTTTCACGAATTAATTCTAAGTCGAATGAGATTAATTTATCTCCAGCTTTTACAGCTTGTCCTTCAGAAACGTGAGCTTCGAAACCTTCACCTTCCATTTTTACAGTTTCTAATCCAACGTGGATTAAAATTTCTGTACCGTTTTTCGCTTTAATTCCAATAGCATGTTTCGTGTGGAATAATTGTACGATTTCACCATCAACTGGAGATACAACTACACCTTCAGTAGGATCGATCGCAACACCGTCACCCATCATACGACCAGCGAATACTGGATCTGGTACTTCTTCAATATTTTTCACTGCTCCAGTTAATGGAGCTACGATTGTTTCTTCATTTGTTTTTGAACCAAAACCGAATAATTTTTTAAACATAGGATAGTCCTCCTTATAATTTACCTAAAAGTTTATAGGGCAATCTCTATTCAAGATCGAAATACACGTAAGACTTCATACTTCGAATGTTATACTGTAAAAACTCTTTCGAAATAAATCATGTCATTACTACTAGACTCTTATTGTAGCGCTTCACAAAATTCCAGTCAATTCTGATTGTCTGAATAACAATGAGAAGTTAACTTCTACTTATATTTTCTCTTTTTTTCACTTACTTGTCTAGAGGTCTTTACTACATTTTATTTTTTGTTGTTAATTTGTAAAATTCCTTTCAAATTTTCGTTAAAATCTACTTGACTAAAGTAAGTAACTATTTTATTATTACTTACATAAGGTAAGTTAATAACTTTTAGGAGGTTTTTTAAAATGATGGATATCGGTCTTCTTATTATTCGTCTTATTATAGGAATTACATTCATGGGTCATGGTGCTCAAAAATTATTTGGTTGGTTCGGCGGTTACGGCTTAAAGGGAACTGGCGGCTGGATGGAGTCAATTGGCTTACGTCCTGGTGTATTTATGGCATTTATGGCTGGCGCAACTGAACTATTAGGTGGTTTCTTATTCGCAGCAGGTATTTTCACTGTAGTTGGTTCTTTATTTATCGTAGGAACAATGTTAGTAGCAATTTTCACAGTTCACGGAAAAAATGGTTACTGGGTAACACAAAACGGATTCGAATATAATTTAATGTTAATCGCTGTCGCTATCGGTGTAGCTTTAATTGGACCTGGCGCTTACGTTTTACTTTAATATTTATCTCTATTTCAAGATATTTACCAAAAAAGAGATTACTTCAGTACAATCGAGGTAATCTCTTTTTTTTACATCATCAAAAAAATATTATTTTCAGCAGGAGATTCCCATTGATATCTTGTAAAGGAACAATAAGTATTCATATTTAGAAAGGGGATTACAACATGTTATCCATTAATCCAAACGAACAAACCGAAAAAGATAATTACAAATTACTAACAGGAAGTATCATTCCACGTCCTGTTGCATTCGTTACTTCTGTAACTAAAGATGGCGTATTGAACGGTGCGCCATATAGTTATTTCAATATCGTCGCTGCCAATCCACCACTTATCTCAGTTTCAGTACAACGCAAAGAAGGAAAACCGAAAGACACTTCCAGAAACGCAATAGAAAAAGGGGAATTTGTCGTACATATTTCTGATGAATCTTACGTAGAAGCGATCAACGAAACAGCAGCGAACCTACCTCCTAATGAAAGTGAAATCGAATTAGCAAAACTAACACCGATTGACAGTGATGTCATTTCAGTACCAGGGGTTAAAGAAGCAAACATTCGAATGGAGTGCATATTAGAACGCGCTATCCCACTCGGCGGAACCGAAGACTCGCCAGCTTGTGACCTACTAATCGGCCGCGTCGTTCGCTTTCACGTCGCTGAACACTTATACGAAAACGGTCGAATTCACGCCGAAGAACTAAAACCAATAAGCCGCCTAGCAGGACACAACTACGCAAAACTAGGAGAACAATTTGAATTAGTGAGGCCTATCTAAAAGTGGAGGCGACTCGTTCAGCTCTGACCAGCTAAGGTTCTTTCGTCCTAAAGGCGCTTTTTGCCTTTCGGGCGGAAGGTTCTTAGATGCGAAGAGCTAGTCGCCGGAACTGGATATCACACCCTAAAGGCGGAAGCGGCTCGTTCAGAATGAGAGGGGGATGGAGCTCCTGACGTAGAGGCGCTTTTTGCCTCGCAGGAAGGCGCGAAGCCACCGACCATTCTAGCCGCTGGAGCTGGATACATTTAAAAGCGGAACCGACTGCCCAGGCCCGGTGGCTAAGAACCTTCCTCACAGAAGATGCTTTTTATCTTCTCGTGGGGAAGGTTCTTAGCTGGCCACTGGAACTGGATATATCCCCTAAAAGCGCAAGGGGCCCGTTCACTTCCATCATCTAAACATAACCCCCGCTGAAAGCGGGGAATTTTTTATCGTAATTCTTCGTTCTTCTCCTCTAATGACGGGAATTTCTCTTTTTTAGATCTACTAAGCTTTATTACAAAGAAATATAAGGAAAGTAACGTAATAAGGAAAACAATTAAAAACGGATACGGAGAATAAAAAGTACGCGCCGCCTCCGATTTTCCTGCAACAAACTTCAATGACTCAATATCTAAAAACTCAGCAAACATTTGTACACCGAGCATACTGAACCAAAAAACAAAAAAACTAATAATAATACCAAAAACTTGCTTTAATCTCGTCATTCATCTCATCCTTTCTATATTTGTAATTTTTTAGTGTGATCAATATAGTACAAACGAAACTATGCACAGAAAGGAACTATCTCACCATTCACGAATTAACTTAATCCAACCTAACATCGAAATTTGCAAAATAACACCCAATATTATAAGTCTTCTTAGCCATCGAGGAAAGAAGGTTAAAAGCTTAACATACCATTCCAATAGCTTGTTCATAATTCCCTCCTACATAAAATTATATAGGAAAAAGGAGATACAATCCAAACCCAACAAGAATAATACCACCTACTATTTCACCGTATGTGCCAAGTATATTTTTGGCATGGCTACCAAGCAATAAACCCATCCAAGCCAGTAGCATACTTATTAGTCCGAACAATAATATCGTAATAATTGTCTCTGCTCCGTAAATTCCAAGACTAAGACCTACTGAAAAACTATCTATACTGACACCAAATGCAAATACAAATAAACTAATTCCAATTGGAGCAGTTCTAGTCTCTTCCCCTTCTAAAATAGACGAATATACGATATAGAACCCTAGCCCAATTAATAAAATAGCTCCTGCAAAATTTGCGACATCCCCATACCTCTCTGATAGAAAACGTCCTAGTACCATTCCGATAAATGGCATAATAATATGAAATATCCCAATCGTCATACCTATATAAAGGATTTGTCTTAACTTTAATGTTACCATCCCCATACCGAGGCTCACTGAAAATGCATCCATCCCCAGGGCAAATGCCATAATTATTAAAGGTATTAATTGTTCAAGTGTCATTCATATCCCCCCTCGGACGTGCTACTTCACAATATGCTTATCCGAGGAGAAATATTCTGTTTGCTAAAGGTACATTATCATTCAATAATAATCTGATGTCCCGCAGCTTTTGTTAAACGATTCATAATTGCATTTCCTATGCCTTCATTCGGGAATGATTCACTAAAAATAACATCTACTTCACTTGCATCAAACGTTCTAAGCACATCATATAACTTAGTCGCAACGCTGGCTAAATCGCTTCGCACACCACAAGACAATACAACATCTGCACTATACACATGCTGATACTCTTCTGTCGTTAATACACCTACTTTAAATCCTTCTTTCTTTTTCTCATCCACCATACGTTGAATAAACTCACGGGACCCTTCAACAATACTAAGTGGCGCTTTCGGTGCATAATGTGTATATTTCATTCCAGGTGATTTTGGTTTTTCTTTCTCATCCTTTAAAGCTGGATCTAAAGAAACATTTCCTATCACGGCCTCTAATTGCTCCTTCGTAATCCCACCTGGACGTAAAATCGTCGGAACCTCGCTCGTACAATCAATTACAGTTGATTCAACGCCTACTCCTGTTGCCCCGCCATCAACAATACCAGCAATTTTCCCATTTAAATCTTCATACACATGAGAAGCTAACGTTGGACTTGGGCGTCCTGAACGATTCGCACTCGGTGCCGCAACAGGCACGTTTGCCTCTTCAATAAGGGCGAGCGCTACTGGATGATCCGGCATCCTCACTCCGACTGTATTAAGTCCTGCCGTAACCCTCTCTGAAATCCCTTTTTTTCTCGGTAAAATGATTGTTAATGGTCCTGGCCAAAAATGCTCCATTAACTTTTCTGCAACCGGCGGAATTTCTCTTACGATACCATCTAACTGAGATTTTGTTCCTATGTGGACAATCAGTGGATTATCGCTCGGTCTCCCTTTCGCTTCAAAAATTTTCGCTATCGCTTCATCATCCATTGCGTTTGCTCCTAACCCATATACCGTTTCCGTTGGGAAGGCCACCGCTTCATTTTCTCTTAATAATCTCGCTGCTTCTTTTAATTGTGGATAATATTTTTTTCTTTCCACAACATTATCCACAACCCACATATTTGTATGCATTTTTTCCCACGTCCTTTTCTACCATGAAATACTTGTCTATTTTTAGTTTACTATGAGATTTATCCAAAAGACAAACAAGGTTTATCCACAAAATGTGGATAAACCTTGTTAATCCGTGGATAACTTTGTGAATAGCTGACAATTTAGTATTATTGCATTTAGCTCTTTTATATTTTTACAAAAGTGTTCTAACTGTCGAATTTCCTCTGGCACTTCCTCTTTCTCTATAATGACAAAGTTAAAAAACTGAAAGATGGTCACAGATTGTGGATGATTTGTGAGTAAGTACAATTGTCGAATATCTTTTTCTTTCATATACTGCAAAAACATCTCGAAAAAATATAAGAAAGTCTGTTTATCCACATTGGGTGTGAATAAACAAGAACGGATAAGTGCATTTTCTCCACTTTGTTCATATCCAATTACCGCTCGTATTTCTCCCGCCTCTTCCAAGATCATAAATTGTGCGTACAACTCATTTATTTTATCATCTTTTTTATTAGCTTGTCCGAAAAAAGAATGTAATCTTTCTACATCTGCTTTCGTAGCAAAATACACGTTCTTCATAATAAATCCCTCCTCATTGATATATATGAGGAAGGATTTATTAATAGCACTATTTAGAGAATAAAGATGTAAAAGCTTCGACGATAAATAATTTAACCTCTGGTTTCTCTTCCTCTTCTACTGTTACATACTCATTTTGCTTTTCTTGTTTTTGCTCCACAGGTTTCTCCACTTTTTCCACAGTTTTTGTTTCTACTTTTTTTACAGGCTGTTCTTCTACTTGTGTTTCGTGTTTTACTACTTTCTTTTCCTGTGCTGTTACTTTTTCAGCTTTTTCCGGCTTTACTACTTTCTTTTCTTTCACCTTATCCTCTTTCTTCTCCGGTACATCCACTACTTCCTCATCTAATTGTCTCACTTGCTCCTCTTCAGGAGATTCAGCTTTCACAACATGTTCTTCTTTCCTTACAGCTGTACCACTTGAAAAATCTAAGAAACACATCGGTGGAAATAATACACACCACCAGTTTGCACCTTCACCTTTTCCAATTGTAATAAGTACCGCTTCATATTCTCCTGCCGGATAAATAAAATTCCCATATACCTTTGTAGGAAACTTCACATTCTTACCGAATTTCACTTGAAACGCCTCTTTACTTCCTTCTCTTTTCAGTGTATTTGCCACTGTCTTTTCAATTTCAGGAATATGATTTTGAATTACTTTTCGAGCTTCTTCAAATGACGTTAAATCCGCTACCCATCCATCAATTTGCGCTTTTACTTCATCGCGTACTTTACGCTTTAACGCCTGATCTTTATCGGAATCACTATTAGCTAAAATACGTAATCGAACGGCCTCTTTCGGAATAACAGTAGGCCCTTTTGCATCAGCTTTCATATATCCAAACTGCACAAGTAACTGTGCACCAATTAATAATAAAAGAAAGTAAGCAATAACTTGTTTTTTCATTTCCTCCACCGTCCCCTCTAGAAACAGTGTGGACAGACTTTCATCTTTCTAAACTATTAAATTCAAAATCTATATAAAAAACCGATAGAAAAGCATTTTTTTAATTGGCGAGAGGAACTGGCTATGTATAGGTAATAAGGTGCGTATTTTCGCTGAAATAATTCCCCTTACCAAAATTCTAAATAAAATGTATGGCTGAGTAGTTGCGAATTTTTCATACAAAAAATAGAGTAAGGCTTATGCCTTACTCCATCTCTGCAAATACCATGCGATCTTTTCCATTAATATCAAATACAACTTCAACTTGAGCGCGCGGGAAAGTTTGCTGTAATAATGCTTTCACATCTTCACCTTGCCCTACACCAATTTCAAACGCCACAATCGCCTTGTTCTGTAATACATTCGGCAATTCCTCCATAAAACGACGATAGAAATCTAGTCCATCTTCCCCACCAACAAGCGCACGCTTCGGCTCATGCTCCTTCACAACAGTAGAAAGACCACGCCAATCTTCCTCTGGTATGTACGGAGGATTGGAAACAACAACATCTAACTTCTGACCTGTTTCATAAAACGGAGACAGTAAATCGCCGTGATAGAATGTTACATCCGCCCCTAAAGTTTTTGCATTTTCTTTTGCAACTTCAATCGACTCCTGTGCGATATCTACTGTATACACATGAAGATTTTTATTTTCTAAAGCGAGCGTAATAGAAATCGCTCCACTACCTGTTCCAATATCCGCTATGTGAAGCTCCTCATTACCGAAATGGCGCTCAATTCTCTCTAGTACTCCAACTATAAGTTCCTCTGTTTCCGGTCTTGGTATCAATACCTCTTCATTTACAAAGAATGATCGGCCATAAAACATTTCATAACCGAGCATATATTGGATCGGAATACCTTCTACATGCTTGTGGATAAATTCTGCAAAACTTTCCTCTTGTTCCGCAGTTATTTCTTCACGCATATTCATGAGCATTCCGGTTCTGTTCGTCTTTAATACATGACAAAGGACAATTTCTCCCGCATTTTCATCTCGTCCATTTTCCTGTAAAAAAGAAGAAGCCCATTTCAGGGCTTCATAGACACGCATTACTCAGCTGCCTCCATCTTTTGCGCCTGATCTTCCATCACTAAGGCATTGATGAAATCATCTAACTTACCTTGTAGGATTTGATCTAGCTTTTGAATCGTTAAACCGATTCGATGGTCTGTAACACGGTTTTGCGGGAAGTTATACGTACGAATACGCTCTGAACGATCTCCCGTACCAACAGCTTGTTTACGGTTTTGATCATACTCAGCTTGCGCTTCTTGTCTAAATTTATCATAAACACGTGCGCGTAATACTTTCATCGCTTTTTCTTTATTCTTAATTTGTGATTTCTCATCCTGACAAGATACAACTACACCAGTCGGTAAATGCGTTAAACGTACCGCTGACATCGTTGTATTAACGCTTTGTCCACCAGGACCACTAGAAGCAAACGTATCAACACGAACATCTTTTTCATGAATATTAATTTCTACTTCTTCTGCCTCTGGTAGTACAGCTACAGTTGCTGTAGATGTATGAATACGTCCGCCAGATTCCGTTTCAGGAACACGTTGTACACGGTGAGCACCATTCTCGAATTTCAGCTTCGCGAAAGCACCTTTACCGTTAATCATAAAGATAATCTCTTTATATCCGCCTAACTCTGTATAGCTCGCTTCGATAATTTCAGTTTTCCAACCTTGCACCTCAGCATAACGGCTATACATACGATATAAATCACCAGCAAATAAAGCTGCCTCGTCACCACCAGCAGCGCCACGAACCTCAACGATAACGTTTTTATCATCATTAGGGTCTTTTGGAACAAGTAAAATTTTCAGACGTTCTGATAATGTTTTCTCTTGTCCTTCTAATTCAGAAACCTCTTCTTTTACCATATCACGCATATCAGCGTCTAACTTATCTTCTAACATTGCTTTTGCATCTCGTAATTGCTCACGAACATCTTTATACTCACGGTACACCTCTACCGTGTCCTGAATATCAGATTGCTCTTTTGAATACTCACGAAGCTTATTTGTATCGCTAATAACCTCTGGGTCACTTAACAACTCATTCAACTTCTCATAACGATCTTCTACAGCTTGCAAACGATCTAACACACCATTCACCTCTACATCCTAGTATCTAATACAAATAGTATATGGTACTTAATCAAAAAAACGCAAATTATATTTAAAAGCGTAAGCGGCTTGCTCAGGATCGCAGGCTATTTGGAACTCTCGACCTTGAAGCGCTTTTTGCTTCGAGCGAGAGAGTGAAATGGCCGGAGATTCTAGCCGCTGGAGCTAGATAATATTTAAAGCGCAAGCGGCTCGCTCAGAATGGGAGGAGGTTGGAGCTTCTGACAGAGAGGCGCTCTTTGCCTCGCAGGAAGAAGCGAAACCACCGACCATTCTAGCCGCTGGAGCTAGATAATATTTAAAAGCGCAAGCGGCTCGCTCAGCTCTGACTGGCTAAGGTTCTCTCGCACAAAAGGTGCTTTTCACCTTGAGTAGCGGCGGTTCTTAGACACGAAGAGCTTGCCACCAATCTTCATCTATTTTCGAAAAAAACCCGCTCTACATAGCGAGTTTCACTTATCTTTGTTTTGTAGGTACTGCATGACAATGACGACAACGTGGTTCATACGATTCTGAAGCCCCAACTAAAATAATTGGATCATCAAATGCCGCTGGTTCTCCATCGATTAAACGTTGCGTACGACTTGCAGGAGATCCACATTCAGAACAAACTGCCTGCAATTTAGTTACATGTTCAGCAATCGCCATCAGCTGAGGAACTTGTCCAAATGGTAGACCACGGAAATCTTGGTCTAATCCAGCTACAATGACACGATAGCCACGATTTGCCAATACTTGCACCACTTCCACAATGTCCCCATCAAAAAATTGTACCTCATCGATTGCAATAACATCCATTTCTTCTGTTACATGGTTAAATATATCTTTTGAAGCTGAAACAGGAACTGCTTTAACCTTTAATCCATTATGTGATACAACATCTTCTTCACTATAACGATTATCAATACATGGTTTAAATACAATCGCATGTTGTTTCGCAAATTGTGTACGGCGTATACGGCGGATGAGCTCTTCTGATTTCCCAGAAAACATACTCCCGCAAATCACTTCAATCCAACCATTTTGATTCATTAAGTACATTGAGCTCTCCTTTCATCTACTTTCCTAATCCAAAGTAGGGTAAAGGTTTAATATTTTCGCAAAAAAAACAGACAAGCGAATACATACACTTGCCTGTTTTATGTTCTTTATTACTTGATGCCGTATTTCTTATTGAAGCGGTCAACACGTCCGTCTGCAGTAGCAAACTTCTGACGTCCAGTGTAGAATGGGTGAGAATCAGAACTGATCTCAATTTTTAGTAATGGATAAGTGTTACCATCTTCCCACTCAACAGTTTCGCTAGAGCCTTTTGTAGACCCGCTTAAGAATTTGAAGCCAGTGTTCGTGTCCATAAATACAACTTTATTGTAATTTGGATGGATTCCTGCTTTCATTCTTTTCATCTCCTTCCGCCCTGAATCATTTTCGAAACAGAGTTTTTCATCTTCAGCTGCTTACACAACTATATTGATGAAACACATATGATGAAATTATAACAAGGCTAACTCCATTTTGCAACTACCTGTTTTTGTCTTTTTAAAATTAAAAGTGGAGGCGGCTCGCTCAGCTCTGACTGGCTAAGGTTCTCTCGCACAAAAGGTGCTTTTTACCTTGAGTAGCGGAGGTTCTTAGACACGAAGAGCTAGCCGCCGGAACTGGATATCAATTAAAAGCACAAGCGGCTCGTTCAGAATCCAGGTCACTTCAAGCTCTCGACCAAGAAGCGCTTTTTGCTTCGACCGAGAGAGCGAAATGGCCGGAGATTCTAGCCGCCGGAACTGGATATCAATTAAAAGCGCAAGCGGCTCGTTCAGAATCGCAGGACACTTCAAGCTCTCAATACAAATATGATTTCCATCTCAAAAAACAAATTTTTCCATATATTACTCTCTCTAATATTCCCTTAAAAACATAAAAAACTCGCTTACTACGAAATAAGCGAGTCCCCATCTTTTCCCTTTACTTAGTGGTTACATACCTTTTTGAGTCTGCAACAATGTTTTGTAAAAATTCTTCATTTGTCTTTGTTTGACGAAGTTTACGTAAGAAGCCTTCAACAAAGTCTGGTGTATCACGCATTGTTTTACGAATACCCCACAGCTTGTCTAAATGTTCTTTCGGAATTAATAGGTCTTCTTTACGCGTACCAGAGCGACGAATATCAATCGCTGGGAAGATACGGCGCTCAGCTAATGAGCGATCTAAGTGAAGTTCCATATTTCCAGTTCCTTTAAACTCCTCGTAAATTACATCATCCATACGAGACCCTGTATCAACAAGCGCTGTTGCTAAAATCGTTAGGCTACCGCCCTCTTCGATATTACGCGCAGCCCCAAAGAAACGCTTCGGTCTATGAAAAGCAGCAGGATCAATACCACCCGATAAGGTTCTACCACTTGGCGGAATAACAAGGTTGTAAGCACGCGCTAAACGGGTAATACTATCCATTAAAATGACAACGTCCCTTTTATGTTCTACAAGACGCATTGCACGCTCTAATACAAGCTCCGCTACTTTAATATGATTCTCTGGCACTTCATCAAAAGTAGAACTTACAACATCACCTTTAACAGAACGTTCAATATCTGTTACTTCCTCTGGACGCTCATCAATTAAAAGTACAATTAATTCTGCTTCCGGATGATTTGTTGTGACACTGTGTGCAATTTCTTTTAACAGACTTGTTTTACCAGCCTTTGGAGGCGCAACAATTAAACCACGTTGTCCAAATCCAACTGGTGCGATTAAATCCATGATGCGTGTCGGTAACTTTTTCGTTTCCGTCTCCAATTTCATTTGGCGATCTGGGTATAACGGTGTTAATGCAGGGAAATGTACACGCTCTTTTGCTGAGTCTGGATCATCTCCATTTACAGCTTCAACTTGTAGCAATCCAAAATAGCGCTCATTTTCTTTCGGAGGTCGTACTTTACCAGAAACCTTATCTCCATTACGTAAATCGAAACGACGAATTTGCGAAGCCGAGATATAAATATCTTCTGAGCTTGGAGAATAATTGATAGGACGTAAGAATCCAAATCCTTCTGATTGAATAATTTCTAATACGCCTTCCATGAAAAAGAAACCTTCTTTTTCTGCTCGAGCTTTTAAGATAGAGAAGATTAGCTCTTTTTTCGTTAACTTGCTGTAATACGAAATCTTAAATTCCTTCGCAAGCTCGTATAACTCTTTTAATTTCATGTTTTCTAATGCTGCAATTGACAAATTCATTCAGACACCACACTTTAACTTTATTCTCTTTTCACATGGGTAAAGGGAAAAATACGGAAGGCAAATAAATAATAATGAAAGGCAATAAGTTCAAGTAGGATAATATTCACTATTGTAACCCTTTTATCTAGTTTTAATCAATACGTTGAAACACAAATACAAGAAGCGAAGACAAGAAAATTTGTCTTCGCCTTTTCATATTTCTTTCTTTTTTCTACTCACCTGATTTTAAGGCAGAATAGATAAGGCATTTCTGCTTTTATTTAATCCAGTTCCAGCGGCTAGAATGGTCGGTGGTTTCGCTTCTTCCTGCGAGGCAAAAAGCGCCTCTTCGTCAGGAGTTTGAAGTGTCCTGCGATTCTAAACGAGCCGCTTACGCTTTTTATTTAATCCAGCTTCAGCGGCTAGAATCTCCGGTCATTTCGCTCTCTCACTCGAAGCAAAGAGCGCTTCAAGGTCGAGAGCTCCAATGCCCTGCGATTCTAAACGAGCCGCTTACGCTTTTTATTTAATAACCAAATTCGGTTTTTTATTTAAGCTATGGCGGCCGTCTACGAAGCGTACTGTGCCTGATTTTGCACGCATAACAAGGGATTGTGTTGTTCCGACGCTACCTTTAAATTGAACGCCTCGTAATAGTTCTCCGTCTGTTACACCTGTTGCTGCAAAGATTGCATCGTCACCTTTTACTAAGTCTTCCATACGAAGGATACGATTGATATCTTCAATACCCATTCTTTTACAACGAGCTAGTTCAGCTTCGTTTTGAGGTAAGAGCTTCCCGTGAATTTCTCCACCTAAGCATTTTAATGCGACCGCAGCTAATACACCTTCAGGTGCTCCACCAGAACCGAATAGAATATCTACACCAGTACGGTCAAATGCTGTATTGATTGCTCCAGCTACATCTCCATCGTTAATTAATTTAATACGAGCACCAGCTTTACGAATTTCTTCGATAATTGCTTGATGACGTGGACGGTTTAAAACTGTCGCTACAACATCTTCGATATCTTTATTTTTCGCTTTCGCAACTGCACGTAAGTTGTCGATAATAGGTGCGTCAATATCAACTGCACCAACTGCTTCTGGACCAACCGCTATTTTATCCATGTACATGTCAGGAGCATGTAACAAATTGCCGTGATCTGCAATTGCAATAACAGCAAGCGCATTCCAGCCGCCAGCCGCTACGATATTTGTCCCTTCTAAAGGATCAACTGCAACGTCTACGCGTGGTCCATATCCTGTACCCAATTTTTCTCCGATATATAGCATTGGCGCTTCATCCATTTCACCTTCGCCAATTACAACTGTACCTTTCATCGGAATTGTATCAAATACATCACGCATAGCTGATGTTGCTGCACCATCTGCCTCATCTTTTTTTCCGCGCCCCATCCAACGCGCTGATGATAATGCTGCAGCCTCTGTTACACGTACTAACTCCATAGATAAACTTCTTTCCACGATAATCCCTCTCCTTTAAGTCTTTATATTTCTGCCGTATTTTGTGAACCTTGTTTTTCTATAAAGTATACTTCCGTTAGTAGTGATTCTTCGCTCCCCATTAACGGAAGTATCACCACCTTATCCCGATTGGTGAGGGTTAATAATCGGCGTGGGATACCCCATACTGATTAAAGTTTCACTTTATGCATTCTTCATTTCTTCAATTTCTTGCTTTGTCATTTGTTCTCGCCAAATGTTTGCACCAAGCCCTTTAAGCTTGTCTACTATATTTTCGTAACCTCGATCAATATGATCAAGTCCCGTTACTTCTGTAATGCCATCTGCCATTAAACCCGCAATAACAAGGGACGCACCAGCTCGTAGGTCACTCGCTTTCACCTTCGCACCTTGCAATAAAACCGGTCCAGTCACAATTGCTGAACGGCCTTCTACTTTAATTTGCGCGTTCATACGGCGCAATTCATCAATATGCTTGAAACGTGCGCTGTAAATTGTATCAGTTACAACTCCTGTTCCATGCGCTTTTGTTAAAAGCGTTGTAAACGGCTGTTGTAAATCCGTTGGAAACCCTGGATATACAAGCGTTTTTACATCAACTACTTTTAACCTTCTATTGCCGTTCACTGTAATTTGGTCATCGTTCGTTTCAATTTGAACACCAGCTTCTCTTAGCTTCGCAGTAACGGATTCTAAATGCTGAGGAATAACATTATCAACTGTTACTTCTCCTCCTGACGCAGCCCCTAAAATCATATACGTACCAGCTTCAATACGGTCTGGAATAATAGTGTGGTGACAACCGTGCAGTGAATCCACACCATCAATTCGGATTACGTCTGTACCAGCGCCTTTAATACGTGCTCCCATACTCGTTAACAATGTAGCTACATCAATAATCTCTGGTTCTTTCGCTGCATTTTCAATAACAGTTCTACCTTTCGCTCGTACAGCCGCTAGCATAATATTAATCGTAGCTCCTACACTAACAACATCTAAATAAATACGTGCCCCACGTAGTTCGTCTGCTCTTAAATAAATGGCACCTTGTTCATTTGTAACATATGCCCCTAACGCTTCAAACCCTTTAATATGCTGATCAATCGGTCGTGGCCCTAAATGACATCCACCTGGAAGCCCAATAACAGCTTTTTTAAAACGGCCAAGCATTGCACCCATTAAATAATAAGAGGCGCGCAATTTTTTCACTTTTCCATTTGGTAAAGGCATCGCAACCATGTTAGAAGGATCGACTACCATCTCTTCTTCCTGCCCATAAGTTACTTTCCCTCCAATTTCCTCTAGTAAGTCTCCTAACATTTTCACGTCCGAAATATTAGGAACACCGCCAATAGTTACTGGAGTATCTGCTAAAATTGTCGCTGGAATTAGTGCAACAGCACTGTTCTTTGCACCACTCACACGAATCGTTCCATTTAAAGCTCTTCCGCCTTCAATTAGCAACTTTTCCATATTGAGCTCCCTTCTTGTGAATGTATTTATCTTCTACTTCTTTATAAGAAGTAGAAGATTCCCCCTTAAGAATCTCAATCACTCTTTCCATCCTGAAACTCAATAAGTAGAAAACCATCACCTGTAGCTCCCCTGCTGTACAAATAGATGAAGATTAACTATTCATCGAATCAAATTACTCAATTCAGATACTTACCACATTTATTAATAGGACTATGCACATTATTTTCTATATTTGCAAACCAAAAATTCACTTTATAAAATCTTTAGACTTGTTCGCGCTTTCATTATACAACGAAAGGAAACCGTCTAAAAGACTAGACGGTTTCCAAAACGGAATTTTATTCTTACGCTTTACCGTTAGAACCGAACTCACGCATTTTACCAGCAACAGTTGCTTTGATAGCGTCGCGGCCAGGTCCAATATATTTACGAGGATCGTAAACTTCTTGGTCTTTGTTTAATGCTTCACGAACAGCTTTTGTAAACTCAATTTGGTTCTCAGTGTTTACGTTAATTTTTGAAGTACCTAGAGAAATAGCTTTTACGATATCAGCAGTTGGGATACCAGTACCACCGTGTAATACTAAAGGTACGCCAGTGAAGTCACGAACTTGTTCCATTTCAGCGAATCCTAAGTTAGGCTCACCTTTGTAAGGACCGTGTACAGAACCTAAAGCTGGAGCTAGGCAATCGATACCTGTTGCTTCAACAAGGTGCTTACACTCTGCTGGATCAGCGTAAATTACGCCTTCAGCGATGATGTCGTCTTCTTGTCCGCCAACTGTTCCAAGCTCAGCTTCAACAGATACGTTACGAGCGTGTGCGTATTCTACCACTTTTTTAGTAGTTTCAACGTTTTCATCGAATGGGTGGTGAGAAGCGTCGATCATTACAGATGTGAAACCTGCATCAATTGCTTCTTTACATTTTTCGAAGCTTGAACCATGGTCAAGGTGAATCGCTACAGGAACAGAAATGTTCATTTCTTCGATTAAAGCTTTAACCATAGCTACAACTGTTTTGAAACCAGTCATATGACGAGCTGCACCCTCAGATACACCTAAGATTACAGGAGATTTTTCTTCTTCCGCAGCAGCTAAGATAGCTTGAGTCCACTCTAAGTTGTTCATGTTGAATTGACCAACTGCGTATTTTCCTTCTAGTGCTGTGTTTAGCATTTCTTTCATAGAAACTAAAGGCATGGTGAATCCTCCTAAAAAACGTTTTTTGTATCCGATAAATTCTTATCGCTGGTAGTATGACCAGAATAAGGTAAAATATGTATATTTACATACCGGACTTCTTTCTACACTCAATAGGATAACAACTTGTACTCAAAAACTCAACTGTATTCACCTGCTCAATAGTCCATGTAAACGCTTTTTTCCATATTTTTTATAAAAAATTCATTTTTTACGCCTCTACAGCAAGCTGATCTCTCACTGCTTGACGAATCTCATCAATATCAAACGGTTTAGCAAAGTGCATTAAAGCTCCTAAATCTTTCGCTTCTTGAATCATATCCAATTCTCCATAAGCAGTCATTAAAATCACTTTAATACTCTCATCAATTTCTTTTACATGTTTTAAAATCTCTATACCATCCATACCTGGGATTTTCATATCTAACACTACTAAATCCGGATTATCTTTTTTCACGATATCTAAAGCTTGAAATCCATTCGCTGCTTGGAACGTCTGATAACCTTCTTTTTGGAACACTTCATGCAATAAAACACGAATGCCATATTGATCATCAACGATTAAAATTTTCCCTTCCATAACTCCCAACCTTTCTGTGTAAGTACAAGATTTAAAGCTTCTTATATCTTATCGGTTTATTTTCGCTACTCTTTGCCAAATCCCTTCCTATTCTTTCTTATTTTACCGTTTCCTATTTTGTTATGCCACCCTACTATTTCCCCTTTCCAAAAAAAATAAGCTATAATGAGAACCAGCTAACACGAAAGAAAGGAGCAACAACATGTTAAAAATTTTCTCGACTCAATTAAGTGGATATTTCTCCAAAATTTCTCAAAAAGAGGAAATGAATATAGAAGATAGCGCTCGTCTACTTGCCCAGGCGTTAGTTGGCGATGGCTTCATTTACTTGCATGGTACAAACGAAATGGAAGGTATTGTTTCAGAAGCATTATTTGGCGCCGAACCAATGAAACAAGCAAAACGTTTAATAGAAAACGGTGAACCGGCGGCAGTGACTTCTGCGGACCGCGTACTTCTTATTAGTCGTTTTTCGACAGATGAAGAAATTATAAAAACCGCGAAAAAACTTCATGAAGAAGGCCAATCTATCGTTGGAATCTCGGCTATTCAAGAAGGTGTTGAATCACTGGAACAATATACAGATGTACATATTGATACAAAGCTGTTAAAAGGTCTTATTCCAGATGATGAAGGTAACCGCTATGGGTTCCCAAGTTTAATTATAGCTTTATTTGCTTATCACGGATTGAAATTTACAATTGATGAAATGTTAAACGAATATTAAAAAAAGCGCCCTATTTCAGGCGCTTTTTTTTATTACTTGCTCTCTTTATTCGTAATAGAAGCACTTACGAAGTCATGGAACAATGGTTGTGGACGGTTTGGACGAGATACAAGTTCTGGATGGAACTGTGCTGCCACGAACCAAGGGTGATCTTGTAATTCAATAATTTCCACTAGACGACCGTCTGGGCTTGTACCAGAGAATACAAATCCTGCTTTTTCCATATCTGGACGGAATTGATTGTTGAACTCATAACGATGACGATGACGCTCATATACAACCGGCTCATTGTAAGCATTGTAAGCATTTGTTTCTTCAGCAAGCTTACATGGGTATAGACCAAGACGAAGTGTACCACCTAAATCTTCTACATCTTTTTGTTCTGGTAATAAATCGATAATTGCATAAGGTGTGTCAGGATTAATTTCAGAAGAGTTAGCTCCTTCTAATCCTAATACGTTACGTGCAAATTCGATTGATGCAAGTTGCATACCTAGGCAAATTCCTAAGAATGGAACTTTGTTTTCACGAGCATATTGAATTGCAACGATTTTACCTTCTACACCACGATCGCCGAAGCCACCTGGTACAAGGATACCATCTGTGTCGCCAACTAATTCTTTTACGTTCTCTGCTGTTACGTGCTCAGCATTTACCCATTTCACTTCTACATCTGTGTCGAATGAATAACCTGCATGACGAAGCGCTTCTACAACAGAAATGTATGCATCTTGAAGCTCTACGTATTTACCAACAAGAGCGATTTTTGTTTTCTTAGAAAGGTTACGTACTTTATTAACTAGCGCAGTCCAATCTGTCATATCTGCAGCTGGATTGTCTAACTTCAAGTGATCACAAACGATTTGGTCCATGTTTTGTTCTTGAAGAGATAATGGAACCGCATATAAAGTATCTGCATCGCGTGCTTCGATAACTGCTTTTGTATCGATGTCACAGAATAATGCAAGCTTGTCTTTCATGTCCTGAGAAACAGGTAGCTCTGTACGAACAACGATAATATTTGGTTGAATACCTAAGCTGCGAAGCTCTTTAACGCTATGTTGCGTTGGTTTTGTTTTCATTTCACCCGCTGCTTTTAAGTACGGGATTAACGTACAGTGAATGTACATTACATTGTCACGACCGATGTCGCTCTTAATTTGACGAATTGCTTCTAAGAATGGTAAAGACTCGATATCACCAACAGTTCCACCGATTTCTGTAATAACAACGTCGGCATTTGTTTCGCGACCAGAACGATATACACGTTCTTTAATTTCGTTAGTAATGTGAGGAATAACTTGAACTGTTCCTCCTAAATATTCACCACGACGCTCTTTTTGAAGAACTGAAGAGTAAATTTTACCTGTTGTTACGTTGCTGTATTTGTTTAAGTTGATGTCGATAAAACGCTCATAGTGACCTAGGTCTAAGTCCGTTTCTGCACCATCATCTGTTACGAATACCTCACCGTGTTGGTAGGGGCTCATAGTCCCTGGGTCTACGTTAATGTATGGATCAAACTTTTGAATAGTTACGTTTAAACCACGATTCTTTAAAAGTCTTCCAAGAGATGCTGCTGTAATACCTTTACCTAAAGACGATACTACACCGCCTGTTACAAAAATATACTTAGTCATGAAAATACTCCCTTCTACTTCGTTGTTATATAATCACCGTTGCAAAGCGCAACGTATGTAGATAACACTGTATCTATCTTATTGTTAGGCTCTTTTTATTTTCTAAACAAAAAACAAAAAAGAAAATTGCTCCCCTCATCACATAAAGTAATAAGTAGGGAGCAATTTTCTTTTATATTTACACTTTAAAAGTATTATCGTCTTTTTTTAAAGAGCCCAAAAATGATTCTACATGGACGATAATGAAAAGTCAAGAACTACCGCTCTTCCTCTTCTTCTTCTTCAGTTTCATCATACTCAAGTTCTTCTTCTGCGAAGTCTTCATTATCTTCTTCTAAATCATCAAGATCATCATCTTCATCGTCTGCGTCTTCGTCTTCAAGAACTTTGTCCAAATCTACTACATCTTCTTCTACTTCTTCTGCTTCTTCTTCTACATCATCTTCTTCAATGTAGTCGTCAAAACCGTCTTCTTCAACTTTGCGTTTCTTCTTCGGTTTTGGCTGAGGCAGAATTTCTTCATCAATTTGCTCATATGGGTACCAGCTACGTAGCCCCCAACGATTTTCTCCTAAATTAATGAAACGTCCATCGATGTTTAAATCTGTATAAAATTGTGCGAGTTTCGTATTAACTTGCCCTTGAGATAGTCCCAGCACTTGAGCGATTTCTTGAACCAACTCGTTGAATGTCGTTGCTTGTCTTTTATTCCCTAAAACACTATGTACAACTTCAATCATTGAACATTCTTTTAGCTCTTCTGGTGAATATTGCTTAAAACCCACTTATGCGGCACTTCCTTTCTTCAAATATAAGCTTATATATAACGGTCTGCTTAAAAAAATCCATACTATTCATTATAAACAAAAGTCGCACAAATATGCTACAAAAAAAACGGGAAACTTTTATCCCGCTATTTACGGGCAATAAAATTATAATTTGTCCATTCTTTATTTCGGAGACATATGTGCTCCTTGCAGTACATACCTAATTTGCATTTCTGTATATTCTTCGAGAGTATACAGTTTTTGCAGGGCCCAACGTCTAAATCCCCACATTTGTCCTTGTATGAAAATATTATGTGCAAGAAGCTGTATTTCCTTTTTATTTAGTGTAAATGTCCCATTTTCCGTACACTGCTCTAAAATATCCTCAAACATCCCGACCATTTGAAACTCTTTTTCTAATACATATGGGAGTGATTCTTTCGGTAAAAAACGTACCTCTTGATACATAATTAATACTTCTTCTTGCAATTCATCCATCACTTTAAAATAATTCATTATCGCTATCTTTAAGCTTTCTATACTTCCCTTCTCTGTACACACTACTTCCTCTAACCGCTCTTTTACATGTTCATAAATACTATCACAAACTAAATATAATACATCATCTTTTGTGCGAATATACTCATAAAGTGTTCCGATACTAAATCCAGCCGCTTTCGCAATTTCTCTCGTTGTTGTACGTGGGAATCCTTTTTGCTTAAACAGCTGCACCGCACCTTTAATCATTTGTTCACGTCTTAACGCAACTAATTTTTCATCTTTCACTGACGCATGTACATTATGTTTAACCATCCCTTCACCTCTCTCTATTATTTTTGGAAGTAAAAAGCGTAGGAAAATACCTACGCTTTTGTTCCTACTTCGTTAACATACGAGAAATTACAAGCCTTTGAATCTCTTGTGTTCCCTCATATATTTGTGTAATCTTTGCATCGCGCATATAACGCTCTACTGGATAATCTTTCGTATAACCATAACCACCAAATACTTGTACCGCTTCAGTCGTTACCTTCATCGCTGTATCACCTGCAAATACTTTTGACATCGCTGACTCTTTCCCATACGGAAGCCCTTCAGATTCAAGCCAAGCCGCTTGATATGTTAAAAGACGCGCTGCCTCTACATCCGTTGCCATATCCGCAAGTTTAAAGCCAATTCCTTGTTGCGCCGCAATTGGCTTCCCAAACTGATGACGTTCTCTTGCATATTCTACAGAAGCATCTAAAGCGGATTGTGCAATACCGACTGCTTGTGCCGCAATACCATTACGGCCACCATCTAATGTCTGCATCGCAACTTTAAATCCTTGGCCCTCTTCCCCTAGTAAATTCTCTACAGGAATACGGCAGTCTTCAAATATAATTTCAGTTGTTGGCGAAGAACGAATTCCTAGCTTGCTTTCCTTCTTCCCAACCGAAAATCCTAGCGTATCACTCTCCACAATAAATGCACTCGTGCCGCGCTGCTTCGAATCAGGATCTGTTAATGCAAAAACAACATAAATATCAGCAATACCGCCATTTGTAATAAAAATTTTCGAACCATTTAAAATGTAATGGTCTCCATCTCGTTTTGCAGTCGTCCTCATTCCACCAGCATCTGATCCAGAGCTTGGTTCTGTTAAGCCATATGCACCAATTTTCTTCCCTTCAGCCATTGGGCGCAAAAACTTTTGTTTTTGCTCTTCCGTTCCAAATTTAAAAATTGGCCATCCAGCAAGTGAAGTATGTGCAGACAACGTTACACCTGTAGAAGCACAAACGCGGGATAATTCTTCAACGGCAATTACATACGCCAAGTAATCGCTTCCAATTCCGCCGTATTCTTCAGGCCACGGAATACCGGTTAAACCAAGCTCTGCCATTTGATCAAATAAAGCGCGATCAAATCGCTCTTCCTCATCACGCTCTGCTGCTGTCGGTGCTACTTCATTCCTCGCAAAATCCCGAACCATTTTTCTTATCATTTCATGTTCTTCTGATAATTTAAAATGCATTCCCGTCTCCCCCTCTGCCTTTTTATAAAGCTCGACTAATTACAAGCTTTTGTATTTCGCTCGTTCCTTCATATATTTGCGTGATCTTCGCATCACGGAAAAATCTTTCTACTGGATAATCTTTCGTATAACCGTAACCGCCAAATACTTGCACCGCTTCAATCGCAACTTCAACGGCCGTCTTAGAAGCAAATAATTTCGCAATAGAAGCTTCTTTACCGCATGGTAACCCTTGTGCTCTTAGCGATGCCGCTCTGTATACAAGTAATCGCGCTGCTTCTACGCTAGTCGCCATATCTGCAAGTTTGAATCCGATTCCTTGCTGCGCCGCAATTGGCTTGCCGAATTGCTCGCGCTCTTTCGCATAATCAATCGCACATGCAAGCGCCGCTTCCGCGATTCCTAATGCCTGCGCTCCGATCCCAATTCGCCCAACATCTAAATTCGCCATTGCCACCTTAAATCCTTGTCCTTCTTCACCAAGTAAATTCTCGGCCGGCACTTTCATATCTTCAAACGTAAGTTGCACTGTACGAGAACCAAGAAGACCCATCTTATGCTCATCTTTTCCAATGATTAAGCCTGGTGTATCTTTCTCTACTATAAATGCTGAAATCCCGCTTTTCCCCGCATCTGGATTTGTAGACGCGAAGACGATATATGTACTTGCTTCACCACCATTTGTAATAAAGACTTTCGATCCATTAATGATGTAGTGATCGTCTTTCTTTACAGCTCTTGATTTCAAACTACCTGCATCTGATCCTGCATTCGGTTCTGTTAGAGCAAATGCGCCTAAATATTCACCCGTCGCCAATTTAGAAACATATTTCTGCTTCTGTTCTTCTGTTCCGAAGTATAAAATCGGATTCATTCCAACTGACGTATGTACAGCTAAAATTACACCAACCGTTGCACTTACCTTTGAAATTTCCTCAATTGCTAGAATGTAAGAAATAAAATCCATTTCTGCCCCGCCATATTTTGCAGGCGCTGGAATACCCATTAGTCCAAGCTCACCCATCTTTTGCAAAATCTCTTTCGGGAACACCCCTTGTTCCATACTAGGAACAAAGGGAGCTATTTCCTTCTGTGCAAAATCTCGAACCATTTTCCTCATCATTTGTTGCTCTTCAGTAAAGTGAAAATTCATGTACTTCGCCTCCGTTTGCTATATATCTTTTTAACAATCTGGTAAGACCACTACTTCAATAAAGGGAGGCCTTTATTCGTAAACGTAGAAACCACGACCCGTTTTACGTCCTAACCATCCTGCATTCACATACTTACGTAATAATGGACATGGGCGATATTTACTATCTCCTAATCCTTCATGCAACACTTCCATAATGTATAAACAAGTATCTAAACCGATAAAGTCAGCTAACGTAAGAGGTCCCATCGGATGATTCATACCGAGTTTCATTACTTCATCAATCGCTTCTTTCGTCGCTACTCCTTCGTATAACGTATAAATCGCTTCGTTAATCATCGGTAATAAAATACGGTTCGATACAAACCCTGGGAAATCATTTACTTCAACTGGCACTTTCCCGATTTTTTTCGTAATATCCTCAATCGTTTCGTACACTGCATCATCTGTAGCTAAACCACGAATAATTTCAACGAGTTTCATAACTGGAACTGGATTCATAAAGTGCATGCCGATTACTTTCTCAGGACGTTTCGTTACCGCTGCAATTTCCGTAATTGGTAACGATGACGTATTCGTCGCTAAAATTGCGTGTTCTGGAGCGATTTCATCTAAATTCGCAAAAATTTTCTTTTTAATATCCATTTTTTCAACAGCTGCTTCAATAATAAGATCAGCTTCTTTGACACTATTTAAATCGAGCGTCCATGTAAGACGATTTAAAGTCGCATCTTTCTCTTCTTCCTTCATACGGCCTTTTTCTACTTGGCGGGCTAAATTTTTTGAAATAACAGCTAGCCCTCTATCTAATTGCTCTTGCTTTAAATCTTGCACTTTCACATCATAGCCTGCCATTGCACACACTTGTGCGATACCTGAACCCATTTGCCCTGCACCAATTACAACAATCTTTTGTACACTCATTTTTTCTTCCCCCTTAATTGTTAATAAACTATATATCTTCTAATCTTAATTAGTGAACTTCAATCATCACTGCATCACCTTGACCGCCACCGCTACAAATAGAAGCAATTCCAATTCCGCCGCCGCGCTGCTTCAGTGCATGGATAAGTGTAACGATAATACGTGCTCCGCTCGCTCCAATTGGATGCCCCATTGCTACAGCACCGCCATTTACATTCAATTTTTCCGGATCGATCCCTGCGATTTCTGTACTTGCAATTGCTACAGCCGCAAATGCCTCATTGATTTCAAATAGATCTATGTCTTCAATTGTCTTACCTGTCTTTTTCAGCAATTCATTAATTGCATAACCTGGCGTTCTTGGGAAATCCTTCGATTCTACCGCAATCGCCGTATGCGCCAAAATTGTCGCTAATGGTTTTCTTCCTTCTTGTTTCGCTCTGTCCTCGCTCATTAATACAAGTGCAGCACCGCCATCATTTAGTCCCGGAGCATTACCTGCTGTCACCGCTGACGTCTTATCAAATACAGGCTTTAATTTCGCTAATTTTTCAATCGTTGTATCCGCGCGTGGTGCTTCATCCTTAGCCACGACGATAGGATCGCCTTTTCTTTGCTGAATTGTTACTGGTACAATCTCCTCTTCAAAACGCCCTTCTTTATGTGCCGAAACCGCACGTTGATGGCTACGATATGCCCATTCATCTTGTGCTTCGCGAGAGATTCCATCTTCCTTCGCAACTTCTCCGCCATAAACACCCATGTGTATACCTGAAAATGCGCATGTTAAACCGTCTGCAACGTTTAAATCAATAACTTCGTTGTTACCCATTCTGTATCCCCATCTTGCCCCTCGTAAAATGTAAGGGCTGTTACTCATCGATTCCATTCCACCAGCTACAATCAGTGATTGATCACCAGTACGAATAATTTGATCTGCTAACGTAACTGCGCGAAGCCCTGATGCACAAACTTTATTTATTGTTTCTGTCTGCACTTCCCAAGGAATGCCGGCCGCTCTTGCTGCTTGGCGTGATGGAATTTGTCCTTGCCCTCCTTGGATAACCGTTCCAAATATAACTTCTTCAACATCACTAGAGGAAACATTCGCTCTTTCAAGCGCTGCCTTAATTGCGATTCCTCCAAGCTCTGTTGCTTTCACGTCTTTTAAAGTTCCTCCAAATTTTCCAACCGGTGTTCTTGCAGCACTTAAAATAACTGTTTTACTCATGTTTCTTTCCCCCATTTCTTTTTTTAGCACCGAGCGCTCGCTCGGTATCCTTGCGCCTAGAAGAGGTGCAATTATTGCACCTCTTTCTAAATTTGAATGCATTCCTACAAACTACATTGCTTCTTTCTTCTGTCCGATAACTGAGCGTTCTAAAATCTCTGTTACGTCCAAAGTTTGAACTGTTTCTTCAACTTCTTTTGCTTTCGTGCCGTCACTAATCATCGTTAAGCAATACGGGCATCCTGTACCGATAATTGACGGCTGTACAGCTAGCGCTTGTTCTGTACGAGCAACGTTAATACGAGAACCTGTCGTTTCTTCCATCCACATTAGGCCGCCACCCGCACCACAGCACATTCCCGTTTCACGGTTACGCGCCATTTCTACAAGGTTTACACCTGGAATTGCTTTTAGAATATCGCGCGGCGCTTCGTATACTTCGTTGTATCTTCCTAAGTAACAGGAATCATGGTACGTAACTGTCTCTTCAATAGAATGGACAGGTTTTAAACGACCTTCCTTCACCCACTGGGCTAGTAATTCTGTATGATGATAGACTTCTGCTTGTAAGCCAAAGTCCGGGTACTCATTTTTAAAAGTGTTATAAGCATGAGGGTCAATCGTAACGATTTTCTTCACTCCTGCTTTTTCAAATTCTTCAATATTTTTAGTCGCCATTTCCTGGAATACAAATTCATTTCCAAGGCGGCGCGGTGTATCACCAGAGTTCTTTTCCTTATTACCAAGAATTGCGAATGAAATGCCTGCTTCATTCATTAGCTTCGCAAATGATATCGCAATCTTCTGACTGCGATTGTCATACGAACCCATTGATCCGACCCAGAATAAGTATTCAAACTCTTCGCCAGCTTTTGATTTCTCCTTTACAGTTGGAACTGTTACTTCATCGTCACCTTGGCGCCATGTTTCACGCTCTTTACGGTTCAGTCCCCACGGATTACCTTGACGCTCAATGTTTGTCATTGCACGCTGCGCTTCCGCGTCCATTTTTCCTTCTGTTAAAACGAGATAGCGGCGTAAATCAATAATTTTGTCAACATGCTCATTCATAACTGGGCACTGGTCCTCACAGTTACGACACGTTGTACATGCCCAAATCTCTTCTTCTGTAATAACGTCTCCGATTAAACTTGGGTCGTACGCTAGCGCTGTAGCCGCTGATTCTTGTTGTCCTTTTCCAGCTGCCATCATCGCTAACTGATTTCCTTGTGTATTATTAAAAGCAACAACTGGAACCCACGGTGCTTTTGATGTTACCGCTGCTCCTTTATCAGTTAAATGATCACGAAGTTTTAAAATTAAATCCATCGGTGATAACATTTTCCCTGTTCCTGTTGCCGGACACATATTTGTACAACGACCACATTCGACGCAGGAATATAAGTCGATAAGTTGATTTTGTCTAAAGTCTTCAATTTTACCAACACCGAATGTTTCTTGTGTTTCATCTTCAAAATCAATTTTTTCAAGTTTTCCCGGATTTGAAAGACGACCAAAAAACACGTTAACTGGTCCAGCAATTAAATGCGCATGTTTTGATTGTGGAACATAAACTAAAAACGTTAACAAAATTAGTAAATGCACCCACCAAGAGAAATAGAACACTGAAATGGCTACGGTTTCATTTAATCCCGAGAAAACGTAAGCGATTGCAGAAGCGATAGGTTCACTCCATGAAAGCTCCTCGCCGTGCCATATAATTCCCATCCCATTACCAAGTAGCACAGAAATCATTAAGCCACCAATAAAGATAAGAACAAGGCCTGATTTAAAATTACGTTTCAAACGAACAAGCTTTTCAATATAGCGTCTATGAAAAGCCCAAAAGACTGCAATTAAAATAACGAGTGTGACAATTTCCTGGAAGAATGTAAATGCAGGGTATAGTGGTCCAAGTGGAAGATGCGATCCTGGTGCAAGTCCTTTCCAAACGAAGTCAATTGCTCCAAATTGGACAAGAATAAATCCGTAAAAGAACATAACGTGAATGATGCCGCTCTTT
Source organism: Bacillus sp. 41-22 (assembly GCF_025809295.1). Taxonomy (NCBI): domain Bacteria; kingdom Bacillati; phylum Bacillota; class Bacilli; order Caryophanales; family Bacillaceae; genus Bacillus; species Bacillus sp. 41-22. The sequence goes on from NZ_CP084035.1 coordinate 5,100,359, forward strand.
TTATCTTTCAGCAGCTTTTTCTGACCGAAAACATTGACCTTAAGAAGATCCCAACGCTCTTTAAAACGACGGTCAAATTCAATCTTTTTTCCTAATTGTATGTAGGCCATCCTTGTTCGTATAAGATATACAAACAAATACCCCGCATAAGCAATAACAGCAATGGCAGCCAGCCAATTAATGATTAGTAAGCTATTCATTTTATGCTACCCCTCTCTTTGTAAGCTCTCTTTCTTTTTTAGAATCTTCGAAAATATATAATTTTCTGAATTATATCCCCTATTCCCATTATATAATGAGTGAGCATTCAGTCAACAGTTTTTTGTTATACAACAACACATTTTTTAATAAAGCTGTTTATTTCGGTGAAACTATAAAGTGAAACTTTAATCAGTAGGGAGCTGTTTATTCCCTACTGATTATTAGCCCTCACCAATCGGGATTTTACGGGCGGTCCGAATCCAAACCAACTTCTTTGCTTTAACCCAATTTCGAGGTGGGAGTCTTACTGCCCGCAAATAGCGGGATACAGTGAAATTTTGATTTGTAAAAAATTGATGGTGAAAAGACCGTGAAGGAGGGAATTTACTTATGTTTTTCTTATCTCTCTTGTTATTAGGCAGCGCTCTCTGGATTACAATCGACCTTTCATATGGGAGAATTGTTCATTTAAAGCGTGTACGTTCTCGTTCTTTCCCTTTACGTCAAAGTGATTTTCGCCTTTATACATACGGAAATGATCTATACGATGCTCTCTTTACTGATATAAAACAAGCTAAACACCATGTGCACGTTTTATTTTTTATTGTAAAAAACGATGATATAAGTCGTACATTTTTAAAGTTACTTATCGATAAAGCACAAGAAGGAATTGAAGTAAGACTTTTACTCGACCGGTTTGGAAGTCATTATTTATCAAAAGAAGCGATTTACTCGCTACAAAAGCATGGTGTCTCTTTTTCATTTTGTCATAAAGTGAAATTTCCTTTTCCTTTCTTTTCTGCAAATCAAAGAAACCATAGAAAAATTACAGTTATTGACGGGAAAATTGGTTATATTGGTGGATTTAACATTGGCGAAGAATATTTAGGGCATAATCAAAGGTTAGGGTTATGGCGAGATTATCATTTACGTCTTACAGGAGAAGGGATACAAGATTTACAAAAACAATTTTTACATGATTGGCTCGACGATACAGACCAAAATTTATTAGATTCATCTCTTTATTTTCCTATGCAACAACCAGGGACCATTCTACATCGTTTCATCCCTACTGATGGTGCCTATTTACAAAATACATTTTTACATTTAATCGAAAGCGCGAAAAAAGAACTCTTTATCGGTACACCATATTTTATTCCTGGAAAAAAAATTATGAATGCATTATTAAAAGCGCGAAAACGTGGGGTTCAAATAACTATTCTCGTTCCACAAAAAGCTGATCACGCCCTCGTTCGAGAAGCAAAATTCCCATATTGCCGAAAGTTAATACAAGCTGGTTGTAATATTTACGCTTTTCAGCAAGGATTTTTCCACGCAAAAATTATTATAGTAGACGATCATACTTGTGATATCGGAACTGCTAATTTCGATATGAGAAGTATATATATTAACCATGAAATCAATTGCCTTTTATACGATAAACATTTCATACAAGAAGTAAAACGTAAATTCGAAGAAGATTTGGAACGCTCCTTATTACTTTCCTTTGAAGATGTCAATCCCCTCTCCATTATCGATAGAGGAAAGGAATGGATAGGAACGATACTCGCGTTCTTTTTATAGAGAAATTTCAAGGGCCAAGGAGGTGCATTACATATGATAATTCGATTTGGATATGTCTCACATGCTACGGCATTATGGGACTGTTCGCCTGCCAAAACAATGACATTTACAAGCTGGAAAAAGCTAAAAAAACAAGAGCGTGAAGATAAATTATATAATGTTACACTGCAAAATCTAGAACACACAATACGCATCCTTCATTACAATATTGCACACGAAATTCCATTATATCGTTTATCATCTTCTATCGTCCCGCTTGCAACACATCCTGAAGTTGAATTTGATTACATTCAAATATTTGCTCCACTATGGCGTAAAATAGGAGCATTAATTCAAGAACACAATTTACGCGTAAGTTTTCACCCAAACCAATTCACACTATTTACAAGCGACAAACCACATATTACAACTAATGCAATTACAGATATGACCTATCATTATAACGTGTTAAATGCTATGGGAATTGCAGATTCTTCCTACATTAATATCCATGTAGGTGGCGCGTATGGAAATAAGGAAAAGGCAATCGAACGTTTTCATGAAAACATACAAAAACTTCCATACCATGTAAAAAGACAAATGACTCTTGAAAATGACGATAAAACATATACAACTTCTGAAACTTTGGCTATTTGTCAAAAAGAGCAAATCCCTTTCGTGTTCGATTATCATCACCACATAGCGAACCTTTGTAATGAACCGCTAGAAGAATTACTTCCTATGATATTTAAAACTTGGTCACATACAAATGTCCTTCCTAAAGTTCATATTTCTTCTCCTAAATCCGTAAAAGAATTTAGGGCTCACGCAAATTATATTGATTTAGAGTTTATTAAACCCTTTTTACACATTACAAAAAAAATTGACCATGATTTCGATATTATGATTGAAAGTAAACAAAAGGATTTAGCACTTCTTCAGTTAATAGATGAAATCTCTTCTATAAGGGGAGTGAAAAGAATAAAAGGCGCAACAATACAATGGTAAATTGTAACGTTGCGCTATTTTTTTCAAAAAGTATTTCTTATAGTAAAAAAGCTCCTGTTTTATATGCTATTATTTAAATTAGCATTTTCCCCCTGTGATTCAACTTTATTGAAACGGAGCCATTATATGATCAATCAAAAAAAATATGTACAATTTGTCATGATGTATATTATTATATTTTCTCTTTGGATATTCCTTATCCCTAAGGACTTGAATATAAAAGAAATTGGAATTCTCTTCTTATTTTGTTTTGCTGCACTCTTTTCTTGCTATTGCTTATATAAAGCAATTAAGAAGATGAAGCACGGTGACAAACTATTTTGGGTTCTAGTACTATGCACTTGTATATGTGGATTAGCTATGGAGATAACTTTATTTCTTCATTCACTTTCTATATATGATCAAGTCATATTCTCATATAAGGCATTGCCTTTCTTCATCATACAATATATTTTGCTCTTTTCTGGCTTTGCTATAAAGTTTATAAAACATTACTCTATTAGAGGCCTTGCTCAATTTTCATTCGATAGCATCTTTATTGTCATTATGAATATTTACTTTACCTTAACCTTTATTTTAGACATTTCAAGCTTTCGTATGTTAACAACAGATACATGGGTTTTAATTGGATATTTCATTGCACAATCATTAGTAATTTACGCCGTTATTAGCTTATATAGAAGAGAACAGTATTCTTCTAGTAGAATCTCATTAATTGTCGGCTTCACTATCATACTTGTTTACGGATATATACACCTGTTCCAGTTAAGATCAGGAATGGAAACTTCTTCTGAAGTCTCTTATTTAATACATACTGCTTCAATTTTATTAATCGGTTTATCGTCCATACTATACATTTTAGATAAACCAATGCAACATGAAACTAAGACTAAATATTATCGATTCGATTATGTACGCTTTATATTACCTTATTTTAGTATAATCATTACTTTTTCCTTTATTGTCATTCAACCTTGGGATGATAAGTTCATGTTAATCGGTCTCGTATTATCACTTATCTTATTATTCCTACGACAACTTTACATGTGGAAAGATAATCAAGTATTAATCGATACGTACGAACAGTTGACTACACAACTAGAAGGTAAAGTTGAAGAAGGCGCATCTGCACTATCAAAAAGTGAACAACGTTATAAATCTTTATTCGAAGATCATCCTGATGCTGTTTTTTCTTTAAATATGAACGGGATTTTTCAACAATCTAATAAGGCTTGTGAAAGTTTATTTACAGCCTATTATTGTGAAGTAACAAGCTATTCTCTTCAACACTTCATTGATCCACAAGATCATGAATTATTGAAGAAATCTTTACAAATTACAAAAGAAGGTAGACCACAAACTCTAGAAATTCGTACAAAAGAAAAAGAAGGCTATTATTATCACCTTCACATTACATTCATCCCTATTTTTATAAATAAAGAAGTTGTTGGGATGTTTGGTATCGCACGTGATATTACAACTTTATATGAAAAACAAAAGCAAGTAGAGCATATGGCTTTCCATGATGCACTTACAGGACTACCGAATCGACGGAAATTCGAAAAAGATTTAAAAACGATTTTAAATCTAGCTCAAAACAACACTAATGACGTTGCGGTTATGTTCCTCGACCTAGATCGATTTAAAAAAATTAACGATCGACTCGGCCATGATGTCGGGGATTTATTATTAATTGAAGTAGCAAAAAGATTACGTGGATGTTTGCGTTCAAAAGATATCGTTGCCCGCCAAGGAGGAGACGAGTTTACAATCTTATTACCAGATATGTACTCTGAAAAAAGTGCTGCTTTTATAGCCGAACAAATTTTAACTATATTAAATAAACCTTACTTCATTAAAGATGAAGAACTTTCTGTTACGCCGAGTATCGGAATTGCAATGTACCCTGACTATGGAACCGATGTAACCGAATTAATGAAAAATGCAGATATGGCTATGTATCGAGCAAAAGCAAATGGAAAAAACAGATTCGTTTTCTTCTCAAAAGAAATGAGTATTGCGCAAAATGAAATACACTTCCTAGAAGGTGAGCTTTCAAAAGCACTACAACAAAATGAATTTTTCCTTGAATACCAGCCACAAGTAAACACAAAAACAAAACAAATTATCGGTTTCGAGGCGTTAATTCGTTGGAAACACCCAAAACTCGGAATTGTATCACCTGCCCAATTCATCCCTCTAGCAGAGGAGACAGGATTTATTATTGAACTTGGTAATTGGATTTTACGTACAGCCTGCTTAGAAGCAAAGAAGTGGCATAACCAAGGGTTTTCTCACTTAAAGGTTGGTGTGAATTTATCTGTTGTTCAATTTAACCGTTCAGATTTAATCCCAACTATTTCAAAAGTCTTGGAAGAAACCGAACTAAAACCGGAAGCACTAGATATTGAGATTACGGAAAGTATCGCGATTAATCAAAATCATTCTGTAATTGCTAAACTAGAAGAACTTCAAAATCTCGGTATTCAAATTTCAATTGATGATTTTGGAACTGGTTATAGTTCTTTAGCTTATTTAACGAAATATCCAATCAATACATTAAAAATTGCTCGAGAATTTATTTGTGGAATTACAAATAGCCCTTTAGAAGAAGCCATTATCGCTTCCATTATTACGCTATCAAAAGAATTAAATTTAGAGGTTATTGCGGAAGGTGTAGAAACAGAAGAACAATGGAAGTTTTTACACGAGCAAAACTGTGACCACATTCAAGGATTCCTCTTTAGCAAACCTGTTTCTAGTAAAGACGTTTGGAGGTTACTCCACAAAAAAACAACCGTCTAAGTAAGACGGTTGTTTTTTTAATGTTCAAATGGTAAATCTGAAGCTAATTGTACCTCTTGATCATTATGAGAAATTACTTGGCTTTTCTCTAAAGCTGTATCTGTTAATGAAATACCCCATGCCATTGCTAACGTTAATAGACTACCAATAAGTAGTTTTTTCATATTCCATCACCCACATCGTTTTCTTTTAATATATCATGAAAATTTATCCACAACTTATGCAATTATGCATACCCATTTTTTGGATATTTAATTACTTTTTGTGGATGCAACTTACAAAATATACCACTATACATATTCCAAATCATTTTAATTTAAATACTTCTTTTTTTTTAATAACGTCTCTTTGTAAGAATGTAAATCTAATAAATCAAAGAAGAAAGACGCTTTTTTATACACTTCTTTAATATCATCTGATGAATACTCTAATTTCTCAAGACACTCGCCCTTTTGATAATACAATTGACCGATTAATTCCATACTTCCCATATACCGAGAAGCTTCAATCGCTTCATTTACTTGATACAATGCCTCTTCAAACTGATCACTCAAATATAAAGCTTTTGCATAATTGTATCGAACCTTAACTGTGAATGCCTCATTATTATGTAGCGATTCTAACCGTTCTAAAATAGCTCGAAATGAAGTTATTGCCCTATCTAATTGATTATTTTCTGCACAAATACTTGCAATAGAATTTTCAATATATAAATTTTGAAATACATCTATCCCTCCGTATGATTGATGTACAATTTTTTTTAACTCTAAAATGCAATATTCAAAATTAATTTTCTGTAAAACATATGCAGATAAGTAATAGTACCAAAGAAGAAACTGATTAAATTCTGGATGAAACTTTTCTTTTTTTAATTCATTTGAAACAATGCTATAAATTTCAGCATATTGTTTCTTCTTACTCAACATTTGAATTCTATCTTTAAATAGCTTTTTCCTCTCAATATCGGAATAAATGAGTACCTCATAAAAATGAATAATGGGAACTTGTAATTTTGCTGCTATACCTTGCAGTATATCCATACTTGGGTATACCGCGCCCGATTCAATTCGGCTCACTTCCGATTGATGACATACATTATCGGAGAGTTGTTTCTGTGTTAATCCTCTCATTACCCTAATTTTCTTTATTTCACTTCCTAATTTTTCTGCGTGCATACTTACTCACCATCCCATTATAACAATCTAATTTTTTTAAGTTGTCATACCACTACAATAATGTGAATTCGACAATTTTTGATATGAAATAATGCATAATATATATAAAATTCGGCAAATTCCTCATACAATTCATCTCACATACACAATACAAGATTAGGAGTGTTATAGATGAATTATAGAAAACTTGCTAGTGCTTTCGTTACATTCGGTCTTCTTTGTCCTTTATCAACAGAAGCTATTCACGCTCAAGAATTAGATAAAAATGAAGTGAAAGTTGAAATTGCTCAGCCTGGTTTAACAATCGGAAAATTAACACAACCTCAAAACGATACAAAAGAGAATATTGCTAAAAAGTATTTAAAAGGTGAGGTAAATGGGGCTAAAGCTCAACAAGAGCAAGTTACTACTGAAAAGAATGTCGATTTTCAACCTACAAATAAAGAAACAAAAGAAAATCAAACCGAATTACGCCTTGCACAAACATACAAAAATTATAAAGTATATGGTCAAGATCTCATTGTAAAAGTAGATAAAAATGGAGTAATTACAACTGTTAGTGGTAAAGTTGCCCAAAATTTAGACCAACAACTTAATCTTACTATAACAAATTTTTTGTCGAAAAATGAAGTAAAATCTAAATTACGCAATATACTTCAAATTCCAAGTGATGCGACAGAAACAGAATTTTCTAGCGAAACGGTAGTTTATAAGAAAAAAGATGGCTACTATACATACGCAACGGTCCTTACATTTACTTATGAAAACAATGAACAAGTTATAAACGGAAATGCAATCATGGACTTACAAACTGGTGAAGTACTTTTCCAAGAAAAGTTTATTAAAAATAAAGAGAATAAAACTATTAATCAAGTAACAGCACCTAAACTATCACCAGCGAAAGAACAAGGAACTGGGAAAAATGCGCTACAAGAAAATGTATTATTTAATATTGCGAAAGGCTCTGATGGAAAATTTTATTTAGCTGATTTATCCCGCGGAAATGGTATTTATATTTACAACGCAAACTACGCTGATTCCCTTGGTGGCGATAGCCAAGCTGGTTATCCAGGGACACTTATTTCAAGCGATAACTCTAACTTCTTAGATAAAGAAGCAGCTGGTGTTATGAAAAATATGAGTGATATTTACGACTATTTTAAGAAAGAACATAATCTGAAAAGTTACGATAATAAAGACTCAAAAGTTGTTGCTAGCGTCCACGGATTTGATTCTACTGAAGTTAGTGATGGTGTAAAAGAAAACTATGTAAATGCATTTTGGCATCCAGGTTGGAATCAAATGGTCTTTGGTGACGGGCTAAATGGAAAATTAACCTCTGCTCTTGACGTAACAGCTCATGAATTTGGACATGCTGTATTTAGTGGTACGACGAAAAATAAAATTGTGCGATATCCAAGTGCTGAAACATCTGCGCTAAATGAAGGTCTAGCAGATTTTTGGGGTACACAAATAGAATATTACGTAAAGAAAGATAAAGGAAATTGGATTATGGGTGATACGTTAGGTGGTCTAACAATTCGTGACATCCCAGGGGAAATTGGTGACGGCGGCAACAAACTATACACAAACTTAAAAGATTTCTATAATGATGGAAATGATCAAGAATCTCACGTGAATTCTGGAATTATCAGCCATGTATTATATCAATTAGCTGAAGGTAAAACGTATAACGGTATATCTGTTCAAAGACAAGGAAATGAAAAAGTAAGTAAAGTTGTTATGCGTGCATTGCAAAACTACGCAACTTCAGCAGAAGATTTTGAATCACTTCAATCTCACATTGTACAAGCTGCAAAAGACTTATATGGTAATATGACAGCAACAGAATTCGAAAAGGCTTTCCAAGCACATGGATATAAGGCTCTAGCAAAAATTAGTAAAGTAGTAGAAGTACAACAAGGAAAATAAGCAAAAAAGAAGTTTACCGATTATAGGTAAACTTCTTTTTCACATCCATCCCTTTTCTTCCGCAATTGTAATTGCCTCAATTCTATTTTTTGCATCGAGCTTCGTTAATACTTCAGAAATGTAATTACGAACTGTGCCAGGTGAAAGATAAAGTGCCTTCGCAATTTCATTTGCAGTCTTTCCTTCTTTCGCAAGTAACAGCACTTCTTTTTCGCGATCCGATAATGGATTTTGCTCTTGCCATAAGCCAAACATTAACTCTTGAGAAATCTCTCGTTTCCCTTTCATTACGTTACGAATTGCCGAAGCTAAATCCTCACTTGGACTATCTTTTAATAAATATCCGTGCACACCAGCTTTCATTGCCCTTTCAAAATAACCAGGACGCGCAAATGTTGTTAAAATCATTACTTTACAAGATGATTTTTCTTTCTTTAAAATTTCAGCAACATCTAAACCACTTTGGATTGGCATTTCAATATCCATAATACTTATATCGGGCTTTAGCGATTCAATTAATTTTAACGCCTCTTCACCATTCGCCGCTTGCCCAACCACTTCAATATCATCTTCTAGATCAAGCAGGGCTCCTAATGCACCACGAAGCATTCGTTGATCTTCTGCAATAATAATTCGAATCATGCCCTCACCTCATCTTTTCCTGTTCTAATTACAATTGGAACTTTCACTGTTAACAGTGTCCCTGGATTAACCGTATCTAGTTCCACGAGACCGTCAATTAAGGCAATTCGTTCCTTCATACCACGAATGCCGTTTCCATTATGATTTCGCTCCTCTAAACCGACGCCATTATCTTCTACTTTTAAAATCAATTCACCTTGTGATTCTAATATAGAAACTGTACATGCCTTTGCCTTACTATGTTTCACGACATTCGTAACAGCTTCACGTAAACACATACCTAAAATATTTTGTTCAATTGGTGATAACGAGCTAGAATTAGCCTCCTGTTTTACTTCTAATTCAATATTGGCAGCTTGCAAAATCGCTTTTATTTGCTCAAGTTCTTCTTCCACTGTAATCATACGCATATCAGAAATTAACTCTCGCAACTGTTTTAAAGCGGTACGAGATGTTTGTGTAATTTCCTTCGCTTCCATACTTGCACGATCTGGATTTTTCACAATTAACTTCTCCACGAGCTGACTTTTCAAAGTAATAAGAGATAATGTGTGTCCTAACGTGTCATGAAGATCTCTTGCAATTCGCTGGCGCTCTTCACGTTTTACTAAGTCTTTAATTTGCTCGTTCGCTTCATTTAATTGATTCTTTAACATCTTTTTTTGATTAAAATTACGCATTCCAAATGGCGTAAGAAGCATTAAAATAAACATCGGAACGATATTCACTAAACTCGGGATTGTTAGTTGATTAACATTTACAAATATAAAAGCTCCAAGCATTACAACTAATAAACATAACAACACACGAAATGCCTTCTTACTTGGCGCAAATCCCATCGCACTCGCCGTAAAATATCCGAACAATATCATGAAGGGATTATAAAATAAAGCAAATGAGAATGTGAGCACCATTTGAATACACGCCCACAAAATGAACGTTTTGTTAACAAAATAAAGTTGACGGTATGTGACGGTGAAGACTATCAACATACCGATCCCTATTACAAGCTTCCATCCTGATACTTGCGTTAAATTATAGATTGGAAATAATAAATACACGAGCCACATATATGGGAAGAAACCCATCTGTTTCGGAAAAACTTCAAACCTCTTCTTCTCTATCATTTATACCGCTTCCTGTCTTTTTCTTATATATATTGATATTACAACAAATATAAGGAAATAACCTCCTAGTACCGCGATATTTTCCCACCCAATCGATTTTCCAGCTACAATGTCCCATGCACCGCTTCCAAAGTGGTATGTTGGTGTCCATTCACCGATAGATCTTAATATTTTCGGGAACACTTCAATTGGCATCCATAACCCGCCAATTACAGCTAGACTCATATTTAAAATATTGGCTAAACCAGCTGCTGCATCCGCCTTCTTAATTGAACCTATTACTGTTCCAAGGGCTAAAAATGGTGTCACGCCTAGTAATAGCCATAATCCTGCACCAATCCATTGGCCTATCGTCAACTCAACATTATTAATTAATATTCCTGCCATAAAAATAACTAAGATTGAAAAAGCATTCACTACTGTTTGAGCAATAATTTTAGCTGCTAAATATGCTCCCTCTGGAAGCGGTGTAATTTTTAACAAATGTGTCCATCCTTGCCCTTTTTCCTGAGAAAGTCTCACACCGAAACTAAAAAGGGCAGTCCCTACAATACTGAAAGTCGCCATTGAAATTAAATAATGTGCTTTCCATGCATCTCCGTTTTGCGGGACTTGAACAACATTTGTAAAGATGTAGTAAAACATAACTGGCATTAATAATGAGAAAAAGATGAATAATTTATTGCGGAACGTACGTAAAACCTCTATTTTACATTGCATCCATAGTGCTCTCATGCGATTTCCCCCTTCTGATTTGCGACAAACTGTTCAAATGCTTCATCGAGACTTCCACGTTCAACTGAAATATCTGTTACAGGTAAGTTCTTTTGATAAATTGCTTGTAACGTGGCATCGGTATCCTCCGTTGTTAAAATAATCCGCCCTTCATTTGACTGTACTCCTGTTACATTCGGCAATTCCTTTAGCAGGCCCGTAGGGATACTTTCTTTTGAATAAAACGAGATCGTTTTTCGAGAAATCGTCGCTTTCATTTCATCCGGCGTACCATCTGCGATAATTTTTCCGTTTGCGAATAATAAAATACGGTCCGCTAACGCATCTGCTTCTTCTAAATAGTGCGTCGTTAAAATAATCGTTTTCCCTTCACTTGCTAACTTTCGAATCGTTTCCCAAAACACTTTTCGAGACGTAATGTCCATCCCTACAGTTGGTTCATCTAAAAATAATAAATCTGGATTTCCCGCAAGTGCGAGTGCAAAATTCAACCTTCTCTTTTGACCACCTGATAACTTTTCACATCTTTGCTTTCGCTCTGATTCTAAATTCGATAGCTGAAGTAATGTTTCTTTCGCTACTGGATTCGTATAATAACTACGGAATAACTCAATTGCCTCTTCTACTGTGATGCTGTCAATAACGCTTACTTCTTGCAACATCGCACCGAGGCTATTACGAACATCTCTATGCTTCGGGCTCTTTCCAAATATCGAAACATTCCCTTCTGTCGGATCTTTTAATCCGAGCATCATTGAAATTGTCGTTGTTTTCCCCGCACCATTTGGGCCGAGTAATGCTACTATTTGCCCTTTATTTACATGAAATGAAACGTTATTTACTGCTTTTTTATGTTTAAATGTTTTAGAAACACCATTTACTTCAATAATCTTTTCCATCTCTCCACCCCCGCCATTTCTTATATTTACATTGTATGCGTTGGAAAAGTTAGGAAACAGTATGATGCGTCATGACATCCATATGACAATTGTCATGTATTCTTTATGAGAGGAATCAGCCTGCATACCGCATGCGAGTAGCAGTACAAAAACAAACATGATACAATCGGATAAGACATATATTCGAGGAAGGACAGTGGTTTTCATGATTATTCGTAATGAACAAGATTTAGAAGGTTTACGAAAAATCGGCCGCATCGTTGCACTTGCACGCGAAGAAATGAAAAAACAAGCGAAGCCAGGTATGACAACGAAAGAGCTTGATTTAATTGGTAAAAAAGTATTAGACGAGAACGGTGCTATTTCAGCGCCTGAAAAAGAATATAAATTCCCAGGTGTAACTTGCATTAGTGTAAACGAAGAAGTTGCTCACGGTATTCCAAGCGATCGCGTATTAAAAGAAGGCGATTTAGTAAACGTAGACGTATCGGCAGCACTTGACGGATATTATGCAGATACAGGTATCTCATTTGTTCTTGGTGACGATGAAGAAAAAGAAAAACTTTGCCAAGCAGCAGTAGACTCATTTTGGGAAGCAATGAAAAAAGTAAAAGCTGGCTCAAAACAAAATCAAATTGGTCGTGCTGTTTCTAACTTTGCACATAAAAGTGGATATAACGTTATTCAAAACTTAACTGGTCACGGTATTGGTCTTAGCTTACACGAAGCTCCAAACCACATCTTAAGCTACTATGATCCAATGGATAATGCGCTTCTAAAAGACGGTCTTGTTATCGCTGTAGAACCATTCATCTCTATGAAAGCTGATCATATCATTGAGCGCGGTGATGATGGTTGGACATTCGTTACACCAGATAAAAGCCTTGTTGCACAATGTGAACATACAGTTGTCGTCACTCGTGGCGAGCCAATTATTTTAACTCAACTATAATCAAAAATAGCCGTTTTGTAGATTCCTTCTACTAAAGCGGCTGTTTTTGATTATGTAACATCCCCATAAACAGAAAGCTTATAAAAATAAAAAGGTGATACATCAAAGTATCACCTTTTTAACGGGGTGAGGCTGTCCAAAAGTACGGAAAACTCTTGAACAGCCTCGTATTTTCATATGGATGCCTTACATATATCACTGATGATAATTATGAAATGCGGAAACATAGTTATCATCACATGATTCAAACAAAAGAAAAGAAATCCTATAACGGATCTCTTTTCCCTACATAATCTAAAGTTTGGGTACACTAGATTCATGCAATGTAGGAGCCTTCCAAACAGAAAGCGATCCTTCATTTAAAATGATAGCATACATACATCCGCTAAAAATATGCAAATGTACATATAGCGTTTTTTATTTCTCAACATATATTTATTGAAAATTCAAATATATAAAGGTAAAATATAGTCGTTATCCGTCTTCTTTTGTCAGTCAGAGAGAATAGAAGAATGGGAGAGGAAAAAATGAGAAAATTACTGAAACAAAAAATAGTAAGCTCCTTGCTTGCTGTATCACTCGCCGTTAGCTTAGCTCCAATCGGGCAAGCAAAAGCTGATTCCACGTCAGAAATTACACAGACTCCACCTATTACAAAACAAGTTGATGCAAACCGCGCCATCGAGCATATCCGTTTCTTATCCGAAACAATCGGTCCCCGTCCGGGTGGTACAAAATCAGAAGAATGGGCTTCTCGCTATGTTGGTATGAAGCTTAAATCAATGGGATATGAAGTAGAGTATCAGCCCTTTCAAGTGCCGGATCAATACGTTGGATTTATCGAATCACCATTAGGGACAAAGCGTAATTGGCAAGCTGGTGCTGCTCCAAATGCACTAATTTCTACAGAAGCTGTTACAGCTCCACTTATCTTTGTTCAAGGTGGTACAAAATTAGACGATATTCCAAATGAGGTAAACGGAAAAATTGTTTTATTCGAAAGAGGTGCAACAGTAGCAGATTATAATAAACAGGTTGAAAATGCTGTTAGTAAAGGGGCAAAAGGTGTTCTTTTATACAGCTTAATTGGCGGACGCGGAAACTATGGACAAACTTTCAATCCTCGCTTAACTAAAAAACAGGCTATCCCTGTCTTCGGTCTTGCTTATGCTCAAGGAAATGCATTTAAAGAAGAAATCGCTAAAAAAGAGACAACAATTCTTTCCCTAAAAGCGAGACATGAATCTAATTTAACATCCTTAAATGTCATCGCTAAAAAGAAACCAAAAAATAGTACAGGTAATGAAGAGGCCGTCGTTGTAAGTTCACACTACGATAGTGTCGTTGGAGCACCTGGGGCAAATGATAATGCTTCTGGTACAGGATTAGTATTAGAACTGGCTCGTACTTTTCAAAATGTAGAAACTGATAAAGAAATTCGTTTTATTGCTTTTGGTTCTGAGGAAACTGGCTTACTTGGCTCTGATTATTATGTTAATAGTCTGTCCCAAAAGGAACGTGATCGAATTTTAGGTGTCTTTAACGCAGACATGGTTGCAACAAATTATGATAAAGCAAAAAATTTATATGCTATGACTCCTGATGGTTCTACAAACCTTGTAACAGATGCTGCCTTACAAGCAGGTAAACAATTAAATAATAACCTCGTTCTTCAAGGAAAATTTGGCTCTAGTGATCACGTACCATTTGCTGAAGTGGGTATCCCTTCTGCACTATTTATTTGGATGGGCGTCGATAGTTGGAATCCATTAATCTATCATATCGAAAAGGTATATCACACGCCTCAAGATAACGTATTTGAGAACATTTCACCAGAACGTATGAAAATGGCATTAGAGGTCATTGGTACAGGTGTCTATAATAGCCTTCAACCTACCGTGAAAACAGGACAAAAAGCCGCTTAACACTATTTCAAGCTACCGATTAATCGGTAGCTTTTTATTAAGGAAAAATAAATATGTAAAAAGGCATATTTATTACATGGCATTACCATATAGAATAAAAAATTCAAATATATGCATAATAACATATTTATTACACAACTTATCATGTATAATAAAAATTGCAATATACTCATAATAAAATATCCATTACATGGTACTACCATGTAGAATAAAAATTGTAATAATAGTGAGTACATCTAATAAAGAGGCTCTTCCATTATGAAAAAATTATTCTTGCAGTTTTATTATCGCTTTAGAGCCGCTTATCTCTATGAAAGCTGACCATATTATTGGGCCGCTGATTGAGTCCAACTTGAAACTGTTCTCTTTTTTCTATAAAAAAAACCCTTCAGGTTGCATTCTTCCCTTCACTTTATCGTGAAGTGTTTTTGAATACTTACCTAAAGGGAGCAATATCAATAGTAATTTTTTAATTTATCTGCTACTCAGATTACGATGTAATCAATAATCTAAAGCTTTTTTATTATTCTATTCGCTGACGAGCGAATAGAATTCCACCTAAAAGGAACAATACCATACCTCCAAGAATTGAAATCATTTCTGCTGATGTTCCTCCTGTGTTAGGAAGTAATGTTGGCTTATCATTTTCTTTATTAGGTGGAACTTTTGAATCGCTATTTTTGTCTGTATTTGTGTTTGGATCTGTGCTTGGATCTTTTGGATCTGTGCTTGGATCTTTTGGATCTACACCTGGTTCGTCCTTGATTTTTGTATTCGTGATGTCATAACCATTTACTTCGGATTTGTATCCCGCTACTGGTTGTTCTTTCACTTCATACTTGTACGCCTTACCTTCAGCATCATATGCTGCTAAATCTTTAAATTCATATTTCCAATCACTTTCTGTACTCACTTCTTGTGTTGCGATTACTTGGCCACTTTGTAGTAAGTCTACTTTAATCATTGAAGGACGTTCTTTCGCATTATCGTCTTTCCACGTTTTCGTTCCTTCTACTTTTGTTTGACCAACCTTTGTATTCGTGATGTCATAACCATGTACTTCTGTTTGATATCCGTCTACTGCTTGTTCTTTCACTTCATACTTGTATGCTTTTCCGTCTGCATCATATGCTGCTAAATCTTTAAATTCATATTTCCAGCCTGTTGCTTTGCTTACTTCTTGCGTCGCAATCACTTTACCGCTTTGTAGTAAGTCTACTTTAATTGCTTTCGGACGATCTTTCGCATTATCGTCTTTCCACATTTTTGTTCCTTCTACTTTTGTTTGGCTTACTTTTGTATTCGTGATGTCATATCCTTTGACTTCGGATTGATATCCATCTACTGGTTGCTCTTTCACTTCATACTTATATGCTTTTCCTTCAGCATCATATGCCACTAAATCTGTAAACACATATTTCCATTCGCTTGCTGCGCTCACTTCTTGTGTTGCGATTACTTGGCCATTTTGTAGTAAGTCTACTTTAATCATTGAAGGACGATCTTTCGCATTATCGTCTTTCCATGTCTTCGTTCCTTCTACTTTTGTTTGGCCTACTTTTGTATTTGTGATGTCATTACCTTTGACTTTTGATTGATATCCGTCTACTGCTTGTTCTTTCACTTCATACTTGTAAGCTACACCATTCTCATCATATGCTGCTAAATCTTTAAACGCATATTTCCATTCGCTTGCTGCGCTCACTTCTTGTGTTGCGATTACTTGGCCATTTTGTAGTAAGTCTACTTTGATCATTGAAGGACGATCTTTCGCATTATCGTCTTTCCATGTCTTCGTTCCTTCTACTTCTGTTTGGCCTACTTTTGTATTTGTGATGTCATTACCGTTTACCTTAGATTTGTATCCGTCTACCGGTTGTTCTTTCACTTTATACTCGTAAGCTACACCGTTTGTATCGTATGCTTGTAGGTTTTCAAATGTGTACTTCCAATTTGTTGCTGCTGTTACTTCTTTTGTGTTTACTACTTTACCATTTTGTAGTAAGTCTACTTTAATTGCTTTCGGACGATCTGTTGCGTTGTTATCGTTCCAAGTCTTTGTTCCTTCTACTTTCGTTTCGCCTACTTTTGTATTTGTGATGTCATATCCTTTGACTGCGGATTGATATCCATCTACTGCTTGTTCTTTCACTTCATACTTATATGCCTTACCTTCAGCATCGTATGCCGCTAAATCTTTGAATTCATATTTCCAGCCTGTCACTTCTGTTACTTCTTGTGTTGCGATTACTTGGCCATTTTGTAGTAAGTCTACTTTAATCATCGTCGGACGATCTTTCGCATTATCGTCTTTCCACGTTTTCGTTCCTTCTACTTTTGTTTGACCAACTTTAGTATTCGTGATGTCATAACCATGTACTCCTGTTTGATATCCGTCTACTGCTTGTTCTTTTACTTCATACTTGTATGCTACTCCGTTTGCATCGTATGCTTGTAGGTTTTCAAATGTGTACTTCCAATTTGTTGCTTTGCTTACTTCTTTTGTGTCTACTACTTTACCATTTTGTAGTAAATCTACTTTAATCATTGTTGGACGATCTTTCGCATTATCGTCTTTCCATGTTTTCGTTCCTTCTACTTTCGTCTTGCTTACTTTTGTATTCGTAATGTCATATCCTTTGACTGCGGATTGATATCCGTCTACTGGTTGTTCTTTTACTTCATACTTATATGCCTTACCTTCGGCATCGTATGCCACTAAATCTGTAAACGCATATTTCCATTCGCTTGCTGCGCTTACTTCTTTTGTATCGATTACCTTGCCATTTTGTAGTAGGTCGACTTTGATTGTTTCTGGACGCCCTTCACCGTTTCCGTCCTTCCATACCTTCGTTCCTTCTACTTTTGTTTGACCAATCTTTGTATTCGTGATGTCATAACCTTTCACTTCGGATTTGTATCCGTCGATTGGTTGTTCTTTCACTTCATACTTGTATGCCTTACCTTCGGCATCATATGCCGCTAAATCTTTGTATTCGTATTTCCAGCCTGTTGCTTTACTTACTTCTTGCGTCGCAATCACTGTACCATTTTGTAGTAGGTCTACTTTAATCATTTCCGGACGATCTTTCGCATTATCGTCTTTCCATGTTTTCGTTCCTTCTACTTTTGTTTTGCCAACCTTTGTATTCGTGATGTCATAACCTTTTACTTCTGTTTGATATCCGTCTACTGCTTGTTCTTTCACT
Source organism: Bacillus sp. 41-22 (assembly GCF_025809295.1). Taxonomy (NCBI): domain Bacteria; kingdom Bacillati; phylum Bacillota; class Bacilli; order Caryophanales; family Bacillaceae; genus Bacillus; species Bacillus sp. 41-22. The sequence goes on from NZ_CP084035.1 coordinate 5,118,532, forward strand.
TCATACTTATATGCCTTGCCTTCGGCATCGTATGCCGCTAAATCTGTAAACGCATATTTCCATTCGCTTGCTGCGCTTACTTCTTTTGTATCGATTACCTTGCCATTCTGTAGTAGGTCGACTTTGATTGTTTCTGGACGCCCTTCACCGTTTCCATCCTTCCACACCTTCGTTCCTTCTACTTTTGTTTGACCAACCTTTGTATTCGTGATGTCATAACCTTTTACTTCTGTTTGATATCCGTCTACTGCTTGTTCTTTCACTTCATACTTGTATGCCTTACCTTCGGCATCATATGCCGCTAAATCTTTGAATTCATATTTCCAACCGCTTGCTTCTGTTACTTCTTGTGTTGCGATTACTTGGCCATTTTGTAGTAAGTCTACTTTAATCATATTTGGACGATCTTTCGCATTATCGTCTTTCCACGTTTTCGTTCCTTCTACTTTTGTTTGACCAACTTTAGTATTCGTGATGTCATAACCATGTACTTCTGTTTGATATCCGTCTACTGCTTGTTCTTTCACTTCATACTTATATGCCTTGCCTTCGGCATCGTATGCCGCTAAATCTTTGAATTCATACTTCCAATCTTTTTCCGCTGTTACTTCTTGCGTTGCGATTACTTGGCCATTTTGTAGTAAGTCTACTTTAATCATATTCGGACGATTTTTCGCATTATCGTCTTTCCATGTTTTCGTTCCTTCTACTTTTGTTTGCGCCACTTTTGTATTTGTAATGTCATAACCTTTTACTTCGGATTGATATCCGTCTACTGGTTGCTCTTTTACTTCATACTTATATGCCTTACCTTCGGCATCATATGCCGCTAAATCTGTAAACGCATATTTCCATTCGCTTGCTGCGCTTACTTCTTTTGTATCGATTACCTTGCCATTTTGTAGTAAGTCTACTTTAATCATCGTCAGACGTTCTGATGAATTATCGTCTTTCCATGTTTTCGTTCCTTCTACTTTTGTTTTGCCAACCTTTGTATTCGTGATGTCATAACCTTTTACTTCGGATTGATATCCGTCTACTGCTTGTTCTTTTACTTCATACTTATATGCCTTACCTTCGGCATCATATGCCGCTAAATCTGTAAACGCATATTTCCATTCGCTTGCTGCGCTTACTTCTTGTGTTGCGATTACTTGGCCATTTTGTAGTAAGTCTACTTTAATCATATTTGGACGATCTTTCGCATTATCGTCTTTCCACGTTTTCGTTCCTTCTACTTTTGTTTGACCGACTTTAGTATTCGTGATGTCATAACCTTTTACTTCTGTTTGATATCCGTCTACTGCTTGTTCTTTTACTTCATACTTATATGCCTTACCTTCGGCATCATATGCCGCTAAATCTGTAAACGCATATTTCCATTCGCTTGCTGCGCTTACTTCTTTTGTATCGATTACCTTGCCATTTTGTAGTAAGTCTACTTTAATCATATTCGGACGATCTTTCGCATTATCGTCTTTCCATGTTTTCGTTCCTTCTACTTTTGTTTGACCTACTTTTGTATTTGTAATGTCATAACCTTTTACTTTGGATTGATATCCATCTATCCCTTGTTCTTTTACTTCATACTTATATGCCTTGCCTTCGGCATCGTATGCCGCTAAATCTTTGAATTCATACTTCCAACCGCTTGCTTCTGTTACTTCTTGTGTTGCGATTACTTGGCCATTTTGTAGTAAGTCTACTTTAATCATCGTCGGACGATCTTTCGCATTATCGTCTTTCCACGTTTTCGTTCCTTCTACTTTTGTTTGACCAACTTTAGTATTCGTGATGTCATAACCTTTTACTTCTGTTTGATATCCGTCTACTGCTTGTTCTTTCACTTCATACTTATATGCCTTACCTTCGGCATCGTATGCCGCTAAATCTTTGAATTCATACTTCCAACCTTTTTCCGCTGTTACTTCTTGCGTTGCGATTACTTGGCCATTTTGTAGTAAGTCTACTTTAATCATATTCGGACGATTTTTCGCATTATCGTCTTTCCATGTTTTCGTTCCTTCTACTTTTGTTTGCGCCACTTTTGTATTTGTAATGTCATAACCTTTTACTTCGGATTGATATCCGTCTACTGGTTGCTCTTTTACTTCATACTTATATGCCTTACCTTCGGCATCATATGCCGCTAAATCTGTAAACGCATATTTCCATTCGCTTGCTGCGCTCACTTCTTTTGTATCGATTAACTTGCCATTTTGTAGTAGGTCTACTTTGATTGTTTCTGGACGCCCTTCACCGTTTCCGTCCTTCCATACCTTCGTTCCTTCTACTTTTGTTTGACCAACCTTTGTATTCGTGATGTCATAACCTTTGACTTCTGTTCGATATCCGTCTACTGCTTGTTCTTTCACTTCATACTTGTATGCCTTACCTTCGGCATCATATGCCGCTAAATCTTTGAATTCATATTTCCAACCTTTTTCCGCTGTTACTTCTTGCGTTGCGATTACTTGGCCATTTTGTAGTAAGTCTACTTTAATCATCGTCGGACGATCTTTCGCATTATCATCCTTCCACGTTTTCGTTCCTTCTACTTTTGTTTTGCCTACTTTTGTATTCGTGATGTCATTACCGTTTACTTCCGATTGATATCCGTCTACTGCTTGTTCTTTCACTTTATACTCGTAAGCTACTCCGTTTGCATCGTATGCTTGTAGGTTTTCAAATGTGTACTTCCAATTTGTTACTTCTGTTACTTCTTTTGTGTCTACTACTTTACCATTTTGTAGTAAGTCTACTTTAATCATCGTCGGACGATCTTTCGCATTATCATCCTTCCACGTTTTCGTTCCTTCTACTTTCGTTTCGCCTACTTTTGTATTTGTGATGTCATTACCTTTGACTTCCGATTTATATCCATCTACTGTTTGTTCTTTCACTTTATACTCGTAAGCTACTCCGTTTGCATCGTATGCTTGTAGGTTTTCAAATGTGTACTTCCAATTTGTTGCTTCTGTTACTTCTTTTGTGTCTACTACTTTACCGTTTTGTAGTAAATCTACTTTAATCATCGTCGGACGATCTGTTGCGTTGTTATCGTTCCAAGTCTTTGTTCCTTCTACTTTCGTTTCGCCTACTTTTGTATTCGTGATGTCATAACTGCTTACGCTAGATTTATATCCCGCAATCGGTTGTTCTTTCACTTCATACTGATAAGCTACTCCATTCGCATCGTATGCTTCTAAATCTGCAAATATATATTTCCAACCCATTACTGCTAGTACATCTTGTGTTTTGATTACGTTACCGTTTTGTAGTAAGTCTACTTTGATCATTGCCGGACGGTCTATTGCATTTCCGTCTTTCCACGTCTTTGTTCCTTCTACTGTCAATTTTGCTACTTTTGTGTTTGTAATGTTGTAGCCATTTACTTCCGATTTGTATCCCGCTACTGGATGCTCTTTTACTGTGTACGTATAAGGAACACCATTTGCATCATATCGTGCTAAGTCTGCAAATGTATAATTCCAACTGGTTGCTTCTGTTACATCTTGTGTTTGAATTACATTGCCATTTTGCAATAAGTCTACTTTGATTGTTGTTGGTCGATCTGATGCATTGTTGTCATTCCAAGTTTTCGTTCCTGCTACTGTTGTTTTTGCATCTTTTGTATTCGTAATGTCATATCCTTTTACTTCGGATTGATATCCATCTACTGCTTGTTCTTTCACTTCATACTTGTACGCTTTTCCTTCGGCATCATATGCCGCTAAATCTTTGAATTCATACTTCCAACCGCTTGCTTCTGTTACTTCTTGCGTTGCGATTACTTTATCGTTTTGTAGTAAGTCTACTTTGATTGTTTTCGGACGATCCGGTGAATTGTTATCCTTCCACGTTTTCGTTCCTTCTACTTTTGTTTGACCTACTTTTGTATTTGTAATGTCATAACCTTTTACTTCGTATTGATATCCGTCTACTGCTTGTTCTTTCACTTCATACTTGTATGCCTTACCTTCGGCATCGTATGCCGCTAAATCTTTGAATTCATATTTCCAACCTGTTGCTTCTGTTACTTCTTGTGTTGCGATTACTTGGCCATTTTGTAGTAAGTCTACTTTAATCATCGTCGGACGATCTTTCGCATTATCATCCTTCCACGTTTTCGTTCCTTCTACTTTCGTCTTGCCTACTTTTGTATTCGTGATGTCATAACCTTTTACTTCTGTTTGATATCCATCTACTGCTTGTTCTTTCACTTCATACTTATATGCCTTACCTTCGGCATCATATGCCGCTAAATCTTTGAACTCATACTTCCAACCGCTTGCTTCTGTTACTTCTTGCGTTGCGATTACTTGGCCATTTTGTAGTAAGTCTACTTTAATCATATTCGGACGATTTTCCGCATTTCCGTCCTTCCATGTTTTCGTTCCTTCTACTTTGGTTGTTTGTACCACTTTTGTATTTGTAATGTCATAACCATTTACTTCTGTTGTGTATCCATCTATCGGTTGTTCTTTTACTTCATACTTGTACGCCACTCCATTTGCATCATAGACTGCTAGGTTGTCAAATTTGTATTTCCAACCATCTGCCGCTGTTACTTCTTTTGTGTCTACTATTTTCTCATTTTGTAGTAATTCTACTTTGATTGAACTTGGACGATCTTTCTCGTTATCGCCTTTCCACATCTTCGTTCCTGAAACAGATGTAGTTTTCACTTTATTTGGAATATCCAGTTCGACTCCATTTTCATCATCTGATTTTATTTCAAACTCTACTTTTTTCTGAGGATCGAAATCAATATAGTCTGGAGCTGAAACCTCTTGTACATAATATTTACCTGGTGATAATTGAGGAGTTTCAACTATCCCTTTTTCATTTGTTTTATATTCGCCCCCAACTTGTTCACCAGACTCTTTATACAACTTAAACGAAACATTCGGAATTACTTTTTCTTTATTTCCTTCAATATGTTTAACAATTTTCAGCTTTCCTTTTGGAACCTTGTTACCAGTAGCACCACCACCAGCTGTCATATTTTCGACTGGATGAGTACCCGATTCAGTAACTGGTTCTTTGTTTAGGACTTGGTAATCAATCGTATAATCATTCTTAAAAAACTCTTGCTTCTTCCCAGCTTCCGTTATAGTAGATGTATAACCAATCGTAAAGGCAGCAAGACGTGCTTTATCCTTATTAAGCATAACTTTAAATGATCTGTCTCCAGTAAAGGTAATCGTTCCGTAACCTTGCTTTTCAAACTCTTGTAGCGTTAAAGATCGACGACCTAGATAATCATCTACACTTATATAGAAACTATCCTTATTAAGTGTTTGACCTTCCTGTAAATTATCAGTCACAACAATATCACGACTTAACTCTTCTTTATTTAAATTTATATTCAAGAACCAACGTACTTCATTGTCCTTACCTGAGTTCATATCACCAGTTTTATAAAAAAACGGTGGCTTTCCAGGATCTGTGCCACCACCACTACTTGGACCGGTAATTGTTACAGACTGCTTATCTACAGTTGTACCAAAATTAGTTTCAATCTCTTTCTTTTGATCCGTTCCTACATTAGTAGCTTCCACGAAAAAGTTTAAATACCCTTGAATATTTTCATATGTATCCACTTTATCATTAAATGTACATACCACAGTACCTGCTATAACTTTACAAGTACCATAGTCATTTAATAGAAACTCGCTATTTAATCCTTTTAACTCTGGAGGCAGTGTTAATGTTAGTGTGTCTCCAGGCTTCAGCCTAAGTCCATCTTTTTCACTGAAGTTTACAGTTACTTTAGTCCTTTCTGTGGTACTTAGATTTGTTTTACCAATCTGAAAACTATCCACAAGTCCTGCTGTGTTTAGCTCTTGTGCATTTGCTACTATAGGTAAAAGACTTTGACCTATAGTAAACATAAAAATCATTATAATCGAAAAAATCGAAGTAACTCTTTTTAAATACATATTTTATGTTATCCTCCTATAAAATTAAAAATAGATAGATCCTGGTACAAGCATACTATGACAAAGATTCTACTATTCAATGTCATTAAGCCACTTTACTAAAACTTGTTTGACAGCTATTATCATCTTTTTCTCTTTTTCAATCCTTCTACTACTTAAAAAATTGCAGTTTGACTTTTATATAGATTCATCTAATTTCTCCGACATTTTATTTATCGTATATACTGTTTAACAAAAACAGATACAGGACAAATTTTGATAAAGGAATTCAAATTACAAATACCCATGAACGAACAAACAACTTCAAAGTCAGAAGAAGACCACTCAACAAGCACTCACGATAAAACTCATGACGGTCATTGTCTTATTATGCTGTAGAGTTTCCGAAATTTCTCCATACCAACGCAAACGTTTGCTCTATAAATGCAAAAATTTCATTGTCGACAAGTATGGAAGAGCTACTTCACAGTAAATATGCATTTGGTCAACTTCCTTACTTATCCTCATAAATAATAACAAGAAGTACAATCTATAATCGAATTTAGCATATCAGCCGAAGAAGGTTACGACTGTGAAACATGCTAGGATACTCGTATTCTAAAAGATGTTATTGAAGATGCATTTTCTGCCATTATGAGTTGAGGTGAAATTGGCCATATGTTAAAACATTTTGTGTTTAGTTACACAGCCGACCTACACACCGAAACAAGTAGAACAAGAAGCGTTCCACCGCCAGCATTATATAATTAAAAACGCTCTGGATGAAGTATTGTTTGCCTATGCAAGATGATAGTCATATTCTCCAAATTTGAATACAGTGGACCGAATTTGGGGGTAACTAAAAAAGAGTATGATTGTCAACTGATTTCATGTAAATCGTATAGAAATACGAAATTCAGCCTTTTCATTTTTGGAGTATATAAATGAGTGTCGAGAAAAAACCCTTTTCCTAATGGGTTCCATGGCTATGTCGAAGAATTAAAATGAGCTTATATATGATGATAATATCAAAACCGAGAAATTTATATCCTTTCATTATTTTTGATCAAATCATGAAACCTTTAATTGTACTATATGTACTATTTTAAACATACCACCCCTAGTTTCTTGACTAAGTTGGAAGTTTTCAAGATTAATTACTAATTGTTTAAATACTTGGTTAGATGAATTGTTCTTTTAGTATTTGGCATAGCTGTAACAATGTTTTTTACAACAATCACACCATTTTCTAGTAACATTCCACCAACTAATAATACATATATGGATTTTTGATAATCTTACCCCCAACAGTCTATTATTCTAGAATCGTTCCTAAAAATCAATAGTTAATTGGTATTTTACTATTTTCACTCCATCACCATAACATATATTTGTCACATGTATTTAGATTAGAAAATTGGCACAGAAAAAGAGATAGCTTTGCCATCTCTTTTTCTGTTTCAACTTCCCCTTATCAAGCCACACGACTTTTCGGTGCTCTTCTTTCTTTGACTTCTGATCAGTCTATAGACTGATCAGAAGTTTATATATCAACTTGTATATCAATTCTAAACAAAAATAGACATCTTTTCTTTATTACATTTTTTCTGGTGCAGATACTCCTACGATTGCTAATGCATTTTGAAGTGTCGTGCGTACTGCTTTCATTAATTCGTAACGAGCTTTACTTAATTCTAAGTTATCTTGGTTTAATACTTTTTCTGCATTGTAGAAGCTGTGTAATGCTGCAGCTAATTCAAATGCATAGCTTGTAATGCGGTGTGGCAGACGTTTTTGCGCTGCATCCGCAACTACAGCTGGGAATTCACCAAGTTTTTTCAGTAACTCTACTTCTTTCTCAGAAGTAACAAGTTTGTAATTTACGTCTCCGCCTGTAGCTAATCCTAACTCTTCACCTTGACGAAGGATACTGCATACACGAGCATGTGCATATTGTGCATAGTATACTGGGTTTTCATTAGATTTTGATACAGCTAAGTCCATATCGAAGTCTAAATGAGAATCACCGCTACGCATTGCGAAGAAGTATCGCATTGCGTCCACGCCTACTTCTTCCATAAGCTCACGAAGTGTAACTGCTTTACCTGTACGCTTACTCATTTTCATTTTTTCACCATTTTGGTACAGTTGTACCATTTGGATGATTTCTACTTCAAGTGTTTCTTTATCGTAACCTAGTGCTTGAATAGCAGCTTTCATACGAGGAATGTAACCGTGGTGGTCAGCACCCCAAATGTTGATTAGCTTATCGAAACCACGCTCTAATTTATCACGGTGATAAGCGATATCTGGCGTTAAGTATGTGTAAGAACCGTCATTTTTAATTAATACACGGTTTTTGTCGTCACCGTAAGTCATTGAACGGAACCAAGTTGCTCCGCCTTCTTCAAAGATTTCGTCACGCTCTTTTAATACAGCAAGAGCCTGATCAATTTTTCCGTTTTTGTATAATGATGTTTCTGAGAACCACACATCGAAGTTAACACGGAAGCTTGCTAAATCTTTTTGAAGTTTTGCTAACTCATATTTTAAACCGTATGAACGATAGAATTCATAACTTTCTTCTGCATCAGCTTTTGCATAACGATCGCCAAACTCTTCAGCTAAGCGTTTACCAATTCCAATGATGTCCGCACCATGGTAACCGTCTTCTGGCATTTCTTTCTCTAAACCTAAAGCTTGCATGTAACGAGCTTCAACAGAAAGAGCTAAGTTATGAATTTGGTTACCAGCATCATTAATGTAGTACTCACGAGATACATCATATCCTGCTTTTGCTAATACGTTACATAAAGTGTCACCTACTGCCGCACCACGTGCATGTCCTAAGTGAAGATCGCCTGTTGGATTCGCAGATACGAACTCAATTTGTACTTTTTCACCTTTACCAGTATTCGTTTCACCGTATGCTTCACCAGCATTAACGATTGTTGGGATTAAGTCTGTTAAGTAGCTATTATCCATGTAGAAGTTAATGAAACCAGGACCAGCGATTTCAATTTTTTCAATAGAAGCTTTTGCTTTATCGAAGTTTGCAACTAATTCTTCTGCAATCATACGAGGTGCTTTTTTCGCAACGCGTGCAAGTTGCATTGCCATATTTGTAGAGAAGTCACCATTTGTTTTATCTTTTGGAGATTCTAATACAACGTTTGGAATTTGTTCTTCTGTCGCTAGTTCTGCCTTTAATACAGCAGCTTGAATTTCTTCTTTAATCAATCCTTTTACTTGTTCTAAAGAATTCATTATTTTGCCTCCTTCAAATTAAGTGTAATTGTATATCTGCCAGCTTCTTGTTCACTTAGAAGCAATGCGTACGTTAAGAAGAGTTGTCCTTTTTTCTTTTCATCCGACCATTTAAAAAGAACGTTATCAGTTTTCGTTTGCAATGCAAACGTACCAAGTTCACTCGTATACGTACCAGTTGTCCATTCACCTTTCACATGCGTCTGACGCATAGAAATAGCACCTGAACGCATAATGAGAACTTGTTCATCTTGAATTTTAATAATTGTTTTCACTTCGCCTTGTTCGTTCGGCTCTTGGAATGTTATATATGTACCTTGACCTTTTACATAGTATTGACCATTTGCTTCAAAAGCAACGGTTTCCTTCCTCGCCCCTTCACGGATTTCTGTTACGAAATGAACGTGTACCGGCAAGCCTGCAAGTTGTTTCTTCACGTCTTGCACACCCTTCAAATGTTATAGATATTAAATACTACTTATAATAAATCACTTTTCCTATCATATCAAAAAAAGACTCTGTCTGTCTGCTGAAAAATCAGGAAAACTCCTTTTCAAAAAATAATTCACCTTCACTTTATTTCATATGTTAAAATATTTTTTAAATCTAAATATTCTTTCATTTAAAGGGGGGAATTTGGTGCTACTAACAAAATTAAAAAAAGGTGATGAAATAAGGGTTATTTCACCATCTTGTAGTTTAAGTATTGTCTCAAATGAAAACAGAGACCTTGCTATAAAAAGATTAACCGACATAGGCTTTCAAGTTACATTCTCAAAATATGCTGATGAGATAGATCGATTCGCTTCCTCTTCTATTTCTTCACGAGTTCAAGACCTCCACGAAGCATTTAGAGATCCTAATGTAAAAGCCATTTTGACGACACTTGGCGGATACAACTCTAATGGTTTATTGAAACATCTCGATTATGATTTAATTCGAGAAAATCCGAAAATTTTCTGCGGTTATTCTGATATTACCGCTTTAAGTAACGCGATTTATGCTAAAACAGGCTTAGTTACATATTCAGGTCCTCACTTCTCTTCATTTGGAATGGAGAAAGGGCTCGATTATACGACCGATTACTTTTTAAAGTGCTTAACTTCTCATGAACCTATTGAAATACTACCAGCTGAAACTTGGAGCGATGACTCTTGGTATATGGATCAAGAAAATCGAGAATTTATTAAAAATGAAGGATATGTTTCGATTCAAGAAGGAGAAGCTACAGGGGATATTATCGGCGGAAATATGAGCACTTTGAATTTACTACAAGGTACACCATATATGCCAAGCTTAAGAAATAAAGTTTTATTTCTTGAAGAAGATAGTTTAACGGGAAAAGCTACACTTAAAACTTTCGATCGATATTTACATTCTCTTATGCAGCAAACTGATTTTGAATACGTAAAAGGCATCGTTATAGGAAGAATGCAAAAAGGAACAGAATGTATGATAGAGGACATTCAAGAAATGATTGCTTCAAAGCCTGAACTTGCTCATATCCCTATTATTGCGAATGCCAGTTTCGGACATACAACTCCAATCTTTACTTTCCCAATTGGCGGAAGGGCAAAAATCATTTCTAATAAAGAAAGTTCAGCTATCACCATTTTAACGCACTAAAAAAGGAGCGAACGATTCGCTCCTTTTATGGTTTTTCTATTTTTTGCAACGCTTTTTGCGGGATTGATTCTTTCGAGATTTCAGCCCATCCTTTTCCCTGCATACCTTTTGCATAAATTTTTATAAAAGCACCCGTATGCAATTCACGGTTCACCATTCTTTTAATAACTTGTAGCTTTCCATCTTCTGTATACCCTTTAAATGTATACAAATATTCATCGTCTTTTTTCTCACTTTTATCTATAACAGCATAATAATCTTGTATTTCTTTATTTGAAAAGAAGTTGTCTACAAAAGCATGCACACCTTCTGTTTTCGTGTTTAAATAATATGCTGTTCCACCTAAAATAATGGCGAACACAGCTAAAACTTTAATTACCAATTTCATAAATGCGCCTCCTGTTTGCACTGCTTTCTCACTAGCCGTATGTCTATACCTGTATTATACGAAAAAAGGCATACTATACTCTATCGAAATGCCTTACACTTTCCTTACATTATTGTAAGAGTTTTTCACCTTACAGCGATTTCCCAATAAAAAATTTTTCCGTTTAACAAACTTTTATATTATTATTGAATGATACAAATTTTTATTACAAAAATCAAAGGAGACAATTTTCAAATGGCTATCTTGCAAGGTTTAGCACTATTACTTGTTGTACTTTGTCTATTTACACTTTTCAGTTACCGTGCGCCTTACGGAATGAAAGCAATGGGCGCTTTAGCTAATGCAGCAATCGCAAGTTTTCTTATTGAAGCATTTCACCGTTATATTGGTGGAGAAATGTTTCATAATGACTTTTTACAATCAGTAGGAGTAGCTTCTGGTAGCATGAGCGGTGTCGCAGCGGCAATTTTAGTCGCATTAGCAATCGGTGTCTCACCCGTATACGCTGTTTTAATCGGTATCGCTACTAGCGGATTCGGTATTTTACCAGGATTTTTCGCTGGATACGTTTGTGCCTTCGTCGTGAAGTTTCTCGAAAAGAAATTACCAGCTGGTGTAGAGTTTTTAGCAATCCTATTTATCGCTGCACCAATTTCACGCGGAATGGCCATGCTTATGGATCCACTCGTTAACGCAACACTTGGTAAAATCGGTTCTATGATTTCAGTTGCAACTACAGAAAGTCCTATCATTATGGGTATTATGCTTGGTGGATTAATAACAGTTATTTCTACATCTCCATTAAGTTCTATGGCACTAACTGCAATGCTTGGATTAACTGGTTTACCAATGGCAATTGGTAGTCTTGCCGTAGCAGCTTCTGCCCCAATGAACTTCATTTTCTTTAAACGACTAAAAATCTGTTCAAAGAAAGATACAATCGCCGTGGCAATCGAGCCGTTAACACAGGCCGATGTTGTCTCAGCAAATCCAATTCCTATCTATATGACAAACTTTGTTGGCGGTGCGCTTGCCGGTATTATTACGTCGCTATTCCAGCTCGTTAATAATGCACCAGGGACAGCATCACCAATTCCAGGACTTCTCGTACTGTTCGGATTTAATGATGTAATAAAAGTAACGATTGCTGCCGTATTATGTGGAATCGTTACCACTATTGTTGGATACGTCGGTTCTATTGTGTTCCGCAAATATCCAATCCGTTCTGCTGATGAAATTCGCGGAATTACTTCGGAAGAGAAAGTTGCGTAAAGAAAGGGAGCTATTCTCATCGTTTGAGAATAGCTCTTTTTTATGTCGCGTGACGGTAAGTGAAATTATATCGAACACAACTCCGCATATATCGACGTTTCGACAAAGGATATCGACTTAACTACTAAATAAGACAATAATAACCTACCTATTAATAAAAGAAGCCGGCTCAAAATACTTTTTGAGTCGGCTTCACTTTTACTTTATCCAGCTACAGCGGCTAGAATGATCGGTGGCTTCGCTTCTTCCTTCGAGGCAAAAAACGCCTCTACGTCTGAAGCTCCATCCCCCTCACATTCTGAGCGAGCCGCTTGCGCTTTTATTTTATCCAGCTACGGCAACTAGAATCTCCGGCCATTTCACACTCTCGTTCGAAGCCAAAAGCGCTTCTCGGTCGAGCGTTCCAATGACCTGCGATTCTGAGCGAGCTGCCTACGCTTTTATTTAACCCAACCGAGCAGCATTTCCCGCACGAATTTGCTTGCTGCGATTGGTGTTTGATCACTATGATCGTAGACTGGAGCTACTTCTACTAAGTCTGCTCCGACTACTTTTATATTTGAATTTGCAATTGCTACGATGGACTCTAATAGTTCTTTAGATGTGATACCTCCAGCTTCTAATGTTCCTGTTCCAGGAGCGTGAGCTGGGTCTAATACGTCGATGTCGATTGTGACATAGACTGGGCGTCCTGCAAGTTTCGGTAATACTTCCTTTAACGGTTCTAATACGTCAAATTTATATAAGTTCATACCTACTTCTTTTGCCCATTCGAATTCTTCCTTCATTCCAGAACGAATACCGAAAGAATATACGTTTTCCGGACCAATTAAATCGCACACTTTACGAATTGGTGTAGAGTGGGATAAAGGCTCTCCCTCATATGACTCACGTAAGTCAGTATGAGCATCCATATGGATGATTGCTAAATCCGGATATTTTTTTGCCATTGCCTTAAAAATTGGCCAAGACACTAAGTGCTCTCCGCCGAGACCTAGTGGAAACTTACCGGCATCTAATAGTTTTGTTACATATTCTTCAATCATGTCTATGCTGCGCTGTGGATTCCCAAATGGTAATGGGATATCACCCGCATCAAAATATTTTACCTCTTCTAGTTCACGATCTAAATACGGACTATATTCTTCAAGACCGATTGATACTTCACGAATACGTGCAGGGCCAAAGCGAGATCCTGGACGGAAACTTACTGTCCAATCCATAGGCATCCCGTAAATAACTGCCTCTGACTCTTCAAAACTTGGATGACTTTTAATAAATACTTTACCTGAATAAGCTTCATCAAAACGCATATTCTTTTCCTCCTTATGTGGAACTTAAGGTATCCCAACCTTTCACTATTTCTCAAATTTGGAGCGCATTGCTCCTCTTTCTCGATTTACCTGGGCCTTCTTGTTATCACAAGAAGACTACTTCATTTGTAGCAGTGTAAGTAACTAGCATGTTCAAGCCTTCTAGACAAACACCTTAAATGAGTTACTTACACTTTATTTATTTCAATTTAACGCTCTTACTTAATTAAATCGCCAACAAATTTCGGTAATGCGAATGCTGCATTGTGTAATTCTTTTGTGTAGTATTTCGTTTCGATTTCGTGGAAACGCTCTTCACTTACTTCTAATGGATCATGTTTTTTAGATCCGATTGTGAACGTCCAAAGTCCACTTGGATACGTCGGAATGTTTGCTGTGTATAGACGAGTAATTGGGAAAATCTCTTTTACGTCTTTAAACACAGTTGTAATTAGTTCTGGTGTAAACCAAGGGTTGTCCGTTTGGGCAACGAAAATACCATCTTCTTTTAACGCTTTTGAAATTCCAGCGTAGAAGCCTTTTGTAAATAGGTTTACTGCTGGACCTACTGGCTCAGTAGAATCTACCATAATTACGTCATATTCGTTTTCGCTTTCTGCGATGTGTAGGAAACCGTCTCCTACTTTTACTTCTACACGCTCATCATCTAATGCGCCTGCAATTGATGGTAAGTATTGTTTAGAGTACTCAATTACTTTTCCATCAATTTCAACAAGAGTTGCTTTCTTTACGCTTGGGTGTTTTAATACTTCACGAATAACACCACCATCGCCACCGCCTACTACTAATACGTTTTCAGGGTTTGGATGTGTAAATAAAGGTACGTGCGCTACCATTTCATGATAAACGAACTCGTCCTTTTCTGTTGTCATAACCATGCCATCTAAAATAAGCATGTTTCCGAACTCTTCCGTTTCAACCATATCAAGTTTTTGGAATTCTGTTTGCTCCGTATGTAATGTGCGGTTAATACGCGCCGTAATTCCAAAATGCTTTGTTTGTTTTTCAGTGAACCATAGTTCCATCGTACAATCACGCCTTTCAATGCAAATTTATAATAGGGACATCATTAATGTCCCCTAACAAAAATAAAACAAAACATCCAAAAAGTATAGTTAAAAGTAAAAAAATACCGAAAATATATTTTAGTCAGAGGGTTCTAACATATATGTGAAAAGGGATTGCTCTGTAATAGGAAAGAAAACCCTTTCTTAAGAAAGGGTTTTTGTCTCTATTTCTACCGGTTTACGAATCGGAATTAAGATCATTACGCAACCAACTAACACAACAATTCCACCGACTAAAAACGGACTTTGTGGTGAAACTGTATGACCGATGACTCCTGATAAAATTGGAGCAATCGCACCCCCTAACCAACGAACGAAGTTATAAACACCTGATGTAACAGATCTTTCATAAGGTGAAATATCCATTACATAACTTGTAAATAACGCGTTATTTAAGCCTGATGCTAATCCTGATAGAACGATTAACACGATTTGTAACCACATGATTTTAACGAAGAATAGTGCAATTAAGAAAATCGCAAATACAAGTAAACTACCTTTTAACAATGTTTTTGGTTCATATTTACCTTCTAGCTTATGCGCTAAAATTGCTGATCCGTAAGCTAATGCTAATCCCCATCCGCAAAATACAAATCCTAATTGAATAGCAGATAAATGCATAATAAGTGGTGAATATGCTAACACGACGAAAAATCCGTAGTAATATAACATCCCGGAAATGGCACCTTGCATAAACGGTTTATATTTCACCAGGTTAAGTAATTCCCCTACGCCTGCTGCTTTACGCTTCACTTTTCGCTCCGGTTCTTTTACAAAAAAGAAAACTAAAATAAATGCTAAAGAAATTAAAATACTCGTCGCAAAAAATGGGTAACGCCAAGAATGTCCACCTAATATACCACCTAACAATGGGCCACCTGCCATCCCTAAACCGATAGCTGCTTCATATAATCCTACTGCTTCATGAACTTCTTTACTTAATGCAATTAATAATGTCATCGCCGTTGCAAAGAACATCGCGTTTCCTAATCCCCACCCCGCGCGGAAAAGAGATAATTGAGCAATCGTTTGCGATATACCACATATAAATGCAAATACAGTTACAATCGCAAGACCGATCGTCATCATTCGTTTATCACCAAATCTTGATGCAAATATTCCAGCTGGTAACATCATAATTGCCATCGTTAAAATATATGCTGTAAATAACATCTCGACTTGCCAATGCGAAGCACCAATTTGTTCAGCAATACTTGGTAAAATTGGGTCGACTACTCCTATACCTGAAAAGGCAAGGAAGGTAGCCACCACTGTAATCAATCTCCCTAATTTTTGTTTGCTCTCCATTTTGATTACTCTCCTTTTGTATTCTCTAAAAATGTAACTGCACGGCTTAAACTATCCTCTAGCTCTGCCTTAACACGCTGCATTTGCTCCATTTTTTCGTCTAACGTTTGCACTTGTTTTTCAAGCATCTCTTTAATTTCTTGAATCACTTCACGGTCACGCGGATTCTCACTATTTCTTCTTTGTTCCATTCTTTCTTTTAACGATAAGAAATGTTGCATTTCTTGAAGCGTAATTCCTAGTACTTCTTTCGCTTCCACAATCCTTTTAATTCTCGCAATGTCCTCGTCTGTATACAGGCGAATATTCCCTTCACTGCGTTCTGGGGGATGAATTAAACCAATTTCCTCATAATAACGAAGTGTACGCTTTGTTAAACCAACTTGCTTTGTTACTTCATCGATTTTATACATGTGTATTCCTCCCTTCACCGATTATTACATTTTACGTTAACGTTAACTTTTGTGCAACTGTTATACTTTTGTAAATGTTTGTCATATGAATTGTATTTTTCTCAAAGCAGTTTCATAATAAAAGAAAAGAGATGATAAGGAGATTTCCACATGAATAAAACACTTATTTTCGCTCATCGCGGGGTAAAAGGAACACACCCAGAAAATACGATGATTGCCTTCCAAGAGGCTGAACGCATTGGGGCTCACGGAATTGAACTTGATGTTCATCTATCAAAAGATGGTGAACTAGTTGTTATTCATGATGAAACGGTGGACCGCACAACAAATGGCGTGGGACTTGTTTCTGAGAAAACTGTAGAGGAATTACAAGCTTTAGATGCTGGTAGCCATAAAGATCCTTCTTTCCATGAGGCGAAAATCCCAACATTACGAGAAGTATTTATTTGGCTCTCTACAACAAATTTACAACTTAACATTGAATTAAAAACAGATGTTCTTCATTATCCAAATATTGAAGAAAAAGTTGTTGCTCTTGTTCGTGAATATCATCTATCCAATCAAATTGTATTTTCATCATTTAACCACGATTCCGTTTCATTATTAGCAGAAATTGCTCCAGAAATTCCAAGAGCGATTTTGTACGATACACCACTTGCAGATCCTATTGCTGAAGCAAAAAGGCGCGAGGCGACTGGATTACATCCAAACTTTCAATTATTAACGAAAGAGTTTGTCCA
Organism: Bacillus sp. 41-22; assembly: GCF_025809295.1. Taxonomy (NCBI): domain Bacteria; kingdom Bacillati; phylum Bacillota; class Bacilli; order Caryophanales; family Bacillaceae; genus Bacillus; species Bacillus sp. 41-22. The sequence goes on from NZ_CP084035.1 coordinate 5,135,871, forward strand.
ATTAGCACAGGGGCAAGGATACGTTTTTCGTCCTTACACTATTAATGAATATAAAGATTTACAAACTATGATTGACTATGGTGTAGATGTCATCATTACCGATTGGCCAGCACGTGCCTTTGAGCTCCTTTCTTAATTGAAGGGGCTTTTTTGTTTTCAAAATTTCATTGTTTAAAATAAACGAAAACCCTCAATACTAATACAATAATGCTTGTATTAATGAGGGGCTGAAAAAGATGGATCAAACTATGAATCCAAAACTTAAAAAATATAAACGTCTTTTCTTCACCGTAATGTTTTCTTGTGTTCTTTTTTTCGTTTTTTCCTTTTTTATTATCATTATAGCTGCAAAAATTATGGGGCCTCCCCCTGTTGCAGTGCCGCAAACGAGTGTCTTTTACGCTAATGATGACACTGTTATAGGACAAAGTAATGAAACACAAAAGCGCTATAATGTATCTCTTGATGAAATTTCTCCTTATGTAAAAGAGGCAACACTATCTATTGAAGATCAACGATTCTACAAACATCATGGATTTGATATAAAGCGCATTGTTGGTGCCATTGTTGCCGATTTAAAAGCAATGGCAAAAGTACAAGGTGCTAGTACTATTACACAACAGTATGCTCGTAACCTATACTTAGATCATGATAAAACGTGGAAGCGTAAACTATTAGAGGCAATGTATACCGTTCGCCTTGAAGTGAACTATAATAAAAATCATATTTTAGAAGGATATTTAAATACAATTTATTACGGGCATGGTGCTTACGGAATCGAAGCTGCTTCTCGCCTGTATTTCGATAAAACTGCAAAAGAATTAACATTAGCAGAAGCTAGTATGCTCGCAGGTATTCCGAAAGGACCTAGCTTCTACTCTCCCTTTTTAAAAGAGGAGCGTGCTAAAGGGCGTCAATCTCTCATACTAGATGAAATGGTAGAACAAGGTTATATTACAAAACAGCAAGCTACCTCAGCAAAAAAGGAAACACTTACTTTTGCTTCATTGGATACGAAAAAAGTTGCAGAGGTCGCACCTTATTTCCAAGATGCTGTACAAGCTTCTCTTCTTCGGGATATCGGATTAGATGAGCAAGCCTTACAGCGAGGTGGCTTACGTATTTATACAACGCTAGACCCTAAATTACAATCTGTAGCAGAGCAAGCTGTAAAAAATCATATACCTGAAACAACAAACATCCAAACTGCCCTCGTCTCTATGAATCCAAAAACGGGTGAAGTGGCTGCCCTTGTTGGTGGAACTGATTATAATACGAGTCAATTTAACAGAGCTACACAAGCCGCTCGTCAGCCCGGCTCTACATTTAAGCCATTCCTATATTACGCAGCCTTAGAACGAGGATTCACCCCTGCTACGCGCTTAAAAAGCGAATATACTGTATTCACTTTAGGTGACGGTGTTTCCAAATATAAACCGAAAAATTATAAAAACTATTATGCAGACGACTTTGTGACAATGGCACAAGCACTCGCTGTTTCTGATAACGTATATGCTGTGAAGACAAATCTATTTTTAGGCGAAGACATTCTTACAAAAACAGCGAAGCAATTCGGTATTACTAGCGCATTAAAAGATGTTCCGTCTCTTGCTCTCGGCACATCTCCTGTAAAACCAATTGAAATGGTCAATGCTTATAGCATGTTTGCAAACGGCGGGAAAGAAGTAAAACCAATCTTTATAAGGCGCATCGTTGATCATGAAGGAAATATGCTATACGACGCTCATTTAGAAAGTAAACAAGTTCTAGATAAAAGCAAAGCCTTTGTGATGGAAGAAATGATGGCAGGTATGTTTAATAAAAAACTAAGCAGTTATGCCGCTGTGACCGGTCAATCGATGTTATCAAAACTATCAAGAACATATGCTGGAAAGTCTGGTTCTACAGAAACTGATAGTTGGATGATTGGATTTACCCCACAACTTGTAACAGGGGTTTGGATTGGATACGATCAACCTAAATCCATTTCAAACGTAGCAGAACAAGGATACGCAAAAAAAATATGGACCGATACAATGGAAAAAGGATTAGATGGACAGCCTAAACAAGAGTTTAAACAACCAGCAGATGTTGTTGCAGTCGATGTTAATCCTGAAAACGGTAAGATTGCTACAAAAAATTGTCCCATTTCTGTGAAAATGTATTTCGCAAAAGGTACAGAGCCAACAGAGTATTGTATGGATCACGTTGATGATAAGGAAGAGTTCGAAAAGGTTAGTGAAGAGAAGAAAAAGACGGGTTGGTGGAAAAAATATCTCCCGTGGTAAAAAAATAGCTGACGGAAATCCGTCAGCTATTTTTATTCGCCTAATAATGCGTGGCGCAATTCTTCACTAGATTCGTTCCAAATTGCTTCATTATGCTCTTTTAAGAATGTACCAAGTACTTTTTTAGATGATTCATCCATATGATCAATCATGATGTGACGCTTTAGGGATTTATCCATTTTATTTACATGCTCTGGAAGTGATTTATATCCGCGGCGAATTTCACGATCAACTGTCATTTCACAGGCTGTTGCACCTGCGTAATAAGCACCGTTTGGTGTTCTTTCAATTGTTACCCAAACAAGCCAAAACGGTTTTCCGTTTGGAACTTCATCTTTATTTGTTAAAAACTTAATTCCTTTTTCTACTGTACTACGCGCATGCATCGCACCGATATCAACGAACGCAGTTTTCTCTAATACATCAACAAATACAGGAGAAATATTTTCTAAACTTAATGCCCCAACGCCAAAACCACCATGTCCATCTGTTGAATCATTTTTCACGATATTAAAACCGATTTTTTTCTTTTTCTCTGTCATATGTAAACTCCTCCTCGCTTAATGATTAAAAAAGCCTGAAAATAGGCGCAATGATATTTTGTAAAAATACTAATACATATGGAATAACAACATTGAAAATAGGTTGAATTGTGTAATTGCTAAGCGGTGTAATAACAAGAATTAATAACGCAATTGATCCATACTTTTCATACTGTGTCATTTTCGCACGAATATTTGCTGGTGCTAAATCTTCCACAACGCGATACCCATCAAGTGGCGGGATTGGTAATAAATTAAATACAAGTAAAACAATATTAAGCATAATAAAAATTTGGAAAAATTGATCCAGCGTATCTGCTACTGCAAGTGGCATCGCATCTAACACACCAAACGTTATTAAGCTATACCAAATAATTAAACCTATTGCACTTAAGATAAGATTACTTATCGGTCCCGCAATAGAAACTAATATTCCCGCAAGACGCGGTCTTTTAAAGTTATACGGATTAACAGGTACTGGTCTTGCCCAACCGAATCCAAGAATTAGTACAGCAATCATACCGATAGGATCTAAATGAGCCATCGGTGATAATGTTAAACGTCCTTGCTTTTTCGCTGTATCGTCTCCAAATTTATATGCAACATACGCATGTGCAAATTCATGCACAGATAGCGCAATAATAATCGCCATTGCTACCAATGGAATTTGTTGCAATGGGTATCTAAATAACTGATCCATAACTCATCTCCTCTTCCATATGTCAAAAAAAGAAATTATTTGTTTTTCCGATTGTTCTTCCTCATAATCCGCTATAATAAGAGTGTAACTTACATAAAAGGAGCGATTATACATGCCATACGTAACAGTGAAAATGCTAGAAGGACGCACAGAAGAACAAAAGAAAGCTCTTGCTGAGAAAGTAACAGCAGCAGTAAGCGAAACAACTGGTGCTCCTGAAGAAAACATCGTTGTTTTCATCGAAGAAATGTCTAAAAACCATTATGCAGTTGGCGGAAAACGCTTAAGCGACAAATAATTTCAAGTTTTTTCATAAGAAGCAGCTCTTTGCTGCTTCTTATTTCTTTCCTTCTAACAACTCGATAATTCTCTCTTTATATTTTCCTTTTCTTCCATCTTCATAGATTAAATCATGCGGATAGAATAGCTTTTGATCCGTTCGCTTCTTACCTGTAATTGCCTCAACAATATCCGATTCACGCGAAAGCTCTCTAAGTTCCCCGTTCGGCATAAGAAGTAAGATTGGCAGACGCTCTTCTTCTTCTCCTGCGCGGTAAAAGTCATACGGTAAATCCGATGTTGAATCCACAACTAAGTAATACTCTGGATCGAGTCCAATCTTTTTAAATAAGCTACTTAGCTCCATCCAATTATCTAAACCGTGCTTATCTGTAAACTCCACATATTTAAATAGATTTCGATTCATAAAACGACGGCATAAGTCACTTAAAATCGGATCTTCTTCCTCTTGCCATACTTGGAAGTAATAATACATTACGTTCTCGTCTAACTTTAAATAATCCTCTACTGTCACTTCTTCTTCAAATAAAGAATAGAAATGAACAGGATGATTTTTAAACGCATAATACTTCTCATGCAGTGATTTAGCTCGGTGTAAAATCTTCGTTAAAATTACTTCTGCACTACGTGTTACCGGATGAAAATATACTTGCCAATACATTTGATAACGGCTCATAATATAATGCTCTACAGCATGCATACCACTATTTTTAATGACAACTTGATTACCGTACGGGCGCATGACACGCAGTATACGTTCCATATCAAAGTTCCCATACTTTACACCAGTAAAATATGCATCTCTTAATAAATAATCCATACGATCGGCATCAATTTGGCTCGAAATCATACTAATCGCTAATTTATTAGTAGATGTTTTCGCAATTACATCTGCTACCTTTTGCGGGAAATCCTTATCCACACGGCTTAACACACGATTAATTTCCGTATCACCAACGATAATCTTTTGCGTAAATTTCTCATGATCTAACGAAAATACTTTTTCAAACGAGTGAGAAAATGGGCCGTGACCGACATCATGAAGTAATGACGCACATAAACATAACAATCTATCTTCAGCATTCCAGTTCGGTCTGCCATCAAACACATCATCAATCATACGACGAATAATTTCATATACACCTAACGAATGAGTAAAGCGACTATGCTCAGCACCGTGAAATGTAAAAAATGTCGTACCAAGCTGCTTAATACGGCGCAAGCGTTGAAATTCTTTCGTTCCGATTAAATCCCAAATAACGCGATCACGCACGTGTACATATTTATGTACTGGGTCTTTAAACACTTTTGTTTCGCTGAGTTTGTCGTTTAAATATACCACTTTCCGACATCCCCCTTTCTTTACTGCATTCTTACTATATATTATAAACGATATAGGAAACAGAAAGAAATGAAAGACTATATTAATTCCTGTTATATAAAGAAAAATCACCTTTACCAAAACAAAGGTGATTTTTCTTTATATATTATTTTCCTAAAATGAACTCAGTAACTTCGTCTAGGATCATTTCTTTACCTAGTGGGAAGTATCCTTTGTTTACATCTTCATTACTGATTGTAAATACATGGTTGTTTTTAACAGCGTTCATATTTTTCCAAATTGATTCTTCTTGGAATTCTTTTAGACGCTGAGAACCGTCACCAGTTGTAAATACGAATAAGTAATCTGGGTTGTAATCAATTAAAGCTTCTTTTTGTATTTGTACTAACGGTTTATCAGTTGGTGTACCTTTAACTGCTGGTAATTTTAAATCACCAAAGATTACGCTACCGTAACCGTAGTCACCGTATACACGGAATGCATTTGGATATGCAGCCATTTTCATGAATGTTGCATCGCCAGTTTTAGCAACGATTTTGTCATGTAATTTGCTTGCTTTTTCATCATACTTTTTGAACCATTCTTTTGTTTCTTTCTCTTTACCGAAGATTTGACCTACTTCTTCGAATTTTGGACGCCATTGGTCTAATGGAGTTTTTAACATAACTGTTGGTGCAATTTTAGATAATTGATCATAAATCTTTTCTTGACGATTGTTTACAATAATTAAATCTGGTTTTGCAGCAGCCACTGCTTCGATGTTAATTTTATCGCCCCACGCAGAACCAACCGGTTTTACATCTTTCAATTTCTTCTCAATATGTGAATCAATTTTTTCTTGTGTTGTATTTGCAGTAATAATCGGTTTCATACCGAAAATTAATAATTCTTCTGTTGAACCACTAAGGTCAGCAATTTTCTTTGGATTTGCAGGGATTTTAATTTCCCCTTTTGCGTGTTGTACAGTGCGCTCTTCAGTTTTCGCATCTGCTTTCTTTTCTTCTTCTTTGTTAGAACAAGCTGCAAATAGTACAGAAGTAACAACTAGTACCATTGCTAATAGTGCCATTTTAAAATTCTTCATATTCCGACTCCTTCTAGCTGTATTTCTCTTATAATTTGCATGTAACTATAAGAAACAAAACAACAATTAATTAATATATATTTATTAATTGTTGTTTATAACCCGTTCTAACGGGCGTTCAACTTCCCATCCGTGGGTAAGAAGCTCAACGTCCATTAGAACTCCCCCTCTCACCTCTTTAAGAGGGGGAAATTCTATTAATTATACTTTTTTACGCAATTGATTATTAATCATCGCTAAATCGTATGTTAAACAAATTGGTTTACAGTTTACTGGACATGGAACGATTTGCGCTTCAATCTCAAATACGTTACGAAGTGTTTCACTCGTCATAACTTCATCTGGCGTTCCTTGTTTCATTAACTTACCTGCTTTTAATGCAATCATATGATCAGAGAAACGAGAAGCATGATTTAAATCGTGAATAACCATAACAATCGTTCTGCCTTCTTCTTTGTTTAATTTCTTCAGTAAGTTTAATACTTCAAGTTGATGAGCCATATCTAAGTATGTTGTTGGTTCATCTAACACAAGTAAATCTGTTCCTTGTGCAAGAGCCATCGCAATCCATACACGTTGACGTTGACCACCTGATAAAGCTTCTGCTGGACGATTTGCGAATTCTGTCATCCCCGTCACTTCAAGTGCCCAATGAATGTAGCGATAATCCTCTTCTTTCAATGTTCCAAATCCTTTTTGATGAGGAAAACGTCCATATGAAACAAGTTCAAACACAGTAAGGCCTGTTGGCACTTCTGCAGTTTGTGGTAAAATCGCCATTTTCTTTGCGATTTCTTTCGTTGGCTGTTTCTCAATTGCTTTTCCATCAAGATAAACAGTACCTCGTTTTGCTTTCAAAATACGAGAAGCCGTTTTTAATAATGTGGATTTCCCACAACCATTTGGTCCAATAATCGTTGTAATTTGTCCTTCCGGAATTTCAACTGTTAATCCATCTATAATTAACCCTTCATTATACCCAACAGATACCGCATCAACTGCTAAAGTTGCCATACAAAAAGCCTCCCTTTATTTTGTCCTCATAAGTAAATATATGAAATATGGTGCACCAATTACAGAAATAACAAGACCGACCGGTATTTCTGAAGTTGGTAACACACTTCTTGAAATTACATCTGCAAATAAAAGCAAGAACGTTCCTATTAATGCAGCCGTTGGTAACATAATTTGATGTTTACCACCAACGAGGCGTCTCGCTAAATGCGGAGCCATTAAACCGATAAAACCAATGCCTCCCGCCACCGCAACAGATGCACCAGCTAAACAAACTGCAATAAATAATAATTTACGTCTTTCCTTTTCTACGTTTACACCAAGGCCAACTGCTGTAGAGTCGCCTAAATTCATTACATTTAATATGTGCGCTTTACTAATGGCAAGTGGTAAGAAAATAATCATCCATGGGAGTACACTTAGTACGAACTTCCAATCTGTTCCCCATAAACTTCCTGCCAACCAAATCGTTGCAAAACGGAAGTCGTTAGATGTCATCTTCATAGAGAAAATTAAACTAACCGCACCAAATCCGGCTGCAACAGCGATACCAACAAGAATTAATCGAGTTGATGAAACACCGTCTTTCCATGCTAGTAAATAAATAATAACCGCTGCTAATATCGCACCAACTAACGCGAAGAATGGAAGGATAAATACAGATAAAAATGTACCAGTTCCAACTTTTCCAAAGAAAAAGTAGACGAATACAACAACTGTTAATCCCGCTCCGGCGTTAATACCTATAATACCTGGATCAGCAAGTGGGTTTCGTGATAGCCCTTGCAAAATTGCACCTGACATAGCTAATGCAGAACCAACTAATATAGCAATAACCATACGCGGCATACGAAATTCAAATAAAATAACAGATTGATCTTCTGCACCCAATCCAACTAGTGACTTTAATACATCTATTGGAGGAATTTTAAATGTTCCTGTATTTAAACTTATTAAAAATACAGCAACAATTAATCCTACTAAAATCGTTAAAATAGAAACGTTCTTTTTTGTTAAGACGCTCGTCCTCACATCTTTCCTCTCCCTTCATTACGTGCTAAGTAGAGGAAGAATGGCACCCCAATTAGCGCTGTAATTGCTCCAATTGGCGTTTCAAATGGTGGATTAATAACGCGAGATAACATATCTGCACATTCAATTAGCAATCCACCTAAGACCGCAGAACATGGAATAACCCATCTATAATCTGAGCCTACAAGGAAACGAGTCATATGCGGAATTACAAGTCCAACAAATCCAACTGATCCTGCCATAGAAACCGCAGAACCTGTTAATACAAGAACAAGTACTGTTCCGATAAATTTAATTAATGTCGTATTTTGACCAAGTCCAATCGCAATTTCTTCACCAAAGCTTAAAATTGTGATATATCTCGACATCATAATTGCTATAATGAGACAAACAAGACCAATCGGTACTAACATATTAATACTTTGCCATTTCACTCCGGCAACACCGCCTGCATTCCACATACTTACCTCTTGGGCAAGGTTGAAATACAATGCAATTCCAGATGAAATTGCCCCTAATAAAGCACTAATTGCTGCACCTGCTAAAGCTAATTTTACAGGCGTTAATCCACCTGGTGAAGAAGACCCAATACCATATACAATGCTCGCTCCAAACGCAGCTCCAATAAAAGATGCGATAACAAACATTAAATAAGGTGAATTAGGGAAGAATGCATACATAATTGCAATTCCGAATACAGCACCATCTGTAATCCCCATTAACGATGGAGATGCAAGTGGATTTCGTGTCATACCTTGCATAATTGCACCTGATACCGCTAAAAAAGCACCTGCAACTACGCCCCCTATTGCTCTAGGCATGCGAAGTTCTTGAATTACGTTATGGTGCGTTATGGAACCATCAAACTGAAATACAGCTTGCCAAACGGTCTTTAAACTAATATCTGCTGCACCAAACGAAATAGAAACTGCCATACTTAAAGCTAACAAAATTGTGCCTGCTATTAAAATAATAGAAGCAACGAGCGGTCTGCTCTTAATCTCTTTAACATTCACATCTTGCTGTTCTATACTCCTTGCGCTCGCTTCCATCCCTCAACCATCCTAACCAACAACATATATTTAATAAAATGAAATTTATTCTCAAATAATAATAAAAAAATTAGGTGAATTGACCTTTTTCGTGATAATGATTATCAGAATCAGACACTTTCTATTCTACCTACCACGTCAAAAGACTGTCAACCATTATTTTGAAATACGAATTCATACAAAACGCTATCTTATGGACATAAAAAAAGAAGAGTAATCTGTTCACTCTTCTTTTTCTTACTTATTTAATTTTGCTTCAATTTTTACAATTAATTCGTCTTCTGTTGGAGCCGCAACTGGACGATTATTTACAAACGCGAATGATTTTTTACGACCAGGGCCACAGTAAGACTGACATGCAACCTCAATCGTTGCACATGAATCTACTTTTTTCAACTTCGGAATCAACGTTTTAACGTTCGTTGCCTGACAATCATCACACACACGAAATTCGTTTCCCATTATATATAACACTTCCTCTATTTTAAACTTTTCACAAGTACATTTAAAAATAAACACTAAATGGTATTTTACCGCTCTTTGAAGCTTGTTGCAAGTCTCCGGGCGTAGCTCTATTCCTATATAAAGCCACCTATTTTTTATATTTTCTCCTTCAAAAGCTTTCATCATTCATAGCCACATTTCTTCTCTTCATTGAAATCTACCATATTTTTAAAAGCTTTGTATAAAAGCTCATTTTTTTGCCCATTATAAAAATAGGAAGTTCATAAAAAGAAAGGGAGTTGAATCTATGAAAGTAAGACAAGATGCTTGGACAGACGAGGACGATTTATTACTTGCTGAAACGGTGCTTCGCCATGTTCGAGAAGGAAGTACTCAATTAAATGCTTTTGAAGAAGTAGGAGATCAGTTAAATCGCACATCTGCTGCTTGTGGTTTCCGCTGGAATGCTGTTGTTCGCTATAGCTATGAACAAGCTCTTCAACTAGCAAAAAAACATCGTAAAGATAAAATGCGTGCTGCGGGCGGTGAACAGACAAAAAAACGTTTGCTTTACACACCACCAGCTTCAGCGGCGGCGATAACTGATTATGAAGAACACGTACCGTATGAAACAGCTGTTCAATATACAGAAGCTACTCCATATCAAAAGCCGACTGTCCCTGCTCCAAAAAGCTCAATAACAATGCAAGATGTTATTTACTTTTTACAAACAGTTGGATCTTCAAATATAAAAGTAACAGCTCTTGAAAACGAGAATACGAGATTGAAACAAGAAATTAAAACGCAAATCCTGCGAAATGAAGAACTAGAAAAGAAACTAGAAAAATTAGAACAACAATCTCATACTGTACAAGAGGATTACGAAACACTTATGAATATTATGAACCGTGCTCGTAAATTAGCAGTAATGGATGATGAGGAACGCTCACAAACATCTTTCCGCATGGATCGAAACGGTAACTTAGAAAAAATTGCAGAATAAAAAGGATGCATGCAATGCATCCTTTTTATTCTTTCACCTCTAAACTTCCCTTTATATATGAGAAAACCCCTTTCTACATTTTTTGCTATAATAGAGATTGTCATTTTAAAAATAAGGGGTTAGTTATATGAGCAATTCCCGTTCGATTTTATCTCAGCCAAAGTGGCGTATTGTAGATCAGTCTAGTTTAGGACCAACTTTCCATGCACTTCAGTCATTCGCAATGGATGACACGTTATGCACAAGTATTGGAAATGGTCTATCCGCTGCAACAATGCGCTCTTGGGTTCATCACAATACAATTGTTCTTGGCATTCAAGATTCACGCCTACCACATTTAGAAGAAGGTATTTCCTTTTTAAAAGAAAACGACTTCAATGTTATCGTTCGTAATTCTGGTGGACTTGCTGTCGTACTTGATGAAGGTGTTTTAAACGTATCACTTTTATTCCAAGAAACAGAAAAGGGTATCGATATCGACCTTGGATACGATACGATGTGGCATTTAATTAAGGAAATGTTAAAAGATTACGATGTTACTATCGAAGCAAAAGAAATTGTTGGTTCTTATTGTCCTGGTAGCTACGATTTGAGCATTCGCGATCAAAAATTTGCTGGTATTTCTCAGCGTCGTATTCGCGGAGGCGTTGCTGTACAAATTTACTTATGTGCGACAGGAAGCGGATCTGAGCGTGCCGCACTCGTTCGTGATTTTTACAACGTAGCAATTCAAGGCGAAGAAACAAGATTTACGTATCCTGAAATTGTACCGAGTACGATGGCTTCACTATCTGAATTACTTGGCGAAACAATTACAGTGCAAGATTTAATGATGCGCCTTTTAAAAACGTTGCAACAATTCGCGCCAAAGTTAACACCATCTCAGCTAACAGTAGATGAAGTTCCTTTATATGAGACGAATTTACAACGTATTATTGACCGTAATAATAAGGCACTTGGTTTAGAAAAATAGAAACCAAAAAGACCACCCTCATTTCAAAAGAAATAGGATGGTCTTTTTTCATATTAATTCGTTATAGAATTAAAGTGCTTGAGCTGCTGTAATTAAAGCTAACTTGTACACTTCTTCTTCGTTACATCCACGAGACAGATCATTTACAGGCATATTTAAACCTTGTAAGATTGGTCCTACTGCTTCGAAGTTACCTAAGCGTTGAGCGATTTTGTAGCCGATATTACCAGCTTCTAAGCTTGGGAATACGAATACGTTAGCATCACCTTTAATTGTAGAACCTGGAGCTTTCTTCTCAGCTACAGATGGTACGAATGCAGCATCGAATTGGAATTCTCCATCTAAAGTTAATTCAGGAGCCATTTCTTTTGCAATGCGAGTTGCTTCTACAACTTTTTCTGTTTCTGGAGATTTCGCAGAACCTTTTGTAGAGAAGCTTAACATAGCAACGCGTGGGTCAATACCGAATAGTTCAGCAGTTTTCGCACTTTCGATACCAATTTCAGCTAAATCTTGGCTGTTTGGTGCAATGTTAATTGCGCAATCAGCGAATACATACTTCTCTTCTTCACGTACCATGATGAATACGCCTGAAGTTTTTGTAACTCCTGGTTTTGTTTTAATAATTTGAAGTGCTGGACGAACTGTATCAGCTGTAGAGTGAGCTGCACCACTTACTAAACCTTGTGCTTTGCCCATGTATACAAGCATCGTACCGAAGTAGTTTTCGTCTTTAAGGATTTTGCGAGCATCTTCTTCTGTTGCTTTACCTTTACGGCGTTCAACGAAAGATGCTACCATTGCATCCATTTCTTCGTATGTAGCTGGGTCATAAATATCAACGCCTGCTAATGTTAAGTTCATGCTAGCTGCTTTTGCGCTAATTTCTTCTTTATTACCAACTAAGATTGGTTTTACTAACTCTTCTTTTGCTAAACGCTCTGCAGCGCCTAAAATTCTTTCATCAGTTCCTTCAGGAAGTACGATAGAAATGCCTTTTCCTTGAACTTTTTCTTTTACTGTTGTAAATAAGTTGCTCACGAATAAACCCTCCTACATATGTTAAAAAACTCTATCTTTAAGAATACTGCTTTTCCTCTATATTTTAAACTTATAGCTCCCAAAAAATAGATAAAATGAAAATGATTATATTTTCATAAAATTCAGCATAGAAATAAAGCCCCTTTAAGCCTTATCTCCTCCTATTTTCAAGTAAATTTAAATGTGACAATTTTATGCGCTGAAACTTTATGTAGATGTTTTTAATCCTATATATGCTATAGTTAACGTGTAAAATATCATTAACTGAGGTGAATAGAATGAGTGAAGCAACAACAACGTTAGATGGCTGGTATTGTTTACATGATTTACGTTCTATTGATTGGGCAGCATGGAAAACATTATCTAGTGACGAACGCGGACAAGCAGTGTCTGAATTTTTAAATGTCGTTGAAAAATGGAACGAAGTAGCTACTGCAAAAAAAGGCAGTCATGCAATGTATACAGTTGTTGGTCAAAAAGCAGATATTATGCTTATGATCTTACGTCCAACAATGGAAGAGTTAAATGAAATCGAAACAGAATTAAATAAAACAACATTAGCTGAATATTTAGTTCCTGCATATTCTTACGTATCTGTTGTTGAACTAAGCAACTACCTTCCAGCTGATGAAGATCCATACCAAAACCCACAAATCTTAGCTCGCTTATATCCTGAGTTACCAAAAGCAAATCATATTTGCTTCTATCCAATGGACAAGCGTCGCCAAGGTGATGACAACTGGTACATGCTTCCTATGGAAGAACGTAAAAAAATGATGTACAGTCACAGTAAAATCGGTCGCCAATACGCAGGGAAAGTACGCCAAGTAATTTCAGGATCAGTCGGATTCGACGATTTCGAGTGGGGCGTAACATTATTCGCTGACGATGTTCTTCAATTTAAGAAGCTTATATATGAAATGCGCTTCGATGAAGTAAGTGCCCGTTACGGTGAATTCGGTACATTCTTCGTTGGGAACATTTTACCAGACGAAAAAGTAGAGAAATTTTTACACATATAATAATGAAAAAGGAACGAATTTCGTTCCTTTTTTTATTATCCTCTATATTTACCCACAAAAAACTTCTTTTCTCTGCGAATTTGAACAAAAATCGACAAATTCTTTTCAATTTCCTTACAAAATTGTAACCTTTCTATATCCAAATTTATGCTAAAATGGTACGAGCTATATGCTAATAACGATGCGAAGGTGATAATGTATATGAAGAAAATCTTGTCTATTTTACTAGCGTCTCTATTGTCAATTTCTTCCTTAGGAGTAACAACATCCCATGCAGAAGAAAAAATACATATAGAGGCAGCTGCTGCACTGCTATTTGATGCGGATACAGGAAAAATACTGCATGAACAAAATCCAGATGAATTACTAGCTATCGCTAGTATGTCAAAATTAATTGTTATTTATGCCGTATTAGGAGCAATTAAAGAAGGAAAAATCACTTGGGATACGAAAGTAACTATTTCTGATTACGCTTATGAAGTTTCACGTAATAATGAATTCTCTAACGTGCCGTTCGAAAAAGGACGTCAATATACTGTAAGAGAATTATACCATTCTATCGTTATCTTCTCTGCAAATGGATCTAGTATTGCTTTAGCAGAATTACTTGCAGGAAGTGAAAAGAACTTCTTAAATCTCGCAAATGAACATGCGAAAAAACTAGGGTTAAAGAAATATAAATTTGTAAACGCTACTGGGTTAAATAACGCTGATTTAAAAGGAAAACATCCTGAAGGAACTGATCCGAATGGAGAAAACTCCATGTCAGCTCGCGATATGGGTATTCTCTCAAAAACAATTATTACAAAGTATCCAGAAATGCTAGAGGATACAAAACAAAGATTTAGAAACTTCCCAGATAATCATCCAAAACCAATTCGTATGGAAAATTGGAACTGGATGTTACCAGGTGCTGCTTTCTCTTATGAAGGAGCAGATGGTTTAAAAACAGGAAGTTCCGATACAGCTGGGTATGGTTTTACCATTACAGCAAAACGCGGTGATTTACGTCTTATATCTGTTATTATTAAAACGAAATCAATGGACGAACGTTTCACAGAATCTCGCGCATTAATTGAATATGGATTTAATAACTTCGAAAAACAGAAATTAAAAATAGATAAAAACAACAAAATTTCTGTAGTAAAAGGAAAAGAAGACTACGTAACAGTTGCACCAGAAAAAGAAGTGACAGTAGTTACTGCAAAAGGTAGCAAATCCCCTTACAAAATTTCTACTGAAGCAGATAAATCACTTGCTGAAGATGAGCATTTAGTTGCTCCTATTAAGAAAGATGCAAAGGTAGGTTCAATCGTCTTAGAACCATCTGATAAATATGGTTTCTTAGACGGAAATAAAAGTATAAAAGTTATTGCAAAAACGACTGAAGAAGTAGAAAAAGCAAATTGGTTCGTATTAACAATGCGTTCAATTGGCGATTTCTTCTCAAATTTATGGTCTAAAGTATTTTAATGATGAAAAGCTAGCTCACGCTAGCTTTTTTTATTTTCCCCTCTAGATGTAAAACTTCGTTTGGTTGTCATATCTGCGTCCTTTTTCTCATACGTATGAACTAGTAATTGTTCCACACTTCATCTAGAAAAAACCTCTTTCCGAAGGGTATTCCAAAAAGAGAGGTGACACATAATGGGTGTTATCGCGCATACAGAAGAAGATGTAAAGTTATTAGCTAGACTCATGCGTGCCGAAGCTGAAGGAGAAGGACAACAAGGCATGTTAATGGTTGGAAATGTCGGCGTAAATCGTGTCCGCGGAGATTGCTTAGACTTTAAAAAAGTCCGAAATTTACGTCAGATGGTTTATCAAAATCCTGGTGGTTTTGAAGCAACTCAAAAAGGGTATTTTTATCAACGAGCGAGAGAACAAGATATCGCCTTAGCCCGCCGGACAATTCAGGGACAACGTTTTTGGCCCGCCAACTTTTCCTTATGGTTCTTTAGGCCTGAAGGTCCTTGCCCGCCAACTTGGTATAACCAACAAAATTCAGGACGTTTTAAAAAGCACTGCTTCTTCCAACCATCTGGTGAAGATTGTCCTGGCGTATATTAAGGAATGAAAATGAGGAGGGATTTTTGAATGGCACAGCAACAAAACCCATACTATGGAACAGGTTTTTATCAACCATCCGGAACTTATGTGCAACCACAACAAATGACCCCACAGCAACAGCAGCAACAGCAACAACAGCAAGCGATGCAACAACAAGCTGCTCAGGCTCAACTTGCAGTTTCTCAAGGTATGTTACCACTAGAGCAATCGTATATTGAAAACATCCTTCGTTTAAATAAGGGTAAGCCAGCTACAGTTGTAATGACTTATGAACGCGGTAGTTCGCTTGGTACACAATCTTATACAGGGATCATCGAGGCAGCTGGCCGTGATCATATCGTAATTAGTGAGCCGAAATCTGGAAAACGCTTTTTACTACTAATGATTTATTTAGATTATGTAGAATTCCCAGGAGAAATTACGTATTTACCTGGTCAACAAGCAACTTATGCTCCAAGACCATAAAAAAAAGCTGGCGAATGCCAGCTTTTGTTTTTTATAACCCTTTTACAACTGCAGTTCCGACTAAAATCCACGCCACAATAAACGCTACACCACCAAGGGGTGTAATTGGGCCAAAGAATTTAATACCTGTTGTACTTAATGCATAAAGACTGCCTGAGAACATAATAATCCCAGCTACCATAAGCCAACCTGCAGTGTTTAAAAGTGATGATTGCATTTTGTCCATTAATAGAGCAATTACGAATAAGCCACCTGCATGAAACATTTGATATGTAACGCCCGTCTTCCACACTTCTAACATTTTTGCAGAAATTTTATTTTCTAAACCATGTGCTCCAAAAGCCCCTAATGCAACAGATAGCCCCGCTGCAATACAACCTAGTAAAAAGAAAATTTTCATCTTAATTCCCCTTTTTATTTTTATCATAAGCAATTTTCACATATAATCCAAACGATTTAATCCCTAAAAATCAAATAAAGAATTACCATTTGCACCTTCTTCTTTTATATACACAGGTTCTCCAGAAACTGGCATAACCGGTTGAACTGTTGTTATAGGCTGAGATCCGATTATTTGTGATTGAACTTGTGGTTCTCTATACGTAGAAGGCTCAACTTGTTCATCTAATAATAAATCACATAGTGCACGCACAACTAATAAATGCTCTTTTGATTTTTGTCCTTCACTACTTTTTGCCTTTGCAATTTCACTCGCCATTTTATTTAAAACCTTATCGCTAGATACTTGCATTCCTTGTCACCTCTTACTTTGTAGTTCTTTCTCAAATTGCCTCAGTTTCTCCACTGAACCAAATACTATTATCATATCATGTTCTTGCAGTTTTTCCTGCCCCGTTGGATTATGGATAATATACCCATCTCTTAAAATCGCTAAAATTGTTACACCAAATTGATTTCTCACATTACTCTCTAATAACGATTTACTAGCTAAGTTAGAACCTTTACCAACTTGAATTTCTTCAATTACAAATGATTGCTCTATTCCATACAATACTGTATCAATATAATGCACTGTTAACGGATTCGCAATATCCAACCGTTAATACAGTAATCATCGTCATCCAAAATGCTTGAAACAGGCTAATCTCTTCAATTGTCATAAATCATAGCATTCCTAGAATTACAACAAAAGTCATACATATAATCGCTATCCATAATTGCTTCCGTACATTCATATTATGTTTCAACTCTTTTCTCTATCTACAATCTTTGCCAGAGGAAATGAAATACGTATATACTAGAAAACGGAATCTATGAAAGAGGTTGATATAATGAAGCTATTTCTTTCTGCCTTACAATGGGCACTATTTATTTTAGCTGGAAGTCTTATTGTACCAATTAGTGTCGCAACTAGTTACGGCCTTGATGGCGCTGAAGCTATCGCGTTTGTACAAAGAACATTATTTGTTCTCGGTTTTGCTGGTCTCTTGCAAGCTATATTTGGTCATAAACTTCCTATCCAAGAAGGTCCTGCAGGCCTTTGGTGGGGAATTTTCTCCTTGTATGCAAGTTTAGGCGTCGTATTATTTGGATCAAGCAATGAAACACTTAAGGTCCTTCAGTACGCTTTCCTATTAAGTGGCATCATTTGTATTATTCTTAGTGTTTTTGGACTTATTGATAAACTAGTTCGTTACTTTACACCGACAGTAATTGGAACGTATTTATTCCTTTTGGTCGCACAACTTAGTGGCTCCTTCTTAAAAGGCATGTTTGGCCTTGATGGACAACATACAGAAGTACAGCCAAAGGTATTTATTCTTTCACTCATTGTTATTTTACTATCTTTTTTCATTATGAAGCTACCTATTATTGGACAATATTCCGTTCTTTTCAGTATCGTCTGCGGCTGGATATTATTTGCGTGCTTCGGATTATCTAATCCAGTAACACCTGTGACAGATATAATTCGTCTTCCATCTCTGTTTGTTTTCGGAATGCCTCGCATTGAATGGAACATGGCAATTACGGTAGTTTTCGTCACACTACTACTTCTAACAAATATGTTAGCAAGTATTCGCGTTGTACAAAAGGTTGTTTCTAAGTATGAAGAAGATGCTGCGGAGAATCGCTTCAAACAAGCTGGCATTATAACAGGAATAAATCAATTGCTAGGCGGTCTATTTTCAGCCATTGGTCCTGTTGCCATTTCTGGATCCGCAGGATTTATTGCAACGACAAATATTTATAAGCGCCTTCCATTTATGTTAGGGTCAAGCTTTATCATTCTTGTTAGTATATTCCCAAAGATTACTTCATTCTTTGCAGCCATCCCCGTTGCAGTTGGGTATGCTGCGATTTATCCTGTATTTGCAAGCATGATTGGTCTCGCTTTCCGCGAATATGACACTGTACAAAATAAAGAACAATTATTTAAAGTAGCGGGTCTTTCAATCTTTACAGGAGTCGGCGTTATGTTCGTTCCAGCTGGAGCGTTTTCTACGCTACCACCATTTTTAGCATCATTTTTAAGTAACGGTCTTGTTCTTGGATCTGTAATGGCTATCTTGCTGGAAATATTATTTTCTCGTTCGCACGAAAAACAACCATCGTAAATTGGAAAACTTCCATTATTGCACTCTATCTTTAGAGTTGTTACGATAATGATAAATTATCATGGGCAACACGCTCATGATAATTTATACTAATAATGCAGAACTTCTCCTAGTTTCATGCAAAGAAGTTCGATGTCTTACTATATATTCCCCACTATCTTCATAAAAATTTATTTCTATTTCAACAAAGAAAGGAATTTTCTATATGACTTATAAAATGATTGTTTTAGATTTAGATGATACTTTATTACGCGACGACCATACAATTTCACCTCGTACGAAAGAGGCTTTAATGACAGCACAAGAGCAAGGAGTTAAAGTTGTACTTGCTTCTGGGCGCCCAACGTTTGGTATGCGCAATGTTGCAAAAGAACTTCGTTTAGAGGAATACGGTAGCTTCATTCTATCTTTTAACGGCGCAAAAATTATTAATTGTAAAACAAATGAAGAAATCTTCAGTAGTACGCTATCTCCTGAAATCGTTCACAACCTATTTGAAATTAGTAAAACTGAAGACGTATGGATTCATACTTATATTGGCGATGATATCGTAACGGAAGAAAATAATCCGTATACTGAAATTGAGGGCGACATTACTGGTATGCCAATCGTTGTAGTAGATGATTTTAAAGCCGCTGTAACAGAGCCTGTAGTAAAAGTATTAATGAACAAAGAAGCTGAACGTCTTGTTGAAGTAGAAAAGAAACTACAAAAACAACTAGAAGGCCAATTAAGCGTTATGCGTTCTAAACCATTCTTCTTAGAATTTACTGAACATGGTGTTACAAAAGGAACAAGCCTAAACCAACTAATCCAAAAACTTGGTATTAAACGCGAAGAAGTTATCGCAATGGGCGATAGCTATAACGATCAAGCGATGATTGAATTTGCTGGTCTTGGCGTTGCGATGGGCAATGCACCCGATGATATTAAAGAAATCGCAAACTATGTGACAGATACAAATATGAACGATGGTGTTGCTAAAGTTGTAGAGAAATTTGTACTAAAAAGCGAAGCGCTTGTTTAATATTTTCATTCATAAAACCTATTTGAAGTCAAATACTTCAAATAGGTTTTTATTTAAATTGCAATGCTTTTGTGACTATATTTTGAACTTTGCACTATTCTCGTAGTGTAAACTTTCTTTTTGTATATAATTAAACAAAATAGACTATTTCATTTTGAAAAAGAATACAAATTTACTATATAAAAGCATACATTAAAGGAGGCTACTTCATGTTATCTACACCAATCGGAAGATTAAGAGCAATCGGCTTAATTGAGGGGATTTCTTTCCTATTACTATTATTTGTAGCAATGCCATTAAAATATTTTGCAGGTTTTGCAACAGCTGTTAAAATTACAGGCATGGCTCATGGCGTTTTATTTATTCTATTCATCTTTGCGGTAATTCAAGTAACAATCGTACACCGTAAATCAATTTTATGGGCACTTGGGGCATTCGTTTCATCAGTTATCCCATTTGGTACTTTTGTACTAGATGCAAAACTAAAGAACGAACAACAATAATAAAAAGGTAGTTAACAACTGTTAACTACCTTTTCTATTTATAAATTTGGAATTTCCCAATCAATTTCTCTTTCGCCCATATTAACTAAAATCGTATTTACTTTAGAGTACGGCTTACTTCCAAAGAAACCTCGTCTTGCTGATAATGGACTTGGATGTACGGACTCGATAATATAATGATTCGTATTCGTAATTAACTTTTTCTTCGCCTGTGCATGACGTCCCCATAATATGAAAATAACTGGTTTTTTACGATCATTTAATAACTCGATTACACGATCTGTGAAATGTTCCCATCCTTTTCCTTTATGAGAATTTGCTTCACCTTGACGAACCGTTAACACAGTATTTAATAATAAAACTCCTTGCTCCGCCCACTTTACTAAATAACCGTTATTCGGAATTTCATAACCATATTCATCTCGAAGTTCTTTATACATATTTAGCAATGATGGCGGCGTTTTAATATCAGGTTGTACCGAAAAGCTTAAACCATGCGCTTGATTCGGTCCATGATATGGGTCTTGTCCTAAAATAACGACCTTTGTATTTTCATAACTTGTATACTCTAGAGCGTTAAAAATATCTTCTACCTTTGGATAAATCACATGCTCCTCATACTCTTCTTTTAAAAAGTTAGCTAAATTTTGATAGTATTCTTTCTCAAATTCTGGCCCCAGTAATGGTCCCCAATCATTCTGCAAAATGTTTTCCATGCCTTCACTTCCTATCCAATTAATTCACCATATCCTGCCTTGTAAATACTACAAACGAAATGATAAGAGATACTACTGCCCAAACCGTTAAATTTATTAAAGAAAATCCCATTGATAATCCTTGTAATGCAGGCAGTTTTCCTGATAAATAATCCGTTAGCGATAAGTTGACACTAAAAATGTATTTCGCACCTTCCCAAGACGTTGCGAATGAACTTAAAATGCCGCCTGCAATTAACGCAGCTAACATAACGCCCATACCAGCTGGTGTATTACGAATTAAAACAGAGACCATAAATGATATAGTTCCAACAACGATAGCAACAAACCAAGCTAGTCCGTACGCCATTAAAATGTATTGCCACTGCGGAATAAGGTGGACAAAGTTCGTATTTAACGTTTCCTTATCAATGACGAATCCTGTTAACACAGGTAAATTCCATCCAGAGTATCCAAATACAAGCCCTGATAATGCGTAAGCAAACAAACCGACAAGAAGCAATATGAGCGAAATGAAAAATAACATCGTCACATATTTACTAAGGAGTATTTTCCAGCGCCGAATTGGCCTCGTCAGAAGCATTTTCATCGTACCATCGCTTCGTTCTCCTGAAACAATATCAATGGCGACAATCATAACGAGCAATGGAATAAATAACGTTATTCCTTGTTCAATAAACGCCCTCACAAATGTCGGTGCTCCTGGCGCAGTCGGATTAATATTATGATCTAAATAATATTGTTGTTGTTCCACTCTTACTTTTAACCAATCCCGCCATTCTTCTGGCAATCTAGAATTGTTCAAGCGGTTTTGTGAATCAACAATTTGTTGCTGTAATGATACTTTCCAATCGGTCGTACCAAGCCTTTTTTGCGTCGTTTCTATTTCACGATACTGAGCATACACAAAAAGTGGAATCAAGATTGCTAAAATAAGCATGACAACAACAATTCGTTTCTTACGATAAATCTTTTCTGATTCATTTAAAACTAGATTCGCAAATTCACGCATGTTGCTCACCCCTTGTGAGTTCAATAAATAAATCTTCTAGCGTAAATACAAGCTCTTTGACGCTATGTACATCTATCCCGTTTTCTACAAAATGCTTATTCCAAACATTAATAGACGCAACATCCATACGACATAATAAACGATCATCTTCTACACTAACTTCCTCTATCTCTTCAGCAGCGTCTAACATGTCTTTCGCTTTGGAAATCGGTGTAACGACCCATTCCACACGATCACTCGCTGTTTTGATCAACTCTTCAATAGGTGCAACTGTTATCATTTTTCCTTTATGAATAATAGCAACACGGTCGCATATCAGTTGCACTTCACTTAGCAAGTGACTCGAAATAAATACACTCATATTTTCTTCTTTTACAAGCTTATGTATAAATTCCCTAAGTTCTCTAATCCCAGCTGGATCTAAACCATTCGTCGGTTCATCTAATATGAGCAATTTCGGGTTTCCAAGCAGCGCCTGTGCAATTCCAAGACGCTGCTTCATACCAAGGGAATATGTTTTTACCTTATCGTGAATACGCTCATCTAAATGAACCATTTTTGCAATTTCAATAATACGTTCATCTGATATATCACCAAGCATGCGCGCAAATTGCTTTAAGTTTTCCCATCCCGTTAAATATGTATAAAGCTCTGGGTTTTCAACTATACTTCCAATTTGACGCATCGCTTCTCTGAAATTTTCCTTAATAGAATAACCACCGATAGAAATAGTACCTTCTGTCGCTTTAATCAGTCCGACTAACATTCGAATTGTTGTCGTTTTCCCGGCTCCGTTCGGTCCTAAAAAGCCAAATACTTCTCCTTGTTTTACATCAAATGAAATGTCCTCTACAAGCGTCTTCTTTCCAATTACCTTCTTCAAGTCTCGTACAGAAAGTATCGTCGTCATTTTATCCCTCCTTGCTCTAGTTTTAATTTACTTACGACGTTTTGGACTAATCGCTCTGCCATATATGTGTAGCCTACTTCATTCGGATGAAAATGATCGGAGTATAATAAATCTTTCCCACGATTTTGGAATAAATCAAATGTCGGTGTAATATATACATTTTTATCATTTAATGCTAACTTCTCTAAAGAAGCATTCCAATCAACAACAATATTTGATGAACCTCTTAAATCTTCTACATCCTCAAAAGGATTGTATAAACCTAGCCAAAAAATAGGACTATCTGTGTTTAATTTACGAATTTCTTCTATAATTTTCTTCGCTTCATTTTGAAACGTTTCCGTATCAGGACGATACGTCTCTAAATCTATCTTTCCGAGCGATTCCCATCCTGGGAATAAATCATTTCCTCCAATTGTTAAAACAATTACATCTGCTTGCTTAATTGAATATTGAGCTCCGCTGCTTTCGATTTGTTTTAATAAATCAGGCATTTTCGCACCACTAACTGCCAAATTGCTTAGTGCAACTTTTTGTTTATAATCTTTTTGTAAATTCTCTTTCATTCGTCCAATATAGCCAATTCCTTCTTTATCACCAACGCCGCGCGTTAACGAATCACCTAAACTAACTACTTGTAACGTTCCTGTTTTCTTTTTCTCTTTTTCCAATACGTCAGTCTTCGTAATTAATTTTGAAGCTTTCGGATTTAATACATCATTTACACCCGAAACAAAACCGTATGCAAATAAACAGAAAGACGCAATTGTAATGAGTAGAATTACTTTTACTAATTTTGATCTCATATCAAAACCCCTTTTAGCCCCTATAGATTGTCCATAATTATACCAAACGAATTTTCGAAAAGCGATTTTCACACCTTCTCTATTATGTCGTTTCCCTATCTACCAAACCTGGTAATAACTCTACATGTTTCACATCTATTTCCTCATCATTAATCTTTTCATATAATAATTCAAATGCCTTTACACCAACATTTTTACTAGAATGCGAAATCGTCGTAATACCTAATATATTTGCCACCTCTTGATCATCACATCCGATAATCGTAATATCCTCTGGGATACGAATTCCTTGTTTTTTCGCCTCCGTTACCATTCCTGCAGCAATATGATTGCAAGATACAAGAAAAGCCGTCGGTTTTACAGACATACGAGCCCATTCCCTGACTACATTGCGCCCATCTTCCACCGTAAAACAGCCCTTAAACTTCCAGGCATCTAACGGTGTTACAACAATCTGTTGAAGTGAATCTTCATACGCCTTTTTTCGCCTCTGGCTATTAATACTATTACTTCTTCCAATGCAATATCCGATACGTGTATGACCAGCATCTATTAAGCTTTTCATCCCGCGCAAAAATACTTTGTAGTAATCAATATGTACACTCGAAATGAATTTTGAATCTATTTCTTCACACATCACAATTGGACCAAACTTCGTATACTCTTCAAGTTTTTCCTTACTATTTGTCCGTGAACATATAATTACTCCATCAAGCTTTTTCATTTTTAACATATGTAAAATTTCAAGCTCTTTTTCCTCGCTATAATTTGTCTGGCAAAGCATCATATTATAATTGTTCTTTGCGGTTTCCTTTGATATCCCCCCAATAATGGCACTGTAATATTGATCATTTACGTGCGGCAATAACACGCCAATTACATTCGTTTTTCCTTTCACTAAATGAATCGCATTCACATTTTGCGTATAATTTAATTCTTCAATAATCGCTAAAATCTCTTTTCGTTTCTGTTCATTCACATACGGATGATTATTGAGTACACGTGAAACAGTTGAAACAGATACACCAGCAAGTTCAGCAATCTTTCTTATATTAGTCATCTCATTCTCCCCTTCCCCTCAAAAATTCTCGCTTGACCTGGTAAGCTTTCCACAGTATATCCTTTCTTAGCAAATACATTTTGAAAGGATATACAACTATGCTTCGATTCAAACTAGAATATATATTTTTCATTGGCGGTTTACTCATTCTCGCCATCGGTATTAATATGATGACGACAATTACTTCCTTTGGACTTAGCCCTTATGATTCCTTCTTTATTGCACTATATCAAAATTTTGGGATAAGTATTGGTTTTTGGATTTTCATGATTAACTTTGTTTTTACCCTGATCGTACTCTTTTGGGACAAAAAACAAATTACAATCGGCACAATTGTCACAATGATTCTTATTTCTCTTTTTGTTGATTGGGTTGGTTCTATTACGACTATTATGGACATTATCCGCTCTCTTCCAAAATATATAACACTTGTTTGCGGAAATCTATTCGTCGGAGCCGGAATTGGTCTTTACGTCTCTACTAACCTTTGCGCAGCACCTCAAGAGGCTTTCGTTTTAACTGTTGCTGAGAAAAAGAAATGGACATTTAGAAGAACAGAAATTTCATTAGCTTTTTTATTTTTAACATTAAGCTTCTTATTAGATGGGCCAATCTATTTTGGAACAATTATCTTATCCTTTACAACAGGTTGGATTATTCAAGCTTTTATTCAAGTTGGTACGCAAATTTTAAATAGAAAAAAACCTATTAAGCAAGCCGCTTAATAGGTTTTTTCGTTTTATTAGAAGAGATACTACTTAGCATCTCCTTCAATTCGATAATTTGCTTTCACACAATCTATTTCTTCATACGATTGCAATGTATGTAGAATGTACTCATAATCCGCAAGAGAAGCACGATGCGTTACGATTACGATTTCTGCTTTCCCTTTCTCTTCAAGTGGCATTTGAATAATCTTTTCAAAACTAACACCGCGCTCAGAGAACAATGATGTGATTTTTGCAAACACACCAATTTCGTCTTTCACATGAAGTCTTAAAAACTTTTTCACAACAATTTCATCTGGCTCTTTTAGTACCTTTTGATATTGCGGGACTACCGCACTATTTCCGTTTACACCAAGCCTAATATTTTGCATTACAGCAACTAGGTCAGAAACAACAGCTGTCGCTGTCGGTAAACTTCCTGCTCCCGGTCCATAAAACATCGTTTCTCCTACCGCTTCACCATACACATAGACAGCATTATATTCATTTTGCACTGCCGCAAGAGGGTGTGCATTTGGAAGTAAAGTTGGCTCAACTGTAACCTCTAATTTCTCGCCATCTCGCTTTGCAAGACCAATTAATTTAATTGTATAGCCTAAGCTCTTACTATATTCAATATCTTCTGCTGTAATAGAAGTAATTCCTTTTACCTTCACATCTCCAAGCTCTACATTTGTAGAGAAACCGAGGGTAGCCAAAATCGTCATTTTTCTTGCTGCATCTAAACCTTCTACGTCTGATGTTGGATCTGCTTCTGCAAATCCAAGCTGCTGAGCTTCTTTTAACACGTCGTTATATGCTCTCCCTTCGTCTGACATTTTCGTCAAAATAAAATTTGTCGTTCCATTTACAATTCCCATTACTTTCGTAATAAGATCTGAGGAAAGTCCTTCTACGATGCTTCGTAAAATTGGAATCCCTCCAGCTACACTTGCTTCGTAAAATAAATCAGCCTTATTATCTTTTGCTACCGCTAAGAGTTCCGCTCCGTGTAACGCCATTAAATCTTTATTTGCAGTCACAACGTGCTTCCCGCTTTTTAAAGCTTGTAAAATATATGCTTTTGCATCATCAATGCCGCCCATTACTTCAATGACAACATCAATATTAGGATTATCTAAAATTTCATTCACATCTTGTGTTAATAGAGTAGAAGGCACGTCTACTTCTCTCTCTTTCTCAATGTTTTGCACCAATACTTTCGTTACTTTCACTGGACAACCTACTTGGTGTATAAGTCGTTCTTGATGATCTGTAATAATACGAACTACACCACTACCAACTGTCCCAAGACCTAATAACCCCACTTGAATGTCTTTCATAATACTGTCCACCCCTCAAAAATTGTGTTTAGATGCCATTATATAGACAAAAAATCTGAAAAACAATGTATTTTGAATATTAAGAAAAATAAAGGTTAATCTTTACAAATAAAACGCTACCACGTGTTATACAATCATTATTTACAATATATAAGGGGTTTCTTGATACACATAATAATTCAGCCAATTAGAGAATAATAAATTCCCATGACTCCTCCACCTAACAAGTGGCTTCTCATCTGGATTATTATGTTTAAAATAATTTTTTGGCACATCAATATTTAACCCTCTTTGGCAGTCCCGTTCGTATTCTTGCTTTAACGTATCACAACTGTATTCACTATGTCCGAGTGCGAAAACTTGCCTTCCCTCTTGCCCAATAGCAAGATGAACACCTGCTTCTTCAGAATTGGCTAATAACGTTAATTCTTTCACCTTTTCAATATCACTCTCTCTTACTTCTGTATGACGAGAATGCGGAGCAAAAAACACTTCATCAAACCCTTGTAACAATTTCACATGTTGCTCGCGAACCTCATGTTCAAATACACCAAACATTTTTTCCGCAAGAGGATACTTCGGCACACCATAGTGATAATACAAACCTGCTTGTGCCCCCCAGCAAATATGAAGCGTAGATGTTACATTCGTTTTTGAATACTCCATAATACGTCCAAGCTCTTCCCAATAATCTACCTCTTCAAAAGAAAGAGTTTCAACTGGTGCTCCTGTAATAATGAGTCCATCAAATTTTTCATCCTCAATATCACGAAATGTTTTATAGAAGCTCGTTAAATGGTCCTGCGCTACATTGCGAGACAGATGCGATTCCATATGAAGTAAATGCACATCTAATTGCAACGGCGTATTTCCAATTAAACGAAGTAATTGCGCCTCTGTTTCTTGCTTTGTGGGCATTAAATTTAATATAGCAATTTTCAAAGCACGTATATCTTGTGTTACTGCTCGCTCCTTCGTCATTACAAAAATATTTTCCTTCTGCAATACTTTGCGAGCTGGTAAATCTTTATCAATTATGATCGGCATGTTGTTTGCCTCCGACTAGCGCCGCTTCTAAATCTGCAATAATATCAGAAACATCTTCTATACCGACCGATAAACGGATTAAATCAGATGTAACGCCAGCTAAACGCTGATTTTCTGCGCTTAATTGTCTGTGCGTCGTACTAGCAGGATGTATTACACAAGTTCTTGCATCAGCTACATGCGTTACAAGAGTTGCAAGCTTTACATTTGCGATAAATTCTTTTGCTGCTTCTAATCCGCCCTTAATACCAAATGTTAAAACTCCACTAGCACCTTTTTTCAAATACTTTTGTGCTAACGAGTAATTTTCATTACTATCTAATCCTGGATAATTCACCCATTCAATGCGATCATGATTAGCAAGCCACTTAGCAACTTCGAGAGCATTTTCACTATGACGCTCCATTCGTAAATGCAATGTTTCCAGGCCAATGTTGCTAATATATGCATTGAATGGGCTCATACAGTTTCCGTAGTCTCTTAATAACTGAACGCGTGCTTTCACAATATACGCTGCTGCTCCAAAATTTTGAACATAGCTTACGCCATGATAACTCGGGTCAGGTTCGACAAGCTCAGGGTATTTTCCATTTGTCCAATCGAAGTTCCCTCCATCTATTACAATCCCGCCTAGAGAACTTGCATGGCCATCAATATATTTCGTTGTAGAATGGACAATGATATTTGCCCCATGTTCAAACGCCTGGCATAAATAAGGCGTCGCTAATGTATTATCAACGATAAAAGGTACTTCTAATTCTTTTGCTGCTGCTGAAAGTTCTTTGAAATTCAAAACGTTCATTGCTGGATTTCCTAACGACTCTGCATAAACGAGTTTTGTCTTATCATTAGCAAGTGCCGCAATTTCATCTGCCGTTAAATTAGGATTAAAGAACGTAACATCTATGCCCAGCTTTCGCAAACTCACTCCAAATAAATTAAACGTTCCTCCGTAAACAGTTGAAGAACAAAGCAAATGGTCTCCACTACTGCAAATATTTAAAACCGCAAGCATAATGGCTGCCTGCCCAGAAGCTGTTGCAACAGCCCCTACACCGCCTTCTAAATCTGATAACTTCTGCTCAAATGCAGCTAGAGTAGGATTTCCAATACGCGTATATATATATCCTTCTGCCTCTAAATTAAATAGTGCCGCTAAATCATCTGACGTATCGTATTTATACGTTGTACTTTGATAAAGTGGCAAAACACGCGGTTCACCATTTTTTGGCGTATAGCCACCTTGCACACAAATCGTTCCTTTCCCCCATGACTCTCCCATCTCTCATTCTCCTTTCTTTTCTCCCGCTATTTGCGGGTAGTAAGACTCCCACCTCCAAATTCGGCAAATGCGAGGAAGTTAGGCGGGAGATAACTGCCCGATTGATGAAGGCTAATAATTAGCGGGGGAGGGGCAAAACCCCCACTGATTAAAGTTTCACTTTATCCAAAATAAAAAACTGCCCCTTCCCTGAAAACAAGAAAGGAGCAGTTTGAAAACACGCTCTAAGGCTCTTTCTTATCTCTCAGGATTATTACCTGCAGGATTTGGCACAATTCCGTTATACGGCTGTTGCCAAGGTTTCATCGGGCCTGTCCCTCCACCTTTTCTTGATAAGACTATGCAATTACCGTTGATTTTATAGCAATAATTTCCTGATGTCAAATAGTTTTTCTGAATGTTCTAAATTAAATGCAAGGAATTTAATACAAACAATAAAAGAAATATATTCCATATTCATTTGAAAAAGACCTTTTAAAAACTCCAATCCATATATAGAATTAAATAGGTGGTTTAACCGCGTTGGTTTCAAATTTTCATGAGATCCCAATATATTGAATAAGCCACCCTCTCAAAAAGATACTATATATATTCAATTCATTTCACACTAGCATATTTAATCTTTTCTACATGAAAACTTACATAACGGAGGTAGAACATGAAAAATAAAAAAGACATGCACCATATACTCGTCCTATATGGCATTCTTTTAGGCTCTATAGTAGGAGTCACGGTCTGGTCATTTTTAGTCACAATAAATATCGGAATTCACTTTATTTGGGGATACTTACCTACTCTTTTCTCTTCTCCCCCTTATTACACCATTTGTGTAACAATCATCGGTGGTATCCTCGTTGGTTTAACACAAAAATACTTCGGTACATATCCACGTCTTATGCCGGAAGTGATGGCTGAATATAAAAAAACAGGTAGAATTGAATACCGTTTTGTACATAAAGCTACTTTAACTGCGATTATCGTTTTAATATTTGGAGCTAGTTTAGGACCAGAAGCTGCACTTGTTGGAATTATCGGTGGACTTTGTACATGGGTAGGAGATCGCTTTAAATTTGCTTTAAAGGGAATGAATGAACTAACAGAGGTTGGAATTGGTGCCACTTTAAGTGTTATTTTTAATGCACCATTATTCGGTTATTTAGCTCCCAATGAAAATGAGGATAAGCAAATTAATGAATTTTCGAAAGGAAAAAAAGCAATCGTATATTTAGCTACCACTTTTGCTGGTTTTTCCGTTTATTTATTGCTTAGTAAACTCGATAATCGTGGATCCTTTATTGTTGATTTTGGGGAAGGGTCTCTTGCTCTTAATGAATGGATCGCCTTTCTACCACTTGCTAGCATTGGTGCTATAGTTGGTTTCTTTTACTTCAAATTAGAATTCACATTAGAGAAATTAATCCACCCCTTCAGGGAATACAAGGTATCACTTGGAATTATAGGCGGTATTTTATTAGGGGTTACAGGAACTTTTCTCCCGTACACGTTATTTTCAGGGGAACATCAATTAAAAGATTTAGTCGTTGAATGGAGCCATTTATCCTTTTGGGTACTACTTCTTTCAGGAGTTTTAAAATTATGTCTTACTGCCGTTTGTTTAAATACGGGTTGGCGCGGCGGACATATTTTCCCAATTATATTTGCTGGATCAAGTATCGGATATGCTATAGCTTCTATTATCCCTATAGATCCAATAGCTTCTGTAGCCATCGTCACGACAGCTATTTCAAGCTATGCATTAAGAAAACCAATAGCTATAACATTACTATTACTCATGTTTTTCCCGCTCAATTTATTATTACCGATGCTCGGGGCAGCAGCGATTGGGAATGCATTTCCGCTTCCTAAACATAACGAAACTACAAATTAATATAAAAAAACAGCATTAACATGTAAATGTTAATGCTGTTTTTTCGAGTGACGATTATATTTTTAATTAAAATTTACTTGCTACTTTAGCCGCTTCTTCAAGACCTGCTGCAATGATCTCTTCTGCTTTATCTGGGAATTGGTTATGTCCTTCAATAACTACCGTTTCCATATTTGTTGCGCCGAAGAAGCCCATCATGCTCGCTACATATTTTACAGCCATTTCCATTTCAGCTGCTGGTCCTTCAGAATATACGCCGCCGCGTGCATTTAATAACGCAATCTTCTTATCTCCAATAAGCCCAACTGGACCTTCTGGTGTATATTTAAACGTTTTACCAGCACGGTTTAAATAATCAATATACGTGTGTAATACGGCTGGAATCGTTAAGTTCCATAATGGGAAACCGAAAACTACTTTATCAGCTTCTAGAAATTGATTTAAATACTTATCAGCAACTGCTACCACTTTTGCTTCTTCTTCTGTTAAATCAAATCCTCTACCTGCTTTGAATGTACCATTAATCATATCTACGCCTACATATGGTAATTCTTCTTTATATAAATCAAGTTCTACCACTGTATCATTTGGATGCGCTTCTTTATAGTTTGCTAAAAATGCCTCGTATAATTTCACACTAACTGCTTGTTCCGCTGGGCGGTTGTTTGCTTTTACAAATAAAACTGTTGCCATTGTTTTTCCTCCTACTACTCACTCTTATGTTGTTATATATCACTTACGAAAAAGGGTACTCCCTTATAATTATTGTTGCTTACAAATACATTTTATCTTTATATCAAGACAATTACGTCCTCACATAGACGTATTTTTCCATAAAAAAAGTCCACCTTCTAAAGGCGAACTAGGTCTTACGACTTTTGTCTTATACAATTCCATTTTTCACTGCATATAATGCTGCTTGTGTGCGATCGGATAAATGTAACTTACTCAAAATACTACTCATATGAGCTTTTACCGTTTTTTCTGTAATAACTAAAACAGAAGCAATTTCTTTATTACTCATCCCTTTCGCCAATAACTGCAATACTTCATTTTCTCTCGCTGTTAATACATCCACTTGAACGGAAGGTTCTTCTTCTTTCTCTTCCTGTGGTAATGTTTGAGAAAGAAGGGCATTTGCTATATCTGGATGTAATTGAATATTACCTTTATACGCGCTTCGAATAGCTTCAACAAGCTGATCTGGTTCGATATCTTTTAAAATATAACCGCTCGCCCCAGCTTTTAGTGCCGGCAATACATGAGCTTGATCAGAAAAACTAGTCAATACAATTACTTTCACGTTTGGATATTCTTTTTTAATACAAGCTGTTGCCTCAATTCCATCCATCTCAGGCATATATAAATCCATTAATACGACATCTGGACTCGTTTCGCCTACTTTCACTAGCGCCTCTTTCCCATTATTTGCTTCACCAACTAATTCAAAATCTTCCTGTGTGCTTAGAAAAAATGCTAATCCTTTTAAAACAACTGTATGATCATCAACTAACAATACTTTTATTTTCACAAACTTCCCTCATTTTCACATCATAATGGTACGTTTACTTTTATACTCGTTCGTTTCTTACTACTTACAATTTTAATTGTTCCACCAACTAATTCTACTCTTTCACGCATCGTAGTCATACCGAGTGATTTCTTCTCTTTTATATCCTTTTCTACAAACCCATTTCCTTGATCGACTATTTCTAATGATACATTTTTCTCCGTCACTTTGAAATAAATCGTCGCTTCTCTTACATTCGCATGCTTACTTACGTTATTTAAAGCTTCTTGTCCAATTCGCCATAGCGCTTCTTCTACTACACGCGGCAAATCACGTACACCTGTAACTTGTTCCCGAATTTTCAATCCTAAACTTTCACCATATTGCTTTAAAGCTGGTAATAACCCTTTCTCTAATCCAGCCGGACGGAGCTGCCAAATTAATGTCCTCATTTCTTTTAAGGCACCTTGTGCTAAT
Source organism: Bacillus sp. 41-22 (assembly GCF_025809295.1). NCBI lineage: Bacteria > Bacillati > Bacillota > Bacilli > Caryophanales > Bacillaceae > Bacillus > Bacillus sp. 41-22. Next base: position 5,169,107 of record NZ_CP084035.1, read on the forward strand.
TCACGCATCTCATACAAAGACTGATCTACCTTTTCATTTTGACCCTTTAAGACAGCTTCAGCGCCTTTCGTCATAAACGTTAATGAAAACAACTTTTGTGAAACAGAATCATGTAAATCTCTAGCTAAACGATTACGCTCTTCCATTCGTACAAGTTCGCGGCGTTTTTCATTTAATCTTAAGTTCTCTATCATTAATGAAATATGATTTGCTAACGCTTGTACTACATCTATCGTATTTATATCAAATTCTCCATTATTAGAACTTACACTTAATACTCCAAATATATGATCTTGAATATGTATCGGAATAGCGATAACTGTCCTATTGGGATGCTCTATATTACCAACCTGACGCTTCGACAAGACAGACTCTTCTTTTTCCAACGCTTCCTGTGCTACTGCCCTCAAATCATCTTGTAGTTCACCTTTCTTATAAGAAGCTCTCACAGCTAGTTCATTTTCTTCTCTAATAAAGAATACAACTTGCTCCCATAGAAATAAGCTCCCTATTTGCATTACAATCTCTTCTGGTAATGCATTAAATTTATGAATTGTCCTTAAAGCTTGAATAAAGCGTTCTAACTTTACATAATAATGAGCTCTTCTCTTTTCATTTTCATACAGTTTTGTACGCTTTAATGCCGTTCCAATTTGAAAGGCAACTGATTGTAATAGTACTAATTCTTCTTCCGAAAAATGCGTTTTACCTGGGCTAGCTACATTTAACACGCCAAATTCATCTTCTCCCGCTTTTAGCGGTACTGTCGCATGATGTACAATCCCTTCTGTATCTCCCCAGTTGTATTCAATCGCATTATTAATTCTCTTACATTCAATAATATTAACTGCTCGCTCTAGTTTTCCTTCCACAAAGCGGTGTAAGCACCAGCAATTCCCCTCACACATCGGTCGTTTATTTTCGAATTTCAATCCCTCTGGTAATTGGTAATCAATTAATTTTGTATATCTACCATTTTCATCCGCAAGGAAAATCCACCCTGTCGTTAAACCAGTTACATTCAACAGCTTTTCCAGCACAGCTTGAAGTACGTGATATGTATCATTTGAGGTATTCAACGTTTCTGCAATCTCTTTTAATATAACTAATTCATTTGTACGATTCTCTTGAAACATAATTCGTCTCCTACATACAAGATTTTAAATAGTACTTAACATAAATCATCTACTTTTCACTTTGTACTTATTCGTAACATTGATATAATGGTGAAAACATAGTTTTCATTATATCACTTGAGGGGGCTTTCATAATGACATTGAATAAGGCACTTACTATCGCTGGTTCTGACACAAGTGGCGGTGCTGGTATACAAGCAGATTTAAAAACATTCCAAGAACTTGGTGTATACGGAATGACATCTCTTACGACAATCGTAACGATGGATCCACATAACGGTTGGGCACATAACGTATTCCCAATCCCAGCTTCTACATTAAAACCACAATTAGAAACGACAATTGAAGGCGTTGGCGTAGATGCTTTAAAAACGGGTATGCTTGGATCAGTAGAAATTATCGAAATGGTTGCGGAAACAATTGAAAAGCACAATTTCGAAAATGTAGTAGTTGATCCTGTTATGGTATGTAAAGGAGCGGATGAAGCGTTACATCCTGAAACAAATGACTGCTTACGTGACGTTCTTGTTCCAAAGGCATTAGTCGTAACGCCAAACTTATTTGAAGCATATCAATTAAGTGGTGTGAAAATTAATTCTCTTGAGGACATGAAAGAAGCTGCAAAAAAAATCCATGCTTTAGGCGCTAAATACGTACTGATTAAAGGTGGTAGCAAACTAGGCACAGAAACTGCTATTGATGTGTTATATGACGGCGAAACATTCGATCTTCTAGAATCAGAAAAGATTGATACGACAAATACACATGGTGCAGGTTGTACATATTCTGCTGCAATTACAGCAGAACTTGCAAAAGGAAAAACGGTGAAAGAAGCAGTAAAAACTGCGAAAGAATTCATCACAGCTGCAATTCGTCATTCATTTAAGATTAACGAATATGTAGGACCAACACATCACGGTGCATACCGCAAATTCGTTGCACCGAAAGAACTTGTCTAACATAACGCTTTTTATTAATAAATTTAAAAATAGATTAAAACCCATAGAACATTTATTGTTCTGTGGGTTTTAATTACTTTACAGAAATCTTTTAAAGTACTCCCCGAATTCCTATGATGCTGAACTAACCTTGTTTCTACCATTTCTTTTTGAATAATATAACGCATCATCCGCTGATTGAATAAATTGCTCAGGTGATTTTTTATATTCTGAAAGCCCAACAGAAACTGTAATTTTAATTTTTTCCCCATTTTGCAGTTGAAATGAATGCTTTTCAACTGCTAGTCGAATTTGTTCCCCTATACGAGTTCCAAATGCTACTCTCTTTTTTGGTAACAACAGAGCAAACTCTTCGCCACCCTTTCGAAAGACTAAATTTGGGAATGGTGCATTTTCTAACAAAATACGCCCTAGTTGTTTTAACACTTCATCTCCAGCAGGATGACCGTACGTATCATTTACATACTTAAAGTGATCAATATCGATAAGTAATAAACAAAGTGAATCATTTTTCATATGCTTGCTACCAATATGACGATTCATCTCGAAATCAAACTGTCTTACATTTCCTAGATTCGTTAATGCATCTATCGTTGCATAATGCTTCATCGTTTGAAATAATTCATTGGATTGCAATACATAACTTGCACTTACAAATGTGACGTATGCCGCTACAATACAACAAACTAAATATAATGCCACTACATATATATCCTTAAATAAAATATAAAGTGGTAGTATTAAAATAGATAAACTATATACATTAAACCATATCCATTTTGTAAATATAGAAATCTTCATCCGCCAAATGAGAGTAACACCAATCCCTATTGCCACGATAGTATAGCAAGCCAATTCAGAGGCTAAAGAATACTCAGTAAAAAATACCCGTGTTATTAAAGTGATCATAACTGTTATACTACTAGCTATCGGGCCACCGATTATAATCGCCAAAACAACAGCTAAATAACGTAAATCCAACATAATATCTTCAATATGTACACCAAAATGCATCAATAATATACTTAATATCCCAGTTAAAATACCGACCAAACATTTCTGCCAAAAAGAGAATCCTTCTTTTAATGGCTTATCTCTTAAAAGCTGAGCACCTACAAAGATAAAGGACAGAATGATTGTCATATTTACAAATAGATCTCTAAACATAAAATAATCTCCCTACTTTTTCTTTTCCTTCTATCCCTTTCTATATGTTATTGTATTACGAAATCCCTATAATTCCCAAACTTTTTATTTTATTGTTCCACGTGGAACAGCAAAATAAAAAAGGAGACGAAATTTCGTCTCCTCCATTAACAACATCGTGATATCTTTCCGCCTTTTGCATTAAATCTAGCTTCTTGTGCCTCAGCAAAAAATTGCTTTTGACATAGAATTTTCTCTTCTGGATGATTTATTTTCATGTGATTTACATACGTTTCATAACTTGGAACTCCGACAAGTAAACTAATAAATTGCTTTCTCTTTCCCCATACGTTCCGTAAATTTTTAAGCATAGTTCCTCGACTCACTTTCATCTTTTGGAATATATGGTGCCTCTTTTAACGGCATTGGCTTATTTCTTAATACTTGAATCCAAATTCGAAGTGCAGAAATTAATACAGCAATTACAACTATCATAAAAATTCCACAAAGTGCCGCATCAATATAGTCATTAAAAATAATTTGTTTCATTTGCGCAACATTTTTAGCTGGAGCTAATACCTTACCATCATCTAATGCTCCCTGAAATACTTTCGCATGTGATAGAAATCCTATTTTAGGATTTTCATGAAATAACTTTTGATAACCAGCTGTCATCGTTACAATAAGTAATCCTATAGTCGGAATAAGCGTTACCCAAACGTATGCCTTTTTCCCCATTTTGAATAAAATTGTCGTTCCAAGTAATAGTGCAATCCCCGCTAACATTTGATTTGCAATACCGAAAAGTGGCCATAGCGTATTAATTCCACCGAGAGGGTCAACCACCCCTTGATATAAGAAGTACCCCCAGCCTAATACGCATAACGTTGTAGCAACCACATTCGCTATTGTGGAATCTGTTTTCGCAAACGGCTTGTACACATGCCCTAAAATATCTTGAATCATAAATCGTCCTACACGTGTTCCAGCATCAATCGTTGTTAAAATAAATAGTGCTTCAAAAAGAATGGCAAAATGGTACCAAAATGCCATCATCGCCGTTCCACCTATTACTTGTGAAAATATATGTGCCATACCAATTGCTAATGTTGGTGCGCCACCTGTACGTGATAAAATGGTCTGTTCTCCGACGTTAACAGCAAGTTCTTTTAATTCATTCGGTGTAATAGCAAATCCCCACGAAGAAATAACTTGAGCCGCTTGTGATACATCTGTTCCGATCAGCGCTGCTGGACTATTAATTGCAAAATAAGTTCCTGGTGTTAATACACAAGCTGCAATCATAGCCATCGCTGCTACAAATGATTCCATTAACATTGCCCCATAACCAATTGGCTGTGCATGACCTTCTTGCTCAATCATTTTCGGCGTCGTACCTGATGAAACGAGAGCGTGGAATCCAGAGACAGCACCGCAAGCTATTGTAATAAATAAGAACGGAAATAAATTCCCGGAGAAGACAGGGCCTGTTCCATCAATAAACTTAGATACTGCCGGCATCTTCAAATCTGGAGCTACAATTAAAATACCAATTGCTAATCCAAGTATCGTTCCTATTTTTAAAAATGTACTTAAATAATCACGTGGTGCAAGGAGCATCCAAACTGGTAATGCCGATGCAATGAATCCATATACGATAAGCATAATAGCAATTGTTTCACCACTAAAAGTAAACATACTTGCAAGTGTTGGATTTTCTGCTACATACTGTCCACCAATAAGCGATAGGACTAGTAGAACAATACCGATTACTGATCCTTCCCCTACTCGCCCTGGTCTAATGTAACGCATGTAAACTCCCATTAAAATAGCAATTGGAATTGTTGCTGCGATTGTAAACATTCCCCATGGGCTTCCAACAAGTGCCTTCACAACTACTAAAGCTAATACTGCTAATAAAATTATCATAATACCTAAAATACCAATCATCGCAATTAATCCTGTAACAGGACCAATTTCATCTTTAATCATTTCTCCTAATGATTTACCATTACGTCTCATTGAAGCAAATAAAATTACAAAATCTTGTACAGCTCCGGCAATAACTACCCCAACAATAATCCAAATAGTCCCAGGTAAATATCCCATCTGCGCCGCCAAAATTGGTCCTACTAAAGGACCTGCCCCTGCAATCGCAGCGAAGTGATGTCCGAATAAAACCCATTTATTTGTTGGAACATAATCCTTCCCATCATTTAACGTATGAGCAGGCGTTTGCCTATTATTATCTAGGCCAAAAACTTTCCTTGCTATAAATCTACTATAAAAGCGATAAGCAATCGCATACACTGATACAGCCGCAACTAATAGCCATACAGCATTAATTGTCTCACCTTGTGATAAAGCTATTACACCAAAAGCAGATGCTCCTACTGCTGCAATAACTCCCCAAAGTAAAATTGATTTCAATGTTTTCACGTACAATCCCCCCATTACTACTTCTTAGAGGAGATTGTACTAAATTTTCTGAATATTTAATTTGAATCCTCCTTATCATGAAGGATTTCTAGGCTATTATGTTAAAATTCTCTCATTACTTGTCATAGCTCAATTTTATTTCGAAGCCGTTTTACATAATTACGGCTTACTGGAATCGGTTGCTCATCGTACCTGTCTAAATGCAAATTATACGTGCCATTATAATAAGGTTTAAGTTCTTGTACATATGACATATTAATTAAATAGCTTTTATGTACACGTAAAAAATCATATGCATTTAGTTTATTTTCTAATTCCTGGAGTGTGTATGTTGAAATATACTGATTATTCGTTGTATAAATTGAAACGGTTTTATTTTCCTTATTTTTACTAATATATACAATATCCTCCGGGAGAATATATCTAATCCCCTCATGGCCTTCTATCGGCAGTTTACGCAGATGACTCTTTGCTTTCTCACCTTGTTCTTTTCCCATTTTATATAAAATGAATTGTAAATCTTCTTCACGAAATGGTCGTAATAAATAATAAAACGCTTGGAAACGAAAAGCTGTAATTGCCTCTTCTATATCCTCACCAATAAAAATAAATTTCGTATAACAATTCACTTCTCGTAACAAACTCGAATATTCAAAACCAGTACCATCCATTAATTGCGAATTTAAAAAAACAAAATCAGGTGTATGTTTTTTCATTATTAGCAAAGATTCTGTTCCAGTTTTCGCTTCAAAACATTCTACATTTCGAATGTTTTCAGTAAAGTTCTCAACTAATTTTCTTCGCTCTTCTGTTTCTTCCATGATAAGTAAGATTTTCATTTATCCAGCCACCTAATTCCTTTGTCCATATGTCTTGTTGTATACATTCGCTTTAGTAAGAAACATTCCCTTTTTCTTACTATACCATTATTTATCTAAAAAAACAGAAAAAAGGAAACCACTTTGGTTCCCCTTTTCTTTTATCCCGATTGGTGCGGGCTAATAATCAGTGGTTGATGGACAAAACACCACTGATTAAGGTTTCTCTTTATACTAATTCCCTCTGTTTCGTTTCTTGACCAAGTATAACTACAGCAAGTGCCCCAATTAAAATTGATCCACAGAAAATCGTAAATATTAGCGATAGTGAAGCTTGTGAAGCAACTAAATACCCTACTAATAGTGGTCCAAGAATACCACCAATACGCCCAAATGCAGCTGCCATTCCTGCACCTGTACCGCGAATAGTTGTTGGATACTGTTCCGGTGTATAAGCGTATAATGCACCCCAAGCACCTAAATTAAAGAAGGATAGTAACATACCCGCCACTATTAATGCTGTTAATGAATCCGCAATTCCGAACACATAAGCACTACATGCTGTACCAATTAAATACGTAACCAATACAAATTTACGACCAAGACGTTCAATAAACCATGCAGCTGTGAAATATCCTGGAAGTTGAGCTAAAGTCATAATGAGCACGTACTGAAAACTTTTTATTAAACTAAAGCCTTTCAGTACCATTACACTAGGTAACCAAAGGAACATTCCATAATAGGAAAAGACCACACAAAACCATAGAATCCATAACATAATTGTTGCTTTACGATATTCTCCAGACCAAACCGATTTTATATTTTCAATAACAGATGGCCTTTTTGCAACCTTTTGGAATCTTGGAGAATCGGGTAAATTCCATCTTAAATATAAAGCATATAACGCTGGAACTGCACTTAATACCATAGCAACTTCCCAACCGTATTTAGGAATAACAAAATATGAGATAAGAGCTGCGATTAACCAACCACCAGCCCAAAAGCTTTCTAATAGTACAACTATTTTTCCACGTTCGTGCGCTTCAACACTTTCTGATACAAGAGTAGATGCAACTGGAAGTTCCCCGCCAAGTCCCATACCAATTAAAAAGCGTAAAACGAGGAACATCGCGAATGTCGTCGTTAAAGCAGTTAAACCACTACCGATAGAAAATAGTAATAATGTAATAATAAAGACCGATTTCCGTCCTATTTTATCTGATAGTATCCCAAAAAGGAGCGCTCCTACTGCCATACCAATTGAATTAACGCTACCTATCCAACCCATTTCTTGAGTACTTAATCCCCAATCTTTTTGGAGTGCTACGATTACAAATGAAAGCATTCCAACATCCATTGCATCAAATAGCCAGCCAAGCCCTGCTATACCCAGTAGCTTTCGCTTCGAAATTTCTTTTACCTTGCTCACAAGAAGTCCTCCTTACACAGGTGTCTTTACACATAATTTTACATGTGTGTATTGCATAAGTAAAATACTTTCTTATAAAAATTCTCCTTCATCATTCCCAAAAAGTAAAATGTTTATCAGAAATAAACAAATAAAAAAAAGTAGCGATGTTCCGCTACTTTTTTGAACGCATTACTTCTTTTAAAAATTCAGCTAATACTAACTGACGACGCCAACGTGTTGGATTACTACATAATCTGTAAAACCACTCTAAATGAATAGATTGAATCCATTTTGGCGCACGCTTTACCTCTCCAGCCCACACATCTAAACTACCGCCTACTCCAACAGCCATTTTCGTTTCTAAACGATGCTTATTGTTTTGGATAAAGTTTTCTTGTCTTGGAAAGCCAAGTGCAACAAGTAATAGATCTGGTTTTGCCTCTTGAATACGTGAAACAATATTCTCTTCTTCTTCTTGTTTAAAATATCCATCTTGTATCCCCACGATAGATGCAGCCGAATATGTCTTCGTTAAATGATCAGCCGCGGCTTGTACAACATGTGGTTTTGCACCTAATAAGAAAACAGATACTGGTTTATTCTCTTCTGATAACTTCGCAAATAAATTACACATTAAATCAAAACCTGCTACACGTTCTTTTACAGGTGTACCAAGCATACCACTTGCTTTTACAACCCCAATACCATCAGGTGTAATTAAATCGGTATTTAGTAATGTTTTATGGAACTCTTCATCCTTTTTTGCACACATAACAATTTCAGGATTTGCTGTTACTACCTGAAAAGTATGAGTTTGCTCCAATTCTAGTTGTTCCTTTAAATATTGGACCGTTTCATCCATTGTCATTGTAGAGAAAGGAACACCTAGAATATCAACCGTTTGTACTGCCATAATTAACTATCCTCTCTATCATTAAAGGTTTTTTGCTATTAATTGCTTATATGTTTCTTTCGTATCTTCATATAATTTTTGAAGTGAGAAGTTCATAGTAGCATGCTCATAAATATGCTTGCCCATTACTGATAACTCTCCAGTTTTCCACTTATCATACGCCTCTTCTAATGCCGATGCCAATGCTTTTCCATCACCAGTTGGTACAATCCACCCATAAGTTTCATCTGCAATTAACGGTTCGATTTCTCCAGCTCTAGTCACAATTGATGGTACACGTTGATTTGCCGCTTCTAATAAAACTAATGGAAATCCTTCACTATGGGAAGTTAACAAATTGACATGTGATGAAGCAAATAATTGTTTCACATCTTGACGATGCCCTAAAAATTCAACTTTATCATTAATCCCTTTTTCAGTAGCTAACGCCTTTAGTTCTCTTTCTAACGGCCCGTCACCAACTAATAACACTTTAATTTTCTCCAATTTTGTTTGTTGTAACGCATCGAATAAAACTTCATGTCCTTTAACAGGATGCAAACGCGCTACTTGGATTGCCGTAAACACATCTTCATCAATATTAAACATTTCCTTTTTATTATAGCCATCTGCTTTTTCCTGATCATATTCAATCCCGTTATAGATAACATGCATCTTTTCATTTGAAATACCTAATGCGGCTAAGCTTTTTTTCAACCTATTCGTTACAACAAAAAATAAATCTATATTTTTTAAAGCTTTCAAATTTAATTTAGTAAAAATCCAGCCTTTTAAGCCTTGTTTAGTAAAGTCTTGAAATGGATCACTATGAATTGTCGTAACCCATTTTGCCACGAATTTCTTCTTCATTAGAGAAACAAAGAAATTCGCCCTAGGACCGTGTGTATGAACTACATCAAATTTTTCTTTATTAATGAATTCACTTATGTTCTTTAAAATGGATAAATCATAGCGAGATTTTTGTGAAAACACATGAACTTTTATTCCTAGCTCTCTTGCTTCTTTCGCAACAATTCCATCTTCAAATACTGCTAATTCTACTTCACCATCCGGAAACTGATCGAGCAGTGAAATAATATGTGTTTTTCCTCCACCATCTTCTGCCCCTGCATTCATATGCAATATCCTCATATTTTTTCCTCCTTTAAATCCTCGCTACATTTCCATCTATCTTTATTTTACTGTACTAAAAAATAAAAGCTAACAAAAGTTAGCTTTTATTTTTATCATTCAATTTCTAAATCTACAATTAGACAAGCTAACACCACTACAAAGTAAATCCCTACTCCTGGTGCTGTCAAAATATGTCCTGCAATATATGCAATACCTAATGCTAATACTAAGCTTGCTGTAATCATTCCATATTTCACATTAAATATTTCCTTAAATCTTGTAACAAATGCTAGTAGGATTCTTACGCCGTAATAAATAAATGGAATCATCATTAACGCAAAACCAATAATTCCGAAATCATAAAACCAATCATGGAAGTCCATTTCGATTAGCTTCGGATCTGGCTCTTTTTGTTCATTATACTTAAAGTTACCTGCGTAACCCATTCCAAATAATTTTTGTGACATTGGTGCTTCTTTAAAGAACTGCTTATGTCTCTCTTCATATACTTGACGTCCACTGAAAATAAGATTTTCTTGATTTTCTTTCTTTTGCTCTTTCTCAAGCTCTTTCTTAACTTCAGCTTCTACCTTCGCCTTTTCTTCTGGTTTTTCAACTTTATGTTGTTTTTCTTCTTTTTTAATTTTCTCTTTAATTTCTTTTTCTTTTTGACCTTGCTGCGCTACATTTTGTTCTGATAAATAGTTGTTATGAATACCCATATTTTGTGCTAATGGCGTCATTTTAAACGTTCCAACAACACCAGCCAATAGGACAATAGCAATTAATCCATTAAGTACAAGAGACATTTTGTTTGGATTTCTTCTATCAAATAATAATTGTAGTACGATAATCCCGATTGCTGCTGCTAACGTAGCACCAATTGAGCCCATCCCTACTTTCGTACCGACTTGAATTAACGAGTAAATCATTAGAAGCGATGGAATCCAATATAAAACGTGTTTCACGCTCTTTGTTTTTTGAATAGAATATAGTACCACAATAGGGAAAATAATAGCTAAGATTGACCCTAGTTCATTACCTGCATAGAACCACCCTCGGGAACCAACTTTCATCCATTGATAACTACCAAAGTCTGTAGATGTCGAAATAGAAATAACCATAATAGCGTTAATGATTAATGTTGAATACACAATACTATTTCTGACTTTGTCACTAATATTTACTTTCTTTTTCAATGATTTTAAAGCTAAAATGTATGATCCTAGCATGATATATATATATAATGCCTTCGCAACAAACTTAACTTCTTCACCAAGTACAATAGGATTCTTAACTAGTTTATTATTAATAAACCCTATCCCTAAAACTACTGCTAATAGTATTAAGTAAATTAAAAACTTCCTATTTTCCTTCTCTTTTGCCTGAATTAAAATGTAAATACCACCAACAGCCATAATAAGAAATCTTACCAAAATTCCAACAGTGGCATTTGACTTTAATAAAACGATGCTAAGAGACGTTAATAAATCTAAAACAGGCTGTAAAATAATAAAAAAGAGCAAAAAATGCTCAAATCTAACCCTAGCTTGATTTGCTAACATTCCAAGACCTCCATACAAAATCTTCACATTATCTTTTAATCATAGTTTTCTACTGTTTAAACACACCTAGCAATTATAACATAACTCATATTTAAATTGAGAACTATTTTTCATGCCGAAACTAGTCAAATCCAGCATTATTAGTAACCGAAAACATTGTCCTTTAGCTATCCTTCCCTATCCCTATAAAAACTATCTAACACATATGCACTTATTTTCGACCGTACAGAAATATTTTTTTATCATTTTATACAAATGTACAAAGCGGACTTATCTTATTGTACCATCCCTCCAACTAAGCTACATCAAAAAACTATACTATTAATCTTTCCACACTTTTTCGCTTTACTTTATTGCTACTTATCAAGCATTTTCAAACGCTTTCTTTAGCTATTTCATCCATTTTTCTACATGTAGCGAAAAGTAATTGTTATTTCCAAAACTTTAGTGTATATTTTTTCTCTGGAACATCTTTAAGAGGAAGGAATTAAAGCCATGTTATTAATCGATATATTTACGTTTCTTGGCATTATCGCCGCTGCCATTTCTGGTACATTAGTTGGTTTAAAAAAAGATCTAGATTTATTTGGTGTCCTTTGTTTAGCTGTAGCTACTGCGCTCGGCGGCGGTATTATTCGTGATATTATGATTGGTAACCTGCCTCCTGTCGCATTTGTAAAACCCATTTACTTTTTCGTAAGTGTACTATCAGCATTATTCACATGTATGTTTTTCGAGCGCATTAATAAACTTCAAGTCGTTATTATGCTTTCTGATGCTGTTGGTTTAGGGGTATTTACAGCTATTGGTGCAAATGCAGCAATGTCACATCACGTTGACGCCTCGTTTTTAGTCGTTTCAATGGGAGTTATTACAGGTATTGGGGGCGGTATTTTACGTGACATTTGCGCTCAAGATATCCCGTATGTATTCCGAAAAGAGATATATGCAATTGCTTCTATTCTAGGAGCAGTTAGTTTCTTAATTACACATGCAATGGGGGCACACATATTAGCTTTCTATGTCTGTTTATTAATAACATTCGTTATTCGTGTAGTCACCGTAATATATAATGTACATTTCCCAGTTTTCTTTAAAACACATGCAAAAATTAATAAAGGCCATTAAGAGAATTCTACATAGAATTCTCTTAATTTATATGCAATTCCATATACTATAGAGTAATTGTATATAAAAATATATAATTACATTAGAACAAAAAAATGAAAACGTTTTATAAACAGGGGGAAGAATGATGCTTGGGGTTTTTAAAAAAAATAAAACAAACACCAGTATAATTGAATTAAGCAAAGGCCAACAAATCATATTTAACGTGCCTGCTAATTCTGAACTAAAAACTCAAATGGATATGCTACATATTTCAAAGGAAGATTTACAAATTGTTAAAGTATTACAGCCATTTATTTATGAGGAAATAGATTGGATAACAGAAAAATTCTACACCAACATCACAAAACAACCTAATTTAATTGCTGTTATTGAACGCTACAGCTCTATTCCCAAATTAAAACAAACTTTAAAGACACATATTAAAGAATTGTTCAGCGGGAATATGAATGAAGATTTTATTGAACAACGTGTTAGAATTGCAAAAAGGCACGTACAAATTGGTTTACATAGAAAATGGTATACCGCTGCTTATCAAGAATTATTCCGCTCCGTCATAAAGATTTTGCAAACGAAAATTTCAACGATAGACGATTTTTCTTATTCTATAAACGTAATAAATAAATTATTCACATTAGAACAAGAACTTGTTATTGCGGCTTATGAATCCGAATATGAAAGAATCCAAAAAGAACATGAAAAAGAAAAAGAACTGACAACTATGACGATTACACATATTGCAACAGAACTAGCGGCAGTATCTGAAAAAACAAGCTCTTCTATTCAACAGTTAACATCTAAATCAGAAAGTATCGTAGGAATTGCAAAAACAGGTACATCATTAGCTACGACATCAGAAGAAAAGGCCAATAAAGGAAAAGAACAATTAAATCTGCAAAACAAACGAATGGAAAGCATCCAAACGAATATGGAAACTATCATTACTGATACTCATGAACTTCTTGATATTTCTAACAAAATTAACGAAATCATTGATATTGTAAAATCAATCGCCGAGCAAACAAATTTACTAGCATTAAATGCTGCTATTGAATCTGCACGTGCTGGCGAATTTGGTAAGGGTTTTTCAGTCGTAGCGGGAGAAATCCGAAAGTTATCAGAGCAAACGAAAGAATCAATTTCCAACGTTACAAAACTCGTTGAAAAAACTAATGAACAAATTATACACGTCTCTTCTTCCGTGGAACAAATAAGCTCTCTCGTATCTGAAGGGACAGATAGTATGCATGCGACAGATCAATATTTCCAAGAAATCGTAAAAGATATGTCTAACTCTAAAGAACAAAATAAAAAAATTGAAAATGAATTAGAGACTATCTCACAAGTAATGAAGAGTATTCAAGACGATTCCTCAACAATGGCCTTAACAGCGGATAATTTACAACTAGAACTAAACCGATAAGACAAATCGATACAAAGTGGAGATTCGTCATCTCCGCTTTGCATTCATCCTTATCATCCATCTACAAAAAAAGAATCCAAAATGGATTCTTTTATTTTCTGAAAAATATTTTTTGGCAATAAAAATAACTCATATAAACACCAAAGCTTTGTAAAATAAACAAAGCTGGCATAATAATATTATAATATGCCATATCTACTCGGAAGAGCCTTAACGACACGTATCCGGTAATTAATAATACAAACAACATATATCCTTCATTTTGCTGTTTCTTAATTAGAAAATGTAATAAAGCTATGGCCATAAATAATGTCACCACTATATATATAAGCTTTTCACATTTAAAAATAATAGAATTTATTCCCTCGTCTGAAAGCTGGTTAATAACTGGTTTTAACAGTTTAAATCTTTCTACTTCCATTTCTTTTAACTCTTGATCAATGTGCTCTTTTACACTTTTATTTTTGGATGTTTTTTCTTCATTTTGACTTTTTCCAATTAAAACAGATTGAACATAAGTCTGATTAGAAATCGTATACTGTGACATTCCCATCATCTTGATACCATAGCTCACACCAAAATGAGTACTATAAAACAGAATAAGTATTCCCATCATTTTTAATAGTAATTTTTGTTTCGTTGCTGATTGAAATAATTCAATTAACAGCACATATACAACTATAAAAATAGGTAAAAATAACCCCATTGGGAAAATCATATTGCTAAGCGCAAATAAAATGGCTGAAATTACCCACATATAAGGATGGTCTAATCCCTTATATAAAAATATGTAACAAGCACAATAAAATAAAAATATTGCGAGTGATTCCGCCGTTAATACAGAACTCATAAATATATTTGGAATATATAAAGCGTAAAACATTGATGCAATACGACCACACTCTTCTCCAAAGACCATTGACGCAATGCGATAAATGAAAAATGCAGTTCCTGTACAAAATAAAATATTAAATAATTGTAAAGCGAATACCGTATCACCAAATATACGAATGATGATTGATTCATAAATAATAAAAGGTAACTGTGCTATATTTTCTATATTATTGCCAATTGCAATCTGCTTTGCAGACTCATACATAGCTTTCATATCACCTATCATTGGAACATCTACAAATAGAACTGTGATAAGTCTTACAACTGTAGATATGCTCATAAGAAAAACAAGAAATTGTTTATCTGTAAAACGATATTGCAAAATTGATGCTACTAACAAAATAAGAATAACAAAAATCACTAATACAATTGTTATACTTGTTGTACTTCCTCCAAAAAATTGCTTACTTGTTTCAAAAGCCGACCAACAACTATAGACAAAAAATGCGAGCATCGCACCAATCATTATTTTACTGAAGAAAGACGAAAAATTTGTTCTTATATGATTCATATGTCCATTGCACCTCTACTTCCATTCATAACAAAATGATTCTATCATGAATAAGCACAAGGTTAATAGGGAATTTCTATGACAAATACATAGTCATTACTTTTTCACTTGCAATGTAAGCGAATCCTCTTTTACACTACATTTTATATATGATAAATTTTCTTTCAGTTACATGAATACAAATACAGAAATTTCAATAAAGTGAAACTTTAATCCACGGGGGTTTTGTTCATCCCCCACTGACTATTAGCCCGCAAATAGTGGGATAATCCTCTTTTGGAACACTTTACTTCATTAAATATCTAATATGGGTACTCCACTTACACATGTCACTCTGATTGAAAACAGAAAATAGGGGATGAATATATGGAAAAGAAATTCATGCGAGAATCAAAAGCAATTAAAACAACACGTGTTTTTCCTAACGATTTAAATAATCACCAAACACTTTTCGGGGGGAAATTATTAGCAGAAATTGATAGTATAGCTTCAATTGCAGCTGCGAGACACAGCCGCAAACATTGCGTAACAGCATCTATCGATTCCGTTGATTTTTTAACTCCAATTCACCAAGCAGATTCTGTTTGTTATGAAGCATTCGTATGTTATACAGGAAAATCTTCAATGGAAGTTTTCGTAAAAGTAATTGCAGAGGATCTACTAGCAGGCGAGCGTAGAATGGCCGCAACGTGTTTCATTACATTTGTCGCATTAAAAGACGGAAAGCCTTCATCTGTACCACAAGTAATTCCTGAAACAGAGGAAGAACATTGGCTACATACAACTGGTTCAGAGCGTGCCGAAAATAGAAAAAAAGGACGTTTAAAAAGTAAAGAAATGGCTGAAGTGTTAACTTTAAGTAAGCCTTGGAATATGTAACATTAGGATTTTATCTTATACATGCACAGGTTTTTTCTTCCTTGCATGTATTTTTTATTATAATAAAGTGTTAAGCCTTAGCATTTTTATTCTATGCCTGTTCCCTAAAATCACCCATCAGCTTTTCCTTTATTTTGTTATACTATTAATGGTATATTAAATAATGTTCGTTTAAAAATAACCATAATACGATTAAGTATATAAGGGATGGTGCGGTAATGTCTATTGAGGTACCAATTTCAATACCAAAAACGTTAATTATTATTCCAGCGTATAACGAGGAAGAAGCAATTGCAGATACATTAACAAGATTATTAGAACTAAAACAGCATTTTACAGCATTAAGCATTTGCGTTATTAATGATGGATCAAAAGATAAAACAGCTCAAATCGTAAAAGATTTCCCTGTTCATCTTGTTAATTTACCATATAATCTAGGTATCGGTTCAGCTGTACAAACTGGATATAAATACGCTTATGAGAACGGATATGATATTGCGATTCAGTTCGATGCTGATGGACAACATAATCCTGATGATTTATACAAAATCATACAGCCTATTGCCGAGGATCAATGCGATATGGTGCTTGGTTCACGTTTTACAGAAAAAACAGCATATAAAGGTAGTATTTCCCGAAGAATCGGTATTTTTTATTTTACCGCTCTATTGAAAGTACTAACAAAACAAACATTTATGGATCCAACTTCTGGGTATCGTGCTATCAATCGAGAAGTAATTAAGATTTTTGCACACAATTATCCAAAAGATTATCCGGAGCCAGAAGTCCTTATTCATTTAAAAAAGAAAAAACTCCGCATTAATGAAATATCTGTAAATATGCAAGAGCGACAAGGTGGACAATCTTCCATCACTCCCCTTAAATCTGCATATTACATGGTGAAGGTAAGTCTTGCTATATTGATGCAAAAAATCGTGAAAGGTTGATAATAAATGCATATAATTACCTTTTCATTTATCTTTATTTTATTACTATTCTTCTTAATTATTAATTCCATTCGTCGTGGGACTTTAGAAACAAAATATGCTATTTTATGGATTTTCGTTTGTGTTGCAATGGCTATTTTAAGTTCTACGGATAAAATTATAAATTGGATTGGAAAACTATTAAAAGTAGAATATCCTCCATCCATTTTATTCTTATTCGGACTATTATTCTGTTTTATCTTAATTTTTGACCTGACGAGAAAAATCTCCAAATTACACCATCAACTTGTAACATTAACGCAAGATTATGCATTATTAAAACAAAAATTAAAGATAACAGATAAAGAATAACTTCCTAACTAAATACTAATATATAAAAGCTCCTGAATTTTGCTTGAAAAATTCAGGAGCTTTTATCATTTCAAATTATTTCTTTCTAATTATAAGAGATACCACAATAGAAAGTTGATTTACAAAGTTTATATGCGTTAAACTTATACAGATGTTCTTGTAGTCTTCTTCCTTTCAAAAGGCTTGTATATATGGTACAAAACATAAAAAATTTGAGGAGATAAAAACTCTATGATGGAACAAAAACAACTCGTTTCCGTTGTCATACCTCTGTATAATACGGAAAAATATATTGAAGAAACGATGCAATCAATACTAGATCAAACATATAAAAACATTGAAATTGTAATTGTAGATGATGGAAGCAAAGATCAATCACCTTCTATCGTAAAAAATCTTGTACAAAAGTACCCAGGACAAATAAAATACGTCCCTCAAGAAAATCAAGGTGTTTCTGTTGCTCGTAATACAGGAATTGAAAATGCTAGCGGAGAATATGTTGCTTTTCTTGATAGTGATGATTTATGGAATCCAACAAAAATCGAAAAACAAGTTGAAAGCATGCATAAAAACAACATGAACGCTTGTTATTGTGGCTATATGAACTTTTACGAAGAGACTGGTGAAAAAATTGAGCACACGACAAACTTTATTAAAGGTGATATGACAAAAGCTTTCTTAACGCATCAAGTTGTTGCTCAGACGAGCACTTGGATTTTCAAAAGATCTATCGTGATGGATCATAATATTCGTTTCACACCAGGATGTAGCTGGGGAGAAGACTTAGAATTTCTATTTAAATTAATGAGCGTTACAAATGTATGCTATGTAGATGAATATTTAACATATTATCGAATCTTATCAGAAGGAAATCTTTCTTCAAAGTATAAAGATTATGAATTAAAAACAGCAAAAGAATTAGAAGTGTTTAATCGAATGAAAGATTGGGTTCATAATAAATCAAAAGACTTAATCGTGAATGATTCTACAGAACTTATTGAAATCCTTGAAACTTATCTATTCCCATATACAGTCATTAACAATGCTTGTATATACATTAAAGGAAGCCCTAAGTTAGATAAATCACAAGTTCAATTAATCAAGGGCGATATAAATAAATATTGTCGCAAAATTTATTCAAAAAATGGAAAACGAAGCAAAAAGCTATACGCGATGCTTTGGTTTGTACGAATAAAGTTTATATTTTCTTAAATAAAGAATACGCTTTTAAACATACTTTCCATAAACAAATCAAATTTACAAATAGGACGAAGTGCGTCCTGAAAAATAGAAAGGTCTTGTTCCATGAAAACAAATAAAATCCTTAAAAACGCCTCCTACCTATTTGTAGGAAATATTACTGTTCGATTTGTACTTGCTATTGCGACGATTTTCTTTGCAAGATATGTTTCACCAAAGGATTATGGGATGTTTACAACTGCATTAGCAGTTTCCGCTGTTATTTGTTATTTTACAGATGCAGGTTTGACACATACGTTTATGCGTGAAGGAACGAGAAGCAACGCTAACATTAGCGTACTAATTAGTAGTTATTTACGTATTCGTTTAGTATTAGCTATCGTAATTTCTGTGCTCTTCGCTATTTTCGCTCAGTTCTTCTATCCCGATGCTTACTTACGTGCGATGGTATATTGGGTTGTACTGCCGACAATGTTTGGAGCCACTTTACAAGGTGTTGGGATGGCTTACTTCCAAGTAACAGAACGCATGCAATTTACAGCGATTATTTCTGTAATACAAGGTGTAACAGCCGCAGCTGCTCTTCTACTAGGAATGTCCTTTAAATGGTCACTTATGATGGTTGCTGCCATGTACGGGATATCTAGTCTTGTAACAGGACTTATCGCCTTTATAATGGTAATTCGCCATACAACAGTTCATAAGGGCTGGGATAAAGGCATTTTAGATCAATTGCTCATTTTCACAATCAATGGCATTATCATTATGCTCTTACCACAGTTAGGGCCTATTATATTAGAAAAAGTCTCAACATATGAGCAAGTTGGATTCTTTGGCGCTGCATCGAAAATACCTGCTGTACTTTATCAAATACCGGGCGTAATTGCAGCAGCCTTTTATCCAAAGTTATTTGCTTTTGGAAATGAAAAGAATATTGATGAACATAGAAAACTATCTCAGTTCGAATTAAAACTTATGTCTTTCTTAGGAATGGGAATTTCCATCCCATTTATCGCCGATCCAAGTTTTTGGATTGTTACTTTATTAGGTGAACAATATGCACCAGCCGGTGATGCTCTTGCAATTTTAGCCTTTATGGTTATTTTACAATCTATCAACTATCCACTTGCTGATAATTTAACAACTATTGGTCAACAGTGGAAGCGTGCGACAACGATGGGAATTGGATTAGCTGTCGCTATCGTAAGTTACATCGTATTAGGCAGCCAATTTGGAATGATGGGAGCTGCGGTCGCTGCTATCATTACTGAGGTTACTTTATTAATCGGATTTACTTTATTCGTTCGTAAAGGATTTACTTTACTATTCAAAGGGATTGTATTTAATACACTAGCATTTATAATCAGTTACGCCCTATACCGAACAGTATTAATTAACTTACCACCACTGGTAGCTCTAACACTTACTGGTATATTGTACGGTATTATTGGCCTTGCAATTGATCCACAAATACGCGGGTTGATTTTAGGATTTGTAAATAAAAAATTAGTTCGTAAAAACGCTTAAAAGCCAAAAGCTTTTCCTATTAAGAATGGAAAAGCTTTTGGCTTTTTATATACCATCATTTACAGAACATAAATTCTGAAGACTGCACTTCATTATTCTCGAATTTTCAGTGGTTAAAAATGCTATATATTCCATGTCAAATTGACTTACTTTCTGAGAATGCTTTATACTAAATTACAAGTAAACTATGAAACTCAATGCTTGTAAAATATATATGATACAACAAAAATATATATTTTTTATGCTAAAACTAAAAAACACACCTTCATAATTGGTGTGTTTTTATATGTAACAACTTTCGAAGGAGGATTATAAATTTTTATGAGCATAAAGCCGAACAATAAGATTTTCTCAAAGAAAACTATAATGATTATTCCGATATTATTATTGTGTGCTTTTGCTTTTCATTATTTCTTTTTAACATCTAATCAAATCTTTTCTGGTACAGGTGATGCATTAAGCCAATTTGGTTTCTTTACATTTCTCCTGCAACATGCCTTTAAAGATGGTAATCTTTTTTGGTCTTTTGATTATGGATTAGGTGGAGATTTATTTGGAGAGTTTAGTTATTATTACAGTACAGCGCCGTTCTTCTGGATTACGCTGTTACTTCCTAAATTAAATATTGAACAAATCTATGATATGAAATTATACATGAGTATTTTAAAAAACTTTTTAGCTATGTTATTCATGTATGGTTCTTTACGTTATCATAATAAAACAATCTTCTCATCTTTTATTGCTGCTATTATGTATGGTGGATGTATTACTTTTATGCGCCATTCATTACTTTGGGATTTCATGGCTGATGCCATCGTATTTTTACCATTAGTAATATGGGGACTTGATAAATATATTATAGAAAAGAAACGTGGACTTTTCTTAGTAGCTGCTACTTTAATGTTAGCATCGAACTTTTATTTTGCTTTTATCACAAGTATTTTCATTTTCATTTACGCATTTTTCCAATACTTTGCCACACAGCAAAATAAAACAATCGTCTCTTTTCTAACCTATTATATTAAAATTGGATTATTATACGGTCTATCACTTGGCTTGGCTGCAGTTTGCTTTATTCCATCAGTCAATGCGGTATTTAGTGCGGATCGGTTAACGAAGAAATTTGATATACCTTTATTCTTTGAAGATACATTTTATAAAGATCTAATGGAAACTATCTTCTTCGTATATGATGCTGAAAATCATCAATTAGCTTTACCAGCTTTAATTTTATTCCTAATCATATTTGGAATGTTTATACGTGATAAACTTGTTAAAAATAAAGTATTCTTTACATTTTTCATGTTCATTCTGTTTATGCTTCCGTATACATACTCTGTATTTAATGGTTTCTCAGCAATGCAATATAGATGGCTTTATTTATTTGTATTTGTAATTGCTCAAACTATAGCATACATCTTAGATTGGATGATTGTTCATAAGAAAGAACATAAATTACCTTATATAATGAGTTCATTAGTATCAATAGGATTATTCATTTATGCATTTTATAGAAAAGTAAATATAAATGTAAGTGATAAACCTTTACAGGTAGTTGACAATATTTTAATCGGAACTATCGTTCTTTCTCTCATTACAGTATGTTTATGGCGTTATCTTTCTAAACCTTTCATACAATTTTTAGTTGTAGTGAACGTACTCGTTAGTACAATTTCCATGAATTACATGTATGCTAATAATATACTTAGTACCGCTTTCGGACAAAGCAATGCTACAAAAGAAGCTTTACATGTATCTGGCTATGATAACAAAGATGAGATTGCTGCCATTCGTTATATACAAGAATATGATAAGGACTTTTATCGTATTCTTAACCCAGGTAGCGCCCATAACACACCAATGTTACAAGGTTATCATGGTACAAGTACGTACCAAAGCTTGATTAATTATTATGTTCATGACTTTATGAAAAATAAATACAACGTATTCCAAGGGTTCGACACTCCTTCGATGTTCTTCCAAGTTGATAGTCGACTACTACTTGAAAATATGTTAGGTGTAAAATATCGTGTACTAAGCGCTGATACAGATCAAAAAAATATCCCATATGGATATAAACTATTAAAACAAGTAGGACCATATAATATTTACAAAAATGACTATGCTTTACCGTTAGGGTATGTATATGATTCTAGTATAAGTGAAGAAGAATTTTCTAAATTAAACTTCGCTCAGCGTGACCAATTATTATTACATGCTGTAGTCGTTAATAATGGAAAAGACTTTTCATTAACTCATTTTGATAAAAAGAACCTTAATTCAAAAGCGGTATCTATCAATATGGAAAAAGTACAACTAGAAAATATGGAAAAAGAGAATAATAAACTCATTGTCCACGGCAATGGAAATATGATTGTACCTATAAATTATCCTAATACTCCTGGAGATTTAATTGTAGAATTAAAGATAAAAAATAAAGGTTCATTCCATGCAGTAGTTAACGGGAAAGATATGGGGAAAGGTGAAGACACTGGTGCATACTCATATCCTTTAGAAAGATTTGTTTATAATTTAGGTAAAGACGATCGCCCAGACCAACTAACTATTTCTATTGATGCGCCAGGTGAATACGAACTTGAAGACTTACAAGCAAATATCGTAAATTACGAAGGTGTACAAAAAGAAACAAAAAAACTAACTGAAAATAGACTTCAAAATATTTATTATAAAAACAACTATTTAAAAGGTGAAATCAACTCAAAAAAAGATGGATTACTATATTTATCTGTTCCATATAGTAAAGGTTGGACTATAAAAGTTGATGGAAAAGAAACAGAATTCACGAAAGCAAATTCTGCCTTTATTGGCGTACCAATTACAAAAGGAGCACATGTAATCGAAATGACTTATGTTACACCTTACTTTAAATTAGGTATGATTATATCAATTATTTCACTAATTATTTGTGTAGCCTTACTAGTTTTTACAAATCAAAAAGGACGCCGAAAATTGCCTTTTAAAAAGCAGCAATGAGCACTCAATAAATCATGAAGCTATCCAAAGCGGATAGCTTCATAAAAAATATTAAATAACGTTTTAACCATTATAAACAAGGAGGGTCAAAAATGACTCTTTCAATAGTCGTACCATGCTACAATGAAGAAAAGATGCTTCGAGCCTTTTATTCAGAGACTTCTCTAGAAATTCATAAATTAACTACCGATTATGAATTTGTTTTTGTAAATGATGGTAGTAAAGATGATACATTAAATATTCTACGTGATTTGGCAAATTCAGATGCAGCTGTTCATTATATATCATTTAGTCGGAATTTCGGCAAAGAAGCCGCTATGTTAGCTGGTTTAAAATACGCTACAGGTGATGCAGTTGTTATTATGGACGCCGATTTGCAACATCCTCCTACACTAATAAAAGAAATGTTAGAAGGATATAACGAAGGTTACGACCAAGTTATTGCAAAAAGAACAAGAACAGGTGATTCACCCGTTCGCTCTTTCGTTTCTCGTCTATACTATAAAGTGATGAATAAGTTTGTAGATATTGAACTAGTAGACGGCATTGGAGATTTTAGACTTTTAAGTAGAAGAGCTGTTGATTCTCTATTATCTTTAAGCGAATACAATCGCTTCTCAAAAGGTTTATTCTCCTGGATTGGATTTAATGAACTAATTATTGGATATGAAAATGTATTACGTTCTGATGGAGAAAGTAAGTGGACTTTTTCTAAATTGTTAAATTACGGAATAGATGGTGTTATCTCATTCAATAATAAACCATTAAGACTATCTATATATCTTGGATTATTAACAACTATTTTAGGGATTTTATACGTAATTACTACATTTATTCAAATTATTGTTGGTGGTGTTGAAGTCCCAGGATACTTCACTTTAATTTCCGCTATATTATTTATTGGTGGTATTCAACTCATTTTCCTAGGTGTTATGGGTGAATACATCGGTCGCATTTATTATGAAACAAAACGTAGACCACATTTTATTGTAGCTGAAAAGAAAGTTAGTGAAGTCAAACAAAAAGCATAATAAAAAAGTTACTTCTGTAGGTAGAAGTAACTTTTTTTATACTAATATTTACATACCTTTTTTTGCATAGATATAATCGTTTCTTTTAGCCCGCTATAATAAGAAGTTTTAGGTATCTCACCAATATACCTCTCATATTTCTCTCCGCTTAATACAACAGGATTTTCTGTCAAATATAGCATTTCCACAAATTCTTTCATCTGCTTATCAAATAGTCCGATTAAATTTATCATACCTTTTTTTACTGTCATTACTGGTTTTGTATATCCCGTTAATTCTTGTATATGTTGAATCATCTCTTCACCTGTAATGACACCACAACCCGGTATGTTCCAATTTTGTCCATAGGCCTCATCACGTAAAGCTAATTCAACCATTGCTTTTGCACCGTCTGGTGTGAAAATATATTCACGAGCAATCTTTTTATCTCCAACAAAGCTTGATAACTTATTTGCAAGTACCCCATTTAAAGTATGATGAACAAGTGTACTTTCTGCATTTGGACCATAAAAATCAGGAAAATGTGCAATAAACATTTGTACACGAGCCTGTTTTGCCATCATTTCTAGCTGTAACCGAATTTTCCCTTTCTTCGTATGTGGTGCCTTTTTAACTTCTTCCACTACAAGTTCTTCCCCTTGCCTCCCATACGCATAAATATTATCAACTATCCCTAACTTACTGTCGTAATACATTGCTACTTCTAATATATTTTTTAATAATTTTGGTTGCTTCTTCTCCCAATCTGAATATGGAATGTTTACAGCATGAAATATAATATCAACGCCTTTCGCGGCTTCCATTATATCCTCCTGTATAAATACATCTCCCGCTACAACTTTCACATTTTCTTCTCCAGAAAATAATATCTCTAATTTCTCTTTATTCCTCGCAAAGGCCACTACATGAATTCCTCTGCTACATAATTCTTTTACAATTGCATACCCCATTGATCCAGATGCTCCTAGCACTAAAGCTTTTTTCATTATATATCCCCCCTAAATTAATTAACCGCTGTTCAATTAATATTAAAAAGAAAATCACTTACATAAGAAGTGATTTTGAAATAAACTCCACGTGTACTTTAGCTAATCCTTTTACTTCTTCAAATGTTTGATCATTCCCACAATAGTGTGCCACAAACCCATGTAATGATAGAAAAACAGACCATATTGTCATTACATTTACCTTCTCATTACACAAAGAAGATACAACAGTAGCAAATTTTTCGTAACTAACATTTGGGCCATCTGCTAAACATTCTTTTAACTCATCATCTCTAATTAAAAACATGATTTCATAATGACTTTGATTTTGCAAACCAAATTCAATAAAACCAAATAAAACAGCTTTCAATTGTTCCTCTTGTGGTAAATTTTGATCATTAATCTCATCTAATTTTTGATTTAGCAATTGAAAATCTTGCTCTACCATCGCATAGAAAAGCTCTGCTTTATTTTTAAAATGATAATAGATGGCACCATGGCTATATCCTAGTTCTGTTGCAATTTTACGCATTGAAGTATGCTGATAACCTAATTTTATAAATAAGTCTCTTGCTACATTCATAATCATTTTTCTCGTTAATTCTTGTTTAACTGCCCTTCTTGGCGACATTTTTCATACCTCACAATTTAACTGACCACTGTTCAATTAATATTATAACCTTTCCCCAAAAAAATACAATTAGTTTCTTACAAAAAGATACATTTTGAAAGGATAGCATTATACTCAATAATTTAGTATCATGATTCAAGGTACTATTTCAAGTTGGACGGAGGATACTATGAGCTTATTAACAGTAGAAAAACTAGGCCATACATTTGGCGATCGCACATTATTTAAAGATGTATCCATGCGTTTACTAGCAGGAGAACATGTCGGATTAGTCGGTGCAAACGGTGTTGGTAAATCAACATTTATGAATATTATTACTGGTCAACTTATCCATGATGAAGGCCGTGTAGAATGGACACCTGGTACAAATTACAGTTACTTAGACCAGCATACAATTTTAACACCTGGTCGCACAATTCGTGATGTATTAGCTGACGCGTTTTTACCTTTATTTGAAAAAGAAAAAGCTTTAAATGAAGTTGCAGAAAAAATGGGAACGGCAACACCGGAAGAATTAGAGGACCTTCTTGAGCAGATGGCAGAAATCCAAGATGCTCTCGAAGCAGGTGGTTTCTATTTACTAGATATGAAAATCGAAGAGGCAGCAAGAGGTCTTGGAATTGATGCAATCGGTTTAGATCGTGATGTTTCAGCACTAAGTGGTGGACAACGTACAAAAGTATTACTTGCAAAGCTATTACTTGAGCAACCAGAAGTGTTATTACTCGATGAGCCTACTAACTATTTAGACGTTGAACATATTCATTGGTTAACTAATTATTTAAAAGAATATCCACATGCATTCTTATTAATTTCTCATGATACGGAATTTATGAACAAATGCGTTGATGTTATTTTCCATCTAGAATTTACAAAAATGACGCGCTATACAGCGACATACGAAAAATTCCTAGAGTTAGCCGAAATTAATAAAAATCAACATATAAATGCTTATGAAAAACAGAAAGAGTTTATTAAAAAGCAGGAAGACTTTAT
Source organism: Bacillus sp. 41-22 (assembly GCF_025809295.1). NCBI lineage: Bacteria > Bacillati > Bacillota > Bacilli > Caryophanales > Bacillaceae > Bacillus > Bacillus sp. 41-22. The sequence goes on from NZ_CP084035.1 coordinate 5,196,105, forward strand.
TGCAAAGAACAAAGCTCGTTATTCAACGACAGGTCGTGCAAAAAGTCGTCAAAAACAACTTGATCGCATGGAGCGTATTGATCGTCCTGAAACAGCAATTAAGCCAGAGTTCTCATTTAAAGAGTGTCGTGCAAGTAGCCGTTTCGTCTTTGAAGGTGAAGATGTAGAAATCGGATATACACATCCGTTATTACCAAAACTAACAATGACAATTGAACGCGGTGAAAAAATTGCCATCGTTGGTTGTAATGGTGTTGGTAAATCAACATTACTAAAAACGATTTTAGGAAAAATTAAACCTTTAAGCGGTAAAACGAGCCTTGGTGACTTCTTAGAGCCTGCATACTTCGAGCAAGAAGTAAAAGCGGATAATATAACACCAATTGATGATGTTTGGAACACATTCCCTAGCATGGACCAACATCAAGTTCGTGCAATGTTAGCGAAATGCGGATTAAAAAATGAGCATATCTCTCGCCCGCTAAATCAATTAAGTGGTGGCGAACAAGCAAAAGTTCGTTTATGTAAGTTAATGGGTGAAGAAAGTAACTGGATCCTATTTGATGAGCCAACAAACCATCTTGATGTTACAGCAAAGGAAGAACTTCAAAAAGCTCTGAAGGCATATAAAGGGACAATCCTTCTTGTATGTCACGAACCAGAATTTTATGAAGGCTGGATTACAAAAACTTGGAATGTTGAAGAATGGTCACAAAATAATTCTTAATTATAATAGAAAATCCTTGCGTTCTATATGCAAGGATTTTTTATATTATAGTATGCCGTAAGCCTCAATCGAAACTCATTTAAACTAGGATATACCGCTAAATTAGCAAGCATACCTCTAATGACTGGAATTCTTGGATTTTGCAATCTCATTTCTGCTTCTAAAACATCTAAAGTTACAAGTAACTCATCATTTTCTAATTGATCAGTTAATGTTCGTTTAAATGCAATAATTTCACTTAGAAAATGTTCCTTCACCTGTTCCTTAATAAGCTCGGAACTACAAAGAAATTCTCCTAGTCTCTCTTCATGTAGGACAGGTTCCTCCGAAGATTCTAGAAGCCCCTCTACTAAATTGTCTATCCTTTTTAAAATAAAAGCTGAGACATAGGACAAATCAATTTCTGGTGCATTTAAAATAATTAATTCTAAATACCCACGGCATATCCCTTCCACCATAATTACTAGATCTAACAAGTATGGAATAACCTTTTCACCATAAATGGACAGTAAGCTATTCCGATAAAATGCATGAGACTCTAATTTCATCCTCATCATAAACTCTTCTACTTCTTTATTAAACGGAATTGCATTTTCTCTTGCATGCATAATAATAAATTCTTTATGTTTTTGCACATCAGTAAACTGACAATATAATTGTTTTTCAAATTTTTCACGTGGTAATAAAGATTCTTTTTCAATATCCAGCATTTTCTTCTGAATCTTGTCATAATAATATCGAAGTGTGGCCAATAATAACTCGTCTTTTGATTTGAAATATAAATAAAAAGCTCCTTTTGATATACCACATGCGGTTACGATTTCTTGTACTGACGTTGCATTTACACCCTTAGTTGCAAATAACCTCATAGCCATCTCTATAATTAAGCGCTCTTTTTCTTTCATATTCTCTCTCCTAAATTTAATCTCGCATCTTATGTAAATTCAAACTTGATTTTATTCCACATTAACTGAAAATAAAACTCCCCATCTAAAATTTAATGGAGTAAATGGTTTATATAGAAGCCTCTCCATCTATAAAATTCGGTTAGTAAAAGCCAATGATCAGAAAAAGAATAGGAAACCGACTACTTACAGTTTGATTTTATTATACCATCTCTTTTCATTGACGACTGACCAATCGGTCAGTTATATTATGTATTAGACTGACCAATTGGTCAATATAATAAAAAGGGAGCGCAAACATGAACAAAATCATCAATTTCACGTTAAAAAATAAGTTCGCAGTTTGGCTACTAACCATTATTGTTACTATTGCGGGTATTTATTCTGGACTCAATATGAAGCTGGAGACAATTCCTGATATTACAACACCGATTGTAACAGTAACCACGGTTTATCCTGGTGCTACACCAGAAGAAGTAGCTGATAAAATTTCAAAACCAATGGAAGAGCAACTCCAAAATTTAAGCGGTGTAAACGTTGTTAGTTCATCATCTTATCAAAACGCATCTTCTATTCAGGTAGAATATGATTTTGATAAAAATATGGAAAAAGCCGAAACGGAAATTAAAGAATCGCTCGCAAACGTGAAACTGCCAGAAGGTGTGAAAGACCCGAAAGTCTCACGAGTAAACTTTAATGCCTTTCCTGTTATTTCATTAAGCGTAGCGAGTAAAAATGAATCTTTAGCTGCCTTAACAGAAAATGTAGAAAAAAATGTTGTTCCTGGATTAAAAGGACTTGATGGTGTCGCATCTGTTCAAATCGCAGGTCAACAAGTAGACGAAGTACAGCTTGTCTTCAAAAAAGATAAGATGAAAGAATTAGGTTTAAGTGAAGATACTGTAAAAAATATGGTTAAAGGTTCGGACGTATCGTTACCACTTGGCTTATATACATTTAAAGATACGGAAAAATCAGTTGTTGTCGATGGTAACATTACAACAATTAAAGCATTAAAAGAATTAAAAATTCCAGCTATCCCTTCATCACCGAATGGTCAAGGTAGCCAAAACGCTGGTGCTGGAACACAAGCACCACAGATGAATCCGGCCGCTATGAATGGCATACCAACGGTTACATTAGAAGAGATTGCTGATATTAAAGAAGTTGGAAAAGCGGAATCCATTTCTCGAACGAATGGAAAAGAAGCAATCGGTATTCAAATTGTGAAGGCTGCTGATGCGAATACAGTTGATGTTGTAAATGCAGTTAAAGATAAAGTAAAAGACCTTGAGAAAAAATATAAAGACTTAGAGATTATTTCAACATTCGATCAAGGTGCGCCTATTGAAAAATCAGTCGAAACAATGCTTAGCAAAGCTATTTTCGGTGCTATCTTTGCGATTGTTATTATTATGTTGTTCCTGCGAAACATTCGAACAACACTAATCTCTGTCGTTTCTATACCACTTTCTTTATTAATTGCAGTTTTAGTAATAAAACAAATGGATATTACCCTTAACATTATGACACTTGGAGCAATGACAGTTGCTATTGGACGCGTTGTTGATGACTCAATTGTTGTTATTGAAAATATTTACCGACGTATGTCTTTATCAGAAGAGAAATTACGTGGGAAAGATTTAATTCGTGAAGCTACGAAAGAAATGTTTATCCCGATTATGTCTTCTACAATTGTAACAATCGCTGTATTCTTACCTCTTGGGCTTGTAAAGGGTATGATTGGTGAAATGTTCTTACCATTTGCTTTAACAATTGTTTTTGCCCTACTTGCTTCCTTACTTGTGGCAGTTACAATTGTGCCGATGCTAGCACATTCCTTATTTAAGAAGGAAAGCATGAGAGAAAAAGAAGTACATCATGAGGAAAAACCAAGCAAATTAGCAAACGGCTATAAACGTATACTTGAATGGGCGTTAAACCATAAAATTATTACATCAAGTATCACAGTCCTCCTATTAGTAGGCAGCCTTGCACTTGTACCAATCATCGGTGTCAGTTTCTTACCATCTGAAGAAGAAAAAATGATTATCGCAACGTACAAACCTGAGCCAGGTCAAACGTTAGACGACGTTGAAAAAATTGCAACGAAAGCTGAAAAGCATTTCCAAGATAAAAAAGACGTCAAAACGATTCAATTCTCATTAGGCGGCGAAAACCCAATGAGCCCTGGTCAAACAAATCAAGCGATGTTCTTCGTTCAATATGATGACGATACGAAAAACTTTGAAAAAGAGAAAGAACAAGTCGTTAAAGATTTACAAAAGATGTCTGGAAAAGGTGAATGGAAAAACCAAGATTTCGGAGCAGGTGGCGGTAGTAACGAAATTAAGCTATACGTTTATGGAGATAGCTCTGAAGAAATTAAGCCTGTCGTGAAAGACATTCAAAATATCATGAAGAAAAATAAAGATTTAAAAGACATAGACTCTAGTGTTGCAAAAACATATGCAGAATATACTTTAGTCGCTGATCAAGAAAAGTTAAGTAAAATGGGGCTAACTGCTGCTCAAATTGGAATGGGACTTTCTAATCAACATGATCGCCCTGTTCTTACAACAATTAAAAAAGATAATAAAGATATAAATGTATATGTAGAAACTGAAAAACAAAACTATGAAACGATCGATGACTTAACAAATCGTAAAATTACAACACCACTTGGTAATGAAGTTGCTGTTAAAGATGTTATGACTGTAAAAGAAGGTGAAACTTCTAACACAGTAACACATCGTGATGGCCGTGTTTATGCGGAAGTTAGTGCAAAACTAACATCTGATGACGTTTCAAAAGCATCTGCCGCTGTTCAAAAAGAAGTAGATAAAATGGATCTTCCTTCTGGTATAGATGTTTCTATGGGTGGTGTTACACAAGATATTCAAGAATCATTCAAACAACTTGGCTTAGCGATGTTAGCTGCGATTGCCATTGTATACTTCGTTCTTGTTGTTACATTTGGCGGTGCCCTTGCACCATTCGCAATTTTATTCTCGCTACCATTCACAATCATTGGTGCACTCGTTGCCTTATTAATCTCTGGCGAAACGTTAAGCGTATCTGCGATGATTGGGGCTCTTATGCTAATTGGTATCGTTGTAACGAACGCAATCGTGCTCATTGACCGTGTTATTCATAAAGAAAATGACGGCCTATCAACACGTGAAGCATTATTAGAAGCTGGTACAACACGCCTGCGTCCTATCTTAATGACTGCAATTGCAACAATCGGGGCTCTTATCCCGCTTGCATTAGGATTTGAAGGTAGCGGCTTAATTTCTAAAGGACTTGGCGTAACAGTAATTGGTGGATTAACAAGTTCAACGTTATTAACACTTCTTATTGTTCCAATCGTTTATGAAGCATTAAGCAAATTTAAAAAGAAAAAAGTAAAATAAAAAAATAACCTCGCTGACTGCGAGGTTATTTTTTATTCCCAAACAAGATTAGGAAATCACCATATCCTTCTTTTTCTAAATCTTCTTTTTGAATAAAGCGTAGCGCTGCCGAATTAATACAATAACGAAGGCCGTTTTGTCCTGGGCCGTCTGGAAATACATGCCCAAGATGTGAATCTCCTTCTTTACTTCTCACTTCCGTACGCGTCATATTATGGCTAACATCCATTTTTTCTTTCACACTAGCTGACATAACTGGTTTCGTAAAACTCGGCCATCCACAGCCGCTATCGAACTTATCGAAAGAAGTAAATAATGGTTCCCCCGAAACAATATCTACATAAAGCCCTTCTTCTTTATGATTCCAATACTCATTTTGAAAAGGCGGTTCTGTCCCATTTTCCTGTGTTACATAAAACTGCATCTCGTTTAATCTTTCTTTTAAATGAGCATTATTCTTTGGCCAATGTTGTTTAATAAAAGCATCTCGACCTGAGCCTTTACGATATAACTCATAGCGAAATGTATTCTTCTTATAATATCCTTGGTGATATTCTTCAGCTGGATAAAACGTAGCAGCTGGCAATATTTTTGTCGCAATTGGCTTCGAAAAATTCCCACTTTTCTCGAGCTCTTCTTTTGAAGCCTCTGCCTTTTTATGTTGTTCTTCATTATGATAAAAAATCACCGTTTCATAAGACTGTCCACGGTCGTGGAATTGTCCCCCTATATCAGTCGGGTCAATTTGTCTCCAATATATATTTAACAACTCTTCATACGGCATTTTATTTGCATCAAATGTAATTTGTACTGCTTCATAATGCCCAGTTGTTTCCGAGCACACTTCTTTATACGTTGGATCCTCTTTATGGCCACCTGTATAGCCTGAAACAACCTGTATAATCCCTTCCATCTCTTCAAATGGCGAAACCATACACCAGAAACACCCTCCGGCAAACGTAGCTAACCCTATCTTTTCATTTACAGCCATTATTTCACCCCTATTCTATCTTCTCCTTACAGTATGGCATAAGGAACGTCATGTTATAAAAGAAAAAGCATCGAACATCGATGCTTTTTCTTTACTTCACTTTATTTTTTTCCAACGTCCTTCTCCATTTCATCACTTGTCACATCTAAGACATCTAATAAGAAAATGAAGATTGGAATACCGATAATAAGTCCCCACACACCTAAGAAATGCTCAGAGAAAATTAATATCATAAATGTGTAGAAGATTGGTAAGTTTGTTTTTTGAGACATAAACTTCGGATTTAATACATAACTCTCAAGTGCATGAATTACTGTTACGATAACTACAATATAAACGACATACATAATACCGCCAATATTGTAAGCAATCATACAGAGTGGGAATAACGAGATAATAACACCCGCCACTGGAATTAAACCAAGCAAGAAAATCATTAACGCTAAACCTAGTAATTGCGGGAATCCTAATATCCATAATGCAATAACAGATAAAACACAGTTAACAATTGCAATTAAAAATTGTGCTTCGATTACTTTTCCAAATGAACGTGCAAATTTCTTTCCGAAATACTCTATTTCGTTATAGAAAATTGCAAGTCGGCTTTCTTTAAATTTTGAAGTAAAAGCAACGATACGTGCTTTTTCAAGTAAGAAAAATAAGCTTAAAATTACAGAAAGTAAAACTTGAAGGCCAAATTTCCCAACATTCGTAATAGATTTATACAAAATGTCTACGCCTTGCCCCACATATTTAGAAAGCTCCATATGATTAACAGCATTAACTGCATACTTAATTAATTCACTATCAGGTGGATTTCTTAAAAATACATTAAATTGATAAATCAATTGTGAAATTTGTATTGTTAATACCGGTAAATATTTAAATAGCGTAATGGCAATTCCTGCCACTAACATTACATATAAAAGCGCTATAATAATTTTTCGATTAATTGGCATGAAATGATCTAATTTACGAGAAATAAACTTTTGGAATCGATCCATTAAATACGTCAACATAAACGTAATTAAAATTAAATTTAACATACTTTGCATCCCATACAATATGAGAGCAAGTAATACTAATACGATTAACCTCTGAAATCCTTTGCTTTGAAACAGGTTTTTTATTTGCATAATCGACGAGTACTCTCTCCTGTCCTATAAAGTAAAACGTTAACAAGTAGATCTCTCTCTATTCTCTACTTATAATTATCCTTTAATATTAAAGCCATTGCGAGCAATTTATATTCAACCCTAACCACCCGTTAATTGTGCTATATATTATGTTACTTCTTATTTTACAATACAATGACCTATTTCAGAACGCATTATACGTAGTATTAATGAAGATTTAAGGAAACTTTTATCCTTCAATAGGTCTTACCACTACTGTAACATAAAAAGCAAGCTATCAGTAGAAATCCGTCCTACAAATAACTTGCTTTTATATTTTTTTTAGTAAGTTTTATCATCCAATAAACGGCATGAACATTGGAATAACCACCACCGTTACGACACCAACCACTGTCACAGCGATACTGGCCATAGCTGCTTCTACTTCACCCATTTCGATACCTACTGCAACCCCTAACGCATGTCCTGCTGTTCCAAGCGCTAAACCTTTAGCAATCGGGTGTTTCACTCTAAATGTTTTTAAGAATAACGCACCTAATGCGTATACGATAACAGCATTAAAAATAACTGCAAATGATGTAATTGCTGGAATACCACCGATACTTTCAGAGATTGGTAATGCAATTGCTGTTGTTGCTGCCTGCGGTAACATTGAGTTCATTACAGCTGTATCTAGACCAATTGCTTTTGCGACAATGAACACAACAACCACTGAACAAATAGATCCAACCACAATAGCCGATAAAATTTGCCACCAATATTTTTTTAACTTATCAACTTGTTTATATAATGGAATTGCAAACGCGATTGTTGCTGGTTCTAAGAAGAAGCTAATCATTTTTCCGCCAGTATTATATTCTTCAAAAGTAAAGTTACCTACTTTTAGAAAGACAATCCCTAATACCATCGCTACGAATAATGGTGTGAATAAGAAGAATCCTTTTGAATGCTTAAATAATAATGTTCCGATTCCGTATGCGATTAATGAAACGACGATTCCGAAATATGGAGTCATTGTGCTTGCCATGTTCATTCCCTCCTAACAATATATACTAAATTGGTTACGCAACTTTTCCGTGCTTGCGTCCTTTATTTACTACTTTCAATTCTTTCGTATCTTCTATTTCTTTATCGTCTTTTCCTAAAATAAATTGTGCAAATAATCCTGTTACAGCGAGTAAAATAATTGTTGCGACAACAATTACAGTTAAAATTTGTATAAAATATTGTCCCATTACACCGAGAGAATTAATAACCGAAATACCTGATGGAACGAAAAGGAATCCGATAATACCTGTTAAAGCCGTTCCGAATGATTCAACTTGTTCCAATTTAATAACTTTTAAACATAATAGGCTAAATAAAATAACTAATCCGATCACCGATGAAGGCATCGGAATTGGTAAATGCGTTGCAATAATATTAGAAACTAACATAATAGCTGAAAATATGAATGCTTGTGATAAGAAACTATATACTTTTTTCGTACTCATTTTGGCCACCTCTTTCGATTTGGTACCTTTATTGTATAAGATAAAAATAAAACTGTAAGCGTTTACATAACAGAACGTCAAATATACAAAATTAGTTACAAAAATAGGCAGACGAAATACAAAAAGCTGCTTCTTAAATACGAAGCAGCTTTTTAAGTTCTTTTGCATATGTACGGCTAACCGGGACTTTGGATCCCTCTTTCATAATTAAGTTATAAGTCGAATTAAACCACGGCTGTATCTCAGAAATATGATTAATATTAGCAACGAAACTACGATGAACACGCATAAAAATTGTTTGTGGTAATTTCTTTTCCAAAATGACAAGCGTATCATGTGTTACATATGTTTCTTTCATTGTTTTTACAGTTACTTTCCCATCTACAAGCCCTACATAAATAATATCTTCAATGTTAACAAGTACAATTGATTCCTCAATTGGTAATGCTAATTTATGCATCTCGGCCGTTACATCTACACTCTTTACATCTTGCTTTGTTTCTAACTTTATTTGCTTTTGTTTTTTATATTTCTTTAATGTCTGTACGATACGTTCTTCATCAAATGGCTTTAAAATGTAGTCTAACGCATCTACTTCAAATGCTTGCAATGCATATTGATCATAGGCAGTAGCAAACACAATTGAAGGTGGATTTTTCATTTTCTTTAATATATTTGCGATTTCAAATCCATTATCATCAGATAACTGAATATCTAGAAAAACAATATCTGGTTTGTTTTTCATTAATTCTTCTAATGCATCCTCTACACAATCCGCCTCACCAATTATCTCTACTTCTTTTGTTTTCTCTAATAAATATTTCAATTCATCCCGTGCTAACATTTCATCATCAACTACTAATACTTTTAACACTCCGTTTTTCCTCCTCTACTTTTTTCGGAATCACAAAGAGGATCTTTGTCCCTTGCTCTAATTCACTTTCAATTTGAAGCATTGTCTCTTTCCCAAATAACCCGATAAGTCGTTCATTAATATTATATAAGGCTGTTCCCGTCCCTTTCTTTGATGGAACTACCATTTTTCCTAATTGCTCTAGACGTTCACTCTCAATCCCTTGTCCATTATCCTTTACTTCAAAGTGAACCATCCCTTCTTTTTCAAACACATGTACCTCGACTTGGCACACTGGCTGCTTTTTCGGAAAAGCATGGCGCAATGCATTTTCAACTAATAGCTGAAGCACAAATGGTGGAACTAAAGTCACCTTTAGTTCCTCTTCAATGTACATCTTCACTTCATACTTATTCGGAAACCTCGCTTGCTCTAACGATAAATATGCATGTACATGATTCAACTCTTGTTCTAATGGAATAAGTAATTGTCGTGCCCCTTGCAAATTACAACGAAAATAAACGCTAAGCTGCAATAATAATTTTCTCGCTTTCTCTACATCTGTTCGGCATAAAGCTGATACTGTATTAATTGCATTAAATAAAAAATGCGGATTGATTTGTGCTTGCAACGCTTTTATTTCGGCATCTTGCAATAACTTACTTTGTAACTCAGCTTCACCTAACTCAAGCTGTGTGGAGAATATTTTCGCTAGCCCTTCCGCTAACTCTTCTTCAACACGACTTAATTGATTAGGGTTTTTAAAATAAAGTTTTAATGTTCCTATCGTATTTCCATGTGAAGTTAATGGAATAACAACTGCCGCTTGTAATGGACACCCTTCATGTTGACAATTAATAATCTCACGTGATTTTGCCTTCATTATTTTCCCTGTTTTTAATACTTCTTTTGATAAACCTGTTATTAAACTGTGTGAAGGAATATGATGATCTGATGCTAATCCAACGTGAGCTAAGATTTCCTCTGTATCTGTTAAGGATACCGCATCTGTTCCCGTAAAGCGGTGAATAATTTGTGCCACATGTTTACAAGACTCTTCTGTTAACCCTTGGCGGAAATATGGTAACGTCTTATCAGCAATTCGTAATACTTTATGCGTTTGCAAAGCTTTTGCGTTTTCTTCTTGTCGTAAAATAGCTAGTATCATCGAAAGTAAAATGAAACTGCCAAAACTATTTACAAGAATCATCGGTAGCGCAATTGTTTTTACAACACTAAGTCCATCTTCTATAATTAATAGAATCATAAGCATTTCTAAAGTAACGATAAAAACACTTAAAATCGCAGAAAATTTAGGCGTAATTACACGATTATATTTTTTGAAAATGTATCCAATATACCCCGTTATAACACCTGCTAAAATTGATGAGATTGCACAACTGAGCGCTGTCGTCCCGCCAAGCATATAACGGTGAATACCCGCAATCGATCCCACTCCAATACCGACGATAGGACCACCAAGCAATCCACTAATTCCAACACCCATAATACGTGTATTCGCAATTGTACTAGATGACGAAACACCTTGTAGCCAATTTTCTTTCATAATTGTATTCCCGGCAATTTCAATTCCTGTGTAATTGCTGACAATTGTAAACACTGAAAAAATACAAATAAGCTTAAGCTTATCTACATACCCATCTTGTCTATGAAGAAGGCGCCTGAACGTTTTAATATGAGAAAGTAAAAATCCTAAAATAACAATAAGTCCGACACGTTCAATCATCATAAGTACTAAATTTAGCATCTGTGATTCATTCCTTTTTATATTAGTTAGTTTTATTATGGGAAAATAATGAAGTGGGCGTCAAGAAGAATGCAATATCTTTTGAAATATTTTACACATAACTATCCCCTCTTTATTTGACAATCTAACAGAAGAGTGCTAAAAATAAAGTAATATAATACAGTCCTTTAACCCAACCCCGTGAGGTTGAGAAGGAAGTCGGAATATACTATACGTATGGTCTTTTTTAGGGATACGTATGCTTTTTTGGCCTTCTCATCATATCAGGTGAGAAGGCCTTTTGTTATTCTTCCATAGCGACTGTAGAAGAAAATAAGGAGGAGTAATGATGAACGTCACTACTGATGTACAATCAACAACAGAGGAAACGAAGGAGAAAAGATATAAAACATTGTTTGGTTCTGCGCTAGGATATGCAGCAGAAGGTTTAGATATGTTGCTCTTATCTTTCGTACTCGTCTACATTTTAAAAGAATTTCATTTAAGCCCTGTTGAAGGTGGAAACTTAACATTAGCTACCACAATAGGAATGCTAACCGGGTCTTATTTATTTGGATTTATTGCTGATTTATTTGGGCGTATCCGTACGATGGCCTTCACAATCTTACTATTCTCACTAGCAACAGCACTTATTTATTTTGCAACAGATTATTGGCAATTATTAATTCTTCGCTTTTTAGTTGGAATGGGGGTTGGTGGTGAATTCGGAATTGGAATGGCCATCGTAACTGAAACATGGTCTAAAGAAATGCGCGCTAAGGCGACATCCGTTGTTGCACTTGGATGGCAATTTGGCGTACTAGTCGCTTCACTCCTTCCGGCATTTATCGTCCCGCATTTTGGATGGAGAGCTGTTTTCTTATTTGGACTCATTCCCGCTCTATTAGCTGTTTACGTCCGCAAAAGTTTAAGTGAACCGAAAATATGGGAACAAAAACAACGATACAAAAAAGAATTGTTACAAAAAGAAGCTGAAGGTAATTTAACAACCACTGAAGCAGAACAACTAAAGCAAATAAAAAAGTTCCCACTTCGAAAGTTATTTGCCAATAAAAAAGTAACGATAACAACCATTGGTCTTATTATTATGTCATTTATCCAGAACTTCGGATATTATGGAATTTTCACTTGGATGCCAACTATTTTAGCAAATAAATATAATTACACGTTAGCAAAAGCGAGCGGTTGGATGTTCATCTCTACAATCGGCATGCTAATTGGAATTGCAACTTTTGGTATTCTAGCCGATAAAATTGGCCGCCGTAAAACTTTTACAATCTATTACGTCGGTGGTACTATATACTGTCTCATTTACTTCTTCTTATTCACAGACTCAACATCATTGTTATGGGGAAGTGCACTGCTTGGATTCTTTGCCAATGGCATGATGGGGGGATTCGGAGCAGTTTTAGCTGAAAACTATCCTGCTGAAGCTCGCTCGACAGCAGAGAACTTTATTTTCGGTACAGGACGTGGGTTAGCTGGATTTGGACCTGTTATTATCGGCTTACTTGCTGCAGGTGGTAATTTAATGGGAGCATTATCTCTCATCTTCATTATCTATCCAATCGGTTTAGTTACAATGCTATTATGTGTCCCAGAGACGAAAGATAAAGTATTAGAATAGATTGAAACTGTACGAAATGTTTATCCAAATACTGTCCCCTCAGGAAAAGTATTTGGATAAATAGCAAAGAGGAAGCATCTCAAATGAAATGCTTCCTCTTCTTATATAAATACAATTATTTATTTTGATTTACTAGCTTTTTGGAACAAGAAGCTAGTTTTATCTTCTTCTTTTACAATACCTTGTTTTAACGCTAATTCCCCTGCAACTTTAGGCGCTAGCCATAGCATTGGGAATAACAGAATAGATACCGGAACAGCCGTCACTACAATGAAGGATTGTAAGGCGTTAATACTTCCCTCACCCATATATAAAAGAATCGCCGCAACTGCGCCCATAATAAGCGACCAAAAAACTCGCAAACTAATTCTAGGATCTCCATCTCCAGTCACTGCCATTGAAATCGAATAAGCCATTGAATCTCCTGTTGTCACTACAAATAAAATTGTTAATAAAAGAAATGCAGGTCCAATAATATTAGATAGTGGCAGTTGCTCTGTAATTGCAATCATAGCCGCTGGCATACCAGATTCACTTAATGCGGTCGAGATAGAACCAGGATTCATTAACTCATAAAACACACCTGATCCCCCTAGTATAGTAAACCAAAACGTTGTAATAATAGGTGCAATAATTCCAATTGCAACGATGATTTCTCGGATTGTTCTTCCTCTTGAAATTCGGCTCACTAAAATTGCCATCATCGGTCCATATCCAATAAACCATCCCCAGAAAAAGATTGTCCACGATCCTAACCAAGCTGTATCACCACGATATGTGCTCATTGGAATAAATTCATTTATATAAAATCCAAACGAAGAAACAAATGAATCGATAATAAATCCACCTGGTCCAAATAGTAATACAAATACCATTAATAGAACTGCTAACCTAACATTTAAATTACTTATAATTTGAATCCCTTTATCAATTCCTGTTACCGCAGATATAGTAGAAACAGCTACTACACAAACAATAATGGCTAATTGAGTAGTAAACACATCAGGAATGTTAAACAATGCTTGTAACCCATAACTTGCTTGTAGTCCTAAAAATCCGATTGGACCAATCGTCCCTGCAGCTACCGCAATAATGGCAAATACATCGATTATTGTTCCAAGCCAACTCTTTCGCAATTTCTCTCCAAAAATAGGATATAAAAGCGTTCGAGGTTTTAAAGGCATATCTTTATGATAATGCCCGTACATCATAACTACCGCACTAATTGTACCTAAAATCGTCCAAGCCAGGAAACCCCAGTGCATATAACTTTGTGCTAAAGCCGGCATTACCGCTTCTTTCGTTCCAGCAGTTATACCTTCATGTATTGGTGGCACCGTCATCAAATGGTACATCGGCTCTGCGGCTGCCCAAAAAACGCCACCTCCAGCAAGTAATGTAGACATAATAATAGCGAGCCATTTTGTCGTACTAATCTCAGGTTTTTCTAGCCCCCCAAGTTTAACTCTCCCATATTTTGAAAACGCCATACACATTGCAACAACAAATGTACCAATTAATAAAACCTGCCAAAAGGCACCAAAATATTTAATTGAAGCTGCAAAACTGCTATTAATGGCTCCCTCTACGTAACTTTTATTTAAAATAACTGCAATTACAAATAATAAAAGTGAGCCACCACTAATAAGAAATACAGGCCAATCCGTTTTTCGACTCTTCATCCTCATTTACACTTCCTCCTTCCTCAGCAATCTAAAAAAACAACTTTATTATGTTTTCTTGTTTACACCCAAAACACAATGATTATATAAGTATAATAATTCATCAATTTCCTACACACTTATGTTGTCCCTAAAAATATGCTAAATCCCTTATTTAAAAGAAAATCTCTATTCCTATTACATAAAAAAGCAAAACAAAAGACCTTATATTTCTATAAGGTCTTCGAAACAGAAATTTGATTATAACATAAGGAACTCCTTGGTTCAAAAAGTCCTTTCCAAAAATAACTGATAGTAAAGGCTTCCATTTGCTACGTAACAGTAATTAAAAAAATTATATTTTGCAGAAAAAAAACTATACTAGCTATTATTTATGAAAGAAATTCGGCTTCAAAATTTCATTTGGATACGGTTTATGATAAATATGAGTGGTAGCTGGCGACAACGGTGGAATGAGCCACACCCAATTACCTGTTACAACCCGTCCACATGCCGCTTCCTGCTTCTCAAATTGTTGAAATTGTTGTGCAGCTGTATGGTGATCCACAATACTAACTCCTTGTTTTTTAAAAGAATGTAAAACAGCCACGTTTAATTCAATTAGCGCCTTGTCTTTCCATAACGTACCGTTTCTCGATGTATCGAGCTTCATCATCTCCGCAACAGCCGGAAGTAAATTATAGCGATCATGATCCGCTAAGTTACGAGCCCCAATTTCCGTTCCCATATACCATCCATTGAACGGGGCTGCCGTATAAGAAATACCGCCAATTTCTAAGCACATATCTGAAATCATTGGAACCCCATACCATTTTGCTCCAAGTGACGAAATCGGGTATTCTGGGTGTTCAATTGGCACTTCTTTTACTTCTTCTCTCGGAATTTCTTTATATATAGGTGCCTTCCCGTTTATAGAAAACACAAGTGGCAATACATCGAAATTCGTACCTTCTCCTTGCCAGCCAAGTTCCTGACAAAAATCTGTAAACGCAGTGGAATGAGAGTCACCAATCACTCCCATTTCTGTTTTATATCCTGCATATCGAATCAATTGGTGATTATAAATTCGTATATTATTTTCTTCACCTTGATATTGCTTAAAAATTGTAATTGTCGGTTTAACTTTCCCATCGTTCGTTGCATATTTAATATGATGAATTAATGCATTGTATACACCTTCCTCATCATTTACTTCACGTGCATCTAATATGTGCATCTTACTCCAAAATAGTCTTCCGATACATCGATTACTATTGCGCCATGCCATTCGTGATCCATGAACAAGTTCTTCAAATGTATGCTCATACGTCCCCGTCTTCTCTATCTCAACTTGAATTTCTTTTATTCTCTCTTCTATGAATTGTTCTTTATTAAGCTCTTTATAGCAAACCGTAATAAAATGACTCGCTTCCTCTATTAATTGTTTCGTTTTACTCATAAACGATCTCCTTCTATTTCAACAAAACGTTACTACTTTACAGTATAAGCAAAAAGAATAAGAGTCACAAATGAAAGTCGAAGTGTTACTTTTATTGTAATATTTTTCAGAAAATTAAAGAGATTACTATTGACTTGTATAAAAAATAGGTGTATTTTTGACTCAGGTAAATTATTTTTACCTAGACCAACTTTTTTTAATAAGAAAGGAGGGAATGTTATGTCTTCATTTCAATTGCCAAAGCTTTCATATGACTATGATGAACTAGAGCCATATATCGATAGCAACACGCTTTCTATTCATCATGGAAAGCACCATGCGACATACGTAAATAACTTGAATGCCGCTTTAGAAAACTATACGGAATTACATAATAAATCTTTAGAAGAGTTACTATGTAATTTAGAAACTTTACCAAAAGAAATTGTTACAGCTGTCAGAAATAACGG
Organism: Bacillus sp. 41-22; assembly: GCF_025809295.1. Classification (NCBI taxonomy): domain Bacteria; kingdom Bacillati; phylum Bacillota; class Bacilli; order Caryophanales; family Bacillaceae; genus Bacillus; species Bacillus sp. 41-22. Next base: position 5,212,590 of record NZ_CP084035.1, read on the forward strand.
TGGTGGACATTATTGTCATAGTCTTTTTTGGGAATTAATGAGCCCGCGAGGTGGCGGTGAGCCTAATGGAGACGTTGCAAAAGTAATTGATTATTATTTCAATACCTTTGACAACTTAAAAGATCAACTTTCCAAAGCAGCTATTAGTCGTTTTGGAAGTGGCTATGGATGGCTTGTTCTGGACGGTGAGGAACTTTCCGTTATGAGTACACCCAATCAAGATACACCTTTGCAAGAAGGTAAAATTCCATTACTCGTCATCGATGTATGGGAACACGCCTATTATTTAAAGTATCAAAATCGGCGTCCAGAATTTGTTACCAACTGGTGGCATACGGTGAACTGGGACCGGGTAAATGAAAAGTATTTACAAGCAATTCAATCACAAACACATTAGTCATGCGTATAAGGTAAATTTGGTAATGTAAAATTAGTATTGTCGAAATCCTCCAGAATCCCCCGGATTGCCACCGGGGGATTTATGATTATTTCATTGTATTTATGTAATAACGTAAAACTTTTTCCATCTCTAATTTCAACTCTCGGAACGGGAACCCTAATTCACGAGCCTTTCCATTATGTAACGTACAATTAATCACTCCATTATAAGGAGCAATATTATCTCCTACTTCTTGAATGAGCGCTTTTATCCCGGTATTCTCTTCTATGAAACGAATAACTTCTCTGGTAGAAACCACCCCGTTACTACAAGCATTAATTGGCCCTTCTATGTTTTCCATCCCGCACCAAGCTAAAAACTGTCCTGCTTCCTTTTCATGTATAAATGACAACTCTCCATCTACATGATCCACAACGATAGACTCTTGTTTCACAACATGTTCAACGTAAAATTGTAATCTTTTCGTATAATCGTTTTCTCCAATAACGACGGGAAATCTTACCGCAACGACTGGGAATGTTGCATGTTGAAATAAAACTGCTTCAGCTAATCGCTTACCTTCACTATAATTGAAATCATTCCTACCTCCATACGTAATTGTATACTCGTACGGATTGAAGTTTTCTTCTAATAGGCCTAACGCAGGCTCATAGACAGCCATTGAAGATGTCATAATGTATTTCTTCGTTTTTCCTTTTAGCACTTCACATATTATCTTCGCTGCATTCGAGCTATAGCATAAATTATCGTATACGATATCATAACTTTTACCTTCAAAATGCTCTTCTAGTAGCCTCTCATCTTCTCTATCTACAATCAGTCTTTTTACTGCACTTCCAAAGGAATCTTCAGTAACTCCCCTCGTCGCAATCGTTACATCATGTCCAGCTTGCAACAGTACTTCTACTAAATGTTTACCAAAAAATCTTGTTCCCCCTAGCACCAATACTTTTTTCACCTTCATCATCCCCGTTTTTACAAATTGTAAAATACTACCTCTATTATTATAAACGCTAAAATAAAAAAACATGGAATCAGTTTAACGATTCCATGTTTTTTCTACACACGATACATTAACGTACTCGATATTTAAAAATACAATAGCAGCAATATAAAATAGAAATTACTGATACATAAACCCATAGTTCATATATGAATCCCTCGCCCCATACTCCCATAAAATAAAAGAGTGAAGGCAACGTCAATGTTACCCATGATTGTACAAAGGCAATTCTGCCAAGATATTGATTGATATTCTTTTTTTGTGCATTTAATACAAAGAATAAATACCAAAGTAATGCCCACATAAACCATGTTAACGCATTAACAACATCGTGGAATTGAACAAATGAAACAATCATATAAAATAAAGCAATAATTGCTACCCAAATACAGAACCAGCCTAGTCCACTACTATCCATTCCTTTAATAAAAGTAACGCCTACATATAAATAAGTTAAACCAAATAAAAAAGTAGCCGCATATGAATATACCGTCCAATTACTTTGATCAGAAATCATAATCAAATAGAACGGAATGATAATTTGTAATGCCCCCACAAATAAATTAAAGACACCTGCACTTTTCATCTCTACTTTGCCTAATATGACAAGACTATTTAAAAATAAAGCTGCACCTGAAAGTAATAATCCTACGTAACCCATATATATTCGTGTGAAAATCTTTCCCTTTCACACTTTTAACCTCCCCACAATATAAAGTGATGCTTTATCCCGCATTAACGAGCAGTAAAACTCCCACCTCAAAATTCAGCTAGAGCAAAGAAGTTAAGTGGGAGATCAACTGCCCGTAAAGCCCGATTGGTGAAGGCTAATAATCAGTGGGGATGAACAACCCCCACCCACTGATTAAAGTTTCACTTTATTATTTTTCTTCCTATTTAAAACTACATACATAATTTTTAACCTAAATAAGTTAGACTTCCTACCTTAAAAAATAACAAATTTAAAACGCTTTCAATAATAAATAACCCTATCAAAACATGAAATAGGATTCCTTGATTATAAACGTACTCTAACAATGATACAAGTGTTGGAATACTTTTCAATACTACGTTTTGAATTTCTATAAAAAATTAGTAGAATGATACATTTTCCCTATCTCATTCTATTAATTATTTGCATAGAATATCGTACACTCATATTAATTTAGAAAGGTTTGATATTTATGCCTCTTCATTATCCAAATCATTTTGTTTTTCACTCCACAGGTGTATTAACAAGAGAGCCTGCAACTGTTTCAGCAGTAGTAAACATTGTAAATTTAGATGCATATTACACACACCATGTAACTATAGAGGTTTGGGATTGGTCTAACTATTCTAATCCTGTAAAATTACCTGTACTAATTGGTGAAAATACGGAAGTAGCATTCCCATATATTTTACAAGGCAACCACTTAGCAGTTTTTTATGCTGATTTAGATGACTCTATTGATTTGTATGAAATTCGTATTTCTTATCCTGGCCACTCCAATATTGTTGCAAATTGTTTTGGGCGAAGTATCCCGCCATATACAAGCCAAGAAGGTAATACAGTATACCATAAACAACTCGTTCGAATTCATTTAATCTCCCCTATTATGTGAAAGGGGCTGGTCAGTAATACATTTATCTTTATAAGATAATCGTATTACTGACCTAAAGCGTGATAGTCAATCTTGATAGTATCTCATTTTGAACACTTGCTATTTATCATAAATATCATTCGGATTTATTGTAGGAACAAATCCATTTGTAGAACTATATTTTTTAGATACATTATCTGGGGTCACGGTAAACGTTACAATTTTATTGCTTTGTTGTTTAAAATAACGCATCCACTTTTGACTCCATTCATCTTTCGCAATAACTTGTTTATTGAAGTCTTCCCACAATACACCATGTATAAAATTCAAGGATGTATTTTTGATTGTGTCAAATCCCCAATTCTGTATAAGAAGCAGGTTGGAATCAACACTTTTAATTTCTTTTAATAAATTTACATATGCTTCTCGAAATTTCCCTTGGGTAGACGGCTGATCATAAAAATAGTCATCAATATCACCAGCTGTATCTAAAAACACCCCATCTATTCCTTTTCCAATAACTTGCTGTTTCACCTTATTCACAACAATCCCACGGTAGTGTTCATCAGCTAAATTCATAATATATGTATCCCACTGCTCAATCTTCATTTTCTTACCATCTCTATAATAATAGTCTGATTCAACTACTTGCGATTTATGCCACGATTCTAATTCTAAAACACTAACATAGCCAAGAACTACCGTTCCTGATTTTTTTAATTGCTGAACCTGTTCTTTCGTAAATGCATATGGCTCTATAATGACCATGTCATACTTTGAAAGTCTCTCAATTACTTGCTCATTTGCTTCACCATAATAAATTTTATAACTTCGTACATTTTTTAAAACTGGTTCCACAACATTTGCTTGTGCGGATGTACTTGAGGAAAAAATAAAAGAAAATATAGCTAAAAAGCATACGGAACGTTTCCACTCCATAATAATATTACCCCCTATACAACTGTAATTTTCTATTGTTTTAAATGTTAATACAAATATAGTAATACCATAACATTCTACATTTTTTCAAACTCGATTTTTTATAAAAATCCCAATAAATTCAATACATTAACAGAAATTAGAATTTATTTCACTTGAATTTACTACATCTCTGTTGATAAAATGATTTGGGCTTTATATATTATATATCTTAAAATAATTCTTTTAAATTATGTATTTTATTTCAGTGTACTATTCCTCAAAATTAAATTTGCAAACGAAAGAAGGGGTTTTTTATGCACTATAGACAATCTAATATATTCCAAAAGATGATTGAACCTACGATTCTCTTTATTGCACTATTTTTTCTATCAATACTAACCGATTTTCTTACACCAACGTATGAATACTTCCTACTCTTATTTATTACATTAATTATTTCTAGCCGGTATGGCATATCTATTGCCCTTTTCGCCTTTCTGGAAGCAATGATTTATATTTTTATAAGCGGTATATATAAAGAAAATGATGTATTACTGTACTTTTATTCATTAGATTACTGGATAAGTTGGATTTTCTTACTTGTTATTAGTTTATGCTGTGGACTGATGAGCACTGCACAAAAAGAACGTTATGAAGATGTACATATGATAAATAATGAGTTGAAAGCTGAAAATAAAGAATTAAAATATGTCGTGAAACAATTGGATGAAACACGTATTACACTACGTTCTCGTGTACTTGAGTCAAATAACCACTTATCTAAAATGTATCATATGTTTAAAGCTTTAAATCATACACATCCTGAAATTGTACTCGATGAAGGAATGAATGTATTAAAAATGTATTTTGGAGCAAAAAAAATTGGTATCTATCACGTTGATAACAATAAACAATCGCTTCGTATTAAATTAAGAGCTGAAACTGGTAAAAATACATTATCTCAATCTATTTTCGTTAAAAACGCTTCCTTAGTCATCAAAAATGCGCTAGCGCATAATCGACCTTTTTTCCGTACAGATGAGGATTTTCAAGACGCTCCACTTTTAGTTGGTCCCGTCCTATTCCAAGATGATGTACAATACGTCATTATATTAGACGAAATCGAATTTTCAAAAGTAACTTCTGAGCAATTCGAACTTTTCACATGGTATTTACGCTGGATGGGTGATCGTTTACAAAACGCTTCTAATCTTTGGCTATCCAGTCAAGAGGATCGCACATTCCCTAAAACAAGCATTTATTATGAAGATGAATTTGAACATTTACTAAAAATAGAAAAGAAACGTTACGAAACACTATCTTATCCATATTCCTATTTTGAGTTCAATGCTCCACAAAATTATTTAGGAATGATAAATTCTATTTTAAAAGACCATTTGCGAGATATCGATATATTCGGTTATAGTACAACCGAGCAGAAAATCATGATTTTATTACCTGGCACTGAAGAACAGTTTTGTATACAAGTTCAAACTCGTATACAAAACGCTCTTTCTTCTAAAGGAGTGATAGTCTAATGATTTTACTCCTTCTTTATTTTATTTATGTTATTTTGGTTTTTCTTTTATTTCGATTTACGAAAAGTTTGATTACTAAAGATAAAAAAGGAATTATTGAATTTTGCTTGATTCTATCTCTTCTTTTCCCGCTTATCGGACTTATTGTATCAGCAATCATGTTATTACTTAATATAAGACGTTCCAAAACCGAGTGGTTACAGCAATACTCTGATTATGTTGCCTTTCACGTTGATAATTACGAAGATATTTTGGAATCAGCAAAACAAGATATGGACTTAATTTCATTTTCTTCTGGATTAGAACTAGATAAGCCTGAATTACATAAACAACTCATTGTACAGTTAAGCTCCTCCTCTATTGCTAATGAAGGAGGCTTATTGAAAGAAGCCATTCACCATAAAGATCCTGAAACTGTGCATTACGCAGCAACTACTATTAATTTACTAAATGAACGGTACGAAAAACAAATCGAATACTTAAATAAGCAATTTCTACAAAATCCACAAAATGAAATTGCAAAAGAATTGGTTTCTAACTATTTAAGATATATAAACAGTGGTCTTCTTTCTAATCAGCAAAAAGAAAAAATAATCGCTGAATTTACGAATTTTATTACACAAGGTGTAGAACTATTCCCTAACGAACCTCTTTACCCTTTCCATCTTGGAAATCTGTTTCTACACACAAAACAATATGCAAAGTCTGAAGAACAATTTTTAAATCTTATTCATTTCTATCCTGAATCATATTACGGTTACGTTGGTTTACTTGAAATATATTATGAGCAACAGTTATGGGACGAGCTCTATAACTTAATCAATAATCTAACAGATGCAAAAAGAGTTCATATACTACCGCGTAAATATCAATTATTTGTAAGGCAGTTTGGAGGCGCACACATTGAAAAAGGGGATTAATATATATATCGGGATTATTAGTATCATTTTATTTCTCTTAATTTTATCCATCCTTATATATCGAACAGAAAATTTTTATCAAAAGTTTTCTGTTCCTAAAACTAAAGAAACAGATACTGTTAAAACACTCAAAGCAAAAGATGTAGCTCAAAATGGACAAAAAATGCAATTATACGTTTTAAAAACGGATAATACCTTAGGGCAACAAGTCGAATTTAATACGAAGAAAGCAATGGATTACGCACACCTACACTATAAAGATATTACAGCTAATGAAATTAAGGGACTTACTCCCTCTCCCTATACAGGGATTATTATTACAGGTGAAATAATGGAGCAACTTCCACAAGCTGATATTCAAAATTTTGTACAAATGGGCGGAAGAATTATTATCGCAAACCGATTTGATTCAGATCCTTCCTGGAACACATTATTTGGTATTACCAAAAAAGAAGGTTTCAAAGATGCGAAAGGATTAACCTTTGAAGAAGTTTTATTCCCTGGTTATCCAGATCTCTCAAGTTCTTCTCCACTGTTTACTCATAGCTCACTGAATATTACGCTAGATGAGAATACAACTAATACTTGGATTACAGCAGAAGATACTCCCATCCTTTGGACCAATGACTACGGTGAAGGAAAAGTCTTATATTGGAATACAACAGCATTGAACGATAAATTAGGTAGAGGTATGTTCGTTCAATCACTGGGTACTATTTTCCCAAATTTCGCTACAGCACAACTTGGAGCGGAGATTATGTATATCGATGACTTCCCATCTCCGATTCCAAGTGGAGAACTAAAAAACTTAACGAAAGAAAAAATTTCTGTTGAAGAATTTTATAAAAAACATTGGTGGAAAAATATGAAGGATATCTCTGAAGATCTTGATATTAAATATACGGGTGTTGCCATTGGGACGTACCAAAATAAAGTAACGCCACCCTTTGAAGATTTCACAGGTAAAAATAGAAATACCTATTTATTATTTGGGAGAGAATTACTAAGTCACGGCGGGGAAATAGGCATTCATGGCTATAACCATCAACCTTTATTATTACCACCAGATCCAGTAGATAAAGCACTTGAATATGTTCCATGGAATTCAAAAGAGGATATGGAGAGCTCCTTAGATGCTCTGCAAAAACTCGTGTATAACTTCTTTCCAAACGAAAAATTAAAAACCTATGTACCACCATCCAATATTATAAATACAACTGGATTAAGTGCATTAAACGACGCGGTTCCAACTATGGAAACAGTTGCTTCTCTATATGTGGGAAGTAAAAGTAACGGTAGTTTAATTCAAGAATTTGGACCAGATGAACATAATAAAAACATTTATCACTTCCCGCGCATTACGAGCGGCTATGCTATCACAGATGAAGAGCAATTTATCTTAACTGATGTTACCGCAAATTTAGGGGTTATCTCACATTTCGTCCATCCAGATGATATCCTTGATGAAAAACGCTCAGGTAATTTAACATGGGAAGAATTATTTAAAGCTTATAAAAAGACAATTAAAGAAATACGAGAAAGATATCCTTATATAAAAAGTATGACCCAAAGTGAAGCAACTGCTTCTATGAAAATTTATCAAACTGGTGACCTAGATGTTTCTTATGAAGATGATGCTGTTCACATTGCATATAAAGGGTTACCAAACCATACTTCAACAATTATACGTGTAGAAGAAGGTAAGAAAATACAACCTGGCTCATTCTCTTACGGTACAGTTAAAAAGCTTGATTCCCAAATTTATAGCGTTACGTTAACGAAAGCCAGCGCTACGATTCCAATTAAAGGAGCATAACAGATGAGAATAGGTTTGGTCGTTGAAGGCAGCTATCCCTTTGTAAGTGGAGGGGTAGCAAGCTGGGTTCAAATGATTATCCAGCAGTTTAAAGAACATGAATTTACGATTTTCGCGATAGTCCCTCAAGTAAAAACAGAAGATGAATATCAATATGAAATTCCAAGCAATGTAAAAGACATCATTCTGATTCCTTTGCAATCAGAAAATGAAGCAAAATATATAAAAACCAATTTAACTAAACAAGAAGTACAGACACTTCAAAAATGGTTTACATTTCAAGCTAACGATACAACAGCATTACAAATATTAGGAAATAAACAAAAGCTAGGAACACTCCATTCCTTCTTCGAAAGCCGTGAGTTTTATGCAATCATTAAAGAAAGCTATTTATATGAAGAAAGTAGTGGATCCTTCTTAAATTACTTTTGGATGTGGAGATCTATGTTCACACCAATCATTCAAATTTTACAAATTGATTTTCCTGAATTAGATCTTATTCATTCTGTATCGACAGGGTATGGTGGATTGCTCGGTGCTGCAATTAGTGCCAAGTCCGATATACCATTTATTCTAACTGAACACGGTATTTATTCTCGGGAGCGTGAAGAAGAAATACTACAATCTACTTGGATACCAATTGAATATAAAAAAAGATGGGTTTCTTTCTTTCATCACTTGTCTCATCAAGCATATGAACAAGCCGCTGATGTAATTACGTTGTTCGGCCGAAATAGTGCATATCAAAAAGAATTAGGTGCTCCGGCCCATAAACTAAAAATCGTTCCAAATGGCGTTACTTTATCTGACTATAAAGGGTTACGTAAACCAAAATACAATTCGGATAAACTCATCATTTCCGCTATTATACGAGTTGTGCCAATTAAAGATGTAAAAACAATGATTTATGCAGCTAAATTATTATTAGAAAAAGATATTCCATTTATATTTTACTTACTAGGTCCTGATACGGAAGAAGCAGAATATGCTCAGGAATGTCGTGATTTAATTCAACAATTAGGATTAGAAGAGCATGTAATAATGACCGGCAAAGTAAATATTAAAGATTACTTAAAACAAACAGATATTCTCGTATTAACAAGTATATCTGAAGGACAACCATTAGCTATGTTAGAAGGAATGGCAGCAGGATTACCATGGGTTGTTACAGATGTCGGCTCTTGTAAGGAATTAATTTACGGACAAGATGAAGATCCTTACGGACAATGTGGATTTGTTGTACCACCTGTATCCCCTGAACAAGTTGCCATTCATTTAGAGTGGTATTATCGTCACCCTGAATCCATTCAACAATTTGGGGATAACGGGCGCAATCGTATTGAAGCGCACTATCAATTATCAGGTGTCGTTGATAGTTATCGTAAGCTTTACTTAGAAAGAGGTAAAAAAACATGGCAGGGATAGGATTTCGTTTACAAAAATTATTCCAAGAAGACTACTATTCTTCCAGAATAAAAGCGTACGGATTTTCATTATTTGTTACAGCTGGTCCTTGGTTAGTCGTTATTTTAGCAGTAACAGCTATTCGATACATTTTAAGTTTGTTCCATTCTATTTCAATTGAGGAACAGCGCCTTTTTACAATTTCAATTTCATACTGCTTCATTTTTTCTCAAATCATATATGGTGCCTTGCAGCTCATCGTAACTAGATATGTGGCCGACCTTTTATATGAGCAACAAGCTGATAAAGTATTTTCTTCCTTTTTAGGAATGACGAAAATCACACTTTTTTTAGCTATTATCTTATGGCTTTTGTTTGCAATTTTTACGCCATTAGCCTTGTATTATAAAATCGTGATGCTATTTTTATTTTTAGCTTTAAACATCATTTGGATTCAATCCATTTATTTAACAGCAGCTAAAGATTATCAGTCCATCGCTCTTGCATTTTTAATTGGTTCCATTTTCTCCTTATCTGGAATTGCGCTTATCGCTTACTGGCATCCAACACTTGGAATAGAACACGGATTGGCCCTATTACTTTTAATTTCTTTTACAATCGGGACTTTCATTACATTAGTGTGGTTAAGTATAGTTATTGTACGAATGTTTCCAAATAGTGATGCTACTGAACAATTTACCTTTCTTTCTTATTTAGATAAATATCCAGAACTATTTTGGTCAAGCTTACTTTACAATATTGGCATTTGGGTATGTAACTTTGTTATTTGGTTCGGAGAAGGGCGAGGAAATATTGAAAACACGTTTATTTATCATCAAATTTATGATACATCTGTTTTCTGGGCTTATTTAAGCATTATCCCAACCTATATTTTCTTCGTAGTATCCATTGAAACAAGGTTTTATGAACGGTATAAGAAGTTCTTCGGTTCAGTTAACAATGGGGCGACATTAAATACAATTTTACAATTAAAAGAATCAATGAACTTTGTCCTAAAGCAAGAAATGGAACGAATACTTCGTAATCAAGGTATTTTTTCTTTACTTATTATTTTTATAATATGGATGTTTAGTTCACAATCTGGGAACGTAACACTTGAATACTCTATTTTGCAGCTGACTATAATTGGTGCTTATGCAAACGGGATGGTCCTTGTTATCACGTTACTACTCTTATATTTTGAAGATCGTAAAGGGGCATTTCGAACATCAGCCCTGTTCTTTTCTGCAAATTTGTTATTAAGTCTTCTTCTACTTCCATTTGGGTTCAATGGTTACGGTATTAGTTTTGCACTTGGATCTTCTATTACATTCTTATATGCTATTTCTAGACTCTTTACTTACATTAAAGATATTGATTACTATACGTTTTGTCAGTCAAATACTCCTATAAAACGGCGAACTTTCTTTACTAAATTTGCTAATAAACTTAATGGAAATAAATAAATAAAAATGACCTTTTGCTCCCGCAAAAGGTCATTTTTTTATCTGTTTATTAAACTTCTAGATAGCCATTTTTGTTATTTGATTGCCATCTCCAAGAGTCTGCACACATCTCTTCTAATCCGCGTTTTGCTTCCCATCCTAATTCACGCTTCGCTTTCGATGCATCTGCAAAACATACTGCCACATCACCAGGTCGACGCTCCGTAATTTTATAAGGAACTTCTTTGCCCGAAACCTTTTCAAATGCTTCAACCATTTCCAACACACTATAACCAGTACCTGTACCGAGATTGTATGCATCTATCCCAGTAGTGCCAAGTACCTTTTCAAGCGCCTTTACATGGCCATTTGCTAAGTCTACAACATGAATATAATCACGGACACCCGTGCCATCTTTTGTTGGATAGTCATTTCCAAATACACTTAATTCCTTTAACTTCCCTACTGCTACTTGTGTTACATATGGCATTAAGTTATTTGGAATTCCGTTTGGATCTTCTCCAATACGTCCACTTTCATGTGCACCAAATGGGTTGAAATAACGAAGTAATGTGATACTCCATTCTGCATCCGCAAATGCTACATCACGCATAATTTGCTCAATCATTAATTTCGTTTGACCATATGGATTTGTTGCACTTAATGGAAACTCCTCCGTAATTGGTGATATTTCTGGAATACCATACACTGTTGCAGATGAACTGAAGATCATCTTCTTCACATTATGCTTCTGCATCACTTCACATAGCACTAGTGTGCTTGTAATGTTGTTATGATAATACGTTAACGGAATTTCTACTGATTCCCCTACAGCCTTAAAGCCTGCAAAGTGAATAACAGCTTCAATTGTATTTTCTTCAAAAATCATATCAAGTGCTTCTCGATTTAAAATATCTTCTTTATAAAATTTAAACTGTTTTCCTGTTATCTCTGTCACTCGATTTATAGACTCTACTGAGCTATTCGAAAGATTATCTACTACTATAATTTCGTAACCGTTTTTTAGTAATTCTACGCATGTATGACTACCAATATATCCTGCTCCACCTGTTACAAGTATTGCCATAATTATAGTCCTCCATATTTCATTCATTATAAACTTCTCAAAGTATATCACATATTTCTTATCATATGTTTATTATGCGAACACAGAAACTTACATTTTATCCCATGATTTTTAGTACAATACACGATTCAAATCAGGTAATAAAAAAACGCCACATAACAGACATCGCGTGGCGTTTTTTGATCAAATTACGTAACAATATACACTTAGAAAATGTGCAAGACTACCTAACAATACAAAAACATGAAAAATTTCATGGTGTCCCATATATTTAAACTCCAACCATTTTGGCTTCGCACCGTAAATAAACCCACCAATTGTATAAAAAATGCCTCCAAGTACTAAGAAAATAATACCTCCTGTACTTAGATTCTCAGCTAGCGGTGCAAAGAATAGAACAATTAACCAACCCATCAGAAGATAAATTGCTGTCGATAACCATCTTGGACAATTAAACCAAAACATTTTAAAAGCAATACCACAAATTGCCGTTGCATAAACTAAACAAAATAATAGTAAACCATTTGCCGAATTTAATGTAATTAAGCAAAAGGGTGCATATGTACCTGCAATTAATATGAAAATCATAGAATGATCTAGCTTCCTAAAGAAATAAATAACACGTTCACTGGCTACGACACTATGATACACAGCTGATGCCATATAAAGGACCATCATCCCGATACCGAATAAAATAACAGCTGTAATTGCAGCAACAGATGGCATCTTAACAGAAACTTTCACAAGCATAGCTAATAATGCAATAAATGATAATACAGCTCCTCCTAAGTGAGTAAATGCATTAACCGGTTCTCTTACATAAACATTCATATAAACACCCCTCATATAATTACATGTAGTTTTCATAACTACATGTAATTATATACATATTATCCGTGCGGGTCAACATTTACAATTCATTTGTTTCGTAATACCATATTTAAAGATATACTAAACATTAAGTTCCACTAAGTTATAAAAGTGAGGGGTTCTACGTGGAAAATATAAATAAATTACTTGAATCATTACATTTAGAAAAAAGTATTAAACTTGAGGATATCCCAAATGTCGACTTATATGTAGACCAAGTTGTCCAACTATTTGAGAATACTTATGCGGATACAACGAGAACTGATGATGAAAAAGTATTAACAAAAACAATGATTAACAATTACGCAAAAGGGAAATTATTCATCCCTATCAAAAATAAAAAGTATTCAAAAGAACATATGATTTTAATCAGCTTAATTTATCAATTAAAAGGAGCTCTTTCCATTAATGATATAAAAAGCTCCTTAGAAAATATAAATGCACCGTTAATAAACGATGCTACATTCGAATTAAACACTCTATATAAAGATTACCTTTCTCTTACTGACACCAATGTGGAAAGCTTTAAGCAAGACGTGAATAACCGTGTTAAGGAAGTAAACGAGGTTTCTTCCTTAGAAGATCCAAAGCTAGAAAAGTTTTTATTACTAACATCCTTCGTGACTATGAGTAATATGTATAGACGTTTAGCAGAGAAACTAGTTGATGACCTCAAAGAAACTTAAACAAAAAAACTATCCACCTGTTAGAGGTGGATAGTTTTTTTGTTTACTTAATTGCTTCATGAACCTTTAATTGTTTCCCTTTAATCGTTGTGTTTTTCATATTTTTTAAAACAAGTGGTCCTTTTCCATTTAATATTTCAACGTAAGAAACATTGTCTTGTATTGTAATAATTCCTATATCTTCTGCTGTAACACCTTTAATTTTAGCAATTGTACCGACGAAATCTACCGCCCTAATTTTCTTTTTCTTCCCGCCATTAAAGTACAATTTCATAATTCCTTTGTTTAGGTCTGCATTTTTATCTTTCTTTATAATTGGTTTAGCATGTATCTTTTCCTCAAATACTGCTTTCCCTTTCATAACTTCTTCTTTTGAAGGTGCAAGTGCCTTTGGAATTTCAAAGCCAATGTACTCCTCAATCTCTTCTAAAAATCTATTTTCATACGGCGTCATGAATGTAATAGCTTTCCCGTTATTACCAGCTCGTCCCGTTCTTCCCGTACGATGTACATAACTTTCTTTTTCTAATGGAATATCATAGTTAATAACATGTGTAATATTATCAATATCAATTCCTCTAGCAGCTACGTCTGTCGCTACTAAATAACGGAACTTTCCTTTTCTAAAATCGTCCATAACTTCAAAACGATCTTCTTGTACCATACCACCATGTATTTTGTCACAAGGATAGTTAACCCGCTTTAACTGCTGAAATACGTGATCTACATTTTCTTGCGTACGGCAAAAAATAATACAACTATCTGGATTCTCAATCGTTGTTACATCTTTAAGAAGTGAAAGCTTCTCCTCTTCTCTCATCTCAAAAAGTGTATGTTCAATTTTATCTGTTGTAATCCCGGTAGCCTTAATTTCAATATGCGTTGGCGAATCCATATACGTACGAGATAACTTTTCAACATCTTTTGGAAGTGTTGCTGAAAATAGCATTGTCATTCGTTTTTTAGGTAATTCGTCAATAATTGCCTCTACTTGATCGATAAAACCCATATTCAGCATTTCATCCGCTTCATCAATAACTAAATACTTCAAACACTCTAAAGAAAGGGTACCTTTTTCAATATGATCTAACACACGGCCAGGAGTCCCAACTACAATATGTGTTTTTTGCTTTAACTCTAATTTTTGACGTGCAAATGGAGATTTACCATAAACTGCAGCGGCCTTAATTCTTTTGAAACGACCTATATTCGTAATATCTTCTTTTACTTGCACCGCAAGCTCTCTCGTCGGTGTTAAAACTAAAGCTTGTGGCTTATTCTCTTCCCACTCCACCATTTCACAAAGTGGTATGCCAAATGAAGCGGTTTTTCCACTTCCAGTCTGTGATTTCACGACAAGGTCTTTCTTTTGCAAGGCAACTGGAATAACCTCTCCTTGCACTTCCGTTGGATG
This sequence comes from Bacillus sp. 41-22, assembly GCF_025809295.1. Taxonomy (NCBI): domain Bacteria; kingdom Bacillati; phylum Bacillota; class Bacilli; order Caryophanales; family Bacillaceae; genus Bacillus; species Bacillus sp. 41-22. The sequence goes on from NZ_CP084035.1 coordinate 5,227,677, forward strand.
TTCATATCCTAAACCAGTAAGTGCTCTTACAATTTCTTTACTTAATGCATAATCGGTAAAACTTCTTTTACTCATGTAATAACCTCATTTTATTCTGTATTTAATAATTATATTTTTTATTCCCCTACATTTAATTATACTAAGAGGATATATCAAACTAATATTTTTAATTCGCTAAAATATCAACTTAACCTAAGTATAACTCTTTTTATATTGTTTTTTAAAACAACATAATAAAGGACAGTCTTAATAATAAGCCTGTCCACCTACATAACGAAAAATATTTTATTTTCAGATTTTTCCTTTACGGAACTAGCCTTTTTACAACCGGTATTCTTTGCAATACTAAAGTTATTAACATACTAAGGACAAGTGTAATAATTACATTTATAGGTATTGCCAATATTGCATGTACATGTGCATTCACCTTTGGAATGACTATGTATAGATAATTATTTAATAAGAAAAAGTGAAGAATATAAATCCCAAGACTTGCTTGGTTTATGCCACGTAATAAAAATGGCAATTGCCTTTCTGAATTTTGGAAAGCATATTTAAAAAAGACAAATAACCCAATTGCCATAAGTACAACACCTGGCGCAAAATATTCATACCAATATTGATCCAGCTGTCCATTTGCTTTCAATGTATAATGGTATGTCATAAAGAATGTACCAATACATCCTACAACTCCCCCAATATAAGAAATATTACGCCATTTTTTCGCAATATCATAATTTGATAAGTAATAACCAAGTAGAAAATATCCTACATAATTTGTAACATAAAATAATTCAATATTAAAGTTGATAGGATAATAATAGTTTACTAGTTTAACTATTACAGATGCATATAGCCATAAAATTAAAAAATATTCTATCTCTCTCTTCTTAGCATTTTTCACAAATACTTTCAGTAAAGGTGCGATTAAATATATTCCTACAATCATATATAAGAACCATAGATGTAACCCGATACTATTTGTTAAAAAGTACTTTATCCCTTGCTTTAAAGAAGCCGGAAAATATCCTACGCAAGCCCCATAGATGTAAAATATAGCACTCCAACCTATAAAAGGTATAATCACTTTACTTGCACGTTTCTTTAAAAATTCCCCAATAGAAGTATCTTTTGTTCCCTTTAATAATAGGGCTCCACTAATCATTACAAAAATTGGTACACTAGCACGCGAAAGTGAGTCGTAAAAATTACCAGCCAGCCAACGCGACACGTTATTTGAATCTAACGTAGAAACATAACCAGCAGCAACGTGAATTGTAACGACCGCAATTGTCGCTAATACACGTAGCCAATCCATATACACTAATCGTCCCATAAAATCTCCCCTAAATTAATATATTTCTCTATTATTCTCCCTACATAATTCTACAGTAATCGATTACACATTAAAATACATTGTAGCCATATAAATCCAAAAATATTAAATAAGCTTTATTTTTTAAAATTAAACATTAAAACCTTTGACTTATTACTAAAAATACTGTAAATTATCATTTGGACGAACGTTTTTAAGTGAACTATGTAAAATATTCGTATTTTAGGGGTGTAAATGATGGAAAACGTATTTGACTATGAAGATATTCAATTAATTCCTGCAAAATGTATTGTAAATAGCCGATCTGAATGTGATACAACTGTCACTTTAGGAAAACATAAATTTAAATTACCTGTCGTACCTGCAAATATGCAAACGATTATTGATGAAAGAATCGCAACTTATTTAGCTGAAAATAATTACTTCTATATCATGCATCGTTTCCAACCAGAGAAACGAATTTCATTCATTAGAGATATGCAATCACGTGGATTAATTGCTTCAATCAGCGTTGGTGTTAAAGAAGACGAGTACGAATTCGTACAACAATTAGCTGCTGAGCAACTTTCACCTGAATACATTACAATCGATATCGCACATGGTCACTCTAACGCTGTGATCAACATGATTCAACATATTAAAAAACATTTACCAGAAAGCTTCGTTATCGCTGGAAACGTTGGAACTCCAGAAGCGGTAAGAGAATTAGAAAACGCTGGTGCTGATGCAACAAAAGTTGGCATTGGACCTGGTAAAGTTTGTATTACTAAAATTAAAACAGGCTTTGGAACTGGCGGTTGGCAGCTAGCTGCACTTCGCTGGTGTGCAAAAGCTGCAAGTAAGCCAATTATCGCTGACGGTGGTATTCGTACACATGGCGACGTAGCTAAATCAATTCGATTTGGAGCAACTATGGTTATGGTCGGTTCTCTATTCGCAGGTCATGAAGAGTCTCCAGGGGAAACAATCGAAAAAGATGGCAAACTTTATAAAGAGTACTTCGGTTCAGCTTCTGAATTCCAAAAAGGTGAGAAGAAAAACGTTGAAGGTAAGAAAATGTTCGTTGAGCATAAAGGTTCTTTAGAAGACACTTTAATCGAAATGGAACAAGATCTTCAATCTTCTATCTCTTACGCTGGTGGAACAAAATTAGACGCAATTCGTACTGTAGATTATGTAGTCGTGAAAAACTCTATTTTCAACGGTGACAAAGTATATTAATTTATAAATTTAACTAGAAGGACAAGCATTTTTTATGCTTGTCCTTCTTTTTCATGTATAAAAATGTAAAATATTTTCATTTCACTGAATTTTCTAGTATCATGTTTTTAGATACTTATAATAAGGGGGATATAACAAATGAAAAATGTAATTGAGAAACGCCTTATTCGCGCGGAAGTCTCTACTGAATTGACATGGGACCTTTCTGATTTATACGAATCTGATAAAGAGTGGGAAACTGCATTACTTGTATTAACAGACGATATAAAAAAACTTGATGCATTTAAAGGACAATTACACACTAGCCCCGCTACCTTATTAAATTGCCTACTTTTAGAAGAAGAGCTTTTAATGAAGTTAACAAAACTCGGCGCATATGCAAACTTAAAAGAATCCGTTGATCGTACAGATTCAGTTATTCAAGCGAATTCTTCCAAAATTTCCGCTCTAGGAACGAATGTACATACCGCACTTTCCTTTATTCATAACGAAATTCTCTCATTTGAGGAGGGAATAATTGAAAAATATTTAACTGAGGAAATAAAACTTGAACCTTTCCGTAAATCATTACTAGAGATACTCAAAAAGAGGCAGTACACTCTCTCTCCTGAAACAGAAGAAGCTCTTGCTGCACTCGGCGAAGTTCATAGTTCACCCTACAAAATTTACGGCATGACTAAATTAGCCGATATGGATTTCCCTTCTATACAAGATGAACAGGGAAATGATTTGCCTGTATCGTTTGCATTATTCGAAAGCAAATATGAATTTTCTCCAAGCGCATATATACGTAAAAAAGCATATTCATCATTTGTTTCCACATTGAAACGATATAAAAATACAGTTGCAACAACATATGCTACTGAAGTAAAAAAACAAGTGGCGCTTTCTCGTTTGCGCAAGTACGAGTCCGTTACCCATATGCTTTTAGAGCCTCAAAAAGTTCCACTTGAAATGTATAACAACCAACTAGATATTATTTATAACGAATTAGCGCCTCATATGCGCCGTTTTGCAGATTTAAAAAAGAATGTATTAGGGCTTGATCAAATGCTTTTCTGTGACTTACATGCACCGTTAGATCCTGAATTTAATCCAACAATCACTTACGAAGAAGCTGGCAAACTCATTCAAGATTCTTTAAAAGTATTAGGAAATGAATATAGTTCCATTATCGAAAAGGGCTTCAAAGAAAGATGGGTAGACCTTGCAGATAACGTAGGAAAATCAACAGGTGCCTTCTGCTCTAGCCCATACGGTTCTCACCCTTATATTTTAATTACATGGCAGGGTACGATGCGCGGGTGTTTCACATTAGCTCATGAATTTGGACATGCTGGTCATTTTTATTTAGCAAATAAAAATCAGCGTATTATGAATGTGCGTCCATCTATGTACTTCGTTGAAGCTCCATCAACAATGAATGAATTACTATTAGCCCAGCATTTACTTGCGACTACTGAAGATAAGAGAATGCGCAGATGGGTTATTCTGCAACTACTCGGCACATATTACCACAACTTCGTTACCCATCTACTTGAGGGAGAATATCAAAGAAGAGTATACGCTCTAGCAGAAGAAGGGCAAGCACTCACAGCTACAACTTTAACTGAAATAAAAACGAAGGTCCTTTCGACATTCTGGGGAGATTCCGTAGAAATTGATGAAGGCGCCGGTTTAACATGGATGCGTCAACCTCACTATTATATGGGCTTATATTCTTACACATATTCTGCGGGACTAACTGCTTCTACCGCTGTAGCTCAAATGATTAAAGAAGAGGGACAACCTGCTGTTGATCGCTGGCTTGATGTACTCCGTGCAGGCGGTACAATGAAACCACTGGAATTAATGAAACACGCTGGAGTAGACATGTCAAAACCAGATGCAATCCGTAAAGCCGTTTCTTACGTCGGTTCCTTAATTGATGAATTAGAACGTTCTTATCAAGAATAAAAATAAGCCCTCGCTTTATGAGGGCTTATTCTATATTTACTTTCCAAATCTTTTGCGGTATCCGCACTTTCTACATAGTTCTTCTACTGCAACCCTTTTTGAAAATCCATCTACAATATTGTTCGCTCTTTCACCTTCAATAATATTAGAGAATGAATCATTATTAATATTTCCAAGATTAATAATTCCCTCACCATCTAGACAACAAGGAATAACCGTTCCGTTCGCTAAGATTCCAGCCTGATTTCGAAGACCATGACAGAATCCTTTTCCATCATCCTCTTCTTCATGCAATGCCGGCCACTGGAATTCATAGTCTTGATTAATAAAGACACGTTCCGCAATTTTTATACCTTTTCCCGGTGTAAGCTTCTCTTCAATTTGATAAGATAGATCAAATTCATTTTCAATTATAGATAATAAATCCCTATTTTTTTGGATTTCAGCATTTGTTTTATTATCCTGAGTTAAATTCCATAATCTTAGTGAAACGATTAAATCCGATTGACTTGTTGCCTCTCTAATGAAAGAAAGTATACTCCTTACATAGCCCTCTTTATCTTGCGAACCTGGGTGTCCATCAAAACTGTGCAGTGAAAAATTCATTTGTCTTAACGCAGGCTTATTTAACAGTCTATGCCTTCTCTTATTAATTAACGTTCCGTTCGTTGTAATATTAACTTTAAACCCTTTTTCATGGCTTAAATCTAATAGTTGATCTATTTTCGGATGGAGCAACGGCTCACCCTTCACGTGCAAATAAATGTAGTCTGTGTGAGGTTTAATTTGGTCTAATCTTTTAGCAAAATCCTCTACAGAAATGAATTGCTTCTGCCTTTCCGTCGGCGGACAAAAGCTGCACGCAAGATTACATACACTCGTAATCTCCAAGTAAAACTTCTTAAACTTCTTCACCTTTAATTCCTCACTTCTATGACTACTTATACTTTTTCCCTCTTCATATTACAGCATATTTTTTTAGAAATAGAAACATACTTATTTTAGGAAATCTACATACCATCTATTAATGTTTAAAAGACCATCGGTGATTTTTGTCCAATGGTCTTTTTTACTCTTTATATACAAATGAAAAATTTATTTATGATACGGTTCACCACGATTAATCCGAAACGCTCTATACACCTGCTCAAGCAATACTAATCGCATTAATTGATGTGGTAATGTCATCTTCGAAAAAGAAAGAGATTCGTTTGAACGCTTCATTACTTCAGAACTAAGCCCCAGTGATCCACCAATTACAAATGTAATCTTGCTCTTTCCATATGTAGCAAGGCGATCTATACTTACCGCAAATTCTTCTGATGATTTTTGTTTTCCTTCTATAGCTAACGCAATGACATGCGTATCATCAGAAATTTTATCCAGTATACGAATACCTTCTTTTTCTTTTACAATTAACATTTCTGCTGCACTTAAATTTTCTGGTGCCTTTTCATCTGGCAATTCAATTACTTCTACTTTTGCGTAAGAAGATAATCGTTTTAAGTATTCTGCTATACCTTGTTTTAAGTATTTTTCTTTTAATTTTCCGATTGAAATAATCGAGATATTCACATTTATTCCCCACCTTACAAACACGTTATCCACAGGACTTATCCACATATCCACAAATGTTACCCACATATTGTGTGAGAATCTGTGTTCGATACAACATATGTCGCCTCATTTTGACAAAATTCACATGTTTTTTTCTCTTCTTTAGAGTTATCCACATTGTTAATAACCGGTGCGACTTCACACTCATCCACAATAATATCTAATGCTAATTCAACATGTTCTAAACAACAAGGTAAATTCATATTCCTCACCTCACTTTTCTACAATAGAAAACAGGAGGTAGGCCCTCCTGTTTTTAATACTTTTGAATGCCTAATTTCACCGTTGTTGTCGCTCGTTTTGTACCACGATAAAACGTAAGAGTCATTTTATCATTAATTTTTTTATTATATAAGGCCGTGCGGAACCCAATAATATCGTGCACCGCTTTTCCATCTACCGCCACAATAACATCATGTTCTCTAAGACCCGCATCCGTACCTGGCGAAGGACTTTTCACATCTAAAATGCAGACTCCTTCTGTTACGTTACCTGGTAAGTGTAATGTTTTTGACCAATAGTAACTCGGAATCTCATTTAATGATCTTAGTTCAATCCCAACGTAAGGTCTTCTTACTTTACCGTACTTTTCTAGTTCATTCATAATAGGAACAGCTCTCGTAACTGGAATAGCTAATCCAATTCCTTCTACTTCTTTTGCTGCAATTTTCATTGAGTTAATACCTATTAATTGTCCCGCTACATTTACAAGCGCTCCACCACTATTACCTGGATTAATTGCCGCATCTGTTTGCAATACTTCTACTTGCCAATCGTAATGTCCATCTTGATCTAAATCTACAGGAACAATACGCTCATTAGCCGAAATAATACCTTGTGTGACAGTTCCGGAAAATTGTAACCCTAGTGGATTTCCAATCGCAATAACTGGTTCTCCTCTACGAACGGTATTAGAGTCGCCAATTTCAATCACTTTCTTCACATGCTTCGCATCTATTTCTAGTACAGCTAAGTCCGTGACTACATCGGTTCCTAATACTTTACCCGGAATTTTCTTACCGTCACTTAAGCTCACTTCAATACGATTCGCCCCAGCAACAACGTGGTTATTCGTTACAATATACGCATGTCCATCTGTTCTCTTATAAATCACACCAGAGCCTGTACCAGCTTCCGAATCAGCCTCCGAAAAATTGTCTCGTTGAATATTAATAACACCAACAACAGCCTCTGAAGCACGATCCACAGCGTCTACAAAGCTAATCTGTTTAACAGGAACATTTCCACTTTGAGCTTCAGCCATATTTTTTTCACTTGCTTCAGCTTGCGGAAGCTTACCTGCATGATTTGAAAATAAAGGAGCTCCAAATGCAAATAATGAAGCCCCTACAATTGTCCCCGCTATGCTAGAAATGACAATACCTTTATGTTTCTTTTTGCCTGCACGTTTAATACGATATTTTTCTTCATCAATAAAGGACATATTTGTTCACCTATCTTCCTGAAAACAACTATATTCACCTTTATTGTTTACTAAAATGAAGAATTATACGTATTGAATTTTCGTAGGCATTTTTTGATCCGTATCATGTATTTCAAAGGATTTTCCAACCCCAAAACCTTTTTCTTCTAATACTTGTGATACAGACATACGCGCTAATTCTTTCATGTTATTATCTAAGCTTAAATGTGCTAAATAAATGTGTTTTGTCTCATCTGTAATAACATCAGCCATCGCTAATGCAGCGTCCTCATTACAAACGTGGCCAACGTCGCTTAAAATACGTCGCTTAATGCTCCATGGATAGCGTCCCATACGAAGCATTTCCACATCATGATTGCTTTCAAACACGAAAGCATTTGCTCCCTTAATAACACCTTTCATACGGTCACTTACGTAGCCCGTATCTGTAATAAGAGCTAACTTTCTATTATTGTTATGAAAAGCGTAAAACATCGGTTCCGCCGCATCATGAGAAACACCAAATGATTCAACTTCAATATCCCCAAATGTTTTCACGTCTCCTACTGAGAAAATGAATTTTTGATCAGTTGGGATATTACCTATTAAATGTTCCATTGCATTCCATGTTTTCTCGTTCGCATAAACAGGTAAATCATATTTACGCGCCAATACACCTAATCCTTTAATGTGATCACTATGCTCATGTGTTACAAGAATACCTGATATGTCATTTATATTCAGTTCAGCTTGTTTAAATAAAGCCTCTGTCGCTTTACCACTTAAACCTGCATCGACAAGCAGTTTTTTTTCATCTGTTCCTACATATAGCATATTCCCTGTACTTCCACTTGCAAGTACACTAAAATGCATGCTCATTCTTTCTCACTCCATTATGTTCTTCCGGCACTTGAGTTTCCCCTAATTCCATAACTTGTCCTTCAATTGCATTCACAAAAAAATCCTTTTTTTGTTCTGTCTTTAAGTTCCATGTTGGAGCAAGCACTTGTATATTAGAAGAAGACTCCGCAAGAGTCGCATATCCAATCTGCGCCTCTTTCACGTGCGTATTTTCTGCAATTTTATTTTTCAAATATATATTTTCTAAAGCTGTTTGAGCAGTAATAATTTCTTGTTCTTTCGTCTTTTCGCTTTCGCCCATTTCCTTCAAATCCGTTAACATTGTTTGTGTATATGAAATAAGCTCATTTTTTTCATTTAAATCTACAACAATCATCGCACGATTATTGTAGAAGATTGGTTTATCTTTATACTTTTGAAAGAAGTAAATTTTTGAGTCCTTTATTGCTCCAAACTCATATTTTTGTCCATCCAGCACATAATTTTTCAAAAACTCATTATACTTATCTTTTGACAATGATTTTGTATTTAAAAAAGGCTCTTTTAATTTACCCTCTATTTGATATTCGTCTTGCACATGCGCTGTCTGATTTTTTAAAGATTCCACATCTTCTTCTTTGAAACCCTTATTTTTCGCCATTATAAATGACTCTTTTTTCGGTTCTTTAGGAAAATTTCCCATAGTAATTTTTTCAGCTTTTAATTGTTGATCAATTTTCGTTTCCGTCACAAGTTCTAATTGATTACTATCTTGCTTTTGAATGAACTGAAAGATAAGAAAGAGGTCTAAAACAAAAAAGGTCACAATAAATATGGTCTTAATTCGATCCCAATCCATTTAGTCCCCCCTCACTCCACTCATATATTTGTTGCTTACCATCTTCTTCACATTTTACATACCATATCGGCTGTAAGACAGCGATTCTCACATCACTGATGGACGGTTCCAATGACATTTTATAACCAATACCAACATCCTGAATTGATTTTTTATCAATTTCTGGATTATTCTCTAGTGATGTCATCACTGTACGACCTGATGCTAGAGAAGTTGTTTGTTGTTTACTAGGCAAAGGAATACTGAACTCAAAAAAGGGTCTTTCATACTGCATAATTTCACCTGAACCCCATACTTGTTTTAATTCCGCTATTCCATTTGCATTAAATACAGGCAAACCATCCTCATATAAACGGAATGAAGTTTTCCTCCCATTAATATAATCAAAACGATAGGACTTCAAGGATCCACTATGCCCACTTACAAAGTCAAAACTTTTTTGTAAAATTACCGCATTATCCGTAGATTTATCACCATGTACAGCGGAATTTTTATATTTCAACATTGCATCCGACTTATCAATTTCCATAGAACGGATGCCATCTGTAAATGTTTCCTTTGTTTTCTCAGAAATAGGACTTAAATAACGTGGATCACTAAATAAGGCATTTTTAAATGGATCCACTTCTAGTTTAGCTGTAATATACTCTGCCTTACTTAATTCCGTAATCCCCTCTGGTAAAAAAAGTTTTTTTGTATCATTTATTTGATACTCAAAATATGGTCTTGCTACTGTTATAAGTTGATTTTGAGCATTTATAATATCCTTTATATAAGCACCACTTAATGTTGCTTGATATATTTTATGAGGAGTATCATAGGAAACAAAGCTAACTTTAATTTCTTGATCCTTACTTCTAGAAGGATCAATTATAATACGATTAAAACTTCTGTTACTTTCTATGTTTTTATCTTTAATATTAAACATATTTTTAATCGTATCTAACGGGATATTTGTAGGAAAAACAAATTCAATTTTTTCTTCTCCGTGTACATAAGACAGAAAATCACCTTTAGGGACTGTCCACGTTATTTCCTCGAAATTATGTAATTCTCCGTTTTCAAGAATTTTATAAATCGAATCCACATTTTCCTTCTTTTCGCTTACATAATGATTTTTCTCTTTATGAATAACGACAGAGGATGGGCGAACAACCTCCGAAATCTTTATCGTATTTATCTCTTCGTTACCTTGAACGAACTTTGTATTTTGCATAGAAGTAGAATCAGGAACATATGTCCACAAGTTAAAAGTAAGAAATAGACTAATGACAACCAAATTAATTAGAACTATCGTTTTAAAGTTTTCCATACTCATTCCCAATCGTCCTCTTCATCTGTCGCCATTGGCAATGTGAAATAAATAGTTGTCCCTTTTCCTTCCTCACTTTTCGCCCAAACCGAGCCGCCATGTGCCTCAATCATTTCTTTCGCAATGGCTAACCCAAGACCTGTACCACCCATTTGTCTCGAACGCGCTTTATCTACACGATAAAAACGTTCAAATATTTTATCTACATTTTCTTTCGGAATTCCCATTCCTTGATCACTCACACTAATCTCTAATAACTCCCCGCGGTCACGTAGGCGATATGTTACTGTACCACCTTCTGGCGAATATTTTAGTGCATTGGAAATAATGTTATATAAAACTTGTGTAATTTTGTCTGTATCCATATCAATAAATCGAGATTTTTTAGAGAAAGATCGTTTGAAGCTTACATTTTGCTCTTTAGACATTTCAAAACGATCGATAACGTTATTAAAGAAATCCGTAAAGTCGACCCATTCCTTCATTAAGCGATGTTCTGTACTATCTAGTTTAGATAGTTGTAACAATGCATTTACAAGCCTGATCATTCTTTCCGTTTCCTCTTGTGTAACCGTTAAAAATTGCGGTGCAATATTTGGATCTTGCCATGCTCCATCAGTAAGTGCTTCTAAGTAACTGCGCATCGTTGTTAACGGCGTTCTTAACTCATGAGATACGTTCGCAACAAACTCACGGCGCTCTTGTTCTATCCGCTCCTGCTCTGTTACATCATATAATACAGCAATTAAACCATTTGCCTTCCCTGTTTCTTTTTGAATAACAGAGAAACTAGCACGTAAAATATATGGTTCATTTCTCGTACTAAAATCTAATAAAACTGAATCAGGCTCTTCATATAAATGATCCAGTGTAAATTCTTCTTGTATTCCTAGCACTTCTAACACTGATTGATCTAGCGCCGTTTCACGCGAAACATTTAACATCTTTTCCGCAGGATCATTTAATAAAATGATATCCCCTTTTCGATCAGTAGCAATTACTCCATCTGTCATATGTGATAAAACGGATGATAATTTTCGTCTTTCACTTTCTGTGGAGGAACGAGCTTGTTGTAATTTTTTAGATAAATTGTTAAAAGATAATGCTAATTGTCCAATCTCATCGTGACTATGCACCTTTACTTTTCGCGAATAATTTCCTTTCGCCATTTCAATTGCTTGTCTTCGCATATCTGAAATTGGTCTCGTAATTGTTTGAGCCAATAAAATTCCAAGTACAGCTGTTACTAATAAAGCAATTACTGTCCCCGTTGCAAAAATTTGGTTGATGTCCTTCATTTGTTTATACACATCTTCCATAGATGCAACGATATGAATGACACCAAGTACCTCTCCGCCAGGCTCTTTTAGAATAGGGGTAATCATAACTTGAACTCGATGACCTGTATTTCCATCTTTCTCAATCTTTGACTCTGGTTTCTTTTGTACCATTACCCGTTGTACAGCTGTATCTGCTGACGTTCTTCCTACCTTATTTTGCTTAGACCCGTCTGAAATTGCCATTAATTTTTTAGTAGCATCAATTACACTTACTTCTTGAATATCTTTCTTACGATCTGATGCGAATTTTTGAATCGAGTCATTAATAGCTTTATCTACTGATTCTGTTTTAGGACGTTCTTTTACAAACTCTTGCTTCAGGTTATAAGAAAGTAGATTTGTTTGCTGCGTTAAGGAATCTTGAAAGCCTTTTACAAGGCTTTTTTCTAATTCCCTGACGAAATATACACCAATTACTTGCATTGCTATTAATATTAACAGCATATATATGAGCACAAATTTTAAATGAATAGATTGAAAAAAACCAACTTTCTTCATATACTATTCCTGTTCTGGGTCACGCAAGTAATACCCTACTCCACGTCTAGTTACAATTAAAGTAGGATGACTTGGATTATCTTCAATTTTTTCGCGTAAACGACGTACTGTTACGTCTACTGTACGTACATCTCCAAAATAATCATAACCCCAAACTGTTTGTAATAAATGTTCACGAGTCATAACTTGACCTAAATGCTTCGCTAAATAATGTAGTAATTCAAATTCACGATGTGTAAGCTCAATGCTTTCTTCACGCTTTGTTACACTATAAGCGTTCGAATTGATAACGATTGGTCCAATAACCATTTCGGTATTTTCTTCTTTCTCTGCAGCACCACCCTGCTGATGGCGACGTAAATTCGCTTTCACACGAGCAAGTAGCTCCCTCGTACTAAATGGCTTCGTTACATAATCATCTGCCCCAAGCTCAAGCCCTAATACTTTATCAATTTCAGAGTCTTTTGCTGTAAGCATAATAATTGGCATTTCTGAGCTTTTACGTATTTCACGACATACCTCTAAACCGTCTTTTCCCGGTAACATAATATCTAATAAAACCATATCTGGCTGTTCTTCATTTGCTTTTTCAATCGCCTCATCACCATCATGCGCCATTACAATTTCAAAACCTTCTTTTTCTAGGTTGAACTTCAAAATATCCGCAATTGGCTTTTCATCATCAACTACTAAAATTTTCTTTCCCATCATCGTCTATTTCCTCCTTATAAAAATATGATCAATAATCCTCAAACATATTGGTGTTTCTATAGTATGTTCCTATATGACAACAATCTTAGTCTAAGTATTTCTCCTCTATTCTCATAGACTCATGTATCATCCACTTTTACACAGAATCCTATACGATCTATAGAAAAACCTCTAGCTTCAACTGCTAGAGGCTCCTCATTCTATTGTAAAATAACTACCCACATTTGTAAAACTGGACAAAATAAAAAGGATATTAAGTGGGCCCACTTAATATCCTGAGAGTGGCTCGGGACGGAATCGAACCGCCGACACGAGGATTTTCAGTCCTCTGCTCTACCGACTGAGCTACCGAGCCAAAACTATATATAAAACCACTAATGGTGGTATAAACAAAAGTGGCGGTCCCGACCGGGGTCGAACCGGCGATCTCCTGCGTGACAGGCAGGCATGTTAACCACTACACCACGGGACCAAAAATGAACATAAAAAAAACATGACCCGTACGGGATTCGAACCCGTGTTACCGCCGTGAAAGGGCGGTGTCTTAACCACTTGACCAACGGGCCACGAAAAATAAAATGGTGAGCCATGAAGGATTCGAACCTTCGACCCTCTGATTAAAAGTCAGATGCTCTACCAACTGAGCTAATGGCTCATACTCACCAACGTCATATTTTCGTGACGACAAGACATATCATAACATGCTATCTTTCATTTTTGCAATACCTTTTTTTATTTTTTTATAAAAAATAAGAAAAAACTCATAAAAATATGAGTTTTTTCTTAAAAAAATCAATTTTTTATATCAATTAAGCTTCGTATACGTTACGAACGATATTTGTTTGATTACGATCTGGTCCAACCGAGAACATAGATAATTGGATTCCTGTTAATTCAGAAACACGCTCTACGTATTTTCTTGCATTTTCAGGAAGCTCATCCAATGATTTCACAGCAGTAACATCTTCTGTCCAACCTGGAAGCTCTTCATATACAGGCTCACATTTCGCTAAAATGTTTAAGTTAGCTGGAACTTCATCGATAACTTCGCCATTGTATTTGTAAGCAACACAAATTTTAACAGTTGGAATACCTGTTAATACATCGATAGAGTTTAATGATAAATCTGTTAAACCACTAACACGACGTGCATGTCTTACAACAACGCTATCGAACCAACCTACACGGCGTGGACGACCCGTTGTTGTTCCGTATTCACGACCAACTTCACGAATTTGGTGACCGATTTCATCATTAAGTTCAGTAGGGAATGGACCATCACCAACACGGCTTGTATATGCTTTACATACACCTACAACGCGAGTAACTTTCGCAGGACCGACTCCAGTTCCAACTGTTACACCACCAGCAATTGGGTTAGAAGATGTAACGAACGGGTACGTACCGTGGTCGATATCAAGCATAACACCTTGTGCACCTTCAAATAATACACGATTATTGTTATCTAGTGCATCATTTAATACGACAGATGTATCGCATACGTAATGTGCGATTTGTTGTCCGTATTGGAAGTACTCTTCAAAGATTTCTTCTACGCTGAAACCTTCTGTATCGTACATTTTTTCAAACAAACGATTTTTCTCCACTAAATTACGCTCAAGCTTCTCTTTAAATGCTTCACGGTCTAAAAGATCAGCCATACGGATACCAATACGAGCAGCTTTATCCATATATGCAGGACCGATACCTTTTTTCGTTGTACCAATCTTGTTATCACCTTTACTCGCTTCTTCTAATTCATCTTGTTTTAAGTGATAAGGTAAAATAACGTGCGCACGGTTACTTACACGTAAATTATCAGTACTTACACCACGATCGTGTAAGTATTTCAACTCTTCAAGTAATGCTTTCGGATCTACTACTAAGCCATTTCCGATTACACAAATTTTCTCTTTATAGAAAATACCAGATGGAATTAAGTGTAATTTATATTTAACTCCGCCGAAAACAATTGTATGTCCCGCGTTATTTCCACCTTGATATCTTGCAACTACTTCCGCATGCTCAGAAAGAAAATCAGTGATTTTACCTTTTCCTTCGTCGCCCCATTGTGTTCCTACAACTACTACTGAAGACATTATTAAAGCACCTCCGCAATTTTCAAACGATCTATTCAAACAATATAATTGTACCAAAACAGAAAGAGAAGTCAACCAAAAAGCGAACATTTTTTTACCGAAAAACGTTTTCGTTCGTAAGAATTACATATTCACCTTATGAAAGCCCTATCTTTTATATAAAAAAAAAGAAACACATCTTATTATAAGAAATGTGTTTCTTTTTTATACTGCCTTTATGCATGCGGTGCATGTCCATCCTCAAAGCGGCGTTCTAAGTTGACGAATTTATTAAATTCCTTAACAAACGCAAGCTCTACTGAACCTACCGGACCATTACGTTGTTTTGCAATGATAATTTCAATTGTATTTTTATTTTCTGTTTCACGGTCATAGTAATCTTCACGATATAGGAAGGCTACAATGTCAGCATCCTGCTCGATACTTCCTGATTCACGAATGTCAGACATCATCGGACGTTTATCTTGACGGGATTCTACACCACGAGATAACTGCGACAAGGCGATGACAGGTACTTGTAATTCACGTGCAATCCCTTTTAATGTACGAGAAATCTCAGATACTTCCTGCTGACGGTTTTCTCCTGATTTCCCACTTCCTTGAATAAGCTGTAAATAGTCAATCAAAACCATCCCAAGACCTTGCTCTTGCTTTAATCTACGACATTTTGCTCGAATCTCATTTACTTTAATCCCTGGTGTATCATCAATATATATACCAGCATTAGAAAGGCTACCCATCGCCATTGTTAATTTCGCCCAATCATCAGAAGTTAATGAACCGGTACGAAGTCTTTGTGCATCAATATTTCCTTCTGCACAAAGCATACGCATAACAAGCTGATCAGAGCCCATCTCTAAACTAAAAATCGCTACATTTTCATCAGTTTTCGTCGCTACGTTTTGTGCGATATTTAGTGAAAATGCAGTTTTTCCTACCGATGGACGCGCCGCCACGATGATTAAATCATTTCGCTGAAAACCTGCGGTCATCTTATCTAATTCAGTAAATCCAGTTGGTATCCCGGTAACTTCACCCTTTTGATTATGCAAAAGTTCAATTTTATCATAAGCATCTACAAGAACATCTTTAATGTTTTGGAATGCTTTTGCATTTGTTTGGTGAGATACTTCTAATATTTTTTTCTCAGCCTCGTTTAAAAGGCCATCCACATCATCTTCTCGCTCGTATCCATCCGATACAATATGAGTCGCCGTTCGAATTAAACGACGTAAAAGTGCCTTTTCAGCGATGATGCGTGCATAATATTCTACATTAGCAGCTGTTGGAACAACTTCTGCTAACTCTGCTAGATAAGAAACCCCACCAACTTCTTCTAGTAATCCTTGATCAGCCATCGCTGATGTCATTATTACTAAGTCGATTGGTTCTCCCTTATCAGACAACCCAAGCATGACTTCAAAAATCTTTTGATGTTTCGTTCGATAAAATGAGTCAGGTACCAATAGTTCCGATGCTGACGTTAACGCATCCTGATCAATTAATATGGCACCTAAGACTGCCTGCTCAGCTTCTATATTATGCGGAGGGGTACGATCAGCCATTACATCACTCATGCGCAATCCTCCTTGCTTAATTTATTTTTATTGTTCACTAACATGAACTTTTACTGTTGCTGTTACTTGCGGATGCAATTTCACATTGACGTTTGTATAACCTAATGCACGGATTGCATCATCCATTTCAAATTTACGTTTATCAAGTTTAATCTTGTGTGACTTTTGCATTACATCTACAATTTGTTTACTCGTGATAGAACCAAATAAGCGGCCACCTTCTCCAGATTTCGCCTTTACTTCTACAGTTAATTTCTCTAATGTTTCTTTCAGCTCTTTTGCATTCTCAACTTCTGCTGCTGCATCTTTTTCCTCTTTGCGCTTTTGAGCATCTAAAGTTTTCATACTGCTGTTTGTCGCTTCGGCAGCTAACCCCTGTTTTAGTAAGAAATTATTTGCATAACCGTCTGGTACGTTTTTTATTTCTCCTTTTTTACCTTTACCTTTTACGTCTTTTAGAAAAATTACTTTCATGATTGTGTGCCTCCCTGTAAATAGTCATCAATAACAAATCGAAGCTTCTCCTCCGCTTCATCTACTGTAACATTTTTCATTTGTGTGGCTGCATTTGTTAAGTGCCCGCCACCTCCTAAATTCTCCATAATTAGCTGTACATTCAATTCACCTAAAGATCTACCACTAATTCCAATGAAATTTTCTCCGCGTTTTGCAATAACAAACGATGCAATGATACCTGTCATTGTCAATAATGTGTCTGCTGATTGTGCAATAAGTACTTGGTCATAATATTCATCACCATCAACTTTAGCAATCGCAATTCCATTTTTATAAATGTACGCATTTTTAATGGCTTTTGCAACTCGTAAATACTGACCCATATCTTCTTTTAAAAGTTCTTGTACAAGTACAGTGTCTGCGCCATGCGAGCGTAAATAAGAAGCGGCATCAAATGTACGAGCGCCTGTACGGAATGTAAAACTTTTCGTATCAACAATAATACCAGCTAACAATGCCGTTGCTTCTAACATTGTCATCTTTAAATTTTTCGGTTGATACTCAAGTAATTCTGTAACAAGCTCTGCCGTTGAAGAAGCGTATGGCTCCATATAAACAAGTAATGGATCTTCAATGAAATCTTCCCCGCGGCGATGATGGTCAATAACTACTACATTTTCAATCTTGTGTAACAGTTTTTCCTCCATCACCATTGAAGGTTTATGTGTGTCAACAACAACAAGTAATGAATCATCATTTGCAAATTCCATCGCTTGCCCTGGTGTAATAAAATGTGACCATAACTCTTCATTTTGTTTCACTTTATCCATCAAACGTTTGATTCCTTTATCAGAATCATTTTCATCTAATACAATATATCCTTTGCGCTCATTTAATTGAGCTACCTTTAAAATACCAATCGCTGCACCAATCGCATCCATATCAGGAGCTCTATGCCCCATTATAATGACATTACTGCTTTCTAATACTAAATCCTTTAATGCATGCGAAATAACCCTAGCACGTACACGAGTACGCTTTTCAACCGGATTCGTCTTACCACCGTAAAACTTAACTTTACCCGTTGCTTGTTTAATAGCTACTTGGTCTCCTCCTCGTCCTAATGCAAGGTCTAAACCAGATTGAGCCATCGCTCCAAGCTCTGATAAAGGTAAATCACCTGAGCCAACACCAACACTTAATGTAAGTGGTATATTCCTTTTTGATGTTTCTTCACGCACTTGATCCAAAATACTAAATTTCCCTTTCTCCATTTGCGCTAAAATACTTTCATTTAGTACAACGAAGAATCTTTCTGAAGATGCACGTTTCAAATATGCACCATACTTAACGGCCCATTCATTTAGACGTGACGTCACAAGACTTGTTATATTCGTACGTAATTGGTCATCTAATCCTTGTGTAACTTCATCATAGTTATCTAAATAAATAACAGCTAAAACAGTGCGTTGATCTTCATACATCTTTTCAATTTCTGTTTGTTCCGTTACATCAAAGAAATAAATTAGCTTTTCTTCTTTCCTTACAAAAACACGAAACTTTCGATTATTTAAAGAAACTATATCGTCAGAAGTTTCCCCCTTAATAAAAAGGAGTAATGTTTCTGATACATCGTAAAGGTGCCAACCAGCTAATGCATGCTGCCCCAAACATGATGATAAATAAGGATTCGCCCAATCAATTCCATAATCCTTATTGTATAACAAAATACCAATTGGCATTTGGTTAAATGCTTCATTACTCACTTTCTTTACCCTTGTAATCATATCTGTCGTATGTTTTTCAAAATTCCTTTGAAAAGTAAGTTCGAATCGTATAACGAAAAAAAGTACAATACAAAAGATAAAAAAGGCTGATATCCCCATAATTAAATGAAAGTAACAGAGGAGTGAAATTAGCACGAATACAAAAAATGCCAATACGTAAACAGGATATAAAAACCACTGTTTCTTATAAAATTCAGGCATGTATACAACTCCTATAAAGTAAAACTAACTCACTTTCCAGTTAGTTAAACAAATTAAAATAGTGTAAGGAATATTATTTTATTCCCCTATTTTAGAACGCAATGAAATCCCTAAATCAATTATACCTAAGATTGTTACAAGAGGAAACATCATCGGAATAAACATGCAGACAATAAAACTAATAATAGGAACACCTTTCGTAAAACCTTTGCTATGCGCTATAAAAGCGATAAATGTCAGACCTTGCAGTACTAGTAGTAAAGCAAATATGACATATAAATTAGAAAATACCATATGTAAATATGATGTCGGTTCTACTTTTATAAAAGTTGATAGCAAAATAAATATAACGTAATACCAAACAATACTCTTTGGTAATTGTATATCTTTAAATTTAGGCCAAGGTATAACGTCATGCTTTAGTTTTCTCAAAACACTACCTGATATCATAACTGTAATCCAAGAAAAACATACAGAAACCATCACAAGCAAACTTGGGAATAACGTTTGTAACACATCATTAAATTGTGCAAATAATTCTTTTTGCTCTTTACTAATAGGCATACCCGCAGCAGTAACTATCTTTTCACTTTGCGCCATACTTTCATTAAACATATTTTGCATTTGCTTCATTAAATCTATGTTAAAAAACTTTATACTCGCAACATAAATGAGCATAATACCAATTAAGTACGCAAGCGTCCCCGCCATTAAAGTTTCTACCGGCTTTTTTCGTTTTTTATACATATATCCTAAAACGATACCTATCAATCCAAACATAGTTGTCTTTACTAGGTTCATCGGCTGACTGACAATAACAGTAATAAAAAGCGCCGCAGTAAAAACTATAAAGGCGTTAGATAATCTATATCTTATCGTTAGCAATATAAATGGCAATGGCAACGCAAACGTTACAACTGTACCTAAAATTGGAACATACATAGATATAAGCAATAACATTGCATATATCGCTAACAGTGCTGCACCCTCAGTAATAAATTTCGTATTCTTCATCATCTAACCTCTCTTTCAAAAAAAGAAAAGCATAGCAAAATGCACAGTAGAGTCCGACTCTACTGTGCATTTCATACGCTATTATTCACCAACATATGGTAAAAGTGCCATTTGACGAGCACGTTTAATTGCAACTGTAAGTTTGCGTTGGTATTTCGCGCTTGTTCCTGTTACACGACGAGGTAAAATTTTACCGCGCTCAGAAACGAAACGTTTTAATAAATCAACATCTTTATAGTCAATGCGAGTGATGCCGTTAGATGTGAAGAAACACACCTTACGACGCTTCGCACGTCCACCTTTGCGTCCTGCCATGTCTATTCCCTCCATTCTTTGTTAAAAATAGCCGATTCACACCATTAAAATGGTAAATCGTCGTCCGAAATGTCAATCGGTTGACCAACATTCGAAAATGGATCGTCATTCTTCGTAAATCCAGAGTTACCTTGATTACCTTGGTTACCTGAATTACTAGATTGACCAAATGGGTTAGAGCTTTGGTTACCGAAACCAGCTCCTGATGGTTGCTGATTGAATGAACCACGTTGCTCCCCACCGCCATTACGCGGCTCTAAAAATTGTACGCTCTCCGCAAGAACTTCTGTTACATATACACGTTTACCATCTTGTCCATCGTAATTACGAGTTTGAAGACGTCCGTCTACGCCTGCTAAGCTACCTTTTTTCAAATAATTTGCCACGTTTTCTGCTTGTTTACGCCATATTACACAATTAATAAAGTCAGCTTCACGCTCACCTTGTTGATTCGCAAATGCGCGATTCACAGCTAACGTAAAAGTAGCTACTGCAACACCATTGGGCGTGTAACGTAAGTCAGGGTCCTTAGTTAAACGACCAACGAGGATAACACGATTCATCAATCGAACCACTCTCCCTTATATATCAATTATTTTTCTTCTTCTTTAACAACGATATGACGAAGGATATCTTCGTTGATCTTAGCTAAACGGTCGAATTCGTTAATCGCCTCTGAGTTAGAGTTCACGTTTAAGATCATGTAGAAACCTTCACGTAAGTCGTTGATTTCGTAAGCTAAACGACGCTTACCCCACTCTTTTGTGTTAATGATTTCTGCACCATTGTTTGTTAAAACACCTGCGAAACGTTCAACTAAAGCTTTTTGAGCTTCTTCTTCAACGCCAGGACGAATGATGTACATAATTTCGTACTTTCTCATTACACTTTCACCTCCTTTTGGTCTAAACGGCCCATAATGGGCAAGGAGCAATTAATTTATAGTAATTACTCACGAGTTTAGATTATATCATAGTAAGTTATATGAATCAACTCACCAATACGTAAAAAACTTGGCAAACACATAATATATTTGCCAAGTTCATATCTTTATTTTTCCTAGGAAATATTAAATTAAACGTTAAAGCGGAAGTGCATAACATCTCCGTCTTTTACGATATACTCTTTTCCTTCTAAACGTACTTTTCCAGCTTCTTTTGCAGCTGTCATAGAACCGTTTGTCATTAAATCATCATAAGAAACTGTTTCTGCGCGAATAAATCCACGCTCAAAGTCTGTATGAATTACGCCAGCACATTGTGGTGCTTTCATACCTTGTTTAAACGTCCATGCACGCACTTCTTGCACACCAGCTGTGAAGTAAGTAGCAAGTCCTAATAAGTCATATGCAGCACGAATTAACTGATCTAAACCAGATTCTTCAATACCTAATTCTTCCAGGAATACTTTTTTCTCTTCTTCGTCTAACTCAGCGATTTCTTCTTCGATTTTTGCACATACAACGATAACTTGAGAATTTTCATTTGCAGCAAATTCTTTTACCATTTGTACATATTTATTTTCAGAAGGATCCATAATATCATCTTCACTTACGTTTGCTACGTATAGCATTTCTTTCGTTGTAAGTAAATGAAGGCCTTTAACAATCTTCATTTGCTCTTCTGTAAATTCAACAGTACGAGCTGGTTTTCCCTCTTCGAAAGCTTCTTTTAAACGCACTAAAATTTCATGCTCATATACTGCTTCTTTATCTTTTTGTCTTGCTAATTTCGCAACACGCTCGATACGTTTATCAACTGATTCTAAATCCGCTAAGATTAGTTCTAAGTTGATTGTTTCAATATCATCAATTGGATCTACTTTCCCTGAAACGTGTGTAATATTTTCATCTTCAAAACAACGAACAACTTGGCAAATTGCATCTACTTGGCGAATGTGAGATAAGAATTTATTTCCTAATCCTTCACCTTTACTCGCACCTTTTACGATACCTGCGATATCAGTAAATTCGAATACAGTCGGAACAGTTTTTTTCGGTTCTACTAATTCCGTTAATTTATTTAAGCGCTCATCTGGTACTTCTACAATCCCTACGTTTGGATCGATTGTACAGAATGGATAGTTCGCAGATTCTGCTCCTGCTTGTGTAATTGCATTAAATAAAGTGGACTTCCCTACGTTAGGTAATCCAACAATTCCAGCCGTTAATCCCATATTTTTCACTCCTATGTCTCAATCTTTCATCATTATAGATAGTAACGAAAAAAATGACAAGTTTCCACCAAATGAAAAAAAGCAACGGCTGTCTACTGCAGCTGTTGCTTTTTCACTATTCTTCATGCTTCACAAGTATTTTTTTTACCTTACGATCAAACTCTCTTCGAGGAATCATTACCGAATGGTCACATCCCTCGCACTTAACGCGGATATCCATTCCCATACGAATAATCTTCCAGCGATTTTCACCACATGGATGGGCTTTCTTCATTTCCACAACATCGTACAAGTTATATTGCTTTTGCTCCACTCTCCAAACCCCTCTCCATACTAAATTGCTTTTCCACTAACCAATTCTTCACGATTATATAAAACCATACGTGGATATGGAATTTCAATTCCATGTAAATCCAGACGAGTTTTAATCTCTTTACGAAGAGCTCTTGCAATAACTGCATGTTGCATCGGCTCCACTTCAGCAATAACACGTAATATAACTTCTGATGCAGCTAATGTTTGTACACCTAACAATTGAGGCGTTGTTACCATCTTCTCGTACTTTGCAGGTAATTCTACTAATAACTCTTCAATTACTTGCTCTGCTTTTGCTATATCGGCCTCATACGAAATAGATACATCAACGAATGCTACACTATTACTAACCGAAAAATTAGTAACTTGAATAATACTTCCGTTTGGTAAAGTATGAATTTCCCCTGTCCAGCTCTTTAGTTTCGTTGTACGAAGTCCAATTTCTAAAACAACTCCCTCAAACTGACCAATTCTTACATAGTCACCAACTGAAAACTGATCTTCTAGCAAAATAAATAGTCCTGTAATGACATCTTTCACTAAACTTTGTGCACCAAATCCGACTGCTAAACCAATAACCCCGGCACCAGCTAATAGACCTGATGCATTAATATTGAACACGCCTAAAATCGCAATCAACATAATAAATATAACAACGTATGCCACAATATTTTCAAGTAACTTCGCTACTGTAACTGTACGACGTTCTGAAATTTGAATTGGCGAACGACTTCCCATGCGAAACGCATTTCGTACAACTGCCCTTGCAACTCGCACAATGATTGCACCAAGTATTAAAATAACGACTATTTTTAGTGTTTTTACACCTATATTCGTCCAATCAATGGACTCAAACCATTTCAACGCTAAATCCATGTACCTCTACCTCTCCAGCTAAAATTTCTTTTTAGTTATCCTTCTCATTGTATCAGAAGTCTCTCTGATTTCTGAAAAAATTTTATGACTTTAATTCCATTTGTTAACTTCTATCCAGGTATAAAATGGAGCGAATATATATATACTAGTACTATTATTTCCGTTTTCACTCACATTTTGCAAAAAGTACGCACTTATAGTTTTCCATTTTACTCAACGTATAACATATTTTGAAAATTTATTAAAAGGATGGGTGCTTCATGAATATTGGAAGTTTTCGCTTACCTTTTTTCGAAAAAGAAACTCAAAATGTTATGCACCAAGACTTAGAAGCCTCCGAGACAATCAGTAACTTTTTACTTTCCCATATTCCCATTAAAACTAACATACCACTCATTCTCGTTTGCATCGGAACAGATCGTTCCACCGGTGATGCACTCGGCCCATTAGTTGGCACTAAACTAGAACAAGTAGAAATTAAAAACTTCCAAGTATTCGGCACACTAGATGAACCAATACATGCGTTAAATTTAGAAGAGAAAATTCAGAATATACAGAAAGAAAATCCTACTTCTTTTATAATTGCTGTTGATGCATGCTTAGGAAAATCTCAAAGTATCGGTTCAATCACTACTGGAAAGGGACCTAGTAAACCTGGAGCTGCGATGAATAAGAAATTACCTGCAGTTGGTGATTTGCATATACACGGCATCGTCAATCTAAATGGTTTTATGGAGTTTTTTGTTCTTCAAAATACAAGATTAAGTTTAGTCATGAAAATGGCTGATGTAATTGCACAAAGTATAAAAGAAACGGATCAAAAATTATCTGCGTTAAAAAAAGCAAACCATCTATAAATAATAAGATGGTTTGCTTTTTAGTTTTTCTGTGATAATAATTCTAAAATACGATTTAAATCTTCTTTATTGAAAAATTCAATTTCAATTTTACCTTTTTCTTTTTTTGTTTCTTTAATTTTTACATCTGTACCAAACTTTTCTCTTAAGAACGTTTCGCGCTCTACAAAAAATATATTTCTTTCTTTTTTCACTTGTTGTGTTTCACGTGAAACACGTTGATTAATTTCCTGGACAATTTGTTCCAATTGGCGAACATTCAGTCCTTCTTTTTCAATTCGCTTCAATAAAGATTTCAACTGTTCTTCATCTTTTATTGTAAGTAAAGTTCTTCCATGAGCCATTGAAAGTTGACCGTTTGCAATCATATCTTGAACGAATGAAGGGAGGCTTAACAAACGAGTATAATTTGCGATATAAGGCCTGCTTTTACCAAGACGTTTTGCTAATTGTTCTTGTGTTACATTTAGCTCGTTCATTAACATCTGATATGCCATTGCCTCTTCCATAGGATTTAAATCTTCTCGTTGTAAGTTTTCAAGCAAAGCAAATTCCATCATTTGCTGCTCATTTAATTGCCTTACGACAGCAGGCACTTTCTCAAGTCCGGCCTCTTTAGCAGCACGATATCTTCTTTCACCTGCAACTATTTCATATCCTTTAATACTCTTTCGAGCAATTAAAGGTTGCAATATACCGTGCTCTTTAATAGAAGCCGCTAATTCCTGAATCGCTTCTTTATTGAAATATTTACGTGGTTGATATGGATTCGGCCTTAATTCAGTTACTATAATCTCCTGAATTGTTTCTTCTTCTTTCACATCTAAATCTGGAAAAAACACGTTGATTCCTCTTCCTAATCCCTTAGCCACCTGCAATCACTTCCTCTGCTAAATCTAAATATACTTCTGCTCCTCTTGATTTAGCGTCATACTGCATAATTGGTTTTCCATGACTTGGTGCCTCACTTAAGCGAACATTACGAGGAATAATCGAACGATATACTTTATCTCTAAAGTATTTTTTCACTTCATCTATAACTTGAATTCCTAAATTTGTACGAGCATCCAACATCGTTAACAATACACCTTGAATTGCTAAATTTTTATTTAAATGCTTTTGCACAAGTCGAACTGTATTTAATAGCTGACTTAACCCTTCCAGCGCGTAATATTCACACTGTACAGGAATAATAACAGAATCTGCTGCGGTTAATGCATTGATCGTTAATAACCCTAAGGATGGGGGACAGTCAATAATAATATACTCATATTCATCACGAATTGGCTGTAACGCTCTTTGCAAGCGTACTTCCCGGGAAATGGTTGGTACCAATTCAATTTCAGCACCAGCCAATTGAATTGTAGCGGGTAGAACATCTAAGTTTTCAGTTGCGGTTTTCCGTATGGCACCTTGAACATCTGCATCTTCTACAAGAACATTATAAATACATTGATCTAATTCAGACTTTTCAATCCCTACACCAGTCGTTGCATTTCCTTGAGCATCAATATCTACGAGAAGGACTTTTTTTCCTACTTGTGCCAATCCAGCCCCTAAATTAACGGATGTTGTTGTTTTTCCAACACCGCCTTTTTGATTAGCAATAGCAATGATTTTTCCCATGATGTCACCTACTTTCAACCTTTCTTTCTTATTCTAGAAACAATTACGTTTATTGTAACATGAAATAAAAGTTTTTCTTTTACGTCCTTATTAAACTTCAAAATTTATTTCTAAACTCCTTCTTGCTTTAACAAGAAAATATAGTAAAAGAGACCTCTCCAATAGGATAAGGTCTCTAGCACGTAATTATTTTTTCTTCGGAATTTTAATCGTAATTTGATAGTATTCATCAAACTCTTCTTCCGCAGAATTAACATTCAAACCACTATTAGCAACCATTTGTAATGATTGTCTAATCGTGTTCATAGCAATTCTCGCATCTCGACTTACTGCTTTTTGCTTCGCTTTGCGCTTTGGTTTTACTTCTTCTAATAACTTTGCAATTCGTTCTTCTGTTTGCTTTACATTCAATTGCTTCTCCACAATCTCTTGTAAAACCTTCAGTTGTAATTCCTCATTCTTCAAAGGAATAAGGGCGCGAGCATGCCGTTCTGTAATACTTTTTTCTAATAATGCACTTTTGATTTCTTCAGGCAATTTTAATAATCGCAATTTATTTGCGACTGTCGATTGTCCTTTTCCAAGTCGTTGTGCCAATGCTTCTTGTGTTAAATTATGTAACTCAATCAGCTTTTGATATGCCACAGCTTCCTCAATTGCTGTTAATTCCTCACGTTGCAAATTTTCAATTAACGCTACAGAAGCTGTCTCAGTATCATTTAAATTCTTTATTATTGCAGGAACTTTTTCCCACCCTAACTTTGTTGCTGCGCGGAAACGCCTTTCCCCGGCAATAATCTCGTACTTATCATCCTCATACTGTCTCACAACAATCGGCTGGATAAGCCCATGTGTACGAATCGTTAATGCTAGCTCCTCAATACGTGCATCGTCAAAAACTGTTCGTGGTTGATAACGGTTAGGGGTAATGTTTACTATCGGAATTTCCTGTATTTCTTCATATACCTTTTTAGCTATTTCTTCATGGCTTTCGTCTTGTAATTCGAATTCGCTCTCTTTATCTCCA
The DNA here is from genome assembly GCF_025809295.1 of Bacillus sp. 41-22. Lineage (NCBI taxonomy): Bacteria > Bacillati > Bacillota > Bacilli > Caryophanales > Bacillaceae > Bacillus > Bacillus sp. 41-22. The sequence continues at coordinate 5,255,115 of NZ_CP084035.1, forward strand.
AAGCCAAATAAACGAGAAAACGTATTTTTCATACATATTCCACCACCTTTTAGGCCTATTGACTGTTCTACATAAAATGTTTCCTATGAAACATTTACGTTTTCATTTATATAATTTAATCTTACGTCTAATAAGATTTATTTTTCAATAGGTAATTTATTGGGCGTTCCCGGTTTGCGTGGATATTTCTTTGGTGTCTTGCGCTTTTTCTCGATTAATAAAATATTACGCTCGCTTTCTTCAAACGGTAATTGGAACGTAGACATTTCTTTCAATTCTCCGCCAAGTACCTCTAAAGCATATTTGCCATTTTCGATTTCTTCGTTCGCCGCTGCACCTTTCATTGCAATGAATGTTCCCCCTACTTTTACAAGTGGTAAACATAGCTCACTTAATACAGAAAGACGTGCAACTGCACGTGCCATTACAATATCGTATGCTTCACGTACACCTTCTTTTTTTCCAAATGTTTCAGCACGATCATGACAAAATGCAACATCACTTAATTCTAACTTTTGCGCTAAGTGATTTAAGAAATTAATACGTTTTTGTAATGAATCTACAATTGTTACTTTTAAGTGTGGGAAACAGATTTTTAAAGGGATACTTGGGAATCCAGCTCCTGCTCCAACATCACAAATAGAAAATGGTTTCGAAAAATCATAATAAAAAGCCGCTGTAACAGAATCAAAAAAGTGTTTTAAGTATACTTCTTCTTTCTCCGTAATAGCCGTTAAGTTCATTTTTTCATTCCACTCTACTAATGTTTCAAAATAGATTCCGAACTGCTCTAACTGTCTAGAAGAGAGGGAAATACCCTTCTCTTCTAGCATAGATTGAAATTGTTCTATGTTCATCTAGCAATATCTCCTTACTATGTTATTGGTTCGATACTCGTGCAATTTTTCCTTGTTCAATGTAAATAAGCAAAATGGAAACATCAGCTGGATTTACGCCAGAAATACGTGAAGCTTGCCCCATTGAAAGCGGACGAACATCTTTCAATTTCTGTCTCGCTTCTGAGGCAAGGCTAGAAATCGCATCATAATCAATATCCACAGGAATTTTTTTGTTTTCCATTTTCTTCATACGTTCTACTTGCTGTAAAGATTTTTCAATGTATCCTTCGTACTTGGTCTGAATTTCAACTTGTTCCGTAATTTCATCACTTAATGGTACTTCACTTGGTACTAAAAGATGAATATGCTCATATGTCACCTCTGGACGACGTAATAAGTCACTTGCACGTATTCCATCTTTCAATTCACTTCCGCCAATACTACGAATTAATTCTTGAACTTCAGGACGCGGTTTAATAAAAATACTCTCTAACCGTTCCTTCTCCTGTTCAATTTGTAACTTTTTATTTGTAAATCGCTCATAGCGATCTTCTTTAATTAAGCCAATTTCACGACCAACTTCAGTTAAACGAAGGTCAGCATTATCATGGCGTAATAATAGGCGATATTCTGCACGAGACGTTAATAAACGATATGGTTCATTTGTACCTTTCGTTACAAGGTCATCAATTAAGACACCAATATAAGCATCAGCACGACCTAAAATAACTTCTTTTTTACCTAAAGAACGACACGCTGCATTAATCCCAGCCATAAGCCCTTGTCCTGCTGCTTCTTCGTAACCAGAAGTTCCGTTAATTTGTCCTGCTGTATATAAATTTTTAATTTTTTTCGTTTCAAGTGTTGGCCATAGTTGAGTTGGTACGATCGCATCATATTCAATTGCATAACCCGTACGCATCATTTCAACATTTTCTAGGCCAGGAATTGTTCTAAGCATTGCACGCTGTACATCTTCTGGTAAGCTCGTCGATAAGCCTTGTACATATACTTCTTGTGTATTACGTCCTTCTGGCTCTAAGAAAATTTGATGACGTGGTTTATCATTAAATCTTACTACCTTGTCTTCAATTGAAGGGCAATATCTAGGCCCTGTTCCTTTAATCATACCAGAATACATAGCTGAGCGATGTAAGTTTTCATCTATTAAACGATGTGTTTCTGTACTTGTATACGTTAACCAACATGGAATTTGATCCATAATAAATTTTGTCGTTTCAAAAGAGAAAGCACGTGGCTTATCATCACCTGGTTGAATTTCTGTTTTACTATAATCAATCGTATTACTGTTTACACGCGGAGGTGTACCTGTTTTAAATCTAACAAGATCAAAACCAAGTTCCTCTAAGTGTTCAGATAATGTAATAGATGGTTGCTGATTATTTGGACCACTTGAATATTTTAAATCTCCCATAATAATCTCACCACGTAAAAATGTTCCCGTTGTAATTACAACTGTTTTCGCTGTGTATTCAGCACCAGCTTGCGTAATTACCCCTTTACATACACCATCTTCAATAATTAAACGCTCTACCAGACCTTGAAACAACGTTAAGTTTGGTGTTTCTTCAATTGTTTTCTTTAATTCATGCTGGTAAGAGAATTTATCAGCTTGTGCACGAAGCGCGCGTACAGCTGGTCCTTTACCCGTATTTAACATACGCATTTGAATATGTGTTTTATCAATATTGCGTCCCATTTCTCCGCCTAATGCATCAATTTCACGAACAACAATCCCTTTTGCTGGTCCACCAACAGAAGGGTTACATGGCATGAACGCTACCATATCTAAGTTAATTGTTAACATTAATGTTTTTGAGCCCATTCGTGCTGCCGCAAGACCAGCTTCACATCCTGCATGACCTGCACCGATTACTATGACATCATATGAACCGGCATTGTATCCCATTGTTTATTCCTCCTAATAACCTCTATCTTACTAAATCATCTCTGATTAAAGTTTTACTTTATTTTCCTAAACAAAATTGAGAGAACAATTGGTCAATTAAACTTTCATGGACAGTATCACCAGTAATTTCACCAAGTATTTCCCACGCTCTTGTTAAATCAATTTGAACCATATCAATCGGAACACCATTTTCTATCGCTTCAATTGCATCGTTAATTGTTCTTCCTGCTTGTGTTAATAATCCGATATGTCTCGCATTAGACACGTATGTCATATCCGCAGAATCAATTGTTCCTTCAAAGAATAAATCAGCTATTGCCTTTTCAAGCTCATCTATTCCTTGCTCCTCAATTAAAGATGTTGTAATAACACGATTGCCTACCGCTAAATCTGTAACACGTTCCATATCAATTCCTTGCGGTAAATCTGTCTTATTTACAATGACAATGAAATCTTTTCCTTGTACAGCACGGAATAGATCCTCATCTTCATTTGTTAAAGCCTCGCTATAGTTCACTACAATTAACACTAAGTCTGCTTGGCTCATCATTTCCTTCGAACGCTCTACACCAATTCGTTCAACAATATCTTCCGTTTCACGAATTCCGGCTGTATCTATAAGTTTAAGTGGTACACCACGCACATTAACGTACTCTTCAATAACATCACGAGTTGTTCCTGCAATATCAGTTACAATTGCCTTTTTCTCCTGAACAAGACTATTTAATAGCGATGATTTCCCAACGTTAGGTCTACCGATAATCGCGGTAGAAATGCCTTCACGTAAAATCTTTCCTTGCTTCGATGTTTCTAATATCTTTGCAATTTCAGCACGGACATGTGTAGCTTTCTCAATTAAAATATTATGCGTCATCTCTTCTACATCATCATATTCTGGGTAATCTATATTCACCTCAATATGAGCTAATGTTTCTAATATTTCTTGACGCAGATGGCCGATTAATTTAGATAATCGTCCTTCCATTTGGTTAATCGCTACATTCATAGCACGATCTGTTTTCGCACGGATTAAGTCCATAACAGCTTCTGCTTGTGATAAATCAATACGTCCATTTAAAAAAGCACGTTTTGTAAATTCACCAGGCTCTGCCAGTCGTACTCCTTGCGCTAAAATAAGCTGTAATACTTTATTTACCGAAACAAGTCCACCATGACAGTTAATTTCTACTATATTTTCACGCGTAAAAGTCCTTGGTGCACGCATAATGGACACCATAACTTCTTCAATAACTTGATTTGTATCTAAATCGACAATATGACCATAATGAATTGTATGAGAAGAAACCTGTGTTAAATCCTTCCCTTTAAAAATACGATCGACTTTCTCAATCGCATCATCCCCACTTACTCGAACAATGGCAATTGCACCTTCCCCAAGTGCTGTGGAAATTGCGGCAATTGTATCAAATTCCATGTCCTTTCACCTCACTTGCTTATTTATCTCTATTTCAACATGAATTTTTTCCGTCACTAAATTATTAGGATACCATAACGAACCTATCTACAAAAGAATAATAACTCATTTTATTATGTCCTTATGTAAAAAACACTAAACTTATTCACAGTGGATAAGTTTAGTGTTTTTTAGTTATCCACATTTATTTTCTCCTCAAAAAAACCGGCACTCAATTGAGTAACCGGTCACTTGGAAGATATTACAACATACCGATGTGGTTCTTTCCCTTCAGAAGTTGTAATGATATTTTGATGATTAGATAATGCTTGGTGAATAATTTTTCGTTCGAAAGAAGGCATTGGTTCTAGAACAACTCTTTTTTTCGTACTCACTACTTGTTTTGCTAATCGATAGGAAAGAGTTTCTAACGTATTTTTTCTTTTACTACGATAGTTTTCAGCATCCAGTGTAATACCAATATATTGCTTTGTATTACGGTTCGCAACAAGCTTTGTTAAATACTGTAAAGAATTCAACGTATTACCTCTTTTACCAATTAAAACACCAATATTTTCGCCAGAAATTGTAAATTCAACTTCGCGTCCTTTTACAATTTTTCTAATCTCAACTTCCACACCCATATTTTGAATAACATTTTTTAAATATTCTTCACATTCTTGGATTGGATCTTTTTTCAATACAACTTCTACAACAGCGGGGCGATTCCCAAATAAACCCAGGAATCCCCTCTTACCCTCATCGATAATATTTATATCTACTCGATCTTTCGAAGCATTTAATTGTCTTAAAGCATCTTGTACTGCCAGCTCGACTGTTTGTCCTTTAGCAGTAATCATACTCACTTGCTTGATCCTCCTGCCTTACTAGCCTTAATTTCAGGCCCTTTGATCATATACATTTGAGCGATACCAAAGATATTACCAACTACCCAGTACAATGATAGTGCTGCTGGGAAGTTAATTGCAAAGACTAAAATCATAATTGGCATAAGCCAAATCATCATTGCCATTTGCGGATTTTGTCCAGCCGTTCCTGCCATTGCAAGCTTTTGCTGAATAAACGTCGTAATAGCTGCAACAACTGGAAGGATATAGAAAGGATCCGCCTGTCCTAAATCGAACCATAAAAATGTATGTTCACTAATTGCTGTTGTTCTCATAATCGCATGATAAAACGCGAATAAAATAGGCATCTGAACAAATATTGGTAAACATCCTGCTAATGGGTTTACACCATTCTTTTGATATAACTGCATCATTTCTTGTTGTAGTTTTTGCTGTGTTGCTTGATCTTTAGAACTATATTTCTCTTTTAATTTCACCATTTCTGGTTGTAACGCCTGCATTGCTTTCGTACTCTTCGTTTGTTTAATCATTAATGGTAATAATGCAAAACGAATGATAAGAGTTGTAACAACGATTGCTAAACCGTAATTACTACCAAATAATTCTGCAAAATACGTGATTAACTGAGAAAGCGGGTATACGAAATATTCATTCCAAATCCCAGTGCTTTTCGGTGTAATCGGTTGATTTGTTTCACTACAGCCGGTAGCAATTGCCATTAGCATAATAACCATGGCTAATAAACCTATTTTCTTTTTCAAAGCCTGCTCCTCCTTGTTTCGGTATGTATATAGTGTAATTCATTTCCTTACGCTACTTTTTTATTCTTTTCATACCAGAGCGTTTAAAGACATGAATTAAGCTTTTCTTTAACTCTTCATATGTCATCTCTGCACAAGGCTTCCTTGCTATTATAACAAAATCTTTTCCAGAATCTATCTCATCTTTTAATTCTATAATCGATTGGCGAATCATACGCTTAATTCGATTACGCACTACTGCATTTCCTATTTTCTTACTAACAGAAAGACCAATGCGAAAATGCGGCTGTTTTTCTTTATCTAATTTGTATACAACAAACTGGCGATTGGCATTCGATTGTCCTTTTTGGAAAACAGCCTGGAATTCATCATTCTTTTTTATACGATTTTTTTTCTTCATATCATTTGACACTCCTGTATTTCATCAGCGGAAACTCATTATTATTAGAAAAAAAGACCACTGAACGATCAGTGGTCTACGCAGATAATACTTTTCTTCCTTTACGACGACGAGCTGCTAGCACTTTACGTCCGTTTGCTGTGCTCATACGGCTGCGGAAACCATGTACTTTGCTGCGCTTACGTTTATTTGGTTGGTAAGTTCTTTTCATTATATGACACCTCCCTGAGGAATATCTGTTAAAGACAGTCTAATAAATTATAGTAAATCAAATAGGAAAATGTCAATGGTTCTCGAAATTTTCATCAAATATTCATTTTTAACCTATTCACACACTTTTTCACAGTCCCTATATTTCCTTGTGGATAAATATATTTTCTCTTTTTTGTATCCACAAACTCTTTTTTTACTTTTACACAGTATATCGTATTGTGGACAAGTTTATTCCACAAGGTATTGATTTTGTGGATAACTTTCTTAAATTCATTGCTATAGCTGCTTTTTTTTGATATTATAGTTGTGTTTTCACTTTGAATAAGTTTTCCACACCTTTATTTTATCCACAATTTGTGTATAACATGTGGATAGTTTAAATCACATGTGAGTAAATAGTTGTCCACATGTGTTATTTTGTCGAAAACTCTATCTCGGATACTAACGACGTTTTTATATTTTAAAATACGTTTCGTATAAATATGCATTAGAAATATTTACAGGTTGTACAATTGTTGCGCAACCTTATTCTTTTACCATCTTTGTAAAGGAGGGACACCT